>NZ_CM137259.1:0-4399817 GCF_054515855.1 Cupriavidus sp. PET2-C1
GTGCACGAGCGCTCGCGCCTGAACCACATCCTTACCTTCGACAACTTCGTCACCGGTAAGGCCAACCAGCTCGCGCGCGCCGCCGCCATCCAGGTGGCCAACAACCCCGGCAAATCCTACAACCCGCTCTATCTGTATGGCGGCGTAGGCCTGGGCAAGACCCACTTGATCCACGCCATCGGCAACTTCATGTTGCTGGAGAACCCGCGCGCCCGCATCCGCTACATCCACGCCGAGCAATACGTCTCCGACGTGGTCAAGGCTTACCAGCGCAAGGCGTTCGACGAGTTCAAGCGCTACTACCACTCGCTCGACCTGCTGCTGATCGACGATATTCAATTCTTCTCCGGCAAGAACCGCACGCAGGAAGAGTTCTTCTATGCCTTCGAAGCCCTGATCGCCAACCGGGCGCAGGTGATCATCACCAGCGATACCTACCCCAAGGAAATCAGCGGCATCGACGATCGCCTGATCTCGCGCTTCGACTCCGGCCTCACGGTCGCCATCGAGCCGCCCGAGCTGGAGATGCGCGTAGCCATCCTGATGAAGAAAGCCGCCGCCGAGAACGTGAGCGTGCCCGAGGAAGTCGCCTTCTTCGTCGCCAAGCACCTGCGATCCAACGTGCGCGAGCTGGAAGGCGCGCTGCGCAAGATCCTCGCCTTCTCCAACTTCCACGGCAAGGACATCACCATCGATGTCACCCGTGAAGCGCTGAAGGACCTGCTGACGGTGCAGAACCGCCAGATCTCGGTTGAGAACATCCAGAAGACCTGCGCGGATTTCTACAACATCAAGGTCGCGGACATGTACAGCAAGAAGCGGCCCGCCAATATCGCGCGACCCCGCCAGATTGCCATGTACCTGGCCAAGGAACTCACGCAGAAAAGCCTGCCGGAAATCGGCGAGCTGTTCGGCGGACGCGATCACACCACCGTGCTGCACGCGGTGCGCAAGATCGCCGACGAACGCAGCAAGGACGCGCAGCTCAACCACGAGCTGCACGTGCTGGAACAGACGCTCAAGGGCTGACCCCGAGTGTGCAATCGCAATGAAGCAGCAGTGAAGTAGCATTTGCCAGCCCGGTCACGCGGGGCTGGCATACTGTAGGGTACGCGCCGGGCAGGATCCGGCGCATGAATCAATCGGAAAGCAACACCGGGGCATTGCGGAACATTGCCATGAAAACGGCCTGGGCTAAGGCTTTGCGGTGAGTCGGGACGAGCGGGCGGAGGGGGCGGCCAGCGACAACAGTCGCCAGCCGCCGAAGAAGTCTGAATTTGTGTCGCTTTGCGCACAATTTCACCCTCCGATCGCGCTTCTCCCGCTTCACCGCAGCGGCTTATCCTTGGTACAATGGCGAATTAACTTGTTGATTCCAAAGCGTTTTGGAAGCGGTATTGGAAACCGCGCAGCAAGTTAGTGCCAGTCAGTGCGCACCCGCGGTCGCTTACTACAAACGACGAAGGATAAATTCAATGCAATTGGTCAAAACCTCGCGAGACAATCTGCTGCGTCCGCTGCAAATCGTGAGCGGCATCGTGGAGCGCCGCCACACACTCCCGATCCTGGCCAACCTGCTGATTCGCAAGTCCGGGTCCAACGTATCCTTCCTCTCGACCGACATCGAGATCCAGATCACCACGCACGCCGAATGCGGCGTGGGCAGCGACAACGTAGCCACCACCGTGGCCGCCCGCAAGCTGCTCGACATCCTGCGCGCCATGCCCGACGGCGAAGTCGCCCTGTCGCTCAACGACAAGCGCATGACCGTGCAGTCCGGCAAGAGCCGCTTCGCGCTGCAGACCCTGGCCGCCGAGGAGTTCCCCACGGTAGCCGAAGCCAGCGAGTTCGGCGCGTCCGTCAGCCTGCCGCAAAAGACCTTCAAGCACCTGCTCGCCATGGTTCACTTCGCCATGGCCCAGCAAGACATCCGCTACTACCTCAACGGCATGCTGCTGGTGGTAGATGGCAAAAAGGTCATGGCAGTCGCCACCGACGGCCACCGCCTGGCCTACTGCGGCGTGGAGCTGGACACCGAAGCTACGAGTAGCGAAGGCGCACCGTCGCGCCAGGAAGTGATCATCCCGCGCAAGACCATTCTTGAGCTGCAACGCCTGCTCGAAGACAACGACGATCCCGTGCAAGTGCAACTGGCCGCCAACCAGGTCAAGTTCACCTTCGCCAACATCGAACTGATCTCCAAGCTGGTCGAAGGCAAGTTCCCGGACTTCCAGCGCGTGATCCCCAAGGGCTACAAGAACGCCTTCGCGATCGACCGCGTCAAGCTGCAGCAAGCCTTGCAACGCACCGCCATCCTGACCACCGACAAGTTCAAGGGCGTGCGCTGCATCCTGGATACACACGTACTCAAGATCAGCTCCACCAACGCCGACCAGGAAGAGGCACAGGAAGAGCTCGAACTTGATTATTCGGGGGACGCCCTCGATATCGGTTTTAACGTGACCTACCTGCTGGACGTGCTCGCCAACCTCAAGAGCGAGCAAGTCCAGGTCAGCCTCGGCGACTCCAATTCGAGCGCGCTGATCACCGTGCCGGAAGACGACAACTTCAAGTACGTCGTCATGCCGATGCGCATTTGATGAGCCGGTAACAGGACTACAAAGATACGCAAGACCGGAACATCTAACGGCACACCACGGCTTGCGCAAGCGCCCCAAGGGGCCCGCGCAAGACCCGCCGCACCAGGGGCCGGATCGTCGAGATCCGCCCCTTTTGCCGTTTTTATGTAACCCGCTATGCGGCCCGATCCGGGCACGCCCATCCGGGCGTGACGAGAGATCGCCGCATTCGCCGTGAGTAAGAGAACATGACCGAAGAGCAACAACCGCAATCGCAACCGCAACAGCAAGACAGCTACGGCGCAGGCTCGATCCAGATCCTGGAAGGCCTGGAGGCGGTGCGCAAGCGTCCGGGCATGTACATCGGCGACACGTCCGACGGCACCGGCCTGCACCACCTCGTATTTGAAGTACTGGACAACTCCATCGACGAAGCCCTGGCCGGCTGGTGCTCGGAAATCACCGTCACCATCCACAGCGACAACTCGATCTCCATCACCGACAACGGCCGCGGCATTCCCCCGCTCGTCAAGTTCGACGACAAGCACGAACCCAAGCGCAGCGCGGCAGAAATCGCCATGACCGAGCTGCACGCCGGCGGCAAGTTCAACCAGAACAGCTACAAGGTCTCCGGCGGTTTGCACGGCGTGGGCGTGTCCTGCGTCAACGCCCTCTCCAAGTGGCTGCGCCTGACCGTGCGCCGCGACGGCCAGGCCCACCTGCTCGAGTTCGCCCAAGGCGCCGTGCAGAACCGCGTCGTGGAAACCGTGCCCGGCCCCGACGGCGTGCCCGTGGAAGTCTCGCCGATGAAGATCCTCGGCCCCACCGACAAGCGCGGCACCGAAGTCCACTTCCTCGCCGACGAAGAAATCTTCACCAACGTCGAGTTCCACTACGAGATCCTGGCCAAGCGCATCCGCGAGCTCTCGTTCCTGAACAACGGCGTGCACATCCGCCTGGCCGACCAACGCACCGGCAAGGAAGAAGACTTCGCCTTCTCCGGCGGCGTCAAAGGCTTCGTTGAATACATCAACCGCGGCAAGAGCACCCTGCACCCCAACATCTTCTACGCCAACACCGAAAAAGACGGTATCGCCGTAGAAGTGTCCATGCAGTGGAACGACGGCTACAACGAACAAGTACTCTGCTTCACCAACAACATCCCGCAGCGTGACGGCGGCACCCACCTCACCGGGTTGCGCGCCGCCATGACGCGCGTGATGAACAAGTACATCGAAGAAAACGAGATCGCCAAAAAGGCCAAGGTAGAAACCACCGGCGACGACATGCGCGAAGGCCTGGCCTGCGTGCTCTCCGTCAAGGTGCCCGAGCCCAAGTTCAGCTCGCAGACCAAGGACAAGCTCGTCTCCTCCGAAGTGCGCCTGCCCGTGGAAGAACTCGTCGCCAAGGCCTTGGGTGATTTCCTGCTCGAAACCCCGGTAGACGCCAAGATCATCTGCGGCAAGATCGTCGACGCCGCCCGCGCCCGCGAAGCCGCCCGCAAGGCCCGCGAAATGACCCGCCGCAAAGGCGTGCTCGACGGCATGGGCCTGCCCGGCAAGCTCGCCGACTGCCAAGAGAAAGATCCCGCCCAGTCCGAACTCTTCCTGGTGGAGGGTGACTCCGCAGGCGGCTCCGCCAAGCAAGGCCGCGACCGTAAGTTCCAGGCCATCCTGCCGCTCAAGGGCAAGATCCTGAACGTGGAACGCGCGCGCTTCGACAAGATGCTCTCCAGCCAGGAGGTGCTCACGCTGATTACGGCGCTGGGCACCGGCATCGGCAAGGACGACTACAACCTCGACAAGCTGCGCTACCACCGCATCATCATCATGACCGACGCGGACGTGGACGGCTCCCACATCCGCACGCTGCTGCTCACGTTCTTCTACCGCCAGATGCCCGACATCATCGAGCGCGGCCACGTGTATATCGCTCAACCGCCGCTGTACAAGATCAAGCACGGCAAGGAAGAGCGCTATATCAAGGACGACAACGAGCTCAACGCCTACCTGCTGCGCCTGGCCATGGAAAAGGCCGCCCTGGTCAACCCCGACGGCAGCGAAGTCGCCGGCGACGCCCTGACTGAGCTGGCCCGCCAGTACCAACTGGCCGAAGCCGTGATCGGCCGCCTGGCCCGCATCGTGGACAGCGACGCCCTGCGCGCCATTGCCGACGGCATCGAGCTGGACCTGGACAGCGCAGCCGCCGCTGAAGCCTCAGCCACCGCGCTGAAGGCCAAGCTGTCGGAAATGCACGCCAAGACCCTGCTGGGCGCCGCCGTGAATGACGACGGCACGGCAGATGTCTATGCGCAGTTTGATGAGAAGACGGACAAGCACCGCCTGATGATCGCCCGCCGGCATCACGGCAATGTGCGGTTGTCTCACCTGGACGCAGATTTTGTGCACGGCGCGGATTACGCTGCGCTGTCGCTGGCTGCCAAGACCTTCCAGGGCCTGATTGCGGAAGGCACCAAGGTGCGCCGTGGCGAGGGTGAAAAGCTGCGGGATCAGACGGTGAATGACTTCCACGCTGCTATGCAGTGGTTGTTGTCTGAGGCGGAGCGTGGGGTTTCTCGTCAGCGCTATAAGGGGCTGGGGGAGATGAATCCTGAGCAGCTTTTTGAGACTACTTTGGATGTCACCCAACGCCGACTGCTGAAGGTGCAGATTGAGGATGCTATTGCGGCGGATCAGATCTTTACTACGCTGATGGGGGATGAGGTTGAGCCTCGGCGGAACTTCATTGAGAGCAATGCTTTGGTGGCTCGGAATATTGATGTTTGAGCTGGCTTGTCGGATGACACGAGAAGTGAAAATCCTGACAAGTTAGCGAAAATGTCTTGACGTAAATAGCGAAAATATCCGGCAGACATTAGGAAGAAACGCCCGGCATGCCGGGCGTTTTTTAATAGTCAATATGCATTTCGTGATGGGCTGAAAAACGCACTGCTATCGATGATCGAGTTCGCTGTGTTGGCTTACGGCCGTGAACGCCAACTCGGAGCACATTTCAGGGCACGGTTAGCGGCGTGACAGAGAGACGCAGGAGGCCAAAGTCGCGCTTAAGTTATGAAGAATGAGGGTAGGCATGCAGCAGAACATCCGCTCCAACTTCGACATGCTGAGGGCATACGAGCCTCAGCTGTGGCGCCTTGGCGCCTTGGCCGAGCGCTATTTCGCCGAAGATCCAAATACCAGCCTCCTCAAACAGAGGCAGTTTGCAGAGTTGCTAGCGCAGAACCTGGCGGCCCGTGGCGGGCTATATGGCTCTCAGGAGGAAAGCCAGTACGAGCTCATTCGCCGTCTGCAGTCCGAGAACCTGGTTCCGCGAGAGATCAAGCAGGTCTTTGACCAGATCCGGATCACCGGCAACGCTGCAAACCACGCGCTGGCAGGCGATCACGCCAAGGCACTTACTACATTGAAGCTAGCTTGGCAGCTGAGCCTGTGGTTCCACAGAACCTTCAAGCAGCCTGACTTCAAGTCGGGGCCATTTGTCCCGCCAGCGCCACCACAGGATGAATCCAAGGAGCTGGAGCAAGAGCTAGCCAAGCTGCGTCAGGCGGTGTCTGACTATCAGAGCAAGCATGAGCAAGCCGCGACGGCATTGCATGCTGCTCAGACGCAGCTAACAGCCCTGGGTGAAGAGCGCTCAGTTTGGGAGCAAATCGCGACCGAGTCGGATCAGGCCAAAGCCAAACTCGCCGCCCAACTGGCCGAGCTCCAGGCACAAGCCAAGGCCGCCCCAGCAGACAACCTGATGCAGCTGGTCGTCTCCGCCAACAAGGCCGCCACCCTCGTTGAGCTGGACGAAGCCGAGACTCGCCGG
The DNA here is from genome assembly GCF_054515855.1 of Cupriavidus sp. PET2-C1. NCBI lineage: Bacteria > Pseudomonadati > Pseudomonadota > Betaproteobacteria > Burkholderiales > Burkholderiaceae > Cupriavidus > Cupriavidus sp. PET2-C1. The sequence goes on from NZ_CM137259.1 coordinate 6,411, forward strand.
ATGATCGACGCGCAGCTGCGTCAGGCAGGCTGGGAAGCTGACACCGAAGTCTTGAAATACAGCAAAGGTGCTCGCCCAGAGAAAGGGCGCAACATGGCCATCGCCGAATGGCCGTGCGAGGGCTATTCCGCCGACTACGTGTTGTTCCGTGGCTTGGTCCCCATTGCAGTGGTGGAGGCCAAACGCCAAAGCAAAGACGTCTCCGCAGACCTTCAACAAAGCAAGCGATACAGCCGCACCTTTTCGCCCAGCGCTGAAACGCAGCTCCACGCTCAAAACTGGGGGGCGCAGTCTGATTTCCGAATCCCATTTGTGTTCGCCACAAATGGCAGGCCTTACCTGCGGCAGCTTGCTACCAAAAGCGGCATTTGGTTCTGCGACCTGCGGGATCCCAAGAACCGCAGCGCCGCTTTGGATGGTTGGTATTCCCCAGAAGGCCTTCAGGCCCTGTTGCGCCAAGACGAGAGCAAGGCCCACGCTGAACTCGACAACACGCCGTTCAACTACGGCTTCCCGCTGCGCTACTACCAGCAGGCTGCCATCAGGGCGACCGAAAGCAGCATCGCTGAAGGCCAGCGCGAGATCTTGTTGGCCATGGCCACGGGTACGGGCAAAACCAAGACCTGTATTGCGCTCATCTACCGGCTGCTGAAGTCGCAACGATTCCGCCGCATCCTGTTCCTGGTGGACCGCTCAGCGCTGGGAGAGCAGGCAGCCAACTCCTTCAAAGACACCCGCATGGAGCGTCTGCAAACCTTCGCAGATGCATTCGGAATCAAGGAGCTGGAGCACCAAACGCCTGATGCGGACACAGCCGTGCACATCGCAACGGTGCAAGGCATGATGCGCCGGGTCTTGTTTCCGGCAGAAGGCGTGGCACCACCCACGGTTGACCAGTACGACTGCATCGTCATCGACGAATGCCACCGTGGCTACACGCTTGACCGAGAGATGTCCGACACGGAACTCAGCTTCCGTGGGTTTGATGACTACATCTCCAAGTACCGCCGTGTGCTGGACTACTTTGACGCCGTCAAGATCGGCTTGACCGCGACGCCCGCGCTGCACACCACCGAGATCTTCGGCCCGCCGGTGTACAGCTACAGCTACCGAGAAGCCGTGGTCGATGGCTTCCTGGTGGATTACGAGCCCCCCATCCAGATCCGCACCGAGCTGTCTGAAAACGGCATGACCTGGAAGGTGGGCGAAGAGGTCAAGATCTACGACGCTCAGCGCAATCAGATCGACCTGTTCAAGGCCCCAGACGAGATCAAACTGAAAGTTGATGACTTCAATCGCAAAGTCATCACACGCCCGTTCAACGAGGCCGTTTGCGGCTACCTGGCCCAAGAGATCGACCCCAGCGGTCGGCGCAAGACCTTGATATTCTGTGTGAGCAGCGACCACGCAGACCTGGTCGTCGATGTACTCAAGAAGGCCTTGGAAGACCGCTACGGCGAGGTGGAAGACGACGCCGTCATCAAGATCACCGGCAATGCCGACAAGCCGCTGGAGCTCATTCGTCGATACAAGAACGAGCGCTTGCCCAATGTGGCTGTCACCGTAGACCTGCTGACCACTGGTGTGGACGTGCCGGAAATATGCAACCTGGTCTTCCTGCGGCAGGTCAACAGCCGCATCTTGTTTGACCAGATGCTGGGTCGCGCCACCCGCTTGTGCGAGTTCGATGGCGAAGCCAAAGACTCCTTCCGGGTGTTCGACGCCGTGAAAATCTTCGAAGCCATTGGCAACATGACCGACATGAAGCCCGTGGTGGTGAACCCGAAGATCTCGTTCAAACAGCTGGAGCGTGAATTCACCGAGGTTCAATCAGACGAAGCCCGTGAGCTGCTTCGTGAGCAGTTCCTGGCCAAGCTACAGGTCAAGAAGCGGCACCTCAAGGGCAAAGACGCCCAAGACTTCGAGACCAAGGCTGGCATGACGCCCGACGCCTTCATCAAGAAGCTCAAGACGCTCAGCCTGCCGGAGGTGGCCGCATGGTTCACCCAGAACCCCGACCTGGGCGAGATCCTCGACCGCAAGGCCGCAGGCCAAAGCCAGCCCATGTACGTGTCGGAGCACCCAGATGCATTCCTGCGGGCAGACCGTGGCTACGGTAACGCCAAGAGGCCCGAAGACTACCTGGATGAATTCAAGAAGTTCATCAGCAGCCACAGCAATGAGCTGCCCGCGCTGATGGCCGTGCTGACCAAGCCACGTGACCTGACGCGCAAACAGCTCAAAGAGCTGATCTTGGCCTTGGACCAAGCCGGCTTCAGCGAGGCCCGCCTGGCCACCGCCTGGCGAGAGATGAGCAACCAAGACATTGCCGCCCGCATCGTCGGCTACATTCGCCAGGCCGCGCTGGGCGATGCCTTGCTGCCCTACAGCGAGCGGGTGGACCACGCGCTGCAAGCGCTGCTGGCCAACCCACCCGGTGGCAAGCCTTGGACGGAGCCCCAGCGCAGCTGGCTCAAGCGCATTGCCGCACAGACCAAGGCCAACCTGTTGGTTGACCGCGAGGCGTTGGACGACCCTGACCTGCTCTTCCGGCGCGAAGGCGGCGGGTTCAATCGCCTCGACAAACTTTTCAATGGCCAGCTCCAACCGGTGCTGGACGCTTTCAACGATGCACTCTGGGCGCCACCTGCCCAAAGTGCTTGATGCACTAGTACTCATTCATGGCCAAAACCCCTCAAGTTGCTCATGACATCGGCGCCAAGCTCTGGTCGCTGTGCCATGTGCTGCGTGACGACGGTGTCACTTACCACCAATACCTGAGCGAACTGACCTACCTGCTCTTTCTGAAGATGATGAAAGAGACCGGTCAGGAGTCTCGCCTCACAATCCTGCCTCGCCCCAAAAAGGGCGAAGAGGCCAAAGAGGAGCCAGGTACTCGCTGGGATGATCTACTCAAGGCCTCGGCCCCAGAGCGGCTAGACCTCTACAAAGAGATGCTGCTGAGCTATGGCCTGCATGGCCGGGGCGCCGTGCAGCATATTTATGCCAACGCTAACACCTTCATCACCAAACCTGCCACCCTCAGCAAGTTGGTGAAAGACATCGACGCGCTCGATTGGTACAGCGTGCAGCGCGACGACCTGGGTGACCTGTACGAAGACCTGCTGGAGCGCAACGCCACCGAGAAGAAGAGCGGTGCGGGCCAATACTTCACCCCTCGCCATTTGATCGACAGCATCGTGGCCGTGATGCAGCCGCAACTGAGCGATGTGATTCAAGACCCTGCGGCTGGTACGTGCGGCTTTCCCATCGCAGCTAACAATTACCTGCGTCAGCACAACGATTTCGACAGCCTGAGTGACGAAGCTCAGCGCCGCTACCGGCACGGCACCTTCTTCTGCATGGAGCTGGTGCAAGACACGCACCGCCTGGCCTTGATGAACATGCTGCTGCACGGCATTGAAGGCGGCGTGGAATATGGCGACACCTTGGGTGAAGAAGGCACACGCCTTCCGCCCGCCACCTTGATCTTGTCCAACCCACCGTTTGGCACCAAGAAGGGCGGTGGCCTGCCAACCCGCAAAGACCTGACCTACGAGACCAGCAACAAGCAGTTCGCCTTCTTGCAGCACATCTACCGCAACCTGGCCCCCGGTGGCCGTGCGGCCGTGGTGCTACCCGACAACGTGCTGTTTGAAAGCAATGTGGGCACCAGCATTCGCCGCGACCTGATGGACAAGTGCAACCTGCACACCATCCTGCGCTTGCCCACCGGCATCTTCTACGCTCAGGGTGTGAAGACCAACGTGCTGTTCTTCACCAAAGGCGAGAAGACCGACAAGGGCAACACCAAAGGGGTGTGGGTGTACGACATGCGCGCCAACATGCCGCAGTTCGGCAAGCGCACCCCCTTCGCGCGTGATTACTTCCGCACCCCAGCTGATGCTCCAGCCGACGTGCCTCGCGACAAGTTTGAAGACTTGTTTGGCGCAGACCCTAAAGGTGGCCCTGAGGCCTTGGCTCAACGCGTGGACACGGGCGAAACAGGCCGCTGGCGCAAGTTTACTCGCCAGCAAATTGCGGAGCGCGGCGACAACCTGGACCTGGCCTGGCTGAAAGACGACAGCGCTGACACCGCCCAGCAACAACGTGAAGAACCCGCGATGTTGGCCCGCCTGGCGATGCGAGAGATGAATGCCGCTCTCAAAGAGCTGCGTGCCCTGGTGGAGGCTCTGGGTGAAGACCCCGAAGCGGATTTGGACGAGCTGCTGCTGGATGACACCGAGCAAGTCGCTGCATCGGAGGGGGCTTCTATATGAGCGGCTGGCGAGACGTGGCTGCTATTGACGGGGTACGCGGATGAGTGAGGACGATCTATCCCAGCTGCTGCCGTCAACATGGACGATGACGACCCTGGGCTCAGTGGTGGACTACGGGCGCACAAAAAAGGCTGAGCCCCAAGAGATGGAGGGCACAGATTGGGTGCTGGAACTTGAAGACATTGAGAAAGACAGTTCTCGCTTATTGAGCCGTCTGACCTTTGCTGAACGGCAATCAAAGAGCACCAAGAATCGGTTCGAAGCCCGTGATGTGCTCTATGGCAAATTACGGCCGTACCTGAACAAGGTGCTCATCGCAGACCAGTCAGGCTACTGCACCACGGAGATCATCCCGCTCCGGGCTGGAGAACATTTGGATGCGCGCTATCTGTTCTACTGGTTGAAGCATCCAGCGTTTTTGAATTATGTCAAGGCTGAAAGCCATGGCATGAACATGCCACGCTTAGGGACTGAGGCAGGACGCGCCGCACCATTTGTCTTGGCGCCACGTGCAGAGCAAACCCGTATTGCCGATCAACTCGACACCTTGCTTGCCCGCGTCAACGCCTGTAACAACCACCTCGATGCCATTCCAGGCATCCTCAAGCGGTTTCGGCAGGCGGTGTTGAATGCAACCCAGACAAAGGAGTTTTCGATTGAAGACGACGGTGGTGACGGCGCAGATGTTTGGCAAGCAGCCACGGTTGGCGAGGTGCTGGAGGGGAAGCCGAGAAACGGGTATTCACCCAAGTCTGTTTCCTACGAAACACCGGTCAAGTCTCTGACGTTGTCCGCTACGACAACGGGACGCTTCCTGTCTCAGCACACCAAGTACATTGATGAGCACATTCCCGAAGAATCTCACCTTTGGCTGGAGTCTGGAGATATTCTGATTCAGCGGGCGAACTCGCTCGATTACGTTGGCGTCAGCGCGATTTTCGAAGGGCCATCAAAGACCTTCATCTACCCCGACCTCATGATGAAGTGCAGGCCGAAGGCGCATGTGCGTGGAAAGTTCCTGCTGTACGCGCTCAGCACAGAATCTACTCGCCAGTACTTCAGAGAAAGCGCAACGGGCACTGCGGGGAACATGCCAAAGATCAATCAGCAAACGGTGATGTCCGCGCCGATTTTGATTCCTGATCTGAAAACACAAGACAGAATCATTCGTCAAGCCGAGCTGCTGATAGGGGCGGCAGACCGCATCGAAGCCCGCTACACCGCCATGCGTGCCCACGCCCAGCGGCTGGCTTCCCAGGTGCTGGCCAAAGCCTTCCGCGGTGAGTTGGTGGAACAGGATTCAAACGATGAGCCCGCCAGTGCATTGCTGGCCCGCCTAGCCAGTCAGCGCATCGAATCCAGCACGGAGAAAATGCCGCGTCGACCTAGTAAAACCAGAACCTCAAGAGCACCTGTAGACGCCGCTTCTATGACCAAAAGCCGACAAGACGAAGACGTGAAAGGTCAGCCCTATCTGGCTGGCCACTTGCGACGCCTGGGTGTACCCATCACCGCCCAGGCCTTGTTCAACGAAGCGGAACTGCCTGTGGCTGACTTCTACAAGCAACTGGCTTGGGAAATAGCCGAAGGCCATGTGAAAGACAACCAGACCACGCTGGAGCCAGGCCATGCGACTGGATAAGGTCTACATCGATAGCTTCAAGAACTTAAAGCAACTGGCGGTGGACTTTGATGAAAGCCAGCTCACCACGGTGATCATCGGCCAAAACGGAGCAGGCAAGTCCAACCTCATCGAAGCGATCACCCAGATCTTTCGTTGGGTTGACTTGCGTCGCAGTGAGCCCCGATTTCAGTACCGGATCGATTACCGCATCCAACCTCCCGGGCGCTCCGTGTCAGAGCCACCTCGTGTGACCTTGAGCAACGTGCCCGGTGAGCCGACAATCCAGGTCAACGGCAAAGAAGTCAAGCGCACTGACTTCGAAAAGCGCAAACAGGAATGGTTCCCTGATCTCGTTTTTGGCTACTACTCCGGTGGTAGCCGTCGCCTTGAGGCCTTGTTTGATAGCCACCAACGCCGTTACTACGATGCGGTAAAGCTTGAAGACGACCCCAAGAAGGTGGCCCAGGCACAAGCAGAACGCCGCTTGTTTTACTGTCGCCCCATCCATGGTGTTCTGGCGCTGATGGCCCTGTTTGCATTCCCTGACGCGAAGGTGATGCAAGAGCTTTCAAGCAAGCTGGGCATCACGGGCTTTCATTCCCTACTCGGACTTTTGCGTGAGCCTTGGTACGCAAAGGGGAAAAGGGCTCGTGCGGAAGACCTGTGGGGGGCTGGCGGACCGGCTGGGCAGACCGCACGCAAGTTGAAGGATGTGGCGCTTCACCCGCTCGCACTGGAAGGCAATGCGATCGACGACTACCGCGACAAAAAGCAAGTAGAGCCTCAGTACGCGACCTTTCTGCCGTCGCTGGCCCGTTTGAAGGAGCTTGCGCAAGAATTCGCCAACGAACGGGAAATGTTCTTTGCCCTGGAGGCGATGGACATCTCAGACCTGATTCGGGAAGTCCTGGTGTGGGTCACACGAAACAACGATTCGACCGGCGATGTCGGCTTTGCTGATCTTTCGGATGGCGAGCGGCAGCTGTTGATGGTCTTGGGCTTGATTCGCGTATCACGGGGCAAGCGGGCGCTATTCCTGCTGGATGAGCCGGATACACATCTGAACCCGCATTGGCAACACAGCTATCTGCATCTGATCCAAGAGTGGACGGGCATCGCGGCGGACCAAGACAAGTGCCACATCGTGTTGACCTCGCATAACCCGCTCACGATTGGGGGGCTCACCCGCAATGAAGTTCGCGTCATGTACAGCGATGAGTCTTCCGGTGCTGTAGTGGTTGAACCACCGTTTGTTGATCCGAGAGGGCTAGGCATCGGTGGGGTCCTGACGGACATCTTCGGCATGCCTTCAACGCTCGATCAGCCGACCCAAGAGTTGATCGATGCTCGGAACAAACTCGCGCGCCTGGCGAAGCTTGACAAGGCGCAGGCCAAGGCGCTGGACGCGATCAACGACCAGCTTCGTGAGCTTGGTTTCATGTACGAAGAGCGAGACACCCTTTACGGGCAGTTCCTGCGCAAGCTAGACGACATCGAACTGGCTGATGACGAACCACGTACACCTCAGCAGTTGAGGCAGCGCGACGAGGCAACGAAGGCCGTCATTGAACAACTCTTGCAGAAGAAATGATCTACATCCATCGCGACTGGTCTCAGGTGCCGGATGAGATCAAGGAAGCACTAAAAAAAGCGGCAGATGAGCTCGATGCCATCCAGGATCCGAAAGCCCGAAAGGCACACATTGAGGGTAACTCGAAGGCTTGGACGGCGGTGCGTGATTACCTGTCCGGCATGTCGAGCAAAAAATGCTGGTACTCCGAGGCCAGAGAAAGCGTCTCGCGGTACCAGGTTGATCATTTCCGACCTCATGGTCGTGCCAAGCAGGCAGCCAAAACCTATGCCGAAGGGTATTCGTGGTTGGCCTTTGATCTGGACAACTTTCGCTTGGCAGGCATGTTGTGCAACACGGTCAACAAAGAGTACTCGGAGGAATCTGTCGGTAAGGGGGATTGGTTCCCGCTGGTTGATCCGACGCGGAAAGCAACTCTTGATAACAAGGCCCTTGGCGGTGAAACCCCCATCCTGTTGGACCCAACTGACCCTGAAGACCCGGCCAAGTTGTGGTTCAATGAAGACGGCAACGTGGTACCAGACCCAGACCTAGAGCCTGATACTCAGGCAGCTGTGAGCATGGCCATTGACTGCCTTGGGTTGAGACAGTCCATGTTGAGAGACCAGCGCAGGCGAGTGATGCTTCGGGCAAGAAGAGCCATTGGGCGCTACAAGGCCGTGGCAAAAATTCGCAAGGGCGAGAGGTCAGCGAATGACCTCACCAACTTAAAGGAGGCCGAGGCGGAGTTGTTGGCGATGTCCTCTCCGTCAGGCGAATTCGCTGCCGCAGTTCGTTGCTATCTCATTGCAAATGGGCTTCGCCATTTGGTGCTGCAAGATGAGTTGAAGGTACGGGCGATGGACCCAGAAGAGGTCTAGCTCTATTTGTCGGGAGAATGGATGGGCAAGAAGAAGTCAGAAGATGCGCCATACGCCGGATCTTTCCTTGCGTTTGAACATTGACGAACCGAGTACATCGCGCGCAAGCTGTGGGGTGACGGGGAGGCCTCCGAGTCTTTCTCTTCATTCGATTGGGAGCTGGATCGTCTTGAAGTGGTGATGCTCAGCGATGACCTCGTTCTCCGCCGAGCTTTTGGCCTGATACCGATAGCACGTCTCGCTCACGCTGAAGGCTGCGCATGCGGTCTTGACCGTCAAAGCGCGTTCTCGCACTGCACGCATAGCCATCTCACGCCGGTGAGATGGCCTTACCACTTTTTTTCGATGGCTACCTTCAGAACATCTCCTTCAGACGTTCCTCGGCATACATCTTCTTGAGGCGAGCGTTCTCGGCTTCCAGTTCCTTCATTCGCGTCATCAATGCCGCCATACTTGGCCCGCCATTTGTAAAAGCTGGCGCTGCTCATGCTGTGCTCCCGGCATAGCTCCGGAACCGGCGTACCGGCCTCGGCCTGCTTCAAGATGGCGATGATTTGGCTGTCCGTAAATCGAGAGGTCTTCACGCAAAATTTCCTAAGGTGCCGCTGCTAGAAAATTCTACTTCTCGTGACCCTTACTTTACGGGGGGAATACCCAACAGGTTGCGGTCATCCAACTTGTCCAACTGCTTCAGGAAATCGTAGCGCTCGAAGATGTCCCTGGCGTTCTCAGAGAAGGCGTTGACATAGGCCCTCAAGTTGGCCTTGATGTGGGATGGATCGCCCTGCAGCCGCTCGAAGTTAAAGGGTGAGGTGTTGAAGAATGTCTGCTGGGCCATTTTTCTTTGGTCAGGAACGGGGACAGTTCGATGCCCATGCTCTTCTTGGCCTCGAATTCCTTCAGCACTGCTGGCTTGGTGGCTTCCAGCACACAGTCCATGCGTCGCAGCAAGGTGAACGGCAGAATGACCTTGCCATACTTGGACTGCTTGTAGTCCCCCCGGAGGAGATCGGCTACAGCCCAGATGAATGACGCGATCTCGTTGAAGTTTGCTGCCATGGCCTACCCTTAGATGAATTCGTTGCAGGATTGTACTGGCTAGCCTGGTAATGGCATGGAGCACTTGCGGTGGCGTGTCACCTTGGCTCTAGTCCAGCTTTAGCTCGCCCTCCTTGGCTGCAATTGCCTCGATCAACTCCAAGTTCTTCTGAAGCCCTCCAAGCCCATGATGAATATGCCGATGGCAAGTTGGGCAAATCGCCGCCACATGCCGTGGATGGTCAAGGCCGCCGTCCGAAACCCGCGTAGTGTGATGCGGCTCCAAGTACGGAGACCCATCCTTCCGCAGAAATGCTGCCGGCTGGAGGCACGACTCACACTTTCCCTGCGCACGTAGAAACACATAGTCCTTCACTTGCTTGCTACGCTGATAGAGCGTCCTCAGTGCGGTCTTACCCGTTTCCCCTTGTGACCCGTGAAACGCCTCCATGGCTCGCTTCCGTGCCTCTTCCAAACTAGATGCCGGTGCCGTACGAGATTCTTTGTCGAATGATGGGCCGTTCTCGTCGTCCAGCAATGCCACAGGGACAAGCTGGAATACGATCACGTCGCGCCGATCGCCATTCTTATCGGGCGCTCGACGAATCGAGTGCCCGGCATAAGCATGCTCGCCAAGGTATTCCTGACCCTTGCCCTTGCCGAGCGACTTGAACAAATGCAGCGCTCGCCCATTCTCCGCGTGATCGCGGATGGCCAGATTGCCACGGGTGAACGTCATATCGCCCACTTGCCCCTCGCCTGTGTAAGAGAAGACGCCAAGCTCATCTCGGCCGTCCACGTAGCCATACTGCTCTCCGCTATCACCCGTAAAGATGAAGATGGCATGGGCCGTGCCCGACGGCGCTATGCCACTCTGCCAGCTGCCGCCGAAGGGTAGATGTATGTCGGCTCGTCTATCGTAAATTTTCCCGAGTGAGAAGCTCGGTGGCTCTCTGTACTCCGCCGCCTGACGTTCGTTCGGGAGCCGTACAATCCTGAATCCCCGTTCCTCAAGATAGGAATTTGTAGATTGGCCACCGGAAAAGCCCCTGACCGAGAGGCCGGTTGCCATGGAAATTATCTGCTTCGGCGGATATAGCGTCCCATCCTCAGAGATCGCATACAGCTGCGACTTCTTACTATCCCATCCCTTCCAATCTTTGGTCGATCGGAGCTTCCGATCGAACGCCTTCATCGCCAAGGTGATGGCCGACCTTTCAACCGTTGGAATGCTCAACGTCTTTCCCCTTTTTTCCCGATTTTTTTGGCACGCGTACGCATGCACCTTTTCTTGTTCAATAGTATGTCGATAGGAATCGTCCTATGCAACATTCGGGCGGGGGATTAGTGACTGATCTGAGTGGCTCCCTTCTTGAGTAGGGAGCGATCAACAGATACCTCGGAAGAGTCGGTCCACAAAGGAAGACCTTCGTCGGTAGCCCATGGCGAGTCTCGAAACCAGTTTCGCCATCTGCAGCAAGGCCCCTCCCCTGATTTCTTGCACGAGGTCGGCAATCTGGCAAACTACCCGCCTGTGTAAAGGCGGCCGATTCACCGTCTCACGCGACCGCTATGGCCCTGCGCAACGCTCGAAACTAATAACGAAGGAAGGCCCGTGCATCGAATCCGGAAAATGTTCCTCGTCAACGTGGGGACGAACAAGCAGCGCCCCTCGCGCCGAATCACCGAAATCGACCCGCGCGAAGGCGCCGCTGTGGTTGGGCCTAATGGCGTTGGCAAGACCACGACTCTCCGTCTCACGCCCCTCTTTTACGGGCACCTACCGAGTCAGATCATTCAGATCGGACATGGCCAGAAATCGATGCCCCGATTTACGCTGCCCACGCCGGAAAGCGCGATCGTTTTCGAGTACCAGCGCGGCCCGTCCGAAGCGCACGATCTACGCCTGGCCGTTCTGCGTGCCCGCCGGGACAATCCTGACGCCCTCGAGTATCGGCTTTTCGAGTCCGGCTTCCGACGCGAAATCTTCGTTGACGAGCACGGGACGTTTCTGGACGACGAAGGGTCCAAGGCGGCGGCCACCAATATTGGCGTTGTCTATTCGATGAAGCTCGACGCCTCCGAGTATCGATCGATCATTCTGAATCTGCATGCCACCACGAAGCAGGCGCACAAGCTGCGCCAGATCGCCCGCGAATACTCCTTCGCCCCGCGCGCAATGCCGAACCTCGACCGCCTCGTTGGTTCGGTAGTCAAGGAGCACGTGAGCTTCGCCGACCTCATCCAGGTCGCCGTCGGTATGGTCAACGAGGAGACGAACGCCAACTCCGACTCGGAACGGAACAAACTGCTGCTCAAGCAGACCAAAACCGAGATCACCGATTGGATCAAAAATCGCCGCGCTTGCGAGGACGCGGGCAAAGTTACTTCGGCCGTGGATGAACTCGACTCCACTATCGACCGCTGTTATCGCGAGGAAGACGAAATCCGCCTGCTTGCGGCGGAGGTCAGCGCGCTGTTGCACAACAAAACGGAAGCGCTCGTTGACGTCACCGGCCGCCAAGAAAACGCTGCGAAACAACGCCGGCTCCAGCAAGAATCCGAACAGGATATCCAGACAACCCTGAACACCGCGCTCGAGCAAGCGCAGGCCAATCGCCGCGCCGCGGGTCAGGCATACAGCGATCAAGCTGCACTGAAGAAGCGCTTCGATACTGAAGACGTTGCTGGCTGGGCCAAAAAGCAGGAAAGCATACAGGGGTTGCAAGCCGAACGGGCCGGCATCCTGCAGCAGCGCCAGGTGTATTCCGCCGAGGCCGCCATCATCGACGACGAGATCCGGGCCGCGCGCGAGGAAATCGACGCTATCCGCGAAGCCGACCTCGAGACGCTCAACCGCGAAGCTGCTGAGAACCGCGAGCGGCGCGCGGCACAACTGGAGAGCCTGAATAGCCAGAAGAACGCGTCGCTTGAAGGTGCCCGCGGACGTCATGCAGAACAGGCTACGGCCAACCAAGGCAAGGCGATCGAGACTCGCGTTGCGCTTGAGGGTGCGAGAATCGGCTCCGCCCGTGTTGAGGGGCCGGAGGAAGACCGGGCGCTCGTCAATGAACTTCGGGACCAGGTCGACGCAATCAAGGACTCTCTGGTTGGGGCCCGTAGCCTCGAGGTGGCGCGAAACCAGGAAAGCGCGGCCGCCCGCGAGCGCTTTACCCGTCTCGATCAGGAGGTGGCGTCCGTTCAGGAGCAAATTGCCGACATCGGTTCCGAAATTGCCCGCCTCGAACGAAGCCTCAAGCCAGAAGACGGAACGCTCCTCGCGGCCATCCGGCGTGAACCGACCGAGAACTGGGAGAACTTGGCGAAGGTCATCGACCCCCAACATCTGGCGCGTACGGATCTGAGTCCAACGCTTGAGGGCAGTTCCGATCCTACAACCGCCTTCGGGTGGTCCCTTGATGTCGAAAAACTGGCGATGCCGGCGTGGGCGGACGAGGAAGAGATCTGCACACAGATCGAGCAAGCCCGGCAACGTCTTGCCTCCGCTAACGTCCTCCTGACCGAAACAAAGAGCAGGCGCGAAGCCGCCTCGGCCAATATTACGAGCGCGCATGAGGCGTTCCTTCTGGCCCAAAGCCAGGTGTCGGTTCTCGCAAAGAACCAGTCCACGAAGGAACTCAGCCTTGCGAAGGCCCGTGACGCCCTCGAGCAAGCGAAAAAGGCGGAACGCGGCCGGCTCGCCGAGACCATCAGCCGGCTCACCAAAGAGTTGAAGGCGCTGGACCAAGCGCAGGCAGAGCATGTCGCCTCCGCGAAACAAGAACTCCAGCGCATTGAAAGCCGCTTCGATAGCGAACTTTGGAACGCAGGAATCGCCGCGAAGAGCGAAGCCTCCGATTTCGATTCCCGCCGTGAAGCGATCAAGAAGCAAGCCGCCAATCAGGTCGCCGCGCTTACTGCGCGCCGCAACGAACGGCTGCGCGCCCATAATCTCGACCCAGAGAAGTTCGAAAAATGGGACGCTCGACGCCGGGAGATCGATGGAATCCTGCGCACCTTGGAAAACAAGGCTGTGCTGGTCGAACAGTGGCGCGCCTGGCTCACCAGCAATGGGCCAGCGGAGCTGATTCGACTTGAGGAGGCGGCCTGCGACACCAATACGGCGCTCTCGAAGGCCGACGCCGCCATCAAAGGTCATGAATTTGCTGTTCAGCGCGCAATCGAAGCCTATCGCGTGCAGCAGAAGGCATTCGATGAGGCAATCGCTGATCTGACCGACCAGATCAACAAACTGAAGGCGCTTGAGGCTGAGCTACCGCCGCCAATGCACGTAGATGTCTCCATCGACCCCGGCATGACCGCCGCACAGTTGGCGATCAATGTCAGCGCCGCGCAAAGCAAGTACGCGTCGACGACACGCCGGATCACCGAACTTCACAACACGATCTACAACCGGTTGACGGCCGGCGAGAACAACGTCAAGGAGTTTGTCGAGCGCTCTGTGGCGGAGGTATCGAACGACCGTATCGAGAAAGCACGCGCCCTCGTACGGTGCCATCGCAACATCCCAGCCGAGATCGTTGCGAACCTGAACAACACGCTACGCGTGATTCTGGACACGATCGAACGGTTCCATAGCGCGATTCTGAGCTTCGAGACGGAGATCAAGCGCTTCAACAAGAACCTTGGGAAAGGCCTTCAGTCGGTTCAGCAGTTCGAGCGCATTCGTGGGCTGGAGATTGAGATGGTCACGGATTTCTCAGACCTGGGCTTCATGGAGCGCTTGAAGCAGGTCAGCAAGTTCGCGAGCGAGACCCACTTCACCCTGGGACGCGCCGGCCAACGGCGGCAAGTTCCCGACGACGCCGCGGAGATCGTACTCCATGAGTTCGCCAATACCATCGCCAGCGGCGGCCGGCTCGAGGTTGATCTATCGCAGCACATCCGTATTCGCGGAAAGGTGTTGGAGAACGAGGTCGAGAAGACGTTCCATCGCGAAAGCGAGCTGGAGAATGTGTCGTCAAACGGCCTGACCTCCATCATCCTGATCACGCTCTTGCTTGGGATGCTGAATATGATCCGAGGCACAGACGATGTCTACATCACATGGGTAACTGACGAGGTGGGGAAGTTTGACGGGCCGAACTTCATCGCGCTGATGGACATGCTCCGAGACAACCGGATCGACGTCATCACCGCCTCCCCGGACCTGAACCCTCGCCACTATCGCAAGTTCGCGCAGCGATATCGCCTGGAAGATATGGGCGTGATCCGCACATTCGCCGCACCGAAGCACGACCTTGTGACTTCGGGAGAAATCATAGCCATCGTTGCTGGAGACGCACAATGATCGCCGCCGTTCTCAAAACGCTCCTCTCCGGCCGCTTCATCTGCTCGGTAGCGTACCAGACCGAGTACAACTACCTCACGGCCCCGGAAGTGCTCGCGAAGGTCGAAGACGTTCTGGACCACATGGACTTCCGCCTTGCGCGCACAAATCTGGAGGACGGTGCTTATTACACGGCGCCGAAGGACATCACGACCCTGACGGTCACCCGCCTGAAAGAAGACCTTCGCCGCTTCCGGGATGTCTACGGACCAGCAGTCATGCTGCTTGACCTCATCCGCCAGACAAACTCCACCGAGATCGCCCTCAGCCCGGGCGATGTCATTCGACTGGCGCGGATGGAAGAGCTCATCATCGAGAGCGCGTCGCTCGAGAGTCAGCTTAACGGCCTCAGCCATGTGATCAAAGGGTTCAACCCGCGCCAATCCATCCGGGAGAAGTTCCGCAAGGTTCTGGACCAGTTGCGCGAAGAGGGTTACGTCATCCTCTTCAACCCCCAGGCCGACATCTACAAGATTACCGGCAAGATCGAGCACCTCTACTCCATCATCGAATTCATCTCGGAAAATGAAGCCATCCAGGCCGACCGGATCGAAGACGAGGTGGCCGAGGAGCAACAAACGCTGGGCGGGATGAGTGATGCGTGAGTCCTTCGATCAGATCGCCAAACTCCTCCGGGCGCTGAGTCAGCATGATGACCTGATCTCGGAAGCGTTCGAAGCCTCGGTGGAGTTGGGAGACCGTGCCCGAAACGGCCGTATCGACACGCTCTCGAATCTGAAAGCGCTGAAGCCGCAGGACGAAGGTGTGTACCGTCTGAACCCGCGGCTCCGCGATTTCATCGCCGACTACCTCGTCAGCTATCGCGCGTACCAGACGCTAACCCGCCTGACCGGCGGGATTCAGCAAGCACGTTCGGTCTGGCGTGAGATTCGCGTTCGGCATGAGAACGGCGACGCCAGCGACCGGGAGTCGCTGATTGCCCAACTGGTCGACACGGTAATCGATATCTCCTACTCCATCGAGCGAAATCTGTCATTGCTTCACGCGCTCATCTCGACACAGTACGGCGACGTCTCGAACTTTCAAGCGAAGCTTCGCCAGAACAAGTTCTATGTAAACGAGGTCTCTGAGTCACTAAATGAGATGGAGCAAGTGAGCAGCCTGTTCGGCGAGGTAGAAACCCAAGCGCTGAACATCGGGATGCTCGACGTGCGGTCGATTGTGCGCAAGCGGCTAACCAGCCGCATCCTCACATGGACGCTTCAGATCAAGGACGTCCAGGCGGCGATCAACCGTTCGCTCTTTCGAGCCAAATTGCAGTCGGAGCGGGTGCGAAAGCTCAGTCGCGTTGCGCACTATCTGCGCCAGAACAAGACCGCATCAGGGTTCGAGGTCTCCCCGGACAGCGCACCCCCCGATATCTTCGTGGCGGAGCCGGTCCCATTGGTGAATAACCTGGACGTCAGGACGTGCAGCGACCGCGATCGCGCGGCGCTGCTGGAGGCGCTCCGGCGCCTGCCTCCGCGTGCGGTTCCGGTCCCGGTTCAGGAAGCTGATCCGCCTCTTGGGATTATCGACGAAGACGATACCGCTCCCCTCGAGCCGCTCGAGCCCCACGACGCAATGCTGGGAGACCTGATCGCGGCGCTTCATCAGTCCTCGCAATCCATCTCACTGTGCGACTGGAAGGGACGTCGCCCTGACGGCATGGATCTGCGGGATGAGGACTGGCTGCTCTATGCGTCCATCCAGTTGGAGAGCGAAGGCGTTCACCTAACCTTTGTCAACGCGTTGCCGGCTGACCAGTTGTACGCCAACCAGGTATCCAGCGATATCCTCGCGCAGGGCTTCCTATGATTCTCAGCGCCCAGGAAATCGCCTTTCTCCAACGCCTGATCGCTGAGCGACCCGCGACGCGAAGGATCGGCCTACTTTCCTCGACGGTCGTGACCTACGGCGTCGGGCGTGTTTCCGGTCGATCGATACACTATGGGCCCGACGACTGGGAGAGAGCAGCGAAGCTCCTCGAAAATCGAGGCATCCCGCTCTCGCGGCCTGAAGGTGAGATGCGCCGTGCAGAAACTTCGGAATACGCTGGCGTATCCGAGAAGGCCTTCGGTCGTCGGCCCCATTCCAACTCGGTGGCCCTGCACACAGCCCATGGTGAATGCCTCCTAGATGGGACCACGTTGACGGCTCCAGACGGCGGCTATCTGGTCCTGAGGACCGAGGACGCTGTACGTGTCCAGTGCGACCGCATTCTTCTGGTCGAGAACTTGGAGACGTTCCGGGATTTGGACCGTTATGAATGGATCGATTACGGTCCCGGGAGCACCCTGGCGATCTTCCGCGGCGACCCGACTTTCAGCCTTGCTGATGCGGCAAAGGTACTTGCATCTCGCGGGGAGCCGGTCGATGCGTTCGTGGACTTCGACCCTGCAGGGCTGTCCATAGCCGCCTCCCTTCCCCGCCTCGCCAAACTGATCCTTCCAGACGAGGGCTGGCTTATCTCGGTCATCAGGCAGAGCAAGCGCTACGACCTATACGACGCCCAGATCGGGGTGTACGAGGCCACGCTCGCGACGTCGACGCATCCCGACATCGTTCGCTCGCTCGCCCTGCTCAAGGAACTTCGCCAAGGCTACAACCAAGAGTGGATGGAGAGCGCGCCTACAACTCGACCTTGTAACTGACGGCCCTTCGGGGCTCCCCGCCGAAGAAACTGGCCGGCCTGGGATTGAGAGCAGTCATTCCCAAGCGACTTGCCGTATAGCCGTATAGGGGGCGCCATGCAAATCTCTGCAGCGACCCCTACGCGCAGATCGCACGCGGGTACTTGGTTGACTCAGCGGCGACGCGGCTTCTGACCAGTTCGATCGGAGTAGGTCTCGATATAGTTTCGGTTTCGGATCGAAGCGGCGATTCCACGTCAGGTGGCTACCACGAAAACGCCCGATCAGCTTAACTCACCGACTTCGACTTGCTCGCCGAGGGCCCGCTTGCCCATATGCCGGATCTAGGCTCCAGACCCACTCATGCGATTCCTGCCGACGCTGTAACTATGCGCAGCTGGTGCCGGCCCGAATCCCCACTGAATCCAAGCCGGTACCGTCAATCTCATGGCATGTGCACATAGTTGTGAACTGTGCATGGGGGTCGTTTTGCGACTGTCACTAACTTCCGTTTGATGGAATACAGGCGCCACGTTGCACTCTTTTTGAACTAGGACATATGTGGGCGTGTCCGTATGCCAACTCCTGTAGTTGCAATGGATCCGGACCTGATCCTACGTTGGGACTGAAGAAAAAACTTGGCCGTCGAGTTAAGCCAATAGATCTATCGATTCCATTTGGAGGCAGTCCTTACCTCCCTCTGAGCAGCGATGACATCTCAATGGCTTGAGCGTCAACGCTATATTGGACAGGCGATTTCTGTTCGGATGGAGCCCGATGCAGTGATGCTGGCCGTTGTCGACATCGACCACCAACGAAGACATGGTGGAGTCATATTTTGTTCTTCTGACACCGGAATTTGAACGGCGTGAACGAATTGGCCTGAGAAGCTGACTACCAAAGAGACTGGGAGACTCAGAGAGGGAGCCGTCGTTTCCCTGATATGCTTCCTCTCGGGATAGCTATGCAGCAAGACGGGGCTATCCGTCTGTCAACGACGGGTCAAGAGTCACAATGTTCAGAATCGATAAAGCAGCAAACAGGATCATGAAGCTGAAGGAGATGACATTTTCCGAACTCGGCTTCACGGAACGTAAGCATCTTCAGGAATGGCTCGCAAACAAGCCAGATGCGCTTGGTGAGGAGTTGCTTATCCTCCAGAAGGAATTCGACGGATTTGACGATACGCGTGAGCGATTGGATCTTCTGGGGCTCGACAAGGCGGGGAGCCTCGTCATCATCGAAAACAAGCTCGATGACTCCGGGAAGGACGTGGTTTGGCAAGCGCTGAAGTACGCGTCGTACTGCTCGACCCTGTCGAAGTCCCAAGTTGCTGAAATCTTCCAGAAGTACCTGGACAAAACGAGCCCTGGACAGGACGCGAAAGGGCTCATAGCCGGGTTTCTTGGGCAGGACAACTTTGCCGACGTGGTGCTCAACCCCGGCAACGACCAGCGCCTAATCCTGGTGGCTGCGAGCTTCCGTAAGGAGGTGACATCTACCGTGCTTTGGCTGCTTAAACACCGAGTCTTCGTGAAGTGCTTTCGCGCAACCCCCTTCGCGGACGGAGGCCAAATTTTCCTCAGCATCGAACAGGTCATTCCGCTACCCGAAGCAGAAGAACTCATGATCAGGATTGCCGAGAAGGAGGTCGAAGAGCAGTCCTCAGAACGGGGGCAAGCGAACAGTCACCTCGTGCGTACCGAGTTTTGGCATAAGGTGCTCGAGGCGCTCCACAAGGCTGGCATTCAACGCTATGCGAATGTTTCCCCGGGAAAGGATCATTTTTTGGTCGCGGGATCTGGCCTGAGTGGCGTGCAATTTGTCATGCTTTTTACAAGGAAAGAAGCACGAGTTGTATTCGGGCTCGATACAAGGTCAAGGGACCTCAACAAGGCTCTGTTCGATTATCTGTTCGCCAGGCGGGATCAGCTGGACGGCGATTTTGGAATCCCTCTTTCGTGGCGCCGGGACGATGATAACAAGGCGTCCATGATCCAAATTGGCGCTCCGTTTGATGGGCAAAGTCGAGAGGCTTGGCCGGAAATGATCACGTGGCTCGTCGACAACGTTCGGAGGATGCTGGGCACTTTCGAAAAAGAGCTACCGGCGCTTCGACGTGTCAAGGATCAGCACTTTAAAGAGGCGGTCGGCGACTAGCTGGCACGGACACCATTTATAGTTGCCGAGGCAGTGGGCGGTGCTCACCGTTATCCGCCTACGAGCGGCAGCTTTTACACTGAGCGGCGTCACGCAGACGCTCCATCAATGTCCCAAATGGGTCGACTACCGAAGTGTGCCGTTGAGTTGTCAGCCCACGACCGCCCCCCTTCGAGCCGCTGGGTTCGGCCACTTTGATTTGTCCGCGTATACTGGGCTGAATAGCTGCTCCTCGACCTATGTTGGCCGCTGTTGTGCGGTCTCGGAGTCGTCCATGGGAAAAATGCAAAGCACGTTCGAGGAACTCCTTGGCGGCATAGGCGCCGTGGAGCACAAAAAACTTCCGTTTCCGCGACTCCAGGACGTCGCGCGGACTGGGTACGAGGACCTTATTAATAGCGTGTACAAGTCGCTCGGCGGCGTACTGATGAGTGCTGAACTAAATCTCCGCTCGTGGGATCTGGAGTTCGAGGGTATCGCCGTGGAGCTCGACGAACATCTTCACTTCAATCGGTATCGCGCGATTACGTTAGGGGCGACCGCATATGCGAACCTGCCAGTATTTCCTCTGGACGCCTATCGAAGATACTGCGCCGAGTTCGAAAATGATTGCCTCCGCGTAGGTGCCTATGGCGGGAAGTGGTCACAACCGGAGCTGTGAGCGCCAGTTTGGTGTGGGGTCCGCGCAAAAGATCTTGGAAGGCGCCGGTGCACCGCGCCGGAAGCAGAGGGCCTTCTACGATTTCGTGAAGGACCTTTGCCCCAAGTACTTGGCGTCAAGCTTGCTCGCGTTGCGATTTGGGACTCCATCATCGATAGCGGAACCAGGCGCACGGTAAGGGACTTGCTGCTCCAACCGACGATCACTAGCGCCGAGGCCCTCGCTAAGTTGATCCGCGCCCGTGCCGCATAACTTGCGCGTGCGGCCAACGCGCGCTGGAGCTCGTGCGGCTGAATTGCCGGTTTGCTGAATGTCCGTTTTCGCTGGACCGATCGTCTCCTTGGGATCGGCTACGGCCTGCCGCCCTTCGATCACAGCCGTCGCCTGCTGTTAAGGCTTGTCCGACGCCTGCCCGCCAGTTCCGGTACAGGCTCGCAGGCCTGTGCATGAGGGCAGGCATCAGACAACCCTTAACACTAGTCGCCTTCCGTGAGCCTGGCCGCCAGCGCTCGTTACCGACCCCATTTCAGTCCTTCACGACGTTTTGGTGACCTTCCTTAGTGTTGCTCGATAAGATACGATTCCGTCACAACCTTCGCGAAGCCCAGCGTCAAACTGAAAGAGATTGTGAATGTCTGTTGATCCAAGTACGCTCGATGCACTGATGGCCGATACCCGGCTTGTAGAACTCTGCGATCTCCAACGCACGAGTGACGAGTTTCTCGACGTGGTAAATCTGAGCGAGAACCAACACTCGGATGTGCTTGCCTGGCTTTTTGATTCCCGTGAAGGGCATGGCCAGGGTGACGAGATTTTGCGCGACTTCTTAATCGCCGCTTCGGTCGCTGCCGCGAACGGCAATTGTGGACTTGATAGTCGCTATACCACGGCGAAGTTTTTTCAGAGTTGGACGCCGGCGCGGATCCGCACAACGAGCTTTGGCTCCGCATTCTGCGCAAGGGAGTTGGGCATGAACGAGTCAGATCGTGTCGATCTATTCGTGATTGACACGCAGAATCGCTTCATTTTACTGATTGAGAACAAGGCTCGCGCGAGACACACTGAAGACCAGCTCGACAAATACAGAGTGAGTTTTCGCGACGCTGTAAACAAGAATAGTATGTTGCAGAAGTACGACCATGTCTATATCGCATTGGACCGAGCGTTCGATGGCGAGGACGCGTTCGAACGCCCAGCCGCCAAAACATGGCTGCATTTGAACTACAGTTGGCTTGAGAACTCCGCAACACGAGCGCTAAGGCACGTTGAGCGAGGCAATGCGGCGGCTAGGCTCGTTGTTAGTTATTGCAATCGGCAAACAGACTGGGAGAGCCCCAGCGTCGAGCGTTGTGTGACGCTGGCGTCGGAGCTTCATGAAGACCATCCTGATGCTGTCGCCTCGCTTATTAATGAAAGCCCCGGGCGCGTTGAACGGAATTGGTTCGAGAATGGGCAAGGCAACGAGCACCTGTATCAGTTTCTTCTTCAGAATCGGGGCGCGGTAGCTTTGCTAAAGGAAACCAAGGGGATGGCATCTGTAGCAATCGCATTGCTACGCGAGGCTCAAGGCCTTTCGAGCAGGCGACTCTATCGAGCCAGGACAAGATTGGACATCTGTCCCAGCGGCTGGGAGCGGTACATCGGCGAAGACCACCCACCGGTTTTCATGCGGGTGACGTTCTCTGGCGACACGAAGACGAAGTTTGATTTAGCCCTTTGCTGGAAGGCGAAGAACGCAGCGCCCGGTAGAGCTGAGGCGGCGCGACAAGCCCTTACGCGAGTCAATAGCAAATTCAGCACGCATTCCGATAGCAAGTGGCGTCGCGTTGTCATCGAACGCAGCTTGACGACTGCGGAGTTGAAGACAAAAGTCCACGAGATCAACATGAAGCTCGCTGAACAGCTCGAAGGCGACAGCCATGCATAAGGTGCTGAGTGTGGGAGTCCTCAAGCGTGCTCAAATGTGCACCGCCCTATTTTAGCCGCACAGCCCCAGAGTGGGGTGGCATGGCTACCAATTAAATAAGCGTAACACGGCAATCTTTTATAAAAAATGACACTCATAGCAAGGTTCGAAGTCGAAGACGTGCCGCTGATGATCAGCGACATCCTGTTGTCTCGTCCCGGTTTTCTGGACAAGAGTGTTCTCGCAATCCCATCGGTGCGAACTAGCCGAGAGGTCTACGGGGAATATCCAAACGAACTCGCCGCTCTCACGCAAAAGCTCACCGTTATAAACGATCGAGCAATATTTAGTTTTGCCGGGTCCTATGACGTAGGCTGCCGAGTTGAATCCGAGCTGCGGAATAGTTTGTCTGAAGGACGGTCCGCTGAGGAGGCTTGGTCTTATTCATACAAGAATTTGTCGTATAGAGAACGTCAAGAGAATAGCTTTCTATTCGATGGCATTGATCTAATTTCCAATAATCAAGCTGAGCGATTACCAGCTTCTCACGGGACGATTTCGCGAAAGAAAATGCGCGAATTCAAAAATCTCGAAATTGCTGGAACAGGGAAAGGGCATGCGGAAGAAATCTTTTCGAGGCTTGATTCCCCACCGATTGGCGTGGAGCAAATCGGAAAATATGAAAAGGCTGTACAAAAAGCGCTCGCCATTGTTGCGGAGCTTATCGACCTGGATATACGAAGCAAGACGAGCTTCGACGAACTATTTGGAGGTTTTTACGAGATCGCGATGTGGTATGGGAATCGCTACATCAAATTGGATGGAGTGCAGTACGTATATTGGACTTTGGTAGCAAACGAGGACGTCGTGCGTTTCCGGATGGATCGCATATACCTGCAGCATTACAACGAAGGGGTATTATGTGTAGATGAGGTGCTAATACGAGAAGACGTTCCAGATTTGGTGAGCATGGACGGCACAGCGAAACTCCCAATTAGTAAATTCTTACACCACCGCGTGGCCGGACTCGCCGAAGGATATGATGCCTGCGACTTCAAAGTAATCGATGAGTCCAATTTCTCCCATCGATTGACAGTTCATACGATAAGATTTGATCTGGGAGGTCAAATTAGCCTCGCAACTACGGTAGATGGCTGCATCCGATCTCCGCATCATAATCCAGATATTGTCGTGAACGAGAAAGCGGTGGAAATTAGAGATGGCTTTCTCTCGGAGTACAAAGACTCTCTAGTCGACGCAATGCAAAAGGCACAGGACGAGTATATTGAACGGACTAGCAGCAAGCCGCACTGGTTGCATAGGCTGTCTGGGTTCTTTGGCGCTTGATGACATCGCCCAGCAAGCCGCTACCTGCCGCCTGTTTTGGGGGGGGGCGGACCTTCGCCATGGCGGCAGTACTGGCGCTTATGGGGTCGATCAGAGCCATCTGGCCTTGACCGCGACTACCCTACCTGCCTGGTTTCTGGTCCGCAGCCAATGGCCTCTGGGCGCCAACCATGATCCAAGGCTTATGGGGTATCGGGGTCGCTCTTACTTCTTCCTGAAGATCCGTGCAGCCCTCACCGGAAATCGGAGATCGAAGCCCGACGAAGGTCCCTAGCGGACCCCTATCCCTCCTCCGATCGAACCTTCTCCAAATCCCGCGCAATCCGATCCCGAATCGGCGATGTATGCCCATGCTCCTCGTCCGTCTTCCCAGTGACGAGCCAGTACGCATACTGAGGCCAAACCGCCCCAATAGCCTCCACCATCTCCTGTGTCACGCGCTGCTGATTGCGGCACGTGTTCTTCCAGCTATCCGATTTCACCCCGGTCAGTTCCTCCATGCGCTTGAAGCGCCGGTGCCCGCCCGCAACGAAATCTATCAATTCTTCTACCCGATCGCGCATTTCAATTGGGCTATTTAAGCTTTGCTAGGTAAATTTAGCCTCGTTCGGTGACTCGAACGGAGGTGTGAGCTGGCAACGTGCGAGCAGTGGCCCTCTGCCGCGCGCGCCGGTGTTGGCTTACTACTCGCGACATCCCGGCGCGGGCCAACTTATTCGCGCCGCACGACGACGACTGCACTTTGCCATCTCACTCGTGAGGGTGGCGTATGCGCTCGCGCCGAGAATTATCAGCCGCATTATGGACCATGCGGAGGGGCTTCTGCGCCCTACGGATCTGCGCAGCGTCGCGACGCTGCTTTGCAGAGGATTTCGACTGACATCCCAAACGAGGAGGCGCCCATGACCGCCCGCAAACGCCACCCGCGCACCGCCGCCGAAGCAGGAGAGGCAGCCACGGAAGCCAAGCTGATCGCCGAACCCCTCGCCCGAGCAGGCGAAGCCACCCCAACCCACGAAACCATCCACCAATCCTGCCACGACCTCCTGCGCGTCAGCGCAGGCCTGGAATCCCTCCTGCTCCTGCTAGAGCTACAGGCCGACGAGCAAGCCGCCAACAACGGCCTGCATGCCCTGCTGGCGCCGCTAAAGCAGCAGCTGGACCAGGCAGTGAACCGCGTGCAAGCGCTGTACTGAGCCACACCCGTTCCCCACACGTGCACCGTGGCTCGCAAGACCGCAGGCGGTGGGGATAAACACGCCTATCGAGGCAAGCACCCGCCGCCGCCACGTGCCGGGACGATGGCCGCCAACGCCGCCCGTCGCCATACCGATGTCCGGGATCGCACCCCGATCACAAAACAGGAGGTACCCATGACCGCCCGCCAACGTCGCCCGCGCACCGCCGCCGCAGCGCGGGAAGCCGCCGTGGAAGCCAGGCTGATCGCCGAGCCCTTGCTGCCGGACAACGAATCCGGTCCGCGCCACGAGGCTACCCACCAAGGCTGCCATGAACTGCTGCGCATCAGCGCGCATCTGGAATCTGTCATCACGCTGCTGAACCTGCAGGCGGGCGATAGCCGCCTGCATGCCTTGCTGACACCGCTAAAGCAGCAGCTGGACCAGGCAGTGAACCGGTGCAGGCGCTGTACCCGGGCCTGCGGGGTTCGTTCGCGATCAGCGCCTGCGTCGTGGCCAGCTTCTACCCCGACGTAGGCAAGGTCTTCGGGCAAACGGCATAGCCACGTAAATGGTGCCGTTTGCCGACTTGGCCCATATCACTACCACTGAATCGAGAACGGGATCCCTGTAGCAGTCCCTCACAAGAGGGGACCTGCAGGACATGACCGGGGTAACCGCAGTACCCAGCCCTCGCCAGTACCTTGGCGGGGAACTGGTTGTTGAAGGTCTGGGGAGCGAGCCAATCGTCGCCCCCTCGCCCGGCCGGCTTAAGCCAGCCAGCCGACACGGGCGCGACGACCAATCAACACACCCTGTCATTCGCCAAAAAGGTGATCCCATGACCGCTCGCATGAAAACCCTCGCTCCCACCGCCGATGCATCCGCGCTCAGCATGATTGCCCAAGCGCTTTTGCCGGAGGAAACGACACCCCCGCCGGATGACCCCAAGCGCGAAGCCATCATGCAGAGCTTCGACGAACTCCTGCGCGTTAGCGCCGGTCTGGGCGCCATCCTGACGCTGCTCGATCTACAAGCCGACGCGGCAATCGATTGTGTTGGCCTGCATAGCCTGCTGGCGCCGTTGCGCCAGCAGCTTGATGCCAGCGTGAATCGCATCGACGAGTTGTTCTGAGAGCCGATGGCTGGGCGGCATCCGCTCAGCCGTCAACGTCGCGTACTGTTCGTGGCGGAACAATCATGTGTGCTGACCTCAGCCTGAGCCGATGCACCAAGGGACAGGCCCGCGGATGATGCGGGGCGGATGGG
This sequence comes from Cupriavidus sp. PET2-C1, assembly GCF_054515855.1. Lineage (NCBI taxonomy): Bacteria > Pseudomonadati > Pseudomonadota > Betaproteobacteria > Burkholderiales > Burkholderiaceae > Cupriavidus > Cupriavidus sp. PET2-C1. Next base: position 32,308 of record NZ_CM137259.1, read on the forward strand.
GTAGTCGGCAAGCCGACCCAACACTGCCGTCGCCGTGCGCGGCGTCCGGATGACAACCCGCCTCCCAACTTCATGGCGCATTCCCGCTCACTACGGGAATTTTCTTCGCGTTCTTGCGGAAATTTCGCAATGCTGATCAGGCGATCCGCGGGCACATTGGCAAGGCGTCCGACCACTTTGCGTGTCGGCGACCTGACAACGGAGGATGGCGTGCACGATATGCGAGAGGCCCTGAAACATGGCGACAAGACCGGCACCGGCGGGGTGTTGATTTCCACAGTGATTGGCTTTGCGCATCACGGTGTCGCCGTTGCAGCGGAGGGCGACCACGCTACCTGTCCAGCTTGCAAGGTGGGCGGCCCGGTGATGAACGACGCCTATCCGCACTTCACGCTCATGGACGGGCGCCAGATTCTGGTGCGGGGCGCCAGGGTGATGTGCCAATGCGCGGACAAGCCACTGGTCATCCCGTCACAGGGGGATTTCATCATTCAGGTGGACCGGGGAGGCCGCCTCCAGCCTTTGGCCGCGCCAGGCACTTACGCACCAAGCGCCGCCGAGAAGCTGTCTGACGGGCCAAGCCACCGCGTGGACGATTCGGAGCGGATCTGTGCGAACATGAGCAATGCGGAGTTTCGCAGCCTCGTTCTCAGGCTCCGCGACACGGCCGTTTTGTGCTGCGGCAAGAGGTTGGTGGAGCTTCGACGGTGGGGCCATGCGGATCGCGCGCGAGTCGAGACGTGGTTTGGCGTATCCGATGAAAGGGTCCGCCAACGCCTGCTTGAGGGAATTCCCCGTATCGAGTCGATCCTCAGGAGCCTGACCGCCGACAACTTTGTTCGATACTCCGACGAGACGATGGAATACATCGGTTGCACGCCTAAAACGCGCAATAATCCGGAACTCGCGGCTGCCGTTTGCGCTCCCGATACGAAGACGCACACCATCGCCATTGCGCTGAAATTCTGCGGCTTATCGCCCTACTCCGACTCCGTGGACTCGCAGTTACTAACGCTTGTCCATGAGGTTTCCCACTTCCAGGATGCCATGGCGACCGAGGATCCCTTCTATCAGCTATTTAGAGCCAAGCGGGAGGCCGCGGCAAAGAACCCCAGGTGTATTGAGAATGCAGATAACGTGGCCGCCTATGTCATTGTCTAAGTACTTCCGCAGCGTTGCTGCAGCGGCTGCAATCCTTGTGCAGCCTGCCCTGGCTTGCAGCTTCGACATTTCCTTCAACAGCAATTTCGAGCCAGGCGCGGTTCGCCTGCCGGCATCGGAAGTTCGAAAATTGGCGGAATGGATGGTCGACTCTCCCGGGAGATATGAGAACAAGGAGGAGTTTCACATTCTCGTCTACGAGGCCCCCACCGTTGGTGTCAGTCATGCTCTCGCACGCAAGCGCGTATCTCACCTGGAGCATTTGCTGACGACTTTTGGTGTGCCGGTGAGCATGATTTCCATGGAAATCCCCCGCTACAAACCTGGCAAGTCGGCGGAGCCACCGAATTTTGCGCATATCAATTTCATGCCGGGGTGTCCGCACCCTTGCTGTCCAGGTCCGGAACCTACCTCGCAGATTCGCTAGGCATGCGCTGGATGACGTCTCCCTGCGCGGCAGCCTGTTGTCAAACAGCAGGCTGCGGCAAAGAACCCGCAGTGCATCGAGAATGCCGACAACGTGGCCACCTATGTCATTGTCCAAGTACTTCCACACGGTTGCAGCAGCAGCAGCGATCTTGGCGCAGCCCGTCCTGGCTTGCAGCTTCAATATTTCCTTCAACAGCAATTTCGAGCCCGGTGCGGATCGCCTGCCCGCTTCGGAAGTTCGCAGAATGGCGGAGTGGATGATCGACGATCCGGCAGCCTATGAGAACAAGAAGGGCTTTCACATCGCCCTGTATGAGGCCCCCGCGTTTGGTGTCAGTCATGTTCTCGCGCGTAAGCGCACAGCGCACTTGACGCAGTTGCTGACAACATTTGGTGTGCCGGCGAGCATGATCTCCATGGAAATCGCCCGCCACAACCCAGGCAAATCGCTGGCGCCGAACTTTGCGCATATCGATTTCATGCCGGGGTGTCCGCACCCTTGCTGCCCAGGTCCGGAACCGACCTCACAGATTCGCTAGGCGTGCGCTAGATGACGTCTCCCTGCCCGGCAGGATCCGGAGTCCACGTTCCTCACCGGCCCTCCTTCCCGCACCTGTCGATGTGGATCTTTCTCAGTTTCGCCGGCGATATCTGCGGCATGTCGTACGCAATGTTGGTCGCCTCGGTGGCCGTGGAGAGAAAGAGCGGGTCGCCCCCGCCAAGCTGACTCACTTTCGACAGTACCTCTTGCCTGGGCACCCCTGTATCGCGTTGTTGAGCGGCCATGAAAAGGAGGTCGGCTACGCACTGGCAGATCGACATCCTTTGCGCCTTGCTGATGTCGCCTTGGTTCGTTGGCGTTTGCGCATAGCCGCCGGCCGCAGCAAACAGGGCAACGGCTGCAATCATTGCGGCGCGTACAGCTTGGTGATGCATGTTGTTTTGCCCCCTCTTCTGTTGAGGTGGTCTGGTCCTGCCACGCTGGCTCCGCGCTTGTGACTATTATTCTCTTGTGCAGGAGGCGATCTGTGTGGCACCGAACCTTCGGCGTCACTTTCTGCGCTCCGCTCGCCTTGGTTTGCTGCCGGCTACCAGGCGCTGAACCTGCCGTGGATCAGCGCGGCTGCCTGGCAAGCCGTTTGTAGCCGCATCGATTTTTACCCGGGGCTGGCCCGGGTAAGCGCGAGGTGACCCGGGGCGTGCTGCGGGTGTTAGCTCGCGTTGTCGTGATCGCCACGCTCAGACGGCTTGTTTCCCGTTACCAGCTCCGCTCCCACTCCGATCATCACGCCGCCGGTGCCAACCGTCGTGGAGATTGCCGTCTCGGTGATGGTCTTCGATACGGCTCGCGTGTAGGCGTCGACCGACGCGCCAGCGCGGATGTGCGCCTGGACGGTCTGAGGCATCTGGATCGTCCGGGATGTGGACGTGAGCGATTGCTTGAAGAGATTTTGCAGCCCAGACCGGATCGACGCGATCAGCAGCGCCAGCAGTGGGACGGACAGCAGCATGACGGATAGCTTGAACAGTCCCAGCTTCATCGGGTACCGAGCGGCCTTTGCGGCGTAGAGGATGCTGAATGCCGCGTAGGCGATTAGCACCGGCTGTCCGAGGAACCCTTGCAGCCCTACCGCGCGCAGAACTGGCGCGGGGAACAGCAGTACGTACAGCAGGACGCTGGCAATGGCGAGTGGAATGATCTGGACGATGGACGCAAGCGTCTTGGCGATGTTGAAGAGGACCCAGAGCACAACCAGGATGCCCAGCGGCGGAAACAGGGCGGCGGCAACGGCGAGCACCAGCGAGATCACGATGCTGCCGGCAATCTCCGCCCAGTGTCCTTCGGACACGATGTAATACAGCATGTAGAGAGTCGCGGCTGCGCCGACCGTCAGGAAGAAAAGCACTGGCTCGTCATAGCTGTGCGGGACGAGCCCGTCGCGCAGCATGAGCAGCCCCGCGAATATCGACAGGTACACGAAGAATCTCAGGATTTGGCTGGCTGCCGTCATGGACTCGGTTTCCTCTATTTTTTTATTTGGTAATGCGGCGCCGCTATCGCGTGGCGCGCCTGTTTTTTGGGTTCTTCCAACTTTTTCTTGGGCAAGTGGCGGCAAGCGAAACGCTGAGCAAAACGCTGGTTTGCTCCCCTCTCCCATGAAATGGGAGAGGGGCCGGGGGAGAGGGCGGGCGCTCGCTCAAGGTGATGCGCCTCGGTCTTGCGCAGGCCCGCCCTCTCCCCCAACCCCTCTCCCGCCAAGCGGGAGAGGGGAGCTACGGCAGCGCTGGATTTAGCCCAGCGATGCATCGACCCACACAAAGGTCGGATGAACCGTTCTTTGCAACCGGGGTACGCGCCGCCCGATCCGGTACCTCACCCTCAGTGACTTACCTGGCGCCGAAGTGCAGCGCCAACTGAAGCGCAATCGATAGCACGCTCAGGCTCAGCGCGGCCGCGATGGCATACCGGGTGCGCTTCGTGCTCTGCAGCTGCTCCGCACGGAGCTTGGCGAGTTGTGTCTGCGCGGCCTGGGCGAGTTGGCTTTCCATGCCTTGGAGCAGTGCCTGGTTCGCCGATTCCATCTTGGCTTCGGCGGCTTCCACGCGTTGCACGCAGCCGATGAGCTTTAGGGCTTGTTCCTGGGAAACGCCCTTGGCTTGCAGCAGGCCTTCGTTTGCGGCGTTGATCGCGGTTTGCTGCTGCGCCAGTTCGTCCTGCTGGGCGCGGATCTGTTTGTTTTGCTCGGCAAGCGCGGTGGCTTGCTGGCGTAGCTGTGATTGCTGCTCGAGCAGCACCTGCTGCTGGTCGCTGAGGACCTTGGAGATGGCGGTGTTGACGGCCAGCAGTTCCGCGGATCTCTGGGTCAGGCTGCCAATGGATTGGCTAAGGTCAAGGCTAGCGTCCTGGATCTTGTCGTCGAGGTCGTTCCACCAGTTGCTGACAAAGTTGCTGCTGGACTTCTCGCGGCGCAGGCGGGCGAGGCGATTGCCGTCGCCTTCCGTGGCGTTCTTGGCGTCTGCCATGCGGGAGACCAGTTCTTGAATCTTGCCGGAACTAAAAATATGCTCTGGCAACTCCACCGAGGAGAATGCTTGAACGATCTGTAGATCCTGCTTGCCTGCGTAACTCATGCTGCTGTCCGTGTTAGAGATTGTTCAGGAATGCGTCGATTTGGTGTTGACGGTTTTCGATGCTGGCAACGCCTTCGTGGCTGCGGCGAACCTGCTCGCGCGTCTGGGCATTGGTGTGCTCCAGGCTGGCGAGGGTGACCGCGCTCGCCTGTCCTGCCTGGCCATAGGCCGCGCCGATGTCGGCGTAGCCTTGCATGGCTTGCGCGTACTGTTCGACATTGCGTAGGGAGGCGTCGCACAGGGTGCGCAGTTCTTCCGCGAACGTGGCGCGGCGTTGTGCGTCGGCCATGAGTTCGTCCAGCAGTTTTTCGTCGCGTGCCTGCCGGTCAAACGCACTGTCGATCTGATAGGCGAGGTAGGCGGACAGCAGGCCACTGACAATGCCCACCAGCACGGGGGACACCACATCGGCAAATGGCTTGAGGAAGGGAATGGTGAGCATGAAGGTTGCCACGCTCTCTTCAAGCAGCACGCCGACCGTGGTGGCGACGACGGTGGCAAGGATCTTCAGCGCGGCCTGCATGGCTTCGCGCGGCGTCATGTGTTCGGGGCGCATGGCGATGAGCTTGAACGCGCGATAGAGGCCGAGCAGTACCTCGCGCAATGCGGTGACGATGCGTTTGGCTGTGGTGACGAACGAGTTGATGAGGAACGTCAGCAGATTGCTCATGAAGCCGCTGACGCCGCCGCCAAGCAATTGCCCCATGGCATCTGGCAGCTTTGCGGCCACGGATTGAATGACGCGGCCAAGGCGCTCGCGAATGTCCTGGAAGAGCGTTTTTCCTGCCTCCACGCCCCGTTTGATCAGGACCTTGAACTCATTGAACAGGCCGTTGACCAGTTCGGTGAGCAGCAGCCCTAGCGCCTGGCGCACGGCCATGCGCGCGGCTTGATCCAGGCCCGTGGTCAGGAGCTCGCCCGTTTGCTTCTTGAGCAGGCTGGTGTTGATCGTGGCGTTGATCTTGTCGGAGGCCGTGCGGTAGGCCTCGTCCATGCGCTTGGGGTCCACCTCATAGTGCTCGGCGTTGGTTTTGTCGTCCTGGCCGGCTTTGTTGGCACTGGCCCATTCCTGGGCATCCTTGTCGCTCTTCGATCGGTTCAGGCTGGCGTCGGTGCCGACCAGGTTGGCGTCGTCGTTGACGAGCGTCTTGATCTTGTCGACGCTGGCAACGCCGTCCTTGACTTCGCCAAGCGCAAGGTGCGCGCGGGGATCGGTGGCAACGGCTTTGAGCGGAACGACATGGTCCAGGTCGAAGTCTTCGCTGAGCGGCTTGCCTGTGTAGCCATCGATGCCGCTTTGCGCCGCGCTGTCGCGCTTGCGTTGCCAGTCGGTGGTGCTTGCCGCGTAGTTGGCGCGATCGAAGTCGTCGGCGCTTTGCCGGAAGCGCGCGTAACGTGCCTTGTCGTCGTCCGTTGCGGTGGTGCCTTGGGCAAAGTTGTGGGCGGTGGTGACGTTGCCGCCGGTCTTGTCCTGGAACATCGCCGTGGACAAGCCAAAGGGGCCGATGATCTGGGCAAGCACATGCTGCTGGCAATCGTCGAATAGTGCTTGAAGCCGTTGCTCGCGCAGCTGCGTTGCGGATTCTGTCATTGCCTGTTCCTGCTCGTTCTTGCTTGGTGTTGGTTGGGCTTGGCCGTGGTTCGGTTGGCTATTGCTGGCGCGCGATGAGTTGCGAGAACCATTGGCCGAAGCTGTCCGCAATGCGCTCTCTCTTTGGGGCGTCGTGCCACAGGGCGATGACCTGGCCGTACTGGCCGCCAGCATCCGGATCCAGGTCCAGGCAGAGGTGATCGCCGGCCCCGTTGTAGGTGAAGGGGATCCATTTTGGTGACCACCACAGTGGCTTTACCCCGGGATCCGGCCTTGCTGTCATTTCCGCGAACTCGCCGCTGGCCCAGAGTTCGTGCCACACCTTCCACTCGCGCAGTACGCGTGCGGTGGAGAGGAATTCGCTACCGTCAAAGAGCCATTCGGCGTGGCGATCCTGGCCGTCGTGCACCAGCAGGCATTGCACGTAGTCATTGGGCAAGGACACGCCGAGCTCGCGCTCAAGGTCTGCCACCCGTTCGGCCGATGCGGGTGGGTTGAGTCCTGCCAGACGGTCCGGATGGTGTGCTGTCAGCCGGGCTATCAGGCGTTGCCATTGCGTGTTCATCTTGAATTCCCGTGATGCGTGTTGCCGTGTGATGTGTTCGCCAATCCCAGATCGGCCATTCCTTGGATAACTTTAGGAAAATCTTGGATCTTCTTTTTGCGCAGCGGGTTGACATTGCATGGCGCCCGGGGCGGGTGCAGATCGGCCTGAAGAGACCGGATTTGCGCCACCCGCCATTAGTGGGGTGCATGACGTTCAATGGCGCTCACCGGCACAACAGGAGCGAATATTGGATGCGACACCGGACAGTGAATTGTCCGGTGCGGCCAGCAGACTTGCGGCTACCGATACACAGGAGCCTGCAAATGCATCAGAACGACCCCCTCGACATGACCATTGGCCACGACGTGCTGACCCCTATCAAGCCGCTGCGGGTTGCGATTCAGCGGTGGGGTTTCTCGGCGGAGGAGGTGCAGGGCGTGATCATGGATTGCCCGACGTTTGCGGGTGCCCTGGAATGGATGCAGGCCGGGCATCCCGGCGTGCGCGCCGATGTGGTTGTCCACCTGGTTGACGCTGCGCGCCTGACCGGCGCAAACGGGGGCGCGATGTGGAATGCCATGGGGCCGGTGCAGGCGATGAGGAAGGCGCGCAACACCGGCAGCCTTGAGCTTGCGCTTGTGCTTGGTTCTGCCAGCCAGCTGCCCGCCGTCCGCGCGGGCAGCTGGATCCTCGCCGGCTCGCGCAGCCTGGCGGGCGCGCTGGGCATTCTCTTGCGCTCGACGCTGGATCCGGCCGCGCTGTTGGCTGCGGGCAGCGAGCCGCTCAGGTGGCTGCGGGAGCTGGCATCGCTGGATGCCACCTGCCTGCTGCTGCAGCAAACCGACCCCGCGCCCGAGCGCCTGGCCGGCAAGATCGAAGAGGATCTGGTCTCCCTGATCGGCGGAGGATACGCGGCGCCCTCTTGGGTCTCCATTGCGGGCCCGAGCGCGGCCATCGCCACGCTCCGCCAGCGCACCGGGGTCATCGCCCGGCGCTTGATGTACTCCGCGCGCCCTTTCGAAAAGGCGAGCGCTGATCTGGTGGTGGCGTTTCCGTGGCCGGATCTGGTGCGCTAGGGCTTCCCTTATGCGACTGAGCCCAAGGACGAAGGCTGCGTGGCTGTGGGCCCGGCGATGTTGTCGTCGCCATCGCCATCGCCATCGTTGCAGCCGTCGTCGGCGTACAGGGAAGCGGCTTCCCTGAGGAGCCTGCCGATCTCGCGCCGGACACTTGCCGGCGCAATGACCTCCACAAACGGCGAGCACTCCAGCAGCAGGTTGTTCAACGCGATCGACGGCGCAACGGTGGCGGTCAGGACAAAGCCGCCCTCTTCTTCCGTGATGCGCTGATCGTCGGAGAGCCTCACGGATCGGAACTGGCTGGGGACGGACCCACGCTCGCGCACGCGGAGGACGAGCGGCTCGGGCGTGCTGGCGAACCACTCCAGCGCCTTCTCCTCCTTGATAAAGGCCTGCAGGTCGAACCCGTGCTCACGCTTGAGCACGAAGCCGCGGTTCTCTACCGCAAGCATCCGGTCGAGCCGCATCAGCCATGGCGAGCCCTGCTTGCCGCTGGAGCGCCGGTGCTTGACCACCAGGTACCAGAACGAGCCCTTCTCGACGATGGCATAGGGCAGCACCTCGTACTCCTTGGGCTGCGTGATCTCCCTGGCCGCCACCTGGTAGCGCACGAACAGCGTCTGGTCCAGGTACAGCGCCGCCCAGATGGTCTCGAAGATCTGTTCGTCGACAGTTGGCGGGATCAAGGGGTAGCCGGCGTCCAGGCGCGCGGTTTTGCCCATCCAGGCTAGCGCGCTCTCCGAGCGGCTGTCGATGGGGTTCGCGCGGAGCACGCGCGCAGCGCCTTCAAAGTACCCTTCGAGGTCGCCGATGACGCTGTTGGGAAGGTGGTGCCGCGCAAGCTGACGCAGCTTGAGCAGCGCCAGCGAAAGATCGATCGATGGCCGCACAGCTGCCGCCGGCCCGTTCGCCAGCAGTCTCCACTGTCTTGCGGAGCCATTGCCCTCACCCGCGAGATAGTTCTGTTGTTCCAGCGCGGCGAAGGCACGGCGAACGTCCTTTTCCTGGTCCCCTGACATCCCCAGCTTTGCCATGACTGCCTGCTTGAGTTCGGGAGACTTCCATGCATCGCGACGCCGCGAAGCCATGATGTCCAGGACAGCGCGTTGCACTTCGGCGGGAGTCGGCATTTTGGGTGAGGCATGAGGTTTTTAATCGCCGGTATCGTATTCGGACTGGACAAGGGTTGTCCAGCCGTACGCCCGCACGCTGATCGAGCCCGGCCTATGCCGGCTACGGCATAAACCTGTAAACTCGGCGCGGATCGATCTAGCACAACGCCTATTCTTTCGAGGGCCCTCCTCCAAAGCCTATTACCAAGCAGCCGTATTCAGATGACATCGGAATCCAACTACACGCCACAGATCCACCCGGGCAATCCCGGCGAGACCTCTGCGTTCTCCATTACCTCCACCCGCAACGACGAAAACCGGACGGAGAACATCGACCTGACGAGCTTGCTCCAGGACGTGCTGATGGCCGAGAGCCAGCCGGTGTCCCGTCATGGCGCATGGCTACAGACCGCCGAGGGCCTGTGGCTGCTTCCGCAGCTGGTGAGATGGCATCTGCGCGAGAACGGCATGGGGCAGTCATCGACTACCATCCAGGTCTGCCATGAACGGCTCGTACCCGAGGGGTGCTTCGAGTTCCAGCATGCGGCCAGCGATATCGACGCGGCAACTGCCATGCGCAATGGCTTTACGCAATGGGCCAGGACCGATGCCGTGGCGCTGCGCGAGAGCACCCGCGCCGAGGTCACCGAGTGCATGTCGATGACGATGGAGTTCCCCGGCGAGGCGGGTCACCCGGCGTTGCGCCGCCGCGTGGTGTTTGGCCCGACCTCGCATTACATGGCGACACCGCATGCGCAGCCGTCATGCCCAGTCACCGCACGCGAGGCGAGCGAGCAGGATAGCGAGAGCGATGAGCATGACGAGCACGACGAGCACGACTTCTGCCCATGCTGCCTGCTGACGAAGTCGATTGACGCCTTTCGTCCCTTGCTTGCGTCTTGCGAGTTTGGCGCCATCCGCCTGTACGCCGCGCGCTATGCCGATGGCGAGATCCAGACGGATTGCCGTCTCAACGGCGAAGACTATCCGGCCGGCCAGCTGGCTTTGATGGACTACGTAAAAACCTGGCCGGAGATGGGATTTGAATTCCGCAAGCAGCTTGTGGTGGTGCGTAGCCTGGACTAAACGGCGGACACAAACACGCTGACCTTGAAAACGTTGGTTGGCGTGCCTGACGCCGACAAAGGAACTGCAATGCCACGATCTACGTCCGACCCGGTCACCACGGGCCGTGCTCTGCTTGGCGTCGGATCGCTACTGATCTTGATGGCGGGTGTGCTGCTCCTGGTGCTGCGGATCGCACAGCAGAACTACATGATGGCCCTTGGCGTGGTCTGGGTGGCCAACGGCCTGACCATGATCCTGCATGCGCTGTACTGGTGGCGCTATGGCTTGTCCAGGCGCTGGAAGGTGGCTGTGGTCCTCCAGGGCTTGCTGACGATCGCGCCGCTGCTGCTAGGAGAGTACGGGCTGGTCTTGATCTTCTTCATGCTGGGCGGGGCGCTCCGCTTCTGGTAGCGCCAGCTTTTACCGAGACGTCGAATGGGTGTTGAATACAAGATCGTCGTTGACCTGCCGTCCGAAGACATCGGCGAGAAAATTCTCGGTCGCGCGGGAGGCGGAGCAGGCCAGAAGGGGGCCTCCGGCTTTGATTTCCGGTCGCCGGGGAATTCGGGCCAAATGCCCGATGCCATCGCCAGCGTAGCGCCCTATGGATTCTATTTTTGCAGTTTCTCGGGAATCGATGGCCTGAGCGCTGAAGTGCTTGGCTTCATCGTTGCCGCCGCCGCCGCATACGGAAAGGTGCTTGTGGAGGATCTTGAGTAACGCGGCTGCCAGGGCTGAATTCAGCGGCCCCGTGGCCTCCTGCCTGGCTGCGAGCGCAGGTGTATTGATCCGTTAGAAAGCTTGGTGCTTCGGACCTTTGTGTGGGTACCGCATGCGAGTGCGAGTGGCCGCAAGCAATGCGCTGGTTTGCTCCCCTCTCCCATGAAATGGGAGAGGGGCCGGGGGAGAGGGCGGGCGCTCGCTTAACATGATGCGCTTCGCTCTTGCGCATGCCCGCCCTCTCCCCCAACCCCTTGTATGTCGGAAAATATGTCCTGGTAGCCTCAGATCGATGGCCCCATGCCCTGGGCGAAAGCCCAAGTTCGAGGGAGAGCGAGGATCGAGGCTTCCATTTTTTGATAGCGTTTGGCCTAAGCCCGAACGGTTGGATGGCAGTACGCCGAATGGTCACAAGGATGGGATAAGCCGAATGGATATCAAGGTTGTAGGAATCGACGTTAGCAAGAACACGCTGGATCTGGACTCTTTGCCTGACAGCGCGAGCTTGCAGTTCATCAATGACGAAGCGGGTATCGCTTCGCTGCTGGCATACCTGGCCGAGCATAACGATGAAGGTCAAATCGATCGCATCGTGCTCGAGGCGACAGGCGGTTATGAAACCAGCGTCAGTATCGCGCTGGCCGGTGCCGGATTGCCGGTCGCGGTTGTCAACCCCAAGCAGGTGCGCGACTTCGCCAAAGCTTGCGGGATTCTGGCCAAGACCGACCGGCTCGACGCACGCGTGCTGGCGCGTTTTGCCCAGCAGATCCGGCCGCCAGTGCGTCCGCTGCCCGATGAGGCGCAGCGCGAATTTGCTGACCTGTTGGACCGGCGCAGCCAGCTGGTGGTCATGCGGGCGCAAGAGAAGGCTCGTGTCGCCACTGCGCCGCCGCTTGCCATCAAGAGTCTGAAAGAGCATATCGAATGGTTGGACGCCCGCATCAAGTCGCTCGATATCGATATGACTCACAAGCTGCGCACCAGCGACGTATGGAAGCACAAAGTGGAATTGCTTGGCAGTGTTCCGGGCATTGGCAAAGTCAGCGTGTTCACCCTGCTGGGGCGACTGCCCGAGTTGGGTAAGCTCAACCGCCAGCAGATTGCAGCGCTGGTCGGCGTGGCGCCGTTTAACGACGACAGCGGCAAGCGCCGGGGACAACGCTACATCCGCGGCGGTCGAGCCGAGGTGCGCAATGTGCTGTACATGGCGACGGTAACAGCGATTCGTCATAACCCTGCCATCCGTAGTTTCTATGAGCGCCTGAGTCTTACCGGCAAGCCATTCAAGCTCGCCGTGACTGCCTGCATGCGCAAGCTGCTGACGGTCCTCAATACCATGGCGAAGACCGGTCAGCCGTGGGAAAACAAACTGCCAGCTTGACACGGTTGCTCTCCCGCCATGCGGGAGAGGGGAGCTACGGCAGCGCTGGATTTAGCCCGGCGATGCATCGACCCACAGGAAAGTCGGATGAACCAGAAGTTTGACATGCAACGCCACCTACATGACCAGGATCCCCTGGACGCGCAGTACGACAGATTGCGCCAGAGCGCGCTCGAGGCCTATCGCGCGAAGCAAGGGGCCTTTGCGAGCGTACTGGCTCGGTTTTCACAATGGAGCATCGACCATGAGTCGATGCGCTTGCATTTCACGGGGACAGAAGGCCAGGCTCAAGCCTTTCAAATCGCACCGATCGGGACCTATCTACCTGCGCAAGAGGACTGGGCGTGGGCTTGGGGAAATGATGCGTTCCCGGAGGCTTGTCGAAACAGGGCGTCCCGCGTCAAGGATCTTCACGAAAGGACCGGGTACAGGATCTTTGAAACCCCGCACTTCCGCGTCAGCCTCAACGAGGTTGATGCACTATGCGCATTCTCCCTCGTGGCGCTAAGCGGAGTCGCTGTCTTCAAAGTCAAGGACGAAACGCCATGGGTCTACTATGTCGTCGAACAAGCGCTGGATAAGCTGCCGCCAAAATAGCTCGAGGCGGGCGACGCCCTCGGCGCTGTGGATAACTGTAGCCTTGAGAAATCGTGGCCTATTTTGCGTCCGCCACCGAGCCAAGTTCGCGTAGCCGGCGTGCAAATGCCGCAGGCTCCACGGGCCGGCAGAATAGAAAACCCTGCTGTCTCTCGCAGCCTAAGGAGCGTAGATAGGCCGCCTGTTCCGGGGTTTCCACGCCCTCCGCCGTGACGCTCATGCCAAGCGAGTGCGCCATCGCGACAACAGCGTGGGTAATCGCGGTGGAGTCGCGATTGTCTGGCAGCCCGGCGACGAAGGATCGATCGATCTTGAGGTTATGAAGCGGGAAGCGCTTCAGATAGGATAGCGACGAGTATCCCGTGCCGAAGTCGTCGACGGAAATCCGCACGCCGGTACGGGTCAGCGATGTCAGCGCCGGCATCACCGCTTCGCTATCCATCATCAAGAGCCCTTCCGTGATTTCCAGCTCCAGCGCACAGGGCTCGAGCCCGGCGCGCGCGAGGCAGTCCTGGACCATCTGCGCCAACCCCGCGTTGATCTGGCGCGGGGACAGGTTCACCGCTATCGAAAGATCTGGTGCGATGGTTCGCCGCCATTCGACTGCCTGCGCGCAGGCTCGCTCCAGCACCCACTGGCCAATGGCCACGATCATGCCTGTCTCTTCCGCGACCGGAATGAACTCGTCTGGCGAAACGTCGCCGAGTTCGCCGCTGTGCCATCGCAGGAGGGCTTCCGCGCCAACCGCGCCTGCGCACTGGCTGTCCATGATGGGCTGGTAGACGACATTGAGCTCGCCTGCGGCCAGCGCGCGCCGCAAGGATTGCTCCACGGCAAAGCGGCGCTGCATGCGCAAGTTAAGCGACGCCGTAAAGAACTGGAAGCTATTGCGCCCAAGTTGCTTGGCGTAGTACATGGCGGAATCCGCATTGCGCAGCAGCGTTGCGGCGTCGCGGCCGTCTTCCGGAAACAGGCTGATGCCAATCGAAGCACCAATAAAATAGGCGCTCTCGCCGACCGTGAACGGCAATGCAATGGTATCGAGAAGCCGCGTGGCCAGTGCGGCGATCTCTTCCGTGCTGCGATAGCCGCGTATCACGACCACAAATTCGTCGCCGCCCACGCGTGCGAGCGTGTCGTCCTCTCGTACACATCCGGTCAGCCGGTGGGCGACGCTGCGCAGCAGGGTGTCGCCAGCTTCATGCCCGGCCGAGTCGTTGACCATCTTGAAGCCGTCCAGGTCGACGTAGACGATGGCAACGCGCAGCGGGTCTTGTCCGTCGTTGTCGCCGGGCGCGAGGATTTCGGTCATCCGGTCGGCAAGATAGCTGCGATTGAAGAGTCCCGTCAGGGAGTCTCGCGTCGCGAGATACTTCAGGCGCTGGGTGGCTTCGCGTACCGGCCCGATGTCCACAAAGGAGACCAGCAGGGAACCCGGTGCCGTCTCGCCGGGCTTGATGATCGGGACCACATTCTCGCTGATCCAGATGATCTCGCCACTGGTCAGTTCATGCCCGATCACCTCGCCAAGAATCGGTTGCCCCGTCGCTATCACGCGAGACGTTGGCCGGTCCGAGAACGCGATTGGGGATCCGTCGTCATGAAAGGACCGCGCCACGTTGCCGTAGATATTGCTGCCAACCAGTGACGTCGCCGAGCGCAGCATGCGCTGCGCACTTGGGTTGCATGCCAGCACGATACCGCTTGGGCTTAGCACGAGGATGCCTTCGCTCAGGAGATCGACAACGAAGCGATGATGTTCTTCGCTCTGCGCAAGCCGTTGCGCAATCGCATCCTGATGCACGGCAAGGCCCACGCTCTGCCCGATGTTCCGGAGGATCGTCTCTTCCTTGGCGGTGGGCCGCCGCGGGACGCGATAGTAGACCGCAAACGCCCCGAGCACCTTCCCCGCATCGTCCAGGAACGGAATCGACCAGCAGGCGCGCAGCCCGATCGGCAACGCAAGCTGCCGATAGTCGTCCCACAAGGGATCGGTCGCGATATCCTCCACCACCACCATGCGCCGCTCGAACATGGCCGTGCCGCATGAACCGGCGCCAGGGCCGATCTGGAGTCCGTCAATCGCCGCGCTGAATGCGTCCGGCAACGAAGGCGCCGCGCCGAATTTTGCGTGCGTGCCACCGCCATTGAGCAGGAGGATGGAGCAGGACGGCCCTTCGCCAAGCATCGCTTCCGCGCGGCGGCATACCTCGGCCAGCAGCGCCGGGAGCGGCATATTGCGCGTGATCAACCGCAGTACGGTTTGCTCGAATGCCAGCATCTCGTCGGCCAGCTCGGAGGGAGGGCGACTGCTTGGGAGTGCTGCGGCATTGCCGGGATCGGCTGGCACCGGGCCTTCTTTCATTGCTGCGCTCCCTGTTCGAGGCTAGCGGGTGGAGACATTCTACGAACATTGGCACGTTCTTGCGACCAAAACTGCTGCCTCGGTGAAGTCGTTGTCAGCGGCCGGCGCTAGCCCCAGTACGCGAGCTGACGTCCTTCGCCCGCATCCCTCTCGTCATCGGCCCACACGCTTCGCCCTCCCTACGTAGGGTGAAGCCTCGCGGTCAGGGCGCCGTTATAAACGGACGCCTTTCTTCCTTTTTGCCTCTTCAGGAGCGATTACCGCCCCCGGGGAAAGCTCGGTTGAGACCATGAGTTCAGTTTTACTAACACCTCATTAAAGCATGGCCGTTGTTGCAGACACAATTGTTGAATCTTTGTTAGATCCTTTGACTGATGTGTTCGCCGAGCCATCAGAAGCGAATAAACACCGGAAGATTGGGAAATTTCCCAAATTTTTCACGATGGCATTCTGCTAATGTCGCGTCAAAATTCAGCGCGGCAGGATCGACCGAATCGGCAGAATCGCAGCGGCATTTCCTTGTTGAGCTCGGGAAACGTCTTATGCATCGTCTTATCCGATTTCGTCCGCGCGCACTTTGTGAATGGGAGAGGCCCTGTGCGGCGTGGCGAGACTGGGATGGAGCACCAAAGGACGACGGTCGCCGCAATGACGGCGCACGGCCTGCGCCTTTCCGCTCTGGCCTGGGGGGCGCTCCTGCTCACGGGCACTTGCCTTGCTGCCGGCGTGGTGCCGGATGGCGGCGCCACTGCGCCCACGGTCACGGTGGGGGCCAATGGCCGCATCACCGTTGGCATCACCAATGCGGTTGGCGGCGTATCCACCAACACCTACCGGGACTTCAACGTCCCGCGCGCCGGCGTCGATCTTGATAACCGCGCGGTGCTCGCCCGCACCATCCTGAACCAGGTCACAAGTACCAATCCGTCACTGCTTGAAGGGCCGTTGAATGTGCTGGGAGACCGCGCCAATGTCATTGTGGCCAATCCCAACGGGATCACCGTGAATGGCATGACGGTGCAGAACATTGGCAAGCTGGCGCTGACTACCGGCCAGGTCGACCTGACGACCCTCAACAATGCGACCGCACAAAGCAACATCACCATCAAAACCAGTCGGGGCTTGCTTGAGATCGGCCCGGAAGGGCTGTCCGGTGAACTGCTCCAACTTGAGTTGATTGCCAAGCAGATTCGCATTGGCGGCAGGATCGAGAACCGTTACAGCAGCCCCACCGCCAATCTGCGGTTGATTGCGGGAACCAGCGAGGCGGAGGTCAATACGGGCCCTTCGGCCACCGATAACCGGACTGACTGGATCAAGTACACGGCGCCCGAGGACATCCGCGGCAAGGGCATTGCAGTGGACATCACCGGCGCAGGTAGCCTCGTTTCGGGCCGTATTGAGCTGCTCGTTACCGATCAGGGCGCGGGCGTACGGCACGCCGGCAGCGCCTACGCCACCTCCGGAGATTTTGTCGTCTCCGGTACCGGCGATCTGCAACTCGCCTCCGGGAAAATCCAGGCATTGCAAGACGTCTTGATCGCCACCGGCGGGTTCACGGGCACAGGCAACCTGGATGCCGGCCGGCATCTGCAAGTCACTTCCGACCGCATTGACCTGAATGCCACGACGCTGGCGGCCGGCACGCGCACAACGGGGGATCTTGTGATTGGCGCGGCAGGCCAGGCACACAGCCAAGCCATCAAGCTGACCGGCTCGGTGCTGAGCGCCAGCGGCGGCATCGGGCTTCTGGACGCGGGCGCGGGCATTGCGCTTGCCGGCACGCAGGCCTCGGCCGCGGGCAACCTCGTCATTGCGACATCGCGGCTCCAGACCACGCAGGCTGACAAGCGCACGGCGCTGACTTCGCGCAATGGCTCGCTGAGCATCCAGGCAGACACGGCGGCGTTGTCCGGCACCGACGTCGACGGCGTGGCCGGGACCGGTATCCAGGTGCGCGATCTTGCGTTGCAGGACACCACCATACGCGCCTCCGGCGCCGCCGTGGCCATCGATGCCACTGGCAGCTATGTCCAGCGTGACAGCAGCGTGCTGGCCGCGACCGATGTGCGGCTGCATGCGGGCTCGGTATTGCTTGACTCGGCCGCCGCGCAATCGACGCTGGTGGCCACCAAGGGTGGCGTGCTGCTGCAGTCCGACCGCGAGCTGACCAGCCAGGGCGCGCTGATCCAGGGCCAGTCGCGCATCGCGGGGCAGGCGCAGTCCGCCGGCGCGGTGACCGTGCTGACGGGCGGCACCGTGCTCAATACCTCCACCCCCGACTATCTTGGGATCTTCTTCGGTGCGGGCGACGATGTCACGGTGCGGGCCGGGGGCGATGTCATCAACCGCTACGGCCGCATGCTGTCGAACGGCTACCTTGCCGTGACGGCCGGCGGCGACCTGCGCAACGAGATCACCAAGCAAGCCGGCGCCAACGGCGAGCAGCCAAGCTACCAGACCGGCAGCGGCCACCGCTGGCTGGTGCTGACCAAGACCAGCGCGCGCTTTGACGTGGACTATGGCCAGGTAGACCGGCCGGCGCAGATTGCCTACCTGCTCTCGGAGAAGGGCACCACGCTCACCGGGCGCAACGTCATCAACACCGGCGGGGAAATCTATGCCAACAACGGCGACATCAAGGTGCGCGCGGCTGACACGTTCCGCACCGAAGGCATCACCAGCGGCGCTGCGCACTATTCCCGCAGCTGCATGATCGTCTGCCGCACCTCGGCGTCATCGACCACCACCGTGACGGGAGGCCTGTTGTCCGCCGGTGGTCATATCGACATCCAGGCGGGCAAGCTGGCCGCGAACGTGGGCGGGCGCGTGCTGGCGCTGGGTGACTTGACGGTCAATGCGCCGCTGACCTATGCCGCCGGTGTGACCGGCTACTCGGCGATCTCGCGCGACCGGGGCTTCAAGGCCTTCTTTGGCGACACCTGGGCCAGGCTCTATGCCACGGACATTGGCGGCAGCTGGATGGCGGCGGGCCGCACGCGCATCAGCGGCGACACCGTAACGGATGGGGGCAGTTTCGATGGTGACGTGGCCATTGCGGGCACCAACACGGTGACGCGGCCGCGCCAGCGGGTTCCCGTCACCGTCGAGAACCACCTTGGCTTCGCTTCCTGGGTGTGGCAATGATGCGGCGCGCTACGCCACTCCGATTCCGGCTCCGGCTGTCCTTGACGGCCCTGGCGATCCTGTCCGCCGGTTCCGTGCAGGCTCAGGTACTGCCAATGCCATCGGCATCGCCATTGACATTGCCCCAACTTGCGCCGGAAGACCCGGCGCAGCGCCTGTTGCGCGAGCAGCGCCAGCGCGAGCTTGAGCGCGAGGCCACCCAGCCACCGGCCCGGATCGAGAGCCAGCAGGTATTGCCACCCGACACACCCATCGAGGCGGTGCCCGAGACGTCGGCCACGTTCGAGATCCAACGTATCCAGGTGATCGGCAATACCGTGCTGTCGAATGCCGAGATCGGCGCCATCACGGCACCGTTTGTTGGCAAGTCATTGGGGACCAATCGCATCAACCTGTTGTTGCGGCGCTTTACCGAAGCCTTTGTGGCGCGGGGCTTTATCACCACGCGTGCCTATCTGGGCGAGCAGAATCTTGCCTCCGGCGTGCTGATGGTCACCGTTGTGCCAGGCACGGTCGAATCGATCCGCCTCAACGGGCGCACCATCCGCCCGGGTGGCAGCGAAGGCCGCGCAGATCGTGGAGATAGCAGAGATAGCGGATGGCCCGATACCGTGGGCGGCGGGCTGCTGACAGACGCTGGTACCGGCTGGCAGTTCCCCGCGCCGGGCGACACCTTGCGCCTGCAGGATCTGGAGCAAGGGGTTGACCAGGTCAACCGCCTGCGCCGCAACCGCGCCGAGCTGCAGATACTGCCGGGGCAGACGCCGGGCAGCTCGGTGGTGGCGCTGGCCAACCAGCCCGGTGATCGTTTCCGCTTCAATGCCGGCGTCGACAACTATGGCAGCCGGACCACGGGCATCTCGCGCACGCGGCTGGGCGTGGATGCCGACAACGCACTGGGCTTCCAGGAGGCGGTCTCCGCCAGCTATGTGGGCACGCGCGATACCAACGCGGCCGTGCTCTCGGCGGCGGCGCCGTTCGGCTACAACACCTTCAGCTATACCGGCTCGATATCCGAGTACCAGACCGCCATTGGCGATACCGCGCTGCTGTATGGCCGCACCTTTGGCCACACGCTGGGCTGGAACCGGGTCCTCACCCGCGACAGGAACGGGCGGCAAGCCTTCGACCTGACCCTCGCCTATCGCAAGAGCGAGCGCGAGATCAACAACCTGGAGCTGGATCCCCAGCGGCTCACCGTGCTGCGCGCGGCCTGGAGCGGATTGCGGCGCTTTGCCGCCAACGACCAGCAGGGATATGCCACGGCCGAGGCTGGCGTCTCGCGCGGGTTGCGGCTGATCAATGCGACCCGCGACCCCGCCGACATCCGCTCTGACGAGGCGCATGCGCAGTTCACCAAGCTCGATGCCAATGCGAGCTTGCAACTGCCGTTGCCGCGAGCCTTCGACACAGCCCTGCTGGCCTGGCGTGCGCAGCTCGTGGCGCAGTGGGCCAACGTGGCGCTGTTCGGCTCCGAGCAGATCTACGCGGGAGGCGTCAGCACCGTGCGCGGTTTCCGCGAGGGCGCCATCGCCGGCGACCGTGGCGCGTATCTGCGCAACGAGATGGTGTGGGCCAACGCGCCGGCGCTGGCGGGCATCCGCATGGAGCCATACCTGTTCCTGGACGGCGGCCAGACCCAATCGGTCGCAACCCGTGACTGGCAATCGGTGGCTGGCACCGGCGCCGGCATCCGTCTCTCGGCCCAGTGGGCCAAGCAAGCATTCACCGGTGAACTGCTGGTTGGCGTGCCGCTCGCGCAGCCCAGCTATCTGGGCACAAAGGCGCCGCTTCTGTTGGCCACGCTCAACTGGACCTATTGAGTTGGGTCTGTAGCGCCCTGCCTGAACACCGAACTCCGATCCCCGATATCCGATGTCAAAGGAAACGAACATGCAATCCCAGATCTTCCGCCTTATCGCCACCACCGCATTGGCCTTCAGCCTGCAACCGGTCTTTGCCGCTTCGGTGAACGGCGTGGCCATCCCCGATGACCAGATTGCCCGTGCCATTCAGCAGGCGCAACTCCCCGACAACGATGCAACACGCAACGCCATCAAGCAGCAGCTGATCGCGCGCGAGCTGTTCCGCCAGGAAGCGGCCAAGGCCAAGGGGCTGGAAGCGCGGCCCGATGTGCAGCAGGCCCTGCGCGAGGCCAAGGACGCCATCCTGACCCAGGCCTGGCTCAAGGACCATATCAAGCCCGCACCGGTCACCGACGAGCAGGTGCGCTCGCGCTACAACGCCATCGTGGCAAGCCTGGGCGACAAGGAATACAAGGGCCGCCTGATCGAGCTCGCCGACGATGCCGCGGCCAGCGCCGCGCTCGCGCGCATCAAGGGCGGCGAGGACTTCGCCAAGGTGGCGCAGCAGGTGAGCCTCGCGCCGTCCAAGGCCGGCGGTGGTGCGATGGACTGGCTCAGCTTCAAGGTGCCCGCGCAGGAAGGCCAGACCCAGAACCTGCCCTTGCCGCTCGCGCAGGCGCTGTCCACCCTGCCCGCCGGCGCGGTGAGCGCCACTCCCGTGGCCTGGAACAACCGCCACTTCCTGGTCAAGGTTGACGAAGTGCGCGCAACCCGCGTCCCCGCCTATGACACCGTCAAGCCTGGCATCCAGCAAGCGTTGCAGGCGCAGGAACTTGAGCGGGCCACGACCACGCTGGTCACGCAGTTGCTGGGCAAGGCAAAGATCACGCAGTAAGGCGGCCCGCAAAGCCCGCCGGCGGCAAGCTGCCGCCCTCCTACGCAACCAGCCCCTAGACATCCAGCTCGACCATCCAGCTCGACGCACTGCCAGGAAGCACCATGTACCGCGTGAAACAAGCCGCTCTGCCTCAGGACAACGCACAATCCGATCCGTTGCCCGGCCTCTCCATGGCGGAGCGTGGCCGTCGCCGCTTGTGGGTGCGTGCGCTGGCTGGCGTGGTGGCCATCACGACCTGGCTTGCGCCGCTGCAGGTGTCCTTGCAGCAAGCCCGGCAGGCGGCAGGGGCGTTGGCGGCGGGCGCCTCGGATCCGGCCAGTGTTGCGATCCAGTCCGGCGCCGCGCGGCAAAGCCTGATGCGCTGGGCGGTCGCGCACCTGCCGGTGACGGTCAGCTTTGGTCCTGCGGCGGCGCACGCGGCGCCGGTCACCGACCCGAACGCGCCGGTGCGTTTTACCCCCGCGATCAGCACCACCAGCGGACCAGGCGCGCCGGCGGGCGGCGTGCCCGTGGTGGGCATCACCACGCCCAACGCGGCGGGTATCTCGCTCAACCAGTACCGCGCATTCGTGGTCGATCCGATCGGCCTGATCCTCAACAACAGCACCACCGGCGGCGGCACATTCCTCGGCGGCCAGGTTGGCGCCAACGCCAACCTGGCCACCTCTGGCCCGGCTGGCCTGATCATCAACCAGGTCACCAGCCAGACGCCCGCCCAGGTCAACGGCACCATTGAAGTGTTCGGCGCTCCGGCCGGGGTTGTGATCGCCGCGCCCGGCGGAGTCTATACCCGTGGTGCGAGCTTCACCAACACCACCCAGGTGACGCTCACCACGGGCGTGCCGCAGTTCCTGTCGAGCACCGGGACATCCACCAGCTTCGATGCCGCCACTGCCGCCGGCTTCCTCGTGCAGGGCGGACGCGTACAGATTGCCAATCCGTCGCCGGGGAACCCCAACGGCGTGGGCATCGAGGGCACGGTCGGCAACATCAACCTGATCGCCGAGTCGATCGGTGTCGATGCGGCGCTTTACGCGGGCAACCAGATCAACCTCGTGGCAGGGCGCCAGTTGGTCACGCCCTCCGCTACGTCATCCGGCGGCGCCTTTGCCACCACGGCCACCGGCGCAAACAACGCGGCCAGCAACACCAGTGCGGCCAGCGGCCTGGCGATCGACGCCACCGCGTTCGGTGCCATGACTGCCGGCCAGATCCATATCGTGAGCACCGCCGCGGGCCTGGGCGTGCGCGCCGATGGCAATCTCGCGGCGTCGGCCAGCAACCTGACGCTGGACTCCGCCGGCAACCTGAAGGTTGGCAGCACCTACGCCAAGCAGGCGGTCGCGCTCAATGCCGCCGGCGCCGTGACGGCGTCGGGCAATGGCCACAGCGAGGCCGGATACACCCTCAACGCGGGGCAGGACGCCACACTGGGCGGCACGCTGAACGCGGGCAAGGCCGTGGCGGTTTCCGCGGGTGGCTCGATCAACGGGGCCGGTGGCATCCAGGCGCAGAACGCCGTGACCCTGGCCGCCGGCGGCAGCGTGGATGTGGGCGGCGCGGTCGGTGGGTCGCAGATCGCCATCTCGGCGGCGGGCAACGATGGCCGTGGCGATATCCATTTGCGTGGCGATGTCAGCGCGCCGGGAGCGATCCAGCTCAACGCGGCGCGCGACACCACCATCGACGGCAGCGCGGTCTCGGCAGCCGATCTGGACTTGTCGACCCAACGCCATCTCACCATCAACGGCATGGCGGGCAGCACCGGCGGCAATGTGTCGCTCACCGGTGTCACCGGCAATGTCACCACCACCGGCAACGTCGTGTCGCCCGGCACGCTCGTCGTCACCGCAGGCACGGATGCCAATCTCGGCGGCCAGGTGCTCGCCACCGGCCCGGTTGGCGTGACCGCCCGCAGTGGGAGCATCACCACCAGCGGGCAGATCGGCAGCAATGCCAGCCTCTCCCTCACCGCTGCGCAGAACGTCACGGTGGGCGGCCAGGCCCAGAGCGCGGGCAAGACCACCATTACCGCCACCGCCGGCAGCGCCGCGATCAACGGCGCGCTGAGCAGCGATGGCGATGCGGCAATCGCGGCGGGGCAGAATGCCAACGTGGCCGGCAGCCTGGCCAGCGGCGGCAACACCACGATCCAGGCCGCGGCCGGCTCGGCCACGGTGAGCGGAGCGCTCTCCAGTGTGGGCAGCGCCACCGTGAATGCGGGACAAAACCTCACCCTGGGCGGCAGCGTGCTGACCGGCGGTGATCTGGCGGCCACGGCCGGGCAGACGCTCAAGGCGGGTCAGCTCACCTGGGTGGGCGGCAACGCTACGTTGCGTGGCACGGATATCCAGATCGGCTCGGTGGCGGGTTCAGGCGCAAGCGGGGGCAATGCCGTCACCGGCAAGCTCGACGCGTCGGCCACCCGCAACCTCGCCCTGACCGGCGACACCACGGCCGCCAATATGACGCTGGGCGGCCAGTCCATTGCCAACAGCGGTGCCACCATTGCCACGCAGCAGCTCACGGTCAACGGCGGCGCCGTGAGCAACGCCGGGACGCTCGCGGGCAACCAGGTCAGCCTGACCGCCACCAACCTGATCAACCGCGGCACCGTGGGCGGCCAGACCGTCAACGTCACGGCGGCGAATGCCCTGGACAATGCCCAGGGCCTGATCGCAGGCGCGAAGATTCTCACCGTCACCAGCGGCACGCTCGCCAGCAACCAGGGCGGCACCCTCTTCGCCGGCGACCTCGCCGGACACGCGCCCACGGTGGGCGACCTGACGCTGAGTATCACGGGTGGCAACGGGAGCTTCAACAACGCGGCGGGCCAGATCCTGGCGGGCAACAGCCTGAGCGTGAATACGCCGAACCAGGTGTTCGACCCATCGGCGGCCACCACCGGCGTGCTGAACGCCAACGCCACCCTGACGCTCGCCGCGCTGGCCATCAACAACACCGGCACGTGGAACGTGCCGGGTGGCAACGTGGTGCTCAATGCCAGCCAGGGCATCACCAATACCGGCACGATCCAGAAATCCGGCGACCTGACCCTGGCCACCGGCGGCACGCTCACCAATGCCGGGCAGATCGTCAGCGGCAGCCATCTCTCGCTGTCCGCTGGCGCCTTGACGAACACCGGCACCCTGCACGCCAACGGCAATCTGGCGCTGGGCGGCAACGTGGCCAACCAGGGCACCGCCGAGGCCCTGGGCAATCTGACCGTCACCGGCGGCGATTACGACAACCGTGGCGGCACTACCCAGGCCGGCGGCGACATCAAGGTCGATATCTCCGGCACGCTCAACAACATCGGCAGCGTGATCGGCGCCAACGGCAACCTGCATATCGCCGCAGGCGCGGTCATCAATGACCGCACCGCGCCGGTGGATGCGGGTAGCTCCACCACCAAGGTGGTCAACGACAGTCTGCTCAACTCGACCATCATCGGCAGCTATTCGCCCTGGTTGCCAGGGGGATCCTGCGACAGCTGCTCTGCCTATGTACCAGGCGCAATCTCCAACATCACGCTGGCCGACATCACGCGCAATCCCGACGGCTCCGTGTTGCTGGTTCGTGGCGCGGAAATTATTCCCTCGAACGGGGACCAGCAATTTGGACAAGATCTGTGGCACCTGATCCCCGGCACCCTGGGCCGCGATCGCGTGCCAGTGTCCCTGCTGGCGCCCGGAAGCACCCTCAATATTGGCGGGATACCCACCGTCGACCATACGGTGGTGCGGCAGGCCGACGGGACCGCCGGCCAGATCATCAGTGGCGGGAACCTCGACATCGGCACGGCCTCGCTTTCGAACAAGGGCGGCATCGTTTCGGCGGGCAGGAACGTTACGCTCAACGTTGGCAGCCTGGACAACAGCCGTTCTGCAACGCTGGTCAACAGTACCGGGGATTCGGTGAACCAGGGCGAGCTCTCGGCCTTCATGGCACGGCTCGCGGCACTCACAACGGGCAATACCGATGTCTACGGACGGGGGCCGCTGGTCTACGGCGTGCCGCCGAGCATGAGTGCCTGCGACAGCTGCTTCGCGCCGCCGCCATGGTCGGCGGTCACGCAAGGCAAGACTGCCACTGGTGCGGCTGCTGCCGCGCCCAGCCAGGTCACTACCAGCTACCAACTTGGCAAAGCCGGCCAGATCACCGCCGGCGGCAACCTGAATCTCACCGGCACCGGCGACCTGACCAATGCCGGCGACCTGGCCGCAGCGGGCAAGGTCGCCATCAAGACGCCGGGCACATTCACCAACCAGGGCGTCTACGACAGCAAGATCACCACAACGCCCGGCTGCGTGGCGGGTGCGCCGGACTGCCCGGGCGACAGCAATCCCCGCGTGGATTCCCTTGCCTGGCAGCAGACGCCCAGCACGGTGGCCGCTGGCCAGACGCTCACGATCAGCGCGGCCAACATCCAGAACCTGAACGCAACGCTGGCCGCGCAGGGCGATGTGAGCCTGAACGCCTCCAGCAGCGTGACCAACCGGTCCGGTGCCATTCAGTCGCTGACGGGCGATGTCTCGATTACCGCGCCGACGCTGGTCAACACCACCATGGATACAGCGCGGCTGCACAAGAGCTACGGCGGCCAGAACCCGCCTTACGCGGGCGGCTGCAATCCCGGTGGCACCTATGGCAACAGCCAGTGCGCGGCGGATGAGGACGCCGCCGCCGGCCCAGCCGGCGTCATCTCCGCGGCGCGCGACGTCCAGCTCTCCGGCACGAACCTGACCAACAAGGGCGCGCTCATCACCGGCGGGCGCAACGTGACGGTCGGCATGGCCGGCAGCATCGACAACAACAGCATCCCGCTCAACGCCGATTGGGTGGGGCGCTGGCAGGAAGACCGCAGCGGCGGCGACCACTGGCACGACACCGGCGGGCGCGCCACGCTCGGCAGCCTGGAGTCCGGTATCCAGGCCAGCAACGCGCTGTCGGTGACGGCCGGCGGCCAGGTGCTCAACACCGGCAACCTGATGGGCAGCAAGGTCGACGTCACCGGCGCCGCCCTGGTGAACGGCTACACCAGCCCGAACCAGCCGACCCCGCCTTCGACGGGCGCGCAGCAGGTCATCTCGCTGGGGCCGGTGGTGGCGCCAGCCGGCGCGGTACCGGCCGCCACGCCGGTGAACAACCCGACCACCCCCTGGCAGTTCAACCCGGTCATCGTGGCCACACCGGCGGCGCCCACCACCGGCAGCAGCCAGACCATCGACTGGCACTTCAACGCCAACCTCGGCGGCAATCCGGTCACCGCGCCCAACGGCACCACAGACCGCGCCCAATACCTGAACAACAGCCCGGCCACCGCCGTGCTGGCCGGCGTCACGCCCGACAGCCTGCTCGCGCAGCTGCCCGCCGAACTGCGCCCGGGCAAGGTCAGCTTCTACTACGACCCCTACACCGAAGGACAAAGGCTCCAGCAAGCCGCGCTGCAACAGACAGGCCAAGCCAGCTTCATCAACGGCCTGGCCTGGGACAGCCAGAACCAGCTCTCGGTCACCGACCAGGAAAAGCTGAGCCTCTACAAGAACGCGGCGGACTACGCCAAAGCGCACAACATCGCGCTGGGCACGGCGCTGACGCAGACGCAGGTCAACGAGCTCGACAAGCCCCTGCTCTGGTACGTGCAGCAAGCCGTTCCCGACCCGAGCTGCAACACCGTAGCCAGCACGGCGTGCCCCACGGTGAACGCGCTCGTGCCGCAGGTCTACCTGCCCGAGGGCTACGCACAGGCGCTCACCAAGCCGACCGGCGGCACCAT
This sequence comes from Cupriavidus sp. PET2-C1, assembly GCF_054515855.1. NCBI lineage: Bacteria > Pseudomonadati > Pseudomonadota > Betaproteobacteria > Burkholderiales > Burkholderiaceae > Cupriavidus > Cupriavidus sp. PET2-C1. The sequence continues at coordinate 59,119 of NZ_CM137259.1, forward strand.
CGCCGGCGACAACGTGAGCCTGGACATCGCCGGCCAACTGCGCAACAGCGGCGCCATCACGGCGGCCGACACGCTCAACGTGAAGGCCGGCAGCATCGACGCAGGCCCCAACGTGGTGGACATCGGCACCTCGGCCTATAAGGCCCAGGGCGGCTGGAACGTGATCACCGGCACCGTGGTGCAGCCCGGCGGGTTCATGAGCGCAATGCGCATGAACATCGAGGCCGACAGCATCCACGCGGTCAACAATGCATTCCTGATCCGCAACGCCGACGGCACGGTCGACGAGGCCGCAACCGTGGCGCTGGTGAATCAGCTGAAGGCCAACCTGGGGTTGAACTACACCGAAGGCACGGTCGCTGACGATATTCATACGCAGTTTATTAAGGAGAAGAAGGGCGGGTTCGGCCCCATCGGCATGGTGGTGGCGATGGTCGCGGCGGTAGCGATTTCTATCGTGACAGCGGGGGCCGGGGCGGCCTTGATGGGCATGGCGCTGGCTGAAATGACTGCGATGCAGGCGATGATGGCCGTAGCCATTGACGGCCTGATTGCCGGCACGCTGTCGAGTATGGCGAGCCAGTTGATTACCACAGGCTCGCTGAACATGGGTGCGGCGCTCAAGGCCGGCGTTGTCTCGGGGGTGACAGCAGGCCTCACGCAGGGCGCGCTGGGTGGATTGGAGCTGGGTGATGTGGGCATCAAGAGTATTGGCGAGAACCTTGCCAAGGGCACCTGGGATGCTGTTCAGTCCAACCTCGGCGGCTACGTCACTGCGAGCGTGGTGCGCTCTGCCATTAGCGCCGGGGTCAATACCGTGGCCTACGGCGGCAGCTTTGGCCAGGCCTTTGCGAACGGGCTGGTGCGGGATGCGGCGGCGGTTGGGGCCAATGCTATTGGCGTGAGGCTGCCGGGCATCGGCGCGGTCGGCGCGGATACCGGCACGATCCTGGCTAACGCGGCTGGTCACGCGCTCCTTGGGTGTGCTGCGGCTAGCCTGAGTGGGGGCGATTGCGCGGGCGGTGCGGTTGGCGGGGCGGCGAGCGCTTTGGCCGCTCCACTGATCCGGGATGCTATCTACGGTGGCAGCCAGACGGCGGTTGAAAACGCAGACGGTAGCCGCACTACGCAGTACAACGACACCGCATCCAACGCAGCTATTACGGCGCTTGCCACGCTCGTTGGCGGCGCGGCGGGCGCATTGCTCGGCACGAATGTGACGTCCGCCGCAAGCGCCGCGCAGAACGAAGTCGCCAACAACGCACTATCGGCGAAGACGATCTCGGAAAAGAGCGCCAGGCTGGCCGGTTGTAGCGGTAACGCAATGTGCGAAAGCACCGTCACCGCCGAGTTCCGTCTGAAGAGCAACGCTCAAACTGCGGATTTTGTTCAAAAGGTGAGCGATCCGAACCAGCGGACGCTTCTAGGGCTGAATCTGCAGAGTCAAAGAGCCGATGTCCAAGCTTTGCTGACCAACCCGGACTGCCAGGCTGTTTGCAGGGACAGTGCGCAAGCCAGTCTCGTTGAGTATGACCGTCAGATTGCGATGGTCAACGGCTCGACGATTCGGGATCTGAATCGTGCGCTGCTTGGCACAGCCGTGGATGCAGGCTTGGCTGTAGCGTCCGGCATCGGGCTGCTAACACGTGTTCTACGGGGTAGCGCCGCTGCAGCCGATGTCGTGACCTCAACAGCCACCGGCGATGCCGGGAGTATCGGCCTTCCGAAGGGCTATATAGCTAACGCAGATGGCACGTTCACCGGACCAGGGGGCGGCTCGCTCTCGGTTGCTGGAACTGCTGCCGACGGCGTGACCCCCGTCTTTCAGCGACCAAGTGGTCAATATTTCACGCTGGATAGTTCGGGAAGCCAGGTGCCGGTTTTGCGTACAGACGCAAGCAATGGTGTGTCCTGGGCAAATTCCGCTGGTGGTAGTTCGCAAATCGGGCAAAATTGGGTCAATGGGCGTTCTTTCCAGAATGCTTTGAATCAGGCAACCGGGCTGCCGGAAAACACTACGCCAATCAAGGTTACGCTGCCGGGCGGCGCGCAAGTGACGACCATTCCAGACAACCTCGGTCGACCCGTTGGGATTGTGGAGGCTAAGAATGTCGTGAAGTTGTCGATGGACGATCAACTTCGAGCGCAGATCCAGTACTCTGCGCAAACGGGAATTCCTTATACTTTGGTTGTGAGTCCTAGCAATCAGGTTATAACGACACAGGTATGGGATGCAATAAAGGCAGTGGGCGGCAGTGTGTACAAATTTAACCCAGTAACGCAAGCATTGACCCCCGTTCTAATAAGGCCATACTGATGAGTAAGCCAAAAGTACGAATTTCAATAACAACCAATATTGATACGACGGAGTGGGGATTTGGAAGGAGAGTAATTGAGGCATTCTGCAATACAGATTCAAGATTGACGCCAGAGTATTTTGATAACAATGAAGCAATCACGAAGCCATTCAAAGGAGTGGCGGATTGCGAGGAGTTATGGGCTCCAGAGGTCGTTATTGATGCGGGCGTAAACGGTCGAATTATTACAAAATGGAACTCCATGTGGAGGCGAGGCAAGACGGTAAAGTGTAGGGCGGATATGCATCATACCTTGCTGAATCAGCGTGGTCAGCTTCGACCAGGTTGGTTCACGTTCGATGCTGCTGCAGACACAAAGGTCGACTGGCTGGGGCTATTTCGTCAACTGTGTGAATTGGCAGAGCCAAAATTTGCCGTTATGCATTTATTCACGGATATTGAGGTTAGGCGTGGCGCATTTGGCGTGGGAGATGACGCCCGCATTGCACAGGATGATTTTGTCGCTGGTGCGCCTGCCGTCGCATTGGAGCAACGGGGTATTCCAAATCTCGCCTGGGCTACTTTCTTTGGCAAAGAGTATGCCGCAGAGGTCGATGCAAAAAAAATGCGAGATTATGACTTCATAATCGATGAGATCGACCAAGGCTCCCTCTTGATATTGACGCCAAGACTGTTTGATGTGGCGGATAATTTTCTTCTATTTTCAACCCGGCGCGTGGAAGCCAAAGAACTGTTCAGGCCGGGAATGTTTCGCATCACCAATGAACCCCCGTTTTAGAGCGTCGCCGATTGGGTGGGACGCTGGCAGGAAGACCGCAGCGGCGGCGACCGCTGGCACGACACCGGCGGGCGCACCATGCTCGGCAGCCTGGAATCCGGTATCAAGGCAAGCAACGCGCTGTCGGTGATTCGGGTGTTGCCGTATCCGCCGGACTCGAGATTCGAATCGGAGGAGGCGCGGGTCCAGCACAATGTGCGTGGTGTGCAACTCTGGAAACAACTCCAGCAGGAGCTTGGGGCTGGTACATCTGTTGATGTTTATTCCACAAAACTAATAAGGCGGGCACATGGGAAGGAGAGGGACAAAACGGAGCTGTTCAATTCTTTGCTCAAAGATTTTTGGCATGCTTTTTGAGAGAAATTGATGCATCACATCCTGGCAACCTTCGTGATCTCGGCGGATGTGGAAAGGCCAAAGACGGCGGGCGTGCGCAACGGATACGCTCCGCATCACAAGTTCGCGGCCGTTGACTACCTGGCAAGTGGAATACATTCCTATGAGGACAACGATTTCCACTTTCCGGGCGAAGAACTCAAGGCAAGAATCAGCTTTGCAAGCTGGCAGTTCTTCTCAGACAAAATAAAAGTCGGAGACGAATTCGAGGTTCGCGAGAATGCCAGATTGATCGGCCATGGAAGAGTGGGCGAGATACTTTAGAGTGCGCAGCTTTCCGAATCGAGGCTTGGCTTTCAGAAACTAAATCCAAACATACGCTTTTATGAACACCCTAGCTCTGATGCGTTTGCGCCTGCTCTGGGCGCTATTTGCCTGCGGCGTCGCCCTTTCCGGTTGCGCCCCGATGATCGCAACGACACCATCTTCCGTCGAACTTGCACAGGATGGGGCCACGGCGCGATCCATCACGATCCAGGCACCAGCAGTGATCCAACTCGATACGGGGTACTCGCGAACATTGGCCGCCAAATCCGTATGGAAGCCGGTGGGACGCGTGCCGCAAGGGGTCGTCTACCGGCCGGTCGGAACGATCTTCACAATCGAGGGCCGTCAGGTCCACGAAGCCTACCTTGTCCTCAAAGACAAAAAGCTGGTGGGCTTCTATTTGCCGGGGGAACAGAACTATTCCCCGCTTTCAACCGCAGTACCTCTGACCTTTGGAGAGACCGAATGAAACGAGTTGTACGTATGGTAATGGGTGGGATGGCAATGTCGCTGCTGATGGCGGGTTGCGCATCGGGTGTGAAGCATTCCGATATGGCGGCCTCCATCCCGACGATCAAGCCGGGTGAGGGGCGCATTTACTTCTTGCGCTCGGCCTCCATATTCGGCGCCGCGATTCAACCGGACCTTCGCCTCAACGGCCAGGTTGTGGGGGAATCCAAGCCCGGCGGCTTCTTCTTCGTGGACCGGCCCGCTGGCAAATATGTGGCTTCGGCCGCGACGGAAACGGAGAAGACGCTCAGTTTCGCCCTGGACGGTGGGGAAACGAAGTACGTGCGCAGTTCGCCGTCGGTGGGCCTGATGGTTGGCCGCGTGGTGCTGGAGCTGGAAACGCCTGACAAGGCCAAGGAGGAGCTGTCGTCCTTGAGCTATACCGGGGACGTGGTGAAGGCGTCGGCCAAGTGAGTAAGCGGGCCAGACTGAGTGGCGTCACGCCGTCGCGACTCGGGTAGCTAAGACGGGTGCCCGGCAGCTATTCCCTGGCCTTCAACCGGAGCGGTGCGTCGCGTCATTTGCACACGTGTAACGCGGGTCATTTAGCGCCATCTGGAAAGCGAGCGCATCGGCATGCCGGCCGCGACAGATCAGGATACCAACATGCCGGTGCTCGAGCGCTACGTGAGCGCGGGACAGCCGCTCTCGCTAATGTCTGCGGCCACGCTTGATGGCAGTCTTGTGTGTCGCGCGGCGGCAGTGATGACACCCGAAGCAGGGCGCGATTACGAGCTCGTCGTGCTGCTGCAAGGGACGTCGATCGGCGGCGATGGACGATGCGGACTGCTCGCGTATGAGCGCCAGCCTGGCGCTGGCCAGGATAAACGCGTGCCGTTCATGCTGCGGCCCCGGTCGGTGGCCAAGCGCTAACTTCGCGAAATGGGCAACATTGATATGAGTGAAAGCCAACCTCCATGCCAGGAATGATGAGAACCTTGATTTTGAGCGCTTGTGCACTCGTCCTGACCGCGTGCGTAACGAGATATCCGGAGCCCACGTCGGGCGACCGTGCCAGGATACGGATGGTGAAGACAGGCCCGTCGGCAAGCACAAGCTTCCACACCTTTTCCAACATGCCGGCGGGAGACTGCATCAAGCAGGGCGTGGAGCTTGGCGAACAGCGTATCGCTCTGTTTGACAACCCATTGGTTCACTACAACGCTAGTCTTGGGATTCCCGGCAATGACGCCCAGGCTAGCAAGCGTTTCTCGGAAGCCTACATTCATGCTGGCAAGCCTTTCCTGCTCGATACATTTGTCATAGGTGCCAATGTTCAAAATTCATATCAATGTCGTGTCGCCGCATTGTGGAGCCCGGAGTCAGGGGCAGACTATGAGGCGGTGCTTCACTGGACGGGCAGCGCATGCCAATTGACCGTTTCCAAGGTAGAGGCAGGCGGGCCTGATGGCATTGCTCTTAAGCGTCCGGTAGACGCCAGGTTTCTGAAGACTTGTGAAGCCCCGGGCAAGTGAACACCACGACGTGACGAGACGGGCAATCCTGTGTGTGTGAAAGGGAGCGATTCTCGCTGGATTTAGGGCCGCACGGCTCGGCGTGGAGGCTCCGTGGCGGCGGGGGATGGCTGTAGGGTGCGCAATGAATATTCAAATAAATGGCGAGGTGGTGAGAAGCGAGGTGGACTTTCATCGAGAGCTAGCTTCCATCCTTGGTGTTGAGGCATCTTACGGCTTCAATACGGACGCGTTATGGGACCTGCTTAGTTCAGGTGTGGGGAGACCCATTTTTTTAAGATGGGTGAATGCAGGTGTATCAAAAAAATTCATGGGTAAATCGTATTTTGATATTATCAAAATACTGGAGAGGGTGAAAATCCAGGATGAGGGATTCGGTTGGGTTGAAAAATTTACTTATAAGATCGATTTTTAGGTAAAAAAACACTGGCCATCTCAATTTTGTTAAATGTAATTCCTGCGCTCGGCCACGATGTTCGGTGCCGCGATCCAACCGGACCTTCGCCTCAACGGCCAGGTTGTGGGGGAATCCAAGCCAGGCGGCTTCTTCTTTGTGGACCGGCCTGCTGGCAAATATGTGGCCTCGGCGGCGACGGAAACAGAGAAGACGCTCAGCTTCGCCCTGGACGGTGGGGAAACGAAGTACGTGCGCAGCTCGCCGTCAGTGGGCCTGATGGTTGGCCGTCGTGACTGGGCAAAATGGTGAGGTGTATTACACGCCCGACCACTACAAAACGTTCATTCCCGTGAAAAGGTAAATGCGATGGAAATCGGCTATCCATTTCGTTACGAGGCGCAACCGGACGGCTACCGCCGGAAGGACGCATTTGTTGCCGTGCTTCCCTCGGCCATCGGAACGAATAGCGCCTTACTTGATGCGCTCGCGTCCTTGCTCGAATTTCCGGCCTATTTTGGCTTTAACTGGAATGCGTTGTTTGACTGCCTTCGCGACTTCAGTTGGATGAATGAACACGACATCGTGTTAGTTCACCTTGAGCTACCGATGTTGCCGCAGTCAGAGTTGAAGATCTACTTACGTTTGTTGCGCGACTCGGTTCAGGATTGGGGTCCCGAGGAAGTTCATCGCTTCGATGTCGTATTTGCCGAGTCGGCCAAGGAGACTGTCGAACGCTTGCTGCGAGAGGGATAGTTGGCCACCGCGTTAGAGTGGCAATGTTGTTGCCACAGTACCTCTCAGCCTTGGTTCATAACGGCTGAGCGCCATCCGGGAATCCTCGACTCCCAGATGGCGGAGAGTCGCTTGGGATAAGCGCAGCCAGCCAAGTCGTGCGGTCGTATCCGCCGGACTCGAGATTCGAATCGGAGGAGGCGCGGGTCCAGCACAATGTGCATGGTGTGCAACTCTGGAAACAACTCCAGAAGGAGCTTGGGGCAGGTACATCTGTTCAGTTTATTCCTCAAAGCTAATAAGGCGGACACATGGGGAAGGAGAAGACAGAAATGGAATTGTTCAATTCCTTGCTCAAAGATGTTGAGCATGACTTTTGAGAGAAATTGATGCATCACATCCTGGCAACCTTCGTGATCTCGGAGGATGTGGAAAGACCAAAGACGGCGGGCGTGCGCGACGGGTACGCTCCGCATCACAAGTTCGCGGCCGTTGACTACCTGGCAAGTGGAATACATTCCTATGAGAACAACGATTTCCACTTTCCGGGCGAAAAGCTCAAGGCGCAAATCAGCTTTGCAAGCTGGCAGTTTTTCTCAGGAAAAATAAAAGCCGGAGATGAGTTCGAAGTTCGCGAGAATACCAGATTGATCGGCCATGGAAGAGTGGACGAGATACTTTGGAATGCCAAGATTCTCGAGTCTAGGTAAAGGAAGTTAATTTTTAGTTGAGGAAAAGTTGGCGTACTAAAAGGGTGCTTAAAATGAGGAGCAAGGGGACTGTTTTCCTCTTTCTTCGTCTATACGTCATATCACGATATGGATGGCGCAAGGTTTTTCGCTTGGTGTACGACACGCCTTAGCGCGATAAAAGTACTTTAATCGAATGGGTGAGTCTGTTGGGCAGTCAGTTAGGATAAAGTTGGAAAATGGAAAATCAAAGTACGGAGCCCGTGAAAATTGTACTCACGGAGTTACTGGAAATTTATAGGCGGGAGGGTGGGTTGGTGTTCTTGCCTGGGATCTCTGCGGTAATCGAGGCCATCTCAGAGTGTCGCGATATGGATGATCCACGGTTCCGTGAAGCTGCTTCAATATATAGGGTCCTGGCGGGTTCAAAATCCGGGTTCTCTGATTTTATATAGAAAAAGAAACTGCAGAGGAAAGAGTAATTGGGAATATTCGGCTTGACTATGTCAGGCAGGAGCTATGGAGGATTTTTGGCTGAGTTGATGACGACGATCCTGGCCATCTCCGCGTGTCCATAGCCAACCCCGGCACCGATGTATGAGAAATTGCACTATCTGGCAAGGACCTGCACACCGGGTTTTGCAGGGATCTCAGCTCTGCAGATTTGCCGATTACCGTTGGCACGGATCTCCCCACGCAGTTGCTTACGCTGCGCCCGGGTGCGTCCATCGCAGCGCGCCTCGTGCTCGATGCGGCCTGCATGCCTGCAGATTTCGTCGCACTGATTGGTGCGCCGATTGGTCTACTTGTGGCGCGCCGTGATGCAACGGCCGGCTCTGCCGCCGCTCCGCGCGGCACCGACACCCCTGCGTTCCCCAACTTTCCATACTTCTGGTGCGGCAGCGCACCAGAACCGTGCCGGGCGCACGTAACTGCCGCCTGCCACGGGCGTCTTCGGCCGCCATTGCGGCGTTTTCCATCCCTGGACACCCCCAAAGTCACTGGCACGGTTGTTGCGACGCAGAATTCAAGTAACTTGAATTTAGAGAAAGTCGCATGTAGTTTTGCTCGAGTGACTTGAATACCAACCGTTTGTCCACGTGTCGAAGGGGATGAGAGTGCGCAAGAAGAACACCGTAGTTGCCGCTGCCTTGTTGCTGGCCTCGGCCGGGTTGGCCGGGATGTCCGCGCCGGCTGCCGCCAAGGATGTCGTCAAGATTGCCTTCGTGGGCCCGCTGACTGGCGGCGTGTCGTCCATCGGCCTGGGTGGGCGCAACTCCGCCGACCTGGCGGTTCGCTTGCGCAATGCTGACCCGAAGTCGAAGTACACCTATGAGCTGGTCACGCAGGACGATGAGTGCCGCCCCAACGTGGGCGTGCAGGTGGCGACCAAGATTGCTGCCGACAAGAGCATCGTGGCGGGGGTGACGCATTTCTGCTCGGCCGTGGCGATGGGTACGGTTGGCGTGTACAACCGCTTTGGCATGCCGGCCGTGGTGTGGGGCGCCGTGTTGCCGGATGTCACTTACGGCAATAACTTCAAGGAGATCCATCGCGTCAACGGCACGATGATCAACCAGAGCGAGGTTGCGGCGAAGTTCATGACGGGCCTGGGCTACAAGAAGTGGGCGATCATCCATGACACCACGGATTACGGCAAAGGCCATAACAAGTACTTCAGCGAGTTCCTGAAAAAGGATGGTGGCACGGTGCTGGGTACGTTCGGCGTGACGGCCGACCAGCAGGATTTCACGACGGAGCTGACCAAGATCCGCGAGCTGAAGCCGGACGTTGTCTACTTTGGCGGCCTCACGCCGCTGGGCGTGCGTATCCGCACGCAGATGGAGAAGCTGGGCATCAAGGCGCAGTTCGAGGGGACGTCGGGCATCAAGTCCGATGCGTATATCCAGGGTACGGGCAAGGAGCAGGCCGAGGGCTCGCTGGCCTTTATCGAGGGCGCGCCGTGGGAGAAGCTGCCCGGCGGCTTGTTCTTCGCGGGCAAGTATTCGCAGCAGAAGTACAGCGATCCGCCTGAGGCGTATGGCCCGTTTGCGTTTGCCGCGGCCAACCTGATCATGGATGCGGTGGAGAAGGTGGGGCCGGATCGCAAGAAGGTGCGCGACACGCTCAATGCGACCAAGGATGCCGACACCATCATCGGCAAGGTGACGTTCGATGACCATCGCCAGAACATCGTGCCGCTGGTGACCAAGTATGTGGTCGAGGATGGCAAGTGGGTGATCTGGGAGGACAGCACCTACGGCAAGGGCAAGAAGAAGCTTGCCGGCTTGTAAATCACCGAAGCGTTAAACCAGGAAAACACGATCCCACGATCCGGCGATTCCACGGGCCCGCGACCGCAAGGCGCGGCGGCCTGTGGACGAGTGCGCGTGGCGTCTGGCTTCTTGTCTGGATGGGGGAGGGGTACTCGATGAGTGTGATTGGCCAATACGTCTTCAACGGCTTGATGCTCGGCATGATCTATGCCATGGTCGCCGTGGGATTTACGCTGTTTTTCGGCGTGCTGGATGTGATCAAGTTCTCGCACGGCGATACGCTGATGGTCGGCGCGTTTGCTGGCCTGGCGGCGTCCACCGGTGTGCTGATGCTCGACATCCAGTCGCCCTGGATCCGCTTGCTGGCGGTGGTGCTGTGCGCGATCTGCGTGACCGGCCTGCTGGGCGCGGCGATTGCCAAATTCCTGATCCTGCCGCTGCGCAAGGCGGCACCGCTCAATACACTGCTGGCCACGCTGATGCTGGGCACGGTGATGCGCGAATCCGTGCGGCTGTTCTATCCCGACGGCGCCAACCCGAAGCCGTTCCCGGCGCTGCTGCCGACGGCTTCCATCGAGCTGGGCAGCTTGTCGCTGCGTGCCGATAACCTGATCCTGCTGGCTACCGGCATCGCCATCATCGTCGGCGTGCATCTGCTGATCACGCGTACCCGTTTCGGCATGGCGATCCGCGCGGTGGCGCAGGATGGCGAAACGGCGCGGCTGATGGGCATCAACTTCGAGGCGGTGGTGCTGCTGACGTTCGCGCTGGGCTCGGGCATGGCCGCGCTGGCGGGCGTGATGAACGGGCTGTACTACAACGAGATCAACTTCAATGTGGGGCTGCTGCTTGGCGTGATCGGCTTTGCCGCGGCCATTCTCGGCGGGCTGGGGAATATCTACGGCGCCATCCTTGGCGGCTTCCTGTTTGCCGCGCTGCAGGTGCTTGGCAGCGCCACATTGCCTGCGCTGATTCCGGATATCCCGAGCGCGTACAAGGACGTTTTCGCGTTCGCCGTTGTCATCGTGCTGATGGCCTGGAAGCCGACCGGCCTGATCGCAGAAAAATCCAGTGAGCGGGTCTGACACCATGAACATCACGAATACCCCGAATACCCCGAATACCTCGAAGAGTCACACATCAGCCAGGCGTCATCCCGCCGTGGTGCTGGCGCTGGCCGGCATCGCGCTGACCGTCTACATGTGGTTGTTCCTGCATGCGGAGTCGCAGCTCAGCGTGGCCATCTTGCTGGCCGTTGCCATCGCGACGGTCATTGCCGGCCGGAAGCTGGGCGCCAACCGCGCGCTCGAGGAGGCCGGCGCCAGCCGTCCTGGCCTGGCCCGCTTGTGGGCGGTGGGTGGCACGCTGGCGCTGATCGCCGCGTTCTACGATGCGCACTTCGCGCTGTTGATGATCTGCTCCGTGCTGCTGTACACCACGGCCTGCCTCGGCCTGACGCTGCAGTTTGGCTTCTCTGGCGTGGCCAACTTCGCGGGCGCGGCGTTCTTTGGCATTGGCAGCTATGCCACCGCCGTGATGGCCATGCACACCGGCATTCCGCACTTGCTGATCATCGTCATCTCGGGCGTGATCGCGGCGCTGGTCGGCTCGATGCTGATCACGCCGGTGTTGCGCACGCGGGGGCACTATGCAGCCTTGGTGACCATCGCCTTCGGCATCCTGTTCAAGACCTTCATCGAGGTCAACGATGTGCTGGGCGGGCCGCAGGGCCTGCAGGTGCCGGGCATGACCATCTTTGGTTACGCGCTGAACGACGGCTTTACGGTGGCGGGTGTCGACGTGTCGTTCTACGTCAGCTATGCCTTGATCAGCCTCGGCATCTGTGCCGGTGTCTTTGCGACAGTGAAGGCGCTGGAGCGCTCGTGGGTGGGATTGAGCATGGACGTGGTGCGCACGGACGAGACGGCCGCCGCCACCTTCGGCTTGCATATCGCGCGCTGGAAGGTCGTGGCCTTCATGCTGGGCAATTTCTTCGCGGGCATCGCGGGCAGCATGTACGGGATGATCACCGGCTTCGTGGCGCCGAACAACTTTACGTTCTCGGATTCGCTGCTGATGCTGTCGATCGTGATCCTGGGCGGGCTGGGCAATGCGGTCGGCCTGATTCCGGCGGCCATCATCGTGCTGGTGTTGCCGGAGAAGCTGCAGTTCATCCAGGAATACCGCTTTCTCTTCTACGCGGCGCTGGTGATCGCCATCCTGCTGTTCCGCCCCGACGGGCTGCTGCCGCGCAAGACGCGCTTGTTCTTTGGCCGGGAGACTTCGCGATGAGTGACAAGACCATGATCGAAGTCAAGGGCCTGACCATGCGGTTCGGCGGCCTGACCGCGCTGGACAGCCTGGACATGACAATCCGCGAGGGCGAGATCCTCGGGCTGCTGGGCCCTAACGGATCCGGCAAGACGACTTTCTTCAATGTGCTGACCGGCCTGTACAAGGCGAGCAGCGGCACCATCACCTACAACGGCGAGAACGTCATCGGCAAGACGCCGCAGGATATCTACCGCAGCGGTGTGGCGCGGACCTTCCAGCGCTCGCGCTTGTCGTTGCCGCTCACGGTATTCGACAACATCGTCATCGGCGACTACCAGCACATGCAGCACGGGCTGGTGTTCAACCTGTTCCGGCGCAAGGCGTTCCGCGCGGAGTACGACGCCTATGTGGAGAAGGTGAAGGGGCTGCTGAACATCTTCAGCCCGCCCTTGGTGGCACGGTTGTTCGAGCCCGTGGAGACCTTCACCATGATCGACCGCCGCCGCATCGAGGTGTGCCGCGCGCTGATGAGCCAGCCGCGCCTACTGTTGCTCGATGAGCCTTCCGCCGGCATGACGCATGACGAAACGCATGCGCTGATGAGCGACATCCTGGATGTGCGCGGCAAGCTGCCGAACTTGTCGGTGGTGCTGATCGAGCATGAGATGAACGTGATCGAGCGCATTACCGACCGCTGCGTGGTGCTGAACTACGGCAAAAAGATCGCCGAGGGCACCTACACGGAAATCACCGCCGACGCCAATGTGCAGACCGCCTACCTTGGAGAGGAAGCCGCATGAGCACGCTCAATTCCCCCGGCACGCTCAGCGTGAAAGGGCTCACCACCGGGTATGACAAGGTCAATGTGCTGCATGACGTTTCCATCGACGTAGCCCCCGGCAAGATCACCTGCATCCTGGGCGCCAATGGCGCGGGCAAGAGCACGCTGATTCGCGCCATCCTCGGCCTCACGCCGCCGCGCCAGGGCCAGGTCTTGTGGGATGGCAAGGACCTGGCTGGCGAGAAGACGCACAACATCATCGCTACCGGCATCGCTTGCATCCCGGAGGGGCGCAAGATTTTTCCGCGCATGACGGTGGCGGAGAACCTGGCGCTGGGTGCATATCTGGAGGCGGATGCGGCGCGGGTGCGCGATCGCCTGGCCAAGGTCTACGATATCTTTCCGCGCCTGAAGGAGCGGGCTACGCAGCTGGCGGGGACGATGTCGGGTGGTGAGCAGGCGATGGTATCGATCGGCCGGGGCTTGATGGCGGAGCCGAAGCTGCTGGTGATCGATGAGCCGTCGCTTGGGCTGTCGCCGCTGTATGTGAAAGAGAACTTCAAGGTCATCAAGCAGATCAACGCACTGGGCATCACTGTGCTGCTGGTCGAGCAGAATGCGCGGCAGACGCTGGCCATTTCGCATTATGGCTACGTGCTGTCGCAAGGGCGCGTGGTGGCCCAGGGCACGGCCGAAGCGCTGGCCAGCAACGACGAAGTGCGCTCGGCGTACTTCGGCTGACGGAGAACAGGCATGCACGATTTCCTGGCACTGCCGGCGCGCGAGCTGGCGGCACGCATGGCGCGGCGCGAACTCAGCGTGCAGGCTTTGGTCCGCGCGTACATCGAGCGCATCGATGCTGCCGAGGCCGGCATTCTGGCCTGGCAGCATTTCGATGGGGCGCAGGCATTGCAGCAGGCGCGGTTGCTGGATGCGGGGCCTGCCTTGGGCGCGTTGCACGGCTTGCCCATCGGCGTGAAGGACCTGATGGACACCGCCGACATGCCCACCACCTATGGCTCGCCGATCTACGCCGGGCATCGGCCCGTCATGGATGCCGCCTGTGTGGCAATGGCGCGTGCCGCGGGTGCGGTGGTCATGGGCAAGACCGTGACCACCGAGTTCGCCACTTTCCAGCCGGGTCCCACGCGCAACCCGCGTGCCCCCGCCGATGCGCCGCGCACGCCGGGTGGCTCGTCCAGCGGATCGGCGGCGGCGGTGGCTGCCGGCATGGTGCCGATCGCCTTCGGCACACAGACTGCCGGCTCCATCATCCGTCCTGCTGCCTATTGCGGTGTGGTCGGCTACAAGCCGACCTATGGCACGCTGCCGTCGGCCGGCATCAAGTCGCTCGCGCCCAGCCTGGATACCGTGGGCGTGCTGGCGCGCTGCGTCGACGATGCTGCCTTTTTCATCGGCGTGATGGCGCGCCTCCCGCTCACGCCGCCGCAGACCGGGCAGGCGACGGCGTTGCGCGTTGGCATTTGCCGCACGCCGCATTGGGCGCACGCGGATGATGACAGCCGGCGTGCGCTGGACTCGGCTGCGCGCTGGCTTGAGGGCCATGGCGCCGTGTTGAGCGACCTGATGCTGCCCGCGGAATTCGACGACCTGACGCAGGCCCAGATCGACATCATGGCGTACGAAGCCGCAGCCGCTTTCGCGCCGGAAATGCGCGCGCGGCCCGATGGTCTCAGCAGCGGCTTTGCCGCGTTGCTGGCGGCGGGCCGTGGCATCGATGGCAGCCGCTTCTTTGCCGCGCAGGCGCTCGCCAGTTCCGCACGCAGGGCCTTCGAGCAGAGGTTCGAGTTCGTCGACGTCGTCCTCGCGCCGAGCGCGCCGGGCGAGGCCCCGGCCGGCCTGGGCGCGACGGGCGATCCCATGTTCAATCGCATGTGGACCCTGCTTGGCAATCCCTGCGTCCATGTGCCTACCGGCACGGGTGCGCACGGCATGCCGGTGGGCGTGACGCTGATTGGCCCGCAGCGGGGCGATGCGCGCGTGCTTGCGGCCGCGCAGGCGCTTGAGCGCTGCGTGGCTTGAAGCGCGGTGATATGACCGATCCGAATCCGAGGAGAATCCATTGACTCAACAAGATCCGCTGGCGCAGCACGCGGCAGAACAGGCGCAGGACCATGTCAATAGCGGCCGCTTGCAGGCGGCCATTGCCGCGCTGGCCGCTTTCGGCGGTCGGGACGATGGCGGCGTCTCCCGTGAAACGCTGACCGATATCGACCTTGCCGCGCGGCGCTACCTGATCGAGCAGGCGCGCGCGCTGGGTTGCGAGGTGAGCACGGACGATTGCGCCAACCTGTTTTTCCGCCGTGCTGGCAAGGCGGACCTTCCGCCCGTGCTGACCGGCAGCCATGCCGACACGCAGCCGGTCGGGGGCAAGCTGGATGGCGCCTACGGCGTGCTGGCCGGGCTCGAAGTCATCGCGGCCCTCAATGACGCCGGCATCGAGACGCTGCGCCCGATCGAAGTGGTGACCTGGACCAACGAGGAAGGCAGCCGCTTCGGGCCCGGGGCCATGGGGTCGAGCGCGTTTGTGGACCCGGCTTGCCTGCCCGCGTATCGCGCGTCGGTGGACGGCGCCAACATCCGCTTCGGCGATGCGCTGGACGCCGCGCTTGCCGCCACGGACGACGTGCCGCGCCGCCCGATGCAGCGGCCGATGTCGGCCTGCGTGGAGTTGCACATCGAGCAGGGCCCGGTGCTGGAGCGCGCGGCCGTGCCGCTGGGCGTGGTCACCGGCATCCAGAGCGTGCGGTGGTACCGCGTGGCATGCACCGGCGTGATGGCGCATGCGGGCACCACGCCCATGGACGAGCGCAGCGATGCCATGGCTACCGCCGTTGGCATCGCTCACCAGTTGTATGCCTACGCCGCTGCCGAGGCCGCCAGCCAGTTGCGGCTGACGCTGGGCCGCTGGCAGGTTGGCCCCAACTCCGTCAACACGATTCCGGGCAAGGTAGAATTCACGATCGATGTGCGCTGCGTGGACGAGGCCGTGCTGGCCCGTTTCGAGGCAACGCTGGATGCCGTGATTGAGCGGGCCCGGCCGCGCCAGGGCGGGATCACGTACCAATGCTTTTTCCGGCGCCCGCCAACGCACTTTCCCGCTGCCATGCTGAACCTGATCGAGCGGGCCTGTGCGCGGGCCAGCGAGCAGGCATCGCAGGGCAAGCCGCTGCACCTCACGTCCGGCGCGTTCCACGATGCCATGTACCTGGCGGAGCATTGCCCCACGGCCATGATTTTTGTGCCCAGCAAAGATGGGATCAGCCATAACGCAGCAGAGGAAACAGCGCCGCACGAGCTATTCCTTGGGGCGCAGGCGCTGGCCTATACCGTGGCCGCGCTGGCGAACCAGTAACCTGGGTGCAGCCTGGGTTCTTCATCTTCAACTTGTCTTGCACGGAACGTGAATTGAAAGCCAAAAGCGCCCTGGCGGTTGACCAGATCGACTCAAAAGATCAAAGCGACCCGAACGACAAGAAGACGCCTGCCTCCAGCCTGGGCGTGCGGTTGCGCCATGCGCGCCTCGTGTCCGGCTACACGCTGCTGCAGCTGGCGCAAAAGGCTGGCTGTTCGGAAAGCCTGATCTCCAAGCTGGAGCGCGGCCTGGCCTCCCCGTCGTTCGCCATGCTGCACCGGCTCGCGGTTGCGCTCGACACCAATATCGCCGCGCTGACGAGCGAGGACAACCCCAGCGAAAGCCCCATCAAGCGCCAGGGCGAGCGCCCGGTCATCAAGGCCGGCGGCATCGCGCTGGAGCGCATTGTGCTGGCCAAGCGTGGTGGTTTGCTGCAGGCCAATATCCACATCGTGTCACCGGGCGAAGCCAGCGATGGGCAGATCGAGCATGTCGGCGAGGAAGTCGGCTATGTGCTTGAAGGCACGCTTGAGCTGACGCTGGGCGATATGAGCTACACAGTTGGCGTGGGCGATGCGTTCACGTTCCCGAGCAGCGTGCCGCACGGTTACCGTAACGCCGGCACCGGCGTGGCGCGGGTTTTGTGGGTCAACTCACCGGCGACCTTCTGATCGCCTGCTCGCAGGTAACTCAAAAGCACATCTATCAAGCTGGCGAACGCACATTGACGATTCCGGTTCGGTCTGATGTAATAACTGTTGTTAACAGTTAGGAGTGCCAAAATGCCAACCAGCGTTGCCCTTGGCAGTCACTTCGAGACCTTCATTCGTGAACAGGTGCAAAGCGGACGCTTCAACAATCTCAGCGAGGTTGTGCGCGCTGGTCTGCGATTGCTTGAGCAGCAGGAGCAGCGCAACCAGTTGGAACTGGAAGCGCTGCGTGCTGAGATCGCAGCGGGCATATCGAGCGGCGAGCCTAAGCCTGCTGAAGACGTCTTTGCCAGGCTCGAGACCAAGTATCGGTCCGCTGATAAAAACAAGTATCGCTGATGCGGCTCACGATCACGCCGCTTGCCGAATTGGACCTGGAAGCCATAGCAGACTACATCGCAGCGGACAACCTCGAGCGTGCGCTGACCTTCATTGTGGAACTGCGCGAGCAATGCCGGCGGATCGCGGGGAATGCTCAGGGATATCGCCGCCGAACCGAGCTGGGTAGTGACATCCGCTCTTGCGCCTATGGCAACTACGTGATTTTCTTCTCGGCTAGCCATGACGAAGTGACGGTTATTCGTGTCCTTCACGGTGCCCGCGATATGCCCACACTCTTTGGTTCCGGCGATGCCGTGTAGTTTCCGCCGGCTGAACCTGCTTCCCCCACCCTTGACACCCTCCAACCCCGCATGTTCCAATCCGCCCACATTCTGATTTGGGTCGACGCCCAAGCCAACCTGCCTTCCCGGGCAAGGTGGATCGCGAAAGCGGATGTGGCTCCTTGAGGAGCAACCAAACGGGCCATGCGTCGACCCTCCTTGCACGGAGGGTTTTTTGTTTTCTGCTTCGGTCATTGATCGCGAGATCGCACGCAGCCGCTTCCAGGGCTGCCTGCTGGGCGGCGCCGTTGGCGACGCACTGGGCGCTCCCGTGGAGTTCCTGTCGCTCGCGGAGATCCGCGAGCGCTTTGGAAAAGACGGCATCACCGGCTACGCCCCGGCCTACGGGGGCGTCGGCACCATCACCGATGACACGCAGATGACGTTGTTCACGGCGGAGGGCTTGCTGCGGGCGTGGGTGGGCGAGGCCAGCGGGGGCATCCGCAGTGTGCCTGGCGCGGCCTCGCGCGCTTATCTGCGCTGGTTGCTGACGCAGGGGATCCAGCCGGCGTTTCATCGCGATGTGCTGTCGGACAAGCCGGGATGGCTTTACCAGCAGGCGGCACTGCACAGCCGGCGCGCGCCGGGAAACACCTGTTTGTCGGCGCTGGAGGCCATGCTCAAGCTGGGAGAACCCGCGCGCAACGACAGCAAGGGCTGCGGGGGCGTGATGCGCGTGGCGCCGGCTGGCCTGTTTGTGTGGCGGCGCGCCGGGCAGCGATCGCCTCAGGACGCCTTTGCCCTGGGTACGGAGCTGGCCGCGCTGACCCATGGACATCCAAGCGGGTCGCTGACGGGCGGCGTGCTGGCGGTGTTGATCCGCGAGCTGGCCGACGGTGCTGCGCTGCCTGATGCTTTGTCGAGCGCCAAAGCGTGCCTGTCCACGCAGCCGGATCACGAGCAGACGCTGCTGGCCATCCTGCATGCGCAGGCGCTGGCCGACTCTGGCGTGGCCTCGGATGACGCCATCGCGCGCCTGGGCGAGGGCTGGGTGGCGGAGGAGGCGTTGGCGATCTCCATATACTGCGCGCTGGTCGCGCGTGATTTCCGTCACGGCGTTGTGCTGGCGGTGAATCATGATGGCGACTCGGATTCAACCGGCGCCATCACGGGAAACCTGCTGGGCACGTTGCTTGGCGTGGAGGCCATTGCGCCGGAGTGGCTGGCGCCTTTGGAGCTGCGCGAAGTGATCACCGAGCTGGCTGACGACCTGAGCGTGTTCCCCGAGTGGGACTTGGGCATCGACCCGGCAGACGATGCGCTGGTTCAGCGCATCTGGACGAAGTATCCCGGGCTTTGAGTCCTGTGCGCTACGGCAGCACCGTTTGAAAGCCGATAGCCGGACCGGACATCGTCTTGTCCGGAATGCGATTTATGATGGCGATCCCATCTCCAAGCCCAGCAGCAGGGCCCGGTATCCCATGCATCAGGAAGAAGAACTCAGGGTCGCAAAGCGCAAGGCATTGGCCTTGCTGCTGTTCGCGTTTGCCGTTTTCGTCACCACCGTCCTCCTGCCGCGCGCGCCCTTGACGGATGGCGTGCGGGCGGCGGCGGAGGCGGCGCTGGTTGGCGGCCTGGCGGACTGGTTCGCCGTGGCGGCGCTGTTCCGGCGGATTCCGTTGCCGGGCTTTGCGCGCCACACCAACATCATCATCCGCAAGCGGGACGATATCGCGGACGGCCTGGCGGTGTTCGTGAAGGAGAAGTTCCTGGACGTGCCGTCCGTGGTTGCGCTGATCGAGCGGCACAATCCGGCGCTGGTGGTCACCCGCTGGCTGGAGTCGCCCGCCAACGCGCGGCAGATCGGCGATATGGTGGTGAAGTTCGCGAGCGGCATGCTGGATGTGATGGATGAGCGCAATATCCAGTCGCTGCTGAAGCGGGCGGTGGATACGATGATCGACAAGGTCGATCTGTCGGAGTCCGCGGCGACGATCCTCGACAGCCTGACCAGGAACGATCGGCACCAGGCGCTGCTCGATGAGACGATCGCGCAGTTGATCGCCTTGCTGAACGAGCCGCCCGCCCGCGCTTTTATCTCGGAGCGGATCGTGGAATGGCTGAAAAGCGATCACCCCAGGAAGGAGCGGCTGCTTCCCACCGAGTGGATCGGGAGCAATGGCGCTGACATGATTTCCGCGGCGCTGAGCCGCGTGCTGACCCAGATCGAGGGCGACGCCAATCACGAGCTGCGCAAGCGCTTCGATGCGGCCGTGCAGCGTCTGATTCAACGGCTGAAGCACGATGCCACGTTCCACGCCAAGGCCGAGGCGCTGAAGGCGCACCTGAAGCAGGATGGGGCGCTGAACGCCTATGTTGGCGGGCTTTGGGCCGAGTGGCGCGATGGGTTCAAGCGCGACCTGGCGCGCGAGGATTCCGCCACGCACCGCAAGGTGGCGGCGGCGGGCCAGTGGATCGGCGCGGAGCTGGCGCGCAACGCGTCGCTGCGCGCATCGCTCAACGATCACCTGCGCGATGCGGCGCGCAACATGGCGCCGGACTTTGCGGAATTCATCACGCGGCATATCAGCAACACCATCCGCAGCTGGGATGCGCGCGACATGTCCCGGCAGATCGAGCTGAACGTGGGCAAGGACCTGCAGTACATCCGCATGAACGGCACGGTGGTCGGCGGGCTGATCGGCGCGGCGCTGTACCTGATCGCGCAACTGCCGGCGTGGCTCGCCCGCTAGGCGTTCGTTTTGCTTTGCCTTGCCTTGCCGGTCAAGGCCGGTTGGCTAGCCGGAGCACCACTTGCAGCAGGATCTGCGCGCCATTGACCAGGTCGTCCGGCTCGGTGTACTCGCGCACGTCGTGGCTCAGGCCCTTGACGCTGGGCACGAAGATCATGCCGGTCGGGCACAGGTGCGCCAGCATTTGCGCGTCGTGCCCGGCGCCGCTGGGCATGCGCATATGGCTGAGGCCCAGCGAGGCGGTCTCTTGCTCGATCAGGTCGATGACCATGGGGTGGAACGCCACCGGCTCCAGGTGCGCCAGCATGCGGTAGCTCAGGCTGAGGATCTCTGCCTGGCAGGTCTGTTCGGCAAAGGCCAGCACCTCGGCTTCGGCCTGGGCGAGCAGTTGGTCATCGGTGTTGCGCAGGTCGACGGTGAAGGTGGCGCGCTCGGGGATGACGTTGATCATGTTGGGCTCGAAGCGCATGGCGCCCACCGTGCCGAGCTGGCTGTCGCCGTAGCGCAGCGCCAGGTCGTGCACGAAATTGGCGATGCGCATGGCGGCGTAGCCGGCGTCGTGCCGCAGGTCCATGGGCGTGGTGCCGGCGCTGTTGGACATGCCGTCGATCCTGAACTCCGTCCAGGAGATGCCTTGGATGCTCTCCACCACGCCGATGCGCAGGTCGCGCAGATCCAGCGCCGGGCCCTGCTCGATGTGCAGCTCGACAAAGCTGTCCACGCGCGGCGCGCCCACCGGGGCTTGCCCGCTGTAGCCGATGCGCTGGAGTTCGGCGCCGACGGTGGTGCCGTCGATGCTGGTGGCCGCCAGCGCGTCTGCCAGGGGCAGGCCGCCTGCGTAGACCAGCGAGCCCATCATGTCGGGCTGGAAGCGCACGCCGGTGGCATTGGTAAAGAAGGCAACGGCAATCGGGCGGCGCGTGCGCAGGCCGGCATCGCGCAGCGTGGCGATCACTTCCAGGCCGGCCAGCACGCCATAGCTGCCATCGTAGCGGCCGCCGGTGCGCACGGTGTCGATATGCGAGCCGATCATCACGGGGGGCAGGTCCTCGGTGCCGGCGTAGCTGGCCACGCCGTTGCCGATGGCGTCGATCGTCACCACCATGCCAAGCGCCTGCATGCGCGCAACCGTCCAGTCCCGGCCGAGCTCGTCGGCGTTGGTCAGCGCCAGGCGACGCACGCCGCCGCCTTCAATGGCGCCAAGCCGCGCCAGATCGTCCAGGCTTTGCAGCAGGCGCTCCGGGTGGATGCGCGGCGTGCGTGGGGTGTGCTTTGCTTCTGTTACCTGTGCTGCCTGTGCTGCCTGCTGTGGGTGTTGCGCGGTCATGCGTGTTTCTGGGTCCAATCGGAATGCGTGGAATGCGTGGAATGCGTCCACTATGAAACGATGGTCTGGCGTTTCGGTGCACATGAGGTGCCCATGAAACGCATGTTTCTCTGCTCGTTGTGCGTCGCGAGCCGCTTGCATTCGTGGTTCAATAGGCGCGGTGCTTATTTTTTGGGTTCCTCAGACATTCGTGTGGGTACTACACGCGGGTGCAAGTGGCGGTAAGCGGAACGCTGGTTTGCTCCCCTCTCCCATGAAATGGGAGAGGGGCCGGGGGAGAGGGCGGGCGCTCGCTCAACGTGATGCGCCTCGCTCTTGCGCAGGCCCGCCCTCTCCCCCAACCCCTCTCCCGCCATGCGGGAGAGGGGAGCCACGGCAGCGCTGGATTTATCCCAGCGATAAATCGACCCACACGAAAGTCGGATGAACCATTTTTTGCAGTGAACCATCATGACCCTGATTGACATCAAGACGCTCCAGGAGGCGGCCGCCGCATTTGGCGAGGCCCGCGGCTGGGGCAAATATCACAGCCCCAAGAACCTGGCCATGGCGCTGAGCGTGGAAGTGGCCGAGCTGGTCGAGATCTTCCAGTGGAAGACGGAGGAGGAGGCGCGCGGCATCATGTCCACGGACGAGCGCGCGCACGTGGAGCAGGAGCTGGCGGACATCACGATCTACCTGGCGCAGTTGCTGACCGCGCTCGATGTTGACCTGAACGCGGCGGTGAAGGCCAAGATGGAGATGAATGCGGTCAAGTATCCGGCCAAGACGGGCGGCGCGGATTGAAGTAAGGGGCGCCGGGCCAGCGGCGCCACCTGCGAGGCCTTCAGCGCGCCGGCGCGCCCTTCTGCCCGCCAAGCCGCGGATTGGGATATTCGCAGCCCAGCTCGACCCGGCCCTTGTACTCGCGGGCCACGATCCACGCGCCGCGCGCGCTCTCGCGGGCCAGGCCCCGGCCGGCCACGCCGCGCAGGCCGAGCTGGCTGGCCACGGCGTTGACGTCGGTGGCGCTGGTGATGCCATAGGCCGTGTAGTTGCCGAGCTGGTAGTCGCCGAAGCGCACGTCCGTGGTGGGCAAGCCGGCAATGCTGACGGGCTTGGGGGTGCGATACACGGCGGAGGCGAAGCCGCTCAGTTCGTCGTTCTTGCTCCACCCGGGCAGCCCGCCGTCTTCCAGGGCGTCGACATAGGCGGCCACGCCGCTGGCTTCGCCCTTGCAGTCGAGCAGGGCGGCTAGCGGCGGCAGGTTGGCCGCGTGGGAGATGGCGGGGCCGCCGATGGCCAGCAGGATAGCGCCCAGGCGCAGCAGTTGCTTCTTCATTGTTATTGTTCCGAGGTTGAGATTGGAGCGATATTGTCCGTCATGGCGGCATCATCGTGTCCAGCACGGCCGCACGCCGCGCGATGGAATTCCGGTGCCCCTCTTTCTCACCGTTCCATCCCGGGCCACATGCCGGTAGACTTTGGCCGTTGCATCGGGGCCATGCCAGTCATATTGTCGCCGATGCCGCATCGCTGGTCCCCATCCCCCCGTTCCGGCCGGACATTTCCGGCCGCTTCCATGCTGGAGCCCCCGCACCGCCATGAAGATCCTGATCGCACGACTGAACCACGAAACCAATACCTTCTCGCCGGTGGCGACGCCGCTGTCGTCCTTTCATCCGCACTACGGAGAGGACGCGTATCGGGCAAGCAAGGGCACGCGCACGGCCATCGGTGCCTTTATTGACGTGGCCGAGGCGGCCGGCGCGGAACTGGTGGTGCCGGTCACGGCCAGCGCCAACCCGAGCGGGCGCGTTGCGGCCGATGCGTATGTGGCCTTGTGCGATGCCATCGTGAAGGCGGCGCCCGAGTGCGATGCCGTGATGCTCGACCTGCACGGCGCCATGGTCGCGCAGAACAGCGATGACGGCGAGGGTGAGTTGCTGGCGCGCCTGCGCGAAGTGCTGCCGCACGCGCCGATTGCCGTGGCGCTGGACCTGCACGGCAACGTGACGCAGGCCATGATCGATCACGCGGACATCGCGGTCAGCTTCAAGACCTATCCGCACGTGGACATGTACGAGACCGGCGAGCACGCCGGCCGCCTGCTGATGCGCATGCTCCAGCAAAAGGCGCGGCCCGCACTGGCCTGGCGGCGCCTGCCGATGGTCACGCACACACTGCGCAGCAATACCGGCGAAGGCGCGATGCAGCGCGCGGTGGCGGCGGCCAGGCAGGCGGAGGCCGACGGCATGCTGGCAGTGTCGGTGCTGGCCGGCTTCGGGCTGGCGGATATTGCGGCGCCTTGCCTGAGCGTGCTGGTCGTGGCCGACGGTGGCCAGGCAGTGGCGCAGGCGGCGGCCGACAAGCTTGCCGCGCAGATCTGGGCGGAGCGCGCCGGCTTTGTCTACGAGAGCGAGCCGCTGGCTGAATCGATTGCGCGCGCCGCGCAGCTAGCCGCGCAGGGCGGCAAGGGGCCGGTGCTGTTGCTGGATCACGGCGACAACTGCATGTCGGGCGGCACCTGCGACGATATGGAAGTCCTGCGCGAGGCCTTGCGGCAAGGCTTGTCCGGCATTGCCGTTGGGCCGGTGTGCGACCCGCAGGCCGTAGCGGCGATGATCGCGGCCGGCGAGGATGCCAGCGTGACGTTGCCGGTGGGCAACAAGGTGCCGCTGACCCAGCTTGGCATCTACCCGACGCCGCTGACCCTGACGGGCCGGGTGGCCGCCATCAGCAATGGCGAATACGTGATCAGTGGCCCGACCTACACCGGCGGGCGCATCCGCATGGGCCGCACCGTGCTGCTCGATATCGGCGCGGCGCAGGTGGTGGTGACCGAGACCCCGCAGGAGCACTGGGACCTGGGCATCTTTACCCATATCGGCGTGGATCCCCTGGCGCAGCGTTTCCTGTTGCTGAAGTCGCGCATGTACTGCCGGCCGGTGTTCGTGCCGATAGCAAAGGCGGTGGTGGAGTGTGATGGCGGCGGCGTGACGAGTTCTCGCTATGCGCAGTTCCCGTTCGAGCGTCTGACGCGGCCGGTGTATCCGCTGGAAGCGGACGTGACCCTGGGCGGTCAGCTAGCGGCCTGACCCGCTCACGCGATATACGAAACCTCGGGCAGCGCGAACGTTTCGCGCACCAGTTCCGCGCGCCGCGTCACTTTCTCGCAGGATAGCTCGAGGTGGTCGCGCAGCAGGTCGGCGGCCTTGCGCGGCGCGCCATCGGCGGCGGCCTGCAGCACGGCGATGTGCTCGGACATGAACGGGTCCGCTTCGGGCATCGGCGTGGAGACGCCCAGCACGTGCTTGCTCAGCGTGAGGATGCAGCGCGTGCGCTGCAGGCTGCTGAGCAATTCCTTGTTGGGGCACTGCGAGAGCAGCTGCACGTGCAGGTCGTGCTCCAGGTTGTCCATGGCGGTGCGGCTGACCTTGGGGTAGACGCGCTGCACCTTGTGCAGGTCGCCGATCATCCGCTCGATCTCGGCCCGGTCGGCGTGGCCGATGGCGGCGCGCAGCGCGGCGGGTTCCACCAATGAGCGCAGTTCGTAGAGATCATGGATGCGCTTGGCGTCCAGCGGCGTGATGACCCAGCGCAGGCGCTCGTCCTTCTCCAGGATGCCCAGGCTTTCCAGGCGCAGCAATACGTCGCGCACCACGGTCCGGCCCACGTTGAAGTGGCGGGCCAGTTCGATTTCGTTGACGCGATAGCGGCCGAACACCGACAGGTGCACCAGGTCGCGCTCCACTTCGTCGTAGATCACTTCCCAGCCCAGCGTCTTGCGTGCGACATCCGGCTCGCGGTCCACGCCCAGCATGGCGGGGTCCAGCGGGATGCGCCGGGGCGCGGTGCCCGCGGGCCCGGCCACGAAGCCGCGGCCTTCGAAGCGGCTGACCACGCCATCGGCTTCCAGCTCGCGCAGGGCCTGGCGCACCGGCGAGCGGGTGGAGCGCAGGATCTCGGCCACATGGCCTTCCAGCAATACCGTGCCCTGCTCCAGCGAGCCTTCCACGATGGCCTTGCGCAGCAGCTCGACGATGACGGCGTAGATCGGCGCGTGCCGTTGCGCTTCATCGGCTTCCTGCATGAGTGCGAAGGGGGCGGTGCGCTTGTCTTGTCGCGCGGCCATCGATGGACTCGGCACGTTGTCTCCGGATCGGTTGGCGGGTTTGGGTGGTGTTGGGTATGTCGTCAGGTACTTCGTCGGGTGCGTCGCTCGTGGTGTCGGCATGGTGCCAGGTATCGGGCGGCGCATGAACGCACGAACGCATGAGCATATGATACACGGGTATTTTCATATATTGACGTTTGCCGGCAATAGTCATATATTTCGGTCCATGCCGGCGCAAGGCCGCATCGAGACGAGAACAAAACACCGAGACAGGGTGGCGGCCAAGCCGGCGCTGCCCACAAAAGAGCGATAGGGCGCATCCCCGATGGATTACCAGTTCGATTTCAGCTTCCTGTCCGCCAACTGGCGCGAACTGCTCGACGGGGCATGGCTGACCCTGCGCATGTCTGTTGCGACCATCGTGCTTGGCTTTGTGCTGGGAACGGCGCTGGCGGTGGCGCGCACGCAAGGCCCGGCCTGGGCGCGCCGCTGCGTCACGGGCTATGTGGATGTGATTCGCAACACGCCGCTGGTGATCCAGGCGTTCTGGCTGTTCTTCGGGCTGGCGGCGGTGCATGTGCGCGTGCCGGCGATGGCGGCGGCGGTGCTGGCGCTGGTGGTCAACGTATCGGCCTACACCACGGAGATCGTGCGCGCGGGCATCGAGTCGGTGCCGCGCGGCCAGCTGGAGGCCGCATCGTGCCTGGGGCTGTCGCGCTGGCAGGGGCTGCGCCTGGTGGTGCTGCCGCAGGCGGTGGAGCGCATGTACCCGGCGCTGATCAGCCAGTTCGTGCTGATGATGCTGGCCACCTCCATCATGTCGCAGATCTCGGCGGAAGAACTTACTGCGGTGGGCTACCGCATCCAGTCGGAGACGTTCCGCGGCTTTGAGATCTACATCGTCATTGCCGTGGTGTACCTGGTGCTGTCGTGGCTGTTGCGGTTGTCGATGGCGGGCGTGGGTGCGATCGCTTTCACGCGCCGCCGGCGCCTGAAGACGGCGCTCTGATTCCGCACGCTTCCTCATTCCCCTTCTTCTACTTTCCTACTTCCTTTCGACGCGGAGCCAAGCATCATGTCCAGCCTTTCCCTGGATCAAGTCTTGTTTATCCTGCGCGGCGCCGGCTGGACGCTGTTGCTGTCAGCCATGGGCTTTGTCGGCGGCGCGCTGGTGGGCCTGCCGCTGGCACTGGCACGCAGCCGCGGCGGCCGCGTGCTGCGCATGGCTACCGGCGCCTTCGTGCAGCTGGTGCAGGGCGTGCCGCTGCCGGTGATCATGTTCGTGGTGTATTTCGGCATCAGCGTGGGTGGCTTCGACCTGCCCGCGCTGGTGGCCGCCGGCATCGCCATGACGGCGTATTCCAGCGCCTACCTGGCCGAGATCTGGAAGGGCTGCATCCAGGCCGTGCCGCGCACGCAGTGGGAGGCGGCCGAGTGCCTGGCGCTCACGCCGCTGCAGCGCGTGGTGCACGTGATCCTGCCGCAGGCTGCGCGCATCGCGGTGGCGCCCACGGTGAGCTTCCTGGTGCAGATCGTGAAGAATTCCTCGTACGCGGTGGTGATCGGCTTCTTCGACCTGACCTATTCGGCGCGGGTGGTGAACAACTCCACCTTTGAGCCCTTCGTGGTGTTTTCCATCGCGGCGGTGCTTTATTTCGCGATCTGCTATCCGCTGTCGACGCTGTCGTACAAGCTGGAGCGCCGCTTCAAGCGGGTTTGATACGAGGCTGAATACGGGGCTGAATGCGGGGCTGAACGTGGCTGCGGGAGCGGACCCGAATCAGCGGGAAACACAAGACATCATGGAGACAAGCATGGAAGACATCGTCCGCTTCGACAAGGTGAGCAAATCCTTCGGGCAGGTGGAGATCCTCAAAGGCGTGAGTTTCTCGGTGCGCGCCGGCGAGGTGGTGGCGCTGATCGGCCGCAGCGGCTCGGGCAAGAGCACGGCCCTGCGCTGCATCAACGGCCTGGAGCGCGTGAACGGCGGCGCATTGCACGTGTGCGGCCGTGCCATGCACGAAGACAACGTGCCGCTGGGCGAGCTGCGCAAGGAAGTGGGCATCGTGTTCCAGAGCTACAACCTGTTCCCGCACCTCACCGTGGAAGAAAACGTCATGCTGGCGCCGCGCAAGGTCAAGGGCGTTGGCAAGAAGGAGGCGCGCGAGCTGGCCATGCACGTGCTCAAGCAGGTTGGCATGGAGGAGCGCGCCGGCTACTACCCGGAGCAATTGTCCGGCGGCCAGCAGCAGCGCGTGGCGATTGCGCGCTCGCTGGCGATGCAGCCGCGCCTGATGCTGTTCGATGAAGTCACCTCGGCGCTGGATCCCGAGCTGACCGGCGAGGTGCTCAAGGTGATCGAGCGGCTGGCCGAAGACGGCATGACCATGGTGTTGGTCACGCACGAGATGGCGTTCGCGCGCTCGGTGGCGGACCAGATCATGTTCATGCACCAGGGCATCGTCTGGGAAGGCGGCAGCGGCAAGCTGCTGGATGAACCTTCGACGCCGGAGCTCAAGCAGTTCGTCGGCAACGGCCTTTGATTTCCCGCTGGCCGGCACGACTCAACCTACACACACGGAGACACCCCATGCACTTCAACCGCCGCCTGCTCGGCTCGCTCGCCGCCCTGTTGCTCGTTGGCGCATCCGCCAGCGCCTGGTCCGACACGCTCGACACCATCAAGCAACGCAAGAAGATCCTGGTCGCCGTGGATATCGGCGCGCCGCCCTACGGCATGCTCGACAGCCAGGCAAAGCAAAGCGGCTCCGATGTGGAGACCGCCCGCCTGCTGGCCAAGGACCTCGGCGTGGAACTGGAGATCGTGCCGGTGACCGGGCCCAATCGCGTGCCCTTCCTGCTGACCAGGAAAGCGGACGTGGTGCTGGCCTCGTTCTCGGTCACCGACGAGCGCAAGAAGGTGATCGATTTTTCCGATCCCTATGGCGTGATCCCGGTGGTGGTGGGCGGGCCCGCAAAGTCCAGCCTCAAGAGCTTTGCCGATTTGTCCGGCAAAACCATCGCCGTCACGCGCGGCACCACCAGCGACCAGGAACTGAGCCGCGGCGCCAAGGAAGTGCCGGGCGTGAATATCGTGCGCTACGAGGACGACGCCACGACCAACACCGCCGTCTCCACCGGCCAGCAGGACTATCTCGCCGCCGCCATCAGCGTGATTCCCGCGGTGAAGAAGAGCAATCCCACGCGCGACCTGGAAACCAAGTTCGTGATGAAGGCCTATCCCTATGCGATCGGCCTGCGCAAGGGCGACACCGCGCTGAAGGCGTGGCTCGACAACTGGGTCAAGGCCAACCTGAAGAACGGCAAGATCAACAGCATCTACAAGCAGTACTTCGGCATCGCGCTGCCGGACGAAATGATCAAGTAAAGCCCGCACGAATCGGCAGGGCGACCATTAAATCGCGAGAAACCACCCCATGAGCACAGAGAGCATTGCCGCCGCCCCCGCGCAGCTTCCCCGCACGCCGCGCACCATCCGGCTGCATCCCGATGACGACGTGGTCATCGCCCGCGACCAGATGGTGGCCGGCACGCCGGTCGCCGACGAAGGCGTGACCGTGATCGGCCTGGTCCCGCCCGGCCACAAGATCGCCACCCGTGCGATCGCCAGCGGCGAAGCGGTGCGGCGCTACGGCCAGATCATCGGCTTTGCCAGCCAGGACATCCGCGCCGGCCAGCACGTGCATACGCACAACCTGGCCATGGGCGATTTCACGCGGGACTATGCGTTCAGCGCGGAGGCCCGCGTGGTGCAACCGGTGGCGCAGCCGGCCACGTTCGATGGCATCAAACGCGCCGACGGCGGCGTGGCCACGCGCAACTACATCGGCATCCTGACCTCGGTGAACTGCTCGGCCACGGTGGCGCGCGCCATCGCGGATTATTTTCGCCGGGACATCCATCCGGAGGCGCTGGCCGCCTATCCCAATGTGGATGGCGTGGTGGCGCTCACGCACGGCGTGGGCTGCGCGGTCGATCCGCAGGGCGAGGGGCTGGCGGTGCTGCAGCGCACGCTGGGCGGCTATGCTTGCCATCCCAACTTTGCCAGCGTGCTGGTGATCGGCCTGGGCTGCGAGACCAACCAGATCTCCGCGCTGCTGGCGACACAGGGGCTCACGCACAGCGACCGGCTGCAGACCTTCACCATCCAGGACACCGGCGGCACCACCAAGACCATTGCCCACGGCATCGAGCTGATCAAGGCGATGCTGCCGAAGGCCAACGCGGTGGAGCGCCAGCCGGTGCAGGCGCACCATCTTGTGGTGGGCCTGCAATGCGGTGGCTCGGATGGCTACTCGGGCATTTCGGCCAACCCGGTACTGGGCGCGGCGGTGGATTTGCTGGTGCGCAATGGCGGCACCGCGATCCTCTCCGAGACGCCGGAGATCTACGGCGCCGAGCACTTGCTGACGCGCCGCGCGCAAACGCCGGAGATCGGTCAGAAGCTGGTGGCGCGCATCCGCTGGTGGGAGGCCTATTGCGAGCGCCACGGCGCCAGCATGGACAACAACCCCTCCGCCGGCAACAAGGCGGGCGGCCTGACCACGGTGCTGGAAAAATCGCTGGGCGGCATCGCCAAGGGCGGCTCCACCAATCTCGCCGAAGTGTACGAGTACGCGCAGCCGGTGCGCGTGCGCGGCCTGGTCTTCATGGATACGCCGGGCTACGACCCGATCTCCGCCACCGGCCAGGTGGCGGGCGGCGCCAACCTGATCTGCTTCACCACCGGGCGCGGCTCGGCCTACGGCTGCGCGCCCTCGCCCTCGGTCAAGCTCGCGACCAACACGGCGCTATGGCAGCGCCAGTCGGACGACATGGACCTGAACTGCGGCACGGTACTGGACGGCAGCGCCACCATCGCCGAACTGGGCGCGGCGTTGTTCCAGCTGATGCTGGACACGGCCTCCGGCAAACGCTCGCGCAGTGAGCTCCATGGCTACGGGCAGAATGAGTTCGTGCCCTGGCAACTGGGGGCGATTACCTGAACGTGGATGGTTGCCCGGGCGTGCCCCGGGCAACGGCCGGTGCGCCGTGCGATCCCGATTGCCGGCTTGGCGGACCGGCTCGGTCGCCATGTTCCTGGCCTGCTCAGGCCGTTCTACGCCCGCCGCTTGCGGGCGCGCGCCGCGCGGTCTTCGAGGCCGGCTTGCCCGCGTCGGGCACCGGCTCATCAAACGCATCGGCCGCCAGCAGCACGCCCGCTGAGACGATGTACTCCGCCGCGCTTTCGATATCTCCCTGCAGCGCGGCCCGTGCCGCAACGCCATCCCTGCGCTTGAGCGCCGCAACCAGCCGCGCGTGGTGATTCACCGCTACCTGCTCGCCCACGCGGCGGGAACCGGAGCGCAGATCGTGATTCAGGATCGGGCCAATACGCAGCCACAGCGCTTCAATCATCTGCAGCAGGATCGGCATGCCGGCGCCCTTGTAGACGGCGAAATGCAGTTCCTTGTTGACCGCGATCAGCTTTGAGCTGTCCGGCCTGGACCGGGCCATCTCTTCCGCGAAGCGGTCATGGAGGGCCGTGACCTGCGCGATCGCGGCGTCGCTCAGGTGCTCGGCCGCCTGCTCTGTCGCCAGTCCTTCCAGATTGACCCGGATACTTGTGATCTCCCGGAACTGGCTCACGCTCATGATCGGCACGCGCAACGCGCGGTTAGGCGTCAGTTCCAGTGCCTGCTCCGCCACCAGGCGATGCACCGCTTCGCGCACCGGCATCACGCTCACGCCCAGCGCAGCGGCAGTGCTGCGCAGCGAGATTTGTTCTCCGGGCATCATGTGGCCGCTGATCAACAATTCTCGCAATTGCGCGTAGACGTCTCCGCTCAACGTCTGGCGCTTCAAAGGGGTCACAAGTTCGGGTAGGGACATGCGGAAATCATAGCACTTCATCGCACATAGGGTATTCCCGATTTGAGATCTGTGATCACAGATATAACATGGCGGCCATGGAGGTACACCGCCTCTTGCATGGAGCTGACGAATATGTGGAATGACAACTCTCTCGCGGGCAAGCGAGTCCTGGTGACCGCTGGCGCCGACGGCATCGGGCTGGAAATCACGCGAGCCTTTGCGCAGGCGGGTGCCAGCGTGCTCGTTTGCGATGTCCAGGGCGCCAGCCTGGAGCGCCTCGCGGCCGCGCTGCCGACGGTGCATGGATGCCGGGCTGATGTGTCGAGCGAGGTCGACGTGGCCGCCATGTTCGAGACCGTCGATCGCACGCTCGGCGGCCTCGACATCCTCGTGAACAATGCCGGCGTGGCGGGCCCCACCGGTGGCGTCGAGACCCTGACCCTGGCCGATTGGGAGCGCACGCTCGCGGTCAATCTCACCGGGCAGTTCCTGTGCACGCGCCTGGCCGTGCCACGCCTGCGCCGGGGAAAGAGCCCCGCCATCGTCAACCTGTCATCGGCTGCCGGCCACCTCGGCATGCCCGGGCGTTCGGTCTACTCGGCGTCCAAATGGGCGGTCATCGGATTCACCAAATCGCTGGCACTGGAACTCGGTGCCGACGGCATCCGCGTGAATGCCATCCTGCCCGGCGCGGTCGATGGCCCGCGCATCCGCGCGGTCATCGCGGCAAAAGCCGAGGCGCTGGGCAAGCCCCTGGAAGACGTCACGCGTGCCTACACGTCGCAAGCCGCGCTCGGGCGCATGGTGCAAGCGCGCGACATCGCCAACATGGTGCTGTTCGCGTCCAGCGACCTGGCCGCCAACGTCACCGGCCAGGAGCTGGCGGTCGATGGCCTGACGCAAGCGCTGAGCTGACCTTACCTCCCCCAACCGATTTCACACGGAGCCCGCCATGGCAGCCCGATCCAAAGCCATCATCACCTGCGCCCCCACCGGCGCGATCCACACCCCCAGCATGTCGCCGTACCTGCCGGTGACCGCCGACGAGATCGCCACCGCCGCCATCGATGCGGCCAAGGCCGGTGCGGCCATCCTGCACCTGCACGCGCGTGACCCGAAGGACGGCCGGCCGTCGCAGGACCCGGCGTTGTTCCGGCCGTTCCTGTCGAAGATCAAGGCGGCCACGAATGCCGTGATCAACATCACCACCGGCGGCAGTCCCCACATGACCGTGGAGGAGCGCATGCTCCCCGCCACGACGTTCAAGCCGGAACTGGCCTCGCTGAACATGGGCTCGATGAACTTTGGCCTGTTCCCGATGCTGGATCGTTTCAAGGAGTTCGCGCACGAGTGGGAGCGCGAGCATCTGGAGAACAGCCGCAACCTGATCTTCAAGAATACCTTCAGCGATATCGAGAACATCCTGAAGATCGGCAACGCCAATGGCACGCGCTTCGAGTTCGAGTGCTACGACATCAGCCACCTGAACAACCTGAAGCATTTCCTGGACCGCGGCCTGGTCAAGGCGCCGGTGTTCGTGCAGTCGGTCTTCGGCATCCTGGGCGGCATCGGTGGCGATCCGGAGGACCTGATGCATATGCATCGAACCGCGAACCGGCTGTTCGGCGGCCAGTACCGCTGGTCGATCCTCGGCGCCGGCCGCAACCAGATCCCGCTGGCCACCATCGGTGCGGCGATGGGCGCCAACGTGCGCGTCGGCCTGGAGGATTCGCTGTGGATCGGCCCAGGCCGGCTGGCGGCATCGAGCGCCGAGCAAGTGCTGCGTATCCGCAGCGTGCTTGAGGCGTTGAACATCGATGTCGCGACACCCGACGAGGCTCGCGAGATCCTCGGTCTGAAGGGCGCGGCGAACGTGGCCTTTTAAAGCCCGCGCCGCGAGCGCTGGCACGCAAGACAACATGCGGACGCCGGAGGCCTTGATGCCTCCGGAACATAGACAGATACCGCCGACAGGAGATCCGGGCCATGTCCACCACTTATGTGCAAACCGCACGAGAAGCGCCGCTTGCCGATCAGCGCTCCTTGAACGCGCTGTTGTTCAGGAAGCTGATGCCGCTCTTGGTGATGGCCTACGTGATCAGCTTTCTCGATCGCACCAATATCGCGCTGGCAAAGAGCCATATCGCGGTCGACCTGGGCATCTCCGCGGCGGCCTATGGGCTGGGCGCGGGCCTGTTCTTTCTCAGCTACGCGCTGCTCGAGGTCCCCAGCAACCTGATCATGCACAAGGTGGGGGCGCGCTTCTGGATCACGCGCATCATGATCACCTGGGGCTTGTTGTCCGCGGGTATGGCCTTTGTCAGCGGCGAGACCTCGTTCTATGTCATGCGCCTGTTGCTGGGCGCGGCGGAAGCTGGACTGTTCCCCGGTGTGATGCTTTACCTGACCTACTGGTTCGGCCGCAAGGAGCGGGCGCGCGCGACGGGATACTTCCTGCTGGGCGTGTGTATTGCCAACATCCTTAGCGGGCCGCTCGGCGGCGCGCTGCTGCAAATGGACGGCGTGCTGGGATGGCGAGGCTGGCAATGGATGTTCGTGCTGGAGGGCCTGCCGGCGGTGGCGTTTGCCTTCGTCGTGTGGAAGAAGTTGCCGGACGGCCCCGGGAGCGCGGCCTGGCTGTCCCCCGAGGAAGCCCGCGAGGTTGAACGCCGCCTTGCGGCGGAGCAAGCCGAGGAGGCATCCGCCGGGCATGTCGGGCATTCGTTCCGGGGCTGCCTTGCCGATCGCCAGATCTGGCTCGCGATCTTCGTGTACTTCTGTCACCAGATCAGCATCTACACTGTGATTTTCTTCCTGCCGGGCATCATCGGCACCTATGGCAAGCTGTCGCCGCTGCAAATCGGCCTGCTCAACTCCCTGCCATGGATCGCGGCGGCCATCGGCGCCGCGGCGCTCCCGCGCTTCGCCAGCAACCCGCAGCGTTGCCGCCGCATGCTGATTGCGGGGCTTGCCGTGATGTCGGCCGGCCTGCTGCTCGCGGCCTATGCCGGCCCGGTGGTCGCCATGGTGGGCTTCAGCCTGACGGCATCGATGTTCTTCGTGGTCCAGTCGGTCATTTTCCTTTTTCCGTCGTCGCGTCTTGCTGGCGTGGCGCTGGCGGGCGGGCTGGCACTGGTCAACACCTGCGGGCTGGTTGGTGGATTTATCGGCCCGTCGGTCATGGGCGTGATTGAGCAGACCACCGGCAGTACGAAGAATGGCCTGCTGATCATTGCGGGGATGCTGGTCCTGGCCGCGCTTGCAAGTACTCGGCTGCGCCAAGGG
Organism: Cupriavidus sp. PET2-C1; assembly: GCF_054515855.1. Classification (NCBI taxonomy): domain Bacteria; kingdom Pseudomonadati; phylum Pseudomonadota; class Betaproteobacteria; order Burkholderiales; family Burkholderiaceae; genus Cupriavidus; species Cupriavidus sp. PET2-C1. The sequence goes on from NZ_CM137259.1 coordinate 94,035, forward strand.
CAGGAAGGGAAATCCGCCTGACCGGTGGCAAGCGATGCTGCCACGGGCCATGCCTCGGCGCCGCCCCGCTATAACCTTCCCGCATATCCGCCACCCGATTTTTCATTATTCCGGCATGTCTCGCCTCCCTACACTGGTCTCCAGCAAACACTGACCTGGCACCCCGCCGGCGTCCAGAGATAAAACAGGAGACGGCGCTAGCCGGCAGGTGCATTCGTGCGACGCAATCGTATGGATACGCCGCGCCGGCCCCGCCGCGAGGAGCGCATGCCATGTCCGATACATCCGCGCTGGATGTCGAACGCTATATCGACGAAGCCGGTTTTACCCCGTTCCACTGGTTGCTGCTATTGCTGTGCTTCCTGGTGATTCTTCTCGATGGCTACGACATGGCGGCGATTGCTTATGTGGCGCCGTCTCTGCTCGAAGAATGGGGGCTGCAAAAGGCGCAGCTCGGGCCGGCCATGAGCGCGGCGCTATTCGGGCTGGCTTTCGGCGCGTTGTTGGCGGGACCGCTTGCCGACCGGATCGGGCGCAAGCCGGCGGTGGTGGTGTCGGTGCTGTTTTTCGGCGCGGGCAGCCTGGCGACGGCGTGGGCGTTTTCCATTGGCTCGCTGACGGCGCTGCGATTCGCCACCGGGCTGGGCCTGGGCGCGGCGATGTCGAACGCGATTACCTTGCTCGCGGAATATTGTCCCAGCCACCGCCGCACCATGGCGGTGAGCGCGATGCTGTGCGGCTTTCCGCTCGGCGCCGGGGCGGGCGGGTTTTGCGCGGGCTACCTGATTCCCGAGTTCGGCTGGCGCTCGGTGTTGCTGGCGGGTGGCGTGGCGCCGCTGTTGCTGTGCGTGCTGCTGGCGTGGCTGATGCCGGAATCGGTGCGCTACATGGTGCTCAAGGGGCACGCCAGCGAGCGCGTGCGCGCGGTGCTGGCGCGCATCCGGCGCGAGCCGCTGGCGCACGTGCAGCGTTTTGTGATTGGCGAGCAGGCCGCTGGCGGGCGCTCGGCCGTGATGGCGATTGTCACCCGCCCTTACCGGCTTGGCACGCTGCTGTTGTGGTTCTGCTGCTTCATGAGCATGCTGGTGTTCTACATGATCGTGAACTGGATGCCCTTGCTGCTGAAGGAGGCGGGCTTGCCGGTGCGGCAGTTCGCGCAGATCAGCGCGCTGTTTCCGCTTGGCGGCGGCGTGGGCTCCATCCTGATCGGCTGGCTGATGGACCGGCGCGAACCCAACAAGGTGCTGGCATTGGTCTACCTCGCCGCCGGCCTGTTGGCGTATTGCGTGAGCCATGCGGTGGGCAATGTCGGGCAGACGGTGCTGCTGGGCAGCCTGGTGTTCATGATGGGCTTTATGTCGGGCGGTGGGCAGTCGGCGTTGTCTTCGCTGGCGGCGGGCTTCTATCCCACGCATTGCCGCGCGACCGGCGTTGGCGGCATGCTCGGCATCGGCCGCTTCGGGGCGATTTCCGGCGTGCTGGCGGGAGCGGAGTTGCTGCGCCAGCAGTGGAACGGGGCCAGCATCTTCAGCGTGTTGCTGGTGCCGGCATGGCTGGTGTGCGCGGCCTTGCTGCTCAAGTACTACAGCAGCGTGAAGCGCAGGCCGGATGAGGGCCTGCTGACGGCGCAGGCGCGTTGAGCCCGGTTGCCGGCGTGAAACGATGGGGCGGGAGGTGATGGTGTCGGATTTTGATCTCTGGTTCGATGACTTGCAGACCCGCAACCGTCTCTACAACGCGCGCGCGTCGGTGGCGGATTTCGATGCCTGCATGCGCGAATACGCGGCGCTGTCCGCGCAGGCCAAGGCGCGCTGCCCAGGCGTGCTGGATGTGACGTATGGCGCGGGCGAGGACGACCGGCTGGATATCTTTCCCGCGTCGCGCGCCACGGCGGCGGCTCCTGCGCCGGCGCTGATCTATATTCACGGCGGCTACTGGCGCTCGCAGCGAAAGGAAGATGCGGCATGCATGGCCGCCAGCTTCACGGGTGCCGGCGTGGCGGTAGTGGTGCTGGAGTACACGTTGCTGCCGGCGGTGACGCTGTTCGACGTGGTGCGCCAGGTGCGGGGCGCCGTCGCCTGGCTCCATCGCCATGCGGCCGACTACGGCATCGACGCGCGCCGCCTGCATGTGTGCGGGAGTTCGGCCGGCGCGCACCTGGCCGCGATGCTGCTGGCGGACGGCTGGCAGCAAGCGTTGGCGTTGCCGCGCGACGTCATCAAGGGCATGGTGGGGCTGAGCGGTCTCTACGATATCCGGCCCTTGTGCGCAACGGATGTGAACGACTGGCTGCGGCTGGACGAGAAGCAGGCTGCCGCGCTGAGCCCTGCCTTGCTGCTGCCGCAAACTGGCCCGCAACTGCTACTAGCGGTTGGCGAACTGGAAACACGGGCCTTCGTCCACCAGACGTTGCACTTCCACGCCGCGTGCGCGGCGCGCGGGCTGCCCGTCCGCCTGGTGCCGGCGCCGGGCTTGAACCATTTCAATATCGTCAATGAACTGGGCCGCGCGGACAGCCTGCTCTTTCGGGAGACGCTGGCGCTGATATCTTGAGGGTGGCTGCAGGCGCAGCCACCCAAAAAAGAAGCGGGCGGTCCTGAACATCAGGATCGCCCGCTTGTTGTCATGCCAAAACCTGGCCGATCAGCGGCCCTTGCCCAGCGCCGCATCGATCGCTTCAAGCAGGCGCGGATCGTTCGCGGCGACGTCCGGCGCGAAGCGCGCTACTACCTTGCCTTCCCGGTCGACCAGGAATTTCTCGAAGTTCCACAGCACATCGGTGGTGTTCTCCGGGTTCACGCCGTAGCCCTTCAGGCGTTCACGGAAGGGGCCGTCGCCGATGGCGGCTGGCTGGGCCTGCGTCAATGCCGCGTACAGCGGATGCTGGTCCGGCCCTAGCACCGAGACCTTCGAGAACATCGGGAAGTGCACGTCGTAGGTCAGCTTGCAGAATTCCTGGATCTGCGCCTCGTCGCCCGGCTCCTGGCCTTTGAAGTTGTTGGCCGGGAATCCCAGTACCTCCAGGCCCTCGGCGTGCTTGGCCTGGTATAGCGCTTCGAGCCCTTCGTACTGGGGCGTCAGGCCGCACTTCGATGCCACGTTCACAACCAGCAGCACGCGAGCGCGAAAATCCGCGAGCCGGCTGTCGGTGCCGTCGATGCGTTTCAGGGGAATGTCGTACAAGGTGCTTGCCATCTCTCGTCCTTTCGTGAGCGCTACGGATTCCATGGAGCCGACAGTATGCAGGGCCTGGATGATTCTTGCCCGTGGGCATCCCAATTTCCCGGACATGCTGCATTGCAGCGTGAGAGCACCACGGCCGCACCACCGCGGCACCATCGCGGTGGTACGGCCCTTATCGTCGCCACCGAGCGCAACCGCACACCCATTTCCCCGCGGTATTTCCTAAACTGCAAGACACCCGCAATCACGGCCAGCCGTCCCCGCGCTGGCCCTTCCGCCATGCCGCGCCTTGTCTTTGCCTCCGCGATCCAACGCCATATCCCGAGCCCGGAGCGGGAAGTGCCCGCGGCTACCGTCTGCGCCGCGCTGGAGATTGCGTTTCGGGAGCAGCCGGAGCTGCGCGGTTATATCCTGGATGATCAGGGCCAGTTGCGCCGGCACCTGGCGGTGTTTGTGGATGGCTCGGCCATTCGCGACCGCCGGCGCATGAGCGATCGCGTGGGCGCCAGCAGCCAGATCTATGTAGTGCAGGCGCTGTCAGGCGGTTGACGGCTTGCCGCTGAAGGCTCGGCGCCCAAGCGTGGAGGTCAGCATGAACGATCAACTTCTCATTGGCACGCGCAAAGGCTTGTTGATGTTGCGGCGCGACAGCAGCGCGCTCGCCTGGCTGCAGGAGTCGGTGCATTTCCTGGGTGAGCCCGTGAGCATGGTGCTGGCCGATCCGCGTGACGGTACCTTGTATGCGGCACTTAACCTTGGGCATTTTGGCGTCAAGCTGTGGCGGCGCAGGGCGCGCGGCGCAGAGTGGGAGCCTTGCGCGGTGCCGGTTTATCCGCCCCAGCCAGAGCCGGATCCGCCCGGGGAAGCGGCCGTGCCGGGCGTACCCATCCCTGCGCAAACCGGCGACTCCGCGGTTGCCGCGCCACCGGTGCCGTGGTCCTTGCAGCAGATCTGGTCGATGGAAACCGGTGGGGCCGACGAGCCCGGCGTGCTGTGGGCCGGCACCTTGCCGGGTGGCTTGTTCCGCTCGGGCGACGGCGGCGCAAGCTGGGCGCTGAACCGGCCGCTGTGGGACCGCCCCGAGCGCAGCGAGTGGTTTGGCGGCGGCTACGATGTGCCGGGCATCCACTCCATCTGCGTGGATCCGCACGATAGCCGCCACGTCACCGTGGCCGTGTCGTGCGGCGGTGTGTGGCAGACGCGGGACGGTGGCAGGAACTGGGCCTGCACGGCGAGCGGCATGGTGGCCGACTACATGCCACCGGAGCGGCGCGAGGATGGCAATATCCAGGATCCGCACAGGCTGGCGCAATGTGCCGGCCATCCGCATGCGATGTGGGTGCAGCACCATGGCGGGATCTTTCGCTCCGGCGATGCGGGCATGCACTGGCAACGCTTGCACGCCAAGCCGTCGAGCTTTGGCTTTGCGGTGGCGGCGCACCCGCGCCGGCCCAATACCGCGTGGTTCGTGCCGGCAGTCAAGGATGAATGCCGCGTGCCGGTGGACGGCAAGCTGGTGGTCACCCGCACGCGTGACGGCGGGGTCAGTTTCGAGGCATTCTCCGAGGGGCTGCCCGCGGCGCCGTCGTATGACCTGATCTACCGGCACGGGCTGGCGGTGGACCGTACCGGCGAGCGGCTTGCCATGGGCTCCACCACCGGCAGCCTGTGGATATCGGAGAGCGGCGGGGAGCGCTGGAAGCTGTTCTCGGCACATCTGCCGCCGATTTACTGCGTGCGCTTTGTTTGAGTTGCCCGCGCGCGCTCAGGGCCCATCGATTCACTGGACAGGACGCGAACGCATGGCGCAAGCAAGCACCAAGAGCACAACCAAATCCCACGAAGCGCCCGTCGCCCGCGTCGCCCGCGTCGGCATTGGCGGATGGAACTTCGCCCCCTGGCGCGACAACTTCTATCCCGCCGGGCTGACGCAGAGCCGGGAGCTGGAATACGCCAGCCGCCAGCTCACCGCCATCGAGATCAACAGCACTTACCACGGCACCCAGAAGCGCACCTCGTTTGCCAAATGGCGCGACGAGACGCCGGATGGCTTTCTGTTCTCCGTCAAGGCGTCGCGTTTTGCCACCAACCGCCGCGTGCTGGCGGAATCCGGCGAGTCCATCGCGCGCTTTCTCGACAGCGGCATCGCCGAGCTGGGCGACAAGCTCGGCCCCATCGTCTGGCAGTTCGCGCCCACCAAGCAGTTCGACCCGGAAGATTTCGAGGCCTTCCTGGCGCTGCTGCCGGCATCGGTCGAAGGCCGCAAGCTGCGTCATGTGCTCGACGTCAGGCACGAGAGCTTCATGACGCCGGACTATCTCAAGCTCGCGCGCAAGTACAAGGCAGCCACCGTGTTCACGGACTCGGACAAGTTTCCGTCCTTCGCCGATCTCACCGCGGATTTTGTCTATGCGCGGCTGATGCGCAGCACACCGACGCTGAAGAGTGGCTACGCGCCCAAGGCGTTGGATGCGTGGGGCGAGCGCGTGCAGGCCTGGGCGGCGGGCGGGAGGCCGGAGGATCTGCCGCAAGTGGATGCCAGTGCACCTGCAAAGCGCAAGCGCGAAGTCTTCGTGTTCTTTATCAGCGGCGCCAAGGAGCGCGCGCCGGCGGCGGCGCAGGCGCTGCTGGCGCGGCTGGGATGGCAGGCGCCGCCCTGGGAAGCCGGCGCCAAGGGTAAATAGACGCCGGGAGACGGCAAATTGACGACAGAAGCGCGGCAGCCAGCCCGGTATAATCCGGCATGACCTCAAGCCCTACCCAATCCGCAGCGCCCGCCGCTGCCGGCGCCTCTTTCTCCAAACTGCCCCTTTCGCCCGCCACGCTGGCGACGCTGGAGCAGCTCGGCTACCAGACCATGACCCCGATCCAGGCGGCCAGCCTGCCGATCGCGCTGGCCGGCCAGGACCTGATCGCGCAGGCCAAGACCGGCAGCGGCAAGACCGCCGCCTTCGCGCTGGCGCTGCTGAACCGGCTCGATGCGCGCCGCTTCGACGTGCAGGCGCTGGTGCTGTGCCCCACGCGTGAACTGGCCGACCAGGTCACGCAGGAAATCCGCCGCCTGGCGCGCGCGGAAGAAAACATCAAGATCCTGACGCTGTGCGGCGGCTCGCCGATGCGTCCTCAGGCCGACAGCCTGGCGCATGGCGCACATATCGCCGTGGGCACGCCCGGCCGCATCATGGATCACCTGGAGCGCGGCACGCTGAACCTGGACGCGCTCAACACGCTGGTGCTGGACGAAGCCGACCGCATGCTCGACATGGGCTTCTTCGACGACATCGCCTATGTGGCGAGCCACTGCCCCAAGGAGCGCCAGACGCTGCTGTTCTCGGCCACCTATCCCGAAGGCATCGCCAAGCTCAGCCAGCAGTTCCTGCGCAAGCCGCGCGAGGTCAAGCTGGAAGAGCAGCACGACGACAGCAAGATCCGCCAGCGCTTCTACGAGGTGGCCGACAGCGACCGCCTGAACGCCGTGGGCCTGCTGCTCAACCATTTCCGCCCGGTCAGCACGCTGGCCTTCTGCAACACCAAGGCCCGCTGCCGCGACCTGGTCGACCTGCTGCGCGCGCAAGGCTTCGAAGCCCTGGCGCTGCACGGCGAGCTGGACCAGCGCGAGCGCGACCAGGTGCTGGTGCAGTTCGCCAACCGCAGCTGCTCGGTGCTGGTAGCCACCGACGTGGCCGCGCGCGGGCTGGACATCGCCCAGCTCGAAGCGGTGATCAACGTCGACGTCACGCCCGACCCCGAGGTCTACGTCCACCGCATCGGCCGCACCGGCCGCGCGGACCAGGATGGCTGGGCGCTTAGCCTGGCGAGCATGAACGAGATGGGCCGCGTGGGCAATATCGAGCAGGCCATGGGCGCCGAGATGGAATGGCAGCCCCTGTCCGAGCTGGCTCCCGCCAGCAACGAGCGCTTGCTGCCCCCCATGGTCACGCTGCAGATCCTTGGCGGGCGCAAGGAGAAGATGCGCCCCGGCGACATCCTCGGCGCGCTCACCGGCGACGCCGGCTACACCAAGCACCAGATCGGCAAGATCAACGTGATGGACATGTCCACCTACGTGGCGGTCGAGCGTTCGATCGGGCGCGAGGCGATGCGCAAGCTGAATGACGGCACGGTGAAGGGCAAGCGCGTGAAAGTGCGCATGCTGACGGAATAACGGTGGCCGCGACGCTGCTGTCCCCGCGCATGGCGCGCTCGCCCTGCCCGCTTGGTGCTTCCCGATGAAAACGCCGAAGCGGCTGCAGCCGCTGGTCGAAGACGGCCTGGTCGATGAAGTGTTGCGCCAGCTGATGAGCGGCAAGGAAGCCACCGTCTATGTCGTGCGCAGCGGCGGCGAGATCCGTTGCGCCAAGGTCTACAAGGATGCCGCGCAGCGCAGCTTCCGCCAGGCCTCGACCTACCAGGAAGGGCGCAAGGTCAAGAACAGCCGGCAGGCGCGCGCCATGGAAAAAGGCACGCGCTACGGGCGCAAGGTAGCGGAAGAAGCCTGGCACAACGCGGAGGTGGATGCGCTGTACCGGCTTGCCGCCGCCGGCGTGCGCGTGCCCACGCCCCATCTGTGCTTCGAGGGCGTGCTGCTGATGGAGCTGGTGGTGGATGCCGAGGGCAATGCCGCGCCGCGCCTGAACGACGTGGCGCTGAGCCCGGAACAGGCGGTGGCATTCCACGACGCGCTGATCGAGCAGGTGATCTTGATGCTGTGCGCTGGCGTGGTGCACGGCGACCTCTCCGAGTTCAACATCCTGGTGGACGCCGACGGCCCGGTCATCATCGACCTGCCGCAGGCGGTGGATGCCGCCGGCAACAGCGAAGCCAGCGCCATGCTGGAGCGCGATGTGGATAACCTGGCGTTTTACTTTGGCCAGTTTGCGCCGGCGCTTAACGGCACGCAGTACGGCAAGGAAATCTGGGCGCTCTACCAGGCCGGCCTGCTGCATCCCGGCGTGAAACTGACCGGCCAGGTTGCCGTGGACGACACCCCGGTGGACGTGGAAGCCGTGCTGGCGGAAGTGGAAGACGTGATCCTGGAGGAAGAGGCGCGCCAGCGCTACCTGCAAAGCGCGGAGTAGGGCGGCAGCGCGGCAGCGCGGCCACGCCGCGCTCAGAACTGCGCCGAGTACTGTACGAGCAGGAAGTTGATGCCGGGGTTGGGCCGCTTGAGCCTGCCGTTGGAGTAGTGCTGCAGGCGCAGCGCGATTTCGGAGTGCACGGCATCGTCAAAGTGGTAGCCGATGGCGATGCGGTCGCCGAACTGGAACGCCGTGGAAAACACGGTCGTATCCGAAATGCGGGTGCGCGAGAGCAGGTGGGCGCCGATGGCGAGATCCGCGAAGGCTGACGCGGGGCCCGCACCCTGCAAGCGAAAGACGGGCGTCAGGCCAATGTCGCCCATTGTGCCGCCGCTGCCGCCATGCGGATCCCAGGCACCTGCGGAAATCTCCAGCCCCAGGCGCAGCCTGGCCGATCGCGTGGCGGAGGCCCACAGGTCCTGCCGCAGGTCCCAGCGCAGCTCGAAGCGGCCAAGGTTGGCTTCGGGCGCGATGCCAAGCGAGACGCCGACGCGAACGGGCTCGAACCAGCCTGCGTCGGCGATGGGCGGCGGGTTCGCCTGGGCGTAGGTACAGGCGCCGTGCAGTGCGAGGACAACGGCAAACGAAGAGACGCGCATCGAGGGGTCCTCGCAACGGACTGCAGGGCTCTCGTCCAACGCGTGGCTGCCCGGCTCTTCATTTGATCATACACATTGGCAGCCAGGCTCGCCGGGCTTTCGTCTGCGAGGAATCCGGCGTGGGCACTCGCGTGCAAGCCCGTGCGCGCACTGGCAAGACAGGCGCGCGGCGCTCAACCGAGCCGCACCACGTACCCCGCCTTCGGCTCGCTCCCGCCTGCCACCAGGCTCGCGATTCTCTCCTGCGCGGCACCGAAGCCCTGTGCTTCGATCAGCGTCAGCCAGCCGTTCGCCGGCTCTTTCACGTAATCGATAAACGCGCGCTGCGCTGCGTTAAAGCGCCGGTTCACGCCTTCGGGCCCCCAGTCGGCGTTGCGCTTGCGAATCTGCACCGGCGCGAAATAGAACTCGGGCTTGGGCCCGGGCAGGCCGGTATCGCGCAAAAAGCCCGTGTTCTGCGCCGAGCCGGCAAAGCAGTCGTACACCAGCGCGCCGCCAAAGTGATGGTGCACGCGTGCGCGCAGCGCTTCGTCGCCGGAGAAGTCCACATAGAGCGTGGGCGCGTCGGTGGCGAGTGTTTCCAGCCCGTCGTAGCTGACCACCTCCGCATAGCAGCCAAGGCCTTCGACAAAGGCGCGGTTGCGCTGCGCGGTGATGGCGGCCAGCGAGATGCCGGGGATGTCGCGCAGGCAGAAGGCGGTGCCATAAGCGGTTTTGCTGGAGGCGCTGGACACCACCAGCCGCGTGGCGCCGAAGAAGCGGTTGTCCTCGAGGAAGTCGGCCAGCATGAACGACGTGATGAATAGCGGCCGGTACAGGATCTGGTAGTTTTCCAGCTCGGGCGCATAGGCGGCGTCATGGGTCACACGGGTGTACTGGTTGTACGCGGAGGTCAGGGTCCGGCGGTGCTCGACGGCATCGTAGAAGCCGCGCTCGGTCACGCGTTCAGGCTGCATGCGGATATGGCTGGCGATGGGGAAGTAGCCGTAGAAGCGCTCGCCCGCCGCCACCCCGGGCACCTTGGAGTCCACCACATCGGCAAAGCCCCACACCGGCATATGGCCCCATTCTTGTTGCCCGGTGGGAAAGAACTGCCAGTAATGCATGGCGTCGCCGAAGGCGGCGTAGGTGATGTTGTTGGTGGTGAGCGCGAAGCGGTCGATCTTCAGCAGGACTTCGCCGGGGGCGGCGTCGGCGCGCTCCTGGCGCGCTTCCAGCCGGCTTTCATTTAGGGCATGCTTGCGTGTCAGCAGGCGGGTGACCGTGAGCGATTGTTCGGCGCTGTCGTTGCGGCTGCCGTGGTTGTTGCCGGGGTTGCCGTGCTTCGTCTGATCCATCGTCTGTCCCATCTGCTGTCCCACTCTTACTGTCGAGGTCGATGCCACCAATGTATCGCCGCAAGCCGGCCGCCGGGTTCGGAAACGCGGGTGCCGCGGCCGAGCCGGCGCAAGCGCTGGCCAGGCCGCTGAAACGCCCGTCGCAGCAGCGCGCGCGCTTTACCGTGGACGCCATTTACGAGGCGTTTGTTCGGATATGGCGCTCGCGTGGCTGGGACGGCGTGACCACGCGCGCCGTGGCGCTGGAGGCCGGATGCTCCGTAGGCACGCTGTACGAATACTTCCCCAACAAGGAGGCGCTGCTCTCCGGCTATGTGCGGCACACCATCGAGCTGCTGCTGGCGCGCATCGAGGCCGAAGTGGCGGCCGCACCCGGGCTGGACTGGCGCACGCGCGTCCAGCGCCTGGCACGCCTGACCTGCGGCGCCGACGATGCCTCGCTAGAGGGCTTCGAACACGAGATGCTCATGCTGGAAGCGCGCATCGCCGAGACCAAGCATCACCGCCGTGTGTTCGATGAGTTGTACGCAGCCTGGCAGCGCGCGCTGGCGGCATGCCCGGATTTGCCGGCCGCGCCAGATGCGGCCACGGTGCGAAGCCTGCTGGAGGCGCTCTGGGGCGCGCGCCGCTATCGCCTGCTGCTGCGGGCTGCCGAGTCCTCGCGGGCGGCATGGGTGGCGCAGATGGAGCGGCTTTGCCTGCTGGCGCTGGGGGCCGCGCCGTTGTCGTCGGATCCTACGGATTCTATGGATCCTGCGGATCGCTCCTGAACCCCACCTTCTTGTGCGTGCCGTCGCAGAACGGCTTGTTGCCCGACTGGCCGCAGCGGCAGAACCAGGCCTCGGTCATGCGGGTGATGGTTCTGCCGGTGCCGCTGATCACCTCAAGATTGCCTTTGACGCGCAGCGGTCCGTTGGGGATGGGATGGATATCGAGGGGCCCGTCGCGCTGCGCCAGCGGCTCCGATGCCACGGTGGCGGCCTCGCCGGTGGCGACGAAACCCGTGCTGGCGTGGCTGCCGTCGCACAGGGGCTTGTTGCGCGAAGCGCCGCAGCGGCACAGCGTCAGGCGAAAGCCGGCGGGCTGGCCATCGATGGTGATGGCGGCGCGTAGCGCCAGCGGGCCGTTCTCAAGCACGCGCACCACATTGACCAGGGGCGCCGCCTCGCCGGGGGAGCCGTCTACGTTCTGGTAGCTGATGGCGCCCGACGGGCAGTTGTGCGCAATCTCCGCGATTTCTTCGGCGCTGGCGTTGTCCGGGTGGATCCACTCGCCCTGTATGCCGGGCACGAACACGTCCGGGCGGTCCAGCACGCAGTGGCGCGAATGGATGCAGCGGCTGTCGTCGAAGAGCACGATGACGCGCTTGCCGGCAACGGACTCGGTGGCCATGGCTGGCCCTCCTGCGCATTGCGCGCCAGGTGGCGCGCTCCCTTTCCTTTATAGCGCTTGCCGGCGGGTTTGCGCAGTGCTTTTCAGCGGCTTGGTTTTTTTGCAAAGATTCGTGTGCGTCACCCTGTAAGGCGTGCGCGCGTGGTGCTAATCTGAAGGCGATAGGCAGCGGCACGGTGCGCAGGTGCCCTGCCAGGCGCTCCCGCCTTTGCGCGGGTCGTGTTGCAATCCGTTGGGATCGAACAAGGAGTGGGTGATGAAAACTGCACGACAGGTTCTTGAGTCCAAACCGACTCAGGCTATCTACAGCATTCCCCCTGGCGCCACGGTTTATGCTGCGCTGCAACTGATGGCGGAAAAAGGCATTGGCGCGTTATTGGTGATCGACCGCGGCGATATCGTTGGTATCTTGAGCGAGCGGGATTATGCGCGGAAGGTGATCCTGATGCAGCGCACTTCCCGGGAGACCTTTGTTCGCGACATCATGACGTCGGCGGTGATTTATGTGCGCGGGGATCAGAGTACCGATGAGTGCATGGCGTTGATGACGCAGCATCGGTTGAGGCACTTGCCGGTGATGGACGGCGATGCCTTGGTGGGGATGTTGTCGATCGGGGACCTGGTCAAGGATATTATTTCCGAGCAGAAATTTATCATCGATCAACTGGAGCACTACATCAGCGGGACGCCCCATCCCAAGCTCTGATCTCGTTGCCCGGGGATTCCGCTGGTTAGCTTAAGGTCGATTAAGGTCGCAAGCTTTAAGTCAAAGTCAGTTTCACGACCTCTGCGGGGCGCCGGCCTGCTTTCTTGTCTTGCCAAAAAGGCAGGGCAAGGACGGCGCCCCATACGGCCCTGGCCCCTCTTCACGGCTCGCTTCGCTGCCGTCGTTGCTGGCGGCAAAAAAACCACAAGATTTCCGTATTTTTGCTTCGTGCCGGCTTGCTGGCAGATAGCCGCTCGTACTGAGCAGAAGTACGCACGTTCCGGGAAAAGGCACGTCTGCGCCGCATCGGAAACCAACTTAGTGCCGCACTCCATATTTGGTATCCGCATATAATTATGCATTCACTGAATTAGGCCTTCCCGGGCCGTGCAGGCGGCATCTGCCAGCTCGTGGCAGTTCTCGATTCGCGCAGCGCTGGGTACGCGTCCAATCGGTTGATTTCAATTTTGTGGCCATGTTCCCCGATGTAGGCTGACAAACGAGGTGGTTTGTTGGTGGTTGGGCGCAACGTTGGTTGCTCATGACTACGCGCCCTGCTGCCCCCGATGTCTTCCTCCGCTCCTGCTTCATCTGCTTCGTCCGCTGTTGCTACCCCTGCCCTGAGCCACCAGGCCATCATGCGAGTGATCGGCGGGATCATCCTTTGCATCTTGCTGGCCGCGCTGGACCAGACCGTGGTGATTCCTGCGGTGCCGGCGATTGCCAATGACCTGAACGGGTTTGGCCATTTGTCTTGGATCGTGACGGCCTACCTGATCACTTCCACCGTTTCCACGCCCTTGTACGGCAAGTTGTCGGATACCTATGGCCGGCGCCGGCTGCTGATGCTGGCGATCGCGCTGTTCATCCTGGCCTCGGTGGCGTGCGCGATGGCGGCTACGCTGGAGCAGCTGATCCTGTTCCGGGCGCTGCAAGGCATTGGCGGTGGCGGCTTGATGTCGCTGGCGCAGGCGGCGATTGCGGATGTGGTGGCGCCGCGCCAGCGTGGGCGTTACCAGGGTTACCTGGCGACCGTGTGGGCGGTGGCTTCCATTGCCGGCCCGCTGGTGGGGGGCTGGACTTCAGATCATCTGTCGTGGCGCTGGCTGTTCTGGATCAATGTGCCGCTGGGGCTGCTGGCCATGTTCATGTGCTATCGGGGCTTGAGCCAGTTGCAGGTGCGTGGCGGCTCGGCGCGGGTGGACTGGGGCGGCGCGCTGCTGCTGACGGTGTCCATCGTGGCCTTCCTGCTGGCGATGAGCTGGGGGGGCGATGTCTATGACTGGATCTCGCCGGAAATCGCTGGCCTGGCGCTGCTGACCTTGGTGGCGGTGGCCGCGCTGGTCTGGCAGGAGCGCCGCGCGGGCGACCCGATGCTGCCGCCGAGGCTGTTTTGCAACCGCGCCTATGTGCTGGGCGTGGCGGCATCCGCGATGGCCGCGCTGAATATCTTCTTGTGCATCTTCGCGCTGCCGCTGCATTTCCAGCTGGTGCGCGGCGCCGATGCGTCGGAGTCCGGCTTGCTGGTGGTGCCGTTCCTGCTCTCCACGGTGGCGGGCAATTTCATCGTGGCCGGGCTGGCGCCGCGCCTGGGGCGGATGCGCGGCATCCTGACCGGCGGCTTCATTGCCGCGGCGCTGGGCTTGCTGGCGCTCGTGGTGGTTTCGCCGTCCACGCCGCTGGCGCTGGTGCTGCTGGCCATGATGGTGGCCGGCGTGGGGCTGGGCATGACCATGGTCGGCACCTTGATGACGGTGCAAAACGTGCTGGAGCGCCGCGATACCGGCGCCGGCACCGGCGCGCTGCTGGTGCTGCGCTCGCTTGGCAGCGCCTTTGGCGGTGCGCTGGCCGGCACCTTGCTGACGCTCGAATTCCGCCATGCCCTGCACGCTTCCGGCGTGACGCAGGCGCTGGACCTGGGCGCGCTGCGCCACGGCAGCGAGGCGCTGGCCCATCTCTCTCCCGCGGTGCGGGACGTGCTGACAGGCGGCGTGGAGTCGGGCTTCCGGCTGATTTTTGCCGTGGGCACCGTGGCCGCGCTGCTGGCGCTGGTGATCGTGCGCCGCATGCCGGACGTGGAGTTGCGCAGCAGCGTGACCGAGCACGCGGCCACGCTGGCCATGGAGTAGGCGGGGGAGGCTTGCGCATCCATTTCACGCCCAACGGCGTAAACTACGGACAGACCATCTCCGGAGTTTCCTACATGCGCAGCCTTTCCGAACAGCGCTCACGCGCCCTGCAACGCATCGCCTTGTCCGGCGCGTTGGTCCTGGCCGCTGCCGCCGCTGTTGTCGCCGCGCCGCGTCTTGCGCAAGCCGCCGATACCCCGGCAGCCACCGCCGCCAAGCCGGCCGGCGCCTGCCCGGCCTCGCTCAACTTCAAGTTCCCCCGCCTGCAGGACGAAGCGCCGCAAAACCTCTGCCAGTACGCCGGCAAGGTCGTAGTGGTGGTCAATACCGCCAGCTATTGCGGCTTTACCCCGCAATACGAAGGGCTGGAGGCGCTGTACGCCAAGTACCGCGAACGGGGGCTGGTGGTGCTGGGCTTCCCGTCGAACGACTTTTCGCAAGAGCCGGGGTCTTCCAAGGAGATCGCCGACTTTTGCTACAACACCTATGGCGTGAAATTCCCGATGCTGGGCAAGTCGCACGTGCGCGGCAGCGATGCCAATCCCATGTACGCGCTGCTGGCCAAGCAGTCCGGCACCACGCCCAAGTGGAATTTCTACAAGTACGTGATCGACCGCAACGGCCAGGTGGTGGGCAGCTATAACAGCATGACCAAGCCCGACGACAAGCAGTTCGTGAGCAAGATCGAGCAACTGCTGGACGGCGCGCGCTAAGTCACCAAGCTATTCAGCCGCCATTGGCACAGCACGGCTTCGCAGCATGAAGCCGTGCGCTACCAGGTTGAGCGCGGCAAAGCCGATCCCGGCCAGGCACACCCCCTGCCAGCCGCCAACTGCCCAGGCGGCGCCGCCTGCCAGTGCGCCCGTCGCGCCACCCAGGAAGAAGATCCCCACGAACAAGCCGTTGAGGCGACCGCGCGCGGCCGCGTCCAGCAGGTTGATCTCGCGCCGGCCAAAGGTCTGGTCGGC
Source organism: Cupriavidus sp. PET2-C1 (assembly GCF_054515855.1). NCBI lineage: Bacteria > Pseudomonadati > Pseudomonadota > Betaproteobacteria > Burkholderiales > Burkholderiaceae > Cupriavidus > Cupriavidus sp. PET2-C1. The sequence continues at coordinate 109,427 of NZ_CM137259.1, forward strand.
GGTGACGCCGGCGTCCAGCACCATGGCCGCCATGACCAGCAGGCCAATTGCCAGCGTCCGGTGCGCCTCGGGCGCGAAGCCGAACCAGTCACCGGCGGCGGCGCCCGCCAGCAGCAACGACGCCAGCACGCAGAGCTGCGACACCACGGTGCCGGCCCTGCCATGCCCTAGATCGCCGAGACGCCCGGCCACCGGCGCCGCCACCGCGCCTGCCGCGCCGGCCAGCGCGAACAGCGCCACGCCGTGGCTGCCCAGCGCAAACGGTGGCTGCGCCAGCCGCAAGCCCACCGCGGTCCAGAACGCGCTGAAGGCCGCCATCGACAGCGCCGCGGTCAAGGCGTGCCGGCGCAGCACCGGCTGGCTGCGCAGCAGCTGCCACATCGAGGCGATCAGGCTGGCATAGCGATGGCCGCTGGCCGGCCTGCGGCTTGGCAGCCAGCGCAGCAACACGGCTGCCAGCAAAGCGTCCAGCCCCGCCAGCACGGCGTAGCAGGCGCGCCATCCGCCCGAGCCGGCCAGCAGGCTGGCCAGCGGGCGCGACAGCAAGATGCCCAGCATCAGCCCGCTCATCACATTGCCCACCGCGCGCCCGCGCCGCGCTTGCGGTGCCATCAGCGCGGCCAGCGGCACCAGCATCTGGATGGCGCAGGAGCCCACGCCGGCGGCAAATACCGCCAGGAAGAACACCGCGCCCGACCACGCCATCGCCGCCAGCGCGAGCATGGCCACGCACATCAGCAGCGTGCCGGCCACCAGCCGGCGGTTCTCCAGCAGGTCGGCCAGCGGCACCAGCAACAGCAAGCCCGTGGCATAGCCAAGCTGCGGCAGCATCGCCACCAGCCCGCGCCAGGCGGGCGGCAGGCCAAGCGCGGCGCTGATGGGGCCGGTCAGGGGCTGGGCGGCGAACAGGTTGATCACCATCACGCCGACAGCGGCGGCGAAGAACAGCGTCAGCGTACCGGTCAGCTCGGGCACGCCGGGCGCGAGGCCCGGCGGCGCTGTGTTCAAGGTGGAAGCTGGGCAAGACATGTGGGCTCCTGTGGCGCCGGCCGGCAAGGTTGAGTCGCCAATGCTAGGATCGCGCTGCCTATGCGGCAATTGAAAGATTGGGATAATCTTTATGCGAGTTTGTTTGCATTGCCCACTGCCGCCCGCCCAGCCGGCCTGATAAAGAACCCAAGCACCCAAGCACCCAAGCACCCAAGCACCCAAGCACCCAGCACCAAAGAACCCGCCATGAATACCCGCGACATCGAAGCCTTTATCGCCGTAGTGGAAGCTGGCTCCATGGTGCGCGCCGCCACCCGCCTGCACTTGACCCAGCCCGGCCTGACCCGCCGCGTGCAGAGCCTGGAAGCGCTGATCGGCTTGGCCTTGCTGGATCGCCAGGCCAAGCCGCTGCGGCCAACGGCCGCCGGGCAGGAAGTCTACGCGCTGGGCAAGCGCGTGCTGCACGCCACCGACGACCTGATGTCGCGCGCGGCGCGTGGCGCGCAGGTGGTGGGGGAGTTGCGGCTCGGCGTGCCGCCGTTCCTGTCCGAGATGGCGCTGGACCGTCCTATCGACCGGCTGCGCGAGCAGTTCCCCAAGCTGACTGTGCGCGTGACCGCAGGCTGGTCGCCGGGCCTGCTGGAGCAGGTGGAAAGCGGCAAGGTCGATGTGGCTGCCGTGCTGCTGCCCGATGGCGTGGCGCCGCCGGCCGCCCTTACCGCGCGCGAACTGGGCCGCTACACCACATTGGTGGTGGCCGCGCGCGGGCTGGCGCTCCCGCCCGAGGGCGTGAGCCTGCGGGACCTGGCGGCGCACCCTTGGGTGCTCAACCAGGATGGCTGCGGCATGCGCTCGGCGCTGCGCCACGCGCTGGACGCCGCGCGCCTGCCCTTCAACGTGGCCGTGGAAGCGTTCGGGGCCGAGTTGCAGCTGTCGCTGGTGGCGCGCGGCATCGGCATCGGCGTGGTCACGCCCGAGGTGCTGGCGGGCAGCGCGCACCGTGATGCGGTGCAGGTCGTGCCGGTGCGGGATTTTCGCGCCGGGCTCACCGCGTGGCTGCTGCACGCGCCGCTGCCGCGCAGGCTGGGCGCGCCGCTGGAACTGTTGTTCAACGCGCTGCGCGAAGGCATTGCCGCAAGGGCGGTCGCGTCCGGCGTGGCCGCGCCCATGGCATCGGCGCACGATTCGATCCCTTCTTGACCGGCGTCAAGCCGCCGGGGCGCCGCCATCGCTACTTTCGCCGCTTTGGGGAGAGACAGACGATGGCCATCACGCTATACGATGCCGGCGGGCACACCTGCCTGCTGTTTTCGGACCTGGTCGAGGAGGAGCACGGCGAGGTGGTGCAGACCAACCAGTTCCTGATCGTCGACGCCGGCCACGGCGCGCTGATCGATCCTGGCGGGCACATGACCTACGGCGAGCTGTACCTGGCCATCAGCCGCTACTTTCCGCCCAAGCAGCTCGACTACGTGCTGGCGTCGCACGCTGATCCGGACATCGTGGCCTCGGTCGGGCGCTGGCTGACCGCCTCCGATAGCCGCATCCTGATCTCGCGCGTCTGGGCGCGGTTTTTGCCGCATTTCTGCCAGGCGGGCAAGACGGAAGGGCGCATCGTCACCATCCCCGACGCCGGCATGCCAATCGCGCTGGGCAATTGCACGTTGCTGGCGGTGCCGGCGCATTTCCTGCACTCGGAGGGCAACTTCCAGTTCTACGATCCCATCAGCAAGATCCTGTTCTCCGGCGACCTGGGCGCGGCCATGACCAGCGCGCGGGAAGCCGGCGCGGTGGTGAGCGATTTTGCCGCGCACACCCACGCCATGCTGCCCTTCCACCAGCGCTACATGAGCGGCAACCGCGCCTGCCGGCTGTGGGCCAACATGGCGCGCGGGCTGGATATCGAGTGGATCGTGCCGCAGCACGGCCCGTCGTTTCGCGGCAAGGCCATGGTGGCGCAGTTCATCGACTGGGTCTCCACGCTGGAGTGCGGGCTGGACCTGCTCAGCCAGGACGACTACAGGCTGCCGCCTTTCATCGCGGCGGCTGCCTGAGGCCCGGCACCGGTTGCACGCTCAATCTCCAAGCTCAATCGCGTGCCAGCCCTTCGGCCACCAGCGCCTCGTGCACCTTCGGCCGCGCGGCCACGCGCGACAGGTAAGCCTGCAGCGCGGGGTAAGGGTTGAGCGGCATGCTCAGGAGATTGGCCCAGTTGGCGACGGCGAAGCAGTAGGCGTCGGCCACGCTGAACTGCGTGCCGCACAGGTAGTCGCGCGTGGCCAGGTGCCGGTCCAGCTCGGCGAAGCGCAGGGCCACCTTGGCCATGCAAGCCTCGCGCGTGCTCTGCGCGGTTTCCTTGTGCCACAGCCACGGGCTGAAGACCTTGTGCAGCTCGGTGGAGACCAGCGTCAGCCAGCCCACCGCTTCCAGGCGCGCCTGGGTGCCGGCCGCCGGCAGCAGCGCCTTGCCCGGGGCGAGGTCAGCCACGTATTGCAGCAGCGATGCGGCTTCGGTGTGGCGCGAGCCATCGTCCAGTTGCAGCATCGGCACGTAGCCGCGCGGGCTCACCGCGTAGAAGTCGTCGCTGCCGTTTTCCGGCTCGGTCAGCTTGTGCCTGGCCAGGTCGACCTTGGCGAGCGAAAACGGCAGGCCGGCTTCGCGCAGTGCGATATGCACGGCCAGGGAGCAAGCGCCAGGGGAGTAGTAGAGCTTCATCGGGTGGTCCTCGCTGTTTTGGGTTCGGTTCGGGGTCGGGCTCGGGTTCGAGTTCGGGTTCGAGAACTCGGGGTTTGCCGCCACGCCTTGTGGTGGCAGTGCAGGCAGTCTAGGATTGCGAAAGCGCAATCGCAATGCGCGTCGGCGCAAGTCATGCCTGCAAATCTGCAATGAATATTCCCTACCAACTCTCCTCCCCCGATCTCGACGTGGTGCTGGCATTGGTGCGTGGCGCCACGTTGGCCGAAGCCGGGCGCCGGCTCGGGCTTGATGCCTCCACCGTGTTCCGCGCGCTGCAGCGCATCGAGAAAGGGCTGGGGCGGCGCTTGTTCGAGCGCAGCCGCGCGGGCTACCTGCCAACCGAGCTCGCCCAGCAGTTCGCGCAACATGCCGAACGCATCGAGGCCGAGCTGGAGGCGGCGCGCGCGCATGCCTCGGTGTCGGCGGGCACGGTGTCGGGCCTGGTGCGCATCACCACCACCGATACCGTGCTGCATGGCATGGTGCTGCCGGCGCTGGCGCCGCTCGGGCGCCGGCATCCCGGGCTGAGCTTCGAGCTGATCGCCACCAATGAGCTGGTCAGCCTGACCCGGCGCGACGCAGACATCGCCGTGCGGGCCACGCGCCATCCGCCCGATCACCTGATCGGCAAGTGCCTCGGCCCCTTGCGCGTGGCGGTGTTCGCGGCGCGGGAGCTGCTGGAGACGGCCGGCATCGCCATCTCTGGGCACGGCGGCGCCGTCGACCTTGCCGCGCTGGCCACGCTGCCCTGGATCGCCCCGGACGAGGCCATGCCCGATCACCCATCCGTGCGCTGGCGCCGCAAGCACCTGCCGCGCGTGGTGCCGCAATACCGCGTCAACAGCATCGCGGGCGTGCTGGAGGGCGTCGAGGCCGGGCTTGGCGCCGGCATTGTTTCGCTGATGATCGGGCGGCGCAGCGGCAAGCTGGTGGCGCTCACCGGCACGCTGGACGAGTGCGACACCGACCTGTGGCTGCTGACGCATCCCGAGTCCCGGCATCTGCGGCGCATCGCCACCGTGGTCAGCCACCTGGCGGAGCATGTCAGGCTGGATGCGTAGGGCGGCGAGAACGCGCGCTCACGGCGCGGCCAGGGCGGCGGGAATGGCGCTGGCCAGAAAGTCGTAGACCGCGCGGATGCGCGCGCTGCCGCGGATTTCCCGGTGTACGGTGAGCCAGACCGGCAGTGGTGGAATGGACAGCTCGGGCAGCACCGTGCGCACGCGCGCATCGCCGGCGGCGATATAGCGCGCCGCAAAGCCCACGCCCAGGCCGGCGCGGATCGACTGCCACAGCACGATGTCGTCATCGCTGCGCACCGCAAACGCTTCGCGCGTGACCTCCACGCCCATGGCCCGAAAGCCGCGCAGGATCGTATCGTCGTGGTCATAGCCGATCAGGTCAAAGCGCGGCAGGTCCTGCGCCGTGCGCGGCACGCCCTTGCGCCGCAGGTAGTCCTCGTGGGCGCAGGCGCATAGCGCCACCGACGCCACCTTGCGCGCGATCAGCGATGCCTGCACCGGCCGCACCATGCGGATGGCGATATCGGCCTCGCGCCGCAGCAGGTTGCTGACCGCGTTGGACGACACCACTTCGATGGCAAGTTGCGGCTCGCGCAGGCGCAGGTCCGCCAGCAGCGGCGGCAGCAGGTAGCTGGCCACCGCGCGGCTCGCGGAGATGCGCACCGTCCCGGCAATGCCCGCCTGGTCGCGCGTCAGCGTGCGCGCGACCGCGTCCGCGCCCTGCTGCATCACCCGCGCGTGCCCGGCGATGGCGCGCGCGGCCTCTGTCGGCTGCAGGCCATGGCCGGCGCGCTCGAACAGCGGCACGCCGAGCTGCGCCTCCAGCTGCGCCACGTGGCGCCCCAGCGTGGGCTGGCTGCTGGACAGCTGGCGCGCCGCGCCCAGCAGGCTGCCGGCCTCCATCACGGCCAGGAAGGAGCGCATCAGCGCCCAGTCGAATGCTTCGGCCATTTCTTCTATCGCTCCTTGCCTGGCGCGCTATTCAAAAATGAATTCGCGTGTTGCGTATTCATGCAATTGTGGCGCAGCCAAGGATTGCCCACAATGGTCTTCAGGCGATGCTGCAAGGAGAAGGTCATGCTGGAGAACGCGATGCAGGAGAACATGATGCGCGACACCGTATTGATACTCGGCGCCAACGGCCGGCTTGGCCGCACCCTGGTCGATGCCTTTGCCGCGGCCGGCTGGACGGTGCTGGCGCAGGCACGCCGTCCGCTGGCGGGCACGGCGGCGCACAACGTGCGCAGCCTGGCTATCGATGTGGCAGACACCGCGCAACTGCTCGCCGCCGCGCGTGGCGCCAGCGTGGTGGTGAACGCGCTCAACCCGGTCTATACCGAGTGGGAGCAGCACGCCGAAGCGCTGGCGCGCAGTGGCATGGAGGTGGCACAGGCGCTGGACGCCTTGCTGCTCTATCCCGGCAACGTCTACAACTTCGGCGAGTCGATGCCGCCGCTGCTGCGCCCCGAAACCGCCGAGCAGCCCAGCACGCGCAAGGGCGAGATCCGCCGCGCCATCGAGGCCGGCCTGCGCGAGCGTGCGCCCGCGCTGCGCAGCGTGATCCTGCGCGCGGGCGATTTCTTCGGCGGCCCGGGGCGCGGCGCATGGATGGACCTGGCGATCGCCAAGTCGCTCGATCAAGGCAAGGTGGTCTATCCAGGCCCGCGCGACCGCGCGCATGCCTGGGCCTACCTGCCCGACCTGGCGCAGGCCTTCGTTGCGGTGGCACGGCGCCATGCGGATCTGCGCGGCCATGCCGTGCTGCATTTCGCGGGGCATACGCTAACGGGCGATGCACTGGTGAGCGCGCTGGCCGAAGCCAGCGGCATGGCGCACGCACCGCGCGTGGGCGGCATGCCATGGTGGCTGATCCGCGCAGGCGGCGCGGTGGTGCCCATGTGGCGCGAGCTGGCCGAGATGGCTTACTTGTGGAAGGTGCCGCACGCGCTCGATGGCACGGCGCTGGAAGCCCTGGTGGGCGAGCTGCCGCGCACGCCGCTCAAGCAGGCGCTGCGCGCAAGCCTGGGCGAACTGGGTTTGCGGGTGGCAGCCTGAGTGCGGCGCCAGGCCTGGCCAATGATGTCGGATGTCGGCGCGCGTCACTACGCTGCCGGAAAGATGCCGCCACAGCGTTGCGCCCCGGCGGCGCAGCTTAGTCCAGCATCGCCGCCAGCGTCGGCGGCAACCCGCGATTCGGCTTGTGCGGCGGGCGCGCGAAGCTGCCTTCCGCCGCGCCAGTGGGCGCTAGCGCGATCAAGCTCTCGCAATGCCGGATCGCGCTGGACACGCCATCCACCACCGGCACCGGAATCCGGTCCTTGAGCGTACGCGCCAGCCCGGCCAGCGGCGCGCCGGCCACGATGATCACATCCGCGCCATCCTCGCGCACCGCCTTCAGGCTCAGCTCTTCCAGCCGCGCCGCATGATCCTCCTGCACGCTGCCGATATCGCGCAGCGGCTGCTGCAGCGAACGCACGCTGGCCAGCCGCGAGGTCAGCCCATTCGCCGCCACGCACTCGCGGTACCAGGCCTCGATCCGATGCGAAATCGCAATGATGGAAAAACGCTGCCCAAGCAGGCAGGCGCTGGCCAGCGCGGCCTCTGTCATCCCCACCACCGGCACATTGAACAATTCCTTCAATCCCGCCAGCCCGGGATCGCCAAACGCAGCCACCACCAGGCCATCGAACTGCCCCTGATGCTCCGCCGCCACGCAAGCGGTCGCATAGCCGCCCACCAGCGCCTCGAACCGCGTCTCGATATATGCCACGCCGAACTGCGCCGTCGCCATCGTCAAGGCCGTCCCGGGCGAAGCCGTGCGCAAAGCCTCCGCGCGGATCAGCTCGGTAACGCTCTCGGAAATATTGGGATTAACAACAAGAATACGCATGATCACGTCCGAAAAAATGCCCAGCCAACAGGCCCCCAGGGGCCGCCCACCAGGCGATGCGAAGCGAGCCGTAAAGGTTTACCTGGCCGTATGGGGCGCCTCGTCGTCAGGCAAAAAGAGCGGAAAAGAGGGGGCCATGTCTGAGCATCGCCCTAAGGCGATGTGAGTTTGGCCCCCGGCCGCTCTTTTTGGCTGACGACGAGGGGGTGTCGCCCCATCCGGCGCGCCTTCTTTGCCTACTTTCTTGGCAAGACAAGAAAGTAGGTCGCCTCCCCGGAGGGGAGGTGAAACTGCCTTTGACTTTAGGCTTTTGAAGTTGACTTTGAAGATGACTTTGAAGCTAAGCAGTGAAAGTCGAAACCAAAACCACCAAACCTCAAACCAGCGAAGGCGCCCCCGCCGGCAAGAACTTACCCCGCCCCGGCGCCGGCTCCAGATACTTGCCATCCTCCACCAGCAACTCACCCCGCGAGAAGCAATGCACCGGCCACCCGGTCACTTCAATCCCCTCATACGGCGTGTAATCCACCGCATGATGCAAATCGCTATTAGCAATTCGCACCTTCCGCAAAGGATCCCACAAGGCGATATCCGCATCGGCGCCCACGGCAATCGTTCCCTTGCGCGGATACAAGCCATAGAGCCGCGCCGGCCGGTACGCAGTCAGCTCGACAAACTGATGCAACGAAAGCCGGCCTTGCGCGATGCCGTTGAACAGCAGCGGCAAGCGCGTCTCGATGCCGGGCACGCCATTGGGAATGTGGTCAAACGGCTGGGCCGTGCCGCCTAGCTTCTTGCCTTGCGGATCGTCATAGTTGAACGGCGCATGGTCCGAGGAAAACACACTGAACACGCCATTGGTCAGCGCACGCCAGACGGCCGCCTGGTTCTCCGGGTCGCGCGGCGGCGGGCTGCAGACGCACTTGGCGCCTTCATAGCCGTCATCGTCAGGCAAGCCCATATCCTCGGCCGTCAGGTACAGGTACTGCGGGCAGGTCTCGGCCAGGATCGGCAGCCCCCTGCCCTGTGCCCAGCGAATCTGCTCGATCGCCTCCTTGCCGGAAACATGCACGATCAGGATCGGCACGTCGACCAGCTCGGCAAAGGTGATCGCACGGTGCGTGGCTTCACGTTCCACCAGCGCAGGCCGGGCCATGCCGTGGAAACGCGGCGAGATGCGCCCTTCCCCGACCAGTTTTTCAGTGAGCCACGAGATGCAATCCGCGTTCTCGGCATGCACCATCACCAGCGCATCGTTGCGCTTGGCCACGTCGAGCACGTCCAGCATCTCGCGGTCGGATAGCTTCAGGTCGTCGTAGGTCATGTAGACCTTGAACGAGGTGTAGCCCTTGCGAATCAACTCGGGCAATTCATTCTGCAAGACTTCCGGGGTGGGGTCCGCCACGATCAGGTGGAAGCCGTAGTCCGCCACCGCGCGGCCTTCGGCGCGGCGATGGTAGTCCGCCACCGCTGCCTTGAGCGAGCCGCCCTTTTCCTGCGCCGCGAACGGGATCACCGTGGTGGTGCCACCGCACACGGCAGCGCGCGTGCCGGTGAAGAAATCATCCGCCATGCGCATGCCGTCGGGCATGGGCTGGTCCAGGTGGACGTGGCCATCCACGCCGCCCGGCAGCGCCAGCAGGCCGGTGGCATCCATCTCGCGCGCGGCGCGCGGCAGGTCATTGCCCAGCATGGCGATGCGGCCATCGCGCACGCCGATGTCGCAGGTGAAGCGGTCAGAGGCGGTGACCACTTCAGCGTTGCGGATGACAAGATCAAGTTCGGTGTTCATGCGCCCTGCTCCTTCATTCCACTTCGGCAAACAAGCGGCCCCAGCCGCGCAGCGCGCGCGTGTCCACGCCAGCCAGGCGCAGTGATTTCCACACCACGGTGGAGATGGTGTCGTAGACGGGGATGCCGGTCTCGGCTTCCAGCGCCTCCACCAGGTGCGCCGCGCGCAGGTTGGTGCAGAACGTGGTGATGGCGGACGGCTTGTGCTGCGCCACTTCGCGCACCATGCGCCGGATGGTGTCTTCTTCCACCTCGGCGAAGCTGTAGTTCACGTGCAGGTCGAGGTGGCGCTCGGCCGTGCAGCTAAAGCCGTTGCGCTTGTAGTTCTGCACGATGCGTTGCTGCACATCGTCGAGATAGGGCGTGACCAGGCCGAAGTCGCCCGCGCCGGTCTTTTCCAGGATTTCGTTCAACGCCAGCACCGAGGTGGTGGCGGGAATGCCGGTTGCCTCGGTGATCTGACGGCACAGCGCCTGGTCTTTCTCGAAGCCGAGCCAGCCGGAAGAGGTGCCGTTCCATGCGATCACGTCTACGCGCGCGTCGGCCAGCAACTTGGCCGCGCCGATGATCTTGTCGAGGTCGAACTGGCCAAGGGCCTGGTCGCGCAGCGAGATTTCGGTGACGGTGAAGCGCGAGAAATGCGCGCTGACATTGGGCAGGCCGCTCACCATGGCGCTGGTGATGGGTTCCAGCGCGGTATTGGACGACGGCGTGAGCATGCCGAGAAGGGTGCGTTTGGTCATGGGGTAATGCTCTTTAGGAGATGCCGCGCCGCTGCCGGCGTGTGCCGGCGCGGCGCGTGCGACGGGTTGGCTAGCTGTGGAGAACGCGCTGCGCTCAGACCGGCAGCTTCTTCTCGTAGTCGATCGCGGTCGAGGAGATCAGCAGGCCCACGCCGGCCGCGGCAAAGAACATCAGCGCCAGGAAGTACGAGCCGGTGAACTGCACGATCATGCCGACGATGATGGGCACGGTGATGCCGCCGATATTGCCGCCCAGGTTCATGATGCCGCCCAGCACGCCCACCTTGTTGCGGGTGCCGAGGATCGACGGGATGCACCAGTACAGGCCGCACCAGCGCAGGAAGAACAGCGTGGAAGAGAGCAGGGCAACCACCACTACCGGATCCTTCACGTAAGCCACCGAGAAGATCGACACGGTAGCCACCACGGCGGCGATGCCGAACAGGGTGCGCATCACCAGGTTGGGCGCGCCGCCGGCGGCCTTCCACTTGTCGGCGATCCAGCCGCCGATGAGTTCACCGATAAAGCCGGAGAAGAAGATGATGAAGCTGGCGCCGCCCATCTGCTTGATGTCGAAGCCGTGCACCTTGTTCAGGTAGTTGGGCATCCACGTCAGCAGGCCGTAGAAGACGCTGTTGAAGCACATCCAGCCGGTTGCCATGCACCACACGGAGCGGTACTTGAGGAAGTCGAGCGAGCGCCCCGACAGGTTGGCCGGCTCGGCGCGGTGCTCGCTGGCTTGCGCGGCCTCGATATAGCTCGCTTCCAGCTCATTGACGCCGCGGTGCTCGCGCGGCGAGTTGCGCACGTAGTACCACGCCAGCATGCCGGCCAGCACGGTGCCCACGCCAGCCACCACGAACGCCAGGCGCCAGGAACCCAGCGCGGTGATCAGCCAGGTGATGATGATGGCGCCGAGCGCCGCGCCAAGCGGCGCGCCGCCGTCCAGCAGGGTGGCGCCGCGGCCGCGTTCGTTCTGCGTCATCCAGATCGCATTGAGCTTGCCGCCGGCCGGGTAGATCGGCGCCTCGGCCGCGCCCAGCCCGAGCCGGGTCAGCAACAGCGCGCCGGCGCTGGTGCACACGGCCGCCAGGGCCTGGAACGCGCCCCAGAAGACGGTGGCGGTGGCGATCACGATGCGCGGCTTGTACTTGTCCGCCAGCATGCCGCCTGGAATCTGCATGACCGCGTAGGTCCAGAAGAAAGAGCTGAGGATCAGCCCCTGCATGGTGGGACTGAGATCGAACTCCTTGGCGATCAGCGGCATCGCGACCGAGAGCGAGGCCCGGTCGATGTAGTTGATGGCGATGAGGAACAACATCATCAGGAAAATCTTCCAGCGCACGGAGCTCTTCGTCTCCGTTAGCGCTGCAGCCCGGCTTGTCGTTTGCATGACGCTTGTCTCCTTTGGGGGAATGTTAGGCGGTTTGTGTTGTGTGTCGCGCAACTGGAACGGAGTATAGGATACGTAATCTGTAATTACAACTGTCGTAAGTCATTGATTTTATTGTTATGCGAACGCACAATTTTGGGATGTGTTAGCCTTCTTGTGGTGCATGTTCCCCATCTCGGTGATGTCTGTGACTCAAACGCTTCCTAAATCCACCCGCCTGCGCACCCTCGGCATGTCGGCCGAAATCGCCGCGCGGCTGCGCACCATGATCGAGGAGGGCGAGCTGCCCCCCGGCGCGCGCATCGACGAGCGCGCCTTTTGCGAGATGTTCGATGTCTCCAAGACGCCGCTGCGCGAGGCGCTCAAGGTGCTGGTGTCCGAAGGCCTGGTGCTGCATCGGCAGTACATCGGCTACCGCGTGGCGCCGCTCGATCTTGATGAGCTGCGTTCCACCTTCGAGACGCTGCACGGGCTGGAGGCCACCGCCGGCGAACTCGCGGCGGCGCGCCTGTCCGAGGTGGCCATGGCGCGCCTGGAGCGCAAGCACCAGGCCATGCTGGAGGCGCACGCCGCCGGGCGGCGCACCGAGTACTTCCGCACCAACCAGGAAATCCACCAGCTGATCATCGACGGCGCGGCCAACCCCGTGCTGGCCGGCATCTACGCGATGTTGATGAGCAAGGTCCACCGCGCGCGCGGCGCCGCCAATGCGGATATGCTGCGCTGGCAGGAGTCGCACGAGGAGCACGAGGCCATCATGGCCGCGCTGCGCGAACCGGGCCGGCCGCGGCTGGCGCAGGTGCTGCGCCAGCATTCCGAGAACACTGCAAAAGAAGTCCTGACCGTGGTCGCGCGGACCCTTTCCGAGCCCGCCGGCCACATCGCCACCGAAGCCAAGGGGAAACGATGAAACTAGTACGTGTGGGTAAGCCGGGCGCGGAACGCCCGGGTCTGATCGATGCCGAAGGCCGCGTGCGCGACCTGTCCGGCGTGCTGGACGGCCTCGGGCCGCAGGCGCTGTCGGCCGAAGCGCTGGCGCGCCTGGCCAAGCTGGACCCGGCCATGCTGCCGGTGGTGCAGGCCGAGCGCTTCGGCGTGCCCTGGACCGGCATCGGCAAGATCGTGGCCATCGGCCTGAACTACGCCGACCACGCCGCCGAGGCGGGCATGGCGCTGCCGGCCGAGCCCATCGTCTTCCTGAAGGCCAACAGCTCGCTCAACGGGCCCAACGACCCGGTGATGCTGCCGCGCGGCTCCGAGAAGACCGACTGGGAAGTGGAGCTCGGCGTGGTGATCGGCAAAGTGGCGCGCGACGTCCCGCTCGCCGATGCGCTCTCGCACGTGGCCGGCTACTGTGTGGTGAACGACGTCTCCGAGCGCGAATTCCAGATCGAGCGCGGCGGCACCTGGGACAAGGGCAAGGGTTGCGACACCTTCTGCCCGGTCGGCCCCTGGCTGGTCACGCGCGACGAAGTGCCCGACCCGCAGGCGCTGGGCCTGTGGCTGGATGTCAACGGCCAGCGCGTGCAGAAGGGCAGCACCGCCACCATGGTGTTCGACGTGGCCACGCTGGTGAGCTACGTCAGCCGCTTCATGACGCTGCACCCCGGCGACCTGATCTGCACCGGCACGCCACCGGGCGTGGGCATGGGCTTCAAGCCGCCGCGCTTTCTCAAGGCGGGCGACACCATGCGCCTGGGCATCGACGGCCTGGGCGAGCAGGGCCAGATGGTGGTGGCGTACGCGTAACGGCGGGCAAAGCCACGCGCCATGACGACGGCTGAGCAAACCAGCAGCCGTGGACGAAGCCGCTGAACAGGCCAAAACCGCGCGCCGTGACGACGGCTGTCTCTCCCTCTCCCCTCAGGGGGAGAGGGCCGGGGAGAGGGGTGGCTTAGCTAGGAGCCACTGGAAGCGAAGCCCGTGGTGTTGTCCAGCATGACAACGCGGAGCCAGCGTCGTGCCTGGCCCTGCTTGTGTCGTTAGCTGCGTCGCAAATCGTGTCGCCTGTACCGCTATCGACACCTGCCCCCACGCCCGCAGATCATCCCCATGATCCCAGCGAACGCGAGAACGTTCCCCGTTCGCAACAGTTGTTACCCTGATTTCGCTACAAAGGGTTAAACCGTTTGCGCTCTGTGCCCAGCGTGAAATACTGTTTTCTATACGCCCCCGCCTCGTAAAGGGGCCTCGAAGAAAACGAGTACTGCCATGTCAGAACACGCCCCCGAACTGATCGAGTCACTTCTTGCCGACTCGCACGCGGCCCGACCCGCCGCCTCCGCTTCCCGCGCTTCCCCCGCTTCACGATTCTGTGAACTGGCCGACACCGTCGACAGCCGCGCCGAGCTGGAAGCCATCCGCCACAGTATCCACCAGCACCCCGAGCTCGCCTTCGACGAAGTGCGCACCGCCGAACTGGTCGCCACCCTGCTCGAAGGCTGGGGCTACGCGGTGACGCGCAGCATTGGCGGCACTGGCGTGGTCGGCACGCTGCGCCAGGGCGACGGTCCGCGCAGCATCGGCGTGCGCGCCGACATGGATGCGCTGCCCATTCACGAGCGCACCGGCCTGGCGTACGCCAGCATCCACGCCGGCAAGATGCACGCCTGCGGCCACGACGGCCACACCACCGTGCTGCTCGGCGCGGCGCGCCAGCTGGCCCGCACACGCAACTTCAACGGCACCGTCAACCTGATCTTCCAGCCGGCCGAGGAAATCGGCGCCGGCGGCGGCGCGGAGCGCATGCTCGCCGACGGCCTGTTCGAGCGCTTTCCCTGCGACGCGATCTTCGGGCTGCACAACCATCCCGGCGTGGAAGCCGGCACCTTCATGTTCCGCGCCGGCCCCTTCATGGCGGCCTGCGATACGGTCGCCATCACCATCCGCGGCAAGGGCGGCCACGCGGCCCGCCCGCACCAGTCGATCGACCCGATCCTGGTCGCCGGCAGCCTGGTGATGGCGCTGCAGAGCATCGTGTCGCGCAATATCGACCCGAACGAAACCGCCGTGGTCACCATTGGCACGTTGCATGCAGGGCATGCGCCCAACGTGATCCCCGAGAGCGCCAAGCTGGAGTTGAGCGTGCGCTCGTTCAGCCCCGATGTGCGGCGCACGCTGGAGGATCGTATCCGGCGGCTGGTGACCTCACATGTGGAGGGCTATGGCGCTACGGTGGAGATTGATTACATCCGGGGCTATCCGGTACTGATCAACAGTGAGCGCGAGACCGAGTTCGCCCGCCAGGTGGCTGAGGAACTGGTGGGGCCCGACAAGGTGGTGGCGAATTTCCCGCTGATCGCCGGAAGCGAGGATTTTGCCTACTTCCTGCAGCAACGGCCGGGGTGTTTTGTGCGGATGGGGAACGGGGCGGGGCAGCCTTTGCTGCATAACGCTGGGTATGATTTTAATGATGAGAATTTGACGGTTGGGGCGGCTTATTGGGCTAGGTTGGTGGAGAGGTATTTGGAGGTTTGAAAGGGGGGGCGGGGGGAGACCAGTTGGCTTTTGCTGTATTGGCTGTGTTCTTTGATCGGCGTTGGTTTTTGGACCCAAGGGCCATACGACATCGCCCTGTGGGGTTGGTCGCTGTTTTTTTGAGCGGCGTTGGCCTTTGGACCCAAGAGCCATACGACATCCCCCTGCGGGGGCTGCCGGTCACTCTTCTTTGCGTCGGCAAAGAAGACTAACGAGAAGAAAGCCGACCCTGCCGGGCGCAGAGCAATAAGGCTCTCGAATATCGGTGGTTGCGTCGTACGGCCCGGAGTGTTGGCTGGCGAATCCTACCGGCCCAGAGGACATCGTTTCTGCATGACCCATGGGTTACGTCGTGCGGCCCCTGACCTCGTGCGCGGTGACCGTTCCCACATCTGCCGTTCGCGGCGCGGAGGGCTGCGCCATTTCAGGCGTGACTGGTTTCGTGGTTTTGTCTCGGAGGACGAGCGCGGTGAGGTGCGAGCACGGCCCCGCGAACCGGGCCACGGTGCCCACCACGAAACCAGAGGAGTTGATAGCAAGGTGCCGCTCGCGCCAGTACGGCAGGGCATCAAATGGCCGGGCGGCCACCGTCAGAGACAAAACCACGAAACCACCAAGTCAGGCAGGATCGTGGTGCTACGCACCGCGAACGGCAGATGCCCGAACGCTCACCGAGCAAAGCGATGAGGGGCACCACCACGTGACCATTGGGTCATGCCATAGCGATGCCCTTCGGGCCGGCAGGATAGGCCAGCCAACACTCCGGGCCGTACGACGCAACCACCGAGGCAAAAACAGCCTTATTGCTCTGCCCCCGGCAGGGCGGCTTTCTTTTCGTTAGTTTTCTTTGCCGGTCAAAGAAAAGTGACCGGCAGCCCCCGCAGGGGGATGTCGTATGGCCCTTGGGTCCAAAAACCAACACCGAAAAAATCAAAGCCCAACCACAAAACAAGAGCCAACGGTTCTGCCCTTGGGTCCAAAAACCATCATCGATCCCAAAAGCCAAAAGCGCCCAACGCCTAAAAAGCCCCAGCCCGCCCCCAAAAACTTACCGAAAAAACCCACTCGGCGGCACCCCAAACTGCCTCCTAAACATAGTAGAAAACGCACTAGGACTCTCATATCCCAGATCCAACGCCACATCCACCACCTTAGCCCCGGCGGCCAGCCCCTCCAACGCCGACAGCAACCGAGCCTGCTGCCGCCACTGCCCAAACGTCATCCCGGTCTCCCGAGCAAAGCGCCGCTGAATGGTCTTGGGATCCACCCCCAGCCGCGCCCCCCATTGCGCCAAAGTCAGCGCTGTATCGGGCGCTCCCACAATCGCATCGCAGATCTCCCGCAATCCGGCATCGGCAGGACGGGGCAAGTGCAACGGCAAGGTCGGCACCAGCATGACTTCATCCAGCAATAACCGCATCAGCCGCCCGTCCCGGGACTCTTCCGCGTAGGGCGAAGGGATATCGATCGCGGCGAGGATCAGTTCGCGCAGCAGTGGCGTGATGCCCAGCACGGTGCAGCGGGTGGGCAGGTTGGCGGCGGCGTCCGGGCGGATATAGGCGGTGCGCATGCGCACGTGTCCGACCATGCGGATCCAGTGCACCATGCCCCCAGGCATCCACATGCCGCGCGTCGGGGGCACGATCCATTGCCCTTCGGCGGTGGCGACCACCATGACGCCATGCACCGCGTGCACCAGTTGCGCATTGGGATGCTGGTGCGGCTTGGTAACGTGGCCGGGCACATAGTCGGCGGCCATGGCCGTGACCGGCATGGCGCTGCGGTCGTACTGCAGGTAGGCGGGCGATTTGGCGTAGCTGTCGGCGCGGTGGATGGCGGGCGGGGAGGCGCGTGTTGTGGGCGCGGTGCTTTCGGCGCTGCGCTGTGCGATCGGGCGGGGGAGGCGGGGCATGTCCTTTTCTCCAAGGTTCTGGCCCTATTCTCGCAGGACAGGCGGGATCGTGCCATTTAGGATGAGCGCCAGGATTCCTTCATCGCCTTTTCAGCCCCCCGTTTCCATCATGAGCAGCCGTATCGAAACCGCGCCCGGCGGCGCGAATGCCTCGCCACAAGGCCTGGCCCAGACTCCCACTACCGCGCAGGCCACCGAGCGGACCGGCTTCCGGGTGCTGGGGGCGATCAGTTTTTCGCACTTCCTCAACGACATGATCCAGTCGCTGATCCTGGCCATCTATCCGATGCTCAAGGGCGGCTTCAACCTCAGCTTTACCCAGATCGGGCTGCTGACCCTGACGTACCAGATCACCGCTTCGCTGCTGCAGCCGGTGGTGGGCCTGTACACCGACAAGCATCCCAAGCCGCAGTCGCTGTCGATCGGCATGGGGTTCACGTTGTGCGGCTTGCTCATGCTGTCGGTGGCGCCTACCTATGGCGTGCTGCTGGTGGCCGCCGCGCTGGTGGGCACCGGATCGTCGATCTTCCACCCGGAGTCGTCGCGCGTGGCGCGCATGGCGTCGGGCGGGCAGCACGGGCTGGCGCAGTCGATCTTCCAGGTTGGCGGCAACGCGGGCAGCGCGACCGGGCCGCTGCTGGCGGCGTGGATCGTGCATCAGCAGAGCAGCGTGGCGTGGTTCTCGCTGGCGGCGCTGCTGGCGATTGCCGTGCTGTGGCAGATTGGCGGCTGGTATGGCCGTGAACTGGCGCACACCACGCGCAAGCGCAAGGCTGTCGCCGCTGCTGCGCCGCTGCCGCGCAGCACCGTGGTGCGGGCCATGGTGGTGCTGATGGCGCTGGTGTTCTCCAAGTATTTCTACATGGCGAGCCTGAACACGTATTACACCTTCTACCTGATGGAGCGCTTTGGCTTGTCGCAGCAGAGCTCACAGCTCTACCTGTTCGTGTTCCTGTTCGCGGTGGCGGCCGGCACCATCCTGGGTGGCCCGATCGGCGACCGCATCGGCCGCAAGCGTGTGATCTGGGCGTCGATCCTGGGCGTGGCGCCGTTCACGCTGATGCTGCCGCATGCCAACCTGTTCTGGACCGGCGTGCTGTCGTTCATCATCGGCTTTATCCTGGCCTCGGCGTTCTCGGCCATCCTGGTGTTCGCGCAGGAGCTGATTCCGGGCAAGGTGGGCATGGTGTCGGGCTTGTTCTTCGGCTTTGCGTTCGGCATGGGCGGCATCGGCGCCGCGGTGCTGGGCAAGCTGGCCGATGCGCACGGCATCCAATCGGTCTACCAGCTATGCGCGTTCTTGCCGTTGCTGGGGCTGCTGGCCATTTTCCTGCCAGACCTGGGCGGGCGAAAAAAGCTGCCCTGAGCCTGCGCGCAGCGGCTCGCGACGATATCGGTGTTCAATGCCATGCACCGTCGCGGTGCTCACGCGCACATTGCAGCAACCCCACGCGGTGCCTGGCGTACCTGCGGGGCTGCCCTATCAGCGCCCGGTCTTGTCCTGCGACACGTCCATGATCATGCGTGTGAGCAGGTACAGGCGCGGCGTGACCGAGTTGAGGTCGACGTATTCCGCGTCGTTGGAGTGCGCGCCAAAGCCGCGCAGGCCGAAGCGCTCGATCACGGGCGCCTTGGTGGCGGCCGCGGCGAAGGCCGCATCGGTGCCGCCGCCTTCGGCTGTGTCGTACACGGCCAGCTTCTCGCCGATCTCCGCATACACGCCTTGCGCATGCGCGGCCAGCTTGCGCGCAGCGTCGGTGACTTCCAGCGGCGGCCGGCGACGTTCGAATTTGACCTCGACCTTGGTATCGGGAATCAGCTGCTTCTTCACGCGCTCTTGCAGCGTGCGCTCCAGGTTGTCGTAGTCGGCGGTGCGCAGCACGCGCACGTCGGCCTGGGCCGTGGCGGTGGCCGGGATCACGTTGCGGTTGGTGCCGGCCGAGGAGATCGTCCAGTTCACCTTGAGTCCGGTCTCGTGGTTGGACAGGTCGCGCATCTGCAGGATCTGGTGCGATAGTTCATACAGCGCGTTGCGGCCGTTCTCGGGCGAGCTGCCGGCGTGCGAGGCCTTGCCATGCACGGTCAGCGAGATGGCGCCGATGCCGCTGGTGGCTAGCGACAGGCGGTCGCCGGTCACGCGCGTGGCTTCGCAGGAGAACACCGCGTCTTGCTGGCTGCCCATCTTGGTCAGCATGGCGCGCGCGCCCGGCGAGCTGATTTCCTCATCGCCGTTGATCAGCACGGTCAGCGTGCCGTAGTCCTTGAAGCCCATCTTCTGCAGGATGGCCACCGTATGCAGGATCACCGCCACGCCGTTCTTGTCGTCGGCGATGCCCAGGCCGTAGGCGCGCTCACCGTCGATGCGGAACGGCTGCTGCGCCAGCATGCCGCGCAGGTAGACCGTATCCATATGGCCGATCAGCATGATGTTGCGCTTGCCTGTGCCCTTGAACTGCGCCATCACCATCTTGCCCACTTGCTTGGGCGTGTCTTCCATGCGGTAGACCTCGGTGGGCTCGATCAGCTGCGCGTCGCCGCCCATCGCGGCCAGGCGGTCGCGGATCAGCGTGGCGATGCGGTCCAGCCCTTCGATGTCCTTGCTGCCGGACTCGATCGAGACCAGGTCCTTGAGGGTGGCGATCAGCGCCGGCTTTTCTTGCTGGGACAGCTGGTAGGCGGGCTCCATCGGCGCCGCTTGCGCGGCAGCGGCGCAGAGCAGGGCGGCGAGCGCGGCCGCCGTCTTCAAGGACGCACGGTGGCGGTGGGCAAGCGCGCTGGCGCGCGGGCTAAGGTTCAAGCGCATGTGGGGGGCTCCGTGATGCAGTGAGGAAAAAGGCAGTGGGGGGGAAACAGATAAAAGGCAGGACGGACCGCAGGGTTCGTGCCAGGCGTGGCGCATGCGTTGCTGCGATGCGCCTGCCTGCCGCGTCATTCGCCGGCCGCTTCGAAGCCCTGCAGCCAGCGCCGCAACAGGCTTGCCAGCTGCTTGCGCTCGGTGGCCGAGAGCCGCTCCAGCAAGCGATGCTCATTGGCCACGTGCACTTCCAGCGCGTGGTCGATGCGCACGCGGCCCGGCTGGGTCAGCTCGATCAGCAGCCCGCGCCGGTCATCCGGGTTGGGGCTGCGGCGCACCAGTCCGGCGCGCTCCAGATGGTCGATCCGGTTGGTCATGGTGCCCGAGGTGATCATCAGCGAATCGATCAGCGCGCCCGGCGACAGCGCATAAGGCGGGCCGGAGCGGCGCAGCGTGGCCAGCACGTCGAACTCCCAGGTATTCAGGCCGGTCGGCGCCAGCGCGGACTCCACCGCGCGATCGGTGTGGCGCGCCAGGCGCCAGACCCGGCCGATGATGCCCATCGGCGCGGCGTCCAGGTCCGGGCGTTCGCGCGCCCACTGGGCCAGGATATGGTCGACGCGATCGCCCCCGTCCCCGCCTTCGGGTGCCTCGTCGTTGCCGGCTTTCGGGGAGGGCGCCGTCGCGCTGCTTGCCTTGGGTTTGCCGCGGGTGGCCATGGTGGGCTGCTGTTGATCCTGGATGACGAGAATCTTGACATCAAGGCTTTCAGTTCGTAAAGTGGATTTTATATCTTGATATCAAGAATATTGGCATGAAGAAAAATGGAGCCATGACGACATGAAGCCCGACCCCCAGCCCGCCTCGCCAACGCTGCTCGCAGCGCGCCCATCCTCGCCGTCTTCCACGCCTGCCCCGCAGGTTCAGGTACGCACGGCAGATGTCCTGCTGACCGCTTCGGCGCCCCTGATCTGGGGCAGCACCTACCTGGTCACCAGCCAGTGGCTGCCGCCGGGACAGCCGCTGCTGTCCGGCGTGATCCGCGCGCTGCCGGCCGGCCTGGCGATGCTGGCGTGGGGCCGGCAACTGCCGCGCGGCGGCTGGTGGTGGAAGGCCGCGGTGCTGGGCGTGCTCAATATTGGCCTGTTCCAGGCCATGCTGTTTATCGCCGCCTACCGGCTGCCAGGCGGCGTGGCTGCCACCGTGGGCGCGATCCAGCCGTTGCTGGTGGTGCTGCTGGCGTGGCTGCTGCTGGGCGCGCGGCCGCATCTGGCTACGTGGCTGGCCGGGCTGGGCGGCATCGGTGGCGTGGCCTTGCTGGTGCTGGGGCCCGCCGCGCGGCTGGACGCCGTGGGCGTGGCGGCCGCGGCGGCCGGCGCGGTGTCGATGGCGCTGGGCACGGTGCTCGCCAAACGCTGGCGAGCGCCGGTCTCGCCGCTGGTGCTCACCGCGTGGCAGCTCACCGCGGGTGCCTTGTTCCTGCTGCCCTTCGCGCTGGCCTTCGAGACGCTGCCGGCGCGGCTGACGCTGCCCAACGTGCTTGGCTACCTGTGGCTGTGCGTGGCCGGTGCCGGCGTGAGCTATGCGTTCTGGTTCCGTGGCATCGGCCGCTTACCCACCGCTGCGGTGTCCGCGCTGGGCTTGCTCAGCCCCGTTAGCGCAACCGTGCTGGGCTTCCTGGTGCTCGGCCAGATCCTGAGCCCGGCGCAGATGGCCGGCGCACTGCTGGTGCTGGCCAGCGTGTGGCTTGGGCAGCGCGCGCCGAAGGCGGCACAGGCCGCTGCCGGAGGCTCCGGAGCATCAGATAAGGCGCATCCGCCGTTGGCGCCGCGGCAAGGGTGAAACGCAAGGGTGAACGACTAGGGTGAATGGCGCACCGTTTTTGCGGCATGATGGCGGGCATGACGTCCGCCGTACCTTCCCCCACCCCCACCCGGCCCGCTTGCGATCACTGTCTGGCGCTAGCGGCGGATTCCCGCCGGCGCGAGCCGCATGAGCGGCTTGCGCTCAAGCACACCGCGCCGCTGGTCAGCCAGAGCGCCGCTGGCGTGCCGTTCAGCATGCTCACGTTCACGTGCCGCGAGTGCGGCACCGTATGGCGGCTCTATGACCGCGCCAACGAGCTCTTTGTCTCGTGGGTGCCGGACCGTGCGCTGGGCCGCGGCGCCGATCGGATAAAATAGCGCCTGTTTCCTGCCTGCGTGCTGACGGTCCAGCGCCCGGTTCCGGGCCGCCCGGCGGCGCCAGCACGGCCAGTTCCGTTGTTCTGTTGTTCTGTTGTTCTGTCGCTCCGTTGTTTCGTCTTCCAACCGTTGTCCTCGTCGTCCCCCGCCATGTCTGCTTCCCACCGAATTCCCCTGCTGGCTGCTGCTTCCGTGTTTGCGGCCCTGACGTGCACGCTCGCCAGCGCTGCTGACGCCGCTGGCACGGCTGGTGCGTATCCCGCGCGCCCGATCCGGCTGATCGTGGCCTATCCCACCGGCGGCATCAGCGATACCGTGGCGCGCGCGCTCGGCGAGCGCCTGTCGGCCCAGATGGGCGCCTCGGTGGTGGTGGAAAACAAGGCGGGCGCGGGTGGCAGCATCGGCATCGACGCCGTGGCCAAGGCCGCGCCGGACGGCTACACGCTGGGCTTTGCCTCGACCAGCCCGCTCACGCTCAACCCGCACGTAGGCCGCGTCAACTACGATCCGCAGCGCGACATCGCGCCGGTCATGAGCGTGATGTACTCGCCGGTGCTGGTGATCGCCACGTCGAGCTTCGGCGGCAAGTCGTTCCAGGATCTGCTGGCGCAAGCCAAGGCCAAGCCCGGTTCGGTGCGCTGGGCCACGTCGGGCCTGGGCACGGTGGGCCATGTCATGCTGGAACAGGTCAAGTCGAAGGCCAAGGCCGACCTGACCCTGATCCCTTACAAGGGCGCGGGCCAGCAGATGAACGACGCCCTCGGCGGCCAGTTCGAGGTGATGAGCACCAACGCCAGCCCCATGCTGACCCAGCACATGCAAGCTGGCCGGCTGCGCGCGCTGGCAGTGGGCGCACCCAAGCGCATCGAGTCGCTGCCCAATGTGCCGACCTTTGCCGAGCTGGGCTACCCCAAGGCCAACCTCACTTCCACCTTCGGCATCTTCGCGCCCGCGCACACGCCCGTGGCCATCATCACCAAGCTGAATGCCGAACTGAACAAGGCCCTGCAAGAGCCCGAGGTGCGCGAGCGCCTGCTCAAGGGCGGCGAAGTCCCCACCGGCGGTACCGCCGCGCAGTTCGCCAAGGCCATCCATGCGGAATACGACGACAACGCCCGCATCGTGAAGGAAGCGGGCATCAAGGCGGACTGACGGGGCAGGGCGGGCGACAGCACGGGCGATTGGCCGGGCAGCCGCATCACGGCCGCTCGATCAGGTCCAGTCGGCAGCCGGTGGCATACACCGCCGACAGGCGCACGCCATTGCGCGGCTCCAGCGCCAGCTTGGTGCGCACGCGCGACAGGTGGCTGTCCACCGTGCGCGATGCCGGCGGCATGCTGCGGCGCCAGACCGATTCCTCGATGGTCTGGCGCAGCAACAACTGGCCGGCATGGCGAAACAGCAAGACCGCCAGCTCGTACTCCTTGGGCGCCAGCTTGACCAGGCGGCCGTTGACGAAAGCGCGCCGCTCGGCCAGCACAAAGCGGTACGCACCCAGCTCAAGATCGCCGCAGGCCTGCGCTACCGGCGCCATGCGCCGCAGCAGCGCGTCGACGCGCGCGGCCAGCTCGGCGTGGCGCACCGGCGGCGGCAGGAAGGCATCCGCGCCATGGGCGAAGCACCGGGCGATATGGTCGTCGTCGTTGTGCTGGCTCAGCAGCATCACCGGCAACGCATCGCCTAGGGTACGGCGTATCCACAGCAAGACGTCGCGCGCCGGGATGCCGGGCACCTCCCAGGCCATCAGCAGCAGCGCGTATGGCTCGTTGCGCAGCGCCTGCATCAGCGCGCCCCCTTCGCGAAAGCGCACCGCCTCATGGCCGCTGAGCCTGAGCGTCTGCTCCAGCAGGACGGCTCGTGCCGGGTTGTCCTCCAGTACTGCGACTCGCATAACCTCTCTCCTCGTGCGCGGCATTGCCAGGGCATCTTAGCGTCGCGGCCCGCGCGGCGGATCGTTAATCGAGGCTGCCGCCGCAGATTGCGAAATTTCTCATACGAAAGATTTCTCTCGCGGCTTCTAATGACGGATAGCCCCGCATCGTCGGGTCACTCCCTGGCGCCGGCGGCGCCAATTACCGCGAGACCGGCAGGCGTCCAAGCCTTTCCGGCCAAATTGCATGGGTATGAAGATCGCATCACTGGAAGATGAACCCGCAGAGGCGGCCCTGATCCGGCAGATTCTCGGCGAGGCCGGGCATGCCTGCACCACCTTCACGCGCAGCCGCGACCTGCTGCGGCAACTGCGCGAGGAAAACTTCGACCTGCTGCTGCTCGACTGGCAGATGCCGGATCTTTCCGGCAAGGAGGTGCTGACCTGGGTGCGCGCCAACCTGGACCGGCGCGTGCCCGCGATGTTCCTGACCTGCCGCGTGGAGGAAGAAGACATCGTCGATGGCTTCGCCACCGGCGCCGACGACTACATGCTCAAGCCGGTGCGTCGCGGCGAACTGCTGGCGCGCATCCATTCGCTGCTGCGCCGCGCCTATCCGGACCCGGGCAGCGGCGGCGCGCAGGTGGCGCTGGCCGACTACGTCATCGACTGCGCCGCGCGCACGGTGGCGCATCGCGCCCAGCCGCTCAGGCTGACGCCCAAGGAGTTCGACCTGGCCGTGCTGCTGTTTCGCAACGAAGGCCGCATCGTGTCGCGCGACCATATCGTGGCGGCGGTCTGGGGGCGCGAGATCTCGCCGCTGTCGCGCACCATCGATACGCATATGTCGCGTGTGCGCAGCAAGCTTGCCCTGCACCCGGAACACGGGCTGCGGCTGCTGCCGGTCTACACGCATGGCTACCGTCTCGAACTCACCGGCGCGGCGCCATGACGGCGTGGCTGCGTAGCGAAATCCTGCGCTGGGTAGCCGGCCTGCGCGCGGCCGCGCGGCACCTGGAGCGTCTCGCTCACAGGATGGGGGCAGGCAGGGAGGAGGGCGCGCGCGACAAGCCCGTTGGCATGACCGCCATCCGCGCCATGCTGCCTGCCGGCGGCGCCATCGATGCGGCGGCTTGCGACAGTGCGGCGCTGGCATCCTGGCAAACCGCCATGCGGGCGTTGTCGCACGATTTGCGCTCGCCGCAGAGTGCCATCCTGGCGCTGGTGCAATTGCACCAGGACGTGCCGTCCGCACGCGCGCACGCGGCATTCGTGGCGCAGACGGCGGGCTATGCGCAGGTGTCGCTGCGGCTCACCGACGACATCGCGCGGCTGTTGCGCGAGCTCGCCCACGGTTACCGCATGGAGATACTGGACCTGACGGCGCTGCTGCGCGAGTCCGCCGACACGCTCTGCCTGCACGCCGCGCCCGCGCCCGAACTCGAGCTGGCTGGCCACAAGGCCTGGATACGGGGCGATGCCGCCATGCTGCCCGAAGCCCTGCGCGTGCTGATGGCGCTGGCCATGATGTCCGCAGCCGGGGGCAAGCCGCCGCGGGTGTGCCAGCGGCTCGATGGCCGCCTCTGCCGGATTTCGATCGCCTTCGTGCCTGATGCTGATGTTGATGCGTGGCAGGACGCGCGTGCCGGGACGCCGGCGATGCAGTTTTGCCGCCGCGTGCTGTTGCGCCATGGCGGCGCGCTCGATGCGGATCGCGCCGCGGATGCCAAAGCCGGGACTGAAGACGGGACTGAAGCCGATGGCAGGGTCACCTGGCATCTGCACTTGCCCATGCTGCTCTGAACAACAAAAAAGCACCCGAAGGTGCTTTCTTGCAATCAGGCGTTACCCCGCGCGAGCGCGGGGCATGCCGACAAGGACAATCAGAAAATGTGGCGAATACCGAGTGCCGCACCGGTCTGGTTGTTCTTGCCCGGCAGTTCGGTCTTCGTGCCACCGGTCAGCTTGTTGTAGTCCACGGTGCCGTAGACCTGGGTACGCTTGGACAGCGAGTACTCAGCCAGCAGCACGCCGGTGTAACGGTTGCCTTGGTTGTTAGAAACGCCGTTCGCGTTCTTGACGTGATCGCCGTAGAACACGCCAGTCAGAGCCAGTGCCGGGGTTGCCTGGTAGGTCACGCCCAGGTAACCGATGGTGTCCTTGCGCGGGTTCGACGTGAAGTTGCCTGCCGGTACTGCGTTGGCGGTGCCAGCGGCCAGTGCGTCACCATTCAGGCTGGCATCAACGTTACCGGTGCGGTCCTTGCCACCCACGTAACCCAGGAAGATCTTGGCCGGGCCGATGCTGTACTTACCGGCCGCGCCCCACATTTGCTGCTTGTTGCCGTTGGCGTCGCGGACCTCTTGGTACACGCCACCAAAGCCGAACGGGCCAACGGTGTACGCAGCGCGGGTGCCCCAGTATTGCGACGAGGTGATGGAACCAGCCTTCTCGCCAAAGCCGTAGCTGGCGCCTACGTCCAGGCCGCCGAACTTGCCGCCGTAGCTGACTACGTTGTCATTACGGAAGTTCGTCAGGAAGAACGGCCAGGCGTTCGCGGTGTAGTTGCCGATGGTCAGCGGATCGTAGTCGCCGAAGAAGTTAAAGCCTTCGGTGTACTGGCGGCCCAGCTTGATGGTGCCGAAGTCGCCGGCCAGGCCCACATAAGCCTGACGGCCGAAGAGACGGCCGCCCGGATTGGCTGCGCTAGCTTGGTTGGCTCTGCCGGTATCCGGATCGAAGCCGTTTTCCAGCTGGAAGATTGCCTTCAGGTTGTTGCCCAAGGCTTCGCTGCCCTTGATGCCCCAGCGGCTGTTGGTGATGGCGCCGTTGGTCAGCTGATACAGGCTATCGTTGTTGCCATTCGAGTTATTGCTGTAGCGAATGCTCTGATCAACGATACCGTACAGGGTCACGGACGATTGTGCGTAGGCGCTGCCGGCCAGCAGCGTACCAAGTGCGAGGGTCAGGGCTGATTTCTTCATGTGGCTCCTTTTCTATTCTGTAGTGTCAGCGGTCGGATCGCGATAGCTGACGAGTTTACGTTTCGTGTAAACGCCCGCGAAAATTTAACAAAACAGAAAAGATTTAGACACTAATGCACGCCGTTGGCAGCCTCTAAGCTGGCAATTGGTGCAAAAACGTTGCGACGCCGCGACAAATCTACACAATGGTGCATCGCGAGATGAATCGAGCGTGACTCGCGCACCCCACGGTGTGGGGGATGATGCCGGCAGCGCGAGCGCGCTCCGGCCACCAAGGCAGGCCAGGCGGGCGTTTCACGGTGAAGCGCCGCCGCTTGAAGAGCGGGCCGGAGCGTGCTGGCCCGGCTCAGGGTTATCCCTGTGGGATCTCGATCTTGACCTCGAGCACCTCGAGATTGTCCTGGCGTTCCAGGCTCACGCGCAGATCCTGGTCGCTGATCTTTACGTATTTGGAAATCACCGCGACCAGCTCGCGCTGCAAGGCAGGAAGGTAATCGGCCGGCGCGGAATGGCCGGTGCGTTCATGGGCGAGGATGATCTGCAGCCGCTCCTTGGCAACCGAGGCGGACTTCTTCTTCTCGCCGAGCAGGAAGGACAGAATCGACATGATGGTAGACCCCCCTTACTTATTGCCGAAGATGCGCGAAAGCAGCCCCGGCTTCTGGTAGTCGGTGAAACGCATCGGCTTGTCCTTGCCGAGGAAGCGGTCCACCAGGTCGCCATAGGCGTCGGCCACGTCGGAGCCTTCCAGGTGGATGGCCGGCGTGCCCTGGTTGGATGCGTGCAGCACGGCTTCGGATTCCGGCACCACGCCGATCAGCTTGATGCGCAGGATTTCCTGGATGTCGGTGAGCGACAGCATTTCGCCGCCGTGCACGCGCTTCGGGTTGTAGCGCGTGATCAGCAGGTGTTCCTTGATCGGGTCGCCGCCTTCGGCCGCGCGCTTGGTCTTGGACGACAGGATGCCCAGGATGCGGTCCGAGTCGCGCACCGAGGACACCTCGGGGTTGGTCACGACCAAGGCCTCGTCGGCGAAGTACATGGCCAGCAGGGCGCCCGACTCGATGCCCGCGGGCGAGTCGCAGACGATGTACTCGAAGCCCATGTCGACCAGGCCATTGATGACCTTCTCCACGCCTTCCTTGGTGAGCGCGTCTTTATCGCGCGTTTGCGAGGCCGGCAGGATGAACAGGTTTTCGCACTTCTTGTCCTTGATCAGCGCCTGGTTCAGGTTGGCTTCGCCCTGTACCACGTTGACCAGGTCGTACACCACGCGGCGCTCGCAACCCATGATCAGGTCGAGGTTGCGCAGGCCGACGTCGAAGTCGATCACGGCAGTCTTATGGCCACGCAGGGCCAGGCCGGCGGAAAAGCTGGCGCTGGTGGTGGTCTTGCCTACGCCTCCCTTGCCGGAGGTCACAACGATGATTTTTGCCATGGCTCTTGGATCCAGTAATGGTTGAAGCTTGCGCTGCTGTGGTTTGGGCTCTGCGGCGGGTGTTACTTCATCCGGAGCGGTTCGAGAATCAGTTTCTCCCCCGACAGCCGCACCTGGGCCGATTTGCCCAGCACATCGGCGGGCAGCGGCAGTTCGGCGGTGCGGTAGATGCCGGCGATGGAGAGCAGTTCGGGTTCCAGGCAGGTGCAGAAGATGCGCGCCTGCGCGTAGCCCTTGACCCCCGCCAGCGCGCGGCCGCGCAGCGGGGCATAAATATGGATGTTGCCTTCGGCGATGACCTCGGCGCCGTAGCTGACCAGGTCGAGGATCACCACGTCGCCGGCGGCGTAGATCTGCTGGCCGGAGCGCAGCGGCTTGTCGATCAGCATGGTGGGCACGCTGCGCGACGCGGCTTCGGCAATGGCGGCCGCGGCGGCGGCTTCCACTTCGGCGGCCGCAGCCTTTGCCTCGGCCTGGGCCGCAGCCTGGGCGTCGGCCAGGGCTTCGGCCGGGGAGGGGCCTGCCGGCTCGGCCGGCGGGGTTTCGTCCCGGCCGCCGCGCCGGCTCTGGCTGTCGAGCAGCGGCAGGCCAAACGACTCGGCCCAGCCCCGCTGCGCCTCGCGGGCCACCACGCCGATAGCGCGGGCCTTGAGCAGGGCCAGGGTCTCGATCACCGTGTCCAGGGCTACCTGGTCGTCGCCTTCCAGCCGGCGCAGGTCCAGGGCCACCACATCATTGGAGAAGAAATCGGGAGTCGATTCGAAGCGGGACAGGAGATCGTCACGCAGCGCTGCGATGTCAGTGGTCTTGAGAGCGAGGAGGAGGGCGTCGACATTGCCACTGCGCAGCTCGAAGCGTGGCGATTTCTTCTGGGACATAGTCGGTGACCGTGGAAATGGGACATTCTAACTTCGTCTGGGTGCAGAACTGTAACAAATGCCGGATGACCCGAGACCAGTGCCGGATGCGGCGCGTCGGCGGCGCCCTTGTTACGATTGCGCCATCTGAACAACGGAGCAGCCATGGGCGCGATCGTCAATAGTGTGGCCTACCGCAGCGGCAAGCGCGTAGGTGATGTCGCCCTGGACCAGATCAGCGAGGCAATCTCGGTCCCGGGCACCTTCGTCTGGCTGGGCTTGCACGAACCGGACCTGCCGCTGCTGCGCAAGGTGCAGCAGGAGTTTGGCCTGCACGACCTGGCGGTGGAGGATGCCCTTGATGCCCACCAGCGCCCCAAGCTGGAGACCTACGGCGACTCCATCTTCATCGTGCTGAACACCGCACAACTGGTGGACGAGGAAGTGGTGGTGGGCGAGACCCACCTGTTCGTCGGCCCTAACTATGTGGTGTCGGTCCGTCACGGCGCGAGCAGCAGCTACGCGCCGGTGCGCGAGCGCTGCGAGAGCGACGCGCGCGCGCTGGCCAACGGCCCGGGCTACGTGCTCTACGCGCTGATGGATTTCGTGGTGGACCACTACATGCCCATCGTCACCCGGCTCGAGGATGGCTTCGAGCAGCTCGAGCAAGGCATCTTCCGCGACGAGTTCGACCGCGCCGCGATCGGGCACCTGTACCACATCAAGCGCCAGGTGCTGCGCCTGCGCAATGCGGTCTACCCGATCGAGGAGATCTGCGGACAACTGATCCGGTTGCACGAGGACCTGGTGCCCAAGGAGCTGCGCGCATACTTCCGCGACATCGAGGACCATGCCAGCCGCCTGGTGCGCAGCCTGGACGTGGTGCGCGAGATGTTGACCACCGCGGTGCAGGTGAACCTGGCGCTGGTCACGGTGGGCCAGAACGAAGTGGTCAAGCGCCTGGCCGGCTGGGGCGCCATCCTGGCGATTCCCACCGTGGTGTTCAGCTTGTACGGCATGAACTTCAACTTCATGCCGGAGCTGAAATTCCACTATGCGTATCCGACCGTGATCGGGGTGACCGCGCTGGCCTGCGGCGGGCTCTGGCGCAAGCTGCATAGGTCCGGCTGGATCTGACCTGCGCGGCGCCGCAACCCGGTTGCCACGCCTGCCGCCCCCACGCAGCCCCCCGTTCATCCCCACCGATCCTCCCTGCGCAGTCCGGGGCGGGGCGCCATGCCATGTTTATGGGATTCCCACCTGC
The DNA here is from genome assembly GCF_054515855.1 of Cupriavidus sp. PET2-C1. NCBI lineage: Bacteria > Pseudomonadati > Pseudomonadota > Betaproteobacteria > Burkholderiales > Burkholderiaceae > Cupriavidus > Cupriavidus sp. PET2-C1. Next base: position 139,771 of record NZ_CM137259.1, read on the forward strand.
TGGCCGGCTGCTTAGTCTTGCCCGTGCCGGGGGCCGCAAGACTGCTGCCATCGGCCGGCTAACGAATAACAGGGTCTTGCCGTAAATCATGTTGCCGGCACGGCGCTGGCAAAAAAAAGCAGAAGAAACACCGGAATCCATTCTCAGGGGGGAAATCCAATGAAGCTCCAACTTCAGACATTCGGGGTCGCGCTGAGCGGCGCGGCACTGCTGGCGCTGGCCGCCTGCGGTGGCGGCGGCAGCGATAGCACAAGCAGCGGCGCCGCCGGCGACAAGCCGGTCCTGGCCGCGGCCGCGGTGACCGGCACGGCCGCCACCGGCGCGGCGCTGGCCAACGCCAATGTGGCCATTACCGACAGCGCGGGCGCGTCCCCCTGCCAGGAAGCCGCGATCACCACCAGCGCGCTGGGCACCTACACCTGTAGCCTGAAGACGGGCGAGGTGGCGCCGTTCTTCGTGGTCGTCACCGACCCCACGGGCAACACCGCCCCGCTGGTCAGCGTCAGCACCGTCACGCCGGCTGCCGGCGCCAAGCTCACCATCAACGCTACGCCGCTGACCACGGCCATCGTGGCGCAACTCGCCGCCGACGGCAATCCGCTGACGTTCGTCAGTGGCAAGACGGTGGATGCCGCTGCCTTGCAAAAGGTCACCGCCAATGTGGTCGCGCAGCTCGCCAGCGTGCTCGCCGCCATCGGCGCGCCCGCCAGCTACGATCCGTTCTCGACCGTCATCACCGCTGCCACGTCCGCCGGCGTTGGCAACACCGCCGACCAGGTGCTCGATATCGTCAAGGTGGTCACGGATCCGGCCACCGGCAAGCTGGCGCTGGCCACCGTCGACAACCCGACGCCCGTGGCCATCGCCACCGCCACCAACACGGGCGGCACGCTCAAAGCGCCGCCCGCCGGCGTCGCGGCCCTGCCGCAGGCAGCGCAGGCGGTCGCCAAGGGGCTCACAGCCTGCTTCGCACTGCCCGTCGCGCAGCGCGTGACGTCCTCCAATGCCAGCCAGAGCGAGTCGCAGGGCGGCCCGGAGGTCAATGGGGTGGCGTCCGCATGCCAGAACATCGCCGCCGACGTCAGCAACGCGGCCGGTGTCGATTTCCTGCACAACGGTTACTACTTCGGGCAATTGCTCTACGGCATCCTGACCAGCGATACCATGACGGGCGCACAGTTCAGCGTGCCGGAAATCATGGCGTTCTATCCCGCCGCGTCGACGGCCTCGGGGCGTGACGAAGCCATCTTCAACATCCGGTACCTGGACGCCAGCGGCAACCCCGGCAACATCATCACCACGGCCCGCGATATCGCGGGCGGCGCAGCCAGCGCGCATCCATCGAGCTGGTGGCTGGTCGGCAACCAGCAGCCGGTCGACGTCACGCTCAAGCTCCAGATCCGGCGCGTCGAGCAGATGAACCCGGGCTTCAACAAGAGCAACAACAACTACAGCCACTTCCAGAGCGGCATCCAGTTCCTGATCAACGCCAAGGGCCCGGGCAGCGTCGTCAACAACGCCCCCCTGAGCTATGCGCGCGTCACCGGTCCCGGCTTGCCGAGCAATGGCATCGTCTATATCGCGCCGGTCCCGGCCGAGGTGGGCCAGACCTACATGGATGTGAGCAACAAGACCGGCACGGTGCCCGTCACCGCCCAGTGCGGCAACGAGTTCAGTCCGCCCTCGCCGTCGTATAACTGCCCGAACTTCTGGTTCTCGCGGACCGCGGGCCTCAGCGGTAGCGCGGCCAGCACCCTGGCGGGCAATCCCACCAGCCTGGTGTGGGCGCAGGCGGCGGACAACGCCGATGCCTCCAAGGTGGTCAAGGGCGCGAAGTACCGCATCGAGCTGTTCCATGGCACCAACACCACGCCGACCTACAGCTACAACAAGACCCTGTTGAGCGACCTTGTGCCGGCTACCCAAGGGGTGAACCTGCCGTGGAACACGCTGGGCAGCAAGTCGCTGGCCGCGCTGGACCCGTCCAACGCCAGCCTGGCCGGTGCGCAGACGTCGCTGACGGCGGACTGGGTGCAGAATGTCTCCGCCCAGCAGATTGGCAGCGTTGCCGCCACGGTTGACAACAACGGCACCTGGAGCACATCCACGCCGGCGCCCAGGGGCGCGACCTCGATCGTGGTCAACGCGGCGGTGCCGGCCTTCACGGCCACCACCAACCGCGGGCTGCTGTTCGGCTACCGCATGCTGGACAACAGCAACAAGTCGGCGGTCTTTACCTACAACTGACCGCACAACCGACCACATAACTGAAGCAACGGATCAGGCGCTCCTGACGCGGCCGGCGCCACAGCCGGCTTCGGCGACCTGCATAGCCCCGCAAGGCCAACAGCCTGCGGGGCTTTTTTTTTTAAGCTGGCGCCGATGGCTGGCGGCCGCCACGCGCTTTCGCACCGTTTTTACGCGATTTTTATATCTTCTTTACACCCCCGCCTTCCCTCTCTACCCCGTTTTTACCGCTCGATCCCTAATCTGCCATCTGTGAATCACTCACGGTGTGTTGCCATGGACGGGATCTATTTCATTGGTTTGTTGCTGTTTGGTGCGCTGACTGGCGCACTGCTGCTCTTGTGCGCCGCGCTCGCAGGCAAACCGCCGGGCGCGGCCGAGGGGCCGGGCGGAGAAGCCGCCGACGCGCGCCGCAAGGACAGCGCCACCGACAGGAGGCTGTGATGGACTGGGCTGACCTGCTGGGCGGCGTGCTCGCCGTTGCTGTCTTTATCTACCTCCTGATCGCCCTGTTCCGGCCGGAGAAATTCTGATGTCCACCGAATTCCTGGGACTACTGGTCCTTTACCTAGCCATCCTGCTGGCGCTCGCGCCCTTCGTGGGGCGTTATATCCGCCGCGCGATGGAAGACGACCGCTACCTCGCCACGGCCTGGGGCCGCCCGCTTGAGCGCGTGCTGTACCGCGTGGCGGGCGTGCGCGCCAATGCCGAGATGGGCTGGAAGCAATATGCCATCGCGGTTATCGCCTTCAACATGCTGGGCGTGGTGGTGGTCTATGCGCTGCAACGCATGCAGGCCTGGCTGCCGCTTAACCCGCAAGGCTTCGGCGCGGTGTCGCCGGACTCGGCCTTCAACACCGCCGTGAGCTTCGTCGCCAATACCAACTGGCAGGGCTATGCGGGCGAATCCACCATGAGCTATCTCACGCAGATGCTGGCGCTCACGGTGCAGAACTTCTTCTCGGCGGCCACCGGCATCGCCGTGGTGTTCGCGCTGATCCGCGGCTTTGCGCGCCAGAGCGCGGCCACCATCGGCAACTTCTGGGTCGACATGACGCGCTGCACGCTCTACGTGCTGGTGCCGATCTCCGCGGCGATCGCGCTGGCGCTGGTCAGCCAGGGCGTGATCCAGAACTTCGACAGCTACAAGGAAGTCAGCCTGGTCACGCCGGTCGAGTACAGCCAGCCCAAGGTGGACGCAGCCGGCCAGCCCGTGCTCGACGCCAAGGGCGCGCCGGTGATGGAGGCCATGAAGACCGACAAGCAGACGCTGGCAATGGGCCCGGTGGCTTCGCAGGAAGCCATCAAGATGCTTGGCACCAACGGCGGCGGCTTCTTCAACGCCAACTCGGCGCATCCGTTCGAGAACCCGACCGAGCTTGCCAACCTGATCGAGATGCTGGCCATCTTCCTGATCCCGGCGGCGCTGTGCTTCACCTTCGGCGAGATGGTCAAGGACCGCCGCCAGGGCGTGGCGATCCTGGCGTCGATGGCGGTGATCTTCATCGTGATGGCATGCGTCGCGGCGGCCTCCGAGCAGCAGGCCAACGCCGCGCTGGCGGGTTTGCCGATCGACCATGCGGCCAGCGCGCTGCAGGCCGGCGGCAATATGGAAGGCAAGGAAACGCGCTTCGGCATCGCCGCCACCGCGCTGTTCGCCACCATCACCACGGCGGCGTCGTGCGGCGCGGTCAACGCCATGCACGACTCCTTCACCGCCATCGGCGGGCTGGTGCCGATGCTGCTGATGCAGCTTGGCGAAGTGGTGTTCGGCGGCGTGGGCTCGGGCCTGTACGGCATGCTGGTGTACGCGGTGCTCGCCGTGTTCATCGCGGGCCTGATGATCGGCCGCACGCCGGAGTACCTGGGCAAGAAGATCGAGACCTATGAGATGAAGATGACCGCGGTGGCGATCCTCGTCACGCCGCTGCTGGTGCTCCTGGGCACGGCGGTGGCGGTGATGGTGGAGCCGGGCCGCGCCGGTGTGTTCAACCCTGGCACGCACGGCTTTTCGGAAATCCTCTATGCGTTCTCGTCGGCTGCCAACAACAACGGCAGCGCCTTCGGCGGCTTGTCCGCCAACACGCCCTTCTACAACGTGGCGCTGGCGGCAGCGATGTGGTTCGGCCGCTTCTGGATCATCGTGCCGATCCTGGCCATGGCGGGCTCGCTGGCGGCCAAGCGCAGGCTGCCGGTGACGGGCGGCACCATGCCCACGCACGGCCCGCTGTTCGTGGTGCTGCTGGTCGGCTCGGTGCTGATGGTGGGCGCGCTCACCTATATCCCGGCGCTGGCGCTGGGCCCGGTGGCGGAGCAGCTGCAGGCGCCGGCGGTCTCGGCGGCTAGCAAGTAATGGAGAAACGCATGCAACAAGAATCCATGGTGACGCGCAGCAAGAACGCCGGCGTGGCACCGGCAAACACGACCCCGGCCACCAGCGTGGTCACGCCGGTCCTGGCCGCGCAAAAGAGCGGCGGCCATCATCGCCCGCGCGGCGGCATGTTCGCGCCCGAGCTCGTCAAGCCGGCCCTGCTCGACTCGGTGAAGAAGCTCTCGCCGCGCGACCAGTTGCGCAACCCGGTGATGTTCGTGGTCTATGCGGGCAGCATCCTGACCACGATCCTGTTCTTCCGTGCGCTGTTCTCGCCCGCCACGGCGGGTGGCGAGAGCGCCGGGTTTATCCTGGCCGTGTCGGTGTGGCTGTGGTTTACCGTGCTGTTCGCGAACTTTGCCGAAGCGCTGGCCGAGGGCCGCAGCAAGCAGCAAGCCGAAGCGCTGCGCGGGCTCAAGACCACCGTCACCGCCAAGCTGGTCAAGGAAGGCCGGCGCGACTACCGCGCCGCCGGCGCCACCGAGGCGCGCGGCGCTGCCGCGCTGCGCCGCGGCGACGTGGTGCTGGTCGAGGCGGGCGACATGGTGCCCGGCGACGGGGACGTGATCGAAGGCGTGGCCTCGGTGGACGAGAGCGCCATCACCGGCGAATCGGCTCCCGTGATCCGCGAATCCGGTGGCGACTTTTCTTCGGTCACCGGCGGCACGCGCGTGCTGTCCGACTGGATCGTGGTGCGCATCACCACCAATCCGGGCGAGAGCTTCATCGACCGCATGATCACCATGGTGGAAGGCGCCAAGCGCCAGAAGACGCCGAACGAACTGGCGCTGACCATCCTGCTGGTGGGCCTGACCATTGTGCTGCTGCTGGCCACCGCCACGCTGCAACCGTTCTCGGTGTACAGCGTGTTCGTCGCCAAGGCCGGCATGCCCGTCACCATCACCGTGCTGATCGCGCTGCTGGTGTGCCTGATCCCGACCACCATCGGCGGCCTGCTGTCGGCCATCGGCGTGGCCGGCATGAGCCGCATGATGGAAGCCAACGTGATCGCCACCTCGGGCCGCGCAGTGGAGGCCGCCGGCGACGTGGACGTGCTGCTGCTCGACAAGACCGGCACCATCACGCACGGCAACCGGCAGGCTTCACGCTTTATCGCCGCGCCCGGCGTGTCGGCGCAGCAACTGGCCGAAGCCGCCTGGCTGTCGTCGCTGGCCGATGAAACGCCGGAAGGCCGCAGCATCGTCACGCTGGCGCGCCAGCAGGCCGGCGCCGCCACGCCCGATATCAGCGCGCTGCGCCCGATCTTCGTGCCGTTCACCGCGCAGACCCGCATGAGCGGCGTGGATGCCGGCGGGCGCAGCGTGCGCAAGGGCGCCGCCGATGCCGTGCGCAAGTACGTGACCGAGCGCGCCGGCAAGTTTCCCGATGCCGTGATGCAGGCTGTGGACGACGTGGCCCGCGCCGGCAGCACGCCGCTGGTAGTGGCGGAGTCCAGCACCGATGGCGAGCACGTACGCGTGCTTGGCGTGGTGGAGCTCAAGGACATCGTCAAGGCCGGCATTCGCGAGCGCTTTGGCGAGCTGCGCAAGATGGGCATCAAGACGGTGATGATCACCGGCGACAACCGCCTCACCGCCGCGTCGATCGCAGCGGAAGCCGGCGTCGATGACTTCCTTGCCGAAGCCACCCCTGAAGCCAAGCTCAAGCTGATCCGCGACTACCAGGCCGAAGGCCGCCTGGTGGCGATGACCGGCGACGGCACCAACGACGCACCGGCGCTGGCGCAGGCCGACGTGGCGGTGGCGATGAACAGCGGCACGCAGGCGGCGAAGGAAGCCGGCAACATGGTCGATCTCGACAGCAATCCGACCAAGCTGATCGAGATCGTCGAGATCGGCAAGCAGATGCTGATGACGCGCGGCTCGCTCACCACCTTCAGCGTGGCCAATGATGTGGCGAAGTACTTCGCCATCATCCCGGCAGCGTTCGCCACCACGTACCCGCAGCTCAACCAGCTCAACGTGATGGGCTTGTCGACGCCGGCCTCGGCCATCTTGTCGGCGGTGATCTTCAACGCGCTGATCATCGTGGTGCTGATCCCGCTGGCGCTGCGCGGCGTGGTGTACCGGCCGCTCGGCGCGGCCATCTTGCTGAGGCGCAACCTGCTGGTGTACGGCCTCGGCGGCATCCTGGTGCCCTTTGTCGGTATCAAGGTGATCGACATGATCCTGACCCTGTTCGGCTGGGTCTGAGCGCAGCATCGCACGCATTGCACGCGTCGAACGCGCTGAACATAAACGGAGCCATCCATGAATACGCAAGTCCAACCCGCCCAGCCCGCCACGCCCATCCAGGGTGGCCTGCTGCGCCCCATGCTGACGATCTTCGTCGTGCTGTCGGCCGTCACCGGCCTGCTGTACCCCGGCGTGATCACCGGCATCTCGCGCGCCGTGTTTCCGCATGAAGCGGCCGGCTCGCTGATCGTCAAGGACGGCCGTGTGGTCGGCTCGGAACTGATCGGCCAGCCGTTCTCGGATCCCAAGTACTTCTGGGGCCGCTTGTCGGCCACCGCGCCCATGCCGTACAACGCGGCGGCTTCCGGCGGCTCCAATCTCGGCCCGAGCAACCCGGCCCTGACCGATGCCGCGCGCGCCCGTATCGACGCGCTGCGCGAGGCGGACCCCGGCAACAAGGCACCCGTGCCGGTGGATCTGGTCACGGCTTCCGGCAGTGGCCTCGATCCGCAGATCAGCCCGGCTGCGGCGCAGTACCAGGCGGCACGCGTGGCCCGGCTGCGTGGCTTGCCGCTGGAGCGCGTAGAGGCGCTGGTGGCGGCCAACACAGAAAAGCCGCTGCTCGCGGTGATGGGGGATCCGGTGGTGAATGTGCTCCAGTTGAACCTGGCGCTGGATGCCGGGAAGCCGTGAAGGGGCTCTCACTCTACCGCGCAGTGCAGCAGGGAGATGCGGCCTTCGCTACGGCTAAGCGTGGCACAATCGTTTTCATCCATCCTCCTCCCGGGCAATGACCCCCACCATGCCTGACACCGCCCAGCGCGACGCCCCCGGCCGGCCTGATCCCGACGCCTTGCTGCAACGCATGCAGCAGGAGGGGGAGCGCGCCGCGCGCGGCAAGCTGCGGGTGTATTTCGGCGCGTCCGCGGGCGTGGGCAAGACCTTCGCCATGCTGACCGCCGCCCGGGCGCTGCGCGAGCAAGGCAGCGATGTCGTGATCGGCGTGGTGGAGACCCATGGCCGCGCCGAGACCGAGGTGCTGATCGCGGGGCTGGAGCGGCTGCCGATGAAGGCCATGCCGCATCACAAGCTGGACGACCGCGTGCTGCAGGAGTTCGACCTGGACGGCGCGCTGGCCCGGCGCCCGGCGCTGGTCCTGGTCGACGAACTGGCGCACTCCAACGCGACTGGCAGCCGCCACCCCAAGCGCTGGCAGGACATCGAGGAGCTGCTCTCGGCCGGCATCGATGTGTGGACCACCGTCAACGTCCAGCACCTGGACAGCCTCAACGAGGCGGTGGGCGGCATCACCGGCATCCGTGTGTGGGAGACGGTACCCGACACGGTCTTCGATGACGCCGACGAAGTCATCCTGGTGGACCTGCCCGCCGACGAATTGCTGCGGCGCCTGCGCGACGGCAAGGTCTACCTGCCGGAGCAGGCGCGCACCGCGGCCACCAATTTTTTCCGCAAGGGCAACCTGATCGCGTTGCGCGAGCTCGCGCTGCGCCGCACCGCAGACCGCGTCGACGACGACGTGCGCGCATACCGCCATGCCGAATCCATTCGCCCGGTGTGGCGCACGCGCGAGGCGGTGCTGGCGTGCATCGGCACTGGCGACGATGCCGCGCAGGTGGTCAAGAGCGCGCGCCGGCTGGCCGGGCAGCTCGATTGCGACTGGCACGTGGTCACGGTGGCCACGCCGCGCCTGGCGCCGCTTGCCGAGCACGAGCGCGCGAATATCGAGGAGGCGATGCGCCTGGCCGAAGAGCTGGGCGCGCGCACCGAGACGCTGGCCGGCAGCGATATCGTGCAGGCGGTGGCGGGTTATGTGCGGCGCCACAACCTCACCAAGGTGGTGGTCGGGCGGGCCCCCGGCAACTGGCGCCGCAGCGGCGGCAGCCTCCTGGCGCGCGGCCGGGCGCTGCTGGCGCTCGGCCTGTCGCCGTTCCTGGGCGCGCGCGCCTGGCTGTTCGGGCGCCATAGCTTTGCCGATTCGCTGGCGCTCGGCTGCCCGGAGATCGACGTGATCCGCGTGGCCGCCGACGCCATGGGCGCCGATACGCGCGGCCGCGCGCAACCGGCGCTCGGGCGCGCCGACGTGCGCGACGATCCGGCGCGCATCGACGACAGCAGCGTGGTGGCGCACCGCATCGACTACCTGTGGGCGGTGGCATGGTGCGGGGGCGCCAGCTTGTTGTCGGCGCTGACGCGGCCGTGGTTCGACCTGGTCAATATCGCGATGTTGTTCCTCGCGGCCGTGGTCGGCGTGGCGCTGCGCCACGGCCGCGGCCCCGCCGCGCTGGCCTCGGTGCTGTCGGTGGCGGCCTTCGACTTTTTCTTCGTGCCGCCGCGCATGTCCTTCGCGGTGAGCGACGTGCAGTACCTCGTCACGTTCGCGGTGTTGCTGACGGTGGGCCTGGTGATCGGCCAGCTTACCGCCGGGCTGCGCGAGCAGGCCCAGGTGTCGGTGGAGCGCGAGACCGATGCGCGCACCCTGTACGAGCTGGCGCGCGAGTTGTCCGCTGCCTTGATGCCCGAGCAGATCATCGACATCAGCAGCCGCTTCCTGCAAGCCGCGCTTGGCGCGCGCTCGGCGTTCTTCCTCGTTTCGCCCAAGGGGCGGCTGATGCCGCCGGTGATCGACCCCACGCAGCGCGGCAATGACGCGATCGATCCGGTGCTGGCGCAATGGGTGTTCGATCACGGCCAGCCCGCCGGCACCGGCACCCACACGCTGCCGGGCAGCACGGTGCTTTACCTGCCGCTCAAGGCGCCGATGCAGACGCGCGGCGTGCTGGCGGTGGAGCCGCAGGAGTGGCGCGCCTTCGCGCGGCCCGAGCGGCGCCGGCAGATCGACGTGTTCGCCACGCTGATCGCCATCGCCATCGAGCGGCTGCACTACGTGGAGGTGGCGCAGCAGGCGCTGGTGTCGATGGAGTCGGAGCGGCTGCGCAGCTCGCTGCTGGCCGCCGTCTCGCATGATCTGCGCACGCCGCTGACCAGCCTGATCGGCATGGCCGAGACCATGCAGCGCACCGAGCCGCCGCTGCCGCCGTCGCTGTCGGAAACCGTCGGTGCCATGCGCGAGCAAGCCCTGCGCATGCGCACCATGGTGGTCAATCTGCTCGACATGGCGCGGCTGCAAAGCCGCGACGTGCGCATGCAAAAAGAGTGGCAGTCGCTCGAAGAGCTGGTGGGCGCGGCGCTCGCCGGCATGCGCGATGCGCTGTCGCGGCACCGCGTGTCGGTCGCGGATCTATCGGCGCTGCCGCTGGTGGAGTGCGATGCGGTGCTGATGGAGCGGGTGCTGTGCAACCTGCTGGAGAATGCTGCCAAGTACACGCCGCCGGGCACCGGCATCCGTATCTCCGGCGAAGTGGTCGAAGCGGAGGTGCGGCTCGCGGTGGCGGACGATGGCCCCGGCGTGCCGCGCGGGCAAGAGCTCTCGATTTTCCAGAAATTCACGCGCGGCGAGCGCGAGTCCGCGACCGCGGGCGTTGGCCTCGGCCTGGCCGTGTGCGAGGCCATCGTGCAGGTGCACGGCGGGCGCATCTGGGTGGAGAGCGTGAACGCGGACCACACTGGCGCACGCTTTGTCGTGGCGCTGCCGCGCGGCAATCCGCCTGCGATCGAGCCCGAGCCGCCCGAGGCACTTGAGTCGGCGCTACTCGCCACGCCGGGCAACGGCGCAGGGCTGGCCGCGCGCGATGCGGCAAACAAGGAGTCCAACTGAAATGGCATTTGAATTTTCGCCGACTGTGTTGCTGGTCGAAGACGAGCCGCATATCCGGCGCTTCGTGCGCGAGGCGCTTCAGGCAGAAGGCTGCGCGGTGCATGAGGCCGAAACGCTCAAGCGCGGCCTGATCGATGCGGGCACGCGCCAGCCCGACGTGGTGATTCTCGACCTGGGCCTGCCCGATGGCGACGGCATGACGCTGATCCGCGAGATGCGCACCTGGACCGAAGTGCCGGTGCTGGTGCTATCGGCGCGCTCCGGCGAGGACGACAAGATCGCCGCGCTGGACGCCGGCGCGGACGACTACCTGACCAAGCCATTCGGCGTGGGCGAGCTGATCGCGCGCGTGCGCGTGCTGCTGCGCCGCCACGCCAAGACCAATCCGCAAGGCACGCCGCAGATCGGCTTTGGCGAGGTGCAGATCGACCTGGCCAACCGCGTGGTCACCCGCGCCGGGCAGGATGTGCACCTGACGCCGATCGAGTATCGCCTGCTTGCCGTGCTCATCGCGCATCGCGGCAAGGTCATGACGCACCGCGAACTGCTGCGCGAGGTCTGGGGGCCGGCGCACTCGGAGAGCAGCCACTACCTGCGGGTGTACATGGGGCACCTGCGGCACAAGCTGGAAGCCGATCCGGCGCAGCCGTCGCACCTGATGACGGAGGTGGGGGTGGGATACCGGTTCGTGGGGTGATGCGTTCCGCCGGCAACAGGATGGCGGCCGATGGTTAGTCAGGTAGTCAGGCGGCCGGCTCATGCGGCACCGGTGGGCTGTAGCGCAGGTTCCCCAGCACGGGCACGTGCCGCAGGAAGCGGAACATGCCGTTGTGGTCGATCCACCTGGCGTATGCCACATAGTCCGGATCCTGGGACAAATGCCGCTCTTCCGTCATGGCCCGCATCGCATAGATGCCATTCAAGGCCAGCAGGAGCAGGCAGTGGCGCAGCGTTTCATCCGCCGAGCCCTGGGCCATGAAGGGGATGGAGATCATCCACCAGGACAGGTTCTTGGCCACATAGGCGGGATGCTTGGTCCACCGGTAAGGCCCGTTGGTGATGATGCCCCGGTGGGTCAGGTTCGAGAACCGCGCGCCGAAGATCACCGTCGCCCAGACGTAGATCGCCGTCAGCACCAGGATCGCGCTGCCCCAGATGCCATAGAGCAGCGGCGTGTTCCAAAGCCACGCGCCCCACTGCAGGCCGGTTTCGTAATGCAGGTACTGCCGCCCGACCAGCGACCAGAACGGTTCGTAGCATGCCAGCGCCACCGCCCAGCCCAGCATGGACGGCTCGGCCGAGCGCACGTGCGTGTCGGTGATGCGCAGCGCCATCAGGTAGCCCATCACCACCAGGCCGACATCGATGAAGTACAGGAAGCCGTAGAGCAGGTCGAACCAGGCCTTGAAGCTCGTCAGCAGCGCAAAGTCGGCGGCGATGAAACGCGCCAGGTCATTGCACATATAGGTGAACATCAGGGGCAGGAAGAAGCCCTTGATCAACCAGGCTAGCAGATGCTGCCCCGCCACCTTGCCATCCACCTTGCCCCACTGCAACGTGACCAGCTTGCCCATGTGCCAGTAGCCGTCCAGGGGCCGGGCCATCCTGCGGTCGACGAAGAAGAAATAGGGCAGCGCCAGCGCGACCCAGCCCGGCAGCACGATTGCCAGCATGGAGAAGTAACGCGCGTAGAAGGCCGCATGGTATTCGGGGAACAGCCAGTACAGCAGGCCGACAAAGCCCATGCTGGCAAGCAGGCCCGCAAATTTGGTCAGGCTACGGTGCCACGACGGATTGTCCCGGGAAAAATCCAGGCCGGTGGCGGCGCGCAAGTGCACCTTCTGCCAGATCAGGTCGAGCAGGAAGATGGCCGCTGCCGTCACCCCGACGATGAACAGGGCCGAATGCACCATGTTTTCGCCGAAGGGCCGGTCGGTCCGCACGATGGTAACTGCCAGCAGGAACGCGGCCAGGCCCACGGCGGCGACGGCGCCGTGGGTGGCGGAGCGGGGCCGCGGCGCTTTGTCTTGCGGTGTCGTCACTGACATCGTCATGGACTGTTTCCCCCCGGTGACGCCATCTTGGATATCGCAGTGAGTGCGAAGGGCTGGATTACGCATGGCGATTAGGAGTCGAGTGCTTTGATCAGTGTCGATCCTATCCAGTGGAACAACTGCAAAACTGACAAATCCTGACATTGCCAAGGAAAGCGAAAAGGCCCGATCCTTGCTGGGATATAGTCGTGGCCTTTTCCGCGAAACGCGACTTGAAGGGACAATGCTTCGGCTATTCTGGATCGTTCTCTTGTGCTGGCTCGGCCACTCCGCAGCGTGGGCAGACATGCGTCTGCCGCAGGCGGGAGAGGTCTCTCTGGGCGAGCATTGGGAGCTGCTGCGCGATCCGCAGGATGTGCTGACCATCGAGCAGCTATCGCGGCCGGAGTTCGCGGCGGCCTTCCAGCCGCAGCATTCCCCTCCCGCCCTTGGCTACGTGAAGGGGGCCGTCTGGCTGCGCATCACCCTGACGCGCCCCGAGCAAGCCGCGCCGGTATGGTTGCTGGAACTGCGCTCGGCGTTGCTGGACGACGTCACGCTGTTCGAGCCACTAGCGGCGGGCGGATACGCGCAGCGGGTGTCCGGCGACAGGCGGCCGGTGGCGGGGCGCGACGTGGATTACCGCAATCCGGTGTTTCAGCTCGACTTGCCGGCGGACAAGCCGGTCACTGTGTATTTGCGCGTGCGCAGTACCAGCACCATGAGCTTTCCCCTGGTGGCGTGGTCGCCAGAAGCGTTCATTTCCTTTATCGGCACCGAGCTGCTTCTGTTTGGCTTGTTCTACGCAGCGCACCTGGTCTTGCTGATTACCAGCGTCTGGTTTTATTGGGTCACGCGCAATCTTTCCTTTGGCCTGTTCAGCCTGACTGTGCTGGCCAATCTGTTCACCTCGTTGTCCGCCGAGGGCTTCACGTATCAGTACCTCCTGCCTGGATGGCCGCTGACGAGCGATGCCGTCTACGTGGTGAGCTGGTTTTTCGCGACGCCGCTCGGCACCTTGTTCACGGCGCACTACCTGGGCCTGTACGAGTCGCCGTGGCGGCGTTGGGCGATCGGATTTTCGCGGCTGGCCTGGGGCGTGGCGCTGGTCATGACCCCCTGTCTGCTGCTGGGCAACGTCTGGTGGATACGCCCACTGGCGCTGCTCTGGGGCCTCGTCACCATGGGCATACTGCTGATCGCTTCCGCGGCGATGACCTGGCGCGGCCAAAAGGCCGCGCGTGTGCTTTTGTTCGTCCTGGTTCTGCTTTTTGGCGGCACCATGTTGCGCCTGGCGCGCAATGTCGGCGCGATCGATCCCGGCGCGTTCGTCGATAACGCCAACTACCTGGGCATGATGGCGTTCCTGCTCATCATGAATTCGGCAATCAGCTGGCGCTACACCGACATGCGTGCCGAAAAGGAGGCCGCCCAGGCCGAAGCCTTGCGCGTGGCCCGTCAGGCCGAGCGCGACCTGGAGGTCAAGGTCGCCTTGCGTACCCAGGCGCTCAGGGATGCCATGGCGCAGGTGGAAGCGTCGCTGTCGCTGGAGCGGCGCGCGCAGGAGGAGCAGCGGCAGTTCCTGTCCACGGTCTCGCATGAACTGCGCACGCCGCTGGCGGTGATCGATGCCACGGCGCAGAACCTGGACCTGGACGATGCCCATGATGACCCGCAGACTTCGGCCCGGTACCAGAAGATCCTGCGTGCCACGCAACGCCTGACCATGCTGCTCAATGACTCCCTGCATGAAGATGGCTTCGAATTGCTGCGCCATGGTTCCCGGCCGTCGCCCACCAGCCTGTCGGATTTGCTGGCGGATGCCGCGGCGGCGGCGCAACTGCTTTCGGAGGGGCATCGGCTGGAGGTGGATGGGGAGCGCTTGCCAGAAGCCTTCCTGTGCGATGCCAGCCTGCTGCGGCTGGCATTGCGCACGCTGGCCGACAACGCGGTGAAGTACACGCCCGCGGGCTGCCGGGTGGTCTTGCGGGGCCGGGAGGTGGCCGAAGGCGTGGTGCTGGAGGTGCAGGACAATGGCCCCGGCATCGAGGCGGCGGACCTGCCGCGCGTATTCGAGCGCTTTTATCGCGGCCAGAATGCGGGCCAGAAGCCGGGGACCGGGCTTGGCTTGTCGCTGGCCCGGCGCATGGTGGAAATGCAGGGCGGCACCTTGACCCTGGACAGCGCGCCCGGGCAGGGCTGCCGCGCCACGATCTTTCTGCCGTCGGCGCTGCCGGGCCTGCAGGCTCAGGCCAGCGCGATGGGCGCGGCGAACGTATAGCCTTTGCGGTGGGCGGTCTTGAGGGGCAATTCGCTGCCCGATTCGCTGCGCCAGCGTTGCCGCAGCCGGCTGACCATGGTCTCCAGCCGGCGCTCGTCGTAGCTCAGCCAGTCAAAGCCGAAGCCTTCGGCGATCTGGCGGCGATCGACGGGCTGGGTGGGATGGCGCGCCAGCATTTCGAGCAGCTTGCTCTCGTTGGACGACACGGCCATGCGGGCTCCCGCCGGCGCCACCAGCGTGCTGGCCTGCCGGTCGAGCCACCAGTTGGAGACGACGCGGCGGCTCAAGGCGCGCAGGATGGCGTCGAATTCGAGCAGCTTGACCGGCTTGACCAGATAGTGGTCCGCCCCGCCGTTCAGGCCGTGCAGCTTGTCCTGCGTTTCGCCGCGGGCCGTGAGCATGACGATGCCGCAGCCGGGGCGCTCGCGGCGCAGGCGGCTGGCCGCATCGAAACCCGTGCCGTCGGGGAGCATGACGTCGATGACGGCGATGTCCGCCTGCGCGGCCAGGGGCAGGAATTGCGCCAGGCTGCCGGCCTGGCTGACCGTCCAGCCTCGCTTTTGCAGGAAAGCCGCGATTTCCTCGCGCAGCTCGACCTCATCCTCGAGCAGGACTACATTGCCCATTTCAAAACCTTGCAGCGGTTGCGTTCGA
Source organism: Cupriavidus sp. PET2-C1 (assembly GCF_054515855.1). Taxonomy (NCBI): domain Bacteria; kingdom Pseudomonadati; phylum Pseudomonadota; class Betaproteobacteria; order Burkholderiales; family Burkholderiaceae; genus Cupriavidus; species Cupriavidus sp. PET2-C1. The sequence goes on from NZ_CM137259.1 coordinate 155,288, forward strand.
TGATCGGGGCGAGGAATCTCCGTGCTTGCCTGACAAGATTCGACGGCGTCAGCTCCGGGCTCCCCCTCCTGGCCGTTGCCCTGGCACTGGCGCCCAGGGTGGCCTAAGCGGTATTACGGCCAGACCGGCAGGAATCTTTACCCCTCCGCGGCGGTATCCCGGCCCGTCGGGCCACGATCCAAGCCACCTCATCAAACTAAACCACCTCACCAAACGCCAAAAAACACGCCCGCCTGCTTATACACATTGGTCTTGGCCGCCACCTCGTCGTTGCTCACCGTGGTGCGCGGCTTGAGGGTGCAGAACCATTCCAGCAGGTGCAGCCGCATCGTCGAGCGGATGGCCTCGTGGCCGGCATCCTCGCCCAGGTCGAAGAACTCGTCCGGGTCGCGTTCCAGGTCGAACAGCTGCGGGCGGAATCCCTGCCAGTGCACATACTTCCAGCGCGCATTGCGCACCATCCACGCCCGGCACTCGCCTGGCTGCCGGCCCAGCGCGATCCGCGCGCCACGATACGCGTAGTCCAGCTCCGACACCACGAAATCCCGCCACTGGCCATTGCCGCGCTCGCGCGTGAGATCCAGCAGCGAGCGGCCTTCCACGCGATGGTCGGCCGGCGGCAGGCCCAGCGCGTCCAGCACGGTCGGCACCACGTCCACGGCCGAGACCATGCGCGCATCCGCGCTGCCGCGGGTGGCGTCGGCTTCGGCCGAGGGGTCGTAGACAATCAGCGGGATGTTCTGCACGGTGTCGTAGAACTGCTCCTTCTCGCCGAGCCAGTGGTCGCCCAGGAAGTCGCCGTGGTCTGCCGTGAACACGATCAGCGTGTCTTCCCAGCGGCCCAGACGCTCCAGTTGTTCCCACAACTCGCCCAGGCGATCGTCGATCTGCTGCACCAGGCCTTGATAGGCGGGACGCACCGTGTCCGAGACTTCGCTGCGCATGAAGTTGGCGCATTCTTCCTGCGTGCGGTACGCGTCGAGCACCGGGTGCGGGTTGTCCAGCTCCGCCTCGTGGCGCTTGAGTGGCAGGCAGTCGTCCAGCGAATAAGCCGCGTGGTAGGGCGCGGGCGCCATGTAGGGCCAGTGCGGCTTGACCAGCGACAGGTGCAGCACCCAGGGGTCGTCGCCGCGCGCGGCGATGTACTGCATCGCCTGGCCCACCGTATAAGCCGTCTCCGAATGCGCTTGCGCCACGCGTGCCGGCAGGCCGGCATTGCGCATCTGCCAGCCCGACACGATCTCGCCCTGCGCGTTCTCGGCGCTGATCACGTAGTCCGTCCATGGGTCGGCGCTGTCGTAGCCTTGCTTGCGCAGCCACTCGGCATAAGCGCTGTGCGGCTCGGCGTGGTGGCCGTCATGGCGGTCGACTTCCACAAAGTGCCCGCTGCGCAGCAGCGTTTCCAGCTCGCTGCCGCCGTCGAGATGCAGGCGCTTCATGTTGGCGTTGTCGGGCATCACGTGCGTCTTGCCGGCCAGCGCCAGCGCACGGTGGCTGTCCTTCAGGTATTCGCCCAGCGTGACTTCGCCAACGGACAGCGGCACACGGTTCCAGGTGGCGCCGTGGCTGCTCGGGTAGCGCCCGGTGTAGAAGCTCATGCGGCTCGGGCCGCACACGCCGGAGGTGACGAACGCCTTGGTGAAGCGCACGCCGCGCGCGGCCAGGGCGTCGATGTGCTTTGTGCGCAGGGTGGGGTGGCCGTAGCACGCCAGGTGGTCCTGGCGCAGCTGGTCGCACATGATGAAGAGGGTGTTTCGGGTGGTCATGGCTTTGTGGATGCCGGTCGGGCCACTGACCCTGACCTGATCGGCATCAATTTAATAAATAACGTAATGTAAATTTTCGTCTATTCAATCCATGTTAGAAATAACATTCATGAAATGAATAAATATGGCGAAATATGATGGGGTGTTTTCAATCCCCGGTATAGCCAGAGGCCTTGACCACCGGTCCCCACCGTCCGGCATCCGCCGCCAGCACCTTGCCGAACTGCTCCGCGCTCCCGGTTTGCGGCTCCAGCCCCAGCTTCAGGAACCGCTCCTTCAGGTCCGCCGACTGCACCGCATGCACGATCGCCGCATTCAGCCGGTCGATCGTTGCCTTCGGCACGCCGGCCGGCGCCAGGAACCCGTACCGGCCAAGCCCCTCGATGTCCTTGTAGCCCAGCTCGGTAAACGTGGGCACATCCGGCAATGCCACCGAGCGATGCGTCCCTGAGCTCGCCAGGACGCGGATCTTGCCCGCGCGATGCATCTCGGTGAGATCGGCGAGCGTATCGACCGAGGCCGGCACCTGCCCGCCCACCAGCGCATTCATCAGCGGTGCCGAGCCGTTGAATGGCACGTGCAACATCTCCACGCCCACCTGCTTGCCGATCAGCAAGCCAAAGAAGTGAGGAATGCTGCCTAGCGCCGGCGAGGCGTAGGAATTGTTCTTGGCCGGGCTGGCCTTGAGCCACTCGATGTATTCCTTCAGCGTCTTGGCCGGCGCGCCGGGGCCGGTGGCCAGGGCCAGCTGGAAGTTGGCGGTTTGCGCCACCGGCACGAAATCGCGCTGGATGTCGTAGTTCAGCTTGCGGTAGGTCAGCGGGGCGATGGTCATCACCGCGGAGTTGGCGACCACCAGCGTGTTGCCGTCGGCGGGCAGGGTGCGCGCATAGTCCATGACCAGGCGGCCGCCCGCGCCCGGTTTGTTCTCGATGACCACGGTTTGCTTGAGTTCCTCGCGCAGCTTGTCGCCGATGAGGCGGGCGGCCAGGTCGGCGGTGCCGCCGGCGGGGTAGCCCACCAGGATGCGCAGCGGGCGGTCGTTCTGGGCGCTGGCCGGCGCGCTGGCCAGGCACAGGGTGGCCAGTGCGGTCATGGTGGCGAGGGTGGGGACTAGCGCGCGCAGCAGTTTGGCGGGTTTCACGGGTTCTCCTGTTGGTTCGGCATCGGCGGGAAGCCGGCCAATTTATCGATACGGCCCGCAGGCGCCAAAGAAAGATTTCGCGCATCGATGTGCGTGTTTCGTTCCTGGACCCATGCCTGCCCGGCCATACCCCGGCGGATGCGCTTAGCGCGCGGCCCGCCAGTTCTTATGCAGCGGCACAGACGCTAACACCCAGCCATATAATTGACAAAATCAACTAAATTTGCGGGTGCGGCATGAACGGCAGCCAGGCGGGCGAGCAGGCACAGGCACAGGAGCGCAGGGAGCGGGACGCCGGCGAAACGCTGCAGCATCCCGCCCGTCTGGCCGACTTCCTCAATTACCGCCTCTATCACCTGACCCGCGTTGCCCTGCAAGCCAGCGGGCATCACCTGCGTGCCGCGGCCGGGGTGAGCCGGCGTGAGTGGCGCATGCTGGCCTTTCTCGGCGAGCAGCCGGGCACGCGCCTGACGGAGCTGGCGCAAAGCGCCGGGCTGGACAAGGTGCTGGCCAGCCGCGCCGTGCACGCCCTGATGGCGCGCGGCCTGGTGCAGCGCGCCACGCGCGGCCAGGACAAGCGGGCGGCGGCGTTTGCACTGAGCGAGCAGGGCGAGGCGGTCTACCAGCTTGCCTTTGCGCAGGCCCAGGCCTTCAACGCCCGCCTGGCCGCCTGCCTGGATCCGGAGGAGGCGCGGGTGCTGGCGCGTTGCCTGTCCAGGCTGCACACGGAGGCCGAGGCCTTGCTGGCGCAGGCGCAAGCACTGCCCAGCAGCGTACCCGCGCCTGCGGAACCGGCGCAAAACTGGTGGCGCCAACCGTAAGGCCTGGCCGGCCGCATCCGACTGCACCTGGCGACTTCAGAGTCCTACACTTGTAGACTTGGAGTCAGCGCGTGCCCTGCCTGGAGCCTGCCATGCCGCTTGTCCGTCGCTTTCCTGTTCGCTTCACTGCCCACTTTCCTGGCCGCTTTCCTTCGCGATTGCGCGCCGCCGCCATTGCCGCGCTGCTTCCCCTCTGCCTGCTTGCCTTCCAGCACGCCCAGGCCGCGCGCCAGCCCCCGGCGCCGGCGCAGGAACTGACGCGCCAGGCGGTGACCGCCTACGACGCCGGCGCCTTCGATTCGGCCTTGCGGGATTTCGCCAAGGCGGCCCAGCAAGGCAACCGGCTCGCGCAGTACAACTACGCCATGATGCTGCTGCGCGGCGAGGGCACGCCGGTGCGCCAGGAGGAGGCGCTGATCTGGCTGCACCGCGCGGCCGAGAACGACATGACGCAGGCCCAGTTCACCTTTGGCGAGATGTACGAGCACGGCGAGCTGGTGCCGCGCTCGCTGGAGTCCGCCAACCAGTGGTACCGCCGCGCGGCCGAAGGCGGCCATGTGCAGGCCCAGGTGGAACTGGCGACCAATTACTTCACCGGACGGGGCCTCGCGCGGGACTACGGCAAGGCCTTCGAGTGGTACACGCGCGCCGCCACGGCGGGCGACGGCGGTGCCCAGTACATCGTCGCCAGCTATTACGAGCGTGGCGAGCCCGGCGTGGTCGAGAAGGACATCGAACAGGCCAAGATCTGGTACGCCCGCGCTGCCGCGCACGGCGACCCCGGGGCGCTGGCCAAGCTGCGCTCGCTGATCGAGCAGGGACTGAAGGCAAAACAGGCTGGCGCGATGTAATGCTGCGGTAGTCTGGGCATGTTGCCATGCACGGGCGGCCGCCGCGGGCCGCAATCCGAGGTGCGCCGCCGGGGGCGGTACAACTCTTGCTTGAGACAACAACACGAAACCTGCGCCAATGGGAGGCACTAGTGGCAACACACGTCGCACTGAACCATGTCACCCACTACCGGTACGACCGGCCCGTGAAGCTTTCGCCGCAGGTGGTCAGGCTCCGTCCTGCCCCGCACTGCCGCACGCCGATCCTTTCGTATTCGCTGCGCATCGAGCCCGAGCAGCATTTCGTGAACTGGCAGCAGGACCCGTTCGCCAACTACCTCGCCCGGCTGGTGATCCCCGAGCCGACCACCGAGTTCAAGATCACCGTCGACCTGGTGGTCGAGATGGCGGTCTACAACCCGTTTGACTTCTTCCTCGAGCCCTACGCCGAGAACTTTCCCTTCACCTATGAGCCCGGCCTGGCTTACGAGCTGGCGCCCTATATGGTCAAGGGCGAACTGACGCCGCGCTTTGCCGCCTTCGTGGAGAGCATTCCGCGCAACAAGCAGACCACGAGCGATTTCCTGGTGGCCCTGAACCAGCGCCTGCAAGAGGACATCCGCTACCTGATTCGCATGGAGCCCGGCGTGCAGACGCCGGAGCAGACGCTTGCGACGGGCGCAGGGTCGTGCCGGGATTCCGGCTGGCTGCTGGTGCAGACGCTGCGCCACCTGGGGCTGGCCGCGCGCTTCGTGTCCGGCTACCTGCTGCAGCTGGCGCCCGACGTGAAATCCATCGACGGCCCCAGCGGCACCGACGTGGACTTTACCGACCTGCACGCGTGGTGCGAGGTCTACCTGCCGGGCGCGGGCTGGATCGGGCTCGACCCCACCTCCGGCCTGCTCGCCGGCGAGGGCCATATCCCGGTGGCATGCACGCCCGAGCCGGGCAGCGCGGCGCCGGTCAGCGGCGCGGTCGACGAGAGCGAGGTGACCTTCCACCACGAGATGTCGATCACCCGCATCTATGAATCGCCGCGCGTGACCAAGCCCTATACCGAGGCGCAGTGGCAGGCGGTGGCGGCCGTGGGCGCCGAGGTCGATATCCTGCTCAACGCGCAGGATGTGCGCCTGACCATGGGCGGCGAGCCGACCTTTGTCGCGGTCAAGGATCGCGATGGCGCGGAATGGAACACCGATGCGCTCGGCACCACCAAGCGCGCCTATGCCACCGAACTGGTGCATAAACTGCGCGCGCGCTATGGCAAGGGCGGCTTCCTGCACTTCGGCCAGGGCAAGTGGTACCCGGGCGAGCAATTGCCGCGCTGGGCCTTGTCGATCTGCTGGCGCGCCGACGGCCAGCCATGCTGGCAGGACCCGTCGCTGTTCGCCGATGAGCGCGAGCCGGCCGACTATACCGAGGCCGACGCGCGCCGCTTCCTCGATAGCCTGGCCACCCGCCTCGGGATCGACCCCGGTTTTGTGCAGCCCGGTTATGAGGACACCTGGTACTACCTCTGGCGCGAGCGCCGCCTGCCGGTCAACGTCGACCCGCTGGAGGCGCGGCTCGACGATGAGATGGAGCGCATGCGCCTGCGCCGCGTGTTCGATGGCGGCCTGGCGCGGCCCACCGGCTATGTGCTGCCGCTGCGCCGCACTGGCCTGGAAGATGGGCCGGCGCTGGCCGCCCACCGCTGGATCAGCGGGCCGTGGTTCTTCCGCGACGACCGCATGTACCTGCTGCCCGGCGATTCGCCGATGGGCTACCGCCTGCCTCTGGATGCCCTGCCCTGGGTCAGCGAGGCCGACTACCCGTGGCAGTTCGACCAGGACCCGTTCGCGGCGCGCTCGCCGCTGCCCACCGGGGCGCAGCTGCGCGCGCAGTTGCCAGGGCTTGCCGGCCAAGGCGCCGGGCCTGGCCAGGCTGCGGAGTTCCGCGCCAGCACCGCGGCCTACCCCGCACCCGGCTCGGCGGCGGCGACGCGTGCCGGGGCCAAGCCAGGGGCGGGCACGATCGGCGGCACGGGCGCGCCCGCTGCCCTGGCCGCGGACCTGGCGCGCGTGCCCGAGCGCGGCGAATCCGCGGGCTGGATCACCCGCACGGCGCTGTGCGTGGAAGTGCGCCATCCCAGCCGCGCCGCCGGTCCCAAGGCCGAGAAAGCGGCCGCGGGCGACAAGCGCGGCATGCTCTACGTCTTCATGCCGCCGCTGACCGTGCTGGAGGACTACCTGGAGCTGCTGGCGGCGGTGGAAGCCGCCGCAGCCGGGCTGGGCGTGAAGATCGTGCTCGAAGGCTACCCGCCGCCGCGCGACGTGCGCCTCAAGCTGCTGCAGGTCACGCCTGACCCCGGCGTGATCGAGGTCAACATCCATCCGGCCGCCAACTGGGACGAACTGGTCGACCATACGGAATTCCTCTACCAGGCCGCCCACGAGACCTACCTCAGCACCGAGAAGTTCATGCTCGACGGGCGGCACACCGGCACCGGCGGCGGCAACCACTTCGTGCTGGGCGGCGCCACGCCGGCCGACAGCCCCTTCCTGCGGCGCCCCGATGTGCTGTCCAGCCTGATTGCGTACTGGCACAACCATCCCTCGCTGTCCTACCTGTTCTCGGGCATGTTCATCGGCCCGACCAGCCAGGCGCCGCGCGTGGACGAGGCGCGCAACGACCAGCTCTACGAGCTCGAGATCGCCTTTGCCGAACTGCAGCACCAGCTCGACCGGCTCTCGGGCCCCGAGGGCGGGGTCGGCGCGCACATGCCGCCGTGGCTGGTCGACCGTGCGCTGCGCAATATCCTGATCGACGTCACCGGCAACACCCACCGCAGCGAGTTCTGCATCGACAAGCTCTACTCGCCCGACGGCCCCACCGGCCGCCTCGGCCTGCTGGAGCTGCGCGCGTTCGAGATGCCGCCGCATGCGCGCATGAGCCTGGTGCAGCAGTTGCTGCTGCGCGCGCTGGTGGCCCGCTTCTGGCGCGAGCCCTATCGCGCGCGGCTCACGCGCTGGGGCACGGAGCTGCACGACCGTTTCCTGCTCGGCACCTTCGTGCAGATGGATTTCGAGGACGTGCTCACCGAGATGCGCGAAGCCGGCTTCGCGTTCGACAACGCCTGGTTCGCGCCGCACTTCGAGTTCCGCTTCCCGCGCGTGGGCGAGCTTGCGGCCGGCGGCCTGTCGCTGACGCTGCGCACCGCGCTCGAACCCTGGCATGTGATGGGCGAGGAGGGCAGTGCCGGCGGCACCGTGCGCTACGTGGATTCGTCGCTCGAGCGCATCGAGGTGCGCGTGCTGGGCATGAACGACAGCCGCCATGTGGTCACCGTCAATGGCCGCGCGGTGCCGCTGCAGCCCACCGGGCGCGTGGGCGAGTTCGTGGCCGGGGTGCGCTACCGCGCCTGGGCGCCGCCGTCTGCGCTCCACCCCACCATTGCCTCGCATGCGCCGCTGACTTTCGACGTTGTCGACACGTGGATGGGGCGCAGCATCGGTGGATGCCAGTATCATGTTTCGCATCCGGGCGGGCGTAGCTATGAGACCTTCCCGGTCAATGCGTACGAGGCTGAGAGCCGGCGCCTGACACGCTTCTTCACGCTTGGCCACACGCCGGGCGTGATGCGCGTGGAACCGCCCCGGCGCAGCCTCGAGTTTCCGTTCACGCTGGATTTGCGACAACGCTGATCCGGCAGCCCCCAAAGCCGCGCCCCGTGTCTCTTCAGCCGTCCCTGCCTTTTGATGAAACCGCCCCTGCCGTCGACGCGGTGATGCACCGCGCGCGGCCGGTGCCGCCCGGGCACCTCGATGAACTGGGGGCATGCGGGGACGGGTTGCGCGAGCCCTGGGCACGCTTTTTCCAGATACTGGGCGAGGAGGGCGTCGACGGCCTCGACCAGCAGGCCGCCGCCATGGCGCGCCAGATCCGCGACAACGGCGTGACCTACAACGTCTACGCCGACTACACGGACAAGGCCGGTGCGCGCGCCTGGGCGCTGGACCTGCTGCCCTTCCTGGTGACCGAGGAGGACTGGCAGCGGATCGAGCGCGGCGTGGCGCAGCGCGCTGAGCTGGCCAATGCCATGGTGGCCGACATCTACGGGCCGCAGGCTTTGCTGTCCAAGGGGTTGCTGCCGGCCGGCCTGGTCTTCGGCCATCCCGGTTACCTGCGCCCGCTCAAGGGTTACCAGCCGCCGGGCGGCAACTTCCTGCATATCGTCGCGGTGGACCTCGCGCATACCTTGGAGGGTGGCTGGACGGTGATGGCCCACCGCACGGAGACGCCTTCTGGCATGGGCTACGCGCTGGAGAACCGCCTCATCATCTCCAGCCTGTTCGCCGATGCCTTTCGCGAGCTGCGGGTGCGGCGCCTGCCCGCCGCGTTCTCGCAACTGGTGGCCACGCTGGCGCAGCAGCCCGCGGCGCAGCCACCCGCGCCGGAATCCGCGGGCAACGCCGCCGCTTCGGTCAGCAAGCACATCGTGCTGCTCACCCCGGGGCCCTACAACGAAACCTATTTCGAGCACACCTTCCTGGCCCGCTACCTCGGCATCACGCTGGTCGAGGGCAAGGACCTGACGGTGCGCAACGACGTGGTCTACCTGAAGACGCTGGCCGGGCTGGAACGCGTCGACGTGGTGCTGCGCCGCCTGGACGACGCCTATTGCGATCCGGTCGAGCTGCGCCAGGATTCCACGCTCGGCGTGCCCGGGCTGCTGCAGGCGATGCGCGCGGGCAACGTGCTGGTGTCCAATGCGCCCGGCTCGGGCTTCCTGGAGACGCCGGCCATCCACGGCTTCCTGCCGGCCATTTCCCGCGCGCTGCTGGGTGAGGAGCTGCTGCTGCCGGGCGTGCCCAGCTGGTGGTGCGGCGAGGCCACGGCGCGCGAGGAGGCGCTCGGGGAATTCACCGAAGCCTTCCTGATGCCAACCTACCCGCGCGGCATGGCGCAGCCGTGGGAAGGCCCGCGCCTGGGCATGGAGCGCGGCCTGCAGCGCCTGGCGGACTGGCGCGAGCGCATCGAGCAGGTGCCGGATCTGTTTACCATCCAGGCCGACCTGCCGCTGTCGCACGCACCGCGCTGGGAAGGGCCGCATATTGGCTCGCGCGCCGCCATGCTGCGGGTCTACGCCATTGCCGACGGACGGGGTGGCTGGCAGGTGATGCCCGGCGGCTTCACCCGGCTCGCGGGCGAGGGGCAGCCGGCGGTATCGATGCAGCTCGGCGGCTCCAGCGTCGACACCTGGGTGCTGTCGAGCCAGCCGGCGCAGCCGGGCGGCACGCCGCAGTTCCCCATGGCCGGCGCGGCGCCCGGGCCGGCGGCCAAGCCGCTGGCGGTATCCAGCCGCGCCGCCGAGAACCTGTTCTGGGCCGGCCGCTATGCCGAGCGCGCGGAAAACAACGTACGCCTGTGCCGGCTGGTGCTGGGCTCCATCGAAAGCAGCGACGACCGCGACGACAGCGCGCTCGACGTGATCGGCGAACTGGTGCTCGCCTGCGGCCTGCTGCCGACCGGCGCCCCGCAGCCACGCGCCTCGCTGCGCGTGTTCGAGCGCAGCCTGGTGTCCGCGCTGGCGGAAAGCGCCGGCTGGACCAGCGTGGGCCAGAACCTGGCCAGCCACGTGCACGCCGCCACCGAAATCCGCAACCGGCTGTCCAACGATCACTGGCGCACCATCCTGGCCGCGCGCAACGATTTTGGCGATGCCATGGAGGCGGCGTCCGTTGGGAGCCCCAGCAGCTCCAGCAGCCCCGGCAGCCCCGGCGGTGACACGGGCAACTATGACCGCCCGCGCGTGCTGGCGGCGCTGGATCGCCTGTCCATGCAGCTCGCCGCCATCAGCGGCGCGCAGGGCGACCGCATGACCCGCGACGAAGCCTGGCGCCTGCTGTTTATCGGCCGCCATATCGAGCGCGTGGCCACGCTCTCGACCTTCCTGCGGGTGTTTGCCCACAACGGCGCGCTGCTGCACCGGACCTGCTTCGATCTGCTGCTGCACCTGTTCGACAGCACGCTGACCTTCCGCGCGCTGTACCCGGGCCGCTCCGATGTGCCCGCGCTGGTCGACCAGCTGGTGATCGAGCCGACCAACCCGCGCGGGCTCTACGGCTTGCTGGCGCGGCTGCGCGTCAAGCTCGGCCAGATCTCGCCGCCGGCCAGCCCGGCCGGCACCGGGCGCGTGCCACTGCCGCAATGGCTGCCCACCGTGGAGACGCTGCCCGGCTGGGAAGCACTATGCCAGCGCGGCACCGACGGGAAATACACCAATCTGGTGCAGCTATGCGAGCAACTGACCGACATGATGGTGCGTCTCTCGGACGAAATCAGTGCGCGCTACTTTAGCCATGCTGGCATGGCCGGCACCCGCGTCGGGGCGTAACCATGAGCGCAACCGTGAATGCCACCGTGAATGCCACCATGAATGCGGCGATGAGCCAGGCGCAAGACGTGGCCGAGCCCGCGCCAGGACGCGCGGCCTCCGTGCTGACGATTCATCACAAAACCATCTACGATTACTCCGCGCCGGTGGAGAACGCCCAGCAGCGCGCCGTGGTGTTTCCGGTGACCTGCCCGTGGCAGGCGGTGCACGCGCACAGCACGCAGATCGAGCCGCCGCCGTCGCACCAGCATGCGGACATCGACGCCTTCGGCAACAACGTGCTGTACTTCACCATCGACGTGCCGCACGACTATATGCAGCTCGCCTGCGAGAGCACGGTCAGCCTCACACCGCGCTGGGCGTCGCTCGACCCCGCCGCCAGCATGCCGTGGGAGACGGCGGCCGCCGCGCTGCGCTTTCGCGCCGGGCAGCCCTTCCTGCCGGAAAGCGAGTTCTGCTTCGCCTCGCCCAACGTGGCGCTGCATCCCGATCTCAAGGCCTACGCGCTCGCCAGCTTCGCGCCCGGCGTGCCCGTGGTGGCCGGCGCCATCGACCTGATGCATCGCGTGCACGCCGACTTCGAATACCAGACCACCGCCACCGAGGTCGATACCCCGGCGCTGCAAGCCTTCGGCCTGCGCAGCGGCGTGTGCCAGGATTTCGCTCAGGTCATGATCGGCTGCCTGCGCTCGCTCGGCCTCGCGGCGCGCTACGTCAGCGGCTACCTGTGCACCGAGCCGCCACCCGGCCAGCCCAGGCTGATCGGCGCCGACGCCTCCCATGCCTGGCTGGCGGTGTACTGCCCGCTGGCCGGCTGGATCGATCTCGATCCCACCAACGACGTGCTGGCCGACACCAGCCACGTCACGCTGGCGTTCGGGCGCGACTATAGCGATGTCTCGCTGCTGCGCGGCGTCATCGTGGGCGGCGGCGCGCACGATGTGGAAGTGGAGGTCAGCGTGCTGCCGGTCGAGTAGGCACCGCGCCGCGGTCAGCGGCTGGCAAGCCAATTGCTTGTCAATAGCCTGGGTTTGCCGAGAAATGGGGGAATCATCATGCTAAGCCGCACCGCCGACCACCTGTTCTGGATGGCCCGCTACACCGAGCGCGCGGAAAACACCGCCCGCATGCTCGACGTCAACTACCAGGCCTCGATGCTGCCGCAATCGCCCGAGGTGGCGCAGCAAGGCTGGCTGGCAATGCTCGACGTGACGGAGCTCACGCCGGTGTTCGCCGAGCACCACGGCGCGGTCGTGCACGAGGAAGTGATCGACTTCATGGTGCGCGACCTGAGCCACCCGGCGTCGATCATGTCCTGCCTGCGCGCCGCCCGCGAAAACGCCCGCGCCGTGCGCGGTGCACTCACCACGCCGCTGTGGGAGACCATCAACACCACCTGGCTCGATGTCCAGCAGATGGTTGCCGACGGCATCCTGCGCCACGATCCGGCGCAGTTCTTCGAGTGGGTCAAGTTCCGCTCCCACCTCACGCGTGGTGTGGAAGCCGGCACCATGCTCAAGGACGAAGCCTACTGCTTCATGCGGCTGGGCACCTTCCTGGAGCGCGCCGACAACACCGCCCGCATTCTCGACGTCAAGTTCCAGGCCACCGACCTCGGCCTGCAGCAGGACGACTTCTACCAGTGGGCCGCGGTATTGCGCTCGGTGTCGGGGCTGGAGATGTATCGCAAGGTCTATCGCTCGGTGGTCACGCCCGAGCGCGTGGCCGAGTTGCTGATCGTGCATCCGGATATGCCGCGGTCGCTGGCGGCCAGTTTGCGGGAGGTGGTTTCGTTGCTGGCGCAGGTGCGCAATGCGCAGTCAGTGGAGACGGAGCGGCGGGCGGGGAAACTGCATGCCGAGCTTAAATTCACCCGGATCGAGGATATTTTTTCTGTTGGGATTCATGGGTGGCTTAGTGATTTTCTTCGCAGGATCCATGAACTTGGGGGTGGGGTTAGTCGGGATTTTTTGATGAAGGGGGGATAGGGGGAGGGGGGGGGTAGGGGGTAGGGCTTTTGGGGGGCTTTTGCTGTTTCTTTGAGTGGTGTTGGTTTTTGGACCCAAGGGCCATACGACATCCCCCTGCGGGGGCTGCCGGTCACTCTTCTTTGCGTCGGCAAAGAAGACTAACGAGAAGAAAGCCGACCCTGCCGGGAGCAGAGCAATCGCGGGTGCTAGGGGTGCTGGTTTCGTCGTACGGCCACAGTTCTGCTGGCATCTGCCGGTACCGGTTTGACTGACCACGAACCTGCCAATTTCCGGGATTCGCAGTACGGCCCCCGGTAGCAGAATCCTTGCCCGTTCGCCAATCTGCCGTTACCGGCGCGCGCCATCACGACACATCGCCAGCCAATGGTTTCGTGGTGGGGCGGGCGCGGTGGTCAAGGCCTTGGGCATATCACCCTGGTGCCACCGCGCCCACGACGGAACCGGTGCGCTTGCAACTTCGTGGCCGGCCCCTCCGCGAGCGACAGACGGCTTGAGGCAAGTGATGTCTGCTACCGGGGGCCCCACCACGAATCCCGGAAGCTGGCTGGTTCGTGGCCAGTCAAACCGGTACCGGCAGATGCCCGCCAGCACTCCGGGCCGTACGACGAAATCATCGATGTTCGAAAGCCTTATTGCTCTGCACCCGGCAGGGTCGGCTTTCTTCTCGTTAGTCTTCTTTGCCGACGCAAAGAAGAGTGACCGGCAGCCCCCGCAGGGGGATGTCGTATGGCTCTTGGGTGCAAAGGCCAACGCCGATAGAGACGAGCCAACGAGCCCACACATCCGAGCCCTTGGGCCCAAAAGCCATCGCCGATCAAAAACCCCCTATCCCACCAACTCCTGATGTAAAGCCAAATACTCCAACGCCAACTTATGCCTAGGATCCAGATGAATCATCGGCATCGCATGCTGATGCGACTCCCGGATCTTCACCGACGACGACAACCGTGAATTCAACACCGGCAACCCTTCGCTGACCAGTTCCTCCACCAGTTGCAACGGCAAGGTGGCGCGCGGCTGGAACTGGTTGATCACGATCCCTTCGACTTCCAGGTCCGCGTTGTGGTCGTGCTGGATCTCTTTCACGTTGTCGAGCAGCGTGTAGAGCGCGCGGCGGGAGAAGTCGTCGCAGTCGAATGGAATCAGGCAGCGCTGGACGGCAATCAGCGCGGAGCGGGTGTAGAAGTTCAGCGCGGGCGGGGTGTCGATGTAGATGGCGTCGTACGCCGCTTCCAGCTCGATCAGCGCGTCGCGCAGCTTGTAGATCTTGTAGCGGGATTCGAGCTTGCCGTGCAGCGTATCGAGCTCGGGATGGGCGGGCATCACATCGAGGTTTTCGAACGGCGTGGCGTGGATGAACGCGGTGACATCCAGCGGCTTGAAGCTGTATGTGAGCGCGGTCTCGAAGAAATCGGCCACCGTCGGGGTGGCCTCGGCGGCGTGCGCGCCGAGCAGGTACTGGCTGGAGTTGCCTTGCGCATCGAGGTCGATGACCAGGGTGCGCAGGCCTTCGCTGGCACTGATGGCCGCCAGGTTGCAGACGATGGTCGACTTACCGACTCCGCCTTTCTGATTGAATACGACGCGCCGCATTTGAGCCCTTGGAGGTGAACGTTCCAAAGGAGAGAGGATACCTCAGCAAGGTGTCATTTCAACGGCCATGTCGCACGCCAGGCTATGTTTGTATCAGCCGCTTTTGCCGCGAGATGCTCATCAGGATCCCGATGCCCATGCCCAGCGTCACCAGCGCCGTTCCCCCGTAGCTCAGCAGCGGCAACGGCACGCCCACCACGGGCAGGATGCCGCTCACCATGCCCATGTTCACAAAGGCATAAGTGAAGAAGATCAGCGTGATCGACCCCGCCAGCAGCCGCGAGAACAGCGTCGGCGCGTTGGCCGCGATGTACAGCCCGCGGAAGATCAGCAGCAGGTAGAGCACCAGCAGCACGGCGTTGCCGATCAGTCCGAACTCTTCGGAGAACACCGCGAAGATGAAGTCGGTGTGCTTCTCGGGGATGAACTCGAGGTGCGTCTGCGTGCCCTTGAGCCAGCCTTTGCCGAACACGCCGCCGGAGCCGATGGCGATGATGGACTGGATGGTGTGGAAGCCCTTGCCGAGCGGGTCGGTGGTGGGGTCCAGCAGCGTGCAGATGCGGTGTTGCTGGTAGTCGTGCAGGATCGGCCAGTTCACGCCGGGAGCGCAGATATCGTGCTCGAAGCTGACGAGCGCGGTGATGGCGACCACCACGACGGCAAGCAGCGGCAGGATGATCTTCCACGACAGGCCGGCGAAATAGATCACGTAGAGGCCGGCTGCCATCACCAGCAGGCCGGTGCCGAGGTCGGGCTGCTTGGCGATCAGGCCCACGGGCACGCCGAGCAGCACCAGCGCCAGCACAAAGTCGAACCACCTGATCGAGCCCTCCCGCTTCTGGAAGTACCACGCCAGCATCAGCGGCATGGCGATCTTCATGATCTCGGAAGGCTGGATCACCATGCCGACGTAGAGCCAGCGCCGCGCGCCCTTGCGGATCAGGCCGAACATGGCCACCGCCACCAGCAGGGCCACGCCGACCGTATAGAGCGGCACCGCCACCCGCATCAGCGTCTGGGTTGGCAGGTAAGCGATGACCCACATCACCAGGTAGGACAGCAGGATGTTGCGCAACTGGTCCTCGACCCGGCCGGGCATGTCGATGGCGGCGGAGTAGAGCGCCACGATGCCGGTGGCGAACAGCAGGAAGACGATGAGCGCGAGTGGCTTGTCGAAGCCGGTCAGGGCCGTCTTGATGAACGATAGGACGCGGCGGCGATCCATGGCGCGTCTCCTTCAGCGTGAAGCGTTGCCGCCGGCCGCGGCGGGCGCGGTTGCCGGTTTGGCGCGGGGTTTCGAACTGGCGGGCGCCATGACGGGCGACGTGGCCGGGGCGGGGGGCGGCGCCGGGCGGCTGTGGCCGAGGGCCTGCGCCATGCGTTGGTCCAGCGTCTGCACCGCCGAGGCGGGCGGGATGGCGGCGGGGTCGATCACCGGCGCCACCACGGCAGAGGCGGCCGTGGCGGAAGCGCCGGCGCGGGCTGCCACCCGCGCTGCCGGCACGCTGGCGCCTTCGCTGGTGGCGGCGGCTTCGCTCGCGCCCATGACGGTGGCGCTGGCGATGCTGGCGGTGTGGCCGGTGGTAAACACGCTGGGCGTATCCACGGGCGGCTTGCCGCCGGCGCGTTCGGACGCGGGCGGGGCGATGTTCGCCAGTTCTTCCGGCCACTTGCCCGTCAGATAGTAATCCATCACCTTGCGTGCGATCGGCGCGGCCACGGCGCCGCCGAAGCCGGCGTTTTCCACGATCATCGCCAGCGCGATCTTCGGGTTGTCGGCGGGCGCGAATGCGGTATAGAGCGCGTGGTCGCGCTTGCGCTCGTCCAGCGCGTGGTGGTTGTACTTCTCGTTCTTGCCCATGGTGAAGGTCTGCGCCGTCCCGGTCTTGCCGGCGGACTCATAGGCGGCGCCGGCAAACGCGCGGGCGGCGGTGCCCGAGTGCGTCACGCCGACCATGGCGCGCTTGATCACGTCGATATCCGACTGCTTGAGCGGCAGGCGGTAGCTTTCCTTGGGCACGGTGAGCTCGCGCTCGCGGCTGACCGAATCCTCCACCGCTTTGACCAGGTGGGGCTTCATGGCGATGCCGTTGTTGACCAGGATGGAGGTGGCGTTGGCCAGCTGCAGGATGGTGAAGCTGTTGTAGCCCTGGCCGATCCCCAGCGAGATGGTCTCGCCGTCATACCATTTCTGCTGCTCGGGCTTGCGGTAGGCGCGGCGCTTCCAGTCGGTGGAGGGCAGGATGCCGCGGCTCTCGCCTTCGATGTCGATGCCGGTGATCTGGCCAAAGCCCAGCGGCTTCATGAAGTCGTGGATGCCGTTGACGCCCATGTCGCGCGCCAGCATGTAGTAATAGGTGTCGCACGACTGCACGATGGAGGCGTTCATGTCCACCCAGCCGTGGCCGCCTGGCTTGTCGTCGCGGAAGGTATGGTTGCCCAGCGTGAACGAGCCCGGATCGTGGAAGCCCCAGGCCGCCGTGCGCTTGCCGGTGGTGAGTGCCGCCAGCGCCATGAACGGCTTGTAGGTGGAGCCGGGCGGGTAGGTGCCGCGCAGCGGGCGGTTCAGCAGCGGCTTGTCGGGCGAGCCGTTGAGCTCGTTCCAGGTATTGGTGTCGATGCCTTCGACGAACAGGTTGGGGTCGTAGGTCGGCTTGGAGACAAAGGCCAGGATGTCGCCCGTGGCCGGCTCGATCGCCACCAGCGCGCCGCGCTTGTCGCCAAACAGCGCCTCGGCCAGTTGCTGCAGGCGGATGTCGAGCGACAGGATCAGGTTGTTGCCGGGCGTGGCGGGGGAGGTGGACAGCGTGCGGATGGGGCGTCCGCCCGCGCTTACTTCCACTTCCTCGAAACCGGTCAGGCCGTGCAGCTCGGTCTCGTAGCTTTGCTCGATGCCGATCTTGCCGATGTAGTTGGAGCCCTTGTAGTTGTCGGCGTCCTTGCGCGGATCGTATTTGGCGCCCTCGGCGCTGTTGGCCTCGTCCATGGCCTCGATGCGTTCCTGGTCGCGCTGCGAGATGCGGCCCAGGTAGCCGATCACGTGCGAGGCGGACTCGCCCATCGGGTACTGGCGGAACAGCCGGGCGCGCACGTCGACGCCGGGAAAGCGGAAGCGCTGGGCGGAGAAGCGCGCCACTTCCTCGTCGGTGAGCTGGCTGCGGATCGGCAGGCTTTCGAAGCTGCGTGACTCTTCCATCAGGCGCTTGAAGCGGCGGCGGTCGCGCGGCTGGATGTCGATCAGCTGCGCCAGTTCCTCGATGGTGTTGTCGAGCGTGTCGGACAGCTTGGACGGGGTGATTTCCAGCGTGTAGGCGGAATAGTTGCGCGCCAGCACCACGCCGTTGCGGTCCATGATGATGCCGCGGTTGGGCTCGATCGGCGCCACCGAGATGCGGTTGTCCTCGGCCTTGGCCGAGTACTGGTCATGCTTGTACCACTGCAGCCACAGGAAACGGCTGAACAGCAGGCCGAAGCAGATCACGGCAAACAGGCCCGCCGCCGCTACGCGGATGCGGAAGCGGCCGAGCTCCTGTTCGACATTGCGTATTTCGGTCATGGTACTGCGTCAGCCTTGCGGTTTGCCGCGCCCCCCAGGGGGCGCGGCGGGACTTCGGTTGGGGTAAAGCGTCAGATTGGGCGGGTTTCGTCCACGTCGGCACTGCGGCGCTGCGGCGCCAGCAGCATGCCGGTGGCCAGCGGCCACAGCAGCGCTTCGATGCCGGGCGCCAGCAGCAATTGCCAGCCGGGCAGCGGCGCGCCCATGGCCAGGCGGATCAGCACCGGCACCGCGTGGGCGATAAACAGGAGCGGCAGCACGTGCAGCGCCTGGGTATAGACCGTGAACCACAGCACGCGGCGATGGATGGTGATGGCGAAGTACGCCAGCAGCGAGTAGGCCATGGCGTGCTCGCCCAGCAGGCGCGCGTCATGCACGTCCATCAGCAGGCCGAGCGCGAAGGCCACACCCATGCCGACCTTGCGCGGCTGGTGGATGTTCCAGAACACCAGCACCAGCGCCACCATGTCGGGCACCCACAGCGTGGTGCCCCAGGGCATCAGGTTGAACAGGAAGGCCAGCACGAAACTCAGCGCGATAAACGCGGGGTTGACCGGGCGCAGCAGGTATTGGGGATTGGTCAACGCTTGGGCTCCTTGGCAGGGGCGGGCTTGTCGGCGGGCTTTTCCGCCGGCTTTTCGGCCGGCTTGTCAGCAGGCTTTGCGGCAGGTTTGTCGGCGGGCTTCTCGGCCGGCCGCTCTCCTGAGCGTTCGGCATCCCGGACACCCGGGCGGTTCGCCCTGACGCTTCGCGCTTCCTTGGCGTCGCGCGGGCCGTCGATGGACTCGCGCGGCGGCAACTGCGCTTCGTAGCGGATCACCAGCAACTGGCGGTGCGAACGCACGCCGGCCACCGGTTCGCAGTACACGCGCGAGAAGGCGGTATCGGCCTTGCGCTCGATCTGGACGATCTTGGCCACGGGCAGGCCTGGCGGGTAGGTGCCGTCCAGGCCAGAGGTCACCAGCAGGTCGCCCTGCTGCAGGTCGGCCGAGGCGGCCATGAAGCGCAGGTCGAGCAGGCCGGCGCGGGCGCCGCCAAAGGCCACGCTGCGCAAGCCGTTGCGCACTACCTGCACGGGAATGGCCTGCTCCTTGTCGGTCAGCAGCGTGACTTCCGACTGGAACGGCGAAACCCGCGTGATCTGGCCGATCACGCCGCGTTCGTCGATCACGGGGTAGCCCGCGCGCAGGCCATGCTGGCTGCCGCGGTCGATCACGATGCGCTGGCTGTAGGGGTCGCGGGCGTCGTACAGGATCTCGGCCGCCGTCACCGGCGTGGCCGACTGCTGCACCAGGCCAAGCAGCTTGCGCAGCTGGTTGTTCTCGGCTTCGAGCTGGGATTGGCGCACCGAACCCTCGGCCTCGGTCACCATGCGGCGCTTGAGGTCGCGGTTCTCGCTGGCGAGGGTGGCGGATGACTGGGCGTAGTCGAAGGTGGCGCGCAGCGCGTCGCGCGGCACCAGCACCGTGCGTTCCACTGGCATCAGCACGGTGGCGGCAACCTGGCGGACCACGCGCAGGGCGTCAAAGCGCGCATCAACGATGAGCAGCGCCAGCGCGATCGTCACATAGAAGACGAGGCGCGCAACGGCGGAAGTGCCCTGCTTGAAGAGCGGCGGCGGAGTGTAATCCATTTACCCGTGCGCTGGCAGAAAGGTCCCCCGGTGCCACAGGCACGACCGCGCCGCGGCACGCCAGCCGGAGTGGCTGGGGCGTCGCGGCGCGGTGTGGTGCACGGGGACTGGCGGGGTCGGGAGGGTAGCGCGGCGAGGCGCTGCCCCGACCAGGTAGTCCGGCAGGCCGCGTCGCGCCACGTGCGAATCCTCTGCTTACGCTTTATTCGTAAGAAAAGATGCTGCCGAGCTTGTCCATGCGCTCGAGCGCCATGCCGGAGCCGCGCACCACGCAGGTCAGCGGGTCTTCGGCGACCAGCACCGGCAGGCCGGTTTCCTCGGCCAGCAGGCGATCCAGGTCGCGCAGCAGCGCGCCGCCGCCGGTCAGCATCATGCCGCGCTCGGCGATGTCCGCGCCGAGTTCCGGCGGGGTCTGTTCCAGCGCGATCTTGACGGCCGACACGATCTGGTTGAGCGGATCGGTCAGGGCTTCCAGGATTTCGTTGGACGACACCGTGAAGGCACGCGGGATGCCTTCGGACAGGTTGCGGCCCTTGACTTCCATTTCGCGGACTTCGGAGCCGGGGAAAGCCGAACCGATGGCCTTCTTGATGGCTTCGGCGGTCTGCTCGCCGATCAGCATGCCGTAGTTGCGGCGGATGTAGTTGACGATGGCTTCGTCGAACTTGTCGCCGCCCACGCGCACCGAGCCCTTGTAGACCATGCCGCCCAGCGAGATGATGCCCACCTCGGTGGTGCCGCCGCCAATATCCACCACCATCGAGCCCGACGGTTCCGACACGGGCAGGCCGGCGCCGATCGCGGCCGACATCGGCTCCTCGATCAGGTACACCTGGCTGGCGCCGGCGCCCAGCGCCGATTCGCGGATGGCGCGGCGCTCGACCTGGGTCGAGCCGCAGGGCACGCAGATGATGATGCGCGGCGAGGGGCGCAGCAGCTTGGTGTCGTGCACCATCTTGATGAACTGCTTGAGCATCTGCTCGGTGACCGTGAAGTCGGCGATCACGCCGTCTTTCATCGGGCGGATCGCTTCGATGTTGCCCGGCACCTTGCCCAGCATCTGCTTGGCTTCCTTGCCCACCGCCTGGATCGTCTTCTTGGCGTTGGGTCCGCCTTCCTGGCGGATGGCGACCACGGACGGCTCGTCAAGGACGATGCCCTTGTCACGCATATAGATCAGGGTGTTGGCGGTGCCGAGGTCGATCGCGAGATCGTTGGAGAAGTAGCTGCGGAGAAATCCGAACATCAGGAATCCTGTTTTCTGGTGGTTCGCGAGTATGCGAAGTGGCCGGCGCCGCTGCGGGGCCAGCCACGATATTCATAGCGACGGGTAGTATTAAGGCCCCCGGTCGTCCGGTGGGGCCGGCGCCGTTGCCAGTCCGCGTTGTCATCCGCTGCGAACTGCCAGGGCCAGGGCCGCCAGCCAAGGCCGCTTTGCCAGGTGGCGAAAGCAGCCTCTACGGGAACCTTTGATTAGACCACGCGCGAAAGTTCGGTGGAACGGCGCTGCAATTA
Source organism: Cupriavidus sp. PET2-C1 (assembly GCF_054515855.1). Lineage (NCBI taxonomy): Bacteria > Pseudomonadati > Pseudomonadota > Betaproteobacteria > Burkholderiales > Burkholderiaceae > Cupriavidus > Cupriavidus sp. PET2-C1. The sequence goes on from NZ_CM137259.1 coordinate 176,513, forward strand.
CAAATTAATTGCTGGCGGGGGCGGCCTAATCGGAGGAACCTGTCTGTCATCCCTTGGGTGCCTTCAAGCCCGCGCCGGCGCGGGCCACGCGGCCAGTGCCGGCTGGCCCGGGTGCCGGAGTACGCCGCCGGGCGTCCCGCCGGTGTGTCCCGCTGGTGTGTCCCGCCGGGGTGTCCCAAAATGCTCCGGAGGAGGCGGTTTTGCACCAATGTGACGAAGGCGCGGCCAAAGGATGGCAACGCGCAATGATACCTTATAATTCCCCCTGTTTCGGGGGCTTCTTCCTCGAAAAAACCTGTAACTTTGACGATTCCCGGGCGCTCCCGGCAGCACTTGCCCGGCCCGCCCCGGCCGCGCCCGCATCGCCTTTCGCACCGACCCCAAGCCATGGCTCTCGACCTATCCGACGTCAAGCGCATCGCCCACCTTGCCCGCATCGAAATCAACGATGCCGAGGCCGGGCAGACGCTTGTGCAGCTCAATCAATTCTTCTCCCTGGTCGAACAGATGCAGGCGGTCGACACCACCGGCATCGTGCCGCTGGCCCACCCGCTGTCCGCGGTGCGCGAGATGTCGCAGCGGCTGCGCGACGACGTGGTCACCGAGCCCAGCCGCCGCGAGGACTACCAGCGTCCCGCCCCGGCCACCGAAGGCGGCCTCTACCTGGTGCCCAAGGTCATCGAATAAAGGTCAGACGCACCCCGGCCCTCGACCCAGCGGCTGCGCCGCGCCGCCTCCAGGCCGCGCCGGCAGCCATCACCTGCCAAGCCAAGCCAAACCGACCGACATGCCCTTTTCCGCAACTTCCGTGACCTCCCTGCGCGAGCTTTCCGACGCGCTGGCGGCACGCTCCGTCTCCGCCGAAGAACTGGCGCGCGATTACCTGGCCCGCATCGAGCAGGCCGGCGCGCTCAACGCCTTTGTCGACGTCAACCCCGAACTCACCCTGGCGCAGGCCCGCGCCGCCGACGCGCGCCGCGCGCGCGGCGAAGCCGGCCCGCTGACCGGCGTGCCGATCGCCCACAAGGACGTATTCGTCACCCGTGGCTGGCGCGCCACGGCGGGCTCGCGCATGCTGGCCAACTACGAAAGCCCGTTCGACGCGGCCGTGGTCGAGCGCCTCGCCGCCGCCGGCATGGTCACGCTGGGCAAGACCAATATGGATGAGTTTGCGATGGGCTCGTCCAACGAGAACTCGCACTTCGGCCCGGTCAGGAACCCCTGGGACGCCAGCCGCGTGCCGGGTGGCTCCTCGGGCGGCTCGGCTGCCGCCGTGGCCGCCGGCCTGGCGCCTGCCGCCACCGGCACCGACACCGGCGGCTCGATCCGCCAGCCGGCCTCGTTCTCCGGCATCACCGGCATCAAGCCTACCTATGGCCGCGTGTCGCGCTACGGCATGATCGCCTTCGCCTCCTCGCTCGACCAGGGCGGCCCGATGGCGCACACCGCCGAGGATTGCGCCATGCTGCTGGGCGGCATGGCCGGCTTCGACGAGCGCGACTCCACCAGCGTCGCGCCCGCCCTGGGCGGCGTCGACGAGGACTACACCCGCCTGCTGGGCCAGGCACGGGTCGGCGCCAGCGCCAGCAAGCCGCTGTCAGGGCTGCGCATCGGCCTGCCCAAGGAGTATTTCGGCAAGGGCCTGGCAGCGGATGTGGAGCAAGCCGTGCGCGCGGCGCTTGCCGAGTACGAAAAGCTGGGCGCCACGCTGGTCGAGGTGTCGCTGCCAAAGACCGAGCTGTCGATCCCCGTGTACTACGTGATCGCGCCGGCCGAGGCATCGTCCAACCTGTCGCGCTTTGACGGCGTGCGCTTTGGCCATCGCGCCGCCGAATACCGCGACCTGATGGACATGTACAAGAAGACCCGCGCCGAAGGCTTCGGCCCCGAGGTCAAGCGCCGCATCATGGTGGGCGCCTATGTGCTGTCGCACGGCTACTACGACGCCTATTACCTGCAGGCACAAAAGATCCGCCGCATCATCGCTGACGATTTCCAGCGCGCCTTCACCCAGTGCGACGTGATCATGGGCCCGGTGGCGCCCACGGTGGCGTGGAAGCTCGGCGAAAAGAGCGCGGACCCGGTGCAGATGTACCTGGCCGACATCTTCACGCTGTCGACCAGCCTGGCCGGCCTGCCCGGCATGAGCGTGCCCTGCGGGCTGGGCGAGGGCGGCATGCCGGTTGGCCTGCAGCTGATCGGCAACTACTTTGGCGAGGCCGAGCTGCTGCAAACGGCGCACGCCTTCCAGCAGGCAACGGACTGGCATCTGCGCCGGCCCGCGCAGGTATGAGCGCAGCGCGCTGGCTGTCCCGCATCGTGCTCGGCATCGGGCTGGCCGCCGCACTGGCGGCCTGCATCCCGCTGCCGCGCTTTGGCGGCAAGCCCCCGCCGATTGCCAGCCGCGACATCGACCTCGCTGGCGATTGCCGCCGCACCGAGGAAGACGGCTTTCGCGAGGATGCACAGGTGCGCGTGGCGGCTAACACCGTGCAGCAACTGTCATGGAAGCTGTGGGTGGGCAAGCGCGGCTCGTGCAGCTTCAACCTGGCCGAATTCCGCCAGACCCAGAAGAAGCCGCATATCGAGCTGCGCGCCAACGACGGCAGCGCCTGCAAGCTGATGATCTGGCAGGATCCGCGCCGGGTCACGCTCGCGCACGCCAATTGCGAAGCGCGTTGCTCGCCGGGCATCTATGAAGAAGCCTGGCCGGTGATGTTCGAGCCTGGCGGTGGCGGCTGCGCGCAGACTCGATGAACCCGCTCGACGCCATGTCCCAAGCCGCCCACGGTCGCATCGCCGCTCGCCTGAAGGCCTTCAGCCTGGGCGCGTGCGCCTTGCTGCTGGCAAGCCACGCCGTGCTGGCGCAGGCTTCCATGCCGGCGGCCGGAGAGCGCGCCATGCCGGCGGCGCAGACGGTGCGTTTCCCGGGCGCCGACGGCGGCCAGCCGCTCAGCGGCTACTGGTTCGTGCCGCAGCGCAGCGCCGCGGCCCCGGTCCCGGCCGTACGCGTGGTGATTGCGCTGCACGGCTGCGGCGGCCTGCACCGCAGTGGCGGCGCGGATGCGGCAGCGCTCCAGAGCCGTTACCGCGAGTACGTGCAGTGGCTGACCGCGCGCGGCTACGCGGTGCTGCTGCCCGACAGTTTCGGCCCGCGCGGCAAACCGGACGGCATCTGCACCGAACGCCTGGACAGCCGCGACATCGACGATGCCACGCGGCGCGGCGATGTGCTGGCGGCGCTGCAGTGGCTCGCGCGGCAGCCCGGCGTGGACACCGCGCATATCGTGCTGCTGGGCTGGTCCAACGGCGCGCAGGCGGTGCTCAGCGCCATCGACGCCAGCCGCGACTGGCCGGCGGGCGCACCGGCGATCGAGCGCGCCGTGGCTTTTTACCCGGGCTGCAAGAGCGCGGTGCAGCGGCATGAGTACCGCCTGCGCACGCCCCTGCTGCTGCTGACCGGCGGCGCCGACGACTGGACCCCCGCCACCCGCTGCGCCATGCTGCGCGAGGCGGTCACGGCGCGCCAGCCGGATGCGCGTTTTCGCCTGGAGATCTACCCCGGCGCGTATCACGGCTTTGACGGCACCGAGCCGCTGCGGGTGCGGCGCGATGTGCCTAACGGCTCGCGTTACGGCCAGGGCGTGACCGTGGGCGGCGACCCGATCTCGCGCGATGCGGCGCTGGCGCAACTGGATTCATGGCTGGCCAGCCCGAATCCATGAAAGAACACGTAGTCATACATAGCCAAACATAGCTATACATAGCCACACGTAGCAAACAAGTAGCAACACATACAGCACACGAACAGGAATACCGCCATGCAATGGGAAGTGGTGATCGGCCTCGAGACGCACACGCAGTTGTCGACGGCCTCCAAGATTTTTTCCGGTACCTCCACCGCCTTCGGCGCGGCGCCGAACACGCAAGCCTCGCCGGTTGATCTGGCGCTGCCCGGCGTGTTGCCGGTGCTTAACCGCGGCGCGGTCGAGTGCGCCATCCAGTTCGGCCTGGCGATCGGCGCCACCATCGCGCCGCGCAGCATCTTCGCGCGCAAGAATTATTTCTACCCCGACCTGCCCAAGGGTTACCAAATCAGCCAGTACGAGCTGCCGGTGGTGCAGGGCGGCAGCATCAGCATTCAGGTCGAAGGCAAGAAGGGCGAAACCTACGAAAAGACCGTGCAGCTCACGCGCGCCCACCTCGAGGAAGACGCCGGCAAGTCGCTGCACGAAGATTTCGCGGGCATGACCGGCATCGACCTGAACCGCGCCGGCACACCGCTGCTGGAGATCGTCACCGAGCCCGACATGCGCAGCTCGGCCGAGGCCGTGGCCTACGCCAAGGCCCTGCACGCGCTGGTGATGTGGCTGGGCATTTGCGATGGCAACATGCAGGAAGGCAGCTTCCGCTGCGACGCCAACGTGTCGGTGCGCCCCTACGGCAGCCCCAAGCTGGGCACGCGCCGCGAGATCAAGAACCTGAACTCGTTCCGCTTCCTGCAGCAGGCCATCGACTACGAAGTGCAATGGCAGATCGCCGAGATCGAGGACGGCCGCGAAATCCAGCAGGCCACCGTGCTGTTCGACCCGGACACCGGCGAGACGCGCGCCATGCGTACCAAGGAAGACGCGCACGATTACCGCTACTTCCCCGATCCCGACCTGCTGCCGCTGGAGATCGACGCCGCCTGGATCGCGCGCGTGAAGTCCCAGCTGCCGGAGCTGCCGGTGGCCATGCAAGCGCGCCTGGTGTCGCAATACGGCTTGTCCGCCTACGACGCCAGCGTGCTGACCGCCTCCAAGTCGCTCGCGAACTATTTCGAGGCGGTGGTCGCTGAAGCTGGCGCGGCCAATGCCAAGCCGGCTGCCAACTGGCTGATGGGCGACGTGTCGTCGCTGCTCAACCGCGAAGGCATTGCGCTGGAAGCCGCCCCGGTCAAGCCGGCCCAGCTGGCCAAGCTGCTGGTGCGCATTGCCGACGGCACGGTGTCCAACAACACCGCCAAGAAGGATGTCTTCCCAGCCATGTGGGCGGGCGAGGAAGGTGCCGACGCCGACGCCATCATCGCGGCCAAGGGCCTCAAGCAGATGTCCGACTCAGGCGAGCTGGAAAAGATCATCGACGACGTGCTGGCCGCCAATGCGAAGTCGGTGGAGGAATTCCGCGCCGGCAAGGAGAAGGCGTTCAATGCGCTGGTGGGGCAGGCGATGAAGGCCACCAAGGGGAAGGGGAATCCTGCTCAGGTGAATGAGTTGTTGAAGAGGAAGTTGGGGGCGTAAGGGGGCGTAGGGGGTAGGGCTTTTGGGGGGCTTTTGCTGTTTATTTCATCGGCGATGGTTTTTGGACCCAAGGGCCTTACGACATCGCTCTGCGGGGTTGGTCGCTGCTTCTTTGATCGGCGATGGCTTTTGCACCCAAGGGCCATACGACATCCCCCTGCGGGGGCTGCCGGTCACTTTTCTTTGACCGGCAAAGAAAACTAACGAAAAGAAAGCCGCCCTGCCGGGGGCAGAGCAATAAGGCTGTTTTTGCCTCGGTGGTTGCGTCGTACGGCCCGGAGTGTTGGCTGGCGGATCCTACCGGCCCAAAGGACATCTCACTTGCATGACCCAATGGTCACGTGGTGGTGCCCATGATCGCTTTGCGCGGTGAGCGTTCGGGCATCTGCCGTTCGCGGTGCGCAGCGCCACGATGCTGCCTGCCTTGGTGGTTTCGTGGTTTTGTCTCTGGCGGTGGCCGCCCGGCCATTTGATGCCCTGCCGTACCGGCGCGAGCGGCACCTTGCTACCAACTCCCCTGGTTTCGTGGTGGGCACCGTGGCCCGTCCGCGAGGGCCGCGCTCGCACCTCACGGCGCTCGTCCTCTGAGACAAAACCACGAAACCAGCCACACCCGAAACGGCGCAGCCCCTCGCGCCGCGAACGGCAGATGTGGGAACGGTCACCGCATACGAGGTCAGGGGCCGCACCACGTAACCCATAGGTCATGCAGTTGCGATGTCCTCTGGGCCGGTAGGATTCGCCAGCCAACACTCCGGGCCGTACGACGCAACCACCGATATTCGAGAGCCTTATTGCTCTGCGCCCGGCAGGGTCGGCTTTCTTCTCGTTAGTCTTCTTTGCCGACGCAAAGAAGAGTGACCGGCAGCCCCCGCAGGGGGATGTCGTATGGCACTTGGGTGCAAAAACCATCGCCGCTCAAAAAAACAGCGACCAACCCCAGCAGGGCAATGTCGTATGGCCCTTGCGCCCAAAATCCAACACCGCCCACTCCCCCAAAGCCTCCCCCCAAGACTCCCCCTAACCTTTTGCTACACTGCCCCCCAAACAATCCGGTTGAAGCCAATGAACGCCCAAGAAGTTGCCTCCTACCTGCAGACCAATCCCCAGTTCTTCGAAGACAACGCTGAACTGCTGGCCACGGTGCAACTCACCAGCCCGCATAGCCACCGCGCGGTGTCGCTGCAGGAGCGCCAGATGGAAATCCTGCGCGAGAAAAACAAAGGTCTGGAGCTGAAGCTGGCGGATCTGGTCCGCCACGGCCATGACAACGACCGCACCCAGCAGCGCATGCACGCCTGGCAGTTGCGCTTGCTGGCCGAGGTGGACTCGCACGCGCTGCCGTATGCGGTGCAGGACGGCTTGCAGCAAGTGTTCGACGTGCCCGGCGTGGCCCTCAAGCTGTGGAATGTGGCGCAGAGCTACGCGCACATGGAAGTGGCGCAGGGCGCGAGCGAAGACGTCCGGCTGTTTGCCGAGGGCCTGCGCGCGCCGTATTGCGGCGCCAACAGTGGCTTCGAGGCTGCGGCCTGGCTGGAGCGCGACGATATCGCCTCGCTGGCCATGGTGACGCTGCGCGTGCCCACGCGCGACGCCGGCACGCTCGGCGCGGCCTTTGGCCTGCTGGTGCTGGGCTCGCCCGAGCCGCGGCGCTTCCACGAGGGCATGGGCACGGCCTACCTGGCGCAGATCGGCGAAGTGGCGGGTGCCGCGCTGAACCGCCTGCGCGACTGATGGAGCCGAGCCGCGCGCGCAAGGCCGCTTCGCCTGCGGCGAAGAAGCCGGCCGCGCGCAAGGAAGCCGCCGAGGCGCCGCTCGACAAGCAGCCGCCCGACCCGGTCGTGCTGCGCTATCTGGAGTGGCTCGCCAGCAGCCGCAAGCTGGCTGTCCACACGCTGACCAGCTACGCCCGCGACCTGTCCGTGCTGCAAGCGCACGCCGCGCGCCATGCGCCGGGCAATGCGCTGTTGTCGCTGCAGACCCACCATATCCGCGCCTTTGCCGCGCGCATGCACGGCAGCGGCCTGGCCGGCACCAGCATTGCCCGCACGCTGTCGGCGTGGCGCGGCTTCTTCCTGTGGGCCGCGCGCCATGGCCTGGGCGTGGAGGCCAACCCGGTGGACGGCGTGCGCGCGCCAAAATCCGGGCACCGGCTGCCCAAGGCTTTGTCGGTGGAGCACGCGGTGGCGCTGGTCTCGCACAACGCGGGCGACGGTGCCGAGGGGCGGCGCGACCAGGCTGTCTACGAGCTGTTCTACTCCAGCGGGCTGCGCGTGTCGGAGCTGGTGCAGCTGGACGCGCGCTATGCCGAGGATGGGGAATATCGCTCCGCAGGCTGGATCGACATGGACGGCGCCGAGGTCACGGTGATCGGCAAGGGCTCGCGACGGCGCACCGTGCCCGTTGGCAGCAAGGCCATGGAAGCGCTGCGCGCGTGGCTGGCGGTGCGTCCGGAGCTGCTGCGCCCCGGTGTGCTGCCGGATGATGCGCATGCGCTGTTCCTGAGCGCGCGCGGGCGGCGCTTGCCGGCGCGCACGGTGCAGTTGCGCATCAAGCAGCAGGCGATCCGGGCCGGCGTGCCGACCGACGTGCATCCGCACATGCTGCGGCACTCCTTCGCCACCCATGTGCTGCAATCCTCGGGCGACCTGCGCGCGGTGCAGGAGATGCTCGGGCACGCCAGCGTGGCCACCACCCAGATCTATACCGCGCTGGATTTCCAGCACCTGGCCAAAGTCTATGACAAGGCGCACCCGCGCGCGGGCAGGGCGCACACAGGGCCGGCGCCGGTGGTTGCTCCGAAGGCCGTGGATGCGGGCAAAGACGGCGAAGTCGCCGAAGTCGAAAAAGACGCAAAAGACGCGGAAGCCGGCAAGGGCGGCTAACCCTCCCACTGCGCCAGGATGCCCCGGAAGGCTTCCATCTCCGGCAGCAGCCACGCGCGGAAGGCCTTTACCTTGGGCGCCTCCAGCATGCCTGCCGAGCAGACGAAGTAGAGCAGCCACGGGCAGGTAATGCTCACGTCGAAGAGCCGCACCACGCGCCCCGACAGCAGGTCGTTATAGGCCAGCGACGAGCGGATCAGCGCAATGCCCTGGCCCGCGGCGGCTGCCTGCAGCAGCAGCGAGGAGTCTTCCAGCAGCAGGCCCTTGCGCGGCTCCGGCCAGTCCAGGCCGGCGGCTTCGAACCACGGCTTCCACGGATCGCCCTCGCCGCGCAGCAGCGACATGCCTTTCATGTCCTGCGGCCGCGCCGGCAGCTTGCCGCCGTTGAAGGCCGGGCTGCAGACCGGGAAGAACACGTCGTCCAGCAGCTTCTCCACATACAGGCCGGGATAGTCGCCGCTGCCCATGCGCAACGCGATGTCGACTTCCTCGCGCCCGAAATCCACCAGCGTGTTGGACGACAGCAGTTCCACGTCCAGCTCGGGATGCTGCTCGATAAAGCTGCCGATGCGCGGCGTGAGCCAGCGCGCGGCAAATGACGGCATGGTGCTGATGGTGAGGCGCTTGTCGCGGTTGCCGGCCTGCAGCGCCCGGGTGGCATCGGCGATCTCCAGCAGGGCTTCGCGCACGCGCCCGGCGTAGGCCCGGCCACCGGGTGTCAGGGTCACACGCTTGCCGTTGCGCTCGAACAGGGCCTGGCCCAGCTCTTCCTCCAGCGCGCGGATCTGGTGGCTGACCGCGCCGTGGGTGACGAACAGCTCGGTGGCCGCGCGCGAAAAGCTCTCGTGGCGGGCGGCTGCCTCGAACGCGCGCAGCGCGGTCAGCCCCGGCAGGCGCGGCAGCTCGCGGTGCCAGCCACGTGGCAAATCTCTCTCCCATGCTCCCTTCAGCGCCATCGTCCACCTCGTCTTATGTGAGCTTACCTAACAAGAACAAGGAAAATATATCGTTTTGGAAGAGGACCGGCAATCACTAGAATGCAATGCATCGGGGCGCTACCCGCACCGGTGCCGATCCAGTACCAGGCAAGACCAAGCATAAGCCCGCCAGGGCTGAGCTGATCGGCGGCCGCCCATTCCGGGCAAGCGGGCGAGGCAGCCGACGATGTCAGCGAAGGATGCCCAACATGAAAACATTGCTCACAACGACCCTGTTCACCCTGAGCCCGGGCGAAGTTACCTCCCTTTCCATCCACGCCGGCCAGCGCCTGCGCGTCGAAGAGGCCACGGGGATCGATGTCTGGGTGACCCGTGAAGGCGACTCGGAAGACTACTGGCTGCGTTGCGGCGGTAGCCTGCTGCTCAACAGCGGCGATGAAATCACGCTCAGCGTGGACCCGCGCGCAGCCGAGCCGGTACGCCTGGCCCTGATCGCCGAAGCCCGCCGGCCGGCGACCAACGTGTCGCACCTGGTGGCGCGCATGGCGCGGCGCCTGGTTCGAGGCACCGAGTGGACGCCTAACCAGGACCAGGTCACGGCTTCCTGAGCCAGCGGATACTGATGCAGATGGCCGCGCGCGCGGCCATCTGCGGCTGATCCATTCCAGGCCGGCAAGCAAGGACGCAACGCCAACGTCATAAAGACACACCGAAAGACACGAAAGACACACCAGAAAAGGGGCGGCCTCCTGTGAGATCCGCCCCTTTTCGCTAAACTGCCGGGATGCAACCGATACAAGTCATCGAACGGGGCCGGCAAGAGTACGAGCCCTGTTTCGACGCGATGCGCGCCTTTACCGCCGCACGCACCCCCGACACCCCCGACCAGATCTGGCTGGTCGAGCACCCCCCGGTCTATACCCTCGGCCAGGCGGGAGATCCCGCGCATGTGCTGGCCCCTGACGATGCGATCCCCGTCGTGCGGATCGATCGTGGCGGACAGGTCACCTATCACGGTCCTGGCCAGGTCGTGGCCTATCTGCTGCTCGACCTGCGCCGCCGTCACCTGATGGTGCGCGAGCTCGTCCATGCGATCGAGCAGGCCGTGCTGGATACGCTCGCGGCGTATAATCTCGCAGCCGAACGCAAGCCCGGCGCGCCTGGTATCTACCTTTCCGAAGGCCGGCACCAGGGCGCCAAGATCGCCGCGCTCGGCCTCAAGATCCGCAATGGCTGCAGCTATCACGGCGTCAGCCTCAACGTGCAGATGGACCTCGCGCCCTTCCTGCGCATCAACCCCTGCGGCTATGCCGGCCTGGAAACGGTCGACATGGCAACGGCGGGCGCCACCTTCGCGGTGGCCGATGCGGCGGGTGCGTCCCGCTTGCCCGTGACCGCGGCACAACAAGCCGATATCGCGCGGCGCCTTGCGGCGGCGCTGTGTGAAGTGCTGGCAGAGGCGCAAGAGCGCGCCCTGGCGGCCCAACGGAATACCGCCGCGGCCCTGGCCACTTAGTCATCCAGCCGAATATGCACGCACCGCGCGTGCGGAGAACACTATGAGCGACGCCCTGATCGCCACTTCCAGCGAAGCCCCGCAACCCCAGGCGGAGCAGTACGACCCGACCCGCAAGCAGAAGTCGGCGGACAAGACCGCGCGCATCCCCATCAAGATCGTGCCGGCCGAGAAGCTCAAGAAGCCCGAGTGGATCCGCGTCAAGGCGGCCACCGGCAGCTCGCGCTTCTATGAGATCAAGGACATCCTGCGCGCCAACAACCTGGTGACGGTATGTGAGGAAGCCAGCTGCCCGAACATCGGCGAGTGCTTCGGCAAGGGCACCGCCACGTTCATGATCATGGGCGACAAGTGCACCCGCCGCTGCCCGTTCTGCGATGTGGGCCACGGCCGTCCCGATCCGCTGGATGTCAACGAGCCGGGCAACCTGGCCCGCACCATCGCCCAGCTCAAGCTGAACTACGTGGTGATCACCAGCGTCGACCGCGACGATCTGCGCGACGGCGGCGCCCAGCATTTTGTCGATTGCATCACGCTGACCCGCGAGCTGTCGCCGGCCACCCGCATCGAAGTGCTGGTGCCGGACTTCCGCGGCCGCCTGGACAAGGCGCTGGACATCCTGCAGGCCGGCCCGCCCGACGTGATGAACCACAACATGGAAACCGTGCCCCGCCTGTACAAGCAGGCCCGCCCGGGCGCCGACTACGCGCACTCGCTCAAGCTGCTGCAAGAGTTCAAGCGCCGCAACCCGGCCGTGGCCACCAAGTCCGGCCTGATGGTGGGCCTGGGCGAGACCGACGAGGAAATCCTCGAAGTCATGCGCGACATGCGCGCCCACGACATCGACATGCTGACCATCGGCCAGTACCTGGCGCCGTCGGGCCACCACCTGCCGGTGATGCGCTACGTGCATCCGGACACCTTCAAGATGTTCGAGGCCGAGGCCTACAAAATGGGCTTTACCCATGCCGCCGTGGGCGCCATGGTGCGCAGCTCCTACCACGCGGACGAGCAGGCGCATAAGGCCGGGTTCGCCTGAGGCCCAACCTTGCGCGCCACGGCGCGCATCAGCCCGTCGAGAAGACCGGCCGGTATTTACCGGCCGGTCTTTTTTTTGTCCTGCCGTTGCATGCGCGCCACGGATGAGCGCATTTCCCGGAAATTCTTTTGCCCTTGTCATGCCCAGCCCGGCAGGGGCGCACGCACCCGCATCGAGCAGGGCCGGTGCGACGCGAGAGCCGCACCGAGCGCTCCTGCACCGGATGCAATCGCCGCGCCCGGTACCCGCACCGAGGCGGTGCGCCAACGCTATCCCGCATGAAGACGTAGCACCGAGTGCCTAGGGTCAACACCTAGCCACAGCATCTTCTTGTTTGGTTATTATGAATTTATCGATAAATCGTCGATGAAATAGCGATCTCACTCTCGGACCCGTCGCAGCCGGCACCGCGCCTGACTAGTACAGCGCGCCCGCCTACACTGCAAGACAGGTCCCCCCGCTGGTGCCGCCCATGACCCGATGTTCCGTTCACCGCCTGGCCGAGCAGGCACTGCTGTGCAGCGTGCCCCCGCCGGCCTCGCTAGAAGTGCAGCGACGTATCTGGGCCATGGCCCAGCGCGCCGCCGAGTGGCGCGGCGTGGTCGATGCGGTGCCGGGCATGAACAATCTCACCGTGGTGTTCGACCGCGAAGCCGATCCCGAAGCGCTGGAGCGCAACCTGAAGCTCGCCTGGGCTTCCGGCGAAGCGCGTGCCGCCACCGGCAAGCTGGTCGAGATCCCGGTGTGCTACGGCGGCGAGCATGGCCCCGACCTGGCCGAAGTCGCGGCGCATACGGGCCTCACGGCGCAGGAAGTGGTACGCCGCCACAGCGCGGGCGAGTACGTCGTCTACTTCCTCGGCTTCCAACCCGGCTTTGCCTACATGGGCGGCATGGACCCGGCGCTGGCCACGCCGCGGCGGCGCGAGCCGCGTCTGTCCGTACCCGCAGGCACGGTCGGCATCGGCGGCGAGCAGACCGGCATCTACCCGGCAACCGCCCCCGGCGGCTGGCAATTGATCGGGCACACCACCAGCCAACTCTTCCTGGCAGACCGCGATCCGCCTTCCCTGTTTGCGCCCGGGGATACCGTGCGCTTTGTCGTCGAGGCGCTGCTGCCATGATCGAAATCACCCGACCCGGCGCGCTGGCCTCGGTCCAGGACCTTGGCCGTCCCGGCTTTCGCCGCTTTGGCGTGGGCACCGCGGGTGCACTCGATACCGTCGCGCTCACCATCGGCAACCGCCTGCTGGGCAATCCGGCGGGCGACGCCGCCATCGAATACACGCTGGGCCGCGCCGCCGTGCGTTTCCATGCCGACATGCGCGTGGCGCTGACCGGCGCCGAATGCCGGGCCAACCTGGACGGCGTGCCGGTCTGGTCGTGGCATGCCTTCGACGTGCGCCGCGGCGAAACGCTGACGCTGTCGGCGGCGCAGGGCGGCACCCGTACCTATCTGTGCGTGGCGGGCGGCATCGCCGTGGCGCCGGTGATGGGCTCGCGCAGCACTGACCTCAAAGCCGGTTTTGGCGGCCTGGGTGGCCGCGCGCTGCATGAAGGCGACCGCCTCGGCGCGGGCCGGCCCGGCGTGGCCGAGGACAGCGACTGGCTGGGCGTGCAGGCGCCATCCTGGGCGCTGCCGGTGAAAAAGCTCGGCGACGCGATGCCGATCCGCATGTTGCCCGGCATCGAGTACGAGGATTTCGACGCCGCCGCGCGCGAAGCGCTGTGGCAGTCCGACTGGGTCGTCACGCCCAACAGCAACCGCATGGGCTTGCGCCTGCAAGGCCCGGCCCTGGCGCGCCAGCCCGAGCGCGCGGCCGACCTGCTCTCGCATGGCGTGCTGCCGGGCGTGGTCCAGGTGCCGCCGGCCGGCCAGCCCATCGTGCTGATGGCCGACGCGCAGACCACCGGCGGCTATCCCAAGATCGGCGTGGTGATCGGCGCCGACCTGTGGCGGCTGGCGCAGGTGCCGCTGGGGGCGCCGGTGCGCTTCGTGCGCGTCACGCTGGATGAGGCCGCCGCTGCGCAAGCCGAGCTGGACCGGTACCTGCAGCAACTGGACCAGGCGCTGCAGTGGCAGGGCGACGGCATGGTGATCGCCTCGCGGCGGCGCACGCGTACCCGCGCTGCCGTGGCCTGAGCCGCCTAACCGGCAACGACAGAACAGCAGCACGACAGAAGCACAGCACGACAGCAACCCCAAAACCTCAACACCTCAACACAAGCCGCAAGACCGGTGAGGAGCAACGCAATGCATATCGACCTGAACGCCGACCTCGGCGAAGGCTGCGGCAACGACCGCGAATTGCTGGGGCTGATCAGCTCGGCCAACGTGGCCTGCGGCTGGCACGCCGGCGACGCCGCCACCATGCTGCAGACCGTGAAGTGGGCACTGGAGCAGGGCGTCGCCATCGGCGCGCATCCTAGCTATCCCGACCGCGAGAACTTTGGCCGCACCGAGATGCAGCTCGATCCCGAGGTGGTGTACGCGAACACGCTCTACCAGATCGGCGCCCTGGCCGCGCTGGTGCGCGCGCAGGGCGGCCAGCTGGCCCACGTGAAGGCGCACGGTGCGCTCTACAACCAGGCCGCCAAGGATCCCAAGCTGGCCGACGCCATCGTGCGTGCGGTGCGCGACTTCGACTCCGACCTGGTCTTCTTCGGCCTGGCCGGCAGCGTCATGGTGAAGGTGGCGCGCGAAGCCGGCCTGAAGGTCAAGGAAGAAGTCTTCGCCGACCGCGGCTACAACCCCGACGGCTCGCTGGTCAAGCGCGGCACGCCCGGCGCGCTGCACGAAGACGAGAACGTGGCACTGGGCCAGACGCTGGACATGGTGCGCGAGCAGCGCGTGCGCGCCATCGACGGCACCTATGTACCGATTCGCGCCGAAACCGTGTGTCTGCACGGCGACGGCGCACACGCGCTTGCCTTTGCGCGCCGCATCCGCGAGCGGCTCGGCGCCGAAGGCATCGCAATCCGCGCTGGAGTCTGAGGGGCACGCCACACCTAACGGACGCGCCCCCAAGCTTCCGGCTTTCACTGTGCCCCGTGGGTGTCGAGCAGCATGACGCGACGCGGGGCACTCGCCTCCATCACACTCTATTGGTGTCTCTCATGGAACAGGCAGTCAACCTCTGGCCCCTAGTTGGGGTCGGCATCATCATCCTTGGCTTCGTGCTGCGCTTCAACCCCATGATGGTGGTGGCGCTTGCCGCCATCGCCACCGGGCTGGCGGCAACCATGCCGGTCATGCAGATCTTCACGGCGATCGGCACCGCCTTCGTCAAGACGCGCAACCTGCCGCTCATCATCCTGCTGCCGCTGGCGGTGATCGGCCTGCTCGAGCGCCACGGGCTGCGCGAGCATGCCCAGGCGTGGATCTCGCGCATCGCGTCGGCGACCGTGGGACGCTTGCTGATCGTCTACCTCGGCGTGCGCGAGCTCACCGCCGCGGTGGGCCTGACCAGCCTCGGCGGCCATCCGCAGATGGTGCGCCCGCTGCTGGCCCCGATGGCCGAAGGCGCGGCCGAGACCCGTTTCGGCAAGCTGCCCGAGCCGATCCGCCAGCGCGTGCTGGCCTTCTGCGCAGCCACCGATAACGTTGGCCTGTTTTTCGGCGAAGACATTTTCGTGGCCTTCGGCGCCATCGCGCTGATGCACACCTTCTTGCTGTCGTCCAACATCGACGTGGAACCGCTGCATATCGCCGTGTGGGGCATCCCCACCGCGATCTGCGCCTTCCTGATCCACGCCGTGCGCCTCAAGCGCCTGGACATGTGGCTGGAGCGCGAAGCGGGCGGCAAGTCCGCCGCAACGGCTGGCGCTGCCGCCGCGGCCAAGAGCGGGGAGTAAGCCATGATCATTTCCATCGACTATCTCTACTGGCTCGCCGGCCTGGTGCTGGCCATCACGGCGTTGATGACCTTCGCCGACCGCGACCATCCGCGCCGGCTCAGCACGGGTTTGTTCTGGGCGCTGTATGCGCTGGTCTTCCTGATCGGCGACAAGCTGCCGCCGGCCATCGTCGGCATCGGCGCCGTGGTGATGGCGCTGATCGCGGGCTTTGGCGGCGTGGGCCACGGCAAGCACGGCACGCTGCCGGAGGCTGAGCGCCGCAACTCGGCCAAGCGCCTGGGCAACAAGCTGTTCATCCCGGCACTGCTGATTCCCGTGGTGACCGTGATCGGCACGCTGCTGTTCAAGGACGTGAAGGTCGCTGGCCTGGCGCTGCTCGATCCCAAGAACGTCACCTTCGTCTCGCTCGGCATCGGTTGCCTGCTGGCGCTGGGCGTGGCGTGCTGGCTCACCCGCGACACGGTGGTGCAGGGCGTGCGCGAATCGCGCCGGCTGACCGAGTCGCTGGGCTGGGCGCTGGTGCTGCCGCAGATGCTGGCCATGCTGGGCCTGGTGTTCGCCGATGCCGGCGTGGGCAAGGCGGTGGCGCACCTGACCACGGCCTATATCAACATGGACTACAAGCTCGTGGCCGTGGTGGTGTACTGCGTGGGCATGGCGCTCTTTACCGTGATCATGGGCAATGGCTTTGCCGCTTTCCCAGTCATGACCGGCGGCATCGGCGTGCCTATCCTGGTGAACATGTTCCACGGCAACCCGGCGGTGATGGCGGCGATCGGCATGTTCTCCGGCTACTGCGGCACGCTGATGACGCCGATGGCGGCCAACTTCAACATCGTGCCGGCCGCGCTGCTGGAGCTCGATGACAAGAACGCCGTGATCCGGGCGCAGGTGCCAACCGCGCTGATGGTCCTGGTGGCCAATATCGTGCTGCTGTATTTCCTGATGTAAGAACGCGGCCCCGCCGCGAATGATTGGCCAGGGGCCCGGGCAACCGGGCTTCTTGCCGGGAGTCCCTGCCATGCGTACCGTGCTGCTGACCGGCTTCGAGCCGTTCGAGAGCGAGCCCATCAATCCTTCCTGGGAAGCGGTGCGCGCGCTTGACGGCGTGCGCATCGGCAACGGGCCCGATGACCTGGATGCCGCGATCATCGTTGCGCGCCAGTTGCCCTGCGTGTTCGGCGCGGCCAACGATGCGCTGGCTGACCTGGTCGACGCGGTCAATCCCATGCTGGTGATCGCGGTGGGGCAGGCGGGCGGGCGCCCTGAGATGTCGGTGGAGCGCGTGGCGATCAATGTCGACGATGCGCGCATCGCCGACAATGCCGGCGCGCAGCCCGTCGACACCCGCATCGCCGAAGAAGGCCCGGCGGCGTATTTCTCCAGCCTGCCGATCAAGGCCATCGTGCGCGACATGCGCGCGGCGGGCGTGCCCGCATCGGTGTCGCAGACCGCAGGCACTTTCGTCTGCAACCACGTGTTCTACGGCTTGATGCACCTGCTTGCCACGCAAGGCGTGCCTGCCGGGATCCGGGGCGGCTTCATCCATATTCCCTACTTGCCTGAACAGGCGACGCGCCATCCGGGGCAGCCCAGCCTGTCGCTGGCGTTGATGATCGAAGGCATCCGCTGCGCGGTGGCCACGGCGCTTGCCACCACCAGCGATATCCGCGAGCAGGGCGGACAGACGCACTAAGGCGCCGCTCGGGCGCCGCTCAGGCGCCCGGCGGCGTGGCATCCTCCCGATTGTTGCCATCGCCTTCGGCATTCCCATCACTGGCGCGCGCCGCCAGCCGCTTTGCCTGGCGGCGCGCACGCCGCAGGCTGCGGCGATCGAGCTGGAATTGCTCGAAGCGCCAGATCAGGTAGCACAGCGCCACGAACGGCCACATCCACCCCAGCCATTGCGACAGGCTGTTGAAGTGGATGAAGCGCCCTAGCCGCCAGCCCTGCTCCGAGATCCAGGAATACGGATTGGCGGGCAGCAGGTTGGACAGCGTCACCAGCAGCATCAGCGTGGCGAGCGCCAGCGCGCCACGCAGCCAGCGCGGCAGCCGCAGCAGCAAAACCAGCACCAGCGAGCCCGTCAACAGGGCAAAGCGGCCGCCTTCGGACAGCCAGTTGAAGGCGTTGTCGTCCGGGAACTGCATCTCGGCCACCACGGCTTTCAGCAGCAGCGCGCTGGCCAGCAAGGCCGCCAGGATGCGCAGCATCGGCGCCTGCCTGCGCATGGCGATCGAGGCAAACAGCCCGGTGCCCACCCAGCCGCATCCGGTAACGAGTGACTCCAGCAACTGCTGGCCTTGCACGTCATCCGGGCGCAGCAGGCTGATGCTCTCGATCAGGTCGGGCAGCCCCGGGAAAACGCCTTGCAACCACTGCACGGGCCAGGAGTCGGGGTCGGTCAGCCACTCGCGCACGATCCCGCCCATGCCGAACAGGTGATCCTGCGGGAAGATCTGCGCGAACGGCCACAGCAGGATCAGGATGATGGCAAAGCTGGCGTGCGGCTCGAACCACGCCATGCGCAACTGGCGCAGCGAGCCGCGATCGATCAGCGCGGCCGAGAAGGGCGCCACCGCGGCGCCGCCCAGCAGAGCCCCCAGCGCGTTGGTCATCAGGTCGATATTGGACGAGACGCGGTTGGGCAGCCAGGTCTGCAGCGCTTCCATGGTGCCCGACAGCAGCGTGCCCGCCACCAGCGCCAGCAGCACGGCGCGCACACCGGAGATGCGCGGGTGCAGCGACAGCACCACCAGCGCGCCAAGCGGGCAGTAGCCCAGCACGTTGGTGATGAGATCGAACCCGGTCAGGTAGCGGGGCTTGGGCGCGGTGATGAAGGCCAGCGCGGAGATGCCGTTGTCGGTCCAGCCCGTGAACGGGTACAGGCTGCCATAGACCACCAGCAGGGTGAAGCACAACAGCCCCACCCGCGCCAGCGGCGAGTGGCGCGGCGGCGGTGGCGGTGGGGGGGGGACGAGCGGCGCGGGAGCCGATGCCATGCGCGGCCCTCTTACTGCAGCGGCAGCGTGGCCACCCAGTCCAGGATCGCCGCAATGGCGGCATCGCTGCCGGTGGCCAGCGCCTTGACGCCGCCGGCGCCATCGGCCGTGGCGGCGGGCTGCGCCACCACGAAGGTTTTCTGCCCGATCAGCCCGCTGCGAAATACCGTGGCGCGCACGCGGATCACGCCGCGGCTGGCGCTGGCGCTGTCGAACACCTGCTCGAACTCCAGCACGTCGATCTTGAGCGCCGGCGCGGTAGTGTCGCCGAGCCAGGTCAGCGCGCCGCGCGAGGCCACGGCCTCGCGCAGGCGGTCGTCGAACAGGCGCACCGGCGACATCACCCAGCGCTGCGTGGCATAGGGCTGCAGGCGCTCCGCCTGGGCGTAATGCAGCCGGTAGTACAGCGAGTTGCCGTCCAGCCAGGTAGGGCCATCGGTCTGCGCCACGCGCATCTTGGGCAGGTGCACGGCGTCAGGTGCGGCGCCTGCCGGCGGGCCCAGATCGTAGGTGATGGTGGGCGTGGAAGGCGTCAGGGCACAACCGCCCAGCAGCAGGCAGGCCAGCGCGACGCCGGCGGCCAGCCGGCGCGGCAGGGCGAAGGTGCCGGGTGTTTCGCATCCGTCCGGCCGGGTTTGGGCATTGCGCATCATGATGTGCCTTGGTTTGCTCGAAGGATTCGCGGCGCCAGCCTGGCGGGCCAGGCGTGGTGCGCGTGCGGCGAGTGCGTGGGTGCGCGGCATGAGGGCTTGCGGTCCGCGTCAGGGGGCCTGGAAGCCGGGCTCGCCCGGGCCCGGCACGGCGGCAGGGCCGCCAAACAGCACGCTGCGCGGGCTGTCGTTGAACTGGCTGGCGGCGCGGTCGATGCTGCGCATGGTCTGGCGCGTATCGCGCGCGAGCCCGTTGATCTGCGGCAGCGTGTCTTGCGAGACGCCGCCAGCGGCCGACTGCACGGAATCGGCGGCGCCCTGCAGGTCGCGCCCGACGCGGTCGACGGTACGCATCACGGTACCGTCGGGGCTGGCCAGCTCCTGGGTGAGGCGCCGCGTGGAGGCCAGCGTGGCATTGAGGTTTTCGGTCACCTGCGGCAGCTGGCGTACGGCCGGCGCGATCGAGCTGGCCAGTTGCGAGTAGTCGTCGGCGGTCTTGTGCACCGAGCGGATCGCCTCCATCAGATCGCGCCGGTTGTCGGCCTGGAACATGTCGTTCAGCGAGCCCATGATCGTCTCCAGTTGCGTGAGCAAACTGTCGCCGCGCTTTTCCAGCTCTTCGAAGAAGCCGGCCCGCATGATGATGCGCGCCACCGACTTGGAGGAGGTGGCCAGGTGCGGCGACGGCGCGCCGCCTTCCTGCGCGGTGGTGTCGTCGAGCTGCACGTAGCCGATCCCGGTCACGCCCTGGAAGCCGAGCGTGGCATAGGTGGTGTGGGTGATCGGGGTGTCCTGGTTGACGCTGATGCGCACGATGATCTGGCCCGGCACGGTTGGATCGAAGCGGATCGACACCACCTTGCCGACGTCCAGCCCGCGGTACTTGACGTCGGCCTGCGGCCCCAGCCCGTTGACGGTGGAGCGGGTGATCAGGTCATACGGCACGCGCACCGCGTGGTCGCTGCTGAACCAGAAGATCGCGAACAGCACCAGGATGGCGAGTCCGATCGTGAACACGCCGGCCAGGAAGGCGTGTGACTTGTTTTCCATCATGCTTCTCCAGATTGCGGGCCTGCGGCTGTTGCCGCATGCGTTGCCGCGCGTGCCGCGTCCGGCAAAGCCGGGAGCGCCTGCATGGCGCGCTGCCCGCGCTCGCCCAGGAAATATTCGTGGATGAACGGGTGGTCAACATGCACCAGTTCCCGGATCGGCAGCGCGGCGAGTACCTTGTGGTCCGCCAGCACCGCGACGCGGTCCGACAGCGCCACCAGGGTGTCGAGGTCGTGGGTCACCATCACCACGGTCAGCCCCAGCTCGCGGCGCAGTTCGCGGATCAGCGCCACGTAATCGTCCGAGGCCATCGGGTCCAGCCCGGCGGTGGGCTCGTCCAGGAACACCAGCTCCGGCTCCAGGGCCAGGGCACGCGCGAGCGCCACGCGCTTGATCATGCCGCCGGACAGGTCGGACGGCATCTTGTCCGCATCCCGGGCCGACAGCCCCACCAGCTGCAGCTTGAGCAGCGACGCCGCGCAGATGAGATCGTCGGGCAGGGTGCGAAGTTCACGCAGCGGCAGCGCGATGTTGTCGATCACCGACAGCGCGGAGAACAGCGCGCCGCGCTGGAACTGCAGGCCCCAGCGGTTGCGCAGGGCTTGCAGCTGGGCCGCGTCGAGCTTGGTGAGGTCCTCGCCGAACACACGGATGGTGCCGGAGGTGGGCCGCTCCAGTCCCACGATCTGGCGCAGCAGCACGGTTTTGCCGCTGCCCGAGCCGCCGACGATGGACAGCACTTCGCCCCGGTACACATCGAGGTTGAGGTGGTCGTGCACAACCGCCTCGCCAAAGCGCTTGACCAGGTCGCGTACCTCGATCACGGTGGTGCGCGGGGCGTGCTGCACGGTGCCCGAAGGCGGCGTTGCGGTGGCGGCCGTGGTGGTAGTCATAAACCGATGTCCTTGAACAGGATGGCGAAGATGGCATCGGCCACGATCACAACGGTGATCGAGGTCACCACCGAGGCGGTGGTGCCTTCGCCCAGGCTGCGTGTGTTGGGCTCGATGCGCAAGCCGAAATGGCAGGCGGTGAGCGCGATCAGGATGCCGAACACCACGCCCTTGCCCAGGCCCATCCACAGGTTGGCCACCGGCACCGCATCGGGCAGCGCGCGCAGGAAGAAGGCCACGCTGATATCCAGCTGGAAGTGCGCGGCCAGCATGCCGCCGGCCAGCGCCAGCACGTCGGTCCACGCCACCAGCAGCGGCATGGCGATGGCCAGCGCGATCACGCGCGGCATGATCAGCCGGAAGCCGTGCGAGATGCCCATCACGCGCATCGCATCGAGCTCCTCGGTGACCCGCATCACGCCGATCTGCGCGGTGATTGCCGAGCCCGAGCGCCCGGCAATCAGGATGGCCGCCAGCACCGGGCCCAGCTCGCGGATCACCGCCATGCCGAGGATGTTGACGATAAAGATGCTCGCGCCAAAAGTGCGCAGCTGGTTGGCCGACAAGTACGACAACACGATGCCGATCAAAAAGCCGACCAGCGCGGTGATGCCGAGGGCCTTGTAGCCGACGTTGTAGATATTGGCGGAGATCTCGCGCCAGGGGCCGCGCTGCGGCGCGCGCGCCAGGCGCAGCAGGTCGAAGGCCAGTTGGCCCAGCATGGTTACGCCATTGCCGAGCTGCGAGAACATCGACAGGATCGAGGCACCGAACAGGGTCACCGGATTGAACCGGTCCACGATATGTTTCTTCCAGTTCTCGCGGCGCAGCCCGGCGATGCGGGTAAAGACGCGGCGCTGGGCCTCGTTGGCGTCCAGCTTCTCGGGCAGCTTGCCGCCCCAGGCCTGCCACATCAGCTGTGCGCCGATGTGATCGAGCCGGGCGAGGCTTGCCAGCGACCAGTGCGCGTCCGCGGCGATCGTGTGCAACTCGTTGCGCAGCGCGCGGGCGCGGTGGCAATCGGAGAGCGCAAGCGCTGTCCAGTCGCCGCGCAGTTGCACGGTTTGCGCTCCGTCCGCGCGCGTCACTTCTATGGCTGGCGTGGTAGGGCTTTCCAAAGGAGGGGGAGAAGTGATGGGCAAGTCCCGATTCTATGCCACCCGCAGCGTCAGCGGGCGCGCGCAGCGCCTCGGCCGTGGATTCGCACGGCTACAATGCGTAGCTGCTTGTGCCCATTGTGTTGTCCATCGTCGAAACGCATGTCCGCTGACCAATCCTTGCCCACGCCAGACCCGACCCCTACGGCCGCCGCTCCCGCGCAAGCCTGGCGCATCGACCCCGACCGCCTGCGCGCCGCGCTCACCGGCCCCGCGCGCGGCTGGGCCCTCGGCGTGGTCGACGAGACCGGCTCCACCAACGCCGACCTGACGCTGGCCTGCCGCAGCGCGCCATGGGCCGAGTCCGCCACGTTGCGCCTGGCCTACCGGCAGACCGCCGGGCGGGGCCGCCAGGGGCGTCCCTGGCAAGGCCAGGCCGGGCTGACGTTCTCGGTGGCGCTGCCCTTGCCGCTAGCGCCCTCGCAGCTGAGCGGGCTGAGCCTGGCGGTAGGGCTGGCGCTGGCCGAGGCGCTGGGCGACTGCGACGCGCGTCTGGGCGCCGCCGTTGGCCTGAAATGGCCTAACGACCTGCAGATCGACGGCCGCAAGCTGGCTGGCATCCTGATCGAGTCGGTGCCGGCGGGGCCACAGCGGGTCTGGGCCGTGGTCGGCATTGGCCTGAACCTGGTGCGCGATGCGCAGATGGAAGCCGCGCTCGGGCGCAGCCTGGCCGGCGTGACCGAATTCCTGCCGGGCTGCGATCCCACCGTGCTGCTGGCTGCGGTGCTGAACCGGCTCGCGGTGATGCGCGAGGATTTCCTGGCGCAGGGCTTTGCGCCGATGGCGCCCCGCTGGTCCGCGCTCGACGCCTATCGCGACCAGCCAGTGCGCTTGCTGCACGACGGCCGCGTGCAGGCCGAAGGCCTGGCGCGCGGTGTTGACGGCGACGGCCACCTGCTGCTGGAAACGCCCTCGGGCCTGGAGCGTATTGCCAGCGGCGAAGTGTCGCTGCGTCCTGCGGACAACGCGGCGGATAAGGCGGCGGATAAGGCGGCGGATAAAGGGGCGCACGCATGAGCGGCGCCAGCGCCGGCATGCCGCGTGTTCCGCAACTGCTGATCGATATCGGCAACACCCGCTTGAAATGGGCCTGGTGCGACGAGGCCTGGTCTGGCGCCGTGCTGCACGAGGCTGCATTGCCCACGCCCTGGCCGCACGGCGGCGCGGTGGCCCATGGCGAACTGGCCACGCTGGTGGCGCAATGGGCATCGCTGCGCGCGGCCGGCGCCGGCGGCGCGCAGCCGCTGGTGTGGGTCAGCAACGTGGCCGGCCCGGCCATCGCGGCGAGCCTGCAAGCCACGCTCGACACCGTGTTCGGCCCTGGCATCGGTGTGAACTGGGTACGCTCGGGCCCGCGCTTCGGCGGCCTCGTCAACGGCTACCGCGAGCCCACGCAGCTCGGCGTCGACCGCTGGATCGGCAGCATCGGCGCGCGCTGCTACCGCCCCGAAGGCGCTTTGCTGATCGTCACCGCCGGCACCGCCACCACGCTCGACGTGGTGAGCGCGCAGCACCGTTTCGAAGGTGGCCTGATCCTGCCTGGCCTGGACCTGATGCTGGGCGCGCTGGCGCGCAACACGGCGCAATTGCCGTCCCTGGACGTGAGCGATGCCGGGCTGGCCACGCCCTGGGCCGACAACACCCGCGACGCCATCGCCGCCGGCTGCCTGGCGGCCCAAGCCGGTGCCGTGGAGCGCACCTGGCGCGCGCTGAGCGAGCGCGGGCCGGTGCGCTGCCTGCTCTCCGGCGGCGCCCGCCATGTGTTGGCCAACGCGCTCTCCATGCCGTTCGAGATGCACGATAATCTCGTGTTGCTCGGCCTGCATGTGATGGCCTCGCAAAGCCCGGTCGGCACAGCGGGCTGAACCCGCATCAGGCCACATCGCCTTATTCACCCGTCGCTCCACCCCAGCATCGCCCCCAATGCTCCAACGAAGCCTCCTAATCCTGCTGGTCCTGGTCAATGCGTTGCTGCTGGCCGCCGTGCTGGGCGCGTTCGGCCCACAGCCGCTGGCCGGCTGGCTGGAAAGCGCGCGCGAGCCCGAACGCGCTGCCCAGCAGGCGCGCGCCGAACGCTTCCGCCAGATGCCGCAGCCGAGCGGCAAGCGGGCGGCATCCGGGCCCGCCACCGCGGCAGCCACAACCGCAACCACAACCACAACCGCAGCCACTTCCCAAGCCGCCGCACCAGCCATGGCTTGCGTAGAGATTGGTGGCTTCAACGGGGAACTGGTGCGCAAGGTGGCCGATGAGCTGGCCAGCGCCCCGCCCGGCGCCTGGCGCGTGGAACAGTTCGAGCGGCAGGAGCAGGCGCGCTGGTGGGTCCACCTGCCGCCGCAGGCCTCGCGCGAGAACCTGCAGCGCAAGCTCGGCGAGTTGCGCCGGCGCAATATCACCGATGTATCGGTGGTCAACGCCGGCTCGCCGGAAACCTATACGGTGTCGCTGGGCTTGTTCCAGGAGCGCGAGCATGCCGAGCATTTCCTCGACAACCTGCGCGAGCACGGCGTGCGCACCGCGGTGCTGACCGATACGCCGCATCCGCTGACGCGCCAGTGGCTGCGCGTGCGCAACGCCGACGCGGCACTGCGCACGCGGCTGGACGAGATGCGCCAGCGCTATGGCGCGCAGGACTTGCTGACCTGCACCTGAGCCGCGCGTCAGCGCTTGCTGCTTCGCTCAGCTGCCCTGGCGTACCTTGGACAGCAGCTTGGTGGTGGAGCGGTCGTGCAGGAACGCGATCGCATGCGCCTGGCCGCCCCAGCTGCGCACCAGGCGGGTTTCTTCCAGCGTATCGATGTCGTAGTCGCCGCCCTTGACATAGATGTCCGGGCGCACCAGCCGGATCAGCTCGACCGGCGTTTTCTCGCGGAACATCACTACCAGATCCACCGACGCCAGCGCCGCGATCAGCGCCATGCGATCCGATTCGTGGTTCAGGGGACGGTCGTCGCCCTTGCCGAGCATGCGCACTGATGCGTCGCTGTTGACGCCGACTACCAGGCTGGCTCCCAGGGCCTTGGCTTGCGCCAGGTAGGTGGCGTGGCCGCGGTGGAGGATGTCGAAGACGCCGTTAGTGAAGACCAGGGGGCGGGGGAGGGTGGCTAGTTTTTCTGCTAGCGCGGCTGGGTTGTCGGGGGGGACTAGTTTGGATTCGAAGGATGGGGGGGGCATGATGGAGGTGTTGGGGTAGCCGGTGGGTTCTGCGATTGTCTTCGGGTGAGGGCGCAACTTCAATGTCAACTGCTTAACTTCAACGGCTTAACGTCAAAGACAAAAGCTGAAAGTCAAAGGCAGTTTCACCACCCCTGCGGGGCGGCGACCTACTTTCTTGTCTCGCCAAGAAAGTAGGCAAAGAAGCGACCCGGATGGGGCGAAAGCCTCCTCGTCGGCAGGCAAAAAGAGCGGCCGGAGGCCAAACTCGCATCGCCTTAAGGCGATGCTCAAACATGGCCTCCTCGTTTCCGCTCCTTTTGCCTTCCGACGAGGCGCCCCATAACGGGAGATGAAAACCCAGACGGCTCGCTGCGCATCGCGGGTGGGTGATTGCCGCCTGGGGGCGGCAATCACGGCTACACCGAATCGAAATTTGATCCCACTGTGGTAAGCCGTGTTTCCCGCCCCCAGGCGGGCAACACCCGTGCGCGATGCGAAGCGAGCCGTGAAGGTGTGCCAAGGCCGTATGGGGCGCCTCGGGATTTCACGAAAAGAGCGGAAAAGAGGGACCCATGTCTGAGTATCGCCTTAAGGCGATGCGAGTTTGGGTCCCGGCCGCTCTTTTCGTCGAATCCCGAGGGGTAGTCGCCCCATCCGGCGCGCCTTTTTTGCCTACTTTTTTGGCAAGACAAAAAAGTAGGTCGCCGCCCCGCAGGGGAGGTGAAACTGCAGTTGCTTTTGACTTTGACGTTAAGCCGTTGCTGTTGCAGTTTGCAGTTGCAACCACAACCAACCACAACCCAACACCCCCAAAAAAACAAAACCCCATCATCCGATGGGGCCCGTCCCGCCGAAGGCGCCAAAACTACACCCCCAGCCAAAAACCAACTTTATGCCTGCGCCGGCTGCGCACCACCCGCCGCCTGCAACCGCACATTCAATTCCTTCCGATACCGGTTCAAATCCTGCACGGTCTCGAAAGTGCGCTCGAACAGCAGCGACATATTGTGCAGGATCCGCTCGATCACCTTCTTCTCCCAACCTTCGTCGAAGCGGATCTGCTCGTCGAGCCAGTGCTCGAGCCAGTCCGGGTCCGGCAGGCGCGACTGGATAGTGTCGTTGGGGAACAACGCCTTGTTGACGTGCAGGTTGGTCGGGTGAAGCGGCTTTTCCGTGCGGCGGGCGGAGGCCATCAGCACGCCGATCTTGGCGAAGGCCGAGCGGGCGCTGTCGCCGAACTGGTTCAGGTATTTCTTCATGTAGCGCAGGTAGGCGCCGCCGTGGCGGGCTTCATCCTGCGACAGGGTGCGGTAGATCTGCTTGATCACCGGCTCGGTGTGCCATTCGGCGGCACGGCGGTACCAGTGGTTGAGGCGGATCTCGCCGCAGAAATGCAGCATCAGGGTTTCCAGCGGCGGGGCCGGGTCGAACTCGAAGCGCACGGCGTGCAGCTCTTCTTCGGTCGGCACCAGGTCCGGGCGGAAGCGGCGCAGGTATTCCATCAACACCAGCGAATGCTTCTGCTCTTCAAAGAACCAGATGCTCATGAAGGCCGAAAAGTCGGAATCGTGGCGGTTGTCGCGCAGGAACATCTCGGTGGCGGGCAGGGCCGACCATTCCGTGATGGCATTCATGCGGATCGTCTTGGCCTGGTCGTCAGTGAGCAAGCTCGGGTCGAAGGAATCCCAGGGGATGTCCTTGTCCATGTGCCAACGTACCGCTTCCAGCGATTTGAACAGTTCGGGGTAGAGCATGGTAAGCCTTTGAAATTACGGGCAGATTCTACCAGATGCGAATTATTCCCAATGCCCTTTTTAAGCGCAAAGGAAGGGGGTGTTTGCGGCTGAACCTGCACGATGCCCAATTTATGGGCGAATATCGCGCCTTTCCTTGCTTTTGCTGGTGCGAAAAAGAGCGGTATGCATTGCTCCGCACGAGGTCAGGCGATGCGGAAAACCTGTTGTCACCATAAGTCAGGCCGCCACACCGGCGGGTGGTTCGACATCAAGTGTAACCGTCCGTGCCGGCGTTGCGTTCGTGTCGTCGCCATAATCGGGCGGGATGACGTCATAGAGGAACGCCGCGAGTTCGTGCTGTTGCGCCAGGGCGTCTTTCTCGCCCAGGTCGATCAGGGCCTGGGTGAACTCGGGCTCGAACAGCAGGTAGCTGGCAAAGGCCGCGCCGCGCGCTTCGGTGCCGCCCAACGGCGCCAGCAGGGCGCGCACGGTGCGGGGCAGTTGTTGCACATGCGTCGCGGCAATGGATTCGATGGGCTCGCTGGGCGAGATCGTCATCACTTGCACCGGGCGCCAGCCTTCGCTGTCGTTGGCGATTTCCGGCATGCGCGAGAGCAGGTTGTTGATGTGCTGCAGCCGTTCCAGGTCAGCGCTGAGGCCATCGAGGAAGATGCTGGCCAGGGCCTGGCCCCCTACCTGCGCCAGCGACGGGTAGCCGCCGGCCGGCACGGTGTCGAACCAGCCGGGACGCTGGCGCGAGGCCGCGCCGATGGCCAGGATGCGAGATGCGCCCAGGTGGATGGCCGGCGACAAGGGCGACATCTGGCGCATGGTGCCGTCGCCGAACCACTCATGGTGGCCTTCAAGCTCCAGCGGCAGCGCGGGGAACAGGAAGGGGATGGAGGACGATGCCAGGAGGTGGTCCACGCCGATCTTGGCTTCCACGGCCAGCCGCTGGCTGCGGCGCCACGGATGGATGCGGCGGTGTGACTGGTAGAAGGTGACGTGGCGCCCGGTGCTATAGGACAGCGCCGTCACGGCAAAGGCCTGGAGGTCGCCGGCGTCCAGGCTGGCCTGCACCCGCTCGGAGTCGAACAGCTCGCTGAGCAGGCTGCCCAGCGGCGCGTTGTCGAACAGCGCCCGCGGCGCGCGCCGGATGGCCCAGCCGAAGGCCAGCGCGGAGAGCCACCGCGCGCCGGATGCACCCACGCCGACGATGCCGGTGCGGTAGACATCCTCGGCATGGATGCCGCCCCACAGCGCGGCCAGGCTATCGGCCGCGGCGCGGAAGTTGGCCGCGTTGATCGCCATGCCGGCGCCGTTGATGGCGCCGGCCGACGTGCCGCAAATGATGTCGAAGGGAATGCGGCCACGATCGCGGCCGTGCTGCGCGGCTATGCGTGCGAGGCCGCGCAACACACCGGCCTGGTAGGCGGCGCGGGCGCCGCCGCCCATCATGATCAGCGAGGTGGTCTTCACTGCAGGCGTCGGCTCCGAAGTTGGATCACGGGGTTCCCCTGGCGTCGCGCGGCTCAGGTACGGTTCAGGCTCAGGACGGCTCGCCGGAAGTACCGGTCGAGCCGTTGGCGCTGCCTTCCTGCTCGGCGGGCTTGGCCGCCGCGGATTTCTTGCCAGCCGGGCGTGTTGCCTTGGGCGCGGGTTTGGCGGCCGGCTTGGCCCCGGCCTTGGTGCCGGCTGCCTTGCTGGCTGGCTTGTGGGCCGGCCTGGCCTTGCTGGCCGGCGCCTTGCCTTCGGGCTTGGCGGCGGGAGCGGGCGCGGGCGCGGCTTCCGGCGCGGCAGCGCCGGGCATGCCGGGCATGCCAAAGGCGCCCAGGTTGCCGAGATTTCCAAACGGCGACATGCTGGCGGTGGCGGCGCTGCTGGCGATCTGGTTGAACTGCTGCTGCAGCACATCCCACCACAGGCTGGCATCCGGCGGGGTGGCCTCACCCGGGCCGGCAGCGTGGCCGGATGCTGCGGCCGGCTCTTGCGCCTGGCCAGCTTCGGGCGCATCGGGGCCGTTGTCTTCCTCGTCCTCGTTTTCCT
Source organism: Cupriavidus sp. PET2-C1 (assembly GCF_054515855.1). Lineage (NCBI taxonomy): Bacteria > Pseudomonadati > Pseudomonadota > Betaproteobacteria > Burkholderiales > Burkholderiaceae > Cupriavidus > Cupriavidus sp. PET2-C1. The sequence goes on from NZ_CM137259.1 coordinate 205,720, forward strand.
CGACCGTGGGCTCGGGCCAGACGCGCCTTGCCGCGGGGGGCTCGGCGGGGTGCTGGTAGGGCGCCGCGCTGGGCGAGTTGGCCGTGCGCGCCACGTTTTCCATCGCGCTTTGCATCGCCTCCGGCGAGAGCGCGTTGCCGATGGTCTGCAGCGCCACCAGCGTGGCGCGCTGCACTTCCAGGCCCTGGATGGTGGTGCGCAGCAGGTTGGTGTTGAGCTGCAGCCAGCCTTCCACGGCCTTGAGGTCGTGGATGCGCTTGTCGACGTCTTCCAGGTTCATCGGTGGGGTCATGGCCTGCAGGCCAGGCATCAGCCCGCCCGGCATGCCGGCGGCACTGCCCCACATCTTGCGGAGGAACTCGAAGCCGTTGGTGAAATCTGGAATCTGGCCGAACATGGTCTCGCCTCCGGGGGTCGGCAGCCGGCGGCGCCGGCTGCGGAACTGCATTGATCGGAACTACCTGCGTTACTCGAACTGCGGCGGCCGCTTTTGCCGCAGGCTGGCTACGCCTTCCTGCACATCGGGGCCGGCAAAGCCCATGAATTCCAGCGCCAGCGAGGCATCGAACGAGGGGCCCGCCATGCGCAGCCAGTTATTCAGCGCGTACTTGGTCCAGCGGATCGCCGTCTGCGACCCGGCGGCCAGCCGGCGCGCCACGTCGAAGGCGCGCTCGACCAGTTCCTCTTCGTCCACGGTCAGCGACACCAGCCCGATGCGCTCGGCCTCTTCGCCGCTCACCGACTCGCACAGCATCAGATAGTACTTGGCCTTGGCCATCCCGCACAGCAGGGGCCACACGATTGCGGCATGGTCGCCCGCTGCCACGCCCAGGCGTGTATGGCCATCGACAATGCGCGCGGTCCTGGCCGCGATCGAGATATCGGCCAGCAGGCCAGCCACCAGCCCCGCGCCGACCGCCGGGCCGTGCATGGCCGACACGATCGGCTTGTCGCAATTGATCACGTTGTAGACCAGGTCCCGGGCCTCGTGCCACACGCGGGTGCGGGTGGCGAAATCGTTGGCCATGTCTTCCACCAGCGAGAGGTCGCCGCCGGCCGAGAAGCCTTTGCCTTCGCCGCGGATCAGCGCCACGCGCACGTCCGGATCGGCCGACACATCGCGCCAGATTTCGGCCAGCTCGCGATGCATATTGGCATCGGCTGTGGCCAGCTTGCGGTTGGCGGACTGTTGCGCGCCCATCACGATTTCGAGGATGGGGCCATGCCGGCGCAGGGTCAGTGCCTGGTAGCGGTCGTAGCGTGGCGACAACGGCGCGTTGTCAACGTTGTCGGTGCCGGACGCTAACGGGGTGGACGACGGCGTAGGCGCTTGCGGAGGGATTGCGGTCATGGGGCAACGATGGCGGGGCCATTCCTTGGTGACGCGTGGGGGCCGGGCCGCGAAAAACGGCCCGGGTCGCCGCCGGTGGCTGCCTGGCGCAGTCGACGGCAATTAGCCAACCGTTCGGTCGGTCAATTATAAGCACTCCCATCGCCGCGCGGCCAGCGGCAAGCGGCGTGGCCCGCGGCGCTCCCTTCAGCCTCAGCCTCAGCTCTTCGCCGACACCAGCTGGTCGATCGCGCCGAACACCGAGCGGCCTTGCGCGTCGAACATCTCGATCTTGACCGCGTCGCCGAACTTCATGAAGCCGGTGACCGGCTGGCCGCCGTCGATGATCTCCAGCATGCGCTTCTCGGCGATGCAGCAGTAGCCCTTGCTGCGGTCGACGTTGGAGATCGTGCCGGAGCCGACGATGCTGCCGGCGCGCACATTGCGCGTCTTGCAGATATGGGCGATGAGCTGGCCGAAATCGAACACCATGTCGGTGCCGCAGTCGGGCGCGCCCACCTTCTTGCTGTTCCAGTGGACGGTCATCGGCAGGTGCACGCGGCGCTCGCGCCAGGCTTCACCCAGTTCGTCGGGCGTGACCGCCACCGGCGAGAAGGCGGTAGCCGGCTTGCTCTGGAAGAAGCCGAAGCCCTTGCCCAGCTCGGCGGGAATCAGGTTGCGCAGAGACACATCGTTGGCCAGCATGATCAGCCGGATGGCGTCGGCGGCCTGCTCGGGCTTGGCGCCCATCTTCACGTCGCCGGTGATGACGGCGACCTCGGCCTCGAAGTCGATGCCAAAGGCTTCGCTGGCGCACACGATATCGTCATGCGGGCCGATCATGTCGTCGGAGCCGCCCTGGTACATGAGCGGATCGGTCCAGAACTCCGGCGGCATCTCGGCGCCGCGCGCGCGGCGCACCAGTTCCACGTGGTTGACGTAGGCGGAGCCGTCTGCCCACTGGTAGGCGCGCGGCAGCGGCGCCATGCATGCCCTCGGGTCGAAGGCGAAGGGGTGGCGCGCGCGGCCCGCGTTCAGGGCATCGTAGACGTCCTGCAGCTGCGGCGCGTAGAAGTTCCAGTCATCCAGCACGGTCTGGAGCTTGCCGGCGACATCGTTGACGTAGTGGGCGGTCTTCAGGTCGCGCGAGACAACCACGAGCTGGCCGTCGCGCGAGCCGTCCTTGAGGGTGGCGAGTTTCATGTATGCGGTGCGTTAGGAAAAAAGCAGATCAAGCGGGAAAAAAAGCGGAAAAAGCAAAAAATGCAGCCCGCTAGTCTACCGTGATGCCCTTGGCCTTGATCAGCTTGCCCCAGCGCTCGGCTTCGGCATGCGCGTACTGCGCGAATTCCTCGGGCGTGCTGGAGACCGGTTCCACGCCGATGCCTTCGAAGCGCTTCTGCACATCGGCGCTCTTGAGCGCCTTCACCAGCTCGGCGTTCAGGCGGGTCACCACCGGCTTGGGGGTGCCGGCCGGCACCACCACGCCTTGCCAGGCATAGGCTTCGAAGCCGGGCACGCCGGCTTCGGCCACCGTCGGCACCGTGGGCAGCGCCATCAAGCGCTTGGGCGTGGCCACGCCCAGCGCGCGCACCTTCCCGGCCGCCACGTTCTGCTGGCCGGAGGCGAGGTCAAGGAACATCAGTTCGACCTGGCCGGCGAGCAGGTCCTGCACCGCCGGCGCGGCGCCCTTGTAGGGCACGTGGGTCATCCTGGTCTTGGTCTGGTCCATGAACAGCTCCATGGCCAGGTGGTGCGGGCTGCCCGCGCCCGGCGAGGCGAAATTCACCTTGCCAGGGTTCTTCTGCACGTATTCGATGGCTTCCTTGAGCGTGCGCGCCGGGAAGTTTGGCGTTGCCACCAGGATCAGCGGAAAGCGCGCCACCATCCCGACATGCACGAAGTCCTTGTCGGCGTTGTAGGGCAGCTTCTTGTACAGCGACGGATTGGCCGCCAGGGTGGCGGTATCGGCGGTCAGCAGCGTGTAGCCATCGGGCTTGCTGTGCGCTACCGCGTCGGCGCCGACGATGGTGGCCGCGCCTGGACGGTTGTCGATCACCACCTGCTGGCCTAGCGCCGGCGTGATGGCCTGGCCCAGCGTGCGCGCTACTACGTCGGTGCCGCCTCCCGCCGGATAGGGCACGACCCAGCGGATCGGCTGGGTGGGCCAGTTGTCGGCGGCGCAGGCGGGCTGGAACGCGGCGGCGCCCAGCGTCAGCGCGGCTAGCAGCGGTGCGGCGCAGGCGCGCCATGCTTGCCGCGCGGGGCGTTGGCCGAAGGGGGAAAGGCGGGTCATCTTCGTCTCCTGTAGAAAGCGGCGGCGCCGCGCCATCTGGATTGCATGGCGGCATGCCCGCGCCGGTATTGGCCGGTGCCGAAGATATCGATTCGCCCCGACCTGTAAATGTGCGCTCAAAGTCTACCGACGGTTTAAAAATTGGTAAATCGATTTCGCTATAGTAAATTCATGGGCAGGGCTGCATCATTGCTTTGCATGCGCGTAGCCGGTATGTGTGATTCATGCATATCTTTCTAAATTTCTTGCCCCCGTTGCCGCATGACCGAACTTGAAGAAGACGATTCCAAGCTGCGCTCCGGCATCCAGTCGATCGAGGTTGGCTTCAAGCTGCTGCAGGCGCTGGCAGCATCGCCGCGCGCCATGATGCTGCGCGACCTCGCCGCCGCCGCCGACATGAATCCGGCCAAGGCACATCGCTACCTGGTCAGCTTCCAGCGGCTCGGCGTGGTGATGCAGGACCCGGTTGGCGGGCGCTACGATCTCGGGCCGTTCGCGCTGCAACTGGGCCTCGCCGGCCTCAATCGGCTAGATCCGGTCAAGAAGGCCCGCCCGATCCTGTCGCAATTGCGCGACGAGATGGACCAGACCATCGGCATTGCCGTCTGGGGCAACCACGGCCCGACCATCGTGCACTGGGAGGAATCCAGCCACCCGGTCACGGTCAGCCTGCGCCTGGGCGACGTGATGCCTATGCTCAACTCCGCCACCGGCAGGCTGTACGGCGCCTACCTGCCGAAACAACAGACGCGGCCGCTGGTCGAACGGGAACTGGCGGAGCGCGGCCATGACGATATTCCGGACCTGCCGCGCTCACTGGCCGACTATGACGTGGTCTGCGACGACGTTCGCGCCCATGGCGCGGCGCGCGTCAAAGGTGGCGTGCTGCCGGGCATCAATGCGTTTTCGATGCCGGTGTTCGACGCCAACGGCCACGTGGCGATGGCGCTGATCGTGCTGGGCGCGCAGAGCGTATTCGATGCAGAATGGGGCGGTGCGGTTGACCGTCATGTACGCGATATTGCACGGCAGATTTCTTCGGAGCTTGGTTATCTTGGTGGCAGCCCGACGAGCGGGCCGAACGGCCCTTCCCCGTAAGCCTGCCTCGCGCCGCCTGCGCTGGGCGGTTGCGCTTGCGCTGGTGCTGGCCGCCCACCTGCTGGCAGTGCTGGGCCTGCTGCATATGCCCGGGCTGCCGCGGGACCCGACCGCGCCGCCGCCGCTCGAAGCCATCCTGCTGCCACCGCCGGCGCCACCGGCACCCGTAGCGCCGCCACGCCCGGCACCGGCCATGCCAAAGCGGCCCCCGGCGGCGCGCACCGAGCCCGTGCCCACACCACCGCCCCCGGTTGAAGCACCCGCCGCCCCTGAGGCGCCAGCGCTGCTTGCCACGCCTGGCGCCGGTCCTGCCATGGCGAGCGCCGCTGGCGGCGCCGGGAGCAGTGCGGCGCCCGCGTCCGCGCCGGCGGCCGCGCAGGCCGCGGCGCCCCCTGACAACGTCCGCTACTCGGCGCCCCCCTCCACGCTGCTGCACTACGCCAGCTTCGTCAATGGCGTGCAGAACCCGGATGGCCTGATCCGCTGGCAGCAAGATGGCGCGCACTACCAGCTCGCAGTGGAGACACGGGTGTTGTGGTTCCGCTTCGCCTTTCACAGCACCGGCGCGCTCAACGAGCGCGGCCTCGCGCCCGAGCGCTATGAGGAGAGCCGCCGCAACCGCGTCGAGGCGGCTCGCTTTGATCGCGCTTCCGGCACGCTCGTCTTCGAGGGGCGCGGCAAGCAGGAGCCGTTGCCGGCCGCGGGCCAGGACCGTTTCAGCGTGTTCCTGCAACTGGTGGGGCTGGTGCGGGGCAATCCGCAGCGCTACGCCACGCCGGGCGTGACGGAAACCTTCGAGGTGGCGGATACGCGTGACCTGGAGCCCATGCAGGTGCAGTATGTGGGGGAAGAGGACGTGGATACCGGCCATGGCGCGGTGCGGGCCAAGCATTTCGTGCGGCTGCCGCGCCATGCCAATGATCGCCGGCGCGTGGAAGTGTGGCTGGCGCAGTCGCTGCAGTGGATGCCAGTGAAGCTGCAGCAGACGGAGCCCGACGGCACGCAGATCGAGCTCGTTTATCGCGACAGCGAACCGCTGCGCTGAGCCTGCAAGCCGTCTTCAGGCCGTCTCAAGTCCGGCTTAGGCCCGTCCGCAAGCCAGGCCCGTCCGCAAGCCGTCCGCAAGCCGCGGCATCGGCCGCCGCTGTGGTTCACCGTGTTTTCACCAACAACCGGAGACCCGTCATGAGCGCCACCCTGCCACCATCCGAGACCCGCCGCGTGCGCGTGGGTGATATCAGCCTGCACGTGCGCATCGACGGGGGCGACGGCCCCTGGGTAGTCCTGGCGCATGCGCTGGGCGCCAATCACACCTTGTGGGATGCCACGGCGCGCCACCTGGCGCCACGCTATCGCGTGCTGCGCTACGACCTGCGCGGGCACGGCCAGAGCGATGCGCCGATCGGCGCCTACTCGATGATCCGCCTGGCCGACGATGTGGCCTGCCTGATGGATGTGCTGGAGGTGCCGGCCGCGCATTTCGTCGGGGTCTCGGTGGGCGGCATGATCGCCCAGACCGCGGCCGTGCGCCATCCCGAGCGTTTGCTGTCGCTGACCCTGGTCGCGACCGTCAACCGCACGCCGCTGGGTGGCCACCCGATGTGGCATGAGCGCATCGGCCATGTGGAAGCGCACGGCATGGCGGGCGTTGCCGACAGCACCATGCAGCGCTGGTTCAGCGCGGCATTTGGCGGCGCGCATCCGCAGGAGGTGGCCCGCGTGCGCGAGATGCTGCTGGCCACGCCCGTGCACGGCTACGTCGGCACCAGCCAGGCCATCATGGCATTTGACCTGGCCGGGGCGATTTCGCGGATTCATTGTCCTACTCTGGTAGTGGCCGGCGAGGAGGACCTGGGGGCGCCGCCGGCGATGGCACGCGAGATTGCCGCCGCCATTCCCGGTGCCCGGCTCGAAATCCTGCCTCGCGCCGCGCACCTTGCCCATATCGAGCAGGCGGACCGCTTTCATGGCGTGCTGGATGCTTTTCTTGGCAATGCGGCTTGCGGCGCGCAGTGCGATGTACCCTGAGACGAACCTTGGCGCTCAAGGCAGAGCTAGGCAGAACGGCGGGCGATGGCTTTCCCACCAAACTCAAGAACTTGCTGGGATGGCCGTTGCCCAATGTAGTGAGGGAACGCTCAATACCTGCGGTTTGCCGAAGCAGAACTTGAAAACACGGCAAACACCCTCAGCTTGGAGGTGAAATCGCGGAGGGCAACCGGCCAGTGTGCCGGTTATCGAAATAATCAGTCGCCCCCCGCTTGACCCATGACAGCCAGGAGGTATGCCATGCAAATGATCTACAACAGCGACAATTACTGCATTGTCGAGTTTGGTGCGGATGTCGAGCATGCGCCTCTTGCCTCTGGCGGCTATGAAATCGTGGACAAGAACCTGAAACGCGAGATTTTCCTCGGTGGCCAGATGGCCGAGAGCTTTCGCGCGGACGTGACGCGTCTGATCGAAAGCGAGCCGTCGGTGGAAGAGGTGGATGATTTCCTTGGCAAGTTCGATACAGTGATGATTCACCCGCTAGTGATGCACTAGGCTCCGCGGTTGCCTTTGCCAGCGTTCCGTCGCGTGACGGGCTGGCAAGCCAAGCCATAGAGGAAATAGCAAGAAGCCCGCGCACCGCGCGGGCTTCTTGCTTTCAGGCATCTTGCTTTCAGGATCTGTTCCCGGCCAGCTTCCGGTCATTCAATACTGTTAATACTGTTCCCAGGGCAGCCCGGCATGGCGCCAGCCGTTGAGCGTATTGCGGTGGCGCTCGGCGTCGAGGTCGCCCTCGAAGCCATGCAGCACGTTGTAGACGGTAGAGAACCCGGCACCCTCCAGGGCCCGCGCGGCGGCCGTCGAGCGGTTGCCGCTGCGGCAGATCAGCAGCACCGGGCGCGCCGATGCCTGGCCAGCGAGCTTTTTCACCGACTGCACGAAATGCGGGTTCACCTCCCAGTCGGGGCCATCGTTCCAGGGCACGTTGTGCGCCCCCTTGGGGTGCCCGACGAAGAGGTACTCCATTTCGCTGCGGCAATCGATGAAGAGCGCATCGGGCGACTCGCTGAGGAGCGTTTGCGCGTCACCGGGGCTGAGGTGTTGCATGGGCAAGGCTTTCCGTTAATGGGAATAAGGTGGGAATCAGGGTGAATGTGCCCCAGTGTAGGGCCGGGCGGTGCCGCGCGGCAACCCGCGAGCGCCGTTGGCTGCACCGCCCGGATGCCGCCGTTATTCCGCAAACCATTGATGTAACTGATAAAATCGCAGTCTTTTCTCTTGCTGTCGAGCCCCACATGAGCGCCGCCCCACGTTCCGCCTCGCTTCCTCCCGTGCGTCCCTACACCCGGGCGGCCAACCTGCCGGCCCTGCTGCGCGAGCGCATCCTGATCCTGGATGGCGCCATGGGCACCATGATCCAGCGCTACAAGCTGACCGAGGCAGATTACCGCGGCGAGCGCTTCGCCGGGCACCATGTCGACGTCAAGGGCAATAACGAGCTGCTGCTGCTGAGCCGCCCGCAGGTCATCAGCGAGATCCACGAGCAATACCTGGCCGCCGGCGCCGACCTGATCGAGACCAATACATTTGGTGCGACGGGCGTGGCCCAGGAAGACTACAAGATGGCGGACCTGGCGTACGAGATGAACGTCGTTGCCGCCCGGCTGGCGCGCGAGGCTTGCGACAAATACAGCACGCCCGACAAGCCGCGCTTTGTGGCCGGCGCCTTCGGCCCCACGCCCAAGACCGCGAGCATCTCGCCGGACGTGAACGACCCGGGCGCGCGCAACGTGACCTTCGAAGAGCTGCGCCATTCGTACTACGAGCAGGGCAAGGGCTTGCTGGAAGGTGGTGCCGACGTGTTCCTGGTGGAAACCATCTTCGATACGCTCAATGCCAAGGCTGCGCTGTTCGCCATCGACCAACTGTTCGAAGACACCGGCGAGCGCCTGCCGGTGATGATCTCCGGCACGGTCACCGACGCCTCCGGGCGCATTCTCTCCGGCCAGACGGTGGAAGCCTTCTGGAACAGCCTGCGCCACGCCCGCCCGATCACCTTCGGCCTGAACTGCGCGCTTGGCGCCACGCTGATGCGCCCCTACATTGCCGAGCTGGCCAAGATCTGCGACGCGGCAGTGTCGTGCTATCCGAACGCTGGCCTGCCTAACCCGATGAGCGATACCGGCTTCGACGAGACCCCGGAGGTCACGTCGTCGCTGGTGGAGGAGTTCGCCGCGTCCGGCCTGGTGAACCTGGTGGGCGGCTGCTGCGGCACCACGCCCGAGCACATCGCCGCCATCGCCGAGCGCGTGGCCAGCAAGAAGCCGCGCGCCTGGCCCGGCCAGTACCGCGACGCCGCCTGAATTCGCATCGCGAGCCCACGGAAACAAGATCAAGCCATGACCAACGATACCCTGCCGCCGCGTCCGATGCGCCTGTCCGGCCTCGAGCCTTTCACCATCGATGAAGACACGCTCTTCGTCAACGTCGGCGAGCGCACCAACGTCACCGGCTCCAAGGCCTTCGCCCGCATGATCCTGAACGGCCAGTTCGACGATGCGCTGGTGGTAGCCCGCCAGCAGGTCGAGAACGGCGCGCAGATCATCGACATCAACATGGACGAAGCCATGCTGGACTCCAAGGCGGCCATGGTGAGGTTCCTCAACCTGATCGCCTCCGAGCCCGATATCGCGCGCGTGCCCATCATGCTGGACTCGTCCAAGTGGGAAGTGATCGAGGCCGGCCTGAAGTGCGTGCAGGGCAAGCCCGTGGTCAACTCGATCTCGCTCAAGGAAGGCGAGGAACAGTTCCGCCATCACGCCGAACTGATCCGCCGCTACGGCGCTGCGTCCGTGGTGATGGCCTTCGACGAGCAGGGCCAGGCCGACACCTTTGCCCGCAAGACCGAGATCTGCAAGCGCAGCTACGACATCCTGGTCAATGAAGTCGGCTTCCCGCCCGAAGACATCATCTTCGACCCGAACATCTTCGCGGTGGCGACCGGCATCGAAGAGCACAACAACTACGCGGTGGACTTCATCGAAGCCACCGCCTGGATCAAGCAGAACCTGCCGTACGCCAAGGTCAGCGGCGGCGTGTCCAACGTGTCGTTCTCGTTCCGTGGCAACGACGCGGTGCGCGAGGCCATCCACACCGTGTTCCTGTACCACGCCATCAAGGCGGGCATGGACATGGGCATCGTCAACGCCGGCCAGCTCGGCGTGTACGACCAGCTCGACGCCGAGCTGCGCGAGCGCGTGGAAGACGTGGTGCTCAACCGCCGCGAGGACAGCACCGACCGCCTGCTGGAGATCGCCGACCGCTACAAGGGCGGCGGCGCGAAGAAAGAAGAAAACCTGCTGTGGCGCGGCACCCCGGAGAACCCGGTGCCGGTGGCCGACCGCTTGTCGCACGCGCTGGTGCATGGCCTGACCACCTTCATCGTGGAGGACACCGAGGAAGTGCGCCAGCAGGTGGAGGCGCGCGGCGGCCGCACGATCGAGGTGATCGAAGGCCCGCTGATGGATGGCATGAATATCGTGGGCGACCTGTTCGGCGCCGGCAAGATGTTCCTGCCGCAGGTGGTCAAGAGCGCTCGCGTGATGAAGCAGGCCGTGGCTCACCTGTTGCCCTACATCGAGGAAGAAAAGCGCCTGCTGGCCGAGGCCGGCGGCGACGTCAAGGCACGCGGCAAGATCGTCATCGCCACCGTCAAGGGCGACGTGCACGACATCGGCAAGAACATCGTCTCGGTGGTGCTCCAGTGCAATAACTTCGAGGTGGTCAACATGGGCGTGATGGTCCCGTGCAACGAGATCCTGGCGCGCGCCAAGGTCGAGGGCGCGGACATCGTCGGCCTGTCCGGGCTGATCACGCCGTCGCTCGAGGAAATGGCCTACGTCGCCTCCGAGATGCAGCGCGACGACTACTTCCGCATCAAGAAGATCCCGCTGCTGATCGGCGGCGCCACTACCTCGCGCGTGCACACCGCGGTCAAGATCGCGCCGCACTACGAAGGCCCGGTGGTCTACGTGCCGGACGCCTCGCGCTCGGTCAGCGTGGCGTCCAGCCTGTTGTCCGACGACGGCGCGGCCAGGTACCTGGACGAGCTGAAGACCGACTACGAACGCATCCGCCACCAGCACGCCAACAAGAAGGCCACGCCGATGGTGTCGCTGGCGAAGGCCCGCGCCAACAAGACGCCGGTGGACTGGCGCGCCTACGTGCCACCCAGGCCGAAATTCATCGGCCGGCGCATCTTCCGCAACTACGACCTGACGGAGCTCGCCAACTATATCGACTGGGCCCCGTTCTTCCAGACCTGGGACCTGGCCGGCAAATTCCCCGACATCCTCAACGACGAGATCGTCGGCGAATCCGCCCGCCGCGTGTTCTCGGACGGCAAGGCCATGTTGTCGCGCCTGATCCAGGGCCGCTGGCTGACGGCCAACGGTGTGCTGGCCCTGCTGCCGGCCAACGCCGTCAACCACGACGATATCGAGATCTACACCGACGAGACCCGCAGCAAGGTCGCGCTGACCTGGCACAACCTGCGCCAGCAAAGCGAGCGCCCGGTGATCGATGGCGTGATGCGCCCCAACCGCTGCCTGGCCGACTTCGTCGCGCCCAAGGACAGCGGCATCGCCGACTACATCGGCGTGTTCGCGGTCACCGCCGGCATCGGCGTGGACAAGAAGGAAGCCCAGTTCGAGGCCGACCATGACGACTACAGCGCGATCATGCTGAAGTCGCTGGCCGACCGCCTGGCCGAAGCCTTTGCCGAATGCCTGCACGAGCGCGTGCGCCGCGATCTGTGGGGCTACGACGCCGGCGAAGTGCTGACCAACGAGCAACTGATCGCCGAGACCTATCGCGGCATCCGTCCGGCGCCGGGCTATCCGGCCTGCCCGGAGCATACGGTCAAGGCGCCGATGTTCGAGTTCCTCAACGCCGCCGAGATCGGCATGGGCATCACCGACTCGCTGGCGATGACGCCGGCCGCATCGGTGAGCGGCTTCTACCTGGCGCATCCGGAGTCGACGTATTTCTCGGTCGGCAAGATCGGCGAGGACCAGCTGGACGATATGGTGGCGCGCCGCGGCGAAGAACGCAGCGTGCTGGAGCGCGCGCTCGCGCCAAACCTGTAACTGCTTGCGTGCCGGCGCGGCGGCGTTTTGCGCCGCTGTGCCATCGCAAGCCATTGGGCAAGCAGGAAAAAGCCTCTTCAAGCGCATCCATGTGCCTTTGTAAGTTCTTCACTACTCCTTACAAGGCATTACATCTCCTAACAGACCGCGCGGCACTGCGTCCCTAGACTGAGGGCTCACATCAAGTGAACACCGCAGCGAATGTTTCGCAGCGGCGCAAACTGCTAGGAGCCTCTCCATGAACAAACTGCTGATCTCCCTTTCCGCACTCTCGATCGCTGCCGCTTCCTCGCTGGCCATGGCACAAGGAACTGGCGTTGATGCGAAGGCTGGCGTCAACGGCGCCATGGCGGCGCCCGCGATCAGCGCGCCCGCCGACAAGGGTGCAGCCGCCAGCGCGGGTGCAAACGCTGGCCTGGGCGTTTCGGCCAGCGCCGACAAGGGCATGGACGCCAAGGCTGGCGCCGACACCGACACGCACGGCAAGTCGACCGCCAAGGCCAAGAAGCACACGAGCCACGCCAAGGCCAAGAAGGGCGAGGCGGCAACCGACACTGGCGCGGCCGCTGATGCCGGCGCGGCGACCAAGGTCCAATAAGGCTGGCCAGGCGGCAAGTCTGGCATGCTGGAACACAGGGACGGGTTCACCCCGTCCCTTTCTCATTGGCGCGGCCAGCTGGGAGCCTGTCAATTTTGCGCCGACAGTCGGGCGGTTTTGTAAGCACTACAATGCACTAGACTAGCCCGGCCGCTCCTGAGCGCTGGTGCATCCATGCCCAGGGAGACATCATGATTCGCGTTTTGATCGCCGACGACCACCAGATCGTGCGCGCCGGTCTGCGGCAGTTTCTTTCCGACGAGCCCGATATTCGGGTGGAGGGCGAGGCGGCCAGCGGCGACGAAGTCATGGTACGGCTGCGCGAGCTCGAGTTCGATGTGGTGGTGCTCGATATCTCGATGCCCGACCGCAACGGCATCGACGTGCTCAAGCTGTTGCGCCAGCGCCATCCCGACCTGCCGGTGCTGATCCTCTCCACCTACCCGGAAGACCAGTACGCCATCAACCTGATCCGGGCGGGCGCTTCTGGCTACCTGACCAAGGAAAGCGCGCCCGACGATCTCGTCAAGGCCATCCGCACCGTGGCCCAGGGCCGGCGCTACGTCAGCGCCAACGTGGCGGACCTGCTTATCGGCGGGCTTGACAAGCCCACCAACCAGCCGCTGCACCAGACCTTGTCCAAGCGCGAGTTCCAGATCTTCTGCAAGCTCTCGCGCGGGCAGTCGGTCTCGGTGATCGCCGAGGAGTTGTTCCTGAGCGTCAAGACGGTCAGCACTTATCGCTCGCGCATCCTGGAAAAGATGGGCATGAAGACCAATGCCGACCTGACCTACTACGCGATCAAGAACGGTCTGGTGGAGTAGGCGCCGCAAAGGCAGAGCGTATTCCACGGCACTCTGCCACGTTTGCCAGGCGCTGCTGTAGGACGGACGCCGATGGTCTCTCCCTACACCCCATTGCTACCATGGAACCATGTTGGATCAAGCTGCGGCCCCCTCGTATCGCGCGCTGCGGGTCCTGCTAATCGAGGACTCAGCGGTATTGCGGGGTATGTTGCTTGAATACCTGAACGCGTTTCCGTTTATCGAAGTCGTGGATTGGGCGGATACCGAAAGCGCAGCGCTGCGCCTCTATGAGGCGGGCAAGTACGAGGTCGTCATCGTCGACCTGCAGTTGCGCCAGGGCAACGGGATCAATGTGCTGCGTGCTTTGCAGAGGAAAGAGGTGTCGGGCATCCGCATCGTTTACACCAATCATGCCCAGGTGCCCACATACCGGCGGCAGTGCGCCGAGGCCGGCGCGGATTATTTCTTTGACAAGTCGCTCGAGCTCGAGCAGGTGTTCCGGGTGATCGAGGAGTACGCGCAGGCAGGTGGCTGAATCCATATCAGCCAGATCAGCCATATCGACCTGATCGACCTGATCGACCGTATCGACCGTATCGGCAATACCAGCCGTTCCAAGCGCGGCCATGCCGCGTCAACCTAGAGCAAGGAGAGAATCATGAGAAAGCTGATGGCGCTATGTGCCCTGGCAGGTGTGGTCCTGGTGACCGGTTGCAATACGATGGCCGGTGCCGGCAAGGACATCGAGAAGGGCGGCGAGAAGGTGCAAGGCGCCGCCGAGAGCACCAAGCAGAAGATGTAAGGTGCCAGCCGCCGTGCCGTGTGCATGGCAACCGGGCAAGAGGAATGGAAAAGGGGCTCCGCGGAGCCCCTTTTCCATTTTTCACTGCTTGGCTGGCCGGCTAGCTGGCCGGCGGCGTGCCGCTGGGCGCGTCCTGCGGCCGCTCGCCGGGGTCGCCCATGCCGTCGAGCTCCTCCTCATCGTCGCGCGGCGGCGCCACGATGGCATCGGTGAGCGGCACCACCACCTGGATGGTGACGCCGGCACCAGGTTCCGACCGGAGCTCCAGCGTGCCGCCCAGCGCGACCACGCGCTGCTCCATCCCCAGCAGGCCATGGTGCCCCGCCGAGCGCTGCGATTCGAAATCCGCCGGCAGCCCGCGCCCGTTGTCGCTGATTGCCAGCGAGAGCACGCCGTCGGCGCAATCGAGCTGGATGGACACGCGCTGCGCTTCGGCGTACTTGCTGGCGTTGGTGAGCGACTCCTGCACGATGCGGTATAGGGCGATGGCCGCGTCGTCGCGCAGCGGCGGCACCGCCTCTGCCAGCTGCACATCCGCCTCCCACTGGTTGCGCGCCGCCACTTCCTCCACCAGCTGGCCGATGGCTTCCTTCAGGCCCAGGTTGAGCAGCACGGTGGGCCGCAGGTCCTCGATCAGGCGCCGCTTGATCTGGATCCCCTGGTCCACATGCAGCATCACGCGGGTGAGCTTTTCCGCCACATCCGGGTGGGTGTCCTGGACGCGGCGGCGCACCCAGTGCATATCGAGCTTGGTGGCCGTCAGGATGGCGCCCAGCTCGTCGTGCAGCTCGCGCGCCAGCCGCGTCTTCTCGTCCTCGGTCACGCGCTGCAGGTGGGATGCCAGCGCCGATAGCTGGCGGGTGCGCGAGCGCACCATGTTGTCCAGGCGCGCACTTTCCTCCTCTAGCTCGCTGCGTGCGGCTTCCGATACCGCCATGCGGCGCGAATGCTGCAAGCCCACCACAATCAGCAGCACGATATTGATGGCGGTCAGCAGGCCGATGCCGTAGCGCGACAGAGCAAGGTCGCGGTCGGCGTACTCCAGGCTTTGCGACACCGATTTGGCCTCGCGTTGCAGCAAGGCTTCCAGCCCGCGCCGCGCGTTGTCCATCGTCTGCTTGCCGAAGTCCGTGCGCACCAGGTCGAGCGCCACTTCCACGTCGCGCTTGCCGTAGAGCAGTGTCAGGTCCATCTCGGTGAGCTTGCGGCTGACGGCGGTGGAGGCCTCGGTGAACAGCTTGAGTGCCTCGGGGTCGTCCGCGTAGCGGTTGCGCAGCGCGCTCATCAGCGCATTGATGCGCGGCACGGCCTTGTAGTACGGCTGGAGGTAGCTTTCCTTGCCGGTCAGCAGGAAGCCACGCTGGCCGGCTTCGGCAGTGACCAGCTCGCCGAGCAGGGCGTTGATCTGGCCCTGCACCTGCTGCGACTGGATGACTTGCGTATAGCCCTGGCGCAAGCGGATGTTGCCCGCCTCGGAGGCGATCAGCACCACCACGGTAAGCACAATGCCACCCGCCAGAAGCAAGGTCGAGCGCAAGGTCGAGCGCAGCAGTGACTGCTTGAACATGTTCGTTTCCCGAAGTCGGGCGCCTGGCCGGCGCGGCGTCTCCCGCGCCTGGCCTGCACCTTGTCTGCGACGATGGAAGCACATCGACTGTCTGCGGTCAACCCGCCGTGTCTCCGGTGCTGCCTACGAGGCCGCGCCGGCGCTTGGACTGTAGGAATTGGCTGACAAGCGAATCGGTGCGGCTGCGGTGTCCGGGCGGAGGTCTGCTTTCTACCATGGTTCCATGAGCTTGCGCACCCTGCGTCAAGCCAGCTCGGGAAGAACGAGGGAGAACGCCAATGCTGAAATGGGCGCTGATTTTTGCAGTGGTTTCCGTGGTCGCCGGCTTGCTGGGGTTCACAGGGATTGCTGCCGGTGCGGCCGGCATTGCCAAGCTCCTGTTCTTCATCCTCCTGGTGCTGTTCGTGCTGTTCCTTGTCCTGGGCGTGACCGTGTTCAAGGCGGTGAAATAGCCAATCGCAATCCCCAATCGCCAATCGCTAGTCGCCAGCCGCAGTCACTTGCCAAGCGCGCGCCTGCTGGCGCGGCAGCCCAATCCACTTAGGGAGCCATCACCATGTTGCACTACGCAGTCGTATTTTTTGTCATCGCCCTGATCGCCGCGGTATTCGGCTTTGGTGGCATCGCGGCAGGGGCGGTCGAGATCGCCAAGATCCTGTTCTTCATCTTCCTGGTGGTTGCGCTGGTGACGTTTGTGATCGGCCTGGTCAGGCGCTAGGTGCCAGGCGAGAGCGCGGCGGTCGGCAGGGCCGCCGCGCTCGATCCACGCAGCGCGCCCCGGCAGTTAGCACGAACCCAGTCACAGCGCGTCATCAGACGAAACGGAGGTAAGCCAATGCTGACCAACAATCCGAGGATCCGAAAAGAAGTGAATCACCTGGCTGATCGTGCCGAAAGCACGGTGCGACAGATCCGGCATGCCGCACGCGATACGCGTGGCGCCGCCCGCGAAGCCACGGGGCCCGTGGCCGGCGAGGTCGGCGCACTGATCGCCCAGCTCGAGCAAACCTTGGAAGTGCTGGGGCGCGAAGGTTCGTCCGAGGCAGTGCAAGCCGGGCGCCGGTTGCACGACCGCTCTCGCGCGCTGGCCGACCAACTCAAGAGCCGTGCCCGCGAACGTGTCGGCTACGCCGTGCATGGCGTGCAGCAACGCGTGGTGGAGTCGCCATTGAAGGCGCTTGGCATCGCGGCGGCGGCCGGCGCTTTCGTCGCCTTGCTGCTGGCGGCCAGCGGACGCGCCCGCGGCGACTGACCGAGGCACGCCGACAAACTCGCGGACATGCTGGGCAAGGGCTAGCGCTACGGCGCCAGCCCTTGCCGGCAGTGCTGCATGCGCCGTACAGGTCACGTTGGCCGCACCCTGAAACACAGATATTTCCCCTTCCGGATCCCCTCGCTGATCCGGCACGCCCGGCCAGAAACATCGGCCGGGCATTTTTTTGCCGGAAGTGCGAGCAGGCAGGGGGGAATCCAGGCGAGCCGGAAGCGAGCCAGAAGCGGGACAAGAAGCAGGGAGCGAAAAGCGAGGGAGCGGAAGGGGCCGGCAAGGCAGCCGGCTGGCGCCGGCCACCTTTCTATCTATGGGGGATTCGGCACGCTGCCTACACGCCCCACATCACCTCGGTGTTCTCGCGCTGGGATGCGCGCAGCATGTCGAGGAAGGGGTAGGCGCGCTGGCCCAGGTGCAGGGGCTCTTCCTCGTTGTCATCGTCATTCTTGCCGGGGTGAACCGACGATACGGCAGGGTGCACCTTCTTGGCGTCCGTCACAGCGGCTTCCAGTATATGGATGCAGCGTGGCAGTTCCTCGGTGGTGATCACCCCGCGCTCCCCCAGGTGCTTGCCGATAATCCCCAGGAGCGTCACGGCAAGGTCTCTCATCATGATGAGGTCCTGCGACGCGTGGGATTTGAAGGTGATCAGCATGATATTTCCTTTCCTTGGCGTACAGCGAAATACATGGACGAAATACATGGGCGAAAACCATGGCCGCGCGGCCTGTCCCGGGACCGGGCAGGGGGCTCGCAACGGCCGGTTTTGGGCTTGCTGCATGATGTCAGCATAGCACCTGATAAAATTCTGCGTTCTGCAATTCATTGCCTGCCACGCGGCGCGGCCTCCACATGCCGCCCGTGACGGTGCCGCCGCGGCAGAACCGCCGCGACGGCACCAGACAACCGCCTCAGGGCCACGACATCCATGCTGCCAGTTCAGACCACCAATCTTGCCGCTGCGTTCAATGACGCGGTGCGCGCAATCGCCCCGGCCGACGCCGCCCTGCCCGACGCCGTCTTCGAGCGTCCGAAGGTCGCCGCCCACGGCGACCTGGCCTGCAATCTCGCCATGCAGGTTGCCCGCGCGCTCAAGCGCAACCCGCGGGAGCTGGCCCAGCAGATCGTCGATGCAGTCAAGGCCGACGCGCGTACCGCAGGGCTGGTGGCCGGCCTGGAAATCGCCGGCCCCGGCTTTATCAACCTGCGCCTGACGCCGGCCGCCAAGGCCGATGTGCTGCGCGCGGTGCTGGAGCAGGGCAACCGCTACGGCGCCCAGGCGCAGGGCGTGCACGGCAAGGTGCTGGTCGAGTTCGTCTCCGCCAACCCGACCGGCCCGCTGCACGTCGGCCACGGCCGCCAGGCGGCACTGGGCGACGCGCTGGCCAACCTGCTGGACTGGCAGGGTTTTGCCGTGCATCGCGAGTTCTACTACAACGACGCCGGCGTGCAGATCCAGACCCTGGCCGTATCGGTGCAGGCGCGCGCCCGCGGCGTCAAGCCGGGCGATGCCGCGTGGCCGGAGTCGGCCTACAACGGCGACTACATCGCCGACATCGCTGCCGATTTCCTGGCCGGCAAGACCGTGCGCGCCTCCGACGGCGACGCCGTGACGGCCTCCGGCAACGTCGAAGACATCGAGTCGATCCGCAAGTTTGCCGTGGCCTACCTGCGCAACGAGCAGGACATCGACCTGCGCGCCTTCGGCGTCAAGTTCGACCGCTACTACCTGGAGTCCTCGCTGTACAGCGATGGCCGCGTCGAGGCCACGGTGCAGTCGCTGGTGGCCAAGGGCAAGACCTACGAGAACGAAGGCGCCCTGTGGCTGCGCACCACCGACGAAGGCGACGACAAGGACCGCGTCATGCGCAAGACCGACGGCACCTATACCTACTTCGTGCCGGACGTGGCCTACCACACCAGCAAGTGGGAGCGCGGCTTCGCCAAGGTCATCAACGTGCAGGGCAGCGACCACCACGGCACCATCGCCCGCGTGCGCGCCGGCCTGCAGGGGCTGGACATCGGCATCCCCAAAGGCTACCCCGACTACATCCTGCACAAGATGGTCACCGTCATGAAGAACGGCGAGGAGGTCAAGATCTCCAAGCGCGCCGGTTCCTACGTGACCGTGCGCGACCTGATCGAGTGGAGTAACGGCGCGGAAGGCGGCGAGACCATCCGCGGCTGCCTGGAAGCCGGCGTGGCCGACTGGCCCGAGCACTTCACTCGCGGGCGCGACGCGGTGCGCTTTTTCCTGCTGTCGCGCAAGGCCGATACGGAATTCATCTTCGACGTCGACCTGGCCCTCAAGCAGAACGACGAGAACCCGGTGTATTACGTGCAGTACGCCCATGCCCGCATCTGCTCGATCTTCGAATCCTGGGGCGGCGCGGACTGGGAGGCCAAGCTGCCTGCCCTGGCCGGCACCGACCTGGCCCCCGTGACCGGCGCCGACGCTACCCCGCAGGCGCTCGCGCTGGGCCAGCGCCTGGCCGATTTCCCGGACATGCTGGCGGCAGCGGCGGGTGAACTGGCGCCGCATGCGGTCGCTTTCTACCTGCGCGACCTGGCGGGCGATTTCCACGCCTTCTACAACTCCGACCGCGTGCTGGTGGACGACGAGACGGTCAAGCTGGCTCGCCTGGCGATGCTGGCCGCCACCCGCCAGGTGCTGCGCAACGGGCTGGCCGTCATCGGCGTCTCGGCGCCGCAGCGCATGTAAGCCAGGCCGGCGTCATGAAAGGGGGCAAGCCCCCCTTCATGACGCGCCTTATCCGTATCGCCCTGACCACAGACAGTGATGCCGGGATCGGCGCAGGCTCTATAATCGCGCCATCACGCTAGAGGAATTCATGCAACAGCAACGCAAGCGCACCCCGCGCAATGCCAGCCGCGCCCCGCAGCGCGGAGGTACGTTCCTGGGACTGGTGCTGGGCCTGATCGTCGGCCTGGCGATCGCGGTAGTGGTCGCCCTGTACATCACCAAGTCGCCGGCGCCATTCCAGCAAAAGGGCGCGCAGAAGCCGGCCGAGCCCGGCAATGTGGTCAGCAACCTGCCCGCACCGGCGCAGGAAGCGCCAAGCGATCCCAACAAGCCGCTGTGGAGCAAGACGCCGGCCAAGCCGGTCGGGCCCGCCGCTGAGCCCGAGCAGCCGTCCGGCCCGGCGCCGACCACGGTGAAGCCGCCCGAGCGCCAGCCGCCGGTAGCCGTCACCCGGCCAGCCGACAAGCCCGCCGCCGAGAAACCCGCGGACAAGCCCGCCGAACGGCCCGCCGCCGAGAAGCCGGCCGACAAGACCGTGCAGAAGCCGGTGGAGAAGCCTGCCGAAAAGCCTGCCGAAAAGCCGGCCGAGAAGCCTGTCGCCGACCCGATCGCCGAGATCGCCCAGGCCGATGCCAACAAGGTAGGCTACCTGCTGCAGGTAGGCGCCTTCCGCTCGCAGGACGACGCCGACCGCCAGAAGGCCAACCTGGCCATGCAGGGGTTCGAAGCCAAGGTGACCGAGCGCGATGTCAATGGCGTCAAGCTCTATCGCGTGCGCCTGGGGCCGTTCAACAAGATCGACGACATGAACCGTTCGCGCGACCGGCTGCAGGCGTCGGGCTTCGAAGCTTCGGTCATCCGCTTTACCAAGCAGTAACAAGCAGTAACGGTAACCCGGGGCGATCCGCTGAACCGGATTGCCCCGCCGCTGTCATACGCTCATTGCCCATTCTCGAAAGCCGCGCCACATGAAGAAACTCGCCACCTTGTTTGCCACGCTGGTCGCTGTGACCGGTTTCCTGATGACCGCGCCCGCCCAGGCAGCCGCGCCCACCTCGGGCAAGGAATACCAGGTCCTGAAAGCACCGCAGCCCGTCGCGCCGGGCAAGATCGAAGTCACCGAGTTCTTCTGGTACGGCTGCCCGCACTGCTTTGACTTCGAGCCTGAGCTGGAAGCCTGGGTAGGCAAGCAGGGCAAGGATGTGGTGTTCAAGCGCGTGCCGGTTGCCTTCCGCGACGACCTGCTGCCGCACACCAAGATCTTCTACGCGCTGGAAGCCATCGGCAAGCTGGACGCCATGCACACCAAGGTCTTCAACGCCATCCACGTCGACCGCAAGCGCATGCTGGACCCGAACGAAATCGCCGACTTCATGGCCAAGAACGGCATCGACCGCAAGGCCTTCCTCGATGCTTACAACTCGTTCTCGGTGACCACCAACTCGCAACGCGCCAACAAGATCGCCGACGCCTACAAGGTCGACGGCGTGCCGACCATCGTGGTGCAGGGCAAGTACGTGACCTCGCCGTCCATCGCCGGCACCAAGGGCACGGCCATCCAGACCATGGATTACCTGGTCGGCCAGGTGCGCGACAAGAAGATGTAATTCCCGGGCTGCGGCCAACGGCCTTTGGGCTCGCCACGCGCGAGCCGGCCGATGGCCACCAGCGGTCGACCGGCACCGCCGGCGCCGGCGAGGCGCAGCGGCGTCCGGCGCGCGCCAGGGCGGGTCGGTCGGCATGAACCATGTTGCGCTTACCCCTGGACCCTCCCGATGCGAGCACAGAAAGTCTTCCTTACCGGCGCGTCGAGCGGACTCGGCCAGGCCCTGGCGCGCGAGTACGCCTCGCAGGGCGCCATCCTCGGCCTGGTTGGCCGGCGCGAAGAGGTGCTGCGTGAGTTCGCCCGCACCCTGCCCAATCCCAATGCGGTGCGCGTCTATGGCGCGGATGTGCGCGATGCCGATGCCATGCAGCGCGCCGCCCAGGACTTCCTCGATCATTTTGGTTGCCCCGATGTGGTGATCGCCAACGCGGGCGTATCGGTTGGCACCGTCGCCAGCGAGCGCGAGGACCTCGAAGCCTTCCGCATGGTGATGGATACCAACTGGTTCGGCGTGCTCACCACCTTCCAGCCCTTCATGCAGCCCATGCGCGAGCGCGATCCCGGCGCCGGCGGCTGGCGCGGCACGCTGGTCGGCATTGCCAGCGTGGCCGGCGTGCGCGGCCTGCCGGGCGGGGGTGCCTACAGCGCCTCCAAGTCCGCGGTGATCAAGCTGCTGGAGAGCTTGCGCCTGGAACAGCGCCGCGAGCGCATCCGCGTGGTCACTATCGCGCCTGGCTACATCCGCACGCCGATGACCGAGCACAACCCCTATCGCATGCCCTTCCTGATGGACGCCGACGTGTTCGCCCGCAAGACGGTGCGTGCTATTGCCGCAGGGCGCCGCTTTGCCGTGGTGCCCTGGCAGATGGGCGTGGTCGCATCCATCCTGCACCTCATGCCGCGCTGGCTCTACGACGCGATCTTCTCCCGCGCGCCGCGCAAGCCGCGCGCGCAGGAGGGGAGCCAGGACAAGCAGCCATGAGCTGGCAGGACGCAGCCGGCGTCCTGCACCGCCCCGCCACGGGCGAGGTGCGCATTGCCTCGCTGGTGCCGTCCGTTACCGAACTACTGTTTGCCCTGGGGCTGGGTCCCCTGATGGTGGCGCGCACCGGCTTTTGCATCCATCCCGAGCCCGCCGTGCGTGCCGTTGCCAAGGTGGGCGGCACCAAGGATGTCAATCTTGGACGGCTACGGGCGTTGGCGCCCACCCATGTCGTGGTCAACATCGACGAGAACCGGCGCGAGACGGTGGACGAGATCCGCACGTTTGTGCCGCATGTGATCGTCACCCACCCCTGTGCGCCCGAGGACAACCTGGCGCTCTACCGGCTGCTTGGCGGTATCTTCGGCCGCCTTGCCGAAGCGGAATCGCTCTGCGCCGCCATGGCGTTCGAACTGGCGCAGGTACGTGCCCGGCAGTGGCCCGCGCGCAAGGTCCTGTATGCGATCTGGCAGGATCCGTGGATGACGGTGTCGCGCGGTACCTATATCAGCCAGATGCTGGCGTTGGTGAACTGGCAGACGTGGCCTTCGGCTGACGCCATGCCCGAGGCTTGTGTTGATGGGGAGTGCAGCCGGCCCAATACGCCGCAGACGCGGTATCCGACCTTCCGGTGGAGCGACGCGCTGGTGCGGGAGATTGACCTTGTCCTGCTTTCCAGTGAGCCGTATCGGTTTACCGAGGCGCATGTTGATGCGCTGGAGCGGCAGATCGGCAAGGAGGTTTTGCTGATCGATGGGGAGATGGTTTCCTGGTATGGGAGCAGGGCTGTGGAGGGGGTGAGGTATTTGTCGCGATTTGCAGGGGGGTAGGGGGTAAGTTTGGATTCAGTTGCTACTGCTTAACGTCTACGTCTACGTCAAGGGCAACTGCAACTGCAACTGCTTAACTTCAACTTCAACTGCAGTTTCACCTCCCCTGCGGGGAGGCGACCTACTTTCTTGTCTCGCCAAGAAAGTAGGCAAAGAAGGCGACCCGGATGGGGCGAAAGACTCCTCGTCGGAAGACAAAAAGAGCGGCCGGGGGCCAAACTCACATCGCCTTGAGGCGATGCTCAAACATGGCCCCCTCGTTTCCGCTCCTTTTGCCTTCCGACGAGGCGCCCCATAACGGGAGATGAAAACCCTCACGGCTCGCTGCGCATCGCGCGTGGGTGATTGCCGCCAGGGGGCGGCAATCACGGCTACGCCGAATCAAAATTTGATCCCACTGTGGTAAGCCGTGTTTCCCGCCCCCAGGCGGGCAACACCCGTGCGCGACGCGAAGCGAGCCGTGAAGGTGTGCCAAGGCCGTATGGGGCGCCTCGGGATTTCACGAAAAGAGCGGAAAAGAGGGACCCATGTCTGAGTATCGCCTTAAGGCGATGCGAGTTTGGGTCCCGGCCGCTCTTTTCGTGAAATCCCGAGGGGTTGTCGCCCCATCCGGCGCGCCTTTTTTGCCTACTTTTTTGGCAAGACAAAAAAGTAGGTCGCCGCCCCGCAGGGGAGGTGAAACTGCAGTTGAATTTGAATTTGAAGTTGAAGTTGAATTTGCAGTTAAGCCCTTGAATTTGAATCTGATTTTGCAGTTGCCGCAGCCGCGTGCAGCAACAGCAAAAAGCCACCAGTACCCCCTAAACCTTAAACCCTAAACCTAACAATCCCATCCCCCCCAATCTCCCGCCTAACATCCCCCGCATGCCACAACACATGCAAGTGCGCCAGCGCCTCGCCCATGGCAAACGTCATCTGGTGAATATCAAACTGCCGGTTGAAAATCACGCCGACGATGTCATGCGCGTTGCAGGCTTTCTCCACGCAGGCCGCCCGGGTTTCGGCAAGCCGCTCCACATGGTGCTCGCGTAGCTGCTTGATGCGGATATGCAGGTTCCGGAACGGCCGGCCATGCGACGGCAGGATCAGCACGTCTTCCGGCAGCGGCTCGTACTTGCCCAGGGAGTCCAGGTATAGCTTGAGCGGATTGGCTTCCGGCTCCATGTCGAACACGCTGACATTGGTGGAGATGCGCGGGAGCACCATGTCGCCGGAAATCAGCACATTCAAGGCGGCGTTGTAGAGCGCTACGTGCTCGGGCGCGTGCCCGAAGCCAGTGATCACTCGCCAGCCGGACCTGGCCGGGTCGGTGCCGATATGCACGGTATCGCCGTCCATCATGCGGCGGTACTGGGTGGGCAGGTCGGGTACCAGCGACGGGTAGTAGCTCTTGCGTGCGCGCAGCTTTTCCAGGCTGTCGGGGTCCGTCAGGCCGTGGCGGGCGAAGTGGCTGGCGGCGAAGTCGCCGCCAGCGTTGGAGCCGGCGCCGCTGCCGCCGCCCATCACGCGGGCGTTCATGTAGTCGCCCAGGCTCATCCACAGGCGGGCGTCCCAGCGCTTGCACAGCCAGTGCGCCAGCCCGATGTGGTCGGGGTGGCAGTGGGTGGCCAGCACGCGCAGCACGGGCAGGCCGTCGAGCTCGTTGGCGAATACGGTTTCCCAGTGCGCCTTGATGGTGTCGTTGGTGACGCCGCAATCGATGATGGTCCAGCCGTCGCGGCCTTCAAGGCGGTCGCGCACCAGCCACAGGTTGATGTGGTCCAGCGCGAAGGGCAGCGGCATGCGCAGCCAGTAGACGCCGGGCGCCACCTGCTGCCGCGCGCCGCCTTCGGGCAGGGTTTCGCCAAACGGGTATTGGAGTTCGTGTTCGAGTGCGTTCATGAGGAGTCTCTCGGGTCTGAAGCCCTGTGCGTGCGGTGCCGCGCGCAGGCGGGCTTTCTCGTTGTCACGGTCGCATATCGCGGTTGCCAGCGGCCTTGCTTGACGCTAACGTTAACGTCAATTGGAGCGGGCTTTTTCCATCTTAAGCGAAAACTTCATTCCATACCGAACGACCGTTCACTTTTTTACCGGGCCACCATGCCAGACTCGCCAGCCACGCCAACCTACACCATCACCGATCTCGCCCGCGAGTTCGACGTGACGCCGCGTGCGATCCGTTTCTACGAGGACCAGGGCTTGCTGTCGCCGGAGCGCGAAGGGCCGACCGGGCGCAAGCGCGTCTATAACGGGCGCGAGCGCACGCGCCTGAAGCTCACCGTGCGGGGCAAGCGCCTCGGGTTGACGCTCAACGAAATCCGCGAAATTCTCGACCTGTACGAGTCGCCGCGAGACACCGCGCCGCAGCTGGAGCGCTTCCTGCATTCGCTGGCGCAACACCGCGGCACACTGGAGCGCCAGCTCGAGGACCTGCAGGCGCAGCTTGCCGAGATCGATCAGTACGAGCGGCAGTGCCGGGAGTTGCTGGCCATACATGCGTGCGAAGCGCCACCGGCCGTGGTGAAAAGTGCCTGATGGGCCATTATTTCAGTTTCCGTATTTGATTTGATTGACGTTTACGTAAACGTCAATAGAATAGCTTCTCAAACAAGGAAAGCCCATGCCCCAAGCTGTCGATGCCACGCCGTTGTCCGCCGAGCGCGCGGATGCCATTGCCACCAGCTTCTCCCGCCAGGGCCTGATGACCACCTTCGGCGCGGCGCTGACGCGGGTCATGCGGGGCGAGGTGGAGATCGCTATGCCGTGGTCCGAGGGCGTGACCCAGCAGCACGGCTTTTTCCACGGTGGCGCCGTCGGCGCGCTGGCCGATAGCGCCTGTGGCTACGCCGCACTGTCGATCGTGGGGGACGGCGAGGCCGGGCTGACCGCCGAGTACAAGATCAACCTGCTCTCACCCGCCCAGGGCGAGCGGCTGGTGGCGGTGGGCCGCGTGCTCAAGCCCGGCCGCACCTTGATCGTGGTGCAGGGCGATGTGTATAGCGAGACCGCTGGCGTGCGCAAGGCGGTGGCCACCATGCTGATGACCTTGTGCGTGGTGCGCACGCTGGACCACGTCTGACCACAAACGACAAATCAAGAAGACCGATACCATCAGGAGACCGCCATGATCGCAACGGCTGAGCTGCCAGGCCTGAAATTCGACTTGGGCGAAGACATCGAGATGCTGCGCGACACCGTGCGCAACTGGGCGCAGGCCGAACTGGCGCCGCGCGCGGCGGAGATCGACCGCACCGACCAGTTCCCGATGGACGCCTGGAAGAAGATGGGCGACCTCGGCGTGCTCGGCATCACGGTGGCGGAGGAATACGGCGGCGCCAATATGGGCTACCTGGCCCACATGATCGCCATGGAAGAAATCAGCCGCGCCTCGGCATCGGTCGGCTTGTCGTACGGCGCGCACTCCAACCTGTGCGTCAACCAGATCCACCGCAACGGCACCGCCGCGCAAAAGGCCAGATACCTGCCCAAGCTGGTCTCCGGCGACTGGATCGGCGCGCTGGCCATGAGCGAGCCCAACGCCGGCTCCGACGTGGTGAGCATGAAGCTGCGCGCGGACTTCAAGGGCGACCACTACGTGCTCAACGGCACCAAGATGTGGATCACCAACGGCCCGGATTGCGATGTGCTGGTGGTCTACGCCAAGACCGAGCCGGACCTCGGCGCGCGCGGCATGACCGCCTTTATCGTCGAGAAGGGCATGAAGGGTTTCTCGGTGGCGCAGAAGCTGGACAAGCTCGGCATGCGCGGCTCGCACACCGGCGAGCTGGTGTTCCAGGATGTGGAAGTGCCGGTGGAGAACATCCTTGGCGGCGAGAACCTGGGCGCCAAGGTGCTGATGAGCGGCCTGGACTATGAGCGCGCCGTGCTCTCCGGTGGCCCGGTGGGCATCATGCAAGCGTGCATGGATGTCATCACGCCCTACATCCACGACCGCAAGCAGTTCGGCCAGAGCATCGGCGAGTTCCAGCTGATCCAGGGCAAGGTGGCCGACATGTACACCACCTTGCAGGCAGCGCGCAGCTACCTGTACACGGTGGGCAAGAACCTGGACTCGCTCGGCACCGAGCACGTGCGCCAGGTGCGCAAGGACTGCGCCGCGGTGATTCTCTATACCGCCGAGAAGGCCACCTGGATGGCCGGCGAATCCGTGCAGATCCTGGGCGGCAACGGCTATATCAACGAGTACCCGGTGGGCCGCCTGTGGCGCGACGCCAAGCTGTACGAGATCGGCGCCGGCACGTCGGAAATCCGCCGCATGCTGATCGGGCGCGAGCTGTTCTCGCAAACCATGTGATGCCGGCGCGGCACGCGGCCGGGCGCGGCGCCGCAAGGCGGCAGCGCCAGCCCAAGTGCCCCGCCGCCCACGCCGAATTGACCGAAAGAGCACTCGCCCGGCCGCCGAACCAATTTACAATCTCCGGAAACCACCTCCAGCCTTAGTCACCGGTCTGCGACATGTCCCACTTCCCCAAGCTGCTGTCCTCGCAGATCGCCTACGACGTGGCCCGGACCATGCTGGACGGGTTTGACAAGCATTACCGGCTGTTCCGCGAAGTCAGCCACCTGGCCAAGCTGAAGTTCGAAGCGGCCGACTGGCTCGGCCTGCAGCAACTGCAGCGCGACCGCATCGACTTCTACAACGAACGGGTGCGCGAAACCAGCGTGATCCTGGAGGATGAATACGACGCGGAAAATATCGAGGACGAGATCTGGCAGCAGATCAAGCTGCACTACATCGGGCTGCTGACCAACCATCACCAGCCCGAACTGGCCGAGACGTTCTTCAACTCGGTGTGCACGCGCATCCTGCACCGCTCGTACTTCAACAACGACTTCATCTTCGTGCGCCCGGCCATCTCGACCGAGTACATCGAGAACGAGGAGTCGCCCACCCGGCCGACCTTTCGCGCCTACTATCCGGGCAGCCGCAAGGGCATGGCGGCGTGCTTCGAGCGCATCGTCCATAACTTCCAGCTCGAGCGGCCGTTTGACGATCTCACGCGTGATATCGGCTATGTGGTGCGCGCCGTCACCGAGTATTTCGGCGACTTCCGCATTGCGCCGAATTTCCAGATCCATGTGCTGTCGTCGCTGTTCTTCCGCAACAAGTCGGCGTTCATCATCGGCCGTATCCTGAATGCCGACCGCACCTTCCCGCTGGCGATCCCCATCGTGCACACGCCCGATGGCAAGCTGTCGCTCGATACGGTGCTGCTCAAGAAGGTGCAACTGCTGATCCTGTTCTCCTTCACGCACTCGTACTTCATGGTCGACATGGAGATCCCGTCGGCGTACGTCACCTTCCTGCGCGACATCATGCCGCGCAAGCCGCGCGCGGAGATCTACACCTCGCTGGGCTTGCAGAAGCAGGGCAAGAACCTGTTCTACCGGGACTTCCTGCATCACCTGCAGCATTCGTCGGACAAGTTCATCAGCGCACCCGGCATCAAGGGCCTGGTGATGCTGGTGTTCACGCTGCCGTCGTACCCTTACGTGTTCAAGGTGATCAAGGACTACTACCCGGCGCCCAAGGAGACCACGCGCGAGCAGGTCAAGTCGAAGTACCAGCTGGTCAAGCAGCACGACCGCGTCGGGCGCATGGCCGATACGCTGGAGTACTCCGACGTGGCCTTCCCGCTGTCGCGCTTCGACGATGCGCTGGTGCGCGAGCTGGAGCTGCATGCGCCGTCGATGATCGAATACCAGCGCCGCAAGGATGGCGGCGAGGAAATTGTCGTGCGCCACGTGTATATTGAGCGCCGCATGACGCCGCTGAACATCTGGCTGCAGGAAGGCTCGGATGCGCAGGTCGAGCACGGCATCGTCGAATACGGGAACGCCATCAAGGAGCTGATCGCCGCCAATATCTTCCCCGGCGACATGCTCTACAAGAACTTCGGCGTGACGCGCCACGGGCGCGTGGTGTTCTACGACTACGACGAGATCGAGTACATGACGGACACCAATGTCCGCCACGTGCCGCAGCCGCGCAATGAGGAGGAGGAGCTTTCGGGCGAGGTCTGGTACAGCGTCGGGCGGCACGACATCTTCCCCGAGACCTATCGCACCTTCCTGCTCGGCGACGCGCGCGTGCGTGCTGCCTTCCTGCGGCACCACGAAGACTTTTTCGATCCTGCCATGTGGCAGGCTCACAAGGACCGGCTGCTGGCCGGGCAAATCCATGATTTCTATGCCTATGATGTCTCTGAACGCTTTATCCATCGCTATGCCGCTGGCAGCGCAGGCGCCGAAGCGCGCGCGCACGGCAACGAACCCGCTCCCACAAGGAGAGTCGCATGAGTGACGCCATCGCCCAGCTTTTCCGCAACAACCGCGAGTGGGTGGACCGCGTCAACGCGGAAGACCCGAGCTTCTTCATGCGCCTGGCCAACCAGCAGGCGCCCGAGTACCTGTGGATCGGCTGCTCGGATTCGCGCGTGCCGGCCAACCAGATCCTCGGGCTGGCGCCGGGCGAGGTGTTCGTCCACCGCAATATCGCCAACGTCATCGCCCATAGCGACCTCAACGCGCTGTCCGTGATCCAGTTCGCGGTGGAAGTGCTCAAGGTGCGCCACATCACCGTGGTGGGCCACTATGGCTGCGGCGGCGTCAAGGTGGCGCTCAAGCGCCAGCGCATCGGCCTGGCCGACAACTGGCTGCGCCATGTGCGCGACGTGGCCGACAAGCACGGCGCCTACCTTGGCACCATCACCCGCGAGGAAGACGCGCATACGCGTCTGTGCGAGCTCAACGTGATCGAGCAGGTCAACAACGTGTGCCAGACCACGGTGCTGCAGGACGCGTGGGACCGCGGGCAGCCGGTCACGGTGCATGGCTGGGTCTACGGCGTGTCCGACGGCCTGCTGCGCGACCTGGGCATGGCCGCCAGCAGCAACGACGAACTGCACGCACAGCTTGAGGCCGCCTACCGCCAGTTCGGCGATCCGCCGCAAGCGTCGATCCGCTAAGCATCGGTCGTCAGTCGTCGGCAAGTACAGAGAGATTCCCGGAAGAGCCAACAATCGCCGCCAGTCAGCGCCCCCAATCATTGGAGACACACCATGCATGATCCCGTTGTCATCGTATCCGCCGCCCGCACCCCCATGGCGGCTTTCCAGGGCGAGTTCGCCACGCTGACGGCGCCGCAGCTTGGCGCCACCGCCATCCGCGCGGCGGTCGAGCGCGCGGGCCTCGCGCCGGAGCAGATCGAGGAAGTGGTGTTCGGCTGCGTGCTGCCCGCGGGCCTGGGCCAGGCGCCCGCCCGCCAGGCTGCGCTGGGCGCTGGCCTGCCGCTTGGCGTGGCTTGCACCACCGTCAACAAGATGTGCGGCTCCGGCATGCGCGCCGCCATGAATGTGCATGACGCGCTGATCGCGGGCGCGTTCGAGATCGGCATCGCCGGCGGCATGGAGAGCATGACCAATGCGCCGTACCTGGTGCCCAAGGGCCGCGGCGGCTACCGTATCGGCCACGGCATGATCTTCGACCACATGATGCTCGACGGGCTGGAAGACGCCTACATCAAGGACGAAAAAGGCGGTGGCCGCTCGATGGGCACCTTCGGCGAGGATTGCGCGGCCAAGTACGACTTCACCCGCGCGGCGCAGGACGAGTTCGCCATGGAGAGCGTGCGGCGCGCGCAGCAGGCCACCGAGCGCGGCGACTTCCGCTGGGAGATCGCGCCGGTGACGGTGCCAGGGCGTGGCGGCGACACCATCATCGATACCGATGAAGGCCCGCGCCGCATCAAGGTCGACAAGATCCCATCGCTCAAGCCCGCTTTCGCCAAGGACGGCACCATCACCGCCGCCTCGTCGTCATCGATCAACGACGGCGCGGCCGCGCTGGTGATGATGCGCGAATCCACCGCCAAGCGGCTCGGCCTGGAACCGCTGGCCCGTCTGCTCGGCCACACCACGCATGCGCAGGCGCCCGGCTGGTTCACCACCGCGCCAGTGGAAGCGATGAACAAGCTTTACCGCAAGCTCGGCTGGACCACCGACAGCGTTGACCTGTTCGAGATCAACGAAGCGTTCGCCGTGGTGCCGATGGCCGCCATGCACGACCTCAAGATCCCGCGCGACAAGGTCAACATCCACGGCGGCGCCTGCGCGCTGGGCCACCCGATCGGCGCCTCGGGCGCGCGCATCATGGCCACGCTGATCGGTGCGCTGCGCAAGACCGGCGGCAAGCGCGGCGTGGCCAGCCTGTGCATCGGCGGCGGCGAAGCCACCGCGGTGGGGCTGGAGATCGTCTGAACCCGCGGCACCGACCGCAACAGAGCGGCTGCCGCCACCGTGCGGCAGCCGGGCCGCAAACGATATGGAATAAGGAGTACCGCCTTGCCAACCGCTCTCATCCTTGGTGCCTCGCGTGGCATCGGTCTCGAATTTGTGCGCCAGTACCGTGCCGACGGCTGGCGGGTGCTGGCCGTCGCGCGCAGCGATGATGGCATCAAGGCCATCGAAGCGCTTGGCGCGGAGGCGTTGCGCGCTGACCTGACCGACGCGGGCCAGGTCGCCGGGCTGGGTTGGAAGCTGGACGGTGAGTCCATCGACGTAGCCATCTACAACGCCGGCGTGATCGGCCCGCGCACCGAAGGCGCGCAGCCGGTCACCCGCGAGGACTTCGACAAGGTGATGCACGTCAATGTGCTGGGGCCGATGATGGCGCTGCCGTTGCTGCTGCCGCTGGTCGAGGCCGGGCGTTCGGGCAAGGGCGGTGTGCTGGCGGTGCTGGCTTCACGCATGGGCAGCATCGGCACCATGGACAGCAACCGCAGCTGGCTCTACCGGGTCAGCAAGGCGGCAGCCAACGCGGCGCTCAAGGCCGCCTCGCTCGACGCGCGCCATGCTACCTGCCTGGCCTTCCACCCGGGCTGGGTGCAGACCGAGATGGGCGGCAAGGAAGCCGACCTCACGCCGCAGCAAAGCGTATCCGGGATGCGCGGCGTGATCGCCGGCGCAACGCGCCAGGATAACGGCGGCTTTCGCAATTACGATGGCAGCGTGATCCCGTGGTGAGCACGGCGTTCATGGTTCCCGACTCCGCTACCACCTTGGTGAATTGACATGCTGCTCACGCCAGAACAGGAAATGATCCGCGATGCCGTGCGCCAGTTCGCGCAGCAGGAGATCGCGCCGCACGCCGCCGCGTGGGATCGCGACAAGACCTTCCCGCAGGCGGTGCACCGCGAGCTGGCCGCGCTCGGCGCCTACGGCGTGGCGGTACCCGAGCAATACGGCGGCGCCGGGCTCGACTATCTCTCGCTGGCGCTGATCCTGGAAGAAATCGCCGCCGGCGATGGCGGCACCTCGACCGTCATCAGCGTCAACAACTGCCCGGTGTGCAGCATGTTGATGGCTTTCGCCAACGAGGCGCAGAAGCAGCAGTGGCTGGTGCCTCTCGCGCGCGGCGAGATGCTCGGCGCGTTCTGCCTGACCGAGCCGCACGTGGGCTCGGATGCCGCCGCGCTGCGCACCAGCGCGGTGAGGGATGGCGACGACTACGTGCTCAACGGCGTCAAGCAATTCATCACCAGCGGCAAGAACGCCGACGTGGCCATCGTGCTTGCGGTCACCGACAAGGCGGCGGGCAAGCGCGGCATCAGCGCCTTCCTGGTGCCCACCGCCACGCCCGGCTACATCGTCGCGCGGCTGGAGGAAAAACTCGGCCAGCATTCGTCGGACACCGCGCAGATCCTGTTCGAGGATTGCCGCGTGCCGGCGGCCAATATGCTGGGCGAGGAGGGCGCCGGCTACAAGATGGCGCTGTCCGGCCTGGAAGGCGGACGCATCGGCATCGCCTCGCAAAGCATCGGCATGGCGCGCGCGGCGTTCGACGCGGCGCTGGCGTATGCCAAGGAACGCGAGAGCTTCGGCCAGCCGCTGTTCGCGCACCAAGCCGTGCAGTTCCGCCTGGCCGACATGGCGACCAAGATCGAGGTGGCGCGGCAGATGGTGTGGCATGCCGCGTCGCTCAAGGATGCGGGGCGGCCTTGCCTGAAGGAGGCCGCCATGGCCAAGCTGTATGCCAGCGAGATGGCCGAGGAGGTCTGCTCGGCCGCCATCCAGGTCTTTGGAGGCTACGGCTATGTCAGCGATTTCCCGGTCGAGCGCATCTACCGGGATGTGCGCGTCTGCCAGATCTACGAGGGCACCAGCGACATCCAGAAGATACTGATCGCGCGGGCGCTGGCCTGAGGGCGGCTCGCGCACAGCACGGAACCAAGCTGTTGGCGCATCATCGAATCACCGAAGCACTGAACCCAAACGGCCAGACCTAGAGGCCAGACCCAGAGGCCCCCAGACAATGACTGCTGCCATCGATTTCTACTTCGATTTTTCCTCGCCCTACGGCTACTTCGCCAGCACGCGCATCGACGAGCTGGCGCAGAAGTACGGGCGCATCGTCGCCTGGCATCCGATCCTGCTCGGCGTGGTGTTCAAGACCACTGGCAGCTCGCCGCTGCCGCAGGTGCCGCTCAAGGGCGATTATTCCTGGCGCGATTTCGAGCGTACCGCGCGTTTCCACAATATCGAGTACAAGCGTCCGACGCACTTCCCGCTGCCCACCACACAGGCCGCCCGCGCCGTGCTGTGGCTGCAGAACCATCACGGCGACGATATCGCCACCGCGTTTGCCAAGTCGGTCTATCGCGCCCTGTTCGTGGACGACATCAACATTGCCGAGCCGGCCGAACTGGTGAAGCTGGCCGAGCCGCTCGGCATCGACGCGCATGCCATGGATGCCGGCGCCAGCAGCTTCCAGATCAAGGACCAGCTCAAGGCCGAGATCGACGTGGCCATGGCCAAGGGCGTGTTCGGCTCGCCTTTTGTGATCATCGACGGCGAGCCGTTCTGGGGCTTCGACCGCTTCGACCAGATCGAGGCACACCTCAAGAGCAAGCGCCCGATGGCGCTGCGTGCCGTGCCGGGCAACGACAGCAATACAGGCAACACAAGCAACACAGGCAACACAGATAACAGCACAGACAGCAGCAAGGAAAAGAAACCCGCATGAATGCCAGCATCAAGCCGATCCGCCATCCCCGCTTCGACTGCGTGATTTTCGATTGCGACGGCGTGCTCGTCGACAGCGAGCCCATCGTCAACCGCGTGCTCAACGAGATGCTCAACGAGCTTGGCATCCGCATCTCGATCGAGGAATCCACCAAGTGGTTTCTCGGCCGCGCGGTGCGCGAAGAGCTCGACAACATCGCCAGCCGGCGTGGCGCGCCGCTGCCGGAGAACTGGCTGTCGGAATGGTTCGTGCGTCGCAACGCGGTCCTCGAGGCGGAAGTGCAGTCGGTGCAGCATGTGCGCGAGGCGGTCTGCACGATCGTCGCGACCGGCTTGCCGGTCTGCGTGGCCTCGGGCGCGGACCGCATCAAGGTCAAGCTGCAGCTGACGCGCACCGGCCTGGTGGAGCTGTTCCAGCAGGACGAGCGCGAGCATATCTTCTCGTCGACCGAGGTCGAGCGCAGCAAGCCGGCGCCCGACGTGTACCTGCTGGCGGCGCGCACCATGAATGTGGAGCCGGCGCGCTGCGTGGTGATCGAGGATAGCCCGACGGGCGTGACCGCCGGCGTTGCCGCGGGCATGACGGTGCTCGGCTACGCTGCGCGCAACGCGGCGCAATCTCTGCTGGCAGCCGGCGCGGCCACTACCTTCACCGATATGCGCGAACTGCCGGGGCTGATCGGATGAAAGCGCGCGCGTCCGGCACCGGCGGCTGCCCATGCGGCGGGGGTGACTACGCCACCTGCTGCGGGCGCTTTCATCGCGGCGAGGCGCTGCCGTTCAATGCCGAGCAACTGATGCGCTCGCGCTATAGCGCCTATGTGCTGGGTGACGTGGACTGGCTGCGCCATACCTGGCATCCGTCCACCTGCCCGGCCGACCTTGCCGCGGACACGGACACACGCTGGCTCGGGCTGGCGGTCAAGGCGCATGCGCAGCAGGACGAGACGCATGCCCAGGTGGAGTTCGTGGCGCGCTACAAGGTAGGCGGGCGCGCCTGGCGGCTGCACGAGCGCAGCCGCTTTGTCCGCGAGCCGCGCAGCGCCGGCGAGGCGCCGCGCTGGCTTTATGTCGATGGCGAAATGCTGGGGGAGACACCATGACGGAATCGATGGCTGCTGCTGCTGCTGCTGCTGCTGCTGCTGCTGCTGGTACGGCGCGGGACACGGAGTACCTGCTGTATGGCTTCGCACAATCCGGCAACACCTACAAGGTGGCATTGCTGCTGGAAACCGTCGGCGTGCAGCGGGGCCGCAAGCTGTGGACGCCGCGCTTCGTCGACTACTTCAACGGCGAGACGCATACGCCCGAGTATCGTGCCATCAACGAAATGGGCGAGGCCCCGGTGCTGGAGTTCGATGGACAGCGGTTGTCGCAATCGGGCGCCATCCTGGACCTGCTCGCGCAGCGCCTCGGCATCTACGGGCCCGCCAGCGAGGCCGAACGCTCCGAGGTCTTGCGCTGGCTGCTGTTCGACAACCACAAGTTCACGTCGTACACCGCAACCTACCGCTTCCTGCGCACCTTTGCCAAGGCACCTGACCCGGCCGTGCTGGAGTTCCTGAGGCAGCGCTGCGAGGGGGCGTGGAACGTGCTCAACACGCATTTGTCCGGGCGGGACTACGTGCTGGGCGAGCGCCTGACCATCGCGGATTTTTCGCTGGCCGGCTATGTGTTCTACGACGACGAGATCGGCGTGCACTGGCGCAAGGAGTATCCGCAACTCTTCGCCTGGACCGAGCGCTTGCGTGCGCTGCCGGGCTGGCGCCATCCGTACGACCTGTTGCCGGGGCATCCGTTGCAAAAGCGCACGGCCTGAGGCAGCGGGCAGCAGGGAAGCGGCGAGGGGCAACCAAGGAGCAGGCAAATCATGAGGTGGATGCATCGACTGGCCCTGGCCCTGACCCTGCTGCCGTCCCTGGCATTCGCCGGGGCGATGGCCGGGGCGCCAGCCGCGAATCAGGCCACGCGGGCGCCGGAGGCGATCACCGCCACCATTCCCGGATCGTCGGAGCAGATCGCGATGATTCCCAAGCCCGGCGTCATGTTCTCGCTGGAGCTGGAAACCACCATCTTCAAGCCACCCGGCGACGGCCCGTTTCCGCTGGTCGTGATCAATCACGGCAAGGCGCAGGGCAGGCCGGCTTTCCAGTCGCGCGCACGCTACCTCGTGCAGAGCGCGGAATTCGTCAAGCGCGGCTACGTTGTGGCGCTGCCGATGCGCCAGGGCTTTTCCAAATCCGGCGGCGCCTATATCGGCGGCGGCTGCAATGTCGAGAGCAACGGCCTGGTGCAGGCCGAGGACGTGGTGGCCACGCTCGAATACATGGTCAAGCAGCCCTACGTGGACAAATCGCACATCGTAGTGATCGGCCAGTCGCATGGCGGGCTGACCACCATGGCATTCAGCACCCTCGCGTATCCGGGCGTGCTGGGCGTGATCAATTTTGCCGGCGGCCTGCGCGATGAATCCTGCAGCCGCTGGGAATTCAACCTGGTGGACGCCTTCGGCGGTTACGGCAAACAGGCGCGCTATCCCTCGCTGTGGCTGTACGGCGACAACGACAGCTACTGGCCGCAGCCCCTGCCGGCAAAATTCTTCGAGGCCTATACCGCGCAGGCGCATGGCCCCGCCGCTAACGCCCGCATGGTGGACTACGGCACCTTCGCGAGCGACTCGCACACGCTGTTCGGCGCCCGCGCGGGCGTGCCGATCTGGCTGCCGGAGGTCGAGCGGTTCTTCAAGGAGATCGGGCTTTCGTTCGATCCGAAGCCATGATGGGTGATTTTTTTCGATAGACGGGTGGAATCGCGCGCCGCATCCGGCTGCGCGGGGTGGAGATAGGCGCACGCTAGCGTCGGGATACGAGGCGGTTAGGCCCTTCTTCTTGCTTTGTCGTTCAACGTGATGTCAACGTGTAATTCCGGCGCTGTTTGCCAATTCACCAGGTAGCTCCCTACCATGACTCTCCCCAACCCGCGCGCAAGTGCCGCCACGCCAGGCTTCGCCTGCCTGGGCCGGCCAGCGCGCGGTCAACAAAGGAGGGTTTCCTTGGAAGACCAGTCCAATTCCGCGTCCCTGGCGCCGAGCGCGCATCCTGCCCAGCCCACGCTCGGCGAGCGCAGCTTGCGCGCGGTATGGCATCCGTGCACGCCGCTGCGGCCCGATGCCGGCGAGCCGCCGCTCGCCATCGCCCGCGGCGAGGGCCCCTGGCTGCACGACACCGGCGGCCAGCGCTATTTCGATGCCACCAGCTCCTGGTGGGTCAATCTGTTTGGCCACGCCAACCCGGACATCAACGCCGCGCTGCGCGAGCAGCTCGACACGCTCGAGCACGTGATGCTGGCCGGCTGCACGCACGCGCCGGCGGTGGAGCTTGCCGAGCGCCTGTCGGCGCTCACCGGCGGCGCGCTCGGCCATGCGTTCTATGCCAGCGACGGCGCGTCCGCCGTGGAGATAGCGCTGAAGATGAGCTTCCACTACTGGCGCAATACCGGCCTGGGCGGCAAGCGCGAATTCGTGTGCCTGCGCCACGGCTACCACGGCGAGACCGTGGGCGCGCTGGCGGTGACCGATGTGGCGATCTTCCGCGATGCCTACGATCCGATGCTGATGAGCTCGCACGTGGTGATGTCGCCGGATGCGCGCCAGGCCGCGCCGGGCGAGAGCGCCGCGCAGGTCGCGCAGCGCGCGCTGGATGCGCTGGAGGCGCTGCTGCAGGCGCGCGGCGGCCAGATCGCAGCGCTCATCATCGAGCCGCTGGTGCAGTGCGCCGCTGGCATGGCCATGCACGATCCGCTCTACCTGGAAGGCGTGCGCGCGCTGTGCGACCGCTACCGCGTGCACCTGATCGCCGACGAGATCGCGGTCGGGTGCGGGCGCACCGGCACCTTTTTCGCGTGGGAGCAGGCACGCGGCGCGGCCGAGCCCGGCGCACCGCTGCCGGCGCACCTCTGGCCGGATTTCCTGTGCTTGTCCAAGGGCATCAGCGGCGGCTACCTGCCGCTCTCGCTGGTGCTGTCGCGCGGCGCGATCCAGCAGGCCTTCGTGGCCGAGGCGCGCGACCCCGACCGCGCCCGCAGCTTCCTGCACTCGCACTCCTATACCGGCAACCCGCTGGCCTGCCGCGCTGCGCTGGCCACGCTCGACTTGTTCGCCAAGCAAGACGTGGTGGCGCAGAACCGCAAGCGCGCGCAGTGGCTCACGCAAGCCATGGCAGGGCTGGCGGCGGATGCCCGGCTGCACCACGTGCGTCAGCGCGGCCTGATCTGGGCCGCCGACGTGCGCGAAGAGTACGCGGCCAACGCGGGCGAGTTCGCCGCGCGCTTCCATCATGCCGCGCGCAAGCACGGCGTGCTGATCCGTCCGATCGGCCGCACGCTTTACATCATGCCCCCGTACGTGTTCGACGCGGCGCTTGCGCAATGGCTGGCAGGCCAGCTGCAAGCCACGCTCGACACGGTACTCGCCGGCATGGACCAGAACGACAGCGCCGGCAACGGAACCGGCGCCCCCACGGAGATACGCGATGCTGCTTGAGCACTTGACCCTGGCCGCCGCCGAGCGCGACGAAAAGGCACTGACGCGGCGCCGCCGCACCGCGTACTCCGCCTGCGCGCCGCAGCAAGCCGTGAGCGATGCCTGCGGCGGCGAGATGCACTCGTTGCTGACGTTCTGCAGCAACGACTACCTGGGCCTGGCCAACCATCCCGCGCTGATCGAGGCGATGGCCGAAGGCGCGCGCCAGTTCGGCGCGGGCAGCGGGGCCTCCCACCTGGTGAGCGGCCATTCGCTGGCCCACCACCGGCTCGAAGGGGAGCTGGCGGCGTGGTTCGCGCCGAACATTCCGCACGCGGCCGCACTCTACTTCAGCACCGGCTATATGGCCAACATGGCGGTGCTGACCGCGCTAGGCAGCGCCGATGCCACGCTCTTCTGCGAAGCGCTCAACCATGCCTCGCTGATCGACGGCGCGCGCCTGGCGCGTGCCGAGGTCCGTCGCTATGCGCATCGCAACGTGGCCGAGCTCGAGGGCTTGCTGGCCGCCAGCACCAGCCCGCTCAAGCTGATCGTCACCGACAGCGTGTTCAGCATGGACGGTGACTTTGCGCCGCTGGCCGAGCTTCTGACGCTGGCCGAGCGGCACGACGCCTGGATCATCCTGGATGACGCGCACGGCTTCGGCGTGCTGGGCGAGCAAGGCCACGGCGTGCTGGAGCACCTCGCGCTGACGTCGCCGCGCTTTATCTATATCGGCACGCTAGGCAAGGCCGCCGGCGTGGCGGGCGCGTTCGTGGCCGCGCACGAGACCATCATCGATCATCTCGTCAACACCGCGCGGCAGTACATCTACACCACGGCCTCGCCGCCGGCGGTGGCGCACGCCTTGTCCACCAGCCTGGCGTTGATCGCCGGCGACGAAGGGCGGCAACGCCGCGCGCAGCTGGACAAGCTGATCCGTACGCTGCGCAGTGGCCTGGCCGGCCTGACGCGGGCGGCTGGCTGGCGGCTGGGTGAGAGCTCGACGGCGATCCAGCCCGTGATCGTAGGCGACAACGTGGCGGCGCTGGCACTGTCCGCGGCGCTGGAGGCCGACGGCATCCGCGTTGGCGCGATCCGCCCGCCCACCGTGCCCGTTGGTACCGCGCGCCTGCGCATCACGCTGTCGGCCTCGCATACCGTGGCCGATGTCGAGCGCCTGCTGGCTAGCCTGGCCAGCGTGGTGCCGCACAAGGAGGCGTCATGATCGCCTGTTTTGTCACGGGCACCGACACTGGCATCGGCAAGACGCACGCCAGCGCCACCCTGCTGCACGCGCTGCGCGCCGCCGGTCACCTGGCCGTCGGCATGAAGCCGGTGGCAAGCGGCAGCGAATGGCGCAACGACCATTGGCACAACGATGACGTGGCGCAACTGCGCGCCGCCAGCGCGGTGGCCGTGCCGCAAGCGCAGACGTGCCCGTTCTTGCTGCGCACGCCGGCCTCGCCGCACCTGGCCGCGGCCATCGAGGGCACCCGCATCACGCGCGAGCCGATCCGTGCCGCGTTTGCCGCGCTGCAGGCGCAGGCCGGCGCGGTGGTGGTGGAAGGCGTCGGCGGCTTTTGCGTGCCGCTGGACGGCGCGCCGCGCGACCAAGGCGGCTGGGACACGGCCGACCTCGCCGTGATGCTCGGCCTGCCGGTGGTGCTGGTGGTCGGCATCCGCCTGGGCTGCATCAGCCATGCGCTGCTCACCGCCGAAGCCGTGCGCGCGCGCGGCCTGCACCTGGCGGGCTGGATTGCCAACCGCATCGATCCCGACATGCCGCTCGCCGACGAGAACATCGGCACGCTGCGCGCGGCGCTGGGCGCGCCCTGGCTCGGCACGCTGCCGTGGCAGGTCGCGCCGGCCGAAGCCGCCAGCCAGCTCGCGCTGGCGCCGCTGCTTGCCGCTTGCCATGCCGCAGGCAATGGCATCGCCGCCTGAGCGCGCACCTGATCAAGACTGAAAACACTGAACGAATTACCGGAACAGATAGCAAACATGACCGCAACCACCCACGCCGGCGAAACCGTCGCCACCATTTCCGCCGACACCCTGCGCCAGACCGCCCGCCGCTTTACCGATCCCGCGCCCGCCACCAAGCCGGGCGACTGGACCGTCGCCGAGGTCGCCGCGCTGTACGCGCTGCCGTTCAACGATCTGCTGTTCCGCGCCCAGCAGGTGCACCGCGAGCATTTCGATGCCAACGCCGTGCAGCTCTCGACGTTGCTCTCGATCAAGACCGGCGGCTGCGAAGAGGATTGCGGCTATTGCCCGCAGAGCGCGCACCATGATGCCGGCGTCACCGCGGGCAAGCTGATGGCGCTCGACGAGGTGCTGGAAGCCGCGCGCGCCGCCAAGGCCAGCGGCGCTGGCCGCTTCTGCATGGGCGCCGCCTGGCGCAGCCCGAAGGACCGCCACCTCGAGCCGGTCATCGAGATGGTGAAAGAGGTCAAGGCCATGGGCCTGGAGACCTGCGTCACGCTAGGCATGCTGGAAGCCGAGCAGGCGCAGCGCCTGAAGGACGCGGGGCTGGACTACTACAACCACAACCTCGATACCTCGCCCGAGTTCTACGGCGAGATCATCGGCACGCGCACCTACCAGGACCGCCTGGACACCATCGGCCATGTGCGCGAGGCCGGTATCAACGTGTGCAGCGGCGGCATCGTCGGCATGGGCGAATCGCGCGAGGCGCGCGCCGGGCTGATCGCGCAGCTCGCCAACCTCGACCCGTATCCCGAGTCGGTGCCCATCAACAACCTGGTGGCGGTCAAGGGCACGCCGCTGGCCGACACCGCACCGATCGACCCGTTCGAGTTCGTGCGCACCATCGCGGTGGCGCGCATCACCATGCCCAGCGCCATGGTGCGCCTGTCCGCCGGCCGCGAGACCATGGACGACGCGCTGCAGGCCCTGTGCTTCATGGCCGGTGCCAATTCCATCTTCTACGGCGACCGCCTGCTGACCACCGCCAACCCCCAGGCCGACCGCGATCGCGCGCTGCTGGCACGGCTGGATATCCGCACCGAGGGCTACGCAGGGTAAGCTGGCGGCAATGGCGGCGGCCAAGGGCCCACGGTCCATGGCCGCCGTCCCCGCAACCGCACTGGCTGCGGGCAGAGGTTCATCAGGGGGACGCCATGTTCAACAAGATCCTGATCGCCAATCGCGGCGAAATCGCCTGCCGCGTGGCAGCCACCTGCCGCCGCCTCGGCATCCGCACGGTAGCCGTCTACTCCGACGCCGACGCCAACGCGCGCCACGTGGCACTGTGCGACGAGGCCGTGCATATCGGCGGCGCGGCAGCGCGCGACAGCTACCTGCGCGGCGATCACATCATCGAGATGGCCAAGGCCACCGGCGCGCAGGCCATCCATCCCGGCTACGGCTTCCTCTCCGAGAACGACGGCTTCGCCGAAGCTTGCGCCGAAGCCGGCCTCGTCTTTATCGGCCCGCCGGCTTCCAGCATCCGCGCCATGGGCAGCAAGAGCGCGGCCAAGCGCCTGATGGAGGCGGCCGCGGTGCCGCTGGTGCCCGGCTACCACGGCGAGGATCAGGAGCCCGCCCTGCTGCGCCGCGAGGCCGACCGCATCGGCTACCCGGTGCTGCTCAAGGCCAGCGCCGGCGGCGGCGGCAAGGGCATGCGCGTGGTGGAAGCCAGCGAAGGCTTCGAAGCCGCGCTGGCGTCCGTGCAGCGCGAGGCCAGTGCCAGCTTCGGCGACGACCGCGTGCTGGTCGAGAAGTACCTGACCCGCCCCCGCCATATCGAGATCCAGGTCTTTGCCGACACGCACGGCAACTGCGTCTACCTGTTCGAGCGCGATTGCTCGGTGCAGCGCCGCCACCAGAAGGTGCTGGAAGAAGCGCCGGCCCCCGGCATGAGCGACGAACGCAGGCGCGCCATGGGCGAAGCCGCAGTAGCCGCCGCACAGGCCGTGGGCTACGTGGGCGCTGGCACGGTGGAATTCATCGCCAACCAGGACGGCTCGTTCTACTTCATGGAGATGAACACCCGCCTGCAGGTGGAGCACCCGGTCACCGAGATGATCACCGGGCAGGACCTGGTGGAGTGGCAGCTGCGCGTGGCCTCGGGCGAGCCGTTGCCGCTCAGGCAAGATCAGCTTCACATCCACGGCCATGCACTGGAAGCCCGCGTCTACGCCGAGAACCCCGACAAGGGCTTCCTGCCCTCCACCGGCACGCTGCGCTACCTGCGCACACCGGCGGCGGTCACGTTCGCGCTGGGCCAGGACGGCAACGGCCCGGCCGGCGTGCGCATCGACTCCGGCGTGCGCGAGGGCGACACCATCAGCCCGTACTACGACCCCATGATCGCCAAGCTGATCGTGTGGGGCCGCGACCGCGAGGAAGCGCTGGGGCGCATGGCGCAGGCGCTGGCCGAATACCGCGTGGTGGGCCTGTCGACCAATGTGGCTTTCCTGCGGCGGCTGGTGACCTCGCAGGCGTTCCGCACGGCGGACCTCGACACCGGCCTGATCGAGCGCAATCAGGCGGCGTTGTTCCCGCCGCCTGC
This sequence comes from Cupriavidus sp. PET2-C1, assembly GCF_054515855.1. Taxonomy (NCBI): domain Bacteria; kingdom Pseudomonadati; phylum Pseudomonadota; class Betaproteobacteria; order Burkholderiales; family Burkholderiaceae; genus Cupriavidus; species Cupriavidus sp. PET2-C1. The sequence continues at coordinate 248,888 of NZ_CM137259.1, forward strand.
GCCGGTCGGCATGGAAGTGATCGCACTGGCGGTGGCGGCGCTGCTGGATGCGCAAGCCCGCGCGCGCCGCGTGGACCCGGCCGACGCGCATTCGCCCTGGCAGCATGCGGGCGCATGGCGGCTGAACGGCGGGGAGCGGCGCACCCTGCGGTTCTCGGTGGGTGGCCTGGCGGGCAGCCATATTGCCGATGTGACGCTCGCCACCGATGCGCGCGGCAGCACGCTGTTCTTCGCCGACCAGGCCGCGCCGTTCCGGGCGCAGTGCGCGGCGGACGATATTCGTGTCGATCTCGGCACGCGGCGCGCCCGTGGGCAGGTCCACGCGGAAGGTGATACCTTCCATGTGTTCAGCGGCCACCGCCATGTGGTCCTGGCCTGGATCGATCCGCTCGCCCATGCCGCCGAGGGCGAAGGCGAGGGCGGCAAGCTCACCGCGCCCATGCCCGGCAAGGTCATCGCGGTCATGGTCCAGGCCGGCAGCCGGGTCGCGCGCGGTGCGCCGCTGCTGGTGATGGAGGCCATGAAGATGGAGCACACCATCAGCGCGCCGGCCGACGGCGTGGTGGGCGAGGTGCTGTATGGCGTGGGCGAGCAGGTCGGCGAAGGCGCGCAATTGCTGTCCTTCGAAGCCGGCAACGGCTGAGCCGCCGCTTCAGGCGGTGTCCGCTGCAAGAAAACCGCAGGCCGTGCCCATCCTCTGCGAAAATAGAAGAGAAAGAAGACCAGAGTGGAGATGAGATGAAGTTGCAGTTGTATGTGCCGGACGGCCGTTACCAGCCCTGGATCGACGGCTTTGCCGAGGCCCTGCCCGAAGCGCAATGCCTGACCTGGGAAGACAGCAAGAACGAGCCGGTCGACTACGCCGTGGTGTGGCGCCCGCCGCTCGAGATGCTGCGCGGGCGTACCGACCTGAAAGCCGTGTTCAACCTGGGCGCCGGCGTGGACGGCATCCTGAGCCTGCGCGACACCGACCCGGATGCGCTGCCGGCCGGCGTGCCCATCGTGCGCCTGGACGATGCCGGCATGGCCGCGCAGATGATCGATTACGTGACGCACGCGGTACTGCGCTATTTCCGCCGCCTGGATGAATACGCGCTGGCCCAGCAGGCTGGCACCTGGCGCTTTCTCAAGCCGCATCGCCGCGCCGATTTCACCGTGGGCGTGATGGGCGTGGGTACGCTCGGCGCGCAGATCGCGCAGGCGCTGGCCGGCTTCGGCTTCCCGGTGCGCGGCTGGAGCCGCACGGCGCGCGATATCGAAGGGGTGCAGGGCTTTGCCGGCGAAGCTGGCCAGGCACCGTTCCTGGATGGCCTGCGCGTGCTGGTCAACGTGCTGCCGCTCACGCCGGAAACCGAGAACATCCTGGACGCCGGCCTGCTGGGCAAGCTCGCCAAGGGCGCCTACCTGATCAACGTGGCGCGCGGCCCGCACCTGGTCGAGCAAGACCTGCTGGCTGCCGTGCAGTCGGGACAGATCGCCGGCGCCACGCTCGACGTGTTCCGCACCGAGCCGCTGCCCGCCGAGCATCCGTTCTGGGCCGAGCCGCGCATCACCATCACGCCGCATATCGCGGCATTGACGCTGCGCGAAGATAGCGTCGCCCAGATCGCGGCCAAGATCCGCGCGCTAGGCGCGGGCCAGCCGATCGCCGGCGTGGTCGACCTGCAACGCGGCTATTGAGCAAGCCGGGCGCCGGGGCGTAGCGTTTGCGCCGGGTGCCCGGGCCCAATGTCCGCAGATTAGTTAAATCGTGCACGCTCCGATGCGTGCGCAGCAACCAGACAGCGAGGAGACATCATGACCCTGCCCCACTATGTAAAAGTCGTAGAAGTCGGCCCGCGCGACGGCCTGCAAAACGAGAAGGCGATGGTGCCGACCGAGGTCAAGGTCGACCTGATCAACCGCCTCAGCGACGCCGGCTTCGTCAACATCGAAGCCGCCTCCTTCGTCTCGCCCAAATGGGTGCCGCAGATGGCCGATGGCGCCGACGTGATGGCGCGCATCCAGCGCCGGCCGGGCACGCTGTACTCCGTGCTCACGCCCAATATGAAGGGCTTCGAAGGCGCGGTGGCCGCGTCGGCGGATGAGGTCGTGATCTTCGGCGCCGCCAGCGAGGCGTTCTCGCAAAAGAACATCAACTGCTCCATCGCCGAATCCATCGAGCGCTTCGCGCCTGTCGCCGCCGCTGCCAAGGAGAAAGGCCTGCGCCTGCGCGCCAGCATCTCCTGCGCGCTGGGCTGCCCCTACCAGGGCGAGGTGCCGGTGCACGCGGTGGTGGACGTGGTGCGCCGCATGCGCGATCTCGGCTGCGACGAGATCGACATCGCCGACACCATCGGCGTGGGTACGCCGGGCCGGGTGCAGGAGGTGATGCACGCGGTCGCCGCCGAATTCCCCATCGACCGGCTCTCCGGCCATTTCCACGATACCTACGGCCAGGCGCTGTCCAACATCCTGGCCAGCCTGCAGGTCGGCATCTCGATCTTCCACGCCTCGGTGGCAGGACTCGGCGGCTGTCCTTACGCCAAGGGCGCCACCGGCAACGTGGCCACCGAAGACGTGCTGTACATGCTGCATGGCATGGGCATCCACACCGGCGTGGACCTGGAGCAGGTGGTGCGCGCGGGCGACTTCATCTCGCAGTCGATCGGCCGCGCCAACAGCTCGCGCGTGGGACGCGCGCTGCTGACCAAGTGGGGCGCCGCCGCGGACGCCGCGCCTGCCTGCGTATAAGGAACCCTATCGACATGAACGCTCACTCTCCCGACAACGCCAACGACACCGCCGCGCTGCCCGAAGCGGCGCAGCGCGTGGCCGGCCTGCTGGCCGGCCTTGGCCACGACAAGCCCGTGGTCATGCTGCCCGCCACCGGCAAGACCTCGGCCGAGGCAGCGGCCGGCCTCGGCTGTTCGGTGGCCGAGATCGCCAAGTCCATCATCTTTCGCCGCGTCGCCGACGACGCGCCGGTGCTGGTGATCGCCAGCGGCAGCAACCGCGTCGACGAAGCCAAGGTCGCCGCCGTGGTGGGCCCGCTCGGCAAGGCCGATGCCAGGTTCGTGCGCGAGAAGACAGGCTACGCCATTGGCGGCGTCTGCCCGATCGGCCACGCGGTGGCGCCCGTCATGCTGCTCGACAGCGACCTGTTCCGCTACGGCAGCCTGTGGGCCGCCGCCGGCCATCCGCACGCCGTGTTCAACCTCACCCCGCAAGAGCTGCAGCGCATGACCGGGGCCGAGGTGGCCGACGTGGCGCAGCGCCAGTCCGCATGAAGCCGCTGCTTGTAAGCGTCACATGCGTCATGCGCGTCATGCGCGGCATCCCGGGCGAGGGCTGAGGCGATGTCGCAAGCCACCCGCCTCGCCGCCGAGCTCACGCGCGGCGCGCAAGCCGCCCAGCGCGCGCAGCCCGTGCCGTCGCCGTGCCGCAACGTGTGCCGCATGGACGCCGCGAGCGGCTATTGCGAAGGCTGCCTGCGCACCATCGAGGAGATCGCCGCATGGTCCGGCTGCGACGAGGCCGGGCGGCGCAGGATCTGGCTGCTGCTGCCGCAGCGCGCCGCGGCGTTGGCCGCAAGGGCGGCGCCATGACGCATCGCAGCCACAACACCGCGTGACCCGGCCATGACAACCGCCATCGACTGGTACTTCGACCCGATCTCGCCGTTCGCCTACCTGGCGTTCGAGCGCTTGCCCCGGGCCTTGCCAGCCGATGTCCCGGTGCGCTACGTGCCGCTGCTGTTTGCCGGGCTGCTGCGCCATTGGGGCAACGTCGGCCCGGCCGAGATCGCGCCCAAGCGCCGCTTTACCTTCGAGCACGTTGCCTGGATCGCGCACCGCGACGGCACGCCGCTCGCCATGCCCGCCGTGCACCCGTTCAATCCGCTGCCCTTGCTGCGCCTGGCGGTCGCGCTGGAGCTCGAAGGCCGGCTCTCGCACGCCACGCTGGCACCGGTTTTCCGCTTCGTCTGGCAGCAAGGCCACGTGCCCCAGCAGCAGGCCGAGTTCAATGCGCTGTGCGGTGCGCTGGGCGTACCCACCGCTGCGCTGGCGCAAGAGGCGGTCAAGGCGCGCCTGCGGGAAAACGGGGACGAAGCGCTGGCGCGCGGCGTGTTCGGCGTACCTACCGCTGCGCTGCAGGGGGATGCCGAGGGGCAGTTGTTCTGGGGCCTGGATGCGCTCGACATGCTCACCGCGCGGCTTGCCCAGGATCCTTTCTTTGCCTCGGACGCATTCCGTGCCGCCGCCGCATTGCCGGTTGGCGCGGGGCGCGCCGATGCACCGCCGCCGCCCACGCCGCGCGCTGACTAGCTGATTTGCCGACACCCCGATGCCAACCACCTTCACGCCTCCAAACCTGCCCGGCACCATGCGCGTTTTCGAGCGCGGCTGGCTATCCGCCAACAACATCCTGTTCGTCGATGGCGACGACACCGCGCTGGTCGATTCCGGCTACGTCACGCATGCGCCACAGACGCTGGCGCTGGTCGAGGCCGGCCTCGGCGGGCGGGCGCTGCGGCGCCTGGTGAACACGCACCTGCACTCCGACCACTGCGGCGGCAACGCCACGCTGCAGCGCCGCTGGCAGCCGCGCACGCTGATCCCCGCCGCGGAGGCCGAGGCGGTGCGCGCATGGGACGTGGACGCCCTGAGCTACCGCGCCACCGGCCAGCAGTGCGACCGCTTCAGCTTTGATGACGTGGTGCAGGACGGCGACACCTTGCGCCTGGGCGGGCTCGACTGGCAGGTGGTAGGCGCGCCCGGCCACGATCCCCATGCCGTGATGCTGTTCGCCCCGCAAGAGGGCATCCTGATCTCTGGCGATGCGCTGTGGGAAAACGGCTTTGGCGTGATCTTCCCGGAACTCGACGGCGAGAGCGGCTTCGCCGAGCAGGCGGCCGTGCTGGCGCGCATCGCCACGCTGGATGTGCGCGTGGTGATTCCCGGCCACGGGCGGCCCTTCACCAACGTGGCGGCCGCGCTTGACGTTGCTGCCGGGCGGCTGGCCTACCTCAGCGCCGATGCCGGGCGCAACGCCACGCATGCCATCAAGGTGCTGGTGAAGTTCAAGCTGCTGGAGCAGCAGCGCATGCGGCGCGACGCGCTGCTGGCGTGGATGGCGCAGGCGCCGCTGATGCAGCGCATCCATGCGCGCTTCATGCCCGCGCAGGACATGGCGGCCATCCTTGACCGGATCCTGGCATCGCTGGCCGCCGCCGGCGCGCTGGCGGAGGAAGGCGGCGAGGTGTACAACCGGGATTGAGCGGTAACGCTGGTAATGCGGGCGCCACCATGCCCAGGCGCCTGTCCCTGACCCTTTGCGAGGAAACCGTCCATGGCTGCCTTTCCCGTCGCACTGCTTCACCCCCTGGTCGCGCATCTCTCCGCCTCGACGATCCACGCGCACGGCGCCGACCTCGAGATAGAACTGGCGCCATTCGTGCTCGGCGGCGCGCCGGTGCGCACGGCGATCCGGCTCGACGGCATGGACCTGCCCACCTACAGCCTTGAACAACTGGCGGGCAAGCGCCTCGTCTTCCCGCTCAACCCGGAGCCCGGCTACATCGACGGCTCGCTCTACCTCGACGGCCGCCATCATGCGGTCGACATCCGCGAGCTGCGCTTTGGCGAGATCGACCCGCAAGGCTTGCCTGTGATGATCGAGGGCTGCATTCATTTCGACGACGGCGCCCGCTTCGACGACACGGCACTGAGCCTGGCCGCCTGCATCGCCCGGCCCCTGTCCGACGCGGAGATCGACGCGCTGATCGACCGCGCCGCCGCCGATGCCGGCGCTGGCTCGATCCAGCAGTCCGGCAAGGTGATGGCCGCGCTGAGCCGCCACCCGAGCCTGCGCCATGCCGACATGGCGCTGCTGCATGCGCGCGTGCAGGCCAGGCTGCTGATTGGCGAAGCCATGAGGCCGAGATGAGGCGGCCTGGCCACGACGCTCGCCGCACTGGCATGCAGGACGGGCGCGTCATGGCCCACGATGCGCGCGCCGGCAAGTTCGGGCGCTGACCGAGTCCCAAGGATGCACCATGCAAGCCCTTCACGGCCAAGGCTTTCTCCTTCGCCCCTTCCGCTATCCCGACGTGCCCCAGTTCGTGGCCGCCGTGCACGAATCGCTCGAGACCGTGGGCAAATGGCTGCCGTGGTGCCACGCGGGCTATAGCGTGCGCGATGCCGAGAACTGGGTCGACCTGTGCACGGAAAGCATGGCCATCGGCGAGGCCTACGACATCGGCGTATTCGCCCCGGACGGCAGGGAGCTGTATGGCGGCGTCTCCATCAACCAGATCAACCGCGACTACAACTTCGGCAACCTCGGCTACTGGATCCGCCAGACCCGGCAGCGGCAGGGACTGGGCGCGCGCGCGGCAGAGCTGATGGCATGCTATGCCTTTCACCGCCTCGGGCTGACGCGCCTGGAAGTGGTCGCCGCCGAGCACAACGTGGTGAGCCGCGCCGTCGCGCAGAAGATCGGCGCGCAGTTCGAATGCATCGCCCGCAACCGGCTGGTGCTGCACGGCGTGCCGTGCTCGGCGGCGATGTACTCGCTGGTGCCGCCGTGGTATGGCAATGCCGGCCCGTCCAGGGACAAGGACAAGGACAAGGGCAAGGATCAAGACAAGGGGGAGGCGAGATGAAAGGAGCCACGCGCGAGCCACTCACGCCGGCACCCGCACGCCCCCCGCGCTATTGAGCGCGAACTCATACCGCTCCGACCGTATGGAAAACAGCGTGTGCTCGCAAACCGCGCCATCCGCGAGGAACGACGTGCGTTCCAGTTCCAGCAGCGGATGCGTGCGCGAGGTCTGCAGCACCGCCGCCAAGTGCTGGCCCGCCGAGCGGGCGCGGATGACGAGGTCGGCCCGGTCGACCTGCATGCCCAGCAACTGGCCGATCAAGGTGTAGGACGGATTGCGCTCGGCATCTTCCCAGCCAGGCGTGGCATCGCACGCGATGTGGGTCTCGGCGAGCGCAATCGGCTCGCCATCGAGACGATGCAGGCGCTGCAAGGCGATGCAGTGGCCGAGCGCGGCGGGAAAGATACCGCGCAGCCGGGCCGGCACGGCGATCCGCTCCAGCGCGACCAGCTGCATCTCTGGCGCGTGTCCCTGCAGCACCAGCGAGTCGTAGAAGCCGCGCAGCGTATCCAGGCCATGGCGCAGGCGCTTGTCGACCACGAAGGTGCCTTTGCCTTGCTTGCGCTCGACCAGGCCAGCGTCAACCAGCCGCGTGATCGCCAGGCGCACCGTGACCCGGCTCACCCCGAAACGCTCGCCCAGCTCGGCCTCGGAAGGCAGTTTTCCGGACGGGTCGAAGCGCCGCGTCTGGATTTCTTCGCGCAACAAATCTGCGATCTGCTCGTACAGTGAAATGGCGTTCTCACGCGCAACACTCATGTAAAACCCTGTTGTATCAAAGGCTTGTGAAAAACAGCATAACAATATGCCAATGCCTTCGTTGGACATCTTGTATTAAAACGTATTATTGCCTTCCAAGGCCGGACTGACCAGTGCGGCGTCTTACGTGCGTATCGGGAACCCGCCAAGGAGCCGCAGTGAACTCTCCCCTCAACCCGCCATCGGCGCATTCGCGAGCCGGTTGGCAAGCATACCTGTACAAGCCGCCGGCCTGGTTCCGGCCGGGGCCATTGCGCAAGGCGCAGCTGGGCTTCGTGGCCGCGTGGATCGCCTTCTTCGTCATCCTGTTCGTACTCCCGCAGCCGCAGGGCTTGCCGCCCGCTGGCCGTGCCACGCTGGCCGTGGTGGCCTGGGCCAGCCTGGTCTGGATGAGCGAGGCCGTGCCGGTCGGCGTGAGCGGCATGCTGATCCCCGCTCTGCTGGTGCTGGCGCATGCGGTGACGCCGTTCTCCAAGGCGGCCAGCGGCTTTGCCACGCCGGTGGTGTTCCTGTGCCTGGCGGCGTTCATCTTCTCGGCCATCATGCAGGCGGCCGGGCTGGACCGGCGGATCGCCCTGTTCCTGCTCGACAAGCTGAAGACGCGTACCGCCAACGGCGTGATCTGGGTGATGTTCGTGGTCAACTTCGTGCTGGGCTTTCTCGTGCCGGCGGCCAATGCCCGCGCGGCCACCTTGCTGCCGGTCGTCAACGGCATCGTGGGCCTGTTCGGCGACTCGCCGCGTGAGCGCAGCGCGAAGAAGGCCATCGTGATTCAGTCGCTGGTGTATGGCTCGATGATCAGCGGCATGTGCATTCTCACCGCGCACCTGCCCAATATGGTGATCGTCGGCCTGCTGCAGAAGAACCTCGGCCTGCACATCTCCTATCTCGACTGGTTCAAGCTGCAATGGCCGTACCTGGGCATGTTCGTGCTGACCCAGCTGTGGGTGCAGTCCTACTTCAAGTCGCGCGCGGTCCGGTTGCCTGGCGGCCAGGCTGCGATTGCCGCCGAGCGTGCCGCGTTGCCGCCGGCAGGTGTGCAATCCAAGACGATCCTGGCGGTGTTTGCCGTGGTGGCCGTGCTGTGGGCGACCGAGTCGTGGCATGGCCTGCCTTCGGAGATCGTGGCCTTGCTCGGGCTGGCGGCGCTGTTCGTGCCCGGGTGGACGGGACTGGGCTGGAAGGATATCCAGGCCCGCACGATCTGGGGCACGTTCTTCCTGCTGGCTGGTGCGCTGAGCCTGTCCTCCGCGATTGGCGAGACCGGCCTGGCGCCGTGGGTGGCCGACTGGCTGTACCGCTTCGCCGCGGGCCATCCGTGGTGGCTGGCGTTGCTGATCGTCATGCTCGGCACGCACGTGGCGCGCCTGGCCATGCTGTCCAACGTGGCCGCGGTGACGATGATCGCGCCGATCATGCTGGCGCTGGCACCCAAGCTCGGGCTGCATCCCGCCGCGTTCACCTTGCTGGTGTGCGACAGCGACAGCTTTGCCTACATCTTGCCCACGCAGATCACCGCGGCCGTGGTGGCCTATAGCAGCGGCACCTTCACCACGTCGGACTATGCCCGCGTGGGCGTGGTGTCGGTGCTGATCGGCATTGCCTACGGCCTGCTGGTCATGGCGCCCTGGTACGCCTACCTGGGCATCCCGGTGTGGGATGCCAGCGCGCCGTGGCCATTTCATTGACATCGGAGTTCCCCCCCCAATGACCGACAAGACAACACTGGCCGCGCGCTACGCCGCGCTGCGCGAGCGCCTGGGCACGCATCACGCGCCCGCCGGCCTGTACGAGAAGAACAAGGCGCTGCCGTTCGCCGGCCGGGTGAGCTGCTCCGTGAGCCGGCTGGAAGCGGGCGAATTGGCCGAGATCATCCTCGACTACGAGGTCGGTGCCTCCGGCGTGGCGGATGGCGCGTGGCTCAAGGCGACCTTCAAGTTCTACTCCGACTGGGCGCTGTTCCAGACCACCGACCCGGGCGGCGCCAACTACATCAGCGCCGAATACCAGGCCGCGCCGCTTGTGCCCGGCCAGAGCCCAGCGAGCGTGCAATCGCTCAACGTGCGCTTCGAGCAGAAGGGGCATGAGCGTCCGTTCCAGAAGGCGATCATCGTCGACGTTGTCGATGGCTACCTCAATGCCGGCGATCACATCCTGATCCGCCTTGGCGACCGGCGCCGCGGTGGGCCCGGCACGCGCGTACAGACCTTTATCGAAGACAGCTTTCGCTTCCGGCTCTATGTGGACCCGCTCGGCACTTCGCGCTTCGTCGCGGTGCCGGGCGATGCGGTGATCGATATCCATGCCGGGCAGCCGGCGCAGGTCCTGCTGCAGGCGCCGCGCTTTGCCCGGCCGGGCACGCCGTTGCCGCTCAGGGCTTCGCTGATGGACAGGTGGGGCAATATCTGCGCCGCGGCGGGCGGCTCGATCCGCCTTGCCGCGTGGCAAGGCAACGAGCTTATCCTCCAGCGCGACTATCCCATGCCCCAGGCGGGCTGGGCATCGGTGGGCATCGACGACCTGCCCGCCAGCACTGGCACGCTGCGCCTGGAAGCCACCTTGACGGATGCGCCCCGCGTCGCCAAGGGCTCGGCTTGGCTATCGGTCTTCGACGCAGCCGGTGCGCCGCGCGCCTTTTACGCCGACTTGCATGTGCATGCGCACGACACGGTCGGCACCAATAGCCCGGCCTACAACGCGGCCTATGCGCGCGACGTGGGCGGCATCGATGTGTTTGGCTACACGGTCAACGATTTCCAGATTACCGATGCCAACTGGCAGCTTGGGCTGGAAGCCGTGGAAACCTTCAACGAGCCCGGCCGCTTTGTCGCATACCCGGTGCAGGAGTGGTGCGGCAGCTCCACGGCCGGGGGGGATCACAACGTCGTGTTCCTTGGCGACGGCGCGCCGGATTTTCCCTACAACGCCCGCGGCGAACACAATCGCACGCTGGTCTGGAACGAGGACATGAAGGGCACCGCGGCCGAGCTGGGGCGCTGGCCGGTCGAGGAACTATGGGACGCCTATGTCGGCGCGCCCGAGCAGCACCTGATCATGCCGCACGTGGGCGGGCGGCGCTACATCCCGGACTGGCATCATCCCGAGCTGGAACGACTGGTGGAAATCGCTTCCAGCTGGGGGCATTTCGACTGGTTGTACCGCGATGTGATGGCGCGCGGCTACCAGCTGGGCGTGGCAGCCAGCGGCGACGAGCACCGCGGCCGCCCCGGCGGCGGCCCGCCCGGCGTGCAGGTGTTCGGCGTGCGCGGCGGCCTGACCGGCGTGCTGGCCGAGCGGCTGGACCGGCAGGCGATTGGCCGTGCCCTGCGCGCGCGCCACACCTGGGCCAGCACCGGCGAGCATACGGCGCTGCTGGTGCGCTGCGGCGATTTCGTGCAGGGCGATGCGTTCTCGCTGCCGGCCTCGCATCGCGGCCCGGCCCGGCTCGACTATCGCTTCCTCGGCCAGACTGGCTGGGAGTACCTGGCGGCCTATGATCACAATGGCTTGATCTGGGAGCGCAACCTGCATCGGGAGGCCGGCTTCTCCGAGCGCCTGATCCGCGTGCGCTGGGGCGGCGCGCGGATCCGCGACCGCTATCGCTGGGCCGCCTGGCAAGGCCGCATCCGCATTCTCAATGGCACGATCCACCGCTTCGGCGGGCACGGCTTCGAGCATCAGGAAGAAGCCTGCTGGCGCGAAGGCGCGACCGACATCGGTTTTCGCAGCGATACCTATGGCGATGCGGACAGCGTGGAAATCGACGTGAGCAACCTCGCTGCCGCGCGCATCGTGATCGAAGGGCACATCGACAGCTTCATCAAGGTGGGAGATCCGCTGCAGCGCAATCCCTTTGCCCATGCGCCGGATTTTCGCTGGGAGGTCAGCGGCGCCGAACTGCTTGCCAATGACGGCCTGCGGCTGGAGCTGGGTGGCACGGAACTGTTTATCGCGCTGGAGCGGCTCACCGACAAGGCATTGCCGGTGGACGTGAGCGGCGTGGTCGACGTCGAGCCGGTGAACGGACCCCATGGCCACCGCCCGGTGTACTTCCATGGCCGGGAACGAGACGACGGCAAGGTGTGGTCGTCGGCTCAGTTCATCACCTTCGCGTGAGGCATGGCGCGCGGCGAGGGCGTGACCGGCGCGCTGGTGCGCCGGTCATCGGGGTCGCGCGCTAGCGGTCAGGAGCCTTTGCTGATGGCGAATGCGTAGGTGCGCTCATCCTGGCGCGGCACCACCTTGTACCCCTTCTTCGCTGCCCATACGTTGATCTGGAAATACAGCGGGATCACGCCGTCATCCTTGATCCCGATCTCGGTCGCGTCCTGCAGCAGCTTCTCGCGCGCGCGATCGTCGATGGTGGTCAGCGCCGTGGCCAGCTTGGCATCCAGCGCAGGGTTGCTGTAGCGGCCGCGATTGGATGCGCCCCAGCCCTTGGCCGGATCGTAGGTGGCCAGCAGCGACTTCAGCGACGAGCCAGCCTCGCCCGTGTCCGCGCCCCAGCCGGCCAGCATGAAGGAGAACTCCAGCTTGTTGGCGCGCGTGAAGAAGGTGGCGGACGGCATGGCTTCGACCCGGGTCTGGATGCCGACGCGCGCCAGCATGGAGGCAATCGCCTGCGCGACCTGTTCGTCGTTGACGTAGCGGTTGTTGGGCGCGTGCAGCGTGAGCGCGAAGCCGTCGGGATAGCCCGCTTCCGCCAGCAGTTTCCTGGCGCCTGCGGCGTCGAAGGTGTCGGGCTTGAGGCCTGGCACATGGCCGAACAAGGTGGAGTTCACGAGCTGCCCGGTGGGCTCGGCGGCGCCTTCCATCACGCGGTCGACGATGGCCTGGCGCGAGATGGCGTGCGAGATGGCGGCGCGCACGCGCGCGTCCTTGAGCGGGTTCCTGGCGAGCGGCTTGCCGGTCTTGTCGGTGACGAAGGGCGTGACGTCGCGGTTGCTGTCCAGGTGCAGGTACATCATGCGGAAGGTCGGCACCTTGAACACGCTCACGCCGGGATCGGCGGAGAGCTTGCGGATATCCGAGGTGGGCACGTTCTCGATGACCTGCACGTCGCCGGCAAGCAGCGCGGCCACGCGCGGCGCGTCGTTGGTGAGGATGCGCAGCGATACAGTGTCCCACTCCGGCTTGTTGCCCCAGTAGCTGTCGTTGCGCGTCAGCTCGATGCGGTCGCCCTTGCGGAAGCTGACGAACTTGTACGGGCCGGTGCCGACCATGGCGCGGCCGCTGTTGAAGTCGTCGCCGCTGGCGTTCTCCGCGACCTTCTTCGACAGCATGTAGATGGTGGAGAGGTCATTGGGCACCAGCGGGTAAGGGCCGTGGGTGGTGATGCGCACGGTCAGCTTGTCGACCGCGGTGATGTCCTTGAAGCCCTTGGTGTAGATGGTGTACGGCGACGGGCTGTTCTTGACCGTGGCGGGGCGGTTCAGCGAGTAGACCACGTCGGCCGAGGTGAACTCGCTGCCGTCGTGGAACTTCACGCCGGGGCGCAGCTTGATTTCCCAGGTGGTGTCATCGACCGGCTTCCACGAGAGCGCCAGCGCGGGCTTGAAGCGCATCGTCTCGTCCTTGGCGATCAGGGCCTCGAACATGTGCTCGGCCACGTTCGCGTTGGGCGTGACGTTGTGATAGTGCGGGTCCAGCGAGGTGATGTCCCCCGACATGCCGATGGTGAGGCTGGCAGCAACCGCGGTTGGGGAGAGCGCGGCGCAGGCGAGGCTCGTGGCAAGTGCTGCGGCGCCAAGGGCGCGGCGGATGATCGTCATCGATGGGTCCCTGGTAGGCAAGATGCGGTGCAGGCATTGTCAGGAGATGCAGACATCCATGTCAAGGCGGGCAGACCCGCAGCGCCGGATGCACCGGGGCGAGGCGGCCGTGCACAGCGGGCGTGCGGTTTTGCGGGGTGTTTGCCCTGCGGCGTGGCACAAACTTCGGACTGTTCAATTGCAATTGTCAACGGTCAAATGCCAACTGTCAGGCCGCAAACCGGCGCAACTGTGCCTGTGCGACCTGACAGCCCGGCTTTATATTGGAAGCCATTCTCTTTGCGCCACGCGCGCCTCCCCGCCCATGCTCAAGATCCTTGGAAAGGCCTCCTCCATCAACGTCCGCAAGGTGCTCTGGTGCTGCGACGAACTCGGCTTGCCGTTCGTGCGCGAGGACTGGGGCTCGGGCTACCGCCCCACCGATACGGCGGAATTCCTCGCGCTGAATCCGAACGCGATGGTGCCGGTGCTCGACGACGAGGGCTTTGTGCTTTGGGAGTCGAACACCATCATCCGCTACCTGGCGTCGCGCTATGGCGATGGCGCCATCTACCCGGCTGCCGCGCAGCAGCGCGCGCGGGTGGACCAATGGATGGACTGGCAGGCGACGGAGCTGAACAACGCGTGGCGCTACGCGTTCATGGCGCTGGTCAGGCAATCGCCTTTGCACCGGGACGAGCGGGAGATCGCGGCTTCCATTGCCAGCTGGTCACGGCATATCGGCATCCTCGAGCGTCAACTCGCGGTGTCGGGCGGCTATGTCGCGGGCGAGCGCTTCACGCTCGCCGATATTCCGATCGGCTTGTCGGTAAACCGGTGGTACGCCACGCCGTTGCCGCATCCGGACTATCCGGCGGTGGCGGAATACTTCGAGCGGCTTGGCGAGCGGGAAGGGTTTGCGCGCCATGGGTGCAACGGCATTGCCTGAGTGAAGAAACGGGGCGCAACACGCACCCCGTTTCTTGCCGGTCGCAGCGAGGCTTAGAACGTCGTGCGCACGCCCAGCTTGACGCTGCGCCCTGCCAGCGGCGCGAGGTCGCGCAGGATCGAGGTGGCGCTGCGGGCGTCCTGGTTGGTCAGGTTGTCGCCGCGCAGGTAGACCAGCGTCTGGGTGCCCGCCATCTTGAACTTGTACGTGATGGACACGCCAAGCAAGGTGTACGCATCGGTGGGCGTGTCATTGGATGGCACGCGCGTCTGGCGGGCGGCGTAGGTCACGTCCGCGCGTGCCCCCCACGGGCCGGCGCCGTACACCACCGCGCCACCCAGGCGCAACGGGGACAGGCGCGGCAGCGGCTGGCCGGTGTTGCGGTTCTCGCCGCGCACGTAGTCCGCGCGGGCCTCCAGGTCCACCGTGTCGCTGCTGGTCAGCAGCTTCTGCCACACACGTGTCTTGCCTTCGGCCTCGAAGCCGTACAGCGTGGCGGGCACGCCCATGTATTGCATCACGGGCAATGCGCCGGCGCTGCCGGGCGTGACGGAATCGCCCTCCGCGTCGCGCGCGGTGCCCGTGTTGGTGAGCGCCAGGTAGTTCGCGAAGCGGCTGTAATAGCCCGACAGGCCGGCGCTGTGCGGGCCCGACTTGAAGCGCACGCCCAGGTCCAGCGAGGTTGCGCGTTCCTTGTTGGCGTTGGGGTCGCCTTGCTCCCACGAGCCGGTAGCCACGTGGGGGCCATTGGCGTACAGCTCGTAGAAGGTCGGGGCGCGCTCCGTGTAGGCCAGGTTGCTGGTCAGCGACCAGGCCGGCGCCAGCTTGTAGAGCAGGCCGGCCGAGGCGCTGCCGGCGTTGAAGCTGCGGCTGGCGTCGGAGAAGCGGTCGTTGCCGTTGGCCTGCGCCTTCACGCTGGTGTGGTCCATGCGCCCGCCCAGGTTGAGCTTGAGGTCGCCGCTAGCGGTCAGCGGCATTTCCTCGAAGATGAACAGGGCCGCGTTGTCGGTGTCGGTGCTCGGCACGAAGGCTTCCTCGCCAAGCGCCGAGAAGCGGGTCGAGCCGAACTGGGTGCCGATCACACCCGTCATGTTGCCGATGCGCGCGTGCTTGGCCTCGAAGCGTGCGTCCCAGCCGTTGTTCTTGAAGATGGTGCCGGTCTGCCCGGAGTCGACCTCCTTGTGTTCGTAGTCGGTGTAGCTGAACTTGCCCTTGACCGATTCGATGAAGCCACCGGTATTGCCGGCCAGGTTGCGCGCCTCGCCTTCGAGCGCGAAGCGTTGCTGGCGCATCTGCAGCCGCACGGTGTCTTCGGCGGGGGTGCCGTATTCGTTGTGGTACTCGCTGTAGTTGGCGCCGACGAAGCCGTCGGCCCAGGTGTAAGCGCCACCCAGCGAGCCGCCCGACTGCTGCGCGTTGCTGTTGGGCAGGCGGCCGTAGGCCTCGTTTTCGCCTTCCGGCAGCGGCTGGCTGTTGCGCAGGCTGGCGCTGCGCGCGTAGCCGGGGATGCGCAGGTCGCTGGTCTTGCGGGCGAAGGCGTCGGCATGGATGGCGATCTGGCCATTGCCGGCCTCGAGCAGGCCGCTGGCGTTGCGCGCGCTGTCGCCGCCGGCGGTGGCGCTGGCGTCCACCGCGCCGCCGATGCCCTGGATCGGCTCCTTCGGGATGCGGTTGTCGATCACGTTGACCACGCCGCCGATGGCGTTGCCGCCGTACATCAGCGCGGCCGGGCCGCGCACCACTTCAATGCGCTCGGCCACCAGCGGATCAACTGGCACGGCGTGGTCGTTGGACAGGGTGGAGGCGTCGACGGTGGTGCCGCCGTTCTGCAGCACCTTGATGCGGTCGCCGTCCAGGCCTCGGATGATCGGGCGGCTGGCGTTCGGGCCGAAGTAGCTTGAGGACACGCCCGGCAGCTTGTCCAGGGTGTCGCCCAGCGTGCTGCCCTGGCGCACGGCAAGGGCATCGCCGCTGAGGGTGGAGACTGGCGCCACCAGGTCGGTGAGCTCGCTGCCCAGCGGGTTAGCTGTGATGACCACCTCGCGCAGCGTGGCCGGGGCGGCGGCGGGCGCAGCCGGCGCCGTCGACGCAGCCGGGGCGCTTTGCGCGAACACGCCCGTGGAAACGGAGGCGGAGGCGATCAGGGCCGCCACGGCGGCGAGCGGCGTGCGCCGCAGGATATGGGTTTGTTGGAGGCGGAAAGACATGGCTCGCATTGTTCTTGGATGCTTTCGAGTGCGTGGCGCCAGCGTCCGGATGCCGGCCGCACGCCGTGCCGCGCAAAATGCGCGGGACGGCGGCGGGCAGCAAGGTTCAGGAGCGCGGCGCGATGCGGCAGGCGGCGGGCGGCGGCTTGGCAGCCGCGGCCCGGGTTTCAGGCGAGAGCGTGAACGGCCGGAGGGGCGCGCGAGCGGAAAGGCTGGGGATGTTGCAGGTCGGGCCGGCGCCAGCCCACGCTGAACGGCACCGGCGACTGCAGGTGCGTGAGCGCCGGCATGACCGGCGTGCCGCAATGGCTGGCGGCCACCGTGGCGCCGTCGAACAAGACGCAGAAGTGCCCCGCCAGCTTGAGCGAGAGCGGCAGGCCGGGATCGGCCCGGGCGCTATCGGTGACATGGATCTCGTTGTCGTCGGCGCCGGTAACAGGCAGGGCAGCCTCGCGGTTGCTGGCGGCGGCCTGCAGCGCCGGGCTGAACAGCCCGCCGTGATGAATGCGGTGCGTCAGCCCGGCATGCTGGGCCAGCAGCAGGCACAGCGCCAGCCAGAGCGCCGGCCATAGGCCGAGGCCGCGCTCGCGCCAGCGCTGCAGGCGCTGCCAGGGCCGAACGGCGTCAGTGGCCATGCCCGCCGTGATTGTGGCCGTGATCGTGGCCGTGGTCATCGCAACCGCAGTCGTCGCCATGCTCGTGGCCGTCATCGTCCAGGCCGTCGTCCCAGCTCGGGAACGGGTCGGCGTACTGCGCCCAGGCATCCGGGCCGGCAGCCATTTCCGCGTCGGTCAGCAGGCAGGCGTCCAGCAGCGCTTCGAGCGCGGGGCGGTCAAGGTCCTGGCCGATCAGCACCAGTTCCTGGCGCCGGTCGCCGAAGGGCGCGGGTTTGCCATCCACGGTCATATCGGCTTCGAGCTCGGCGCGGCCTGCTTCGTCGTCCGGCCATTCGGACGAATCCAGCGCGGCCCACCAGGCGCCAGCACCGCCGTGGCGGCACACGCCGCCTGCCTGGCCCCAGGTGCCGGCTGCGTGCATGCGCGTGGCCAGCCAGAAGAAGCCCTTGGAGCGCAGCACATTGCCATGCTCGCGCAGCCATTCGGTGTGGATCAGGTCGGCGAAGCGCTGCGGATGGAAGGGGCGGCGGCGGCGGTAGACGAAGCTGCCGATGCCGTAGGCTTCGCTCTCCGGTACGTGTTCGCCGCGCAGTTCCGCCAGCCAGCCCGGGGCGGCGGCGGCGGCGTCGAAGTCGAAGCGGCCGGTGTCGAGGATGCTGTCCAGCGGTACCTTGCCGAAGCTGGCCGGCACGATGGCCGCGCGCGGGTTGAGCGAATGCAGGATGCCGGCGAGGCGCTCGCGCTCGGCCTCGCTGACGAGGTCGAGCTTGTTGAGCACGATCACGTCGCAGAATTCGACCTGCTCGATCAGCAGGTCGACCACCGTGCGGTCGTCGTCCTCGTCGCGCGCCTGGCCACGGTCCTGGAGGAAGTCGGCTTCGTTGAAGTCTTGCAGGAAGTGCGCGGCATCGACTACCGTCACCATGGTATCCAGGCGGGCAACGGTGTCCAGTGCCACGCCTTGCTCATCCTCGAAGGTGAAGGTCTCCGCGATGGGCAGCGGCTCGGCGACCCCGGTCGACTCGACTAGCAGGTAATCGAAGCGGCCCTCGCGTGCCAGCTTGCCGATCTCGGTCAGCAGGTCCTCGCGCAGCGTGCAGCAGATGCAGCCATTGGTCAGCTCGATCAGGCGCTCGCCAGCCTGCGCCAGCATGCCGTCGCCAAGCAGGCGGGCGTCGATGTTGACGTCGGCCAGGTCGTTGACGATCACTGCCACCCGCTTGCCTTCGCGGTTGGCCAGAACATGATTGAGCAGGGTTGTCTTGCCGGCACCGAGGAATCCGGACAGCACGGTGACGGGCAGGCGATCGGCCATGGCATCGAGTCGCGCCGGGGTTGGGGCGCGTGTTATTGCAACAAAGTTGCGACTGTATCAGAAAGCAAGGGGGAAAGCAGGCAATTCGGGGAGCGCGATGGCCGCACGAATCCCGCCGTTCCTAATGATAGGCCCGTGCCTGTGACACCACAAAGGCGAATGATGAATGGCAGGCGATGCCTGCAGGTGTCGTGCCGCTCAAACAAAACGGCCCGGAGAACCGGGCCGTCTGGCGCGCGGGGCGACAGCCCCGGGCAGTCGCCGAATCAGTCGCCGAACAGCTTCTGGCGCAGTTCGCGGCGTTGCTGGGCTTCCAGCGACAGCGTGGCGGTGGGCCGGGCCAGCAGGCGCGGCACGCCGATCGGCTCGCCGGTTTCCTCGCACCAGCCGTAGTCGCCGGACTCGATGCGGGCCAGCGATTGCTCGACTTTCTTGAGCAGCTTGCGCTCGCGGTCGCGCGTGCGCAGTTCCAGCGCGTGCTCTTCTTCGATGGTGGCGCGGTCGGCGGGATCCGGCACGATGACCGTTTCGCGCAGGTGCTCGGTGGTCTGGTCGGCGTTTTTCAGGATATCGTCGCGCAGCTGCTCAAGGCGATGTTTGAAGAAGCCGAGCTGCGCTTCGTTCATGTAATCCTTGTCGCCCATCTTCAGGATTTCAGCTTCAGTCAGAAGTTTATTGCTGCTCATGGTTGCTGCTGATTCTCTTGTTGGTGCGACCGGCGGCGTCTTGGTCCGCTCGGGTGCAGTGTCCGGCCGCTTGCGCGGCGCGGAGGTTTCGCTCTGGCTGGCTGCAGACTGGCTGCTGTGCGTGCCTCCCTTGGCCTCGCCCGCACCGGCGTGCGCCGTACTGCCGCGGGGAGCAGGCGCAGCCTCCATGGACTGCGCCTTCAGCGTCTCGGCCGCAGCGCTGCTGCTTTTGCTGCGGCTTTGTTTCGTTTTCGTTGCGGCTACCATGGGACACCTCTCTCTCGCGTCGATCGATGACGGCGCGTGACGGGTGCCCCGAGCGGAGGGCGGTCTCCGCATAAAGCACTGCGACCGCACCTGCCGGCAGCCCGCCTCATGCTGACGACGACCGCCGCCCTGCATTGCGGGCACCATCGCCAAATGACCAAATGGCCAAAAGACTACGTTCCCCGCACTAAATCCAGCCTATTGTACTTGAACAAAAATTTTGGAGATATGGGAGAAAAGCGGGGAGTTTTCCCTGATATCCCAGCCCCCCTCCGACGAGGGGGGGCGGCAGGGCGGGCGGCGCAGCCTGCCGGCTTCAGGCCAGGCAGGTGGCCAGGCCCTTCAGGATGGCGTCCTTGGGCAGGTCCAGGCCAATGAAGACCATCTTGGTGCCGGGGGTTTCTTCGCCCCATTTTGCACCGATATCGCTGCCCATCAGCTGATGCACGCCCTGGAAGACCACTTTCCGGTCCACCGCGTCCATATAGAGTACGCCTTTGTAGCGCAGCAGGTTTTCCCCATAGACCGACAGGATGCCAGACAGGAATTCCTCCAGCTTGGCGTAATTGAAGGGTTTTTCGCTGCGGAAGACGAAGGAGCCGATGCGGTCGGTGTGGTGGTGGTGATGGTGATGGTCGTGCTTGTGATCATGACCGTGATCGTGGTGGTCATGATGGTCATGGCCGCAGTCATCGGCGCAATGGTCGCCATGCGCGTGCTCGTGCGCATGGTCGTGATCGTGCTCTTCGGCCTCGGCACGCAGGAAATCCGGGTCGATTTCCAGCTTTTCGTTCAGATTGAAGCCCCGAAGGTCAAAGATTGTGTCGATCGGCGCCTCGCCGAAATGCGCCGTGCGCACGGGCGCGCGCGGGTTCATGTGCAGCAGGCGGTGGCGCAGGTCGGCGATCTCGCCTTCCGCCACGAGGTCGGCCTTGGTGACGAAGATGGCGTCGGCAAAGCCAACCTGGCGCTGGGCTTCTTCCTGCTTGTCGAGCTGATGGTGGGCGTGCTTGGCATCCACCAGGGTGATCACGGCGTCCAGCAGGTAGCGCTGGGCGATCTCGTCGTCCATGAAGAAGGTCTGGGCCACCGGGCCCGGATTGGCCACGCCCGTGGTTTCGATCACGACGCGGTCGAAATCGATCTCGCCGGCGTCGCGGCGGGTCATCAGTTGCGACAGCGCTGCCACCAGGTCGCCGCGGATGGTGCAGCAGATGCAGCCGTTGCTCATCTGCACGATCTGCTCGCGGCCATCCTGCACCAGGATCTCGTTGTCGATGTTCTCTTCGCCGAACTCGTTTTCGATCACGGCGATCTTCATGCCGTGCTGCTCGCTCAGGATGCGCTTGAGCAGGGTGGTCTTGCCGCTGCCGAGGAAGCCGGTCAGGATCGTGACCGGGATCAGTTTAGACATTGTTTTCTCCGGGAAGGGATGCCGCTTTGGCCTGTCGTGCGCGGGGTAAGTCGGGTTTGGATAACTTGTTCGTTCGTCTAGCGAGCGGGCGGTGACGCCGCTCAGCCATGCTTGCCAGGGGTGCGTGCGCCGCATTCGGCGCAAACGCCGTTCACGGTCAGCTCCACATGCTCCACGGCAAAGCCGCTCGGCACCTTGGGCGCGGCTTGCGCCGGCGCGCTGACGCCGTCCAGGCAGAAAGTGCGGTCACAGCGGTTGCAATGGAAGTGGCTGTGCTGCCGGTGCACCTGTGCGCGCGCGGCCTCATGCTCGACCAGGCTGAAGCGGAAGACCCGGTCGTGGCCGGCCCGCTTCTGGGCCAGCCCTTGCTCGACCAGCCAGTCGAGCACGCGGTACACGGTCACGCGGTCGATCGCTTCGCCATCGGCCGGCATGCGGTCGATCACGGCCTGGTGGGTCAGCGGCTCATGGCTTTCCATCAGGCATGCCAGGATGCCAAGGCGCGGCTGGGTCACACGCGCGCCCAGCTCGCGCAGGCGTTCGTGGGCGGCGTCCAGGATGGCCGGCGCGGGGGGCATGGCGGGTCCAGGCATGGCCTGGGTGGGGGAGGGGCTGCTGCTCATGGGCCGATTTAACCATAGTGCCCCGGGTGATGCAATTCAGTTGCGTCAACTCGGCGCCCTGGCGGCCGTCAGCAGCGTGCGCCCCATCGCGCCCGCGGTTTGCGTCTATCATCGCCAGCAGGCCCCCGAGACCCGAGGAGACACCGCATGCAGAACGACGCCAGCGCCCTGCTGTTCCCCAATTTCGAGCCCTTTCGCCTGCACATCGGCGACGTGGGGATCGCCGGCGTGCGCGGCGGCTCCGGGCCGCCGCTGTTGCTGCTGCATGGCCATCCCCAGAGCCACCTGATCTGGCACAAGGTGGCACCCGCGCTGGCCGACCACTTCACCGTGATCGCCACCGACCTGCGCGGCTATGGGAGCAGCAGCGCGCCGCCGGGCACGGCCGGCTTCGAGACCTACAGCAAGCGCGCGATGGCGCAGGACCAGGTGGCGGTGATGGCGCAGCTGGGTTTCGACCGCTTCGCACTATGCGCCCATGACCGCGGCGCGCGCGTGGCGCACCGGCTGATCGCGGACCATCCCAGCCGGGTCACGCGCGCCATGCTGCTGGACATCGCTCCCACGCTGGCCATGTACGAGCGCACCAGCATGGCATTTGCCGCCGCCTATTGGCACTGGTTCTTCCTGATCCAGCCGGCGCCGTTCCCGGAAACGCTGATCAACGCGGAGCCGGAGTTCTACCTCAACAAGCTGATGGGCCTGCGCCACGCCGGGCTGAGCCCGTTCGCGCCCGAGGCGATGGCCGCCTACACCGCCGCCATGCGCGATCCGGCCCACGTGCACGCCATGTGCGAGGACTACCGCGCGGCAGCCACCATCGACCTGGACCATGACCGGGCGGACCGCACGGATGGCCGCCGGCTGGATTGCCCGCTGCGCGTGCTGTGGGGCGAGCATGGCGTGGTGGCGCGTTGCTTCGAGCCGTTGGCGCTGTGGCAGGAGGTGGCGAGCGACGTCAGCGGCCGCGCGGTGCCCTGCGGGCATTACATCCCGGAGGAGGCGCCCGGGGTGCTGCAGGAGGAAATGCTCGGCTTCTTCTGTTGATCTTTCGTTGGCCTCCCGTGGTTCTCCTGTTGAGCACCGATTCCCGCAGGCTGCGTCGAGTTCGATACATTTAGCGTACCTTTGCGAAGAAATGTCTTAGCGGGTTATTCCGGATATTTGCCACTTTTCGACATTGATAGCATTGCGCTCCGGTCGCGCGGCCCAAGCCGCGGCGGCCATATGCGCTGTGCCCGCGTCATGGTCGGCGCTGCCGCCCGGATCGGGCCGGCAGCGCAGGAATGGCAGCACCCGACAGGGCGCGCCACTCCGGCCGGGGCAGTGTCGGGACGGGAATAGAAGGGTATCCAGGAGATAGCATGAAACGAGTTGCACAGTTTGTGGCTGCCGCGCTGACGGTCGGCGTAATGGGAGTGCATGCGGGCGCGCAGGCAGAGGAATTCCCTGGCAGCAAGCCGGTATCGGTGGTGGTGCCTTTTGCCGCGGGCGGCCCTACCGACAAGGTCTCGCGCGAGCTGGTCATGATCATGTCCAAGCACCTGGGTACCACGATGGTGATCGAGAACCTGGGCGGCGCCGGCGGCACCATCGGCGCCAAGAAGGTCGCGCAGGCCAAGGGAGACGGCTACACCATCCTGATCCACCATATCGGCATGTCCACCGCGCCGGCGCTGTACCGCAACCTCGGCTTCGATCCGCTCAAGGACTTCGAAACCGTGGGCGAGATCGCCGACGTGCCGATGGTGATGATTGGCAACAAGAACCTGCCGCCCGCCAACTTCAAGGAATTGCTGCCCTATATCAAAGCCAATGCCAGCAAGCTGTCGCTGGCCAACGCGGGCATCGGCTCGGCCTCGCACCTGTGCGGCCTGCTCTTCCTGAGCGCGATCCAGACCGACCTGACCACGGTGCCCTACAAGGGCACGGCGCCGGCGCTGACCGATATCCTGGGCGGCCAGGTCAACCTGATGTGCGACCAGACCACCAATATCGCTGGCCAGCTCAAGGCGGGGGCGCTCAAGCCGTACGCCGCCATGCAGAGCCGCCGCGTGGAAGCCTTCAAGGACATCCCGACGGCCGCCGAGCAAGGCCTGCCGGGCGTCGAAGTGAAGATCTGGCACGCCATGTACGCGCCCAAGGGCACGCCCAAGCCGGTGGTGGACAAGCTCTCGGCAGCGCTGCAAAAGGCGGTCACGGACCCCAACTTCCGCGCCAAGATGGCGGAGCTGGGCGCCGAAGCCGTGCCCGCGCAGCGCGCCACGCCGGAATCGCTGAAGGTCTTCCTGGCCGGGGAAATCGGCAAGTGGAGCCCGGTGATCAAGAAGGCCGGCGTCTACGCAGACTGACCGGACGCCATATCCGGCTCCTCCGCTGGCACCCGCCCGCGGACGGTAAAAAGGCCACGCGCAATGCGTGGCCTTTTGTCTTCCAGCGGCGTTGGCCGCGCGCGGCCAACGCCGCCTCGTCTATATTGTTCTGGTTGCCTTCGGTGCGGCAACGGATGCGCACGGAGGGCCGCTTGCGGCGGCCCTTGAATTCACCGCAGCCGTCGCCACCTACCTCCCTGACACATTCTCGCGAAGCCATCATGGAACAGTATCACGGCACTACCATCGTCAGCGTCCGGCGCGGCAACCAGGTTGCAGTTGGCGGTGACGGCCAGGTCACACTTGGCAATATTGTGATGAAGGGCACTGCCCGCAAGGTCCGCCGCATCTACAACGGCAAGGTACTGGTTGGCTTCGCCGGCAGCACCGCCGATGCCTTCTCGCTGCTCGACCGCTTCGAGGCCAAGCTGGAGAAGTACCAGGGCAACCTGACCCGCGCCGCCGTCGACCTCGCCAAGGACTGGCGCTCGGACCGCGCGCTGCGCCGGCTCGAGGCCATGCTGATCACCGCCGACCGCGACACCACGCTGGTGATCACCGGCAACGGCGATGTGCTCGACCCCGAAGGCGGCGTGGCCGCGATTGGCTCGGGCGGCGCCTACGCCCAGTCGGCCGCCAAGGCGCTGGTGGAGAACACCGAGCTTTCGCCCAAGGACATCGTCGAGAAGTCGCTGGGCATTGCCGGCGAGCTCTGCATCTACACCAACACCAATTTCGTCATCGAGACGCTGGAATGAGCGTCGGCCGGCTGCGCAATGACCTGACGCACGGCCGCCTGGGCCCGGATGCCTTACCGCTCCGGTCCGTCGTCTTCCTCTGAACGGATACCATGTCGCATACCATGACCCCGTCGGAAATTGTTTCCGAACTCGACAAGCACATCATCGGCCAGAACAAGGCCAAGAAGGCGGTAGCGGTTGCGCTGCGCAATCGCTGGCGCCGCCAGCAGGTGGAAGAGCCCCTGCGCCAGGAAATCACGCCCAAGAACATTCTGATGATCGGGCCGACCGGCGTCGGCAAGACCGAGATCGCGCGTCGCCTGGCCAAGCTGGCCGATGCGCCGTTCATCAAGATCGAGGCCACCAAGTTCACCGAGGTGGGCTATGTCGGCCGCGACGTGGACACCATCGTGCGCGACCTCGCGGAGATGGCGGTCAAGCAGGCGCGCGAATCCGAAATGAAGAAGGTGCGCGCCAAGGCCGAGGAAGCCGCCGAGGACCGCCTGCTCGACGTGCTGCTGCCGCCGCCGCGCGATATCGGCTTCAATCAGCCCGAGGAAAAGGATTCCAACACGCGCCAGGTGTTTCGCAAGAAGCTGCGCGAAGGCCAGCTCGACGACAAGGAGATCGAGCTTGAGGTTGCCGCCGGCTCGCCGAACATGGACATCATGGGTCCCCCGGGCATGGAAGACATGACCGAGCAGATCCGCACCATGTTTGCCGGCCTGGGCCAGGGCAAGAAGGCGCGCCGCAAGATGAAGGTGCACGAAGCCTTCAAGCTGCTGATCGACGAAGAAGCCGCCAAGCTGCTCAATGACGAAGAGGTCAAGCACAAGGCGGTCGGCAACGTCGAGCAGAACGGCATCGTGTTCCTGGACGAGATCGACAAGATCGCCAGCCGCAGCGACGTGGGCGGCGCCGAAGTGTCGCGCCAGGGCGTGCAGCGCGACCTGCTGCCGCTGGTCGAGGGCACCACGGTGAACACCAAGTACGGCATGATCAAGACCGATCACATCCTGTTCATTGCCTCGGGCGCCTTCCACCTGTCCAAGCCGAGCGACCTGATCCCCGAGCTGCAAGGGCGCTTCCCGATCCGCGTCGAGCTGGAATCACTGTCGGTCTCCGACTTCGAAGCCATCCTGACGCAGACCGACGCCAGCCTGACCAAGCAATACCAGGCGCTGTTGAACACCGAGCAGGTGCAGCTGGTGTTCGCGCCGGATGGCATCCGCCGCCTGGCAGAGATCGCTTTCTCGGTCAACGAGAAGGTCGAGAACATCGGCGCGCGCCGCTTGTACACGGTGATGGAGCGGCTGCTGGAGGACCTGTCCTTCCATGCCACCAAGTCATCGGGCGAGACGGTCACCATCGACGCGGCCTATGTGGATGAGCGCCTGGGCGACCTGGCCGGCAACGAGGACCTGTCGCGCTACGTGCTGTAAGCCTTAGCCCGGTTCAGCGGCATCCAGACGATCCAGACGGCAAAGGGCGCACTTCGGTGCGCCCTTTGCCCTTTTGCCGTCTGGCAATGCGCCCGCTCAGTGCGCGTGCGCATGCCCCGCCGGCATCGGCGCGGTCAGCTCCAGCTCTGCCGCCGGCGTCTTCAGCTCGCGCAGGCTCTGGCCATCCGCGGGGATCTGCGTCCATTCGGTACGGCCGTCCTCGCATTCCTGCACCACCGGGAAATACAGCTTGCCGGCCTGCTCGGGCAGCTTCATCAGCATCACGAACTCATCGAAGTGCGCGTCGGCCAGCGAGCCGGCAAACCAGCGCAGCGTGCGCACATCCTCGCTCACGGTCTTGCCGTGCGAGGCATAAGGCTTGGCCAGCGGCGCGCGTTTCACTTCCAGTTGCCAGCCTGCCTTGGGCTGCGGATGGGCGCCTTGCACGCCTTCCGGGATGGTCACGGTGATGGCGCGGGTGGCGCTGCCGTTGCAGCCATGGCCCACCATCAGCGCGCCTTTGAAGTAGCTGCCTGCCGCCGCGGCCTTTTGCTCGAACACGATGTGCGCGAACGCGGCGGGCGTCCAGCTTGCGCCAAGCGAGGCCAGCGCGATGGTCACTGCGGGCAGCAGGCGGGATGCGGTCATGTGGATTCTCCTGGGAAGCGCGTCAGTCTAGCGCCGCAGGCATCGTGTGTCCCGGAAATCATGTCGGATTTGTCTTACGCGGCTTTCGGAGTGCCACGCCTGATTTTCGGAGGCGCCCATGCGTACTCTGTACATACGGAGTGGGCAAACGCGGATCGCACTTGGCAAAGGCCAAGAGCGAGATCGCCCTCCCACAATATCCGCCACTGAAAAAGGAGCACGACATGATGAAGAAATGGCTGAGCGCAGCAGTGTGTTCGATGATGTTTGCCGGCCCTGCCGCCTTCACGCTGGCGCATGGCGCACCCGCAGGTTCCAAAGCGGACTACGACGCGGCCGTGAAGACCGCCAGCGCCAACTACAAGGCCGCGCGCGCCCAGTGCGACAGCCTCAAGGACAACGCCAAGGACGTGTGCGTGAAGGAAGCCAAGCGCGACGAGGACGTGGCCAAGGCTAACGCCGAAGCGACCCGCGATGGCACGGCCAAGGCGCGCGCCAAGGCGGACAAGGTCAAGGCCGATGCCGACTACAGCGTGGCCAAGGAAAAATGCGAGGACGTAAAGGGCAATGACAAGGCCGTGTGCGTGAAGGAAGCCAAGGTTGCCCACGAGCGGGCCCTGGGTTCGGCCAAGGTCGAGAAGGCTGCCGCCACCGGCACCAGCACCGACGTAGCCGAAGCGCGCGCCGACGCCAAGAAGGACACCGTGGACGCCGCCTACAAGGCAGACAAGCAAAAGTGCGATGCACTGTCCGGCGATGCCAAGGACAAGTGCGTGGCTGACGTGAAGACCAAGTACGCCAAGTAACTGGCCAGCACGCCAAGTCGGCATGTCACCCATCCACGATAGAGGAAGCAACCATGAATTGGGATCAGATCGCAGGCAAATGGGACCAGGCCAAGGGCAAGGTCAAGGAAAAGTGGGGCCAGCTCACCGACGACGACCTTACCCAGATCCAGGGCAAGCGCGACCAGCTTGCCGGCCGGATCCAGGAGCGCTATGGCTACACCAAGGAGCGTGTCGAAGAGGAGTTGAAGGCGTGGGAGCGTGATTCACGCTGGTAAGAGACGCTACCAAGAGACGTTGGTAAGAGACGCGGATAAGACACGCTGGTAAAGAGAAGCGTAAGACAGGTAAGCATTCGTAAGCACGCTGGTGCGTGTTGCGATGCAATGCCAAAGTGGCGGCCGGCACGATCGAAGGATCGTAGCCGGCCGATTTGCACCCGCATTTTCAACCACCAACCTGGCAGGAGAAACGAAATGAAACGCGAGCTACTGTCCTCGTTCGGCGTACTGTGCGGCCTTGCCGCGGCAACTGTCTTTCTCTGCGTGCGCCCGGAGGCCGCGCCCGTACTTCGCCAGGCGAGCGCGCCGGTGGTGGCGAAGCGCGCCGTGTTGGCCAGCACCGCACCGAGGGCCGCGGTGGAACTGGCCGTGCAAGCCGGCGATCTCGGCTCGCGCGCCGACCGCCATGCCAGCGACGCGCTGCGCATTGCCGAGCAAGCCCCTGGGCGGGAAGAAGACCTGGACTGGGACTACGTGCAGCTGCGCCTCTGAGCTAGCGCGATACCGGCCGCTTGCCCAGTTTGCGCTGCAGCGTGCGCCGGTGCATATTGAGCGCGCGCGCGGTGGCCGAGATATTGCCCTCATGCTCGGACAGGACGCGCTGGATGTGTTCCCACTCCAGCCGGGCCACCGATAGCGGCACCGGCTCTTCCATGGCGGCTTCGGCCGCGTCTTCCGATATGCCGGCCATCAGCGCGGTCAGGATCGAATCCACATTGGCCGGCTTGGCCAGATACTCATCGGCACCATGCTTGACCGCGGCCACCGCGGTGGCAATGCTCGCATAGCCCGTCAGCACCAGGATGCGCGCATCGGGCAACGCCGCGCGCAGCGGCGCGACCAGCTGCAGGCCAGATTCGGCTGGCGCGGTGTTGCCGGCTTCCGGCGGCGCGCTCAGGTGCAGGTCCAGCGTGATGTAGGCAAAGGGCGTTTGCGCGGCTAGCGCGAGCGCCTGCTGCCGGTTGTGGGCGATCTGCACGGCATAGCCGCGGCGCGTCAGCGCACGCGCCAGCGCGCCGGCGAACACGGCATCGTCGTCGACGACCAGGAAGGGAGCGGCATCGCTGGCGCCGGGCTGTGCGCCAGCGGCGGCGGGATCGTGGAGGGCGTCAGTCATCGCGGGCTCGTTGTCAGGGGTGAGGCAAACGGTGTGGCGGCCGGTAAGGCTGCCAGGGAGGGCGCGGGCAGGCGCAGCTCGGCCACGGTGCCGCCCTCATGGTGGTCATGCCAGGCCAGCCGGCCGCCCATCTGCAGGGCCGCGCTTTGCGCCAGGTACACGCCGATGCCCTGGCCGCCATGCATGCTGGTCATCGGTGCTTCGCCCAGGCGCGCGCGCTGGGATTTTGGGATGCCCAGGCCGCGGTCGGTGACGCGGAAGATCAGCGTCGGCAGCGCGCGATCGTCCTCCAGCGCGATGGCCAGGCGCAGCGGTATCTGCTCGTGCCCCGCGGCCAGCTGGCTGCGCGCGGCGTTGTCCAGCAGGATTGTCAGGATCTGCCCCACGCGCGCGGCCTCCACCGGCAGGGCCGCGGCGTCGCCAATGGCATTGGCTTCCAGGCGGGCATGGGGGTGGCGCAATTGCCAGCGCTCCACATAGCCGTCCAGCCACGCATCGATGCGCTGCGCCGCCGCGGTCTCGTGGTCGTCGCGCAGGCGGGCCAGGATCGATTTGCACAGCTCGAGCTGTTGTTCCATGGTTTGCAGGTCCGGCAGGTAGGCGGACACTTGCGTGGTGGCCAGGCGCGGGTCCGCCGCATCGGCGCGCAGCTCGCCGGCGATGACCGCCAGCGTGGCCAGCGGCGTGCCGATCTCGTGGGCGACCGCCGCGGCCTGGTCGTTCAGCGCTTCGATGCGCGCGTCGCGCAGCAACTGTTCGCGCGCCAGGTTGAGCTCCGCGTCGCGCTGGCGCAGCACGCCGGACAGGCGCGCCACGAAGACCGCGATCATGGTGGCGCTGGCGACAAAATTGAGCCACATGCCGGCCAGGTGATAGTTGATGGCGTTGTCCGGGTTGTGCAGGTTCAGCGGCACATACTCGATCAGCATCAGGCTGTAGCAGGCCATCGCGTAGGCGGCGAGCGCGATCACGTTGCGCCACGGCAGGATGGCGGCGGCGATCGCCAGGCCCGGCAGGTAGAACGAGACAAAAGGATTGGTCGCGCCGCCGGTGAAGAACAGGTTGGCCGACAGCGCCGTCAGGTCGACCATCAGCTGGCCCATCAGCTCGGCGTCGCTCGGCATGGCGCCGCGGCTGGTGTGCATGCGCAGACGCAGGCCGGTGAGCAGGTTGAACACCGCTTGCAGCGAAAGGATCGCCAGCAGGGGGCTGTACGGCAGGATCACGCCGGCCACGGCCTCGCACGAGACCAGCAGCACCGCTTGCCCGCCCATCAGCGCCCAGCGCAGCCAGAACAGGCGGCGCAGGCTCATCAGGTTGTGGCGGACCGGGATGATGCTCGTGGCAGAGCCGGGGCGGGAGGGGGCCGTGTCTGGCGGCACGGCTGCGATGGTATCCATGCCGCGAGTTTAACAACGACCGGCGCCCGGCCTGCCGCGTGCGACACCGTGCCGCATTGGTTGGTGCCGGGGCCGCTGCCAGACTGAACGGTTCGCTGCCGGACCGCCAACCGGCCGGTTCCTCGATTTGCGCCGCCTGGCTCACGTCGCCAGGGGTGTCATGGTCTAATGTTCTCTTTGTGCAGTCCTTTGAATCTCAGTGGAGATAGTCCAGATGCAAGCCAGATTCCTCGCCGCGGTGCCCACCGCCCTGCTCGCCGCGCTGTGCTCGACCGCGGCTTTCGCCCAGGTCGATGTCAGCAACGCCTGGGCGCGCGGCACCGTGCCGGCGCAGACCGCCACCGGCGTCTTCATGACCCTGCACGCGCACGAGCCCGCCAAGCTGATCGGCGTCAGTACGCCGGCGGCCGCCACGGCCGAAGTGCATGAGATGAAGATGGATGGCAACGTGATGCGCATGCGCGCCATCGGCGCGCTCGACCTGCCCCGCATGCAGGACGTCGAGCTCAAGCCGGGCGGCTATCACGTGATGCTGATGGGCCTCAAGGCGCCGCTGAAGAAGGGTGACACCGTGCCGCTGACGCTCAAGATCGAGCAGGGCGGCAAGGTGACCGAGCAGAAGGTGGACGCCGAAGTGCGCGACCTCACCGCAACGGCGCCGGCCGCCGGCGCGCACGGTGACCACAAGCACTGAAGCACTGAAGCCGTACAGGCAGCCAGCCGGGCTGCCTAGCTGCGCAGGCTGATCGCGTCGTCCGGCTCGTCGCCTGCGGCCACCGCGATCACGCGGTCGCGCAGCCAGCTATGGCCGGGATCGGCGTCGGTACGGTCGTGCCAGATCAGGCTGAAGCCAAAGCCCGGCAGGGGGAAGGGCGGATCGAACACTGCGAAGCGCGGGTCCTCCTCGAACGCGGCCAGGCTGCGGCGCGCCGTGGTCAGGACCAGGTTGGTGCCGGCAATCAGCGCTGGCGCCACGCTCCAGTGGGGCAGCACGCAGGCAATCTTGCGCCGCCCGCCCACCTTGGCCACGGCGGCGTCGATGGCATCCACGCGCTCGCTGTGGGCCGCCACCAGCACATGCGAGCGGGCCAGGTACGCCACCTGGTCGAGCTTGCCCAGGCCGCGCACCGTAGCCGCATCCACCATGCAGGCATAGGTTTCCTCGAACAGCTCCGTGCAGTGCACGCCTTCCGGGGGCTGCCCGAACACGCCTAGCGCCAGGTCGATCTCGCCGTCCGCGACCTTGGCTGTCATGGCTTCGCGGCTGGCCTGGCTGACCACCAGGTCGATGCCCGGGGCGATCTTGCGCACCGCGCGCAGCAGGCCGGGCAGCAGCGCCATGGCGCCGTAGTCGGACATGGCCAGGCGGAAGCTGCGGCGCGCCGTGGCGGGCTGAAAGCCGGACGGCCCCAGCAGGATGCGCACCTGCGCCAGTGCCTCGGCCAACGGGCCCGCCAGTTCATGGGCGCGCGCGCTCGGCACCAGGCCGCCCTGGCCGCGCACCAGCAAAGGGTCGTCCAGCAACTGGCGCAGGCGGCCCAGCGCGTGGCTCACCGCAGGCTGGCTGAGGTGCAGGCGCAGCGCCGCGCGCGAAATATGTCGTTCGGCCAGCAGGGCTTCCAGCACCACCAGCAGGTTCAGGTCGATACCGCGGAGATCATTCATGCGGCGCATATTAACGCTACGAAACGAGAATTGGTAATTCGCGGCGCAATATTTCACACTGAGGCATCCAACTTTTGGCGAAGGAGATGCCTCAATGCCTGGTCTCAATCACTTTTCGCCGGCGCTTGCCGGCCTCGTTCCTGTCCTGGTGACCATCGTTTCGGGGGCACTGATTCCCTTCCAGGGCGGCGCCAACGCCATGCTCGGGCGCAGCCTGGGCCATCCGCTGTGGGCCACCTTGGTGTCGCTGCTGGTCAGCCTGGCGGTGGTGCTGCCGCTGCTGTGGCTGCTGAAGGTCCCGCTGCCCTCGCTGGCGGCGGGCGGGCCGGCCTGGATCTGGGCCGGCGGCGTGGCGGGCGTGTTCTACATTACCGTGGCGCTGGTGCTGTCCCCGCGCCTGGGCGCCGGCGGCTTTATGGCGGCGGTGGTGGCGGGGCAGATGGTGGGCGCGCTGCTGCTGGACCAGTTCGGCCTCGCGGGCTTCGCGGCGCGCGCCGTGACGCCGGGGCGCCTGGCCGGCGCTGCGCTGGTGGTGCTGGGGGTGGTGGTGATGCAGTTCGCCGCGGCGGGCGCGGGCAGCGCAACGCCAGCGCAGGCGGCGAACTGATCAGCCTTTGGCTTGCGCCTGGCCGCCAGCCTCGCGTCGGCGCGCCAGGCAGGCTGGGCAAAGGCAGTGCTGGCCCGGCACGATCTGGCGGGCGGGCAGCAGCGGCTGGGTGGCGCACCAGCAGTGGGGCAGGCCGGCGGCATAGCCGCAGACAAAGCCGGCGCCGCAGGCGCTGCAATGCTCGATGGGGCGCAACTGCCCCGTCAGCACCGTGGCCGGATCGCTCACGGCTTGTCCCTGGGCAGCTCGTCTTCCTGGCCCAGCCGGGACATGGCGGTCCGCATCAGCCGCATCTGGCCCGAAAAATTGGTGCACGCGTCGCAAATGGCCATGTGCCCGCGCATGCGCACACGCTCGAACCAGCTCAGCGGCCGGTCCATGCTTTCCATGGTCAGGTGGTGGATCTCGCGGCAGTTTGGCAGCAGCCGGCGGCGGGATGGCGTATCAGGCATGGCTTCCTTCGGTCGGAGAGGCGGTTTCGGGCCGGGGCAGCTTGCCTGGCTGCCCCGGCCTGCTGACAAGGCCAGGCGAGCGTCGGGCGCTCACGCCTTGTGCCCAAACCAGTTCAGTTCCAGGCACTCGCGCAGGCGCATGCGGGCTCGGTACAGCATGACCCAGGCATTAGTCGTCGTGATCTCGAGTTCCTGACAGATTTCTTCGGTTTCCAGCTCCAGCCATTCCCGCATCATGAAAATCCGGCCGATCTTGGCGGGCAGCTTGTCCACGCACAGCTGGAGGATCTCGAAGAACTCGCGGCGCTCCAGCGTGCGGTCCGGGTTGCCCCAGTCGGTGGGCGGCGTATGGTAGTGGCCGTTCTTGGCGAACAGGGCGTCGAAGGCGTCGATATCCGACTGCGCCTCGCCGTCCTCGTCGCCGCCGCCTAGCGTCAGGCGTACTTCGCGCCGGCCGCTGCGCAGCGCATCGATGATCTTGTGCTTGAGGATGCCGATGAGGTAGGTCTTCAGCGCGGACTGGCCGCTGAAGCGCTCCGGGTGTTCCAGCGCGGCCACCAGGGTGTCGGAGACGGTATCCTCGGCCAGTGCCTGGTCGCGCAGTTGCAGGCGGGCAAAGCGCAGCAAATGGGGGCGCAGGGCGCTAAGATCGTCGGGGTGCAGGCTCATTGTGTTGCCGCTATTCGGTGGCGATGCGACTGTTGGACTACTGTCGGACAACTGTTGCGTGGATAGAACGCCATGGTGCGCCGCAGTACGCATGCACCGGTTTTGACCCCCCGCTGCACCACCGTCTGCACGCGTGCGCCGCGGTTTCTTGTAAAATCGGCGCCTGCCGCGGCCGGAGGTGGCCTATTCGGGGTAAAAAGCCCCATAACCATTGGCTCACCGCCGGTCAGAATTGCCATGATACCTGTTGAATCTCACGGATGTCCCTTGCCATGAACGCCGACACCCCTGGGCCTGCCGCTACCGCGGTGGCCGCAATTGCCCCAGCCCTCAAGGCCGAAATCCTTGCCGAGGCGCTGCCCTATATCCGCAAGTTCCACGGCAAGACCATTGTGGTCAAGTACGGCGGAAACGCGATGACCGAGGAAAAGCTCAAGCACGGCTTCGCGCGCGACGTGATCCTGCTCAAGCTGGTCGGCATGAACCCGGTCGTGGTTCACGGCGGTGGCCCGCAGATCGACGAAGCCCTGAAGAAGGTCGGCAAGGTCGGCACGTTCATCCAGGGCATGCGCGTCACCGATGAAGAGACCATGGAAGTGGTCGAATGGGTGCTTGGCGGCGAAGTGCAGCAGGACATCGTCATGCTGATCAACCAATATGGCGGCCAGGCCGTGGGCCTGACCGGCAAGGACGGCGGCCTGATCCGCGCCAAGCGCCTCAAGATGCCGGACCGCGAAAGCCCCGGCGCCTTCATCGACATCGGCTTCGTGGGCGATATCGAGGCGATCAACCCGGCGGTGGTCAAGGCCCTGCAGGACGACGCCTTCATCCCGGTGATCTCGCCGATCGGCTTTTCCGACGACGGCCAGGCCTACAACATCAACGCCGATGTGGTGGCGGGCAAGATGGCCGAGATCCTCAAGGCCGAGAAGCTGGTCATGATGACCAACATCCCGGGCGTGATGGACAAGGCCGGCAACCTGCTGACCGACCTGTCGGCGCGCGAGATCGAGGAACTGTTCGCGGACGGCACCATCTCCGGCGGCATGCTGCCCAAGATCTCGTCAGCGCTGGACGCGGCCAAGAGCGGCGTGAATTCGGTACACATCATCGACGGCCGCATCGA
The DNA here is from genome assembly GCF_054515855.1 of Cupriavidus sp. PET2-C1. Taxonomy (NCBI): domain Bacteria; kingdom Pseudomonadati; phylum Pseudomonadota; class Betaproteobacteria; order Burkholderiales; family Burkholderiaceae; genus Cupriavidus; species Cupriavidus sp. PET2-C1. The sequence continues at coordinate 283,425 of NZ_CM137259.1, forward strand.
ACACTCGCTGCTGCTTGAAATCCTGACCGAACAAGCGTTCGGTACCATGATCCGTTCGCACTAGAACGCATCTACGGCAGCGCGCGCCGCGCGCTGCCGCTCCACTTCTTTTTCTTCCCCCGTGCCCTCTATTTCCCCGCCCTTGCGCCGCAGCCTGCGCGGTGCGCGCCGACGCCGCCCCGCGGGCGACAATTCCGGCCGCACGGTCTGGCTGTTCGACCTCGACAACACGCTGCACGACGCGTCGCATGCGATCTTTCCCGCCATCAACCAGTTGATGACGGCGTATGTCGCGCGCGTGCTGGGCAGTGACGAGGCCACCGCCAGCGAGGTCCGGGTGAAGTACTGGCAGCGCTATGGCGCGACGCTGCTGGGCATGATCCGCCACCACAACGTGGACCCGGCCGACTTCCTGCGCGCCGCGCATGATTTCCCCGAGCTGGCGGAGATGGTGCGGGTGCAGCGCGGCCTGGTCGGCCACCTGCGCCGCCTGCCCGGGCGCAAGATCCTGGTGACCAACGCGCCGGAGCAATACGCGCGCGCGGTCATGAAGGTGGCTGGCATCCAACCGTGTTTCGAGCGGGTGGTCGCCATCGAGGACATGTGGGTGCACGGCCATCTGCGGCCCAAGCCGGACCGGCGCATGCTGCGCCGGTTGCTGGTACAGCAGCGGGTGGCGCCGCACCGCGCGGTGCTGGTGGAAGACACGTTGTCTCACCTCAAGCGCTACGCGGGCACGGGCATTCGCACGGCCTGGGTGACGGGCTACCTGCGCACGCTGGCGCCATCGCGTCCGCACGACGTGCCAATGCCCGCGGGCGCCGCCGTGGCGGGCGCCAGCGGCGACGCCGTGCTGCGCAGCACGCTGGACGCGGAGGACCGGCAGCACGCCGGCCACGCCGCGCAGGAACACTCGGTGACGCTGGTGGCGGCCGAAACGCAGGATCCACCCGCACTGGCGTCGGGCACGACAGCGCCGCAGGCGCTGCCGGCATCGGCGCCGCGTGTGCGGGCGCGGATCGTAAATCGCCCCGGCTATGTGGACGTAAAAGTACAATCCATGCATCAACTCCAACGACGAATGCGGAGAATCGGGTCATGATGCACAGTAACGGGCACCCATCGGGTGCGGCTCCGGCCGCTGCCGGGCAGGGCGCAGGCGCGGACGGGGCGCCGGCACGCAAACGCCCGCGTCCAGGCGAGCGGCGGGTGCAGATCCTGCAGACGCTGGCCGGGATGCTGGAAGTGCCGCGCGGGGAAAAGGTCACCACCGCGGCGCTGGCTGCCAAGCTCAGCGTATCGGAGGCGGCGCTGTACCGCCATTTCGCCAGCAAGGCGCAGATGTTCGAAGGCCTGATCGGCTTTATCGAGCAGACCGTCTTCGGACTGATCAACCAGATCACCACCCAGGAAGAGCATGGCTTGCGCCAGGCGCACGCCGTGGTGCGCATGCTGCTGTCCTTTGCCGAGAAGAATCCCGGCATGACGCGCGTGCTGACCGGCGAAGCGCTGGTGGGCGAGCATGATCGCCTGCAGGAGCGCATCAACCAGGTAGTGGACCGGATCGAGGCCTCGCTGCGGCAGTGCCTGAAGATCGCCATCAGCCAAGGTGCGTTTCCGCCCGACGCCGATGTGCCGGTGCGCGCCGCGCTGATCGTGGCGACCGTGCAGGGGCAGTGGCATCGCTATGCCAAGAGCGGCTTTCGCAAACTGCCCAGCGAGAACGCGGACGCGCAATTGCGCGTGTTGCTCGGCTAGGCTGCGCCGGCGGTCATGGACAAGGGCAGGCTTGCGCCTGCCCTTTCTCGTTTTCAGGCCGCCGGCACATGGATGCTGGCCTTGATGTGCTTCAGGTTGGCCACGATGGTAAACGTCATCACGATCAGCAGGGACCAGGAACTCCACTTGCCCACATGCACCGCCGACCACGCGCCAAGCTGGTTGGGGTAGTGCCATACCGCGAAGAACGTGCTGATGTTCTCCGCGATCCAGACGAACAGCCCGATCAGCACGAAGGCCAGCAACAGCGGCATCTCGCGCTCGCGGTCCAGCGGGCGGAAGCGCACGGTGGTGCGCGCGTACAGCCCGGCGATGCCACAAGCCAGGTACCAGCGGTAGTCGCCGATAAAGTGATGGGTGAAGAAGTTCGCGTAGACCAGCGCCGCCATCAGGCCAGCCATCCAGTACGGCGGGTGATGGCGCACATTCACGTCCAGCATGCGCCAGGCCTGGACGATGTAGCTGCCCACCGCCGCGTACATGAAACCCGAGAACAGCGGCACGCCCAGCACCTTGGTGTAGGCGAAGTCAGGGTAGCTCCATGACTGGATGCCGCCCGAGACCTTGAACACCTCCAGCGCGAAGCCCACGACGTGGAACAGGCTGATGGCCTTGAGCTCGTCCAGCGTTTCCAGGCGCGCCCATACCATTGCCGCCTGAATGCCGAGCGCGGCCGCCAGCAGGAGATCGTAGCGCGGGATGCCAAGCAAGCCGCCGCGCGGGACAGCGAACACGCAGAGAAAGAACAGCCCCGCGAACAGGCAGGATCGCGCCTCCTTGACGCCGAACGCCAGGAACTCGCACAGCCCGCGCCGCGCGCCGGTCAGCGCAAGGCCAGGGCGTGGCGCGGTCAGGATACGGTCGAGCCGGTTCTGCGCGAGGCCATGGCCGTAGTGCGGCCCAGGGCGCGGGCCGAGCGAATCGCGCATACGTGTAGCCGTGGTTGTCATGCTGGCGTCAGTCCGCACAGGCGCGCACCGGCACGCGGCGACCGACAGGCCTGATGCGATCGCACCAGCGGCGCAGCGCAGCACCGAACGCGGCGAACGCCAGCAGCGGCAGGCCGATCCACGCACACTCCAGCCAGAAGCGCGCAGCGCCAAACAGGCCAGCGCCGGCCAGCGGCAGCGGCCGCCATGGCAAGGTCACGCGCTGCTCCGTCAGCGGGTAGAAGAGCGCCGTGCCGATGCCGCGGTCGGTCAGCAGGTCCAGCAAGGGATGCGACACCGTGCTCAGCGCGACGAACAGGAACGCGATGCCGCGCTGCCAGCCGCAGCGCCGCGCCGCCAGCGCGGCCAGCAGGCCCAGCGCCACCGCAAAGCCGATCGAGTGGGTCAGGCCGCGGTGGCCCAGCAAGGTGTTGTAGCGCACCCCGGCGTACCAGACGTTGAGCATGTCGACATCCGGCACGATGCTCGCCGCGACGCCTGCGAGCAGCAGGCCGGCCGGCACCCGCCGCCGTCCCAGCACGGCCGCCAGCGCGAGTGGCGGGGCGCAATGAAGGTAGGTTGGCATGGCGTTGCGCCTTCGTTCAGGCCGATGCCGACGCCGAGGCGGCGGCGTCTTCTTCGCCGGCCGGGGCGGCAGGCTTGTCGCGCAGCGGCTGCCATGCGGCGCCCGCGGCATACCAGTCGATGCGCCGGGTCATGACCATGATGGCGGCCAGGATGACGAACATCAGCAGCGAGCCCAGCATCAGCGCATTGTCTTCCGACAGCAGCAGGCCATAGAGCGCGCCGTACAGCACCGTCAGCAGCGTGGCAAAGGCCAGCCCGCGCCGCCAGCTCTGCAGCACGAACGACAGGTAGAAGCCCAGCAGCCCGATGCAGGCACCGCTGGCCGCCAGGTAGGCCAGCGCGAACGAGATATGCTCGGACAGGCTCAGCAGCAACAGGAAGAACACCGCGAGCGCCAGGCCGACCAGCAGGTACTGGATCGGGTGGATGCGCAGGCGCTTGACGAGCTCGAACATGAAGAAGCCGGCGAAGGTCAGCAGCACGAACATGGCGCCGTACTTCACCGCGCGCTCCGCCTGCAGGTAGATGTTGACCGGATCGATCAGCGTCACTGACACCGTTTCCAGCGTGCCGTCGCCCGAGCCAGCGAGCTGGCCGCGAGCCTTGGTGTTGTACGAGGTCACGCTCCAGTTGCTGCGAAAGCCTTGCGCGGTCACGCTGCGGGTGCGGGGCAGGAAGTCACCGTCGAAACTCGGATGTGGCCAGGCGGAATCGAGCGAGATATCGTTCTGCTCGCCCACCGGGGTGAAGGCCAGCGACTGCGCGCCCAGCAGCGGCAAGGTCAGCGAGAACGGCACCACGCGCTGTGCCTGTGCGGACCTGCCATCCAGGCCGGGTCTGGCGGCCTTGGCGGGCGGCAGGTCGATCTCGGCGTGCAGGCCTTGGGACAGGCTCTTGAGCAGTGCGCCTTGCTCCAGCTTCAGCGGCTTGCCGTCCAGCTCGAACGCAGGCGCCGCCATCAGGCCGCGTGTGTCGCTGATGCCGATCGTGATGTACGGCTGGCCCACCTCAAAGCCGACGTGGCCAACCGAGCGCGGCAGCTCGGCCGGATCGGGCAGCGCGATGGTGCCCTGCCAGCGGCTTTGCATCTCGTACACCAGCACCTTGTGAATGCCGCGGTAGCGCTCGCTCGGCGTGACCTCGCCCTTGACCCGCAGCGTGGTGGGGAAGACCAGCAGCTGCCCGGCCTCCGCCTGCAGCACGGTGGCATTCGGCCGCTTGGGGTCGCTGCTGTCCGTCACGCGCAGGATCTCCTTGTACGGCAGCACCAGCACCGGGCCGGTCAGGGTTTGCGGGCCGGAGTAGCTCTGCCAGACGCTGCGCACCGCTTCCTCGCGGTAGTGCTTGCGGTCCTGCACGGCGTTGCCCACGAGGTGCAGCGGGATCAGGATCAGCAGGATCAGGAACGCCGTGATGGCGGATTTGAAAAACAGGATTCGGTTCATGGCGGCAGGCGCGCGGGAGTGACGATGCCACTAGCTTAGGATTGCCATGTGAGCCGCCGCGGAAGCCTGCGTGAAGCGATCCGCGCGATTGTGTGTTGAGTGTGAAGCCGCTATGCCGCAGGCAGCGTCAGCGTCGCGCACGCGCCACCCTCGGCGCGATTGGCCAGCGTGATGTCACCGTGATGCAGCGTGGCGATCTCGCGTACGAAGCACAGGCCCAGCCCGGTGCTCTTGTCTTGTCCGCCGGGGCGCGGCAGCGAATAGAAGCGCTCGAACAGGCGCGGCAGCGCATAGTCGGGAACGCCGGGGCCGTGATCGGTGACGCGCACGGTGATCATGTGGGCGGGCTCACTGCCGTGCGCCACGGACACGTCGACCGTGCTGGCCGCTGGCGCAAAGTCGATGGCATTCTCCAGCAGGTTGCCCAGCGCCTGGTGCAGCAGGAACGGATCGCCCCTCACCACCGCCGCGGGCGGGCCCGGCGGCAGCAAGCGCAGCGTCAGGTCGCGCTGGCGGGCGCGCGGCTCCAGCTCATGCAGCAACTGCTCGATCAGCGGCTCCAGTGCAACCGGCGAGTGGGTCTCCAGGCTCTGGCGTTGCTCCAGCGCCGCGAGCGCCAGCAGCTTGCGGATCATTTCCTCAAGCCGCTGCGCCTGCCGCCGGATATTGGCGACGAAGCGGTCGCGGTCGGTGGCCGGCATGTCCTCCTGCAGCAGCTCGGCGGCGCCGCTGATGGCCGCCAGCGGGCTCTTCATCTCGTGCGTCAGCGTGTGGATATAGTGCTCGACGTACTGTTTGTCCTCCAGCCGCAGGCGCATGCTCTCCACCGAGCGCCCCAGCTCGGCCAGCTCGCTGGCGCCGCGCAGCGGCATCTCGGCGCGCTCGCCCGACGCCACCGCACGCGCGTAGCGCTGCAGGCGGCGCAGGCCGTGCACCAGCCACAGCGTGCAGGCCAGGCCGATCACGAACGCACCGCCCATCAGCAACAGGCCGTTGAGCAGGATCTTGCGCTGGCTGCGCTCGATGAACGGCGCCATGGTCACATTGGGCTTGGCCACGGTCAGCACGCCGATGGTCTTGTTGCCGTCGCGGATGGGTGCTGCCACGTGCATCACCGTGCTGGCGTCGTCGTCGGGGTTGGCGCGGGTGCTGCGCGCGCCGTACTCGCCGCGCAGCGTGCGGTAGACGTCGTTCCAGCGCGAGTAATCCGCGCCCACGGCTGCCTCGCCGGAATCGAAGCGCACGATGCCGCGCTCGTCCGTGATGTAGATGCGGTAGCCCACCGCATCCTTGTGCATGCCCCACACGTTGGCGTCGACCTTGTCCTCGCGCAGCCGCGCCAGGCGGCGCGCGAAGGCGCCGTTGGCAATGCGGCCGTTCTTCATGTCGTCGGCGGCCAGCACCGCCAGCACGTGGGCGGTGTCGACCAGCGTGTCTTCCATGGCCTGCCGCACGCCGGGCTTGACCTCCTGCACGAACACCCGCAGCGTGAGGAAAGCCGCCAGCCCGACGATCAGGAAGAAGCCGAGGAAGATGCGAAGCCCGATATGCATGCGTGGCCGTTGGTGGGTTGTGAATCAGGTGGAGGCGGGGCTCAGCTTTCGAGCGAATATCCCATGCCGCGATGGGTGCGGATCGAATCGCACTCGGGATCGAGCGCGCGCAGCTTGGCGCGCACCGTCTTGATATGCGTGTCGACGGTGCGGTCGATGGTGTCGACCGCGTCGTGCCAGACCAGGTCCATTAGCTGCGCGCGCGAATAGATGCGCCCGGGGTGCTGCAGCAGCAAGGCCAGGAGCCGGTACTCGTAGCGGGTCAGGTCGAGCCACTGGCCACGCCAGGCCAGGCGCGCGCCGTCGGCATCGAGCGTGAAGCCTTCGGGCGCCGCCGGGGCCTGCACCGGCTCCTGCGGCGCTGCGCGCTTGCCGGCACGCCGCAGGATCACGCGCACCCGCGCCGCCAGCTCGCGCGGCGAGAAGGGCTTCACCACATAGTCGTCGGCGCCGATCTCCAGGCCGACGATGCGGTCGATTTCCTCGTTGCGCGCGGTGAGGAAGATCACCGGCACATCGGAGAAGGTGCGCAGCGTGCGGCAGACTTCGAAGCCATTGATGTCGGGCAGGCCCACGTCCAGGATCACCAGGTCCGGCGCCTGCGCGCGCAGGCGCGCCAGCGCCGCGCTGCCGAGCGCGCAATGCTCGACCGTCATGCCCTCGGTGGATAGCGCATAGAGGATGGTGTCCGCGATCGCGGATTCGTCTTCGATGACCAGGATGCTGGGTGGTTTCGTCAAGGCTGGATTGGTGTTTGGTTAGCGACTGGCGGCGCGCCGCCGCCGGCGCGTTTGTTTGCTCTATAATAAGCGGGTCGCGCCGATTTGAAGACTGGCTTGCGGGCGCGCGGCGGCATGGTAACCCCTGGAGGATTGGTTTTGGGGGTTCCGGCAGCCAATATAAATGCGGCTAAAGAGGTGGGTCGGTTCCCTGCCACGCAAGGCACCGGCACGCGGGACGCAAGACCCGTGCAAAACCCGATTTGGCTGCGCCGTCGTTGATGCTGTGCTTGATGTCAGGTTTGATGTCATCCGCAGGCAACGTCCACGCAAGGCCGGTCGGGTTTTTTTACGCCTGTTCGCCAACGGGCTTATTCCATGACAGACGTAGCTCCGCCTCCTGCCGCGCTTGCCCTGCCGACCGACTCGGTCGGCATCGTCGCGCCGCAGTGCATGCATTTCACCGAGCCGTTGAAGCTGCGCAACGGCACCGCGCTCGCCGATTACGACCTGATGGTCGAGACCTACGGCACGCTCAACGCCGCCCGCTCCAATGCCGTGCTGGTGTGCCACGCGCTTAACGCCTCGCACCACGTGGCCGGCGTGTACGAGCACGACCCGCGCGATGTCGGCTGGTGGGACAACATGGTCGGCCCGGGCAAGCCGCTCGACACCGACCGCTTCTTTGTCATCGGCGTCAACAACCTCGGCTCCTGCTTCGGTTCGACTGGCCCGATGAGTGCCAACCCCGCCACCGGCCTGCCCTACGGCGCTACCTTCCCGGTGGTCACCGTGGAAGACTGGGTCAATGCCCAGGCGCGCGTGGCGGATCGGTTCGGCATCACCCAGTTCGCGGCGGTGATGGGCGGCAGCCTGGGCGGCATGCAGGCGCTGGCCTGGAGCCTGATGTACCCGGATCGGCTGCGCCACTGCATCGTGGTGGCCTCCACGCCCAAGCTGTCGGCGCAGAACATCGCCTTCAACGAGGTCGCGCGCAGCGCCATCCTGTCGGACCCCGATTTCCATGGCGGCAACTACTACGCGCACGGCGTCAAGCCCAAGCGCGGCCTGCGCGTGGCGCGCATGATCGGGCATATCACCTACCTGTCCGACGAGGACATGGCGGAGAAATTCGGCCGCGAGCTCAAGACCGATGACATCCGTTTCTCCTTCGATGTCGAGTTCCAGGTGGAGAGCTACCTGCGCTACCAAGGCGACAAGTTTGCCGAGTACTTCGATGCCAACACCTACCTGCTGATCACCCGCGCGCTCGACTACTTCGATCCGGCGCTGGCCTTCGGCGGCGATCTCACGCGCGCGGTGTCGCGGACGCAGGCCAGCTTCCTGGTGGCCAGCTTCACCACCGACTGGCGTTTCGCACCCAATCGCAGCCGCGAGCTGGTCAAGGCCCTGCTCGACAACAAGCGCCCGGTCAGCTACGCGGAGATCGATGCGCCGCACGGGCACGATGCCTTCCTGCTGGACGACCCGCGCTATCACAACCTGATGCGCGCCTACTACGAACGCATCGCCGAGGAGATAGGCGCATGAATGCCGCGGCCAACCCCAATATCCTGGCGCTGCGCCCCGACTTCCGCGCCATCGCGCGCTGGATCGAGCCCAACTCCACCGTGCTCGACCTGGGCTGCGGCGACGGCAGCCTGCTGCGCGTGCTGCAGGACGAGCTCGACGTGCAGGCTTACGGCATCGAGATCCAGGATGAAGGCGTGCTGGCATGCGCGCAGAAGGGCGTGCACGTGATCCAGCAGAACCTGGAAGGCGGCCTGGCGCTGTTCGAGGACAAGAGCTTCGATACGGTGATCCTGTCGCAGACGCTGCAGACCATCCACAACACCGCGCAGGTCCTGCGCGAGACGCTGCGGGTGGGGCGCGAATGCATCGTGTCCTTCCCCAACTTCGGCTACTGGCCGCACCGGCTGTCGGTGTTTCGCGGGCGCATGCCGGTGTCGGAGGCGCTGCCGTACCAGTGGTACAACACGCCGAACGTGCGGGTGCTGACCATCAGCGACTTTGAATCGCTGGCGTCCAAGGTCGGCCTGCGCATCCTCGACCGCGTGGTGATGCACGAGGGTGTGACGGTCAACTGGGGCTCGAACTGGCGCGGCAGCCTGGCGGTGTACCGGGTTTGCGCCACCTGAGCCGGCGAGGGCGGGGGGCTGCGCCTTAGCCGCCCGCCGCGCTAGCCGCCGGTCTCCAGCGCGGCCTGCGCCACCAGGTAGTCGATAAAAGCGCGCACCTTGGGGGCCAGGTGGCGGGTTGGCGTGTAGACCGCGAAGGCCGTGCCCACGTAGGGTTCGAGGATTTCCCAGTCGTCCAGCACCGGCACCAGGCTGCCTGACGCCAGCGCCGCGGCGGCCGAGAAGTCCGGCACCAGCCCGATGCCCCCGCCGGCCTGCGCCATGGCGACAATGGCCGCGCTGTTGTTGAGCGTGACCTTCGGCGGGATGCGCAGCGCCACGGTCTGCCCGTCGCGCTTGCGCCGCAGGCTCCAGCGCTCGCCGAAAGCGCCATAGCCCAGGTAGAGGCAGCGATGCCCGGCCAACGCCGCCGGCTCGGCTGGCGTGCCATGCCGCGCCAGCCAGCCGGGTGCCGCCACCAGCCGGTAACGCACCGCGCGGATTGGCCGCGCCGCCAGCCCCGGCGCCAGTTCGCGCGCAATGCGGATGGCCACGTCCACGCCTTCTTCCACCAGGTCCACCAGGCGGTCCGCCAGCGTGAGCTGCAGGTCCAGCGCGGGAAAGCGGTCCAGCAGGGCCGGCAGCCGCGGCGCCAGCCAGGCCTGCCCGAACACCACCGGCGCGCTGACCCGCAGCAGGCCGTGCGGCGCGCCGCCGTGGTCGCTGGCGAGCGTGCTGACTTCCTGCGCCGCGGCCACCATCCGGGCGCAGGCGGCGTGCACTGCCTGTCCGAGCTCAGTCAGGGTGAAGGCGCGCGTGGTCCGTTGCAGCAGGCTCCCGCCGATGGCCGCTTCCAGCCGCGTCACATGGCGGCTGACGGCGGAGGGGGTCATGCCAAGCTCGCGGGCGGCGGCGGAGAAACTGCCGCATTCCACCACCCGGGCGAATACGGCCATGGCGTTGAGTTGCGCGACCGGCATGGGCTGGCTCTCGCATTTGTGATCAGAGATCAAATAGTAATTGCTTATTGGATGGATTGTTGACCTGACTGCACGATGGAACAATGACGTCCAAGCGTACGAAGCTCCGTAGGAGACATCCATGAATATCGATCGATCTGGCGCCGCCGTGGCCTCCCCGGCCGCCACCCCGGCCTCGCAGGCCACGGAACCCGCCCGGCGGGGCGGTGCCTGGCGCATGGTGGCCGCCATGGCCCTGTCGGGCACCATCGGCTGGTTCGTGGTGACCAGCGGGCAGTCACCGCTGGACGTGGTGTTTTTCCGCTGCATCTTCGGCGGCGCCGCGCTGCTGGGCACGCTGGCCCTGCGGCGCGGCTGGCAGCCCATGCGCGCCCGCGACTGGGGCTGGCTGGCGCTGGGTGGCGTTACGCTGATCCTCAACTGGCTGGCCTTGTTCTCCGCCTATTCATACAGTGGCATCTCGGTGTCCACGGTTGTCTATCACACCCAGCCCTTCTTCCTGCTGCTGCTGGCGGCGCTGTTCCAGCGTGAGGCCATCGCGCCCGGGCGGCTTGCCTGGCTGGTGCTGGCCTTCGGCGGCGTGGTGCTGATTACCGGGCTGGAGCACGGCGGCGCCACCGGCGGCATGCTGGCCGGGGTCGGGCTGGCGATGCTGGCGGCGCTGCTGTACGCCATCACCACCATGGCCACGCGCCGCCTCAAGGGGATTCCGGCAGGGCAGATCGCGGGCCTGCAGATGGCGATGGGGGTGGTCATGCTGTTCCCCCTGGCGCATCCGGCGGTCGAGACGTTCGGCGGGCGGACCTGGGGGGCATTGCTGGCGCTAGGCCTCGTGCATACCGGCGTGATGTACACGCTGCTGTATGGCGCCTTCCAGCGCCTCAACGTGCTGTCGATCGCCACGCTCTCGTTTGTCTATCCGCTGGTGGCCATCGTGATTGACGTGCTGGTGTTCGGGGTGGTGCTCACGCCGCTGCAGCTCGCTGGCATGGCGCTGATCCTGCTGGCGGTGATCGGCAACCAGCTCGGCTGGAATCCGCTGCGGCGGGTGCGGGCGGGGGGCTGACCCGGCGGCGGTTTGGAGGGGGGCCGGTTGACGCGGTGCCAGCGCCTGTCCGCCGTTTGCAGTATTATCGAACGATCGTACTTTTTTGGTCCCCAACATGTCCGCCACGCCAGCCAGCCAGACCGTCCATTCCTTCGACCACGCGATCGCGCTGGAGCCGGCGGGAGGCAACCTTTTCCACGGCCGCACCACGCCGGCCTACTGGAACATGATCGGCCCCTTCGGCGGCATCACGGCGGCCACCTTGCTGCAAGCCGTGCTGCAGCATCCCGAGCGGCTGGGCGATCCGTCAGCGCTGACCGTCAACTTTGCCGGCCCGATCGTCGAAGGGCCGTTCGTGATCGAAGCGCGTCCGGTGCGCACCAACCGCAACACCCAGCACTGGACCATCGAGCTGCGCCAGGGCGATGAAGTGGCGACCACGGCCACCGCCTTCTTCGCCGTGCGCCGCGAGACCTGGAATTGCGGCGAGGCCGCGTTCCCGCAGGTGCCGCCGGCCAGCGATGTCGCCCCGATGGCCGGTTTCGCACCGGTGCGCTGGCTGGATGCGTATGAGATGCGGCCGGTGCGCGGCGCCAAGCCGAATGTCGAGGCCGGCACCGAGAACCCGGACAGCGTGACCCAGTTCTGGCTGCGCGACGCGCCCGCGCGCACGCCGGACTTCGCCGCGATGGCGGCATGGTGCGACACCTTCTACCCGCGCATCTTCCTCAAGCGCGCCGGTTTCGTGCCGGCCGGCACGGTGTCGCTGACCACGTATTTCCACGCCGATGCCCCGACCCTGGCCGCGCTGGGCAACAGCCACGTGCTGGGCAGCGCCCAGGCGCAGGTGTTCCGCCAAGGCTTCTTCGACCAGAGCGCGCAGATCTGGAGCCCGCAGGGAGAACTGCTCGCGACCTCGCACCAGATCGTCTACTACAAGCAGTAAGAGGCCATTTCCAGAAGAGGCTGGCGTCGTTGCGCGGCCTCGGCCGATCCGCTTGACTTGTACTGTCTGCGGCCGCGCGCCTGGCCAGAACCGCTTCACTTCATTTTGAAACAGCCTCTGAGCGAGTCAGCGTTCGCGCTGCCGGGTGTCGGGTACCCGGGGGCTAGGCCGCGGCGCGGGCCCGGGCTTCGTAGCGATGCACGGTGTTGCGCATCGCCCATAGCAGCACCACGCCGGGCACCGCCGCCACCACGGTGCTCAGGTAAAACGCCGGCCAGCCAAAAGCCTCCACCAGGTAGCCCGAGCTGGGGCCAACATAGACGCGCCCGACCGAGGCCAGCGCCGAGAGCAGCGCGTACTGGGTGGCCGAGAACGAGCGGTTGCACAGCGTCATCAGCAGCGCCACGAAGGCCGCCGTGCCCATGCCGCCACAGAGGTTCTCCACCGCGATGGTGGCGCCCATGGTCCACAGGTGCGGTGGCGTCACCGCCAGGATCCAGTAGCCGAGGTTGGATACCCCCTGCAAGATGCCGAACAGCATCAGCGAGCGGTACAGGCCCAGGCGCACCATCAGCGTGCCGCCGAACAGCGCACCCACAATGGTGGCGGCCAGCCCTAGCGTCTTGTTGACCAGGCCGACTTCACCGGCCGAAAAGCCCACGCCGCGGATCAGGAAGGTGGTGGACAGGCTGCCGGCAAACGCATCGCCCAGCTTGTAGAGCACGATCAGCAGCAGTAGCCACCAGGCGCCCGGGCGCGAGAAGAAGTCACGCAGCGGGCCCAGGATGGCTTCCTCCATGGAGCGCGGCGTGCGCGCCGGCGATTCCGCCTCGGGCGCCCACAGCAGGCTGACGATGCCGATGCCCATCAACCCCGCCATCAGCAGGTACATCTGCTGCCAGCCCATCACGCGGTCGGCCAGCCACAGTGCCAGCCCGCCCGATACCAGCATCGCCAGCCGGTAGCCCAGCACCTTGACCGCCGCTCCCACGCCACGCTCCGGCGCGCGCAGCACGTCGGTGCTATAGGCGTCGAACACGATGTCCTGCGAGGCGGACAAGAAGGCCACCAGCGTGGCCAGCGCCGCCAGTGTCCACAGCGCCTCGTGCGGCGGGCAGAAGGCCATGCCCGCGATGCCCAGCACCAGGCCGATCTGGGTCACCAGCAGCCAGCCGAGGCGCCGGCCAAGCAGTGGCGGCGTATAGCGGTCCATCAGCGGGGCCCACAGGAACTTGAAGATATAGGCCTGGCCCACCAGCGAGAAGAAGCCGATGGTCTTGATATCCAGCCCTTCCACCGTCATCCAGGCCTGCAACGTGCCGGAGGTGAGTGCCAGCGGCAACCCGGACGCGAAGCCCAGCGTGAGCATGGCGCCGATGCGGCGATTGCGGAAAATGTCGAGATAGGCTTGAAAGGTCATGAATCAGGATGGCAAGCGGGGCGATCGGGGCAATCGGGGCAATCGGGGCAATCGGGGCAATCAGGCTGGGCAGGGCGCCGTGTATTATTGCATTACCGTCAGCGCCGCCCCGATGCGCGGGATGCGCCGGGCCCGGACTGTATCCTGGCCGCATCAACTCTTGCTCACCCTGCTTGCCGAAAACCGCATCCAAGGAATCGTCCATGTCCGATCGCCAGCGTTGTCAGTACCGCCACCAGCGGGCCGGGATTGCGTTGCCACGTCGACTGGCCGCGCTGGCGCTGGCGGCCAGCGCCGCGCTGAGCATGAGCGCGGTCCAGGCCCAGGGCCAGGCCCAGCCGCAGGACGCTGAAGATGGCATCCGCGTGCAACGCGGCGGCGCGTCCATCCGCCAGATCGTGCCGGTCGAGGTCATCGAGCAGCAGGCCTCGCAGGAGTACGAGCAACTCAAGGAGGAGGCGCAGGCCAAGAAGACCCTGGTCGGCGACAACAACCCGCAACTGGTGCGCCTGCGCGCCATCGCCAAGCGCATCCTGCCGCAGACCCCGCGCTGGAACGAGCGCGCGAAGCAATGGAAGTGGGAAGTCAACCTGATCAACTCCAAGCAGGTCAATGCGTTCTGCATGCCCGGCGGCAAGATCGCCTTCTACTCCGGCCTGCTTGACCAGCTCAAGCTGACCGACGACGAAGTCGCCATGGTGATGGGGCACGAAATCGCCCATGCGCTGCAGGAGCATGCGCGCGAGCGGGCGGCCAAGTCCGAGATCACCAACCTGGGCGCCAACGTGATCTCGCAACTGTTCGGCTTCGGCAATCTCGGCAATATGGCCCTGGGCACCGGCGCGCAGCTGCTCACGCTGCGGTTCTCGCGCTCGGACGAAACCGAGGCCGACCTGGTCGGCATGGACATCGCCGCGCGTGCTGGCTACGACCCGCGCGCCGCCGTGTCGCTGTGGCAAAAGATGGGGGCGGTCTCGCAATCGTCGGCGCAGTCGGGCTCGGAGTTCCTCTCCACCCATCCGTCGGGCCGCACCCGCATCGCCGAGCTGGAGAAGCACCTGCCCGAGGTGTTGCCGCTCTACGCGCGCGCGATCGATTCCAACGTCGGCCAGTTGCCGCCCTATCGGGCCAATATGGCCAACCTGAGCGGCGCGCCGGTCGACAGCGGCGACGACGACCGGCAAAAGCCACTAAAAAAGTAAAGACGCCCGAGAGGCGCTCTTTATGGCGGATCCTGTACGATAAAACCATCGAACCGGGGCAATGAGGAGAAGACCATGAAGCGTTGGGTGCGATTCAGCCTGATGGCCGGCGCGTTGCTGGCAGGCGGCAGCGCGCAGGCGGCCGACCAGCTGCTGAGCATGCCGATCGACAAGGCGCTGGCGACACCGGGGGCCAAGGAACGCGTGGACCCGTCGATCAGGCTGCTGTTCGGTTTCAACAAGCTGCCGGGCGCGCAGGACGGCCAGTCTTTCAAGACGGTCAAGCGCATGCGCCGGCCCATCGACAACAGCCGTTCCACCGGTGGCCCGCCGCCGCCGGGCGACGAGGAGCTGTGTGCCACCATCTTCATCCAGGCGGTGCAGGAACTGCAGCAGCGCGCGACCAAGGAAGGCGGCAACGCCGTGGTCGATATCCGCAGCAACTGGAAGGACGACGAGACCGCCAGCGACAGCACCTACGTCTGCGCCAAGGGCAGCGCCTACCTTGGCGTTGCACTCAAGGGCATCGTGGTCAAGGCCGGGATCTGACCGAAGGGATTTCCCGGGGCGAAAAAAAGCCGGCGAAACCATCGCCGGCTTTTTTCATGCGCGCGGCTGGTGCCGCCGCATTAGCGCATTAGCGCTTGAGCGTGTCAGGCGCTCAGGCCAGTCGCCTCGTCCGCGCCGACATGCACGTTCATGCATTGCACCGCAGCGCCGGCAGCACCCTTGCCCAGGTTGTCCAGGCGCGCCATCAGCACGATGCGCTCGGCCGAGCCGAACACGAACAGGTCCACGCGGTTGGTGTCGTTGCTGGCCTGCACGTCGAAGAAGCCGCCGTCCAGGTTGGCCTCGTCGCCCACCGGCACCACGCGCACGAACTGCTCGCCTTCGTAGTGCTTGCGGTACAGATCGGCGATCTGTTCCGGCGTGACCTTGCGCGCCAGGCGATCCGGGTACACCGGCACCGTCACGGCCAGGCCCTTGAGGAAGTTGCCGACGATCGGGTTGAAGATCGGCGCCTG
This sequence comes from Cupriavidus sp. PET2-C1, assembly GCF_054515855.1. NCBI lineage: Bacteria > Pseudomonadati > Pseudomonadota > Betaproteobacteria > Burkholderiales > Burkholderiaceae > Cupriavidus > Cupriavidus sp. PET2-C1. The sequence goes on from NZ_CM137259.1 coordinate 299,197, forward strand.
CGCCAGGCCGGCCTGCACGCGCATCTCTGGCAGGTGCTTGTGCGCGAGGCCAAGCGAGTAGGGGCGCGGGCTGTCCAGCTTCGGGTTACCGCCGGCTTCGAACTCGGCAATCATCTGCTTGCCGCCGCCGCTGTAGCCGGTCAGCGAGAACGCGGAGACCGGGTAGTCGGCCTGCATCACGCCGGCTTCCACCAGCGGGCGCACCGCCATCAGGAAGGCGCTGGCGTGGCAGCCCGGCACCGCGATGCGCTTGCTGGTGCGGATCTTCTCGCGCTGGCCGCGCGTGAGTTCCGGCAAGCCGTAGGCCCAGCTGTCCGTGGTGCGGAACGCCGTGCTGGCGTCGATCACGCAGGTATTGGGGTTGGTCACCAGCGCCACGGCCTCGCGGGAGGCAACGTCGGGCAGGCACAGGAAAGCGACGTCGGCAGCATTCAGAAAGCGTGCTCGTTCGGCCGGGTCCTTGCGCTTGTCATCGGCGATACGCAGCAGCTCCACATCGGAACGGCCGGAGAGATAGTCGAGCAACCGGAGACCGGTGGTGCCTTCCTGACCATCTACGAACACTTTGAAAACCATGGCGGACTCACTCGGAAATACGAAAGGTCCCATGCCGGAATCGGATGGGAAGCAGCATTGTAACTACGTTGGGGGGAACTGGTGCGGGACAAGCGCGATGTGCCCTGACGTGCCCCGACGTGTCCGATATGGACAAGGCCGAAACGGGCATCGTTCCCGCGGTCTCGGCGCTGCTGGAAGTGCTGGAAGAGGTGCGCACGGCGTAGCCGGTGCGCCCTCGGCCGTACCGGTTACAGCGGGAAATCGTAGTCGATCGACAGCGGCGCGTGGTCGCTGAACTTCTCGTCCTTGTAGATCGACGTGGCTCGCGCGGTCTCGGCGATCTTCGTCGTGGCCAGATGGTAATCGATGCGCCACCCGACGTTCTTCGCATAGGCCTGGCCGCGGTTGCTCCACCAGGTGTACTGCTCGGGGCGCGGGTCCAGCCTGCGGAACACGTCCACATAGCCGTGCACGTCGAACAGCTCGCCGATCCAGCTGCGCTCCTCCGGCAGGAAGCCCGAGTTCTTCAGGTTGCCCTTCCAGTTCTTGATGTCGATTTCCTTGTGGGCGATGTTGACGTCGCCGCACAGCACGATCTCGCGCCCGCTGGCCTTGAGCTGCAGCAGGTGGGGCAGGAAGGCTTCCATGAAGCGGAACTTCGCCTGCTGGCGTTCTTCCCCGCTGGAGCCGGAGGGCACATAGACGGAGATCACGGCGAGGTGCGGATACTGCACTTCGACATAGCGGCCTTCGTTATCGAACTCGTCGACGCCGAAACCGGTGATCACCCGCTCCGGCTTGTGACGCGTGTAAAGGCCGACACCGCTATAGCCTTTTTTCTCCGCATAATGGAAGTAGCCGTGGTAGCCGTGTGGCGCCAGGAACGCTTCCGTCATGTCGGCAGCCTGCGCCTTGAGCTCCTGGACGCAGACCATGTCGGCGTCCTGCTTGCCCATCCATTCGAAAAAGCCTTTCTTGGCCGCGGAGCGGATGCCGTTGAGGTTGGCGCTGATAATCCGTAACATCTCGGGAAATTTTGAAATCAGAGAGAAAAGATGACGCAGCAGACGACGCCGCAGCCCGGCGCTGGCGACCTGAGCCAGACCTTCATCCGCTTCGCGCTCGACGCTGGCGTACTGTCCTTCGGCGAATTCGTGACCAAAGCGGGCCGCAAGTCGCCGTACTTCTTCAATGCAGGCCTGTTCAACCAGGGTGCGATGCTGGGCCAGGTGGCGCAATTCTATGCGAAAACCCTGCTGGCATCCGGATTGGAGTTCGACGTGCTGTTCGGGCCGGCCTACAAAGGCATCACGCTGGCGTCCGCCACCGCGGTGGCGCTGGCCGGGCTCGGACGTGACGTCGGCTTCGCCTACAACCGCAAGGAAGCCAAGGACCACGGCGAGGGCGGCACGCTGGTGGGCGCCAAGCTGCAGGGCAAGGTCGTGATCATCGACGACGTGATCTCGGCCGGCACCTCGGTGCGCGAGTCGATGGCGATGATCCGCGCGGCTGGCGCGGAGCCGGCCGCAGTGCTGATCGCGCTCGACCGCATGGAAAAAAGTGGCACCGCCGACCAGGTCGGGACGCATTCTGCAGTGCAGGATGTGCAGCGCGAATATGGCGTGCCGGTGATCTCCATCGCCAGCCTGAAGGACCTGCTGGCTTACCTGGACGCATCGCAGGATCCCGCGCTGGGCGGCTCGCGCGAGGCAGTGGCTGCCTATCGGCAGCGCTACGGCGTATAGTCTGGAATCTGTTGCCTGCCGCTTGCAACTCTTTGTCGCAATGCAGCAGATAACAGGGAACCGTGCAGGAAAATCGCCGGTCTGACTGATCTCGCTGGCCGGCCCCCGGATACCCTGGGACGCCAGCGATTCGCCTTGCCGCCCGGCAAGGCGGCGCAGCATCTCTTCAGGAGGTTGGCTGGCGATGGACATCAAGACGATCCGCGAGCAGGCATTCGCCATGCCGCTCACCAATCCGGCCTATCCGATGGGGCCGTACCGCTTCATCCATCGCGAATTCTTCATCATCTCCTACCGTACGGATCCCGAGCTGTTGCGCGCGGTGGTGCCGGAACCCCTCGAGATCGCCGACGCGGTGGTCAACTACGAATTCATCCGCATGCCAGACTCCACCGGGTTTGGCGATTACACCGAATCGGGCCAGGTGATTCCCGTCACCTACCAGGGCAAGCCCGGCAACTACACCCACGCGATGTACCTCGACGACCATCCGCCACTGGCGGGCGGGCGCGAGCTATGGGGCTTTCCGAAGAAGCTGGCCAGCCCCACGCTGGCGGTTCACACCGATACGCTGGTCGGCACCCTCGACTATGGCCCGGTGCGCGTCGCCACCGGCACGATGGGCTACAAGCACCGCGAGCTCGACAAGGACGCGCTGGGCCTGGCGCTGGCGAGCACGCCCAACTACCTGCTCAAGATCATTCCGCACGTGGACGGCTCAGCTCGCATCTGCGAGCTGGTCTGCTACTTCCTGAAAGACGTGCAGATGAAAGGCGCCTGGACCGGGCCGGCGGCGCTGTCGCTGTCGCCCCATGCGCTCGCGCCGGTGGCTGGCCTTCCGGTGCTGGAAGTCCTCGGCGCCAAGCATTACGTTGCCGACCTCACCCTGGGGCTGGGCGAGGTGGTGTTCGACTACCTGGCCTGAGCGGCCACGCATCCAACGATTTCCAACGGTTTCCATCGGTTTCCATCGGTCCCGGCCCATCCGGCCGGCCCGGCTAACCTGAATCATCCAGACAGGAGAAACGTCCATGAAGCTCCAAGGAAAATCCGCCATCGTGACCGGCGCTGCCAGCGGCATCGGCCGCGCCATTGCTGACCTGCTGGCCAAGGAAGGCGCGGCGGTCGCCATCGCCGACCTGAATCTCGAGGCTGCGCAGAAGGCCGCCGCCGATATCGAAGCCGCCGGCGGGCGCGCCATCGCCGTCGCGATGGACGTCACCAACGAGGACGCGGTCAACAGCGCTACCGAGGAGGTGGCCAAGGCGTTTGGCGGCATCGACATCCTGATCTCCAACGCCGGCATCCAGATCGTCAACCCGATCCAGAACTACGCCTTCTCCGACTGGAAGAAGATGCAGGCCATCCACGTCGATGGCGCCTTTCTCACCACCAAGGCCGCGCTCCAGCATATGTACAAGGACAAGCGCGGCGGCACCGTGATCTACATGGGCTCGGTGCATTCGCACGAGGCCTCGCCACTGAAGTCCGCATACGTTGCCGCCAAGCATGCGCTGCTTGGCCTGGCGCGCGTGCTGGCCAAGGAAGGGGCGGAGTACAACGTGCGCTCGCACGTGATCTGTCCGGGTTTCGTGCGCACACCGCTGGTCGACAAGCAGATTCCGGAACAAGCCAAGGAGCTTGGCATCAGCGAAGAAGAGGTGATTCGCCGCGTCATGCTCGGCGGCACCGTGGACGGCGTCTTCACCACCGTGGACGACGTGGCGCAGACCGCGCTGTTCCTGTGCGCCTTCCCGTCGGCGGCGCTGACCGGGCAGTCCTTTGTCGTGAGCCACGGCTGGTTCATGCAGTAAGCGGCAAAAAGCGGCCGGGCGGCGGTACCGCCGCCCGGCCGGCATGGCCGCATGCAAAGTCGGAAAGCAATGTCATCAAGGAGGGGTCGTGGCAGGTGGACGTCGGCAGAAGCTGGATAAAGTGGCACAGGAAAATACAGTGGCACAGAAAAAGGGCACGCCGAAGCAGGCTGTAAAAAGCGCCGCGGCGGCCGTGGTAGCGAACCCGGCGGCGGCTACGCTCAATCGCGAGGCGCCAATGCCCAAAGCGCTACGAGAGCCGGAGCCCAACCTCCTGCCTCCCGGCGGCTGCGCGCCGCCGGACCTTGCGCCCGAGGGCGCCGGCCGCAGGCGGCCGGTTCACCATGAATACACGGTCAGGGCGTTGGTGCTGCAGGGCGGCGGCGCGCTTGGCTCGTATCAGGCGGGCGTGTACCAGGGGCTGGCCGAGGCGGGCATCCAGCCTAACTGGGTGGCCGGGATTTCCATCGGCGCGCTGAACGCAGCGGTGATCGCGGGCAATGCGCCTGAGCGCAGGGTCGAGCAGTTGCGTGCCTTTTGGGACTACATCTGCCAGCAGCCCTGGCTGCCCAGCCTGTTGCCCTACGAGGTGGCAGCCCAGGGCGCCGCGCACTGGCCCGATCCGCTGCGCATCTGGTTCGACGGCATCGAGGCCGCGCGTGCCATCTTCGAGGGGCAGCGGGGCTTCTTCCAGCCGCGTCCGTGGTCCAGCCTGGTGGAGCGCCAGTGCGGCCCCGCCAATGCCAGCTATTACGATACAAGCCCGCTCAAGGCCACGCTGGAGCGCTTTGCCGATTTTGACCGCATCAACTCGCACCATAACGAGATGCGCGTGTCGGTGGGCGCGGTGAATGTGCGGACCGGCAATTTCGCCTATTTCGACAACACCCGGCGCAAGCTGCATGCCGAGCATTTCATGGCCTCCGGCGCATTGCCGCCCGGCTTTCCCGCGGTGGAGATCGATGGCGAGTTCTATTGGGATGGCGGCCTGGTGTCCAACACGCCGCTGTCTGAGGTGCTGACGGCCCAGCCCCGGCGCGACGCGCTGATCTTCCAGGTCGACTTGTGGAGCGCGCGGGGCAAGCTGCCGCACAACCTGCTGGACGTGGCCGAGCGGCAGAAAGACATCCAGTACTCCAGCCGCACGCGCACCATCACGGATTACATGAGCGAGCAGCAGAACTACCGGCGCATGCTGAGCGAAGTGATGGCGCTGGTGCCGCAGGGGCAGCGTGACAACGACTGGTACCGCAAGGCGGCGGAGTACGCATGCGATGCGCGCCGCAACGTGATCCAGCTGATCTACCGCGACAAGACGTTTGAAGGCAACGCCAAGGATTATCAGTTTGGCTTGCTGACGATGAACGAGCACTGGACCAGCGGGCTGGACGACATCCGGGAAACGCTGAAACATCCGGAGTGGCTGGCCATGCCGACGCACGAGAAGCCGTTTGTCACGCACGATATCCATCGCGGCAACGGGCATGCCTGACCCAACGCGAAGGGGGGGGCGGCCTGGCCTGGTCCCTTCGCGTTGCCCTGGTGCCTCAGACCACCTTCAGCTTCGCCAATGCCGGTTTTCCCGGCGGATACGCCGGCTTCAATTTCTCGAACACCGCCATCAGGATCTCCGCCACCATCAGGTTCCGGTGCGTCTTCGAATTCGCGGGCACGATATGCCACGGTGCTTCGGGCGTGCTGGTCGCGGCAATGGCGGCCTCATAGGCCGTCTCGTAGTTTTTCCAGTACTGCCGCTCTTCCAGATCCTTCGGGTCGAACTTCCAGTGCTTCTGCGGATCCGCCAGCCGCGCTTCCAGCCGGGCCTTCTGCTCGTCCTTGGAAATATGCAGGAAGCACTTGACGATGGTGGTGCCGGTTTCCAGCAGCATCGTCTCGAATGCCCGTAGCTGCTTGTAGCGGCGCTCGCATTCGGCTTCGTCGATCCACTCGTGCACGCGCGTGATCAGCACGTCTTCGTAGTGGCTGCGGTTGAAGACCACGATCTCGCCGGCGCGCGGTACCTGGGCATGGATGCGCCACAGGTAGTCGTGCGCGAGTTCTTCGGCGGTGGGGGATTTGAAGCTGACGACGCGGATGCCGAGCGGGTCGAAGCTGCGAAAGACGCCGCGCACGGTGCCATCCTTGCCGCTGGTGTCCATGCCTTGCAGCACGATCAGCAGCTTGCGCTGGTGCTCGGCATAGAAGATGTCCTGCTGCGCGTCGAGCTGGGTGCTCAGTTCGATGAGGCGGGCCTGGTCGGCGGCCTTGTCGCCGCTGGAGAACGGCTTGGCGTCGGGGTTGAAGTCGGCCAGGCTGAAGTTCTTGCCCGAGGTGATGCGGAAATCGGCGAGCGACATTGGCACTCCATAGAGGGCGCGGCCGTGGCTGGCCGCAAGCCCCTATGGTCAGGCAGGCAGCCGGTCCAGGTCAATGCTGCCTTCGAACACCGTGGTCGCAGGGCCGGTCATGCGTACCGGCTCTCCTTCGCCGTCCCAGGCAATCGTCAGGTCGCCGCCATGGGTGTGCACCAGCACCGGCGAGTCCAGCAGGCCGCGGCGAATGCCGGCGACGACCGCCGCGCATGCGCCCGTGCCGCAGGCCAGGGTTTCGCCGGCCCCGCGCTCGAACACGCGCAGGCGGATCGTGTGGCGCTCCACCACCTGCATGAAGCCGGCGTTGACGCGGTTGGGGAAGCTCGCGTGGTGCTCGATGATGGGGCCGTCCTGCAGCACCGGGAACGCCTCGGTGTTGTCCACCACCTGCACCGCGTGGGGGTTGCCCATCGAGACTGCCGAAATCCACCCGGTGCGGCCGTTTACTTCCAGTCCGTACAGCGTATCGCGGCCTTCGGCCTTGGTCGGCAGGCCTTCGGGACGGAACGGCACGCGGGCCGGTTCGAGTTCCGGCGCACCCATGTCGACCGTGACCTGGCCGTCGTCCTGCAGCGTCAAGGTGATCACGCCGTTCATCACCTGCACGCGCACCGAGCGCTTGTCGGTCAGGCCGTGGTCGGTGACGAAGCGCACGAAGCAGCGCGCGCCATTGCCGCAGTGCTCCACCTCGCCGCCGTCGGCGTTGAAGATGCGGTAGCGAAAGTCGACGTCGTCCCGGGTGGGCTTCTCGACCACCAGGATCTGGTCGGCGCCCACGCCGAAATGCCGGCTGGCGAGCGCGCGCCACTGCGCCGGGGTCAGGTTCAGGGTCTGGTGGATGCCGTCAAGCACGACAAAGTCGTTGCCGGCGCCGTGCATCTTGGTGAACTGGAGTTTCATAGTGCGATTGTAGTCGGGCCGTCCGGCGCTTGCTGGCGGCGTGTCGAGGGTGGCGCGGGCTGCATGTTTGCCTGGCGATGCCGCCGCCGCGCCCACGTGGTCAGTAGTTTTCGCGCTCGCCGTCGGGGCGGTGCTTGAAGCGCTTGTGCACCCAGTAATACTCAGTCACGCGGGGGCGGATGCAGTCTTCGAAGAAGGCATTCATGCGCCGGGTGTCTTCGGTCACGCTGTCGCCGGGGTAGTTTTCCCAAGCCGGCAGGATACGCAGCACGTAGCCCTGGTAGTCGGGCAGCATCTCGGTATAGATCGGCACAACCTTGGCCCCCGTCAGCCGCGCCAGGCGGGAAACCGAGGTCAGGGTCAGGGCCTCCACGCCAAAGAACGGGATGTACTCCGAGTCGCGCTCGCCGAAGTCCATGTCGGCGATCAGCTGCAGGGCCTCGCCCTTGCGCAGGCAGCGGATGATGTCGCGCGCGCTGTCGTTGCGGGCAATCATCTTGGCGCCGAAGCGGCCGCGCGCGTGCTTGAGGAACCCGTCGAACAGGTCGTTCTTCTGCTTGGTGTAGAGCGACGCGCCGGAGCGTTTGACGTGCTCGCGCAGGTGGATGGTGAGGCGGATCGCGCCAGCTTCGACGCCGGAGAGATGCAGCGTGACGAGGATGTGGGGCGTGCCGTCCAGCGCCACCAGGTTGGCCTGGTCGTCGATCTGGACCCAGCGGCGCATCTGCGCCTCGCTGCCGGTCCAGAAGATGCCGCGTTCGGCAAAGCTGCGAAAGACGGTGCGGAAGGTCTGCCGCGAGAGCGTTTCGATCTCGGCGTCGGTCCGCTCGGGAAAGCACAGGCGCAGGTTGGTCTGCACCACGCGGCGCCGGCTGCTGGGAATGAGATAGAGCAGGCTGCCCAGGCCTTCGCCGAAGCGTGCCACGAGCGGATAGGGAAGCTTGCCCAGCACGGTCAGCAGGCCGATGCCAAGCCAGGTCAAAAGACGGCTCATCGTTGGTCGTTGGAGAGAGAGTCGGGTGCCGGTGCCGGCACCTCCAGGGGGTTGCGCGAGGCGTTGGCGGCGGGCGCGCGAGGTGGCTCCGCGGGCGGCAACTCAGCGCCACCCGGATGCTTGTAGCGGTTGTAGCCCCACAGGTACTGCGTCGGGCATGCCTTCACCAGCTTCTCGACGGCCGCGTTGATCACCGCGACGGCTTCGGCCTGGTCATCGGGCAGCGGGTCCTGGATGATCTGCATATGGCCGAGGTAGCCGGCGCCGCGCGGCAGGCGCTCGGCAAAAATCACCGCGATAGGCGCGCCCGTGAGCTGCTGCAGGCGCTGCACCAGCGTCATGGTGTAGGCCGGCTTGCCGAAGAACGGCGCCCAGGCGCCTTCGCCGCCGGTCGGGACCTGGTCGGGCAGGATGCCGATGGCCTCGCCCCGCTTGAGTGCCTTGACCAGCATGCGCACGCCGCGCGGCTGCGCTGGTGCCATGGCCAGGTTAGGGCGCGTGCGCATCTTGACGATCCAGTCGCGCAGCCAGGCCTGGTGCGGCGGCTTGTACAAGGCCGTGACCGGATGCCGCAGGGCAAATGCCTGTGGAAGCACTTCGAAGCAGCCCAGGTGCGGCACCAGGATGATCAGCCCGCGGCCCTGTGCCATCAGCTTGTCGAGTTCCGGCCAGAGCCGGTCGGCAAAGCCGTACATGCGCGCCTCGGGATTGCGCCGGCTCCAGAAATAGGGCATTTCCAGGATCATGCGGCCCGTCGAGCGGGCCGCCTGCGCCACCATCGCTTCGCTGGCGTCAGGGTAGGCATGGCGAAGGTTTTCCCTTAGCCGCGTGCCATAACGTCCCGGCAGGCGTGCCGCCAGCAATCCGAGCGCACCGCCAATGGCGTGCAGCCAAGAGAGCGGCAAGCGGGAAATCAGCCAGAACAGGAAGGTCATTGAATTGCGATAGCGGCCCGGCGGGCCGGGTAGGTCATTAATGTTTTGCCGGGCGCTGCCGTTAGTGGGCAATCAAAATGAATCTGGTGTTGTTACGGGCCCACCGTACGGCTTGCATTGCCTGCAGGCTCGCGCCAGGCCGGAGCCGCGTCGCCGATTGGCTGGCGCGGCCTGGCCGCGACAGCAATCCGGTATTTGGCAGGTGTGCCAGATAACCGGGGTGCTGCAGCGTAGCTTGCAGGCGCGTATAATAGCGCGTATCGCCGAGTTAACTGACAACTTGCGGGGCGATACCGTTCTACCGGAACGGCATGAAAATACCGCTAAAGCGTCGCCGCCCGGGCTTAGAGGTTGGCGCGCAATAGCCAAACCTGGAGAAAAGTTCGTGGCAAACGACTTCTTGTTCACTTCGGAATCCGTCTCCGAAGGCCATCCCGATAAGGTCGCCGACCAAATTTCCGATGCTGTCCTCGATGCCATCCTGGCCCAGGACAAGTACGCGCGCGTGGCCGCTGAAACGCTGTGCAACACCGGCCTGGTTGTCCTGGCCGGGGAAATCACCACGACTGCCAACGTCGACTACATCCAAGTTGCGCGCGACACCATCAAGCGCATCGGCTACGACAACACCGAATACGGCATCGACTACAAGGGCTGTGCAGTGCTGGTCGCTTACGACAAGCAATCGCCTGACATCGCCCAGGGCGTGGACCGCGCCTCCGACGACTACCTGAACCAGGGCGCCGGCGACCAAGGCCTGATGTTTGGCTACGCCTGCGATGAAACGCCGGAGCTGATGCCTTTCCCGATCTACTATTCGCACCGCCTGGTCGAGCGCCAGTCGCAACTGCGCCGCGATGGCCGCCTGCCCTGGCTGCGTCCGGACGCTAAGTCGCAGGTGACCGTGCGTTACGTTGACGGCCGCCCGCACAGCGTGGATACCGTGGTGCTGTCGACCCAGCATTCGCCGGATATCACCCAGGCGCAGATCCGCGAAGCCGTGATCGAGGAAATCATCAAGCCGGTGCTGCCGGCCGAGATGCTCAAGGACACCAAGTACCTGGTGAACCCGACCGGCCGCTTCGTCATCGGCGGCCCGCAGGGCGATTGCGGCCTGACCGGCCGCAAGATCATCGTCGATACCTATGGCGGCGCTTCGCCCCACGGCGGCGGTGCTTTCTCTGGCAAGGATCCGTCCAAGGTCGACCGCTCGGCAGCCTATGCTGCCCGCTATGTCGCCAAGAACGTGGTTGCCGCCGGCCTGGCGCGCCAGTGCCAGGTGCAGGTCAGCTACGCCATCGGCGTGGCACGCCCGATCAACGTGACGGTGTACACCGAAGGCACGGGCAAGATCTCCGACGAGGCGATCGCCGCGCTGGTGCAAGACCATTTCGACCTGCGCCCGAAGGGCATCGTGCAGATGCTTGACCTGCTGCGCCCGATCTACGAGAAGACCGCTGCGTATGGCCACTTTGGCCGCGAAGAGCCGGAATTCTCGTGGGAAGCAACCGACAAGGTCGCGCTGCTGCGCGCTGCTGCCGGCCTGTAAGGCTGCCGCGAACCTCGCATCCGAAAAGCACCGCCCAACACCGCCTTCGGGCGGTGTTTTTTTTCGCGCTCGCGGTGGCATTCCTGGCTTGCCACGGCCTTGTCCTGGATCAAGCGGGGCAGGGCAGGGCGTGGCGCGCCATGGCCGCGAGGGTAGAATCGCGGGATGGCAAGGCGGCCCGGCGAGTGGCGCTTTGTTCGCCTGCCGCGGTGCGCGCATGCGCGCCCAAGACCGCCGGAGCCCGCATACCGAGGATGCCCAATGTCACTTGATTCGACCCTTACCCCTACGCCCACCCCCGCCACTGCGCCCGGGGCGGCCGCGCCCGCGTTCAACCTGATCCGGCCCCAGCCCTATACCGAGTGGGCTCCGCAGCTCGATGCCGGCACCAAGGCAGGGTTGCGCCGCGAACTGGAGCAGGGCGCCGTGCTGTTCTTCCCCCAGCTGCGCTTCCAGTTCGAGCCTGGCGAGGCGCGTTTCCTGGACAGCCGCTGGTCGGACGGCAAGTCAAAGAACATCAACCTGCGCGCCAACGACCAGGCCGTGCGCGGTGCGACGGGCGGCGAGCAGGACCTGAAAGACCTGTACGTGCTGATTCGCCGCTATGCCGAGTACAGCGAGAAGCTGGTGCTCAGCCTGTTCCCTGAATATGGCCCGCATATGGTGCGCGCCGGCACCTCGCTGCGCCCGAGCGAGATCGCCGGGCGGCCGGTGAGCTGGCGCAAGGACGACACGCGGCTGCATGTGGATTCCTTCCCGTCCAACCCGATGCTGGGCCAGCGGCTGCTGCGCGTATTCCACAACATTGACCCGCAGGCGCCGCGCGTGTGGCGGGTGGGCGAGCCGTTTGGCGATTTCGCCAAGCGTTTCGTGCCGAAGACCAAGGGCATGTGGCCGGGGCAGGCGCGGGTGATGGAGATGCTGCACATCACCAAGCGCCGGCGCTCGGAGTACGACCATCGGATGCTGCAGCTGCACGATCTTGCGAAGGCCGACCTGGAGTATCAGGCCAATGTGCCGCAGCAGGAATTTCAGTTCCCGCCCGGGTCGACCTGGATCGTATTCAGCGACCAGGTGCTGCATGCGGCTATGCGGGGCCGGGCCATGATGGAGCAGACTTACTACCTGTCGCCAAAAGCGATCTCAGACCATACGCATTCGCCCGAGGCCGTGCTGGCGAGGATGCTGGGGCGGCCAATGGTGGTGGGCTGAGGTTTGGTTTGAGCTGCGGGGCGGGTGGTAGTTACGCCGTTGTGCTGTACCAGACCAAGGGCTCCGCTTCCAGTGGCTCCTAGCTAAGCCACCCCTCTCCCCGGCCCTCTCCCCCTGAGGGGAGTGGGAGAGACAGACCTCGTCATCGCGCGCGGCTTTGGCCTGTTCGGCGGCTTTGTTCAGCGCCGCAGGTTTTCCCTGCCATTCAGCGCATCAGCAGCTTGATCATCGTTTCAAAGCGCTTGCCATAGGGTGGCTTCAGCAGCCCCGCGCCATTGATGCCGGATTGGTGGAAGATCGGCTTGAGCTTGGAGAAAGTCTCAAAGCCCGCCTGGCCGTGATATGCGCCCATGCCGCTGGGGCCCACGCCGCCGAAGGGGAGGTCTTCCTGGGCGATATGCAGCAGCGTTTCGTTGATGCTGACGCCACCCGCCACGGTTTGCGCCATGACGTGGTCGATCGTGCGGCGGTCTTTCTCGAACAGGTAGAGCGCCAGCGGGCGTGGGCGGGCGTTGATGTAGCCGATCGCCTCTTCCAGCGTACGGTAGGTCACCAGCGGAAGCACCGGGCCGAAGATTTCCTCGCGCATCACCGTGGCGTCGGCGGGGACATCCAGCAACAGCACCGGCGCGAGGCGGCGGCGCTCCGGGTCCGATGGCAGCTGTGACAGCGGCACCACGCGCGCCCCGGCGCGGGCGGCGTCGCTCACCATGCTGTCCAGCCGCGCGAAGTGCCTCGGGCTGATGATGGTGGTGTAGTCGGGGTTGCCGGCATGGCCCGGCTGGCCCGGCAGGTCTGGATAGAGGCGGGCGGCGCAGGCGCGGGCGGCTTCGACGAAGGGCTCGCGCAGGGCCTCGGGCAGCAGCACATAGTCTGGCGCGATGCAGGTCTGGCCGGCGTTGAGCAGCTTGCCCACCAGGATGCGTTCGACCGCGCGTTCCAGGTCGGCGCCGGGGCCGACGATGGCCGGCGATTTGCCGCCCAGTTCCAGCGTGACCGGCGTGAGGTTGGCGGCCGCCGCACGCATCACATGGTGGCCGACCTGGGTCGAGCCGGTGAACAGCAGATGGTCGAAGGGCAGGGCGGAAAAAGCGCTCGCTACTTCCGCGTCGCCATTGATCACCGTGATCTCGTCGGGGGCGAAGGCCTGTTGTGCCAGGCGCGCGAACAACGCGGCGAAGCGCGGCGTGTACTCGGAGAGCTTGACCATGGCGCGGTTGCCCGCGACCAGCGCGCCCACCAGCGGGCCCACGGTCAGGTAGAGCGGGTAGTTCCACGGCACCACGATGCCGATCACGCCCAGCGGCTGCGGCATCAGCCGCGACGTGGCGGGCTTGAACCACAGCCCGGTGCGCACGCGCCGCACCCGCATCCAGCGCTTGCCATGACGCAGCGCATCGTCGATCCCGGCCACGCTGGGAAAAGCTTCGAGCAGTGCGGTTTCCTGGCGCGGGCGGTTGCCGAAATCGGCGCTGATGGCTTGCGAGATCTCGTCCATGTGCCCGGTCACCAGTTTGCGCAGGCGCCGCAGCCGGTCGGCGCGCACGGCCCAGGCCGGGGCCTGGTCGCGGCGCGAGGCGGCGCGCATGGCGTCGAATACGGATGAAATCTCGGGCACTTCTCTCATGTTGCGCTCTCCTTGGGGCCGTGCGCTGCCCTTGGCGCGCGCGGCGTTTAGATCCCCGCACCATATGCCACGCGGCGGCGCCTGACAATGGACGCCGGCCACTAGCCGCGCGCTTCAAACAACCGTATTCACCGACCCTCCTTCGCCCTTTCCAGTGCCCTGGCAAAGCCCTACACTGATTTCGCGGCATGCTTTCGGCGTGCCGGCCAGACCGGGTTGACCGGCATGCGCGGCCTGCCAAAGCGTCCGGCGCAACCCCGGCACACTGACCTCGGACCAGGCGGGGAGACGGATGGAAACCACCTTTGACTATCTCGTCGTTGGCGGCGGTTCGGCGGGGTGTGCCCTGGCCGGGCGGCTGGCCGACAGCGGCAGCGACAGCGTGGCGGTGCTCGAGACTGGCGGCCACGATCACCATGTGCTGGTGTCGACGCCGGCGGGCTGCGCGGCCATGCTGCCGCGTGCCGGCAGCCATAATTACGGCTATCGCACCGTTGCGCAGCCCGGGCTGAACGGGCGCCGTGGCTACCAGCCGCGCGGGCGCGGCCTGGGGGGCAGTTCCTCGCTCAATGCCATGATCTACACGCGGGGCACGCCGGCTGACTACGACCGCTGGGCTTCGGCCGGCTGCGACGGCTGGGCCTGGGACGATGTGCTGCCTTATTTCCGCCGGGCCGAATGCAATGAGCGCGTGACCGGGCGCGATGACGATCCCTGGCACGGCGGCAGCGGCCCGCTCCATGTGTCGGACCTGCGCACGCCCAATCCCTTTGGCCAGCGCTTTATCGAGGCAGCCCAGCAGGCCGGCTATCGCCGCAACGACGACTTCAACGGCGTGGAACAGGAGGGCGCTGGCTGGTACCAGGTGACCCAGCATGGCGGCGAGCGCTGGAATGCCGCGCGCGCCTACCTGCACCGCGGCGACGCCGCCGACCGCGCCAACAATGGCGGGCGCGAGAACCTGGCCGTGATGACGGGCGCGCAGGTGCTGCGCATCGCGTTCGAGGGCCGCCACGCGGTGGGGGTGGTGGCGCGCCTGGATGGCCGCGAGACCCTGTTGCGGGCACGCCGCGAGGTGATCGTGTCGGCCGGCGCGTTCGGCTCGCCGCAACTGCTGATGGTGTCGGGCGTCGGCCCTGCCTCGCATCTGCGCGAGCTAGGTATTCCCGTGGTGCACGACCTGCCGGGCGTGGGCGCCAACCTGCAGGACCATCTCGACGTCATCGTGCACAAGCGGGTGGCGGCGTCCGAGCTGTTCGGCATCTCGGTGGGCGGCGTGTTTCGCCTGCTGGCCGAGATACTGCGCTACCGGCGCGAGCGCACCGGCATGCTGACTTCCAACTTTGCCGAGGCAGGCGCCTTCCTGAAGAGCCACGCCGGGCTGGACGAGCCGGACCTGCAGCTGCATTTCGTGGTCGGCCTGGCCGACGACCATATGCGCCGAATCCGCCTGGGCCATGGCTATTCCTGCCACGTCTGCGTGTTGCGCCCGGAAAGCCGGGGCGAGGTACGGCTGGCTTCGCCCGATATCCGCGAGGCGCCGATGATCGACCCGTGCTTCCTGTCGGATCCGCGGGATCTCGACGGCCTGGTGGCCGGCGTGCGGATCGTGCGCCGAATCCTGGCCCAGCCGCAACTGGCGGCGTTCGGCGGCAAGGAGCTGTATTCGGCGCACTTGCCGGCCGATGGCGGCGACGACAGCGCGATCCGCGCGATGATCCGCGCCCACGCCGACACCATCTACCATCCCGTCGGGACGTGCCGCATGGGCATGGACGAGTACGCGGTGGTCGATCCGCAGCTGCGCGTGCGGGGCGTGGAAGGCTTGCGCGTGGTGGATGCGTCGATCATGCCAACGCTGATTGGCGGCAACACCAATGCGCCGGCCATCATGATCGGCGAGCGTGCGCATGACCTGATCCGGCACGGCCCGCGCGTGGTGTTGCGGATGGCGGAGGTATTGGCCGTGTGAGGTGCGAGGGGCGGGGGGCCGCCCCCCGCCCCTCACACCCGCGCTCAGGCCGTAGCCAGGCGGAAGGTCGATACCGTGTCGCGCAGCTTGCCGGCCTGGTCGTCCAGCGACTGCGCGGCGGCCGCCGCTTCTTCCACCAGCGCGGCATTTTGCTGCGTGACTTCGTCCATCTGGCCCACGGCCTGGTTGACCTGCTCGATGCCCGCGCTTTGCTCGTCGGAGGCCGCGGCGATCTCGGCAATGATGTCCGATACGCGCTTCACCGCATTCTGGACTTCGCTCATGGTCTTGCCGGCATCCTCGGCTTGCGCCGAGCCCGTGCGCACGGTGTTGACCGAGCTGTCGATCAGGTCCTTGATTTCCTTGGCGGCACTGGACGAGCGCTGCGCCAGGCTGCGCACCTCGCCGGCCACCACCGCGAAGCCGCGGCCTTGTTCGCCGGCGCGCGCGGCCTCCACCGCCGCATTGAGCGCCAGGATGTTGGTCTGGAAGGCGATGCCCTCGATCAGGCTGGTGATCTCCGCGATGCGGTTGGAACTGGTGCTGATCGCGCCCATGGTCTGCACCAACTGCTGCACGGCGGTGCTGCCGTGCTCGGCCACGCTGGCGGCATTGCCGGCCAGGCCGCTCGCCTGGCGCGCGTTGTCGGCATTCTGGCGCACGGTGGTGGTCAGCTCTTCCATGCTCGATGCGGTTTGCTCCAGCGAGGCAGCCTGTTGTTCGGTCCGTGCCGACAAATCGGTATTGCCCGCGGCGATCTGGCGTGCCGCCACGCCGACGGAGTCGGTCGAATGGCGCACCTCGCGCAGCGCCACGGCTACCCGCTCCAGCAGGCGGTTGAAGGCAGCCGCGGTACGGCCGATCTCGTCCAGGCGGCCCACCGGCGCGCGGCGTTCCAGGTCCAGGGAGCCGCTGACGTATTCCAGGGTCTGCTCGATCTCGGACAGGCTGCCGTGGATGCGGCGATACAGCGTCACGGCCAGCAAGCCGGTGACCAGCACCGCCACGACGATGACCGCCGAGAACACGCGAACCGCCGTGGTGTACTGCTCGCGATTGTGCGTCACGGCGAGCTCGCCCAGGTCGCCGTTATAGTTGATGTGATCGTCGATTGCCTTGCGCAAGGCGATCGATGCATTGTTCAGTTCGCCGCTCACCAGCATGGCGTGGGCCGCGGCGAAATCGTTGGCGCGTGATTTTTCCAGCATGAGGGCACGCTCGGCGCGGTAGCGCTTGATCGCGGCGCGCTCGGCTTCGAGCATCTTGCGGTCGGTATCGTCGCTGATGTCGTCGCGCTCATACTTTGCGGCGGTGGTGTCGAACTTCTCGTCGGCGCGGGCCAGGGCGGCTTCGGCTTCGGCCTTGGCCTTGGGGTCGTCGCTCATGGCGTGCCTGTAGAGCGAGATACGCATGGCGTTGACGTTGTCCTTGAGGGTGCCCAAGGTGCGTACGCTACCTAGCGTGTTGTCGTTGAAGTACTCGAAACGTTGTTCCGACTCGCTGAGTTGCCAGATGCCGCCGAGGCCCACAACGAGCAAGGCGAGCAGGGCCAGGGATAAAGAAAGCAACAGGCGTTGGCTGATGTTCATGTCGGGATGTCGGCACCCGGCGTGTAGCAGGGCGCGCCGCTTGGTCATTTAATGGGGATGAATGCGCACTTATGTATTAAGTGAATGACATTAATACCAAGGGGTTTACGGCAGGACCGGCGCCGCCTGTAGCGCGATGACCCGGAAAAAGCGTGGCGAGGCGTCCGGCCCAGCCGCGCGCCTCAGGCCGGCCAGGCCCGTGCGATCACCCGCGCCAGCGCGGCGTCGTCGCCTTCCAGCGTGCCGAACACGCGGCCGTGCTGGCGCCCGAGCCGGCTGGCCACGAAGCGCTCGGCATCGTCGGGGTCGGCATGGGCGAGCATCAGCGCCGCCTGCGCGGTCAGCACGAGGCCCTGGGCAAAGCGGCGCGCGCCGGCTTCCAGGTGATCCGGCGCATCCCGCAGCATCGCCTGCAGCGAGGCGAGTTCGGCCCGCACCGCCGGATGGCCGCCGGCGCGCCGCCCGAGGTCTTGCAATAGCCGCCCGGCGACCTCGGGGTTGCGCTGGAGCGCGCGCAGTACATCCAGGCACATGATGTTGCCGGAACCCTCCCAGATCGAGTTGACCGGCGCCTCGCGGTACAGCCGCGCCATCGGGCCTTCCTCCACGTAGCCGTTGCCGCCCCACACCTCCATGGCTTCGCCCGTTACCTCGATGGCCCGCTTGCAGACCCAGAACTTGGCCGCCGGCGTGACAATGCGCTTCCAGGCGGCGGCCAGCGGATCGGCATCGGCCCGCTCGAAGGCGTGCGCCAGTTCCATCATGAGCAGGGTGGCGGCCTGGCTTTCCAGCGCCAGGTCGGCCAGTACATTGCGCATCAGCGGCTGCTCCACCAGCAGGCGGCCAAACGCCATGCGATGCCGCGCGTGATGGATGGCCTGCACCAGCGCCGCGCGGATGATGCCGGCGCTGCCGATCACGCAATCCAGCCGGGTATGGGTGGCCATCTCGATGATGGTCGGAATGCCGCGGCCCTCCTCGCCGATCAGGATGCCGGTGGCCTCGCGGAATTCCACTTCGCTGCTGGCGTTGGAGCGGTTGCCGAGCTTGTCTTTCAGGCGCTGGATCTGCACCGGGTTCTTGCTGCCGTCGTCGCGAAAGCGCGGCACGAAGAAGCACGACAGCGGCCCATCCTCCGCGCCCATGCGCGCCACCACCAGGTGGGCATCGCACATCGGGGCGGAGAAAAACCATTTGTGCCCGGTGATCGCGTACTCCGCGCCGCGGCCCTCGCCGCGCACGGCACGCGCGACGGTAGTGTTGCTGCGCACATCGGAGCCGCCCTGCTTTTCCGTCATGCCCATGCCGATCATCACGGCGTGCTTGTCGCGCCAGGGCAGGTCGCGCGGATCGTGCTCCGTGGCAAACAGCTTCGGCTCCAGTTGCGCGAACAGCGCCGCTTCTTTCTGCAGCACCGGGATGCTGGCGAACGTCATGGTGGGCGGGCACAGGGATCCGGATTCGGCCTGGGCTTGCAAGTAATAGCCGGCGGCGCGCGCCACCCACGCGCCCTCCCTGGGCTGCGCGAACGGCAGCGCCTGCAACTGCTGGCTGCGCAGCAGGGCCAGCAAGGCGTGCCATGCAGGCGGAAATTCCACTTCGTCGATGCGTTCGCCGGTGCGGCTGTGCGTATGCAGCTCGGGCGCGTGGCGATTGGCCTCGGCCGCCCACTGCTGCACATCGGGTTTGCCCAGGCGCGCGCCGAAGACATCGAGCGCACTGGCGTGCCAGCCGCCACCAAGCCGCTCCAGCGCGGCGCGCAACGCGGGGTCGCCGGTGAACAGGTTGTAGCCGGTCAGGTCCGGGACCTGGTTGAACACGCGATGGGTGGCGGCTTCGGTCATGAGGTCTCCTGTGCAGTCTTTTTGCGCGCGTTGCGCATGGGCATGTCTGATTGCATGGTAGAGCAAGCGGCGCGCTATGTGCGTGGGCTTGCACTGTGTCCTGTCCCCAACACTTCGCGCCGCCGTGGCAGGGCTCGCGGGCCGGGTGCTTGCCGTTCGCCGTTCCCCGGCGCTACACTGCACGCTCCTTTCTCGACGCTGCTGCGCAGAAGGTACTTTTTGCCCCGGTTCCCCGGAGGCCCCCCCGTACCTTGTATTCCCAGCAGCCATGTCTTCACTTTCCCGTCTTGAAAAAGCCCTGCAGCGCCGGGGCATCCATGTCGAGCGCAGCCAGGGTGTCTATCACCTGCGCAACGAACACGCGCAGGCCTCGGTGTTGTTGCCCGCCACGCTTCCCCTGGAAGCGAAAGCCGTACAGCAGTTGCTCGACTTCGCCGCGGTGCGTTCCGCGGACGGCCACCACGCCGTTTGCAAAGCCTGCGCCACGCCGGACTTTCATCCCGGCGGCATTGCGCCGGTCGGATCGATCGTTGCCACCGACGCGGATTTCGTCATACCCGCCGCGATCGGCACCGACATCAACTGCGGCATGCGCTTGATTACCACAGGCCTGAAGCAAGCCGCCTTGCTGCCGCAGCAGGATGCCCTCGTGAGCAGGCTCACGCGTGCCCTGCTCGACAACGGCCGCGACGTGCCGGTGCATAGCGCCGCGTTCCGCGCCTTGTTCGACGAGGGACCCGCCGCGTTCATCGATCGCGTGGCCCCCCAAGGCTTGTGGGCGCAGGTCGATCGAGGCCGGCTGGAGGCCGAGCTTGCCGCTTGCGTCGGACTGGATGCGCTTGGCGGGAGTGCCCGCTATGCGCCGGATGCGCACGTCGGCAATCGCGAGGTCTTTCGCGATCCCTGTCTCGGCACGCCGGGCGGGGGCAATCATTTCGTCGAACTGCAGGTCGTGGACGAGATCTTCGACAGGCACGCCGCGTATCGCGTTGGCCTGGCGTCCGGCGATGTCGTGGCGATGATCCACAGCGGCTCGCGCGATGTCGGCTTCTACGTGGGCCGGCGCTGGATGGACCGGGCGCGCCAGGCCTGGCCCGCCGGCCTGAAGCATCCGACGAGCGGGCTGTACGGCTTGGCGGGCAGCCTGGCGCACGAGTACCTGGTGGCCATGGGTACGGCGGCACGCTATGCCTGGGCCAACCGGGTGGTGCTGGCCGAACTCGTGCGCAAAGAGCTGGCCGAGTTGTGCGGCGCGACGGCTTCGCGGCTGGTGGTCGACGTGCCGCATAACGTGGTGCTGCGTGAAAACGGCCTCAATATCCACCGCAAGGGCGCGACCCCCGCGCACGACGGCGACCTGGCCCTGATCCCCGGTTCCATGGGGGATGCCTCCTATATAGTGAGAGGTTTGGGTCACACCGATTGGCTCTCGTCATGCAGCCACGGTGCCGGCCGCAGTGTCCGGCGCCAGGCCTTGCGCCGCCTCAAGAGCGATCATGCCAACGCCGAGTGGCGCTGCGTCACGCTGCGCGAGGAGCGCAGGGTGGAAGAAGCGCCCGAGGCCTACAAGCCGATCGGTCCGGTGCTGCAGGCGCAGGAAGAGGCCGGGCTGATCGAAGCCGTGGCGCGGTTGAAGCCTTGGGTGACCTTCAAGGCTTGACTTCAAGGCTTGAGATAACGGCGGAGTTCGAATGGCAGTGCATGCGCACGCTAAGTCATGGTGCGTTGCAGCGTAATGGTGTGCAATGGTGTGCCTGCCATTGCCTTGGGGGTCGCGCGGCCCTCAGCCATACCTTGACGCACGACACTCCAGATTGAAACAGGGGTGGTCAAGCCCCGAGCCTTGTGCTTAAATTCACCCCGTTGGATGAAACAGGGGTGCCGTACGGATGGGCCGTGCGGCTGAGAGAGTCCCTTCGAACCCGATCCGGCTAGTACCGGCGTGGGAAGTTTCATGGTTACCGAACAGCTCCTGCCTTCTCCAAGGCACATGACCCGGCCACACCGCCGCGGCCATGCTCACAGGGCTCCTGGTTTCGTCCATCCCCGCAAGAGAGGACGACACCCATGGCCCGCACAAATACCGCCCCCGCCGCATCTTTCGAGTCGCTTGAAACCGATCTCGACAAAAAGTTTGCCTATCCGGCATCCAGCAAGACCTACCTGACCGGCAGCCGCCCCGATATCCGCGTGCCGCTGCGCACGATCCTGCAGACGTCCACGCGCACGGACAAGGGCGAGATGTCCAATCCGCCGATTCCCGTGTATGACACGTCGGGCCCGTACAGCGATCCGGACATCCATATCGACCTGAAGGCAGGCCTGCCCTCGGTACGCGGCAAGTGGATCGAAGAGCGCGGCGACACCGAAGTGCTGTCCGGCCTGTCGTCGGAATACGGCCTGGCGCGCGCCGCCGATCCGGCCACCGCGCACCTGCGCTTTGCCCAGCTGACCAACCCGCGCCGCGCCAAGGCCGGCGCCAACGTGTCGCAGATGCACTATGCGCGCCGCGGCATCATCACGCCCGAGATGGAATACGTGGCGCTGCGCGAGTCGCTGAACCTGCAGGCGCTGTACGACAAGCCCGAATACAAGGCGCTGCTGCGCCAGCACCCCGGCAATGCGCTGGGTGCCGCGCTGCCGCTGCGCCCGGAAGACATGACGCCGGAATTCGTGCGCCGCGAAATCGCTGCCGGCCGCGCCATCATTCCCGCCAACATCAACCACACCGAGCTGGAGCCGATGGCCATCGGGCGCAATTTCCGCGTCAAGATCAACGGCAACCTGGGCAACTCCGCCGTGACGTCGTCGCTGGCCGAGGAAGTGGAAAAGATGGTGTGGTCGATCCGCTGGGGCGCGGACACCATCATGGACCTGTCCACCGGCAAGCACATCCACGAAACCCGTGAGTGGATCCTGCGCAACTCGCCGGTGCCCATCGGCACGGTGCCCATCTACCAGGCGCTGGACAAGACCGGCGGCGTCGCCGAGGACCTGACCTGGGAAATGTTCCGCGACACGCTGATCGAGCAGGCCGAGCAGGGCGTGGACTACTTCACCATCCACGCCGGCGTGCTGCTGCGCTACGTGCCGATGACCGCGGACCGCGTCACCGGCATCGTCTCGCGCGGCGGCTCGATCATGGCCAAGTGGTGCCTGGCGCATCACAAGGAAAACTTCCTGTACACGCACTTCGACGAGATCTGCGAAATCATGAAGGCGTACGACGTGTCGTTCAGCCTGGGTGATGGCCTGCGTCCGGGTTGTATCGCTGACTCCAACGACGACGCCCAGTTCGGTGAGCTGCGCACGCTCGGCGAGCTGACCGACAAGGCCTGGAAGCACGACGTGCAGGTCATGATCGAAGGCCCGGGCCACGTGCCGCTGCAACGCATCCAGGCCAATATGGATGAAGAGCTCAAGCACTGCTATGAAGCCCCGTTCTACACGCTCGGACCGCTGGTGACGGACATCGCCCCCGGCTATGACCACATCACCAGCGGCATCGGTGCGGCCAACATCGGCTGGATGGGCACCGCCATGCTGTGCTACGTCACGCCGAAGGAACACCTGGGCTTGCCCGACAAGGAAGACGTGCGCGAAGGCATCATCACCTACAAGATCGCCGCACACGCGGCCGACCTTGCCAAGGGCTGGCCGGGCGCGCAGCTGCGCGACAACGCGTTGTCCAAGGCGCGTTTCGAGTTCCGCTGGGAAGACCAGTTCAACCTCGGCCTGGACCCGGAACGCGCGCGTTCGTACCACGACGCCACGCTGCCGGCCGAAGGCGCCAAGATCGCGCATTTCTGCTCGATGTGCGGTCCCAAGTTCTGCTCGATGAAGATCACGCAGGAAGTGCGCGACTACGCCGCCTCGCTCAAGCCCGAAGCCGAGCAAGGCATGCAGGAAAAGTCGATCGAGTTCGTCAAGAGCGGCAGCAAGATCTACTCGTAAGGCGTAGGGCCATGGTGCGGCGCATGCCCTTGCAGCGCCGCACGCGAAGTACCGTGCCCCTTCCCTGAAGGGGCACGCCATGACTTAAAGGAGGCCGGTGCTCGCCGCGCCATCGCGGCGCGCACCGGCACAACCATCCCCATGACAACGCAGTCGTTTGATGTGGCCGTGCTCGGCGCCGGCCTGGCCGGGCGCCTTTCCGCCTGGCAACTGGTACGTGCAGGCCTGCGCGTGGCGCTGGTCGAGCGCGGTGGCCCCGACGGCGTTGGCTCTGCCGCGCACGTCGCCGCGGCAATGCTCGCGCCCCTGGCGGAATCCGCCATTGCCGAGCGCCGCATCGTCGAGCTTGGCACCGCCAGCGTCGACCTCTGGCGCGCCTGGGTAGCCGAAATGCCGGAACCGGTGTTCTTCCAGGAAGACGGCACGCTGGTGGTATGGCATACGCGCGACCGCAGCGAGATGTCGCTGTTTACCAGCCGGGTGCGCGCCGTGGCGCCGCCCGAACTGGTGGCCGAGCGCATGCGCGCGCTGGACGGCAATGGCGTGGCCGCGCTCGAGCCCGCGCTCGCGGGCCGTTTCTCCCAGGGGCTGCTGCTGGCCGGCGAAGGCCAGCTGGACAATCGCGGCACGCTGCGCGCATTGCTGGCTTGCGCGGTGGCAGGCGGGCTGCATTGCGTCTGGGAGGCTGGTGAAATCGAAGCGGGCGACCTGCCCGCGCTGGGTATCTGCGCGCGTACCGTGCTGGATTGCCGTGGCCTGGGCGCCCGCGCCGCTTGGCCGGGGCAGCCCGCCGCGCACGGCAGCATGCCGGGATTGCGCGGCCTGCGCGGTGAAGTCGTGCGTGTGCACGCACCCGAGGTCAAGCTGCATCGCCCGGTGCGCCTGCTGCATCCGCGTTACCCGATCTATATCGCGCCCAAGCCCAACGACCTCTATGTGATCGGCGCCACCGAACTCGAAAGCGAAGATGATTCGCCGATGAGCGTGCGCTCCGCGCTGGAGCTGCTTTCCGCGGCGTACTCGCTGCACCCCGCCTTTGGCGAGGCGCGCGTGCTGGAACTCAATGTGCAGCGCCGCCCGACGCGCCCGGACCACCTGCCGGCCATCCGGGTCGACCAGCATGCCCGCATCGTGCGCCTCAACGGCCTGTACCGGCACGGCTTCCTGATCGCCCCGGCGGTCACGGAGGCTGCCTGCCAGGTGGTGCAGGCTCTGCTCGACGACGATCCTGCCGCGCACGCCGTGCCCGCCTCGGTGCGCTGGCCGGGCATGATCGCAGCCGCGCTCGATACCGTCGCCGGCTCGCCGGTGCTGCACTGAACGACAATGACCATGGATATCCTGCTCAACGGCCGTCCGCTCGCCCTTGCCGATAACGCCACGCTGGCCGATGCGGTGGCGGGCGCGGGCATCGCGCCGCCTTTTGCCGCCGCGCTCAACGGCCAGTTTGTGCCACGCGCCGCGCATGCGGCCACCGTGCTCGCCGCCGGCGATCGTATCGACCTCGTGCAACCCGTGACGGGAGGCTGACCCCAAATGACCTTCAATTCCGCAGAACCCCGGCGCGACCTGTTCGCCGACCCCTTCGTGCTCTATGGCGAGTCGTTTGCCTCGCGCTTGCTGCTGGGTACCGCGCGCTATCCGTCTCCCGCCACGCTGCAGGCCGCGGTGGAGGTGGCCCGGCCCGCCATGCTGACGGTGGCGCTGCGCCGCCAGGGCTCGGTCGGCGATGGCGAGGGCGGCCAGGCTTTCTGGCAGATGCTGCGCTCGCTCAACGTGCCGGTGCTGCCCAATACCGCCGGCTGCATGGCGCCGCAGGAAGCCATCACCACCGCCATGATGGCGCGCGAAGTGTTCGAGACCGACTGGATCAAGCTTGAGCTGGTGGGCGACGATTACACGCTGCAGCCCGACACGCTCAACCTGCCCGCCGTGGCCGAGACGCTGATCAAGGAAGGCTTCAAGGTGCTGCCGTATTGCACGGAGGACCTCGTGCTCTGCCGCCGCCTGCTGGACGTGGGCTGCCAGGCGCTGATGCCCTGGGCCGCGCCCATCGGCACCGGAAAGGGCGCCGTCAACCCGCACGCCATGCGCCTGTTGCGCGAACGCTTGCCGGATACCCCGCTGATCGTCGACGCCGGCCTCGGGCTGCCGTCGCACGCGGCCCAGGTGCT
Organism: Cupriavidus sp. PET2-C1; assembly: GCF_054515855.1. Classification (NCBI taxonomy): domain Bacteria; kingdom Pseudomonadati; phylum Pseudomonadota; class Betaproteobacteria; order Burkholderiales; family Burkholderiaceae; genus Cupriavidus; species Cupriavidus sp. PET2-C1. The sequence goes on from NZ_CM137259.1 coordinate 324,436, forward strand.
GGAGTGGGGCTACGACGGCGTGCTGCTGAACACCGCCGTGGCGCAGGCTGCTTATCCGGTCAATATGGCACGCGCCTTCGCGCTGGCTGTGGACGCGGGCCGCACCGCCTACCTGGCCGGCCCCATGCCGGAGCGCGATATCGCGCAGGCCAGCACGCCGGTGGTGGGCATGCCCTTCTGGCACGCCGAAGGCGTGGAGGACCGCGCATGACCCGCAATCTTCTCCCTGCCGGCATCGACGCTGCGCTGCGCGACACGCTGCTGGCGCGCTATGGCGCCACCTTCGGCACTAGCGACAAAGCCTGGCGCGCGTGGGTGCAGGGCAACCCCCCCGCCGCGCTTGGTGATGCCGACGTGGTGCTGTTCGACGGCGAGGCCGACGAGGCCTCGCTGGCGCGCATTGCCGCCGCCGGCGCCATCGCCATCGAGAGCGACCGCGAAGGCGGGCAGTGGAGCGACACCGTGCGCTCGCCGATGGGCACCTGGGTCTTCAGTGCCCATGCCGACGACGACACCGCGCATTCGCCGGCCTTCGTCGCCGTGCTGCTGGCTTGCCTGGCGCTGCATTTCCCCGCGCACGATGCGCTCTGCCTGGCACGCGCCTGGCAGCCGGGCTCGCTGGACTGGCCGGTGGATTTCACGCGCTTCCCGCACGTGCGCCACGCCGCGCTGGTCGCGCCGGAGCAGCGCGCCGAGCCCTTCGCGCCGTGCCCGCCGCTGGGCTTGTACGCGGTGGTGCCCAGCGCCGAATGGATCGAGCGGCTGGTGCCGCTGGCGGTGCCCACCGTGCAGCTGCGCTTCAAGTCCGGCGACGCGCAGGCCGTGCGCAGCGAGATCAAGCGTGCCGCCGAGGCCGCGCGCGGCAGCGCTTCGCGCCTGTTCATCAACGATCACTGGCGGGCTGCCATCGACTACCACGCCAGCCAGGGTGGCGACAGCGGCATCTATGGCATCCACCTCGGCCAGGAAGACCTCGACGAAGCCGACCTCAATGCGCTGCGCGCCTCCGGGCTGCGCCTTGGTGTGTCCACGCACGGCTATGCCGAGATGCTGCGCGTGGCCACCATCGGCCCGAGCTACCTTGCGCTGGGTGCGATCTTCCCGACCACCACCAAGATCATGCCGACCGCGCCGCAGGGCCTGGGCCGCTTCCACGCCTACGTCAAGATGATGCAGCCTGTGGTGCCCTCGCTGGTGGGCATCGGCGGCGTCGATGCGGCGCGCTTGCCGCAGGTGCTGGCGGTTGGCGTTGGCAGCGCGGCTGTGGTGCGCGCGATTACCGAGGCGGCTGAAGTGCCGGCGGCGGTGACGAATCTGCTGGGGATGTTTCCGGCGGCTTGATGTGCCGCCTGGCCCGGAGGGAGGGCACGCATGCGTGCGTCTGACCGCTCTCGCTCCGGGCGCCCGGGCTTGCCACATTCCGCCGCATACCGATGCCAGTCATTCGCCTAGCGACACCCGAAGACGTACCCGGCCTGCCTGCCATCGAACGCGCAGCGGCTGAGCTATTCCCCGAATCCGACCTGCCTCGCGCGCTGCGCCAGCAAATCACCCCGCTCGACGACCTGCAACGCGCGCAGCGCGAGCGCCGCCTGTGGGTCGCCATCGCCCCCGACGGCACGCCAGCCGGCTTCGCGCTCGCCAGCGTGCTTGGCCAGCATGCCTATCTTGATGAGATGGACGTCCATCCCGCCCTTGCCCGCCGCGGCTTCGGCCGCGCACTGGTGCGCGCCGTGGCCGATGCTTTCCGCCGGCAAGGCCTGCGGTCGCTCAACCTCACCACCTTCAGCCACCTGCCGTGGAACGCGCCGTTCTACGCAAGCCTCGGCTTTCACCGGCTCGATGAAGCCGATCTCGGCCCGACGCTCCGCGCCGCACTGGCGCGCGAGGCGGCGCTCGGCTTGCGGCAACGCATCGCCATGCGCCTGGCGTTGTGAGCTATGCCGGCGCCGCGCTGCGTTACGATAGTGCCCTGCCATCCACTCCGGCGAACCCCATGATCTCGTCCCAGTTCATCAGCCGCGTCACCCTGCGGCGCGACATCGTCGACAGCTTCGAGCGCTACCCCTTCAGCCTGCCCGCGGTGCGCACGCTGGACGCGATGGATATGCACCCCAAGGTGACCTTCCTGGTTGGCGAGAACGGCTCGGGCAAGTCCACGTTGATGGAGGCCATCGCCGTGGCCTTGGGTTACAACGCCGAGGGCGGCTCGCGCAATTTCAGCTTCGGCACGCGCCGGTCGCATTCGGTACTGCACGAATACCTGCGCGTCGCGCGCGGCTTCAAGCGCCCGCGCGATGGCTTCTTCCTGCGCGCGGAGAGCTTCTTCAACGTGGCTACGGAAATCGAGCGCCTTGACCAGGAGCCGGCCTTCAGCCCACCCATCATCAACGCCTACGGCGGGCGATCGTTGCACGAGCAATCGCATGGCGAATCGTTTCTCGCGCTGATGATGCATCGCTTTGGCGGCAACGGGCTCTACCTGCTCGACGAGCCCGAGGCGGCGCTGTCGCCGCAGCGGCAGCTGGCGGTGCTGTCGCGCATCCACGATCTGGCGGAAAACGGCTCGCAGTTCATCATCGCCACGCACTCGCCGATCCTGATGGCCTATCCCGATGCGTGGATCTACACCTGCTCGCCGGACGGCGTGGCGCGGATCGACTATCAGGACACCGAGCACTTTCGCGTGACGCGCGATTTCCTGGCCAATCCCGAGCGCATGCTGCGCGTGCTGTTTGGCGGCGAGCCGGGCGATGAGCCGGGCGGCGAGAGAGGGCCGGTCTGAATGCTCCGCTATCCCACGCTGATCGTCTCCCTGTTGATGCTGCTTCTCACATTCAGTGGCGGGGATGCGCACTGGATCGCCGGTGTTGGCATGCTTGACCGAGCGCGACAGGGCGGCGCCTTTGTCTGGATTTTCCTGTTTTGTTTCCTGGCCTACATTCCGCTTTTGGTGCTGGTCGCCAGCTACACGCTGCGGGATCTGCTGGCGCTCTACCTGTATAGGAACCGGCGCGCTGTCGTCAGCCTGTTCTTGTTTTCCGTGATGCCAACCATTGCGCTTTACCGCTTCAATGCCTGGTTCGTCCGGGAGATCCTGTAGGCCAGGCAAACGCCTGCGCTCAGCCGCGCGCGCCACGTGCGCCACGTGCCAGGATTTTGTACAGATGCGAGCGTGAAATACGCAGTTGCTCCGCCGCGCGCTTCTTGTTGCCACCGTGCCGCGCGATGGCCTGCAGCACGGCCTCGTACGCGACTTCCCGCAGGTCCGCCGGCGATGTGGCACCCGCATCGATCTCAGCCTCATCCGCCGCCTGATCCACCGCCCCGTCCACCGCCCCGTCCAGCGCCTCGCCATACGGCAGCGGCGGCTCGCTCAGGCTGTATGCCACCGCGCTTTCCTCACCCCGGGCGAAATCCGCCGCGCGCAGCACGCGTGCGTCGCAGAATACCAGCGCTTCTTCGATCTTCTGCCTGAGCTGGCGCACATTGCCCGGCCATCGCCGCTCGGCCAGGTAGCGCGGCACCTCGGACGCGACTTCCGGCACCGGCACCTGGTTGCGCGCGCAGAAGCCGCGCACGAAATGGCTCAGCAGGGCAGGGATGTCCTCGCGCCGCTGGCCCAGCGCGGGAATGCGCAGCACCACGCCGCTCAGGCGGTAATACAGATCCAGGCGGAACCGCCCGCCATCGATCAGCGCCTGGATGTCGCGGTTGGTTGCCGCCACCAGCCGGAAGTCCACGCGCTGCGCCTGCCGGCTGCCCAGCCGTTCCACCATATGGTCCTCCAGCACGCGCAGCAGCTTGACCTGCATCTCCATCGGGATATCGGCAACCTCGTCGAGGAACAGCGTGCCGCCGGCCGCCTGCTCCAGCTTGCCGGCCTGCCCAAGGCGATGGCTGCCCGTGAAGGCGCCCGCCGCATGCCCGAACAGCTCGGACTCGATCAGCGTGGCGGGCAGCGCGGCCAGGTTCAGGCTGACCAGCGGCTTGCCCTGGGCCGCGCGGCTGGCGCCGTGGATGGCGCGTGCCACCAGTTCCTTGCCGGTGCCGCTTTCGCCGAGGATCAGCACCGGCACGTCCAGCCGCGCTACCGTGTCGATCTCTCGGCGCAGCCGCTGCATGGGTGCGCTATCGCCAATCAGCAGGCCGGGGCCGGCGCCGGCTTGCTGCTCGCGCAACGCGTCGAGCTCGCGCTGTGTCTGCGCCAGTTGCGAGCGCAACTGCGTCATCTCGCGATGCATGCGGCCGATGGCCTCAGGCTCCTTGAAGAGGATCTGGCCGATGGCGCCAACCACCTTGCCCGCGGCGCTGATCGGGATGCGGTTCACCACGCGTGTCACACCGTTCATCTCCTGCAGCTGCCCGATCTCGGCTTTGCCGCTGGCTGCCACCTGCGCGAGGCGCGAATTGGGGATGACGTCCACCGCGGGCCGGCCCGTGCCTTCACCCGTACGCAGGCCGAGGAATTTTTCGTGCACCGGGCTGATGAAGCGCACCTTGCCCGCGCGGTCCGCCACGGTGATGGCCTGGTAGGGGTTGGTGATGAAGTGATCGAGGATCGCGCCGGCAAAGGGCACCGCGCCGAGGAAGTCGAAGAGGGCTGCATCACGCGCGGCCGGGCGCAGCAGGATGACCTGCCGCTCGCGGTCGCGCAGACGCATGGCTATGAAGCGGTGCGCGGGCTCGCTGTCGGGGCCAGGCAGGCTGCATTCGAACAGGTGGCCCGCGTCCTGGGCGGAGTCGCCGTCGCCAGCGAGCCGTGCGCTGGCGGCCAGTGCCGCGGTCGCCAGCTTGGTGTTGGCGGCGAGTCCCAGGCTGGCTAGCACGTCTCCCGCGTGGCTGGCGACCAGTACACCAAGGCTGTCTTCAGCGCCGGGGAAAGTGTCTTCGGGTGTCGCTGGTGACGACATATTGTGTCTCCGTCGTGGGCACTTTTGTGTCCTTGTTGCGGACACAATATCAGCGGGCCATAAAAAGAACAATGAAATCAAGGGCTGGTGCGCCTGGCACGTTTGCTGCGTTTAGATAGCCCACGACCATTACAACAGCACTAAGGAGACCGCCGTGTCCTGGCAGCCCGAAATCGATGAACTGGCCTATCGCAAGCAACTCGCCGCGCAGCTCGGCGGGCCCGACAAGGTCAAGCGGCACAAGGACGCCGGCAAGCTGACCGTGCGCGAGCGCATCGACGCGATCGCCGATGCCGGATCGTTCCGCGAGGTGGGCGCGCTCACCGGCAGCGGCCAGTACGACAGCAATGGCCGCCTGGTGGGCCTGACGCCCGCCAACCTGGTGATGGGGCGCGCCAAGGTGGACGGCCGCCCGGTGGTGCTGGTGGGCGACGACTTCACCGTGCGCGGCGGCGCCAACGACGGCGCCGTTGGCGAGAAGCTGATCCACGCCGAGAAGATGGCGCACGACCTGCGCTTGCCCATGGTGCGGCTGGTAGACGGCACCGGCGGTGGCGGCTCCGTGCGCAATATCGAGAACAAGGGCTACACCAACATCCCCACCATGAAGGTGTGGCAGCACGTGGTGGAGAACATGTCGCTGGTGCCGGTGGTGTCGCTGGCGCTGGGCTCGGTGGCCGGCATGGGCGCGGCGCGCGTGGCCGCGAGCCACTACTCGGTGATGGTCAAGGGCACCGCGCAATTGTTCAACGCCGGCCCGCCGGTGGTGGCGCGCATCGGCCAGGTACTGGAAAAGAACGAGCTTGGCGGCAGCCAGATCCATACGCGCAACGGCGTGGTCGATGACGAAGTGGCGAGCGAGGAAGAAGCCTTTGCGCGCGCGCGCCGCTTCCTGTCCTACCTGCCGGGCTCGGTGCATGAGCTGCCGCCGCGCGTTGAGCCAACCGACGATCCCGCCCGCCGCGATGAATGGCTGCTTGGCGCGATCCCGCGCGACAGCCGCTCCGTCTACAAGGTGCGCCCCATTGTCGAGACGCTGGTGGACCAGGGCTCCTTTTTCGAGATGGGGCGGCACTGGGGCCGCGCCATCGTGACCGGGCTGGCCCGCGTGGATGGCTGGCCAGTGGCGGTGGTGGCGAGCGATCCGTATCACTACGGCGGTGGCTGGGACGGTCCCACCGCGGAGAAATTCATCCGTTTCGTGGACCTGGCCGAAGCCTTCCACCTCCCGGTGATCAATATGGTCGATATCGCCGGCTTTCAGATCGGCCTGGAAGCCGAGAAGGCCGGCACCATGCGCTATGGCGTGCGCGCGCTGGCCGCGGTGTACCAGGCCACCACGCCGTGGTGCTCCGTGATCCTGCGCCGCGCCTATGGCGTGGCGGCGGCGGGGCACCAGCACATGGGCCGCTTCAACTTCCGCTATGCATGGCCGTCCGGCAACTGGGGCTCGCTGCCGATCGAGGGCGGGCTGGAAGTCGCCTACAAGGCCGAGATCGAAGGCGCCGACGACCCCGTGCAAAAGCGCGCCGAGATCGAGCAGCGCGTGCGCAGCCTGACCTCGCCGTTCCGCAGCGCCGAAGCCTTCGTGGTGGAAGACATCATCGACCCGCGCGATACGCGCGCGCTGCTGTGCGAGTTCGCCAACCTGGCGGCGCCGCTGCGCGAACCGGGCGTGCGCAAGTTCGGCATCCGGCCCTGAGACGAGAGACCACCAGGCAAATCAGACACAACAAAATAATGGAGACCGCCTTGCCCAATCACCGACCTATCCTTGCGCACCGTCCCACCCTCAATGCCATCGTCACCGCCACGCTGGCCGTTGGCGCCGCACTGCTGAGCGCCACCGGCGCGCAGGCACAGGAGCACTGGCCGCAGAAGCCCGTCACCATCGTCGTGCCGTTTCCCGCCGGCGGCATGACCGACCTGCTGGCGCGCCGCATCGCGCGCGACATGCAGGCCGAGTTCAAGCAGCCTTTCGTGGTGGATAACCGCGCCGGCGCCAGCGGCCAGATCGGCACCGAGATCGTGGCACGCGCCAACCCGGACGGCTACACGCTGCTGGTCAGCGCCACGCACCAGGTGATCAATCCCGCGGTGCGGCCCAAGCTGCCGTACAACGCCAGCAAGGACTTTACGCCGATCGCGCTGCTGGCGACCACGCCCAATGTGCTGGTGGTGAACAACAATGTGCCGGTGTCGAACCTGCAGGAATTCCTTGCGTACGCGAAGAAGCAAAAGGACGGCCTGTCGTTCGGCTCATCCAGCATCGGCGGCGCCACGCATATGTCGGGGGAACTGCTGCGGCTGATGACCAACACGCCGCTGACGCATATTCCCTACAAGGGCGCGGCGCCGGCGCTGTCGGACCTGCTCGGCGGGCAGATTCCCGCGCTGTTCCATGACGTGATGACGATGGCGCCCTATGTGAAGGACGGCAAGGTCAAGGCCATCGGCGTGACCTCGGCCAAGCGCAGCGAGGCCTTGCCCAATGTGCCCACCATTGCCGAGCAGGGCGTGCCCGGCTACGAGGCCACCACGTGGATCGGCTTCTATGGCCCGGCCAACCTGCCCAAGCCGCTGGTAGAACGCCTGAACCGCGATGCGGTGAAGAGCATGAACACGGCGGAGTCCAAGGCCAACCTGGCGCAGAGCGGCACCACGCCCGGCACGCTGAATGCCGAGCAGTTCGGCGCGTTTGTGCAGGCGGAACTGGTCAAGTGGAAGCGCGTGGCCACCGAAGCCAAGGTGAAGGTGGATTGAGATGAGCGACAACATTCTTGAACTGCTGGCCCCGCGTTCGGTTGCCATCCTTGGGGCCTCCGACAATCCGATCAAGGCCGGCGGCCGGCCGATCGACTACATGCGCCGCTACGGCTTTGCCGGTCGTGTGTATCCGGTCAATCCCAATCGCGCGCAGATCCAGGGCCTGCAGGCCTATCCCGAACTTGCCGCGCTGCCCGATGCGCCCGATGTCGTGGTGGTCAGTGTTGCCGGGCAGGAGGTCGAACAGGCCATCGACCAGTGCCTGGCGATCCATGCGCGCGCAGCGGTGATTTATTCCTCTGGCTTTGCGGAGCTTGGCGAAGCCGGCGCGGCGCAGCAGCGCAGGCTGGTCGAGCGCGCGCGCGCGGGCGGTTTGCGCTTGTTCGGCCCCAATACGCAGGGCGTGGCCAACTTCCGCGATGGCGCCATCCTGCATTTCTCCACCATGATCAACGAGGAGGCCGGCCAGGACGGGCCGGTCGCCATCGTCAGCCAGAGCGGCGCGGGCTCGTCCATCGTCTACGGTGGCCTGCGCCGCAAGGGCATCGGCGTGCGCTATATGGTGGCGACCGGCAATGAGGCGGACATCACTGCCGCGGAGGTGCTGCGCGCGGTCGCGGCCGATCCGGACATCCGGGTGCTGTTGCTCTATATCGAATCGCTGAAAGACCCGGCTGTGCTGGCGCAGGCCGCGCGCGTCGCGCATCAGCGCGACATTCCCATCCTCGCGGTCAAGGCTGGCCGCACGCAGGCCGGGCAGCTCACCGCCAGCTCGCACACCGGAGCGCTGGCCGGCGAGGACGCACTGGCCGACGCCTTCCTGCGCCAGCACGGCATCCAGCGCGTGGCGGATTTCCGCGAGCTGGTCGAGTACAGCCAGGTGTTTATCGGCGGGCAGCGTCCGCGCGGACGCAAAGTAGTGGCGATCAGCAATTCCGGCGCTACCTGCGTACTGGCGGCCGATGCCGCCGAGGATCAGGGCCTCGCGCTGTGCCAGTTCGAAGGCGATGGGGAGACCGCGCTCAAGGCAGTGCTGCCGTCGTTCGTGTCGGCGCGCAATCCGATCGACATGACCACCGCGCTGCTGGGCCAGCCGCACATCTACGGGCAGACGCTGGAAGTGGTGGCCGCGCAGCGCCAGGCCGACATGATCTACGTGGGCTTTCCTATCGGCGGCGAGGGCTACGACTTTGCCGGCTTCTCCGCGCAGACCGGCCGCTTTGCCTCGGCCAGCGGCGTGCCGGTGGCGGTCAGCGCCAACCAGGAATGGGTGGCGCAGGCGTTCCGCGCGCAAGGCGTGCCGGTGTTCGACAGCGAGCGTGCCGCCATGCGCGCGCTGGGCATGCTCGCGCGGCACGCGGCGGTGAATGCCGCCGCGTTGGCCGAGCCCGCCGCGCTGCCGCCGGTGTTCGCCAAAGACAATGCGGCCCCCAACGTATCGCTCGACGAAGTGGCAAGCCTGGCGGCGCTGGCGCAGGCCGGTCTGCCGGTCGTGCAGCATCGCCTGTGCCGCAGCGCGGATGACGTGCGCCGCGCGCTGGCCGAGCTGGGCACGCCAGTGGTCGCCAAGGGCGTTTCGCCCGATATCACGCACAAGTCCGAGCTCGGGCTGGTACGCCTAGGCCTTGCCGACGAGGCGCAGGCACTGGCTGCCTTCCATGACCTGGACCGTGTGCTGCGAGGGCTGTCTGCCAGCCAGGGCATCGGGCATGGCGGCGTCTTGCTGGCGCGCCAGCAACGCGGTGCTTTCGAGCTGGCGGTGGGCGCGCACATCGACGATGTCTATGGACCGGTGGTGATGGTGGGGCAGGGCGGCGTGCTGGTCGAAGCGATAGACGACGTGCAGTTTCTCGTCGCTCCCTTCAACGCCACGCAGGCGCGCGAGGCCATCGGCCGGCTGCGCATTGCGCGCGCCTTCGGCGCGCTGCGCGGCATGGCGGCGGTCGATGTGGACGCGCTGGCGCAAATGCTGGTGCGCCTGGGCGACTGGATGGCGCAGGCGCAGGGACAGGTACGCTCGGTGGACGCCAACCCGGTCATGGTGAGCCGCGCCGGCGTGGCGCCGGTGCTGGTCGACGCGGTGGTGATCCGCGCGGGAGAGACGTCATGAATGCCACGACGAAAGCCTGCGGAACAGAACATCCGGTACCTTCAGTACGTCGGGTAAGCCGCGTGCTGGTCGCCAATCGCGGCGCGGTAGCAGCGCGCATCATCCGTGCGCTGCGCGGGCTGGGCCTGGAATCGGTCGCCGTGTACTCGGATGCCGACGCCGGCTTGCCCTACCTGCGCGAAGCCGATGCCGCGCTGCGCCTGGGCGAAGCGCCGCCGCTGGCCAGCTACCTGGACCAGGACAAGCTGCTGGAAGCCGCGCGCGCCAGCGGCGCCGATGCGGTGCATCCCGGCTATGGCTTCCTGTCGGAAAACGCCGCTTTCGCCGAGCGCGTGGAAGCCGCCGGCCTGTGCTTTATCGGCCCGTCCCCGCACTGGATCCGGCGCCTTGGCCACAAGACCGAAGCGCGCGCTTTCATGGCCGCGCAAGGCATGCCGCTGGCGCCCAGCTCAGAGGTGCTGCCCGACGACATGGACACCGTTGCCGCCGCGGCGCAGGGTATCGGCTATCCGGTGCTGATCAAGCCCGCCGGCGGCGGCGGTGGCATCGGCATGGTGCCGGTGCGTGATGCGGCCGGCCTGGCCGCGGCCTGGCAGCAGGCGCGCTCGGTGGCGCAGCGCAGCTTTGGCCAGGCCGAGCTGTACCTGGAGAAACTGGTCGAGCAGCCGCGCCATATCGAGTTCCAGGTGCTGGCGGACCGGCACGGCGGCGTGCGCATCCTGTGGGAGCGCGATTGCTCCGTGCAGCGCCGTCACCAGAAGGTCATCGAAGAAGCGCGCGCGCACGGGCTGGACCGTGCCGAGGTGGAAGCCATGGCGGCCAAGCTCTCGGCGCTGCTGTCCGGCATCGGCTACGACGTGATCGGCACGGTGGAAATGCTGCACACGCCGGCCACCGGATTCGTCTTCCTGGAGATGAACACGCGCTTGCAGGTGGAGCACGCCGTCACCGAGCAGATCACCGGCGTGGATATCGTGGCCGCGCAGATCCGGCTGGCGCGCGGCGAGCGCATCGATGATGTGCTGCCGGGCGGCCGGGTCCCCGCGCAAGGCCATGCCATCGAGGCGCGCGTGTATGCCGAGGATCCGGTGCGCTTCTTCCCGTCGCCTGGCCCGCTGGAGGTATTCCGCCCGCCGCAAGGTGCGGGCATCCGCGTGGAAACCGGCTACGCCGAAGGCGCCCGCGTCACGCCGTACTACGACCCCATGCTGGCCAAGGTGATTGCCACTGGCGCCGATCGCTGCGAGGCCATCGCCACGCTGCGCGCGGCGCTGCGGGATTTCGCCGTTGCCGGCGTCAAGACCAACATCCCTTTCATCCTGCGCGTGCTCGCGCATCCCGATTTCCTGGCCGGGCGCATCGATACCGCGCTCGCCCAGCGCGTGCTGGCCACGCCTGCCGCAGAGAACCCACAACCTACCCAGAGAGCTGCCTGATGAACAAGATCGAAGCCGCGGTAAGCGGCCATGTCTGCGCCATCCACATCGAAGTTGGCGCTACCATTGCGGCCGGCGACGCCGTGATGATGATCGAGTCCATGAAAATGGAGATTCCGCTCGAATCCGAATATGCTGGCGTGGTCAAGGCCATCCTGGTGCAGCCCGGCGACGCCGTCGCCGAGGGCCAGGCGGTAGTGGAACTCGCATAACGCGAATAACGTGAATAACGCGAACAAGGAAGCCTGGTTTTGGAAAGTCCCGCTCAGATTGTCCCGGTAGCGCCGGGCACGCCCGAGAAACCCTACTTCGGCATCGACGTGCCGCTGATGCGCCATCTTGGCCTGCAGCCGGTGCGGATGGAAGAGGGCCTGTGCCGCACGCGCCTGCCGGTCAGCCCGTTCCTGGTCAACAGCCGGGGCGACGTGCACGGCGGCACCTTGATGGCCACGCTGGATTTCACGCTCAGCGGCGCCGCGCGCTCGCATGCGCCGCTGGAAACCGGCGTGATCACCATCGATATGTCCACGCATTTCCTGGCCGCGGCACGCGGTGAACTGCACCTGGAAGCGCGCTGCATGCGGCGCGGCGCGCGCATCGCGTTTTGCGAGGGCGAAGTGAAGAACGCCGCTGGTGAAGTGGTTTGCGTGGCACGCGCGGCGTTCAAGCTGGTGCCGCTGAGCAGCGGCGGCGACTGACGCTTCAGGCGTTGCCGCTGGCCGGACGGTAGACCTGGGCGAAGCGCGCCTGCTGGACGATGCCGTAGTCGTTCGGGGCGTACTGCATCAGCCAGTCGCCAGCCGCGCCATGCAGCACGTCGCCGCCGGCGGAGCGGGCGATGCTGAAGGCTTCGTCCATGCGTTTGGCCAGCACCACGCCAGGGATGTTCTGGTAGGCGCCGTCCTGGCCGTGCGTGCCGGCTTGCAGGGGTTCGTACTTGGGGTCGAAGCGCTCGCGGGATACGACCCAGCGGTCGCCGGTGGAGCCCGTGATGATCGCGTCGCCGGGTTGGTAGCGGTTGGGGCCTTCGAGGCTGATGAGTTCGCCGGGTTCTTTGGCGAAGGCTACTTGTACCACTTCGTGCTTTTGGTAAGGGGCGGCGGCAGGGTCGGTGCGCAGGTCGATCTGGGTGAGGGTGGGCATGGCGTGGCGGATATCAGGCTGGGGCGCAAATCATACCGCTGGTTTGCGCCCCTTCCTTAGCCCGGTACTTAACCCGGTACCTAACCCGGCATTTAGCCCAGTACCCGCGGCGCAAAGCCGTGATTCAGCGGTCCGTTGCCCGCCCCAAGCGCAAAGTCGGCGCCCGCCACAATCGCATCGGCCACGAAATCCAGCGCCACTTCCACCGCGTCTTCCAGCTTGTCGCCCCTTGCCAGTTGGGCAGCAATGGCCGCGGCCAGTGTGCAGCCGGTGCCATGCAGGTTGCGGGTGTCGACCCGCTGGTGCCTGAACACGCGCACGATGCCGCCGGCGCTCAGCAGCAGGTCATCCAGGCCGGCATCGGCCGGATCCAGGTGCCCGCCCTTGAGCAGCACCGCCGGGCAGCCCAGCGCGAGCAGGTCGCGTGCAGCTTGCTCCATCTCTTCGCGGCGGGTGATCTCGCGGCCTAGCAGGTAGGATGCCTCGGGCAGGTTGGGCGTGACCAGCACGGCGCGTGGAAACAGCAGGCGCACCATGGCCTGGGTGGTGGCGTCGTCCGCCAGGGTGGCGCCGGAGGTGGAGATCATGACCGGGTCCACCACCAGCTGGCGAATGCCATGGCGGTCCACCGCGGCGGCCACCGCCTCTACGATGGCGGCGGTGCCCAGCATGCCGGTCTTGGCCGCATCCACGCCGATATCGCTGGCAACCGCATCGATCTGGGCCGCTACCATGTCGGCCGGGATGGCATGCACGCCGGTCACGCCGAGCGTGTTCTGCGCCGTGATGGCGGTGATCGCGCTCATGCCGAAACAGCCCAGCGCGGCAAAGGTCTTGAGATCGGCCTGGATGCCGGCGCCGCCACCCGAGTCGGAGCCGGCGATGGTCAGGGTGCGCGGGGGGCGGTGTGTCGTCAGGGTCATGTGCTGGGCCGGCGGTCAAGAAAAATTCATGGCGGTGGCGGTGCCAAGCGTGCCGGGGCAGGCTACAATACCGCCACTCCGAGGAGCGTTGCAACGAATGGGCCTTATTGTGCCATTCGCCAGGCTCGGACTGTCTTCAACGGCGCTCGCTGATCCGTGGCACACACACGGAGGCGAGTCGACCTATCCGCCCGTTATGCAATGGCCTTGGTTTTCACCATCCTTGCATGGCGCGGCCGTATTCCCCGCACTCGTCCTTCGTCGCCACTCTTCATCGGAGTGATACATGAACGCAGTGACTGACCTGAAGAACGATTACCTCGTGGCCGACCTGGGCCTCGCCGGCTGGGGCCGCAAGGAAATCGCCATCGCCGAAACCGAAATGCCCGGCCTGATGGCCATCCGCGACGAGTACGCTGCCGCCCAGCCCCTGAAGGGCGCGCGCATCGCCGGCTCGCTGCACATGACCATCCAGACCGCCGTGCTGATCGAAACGCTGGTGGCGCTTGGCGCCGACGTGCGCTGGGCATCGTGCAACATCTTCTCGACCCAGGACCACGCTGCCGCAGCCATCGCCGCTTCGGGCACGCCGGTGTTCGCCTTCAAGGGCGAATCGCTGAAGGAATACTGGGACTTCACCCACCGCATCTTCGACTGGAAGGATGGCGGCACCCCCAACATGATCCTGGACGACGGCGGCGATGCCACGCTGCTGCTGCACCTGGGCGCCCGCGCCGAGAAGGACGCATCGCTGATCGCCAACCCGGGCAGCGAGGAAGAGACCTTCCTGTTCGCCGCGATCAAGGAAAAGCTGGCCAAGGACCCGTCCTGGTACAGCCGTAACCTGGACGCCATCAAGGGCGTGACCGAGGAAACCACCACGGGCGTGCACCGCCTGTACCAGATGGCGCAAAAGGGCGAGCTCAAGTTCCCCGCCATCAACGTCAACGACTCGGTGACCAAGAGCAAGTTCGACAACCTGTATGGCTGCCGTGAATCGCTGGTGGACGGCATCAAGCGCGCCACCGACGTGATGATCGCCGGCAAGGTTGCGCTGGTGGCCGGCTACGGCGACGTGGGCAAGGGCAGCGCGCAGGCACTGCGCGCCCTGTCGGCCCAGGTGTGGGTGACCGAAGTCGATCCGATCTGCGCACTGCAGGCCGCGATGGAAGGCTACCGCGTGGTGACCATGGAATACGCTGCCGACAAGGCCGACATCTTCGTCACCTGCACCGGCAACTACCACGTCATCACCCATGACCACATGGCCAAGATGAAGGACCAGGCCATCGTCTGCAACATCGGCCACTTTGACAACGAGATCGACATCGCCTCGCTGGAAAAGTACGAGTGGGACGAGATCAAGCCGCAGGTCGACCACGTGGTGTTCCCCGCCGTTGGCGATCAACCCAGCAAGAAGATCATCATCCTGGCCAAGGGCCGCCTGGTGAACCTGGGCTGCGGCACGGGCCACCCGTCGTACGTGATGAGCAGCTCGTTCGCCAACCAGACCATCGCCCAGATCGAACTGTGGCAGGAACGCGAAAGCGGCAAGTACCCGGTCGGCGTCTATACGCTGCCCAAGCACCTGGACGAAAAGGTCGCGCGCCTGCAGCTGAAGAAGCTCAACGCGCAGCTGTCCGAGCTGACCGAGCAGCAAGCCGCCTATATCGGCGTGAGCAAGCAAGGCCCGTACAAGGCCGATCACTACCGTTATTGATCGGCCGGTGACCGCAGGCCGATCTGCGTTTGATCGGCCTCCGGATCGTCAACCCGTGGCGCCCGCGCGCCGCGGGTGCCGTGCCCCGAACCTGCCCCGAACCCGTTTTACCCGAGCGAAGGAGTCGTCATGAGATTGTTGGCCGTCTGGATCATCAACGCCGCCGCGCTGTTTCTGGTGGGCAGCCTGATCGATGGGATTCATCTTGGCGGCTTTGGCTCGGCCATGATCGCCGCGCTGGTGCTTGGCCTGGTGAATACCTTGATCCGCCCGATCCTGGTGATCCTGACCTTGCCGGTGACGCTGCTGACGCTTGGCCTGTTCATCTTCGTGATCAACGCGCTGCTGTTCCTGTTCGTGGGCAAGCTGCTGGCCGGTTTCGTGGTCACCGGCTTTGGCGCGGCCCTGCTCGGCTCGATCCTCTACAGCGTGATCTCCTGGGCCCTGTCGAGCGTGCTGCTCGGCGAACGCCGCAGCGCCTGACGCCGTCCGGCGTCCCATGCCAATTTTTCAGCGCGCCGCGCCATAGGCGGCGCGCCACCATCATGCAAGACCGCTACTTCAGCTTTGAATTTTTCCCGCCCAAGACGGCGGAGGGCGCCGAGAAGCTGCGCAACACGCGTGCGCAGCTCGCTCCGCTGAAGCCCAAGTTCATCTCGGTGACCTTCGGCGCCGGCGGCACCACCCAGCAGGGCACGCTGGACGCCGTGCTGGAGATCCAGCGCGAAGGCATCGAGGCCGCGCCGCACTTGTCGTGCGTGGGGTCCTCGCGCGAGAGCATCCGCGAGATCCTCAAGACCTACCGCGAAGGCGGCATCCGCCATATCGTCGCGCTGCGCGGCGACATGCCGTCGGGCATGGGCGAGATCGGCGAGTTCCGCTATGCCAACGAGCTGGTGGAGTTCATCCGCGCCGAGACCGGCGACTGGTTCAACATCGAGGTGGCGGCATATCCCGAGTACCACCCGCAGGCCAAGTCGCCCCGCCACGATCTCGAGAATTTCGTGCGCAAGGTCAAGGCCGGCGCTGACTCGGCCATCACCCAGTACTTCTTCAACGCCGATGCGTACTTCCGTTTCGTCGAGGATGTGCGCGCCATGGGCGTGGACGTACCGATCGTGCCGGGCATCATGCCGATCACCAATTCCTCGCAGCTGATGCGCTTCTCCGAGATGTGCGGCGCCGAAGTGCCGCGCTGGGTGGCCAAGCGGCTGGAAGGCTTCGGCGATGACCGCGAGTCGATCCGCGCCTTTGGCCTGGATGTGGTCACCGCGCTGTGCGAGCGCCTGCTCGCGGCCGGCGTGCCGGGGCTGCATTTCTATACGCTCAACACAGCCAGCGCGACCAAAGCCATCTGGCAGCGCCTGAAGCTCTAAGGCATTGGTCCGCATCAGCGCCATGCCAGCCCGTCGTCCCGATCCCTTCATCGACCACTTGCTCGAACTGCTGGGGCCGCTGGCGGCGCGCATCGGCCCGATCACCACGCGCCGCATGTTTGGCGGCCACGCCCTGTACTACGACGGCCTGGTGTTCGCGCTGGTGCTGGGCGGGCGCTGCTACCTGAAAGTGGACGACCAGACGCGCGGGCGCTTCGAGGCCGAGGGCGGCGAGCCTTTCCGCTACAGCCGCAACGGCCGCGAGATCTCCATACGGCATTACCTGAGCGCGCCACCCGCCTGCCTGGAGTCGGCCGAGGCCATGACGGCCTGGGCGCGGCTTTCCGTGGAATCCACGCTGCGGCTGGCCAACCAGGCGGGCTGAGGCGCTGCGGGCAGTGGCATACTTTGGCCCATGGCCACCGACCACGCCACCGTCACCGCCACGTTTCGTTTCTACGAGGAACTGAACGATTTCCTGCCGCGCGCGCAGCGCGGCCGGGATTGCGTGTGCGCCTGCGCGCGCGCCGCCACCGTCAAGCACATGATCGAAGCGCTGGGCGTGCCGCATACCGAGGTGGAGCTGATCCTGGTGAACGGCGAGTCATGCGGCTTCGAGCGCCTGCTGCAGGATGGCGACCGCGTCTCCGTCTATCCCCAGTTCGAAGCCTTCGACGTCACACCGCTGCTGCGCGTGCGCGCCGAGCCGCTGCGCGCGACCCGCTTCGTTGCCGACGCCCACCTGGGCGGGCTGGCGCACCTGCTGCGCCTGACCGGCTTCGACACGCTTTACGACAACCATTACGCCGATAGCGAGATCGAAGCCATCGCCATGCGCGAGGGCCGCATTGTGCTCACGCGGGACCGCGAGCTGCTCAAGCGGCGCGGGGTCACCCACGGCTGCTACGTGCGCGCCATCAAGGCCACGCCGCAACTGCGGGAGATCTTCGCGCGGCTCGACCTGGCTCGTAGCGCGCGGCCGTTCTCGCTGTGCCTGGACTGCAATGTGCCGCTGCGGGCGATCGACAAAACCGCGGTCGACGGCCGCGTGCCGCCGGGCGTGCTCGCGCGCCAGGAGCGGTTCGTGACTTGCGATTGCTGCCAGCGGGTGTTTTGGGAGGGGTCGCATTGGCGGCATATGCGGGATTTGGTGGAGGAGTTGGTGGCTGGGGGGCGTTGTTTGTAGTTTGTGGCTGTTTCTTTGATCGGCGTTGGTTTTTGGACCCAAGGGCCGTACGACATTGCCCTGCGGGGTTGGTCGCTGTTTATTTGCTGCGGCGTTGGTTTTTGCACCCAAGGGCCATACGACATCCCCCTGCGGGGGCTGCCGGTCACTTTTCTTTGACCGGCAAAGAAAACTAACGAAAAGAAAGCCGCCCTGCCGGGAGCAGAGCAATAAGGCTTATGTTGGGCAGTGGTTGCGTCGTACGGCCCGGAGTGTTGGCTGGCGAATCCTACCGGCCCAGAGGACATCACACTTGCATGACCTATGGGTTACGTCGTGAGGCCCCTGACCTCGTGCGCGGTGACCGTTCCCACATCTGCCGTTCGCGGGGCGAAGTGCTGCGCCGTTTCGGGTGTGGCTGGTTTCGTGGTTTTGTCTCGGAGGACGAGCGCCGTGAGGTGCGAGCACGGCCCCGCGAACCGGGCCACGGTGCCCACCACGAAACCAGAGGAGTTGATAGCAAGGTGCCGCTCGCGCCGGTACGGCAGGGCATCAAATGGCCGGGCGGCCACCGCCAGAGACAAAACCACGAAACCACCAAGTCAGGCAGGATCGTGGCGCTCCGCACCGCGAACGGCAGATGCCCGAACACTCACCGAGCAAAGCGATGAGGGGCACCACCACGTGACCATTGGGTCATGCAGTAGCGATGTCCTTCGGGCCGGTTGGACACGCCAGCCAACACTCCGGGCCGTACGACGCAACCACAGACACCCAAATAGCCTTATTGCTCTGCCCCCGGCAGGGCGGCTTTCTTTTCGTTAGTTTTCTTTGCCGGTCAAAGAAAAGTGACCGGCAGCCCCCGCAGGGGGATGTCGTATGGCCCTTGGGTGCAAGATGCCATCGCCGAAGAAATAAACAGCGACCAACCCCGCAGGGGATGTCGTATGGCCCTTGGGTGCAAGATGCCATCGCCGAAGAAATAAACAGCGACCAACCCCGCAGGGGATGTCGTATGGCCCTTGGGTGCAAGATGCCATCGCCGAAGAAATAAACAGCGACCAACCCCGCAGGGCAACGTCGTATGGCCCTTGGGTGCAATATCCAACGCCGTTCAAAGAAACAGCGACCAACCCCCCTCAACCCCCCCCTCACCCCCCCCTCAAAACACCCCCCCCTCACTAACCACCCAATCCATCGGCAAATCATGCCCCTGCGGCGCCAGCACCACGCGGCAGGCCTCATGCCCGATGCCGATCGCCACCGGCGCGTTCCCGCTGGCGGCCAGCGCCGCCAGCGTGCGGTCGTAGAACCCGCCGCCATAGCCCAGGCGGAACTTATCCCCGCTGAAACCGACACATGGAATCAGCAGGACGTCTGGCAGCAAGGGCGGCGTGCCGTCGGGCACGGGAATGCCGTAATGCCCGGCAACCATCGGCGTAGCCGGCTCCCACTGGTGGAAATCCAGCGGCGCGCCCGGCCGGCTTACCACCGGCAGGGCCGCTTGCCGCCCGGTGCCGCTGGCCAGCCAGCGCGAGACCACGCCACGGGCGTCGAACTCCTGCTGGATCGGCCAGTAGAAGCCCAGGCGATGCACGGGCAGGCGCTCCAGCAGGGCGGCCAGCGCGGCTTCGATGCTGGCGTCGGCGGCCGGGCGTTGCGGCAATGCGCCGCGCAGTGCCAGCAACTGGCGCCGCAGCGCTGCTCGCTGCACGCCAGGGTCGGGCTTTCCGGGTGCGCCGGAGGGGCTGCGAACGTCGTCGCTTGGCATGGCTGCGTGGGATAATGTTTGTTGTTGACCCAACATTGCACGGTCGGATGCGCGCCCTCGGAAGGTGTTGTCCGGCCGTCACAACAAGGAAGAAGAATGCCGAAGGGAGTATATCCGCAGCGTGCGGCCAAGGCCGCCCTGGCGGCGATCGCGTGCGCAGTGCTTGCCACGCCGGTATTTGCGCAGAAACGGCCTCAGCCGCAACCCCAATCGCAGTCGCTCGCCATCCCGAGCAACCCCGACGACGCTTTCGTGGCGCTGCGCGAAGCCGCGCGCAAAAACGACGTGGCACGCACCGACGCCATCTCGGCCACGCTGGTGGACTACCCGATCTCGTCTTACGTCGAGTACTTCCGCATCAAGCCGCAGCTGTTCGACGCCAGTGGCCTGGCCCGCATCGATGCCCCTGACGATCAGGTGCGCGCGTTCCTGCAGCGCTACAAGGGCGAGGCCATTGCCGACCGCATGCGCAATGACTGGCTGCTGGTGCTGGGCAAGAAGCGCGACTGGGCCAATTTCGACGCCGAATACCCGCAGTTCGTGCTCAAGGACGATACACAGGTCGAGTGCTACGCGCTGCTGTCGCGCGCGCTCAAGGGCCAGAACGTGGCGGCGGATGCGCGCGCGGCACTGAGCGATCCGCGCTACTACGGCGAAGGTTGTGTCGACCTGATCGGCTACCTGGCCCAAAGCAGGCAGATCGAGCCGAGCGACGTGGCCTTCCAGGCACGCCAGGCGCTGGAGCAGAACTATGTGACGCTGGCCGGGCGTATTGCCGCCACCGCGCCGGACGCGCGCGGCGACAGCAACACGCTCGCCACCGTGGTCAAGATGGCGCGCAACGATCCCTCGCAGGCCGCGGCCTACCTGAGCGCCAACGCCGCCAGCCTGTCGCGCGACGAGCAGGGCGCCGGCTGGGGCGTGGTCGGCCAGTACGCCGCCAAGAAGCTCGCCCCCGAGGCGGCCGGCTACTACCGCCGCCAGATGGACCTGGGCGGCAACCAGTGGCTGTCCGACGAAACGCAGGAGTGGCGCGTGCGCGCCGCGCTGCGCCAGGGTGACTGGAAGCAGGTGCGCCAGGCAGTGGAGCTGATGCGCCCCGAGCTGCGCGCCAAGGACCCGGCCTGGACCTACTGGTACGGGCGCGCGCTCAAGGCGGACAACCGCGGCGCCGAGGCAGAGAAGCAGTTCCAGTCGATTGCCGGCCAGTTCAACTTCTACGGCCAGCTGGCCAGCGAGGAGCTGGGCAACCGCATCGTGCTGCCGGCACGCACGCAGGTGAGCGATGCCGAGGTCAACGCCATGCGCACCCGCCCGGGCTTCCTGCGCGCACAGAAGTTGTATGACCTGAACCTGCGCTTCGAAGGCAATCGCGAATGGAACTGGGAACTGCGCGGCATGACCGACCGCCAACTGCTGGCCGCCGCCGACTACGCCCGCCGCATCGAGCTGCTGGACCGCGCCGTGAACACCGCGGACCGCACCCAATCCGAGCATGACTTCTCGCTGCGCTTCCTGATGCCGTACCGCGACATCATGCAGCGCGCCACCGATGACGTGGGCCTGGATATGGCATGGGCCTATGGCCTGGTGCGCCAGGAGTCACGTTTCATCATGAACGCGCGCTCGTCCGCCGGCGCCCATGGCCTGATGCAGGTGATGCCGGCCACCGCCAAGTGGGTTGCGCGCAAGATCGGCATGACGGACTTCTCGCCCTCGATGATGAGCGATCCCAATATCAACATCCAGCTCGGCACCAACTATATGAGCATGGTGCTGACTGACCTGGATAGCTCCTGGACGCTGGCTTCGGCCGCCTACAACGCCGGCCCGGGCCGTCCCAAGAACTGGCGCTCCAGCTTGCCGCGCCAGGTCGAGGGCGCGATCTTCGCCGAGACCATTCCGTTCTCGGAGACCCGGACCTACGTGAAGAATGTGCTGTCGAACGCCACGTACTATGCTGCATTGATGAGCGGCCGGCCGCAGTCGCTCAAGGATCGCCTGGGCGTGGTGTCGCCGTCGCAGATCACCACCACCAGCCTGCCCTGAGGTTGTAACGCCTTCACGGCAGCGCGGTCTGCAGGCCAATGCGGTAGCCGGCGCGTGCTCCAGCCCTGGAGCGTGCGCCAGTCGTCCCTTGCCGCGGAGAGATCCATGCAGACCAGCAACGTTCTAGTGATCGGAGGGGCCGGCTTTGTCGGCAGCCACCTGGTGGCCCGCCTGGCAGGTGTTGCCACCGCGTCGGCCACGCCGCTGGAGCCGGGCACCGTCGTGGAGCCGTCTCTGGACCCCGAACGCATCGTGGCCGCTACCCGCGACGCCGAGCATGCGCAGCACCTGCTGCTGTTGCCGCGCGTCGAGGTGATCGAGCTGGACGTGAGGAACGATGTTGCGCTGAACGCCGCCATTGGCACGCTGGGCACCGACGGCATCGTGGTGAACCTGGTCGGCATTCTTCATGGCGAACGCGCCGAGCCTTACGGCGCGGCCTTTGCCGCCGCCCACGTGGACCTCGTGCGGCGCGTTGTCGAGTCTTGCCGCAGCACTGGCGTGCGCAGGCTGTTGCACATGAGCGCGCTGGGCGCCGACAGCGCCGGCCCGTCGATGTACCTGCGCAGCAAGGGCGACGGCGAGCGCGTGGTGCGCGAGAGCGCGCTGGACTGGACCATCTTCCGTCCGTCCGTGATATTCGGCCCCGACGATCATTTCCTCAATCTGTTCGCCCAAATGCAGCAACTGGCGCCCGTAGTGCCGCTCGCCTGCGCGCAAGCCAGGTTCCAGCCGGTGTACGTGCAGGACGTGGCGCAGGCCATGGTCAACGCCATGGCGACGCGGGACACCATCGGCCGCGCCTACGACCTGGCGGGGCCGCAGGTCTACACGCTGGAGGAGCTGGTGCGTTTTGCGGGCCGCGCCAGCGGCCACCCGCGCCCGGTCCTGCATCTGCCCGACGCCCTGGCCCGCGTGCAGGCAGCCATCCTCGAACACATGCCGGGCGCGCCGGTGATGTCGCGCGACAACCTGGACTCCATGCGGCTCGACAATGTCATGCGCGGGCCGGTCGCGCCCGAGCTTGGGCTGGGCCAGCCGGTCGGGCTGGAGGTGGTGATGACCGATGTGCTGGCGGGCCGCGGTCACGAGAGCCAGATGCTGGGACTGCGGCGCAGCGGGTATCGTTGAGCGGCAGGCCGCCCGGCCCGGTTTTGCCCTTCGCATGTGACCAGGATTCACATCGCTGCGAGCGTAATTCGCTTGGAGGCGCTTGGCGCGGCTGGCTACAATGGTTCGTTCCCCGGCGTGCGTTTGCCGCCGCACGCTTCGCGCTGCGGGCTTGCCCCGGCCGTGCGCGCTCCCCCCACGTTTTCCTGCAAGGATATTGCGATGAAGCTTGTCATCGGCAACAAGAATTACTCTTCCTGGTCGTTGCGCCCCTGGCTGTTGATGCGCCAGGCTGGCATTGCGTTCGAGGAGGTCAAGGTGCGCTTGTTCGTGGCCGGGTTTGAGCAAGCGGTCGCGAAGCACTCGCCGACCGGCAAGGTACCGGTGCTGGTCGATGGCGATGTCTCGGTGTGGGACTCGCTGTCGATTGCCGAATACCTGGCCGAGTCCTTTCCCGAGAAGCAGCTCTGGCCGGCCGGCCGTGCCGAGCGTGCGCATGCGCGCTCGATCTGCGCGGAGATGCACTCGGGCTTCGGCAACCTGCGCAGCCAGCTGCCGATGAACGTCACCGCGGTGCTGCCCGGCATGGGCTGGAACGTAGCGGTGCAGCGCGATGTGGACCGTGTCGCCGCGATCTGGTCGGACCTGCGCGCGCGCCATGCGGCCACAGGCCCGTTCCTGTTCGGCGCATTCACCATTGCCGATGCATTTTTCGCGCCGGTGGTCAGCCGCTTTGCCACCTATGGCATCCATCTGCCGGAGGGCGCCAAGCAATATGCGGACTTTATCCTGGCGCTGCCGGCCATGCAGGCGTGGATCGCCGATGCCCGTGAAGAGCGCGATTTCCTCGCCTCCGACGAGCCTTACCGCCTCACCCCCGATCGCGCCGATGCGGTCGTGATCAACCATTGAGCTCGTCCATGCAGGTGTATGCCGTAGGCGGCGCCATTCGCGACGCCCTGCTTGGCTTGTCGAGCCAGGACCGCGACTACGTGGTGGTGGGCGCAACCCCGGCCGAGATGGAAGCCCAGGGCTATAAGCCGGTAGGCAAGGATTTCCCCGTATTCCTCCATCCCAGGACCCGGGAGGAGTACGCGCTGGCCCGCACCGAGCGCAAGACCGCGGCGGGCTACAAGGGCTTTTCCTTCTATTGCGCGCCGGACGTGACGCTGGAAGACGACCTGGTGCGGCGCGACCTCACCATCAACGCCATGGCGCAGGCGGTGGGCGACGACGGCGCGCTCACTGGCCCCGTGATCGACCCCTACGGCGGCCAGCGTGATCTCGCCGCACGGCAGTTTCGCCATGTGTCGGACGCCTTCGCCGAAGACCCGGTGCGGATCCTGCGCGTGGCGCGCTTCGCCGCGCGTTTCAATGATTTCACGGTAGCCCCCGAGACGCTGGTGCTGATGCGCCGGATGGTGGAAGCCGGCGAGGTCGACGCGCTGGTGGCCGAACGCGTCTGGCAGGAACTCGCGCGCGGCCTGATGGAGGCACGGCCCTCGCGCATGTTCGAGGTGCTGCGCGAATGCGGGGCGCTGGCGCGGCTGCTGCCCGAGCTGGACCGGCTATGGGGCGTGCCGCAGCGGGCCGACTACCACCCGGAGGTGGATACCGGCGTACACGTGATGATGGTCGTCGATACCACCGCCGCGATGCGCACCTCGCTGCCGGTGCGCTTTGCCGCGCTGATGCACGACCTGGGCAAGGGCACCACGCCCGAGGATGTGCTGCCGCGCCATATCGGGCACGAGCAGCGCAGCGTGGCATTGCTTGAAGCGGTTTGCAAGCGGTTGCGCGTGCCGACTGACTGCCGCGACCTGGCCGTGGTGGTGGCGCGCGAGCATGGCAATATCCATCGCGCCGAGGAGTTTGGCGCGGCTGCGCTGACGCGATTGCTGGAGCGGTGCGATGCGTTGCGCAAGCCGGCGCGGTTTGCCGAAGTGCTGCAGGCATGCGAGGCGGATGCGCGGGGACGGCTTGGGTTTGAGGCGCGGGAGTATCCGCAGACGGCGCGGTTGATGATGGCGCTGGAGGCGGCGGCTTCGGTGGACGCCGGGGCCGTGGCGAGGGAATGTGCTGGGGATCCTGGGGTGATCAAGGATCGGGTGCATGCTGCGCGGGTGGCGGCGGTGGCGGCTAGTTTGGGAGGGTAGGGGTTTGACTGCAACTGCAAATTCAGCTGCAACTGCTTAACTTCAACTTCAACTTCAACTTCAACCTCAACTGCAGTTTCACCTCCCCTGCGGGGCGGCGACCTACTTTCTTGGCTCGCCAAGAAAGTAGGCAAAGAAGCGACCCGGATGGGGCGACCCCCCCTCGTCGCCGGGCGAAAAGAGCGGCCGGAGGCCAAACTCGCATCGCCTTAAGGCGATACTCAAACATGGCCTCCTCGTTTCCGCTCTTTTCGCCCGACGACGAGGCGCCCCATAACGGGAGATGAAAACCCAGACGGCTCGCTTCGCATCGCGCGTGGGTGGTTGCCGCCTGGAGGCGGCAACCACGGCTACACCGAATCGAAATTTGATCCCTCTGTGGTAAGCCGTGTTTCCCGCCCCCAGGCGGGCAACACCCGTGCGCGACGCGAAGCGAGCCGTGAAGGTGTGCCAAGGCCGTATGGGGCGCCTCGGGATTCGACGAAAAGAGCGGAAAAGAGGGACCCATGTCTGAGTATCGCCTTAAGGCGATGCGAGTTTGGGTCCCGGCCGCTCTTTTCGTCGAATCCCGAGGGGTAGTCGCCCCATCCGGCGCGCCTTTTTTGCCTACTTTTTTGGCAAGACAAAAAAGTAGGTCGCCGCCCCGCAGGGGAGGTGAAACTGCAGTTGCCTTTGACCTTGAAGTTAAGCAGTTGAAGTTGATTTTGCAGTTGCAGCTGCAGTTGCAGTGTCCCCCCCCGTCCCCCCCTCTCCCCCTAAAACAACCTCCCAATCACCAACGCCACCATCGACAACAAAACCGTCGAAGCAAACGGCAACACAAACTCCCGCCCAAACAACCGAAACCGCAAATCCCCCGGCAACCGCCCCAGCCCCAGCTTCTGCAGCCAGGGCAGTGCCGCCGAAAGCACGATGACGGCCAGGAAGATGGTGAGGGTCCAGCGCAGCATGTTGGGGTGCCTAGGGGGAGGGTGAAATGCGCGGACTATAGCGCGTGGCTGCGATCGCCGCGTGCGAAGCTTGTCAGCGGCAGCGCCGCATCGAAGTCGCGGGTCAGCGCGATCACCTTGAACAGTTCGCCCATCTCGGCCTCGGACAGCAGCTTTTGCACCGCGTTGGCGGCGGGCAGGAAGTTGCGCGTGTCGTTGGGGTCCAGCGCCATCAGCAGCTCGGTGATGCCGGCATTCATCAGGAAGCGCGCCTGCGAGGCGAAGCCGGCTACAGTCAGCCCGGCATCGGCCGCGGCGTGGGCGATGCCGCTGAAGTTGACGTGGGCGGTGATGTCTTGCAGGCCGGGGTAGAGGAAGGGGTCCGGGTGGGCGTGATGGCGGTAGTGGCACATCAGCGTGCCGCCGACGCGCTGCGGATGGTAGTACTCGGCAGCGGGGAAACCATAATCGATCAGGAACACCGCACCCCGCGTGAGCATCGTGCCTACTGCGCGCATGAAGCCTTCGGCCTCGGCGTGGGTTTCGGTGACGATGTCGTGGTCGCCGGCCACGGCGTGCAGCGAGGCGGGCAGGGCGTCGGCCGCCACGGGACGGTCCGAGAAGCCGAAGGCTGCGTCGGATACGCCGGATGCGTCGGATGCGTCGGATGCGTCAGCATCGCCGTCCCGGCGGGCCACGCCGCGCTCCAGCCAGCGGCCGTGGCTGCGGGCGAACAGCCGCACCGGCATGGCGTCCAGCACTTCATTGCCGACCACGATCCCCTCGAAATGCTCGGGCAGCGTATCCAGCCAGGCGACGCGTGGGGCCAGATGCGGCGCGCGCGTGGCCAGCGTGGCCTGCTGGCGCGCGCGCAGCTCGCCGGAGAGCTCGACGATGGCGTAGCGCTCGGGCAACTGGCCTTCCTGCTCCAGGGCCAGCAGCAGGTCGGCGGCGAGCCGGCCGGTGCCGGCGCCGAATTCCAGGAGCTGCGACAGGCCCTGCGCCAGCAGCGGCGCGAACTGGCGCGCGAGTGTACGGGCGAAATACGGGCTGAGTTCGGGGGCGGTGATGAAGTCGCTGCCATCGCGCGCGTCGCGGCCGAACTTGGCGGCGCCGCCGCTGTAGTAGCCCAGCCCGGGCGCATATAGCGCAAGCGCCATATAGCGGTCGAAACCGAGCCAGCCGCCCGCGTCGTCGATAGCCTGGCCGATGTGCGCGCTCAGCGCGGCGGACGCCGACAGTGCGTCAGCGGGGGGAAGGGGTAAACTAGCGCCTTTGTGCATACCGCGATTGTAGCAATGCCAGCCTCCGAATCCCCTGACTCCACATCGCCTGCCGGCGCTACCGCCGCCGCAGCTTCCGCTACCCCCGCGCGCGGCATCGCGCTCGTCACTGGCGCCGCGCGCCGGCTCGGGCGTGTGATCGCGCTGGAACTGGCCCAGCGTGGCTGGGACGTGGCGGTGCACTGCCATCGCTCCGTGGCTGAGGCCGAGGCGCTGGCCGAACAGATCCGCGCCGGTGGCCAGCGTGCCGCCGTGCTGCAGGCCGACCTGGCCGACGAGGCGTCCACCGCCACGCTGATCAAGGCCTGCACCGATGCGCTGGGCGTGCCGACCTGCCTGGTCAACAATGCCTCGCTGTTCCAGTACGACGTGGCCACCAGCTTTTCCTATGCCTCGCTCGATACGCATATGCGCACCAATGTGGCCGCGCCGCTGCTGCTCGCGCGCGAAATGCACCGTGCCATGTCGGACACGCAGCGCGGCGTGGTCATCAACCTGCTCGACCAGAAGCTGGATAACCTGAATCCGGACTTCCTGTCGTACACGCTGTCCAAGGCGGCACTGCAGACGGCTACCGTGCAGCTGGCCCAGGCGCTGGGACCCAAGCTGCGCGTGGTGGGCGTGGCGCCCGGCATCACCATGGTCTCGGGCGACCAGTCCAGCCCGGGCTTCCGGCGCGCCCACCGCATGACGCCGCTGGGGCAGTCGTCCACGCCGGAAGACATCGCGCAGGCGGTGGCCTACCTGGCCGAGGCGCGCGCCGTGACCGGCACCACGCTTTACGTCGACGGCGGCCAGCACCTGATGCCGTTGGCGCGCGACGTGATGTTCCTGACCGAATGATCGAATAACGTATCCGGCGCGCGCGCCAAGTCCGCGCGCGCCTTCTTTCTCCTTTTTTCCTCTCCCCATCATGACCATGCTCGCCGCCCTCACACATCCCAGCCTGCAAGACTGCCGCCGCATGTTCTTGCGCAACTACGAAGTGCAGATCAATATCGGTGTGCACGAATTCGAGAAAAAGGGCGAACAGCGCGTGCTGATCAATATCGACCTGTTCGTGCCGCTGGCCCAGAGCACGCCCCAGGACGACAAGCTGCAGGAAGTGGTGGACTACGATTTCATGCGCAATACGGTCGCCGAGCGCATGGCGCAGGGCCACGTGCACCTGCAGGAAACCCTGTGCGACGACGTGGCGCGCGCCATGCTCAAGCACCCCAAGGTGCGCGCCGTGCGCGTATCGACCGAAAAGCCGGATGTGTACCCGGACTGCGATTCGGTCGGCGTCGAGGTGTTCCACATCAAGAGCGAGCCGGCTGGCCAGTAAGTGCGCCGCTCTGGCGGGCTGCCGGCGCGGGGTGGCGGCTCACGGTAAAATGCCGGGTTCTCCGGCCCCGGCAGCTTGCATGTGATGCAGCTGCCGCATTGCGCGCCGTTTTGCCCTTGCTTTGCCGTACCCATTCGTCCCTTCGCCCCATCGCCATGACCGCCACCACGCATTCCAAGAACTTCTTCCGCCTGGAGACCTATCTCCAGTCGCAGACGGGCCGCGCCATCGGCGATTTCAAGATGATCGAGGATGGCGACACGGTGCTGGTGTGCCTCTCCGGCGGCAAGGACTCGTACACCATGCTGTCGGTGCTGATGGCACTGCAAAAGCGCGCGCCGGTCAAGTTCAAGCTGATCGCGATGAACCTGGACCAGAAGCAGCCGGGCTTTCCCGCGCACATCCTGCCGGCTTACCTGAAATCGGTGGGGGTGGAGTATGTGATCGTCGACGCGGATACCTATTCCATCGTCAAGGAGAAGGTGCCCGAGGGCAAGACCACCTGCTCGCTGTGCTCGCGCCTGCGCCGCGGCGTGATCTACCGTACCGCGAAAGAACTCGGCGCCAACAAGATCGCGCTCGGCCACCATCGCGACGACATCATCCAGACCTTCTTCCTGAACCTGTTCTTCGGCGGCAAGATGAAGGCGATGCCGCCCAAGCTGGCCACCGACGACGGCCAGCACATCGTGATCCGCCCGCTGGCCTATTGCCCTGAAAAGGATATCGCCAGCTACGCGCGCGCAATGGAATACCCGATCATCCCGTGCAACCTGTGCGGCTCGCAGGAAAACCTGCAGCGCAAGAAGGTCAAGGAGATGGTGCTGGAGTGGGAGCGGACCAATCCGGGGCGCACCGACAATATCTTTGCCGCGCTGCGCAGCGTGGTGCCGTCGCATCTGGCCGATACCGATCTGTTCGATTTCAACGGGCTGGCAACCGGCCTGGCCAAGGTGGACGAGGCTTCGCTGTTCGGCGAGACTACCTTCTCCCAGCAGCCGCTGGTCTTCGCGGGCGGCATGGAAGAGAACAAGCTGGAATTTGTGCGCTTCGAGAAGTCCGCGCCCGCCAGCCCGGCGCAGCCTGCCGCCGAATAGGCCACGGGCCGGTCTCCCGGCCCCTGCCTCAGTTCTCAGCGCGCGTTGGCCGGGGCGCCGCCGCATTGGCGGAGCCATCGCGCATCAGCGCGTTCGCGTCATCGATCCATTTCTGGAAGCGATCCGCCGCGTGGGCCTTCTGCTCCGGTGTGGTCAGGTTGGCAATGGTGACGGTCAGCGCCAGCCCGGCCTCCTTGTTGGCGTCGTAACGGGCACCGCGCTCCCGCGTGGGCGGGTTCTGCCAGTGATCGCCATAGCGCCTTAGCATCTCCACGACCTGGGTCTTGGGTGGATGCTCAGCCTGTACCTGGCGCACCAGCGCGAGCCATTCCTGCTGGCGCTTGACGCGTTCCGCATAGCGCGCCTCGGCGCCTTGCACCACGGGCGCCATGGCGCGTCGGATCGTGGCCTCCTGATCGCTCGAAAAGCGCCCGTAGACCAGCCGCGCGTAGCCCATCACCTTGTCGAACCGGGCCTCCTCGCGGGCCTCCGGGTCGGGGCGCAGGTATTCCTTGCGGTATTTGGCGTTGGCGTCGGCGAATTTCTTCTCCATGCGGGTGATCTGCTCAGGGGTCAGCGTCAGCAGCAGGTCGGCCACGTCGGGTGTGGAGCGGTCGAAGGCAACGCGCGCCAGGCCCTGGGCGTCGTCCTGGATCTTGCCCACCGCGGCGGTGGAGACCGGCTGCTGTACCTCGCTCTTGGCCTGGCGCAGCAGGCCGGCGATCTCGGGCAACTGGTCCTTGCGATGCCAGGCGAAGAAGCGGGCGATGGCGTCGCGGGTTAGGGGTTCCTGGCTGGCGGAGACGTCGACGTAATTGTCGATCCACCAGTAGGCGAGCCGGTCGCCCTGCTGGTAGCCTAGCTTCAGGGCATTGCAGGCCGTCAGGGCGACCACGGCTGTGACCAGAAGGAGACACCGGACACGGTCCCCGCACAGGAAGGGATTGGCGGTCAAACGGCGCAAAACCCCCATGATAGAATCCTTTTCCGCGCGTTTTGGCAGCTGATCGTACCCGCGATTCCCAACCGTTGCTGGCTTTGCCACCGGTTTCGGGGTCCGGGCCAGGACCCTGGCCAGCGCTGCCGGCCCCCGGGCTTGCCGAGGGGGTGATTCATACTGTTTGCTGGACACACTCACTTAGGACCCTCCTTGTGAATATCGTCATTCTCGCTGCAGGAATGGGCAAGCGGATGAACTCCGCGCTGCCCAAGGTCCTGCATCCTCTCGCTGGCCGGCCGCTGCTTGCTCATGTGATTGAAACGGCACGAAAATTGTTGCCGACCCGGCTCGTGGTGGTGGTTGGGCATGGCGCCGACCGCGTGCGCGAGGCGGTTGGCGCGCCAGACGTTGCCTTCGCCCTGCAGGCCGAGCAGCTTGGCACCGGCCATGCCGTGGCGCAGGCGCTCCCGCTGCTCGACGACAGCCAGCCTACGCTGGTGCTGTACGGCGATGTGCCTCTGACCGAAGCCGCCACGCTGCAGCGCCTGGTGGCCGCGGCCGGCAGCGAGCGCTTCGGCATCCTGACGGTCGAGATGGAGGACCCCACCGGCTATGGCCGCATCGTGCGCGAGGCGGGCAAGATCGTGCGCATCGTTGAGCAAAAGGATGCCAGCGAGCCGCAGCGCGCCATCCGTGAAATCAACACCGGCATCATCCTGGCGCCTACCGGCCCCCTGCGCCGCTGGCTGTCCACGCTGCGCAACGACAACGCCCAGGGCGAGTATTACCTGACCGACGCCGTCGAGCGCGCGGTGGCGGACGGCATGGAAGTGGTTTCCGCGCAGCCCGATGCGCTGTGGGAAACGCTGGGCGTGAACAGCAAGGTGCAGCTCGCCGAGCTGGAGCGCATCCATCAGCGCAACCTGGCGCAGCGCCTGCTTGAAGCCGGCGTGACGCTGCTGGATCCGGCGCGCATCGATATCCGCGGCGAGCTTACCTGCGGGCGCGACGTCACCATCGACGTGAACTGCGTGTTCGAAGGCCGCGTGCACCTGGAAGACGGCGCCCATATCGGCGCCAACTGCGTGCTGCGCAACAGCACCGTGGGCGCCGGCGCGCGGGTGCAGCCGTTCTGCCATTTCGAGGATGCCAGCGTTGGCTCGGCCGGCCGCATCGGCCCGTACGCGCGCCTGCGTCCCGGCACGGTGCTGGGCGAGGATGTGCACATCGGCAACTTCGTCGAGGTCAAGAACAGCCAGATCGCCGCGCACAGCAAGGCCAACCACCTTGCCTACGTGGGCGACGCCACGGTCGGCTCGCGCGTCAACATCGGCGCGGGCACCATCACCTGCAACTACGATGGCGCGAACAAGTACCGCACCGTCATCGAGGACGATGTCTTTATCGGTTCCGACACGCAGCTGGTCGCGCCGGTGACCGTGCGCCGCGGTGCCACCATTGGCGCCGGCACCACGTTGACCAAGGATGCGGCGGCCGACAAGCTGACGCTGTCGCGCTCCAAGCAGATGACGCTCGACGCGTGGCAGCGCCCGCTCAAGCAAGCCAAGAAATAAATCCCGCCACCACCCGGCCGGGATACGGCCGGGCGGCAATGGCAACTCGCGGGAGACGGCAGCGCCGTCCTCGCGCCAATCATCCGGTGCGGCCGTGTCCGTGCTCTGTGGGAGAAGAATATGTGTGGCATCGTCGGCGCGGTTTCCTCGCGCAATATTGTTCCGGTCCTGATCGAAGGACTGCGTCGCCTCGAGTACCGTGGCTATGATTCCTGCGGCGTGGCGGTAGTGCGCGACAACGCGCTCGAGCGCGCACGCACGGTCTCGCGCGTGGCCGACCTGGACGAGCAGACCCGCGCGTCCGGCCTGGCCGGCATGACCGGCGTGGCGCATACGCGCTGGGCCACGCACGGCAAGCCCGACACCACCAACGCTCACCCGCATTTCTCGGGCGAGTCCATCGCGCTGGTGCACAACGGCATCATCGAGAACTACGAGCCGCTGCGCGAGGAGCTGCGCGCCGCCGGCTACGGTTTCGAGTCGCAGACCGACACCGAAGTGGTGGCCCACCTGATCCATCAGGTCTACACCTACCCGAGCAGCGCCACGCGCGGCGACCTGTTCGCCTCGGTGCGTGCCGTGACCAAGCGCCTGCACGGCGCCTACGCCATCGCCGTGTTCTCCAAGGACCATCCGGAACGCGTGGTCGGCGCCCGCGCCGGCTCGCCGCTGGTGGTGGCGCTGGGCGACAACGAATCCTTCCTGGCTTCCGACGCGCTGGCCGTGGCGGGTACCGCCAACCGCATCATCTACCTGGAAGAAGGCGACGTGGTGGAACTCACCCGCGAAGGCGCCACCATCCGCGACGTGCACGACCACCTGGTCGAGCGCGAAGTGCGCGTGGTCGAGACGCACGCCGCGGCGGTGGAGCTGGGCCCGTACCGCCACTTCATGCAGAAGGAAATCTTCGAGCAGCCGCGCGCGCTCGGCGATACGCTGGAAGGCATCGACGCCATTACGCCGGAACTGTTCGGCGAGACCGCCCAGAGCGTGTTCAGCGAGATCGACAGCGTGCTGATCCTGGCTTGCGGCACCAGCTATTACTCGGGCTGCACCGCCAAGTACTGGCTCGAATCCGTGGCCAAGATCCCGACCCAGGTCGAGGTGGCCAGCGAGTACCGCTACCGCGAAACCGTGCCCAACCCGCGCGCGCTGGTGGTGGTGATCTCGCAGTCTGGCGAGACCGCCGATACCATGGCTGCACTGCGCCACGCCAAGTCGCTGGGCCACACGCATACCCTGGCTGTGTGCAACGTGTCCACCAGCGCCATGGTGCGCGAGACCACGCTGCGCTTCCTGACGCGTGCCGGCACCGAGATCGGCGTCGCGTCGACCAAGGCCTTCACCACCCAGCTCGCCGCGCTGTACATGCTGACCCTGGCGCTGGCCAAGGTACGCGGCAGGCTCACGGCCGAGGCGGAAGCCGCCGCGCTGACCAACCTGCGCCACCTGCCCGTGGCCCTGCACGGCGTGCTGGCGCTGGAGCCGCAGATCATCTCCTGGTCCGAGGACTTTGCCCGCCGCGAGAATGCGCTGTTCCTGGGCCGTGGCCTGCATTACCCGATCGCCCTGGAAGGCGCGCTCAAGCTCAAGGAAATCTCGTACATCCACGCCGAAGCCTATCCGGCCGGCGAGCTCAAGCACGGCCCGCTGGCGCTGGTGACCGAGGCCATGCCGGTGGTCACGGTGGCGCCCAACGACGCGCTGCTGGAGAAGCTCAAGTCCAACATCCAGGAAGTGCGTGCCCGCGGCGGCCGTCTCTATGTGTTCGCCGACAGCGACACCCATATCCATTCCACCGAAGGCATCCAGGTGATCCGCCTGCCCGAGCACTACGGCGACCTGTCGCCGATCCTGCACGTGGTGCCGCTGCAACTGCTGGCCTACCATACCGCCTGCGCGCGCGGCACCGACGTGGACAAGCCGCGTAACCTGGCCAAGTCGGTCACGGTGGAGTAACGCAAGCGATAGCTGCAAGCCGCGCCGCACGGTATGGCCAGGAACGTCTGGCCGGCCGTGCGGCATGGCCGGCATGGGTAAGCGCGTATGCATGCCAGTTGCCGGTGGTGGGCGCGCGGCCAGGCGGCCGGTTCCGCGCCAATGCTGGTTTCAGCATGGCCTTTTGGCTCGCTGCCCGCTATCGGTGAGTTGCCTACTTCGCTATCGGCTAACGCCGCCGGTTCGCCTCGTCCGTTTGGCTGACTTGAATAATCCCGGCCAATAGCCAAAAATCCCGCACGGCTGTGTTCTTGCCGAAGGCGTGCCCGGCACCGGGCCTCCTGCAGATCCAGATCACCAGATCACCAGATCGGCGGGAAGAAGACAAAACGATAAAAAGATAAAAGACAAATACGATAATGCGGACCAGGTGCTCTAGGAGTCCCGCCGCACACCTTGCCTCGGGAATGACTGAAGATTGGCTTGCCGGGCGGCTCCTCAGCCACCCAGAATGGCTGGCGTGTCCAGTTGGCGGCGTCACGCGCCTGCAGCCTCGCCACTCTCGCCACTCTCGCAATTCTCGCCATTCTTGCTGTTCCAGCATCCCGGCAGCGGGCGGTCACGGTCATGCGCCACGCGGTACCGCAGGATCGGTCCTGTGATCCGGCAACCTGGTTTTGCCGCATGAGCGCCGCCAACCCGCCCTGGCACCATGGCGCTGGCGTCATGCTGGCCCGCCGCCTGCATGTGGCCGCTCTCATCGGCATGCTGGCCTGGCTGCTGATGGCGCGGGCCTGGGCCTCCGATGCCGGCCCGCTGCCCCTGCAAGACCCCGACGTGTCCTGGTTGCGCGATCCGGGCGGGCGGCTCGCGATCGCGCAGGTTGCCGCGCGTGCCGATGGATTCCAGCCATTGCGCGGTGGCCTGAACGAGGGTTTTACCCATGACGTGGTCTGGCTCAAGGTGGTGCTGTCCGCGGCGGCCCAGGGTGGCGAGCGCTGGCTGGAGATCTGGCCGGGGGCGCTTGACGATGTGCGCCTGTACCAGGCAACAGCGAACGGCGCCTGGGTGGAGCGCCGCAGCGGCAACGCGCCGCCCTTCGACGCCCGCGACGGCTCCGGTGGGCGTGATCGCAACCTGGCCTTCCGGCTTGCGCAGCCGCAGTTGGGCGATGTGCTCTACCTGCGCATCCGGACCACCGGCACCATGGCGGTGGCGTTGCGGCTGTGGCATGGGTCGGCGCTGCGCGCGGCAAGCGCGGCCGCCAATATCGGCTATGGCATGCACCTGGGTTTCATGGCCACGGCGGTGCTCTTCTACCTGGCCGGCTGGCTGCTGACCCGGCGCGCGCTCTACGCGGCTTTTTCCTTGCTGGTGGCCGTGGCTACCCTGCGCTGGTTTGCCGCTGACGGACTGGCCAGCCAGTTTCTCTTTCCGCACGATGCTACCGTGCCGCTATTGGCCGCCAAGGCCCTGGTGGGGCTTCAATGGGCGTGCGCCAGCCTGTTCGTGATCTGCCTGCTGCCGTTGCGCGAGCGCGCGCCGCGCCTGCTGCGCTATCACCAGGGCCTCATGCTGACGGGCCTGGTGGTCGCCTTGTCGTCATCGAGCGATCACTACGGTACCGCGGTTTCCGTGCTCTATACCGGGGTGTTGCTGGGGCAATTGCTCTCGATTCCGGTCTATCTTTACCTGTGGCGCACCGGAGGGGCTTCCGGACGGCTGGTCGCGGCTTCACTATCGCTGTACTGCCTCATCGTCCTGCCTGGCTGCCTTGGCGCGTTCGGCCTGTTGCCGCTGAGCCCCATCACCACGCAAAACGTACGCCTGCTCGACCTGGCGCTGATGCTGGCGCTGCACCTGACCATTGTGGTGCGCGTGCGCGAAGCCGAAAACGAGCGCAAACGGGAGCGGCAGCAGGCCCGCGAGGCGATGGCGTCTTCCCTGCGCGAGCGGCGTGCGTTCGAGGAGCAAAGCCGTTTGCTCGCGATGATGACGCATGAGGTCCGCACGCCGGTGGCAGTGATCGATGCCGCGGCCTATAGCCTGCGCCTGCTCGATGACATCGGCGGCGACCGCGCGCAGCGCGAGAGCCGCTACCAGAGCATCCAGCTGGCCGTTCGGCGGCTGAAGCTCCTGATGGAGCTGGCCGAGGCGCGCGAGCGGCTGGTGCCCGGCGAACAGCAGCTCGACTCCGCGCCGTTTGGCTTCGCCGAACTCAGCCGGGACGTGCTCGCGTCGCTCGAGCCGCAAGCGGCGGCCCGGGTATCCCTGGAGGCCGGGGCCGGGTTGCCCCAGCTCGATGGCGATGTCCGCCTGCTGCACTTCGCCTTGCTCAACCTGCTCGACAACGCGCTCAAATACGCGTACCCGGCGAGCCGCATCCTGATCGACATCGCCGCTGGCATGCGCGAGGGTGTGCGCGGCGTGGCCTGGCGCATTCGGGACCAGGGGCCCGGCGTGCCCTTGGGCAAGGAAGACGTGATCTTCGAGAAATTCCACCGGCTCGGCGAGATTGCCGACCAGCCCGGCCTAGGGCTGGGCCTGCCGCTGGCGCGCAAG
This sequence comes from Cupriavidus sp. PET2-C1, assembly GCF_054515855.1. Taxonomy (NCBI): domain Bacteria; kingdom Pseudomonadati; phylum Pseudomonadota; class Betaproteobacteria; order Burkholderiales; family Burkholderiaceae; genus Cupriavidus; species Cupriavidus sp. PET2-C1. Next base: position 360,724 of record NZ_CM137259.1, read on the forward strand.
ATCATGGAGCTGCATGGCGGGACCCTGCGCTGCGATCCGGACTGGCGCGAGGGGGCCTGCTTCGTGGCGTGGCTGCCGGAGGCCGCATGACTGTCGCCGCCGTGCTTGCCGCCCTCGCTGCTTCCGATGCCGCCCCGACCGGGATGCCCAAAGGGGTTCCCATCGCGCTGGTCGAGGACAACGAGCGCCTGCGCACGGAGCTGGCCTTTCACTTGACCCACGCCGGCTATGCCGTCGCGAGCCTGGCCAATGCAGCGGCGCTGGACGCGCACCTGGCCAGCCAGCCGTGCCGGCTGCTGATACTGGACCTGGGCCTTCCGGATGAGGACGGGTTGTCGATCTGCGAGCGCCTGCGCCGGACCCGGCCCGACTTGGGCATCGTCATGCTGACCGCGCGCGGCATGGCCCACCACCGGCTCGCCGGGCTGCGCGGCGGCGCCGATGGCTATCTCGTCAAGCCGGCGTGCACGGAAGAGCTGCTGCTGGTGATCGCCAACCTGCTGCGCCGCCTCGGCCCCGCGACGCCTGACCTTCCTTTGCCGCCGCTGGCCGGTGCGCCCGCGCCAGCCTGGTGCCTCGATGCGCGCCGTCTCATGGCCATCACGCCGGATGGCAACCCGCTCCTGCTCACGCGCATGGAAGGCCAGCTGCTGCAGGCCTTGCGGCGCAGCGCGCCCGATCCCGCCGGCCGCCGCCAATTGGTGGAAGCGCTGGGCGGCAACTACCTTGACTTCGACGAGCACCGGCTAGAGGTCGCCATCAGCCGGCTGCGCGGAAAGCTCTCGCAGGCTTGGCCGCATGGCCCGGCGATCCGCACGGTGCGTGGCGTCGGCTACCTGCTGGCGCAGCGCTGGCAGGACCAGGCTGAGGGATAGCGCCGGCCGGCGAGCGTTTTTGAGCTTCTGCGTGCTTGTGCGTCTTTGTGAGTATTTGTGAGCTTTGCCGGCGCGGATTTTTGTATCCTCACCCCCCGTCAGGGGGCTGGCTTAAGGGAATCGTCCGCCGCTCGGGACGCCTTGATGCCCGCCGTACCTGGCAAGAAGAAAAAGCAGAAGAAGCAAAGGAAGCAAAAGAAGCGTGGAGCAAGAATGAGGCAGAGCGAGCTATTGGGAAGAGTGGCCAACGGGGCGGTCCTGCGCATTGCTCGCGATCCCTGGGGCAGGCTCTTGCCAAGCGTCGTGCTGGTGGAACCTGGCGCGCAAGGCAACGACGAGGTCGTTCACCGCTGGCAGATCCGCAAGATGATGGATTCAGGCTTACTGCAGTACGACGGCAGTACGGCCGAGGACTCCAGCATGTATGTCCCGACCTCTGCCGGGCTTGCCATTGGCAATGCGTGGAATCGCGCGAAGGCGAGAGCCGGGGCAGCCGGGCCGCTTGCCGCCGGCCCGGCGCAGGGCTCGGACTAGATCAGTCCTGGCTCGCCACGCAGTTCCTGCCTGCGGCCCTGGCCTGGTAAAGGGCCTTGTCATCGTCCAGGGGGCGTAATGCCGGTGACCAGCACCGCGCCTACCGGAGCTCGGCAGACCTGAGGAAGCTCGCCGAGATCTCCTGCGTCAGCAGGCTGATGGCTTCCATCTCTCCATCGGACAGCCCGCCCGTGCAGGCTGTCGGGCCCCAGTCTCCGCAGATCATGGCGACGCAGCGATTCTTGATCATCACGGGCGCCAGCAGGATGGAGCGGGCATCGGGCATCTGTTCCCGATACCAGCGGGGCACGCGGTGCGCCACCTCTTTGTCAAAGGAGTCCTCGAACAGCAGCGGCTTGTTGCCGATGGCGGCGAAGTGAAAGATATCGGGGACGAAGCCTTCTTCGAAGGACAGGGCTTCCATCTTCTCGCGCATGCCCTCGCCAAATCCAACCCGTGCGCCAAAACGCTTCGCCATGGGGTTGAGCAGCATGAGGAAGCAATGCGAGAAGTTCAGCGCCTGCATGGCCGATTCGAGCACCAGCGGCGCCAGCTCGGAGACCGGCAGCTCGCCGCCCTCGCGCTGTACTTCCTGCAGGCTTTGCCGAAGGCGCTTGAGGGCATCCTTCGGCTTGCCGGCATTCAGGGCGGGGGTCGCCTCGGCCGTCCCGGGTGACTCCGCATTGGTCATGGAGACATTGAGTGCCAGGGCCTGCAGGACCGCGCCTTCCACCGCACCTGCTTGCAGGCCAAGTGCCTCGGCGTGATCCAGCAGCAAGGCCTGGACCTCTTCCCGCGGCGCATCCCTTGCCACCAGCGTGGCGGCCCGGGAGGAGATGTTGGCAATCGCGCCCAGCCAGCCGGCGTGGGATTCCAGCACCGAATCCGCGTCGAAGCGCTGGCAGAGCATCGATGTTGCGATCAGGCTGGGCAGCCTCCATTTGATCGCCGCCGCTGCCGCGATGTCTTCGAGGGTGACGCCCAGCACTTGCTGGCACGCTTCGCTTTCCTTGGCGGAGTCGCCCTTGCATATGGCCTGGACCTGTTCCCACTCCTCGGCAAAGTAGAAGACCAGAAGCAGGCGGCTCATGTGGTGCATCAACGTGCAGACCACGGCTTCTTCCGCCTGCCTGATGCCTTGGGCGTTGCTGAGCGCGCGCGTGAACTCGCCGGCGATCAGGGCCTGCTTCAGTTCAGTGGAAGCCTGCGGCCGGTTGATGGCCACCCCGGAGAAATAGTCCAGCAACTGGACCCCGAGCGTGAGGTGGCTGATCGCTTCGACCCCCAGGACCAGGATGGCGCGCGACACCGTCGTGACTTCGCCCCCGAACGAGCGATACATGGCGGAGTTGGCCAGGCGTATGACCTTCTGCGACAAGCTGAAATCGGAGAGCACGCCGGCGGCCATCTCGCCGACGCTGGTGTCGCTGTTGAGCGTCTTGAAAACGTTGTCGATGCAGAACTGCAGCGTGGGGAAATCCCCTTGCTGCGCCATGCGGCTCCATAGCGTCTCGAAGAACGTATTGCTTGAATGGTTTGACATGGCGGCGTCTACTTCGAGAACACTTGGGCATTGCCAAGCTGCAGCGTGCCGGCTTGCGCCAGGTCCACGAACTGGGCCGGGCTCATTGCCTTTGCATAGCGCCAGCCCTGCACCAGCTCACAGCCTTGCTCGGCCAGCAACTGGCTTTGCTCGTCCGACTCCACGCCTTCGGCGATGGCCACCAGCCCGAGTTCCCGCGCGAGCGACAACACGGCAAACACGATGGTCCGCGCATGCGGGGAGTCCATCATGTCGGCCACGAAGCTCTGGTCGATCTTCAGCGCCGAGAGCGGGAAGCGGCGCAGGTAGGACAAGCTCGAGTACCCCGTGCCGAAGTCGTCGACCGCGAACCGCACGCCCAGTTCGCGCAACTCCGTCAGCAAGTCTTGCGCCGCCTCGGGGTCGGTCATCAGCGCGCCTTCCGTGATCTCCAGGACCAGGCGGTGCGAGCTGACGCCGGCATCCCTGATGGCCCGCCTGACGCTGTCCGCGAAGCCGGGGTGCCTGAACTGGACCGGAGAGACATTGACCGATATGTATCCCACGTCCAGCCCGAGCGCATCCCAGCTTGCCAGTTGCGCGCAGGCGCAACGCAGCGCCCACGCCCCGAGATGGTTGATGAGGCCGTTATGCTCCGCAACCGGGATAAACACGCCCGGCGGCACGGACCCCGTCGGGTGTTGCCACCGCATCAGCGCCTCGACCGCGCAGACCTTGCCGGTGCCGGGCCACACGATCGGCTGGTAGTGGAGCAGGAACTCGCCGTTCTGGACGGCCTCGAACATGTTCTGTTCGATCCGGAACTGCTCGTCCAGCCGATGCTCCAGCTCCGGCGTGTAGACGCAGTATCGATTCTTGCCCTGCGCCTTGGCGTCATACATGGCCAGGTCCGCACGCTTGAGCAACTGCGACTCGGACTGTTGGGCCAGCGTGCCGAAGGTGAGCCCCAGGCTGGTGGTGACGCGGATCTGGCAGCCGGCCAGGTGAAAAGGCTGCCTGCAGACATGGATCACCTTCTCCACGATGCCGATGGCGGCCGCTTCCGACGCGATCCCGTCGAGCAGCAGCACGAACTCATCGCCGCCCAGCCGCGCGACCATGTCCGTCGGGCGAACCGCCCCGCGCAGCCGCACGCTGACTTGCTTGAGCAAGGCGTCGCCAAATTCATGGCCGAGCGAGTCGTTGACCTTCTTGAACCCGTCGAGGTCCATCAGGGCAAGCGCAAATGGCGCCTTTCCCGTGCCATCTTCGGCAAAGTACCCGGCAATGCGTTCGCGCACCATGGCGCGGTTGCCTACGCCGGTGAGCGGATCGCGAAAGGACGCCTCGATGAGCCGCGCTTCGTTGTCGACCCAGTTGGTCACGTCGTAGCCAAACAGCAGCAAGCTCGGGTTGCCGTCTTCGTCGGCGTGGCGGCACACGCGCAGGTCCAGCCAGCGGCTTTCGCCGACGCCGCCGGAGAAGCGGATGCGGCCGGTCTTGCAAGGCGCTTCCTGCTCGCAGGCACGCAGCAGCTCGGCGAGCTGCTCGCGCTGCTCGAACGAGACGACATCCAGGATCGAGGATTTAAGAAGGTATTCCCGGGGATAGGCAAGCAACTGCGCCGAGGCTTCGGTTGCCAGGATGATGTTGCCCGCGACATCGATCTGCAGGGCGAGCGCGCCCGAAGCCTCGAGCAATGCCCAGGCATCCCGCGCCGATACCCCGGCGGATAGCAGTGGGTTCCGGTCGGAGGATGGCCATTCACGGGGCTCGTCCGCTAGAACTGCGTCATACGTAAACGACGTCATGGAACTCTGGTTGAAACTCGGGCCGAATTGAGCGTCTGGTGATCTAGCGCCGCCAGCGCTGCCGTGCCTGGCTGTCTCGCGCATTAAAGTGATTTTAGATGCATGTAACCCATGCTGCGCATGCCAGTTTAACGCTTAACCGCGACATGCGATCACCCGAATGCGTTGCCTGGCAAGAGATTGTGGCGCCGTTGCACAGTGGGGTCTGATGCATCGATGGCCAAAGCGTGGCCGCCCCGAAATTGCCGGGTACGCGCCGCCCCGCGAACGTCCGCGGACTGCTGCCTTTAGAATGCGGTACAACCCATTCGGAGACCGCGCATGCTGTGGAAATCACCTCCCTCCCTGAAAGAACTCCAGGCCCGCCACAAGGACACCGCCGTCGAGCAACTGGGCATCGAGTTCACCGAGATTGGCGAGGCTTCGCTCAGTGCACGCATGCCGGTGGACCGCCGCACCGTGCAGCCGTATGGCATCCTGCACGGTGGGGCCTCGGTGCTGCTGGCAGAGACGCTGGGCAGTTGCGCCGCCAGCCTGTGCCTGGATAGCGAGACCCAATATTGTGTCGGGCTCGACATCAATGCCAACCATGTGCGCGCGGCGCGCACGGGCTTTGTCACCGGCACCGCCACGCCGGTGCATATCGGCCGCAGCACCCATGTGTGGGCCATCGAGATCCGCAACGAAGAAGGCAAGATGGTCTGCGTCTCCCGGATCACCATGTCCATTCTTTCGCGCTGAACACCCCGGCCTTCGGCAAGCGTGCGGGCGCCGCTGTGCGTCCCGTGCAGAGATTTTCATTTCCGGCTAAACTGCGCCCCGCACTGTAAGCGGGCGCCAAAGCGTGGCGTCCCGGCAGCGGCGGGGTGGCAGAGTGGTTATGCGACGGTCTGCAAAGCCGTACACGGCGGTTCAATTCCGTTCCCCCGCCTCCAGTATTGCGGTCATGGCCAGGGCGATCGCGCCATGCAGCCGGACGCCGCGATGCTTCGCGCTCCTTGCCATTTCCCTTTGTTCTTTCCCTTTTCCGCCAGGCTATTTTGCCTCGGCCCCGCCTTATTCATTCGGTGGATAAGGCGCCGCTTATGCCGTTTTCCCCGCTGGAACAAGTCGCGCGAATCATGTAGTGTGAAGTCAGCGCAGTCCATCCATGACAACCTCCGCCATCGTGCGTGGCGGGGAGACAATTGCAATGACAAGAGATCTGCGTATCCGCGCCGCACAACCGGCCGATTGGCCGGCAATCGCGGAAGTCCTTGAAGCATGTGGCCTCGCCAGCGACGATCTCGATCCCTCGCTGGCGTTGTTCCATATTGCGGTGCTCGACGGCGGCATTGTCGGTTGCGCCGGCGCCGAAGGCTATGGTGACACGGTGGTCGTGCGCTCGGTGGCGGTGTTGCCGCCTTATCGCGATCGCGGCATCGCCTCCCATATGGTTTCCGCCCTGCTCATGCGCGCCCGCGCCAACGGCTGCACGCGCGCCGTGTTGCTGAGCGCCAGTTGCCCCAGCTACTTTGCCCGCTACGGCTTCTCGCTGATCTCGGCGGATCGCCTGCCGCCGGAAGTGCGCGCGTCGCGCGAGTTCCGGCAGCAAGAAGGCGCGCTGCCGCTATGCATGTGTTGCGAGCTGAAATGATCTACCCGACGTGCCGATGACCGTGACGAACCCGACGAACCCGACGAAGCAAACTGACCCGATCCAGCCGGCAAGCGCTGTCCCCTTCGATTACCTGGTCTATATCGGCCGTTTCGAGCCCTTCCACAACGGTCACTTCGCCATGCTGCGCCAGGCGCTGGCGCAGGCCAGCACGGTGATCGTGGTGCTGGGTTCCGCCGGCGGCGCCCGCACCGTCAAGAATCCGTTTTCCGCGGACGAGCGCCGCCAGATGATCGAGGGCGCTGTCGCGGCATGGGACGCCGCGCGCGTTGCCGACCTGCGCTTTGTGGTGGTGCGCGACTACTACGAAAGCGCGCGCTGGGCAGCGGCGGTGCGCGCCGTGGCGGGCGCGGCGATCGAGGCTTGCGCGCAAGGCACGCCGCGCGTTGGCCTGTTCGGGCATTTCAAGGATGCCTCTTCGGGCTACCTGAATGACTTCCCCGGCTGGGAACTGGTGCCGCAGCCAAGCTTCGGGCAGCTCAACGCCGCCGACGTGCGCCGGCAATGGTTCGAGCAGCAGGGCGGCCTGGAGGGGCTGCAGAGCGTGCTGCCGCAGCCGGTGGCCGCGTTCCTGCGCGAGTTCGCCGGGCGCGAAGCGTTTGCGACCTTGCTGGCCGAGTACCGCTTCCTGCAGGACCACAGCCGCCGCTGGGCCGCCGCGCCGTATCCGCCGGTCTTCGTGACCGTGGATGCGGTGGTGCGCTGCTGCGGTCAGGTGCTGCTGATCCGCCGCGGTGGACAGCCCGGCCGCGGCGCCTGGGCGCTGCCCGGCGGTTTCCTGGACCAGCACGAGCGCGTGGCCGACGCGGTGCTGCGCGAACTCGACGAGGAGACGCGCTTCGGGCTGCCCAAGGCTGCGTTGCAGCAATCCTTGCGTGACCAGGCGTTGTTCGATCATCCCGAGCGCAGCCAGCGCGGGCGCACGCTGACCCACGCTTTCTTCTTCGACCTGCCGCTCGATGCGCTGCCGCCCGTGGCCGCCGCCGATGACGCGGCCGCGGTGCGCTGGGTGCCGCAACAGGAGCTGCTGGCGCTGGAAGGGCAGATGTTCGAGGATCACCTGCTGATCCTCGATCGCTTCCTGCACCTGTTCGACGGCGAGGCGCAGCCGGCGGGCTGAGCGGATCGCCGCTAGGTTCAGTGCCCGCCCAGATTTTCATAGGCCGCGTGCTGCGGCTGCATGCGCGCGACGAGCTGATCGATACGCAGGCCTGGCGCGTGCGGCTGCAGAACTACTTTCCGGTGGGACGATTCGGGGCCAGCTTCTACGTCACCACGCGGGATCGGTTCTCGATGGAGAAAGAGGCGGGCGTGGTGACGGCGACCACCGCGGTGGACGAGATGTGAGCCGGCTGCTTTAGCAATAAGGATGAATGGCTGTGCATAAGACGTCAGATGAAGACTACTTCGAGTCAAGCGATGGTTCGATAAGGATCTGGATCGAGCAAGATTCGTCCATCCAGATCAAGGCGGTTGCGAGACACGATGACCCCGTGGAGCTCTCGGCGGAGGAGGCTATTGCGTTGGCAACCGTGCTTCAAGCGTTTGCGCGGCGGATCTAGTCCGATCGCCGGCCCATCGCATGCGCCGTCATGATCGCGGGTCATATCATCCATGCGGCCGTATGGGTGATTGGCAGCATGCTGACACAAGCCTCTGCTATCTTTAGAGGCCGTTTCAAAAAGATTCTGGCGTCGTTGCGCGGCCTTGGCCGTACCAGTTGTACTGTCTGCGGCCGCGCGCCTAGCCAGAACCGCTTCGCTTCATTTTGAAACGGCCTCTTAGGCGCCCAGCCCGCGCTGGCCACCATTCCCACATCGGCTCCCATGCAAGCTACGACCACCACGCCAGACACTGCCGCCCCGGCCGCCATCACCTTGCGCCAGGCATTCTGGTACTGGCTCAAGCTGGGCTTCATCAGCTTTGGCGGCCCGGCGGGGCAGATCGCCATCATGCACGAGGACCTGGTCGAGCGGCGCCGCTGGATCTCCGAGAGCCGTTTCCTGCACGCGCTTAACTACTGCATGGTGCTGCCCGGGCCGGAGGCGCAGCAGCTGGCAACGTACATCGGCTGGCTGATGCACCGCACCTGGGGCGGGGTGATCGCGGGCGGGCTGTTCGTGCTGCCGTCGTTGCTGATCCTGATGCTGCTGTCGTGGATCTACATGCGCTTTGGCGAGGTGCCGGCGGTGGCGGGGGTGCTGTACGGCATCAAGCCGGCGGTGACGGCCATCGTGATGTCGGCGGCGTGGCGCATCGGCTCCCGGGCGCTGAAGAACAGCTGGCTGTGGGCGATCGCGGCGGCATCGTTCGTCGCCATCTTCGCGCTGGAACTACCGTTCCCGGTCATCGTGCTGGTCGCGGCCTTGATCGGCTACGCGGGCGGCCGGCTTGCGCCTGCGCGCTTTGCCAGCGGGGGCGGGCACAGCGCTGGCAAGGCCGGCTTTGGCCCCGCGCTGCTGGACGACCACACACCCACGCCGCCGCATGCGATCTTTACCTGGAAGCACTTCGGGCTGGTGCTGGCGGTGTTCCTCGCGATCTGGGGGCTGGCGCTGGGCGCGCTGGCCTGGCGCTACGGCTGGCAGGGCACGCTCACGCAAATGGGCTGGTTCTTCACCAAGGCCGCGCTGATGACCTTTGGCGGTGCCTATGCGGTGCTGCCCTATGTCAACCAGGGCGCGGTGGCGCACTACCACTGGCTCAGCGCGCCGCAGATGATCGACGGCCTGGCGCTGGGCGAAACCACGCCCGGCCCGCTCATCATGGTGGTGGCCTTCGTCGGCTTCGTCGGCGGCTGGACGCAGGCTGTGTTCGGCGCCGATGCGGTGGTGGCGTCGGCCGTGGCGGCGGCGACGGTGGTGACCTTCTTCACCTTCCTGCCGTCGTTCCTGTTCATCCTGCTAGGCGGGCCGTTCGTCGAGAGCACGCACGGCAACCTGAAGTTCACCGCCCCGCTGACCGCCATCACGGCGGCGGTGGTTGGCGTGATCGTCAACCTGGCGGTGTTCTTTGCCTATCACGTGCTGTGGCCCGCCGGGCTGCAAGGGCGCTTCGAGTGGCCCTGCGCGCTGATCGGACTGGCCGCGGCGGTGGCGTTGTTCCGCTTCAAGGCCGGGGTGATCCCGGTCATCCTCGCTTGCGGCGCCGCCGGGCTGGCGCTGGTGTTCCTGCGCGGCACGGCCTGAACGGCTACCAGCCACTATAGGGCGCGCCCGCCATGCGGTGGGCCGCGAAGTGTTCCGCCAAAAAATCCACGAACGCGCGCACCTTGGCCGTGAGGTGGTCGCGCGTAAGGAATACGGCGAACACATCGGCTGGCGGCGTTTCCCAGTCGGGCAGCACCTGGCGCAGCCGCCCGGAGCGGAGCATCGGCGCCACCTCCCATTCCGAGCGCATCAAGATGCCGTGGCCCTGCAAGGCCCAGCCGAGGGCCACTTCGCCATCGTTGGTGCTGGCCGGCCCGCGCACCTTCACGGTTTCCTGGCGGCTGGCCGAGCGCAGGTGCCAGGTGCCGTAGGTGGCGTCGCTCTCCCGGATCACAATGCAGCGGTGCTGCTGCAGCTCGCGCGGCGACGCCGGCTCGCCGTGGCTGGCCAGGTAGCGCGGCGCGGCGCATAGCAGGCGGCGGTTGTGCGCGATGGGCCGGGCGGCGAGGCGCGCATCGGGCAAATCGCCCACGCGGATGCCCACGTCGAAGCCCGCCTCGGCCAGGTTCAGCGGCCGGTCCGTGAGTTCCAGCTGCACCTCAACCTCCGGGCAGGCCAGCAGGAAGGCGCCCACCGCCGGCGCCACGTGGCGCCTGCCGAAGCCCAGCGTGGCATTGACCCGCAGCAGCCCGCGCGGCGCCACCCGGCTGCCGCCAAGCCCTTGCTCCAGTTCCTCCAGCTCGGCCAGGATGCGCGCGCCCTGCGCCAGGTAAGCCTCGCCCTCCTGCGTCACGCTCAGCCGGCGCGTGGTGCGGTTGAGCAGGCGCACGCCCAGGCGCGTCTCCAGCGCCGTCAGCCGCTTGCTGGCGGCCGACGGCGTGATGCCGAACTGCTGGGCCGCGCTGGCCAGGCTGCCGCGCTTGACCAGGGTGACGAAGAAGGCGAGGTCGGAGAAGTTGTCCACGATGCGATCCGAGGCCTGATTGGTGGTTATTAGTGATTATTAGTGAATTAGGCGACTGAATGAAAGTCTATGGATGAAATTATAGCGGTGGGTTCAATGGTTAAACTGGCATCTCAAATCTGAATAAGCGCGGCGGCGCCGGGGGCGTTCCCTTGCAGCCAGCCTGCCACCCAGGAGACCCCACATGAACCGCTTTACCGCCATCGCCCGCCGGATCTGCCGGATCTGCCGGACGCCGCTCGCCTTGAGTGCTGCCGCCTTGTCAGTTGCGCTCGTGCCGGCGGCGGCGCGAGCCGAGACGTTTCCCGCGCGCCCGATTCGCCTGATCGTGCCGTTCGCCCCGGGCGGCAGCGTCGACATCGCCGCGCGGCTGGTCACCGAAGCGTGGGGCCGGCAACTCGGCCAGCCCGTGGTGGCGGACAACCGCGCGGGCGCCTCGGGCAATATCGGCATGGACCAGGCCGCCAAGGCCAAGCCCGATGGCTATACGCTGGCCATCAACAACGTGGCGCTGGCGGTGAATCCGTCGCTGTTCGCCAGGCTGCCGTTCGACACCGAGCGCGACCTGGCGTCGGTTGGCACCATGGGCACTTCGCAGCATGTGCTGGTGGTGACCAACAGCCTGCCGGCCAAGAATGTGAAGGAACTGATCGCGCTGGCCAAGAGCCGCCCCGGGCAGCTGAGCTTTGGCTCGGCGGGCACCGGCAGCACCTTCCACATGGCGGCGGAGCTGTTCAAGTCGGAATCCGGCACGGCCATCCTGCACGTGCCATACAAGGGCGGCGGTCCGGCCATGGTCGATACCATCGCGGGCCAGGTGCAGCTCAGCTTCCCGGTGCTCTCCGCCGCGCTGCCGCAGGTGCAGGCCGGCAAGCTGCGCGCACTGGCGGTGACCGGGCCCAAGCGCTCGCCGCTGCTGCCCGATGTGCCCACCATTGCCGAGGCGGGCCTGCCCAACTACACCTTCGAGACCTGGTTCATCGTCAGCGCGCCGGCCGGCACGCCCAAGGAGGTGATCGCCAAGCTCAACCAGACGCTGAACCAGGCACTGGCCGCGCCGGAGATCAAGGCGCGCCTGCTCAAGGAAGGCTTCGAGCCGCTCGCCATGAGCCCGTCCCAGGCCGACACCATGCTGCACAAGGAAATCAAGCGCTGGGCCGCGCAGATCAAGCAGGCCGGCATCACGCCGGAGTAAGCGCGGTGCCTATCGCTGTGCTTTTTTGAATTACCACTCACTTCAAGCAGAGTCCCATGTCAGGCCTTACCTTCTATCGCAAGCTGGTGGATTCGCACACCGTGGCCGCGCTCGATGCCGACCACGTGCTGCTCTACGCGGATCTGCACCTGATGAACGAATACACCAGCCCGCAGGCCTTCGCCGGGCTGGCTGCGCAGGGCCGGGGCGTGCCCTCGCCGGGCCAGCAGGTGGCGGTGGTGGACCACATCATCCCCACCCACGCCGAAAGCCCGCGCCGCATCCAGGATCCCGCCTCGGCGCTGCAGGCGCGCAACCTCAAGCGCAACTGCGACCAGCACGGCATCCCGCTGTTCGATACCGATGACGCGCTGCAGGGTATCGAGCACGTGATCGCGCCCGAGCACGGCATGATCCGGCCGGGCATGGTGGTGCTGTGCGGCGACAGCCACACCACCACCTACGGCGCGCTGGGCGCGCTTGGCTTTGGCATCGGCACGTCCGAGGTGGAACACGTGCTGGCCACGCAGACGCTGGTGTACCGCGTGGCGATGGACATGCGCATCCGCGTGGACGGCGTGCTGCCGCGTGGCGCCACCGCGAAGGACCTGATCCTGCATATCATCAGCCGCATCAGCGCGCAGGGCGCGCGTGGCTATGTGGTCGAGTTCACCGGCAGCGCCATTGCCGCATTGTCGATCGAAGCGCGCATGACCTTGTGCAACATGACGGTGGAAGCCGGCGCGCGTGGCGCGCTGATCGCGCCGGATGCGGCGGCCTTCGACTACGTGCTGGCCCGCGCCGCCGATATCGATGCCACGCTGCGCGAGCGCGCGCTGGCCTGCTGGCGCGCGCTTCACTCCGATGCGGATGCCAGGTTCGACAGCGAACTGGTGTTCGACGCCGGCAGCGTGGCGCCGTATGTGAGCTGGGGCACCAGCCCCGATCAGGCGATCCCCATCGATGCGCGCGTGCCGCCGGTGGAGGATGCCGTCGACGACACGGCGCGCAGCGCTGCCGCCAAGGCGCTGGACTACATCGGCCTGCAGGCGGGCGCCACGCTCGAAGGGCTGCCGGTGCAGCGCGTGTTCATCGGTTCCTGCACCAATGGCCGCATCGAAGACCTGCGCGCCGTGGCCGCCATTGTGCGCGGGCGCAAGGTGGCCGAAGGCGTGCGCGCGATGGTGGTGCCGGGCTCCGGCGCGGTGCGCCAGCAGGCCGAGGACGAAGGCATTGCGCAGGTGCTGCTGGACGCCGGCTTCGAATGGCGCAAGCCGGGCTGCTCGATGTGCCTGGCCATGAACGACGACGTACTCGCGCCGGGCGAGCGCTGCGCCTCCACCACCAACCGCAATTTCGAGGGACGCCAGGGGCGCGCCGGGCGCACCCACCTGATGAGCCCCGCCATGGCCGCCGCGGCGGCGCTGACCGGCTGCATCACCGATGTGCGCCGCCTGGAGCAAACCAATGCCTGATGCCATGCCTGACTACGATGCCGACCTGATCGCCGCGCTTGGCGCGCCGCTGCCCATCGGCAACCTCGACACCGACCAGATCATGCCCAAGCAGTTCCTGCGCATCATCGACAAGGCGGGGCTGGACCGTGGCTTGTTCTACGATATGCGCTTCGACGCGCAAGGCGTTGCGCGCCCGGAGTTCGCGCTCAACCAGCCCCGGTACCAGGGCGCGGGCGTGCTGGTGGCCGGCCCGAACTTTGGCTGTGGCTCGAGCCGCGAGCACGCCGTCTGGGGGCTGCAGCAATACGGCATTCGCGCGGTGATCGCGCCCAGCTTTGGCGAGATCTTCTACTCGAACGCAATCAACAACCGGCTGCTGCTGGTGATGTTGCCGCAGGCCGAAGTGGATGCGCTGATGGCCGCGGTGTCGGGCGGCGTGCCCGCGCGGATCGAGATCGACCTCGCGGCGATGTCGGTGAGCGCCGGCGCGCTGCGCTTTGCCTTCACGCTGGCCGAGCGCCACCGCACCATGTTCCGCCAGGGGCTGGACATGATCGGCGCAACGCTGGCACAGTCGCCGCAAATCGCCGCGTTCGCGCGGCGCCATCACCAGTCGCAGCCTTGGCTGCAGGACGTCGCCGCCAAGACCATGGCGCGGCTGTCCGCCTGAAGGAGGACGAAACGTGTTCGAAGGGTTCACCCAACATCGCATTCCATGTGGCGACGTCGAGATCCACGCTGTCGTCGGCGGCCAGGGCCCGGCCTTGCTGCTGCTGCACGGTCATCCGCAAACGCATGTGATCTGGCACAAGGTGGCCGCCACGCTGGCGCGGCATTTCACGGTGGTTGCCACCGACCTGCGCGGCTACGGCGATAGCGGCAAGCCCGCCGGCCTGCCGGATCACGCCAACTACAGCAAGCGCAGCATGGCGCAGGACCAGGTCACGGCGATGCGCGCGCTGGGCTTCGAGCGCTTCCTTGTGATGGCGCACGACCGCGGCGGGCGCGTGGCGCACCGCATGGCGGTGGATCATCCGGATGCCGTGCAGCGGCTGGTCACGCTGGATATCGCGCCCACGCTGGCGATGTACGAGCAGACCAACCTGCAGTTCGCGCTGGCCTACTACCACTGGTTCTTCCTGATCCGGCCCGCGCCGTTTCCCGAGACGCTGATCGAGGCCGATCCGGCGCTCTACCTGCGCAGCACCATGGGCAGCCGCAGCGCCGGCCTGGCGCCGTTTACCGAGGCGGCCATGGCGGAGTACCTGCGTTGCCTGCGCCTGCCGGGCGCGGCGCACGGGCTGTGCGAGGACTATCGTGCCAGCGCGTCGATCGATCTCGAGCACGACCGTGCCGACCTGGCCGCCGGGCGCAAGGTCGAGTGCGAGATGCTGGCACTGTGGGGCGAGCAGGGCGCGGTAGGCCGCTGCTTCGCGCCGCTGGAAGAGTGGCGCAAGGTGGCAAGCAACGTGAGCGGCAAGAGCCTGCCGTGCGGGCACTACATGGCCGAGGAAATACCGGCGCTGCTGCTGGACGAGACGCTGCCCTTCCTGCTGGGCGCAGGTTAAGGACGCAACGGGCGAATGCGCTGCGAGCCGGGCTGGCTTACACTCGCTGTCTTCGCCCCCGTGCCCAACCGAACGCTTCTCCCAGCCCATGCCGCCCCGCAAGAATCCCGCCGTTGCCACCGAAACGCTCGATAGCCTCGCGCAAGGCCGCGCTGCCAGCGACCAGGCCATCCAGTTGCTCGACGGCGCCGTCAACCACGTGCTGGAGCACGGCATCGGCGACTTGTCGCTGCGCCATATCGCCGAGGCGCTCGGCACCAGCCACCGCATGCTGATCTACTACTTCGGCTCGGCGGACCAGTTCTGGGAGGCGGTGCTGCGCCGCATCCGCCATGCCGAGCTGGATGCGCGCGCCAGCCTGGCCGCCAGCGAGTCCGATCCCGCACAGGCGCTGGAGGTAGCCTGGGCGCGCTACTCGGCGGACAACTACCTGCCCATCATCCAGTTGCTGTTCGAGATCTACGGCCGCGCCATTCGCGATCGCGAACGCTTCCAGGTGTTCCTCGACGATGTGATAGGCAGCTGGACCGGCGCGCTGACCGAGCGCTTTCACAAGCAGCTTGGATTGAGCACGAGCGAGGCGAAGCTGCGGGCTCGCATCGAGGTGGCCACCGTGCGTGGCCTGTTGCTGGATCTTGTCACCACGGGCGATCGCAAGGGCACCACTGCCGCGCTGAAATACTTCGCGCGCATGCTGAATGCGCCCAGGGCCCTGGGCGCGAAATCCGAACCCGAGGCCTGATCCGTGCGCGGCGCCGGCATCGGCGCCGCAGCCTCGAAAATTTTTTTCCTCTCTGTGTACCACATGGTACAGTAAACCGGATGCACCCCGATGCGGGTGCCGCTCAAGGGGATTCGAGAGGAGATCGAAGTGAACAGACGCACACTGATACTAAGCGCCGCGCTCGCCGTGGCGGGCATGGCATGCGGTGCCGCCGGCTGGGCGCAGGACTGGCCGCAGCGCCCGGTCAGGCTGGTCGTGCCGCAGGCAGGCGGCACGGGCAACGATGTGCTCGCGCGCGCGCTGGCCGAAACGCTGGGCAAGCGCTGGGGACGCAGCGTTGTTGTGGAAAACAAGCCCGGCGCCAACGGCGTGCTGGCCATCAACTATGTGCTGCAGCAGCCGGCCGATGGCTACACGCTGTTTTTTGCGGGCGTGTCCAACCTGGCCTTTAATCCCTTCCTCTACCCCACGTTGCCCTATGTGCCGCAACGCGACCTGACCGGCGTGGCGATGCTGGCCAACTCGCCGTTCGTGCTAGTGGTCGCGCCGGCGATGCACGCCACCAGCTTTGCCGAATTCGTGCGGCTCGCCAAGGCGCGGCCGGGCGGCATCAGCTACGCCTCCGGCGGTATCGGCAACTCCACGCACCTGGCCATGGAGCTGGTGGCCGAGCGCGCAGGCGTCAAGCTGCAGCACGTGCCGTTCAACGGCGCCGGCGGCTCGACCAGCCTGATGTCGGGCGAGACGCCGGCCATGATGAATGTGGTGGCGGGCGTGCAGCCCTATATCGCCGGCAAGAAACTGGTGGCGCTGGCCGTGACCGGCGAGCGGCGCCTGGCCGCGCTGCCCGATGTGCCGACGTTCAAGGAACTCGGCTACGACGTGGCGGTGCCGGGCTGGTACGCCATCGTCGCAAAGACCGGCACGCCGGCAGCGCTGGTGCAGAAGATCAACACCGACATCAACGCAGCCCTGGATGAGCCGGCATTCAAGGACAAGCTGGCCAACCAGTTCCTCGACCCGATCAAGGGGCCGCCGGCCGAGGTGGAGCGCTATATGCAGCGCGACGCGCAGGCCTGGGGCCCCATGATCCGCAAGCTCGGCATCGCCCTCTGATCCCGGCCGGATCTGCAAGCACTCGCCCGCACCCACCTGTACCCGCCTGCACCCACTACCAAGGATTCAAGGAACCAAGGAGACTAGACATGCCCCAGATCACGACCGCCGTGCGCGACTATCGCCTGACGATGATGCACGCGCTGATGGACCGCATCCGCGTTGACGCGCTGGTGTTCAGCACGCCGGACTTCTTCCAGTTCGCCACCAATTTCCAGCTGGATGTCTGGCCGTGGGAGCGCCCCGTTTTCGTGTTCGTGCCGCGCAATGGCGAACCCTTCGCCGTGATGAACGAGCTGTCCACCAACCACATGCGCCTGTGCACGGAGAAGGATAAGGTCTGGCTGCGCGACGTGACGTACTACGCCGAGCATCCGCGCGTGTCGCAGCGGCTGGCGCTGGCGCCGCAGTTGCCCGAGGTGGTGGCGTCGCTGCTGGCGTCGCACGGGCTGGGCGGCTCGCGCATTGCCGTGGACGTGGCCCACCCGATTCTCGCGGCGGCGCAGCGCTACCTGCCGGAGCTCACGCTGCGCCCGGCCATGGCGGAGATGCGCGCCATGCGCTGGGTCAAGCATGCGGAAGAGCTGCAGGTGATGCGCGAGCTTGGGAGCCTGACGGACTGGGTGCAGGACCGCTACCGCGAGAACATTCGGCCGGGGCGGCTGGTGCAGGAACTGGACCATGCCATGTCGGCGCTGATGGTGGAGGAGGCCGCGCGCCGCTTTCCCGGCGAGGATTTCGATATCCTCAAATGCTGGACGCTGACGGGACCGGCCTCGGCCTCGCCGCATGGCGACGGCGCCGCGTGCGGCGCGCGCATCGCGGCTGGAGACACCATCGTCAACCTGATCCTGCCGCGCCTCAACGGCTACTACGTGGAGAACGAGCGCACGTGGTTCTGCGGCAAGCCGGATGCGCGCCAGGCACGCTGCTACCAGGTTGCCGCCGAGGCCACCGATGCGGCGGTGGCGGCCGCGGCGACCGGCCGGCGCGTTTGCGACATGGACGCCGCCGCGCAAGCCGTGATCGAGCGCGCGGGGCTGGGCGAGTACATCTTCCACCGCACCGGCCACGCGGTCGGGCTGATGCTGCACGAGTATCCGGAGGACATGGCCTTCAATACGCGCACGCTGCTGGCCGGCGAGGTCTACTCGGCCGAGCCCGGCATCTATGTCTATGGGCTGGGCGGCTTCCGGCTCGACGATACGGTCGTGGTGGGTGAGCGCCCGGAGGTCATCGTGAAGACGCCAAAGACACTGGATTACGCGACCGTGGCGTGATGCCGGCGGCAAGCGGGGGATAGTGGGGATGGCGGGGGCATCGTGGCCGGCACCGGCGCGCAATCCTTGGGCCGAAGGCGCGCGCCCGCATACCGGCGCGGGGCGTTCGAGGATAAAATGCGGCCGACGCCTGCCACCTGCCGCCTTGTCAACCGTGATGCATGCGGTGCTCGGACGCCCCCCCCCCCTCGACATGGACGACTCTCCCCAGCGCGCGCCATTTTTGCCCTGCCATGCCAATCCCGCGAACACGCCGCCCGCCGGGGCGTTGCCCACGCATCTTGGCGCGATGCTCGATCGCATCACGGATGGCGTCATGTCGCTCGACCGCGCGTGGCGATTCGCCTATGTCAACCAGGCCATGGAGCGCTTGCTCAAACGCAGCCGTACGGATCTCGACGGGCGTGGCATCTGGGATTGCTATCCGGACCTGATTGGCTCGGCGTATGACCGGACGTTTCACGAGGCCGCTGCCAGCGGCGCATCACGCACCTGCACCGCCTACTATGCCCCGCTGGCATGCTGGTTCGAAGCGCGCGCCTTTCCCGATGCGAACGGCCTCACCGTGCTCTTTCGCGACGTCAGCCGCGAGCGGCAGCAGTCGGCACAGCTGGAATACCATGCCGATCACGACTACCTGACCGGTTTGCCGAACCGCCGGCGCTGCACGCAGGTGCTGGCGCGCGCGGTGGCGCAGGCGGGAGAACAAGCGGCAGTACAAGTGGCAGAACAAGCAGCAGAAGCCCAGGCAGCCGTGCTGCCGGCCGGCATGCAGGCGCAAGCGCCGCAAGCGGGCGGGGTGGTGGTGCTGTTCGTCGATCTCGACCGCTTCAAGGAAGTCAACGATGCCTTTGGCCATGCGGTGGGCGACACGTTGCTGTGCAAGGTCGCAGAGCGCTTTCGCGCGCTGCTGGCACCTTCGGCTTTTGTCGCGCGCGTCGGTGGCGACGAGTTCGTGTTCATCCTGCGCGACGCGCGGCCGGGACAGGCCGAGCGCTTTGCCGGCACCATCCTGGCCGGCGTGTCGCAGCCGTTCCAGGTGGAAGGCCACACGCTGCTGCTGGGTGCCAGCGTAGGGATCGCACAGTGGCCCGAGGCTGGCGACACCGCCGACACCCTGTTGAACCACGCCGATGCCGCCATGTATGCGGCCAAGGCCGCGGGGCGTTTCCAGTTCCGCGTCTTCCACCTGGACCTCGCCCAAGGCTTGCGGCAGCGCCTGCAACTGCGCGCCGACCTGCATGCCGCGATGGCGGACGACCAGCTGGTGCTTCACTTCCAGCCGCAGTGGTCGCTGCCCGATGGCAGGCTGGCGGGCGCGGAAGCGTTGCTGCGCTGGCAGCACCCAACGCGCGGCTTGCTGCCGCCTGCCGCCTTTCTCGATGTGCTGCTGGAGTCGCCGCTGGTGCCGGCGGTGGGGCTGTGGGTCATGCGCGCCGTGTGCCGCCAGATAGCGGCCTGGCGGCGGGTTGGCCTGGCGGTGCCCAGGATCTCGCTCAACCTGTCGGCGCGGCAGCTGGTCATGCCGGGGCTGGCTGGCTTGCTGGCGGACCTCGCACGCGAGCACGAGGTGCCATGCGGGCTGCTGGACGTGGAAGTCACCGAGGACACCCTGATGACCGATCTCGACAGCGCCGCGGCGGCGCTCGACGAGCTCCGGCGCTGCGGCATCAGCGCCTCGCTGGACGATTTCGGCTCCGGATACTCGAGCCTGGCCTACCTGACGCGCCTGCCGGTTGCGACACTCAAGATCGACAGATCCTTCGTTGCGGTCCTCGGTACCGCGCCCGAGGCCCTTGCGGTCATTCGCGGGGTCATTGCGCTGGCGCGCTCGCTGGGCATGAGAACCCTGGCGGAAGGTGTGGAGACCCGCGTCCAGCAACGCTTGCTGGCCGAGGAGGGCTGCGACGCGGCGCAGGGATACCTGCTCGGCCGGCCGATGCCGGCAACGGATTTCGCCGCGGTCATGGGCCAAAGCACCGTGGCGCTGGGGGATTGATGCGGCGTGGCAACAGCTCCCGCGGCGCCGCAAGCATGTGCTGTCCCGGAGGTGCATAATCGCTCACCGATACGTTGAGCCCTAGCCCGATTTCTCCGGCCTCAACATACATTCATGAACGGATGTATAATTCCGTAATTATTCGCTTGTCCCCAAGCGATTGTTGCGGAAATTGACCATGACTTACCGATTTATTGCCGGGTGCCTTAGCGCCTGGCTCGCGATCTGCGTGACCGCGGGCTGGGTGGTGGAACGCCTCTGGTCCTGAGTACGGGTGGTCGGCTTTGCCGCTGGGAGGTGGCAAGGTTTTCGCTAGGACTTGTCATTCTTCGCGGTAATTACCACCCACCATGCACATGACCATCGATAAGAAGAACGCCAGCCTTGCCCGCCGGCTTGCAACACGTATCAAGGCGCTTGGCGCCATGGCTGCCCTCGGCGCATGCGCTGCCGCGCACGCCGATCCGGGTGTGCACGTGGCCTTTGGCCGCGATCCCGGCCACAACATCAACAAGTACGAAGTCGGCGTGAACTGGGACTCCGGCTTTGCCTGGGGCAACCCGCAGGGCTGGCTGGCCAAGCTGCAGTGGGAGGCCGAACTGGCCGAATGGAACGCCCGCAGCGGCACCAATCACCAGAATGTGACCGAATTCGGCTTCTCGCCGATCCTGCGCGTGGAAAAGCGCGGCGGCTCGCTGGTGCCTTTCCTGGAGGCCTCCGTTGGCGTGCGCATGATGAGCCATAAGGCCACCTCCGACGACCACCGCTCCGGCAGCCTGTTCCAGTTCTCCGACATGATCGGCGTGGGCATGGCCTTCGGCCCCAAGACCGCGTATGAAGCCGGCTTCCGCTACCAGCACGTCTCCAACGCCGGTATCAAGCAGCCCAATCCGGGCAGCGGCTTTTACACGGGTTACGTGCGTTATCGCTTCTGATCCTGCAAGCGTGGCAGGCTCGGCCTGAGGCCACGACGCTCAGGCCAGCCTGACCATGCCTGCGCGCGGGGCGCGCGCGGCGCGGGAGACGGATTCCGTTTCCGCGCCTTGCGCCTGCCGGCTGCGCAGCGCGTCAAAAAATCGCCACAGTGCGGGTTCATCGCTGGTTGCCACGTTGAACCGTATCCACGGCGAGTCGCCTTCTTCCGGTTCAAAGTAAGACCCCGGCGCTAGCCAGATGCCGTGCTCCAGCGCCAGCGTTGCCAGGCGGTTGCCCGACAGCGCGGCCGGGTCGCCGCCGTCTTCCGGCCGCATCCTTGCCCAGGCGAACATCCCGCCTTCCGGGCGCAGCATCACCTCCAGCCCGTGGGCTTCCATCTTCTCCGTGATCCGGTCCTGCTGGGCGCGCAGCCGTTCGGCCAGCGCCGCCACATGGCGCCCATAGTGGCCGCTGGTCAGCACCGAGTACACCAGCCGCTCGGTCACTTCCGATGACGTCAGCCCCACGGCCATCTTGGTGCGGGCGAACGCCTTGGCCAGCTCCGGGCTGGCCGCCAGGTAGCCGACCCGCAGCGATGGCGTGATGGTCTTGGAAAACCCGTTGACGTAGATCACATGCGAGAGGCCGTCCATGGCTGCCAGCATGGGTGAGCCGGGCGGCGCCAGCTCGCGGTAGATATCGTCCTCCACCACCAGCAGCCGGTACTGCTCGGCCAGTTGCAGCACGCGGTGCGCGTTCATGCTGGTGAGCGTGCCGCCGGTGGGGTTCTGCAGCACCGTGTTGACGAACAGCGCGCGCGGCGCGTGGGTGCGGATGGCGTGGTCGAGCGCGTCGGTGTCGAGCCCGCTGGCGGTGCGGCGCACGCCAACCACCTGCAAGCCCGCAAGGCGCAGGATCTGCAGCAGATTGCAGTAGCAGGGGTCCTCCACCAGCACGGTGTCGCCCGGGCGCAACAGCGTGCGGACCACCAGGTCCAGCGCTTGCGTGGCGCCCTGGGTCAGCACCACTTGCTGGGCCTGCACCGGCATGCCGTACTGGCTGAGCCCGGCGGCGATATGCTCGCGCAGCGCGGCGAAGCCGTAAGGGTGGCCGTAGCCCGAGACCTGCGCGGCGGGCACCCGCGCCGCGGCGCGCATGGCCTGGTGCAGCCCTTCCTCGTTGAGCCAGTCGCCCGGCAACCAGCCCGCACCCGCCTTGATCGGCACCGAATGATCGGCGAACACATCCGACAGCAGCCACGCGGCATTGAGCCCCGGCGCCTCCCAGCGCGCCGCCGGCGCCTGGCCGGCGGGGGCGTGGCGGTGCGCCACCGTGTAGCCCGAGCCCACCCGCGCGCTCAGGTAACCCAGCGCGGTCAGGCGGCCGTAGGCCTCGGCCACGGTGAAGGTGCTGACCCCATGCTGCTGGGCAAAGCGCCGCACCGACGGCAGCGCGACGCCGGCGCGCAGCACGCGCCGGTCCACCAGGCTGGCGATGCCCGCCACGATCTGCTCGGTGAGGGTGTCGCCGCTGCGCCGGCTGCGGACAAGTTCGAGGTTAAGCATGCGTGACATGTAAGGATGGACCTGTACAGTTTAATGGCCGTACCGGTTCGGTGGGAAGCCGCATGGCGGCGCCGGGCTTTGCGGCGCTGCAACGTGAATCCGGCTGCCGGCGGGACTTTAGCCGCCGTGGTGAGCGGGGTGGCTGGATCCGCGGGCGCGGCCGGCTGGTTCTGGCATCTCTTGATCTGTACAGTTGTCTCACTCTTAACTGTACGGTAAGGCGAGGTTCTGTCGACCGTATATTCTTTAAGCCGGGCCGGGCCGCTACAGTGGCCGCATTCACCAGAATCACCTGACAACCCGGGCGGCGCCAGCCGCCGCCCAAGCCAATGCCAATGCCAATTGCTCCTGAGGAGGATGTATGGATGCCGCCAAGACTGTGATCCCCGATCTCGATGCCCTGTGGATGCCGTTTACCGCCAACCGCCAGTACAAGGCGGCGCCGCGCTTGCTCGACTCCGCCAGCGGCATGTACTACACCTCGCATGACGGCCGCCAGATCCTCGACGGTTGCGCCGGCCTGTGGTGCGTCGCTGCCGGCCATTGCCGCCAGGAGATCGCGGACGCGGTCGCCCGCCAGATACAGACCCTGGACTACGCGCCGCCGTTCCAGATGAGCCACCCGCTCACCTTCGAGGCCGCGACCAAGGTGGCCGCCATCATGCCGGCCGGGCTGGACCGCATCTTCTTCACCAACTCGGGCTCGGAATCGGTCGACACCGCGCTGAAGATCGCGCTGGCGTATCACCGCGCCCGTGGCGAAGGCCAGCGCACCCGCGTGATCGGGCGTGAGCGCGGCTATCACGGCGTTGGTTTCGGCGGCATGGCGGTGGGCGGCATCGGCCCCAACCGCAAGGCCTTCTCGGCCAACCTGATGCCCGGCACGGACCACCTGCCGGCCACGCTGAATATTGCCGAGGCGGCTTACTCCAAGGGCCAGCCAACCTGGGGCGCGCACCTGGCCGATGACCTGGAACGCATCCTGGCACTGCACGACCCGTCCAACGTGGCCGCCGTCATCGTCGAGCCGCTGGCCGGCTCGGCCGGCGTGCTGGTGCCGCCGGTGGGCTACCTGGAAAAGCTGCGCGAGATCACCAGCAAGCACGGCATCCTGCTGATCTTCGACGAGGTCATCACCGCCTTCGGCCGCCTGGGCGCGGCCACCGCCGCCGAGCGCTTCAAGGTCACGCCGGACCTGATCACCATGGCCAAGGCCATCAACAACGCCGCCGTGCCGATGGGCGCGGTAGCGGTGCGGCGCGAAGTGCACGACACCGTGGTCAACGCCGCGGCGCCGGGCGCCATCGAGTTCCTGCACGGCTACACCTATTCCGGCCACCCGCTGGCCATGGCCGCAGCCATCGCCACGCTGGATATCTACAAGAACGAGAACCTGTTCGGCCGTGCCGCCGAGCTGGCGCCGAAGTTCGAAGCCGCGGTGCATGGCGTGCGCGGCGCGCCCCACGTGAAGGACATCCGCAACCTCGGCATGGTCGCCGGCATCGAGCTGGAGCCGCGTCCCGGCCAGCCCGGCGCGCGTGGCTACGAGGCCTTCCTGAAATGCCTGGAGCGCGGCGTGCTGGTGCGCTACACCGGCGACATCCTTGCTTTCTCGCCGCCGCTGATCATCACCGAGGCGCAGATCGAAGAGATGTTCGACACCGTGAAGAAGGTGCTGCAAGAACTGCAGTGATTGCCGTGGCCGCGGAGACAAGACAAGGAACACTGACGTGAACATCGCAGAGAACCGGCAGATCGCCGACATTGCGCACTACATTGGCGGGACCGTGCGCGCCGCCTCGTCGGACCGGTTTGCCGACGTCTTCAACCCGGCCACGGGCGCCGTGGCCGGGCGCGTGGCGCTCGGCTCGGCGCAGGACGTGGATGCCGCCGTGGCTGCGGCCCATGCCGCGTTCCCGGCCTGGTCCGAGACCGCGCCGCTCAAGCGCGCGCGCATCCTGTTCAAGTTCAAGGAGCTGCTCGACCGCCACCATGACGACCTTGCCGCGCTGATCACGCGCGAGCACGGCAAGGTGTTCTCCGATGCCAAGGGCGAAGTCACCCGCGGCGTGGAGATCGTCGAGTTCGCCTGCGGCATTCCCAACCTGCTCAAGACCGACTTCACCGACAACATCGGCGGCGGCATCGACAACTGGAACCTGCGCCAGCCGCTGGGCGTGGTGGCCGGCATCACACCGTTCAACTTCCCGGTGATGGTGCCGATGTGGATGTTCCCGGTGGCGCTGGCCTGCGGCAATACCTTCGTGCTCAAGCCGTCCGAGCGCGATCCTTCGCCCTCGCTGCTGATTGCAGACCTGCTCAAGCAGGCCGGCCTGCCGGATGGCGTGTTCAATGTGGTGCAAGGCGGCAAGGAAGCCGTCGATGCGCTGCTGGCGCACAAGGACGTGCAGGCGCTGTCCTTCGTCGGCTCCACGCCGATCGCCGAGTACATCTACACCGAAGGCACCAAGCGCGGCAAGCGCGTGCAGGCCCTGGGCGGCGCCAAGAATCACCTGGTGGTGATGCCCGACGCCGACCTCGACCAGGCCGTGGACGCGCTGATCGGCGCTGCCTATGGCTCGGCCGGCGAGCGCTGCATGGCTATCTCGGTAGCCGTGGCGGTGGGCGATGTCGCCGACAAGCTGGTGCCGCGCCTGGCCGAACGCGCGCGCGCGCTGAAGATCCGCAACGGCATGGAAGAGGATGCCGAGATGGGCCCGCTGGTGACCGCTGCGCACAAGGCCAAGGTAGAGGGCTATATCGCCAAGGGCGTGGAAGAGGGTGCCAAGCTGGTGACCGACGGCCGCGGCCACAAGGTCGAGGGTCACGAAGACGGTTTCTACGTGGGCGGCACGCTGTTCGACAACGTCACGCCGGACATGACCATCTACAAGGAAGAGATCTTCGGCCCGGTGCTGTCGGTGGTGCGCGTGCATGACCTGGCCGAAGCGGTGGACCTGATCAACGGCCACGAGTACGGCAACGGCGTGTCCTGCTACACCAGCGACGGCGGCGTGGCACGTGCGTTCTCGCGCCAGATCCAGGTAGGCATGGTGGGCATCAACGTGCCGATCCCGGTGCCGATGGCATGGCACTCGTTCGGCGGGTGGAAGCGCTCGCTGTTTGGCGATCACCATGCTTATGGGGAGGAAGGTATTCGGTTCTACACGCGGTATAAGAGCATTATGCAGCGCTGGCCGGACAGTATTGGGAAGGGGGCGGAGTTTACGATGCCGGTGGCTAAGTGAGGGTATTGGTGTTGGAGGGATGATGGGGTTTTTGGGCTGTTGCTAGTTTGTTTGAGAGCGGCGTCGGCTTTTGGACCCAAGGGCCGTACGACATCGTCCTGCGGGGTTGATTGCGGTTTTTTTGATCGGCGATGGCTTTTGCACCCAAGAGCCATACGACATCCCCCTGCGGGGGCTGCCGGTCACTTTTCTTTGACCGGCAAAGAAAACTAACGAAAAGAAAGCCGCCCTGCCGGGGGCAGAGCAATAAGGCTGTTTTTGCCTCGGCGGTTGCGTCGTATGGCCCGGAGTGTTGGCTGGCGTGTCCAACCGGCCCGAAGGACATCGCTACTGCATGACCCAATGGTCACGTGGTGGTGCCCCTCGTCGCTTTGCTCGGTGAGCGTTCGGGCATCTGCCGTTCGCGGTGCGCAGCGCCACGATCCTGCCTGACTTGGTGGTTTCGTGGTTTTGTCTCTGACGGTGGCCGCCCGGCCATTTGATGCCCTGCTGTACCGGCGCGAGCGGCACCTTGCTATCGCCCCCTCTGGTTTCGTGGTGGGCACCGTGGCCCGTCCGCGAGGGCCGCGCTCGCACCTCACGGCGCTTGCCCTCCGAGACAAAACCACGAAACCAGCCACACCCGAAACGGCGCAGCCCCTCGCGCCGCGAACGGCAGATGTGGGAATGGTCACCGCACACGAGGTCAGGGGCCGCACGACGTAACCCATGGGTCATGCAGTTGCGATGTCCTTCGGGCCGGTTGGACACGCCAGCCAACACTCCGGGCCGTACGACGCGACCACCGAGGCCTAAACAGCCTTATTGCTCTGCGCCCGGCAGGGTCGGCTTTCTTCTCGTTAGTCTTCTTTGCCGACGCAAAGAAGAGTGACCGGCAGCCCCCGCAGGGGGATGTCGTATGGCTCTTGGGTGCAAAAACCAACGCCGATGAAATAAACAGCGACCACCACCACCCAAAGAAACACCGACTAACCAAAAAGTGACGAATCCGCCCACCCCATCACGCTAAAATACGCCGCTTTTCAAAGCCGCCTACCGCGCCAGGAGTACCCGCCGATGAGTCTGTTCCGCACCAAGAACATCGAGGCCATGCTGGCCGCCGCCCGCGATGATGGCCTGAAAAAGGTGCTCGGTCCCGTCGACCTGATCCTGATGGGCATCGGCGCCATCATCGGCACCGGCATCTTCGTGCTGACGGGCACCGGCGCGCTCACGGCGGGCCCGGCGCTGACTGTCTCCTTCGTGATCGCGGCACTGGCCTGCGGGTTTGCCGCGCTCTGCTACGCCGAGTTCGCGTCCGCGATCCCCGTCTCCGGCTCCATCTACACCTACAGCTACGCCACGCTCGGCGAGATCGTGGCGTGGATGATCGGCTGGGACCTGCTGCTTGAGTACGGCCTTGCGACCTCGGCCGTGTCGGTGGGCTGGTCGGGCTATTTCCAGTCGCTGATAGCGGGCTTCGGCATTCACCTGCCGGTCATGCTCACCGCCGCACCCGGTGCCGTGCCGGGCGTGCAGACGCTGTTCAACCTGCCGGCTGCCGCGATCATGCTGCTGATCACCTGGGTCGTGTCCTACGGCGTGCGCGAGTCGGCGCGCCTGAACAACGTGATGGTGGCCATCAAGATTGCGGTGGTGCTGCTCTTCATCGGGGTGGGCGTGTGGCACGTCAAGCCGGCCAACTGGCATCCGTTCGCGCCGTTTGGGCTGGAAGGCGTCTTCAATGCGGCCGCGCTGGTGTTCTTCGCCTTTATCGGCTTCGACGCGGTGACTTCGGCCGCAGAGGAAGTGCGCAACCCGCGCCGCGACTTGCCGATCGGCATCATTGGCTCGCTGGCGGTCTGCACCGTGCTGTACGTGACGGTGGCGGCCATCATGACCGGCATCGTGCCCTTCGCCAAGTTCGCGGGCATCGATCATCCGGTATCGCTGGCGCTGCAGTACGCGGGCGAGAACTGGGTGGCGGGATTCGTGGATCTCGGCGCCATCCTGGGCATGACCACGGTGATCCTGGTGATGACCTTCGGCCAGACCCGCATCATCTTTGCCATGTCGCGCGACGGGCTGCTGCCGGAGCGGCTGTCGAAGGTGCACCCGGTGCATGCCACGCCGTTCTTCGCCACGTGGACGGTGGGCAGCGTGTTCGCCTTCATTGCGGCTTTCGTGCCGCTCAATGTGCTGGCGGAGCTGATCAATATCGGCACGCTGTCGGCCTTCACGCTGATCTCGGTGGCGGTGCTGGTGCTGCGCAAGACACGGCCGGACCTGCCGCGCGCCTTCCGCTGCCCGGGCGTGCCGGTGGTGCCGCTGCTGTCGGTGGGCTTTTGCCTGTTCCTGATGGCCCACCTGCAGCCGCTGACGTGGGTGGCCTTCCTGGCGTGGCTGGCGATTGGCCTGGCGATCTACTTCCTCTACGCGCGCCGCAACGCGGTGCTGCACGGCGGCGCCTGACGCCGCCTGCGGTTACCGTTCTACCGTTCGCGCGCGCCGGTTTCTTGCAGGAAGGCCAGCGCGCGTGGCTCCTCGACAAAGGCGGAGTTGATGCGGATCCAGGCCGAGCCCTCGCCGCCCGGCCGGAAGTAATTGCCAGGCGCCAGCGTCACCCCATGCCGCTCGGCCAGGGTCACCAGCTCGCGCGAATCCTCGATCCCGCGCGTACGAGCCCAGAGGAAATTGCCGCCCGCCGGCTCGCAATACACTTCCCAGCCGGCGTCGCCCAGGTGCTGCACCGCGCGCGCGGTGGCCTGGCGCACCCGCAGCCGCAGCCGCTCCATGTATTTGCGGTAGGCGCCGCGCTCCAGCAGCGCCGCCGTCACGCTCTCCGCGAAATGCGAGCCCGCTACGCTGGTTAGCACCTTCACATCCACCAGGTCCTTCACCAGCGCCTTGTCGGCCACCAGGTAGCCGACCCGCAGCGAGGCCGACACCGTCTTGGAAAAACCGCCGATGTAGATGACGTGCTCGAGCTGGTCCAGCGTGGCCAGCCGGTCCGTGTAGTTGGTCTGGAAGTCCGAGAAGATATCGTCCTCGACAAAACGGAAGCCGTGCCGGCGCGCCAGCTCCAGCAGGCGGAACGCCACCGGCGGCGAGAGGGTCGAGCCGGTCGGGTTCTGCAGCACGCTGTTGGTGAAAAACAGCTTGGGCTTGTGCTCGCGCAGCAGCGCTTCGGCGGCGTCCGGGTCGGGCCCGTTGCGGGTTTGCGGTACCCCCACCAGCCGCACTCCGTGCAGGCGCAGCAGGCCGAACAGGTTGTAGTAGCCAGGATCCTCCACGAACACCGTATCGCCCGGCTTGAGCAGGCGCCGCACCACCAGGTCCAGCGCCTGGCTGGCGCCCGTGGTGATCAGCACCTGCGGCAGCTCCGCCGCGATGCCGAGCTGCCGCACGCGGGTCAGCACATGCTGGCGCAGCTCCGGGCTGCCCATCGGCGTGGCGTAGTGGATCACGCTGTTGATGTCGTTGCGCGAGACCTGGCGGATGGCCTGGGTCAGCCCCTCCACGTCACGCCAGCTCTCGGGCACGAAGCCGCCCGCCAGCTTGAGCGTGGCGCTGGGATGGTTGAACTGCTCCAGGATATGGTCCGACAAATCCTCCGCCAGGCGCGGGTCCGACCAGCCATTGGCGCCGCGCGCCAGCAGCGGGCTGTCCGCGACGAAGAAGCCCGACCCGTGGCGGGAATCGAGCAGGCCCTGCGACACCAGCCGGTCATAGGCCTCGATCACCGGAAAACGGCTGATGCCATGCTCCGCCGCGAGCTGCCGGATCGACGGCAGGCGCGCGCCGGGGCGCACCTCGCGCGCGCTGATCCAGGTCTTGACCTCGTTGACGATCTGGTCGGTCAGGGGCACGCCGGTGGCGGGAACGAGGGTCAGCTTCATCGGCAGGGTGCAGGGGGAAGTGTCAGGAAAAACTACTGAACAGTTCATGTCAAACTGTTCGCAACTGTTCATGGGATTGTAGTTTGCGCTGTGAATAATGGAAGGCATGCGGCAGAAGTGCCGGCACTGGCTGGGCCGGTGGGCACGAGAGACATGGCCGCAATGCAGAACAGGAGTGATGAAATGCGCGAACTAAGGATCTTCGAATTCGATGAACTGGGCCAGCCGGTGAGCTGGCGCGCCCGCGAAGGCCAGCGCGTGAAGGCGGTCGAAGGCCGCCTTTGGCTCACGGTGGAAGGCCACCACGCGGATATCTGGCTGCTGCCGGGGGCCGTCTTTGCGCTGCCTGCCGGCACCCGGGTATGGTTGTCCGGCGAAAGCGAGGGCGCGCGCTTCACGCTGGCCGAGACGCCGGCGCCGTCGTCGTGGCGCTGGCTGGGCGGGCTGGCGAGTGCGCTGAAGCGCCGCTTTGGCGAGCGCCGTGGCTCCGGTGCCGGCCAGTGCCCGGAACCGGGCCTCTGAGAGGATCCCGGCCGGACCGCGCGCAGCGCGTGTCCGGTCATCCCGCTCCCATCCGTATTGGTAGAAGCCTGGCCAAGTGTCTGGTCATGCGCTCGCCAGAATGCCGTTTGCCGGCATCGAACTTCCCCGATGCCTCCCTCCCTCCCTCCCTCCCTCCCTCCCTCCCTCCCTCCCTCCACATCGTCGCGCCAACTATGCGAGGATGTTCATATGGCTGGCCGCGCCGCGCCGAGCGGCAATCGGCGCCGCCGTGGATGGATTGCCGTTAACGTAAACGTCATATAATCAAGCCGTCGTGCCGGCACCAGCCAGACCGCTCGCGTGTCAGATCCGAGCCGCCTCCAGAGCGGCAGCCATGGACGTCATGCGACCAGCCAGAACACCGAACGTGGTGGAGACAATGACCGATCTTTCCGATGTGCAGAAGGGCGCTCAACCTGGCGCTCAACCCGGCGCTCCCCATCAGGCGCAGGGACCGAAAGGGCCCGTCAACAAGGTGCGCTTCGTCACCGCGGCCTCGCTGTTCGACGGCCACGACGCTTCCATCAACATCATGCGGCGCATCCTGCAGTCCTCGGGCTGCGAGGTGATCCATCTCGGGCATAACCGCTCAGTGGACGAGGTGGTCAGCGCGGCCTTGCAGGAAGACGTGCAGGGCATCGCCATCTCCAGCTACCAGGGCGGCCACGTCGAGTATTTCAAGTACATGGTGGACCTGCTGCGCCAGCGCGGCGGCGAGCACATCCAGTTGTTCGGCGGCGGCGGCGGCGTGATCGTGGCGGACGAGATCCGCGAGTTGCAAGCCTACGGCGTGGCGCGGATCTTCAGCCCGGAAGACGGCCAGCGCCTGGGCCTGGCCGGCATGATCGCCGACATGGTGCAGCGCTGCGATATCGACCTGGCGCGCTATGCCCCCACCACGCTCGATGCGATGCAGGGCGGCGACCGCCGCGCGCTCGCGCAGCTGATCACGGCACTGGAAAACGGCAAGGCGGATCCCGCGCTGGCCGACGCCCTGCGCGCCGAGGCTGCCAAGGTGAAGACGCCCGTGCTCGGCATCACCGGCACTGGCGGCGCGGGCAAATCCTCGCTGACCGATGAGCTGATCCGCCGCATCCGGCTGGACCAGCGCGATGCGCTGTCCATTGCGGTGATCTCGATCGACCCGTCGCGCCGCAAGTCCGGCGGCGCGCTGCTGGGCGACCGCATCCGCATGAACGCGATCAACCACCCGCACATCTTCATGCGCTCGCTGGCCACGCGCGAGGCCGGCTCGGAGATCTCGCGGGCGCTGCCCGATGTGCTGGCGGCCTGCAAGGTGGCCGGCTTCGACCTGATCATCGTCGAGACCTCGGGCATCGGGCAGGGAGACGCCGCCATCGTTGCGCACGTGGACCTGTCGCTCTACGTGATGACGCCCGAGTTCGGCGCTGCCAGCCAGCTCGAGAAGATCGACATGCTGGACTTCGCGGATTTTGTCGCCATCAACAAGTTCGACCGCAAGGGCGCGCAGGACGCGTGGCGCGATGTGGCCAAGCAGGTGCAGCGCAACCGCGAGCAGTGGCATGCCAGGCCCGAGGAGATGCCGGTGTACGGCACCCAGGCGTCGCGCTTCAACGACGACGGCGTGACCATGCTTTACCAGGGCCTGCGCGAAGCGCTGTGCGCGCGCGGCATGCGTGCGCCGGCCGGTGTGCTGCCGCAGTTGAGCGGGCGCGTCTCCACCGGCCAGAACGTGATCGTCCCGCCGGCGCGCAACCGCTACCTGGCCGAGATCGCCGACACGGTGCGCGCGTATCATCGCCGCGTGGATGCGCAAAGCCGGCTGGCGCGCGAGCGCCAGCAACTGCGCGAGGCGCGCCGCATGCTGCTGGCGGCCTCCGGGCAAGAAGACCAGGGCGAAGCGCTGCAGTCGCTCGCCACCGAACGCGACGCCGCGCTCGGCGCGCAGGAGCGCAAGCTGCTGGCGATGTGGCCGGAGATGCGCAAGGCCTACAGCGGCGACGAATACGTGGTGAAGATCCGCGACAAGGAAATCCGCACCACGCTCACCACCACTACCATGTCCGGCACCACGGTGCGCAAGGTGGTGCTGCCACGCTTCGAGGACGATGGCGAAGTGCTCAAGTGGCTGCTGCGCGAGAACGTGCCTGGCAGTTTCCCCTACACCGCCGGCGTGTTCGCCTTCAAGCGCGAGAACGAAGACCCCACCCGCATGTTCGCCGGCGAGGGCGATGCCTTTCGCACCAACCGCCGCTTCAAGCTGGTCTCCGAGGGCATGGACGCCAAGCGCCTGTCCACCGCCTTCGATTCGGTCACGCTGTACGGCGAGGACCCGCACACACGCCCGGACATCTACGGCAAGGTCGGCAACTCGGGCGTGTCGATCGCCACGCTCGACGACATGAAGGTGCTGTACGACGGCTTCGACCTCACCAGCCCGTCGACCTCGGTGTCGATGACCATCAACGGGCCCGCGCCCACCATCCTGGCGATGTTCATGAACACCGCCATCGACCAGCAGCTCGACAAGTTCCGCGCCGATAACAGCCGCGAGCCCACCGCCGACGAGGAAGCCAAGATCCGCGCGTGGGTGCTGCAGAACGTGCGCGGCACGGTGCAGGCCGATATCCTCAAGGAAGACCAGGGCCAGAACACCTGCATCTTCTCGACCGAGTTCTCGCTCAAGGTGATGGGCGATATCCAGGCGTACTTCGTCCATCACCAGGTGCGCAATTTCTACTCGGTGTCGATCTCCGGCTATCACATCGCGGAGGCCGGGGCGAACCCGATCTCGCAGCTGGCGTTCACGCTGTCCAACGGCTTCACGTATGTGGAGGCGTACCTGGCGCGCGGCATGCATATCGATGACTTCGCGCCCAACCTGTCGTTCTTCTTCTCCAACGGCATGGACCCGGAATACAGCGTGCTGGGCCGCGTGGCGCGCCGCATCTGGGCGGTGACGCTGCGCGACAAGTACGGCGCCAACGAGCGCAGCCAGAAGCTCAAGTACCACATCCAGACTTCCGGCCGCTCGCTGCACGCGCAGGAGATCGACTTCAACGATATCCGCACCACGCTGCAGGCGTTGATCGCCATCTACGACAACTGCAATTCGCTGCACACCAACGCGTACGACGAAGCCATCACCACGCCCACCGGCGAGTCGGTGCGCCGCGCGCTGGCGATCCAGCTCATCATCAACCGCGAGTGGGGCGTGGCCAAATGCGAGAACCCCAACCAGGGCAGCTTCCTGATCGATGAGCTGACCGACCTGGTGGAAGAAGCGGTGATGCAGGAGTTCGAGCGCATCGCCGAGCGCGGCGGGGTGCTTGGCGCGATGGAGACGGGCTACCAGCGAGGCAAGATCCAGGACGAATCGCTGTACTACGAGCAGCGCAAGCATGACGGCACGCTGCCCATCATCGGCGTCAATACGTTCCGCAATCCCGATGGCGACGCTACGCCGCAATCGCTCGAACTGGCACGTTCCAGCGAAGAGGAGAAGCAGGGGCAGCTTGCGCGGCTGGCGGACTTTCACGCCCGTCACGCGGATGCGGCGCCGGCCATGCTGCAGCGGCTGCGCCAGGCCGTGATCGACAACGACAACGTGTTTGCGGTGCTGATGGACGCGGTGCGCGTGTGCTCGCTCGGGCAGGTCACGCATGCATTGTTCGAGGTGGGAGGCCAGTACCGCCGCAATATGTGATCCGTGCGCCAGGGGCTGTCTCGTGCGAGGCCCCTGCGTTAAACTTGACGTTTGCGCCAGCCGCATCGCCTTGCGGACAGCGAGCACCAGCGAAGATCAAGACCAAGATCAAGATCCAGACCAATCAGGAGTACCGTGTACGATCCCAACAATATCTTCGCCCGCATCCTGCGTGGCGAATTGCCTTGCAACAAGGTGTATGAAGACGCCGACACCATCGCCTTCATGGACATCATGCCGCAGTCCGACGGCCACGTACTGGTGGTGACCAAGGAACCCGCCGCCGAGCTGTTCGACCTTTCCGACGCTGGTGCCGAAGCCGCCATCCGCACCACCAAGCGCGTCGCCCGCGCGGTGCGCGCCGCCTTCTCGCCGGACGGCATCTCGATCGGCCAGTTCAACGGCGCCGCCGCGGGCCAGACCGTGCCGCACGTGCATTTCCACATCGTGCCGCGCTACGCCGAGCGCACCCTGCGCGGCCACGGCAGCGACATGCAGGATCCGGAAATCCTCAGCCAGCACGCCGAGCGCATCATCGCCGCGCTGGGCGAAGCCTGAGCAGATACCTCGGTGCGCCGTGAGCGCAGCGCGCCACGCCAGAATCAAGCAACCAGCAACAAGGAAGACAAGATGGGAATCAGGACAGTTGGCATCGTAGGCGCCGGTACCATGGGCAACGGCATCGCGCAAGCGTGCGCGGTGGTGGGCCTGGACGTAGTGATGGTGGACATCAGCGACGCTGCGGTGAGCAAGGGCATCGCCACCGTGGGCAGCAGCCTGGATCGCCTGATCAAGAAAGACAAGATCAGCGAAGCCGACAAGGACGCCGCACTCGCGCGCATCAAGGGCTCCACGTCTTATGACGCGCTCAAGGCCGCCGACATCGTGATCGAAGCCGCCACCGAGAACTTCGACCTCAAGGTCAAGATCCTCAAGCAGATCGACAGCATCGTCGGCGACAACGTGATCGTCGCGTCCAACACCTCGTCGATCTCGATCACCAAGCTGGCCGCCGTCACCAGCCGCCCGGGCAACTTCATCGGCATGCACTTCTTCAACCCGGTGCCGATGATGGCCCTGGTGGAGCTGATCCGCGGCCTGCAGACCAGCGATGCCACGCACGCGCTGGTGGAAGAACTGTCGAAGAACCTCGGCAAGTACCCCATCACCGTGAAGAACAATCCGGGCTTCGTGGTCAACCGGATTCTCTGCCCGATGATCAATGAGGCGTTCTGCGTACTGGGCGAAGGCCTGGCGTCGCCGGAAGAAATCGACGAAGGCATGAAGCTGGGTTGCAACCACCCGATCGGCCCGCTGGCGCTGGCTGACATGATCGGCCTGGATACGATGCTGGCGGTGATGGAGGTGCTGTACACCGAATTTGCCGACCCGAAATACCGCCCGGCCATGCTGATGCGCGAAATGGTGGCGGCGGGCTATCTCGGCCGCAAGACGGGCCGCGGTGTGTACGTCTACAGCAAGTAATACTGACGCAGTCAAAGAGGGCAAGTCCTCCTCTCTCACAGGGAGGGGGATGCTGGAAGAGCTGGCAACGGAGCGATCCGCCGCCAGCTTTTTTTTCGCTCGCGGCACGCTCGTTTTGGCTCCCGGGTATTTGCTGTTTTCTCGCCCAATAAATAAGAATCGATATCATTAATTATTTTTTGGAACGATCGTATTAAAAAATATTGTCAAGCCTGTGAGGATAAAAAATCGGTGGCGGCTGAGAGAAATCAGTTTTGATTCCAGTAAAACCGGTTGAATGGCTTCATTGATCCCTAATCGCTAAAGCTTTGTAAAGATATTCCCGTAAACGCGGATATGCACTACGCGCCGCCGCAGTCGTGGCACTGCCTGTGCGTCGCGCGTGCTTTGGAAAACCGATGGGGAATCTTTATGCGCAACAACCAACCCGTCTCGCAGCGCGAATACGAACTGCCTGAGAATGCAACGCTGATGTCGACCACCGACACCGAAAGCCGCATTGCCTATGCCAACGCGGCCTTCGTCGATGTCAGTGGTTTCACACGCGAGGAAATCCAGGGCCAGCCCCACAATATCGTGCGGCACCCGGATATGCCGGCCGAGGCGTTCGCCGATATGTGGGCCACCCTCAAGAGCGGCGAGCCCTGGACGGCGCTGGTGAAGAACCGGCGCAAGGACGGCGACCATTACTGGGTACGCGCCAACGCCATGCCGCTAGTGCGCAACGGCAAGCCGGTGGGATACATGTCGGTGCGCACCAAGCCCTCGCGCGAGGAAATTGACGCCGCCGGGCGGCTTTACCAGGACTTCCGCGAGGGTAGTGCCGGCCAGCGGCGTTTTCACAAGGGCCTGATCATTCAGGGCGGCTGGAAGCGGTGGGCGTCGGCCTTCAAGACCATGCCGGTGCGCTGGCGCATCCGCGGCGCACTGGCGACCTTGCTGCCGGCCTCGGTCATTGGCGCGGCTACGCTTGGCATGGGCGGGATGCCGCTGGCCGGCCTGGGCGGCATCGTCGCCGCCATGCTGATGCTGGTCTCCGGCTGGCTGGAGGCGCAGATCTCGCGGCCGTTGGAGCGGGTCATGGAACAGGCCCTGCGCGTGGCGTCCGGCGAAAGCCAGCAGGTCGAGCATATGGACCGCGTGGACGAGATCGGCATGACGCTGCGCACGATCAGCCAGCTTGGCCTGATGTTTCGCTGGCTGATCGATGACGTGAGCGAGCAGGTGCTGAACGTGCAAGGCGCGAGCAGCGAGATCGCGCAGGGCAATAGCGACCTGAGCTTGCGTACCGAGCAGGCGGCATCCAACGTACAGGATACGGCGTCGTCGATGACGCAGATGACAGCCACGGTCAGGAGCAATGCCGAAACCGCGGCCCAGGCAAACGCGTTGTCCGGCTCCGCCAGCAGCGAGGCCGCCAAGGGTGGCGAGGCAATGTCGCAGGTGGTGGCGACCATGGAGGAAATCAGCAGCAGCTCGAAGCGGATCGCCGATATCATCAGCGTGATCGACGGCATCGCGTTCCAGACCAATATCCTTGCGCTGAATGCTGCGGTGGAAGCCGCGCGGGCCGGGGAACAGGGCAGGGGCTTCGCGGTGGTGGCCGGTGAGGTGCGGGGGCTCGCGCAGCGCAGCGCCAGCGCGGCCAAGGAGATCAAGGCGCTGATCGGCGCCAGCGTGGAAAAGGTCGATTCGGGGGCGCAGCGGGTCAATGACGCCGGCCAGACCATGGACAACATCGTGGCCCAGGTCAGGCGCGTCTCCGACCTGATCGCCGAGATCAGCCTGGCTACGTCCGAGCAGAGCGCGGGCATCAGCCAGGTTGGCGATGCCATCGGCGACCTCGACCGCATCACCCAGCAGAACGCGGCGCTGGTGGAGCAGAGCGCGGCCGCCGCACAGAGCCTGAAACAGCAGGCCAACCGGCTGGTGGAAGCGGTCGGCGTATTCCGTTGACTGCGCGCCAGGCCGCATCGGCCCAAGCCGCAAGGTGGCCGCGAGGGGCGTGGCGGCCCTACTCGCCGTACTGCCGCAGCCCCTCCAGGTCCAGTACCTCGATCACGCCGTAGTCGACCTTCACCAGTCCCTGCTGCTCCAGCACCTTTAGCGCCTGGTTGGCCCGCTGCCGCGAGATGCCCGCCAGCAGTCCGATTTCTTCCTGCGAAATCTCCAGCGTGGTCCCCAGGCCAGGGTACAGGTGCTCATTGAACAGCGACGACACCGCGCGCGCCACCCGCGAATCGATATCGAGCAGCCGTTCGTATTCCACGGCGGCAATGAACTGCCCCAGCCGCTCATTGAACTGCGTCAGCAGGAACCGGGTGAATGGCAAGCTGGTATCCAGCAACCACTGAAAAGTCTCGCGCGGCAGGAACGCAATGCGCGAGCGCCGCAGCGCCATCACATCGTATTTGCGGATTTCGCCCTTGAGCACGGCACCTTCGCCAAACCAGCCCCCTGTCGGCACACCGGTGAATGTGACCGACTTGCCGGACGGCGATACGGTAGTGATCTTGACGATCCCTTCCAGCACGCCCATCCAGTGCTCCGCCATATCGCCTTTATGGCAGACATAGTCGCCCTGGCTATATTCGCGCACGCACATGGCGCGGCGGACAGTGTCGCGTTGTTCTTCGCTGAGGTCGGCTGCCCACACGCAGCGGTCGACGAAATCGTTGAGCATGACCTGGAGAACCTCCCCCGTAGGGATTAACCCGGAATTGTCATCGGCGTGACAACCGGGGGAAATGGCATGGACTATCTTACGATCACCACGAACCGCAAATGCGCGCCAGGACAGGCGCGGCGGGCTTGTTGCGTTGCGGCAGAAACGCCGCCGGGCAAAACAGGCCAAGTATAACCAGCGGCAGCAGGCTTGGCACCGGTGGCGGACCCCCGCGCCGGAGGGACAGGAGACATCCATGCAGGAACCGTCGGCGACGACCTTCCCGCGCTTGTTGCTTGCGCACGCGCAGCAGCGGCCGGGAAGCCCGGCTTACCGTGAGAAGGATCTCGGGATCTGGCAAACCTTTAGCTGGGCGCAGACCGCGCAGGAGGTGCGCGCGCTCGCGTGCGGCCTGGCTGCGCTGGGCTTTGCCCGCGGCATGAACCTGGCGGTGGTCGGCGACAACCGTCCGCGCCTGTACTGGGCCATGAGCGCGGCGCAGGCCATGGGCGGCGTGCCGGTGCCGCTTTACCAGGATGCCATTGCCGGCGAGATGATCTATGTGCTGAACGATGCCGAGATCGACTTCGCCATCGTGGAGGACCAGGAGCAGGTGGACAAGCTGCTGGAGGTGGAGGAGCAGCTTGCCGCGCAGGGCCGCAAGGTGCGCCACATCATCTATGAAGACCCGCGCGGGCTGCGCGACTACGATCATCCGGCGTTGATGTCTTACCAGCGCCTGCAGGAAATCGGCCGCGAGTTCGATCGCGCCAATCCCGGATACTTCGATGCGGCCGTTGCCGCGGGCGAACCCGACGATACCGCCATCATCCTCTACACCTCCGGCACCACCGGCAAGCCCAAGGGTGTGTGCCACTCGCATCGCGGCCTGATCGGCGCGGCGCGCAACGGCTGTGCGTTCGATGGCCTGACCGCGAAGGACGATGTGCTGTCCTACTTGCCGATGGCATGGGTGGGCGACAACCTGTTCTCGTACGCCCAGGCCATGGTGGCGGGCTTCACCGTGAACTGCCCGGAATCGCGCGAGACAGTGATGACCGACCTGCGCGAGATCGGCCCCACCTATTACTTCGCGCCACCGCGCATCTATGAAAACCTGCTGACGCAGGTGATGATCCGCATGGAAGATGCGGGCTGGATCAAGCGCAAGCTCTTTCACTGGGCCATGGACGTGGCGCGCCGCTGCGGCACCGACATCCTCGACGGCAATCCGGTGCCGCTGGCCGACCGCTTGCGCTACGCGGCTGGCGAGGCGCTGATCTTCGGGCCGCTGCGCAATGTGCTCGGCATGAGCCGCATCCGCGTGGGCTACACGGCGGGCGAAGCGATTGGCCCGGACCTGTTCCGCTTCTATCGCTCCATCGGCGTCAACCTCAAGCAGTTCTACGGCCAGACCGAAACCTGCGCCTACGTTTGCCTGCAGCCGGACGGCAAGGTCAAGTTCGATTCGGTAGGGCCCGCCGCGCCGGGCATGGAGATCCGCATTGCCGAGAATGGCGAAGTGCTGGTGCGTGGCGTGGGCTTGTTGAAGGCCTACTACAAGCGTGACGATGCCACCCGCGAGGCGCTCAACGACCAAGGCTATTTCATGACCGGCGACGCCGGCGTGATCGACGCTGATGGCCACCTCAAGATCATCGATCGCGCGAAGGATGTGGGCAAGTTGTCCGACGGCGCCATGTTCGCGCCCAAGTACATCGAGAACAAGCTCAAGTTCTTTCCGTATATCAAGGAAGCGGTGGCGTTCGGCACCGGCCGCGACAGCGTCTGCGCGTTCATCAACATCGATTTCGAAGCCGTGGGCAACTGGGCCGAGCGGCGCCACCTGGCCTATGCGGGCTACATCGACCTGGCGGCGCAGCCAGAGGTGATCGCCATGATCGGCGAGTGCGTCGAGCAGGTGAATGCCGACCTTGCCGCCGATGCCATGCTGGCCGGCTCGCAGGTTTCGCGCTTCCTGATCCTGCACAAGGAACTCGATCCGGACGACGATGAGCTCACCCGCACGCGCAAGGTGCGGCGTGGCTATATCGCCGAGAAATACGCGTCGCTGATCGAAGCGCTGTACGCCGGCAAGCCGGAGCAGTTCATCGAGACGCGCGTGAAGTTCGAGGACGGGCGTGAAGGCAGCGTCTCGGCCACGTTGAAACTGGTCGATGTAAAGCGCTTCCCCCCGGCCACCGCCGGTGCGAAGCGCGCGGCATGAGCAGGGGCAGGAGGATGACGCAAATGGCATGGCAAGGCGTGGAGCGCGGCGGCGATGGCCAGCCGGTGTGGAGCGGCGCGTCCGCGGGGGCCGGGGCAACAGCGCAAGCCCTCGGCGGGGTTCAGATGGAACATGCGCAGGTGCGGCAGGCCGGCGACGTGATACTCGACCTGCAGAATATCTCGTTGGCCTTCGGCGGCGTGAAGGCGCTGACGGATATCTCGTTCGACGTGCGCGAGCATGAGATCCGCGCCATCATCGGCCCCAACGGCGCGGGCAAGAGCTCGATGCTCAATGTGATCAACGGGGTCTATCACCCGCAGCAAGGCCGCATCGTGTTTCGTGGCGAGGAGCGGCGCAAGATGCATCCCACCGCCGCGGCGCGCCAGGGCATCGCGCGCACCTTCCAGAATATCGCGCTGTTCAAGGGCATGACCGTGCTCGACAACATCATGACCGGGCGCAACACCAGGTTCCGCAGCGGCCTGCTGGCCAATGCGCTGTGGTGGGGCCCGGCGCGCAACGAGGAAATGCAGCACCGGCGCAAGGTCGAGGAGGTGATCGATTTCCTCGAGATCCAGGCGATCCGCAAGACGCCGGTGGGGCGCCTGCCCTACGGCTTGCAAAAGCGCGTGGAGCTGGCGCGCGCGCTGGCGGCCGAGCCTTCGATGCTGCTGCTCGACGAACCGATGGCCGGCATGAACGTGGAAGAGAAGCAGGACATGTGCCGCTTCATCCTGGACGTGAACCATCAGTTCGGCACCACCATCGTGCTGATCGAGCACGACATGGGCGTGGTGATGGACATCTCCGACCGTGTGGTGGTGCTGGACTACGGCAAGAAGATCGGCGACGGTACGCCCGAGGCGGTGAAGGCCAACCCGGATGTGATTCGCGCCTATCTGGGCGCTGGTCACTGATGCAGCTGCAAGACAAGGACAACCATGACGTTCTTCTTTGAAATCCTGATCGGCGGCTTATTGTCGGGGTTGATGTACTCGCTGGTGGCACTGGGGTTCGTGCTGATCTACAAGGCGTCGGGCGTGTTCAACTTCGCGCAGGGCGCGATGGTGTACTTTGCCGCGCTGGCGGTAGTGGGGCTGATGGACAAGGGCCTGCCGATGTGGGCGGCCGTGATCGGCGCGTTTGGCGTGATGGTGGTGGTCGGCATCAGCACCGAACGGCTGGTGCTGCGCAAGCTGGTGAACCAGCCACCCATCACGCTGTTCATGGCCACCATCGGGCTGTCCTTCTTCCTCGAGGGGCTGGGGCCGCTGTTGTTCGGCAATGAAGTGCGCCCGATCAACCTCGGCATCGTCGACGAGCCCATCGAAGCCATCCTGACGCGCTTCAATATCGTGGTATCCAAGTTCGACCTGGCGGCGGCGGGCATCGCCGGCATCCTGGTGGGCACGCTGGCGCTGTTCTTCCAGTACACCAAGGTGGGCCGCGCATTGCGCGCGGTGGCGGACGATCACCAGGCCGCGCTGTCGCTGGGCATTCCGCTGCAGCATATCTGGGCCATTGTCTGGGGCGTGGCGGGCTTCGTCGCGCTGGTGGCGGGCATGCTGTGGGGCTCGCGCAATGGCGTGCAGTTCGCGCTGACACTGACTGCGTTGAAGGCGCTGCCGGTGCTGATCCTGGGCGGCTTTACCTCGGTGCCCGGCGCCATCGTCGGCGGGCTGATCATCGGGGCCTCGGAGAAGCTGGCCGAGATCTATATCCCGCCTGTGTTCCAGTCCGCGTTTGGCGGCAACTTCGGTGGTATCGAAGGCTGGTTCCCCTATGTGTTTGCGCTGTTGTTCCTGCTGGTGCGGCCCGAGGGGCTGTTCGGCGAGAAACACATCGATCGTGTCTGAGCGGCCCGCGCCACAGGAGAGAAAACATGTTCTACCGTGAATCCGGCCAGTTCAAGACCACCTACGTTGCCGATAGCCAGATCTTCCCCATCCGCCAGGACCGCATCGGCTTTGCGGTGCTGATGGCGGTGGCCTTCGTGGCGATTCCGCTGCTGGGTTCGGAGTACTGGTTCTCGGCCATCCTGATCCCGTTCCTGATCTTCGCGCTGGCCGCGCTCGGGCTCAATATCCTCACCGGCTACGCGGGGCAGCTCTCGCTTGGCACCGCGGCCTTCATGGCGGTGGGCGCCTACGCGGCCTACAACTTCCAGCTGCGCATCGAGGGCCTGCCGGTGCTGCTGACCTTTATCCTCGCCGGACTGTCGGCGGCGCTGGTGGGGGTGGCGTTCGGCCTGCCGTCGCTGCGCATCAAGGGCTTCTACCTTGCGGTGGCGACGTTGGCCGCACAGTTCTTCGTGGTGTGGGCGCTGACCAAGTTTCCCTGGTTCTCCAACAACAGCTCGTCGGGCGTGATCACCGCGCAGCAGTTGAACCTGTTTGGCATCGCCATCGATACGCCGGTGAAGAAGTACCTCTTCGTGCTGATGCTGGTGACGGTGCTGGCCATCGTGGCCAAGAACCTGGTGCGCTCCTCCACCGGGCGTGCCTGGATGTCGGTGCGCGACATGGACGTGGCGGCGGAAGTGATCGGCATTCCGCTGATGCGCACCAAGCTGCTGGCCTTTGCCGTCAGCTCGTTCTACTGCGGCGTGGCGGGCGCGCTCTATGCGTTCTGCTACCTGGGCTCGGTCGAGCCGGACGGCTTCTCGCTCGACCTTTCCTTTCGCGTGCTGTTCATGATCATCATCGGCGGCGTGGGCAGCATCCTTGGCTCGTTCCTGGGCGCGGCCTTCATCCTGCTGCTGCCGATCTTCCTGGACATCGCGCTGCCGCCGCTGGCCGCGCTGCTGCACCTGCCCTTTACCAACGCCGCCGTGTCGCATATCCAGTTGATGGTGTTCGGCGGGCTGATCATCTTTTTCCTGGTGGTGGAGCCGCATGGCCTGGCACGGCTGTGGCAGATCGCGAAGGAGAAGCTGCGGCTCTGGCCATTCCCCCATTGAGTCTCATCGCATCGACATTTTCTGGTTCGGAACAAGAGAAACGGGTATTCCATAACAAACACACCTGCCAAGGTGAAGGAGACTGTCATGACCATCCTGATTCGCAATCTGCAGCGCATAGCCCTGGCGGTGGGCGCGTCGGCCGCGCTGCTGGCGCCGCTGGCGGTGCAGGCGCAAAGCGGCGAGCAGTTCGTCGCGCTGCCCAGCTATCGCGTCGGCCCTTATGGCGCCAACGGACAGTCCTTTTATGGCGGCTTCGTCGACTACCTGAACTACGTCAACCTCAAGGACGGGGGCGTGAACGGCGTCAAGCTGTCGTGGGAAGAGTGCGAGACGGAGTACAACAACGCCAAGGGCGTGGAGTGCTACGAGCGGCTCAAGGGCAAGAGCCCCGCCAGCAAGGGCACCGCGTACCACACCATGTCGACCGGCATCTCCTACGCGCTGGTGGACAAGACCGCGGCCGACAAGGTGCCGCTGGTGATGATGGGCTATGGCCGCACCGATGCGGTCGACGGTTCGGTCTTCCCCTATGCCTTCCCGCTCGTCACCACCTACCAGATGCAGGTCTCGGCCATCGTCAAGTTCCTGGCGGGCAAGAACGGCGGCTCGCTGGCCGGCAAGAAGATTGTCTACCTGTATCACGACTCCGCCTATGGCAAGGAGCCGATCGTGGCGCTGGAAGCCGAAGCCAAGCTCGGCAAGTTCAACCTGGTCGAGATCCCGGTGGCGCACCCCGGCAACGAGCAGGGCGCGCAGTGGCTGAAGATCCGCCAGGAGAATCCTGACTACGTGATCTTCTGGGGCTGGGGCGTGATGAACCAGACCGCGCTCAAGGCGGCGCAGAAGGTGGGCTTCGCGCGCGACAAGATGATTGGCTCGTGGTGGGCAGGTTCGGAAGAAGACACCGTGCCCGCCGGCGATGCCGCCAAGGGCTATATGAGCGCAACCTGGAACGTGGCGGGCAAGGGCGTGCCGCTGATCGCCGATATCGACAAGGTGGTCTACGGCGCCGGCAAGGGCAATATGCAGGACCGCAACAAGGTTGGCTCGGTACTCTACAACCGTGGCGTGTCCGCGGCCGTGGTGACGGTGGAGGCGATCCGCGTGGCGCAGGCCAAGTATGGCAAGGGCAAGGTCATGAGCGGCGAAGACATGCGCTGGGCATTCGAGAACCTGAACGTGAACAACGCGCGCCTGCAGCAGCTGGGCGCCACCGGTTTGCTGCCGGAGATCAAGACCAGCTGCGACAACCACGAAGGCTCGGGCAAGGTGAAGATCCAGCAGTGGGATGGCACCAAGTGGGTCGTGGTGTCGGACTGGATCGAAGGCAACAAGAACCTGATCCATCCGCTGTTCAAGGCGAGTGCCGCGCAGTTCGCGAAAGAAAAGGGCATCGCGCCTGCGTGCATGAAGTCTTGATCCGGGCGCCGCAAGGCGTTTGTTGATTGTTGTCGACTCCGCTCGGCCGCATGCGGGCGAGCGGGGATGAAGCCAGCCAGGAACCA
This sequence comes from Cupriavidus sp. PET2-C1, assembly GCF_054515855.1. Taxonomy (NCBI): domain Bacteria; kingdom Pseudomonadati; phylum Pseudomonadota; class Betaproteobacteria; order Burkholderiales; family Burkholderiaceae; genus Cupriavidus; species Cupriavidus sp. PET2-C1. The sequence goes on from NZ_CM137259.1 coordinate 405,259, forward strand.
CCAACCGAGCCGCACCATGAGCCTGTTGTCCGTCAACAATATCGAAGTCATCTACGACCACGTCATCCTGGTGCTCAAGGGCGTTTCCCTCGATGTGCCCGAGGGGCGGATCGTGGCGCTGCTGGGCGCCAACGGCGCGGGCAAGACCACCACGCTCAAGGCCATCTCCAACCTGCTGCACGCCGAGCGCGGGGACGTCACCAAGGGCTCGATCGAGTACCGCGGCAACCGGGTCGACCGGCTCACGCCCAATGAACTGGTCAAGCGCGGGGTGATCCAGGTGATGGAGGGGCGGCATTGCTTCGCCCACCTGACGCTCGAGGAAAACCTGCTGACCGGCGCCTACACGCGCGGTTTGTCGCGCAGCGAAACACGCGATGCGCTGGAGCGCATCTACGCCTACTTCCCGCGCCTGAAGACGCGCCGCAAATCGCAGGCGGGCTACACCTCGGGCGGCGAGCAGCAGATGTGCGCGATCGGCCGGGCCATGATGGCCAAGCCCAGCATGATCCTGCTCGATGAGCCATCGATGGGCTTGGCGCCGCAGATCGTGGAGGAGATCTTCGAGATCGTGCGCGACCTGAACCAGCGCGAGAAGGTCAGCTTCCTGCTGGCCGAGCAGAACACCATGGTGGCGCTGCGCTATGCGGACTACGGCTACATCCTGGAGAACGGACGCGTGGTGATGGATGGCGCGGCCGAGGCGCTGCGCACCAATGAGGATGTGAAGGAGTTCTACCTGGGCGTCGCCGCGAACGATGGAGAGGGCGGCGGGAGAAGCTCCTTCCGCGACGTAAAGAGCTATCGCCGGCGCAAGCGCTGGCTCGCCTGAGCAGCGCGGACAAGCCTGCCGCGCGGCCCGTGCACGGCTGCGCTCCGCCAATCCGCCACGGGCCGCTCGCTACGGCGTCTTCGCCCTTCCCGATGCGCATCCGGGTTTAAACAGTACGGTTCATCACGCGACTACCTACGCGAACTACGCACCATGCCTGAATACTTCGATTCGCTTGAAACGCGCGCCCCGGCCGTCCGCTTGCAGGCCTTGCTGGACGCATTGTCGCGCCAGGTTGCGCATGCCAAGGCGCATGCGCCTTATTTTGCGGAGGTGCTGCGCGACGTGGATCCGCGCGCGCTGGACTCACGCGCCGCGTTGGCGGCGCTGCCGGTGACGCGCAAGTCCGAGCTGACGGCGCGGCAGAAGACCATGCCGCCGCTGGGCGGGCTGAATGCGACGCCGCTGGGCGGCCTGCGCCACATCTTCCAGTCGCCCGGCCCGATCCACGAGCCCGACGGGCACGGCGCCGACTGGTGGCGGATCGCGCGCGCGATGTTCGCGGCGGGCTTCCGCTCGGGCGATCTCGTCTACAACACCTTTTCCTACCACTTCACGCCGGCCGGCATGATGATGGAAACCGGCGCCCATCGGCTGGGCTGCTGTGTGTTCCCGGCGGGCGTGGGACAGACCGAATCTCAGGTGCAGGCGATGGCGAGCCTGCAGCCGGCGGCCTACGCGGGCACGCCATCCTTTCTCAAGCTGCTGCTGGAAAAGGGCGACGAGATCGGCCAGCCATGCCGGGGCCTGAGCAAGGCGCTGGTGTCTGGCGAGGCATTGCCGCCATCGCTGCGCGCCTGGTTCACCGAGCGCGGCATCCGCGTGCAGCAGATGTACGGCAGCGCCGACGTGGGCCTGATCGCCTACGAGACGCAGGGCGGCGACGGCTGGGTGGTGGACGAGAACGTGCTGGTGGAGATCGTTGAGCCGGGCGGCACGCAGCCCATGCCTGACGGCGAGACCGGCGAGGTGGTGGTCACGGTGCTGGGCAATGGCGACTATCCGCTGGTTCGCTTCGGCACGGGCGACCTGTCGGCGTTCGTGGCTGGCTCGGACGAGCGCGCTAGTCCGTGCGGGCGCACCAACCAGCGCCTCAAGGGCTGGCTGGGCCGTGCCGACCAGACCACCAAGGTCAAGGGCATGTTCGTGCATCCCGGGCAGGTGGGCGAGGTGGTGCGGCGCCATCCGGAGGTGCGCGCCGCGCGCCTGGTGGTGACTGGCAGCGTAGGCGCCGACGTGATGACCCTGCACTGCGATGCCACGCGCGACGATGCGGCGCTGGCGCAGGCCATCGGCGAATCGCTGCGCGAGGTGATGCGCCTGCGCGGCGAGGTGCGCTTCGTGGCAGCGGGCTCGCTGCCGCAGGATGGCAAGGTGATCGAGGACGCGCGGCGTTACGACTGAGCGCGGTCGCGGTCCGGGGACGGTGCCGCATGGCCGCCGGCGGGGCGCGTCGGCAGCAGGCCGAGCACGCCGAGCACACCGAGCACCACCCACAGCGCGCGTTGCCTGCGGCTGCGCACGGCGGGTGGGGTGGGCGTAAAGGATCGCAATGCGCTCAGACCGCAAGCCCCAGGCGGGCGCGCGCGTCGTTGTACTCGGCCTTCATGCGCGCCACGATTTCGCCGGCGGTGGGGATGTCGTGGATCTGGCCCACGCCCTGGCCGGCGCCCCAGACATCCTTCCATGCCTTGGCCTTGGACGCGCCGCTGGAAAAGTCCATCTTGGTCTTGTCCGCCTGCGGCAGGTTGGCGGGATCCAGCCCCGACGCCTCGATGCTCTCGCGGATGTAATTGCCGTGCACGCCGGTAAACAAGTTGGTGTAGATGATGTCGGCCGCGGCGGAGGTGGTGATCGACTGCTTGTAGGATTCGCTGGCATGCGCTTCCTGCGAGGCGATGAAGCGGGTGCCGACGTAAGCGAAGTCCGCGCCCATGGCCTGTGCGGCCAGCACGGATTCGCCAGTGGCAATCGAGCCCGACAGCGCGATCACGCCGTCGAAGATCTTGCGCACTTCGCCCACCAGCGCGAACGGCGACAGCGTGCCGGCATGGCCGCCGGCCCCGGCCGCCACCAGGATCAGCCCGTCCACGCCGGCTTCGATCGCCTTCTCGGCGTGGCGGATGCTGATCACATCGTGCAGCACGATGCCGCCATAGCTGTGCACGGCGTCGATCATCTCCTTGGGCGGCGCGCGCAGCGAGGTGATGAAGATGGGTACCTTGTGGTCCACGCACACCTTGATGTCGTGCTCCAGGCGCACATTGGAGGTGTGCACGATCTGGTTGACGGCGATCGGGCCGACCGGCTTGCCCGGGTTGGCGGCGCGGAAGGCGGCGAGATCGTCTTCCATCTGCGTGAGCCAGTCGCCCAGCATCTCGGCAGGGCGCGCGTTCAGCGCGGGGAAGGAGCCGACGATGCCGGCCTTGCACTGCGCCAGCACCAGCTCGGGGTAGCTGACGATGAACATCGGCGAGGAAATCACGGGCAGCGCCAGGTTTTGCAGGACCTGGGGCAATTGTTTGGCGGCGGGCATGGCGTCTCCTGGACCACGAACGGGCGCCGGTGGCGCCCTGGATATGAACGATCGTTCGATTATAGGGAGTTTCGGCTGACGGGCGTTAGACGGGCGTTAGAAGGGGCTGTCTACCTGCGCCAGCCACCCGGGCCATCCACCGGGGCCAGCCGCGGGGACAGTCTTTGAGCCGAGTCTGCGCCGGAATCCGTGCCGGCAGCAAGTAACATGGCGGCATGCATTTCGTGGCCGGCCCTGTCACAAAACGGCCGACTGCCGCGTCTAGTCTCAATACCAGCCACCGGACCCTTGTTGCCCCAATCATGCGTTCCAGCGCCTTGCCCGCCGACCCAGAGATCTTCGCCACATTGCGTCCGCGCCTGTTTTCCATCGCTTACCGCATGCTCGGCACCCGGGCGGACGCCGAGGATGTGCTCCAGGATGCCTGGCTGCGCTGGGACCGCGCGGACCACGCCGCGCTGGCGTCGGCCGAGGCCAGGCTGGTAACGGTGGTCACGCGGCTGGCCATCGACCGCCTGCGCGCGGCCAAGGCCGAGCGCGAAGCCTATGTGGGGTGGTGGCTGCCCGAGCCGCTGGTGGAACTGGACGAGCGCACGCCGGAGGCCGCGGCCGAGATGGCGAGCGAACTGTCGGTGGCCTTCCTGTGGGTGCTGGAGCGCTTGTCCGCCGACGAACGCGCGGCCTTCCTGCTGCGGCAGGTGTTCGATCACGACTATGCCGAGATCGCGGCGCTGCTCGGCAAGAGCGAGGCTGCCTGCCGGCAGATGGTGCACCGGGCCTCAGAGCGCGTGCAGCAGCAGCGCCCGCGCTTCGATGTGCCCAAAGACACCCATCGCCGCTTGCTGGAAACCTTCATGCAGGCCGCGCGCAGCGGCGAGATGGACGCCATCAAGGCGGTACTGGCCGATGACGTGCAGATCATCGGCGATGGCGGCGGCAAGGTGACTTCGTTCGTCAAGGTGGTGCATGGCGCGGACAACATTGCCCGGCTGTACCGGCATATGGCCCAGCGCTATGGCGGCGCGCAGGTCTACCGCTTCGCCTGGATCAACGGCGAGCCGGGATTGCTGCGCTATGTGGACGGGCGGCTTGAGTCCGCGCAGGCTTTCCTGATCGACGGCGAGCGCATTGCCGCGATCTACTCGGTGCGCAATCCGGACAAGCTGGCGGGCGTTCCTCCACTTTCTTGAGGGGCGCTGTCACAAACGCCTGGGCCTCCGCGTCTTGACTGCATGGGGGCCGCAAGGGGCGGCCTTCGCAACGCAAGCGGTCCAACGAGGTCTCAGCCGATCTCAGTCGATTTCGGCCGATTTCACCCGATCTCACGCGCCCGCGCCAAAAGGCCAAGCCATGACCCACACCATCCGTCTCCCGTACTTCCAGCAGGCTCCCAAGTCCTTCAAGGCACTGCTTGACCTGTCCGCCATCATCCAGAATGGCCTGCTCGGCAAGCGCCTTGTCGACCTGGTATTCCTGCGCGTATCGCAAATCAACGGCTGCGGCTTCTGCATCGACATGCACTGGCGCGACTTGATCCGCCAGGAGGTGGATCCGCGCCATCTCAACGCCGTTGCCGGCTGGCGCGAAGCGCCGTTCTTCAGCGAGCGCGAGCGCGCGGCATTGCGCTGGGCGGAGATCGTCACCGCTACGCCGCACAGCGACGCGAGCGACGAGGAGTTTGCCGCTTTGCGCGCGCACTTTTCCGATGAAGAGATCGCCGAGCTTGGCTTTGCCATTGTCACGATCAACGCGTGGAACCTGCTCAACGTGAGCTTTCGCAACCCGATCCCGGAAAAGGCATAACGCGGCACAGGCATAACGCCAGCCCGATGCGAGGGGACGTGTTCGCTGCCAGCGGTGACATCGGCTGCCCGCAGGCCGAGCGTGTCGTCCTTGCCTTCACCGTGCACGCTGTCGACGTCCTCGGGTGGAACGGCGAACAAAAAAAACCCCGCTACGCCGCGGGGCAACTACCACGAAGACTGATAGGAAGAGGCGGGAGGGCACCTGCCAATGCCGCATCCGCACAGCGGACTATAGGCGGCGTTTATGACGGACTGAAGGCGCTCGCGTGAAGACGGGGTGACGGCCGCCATCCTGCGATATGGCCGATTTGCTTGCCACTAGTGGGTGAGGGTCCGGGGGAGAGGGCGGGCGCTCGTTGCGGCGTCGTGCTGGACAACACCGCGGGCTTTGCTTGAAGTGGCTCCTTGCTAAGCCACCCCTCTCCCCGTCCCTCTCCCCATGAGGGGAGAGGGAGAGACTGTGGTGGTCAAGTTATTTCAGACAGGTGTTTAGGTTGTCTGGTGCTTTAGCTTGTCCTCGTATTTCTGCGGCGACTCATAGCCCAGCGTCGAGTGCAATCGCACCGGGTTGTAGAAGCCAACGATGTACTGCGTGATGTCGCGCCGGGCCTCGGCCCGGTCGACGTAGCGCTTCTGCCATACGCGCTCCATCTTCAGATTCAGGAAGAAGCGCTCCATGACAGCATTGTCCCAACAGTCGCCCAAGCGGCTCATGCTGCAAACCAGTCCGTGGCGCGCCAGCAAGCCCTGATACTCCTCGCTGGCATACTGGCTGCCCCGATCCGAATGCACGATCAGCCCAGGTGCCGGATTGCGCTGCTGGATCGCCATCTTCAGCGCATTGACGATCAGCGAGGCCGGCATCGTCGGCGCCATCGCCCACCCCACCACCTTGCGCGAATACAAGTCCAGCACGACCGCCAGATACAGCCAGCCTTCGACCGTGCGGATATACGTCATGTCCGACACCCATGCCTGATTGGGCTGCGCCGGCCTGAACTGCCGATTCAGCACGTTGGGCGCTACCGGGCGGTCATGCCGGCTGTTCGTGGTGGCTACGAACTTGCGCTGCCAGACCGGGCGCAGGCCCGCCTTGCGCATCAGCGCGCGCGCCCTGTAGCGACCGATCTTCACGCCCTGTGCGCTCACCGCCTGCGCCACTCGACGGCTGCCGTAGCTGCGCCCACTGCCCTCGAAGGCCGCTCGCACATGGACTTCTTGCCTGGCACGCGCCATGTCGCCTGGCCCCCTCTGCCGGTGTGCGTAATAGCCTGCACGGCTCACGCTCAACACCCGACAGGCACGGCTGATCGAAATGGCCTCCTTCTGCAACGCGGTCACGACGCGATAAATCACTTCAGTTCCCGGGCGAAGAAGGCCGATGCCTTTTTTAGGATCAGGTTGTCCTCCTTCAGGCGGCGATTCTCCTCTTCCAACTGCCGGATCCGCAGCTGCTCGGGCGTGAGCGGCTTGCCAGTGCCCTGGCCGCCAGCCAGCTCCAGGTCATACTGGGCGAGCCAGCGCCTGAGCGCCGTCTCGCCAATCCCCATCGTGTGGCATACCTCGGTAACCGAAAGGGCCTGCTCCCGGACCATTCGGACCACTTCCAGCTTGAAGCTGGCATCAAAATTACGGCGTTGCTTTGTCATCTGCTTTCCTCGTCGATCGTGATTTTCCACCTATCGACCTGTCTGAGGAAATTAGACCACTACAGACAGCCGTCGTCATGGCGCGCGGCTTTGGCCTGTTCGGCGGCTTCGGCCAATGCCCTTGGCCAATGCCCTTGGTTGTCAGATCTTTTCCAGCAGCAGGCCCTTGAGGTACTCGCCTTCGGGGAAGGCCGCCAGCATCGGGTGATCGGTGCCGGCCGAGAGGCGTCGCAGGATGCGCGCATCGGCGCGGGCATCGGTCGCCGCGCCTGCCACGATCTTCTGGAACAGTTCCATGCTGATCGCGCCGGAGCATGAGTAGGTGAACAGCAGGCCACCCGGGCGCAGCAACTGCAGGCCGACCAGGTTGATCTCCTTGTAGGCGCGCGCGGCGCGGTCGATGTGCTGGGCCGATGGCGCAAACTTGGGCGGGTCCAGCACGATCAGGTCGAACTGGCGGCCGTCGGCGCGGAACTGGCGCAGCGACTTGAACACATCGGCGTCGAGCCAGGTCGCGCGCTCGGGGTCGAAGCCGTTGAGGGTGACGTTGCCCGCGGCGGTCTTGAGCGCCTCGCCGGAGGAGTCGATCGAGGTCACCGAGGTGGCGCCGCCGCGCAGCGCCGCCAGCGAGAAGCCGCCGGTGTAGCAGAAGCAGTTGAGCACTTCGCGGCCGTTGGCCAGGTCGCCCACCAGCTTGCGGTTGTCGCGCTGGTCGACATAGAAGCCGGTCTTGTGGCCGCTCCTCACGTCCACGTAGTAGCGCACGCCATGCTCGGTCACGCTGAGCTCGGGGTCGGGCTCGGCGCCGGCCAGCACGCCGGTCACCAGCGGCAAGCCTTCGCGCTCGCGCACGGCGGCGTCGGAGCGCTCGTACACGTTCGGGCAGCCGGTTTCCTTGACCAGCGCCTGCACCAGTGCGTCCTTCCAGGCTTCGACCCCGGCCGCATTGAACTGGCACACCAGCTGGCCGTTGGCGCCGCTGCCGTAGTAGTCGACGATCAGGCCCGGCAGGCGGTCGGATTCACCAAAGATCAGGCGCACGGCGTCGCTGTCTTTCACCCACTGCTTGCGATGCGCGAGGGCGGCGGACACGCGCCGCTTGAACATGGCGTGATCGACCGGCTCGTTCTCGTCGAAGCTCCACACCCGCACGCGAATCTGGGAAGAGGGGCTGTACGCCCCGCGCGCCAGGAAGCGGCCGTCGGCGGCGCGCACGATCACGGTGCTGCCGGGCTCGCAGCGGCCTTCGACGGTATCCACGCCGGTGGCGTAGACCCAGGGGTGGCGGCGCAGCAAGGATTTTTCCTTGCCGGGCTTGAGGGTGATGGTGTTCATGAGTCTGTGTTTTAGGCGCCAGACGAAGCCGAGCAGATAGGCCAACTCGGTCCGAAGCGCCTGATTGTTGTTACTCCCTCTCCCCTCAGGGGGAGAGGGGCGGGGAGAGGGGTGGCTTAGCCAGGAGCCACATCAAGCGGAGCCAATGTTTTTGTCCAGCACGGCAGCATTGCAGACGCTCACCCTCGCCGCGCGATGCGGGAGAGGGTGAGCCACGCAGCGCATGGCGGGAGGATGACGGCAAGCTCGCCGGCCCGCTACACCGCTCAACCGGCTACAGCACTATCTTCACCATCGGGTGCGACGTCAGCGCGCGGTACAGCTCGTCGAGCTGTTCGCGGCTGGTGACCCATACCGTGACGGTCAGGCCGAGGTAGTTGCCCTTGGCGGAAGGGCGCATCTCCATCTTGCCGGCGTGGAAGTCGGGATCGAAGCCTTGCACCAGCGTCACGATGGCTTCGGCAAAGCCATCCTGCATGCTGCCCATCACCTTGATGGGGAAATGGCTGGGGTACTCGATCAGCGACTCGGCCGGCGGGATGTCGCCCGGCTTGCCCTGGTCGGAATTGTCGGCGCTCATTTCAATGCCCTCCTTACTTGCGCTTGAACCACAAGCGGATGGTATCCCACAGGCGGCCGAAGAAGCCGGCCTCGGGCACGTCTTCCAGTGCCACCACCGGGAACTCGGCCACCTTGGTGGCACCGTCCATCAGCTTGACCGTGCCGACCTGCTGGCCGGCGGTGAGCGGCGCCACCAGCAGTTCCTGGCGCTCCAGCACCGGCTTGATGCGCCCGCCCGTGCCCTTGGGCACGGTGATGTAGGTCTCTTCCTTGACGCCGATCTTGACGGTGGATGCCTTGCCCTTGTAGATGTCGGGCGTGGCCAGCACCTGGCCGCGGTCGTACAGGCGCAGCGTGTCGAAGAACTGGAAGCCGTAGTTCAGGATCTTCAGGCTTTCCTGCGTGCGGACCGCTTCAGTGGTGGTGCCGATCACGATCGAGACCAGGCGGCGCGAACCGTTAGGCACATTGGCCAGCGGACGCTTGGCCGAGGAGATCAGGCAATAGCCGGCCGACTTGGTGTGGCCGGTCTTGAGGCCGTCCACGGTGGGGTCGATGTAAAGCAGGCGGTTGCGGTTGGGCTGGCGGATCTTGTTGTAGGTGAACTCCTTCTGCGAGTACATGCTGTAGTACTCGGGGAAGTCCTTGATGATCCGCGTGGTCAGCGTGGCCAGGTCCAAGGCCGTGGTGTAGTGGTTCGGGTCGGGGATGCCGTCGGTGTTGCTGAAGTGGGTGTTCTTCATGCCCATCCGCTGGGCCTCGCGATTCATCATCGCCACGAAGCCTTCTTCCGAGCCGCCCACGGCTTCGGCCAGCGCCAGCGCCGCGTCATTGCCCGATTGCACGATCAGGCCCAGCAGCAGGTCCTGCACGCTGACCGGCTTGTTGGCTTCCAGGAACATGCGGGATTCGTCGCTCTTGACCTTCTGCACGATCGTGGTCGGCACCACGGTCTGGTCCAGCGTGAGGCGCTTTTCCTTGAGTGCGGCGAACGCCAGGTAGGCGGTCATCAGCTTGGTCAGCGAAGCCGGCTCGACGCGCACATCGGCGTTCTGCGAAGCCAGGGCCTGGCCGCTGGTGACGTCATACAGCATCCAGGACTTGGCCGCCACCTGCGGCATCGGCACGCCCTGGGCGCGCACGGGAGCCGGGGCAAGCACGACGGCGGCGCCGACGATGGCTGCGGTGACCAGGGCGGATGTGTTGGCGGACGCGAAAAGCGGCGTGGCTCTATTCAACATGTTTCAGTTTCCGGCAAAAAAAAGGGGCGGGGAGTGCATCCGGTGACATGGCGGGGCGGCGCGCCGCCCCCGTCACTGGTCCCACGCATTGACGACGAGCTGCTTGATCAGGTGCAGCTTGCGATGAAAGAAGTGGTCGGCGCCGGGGATCACGATCACCGGCAGCTCCTGCGGGCGGGCCCAGTCGAACACGCTCGCCAGCGGCACGGTATCGTCCTGCTCGCCGTGGATGACGATGGTGTCGGCCGGCACGTGGGCGACTTCCCAGCGGCTGGCGGCGGTGCCCACCATGGCCAGGCGCTGCACCGGCGTGCCGGCTTCGGCCAGGCGCCGGGCGACGTGGCTGGCCACGAAGCTGCCAAACGAGAAGCCGGCCAGCGCCAGCGGCAGCGTGGCGGCATCCGGCGACCACGCGGACTGGGTACGCATCCAGTCGATGACGGCCAGCAGGTCGTCCTGCTCGCCCACGCCGTTGTCGTGGCTGCCGGCTGTGCCGCCGACGCCACGGAAGTTCGGGCGCACGGTGGCGTAGCCAAGCTGCACGAAACTGCGTGCCAGCGTCTGCGCTACCTTGTTGTCCTTGGTACCGCCGAACAGCGGATGCGGGTGGGCCACCAGCGCGAGCCCGCGCGGGGCGCCGGCCTGGGGCAGGTCGACTGAAACGTCGATGGCGCCGACGGGGCCGGCGACGGTAAGTACCTGGGTATGCGCGTTCATGGGAACAGGAAGCAGGGTGGCTGGCTCTGGCGCCGTGGCGCCGTGGTTTCGGTGATTCAGCGTTTCAGCGTTTCAGCCGAGGCCGGGGCTGAGGTCACTGAGGTCAATCAGTGATCGACCATCAGGCGTTCGACCGGCTTGCCGCCCACCAGATGGCTCTCGATGATCTCGTCGATGTCCTGCTCGTCGACGAAGGTGTACCAGACGGCCTCGGGATAGACCACCAGCACCGGCCCGAGTTCACAACGGTTCAGGCAGCCAGCCTTGTTGATGCGCACGCGGCCTTCGCCGCCGGAGATGCCAAGCGCCTTGCAGCGCTTCTTGGCGTATTCCTGCATGGCCTGGGCGTTATGCGCGCCGCAGCAGGCGCCGCCGTCCTCGCGCTGGTTGAGGCAGAAGAAAACGTGGTGCTGGTAGTGGCTGCGCATGCGTGGTGGGCGTATCGGCGGCGGCAACGCAGGAGGCAAGGAGTGCCCGGGGCGCGCGCCGGTCGCCAGGAATGGGTGGAAGGGCTGAATTATACGGCGTCATGGGGGTCGGTTCGACGCTTTGGGAACCCGCTTCGATGCCGCGCGTGTGCCGCGCCTACTGCGCCGCGGCCACGGGTGGCGTAGCGCGCACCCAGGCCGGGCGGATCGTCCGGATCTCTGGACGGCCGATTTCCGGAATTCCGGAAAATCGGAGTGAATGGTCGTCCGCTTTGCCAGCTTCCTTTTGAAATCAGTCACTTGGCGGCGCCGGCCGGCCTGGCACGGCGGTTGCGATGCTTAAGGCAGACGCGCTCCATTTGCAGGGCGCGCGAATCTGCCGCTGTGCGGCGGCGGGCACGGTCAAATACCGAGGACGACATCATGAGGAAACCCTTTTACAAGATCCTGTACGTGCAGGTGCTGTTCGCCATCGCGGTGGGCATCGTGCTCGGGCATTTCTGGCCCGCTACGGGCGTAGCCATGAAGCCGCTGGGGGATGGCTTCATCAAGCTGATCAAGATGATCATCGGCCCGATCATCTTCTGTACCGTGGTGTCCGGCATCGCCGGCATGCGCGACATGAAGAAGGTGGGCCGGGTCGGCGGCAAGGCGCTGCTCTACTTCGAGGTGATCTCCACCTTCGCGCTGCTGATCGGCCTGCTGTCCGCGCACCTGCTCAAGCCGGGCGCGGGCTTCAACATCGATCCGGCCACGCTCGACACCAAGTCGATCTCGCAGTACGTGACGCAGGCGCATGGCCAGAGCACGGTCGAGTTCTTCATGCACATCATCCCGGACACGATGGTCAGCGCGTTCGCCAATGGCGACATCCTGCAGATCCTGCTGATTTCCCTGCTCTTCGGCTCGGCGCTGGCGGCCATGGGTGAGCGCTCGAAGATCGTGTTCGACTTCGTCGAGCAGGTCTCCAAGGTGTTCTTCCACATCGTTCACGTGATCACCAAGGTGGCCCCGCTGGGCGCGTTCGGTGCGATGGCCTTCACCATCGGCAAGTACGGCCTGGGCTCGCTGGTGCCGCTGCTCAAGCTGATCGGCACCTTCTACTTCACGGCGATCGTCTTCGTGGTGGCGGTGCTGGGCACGGTGGCGCGCCTGACGGGCTTCAACATCTTCCGCTTCATCTCCTACATCAAGGAGGAACTGCTGATCGTGCTGGGCACCAGCTCGTCGGAGGCGGCGCTGCCGCACCTGATGGAAAAGCTGGAAAAGCTGGGCTGCTCCAAATCGGTGGTGGGGCTGGTGGTGCCCACGGGCTACTCCTTCAACCTGGATGGCACCAACATCTACATGACCATGGCGGTGCTGTTCATCGCCCAGGCCACCGGCATCGAGCTCACGCTGCTGCAGCAGCTCACCGTGCTGGGCGTGGCGATGATCACCTCCAAGGGCGCTAGCGGCGTGACCGGCTCCGGCTTCATCACGCTGGCCGCGACGCTGGCGGTGGTGCCGGACATTCCGGTGGCGGGCATGGTGCTGATCCTCGGCATCGACCGCTTCATGAGCGAATGCCGCGCGCTGACCAATATCATCGGCAATGGCGTGGCGACGGTGGTGATGTCGGCGTGGGAGCACGAACTCGACCGCGCGCAGCTTGACCGCATGCTGCGCCGTGGCGGCGATGAAACGGCCGAACTTGCCGAAGCCGGCCCCGGCGTCCGCTGAGGTCCCGGCCTCCGGAGCGGCGGCGCCAGCCGGCGCCGCCCGCCAGCGGGTATCATCGGCGCGTGTCCCTTCGCATGCGCCGATGCCACATTCCGACGATTTCCTCGCCGTGCATGATCCCGCTTCCGCCCGCCTGGTGCATGCGCCAGGCGATGGCGGCGGAACCTGGCGGGGCTTTGCCGCGGCGCTCGCCGTCGGCCTGGTCGTCCTGTGCTCGCTGACCTGGCTGGTTTCGATGCAGCGCGGCATCGACGGGCTGCAGCAAGCCACGGCCACCCGCGCCGATCGTTACGCGGCCACGCTGGAAAGCACGCTCGACCGCTACGAGTTCCTCCCCGCGCTGGTCTCGCTCCATCCCTTTGTCCATGACCTGCTGGCCGCGCCAGGCGATCCCGTGCGCGTGGCGGCGGCCAACCGCTACCTGTCCGAAGTCAACCGCCGCGCGCGGGCTTCGGCCACCTATGTCATTGCCGCCAACGGCCTCGCGCTGGCCGCCAGCAACCATGACGAGCCGGGCAGCTTTGTCGGCACCGACTACCGCTTCCGCCCTTACTTCCAGAGCGCATCGCGCGGGGAGATCGGGCGCTTCTACGCCATCGGCATCACCAGCGATGAGCCCGGCTACTACATTGCGCAGCCCGTGAAGGTGGGCGGGCGCGTGGTGGGCGTGACCGTGGTCAAGCTCAACCTGGAGTGGTTCCAGCGCGCTGGCGCCGGCGGTGCCGAGCCGGTGATGGTGAGCGACGAGCATGGCGTGATCTTCCTTTCCTCGGTGCCGGCCTGGCAGTACCGCACCTTGCAGCCGCTGCCAAGCGAGCTGCAGACCGAGCTGGACCGCACGCGCCAGTACCATGACCAGGAGGTCAGGCCGCTGCCGCTGGAGGCGCTGCAGTCCCCCGTTACGCAATGGCTGGGCCGGACCGTGCTGGGCGAGGGCGCGCGGCTGGTGCGCATCGGGTCCGGCAGCAACGCCGAGCGCTACCTCGAGATCAGCCGCAAGGTGGGCCCGGCCGACTGGACCATGCAGGTGATGGCCGCGCTGGACCCGGTGCTGGCCAGCGCGCGCAATGCCACCGTCGGGGCGGCGCTAGCTTATGCCTGCATGTGCCTGCTGCTGTTCAACTGGCGCCAGCGCCGGCAGCGCGCGCGCGATATCGAATACGGCAGGCGCCTGCTCGAAGCCGCCTACGATGAGCTGGAGCGCCGGGTGGAGGCGCGTACCGCCGACCTGATGGCCATCAACGAGCAGCTGGAAGCCGAGGTGGCGGAGCGCACCCGCGCCGAGAGCGAGCTGCGCGCGGCGCAGGATGAACTGGTGCAGGCCAGCAAGCTGGCGGCGTTGGGCCAGATGGCAGCCGGCATCACGCATGAGCTGAACCAGCCGCTGGCGGCCCTGCGCACGTTTTCCGACAACACCCGCGTGCTGCTCGAGCGCGGGCAGCTCGATGCGGCCGCCGGCAACCTCGTCGCCATCGCCGACCTCACCACCCGCATGGGCAAGATCACCGGGCAGCTCAAGCTGTTCGCCGGCAAGGCGCGCCAGCGGCGGCACGCGGTGCATGTGCGCGCCGCGCTGGACCACGTGCTGGCGCTCATGGCCCCGCGCCTGGCCCATGTCGCGCTGAAGGTGGAGGGCTTGTCCCAGCCGCCCGGGCCGGCGGTGTGGGCCGATGAGCTCAAGCTCGAGCAGGTGCTGCTCAACCTGATCGGCAATGCCCTCGATGCGCTGGCTACCGCGGCGCCGCAGGCGCCCTGCGTGGAAGTGGCGGTGAGCGAGCACGGCGGCACGGTTAGCATCGCGGTGCGCGACAATGGCACCGGCATCGCCGCCGACGCCTTGCCAAGATTGTTCGAACCCTTCTTCACCACCAAGGAGATTGGCCAGGGGCTCGGCCTGGGCCTGGCCATTTCGTCATCCATCGTGCGCGAGTTCGGCGGGCAGCTGAGCGCGGCCGACCGGCCCGGCGGCGGCGCGGAATTCGTGGTGATGCTGCGGCGCGCGCCCGCGCCCGACGGTGCCGCGCCCCGCGCCGCCACCACTTCCATCTCTCCCACCCATACTGAGTGAGCATTGCCATGCAAGACGGATTGCGTGTCCTGTTCGTCGAAGACGAACCCCTGGTGCGCCAGGCCACCGCGCAGAGCCTGGAGCTGGCTGGCTTCTCCGTGCTGGCGTTGCCCTCGGCCGAGGCCGCCATGCCGCACCTGTCGCCGGAATTTCCCGGCGTGCTGGTGACGGACGTGCGCCTCACCGGCGCCAGCGGGCTGGACCTGCTGCAGCACTGCCGCAACGCGGCGCCGGGCGTGCCGGTGATCCTGGTCACCGGCCACGGCGATATCACCATGGCGGTACAGGCCATGCGCGAAGGCGCCTACGATTTCATCGAGAAGCCCTTTGGCGCCGACCGCCTGACCGAGACCGTGCGGCGCGCGCTGGAGCGGCGCGCGCTGGAGCTGGAGAACCGCGCGCTGCGCCGCGAGCTGGCCGGCCCGGCGGCGGGCACGCGCATCATCGGGCGCTCGCCGGCCATCGAGCAGGTGCGCACGCTGGTGGCCAACGTGGCCGCCACGGATGTCCCCGTGATGATCAACGGCGAGACCGGTACCGGCAAGGAGCTGGTGGCGCGCAGCCTGCATGCCTTGTCGCCGCGCCACCAGGCGCCCTTCGTCGCGCTGAACTGCGGCGCGGTGCCCGAGGCCATCTTCGAGAGCGAGATGTTTGGCCACGAGGCCGGCGCGTTTACCGGCGCCGGCAAGCGCCGCGTGGGCAAGCTCGAGCACGCCTCGGGCGGCACGCTGTTCCTCGACGAGATCGAGAGCATGCCGCTGGCGCTGCAGGTCAAGCTGCTGCGCGTGCTGCAGGAGGGCACGCTGGAGCGGCTCGGCTCCAATGCCTCCATCGCCATCGACGTGCGCATCGTGGCCGCGGCCAAGGGCGATATGGAGACGCTGGTGGCGCAAGGCACGTTCCGCGAGGATTTGTACTACCGGCTCAACGTGGTCACCATCCCGTTGCCCCCGCTGCGCGAGCGGCGCGAGGACATCGTTGCGCTGTTCGAGCATTTCATGCTGGTGGCGGCGGTGCGCTACCAGCGCCCCGTGCCCATCCTCTCCGAGCTGCAGCGCCAGGCGCTGATGCAGCGCGCGTGGCCCGGCAACGTGCGCGAGCTGCGCAACGCCGCCGACCGCCTGGTGCTGGGCGTGCCCGAGGGTGGCACGCGCGCCGATGCGCTCGACGACTCCACGCCGCTCAAGGAGCGCATGGAGCACTACGAGCGCGCCGTCATCGCCGATACGCTGGCGCGCACCGGCGGCGCGGTCAGCCAGGCGGCGGATCTGCTGCAGGTGGGCAAGGCCACGCTGTATGACAAGATCAAGCGCTACGGGCTGTAGCGCTTCCGGCGCTTCCGGCGCTTCGGGCGTTTCCGGGCTAACCGGGCCAACCGGGCTAACCGGGCTAACCGGGCGCTGTGCGCTGCGAGTCGACATCTCTTGATACACTCGCGGGCCCGAACAGCTCACCCGGAACACGCAATGAACGAGGTATCCAGCCAGCACGCTTCCAGCCGCCTGGGCGGCACGGCCGTCGAGGTCGATGGCCAGCAACTCACCGCCGCGGCGCTGGCGCAGGTGGCGCAAGGCCGTCGCCAGGCCAGCCTGGACCAGGCCGCGCGTGCCCATGTGGCGGATGCGCGTGCGCGTTTCGAGGAACTTGCCTCGTCCAATATCCCCATCTACGGCGTTTCCACCGGCTTTGGCGAGCTGGTGCATAACTGGGTGGATATCGAGCATGCCGGCGCCCTGCAGGAAAACCTGTTGCGCAGCCACTGCGCCGGCGTGGGCCCGCTGTTCGGGCGCGAAGAAGTGCGCGCGATGATGGTCGCGCGCGCCAATGCGCTGGCGCGGGGCTATTCGGCGGTACGCCCGCTGGTGATCGAGCAATTGCTGCGTTATGTCGAGGCGGGCATCACGCCCGCCGTGCCGCAGGTGGGCTCGCTCGGCGCCAGCGGCGACCTCGCGCCGCTCTCGCATATCGCCATTACTCTGATCGGCGAAGGCAAGGTGCTGCTGGCCGACGGCACCACCGCGCCCACCGCGCAGGTATTGCGCGAGCATGGCATCGAGCCGATCAAGCTGTCCCACAAGGAAGGGCTGGCCCTGATCAACGGCACCTCGGCCATGACCGGCATGGCGTGCCTGCTGCTGGAAACCATGCGCGCCCAGGTGACGCAGGCCGAGATCATCGCGGCGCTGGCGCTGGAAGGGCTGAACGCCTCGGCCGACGCCTTCATGACCCACGGCCACGATATTGCCAAGCCGCATCCGGGCCAGGTGCAATCGGCGGCCAACCTGCGCGCGCTGCTGGCGGGATCCACGCGCCTCTCAGGGCATGGCCAGCTGGCGGGGGAAATGAAGACCCGCGCGGGCGACGAGAAGAACACCGGCA
Organism: Cupriavidus sp. PET2-C1; assembly: GCF_054515855.1. NCBI lineage: Bacteria > Pseudomonadati > Pseudomonadota > Betaproteobacteria > Burkholderiales > Burkholderiaceae > Cupriavidus > Cupriavidus sp. PET2-C1. The sequence continues at coordinate 422,532 of NZ_CM137259.1, forward strand.
CCGGCGTGTTTATCCAAAAGGCCTACACGCTGCGCTGCATTCCGCAGGTGCTGGGCGCGGTGCGCGACACGCTGGGCCACTGCGCCACCGTGGTCGAGCGCGAGCTGAATTCGTCCAACGACAATCCGCTGTTCTTCGACGACGGCGAGCTGTTCCACGGCGGCAATTTCCACGGCCAGCAAGTGGCGTTCGCCATGGACTTCCTCGCCATCGCGGCCACGCAGCTTGGCGTGGTGTCGGAGCGCCGCCTCAACCGCCTGCTCAGCCCGCACCTGAATAACGGCTTGCCGGCTTTCCTGGCGGCCGCCAACGAGGGCCTGAGCTGCGGGTTTGCCGGCGCGCAGTATCCGGCCACCGCGCTGATCGCCGAGAACCGCACCATCTGCAGCCCGGCCAGCATCCAGAGCGTGCCGTCCAACGGCGACAACCAGGACGTGGTGAGCATGGGCCTGATCGGCGCGCGCAATGCACGCCGCATCATCGACAACAACCAGTACATCCTCGCCGTGGAACTGCTCGCAGCCTGCCAGGCCGCCGAGCTGGCAGGCGCGGTGGAAAGCCTGTCGCCGGCGGGCCGCGCGGTCTTTGCCTTTGTGCGCGAGCGCGTGCCGTTCCTGGCGATGGATCGCTACATGACCGACGACATCGAAGCCATTGCCGCGCAACTGCGCGCCGGCGCGCTGGTGGAGGTGGTGCGCGCGGCAGGCGCGGCGGTCAACTGACACGCGCCCTGGCCGCGCAGCCTCATTTCCACATATCGCGCATGCGGCCGGCCAGATCCAGCCTGGGCAGCGGCGCCTTGGCCGGCGCATCCGCCACCGGCGGGGGCGGCGGCCAGGACCGGCTGTGGAACAGCGGCATCACGCGGTTGGGCAGAAAGCGCGTGCGCGAGGCGTAGACATGGCGGTCGCCATAGGCGGTCTGCTGGTGCACATAGAAACGCTGCGGCACCACGATGTCGAGGTGGTCGCGGGCGCGGGTCATGGCAACGTATAGCAGCCGGCGCTCTTCCTCGATTTCCTCGGTGGTGCCGGTGGCCAGGTCCGACGGCATGCAACCGTCGACGGCGTTGAGCACATAGACGGCCTTCCATTCCTGGCCCTTGGCCGAGTGGATGGTGGACAGGATCAGGTAATCCTCGTCGCGCAGCGGCACGCCGGATTCGTCGCTCGATGCGTCCGGCGGGTCGAGCGTGAGTTCCGTCAGGAAGCGCTCGCGCGACGCGTAGGTGGCGGCGATACGCTCCAGTTGCTGCAGGTCGGCCGCGCGTGCGGGAGCGTCGTCGTGCAGGCGCTCAAGGTGCGGCTGGTACCACGCCACCACCTGCTCGAAGGCGGAGGGCCACGGCGCGGCCGGGGCCATCAGGCTGCGCGCCAGCGCCAGCAGGTCGGGCCAGGCCTCGGCGGCGGCTGGCGGCGCCTCAAAGGACTCCAGGGCAAATAGCGGCTCGGTGGCGATTTCCACGGCATCGAGCACACGAGCGGCAGTCTTGGGCCCCACGCCAGGCAGTAGTTGCAGGCTGCGGAAGCCCGCCATGCGGTCGCGCGGATTTTCCAGCCAGCGCACCACCGCCAGCACATCCTTCACGTGCGTGGATTCCAGGAACTTCAAGCCGCCGAACTTCACGAACGGGATGTTGCGCCGGACCAGCTCGATCTCCAGCTGCGCGCTGTGGTCGGCGGCGCGGAACAGCACCGCCTGCGACAGCAGCGCCAGCCCGGCCTCGCGCCGCGCCAGGATCTGCTCGACCACATAGCGGGCCTGGTCCGCCTCGTCGTTGACCACCACGATCTCCGGCTTCTCGGCCGAGCCGCGCTCCGACCACAGGTCCTTGGTATAGCGCTCGGCCGCCAGCCTGATCACCGCGTTGGCGGCAGCCAGGATGGGCTGGGTGGAGCGGTAGTTCTGCGACAGCGTGACCATGTCCGCGGCCGGCGTGAACTGCGCGGGGAAATCGAGGATGTTGCGCACCGTGGCGCCACGGAAGGCGTAGATCGACTGTGCATCGTCGCCCACCACCGTCAGGCCGCGCCCGTCGGGCTTGAGCGCGAGCAGGATGGCAGCCTGCAGCGCATTGGTGTCCTGGTATTCGTCCACCAGCACGTGGTCGAAGCGCGCGCCCATGTCCTGCGCCAGCGCGGGCTCGGCCAGTGCCTGCGCCCAGTAGAGCAGCAGGTCGTCGTAGTCGAGCACCTGCTGCTTCTGCTTGGCTTGCACATAGCCGGCAAATAGTCCGCGCAGCGCATCCGTCCACATGGCATAGCGCGGGAACCATTGCTTGAGCACGTCTTCGAGCGGCGCCTGCGTGTTGACCACGCGCGAGTAGATCGACAGGCAGGTTTCCTTGCGCGGGAACCGCGAAGCCTGGGCCGACAGGCCCAGGTCGTGCCGCACCACGTTCATCAGGTCGGCGGCGTCGCCGCGATCGCAGATGGTGAAGCTGGGCGACAGGCCAAGCGTTTCCGCGTACTCGCGCAGCAGGCGCGCGCCGATGGCGTGGAAGGTGCCTGACCATGTGAGTGCCGCGCGCCCCGCCCCGGAGGCTTGCATGCCCAGCGCCTGGTCGACGATGCGCTCGACCCGCCGCCCCATTTCCGACGCCGCGCGGCGCGAGAACGTCAGCAGCAGGATGCGGCGCGGGTCTGCGCCGCTCAGCACTAGATGGGCAACGCGGTGGGCCAGCGTGTTGGTCTTGCCCGAGCCGGCACCGGCGATGATCAGCAGCGGCGCGGCGGGCTCGTGCGTCACGGCCGCGCGCTGTTCCGGGTTCAGGGTCGACAGGTAGGCCGGCGTGTCGGGGGCGCGGGCATCCACGGTATCGGGCTGCTTGACGGCGGGTGCGTCGCAAAGCACGGCGCTGGGATCGGGATCGAGTAACACGGAGCGGGGGCCTTAGGGGATGCCGGGGATGCCGGGCGCAAGTGCGCTGGCCAGCATGGGCGGGGAAAGCTGCTGGCAACTGTATATCCATACAGCCGGGCTGCGCAAGCCGGGCATTGCCCGGGCGCGCCCAGGCAATAAAAAAGGTGCCATGGAAGGCACCTTTCTGGGCGGAGGCGGTGAGCCGGGCGGTGGCTCAGGCCGCCTTGGCGAGCGCGCCGTCGAGCAGCTTGTGCAGCGCGTCCCACTCGGGCTCGCCCACATAGCGCTTGAGGATGTGGCCGTCCTTGTCGATCACGAAGGTGGTCGGGGTCAGCTGCACTTCGCCGAATGCCTTGGCGGCCGCGCCGTCGGAATCCATCGCCACCTTGAACGGCAGCTTGCGCGTTTGCGCATAGTTCATCACGTACATGGGCGGGTCATAGCTCATTGCCACGGCGACGAACTCCAGGCCCTTGCCCTTGAACTTGTCATAGGTGCGGACCATGTCCGGCATTTCCTTGACGCAGGTGACGCAGCTGGTGGCCCAGAAGTTGACCAGGTAGACCTTGCCCTTGAGATCGGAGGTGCTGATCTTCTCGCCCGACAGCAGCGTGAACGTGGCGGGCGGCGCCGCATTGGCGGGGGCGACGGCGCGATAGCCGAACCAACCCAGCACGGCAACCAGCAGCACGGCGGCGATCACAGGCCACCGCTTGCGCGAGGCGGTGCTTGCCGGGGTGGGTGTGGTGGGGGAAGCGGAGGTCGTCATGATGCTCGCCGACAGGTCAGACAAGCCACTATTCTACTGCCGCTGCCAAGGCGCTGCCGGCTGCATTCACCGAGCCGCCGCGGATGCGACGATTGGCCGCAGCCGGGTGCGCCATCGTGCGCCTCAATGCGCCTTGCTTGCCAAGGCCGAGCGGGCCTGGTCCAGCGCCTGCTCAAGGTAGGCGCCATAGAAATCGGGCTGCATGCCACGTAGCGGCGTGGCCAGCGAGCGGCCGCGCGCGTCAAGGAAGAGCACCGTGGGTGCTACCGCTACATTGCGGCTGCGCGCCCATTCGCGTGCGGTGGTCATGCTGCCATCGGCGTTGCGCAGGGGCGTGTCGGCGGTCATGTCGAGCTCGCGCGCCTCGATTTCGCCCGCCGCGGCTTGCGGGCCGAGATAGTTGCGGCGCACCGTTTCGCAGTACACGCAGCCGGGCAGTGTCACCAGCACCACCAGGGGCTCGCCCCGGCTGGCCGCAGCGGCGGCCTGGGTGGCGAGATCGTTGGCGGGGGGCAGGTGGGCCGTGGCGGCCAGGGCGCTTGTGCCTGCCGCGACCAGCATGGCGCCGAGCATCGCCATGCCAGCACGGCGTGCGGTGCCAAAAACACCCCGGAGGGATGGCGGCATGGGCCGGATCGATGGCTGGGTTTGCATTGGCGGGCAATGTGGATGAGCGCTGACACGCGGGTTCTACGATAATAGCGGCTTATCTCCGCATTCGCCGCCCTGATGCCCCACGCCTGGTTTCCACGGTTTTTCCGCTTGCCGCAGTCCCCGCTTGCCAAAGCCATCGTCCTGGGCGCGCTCGGCGCCGGGCTGATCGCCTGTTCGCCCCGCTATGACTGGCGCACCATCCAGTCCAACGAAGGCGCCTACGCGGCGCTTTATCCCGGCAAGCCATCCGGCGCTGCGCGCGAGGTGGCGATTGCCGGGCGCAAGCTGCCCATGACGATGGACGCGGCCCGGGTCGACGAGACCTTGTTCGCCGTGGGCGTGGTGACCTTGCCCGCCGATGACGCCGAGTTGCGGCAGGCGGCGCTGGATTCCATGCAGAAGGGCTTGCTCGGCAACCTCGGGCCGCATCCTGCCGATGCGGTCAAGACCCGCAAGGTGACGGTGATGTCGGCCGCATCGCCGGCCGTGGCGCTCGAGGGTGTGGAGCTGCAGGTGGCCGCGGTCTCGCCGCAGGACCAGTCGCCACGCAGGTTGACCGCGCGGCTGGTGGCATCGGGCGTGCACGTCTACCAGGCGGTCGTGCTGGAGGCGGGAGAGGCGGCGCGCGACCAGCGCCAGGCGGAACAGATAGACCAGTTCCTGACGGGCTTCCATCCGTTCTGACCTGGGCGCTCCAAGCTTCAAGGCAGATTCAAGACAGTTTATTTTCAAGGAGTAACGCAATGCGTTGGGATGTTTGGCTGGCCTATTTCGCGGCCTGTTGGGTGATTGCCGTGTCGCCGGGTTCCGGCGCGGTGCTGTCGATGAGCCATGGCCTGTCCTATGGGCTGCGCAAGACCACCACCACGATTTTTGGCTTGCAGACCGGGCTGGTCATCATCCTGCTGGTGGCCGGCGGTGGCCTGGGCGCGCTGCTGGTGGCCTCCGAGCATGCATTTGCCGTGGTCAAGACGATTGGTGCGCTCTACCTGATCTACATCGGCGTGCAGCAATGGCGCGCGCGGGTGGACGGCGGCCAGGACGATGCAGCGCAGGGCAGGCAAGCGCCGCGCATGGCCACGCTGAGCCCGCGCCGGCGTTTTGCCACGGGCTTGCTGACCAATGTGACCAACCCCAAGGGCATCATCTTCATGGTGGCGGTGTTGCCGCAGTTCATCGATCCCGCTCATGCGCTCGGGCCCCAGCTTGCCATCCTGGCCGCGACCATGTGCGGCGTGGACCTGGTGGTGATGCACGGCTACGCGCTGCTGGCCTCGCGCATGCGCGGCCTGTTCCGCAATGCGCGCGCGGTGCGCTGGCAGAACCGGATCTTCGGCAGCGTGCTGGTGGCCGTGGGCGCGGCGCTGTTCTTCGTCAGGCGCCATCCGGCGTGAAGACTCAGGGCCGGCTCCGCGCCGGTCCGATCCGGCCTGATCCGTCCCGATCCGTCCATATGCCTATCTATCGCTGGCTTCCCACGAGTGCGTTTGCTTCAATAAGGTAAGACGGTAAGACGAAGACGACCCAAGCGGAGGTAAGCAATGCGAAGCTCTTCCCCCCAGCAGGCTCCATTGCATGCGCGGCCGGTCCACACCGTGCCGCCGGCCGAGGATCCGCTGCCCCCGGGCGTGCCGCCCGACCTCCCTCCGATCGAAGAGCCACCGCCGCCATCGGAGCCGCCTGTGGCCGCGCCGCCGCGCCGGGCGTGAATGGCTACGGTGTGCGCAAGGCGCGCCGGTACTGGATAGCCTCGCCCACATGGCTCGGCTGTAATTGCTCGGCGCCCGCCAGGTCGGCAATGGTGCGGGCGATCTTCAATACGCGGAAATAGGCGCGCGCCGACCAGGCCAGCTTGGCCATGGCGCCGCGCAGCAATGCCTGCGCCTCGGGCGCGAGCGGGCAATGTTCGTCGATCTCGCGACCGGACAGGGCGGCGTTGGGCTTGCCCTGGCGGGCCTGTTGCACGGCCCGGGCGGCCAGCACGCGCTGGCGCACGTCGGCGCTGGGCTCTCCGGGCGGGCCGTCGAGCATTTCCTGATGATCCTGCGCCGGCACTTCCACCTGCAGGTCGATCCGGTCGAGCAACGGCCCCGACAGCCTGGACTGGTAGCGCAGCACCTGGTCAGGCGTGCAACGGCAAGGACGGGAAGGGTGTCCCTGATAGCCGCAAGGACAGGGGTTCATCGCGGCGATGAACTGGAAGCGCGCCGGGAAGTCGGCCTGCCGCATGGCGCGCGAGATGGTGACGCGGCCCGATTCCAGGGGTTCGCGCAGGACTTCCAGCACCTTGCGGTCAAATTCAGGCAACTCGTCCAGGAACAACACACCTTGGTGGGCCAGCGAGATCTCGCCTGGCCGGGGATTGCTGCCGCCGCCCACCAGCGCCGCTGCCGACGCAGTGTGATGCGGCGAGCGGTAGGGCCGCTCACGCCAGCGGGCGGGATGGAAGCCGGCGGCGGTCAGGCTCTGCACCGCGGCGGATTCCAGCGCTTCGTCCAGGGTCATGGGTGGCAGCAGGCTGGCAAAGCGCTGCGCCAGCATGGACTTGCCGGTGCCGGGCGGACCGACCAGCAGTGCCGAATGCTGGCCCGCCGCCGCGATCTCCATGGCGCGGCGCGCTTGCGTCTGGCCCCGCACGTCACGCATGTCCGCGCCGGCCGGGTTGCCTCCGGCGATCTCAACCAGCGGCTCCGCACGCGCCAGGCGGTCCGCCGGCAGGGGGCCAAGGTGAGCACAGACTTCCAGCAGGGAGCGCGCCGCATATACCGTGACGCCGTCGATCAGGGCCGCCTCGGGCGCGTTTTCCGCCGCCACCACGAAGCTGCGCGCCGGGCCTTCGCCAGCGGCTTGCCGTGCCGCGTTGTCGCGCCCCAGGCCCATGGCCATGGCCAGTGCACCGCGCACCGGGCGCAATTCGCCGGATAGCGACAGCTCGCCGGCGAACTCGCTGGCATCCAGGCCATCCAGCGGGACTTGCCCGCTTGCGGCCAGGATGCCGAGCGCGATCGGCAGGTCGAAGCGCCCGCTTTCCTTGGGCAGGTCGGCCGGCGCCAGATTCACCGTAATGCGCCGGCTGGGAAATTCCAGCCGGCTGTTGAGGATCGCCGCGCGCACCCGCTCGCGGCTCTCGCGCACTTCGGTATCGGCCAGCCCGACGATATTGAAGGCGGGCAGGCCGTTGGCCAGGTGCACCTCGACCGACACCAGCGGTGCCTCGAGTCCGGTCAGCGCCCGGCTACGCAGGAGGGCGAGGCTCATCTCACTCCAAAAAGCATCAAGGAAGTGTTAACGAAAATGGCCGCCGGAGTACGGCGGCCATTCTGGCGGTCGAGGGCTGCGCCCGGGTCATCGGACCCCCGGGGCAAACACGGGACGCGGCAACGGTCTTAGCCCGAAACAGGCGTGTCGGAGCCGCCTGCCGAGCGGCTTTCCAGCGCCTGCACGCGGGCTTCCAGTTCCTCCAGGCGCGCGCGGGTGCGCGCCAGCACCTGCGACTGGACGTCGAATTCCTCGCGGGTGACCAGGTCGAGCTTGGAAAACCCCTGCGTCATCATGCTGCGGACGTTTTTTTCGATGTCCTTGGCCGGCGAATTGCGCAGGGCTTCGCTGATCTTGGCCTGGAAATCGTTGAAGAGATCGGTGGGTTTCATACTGGTTCTCCTGTTGCACCGCCTTGGTGCGGATAACTGGGTGGGCGGGATTCGGCATGCTGCATCGCGGTGCACCGAAACGGGGTGTGGGCAAACGCGGTGCGTGCACGGCACTTGCCGCCGGCATGGGCCGATTATCACGCTTCAAGCGTCCCCGGGAAAGCGCCAGCGCGGGCTGGTAACACCTTTTAACGTCAGTCAGTTCGCTGGGAGACAGTCGGCCGGGTCCAGTTCGATGTCTTTTTGCGCACAAAATGACGCTCTCACGCCATGGTTCCTTCCTGGCACGGCAGTTGCAGTAATGGTGACAGGAGCCTCGTTCTACAAACTACTTTCAAACACACGAGTACCGAGCCAGAGGAAAAGGAGAACACACCCATGAAGAAGTTGGCCCTTGCAGTCAGCGCCAGTGCAGTTGTGCTTTGCGGGCTCGCCCCCGCCGCCTTCGCCCAGAGCAGTGCGCAGGAGGGCGGTGCACCTACCGACGCCGCCGCCCCCGCCGAGGCCTCGCCGCACACCTTCACCGCCAACGTGACCTTGGCCAGTGAGTATCGCTATCGCGGCTTGATGCAGACCAACCGCCGCCCGGCCATCCAGGGCGGGTTCGACTACTCGCATTCGAGCGGCTTCTATGTGGGTAACTGGAACTCGAGCATCAGCTGGCTCGGCGACAGCAATTCGAAAGTCTCGGCACCGATCGAGATGGACTTCTACGGCGGCTTCAAGAACACGGTGACGCTGGCCGGCCTGGAGTGGAACTATGACGCAGGCGTGCTGCAGTACTACTACCCGGGCGACTACCCGAACGGCTTCACCCGCCCGTACACCACGGAACTGTACGTCGGCGCTGGCGCTGGCCCGGTGTTCTTCAAGTACTCGCAGGCGCTGACCAACCTGTTCGGCTTCGCTGACAGCAAGTACAGCTACTACGCCGACCTGTCGGCCAATGTGCCGCTGAACTTCTGGGACCTGACGCTCAATGCCCACGTCGGCTACCAGAACGTGAAGCACGTGAACAGCGCCTCCTACACCGACTGGAAGCTCGGGCTGACCAAGGACCTGGGCAAGGGCTTCGCACTGGCGATCGCTTATATCGACACCAATGCGCACAAATCGGCCTATACCAACGTACCGGGCCGCTACGTCGGCAAGGCTACAGCCTGGGCTTCGATCACCAAGACTTTCTAAACACGCATCAGGTTGAGCGGACGCCGGACGCGAGGCCGGGCCGTCCCGCTCAGAGGAGAAATCGGATGAAACTGATCATCGCCGTCATCAAGCCGTTCAAGCTCGACGAGGTGCGCGAAGCGCTCTCGGACGTGGGCGTGTCCGGCATCACCGTGACTGAAGTCAAGGGCTTCGGCCGCCAGAAGGGCCATACCGAGCTGTACCGGGGCGCGGAGTACATCGTGGATTTCCTGCCCAAGGTGAAGATCGAAGTGGCCGTCCCGGACGACGTGGTCGACCGGGCCATCGAGGCGATCGAGAAATCGGCGCGCACCGGCAAGATTGGCGACGGCAAGATCTTTGTCGCACCGATCGAGCAGGTCATCCGCATCCGCACCGGCGAAACCGGCGGCGACGCGCTGTGACGCACAGCCCAACGACAAGAGGTTAATCACAATGAAATCCTGGTTCAAGCGCATCCTGACAACCGGCGCCATGGCGCTGGCCCTGGGCACGGCCGGCATCGGCCTGTCCACCCACGCCGTGGCGCAGGACAAGCCCGCGGCCGAAGCCTCCGCGCCGGCTGCCGCCGCCGCACCTGCAACTGCCGCGCCTGCAACCGCCTCCGCTCCCGCGGCAGCTGCGCCTGCGCCTGCAGAGGCCGCCGCCCCTGCCGCAGCGCCCGCACCGGTGCCCAACAAGGGCGATACGGCCTGGCTGCTGGTTTCCACCGCCTTCGTGATCCTGATGACGCTGCCTGGCCTGGCGCTGTTCTACGGCGGCCTGGTCCGCTCGAAGAACATGCTGTCGGTGCTGATGCAGTGCCTGGTGATCTTCTCGCTGGTGTCGCTGCTGTGGGCCATCTACGGCTACAGCTTCGCCTTCACCGAGGGTAACGCCTTCTTTGGCGGCACCGACCGGCTCTTCATGAAGGGGCTCAATGTCGATGCCGTGGCCGCCACCTTCTCCAAGGGCGTGGTGGTGCCGGAACTGGCTTACTTCGCCTTCCAGTGCGCCTTCGCAGCCATTACCTGCGGCCTGATCATCGGCGCTTTCGCCGAACGCGCCAAGTTCTCGGCGGTGTTGGTTTTCGTGGTGCTGTGGTTCACCTTCTCGTACATCCCGATGGCCCACATGGTCTGGTTCTGGCCTGGTCCTGACCTGTACACCGACGCGGCAGCCGGCGCGGCAGCCACGGCCAAGGGCGGCTGGCTGTTCCAGAAGGGCGCGCTCGACTTTGCTGGCGGCACGGTGGTGCACATCAACGCAGCCGTGGCTGGCCTGGTGGGTGCCTTCATGTTCGGCAAGCGGATCGGCTTTGGCCGTGAGGCCCTGCGTCCGCACAGCCTGACCTTCACCATGGTGGGCGCCTCGCTGCTGTGGTTCGGCTGGTTCGGCTTCAACGCCGGCTCGGCGCTGGAAGCCAACGGTTCGGCCGCACTGGCCTTCGTCAACACCCTGCTGGCGACCTGCGCCGCCGTGCTGTCCTGGACCTTCGGCGAATGGATCAGCAAGGGCAAGCCCTCGATGCTGGGCGGCGCTTCGGGCGCAGTGGCTGGCCTGGTGGCCATCACCCCGGCGGCCGGCTTCGTCGGCCCGATGGGCTCGATCGTGATCGGCATCGCCGCCGGCCTGCTGTGCCTGTGGGGCGTAACCGGCCTGAAGAAGCTGCTGGGCATGGACGACTCGCTCGACGTCTTCGGCGTGCACGGCGTGGGCGGCATCCTGGGTGCGCTGCTGACCGGCGTGTTCGCCGCGCCGAGCCTGGGCGGCACGGGTGTCTATGACTACGTGGCCAACAAGGTCTCTGACGATTATTCGATCGTGGGCCAGGTGTGGATCCAGTTCCAAGGCGTGCTCACCACCATCGTGTGGTCGGGTGTGGTGGCCTTCGTCGCCTTCAAGCTGGTGGATATGCTGATCGGCCTGCGGGTGCCGGAAGAAGAAGAACGCGAGGGCCTGGACATCACCTCGCACGGCGAGACCGCGTATGAAGCCTGATCGTAAAGGTGTTGTGCTGGAGAGCTGATTGGGAATCTTCTCTCAGGAGTTTCGCCCGGCCTTGTGCCGGGCTTTTTTCATTGCAGGCGTCCGCCGCGGGCGGCTGCCCAGGCGGGAAGCGGAGCCAGGGGCTTTTTCGTAAAGTGCTTAAATCCGATCTTAAAAAGCTTCAATTGTTTTTGGGGGGGACCGCACATACAGTGCCAATGAGGCAGTTTCCTCCACCTGCAGAACGCTCCCCGTATCTGTCAGGCCATTTGAAAGCGCGGCTCCGGTCGCGCTTTTTTTTTGCCTCCCGGCCCGGCTGGCAGGCCGCCCGGAAGTGCTTCGGATCCCTCTTCGGGCCTCCCCCTTTTATTCCTGGCCCCCATCCCCATATCCGTATCCCTTATCCCTTATGCCGGCGCTCGCATATGCTTATTCAGGCGGCGCCAGCAGCCAATTGGCCGTTCCTCTACAATCTGGGCGAACGATAAAGACGATCAATAGGATGTTTATGGTCCCGCATCTCATCACCGCGCTGAACGGTCCGCTGCTCGAGCTGGAAAAAAAGATCCTGGATGCGACGCCGTCCATCGAGCGCTGGTTCAGGCTGGAATGGCAGGAACATACGCCTCCGTTCTACTGTTCGGTCGACCTGCGCAACGCCGGCTTCAAGCTGGCCCCGGTCGATACCAACCTGTTCCCGGGCGGGTTCAACAACCTGGCGCCTGAAATGCTGCCGCTGGCAGTCCAGGCGGCGATGGCGGCGATCGAGAAGATCTGCCCCGACGCCAAGAACCTGCTGCTGATCCCCGAGCGCCACACCCGCAACATGTTCTACCTGCAGAACGTGGCGCGGCTGTCGCTGATCATGCGCCAGGCCGGCCTCAACGTCCGCCTGGGCTCGCTGTCCGAAGACATCACCGAACCCACGCCGATCGAGCTTCCCGATGGCCAGACGCTGGTGGTGGAGCCGCTGGCCCGCCTCGGCGCGCGTGGCCGCCGCCTGGGCCTGAAGGACTTCGATCCCTGCTCGATCCTGCTCAACAACGATCTCTCCGCCGGCATTCCCCCGATCCTGGAGAACATCAACGAGCAATACCTGCTGCCGCCGCTGCACGCGGGCTGGTCCACGCGCCGCAAGTCGAGCCATTTCTCGGCCTACGACGAAGTCGCCAAGAAGTTCGCCAAGCTGATCGACGTGGATCCGTGGATGGTCAACCCGTACTTCGCCAAGTGCGGGGGCATCGATTTCCATGAGCGCATTGGCGAGGAGGCGCTGGCCGACTCGGTCGAAGGCGTGCTCAAGAAGATCGCCAAGAAATACCGCGAGTACGGCATCAAGGAAACGCCGTATGTCGTGGTCAAGGCCGATGCCGGCACCTATGGCATGGGCATCATGACCATCAAGGATCCGTCCGAGATCAAGGGGCTGAACCGCAAGGAACGCAACAAGATGAGCGTCGTCAAGGAAGGCCTTGAGGTCAACGACGTCATCATCCAGGAAGGCGTGCACACCTTCGAGAAGGTCAACGAGGCGGTGGCCGAGCCGGTGGTGTACATGATCGACCGCTATGTGGTCGGTGGCTTCTACCGCGTCCATACCGGCCGCGGCAACGACGAGAACCTGAATGCGCCGGGCGCGCATTTCGTGCCGCTGGCGTTCGCGCCCAACGGCATTCCGGACAGCCATGCCAAACCGGGCGCGGCCGTGCCGAACCGTTTCTATATGTATGGTGTGGTGGCGCGGCTGGCTTTGCTGGCGGCGTCGCTGGAACTCGAGAAGACCGACCCTAATCCGATTCTCTGAGACAAACGCTGCGACCGGGACGAGCCAACATGCGCATTCTGTTTATTACCGACCCGCTGGACACCTTCAAGACCTACAAGGACTCGACCTACGCCATGATGGTGGAGGCGGTCGAGCGCGGCCATGAGTTGTTTGCCTGCCTGCAGTCGCAACTGTCGCTGTCGGCCCATCAGGTCGAGGCGGTGGTGCGCCCGCTGCAGCTGACGGGCGACGCCCATGACTGGTACCGCGCGGGCGAGCCCGGCCTGCAGCCACTGACCGGCTTCGATGCGATCGTGATGCGCAAGGATCCGCCCTTCGACATGGAGTACGTGACCAGCACCTGGCTGCTGGAGCTGGCCGAGTCGCAGGGCGCCAATGTGTTCAACAAGCCGCAGGCGATCCGCGACCATTCCGAAAAGCTGGCGATTGCCCGCTATCCCGAATACATCACGCCGACCCTGGTCACCCGTGACGCGGATCGTATTCGCGCGTTCCACGCCGAGCATCGCGATGTGATTTTAAAGCCGCTTGATGGCATGGGCGGGATGGGGATCTTCCGGGTTGGCGCGGATGGCCTGAATCTTGGCGCCATCATCGAGACGCTGGGGGAAAACGGTGCGCGCACCCTGATGGTGCAACGTTATATTCCCGAGATCAAGGACGGCGACAAGCGCATCCTGCTGATTGGCGGCGTGCCCGTGCCGTACTCGCTGGCGCGTATTCCCAAGGACGGCGAAGTGCGCGGCAACCTGGCAGCGGGCGGCACCGGCCGCGCCCAGGCGCTCTCGGCGCGCGATCGCGAGATCGCCGAGGCGCTGGCCCCGGGCCTGTGGGAACAAGGCCTGCTGCTGGTTGGGCTGGACGTGATCGGCGACTACCTGACCGAGGTCAACGTGACCAGCCCGACGTGCTTCCAGGAAATCACGCAGCAGACCGGGTTCCAGGTGGCTGCCATGTTCATCGACGCCCTCGAGCACGCGGTTCAGGCGCGTTCGCGCTGAATCACGGGCGGGCTGCCTGCTACAATCGCGTCAATCCAACGGATTCACCACCATGGCAGGCATCCTGATCATCGCGCACGCCCCGCTGGCTTCGGCATTGCGCGAGTGCGCCGCCCACGTCTACTGCGGCCAGCCCCAACGGCTCGAGGCGATCGACGTCATGCCGGACGCCGAGCCCGCCGCCGTGCTGGCCGAGGCCCGGCGCCGCCTGGCCGAAGTCTGCGAAGACAACGGCGCGCTGGTGTTGACCGATATCTTTGGCGCCACGCCGGCCAACATTGCCGCGCGCCTCGCCGAGCCGGGCCGCGTCAAGGTGCTTGCCGGCGTCAACCTTCCCATGCTGGTGCGCGCCATCTGCTACCGTGCCGAGAAACTCGACCAGCTCGCCCTCAAGGCGCTGGCGGGGGGCTCGCAGGGTGTACTGCAGGTAGGCTCCACCACCGTCCAGAACCAGATCGCAAATCATCCCGACAAATATGCTGCAGAGGGACACCAACATAATCAATAAGCTTGGGCTGCATGCCCGTGCTTCCGCCAAGCTGACGCAACTGGCGGGCAACTTCGTCAGTCAGGTCAAGATGTCGCGCAATGGTCGGCAGGTCGACGCCAAGAGCATCATGGGTGTGATGATGCTGGCCGCCGGCATCGGCTCCACCGTGACCATCGAGACCGACGGACCCGATGAGCAAGAGGCCATGGACGCGTTGCTGGCGCTCATCGCCAATCGCTTCGGCGAAGGGGAGTAGGAGGCCGGAGGATGAAAGGCGGCGGCACCGAACGCCGCAGCGGGCCTGGCCGGGGCCGCTTCGCCGCACATCCTGAAGCCGTTTCCAAGGTGGCTGGCCCTGGCCAGACTTTTTAAACGTTCCGGACGGAGCGGTACATGCCATTTGCCCTGCACGGCATCCCGGTTTCGCGCGGCGTCGCCATCGGGCGCGCGCATTTGCTGGCGCCTGCCGCGCTTGATGTCTCCCATTACCTGGTCGACGAAGACCGGCTTGATGCCGAAGTCGAGCGCTTGCGCTCGGCGCGTGCGGCGGTGCGGGCCGAGCTGGTCACGCTCAAGCGGGATCTGCCGCGCGAGGCGCCGGAAGAACTGGGCGCCTTCCTCGATGTGCATGCCATGATCCTCGATGACGAGGCGCTGGCGCGCGAGCCCGAGGCGCTGATCCGCAACCGGCGCTACAACGCCGAATGGGCGCTGACCACGCGGCTCGAAGAGCTGATGCGCCAGTTCGACGAAATCGAGGACGAATACCTGCGTGAACGCAAGGCGGACATCCGCCAGGTGGTCGAGCGCATCCTCAAGGTGCTGGCCGGCGCGGCCGTGCTGGCCCCGGCCCCGGTGCCACCTTCCTCTCTGGCTCCCGACGGCGAGCCCGCGCCCGGCGTGATCGTGGTCGCCCACGACATCTCGCCGGCCGACATGCTGCAGTTCCGCCACACCGTGTTCCACGGCTTCGTGACCGACCTTGGCGGACGCACTTCCCATACCGCCATCGTGGCGCGCAGCCTCGACATCCCTGCCGCCGTGGGCGTGCAGAGCGCCAGTGAGCTGATCCGCCAGGACGATTGGGTCATCATCGACGGCGATGCGGGCCTGGTCATCGTGGATCCGTCCGCGATCATCCTCGAGGAGTACCGCCACCGGCAGAGCGAGCGCGCGCTGGAAAAGAAGCGCCTGCAGCGCCTGCGCCATACGCCCGCGGTGACACTGGACGGGCTCGAGATCGACCTGCTGGCCAATATCGAGATGGCGGAAGATGCCACCGCGGCGCTGACCGCGGGCGCGGTTGGCGTGGGCCTGTTCCGCTCCGAATTCCTGTTCATGAACCGGCGCGGCGAGCTGCCCGACGAGGAGGAGCAATTCGAGGCGTACCGCGGCGCCGTGGACGCCATGCACGGCCTGCCGGTCACGATCCGCACCATCGACATCGGCGCCGACAAGCCACTGGATGGCCGCGACGGCCGGGATGGCCGCGGCGACGATTTCGAGACGGCCCTCAATCCGGCGCTGGGCTTGCGCGCGATCCGCTGGTCGCTGTCCGAGCCGGCCATGTTCCTGACCCAGTTGCGCGCGCTGCTGCGTGCTTCGGCCTTTGGCCCGGTGCGGCTCCTGATCCCGATGCTGGCCCATGCCCGCGAGATCGACCAGACCCTGGACCTGATCGCGCAGGCCAAGCGCCAGCTCGACGCGCGCGGCCAGGCGTTCGACCCCAACATCAAGGTCGGGGCGATGATCGAGATCCCGGCCGCCGTGCTGATGCTGCCGCTGTTCCTGCGGCGCATGGATTTTCTCTCCATCGGCACCAATGACCTGATCCAGTACACGCTGGCCATCGACCGTGCCGACAATGCCGTCGCGCATCTCTACGACCCGCTGCACCCGGCGGTGCTGCAACTGATCGCCCGCACCATCCGCGAGGCCAACCGCGCTGGCGTGCCGGTGGCGGTGTGTGGGGAGATGGCCGGGGATCCCGCCATGACGCGCCTGCTGCTGGGCATGGGGCTGCGCGAGTTCTCGATGCATCCCTCGCAGTTGCTGCGGGTCAAGCAGGAAGTCCTGCATGCCGACTGCGAAAGGCTGGAGCGGCTGGTGGAGCAGGTGCTGAGCGCTTACGAGCCGGAGGAGCTCGCCTGCGCGCTGAAACTGCTCTGACAACCCTGACTGCGTTAAGGTTTTTACGAAAATCCAACGCCGGCAGATGGCCTCCAGGTCTCTTTTCTGCCGGTTGTGACGTTCCCTGTCTCTGCAATCTCCGGGTTAAGTGCCGCGTTCTTGGCATGTACCCTTTGTAGCTTAATGGGAATTGTTATCATTTTCGATCTCTGATATTCTGGCGTACATCGCGGGTGACATGCCGGTGTCACCCCTCTCCCAAGGAGGGATTTGTGTACGTTTGCATCTGCAATCAGGTTACCGACCGAGAAATTCATGGTGCTGCGCATCTAGGCGTGTCCACGCTCGACGAGCTGGCTGAAACGCTGGGTGTTGGCACCTGTTGTGGCCGCTGCCGCGAATGCGCCCAACAGGTGCTTTGCGAAGGCGTCGCGGCGGTACGCAACGTCAAGGTCTCCACCATCCAGGTCGTGCCCATTTCTTCCTGTTCGTCGTCGGGCCCACGTGCCATAATGGACACTCGGGACCCGGCAGTCGCGAACGACCAGCGCACTGAGCTGGTTGCTTAAACTCGCCCGCAACTTTCAGGTTGCGGCGCGTATTCGCTTGTTTTGACTGCCTGCGGCGCGCTTTGCGCCGCTTCGCGTTTTTGCGGGGGCCCGTTGCAACAAGGAGCCTCCAATGAAAGGTGACAAGAAGGTCATCCAGCATCTGAACGCGCAGCTGAAGAACGAGCTGACCGCGATCAACCAATACTTCCTGCACGCTCGCATGTACCGCCACTGGGGCCTGAAGAAGCTCGGCGATATCGAGTACAAGGAATCCATTGGCGAGATGAAGCATGCCGATCGCCTGATCGATCGCATCCTGATGCTTGACGGCCTGCCCAATCTGCAGGACCTCAACAAGTTGCTGCTGGGCGAAGACACCCCGGAAATGCTCAAGTGCGACCTGAAGCTCGAGCAAGGCGCGCATGCCACCGTCAAGGAAGGCATTACGTATTGCGAATCGGTGGGCGACTACGTCAGCCGCGAGATCCTGGTCGAGATCCTGACCGATACCGAAGAGCACATCGAATTCCTCGAGACGCAGCTCGACCTGATCGACAAGGTTGGCCTGCCGAACTATCTGCAATCGCAGATGGAGCCGGGCGAGCAATAATCCGCCCAGCAGCCGGCCGCAAGTTCGCAAGAACCCAGTGGCCGCAACCGCGCGGCGCCACTCGGTGCTGCCGGTTCCGCCCGCATCCAGGCGGTAACCCTTATCATTCAGATTCCCATTCTTCCCCCAGCCTGACCGCCCTTGCCAGGGCCGGTGCTTGCGCCAGCTTGAGCGCGATACGCCTATGCTGCGGAGAAGGGAGCGGAATCGTCATCGCACCACACCACGCCAAACCAAACCAAACGACAGGAGCCAGCATCATGGCAGACCCGATCCGCCTGACGCAGTACAGCCATGGTGCCGGCTGCGGATGCAAGATTTCGCCGCAGGTGCTCGACGTGATCCTTGCCGGCAGCGGCAACCAGCATCTCGATCCGCGCCTGTGGGTCGGCAATGCCTCGCGCGACGATGCGGCGGTTTATGCGCTGGATGGGCTGGAGGAGGGCCGTGGCGTGGTCTCCACCACCGATTTCTTCATGCCGATCGTCGATGACCCGTTCGACTTCGGACGCATCGCCGCCACCAACGCCATCAGCGATATCTACGCCATGGGGGGCGATCCGCTGCTGGCCATCGCCATCCTCGGCTGGCCGGTCAAGCTGCTGCCGCCCGAGGTGGCGCGCGAGGTGGTGGCAGGCGGGCGCCGCGCCTGCGAGGAAGCGGGCATCCCGCTTGCCGGCGGGCATTCCATCGATGCTCCGGAGCCCATCTTCGGGCTTGCGGTGACTGGCGTGGTCGACCGCGCGCACCTGAAACGCAACGACACCGCGACCGCCGGCTGCCGGCTGTACCTGACCAAGCCGCTGGGCATCGGCGTGCTGACCACCGCCGAGAAGCAGGGCAAGCTGCGCGCCGAGGATATCCACCTGGCGCGCGACTGGATGTGCGTGCTCAATCGTCCCGGCAGTCGCTTCGGCAAGCTGGCCGGTGTGCGGGCCATGACGGATGTCACGGGCTTTGGCCTGCTCGGGCACCTTGTCGAGATGGCAGACGGCAGCCGCCTCACCGCGCGTCTTGACCACGCCGCCGTGCCGTTGCTGCCGGAAGTGCTGCGCTACGTCGAGGCCGGTTGCGTGCCCGGCGGCACCCAGCGCAACTTCGATAGCTACGGCGCGCGAATTGGCGCGGGGATCGGCAACCAGGGTGGCGCGTTGAGCGAGGTGCAGCGCGCCTTGCTGTGCGATCCGCAGACCAGCGGAGGCTTGCTGGTGGCGGTCGAGCCTGCTGGCGAGGCCGGTTTCCATGCCGCCTGCGCGGAGTTTGGCCTGGCACTGGCGCCGGTCGGCGAGTTCGTCGAGCAGGGCCGGTATGCCGTCGAGGTGATCTGATGCGCGAGGATACGGCCGACTTTCGCCAGCTCTTTGTGTCCGGTGCGCCACTGCTCGATGCGCGCGCGCCGGTGGAGTTCGCGCGCGGCGCGTTTCCAGGCGCGGTCAACTTGCCGCTGATGGACGATGCCGAGCGGCACCAGGTTGGCTTGTGTTATGAGGAGCAAGGGCCGCAGGCCGCGCTCGCGCTAGGCCACCAGTTGGTGACCGGCGAAATCCGCGCGGCGCGAACCGCGGGCTGGGCGGCGTTTGCGCGGGCGCATCCCGACGGCTACCTGTATTGCTTCCGCGGCGGCCTGCGCTCGCAGATCGTGCAGCAATGGCTGCGCGAGGACGCCGGTATCGCTTATCCGCGTGTGACGGGCGGCTACAAGGCGATGCGCAGCTTTCTGATCGAGACGCTCGATGCGGCCGCCGCTGAATGCAGCCTGCTGGTGCTGGGCGGCATGACCGGGAGCGGCAAGACTGAGCTGATCACCGAGCTGATCGCCGACCTGGTCACGGGCCCGAGCGGCAGCCGGGACGCCGCTATCGACCTGGAGGGCCTGGCTCGGCACCGCGGGTCCAGCTTTGGCCGGCGCACGGTAGCGCAGCCCACGCAAATCGATTTCGAGAATGGCCTGGCGATTTCGCTGCTGCGCCATCGCGCGGCCGGGCTGCCGGCGCTGGTGGTCGAGGACGAGGGGCGCTTCATCGGCGCGCGCAACCTGCCGCAGGCCTTCTACCAGGCGATTCAGCTAGCGCCGCTGGTCTGGCTGGAGGAATCCTTCGAGGCGCGCGTGCACCGCGTGCTGGAAGACTACGTGCTCGGCCTGTCGGCGGAGTTCATGGCGGCGCTGGGTGAGCAGGCGGGTTTCGCCGCTTACGCGGCGCGCCTGCGCGATGCCATGGCGGCCATTGCCAAGCGGCTCGGCGGGACGCGCTACGAGCGGCTCTCGGCCTTGCTGGACCAGGCGCTGGCGCGGCAGGAGGAAACGGGCGAGACCGACCTGCATCTGGGCTGGATCGCCTTGCTGCTGCAGCAATACTACGACCCGATGTACGCCTACCAACGCGAACAGCGCGAGGCCAGGATCGTGTTCCGCGGCGAGCGTGCTGCGGTGCTGGCTTTCCTGCGTGAGCGCACCCGCGCCTGAACGCGCGCAGGCCGCCTAGGGGGCGGCTTGCGCGTGCGCGCCACCGCAGACTTCGCAATCGGCCGCGCGCGCGAGGCGCATCGTGGTCCATTCCATGCCAAGCGCATCGACCATCAACAGGCGGCCGGCCAGGGTGGTGCCGACGCCCATCAGCAGCTTGAGGGCCTCGGCCGCCTGCACCGTGCCCACCATTCCCACCAGCGGCGCGAACACGCCCATGGTGGCGCAAGCCACTTCCTGCGCCGGCTGCGAGGGCGGGAACAGGCAGGCATAGCAGGGCGCGCCTGGCTGGCGGCGGTCGAACACGCTGATCTGCCCGTCGAAGCGCAGGGCCGCGCCGGACACCAGGGGCACGCGGTGCTGCACGCAGGCGCGGTTGACGGCCTGGCGCGTGTCGAAGTTGTCGCAGCAATCGAGCACCACGTCGGCATCGGCTACCAGGCGCGCTAACTCCGCAGCGCCTACGCGCGCTTGCACCAGGCGCACGTTGATGCCCGGGTTGATGCGCAGCATGCCCTCCCGCGCCGATTCCACCTTGGGGCGTCCGACATTGGCGGTGGTGTGGATCACCTGGCGCTGCAGGTTGGTCAGGTCGACCACGTCGTCATCGACCACGGTGATGGTGCCCACGCCGGCCGAGGCCAGGTAGGGCAGGGCGGCAGCGCCCAGGCCGCCCGCGCCGATCACCAGCGCGTGGCTGGCGAGCAACCGGCTCTGGCCCTCGATGCCGAGTTCGTCGAGCAGGATATGCCGCGAATAGCGCAGCAGTTGATCGTCGTTCATGGCGTGCAATGCAAAAGCGGCCCCGCAGGGCCGCTGTTATTCATCAGGATTTCAGGGTGCCTTGCCGGTCGGCGTGCCCAGCGGCGTGCCCATCGGGGCGCTGGCCGGCGGCGCGCCGGCTGGTGCCTTGGTGGCCGGCTTGGCCGGGGTAGCCGCCTTGGCTGCCGCAGGCTTGGCCGGCTTGTCCGACGTGGCCACGGCTTCGAGCTTGGACTTGGAGCGCTTGACCGGCTGGCCTTCGAGCTGGGCAATGGCTTGCTGCAGCATGAAGTCCTCGGCCGAGCCGAACTCGATCGGCTTCTTCTTGCGTTCCTTGTCGCGCTCTTCCGGCGTCTTCTTGGCGTTTTCTTCCTCGAGGCGGCGCAGTTCCTCGACGCGGCGCTGCTCGCGCTCGTTCATCTCGGGCTCTTCCGATTCCTGCTTGTTGTGCAGGTGGCGCTCGGTGTCGATCTCGCGGGTGATCAGCGCGTCGTCAGGATCGCCTTCCGGGTTCTGGTCGACCGGGATGTCCGGGCGGATGCCCTTGGCCTGGATCGACTTGCCCGTCGGCGTGTAGTAGTACGCGATGGTCAGCTTGATGCCGGTGTCGTTGGTGAGCGGGCGCACGGTCTGCACCGAGCCCTTGCCGAACGTGGTCTTGCCCATGATCAGCGCGCGCTTGTGGTCTTGCAGCGCGCCGGCAACGATTTCGGAGGCCGACGCCGAGTAGGCGTTGGTCAACACCACCATCGGGAGCTTTTTATACAGCGCCGGCAGGTCCTTGAGCGGATCGTCCTCGAGCGAGGACAGCCGGTAGTTGTTGAACGTGGTCTTGTAGACGCGCTTGGCATCGGGCACCTGGCCATTGGTCGAGACCACGGTCACGTCGTCGGGCAGGAAGGCTGCCGCCACGCCGACCGCGCCTTGCAGCACGCCGCCGCCGTTGTTGCGCAGGTCCAGGATCACGCCCTTCAGGTTGGGGTTCTTCTGGGCCAGTTCGTCCAGTTTCTTGCCCAGGTCGGCCACCGTGCGTTCCTGGAAGCTGGTCAGGCGGACCCAGGCGAGGCGGTCATTGTCGATCAGCTTGGCCTTGACCGACTGCACGCGGATCTCCGCGCGCGTGATCGACACCGGGAAGGTGCGCTCGTCGCTCTTGCGGTAGATGGTCAGCGTGACCTTGGTGCCCGGCTCGCCGCGCATGCGCTTGACTGCCTGCTCCAGCGGCAGGCCGCGCACGGGCTTGTCGTCGATGCGGGTGATCAGGTCGCCGGGCTGGATGCCGGCGCGGAAGGCGGGGGTGTCTTCGATCGGGTTGATCACCTTGACCAGCCCTTCTTCCTGCGAGATTTCGATCCCCAGGCCGGCGAAGCGTCCGCGCGTGCCTTCCTGCAGTTCCTTGAAGTCCTTCTCGTCCAGATAGGCCGAATGCGGATCCAGGCTGGCGACCATGCCTTTGATGGCTTCGGTCAGCAGCTTCTTGTCATCCACCGGCTCGACATATTCGCGCTTGATCTGGCCGAAGATGTCGGCCATCAAGCGCAACTGCTCCAGCGGCAGCGGCCCCGGCGAATTCTGCGCCGTGGCCGATAGTTGCAGCGTAGCGAGCACGCCGGCAACGAGTCCGGCAGTAACAAGACTGATGTTCTTGAGCGTCTTACGCATGAGGGCTGCCTGA
The DNA here is from genome assembly GCF_054515855.1 of Cupriavidus sp. PET2-C1. Taxonomy (NCBI): domain Bacteria; kingdom Pseudomonadati; phylum Pseudomonadota; class Betaproteobacteria; order Burkholderiales; family Burkholderiaceae; genus Cupriavidus; species Cupriavidus sp. PET2-C1. Next base: position 445,092 of record NZ_CM137259.1, read on the forward strand.
ACGTGTGAGGATTGTGCTGTGTCGGAGCCGGCCTGGCGCATCGCGCCGGCCGGATTTGTCCGACAGTATAAGAGGGAGCAGCAAAAAAGGTCTGGTCCACTGCCTGAGGCGGCCGGGCGAGCCTCGCGGCGCGCGCCCGGCCTGGGCCTCACTTTGCCTTGCCTTGGTTCGCCACGGCGGCCAGGGAGGCTGCGATCGCTTCCTGGTCGCCCAGGTAGTAATGACGCAGCGGGCGCAGGTCGGCGTCCAGCTCGTACACGAGCGGGGTGCCATTGGGGATGTTGATGCCAACGATGTCGTCATCCGAGATCTGGTCCAGGTATTTCACCAGCGCGCGGATGCTGTTGCCATGGGCGGCGATTACCACGCGCTTCCCCGCTTTGATGTCGGGGGCGATGGATTCGTTCCATAGCGGCAGCACGCGCTCGACCGTGTCCTTCAGGCATTCGGTCAGCGGAATCTGCTCGCGCGGCACTTGCGCGTAGCGCGGATCGTCGTAAGCCGCACGCGGATCGTCCGCTTCGAGCGCCGGCGGCGGGGTGTCGTAGCTGCGGCGCCATACCAGCACCTGCTCGTTGCCGAACTTGGCGGCGGTTTCGGCCTTGTTCAGGCCGGACAGCGCGCCATAGTGGCGCTCGTTCAGGCGCCATTCGTTCCGGACCGGAATCCACATCAGGTCCATTTCGTCCTGCACGTGCCACAGCGTGCGGATGGCACGCTTGAGCACCGAGGTGTACGCTACATCGAAGGCCAGCCCTGCCTCGCGCAGCAGCTTGCCGCCCAGCTTGGCCTGGGCCACGCCGGTGTCGGTGAGGTCGACGTCGACCCAGCCGGTGAAGCGGTTTTCGAGATTCCACGTGGATTCGCCGTGGCGGATGAGAACGAGTTTGTACATGCTGCTTCCAAAGCGTGAGAAACCTGTGTGCGCCCTGCCACATACCGCCGCACATGTGTCAACTAGGAGACAATAGCGGGTCGCGGGCGCCAAACCGTCTATTTTATAATGCCGCCGACTCAACCCACCGGAATGCCAACGTGAATTTCTTCGCCGACTACAACAACCTTGCCTTGATCGCCCTCGCCGTCGTGTCGGGCGGCCTGCTGGCGTGGCCCGCCATCTCGCGCGGAACCTCCGGCAAGACCGTCAACCCGGCCGCCGCTACCCAGCTGATCAACAAGCGCAATGCCGTGGTCGTGGATATCCGGGAAGCCACCGAATACGCCAAGGGTCACCTGCCGCAAGCCAAGAGTGCGCCACTTTCCGACCTGGCAAGCCGTGCCGCCAGCCTTGCAAAGGACAAGTCCGTCCCCATCATCGTCGTGTGCCAGACCGGCCAGCGCTCGGGCAAGGGTCAAGCAGCCCTGAAGGAAGCCGGTTACAGTGAGATCTATTCGCTCGAAGGCGGCCTTGCCGCCTGGCAGCAAGCCGGTCTGCCCGTCGTCAAGTAAGCGGCGCAGGCAAGCGGCGCCGGGGGCACGCCCTCCGTTGCCGCCGCTGCCCCGGCTTGCGAGCACCCGACCAACCTCCGGATTCCGTTTTTCAAGGAGATGCGCATGGCCCGCGTTGTAATGTACAGCACGGTAGTTTGTCCGTATTGCCAGATGGCCGAGCGCCTTCTGAAGGCCAAGGGCGTGGAGGCGATCGAGAAGATCCTGATCGACCGCGAGCCCGGCAAGCGCGAGGAAATGATGAGCCGCACCGGTCGCCGCACCGTGCCGCAGATCTACATCGACGAGACCCATGTCGGTGGCTTCGACGACCTTTCGGCGCTCGATCGCCAGGGTGGACTGGTGCCGCTGCTGGCAGCCTGACGCGCCGCCTGCCTCGCTGCGGGTGAATTCGCCACCCGCGTCATGTACCATATACGTTTTCCAACCGGGTGCCGACCCGGGCCGTGACCCTGGGCCAATCCCGCCCGGGGTGCCAATGTCCCGCACGCCTGGCCCCCAACGCCCATTTTTCCGGAAGCCTTTCATGAGCGACCAGCAGAACAATCAGCAGGAAGACCAGCCGTTCTTCAACATCCAGCGCGTGTACCTGAAGGACATGTCGCTTGAGCAGCCGAATTCGCCCGGCATCTTCCTCGAGACCGAAGCGCCGGCCGTGGAAGTGCAGGTGAACGTGGGTGCCTCGCAGCTCCAGGAAGGCATCTTCGAAGTCGTGGTGACCGGTACCGTGACCACCAAGGTGCAGGACAAGGTTGCCTTCCTGGTGGAAGCCCACCAGGCCGGCATCTTCGATATCCGCAACGTGCCGGTGGAGCAGCTTGACCCGCTGCTGGGCATTGCCTGCCCGACCATTCTCTACCCGTACCTGCGTAGCAATATCGCCGACGTGATCACCCGCGCCGGCTTCCAGGCCATTCATCTGTCGGAAATCAACTTCCAGGCCCTGTACGAACAGCGCCTGCAGGCCGCGATGGAAGAAGCGGAAACCGCGCAAGGTGGCAACAGCGGCATCGTGATGCCCGACGGCAGCCAGGCTCGTCACTGATCCTGCTGCAGGATGTCGCAAAGACGGGGCTTCGGCCCCGTTTTGTCTTTCCGGTTCGCGTCATTCGTGGCGCGCAAGGCTTAAGGTTTCGAGGCCGAACAAGCGAGGCAAACCGTCATGAAAATCACTGTCTTCGGTGCAGGTGCCTGGGGCACCGCGCTCGCCAGCCATGCCGCCGCGGCCCACGATGTGGTGCTGTGGGGGCGAGATGCCGCCCAGCTGGCCGCGATCGGCGCCGACCGCGTCAATGCTACCTACCTGCCGGGCGTGCCGCTGTCCGGGCGGCTCGTGGTGGAACCCGATTTCGAGCGGGCCGCGGCGCATGCCGATATCGAGCCCGATGGCCTGGTGATCGTCGCCACGCCAGTTTCGGGCCTGCGCGAAATGACGCGCAGGCTGGCCGCGAGCCAGGCCGGGGGCTTGCGCATGCTCTGGCTGTGCAAGGGCTTCGAAGCCGGCACCAATGCGTTGCCGCACCAGATGGTGCGCGAAGAACTCACCGCCGCCGGCCGTCTCGCCGACACCAGCTACGGCGTGCTGACCGGCCCTAGTTTTGCCCGTGAAGTGGCGCTGGGCCTGCCCTGCGCGCTGACCGTGGCGGGCACCTCGCCGGCACTCTCCGAGTTCGCTCAGCAGGCGTTCCATCACCATGCCATGCGCATCTACGGCAGCGACGACCTGGTCGGCGCCGAGGTGGGGGGCGCGGTCAAGAACGTGCTGGCGATTGCCACCGGCGCCAGCGATGGCCTGGGCCTGGGCCTGAACGCGCGCGCCGCGCTGGTAACGCGCGGCCTGGCCGAGATGACCCGGCTCGGCATGGCGCTGGGCGGACGCATCGAAACCTTCATGGGCCTGGCGGGCATGGGCGACCTGATCCTGACCGCCACGGGCGATCTCTCGCGCAATCGCAAGGTCGGCCAGCAACTGGCCGAGGGCAAGACGCTGGCGCAGATCCTGGCCGAGTTGGGCCACGTTGCCGAAGGCGTGCGCTGTGCGCAGGCCGTGGCGGCGCTGGCTGCGGCCAAGGGCGTCGAGATGCCGATCACGCGCGCGGTATGCGCCGTGCTTTTCGAGGGGCTGCCTGCCGCCGATGCGGTGGCGCGGCTGCTCCAGCGCGACGCGCGCGATGAGTGAGCGCGCGATGGAAGATCGCCGCCGCATCCTGAAAGCCCTTGCCGCCTGTGCCATGCCCGGCGTGGCCGGCACGGCGCTGGCTGTGCCCGCGTCCGCCCAGCCCTGGCCGGTAAAGCCGGTCCGCATGGTGGTGCCGTTCCCGGCCGGATCCTCGCCCGACCTGATCGCGCGCCTGCTGACCGAGAAGCTGGCCGCAGCGCTCGGACAAGCGGTCGTGGTGGAGAACCGCCCGGGCGCCGGCGGCAATATCGGTACCGGCATGGTGGCCAGGGCCGCTCCAGACGGCTATACCTTGCTGCTCACGATCAATGGGCCGCTGGTCACCGCGCCCACCCTGTCGCGCCATCTCGGCTACGACCCGGTGCGCCAGCTCGCCCCCGTGTCGCTGGTGGCAACTTCGCCCAATGTGCTGGTGGTGGATGCCCGCCTGCCGGTGCATGACGTGCGGGAGTTCGTGGCCCTCGCCCGTTCCCGGCCGGGTGTGCTGAACTACGGGTCGGTAGGCAACGGCAGCGCTGCCCACCTGGCCATGGAGCAGCTCAAGGCGGCCGCCGGCATCGACCTGCAGCACATCCCTTATCCGGGGTTTGCGCAGATCACCACCGCCATGGTCGGCGGCCAGGTGCAGGCCGGTTTCATGGTGCCGGCCATCGCCATGCCGCTGGTGACCGCCGGCAAGCTGCGCATCATCGCGGTCACCACCAGCGGGCGCACCAGCCTGCTGCCCGCGGTGCCAACCGTGGCGGAATCCGGCTATCCCGGCTTCGAGGCGATCTCATGGCAAGCGGTGCTGGCCCCGGCGGGCACGCCCGCGCCGGTGATCGATCGGCTCTATCGCGAGCTGGTGGCCATCATCGGCAGCGAGGACGTGCGCGCCAAGATGCGCGCCCAGTATTTCGTGCCGGCCGGCACCGCGCCGCAATCGCTGCGCCAGACCATGGCGAGCGAGAAGGTGCGCTGGGACAAGGTGATCCGCGTGGCGGGCGTGCAGCCGGAATAAGGAAGTGCGGGAAGTGCGCCAGCGGCGGCCTCAGGCCCCGCCGGCAAAGCCGTTCTGGCGCCAGGCTTCGAACACCACGACCGCGACGGTATTGGAGAGGTTGAGGCTGCGGTTGTCCGGCCGCATCGGCAGCCGGATGCGCTGCGCGGTGGGAAACCATTCGCGCCGCTCCGGCGCCAGCCCGCGCGTTTCCGAGCCGAACACAAACCAGTCCCCGGGCTGGAAGCTGACCTGGCCGAAGGGCGTCGAGCCATGGGTGGTCAGCGCGAACATGCGGGCTGGGTCGGGCCGCTCGCTTTCCATCAGCGCGTCCCAGTTCTCGTGCACGCGCATGCTGGCGTACTCGTGATAATCCAGGCCGGCGCGGCGCATGCGCGCGTCTTCCAGCGGAAAGCCAAGCGGCTTGACAAGGTGCAGGCGCGCACCGGTGTTGGCGCACAGCCGTATCACATTGCCGGTGTTCGGCGGGATCTCGGGTTCGACCAGGACGACATTGAACATGGGGAGGGGCGGGCCAGGGGCGCCGCAGCCGTGAAACGCTGGGCAGCTTACCCTGCCGGGGGCCGGCTGTCACGCCAGGCCCATGGGCTGCGCTACGGCGTGCGCAAGGCGACCACCAGCGTCACGCGCGCCGCGCCGTTGGCTTTCAGGAGCCGCGCCGCTTCGCCCAAGGTGGCGCCGCTGGTCATCACATCGTCGACCAGGCCGACATGCTGGCCCGCAACGTCATGCCCGGACCCGAGGCCGAAGGCATCCTGCAGGTTGGCCTGCCGCGCGGGCAGGTCCAGCGTGGCTTGGGCCGGCGTATCGCGCAGCCTCGCCAGCAGCGTCGGCGCGGCGCGCACGCCCAGCCGGCGTGCCAGAGGCCGGGCGATTTCCCAGGACTGGTTGAAGCCGCGCTCGGCAAGGCGCTGCGCGGACAGCGGGATCGGCGCCAGCACATCGGGCAGGGCCAGGCCGGGTCTGCCGGACTCGTCGGCATGCCAGCGGCGTGCCAGCTCGCCCGCAAGCCAGTCCGCCAGCGGCAGCACGCCGCCGAACTTCAAGGCCAGCACCAAGCCGTCCTGCGGGCTGGCGTAGTCGCCCAGCACCAGCGCGTCGTCGAACGGCGGCGGCTCGTAGCGGCACTGGGCACAGAGCCAGGCCGCGCCTGGCCTGGCAGTGCGCCCGAGCGGCAGGGCGCAGCAGCGGCAACGCGGCAGCGGCGTCAGCAACTCTTGCGCGCAACCTGCGCAGACGGTTTCGTCCTGCACCGTGCCGCAAAGTGCGCAGGCCGCAGGCAGGAGCGTGCGCAGCAAGCGCCGCGCATGATGGCGCAGGACGCCTTCGCCCGGGCGCGCCAGGCGGCACGGCACGGAGGCAACCGCCGCATGGGGCACGCCGGAGCCGTCGGCGGCAGGCCTGGCGGTGGGCGCGTATACTTGCGATCCTGTTGCGGCGCCCGCTGGCGCGCGCACCGCATGCCCGGCCGCCGCCTCGCGCCGGCCGTCATCCTCATTCTTAGTTCCTTGCTGCCTGGTTTGACCGTGTCCCTGCATGACGCCGACTCCCCCGATGCCTATTTGCCGCCCACGCGGCTGACCCGCCTCGCCTTCGACCGGCGCAGCGCCGGATTCAGCCAACTGGACTTCCTGCTGGGCGAGATCGGCCAGCGCATGCAGGAGCGCATGCAGATGATCCGGCTGGCGCCGGCGCGCGCGCTCGATATCGGCTGCGGCCACGGGCGCGGCCTGGCCGCGCTGCGCGCCCAGTACCCGGATGCGCAGATCGCCGGGATGGATATTTCCGGCGCCATGCTGCGCGAGGCTGCCCAGCGCGATCCCCAGCGCCAGGCCGGGTGGCTGGGGCGCCTGCTTGGCAAGCGCCCGACCTTTGACCTGGTACAGGGCGATCTTGCCACATTGCCCTTCGCCCCGGCCAGCTTCGACCTGTTGTGGTCCAACCTGGCGCTGCACTGGCACCCCGAGCCGCACCGGGTCTTCCCGGAGTGGCACCGGGTCACCCGCGACGAAGGCCTGGTCCTGTTCTCGCTGTTCGGGCCCGACACGCTGGCGCAATTGCGCGCCGCCTTTGCCGAAGTCGATGGTGACACCCACACGCTGCGCTTTGTCGACATGCACGATATCGGGGACATGCTGGTGCACAGCGGCTGGTCCACGCCCGTGATGGACATGGAGACCCTGACAATCACTTATGAGTCGCCGCGGACCCTGCTGCGCGAAGTGCAGGCCTTCGGCGGGCTGCGCCTGCCGGCTGGCGCGAGCCGGGGAGGGCTGCGTGGGCGCCGCTGGCATGCAGCGCTGCTGGCCGCGCTGGAGCGCCAGCGCAACGCCGAGGGGCTGATCCCGCTTACGTTCGAGATCGTCTACGGCCATGCCTGGAAGCTGGCGCCGCGCGGCAAGCAGGCTGTCGATGAGCTCGGCCACGCCGTGGTTCCGCTCGACAAGATCGGGCGCGCGCGGCAGCGCAAGTAACGTCCGCGGCGCTGCTGCACGCATCGGCGGCGCAGTCAAGCTGCCGATGGCGAGCACCGTACTGATGCACAAAAACTTGTCGCGCGCTAGCCCCTTGGTCAAGTAGCGGCCTTGTCCGAGTAGGCGAAGCGCCCTATAATGCGCCAGTTTGTCGCAGTGGTCTCCCTGGCACAATTTGCCCGAAATCGCACTTCAATGGTGCGTCCCAGGCGCAATCGTCCAGGCGTGCATCCAGCGCAGAGTAGTTGGCGATGCAAGGTTGGCGATGCAAGACTTGGGTATCGCACTCCAGACGGCGCAAGGCAAATCCGGCGGCAGTTCCGACGGATTTGGCCCGCCGGACAAAGACTGGCTGATGAAGCGGAATTGTTCGCTGTCTCCGCGCCAGGTTGGCTGGTTTTACCTCTCCATCGTCAGTGTTTCGCTCGCCATCGCTTTGTTCTTCGCGTGGCGAGGGTCATGGCTCGTGCTTCCCTTTGCCGGGCTGGAACTGCTGGGGCTGGGCATTGCCCTGCTGGTGCACGGGCGGCATGCGTCGGACTACGAGCGCGTCAGCCTCGTCGACGGCAGGCTGGTAGTGGTTTCGGTCAGTGCAGGGCAGCTGACACGGCATGAATTCAACCCGCTCTGGGTGCGGGTTGAACCGGGTGAATCATTACGGGCGCTGGTGTTGCTGCGCTCGGGCAAGAGCGCTGTGCGGGTGGGGTGTTTTCTGGACCCGTACAAGCGGCGAAAGTTCGCGCAGGAGCTCGCATCGGCTTTGCGCTGCCTCTGAGAGGCGGCGGGGGCCGGCGAGTCACAGATTTGAATCTGTAAATTGGGTAGATAACAAATGAAAATGTGGAAGAAGGCATCCGCAGCGTGTCTGGTGGGGGCGTCCCTGCTCATCAGCCATGCAGCCCTGGCAGTGGAAGACATGCCAGGTGGCCCCGCCGTGCGACAGCTCAATCTGACCGAGCCGGTCACCAAGATCGCCGAGCAGATTCACTGGCTGAACTGGATGATGCTGATCATGTGCACCGTGATCTTCATCGGCGTGTTCGCGGTGATGTTCTACTCCGTGTTCACGCACCGCAAGTCCAAGGGCGCGAAGTCGGCCTCCTTCCACGAAAGCATCACCGTCGAGGTGATCTGGACCATCATCCCCTTCCTGATCGTCATCGGCATGGCCCTGCCCGCCACCAAGACGGTCGTGGCGATGAAGGACACCACCAACGCCGACATCACCATCAAGGCCACTGGCTACCAGTGGAAGTGGGGCTACGACTACCTGAAGGGCGACGGCGAGGGGATTTCCTTCGTGTCCACCCTGACCACCCCGCGCGAGCAGATCAACAACGAGGCCCCCAAGTCGAACACCTACCTGATGGAGGTGGACAACGAGATGGTGGTGCCCGTGAACAAGAAGGTCCGCATGGTGCTGACGGCCAATGACGTCATCCATGCCTGGATGATCCCGGCCTTCGGCGTCAAGCAGGATGCCATCCCCGGCTTCGTGCGCGACACCTGGTTCAAGGCCGAGAAGGTTGGCGTGTACCGTGGCCAGTGCGCCGAGCTGTGCGGCAAGGAACACGCCTTCATGCCGATCGTCGTGCGCGTCGTCTCCGACGCCGACTACGCCAAGTGGGTCGACGGCAAGAAGAAGGAGCTCGCCGCCAAGGCGGACGATCCCAACAAGACCTGGACCCTGGACGAGCTCAAGGCCCGTGGCGAGAAGGTCTACACCGCCAACTGCGCGGTCTGCCACCAGCCTAACGGCAAGGGCGGCGGCGCCTTCCCGGCTCTCGACGGCTCCAAGATCGTCAACGGCCCGGATGCCGGCCAGATGCATATCCTGCTGGAAGGCAAGGGTGCCATGCCGGTGTGGAAGCACCTCTCCGATACCGAGCTCGCTGCCGTCATGACCTACACCCGCAACAACTGGGGTAACAAGACGGGTGAAGTGATTCAACCGAGCGATTTCGTGAATGCGCGTGCCGGCAAGTTCCGCGAAGGCGGCGGCGCACCTGGCGCGAGCGGCGACGCCGCGCCCAAGACGGAAGACAAGCCCGCTGCCAAGCAGGCCAGCGCCGCGGGCGACCGCGCCGCAGGTTGAACAGGATTTCAGGAGTTTTCGCGATGAGTACTGCTACCCCGGACGCGCTCGCCCACCCGCACGACCACGCGCATGACGATCACCACGATCAACCGCATGGCTGGCGCCGTTGGCTGTTTGCCACCAACCACAAGGACATCGGTACGCTGTACCTGCTGTTCTCGTTCACCATGCTGCTGTCTGGCGGCGCGCTGGCACTGCTGATCCGTCTCGAGCTGTTCGAGCCGGGCTTGCAGTTCTTCCGCCCGGAACTGTTCAACCAGTTCACCACCATGCACGGCCTGATCATGGTGTTCGGCGCGATCATGCCGGCCTTCGTCGGCTTCGCCAACTGGATGATCCCGCTGCAGATCGGCGCATCCGACATGGCGTTCGCGCGGATGAACAACTTCAGCTTCTGGCTGATGCCCCCGGCAGCGCTGCTGCTGGTGCTGTCGTTCTTCGCACCGGGTGGCGCCACCGCCGCCGGCTGGACCCTGTACGCGCCGCTGTCGGTGCAGATGGGCCCCGGCATGGACATGGCGATTTTCGCCATGCACATCATGGGCGCGTCGTCGATCATGGGCTCGATCAACATCATCGTCACGGTGCTCAATATGCGCGCACCCGGCATGACGCTGATGAAGATGCCGATGTTCTGCTGGACCTGGCTGATCACCGCCTACCTGCTGATCGCCGTGATGCCGGTGCTGGCTGGCGCCATCACCATGGTGCTGACCGACCGTCACTTCGGCACGAGCTTCTTCTCGGCTGCCGGCGGCGGCGATCCGGTGATGTACCAGCACATTTTCTGGTTCTTCGGCCACCCCGAGGTCTACATCATGATCTTGCCGGCGTTCGGGATCGTCTCGCACGTCGTGCCGACCTTCGCCCGCAAGCGCCTGTTCGGCTATAGCTCGATGGTCTACGCGACCGCTTCGATCGCCATCCTGTCGTTCATCGTGTGGGCTCACCACATGTTCACGACCGGCATGCCCGTGACCGGCCAGCTGTTCTTCATGTACGCCACCATGCTGATCGCGGTGCCGACGGCTGTGAAGATCTTCAACTGGATCGCTACCATGTGGCGCGGCTCGATGACCTTCGAGACCCCGATGCTGTTCGCGATCGGCTTCATCTTCGTGTTCACCATCGGTGGCTTCACCGGCCTGATGCCGGCGGTGGCCCCGATCGACATCCAGCTGCAGGACACCTACTTCATCGTTGCCCACTTCCACTACGTGCTGGTGGCGGGCTCGCTGTTCGCGATGTTCTCGGGCTTCTACTACTGGGGTCCGAAGTGGAGCGGTTTCATGTACAACGAAACCCGCGGCCAGATCCACTTCTGGGGCTCGATGATTTTCTTCAACGTCACCTTCTTCCCGATGCACTTCCTGGGTCTGGCCGGCATGCCGCGTCGCTATGCCGACTACCCGACCCAGTTCGCGGATTTCAACGCGATTGCATCGATCGGTGCACTGGGCTTTGGCCTGATGCAGGTGTATTTCTTCTTCTTCGTGGTGCTGCCGTCCTACCGTGGCGGCAAGGCAGCCGGGGACAAGCCTTGGGATGGTGCCGAGGGCCTGGAATGGACCGTGCCGTCGCCGGCCCCGTTCCACACCTTTGAAGTGCCGCCGCAAGTCAAGTAAGCCGCAGTCAGGCAAGCCGCAATAGGCACGGAAGGATGGGCAGGGCCCGTCCTTCCGTGCCACGCAAGCAAGGTGTTATGCAGGATCCAAACAAAAGTCCATCGCAGGCAGACCGCAAGGCCTCCAATCGTCGTCTCGGCCTGATCCTTTTCTCGATCGTGATGGTTTTCTTTTTGGGTTTCTTCGCCAAGATGATCTTTCTTGGCTGAAGCTGCAGGGTATTGAGATGAGCGCGAACCAGCAGTCAAGCAATGCCACCGACAAGAAGTTCAACCGCGGGATGATGCTGCGGCTGTTGGTGGTGGTGGCGTTGATGTTCTCGTTTGGCTATGCGCTGGTGCCGCTGTACAAGAAGATCTGCGAGATCACCGGCCTGAACGTGGTGACCACGCGGGACCTGTACGGTGGCCAGGTCAAGAACACGCAGGTGGACAAAACCCGCACGATCACGGTCGAGTTCGACTCCAACGCGCGCGGGCCCTTTGCCTTCCGTCCGGTCAAGAGCAGCATGGAAGTGCACCCGGGCGAGATGACCACCATCGTCTACGAAGTGGCGAATGGCCAGGCTCGCGATATCTCGGCGCAGGCCATCCCGAGCTACCTGCCCAAGCTGGCCACGCAGTATTTCAAGAAGATCGAGTGCTTCTGCTTCAAGGAACAGACGCTGAAGGCGAAGGAAGCACGCGAGATGCCGGTGGTGTTCGTGATCGATCCGGACCTGCCGAAAGACGTGAAAAACATTACGCTGTCCTATACCTTCTTCGAGATCGGGACGCCGGTGGCGCAAGCGCCGCAAGGTCCGCTCGACGCGCAGCCAGCAGGCGCGGGCAAGGGCATTTGAGTTTGCAGGCGAGGCAGGTTGCAGGGGAAAAGCCGTGGATGAGATGAAGGACGCGGTCAAGCGCAAGCTGTCATTTGCGCAGACGCTGCGCGCGGTGTTCTGGTCGTTTATCGGCCTGCGCAAGGGCAGCGAGCATGAGCGCGACATGGCACAGCTCAACCCGGTCCATGTGATCATTGCCGGCCTGATCGGGGTAGCCATCCTGATCGCGGTGCTGATCACGGTTGTGCGTGTGGTGGTAGGGTGAGGCCACGCAGCACAGAGCACGGGGCAGGGCAGGAGTAAGTAAAAAAAGCAGGGCAAAAGCATGCCGCCGGCCTCGTCAGGGCTGGATGTGCGGATAACGATTACTGAATCAGAGACTCTGAGCTGGAGAAAAAAGAATGAGTGCGAACCGCGCAAACGCTCCGTACTACTTCGTACCGGGCCCCTCGCGCCATCCGATCACGGCTAGCTTTGGCTTGCTGCTGACGGCTGGGGGTGCTGCTGGCTGGGTAAACGGGCAGAGCTGGGGGCCTTACCTGTGCGGCCTGGGCCTGCTGTGGTTCCTGTTCGTGCTCAAGAGCTGGTTCGGCGAGGCGATCAACGAATCCGAGACGGGCAAGTACGGCAAGAACATTGACCTGTCCTTCCGCTGGTCGATGGGCTGGTTCATCTTCTCCGAGGTGATGTTCTTCGCGGCGTTCTTCGGCGCGCTGTTCTACGCCCGCAACATCGCCATGCCGTGGCTCGGCGACCTGAACAACAAGATCCTGTGGCCCGACTTCGCCGCCGTATGGCCGAACCTCGGACCGGCCGGTGTCGTGGAGAGCTTCCAGACGATGGGCCCGTGGCCGATCCCCACGATCAACACCGCCTTGCTGCTGATGTCCGGCGTGACGCTGACCTGGGCGCACCATGCGCTGCTCGCCAACAAGCGCAGCCAGCTGATCCAGGGCCTGGTGCTGACCATCCTGCTGGGCGCGATCTTCATGTGCTTCCAGGTGTACGAATACCACCACGCGTATTCGGAGCTGAACCTCAAGCTGACCTCGGGCATCTACGGTTCCACCTTCTTCCTGCTGACCGGCTTCCACGGTTTCCACGTGACGCTTGGCGCGATCATGCTGACGGTGGTGCTGGTGCGCGTGCTCAAGGGCCAGTTGACGCCCGACCATCACTTCGCATTCGAAGGCGCCGCCTGGTACTGGCACTTCGTTGACGTGGTGTGGCTGTTCCTCTACATCGTGGTGTACTGGCTGTAAGACACCCGATTGCAGTGCCCGCCGGCCACGCCGGCGGCATCGCGCAGGAGGTTCTCCTCCTTCGCGAGGAACAACAAAAAACAAGCGCCGCAGGGGAAGTAGCCAGCCTGCGGCGCTTGTTTTTTGTGGTTTGAACCTGGCGCAGCCGGGCCGCGCCGGCTTCAGGGCGTCATGCGGATGCCCGTGCTCTGTATCCATCCCATCCAGTGCGAGAACAGGATGAAGACGAACAGGGCCACCGAGAAGCCGACCCGGAACATCAGCGAGCGCATCATGTTTGGCGTCCTGCCGCGGTCGCGCATCATGAAGAACAGGGCGGAGGCCAGGCTACCGATGATGAGGAAGAACGCGATGAGGATGACGATGCGCATGGAGGGCCCGCAAGCGCGGGGTCTGCTAGGGATAGAGCGCCATTATCGCATCGGCGCGCGTGGCAACGCCCTCGGGAAATGCCAGGGAGGCCGCACGTGAAACTGTGGCGCGCACTGAGCCCGCTGCCCACCATCGCCGCGCTGGTGGTGATTGCAGTCACCTGTGCCTTGGGCAACTGGCAGCTGAATCGGGCCCACGAAAAAGTGGCGCGGGCCGCGCGCCTCGAGGCGCTGGCCGCCCAGCCGCCGCTGGAGATCGGGCGCAGCCTGGTGAGTGGCGCGATGGCGGAGCGGCGCGTGCACGTGCGCGGGCGCTTCGATGCAGCGCATACGGTTTTGCTGGACAATCGCCCCCACAGCAACGGCACCGATAGCCGTGCCGGATTCATGGTACTGACGCCGCTGCGGGTTGCCGGGGGCGATGCGGCCACGCCGGCCGTGCTGGTGCTGCGCGGCTGGCTGCCGCGCGATGCGCAGGATCGCACCCATATCGCGCCGTTCCCGACGCCGGAAGGCGAGGTGGAGCTGGACGGCACCGCGCTGGCGACCGTGCCCAGGGTCTTCAGCCTGGGCCGTGGCGCGAATGCCGAGGCCGGCCAGAAGATCCGCCAGAATGTCGATCTCGCTGCCTATGCAACGGAGCTTGGCGTGCCCCTGCAACCCTTTGTGCTGGAGCAGCGCAACGACAACGGCGACGGGCTGGCGCGCGACTGGGCGCCAGCGGACATCGGCGCGGATCGCCACTATGGTTATGCCTTCCAGTGGTTCGGGCTGGCGGCGCTGACCCTGGTGCTGCTGGTGGCGTTGAGCTGGCGGCGAGCTGCCCGCATGACGGCTTGAGCATTCTCGCGGGTGGCACCCGTATCACCTACGAACCACAGCGGCGCGTTGCGGTCAGATGAGCGCAACCGCCCCTAACGACAGACCGACGACAGACAGACGAAACACTATGCAACAGCCAGATCCCGCTTCGGCCCAGGCCGCCCGCGCCGCGCCGCAAGACTCGCGCATCGACGCCCGCACCCGTCGCGGCCGCATCCAGATGCTGCTGCTTTTGCTGGTGTGCGCTTCGCCTGTCATCGCTTCCTACCTGACGTACTACGTGTTCAAGCCGGCGGGCGGTTCCACCAACTACGGCACGCTGATCGAGCCGCAGCGCCCCATGCCCGCGATTCAGATCGGCAACGAGCGTGCCGAGTCCGTGCCGTTGGATAGTTTCAAGGGCAAGTGGCTGCTGGTGACGACGGATGGCGCGGCGTGCGACGAAGCCTGCGCCAGGAAACTGTTCACCATCCGCCAGATCCGCGCGGGGCAGGGCCAGGACCGCGAGCGCATCGTGCCGGTGTGGCTGATCAGTGACGAAGGCCCGATCGATTCCCGCCTGTCGGCCGCCTACAACGAGCCCTATGCCGGCGTGCGCTTCCTGCGCGCCAACCGCGAGGCCATGCAGAAATGGCTGCCGGCGGAACCGGGTGCCCGGATCGAGGACAGCCTGTTCCTGATCGATCCGCTGGGCAACCTGATGATGCGCTTCCCCAAGGAGCCGGACCCCAAGAAGATGAGCTCCGACCTGAAGAAGCTGCTCAAGTACTCTCACATCGGGTGAGGCGCGCATGCTGCTCCAACTCGCCATCATCGGCGTCCTGATTGCGCTGTTCCCCTTGAGCTACGTGCTGGTCAAGGGGGACCGCAACAAGTACCGCAAGCTGGTCTGGATCACCGCCTTCCTGACGCTGGACCTGATCATGTTCGGCAGCTTCACGCGGCTGACGGACTCCGGCCTGGGTTGCCCCGACTGGCCGGGTTGCTATGGCCACTCCAACCCGCACGCGGCACAGGAGCCTATCCGCGCCGCCGAGACGGCCTTGCCCAGCGGGCCCGTGAGCATCACCAAGGCGTGGATCGAGATGATCCACCGTTACTTCGCCCTGGCGGTCGGCGTGCTGATCACCACGCTGATGGTGCTGGCCTGGGTCAAGCGGCGCGAACTCAAGCAGTCGCCCTGGTTCGCCACCGGGGTGCTGCTGCTGGTGTGCGTGCAGGGCGCATTCGGGGCCCTTACGGTCACGCTCAAGCTGCAGCCGATCATTGTGGTCACGCACCTGATGCTTGCCATGAGCCTGCTGGCCGCGTTGATCTGGCTGGGCTCGCGCAACGATCCGCCCTTGCGGGTGGCGCCGCAGGCGGTGGGGCTGCGCTGGCCGGCGCGCATCGCGCTGGCCTTGCTGGTGCTGCAGATCTTCCTGGGCGGCTGGGTGAGCACTAACTATGCCGTGCTGGCGTGTACCGACTTTCCGCTGTGCAACGGCCAGCTCGTGCCGGACATGGACTTCCGCCACGGCTTCACGTTGTGGCGGCAGCTCGGCATGACCGCCGACGGCGACTACATCCCGCATTCAGCCCTGGTGGCGATCCATTGGGTGCATCGCGGCTTCGCTTTCGTCGTGCTGGCTTTCCTGGCCTGGTTCGGGCTGCAGGCACGCCGCCTTGGCGGCCTTGCCCGCAGTGCCGGCTGGTTGCTGGGCTTTCTCGCGCTGCAACTGGCCACTGGCCTGTCGAACATCGTGTTCGACTGGCCGCTGGGCGCCGCGGTGGCGCATAACGGCGGCGCGGCGGTCTTGCTGCTGCTCCTGGTTCGCCTCAACTACAATATAGGGCTCGCGGCCCGGTCCGCTGACATCGCTACCGACGTGCCGGCCGCCGCGCGCGCCACATGAAAGACAAGAACTCCCCAGTGGTCACAGCTACCCACACACATCCCTTCGGACGGGTTCGCCACCTGGTCCGCCAGTACGCCGCCCTGACCAAGCCGCGGGTGACGCAGCTTGCCGTCTTCTGCGCCATCATCGGCATGTTCCTCGCCACACCCGGCATGGTGCCGTGGCCGGTGCTGATCGGGGGTGCCGCCGGCATCTGGCTGTTGGCAGGTGCCGCTTTCGCCATTAACTGCCTGGTGGAGCAGAAGGTCGACGCGCTGATGCGCCGCACCGCGTGGCGCCCGTCGGCCACCGGCGAGATCACCACCATCCAGACGCTGGTGTTCTCCGCCGTGCTGGGCGGGGCGGGGATGTGGCTGCTGCACGTCTACACCAACGACCTGACCATGTGGCTGACCGTGGCCACCTTCGTTGGCTACGCCGTGGTGTACACCATCCTGCTCAAGCCGGCCACGCCGCAGAACATCGTCATCGGCGGCCTGTCCGGCGCCATGCCGCCGGCGCTGGGCTGGGCGGCGGTCGCGGGCGAGCTGCCGGCGGAAGCCTGGTTCCTGGTGCTGATTATCTTCACGTGGACGCCGCCGCACTTCTGGGCCCTGGCCCTGTATCGCCGCGCCGACTACGCCAAGTCCGGCCTGCCGATGCTGCCGGTGACGCACGGCGAGCGCTTCACGCTGCTGCATATCCTGCTGTACACGCTGATCATGATCGCGGCCACGCTGCTGCCTTTTGTGTACGGCATGTGCGGCTATATCTACCTGGCGGCCGCGCTGATCCTGGGGGGCGGGTTCCTGGCCTACTCGTGGAAGATGTATCGCAACTACTCGGATGCGCTGGCGCAACGCACCTTCCGCTTCTCGATCCTGTATCTCTCGCTGCTGTTCGCCGCGCTGCTGGTCGATCACTACTTCAAGTTCCTGCCGCAGGCCTGAGCGGGGCGCGCAGGCTTGCGGCATCTTGTCGCGGCCGGCGCGCGTGACGGCCGTGATCGGCGATACTGCGTGTCATCTGTTAATGTGACCTTGTCGCGTCCAGCCGCCTGCCGGGCGGCGCCGGCTCGCCAACACCACCCGAACTCGCATGCCAAACCACTTCCCTTCAGGCTTCCTCCCCACCTTCGCGACATTCCGCCGGTTTTGCCTGCTGACCCTGTGCGCGCTGCTGCTGGCGGCATGCGGCCAGCAGAAGGCTTCCTTCAAGAACGTCGATATCACCGGCGGCAGTGAGTTCGGCAAGGACTTCGTCCTCACCGATCACAACGGCAAGGTGCGCTCCATTGGCGACTTCAAGGGCAAGGCGGTAGTGATGTTCTTCGGCTATACGCATTGCCCTGACGTGTGCCCGACCACCATGGCCGAGCTCAAGGCGGTGATGGAGCAACTGGGGCCGGACGCCGACAAGGTGCAGGTGCTGTTCGTGACGGTGGATCCGGAGCGCGATACGCAGGCGCTGCTGGCGCAGTATGTGCCGGCCTTCGATCCGCGCTTCCTGGGCATGCGCCCGGCCGACGATGCCGCGCTGCAGAAGGTTGCCAAGGACTTCAAGGTGTTCTACGCCAAGGTGCCGGGCACGTCCCCGAACAACTACACCATGGATCACTCGGCGGGCAGCTATGTGTTCGACCCGAGCGGCAAGCTGCGCCTGTTTATCCGCCACGGCCAGGGGCCGGAGCCGATCGTGCACGACCTCAAGCAACTGCTGTCCTGAGGCGAGCCGCCGGGGCGCAAAGCCGGCAGGCAAAATAAAACAGGGCCGGTCGCGAGACCGGCCCTGTTCTACTTTTGGCGCGCTCAAGCCTTAGGCAAAAGCCTGCAGCGCACCCTTCATCTTCTTCATCGCCGCGGTTTCGATCTGGCGGATGCGTTCGGCGGAAACGCCGAATTCGTCAGCCAGTTCGTGCAGCGTGGAGCCGCCCGAGCCGTCGTCGTTGACCTGCAGCCAGCGCGCTTCGATGATGCGGCGGCTACGGTCGTCGAGCTTGGACAGCGCTTCTTCCAGGCCTTGCACCTGCAGGCGGTCGTGGCGCTGGGCCTCGATCACGCGGGTGGGCTCATTGTGGTTGTCGGCCAGGTAGGCGATGGGCGCGAAGTCCTCTTCGCCATCGTCAATCTGCCCTTCGAGCGCCAGGTCGCCGCCCGACAGGCGGGTTTCCATCTCCATCACTTCTTCCGGCTTGACGTTCAGCTCACGCGCAACCGCGTCGATCTGTTCCGGCGTGAAGGTATGGGCACCCTGCTTGTGGCTGCGCAGGTTGAAGAACAACTTGCGCTGAGCCTTGGTGGTAGCCACCTTGACCATGCGCCAGTTCTTCAGCACGTATTCGTGGATCTCGGCCTTGATCCAGTGCATCGCATACGACACCAGCCGCACGCCCTGATCCGGGTCGAAGCGCTTCACAGCCTTCATCAGGCCGATATTGCCTTCCTGAATCAGGTCTGCGTGGGGCAGGCCATAGCCAAGGTACTGGCGGGCGATGGACACCACCAGGCGCAGGTGCGACAGCACCATGCGGCGCGCGGCATCGACGGAATCATGCTCGCGCAACTCGCGCGCGAGCCGCTGCTCTTCCTCGGGGGTAAGCAGGGGAATACGGTGGACAGCCTGGATATAGCTGTCGATATTTCCCAGCGTTCCGGGAAAGGTCAGCGCAAACGTCCCGGCGCCCTGCGGCACCGTGGGCAGACGGTTGGTCATTTGGGTTTGGTCAGCAGATAGGACTGCGTTCACTCGATTGCTCCTTTCGCATCCGGCGGGTGGGTTGCCCGCTTGTGCGGCCCTTTTGGGGGTCTCGCACTGCATTGCAACACATATTAGCACTCAAGCCGGGGGACTGCTAAGTTGGAGTATCAATAGGGTTGATAGTTCCTGGTAATCGAATAGTTCGTCTAAATAGTATTTTAATCCGACATCTTGCGGAATGTGACGAGGCCACTATCTCACGCGGGTGCGCGAACGATCCGGCCATGATTAGAGGGCCACTGCCCCAGCCGGTTCTGTCGCCAGTTGAGATGCTGTGTTTCGCTAGCAGCTACACTCTTTTCATTTGTCTCAGTGGTGCTGAGCGCCAGCATCGACCAAACCGGGGAATACCATGTCCGCTATCGAGCACTTGTTAAAGCCGCACACCCGTGACCTTGGCGACTTTGCCGTGAGCCGTCTGCTGCCCGCCGCGGCAACCCAGACTGTCGGTCCATTCATCTTTTTCGACCACATGGGCCCGGTGGCCATGCCGCCTGGAGAAGGCGCCGATGTACGCCCGCATCCCCACATCGGCCTGGCCACGGTCACCTACCTGTTCGAAGGTGAGATCCTTCACCACGACAGCCTGGGCAGCAAACAGGTCATCAGGCCGGGCGACGTGAACTGGATGACGGCTGGCAGCGGCATCGCGCACTCGGAGCGCTCGCCCCAGTCCGCCCGCGATGCCGGGCCGCGCCTGCACGGCATCCAGACCTGGGTGGCGCTGCCCAAGGAAGACGAGAACGTCGAGCCGTCCTTTCATCACCATCCGGCCGCGACGCTGCCCAAGCTGGAGCGCCCTGGCGTACGCATGACGGTGATTGCGGGCGATGCGTTTGGCGCCGAGGCCCCTGTGAAGGTGTTCAGCCGCACGCTCTACGTGGCCATTGAGCTCGACGCGGGCGCCAGCCTGGAGATTCCGGCGGAACACGCCGAGCGCGGCATCTACCCGGTGGACGGCACCATCGCCCTGGACGGCGAAGTGTTGCCCGAGCGGCACCTGGCGGTGCTGGTGCCGGGCCAGCCGGTGACGTTGACGGCGCAGGTGGCGTCGCGCGTGATGCTGCTCGGCGGCGACCCGACCGACGGCCATCGCTTCATCTTCTGGAATTTCGTTGCCAGCACCAAGGAAGCAATCGAAGCCGCCTCCCAGCGCTGGGAGGATGACCAGTTCCCGCGCGTGCCGGGCGAGAGTGACCGCATGCCGCTGCCACCGCGCAAGCGCTAAAGGGGCGGCGCCGGCTTGCCGGGCCAGGCTCAGACCGGGCTGGCCCAGGCCACGCGCGTGCCTTGCTGCAGGCAGTCGCGGATGGCGTCGATCTGCGTGGCGATCGGGGCAGGCACAGGCGCCTTGCCATCCAGCACGAGGCGGATCCAGGTCGCGGTCTGGTCCACGTCACTGCCGGGCGGCAATTCCGGCACTTCAACGATGGAGCCCGACGTCGGGTCGACCAAGGTGCGTTGATGCCCGTCATGCAGCCAGTCGATGCGGCTGTTGCGCCGGGCGTCCGCGACCACCTCGCCCTCGGTGCCTCGCGCCAGCAGCACATTGGCGGGCTCGCGCGAGAAATAATCGGTCAGGGTTTCGCGGTACTCGGGGTGGGTGTAGCTATACAGCCGCAGCGCCTCGGCCGGGCCGTGCGCGCCCACGGGCTGCAACATCTTGACCACCGTATGCGCAGAGTTGCGCAAGCCGATCTGCATGCGCCTGTCCAGCATCCGGGCCAGCGCCGGCGACAGCACGTCGATCGGCAGCACCGCCAGCGGGCCGGGCTGGGCATCCTTGCTGCGCAGCTGGGATTCGGCCTGCGCCACGGCGCTGCAAGGCGCGATGCCCAGCGCCTCGAACAGCGAGATGCTGGTGACGCGCCCGTTGAATTGGCGGGAGCCGTGCACCAGCACCGGAATGCCCTCGCGCGCCAGCAGCAGCGCCAGCAGCGGCACCAGGTTAGGCTGCTTGCGCGCGCCGTTATAGCTCGGGATTGACACCACGACGCGATCCGCCGGGCCGGCCAGCGGCAGGCAATGCGCGTGCGCGGCATCGAGCATCCCGGCCAGTTCGTGCGGGGCCTCGCCCTTGATGCGATAGGCCATCAGCACCGCGCCCAGCTCGATATCGGCCACGCGCCCTGCCAGCATGGCATCGAACAGCGCCTGGGCATCTTCGCGCGGTAGCGCGCGGGCGCCGTTGACGCCCCGGCCGATTTCCTTGATGTACTTCGCGGCGGCGAAAGCAGGGGCGGCAGGGGCGGCGGGGGCCGCAGGGGAGGTAGGCGTGGTGGTCATGGCGGGTTGGGACGATGTTGTTTGCAGTCCATGATAGCGGAGCGGGCCGGCCGTGCCCATGACAGCCGCGATGCCGGCTCGGCTTCGCCTCGCGCGCGGCAGCGGCAGGCCCGTCATTGCTCCCGCTCAGGCGGCTTCCTTCAGGGCGGGATTGCGCTGCTTGCGGTACAGGAAGTCCAGTACTGCCGTGCGGCATGCGTGGTAATCCTTGTCTTCGGCCAGCGCCATGCGCTCGCGTGGCCGCGGCAGGTCCACCTTCAGCACTTCGCCGATGGTGGCCGCGGGGCCGTTGGTCATCATGACGATGCGGTCGGCCAGCAGCACCGCTTCATCCACGTCGTGGGTCACCATCACCACCGTGCTGCGCGTCTTCGCCACGATCTTGATCAATTCGTCCTGCAGGTGCGCGCGGGTGAGCGCATCCAGCGCGCCGAAGGGCTCGTCCATCAGCAGCACCTTGGGCTCCATCGCCAGCGCCCGGGCGATGCCCACGCGCTGCTTCATGCCGCCCGAGATCTCCTGCGGATACTTGGCTTCGGCATGCGTCAGGCCAACCAAGGCCAGCGTGTCGTGCGTGCGGGCCTTCAGTTGCGCCTTGCTTTCGCTGCCGCCGAACACGCGCTCCACGCCAAGGTAGACGTTGTCGAAACAGGTCAGCCAGGGCAGCAGCGAATGATTCTGGAACACCACCGCCCGATCCGGGCCGGGGCCGGCGATCTCGCGCTCGGCGCAGATCAGCGCGCCGGCGCTGGGCCGGTCCAGCCCGGCCAGCAGGTTGAGCAAGGTGGACTTGCCACAGCCCGAATGGCCGATCAGCGTAATGAACTCGCCGCTGGCGATGGTCAGGTTGACATCGCGCAGGGCAACGAACGGCCCCTTCTTGGTCTTGAAGGTCTGCCCGACATTCTCGATGCGGACGAACTTTTCCATGAGCTTCTCCTTGGGCGCCAGGGCGCGGGTAGCGACTTGCGTCTTTGCGACTTGGCGTCCTAGTTGCCGTAGCTGAAGCGCTTGGCCAGGCTGAGCAGCGCGTATTCGAGCAGCAGCCCGACCATGCCGATGATGAAGATCGCGATGACGATGTGTTCCACCTTCAGGTTGTTCCACTCGTCCCACAGCCAGAAGCCGATGCCGGTGCCGCCAGTGAGCATTTCCGCGGCCACGATCACCAGCCAGGCGGTACCGATGGACAGCCGCACGCCGGTGAGCATGTACGGCAGCACGGCGGGCAGCAGCACGCGGGTGAACACCTTCCATTCGGAAAGGTCGAGCACGCGCGCCACGTTCAGGTAGTCCTGCGGCACGCGGGTCACGCCCACCGCGGTATTGATCACCATCGGCCAGATCGAGCAGATGAAGATGGCCCAGATCGCCGCCGGGTTTGCCGACTTGAACAGCAGCAGGCCAATGGGCAGCCAAGCCAGCGGCGAGACCGGGCGCAGCAGGCTGATGATGGGCGCCATCATCGCGTTGAGAAAGGCGAAGCGGCCCAGCGCGAAGCCGGCCGGGATGCCGATCAATGCGGCCAGCCCGAAGCCCGCCGCCACGCGCGCCAGCGATGCCAGCACGTTCCAGCCGATGCCCTGGTCATTGGGGCCGTTGCGGTAGAACGGGTCGGCGAACAGCGGCACGGCGGCATGCCAGGTGGCGGCCGGCGTGGGGATGGCGGGGATCATGGTGGCGATGCCGTGCCACATCAGCAGGAACAGCGCAAAGCCCGCGACGGGCGGCATCACCTTGAGCACCAAGGCGGTGATGGCGTCGCGCCGCGCCGCGCGGCGGGCCTCGGCTTGCGCGGCGAGCGCGCGGCGCTCGGCGCGTTCATGGGCGTGCTGGTCGCCAACCACGGCAACCTCGGCAGTGGTGCCGGCATCGGCGGGGGCGGCTTGGTTGGCGGCATGCGGGGCCGGCTGGGCTAGTGCATTCACGTCAGGCTCCTTCGGTAGCCGGCGTGTCGCCACGCCGGCGTTCAAGCGGCAATCAAAATCGGAATCACGCCGGGGCGCGTGCGCGTCAGGCCTTGATCTTGAAACCGTCGGCGTAGGCCTTGGGGTCCTTGCTGGCATCCCACACCACGCCGTCGATCAGCTTCGCGGTACGGAAGTCGCTCTTGGGCAGCGGCACCTGCGCGGCCGCAGCGGCTTGCTTGTAGATGTCGATGCGGTTGACCTTCTTCGCCACTTCCAGGTAGTCAGGGTGATCCTTGAGCAAGCCCCAGCGCTTTTGCTGCGTGAGGAACCACATGCCGTCGGAGAGGAAGGGATAGTTGGCGGCGCCGTCCTGGTAGAACTTCATCGAGTCCGGGTCGTCCCAGGTCTTGCCCAGGCCGTTGTTATAGCGGCCCAGCATCCGGTCCAGGATGATGTCCATGTCGGTGTTGACGTAGGACTTGGCGGCAATGGTCTCGGCGGTCTTGCGGCGGTTGGAGGCCGATGCGTCGATGTACTTCGATGCATCGAGCACGGCGGCCACCATCGCGCGTGCCGTGTTGGGATACTTCTGCACGAACTCTGCCGTGGTGCCCAGGGTCTTTTCCGGGTGATCCTTCCAGATCGCCTGCGTGGTCTCCGCGGTAAAGCCGATCTTGTCGGCGATGGCGCGCGCGCCCCAGGGCTCGCCCACGCAGAAGCCGTCCATGTTGCCCACGCGCATGTTGGCCACCATCTGCGGCGGCGGTACGGTGATGGCCTTGGCGTCCTGCATCGGGTTGATGCCGTTGGCGGCCAGCCAGTAGTACAGCCACATGGCATGGGTGCCGGTGGGGAAGGTCTGGGCGAAGGTGTACTCGCGCTTTTCCTTCATCATCAGCGCCTTCAGGCTGGCGCCGTCCTTGACGCCTTTCTCGGCCAGCTTGGATGACAGCGTGATGGCCTGGCCGTTGTGGTTCAGGTTCATCAGCACCGCCATGTCTTTCTTGGGGCCGCCAATGCCAAGCTGCACGCCATAGATCAGCCCGTACAGCACATGCGCCGCATCGAGTTCGCCATTGACCAGCTTGTCGCGCACGCCGGCCCAGGAGGCTTCCTTGGTGGGCGTGATCTTGATGCCGTATTTCTTGTCGAAGCCGAGCGTGCCGGCCATCACGACCGAGGCGCAGTCCGTCAGCGGGATGAAGCCGATCCGCACCTCCGGTTTTTCCGGCGCGTCGGAGCCTGCTGCCCATGCACCTGCGCGTACCAGGGGATCGACCAGGGTGATCACGCTGGCGCCGGCGATGGTAGCCAGGGCGCGGCGCCGTCCGTTGCTGGCGGGCACCGCATCGGCTCCCGTGGTGCTGGCGTCGGTGGCAACTGCTGCGTGCAGCGACTTGGCAATCTTCAGGCGAGAGGGCATTGACACGGCTCCAAATAAAAAGCGTCCTGAACTGCTCCGCTTTCGCCAGAAATGCGGGGGGCAGGTCAGGACGCCGTTGTCCCGTGATGCGGCGCGGCCGTCGTTGGCGGCGCACATCGGTATGTGATCGGCCGTCGTTGGCCGATGCTTCGATTACGCAAGCCGCGTGCCAAGGGGCGGGAGGGCTGTTGCCGGGGGCTGACGGCCGGCGAGGGCGGGCAAGGAGCCAGAAGCGGGCGCGCCGCGGCGGCGTCCGTGCGCTGCCGGTGCGTGAAAGGTGATGCGGTCGCGCCATCCTTGTGCATTGCACCAAGCGCGTGCGGGGCGCATCGAGGCGCCCGATCGTGGTTCGTTCGGCGCTTAGCTCATCACATCGATGACCCGCCGCGCCGCCTCGACGAGCTTGATGCCGCGCTCCATCGCCATGCTGCGCAGCCGCTTGTAGGCCTCGTCCTCGGTCATGCCGCGCTCCTTCATCAGCAGGCCCTTGGCACGCTCCACTTCCTTGCGCTCGGCCAGCTGCAGCCGCGTGGCATCAAGCTCAGCGCGCAGTTCCTGGTCTAGTTCGAAGCGCGCATAGGCCACATCCAGCACGGTCTTGACGCGATCGGCGCGCAGGCCATCGACGATGTAGGCAGTGATGCCGGCAGACAGCGCGGCCTTGATGCGCTGGGCGTCGTCGTTGTCCGTGAAGAGCACGATGGGGCGCGGCGCGTGCTGGGTCGATACGCACACATGCTCGACCGTATCGCGCGCGGCCGACTCCGAGGCGATGATGAGCAGGTCAGGCTGCCGCGCGGCGATGGCGTCGGGCAGCCGCAGGTCGGCGTCCACCGTTTCGATGTCCGTGAAGCCCGCAGACACAAGCCCGGCGCGGATCGTCTCGATATTGAGCGGATCCTCGTCATGCGGGTCGCGCACCAGCAAGATGCGCAGCGCGCGTGAGCCCGACGCGGCGGGCGCGGGGCTGGCGGGACTCGTCGGGGTGGAGGGGGCTGGGGGGCGTCTGTTCATGGCGTCACTTGGAATGCCTCTTGCCATGCAAGATTCGCGCCGAGATGCTTTTCATTGTATTGCGGGGTTTCCCGGATTCAATGGCTGCCGGCGTACGCGGCCAGAACCGCCGGTGTATGCTATTGCCCTGCTGCGCGGCAGGGCGTCTACTGGCGATGCCAGCATGCTGGCGCGCAGTCTAAAACACAGAATATGCTTGGAGAGATGGATGACCGAATTCGTATTTGCCCCGCCGGCGCCCAATGGGGTGCCCGTGCGCGGCAGCAGCGCTCAGTTCCCGGTGCGCCGGGTCTACTGCGTGGGCCGCAACTATGCCGCCCATGCCCGTGAAATGGGATCGGACCCCGACCGCGAACCGCCGTTCTTCTTCTGCAAGCCCGCCGACGCCGTGAGCTATGTGGCCGACGGCACCGAAGGCGCCTTCCCCTATCCGCAGGGCACCAGCAATTGCCACTATGAAGTGGAGCTGGTCGTTGCCATCGGCAAGGGCGGCAAGGACATCGCCGAGGCGGATGCCGCGAGCCACGTGTTTGGCTACGCGCTCGGCCTCGACATGACGCGCCGCGACCTGCAGAACGAATCGAAGAAGACCGGCCGCCCCTGGGAAACCGGCAAGGCCTTCGACAAGTCCGCCCCGATCGGCCCGATCGTGCCGGTGTCCGCCATCGGCCATCCGGAGAAGGGCGCGGTCACGCTGTCCGTCAACGGCGTGGAGAAGCAGCGCGGCGACCTGTCGGACCTGATCTGGTCGGTGCCCGAGATGGTGTCTTATCTCTCCAAGCTGTTCGAGCTGCAACCCGGCGACCTGATCTACAGCGGCACGCCCGAAGGCGTGGGCCCGGTGGTCAAGGGCGATGTCATGCTGTGCAAGATCGAAGGCGTGGGCGAGCTCACCGTCAAGGTAGTCTGAGTCCATGCTCAAGCTTTACAGCTACTTTCGCAGCTCCGCCTCGTACCGGGTACGCATTGCCCTGCAGTTGAAGGGCCTGCCTTACGAGTACATGCCGGTGCATCTGTTGCGCGACGGCGGCCAGCAACTGCTGCCGGCCTACCGGTCGCTGAACCCCGACGCGCTGGTGCCGACCCTGCTGGATGACGATCACGTATTGATCCAGTCCGTGGCGATGGTCGAGTACCTCGACGAGACGCATCCCGAGCCGCCCCTGCTGCCGGGCAGCGCGCTCGACCGCGCCTACATCCGCGCGCTGGCGCTGGAGGTCGCGTGCGAGATCCATCCGCTGAATAACCTGCGCGTGCTGAAGTACCTCAAGCACACGCTGGGCGTGGCGGAGGAGGCCAAGGACGCGTGGTATCGCCACTGGGTCGAGCTGGGTTTCGAGTCGGTCAATACCAACCTCGTGCGCTCGGGCAAGGCAGGGCGTTTCTGCTTTGGCGATACGCCGACGCTGGCGGACATCTGCCTGGTGCCGCAGGTGTTCAACGCGCAGCGCTTCAATATCGACGTGGCCCGCTACCCGGCCATTGCCAAGGTGTTTGACTCCTGCATGGCGCTGCCCGCGTTCCAGCAGGCCGAGCCCAAGGCGCAGCCGGACGCCGAATAAGCTGCCGCGCCAGGTTTGGCAGGCCGCAAAAAGTAGAAAGCCCCGCAAGCGATTGCGGGGCTTTTTTACTGGCGAGCCGGGCGGGCAGCTCAGCCGAGCAGTGCGTCGGCGAATTCCTCGGCGTTGAAGGGCTGCAGGTCTTCGACATTCTCGCCCACGCCGATGAAGTAGACCGGCACCGGGCGCTGGCGCGCGATCGCGGCCAGGATGCCGCCCTTGGCGGTGCCGTCGAGCTTGGTCACGATCAGCCCGGTCAGGCCCAGCGCGTCGTCGAACGCCTTGACCTGGGACAGCGCGTTCTGGCCGGTGTTGGCGTCGATCACCAGCAGCGATTCGTGTGGCGCGTTCGGCATCGCCTTGGCGATGACACGCTTGACCTTCTTCAGCTCTTCCATCAGGTGCAGCTGCGTGGGCAGGCGGCCCGCGGTATCGGCCATCACGATATCGATGCCGCGTGCGCGTGCCGCGTTGACCGCGTCGAAGATTACCGCGGCCGGGTCGCCGCTCTCCTGCGATACCACGGTGACGTTGTTGCGCTCGCCCCAGATGGTCAGCTGCTCGCGCGCGGCGGCGCGGAAGGTGTCGCCCGCGGCCAGCAGCACGGACTGGTCATAGCTCTGGAAGTGCTTGCACAGCTTGCCGATGCTGGTGGTCTTGCCGGCGCCGTTTACCCCCGAGATCATCATCACCAGCGGCTGCTCGCGGCCCAGAGACATGGTTTTCTCGAGCGGGCGCAGCAGGTTGGTCAGCAGTTCGCGCAGCGCGGCCTTGACGCCTTCGGCGGTATCGATGCGTTCGGTCTTGACGCGGCGGCGCAGCGCGCTCAGCAGGTGCTCGGTAGCCTCGACGCCGGCGTCGGCCATGATCAGGGCGGTTTCCAGGTCCTCGAACAGGTCTTCGTCGACCTTGACGCCAACAAACAGCGTGCCCAGATTGCGGCTGGTCTTGGACAGCCCGGTGCGCAAGCGCTGCATCCAGCCGCGCTTGGCTTCGGCGGAGGCGGCCGGCGGCGGGGTCAGCACCAGTTCCTCGGCAGCGGCCGGAGTCACGCTCTGGACTGGCTGGATGGCGGTTGGCCGGACGGAAACGACGGCGGCCGGGGCAGGCCCGGCCGCGGGAATGGGGGTTGGCGCGCTGGCGGGCGCCGCGGCCGGTGTGGCGGCGGGCGCCGGGCTTTGCACCTCGGGCGGCGCACTGGCCGGTTCGGCCTTGCGCTTCTTCCAGAAACTAAACATTGGGAAAGGGGTCAATACCCCGGTAGAATCAATCGCCAAAATTCTAGCAGACGGGGTCGCATGAACCATTGTGCTGTCAGGTCCAGGTCGGGCGCCGCCCGTACCGCTTCGCTTCTTGCCGGCGCCGGCGCTATTCGCCCGGCCGCTTTCTCCCGGCGCCTCGTTCCCACCCTTTTGTTGATCGCGATGCCCTGGTTTGGCGCTGCCTATGCGCAGACCGCCGTGGTGGCGCCGCCGTTGCCGACCGGCCAGACCTCCGCAGCGCAAGCTGCCGCGGCGCAGGCCGATACCACTGAGTTCAATCTGTCCAACGGCATGCGGGTCATCGTCAAGGAAGACCATCGCGCGCCCACCGTAGCTCACCAGATCTGGTATCGCGCAGGCGGCATGGACGAGGTCAGTGGCACCACTGGCGTGGCGCACATGCTTGAACACATGATGTTCAAGGGTACACCAAAGGTCGGGCCGGGCGAGTTTTCCAAGCAGATCGCAGCTTTGGGCGGGCGCGAGAACGCCATGACCAACCGCGATTTCACGCTCTATTACCAGCAGATCAGCAAGCAGTACCTGCCCAAGATGATGGAGCTGGAAGCCGACCGCATGGCCAACCTCATCATCAAGAAGGATGAGTTCGAGCGGGAAATGAAGGTCGTGATGGAAGAGCGGCGCCTGCGCACGGACGACTCCGCGCGCGGCACCGTCTACGAGCAGTTGCTGGCCACCGTCTACACCGCCGGGCCCTACCGGCATCCCGTGATCGGCTGGCCGGCCGACCTGGTCAACATGCGCGTGGAAGACGTGCAGGCCTGGTACAAGAACTGGTACGTGCCCGACAACGCGCTGCTGGTGGTAACGGGCGACGTCACGGCGGCCGAGGTCAAGGCGCTGGCGGAGCGCACCTACGGCAAGCTCAAGGCCCGCCCGCTGCCGCTGCGCAAGAACCAGCTGGAGCCGGCGCAGAAGGGCATCAAGCGGATCTGGGTCAAGGCCCCGGCCGAGAACCCCTACATGGTCATGGCGTACAAGGTGCCGCGCCTGCAAGATGTCGAGAAGGACGTCGATCCCTATGCCCTGGAAGTCCTCTCTGCCGTGCTCAACGGCTATGACAACGCCCGCCTGACGCGCGACCTGGTGCGCAAGCGCCGCATCGCCGATGACGTCAACGTGGGCTACGACAGCATCAACCGCGGCGAGTCCCTGATGGTGCTCGACGGCACGCCGGCCACCGGCCATACCACGGAGGAGATCGAGCGCGCGCTGCGCGACGAGATCGCCCGCATTGCGCGCGAAGGCGTCTCGCCCGAAGAGCTCAAGCGGGTCAAGGCGCAGGTGGTGGCGGCGCAGATCTACAAGCGCGACTCGGTGTTCGGGCAGGGCATGGAGATCGGCGTGGCCGAGATCGCCGGCATTTCCTGGCGCCAGCTCGACCGCATGCTCGACAAGATCAAGGCCGTCACGCCGGAACAGGTGCAGGCGGTGGCGGGCAAGTACTTCAACGACGATAACCTGACCGTGGCGACCCTGCTGCCGCAGCCGATCGACCCGAACAAGGCGAAGGCTCCGGCCGCCGCCGACTCGCTCCGCTGAGCTCTCTAGAGGACAGGACCCAAGATGCCTCTCTTTGCCCCGACGATCCCGTCGCCACGCCTGTTGCGCCGCCTGGCAGGCGCGGCTTGCGCTGCGCTTGCCCTGATCGCCTCGCAGGCCGCGCTGGCTGCGATCCCGATCGAGCAGTGGACCACCTCCACCGGCGCCCGCGTGTATTTCGTGCGCAGCCCGTCCATTCCCATGCTCGACGTCAATATGGATTTCGACGCCGGCAGCCGCTACGACCCGGCCGGCAAGGCAGGCCTTGCCACGCTCGCCTCGGCCCTGCTCGACAAGGGCGCGGCCGCGCAGGATGGCCAGCCGGCCCGCAATGAAGCGCAGGTGGCTGATGCCTTCGCCGACACCGGCGCCGACTTCGGCGGCGCCGCCAGCAGCGATCGCGGCGGCATCGGCCTGCGCACGCTGACCTCCGAGCCGGAGCTCAGCCAGTCGCTCGCGCTGGCCGGACAGCTGATCAAGGCGCCGGCCTACCCGGATGCCGTGGTGGCGCGCGAGAAGCAACGCCTGATCACCGCCATCCGCGAGGCCGATACCAAGCCTGGCGTGATCGCCGACAAGATGGTGTCGCGTGCGATCTATCCGTCGCATCCGTACGGCGTGTCGCCGACTGTAGCCAGTGTCGAGTCGATCACGCGAGCCGATATCGAGCGCTTCTGGCGGGACAATTTCGCGGCGTCGCGTGCCGTCGTGACGCTGATCGGCGCCATCGACCGCAAGCAGGCCGAGACCATTGCCGAGCAGCTGACGCGCGGCCTGCCGGCCGGCGCCACGCCCCCCACGATGCCCCCCGTGCAGCTCAAGATCCCGGCCAGCGAGCAACGCGTGCCGCATCCGGCACAGCAGGCTACGGTAACCATCAGTCAGCCTGCCATCGCGCGTGGTGATCCCGACTACTTTGCCCTGCTGGTGGGCAACTACGTGCTCGGCGGCGGCGGCTTCAGCTCGCGCCTGACCGATGAAGTGCGGGAAAAGCGCGGCCTCACCTACGGCGTCGACAGCTACTTCGCACCGGCCAAGCAGGCAGGACCCTTCGGCATCGGCTTGCAGACCAAGAAGGCACAGACCAACGAAGCGCTGGCGCTGGTGCGCAAGGTGCTGGCGCAGTACGTGGCGGAAGGCCCCACGGACACCGAACTGAAGGCCGCCAAGGACAATCTGGTCAACGGCTTCCCGCTGCGCATCGACAGCAACCGCAAGCTGCTGACCAATGTGGCCAATATCGGCTGGTATGGGCTGCCGCTGGACTACCTTGACACGTGGACCGCCCAGATCGGCAAGGTCACCCGTACCCAGGTCCGCGACGCCTTCCAGCGCCACGTGTTCCCGGACGCCATGGCGACCGTCATCGTGGGTGGACCGGAATAACGCAGTGACAGATGCGGGTGCCGGGAGCCGTTCCCGGCGCTTGCGCTTTTCCGCGCCGCAGGCTCTACAATCACGGCATGAATTCGCGTACCCGATCTCCTTCGCCCGCTGCCAGCGGGCGATCTCCATCCCCCTCACCGCGGCAGTCGCCTGCCCAGGTCCGCATCATTGGCGGCAAGTGGAAGCGCACGCCGCTGCCCGTGCTCGACGCCGAAGGCCTGCGTCCCACCCCTGACCGCGTGCGTGAGACCCTGTTCAACTGGCTTGGGCAGGACATGTCGGGGCTGGCTTGCCTCGACCTGTTTGCCGGCTCCGGTGCACTCGGTTTCGAGGCCGCCTCCCGAGGTGCCCAGCAGGTCACCATGGTCGAAGCCAATCCGCGCGTGGCCAAGCAGCTGCGCGACAACCAGTACCGGCTCGACGCCCAGCAGATCCGGGTGGTGCAAGGTGATGCATTCGCGACCGCGGCACAGATGCCGTCGGCCAGCTTTGACGTGGTGTTCCTCGATCCGCCCTTTGCCGAAGACTGGCTCGGTCCCGCGCTGGAGCATGCGGCGCGGCTGTCACGTCCAGGCGGCGCCGTGTATGTGGAAACGGATCGCGCCCTGATCGGCCCCGACGCGCCCGTGCCAGCGGCGCTGGAGATCGTGCGGCATGCGCGGGCCGGCGCGGTGCACTTCCATTTGCTGCAGCACAGGAACCTTTGAAGGGCCGGTGGCTGCGAGCGTTGTGCCCGGCCACCTGCATGCAAGATGCGGCGGCGCGGCAAAACCGCGATGTGGCGGCTTGCAAGTGCCGCATTTAGAGTTACACTACGCCGCTGTCGCCAACGCTCGTCACGCAGCCTTGGCTCCAGCCCTCACCATAGTGGGCGGGGTCGATCGGTCCATCCAGGACCGGCGGCGGGCAGAACAAGGAGGAAGCATGGTCGTCGCGGTCTATCCCGGCACTTTCGACCCAATGACCCGGGGCCACGAGGATCTGGTGCGCAGAGCATCCAATATCTTCGATGAGCTCGTGGTCGGCGTGGCGCATAGCCCCAACAAGCGCCCGTTCTTTTCGCTGGAAGAGCGCATAGGCATCGCCCGTGAAGTCCTGGGCCACTATCCCAATGTGCGCGTCGAAGGTTTCTCCGGCCTGCTCAAGGATTTTGTCCGCAAGAACAATGCGCGCGTGATCGTGCGGGGTTTGCGCGCGGTTTCCGACTTCGAGTACGAGTTCCAGATGGCGGGCATGAACCGTTACCTGCTGCCGGACGTGGAAACCATGTTCCTGACGCCGTCCGACCAGTACCAGTTCATCTCCGGCACCTTCGTGCGGGAGATCGCGGTGCTTGGCGGCGATGTCAGCAAGTTTGTGTTCCCCTCGGTCGAACGCTGGCTTGCGGAAAAGATCGGCAGCAAAACGGAATAAACTAGAGTCTTGCGACATGTCGGCCGCGGCCAGTCGGGCGCGGGGCATGTTGGGTTCAAAGGAAACACCATGGCACTATTGATCACCGACGACTGCATCAATTGCGACGTTTGTGAGCCGGAGTGCCCAAACGAAGCCATTTCGATGGGGCCCGAGATCTATGAGATCGACCCCAACAAATGTACCGAATGCGTTGGGCACTTCGACGAGCCGCAATGCCAGCAGGTTTGTCCTGTGGCTTGCATCCCGCACGATCCCAACCGCATTGAGACGCGCGAGATCCTGATGGATCGCTACCGTCTCCTTACGGCGGCCAAACGGGTAGCCTGAGCTACCGCTGCGGCTTGCGGCACAAAGCTCGCAGCACAAAAAAGCCCCATTACCTTCGCGGTGATGGGGCATTTTTTATCCGCGTGAGCCGTTCAGCGGTTCGTATGCAGCTCCAGCATGGCGCGCTCGGACTCGCCTTTGGCCAGCAACCCAAGCGGTGCGATGCTGCGGTCGATGGCCTCGTCGATGGCCTGCTGCTCCTCGCGGCGCGGCGGCTTCAGCACAAAATTGATCACATCCTCGCGCTCGCCGCCGCCACCCGCCGAATTACGCGGATGGCCGACGCCAAGGCGCAGGCGCCAGTAGTCCTGGGTGGTCAGGTGTGCGGAAATATCCTTGAGGCCATTGTGGCCGCCCGCGCCACCGCCGCGCTTGAGCTTGACGGTGCCTGAGGGCAGGTCCATCTCGTCATGGGCCACCACGATCTCGTCCGGCAGGATTTTGTAGAAGCGCGCGAGCGACACCACGGACAGCCCTGAGCGGTTCATGAAGGTGGACGGCTTGAGCAGCCAGATCTCCTGGTCCCACAGCCGGGCGCGCGCTGCCAGCCCGTGGAAGCGGCCTTCCACGCGC
This sequence comes from Cupriavidus sp. PET2-C1, assembly GCF_054515855.1. Classification (NCBI taxonomy): domain Bacteria; kingdom Pseudomonadati; phylum Pseudomonadota; class Betaproteobacteria; order Burkholderiales; family Burkholderiaceae; genus Cupriavidus; species Cupriavidus sp. PET2-C1. The sequence continues at coordinate 478,548 of NZ_CM137259.1, forward strand.
AGGGTGACGCCGCCCATGCGGGCCAGCTGGTCGACCAGCCAGAAGCCGGCATTGTGGCGCGTGGCTTCGTATTCCGCCCCGGGGTTGCCGAGGCCGACGATGAGTTTGATCATGCGTTGCACTACTTGGTTGAGAGGGGCGCGAAAGTGCTGCCAGAAGCCAAGCATACGCGAACCCCGGGACGAAAAAAAACCGCCGGACGCGCCGGCGGTTTTTTCTTGCGGCTGCGGGAGCCGTCCCGTTGCACGGCCCGGAGGCCGCGTTCAGGGTACTCAGGCAGCAGGCGTTTCTTCTTCGGCTGCCGCAACGCCGCCGGCCGGCAGCGAGATGCTGGCGATAGCGGGGTTTTCGTCACCGTGGGTGATGGCGCTCACGCCCTTCGGCAGCTTCACGTCGGACAGGTGCAGGGTCTGGCCCAGTTCCGCATTGCCCAGGTCCACTTCGATGAACTCAGGCAGGTCGGCCGGCAGGCACGACACTTCCAGTTCGTTCAGGATGTGGTTGACGATGCCATGGCCCAGCTTCACGCCCGGGGCGTTTTCCTGGTTCATGAAGTGCAGGGGCACCTTGACGTGGATCTTGTCGGTGGCCGACACGCGTTGGAAGTCAACGTGCAGGACCAGCGGCTTGAACGGGTGCATCTGGAAAGCGCGCAGCAGGGCCTTTTCAGCCTTGCCTTCCACTTCGAGGTCGAGAATCGACGAGTGGAATGCTTCTTTCTTCAGCGCGTGGAACAGTGCGTTGTGATCGAGTTCGATCATCTTGGGTTCGGCTGCGCCGCCATAGATGATGCCGGGGGTCTTGCCGGCGTTGCGCAGGCGGCGGCTCGCACCCGTTCCCTGTACGCTACGCTCGAAGGCTACTACTTTCATGATGACTCCAAATGTAAGAGGGCTGTCCGCGACCAGACAGCCCGATGAACCTCGCCACGTGCCGTAACCGGGGTCTTACCCCAAAAACAGCCGCAAACGCGGTAAAGCCTTGAATTCTATCAGGAATCGGCAAACAGCGACATGATCGAGTCGCCCTTGACGATCCGGGTGAAGGTCTCTGCCAGCAGCGATGCGGTCGAGAGCTGGCGAATCTTGCCGGACTGGATGGCATCGTCGCGCAGCGGAATCGTGTCGCACACCACCACTTCATCCAGTTCGGAGTCGGCGATGCGGGCTGCCGCGCCGCCGGACAGGACCGGGTGGGTACAGTAAGCGAATACCTTCAGCGCGCCGCGTTCCTTGAGCACCTGGGCCGCCTTGCACAGGGTGCCGCCGGTGTCGATCATGTCATCCATGATCACGCAGTTGCGGCCGTCGACTTCACCGATGATGTTCATCACTTCGGCCACGTTGGCCTTGGGACGACGCTTGTCGATGATGGCCAGGTCGCAGTTCAACTGCTTGGCCAGCGCACGGGCGCGCACCACGCCGCCGACGTCGGGCGAGACCACCAGCAGATTGCCGTAGTTCTTCTCGCGCAGGTCGCCCAGCAGAACCGGGGAGGCGTAGATGTTATCAACCGGGATATCGAAGAAGCCCTGGATCTGGTCGGCGTGGAGGTCCATGGTCAGGACCCGCTCGACGCCGGCAACTTCCAGCATGTTGGCGACCACCTTGGCCGAGATCGCGACGCGCGCTGAACGCGGGCGGCGGTCCTGGCGGGCATAGCCGAAGTAGGGCATGGCGGCAGTGATGCTGCGTGCCGAAGCGCGCTTGAGCGCATCGACCATCACCATCAGTTCCATCAGGTTGTCGTTGGTCGGCGCGCAGGTGGACTGCAGCACGATGACGTGCTTGCCGCGAACATTTTCCTGGATTTCAACTTGGACTTCGCCGTCGGAGAACCGACCGACCTGGGCCTTCCCGAGCGGGATGCCGAGGTGCTGAACGACAGCCTCCGCGAGTTTGGGGTTGGCGTTGCCGGTAAAAACCATCAAGCCTTCGCTGCTCATTCGGTGCACCTGTCTTGCTACTGGAGGGGAAACGATTGCTGCCGGCTAGTGCCGGCAGCTTTTCGTGCAGTGTCCGTAAGGACACTGTAGGATGTAATGGCAGGGGAAGAAGGATTCGAACCTTCGAATGCCGGAATCAAAATCCGGTGCCTTGACCAACTTGGCGACTCCCCTACACAACCGGGTACGTCCATCGTCACATTCAACTGCCTGCGACGCCGAACGAAAAAACTTTTATGCGAGCGTTGCGAGTGGGTGTTGCGATAAACTCTTCGCACACCTGCCATCCCATTCGGGAGGCAACCGGTCTAGTACCTGCTGCGCAGTTTGCTCGTCATTAAACCGTGCAAACACGCAGGCTCCGGAACCGGTCATCCTTGCATGTGGACTGTACTGTCTCAACCATTCAAGGGCTCGGGCAACTTCGCCGAACTTCACTGTTGCTATCGCTTCCAGGTCGTTGCGACCGAAACCGAACTTGTTTGTGCATCCAGTGAAGTCCGCTATTATGGTGATCGCCGTATCCCTTGTCAAGCGCTTGTCTGAAAAAATTGCAGCGGTCGGAACATGCTGCCGCGGATGGATGATGACGAACCAGCTTTCAGGCAATTCGACCGTCGTCAGTTCCTCGCCAATCCCTTGCGCGAACGCGTTTTCTCCATGCACGAAGAACGGCACGTCGGCGCCTAGTGAAAGGCCAATGCGCTTGAGTTCTTCGCGTCCCAGGCCCAGCCCCCACAGATGATTCAGTGCCAGCAGCGTGGTCGCCGCGTCCGATGATCCGCCGCCGATGCCGCCGCCCATCGGCAGCCGCTTGGCAATGGTGATGTCCGCGCCAAAGCGGGTGCCGCCAGCTTGCTGCAAGGCCTGCGCGGCGCGCACGATCAGGTCGCTCTGCGCCGGTACGCCCGGCACGTCGCTGATGCGCTCGATGCGGCCATCATCGCGGCGGAAAAAGTCGAGCGTATCGCTCCAGTCCACCAGTTGGAAAACCGTCTGCAGCGTGTGGTAGCCGTCCGCGCGGCGCCCGGTCACATGCAGGAAGAGATTCAGCTTGGCGGGCGCCGCGCAGTCGCGCAGTTCAGGCGGGGGCAGGGTGCGGGCCGTGCTCATTGTGCTTGCTCCGGATCGATGACCAGGCGTACCGAGAGCGGGTTGGCTGCGCCATCGCGCGCGAGGTCGATGCGGCGCGGGCTCGCCGTGGCCGGCGTCGATGGCGTCGTGGGCGTTGTGGGCGCGGCTTCCTGCCATGTCACGTAGCGCACGGTCCAGCCGTTCTGCGCCAGGGTAGCCAGCCGTCCGCTGTCGTCACGCGTGGTGCGCGCCGGGCTGCCGGGTGCGGGGCGGGCATGCAGCCAGTCGCGCAGGCCTGCCACCGGCAGCGAAAATCCAAGCGCATCCTCCAGCAAGGTATCGACTTCGGGCGCGTTGCGCGGTGGCTGGTTGGGCAGGTCGAGCGTGGCGCCGGAAGGCGTGGAGGTGACCACCGCCAGGGTCTGGCCCAGCGGCGAGATCAGGTCCAGGCGCACATTGCGGCCTTGCTCATGCCATTGGAAGCTGCCCTGCACGCCTTCATCGCGGCCATAGCGCACGTAGTTGGCGGCGAAGCGGCCGCTGAGGTCGCGAGCCTGGGCGGTCTCGCCGGCATCGAACTGCCGCGTGGGCGTGATGCTGGCGCAGGCGGCGAGCCATAAGGGGGCGCTCAGGCAGAGCAGGGCAAGGCGTCGGGATTTGGGCATGGCGTTTGGCGTGCGCGCCGGCGCCGCCGGGCGCCGGGCTGCCGGCCCGGCGCGAGGGCCGGGCGGCGGATGATTGCGGGTGATCGGAATGCTGCGTGACGGCTGCGGACGGCAGGATGCTACTTGGACAGCGCGGAGAGCGGGACGTTATAGCGGCGCAGGGTGTCGATCAGGATGACGTTATCCGGCTCGATCTTGGCGGCTTCGGTCCAGGTCTTGCGGGCCTCGTCCTGCTGGCCGAGCTGCCACAGCACCTCGCCGAGGTGGGCGCCGATTTCGGCCTCGGGTGCCTTGGCGTAAGCGTTGCGCAGCAGTTCGGCGGCCGGCTGCAACTGGCCCAGGCGGAACTTGACCCAGGCCAGGCTATCCATGATGTAGGGATCGTCCGGGCCCAGCGCGGAGGCCTTTTCCAGCAGCTTGAGGGCTTCGGGCAGGCGCACGTTGCGGTCCGCAAGCGAATAGCCCAGCGCGTTATAGCCCTGCTTGGCTTCCGGCTGCATGGCGATCACGCGGCGCAGCAACTTTTCCATGCTGTCGTAGCGCTTCTCGCGCTCATCGAGCATGGCGAGTTCATAGACCCAGTCCGAGTTGTCGGGCTCCGCCGCGGCGCGTTCATCCAGCACCTTGCGGGCGCGGTCGTAGGACTTGGCGTCGATCAGCATGCCAACTTCGGCCTGGCGGATAGCGGTCATGCGCTGCGCGCGCTGGTCGGGCTCGGGTATATCTTCGGCATCGGCCAGCATGTCGTTGAATATCGCCTGGGCGTCGTCGAGCTTGCCCATGCGGCCCAGCAACTGCGCGCGCTTGACGGCGGCAGCCGGCGCGAGGCGGGCGTCGTCGATGCGGTCGAGCCAGGCTACGGCCGCCGGGTAGTCCTTCTTTTCCTCGGCGATCTGCGCCAGGTATTGGTAGGCGATATCCGGGCTGGCCGCCGGCACTCGCTCGGCGAGCTGCAGGTATTCCTTCAGGTACAGCTCGGCCTCGTCGTAGCGCTTGGACTGCAGGCTGGTGAGGCCAAGCGCGAGCGGCACGCGCGGATCCTTCGGCGCAATCTTGCGCAGCGTCTCGAACTCCGAGCGCGCGGCTTGCAGGTCGTTCTGCTGCAGGTAGAGGCGGGCCAGCGTGATGTGCCCGTTGACCGAGGCCGGGGCCCTGTTGACGAACGCCTTGAGCCCGGCAATGGCCTGGTCCGGCGCGCTGTCGGCGCGCAGCTCGGCAGCCATCAGCGCGGCGCCTTCGAAGTCGGGACGGATCTTCTGGGCCTCGTCGAGCTCGGCCAGGGCGCCGGGAATGTCGTTGGCGGTTTCCTTGGCGCGCGCGAGGGCAAGGTGAGTCTCGGCCGACTTCAGGTCGTTGGCCACCAGGCGCTGCAGCAGCGCGGCCGCGCCGGCGGGATCGCTGGTGCGCGAAAGCTGCTGCTGCATCTGCAGGATGGCCTCCGGCCGCTGGCTCGGCGGCACGCCATTGAGCTGCAGGGCCAGCAGGGGTTCGGCTTCGTCCCATCGGCCGCTCAGGACCAGCAGGGTCGACAGCACCTGCCGCGCGCCGGCGGAGGTGGGCGCAAGCTCGGTCCACAGCCGCGCGGCGTCAAGCGCTTGCTGGGCGCTGCGGGCATTGAACGCGATCTCGGTGGCGCGCTGGGCAAAGCGCGGGTCGTGCGTATTGCGCGCCAGCTCCAGGTACGTCTGGTAAGCGGGGCCGACCACGCCGCGCTGGGCGGAGATTTCAGCGGCCAGCACCCGGTACAGGATGTCCGCGGTCAGCGGCACCGCCGGCAGGGGCATCTTCGGCGGCAGCGGGTTCGAGCGGATTGGCGTGGAAGCCTCCGCGGCGACCTTCATCGCGGGCTTGCCGTCCGCAGGCGCGGCGTGGCTGGCGAGCGGCGCCAGGGCGCAGACCGCCACCGCGGCCGCAGCCGTGGCTGCGAGCCTGTGACGCAGCGGCCGCCGGGGGAAGAGAAGTTGAGCGGTGGTCATCGGGGTACGGTCCAGGCGGTCCGACATGTGGGTGGGTGCTCCAGCACTCAAAGGCGATGGGTAAGGTAAAGGCATTGTAGCCTGCCGCTACAATGCTTTGCTTATCCGCATGGCACCGGCACGGCTGGGGTCTCTGGCGGTTTGAGTGGCACAAAAGGGAGAGGTTCGATGCCTGAGTTGCCAGAGGTCGAAGTGACCCGGCGCGGCTTGCTGCCGCATGTGGTTGGGCGGCGCATTGCCGAAGTAGTGGTGCGCCATCGCGGCCTGCGCTGGCCGGTCGAGCCGGATCTGGAGTCGCAGCTGGCCGGGCGGGTGATCGCGCGCATCGAGCGGCGCGGCAAGTACCTGCTGCTGGAGTGCGTGCGCCCGGACGGCGAGGCTCCCGGATGGCTGCTGATCCACCTTGGCATGACGGGCACGCTGCGGGTGTTGCCGCAGGCGCCGCCGCCGGGCACGCACGATCACCTTGACCTGGTCCTTGCCGACCCCGACGGTGCGGGTGATGCGCAGCCCGGCGCAGCCACCAGCCTGGTGCTGCGCTTCCGCGATCCGAGGCGCTTTGGCGCGGTGCTGTGGAGCCTGCTCGAAGAGTCGCAATTGCCGACCCATCCGCTGCTGAGCAAGCTCGGCATCGAGCCGTTCGACCCACGCTTCGACGGCGCCTGGCTCTATCGCCTGGGACGCGGGCGCAGCGCGGCCATCAAGACCGTGCTCCTCGCGGGCGACATCGTGGTGGGCGTGGGCAATATCTATGCATCGGAAAGCCTGTTCGCCGCGGGTATCCGCCCCACCACGCCGGCCGGGCGCTTGTCCCTGGCGCGTTGCGAACGCCTGGCCGAGGCCGTGCGCGACACGCTGGCCCGCGCGATCGAGCGCGGCGGCAGCACTTTGCGCGACTTCGTCGGCAGCGATGGCAGCAGTGGCTATTTCCAGCTGGATTGCGCCGTGTACGACCGCGCCGGCCATCCATGCCGGGTCTGCGGCACCACCATCCGGCAGATCGTCCAGGGGCAGCGCTCGACGTTCTACTGCCCGAGCTGCCAACGTTGAGTGCGGCTCTCGTTGCGCAGGCCGTACGAGAGTGATGATTGCCTATCTTCTTGCGAATGTGGCGCCAACCCGATGGCCCGGCGCAACAGGGAAGGCGGCGGGCGACTCGAATTTCACAAAAATCCGCCGTAAACCTGTATCTTGAAGAACGTAAAAAAGTGTTACAAAGACACCATGTCACCGCCCGGGTGCCGGCCATCGGACATCAAGATGTCAGGCCTGCAGCGCCGTCGCGGGGGCTTTTCGCCAAGCCGATCCCAGTGCCAATGACAACCCTCGCCCTTCAATTCGAACAATACGGCGCCTGGAGAACCGGGGTACTCCACTCCCTGGCCGAATTCCGCTCCTGGCTGCAACAGCACGATCTCTACGACGCCCAGGCCGACGAACGCGTCCAGCGCATCCAGGGCGTGCTCAAGAGCGACCGGCTCAAGGTGGCGTTCATCGCGGAGTTTTCGCGGGGCAAGAGCGAGCTGATCAACGCGATTTTCTTTGCCGACTACGGCCGTCGCATCCTGCCGTCTTCCGCCGGGCGCACCACGATGTGCCCGACCGAGCTGCGTTACGACGAAGCCGAGGCGCCGTGCATCCGGCTGCTGCCGATCGAGACGCGCCTGCAGGAAGCTTCCACCGCCGATTTCCTTGACGTCGATGCGCACTGGCATACCGTGCCGCTCGACCCCTCGTCGCCCGATGGCATGCTGGATGCATTCCGGCACGTGGTCGAGACCAACCGTGTCACGCGCGAGATGGCCGAATCGCTTGGCCTGTACAACGAGAACGATCCCGACGCCGCCTACGCGCTCGATGCCGATGGCATGGTCGAGATTTCCCGCTGGCGCCACGCGGTCATCAACTTCCCGCATCCGCTGTTGCGCCAGGGCCTGGTCATCCTCGACACGCCGGGCCTCAACGCGATTGGCACCGAGCCCGAACTGACGCTGCGCCTGATCCCGGACGCGCATGTCGTGGTGTTCATGCTGGCGGCCGACGCCGGCGTGACCAAGAGCGACCTCGACCTCTGGCGCAGCCATGTGAGCGCAGGCCACCGCAAGGGCTGCCTGGCGGTGCTCAACAAGATCGATGGCCTGTGGGACCCGCTCAAGTCGCCGGCCGAGACCGCGGCCGAGATCACGCGCCAGGTCACCACCAGCGCGCATGTGCTGGGCATCGACGAGTCGCGCGTCTACCCGGTGTCGGCGCAGAAGGGCCTGGTGGCCAAGGTCACCAACGATGACGACTTGCTGGCACGTAGCGGCCTGCCGCAATTCGAGCACGTGCTGTCTGACCAACTGATCCCGCAGCGGCGCGAGATCGTCGCCGACCAGGTGCAGCGCTCGGTGGAGGAGATGGCGCGCGGCGCGCAGCAACTGCTGCAAAGCCGCCGCCGCAGCATCGTCGAGCAGTTGTTCGAGCTGCGCGGGCTGCGCGGCAAGAACCACGCGATGGTCAAGCACATGCTGATGCGCGTGCAGTCGGAGAAAGAAGAGTTCGAGCAGAGCATCGCCAAGTTCCAGGCCCTGCGGCTGGTGTTCGGGCGTCATAGCGCGGACATCATCAAGAGCCTGCAGCTGCGCGACGTGCGCCGCACCATGCGCGAGCGCCGCGAGCAGATGAAGGAGCGTTTCTTCTCGCGCGGCATGCGCGAGGACATGGACGCCTTGTTCGCGCGGCTTGGCGAACTGGTCAGCGAGGCGGACCAGAAGATCGCCCAGCTCCACCAGCTCACCGACAGCATGTACCGCCGCTTCAATGCCGAGCATGGCTTTACGCTGCCCGCGCCGATCCAGTTCGTCACCGCGCGCTACGTCAACGAATTGCAGCAGACGCTGGCGTTGGCCCACACGCACTTCGGCGCCATGAACATGCTCACGCGCTCGCGCCCGCAGCTGGTGCAGAGCGCGTTTTCCACCATCGCCACCCGCGTGCTGGAGACCTTCCGCGATCTGAACCGCGATATCGAGATCTGGCTCAAGTCGGTGATGACGCCGCTGGAGGCGCAGGTGCGCGAGCACCAGAAACAGCTGCGCCGCCGGGTCGATTCGATCGAGCGCATCCACGAGGCCACCGACACGCTCGAGAGCCGCATCGCGCAGCTCGAGGAAGTGCTCAACGGCCTGGACGATCGCAGCGGGCGCATCGAATCCTTCTCCAGGCGGATCCTGCAGCCGGACGCCGACGAGGGGCAGCTCAAGGCGTTCGCGGCCTGAAGCGCGGCCGGCGGCGAGTGCCGGCGGCGAGTGCCGGCGGCGAGTGCCGGCGGCGAGTGCCGGTGGCGAGTGCCGGTGGCGGCGAGGCGGTATCATGACGCGCCGCCGCCTTCGGCGCTGTTGCTGTGTTGCCTTACCCGTCACGTACCCGATGCCCGCCAAGCCCGCTGCTTCTCCTGCCGTTTCATCCGATCTTTCCCCCGCCGTGGTTCCTGCCAATTTCGCCGCGCGCGTGGTGGGCTGGCAGCGCGTGCACGGGCGCCATGACCTGCCGTGGCAGAACACCCGCGACCCTTACCGCATCTGGCTGTCCGAGATCATGCTGCAGCAGACCCAGGTCAGCGCGGTGATCGAGTATTTCCAGCGTTTCGTCGGCCGGCTGCCAACCGTGGCCGCATTGGCCGAGGCCAGCGCGGATGAGGTGATGGCGCTGTGGGCCGGGCTTGGCTACTACTCGCGCGCGCGCAACCTGCACCGCTGCGCCAAGGCCGTAATGAGCGAGCATGGTGGTGTGTTCCCGACCGACCCCGAGGTGCTGGTGACGCTGCCCGGCATCGGCCGCTCCACCGCGGCAGCCGTGGCGGCGTTCAGCGCCGGCGTGCGTTCGCCGATCCTGGATGGCAACGTCAAGCGCGTCTTTGCCAGGTTCTTTGGCATCCATGGCCATCCCGGCGTCAAGGCGGTGGAGAACCGCATGTGGCAGATTGCCGATGCGGTCCTGCCCGCCAAGGGGCCGGCGCAAGCCGAGGACATGGTGTCCTACACCCAGGGCGTGATGGACCTCGGCGCCACTGTCTGTTCGCGCGGCAAGCCAGCCTGCCTTGCCGCCGCCGCGTCGTGCCCGCTGGCCAGCGACTGCGTGGCGCGCCGCGACGGGCTGACCGGCGTGCTGCCCACGCCGAAGCCGCGTGCCGCCATTCCCGAGCGCAGCACCGTGATGCTGCTGGTCCGCCGCGGCCGCGAGGTCCTGCTCGCACTGCGCCCGGATAGCGGCATCTGGGGCGGGCTGTGGAGCTTGCCCGAAATGCCGGTCGACACCGTGCCCTTCGATGCGGAACTGGCCGAAGACGCTGCGCTGGAACGCGCCCGCGAATTCGGCAATCCCAGCACGGCCAATATGGTCGGCGAGCTCACCCACGTCTTCACCCACTTCCGCTTGCTGATCCGCGCCATTCGCGTCGACGTCACCGGCCTCACCGCGCGCGATGCCGCCGACGGCCCCGCGCTACGCTGGCTGTCACTGGACGATCTGGATGCGGTAGGCACGCCCGCGCCGGTGCGCAAGCTGCTGGAGGCGCAAGCCCAAGGCGGATTGTTCTAACGCTGCTTAGAGGCCATTTCAAAAAGATTCTGGCGTCGTTGCGCGGCCTTGCCGTACCAGTTGTACTGTCTGCGGCCGCGCGCCTAGCCAGAACCGCTTCGCTTCATTTTGAAACAGCCTCTTAGAGGATGTGGTGCTGGTGCATGTATTTATGCACGATCTCGATCCGCATGCCCGCGTCCGGCAGCGCCATCAGCATCTGCTTGGCCTTGAGCGGCACCGGCAAGAACTCGCACAGCCGATTGGCCACCCAGCTGGGGTCATCCCACAGGAACGGCTCGCTGAAAGGCAGCTCGCCCGGATGCTCGGCATGGAGCGAAGCAACGATACGCCGCAGCACGGCCAGGCATTCGCCCAGTAGCTCGAGCTTGCAGTCGATGATGTCGGGCGGCAGCAATTCCGCCTGGCCGACCAGCAAGCCGTCGGGGCTCACGCTGTGGCCCAGCAGCCGGAAGCGCTGGCGGCCGCGCGCGCTGATCAGTAGCACGCCCAGTTGCTCCATATTGCAGTCGATGATGTCGGCCAGGCAGCCGATCGTCTCGGGCATGGTGGGCTCGTCCTGGCGGGCGACCTCATTGCCGCTGGCGATCAGGCAGACACCGAAGGGCGAGCGATCGCGCATGCAGGCGCGCACCATGTCCACGTAGCGCGCTTCGAACACGCGCAGTGGCAGCAGCCCATCGGGAAAGAGTACGGTATGCAGCGGAAACAGCGGCAGGCCATCCAGCGTAGGCCCCGCCGAGGTGCTGTGCGAGGCGGCGAATGAAGTGGATGAGCCGGGTGTGGCGGGTGAGGACATGCTGAGCCAGCAAAGGTTTCGGGCGAGAATTGCCGAGCCTGACCGCGAAACCTGGCGGTGCGGTGTTTAGCCGCCCGGCGCGAGCTCGCGGTGTCTCACCAGCACATTACCATGGGCACGAAAATAGTTGGCAAGTCTTTCCGCGATGTACACGGAGCGATGCTGCCCGCCAGTGCAACCGATTGCGACGGTCAGGTAACTGCGATTGTCAGCGATGAAACTTGGTAGCCACTTTTCCACATAGGCGCGTATGTCCTCGGCCATGGCCAGCACCATCGGCTGGCTTTGCAGGAAGTCGATCACGGGCTCGTCGCGGCCGGTCAGCGGGCGCAGCGCCAGGTCGTAGTAGGGGTTGGGCAGCGAGCGCACGTCGAACACCAGGTCGGCGTCACTGGGCACGCCGTGCTTGAAGCCGAACGACTCGAACAGCAATGTGAGCTTGAGGTCATCGCCGCGCACGAATTCCTTGATCCACGCGCGCAATGTATTGGTGCGCACATTGCTGGTGTCGATGCGGTGCGCAGCCTCCGCCAGCGGGCTCAGGAGCTCGCGCTCCATCTCGATGGCCTCGATCAGCGAGGTGTCGTTGAGTGCGGCCTCGGCGGTACTGTCGGCGAGATTCTCGTTCTTGGGATTGGCCGAGAGGCTAGCCATGGCTGCGCGCATCGACAGCGGATGGCGCCGCCTTGTCTCGGAATAACGCTGCACCAGCGCATCGGTATTGGCGGTCAGGAAGACCACCCGCACCTGGTGTTCAGAGGCGAGGTCGCGCAGCGTGCCGGGCAGCTTGTCCAGCGATTCGCGGCTACGGATATCGGTGGCGACGCCCAGATGGGTGTAGCCCTGCGCCGCCAGGTACTGGGCCAGCTCCGGGATAAACTGCGCCGGCAGGTTGTCGACGCAGTAGTAGCCCGCGTCTTCCAGTACGTTCAAGGCAACGGATTTGCCGGAGCCGGAGATCCCGGTGATAAGTATGATGCGCATAGCACGACAAGCATAACATCAGGTGATGACGCCGTCATGACGGCGCCGTGCCAGTAAAAATGGCGAACCGAAAAGGTTCGCCATTTTTACACGTCCGCGCCGCAAATGATGCCGGTAGCTTACTTGGACAAGCAGTCGCTCATGAAGGCCTTGCGTTCATCGCCCTTCTTGCCGGTGGCCTGGGCGTTGCAGGACTTCATCTTTTCCTGCTGGCTGTTCTTGGCGGGTGCGGCTGCGGGCTTGTTGGACAGGCAGTTGCTCATGAAGGCCTTGCGCTCGTCGCCCTTCTTGCCGGTGGCCTGCGTGTTGCAAGCCTTCATCTTGTCCTGCTGGGTGTTAGCTGCAGCGGGTGCAGCGGGTGCAGCTGCGGCAGCGGGTGCCGCGGGGGCCGCTGCCGGTGCATTCTGGGCGAAGGCGCCGGTGGCAAAAAGCGGGGCTACCAGCACGCACATCGCGATCAATTTTTTCATGCTTGCTCTCCTGGCTGTGGAAAACTTCATGGCTGCTGGCCTGTCGGCTCGGCAACTCGGGCTGGGCCCAATGCCCATTACTGCACAAAACGGCCTATGCCCCAATCGCGTTGACCATTGAAGCGCGGCCGGATGTAAGCAATTGCAAACGGCCCCGTCGTGGTCGCATGACGTGGGCCTGCCAAGCCTAGAGTAGCCGGCCCTGGCCCCGCGATGCGACATCGGCCTGCATCGCGGCGCGCTGGCGGTCCATGAAGTCGCGCAGCGTGTCGATGCCGCGCAAGCGCAGGATGGTGTTGCGCACGGCGGCCTCGACCAGCACGGCGAGATTTCGACCGGCCGCCACCTGGATCTTGACCATGTGGATAGGCAGGCCGAGCACGTCGAGATACTGGGAGTCCAGCGGCAGGCGCTCGAATTCGCCATCGTTGCGGCGTACCAGCTGCACCACCAGCTTGAGCTTCATCTTGCGGCGTACCGCGGTCTCGCCAAAGATGGTCTTGATGTCGAGCAGGCCCAGGCCGCGCACTTCCAGCAGGTTCTGCAGCAGCGGCGGGCAGCGGCCCTCGATGAAGTCCGGCCCGAGGCGCACGAAATCGACGGCATCGTCCGCCACCAGCCCATGTCCGCGCGAGATCAGTTCCAGGCCGAGCTCGCTCTTGCCCAGGCCGGATTCGCCCATCACCAGCACGCCCATGCCGAGGATGTCGAGGAACACGCCGTGCATGGTTACGCGCGGCGCGGAAATGCGCGACAGATAGAGGCGCAGGTGATCGATCACCGCGGCCGAAGACACCGGCGTGGTGAACAGCGGGGTGGACGAGCGCGTGCAGCGCAGTTCCAGGTCGGGCGGCGGCTCCATGCCGTCGGCGATCACCAGGAACGGCGGCTCCAGCAGGATCAGCTCGCCCATCTGGCGCTTGCGCATCTCGTCATCGAGGCGCTGGTAATACGTGATTTCGGGCTTGCCCAGCACCTGGATCCGGTTCGGGTGGATCAGGTTCAAGTGGCCGACGAGATCGGCCGCGGACGTGGCTTCACGCGCAAACTCGACATCGAAGGCGCGGTCCGCACCCTCCAGTCCTGCTACCCAGGAGAGTTTGATATCGGCTGCGTTGTCGTCGAAGATCGACTGCGAGGTGACGCCAGTGAGTTCCATTCGGGTGCTTTCAGGGGCGGGCTTTCAGTGCCGGATCAAGGGTGCCATTGCGTCAGCAACTGGTGCACGTCGTCGGGGGTGGGCAGGGTAGCCAGTCCTTCGCGCATCTCGCGGTCGGACAGCAACTGGGCGATCTCGGAGAGAATTTCCAGATGCTGCTGGGTGGCCTGTTCGGGCACCAGCAGGAAGATCAGCAGCGCGACCGGCTTGCCGTCGGGCGACTCGAAGGGGATCGGCTCGGCCAGGCGCATGAAGGCGGCCAGCGGCTGCTTCAGTCCCTTGATGCGGCCGTGGGGGATTGCAACCCCCGCGCCTAGGCCGGTGGACCCCAGCGACTCGCGGGCGAACAGGTTGTCGGTCACGGTCGCGCGCGCTACGCCATGGTTGTTCTCGAAGAGGAGCCCGGCCTGTTCGAACACGCGCTTCTTGCTGGTGACGCTGACGTCGAGGTTGATGTTGCCGGGTGGCAGCAATTTAGCCAAACGATTCATGTGGAATGCGCAGGGTTTTCTAGTAAGCAGGCCCGGGGCCAGGAGGCGTCCCGCCGGGCGGAAAGTGGATAAAAACCAAGGCCCGAGGTTTCCACCGGTTGTCCCCCATGCCGGTGTCGGGCGTCTGGCCATTATAGAGCAGGCCCGCTTCCGCTTTGTGCATTGCAATAGCCGATGCGCTCAAGCGGTGCTGCATGCACCGGAATGGCTAGGCCAGTCAACTATGTATTGCACAGCATACACCGGTACATATGCGTTGCGGAATCCCCTGTGTGCCCCGATTGGGTAGGCCGCAATGAAAAAGCCGCGCTCTGGGCGCGGCTTGATTCCATTTTTCAAGGGACTGACACCGACGGCCCGGTATGTGGGCCGCCAGGCACGGTCATTGCTGCATCTGCGATGCGGCCATCTGATACTTGACCGCTTCACGGTCGTGGCTCTGCACGCGATCCTTGTGGCGAATCACCTGCCGGTCGAGCTTGTCGACCAGTGCGTCGATAGCGGCATACAGGTCTTCATGATGCGCTTCGACAAAGATGTCCTTGCCCTTGAGATGTAGATTGATTTCCGCGTACTGCCGCCGGTCCTTTTCTTTTGTATTGTCGACAGAGAGCAGCACACTTACGCCAATGACTTGATCGAAATGCCTGACGATACGCTCCAGTTTCGTTTCCACGTACTCACGCAGAGGGGGCGTGATGTCCAAGTGGTGTCCACTGATCTTGAAGTTCATAGCGTTTCTCCTTCTGAAAGAGCTGCATCAGGCAGGCGATGCAGCTCGGCTACAAAGTCTTACGGAGATTGACCGCGGGAATCTTGAGCGCTTCGCGGTATTTGGCAACGGTACGCCGTGCCACCACAAAGCCTTGCTCGCCGAGCAATTCGGCAATCCGGCTGTCGGACAAGGGGTTCCTAGCGTCTTCGGCTCCTATCAATTGCTTGATCAACGCACGGATTGCCGTTGATGAGGCCGCGCCGCCGGTTTCTGTGGATACGTGAGAGCCGAAAAAATACTTCAGCTCGAAAGTCCCCATCGGCGTTGCCATGTATTTATTGGTAGTCACCCGAGAGATGGTGGACTCGTGTAAACCCAGTGTATCGGCAATCTCCCGCAAAACCAAGGGGCGCATCGCAATTTCACCGTGGGTGAAGAAGTTCTTTTGACGTTCGACAATGGCTTGTGCGACGCGCAATATCGTGTCGAACCTTTGCTGGATATTCTTGATCAACCAGCGTGCTTCCTGCAGCTTTTGCTGCAATCCGGCCGCGCCCGCGTCGCCTTTTGCACCGCGCAAAATCTGCGCGTACATGTCGTTGATGCGTAGCCGCGGCATCACATCCGGGTTGAGATGGGCGATCCATCCGCCGCTCAACTTTCGAACAAAAACATCGGGCACCACGAAATCCGCTTCCGGCCGGCTGTAGGCATGGCCGGGATAGGGCGCGAGCGAGCGGATCAGTTCATGGGCGGCCTTGAGTTCCGGTTCGTCCACTTGCAGCGCCTTTTTAAGGCGCGTGTAATCGCGCACCGCCAGCAGCTCGAGGTGGTTGGTGACGATGCTCAGCGCCAGTTCGCGCTGCGGATGCTTGAGCCTGCGCAATTGCAGCGCCAGGCACTCGGCGGCGTTGCGTGCCCCGACGCCCGGCGGATCGAAGCTCTGCAGCAGCGTGAGCACAGCCTGGATCTCGTCGACCTCGAACTCGAGCTCCTCCGGCAGCTCGCTGCAGATTTCCTCGAGCGTGGTGCTCAGGTAGCCGTCATCGTCCAGGGATTCGACCAGGAAGATAGCCAGCCCCTTGTCGCGCAGGGAAATCTTGAGCGGCGCCAGCTGTTCCATGAGGTGTTCACGCAGCGTGGGCTCGGCGTCGCGCAGCTGCATCGGGGTCTTTTCGTCGTCTTCGCCTTGCGGGCGGCGGGCGAAGTCGTCCAGGCTCCAATCGCTGCCGTAGTCCTCGTTGCTGTCGGAGTAGCTGTCGTCGGCTTCGGGGGCGCCATCCGGGCGGTTCTCGCTGGTGCCCTGGCCATCGGCGGGCGCCGGCGCGGGCGCGCTCTGCAGGTTCACCGAGCCGTCCGAAGACACGCGCAACGGGCTGTCCAGCCAGTCGTTCTCACGCTCGAGCAAGGGGTTCTCGGTCAGCGCCTGTTCCACTTCCTGCTGCAGTTCAAGCGTGGACAGTTGCAGCAGCCGGATCGACTGCTGGAGTTGCGGCGTAAGCGCGAGATGCTGCGAGAGGCGGAGCTGTAGCGACGGTTTCATGCGACCTATTTTATGCTCAACTTCCGTACTGATGGAACGGAAATTGCTATCGCTGATGTCGCTATGATCGTTTGAAGGATAAAAGGCGACACCGAAGCCGCCCGGGGGCCGATGCGCGGCAGGCGCCGCGCGCCCTTACATGCGGAAGTTCTCGCCCAGGTAGACCTTGCGCACCGACTCGTTGGCGATGATGTCCTCAGGCTGCCCGGACGCCAGCACCGCGCCTTCGCTGATGATGTAGGCGTGGTCGCAGATGCCCAGCGTCTCGCGCACGTTGTGGTCGGTGATCAGCACGCCGATATTGCGTGCCTTGAGGAAGCTGACGATGCGCTGGATTTCGCCCACCGCGATCGGGTCGACACCGGCGAAGGGCTCGTCGAGCAGGATGAAGCGCGGCGCGGAGGCCAGCGCGCGGGCGATTTCCACGCGGCGGCGCTCGCCGCCGGACAGCGACAGCGCCGGGTTGTCGCGCAGGTGGGCAATCTGCAGGTCATCCAGCAGGGTGTCCAGCCGGCGCTCGATCTCGGCCTTGCCCAGGGGTTTGCCATCGTTGAGCTGCAGCTCCAGCACCGCGCGGATGTTCTCCTGCACATTGAGCTTGCGGAACACCGAGGCTTCCTGCGGCAGGTAGGACAGGCCCATGCGCGCTCGCTCATGGATGGCCAGGCCGCTGATGTGCTTGTCGTCGAGCACGATATCGCCCTCGTCCAGCGCCACCAGCCCCACGATCATGTAGAACGACGTGGTTTTGCCCGCGCCGTTGGGGCCCAGCAAGCCGACCACCTCGCCGCTCTTCACGTCGAGCGACACGTCCTTGACCACGGTGCGCGAGCCGTAGCGCTTCTTCAGGTGGCGCACGACCAGCGTGCTGCTGTCCTTCAGGGTGGCGGGCTGGGACGGTGCGGTTTGGGTAGCGGTCATGAAGGTGAAGTCAGAATCCGTGGGTCAGGGGTTGACGGGAGCCGTGGCCGGCTTGAGCGGCAGCGGGTTGGCTGCGGCACCGCTGGCGGGTTGCTCCTGGCGCGGCGACAGCACGGCGCGCACGCGGCCCGACGGGCTGCCCGCGGTCGCGTTCTCGGCGCCGCCGCTGGCCGTGTAGAACTCGTTGCGGCTGTCATAGGTGATCACCGCGCCGCGGATCTCGTCGACCAGCTTGGCGCCGGCCAGGCGAGCCATGCGGGCGCGCCCGATCAGCTTGGACAACTCCTGCTTGCCGTCATATTCGATGCGGTCGCCCCAGCCGTCGATGTACTCGTCGACGTTGTCGCGCTTCTGGCGGATATAGGCTTGCTTGCCGCCCTTTGAGGTCGCGACCGCGTACTGGTAGCCCTCGGGATCGGTGCGGACTTCGGCCGCGTCGGATTTGAGCACCATGGTGCCTTTGGTCAGCACCACGTTGCCGGTCAGTACGTAGACCTGCTTGACGTCATCGTAGCTGGCATTGTCGGCCTCCAGGACCAGCGGCTTTTCGCGGTCGGCCTTTTCGGCGCTGGCGGGCGCGGCCAGCGTGAGGCCAAGGACGGCGGCCAGCGTCAGCAAAGCGGCCGTGCTGCGGCGCAGACAGGACGAAGTCGTCGGGAATGGGTTCATGTTGGCGTGATGGCGGTTGACGCGGGCGGCTGGTGCCCGCGGGCGGCTTCAGGGCTACTTCGCGGGACTTGCCGGCGGCGGCCCCGTGATGATGGTGCCGCGTACGTTACCCAGCAATTGTACTTCGCGAGTGACATTGTTGAAGACCAGTCCGTTGGCGGTCATCACCGACGGGCCGCGGGTCAGCTTGACAGCCTTGTCGGTCTTGACGATGTCATCGTTCACCAGCACCTGGAAATACTCCGAGGCGGCCGTCATCTGTGGGTCCTTGGCAGGCTCGGGGCCCTGGGCACGCACGATGAAGGCATTGCCGAACAGGTCGATGACCGAGCCTTCCGCGTTCATCGTGCCGCGATCGGAGTGGCCGGTGACGGGCGGACGGTCGATTTCGTAGGAGCGCATGGCCGGGCGCGTCACTTCGTAGGTCTGGTCGTCCTCGAAGTGGATCATCTTGTCGCCGGTGAAGCGCAGCTTGGTGTTGCCGTCCTCGGCAAGCTCGGTCGCGGAAAAACGGATCATGTAGTAATCCGGTTCATGCTTCTTGCCTACCGTCCCGGTGTCCGCTTCTTTCGGGGAGTTGACCTGCACCAGCCAGAAGGTGCTGCCCGCCACCAGTGCCATCAGCAGCAGGGGCAGGGCTCGCATGGCAAGCCGGCTCAGGGAGGACAGGATTTCCCGCATGGGCATGGGCTGGCCTCAGATGACCTTGGCGCGGGTCAGGTCGTGGATGTGGAGCGCGCCGACCAGGCGCCGCTCCGCGTCGACCACCAGCATCTGGTTGATGCGGTTCGCCTCCATCACCTGCACGGCTTCCACGGCCAGCTGGTCCGGCCCGACGGTATGCGGTGTGCGGTGCATGACCTCGCTGATGGGTACGGTCTTCCAGTCACGCGGGGTTTCGAGCAGGCGGCGCAGGTCGCCATCGGTGAAGACGCCGATCAGGCGGTCGTCCGGGTCCACCACCGCGGTCATTGCCATGCCTTTGCGGGTGATTTCCATCAGGGCCTGTGCCAGCGGCGTGCTCTCGCGCACCTTGGGCACCGCGTTGCCGCTGCGCATGACGTCGCGCACGTGGGTCAGCAGCTTGCGCCCGAGCGCGCCGCCCGGATGCGAGCGGGCAAAGTCTTCCTCGCCGAAGCCGCGGGCATCCAGCACCGCCACCGCGAGCGCGTCGCCCATCGCCAATGCGGCGGTGGTGCTGGCGGTCGGGGCCAGGTTGAGCGGGCAGGCTTCTTTTTCCACCCCGGCATTGAGGTGCGCGTCGGCCAGCTTGGCCAGCGTGGAGGCGGGGTTGCCGGTCACGGAGATGAGCTTGGCGCCGATGCGCTTGACGATCGGGACGATCGAAAGCAACTCGGCGGTCTCTCCGGAATTGGAAAAGGCGATCAGCACGTCGTCGCGCGTGACCATGCCCAGGTCGCCGTGGCTGGCTTCGGCCGGATGCACGAAAAACGCGGGCGTGCCGGTCGAGGCCAGCGTGGCCGCGACCTTGCGGCCGATGTGGCCCGACTTGCCGATGCCGGACACGACCACGCGCCCGCTGCAATTGAGCGTCAGTTGCACGGCCTGCGCAAATCCGTCGTCCAGGCGGCCTGCGAGGGCAGCGACGGCGTCGGCTTCGATCTGGAGGGTTTCGCGAGCGAGCCTAAGTGCTCGATCCGCATTGAAATTAGCTATCATGGCGACGAAGTATACCAACGAATGCGATGGCGCTTGGGCTGTTCCTGGGATCGGGCGGCCGGAGCGGCCATCGCGCTTGCCGTAATCCGCCGGCAGGGCCGCCCGCACCGGGCCGGCCCGGTGCCCGGCGCGGCGTACCCTGACCCTGTCGATGCACTCTCCGCTGGACCTTACCCTTGTCCTGCTGGCCGCCGCCGTGTTTGGCGTGGTCGCGTTTCGCATGTTGCAGTTGCCGCCGATGCTGGGGTACCTGGTCGTGGGCATCCTGATCGGGCCGCACGCGCTCGGCCTGGCCAGCGATACCGCGCAAACCAAATACCTGGCCGAGTTCGGCGTGGTCTTTTTGATGTTCTCGATCGGCCTGGAGTTCAGCCTGGGCAAGCTCAAGGCGATGAAGCGGCAGGTCTTCGGCCTGGGCGGCTCGCAGGTGGTGCTGTCGCTCCTGGCCGTGATTCCGGCGAGCTGGGCGTTCAACTGGCTGTTTCCGCTGTCCTGGCAGGCCTCGGTGGCGTTGGGCGGCGCGCTGGCCATGTCATCCACCGCCATCGTGTCCAAGATGCTGTCGGAGCGGCTGGAGCTGGAGAGCGAGCACGGGCGCAACATCATCAGCATCCTGCTGTTCCAGGACCTGGCCGTGGTGCCGCTGCTGATCGTGATCCCGGCGCTCTCGCGCGATCCGGGCGACCTGATGATGGCGCTGGGCCTGGCCACGGTGAAGATCGTGGTGGCCCTGAGCCTGATCTTTTTCGTCGGCCAGCGTCTCATGAGCCGCTGGTTCCACATCGTGGCGGCGCGCCGCTCGCAAGAACTGTTCATGCTCAACCTGCTGCTGGTCACGCTGGGCATGGCCGCGCTGACCGAGCGGCTCGGCCTGTCGATGGCGCTGGGCGCCTTCATGGCCGGCATGCTGATCTCCGAGACGCCCTATCGCCATCAGGTGGAGGAGGACATCAAGCCCTTCCGCGACGTGCTGCTGGGGCTGTTCTTCGTCACCATCGGCATGCTGCTCAATATCCATGTGGTGCTCGATCACTTGTGGCTGGTGCTGGCGCTGCTGGTGGTGCCCATTGTCTTCAAGCTGGTGCTGATCTCCGGGCTGGCCCGCTTGTTCGGTTCGCGCCAGGGGGTGGCGATCCGTACCGGCCTGGGCCTGGCGCAGGCCGGCGAGTTCGGCTTTGTGCTGCTTAACCAGATCGACGGCCTGAACCTGGTCGACCCGGTGCTGATCCAGGTCATCCTGGCCTCGATGCTGTTGTCGATGCTGGCGGCGCCGTTCCTGATCCAGTACAGCGACGCCATCGTGCTGCGCTTTACCGCCAACGAATGGCTGATGCAGTCGCTCAACATGACGCGCATCGCGGTGCAGAGCCTGCAGACCGAGAAGCACGCCATCATCTGCGGGTTTGGCCGCAGCGGCCAGAACCTGGCGCATATGCTGGAGCGCGAGGGCATCACCTATGTGGCGCTGGACCTCGACCCGGACCGGGTGCGCGAAGCCGCTGGCGCGGGCGACACGGTAGTGTATGGCGATGCGGGCCGGCGCGAGGCGCTGATCGCGGCGGGCCTGCATCGCGCGGCAGCCTTGATCATCACTTACAACAACACGCCCTCGGCGCTGAAGGTGCTGCACCATGTGCAGGAACTGGAGCCGGCGCTGCCCGTGATCGTGCGTACCATGGACGACTCGGAACTCGACATCCTGCAAAAAGCGGGCGCCACCGAGGTGGTGCCGGAAAGCATCGAGGGCAGCCTGATGCTGGCCTCGCACGCGCTGGTGCTGCTGGGCGTGCCGATGCGGCGTGTGGTGCGCGGGGTGCAGGAGGCGCGCGATGCGCGCTACAGCCTGCTGCGCGGCTACTTCCACGGCCGCGACGACGAGGAAGACATGGTGGAGCGAGAGTCCGTGCGGCTGCACTCCATTTCGCTTGGCCCGGAGGCCACGTCGGTGGGGCGGCGCCTGGGCGCGCTCGGGCTGGACCGTATCGGGGTGGAAGTGACGGCGGTGCGCCGGCGTGGCATCCGGGCGTTCGATCCGGAGCCCGATACCGTGCTGGAGCCGGGTGATATCGTGGTCTTGCGCGGCCAGCCAGAGGCGCTGGAAGCGGCCGAGGCGCGCATGCTGGCCGGCTGAGCCTGCGCTACGCGCTCAGTGGCCGCAGTTCGGGTTCATGCCGCCACGCGGCTGCCGGCGTGTGCCTCTTCCGCCCACGATGGCGGCAGGCCCTCTAGCACGGTGCGCGCGTCGAGCGAACCGATCGGGATGCGCGGGTCGGCGGGAATGCGGCCTTCGCCTTGCAGCATCAGGTAACGGAGGCAGCATACGCGCAGGAAGGACGTGAAGTTTGCCGCCTCGCCCCGGTAGGCCACCAGTTCGTCGTGCAGCCGGGTGATGAGCTGGCTCACGCTCATGCTGTCGCGCCTTGCCAGCGTTTCGAGCACTTCCCAGAACAGGCTTTCCAGCCGGATGCTGGTGGCCACGCCATGCAGCCGGAGCGAGCGCGACTGGCCCTGGTACGACTGCGGGGTGGCCCGGATGAAGATTTCACACATAGAAGAACTCCCGTGCTTAACGGCCCGCGATAGCCCTAGGCAGGCTCGCGGGCCGCGTTCGGTAGCCTCTAATGTACGATCCTGGTACCCAGGACGGCAAGGAACTGCGCCAGCCATGCCGGGTGCGCGGGCCAGGCCGGAGCGCTCACCAGGTTGCCATCGGTGTAGGCCTGGTCGACCGGAATGTCGGCATATTTTCCGCCCGCCAGGCGCACTTCGGGCGCGCAGGCCGGATAGGCCGAGCAGGTCCGGCCTTCCAGCACGCCGGCCGCGGCTAGCAGCTGGGCGCCGTGGCACACCGCCGCGATCGGTTTGTTGGTGCTGGCAAAGTGCCGCACGATCTCCAGCACCCGCTCGTTCAGGCGCAGGTATTCGGGGGCGCGCCCGCCCGGGATGACCAGCCCATCGTAGGCCGCCGGATCCACATCGGCAAAGCTCGCGTTCAGCGCGAAGTTGTGGCCGCGCTTTTCGCTATAGGTCTGGTCGCCCTCGAAATCATGGATGGCGGTGGGGCAGCTGGCGCCGGCCGCCTTGTCGGGACACACCGCATGGACCGTATGGCCCACCATCTGGAGCGCCTGGAAAGGCACCATGGTTTCATAGTCTTCGGCGTAGTCGCCGACCAGCATCAAGATCTTTTTCGCCATCGCTGTCTCCTGTATGGTTACGGTTGTCCCGGGGGAGCCGCGCCGCAAAGCGTGCCGTCCGCCCAGGCGTCGCCCATTGTGTTGCCGTTCGCGGCAGCCCGGGTGGTAACCCATTACCGCATCCAGCCTGCCGATTTGGCGGGCTGCCCGAACGAGTCCCCATGCCCAACACCACCATCCAGTCGTCCGCCCTTGGCGACGTTACCCACTACCTGCGCGAACGCATCCGTACCGTGCCTAACTGGCCGCAGCCCGGCGTGATGTTCCGCGACATCACGCCGTTGCTGCAGGATCCCAAGTCCCTGCGCGTGCTGATCGATGTCTTTGTGCACCGCTACATGGACACCAAGCTCGACGTGGTGGCCGGCATCGACGCACGCGGCTTTATCCTGGGCGCCATCGTGGCGTACGAGCTGAACCTGGGCTTCGTGCCAATCCGCAAGAAGGGCAAGCTGCCGTTCGAGACCGTGGCCGAGGAATATGAGCTGGAGTACGGCAGCGCCACGGTGGAGATCCACGCCGATGCCTGCAAGCCGGGTGACCGCGTGCTGCTGGTGGACGACCTGATCGCCACCGGCGGCACCATGATGGCTGGCCGCAAGCTGCTCGAGCGGCTGGGCGCCACTGTGGTGGAAGGCGCCGCCATCGTCGACCTGCCCGAGCTCGGCGGCTCGCGCCACCTGCTGGATAGCGGCCTGCCGCTGTTCACGGTTTGCCGCTTTGACGGGCATTGACGCGCATTGACGGCCGCGCAGTGACAGCTGATCTCCGAGCGGCACGGGCACCGCGCCTGGCGCGCGCGCTGCCGAGGCCGTGGCGGCATCGCCACGCTGCCTTCGGATGCGCAACAAAACACCTCAAATTGTAATAATATGCCAATTGCGGCGCGCCCGGCATTGGCCGCCAGGCTTCGCCCCGCGGCACTTGCTGCGTCTGGCGCGAGCGGCTTGCGCATTGGGCTTGCGGCCATTTTCGCAGCGTGGACATGGCGTTGCCCACACATGCCGGCAGGCGCATAATGCCCCATTGACAACGATACGATGGCCGGGCGAAATCTTGCGATCCGCATTGGAGGCACCGGTCACATAAGGGCATAAGGGCGCAGCATGGGCGTACTACTTCATTTGCTTTCCGGCGTGGCGCTGCTGGTGTGGGGCACCAACATCGTCAAGGTCGGCATCCTGCGCGTGTATGGCGCCAACCTGCGCCACGTGCTCTCGTCCAGCATTTCCAACCGGTTCACGGCCTTCGCCGCCGGCCTCGGCGTGACCGGCCTGGTCCAGAGCAGCAACGCGACCGCCGTCATCGTCAGCTCCTTCGTCGGCCAGGGCCTGATTGCCGTGGCCCCGGCGCTGGCCATCATGCTGGGCGCCAATGTCGGCACCGCGATCATGGTGCAGGTGTTCTCGCTGGACCTGTCCTGGCTGTCGCCGCTGCTGATCTTCGTCGGCGTAATCCTGCATCTGTCCTGGAAGGGCAACAAGCCTGGCCACGTGGGCCGCGTGCTGATCGGCCTGGGGCTGATCACGCTGGCGCTGGAGCTGATCTCCATTGCCACCCGCCCCGTGGTGGAAGCGGCCGGCGTCAAGGTGTTGTTCGGCACGCTCACCGGAGACCCCACGCTGGACATGCTGATTGGCGCCTTCCTGACCATCCTTTGCTATTCCAGCCTGGCGGTGGTGCTGTTCTGCGGGGCGCTGGCCTCGGCCGGGGTGGTGTCTCTGCATGTGGCGATGGCGCTGGTGCTGGGCGCCAACCTGGGCTCGGGCATTTCCGCGCTGCTGACCACCTCGGGCAACAACCAGCCCGGCAAGCGCGTCACGCTGGGCAACCTGCTATCGCGCCTGCTCGGATGCGTGATCGCGCTGCCCTTGCTGGGGCAGGCCGAACACCTGCTTGCGCTGGTCGATGCCGATCCGCAGCGGCTGGTCGTGAATTTCCACCTGCTCTTCAACGTGGCGCTGGCGGCGCTGCTGCTGGGCGCCACCGGTCCGCTGGCGCGCCTGTGCGAGGCGGTGCTGCCCGGTCGCAACACCGGCGACAGCCAGGTCACCCCGCGCCACCTCGATCCCGCCGCGCTGCCCACGCCGGCGCTGGCGCTGTCCAATGCCGCGCGCGAGGTGCTGCGCATCGGCGACCGCATCGAGCAGATGCTGGACAACATGCTGCGCGTGCTGCGCACCAACGATGCCAAGCTCGCCACCGCCACCTGCCGCATCGACGACGAGGTGGACGATCTCTACACCGCGATCAAGCTCTACCTGACCCGGATCAGCCTGGAGGCGCTGGATGAGCGCGACGGCCGGCGCTGGACGGAAATCATCTCGCTCACCATCAACCTCGAGCATGCCGGCGACATCATCGAGCGCATCGTGCAGGACGCGCGCGAAAAGAAGATCGCCCACAACCTGGCCTTCTCGGAAGCCGGCATGCAGGAGATCTCGCAGATGCACGCGCGCGTGGTGGCCAACCTGCGGCTCGGGCTGTCGGTCTTCCTCTCCGGCGACCTGAAAAGCGCGCAGCAACTGATGGCGGAGAAGGCGACCTTCCGCGAGATGGAGCGCGAGTATGCGCGCACGCATCTGCAACGCATCGCCGTGCAGACCGCCGAGAGCATCGAGACCAGCTCGCTGCACCTCGACGTGATCAGCGATCTCAAGCGCCTGAACTCGTTGTTCTGCGCCACCGCCTACCCGGTGCTGGAAGACGCTGGCGTGCTGAACCGCAGCCGCATGAAGGAAGACGATGGCGAGCCCCCAGCCAGGGCGGTGCCGTCCGCGCAGGCGCACTAAGGCGGCACCAAGGCGGCACTGAAGCGGCACTAAGGAGCCAATAAGGAGGGCTACAGCTTGTAGCCGATCTCCCGCAGCAGGTTCCGCCGCGCGGCAATGTCAGCCTCGGTTTCCAGCCCGAGCGGCGAGGCGCCATCCACCACGCCAAGCACCGCGCGCCCCTGCGCGGTCTGCGCTACCACCACCTCGGTCGGGTTTGCCGTGGCGCAATAGATCCGGCATACCTCCGGCACCGCGCGCACGGTCGCGAGCACATTGACCGGATAGAAGCCGTCGCCGAGGAACACCAGGAAGCAGTGGCCGGCGCCGATTGCCAGCGCGTTCTGGCACGCCAGGTCGATCATCGCCTCGTCGGTGCCGGACCAGCGCACAAGGCGCTTGCCCGAGGCCTCGCAGAACGCCAGTCCAAAGCGGATGCCGGGCACCGCGCCGGCCAGCGCCTCGTGGATGTCGTCCACGGTCTTGATGAAGTGGGATTGCCCGAAAATGAAGTTGATCGCCTCGGGCTTGGCGATCGGCACTACGGTGAGTTCCATGGCCGTGCTCCTGCATTGGCCTGTGCCAGCCCGGAAAGGGCTTCAAGCGGCGCGGCCTTCCGCAGTTTATGGTAGGCCGGGCAAGGTCGAATGCAAGGCGCTGCGCGGGCCTACCTTGAGGACGGCGGGCGGCGTCTGCGGCGCGCGCGCTGCAGCATCGCGGCGATGGCCACAAGCACGGCAGCCCCGCCCAGCGTCAGCGCCAGATTGCCGGATACGGCGCCGCTCGCCTTGGCTGGTACCCGGGCAGCGCTGGCGGCGCTGGCCTCCCGGGCGGCTTGCGCGGGCGGGGCGGATGCCGCCGGCGCGGCTGGTTCATCGAGCGCTCGCGCCGCCGGCGCGGCCAGGTCGATCGGCGTGACGGTGGCCTGCGCCGCAGCCGGGCCGGCAACGGCGGCGCTGCCGAGCAGCAGCGCGCATTGCCAGGCGCGCAGGATGAGGCGGGAACGCGTGCGCATGGTGGTCAGCGGCGCTCGAGCAGCGGCGCCAGGTACTTGCCGGTGAAGCTCGCGCGGCTGGCCGCCACCGTTTCCGGCGTGCCCTTGGCGATCACCTGGCCACCGCCCGCACCGCCCTCCGGGCCCATGTCGAGCAGCCAGTCCGCGGTCTTGATCACGTCCAGGTTGTGCTCGATGATGACCACCGTGTTGCCCTGATCGCGCAGCTTGTGGATGACCTTGAGCAGCAGCTCGATATCGTGGAAGTGCAGGCCCGTGGTGGGTTCATCCAGGATGTAGAGCGTGCGGCCGGTGTCGCGCTTGGACAGCTCCAGCGACAGCTTGACGCGCTGCGCCTCGCCGCCCGAGAGCGTGGTGGCGGACTGGCCCAGCCGGATGTAGCCAAGGCCCACGTCCAGCAGCGTCTTGAGCTTGCGTCGCACGACAGGCACCGCCAGGAAGAACTCGTGCGCGTGCTCCACCGTCATGTCGAGCACTTCGTGGATGTTCTTGCCCTTGTAGAGCACCTCCAGCGTTTCGCGGTTGTAGCGCTTGCCATGGCAGACGTCGCAAGGCACGTACACGTCCGGCAGGAAGTGCATCTCGACCTTGATCACGCCATCGCCCTGGCAGGCCTCGCAGCGCCCGCCCTTGACGTTGAACGAGAAGCGGCCCGGATCGTAGCCACGCTCCTTGGCCGAGGGCACGCCCGCGAACAGCTCGCGGATCGGCGTGAACAGGCCGGTGTACGTCGCGGGGTTCGAGCGCGGGGTGCGGCCGATCGGGCTCTGGTCGACGTTGATGACCTTGTCGAAATGCTCCAGCCCGTCGATGCGGTCGTGCGCGGCCGGCTCCGCCGTGGAGCCATACAGGTGGCGCGCCACCGCGTGGTAGAGCGTGTCGTTGATCAGCGTCGACTTGCCCGAGCCCGACACGCCGGTCACGCAGGTAAGCAAGCCCACCGGGATCTCGGCGCTGACGTTGCGCAGGTTGTTGCCGGTGGCGTTGATGATGCGCAGCAGCTTTTCCTCGTCGGGCGCGGCGCGCTCTTTCGGCACCTCGATGCGGCGCGCGCCGGACATGTATTGCCCGGTGAGCGAATTGGCCGACTGCTCGATCTGCTGCGGCGTGCCTTCGGCCACGATCATGCCGCCGTGCACGCCGGCGCCCGGGCCAATGTCGACCACGTAGTCGCAGGCGCGGATCATGTCTTCGTCGTGCTCCACCACCAGCACGGAGTTGCCGATGTCGCGCAGGTGCTTGAGCGTGCCGATCAGGCGGTCGTTGTCGCGCTGGTGCAGGCCGATGGACGGTTCGTCCAGCACGTACATCACGCCCGTCAGGCCGGAGCCGATCTGCGACGCCAGCCGGATGCGCTGTGCCTCGCCGCCCGACAGCGTGTCGGCGCTGCGCTCGAGCGACAGGTAATCCAGCCCCACGTTGTTGAGGAAGTTCAGGCGCGCGCTGATTTCCTTGACGATCTTGTCGGCGATCTCGCGCTTGGCGCCGTGCATGTCCAGCGTGAGGAAATAGGTGAGCGCGTCGCGCAGCGGCCAGCCGTTGATCTCGTAGATGGCGCGTGCCTGGTCGTTCTCGCCCAGCTTGACGTGGCGCGCCTCGGTGCGCAGGCGGGTACCGTGGCAGGCGGGGCAGGCCTGGTTGTTCTGGTACTTGGCGAGCTCCTCGCGCACCGCGATGGAGTCGGTCTCGCGGTAGCGGCGTTCCAGGTTGGGGATGATGCCCTCGAAGGCATGCTCGCGCACCGTGGTGCGGCCACGCTCGTTCATGTAGGTGAACGGGATTTCCACGTCGCCCGAGCCGTGCAGCACGACTTCCTGCACCTCGGCCGGCAGGTCCTCGAAGGCTGTATCGAGCTCGAAGTCGTAGTAGGCCGCCAGGCTTTGCAGCATCTGGAAGTAAAACTGGTTGCGGCGGTCCCAGCCCTTGATGGCGCCCGAGGCCAGCGACAGGTTGGGGAAGGCCACCACCCGCTTGGGGTCGAAGAAGGTGATCTGGCCCAGGCCGTCGCAGCTCGGGCAGGCGCCCATCGGGTTGTTGAACGAGAACAGCCGCGGCTCCAGTTCCTGCAGCGAGTACGAGCAGATCGGACAGGCAAACTTGGAGCTGAATCCGTGTTCCCGGTTGGCGTCGATCTCCAGCGCGATGGCGCGGCCGTCGGCCAGGCGCAGCGCGGTCTCAAACGATTCCGCCAGGCGTTGCTTGATGTCCGGGCGCACCTTGACGCGATCCACCACCACGTCGATGGAATGCTTCTCGGTCTTTTTCAGCTTGGGCAGCGCGTCCACCTCGTAGACCACCGCCGGCGCCTCATGCGTGGTGCCGCCGCCGGAGCGGATGCGAAAGCGCACGAAACCCTGTGCCTGCATGGTGTCGAACAGGTCGGAGTGCTCGCCCTTGCGGTTGGCCACCACCGGCGCCAGGATCATCAGCTTGGTGTCTTCCGGCAGCGCCAGCGCGGCGTCGACCATCTGCGAGACGCTTTGCGCCTGCAGCGCCAGGTTGTGGTCGGGGCAGTAAGGCGTGCCGGCGCGCGCGAACAGCAGCCGCAGGTAGTCGTGGATCTCGGTGACCGTGCCCACGGTTGAGCGCGGGTTGTGGCTGGTTGCCTTCTGTTCGATGGCGATCGCGGGCGATAGTCCCTCGATCAGGTCGACGTCCGGCTTCTCCATCAGCTGCAGGAACTGGCGCGCGTAGGCCGACAGCGACTCCACGTAGCGGCGCTGGCCCTCCGCGTACAGGGTGTCGAAGGCGAGCGAGGACTTGCCCGATCCGGACAGCCCGGTAATCACGATCAGCTTGTTGCGCGGCAGATCGAGATTGATGTTCTTCAGGTTGTGGGTACGGGCACCACGGATTCTAATTTCTTCCATATACCGATTGTCTTCGCCAGGCGGGGCCGCCGGTCGGGACGACAGGCCGGGTCTCACGGAATTTCAAGAAAAAAGCATGCCAGCATGGCTGCAGCCGGCGTCAGGCCAGCCTCAGGCCGGGCTTTGCCAGCCCGCGCCGGGGCTTGCGGTGTCCGGTCCGGACCCGAAAGCGCAGCGGAGCAAACCTGTTAATATACCGAACTTCGGTTTCCGGGGGTTGCTTGGGCCATTAGACTGCGCCCTGCAGCAACGGTGGCAGAAGCGCCGCAACTTCCGCTCCGGCCATGGATCGAAGTTGTCGCCGCCCCGTCAGCATTGGGGTGATGCGGTGCGTGCGCGGTGCACGACCCGGCAATCCGTCATAGAAATTCCCCACGATCGCAATGTCGTCGATCCATAGCTCCTCCCAAGACGCGGCCAAGGCCGACGTTTCCAAGGTTCAGCCCGCTGCCGGGCGCGACCGCATGACCGGCATGGAAGTGCGGGCCAGCATTTCGCTCGCCAGTATTTTTGCCCTGCGCATGCTGGGCTTGTTCCTGATCCTGCCTGTGTTCGCCGAATATGCGCATGGCCTGCCCGACGGGCACGACGCCCAGCGCGTGGGCCTGGCCATGGGCATCTACGGCCTGATGCAAGCCTTCCTGCACATTCCTCTCGGCTGGCTGTCCGACCGCGTCGGCCGCAAGCCGGTGATGGTGGCGGGCCTGCTGCTGTTTGTCGCCGGCGGGCTGGTGGCGGCCAACTCCGACACGTTGTCCGGCATCATCATCGGCCGCTCGCTGCAAGGCATGGGCGCGATCTCCGCGGCCATCACCGCCTGCATCGCCGACCTGACCCGCGAGCAGCATCGCACCAAGGCCATGGCCATGGTGGGCGGAAGCATCGGCCTGACCTTCGCGCTGTCGCTGGTGATTGCCTCGCCGCTGCTGCACAGCATCGGCATGCCCGGGATCTTCACGCTGATGTCGGTGCTGGGCGTGGTCGCCATCCTGGTGACCCTGTTCCTGGTGCCCACGCCGCCGCCGCCGCATCCCGTGCGGCTGCCGTTTCGCAGCGTGCTGCTCAACCCCGACCTGATCCGCCTGAACGTGGGCGTGCTGGCACTGCACGCGTCGCAGGTGGCCATGTTCATGGTGGTGCCGGCCATGCTCAGCGATACCGGCATGCCGCTGGACCAGCACTGGAAGGTCTACCTGCCGGTGGTGCTGGTGTCCTTCGTGCTGATGCTCGGGCCGATGATGGCCGCCGAGCGCTATGGCAAGGTACGCCCCGTGCTGCTCGGCGCGGTCGGCCTGATGACCGCGGTGCAGCTGCTGTTTGCCGCTGTGCACGGCCTGTGGGGCATCGTGGGCGTGCTGCTGCTGTTCTTCGTGGCCTTCAACGTGCTGGAAGCCATGCAGCCCTCGCTGGTGTCGCGCTACGCCGCCGCCGCGCGCGGGGCGGCGCTTGGCGTCTACAACACGACGCAGGCGATGGGCCTGTTCCTGGGCGGTGCCGTGGGTGGCTGGCTGCTCAAGCACGAAGGCCGCAGCGCGGTCTTCATCGGCTGCGCCGTGGTGCTCCTCCTCTGGCTTATAATCGCCTGGAACATGAAGTCGCCGCCGGCCCGGAAAAGCAGTGCCCAGGCCGTCGCTGCCTGAAGTTGGCAGCCCGCGGTCATTGGTCCGCAAGGGCTGCCCGCATCACTTCGTATAGCTTTTTGCCGTAATTAGGCACTAGCATGACCGCGCGCCCGACTTCTTGGCCGGGGGCGCGTTATTCGTTTACGCATCAGTCAACAGTCAAGGCATCGCCACGCCGCTTGCAGCAGAGGGCGTGGCCCTGGGAGAACATTCACATGGCATCGATCAACAAAGTCATCCTCGTCGGCAACCTGGGCGCGGATCCGGAAACCCGCTACCTGCCCAGCGGCGACGCCGTGAGCAACATCCGCCTGGCGACCACCGATCGTTACAAGGACAAGACCAGCGGCGAGATGAAGGAAGCCACCGAGTGGCACCGCATCGCCTTCTTCGGCAAGCTGGCGGAGATCGCCGGCCAGTACCTGCGCAAGGGCTCGCAGGTCTACATCGAAGGGCGCATCCGCACCCGCAAGTGGACCGACCAGTCCGGCGCGGAAAAGTACAGCACCGAAATCGTGGCTGAGCAAATGCAGATGCTGGGCTCGCGCCAGGGCATGGGCGGCGGCGGTGGCGGTGGCGGTGGCGACGACATGGGCGGTGGCGGCGGTGGCTACGGTGGTGGCCGCGAATCGTCGGGCGGCGGCGGTGGTGGTTACGGCGGCGGTGCGCGCAGCGGTGGCGGCCAGGCTGCCGGTGGCCAGCAAGGTGCTGGCGGCGCGCGTCGCCAGCAGCAGGCTCCGTCGAATGGCTTTGAAGACATGGACGACGATATTCCGTTCTGAGGTTTCGTAGCCAAAAGGTGTAAAGATCAGCCCCGCCAAAAGCGGGGCTTTTTCGTTGTAATCAATGCCTTGGTAGGCATTGAGCGGCGCAAACTCTGCTGTGGATGATTCGCCGCTTCGGGAAATGCTCTGTTCGTTGGCTTATGGATCGGGGTGTGAGGGCCCGTTGGCCCCGTGCAAATCGCAAGCCCTATGTCTTCGTCAATCGGTTTGGCGACGCCATGGAGGGCCGTGGCTATCGATAGATTATCGAGACAAGTTACCAGCTTAGGCGCCGACAAGAGAAACCAATCGGCAAAGGAAGGTCGTATCCGCGCGCAGGGCGGAGCCTATATCAAAGACCGGAGTACCGGTGCATTGGCCCCTGTCCAAGAGATATCAAAAGTTGAGAGGATCGAATGATGGAAGTTGATTATGAAATCTGGAACATAGATGAACTGCTGAACGCATATGTAGACACCCCGGATATAGCGGAGAGCGTCAAAGTTGGTATGGAGCAACTATTTCTGTTTCTAGAAAATAACGGATTGTTGACCTGCTCTGTGAGCGATGGGCATGGACTGGTCGTCAAGCGAGTGCTCAGGAAGAACGACTTGACCGCCGAAGGAAAGCGTCTTGGCAGCGGGCCTAAGAATGCAGTACATCGCTGGCTTGGTTCCAAAGGAGGGCAAAAGAATCCACCGGACATGAGGATGCTGGAGAAGGCGTTGGCAGAAATTCGGGCAGAAGAGGGATGACTAGCCATGTTTGATGGAATCGTTGCCGTCGGCGACCTTAACCGTTCTGACCATTCGGAGCATCCCCGCCATCCCAGGCCGCGACTGTCGGTACGGCCTGCACTGGCAAACGAAAAACCCCGGGAGTCGTTGATTCCCGGGGTTTTTTGTTTCTTGGCCTTTCGACGGCCCCGTGTGTGCCGGGCGCGAGGAGGCGCCCATTCTTTATCGCGGCGCCGGTGACGGCGCCGTGCGTGCTCAGTGCGGCATGGCGGTGAAGTCCAGCGCGTTGGTCAGGTCGCCCATGGCCTTGCCCTTGTTGGCGAGCAGGGCGGCATCGCGTTGCTGCAGGCCCGGCAGGGTCGGCAGGACAAAGCGGCGGGTGATGAAGCGCAGCGCCGAGGCTGTGTCGTATTGCGTGTGGTCGACAAAGCCCTTCTTCACATACGGCGACACCAGGATCGCCGGGATGCGCGTGCCCGGGCCCCAGCGGTCGCCGGTGGGCACTTGCGCGTGGTCGTAGAAGCCGCCGTTTTCGTCGTAGGTGACGAGGATCAGCATGTTCTTCCACTGCGGGCTCTTCTGCAGCTGCGCGATCACGCTGGCGATATGGGTGTCGCCGTCGGTCACGCTTGCATAGCCGGGGTGCTGGTTCAGGTTGCCCTGCGGCTTGTAGAACGCGACCGCGGGCAGGTTGCCGGCGGCGGCATCTTGCAGGAACTGGCTGTCGAAGTCCTTCAGGTGCGCGCTGCGGTTGGCGGCCTGGGTGACCGGGTCGAAGCTGGCGTAGTAGTTGAACGGCTGGTGGTGCGGCTGGAAGTTGGGCACCGTGTTGTTGTAGATGGCGGTCGGGTCCTGCGTGGCCTTGGCCCAGGCACCGGCATACCAGGCCCAGCTTACGCCGCGCGCGTTGAGCAGGTCGCCGATGTTGGTCTGGGTCTGCGGCGGCAGCGTGCTCGCCTTGGTGGGGTCGGCGTAGAGGCCCGTGGCATCGGTGGTGGCGGGCTTGTTGCCGCTCGGCTGGTAGTCCGGCTGCATGGTGTTGACGGCGTAGAACATGCCGCTCTTATCCGCGGGCGTCAGCGTGCTGTCGTTCTGGTACACCGCCTTGCCAGAGAGGACCGAGGTGGGGTTGCCGGTGCCGGGGGTCAGGCGCACGAAGTTGCCGTTGGCGTCGAGATCGATGGCCGAGATCGAGTTCTTGGCCGGCGAAGTGGCCGCGTCGGCGTTCGGGTACTGCGGCGCGCAGGCGCAGATCAGGTACTGGTGGTTCAGGAACGAGCCACCAAAGGCACCCATGTAGAAGTTGTCGGCCAGCACGTACTGCTTGGCGAGTTGCCACATCTGCATCTGGCTGCCGTCGTAATAGCCCATCGACAGGCCGCCCGCATCCGAGAACGCGGCGTACTTGTCGTTCTTGCCGCCGTTGATCTGCATCTGGTTGTTATAGAAGCGGTGCACCAGGTCGCGTGTGGTGACGGATTGCGAGACCACGGTGCCGGTGCCGTTGACGCCGGCAGGATTGTCGATCTGGAACGGCTTGTTCGCCCAGTTGGCGGTGCTGGCCTGCGTCAACTCCGGTTTTTGCCCTGCCGCGTTGAACCCGCCCCAGGTCGGCGGCAGCACCGGCAGCACGGAGCCATCGAAGTCCTTCTGTTGCTCGACGGTGCCGCTCGAGGCGGGGTTCACGCCGGGGATGCCGTTGGCGCCCGGGAACAGGCCGTAGAGATTATCGAAGCCGCGGTTCTCTGCATAGATCACCACCACGGTCTTGATGTTGTCGAGGGCGACCCGCTTGCCGACGCCGTCGCGCAGCGCCTGGGCGATGTCGCCGCCGCCCGCGACCGAGTCGGCGATCAGGTCGATGGTCTGATCGATTTCCGCCTGCAGGGTCGCCTTGACGGTCTTGTCGGTTTCCTTGTTGTGGTCGGCCAGCAGCTTGTCCGCGGTCACGCCGATGCGGGCGGCCAGACGTGCCTTGGCCGCGGTGAGGTCGCCGCCGTTGGACTCCATGAGCGCGACCAGTTCGGTCGTGATGGCGCTGATCACGCCGTTGGCGCTGGCTGGTGCGCGGAACACCAGCGGGCGGGTCACGGCTGCGTGGCCGCCGGTGTCATCGTTGCGGAAGGCGTCGCTGCCGATCTCGGCGGCGATCGCGCCCTGGCCGGTGAGCGTAAAGGCGCCGTTCTTGTCGGTGTAGGTGCTGGTCTCCGTGCTTTCGCACTTGCCATTGTTGTTGGCATCGATGCAGACCTTGGCGTGCTCGAAATAGCTGCCGGTCACCACGCCCGAGGTGGTGAGGGCAGTACTGGAGTCGCTGCCGCCGCAGGCGGCCATGGCAGCGGCGGCCGCCGCTGCAAGGGGATAAAGTCGTAAGGCTCGGCGCATGGAATATCCTGTTTTCGTTTTTCGTTATGTGTAAGGCGGTTTTTTTTGGGACAGCCGCGCGATTCTCGCGCCGCTCCATGTCAGGTTGATGATGGTGCCGGGACGAGAAAAAGACATCCGGCCACGCATGACACGCCGCTGTCATGCGCGCGTGCTAGCGTGGCGGCGCATTCCTGAATCTCCTGTGCCTGGGCTGCCGCACCCATCCCGCCCTGGCCATTCCACTTCGCCGCACAGATGCCACCGCGCTTCGTTTTGCCGCCAGTTCCTTCCCCAAGCCGCCGCCTTGCCACCGGGGCCTTGCTGCTGGCTTTCGCCCTGACTCTGGCGGGCTGTGGCAAGTCCGCACAGGAGGGCGCGGCCGTGGCCGCGGCCACGGCCCCGGCATCCGCGCCGGCGGCCAGCCAGGCTGCCGCGCCTTCGCGACCCGCCTACGCCGATGCGTTCTACACCCTGATGGCAACGCGCCGGCCGCCGGTGCCGGCCATGGCCGCGCTTGGCAAGGCGCTGTTTTTTGATCCCGCGTTGTCGGCGTCCGGCCGGCTCGCGTGCGCAAGTTGCCATAGCCCGGAACACGCCTATGGGCCGGCCAATGACTTGTCGGTGCAACTGGGCGGCCCCGACATGCTGCGCACCGGCGCGCGCGCGGCGCCGTCGCTGCGCTACGTGCAGAACGTGCCGCCGTTCTCCGAGCATTTCCACGAGAACGACGGCAACGACAGCGAAGACCAGGGCCCCACGGGCGGCCACAACTGGGACGGGCGGGCGTCTTCCACGCACGAGCAGGCTGGCATTCCCCTGCTGTCCCCGCATGAGATGGCGAACGCGGACGCAGCGGCGGTGGCCGCCAGGCTGCGCGCCGGCAAGCATGCGCAGACCTTGCGCGAGGTGTTCGGCGCCGACATCCTGGAGCGCGACGAAGTCGCTTTCCAGGCCGCGCTGATGGCGCTCGAGGTGTTCCAGGAAACGCCGTCCGAGTTCTATCCCTACAGCAGCAAGTACGATGCGTTCCTGCGGCGGCAGGTCAAGCTGAGCGAGCAGGAAGCGCGCGGCCTGCGTCTGTTCAACGATCCCGCCAAGGGCAACTGCGCGGCCTGCCACCCCAGCGCGATCAGCGCCGATGGCGTCTTTCCCGCCTTCAGCGATTTTGGCTTCATCGCGCTGGGCGTGCCGCGCAACCGCAAACTGGCGGTCAATGCCGATCCGGCCTTCTTCGACATGGGCTTGTGCGGGCCGGATCGCACCGACCTGAAGGCGCGCGCAGAGTATTGTGGCCTGTTCCGCACGCCCGGCCTGCGCAACGTGGCGCAACGCAAGACCTTCTTCCACAACGGCGCCTTTCATTCGCTGGAAGACGTGTTGCGCTTCTACGTGCAACGGGACAGCAATCCCGGCAAGTGGTACCCGCGCAAGGCCGACGGCAGCATCGACAAGTTCGACGACCTGCCGGCGCGGTATCGTGACAACGTCAATATGGAGCCCCCGTTCGGCGGCGCGCCTGGCAGCAAGCCCGCCCTGTCGGAGGCGGAGATCCGCGACGTCGTCGCGTTCCTGAAGACCCTCAACGACGGCTACCGCTTGCCTGCAACCCATTGACGAGTCCCGGCGGCAGTGGCTGATTGCCGGTACTTACGGGCCAAATGCAGTGCATAGCACGCATTGATGGGTGGGCGCGGTGCCCTGTGTTACCCGGCCGCTGAGGGCGACCTCCTGAGCGGCACGCGCCCAGGCAACGTGCCGGGCGCCTCGCAGGCCTTCCCTTTTTTAAATCCGTCCCCATTTCCTCCTGACACCGTGCTGTCAGGAGATGTCAGCGCCACACTTCAGCGCGCGGCACGCTGCCGTCCTTCGGGATAGGATAGCGGCCTGACCGTACCAACACCGCGATTCGCGATGGCTTTCGCCGCGCTCCCGGGGCCCTATGCCCTGCCAGGCCTGTCTTCGCCAATCGCACGCCGCACGCAAGCCATCAGCTAGCCACTCGCAAGCCACGCCATAAAGGACGCATCCCATGTCATCCGGTGTCATCCGTATCCGCGGAGCCCGTCAGCACAATCTCAAGAATCTCGACCTCGATCTGCACACCGGCGAAATGACCGTGGTGACGGGGCCGTCGGGCTCGGGCAAATCGAGCCTGGTGTTCGATACGCTCTACGCCGAAGGGCAGCGGCGCTATGTCGAAACCTTCAGCGCCTATGCGCGCCAGTTCCTGGACCGCATGGACCGGCCGCAGGTAGACCGGGTGGACGGCGTGCCGCCGGCCATCGCCATCGACCAGACCAACCCGGTGCGCAGCTCGCGCTCCACGGTCGGCACGATGACGGAGCTCAACGATCACCTGAAGCTGCTGTACGCGCGCGCCGCCGAGCTGTTCGACCGCCAGACCGCGCAGCCCGTGCGGCATGACTCGCCGGAGACCATCTACGCGGAGCTGCAAGCACGTGCCGCCCAGGGCGATCCGCGCCTGGTCGTCACCTTCCCGGTGGAACTGCCGGAAACCACCACCGATGCCGAGATCGAGCAGTGGCTCTCCGTCAGCGGCTACACGCGCGTGCAGGCGCAGCGCGTGGTGGCGTCGCCCACCGGCCCGCGCAAGGTGCTGGACGTGGTGGCCGACCGCTTCCGCCTGGGCAATACCGAAAAGGTGCGGGTGCTGGAAGCCATCGAGGCCTCGCTCAAGCGCGGCAGCGGCCGGGTCAATGTTTATGTGATCGACGCAGCCGACGAGGGCGCGCAGGCACCCGTGTGGCGTTTCTCCACCGGCCTGCACAGCCCGGAAAGCGATATCCGCTATGCCGATCCGCAGCCCGCGCTGTTCTCCTTCAACTCCGCCTACGGCGCCTGCGAGACCTGCCGCGGCTTCGGCCGCGTGATCGGCGTCGACCTCGGCCTGGTGATCCCGGACGAGCGCAAGACACTGCGCGGCGGCGCCATCAAGCCAATGCAGACGCCGGCCTGGAAGGAGTGCCAGGACGACCTGATGCGCTACGCCGCCAAGGCGGGCATCCCGCGCGACGTGGCGTGGTCCAGCCTCACCCCGGCCGAGCGCGCCTGGGTCATCGACGGCTCGCCGGACTGGAACGGCAAGTGGAATACGCACTGGTATGGCGTCAAACGCTTCTTCGACTACCTGGAGTCGAAGGCGTACAAGATGCACATCCGTGTGCTGCTATCGAAGTACCGCAGCTATACGCCGTGCGAGACCTGCGGCGGCGCGCGGCTGAAGACCGAGGCGCTGTTGTGGCGCCTGGGCAGCAAGCCGGGGGCGGACGCCGTATGCGCGCCGGACAAGCGCTTCCTGCCGCGCGGCGTGGACTGGGACCGCACGCAGCTCGAAGCGCTGCCGGGCCTTACCGTGCACGACCTGATGCTGATGCCGATCGAGCGCATCCGCAAGTTTTTCGACGAGCTCACGCTGCCGAGCCTGATGCTCGACGACGCGCTCAAGCTGCTGCTGGCCGAAGTGCGCACGCGCCTGAAATACCTGTGCGACGTGGGCCTGGGCTACCTCACGCTGGACCGCCAGAGCCGCACGCTGTCCGGCGGCGAGGTGCAGCGGATCAACCTCACCACCGCACTCGGCACCTCGCTGGTCAAGACGCTGTTCGTGCTGGACGAGCCCAGCATCGGCCTGCACCCGCGCGACCTGAACCGCATCGTCGAGGCCATGCATCGCCTGCGTGACGCCGGCAATACGCTGGTGGTGGTGGAGCACGATCCTTCGGTGATGCTCGCGGCTGACCGGCTCATCGACATGGGCCCCGGCCCGGGCGAGCGCGGTGGCAACATCATCTTTGACGGCACGCCTGCCGATATCCGCGGCTCGGGCACGCTCACCGGCGAATATCTTGCCGGCCATCGCCAGGTGACCGATCTTTCCCGCTGGCAACCTCGCGCGGTTGACGCCGCGACGCCGCGCATCGTGCTGGAAGGTGCCTCCGAGCACAACCTGCGTGACGTCACCGTGGAGATCCCGCTGCAGCGCCTGGTGTGCGTGACCGGCGTTTCCGGCTCGGGCAAGTCCACCTTGCTGCAGGACGTGCTGTATCCCGCCATGGCGCGCCAGTTCGGCAAGTCCACGGATGCGCCGGGCGCTTTTCGCAGCCTCGCCGGCGCGGAACAGGTGGCCGATGTGGTGTTTGTCGACCAGTCGCCCATCGGCAAGACCGCGCGCTCCAACCCGGCCAGTTATGTGGGGGCCTTCGACGAGATCCGCAAGCTGTTCGCCAAGGCGCCCATGGCGCTGCAGCGCAGCTATACCGCCGGCATGTTCAGTTTCAACTCGGGCGACGGGCGCTGCCCCACCTGCGGCGGCTCTGGCTTCGAGCACGTCGAGATGCAGTTCCTCTCCGACGTCTACCTGCGCTGCCCGGATTGCGATGGACGGCGCTACCGCGCGGAAATCCTCGAAGTGAAGATCGAGCGCGCGCTGCCCGGCCAGCCGCCGCGCGCGCTCAGCGTGGCCGATGTGCTCGAGCTGACCGTGAGCGAGGCCGTGGCGTACTTTGCCGGCGACGCGGCGGTGCTGCGCGTGCTGCAGCCGATCGTCGACGTGGGCCTGGAATATGTGAAGCTGGGCCAGCCGGTGCCGACATTGTCGGGGGGCGAGGCCCAGCGGCTGAAGCTGGCCGGCTACCTGGCCGAGACCGCGCAGGCGAGCAATACGCGCGTCAAGCCGATGCCGTACGAGTGCAAGCTGTTCATGTTCGACGAGCCCACCACCGGGCTGCACTTCGACGACATCGCCAAGCTGATGCGCGCGTTCGGCAAGCTGCTGGATGGCGGCCACTCGCTGATCGTGATCGAGCACAACCTCGACGTGGTGCGCGCCGCCGACTGGATCATCGACCTCGGCCCCGAGGGCGGCGACGCCGGCGGTGAAGTGCTGTGCGTGGGCACGCCGGAAGACGTCAAGCGCTGCGCGCACTCGCATACCGGCAAGGCGCTGCTGCAATACGACCGCGCCGTCGGCCATGCCTTTGTCGCGGAGGACGCGGGCGTGCCCTTGCAGGCCGCCTTGCGCGCGGCGCGCGCGCGCCGCGCCATCGAGGGCGAGGACGTGGTGCGCATCGTCAACGCGCACGAGCACAACCTGAAGGCGCTCAACGTCGATATCCCGCACGGCAAGTTCAACGTCATCACCGGTGTGTCGGGATCGGGCAAATCCACGCTGGCTTTCGACATCCTGTTCCATGAAGGGCAGCGCCGCTATCTCGAATCCCTCAATGCCTACGCGCGCTCCATCGTGCAGCCCGCCGGGCGCCCGGAGGTGGATGCGGTGTACGGCATTCCGCCCACCGTGGCCATCGAGCAGCGCCTGTCGCGGGGCGGGCGCAAGAGCACGGTCGCGACCACTTCCGAGGTCTGGCACTTCCTGCGGCTGATGTATGTGAAGCTGGGCATCCAGCACTGCATCCACGACGGCACGCCGGTCACCTCGCAAAGCCCCGAGTCCATCGCCGCGCAGTTGCTGCGCGACTACAAGGGCCAGCACGTGGGCCTGCTGGCGCCGCTGGTGGTCAACCGCAAGGGGGTCTATACCGACCTGGCCAAATGGGCCAAGGCGCGCGGCAACACGCACCTGCGTGTCGACGGCGAATTCCTGCCGGTGGACCCGTGGCCACGCCTGGACCGTTTCCGCGAGCACACCATCGAGCTGCCGGTGGGTGACATCAACGTGTCGGCGGACAACGAAGCCGAGCTGCGCGCGCTGCTCGGGCAGGCGCTGGAAGCCGGCAAGGGCGTGATGCACCTGCTGGCGCCGCTCGATGGCCTGCAGCATGCCATGGGCAACGGCGGCACCGCCCGCGTCGGCACCACCACCGTGTTTTCGACCAAGCGCGCCTGCCCGGTGTGCAGCACCAGTTATCCGGAACTGGACCCGCGCCTGTTCTCCTACAACAGCAAGCACGGCTGGTGCACCAGTTGCGTGGGTACCGGCCTGACCCTCACGCGCGAGCAGCGCGCGGCCTACGACGATACCGTGATGGCCGACGACAACCGTGGGCGCGAGCAGACGTTGCCCTCGGAGCAGCAGGAGCCCGATGACGTGGCCGATACGCCGTGCGCGGACTGTGGCGGCACGCGGCTGAACCCGGTGGCGCGCGCGGTCACCTTCGACGCGCACCCCATCGTGGACGTGGCGCAGTGGACGGTGTCCGACACGCACCGCTGGGTGCAGGGCCTGGAGCTGGCCGGCCGCGAAGGCGAGATCGCGCGCGACGTGGTGAGCGAGATCCGCAGCCGCCTGCAGTTTCTGGAAGAGGTCGGCCTGGGCTACCTGAGCCTGGACCGCGCCGCGCCCAGCCTGTCCGGCGGCGAGGCGCAGCGCATCCGGCTGGCGGCGCAGCTTGGCAGCAACCTGCAGGGCGTGTGCTACGTGCTCGACGAGCCTACCATCGGCCTGCATCCGCGCGACAACCAGATCCTGCTCGACGCCCTGCGCAAGCTCGGCGAGAAGGGCAACACGCTGGTGGTGGTCGAGCACGACGAGGACACCATCCGTCGCGCCGACCATATCATCGACATCGGCCCCGGCGCCGGCAAGCGCGGCGGCACGCTGGTGGCGCAAGGCGGCGTGGCCGCGCTGTCGGCCAGTGCGGATTCGCTTACCGGGCAGTTCCTCGCCCATCCGATCCTGCATCCGTTGCAGCCGCGCCGTGTGGTCAAGCCGGCGGGCAAGAACAACGAGGCCGTACCCGAGCGCTGGTTGACCGTGCATAACGCCACGAAGCACAACCTGCGCAACGTGACCGCCAGCATTCCGCTGGCGCGGCTGGTCGCCATCACGGGCGTCAGCGGCTCCGGCAAGTCCACGCTGGCGCGCGATGTGCTGATGGCCAACCTGCTCGACGCGGTGGGCCGCTCGGTGATGTCGTCGCCGGCCACGCGGCGCGCGCGCAAGGCGGCTGGCAGCGAGGCGCCCGCGCGCTCGCAAGCCACGGCGCGCACCGAGCCGCGCCGCAAGCTGGAGGTCACGCACAACTGGCAGGGCTGCGAGTCGATCACCGGGTATGAGAGCATCGACCGCGTGCTGGAGGTCGACCAGACCCCGATCGGCAAGACGCCGCGCTCCTGCCCGGCCACGTATATCGGCGTGTGGGACACCATCCGCAAGCTGTTCGCGCAGACGCTGGAGGCCAAGGCGCGCGGCTATTCCGCCTCGCGCTTTTCCTTCAACACCGGCGACGGGCGCTGCCCGGCCTGCGAGGGGCAGGGCGTGCGCACCATCGGCATGAGCTTCCTGCCGGATGTGAAGGTGCATTGCGATGTCTGCCACGGCCAGCGCTTCAACCCGGAGACGCTGGCGGTCACCTGGCGCGGCAAGAATATCGGCGACGTGCTGACGATGGAGATCGACGAGGCGGTGGAGTTCTTCTCCGCCATGTCCAATATCGCGCACCCGCTGCAGCTGATGAAGGACGTGGGCCTGGGCTACCTGACGCTGGGCCAGCCGTCGCCCACGCTGTCCGGCGGCGAGGCGCAGCGCATCAAGCTGGTGACCGAGCTGTCCAAGGTGCGGGACGACATCACCCGCCGTGGGCAGCAGGCGCCGCACACCCTGTACGTGCTGGATGAGCCTACCGTGGGCCTGCACATGGCCGACGTGGCCAAGCTGATCCGCGTGCTGCACCGGCTGGCCGATGGCGGGCACAGCGTGGTGGTGATCGAGCATGATCTCGACGTGATCGCCGAGGCCGACTGGATCCTCGACCTGGGCCCGGAAGGCGGCGTGGCGGGCGGCGGCATTGTCGCCGCGACCGACCCCGAGGGGCTGGTGCGGGCCCGGGCCAGCCACACCGGCGCGGCGCTGGCACCGGTGCTGGCCCGCGGCAAGGCGGCCGGCAAGGAAGCGCCGGAGAGCGGCAACGACGCCAGGCGCCGCCTTGCGGCGGCGCAGTAAAGCCAGCGCGGCGGCCTCGCCCCTCCCCGGAGGGCGAGGCTGCAGGCCGATTTCACCTGGCGGCCCCGGTAGCTGACACAATGCTGGATTCAGCAACTGGCGGCCGCCGCTGGTCCAGCCGTGCGCCGCCGAGGTGGCGGCCGGGCAGGCCATGCGTAGCCGCCGCATGACAGCGTGATAGCAAAACCCCTTTTCTCCTTCCTCTGCCTGCCCTCCATCGTGACGGCGCTATGGCTCGCCCTGGCCAGCACGTCCGCGCTGGCGGCACCCGCCGCCGCATCGGACGCCAGCGGCGCACGCGCGCCTGCCAAGGCGGGCAAGCGCGCGGCCTCGGCGCCGACGCCAACCTCCCGGGCCGTTCAGCAAGCCACCACCGCGCCGCAGGTCAACCACGACCAATACGCGCTGCGCCCCGAGCGCGACGTGCAGCCGCGCAGCAGCTTTGGCCTGCGGATGAAACCCGGCTGGCCGCAGCAGGACGACTCCGCCGGGCCGGGGCGTTA
The DNA here is from genome assembly GCF_054515855.1 of Cupriavidus sp. PET2-C1. Lineage (NCBI taxonomy): Bacteria > Pseudomonadati > Pseudomonadota > Betaproteobacteria > Burkholderiales > Burkholderiaceae > Cupriavidus > Cupriavidus sp. PET2-C1. The sequence goes on from NZ_CM137259.1 coordinate 521,987, forward strand.
GCCAGCCAGCCCGGCATGCTGCCGGGCACACCGGCGGCAGTGCCTTTGCGGTACGCTCTGTGGGTTCCGTCATCCGACCAGCAGTCCGACCCTTACACCGCAAGGAGCTCAGATGTCCACCAGCCCGTCCGGCTTTGCGTGCGCCCCGGCCGCAGCCCGCGCCACCGTTCATCACCTGCGCGCCTCGCGCATCCGCGAGGTGGCCAATGCCGGCATCGGCCTGCCCGACGTGCTGCCCTTCTGGTTCGGCGAGTCCGACCAGGTCACGCCCGCCTTTATCCGCGACGCCGCCAGCCGGGCACTGGCCGGCGGGGCGACGTTCTACACGCATAACCTGGGCATTGCCCCGCTGCGCAGCGCGCTGGCTGACTACGTCAGCGCGCTGCATGGCGCCACCGCCCTGGACAACGTGGTGGTGACCAGCGCCGGCGTCAATGCGCTGATGCTGGCTGCCCAGCTGGTGGCCGGGCCCGGCGACCGCGCGGTTGCCGTTACGCCGCTGTGGCCCAACCTGGTGGAAATTCCCAAGATCCTTGGCGCCGAGGTGGAAACCGTCTCGCTCGATTACGGCGCGCGCGGCTGGACCCTGGATCTCGACAAGCTGCTGGCCGCGCTGACGCCTGATACGCGCTTGCTCATGATCAACTCGCCGAACAACCCGACCGGCTGGGTGATGTCGCGCACGGACCAGCAAGCGGTGCTCGCGCACTGCCGGCGCCATGGCATCTGGATCATTGCCGATGAAGTGTACGAGCGGTTGTATTACGGCGAAGGCGATGCCGCCATCGCGCCGTCGTTCCTGGATATCGCCAGCCGCGACGAGCGGGTGATCTGCGTCAACTCGTTCTCCAAGGCCTGGCTGATGACCGGCTGGCGGCTGGGCTGGATGGTGCTGCCCGCGGCGCTCACCGACGACCTGGGCAAGCTGGTTGAGTACAACACGTCGTGCGCGCCGTCCTTCGTGCAGGAAGCCGGCATCGTGGCGGTGCGGGAAGGCGAGGCCTTTACCCGTGAACTGGTCGGCAGGCTGCGCGCGGCGCGCGACCACCTGGTGGGTGCGTTGGCTGTGGTGCCGGGCGTGGATGTGCATGCGCCCGAGGGGGCCATGTATGTGTTCTTCCGGCTGGCGGGCGCAAGCGACAGCCTGGCGCTGTGCAAGCAGCTGGTGCGCGAGGCACGGCTCGGGCTGGCGCCGGGGAGCGCGTTCGGGGACGAGGGGGAGGGCTTTGTGCGGTGGTGCTACGCGTGTGATCCGGCGAGGCTGGATGAAGGTGTGCGGCGGTTGCGCGGGTTTCTGGGGCGTTGAGCGCCGCGCCGTTCGCGGTGCGTCATCCGGCGCCTGGCGTTCACGGCGCAGCGGCCGCCTCTGCCTGCCACCAGCCGCCCCCCAGCGCCTGCAGCAGCGCCACGGAATCGGTAAAGCGGCTGGCGCTAGCCTGCGACAGCGAGAGCGCGGCCTGCCGGTACTGCCGCTCGGCATCGAGCACCGCAAGCTGGCTGACGCCGCCGAGACGATACTGGCCGGTCACGATCGACAGCGTCTCGGCGGCCTGCTTCGCACTCTCGGCGCGCGCCTGCAAGGTGTTGGCATCGGCCTCCAGCGCGCGCAGCGAATCCGCGACTTCACGCAGGCCCTGCAGCACCGTTTGCTGGTAGGCCGCGAGCGATTGCGCGTAGGCCGCTTGCGCCGCGCGCTTGCGCGCCACCAGCTCGCCGCCCCGGAACACCGGCTGCACCAGCCCCGCGGCCAGCGACCACACGTTGAGGCTGCCAAACAGATCGCGCGCGGAGAGCGCCTGCGTGCCGGCGTTGCCGGACAGCGTGAGCTGCGGATAGAGCTGCGCGGTGGCCACGCCGATATTGGCCGACGCCTGGTGCAGCAGCGCCTCGGCCGCACGGATATCCGGGCGCTGCCTTGCCATGGTGGAGGGCAGGCTCACCGGGAGCGTGGCGGGCAAGGTGAGATCTTCCAGCCGGAACTCGGGCAGCTCGGCGCTCGCGGGCGCCTGTCCCAGATACACGGCAAGCTGATGCCGCGTGGCCGCAAGCTGCTGCACCAGGCCCGGCAGCAAGGCCTGGCTCTGCGCCAGTTCATTGCGCTGGCGCAGCGCGTCCACCTGCGCCACGCCGCCGGCGCGCAAGCGTTGCTCGGTGATGGCGAGCTGGCGCTGCTGCGCCGCCACGATGGCCTCGGTGTCGGCAATCTGCGCGCGCAAGCCAGCCTCGCGGATGGCGGCCGTGGCCACGTTGCCAGCCAGCGTCAGGCGCGCGGCTTCCAGCTCGAAGCGTTGGTAGTCCACCGCCGCGCGCAGGCCTTCCAGTTCGCGGCGCTGGCCGCCGAACAGGTCGAGCGTGTAGGAGATTTCCACGCTGGCGCCATACAGCGTGAACGGCCCGGGGCTTGGGAAGGCGGTGATGCCGAGCGAGCTGAAGTCGACCTGCTGGCGCGTGGCGTTCAGCTTGGCGTCCACGCGCGGCAGCAGGCGCGCGCCGGTGGTGGCCACCAGTTCCTGGCGCGCCTGTTCGATGCGGGCCTGTGCCTGCGCCAGCGTCGGGCTGGCATCCAGCGCCGCGCGGATGGTGCGGTCCAGCGCGGGGCTGCGCAATAGCGCCCACCATTGGGCCGGCACGTCGGCGCCGCTCTCCAGCGTTTGCGCCTGGCCATGCGGTGCGTCGGCGGCGCTGGTGCGCGTTGGCTGCGTGCCGGCGGTATAGGACGGCGTGGCGGGCGCGGCTGGCGCGGTGAAGTCCGGGCCCACTGCGCAGCCCGAAAGCATGGCTGCCGCCAGTATGGCGAGGACCGTGCGGGATGTGGATATACCGTGTGGCGAGGCTTGCATGGCAGGCTCCTCAATCCAGCGTGCGGCGATAGAAGCGCACTGCAATGGTCATGACGACGACCGTGAACAGGGCCATCGGCCACACGTTCGGCCATAGCTCGGTCCAGCTGTTGCCCTTGAGCAGGATGCCGCGGATCAGGCGGTTGAAGTAGGTCATCGGCAGCAGGTTGCCAATGGCCTGCGCCCAGCGCGGCATCCCCTGGAAGGGAAACATGAAGCCGGACAGCAGGAGGTTCGGCAGGAAGTAGAAGAACGTCAGCTGCACCGCCTGCAACTGGTTTTGCGCAAGCGACGACAGCGTGATGCCCACGGTCAGGTTGGCGCCGATAAACAGCAGCGCCGCCAGGTAGACCGCAACCACCGAGCCGACAAAGGGCACGCCGAAGACCCAGCGCGCGGCCAGCAGGATGATGGTGGCCTGGATCAGGCCGATGAAGATGTAGGGGACGATCTTGCCGCTGATCACCTCCAGCGGCCTGACCGGCGTGGCGAGCAGGTTTTCCATGGTGCCGCGCTCGCGTTCGCGCGTCATCGCCAGGCCCGTCATCATGACCATGGTCATGGTCAGGATCACGCCCATCAGCCCGGGAATGATGTTGTACTGCGTGAGTCCCTCTGGGTTGTAAAGGCGCTGCACCTGCACGTCGAACGGCGGCTTGCCGCCCGCCAGGTGCGCCAGCGCGCCCTGCAGGTCCTTGTCCGCGACCGAGAACGGCAGCTGCGACAGCGCGGCGATGGCCGAGCCGGTGGCGGACGGGTCGGTGGCATCGGCCTCCACCAGCAGCGCCGGGCGTTCGCCACGCAGCAGCCGGCTGGTGAAGTCGGGCGGGATGCTGAGCACGAACTGCACCTCGCCCTTCATCAGCGCCTCGCGCCCGGCGGCTTCGTCGGGCAGGGTGCCGACCACGTTGAAGTAGGTGGTCGCCTGCATGCCGGCCACAAAGGAGCGGGTGAACTCGCTCTGGTCCGCGGCGATGACCGCGGTGGTGAGGTGGCGCGGATCGGTGTTGATGGCGAAGCCGAACAGCATCAGCTGCACGATGGGCAGGCCGACGATCATGCCGAAGGTGACGCGGTCCCGGCGCAGCTGCAGGAACTCCTTGAGCACGATGCTCCACCAGCGCTGCAAGGAGAGCGGGAAGCGTGCGCCGTTGGTGGCCTTGGCCGGTTCGCCTGCGTCGCGCGTCATGCCTGGGCCTCCTTGCCGTCCTGCCTGGTTTTTTGCTTTTGCTTTTGCTTGTCCGCGCGCATATTGTCATCGGCGCCGCTCATCATGTGGATGAAGACGTCTTCCAGGCTGGTCTCGATCGGCTCGATCCGGTGCTGCGGGCCGGCAACGCGGCGCAGCGTGGCTTCCAGCGCGGGCGCGTCGTGCCCGGTGACGTGCAGCGCGCTGCCGAACACCACGGTCTGTTCCACGCCCGGCGCGCCCTTGAGCTGATCCGACAGCGCGGAGAGCTGCTCGCCCTGCACGCTCCAGGTGACGAGCTTCTGGCTGGCCACCACTTCGCTTGCCGTGCCCTGCGCCAGCAGCTTGCCGTAGGCGATATAGGCGAGCTTGTGGCAACGCTCGGCTTCATCCATATAGTGCGTGCTGACCAGTACCGAGATGCCGCGCGCGGCTAGCTGGTGCAGTTGTTCCCAGAAATCGCGGCGCGCCTTCGGGTCGACCCCGGCGGTGGGCTCGTCCAGCAGCAACAGTTCTGGCTCATGCAGCAGGCAGGCGGCCAGCGCCAGGCGTTGCTTCCAGCCGCCCGAGAGCGCGCCGGCCAGTTGCTGCGCGCGGCTGGCCAGGCCGAGCTCCTCGAGCGCCTGGTCCACCGCCTCGCGCCGGCGCGGCATGCCGTACACGCGCGCCACGAAATCCAGGTTCTCGCGGATGGAGAGATCGTCCCAGTAGGAGAACTTCTGCGTCATGTACCCCACGCGCCGCTTGATCTCGGCGGTTTCGCGCAGGATGTCGTAGCCCAGGCAGGTGCCGGTGCCCGAGTCCGGTGTCAGCAGCCCGCACATCATGCGGATGGACGTGGTTTTGCCGCTGCCGTTCGGGCCGAGGAAGCCGAAGATCTCGCCGCGCGCGACTTGCATCGTCAGGTTGTTGACGACGTGCTTGTCACCGTAGTGCTTGTTGATGCCGTGCACGTCAATGGCCAGGGCGCTGGCTTTGCCGGGCCCGCCGTCCAGGGGCGCAACGGTCGCGGTCATGGCCTTGCCACCTCGACCGGCTGGCCCGGATGGAGCTTCGGCGCGTCGGCCGGTGCGGGCCGCGCTTCAATCAGGAACACCAGCTTGTTGCGCGTTTCATTGCTGTAGATCACCGGCGGCGTGTACTCGGCCTGGCTGGAGATGTAGGTGACCGTGGCCGCAATGGGCGCGGCGCAGCCATCGCAGCGCACGCGCACGGCCTCGCCATTCTTGAACGCGCCGAGCACGGCCTGCGGCACGTAGAAACGCACCTTGACGTTGCCCGGCGGCAGCAGCCGCACCACCGGGCTGCCGGCCGGCACCCAGTCGCCAAGACGGAAGGGCGTGTCGTAGACCAGGCCGGCCTGCGTGGCGGCCACGGTCTTGCGCGACAGCTTCCACTCGGCCTGCGCCAGCGCCGCGCGCGCGGCGGCTACCTGGGCTTGCTGGGCCGCCTGCTGCGCGGTGCGCCCCGGCAGCCGGGCCACGTCGATATCGCGCTGCAGCTCGCGCACGCGGGCGGCGTCGGAGGCGGCGGTGGCGCGGCTCTCTTCCAGCTGGGCCAGCGCGATCCCGCCGATGGCGTACTGGGCTTCGTCGCGCTTGCGTTGCGCGGCGCTGCGCACCGCGGCGGCTTGCGCCTGCGCCAGCTGGGCTCGGCTCACGTCGACTTCCGGCACGCGCTTGCCGGTCTGCAGGTCGGCAAGCTGAGACTCGGCCACGCGCACTTGTTCCGCTGCTTGCTGCCGGGCCGCGCGCTCGTCGTCGGCCTCCAGCGCGAACAGCGGCGCGCCGCTTGCCACCTGCTGCCCGCGCTGGACGGAGATCTGGTCCAGCCGGCCGGCAAAGGGGGAGGCCACGCTGACGAATTCACCCTCCACATAGCCTTGCCAGGAGGGTGGCGCAGGCTCGCCACAGGCAGACAGCAGCGCCGCGCCGATCAGGGCGGCCGATGGCCAGCCCGCACGCCGGTTCGGGACGGGGCGGGATGGATGAGGCTGAGCGTGGCGAGGCATGCGGGCTCCGTGGCGGGCAGGCTGGGTTCAGGCGGACGGCGGCGTGGCCGGCCCGGGCTGCGCTATCGGCGGTATCGGCGGTATCGGCGCGATCGGCGCGATCGGCGCGATCGGCGCGATCGGCGGTACTCCCAGGCCGTGCGCCAGCAGCGCGCTCACGTGGCGCACCAGCGCCTCGCTGTCGATGGTGCCGGCGCCGGGCAGGCGGCGCCAGATATGGGTGGTGGCCAGCGGCAGCAGCGTCAGGCCGATCAGCGACACCATCAGCAGCGCCGGCTCCAGGCTGGCGTTGATCTCGCCGCGCTCGCGCGCTGCCGCCAGCGGGCCGATCACCAGGCCGGCGCGCCGCAGCGCGATCGTCTGCAGCACGCGCTGATGCAGCTGGCCGTCCGCGCTAACGATCTCGCGGATCCACAGCCCGGGAAACCATGGCGTGGCGGCGGCGGTGCGGATCAGCCGCCCGGCAATGCCCACCAGCATGGCTGCGGCGTCCGCGCTGTCGGCCGAGGCCGGCGCGAACACCTGTTCCACCAGCGGCTGCAGGCGCTCGTCGACCACCGCGTCAAGCAACTGCTCGCGATCGCGGAAGTAGTAGTGCACGAGCGCCGGGGTGACGCCAGCATGGATGGCGATGGTCTTGATCGCCGTGGCGGCAACGCCGCGCTGGGCGAACAACTCGGTGGCGGCGTCCAGCAATTGCTCGCGCTGGCCCGCGCTACCCCCAAGCCCGGCGGCAGGGCGGCCCGGACGGCGGCCCGGGGGCGGGGTGGCAGTAGCAGGCGGCATGGCGGCTCCTGAGTCTGCAGATAATATTAATTTGTGAATTAATTAATTCAAGGTCGATTACAACGTGATCTTGCAGCCACTTGTCTTCCTGTTATGTTGCGTCGCAGCAATGCAAGGTAGACATGTCATAAACGCTTGGCTATGCTTCGTCCGCCCATCAGCCAGGCTTGCCCCTGAATCTGCCAGCTGCTGTTCCCCGGATTTTTCATGCTGCTTTGTCGCTTCCCCGCCGCCCCAGCGCGGCCACGCCTGTTTTTTGCCACTCGCCTGGCGGGCGTGGCCTTGTCGCTGGCCGGCCTTGCCGGCATGGCGGCCATGCCCGCCCAGGCGCAGGAAAAAGCCGAGGCAAGCAGCGGCGCGCCCGTGCAGGCCGATGCCCCCGAGGACTACGCCTTCCACGGCCAGACCACCTATATCTGGCAGCGCAAGCCATCCTTTGGCGCGGCCTATTCCGGCGCCAACAGCCTGACGGCGGACCGCGCCAAGAGCTACTCGTTCAGCACCACGCTCGATCTTGGCGTGCGCCTGTGGCGCGGCGCGGAGTTCCACTTCAATCCGGAGGTGACCCAGGGCGTGCCGTTCTCCGAGCTGCACGGCCTCGGCGGCCCGACTAACGGCGAGCTGGCCAAGGTATCGAGCACAAGTCCGGTGTTCTACCGGGCGCGCGCGTTTGTCCGCCAGACCTGGGGGCTGGGCGGTGGCAGCGAACAGGTGGACGCTGATTTCAACCAGCTGGCCGGCAGCGTCGACAAGCGCCGCGTGGTGCTGACCGCCGGCAACTTCGGCGTGCTGGACGTGTTCGACCAGAACGAGTACGGCTCCGACCCGCGCACCCAGTTCATGAACTGGTCGTTCATGGCGCACGGCTCCTTCGACTACCCGGCCGATGCGCGCGGCTACAACTGGGGCGTGGCGCTCGAGTACATTGGCGACATGTGGTCGGTGCGGCTTGGCCGCTTCCTGCAGCCGCTGGAGTCCAACGGGCTCGAACTCGATACGCGGATGTTCCAGCACTATGGCGACATCCTCGAGTTCGAGAAGCGCTACAACCTGGCCGGCCAGCCCGGCGTGGCGCGCCTGCTGCTCTGGCGCAACAAGGCGCGCATGGGCGCGTTCAGCGACGCGCTGCAACTCGGCGCCGCCACCGGCGCTGCGCCGGACGTGGCCAATGTGCGCGAGGAGCACGCCAAGATCGGCGCGGGACTGTCGCTGATGCAGCGGGTCAACGAATCGCTCGGCGTGTTCGCGCGCGCCAATATGTCGGACGACAAGACCGAGACCTATGCCTTTACGGAAATCGGCCGGCAGGTTGCCGCCGGCGGCGTGCTCAACGGCAATGCGTGGGGCCGGCCGCGCGATGTGGTTGGGTTGGCGATGTCGGTGAATATGCTGGGATCGCGGCACCAGGCTTACCTGGCTGCCGGCGGGCAGGGCGCTTTTCTTGGCGATGGCGCGCTGCGCTATGGTCCCGAGCAGATCGTTGAGCTGTTCTATAGCTTCCAGCCGGTCAAGTACCTGAGCATCAGCCCGGATTTCCAGTACATCCGCAATCCTGGCTACAACCGCGACCGCGGCCCGGCAAAGTTCTACGGCGTGCGCCTGCACGCGGAGTTCTGAGTCCCGGGGGCTGCGGCTTGCCGGTGGTTCAGTCGCCCAGCGCGCTCAACAATGCCCTGAGCTGTTTCGCCTTGGCGGGTCCAAGGCTGCGCACGATGCCGTCCTCATGCTGCTGCACCAGGCGATTGAGCCGCTTGGACAGCGCCAGTCCATCGTCGGTGGCGTAAAGCAGCACGCGGCGGTTGTCGTGCAGGTCGGGGCCGCGCATGGCCAGGCCATGGCCGATCATGCGGTCAACCAGCTTGGTCAGGGTGGGCGGATGCATCGCCAGTGCCTGGGCCACCTCGCCCATGGCGTGCCCTTGCTCGTCCGCCAGCACCCGCAGCACTTTCCAATGTTCGACCTGTACGCCTTCCGCCGCCAGCGCCTGTTCCAGCCGGGCGTGGACGGCGAGGTGGGCGCGTGACAGGAGTTGGGCTAGGTAGCTGTCGAAATCGCTCATGGGCAGGCCTGCGTGAAACACTGCGTTAGTATACGGGAAAACTTTCCCAGGAAAGCTTTCTGGCCTTGTCCTCGCTTGCTATTCTTGCGGACCGAGGCGCGCTGACAAGACGCGGCGTTACCGCCCTGCCCGGCAAGGAGACGAAGCCATGCAATGGAAACCACGGCAGCCCAGTTGCGCCCCGGCGCCGGACGACCCGGCTTTGACCTGCCTGGTCGATGCACAGCCGGCTGGCTACGGCGCGCGCCGCGCCGATTGCCTGAACGTCGGCTTGCTAGTGCCGGTGCGGGGCGCCGCGGGGATCTGGGGCCCGTCGGCACGCGCCTGCGCGCAGCTCGCGGCGGAAGAACTGAACCGGCAGGGTGGCATACGCGGGCGGGAGATCCGCCTCCAGGTGTTCAACGCCGTCGACGAGTGCCGCGATATCCCCGACTTGCTCGGCGGCCTGGTGTGCGAGGGCGAACTCGACGCCGTGGTCGGCATGCATACCAGCGCGGTGCGCTCACGCGTGCGCGCCGCCACGGGGGGACGGATTCCGTTTGTCTATACGCCGCTCTACGAAGGCGGCGAGTGCGCGCCCGGTGTCTACGCGATCGGTGAAACACCGGATCAGCAACTCTTGCCCGCGCTGGCGGCGATGTATCGCCAGTACCGCGCGCGCCGCTGGGTGTTCGTCGGCAATGACTGCGTCTGGCCGCGTGCCTCGCACGGGCTGGCCAGCGGCGCACTGAGGGCGCTGGGCGGGGAAGTGCTGGCCGATCGTTATGTGGAACACGGTTGCGCGTCCTATCGCAAGGTCCTGCAGGAGATCGAGAGGCTGCGGCCCGATGCGGTCCTGCTTTCGCTGATCGGGCAGGATGCCGTGCGTTTTAACCGCGAGTTCGGCGCATCGGGCCTGCAGCGGCGTGTGCGCCGGCTGTCGTGCGCCATCGAGGAAAACGGCTTGCTTGCCATCGGGGCCGCCAACACCGAGGGGCTGTTCGCGGCCGCTGGCTATTTCGCCGCCCTGCCCAGCGAGGCCAACATGGCCTTCAAGGAACGCTATCACGGCCGCTTTGGCGAACGGGCACCGGTGTTGAATGCGCTGGGGCAGTCCGTCTACGATGGCGTGCACTTCCTGGCGGCGCTGGCGGCTGCGCCGCAGCGCGCGCGGCGCACCGCGCCGCTGGTGTTCCGCAGCGTGCGCGGACTGTCCTGGCGCGGCAATGCACGGGTGCAGCAACCGGTCTTCCTGGCCGAGGCCAACGGCCACTTTTTCAACGTCGTCAGGCAACTCTGAGCCCACGGCCGTGTCGCCATGGTTTTCCCTAGCCGCTTAATATTTTCCTTGGAAATTATTTCTTTGGAAAATAATATGACGGCTGCCCCAGGATAGCGGGCCAGTCTTCTCATGCCTTCCCCACCTTCCCAGCCTTTCCCACCTTTCCCACCTTTTCCACCTTGCACAGGAGTACGCCATGACCGTGAAGCGCCCCACCCAGGCCCAGATGCGCGAGCTGATCGCCAGTCTGCACATGACGATGAGCGAGGCCGAATGCGCCGAGTACCTCGCCTTGATGGAGGGGAGCATCCAGGCCTACGACCGCGTCGACGAACTGCCTGACTTCCTGCCCGAGCCGAAGTACCCGCGCAGCGCGGGCTATCAGCCGCCGCCCCAGGAAAACCGCCTCAATGCCTGGTACGTCAAGACCGAAGTGAAGGGGGCCGCCGGTGGCGCGCTGGCAGGGCGCTCGGTCGTGCTCAAGGACAATATCTGCCTGGCCGGGGTGCCGATGATGAACGGCTCATCGACGCTGCAAGGCTACGTCCCCGATCTCGACGCCACCGTGGTGACGCGCATCCTCGATGCCGGCGGCACCATTGTCGGCAAGGCGCATTGCGAATGCTTCTGTCTGTCCGGCGGCAGCCATACCAACGCCACCGGCCCCGTGCACAACCCCTATCGGATGGGCTATATCGCGGGTGGGTCGTCCTCCGGCTGCGGCGCGCTGGTCGGGGCGGGCGAGGTGGAGATGGCGATCGGCGGCGACCAGGGCGGCTCGATCCGCATTCCGGCTGCGTTTTCCGGCTGCTATGGCATGAAGCCCACGCATGGGCTGGTTCCCTATACCGGCATCATGCCGATCGAATCCACCATCGACCACACCGGCCCGATGACCCGCACCGTGGCCGATAACGCCTTGCTGCTGGAAGTGATCGCCGGGGCGGATGGCCTGGACCCGCGCCAGTACGCGCCGAGGGTCGAGCGCTATACCGAGGCGCTCGGCAGGGGCGTGGCCGGCTTGCGCGTCGGCGTGGTGCGCGAAGGCTTTGGCCTGGCCAACAGTGAGGCCGATGTCGATGCCAAGGTACGCGAGGGTGCCCAGCGCCTGGCGCGGCTTGGCGCGGTGGTGGAGGAAGTCAGCATACCCATGCATCTGGACGGCGCCGCCATCTGGACGCCCATCGCGCTGGAAGGCTTGCAGGCGCAGATGATGCATGGCAACGGCATGGGCTTCAACTGGAAGGGCCTGTACACCACGAGCCTGCTGGAGCGCCATGCGGGCTGGCGCGAGCAGGCGGACCAGCTTTCGCCCTCGCTCAAGCTGTCGATGTTCATCGGCGAGTTCTTCATGCAGCAGTATGGCGGGCGCTTCTACGCCAAGGCGCAGAACCTCGCGCGTCAGCTGCGCCAGGCCTATGACGACACCTTGCAGCGCTATGACCTGCTGCTGATGCCGACCTTGCCGTTGAAGGCGCAGCCGATTCCCGCGCCCGGCGCGCCGCTGGCCGAAGTGATTCAGCGCGCCTTCGAGATGGTGGCCAATACGGCGCCGTTCGACGCCACCGGCCATCCGGCCATGAGCGTGCCCTGCGGGCTGGGCAACGGGCTGCCGATCGGCTTGATGCTGGTGGGCAAGCATTGGGATGAGGCGACCATCTACCGTGCCGCGCATGCCTTCGAGCAATCGGGAGACTGGCACAAGTTCTGATGGCGCAAAAAAAAGCCCGGCGCACGCGCCGGGCCTTCTCCCATCCCTTACGGCATCACTGCCGGGCGTTGCGCCGGTTGTCCGGCCACGGCGTGTTGAAGTTGGTGCGGAACGGATTGATATCCAGCCCGCCGCGCCGCGTATAGCGCGCATAAACCGCCAGCTTCACCGGCTTGCACTGCCGCATCACGTCGGTGAAGATCCGCTCCACGCATTGCTCATGGAACTCGTTGTGGTTGCGGAACGAGATCAGGTACTTGAGCAGTCCTTCCTGATTGATTGGCGCGCCCACGTAGCGGATCTGCACGCTGCCCCAGTCCGGCTGGCCGGTCACCAGGCAGTTGGACTTGAGCAGGTGCGAGACCAGCGTTTCTTCCACCGGCGGCTCGTCCTGGCTGGCATGCAGCAAGTGGGGTGCCGGCTCGTAGATGTCGGTCTCGATGTCGAGCCGGTCCAGCTGCACGCCGTCCAGCTCGGCCATCTTCTGCGTGCCGAGATCGGCCTCGGTCACCAGGCGCACCTGCACCGTGCCGCCGGTGGCCTCGGACAGGTCGTGGTGCAGCAGCTGCTGCAACGCTTCGGGCGAGGCGATCTTGCTCTGGTTGAATGAATTCAGGTAGAGCTTGAACGACTTGGACTCGACGATGTTGGGCGTGTCGGCCGGAATGATGAAGCTGGCCAGCGCCACCTGCGGCTTGCCCTTCATGTTCAGCCACGACAGCTCGTACGCGTTCCAGATGTCCACGCCGAAGAACGGCAGCGCGCGGCCTTGCGCCAGGCCGATCTCCGTGCGCTTGGGCTGGCGCGGGATCGGAAACAGCAACGTCGGGTCGTACTCGGTCTTGTAGGCCGAGGGTTTGCCTAGCGGCGATTGTTCGGGAAGGCTCATGGTTGCCTCGGATGATCAGGACAGGAACAGCTTGTACACGGGATTCTCGGTCTCTTCCCAGTGTACATAGCCCAGCGTGGCGAGGAAGGCGCGGAAGGCGCGCTTCTCGTTCTTGGGCACCTGGATGCCGACCAGGATGTTGGAGGTGTCGCCGCCCTGGTTGCGGTAGTGGAACAGGCTGATATTCCAGTTCGGGCTCATGCTCGACAGGAAGCGCATCAGCGCGCCCGGCCGCTCGGGGAACTCGAATCGGTACAGCAGTTCGTCATGCGCCAGCGGCGAGTGCCCGCCCACCATGTAGCGGATGTGCTGCTTGGCCAACTCATCGTTGGACAGGTCCAGCGTATCGAAGCCGTGGCGGCGGAATCCGGCGGCGATCTTCTCGTTCTCCGCGCGGCTCGCAATCTGCACGCCGACGAAGATATGCGCCATGCTGTTGTCGGCGATGCGGTAGTTGAACTCGGTCACATTGCGTGTGCCGAGCTGCTCGCAGAAGCGCTTGAAGCTGCCGCGTTCCTCGGGGATGCTGACCGCGAAGATTGCCTCGCGCGCCTCGCCCACCTCGGCACGCTCCGCCACGAAGCGCAGGCGGTCGAAGTTCATGTTCGCGCCGCAGGCAATGGCCACCAGATGCTGGCCCTTGAGCTTCTCGCGCTCGGCGTAGAGCTTCAGGCCGGCCACGGCCATGGCGCCGGCCGGCTCCAGGATGCTGCGGGTGTCCTGGAACACGTCCTTGAGCCCGGCGCAGATGGCGTCGGTGTCCACCAGGATGATCTCGTCGACCAGCTCGCGTGTGATGCGGAAGGTTTCCTTGCCGACCAGCTTCACGGCGGTGCCGTCCGAGAACAGGCCCACTTCCTTGAGTTCCACGCGCTTGCCTGCGTCCACCGAGCGCTTCATCGCGTCGGAGTCCACGGTCTGCACGCCGATCACCTTGATCTCCGGGCGCACGGCCTTGATGTACGACGCGATGCCGGAGATCAGGCCGCCACCGCCGATCGCCACGAACACCGCATGCAGCGGGCCCGGGTGCTGGCGCAGGATCTCCATGGCGATGGTGCCTTGGCCGGCGATGACTTCGGGATCGTCGAAGGGGTGGATGAAGGTCAGCTTGTGCTTTTTCTCCAGCACCGCGGCGTGGTTGTAGGCGTCGCTGTACGAATCGCCGTGCAGCACGATTTCCACCCACTCGCCGCCGCGCTCGCGTACCGCGTCGATCTTCACCTGCGGGGTGGTGACCGGCATCGCGATCAGCGCCTTGCACTTCAGGCGCGCGGCCGACAGCGCCACGCCCTGCGCATGATTGCCGGCCGAGGCTGCGATCACGCCGCGCTTGAGCTCTTCCGGCGACAGCGAGGCCATCTTGTTGTACGCGCCGCGCAGCTTGAACGAGAACACCGGCTGGGTGTCCTCGCGCTTGAACCACACCTTGTTGCCGGTGCGCGCGGAGAGCAGGTTTGCGTAGGTGAGATCGGTCTCCTGGGCCACGTCGTACACCTTGGCGGTCAGGATCTTTCTCAGGTAATCGGGTTTGCGGGTCATCGTGGACAGCCGGGGCGGGGATTGGCGGAAACCGGTAATGATAATGGATGGCGGGGGGCGGCGATGGCTGCACCTCCGCGCAGGCGGCCGCGAAGGGCAGGCAAGCTCACCTTCGTGCGCCGGGCGTGTTGTGCGCTGCAGCGGTGCCTGCACCGCCGTGGCGCGCCCAAGGGGCGCTTGCGCACCTTGTAGGACGAAGCCCGGTGGACGCTGCCGGAACACTCGTGATACGGTGTAACGCAATGCCTTCCCTACCTCTAATCGAACCGAACACCGCACTGTTCCTGGATTTCGACGGTACGCTGGCCGACCTTGCGCCGCGTCCTGACCTCGTGCAGGTCGAACCGGAACTGGTGGGGACGCTGCGCGCCCTGCATCTGCATCTGGGCGGCGCGGTAGCCCTGGTTTCCGGCAGGCCGATCGCCGAGCTGGATCATTTCCTGCAGCCGCTGAAACTGCCATGCGCCGGCGTGCACGGTGCGGAGCTGCGCGACGCGGGCGGCCACCGCCTGCGCCAGCCCGACCCCGGCGTGCCACTGCTGCTCCCGTCGCTGGAAGTCCTGGTCGGCGCGCATCCCGGCTTGCAGCTCGAGCGCAAGTCGGTCGCGGTGGCGGTGCACTACCGCGCTGCTCCCCATCTCGAAGGCATGGTGCGCAACTTCGCGGCCGAACTCGCCAGCGGCGTGCCCGGCATCGAAGTCCTGCACGGCAAGATGGTGGTGGAGCTCAAGCCGGCGGGCATCGACAAGGGTGGCGCCATCGATGCCTTTATGCGCAGCCCGCCATTTGCGCGGCGCACGCCGCTGTTTGCCGGCGACGATATTACCGACGAGGCCGGCTTTGCCGTGGTGCGCCGCCTCGGCGGCATCGGCCTGCTGGTTGGCGAGCGGCCCAGCGCCGCCACCGCCAGCGTGACCGGCCCGGCCGCGCTGCGCTGCTGGCTGCATCGCTCCGCCAAGGCGCTCGAAGCCATGGCCGCCGCGCAGGGCACACAGGTTTCCGGAGCTACATCCACAACGACGTCTTGAGGGGGATTCGCTGTGAGCAACCCATCCACCGAGGATAATCCGGCGCGCGCCGGAGGTGCCGGCCGCTACGCCGACCCTTCGCTATCGCTGGGCATGATCGGCAACTGCGCGATCTCCGCGCTGGTCGACGGGCGCGGGCGCATTGTTTGGTGCTGCCTGCCGCGCTTTGACGGCGACCCGGTCTTCAATGCCTTGCTCGATCCGGGCGAGAACGCAGGCCACTTCGCCATCGAAATCGAGGACTTCCAGGAAGCACACCAGTGGTACGAGCCCAATACCGCCGTGCTGCGGACCCGGCTGACCGACCGGCATGGCAACAGCCTTGAGATCACCGATTTCGCGCCGCGCTTTTTCCGCATCGGGCGTTACTTCCGTCCCACCTCGCTGATCCGCCGCATCCGGCCGGTTCAGGGCGCACCGCGTGTGCGCGTGACGTTAGCGCCGCGTTTCGACTGGGGGCGCATCAAGCCCGAGATCACGCGCGGCAGCAGCCACGTGCGCTATATCGGCGACGGCACCACGCTGCGCATGACCACCGACGCGCCGCTGACCTATGTGCTGTCGCAGACGCCTTTCCTGCTCACGCGCGACCTCAACTTCATCCTCGGTCCCGATGAAACCCTGCAGGGTGGCGTGGAGGAAATCGCACGCGACTTCGAGCAGGAAACCACGGCTTACTGGCGGATGTGGAGCCGCCGCCTCGCGGTGCCGCGCGAGTGGCAGGACGCGGTGATCCGCGCCGCCATCACGCTCAAGCTGTCGCTGTATGAAGAGACGGGCGCCATCGTCGCGGCCATGACCACCAGCATTCCCGAGGCGCCCGGCAGCGGGCGCAACTGGGATTACCGCTTCTGCTGGCTGCGCGATGCGTTTTTCGTGATCCGCGCGCTCAACAGCTTGTCCGAGGTCGGCACCATGGAGGACTACCTGCGCTGGTTGTCCAACGTGGTGATGCAATCCAAGAATGGCCATATCCAGCCGCTGTACGGCATCGGGCTGGAGCTCGAATTGCCGGAGAGCATGCTCGATCATTTGTCCGGCTACCGCGGCATGGGTCCGGTGCGCGTGGGCAACCAGGCACAGGAGCACTTCCAGCATGATGTCTACGGCAACGTGGTGCTGGGCGCGGCCCAGGCTTTCCACGACCATCGCCTGCTGCACCGCGGCGGGGCGGGCGAGTACCACGTGCTGGAAACCGTGGGCGAGCAGGCGGTACGCGTGTTCGGCACGCCCGATGCCGGCATGTGGGAGCTGCGCACGCGCGCGCGGGTGCATACCTCATCCGCGCTGATGAGCTGGGCCGCCTGCGACCGCCTCGCCAAGATCGGCGATGCGCTGCATTTGCCCGATCGCGCGGCTTATTGGCGCCAGCATGCCGACGGCATGAAGGTGCGCATCGTGCGCGAGTCCTGGAGCGAGGAACGCCAGGCGTTCGCCGAAAGCTTCGGCGGACGCGAGCTCGATGCCAGCGTGTTGCTGATGGCCGAAGTCGGCTTTATCGAGCCCAGGGATGAACGTTTCATGTCCACGCTCAAGGCGATGGAAGCGTCGCTGTGCGACGGGCCATACATGCGCCGCTACGAGGCGCCGGACGACTTCGGCAAGCCCGAGACCGCCTTCAATATCTGCACCTTCTGGCGTATCGATGCGCTCGCGCGCGTGGGTCGCCGCGAGGAAGCGCGCGAGATCTTCGAGGCCATGCTGGCGGCGCGCAATCCGCTTGGCCTGCTGTCCGAGGATACGCACCCCGTGACCGGCGAGATGTGGGGCAATTTTCCGCAGACCTACTCGATGGTGGGCCTGATCAACGGCGCCATGCGCCTGTCCGCGCCATGGGATTCCGTGATCTGAAGGCGCGCGCGGCAAGGCCAGCGCAAAGGAACGTATGGGCAGACTAGTAGCGGTATCCAACCGCGTGGCCGATCCGCGCAACATTGCCGCGGGCGGTCTCGCCGTGGCACTGGGCGAAGCGCTCAAGGCTACCGGCGGCATGTGGTTCGGCTGGAGCGGCAAGATCGTGGAAGCCGCGCAGGGCGGCACGCCGGGCGAGGGCGAGTTGCACATCCAGCAAGCCGGCAATGTCACGCTGGCGACGGTCGACCTGTGCCGCGAGGACCACGACGCGTACTACCAGGGCTACAGCAATGGCGTGCTGTGGCCGGTGTTCCACTATCGCATCGACCTGGCGGATTTCGACTCCGGTTATCTCAACATCTATCGCCGCGTCAACCAACTCTTTGCGCGCAAGCTCGCGCCGCTGCTGCGCCCGGACGATGTGATCTGGATCCACGACTATCACCTGATCCCGCTTGCGTCTGAGCTGCGCGCCATGGGCTGTGGCCAGCGCATGGGTTTTTTCCTGCATATCCCGCTGCCCCCGCCGCTGATCCTTGCCGCCATCCCGCAACACGAATGGCTGATGCGGGCGCTGTTCGCCTATGACCTGGTCGGCTTCCAGAGCCAGCTCGATCTCGAGCATTTCTCGCGCTACGTGCAAAGCGAAGCGCAGGCCGAGCCCATGGGCGAGTATCGCTTCCGGGCCTTCCACCGCACCGTGCGCGCGCAGGCGTTCCCGATCGGCATCGACGTCGACGAATTCATCGCGCTGGGCCATTGCGAGGAATCGCGCGAGACATACGAGATGATGCGCGGCCAGTATTCGACCCGCCGTCTGCTGCTAGGCATCGATCGCCTGGATTACTCCAAGGGGCTGCCGCAGCGGCTCAAGGCGGTCAGGACGCTGATGGCGCAGTATCCCGAGAACCGCCGCAGCGCCACGCTGATCCAGATCGCCGCGCCATCGCGGGAAACGGTAGATGCCTACGCGGATCTGCGGCGCGAGCTCGAAGGGTTGTCCGGGGCCATCAATGGCGAGTATGGCGAGCTGGACTGGATGCCGGTGCGCTATATCCATCGCACCACGGCACGGCGCCGTTTGCCGGGCCTTTGCCGCGCTTGCCGCGTGGCGCTGGTGACGCCGTTGCGCGATGGGATGAACCTGGTTGCGAAAGAGTTCGTTGCCGCGCAGGATCCGGACGATCCCGGAGTCCTGGTGCTATCGCGGTTTGCTGGTGCTGCCGAGCAGTTGCGCGAGGCGTTGCTGGTGAATCCCTACGATATCAATGCTACCGCGCAGGCGATTCAGCAGGCCTTGCATATGCCGCTGGCTGAGCGGCAGTCTCGGCATCAGAAGTTGCTGGAGCGGATTCGGGCACAGGATGTGCATTGGTGGAGGAGGGAGTATTTGAGGACTTTGGCGGAGACGGATGGGGGGTAAAGGGGGAGGGGGGTACGGGGGGTGTTTGCTGGCGGTGTTGGCTTTTGGACCCAAGGTGCCATACGACATCGTTCTGCGGGGTTGGTCGCTGTTTATTTCGTCGGCGATGGTTTTTGGACCCAAGAGCCATACGACATCCCCCTGCGGGGGCTGCCGGTCACTCTTCTTTGCGTCGGCAAAGAAGACTAACGAGAAGAAAGCCGAGGTACGACTCACTCACATAGGTGACACTTGAGTTCAAGCACATAGGTGACAGTTTTCTACCCTGCATGGGCGAGCCTGGAAGGAGACGCCCATGCCCTGGAGCGAGCTGAGACCCATGGACCAACGAATTCTGTTCATCGCCGATCATCTGCGGCAGCTCGAGAGCGTCAGCGCCCTGTGCGAGCGTTATGGCATTAGCCGGAAGACCGGCTATAAGTGGATAGAACGGTACGACAGCGAAGGGCTGGAAGGCCTCGCCGAGCGCGGGCGCAATCGGCATTGCCAGGAGCGGTTGCCGGATGGGATTCGCCAGGCGATTCTGGAGCTGCGCACGCAGGGCGGCCTGGAGCAGGGCCCGAAGAAGATCCAGAAGCTGCTGGAAGGGCGTTTTGGCGCCGAGGCCGTGCCGTCGCGCACGACCATCTACAACGTGCTGAAGCAGGCTGGACGAATTGTCTCGCGGCGCGTGCGCCGCCGGGTGATGCCGCACGGCGGGGTGCTGAGGTCGGCGCACGAGCCCAACGGGCTGTGGAGCGCGGACTTCAAGGGGCAGTTTCTGACCGGGGATGGGCAGTGGTGCTATCCGCTGACGGTGATGGATCATGCGAGCCGTTATCTGCTGAGCTGCCAGGGCCTGCGCGGTACGCAGCTGGTGCCGACGCAGGCGGTGTTCGAGCGGTTGTTTCGCCGCTATGGGTTACCGGACCGGCTGCGCACGGACAACGGCGTGCCCTTTGCGAGCATCGGCTGTGGCGGGCTGTCGCGGCTGTCGATCTGGTGGCTGAAGCTGGGGATCATGCCGGAGCGCATAGCCCGCGGGCATCCGGAGCAGAATGGGCGGCACGAGCGGATGCATGGCACGCTCAAGCGCGCCACGGCCCAACCGCCTGCCACTACGTTGCGGGCACAGCAGCGGCGGATGGACGAGTTCCAACGTTTCTACAACGAGCAAAGGCCGCATGAAGCGCTGAACCAGAGCACACCGCAGAGCCGCTATGTGGAGTCAGGCCGAGCGTATCCAAAGCGGCTGATGCCAATGGAGTATGCGAGCTACGTCGAGCCCCACAAGGTGACGAGTGGTGGTTTGATCTACAAGGCTGGCAAGATCATTTATGTGGGGCATTTGCTCTATGGCGAAACGGTCGGACTGGAAGCAATAGGCGAAGGATTGTGGCGTGTCTACTTCGGCCCAATGGCATTGGGCCAAGTCGATGAACGCCAGGCCAGAAAAGGCTATCTAACCCTCAAAGTGTTACCTATGTGAGTGAACTCGTTTGTTACCCATGTGGTTGACTCGTACACCGACCCTGCCGGGCGCAGAGCAATAAGGCTCTCGAATATCGGTGGTTGCGTCGTACGGCCCGGAGTGTTGGCTGGCGAATCCTACCGGCCCAGAGGGCATCGTTTCTGCATGACCCATGGGTTACGTCGTGAGGCCCCTGACCTCGTGTGCGGTGACCATTCCCACATCTGCCGTTCGCGGCGCGAGGGGCTGCGCCGTTTCGGGTGTGGCTGGTTTCGTGGTTTTGTCTCGGAGGACGAGCGCGGTGAGGTGCGAGCGCGGCCCTCGCGGACGGGCCACGGTGCCCACCACGAAACCAGAAGGGGTGACAGCAAGGTGCCGCTCGCGCCGGTACGGCAGGGCCGCAAATGGCCGGGCGGCCACCGTCAGAGACAAAACCACGAAACCACCAAGGCAGGTAGGGTCGTGGCGCTCCGCACCGCGAACGGCAGATGCCCGAACGCTCACCGAGCAAAGCGATGAGGGGCACCACCACGTGACCATTGGGTCATGCAGTAGCGATGTCCTTTGGGTCGGTAGAATCCGCCAGCCAACACTCCGGGCCGTACGACGCAACCACCGAGGCCCAAACAGCCTTATTGCTCTGCTCCCGGCAGG
This sequence comes from Cupriavidus sp. PET2-C1, assembly GCF_054515855.1. Taxonomy (NCBI): domain Bacteria; kingdom Pseudomonadati; phylum Pseudomonadota; class Betaproteobacteria; order Burkholderiales; family Burkholderiaceae; genus Cupriavidus; species Cupriavidus sp. PET2-C1. Next base: position 542,684 of record NZ_CM137259.1, read on the forward strand.
GCGGCTTTCTTTTCGTTAGTTTTCTTTGCCGGTCAAAGAAAAGTGACCGGCAGCCCCCGCAGGGGGATGTCGTATGGCACTTGGGTGCAAAAGCCATCGCCGACGAAATAAACAGCGACCAACCCAGCAGAGCGATGTCGTATGGCACCTTGGGTGCAAAAACCAACACCGCCAGCAAACACCCCAATATCCCCCCCTACACCCCCCCTTTCCCCCTACACCCCCCCTCCCCCTATATCCCCCTCAACATCCACATCCCGAAACGCCCCCTCATCCTCAGTAAGAATCCTCATCACCGGCTGCGTCTTCAACAACTCCCGTGCGCCTTCATCCCCATCAAGCTTCAGCAGGGCATCCCGCCACGCGGACCCGAATCCAACCGGATGCCCACGCCGTCCGTCGCGCCACGGCGCGGCAATCGCGTCACGCGTCGTGATCGTCAACGCCACCGCGCGCACCAGCTCGGCCGGCAGCCATGGCATGTCGGCCAGCGCCACTACCCAGCCACTGGCGCCGGGCGTGGCGGCCACCGCCGCGGCCAGCGCGGCGCCCATGCCGGCCTCGGCTGCTGCGGTCTCGAGTACCCGGCAGCCGGCAGCTTGCAATTCGGCGGCTAGCGCGGCATTGCCCGGGCGGATCACGGCTAGCGTGCCGGGCAGCACGGAGACTAGCGTGCGGGCGCTGCGGGCGGCTACGGTGTGGCCGTCGGGCAGCGTGGCCAGGAGCTTGTTGCGCTGGCCGGCGGGGTCGAAGCGGCGGCCGTAGCCGGCTGCCAGCAAGATGCCGGTGGGGGGCTCGGCGGTGTGGATGGCGCCGTTGATGGGGCCCGTCAGCGGGCTGGTCACGGGGCGGGGCTGCAGGTGCTGCCTTCGTTGGCGGCCAGTTCGCGCGCGGCCTTGGCGCCTTCTACCTGGAGGATGTCGGGCAGCGAGACGTGGTTCTTGGCGGCGACGACTTCGGCCAGGATCGAGATGGCGATCTCGGGAGGCGTGCGGCTGCCGATGTAGATGCCGACCGGGCCGTGCAGCCGCGCGAGCTGCAGGTCGTTGAGGTCGAACTCCTTGAGCCGCTCGCGGCGCGCCTGGTTGTTGCGGCGCGAGCCGAGGGCGCCGACATAGAAGGCGCGCGTGCGCAGGGCTTCCATCAGGGCCAGGTCGTCGAGCTTGGGGTCGTGCGTGACGGCGATCACCGCGCAGCGCTCGTCGAGCTTCATCTCGGTCACGGTGTCGTCCGGCATGGTGCGCACCATGGTGACGCCAGGGATGTCCCAGGTTTCGGTGTATTCCTCGCGCGGGTCGCACACGGTGACCTGGAAGCCCAGGCCAACCGCGATCTGGCTCAGGTACTTCGACAGCTGTCCCGCGCCAATCACCAGCATGCGGTAGCGCGGCCCGTGGATGGTGAGCAGCGTGGCGCCGTCGAAGGCAAGGCCGTCGGTGGCCTGGGCCGGGCCCAGGGTGGCGCGGCCACTAGCCATGTCGAGCGTGCGGGCTACCAGCTTGCCGTTTTCCACGGCGGCCAGCAGTTCGTCGAGGTGGCTGTCGGCGCTGAGCGGCTCGGTCACCAGTTCGATGGTGCCGCCGCAGGGCAGGCCGAAGCGGTGCGCTTCCTCGGCGCTGATGCCGTACTTGACGGCCTCGGGGTGCGCGCCGGCAATGCCTTCGCGCCGTACCCGGTCGATGATGTCATCTTCGATGCAGCCGCCCGAGACCGAGCCGACCACCAGGCCGTCGTCGCGCACGGCCAGCATGGCGCCTTCCGGCCGGGGCGAGGAGCCCCAGGTTCTGACTACCGTCACCAATAGCGTGCGATGGCCTTCGGCCTGCCACTTCACACTGCTTTTCAGGACTTCGAGATCCACGCTGTCCATGATCGTTTCCGCTTCGTTTCACCGTTTTGTTCATCGGGCGCGCTGCCTTCGGCGGCTGCCGCTCCGTCCTTGGCGACATTGTCATCCGTGCCTGGCTCGTCACCCTGCGCGCCGGACCCGCTCACTGCCGCCGTGAAGCGGTCGAAGAAGGTATCGGCCATCTTGCGCGCGGCGGCGTCGACCAGGCGCGAGCCGATCTGCGCGATCTTGCCGCCAACCTGGGCGTTGACCGTGTAGGTCAGCACTGTCGCATCGCCTTCGGGGGCCAGCGTGACGGCTGCGGTGCCTTTGCCGAAACCGGCGACCCCGCCTTGTCCGTCGAACTGGATGGTGTAGCTGTCGGGCGCCTGGATGTCCTGCAGGGCCATGCGCCCCTTGAAGCGCGCCTTGACCGGGCCTACCGCGGCGGTCAGCGCCACCAGGTAGGCGTTGTCGCCGTCAGGCTCGATGCTCTCACATCCTGGGATGCATTGCTTGAGCAGCGCCGTGTCGTTCAGGGCTTCCCAGGCGGTTTGCTGCGCTACCGGCAGTTGCCGCGTCTGTGTCATTTCCATGGTTGGGGCGTCTCCTTGGTGTCCTTCATGTTTTTCATGTCTCCCGGCCTCGGCGCCGCAGGGAACACGGGCATGGCCAGCGTCTCGCGCGCGGCCAGCAGGGATTCGAGCGCGAACAGGCTGTCCAGGTTGTGCGCCGAGCGCAGGGCGTCCACATGCGGCAGGATGGCTTGCACGCCACGCGCCTGCGGCACGAAGCCGGCATAGCGCAGCAGCGGGTTGAGCCAGACGATGCGATGAGCGAAGCGGCGCAAGCGCGCCATTTCGGCGCCTAGCAGGTCGATGTCTTCATGGTCGAGCCCGTCGGTGACCAGCAGCACCGTGGCGCGTCCGGACAGCGTGCGGCGCGCCCACTGGCGGTTGAAGGTGGCCAGCGCGGCGCCGATGCGGGTGCCGCCGGCCCAGTCGCGCACCTGGCCCGTGATGGCGCCAACCGCCTCGTCCGGGTCGCGCTCGCGCAGCCAGCGGGTGATGTTGGTCAGCCGGGTGCCGAACAGGAACACGGAGAGCCGCTCGCGCGATTGCATCAGCGCATGGCAGAAGTACAGCACCGCGCGCGAGTACTGGCTCATCGAGCCGGAGATGTCGAGCAGCAGCACCAGCGGTGGGCGGCGCTCGGCGCGGCGGCGGTATTTCCAGCGCAGCCATTCGCCTTGCTGGCGCACTGCAAGCCGGGCGCTGGCGCGCAGGTCGGCGTGCGGTCCGCTGGCGGCGGCGCGCAGGCGGCGCGTGCGCTCTGTGGCCAGGCGCGCGTGGCGGGCGCGGATCATATGCTGCAGCGCGCGCCATTCTTCGGCGCCGAGGGTTTCAAAGTCGCGTTGCGCCAGGCGCTCCTGCGCGGAGAAGGTGAGCGGCGCGGTGAAGCGCTCGACGTGGTCCTCGCCACGTCGGCCGGACTCGGGCGGGCGCTGGGCGGCGAGCGCGTCGGCCAGCCGGTTGTTGCGCGGCGGCGGCGGCGCGCCGGCATCCACGCGCGGCAGCAGCAGGGCGCGCAGCTTGCCCTCCCAGTCCGGGTCGCGCCAGAACAGGTCGAACGCGGCGTCGAACAACAGGCGCTGGTCGGGCCCGCTCACCATCAGGGCTGCCATGGCCGCGCGCACCTCGTCGCGCCTGCCGATGTCCACGTATTGCAGCGCCAGCAGCGTATCCACAGCCTGCGCGGGCGACAGCGCAAAGCCGGCATCGCGCAGCAGCCGCACGAAATGCGTGACGTTGCGCGCCAGCATGGGCAGCGTGCCAGCGGGTGGCACGGCGGCCAGCGGAGCGTCCGGATGGAGCCGGGGCATGGCTCAGGCTCCCGGCGCCCGGCTGGCGAGCAGCTCGGCCACGGTGGGGCCATCGACCCGGGCCAGGTCGTCCTGGTACTTGAGCAGCACGCCCAGCGTGTCGCGCACCGATTGCGGATCGAGCTCGCACACGCCCAGCGCGGCCAGCGCGCGGCACCAGTCGATGGCCTCGGCGATGCCGGGCGATTTGAACAGGTCGATGCCGCGCAGCCGGTGGATGAAGTCGATGGCCTGGTGCTGCAGCGCGGCGGCGGCCTCGGGGGCGCGCGCGGCCACGATCTGCAGTTCGCGCTCGCGCTGGGGATAGCCCATCCATTGGTACAGGCAGCGGCGCTTGAGCGCGTCATGCACCTCGCGGGTCCGGTTGGAGGTGACGATGATGAGCGGCGGCTGCTCGGCCCGGATCACGCCGATCTCGGGGATCGACACCTGGAACTCGGACAGCACCTCCAGCAGGAAGGCTTCGAAGGGTTCGTCGGCGCGGTCGATCTCGTCGATCAGCAGCACGCGCGGGATGCCGGGCGCGGCCGGGTCGGGCAGCAGGGATTCCAGCAAGGGGCGCTTGAGCAGGAAATCGTCGTGATACAGCGATTGCGTGTCGGGCCGCTCGCCGCGCGCTTCCGCCAGGCGCAGCGCCATGATCTGGCGCGGGTAATCCCATTCGTACAGCGCGCTGGAGGCATCGAGCCCCTCGTAGCATTGCAGGCGCAGCAAGCGCGTGCCGAGCGCGCCGGCCATGGCCCGCGCCAGCGCGGTCTTGCCCACCCCGGGCTCGCCTTCGAGGAAGAGCGGGCGCTGCATGCGCAGCGCCAGGTATAGCACGGTGGCGGTTTCGCGATCGGCGAAGTACTGCTGTGCCTCCAGCAGGGCGGCGGTCTGGTCGATGGACTGGGGAAGCATGGGCGCTAGCCGGTTGGCTCCCCTCTCCCGCGTAGTGGGAGAGGGGCTGGGGGAGAGGGCGGGCGTGAGCGCGAAGCGAACACGCCCGGCTTGGCGAGTGCGGGCGCTTCGCTCCGGCTTCCTCCCTTAGCTCTTCAACGCCTGCTCCACCGCGCGCGCCGCCAGCACCGGGATCAGGTGCGCGCGGTACTCGGCGGAGGCATGCAGGTCGGTGTTCAGCTTGCTTGCATCCACCACCACCGCGCGCGCTGCCGCTGGCGTGAAGCTGGCTGCCAGCGCCTGCTCCAGCGGTGCGCTGCGGAACACGCTGTCGGCCGCGCCGGTGACCGCGACCCGCACGACCTTGCCGAACTGCGCGACCATCACGCCCACCAGCGCGAAGCGCGATGCCGGGTTGCGAAACTTGATGTAGGCGGCTTTGTCCGGCGTGGGAAAGCGCACGGCGGTGATCAGCTCGTCGGGTTCCAGTGCGGTTTCGTAGAGGCTCTTGAAGAAGCTGTCGGCGGCGATATTGCGGCGGTCGGTGACCACCGTGGCGTTGAGCGCGAGCACGGCCGCTGGGTAGCAGGCGGCGGGATCGTCGTTGGCGAGCGAGCCGCCCAGCGTGCCCATCGCGCGCACCTGGCGGTCGCCGATGCCGTCGGCCAGCGCGGCCAGCGCGGGAATGCGCTTGCGCACGTCGGCGTTGGCCGCCACGTCGGCATGGCGTGCCGCCGCGCCGATCACCAGCTCATCGTTCTCGACACGGATATCCGCCATGCCGGGAATGCGGGCTACGTCGATCAGCGCGGATGGCGCGGCCAGGCGCAGCTTCATCGCGGCCAGCAGGCTCTGGCCGCCACCGAGGTACTTGGCGTCGGGGTCCGCCTTGAGTTTTTCCACGGCCGCCTTGGTATCGGCGGCGCGTTCGAAATGGAATGCGTACATGGTGTGCCTCCGATCTCAGTTAGGGGCCTGCGCGTGGCGGATGGCCTGCCACACGCGGTGCGGCGTGGCGGGCATCTGGATGTCGCGCACGCCAAGCGGCGAGAGCGCATCCACCAGCGCGTTGATGAAGGCCGGCGGCGAGCCGATCGCGCCGGCCTCGCCGCAGCCTTTCACGCCCAGCGGGTTATGCGTGCAGGGCGTGCCCTTGGCGGTTTCCACCGTGAAATCCGGCAGGTCGCCGGCGCGCGCCATGGCGTAGTCCATGTAGGAGCCGGTCAGCAACTGGCCGCTGTCGTCGTCGTACACGCACTGTTCCAGCATGGCCTGGCCGAGGCCCTGGCCGATGCCGCCGTGCACCTGGCCTTCGACGATCATCGGGTTGATGATGTTGCCGAAATCGTCCACCGCGGTGAACTTGATCACCTTGCTCTCGCCGGTGTCCGGATCGACTTCCACCTCGCAGATGTAGGCGCCCGACGGATAGGTGAAGTTGGTCGGGTCGTAGAAGGCGTTTTCGTTCAGGCCCGGCTCCAGCTTGTCGAGCGGGTAGTTGTGCGGCACGTAGGCGGTGAGCGCAACCTCGCCAAAGGTCTTGCTGCGGTCGGTGCCGGCCACGCTGAACGTGCCGTTCTTGAACTCGATGTCGGCGTCCGAGGCCTCCAGCAAGTGGGCTGCGATCTTCTTGGCCTTGGCTTCGATCTTGTCGAGCGCCTTCATGATGGCCGAGCCGCCTACCGACAGCGAGCGCGAGCCATAGGTGCCCATGCCGAACGGCACGCGGCCGGTGTCGCCGTGCACCACTTCCACGGCATCGAGCGCAATGCCGAGCCGGTCCGCCACGATCTGCGCGAAGGTGGTTTCATGCCCCTGGCCGTGGCTGTGCGAGCCGGTGAAGACGGTCACGGTGCCGGTCGGGTGGACACGGATCTCGCCGACTTCGAACAGGCCCGCGCGCGCGCCCAGCGCGCCGGCGATATTCGACGGCGCCAGCCCGCATGCCTCGATGTAGCAGGAATAGCCCAGGCCGCGCAGCTTGCCGCGCTGCTTCGCTTCTTCACGACGCGCGGGAAAGCCTTTGACGTCGGCGAGTTCCTGCGCGCGTGCCAGGCACGGCTCGTAGTCGCCGGTGTCGTAGGTCAGGCCGACCGGGGTGGCGTAGGGGAAGTCGTGGATGAAGTTCTTGCGGCGGATTTCCGCCGGGTCCATCTTCATTTCGCGCGCTGCGGCTTCCACCAGCCGCTCCACCACATAGGTGGCTTCCGGGCGGCCCGCGCCGCGGTAAGCGTCCACCGGCGCGGTGTTGGTGAACACGGCGCGCACTTCGGCATAGATCGCCGGCGTGCTGTACTGCCCGGCCAGCAGCGTGGCGTACAGGATGGTCGGCACGCTGGACGCGAAGGTCGACAGGTAGGCGCCCATATTGGCGGTGGTGTGCACCCGCATGGCCAGGAACTTGCCGTCGGCGTCCATCGCCAGCTCGGCCTTGGTGACGTGGTCGCGGCCGTGCGCATCGGTCAGGAAGGACTCCGAGCGCTCGGCGGTCCACTTGATCGGGCGCTTGATTTTCTTCGAGGCCCAGGTCAGCGCCACGTCTTCCGCGTACAGGAAGATCTTGGAGCCGAAGCCGCCACCCACATCCGGCGCGATGATGCGCAGGCGCGACTCGGGCAGGCCGAGCACGAAGGCGCCCATCAGCAGGCGCTCCACGTGGGGATTCTGGTTCGATACGTAGACCGTGTAGCTGTCGTCCTGCCGGGTGTAGCTGGCATTGACGGCGCGCGGCTCGATGGCGTTGGGGATCAGCCGGTTGTTGATGATTTCCAGCGTGGTCACGTGGGCGGCCTTGGCAAAGGCGGCGTCGGTGGCAGCGCGGTCGCCATGGCCCCAGACATAGCTGGTGTTCTCGGGCACGTCGTCATGTACCAGCGAGGCGGCCGAGGCAGCGTGGGCGGTGTTCACCACGGCGGGCAGTTCGTCGTATTGCACGTCGATCTTCTCGGCGGCGTCCTTGGCTTGCTGCAGCGTTTCGGCTATCACCAGCGCGACCTGGTCGCCCACGTGGCGGGCCTTGCCCTGCGCCAGCACGGGGTGCGGCGGCTCCTTCATCGGGCTGCCGTCGATGCTGTGGATCAGCCAGCCGCAGGGCAGGCCGCCGACCTTGTCGGCCGCCACGTCCTCGCCGGTGAAGATGGCGACCACGCCGGGCGAGGCGAGTGCCTCGGTCTTGTCGATGGAGACGATGCGGGCGTGCGCGTGCGGCGAGCGCAGGAAGTAGCCGTAGCTTTGCTGCGGCAGCACAATGTCGTCGGTGTACTGGCCGTTGCCGGTGAGAAAACGGTAGTCTTCCTTGCGCTTGACCGAGGCGCCGATCAGGTGCTGGTTGTCAGGTGCGTTCATGGCGGTCCCCTTATTCAGCGCTGACGCCATGCATCGCGGACTGGCCTTCCTGCACCGCGCGCACGATGTTGTGGTAGCCGGTACAGCGGCACAGGTTGCCTTCGAGCTGCTCGCGGATGGCGGTGGCGTCGGCATTGGGCTGCTGCCTGACCAGCGCGATGGCGCTCATCACCATGCCGGGCGTGCAGAAGCCGCACTGCAAGCCGTGGCAGTTGCGGAAGGCTTCCTGCATGGGGTGGAGCTGGCCCTCCGGGGCGAGTCCTTCGATGGTGGTGATGCTGGCGCCATCCGCCTGCAGCGCCAGCATGTTGCACGACTTGACCGCGCGGCCGTCCATGTGCACGGTGCAGGCGCCGCATTGGGCGGTGTCGCAGCCGACATGGGTGCCGGTCAGGCGGAGTTGTTCGCGCAGGAACTGGACGAGAAGGGTGTGGGGTTCTACCTGCGCGTCGACGGCGCGGCCGTTGACGGTCAGGCGGATAGGAATCGCCATGCTTGTCTCCATGTGGGTGGACACGTGCACGACCAATCCCTGAATCCCGAAAAAACTGCGCGGGACTGGCCACGACGCGTTGCTGCCGTTTGCTGGGTACGGCTATTTCGTGATGTTGGTACTGCGGTGCTGTCGGGCAATGCCTGACAATGGCCTAGCAATGCCGCGCCGCGAACGTTTGGCTGCGGCATGCTCTAACAGTTAATCACAAATCTCAGGCGCATGCCATGCGGGTTGCCCCTTCGCCACCTGGCGCTGCCAGAGGGCGCGCACGGCGTCGGTCGCGGGCGCGCAGGATAGCGCTGCTAGAATGGCCCGCCGCTCGGCCGCCACACCGCATTCACCTCGCTCCGGCACCAAATCTCTCTATATGGAAGGCTTCATCGACTGGCTGTTCGAAACCGTTGCCCTGCCCAAGGTGGGCTTGCCGGCTATCTTCGTGGTCAGCCTGGTGTCCGCCACCTTGCTGCCCCTGGGCTCGGAGCCGGCGGTCTTCGCGTATATCAAGCTCAATCCGCATCTGTTCTGGCCGGCCATCGTCGTTGCCACGCTCGGCAATACCGTGGGCGGCGCCATCGACTGGTGGCTTGGCTACGCGGCCAAGCTGGCCGTGGTGCGCTTGCGCAAGCGGCGCCAGCAGCGCGTGCACGAGGAGGAGCACGCCGAACACCGCCGCCATCCCCGCCAGCCGCGCAAGCCGCCGCTGGATGCGCGCTACTTCCGGTGGATGCGCCGGCTGGGGCCGCCGACCCTGCTGGTATCGTGGCTGCCCGGAATTGGTGATCCTTTGTGCACTTTGGCGGGCTGGCTCCGGCTGTCGTTCTGGCCCAGCCTGGTTTACATGGCGATTGGCAAGTTTCTGCGCTACCTTGCCATGACGATTGTCCTGCTCTGGATCCCGAATAGTTTCTGGCATGGCATCGCGGCCAGCCTCAAAAGCCTGTTCTAGCCAGCGCCTTTCGCGCCACGGCAAGGGTAAAGCAACCCTTGCCCAAGCAAGGTTCTGCCATGTTGCGGTGCGGCGAAAGCAGGCCTTGAAGTACAATTGCCCTTTAAAGACGATCCGGCGCACCGTCTCCGTGCGCTACAGGAAGCGGTCCCCTCCCCATGAACGCCCCACTCGTGCTCGATGCCAAACTCGCCGCGCAGGATGCGCCTGCGCGCCTGCGAGAGATCCCTTATAACTACACGTCATTCTCGGATCGCGAGATTGTCATCAGGCTGCTAGGCGAAGAAGCCTGGCGCATCCTGGCCGAGCTGCGCGGCGAACGCCGCACCGGCCGCTCCGCCCGCATGCTGTATGAAGTGCTGGGCGATATCTGGGTGGTGCGCCGCAATCCCTACCTGCAGGACGACCTGCTGGAGAACCCCAAGCGCCGCCAGATGCTGGTTACGGCACTGCACCACCGGCTCTCCGAGGTGGAAAAGCGCCGTGCCGCCGACCGTGCCGAGCACGCCGAGCCGGCCGCCGAGGACCGCTCCCACCGGGTCGAGCAGCTGGTCAGCTTTGCCAAGCAGGCGATCGAGGACTTCAAGCAGGAGTTCGCGGATGCCTATGACCTGCGCAAGCGCACCCAGCGCGTGCTAGGCCGCATCACGCAGAAGGACAACATCAAGTTCGACGGCCTGTCCCGCGTCTCGCATGTGACCGACGCGACCGACTGGCGCGTGGAATATCCCTTCGTGGTCCTCACCCCGGACACCGAGGAAGAGATCGCCGGCATGGTCAAGGGCTGCTTCGAGCTGGGCCTGACCATCATCCCGCGCGGAGGCGGCACCGGCTATACCGGCGGCGCCGTGCCGCTGACGCCGATGAGCGCGGTCATCAACACCGAGAAGCTGGAACAACTCGGGCCGGTCGAGCAGACCGACCTGCCGGGCGTGGCGCACAAAGTCGGCACCATCTTCTCCGGCGCTGGCGTGGTGACGCGCCGCGTGGCGGATGCGGCGGACAAGGCCGGGCTGGTGTTCGCAGTCGACCCGACCTCGATCGATGCCTCCTGCATCGGCGGCAACGTGGCCATGAACGCCGGCGGCAAGAAGGCCGTGCTGTGGGGCACCGCGCTGGACAACCTGGCCTGGTGGCGCATGGTGGACCCGGAAGGCAACTGGCTGGAAGTCACGCGCCTGGACCACAACCTGGGCAAGATCCATGACGTGGCGGTCGCCACCTTCGAGCTCAAGTGGTCGGACGGCAACCGCGCGCCCGGCGAAAAGCCGCTGCGCACGGAAACCCTGGCCATCGAAGGGCGCAAGTTCCGCAAGGAAGGCCTGGGCAAGGACGTCACCGACAAGTTCCTGGCGGGCCTGCCCGGCATCCAGAAGGAAGGCTGCGACGGCATCGTCACCAGCGCGCGCTGGATCCTGCACCGCATGCCGGCGCATGTGCGCACGGTCTGCCTGGAGTTCTTCGGCCAGGCGCGCGACGCCATTCCCAGCATCGTGGAAATCAAGGATTACCTCGACGCCGAATCGCGTACCCCCGGCGGCGCCATCCTGGCCGGCCTGGAGCACCTGGACGAGCGCTACCTGCGCGCGGTGGGATACGCCACCAAGAGCAAGCGCAACGCCTTCCCGAAGATGGTGCTGATCGGCGACATCGTCGGCGACGACCAGGACGCGGTCGCCCGCGCCACCTCGGAAGTCATCCGCATGGCCAACGGCAAGAGCGGCGAAGGCTTCGTCGCGGTCAGCCCGGAGGCCCGCAAGAAGTTCTGGCTGGACCGCTCCCGCACCGCTGCCATCGCCAAGCACACCAACGCCTTCAAGATCAATGAAGACGTGGTGATCCCGCTGCCGCGCATGGGCGAGTACACCGACGGCATCGAGCGCATCAATATCGAGCTGTCGATCAAGAACAAGCTCCAGCTGACCGATGCGCTGGAAGCCTTCTTCGCGCGCGGCAACCTGCCGCTGGGCCGCAGCGACGACGCCAACGAGATCCCCAGCGCCGAGCTGCTGGAAGACCGCGTGCAGCACGCGCTGCAGCTGCTGCGCGAGATCCGCTCGCGCTGGACCTACCTGCAGGACCACCTGGATACGCCGCTGGCCACCGCGCGCGCGTCGCTGATCGGCCACGGCCTGGGCCTGCTCGGCCAGGCTTTCGAGGCGCGCCTCGCGCTGCAGCCGGACGCCACCGTGTTCCACCTGCTGCAGGACCGTACCATCCGCGTGTCCTGGAAGAGCGAAGTGCGCGCCGAACTGCGCAATATCTTCAACGGCGGCGAGTTCAAGCCCATCCTCGACGAAGCGCAGAAGATCCACAAGCAGGTGCTGCGCAGCCGCGTCTTCGTGGCGCTGCACATGCACGCCGGCGACGGCAACGTGCACACCAATATCCCGGTCAACTCGGACGACTACGACATGCTGCAGGACGCCCACCGCGCGGTGGCCCGCATCATGGCGCTGGCGCGCTCGCTGGACGGCGTGATTTCCGGCGAGCACGGCATCGGCATCACCAAGCTGGAGTTCCTGACCGAGGACGAGATCGGCGAATTCCGCGAGTACAAGCAGCGGGTGGATCCGCAGGGCCGCTTCAACAAGGGCAAGCTGTTGCCCGGCGCTGACCTGCGCAATGCCTATACGCCATCGTTCGGGCTGATGGGGCATGAGTCCATCATCATGCAGCAGAGCGATATCGGCGCCATTGCCGACAGCGTCAAGGACTGCCTGCGCTGCGGCAAGTGCAAGCCGGTGTGCGCCACCCACGTGCCGCGCGCCAACCTGCTGTACAGCCCGCGCAACAAGATCCTGGCGACCTCGCTGCTGGTGGAGGCCTTCCTGTACGAGGAGCAGACCCGCCGCGGCATCTCGATCAAGCACTGGGACGAGTTCTCCGACGTGGCCGACCATTGCACGGTCTGCCACAAGTGCGTGACGCCGTGCCCGGTCAAGATCGACTTCGGCGACGTGTCGATGAACATGCGCAACCTGCTGCGCAAGATGGGGCAGAAGAAGTTCAATCCCGGCACCGCCGCGTCGATGTTCTTCCTCAACGCCACCAGCCCGCAGACCATCAACATGACCCGCAAGGTCATGATCGACTGGGGCTACAAGGCGCAGCGCCTGGGCAACGACGTACTCAAGAAGTTCGCCAGGAAGCAGACCGCGCATCCGCCCGCCACGGTGGGCCGCGCGCCGGTGCAAGAGCAGGTGATCCACTTCATCAACAAGAAGATGCCGGGCAACCTGCCCAAGAAGACCGCGCGCGCGCTGCTAGATATCGAGGACAACGAGATCGTGCCGATCATCCGCGACCCGAAGCGGACTTCGCCCGAGACCGAGGCGGTGTTCTACTTCCCGGGCTGCGGCTCGGAGCGGCTGTTCTCGCAGGTGGGCCTCGCCACGCAAGCCATGCTGTGGCATGTGGGCGTACAGACCGTGCTGCCGCCGGGCTATCTGTGCTGCGGCTATCCGCAACGCGGCAACGGCCAGTTCGACAAGGCCGAGAAGATGGTCACCGACAACCGGGTGTTGTTCCACCGGGTCGCCAACACGCTCAACTACCTCGATATCAAGACCGTGGTGGTGAGCTGCGGGACGTGCTACGACCAGCTTGCCGGGTATGAGTTCGACAAGATCTTCCCGGGCTGCCGCATCATCGACATCCACGAATACCTGCTGGAAAAGGGCGTCAAGCTGGAGGGCGTGACCGGTACGCGCTATATGTACCACGACCCCTGCCACACCCCGATCAAGACCATGGACCCGACCAAGCTCGTCAACGAGCTGATGGGCGGCAACGAAGGCGGCAGCAAGATCGAGAAGAACGAGCGTTGCTGCGGCGAGTCCGGCACGCTGGCGGTGTCGCGCCCCGACATCTCCACCCAGATCCGCTTCCGCAAGGAAGAGGAAATGACCAAGGGCGCGGACAAGCTGCGCACCGACGGCTTCGTGGGCGACGTCAAGATCCTGACCAGCTGCCCGTCCTGCCTGCAGGGTTTGTCGCGCTACAAGGAAGATGCCACGGTCACGGCGGACTACATCGTGGTGGAGATGGCCAAGCACCTGCTGGGCGAGAACTGGATGCCGGACTACGTGGCCAAGGCCAACTCGGGCGGCATCGAGCGGGTGCTGGTGTGATGGGGGAGGCGAGGGCGGTAAGCACGATGCGCTTCGACAAGCCTCTGGCTTGCTCCCCTCTCCCGCTTGCGGGAGAGGGGCCGGGGGAGAGGGCGGACGGTCGCCAGCCCGCAGGCTCTCACTTCGAGCTAGCTCCCGCCCTCTCCCCCAACCCCTCTCCCGCGAGGCGGGAGAGGGGAGCTGACTTTGGACGGCGGGTTGATGTCGCGGGAGCGATTGCATGAACCGTGTCCCCAACTGCCCCCTGTGCGAGACCGACGGCGGCGAACTGGCCTGGCGCGGCGAGCGCGCCCGCGTCATCCTGGTCGAGCACGAGCGCTTTCCCGGCTTCTGCCGGGTGGTGTGGAATGGCCACGTGGCCGAGCAGACCGACCTGCCCGAGGACGACCAGGCCTGGCTGATGCGGCTGGTGGCGCGGGTGGAGCGCACGGTGCGCGATGTCATGGCGCCCGACAAGGTCAACCTGGCCGCCTTCGGCAATATGGTGCCGCACCTGCACTGGCATATCATTCCACGCTACCGCTGGGATACCCATTTTCCGGAAGCCGTCTGGGCGGCCGCGCAGCGCGAGCCCGATGCCGCGCGCCTGGCCGGCCTTGCGCAGCGCCTGCCGGCCTTGCGCGCGGCCCTGGCGAAACTGGACGAAGCAGGCTGACACCTGGCGTAGCCGCAGCCGCACCCGTGCCGTGCTGGCATGGCTATCGGTTTTTTTGAATTTCCGGAACCAGCCGGGCAGCGCCGTCTTCTAACACCCGTTGTCTTCATTCCCACAAGAGCGGGGCCGGTGGATCAGCCCTGGCCCGCTTGCGCGAAAGGTGCCATGTCCACACCGACTTCCGTTACCGTTCCAGGCCCGGCCGTGCCGGCCCGTGCCCTCAAGATCCAGAGCCGCCTGCGCATGGGCGAGACCTGGAGCCTGATCAAGCCTTACTGGATATCCGAAGACCGCAAGGCCGGTCTCGGGCTGCTGGCCTTCGTGGTCGCGCTTAATCTTGGCATCGTCTATATCAATGTGCTGCTCAATGACTGGACCCGCGTGTTCTACAACGCGCTGGAGCAGCACGACTACGCCTCCTTCAAGACCCTGCTGATCCGCTTTTCCTGGATTGCCGGTTTCTTCATCGTGGCGGCCATCTCGCGCCAGTACTACACCATGATGCTGCAGATGCGCTGGCGTACGTGGATGACCGGGCGCTTCATGGACCACTGGCTCAGTCATCAAGCGTACTACCGCATCGAGCAGACCCGTACCACCGACAACCCCGACCAGCGGCTGGCCGACGACCTGCGCTCGTTTACCGACGGCGCCCTGACGCTGTCGCTCGGGCTGCTCAATTCGGTGGTAACGCTGCTGTCCTTCGTCGGCATCCTGTGGGCGGTGTCCGGGCCGATCAGCTTCATGCTCGGCGGCAATGAGATCGTTATTCCTGGCTATATGGTGTGGTTCGCCATCGCTTACGCGGTGATCGGGTCGCTGATCGCCCACCTGGTGGGCCGGCCGCTGATCGGGCTTAGCTACCAGCAGGAGCAGTACGAGGCGGATTTCCGCTTCACGCTGGTGCGCCTGCGCGAGAACAGCGAGCCGGTGGCGCTGTACCGGGGGGAGCCGACCGAGCAGGCCGGCCTGCGCTCGCGCTTCGACCGCATTCGCGCCAACTGGAACCAGTTGATGCGTTATACGCGGCGCCTGACCTTCGTCAATTCCGGCTATAGCCAGTTCGCCATCATCTTCCCGCTGATCGTGGCCGCTCCGCGGTACTTCGCCGGCAAGATGACGCTGGGCGGGTTGATGCAGGTGAGTTCGGCGTTCGGCCAGGTGCAGGGCGCCCTGTCCTGGTTCGTCGATAACTACGCGACGCTGGTTGGCTGGAAGGCCGCGGCCAACCGGCTGATCGACTTTCGCGACGCCATCCGCGTGGCCGAGCGCCAGGACCAGGAGCACACCGGTGTGCGCGATATCGAGGTGGTCAAGGCCGATGCCGGTGCCGATGCGGATAACGACGGCATCCGCATCGACACCCTCGCGCTCGCGCTGCCGGTGCGCACCGGCAACGGCGGCGAGATCCAGCAGCGGCCGCTGGTGGCGCCGTTCTCGCTGCAGATCGCGCCCGGCGAACGCTGGCTGGTCAGCGGCCCCTCGGGTTGCGGCAAGAGCGTGCTGTTCCGCGCGCTGGCCGGGATCTGGCCCTACGGCAGCGGCACGGTAGCCATGCCCGGCGCGGCTCGCATGCTGTTCCTGCCGCAGCGCAGCTACCTGCCGATCGGCTCGCTGGCCGATGCGCTGGCCTATCCCGACGCCGGCACCGCGCATAGCCGCGAAACCTTGCAGAAGGTGCTGCGCGAAGCCCGGCTCGGCGCCCTGGCCGAGCAGCTCGACGTGTTCGACAACTGGTCGCTGCGGCTGTCGCCGGGCGAGCAGCAACGCCTGGCCTTTGCGCGCGCGCTGCTGCAAAAGCCCGACTACCTGTTCCTGGACGAGGCCACCAGCGCGCTCGACGAGGAAACCGAAAGCGCGATGTACAGCCTGATGGTGGACGCCCTGCCCGGCGCGGCGATCATCAGCATTGCCCACCGCAGCACGGTTGCCGCCTTCCATGGCAAGCGCCTGCGCTATGTCGCGGCCGACGGAGCGCACTGGGAGGCGGAGCACGATGGGCAAGGCGAGGCGGCTGCGGTAAGCTATCGGGTCGTACACGAAGCGTAAAGGCCGGTGTGGCCGCAACTTGCGGCTCGCCCACAGCCGCGCGCCACCCATCATGGCAGGCCTTGAAAAAGATACTCCCCATCCCACCGCCCTTACCGTGCACACCCAGTCGCGCGTGCTGGAGGTGGGTTTTGACAACGGTTCCAGCTTCCGGCTGCCGTTCGAATACCTGAGGGTGAACTCACCCTCGGCCGAAGTGCAGGGCCACGGCCCGGGCCAGGAAGTGCTGCAGACCGGCAAGCGCGACGTCACCATCGCCGCGGTGGAGCCGGTCGGCAACTACGCCATCCTGATCCGTTTTTCCGACGGCCACGATACCGGCATCTATTCCTGGGAACTGCTTTACCGCCTGGGCGCCCAGCAGGACGCCATCTGGCAGTCCTACCTGGAGCGGCTGCAAGCGGCCGGTGTCGATCGCGACACCCCCATGGTGGCCCCCGGCGGCCATGCCTGCGGCAGCCATTGAGATTGCGTGCCCCCGCGGGCCATTACTGAGTTCTGGAGCGAGTTATGAGCGAGACCCACTTCGGGTTCGAGAAGGTCAAGGAAGAAGAGAAGGCCGGCAAGGTAGCCGAAGTCTTCCATTCGGTGGCCAACAAGTACGACGTCATGAACGACCTGATGTCCGGCGGCATGCACCGGCTGTGGAAGATGTTCACCATCGCCCAGGCCGGCGTGCGGCCTGGCTTCAAGGTGCTCGACATTGCCGGCGGCACCGGCGACCTGGCCAAGGCCTTCGCGCGCCAGGCCGGGCCCACCGGCGAGGTCTGGCTGACCGACATCAATGAGTCGATGCTCCGGGTTGGACGCGATCGCTTGTTGAATAAAGGCATCGTCATCCCCACCTGTCTCTGTGACGCCGAGCGGATTCCGTTCCCGGACAACCACTTCGACCTGGTCACCGTGTCCTTCGGGCTGCGCAACATGACGCACAAGGAGGTGGCACTGTCCGAGATGCGCCGGGTGATCAAGCCGGGCGGCAAAGTCATGGTGCTGGAGTTCTCCAAGGTGTGGAAGCCGCTGGAAAAGGCCTACGACATGTATTCCCTGAAGTTCTTGCCGTGGCTGGGACAGCGCGTGGTACAGGATTCCGATAGCTATCGCTATCTGGCTGAATCGATCAGAATGCATCCAGACCAGGCTTCACTTGTACGGCTGATGGAACATGCGGGCCTGGAGAATGTCGAATACTTCAACCTGACAGCGGGAGTGGTGGCACTCCACGTCGGGCGAAAGTACTAGACTGATATAGGCTCAAAGAAAAATGAGCGAACTTAACAGGGGAAGCACTGATATGTCGCTATTTCGCGCAAAATTCATGGTGGGTGTGCTGATTGGCACGCTCGCCCTCGGCATGGCGCTCGACGCCAATGCCAAACGCCTCGGCGGGTCGCGCAGCATTGGCAAGCAATCGTCCGGCGTGACGCAACGCCAGCAGGCACCGGCACAGCAATCGCCGAACCAGACGCCCGCGCAGCAGGCACCGGCCCAGCAAGCCGCGCCCGCCGCCGCCGGCGCGGGGGCAGCCGCTGCTGCCGCGCCCAAGCGTAACTGGGGTGGCATGCTTGGCGGCATCGCCGCCGGCCTGGGCATTGGCTGGCTGCTGTCGCACTTTGGCCTGGGCGGCGCCGCCATGGGCTTCCTGTCCAACCTGATCCTGATCGCCCTGGTGGCATTCGCCGCAATCTGGCTGATCCGCAAGTTCCGCGGTGGCGCCAAGGCGCCGCAACAACCGGCCTATGCAGGTGCGGCAGCCGGCAGCGGCTCGGGTAACGGGTTTGGCGGCAGCAACGAACCGGTTCTGCGCCAACAAGTGCCGGCTGGTGCACCCAATCCGGTGATGCCTGCGCCCGGTTCCGTCGCATCGATGCAGTCCGCCGCACCGGTGATGGCTGGCGCGGCAGCGGCAGCAGGCGCGGCCCAGCCCTGGGGCGTGCCGGCCGACTTCGACACCCAAGCCTTCCTGCGCAACGCCAAGGTCTACTACGTACGCCTGCAGGCAGCCTGGGACGCCGGCAATCTCGAGGACATCCGCGAGTTCACCACGCCGGAAATGTTCGCCGAGATCAAGATGGACCTGTCCGAGCGCGGCACCGAAGTCAACAAGACCGACGTGGTCACGCTGGAAGCCGAACTGCTCGGCATCGAAGACAGCCCGGCCCAGCATCTGGCCAGCGTGCGCTTCTCCGGCATGATCCGCGAAAAGGCCGGCGACCCCGCCCAGCCCTTCGCCGAAGTCTGGAACCTGGCCAAGCCGGTAAGCGGCCCCGGCGGCTGGCTGCTGGCAGGGATCCAACAAACTTCCTGAGTGCAGGGAGTGCCTCGCCGGCAGGTTCAAGGCCGGCAGGTGGCATAGAATGGAGGCCCACGTGAAAACGTGGGCTTTTTTTGTTTGCGGGGTGAGGGGGTCTGTTGCTTGGCTTGAA
Source organism: Cupriavidus sp. PET2-C1 (assembly GCF_054515855.1). Taxonomy (NCBI): domain Bacteria; kingdom Pseudomonadati; phylum Pseudomonadota; class Betaproteobacteria; order Burkholderiales; family Burkholderiaceae; genus Cupriavidus; species Cupriavidus sp. PET2-C1. Next base: position 561,323 of record NZ_CM137259.1, read on the forward strand.
GATCAAAGTCAAAGGCAGTTTCACCCCCCCTGCGGGGGGCGACCTACTTTCTTGTCTCGCCAAGAAAGTAGGCAAAGAAGGCGACCCGGATGGGGCGAAAGCCTCCTCGTCGTCAGACAAAAAGAGCGGCCGGGGGCCAAACTCGCATCGCCTTAAGGCGATACTCAAACATGGCCCCCTCTGTTCCGCTCTTTTCGCCTGCCGACGAGGCGCCCCATAACGGGAGATGAAACCCTTGACGGCTCGCTTCGCATCGCGGGATTGTGTTTGCCACCCGACGGGCGGAAAACACGGCTGCAACCTGAAGGTTCGAGTCGACCAGTGGTTTGCTCCCCTCTCCCGCTTGCGGGAGAGGGGCCGGGGGAGAGGGCGTTTGCAAGAGCGGGTCCGCCAAGTAACGATTGGTAGCCGTTTGGCGCGCCCGAAGGGCGGACCACACCAGCCCGCGATGCGAAGCGAGCCGTCAAGGTGTACCAGGCCGTATGGGGCGCCTCGGGCTTCGGCGAAAAGAGCGGAAAAGAGGGACCCATGTCTGAGTATCGCCTTAAGGCGATGCGAGTTTGGGTCCCGGCCGCTCTTTTCGCCGAAGCCCGAGGAGGTAGTCGCCCCATCCGGCGCGCCTTCTTTGCCTACTTTCTTGGCAAGACAAGAAAGTAGGTCGCCGCCCCGCAGGGGTGGTGAAACTGCAGTTGCCTTTGAATTCAAGCAGTTGAAGTTGATTTTGACTTTAGAACCGATCAACCACTAACCAACCACTAACACCTCCTGAAAGGCCCGCCCCCAGCCCCACCCAATCCAATCATGACCACCCTCCCCACCCCCCTGGCCACCCCCCCGATCACCGCCCTGAACCACCTGCTGGAACAGGAGCCCTGGGCAACCACCATGCTCCAGCCCTTCGCTGGCCGCATCATCCGCTTTGACGCGGCCGCGTTCACGCTCGCATTGAAGGTGACGGGGCAGGGCCTGACGGAGCTGGCCCCGGTGGATGAAACCCCGGCGGTCACGCTGACCGTGCCGCTGCAGCAGTGGCCGCTGGTGGCTTCGGACGTGGCGGGCGGCGGCCAGGCGGCGGCGATGAAGCATGTGCGCATCGAGGGAGATGCCGAGCTGGCCAACACGGTCTCCACGCTGGCCCGCAGCCTGCGCTGGGATGCGGCCGAGGATCTGTCGCGCGCATTGCGCGGCATCCTGGGCGGCCCGGTGAGCGATAGCGTGGCGCAACGGGTGGTGGACGGCGTGCAGCAGGTGCATGCCCAGGCCACGCGGGTGGGTCGCGCGCTGGTCGATAACGTGACCGAATACCTGCTCGACGAGCAGCCGACCCTGGTGCGCCACGCGGCGCTCGACGAGTTCGGCGCCGGTGTGAGCGCGCTGCGCGACGACCTCGCCCGGCTGGAAAAGCGGTTGGAAAAGCTGGAGCAGCGCACCCGCTCCGAGCGTGGCGCCGGCACGTTGCCGTCCGCCCATCGCTGATCGCTCGCGGCCTGCCGCCGCCAGACCCCTGCTCAATTGCGCATCCACGGCTTTATCCATTGCCAGACCGGCCAAGCAGCACGGCCCCAACACTGAAGAACCTGCATGACCCGCTTCCTGCGCCTTTGCAAGATCGTTTTCGTCATCCTCTACTACGGCCTGGACGAGCTCGTGCTGTCTGGTTTCAAGAGCCGCCGCATCCGTTTCCTGGTGCGTGTCATTACCATTGGCCGCAAGCTCGACATGCCCCGGGGCGAACGCCTGCGCCTGGCGCTGACGCGCCTGGGGCCGATCTTCGTCAAGTTTGGCCAGGTGCTCTCCACCCGGCGCGACCTGATGCCCGAGGACATCGCCGACGAGCTCGCCAAGCTGCAGGACCAGGTGCCGCCGTTCGATTCGGTCGTGGCGGTCAAGATCATCGAGCGCTCGCTGGGCCGGAAGCTGGCGACGCTGTTCGAGAGCTTCGACCACAAGCCGGTGGCCAGCGCGTCCATCGCCCAGGTTCACTTCGCCATCCTGAAGGGCGGCCCCAACCACGGCCGCGAAGTCGCCGTGAAGGTCCTGCGCCCGGGCATGCTGCCGGTCATCGACAGCGACCTGGCGCTGATGCGGGATCTGGCCGCCTGGCTTGAGCGTTTCTGGGCTGACGGCAAGCGCCTGAAGCCGCGCGAGGTCGTCGCCGAGTTCGACAAATACCTGCACGACGAACTCGACCTGATGATCGAGGCCGCCAACGCCAGCCAGCTGCGTCGCAACTTTGCCGACACCAAGCTGCTGCTGGTGCCCGAGGTGTTCTGGGACTGGTGCAGCAGCGAGGTCTTCGTGATGGAGCGCATGCATGGGATCCCCATCTCGCGCACCGAGTCGCTCAGGGCGGCTGGCGTCGACATGCACCTGCTGGCGGAGGAGGGCGTGGAGATCTTCTTCACGCAGGTGTTCCGCGATGGGTTCTTCCACGCCGACATGCACCCGGGCAATATCCTGGTGTCGGTGGCGCCGCAGAGTTTTGGGCGTTACATCGCGCTGGACTTCGGCATCGTCGGCGCGCTGTCCGAGTTCGACAAGAACTACCTGGCGCAGAACTTCATCGCCTTCTTCCGCCGCGACTACCATCGCGTGGCGTTGCTGCACGTGGAGTCGGGCTGGGTGCCGGCCCATACGCGGGTGGAGGAATTGGAGAGCGCGGTACGGGCGTGCTGCGAACCCTATTTCGACAAGCCGCTCAAGGAGATCTCGCTGGGCATGGTGCTGATGCGCCTGTTCCAGACTTCGCGCCGCTTCAATGTCGAGATCCAGCCGCAACTGGTCCTCCTGCAGAAGACCTTGCTCAATATCGAAGGGCTGGGGCGCCAGCTCGATCCGGACCTGGACCTGTGGAAGACCGCCAAGCCCTTCCTCGAGAAATGGATGCACGAGCAGGTTGGCTGGAAGGGTGCCTGGGAGCGCATCCAGGTGGAGGCCCCCCAATGGGCCAAGATGCTGCCCGACTTCCCGCGCCTGGCGCACCAGTTTCTCGAGCGCCGCGCACTGGTCGACAATGGCCAGCAGGAGAAGCTGCTGGCCGCTCTGGTCGCCGAGCAGCGCCGCACCAATCGCCTGGTCGGCACGGCCTTGTTGCTGGTTGGCGGATTCATCGCCGGGGTGGTGCTGACCGAGTTGCTGGCCTGGGTTGGCTACTGGTAGCGCGCGGGATAGTGCCCAGGATAGTGCCCAGATTCGCCCAGGCGACGAATGCAAAGTTGATGGAATGCAACGCAGTGGAGGCTAGCTTGACCAAATCCGATAAGGCGCCGAACAAGGCCGCAGCCCCGCCAGCCTTTGCCACGCGCGACGCGGGGGATCCGGCTTTCTGGGATGAGCGCTTCGAGAAGGGCTTCATGCCCTGGGACCTGGGCGGCGTGCCGGCCGATTTCGAGGCCTTCGCCAGCGCGATGGCGCCGTGCCCAACGCTAATTCCTGGCTGTGGCAACGGCTGGGAAGCGGGGTGGCTCCATGCGCGCGGCTGGCCGGTGACCGCCATTGATTTCTCGCCCGAGGCCGTGGCCAGCGCGCGCCGCGCGCTGGGGCCGGCCGGGGCCGTCGTGCACGAGGCGGATTTCTTTGCCTTTGCGCCCGAGCCTGCCTGCCAGTGGATTTACGAACGGGCCTTCCTGTGCGCCTTGCCGCCAGCCATGCGGGCCGGCTACGCCACCCGCGTGGCGCAACTGCTGCCGCCGGGCGGCCTGCTGGCCGGCTACTTCTTCCTGGACGAGACGCGCGGCGGGCCGCCTTTCGCCATCCCCGAGGCCGAACTGCGCGCGCTGCTCGAGCCGGCCTTCGAACTGGTGGAGGCGCGGGCCGCCACTGGCTCGCTGCCGGTATTTGCCGGCCGCGAGCAGTGGCAGGTCTGGCGCCGCAGGGCTTAGGTTTCAGGCTTCAAGTCTTAGGCTTCAAGTCTTAGGGTTCAGCCGCAGGCGCCAGCCTTTGCCTCAGCCCCTCAGCCGCGCACGCGGGCGTTGTGCTTGTCGTGGTAGATCGCCCGGCTGTCGCGGTTTTCGGCGCGCTGGATGCCACGCTGCGCGCCCGCGCCGACATGGCCGTTGGCGCCGGCGCGCGCTTCGCGCCGATCCACGTGAGCCTGGCCGCGTTCGAGGCTGCCGGCCTCGCGGTTGGTGAGCGAGCCGTTGGCCACGCCGTTCTTGATGCGCTGCTCTTGGTTGATATTGCGCTGCACGTCGGCCTGCATGCGCTGCGACGAGGCACTGGCGGGGTTGCCGGTGATGCCGTTATGCGTGTCATGCGCGATGTCGCGGCTCACGTGGTTCTCGGCACGCTGGATCGACGCCTGCTCGCGCGGCGAGACCGAGCCGTTGGCCAGGGCGTGTGCTTCCATGTGGTCCACGCGTGCGGTCTGCTTTTCCAGGCTGGCCGCTTCGCGCGTGCTCAGGCTGCCGGATTTCAGGCCGTTCTCGATGCGCTGTTCCTGGTTGACGTTGCGCTGCACATCCTGCGAAACCGCCGCGGTCTGGGCGCTGGCCAGGCCGGCGCCGAGCAGGCCTGCGGCAATCATCAGGGTCTTGAGCATCTTGGTTTGGCGGTTCGACATGGTGTTCTCCTTTTCCTCGTTGGGTCGTGTGCGGCAGCGTGGCTCGCGGGCGCGGCGCCCGATGTTGCTGCCTTGGCTTCCTTAATGCGCGGCGGACATGGCGCGCTGACCCAGGGTTTGTAAGCTGTGTAACCGCGCGTAAGCCGCAAGGCTTGCGCACCATGGCGGGGCGCCGCGGCCGCGGCGGGCCTCCACGGCGCAGTCCACGTCACCTGTGGCGCCAGGGCTGCACCGTGCCGGCCAATTTCCGCGTGGCGGCGGGTTTTTTTCTCGCCGCGCGGCAGGCGTCGTTATAATCCGCGTTTTGGTGCGACACGCACTCTCGTGTCCGGGAAAAGAAGTAGCGCCCTAACGTAAGGGGCATCGACCTTGTTGGGACAGGGTAAGGGCTTGGGCCTGAGCCTTGAAACCCAACCTATCTCTTGCTTTGACGAACCTGGCCGGTAAAGCCAGGGGAGTCCAATGTGTTGAACGCTTGGCTCGCTAACGCCTGTCGAGTGTGTAGTACTTGCTATTGCTGGATAGCCTCCAGCCATATCGCCCAAAGGCGGGGACGCTCGCCTTTGGGCGAGTTCTCTGTAAACAGCCACTCGAAAGAGGGGGCTGGGTGTTCCATCGACTCATGTCGGGGAGCGCCACATAGCTTTTGTACCGGTCAGATTGAGACCGGCGCTACGTTCTTTGGGACGGATGGGGACGCCTTTGGGAGTTCACGTCGGTCAAGTATGCCCCTACGGGGGTCATATTGAGTTGAGAGGTCCCGGATGTAGAGCGAAAGCTCTGCACGTTATGGTTCGGTCGGACTCATCCGCAAGGGTGTTCCGATATAGAACCTGCTATGCGACTAGCAGTAGCCTAGGGAGACATGCGTCACTGGTAACGGTGGGGTGTGAAGCTCTCCTGACAATGTAGCCCCCGCAAGGGTGCCAGTTCGCCGTGAGGCGGACCGGTAGAGATTCCGAGTAGCAACGGGTCGAGGAGCTAGGCTGGCTGGTATGGGTAATGTAAGTGAACTGCTGATAAACGTCGTAAGGATTGCGGTGCCAAAGCTGCTGATAGGCACTAACCAAAATGGTATGTGGTCGGTTGTCCCGCTCAAAACTCGGGACACGTCGCTTCTGGACCACCGGCGAATAGGCAGACCCTAACCCGGTCTTGTAACGTGCAGGGAACGTGGTAAGCCCGTATGGCTGCCCGAGCGCAGTAAGGCTCAGGCAGGCGAACCGCAAGGAACGCTGTCGGCTGTGCGGGTATGGGAGGTTGGAAAAAGCGAATGCCGGGCTGTAATGGCTCGGATAGGGGTTGAAATATCATCCCACGCGAAAGCGGGCAGACTTCCAACTGGTCAATCGTCGCAGGACGGCTGACAGATCTCGCTTGATGTTCAATTTTCTTCCCTTGAGGGGCAATATGTCCCTCAAGGGGCATGTTGTCGCTCGATTTTGGGGAAGAGTCTCAAGATTCGGAGGACAGCATGGAAGCATTGATCCGTGAGGATGAATCTGCGCCCTCCGGCGTACCGCAAAGCTGGGGTGCCATCGATTGGCGCCGGGTGGAACGGAACGTCCGGGAAATGCAGATTCGAATTGCGAAGGCAACGCAGGAAGGGGACTGGCGCCGGGTGAAAGCCCTGCAACGATCCCTGACCCGCTCGTGGTCCGCCAAAGCATCGGCGGTAAAACGAGTGACGGAAAACCGTGGCAGGAAAACGGCAGGCGTGGATCGCGTGCTGTGGGACAAGCCTGAGACCCGGTGGGCAGCCATCGGGCAGTTGAAGCGTCGGGGGTATCGACCGCTGCCGTTAAGGCGGGTCTTTATTCCAAAGGCCAACGGGAAGGAACGCCCTCTGGGCATACCGACCATGTTGGACAGAGCCATGCAGGCGTTATACCTGCTGGCGCTGGAACCGGTGTCCGAAGGAATGAGCGATCCGAACTCTTACGGGTTCCGGATCAATCGTTCTACCGCGGATGCCATGTCTCAGCTATTCGTCTCACTATCCCAGAGAGCCTCGGCTCCATGGGTGCTGGAAGCGGATATCAAGGGCTGCTTTGACCATATCAGCCATGACTGGTTGGTGCGCCATGTCCCTATGGACAAGGCAATCCTGCGGAAGTGGTTGAAGGCTGGCGTGGTATTTCAAGGCCAGTTTCAGGCGACCGAAGCTGGAACGCCACAGGGAGGCATCATTTCCCCCACGTTGGCAAACGTGGCGCTGAACGGATTGGAACGACAACTAACTCAGCATCTCACCGCAAAGTTGGGGGTTACCCGATTCAAGAAGCTGAAGGTCAATGTAGTGCGGTATGCGGACGACTTCGTGATCACCGGCAGCACGCCGGAGATGCTAGAGAGCGAGGTGAAGCCGTGGGTCGAACAGTTCCTAGCAGTACGGGGGCTGGCACTGTCCATGGAGAAAACGCGGATCAGCAACATAGCCGAAGGCTTCGACTTTCTAGGGTGGAATTTCCGGAAGTATTCGGGAAAGCTGCTTATCAAGCCAAGCAAGAAGAATGTGCAAACGTTCTATCGCGCGGTGAAGGAGGTCATCGGCCGTCACAAGGGCGTTAAGCAGGAGGTGTTGATCCGAATGCTGAACCCCATGCTACGGGGCTGGGCGCAGTATCACAGCCCGGTGGTGGCAAAGGCGACGTTCACCAGATTGGAGCACGATTTATTTCGGGCTATATGGCGGTGGGCAAAACGGCGACATCCGAAGAAGAACACTGACTGGGTGCGGAAGAAGTATTTCGCGACGGTCGGCGGTCGAAATTGGGTGTTCGGAACCACGGTAACAAACGCGGAGGGTGAAACGGACTGGATGGCGCTTTATTCGCTTGAAGGTACGCCCATCCGACGCCACAAGAAAGTTCGAGGGGACTACCATCCTTTCGATCCGGCGCAGGAGAGGTACGGCGAGAGCTTGCGGCAGGTACGCATGTTGCATAACATGTCGCACCGAAAGCAGTGGGTCAAGTTGTACATGTCCCAGCGGGGCTTGTGTGCGGTGTGTCAGTGCAAGATTACCAAGGAGACCGGGTGGGAAGACCATCACATCGAGTACCGTGTACACGGAGGCTCTGATGCTCTAGGGAATCGAGTGCTGCTGCACCCAAACTGTCATATTCAAGTTCATCATCACGGTCGGCCCGTTGCGAAACCGGTACAAATTAACGTACTTTGAGCGGCTTGAGCCGTATGCGGGGAAACTCGCACGTACGGTTCTTAGGGGGGGACGGGGTCAGTAATGACCTTGTCCCTACCCTACATTCGGCTACGACCGCAGGCTAGCTCAGCCACCCATGCGGCCCCGACCGATGAATTGGACTCCGGGCAAGGCTGGCCGCAAATCCCGCCTCACCGGCAACCGGTTTCTCGCCGCAAGGGCACTTTGGGATAGGGCAGCAGCATGCTGATCTGGTTCGTCATCATCTATTGGGTAATCTCGGTCGGCATTGGCCTGTGGGCCGCGCTGCGCGTGCGCAACGCCACCGACTTCGCGGTCGCCGGCCGCAGCCTGCCGTTCTACATCGTCACCGCCACCGTGTTCGCGACATGGTTCGGCTCGGAGACGGTGCTGGGCATCCCCGCGGTCTTCCTCAAGGAGGGCCTGTCTGGGGTAGTGTCCGATCCCTTTGGTTCCTCGCTTTGCCTGATCCTGGTCGGCCTGTTCTTCGCGCGCCCGCTGTACCGGATGAACCTGCTCACCATCGGCGATTACTATCACAATCGCTACGGGCGGCTGGCCGAGGTGCTGACCACGCTGTGCATCGTGATGTCCTACCTGGGCTGGGTTGCGGCGCAGATCAAGGCGCTCGGGCTGGTGTTCTTCACCGTCTCGGACGGCGCGCTGTCACAGGAAGCCGGCATGATGATCGGGGCCGCCAGCGTGCTGGTGTACACCCTGTTCGGCGGCATGTGGGCCGTGGCGGTGACCGACTTCATCCAGATGATCATCATCGTGATCGGGATGCTGTATATCGGCTATGAAGTCAGCGGCCAGGCCGGCGGTGTGGCCGCGGTGGTGTCGCATGCGGCGGCGGCCGGCAAGTTCGAATTCCTGCCCTCGCTGGACCTGATCCAGATCATCGGCTTCGCGGCCGCGCTGTTCACCATGATGCTGGGGTCGATCCCGCAGCAGGATGTGTTCCAGCGCGTGACCTCGTCGCGCACCGAGAAGATTGCCGGGCGCGCTTCGGTGCTGGGCGGCGTGCTCTACTTCTGCTTTGCCTTCATCCCGATGTTCCTGGCCTATTCGGCCACCATGATCGACCCGGAGATGGTGCAGAAGTACATCAATACCGATTCGCAGCTGATCCTGCCCAAGCTGATCCTGACGCACGCGCCCATGTTCGCCCAGGTGATGTTCTTCGGCGCGCTGCTGTCCGCCATCAAGAGCTGCGCCTCGGCGACGCTGCTGGCCCCGTCGGTCACCTTTGCCGAGAACATCCTGCGGCCCTATTTCCGCCATCTCGACGATCGCCGCTTCCTGCGCGTGATGCAGGCCGTGGTGCTGGTGTTCGCCGTGCTGGTGTCGCTGTTCGCGCTGAACTCGCATCTGTCCATTTTCCATATGGTGGAAAATGCTTATAAGGTCACTCTGGTGTCGTCGTTCGTTCCGCTGGCCTTTGGCATGTTCTGGAAGCCGGCCACGCGCCAGGGTGGCCTTGCCGCGATCATCCTCGGGCTGGTTTCCTGGTTGTGCTGCGAGATCGCTTTCGCCGATGCGGCGGTGCCGCCGCAGATGGTCGGCCTGCTGTTCTCCATCGGCGGCATGGTGTTCGGCTCGCTGCTGCCGCAGTGGATCAACGACCATCCGCGTGTCAAGGAAGTCCATCTGGCCTGAGCGTTGCGGGCATCCGGCGGGCCACGCGTGGCTTCGAAGGCATTTCCAGCCCTTTTTCCGCCGGCCCGGCGTTCTCAGAACGGTTTATAATTCAAGGCTTTGCACCGCAAGGTGCGCGCACGGGAGTGGCAACTTCCCGCCCGGCGCGGCCATGCGGTTCCATCCAATTTCCGTTCCAGACTCCTTGCGGAGAGCCACTATGCCGATCTATGCCTATCGTTGCGACGCCTGCGGCCACGGGCGCGATGTGCTGCAGAAAATGAGCGATGCCCCGCTCACCGACTGCACATCCTGCGGCGCGAAGGGCACGTTCAAGAAACAACTGACCGCCGCGGGCTTCCAGCTCAAGGGGTCGGGCTGGTACGTCACCGATTTCCGCGGTGGCAACGGTGGCACGTCCGCTGCGCCCGCCACGGCGGCCGCAGGCAGCGCCACCGAGGGCAAGAGCGAAGCAGCGGCACCGGCCTCGTCCGGCGCAGCCACTGATTCCTCCAGCACCAGCACCGTCAGCACGGCGTCGACCAGCACTGCCGGCGGTTCCGGCAGCGCCGTCGCCAGCCATTGAAGGCAGAACGCATCGTGCCGGCGAAGAAGACTTCCGCCCTCAAGACCTGGTTCCTCACCGGGCTATTGGTGCTGGTGCCGCTGGGCATCACGCTGTGGGTGTTGAACCTGGTCATCAGCACCATGGACCAGAGCCTGGCGCTGCTGCCTGAAGCCTGGCAGCCGGTCCAGCTGTTCAAGGTGCGCATCCCGGGCCTGGGCGCCATCCTGACGGTGGTGTTCATCCTGCTGGTCGGCCTGCTGGCCCACAACTTCATCGGCCAGCGCCTGGTGCGCTGGTGGGAAGCGCTGCTGCGCCATATCCCGGTGGTCGGGCCGATCTACACCAGCGTCAAGCAGGTTTCGGATACGCTGCTTTCCTCGTCCGGCAATGCCTTTCGCAAGGCGCTGCTGGTGCAGTACCCGCGCGAGGGCTCGTGGACCATCGCATTCCTCACCGGCCGTCCCGGCGGCGATGTGCAGAATCATCTGCAGGGCGAGTATGTCAGCGTCTACGTGCCGACCACGCCTAATCCGACCTCGGGCTTCTTCCTGATGATGCCCAAGGCCGATACCATCGAACTCGACATGACCGTCGACGCCGCGCTGAAGTACATCGTCTCGATGGGCGTGGTGGCGCCGACCGAGCTGCCGCGCAAGAGCGGCTCGGTGCGCGCCGGCGAGGCGGAGGCAGAAGCCCTCGCCGAGTCCGCCGGCTCATCGCATTCAAATTGATCGCCGGCCGCATCGGCGGCCGCGTTATTCCGGGAATTCTCTTATGTCCTCCATGCGTACTCACTATTGCGGTCTCGTGACCGAACAACTCTCGGGCCAGGAAGTGGCTCTCACCGGCTGGGTGCAGCGTCGCCGCGATCACGGTGGCGTGATCTTCATCGACCTGCGCGACCGCGAAGGCCTGGTGCAGGTGGTGTGCGATCCCGATCGCCCCGAGATGTTCAAGGCAGCCGAAGAGATCCGCAACGAGTTCTGCGTGCGCATCACCGGCAAGGTGCGGCCGCGTCCGGCCGGCACCGAGAACGCCAACCTGACCTCGGGCAAGATCGAGGTGCTGTGCCATGAGCTGACCGTGCTCAACCCGTCGGTCACGCCCCCGTTCCAGCTCGATGACGACAACCTGTCCGAGACCACCCGCCTGACGCACCGCGTGCTGGACCTGCGCCGCCCGCAGATGCAGTACAACCTGCGCCTGCGCTACAAGGTGGCCATGGAAGTGCGCAAGTACCTGGACGCGCAAGGCTTCATCGACATCGAGACCCCGATGCTGGGCAAGAGCACGCCCGAGGGCGCGCGCGACTACCTGGTGCCGTCGCGGACCAACCCGGGCCACTTCTTCGCGCTGCCGCAGTCGCCGCAGATCTTCAAGCAGATGCTGATGGTGTCGGGCTTCGACCGCTACTACCAGATCACCAAGTGCTTCCGCGACGAGGACCTGCGTGCCGACCGCCAGCCCGAGTTCACGCAGATCGACTGCGAGACCTCGTTCCTGAACGAGCAGGAGATCCGCGACCTGTTCGAGGACATGATGCGCACGGTGTTCAAGAACGCCATCGACGTCGACCTGGACGCCAGCTTCCCCGTGATGGAATTCCGCGAAGCCATGGCTCGCTTTGGTTCGGACAAGCCTGACCTGCGCGTCAAGCTCGAGTTCACCGAGCTGACCGACGCCATGAAGGACGTCGACTTCAAGGTGTTCTCCGGCCCCGCCAATAGCGAGAACGGCCGCGTGGTAGGCCTGTGCGTGCCGGGCGGCGCCGCCATCTCGCGCAGCGAGATCGATGCCTACACCCAGTTTGTCGCCATCTACGGCGCCAAGGGCCTGGCCTGGATCAAGGTCAACGAAGTGGCCAAGGGCCGCGACGGCCTGCAATCGCCGATCGTCAAGAACCTGCACGACGCGGCCATCGCGGAGATCCTGAAGCGCACCGGCGCCAAGGACGGCGACATCATCTTCTTCGGCGCGGACAAGGCCAAGGTCGTCAACGACGCCATCGGCGGCCTGCGCCTGAAGATCGGCCACTCCGAGTTCGGCAAGACCCACGGCCTGTTCGAGGACGTGTGGAAACCGCTGTGGGTGATCGACTTCCCGATGTTCGAGTACGACGAGGACGATGCTCGCTGGGTCGCCATGCACCACCCGTTCACCAGCCCCAAGGACGAGCACATGCAATACCTGGAAACCGATCCGGGCAAGTGCATCGCCAAGGCCTACGACATGGTCCTGAACGGCTGGGAAATGGGCGGCGGCTCGGTGCGGATCTTCCGTGAGGACGTGCAGAGCAAGGTGTTCCGCGCCCTGAAGATCGGCGAGGAAGAAGCCCGTGCCAAGTTCGGCTACCTGCTGGACGCGCTGCAATATGGCGCGCCCCCGCACGGCGGCCTGGCCTTCGGCCTGGATCGCATCGTCACCATGATGGCCGGCGCCGATTCGATCCGCGACGTGATCGCCTTCCCCAAGACCCAGCGCGCGCAAGACTTGCTCACGCAAGCACCGAGCTCGGTCGACGAGAAGCAACTGCGCGAGCTGCATATCCGCCTGCGCGCCGCGGAGCCGAAGACGGCCTGAGCCGGGGTTCGGACTGCTTGAAAAGGCCGCGCGACAGCGCGGCCTTTTTGCATTGGTGGCCGCGATTCATGCCACGTGCCACAGCCAGCACCCAGTTGCTGGTTTCCAATTGTTACATCGCGGAACGAAGCCCCCTCCCGCCCAGTCTTCTCCCTTTATAGCGCCAAGCCGCAAGCCCAATTCGAAGGCACGACGGCCGCGCGGGAGGATTTTGCCGTGCACCTGGATGTAGAACTGATTCGCCAGTTTTTACTGGCCCATGCCGAGACCATCCTCACCTGGCTGGCGGCCGGGCTGGCGATGATGATGCTGGCGCGTTTCGAGCTGCGGCGCGCGGTGCGCCGCTCGGCGGTGGCCATGTCGGAGTCCGTGGCGACCACGGTGGCGGCTTGTGTGCCGGATATCGCGCATGCCGCGAAGACCGGCGGCGGCGGGGGCGTGCCGATGCTGGAGCCGGTGGAGACGCAGCGCGCCGAAGCCCTGCGCCGGGTGGCGCTGGATACGGTGGGCACCGTCATGGCGCGTGGGCGCTGGCTGGAGGACCTCGGCAACCTGAGGCTGCCCGATGACGCTTTGCTGCAGGGCAGCCGCGCGGGCGGCGCGGATCCGTTGCTGGTGGTGGCACCGCAGCCGGTGGTGCAGGCTTACCTGACGGCCCAGCGCAGCTTCGATGAGTACGTCGTGAAGCTGCGCGACGAGCGTCGCGAAGCGCTGCGGCTGCAGGACAGCTTGCAGGCGCTGGTCGCGGAGGCCGCGCATATCGAGCAGGAGACCGGCAGCATCGTGATGCGCTTCGAGCAGGCCAATGCACAGGCCGCCCAAGGTGTGGAAGCCGGTGACTACCAGCGCTTCCTGATCCAGAAGTACAACACGCTGGGCCTGCGTGAAAAAGAGATCGCGCACGAGCGCGCGCAGTTGCAGGCGCAGGTCCAGCAATGCGCGGACCGCCTGGCCGCGCATGCGCAGGTGGCTTCGCGCGAGTACACGCGCGCGTTGACCCCGTTGATGCAGCAACTGCGCGCCGCGTGGGGCCACGGCGACTCGCCAGGCGTATTCGAGACCTGGTTGCGCGAGACGCCGGTTCAGTCCAGCGTCCATGCTGCATGACTGGTCCTGAGCAGCAAGATCGCCATGTTCGTGATGCCCGCCATGTTTCCCACGGTGCCCGGGCGCATCTGCGGTAAGCTTGGGGACGCCGTTTGCCCTATCCCCATGTCCTACAAAATTCCTGAATCCGTCCTGGTTGTGATCCACACGCCAGACCTGCAAGTGCTGTTGATCGAGCGCGCCGACCGGCCGGGCTACTGGCAGTCGGTCACCGGCAGCCTGGACACGCCCGACGAGCCGCTCGGGCTGACGGCCGCGCGCGAGGTGGCCGAGGAAACCGGCCTGATCGCCGCCGAGCACCGGCTGGACGACTGGAACCACACCATCGAGTACGAAATCTACCCGCAGTGGCGCCACCGCTACGCGCCGGGTGTGACACGCAACACCGAGCACTGGTTTGGCTTGCGTGTCGCGCAGCCGGTGCCGGTGACGCTGGCGCCGCGCGAGCACCTGCAGTATCAGTGGTTGCCGTGGCGGGAGGCCGCCGCGCTCTGCTTCTCGACCAGCAATGCCGAGGCGGTGCTGCAGTTGGGCTGGCGGGTGCAGGGGCAGCGTGCGGCTTGCGGAGCGGACCTATGAGGCTGCGCGTCGTCACCTACAACATTCACAAGGGCGTGACCGGCATCAAGGGCAAGTCGCGTATCCATAACGTGCGCGATGGCCTGCATGTGGTGAATGCCGACATCGTCTTCCTGCAGGAGGTGCAGGATCGCAATGACCGCCTGGTGGCGGCAGCCTTGTTCGACCCGGATTACACCCAGCTCAACTATCTGGCGACCGACGCGTATCCGCATTCGGTCTACGGCCGCAATGCGGTGTACGACCACGGGCACCACGGCAATGCCATCCTGTCGCGCCATCCGATCCTGATGTCGGAAAACCTCGACATCTCCGACCATCGCTTCGAGCAGCGCGGCTTGCTGCACGCGGTAGCGGATATGAACGGGGTCGAGGCCCACCTGATCTGCGTGCATTTCGGCTTGTTCGCGCGCAGCCGCGCGCGCCAGGCGGAGGCGCTGGTCAAGCGCGTGCAGGACGTGGTGCCAGCCGAGGCGCCGCTGTTGATCGCGGGGGATTTCAATGACTGGAACCACCGGCTCGACAACCTGATCTGCACCACGCTTGGGGCGACGGAGGTGTCCTCCGCGGGTGGCGCGCGGCTGCACACCTTTCCCAGCCACATGCCCTGGTGGCAACTCGACCGCATCTATGTGCGCGGCTTCGAGATCGAGCACGCCAGCGCGCTGACCGGCCGCGACTGGGCCCAGCGCTCGGACCACGTGCCATTGATGGCGGAGCTTGCACGCATTGCCGTGCCGGAGCGGCCGGTTGTCCACAAGGCCAAGGCAGGCACGATTTCCTGAGGGCTATCCCCAGGCCCTCCTCAGGCCCTCCTTAGGCCCCCATTTTCTCCAGCATGACGTCAACAAAGCAGGCCTGCTTGGGCAGCGGCCGGGGGTCGCGCGGATAGAGCAGGTGGACCGGCCTTGGCGCTGGCATGGCGTCTTCCAGCAACGGGACCAGCAGCCCGGCGGCTATGTCCGCCGCCAGCAGCACTTCCGGCTGCATCACCACCCCACAGCCAGCCAGTGCCGCGCGCCGCAGCGCCTGGCCGTTGTTGGCCGCCAGCGGCACCGATGACTTGGGCGCCGCGCCATCCTCGGGGGCCGGCCACCCCATGCCTTGCGGCCACAACAGATGATTCAGGCAGCGGTGCCCTGCCAGGTCCGCCAGCGTGCGCGGATGGCCCGCTTGCGCGAGGTAGGCCGGCGCCGCGCAGATCGCCATGCGATACGGCCGCAACGGCCGTGCCACCAGATGGTCGGAGCTGGCCAGTGCGCCGATGCGCACCGCGGCGTCGAAACCATCGGCAATCAGGTCGGTGAAGGCGTCGTCGAGCACCAGTTCCACCGTGACCTCCGGGTAGCGCAGCAGGTAGGCCGAGACCGCCTCGGCTACCGCGGTCTCCCCCAACGTCACCGGCGCGGTCACGCGCAGGCGGCCGCGTGGCTGGCTGTGCAGGCGCTCGGCCACGGTCTCCGCTTTGCGCACGCGCTCCAGGATCTGACGGCATTCCTCCAGGAACAGGTGGCCGGCTTCGGTCAGGCTCTGGCGGCGCGTGCTGCGTTGCAGCAGACGCACGCCCAGATGCCGCTCCAGCTGGCCGACATGCTTGCCTACCATCACCGCCGACAGGCCCAGCGCATCGGCGCAGGCGCTGAAGCTGCCGGCTTCGGCGGCGGCGGCAAACACTTCCATGCTGCGCAGCTTGTCCATGGATTGCTAATCAAAAATTAGGGATGCGCGAAATCCTAGCCCATTTATCCCTCCTGAATCCACTTTCACAATGCATTCCTGATGGCGGCAGAAAGAATGCCGTCTTCCTGGACAACCAGAACCATGGGGAATGCAATGAAAATTGTTGTGATCGGAGCCAGCGGAACGCTCGGGCAGGCGGTAGTACAGAACTTGTCGGCTCGCCACGACGTGGTGCGGGTCGGCAAGTCGCGCGGCGATCATCAGGTCGACCTGACCCGGCCGGAATCCGTGCAGGCCTTGTTCGAAGCGACCGGCCGGGTGGACGCCATCGTCGCCACGACCGGAAGCCTGTTTTTCGGGCCGCTGGCGCAGATGCGGGCCGAAGACTTCGAAATCGGGCTGCAGGACAAGTTGCTCGGGCAGGTGCGGCTGGCACTGGTTGGCCAGCATTTCCTGAACGATGGCGGCTCGATCACACTCACCAGCGGCATCGTCGGCAGCGAGCCGATCCGCATGGGCGCCAATGCCGGCAGCGTCAATGCGGCGCTGGAGGGGTTCGTGCGTAGCGCAGCGCCCGAACTGGAGCGCGGCCTGCGCATCAATGTGGTCAGCCCGACGGTAGTGCAGGAGTCATGGCCCGCGTATGGCGATTTCTTCCCCGGCTTTGAGCCGGTGCCGGCGGCGCGCGTCGCGCTGGCCTTCCAGCGCAGCGTGGAAGGGCCGCGCAACGGGCATGTCTATCGGGTCTGGTGAGGCTGCGCCAAGGCGGCGGCCAGGGCGGGCGTGAGTTCGAGCGCGCTGTTGCCGATGATCTGGCAGATCGCGTCAAGGTCCGCCAGGTCCAGCACGGGCAGGGCGGTGAGCGCTGCCACCGCCTGCGGCTGGTCGCTGGCGACGGCCATGATGCTCGGCACTTCCGGCCAGAGCGGCGGCCTGCCCAGGTCGGGGCGGAACACTTCCAGCTTGGGGAAATCGCTGCGCTTGTAACCCTCCACCAGCACCAGGTCCGTGTTGGCGGGCAGCACGGCCAGCGCATCGGCCAGCTCAGGCGAGGCCTCGGCTTCGGGATAGTGGCGCATCAGCGTGAGGTGCCGCGCGCCCACCAGCACGACATTGGCGCAGCCGGCCTGGCGCATGCGCCAGGAGTCCTTGCCCGGGGTGTCCGGGTCAAAGCCATGGTGGGTGTGCTTGACGCCCGCCACGCGCAGGCCGGCGGCGGCGAACCGCGGGATCACTTGATCCAGCAACGTGGTCTTGCCGCTGCCGGACGCACCGGAGATGCCGAAAACCTTCACGATGTCGGGGGTTGCGAGGGATGAAGCGGCGACGATAGCAGAGAACGGCCGCCGCGGCGCGCATGGCCCCACACGCTGTGTGCGCCGCGCGCGCCGCCGGGCGCACGCACAGGACATCGGCGTGCCTGATAATGTGGCTCATGTCATCGATTCCGCCCCCACGCCCGTCCCGCGCGCCGCCTCCCGCGCTTGCCGCAAGCCGCGACGATGCCCCCGCACGCGCGCCGCGGCATGCCGGCCCACTGCGCTCCGAATGGCGCCGCGGCAGGCCTCTGGGCGGCAACGCGGTCCGTTTGCTGCGCGGCGGCAATGAGTTCTTCCCGGCCTTGGTTGCCGCGATCGATCAAGCTGTATTCTCGGTTTCGCTCGAGACCTACATTTATGCCGACGATGCGGTCGGCGCGGCGGTGAGCGACGCGCTGATCCGTGCCGCCGGGCGCGGCGTGGCCGTGCACCTGGTGGTGGACGGTTTCGGCGCTGGCGACATGCCGGCCGGGCTCGCCGAGCGCCTGCGCGAGGGCGGGGCGAGCCTCAAGATCTTCCGTCCGCTGCGCCGCTTTAGCCTGGCACGGCGCAACCTGCGCCGGCTGCACCGCAAGCTGGCCGTGATCGACCAGCAGATCGGCTTTGTTGGCGGCATCAACATCATCGACGACCACAACCATGGGCCCTTCGAGAGCGCCGGGCTCGGTCCCCGCTACGATTTCGCGGTGGAGGTGCGCGGCCCGCTGGTCAACCAGATCGCGCTGACCGCCGAGCGCCTGTGGTGGCAGCTATCGCTGCGCGGCGAAATGCGCAGCGTTGGCCTGGCGGGGGTGGCGGCGGAGTTTCCGCTGATCACCGACCTGCCGCTGCCGCGCCAGGACCAGGCCGGCGGCATGCGCGCCGTGCTGCTGCTGCGCGACAACCTGCGCAACCGCCGCGCCATCGAGCGCCAGTACCTGCAGGCGTTGGGCGGCGCGCGGCGGGAAGTGATCATTGCCAACGCCTACTTCCTGCCTGGGCACAAGATGCGCCGCGCCCTGCTGGCGTGCCGCAAGCGCGGCGTGCGCGTGCGGCTGCTGCTCCAGGGCAGGGTCGAGTACCGTTTGCAGCACTATGCAACCCATTCGCTCTATGCAACCTTGCTCGGCGCCGGCGTGGAGATCTACGAATACGCCGATAGTTTCCTGCACGCCAAGGTGGCCGTCGTCGACGATGCCTGGGCCACGGTGGGCTCCAGCAACATGGACCCGTTCAGCCTGCTGCTGGCCCGCGAGGCCAATGTCGCGGTCTATGACGGCGCGTTCTGCGCCGAGCTGCGCCAGGAGCTGGAGCACGCCATTGCCTCGCGCAGCATCGAGGTCAAGGCCGCCACGCATGCGCGCCGTTCGGCGGTGCGCCGGATGGCGAACTGGGCCGCCTATATGGTGCTGCGTGTCGGCGTGATCATCGCCGGCGTGACAGGGCGCTACTGATCGCGGGACAATACCCGGTGGGGCGATGCTGCTGTGCATCATTCGCGGCAACAAGGATCGCTATCTCGCTGCGTCGCGGCATGTTGCGGCGCAGGAGCGCGGCCGCTGCGTTTAGAAACCCCGATCTAATTAAAAGCTTGCTGCCAGCGGGCGCGATCACAATAATCTGAACGGTCGTTCTTTTTTGCCTTAGACTGCGTGCATTCGGGTCTGCCAGGCGGTGAAGCAGCCAGCCGGGCAGCGAAAAAAATGCATTACGTCAGGGTCATACGCGGCGCGATCCGTTTCGCGCCGCGAAGAACGGAGAAAAAATCATGCGACACCAGTCAGCTCGTCTCGAATCCGCCACTTCCGCGTCCCCCGCGCCCATGCGCAAGGGGGAAATGACGCGCGTGGCTATTCTGGATGCCGCGCTGGAATTGTCGTCCCGCGACGGGCTCGAAGGCTTGACCATCGGGCTGCTCGCGGAACGCATGCAGATGAGCAAAAGCGGCGTGTTCGCGCATTTCGGTTCGCGCGAGGACTTGCAGGTGGAGGTGGTGCGCGAGTATCACCGCCGGTTCGAGCAGGAGGTTTTCTATCCCTCGCTGCACGAGCCGCGCGGGCTGCCGCGCCTGCAGTCCATGGTGCGCCGCTGGATGGAAAAGCGCATCCAGGAAGTGACCACGGGATGCATCTACATCAGCGGGGCGGTGGAGTACGACGACCGCGCGGAAAGCCCGGTGCGTGACGAACTCGTCAAGAGCGTCACCATCTGGCGCGCCGCGCTGACGCGTGCCATCGACCAGGCACGGGAAGAGGGGCACCTGCGCGCGGATTGCGATCCGCGCCTGATGCTGTTTGAAATGTACAGCCTTGAACTAGGCTTGCATCATGACGCCCGCTTCCTGCGCTTGCCCGCGAGTGCCGAGCTTGCCATGGTCGCGCTCAATAAATTGATTCAGTCCTACCGTACCTGACGCCGCCGCGGCGTCCCGTGCCGGATCGTGCACGGGCGGCGTAGCGGCTTTGCAAACCTCCAAGGAGTCTTTGATGGGCCAGTACACCGCACCGTTGCGCGACATGCAGTTCGTGCTCCATGAATTGCTCGGCGTGGAAGCCGAACTCAAGGCGCTGCCGAAGCACGCCGACGTTGACGCGGACACCATCAACCAGGTGCTTGAGGAAGCCGGCAAGTTCTGCTCCGAGGTCGTGTTCCCGCTCAACCAGAGCGGCGACCGCGAAGGCTGTACCTACGTCGGCGACGGCGTGGTGACGGCGCCCAAGGGCTTCAAGGAAGCGTACAAGCAGTACGTGGAAGCCGGCTGGCCGGCACTGGGCTGCGACCCCGAATACGGCGGCCAGGGCCTGCCTATCCTGGTCAACAATGCCTTGTACGAGATGCTGAACTCGGCCAACCAGGCGTGGACCATGTACCCCGGCCTGTCGCACGGCGCGTACGAAGCGCTGCATGCGCACGGCACGCCCGAGCTGCAGAAGGTCTACCTGCCCAAGCTGGTCTCCGGCGAGTGGACCGGCACCATGTGCCTGACCGAGCCGCATTGCGGCACCGACCTGGGCATCCTGCGCAGCAAGGCCGAGCCGCAGGCCGATGGCTCCTACACCATTACCGGCACCAAGATCTTCATCTCGGCCGGCGAGCACGATCTCTCCGCCAACATCATTCACCTGGTGCTGGCACGGCTGCCGGATGCCCCGCAGGGCACCAAGGGCATCTCGCTGTTCGTGGTGCCTAAGTTCGTCCCCGATGCGAGCGGCAACCCGGGCGAGCGCAACGGCATCAAGTGCGGCTCGATCGAGCACAAGATGGGCATCCACGGCAACGCCACCTGCGTGATGAACCTGGACGGCGCGCGCGGCTGGCTGGTGGGCGAGCCCAACAAGGGCCTGAACGCCATGTTCGTGATGATGAACGCCGCCCGCCTGGGCGTGGGCATGCAGGGCCTCGGGCTGACCGAAGTGGCCTACCAGAACTCGCTGGCGTACGCCAAGGACCGCCTGCAGATGCGCGCGCTGACCGGTCCCAAGGCCCCGGACAAGCCGGCCGACCCGATCATCGTGCACCCGGACGTGCGCCGCATGCTGCTGACGCAGAAGGCCTTTGCCGAAGGCGGCCGCGCGTTCAGCTACTGGACCGCGCTGCAGATCGACCGCGAACTGTCGCACCCGGACGAGTCGGTGCGCAAGGAAGCGGGCGACCTGGTTGCGTTGCTCACGCCCGTGATCAAGGCCTTCCTGACCGACAACGCGTTCACCGCCACCAACGAAGGCATGCAGGTGTTCGGCGGCCACGGCTACATCGCCGAGTGGGGCATGGAGCAGTATGTGCGCGACGCGCGTATCAACATGATCTACGAAGGCACCAACACCATCCAGGCGCTGGACCTGCTGGGGCGCAAGATCCTGGGCGACATGGGCGCCAAGATGAAGGCCTTCGGCAAGATCGTGCAAGCGTTCGTCGAGGAAGAAGGCACCAACGAAGCCATGCAGGAGTTCGTCAACCCGCTGGCCGACCTGGGCGACAAGGTGCAGAAGCTCACCATGGAAATCGGCATGAAGGCCATGGGCAACCCCGACGAAGTCGGCGCGGCCGCCGTGCCTTACCTGCGCGTGGTGGGCCACCTGGTGTTCTCGTACTTCTGGGCCCGCATGGCCAAGATCGCGCTGGAGAAGGAAGCCAGCGGCGACAAGTTCTACACCACCAAGCTGGCGACCGCACGCTTCTACTTTGCCAAGCTGCTGCCGGAGACGGCATCGCAGATCCGCATGGCACGCGCTGGTTCGGCCACGCTGATGGCGCTGGACGCGGATCTGTTCTGACGGACTGTTTGTCCTGAATTAATGCGGTTGTCTTAGCGCGGGCGCAAGCTGTTTGCCACGGCGCTGCGGATGCCGATGGTGTGCTCCCCTCTCCCACGAAATGGGAGAGGGGGAGCACACCGGCAGCAGCAGGAACTGAAGCAACCCCAGCGCCACGCGCAGCCAGCCCACCTCATCTCAACGCTCACTTTCCTAGGAGCGCGCATGTCCAATTTCATCGTCAAGAAGGTCGCCGTGCTGGGTGCCGGCGTCATGGGGGCGCAGATCGCCGCCCATCTCGTCAACGCCCGCGTGCCCGTGGTGCTGTTCGACCTTCCGGCCAAGGAAGGCCCCAAGAACGCCATCTCGCTGCGCGCCATCGAGAACCTGAAGAAGCTCTCGCCGGCACCGCTGGGCATCAAGGACGAAGCCGGCCTGATCCAGGCTGCCAACTACGAGGACGACCTCGCGCTGCTCAAGGAGTGCGACGTGGTGATCGAGGCCATCGCCGAGCGCATGGACTGGAAGCATGACCTGTACAAGAAGGTCGCACCGCACCTGGCATCGCACACGATCTTCGCCACCAATACCTCGGGCCTGTCGATCACCGCGTTGTCCGACGGCTTCGGCGCGGACCTGAAGTCGCGCTTCTGCGGCGTGCACTTCTTCAACCCGCCGCGCTACATGCACCTGGTGGAGCTGATCCCGACCGCCACCACGCAGCCGGCGATCCTGGACCGCCTGGAAACCTTCCTGACTTCCACGCTCGGCAAGGGCGTGGTGCGCGCCAAGGACACGCCGAACTTCATCGCCAACCGCGTTGGCATCTTCTCGATCCTGGCGGTGTTCGCCGAGGCTGAGAAGTACGGCATCCCCTTCGACGTGGTCGACGACCTGACCGGCTCGAAGCTGGGCCGCGCCAAGTCCGCCACCTTCCGCACCGCCGACGTGGTGGGCCTGGACACCATGGCCCACGTGATCAAGACCATGCAGGACACCCTGCTGGACGATCCGTTCGCGCCGGTATACAAGACGCCCGCCGTGCTCAAGGGGCTGGTGGATGCGGGCGCATTGGGCCAGAAGACCGGCGCCGGCTTCTACAAGAAGGAAGGCAAGGCCATCAAGGTGCTGGATCCCAAGACGGGCCAATACGTCGACTCGGGCAAGAAGGCCGACGAGATCGTGGTGCGCATGCTGAAGAAGGAACCGGCCGAGCGCATCAAGCTGCTGCGCGAATCCACCAACCCGCAGGCGCAGTTCCTGTGGGCGGTGTTCCGCGATGTGTTCCACTACATCGGCGTCTACCTCGAGCAGATCGCCGGCTCCGCCGCCGATATCGACCTGGCGATCCGCTGGGGCTTCGGCTGGAACTCCGGTCCTTTCGAGGACTGGCAGTCGGCTGGCTGGAAGCAGGTGGCCCAGTGGGTGAAGGAAGACATCGAAGCCGGCAAGGGCCTGGCCAACGTGGCGCTGCCCGCATGGGTCTTCGAAGGGCCGGTGGCCGAGAACCAGGGCGTGCATGGCGCGCAGGGTTCGTGGTCGCCCGCCGCGCAAGCCTTCGTGCTGCGCAATGCGTTGCCGGTGTACGAGCGCCAAGTGTTCCGTGCCACGGTCAAGGGCACTGCCGCAACGGATCCGCGCAAGGCCGGCCGCACCGTGGAAGAAAACGATGCCGTGCGCATCTGGGTGAGCGAGGGCCAGGACGATGTGCTGGTGGTCTCGTTCAAGAGCAAGATGAACACCATCGGCCCCGACGTGATCGACGGCCTGACGCGCGCCATCGACCTGGCCGAAGCCGAGTACAAGGGCCTGGTGGTGTGGCAGCCCACGTCGCTGCAACTGGGCGCGCCGGGCGGCCCGTTCTCCGCGGGCGCCAACCTGGAAGCCGCGATGCCGGCCTTCATGATGGGCGGCGCCAAGGGCATCGAGCCCTTCGTCAAGAAGTTCCAGGACGGCATGATGCGGGTGAAGTATTCCGCCGTGCCGGTGGTGTCGGCGGCGTCCGGCATCGCGTTGGGCGGCGGCTGCGAGCTGATGCTGCATTCGGCCAAGCGCGTGGCCGCGCTGGAAACCTATATCGGCCTGGTGGAAGTCGGCGTGGGCCTGGTGCCGGCCGGTGGCGGCCTGAAGGAGGCCGCGCTGGCTGCCGCACGTGCTGCGCAAGCCGCCGGCAGCACCAACTACCTGCAGTTCCTCACCAACCGCTTCCAGGCAGCGGCCATGGCCAAGGTCTCCTCCTCGGCGCTGGACGCGCAGAAGCTGGGCTACCTGCAGCCATCGGACACCATCGTGTTCAACGTGCATGAGCTGCTCTACGTGGCGCAGAACGAAGTGCGCGCGCTGTCCAACGCCGGCTACCGCGCCCCGGTGCCGGGCACGCTGGTGCCGGTGGCAGGCCGCTCCGGCATTGCCACCATCAAGGCATCGCTGGCCAATATGCGCGACGGCGGCTTCATCTCCGCGCACGACTTCCTGATTGCCAGCCGCATCGCCGAGGCAGTGTGCGGCGGCGACGTGGAAGCCGGCTCGCTGGTCAGCGAGGAATGGCTGCTGGCGCTGGAACGCAAGGCCTTTGTCGACCTGCTCGGCACGGGCAAGACCCAGGAACGCATCATGGGCATGCTGCAGACCGGCAAGCCGGTGCGCAACTAAGGCAAGCGAGGAACCGACATCATGAAACAACTGCAAGACGCATACATCGTTGCCGCAACCCGCACGCCGATCGGCAAGGCTCCCAAGGGCGCGTTCAAGAACACCCGTCCGGACGACCTGCTGGCCACCATCCTGCGCGCGGCCGTGGCGCAGGTGCCTGACCTCGATCCCAGGCTGATCGAAGACGCCATCGTTGGCTGCGCCATCCCCGAGGCGCAGCAGGGCCTGAACGTCGCGCGCATCGGCGCGCTGCTGTCGGGCCTGCCGAACACCGTGGGCGGCATCACCGTCAACCGCTTCTGCGCCTCCGGCCTGTCGGCCGTGGCCATGGCCGCTGACCGCATCCGCGTGGGCGAGTCCGACGTGATGATCGCCGCTGGCGTGGAATCGATGAGCATGGTGCCGATGATGGGCAATTCGCCGTCGATGTCGCCGGCGATTTTCGAGCGCGACGAGAACATCGGCATCGCCTACGGCATGGGCCTGACCGCCGAGAAGGTCGCACAGCAATGGCAGGTCAGCCGCGAAGACCAGGATGCTTTCTCGCTCGCTTCGCACCAGAAGGCGATCCGCGCCCAGCAGGCCGGCGCGTTCAAGGACGAAATCACCCCGATCGAGATCGTCGAGAAATTCCCCAACCTGGCCAGCGGCCAGGTCGATGTGAAGACACGCACCATCTCGCTCGACGAAGGCCCGCGTCCGGAGACCTCGATCGAAGGCCTGGGCAAGCTGCGCCCGGTGTTTGCCAACAAGGGCAGCGTCACCGCCGGCAACAGCTCGCAGACTTCGGATGGCGCCGGCGCGCTGATCCTGGTTTCGGAGAAGATCCTCAAGCAGTTCAACCTGGTGCCGCTGGCGCGCTTTGTGTCGTTCGCGGTGCGCGGCGTGCCGCCCGAAATCATGGGCATCGGCCCCAAAGAAGCGATTCCCGCGGCGCTCAAGGCAGCCGGCCTCACGCAGGACCAGATGGACTGGATCGAGCTGAACGAGGCCTTCGCCGCGCAGTCGCTGGCGGTGATGCGCGACCTGCAGCTGGATCCGGCCAGGGTCAACCAGATGGGCGGCGCGATTGCACTGGGCCACCCGCTGGGCGCCACCGGTGCGATCCGTTCGGCCACCGTGGTGCATGCGCTGCGCCGTAACAACCTGAAGTACGGCATGGTCACCATGTGCGTCGGCACCGGCATGGGCGCGGCAGGTATCTTCGAGCGCGTCTAAACGCGCCGTGGGGCAGGCAGCCTGGGCGCCAGGTGCGTTCGTGCTGCCCGCCCCGACTCTCTATCAGGTGAAGAAAGCAGTGCCATAACAAGGAGACAGCTGCCGCCTCGATGCGGCCCACCTGACAGGGAGGAAACAACAAGATGCAGGAGACACTCATCCTTGCCGACGCCGCGTGCGACATGCCGCGCGCGCTGATGGCCGAGCTTGGCGTGCGCACGGTGCCGTTCCGCATTCGCGCGGGCGACCGCTTTGTGGCCGACGTGCGCGACGAGCCGGCCTTGCCGTCGCTTTACGCGCAGTATCTGGTCGGCAAGCAGGACCACTACGCCGAATCCGTCCCCTTGCTGGAACGCGAGATCGAAGACCACCTGCTCAAGCATGTGGTGACCTCATGCGACCGCGCGCTGCTGCTCACCATCGCCAGCAGCCGCAGCAAACTGTATGCGCATGCCTCGGGCGCCGTGGTTGGCACCGTGGCCAGGAGCTTCAAGGCACGCAAGGACGCGGGGCGCACGGGGTTGTTCGAGCTGAAGGTGATCGACACCGGCGCGATCGGCCCGGGCCAGGCGCTGATCGTGCGCGAGGCGGCGCGCTTGCTGGGCGGCGGCGCCAGCACGCAAACGGTGGTGGAGGCCGTGGAGACACGCCTGCGCTACGCCGCGCATATGTTCCTGGTGCCCGACGAGTTGCTCTACATGTACACGCGGGCCAAGCACAAGGGCGAGAACAGCATCACCTGGGGCCGCTACATGCTCGGCAGCGCGTTCAATATCCGCCCCGTCGTGCATATGCATCGCGGCCAGACCGAGCCGGTGGCCAAGGCGCGCGGCGCGGACGAAGGCATGCGCCGCGTGATGGCGCATGCGCAGCAGTGCATCCGCAGCGGCCGCTTGCTCAGCCCGGCGGTATCGCTGAGCTATGCCGGGCCACCCGGGGCGATTGAAGCGTTGCCTGCCTATCAGTCGCTCGCGCGCACCGCGCAGCAGCATGGCGTGGAGCTGATGCTGGCGCCGATGAGCCTGACGGTGGCGCTCAACGTCGGCGCAAAGGCGTTCGGGATGAGCTATCTTTGCGAGGATCCGCCGGCGTTCGAGTGAACGGGTTCCAGCATGGCGGGCAAGTCAACCAAGCAGTAAGGAGAAGACGATTTCATGAGCATCCTGACCACTATCGAGCAAGGCATCCTGACCCTTGAGTTCGATCGCCTCGACAAGAAGAACGCCATCACGGCGGCGATGTACCAGGCCATGGCCGATGCGCTGCGCGCCGCCGATGCCGACCCTGCCGTGCGCGTGATCGTGATCCGCGGCAAGCCGGAAGTGTTCACCGCCGGCAACGACCTGGAAGACTTCATGCAGCGCCCGCCCACCTCGGACGAGGGCGGCCAGCCGGCGCCGGTATTCCAGTTCCTGCAGCAGATCAGCCAGGCCAGCAAGCCGCTGGTGGCGGCGGTGAGCGGCCCGGCGGTGGGCGTGGGCACCACCATGCTGCTGCATTGCGACCTGGTCTATGTCTCCGAGACGGCCAAGCTGTCGCTGCCGTTCGTGCAGCTGGGCCTGTGTCCGGAGGCGGCATCGAGCATGCTGCTGCCGCGCCTGCTGGGTCACCAGCGCGCTGCCGAGAAACTGATGCTGGGTGAGGCGTTCAGCGCGCAGGAAGCGCTACAGATCGGCCTGGCCACGCGCGTGCTGCCGGTGGCGGAGCTCAACGAGTTCGTGCAGCAGCAGGCGCTCAAGCTGGCCGCGCTGCCGGCTTCTTCGCTGCGGGAAACCAAGCGGCTGATGAAGGGCAGCGACAAGGCTGCCGTGCAGGCCAGGATGGCGGAGGAGGGCGAGGTGTTCCGGCGCATGCTGCAGGCACCGGAAGCCAAGGAGGCGTTCAAGGCGTTCTTCGAGAAGCGCCGCCCGGATTTCTCGCAGTTTAGCTAAGGCGCATGGAAACCGCCGCTGCGCACTCAGGCCGGCGGCGTGTCCTTTGCCTTCGGCAGCACGCGCGGCTGGCGTGTATCGTCGGTGGCAACGTAGGTCAGGGTGGCTTCGGTCACTTTGACGATCTCGTTGCTGTGGCGCATGCGTTGCGCATAGACCTCCACCGATACGGTGATCGAGGTGCGGCCCGTCTTCTCGATATCGGCGTAGAAGCTCACCAGGTCGCCGACAAAGACTGGATGCTTGAACAGGAAGGAGTTCACCGCCACGGTGGCCACGCGGCCTTGGGCGCGTTCCACCGCCGGGATCGAGCCGGCGATGTCCACCTGGGCCATGATCCAGCCTCCGAA
This sequence comes from Cupriavidus sp. PET2-C1, assembly GCF_054515855.1. NCBI lineage: Bacteria > Pseudomonadati > Pseudomonadota > Betaproteobacteria > Burkholderiales > Burkholderiaceae > Cupriavidus > Cupriavidus sp. PET2-C1. The sequence continues at coordinate 588,925 of NZ_CM137259.1, forward strand.
GACGTCGCCATGCACATTGGCATCCGCCGGCATGGGGACCACGCGCAGTGCGGGATTCTTGCCAGGGGGCAGGCAGGGGAGGACGTTGGCTTGATTCATGATGGCTGCTTGATGAGGCTGGATAGGGTTGGGGCGGGGTAGGGCGGACTGCGGCGGAGTGACCTTGCCGCCGCGCGGCCCGGGCGTCGCGGCGCTGCCGTGACGCGCGCTTGCGGCGTGGCGCCGGCTAATTATGTCGATCTCTGCCACAATCGCATATTCGCCCGAATTCTAACGTATGCGACGCTACTCTACGTCGGCCGAGCCGTCCCCCGCCCAGCCTTCTTCCCTCTTCGGCAAATCCAACGTTCCCCGCAGCGATTGGCAGACCGTGCGCAACCTGTTGCCCTATGTCTGGCACTACAAGTGGCGAGTGATCCTGGCGCTGGTGTGCCTGGTCGCGGCCAAGGTGGCCAACCTGGGCGTGCCGATCCTGATGAAGAAGCTGGTGGACAACATGAATGTTCCCGCCGGCAGCGCGAGCGCGCTGCTGGTGGTGCCGGTGGGGCTGATCGTCGCCTACGGGATACTGCGCTTGTCCGGCACGCTGTTTACCGAGTTGCGCGAGATCCTGTTCTCCAAGGTCACGCAGAGCGCGGTGCGCGAGATCGCGCTGCAGGTGTTTCGCCACCTGCACGCGCTGTCGCTGCGTTTTCACCTGGACCGCCAGACCGGCGGCATGAGCCGCGACATCGAGCGCGGCACGCGCGGCATCCAGTCGCTGATCTCCTACTCGCTCTACAGCATCCTGCCGACCCTGGTCGAGATGGGGCTGGTGATGGGCTTCTTCATCCTGCACTACGACATCTGGTTCGCTGCCATCACGGGCTGCGCGCTGGTGAGCTATATCGTGTTCACCATCGTGGTGACCGAGTGGCGCACGCACTTCCGGCGCAAGATGAACGAGCTGGATTCGCGCGCCAACCAGAAGGCGATCGATTCCCTGCTCAACTTCGAGACCGTCAAGTACTTCGGCAACGAGGAGTACGAGGCCGGCCGCTATGACGAGAACCTGCGCAAGTACCGCACCGCGGCGATCCGCTCGCAAAACTCGCTGTCGTTCCTCAACTTCGGCCAGCAGGCCATCATCGCCACCGGCCTGATCATGATCCTGTGGCGCGCCACCGTGGGCGTGGCGGCGGGCAAGCTCACGCTGGGCGATCTGGTGCTGGTCAATACGCTGATGATCCAGCTGTACATTCCGCTGAACTTCCTCGGCGTGATCTACCGCGAGATCAAGCAGGCCACCACCGACATGGACCGCATGTTCGTGCTGCTGGGCACCAACCGCGAAGTCGCCGATGCGCCGGACGCCGCGGCCTTGCGCGTGCAGGGCGCGGCGGTGCGTTTCAACCGTGTCGGCTTTGGCTACGAGAGCAACCGCGTGATCCTGGACGAGGTGGACTTCGCCATCGCCGCCGGCACCACTACCGCGGTGGTGGGCCACAGCGGCTCGGGCAAGTCCACGCTGGCGCGGCTGTTGTTCCGCTTCTATGACGTGAGCAGCGGCGGCATCGAGATCGACGGCCAGGATATCCGCGCGATCACGCAGGACAGCCTGCGCCGCGCCATCGGCATCGTGCCGCAGGACACCGTGCTGTTCAACGACAGCATCTACTACAACATCGCCTACGGCCGCCCCGACGCCAGCCGCGACGAAGTCATCGAGGCCGCGCGCGCGGCCCAGATCGACGGCTTTATCCGCGAGCTGCCGCAAGGCTACGACACGCCGGTGGGCGAGCGCGGCCTCAAGCTGTCGGGCGGGGAGAAGCAGCGTGTCGCCATTGCCCGCACGCTGCTGAAGAACCCGCCGATCCTGGTCTTCGATGAAGCCACCTCGGCGCTGGATTCCCGTACCGAGCAAGCCATCCAGGCCGAGCTGATGCGGCTGGCGCAGAACCGCACCACGCTGCTGATCGCGCACCGGCTCTCTACGGTGGTGCACGCCGACCAGATCCTGGTGATGGACCACGGCCGCATCGTCGAGCGCGGCACCCATGCCGAACTGATGCGGCTCGACGGCCGCTACGCCGAGATGTGGCACATCCAGGCGCGCAGCGCGGCAGAGAACGAGGCTCCCGTGGAGGATGTCGCGCTGGCGATCGAAGCCGGCGACGCAACCCAGGACGCCTGACACGGCAATCGCCAGGGCCACAATGAATTGTTGACAATCCATTGTGGCAAACCGGACCGAAACATCCGGTTGCACGAATTTGGTTCGACAATAGGTGGCGTATCAGCCCCATCGTGGTGCGTGTCCGCATGGCACGCGCCTTGCGGACGAACTCTCCAGGAAGACGACTAACTGGAGAGAATTCAATGCCGCTATTCCGTGCCGCCACCCCGTTCGAGGCCACTGCCGCTCATGCCGGCGCCCAGCCCGCCCATGCCGCGCCCGGCGCTGCCGTATCCACCGCGCGCCGCCGCTGGCTGCAGCTTGGCATGGCGCTGGGCACTGCCCTGGTGCTGTCGACACAATTTGCCGGCGAGGCGCACGCCCAGACCAAGGTCCGCTTCCAGCTCGACTGGCGCTTCGAAGGCCCGTCCGCGCTGTTCCTGCTGGGCGAGCAGAAGGGCTACTACAAGGCCGAGAAGCTCGATGTGTCGATCGACGCCGGCAACGGATCGGGCAACGTGGTCAACCGCGTGGCTTCCGGCACCTACGACATGGGCTTTGCCGACCTGGCCTCGGTGATGGAGTTCTACGGCAACAACCCGGATGCCAGGAACAAGCCGGTGGCCGTGATGATGGTCTACAACAACACGCCCGCCGCCGTGCTCGCGCTGAAGAAGTCCGGCATCAAGACCCCGCACGACCTGGCCGGCAAGAAGCTCGGCGCACCGGTATTCGACGCCGGCCGCCGCGCCTTCCCGATCTTCGCCAAGGCCAACGGCCTGCAGGCATCGAGCTTCAACTGGCAGGCGATGGACCCGACCCTGCGCGAGACCATGCTCACGCGCGGCGACCTCGACGCCATCACGGGCTTCTCCTTCACCTCCATCCTCAACCTGAATGCGCGTGGCGTGAAGGACGAGGACATCGTGGTGCTGCCTTACCCGCAATACGGCGTGAAGCTGTACGGCAACGCCGTGATCGCCTCGGAAGACTTCCTCAAGAAGAACCCGGAGGCGGTCAAGGCCTTCCTGCGCGCCTTCGCCAAATCGGCCAAGGACGTCATCGCCAAGCCGGAAGAGGGCATCAAGGCGGTCAAGGCGCGTGACGGCATCATCGACGAGAAGCTCGAGACCAAGCGCCTGAAGATGGCGCTGGACAGCGTGGTCAAGTCGCCCGACGCGCGCGCCGAGGGCTTTGGCCGCGTCAACAAGCCGCGCCTGTCGCTGATGGCTTCGCAAGTGGCCGACGCCTTCGGCACCAAGGGCCGCATCAACCCCGACAACCTGTGGACCGATGCCTACCTGCCGTCCGCTGCCGAACTGGATGTGCTGCGATGACGCTTGGCACCACTTCCCTGCGCACCGGGGCCGCGCTTGCTCCCGAACTGCCGGACGAGCCGGCGGCGCAACCCTTCGTCGAGTTCAACCGGGTCTGGCTCGCCTATAACGACGAGCTTGCCCGCCAGGGTGAGTTCGCCATCGAGGACATCTCGCTGCAGGTCGAGCCGGGCGAGTTCATCGCCATCGTCGGGCCTTCCGGCTGCGGCAAGTCCACCTTCATGAAGCTGGCGACCGGGCTCAAGCCGGCCACGCGCGGCGTGGTCAGGATCGCCGGCGAGAAGGTCACCGGCCCGCTCAAGATGGTTGGCATGGCCTTCCAGGCGCCGACGCTGCTGCCTTGGCGCACCACGTTGCAGAATGTCATGCTGCCGCTGGAAATCGTCGAGCCCTACCGCTCCACACTGCGCCAGCAGCGCGAGGAGTACACGGCGCGCGCACGCGAGCTGCTGCGCACCGTGGGCCTGGCCGGCTACGAGGACAAGTACCCGTGGCAGCTCTCCGGCGGCATGCAGCAGCGTGCCTCGATCTGCCGCGCGCTGATTCATGAGCCGCGCATGCTGCTGCTCGACGAGCCCTTCGGCGCGCTCGACGCTTTTACCCGCGAGGAGCTGTGGTGCGTGCTGCGCGACCTGTGGCAGGCCCAGCGCTTCAACGTGATCCTGGTCACCCACGACCTGCGCGAGGCTGTGTTCCTGGCCGACACCGTCTACGTGATGAGCCAGCGCCCTGGGCGCATCCTCACGCGCAAGGAGATCGACCTGCCGCGTCCGCGCGATCTCGACCTGACCTATACCGAACCCTTTGCCGACCTCGTGCATGCGCTGCGCGAGAAGATCGGCCACGTACGGCAGCACTGACCATGAGCACTTTCTCTTCCTCGATGAGCGCGGCTCAGCAACGCCGCGTGCAGCGCGTGGCGCCGTGGCTGCTGCTGGGCACCTTCCTGCTGCTGTGGCAGGGCGCGTGCCTTGTGTTCAATGTGTCGGACTTCATCCTGCCCAGCCCCAGCGCGATCGTCACGTCGCTGCTCGACTACTGGGATGTGATTGCCGGCCACGCCTGGCGTACCTTCTGGACCACCATGGTCGGCTTTGGCCTTGCCATCATCGTGGGCGTGGTGCTGGGTTTGCTGATGGGCTCGTCCAAGCTGGCGTACGCCGCCGGGTATCCGCTGATGACGGCGTTCAATGCGTTGCCGAAGGCGGCCTTCGTGCCGATCCTGGTGGTGTGGTTCGGGCTTGGCGCCGGCCCGGCGATCCTGACCGCCTTCCTGATCTCGTTCTTCCCGATCATGGTCAATATCGCTACAGGGCTGGCTACGCTGGAGCCGGAGCTGGAGGATGTGCTGCGCGTACTTGGTGCAAAGCGCACCGATGTGTTGCTCAAGGTCGGGCTGCCGCGGTCGATGCCTTACTTCTTTGCGTCGCTCAAGGTGGCGATCACGCTGGCTTTCGTCGGCACTACCGTGTCGGAGATGAGTGCTGCCAATGAGGGTATCGGCTATCTGCTGGTGTCCGCCGGATCGGCGATGAAGATGCCGCTGGCGTTTGCAGGGCTGGTGGTGATCGCCGTGATGGCGATGGTGATGTATGAGCTTTTTGCGGTGGTGGAGAGGCGGATGACGGGGTGGGCGCATCGGGGGTGAATTGAGGGCTAGAGGGGGTCGTTTGGGCGGCGTTGGTTTTTGTACCCAAGGTGCCATATGACATCGCTCTGCGGGGTTGGTCGCTGTTTCTCTTTGAGCGGTGTTGGTTTTTGGACCCAAGGGCCATACGACATCCCCCTGCGGGGGCTGCCGGTCACTCTTCTTTGCGTCGGCAAAGAAGACTAACGAGAAGAAAGCCGACCCTGCCGGGGGTACGACTCACTCACATAGGTGACACTTGAGTTCAAGCACATAGGTGACAGTTTTCTACCCTGCATGGGCGAGCCTGGAAGGAGACGCCCATGCCCTGGAGCGAGCTGAGACCCATGGACCAACGAATTCTGTTCATCGCCGATCATCTGCGGCAGCTCGAGAGCGTCAGCGCCCTGTGCGAGCGTTATGGCATTAGCCGGAAGACCGGCTATAAGTGGATAGAACGGTACGACAGCGAAGGGCTGGAAGGCCTCGCCGAGCGCGGGCGCAATCGGCATTGCCAGGAGCGGTTGCCGGATGGGATTCGCCAGGCGATTCTGGAGCTGCGCACGCAGGGCGGCCTGGAGCAGGGCCCGAAGAAGATCCAGAAGCTGCTGGAAGGGCGTTTTGGCGCCGAGGCCGTGCCGTCGCGCACGACCATCTACAACGTGCTGAAGCAGGCTGGACGAATTGTCTCGCGGCGCGTGCGCCGCCGGGTGATGCCGCACGGCGGGGTGCTGAGGTCGGCGCACGAGCCCAACGGGCTGTGGAGCGCGGACTTCAAGGGGCAGTTTCTGACCGGGGATGGGCAGTGGTGCTATCCGCTGACGGTGATGGATCATGCGAGCCGTTATCTGCTGAGCTGCCAGGGCCTGCGCGGTACGCAGCTGGTGCCGACGCAGGCGGTGTTCGAGCGGTTGTTTCGCCGCTATGGGTTACCGGACCGGCTGCGCACGGACAACGGCGTGCCCTTTGCGAGCATCGGCTGTGGCGGGCTGTCGCGGCTGTCGATCTGGTGGCTGAAGCTGGGGATCATGCCGGAGCGCATAGCCCGCGGGCATCCGGAGCAGAATGGGCGGCACGAGCGGATGCATGGCACGCTCAAGCGCGCCACGGCCCAACCGCCTGCCACTACGTTGCGGGCACAGCAGCGGCGGATGGACGAGTTCCAACGTTTCTACAACGAGCAAAGGCCGCATGAAGCGCTGAACCAGAGCACACCGCAGAGCCGCTATGTGGAGTCAGGCCGAGCGTATCCAAAGCGGCTGATGCCAATGGAGTATGCGAGCTACGTCGAGCCCCACAAGGTGACGAGTGGTGGTTTGATCTACAAGGCTGGCAAGATCATTTATGTGGGGCATTTGCTCTATGGCGAAACGGTCGGACTGGAAGCAATAGGCGAAGGATTGTGGCGTGTCTACTTCGGCCCAATGGCATTGGGCCAAGTCGATGAACGCCAGGCCAGAAAAGGCTATCTAACCCTCAAAGTGTTACCTATGTGAGTGAACTCGTTTGTTACCCATGTGGTTGACTCGTACAGGGCGCAGAGCAATCGGGCTTGTGGGCCTCGGTGGTTGCGTCGTATGGCCCGGAGTGTTGGCTGGCGAATCCTACCGGCCCAGAGGGCATCGTTTCTGCATGACCCATGGGTTACGTCGTGAGGCCCCTGACCTCGTGTGCGGTGACCATTCCCACATCTGCCGTTCGCGGCGCGAGGGGCTGCGCCGTTTCGGGTGTGGCTGGTTTCGTGGTTTTGTCTCGGAGGACGAGCGCGGTGAGGTGCGAGCGCGGCCCTCGCGAACCGGGCCACGGTGCCCACCACGAAACCAGAGGGGGGGGGATAGCAGGTGCCGCTCGCGCCGGTACGGCAGGGCATCAAATGGCCGGGCGGCCACCGTCAGAGACAAAACCACGAAACCACCAAGGCAGACAGGATCGTGGTGCCCCGTACCGCGAACGGCAGATGGCCGAACGCTCACCGAGCAAAGCGATCAGGGGCACCACCACGTGACCATAGGGTCATGCAGTAGCGATGTCCTCTGGGTCGGTAGGATTCGCCAGCCAACACTCCGGGCCGTACGACGAAATCACTGATATTCGAAGGCCTTATTGCTCTGCGCCCGGCAGGGTCGGCTTTCTTCTCGTTAGTCTTCTTTGCCGACGCAAAGAAGAGTGACCGGCAGCCCCCGCAGGGGGATGTCGTATGGCTCTTGGGTCCAAAAACCAACGCCGATGAAATAAACAGGACCAACCCCAATCACGCATAATCCAAAGGCAATGCCGTCGTATACTTGATCTGCTCCATAGCAAAACTAGAACTAACATCAGCCAGTTCAGCCCCCTGAATCAGCTTCTTGTAGACCCGGTCATAGGCCGCGATATCCGGGACCACAACGCGCAGCAGGTAATCGGTATCCCCAGCCATGCGGTAGAACTCGGTCACCTCGGGGATCGAGGCGACCAGGTCATGAAAGGTCGTGAGCCATTTGACGCTGTGCTGGCTGGTGCGGACCGAGACGAATACCGTCACGCCCACATTCAGCAGCGTGGGGTCCAGCAGCGCCACGCGCTTGCGGATTACGCCGCTCTCTTCCAGCTTCTGCACGCGCCGCCAGCACGGCGTGGAGGTGAGGCCCACCCGCTCGCCCAGCTCGGCCACCGGCACGGTGGCGTCTTCCTGGAGAGCGGCAAGTATCTGGCGGTCGTATCGGTCCATGGCAAATCCTGTTGGCGCGCAGCGTCGTTCGGGTGCCTGGCCGCTCGCCGGCCGCAAGACTCAGGCCGCGTCCACCAGCAGGTTCACACCGCTGCAGATGTGTTCCTGGTCCACCCCATAGATATGCAGGGACACGGCCACCGCGTCGCTGTCGTTGCCGAGCGCATGGATATGGCGCAGCCCAGCCGGCACGCTGAAGGTATCGCCCACCGTGCGCGTGATCTCGCCGCACGGATGCGCCTGCCGCTTTTGTGCGTCCCAGCGGTAGTGGCGCTCGTGCAGCGTGCCGCGCAGCACCCGGTAGGCGCACCAGGTCTGGTGTCCGTGCACCGGGCTGTGCTGCCCCGGCCGCCAGACAATCAGCATGGCGGAGAAGCGCGCCAGCGGATCGGCGTGCACCAGGTGGCGCACATAGCCCTCGGCCGAGCCTTCGCGCAGCGATTCCGGCAGCAGCGCCAGCAGCGTGGCGGCATCCGGCAGGCAGGCTTCGATGCCTTGCGCCACCATGCGCGCGCTGGCGGCAAAGGCGGACGACATGCCGTCGGACAGCGGGGCAAAGAGATCCGGCTGGCCGCTGGCCGCGTCGAGGGTGCCAAGGACGCCGGCGCTACGTGCGTGGCGGGCAATATCGGTAACGGCGGCTTGCTGGGTGGCCATGAAGGGCTCCTTGTTGGTTTGAGACCATCATAGCGTCCGTCCCGTAGCAAGCACGTGCGTCTTGTCGTGCAAATCTGGATGTAAGTGTAGTTACATTCTAATAAAAATAAAATGAATAGAATATTATTCCTGGTGGTGGCGAAACCGCAGGAAGCCGGTGGATAATGCCGCCTCATGGAAATCAAGTGGCTTGAAGACTTCGTCAGCCTGGCCGAGACGCACAGCTTCTCGCGCTCGGCCGAGCAGCGTCATGTGACGCAGCCCGCGTTCTCGCGCCGGATCCAGTCGCTGGAGTCCTGGGTGGGCACGGAGCTGATCGACCGCTCCAGCTATCCCACCAGCCTGACGCCGGCGGGCAAGGTGTTCTACGAGCAGGCCCTGGCCATGCTGGCGCAGGTCAGCGAGACCCGCGCGCTGATGCGGGGGCAGCGTTCGGCCAACGCCCAGGTGCTGGAATTCGCGGTGCCGCACACGCTGTCGCTGACGTTCTTCCCCGAATGGCTCAAGGCGGTGGAGCGCGAGATCGGCACGCTGCCGTGCCGGCTGCGTGCGCTCAACGTGCACGACGCCGTGCTGGCGCTGGTCGATGGCGGCTGCGACCTGGTGATGGTCTACCACCATGCGCGCCAGGCCATCCAGCTCGATCCCGCGCACTACGACATGATGGTGCTGGGCACCGAGCGGCTGTCGCCATACAGCGTGCCGGACGCCACCGGCAAGCCTCTGTACCGGCTGCCGGGCACGGACAAGAAGCCGGTGCCCTTCCTCAGCTACACGCCCAACGCCTTCCTTGGCCGCATGGTCGACATGCTGCTGTCGGAAACCACCGACGCGCTCAAGCTCGACAAATGCTACGAGACCGATATGGCCGAGGCGCTCAAGGTGATGGCGCTGTCCGGGCATGGCATGGCCTTCCTGCCGGAGAGCGCGGTGCGCGAGGAACTGGTCCAGCACCGGCTGGTGCGCGCGGAGGCCGCGCGCGGCGCGCCGTTGTCGATCGACATGGAAATCCGGCTTTACCGGGAGAAGCCGGGCGAACACGTCAACGAGCGGCGCAGCGCGCAGGTTCGCAACAAGCGCCAGCTGGTGGAACGCGTGTGGTCTTCGCTGGCGGCGCAGGCCTTGCCCGCACTGCCGAAACCCTGAAGGCGCGCAGCTGGTGCGCCGGGCACGCCGCCACATAGCGGGCAAGGCCGGCACAGGGCAGCACGGGGCCTTGGTCAAAGGTTATGCAAAGCATGCATAACGGGATAATCAAACGGCATTGGCTTCGGCGGGGCCGCCTCCCCTAAGCTGGCGGCACTTTCACACCGGAACCAAACGATGTCTTCCGCAGCGCCGTCCAATCCTGCCGTCAAGAACCACTCCTTGCCTTCCTACCTGAACGCCGATGCGCTCGGGCCCTGGGGCATCTACCTGCAGCAGGTCGATCGTGTCACGCCTTACCTGGGCTCGCTGGCCCGCTGGGTCGAGACCCTGAAGCGCCCCAAGCGCGCGCTGGTGGTGGACGTGCCGATCGAGATGGATAACGGCACCATTGCCCACTTCGAAGGCTATCGCGTGCAGCACAACATGTCGCGCGGCCCGGGCAAGGGCGGCGTGCGCTTCCACCAGGACGTGACCTTGTCGGAAGTGATGGCCCTGTCGGCCTGGATGTCGGTCAAGAACGCCGCGGTCAACGTGCCGTACGGCGGCGCCAAGGGCGGTATCCGCGTCGATCCGCGCACGCTCTCGCGCTCGGAGCTGGAGCGCGTCACGCGCCGCTATACCAGCGAAATCAACTTCATCATCGGACCCAACAAGGACATTCCGGCGCCCGACGTCAACACCAATGAACAGGTGATGGCATGGATGATGGACACCTATTCGATGAATTCCGGCAGCACCGCCACCGGCGTGGTGACCGGCAAGCCGATCTCGCTGGGCGGCTCGCTGGGCCGCCGCGAGGCAACCGGCCGCGGCGTGTTCGTGGTGGGTTCCGAGGCGGCGCGCAACCTTGGCCTTGAGATCAAGGGCGCACGCGTTGCCGTGCAGGGCTTCGGCAACGTCGGCGCCGTGGCCGCCAAGCTGTTCCATGAGGCAGGCGCCAAGGTGGTGGCGGTGCAGGACCACCGCACCGCGCTGTACAACCCGGCTGGCCTGGACGTGCCCGCCATGATGGAATATGCCTCGCACAGCGGCACCATCGAAGGTTTCCAGGGCGAGACCATCTCCGCCGAGCAATTCTGGCATGTGGATTGCGAAATCCTGATCCCGGCCGCGCTGGAAGGCCAGATCACAGCCCAGAACGCGCCCCACATCAAGGCACGCATGGTCATCGAAGGTGCGAACGGCCCGACCACGCCCGAGGCCGACGACATCCTGCGCGAGCGCAATATCCTGGTGGCGCCCGACGTCATCGCCAATGCTGGCGGCGTTACGGTCTCCTATTTCGAATGGGTACAGGATTTTTCCAGCTTCTTCTGGACCGAAGAGGAAATCAACCAGCGCCTGGTACGAATCATGCAAGAGGCATTCCGGGCGATCTGGCAGGTCGCTCAGGACAATAAGGTTACCTTGCGCACGGCCGCCTTCATCGTGGCGTGCACGCGGATTCTTCAGGCGCGCGAAATGCGTGGTCTCTATCCCTGATACCTGACGCGGCTTGGCGCCGCGGCGTTGCTACCTGGCGATGCTGCGGCGCAACAAGCCCATCCAGGATTGGTAACGCGGCTGCCGGGCTTCCCGGCAGCCGCGTTGTCGTATGCGCTCGCTGCCCCCACGCACGAGGGGGGCGTCCGTGCTGGCGAGGCCTTGCGGCAAGGCCGGCCCGACGCGTTGGCGCAACGGCTTCACGGCAGTGGAGGCATGCCTCATTTGCCTTGCAAACCATGCTTTAAATGGCGCTGTTAGGGGAAAAACCCGTTGTCTTGAGTGCTTGCCTGCGCAATACTATTTCGTCGGCGGGTGGTTTTTTGTTAGAGTCCCGCCTTTCTCTTCATGGTCAAGGAGATGTTATGAATGTTGCCAAGTTGGCTTCCCTGATGATTGCTGCTGGCGTGCTGTGCGGTACCGCGCAAGCTGCCGAGCAACTGACGGGCACGCTGCAGAAGATCAAAGACACCGGTGTGATTACGCTTGGCGTTCGTGAATCGTCGATTCCGTTCAACTACAACCTGGGCGGCGTGCGCCAGGTCGGTTATTCCTACGATGTCAATGTCAAGATCGTGGAAGCGATCAAGGACCAGCTGAAGCTGCCGAACCTGCAGGTCAAGGAAATCCCGATCACCTCGCAGAACCGCATCACGCTGCTGCAGAACGGCACCATCGACATCGAGTGCGGCTCCACCACCAACAACCTCGAGCGCCAGAAGCAAGCCTCGTTTACCACCAGCATCTTCATCATCGGCACCCGCATCATGGTGAAGAAGGATGGCGGCATCAAGGACTGGGCCGACCTCAAGGGCAAGAACGTGGTGACGACCGCCGGCACCACCTCGGAACGCCTGCTGCGCAAGATGAACGATGACCAGAAACTGGGCATGAACATCATCAGCACCAAGGACCATGGCCAGTCGTTCCTGACGCTGGAATCGGGCCGCGCCGTCGCCTTCATGATGGACGACGCACTGCTGTACGGTGAGCGCGCCAAGGCCAAGAACCCGGCCGACTGGATCGTGGTTGGCAAGGCGCAATCGCGCGAGTCGTATGGCTGCATGATCCGCAAGGACGATGCGCCGTTCAAGAAGCTGGCCGACCACGTCATCACCGGCATGATGAAGGATGGCTCGATCAATACGCTGTACACCAAGTGGTTCCAGCAGCCGGTCCCGCCCAAGGGCCTGAACCTGGACTTCCCGCTGTCGGAAGACATGAAGGCACTGTTCAAGACGCCGAACGACAAGGCACTCGACTGATACTGGGATTCCGGTTGTGTGAAACGGAAGGCATGTCCTTCCGTTTCTTTTTGAGGACACATCATGAACTACAGCTGGCATTGGGGTGTATTCCTCGAACAAGCGGCCCAGAACGAGACCTACCTGGACTGGATGATTTCCGGCCTGAAGGTCACCATTGCACTCGGGCTCTCGTCGTGGATCATCGCCCTCATCATCGGTTCCGTGCTCGGCGTACTGCGCACGGTGCCCAACAAGTGGCTGTCCGGCCTGGCTGCCACCTACGTCGAGATCTTCCGTAATATTCCGCTGCTGGTGCAGTTGTTCATCTGGTATTTCGTCATGCCCGAGCTGTTGCCCGGCGGCGAGACCATCAAGCAGATGAACCCCTTCGCCCAGCAGTTCCTGGCGGCCATGTTCTGCCTGGGCACCTTTACCGCGGCCCGGGTTTGCGAGCAGGTGCGCTCGGGGATCAACTCGCTGCCGCCCGGCCAGAGGAATGCCGGCCTGGCGATGGGCTTCACGCTCGCGCAGACTTACCGCTACGTGCTGTTGCCGATGTCGTTCCGCGTCATCGTGCCGCCGCTGACCTCCGAGTTCCTGAACATCTTCAAGAACTCCGCGGTGGCGTCGACCATCGGCTTGCTGGAACTGGCGGCGCAGGGGCGCCAGCTGGTGGACTACACGGCCCGCCCGTATGAGTCCTTCATCGCGGTGACGCTGATGTACGCGCTGATCAATATCGTCGTGATGCTGCTCATGCGCTGGGTTGAAGGACGCACCCGCGTGCCCGGCTTCATCGGCAGCAAGTAAGAGGACCCGTCATGGCATATACATTCGATTTCAGCTCGATCAACGCGACCACGCTGGACGTGCTGGGCGAGGGGATGCTGGTCTCGCTCAAGATCACCGTCACCGCGGTGGTGGTCGGCATCGTCTGGGGCACCATCCTGGCGATGATGCGGCTGTCCTCCGTCAAGCCGCTGAACTGGTTCGCGCAGGGCTACGTCACCATCTTCCGGTCGATTCCGCTGGTGATGGTGCTGTTGTGGTTCTTCCTGATCATCCCGCAGCTGCTGCAAAAGGCGTTCAACCTGTCGCAGGCATCCGACCTGCGCATGACCTCGGCGCTGATTGCCTTTGCCTTGTTCGAGGCGGCGTACTATTCCGAGATCATCCGCGCGGGTATCCAGAGCGTGTCGCGCGGGCAGATGTTCGCCGCGCAGGCCATGGGCATGACCTACGGGCAGTCGATGCGGCTGGTGATCCTGCCGCAGGCCTTCCGCAACATGGTGCCGCTGCTGCTCACCCAAGGCATCATCCTGTTCCAGGACACGTCGCTGGTCTACGTGAGCGCGCTGGCGGACTTCTTTGGCCAGGCCTACGGCATTGGCGAGCGTGACGGCCGCATCGTGGAGATGCTGCTGTTCGCCGGGCTGGTGTATTTCATTATCTGTTTCTCCGCATCGCTGCTGGTCAAGCGTTACCAGAAAAAGGTGGCCGTATGATTGAAATCAATAACGTCTCCAAGTGGTATGGCGCCTTCCAGGTGCTGACCGATTGCACCACCAAGGTCGCCAAGGGCGAAGTTGTGGTGGTGTGCGGCCCCTCGGGCTCGGGCAAGTCGACGCTGATCAAGACCGTCAACGCGCTGGAACCCTTCCAGAAGGGCGACATCACGGTGGACGGCACCTCGGTGGGCTCGCCCAAGACCAACCTGCCCAAGCTGCGTTCGCGCGTGGGCATGGTGTTCCAGAACTTCGAGCTGTTCCCCCACCTGTCGATCACCGAGAACCTGACCATCGCCCAGATGAAGGTGCTCGGCCGCTCGAAGGACGAGGCAACGGCGAAGGGCCTGAAGTACCTGGATCGCGTGGGCCTCAAAGCCCAGGCGGCCAAGTTCCCGGGCCAGCTGTCGGGCGGCCAGCAGCAGCGCGTGGCAATTGCCCGCGCGCTGTCGATGGACCCGATCTGCATGCTGTTCGACGAGCCGACCTCGGCGCTGGACCCGGAGATGGTCAACGAAGTGCTGGACGTGATGGTGCAGCTGGCGCAGGAAGGCATGACCATGATGTGCGTGACCCACGAAATGGGCTTCGCGCGCAAGGTCGCCAACCGCGTGATCTTCATGGACCAGGGCAAGATCGTCGAGGACTGCGCCAAGGAAGAGTTCTTCGGCAATATCGAAGCGCGCTCCGAGCGGGCCAGGCAGTTCCTGTCGAAGATCCTGCATCACTGATGCGGGCCGCCGCCCCGCCGCGCTGATGGGTGGCAGGCAGGATGCAAAAAGGGACGCCGAGGCGTCCCTTTTTGTTTGGCGCGTGGCGCTGCCGCAGGCTTGGAGGCCGCTTCAAAATGAAGCGAAGCGGTTCTGGCTAGGCGCGCGGCCGCAGACAGTACAAGTGGATCGGCCAAGGCCGCGCAACGACGCCAGCATCTTTTGGAAATGGCCTCTTAGGTGCAGGCGCTGTTGGCTGCGTTCTTGGCCTGGACTTCCGGCGGGATGGGCACCGTCAGCGTCATCACCGAGCGGCCTTCCTCGAACATCATCAGCTCGCCGGGCGCGAAGGCGGTCCAGGTTTCGTTGTCGGTCAGTGGCGCGGTGGCGATCACCGCCACGCGGTCGTCGGGCGTGGTGACCTGGGCGAAGTCGATCGACAGATCGGCATCGATCAGGTGGGCGGTGGAGAACGGCCACTGGCGCACGATGTAGTACAGGCGCGTGGAGCAGTGGGAGAACAACGCCTGTCCATTGGACAGCAGGTAGTTGAACACGCCGTGCTGCGTGATCTCGCGCGTGATGTCCGCCAGCGCGTGGCACAGCTCGTTGAGCGGCGGCTGCGAGCCGGGGAAGCGCTTGCGCAGCCCCTGCATCAGCGTGCAGAAGGCGAGCTCACTATCGGTGTCGCCGACCGGCTGGTAGACCCCCGAGAGGAACGGCGAGAAGTCCTTCAGGTCGCCGTTGTGGGCGAAGATCCAGTGCCGCCCCCACAGCTCGCGCATGAAGGGATGGCAGTTTTCCAGCCGCACCGTGCCCTGGGTCGCCTTGCGGATATGGGAAATGACGTTCTTGGACTTGATCGGGTAGCGCTTGACCAGCTCAGCCACGGGCGAGGTGCCGGCGGACTGGTTGTCGATGAACAGGCGGCAGGCCTTGTCCTCGAAGAACGCCACGCCAAAGCCATCGGCATGGTGATCCGTGACACCGCCGCGGGCGGCGAAGCCGGTAAAGGAGAACGTCACGTCGGTCGGCGTGGCGCAGTTCATGCCGAGCAGCTGGCACATGGCGGGCACCGGACCGGCAGCAGGCTGCCGGATTGCAATAGAATGTTCCATTATCCGGCCTGCCCGGGTTATCTGCCAAGCGCAGCGCGTTTTCCCCCGATTCCGATACCATTCAGCGGGCCCTCGAGACATGAGCAAATACAAGATCGCAGTCATCCCCGGCGATGGCATTGGCACCGAAGTGATGCCTGAGGGCCTGCGCGTGATGGACGCCGCGGCGCGCCGGTTCGGCATCGACATGCAGTTCGATCACTTCGACTTCTCCAGTTGCGACTACTACGCCCGCCACGGCAAGATGCTGCCGGACGACTGGTTCGACACCCTGGTCAAGTACGACGCCATCTACTTCGGCGCGGTGGGCTGGCCGGACGCCGTGCCCGACCACGTCTCGCTATGGGGCTCGCTGCTGCAGTTCCGGCGCTCCTTCGACCAATACGTCAACCTGCGCCCGGTGCGGCTGATGCCCGGTATCCGCAGCCCGCTGGTGGACCGCGACGGCAATGCGCGCAAGCCGGGCGACATCGATTTCTACGTAGTGCGCGAGAACACCGAGGGCGAGTACTCCAGCATCGGCGGGCGCATGTTCCCCGGCACCGACCGCGAGGTGGTGATCCAGGAAACGGTGATGACGCGCACGGGCGTGGACCGCATCCTCAAGTTCGCCTTCGAGTTGGCGCAAAAGCGTCCGGCCAGGCATCTGACCTCGGCCACCAAGTCCAACGGCATCTCCATCACCATGCCGTACTGGGACGAGCGGGTGGAGGCCATGGCTACCAACTACCCCGGCGTGAAGGTTGGCAAGTACCACATCGACATCCTCACCGCGCACTTCGTCCAGCATCCGGACTGGTTCGACGTGGTGGTCGCCAGCAACCTGTTCGGCGACATCCTGTCCGACCTGGGCCCGGCCTGCACCGGCACCATCGGCATCGCGCCCTCGGGCAATATCAATCCGGACCGCACCTTCCCCAGCCTGTTCGAGCCCGTGCACGGCTCCGCGCCGGACATCGCCGGGCGCGGCGTGGCCAACCCGATCGGCCAGATCTGGTGCGGTGCCATGATGCTGGAGCACCTGGGCCAGCCGGAAGCCGGCGCGGCCGTGCTGGGTGCCATCGAGAAGGTGCTGTCGGCCGGGCCGGAACATGCCCCGCTGACCCGCGACATTGGCGGCAAGGCCGGCACGGCGGACCTGGGCCAAGCCATCGCGCACGCGCTGTGAGCAAGGCCGCCCAACCTTTGCCGGCCACCGCGGCCGACGCGCGCGCCTTGCTGCTGGATAGCTTTCATGCCGCGGTGGCGGCAGCGGACCCACTGCGCATCGTGGCGGACCACCTGCCGCCGCCCCAGGCTGGCGGGCGTACCCTGGTGGTAGGCGCTGGCAAGGCTGCGGCCTCGATGGCGCTGGCCGTGGAGCGGGCGTATGCCAGCCGGAGCAGCACGGTGCAGCTCGACGGCCTGGTGGTGACGCGCTACGCCCACGGCCTGCCGACCGAACACGTGCGCGTGATAGAGGCCGGCCACCCGGTGCCGGACGAGGCTGGCGAGCGTGCCGCGGCCGAGATCCTGGCGCGGGCGGGCGAGCTCGGGCCGGATGACAGGCTGATCGTGCTGGTGTCCGGCGGCGGCTCCAGCCTGCTGTCGCTGCCGGCCGACGGCATCGCCATGGCGGACCTCAAGGCCACCACGCAGGCGCTGCTGCGCTGCGGCGCTCCCATCACGGACATGAATATCGTGCGCAAGCACTTGTCGCGCATCCAGGGCGGGCACCTCGCCCAGGCTTGCCGCGCACCGGTGACCACGCTGATCGTGTCGGACGTGGCCGGGGATGACCCCAGCGCCATCGCCTCCGGTCCCACCGTGCCCGACGCCAGTACCTACGCCGATGCCCTGGCGGTCCTGCACCGCTACGGTGCGGTGGTCCCGCCGGTGGTGCAGGCTTACCTGGAGCGCGGTGCGCGCGGCGAAGTGGCGGAAACGCCCAAGCCCGGCGATCCGCTGTTCGCGCGGGTTGAGAATCGTGTGATCGCTACCGCGCACGGCAGCCTGGTGGCAGCAGCGGATCACTTCCGCGCGCGCGGCATCCAGCCGGTGGTGCTGGGCGACACGGTGACTGGCGAGGCGCAGGAAGTTGCCCGGGTCTACGCGGCGCTGGTGCGCGAGATACGCGCGTACAATGCGCCATTCGCGGTGCCCGTGGTGCTGATTTCCGGTGGTGAATGCACCGTCACGTTGCCGCAGGGCGGTGGCGGGGCGGCTGGAAAGCCCCGTGGCGGACGGTGCTCGGAGTTCCTGCTGTCGCTCGCCCTGGAGCTGGATGGCGTTGATAATGTGTACGCCATCGCGGCGGACACCGACGGCATCGACGGCTCGGAGGACAATGCCGGCGCGTTGCTGGACCCGTCCACGCTCGCGCGTGCGCAGGCTGCCGGTGCGCCGGCGCGCGCCCGGCTCGACGCGCATGATGCCTGGGGCTTCTTCGATGCCGCCGGCGACCTCGTGGTGACGGGCCCCACGCGGACCAATGTGAATGACTACCGCGCCATCCTGATTCTGTAATCCCTGATAAGCGCCAGCCGTGACTGCCGGCCGGCCCACGAAAGCCATGACCCAGACTCTCACCATTACCCGCCCGGACGACTGGCACCTGCACCTGCGCGACGGCATCGCCCTCGCCGCCGTCCTGCCTGATACCGCCCGCCAGTTCGCCCGCGCCATCATCATGCCCAACCTGAAGCCGCCCGTGACCACGGTGGCGCAGGCCGCGGCCTACCGCGACCGCATCCTGGCCGCACTGCCGGCCGGCATGGCGTTCGAGCCGCTGATGACGCTGTACCTGACCGACAAGACCACCGCCGAGGAGATCGTTGCGGCCAAGGCCAGCGGCTTCGTGCACGGGGTCAAGCTGTATCCGGCCGGCGCCACTACCAACAGCGATGCCGGCGTGACCGACCTGCGTCACTGCGCGGCAGCCCTGGAAGCCATGCAGCGCGTGGGCCTGCCGCTGCTGGTGCACGGCGAAGTGACCGATCCGGCGATCGACATCTTCGACCGCGAAGCCGTCTTCATCGACAAGGTCATGACGCCGCTGCGCCGCGATTTCCCGGCGCTCAAGGTGGTGTTCGAGCACATCACCACGAAGGATGCGGCCGAGTACGTGCGCGACGCCGAAGGCCCGGTCGCCGCCACCATCACTGCGCATCACCTGCTGTACAACCGCAACGCCATCTTCACCGGCGGCATCCGCCCGCACTATTACTGCCTGCCGGTGCTCAAACGCGAGACCCACCGCGAAGCCCTGGTGGCCGCGGCCGTGTCTGGCAGCGAGCGCTTCTTCCTTGGCACTGACAGCGCGCCGCACGCGCGCGGGCTGAAGGAGCATGCCTGCGGTTGCGCCGGCTGCTATACCGGGCTGCACGCCATGGAGCTCTACGCCGAGGCTTTCGAAGCCGCCGGTGCGCTGGACAAGCTGGAAGCCTTCGCCAGCTTCAACGGCCCGGCGTTCTACAGCCTGCCGCGTAATAGCGGCACGCTCACCCTGGTCCGCGAGGCGTGGGAGCTGCCGGCCGAGCTGCCGTATGGCGATACCACGCTGGTGCCGCTGCGCGGCGGCGAGACGCTGCATTGGAAGGCCCGCTAAGCCGCGCTGGCGAAGCGGAGGCGGAAGCGGCAGTGCAAGCAGAAAGCCAGGTCCGGCCGGCTGCGGCGTCACGGGATGCCGACGCCGCAGCCGGGCTGGCGCTGGTCGCCGCGGTGGCGCAGATCGACTGGGCGCAGCCGTGGTTCCGGCCGTTTGCCACCATCGGCTCGGCGCTGGTCAGCGCGTTGCAAGCTGGCGCCGACCTGCGCGCCGTCCTCAGCGAAGTGGCCGCGCAGCGCGCGCTGCGCAATGCTCGCGGCGTGCCGCTGCGTTTCGTTGCGCAAGCCGAATTGCCCGCCGGCACGGCCTACGAGGCACATATTTATGCCACCGGCGCCGTGCCGACGCGCGACAACCTGCACGATTTCTTCAATGCGCTCATCTGGCTGCATTTTCCCCGTGCCAAACGCGTGCTGAACCGGCTGCAGGCCCACACCATCGCGGTGGCAGGCGTGCAGGGCCGCCGTGGCAGCCTGCGCGATGCCGCGACCTTGTTCGACGAGAACGCCATCCTGTTCCTGAGTGCCGACAGTGGCCTGGAGTCCGTTTTGCGCGGTTTTGGCTGGGAGCACCTGTTCGTGGCGCGGCGGGATGTCTGGGACGGTAGCGAGCATGCCGGCAGCCGTGACAGCACCGCCCGCTGTAGCGTGGTGCCCTTCGGCCACGCTCTGCTGGAGAAGCTGGTGCGGCCCTATAAGGCCCTGACCGCGCATGCGTGGCCACTGGCCGTCCCGCCGGCTGCAGGCGCTGCGCTGCCCGGCTCGCTCGACGATTCCGTGTGCGCCTCGCTCGAAGCGGCCGAATTGCACAGCGGCCGCTTTGCGCCGTTGCCGGTGCTGGGCATTCCCGGCTGGTGCGAAGCCAATCGCGATCCGGCCTACTACGCGGATACCACGGTGTTTCGTCGCGGGCGCCGCGCGCAGGCCGCATGAGGGTGGCCGGTTCGCGGCCAAACGGTGTTAGACTGCGGGCCGCAAAGCAGGCCAGACAATCGCTGCTTGCACCCTCGTGGTGCAAGGGGAGGAAAGTCCGGACTCCATAGGGCAGGGTGTTGGCTAATAGCCATCCACGGCAACGTGCGGAATAGGGCCACAGAGACGAGTCTTGCCATCGGGTTCGCCCGATGGGAAGGGTGAAACGCGGTAACCTCCACCTGGAGCAATCCCAAATAGGCAGGCATTGAGGCGGCCCGCTGAGCCTGCGGGTAGGGAGCTTGAGCCGGTCGGTAACGACCGGCCTAGAGGAATGATTGTCACGTGCCGGCAACCGCAAGGAAGCCGGCGCGCACAGAATCCGGCTTATCGGCCTGCTTTGCTTCTGATTCTTTCGTGTGGCGCGCACCCATCCCAATGGGGGCGCCACCGCCGGCTCCCCGGGCTGGCCAGGCGCCAGGCGCCAGGCGCCTACACCTCTACAATTTCCATCGTGTGCGTGATTTCCGCCGTCTTGGCCAGCATGATCGAGGCCGAGCAATACTTGTCGTGCGACAGGTGGATGGCACGCTCGACCGCGCCGGGGTTCAGGTTGCGCCCGCTCACCGTGAAATGGAAATTGATCTTGGTGAAGACCTTCGGGTCTTCGCTGGCGCGCTCCGCGTGCAGCTTCACGCTGCAGCCGCGCACATCCTGCCGGCTCTTCTTCAGGATCAGCACCACGTCATAGGCGGTGCAGCCGCCGGTGCCCAGCAGGACCATTTCCATCGGACGCGGGGCCAGGTTGTGGCCGCCGCCCTCGGGTGCACCGTCCATCGCCACGATATGGCCACTGCCCGTCTCGGCCACGAAGCTCATGCCGTCGGTGCCCATCCAAGTTACTTTGCATTCCATTTTGTTCGATCCTGCGTTCTAGTGAGTGCGTATTCGATCAAGAACACGCGATTTCAAAGCTTGCTTTTTGAGTATAGGCCACTTGTCTGGAAGCGCCGTAATTCGACATTTTTTCCGGAAACTGAAGCTTTCTTCTAAGATGACAGTGCCGTGACAGCGCGAGAAATTCTTAAGTTATTGATTTTATTGTATAAAAAATCGTCCTGTGCCTCTTGATGATTTTTTACAATGCGGAATGTCATTTCGCACTGCAAATTTCCTTGCGCTGAGAGGGCGCTCATGTATAATTTGAATCATTGAACGACGGCGCACAACACGGCGCAGAGTGCGAAAGCGAATCGGATGGTTTCAGCCACATTCGCCGGCCCGCACCACGATCCAGCCCCGTCGGTCTCCCAGTGTCTCCTCCACCCTCCTCCTTTGGTGGATTCAAACCCAAGCTCAATAGCTTGGGTTTTTTTTATTCTGCGCCCGCCAGGCCCGAAGCGCATCCCGCTATAAGTGCCTCATGGGTTGCTTCTATGCTGTTCGCTGGCATTCTGGATGGCGAACAGCCCACGGAGAGGCGCCATCTTGGCGTTCTTCCCTAACTTTCCTTGTGCTCGGGTCGCAGTCCGCAGTATACTCGTAGGCTTTTCCGTCATGCCCGCGGGAAGGAATTCAGGGAGAGCCTGCACATACAAGCAGGAAGGTCAGATCCTAAGGGTCGGCCGACGACGTAAAGTCAATGTTTCGGGCAGGTTCTACAAGTCTCAGGAAAAATCATGAAGACCTTTTCCGCAAAGCCTGCAGAGGTTAAGCGCGACTGGTACGTGATTGACGCGACGGACAAAGTCCTCGGCCGTGTTGCCAGCGAAGTGGCACGCCGACTGCGCGGCAAGCACAAGCCGGAATTTACTCCGCACGTCGACACGGGTGATTACATCATCATCGTCAACGCAGGCAAGCTGCGTGTCACGGGTACCAAAGAAACCGACAAGAAGTACTATCGTCACTCGGGTTACCCGGGCGGCATTTACGAAACGACGTTCGGTAAGATGCAGCAACGTTTCCCGGGCCGCGCCCTGGAAAAAGCTGTGAAGGGCATGTTGCCGAAGGGCCCGCTGGGCTATGCGATGATCAAGAAGCTGAAGGTTTACGCCGAAGCCGAGCATCCGCATGAAGCGCAGCAGCCTAAAGCGCTGGAAATCTAAGGGGGCCATCCATGATCGGAAATTGGAATTACGGTACTGGCCGCCGCAAGAGCGCAGTGGCTCGGGTCTTCATCAAGTCGGGCAAGGGCGATATCATCGTCAATGGCAAGCCCATCAATGAGTATTTCGCTCGCGAAACCTCGCTGATGATCGTGCGCCAGCCGCTCGAACTGACTGCCAACGCACAGACCTTCGACATCAAGGTCAACGTCACTGGCGGCGGTGAAACGGGTCAAGCCGGCGCAGTGCGCCACGGCATCACCCGTGCACTGATCGACTACGATGCCACCCTGAAGCCGTCGCTGTCCAAGGCCGGTTTCGTCACGCGCGATGCGCGTGAAGTGGAACGTAAGAAGGTCGGTTTCCACAAGGCGCGTCGTCGGAAGCAATTCTCGAAGCGTTAATGTGTGTTCGGCAGGTCCGGTTCAACCGGATCTGGCCGTTCAGAAAAAACCGCACGGTTCGCCGTGCGGTTTTTTTTTGCCGCGCGCTGGTGAAGGCGGGCGCAATGGCGTGCAACGGCAGGCTATCACCACGTTTTACAAATACTTTGCATCTCCCCGGATACAATCCCTGCTCTTGCCGCCCGGAGAACCCGACCATGATGCATTGGATGCGAAGGCCTGCCGACCCGCACTGCGCCCGCCTGCCGGTGCCGCGAGCCCGCAGCGCATGAAGTATCGTGTGCTGCGCCCGCGCCGGGGCTCGCTATCCGGGAGCCTGGCGGTGCGTTCGCATCTGCCGTGGCCGCTGCGTGTGCTGGGCGCCGCCGCGGCGCTCGTCGTCGTGCTCGTGGTGGTGGTGGTCGCTGCGCGTTGGGCGTACGACGCTGGCCGGCAGCTGGCTGGCGCGCCGGATATGACGGCGGAGAGCAAGGCGCTGCGCGAGCAGTTGGCGGCCGTGACGGCTCAGCACGAACGCTTGCAGGCGGTGGCCAACACCGCCGAGGCGCAGTTGCAGATGGCCCGCAGCGCCCAGGAGGTGCTGACCGGGCAGCTGAAGACGGCGGAAGGCGAGGTCGCCCAACTCAAGGAAGACCTGGCATTTTTTGAGGGCCTGCTCCCGGCCAGCGGTAATACGTCCGGCATCCATGTGCGGAGTTTTCGCGTGGGTCTTGATGAAGCCGACCCACTGAAGATGCACTATCGATTGCTGATAATGCAGGGTGGATCCAAGGCTTTTTCATCCTTGCCCGAGTTCCGCGGTGAGTTACAGTTGGTCGTTTCGCTGATGCGGGATGGCAAGCCGGTCACCTTGAGCCTGCCGGAGGATGGCGCCGGTTCGTTGCCTGGCCTGCGGGTCACGCACTACCAGCGGATCGAAAGTGCCTTTGCGCTGCCTGCCGGCGCCACGGTGCGGGCGGTCACGGTACGAATTTTGCAAAACGGTCAGTTGCGCGCGACCCAGACGGCCATGCCGTAAGGGTGCGCTGGGCCAGCAACGAAAAAAGGGACCTATGTTGTTTTCCAAGAAGAAAGGCTTGTCGATCGATACCCTGATCGGCCAGCACAGCGTGATCCAGGGCGACCTGACGTTTTCGGGTGGCCTGCGCCTGGATGGCCGGGTACGCGGCAACGTGACGGCGGCCGCCGACCAGGCGAGCATGCTGGTCATCAGCGAAAAAGGCGTGGTTGAGGGCGAAGTCCGGGTCGGGCACCTGATTCTCAACGGCACCGTTACCGGGCCAGTGTACGCGACCGAACTGCTGGAGCTGCAACCGCACGCCCGCGTGCAGGGCGAGGTGCACTACGCCGCGCTGGAAATGCACCAGGGGGCCTTGGTGGAAGGCCGCCTCGTGCCGCTCGGCAATGCGCAACCCAAGGCACTGCCCAACCTGGTTCTGGCATCCGGCGTGCAAGAATCCGCCTGATACGGCACCCGCGGCCTGGTTGCATCAACAGAACCCCTTGAATTCACGGGGTTTCGGCACGATCTTCCCGGAGCGCTTAAAATACAGGCGTATCTACATAGGAGAACCCCATGAACGCAGTCGCAGAGGCACCCGTTACCGAGGACATGCCGGCCCCGTTCGTCTTTACTGACAGCGCTGCCGACAAGGTCAAGCAGTTGATCGAGGAAGAGGGCAATGCCGATCTGAAACTGCGCGTGTTCGTGCAGGGCGGCGGCTGTTCCGGCTTCCAGTATGGCTTCACCTTCGACGAAGAGGTGAACGAGGACGACACCACGCTGGACAAGAATGGCGTCACGCTGTTGATCGACTCGATGAGCTACCAGTATCTGGTGGGCGCCGAGATCGATTACAAGGAAGACATCAACGGCGCACAGTTCGTGATCAAGAACCCCAACGCAAGCACCACCTGCGGTTGCGGCTCTTCGTTCTCGGTATAAGGCTCGCAAGAGCGCCGCGGCTTCCGACAGGTTTTCGCGGCAATAAAAAAGCGCACTTCGGTGCGCTTTTTTATTGTTTATGCCTCCCGGCGCCAGACCACCGGGAACCAGTCCTCGCGCATCCGTTCGCCGTTGGCCAGGCTGATTCCGGGGAAGGGCGGCGAGGTGCGGCCAGGCCGCTCCAGATAGCGCACGTCGTCGCCCAGGAAGCGTGCCGAGAAGGCGCGGCGCCGTCCCGTGCCGGTATTGCCTGCGGCACCATGTACCGTGCGGAAGTCGAACACCACGGCATCGCCCGGCTCCAGCTCCGGTATCAGGATTGTGTGGCTGCCGTCGTCCACATCCGGCATTTCCATGAACTGGTCGCTGCCAGCATAGAAATTCTCATTGCTGGCCCAGCGCTTGGGCCTGACCAGTTTGGGCCAGCGGTGCGAGCCGAGCACCACACGCAAGGTATTGGCGGTGGTGACCGGGTCCAGCGGGATCCAGTAGCTCGCGGTCTGCAAGCCATCCACGCAGTAGTAGGGCAGGTCCTGGTGCCACGGTGTGGGCTTTGCCGTGCCCGGTTCCTTGACCAGGATGTGCTCGTGGAACACCTGGACGGCCTCAGCCTGCATGATGTGGCCGGCGATGGCCGCGGCCGGTGAGCGCCGGATGAAGTCGGCGAACGGCTGAATGCGCTCCCAGTTGCAGTAGTCCTCGAAAAAGCGGCCACGCTCACCGCTGCCGACGTTTTCGATGGCAAACGGGCCCGGCTTCGCGAGATTCTGCTCGAATCCTTCGCGCAGCGGTGTCACCCAATCGGTGAAAGCGCCGCGCAATACCAGGGCGCCGTCGCGCTGGTAGGTCTCGATTTCGGCTGCGGTGATGTGCATGAGAGTCCCATGGGTGGCTGGCTTGGGACAAGTATCGGGGCAGGGTGGCAATAGGAAAAGAATATATTTCCTATGCTGTAGTATAGGAAATCATGATTGGATTCTCCTTCCGCCAGCTCGAGTACTTTGTCGCGGCCGCCGAGCACGGCAGCATCAGCGCGGCTGCCCGCGCGCGCCACGTATCGCAGCCTTCCGTGTCGCAGGCCGTGGCGCAGCTCGAGGAAACGCTGGGCGAGACCCTGTTTCGCCGCCAGGTCAGCCGCGGTCTGGAGCTGACGCCGGCTGGCCAGCGCCTGCTGGGCCGCGCCCGCGACATCCTGGCGCTGGCCGCCGGCCTGGCAACCGATGGCGTGGACCAGGCGCAGGCGCGCGGCCTTAGCGGGCAACTGTCGCTGACGTGTTTCCAGGATCTCGGCGCCTACTACGCACCGCGGCTGCTGGCCGGCTTCCGGCGCCTGCATCCGCATGTTGCTGTGACGCTGTTCGAGGCCGACCTGGCCACGGTCCATCGCACGCTCGCTGCCGGCAAGGCGGAGCTGGCGCTGACCTACGACCTCGGCTTCGACCAGCGCATTGCGCGCTGGGTACTTGCCCGGCTTGCACCCTACGCGCTGCTGCACGCCGGTCATGCGCTGGCCGTGCAGCCAAGCGTGAGCCTGCAAGACCTGGCTGGCGAACGGCTGATCCTGGAGGATATTGCGCAAACACGTGAGTACTTCCTCTCGCTGTTCTGGGCGCATGGCTTGCGCCCGCAACTGCACCAGTACACGCAGACCTTCGAGATGCAGCGCGGCCTGGTGGCGCACGGCTATGGCGTGGCGCTGTCATGCACGCGCCCGGCGGGCGATCACAGCTATGACGGGCAGCCCATCGTTTGCTTGCCGCTGCGCGAGGCCGTGACGCCGCAGCGCGTGGTGCTGGCGCGTTCGCCAGCCATGCGGCCTTCGCCCGTTGCGCAAGCGTTTATCCAGTGGGTTTGCGAGGCAGGCCACGCCGAGCCGGCGTGAGGGTGGCCCGGTGTTGCTATCTTGCTATCGGGGGTAGAGCGCGCCCAGGACACGCGGGCCGGCCGCGCCAGTGACGGTAGGCACATTGCCCGGCGCCCTGCGCAGCATCTGCCGCGCCAGCCAGGCAAAAGCGATGCCCTCCACCTGCGATACGGGAACGCCCAGTTCGTCCGAGCTTTGTACCGCGACAGCGGGCAGTGCCTGCGCCAGCAACGCCATCACCAGCCGGTTGCGGGCGCCGCCGCCGCACACGATCAGCCGCGCCGCGTCGGGCGCGTGCTGCTTGACATCGCGGGCGATGGCCCCGGCGGTCAGCGCGGCCAGCGTGGCCTGCACGTCGGCGGGATCGAGTGCCGTGCCGTGCTGGGAAAGATGATTCTCCAGCC
Organism: Cupriavidus sp. PET2-C1; assembly: GCF_054515855.1. Taxonomy (NCBI): domain Bacteria; kingdom Pseudomonadati; phylum Pseudomonadota; class Betaproteobacteria; order Burkholderiales; family Burkholderiaceae; genus Cupriavidus; species Cupriavidus sp. PET2-C1. The sequence continues at coordinate 615,844 of NZ_CM137259.1, forward strand.
AGGCGGGATGGAACAGGTCGCGGCCCGTGCTTTTGGGCGGGGCCACGCTGAAATAAGGCTCGGCCAGCAGGCGCGCCAGCAGCGCCTGGTCGACCTTGCCGCTGGCGCCCCAGGCGCCGTCGGCGTCGTAGGCCAGGCCGTGATGCCGGTCGATCCAGTAGTCGAGCAGCACGTTGCCCGGGCCGCAGTCGAAGCCGGTGACCGGCCGCGCCGCACCGCCTTCGCTGGCGGCGGGCAGCACGCTGATATTGGAGATCCCGCCGATATTGCAGGCCACCCGCGTCTGGGCGGCGTCGCCGAACAGCGCCAGGTGCACTGCCGGTACCAAGGGGGCGCCCTGGCCGCCAGCCGCCACGTCGCGGCTGCGGAAATCCGCCACCACGTCGATGCCCGTCAACTCTGCCAGCAGCGCGGGTTGCTGGCTCTGGCGGGTATAGCCGATGCCGTCGTACAAGCCGGGCCGATGGCGCACGGTCTGGCCGTGCGCACCGATCGCCGCGATGGCGTCCGGCGCCTGCCCGGCATCGCGCAGCAGGGTTGCCACGCAAGCCGCATAGACGCGCGCCAGCCCATTGGCGGCCAGCGCCTCGCGGTGGATTTCATCGTCGCCGGGCTGCTGCAGCGCGCTGAACGCGTCGCGCAGCTCGGCCGGGAAGGGCTGGAAAGCCGCCGCCAGCACCGCGGGCCGTGGCCCCGAGAAATCGACCAGCACGCCGTCCGCGCCGTCCATGCTGGTGCCGGACATGATGCCGATAAAGCAGTCTGGGGACGAGGTTGGCATGCTGGGCTGGCTCGATGGATCAATTGCTGGCCGAAGCCACGTTGTAGGTACGCAGCGCGTTGATGCGGCTGAGCATCTCGCTGGTATAGCTGAGGAACTGCTGGCGCGCCGGGCCGGACAGCGCAGGCGTGTCGAGCGCGGCGATGGCCAGCGGGTTCAGCGGCACATCGTTGACGCGGAACTCGTAGTGCAGGTGCGGGCCGGTGGCCCAGCCGGTCTGGCCGACGTAGCCAATGACCTCGCCTTGCGACACATGCTGCCCGCGCTTCATCGTGGCAAAGCCGGACAGGTGCGCGTAGTAGGTGGAGTAGCCGCTATGGTGCTTGAGGATGACGATGTTGCCGTAGCCGTTCTGCTGGCCGACAAACTCGACTTCGCCATCGCCGGTGGCCATCACCTTGGTGCCCGTAGGTGCGGCAAAGTCCACACCCTTGTGCTGTGCCCAGTGGTGGTGCAGCGGATGGTCACGTCCGCCGAAGCCCGACGACACGCGCGAGAACTCCACCGGCGAGCGCAGGAACGGCCGCTTCATGCTGCGCCCGTCAAAGGTGTAGTACGCGCCCTGCTTGCTGCCTTCCGGTGCGTACCAGAGTGCCTGGTGCAACTGGTTGTGGTTGATCAGCTCGACCGCCATCACGCGCCCGTTGCGCACGAACGCGCCATCGCGGAAGCCCGCTTCGTAGACGATGCGGAAGCGGTCGCCGCTGGTGATGTCATGGTGGAAATCGATCACGCCGGAGAAGATCGAGAGCATCTGCTGGACGATCTCGTCGGGCACATTGGCCGCGTCCATGGCCTTGAAGAAGCCACCCGAGGCAATGGCGCCGGACAGCATCTCATAGTGCAGCTCGTTCTTCACCGATTGCACGCGGGCCTTGTAGACCGGATCGGCAGAGTCGCCCGCGCGTTCGATCACCAGTTCGCGGGAGGCGTTTGCGTCACCGCCAAGGTTGGCTTGCAGCGACACCAGCAGGTTGTTCTCGTCGACCTCGGCCTGCACCGTCTGGCCGGGATTGAGGTCGAACAGGCCGCGCGCGGTGGTGTTGCGCCGGATAAAGTCCTGCGCATCGGGGTCGTCCACGCCAAGCCGCTTGAGCAGGCTGGAAATGGTGTCGCCGCGCTGCATGCGCTCTTCGCGCACAAAGGTGGCGTCGGTTTCGGTAAGCTGTTCGAGTTGCGTGCGCAGATCGGGCAGGCGTATCGCCTCCCGGACACGCGGAGCCTGGGGGTCGTCGAAGGCGCTACGGGGGGCCACGCCCATGGCGGCTGCCATGCCCAGCGTGAACACCGTACCCACCGCCGCTGTCAACTGCTTGCGCCGACGGGCGTGCAGGGCATTGGTAGGATCGACCAGAACCACCAGCTCCCGCGCGAAAACTTCGCGGAGTCTGGACCACATCACGTAAAATTCACTCTTTGTTTCGGGCTGCGTTGCCGCGACGATTTTTTGCCTCGTCTGCCTTCCTCCCCGGAGGTGCGGCGCCTGCCATATTGGTTTGCCGCCTAGAATGGCGGTTGGCCCACGGGAACATTCCCGTTTGCACAAGAAGCGCGGATTATACCAAAAGCGGCCGCAAGCCGTTTTGTGCCGCCGTCTGAATTCTCATGTTTTTCAAAGACTTACGTCATGACTGAAGTTTCCTCCGGCGTTGCCACTTCCTACCCCCTCACGCCCACCGTGATGCACGCCCTGGAGGTGTCCAAGCGCGGTTGCGACGAACTGCTGGTCGAATCCGAATGGCTGGCCAAGCTCGCGCGCAGCGAGGCCACCGGTGTGCCGCTGCGCATCAAGCTGGGGCTGGACCCCACCGCGCCCGATATCCATATCGGCCACACGGTGGTGCTCAACAAGATGCGTCAGTTGCAAGACCTGGGCCACCAGGTCATTTTCCTGATCGGCGATTTCACCTCCACCATCGGCGATCCGTCCGGGCGCAACGCCACCCGTCCCCCGCTCACGCGCGAGCAGATCGAGGCCAACGCCCAGACCTACTACAGCCAGGCGAGCCTGGTGCTGGATCCGGCCAAGACCGAGATCCGCTACAACAGCGAGTGGTGCGATCCGCTGGGCGCGCGCGGCATGATCCAGCTGGCGGCCAAGTACACCGTGGCGCGGATGATGGAGCGCGACGACTTCACCAAACGCTTCCGCACTGGGATTCCGATTTCGGTGCATGAGTTCCTTTACCCGCTCATGCAGGGCTACGACTCCGTCGCGCTCAAGGCCGACCTGGAGCTGGGCGGCACCGACCAGAAGTTCAACCTGCTGGTGGGCCGGGAGCTGCAGAAGGAATACGGCCAGGAGCAGCAGTGCATCCTGACCATGCCGCTGCTGGTGGGCCTGGATGGCGTGGAGAAGATGTCCAAGTCCAAGGGCAACTACATCGGCGTGACCGAAGCCCCGAGCGAGATGTTCGGCAAGCTGATGAGCATCTCGGACGATTTGATGTGGAAGTACTACGAGCTGCTGTCGTTCCGCCCCATGAGCGAGATCGACCTGATGAAGCAGGAGATCTCGCTGGGCCGTAATCCGCGCGACTGCAAGGTGATGCTCGGCCAGGAGATCGTCACGCGCTTCCACAGCGCAGCCGACGCCGACCGCGCGCTCGAGGATTTCAACCACCGCGCGCGCGGTGGCGTGCCCGACGAAATCCCCGAGGTCAGCCTTTCCGGCGCACCGCTGGGCATCGGCCAGTTGCTCAAGCAGGCCAACCTGGTGCCGTCCACGTCCGAAGCCAACCGCAATATCGAGCAGGGTGGCGTCAAGATCGACGGCACCATCGTCAGCGACAAGGGGCTGAAGGTCGAGGCCGGCAGCTACGTCGTGCAGGTGGGCAAGCGCCGCTTCGCACGCGTGACGCTGGCTTGAGGCCGGGCAGGAGCGGCTCATGATTGCGTTGATCCAGCGGGTCGCCCAGGCCCGCGTCACTGTCGACGGCCGCACCGCCGGCGAGATCGGCGCCGGGCTGCTGGCGCTGGTCTGCGCCGAGCGCGGCGACACCGAAGCGCAGGCCGAACGCCTGCTCGCCAAGCTGCTGGCCTACCGCGTGTTCTCCGATGAGGCCGGCAAGATGAACCTGCCCGTGCAGGACATCGATGGCCGCGGCACGCGCGGTGGCCTGCTGGTGGTGTCACAGTTCACGCTGGCCGCCGATACCAACAGCGGCACGCGGCCCAGCTTCACCCCCGCCGCGGCGCCCGCCGATGGCGAGCGCCTGTACAACCATTTCGTGGCGCGTGCGCGCGCCGCGCACGGCGAGGTGCAGACCGGCGAGTTCGGCGCCATGATGCAGGTCAGCCTGGTCAATGATGGTCCGGTCACCTTCTGGCTGCGCGTGCCGCCGTCCGCGCCGTCCGTCCACGCTCAGCCAGCCCAGGCCAGCCGCTGATGCGGCGGCGGCCTGACCGGACATGACCCAGACAGTCACCCTCTACATCGCCACCAGCCCCGACGGCATGATCGCTTCGCCGGATGGCGGCGTGGACTGGCAACTGGCGGCGCACCGCGCCTTCGACGACGGCCTGCCGCAGCTCAGCTACCGCCGCCGCACGTCACCGCCGGGACCGGCCTTGGCCTGATCCCGCATGCCGCGCAGTGCGCGGCGCAACCCAGCAAGGAGAGAAACATGAAGCTCTGGAGCAAGGCATTCAGCGACAACGGGCCGATTCCCATCGAGTTCGCTTTCGGTGCGATCGACCCCGCCACCCACGTGACGCTGTCGAGCAACCGCAATCCCGACCTGCACTGGGACGAGGCCCCGGCCGAAACGCGTTCCTTCGTGCTGATCTGCCACGATCCGGACGTGCCCAGCCGTGGCGACGACGTCAACCAGGAAGGCCGCGAAGTGCCCGCTTCGCTGCCGCGCGTGGACTTCTTTCACTGGGTGTTGGTGGATATTCCGATGGGGCTGCGCACCATCTCCGCGGGCACCCACAGCGATGGCGTGATCGCGCGCGGCAAGCCGGGCCCCGAGGCCACCGGCGGCACGGCCGCGGCAGGCGGGCTGCGCCACGGCCTGAACGACTACACCGGCTGGTTCGCCGGCGACCCGGACATGAAGGGCGACTACTACGGTTACGACGGCCCTTGCCCGCCGTGGAACGACAGCCTGGTGCACCACTACGTGTTCACCGTCTACGCGCTCGACCTGGACCGCCTGCCGCTAGAGGGCACCTTCACCGGGGCCCAGGTGCGCGAGGCCATCCAGGGCCACGTGCTGGCGCAGGCTGCCTGCACCGGCACCTATACCCTCAATCCGAAGCTCGCCGGCCAGCCGGCGCAGTAAGCACGGGCCGCGCGGCGCGCAAGCGCTGTGCGCCAGGGGCGCCACGACAGCACAGCGTAGCGCCGCCTAAATCGCCTAAAGGAAACGGCATGTCGCAATTGCCCGGGCCGCATTCGCTGGCCTTCACCCACCTGATCCTGATCCGCCACGGCGAGACCGCATGGAACCGCGAGCGGCGCCTGCAAGGCCAGCTCGACATCCCGCTCAACGCCACTGGCGTGGCGCAAGCGGATGCCCTGGCCCAGGCGCTGGCGGTCGAGCCGATCGATGCGGTCTACGCCAGCGACCTGTCGCGCGCAATGCAGACGGCGGCGCCGCTGGCCGAGGCGCTCGGCCTGGCGGTGCAGCCCGATCCCCGCTTGCGCGAGCGCTGCTACGGGTCGCTCGAAGGCATGACCTACGCGGAAGTGGCCGAGCAGCTGCCCGAGGATTTCGCCAGGTGGCAAGCGCGGGTTCCCGACTACGCGCCCGATGGCGGCGAGTCCTTGCTGGCGTTTCATGAGCGCGCGGTGGAAGCCGCGCTGGCGCTCGGGCGCCGCCATCCCGGCGAGCGCATTGCCCTGGTGGCCCACGGCGGCGTGCTGGACTGCCTGTACCGCGAAGCCAACGACATGACGCTGGAGGCGCCGCGCCGGCATGAGTTGCTCAATGCCAGCATCAACCGGCTGCGCTGCGACAGCGTGCGGCTCACGGTCATGCAATGGGCGGACGTGGGCCACCTGGAAGCGGTGACGCTGGACGAAGTCGACCGCAGGGTGCCCTGAGCCGCGCTGGCTGTGCCGGGCGCGTCTTACACCCGCAGGCGGAAGGGCGTGAAATCGGTATTGCGGTCGTAGTAGTCTTCGCGCTCGGCGCGCTTGAGGAAGTTCACCACCTTGTAGGTGACCGGCGTCATCACCACTTCCCACGTGGTCTTGAGGAAGTACTGGGCAATGGCGACCTGGATCACCTTTTCCAGCGGCCAGATGCCGTAGAAGGCGATCACGTAGAACAGCGAGGAATCGACCAGCTCGCCGGCCAGCGTGGAGCCGATGGTGCGGGTCCACAGCCAGCGGCCGTTGGTCCACAGCTTCATCTTGGCCAGCACATAGCTGTTGGTGAAGCTGCCGCAGCAGAAGGCGATCAGCGACCCCAGCGCGATGCGCCAGGTATTGCCGAAGACGTCTTCCAGGCTCTTCTGGTAATCGCTCATGAAGGGCGCCACCGGCATTCTCAGCACCACCAGGCTCATGAAGGTGGCGAACGCCAGCGCCGCGAATCCGGCCCAGACCACCCGGCGATCACGCCCGTAGCCGTAGACCTCGGTCAGCACGTCCCCAAAAATGTACGAAATCGGGAAGAACAGCACGCCCGCGCCGAAGGTCACCGGGCCGATCACCGGCAGCGTGACCTGGGCCGCCTTGGCCGCGCCGATCAGGTTGGAGCACAGCAGGACCGTGACGAAAGCCACCATCACGAGATCGTAGTAACGATAAACGCGCCCGCTATGGGCGGGCGTGGCGCTTGACATGGTCATCGGGGTGTTCCAGGGGCGATTTTTGGGCGATTATGCCAGCCGCGCCGCCACCTTGCCCCGCCATACTGTAGACGAGCGCGCGCCCTGGCCGGGTCGCCCCGCGCCAGGGCTGCCTGCGCGGGCTGCGGCTAGATGTTCAGCTTGCTGATCTTGGAGCCGTCCAGCGACACATCGAACATCAGCCCGACATTGGTCTGCACGAAGCCGATCACCGGCTGCTGGCCAGTGATCGTATCGAGTTTGCCGTTGGCACCGACCTTGGCGAGCGCCACGCCGGCATCCGCGCCGACGGTCCAGCCGCTGCTGTCGACGAACTTGTTGTAGGCATCGGGCGTCATGAACATCAGCACCACCGACTTGGACTGGCCGCCGGCGGTCGCGCCGACCGAGGCCGAGGTGGTGCGGTAATAGCTCACCGCGGCGCCCTTGGCGCGCAGCACGCCCTCGCCGTATTCGCCGCCGACCACCAGCCCTGCCGACAGCACACGCGGGAACACGAGGATGCCCTGGGCGCGTGAGGCCAGCTCGCGCGAGCTGTCGACCGTCGCGAACAGCCGGTTGAGCGCCCCGTCGGCACCCGCGTCGATCTCTTTCTTCTTGGCCGCAGCGTCGGTTGGCGCATAGGCGCCGGTGGTGGTGCAGCCAGCCGCGAACGCGGTGGCCACGACCAGGCTCGAGCCCGCCAGCCGGGTGACAAAGTGGCGTCGATTCATGTGCTCTCTCCTGTCTGGGATCAGTTAGCCGGCCGTCCGGCATCTGCCGGCAGTTGTCGCCTTGCCTTGGCGGTCGGGGCTAAGTCATTGTGGACAAGGAGGAAGCAGCCAGCAATGCACGACAAAAGAATTGTCTGCGGGCCTCGAAATGACTTAATGCGGGTTTCGATGCCGTTCAGGCTGGGGCCGAATCGCTCTCGCCGGGCGCCGCCAGCCCGAAGTGCCGGTAGGCGGCCGCCGTGGCCATGCGGCCCCGCGGCGTGCGCTGCAGGTAGCCCTGCTGGATCAGGAAGGGTTCGAGCACGTCCTCGATGGTGTCGCGCTCCTCGCCGATGGCGGCTGCCAGGTTATCCACGCCCACCGGGCCGCCGCTGAACTTGAGCAGGATGGCTTCCAGCAGCTTGCGGTCCATCAGGTCGAAGCCGACCGCGTCCACGTCGAGCATGGCGAGGGCGGCGTCCGCGATGGTGCGAGTGATATTTCCGTCTCCTTTGACCTCTGCAAAGTCGCGCACGCGGCGCAGCAGCCGGTTGGCGATCCGCGGCGTGCCGCGCGCGCGGCGTGCGATTTCCAGCGCGCCCAGCGGGTCGATGCGGGCACCCAGCAACTGGGCGGAGCGCGTGACGATGCGTGACAGCTCCTCGGCGGTGTAGAACTCCAGCCTTGCCACGATGCCGAAGCGATCGCGCAGCGGGTTGGTCAGCATGCCCGCGCGGGTGGTGGCGCCGACCAGCGTGAAGGGTTGCAGGTCCAGCTTGACCGAGCGTGCGGCCGGGCCTTCGCCGATCATGATGTCGATCTGGTAGTCCTCGAGCGCCGGGTACAGGATTTCCTCGACGACCGGGGACAGCCGGTGGATTTCGTCGATGAACAGGACGTCGTTGGCTTCCAGGTTGGTCAGCAGCGCCGCCAGGTCGCCCGGGCGCTCCAGCACCGGGCCGGAGGTCTGGCGCAGGTTGACGCCCATCTCGCGGGCGATGATGTGCGCCAGCGTGGTCTTGCCAAGCCCCGGCGGCCCGAACAGCAACACGTGATCGAGCGCTTCGCGCCGGTTGCGCGCGGCGTGCATGAAGATGTCGAGCTGGCCGCGCACTTTTTCCTGGCCAACGTATTCGTCGAGCAGCTTGGGACGCAGCGCCCGCTCGAAGGCCTCCTCGTTAGGGGAGACAGCGGTGGGGGCGATGACGCGATCGGCGCCCCGCTCGGTGGCTAGCTTGTCGGTTTCGATCATGTTACGGAGGCGGGCAAAGTGGTTGGATTGTAGCCCTTCCGGCTTGCTCAGCCCTTGGACAGGGACTTCAGCGCCATCTTGATGCCATCGGACACGCCGGTGCCGGCCGGCACCGGCTTGATCGCCAGCGCTGCCTCTTTCTCCGAGTAGCCGAGCGCAAGCAGCGCGTTGAGGATGTCGACGGCGTTATCGTGCACCGGCGTGCTGCCGGGCGCAGCCCCAAGCTCGGCGCCCAGCTTGCCTTTGAGTTCGAGCAGCAGGCGCTCGGCGGTCTTCTTGCCGATGCCCGGCACGCGCGTCAGCCGTCCGGCTTCCTGCAGCGTGATGGCCTGCGCCAGTTCGCTGACCGACATGCCGGAGAGCACCGCCAGCGCCATGCGCGCGCCGATGCCGGTGATCTTGATCAGCTCGCGGAAGGTGTTGCGCTCGGTGGCGCTGCCAAAGCCGTACAGCAGGTGCGCGTCCTCGCGCACGATCTGCTGGGTCAGCAGGGTGACGGGATGGCCGACGGCAGGCAGGTTGTAGAAGGTACTCATCGGCACGTCGATCTCGTAGCCGACGCCGTGGCAATCGACCAGCAGGTGCGGGGGATTCTTCTCGATGAGGGTGCCGGCGATGCGTCCGATCATGGTGTAGTGTCTGCAGCGAATTACGGCGCGTGCGCCGGGGTGGGAAGGGATTGCGGCGGCGGCCAGCGCGGGGGAAGGCCCGCCATCGCGAAGGCCGCCAGTGTAGCCCAGCGTGCGGCGTACCGGCGCGGCCGGGCCATATTGGCCATCGACTATCGGCTATCGGCTATCGGCTATCGGCTATCGGCTATCGGCCCAGCGTGTCCACCGCCTCGCGTCCCAGCGCGGGATCGTCGGTGAAAAAGCCGTCGATGCCGGCGGCGAGGAAGGCTTGCACTTCGCGCACCATGCCGCCTGGGCTGCGCGTGGCATCGTCGCCGCCGGTGCGCAGGTTGCGCGGCAGGAAGGTGTTCTCAGGACGGAAGGTATAGGGATGGACCAGCAAGCCTTGCGCGTGCGCGTTGCGCACCAGCGCGGTCGGCGTGCCGAGGTTGCCATTGGCGTCGCGGGGCACCACGCTGGACTTCTCCGGGCCGATGCCGTTGGCATAGCTGGCCACTTCGCGCAAGCCGATCGGCGTCATCATGTCGGCGTAGGTGCGGGTGTCTCCGGCCAGGCGCCAGTCGGCAGGCCGGTTCTTCGCGCCGCCCATCAATTGGATCAGCTTCACATTTGGCATGCCCTGGGCCAGGCGCTGGCGCATCTCGCGCAAGTTGCCGGTCTCGAAGGACTGCACGAACACCGGCGCGCTGCGCGTGTACGCATGGGCTTGCAGCGTGGCCACCAGCTTCTCCTCCAGCGGCAGGCCGATGCCGCGGAAATAGCTCGGGTGCTTGGTTTCCGGGTACAGGCCGATCACGCGCCCGCTGTGTTGCGATGCCTTGGCCACCAGCTCGATGATTTCGTCGAAGGTGGGGATCTCGAACTTGTCGTTGTACTGGGTATTGGCCTTGCGCACCTGCGCGATACGCTCGCGCGCGCGCAGCGTCTTGAGCTCGGCCAGCGTGAAGTCTTCAGTAAACCAGCCATTCAGGCGTTCGCCGTCGATCACCTTGATGCGCTTGCGGCTGGCGAACTGGGGCAGCTCCGCCACGTTGGTCGTGGTGCCGATTTCGTTCTCGTGCCGGGCCACCAGTACGCCGTCGCGCGTCATCACGAGATCGGGCTCCACCACGTCGGCACCGTCGTCGATGGCGCGTTGATAGGACGCCAGCGTGTGCTCAGGGCGCAGCGCACTCGCGCCGCGATGCCCGATCACCAGTGCCTTGGGCACGGCCGGGGCCGGGCCAGGGGCAGGGGCTGCCGGGACAGTGGCCACGGGCGGCAGCGCGGCGCAGCCGGCGAGAACCGCGGCGGCCAGCGCGGACAACAGCGCCGGCAGGCGAGCAGAGCGGGGCGGATTCAAGGCGCGGAACGCGCGAGGCGAGCGGAGCATGCGGCATCCTTTGACGGGCAATCGCTCGATTGTAAGAGACTTGACGGTGCAAGCGGCTGGCGGCTGCCTGGCCGCCTGGGCTCGCTCAGCCGATCAGGCGCCCACGCCGTACCCGCATGCCCTTGCGCACCAGGTCCGGGGCCAGCCCGGTCAGGGCGGTGAGCGTGTTGCTGCCATTGGCATGGCAGATTGCCATGCCCAGGGCATCCGCCGCGTCGGAACTGGGGCGTCCCGTCAGGCTCAGCAGGCGCATCACCATTTCCTGCACCTGCTCCTTGTTGGCGCGGCCGTAGCCGACCACCGCCACCTTCAACTGAAGCGCCGTGTACTCGAACACCGGCAGGCCATGCGTGACCAGCCCGCAGATCGCCGCGCCGCGGGCCTGGCCCAGCAACAGCGTGGATTGCGGGTTGACGTTGACGAATACCTTCTCGATCGCGGCGCAATCGGGCGCGTAGGTGCGGGTGACTTCGCTGATGCCGTCGAAGAGGGTTTTCAGCCTCGCAGGCAGGCCGCTGTCGCCGTCGCTCTTGATAGTGCCGGAGGCGATGTAGGTTAGCTTGTTGCCGTGCTTTTCCAGCACGCCGAAGCCGGTGGTACGGAGGCCGGGGTCGATGCCGAGGATACGCATGAGGGTCGGGCTCGGCTTTTAATGGGTGATGGGGGATTGTAACGTTGGGAGGGGAGGGGTGACTGCAACTGCTACTTCGACTGTAGCGGCCTGATGTCAAAAGCAACTTCAACTACAGTTTCACCTCCCCTGCGGGGCGGCGACCTACTTTTTTGTCTTGCCAAAAAAGTAGGCAAAAAAGGCGCGCCGGATGGGGCGACACCCCCCTCGGGCTTCGGCGAAAAGAGCGGCCGGGACCCAAACTCGCATCGCCTTAAGGCGATACTCAGACATGGGTCCCTCTTTTCCGCTCTTTTCGCCGAATCCCGAGGCGCCCCATACGGCCTTGGCACACCTTGACGGCTCGCTTCGCATCGCGTTGGGGTGTGGCCCGCCCTTCGGGCGCTTCACACGGCTACACCGATCGGTTGATCTTGCCGCTAGTTTGCTCCCCTCTCCCGCTTGCGGGAGAGGGGCCGGGGGAGAGGGCGGGCGCTCGCGATGCCGCGATGCGCTCAAATGCCCAGCCCGGACCTCAATGCCTGAAGTGACGCACGCCGGTCAACACCATTGCGATATTGCGCTCGTCGGCCGCGGCGATCACTTCGTCGTCGCGCATCGAGCCGCCCGGCTGGATGACGCAGGTGGCACCTGCGTCCACCACTACGTCCAGGCCGTCGCGGAACGGGAAGAAGGCGTCCGATGCCACGGCCGAGCCCGCCAGCGTGAGGCCGGCGTTCTGCGCCTTGATGCTGGCGATGCGGGCCGAGTCCACGCGGCTCATCTGGCCGGCGCCGACGCCCAGCGTCATGCCGCCGCCACAGAACACGATGGCGTTCGACTTGACGAACTTGGCCACGCGCCAGGCGAACATCAGGTCGTCCATTTCCTTGGGCGTGGGCTGGCGCTTGGTCACAACGCGCAGTTCGTCCCGCTGGACGTTCCTGGCGTCGGGGCCTTGCACCAGCAGGCCGCCGCCGACGCGCTTGAAGTCATACGGGTTGAGGCCGTTGCCCAGCGGAATTTCCAGCAGGCGCACGTTCTGCTTGGCAGCAAACACGGCGCGCGCGCCGGCGCTGAACGACGGGGCGATCAGCACTTCGACGAACTGCTTGGCCACGGCTTGGGCGGCGGCTTCGTCCAGCTCGACGTTGAAGGCGATGATGCCGCCGAAGGCCGAGGTCGAGTCGGTCTTGAGGGCTTTTTCGTAGGCTTCCAGCGCGTTGGCGCCAACTGCCACGCCGCACGGATTGGCGTGCTTGATGATCACGCAGGCCGCGCCGGTGGCGGCGCCGAAGGTCTTGACGCATTCCCATGCCGCATCGGCGTCGGCGATGTTGTTGTACGACAGTTCCTTGCCCTGCAGCTGCGTGTAGTTGGCCAGCGCGCCATCGGAGGCTTTCAGGTCGCGATAGAAGGCGGCCGACTGGTGCGGGTTCTCGCCATAGCGCATTTCCTGCACCTTCTCGAAGGCCAGGTTCAGCGTCTGCGGGTAGGCGCTGCGGGTCTGGTGCGACTTGTCCGCGCCGAGGCTGGTCAGGTAGTTGGTGATGGCGCCGTCGTACTGCGCGGTGTGGGCGAACACCTTGGTGGCCAGGCGGAAGTTGGTGTCGTAGCCGACGCTGTTGGCGTTGGCGCGCATTTCCTCCAGCACCGGCGCGTAGTCGGCCGGGTCCACGATGACGGTGACGTCGCGGTGGTTCTTGGCGGCCGAGCGCAGCATGGTGGGGCCGCCGATGTCGATGTTCTCGATGGCGTCCGGCAGCGAGCACTCATCCTTGGCCACGGTTTGCTGGAACGGGTACAGGTTCACGACCAGCAGGTCGATGGTGGGGATGTTGTGCTCTGCGAGAGCCGCCATGTGCTCGGGCAGGTCGCGGCGGGCCAGGATGCCGCCGTGCACCTTCGGGTGCAGGGTCTTGACGCGGCCATCGAGCATTTCGGGGAAACCGGTGTAGTCGGCCACCTCCGTGACGGGCAGGCCGGCATCGGCCAGCAGCTTGGCGGTGCCGCCGGTGGAGAGCAGCGCGACGCCGAGCGAGTTGAGCTCGCGGGCAAATTCGACGATGCCGGTCTTGTCGGATACGGAGAGGAGGGCTTGCTTGATCATGGCTATGGGGAGACGCTTCAAAGTAAACCGTGCTGCTGCAACTTCTTGCGCAGCGTATTGCGATTGATGCCCAGGTAGGCGGCCGCGAGCGACTGGTTGCGCTCGGCGCGCGCCATCACTGCTTCCAGCAGCGGCCGTTCCACGGCTTCGAGCACCATGTTGTACATATTCGACGGCTCTTCACCGTCCAGGTCGCGAAAGTAGGCACCCAGGCTGTCCCGGATGCACTGGTCGATAGCGTTGCGGCTCATGCGGCAAGCAACTCCCCGTTATTGTTGTTGTTCGACTTGTTGCGTTTCTCGTCGTCGGCATCATCCGTGCCGTCCGCGCCGTCTTCCACATAAACCAGGCGCTCGGACAGCAGCGCCTGCTCATCGAAGAATTCGTTGACCGCGGCGAGCTGGGCCGTGGTGCTGTCCAGCGTGTTCATGCGGTGGCGGAACAGGTTGGCGCCGGCCAGGCCGCGCGTGTACCAGGCAATGTGCTTGCGCGCGGTGCGCACGCCGGTGAACTCGCCGTAGAAGTCGTAGTGGTCTTCCAGGTGCGCGTTCATGATGGCGCGGATCTCGGCCACTTCCGGCGGCGGCAGCAGCTCGCCGGTGGCCAGGTAGTGCTCGATCTCGCGGAACAGCCAGGGCCGGCCCTGCGCCGCACGGCCGATCATGATGGCATCGGCGCCGGTCACGGCCAGCACATGCTTGGCTTTTTGCGGCGTGGTGACGTCGCCATTGGCGACCACGGGGATGGAGAGCGCGGCCTTGACCGCGGCAATGGTCTCGTACTCGGCTTCGCCCTTGTACAGGTCGGCGCGCGTGCGCCCGTGCACGGTGAGCATGCTGATGCCGGCGTCCTCCACCATGCGCGCGATGCGAAGCGCATTGCGGTTCTGGCGGTCCCAGCCGGTACGGATCTTGAGCGTGACGGGCACGCGCGGATCGACCTCGGCCACGGCGGCGACCACCGCCTGGACGATGCGCACCACCAGCGGCTCGTTTTGCAGCAGCGCCGAGCCGGCGGCCACATTGCACACCTTCTTGGCCGGGCAGCCCATATTGATGTCGATGATCTGCGCGCCGCGCTCCACGTTGTGGCGCGCGGCCTCCGCCATCATGGCCGGCTCGGCGCCGGCGATCTGCACCGCGATGGGCTCGACTTCGCCTGTGTGGTTGGCGCGCCGCATGGTCTTCTCGCTCTTCCACAGCTGTGCGTTGGAGGCGACCATTTCGGACACCGCATAGCCCGCCCCCAGCCGCTTGCACAGCTGGCGGAATGGCCGGTCCGTCACACCGGCCATGGGCGCGACGAACAGGTTGTTGCGGAGTTGGTGCGGTCCGATTTGCACGATAGCGACTGTAGCGACTGACGAGGGGCCGCAAGGCGGCCCGCAACTAGACAAAAATGAAAATGGCATGCCCTGCCGAAGCATTGCTCGGCGTCATTCAGTGGGCATGTGCGAGGGCAGGATTTTACCGCCAAACGGCCCGGGTTGCTCAAGATTTGAGCAAATATTGCACCGGGCCAGATTGCAAACAATGTTGACGACAGGGCCGCCGGCGGCCCTTGGCGGCCCTTGGCAGCCTTTAGCGGCGCATGCCGTACATCATCTGACGCGCCAGCGTGTCCTTGAGCGGCCCCAGGCAAGCAAGCGCCGCCAGGGTCGCCCCACGCGCGTGGGCAGCGAGCGGGTAGGAAACGCCGAACACGCGCGGCAGCAGGTCGGTCACGCCGATGGTGACGGCCCGATCCAGCTTTTGTTGCGCCGCAAACGCCTGCAAGGCCTGCGGGCTGCAGTCGGCGCGCAGCGCGAGCGCCAGGGCAAAGGCGTCGCGCAGGCCGAGGTTGAGCCCCTGGCCGGCCACCGGATGTAGCGTCTGCGCCGCATTGCCGACCGCCACCACGCGGCCCTGCACGGTGACGGGCGCCGCGTTCAGCCCAAGCGGGAAGGCATGGCGCTTGCCAATGCCGGTGAAGCGGCCCATGCGCGGGCCGAAGGCTTGTTCCAGTTCAGCCAGGAACTCCCCTTCGGACAGCACGAGCCGGCGCGCCGCTTGTTCCGGCGGGCAGCACCAGACCAGGGCGTAGCCGGGCGTGCCGTGCTCTTCATGCGGCAGCAGCGCCAGCGGCCCTTCCTCGGTAAAACGCTCCCAGGCCCAGCCGGGCTGCGGGCGCGAGCAGGCCACGTGGGCCACGATGGCGGTCTGCCCATAGTCGCGCCGGTATTTCTGTCCCTGCGCGCTACGCTCCGCGCGGGTGGACTGCTGGTGGAACAGGCCGCCTTCGGCCTGCACCACCAGGCGCGCGCCGAAGGCGGCCGGCTGCTGGTCATGGTCATGGCCGGAGAGCCGCACCGGGCTGGCAGCAGCCATATCGGGACCAGATTGCTCCAGATGATCGATGCGCGTCTCGTAGATCCGCCGCAGGCGTTCGCCAGCGGGGGCGGGCCTGGCCTGGACGGCCTGGGCCAGCGCCCGCTCGAGTGCCTCGCACAGCTCGCCGTAGCGCACCACATAGCCCAGCGCGGGTACGTCGTAGTCGTGGCTGTGGAGCTTGACGTGGCCGAACCGCCCGCGTTGCGACACATGGATATGCTCGATCGGGGTGACAGCGCGGGGCCACGCGCCGATCTGCTCGAGCAGCTGGCGGCTGCCGTACGACAGCGCGATGGCGCGCGGATCGCGGGACGCGCGCGCCGGCGTGGCGGCATCGATCAAGGTCAGGCGCCATGGGCTCTTGCGCAGCAGCAGGCAGGCTAGCGCGAGGCCTACCGGCCCTGCGCCGACGATGGCGATATCCCTGTCCGCAGAGGCTTCAGTGCTTGCCGTGCTCATGCTCGCTGCCTGGCTGGGCGACGGGGTTGCTGTCGTTGCTCGCATTGCCCATGGCGCCGGACTCCGCCGGCTGCGCGCCGCGCTTCCAGCAATTGGCATCGGTGCGGTGCTTGCCCGCCGCCGCGTCGCTCAGGGCGTTGTCCAGCTTCTGCTGGTTGAAGCCGGGAAACGCCTGCAGGCGTTCCACCAGCGCCGCATGATTGGCCGCGTCGAGCGGTACCACGCAGCCCCGGGGCGTGCCGTCGGCCTTGGGGTCTCCCACCAGGATCAGCCAGGCCTTCCCGGCCCATGGCTCGCGGTTCGAAACCCGCACCACCACGCGTTCGATCACGTCCCATTCGAGTTCTTCGCGCTGGCCATCGGGGCGATGCACGACCAGGCGGTCATCATAGAGGTTGATCACGAACGGTTGCGCGGGATCAACAGCGCGCGCGCGGCTGGCCTGCGTGCGCTCGCCGCTCGGAAGTAACTTGCGTAGCCAGCTGATCATCGTGCACCTCCCGCGTCGCGCATCAGCGCCTCGATTTCGTCCGCCTTGACCGGCACGCCGCGCGTCATCAGTTCGCAGCCGCCCTCGGTGACAACCGCATCGTCCTCGATGCGGATGCCGATATGCCAGAAGCGCTCCGGCACTTCCGGTGCCGGGCGCACGTAGATGCCGGGTTCCACCGTCAGCACCATGCCGGGCGCGAGCGGACGCCAGGCGCGTTCGCCCTCGGCCGGCGCCGCGCCGGGCACGCGGTACTCGCCCACGTCATGCACGTCCATGCCCAGCCAGTGGCCGGTGCGGTGCATGTAGAACTGGCGGTAGCTGCCGCTGGCGAGCACTTCGTCCAGGCCGCCGCAACGGTTCGCATCGAGCAGGCCGGTATCCAGCATGCCCTGCGCCAGCACCCGCGTGGCGGCGTCGTGCGGCACGTTGTAGGGCACGCCGGGGCGGGTCTCGGCGATGGCGGCTTCCTGCGCGGCCACCACCAGGTCGTACAGCTCGCGCTGGGCTGGCGAAAAGCGGCCAGAGACGGGGAAGGTGCGGGTGATGTCGGACGCGTAGCCATCGAGCTCGCAGCCGGCGTCGATCAGGCACAGGTCGCCGTCGCGCAGCTCGGCGGGGCCGGCGCGGTAGTGCAGCACGCAGGCATTGGGGCCGGTGGCGACGATCGAGTTGTAAGCGACGCTCTGCGCACCGTGGCGGCGGAATTCGTAGAGCAGCTCGGCTTCCAGGTGGTATTCGCGCAGGCCTTCGCGCGAAGCGCGCATGGCGCGCACATGGGCCTGGGCCGAGATCTCGGCGGCGCGGCGCATGGTGGCGATCTCGCCGGCGTCCTTGAACAAGCGCATCTCGTCGAGGATGGTGCGGATGTCGAGCGCCGTCGATGGCGGGGTCACGCCGGCACGGCCTTGCATGCGCACCGTTTCGAGCCAGCGCCGCACCTGCATGTCGGTGCGGGTGTTGGCGGCCAGCGGGTAGGCCACCACGGCGTGGTTGGCCAGCAGCGAGGGCAGCAGGGCGTCGATGTCCTCGACCGAATGTGCCTCGTCGAAGCCGAAGGCCGCCTGCGCGCCTTCCGGGCCATAGCGGAAGCCATCCCAGATCTCGCGTTCCTCGTGCTTGGGGCGGCAGAACAGGATGCTGCGCTCGGCGCCGCACGCCTGCGCCACCAGGACCAGCACCGCCTCCGGCTCGGTGAAGCCGGTCAGGTAATAGAAATAGCTGTCGTGGCGATAGGGATAGTCGCTATCGCGGTTGCGCATGGCTTCCGGCGCGGTGGGCAGGATCGCCACGCCGCCGCCGGCGGCGCGCAATTGCTGCAGCACGCGGGCGCGCCGGTCGCGACAGGCGAGAAGGAGGGCGGAGTCGGGTGCGGACATGTGTTGGGCCACGTGGATGGGGAATATGGCGATTCTAACGCCGCCGGATTGCCGGCGCGGGCCTGGACTGGCCGGACCCGCTCAGGGCAGGGGTGCGCAAGCGGTGCCGGCCCGCGCTAGCACCGTGGCATCGAGGGCCGCCAGCTGGGCCGGCGTGCCGACGTTCTCCCAGGTGCCGTCGAAGCGCTCTCCGCTGGCCAGCCCGGCCGTCACGGCGGCGCGGTAGTAGGGCGTCATGGCAACCTTCTGGCCGGGCTCGATGGCGGTGAACAGCCGGGTGTCGTACAGGCCGATATTGCCGAAGGTCAGGCTCGGCGCCGTCGCCGTGGGCGTGGGCAACAACAGGCCGTCGGAGCCGAGCGCAAAATCGCCGCCCGGATGGAACGGCGGATTGGGCACCATCACCAGGTGCATGCGCGGCTCGGGCGCACCGGCCATGGCGCGCGCGCGGGGCAGCAGGGCGCTGAAGTCGTAGTCGGTGAAGATGTCGCCGGACACCGCCAGGAAGATCTCGCCACGCTTGGGCGCGGCCGACAACAGCGGCAGCGCCTGGGCGATGCCGCCGGCGGTTTCCAGCGCGCTGGGCTCGGCCGAGTACGCCAGGCGCACGCCGAAGCGGTCGCCATCACCGAGCGCCTGCTCGATCTGCTCGCCAAGCCAGGCGTGGTTGATCACGATGTCCTTGAAGCCAGCGCGCGCCAGCGCCTCGATCTTCCAGACGATCAGCGGCTTGCCGCCCACCGGCAGCAGCGGCTTGGGATGGGCGTCGGTCAGCGGGCGCATGCGCTCGCCGCGCCCGGCTGCAAAAATCATGGCTTTCAATGCAGGGTCTCCGGCGCTTATTTCAGCGCATGGTTCAGCAGGTATGTCAGCGCGATCAGGGTACCCATGCCGCCGGCGATGGTCCAGCCGATGCTGCGCGTCCTGGCGGCAATGACAATGGCCACCAGCCCGGCTACCAGGCGCGCGTTGCCGGGACCGATGTCGACGTGGCCATCGCGCATCAGCAGGTCGGGCGCGATCAACGCCGACAGCATGGCGGCCGGCACGAACTGCAGCGCGGTGCGGAACCACGACGGCAGCCGCACCCGGCCTTCCACGGCAATGAAGGACAGGCGGATCAGGAAGGTGGCGAGGCCGGCGCCGATAAACACCAGCAGCAGGGTGAGCTGGCTCATGCGGCGGGCTCCGTCGCGGCCGGCTTGCGCTGCCTGCGGTCCTTGCCCAGCAGCAGCATGCCTGCGGCAATCCCGCCCAGCGCCGCGACCATCAGGCCAAGCTTGTGCGGCATGCCATGGCAGGCCACCGCCAGCGCCGTGGCCACCAGCGCCGCCGCGGCGTGCGAGCGGTGCTTGATGCCGGGCACGATGATGGCGATGAAGGTGAGCGGCAGGAAGAAATCGAGCGGCCAGTCGCGCGGGATCTGGGCGCCCACCAGCACACCCGCCAGCGTCGAGACCTGCCAGCTGGCCCACAGCGCGAAGCCGGCGCCAAAGAAGAACCAGTGGCGGTAGCGCTTGTGTTCGCTGTCGTCGCTGAGGCGCCGCGTCATGGCGGCGAAGGCCTCGTCGGTCAGCAGGTAGGAGATGAGTGCCTTCCAGCGGCCCGGCAGGTGCGCCAGCGCCGGGGCCATGGTGGCCGAGTACAGCGCATGGCGCAGGTTGACCATGGCGACCGTCACGGCGATCAGCACCGCCGGCGTGCCCGCCGCCCACAGTTGCGTCAGGATCATCTGCGAGGCGCCGCCGAACACGATTGCGCTCATGGCGCAGGCCAGCCACGCGGGCATGCCGGCGTTGACCGCCAGCACGCCATAGATCAGGCCGAATGGCGCCACGCCGAGCAACATCGGCGCTAGCGCCCGCACGCCAGCCCACCACTCGCCGCCGCGGGTGAGCGTGGCCGTGGGATCGCCGCCGGATGTCATGGCTGTGCGCCCGGTATGGCTTGCGCCGGCATCAGAACGTGTAGCTGACCGGGCGTTCGACGCCGTCGAGGGCGTCGAACAGCCGTACCAGCCTGCGCAGCTCGATGTAGCGGCCCGCCACCTGGCGCGCGTACTTGAGCACCAGCGGCAGGTTGGCCAGGTAGCCATCCTTGCCGTCGCGATGGTACAAGCGGGCAAAGATGCCGAGTACCTTGAGGTGGCGCTGCAGGCCCATCCACTCGAAATCCCGGTAGAAGTCGCCAAAATCGGACGCCACCGGCAGCCCGGCCTTGCGCGCGCGCTCCCAGTAGCGGATCAGCCAGTCGAGCTGCTCCTGCTCGTCCCATTCAATATAGGCATCGCGCCACAGCGACACCGCATCATAGGTAATGGGACCGATCACCGCGTCCTGGAAATCCAGGATGCCGGGATTGGCCTCGCCCTCAAGCACCATCAGGTTGCGCGAGTGATAGTCGCGATGCACATACACCTGCGGCTGGGCCAGGTTGTTGGCCAGGAGCGTCTGCATCACTTCGGCCAGCCCGGATTCCTGGTCGGGTGTGAGCGTCACGCCCAGGTGCCGGGCCACGTACCACTGCGGGAACAGGTCGACTTCGCGCTGCAGCAGCGCGTGGTCGTAGGCGGGCAAGGTGCCGGGGCGGGTCGCGAGCTGGATCTTCACGAGCGCGGCGGCGGCATCGCCATACAGGCCGCGCGCGCTGGCCGCGTCCAGCCGCGACAGATACGTGGTGTTGCCCAGGTCGCTGAGCAGCAGGAAGCCTTGCTCGAGGTTTTGCGCCAGTACCTTGGGCACGTTCACGCCGGCGGCGCTGAACAGTTCCGCGACATGGATGAAGGGGCGGCAGTCCTCCTGCGCGGGAGGCGCATCCATCACGATCACGCTCGGATGGTCGGGGTGGCTGGTGCTGGCCCGGAAGTACCTCCGGAAGCTGGCGTCGGCCGATGCGGGGGTACAGGAGTCGGGGTTAACGGACCAGGCCGGACCGAGTCCGGACACCCAGACTTTGAGCTGGTCGAGACGCGGGTCGAGAGGATGTGCTGCCATGCCGGAAAGGGAGAATAGGATGCCCCGTATAATACCCGACCAGACCCGGGCCCCGGGGCGGCTCCCAGGCGGGCCCCCTACAGCCCGACAGCCTGCTTCGGCGGTGGCTGGCGGTTGCTGGGCCGCCGCCGCCGCTCTGACTCATGACCCGCTCGCATGACCGAACTACGACGATCACCGAACCAGAAGGCTAGCAAGACACCGGCACGACTCCCCGGCAGCGCGTTGCGCCCGCTCGTGTTGGCCATGGCCGGCTGGTCGGTGGGTGCGCACGCGCAGGCCGTGAGCTCCACCATTCCCGACCTGCCGGTGGCCGAGCCGGCCGTCGAGGTGGTGCCCGAGGCCCCGCCGGTATCCGGCGAGCTGGTGCCGCGCCTGGCCGAGCCGGGCACGGCCAAGACCAAGACGGCCGAGCCGGGCGACAACCCGCCCACCTTTGTCTCGGGCGACCGCATGACCGGCTATAACCAGCGTGGCGTGGAGCTCGAGGGCAACGCCGAGCTGCGCCGCGATGGCGGCGTGGTCAAGGGCGACAAGCTTACCTACGACCAGGACAGTGACGAGGCTTTTGTCCACGGCAATGCCCGCATCTCCCGCGACGGCTCGCTCTCGGTTGGGCCGGAAGCCCGGCTGCGGGTCGAGGCCAACGAAGGCTACATGCTGTCGCCGGACTACTATTTCCATGAGACCGGCGGCTCCGGCAAGGCCGAGCGCATCGATTTCATCGACAAGAACCTCAGCACGATCAAGCGCGCCACCTACACGACCTGTTCGCCGGATAACGCGGACTGGTATTTCAGCGCGCGCGAGCTCGATATCGACAGCGACCGCCAGGTAGGCACCGCCTATGGCGGCGTGCTGCGCTTTTTCGACGTGCCGATCATGGCGGCGCCGGTGTTCAGTTTCCCGCTCAACAACGAGCGCCGCAGCGGTGTGCTGCCGCCGCTGTTCGGCTATGGCTCGAAATC
Source organism: Cupriavidus sp. PET2-C1 (assembly GCF_054515855.1). Lineage (NCBI taxonomy): Bacteria > Pseudomonadati > Pseudomonadota > Betaproteobacteria > Burkholderiales > Burkholderiaceae > Cupriavidus > Cupriavidus sp. PET2-C1. The sequence continues at coordinate 637,753 of NZ_CM137259.1, forward strand.
GGGCGCGGACCTGACGGTGCCGTACTACTTCAATATCGCGCCGAACCGGGATCTGACCTTGTTTCCGCGCTATATGTCGTCACGTGGCTTTCAGCTCGGCAGCGACTTTCGTTACCTGGGGCAGGGCTATTCGGGGCGCATCGGAGGCACTTTCCTGCCCGACGACCAGAAGACCGGCACCAACCGCTGGTCCTATTCGGTCCAGCACTACCAGAACATCGCCCCCGGCCTGAATGCCTACCTTAATGTCAACAAGGTATCGGACGCGCAGTTTCCCAATGACCTGGGCCGCTCGGTAACGCAAGCGACGGTGCTGCAATTCAACCAAGAAGGCGGCGTCACCTACAACTGGCAGGATTTCACCTTACTGGCGCGGGTACAGAAGTTCCAGACTCTTGCACCAAACCAGCCGTCGTATGAGCGGGTGCCTCAGCTCAATGGCAAGTACATCCGCTACGACCTGGGTGGCTTCGATGTGCAGGTCGAGGCCGATTACTCACGCTTCCGCATTCCTCTGGGCACGACGGGTACGCAATTGCCACAGGGTGAACGTGTCTTCATCCAGCCCTCGATCAGCTATCCGATCATCCGGCCAGGCTGGTTCGTCACGCCCAAGGTGACGTTCAATGCCACGCAGTATCAGATGGAGTCGTCCACCAACACCGCCGGCACGCCCAATACGCTGAACCGAGCCCTGCCGACCATGAGCGTGGATTCGGGCATGACGTTCGAGCGCGAGGCACCGACCGTGAGCCGGCTGTTCGGCGTCAATTACGTGCAGACGCTGGAACCACGCCTTTTTTATGTCTACACACCGTTCCGCGACCAGAGCCAGTTCCCACTGTTCGATACGGTGCAGTCGGACTTCGGCTACGGGCAAATCTTCAGCGAGAACCCGTTCACCGGCTACGACCGTATTGCCGACAACAACAAAGTGACGGCCGGCGTGACCACGCGCCTGATCGAAGCGGCGAGTGGTATCGAGCGCTTCCGCGGCACGATCGCGCAGCGTTTCGACCTCACCGGCCAACGGGTGCAGCTCAATGGTACCGATCCGGCCAAGTCAGGCTATTCCGACCTGCTGGCGGCAACGACCATCCAGATGTTCAAGGGCTACTACCTCGACGCCGGGGTGCAGTACAACCCGGACAGCGATCGGGTGATCTACTCGAATATTGCCTTCTCGTGGCGGCCGGAGCAGCGCAAGACGCTGAATATCGGCTATCGGTACCGGCGCCCTACCTCGGTGACGGACAATACCGCTATCGACCAGTTCGAGATTTCGAGCCAGTGGCCGCTGACACAGCGCACCTACGGCATCGGCCGGGTCGCGTTCGACCTGAGTGCCAGCCAACTGGTGGACGCGCTGGCCGGCTTCGAATACGCAGCGGATTGCTGGGTTGGCCGTGTGGTCTACCAGCGCTTCCGCAATACCACGCAGGGCTACACCGGACGCATCTTCTTCCAGGTGGAGTTCCGCGGGTTGTCCAAGATCGGTTCCAATCCGCTGGATGTGCTGCGGCTGAACGTGCCGGGTTATGAGCCCGTCCTCGCCAGGCCTGTTATCCCATCCCAGCTCGACCACTATGAATGACGGACCATGATGAAACGTCAAGAATTCAACGCGCTCTCCTCGATGTCTTCCCGCCTGACCGGCTGGCAAAGCCTGCTGTTGACCGCACTGCTGGCCGCCTTCGCGCTGCCGGCTGCGGCGCAGCTGAAGGCGCCCGGGCAGAAAGCTACCGGCATCTTCATGCCCCAGGCCGGCGACAGCGCTGCCGCCTCGCCGAGCCAGCCGCGCCTGGGTGTGACGCCGCCGGGCACAAGCGCCCAGCGCTCGCAACTGGTGGACGAGGTGGTGGCGATCGTCAACAACAGCGTGATCACGCGGCGCGAGTTGCTGGACCGCGCCGACGAGATCGAATCGCAGCTGCGCCAGGCCAACCGGCCGGTGCCGGCGCGTGCCGAACTGCTGGGCGAAGTGCTCGAGCGGCTGGTGATGGAGCGGGTGCAGACGCAAGCGGCGCAGGATGCCGGCATCAAGGTGACCGACCAGGAAGTCGATCGCGCCATTGAGTCGGTCGCGCAGCAAAACCACATCAATGCGACCGACCTGCGCAGCCAGGTCGAGCGTAGCGGCATGACCTGGACCAAGTACCGCGACGAGCTGCGCAAGCAGGTCCAGGTGATCCGCCTGCGCGAGCGCGAAGTCGACTCCAAGATCCAGGTCTATGACGGCGAGATCGACAACTATCTCGCCGCCCGTGGCGGCCAGGGTGCCGCCGACAGCGGCCCCACCGAATACAACGTGGCCCAGATACTGGTGCGCGTGCCTGAGGATGCCTCCGAAGCGCAGAAGGCCACCTTGCGCGCCAAGGCCGAGGGCCTGCTCAAGCAGGCGCAGGGCGGCGCGGATTTCTCCCAGCTGGCACAGGGCTCCGACGGCCCCGAGGCTGCCCAGGGCGGCTCGCTCGGTTTCCGCGAAATCGGCCGGCTGCCGGCACTGTTTGCCAACGCCGTGCTTGACCTGCAGCCTGGTGGCGTGGCGCCCCAGGTCATCGAGAGCGCCAACGGTTTCCATGTGCTCAAGCTGGTGGCCAAGCGCACCGCGCCGCCGGCAGCGTCGAACCCGGCGGCCAGCAATCACATCACGCAGACCCAGGTGCGCCATATCCTGATCCGCACCGGCCCCAACATGCCGGAGGCCGAGGCACGCCGCCAGCTGGCCACGCTGCGCGACCGGATCACCCACGGCGGCGATTTCGCCGAGGCGGCCAAGCGCTTCTCCCAGGATGGGTCGGCGCAGAACGGCGGCGATCTCGGCTGGGTATCGCCGGGCGAGCTGGTGCCGGAGTTCGAGCAGGCCATGAGCCGCCTGCGCCCGGGCGAGGTGTCCGAGCCCATTGTCACGCAGTTCGGCGTGCATCTGATCCAGGTGCTCAATCGCCGCGAGACCGAGATCACGCCGGAGAAGCAGCGCGACTTTGCCCGCGCGGAGCTTCGCGAGCAGAAGGTGCGCGCGGCGTATGAAGACTGGCAGCGCCAGTTGCGCCAGGCCGCCTACGTGGAATACCGCGTCAACCGCCAGCGCTAACCAGAACGCGTCGCCACCATGTCCAAGCCGCTCACGCTAGCCATCACCACCGGGGAACCCGCCGGCATCGGGCCCGACATAACCGTTGGCGCCTTGCTGCAACTTGCCGGCGAGCATCCGCAGGTGCGTTTTCACGTGCTTGGCGACGCGGGACTGCTGGCGGCGCGCGCCGCCGCGCTGGGCGTCGCGCAAGCCTGGGCGCACCGGCTTGCGGATGGCAGCGTGGTGTGCGACGACATCCCTCTGGCCGTGCCTTGCGATGCTGGCCGGCTGGATGCGCGCAACGGCGGCTACGTGCTCGCCTTGCTCGATGCCGCCATCGATGGCTGCATGGGCGGGACCGACGGCACGCGGCGTTTTGCCGGCATGGTGACCGCGCCCGTGCAGAAGAGCACCATCAACGATGCCGGCGTGCCCTTTACCGGGCACACCGAATACCTGGCCGAGCGCGCTGGCGTGCCGCGCGTAGTGATGATGCTGGCCGGCCCGCAGCCCGCGCATGGCAATGCCATGCTGCGCGTGGCGCTGGCCACTACCCACCTGCCATTGCGCGCGGTGCCCGACGCGCTGACCGTGTCCATGCTGGAAGAAACGCTGGCCATCGTCGACCACGACCTGCGCCGGCATTTCGGCATCGCCCGGCCGCGTATCCTGGTCACCGGCCTGAACCCGCATGCCGGCGAAAGCGGCCATATGGGCCATGAGGAGATCGATGTGATCATTCCCGCGCTGGCCCATGCCGTGGACGCGGGCATCGATGCCCGCGGCCCGTACCCGGCCGACACGTTGTTCCAGCCCCGTCATCTCGATGGGGCCGACTGCGTGCTGGCGATGTACCACGACCAGGGCCTGGCCCCGCTCAAGTACGGCACATTTGGCCACGGCGTGAACATCACGCTGGGGCTGCCTTTTATCCGCACCTCGGTCGACCATGGCACCGCGCTCGACCTGGCCGCAAGTGGCCAGGCCGAGCACGGCAGCATGATCGAGGCGATCCGCAACGCCATCGCCATGGCCGGCCACGCCAACGGCCGGCCCCGCGCCGCGCCGCTGGTGGCAACACGCTGACGCCCGAGCGAGACCTAACTATGCGTTCCAACGTACACCAGGGCCATGTGGCCCGCAAACGATTCGGACAGAACTTCCTGGTCGATGACGGCATCATCCACGGCATCGTCAGTGCCATCGACCCGCAGCACGGCGACACCCTGGTCGAGATCGGCCCCGGCCTCGGCGCGCTGACCCAGCCTCTGCTGGAGCGCCTGCCGCAGATGCAGGTGGTCGAGCTTGACCGCGACCTGGTGGAGCGCTTGCGCCGCCGCTACGGTGAACGGCTGGTGATCCACGCCGGCGACGCGCTGGCCTTCGATTTCGGCAAGCTGTGCGAAGCCGGCAAGCCGCTGCGCATCGTCGGCAACCTGCCCTACAACATCTCCAGCCCGCTGTTGTTCCACCTGGCCGAGTTTGCCGACCAGGTGCGCGACCAGCACTTCATGCTGCAAAAGGAAGTGGTCGAGCGCATGGTGGCCGAGCCAGGCAGCAAGGCCTTCGGGCGGCTGTCGATCATGCTGCAGGTGCGCTATCACATGGAGCATGTGCTCGACGTGCCGCCGGCCTCGTTCAACCCGCCGCCCAAGGTCGACTCCGCCGTGGTGCGCATGATCCCCTGGCCGCGCCAGGCCGATGGCCAGTTGCGCTCTCCGTATCCCGCGTGCAACTTGACGGTGCTGGGCGACGTGGTGGCTGCGGCGTTCTCGCAGCGGCGCAAGGTTCTGCGCAATACACTATCGATGCTGCGCGACCAGGTTGATTTTGAGGCGCTTGGCTTCGACCTGGCGCGGCGCGCCGAGGAAGTCCCCGTGGCCGAGTACGTCGGCCTGGCGCGCCAGCTTGAAACCCCGGCTACATGATGCGCGCGACCGGCTCTCGTTCCCATTGGTGGCGCTGCTGAGCGCAGCGGCACGTCGTCATCCCCTGATTCCGACTCCAGCCGCCGCAGCCCGGTTGGCAGCACTCTGCCTGCGCTGACCGGCACCGCGGCGCTTCTCTTACCCAAGGAAATGCCATGACTAGCGAAACGCAGGCGCCCCAGCGCAAGGTCATCCTCACCGGCGACCGCCCCACCGGCCAGCTTCACCTGGGCCATTACGTTGGCTCGCTCAAGAGCCGCGTGGCGCTGCAGGATACCCACAAGCAGTATCTGTTGCTGGCCGACACCCAGGCCATGACCGACAACGCGCACGATCCGGACAAGGTGCGGCGCAACGTGCTGGAGGTGGCGCTCGACTACCTCGCGGTTGGCATCGACCCGGCCAAGACCACCATCACGGTGCAGTCGCACCTGCCCGCGCTGGCAGAGCTGACCCTGATGTACCTGAACTTCGTCACGGTCGCCCGGCTCGAGCGCAACCCGACCATCAAGGATGAGATCCAGGCGCGCGGCTTCGGCCGCGATATCCCGGCGGGCTTCCTGTGCTACCCGGCTTCGCAAGCAGCCGACATCACCGGCTTCAAGGCCACCGTGGTGCCGGTCGGCGAGGACCAGGCGCCCCTGATCGAGCAGACCAACGAGATCGCGCGCCGAATCAACCACCAGGTTGGCCGCGAAGTGCTGCCGGAAGCCGCCGCGCTGATCCCGCGCTTTGGCCGGCTGCCCGGCGTCGACGGCAAGGCCAAGATGAGCAAGTCGCAAGGCAACGCGATCTCGCTGGCGGCCTCGCCCGAGCAGGTCAAGGAAGCGGTCATGCGCATGTACACCGACGCCAACCACCTCAAGGTGTCCGATCCGGGCCAGGTGGAGGGCAATGTGGTGTTCACCTACCTCGACGCGTTCGACGAGGCGGTCGATGAAGTGGCCGAGTTGAAGGAACATTATCGGCGCGGCGGCTTAGGCGATATGGTGCTCAAGCGCAGGCTGGATGGGGTGCTGCAGGCGCTGCTGGCGCCGATTCGCGAGCGGCGGGAGGAGCTGGCGAAGGATCCGGCCTCTGTGTTTGATATCTTGAAGCAGGGGACGGAGCGGGCTCGCTTGGTGACGCAGGCTACGTTGGATGAAGTGCGTGAGGCGTTGGGAACGTTCCGGTTCTGAGTTTTTTTGAGGGGCGTGGGGTTGCAACTGCTTAGCTGCAACTGCTTAAGTTCGACTTCAAGGGCAAAAGCTTAAAGTCAAAGGCAGTTTCACCACCCCTGCGGGGCGGCGACCTACTTTCTTGTCTCGCCAAGAAAGTAGGCAAAGAAGCGACCCGGATGGGGCGAAAGCCTCCTCGTCGGAAGACAAAAAGAGCGGCCGGGGGCCAAACTCACATCGCCTTAAGGCGATGCTCAAACATGGCCCCCTCGTTTCCGCTCCTTTTGCCTTCCGACGAGGCGCCCCATAACGGGAGATGAAAACCCAGACGGCTCGCTGCGCATCGCGGGCGGGTGATTGCCGCCTGGGGGCGGAAATCACGGCTACACCAAATCGTGTTTTGACCCCCACTGGTTCGGCCGTGTTTCCCGCCTGTGGGCGGGAAACACCCGTGCGCGATGCGTAGCGAGCCGTGAAGGTGTGCCAAGGCCGTATGGGGCGCCTCGGGATTTCACGAAAAGAGCGGAAAAGAGGGACCCATGTCTGAGTATCGCCTTAAGGCGATGCGAGTTTGGGTCCCGGCCGCTCTTTTCGTGAAATCCCGAGGGGTTGTCGCCCCATCCGGCGCGCCTTTTTTGCCTACTTTTTTGGCAAGACAAAAAAGTAGGTCGCCGCCCCGCAGGGGAGGTGAAACTGCAGTTGAATTTGCAGTTAAGCCCTTGAATCTGAATCTGATTTTGCAGTTGCAGTTGCAGTTGCAGCTACATCCCAGCATTTACTCCCGCCGATTCACCAACACAATCCCCCCCAACACCAGCACCGCGGCAATCGCAAACCGCATGCCCACGGTGTCGTGCATCAGCACTACGCCAAACGCCACCCCGAACAGCGGTGTCAAAAACGAAAACACCGACAAGCGCGAAGCCAGGTACTGCCGCAGTAGCCAGAACCACGTCAGGTAGCTGGCGAACGCAATCAGCACGGACTGGTAGAACAGGCTGGCGATCACCATGCCGTCGACGCGCGCATGCAGATGCTGCCCGGCAGCAAGCGCCATGGTCAGCAGCATCACCGCGGACACCGCAAGTTGATAGAGCAGCGTCTTGCTGGGCGCTGCCGAAGCCAGCCGGCTGGCGCGCACCACCACCGTGGTAGCGGCCCAGAGGAAGCCGGCCAGGATCCCGAGCGCATCGCCCAGCAACGTGCTGCCCCCATGCGCGGCCGGCTTGGCGATGCCATCGGCGAAGGCCAGCGCCATGCCGCAGAAGGCCAGCCCGACGCCCAGCCATTGCCCGCGCCGCAGGCGTTCGCCGGCCACGCTCAGATGCAGGCCGAGCGCGGTGAAGATGGGTGCGGTGTAGAGGAACACGGCCATGCGCGAAGCCGTGGTGTGGCCAAGGCCGACAAAAATACAGAAGAATTCGGCGCCGAATAGCAAACCAGCCAGCAAGCCCGCGCCCAGCGTGCCATCGTGCTGCCACAGCGGCGTGCGGCGCCAGGCGGCAAAGCCGAACACCAGTACGGCTGCCACTGCCGAGCGCACGCCGGCCTGCAGCACCGCGCCCATCAGCGGCGCCGTCGCCTTGATGGCCACTTGCTGCAGTCCCCAGGCCAGGCACAGCATCACCATCAGCGTGACGGCCGTGCCGTCGAGCGGGCGCCGGCTTGGCAGTGGCGTGCTCACCTCAAGGACGGCTGGCGTCGCGCGTGGAATGGCGCTCGATCAGTTCGATCTTGTAGCCGTCCGGGTCTTCGACGAAAGCGATCACCGTGGTGCCGCCCTTGACCGGGCCGGCCTCGCGCACGACGTTGCCACCGGCGGCGCGGATGCGCTCGCAGGTGGCCGCCGCGTTATCGGTTTCCAGTGCGATATGGCCGTAGGCGGTGCCCATCTCGTACTTTTCCACGCCATAGTTGTAGGTCAGCTCGAGCACGGCGGTTTCGGATTCCGGGCCGTAGCCGACGAAGGCGAGGCGGTATTTGTATTCGGTGTTGTCGCTCTCGCGCAGCAGCTGCATGCCGAGGATGCGGGTGTAGAAGTCGATCGAGCGTTGCAGGTCGCCGACGCGGAGCATGGTGTGGAGGAGTCGCATTTTGGGAGAGGCCTGATATTGTTTTGGGATAGGTCGATTATTCTAAACGGGATGGAAGCAATCGGTTTGCCTTGGCACAGGTGTGCCATTTCCCCGTTTTAAATCAAAGGCCCAGCCTAGAACGTCGGCAGCAACTCGGGCGGGTGGGCCCGCAATTGCGCGCGGGCATCTCGGAACTCAGGAAAGATCGATGCCACCGTATCCCAGAACCGCGGGCTGTGGTTCATCTCTTTGAGATGCGCCAGCTCATGGGCGGCCACGTAGTCGATCATCGACAGCGGAAAATGCATCAAACGCCAGTTCAGGCGGATCTTGCCGTCGGCGGTGCAACTGCCCCAGCGCGTGGCGGCGGAGGTCAGCGCAAACGCGCTATGCCGCACGCCGAGCTTTTCCGCGTAGATATCGAGCCGCTGTGCCAGCAGGCGTCGTGCCTGGTGTTGCAGCCAGCCTTGCACGCGATCCTTGATCTGCTGCTCGTCGGCATGCACGGGCAGCGCGAGATGAAGAATGCGGGTCTCCGCATCGAACAGCAGCACGCCGGCGGGAGACTCCAGCTGCAGCTTGATGGGCTTGCCCAGGAAGGGCAGGCTGGCGCCGTCGCGCCATTGCACGGTGGGCAGCACGCGGCGGGCTTCGCGGTGCTGCCATTCGCCCAGCTTGTTGAAGATCCAGCGCTGTTTTTCCAGAATGGCCGACTCGATGTCGGCCAGCGTGACCCAGCGCGGCGCCGTGATGGACAGGCCGCGGTCGTCCACGGTGAAGCCGATGGTACGGCGCGACGAGCGTTTGAGCGTGTAGTGCACGGCGCGCTCGCCCACCAGCAGCCGTCGTGCATTGGGCTGCGGCTGGGGCCAGGGCTGCGCCGTCGGGGAGTCGGGCTGCGCCGGCGCCAACCCGCCTGGCACCATGCCGGGCGCCCTGTCTTCGCCTGCAAGGGCGTCGGACAGCGGCAGCTCCATCTGGGAACCGGGGGAGTCGGGGGTCGGGCGCAGCAATTTCATGCGGGCGTTCTGCTCCGGTAGCTCTCGGCGTCGATTCTACGCATATCTTGTTCGATCCACGCCTCAACCTCTTGATTGACCTGGTCGGCCGTCTTGTTGGCCGACGAAATCGGCGCGCCGACGGAGACCGTGATCAGGCCCGGGTACTTGAGGAACGAGTTGCGCGGCCACAGGCGGCCGGAGTTGACCGCCATCGGGATCACCCATGCGCCGGTCTCCACGGCAAGGCGGGCGCCGCCGCTCTTGTAGCGCGTTTTCTCCAGGCCCGACGGTGTGCGCGTGCCTTCCGGGAACATGATGATCCAGGCGCCTTCGGTCAGGCGCTCGCGGCCCTGGCGCACCGCCGAGGCGAAGGCACGGGTGCCTTCCTTGCGGTTGATGTGCACCATCTTGAGCATGCCCAGCGCCCAGCCGAAGAAGGGCACCATCAGCAGTTCGCGCTTGAACACGAAGCACATCGGCTTGGGCATGGTGGCCAGGTAGGCCACGGTTTCCCATGCCGACTGGTGCTTGGACAGCACCACCACCGGCTTGTCGAGCATGGCATCGAAATGCTCACGGCCCTCATAGCGGTAGCGGATGCCGCAGATCAGCGCGGCCGCACCGGTCACCAGCCGCGGCCAGCCGCGCACGAAGCGGTAGCGGCGGTCGGCGTTCATGAACGGAAAGACGATGAAGCACGCGCAGGCATAGGGCGGCGTCAGTACCAGGAGGAACAACGCGAACAGCAAGGAGCGGAGAAAAATCATCGGTACGGGAGTTGGGTTCAGGAGCCGGCCTGGCGCGGGGCGCCATCGCCGGTGAGCAGCCAGCGCGCAAAGGCGCGCAGGTCGTCGTGGATCAGCGTGCCGGGCGGCAGGCCGCCCTTTTTCTCGGTCTTGGGGCCTTTGCCGGTCAGCACCAGGTGCGGGGCGCAGCCTACCGCCAGCCCGGCTTCGAGGTCGCGCAGGGAGTCGCCCACCAGCGGCACGCCCTTGAGCTCGACGCCGAAGCGCTCCGCCAGTTGCTCAAGCATGCCGGGCTTGGGTTTGCGGCAATCGCAGCCGTCCGCCGCCGTATGCGGGCAGAAGAAGACCGCGTCGACGCGCCCGCCCAGGTTGGCCAGCGCCTTGTGCATCTTCTCGTGCATGGCGTTGAGCGCGCTCATCTCGAACAGGCCGCGGCCGATGCCGGACTGGTTGCTGACGATCACCACGCGATAGCCGGCCTGGTTGAGCGCTGCGATCGCTTCCAGGCTGCCATCGATGGGGATCCATTCGTCCGGTGTCTTGATGAACTGGTCGCTGTCGAGGTTGACGACCCCGTCGCGATCGAGCACGACAAGCTTGGGCGGTGTCTGCGGCATGATGGCTTCCCGTTGTGGTGCCGGGCCGCTTACGCGGCCAGCTTGGAGATGTCGGCCACGCGATTGGCCAGCACGTGCAGCGAGGCCAGCAGCGCGAGCCGGTTGGCGCGCAGCTGCGGGTCTTCGGCCATCACCATGACATCGTTGAAGAACTGGTCGACCGCTTCGCGCAGTTGCGCCAGGTCGCGCAGCGCGGTGGCGAAGTCGCCATTGGCGAAGGCGGCATCCACTTGCGGACGCACGCTTTCCACCGCCTTGTGCAGCGCGCTTTCGGCAGCTTCCTGGAGCAGGGCCGGCTGCACCGTGCCTACGGGCTCGGTGTTCTTGCGCAGGATGTTGGTGATGCGCTTGTTGGCCGCGGCCAGCGCCTCGGCCTGGGGCAGGGCGGCAAAGGTGCGCACCGCTTCCAGGCGGGCCAGGATGTCGTCCAGGCGCTGCGGGCGCAGGCTCACCACGGCTTCGACCTCATGGGCGGTGTAGCCCTTGTCCTTCAGGTAGCCGCGCAGGCGGTCGTAGAGGAAATCTGCAATCGCGGCTTGTGCGGGCTTGACCGCGGCAACACCGGCAAAGGCTTGCTGGGTGAGTTCCAGCAGCGCGTCGATCGACAGCGGCAGCGGGGTTTCGACCAGCATGCGCAGGATGCCCAGCGCGTGGCGGCGCAGCGCGAACGGGTCCTTCTCGCCGGTGGGCGACAGGCCGATGCCCCAGATGCCGACCAGCGTTTCCAGCTTGTCGGCCAGCGCCACGGCCAGGCTCACGGGGTTGCCCGGCAGTGCGTCGCCGGCAAAGCGCGGGCGGTAGTGCTCCGAGCAGGCCAGCGCCACGCTCTGCGCCTCGTCGTCGTGGCGCGCGTAGTACGTGCCCATGGTGCCTTGCAGTTCCGGGAATTCGCCCACCATGTCGGTCAGCAGGTCGGCCTTGGCGAGTTCGGCGCCACGCATGGCGGCTGCCTTTTCCACGGCAATGCCGGCTGCGGCCAGCGCGTCGGCGATGTGGCCGGCGATCTGCTGCAGGCGCTGCACGCGGTCGAGCTGCGTGCCGATCTTGTTGTGATAGACCACGTTGGCCAGTTGCGGCACGCGCGAGGCGAGGGTCTTCTTGCGGTCCTGGTCGAAGAAGAATTTGGCGTCCGCCAGGCGCGGGCGCACCACGCGCTCGTTGCCGCTGATGATGGACTCCGGCGTATCGGTGGCCAGGTTGGAAACCACCAGGAAGCGGTTGCGCAGGTGGCCGGCGGCATCGGTCAGCGCGAAGTATTTCTGGTTGGTCTGCATGGTCAGGATCAGGCATTCCTGCGGCACCTCGAGGAAGACCTCCTCGAAGTGGCAAGGATAGACCACCGGCCATTCCACCAGCGAGTTGACTTCGTCGAGCAGCGCATCGGGCATCACGACCTGGTCGGCGCCCGCCTGCTCCAGCAGCGCGGTGCGGATGCGCTCGCGGCGATCCGCGTAGCTGGCCAGCACGTGGCCTTGCGACGCCAGCACGGTGGCGTATTCGCCCGCATGCGCGATCTCGATCTCGCCGCTGGAGAGGAAGCGGTGGCCGCGCGTGGTCCGGCCCGCTTGCAGCCCCAGCACGCTGAGCGGCACCACCTCGGTGCCAAGCAGTGCGATCAAACCGTGCGCGGGGCGCACGAAATGCACCGTGCTGCCGTCCGGGCGCTGGTAGCTCATCACCTTGGGGATGGGCAGCTTGGCGATGGTGTCGTCCAGCGCCGCCTGCAGTCCGGCGCCCAGTTCGGCGCCGCGCGCGGTGTAGCAGTAGAAGAAGGCGTCGGCCTTGCCGTCGGAGGCGCGCTCCAGGGTTTGCCAGTCGATCGCCTCGACGCCCACCGATTTAGCCAGGGCGGCCAGTTTCTTGGCCAGCGGGGCGGTGGGCTGGCCGCTGGCGTCCAGCGCCACGGTCAGCGGCAGCACTTTTTCGCGCTGCTCGCGGTCGGGCGCGTTACGGCGCACTTTGGTGACCAGCGCTGCCAGCCGGCGCGGCGTGGCGAACGCGGTCACGGCGGCGCCGTCACCTACCAGGCCACGCTCGGAGAGGCCGGCGAAGAGGCCCTGCGCGAAGGCGTCGCCCAAGCGTGCCAGCGCCTTGGGCGGCAGCTCTTCGGTGAGCAGTTCGATCAGCAGCGTATCGTTCGAATCGGTCAGGAGTTGCGACATGAATCGTTTCCAACAAGTTGTGGCACGCGCTGCGTTTTAGCAGCGCGGTGCAATAGTAGGTTCTACGCCGGACAACAGCCACAGGCCGTTTTGCTGGCGGAATTGCAGCGTGGTTGCTACGCACTGCGTGTCTGCGCTGGTGCCATTGGTGCCGTTGCCCGCGCTGCTGCCACGGCCGCCGGGGGCGGGACGGGGCGCGAAGAAGCGGGCATCGAGGCGGCGCAGCCGCTTGTCGTAGCGGATCTCGTCGATGCGGCCGCTCACCCAGAAGTCGATCCTGGGCGGCAGCTGCGCGGCCGAGTAGTACGTTTTGATCTGCCTGCGCACCCGCCCGTTGACCGTCTCGGTCTCAATCCACGAGAGCGGGTAGCGGATCGCGCTTTCATAGGCGCGCAGCGGCACGCGGTGCCAGCCCAGGTCCTTGGAGCCCGAGAGATCGCACGAGAACGTGCGCACCAGCTGGGTCCATTGGTCCAGCGAGTTGTTCGGGCCGAAAGCGCCATGCCAGTGCCGGTCGATTGCCTGCTGCAGGGCCTGCGGATTGGCCTCGCACACATTGGACAGGTCGGCCGGCAGGTACAGCACCTGCGGGCTCGGCATCGGCGCGGTGGCCCGGGCGGCGCCATGCGCCCCCAAGGCCAGCAGCGCCAGGGCAGCGCCTCGGCATAGCGCGCTGCGCGCTGTGCGGGTCATGCGGTGGCCTCGCGGTCGCACATCGGGAAGCCGAGCGACTCGCGCGAGTCGTAGTAGGCCTGGGCCACCAGCCGCGACAGGTTGCGGATGCGGCCGATGTAGGCCGCGCGCTCGGTGACCGAGATCGCGCCGCGCGCATCCAGCAGGTTGAATGTGTGAGCGGCCTTGAGCAGTTGCTCGTAGGCCGGCAGCGCCAGGCGCTTGGCGACTTCGGCCGGTGCGTCCTGCTGCGTGGCTTCGACGGCACCCATCAGGCGCTTGGCCTCGGACTCGTACTCGGCGAAGTGGCGGAACAGGATCTCGGTGTTGCTCTGTTCGAAGTTGTAGGTGGATTGCTCCACTTCGTTCTGGTGATAGACGTCGCCGTAGGTCAGGCGGCGCGTCTTGCCGTTTTCTTCCCACTCGGTCCACACCAGGTCATAGATGTTCTCGACCTTCTGCAGGTACATCGCCAGGCGCTCGATGCCGTAGGTGATCTCGCCGGTGATGGGCTTGCAGTCGATGCCGCCAACCTGCTGGAAGTAGGTGAATTGCGTGACTTCCATGCCGTTGAGCCAGACTTCCCAGCCCAGGCCCCAGGCGCCGAGGGTGGGGTTCTCCCAGTCGTCCTCGACGAAGCGGATGTCGTTTTGCTTAAGGTCCAGGCCCAGCGCTTCCAGCGAGCCGAGGTACAGCTCCAGGATGTTCTCGGGGGCTGGCTTGAGCACCACCTGGTACTGGTAGTAGTGCTGCAGGCGGTTGGGGTTCTCGCCATAGCGCCCGTCCTTGGGGCGGCGCGACGGCTGCACATAGGCGGCTCGCCACGGTTCCGGGCCGATCGCGCGCAGGAAGGTGTGCACGTGCGAGGTGCCAGCGCCGACCTCCAGATCGATAGGTTGCAAGAGTGCACAACCCTGCCGGTCCCAGTAGGCCTGCAGGGTGAGGATCATTTGTTGGAAGGTCAGCATAGGCGAAGACTAGTAAGGGCCTGCACGCAGGCCAGCAAGCAAGGGTGGACCGCGCGGCGGCAAAGTTGCCGCGGCGCTTCACGAAGATCGTGCCAAACCCTGAATTCTATCGGTTTTTTTGCCGCCGCCAGCCATCGGCACGGCCCTTGCATAGGTCAGGGCGTCCAATCCCGCCCGCGGGGCTGGCATGTGGTGTCGGCGTTTTGCAACGAATCGGGTAAACACCGAAGGGTGCTAAAGGCCTGCCGGATACTGGCCGTTAGTGTTTTTGTATACAGTATTAGGCAGAGCTGTGCATAACAGCCGCAACCGTTTGAATCAATCCAGTTACGGGGACACCGGTCATGTCGCTACTTTCTCGCAAGCCTTATCTCGTCGCCATCGCAGTGATGATTGCCGCCGCCTTGGTCTCGGCCGTAGCGGCGTCGGCCTGACGACAGGCCTGGCAATGGGGCCGGCGCAAGCCGGCCCGGACTGCCGTCAGCCTTGCCGGCGGCGGCGCCAGGCCGCCAGTGCCAGCACCAGCAGGCATGCCGCCAGCGCCGGCACATTGCCCCAACGCACGTAGGGGGTGAAACCCTGCGTGCCCTGCACATTGGCGGTGAGCGTGCCGACGGTGAAGGTCGGCAGTTGTCCTGCCACCACGCCGTCCGGCGTTACCACGGCCGTCATGCCGGTATTGGTCGAGCGCAGCATCGGCCGGCGCGTTTCCAGCGCGCGCATGCGTGAGATCTGCAGATGCTGGTCCAGCGCGATGGTGTCGCCGAACCACGCCAGGTTGGTCACGTTGGCCAGGATATTGGCCGGCACCTTCTGGCTGCGCAGGGTCTCGGCGATTTCCTCGCCGAACAGATCCTCGTAGCAGATATTGGGTGCCACCAGGATGCCGCGCACGGGCAGCGGCGTCTGGTCCAGCCCGCCGCGGCGGAAATCCCCCAGCGGCATCTTCATCATGTCCACGAACCAATGGAAGCCGAAGGGAATGAACTCGCCGAACGGCACCAGGTGGTGCTTGTTGTAGCGGTACAGCCGTTCGGTCAGCGGGCCCAGGCCAAAGACGCTGTTGGTGAAATCGACCGGTGAATCCGCGCCGGCGGCGCCGAACAGCACGGTGGTGCCGCTAGCCACGGTGAAGTCGCGCACCGCGATGGCGATGTCCACCGGCAGGTCCTGCAAGATCACCGGGAACGCCGTCTCCGGCGTCACCACCAGATCCGCCGGGGCGGCGGTGATCAGGTCACGATAAAGCTCGAGCGAACGCTGCACGCCGACCGGCTCGAACTTGATGTCCTGCGCCACGTTGCCCTGCAGCAGCCGCACCGAAATGGGCTTGCCGGCAGGCGTGGTCCAGGCGATCGGCACCAGCGCGGCGCCGGCCAGCGGCAGCGCCACGGCGGCCGCCAGGGCGATCGCGCCGGCACGCATGCCGCGCGGGTTGGCGTGCTCATCCTGGCGACGGGCAAAGCCGCGCACGGCGGCCACCAGCAAGGCGGCCACGGTCGCTGCCAACGCGCCGATGCCATAGACGCCCACCAGCGGCGCGAAGCCGGCCAGCGGGCCATCGGTATGGGCGTAGCCGCTCGAGAGCCACGGAAAGCCGGTGAAGATCACGCCGCGCACCCATTCCGACAGTCCCCAGGCCGCCCCAAAGGCGAGTGGCGTGAGCAGTGCCAACGAGGTTGTCCGCGTACGGCGGGCAGTCAGCCAGTGCCACGTGGCTGCGGCCAGTGCCGGATAGAGCGAGAGGAAGGCGCCGAACAGCAGCACGGCAAGCATCGCCATCCACGCCGGCATCTCACCATAGACGTGCATGCTGATATAGAGCCACCAGATGCCGGAGAGGAACCAGCCGAGGCCGAAGGCGTAGCCGGTGGCGGCCGCGCCGCGAGTGCGCGGCGCGTCGGCGACCAGTGCCACCAGCCCCGCCAGCGACAGCAGTTGCAGCCACCACCAGGTGTGCGGCGCGTAGGCCTGGGTATGGGCCACGCCCAGCACGGCAGCCAGCAGCAGGCGCGGCAGGCTCACGCGGCGCGCGTCGTCGCGTCCGGCGCTTGCGGCGCCGGACCATGCCTGGACAACGCGCTTCATACGCCGTCCACGTCGGGCGGGGTGAGCGGGGCCTCGCGGCGCACCAGCATCAGGTGCGCCTGGCGGGCGTCGGCGCGCAAGACTTCGAAGCGCATCGGCGGCAACACCACCACTTCGCCACGATGCGGCACGTGACCCAGGTGGTTGCTCAGCAAGCCACCCACGGTATCGACGTCGTGATCCGAGAATTGCGTGCCGAAGGTTTCGTTGAACTGCTCGATTTCGGTCAGTCCATGCACGCGCCAGCTGCCATCGGGCAGCGGCACGATGTTGTCATGGTCTTCGTCGAGGTCGAATTCATCCTCGATGTCGCCCACGATCTGCTCCAGCACGTCCTCGATGGTGACCAGGCCGGCGACGCCGCCGTACTCGTCCACCACCATGGCGATGTGGTTGCGGTTGATGCGGAAGTCGCGCAACAGGATATTGAGGCGCTTGGACTCGGGAATGAACACAGCCGGGCGCAAGGTCTCGCGCAGGTCGAACTCTTCATCGGTGTAATACCGCAAGAGGTCCTTGGCGAGCAGGATGCCGATGATGTTGTCGCGGCTGCCTTCATAGACCGGAAAGCGCGAGTGCGCTGTCTGCCGCATGAAGGGGATGAAGCTCTCCGGCGCATCGGCGATATTGACGGTGTCCATCTGGCCACGGGGGACCATGATGTCGCGCGCGGTGAGTTCGGATACCTGGAACACGCCTTCGATCATGGAAAGCGAGTCGGCGTCGATCAGGTTGCGCGCATGCGCATCCTGGAGCACCTCGAGCAATTCGGCACGGGAGTCGGGCTCCGGAGAGATGAAATCCGAGAGCCGTTCGAGCAGGGATCGGGGACGGTCGGCTGACTTCGAACTGGGATAAGGGTCGTTCATGGCGCGACGAGCGCGGGGTGGATATCGGTTGAAGGATACACTAAATGGGTTTGGGGGCTGTGACTTGGGGGTGACGGGGGGAGGTTTGGCGGGGTTTTGGGGAGGTTTGAAACTGCAACTTCAGCTGCTTAACGTCAGGGGCAACTGCAACTGCAACTGCAACTGCAACTGCAACTGCAACTGCAGTTTCACCACCCCTGCGGGGCGGCGACCTACTTTTTTGTCTTGCCAAAAAAGTAGGCAAAAAAGGCGCGCCGGATGGGGCGACACCCCCTCGGGCTTCGGCGAAAAGAGCGGCCGGGACCCGAACTCGCATCGCCTTAAGGCGATACTCAGACATGGGTCCCTCTTTTCCGCTCTTTTCGCCGAAGCCCGAGGCGCCCCATACGGCCTGGGCACACCTTGACGGCTCGCTTCGCATCGCGCTGGGGTGATTCCCGCCTTTGGGCGGGAATCACGGCTACAGCTAGTCTTTGATTTTGGCGTTGCCGTTCGCCAGGTACGGATCCGGGAAGCCTAGGGCTTGCAGCGTTTCCGTCTCGATGGCTTCCATCTCTTCCGCTTCGCCGTCTTCCTCGTGCTCGTAGCCCTGTGCATGCAGGACGCCGTGCACGATCAGGTGGGCGTAGTGCGCTTCAAGCGACTTTTTCTGCTCGCGGGCTTCCTGCTCCACTACCGGGCAGCACAGCACGATGTCGCCGCTGACCGGGTCGGACTCGTGCTCGGCATAGGCGAAGGTCAGCACATTGGTCGCGTAGTCCTTGCCGCGGTAGCTGCGGTTCAGGCTGCGCCCTTCTTCTTCGCCGACAAAGCGGATGGTCAGCGTGGCATCGGCGTACAGCGCGGACTTGGCCCAGGTCTGGACCTTGCGCTGGGTCGGCAGGCCGCGCTGCCCCTTGATGCCTTCGCCATATTGCAGTGCCAGTTCCAGGGATGGCGGCGTGGCGGGTGTGCCGGTGGTGGTGACCGTCGGCGTGGCGGTAACGGCGACCGACAGGGCGTCGTGGTTGTCCGGGCGCACCAGCAGGCCAGCCTGCTGGCGGTCGTCGGTGTGCTCGGCCAGCAGCGCGACTACGCCGTCGGCGGCTTGCGACAGGTCCACGGTGATGCTGCGCCCGTCAGGCAGTTGCACGCGCAGGGCGTGCGCCTGGGTCTTGCGCGCGCGGCCTTCGGCGTCAAACAGGGTCAGGCTGGCGGGGGAGGAGGATTTTGCGTTCACGATTGGGCGTTGGATTAAGCGTCTCGGTGTTGAGCGTGATATTCGTCATAGGCATCGACGATGCGCGCCACCAGCGGGTGCCGCACCACGTCGGTGCTGGTAAAGCGGGTCATGGCCACGCCGCGCACTTCACGCAGCACGTGCTGCGCTTCCACCAGGCCGCTCTTCTGCCCGCGTGGCAGGTCGATCTGGGTGGTGTCGCCGGTGATGACCGCCTTGGAGCCAAAGCCGATCCGGGTCAGGAACATCTTCATCTGCTCGGGCGTGGTGTTTTGCGCCTCGTCCAGGATGATGAAGGCGTGGTTCAGCGTGCGCCCGCGCATGTAGGCCAGCGGCGCGACCTCGATCATCTGGCGCTCGAACATCTTCTGCGTGCGGTCGAAGCCGAGCAGGTCGTAGAGCGCGTCGTACAGCGGGCGCAGGTAGGGATCGATCTTCTGGGCCAGGTCGCCGGGCAGGAAGCCCAGGCGCTCGCCGGCTTCCACCGCCGGTCGCGTCAGCACGATGCGCTTGACCGAATCGCGCTCGAGCGCGTCCACGGCGCACGCCACCGCCAGGTAGGTCTTGCCGGTGCCGGCCGGGCCGATGCCCAGAGTGAGGTCGTGCGCCAGCACGTTGCGCAGGTAGTCGCGCTGCATGGGCGTGCGCCCGTGCAGGCCCGCGCGGCGCGTGTGCAGCACGGGGGATTCGTCATCCTCGCTCGCGGTATCCGCGCTCGCGCCGTCGGGCACATAGCCGCCGTGCGCGGCGACCTGGCGTGCCTCGACCAGGCCGAGCTGCACGTCGTCGATCGACAGGGCGGTGCGGGCGTTGTTATAGAAGCGCTCGAGGGCCGCCGCGGCGTCGCGGGCGTAGGTGCCGCGCACGGTCATGCGATGGCCGCGGCGCTGGATGGTGACGTCGAGCGCTTGCTCGATCTGGCGCAGGTTCTCGTCAAGCGGCCCGCACAGGTTCTGCAGGCGGGTGTTGTCGTCCTTGGGGGCGACGAATTCGGCTGAAGGGATTTTCATCTGGGTACGAGTGGCTGCATCGGGCGAGGGTTACTGGCGCACTACGATTTCCCCGCGCAGCGAATGCGGGAAGGCTTCGGTAATGGCCACGTCCACCATTTCGCCGACCATGCGGTCGCGGCTGGCCTGGGGCACGCCCGGCAGCGCGAAGTTCACCACGCGGTTGTTCTCGGTGCGGCCGTGCAGCTCGGTCGGATCCTTGCGGGCCGGGCCTTCCACCAGGATGCGCTGCACCGAGCCGACCATGCCGGCGCTGATGCGCTGCACGTTCTCCTCGATGGTGGCCTGCAGGCGCTGCAGGCGGCGCAGCTTGACCTCGTGTGGCGTGTCGTCGGCCAGGTTGGCCGCCGGCGTGCCGGGCCGCGGGCTGAAGATGAACGAGAACGACGTGTCGTAGCCGATCTCCTCGATCATCGCCATCAGCTTTTCAAAGTCCGCCTCGGTCTCGCCGGGAAAGCCGATGATGAAGTCGGATGACAGCGACATGTCCGGGCGCAGCGCGCGCAACTTGCGGATGATGCTCTTGTATTCCAGCACGCTGTAGCCGCGCTTCATCGCCATCAGGATGCGGTCTGAAGCGTGCTGCACCGGCAGGTGCAGGTGGTTGACCAGCTTCGGGCAGCGCTCGTACATCTCGATCAGGCGCGGGGTGAATTCCTTCGGGTGGCTGGTGGTGTAGCGGATGCGCTCGATGCCTGGGATCTCGGCCACGTATTCGATCAGCAGCGCGAAGTCGGCGATCTCGCTGGTGCCGCCCATGGCGCCGCGATACGCGTTGACGTTCTGGCCCAGCAACGTGACTTCGCGCACGCCTTGCTCGGCCAGCCCGGCGACTTCCGCCAGCACGTCCTCGAACGGACGTGAGACTTCCTCGCCACGGGTGTAGGGCACCACGCAGTAGCTGCAGTACTTGGAGCAGCCTTCCATGATGGAGACAAAGGCGCTCGGGCCTTCCACGCGCGCCGGCGGCAGGTGGTCGAACTTTTCGATCTCGGGAAAGGAGATGTCCACCTGCGAGTGGCCGGTCTGCTGGCGTCGATTGATCATGTCAGGCAGGCGGTGCAGCGTCTGCGGGCCGAACACCACGTCGACATAGGGCGCGCGCTTGACGATGGCGGCGCCTTCCTGGCTCGCCACGCAGCCGCCCACGCCGATCACCAGGTCCGGCTTGACGGCCTTGAGCGCCTTCAGGCGGCCCAGTTCGGAGAACACCTTCTCTTGCGCTTTCTCGCGCACGGAGCAGGTGTTGAAGAGGATGACGTCCGCTTCTTCCAGCGTGTCTGTCTTCTCCATGCCCTGGGCGGCATGGAGCATATCGACCATCTTGTCCGAGTCGTACTCGTTCATCTGACAGCCGTAGGTTTTGACGAAGACTTTTTTCATGGTGCCGATCTCAGTGGTTGACCTGGGGGCATCAGGGTTTTATGGGGACGAAAGATGTCCGGGCCTCGGCGCGCCGCCGCGCCCCGGACTACGACTATTGCGCTGCTTTTTGTTCCTGCTCGGTCAGCACCCAGGCCGTCAGCAACTGGCCGTAGAGGTCGAGCTTGAACCGCACCGGCAGCTTTTGGCCGGCCACCGCTCCGATGGGCAGCAACTGGTTGTCCGTGCCGAACAGCCGCAGGCCCGGCGCCACGCCAACGGTCTTGCCGTCCAGCGTGGCCGACTGCGGCGCGCTGGGCGACGGCGCGGCGAGCACCAGCTTGGCCTTGGCCGCGTCCGCTGGGATCACGCGCAACGCCTGCTGCGCATACGCCGTTGCCGGCAGCAGCGCAGCGGGCAAAGCAAGCGATGCAGCTAGCAAGGTGGCCCGGGCCAAAACGAAAAGGGCAGGGCGCGTGGCACGGTTGGCTGGCATGGAGGCTCCGGCAGAAACGGTTCGGAAAACGAAAACGAAAGCGAAAGCGGAAAACGAAAGCGATTCGGGTCTTCGCTTCGGCGGCGCGGACCGGGCAACCTAATATTCTACCCGGTCGCCCGCCGGCCGCGTGGGGCTAGAACAGCCCGGATGCTTCCTGCAGCACACGCTGCTTGGAGACCGTGCCCATCAGCTCGCGCCCGGCCGCGTCGCGGATCAGCGGGATCCGGTTGAGCGCGTGATGCGTGAATAGCCGCAGCGCGTCGGGCAGCCGCGACTCCGGCGTCAGGGTGGGGAAATCGCGCTCGCACAGCGCCAGCAGGCCCGCGCGCGGCCGCTCGCGCAGGGCACGTTGCACCGCATGGATCGACAGCGCGCCCAGCAGGCAGCCGTCCGGCCCAACCATATAAAGATAGCGCGTGCCGGTCTCGGCGAACTTGTCGCTGGCCTGCTCGAGCGTGGCCTCGGGGCCGATGACGGTGTCGGTGGTGTCGCATAGCCCGGCCAGCGTCAGCGCCCGCGCGCGCTCCGCGGCGGCGGATGCCTGGGTGCGCTCCGCCACCACGCTGTACAAGGACAAGGTCTGGCAGCGCGATGCGGTGTAGTAGGCCGCCGCCGCGCCGATCATGCCCGGCAGCAGCAGCGCCGGGGCCAGCGTCATCTCGAACACCATCAGCACCGACATCAGCGGCGCCTGGCTGGTGGCGGCCAGGAAGGCGGCCATGCCGACCAGCGGCAACAGCGGCGCGCCGCTGCCCCCCGGCACGGCGGGAGCCAGCAGTTGCCCGAGCGCCGCGCCGACGAACAGCGAAGGCGTGAACACGCCGCCCACCGCGCCCGAGCCCATGCTGAGCACGGTGGCCAGCAGCTTGGCCAGCAATACCGCCGCCAGCGATACGCTCAAGGGGTGCCCCTGCAAGATCGACTGGATGGTGTAGTAGCCGTTGCCGACCACCTCGGGCACCCAGATCGCCAACACGCCCACCATCGCACCGCCCAGCGCCAGGCGCGGCACCAGGCCGCCCGGCACCCGGGCAAAGGTGCCCTTGGCCAGGCTGGAGGCGCGCATGAAGAGGGCGCCGGACACGCCGGCCAGCACGCCGAGCAAGGCCGCCGCCAGCAGCATGGGCGGATGCAGCAGGTCGGCGGGCACGGTCAGGCCGGGATAGAGCGGCTGCAGGCCACCATGTAGCTGGCTGACCACCGTGCCCGCCACGGAAGCCAGGAACAGCGGCATCAGGCGCTGCACCGCCACCGCGCCAAAGACCACCTCGGCCACGAAGACCGCCGCCGACAGCGGCGTGTGGTACACCGAGGCCAGCCCGGCGGCCGCCGCGCAAGCCGTGAGCATGCGCCGCAGGTTGGTGTCGCCGTCCGGCCCGCTGCCGCCGCGCGCGGACGGAAACACCGATCCGCACAGGGCCGCGAGCTGGATCATCGCGCCTTCCTTGCCCACCGAGCTGCCGGTGACGATGGAGCAGAACGAAGACAGCGCGCGCAGCAAGGTGATGCGTACCGGCAGGCGCCCGGTGCCGCTGGCAACCGCTTCCATATAGTCGGAGACGCCTGGCTGCGCGGCGTTGAGCTTGGCTGCCGCCGTCAGCAGCAAGCCCGCGATCACGCCGCCAAGCGTCGGGATCGCCACCCGCCAGATCAGGGCGAGGCCCGCGAATACCGTGACGATATCGGCATGCGTGCCAAACATCACATAGCCGCTAGCGTCCAGCGCCTCCTTGAACAGGGTGGTGACAACGGCTGCGGCAATCCCTACCGGGATGGCGGTAAAGAGGGTGACTTCCTGGTCTTCGATGAACCTGAACCGCATCGTCTCGGCATCCGGGGGCTGGGATGGGCCGGGCCGGGCCGGCGCGAGCCCGCGCGGTGCGTGGGCGCGCCCAGGCAGGGGCCGGGCGGGGAATGGCCGCCATCATAGCGCAGCGGCGCGCGCGTCCCTCGGGGCGCAGCGCGCGCGTGAAAGCGCCAGGCTGGTACACTAGCGGTCTTTCCTCCTAAAGAAGCGGGGGCAGTCGCCTCGCTTCGCCGGTCGGTATTTCCGGTTTTCGGTTTTCTCACTCACGTCGCCCCCGCGATTGGCGCACCACATGCGCAAAGGGCGGCCGAAGCGTCAATTCATGTCTTTTTCCGAACTTGGCTTGTCCGACAAGCTTATGCGTGCCGTGGCCGAACAGGGCTATACCACGCCGACTCCGATTCAAGCGCAGGCGATTCCCGCCATCCTGAAAGGGGGCGACCTGCTTGCCGGCGCGCAGACCGGCACCGGCAAGACGGCCGGCTTCACGCTGCCGCTGCTGCAACTGCTGTCCGAATCCTCGGCCGGCCGCGAACCCGCACGTGGACAGCGCCTGCCGGTGCGCGCACTGGTCCTGACCCCGACCCGCGAACTGGCGGCGCAGGTGGAAGAAAGCGTCCGTAACTACGGCAAGTACCTCAAGCTGCGCTCCATGGTGATGTTCGGCGGCGTGGGCATCAACCCGCAGATCGAACAGCTCAAGCGCGGTGTCGATATCGTGGTGGCCACGCCCGGCCGCCTGCTTGATCACCTGTCCCAGCGCACCATCGACCTGTCGCACGTGGAAATGCTGGTGCTGGACGAAGCCGACCGCATGCTCGACATGGGCTTCATCCACGACATCCGCAAGATCCTCAATGTCTTGCCGCCGAAGCGCCAGAACCTGCTGTTCTCGGCCACCTTCTCCGATGAGATCCGTGGCCTGGCCGACCGCCTGCTGGACAACCCCGCCTCCATCGAAGTGGCGCGCCGCAATACCACGGCCGAAACCGTGGCGCAGCGCGTCTACCCGGTGGACCGCGAGCGCAAGCGCGAACTGCTGGCCCACCTGGTGCGCGAGAACGACTGGCACCAGGTGCTGGTCTTTACCCGCACCAAGCACGGCGCCAACCGCCTGGCCGAGCAGCTCGACAAGGACGGCCTGTCGGCATTGGCGATCCACGGCAACAAGAGCCAGTCGGCCCGCACGCGCGCGCTGACCGAGTTCAAGGCCGGCACGCTGCGCCTGCTGGTGGCTACCGATATCGCCGCGCGCGGCATCGACATCGATCAACTGCCCCACGTGGTCAACTACGACCTCCCCAACGTGCCCGAAGACTACGTGCACCGTATCGGCCGTACCGGCCGCGCCGGCGCCGAGGGCGAGGCGATCTCGCTGGTCTGCGTGGATGAAATCTCGCTGATGCGCGATATCGAACGGCTGATCAAGCGCCAGATCGAGCAAACCATCTTGCCGGGCTTCGAGGTCGATCCGAGCATTCCGGCCGAGCCGATCCAGAAGGGCCGGCAGGCACGCGGCCAGGGCCAGGGCAATGGTGGTGGTGGCCGTGGCCGCGGCCAGGCACCCGCCGGCGGCCAGCCGCGCGGCCGCGCACCGGCAGCGGAAGCTGGCGAGCGCCAGCAACGTCCGGCACGCGCGCCGCAAGGCCGCAGCCAGGCTCCCGCCGCCGCCGATGGGCAAGGCCAGCGCCGCGCGCCGCAGGCACAGGGCCAGCGCCCGGCGCAGGGCAGCGGACGACCGGCTTCGGCCGGGCAAGGCAGCCCGCGTAACGGTCAGGCCAATGGCAACCGCACTGGCGAGGCCAACGGCAACCGTGCCGCCGGCAATGGCAATGGCAACCGCGATCGCAATGGCGACGTCAACGGCAACCGCGCCGGTGCCGACACCCATGTCGCGCAGCCGCGCACCGGACAGGATCCGGCCGCACGCGGTCGCCGTCCGGCGCCGCAAGCCGCGTTGCTGGGCGGCCAGCGCGCCAAGCCCACGCGCTAATTCCACAACGTTCCTCAACGGCTGCCACGCGCAATGTCCAGTTCAGGGTTTGACCTTCAGGTGCCCGGCGACGGCGGCACGCTCACCAATGCCGATGGCGTGCCCTACGCCAGCCTCACGCCGGACCTGATGCTGGATGCGATGGAGGCCGCCGGTTTCGAGCCGGACGGCCGCCTGCTGGCGCTCAATAGTTATGAGAACCGGGTCTGGCAGGTGGGGATCGAAGGCAGCGCGCCGGTGGTGGTCAAGTTCTACCGCCCCGGCCGCTGGAGCGACGCGGCCATTCTGGAAGAGCACGCTTTCGTGCGGCAACTGGCCGACGCCGAGATTCCGGCGGTGCCGGCCATCGCGCGCGACGGCGCCACGCTGCTGGCGCACGCGGGTTTTCGTTTCGCGGTCTTTCCCCGCTGCGGGGGGCGCGAGCCGGAGCTGGATCGTGCGGACACGCTGACCTGGCTTGGCCGTTTCATCGGCCGCATCCATGCGCTCGGCGCCACGCATCCCTACCAGGCACGCCCCACCATCGACGTAGACACCTTCGGGGTGGCCCCGCGCGACTGGCTGCTGGCGCAAGACTGTATTCCCCTGGAACTGCGCCCGGCCTGGCAGGCGGTTGCCGATCTCGCCGTGGATGGCGCTCGCCGTTGCTTCGAGCGCGCGGGTGATGTAGCGCAATTGCGGCTGCACGGCGATTGCCATCGCGGCAATGTGCTGTGGATCGAGGAGTCCCATGTGGGTTCGCGCCCGCCCGGGCCGCACTTTGTCGACTTCGACGATAGCCGCATGGGGCCGGCGGTCCAGGATCTGTGGATGCTGCTGGAAGGCGACCGCGCCGCCCAGCAGGGCCAGATGGCCGACATCCTGGCCGGCTATGAGGATTTCGCGGAATTCCAGCCGCGTGAGCTTTACCTGATCGAGGCGCTGCGCACGCTGCGCCTGCTGCATTACAGCGCCTGGCTGGCCAGCCGCTGGCGCGATCCGGCCTTTCCGGCGGCATTCCCGTGGTTTGGGACTGCCCGCTACTGGCAGGACCGCATCCTCGAACTGCGCGAGCAGGTCGCGCTGATGGACGAGCCGCCGCTCTGGCCGGTCTGACCCGGCACCGGCCAGCCCAGGCCGGCTGCCTTACTTCTTGCCCGGGGCCTTGACCAGGACTACCGGGCACGGGGCGTGCGCCAGCACCCGTCCCGCCACCGAACCAATCACCGCATCGAAGAACGAGCCGCGGCCGTGCGTGCCCATGACGATGCCGCGTGCGTCGACGCTGGCGGCGTAGGCGACGATGCGTTCCGGCGCAAAGCCGTGCAGCGCGTGTTGCTCGAAGGCGATGCCCGCGGCGCCGAGGATGTCGGCCACGGACTGCATGGCCTTACCGCTTTCCTCCTGATGCCAGGCGTCGATGGTTTCCTTGCTGACGAAGGCGCGTACCTGTCCGGTGACATCGGGCGTCACATGGACCACATGCACGGTAAAGCCGCCTTGCAGCAGTTTGCCTTCGGCGATGAAGCGGGCGGCCGCGTCGGAAAAGGGCGAACCGTCGGTGGCGAGCACGATGTTGGTCATGGCGGCTATCTCCTGTAATGGCTGTGATCGTTGTCGGCATGGCGGCCCCCGCCGGGGTGGCTCGGGGGCGGTCACCAGGGTCATCATGGCACCCTGCGGGCAACCTTGCCTGGATCCAGATCAAGTCGGGCGCAATCGCCGGCGCCTTCCACGGGTCTTCCATTTTCCCGTTTTGACAGTTTCTTTGCACCGTGCCGTGGCATCTCAGCGCCTTTTTGATGTGTGGAAATCTACGCTGCAGATAGGACAACTCTGTCGGATGTTCCGGCTTGCCGCCATGTGGATCTACTATCGGTTGGCGATCGGCGCGCTGGCCATGCTCGCGCTGATCCTGCTTTTTGCCATGGAATTCGGGCTGGCCAGTGCCATTGCGCGCCGCGAGGAGGGCTTTTCGCAGTCACCCGACGAGCAGGGCCCCTGAGGGCGCCCGCGCGCTGCCTGGCCCGATGAAGGCGCGCCGCCAGGGGCACCGTGCGTGGACAAGTTGCATGTAGCGGTTCAGACTGCCGGTGCGGGCCGCGCGGCTGTCTTGCGGCCCGCCCGCCGTATCCGTCGCCATGCAATTTCCTATCCAACAAGAGCCATGAGACTACGTTCCCTTGCCCGCGCGCCTGGCGGCGCGCCGCATCGCGCCCCCCTGCATACCCGTTCCCGCATCTTCCGGTCCCCCTTGCACAGCGCCGTCCGCGCGACCGTGTGCGGCACCCTCGGCGCCATGCTGCTGGCAGCGGGCGCGCATGCCGCCACGCTCGACGGCGTGCAGCTGCAGCAGCAGGCCGACCAGGCCGCGGCGCGCAGTTACCGCGAATGGGTCGAATTGCTGGCCCTGCCCAACGACGCCACCGTGCCCGCGGATATCCAGAAGAACGCGGACTGGCTGGTCAAGGCCTTCGCCCGGCGTGGCTTCCAGGCGCGCGAGCTGCCCAATAACGGCAAGCCGATGGTCTACGCCGAATATCCCGCCAGCACGCGGCAAAGCGCTGGCCCGCGCAAGACCGTGCTGTTCTACATGCATTTCGATGGCCAGTCGGTGACGCCGTCGCAATGGGCGCAGCCCAGCCCGTGGGAGGCTACGCTCAAGGCGCGCAGCGCCGATGGCAAGTGGGAAACGCTGCCGCTGGACAAACTCTATGCCGGCCAGGTCGATCCCGAGTGGCGCGTGTTCGGGCGTTCGTCGTCCGACGACAAGGGTCCCATCGTGATGTTCCTGGCCGCCATGGATGCGCTCAAGGCCGCCGGGGTGGACCCTGCGGTCGATATCAAGGTGCTGCTGGATTCCGAAGAGGAGAAGGGATCGCCGTCGCTGGGCAAGGTGATCGCGGACAACCTGGCGCTGCTGCGCAATGACGGCATGGTGATCTTCGATGGCCCCATGCACCAGAGCAACCAGCCCACGCTGATCTTCGGCAACCGCGGCGTGCTGCTGGTGCAGCTCAAGGTGTTCGGCGCCAGCCAGGGCCTGCACAGCGGCCACTATGGCAACTATGCCGCCAACCCCGCGCAGCGGCTGGCGAACCTGCTCGCCACCATGAAGGACGATGACGGCCGCGTCACCATTGCCGGCTACTACAAGCAGGTAAAGATCGATGAACGCGCACGCCGCATCATGGCCGCCGTGCCCGACGACGAGGCCGCGCTGCGCCGCCGCCTGGGCATCGCGCGCGCCGAGCGCGTTGGTGCCAACTACCAGGAGGCCATGCAGTACCCCACGCTGAACGTGCGCGGCATGGCCGCCGGCGACGTGGGCGAGAAGGCCCGCACCGTCATTCCGGAAGTGGCGGTGGCCGATATCGATATCCGCACCGTGCCGGAGACCAGCCCGGAATCCCTGTTCGCCCTCGTCAGGCAGCACGTGGAAAAACAGGGCTACCACCTGGTCAAGGGCGAGCCCACCGACGACGAACGCGCGCGCTATCCCAAGCTTGCCTCGGTCACCGCGGGCGAGGTCTCGGCCTCCAGTTCCGCCGCGCGCACGGACCTGTCGGCGCCGATCAGCCGGTGGCTCACTCAGGCCATGCAGCAGTCCTACGGCAAGGCGCCGGTGCAGATCCGCATGATGGGCGGCACCGTGCCGACCGGCGCAGCGGTGAAGGCGCTGCAGTCGCCGTTCGTGATCGTGCCGCTGGTCAATGCGGACAATAACCAGCACAGCTACGACGAGAACATGCGGCTGGGCAACTACCGCGACGGCATCCGTACCGTGATGGGCATCCTGCAGACACCGTTCAAGTAAGGCGCAACGCCGCAGGCGCCGCGCATCCACCAGGACGCGGCGTGCCTGCCCGATGGCCCATGCAATCAGAGGAGATAGCAAGATGACGCAAGCCCAGCAAGACCCTGCCGCCTACACGCAAACGCCGGCCTTCGAAGCCGGCCGGCAGGTACGTTCGGAAGTCATGGGAGAACAATACGTGCAGCGCGCGTTCGACGCCGCGCAACAGCAGGGCGATGTCGGCCTGCAGCAACTGGTGACGGAGTTCGCCTGGGGCACGGTGTGGACGCGTGACGGCCTGGACCGCAAGCAGCGCAGCCTGGCCACGGTATCGATGCTGATCGCGCTCAACCGGCCGCAGGAACTGGCCGGCCATCTGCGCGGCGCCCTGGCCAATGGCGTGACGCCGCAGGAATTGCGTGAGCTGGTGGTGCACAGCGCAGTGTACTGTGGCTTTCCGGCGGCGCTGGACGCCGGGCGCAAACTGGCCGAAGTGCTGGAGGCTGCCAACGTGAAGGGCTGAGCGGGCGGTAGCAGGCGCGGCAGGCCTGGGGCAGGTGCACGGCCGTTTCGGACATCCGGAATCATGCCAAATGCGCGGTGCTTGCCTTGCCAGCGCTCAACCGCTCAGGCGCGCAAGTGTGTCATCCCTAACGCTGCAGCGCCTGCGCGGCGAAGGTCACGAGGTAGCCGCTGCCCAGGCAGGCGGCGATCCATCCGGCGAGGATCAGGGCGGTGTCTTTGACGGTCATGATGCGTTCCTGCTGTCTGTGCTTCCTGTGCAGCGCTTGCTTGCTCACACGGAGAAACCGAACGGATAGTCGTGCTTGACCGTGCGCGCGCCATCGGTGTAGGCGTCGGCCGAGCGGTGCACGTAGCCGTAGTTGTCGCCGGCGTGGGTGCCGCTGGTGTCCGCGGCAAAGGCGGAGTTCAGGGAGAGCAGGGCCGTGCCGGCAATGGCGGCAGCGAGGAACAGGCGCGCGGTGGTAATTCTCATGATCTATCTGCCTTGTTGAAATTGGGAGAATATGTTCCGTCTCCATGTGACAAAGGATAGATCTGGCACGGGATCGATAAGGGCCCTTGTATCGTATTTGATGTTCAAATTTTCTGATTAAACGTCCTGTGCAAGCCCCGGGGCCCGCCCCGAGGCCTGCCGTGCCGCGAAATCCTGCGCCGCCGCCAGCAGCCAGGTCCGCAGGCGCGACATCGCATCGCTCATCGGCCGCGAGTCCGGTGCCACCAGGTAGTAGGCGCGCTGCGAGCGCATGGCCTGTGCTACCGGCATCACCAGCAGGCCCAGCGCCAGGTACTCCTCCACCAGGAAGCGCGGCACCAGGCCTACGCCCAGCTTGGCGCGGGCGGCGCTGATCACCATGCTGTGGTGGTCATAGCGCGTGCCACGCATGGCGTTGACGTCGCCCACGCCGGCCGCTTCCATCCAGTTCTTCCAGTCCAGCCGGCGCGTCGACAGGTGCAGCAATGGCGCCTGCGCGATCCGCTGAGCGTTGACCGGCCCCTCGCCGGCAAACAGCTCCGGATGGCAGATCGGCACCGATTCTTCGTCGAACAGCGGGTCGGCGCGGCCGCCCGGATAGTTGGCTTCGCCATAGTGGATAGCGGCGTCGTACGGCGTGCCGTCGAACAGGAACACATCCGCTTGCGCGCTGAAGTTGACCACCACCTGCGGATGCTGTGCGTAGAACGCGGGCAAGCGGGGGATCAGCCATTCCACTGCCAGGGTCGGCACACAGGCCAGTTCCACGATGCCGCCCGCGCCCTCGTGCGCCATGATGTCCAGCGTGTCGCGCTGCAGCTTTTGCAGGCTTTCCCGTACCTGGTAGCCGTAGAGCGAGCCGGCCGGCGTCAGGCTGACGCGCTGGTTGGCGCGGTGGAACAGCGCCACGCCGAGCTGGCTTTCCAGCGTGGCGATCTGGCGCGAGACGGCGCTCTCGCTCAGGCAGAGCTCCGCCGCGGCCCGGCGCAGGTTCTGGTGGCGGGCCGCGGCTTCGAAGGCGCGCAGGCTGCTGAGGCTGGGAATGCGGGAGGCGCTCATGGGGCGAGTGGCAAGGGGCGGTTGACTTAGGCATCTCACCGGTACCCCAGCTTGATGCATGAAAGTCATCATCCTATGCGTAAATCTCGCTTGATGTAAAAAAGTTGATGACTAAAAATGCCGAACTCCCGGAATGTTGCCTATCGGCCCTTCCGGCGTTCCCCGCCCCCCAAGAGACAAGAGACGGGACATCACAACCAATAAGGAAACGAGGAGACCGGCATGAATCGACTGCTTCGCATCATCGGCCATTGCGGCATTTCAATGGGTTTGCTGGCCGTGACCGCGGCCACGGCTAGTGCGGATGACTTCCCTAACAAGCCGGTCCGCATCATCGTGCCGTACCCGGCGGGCGGCACCACCGACATGGTGGCGCGCATGATCGGCGACCAGCTCACCGTGATGTGGAAGCAGCCAGTGCTGGTGGACAACCGTCCCGGCGCCGGCGGCATTGTTGGCACCGGCGCGGCGGCCAAGTCGCCGGCGGATGGCTACACGCTGCTGATGGGCTCGGTCGGCGAGTTCGGCATCAATCCCACGCTGTACAAGAAGCTGCCCTATGACGCCGCCGCGGACTTCGTGCCCGTGTCGCTGGTGGCCAAGGTGCCCAACGTGGTGGTGATCTCGCCGGCGTTTGCGGAACGCGCCCGCGTGACCACGCTGGCGGAGTTCATCGCCTACCTCAAGGCCAATCCCGCCAAGGTCAACATGGCCTCGGCCGGCAACGGCACGTCGACCCATCTGGCGGGCGAGCTGTTCCAGCGCATGACCGGCACGCAGATGAGCCATGTCGCCTACAAGGGCAGCAGCCCGGCGCTGGCCGACCTGATGGGCGGCAGCGTCGACGTGATGTTCGACAACCTGCCCGCATCGATCCAGTTCGTCCGTGCCGGCAAGCTCAAGGCGCTGGCGGTCACCTCCGCAGCCCGGTCGGCGGCGCTGCCCAATGTGCCCACCGTGGCAGCGGCAGGGCCGGTCGAAGGCTTCGACGCCAGCCCGTGGTTCGGCCTGTTCGCACCCAAGGGCCTGCCCGCCGCGATCGCGCAGAAGATCAGCCGCGACCTGGCACGCGCCACCAGCGATCCCGCCATCCAGGCCAAGCTGCGCGAGCAGGGCGCCGAGCTGGCACCGAACTCGCCGGAAGCGTTCGCCGAACTGGTGCGCAACGATCGCCGCAAGTGGGGTGAGATCGTCAAGCTCTCCGGCGCCACCGTCGACTGATCGACCGATCGACCGATCGACTGATCCAATACCGAGCCTCTCATGAGCACGCCAGTCCATCCGTACGCGTTCGCGCCGGCCATGCGGGAGCCGCAAGGCTCGCCCATTCGCGAGCTGTTTCCCTACATGAGCCTGCCGGACATGATCTCGTTCGCGGGTGGCTACCCCTCGCCGGCCAGCTTCGATGCCACCGCGCTGCAGGATGCCGCGTCCAAGGCCATGGCCACCGTTCCCGCGCAATGCCTGCAGTACGGGCCGACCGAGGGCATGCCCGCGCTGCGCCAGGCATTGTCCGCGCTGATGGCGGAGCGTGGCGCGCCGTTGCCACCGGAGCAGGTCGTGGTGACGTCGGGCTCGCAGCAAGGCTTCGACCTGCTGGTGCAGGCCTTTGTCGCGCCGGGCACGCCGGTGTGGGTGGAAACGCCGACCTATCCCGCCGCCGTGCAGGCGCTGCGGCTGGCCGGCGCCGCCGTGCGCGCCATCCCTTCCGACCAGGACGGGCTGTGCGTGCAGGCCCTTGCCGCCATGCTGGCGGATTGCCCCGACGCCGAGCGGCCGCGCCTGCTCTACCTGGTGCCCACCTTCGCCAACCCGAGCGGGCGCACGCTGGCGCTGGCGCGCCGCCGCGCCGTGCTCGCGCTCGCCGCGCAGCACCGCATCGTGGTGGTGGAAGACGATCCCTACGGCAGCCTGCGCTTTGACGGCGAGCCGCTGCCCTCGCTGCTGTCGCTTGCCGCGCAGGATCCCGCGCTGACACCGTGGGTGATCTACCTTGGCAGCTTTTCCAAGACCATGGCGCCCGGGCTGCGCCTGGGCTGGATGGCCGGGCCCGCCGAAATCCTGCGGCGCGCGGTGATCGCCAAGCAAGTCTGCGATCTGTGCACCTCGCCGTGGCTGCAGCTTGCCATGGCAAGCTGCCTGGAGGATGGCCTGCTGCCCCGCCAGACCGCGCGCATCATCGACCTTTACCGCCACAAGCGCGACCTGATGGTGCAGGCCCTGGCCGATGCCTTCGGCCCTGCGCTGCGCTGCGAAACCCCGCAAGGCGGCATGTTCCTGTGGTGCGAAATCGACGGCGTTGCCGACGCGGCCAGCCTGTTGCCGCACGCCATCGCGGCGCGCGTGATGTATGTGCCGGGCGCCAGCTTTGGCGTGGACGGGCAGCGCTCGGCCGCGCTGCGGCTATCGTTCGCCACCGCGTCCGATGCGCAGATCGTGGAAGGCGTGGCGCGTTTGCGGCAGGCGGTAGCGGCTAGCCAGGGTGGCGCGGCGCAGGCGGCCCCAGCCGGCTGAAGCGGGCAACGGTATGGTTGCGCGGTTTTTGCCGTACCACTTGCACTGTCTGCGGCCGCACGCCTGGCCAGAACCGCTTCGCTTCATGTTGAAACGGCCTCTTAGCGGGATATTGCCACCTGCCGGTTCCTGGCATCCAGTTTGCGCAAGATGTGTTGAACCTGGGTCTTTACCGTCCACTCGCTCTTGTTGAGGATGCGTGCGATTTCCCAATTGGTCTTGCCCTGGCGGAGCCAATGGAAGACCGCTTGCTCCGCCTTGGTGAGGGATCGTACGGCCGCGCCCGCAGGATTGCCGCTCCCTCTGAGGTGATGGATCCCGGCGAGAGCCTCGTGGACCCTGAGGGCAACCGCCTCGGCATGGTGCTCGTGGTGAGCGCGGCGCGCCGTATCCACGCCGAACAGCGCGAAATAGGATGCCAGCCCGCGGTCTGCATCGACGTGTCCGTGGAGAAAAAGGTTGCCAAGCGCGTATTGCTTGAATAGCGACGCCAGTGCTACGTTCTCGCCAGCCACGTCCGGGCAGAAAAACTGAGGGGTGCGTGCCAGGATCCAGTGTGAAAAAACCGGGCAGCCTATGCCGGGGCTACGCGCAACCTGCTGCAGGTATGCCTCCGGCACACGAAAGGTGAACGTTTCGAGCGGCCTGACCCCCAAGGTATGTTTGGTGGTCAGGCCGAATGCGGACATCCGGTGCGGGATCAGTTCATTGAGCCCGGTTCGTGACCAGTGCAGGAAGCTATCCCGATCCGTAATCGCGGCGGACCACATGGACCGCTGAGTCTCCCGGCCGCGGCGGGAAGGTGCTTCCACATGAAGCGCAGACGCACGCATGTCCATCGTTGTCGCTCCTTAAGCACCTGCACCTGCGCACTGGATGCGCATGGTGGGTCGGATGGGTAGGGGCGGAGCGCGCGCCGGGTGAGCGATGTGTCGTGTCCGCCGATCGTCGTGGCGGCGCATGCCACCAACCGCTGGTGCCGGCGCCGAAGTACCCGGGAATCTTCTTCCGGGCATGTCCTCGGGTCAAGCAGACATTTCTCAATCTTGACCCCGCTCAGTCAGCGCGTGCCGTAGATGAACCGGGTGGCAACCTGGGCGACTTGCTTGCCCAATGCCTGAGCCGTATCGCGATCGCTTTGCGGCGGAGCGACATCGGGCGATTCGTCCGCATTGGCCTGGGCCATGGCGCCCAGGAAGCCGCCGACCCGGTTCAGGTCCCGCGCGGTTCCCTGGCTGGTGTGATAGCCGGGCATCGTACCCAGCGGCACCCAGATCATGGCGTGTTGCGCGGCAAAGATCGTCATCTGCATCAGGGTGTTCAACTTGTCCCCGCTCCAGCATGCCGAGCAGGTGAATCCGGCCGCAAGCTTGTTGCGCCAGCCCTGCGACGCCCAGACTACGGCGGAGTCATCCATGAATCGCTTGAAGTCGGCAGGGACGTTCCCCATGAACGTCGGGGCGCCAAAGATGATGGCGTCGGCCTGGTCGAGTTCGCTCCAGCGGTCCTTTGCCTCAGCGACAGGAATGAGGCTCGTGGTTGTGTTGGCGATCGACTGTGCGCCCACCTGGACAGCATGGGCGAGCACCGCGGTGTGGCCTGCGTTGCTTTGATAGACGATGGCAATCTTGGGCATTGGGAACTCCTTTTTGCGTTGTTGGAGGTGCGTTGTTGGCGGTGCAATGTTGGAAGGCAGAAGACTCGGCCCTCTAGGTGTTGTGAGCGCTTTACAAGGTGCTCAATCCGCGCGCCAGGCGATGGCGCCAGTCCATGCCTTCCCGGAACGACAGATGGCGGGCGTTGCTCTCCTGTTCGATGCGCGCCGCGTTGGCGCGGGCCATGGCGATGGCGTCGGGGATGCTGCATACGTGCGGCCATCCATAGAGCGCTGTAATTTGCGTGAGCCTCTGTTCGATCGATCCGCCCACTACGCGGCAGGGAATGCCGAGCGCCTGCAACCTTTCCAACAACATGCGCTCCGTCATGCGGCGAAACGCTTCCGAGACGGGGCGATGCCCGTCGTCGGTCATCGGGAACTCGATCGGCAGGTGGATCACCTCCTCATACGAGGCGCGAGCGTGCGCCTCCACCGCGTGCATGAGTCGCTCAAAGATGTGCTCATGCGTGGGGCGATAGCGCAAGCCCATCAGCTTGCGCAGGCTACGGGTGATTGGCCCATTGGCGGGATTGATCCCCGCGATCAGGCGGCCTCGGGCGTATATCCACTCGTGCAGGCAGGAGCCGTCCGAGATGTAGGTGTCTCCACACAGGTGTTCGGACACGACTCGTTCCTTGAATCGCCACAGGCAGAGTTCCATCAGTTCGGGAACGCTGCACTGCTCGAGCACCTTGCCCGGCAGCGCTTCCGGCATGATTTCGCGCATGGTGCGGGCATTGGTGCGAGGAATGCCGGTCAGGTAACCCAGGGCATCGGTCGTGGTTGACTTGCCGGTGGAGTAAGTACCGGAGATCACGATGCGCATGTCAGTCCCGACTCCTTGGCAGGGCATCGTCATCGGTCGCGGGAAGGTGGTGGGCGAACGTGAAGGTGGCGGTCATCGCGCCAAGCTGGCATAGGAACCGGAAGACGGACCAATTGCATCCATCCGCGCGCCTGCGCTTGTGGCTCAACGTGTATAGCTCGATCAGTTGCTGGCGGCGGACCTTGCAGGGCACAGCGGTGCTGATAATGAAATCCCGCATCCAGAGCGTATTGCTCCGGGTTCGTGAAATCCTGTCCTTCTGGTAGATGACGGCTTGCGCCATCTGCGCGCAGGCCAATACGAACTCCACATTGGAAAGCGTTCGGTAGACGGATGTGGGGGCACTGAAGATCGTCTCGGCGATGGCATGGCCGTCGGCGGGACTCAGCATGAGATGGTGCAAATCGATCCCATAAACGCCGCCGATGGCCAGCCTGCCGGCTACCGATTGCGGCGCATCCTGCTCGAGCATTCCGGTGTTGTCGATGTGTGCCGCATTGTTGCGCGGCTGCCCATTGTGGGTCAGGCTCACCGCCAACGCCATGCTGCCAAGCTGCAGTTCAATCTGCGTGGAAAACCGGTAGAGCGAGCGGCGGTTCTTGATAGGCTCGGTGACAATGCGATGAATGGCAAAGGGCAGGGAGTCGAGGTGTTCATCGGGTGCATTTCCACTGCGAATCTCACAGCGATTGATCAGCACTTCAGGCTCGGTCGGATTCGCCGTGAATCGCTGGGCTACCGCCCACTCGGAGAGCACCGCGCCCAGATGGGTTGCGTCCACTGTCGAGAGATGAGGCGGCAACGTGGTTCCGGTGGCCTTCCTGGACCAGTCCTGGGGATAGATGACCGCAAGTCTGCCTTGGGCTGGCAGCGCCGCGATGTCGGTGCAGGGCGCTATCACCCGATACTGGACGCGCTTGAATCCGGATCCGAAGTAGCGTTGCTCTCGCGGGCCCAGCAACTGGTCAATGTCGGCAAAGTGGCGTGATTGCCCGCGCTGGGGCGGGTGTTGCCGTGCGCGAGTGTCGTCAACCCTGGCGCTGAAGTGCATGGTTCGGACCCGTGAATTGTGCAAGAGGGAAAGTATCTCCGCGGGCGGTTTGCAGCGTACATACTCTGGGCGGAGTATTGCCCTCGGCAATCAAGTGCGGGCTGTGCGGGTTCTCCCAAGCGAGCGGCACAATGGCCGCGCGCCGGGACGTTGGATCCCTCCTGCCCAGGCGCAAGGGGTGTGCTGCGGCAGCCTGTGGGATACTGAGGTTCCCCTTGTTTGCTAGTCAACCATGGTTGAATCCACCCCCGCCCGTTGGCCCCATTCCGGCTTCGACCCTGCCGCGCGCGACAGCGACGGCCGGTTGCTGGCCAGCGACCACCTGCTGCGCACGTGGTGGTGGCGCCCCGAGGTAGCGCCGGTGGACGAATCTTGCGACGCCGAGCGAGCGCTGCATGCGGCGTTGATCGCCGAGCCACGGCGGCTTGTGCCGGCCAGCGAGCTCGCCGCCTTGCAAGACCCTGATGCCCGTGACAACTACGCCGTGGTGCTGGCCATGCGCGAGCGCCTGCTTGCCGCGCCGACCATCGAGGCGGCCTATCTGGATATCTTCCGCGAGGGCAATGTCAGGGTGCCGCCGGTCTTTATCGACCAGCTTGCGCACCTGATCGTGCACGGCATCCTGCATGACAGTGACAAGCCGGATCCGATGGAGTGGCGCGCCGCGGAGTTGTTCTCCCGCGCGCAGAAAGTGTCGCTGCAGGAAGGCGGGGTGATGCTGGCCGATGCCGACACCGTCGAGCTGCACGCGTCGGGCAGTGTCTACGGCGAGCTAGGCCGCATGCTGGCCGAAGCGCAGGTCCCGGCGCGCAAGGTGGAACTGGATGTGCTGGATCGCGATAACGCGCAGGCTTACTGGGGGCGCAGCGAACGCCACGACACGGTGATCCGCTTCGCCAGCGGCAGCGCGGCGCTGGCTGCGTTCAGCCGCGTGCTCGCGCGCTGGGTGCGGCATTTCTTCGGGGTGGAGGTGACGGTGATGCCGCTTTCCGCGATCGAGGACCGGCAGTGGGCCTGGCATATCGGGCTGGACGCGCAGGCCACGCTGTTGCTCAATGACCTGTATCGCGGCGTGGAACTGGAGCCGGAGCGGCAGCGGCGGATCTTGTCGCTGTTCCGGCTGGATTTTGCCGATCCATCCGTGGTGCGCCCGGATGTGGCTGGCCGGCCCGTCTACCTGGCGGCGGCGATAAACGAGGCAGGGATCCTCAAGGTGAAGCCGCAGAATCTGCTGCTGAACCTGCCTCTGGCCTCGATCTCGTAGCCGCTGGCCGCAGGAGCACCACGACCAGCAGGAAGAGCCACGTCCGTGCCATCAACGGCGCCATTCGCGGTCGCGGTCATGATCGTGTTCGTGCCAATCACGGTCGCGCCGATCGCGTTCACGCCACTGCCGCTCGCGCCATTCGCGTTCGCGCCAGGCGCGCTCGCGCATACCGGGGCCGTAGTAGCCGGGGCCATAGTAACCAGGGCCCGCCACTACCACCGGCTGGGGCTGCACATACACCGGGGCCGGTTCATAGATCGGCGCGGCCCGGTACACGGGGGCCGGCTGGTAGACGGGAGCCGGCGCGACAAACACCGGACCGGGCATGCCGATGCCGATGTCCACATCCACGCGCGCGAATGCGGCGCTGGAAGCAAGGCCTGCAACAGCAGCAATGGCGCAAAGGGTGGCGAATTTCCGCACGGGTGGCTCCGGTTAGTGATTGGCTCCACTGTAAGCCGGCGCGCCCATGTCAGGTATTAGCGGGGTAATACAACTGTGTCTTCTTGTAACGTTTGATGCTTAATTGCCAAAGCATCCTTGCGTGTGGCACGGCAAAAAGCATCAGGCGCCGCGCCACTGCAGCCGCCGTCCCAGCCACGGCGCCAGCGCCGACGTTGCCACACCCAGGGCGATCAGCGCCAGCCCGGCCGACAGATCCGCCGAGATCCGCTCCTGGAACGCCACCGCCGAGACCACCAGCCCGATCAGCGGCACGCACAGCATGGCGATCGAGGTGGCCGCTGGCGGCAAGGCCTGCGTCATGTTCAGCACCACGATAAAGGTCAGCGCGGTGGCCAGCGGCCCGGTGTAGAACAGCAGCGGCCAGATCTCCGGCACCGAGAGGAAGTGGGGCGCGCCGTCGCGCAGCAGTGCCAGCACCACCAGCGGCACCGAGGCCACGGCGGTTTCCCACGGGATCATGTCCGCGCCCAGGCGCACCGTGCGGTTGGCGCGCAGCTGGATGATGCTGAGCGACCAGGCCAGCGACGCGCCGAGCAGCATCACCAGGCCCACGGCGGTATGCAACTGCCAGTCCCGCACGGCCGGCGCGATCATCAGCGCGATGCCGGCATAGCTCAGCCCGGTGGCGATCCACTGCGGGCGCGACAGCCGCTCCTTGAGCACCAGCGACGACAGCGGAATCACCCACACCGAGGTCGCGTAGGCGATCACCGAGGCCCGCCCCGGCGGCACGTACTGCAGCGCCCACAGCGCCAGCGCGGTGAAGGCCGCCATTTGCAGCAGGCCCACACCGATCACCAACGGCCATTCCTGCCGCGTGGGCAGGCGCAGCCGGCGAAACGCACCCAGCACCAGGAAGCTGATGGCGGCCGCGGAGGTGAAGCGCGCGGCGGCAAACCAGAGCGGGCTGACGTGGGTCAGGCCCAGCTTCATGACCGGCCAGTTGCCGCCCCAGATCGCCACGGCGCAGGCGAGGGGAATAAACCGGCGCCATCCTTGTTGTGCTTGCATGCTTCGACTCGACTCTTTGACCAGGTTGTCCCGCCGCCACGAGATGGGAGGGGGATGCTGGGAAGTCTACGGTTTATTGCGCCGCAGCAAAGACCGAAGGTCGCTGCAAATGCGTTCCGTTACGGCATAGAATGCTGCCATATGAAAAAACAGGAGCGCAATGTGCTGGACATCGACCTGGACGCCACGGATATCCGGATTCTCAACGAGCTGCAGCGAGACGCCAGCCTGACCAACGTGGAACTGGCCAGCCGCGTCAGCCTGTCGCCCTCGCCCTGCCTGGCGCGGGTCAAGCAGCTGGAAAAACAAGGCGTGATCTCGCGCCGCGTCACGCTGCTGGATGCGCGCCGGCTTGGGCTGAAGGTGGTGGTGTTTATCCAGATCTCGCTGGACAAGCAGCGCCGCGAAACCTTGGATGCCTTCGAGCGGCGCATCACCACCCTGCCGCAAGTGATGGAGTGCTACCTGATGTCGGGCGATGCCGACTACCTGCTGCGCGTGGTGGTGGCCGACGTGGAAGCGCTGGAGCGGCTGATCATCGACCAGATCACGCGCATTCCGGGCGTGTCCAGCATCCGCTCCAGTTTTGCGCTCAAGCAGGTCCTGTACAGCACGGCGTTGCCGCTGGGGTAATGCCCTGGTTCAGGACGACGCCCGCAGCGCTTCGCGCACCGTGAGCGCGACCACGCTGTCGACGCGCGTGTCGGCGCAGGCCACGGCGATGCCGTCTGGCAGCAGCGGTGCGGCCAGCCGCGTCAGCACATTGCCGGGCGGCATTTCCACCGCCAGGCGCACGCCGCATTCGCGCGCCAGCAGCATGGCCTCATGCCAGCGCACCGGCACGGCAAGGTTGCGCGCCAGGTCGGCGGCGATGCGTGCCGGATCGCGCAGCTCGCGTGCCGCGCTAGCGCTGAAGTAGCGCAGGCGCGGCCGGTCGATGCGCACCCCCTCGAACGCGCGAGCGAGCTCGCTTGCCGCGCTGTCGAGCAAAGCGCAGTGCGAGGGCACGCTGATGGCAATGGGTTTGGCCGCGTGCGCGCCGCTGTCCAGCGCCAGTTCCGCAACGCGTGCCAAGGCCGTCGCGGCGCCCGCAATCACGAACTGGGCGGGCGCATTGAGATTGGCCAGGTAGACCGGCGACGCCGGTCCGTGCACCTGCGCGATGAGGCGCTCCAGCGGGCCCAGCTCCATGCCGAGGATCGCCGTCATCCCATAGCCGCTCGGATACGCCTGCTCCATCAGCTTTGCGCGCTGCGCCACCAGCCTGACCGCATCGGCATGGTCCAGCACGCTTGCGCAGACCGCCGCCGGGAAGGCGCCGATCGACAAGCCGGCCACGGCGTCGGGCTTGGCGCCTTCGGCAAGCAGGCAGCGCGCCATCGCGACGCCAGCGGTCAACAGGCACAACTGCACGGCCACGGTGGACGCGAGTTCGGCCTCGCTGTCCAGTGCCAGCACATCGCGCCCCAACACTTCGCTGGTCTCGCTCACGGTGGCGCGCACGGCAGGGTGGTCGGGCAGTGCGCGGAGCATGCCGGGACGCTGGGCGCCTTGGCCGGGGAAGGTG
Organism: Cupriavidus sp. PET2-C1; assembly: GCF_054515855.1. Taxonomy (NCBI): domain Bacteria; kingdom Pseudomonadati; phylum Pseudomonadota; class Betaproteobacteria; order Burkholderiales; family Burkholderiaceae; genus Cupriavidus; species Cupriavidus sp. PET2-C1. The sequence goes on from NZ_CM137259.1 coordinate 679,191, forward strand.
AAGAGCGTACTCACGATGGCGGCTGCCAAGGATCCTGGCACATGACCGGGCCGTTCGCTGTCTTGAGCAACACGCGGCCGCCGGTGCGCACGCGCTCGCGCAGCGCGAACGCGCCAAACGGCGTGGCCACCTGGATGTCGATGGGCGCTTGCGCATCGTCGAGCAAGGCGGCGAGGGTGCGGGCCAGGCTGGCCGCCAGCGGCGTGGCCGCCGTGACCAGCAGGTCCAGGTCGCTACCCGCATGCAGCACGTCGATGCCGCTGGCCAGCGTAAAGCCGACACCGCCCGTCACGCCCCAGTCCACCTGCGCAGCATCCAGCCGTGGCGCGATGCGCGCCAGCGCGGCAAGCGCGGGCAATGCGGCGCGGCGCGGATGATCCCGCCAGCGTGCCTGCCGCGCGAGCATGCCCGGCGTGACCACGCGCGCCACCTGCGCGGCGGGCAGCCATGCCGCGTGGCGCTGCGCGCGCGTGGTGCCGCGCAGCCCGACCGGGATGCGGCCTTCGATGGCGCCATCGCGCCGCACCACCAGCGGGGCCTGCGCGAGCCAGTCGGCACTTGCCCACGCGGGCAGCGCATTGGCACGGGCGAAGCCGGGTGCGTCCGCGATCCACAGCAGGTCATGCGGCAGGAGCGTGCTTGTGGTCATCTCATGCGCCGGTCGTGCCATGGCAATGGCTCAGTCCTGCCACTGCTGCGCGAGCACTTCGCGCACACGGCTGGAGGCCTGGCGGTTTTCTCCACCCAGGCGGCTGCGCAGATCCCGTTGCGGATCTGCCTGGATATCGGCCAGCGCGGCTTGCAGCGCGCCATGCACGGTATCGAGATCGGCCTCGTCGGGCAGCGCCGCATGGTTGACGCCGACCAGCTTCCATAGCAGGCCCAGCGTGGCGTAGTTGCTAATGTCATACGCCATCGGCGGCACGGTGGCGGCAAAGCTCTCCAGGTCCTCCACGCTGCGCATGGTGATGCGCGCGGCGGCCTGCTTGCCCATGGCGTGTACCTGCACGCCGGCATCACGCAGCGCGATCAGGCGGTTGGCCTGGTATCCGTGCGCGAGGAAGGCGCCCGACATGGCACGCCCGACCAGCAGTGCGATCACCGGATGCCCTTGCAGCCGCGCCGTGGCATACGCGCCGGCCGCGCCGGCCAGCGACTGATGAATGCCGAAGGCTTCCTCGCGCCGTCCGTAGGCCTGGCTGGGCGTATCGACGATGGCCACGATGGGCCGCTTGATGGCGGCGTCGCGGTCGGCCAGCACGATCTCGTGCACGGCTCGCGCCAGCGACCAGCCTTCGAGCAGGCCGACTTCGCCGTCGCGCACGCGCGGATAGGCGTTGCCGGCGTCGGGCACCACGGCGATAAAGCGCGCGGGCTGGCCGGCCAGCTCGGCGTCGGCCACCTGCACGGTGGCGGGATAGCCGGGGCGGCGCGGGGCGTTGCGCGTCAGTGCCGCGAGCCAGGCCTCGCCGCGGCCCTGCGTGTTAGCTGAACTCATGGCTTTGCTCCGTGTGCGTAGATGGTGCGGACGGTTTGCGGCTCGGGCTGGCATGCCGGATCGTATTCGGCCAGGCGTTGCAGGTAATGCGCGTAGCGCTCGCTGCGGTGCACGGCCGGCACGCCCTGCGCCAAGGCCTCGCGCACCGTGGCGCGGATGGCTTCGGTGTCGTCCTCCACGTACCGGTCGGCCAGGCCGGTGGCAAGGCGTTGCTCGCCGCCGGTAAAGCTCCAGATAAAGGGCCGGTCACGCGAATCGTATTCGGCAACGCCCGCCTCCTGCTCGATCACTGCTGGCCCGTTCAGGCCGAGGCGAGCTTCGCGCGTCACCACCAGGCAGCTGCACAGCCCCGCCGCGATGGACATGCCGCCGAAGCAGCCCACTGTCCCGGCGATCACGCCCACCACCGGCTGGTAGCGGCGCAGGTCGACAATGCCCGCGTGGATGTCTGCGATGGCCGCCAGTCCCAGGTTGGCCTCCTGCAGCCGCACGCCGCCGGTCTCGAACAGGATCACCGCGCGCGTGGGTACGCCGCGCCGGTTGTCCTGCGCCGCCAGCTCCAGCGCGCCGGCGATCTTGGCGCCGCCCACTTCGCCCAGGCTGCCGCCCTGGAACGCGCCTTCGATGGCGAGGACCACGGCAGGATGGCCGTCGATGCGGCCCTTGGCCACCACCACGCCGTCATCCGCCTGCGGCACCACGCCCTGGCGTTCCAGCCACGGCGAGACCAGCTGGTCGAAGGGGCCGGCGAGTTCGCGCAAGGTGCCGGGATCGAGCAGCGCATGCACGCGGGCGCGCGCGCCGAGCTCGACAAAGCTCTCTCGGTTCAGCAGCGATGCGTGGTTCATGCTTGCTCCTTGCCGTCGCCATTGCCATTGCCGCCGAGCGCCTCGAACGCTTCCGCCAGCCGCATGCCCACCACGCCCGGCGTGGCGCCGAAATCATGGATGCGGATGCGCATGGCCGCGCGCGGCTCGGCGCTGAACACGCGCGAGAGCTGCGCGTCCCAGACCTTGCCGTAGCCATCCACCGACGTGGTGACATGAACCAGCGTGGTGCCTGGCGTGCCGGGCTCCACCATGACTTCGAGATCGCCGGAGCCGACCACGCCAACCAGCACGCGCTGGCTTGCCGGCGCGCCGGCGGGATATTCGAACTGGAGCTGTTCCATTATTTGTCTCCTTGCACGGGGGCTTTGGCCGGCTGCGCCGCAGGCGGCAGCCGGTCCAGGAAAAACGTGGCGGCGAGCAGGTCCGCAGCGCCGCCGGGAGAGGCATTGCAGGCCAGCATGCCGCCTTCGAGCTGGCGCAGCAGGCGGCGGCCGGCCAGCGTGCCGATGCCGCCGGCGGCCAGCACCCGGCTCGCGCCTTGCTGCATCAGCGCCAGCCCTTCGCGGCCGGCGCGGGCCAGCACGCAGGTGTCGTCGAGCCGCTGCATGATGGCCAGCAAGGCGTTGACGCGCGCGCTGGGCTCGGCGTCGCCGCGTGCCCGGCTGCGAATCAGCTCTGGCAGGCCAGCGCGCAGCACATGCGGGAAGCCCGCCTGCGCCTGGCCGCGCGCGCCGGCGACGCCGTAGTCGATGCAGGCGCGTTCGCCCTTGTTGCCCGTGCGCGCAGGACGGTGCCGGTCGGGCAAGCGTGCGATGGCGCCGGCGGTGCGGGCTATGCCATGCGCGCCATGTCCATGCCGGTGCAAGCCCGCCGCGCCAACCAGCAGCCCCAGGCTCCAGATCGCGCCGCGATGCGTGTTGATGCCGCCGGTGGCGCGCATCATCGCGGCCTCCGCTTCGCGGCCCAGCGCGCCCAGCCGCTCGCGCAGCGCCACGCTGGGCTGCGCCGCGCGCATGCCCGCCGCCGCCATCTCGGCAAAGGCGGGATGCAGCGCGCGCGCGGAGACGCGCATCAGGTCCAGGTTGAGGTCGGCGTGGGCGCCATTGCCGCGGCCATCCACCAGCCCGGGCTTGGGCGACAACGCGGCCTCGTCGATCAGCGCGCCGACGGCGAGGTCGGCCAGCGCGATGGCAGCGGGGTTGCAGGCATCGGCATGGTGCCCGGCGGGTAACGCGAGTAACGCGGGTAAGGCGGGTAACGCGAGGCTTGCCATCACCAGCTCCGGAAGCGTGCCGGCGGCTCGTACAGCCCGCCGGACCAGTCGACCAGGTCGGCCATGCTCTTGGCCGCCAGCAGCGAGCGCGTAGCCTGGCTGCGTTGCACGCCAAGGTCTTCGGGCAGCGCGATCAGGCCGTCGCTGCGCATGCGGCGCGTGGTGCTGGTGTCGTGGCGCAGGCCGATCGGCGTCACCCCGGCCACGGCCGCCAGCATGGCGCGGCGCTCCTCCAGCGAGCGTGCCTTGTAGAGATAGGCGATGCCTTCCTCGGTCAGCACGTGCGTGACGTCGTCGCCGTAGATCATCACCGGCGCCAGCGGCATGCCGCTGTCCTTGGCCACCTGCACCGCATCGAGCGATTCGACAAAGGTTGGCTTGCCGCCGGCCTGGAAGGTCTCCACCATCTGCACCACCAGCTTGCGGCCACGCGCGAGCGGGTCGTCGGTCTCGATCAGGTCGAGCCACGCCGGTGTGGGATGGCGCCGGCCGCCCGGGTTGTGGCCCATGTTGGGCGCGCCGCCAAAGCCGGACAAGCGCCCGCGCGTGACCGTGGAGGAGTGGCCGTCGCCGTCGATCTGCAGCGTGGAGCCGATGAACAGGTCCACCGCGTACTGGCCGGCAAGCTGGCAGAAGGCGCGGTTGGAGCGCATCGATCCATCCGCGCCGGTGAAAAACACATCCGGGCGCGCGGCCACATAGTTCTCCATGCCGAGCTCGCTGCCAAAGCTGTGCACGCTCTCCACCCAGCCCGACTCGATGGCCGGGATCAGCGTGGGGTGGGGGTTCAGCGTCCAATACTTGCAGATCTTGCCCTTGAGGCCGAGCGACTCGCCATAGGTCGGCAGGATCAGTTCGATGGCGGCGGTGTTGAAGCCGATGCCATGGTTGAGCGACTGCACCTGGTGGCGCTCGTACACGCCGCGGATTGCCATCATGGCCATCAGCACATGCACCGACTTGATCAGGCGCGGGTCGCGCGTGAACAGCGGCTCGCAGAAGAAGGGCTTGTCGGCCTGCACCACGTAGTCGATCCAGGAGCCGGGGATATCCACGCGCGGCAGCCCGGCGGGGTCGTCCACGATCTCGTTGACCTGGGCCACCACGATGCCGTCGCGGAAGGTGGCGGCTTCCACCAGCGCGGGCGTGTCCTCGGTGCTGGCGCCGGTGTAGAGGTTGCCGTCGCGGTCGGCCTTGTAGCCGGCGATCAGCACGATGTTGGGCGTCAGGTCCACATAGAGCCGCGCGTACAGCTCGATGTAGGTGTGGATGGCGCCAACCTCAAGCTGGCCGTCTTCCAGGAACTGCGAGATGCGCAGGCTCTGTGCGCCGGCATAGGCAAAGTCCAGTTTCCTGGCGATGCCGCGCTCGAACAGGTCGAGATGTTCCACCCGGCTCACGCTCGGGATGATCATGTGCAGGCCATGCACCTTGGCCGGGTCCACCTCGGCCAGCGAGCGCGAGAGGAAGTCGGCCTGCTTCTGGTTGTTGCCCTCCAGCACCACGCGGTCGCCCGGCGCGGTGATGGCTTCGAGGAATGGGACGATGTCGGCGGTGGGCACGACCCGGCCGCTGGCAAAGGCGGCGCCGCGTGCCATGCGGCGGCGCTTTTCGCTGCGGCGGGTGTCCCACTGTCGGTCCGTGGCTGGGTTCGGCATCGCGTCTCCGGTGTGCTTGATGCAAGGAATGGCACCAAGATACGCAGCGCGCGCGGCGCAAGCAATGACGCCCGGCGCGGCATCGTTACTCTAGGTGTAAGTGTTGGCGGCCCAGATGCGCAGGGCGTGTCGTCCCGGTTTGGGGCGCACTGGGGCGCACAGTAAGCCGCCACACCCGCCGCGTGGGAGCCGGCCAGGTCACTAATGCGCCGAATGGCGGCTTCCCGCCGTTAATCCCACGCTAACGATTCTCCCGCCGGGTTGATTGATGCAGCGCGATGGCTCGCCTAGATTGCATCCATCAAACCTAGAACCAGCCCACGCGCAACCTTGCCGATGGGCCAACAGGAGACGGCACCATGATCATCTACGGAACCGCCTTGCTGGCGCTTTGCCACCTCATCGGCCTGTTCCTTGGCGAACTGCTGGGCATTGCGATCGGCGTCAAGGCCAATGTGGGCGGGGTCGGCATCGCCATGCTGCTGCTGATCTCGATACGGCTCTTCCTGCACGGGCGCGGCCTCCTGCCCAAGGAGACCGAGGCCGGCGTTGGCTTCTGGGGCGCGATGTACATCCCGGTGGTGGTGGCAATGGCGGCGCAGCAGAACGTGGTCGCCGCGTTGCGCGGCGGGCCGGTAGCCCTGATCGCGGCAGTCGGCGCGGTGCTGGTCTCGGCTTGCTGCATCGCGGTGCTCAGCCGCACCGGCGACCACGCGCCCTTGCCGCCGCTGCCCTCGCCGGAAGCCACCCCCAGCCACGCCTCGCGCTAAGGACGCCGCCATGCCGCATTCCATCTCGCACATTATCGAGAACATCCTGCTGCAGAATGCCCTGGTCACCGCGTTTGCCGCGGTTGGCATCACGATGTGGCTGTCGTCAAGGCTGTCGCGCTGGCTGACCTTCGGACGCGTCCACGCCTCCGCCATCGCCATCGTGATCGGCCTGCTGCTGGCCTACTATGGCGGCGTTGTCACCGGCAAGGAAAAAGGCCTGGCCGATCTCTCGCTGTTCTCCGGTATCGGCCTGATGGGCGGCGCCATGCTGCGCGACTTCGCCATCGTCGCCACCGCCTTCGAGGTGCAGGTGACCGAGGCGCGCAAGGCCGGGCTGGTCGGCGCGGTGTCGCTGCTGCTCGGCACCATCCTGCCCTTTATCGTGGGTGCTGCCGTGGCGCGCGCCTTCGGCTACAGCGATGCGGTCAGCATGACCACCATCGGCGCCGGGGCGGTGACCTATATCGTGGGGCCGGTGACCGGCGCGGCGCTGGGCGCCAGCTCCGACGTGATCGCGCTGAGCATCGCCACCGGGCTGATCAAGGCCATCATCGTGATGGTCGGCACGCCCATGGCGGCAGGCTTCCTCGGCCTGAACAACCCGCGTGCCGCGATGGTGTTCGGCGGGTTGGCGGGTACCGTCAGCGGGGTATCGGCGGGGCTGGCGGCGACGGACCGCCGGCTGGTGCCGTATGGTGCGCTGGTGGCGACGTTCCACACGGGGTTGGGGTGCCTGCTGGGGCCGTCGTTGTTGTTTCTGGCGACCAAGGCGGTGGTGGGTTAGTCAACACCGTCCAGAGATGAGAGGCGCTCGCTGCAGCGGTTGGCAAGCTCGTTTGCGGGATTTCCGATTTGCTCGCTGCAGCGATTGCGTCGATGTGCCCCCAAATTCGGATCTCGTCGCGCTGCGCAATTGGGAGGGTTCACGGATGGTTGTCCCCTTGCATGATGGTGATGAGATTCCTCGCGTCTTCCGCACTTAGCCATCCCATCCCTGCGCGGCACTGAATCTCGATCCGCCTCGGTGGGAGGCTCTCTTGGCGCCCAATCGCGCACCGCTCCCACCTCGGCGCACGGAACAGCGTTGGTAAGTCGTCAGCCTCGGAACTGGCAAGCACGGATACTTCCTTCTTCAGGATCACCAACGTAGGGAAATCGCTGCTGCGCTGCACTTCGCGGATGCTGTGCAGGTATTCGTTCTCGACCTGGAGCTTGCGGACATAGCTTGTCGCTGATGCACCGCCAACGAGCAGCGCAAGTACGAAGAACCGGAGGAGCCAGTTGGTCCAATGGGAAGCAGGGCTCCGAAACCAGAAAATACTGGCAAGCAGGAAGAGGACTGCAGCGCCAATCGACCAGGACGCAGTTTGCGCAAGTCGCTGCCCTGAACAATCTTCTCCGCAAATCGGGATAAATCGAGCGAGCGGTAAAGCCGCCAGGAACCCAATCACGGCCCCGATGGTACTCAACAAGACAACGGAAGCCACGCGTCTCACTTGATCTCCCAAAATAGAATCTCGCTTGCGTTGCCCAGATCGGAGTAGAAGGGCGTGGAATTGACGCCTACCGCAAAGCGCAGGAAGTTGGTTACTGCACCCTGAGCACTGCTTGACGTCATCCTGGAGCCATTCCAGAGGTCAATATGACCGCCAGTTGCGTTGGACTGGCCTGAGCGCCTCCAGTAGTCTCTGAATGCAACGATGCCAGTACGGCCCTTGATTTTCCTCTGCCATTCAGCACCGGTGATATTTTCCGGTACACCAATGCCGGCGAACGGCTTTAGCCGAAGCCAGTCCGACATCTCTGAAGCAAGGACTGCTGTCCGCCTGCCTTCCAGGCGAATCTGGCCTTTGCCGCGGAAGGACTTCATTTCGATGCCCATCTTATGAAGGGTCACGCTTAGGCGTATCGCGCATTGATTCTCGAAACCCGGAGGTACATCCCCCGTTTTGGCATCAACATACGGCGTTCCATCCGGAAAGGCTGCCCACAACTCAGCAAAGGTAACAACTTTCACCTGCGCCTTCAACTCGGAGTCTCTTGTCGTATTGGTTGTAACTCTCGTTTTCTTGTTAGGCATCTACGTCTCCGATGTGCATCGCAAGAGCCTCGTCTCCCCAATAAACGATGTAACTATTGCCTGCTGGCGTAGTAACACGTGGCAGGTGTCCAGATTCATTCGTGTATCCAAACAGACTACGTCCGTCAGTCGTCTCGATAAAGTACGGATAGCCGGCCACCGCCTTGTCCTGATTTTGCGCGACCACCATCTCGTCGAGTTGCTCGCTTTGACCGGCGGATCCCACGCTCCCCCAAGCTGCGCTCGCCGGCGACCTGCCTAGTCCGGATGCCGCCTGCGCGGTGAAACGCATTGAGTGTGACCTGGTCGACGCGATGAGCCGCGGTGGCGTCGGGCATTTGCAAATGCATAAGTCACCGTCCAGGTTGGCTTGCCGTCCGTCCGGGCCCGTCCATGGTCGATATGGCGGTATGCACTTGGTATGGCCCATCGAGTTGCAAACCGGGCACCAGACGGGATCACCCTCGAAGGTGACGGGTAGAGGCGGGCTCCCCATGCGTATTGTGGGTGTGCCACCCTCCACCCTTCCTCCAGTCGTGGTCACATCGCCGTGTCGAACAAAGTACCGCATCAGGATGATCACTTTCTCAGCCTCCCGGTGCGTTTTTCAAGGAATGGCTTGTTCGCTCCCATGACTTCCCCATTGTGGATCCACCCAATTGGTGTCGCCGTGGCAGCGTAACGTAGTAGGCGAGTGGAAAGGTCTGCATTTGCATGCGGAAAATTCTGCTTTCAGGGGTAGGGAATGCTTATATGCAACTGCGTCGACGTTGGTCGTGGCGTGGCCAAACTGGTGGCTCTTCGACGGCTAAAGTACGAAACGCTGTGAGCTTACGCGGTCCGTTCTGCATCCGTAGACATGCAACCGGGTGATTGCCGCAAGGATCGGGCTTGGCCGAGGATTCGGTGCAACTGCAGTTCTTCGCCAGGTGTGCGCGGCAAAGTACAGAGAGGCTATTGCATAGACCTGCTCACAGGTTCGCACTGAGTGCGAGTGCAGAACCCGTTCGAATGGATGCCAGGTGGACGCGCCTGTGTGGCGTCCTAGGGGACGCCAGAGGCGTCACCAATAGCGCGTACCCCACAAGCGTCGGCGCAGATTCCGTTGTCGGGAATTACTTAGCTCGGCACCCGCATCGCCAACCGGCAAACCGCCGCCAGCGCCAGCAAGTTCGGATCGCGCTCACGCCGGCGCAGAAAGCTCAGCCCAATGGTCTGGCGCAGCCGGTACTGCGAGGACAGCGGAACCAGCGCCACCTTGTGCGCAAACACGTCGCGCACGCGGCCGGGCAGCAGCGCGTAGCCCACGCCACCGCTGACCAGGTTCATCAATGAGAAGATGTCGCCGACTTTCATCACCACATTGGGCGTGAAGTCGGCGATGCGAAAGGCGTCCATGAAGCCCTGGTAGGTGATGAAGCCTTCGCTGAGCGTGACGAAGGGCTCGTCCCGGCATTGCCGCAGGTCGATGGAGGCTTGCCGCGCATAAGGCGAATCCGCCGGCGCCGCGAAGTAGATTTCGTCTTCGAACAGCGCAATGGATTCGATCTCGGGGTCCGGCTCGGGCATGGCCATCAGCGCTGCGTCGATGGCGCCTTGCTTAAGCTTGAAGAGCAGGTCGGCGTTGGAGCCGAGCACCAGTTCCGCCTGCAGTTCCGGCCGCCTGACCTTGATGCCGATCACCACGTCGGGCACCGTGCGGATGGTCAGCGAATAGAGCGAGCCGATCTTCATGTGATCGGCCGAATACCCGGCGGCCTGGCGCGTGGCGCGGATGCCGTCGGCCATGGCCTTGAGGACATCGGTGGCCACATCCGCCAGCACGTGCGCGGCTTCGGTCGGCAGCAGGTTGCGCCCTTCGTGGCGGAACAACGCGCAGCGCATGCCTTCTTCCAGCGAGTGCAGTGCGCGGTGCACGCTGACCGTGCTCACGTCCAGCGCCTCGGCAGCCTTGGCGAGGTTGCCGGTCTCCATATAGGCGAGCAGGACTTCGAGCTTGCGCAAGGTGATTTCTTCGTTGATCCGGTTTCGCATAGGAGGCGCGTCGCGCAGGCTGGCGGTGATGGTGACCGGAGCATGATAACCAGATTTGATAGCCAGATTCGAAACCGGATGGCCCGGGGAGAACCCCCGGGGCCTTGCGCGAGCGGCGCCAGCTCAGCGCGGCGCCATGCGGATCGCGCCATCGAGCCGGATGGTCTCCCCGTTGAGCATGGCGTTCTCCAGGATATGCAGCGCCGTCGAGGCGAATTCATCCGGCGTGCCGAGCCTCGCCGGATGCGGCACCGAGGCGCCCAGCGAGGCGCGCACATTCTCCGGCAGGCGTGCCAGCAGCGGCGTATCGAACAGCCCGGGCGCAATGGTGCACACGCGGATCATGCGCTGGGCCAGGTCGCGCGCCGCCACCAGCGTCATGCCGACGATGCCGGCCTTGGCCGACGCATAGGGGATCTGCCCGATCTGTCCTTCATAGGCCGCCACCGACGCCGTCAGCACGCACGCGCCGCGCTCGCCGTCGACCAGCTCGTTGCGGGCCATGCGCGCGGCGGCCAGGCGCAGCGTGTTGAAGGTGCCGACGAGATTGATGCGCACGATCGATTCGTATTTTTCCAGCGAGCCGGGCTGGCCGTCCTTCTCCACCAGGCGCACCGGGCCGCCCACGCCGGCGCAATGGATCAGCGCGCGCATGGTGCCGAGCGTGTCGGCGGTGTCGAACACGCGGGTCATCTGCGCGGTGTCGCAGACATCGGCCTGGACAAAGCGGGCGAGCGCGCCGAGCGCTTGCACGGCGGCTGCACCGTTCTCTTCGGACAGGTCGGCGATCACCACGGCAACGCCGCGTTCAGTGAGGCGGCGGGCACAGGCGAGGCCCAGCCCGGAGGCGCCCCCGGTGACGACGGCGGACATGTTGGCAAGCTTCATCTGGTATCTCCTCGTTCTGGATATAGGTACGTGCCGGCTCAGAGCCGTTCGATGATGGTGGCGTTGGCCATGCCACCGGCTTCGCACATCGATTGCAGGCCGTAGCGCTCGCCGCTGTCTTCCAGCGCGTGCAGCATGGTGGTCATCAGCCGCGCGCCCGACGCGCCCAGCGGGTGGCCAAGCGCGATCGCGCCGCCACGCGGGTTCAGGCGGGCCGGGTCGGCGCCCAGCGCGCGCTGCCACGCCAGCGGCACGCAGGCAAAGGCTTCGTTGATCTCGTAGTGTGCAATCGCATCGAGTGCAAGGCCGCTTTTTTCCAGCGCGCGCTTGCTCGACGGGATCGGCGCGGTCAGCATGGTCAGGGGGCTGTCGCCGCACGCATCGAACGCCACGAAGCGTGCGCGGGCGTTCAGGCCCAGGCGGGAGGCGGCGCGCTCGCTCATCAGCAAGATGGCGGCGGCGCCGTCGCTGATCTGCGAGGCATTGCCGGCGGTCACATGCCAGCCGATCTGCGGGAAGCGCTGGCCGAGCGCCTCGTCGCGGAACGACGGCGCCAGCGTGGCCAGGCGCTCGGCGGTGGTGGCGGGGCGGATGGTTTCATCGTGCGCGACGAGGCCCGCGGCGGTGCGGATCGGCAGGATCTCGCGGCGGAAGGCGCCGGCCTCGCGCGCCTGGTGCGCACGCTGGTGCGATTGCGCGGCGTACTGGTCGAGATCGCCGCGCGACAATTCCCACTGCGCCGCGACCAGCTCCGCCGCGACGCCTTGCGACACCAGCCCGGGCGCGTAGCGCGCCTCGAACGACGGACCGTACGGATTCTGCCCGAGGCGCCCCGAGCCCATTGGCACGCGGCTCATGGATTCGATGCCGCAGGCAATCACGATGTCGTAGGCGCCCGCCATGATGCCTTGCGCGGCAAAGTGCACGGCCTGCTGGCTGGAGCCGCATTTGCGGTCGATGGTGGTGGAGGGCACATGCTCGGGGAATCCCGCCGCCAGCCAGGCCACGCGGCCGGGCGTGGCGGATTGCTCGCCCACCTGGCTCACGCATCCGGTGATGACGTCTTCCACCAGCCCGGGGTCCAGCTTGTTGCGCTCGACCAGCCCGGCCAGCACCTGTGCCAGCAGCTCCGTGGGATGGAGTTCGGTGAAGGCCGAGCCGGGCTTGGAGCGGCCCATGGGCGAACGGATGGCGTCGACGATGACGGCTTGCTGCATGGCGGGTCTCCGATGTGTCTTGATGGAAATGGAAATGGGAATGACGCTGGATCAGCCGCCGGTGAACTCGGGCTTGCGCTTGTCCAGGAAGGCCGACACCGCCTCACGGTGATCCGAGGTCTGGTGCGACAGTGCCTGGAAGCCGGCCGACAATTCCAGCAGCGTATCCAGCCGGGTATGCATGGCCTCGCGCAGCAGGCGCTTGGCCAGCCGCACCGCATGCGGCGGATTGGCGGCAATGCGTTCGGCCAGCTCATTGGCCGTGGGCAGCAGCTGATCCGGCGGCACTACGCGGGAGACCAGGTTCCACTCCAGCGCCTGGCGCGCATCGATGACCTGCCCGGTGAAGGTCAGCTCGGCAGCGCGCGCAAGGCCGATCACGCGCGGCAGCAGCCATGCGCCGCCATCGCCCGGAATGATCCCCAGCTTGACGAAGCTCTCGGCAAACTGCGCCTGCTCGGACGCAATGCGCATGTCGCACATGCAGGCCAGGTCCAGGCCCGCACCCATGGCGGCGCCATTGACGGCGGCGATCACCGGCACCTCCAGGTTGAACAGCGCCAGCGGCAGCCGCTGGATGCCCAGGCGATAGTCCTGGCGAATCTCCATGCCGGGCACCAGGCCCGAAGCCTGGCGTTCCATGTCGCGGATATTTCCACCTGAGGAAAACGCGGTGCCGGCGCCGGTGATGATCACCGCGCGCACGCTGGTGTCGCGGTGGATGCGGTCGATGGCCTCCAGGAAGTCGGCCACAGCGGTGTTGCCGGTGAGGGGGTTGCGCCGCTCCGGCTCGTTCATGGTCAGGGTCACGATGTGGCCCTGCTGCGCATAGCGCAGGAAGCTTGTCATGCTGGTCTCCGGTCGTTCTTCGTTCTGGTCGTTGTAGCCGTCGCCCTGGCTCGGGACGGCCGGCGCGGCGCGGCGCCGACGGCATTGGCCTATCCCAAAAGGCTAAGGGACCGTGCCCTCGGGTGTCCAATATTCATTTCGGCGATGCCGATATCCCGCGGATATCGGCGCCGGCGCCGTTTGGCATCGGCGCGAGCGCTGGATGCGCAAGGCAGGTTCAACAGGCGATGCGATTTTCATGTGCTTCCTACGTCTCTCTACATCGTTCTGTACTCTCTATTAACCGAGATTGCTTTGTAGTGTGATAATTTGCATCCTAACTATATGGCTGCTATCATTCCGTCCATGCCTTCCATCGACGCCCTCCGTTTCGCCTTTACCGGCCAGCTCATGCTGGCCGGGCGCCAATGGCGCCACATTTCGCAGGGCGCCGTTACCGCCTACGGGATTTCCGCGGCGGCGGCGGGGCCCCTGCTGTTTATCCGCCGCCTTGGCGGCGGCGTGCGCCAGGTCACCCTGGCCGACTACGTCGGGCTGGAAGGCGCATCGCTGGTGCGTCTGGTTGACCAGCTCTCCGCCGCCGGCCTGGTGCGCCGGGAAGTGGACGCGAACGATCGCCGGGCCAATGCGCTCTGGCTCACCGATGCCGGCGAGGCGCTCGCCGAAAAAATCGAGGTCGAGCTCAAGCAACTCCGCGCCAGCGTCTTCGCTGGTGTCAGCGAACAGGACTTCGAGGGCGCCATGCGCGTGCTCGACGCGCTCGCCCAAGCCGCCGAGTCCGCGACCACCACTGCTTTCGGGTCGTAAGAACATGGTCAGCTGGCCTACCGGACGGGACTGGATCTTCTCCCTCAAAGCCTTTGCCGCGGCCATGCTGGCGCTGTTCATCGCGCTGTACCTCGGCCTGCCGCGCCCGTACTGGGCCATGGCCTCCGTGTATATCGTGGCGCATCCGCTCACCGGCGCGACGCGCTCCAAGGCGCTGTATCGCGTGCTTGGCACGCTGCTTGGCGCGGCCGCATCCGTCGCCATCGTGCCGCCGCTGGTCAATGCGCCGGCGCTGCTGATGGCAGCGGTGGCGCTATGGACCGGCATCCTGCTCTATGTCGCGCTGCTGCACCGCACGCCGCGCAGCTATGTGTTCATGCTGGCGGCCTATACGCTGCCGATGGTGGCCTTGCCCTCGGTGAGCGATCCTTCAGGCGTGTTCGACATCGCCGTGGCGCGGGCCGAGGAAATCTGCCTGGGCATCCTGTGCGCGAGCATCGTCGGCTCGACCATCTTCCCCGCCAAGGTGGCCACGGTGCTCGGCCAGAAATCCGCCCAGTGGCTGGCGGATGCCGCGCTGTGGGCCACCGATATGCTCTCGGCGCATCCGGCCGCTAAGGTGTCGCGCCATCACAGCCGCCATCGCCTGGCCGCCGACATCCTCGCGCTCGACCAGTTGATCAGCCATCTCTCCTACGACGCCGAAAGCGCCGCGCGCGTGAAGCACGCGCAGGAGTTGCGTGGCCGCATGACCATGCTGCTGCCCGTGCTGTCGTCGCTGGCTTCCGTGGTGGACGCCTTGCACCAGCACGCCGCGGGCATTCCGCAACGCCTGTCGCACAACATGGCGCTGGTGTCGGCATGGATCAGCGCGGGCGCGCAGGCGCCGCTGCCGGCGTTGCAGCTATCCCAGGACGCGCCGATCGACGACGCCGGCCTGGAGCCGGGCAGTGCCGGGCCTGACTGGCACGCGGCGCTGGCCGCCACGGCCGAGGGCCGTCTGCGCGAGCTGATGGAGTTGTGGCAGGACTGCGTGTCGCTGCAGCGCCGTATCGGCGAGGCGGCACCGCAGGGCGACTGGGCGCCGGTGTTCCGGCGCTGGGGCGTGGGCGCCGCCCGCCATTACGATCACGGCATGCTGCTGTTCTCCACCGCGACGACCGCGCTGGCGATCTTCAGCATGGGCATGGTGTGGATCTGGACGGGCTGGGCGGATGGCGCCGGCGCGGTCGCGCTGGGCGCGGTGTCGTGCTGCTTCTTTGCCGCGATGGACGAGCCGGCGCCCATGATCCGCTCGTTCTTCCGCTGGAACGTGGTCTGCCTGGTGCTCGCCACCATCTACCTGTTCGTGGTCCTGCCGAACGCGCACGATTTCGAGATGCTGGTGCTGATGTTCGCGGTGCCCTACCTGATCATCGGCGTGATGATGGCGCAGCCCCGGCTCGCGCTGATCGCCATGCCGCTGGCCGTGGTCACGGCCAACGATATCGGCATCCAGGGCGCCTACAACGCCGACTTCAACGCCTTCTTCAACGGCAACGTGGCCGGCATCGCGGGCATCCTGTTCGCGCTGGTGTGGACCCTGGTGGCCCGCCCCTTCGGCACCAAGGCCGCGGTACGCAGGCTGGTGCGCGCCAGCTGGGGCGATATCGCCCGCAACGCCACCGGGCGCGAGCCGGGCGAGCACGCGCACCTGCGTGCCCGCATGCTGGACCGCCTGGCGCAACTGGTGCCGCGGCTGGCGGCCAGCGAGGATGAAACCACCGGCGACGGCTTTACCGAAGTACGCGTGGAGCTCAGCACGCTGGCGCTGCAGCGCGAGCTGTCCGCGCTGGCGCCGGAGCACCAGCACTCGGTACGGCGCGTGCTGCAGGGCGTTGCCAGCTACTACCAGGCACGCCTGGACGCCCGTGCCGACACGCCGCCGCAAGTGCTGCGCGACCGGCTGGCCAAGGCGATCCGCAAGGTTGCCTCGCGCGCCGACCAGGCTTCGCGCGAGGCCTTTGCCGCGCTGGTGGAGATGCACGTCGCGCTGTTTTCGGCGGCACCCGTGGCAATGAGCGCGGCTGGTGCGTTGCCCGATGGCCAGGCGGCAGACCCAATGAGCAAGCAAGCGAGCAACAAGCAATGAGCGGTGAAGTCGACGTCTATGGTGTGTTTGTCCCGAGCCTGCTGGCGTGGATGCTGGTGGCGTTCCTGATCACCGCGTGCGCGCGTGCCGTGCTGGCGCGCGTGGGTTTTTATCGGCTGGTCTGGCACCGGTCCCTGTTCAATCTGGCGTTATATGTGATCGTCCTGGGTGGCATCGTCTACCTGGCCTATCGGCTGCAGTCATGAAACTGAATCTTCGTACGCTTGGACCCATCGTCCTTACCCTCGTCGTCACCGCGGTCGCGGTCGTCGTCGTCAAGCACCTGTGGGATTACTACACGGTGGCGCCATGGACCCGCGACGGCCATATCCGCGCAGACGTGGTGCAGATCGCGCCGGACGTGTCCGGGCTGGTGACCAAGGTTCTCGTCAAGGACAACCAGCGCGTGCAGCGCGGACAGCCGTTGTTCGAGATCGACCGCGATCGCTTTGCGCTGGCCTTGCAGCAGGCGCAGGCCACGGCGGCGGCGCAAAGCGCCATGCTCGCGCAGGCGCGCCGTGAAGCCCGGCGCAGCCAGACCTTGTCCGAGGTCGTCTCCAAGGAAGTGGTGGAAGAAGGCCTGGCCAAGGTCCAGCAAGGCGAAGCGGCGCTGGCGCAGGCGCAGGCCGCGATCAACCTCGCCAAGCTCAACCTGGAGCGCACCAGCGTGCTCAGCCCGGTCGATGGCTATCTGAACGACCGGCTGCCGCGCCTGGGCGACTACGTCAACACCGGCCGCCCGGTGCTGTCGATGGTGGATGCGAATTCCTTCCATGTGGAAGGCTACTTCGAAGAAACCAAGCTGCAAGGCATCCATATCGGCAATCCGGTGGACATCCGCATCATGGGCGAATCCCGCGTGCTGCATGGCCACGTGCAGAGCATTGCCGCCGGCATCGAGGACCGGGACCGCAGCAACGGCTCCAACCTGCTGCCGAACGTGAACCCGACGTTTAACTGGGTCCGCCTCGCGCAACGCATCCCGGTGCGCATCGCACTGGACGAGCCGCCCGCCGACTTGCGCATGGTCGCAGGCCGTACCGCGACCGTGTCGGTGCGTGAGCCCTCGGCCCGGGACAAGGCGCAGGCCGTGCCGGAAGGCCAGAAGGACAAGCTCGCGCTGGCCGCCAAGGGAGCCGCCAGCCAGGGAGGCGCGCGGTGAACACGTTGCGCAGAGCCCTGCTGCCGGCACTGGTGCCGCTGCTGTTTGCCGCCTGCACCACGGTCGGGCCCGACTACCATGTGCCGGACAACGCCGCTGTGAAGGCGCAAGCGGCCAACGGCCCGCTGCTCGGCACGAACAATCCCGCCGTATCGATTGCCGAGGTGCCCGATGGCTGGTGGCGCCTGTATGACGATCCGAGGCTCGACCAGCTGGTGCAGCAGGCGCTTGTTGCCAATACCGATTTGCGCGTGGCCGCGGCCAACCTGAAGCGCGCCATCGCGGTCTACCACGAGGTGGAGGCAGAGAACCTGCCGGGAGCCGGGCTCTCCGCCAGCGCGGAACGCGGGCAGATCGCCGGCGAGCCGCTGCTCAAGGAAGAGAAGATCCCGGTGATGAACTTTGGCGATGTCGGCTTCAGGGTTTCCTACCTGATCGACTTCTTCGGCAAGCTGGCGCGCGCGGATGAAGCGGCGCTGGCCGGCGCGCAAGCCAGCCAGGCGGCACTCGACCAGGCCCGTGTTGGCGTGGTGGCCGAGACCGTGCGTGCCTATGTGCAGGGCTGCGCCGCCACGCATGAACTGACCGTGGCCGAGCATCAGCTGGAGTTGCAGCGCCGCGGCGTCGAGCTGGCCCGCAAGATGGTCGATGCCGGGCGCGGGCAGCCGGTGGACCTGCTGCGCTCACAGGCGCAGGCCGACGTGCTGCGCGCGGCTTTGCCGCGCTTCAAGGCCGAGCAGGAGGGCGCGGCGTACCGGCTGGCGGTGATGCTGGGCAAGCCGCCTAGTGCCACTTCGCAGGCGGAGTACGCCTGCCACGAAGAACCCAGGCTGCGCCAGGCGCTGCCCGTGGGCGACGGCGCCGCGCTGCTCAAGCGCCGGCCCGACGTGCGCCAGGCCGAGCGCGAACTCGCTTCGGCCACGGCCAAGATCGGCGTTGCCACGGCCGATCTGTACCCGTCCATCAGCATTGGCGCCTCCGCTGGCTTTACCGGCATCCTCGACCACCTTGGCCAGGCGCCGACCGCGCACTGGGGCTATGGCCCGCTGATCACCTGGAACATCCCGACCAGCGGCACGCGCGCCCGCATCCACGGCACCGAAGCCGGCGCCGAAGCGGCGCTTGCCCACTTCGACGGCGTGGTGCTCAAGGCGCTGCGCGAAACGCAGTCGGCGCTGAGCAGCTATACGCGGGAGCTGGAGCGCACCCAGGCGCTGCGCGATGCCCGCGACAAGGCCAGCGAAGTCGCGCGGCAGAACCGCCAGCTCTACCAGGCCGGCCGTTCGCCGTACCTGTCGAGCCTGGATGCCGACCGTACGCTGGCCAGCACCGAAGCGTCCCTGGCGGCGTCGGAAAGCCAGGTTGCGCTGGACCAGATCAATCTCTTCCTTGCGCTGGGCGGCGGATGGCAAAATGCGCCCAAGGTCGAGTCGCGCACGATGAGCGAGCACGCGCACTGAACGTGCATCGAACGCGCGCTGGGCTGTCATCATGGTTAGAGCCATGCAAGCTGGCTTGCATGGCGGAAAGGAACACAAGCAACATGTCCAACTTCTCTGGTTTTTCGAGTTTTTCTAGTTTTTCTGGTTTCTCTTATCCCTCCCTGCGTCGAGCGCTGTCCGTCGCGGTCGCTGCGCTCGGCATCGTGGCCTCGGGCGCTGCGATGGCGCAGGAGCAGACCCTGCGCGTGGGCACCGTCAGCGGCCCGGACGCGCAGGTCTGGCAGGTAGTGCAGAAGGTCGCCAAGCGCGAAGGGCTCAATATCAAGGTCGTCGAGTTCAACGACTACGTGCAGCCCAACGCCGCGCTCGACGCTGGCGACCTCGATGCCAATAGCTTCCAGCATCAGCCTTACCTGGACAGCCAGGTGAAGCAGCGCGGCTACAAGATGGTCAGCGCGGGCTACACGTATATCTCTCCGCTGGGCATCTACTCGCAGAAGCTGAAGTCCCCCAAGGACCTGCCGCAAGGCGCCAAGGTCGCCGTGCCCAACGACCCCTCCAACGAGAACCGCGCGCTGCTCCTGCTGGCCGCGCAGGGCGTGATCAAGCTCAAGAGCGGTGTCGGTGCCAACGGCGTCAACGCCACGCCGCTGGATGTGAGCGACAACCCGAAGAAGCTGAAGCTCGTCGAGCTCGACGCCGCGCAACTGGCGCGCTCGCTGCCCGACGTGGCCGCGGCGGTGATCAACACCAACTACGCCCTCGCCGCCGGCCTGCAGCCGACCCGCAACGCCATCGCGCTGGAAGACATCCACAGCCCGTACGCCAACATCATCGCCGTGCGCACGCAGGACAAGGACAAGCCGTGGGTGAAGAAACTGGTCGCCGCTTACCAGTCGGAAGAGGTACGGCAGTTCATGAAGAACGAGTTCAAGGGTGCAATGGTGCCGTCGTTCTGATCGGGCAGGTGGCCGTGGACATTTAGCCGTCCCGGTTGCGCAGGCCTGACAGTCAAGCCCTTTCGGATTGCAAGGTCCGAAGGGGCTTCTTGTTTGTGGCCGGCGGCTACTCCCTGGGCATGAACGTGATGTTGACGCCGGGGGGCGCCACGCCGTTCTCGTCGCGCGGCAGCGGGTCGGATCGCTCCACCGCGCGCAGCACGGCGTTGTCCCAGCCGGCATTGCCGCTGGACTTGGTGAGCCGCACCGACAGCAGCGAGCCATCCGGCGCCATGCGCACCGCGACCACCGCGGCCGGGTTGCCGGCGATCTCTTCGCTAAAGATGATGTTCGGCTTCACGCGGCGCCGCACGCGGTCCGCGTAGCCGGGCGAGGCGTTGCCGCCAGCACCGGCGCCGGTGCCCGCGCGGTTGCCTACGCCACCTGTAGTGGGAGCGCCGTTGGCCATGGCCTGCAGGCGCGCTAGTTCGCTCTGGCGCTGCTGCTTCAAGGCCGCCTGGCGCTCCGCCTCCCGCGCTTTGCGCTCGCGCTGGTCGGCCTGCCTGGCTTCCTCGGCCGCGGCCGCCTGCTTGCGCTTCTGAACCTGCAAGGCGATGTCGGCGTTCTCATCCGGCTCCGGCTTCAACACGGGTTGCGGCTGCACGGGCGTCGGCTGGACCACCGGCTGGGGCTGCGCAATCTCGGGCACGGTGTCCCACAGCTCCGCCTCCACGCCGGCCGGGGTCCGGCTCTGCCAATGCACCCCGTAGTAAAGCATGATGCCCAGCAGCAGATGCATGAACAGAGCCAGCAGGAAACACTTCAGCGTTCCTCGCTCCTGCACCAGTTGATACGGATGGGCGGTGGTCATCATGACGCGCGGCAGGCCACGGGCGGGCGATGCATAGTCAATGCTGTGTCACTCTAGAATCACTCTCGCATCCCTGCGAAAGGAGACGGTGTCATGCTTTGTGCGCGAACCCGCGCACGGCATCCACTCTATGCAGCTTAGGTCGGCATCGTTGCGGTAGGCAAGCGGGATTCTCTGCGGCGGGATGCTCTGAAGGTGGAGCGGTCGAGCGCAGATCCGGCGAGGGGTGCGAAAGTGCATGTACCAAGCCCGTACCAAATCGCAGGAGAGCGATCATGGCCAAAGAGGCTGTTCTCACGATGCCGCTTGAGCCTGAATTGCGTGCAGCGGCCCGCGGTGCTTGCTGATTGTCTGTGATCGGGTGCGATAGAAATCGATCGCGAGAACAGCGAGAAAACAGAATCCCCAAAAGCAAAACCCCTCCCGATCTTGCGATCGGGAGGGGTTTTTGTTGTAGCCCGTTTCCAGGCCTCAACGAATATGGTGGCGAATCAGGGACTCGAACCCCGGACCTGCGGATTATGATTCCGTCGCTCTAACCAACTGAGCTAATTCGCCGAACAAGACCGAGATTATACATGGCATTTTGAGGCTGTCAACACCACTTCTTCAAAAAGTTTTGAGGGCGTCGACTGGCACGGCATGCGGCCTGCCGCCTGCAAAAAAACGGCGGACCTTGCGGCCCGCCGGTGGAGCGACTGACTACCGGATCAGTCGTGCATGAGTCTGGTGCCCTGGACGACGGGCCGGCTCACGCGCCTTCAGTCGTTGGCGTAGATATCCACGTCCTTGGTTTCGCGGATGAACAGCGAGCCGATGACCAGGGTGACGCCCGCGATGATGATCGGGTACCAGAGGCCGTAGTAGATGTTGCCGTTCTGCGCCACCAGCGCGAAGGAGATGGTGGGCAGCAGGCCGCCGAACCAGCCATTGCCGATGTGATATGGCAGCGACATGGACGTGTAGCGGATCCGGGTCGGGAACATCTCCACCAGCATGGCCGCGATCGGGCCGTACACCATGGTCACGTAGATCACCAGGATGACGAGGACCACCAGCACCATGATGGTGTTCATCTGCGCGGGGTCCGCCTTGGTCGGGTAGCCGGCCGAGGCCATCGACTCGCCCACCTGCTTCTTGAACGCAGCGATCTGCTTCTTGCTCGCATCGTCGAAGCTGTGGCCTGCCGGTACCAGCGAGGCGTTGAAGGAAGCAATCTCCTTGTCGCCGATCTTCACCGAGGCCACCGTGCCGGCCGGGGCTTCCACGACTTCATAGCTGGCCGAAGCTTGTGCCAGGGTCCGCTTGACGATGTCGCAGGAGCTGCGGAAATCGATCTCGCGGGCAATCGGGCTGCCCTGGAAGGAGCATTGCTTCGGGTCCGCGGTCACCACGATCTGGGCGCTTTGCTGCGCGCGTTCCAGGGCCGGGTTGGCGTAGTGGGTCATGGCCTTGAAGAGCGGGAAGTAGGTCAGCATCGCCAGCGCGCAGCCGGCCATGATGATCCACTTGCGGCCGATCTTGTCCGACAGCGAGCCAAAGAAGATAAAGAACGGCGTGCCGATCACCAGGGCGCCCGCGATCAGCAGGTTGGCGGTGGTGGCGTCGACCTTGAGCACCTGGGTCAGGAAGAACAGCGAGTAGAACTGGCCGGTGTACCAGACCACGGCCTGGCCGGCAGTCAGGCCTACCAGCGCCAGGATCACGATCTTCAGGTTGCGCCATTGGCCGAATGACTCGGTCAGCGGGGCCTTGGAGGTCTTGCCTTCGGCCTTCATTTTCTGGAAGGCGGGCGATTCGCTCATCGACAGGCGGATGTAGACCGACACGCCGAGCAGCAGGATCGAGACCAGGAACGGAATGCGCCAGCCCCAGACGTCGAAGTTCGGACCGGTCAGGTTGCGGCACAGCAGGATCACGATCAGCGACAGGAACAGGCCGAGCGTGGCAGTGGTCTGGATCCACGCGGTATAGGCGCCGCGCTTGCCGTGCGGCGCGTGCTCGGCCACATAGGTGGCGGCACCGCCGTACTCGCCGCCGAGGGCCAGGCCCTGCAGCATGCGCAGTGCGATCAGGATGATCGGGGCGGCCCAGCCGATGCTGGCATATCCCGGCAGCAGGCCCACGATGAAGGTCGACGCCCCCATGATCAGGATGGTCACCAGGAAGGTGTACTTGCGCCCGATCATGTCGCCCAGGCGGCCGAACACCAGCGCGCCGAACGGCCGCACGATAAAGCCCGCGGCGAAGGCCAGCAGCGCGAAGATGAAGGCGGCGGTTGGATCGAGCCCGGAAAAGAACTGCTTGGCGATGATGGCCGCCAGCGAACCGTAAAGATAAAAGTCGTACCACTCGAACACCGTCCCGAGCGAGGAGGCAAAGATCACCTTTCTCTCTTCGGGCGTCATCGCCGAGCCCTGCGCTGTGCCTCCGGGCATTGCCACGTTCTGTGCGTTAGCCATTGTCTCCTCCGTTTGTGATCGGAATCTTTCGGGTTGGCAGGCGGCGCGCACGCGTACTCTGGCGCACGCACGACAACCTCCGAAGTTGCAATGGATTGTGGGAGGCGAAACTTACTGCGTTCTGACAATTTCGGCCGAATTCGCCACTAAACGCTCGGGGTATACGCTAGGCAAAACGCTGGCTTGGTGGTGCTGCGCTGCGGTGCGAAGGGCCTCCGGAGAGCCTTGTGACAATCAGCTTCGAGCGGCAGGGCCGGGCTTCTTGCTATGCAGCATCGTCATGCCGGCGGGCGGGCACGGGCAGCTCGCCGGCGTCATCGTCTTCATCGCGGTTCATGCGCCAGGCATAGATTGCCGCCATCAGGACGTAGACGATCAGCGCGCCCTGCGCGCCGACCCAGAACGAGAAGGGCCAGCCGAAGAAATCGAAGCGCAGCTCGCGCGCATACCAGGCGACCACGAAGGTGACGACGAACCAGATCGACAGCAGCACGGCAATCCAGCGCAGGTTGCGATGCCACGCGCGGCGCTCGGACTGATCGGCCTGGTCGCGCCCGCCGCGCGCGTGGTCGGGATTGGTCATGCAGGCTCCAGGGGAGATGGCCGGCGCAGCGTGATGCGAAAGCATGCGCCGGCCAGGCGCGGCTCCGTCTGGTAGACATGGTCGAGGATGCTGACATCGCCGCCGTGCTGCTGCACGATCTCGCGCACGATGGCCAGGCCCAGGCCGCTGCCCTGGGTCTGGGTGCCGAGCACGCGGTAGAACCGTTCCATCACGCGCTCGCGCTCTGCCACCGGGATGCCGGGGCCGGTGTCTTCCACTTCGAGGTACGCGAAGGGCTCGAACGCATCCGCGCTGACGCGCACGGTGGCGTGGCCATCGGACGGCGTGTAGCGGATGGCGTTGTCGATCAGGTTGTTGAGCATCTCGGTCAGCATCAGGCGATTGCCTTGCACCATCACCGGGTGATCGTCGGCATCCACGCCGAGGTCGATGCGGCGCGCCCACGCCTGCGGCAGCCAGTCCTTGACCACCTCGCGCGCGAGCGCGGCCAGGTCCAGCGGTGCCATGCTGCCGGCGCCGGCCAGGTTCTCCATGCGCGCCAGCGACAGCAGCTGCGTCACCAGGTGAGCCGCGCGCTCCGAGCTGCCGGCGATCTGCGCCAGCGACTTGCGCAGCTCCTCGGGCGATTGCTCGCGCTGCGCCAGTTCCGCCTGCATGCGCAGCCCGGCCAGCGGTGTCTTCATCTGGTGGGCGGCATCTGCGATAAAGCGCTTCTGCGTCTGCACGGACATGTCGAGCCGCGCGAGCAGGTCGTTGAACGAGGCCACCAGCGGTGTGATTTCCTGCGGCGCGGCGCGCTCGTCGATGGGGCTGGTGTCGCCAGGGTTGCGCGCGCGGATGCGCTGCTGGATCGAGGTCAGCGGGGCCAGCCCGCGTGTGAGGCCAAACCACACCAGCACCACCGCCAGCGGCAGGATCACGAACTGCGGCAGGATCACGCCCTTGATGATTTCATTGGCCAGCCGCGCGCGCTTGTCGAGCGTCTCGCCAACCTGCACCAGCACCGGCTGCGCGTCGCCCGCCTGCTTCAGGTCGACATAGGTGTAGGCCACGCGCACGTCGTTGCCCGCGATGCGGTCGTCGCGCAGCGAGACCAGCCCGGCGTGGCCGCGATCGTCCTCGCCGGGCAGCGGCATGTCGTTGTCCCCGGCGACGAACTCGCCGTGCGTGCCCACCACCTGGTAGTAAATGTTGTCGGTTTCATCGGCCCGCAGGATTTCGCGCGCGGACAGTGGCAACTGCAGCGTGACGCGCCCGTTGACCTCGCGCACCTGCTGCGACAGCACGATGGCGCTGGCCTCCAGCGAGCGGTCGAAGGGCCCGTTGGCGATGGACTTCGCCACCAGGTAGGTCACGGCAATGCTCATCGGCCACAACAGCAGCAGCGGCGCCAGCATCCAGTCCAGTATTTCGCCGAACAGCGAGCGCGGCGACGGATGGCCCGCGCTGTCTTCAAGGTGCGGCAGGGCGCCGGCCAGCGTTTCGTCGCTGACGATCTCATCGGGCGGGGAGGGCGCGCGCGCGGGCCGTGCGGCCCGTGCGCGCCGCCGGGGCAGTCGCAGCAGGCTCATGGGGAGGGGGTGTCGGGCAGGTCTTGGCGGTGTCGCCGGCATGCCGTCAAAGGGAAAGGGAAACGGTGCCCAAGCCGATTCTGATTCTGATGATTCTAATGGCGCATTCTAGTCGTGCGCCACGGCGGCCTGGAATTTCTCCAGGCAGTAGCCCAGCCCGCGTACCGTGGCAATGCGGATCCCGCCCACCTCGATCTTCTTGCGCAGCCGGTGCACATAGACTTCGATGGCATTGTTGCTGACCTCTTCGCCCCATTCGCACAGGTGGTCGACCAGCTGCTCCTTGGATACCAGCCGCCCGGTGCGGGTGAGCAGGATCTCCAGCAGTCCGACTTCGCGCGCGGAGAGATCCAGCATCTGCTCGTTCAGGTAGGCGATGCGGCCAACCTGGTCGAAGGCCAGCGGGCCGTGGCGCGTGAGCGTGGCGCCGCCGCCGGCGCCGCGCCGCACCAGCGCGCGCACGCGGGCTTCCAGCTCGGACAGGGCGAAGGGCTTGGCCATGTAGTCGTCGGCGCCCAGGTCCAGGCCCTTGACGCGCTCATCGACGCCGTCGGCCGCGGTCAGGATCAGCACCGGCAGCATGGCGCCGCGCGTGCGCAGGCGCTTGAGCACTTCCAGCCCGGGCATGCGGGGCAGGCCGAGATCGAGGATCAGGAGGTCGAAGGTCTGGGTCGAGAGCGCCGAGTCGGCTTCAACCCCACTGGCGACATGGTCGACGGCATAGCCGGAGTGACGTAATGAGCGTGTCAGGCCATCTGCCAGCACATCGTCATCTTCGGCGATCAGAATACGCATGGTTGTCTCCACCCTGGCCGGCTTAGTCGTCGCTTTACATCAAATGACGCGTGCGGGACTTGCCAAGCATACTGTTTTTTTATACAGTACTCGCTTGATCCGGTCGCGCAGTGAGCGGGCCGGATCGTACTGAATTTAGCAACGAACGAATTACCGACGTTTGCCCAATGTTTGCCCCTGCTGCCAGGTACATTGTCATCAGGAGTTCGCGGCGCGGCGCGGGTCGGGCGGTTACCCGCAAAAGCAGGCGGCGCGCCACATGCGGCCTATTTATACACCATTGACGGAAGGACGACCATGGATGACGGCAAGAAGGCGGGTGCTGGCGTAAGCGCCGAAAAGCAGAAGGCGCTGGCGGCCGCGCTGGCCCAGATCGAGAAGCAGTTCGGCAAGGGCTCGATCATGAAACTGGGCGAGGCCGACATCGACCAGGATATCCAGGTCGTGTCCACCGGCTCGCTGGGCCTGGACATCGCGCTGGGCGTCGGCGGCCTGCCGCGCGGCCGCGTGGTGGAAATCTACGGTCCGGAATCCTCGGGCAAGACCACGCTGACGCTGCAGGTCGTGGCCGAAATGCAAAAGCTGGGCGGCACCTGCGCCTTTATCGATGCCGAGCACGCGCTCGACGTCAACTATGCCGGCAAGCTCGGCGTGTCCGTGGGCGACCTGCTGATCTCCCAGCCCGACACCGGCGAGCAGGCACTGGAAATCACCGACGCGCTGGTGCGCTCGGGCTCGGTCGACCTGATCGTGATCGACTCGGTGGCGGCCCTGGTGCCCAAGGCCGAAATCGAAGGCGAGATGGGCGATTCGCTGCCGGGCCTGCAGGCCCGCCTGATGAGCCAGGCGCTGCGCAAGCTGACCGGCACCATCAAGCGCACCAACTGCCTGGTGATCTTCATCAACCAGATCCGCATGAAGATCGGCGTGATGTTCGGCTCGCCCGAAACCACCACCGGCGGCAATGCGCTGAAGTTCTACGCCTCGGTGCGCCTGGACATCCGCCGCATCGGCTCGATCAAGAAGGGCGATGAGGTGATCGGCAACGAAACCAAGGTCAAGGTGGTCAAGAACAAGGTATCGCCGCCGTTCCGCGAAGCCTTCTTCGACATCCTCTATGGCCAGGGCATCTCGCGCCAGGGCGAAATCATCGACCTCGGCGTGGACGCCAAGGTCGTCGAGAAGTCGGGCGCGTGGTACAGCTACAAGGGCGAGAAGATCGGCCAGGGCAAGGACAACGCGCGTGAATACCTGCGCGAAAATCCGGACATCGCCGACGAGATCGAGAACAAGGTGCGCGAGTCGCTGGGCGTGGTCCTGATGAACGGCACGCCGGCCACCGCCGGCGCCGTGGTCACCGCCGAAGACTGAGCTTCGCTGGCCGGGGCATTTCCGGCCGCGATCCCCACCCCGGGGCGGCACGCGCAGCGACGCGCGCCGCCCCGGTTTGCATTTTTAAAGCGCATCTATAAAACGCATTGATAAAGCGCATTGACAATGCGCGGTGTTCAAGCGCGCCTTCCCCCATGGCTACCCGTCCTCCTCTCTCCCTGAAAGCCCGCGCCGTCGGCTACCTGTCGCGGCGCGAGCACAGCCGGGCGGAGCTGGCGCGCAAGCTGGCCCCGCACGCCGAGTCTCCCGAGGCCCTCGAGCAACTGCTGGATGCGCTGGAGCGCGAGAACTGGCTGTCCAACGCGCGCTTTGTCGACAGCCTGGTGCATCGGCGCGCGGCCCGCTATGGCGCCGCCCGCGTGATGCAGGAAGCCCGCACCCATCAGCTCGGCGGCGATCAGCTTGCCGACCTGCAGGATCGCCTGCGCGGGTCGGAGCTGGAGCGCGGCCGCGCGGTCTGGCAAAAGCGTTTTGGCACGCCGCCCGCCACGCCGGAAGACAAGGCCAAGCAGATCCGCTTTATGGTCGCCCGCGGTTTTTCCCGCTCGGTGGTGAGCCAGGTGATCAAAGGGGCGGATGAATGGCTGGACGGCAGTGACTGACGTCCGCCGGCGCGGCAGCCACAAGTTCAAGTGATGCCGCGGTGATGTCACGGTCCTGTCCTGCACCGGTTTCGGGCACATACCTGCTTTGCCAGTAGGCGTATTCCGAATCTTCACGCCTTGTTCACGGCTTGATGCCTTAGGCCGTTTCCCCCGCAATGCCGCGATTTTTCCGTATGCGCGGGGCTTGGCCGTCGCTCGACAATCCCGGACAACAGCGCCGCGCGCAGTTTGTTCCCGGCCAAGGTTGTCCGGCATGTTAAAATCCTGCGGTTTTCCGGCCCAGCCGTCCATTTCTCCCGCTCCTGCCTGGTGTTATGCCGCTTTCCCCGCCCGTCAATCGCGCCCTGCGTCACCGTCGTGCCATCACGGCGGAGGCTTATCTTAGGGACGACGGCCTATGGGACATCGAAGCGCGCCTGACTGACACCAAGCCGCGCGAGATTCCGCTGGCCGGCGGCGGCGTGCGCCCGGTGGGCGAGCCGCTGCACGATTTGTGGCTGCGCGTCACCATTGACCTGCGCATGAACGTCGTGGACGCCGATGCCTGTTCCGACTGGGTGCCTTATCCCGGCCAGTGCGACACCATCGGCCCGGCCTACCGCAAGCTGATCGGCCTGAACCTGATGAAGGGTTTCCGCAAGTCGGTGAAAGAGCGCCTGTCGGGTGTGGCCGGATGCACGCATTTGACCGAGCTGGCCGGCATACTGCCGACCACCGCGATCCAGGCATTCGCCGGCGATGTGTTCAACATTCGCGACGGCGGTGCCGAAGACACCAGTACCGAACCGCCTTACCAGTTGCATGGCTGCCATGCCCTGCATTTCGAAGGCGAAGTCGTACGCCAGTTTTACCCCCGCTGGTATGGTCACCAGCCAAAACCGAGGACCAAGACCGAAGGGTCTTCGACCCCGGCGGCGCAGCCAGCGGAGGCGCTCGCCGCCCCCGCCGACGGCGCCATGTCGCGCAGGTCAACCGGTACTTCTGGCTAAGCCAGGCCGGCCTGCAGTCCGCCGAGATTTCATCTCCACACTTTTACGCCTACCCGAAAGGAAACACGCATGAATATCCATGAGTACCAAGGCAAGGAAATCCTGCGCAAATACAATGTGCCGGTTCCGCGCGGCATCCCCGCGTTCTCGGTCGAAGAGGCCCTGAAGGCTGCTGAACAACTGGGCGGCCCGGTATGGGTCGTCAAGGCGCAGATCCACGCGGGCGGCCGCGGCAAGGGCGGCGGCGTGAAGGTGGCCAAGAGCATCGACGAGGTCAAGACCTACGCCACCAACATCCTCGGCATGACCCTGGTCACGCACCAGACCGGCCCGGAAGGCAAGAAGGTCAACCGCCTGCTGATCGAAGAAGGCGCTGACATCAAGAAGGAACTGTACGTCAGCCTGGTGGTTGACCGTGTTTCGCAAAAGGTCGCCCTGATGGCCTCCAGCGAAGGCGGCATGGACATCGAAGAAGTCGCTGCCCACAGCCCGGAAAAGATCCACACGCTGATCATCGATCCGTCGGCCGGCCTGCTCGACGCGGACGCTGACGACATCGCCCGCAAGATCGGCGTGCCCGACGCAAGCGTGGCGCAAGCCCGCCAGGCCCTGCAAGGCCTGTACAAGGCATTCTGGGACACCGATGCTTCGCTGGCTGAAATCAACCCGCTGATCCTGACCGGCGACGGCAAGGTGATCGCACTGGACGCCAAGTTCAACTTCGACTCCAACGCCCTGTTCCGTCACCCGGAAATCGTCGCTTACCGCGACCTGGACGAAGAAGATCCGGCTGAAATCGAAGCGTCGAAGTTCGACCTGGCCTACATCTCGCTGGACGGCAACATCGGCTGCCTGGTGAACGGCGCTGGCCTGGCCATGGCCACCATGGACACCATCAAGCTGTTCGGCGGCGAGCCGGCCAACTTCCTCGACGTGGGCGGCGGTGCCACCACCGAGAAGGTGACTGAAGCCTTCAAGCTGATGCTGAAGAACCCGAACCTGAAGGCCATCCTGGTCAACATCTTCGGCGGCATCATGCGTTGCGACGTGATCGCCGAAGGCGTGATCGCTGCATCCAAGGCCGTGTCGCTGTCCGTGCCGCTGGTCGTGCGCATGAAGGGTACCAACGAAGAGATCGGCAAGAAGATGCTGGCCGACTCGGGCCTGCCCATCATCGCCGCCGATACCATGGAAGAAGCTGCCCAGAAGGTCGTGGCTGCTGCCGCGGGCAAGTAAGCCAGACGCGAACACGAACGCCAGCAGCGCGCCGGGGCCAGGCCTTCGCGCGCTGCTTTGAGCCAAGCAAAGGATTACAGCATGTCGATTCTGATTAATAAAGACACCAAGGTCATCACCCAGGGCATCACCGGCAAGACCGGCCAGTTCCACACCCGTGGCTGCCGCGACTATGCCAACGGCAAGAACTGCTTCGTTGCCGGCGTGAACCCGAAGAAAGCGGGCGAAGACTTCGAAGGCATTCCCATCTACGCAAGCGTCAAGGATGCCAAGGCATCGACCGGCGCCACCGTGTCCGTGATCTACGTGCCGCCCGCAGGCGCCGCTGCCGCCATCTGGGAAGCCGTTGACGCCGACCTGGACCTGGTGGTCTGCATCACCGAAGGCATCCCCGTGCGCGACATGATGGAGCTCAAGGACAAGATGGCCAAAGGCAACAAGAAGACCCTATTGCTGGGACCGAACTGCCCGGGCCTGATCACGCCTGACGAAATCAAGATCGGCATCATGCCGGGCCACATCCACCGCAAGGGCCGCATCGGCGTGGTGTCGCGCTCGGGCACGCTGACCTATGAAGCAGTCGGTCAGCTGACCGCGCTGGGCATGGGCCAGTCGTCGGCAGTGGGCATTGGTGGCGACCCCATCAACGGCCTGAAGCACATCGACATCATGAAGATGTTCAACGACGATCCCGAAACGGACGCCGTGGTCATGATCGGCGAAATCGGTGGTCCGGACGAAGCCAACGCGGCTTACTGGATCAAGGAAAACATGAAGAAGCCGGTGGTTGGCTTCATCGCTGGCGTGACCGCGCCTCCGGGCAAGCGCATGGGCCACGCCGGCGCGCTGATCTCGGGCGGTGCCGACACGGCGCAAGCCAAGCTGGAAATCATGGAAGCCTGCGGTATCAAGGTCACCAAGAACCCGTCGGAAATGGCTCGCCTGCTCAAGTCGATCCTGTAAATACCGATCTGCAGCCTCCCGCCTCCGGGCGGGAAAGCTTGCCGGAGCCAGAGCGCTCGCATGACTGCGGCCGCACACCGGCTCTCCATGCCCCCGCCTTCGTGCGGGGGCATGTCATTCTGGAGTACCGTTACCTAGGGTATCTCCCAAGGTGCGCGACATGCCGATTGAAACCGAATCGAAAGCTTGATACGGTAAATCTTCATGTCTGAAGACTCAGACATCCGAAATTCCGCAGGCGCCGCAGTTTTTGGCGGTGCCATGTGGCGTTAGAATCATAATTTAAGAAACTCGAGGAGCTTTACCGTGGAACTGCTGTCCTCCACCGCTTTCTGGATCGCGTTGGGATCCATTATCCTGACCAACATCGTGCTATCCGGCGACAACGCCGTGGTGATCGCGCTGGCCTCCCGCAACCTCCCGCCCGCCCAGCAGAAGAAGGCCATCTTCTGGGGCAGCGCCGCCGCCATCATCATGCGGGTGGTGCTGACGGTAGCCGCGGTCAAGCTGCTGAGCCTGCCGTACCTGAAGATCGTCGGCGCCATCCTGCTGGTCTACATCGGCGTGCAGCTGCTCACCGGCGATGACGACGAAGAAGGCCACTCGGCCAAGGACAACATCTGGGCCGCGATCCGCACCATCCTGATCGCTGACCTGGTGATGTCGCTCGACAACGTGGTGGCCGTGGCCGCCGCGGCGCAGAAGGGACCGGAAGGCAGCCAGCTGATGCTGCTGATCCTGGGCCTGGGCCTGTCGATTCCCCTGATCGTGTTCGGCAGCACCATTCTGCTCAAGGTCATGGACCGCTTTCCCATCATCATCGTGCTGGGCGCCGCGCTGCTGGGCTACCTGGCCGGTGAAATGCTGGTCAGCGACCCGGTGGACGCCGCATGGTTCGAGATGCACGTGCCGCATGCCCACCTGGTGTTCGGCGTGATCGGCGCCGCGCTGGTGGTGGTGGTTGGCAAGCTGCTGAATAAGCGAGCGCCACAGACGGCCTGATGGGCTGATAGGCTTTGGCCCGTCTTGGGACGGGCTTGTAGATTGGGTGGTGCCCCGCTGGGGCACTGCCGGACAGACGGGTGGCCCGGGAGCCGCCCGTTTTGTTTTTGGGCCGTAGCGCAGGCCACTCGGCGGATTCGGCGGTGATTTCAGTGCGGTTTCAGACTGACTTGAGCCAAAACGTAGGCTTACTGACCCGCCGCGTCATACTTAGTGACAAAATTTGCGCGGGATCAACACCCGGAAGAGCCTGAAGTGGCGAAAATTGTCACTCGCCGACGAGACATCAAGACTTGGCGGCGCTGGCACGCTAAGTGCTAAGAACTGACGGCATCACATGAAACAGAATGTTTCGATTTGTATCTAAAATTCCTTCGAGGGGTCAATCATGCAACAACGGGTGCAACAAATGAAAAAACTGGGCCGCCGAGCCCAGAAGGGCTTCACGCTGATCGAACTGATGATCGTGGTTGCGATTATCGGTATCTTGGCGGCAATCGCAATTCCGCAGTATGGCGACTACACTTCCCGGACTCGCGCAGCCGGAGCGGCGTCCGAACTAGCAGCGTTCAAGACCGGCGTCGCCATGTGTGCTCAAGAGACTGGCGCGCTGGCGAACTGTACTACCGGCAACGCCAATGGTTATATCCCGGCCTTCGTCGCTACTCAAAATCTGACGGCGGTTGCAGTCGCTGCTGGCGTTATCACCGCAACAACAGGAGCTACCGACGGCGCCACGCCTCCGGTTAAATTGACTATCGTCGACACGCCGACCATCACGCCGGGCAATGCAAATATGACATGGTTGAACAATGGTACGAGCTGTGACGCCAAGCGCGGCTTCAAACCGGGTCAAGGCGATTGCTAATTAGCTAGCATTGTCCAATGAGCGCCTTCGGGCGCTTTTTCTTTACCCACTCCCCAAGCTATCATCCGCCTTCTGCCCGCAAGGGATAACAAGGCGCCCCACATGCTGCCCTCCCGGTCAGCCATTCCTCTCAGCTTCCTGGCCGTAGCCGTCACGCTACCGCTGCTGGTCTCCCGGCACACGCTCCCCCTCGCCACCTTCTACGGCGAATGGACCTCGGCATTGCTGTTTGCGCTCGCCGTCATCGTGCTGGCGGCCTCGGCACAGCGGCAAGCCAGGGACACGGCCTATCAGGCCGCTCCCGCCCAATTCCCCTGGATCGTCCTCTTCCCGCTCTGGCTGATCGCCACCGGCATCACGCAAACGCTGACCGGCATGGCCGATGTGTCGGGCAGCCGGTTGCTGACTGAGCTCTCGCTGGCACTGGGCGCGGCGGTGATGTGGGCAGCCTGGCGCCAGGGCCGTGCTGCGTCGTCCGTGGAGCGGCAAGCGATGGTGGATGCGCTGGCCATCGCCTGGCTGGTGGCGGGGTTGCTGGGCACGCTGGCGCAATGGGTGCAGGTGTTTGGCCTGGAGCCGGACACGCTGGGGATGGTGTCCACTTATTTTTACGATGACAACCGCCGCTTGTGGGGCAATCTGAACCAGCCTAACCATCAGGCGACTGTTGCGGGCATTGCGCTGGCGGCGGCGGTCTGGCTGGCGGCGCGCGGGTGGTTGCGGGTGCCGGCCTGGCTGGCGGCGGCGGCGGTGCTGGTGAGCGGCATCGTGCTGTCCGGCTCGCGCACGGGTGTGCTGCACTTGGGGCTGGCCGCGGTTTATGCGCTGGTGGCTGCCTGGATGGCGCGGGGCGGGGCGGCGTTTGGCAGCACCGGTGAGCTTGGCGGATTCGCAGGCGCCATGCAGCGCGCCGGCCACGCCGGGCGCAACCCCATGCGGCGTCCCGCTGGGCTGGCGTTTGCCGCGGTGGCCATGGTGGTTTTGCTGCTGGTC
Organism: Cupriavidus sp. PET2-C1; assembly: GCF_054515855.1. Classification (NCBI taxonomy): domain Bacteria; kingdom Pseudomonadati; phylum Pseudomonadota; class Betaproteobacteria; order Burkholderiales; family Burkholderiaceae; genus Cupriavidus; species Cupriavidus sp. PET2-C1. The sequence continues at coordinate 713,044 of NZ_CM137259.1, forward strand.
TTGCAGCCGGCGATCAAGAGCGCCGGGCAGGCAATGGGCTGGCGCCTCTTCGATACCGTGGCGCAGATGCAGGGGGGCGACCAGCTTTCGTGGCGCGCCGCGATGTGGACGCACGCGTGGGCGATGTTCCGCGCCCATCCGTGGCTTGGGGTGGGCTGGGGTGAGTATGGCTGGGCGCAGTTCCAGCAGCTCGCGCAGGTGGGCGTGAAAGTCGAGATGTCGCTGCATGCGCACAATGCCGTGCTGGATATGCTGGCCAAGATGGGCGTGATTGGCGCGGCGGGTGTGTTCCTGAGCCTGCTGGCGTGGCTATGGCGCGTGGCGCGCCAGCGCTTGTGGCGCGGGGATGCGCGCGAGCGCGCGCAGACGGGGCTGGTGCTGACCTGGCTGGCGATGCTGTGCGCGCATTCGATGCTGGAGTACCCGCTGCACTACCTGTATTTTGTGCTGCCGTTCTGCTTCATGCTGGGCTGGCTGGAGCCATCGGGGTTCGGCCGCCTGCGCACGCCGCGCGGGTTTGCCGTGCTGGCAGGCCTGGCATTCGCCGGCGTGGCGGCGGCGATCCTGACGACAATGTGGCAGGACTACCGCCGTGCGGAGGCGCGCGAGTACGCCCGCGCCGAGCGCCGGGTCGCATTGCCGATGCCGAACTTCTGGTTCCGGCAGGCTGCCGCGTCGGACGCGATCGAGGAGGCTAAGATCACGCCGGAGAATGCCGCGCAGTTGCTTGGGGCCCATATCGCCGCCGTGCACCTGCTGCCGACCCCGACGCTGATCTCGCGCACCGCCTGGCTGATGGCGCTGACCGGCGACCCGGTACAGGCCCGGGCGTGGCTGGAGCGGCTGCGCTTCTACTTTGCGGGGGATGAGGCTAACCAGTTCGCGGCGCTCGCCCGCGCCTGCGCCGAAGTCGACGCGGCGGCGCAGCCGCGGGATTTCTGCGACTGGGTGCAGCTGCGCGCCAAACGCAAACCGGCGTGAGCCTTCCTAAGCTGCGCCGCGCCGGGTTATTGCGGGGCGTAGCCCGGGGGCGGCGGAGGCGGATAGTAATACGTTGGCGCAGCAACCGGACGCGGGACCGAGGCCATGCGCCCGTAGACCGGCACCCGGTTGCCGCTTGCATACATGCATTGCACGTACGCCGCGTCGTACTGGCGCTGGCTGCCATAGCCGGCATACTGGGCATTGCCTGCCCCTACCGCCGCGCCGGTGAGCAGGCCGACACCCGCGCCCACCGCCGCGCCCGTGCCGCCATTGAAGGCCGCGCCGGCCGCCGCGCCCAACGCGGTGCCCACCACGGCGCTGCCTACCGCGCTATTGGTGGCCGCCTGGTTGGCGGTGACGCCACCCACCTGCCCAAAGGCGAACTGGCGGCAGTTGTTGTCGTCGGCCCGGAACTGGTCGAAGTTCTTGCCGGTGCCCGGCAGCACCATCACGCTTGGCCCGCTGGGCATCACTGCGCATCCGGCCAGCACCATCGCCGCGAGCGGCAGGCTCAGCAGGATTGGCAGGCTGGGGCGGTTGAAGTGGTTTAGGACTTTCATCTCGGCACCTCGGTACCTCGGTCATCGATCATGGTCCGCGCGCGCCGGCGCAGCGCGCCGTGAGCGCTTCGGGCATTCAGCTTGCCCGTCTGTCAGGCGCAGGTGGAGATCAGGCGGGCATCAGTCACACAGCAGGCGCTAGGCGGGTGGCTGTGCCGGCACCTTCTGCCAGCCGCCGGGGCAGGCCTTGATATACGGGTAGTAGCCGTCAGGCCGCGCGCAGTGATACCAGTACGCCTGCTGTTGGGGCGCGGGTGCCGCGACACCGCCGCTGTCCATTTCCATCGTGCCGTCCTGGTCCTGCTCGATGTACTGCGCCGGCGCCGCAGGTACCCCGACGACCGCGGGCCCATAGGCGTAGCCGGGCGGGTAGTAGTACGGGTAGGGGTAGCCCCACCCGTAGCCGTAGCCGAATCCAGGGCCGATATAGACGCCTACGCTGCCGTGCCAGCCGCCATGCCAGCCACCGCCGCCGTGCCATCCACCACCACCGTGCCAGCCACCGCCGCCTCTTCCCGCCAGCGCGGTACCGCTCGCGCCCAGCGCCGCCAACACCAGCAAAAGCTGGCCAACCCTACGCCCGTTCATGTTGTCCACCTTGGATCGACGCGGAACGTGGTTCCGCCGGCAGCGCAGCTTGCGCCCCCTAAACTGCATTGAATACCAATTTGCCGCAAGCCGCGATGCGCCGCGCTCTGGCGAAATGCGGCGTTACGCTTGTTACAGCGGAAGCGGCCCTGGCGCTGGACTGTGTCAGGATTGGTAAGAAAGGTGGCGCGTATTGGCGATGCGGATCAGGCACATGTGGCGGGTGCTGGGCATCCTGCTCAGGTGCCCGCCACCCAATCCCCCGACTTCCCGCCATGCTTCTCCAGCAGCTTCACGTCGCCCATCACCATGCCGCGGTCGACCGCCTTGCACATGTCGTAGATGGTCAGCAGCGCCGCCTGCACGCCGGTCAGCGCTTCCATTTCCACGCCGGTCTGGCCGCGGGTCTCGGTGCGCACGGTGCAGCGGATGGTGGCGCTGGCCTCGTCCATTGCGTAGTCCACCGCCACCTTGGTGAGCGAGATCGGGTGGCATAGCGGGATCAGGTCAGAGGTGCGCTTGGTGGCCATGATGGCGGCCACGCGCGCAATGCCTGGCACGTCGCCTTCGGAAGCGATGCCGCGAACTGCATCGCTGATCGCCGTGGATTCTTCCACTTTCCGCTTGGCCCGCAACATTCGCTTGGGCAGGCCGGAAGCAGGGAGATTTCGACACGCCTCCCGTTGCTCACATCGCCCGGCCTGTACACACCAAAGTGTTCTTGCACAGGCACCTGATTGAAATTCGTCTCTTTCAAGGTACGCGCGACCGCGCGGAGACGTTCCGCCGCCAGAGATTTGGGGCTGCTCTCGCCTTCCTCGGCATAGCCCCCGACCGTGATGGCCTTTTGCCTCGGGTACTTGATGCGCTGATCGACCATCCAGTTTGCCAGGCGGAGCATTTCGGATGCGGTCACGACACTTGAGTTGGACGCGAAGTAAACGTCGATATTCTTGCCCGGCATGCACGCATGCGCGCACTGCATCGACAAAAATGCTGACAGCGCAAGAACGATGTTAGCCGCGCTCATAGATCACATACCCCGCAATGCTGTCAGCGTTCTGAAGTGTCAGTTCGGGCCGAGTTTTAGCGAACTTCAAACACTCGCTCATGAAATACTCAATATCTCGCGCACCAAAGGTATCGGCAAAGTGCGAGACTTCGTGAATCAGCGTTGAAACCTGAGAATCCGCTGTATAGGAATAATCCCGCAACTCACAGAATTCCAGATGGATCGCGATGGTGTGGGTTCGCGTGTCCGGCGCGCAAACTTCGGCTACGACTCCGACTTTCTTCTTGGAATTTGAGGTGCAGCCGACATGCGCCATCGCGCTTTCGGAATATCGAACGAAATTGTCGGGCGTTAGCATAGCTAGAACACCGCGTAGGCGACCAAGTCCTGCCGTCAAGCTTGTTCGGGTAGGCGCATCATCAGACCCGAACCATTCCGAGACGCGGAATTTGTCGGCTGACGACCATCTCTTTAGTTCGGTTAGTCGCTTATCGACTAGGGATACGGCTTTGTTGCGCCGCTCCATCACGAGCCGAGCAAATTCCTCGTTCGTCATGTTCGGGCAAATCCGGTCCGAATCGTCAGCAAGCTTACTGCCTTGCATGTTTTCCACAAGCTTATTCCGTGCCTCAGATGACAGCGTGCTGGTGGTATCGGCGGGCATGCGAATACCGTTGCCGCGGGTCACCTCGATGGTGAAGTCGTTCTGTGAGGCGATGACGATTGGTTTCACCGGGCATTTGCAATTGACGCGGGCACCTTCCACAAGAATTTGCTGCCCCATAAGGTCGAACGACGGATAGCAATCATTGGTCACTATGCCGCCACTTTTGCACGCCGGGCAGGTTGCGAAGTCGCCTTCGATTGCCACGTTGACGCCGTGATGGGACATCGTGCCGGTGCCCACTAACACGCCGTTTGTGCTAGTCCGGTCACCGTTGCGCAGTGCGTTTCGCATATCGTTCATCGTTCAATCTCCCTATTCATCGCCTGGCTCGGTGTGCGGGACATGCCCACACGCACGCGAGGATAAAGATGGTCTGTCCAATCCATCTCCCTCTGTTGTTGCACGGCAATCTGTGCCGTTAGCCAGATATACAGAAAAGACTAGTTCTATGAAATCAGACGAATCCGAAAAAATGTGAATCTCTGTCAACAACCATCAATCGGCCGCTGGCTTATTGTTCCCAGACAAGTTGCGGGGTGCCCAGAAAAACCAATGGGTTACAGGTTTCCACTGCGAGCGTGATAGCTGGGGATGGCTGGGGATAGCCAAGGATTGTGCCGACCTACTGGCTGGGCCGCTTCGAGCAATGCCTGTTCCTCAAGGGTGCTGAGAACTCGGGTTCTCGCCGAGGCGGGGAAGGCCTTGGTAGCGGGGAGACCTACTCAATGTATTGCCCAATGACCTCCGCCAAGGTGGTCCTCTCGGCCTCCTGTCGGCTAACGTGCACACCTCGGTCCGTTTCGGACTCTACGGCACGTGCCCAGCGCTCAGCCTCGGCTTTGCTGTCAAAGGTTCGGACTTCCGCTGGGAATCCCTTCTGCGAAACACGGGCTTGCCACGTGTTCCCCCTACGTCTTACTGATGCCATCGCTTGCCTCACTTGGACAAACGTTGGCCAAACCGAAGGATTTGCGACTGTTGGTGCACCCAAACGGCTAGAGTGAACCTATCGGGAGCCCGCATGGAAAGCAGTGGGGGGCGTAAGGGCGGGCTGAAGATGGCCTAATGAAATCAAATACTTAGGTCTTTTCCGCCACCCAGTCCCCCGACTTCCCGCCATGCTTCTCCAGCAACTTCACATCGCCAATCACCATGCCGCGGTCGACCGCCTTGCACATGTCGTAGATGGTCAGCAGCGCCACCTGCACGCCGGTCAGCGCTTCCATTTCCACGCCGGTCTGGCCGTGGGTCTCGGTGCGCACGGTGCAGCGGATGGTGGCGCTGGCCTCGTCCATCGCGTAGTCCACCGCCACCTTGGTGAGCGAGATCGGGTGGCATAGCGGGATCAGGTCAGAGGTGCGCTTGGTGGCCATGATGGCGGCCACGCGCGCAATGCCTAGCACGTCGCCCTTCTTGGCGGTGCCGTCGCGCACCAGTGCAAAGGTGGCGGGCAGCATGGTGATGGTGCCGGTGGCGACGGCCACGCGGTGGCTGTGCGCCTTGGCGCCGACGTCGACCATATGGGCTTGTCCGGCGGAATCGAAATGGGTGAGCTGGCTCATGGCGTGGACCTGGCGGATGCGGGGGAATGAATGCGTGACGGATGCGCTTGCCGCGCATGCCGGGGCAGGGCGTGGCAAGACCGGGCGACGCCCGATGGGAATGGCTTCCGGAGGCCGCTATCATAGCAACATGCGCAAGAACCAAATGCTCGCCGGAGCGCTCTCCTCGCCCGCCCGACAGGCGTGCCTCATGCCTTCCAGGATTCCCGTGGGCCTTGCCCGCCGCTCGCTGGCGGCGCTGGTGGCGCTGACGATCGCGCTGCCCGCCTGGCCCCAGCAGCGCCCGCTGCTGAACGATCCCACGCGTACCGCAGCCGCCGCAGCAGCAGCGGGGAGCGATAGCCGCGACGGCAGCGACCAAGTCTATGACAACCTGAACCGCAGTGTGAAAGCAGGGCAGAAATCCGATTTTGGCCTGCGCAGCAACAACACCGTGGTGGAGACCTCCGGCGTGCAGCTGCCCGACCTGGGCGATCCGTCCACCGCGTCGCTCACGCCCGACATGGAGCGGCGCCTGGGCGACCGCATCATGCGCGACATCCGGCGCGACCCGGACTACGTGTCCGATCCGCTGCTGTCCGATTACCTGAACGCGCTTGGCTATCGCCTGGTGCAGGCGGCGCGGCGGCAGAACATCTCGGGCTCCACCGGCGCCGGTACCTTTGCCACGGGGTTCGAGCTGTTCGCGGTGCGCGACCGCAGCATCAATGCCTTTGCGCTGCCCGGCGGGTATATCGGTGTGCACACCGGCCTGCTGGTGCAGTCCGACACCGAGTCCGAGCTGGCCTCGGTGCTGGGCCACGAAATCGGCCACGTGATGCAGCGGCATATCGCGCGCGGCATCACCACGCAGGACCAGTCGATGTGGATCGCGCTGGCCTCGATGGTGCTGGCCGGGCTGGCCGCCACCAAGAGCGGCGACGCGGCCGCGGCGCTGGCCATGGGCGGACAGGCGGCGGCGGTGTCCAACCAGCTGTCCTTCTCGCGCGGCGCCGAGCGCGAGGCCGACCGGGTCGGCTTCCAGATCATGACGGCTGCCGGGTTTGACCCGCAGGGCATGCCTGACTTCTTCAAGCGGCTGCAGCGCGTAGTGGGGATTTCGGAAAGCTCGGTGCCGTCGTACGTACGCACCCACCCGCTTACCTCCGAGCGGATCGCCGACATGCAGGACCGCGTGAGCCATGTGGCGGTGCGCCGCGTGGCAAGCACGCCCGAGTACGAGTTCGCGCGGATGCGCGCCCGCATCCTGCAGGAAATCTCGCCCAGCGATCTGCAGAACGCGCGCGCAGCGCTGCAAACGCAACTGGCGTCAGCCTCGCCGGCGCGCCTGCCTGCGCTCCACTACGGCATCGCGTTCGCCGAGCAGCGGCTGGGCCGCAACGCCGCGGCCGAGCAGTCGCTGGCCGAAGCCCGCCGCTTGTATGGCACGATCCCGGGCGCTACCTCCGGCAGCCCCATGCTGGATGTGATGGCGGTCGAGCTGGCGCGCGCCCAGGGCCGGCAGCAGGACGCGCTGAACCAGGTGGTGGCGTCGATGAAAGCGTTCCCGTTGTCGCACGCGGTGGCGCTGAGCTATGCCGCGACCTTGCTTGGCGCAGGCCGCACCGACCAGGCGGTGACCTTCCTGCGCGAGCGCACGCGCGAGGAAATCGCCCGCTCCGAGTGGTGGGACATGCTGGCGCGGGCCTATGCCGCGCAGGGCCGGCGCGTGCAGCAGCACCAGGCGCTGGCGGAGAAATACGCCGTGGATGGCGCCTACCAGGCCGCCATCGAGCAGTTGCAGATCGCACGCAAGGCGGGCGACGGCGATTTCTACACGCTGTCGGAAGTCGATGCGCGGCTGCACCAGCTGGAGCGCCAGTACCGCGAGGAAAAGCAGGACAACAAGGGCATGCCTAACTGACGCTCATGCTCAGGCCGCCTGTTCTCCCGCAGGCGGCCGGGGCTGGCGCACAAAGGCGTAGCGCGCCGGCACTTCGTCCTCGGCGATCGGCTCGATCTGCACGTCGGCGCCGCTGAAATGAAACACGCCGAGATTGCCGCCGCAGGCCTCGCCGTGCCAGGTGCAGGCGCTGCTAAAGCCATCCAGGTCATGGTCGTGCAGCAGCGCGGCTTGCGGGCCGCCGCCGCTTTCACCCGCCACCGTGCCCACCAGCACCACGTTGCCGTGCTCGTCCGCATGGCAGCCGTGCAGCGTGAAGGCGCGCTGCGAGGTGGTGTGCAGCTTGCCCTGGTGCAGCCGCACGATCCAAGGCGCATAGGCCAGCGATACGAACACGCGCTGCGGGCCGTTCTGAAAATACCAGCCACCGCGTTCGTCGCGCTGGTAGTTGCGCTCGATAAAGGCGATCAGCGCCTCGTGGCGGATCGGGTCGCCGGACAGGCCATGCTGCTGGGCGTACTCGTTGCGCATGCGCCATTGCCCGCGCCGGTCCAGCGCCAGCCACCCGTAGCAGTTGGGGACGTTGGGCCAGCGGGCCATGGCTTGCTTGACGGTCTCATCCATCTTCAGTGCCTCCTTGCGGGACCGCCCGTGTCCGGGCATCCCGCTCGCATTCGTTCTGGTGACGCTGGGCCGCGGGTGCGGCCCGTAATCAACACCACTGCGCAACGCCACTGCGCAACGCCACTGCGCAACGCCGCGGCGCTAAGCCACGGCGCTAAGCCACGGCGTCGAAAAACCGCAGGATGCGCGCTGGCAGCCACTCGATATGCCCCGCAAAGGGCAGCACCGGCAGCGCGCGCAGCCAATCTTCGCGCGGTGTCATGAAACCGACGTGACCGCCGTGCTCGGGCTGCTCCAGCCAGACCTGCGGGCTGACATCAGCGGGGCCCGGCAGGTGGCGCGCCGGCAGGAAGGGATCGTTGCGCGCGTTGAGCACCAGCGTGGGCACCTTGATCTCGCCAAGCACCGGCTTGCTGGACGCGCGCGCCCAGTAGTCATCGGTATCGCGAAAGCCATGCAGCGGCGCTGTCACGATATTGTCGAAGGCGTGCAGGTCACGGCTGGCGAGCATGGCCTCGCGGTCGAACAGCCGGGGGTATTGGCTCAGCTTGGCCAGCGACTTGCGTTTCAGGGTTTGCAGGAACATGCGCGTGTACAGCATGTTGAAGCCTTGCGACAGCGCCGCGCCGCCGCCGGCCAGGTCCAGCGGCGCCGAGACCGATGCCGCCGCGCTGATATGGCCCGCGGCGCTGCCTTGTTCGCCCAGCAAGCGCAGCAGGGCATTGCCGCCGAGCGAAATGCCTACCACCAGTAGCTTGCGCCCGTGGCCGCAATACTGCCGGTGCAGCCGCGCCAGGATCCACTGGAGCTCCTCGGCATCGCCCGAGTGATAGAAGCGCGGCGCCAGGTTCAGCTCGCCCGAGCAGCCACGAAAGTGCGGGATCACGCCCTGCCAGCCGCGCGCCGCCAGCGCATGCATCATGGCCTGCGCGTAATGGCTGCCGGAGTCGCCTTCCAGGCCATGGAACATCACCAGCAGCGGGGTATCGGGCGTGACCGGGTGCGTGGTCCAGTCCAGGTCGACGAAGTCGTCGTCCGGGGCGGTCCAGCGCTCGCGCTTGAAAGCCACGCGCGGCGGGCGCGGCGTGAAGCGCGCCGGAATGATGGTCTGCGCGTGGCCGCCGGCGAGCCACCAGGGCATGCGGCGGCCGCCGCCGAACGAGTCGGTGGCGCGGAAGTCGCCCGGAGCGGGGCGGTGGTGCGAAGGCGGAAGCTGGCTCATGCCTGCAAGGCGATAGGCGGTCAAGCGACGCGCGTGACGGGCTGGCCGGCCCGCCGCGCCGCGTCCAATCCTAGTGGAGTGCCTGGCCTGGCGCCGTGCTCACGGTCGCGACCTGAGCGGCGTTGGCCGGGCTGCAATGGATGTGCGCCAGGCGCCAGCCCTCGTGGTTCTGCATCAGCACATAGGTGGTGTGCACATAGAGGTCGGCTTCGACGCGGTCGTCGCCAAAGCGCAGGGCTTCGGTCACGTCGAAGATGGCGACGCCCATCGAGGTATGGCTGCTGGTCTCGATCACGTCGATCAGCACCGGCTGTACGTCCAGCAACTGCGCAAAGGCCTGGCGCAGGTGCTCGTGGCCGATCAGGCGCTGGCCGTCCGGCATCACGCAGGTAACCGAGTCCTCATCCAGCCACAGGCGCAGCGCGCCGTCGGCATCGCGTAGCTTCATGGCCTCGCGAAAGGCTTCTACGATGTCTTCGGCGGAATCGAACAGGCGGGCAAAACGAGGCATGGTGGACTGGGCTCAGGGATTCGTTGGCCGGATAAACACGAACGGCGGGTCAGCGCTTCAGGCCCGGTGCAGGAGCTTGCGCAGCTCCACAAACACCATTTCGGGCTCGATGTCCTTCAGGCAGCGCAGGTGTCCAAGCGGGCACTCGCGCTTGAAGCACGGACTGCATTCGAGCTGCAGCCACATGATACTCGCAGCCTGCGACAGCGGGGGTGTATGGCGCGGGTCACTGGAGCCGAACACCGCCACCTGTGGCCGGTTCAGCGCCGCGGTGACGTGCATCAGGCCGGAGTCGTTGCACACGGCGGCCTCAGACATCGCCAGCAGGTCGACGGCATCGTCCAGCGAGGTCTGGCCGCACAGGTTGCGCACGAAGGGCGCGGCCTTGACGATCTCGTCGGCGATCTCGGCGTCCTTGGGCGAGCCCAGTGTGACCATTTGCGCATACGGGAACGAGCGCTTGAGCATCTGCGCCAGCTCGGCGAAATGCGCGGCCGGCCAGCGCTTGGCCGGGCCGAACTCCGCGCCCGGGCAGAACGCGATCAGGCGCGTCTGCGGCGCGATGCCAAAACGCTCCGCAGTCTTGGCCATGCGCACCGGGTCGGTTCGCAGGCGCGGCTCGGGCAGGTTCTCCGGCAGGCGGGCGCCGGGCTTGAGCGCCAGCCGCGCGTAGTGCTCCACCATGGGCGGGCGCTGGTCGCGGGGCGGATTGCCATGGCGGATATTGAGCAGGCCGAAGCGGGCTTCGCCGCGATAGCCGACACGCAGCGGGATAGCAGCCAGCCAGGGGATCAGCGCGGACTTGAGCGAATTCGGCAGCACATAGGCCGCGTCGTAGCCTTCGTTCTTGAGCTGCTGGGCGAACATCAGGCGGGCCGAGAGCTGCAGCTTGCCGTGCGCCAGTTCGCTGGGGAAGACCTGGTGGATCTCGGGCATGCGGGCCAGCACCGGCGCCACCCATTTAGGGGCGAGGGCGTCGATCTGCAGGCGCGGATGGCGCGCTTTCATGAGGGTGAAGAGCGGCTGCGCCATCAGGGCGTCGCCGATCCAGTTGGGGGCGATGACGAGGGCTTTTTTCATGAATGGGGCGCTGCCGGAAGGGTGGGCGTGGCGCAAGCTGCGCGCGCCACGCACGCCGACGCTCCGGCGCGCCGCAGGGCGGGCCGGAGCATCGGGGTGGTGCGGTCAGGCGTGGGCCGTGTCAGTGGTGACCCTTGATCACGGTGCCAGGCTTGAGCTTGTAGACGGTACCGCAGTACGGGCACTTCACTTCGCCGGTGTCGGTCACGTCGAGGAAGACGCGCGGATGGTAGTTCCAGGTCGGCGTGTTGCCGGTGGGGCAGTGCAGCGGAAGGTCTTCCGCGCCGATTTCGATCAGGGAGGCGGTTTGCGTCATGGTGTTGCGGGGATGGTTTTAGTCTTTAGTCTTTGGTATGGACTGAAGTATGACTGGTTAAACGGTTCGTGATTGCCTAGTGCGCTTTCGGGTCCCGGGGTGGTGTCAGACCACGGTCAGCCAGTGCTTGTATTGTTCATTGGTGCCGCCGACCGCGGCGAAGAAGGCGTCCTGCACGCGCTTGGTCACCGGGCCGCGGCGGCCTTCGCCGATCACGCGGTCGTCGAGCTCGCGGATCGGCGTGACTTCGGCCGCGGTGCCGGTGAAGAAGGCTTCGTCCGAGCAGTACACCTCGTCGCGCGTGATGCGCTTCTCGCGCACCTCGATGCCCAGGTCGCGGGCGATGGTGAGGATGGCGTCGCGGGTGATGCCGTCCAGGCACGAGGCCAGGTCAGGCGTATAGATCACGCCGTCGCGCACCACGAACACGTTTTCGCCCGAGCCTTCGCTGACGTAGCCTTCGGTATCCAGCAGCAGGGCTTCGTCGTAGCCCATGCTGGTGGCTTCCTGGTTGGCGAGGATCGAGTTGATGTAATAGCCGCTGGCCTTGGCCCGCACCAGCGATACATTGACATGGTGGCGGGTGAAGGACGATGTCTTGACGCGGATGCCGCGCTCCAGGCCTTCCTCGCCCAGGTAGGCGCCCCACGGCCACGCGGCAATCGCCACGTGGATGGTGTTGCCCCTGGCCGAGACCCCCATTTTTTCCGAGCCGATCCAGACCAGCGGGCGGATGTAGCAGGACGCGAGCTGGTTGGCTTTCACCACCTCGCGTTGCGCGGCCTCCAGCGTGGCCGCGTCGAACGGCATCTGCATCTGGAAGATCTTGGCCGAGTTGAACAGGCGGCGGGTGTGCTCCTTGAGACGGAAGATCGCGGTACCGGCCGGCGTCTTGTAGGCACGTACGCCTTCAAACACCCCCATGCCGTAATGCAGGGTATGGGTCAGCACATGGATCTTGGCGTCGCGCCATTCGATCAGCTTGCCGTCCATCCAGATTTTACCGTCGCGATCCGCCATCGACATGGTTCTCTCCCAGAGCGCCATCAGTCACGCAAAAGCGACATTGTAAACCCCGGGACCCCCTGTGCCAACGCGGGCGCGGGCGCGCCGGGGTCTAAAATCGTCACATTGTGTATGCCGCCACTGCCACCCGTGACCCTGCCGCCGCCGTCTGGACCCTCCGCCTCCCATCGTGAATCGCCGGGCCGCATGCACGTCAGGCGGCTGCGCGAGATGTTGTTCTCTGGAGCCTCGGAGGCGGCCATCGGCGAAATGCTGGCGCCATGGGGGGACGGAGCCGACCGCGCCGAAATGCTGGTGGAAGCGGCGTTGGCCAGCGGCGACGCCGCGCTGCTGGACCGGGTGGTGCCACCCTGGCGCTGGCGCATCTTGCTGGCGATCCTGGACTGTCTCTATTTCGACTGGGATCCCCGCTTGCAGCCCTACCTGGATTACGGACTGGCCTGCCACGCCGACGATCCGCAGGCGCTGCCGGTCCCCATTCGCACCGCGCTGGCCGAGGGCCAGCTGTACGCCGGCGAGCGCCCGGCGGCCCTTGCCTTGCTATCCACGATGGGCGACGCCGGCGGCGGCGATGGCGACGCCCTGCGCGCTTTTGCCCGCATGCAGGAAGGCGACTGGCCAGCCGCCCAGGCGGGCTTCGAGGCGGCGCTCAAGCGGCTACGGACCGAAAGCCGCCAGCGAACCGGCTTGTTGCCGCCCTCACTGGCGCCTTGCTATCCGCTGTCCTTGCTGGCCCAGCGCACGCCGGCCCATCTCGAACAAGCCCGCAAGTTCTGCCAGGCGGAAGCGGGCACGCGCAGCCCGGCGCTGACCGAGCGCTGGGGGCTGTGGTGCCACGTGCTGGCTGTGCACAAGGGTGATGCGCGGCTGGACGAGGCCGCGTTCGCATTGCGCCCCGAGGTGCCACCGCTCGCGCAGTTCTGGCGCGTGCTGCTGCGCGCCTGGCTCGGCGACGTGAAGCAAGCCAGCGGACGGCGCCAGCCGGCGGCTGCCCGCGCCGAGGCCGTTGCGGCCCTGCGTGCGCGCCTGCAAGGCTGCGGCCTGCACTGGTTCGCGCAGCAACTGGACGCCGCGCTGGCGCTGGATGCGGGCGAGCCGGTGCCGCCAGCTTTCTTTGCCGGCCAGCGCCAGGAAAGCTGGCGGCTCGCGCTCGAAGCGTTGCAGGCCCTGGCGGGCGAGACGCGCGCGCCCGACGGCGCCAGCGCCAGCCGCCTGTTGTGGGCGTTGACCATCGACGCCGACGGCGCGGTCGGCACCATCGAGCCGCTGGAGCAGCAGCGCGGCCCGCGCGGCTGGAACAAGCCGCGTCCCGTGCCGCTGGCCCGCCTTGCCGAAGACGACCGGCTGGAGCCGTGGGACGCCCGCGTCGCCCGCGCGGTCCGCCGCGACCAGTCCTATCACCGCCGCTACGTGCTCGATCGCGCCGCCGCCATGCTGGCGCTGGTCGGGCATCCGGGCGTGGTGCTGGCGCAGGCGCCCGAGCAGACGCTGGAAGTGCTGGAGGGCGCCCCCACGCTGGAAGTGGTGCGCCAGGGTGGCCGCTACACCTTGCGGGTCTCACCCCCGGTGCGTGAGGCCCCGGCGATGGACAGCTTCCTGCCTGCCGGCAGCCGCGCGGACGCCGAGGCCTTGCGCCAGATCACCGTGCTGCGCGAAGGCTCGCAGCGCCTGCGCGTGATCCGCCTGACACCCGCACAGCAGGGCGCGGCGCAACTGATCGCCGACGGGCTGGCGGTGCCGGCCGAAGCCCATGCGCAGCTTGACGCCACGCTGCGCGCGCTGTCCGGTCACTTCCAGGTGCACTCCGACCACGACGGCAGCGCCCGCGAGCTCGAGACCGAGAGCCGGCTGCGCGCCGAGCTGTCGCCGCTGGGCGAAGGCCTTTCGCTGCGCCTGGTGGTGACGCCGCTGGGCCCGCTTGGGCCACGGCTGGCCCCGGGCAGCGGGCGCGAGCGGCTGATGGCGGCGGTCAAAGGGGAGAGCCTGGCCACGGTGCGCGACCTCAAGGCCGAATTGGCAAGCGTGGCCGAAGTGTTCGACGCGCTGCCCTTCCTGGTGCCGCGCTCGCCCGAAAGCGGTGAATACGACTGGACCCTGGCCGACCCGGAGGAGGCGTTGTCGGTGGTCGAGCAATTGCCCGGGCTGCCCGCCGTGCTGGCGGTGGAGTGGCCCCGGGGCAAGGAAATCCGCGTGGTGGGCGCCGATATCCCGCAACTGGCGGTGCATATCGAGACCGAGAGCGAATGGTTCAAGCTGGTTGGCGAGCTGGGCGTGGCCGAGGGGCTGGTGCTGCAGCTTGGCCAGTTGCTGGCCTGGGCCGGCAGCCATGCCGGGCGCTTCATGCCGATGGGGCAGGGCGTGTATGTGGCGCTCACGCGCAGCCTGCGCGCCAGGCTGCGCGACCTGGCCAGCGTGGCGCACAACGTGCCCGACGGTATCAAGGTGCCGCTGATGGCGGCGCCCTGGCTGGACGACGTGCTGGCCGGCGCCGGCATCGACCCCGACCAGCATTTCCGCCAGCGCGTGGCGCGGCTGCGCCGGGCGCGCGACAGCGACGCCGCGCTGCCGGCCAACCTGGCCGCGCAACTGCGGCCCTACCAGGAAGACGGCTACCGCTGGGCCATGTCGCTCGCCGAGGCCGGCTTCGGCGCCTGCCTGGCCGACGACATGGGGCTGGGCAAGACGCTGCAGGCGCTCGCCGTGATGCTGGCGCGCGCCGGCGGCGGCGCTGCGCTGGTGATCGCGCCAACCTCCGTGTGCGGCAACTGGGCCGAAGAGGCAAGGCGCTTCGCGCCGACGCTGCGCGTGCACATCTATGCCGAGGGCGAGCGCACGGCCTTGCTGGAACAAGCCGGCCCGCATGACGTGGTGATTGTTTCGTACACGCTGCTGCTGCAGGCGCGCGACGCCTTCTGCCAGCGCGAGTGGCACACGGTGGTGGCCGACGAAGCGCAGGCGTTCAAGAACGCCGCCACCAAGCGCTCGCAGGCGGTGTTCGAGCTGCGGGCCGATTTTCGCATGGCGCTGTCGGGCACGCCGGTGGAAAACCGGCTGGCCGAGCTGTGGTCGATCATGCGCTTTTGCAACCCCGGCCTGCTCGGCTCGCTGGTCCGCTTCAACGAGCACTTCGCCGTGCCGATCGAGCGCAATGGCGTGCGCGAGGCGGCCCAGCGGCTGCGCCGCATGATCGCGCCGTTCGTGCTGCGCCGGACCAAGGCCCAGGTGCTGGACGAATTGCCGCCGCGCACCGAACTGGTGTTGCGCATCGAGCAGGACCCGATCGAGGCGGCCCACTACGAAGCGCTGCGCCGCCAGGCGCTCGCCGAAGCCGAGGCCGTGGTCAAAGGCCCGAAGTCCCGCAAGACCGCCGCCGGCCAGCCCGCCGCCGAGGCGCGCATCCATGTGCTGGCGCAGCTCATGCGGATGCGGCGCGCCGCCTGCGACGCGCGCCTGGTCACGCCCGAGCTGCAACTGGAACTCGGGCAGGCGGGCGCCAAGGTGCGCGCCTTCGTGCAACTGGCGGGCGAGCTGGCCGCCAACGGGCACAAGACGCTGGTCTTCAGCCAGTTCGTCGACTTCCTGCAACTGCTGCGCCAGGGGCTGGACGAGGCCGGCCTGGCCTGGCAGTACCTCGACGGCGCCACGCCAGCGGCCGAGCGCACGCGGCGCGTGGCGGCGTTCCAGGCCGGCGAGGGCGATGTCTTCCTGATCAGCCTGAAGGCCGGCGGCTTCGGCCTCAACCTGACGGCCGCCGACTACGTGATCATCGCCGACCCCTGGTGGAACCCGGCGGCGGAGGACCAGGCCATGGGCCGCGCCCATCGCATCGGACAGCAACGCCCGGTGACCGTCTACCGGCTGATCAGCGCGGGCACCATCGAGGAGCGCATCCTCACGCTGCATCACGGCAAGCGCGCGCTGGCCGATGGCATCCTGGAGGCGGGCGAGGACGGCGGTGCCGGCTTTGTCGGCACGGCGGCGGCGCTGCCGGACATCGACGAACTGGTGGGGCTGTTGCGCAGCTAGGGGCGAAAGGCGCGCTTTCGCCGGTGCGGGCGGCGGCGGGAATCCAATCCATGTCTGCTTATACCAACATGGCATACCTTCAAGCGAACTCCGTCGTTGGTAATGCGGCGGATCGTTGGTATCTTGCTGTTTTGGCCCGGGGCGGCAGACCCCGGCCGGCAGCCCCGACCCGCATTCCCTTTTTCGACGGTACCCCCATGTTCCGCACTGCTACCCGCCGCATCTCGTCCGCTTTCCATTCGTCCCGCGCTGCCCGCGCTGCCCGCGCTGCCCGCGCTTCCCGTGCCGCCGGCCTTGGCCTGCTGGCCGCGCTGGGCACGCTGGCTGCCCCGGCCCGCGCGCAGGACCCGGCCTGGCCGACCCAGCCAATCACCATCCTGATGGGCTTTACCGCCGGCTCCGGCGTGGACATGGTGGGACGCACGCTGCAGGAATCGCTGCAGAAGTCGCTCAAGGCCACCATCATCTATGACTACCGCCCCGGCGCCGGTGGCAATGTGGCCTCCGAAGTGGTGGCCCATGCCAAGCCCGACGGCTACACGCTGCTGCTCGGCACCGCCGCCACCCACGGCATCAACCCGGCCCTGTACAAGAGCCTGCCGTTCGACGCCGAAGCCGATTTCACGCCTGTCGCGCCGCTGGTGGAAGTCTCCAACGTGCTGACGGTGAACCCCGCCGTGATCGATGTGAAGTCGGTCAAGGAGTTCATCGAGAAGGTCAAGGCCAACCCCGGCAAGTACAACTACGCGTCGACCGGCAACGGCACCGGCACGCACCTGGCCTTCGCCGAATTCAACGCGCGCGCCGGCCTGGATATGGTCCATGTGCCCTACAAGGGCGGCCCCGATGCGCTGCAAGCCGTGCTCAAGGGCGAGGTCTGCTGCATTTTTAATCAGGTGCAGAGCGTGTTGCCGCAGTATCGCGCCGGCAAGGTGCGGCTGCTTGGCGTGACCACCAAAAACCATGTAGCGGTGATTCCCGAAGTGCCGACGATAGCCGAGAGCGGGTTGCCCGGCTTCAACAGCACCATCTGGTTTGGCTTCTTCGGCCCCAAGGGGCTGGATCCCAAGATCAGCAAGAAGATCAACGATGCGGTCAAGGTCGCTCTTGAAACGCCGGCGATCCGGCAGAAGTTGATCGAGGCGGGGAATTCGCCGCGGATTGAGACGGTTGAGCAGTTTCGGACTACGGTGAAGGCGGATCGGCAGAAGTGGGCGGGGGTTGTTAGGAGTGTTGGGGCGTCTATTGATTGATGTTGGGTTGGTTGTTGATTGTTGGTTGTTGGGTGCAAGGGCAGAACCGTTGGTTTTTGCTGTTTGATTTGGTTTTGATTTGGTATGGCGTTGGCATTTGCACCCAAGGGCCATACGACATCCCCCTGCGGGGGCTGCCGGTCACTTTTCTTTGACCGGCAAAGAAAACTAACGAAAAGAAAGCCGCCCTGCCGGGGGCAGAGCAATAAGGCTGTTTTTGCCTCGGTGGTTGCGTCGTACGGCCCTGAGTGTTGGCTGGCGTGTCCAACCGGCCCGAAGGACATCGCTACTGCATGACCCAATGGTCACGTGGTGGTGCCCCTCATCGCTTTGCTCGGTGAGTGTTCGGGCATCTGCCGTTCGCGGTGCGGAGCGCCACGATCCTGCCTGACTTGGTGGTTTCGTGGTTTTGTCTCTGGCGGTGGCCGCCCGGCCATTTGATGCCCTGCCGTACCGGCGCGAGCGGCACCTGGCTACCAACTCCCCCGGTTTCGTGGTGGGCACCGTGGCCCGGTTCGCGAGGGCCGTGCTCGCACCTCACGGCGCTCGTCCTCCGAGACAAAACCACGAAACCAGTCACGCCTGAAATGGCGCAGCCCTCCGCGCCGCGAACGGCAGATGTGGGAACGGTCACCGCGCACGAGGTCAGGGGCCGCACGACGTAACCCATGGGTCATGTAGTTGAGATGTCCTTTGGGTCGGTAGAATCCGCCAGCCAACACTCCGGGCCGTACGACGCAACCACCGATATTCGAGAGCCTTATTGCTCTGCGCCCGGCAGGGTCGGCTTTCTTCTCGTTAGTCTTCTTTGCCGACGCAAAGAAGAGTGACCGGCAGCCCCCGCAGGGGGATGTCGTATGGCCCTTGGGTGCAAAAGCCAACGCCGCAGCAAATCAAACCAAAAACGCCAGCCAACCAGCCCAGCCCCCCCAACAGTTAAGCAACCACTTACCACCCCCTCCCACTCCCCCTATAATGCCCAATTCCCCCTAAGGGCTCGCCGCCCCCCGGCGGCTGCCATCCCCCCAGCTTTCAGCTATGACCTTCCGACCGCCCCAGGCCCTGCTGCGTCCCTGGCATCGTTTTGCCCCGGCCGAGCGGGCTGGCTTTATCGAGGGGGCGCGCTATTTCGCGCCGTCCCTGCCTGCCGTGTTCTCCTGGGGCCTGGTGACGGGCGTGGCCATGAGCAAGTCGGTGATGAACGTGCCCGAGGCGATCGGCATGTCCTTGCTGGTCTATGCGGGCTCGGCACAGTTGTCCGTGCTGCCGCTGTTTGCGGCGGGCCTGCCGTTGTGGACGGTGTGGCTGACCGCCGCCATCGTCAACCTGCGCTTCGTGATCTTCAGCGCGGGGCTGCAGCCGCATTTCAGCTATCTGCCGCTGTGGCGCCGCACGCTGCTGGGGTCGTTCAACGGCGACCTGCATTTCGTCTACTTCATGCAGCGCTATGCCACGCCAGGCCATGAACCGGGCAAGGAAGGGTACTTCTGGGGCATGGCGCTGACCAATTTCGCCATGTGGCAGGTATCGTCAATCATCGGCATCGTGCTGGCCAGCGCGTTCCCGGACAACTGGGGCCTGGGGCTGGCCGGCACGCTGGCGCTGATTCCCGTGATGGTCACGACCATCCGCTCGCGCTCCACGCTGCTGGCGGTGGCTGTGGCTTCCGCGCTGGCGCTGCTGTGCTTCGACCTGCCTTACCGGCTCGGCCTGGTGGCGGCGGTGGTGGGGGCGATCGCGGCTGGCATGGCCAGCGACGAACTGGCCGCCCGCGCGACCTTGCGTGGCATCCGCCGCCGCAAGGCCGGGCATGCGCCCGCGCAGGCAGCGGCTCCGGCGGCTCCGGTGGCAGAGGACCGGGCATGAGCCATCTCGAGATCTGGATCGCGCTGGTCGGCATGGCGCTGGTGACCATCGTCACGCGTGCGCTGTTCCTGATGGCGGGCGAGCGCGTGACGGTGCCAGACCGCATCCAGCGCGCGCTGCGCTACGCGCCGGCGGCGGCGCTGGCGGCCATCATCCTGCCCGACCTGATGACCTGGCAGGGCCATTTCACGCTGGCCCCGAGCAACTACAAGCTGGTGGCCGGCGCGGTGGCGCTGGTGTTCTACCTGGCGACGCGGCGCATGGTGGGCATGATCGTGGCGGGCATGGCGGTCTATACCGCCATGCGGCTGCTTGGCTGAGCCGGGGCCGAGCGAACGCCGGGCCCCGAAGGCATGATCCGCTAGGCCGTGTCGCCAGCGTCGCCCGGCCCCTGCGGCCCGGGGCCGAGCGCCGTGCCCAGCTGGGTCAGCATCCGCGTCAGGCGGGCCTGCGTGCTGGCGCCGGTCTTGAGGAATACCGCTTTGAGCTGGCTGCGCGCGGTTTCGTGGCGCACGTGCAGGCGCTCGCTGGCTTCGGGCAGGCCCATGCCGGTGGCCAGCAGGCTTGCCAGGCGGATCTCGGCGGGCGTCAGTCCATAGACTTCGCGCAGCAGTTGCGGCAGTGCCGCCGGCGCCTGCGCGTCTTCATGGATCACCACCAGCGCGGCGGGTTGCTGCCAGGGCAGCGCAAAGAGGTGGGATGGCGGCAGCGGCAGCACGATCAGCTGCGCGCAGGCGCCGTTGCCGTGGCGGGCGATTGCCGCCTGCGCCGGTACCGTGCTGCGCGGCGCGCAGGCGGCAGTCACCATGTCGGCCAGCGAGCGCGACAATTGCCACTCGCCGGTCTTGCCGGCGGGGTCCAGCCGCCGCACCCAGCGCTCGCCGATGCCATTGCTCAGCAGCACGCGCCGTTCGGGCGAGAAAGCGATCACGCCGAACGACAGGCGCTCCAGTATCCGCCCTGACAGCTGCGCCAGCGTCGACAACCCGATGGTGCGGTCGCGCATGGCGATGGCGCTGCGCATGTGAGGCAGCGCCCAGTCCAGCGCGCTGACATCCGCCGGCGTGAAATTGCCTTGGGAGAACGAGCGCTGCAGCGCGAAATACACTTCGTAGTGGGGCTTTCGCTCGACCAGGCAGGCTGCGTAGGAGCACAGGTCGAAACGGTGAAGGAACTCCCGGTAGAAGGGGTTGCGCCGCATCGCGCCTTCGCCGAAATCGCGCGCGTCGATGTACCACTCCCCGGGGGAGAGCTTGTGGGCAAACAGCTTGCCCGGATCCAGCGTGTGGAATTCCTTCTCGTAGGCGCTGAACAGCTCCTGCACCGGGCGCACGACCTCGTTGACCGTCATCAGGTCGCGATCGGTGTCGCGCACGATCATTGATGCGTGCGCGCTGCCTACGATGTTGCTCAAGGTGTGCAGGCTTTGCTGCCAGGCCTGCGCGTCAAGAATCCCTTCATACAAGCCACGGATTGCCCGGTGCATGTCTTCGTTCATGGTTACCCCTGCCTTCGCGACAACGGCGCTAGCCGCGTGGCGCCGACGCCGCTTCCCGTAAGCGCGTCCGGCACCAGTGCCTTGGGTCCCGTCTGAGGCGGGCCTCTGGCTATGTTTTTGCGTGCTTATCTTGTGCCAACTTATGCATATGTTGCGCGCTTTGGCAGCAGCGTACGAGACGCAATGCAATTGTCGCACCCCACATTCAGGGGGTACGTTGCAAGGATGCGGCACGCTGCTCGCCGCATGTGGCGAATGGGGCACCCGTTGGCGGGTGCATCCGGGGCGCAATCCCGCAAAATGGCCCTTGCGATCAGGTAAAATGCCGATTTTCCCCGATTTTCGCTCTCCAGCCACCGCCATGACCTCTGTCCTGCGTCTTTCCGATCTCATCTCCCAAGGCAAAATTGCCGGCAAGCGGGTTTTTATCCGCGCCGACCTGAACGTGCCGCAGGATGACGCCGGCCAAATCACCGAAGATACCCGCATCCGCGCCTCCGTGCCCGCCATCGAGGCCTGCCTGCAGGCAGGCGCCGCCGTGATGGTGACGTCGCACCTGGGCCGCCCGACCGAAGGCGAGTTCAAGCCCGAGGATTCGCTGGCGCCCGTGGCCACGCGCCTGGCCGAGTTGCTCGGCAAGCCGGTCAAGCTGGTGCAGAACTGGGTCGACGGCAACGGCGAAGTGAGCACGGTCAAGCCCGGCGAAGTGGTGCTGCTGGAAAACTGCCGCGTCAACAAGGGCGAAAAGAAGAACAGCGACGAACTGGCGCAGAAGATGGCCAAGCTGTGCGACGTCTACGTGAACGATGCCTTCGGCACCGCGCACCGCGCCGAAGCCACCACCCACGGCATCGCCAAGTACGCCCCCATCGCCTGCGCCGGCCCGCTGCTGGCCGCCGAGATCGATGCGCTGGGCAAGGCCCTGGGCCAGCCGGCGCGTCCGCTGGTGGCAATCGTTGCCGGCTCCAAGGTGTCCACCAAGCTGACCATCCTCAAGACGCTGGCCGGCAAGGTCGACAACCTGATCGTCGGCGGCGGCATCGCCAATACCTTCATGCTGGCTGCCGGCCTGAAGATCGGCAAGTCGCTGGCCGAGGCTGACCTGGTGGCCGATGCGCGCACCATCATCGATCTCATGGCCGCGCGCGGCGCCTCGGTGCCCATCCCCGTGGACGTGGTGTGCGCCAAGGCATTCAGCGCCACCGCCGTTGCCACCGTCAAGGACGCGAAGGACGTGGCCGACGACGACATGATCCTCGACATCGGCCCCAAGACCGCGCAGATGCTGGCGGACCAGCTCAAGCTGGCCGGCACCATCGTGTGGAACGGCCCGGTCGGCGTGTTCGAGTTCGACCAGTTCAGCAATGGCACCAAGGTGCTGGCGCAAGCCATCGCCGAGTCCAAGGCGTTCTCGATCGCCGGTGGCGGCGACACGCTGGCGGCCATCGCCAAATACGGCATCGCCGACCAGGTGGGCTACATCTCCACCGGCGGCGGCGCCTTCCTGGAATTCCTGGAGGGCAAGACGCTGCCCGCGTTCGAGGTGCTGGAACAGCGCGCCGCGGGCTGAGGGTGACAGGTTTGCGTGGGTTTGGCGCGGGCATGGCCGGCAAGCGTGCGCTGGCGGCGTTGCTGCTGGCCGCCTCGGTGCTGGCCCTGTCCGCGTGCGGCCGCCCGGGCGGCGCGCCCGAGGGACGCCCCATGGCTGCCGCCGCGGCCGGCGGGATGGCCGCTGGCGAACTGGCTCGGGGCGGCCAGAGCGAGCAGCAGGAGGCGGAGCGCCGCTATCTTGCGTTGAAGTACGCGCTGACGGTAGAAAACTCCGCCGACTTGCTGGAGGCTGGCTGGAAGAGCGTGGTGCAACGCTGCCAGGCGCTCGGCTGCGAGTTGCTGGAGGCGGGCTTCACCCGCAGCCGCGACGGCGCGCTGCCGCGCGGCGAGCTGCGCGCGCGCATCGCGCCCAAGGCCTTGCCGGATTTGCTCAAGGCGGCCGAGCAGGGCGGCACGGTGGTGTCCAACGCGGTGTCGAGCGAGGACAAGACCGACCAGGTGATCGATGCCGAAGCCCGCATCAAGAACACCACCGAGCTGCGTGACCGCCTGCGCGCCATGCTGCAGAACGCGCGTGGCCCGCTGCGCGACGTGATCGAGCTGGAGCGCGAGCTGGCGCGCGTGCAGGGTGAGCTGGACACGATTAACGGCGTGCGCAAGATGCTGGCGGCGCAAACCGATCGCAATGAGGTCCGCATCGACTTTGTCGCGCGCGAGACCTTCGTCAGCCAGCGCAAGGTGTCGCCACTGCGCGCTGCCGTCAACGATATCGCCGAGTTGTTCCTCGGCAGCCTGGCCATGCTGATCCGCGTGGCCGCCGGCGCGCTGCCGTGGCTGCTGGTTGGTGTGCCGCTGCTGTGGCTTGCGCTGGCCTGGCGCCGGCGCCGCGTGGCACGCAGGAAGCAAGCCGTGCCGGCGTCGCCGGGCGGCGCTGGCCCTCGATAAGGAAAATCAGTTCATGACCCGTTCCACCAAGATCGTCGCTACCATCGGCCCCGCTTCCAGCACGCTGGAAATCCTGACGCGCATGATCGCGGCCGGGGTCGACGTGGTGCGCCTGAACTTCTCCCACGGCAAGGCCGAAGACCACATCGAGCGCGCCCGCCTGGTGCGCGAGGCGGCCAAGGCGTGCGGCCGCGAAGTCGCCATCATGGCCGACCTGCAAGGCCCGAAGATCCGCGTGGGCAAGTTCGAGCACGGCAAGATCACGCTGAAGGTGGGTGAGCCCTTCATCCTCGACGCCACCTGCACCCTGGGCAACCAGGAGCGCGCCGGCCTCGATTACGAGGACCTGCCGCGCGACGTCGGCCCGGGCGACCTGCTGCTGCTCAACGACGGCTTGATCGTGCTGGTGGTGGAACGCGTGATCGGCCACGAGATCTTCACCAAGGTGAAGATCGGCGGCGAGCTGTCCAACAACAAGGGCATCAACCGCCAGGGCGGCGGGCTGTCGGCGCCGGCGCTGACCGCCAAGGACATGGACGACATCAAGACCGCCATGGCGCTGGGCGCGGACTATGTCGCGGTGAGCTTCCCGAAGAACGCCACCGACATGGAAATGGCCCGCCAGCTTGCCGCGGTGGCCGGCCAGCCGCACCAGCACAAGGCCCGCATGATCGCCAAGATCGAGCGCGCCGAGGCCATCCGCCCGGGCGTGCTCGAGGAAATCCTGCAAGCCTCCGACGGCATCATGGTGGCCCGCGGCGACCTGGCCGTGGAGGTGGGCAACGCGGCCGTGCCGGCGCTGCAAAAGCGCATGATCCGGCTGGCGCGGGAAGCCAACAAGCTGACCATCACCGCCACCCAGATGATGGAGAGCATGATCGTCAACCCGGTGCCCACGCGCGCCGAGGTGTCGGACGTGGCCAACGCCGTGCTGGATGGCACCGACGCCGTGATGCTGTCGGCCGAGACCGCCGCCGGCAGCTACCCGGTGGAGACCGTGGAAACCGTGGCCGTGGTATGCGTGGAGGCCGAGAAATCCGAGGTGGTCCAGCTCGACACCGATTTCCTCAACCAGACCTTTGGCCGCATCGACCAGTCGATCGCCATGGGCGCACTGTTCACCGCCTATCATTTGCAGGTAAAGGCCATTGCCGCGCTGACCGATTCCGGCGCCACCGCGCTGTGGATGAGCCGGCATCGCATCCATGTGCCGATCTACGCGATGACGCCCAACCTGGCCTCGCAGCGCAAGATGCAGCTGTACCGCAATGTGGTGCCGCTGCCGCTGGAAGCCAGCGCCGACCGCGACACCGCGCTGGAACAGGCTGAAGAGCTGCTGCTGTCGCAAGGCGTGGTGCAGCGCGGCGACTTCATCGTGCTGACCATTGGCGAGCCGATGGGCCAGCCGGGTGGCACGAATACGCTGAAGATTGTCCGGGTGGGCGCCTGATAGGCGCCGCGCCGGACAGACAGCCGGCGCTTGAGCGCACAGGATCACCCAGGATGAATCGCGTTGAGACGGTGTCTCACGCGAACAGCAAAGAAAGCAAAGAACGACCAGATCGACCAGATCGACTAGATCAAACAGATCAATCAATCATTAAACGAGACACCCCATTCTTTCTTTAGGAGTTTGACATGCCACTCGTATCGATGCGCCAGCTGCTCGACCACGCAGCCGAAAACGGCTACGCGCTGCCCGCCTTCAACGTGAACAACCTGGAACAGGTTCAGGCCATCATGCAGGCCGCCGACGAAGTCAATGCGCCGGTGATCATGCAAGCCTCCGCAGGCGCACGCAAGTACGCCGGCGAGCACTTCCTGCGCCACCTGATCGAAGCCGCGGTGGAAGCCTATCCGCATATCCCGGTGGTGATGCACCAGGATCACGGCCAGTCGCCGGCGATCTGCCAGGCCGCGATCGACCTGGGCTTCTCCTCGGTGATGATGGACGGCTCGCTGCGTGAAGACGGCAAGACCCCGTCCGACTACGAGTACAACATCGAAGTGACCCGCAAGGTGGTGCAGCTCTCGCACGCCATCGGCGTGACCGTGGAAGGCGAGCTTGGCTGCCTGGGCTCGCTCGAGACCGGCGAAGCCGGCGAGGAAGACGGCATCGGCGCCGAAGGCAAGCTGGACCATTCCATGCTGCTGACCGACCCGGAGCAGGCTGCCGACTTCGTCAAGGCCACCCAGCTGGACGCCCTGGCAATCGCCATCGGCACCTCGCACGGCGCTTACAAGTTCACCCGCAAGCCCACTGGCGATATCCTGGCGATCAACCGCATCAAGGAAATCCACGCCCGCATCCCCAACACCCACCTGGTGATGCACGGCTCGTCGTCGGTCCCGCAGGAACTGCTCGCGGAAATCCGCCAGTTCGGCGGCGACATGAAGGAAACCTACGGCGTGCCGGTCGAGGAAATCCAGGAAGCCATCAAGTACGGCGTGCGCAAGATCAATATCGACACCGATATCCGCCTTGCCATGACCGGCGCGATCCGCCGCTTCTTTGCCGAGAACCCGAGCAAGTTCGACCCGCGCGAATACCTGAAGCCGGCCCGCGAAGCCGCCAAGCTGGTTTGCAAGGCACGCTACGTCGCCTTCGGCTGCGAAGGCCAGGCCGCCAAGATCAAGCCGGTCTCGCTCGACGCCATCGCGCAGAAGTACAAGTCGGGCGAACTCGCCCAGGTCGTGCAATAAGCAGGACCCCGTGCCGTCCCCGCCCCGATCCCGTCAAACGGGCAGGCGCGGGGACGACGCTTTTCAGGCCCCGGCGCCGGGGCGCTGAAAAGCGCTAACAAAATGAAGCGAAGCAGTTGTTCTGGCCCGGCGCCAGAATCATTCTGTTAGTGCCTCCCATCGGAACCACCGAACCACCGAACCGCCATGTCGAACGCTCTCTACCAGTCCTCCATCACTTCGCTGCCGCTGCTCGGCCACGGCAAGGTCCGCGACAACTACGCCGTCGGCGACGACAAGCTGCTGATCGTCACCACCGACCGCCTGTCGGCCTTCGACGTCATCCTGGGCGAGCCGATCCCGGCCAAGGGCCGCGTGCTCAACCAGATGGCCAACTTCTGGTTCAAGAAGCTGGCTCACATCGTGCCGAACCACGAAACCGGCGTTGCCGCCGAGACTGTGGTGAGCCCGGCCGAAGTCGAGCAGGTGCAAGGCCGCGCCGTGGTGGTCAAGCGCCTCAAGCCGATCCTGGTGGAAGCCGTGGTGCGCGGCTACCTGGCCGGCAGCGGCTGGAAGGACTACCAGGCCACCGGCAGCGTGTGCGGCATCGCGTTGCCCGCCGGCCTGCAGAACGCGCAGAAGCTGCCCGAGCCGATCTTCACCCCGGCCGCCAAGGCCGAGATGGGCGAGCACGACGAGAACATCTCCTTCGCGGAAACGGAAGAGCGCATCGGTGCCGACCTGGCCCGCCAGATGCGCGACATCTCGATCCGCCTGTACAAGGAAGCAGCCGACTACGCCGCCACCCGCGGCATCATCATCGCCGACACCAAGTTCGAGTTCGGCCTGGACGAGAACGGCACGCTGACGCTGATGGACGAAGTGCTGACCGCCGATTCCTCGCGCTTCTGGCCCGCGGATTCGTACGAAGTCGGCACCAACCCGCCGTCCTTTGACAAGCAGTTCGTGCGCGACTGGCTGGAAGCCGTGCGCATCGACGGCAAGCCCTGGCCCAAGACCGCTCCGGCGCCCGCGCTGCCCGCCGACGTGATCGAGAAGACCGCCGCCAAGTACCGCGAGGCGCTGACGCGCCTGACCGGCGAGGAACTGCAGTAATTGTCAGGGTGGCGCAGGTGCCGGCCGAAGCCGGCAGGTGCGCCAATGCCGTCTGCAATGACGACGGCTGTCACTCCCTCTCCCCTCAGGGGGAGAGGGGAGCGAACCAACGCAGGACGAAGGTTGGCGCGGTCCCCAAGCGCCAGACAGATTTTTAAGGACTTAACGTGAGCAATACAGCCAAGCCGCTGGTCGGCGTTGTGATGGGCAGCAGTTCCGACTGGGACGTGATGCAGAACGCGGTCGCCATGCTGAAGGATTTCGGCGTGGCCTTCGAGGCGCGCGTGGTCTCCGCCCACCGCATGGCCGACGACATGTTCGAGTACGCCGCCACCGCGCGCGAGCGCGGCCTGCGCGCCATCATCGCCGGTGCCGGCGGTGCCGCGCACCTGCCCGGCATGATCGCCGCCAAGACCATCGTGCCGGTGTTCGGCGTGCCGGTGCCGTCGCGCTACCTGCGTGGCGAGGACTCGCTGCTGTCGATTGTGCAGATGCCCAAGGGCGTGCCGGTCGCCACCTTCGCCATCGGCGAAGCGGGCGCCGCCAATGCCGCGCTGCACGCCATCGCCACGCTCGCCACCACCGACGACGCGCTGGCCGCCGCGCTGGAAGCGTTCCGCGCCAAGCAGACCGAAGCTGCCCGCGCCATGACGCTGCCGGTGTAATACGCACATTCGCACGCACACCGACTAGCCCCAAGCCCCCGAATCCGGAAAGACGCGTAATGCCAACCGATATCCATCCCCACCTGGTCGAAGCCCACACGCCGGAGTCGCGTGCCGAGTTCGGCATCGACAATCCCAGCGCGCCGGTGCTGCCCGGCGCCTGGCTAGGCATGCTGGGCGGCGGCCAGCTCGGCCGCATGTTCACCCATGCCGCGCAGTCGATGGGCTACAAGGTTTGCGTGCTCGATCCGGACCAGGACAGCCCGGCCGGCACGATCGCCGAGAAGCACATCTGCGCGGCCTATACGGATGAAGCCGCGCTGGCCGAAATGGCCAAGCTGTGCCCGGCGGTGACTACCGAGTTCGAGAACGTGCCCTCGCTCTCGCTCGACCGGCTGGAGCAGCTCGGCGCCTTCGTCGCGCCGCGCGGCTATTGCGTGTCGATCGCGCAGAACCGCATCGGCGAGAAGAAGTTCTTCGCTTCCTGCGCCGAGCGCACCGGCGTGCCCACCGCGCCGCACTGGGTGATCCAGCACGACGCGGATGTCGACCAGGTGCCCGAGGACCTGCTGCCCGGCATCCTCAAGACCGCGCGCATGGGGTATGACGGCAAGGGCCAGGCCCGCGTCAGGACCCGCGAAGACGTGCGTGCTGCGTGGCGCGCCATGCAGCACGTGCCGTGTGTGCTGGAAAAGATGTTGCCGCTGGCCTACGAGGTTTCGGTACTGGCCGCGCGCGCTGCCGACGGTACCACCGCCACCTGGCCGCTCGCTGAAAACGTGCACCGCGACGGCATCCTGTTCTCCACCGTGATGCCGTCCACCAGCGTCTCCGACGAGATCGCCGCGCGCGCCCGCGCCGCGGCCGCCACCATCACCACCGAGATGGGCTATGTGGGCGTGCTGTGCATCGAGTTCTTCGTGCTGACCGATGGCTCGCTGGTCGCCAACGAAATGGCGCCGCGCCCGCACAACTCCGGCCACATCACCATGGACGCCTGCGAGACCAGCCAGTTCGAGCAGCAGGTGCGCGCCATGGCGCGCCTGCCGCTGGGCAGCACGCGCCAGCATTCGGCCGGCAAGATGCTCAACCTGCTGGGCGACGTGTGGTTCGAATTCGGCCTGGAGCGCACGCCGGCCTGGGACGAAGTCGTGGCCCAACCCGGCGCCAAGCTGCACTTGTACGGCAAGAACGATGCGCGCCCGTCGCGCAAGATGGGCCACGTGAATTGCGTGGGCGGCGCGGCAACCGATGCCGAGCGCGCCTTCGACGCGGCCCTGACGGCATTGCACATTGCGCCTTGATGGCTTGCCCGGCGCATGCGCCGGGCTTTTCCGTTTTCCTGCTTTCGTCACCCCGTCGTTCCGTCGCTCCGTAGCTTCGTCGTAACGCCACCCCAGAGATTCCCGATGTCGCGCATGCCCACGCCCGCCGAACTTGACCAAGCGGTCCAACTGCTGGAGGCCGGCGAGCTGGTCGCCTTTCCGACCGAGACGGTCTACGGCCTGGGCGCCGACGCGGAAAACCCCGAGGCCATCGCCCGCATCTACGCGGCCAAGGGGCGCCCGTCCAATCACCCGATCATCGTGCACGTGGTGGATGGCGGCGACATCAGCTACTGGGTGGACGATGTGCCACCGGCCGCGCAAGACCTGATCGACGCCTTCTGGCCCGGCCCGCTCACGCTGATCCTCAAGCGCGCCGCGCATATCCCGGCGGCGGTTGCCGGCGGCCAGGACAACATTGGCCTGCGCTGCCCGTCGCATCCGGTTGCGCAGGCGCTGCTGAGCCGCTTCAAGCGTGGGCGCGGCGGCATTGCCGCGCCGTCCGCGAACAAGTTTGGGCAGGTCAGCCCGACCACGGCGCAGCACGTGCGCGACGAGTTTGGCGACGCGGTCTTCGTGCTTGAGGGCGATGACGTTGAGGTTGGCATCGAATCGACCATCGTGGATCTGTCGCGGCTGGAGCAGGGCATTGGCCCGGTGCTGCTGCGCCCGGGCGCCATCACGCCGGCCATGATGGCGCAGGTGCTGGGCGTCACGCCATTGCCGCCGGATGCTGCCGCGCCGCGCGCGTCAGGTACGCTGAAGGCGCACTATGCGCCGCATACGCCGTTGGGTTTGTGCGCTGCTGCGGATTTGCCTGCGCAACTGGTCGAATTGCCCGCCGACGCACGAGTGGCGTGGGTTGGTGTTCAGGCGGCTGCCGATCCGCGCTGTGTGTGGGTGCAAGCGCCTGCCGATGCCGAGGGTTATGCGCGTGCGCTTTATAGCTTGTTGCGTCGGCTGGATGGGGAGGGGTTTGCGCGGCTGGTGTTTGAGGCCTTGCCGGCTGGGCATGAGTGGGATGGGGTTCGGGATCGGTTGCAGCGGGCTGCAGCGGCGTTTGGGGGGTAAAGGGGGGGGGGGGTTGGTGGTTGGCTGTAACTGCAACTGCAACTGCAACATCAGCTTCAACTGCTTAACTTCAAGGTCAAGGGCAACTGCAGTTTCACCACCCCTGCGGGGCGGCGACCTACTTTTTTGTCTTGCCAAAAAAGTAGGCAAAAAAGGCGCGCCGGATGGGGCGACTACCCCCTCGGGCTTCGACGAAAAGAGCGGCCGGGACCCAAACTCGCATCGCCTTAAGGCGATACTCAGACATGGGTCCCTCTTTTCCGCTCTTTTCGCCGAAGCCCGAGGCGCCCCATACGGCCTCGGCACACCTTGACGGCTCGCTTCGCATCGCGTTGGGGTGTGGCCCGCCCTTCGGGCGCTTCACACGGCTACCACAATGGGTTTATCTTGCCGCTGGTTTTCTCCCCTCTCCCACTTGTGGGAGAGGGGCCGGGGGAGAGGGCGGGCGCTCGCTAGGACGCTAGCTCACCTTATTCCGTACCGGCTGCCAGTATCACGCCACTCAGGGTGCGCCCTGATATACCCATTGCAACAGGGCGTCGTGGGCTTCGCGGGCTTGTGCTGCGTTGGCGTGGTTGATGTAGCTGACCACCACATAGCGGTCGCCGTTCAGCGCATCGACATAGCCGGCCAGCGCGCGGACATCGTTCAACGTTCCCGTTTTCATGTAGGCATTGCCGGCCGCGCCGGCGCGCGTCAGGCGGTTGCGCAGCGTGCCGTCCACGCCGAGGATCGGCAGCGAATCGATCAGCACCGGGCCGACTTCACTGGCCAGCGCTTGCTGCAGCAGCCGCGACATATCGTAGGCACTGATGCGTTCTTCGCGCGATAGCCCGGAGCCGTTGTCCAGTACCAGGCCGGGCATGTCCAGCCCTTGGCGCGCCAGCCAGCGCTGCACCACCTTGGCCGAGCGGGTGGTGCTGGCCGGGCCGCTGCGATCCATCTCCGCGCCGATGGTCAGGTAAAGCTGGCGGGCCATCACATTGTTCGAGAACTTGTTGATGTCGCGCACGATCTCCGACAGGGGCTGGCCGTAGTGGCGTGCCAGCAGGAAGGCGTTGCGCGGGGCGCGGCCCATGCGCAGGGCTGGCTGGTGGGTGAAGCGGCCGCCGGCCAGTTGCCATTCGGCGACGAAGCCGCCCCAGGTGAATTCGTTGTGCGAGAGCGTGGCGATGTTGACCACGTGTTCGCCGCAGTCGGCGGCGTAGCTGCCGTCGAAGGAGGCCAGCACGGTGCCGTCGGGCTGGGGCGTGACGGCGGGGCGCGCGCGCGCCGACCAGTCGCCGCACTTGCCGTGGGACAGCGCCAGGCGGTTGTCGAGCTTGAGCTGCGCCAGCGCGGGCGTGACCGATACCGCGACCGACTGGTTGGCCGGGTCGGGCGTGATGGTAAACGACAGCGTCTTGAAGGCGTAGAGCAGCGCGTCGGGGCTGACGTTGTAGGCGCGCTGGGTTTCGCCATCGATGGTGGCGCCCTTGTCGAGGGCGGAATCGAAGTAGCTGCGGTCCAGCACCAGGTCGCCGTTGATGGTGGTGGCGCCCGCGGTGCGGGCGCTGTTGACCAGCTTGGCCATTTCTTCCGGCACCAGCTTGGGGTCGCCATAGCCGCGCAGGTAGACGTTGCCGTTGACGGTGCCGTCGGCGCCTGGCTGGTTGTCGGCGTACAGCGCGGTCTGCCAGCGGTAGCCGGGGCCAAGCAGCTGGAGCCCGGCGAAGGTGGTGACCAGCTTCATGGTGGAAGCCGGGTTCATCGGCGCTTGCGCGTTCCAGCTTGCGCGGGGCGCTGGCGCGCCGACCTTGATCACGTAGAAGCTGGTGGCCGAGGCGGGCACATGCGCGCGCTTGAGCGCGGCCGTTACGCTGCCCGGCAGGCCTGAGCGCGGCTCGGCGGACTCGGTCGCGGCGTGGGTGGCCTTGGTCTTGTGAGCGGGGGTCTTGGCGGCGGCGGTGCTCACGCCGCTGATGCACAACAGCCCGGCGGCGCAAAGCGGCAGCAGGCAGTGAAGAATTGGGGAAGGGCGATTCGGCATGGTGCCCATGTTAACGCATGGGCCTGGGCGCGGATGACGCCGCCATGCGATTTCCGCAGGTTTTTCCGCAGGAACTCCGTCTAGTCTTCCGCGGCGTTTGTGGGATCTTCCAAACGGGCCGCGCCGATCGCCTGCGGCGGCGCGAGCTTTCCGAGCAGCGTGCGCAGCGTATCTTGTTCCTGCGCTGACAATGCGCCCGCGACGCGCGCATCGTGCGCGCATACCGCGGCGGTGGCGGCTTCCAGCGTGCGCCGTCCCGCCGGGGTCAGCACCAGGCTGTAGGCGCGGCGGTCGTGCGGGGCCGGGTGGCGCGCCACCAGCTTCATGTCTTCCAGCGCGTCGACCAGCAGCACCGCGCCCGAGCGCGCGATGCCCAGGATGCTGGCCAGCTCGGTCAGCTTGAGCAGCGGATTGCGCGAGACGATCACGAGCGCGGAGAAACGCGGCGGCGTGATGTGCCACTGCGCCAGCGATTGCACGAAGTCTTCGTAGATACGGATCTGCGCGCGGCGGATGGCGTAGCCGACCAGGCCGTCCAGCACGCCGTAGTCGACGTTGGCGATATGCGGGTCGAATCCGCCGGGCGCATCGGCTGCCTGGCTGGCGCCGGCGGGATCGGGGGCGAGGGCGTCGCGGCTGCGGCGCGCTCGCGCCTTTGCTGTGGTCATGAGGCCTTGGCGTCGGTCGATGGATGTTGGGGAGGGCGTTGGGCTGCCTGAAAAACCGGGCTGCCTATACGACGCGAAAATACCGCATTTCCACCCGGTCCGGATAGCGGGCGCCGGTGGCGACAAACAGGTGCTGCATGAGCCAGTCGTAGCCGGGCGCCGCCGTCTCGAAGCGGGGCGTGGTGCGGAAATAGATCAGGCGCGGGTCGACGATCTCGCCGCCGGCCAGGCGCGCGATCAGCTCGGCGGGGCCGCTGCGCACGCCGGCGTTGACGATGTAGATGCGCGCGCCGTCGTCGGTCTCCAGCACGTAGCGGGCCTCGATGTCGGCCACGACGATGCCGTTGCCGGTATCGTGGCGCACCAGCTGGAAGTCCGCGCCGCCGGGCAGGATGCGCCCTTGCAGGCGGGGCCCGGAAACGACGCCGTCGAGAATGGGGATGACCCGCCGGTTGCCCAGCGCGCTCGCACCCACCTCGGTGACCGGCGCCAGCCGGAAGCGGAAGTCCGCCACGTGCTCCAGCGTGGGCGTGGGCAGGCCAGCGATGGCAAAGGGCGCGGCGGGCGCGGTCATTTCAGCAGCTTCCAGTTGCCATTGTCGATGGTCAGCATCACGCGGCCGCGGGTGTCAAAGCCGAAGTGATCCTGCGCGGTGTAGTTCAGCACGCCGTGCGACACCACGATATTGCGCTCGCTCTCCAGCGCGGTCTTGAGCGCGCGGCGGAATGCCGGCGTGCCCGGCTTGGCCTGCTTGAGCGCCACCGGCACGATGCGCTGCAGCACCAGGCCCGCATCGTAGGGGTGGGCGCCGAACTGGGTGCGGGTGTCGGGCCCGTACTGCTTCTCGTAGCGGCCCACGTAGTCCAGCCCCGGCTTCTTGGTGGCGGCGCTGTCCGGCAGCTGCTCGGCCACGATCACCGGCCCGGCGGGCAGGATGGAGCCGTTGACGGCTTTGCCGCCGATGCGGATCAGGTCCTTGGTGGCCGCCCCGTGCGTGTGGTAGACCGGGCCCGCGTAGCCGCGCTCGCGCAGCGTGGTGTGCGGCAGGGCCGCGCCGGTGCCGGCGCCGGCGATCAGCACCGCGTCGGGGCGGGCGGCGATCAGCTTGAGCGTTTGCGCTGTCACGCTGGTGTCCGAGCGCGCATAGCGTTCGGTGGCCACCAGGCGCATGCCGCGCGCCGTGGCGGCGGCGGTGAACTCCTTGAGCCAGGTCTCGCCGTAGGCGTCGGCAAAGCCGATGAAGGCGATGGTCTTGACGCCTTTGGCGTGCGCCGCATCCGCCACGGCCTCGGCCATCAGCTTGACTGGCTGGGCCAGCCGATACGTCCATTCGCCGCGCCCGGGCTTGAGCTCGATCGGCGAGAAGGCCAGCTGCACGGTCTGGCTCTCGTCGGCGACTTCGGCAATCGCGATCGACGGCGCCACCGCCGACGAGCCGAGGATGATGTCGACCTTGTCCTCGCTGACGAAGCGGCGCGCTACCTTGGTGGCCTGGGTGGGATCGGAGCCGTCGTCCAGCACGATGTAGCGGATTTTCTCGCCGGCGATGGTCTCCGGCAGGAAGGGCATGCTGTTCTTCTGCGGGATGCCGAGCGAGGCCGACGGGCCGGTCGACGCGATGCTGACGCCGACCGTCACTTCGGCAAGCGCGGGCGCGGCGCCGAGCGCGGCGGCAAGGCTGGCGGTGACGGCGAGCGCAAGGCGGCTGGCGGGCGTGGCAAGGCGTCCAACGTGTCTAAGGCGTGTAGGGCGTGTAGGGCTGGGGCGCGGCACGATGTCTCCTATTCTTCGAATGACGCCGGCTTCTCAGGGCCGGTCGGGGGGCATGATACGACGGACTGGCGCAATCACAGCGCGCGACCCGCTTAGCGCGGCGGCACCTGCAGCGATTGCCGGTCGAAGCCGGCGAGCTGCTTGTAGCGCAGCGCGATCGCTTCGAGCTCGGTGCGCGGGATCACGGTTTCGATATCGCTGAAGCCCTGCGGCGCGCGCTGCTCGGCCAGCTGCATGACCTGCTCGGGCCCGTTCATGCGGTTGCGCAGCACGATGGCCGCGGTGCGCGGCAGCCGTTCCGCTTCGTACTCGCGCAGCGCATGGCCGGTGCCGGAGGCGTCGCGCGGCGCGCCGTTGGCCAGGAGGCTGTCCATCAGGTAGCGCGCATCGAGGATGGCCTGCGCGCTGCCGTTGGAGCCGATCGGGTACATCGGGTGGGCGGCGTCGCCCAGCAGCGTCACGCGGTCGAAGGTCCAGCGCGGCAGCGTGTCCTTGTCGACCATGGGGAATTCGTAGATGGCCTGCGCGCCGTCGATCAGCGCGGGGATGTCGATCCAGTCCCAGCGCCAGTCCGCAAAGGCTTCGCGGAACACGGACTTGTCGACCTGCTTGTTCCAGTCGCTGCGCGGCGGGGTATCCGGCGCGCTGTCGGGCACGCGCAGCTCGGCGATCCAGTTGACCAGCGAGCGCCCCTGGCGGCGCAGCGGCTCGGAGATCGGGTAGGCCACGAACTTCTGGTCCTGGTGGCCCGCCATGAACATCGAGCTGCCATCCAGGTACGGCGGCGCCTCGGTGACGGCGCGCCACAGCGTGCGGCGCGAGAAGCGCGGCGCGTCGCCCTGCGGATAGAAGTGGCGGCGCACGGCGGAGTGGATGCCGTCGGCGCCCACCAGCACATCGGCCCGCGCCGTGACTTGCGCGTTGTCGCTGCGCCGGCGCAGCGTGAACTCCACGGGATCGCCCGCGCGCGCGCCGGTGCTCGTGACTGCTTCAAACGTATGGCCGGCATGCACGCGCTCAGCGCCCAGGCGCTCCACCACGGTGCGGTAGAGCAGCATCTGGAATTCGCCGCGATGGATGGAGAACTGCGGCTGGCCGTAGCCCGCCGCGCGCCCGCGCGGCTCGTGCCAGATGCGCTGGCCGAGCTTGTTGTAGTAGGACAGGGACGAGGTCTGCACCGCCAGCTCGGCCAGTGCATCGTGCAATCCCAGCTCGGACAGCTCGCGCACCGCGTGCGGCAGCAGGTTGATGCCCACGCCGAGCGGGCGCAGCGTCTCGCTGGCTTCCCAGACCTCGGCCTCGATGCCGTGCCGGTGGCACAGCAGTGCCAGCGTCAGGCCGCCGATGCCGCCACCGGCGATCGCGATCTTCATGGTGTTGTCTCCTCGGCTTGTTAGAGGCCGTTTCAAAAAGATTCTGGCGTCGTTGCGCGGCCTTGGCCGATCCACTTGTACGGTCTGCGGCCGGCAGCCATATTGTTATGTAGTATAACTAAATGCGCGAAGGCTTCAAGCCGGGCGGCGTGCGGGGAAACCCGCAATCGAGCGGCGCCGACATGGCACGCGCACGGGATTTGTGGGAATCCGCTGACACGATGTTCGGCCATAGCCCCGTCACGCAAAGCGACGCCGCCCGCCATACTGAAAACACCTGCCGCAAATGTGGACCATGCGGTAACACGCAATAGCGCGGCCTGGGTGCATTGCCAGGCGCAAAGCCAATTCCACAAGGAGCCTCATCATGCGTACCGTCACCCTGTCTATCCTGCTTGCCACGCTGCTGAGCGTGGCGGGCTGCGCCGATCTGACGCCCAGGCAGCGCAATACCGCCATCGGTGCGGGTGTTGGCGGTGTGGCCGGTGCGGCACTGATCGGCGGCCCGGCGGCCACTGTCGGTGGCGCGGCGCTGGGCGGTGTGGTTGGCAACGTGATCACGCCCGGACGCCGGTAAGGCACAAGCTAGCCACGCGCAGCAATGCGAAGTGGCCGGCCAAAATGCAAAAAGCGGATGCCGTCGGCATCCGCTTTTTGCTTCCTGATCGCTGGGTCAGCAGGCTGACTTCGCGACCGCCTTTGTGGCATTCCCGCTGTTCCCCGCGGCGCCGGCCACCGGGAACACGGCATCGTAGGTCCAGTTGTAGATGAACGCATAGACCACGTAGAAGGCCGCCAGGGCGATGTCCATGATGAATGCATCGAAGAGACTCATGTCGAGGTACCACGCCACCATCGGCAGGAACACCACCAGCAGGCCCAGTTCGAACAGGATGGCGTGGAGCACCCGCACGGCCACCGGCTTGCGCAACTGCCCGGTGAACCGCAGCATGGCCTTGTCGAACAGCACGTTGTAGGCGTAGTTCCAGCCGGCGGCGATCAACGATGCCACCACGGCGAGGATGCCGATCTGGTGCAGGGCGAAGCCAAAGACCCAGCTGCCCACGGGCGCGACAATCAGCAAACCGATCACTTCAAAGCCGATGGTGTGACGAATTCTGTCCTTGGTGCTGCGCATGATACTTCCTGTCTGGCGTGTGAATAGAGGGCATTCTATCGAGTATTCTGGGATGGTAAAGTTGGGTTCTATCGCTTAAAACGATGGATGGGCAGCCGCCCGTCCCAAGGAATCGACATGAGCCTCTCGCTCGAGCAATTGCAGGCCTTTGCCGCGGCCGCGGAATGTGGCTCTTTCTCCGCTGCCGCGCGCCGGCTGGGCAAGGCCCAGTCGGTTGTCAGCGCGGCCGTGTCCAATCTCGAGATCGACCTGGGCAACCAGCTGTTCGACCGCGGCGGGCGCTATCCCACCCTGACCGCCGCGGGCGAACGGCTGCTGGCCGAGGCGCGCGTGATCCTGGAGCGTTGCGAGCATTTCCGCGGCGTGGCCAAGAGCCTGGGCGAGGGCGTGGAGAGCCGCCTGGTACTGGCGGTGGACGAACTCTATCCGGAGGAAACCCTGGGCGTGATGCTGGAAGAGTTCTCCGAGCGCTTCCCGGCGGTGGAACTGGAGCTGCTGTTTCCGTTGATGGAAGACGTCAGCCGGCTGGTGCTGGAGCGTTGCGCCGATCTGGGCATCATGTGGCGCCAGGAAGTGCTTCCGCCGGAGCTGGGCTTCCGCGCGCTGGGCTGGGTGCCGATGCGGATCATCTGCGCCCCCGACCATCCGCTTGCGGACCAGCGCGTGGGCTGGGAGGAACTGAAGCGCTACCGGCAGCTGATGGTGGCCACCCGCACCGATAGCGAGGAAAAAATGCGGCTGCGCGTGGCCGCCGAAGTCTGGTGGGTGGAAAGCCAGTGGGTCATCGTTGAGCTGGTCAAGCGCCGGCTGGGCTGGGCCTTCGTGCCCTGGCACGTGGCGGCCAACTCGCCGGCGGGCACGCAACTGGTGTCGCCCGCGCTGGAGTTCGACGACCAGGACTGGCCGGTGGCGATGGAGCTGGTGTGGCATAAGCAGCGGCCGCTCGGCAAGGCCGCCACCTGGCTCAAGGAGCGGGTGAGCAAGCAGCCGCTGCCGCGTCCGGAGGCGCCTGCCCGGCCGTAGCCGATGCCGGCAGCTATCGGAGCTATCGGGTCAGCCCGAATTCCTTGGCCAGCGTGCCATAGCGCTGCACCGTTCGCTGCACATAGGTATCCAGGTCGGCGCCGCCCAGGTCGGCCGGGAACAGGCCTTGCTCCGCGCGCAGCCGGGCGAATGCCGGGCTGGCCTGCAGGCGTTCGAAGCGGCTGGCCCAGCGCTGGTAGTCGGCCTGCGCAACCTTGGGGCCCATGTAGAAGCCGCGCAGGATGGGCCAGACGATGTCGAAGCCCTGCTCGCGCGCGGTGGGCACGCCGGCCAGCCTGCCGGGCAGGCGCTGCGCCGCCAGCACGGCCAGGATGCGGATGCCGCCCGCGCCGAGCTGCATGGCGGCCTCCGACGCGTCGCCGGACACCGCCTGGACGTGCCCGCCCTGCAGTGCCGTGAAGGCCTCGCCGCCACCCTCGAAACCCACGAAGCGCATGCGCTTGTAGCCCACGCCGGCCTGCCGCGCCACCAGCGCGGCCTTCATCCAGTCCTGGTTGCCGATGGTGCCGCCGGCCCCGAACAGTACCTGGTCCGGATCCGACCTCAGCGCGGCCACCAGGTCCTTCAGGGTCTTGAAGGGCGAGTCGGCGCGCACCGCTATCACGCCATAATCGGTGCCGAGCGCGCCGACCCAGCGCACATCCGCCGCGCCGTACTTGCCGAACTTGCCTTGGGCCAGCGCCAGAAGGGAGCCGTCTGAAAAGGCGACGATGGTGTCGGGCTCGGCGGGGCGTTGCGCCACGATGCTGTTGTAGGCCACCGCGCCGATGCCGCCCGGCACGTAGGCCAGCCGCATCGGCTGCTCGGTGAACCCGGCTTCGAGCAGCGCGCGCTGCGCCAGCTTGCAGGTCAGGTCAAAGCCGCCGCCGGGCTTGGCGGGCACAATGCATTCCGGCGCGGCCGCCGCCGGCCGCGCGCAGGCAGCGGCGAGGGCGAGCGCCGCGCAGGCAAAGCGCAGGGCGGCCAGAACGTGGCGCATCGATTCTCCTCCGGAGCAAATTGGACGGCAGACAGCTTACAAGGAAATCCCAAACAAATCCGCTGGCTGCCAATGCGAAAATCAGGCATAACTGAGCGCGCCCCGAAGCACTGGACGAAGCCGCCGAACAGGCCAAAGCCGCGCGCCATGACGACGGCTGTCTCCCCCTCTCCCGCCATGCGGGAGAGGGGAGCAAACCATGCGCATGACATAGCGTGACGCCAGCTGGAAACAAGCAGGAGAACACCTTCCCATGAGAGTACTGCTGGTCGAGGACCACGATGAACTGGCCACCTGGGTGATGCAGGCGCTGCGCGCGCTGCATTTCACCGTGGAGCGCGCGGCAGACGCGGCCAGTGCGGAATCCTTGCTGTTCAGCACCCACGCCGGCAGCGCGGGCGGGGCCGGCAGCGACTACGCGCTGGTGTTGCTGGACCTGACCTTGCCCGACCGCGACGGCCTGGACCTGCTCGCGCGCCTGCGCGCTCGCGGCTGCCGCGTGCCGGTGATGATCCTGACCGCGCGCGGCGAAGTGGGCGACCGGGTCAAGGGCCTGGACCTGGGCGCCGACGACTATATGGCCAAGCCCTTCGACCTGGCCGAGTTCGAGGCGCGCGTGAAGGCGCTGCTGCGCCGCGCGCGCCAGACCGAGGCGCCGCTGGTGGTGTGCGGCGGCCTGGGGTTCGATACGGTGTCGCGCCATTTCCAGGTGGGCGGCGTGCCGCTGGCGCTGACGCCGCGCGAGCATGCGGTGCTGGAGATCCTGATGACGCCACCCGGCAAGACCGTCAGCAAGGACCGCATCTACGCCAGCATCTTCACCCTGGCCGACGACACCCAGCCGGATGTGATCGAGGTCTACGTGCATCGCCTGCGCCGCAAGCTCGAAGGCTCGGGCGCCGCCATCGTGACCTTGCGCGGGCTGGGCTACGTGCTGGAGCCCAGCGTTGGCTGAGCCGCGCAAGCGCGCCGCCAGCCTGCGCGCACGCCTGCTGTGGTGGCTGATCCCGCCCATGCTGGCGCTGCAGGCCGCGTACGGCGTGGTGGCTTACTCCAACGCGCTGGAATCCGCCGACCAGGCCTATGACCGCACCTTGCTGGCATCGGCGCGCAATATTTCCGAGCGCATCACGCTGACCCCCGAAGGCGTGCGTGTGGACGTGCCGTATATCTCGCTCGATACCTTCGAGGTGGGGATGAACGCCACCATGTTCTACCGCGTCAGCGGCGTGCATGGCGAGTTCGTCTCGGGCTACGACGACCTGCCGCCATTCGATGCCAGCCAGCCGCGCACCAAGCTGTATCCCGCGCTGGTGAGCTTCTATGACCGTACTTACCGTGGCCAGCCGATCCGCATCGCCGCGCTGCGCCAGCCGGTGATGGACGCCAGCGGCACGCGCGGCGGCATGGCCCTGATCGAGGTGGGCGAGACGCTGGACTCACGCCAGGCGCTGACGCGCAACATCCTGTTCGATGTGCTGTGGGGCCAGCTGATGCTGGTGCTGGCCGCGGTGCTGGTGATCTGGCTATTCACGCGGCGCGCGCTGGCGCCGCTCGATGCGCTGCGCGAAGCGGTGGCGCAACGCCAGCCCGGCGCCACCACGCCGCTGCCGCTCGACAGCGCCCCGCGCGAGACCGCGCCGCTGGTGGAAGCCATGAACGGCTACATGGCACGGCTGGAACAGGTGCTCGCCGCGCAGCGCCGCTTTATCGCCGACGCGGCGCACCAGTTGCGCACGCCGCTGGCCGTGCTGCACACGCAGGCCCAGCTGGCCGCGCGCGAGCGCGATCCCAACGAGCAGCGGCGCATCGCGCAGGGCCTGGCCGACAGTACCGCGCGCATGGCCGCGCTGGCCGACCGCCTGCTGTCGATGGCGCGCGCGGCGCACGGCGGGGCCGAGGCGCCGCGCGCGCTGGACCTCGCGGCGCTGGTGAAAGAGGTTTGCCTCGAGCTCACGCCCGCTGCGCGTGCGCGCCGCATCGACCTGGGCTTCGAAGGCGGGGGCGCGCAGCCAGTGCTCGGCACCGATCTGCTGCACGAGCTGGTGACCAACCTGGTCGACAATGCCCTGCGCTATACGCCGTCGGGCGGCATGGTCACGGCGCGGGTCTTGCGCGCGGGCGAGGCGGTGGTGCTGGAAGTGGAGGACGACGGTCCCGGCATTCCCGCCGCGGAACGCGCGGCGGTGCTAGAGCCGTTCTACCGCGGCAAGGCGGCGGGTTTGAAGGTGCCGGGTGAGGCGGCTCCCGCTGGCTCGGGGCTTGGCCTGACCATCGTGCGCGACATCGCCATGGCGCATGGCGCGTCGCTGGTGCTGCTGGATGGCGCGCAGGGCAGGGGCCTGCTGGTGCGGGTGCGCTTCCCGCCGGCATAGGGCGGCGGGGAGGCTCCCACCGCTATTTGTCATTTGCTATTGCGTTGCCGAGCCGCCGGGCGCTGTGCCGGCCGGCGCCGTATTCGATGCGCTATCCGTCTCGATATGCCAGCCGCCGCCCAGCGCCTTGATCAACACCGCGCTGGTCGTGTACTGGCGGCCCACGATGGTCAAGTAGGTGCGCTCCGCCGTGTAGGCGGTGGTCTGCGCGGTCAGTACGTCCAGCAGGCTGGCGGTGCCAGCGCGGTAACGGTTGTTGACGAGGGCAAGCGCATCGCGCGCCGAGCGCAGCGCGTCGTTCTGCACCACGCCTTCTTGCTCCAGCAGGCGCGCGCCGGCCAGGTTGTCCTCGACTTCCTGGAACGCGGCGAGCACCGTCTGGCGGTAGTTGGCCACGGTCTGGTCGTAGGCCGCCACCGCCTGCGCCTTGGCCGCGCTGCGCAGGCCACCGTCGAACAGCGTGCCGGCCAGCGCCGGGCCGATCGACCACACGCGGTCCGGCAGCGACAGCCAGCGCGCCAGCGTGCTGGCGGAAAGGCCGCCGGTGGCCGATAGCGACAGCGTCGGGTAATACGCCGCCTGGGCCACGCCGATCTGGGCATTGGCCGCGGCCATGCGGCGCTCGGCCGCGCCGATATCGGGCCGGCGTTCCAGCAGCGCCGACGGCACCGCGACAGGCACGCGCGGCACGGCGGCGGCATAGTCCTGCGGCGTGATGGAGAGGTCGGCCGGCGGCTTGCCGGTCAGGATGGCGATGGCGTGCTCGAGTTGCGCGCGCGTGATCTGGATATCGATCTGCTGCGCCTGCGCGGACTTGAGCTGGGTCTCGGATTGCAGCACGTCCGAGCGCTGGGCGGTGCCGGCTGCGTACTGGTTGCGCACCAGCTGCAGGGATTTCTCGTAGTCGACTACCGTGCGGTCAAGCAAGGCCTTCTGCTGGTCGGCGATGCGCAGCAGGAAATAGCTCTGCGCCAGCGTGGACTGGGTCGACAGCAAGGTCGAAGCCAGGTCGGACTGGCTGGCCTGCGCGCTGGCTTCGCTGCTTTCCACCTGCCTGCGCACGCGGCCCCACACATCGATTTCCCAGCTGGCCGACAGCGTGGCGTTCTGGCTGTTGCCGATCAGGCCGCTGCTGCCCCTCGAGCGGTTCAGCCCGGCCGATGCGCCGACCGTGGGGAAGTAGCCGGCGCGCGCCGATTGCAGCGCGGCCAGCGCTTGCCGGTACTGCGCCTCGGCCGCCTTGATGTTCTGGTTGGATACCTGCACCTGCGCCATCAGCGTGTCGAGTGCCGGATCGCTGAACACCGCCCACCAGTTGCTGCGCGCGCTGGCATCCTGCGGCTCGGCCGGCTTCCATTCGCCCCACTGGGAGGTGTCGGCGGGTGCTTCCTTGAAGGCCGGGGTGGTGGGCGCGTCCGGCCGCTTGTAGTCGGGACCCACGGCGCAGCCGCTCAGCAGCAGGGCACAGGCTGCCGTCAGCACGGTCGCGGGGACGCAGAGGGCGGGGAGGCGAAGAAAAGCGTTCATGGATCGCATTCAGGGTTCGAGGCTGGCCGTGGCCGGACGCACGGCGGAGCGGCGCTGGCGCCAGGCTTTCACCTTCAGGCGCCAGCGGTCCAGCGTCAGGTAGACCACGGGCGTCGTGTAGAGCGTCAGCAACTGGCTGACCACCAGCCCGCCGACGATGGAGATGCCCAGCGGCGCGCGCAGCTCGGCGCCGTCGCCGTGGCCGATCGCCAGGGGTATCGCGCCGAGCAGGGCGGCCATGGTGGTCATCAGGATCGGGCGGAAACGCAGCAGGCAGGCGCGGTAGATGGCGTCATGCGGCGACAGGCCCTCGCGCCGCTCGGCGTCGATGGCGAAGTCGATCATCATGATGGCGTTCTTCTTGACGATGCCGATCAGCAGGATCACGCCGATCAGCGCGATGATGCTGAAATCCGTGCCCGAGGCCAGCAGCGCCAGCAGCGCACCCACGCCGGCCGACGGCAGCGTGGACAGGA
Organism: Cupriavidus sp. PET2-C1; assembly: GCF_054515855.1. Classification (NCBI taxonomy): domain Bacteria; kingdom Pseudomonadati; phylum Pseudomonadota; class Betaproteobacteria; order Burkholderiales; family Burkholderiaceae; genus Cupriavidus; species Cupriavidus sp. PET2-C1. The sequence continues at coordinate 756,458 of NZ_CM137259.1, forward strand.
TGGTGAGCGGATGCACATAGCTCTCGTACAGCATGCCGAGCACGATATAGATGGTGATCAGCGCGGCCAGGATCAGCAGCGGCTGGCTCTTGAGCGAATCCTGGAAGGCCTTGGCGCTGCCCTGGAAGTTGGCCTGCAGCGTCTCCGGCACGCCAATGCGCGCCATCGCATCCTTGACCAACTCCGTGGCCTGCGATAGCGAGACGCCCTCGGCCAGGTTGAAGGAGATGGTGGAGGCCGCGAACTGGCCCTGGTGATTGACGCCCAGCGGCGTGCTGGTGGGCGTGAATCGCGCGAAGGCCGACAGCGGCACCCGCCTGCCGCCGCCAGTGACCACATAGATATCCTGGAGCGCATGCGGGCCTTCCAGGTACTCGGGGCTGAGCTCCATCACCACCCGGTACTGGTTGAGCGGATTGTAGATGGTGGACACCAGGCGCTGGCCGAAGGCATCGTTGAGCACCGCATCGATCTGCTGCGCGGAAACACCGAGCTTGGACGCGGTGTCGCGGTCGATGATCACCGAGGTCTGCAAGCCCTTGTCGTTGGTGTCGGTGTCGACGTCTTCCAGCCCCTTGAGGTTGGAGATGGCCGCGCGCACCTTGGGCTCCCACTCGCGCAATACGTCGAGATCGTCCGACTGCAGCGTGAACTGGTAGGCCGAGCTGCTTTGGCGCCCGCCAATGCGGATGTCCTGCACCGAGGTCAGGAACAGGCTGGCGCCGGGCTCCTTGGCCAGCTTGACACGCAGCCGGGCCACGATGGCGTCGGCCGACTCGCGCTCTGAAATCGGCTTGAGCGTGACGAACATCTGGCCGGTATTGCGTTGCGAGCCGCCGGTGAAGCCCGTCACATTGACCACCGCCGGATCGGACTGCACGATCTTGATGAAGTTATCGAGCTTGGGCCGCATGGCCTGGAACGAGGTGGCCTGGTCGGCGCGGATAAAGCCGATCAGGCGCCCCGTGTCCTGCTGCGGGAAGAAGCCCTTGGGCACGATGATGTAGAGCCAGACATTAAGGCCGATGGTGGCCAGCAGCACCAGCCACACCAGCCCGCTGTGGCGCAGCGCCACAGCCAGCGTGCGTGCGTACCCATCGTGCATCCAGGTGAACACCCGCTCGCTGGCGCGGTAGAAGCGGCCCTGGCGCTCGGGGCGCACCGGCTTGAGCAGGCGCGCGCACATCATCGGCGTGGCCGTCAGCGAGACCACCAGCGATACCAGGATCGCCACCGACAAGGTGATGGCGAACTCCTGGAACAGGCGCCCGACGATGCCGCCCATCATCAGCAGCGGGATAAACACCGCGATCAGCGACAAGCTCATCGACAGCACCGTGAAGCCGACTTCGCGCGAGCCCCTGAGCGCGGCTTCGAGCGGTTTCATGCCTTCCTCGATGTGCCGCGAGATGTTCTCCAGCACCACGATGGCGTCATCCACCACGAAGCCGGTGGCGACCGTGAGCGCCATCAGCGACAGGTTGTTGAGCGAGAAACCGGCCAGGTACATCACCGAGAAGGTGCCGATCAGCGACACCGGCACCGCCACGCTAGGGATCAGCGTGGCGCGCACATTGCGCAGGAACAGGAACACCACCATGATCACCAGCGCCACCGAGATCATCAGGGTGTGCTCCACCTCGCGCAGCGAACCGCGGATGGTGGGGGTGCGGTCCATCATCACTTCCATCTTGATGGCGGACGGGATCATCTGCTGCAGCGACGGCAGCATCTCGGTGACGCGGTCCACCGTCTCGATGATGTTGGCGCCGGGCGAGCGGTTGAGCACCAGCAGCACCGAGGGCTGGCCGTTGGCGGAGCCGGCGTTGCGGATGTCCTGCACCGAGTCGGTCACCTTGGCCACATCCGACAGCCGCACCGGCACGGCGAAGGAGTTCGGGCCGCCGCTGCTGGTGTTGCCGCCGGTGGCGCCGGTGCTGATGGTGGTGGTGCCGCTGCTGGTGGTCAGCGTGGTGGTGGTGACGCCGTTGACGGTCTTGGTGCTCACGCCGCCGCCCGCGGTGGCGTTGGCCGTGCTGGCGATCAGCGCACCGGCCGAGGCCGACGAGTAGGTGCCCGGCGTGGCGTAGCGGATGATCAGCGGCATGTAGTCCGCCGCCTTCATGGCCTGGTCGTTGGCGTAGACCTGCCAGTTGGTGGTGGTGTTTTCGAGCGAGCCGAGCGGACGGTTGGCGTTGGTGGCGCTGATGGTGTTGCGCACATCCTCCAGCGAGACACCGTACTTGCTGAGCGCCGTGGGGTTGAGCTCCACCCGCACCGCCGGCAGCGACGAGCCGCCGATGGTGACCTGGCCCACGCCCTCGATCTGCGACAGCTTCTGCGCCAGGATGGTCGAGGCCGCATCGTAGAGCTGGCCGCGCGTCATGGTGGGCGAGGTCAGCGCGATGATCATGATCGGCGCGTCGGCCGGGTTGACCTTGCGGTACGTCGGGTTGCTCGGCAGGCTGGTGGGCAGCGTGGCGCGCGAGGCGTTGATGGCGGCCTGCACGTCGCGCGCGGCGCCGTCGATGTCGCGCGAGAGCTCGAACTGCATCGTGATGCGGGTCGAGCCCAGCGAACTGCTGGAGGTGATCTCGGTGACGCCGGCAATGGCGCCCAGGGCACGTTCCAGCGGCGTGGCCACGGTGGCGGCCATGGTCTCGGGGCTGGCGCCGGGCAGCGAGGCGGATACCGAGATGGTGGGGAAATCCACCTGCGGCAGCGGCGACACCGGCAGCAGCCGCAGCGCCGCCAGCCCCGCCAGCAGGATGCCGATGGTCAGCAGCGCGGTGGCGACCGGGCGATGGATGAAGGTGGCCGACAGGTTCATTACGGCCTCGGCTCCGGAGCGTGCCCGGCTTCGCTGCCACCTGCGCTACCACCGGCGCCGCCACTCGTGTCGTCGCCAAACCGGCGCTGGCGCCAGGCTTTCAGGCGCGTTGCCACGCTGTCGAACGCCAGGTAGATCACCGGCGTGGTGAACAGCGTCAGCACCTGGCTGACCAGCAGGCCGCCCACCATGGTGATACCCAGCGGACGGCGCAGCTCCGAGCCGATGCCGGTGCCCAGCATCAGCGGCAGCGCCGCCAGCAGGGCCGCCATGGTGGTCATCAGGATGGGGCGCAAGCGCAGCAGGCAGGCCTGGAAGATCGCCTCGCGCGGCGCCATGCCGCCCTCGCGCTCGGCCTCGAGCGCGAAGTCGATCATCATGATGGCGTTCTTCTTGACGATACCGATCAGCAGGATGATGCCGATGATCGCGATGATGCCCAGGTCCTGGCCCGAGACCAGCAGCGCCAGCAGCGCGCCCACGCCGGCCGAGGGCAGGGTGGAGAGGATGGTCACGGGATGGATGGTGCTCTCATAGAGCACGCCCAGCACGATGTACATCGTGATCACCGCGGCCAGGATCAGCCACAGCGTGTTGGCCAGCGAAGCGCGGAAGGCCAGCGCGGCGCCCTGGAAGTCGGTCTGCATCGAGATCGGCAGGCCGATTTCCTGCTCCACCTTGGCGATCTTGTCGACCGCGGCGCCGAGCGATTCGCCCGGTGCCAGGTTGAACGAGATGGTGGCCGAAGGGAACTGGCCCTGGTGGTTGATCACCAGCGGCCCGGTGCGCTCGCTGATGCGCGCGAACGCGCCCAGCGGCACCTGCCCGCCGGAGGAGGAGGGCAGGCGCAGCTCCGCCAGCGACTGCGGATCGGTGCGGAACTGCGGCATGGCCTCCAGTACCACGCGGTACTGGCTCGCCTGGGTGAAGATGGTCGACACCAGGCGCTGGCCGAAGGCGCTGTACAGCGCGCTGTCGATCACCGCGGTGGTGATGCCAAAGCGCGCCGCGGCGTCGCGGTCGATATCCACATAGGCGCGCAGGCCGTTGTTCTGCTGGTCGCTGGCCACGTCGCGCAGCTCCGGCTCCTGCTTCAGGCGCTCGACCAGTCTTGGCACCCAGGTGGCCAGTGTGGTGGGGTCCGGGTCCTGCACGGTGAACTGGTACTGCGTGCGTGCCACGCGGTCCTCGATGGTCAGGTCCTGCACCGGCTGGGTGTAGAGCGAAACACCGCCGAGCTTGTCGACCGCGGCCTGCAGGCGGCGCGTCACGTCCTCGATGGAGTCGCTGCGCTGGTCCTTGGGCTTCAGGTTGATCAGGAGGCGCCCGGCGTTGAGCGTGGTGTTGGTGCCGTCCACGCCAATGAAGGAGGACAGGCTTTCCACCGCCGGGTCTTCCAGCACCACCTTGGCCACTGCCTGCTGCTTGAGTGCCATGGCGGGGAACGAGGTGGTCTGGGACGCTTCGGTAATGCCCTGGATCACGCCGGTGTCCTGCACCGGGAAGAAGCCCTTGGGCACCAGCATGTACAGCAGCACGGTCAGCACCATGGTGCCGATGGCGACCAGCAGGGTGAGCTTCTGGCGGTCCAGCACCCATTCCAGCGCGCGGCCGTAGCGGTCGATCACGTTGTCGAAGAAGCGGCCGCTGGCGCGGTGAAAGCGCGAGAGCTTCTCATCGGGCACATGGTGCAGCAGGCGCGCGCACATCATTGGCGTGAGCGTCAGCGAGACCACCGCCGAGATCAGGATCGACACCGCCAGCGTGATGGCGAACTCGCGGAACAGGCGCCCGACCACATCGCCCATGAACAGCAGGGGGATCAGCACGGCCACCAGCGAGAACGTCAGCGAGATGATGGTGAAGCCAATCTGCTTGGACCCCTTGAGCGCCGCCTCCATGGGCGAATCGCCCTTCTCGATGTAGCGCATGATGTTCTCGATCATCACGATCGCATCGTCCACCACGAAGCCGGTGGCAATGGTCAGCGCCATCAGCGTCAGGTTGTTGATCGAGAAGCCCGCCAGGTACATCACGCCGAAGGTGCCCACCAGCGACAGCGGCACCGCCACGCCCGGGATGATGGTGGCGGGCACATTGCGCAGGAAGACGAAGATCACCATCACCACCAGCGCGACCGCCAGCAGCAGCTCGAACTCCACGTCGCGCACCGAGGCGCGGATGGTGGTGGTGCGGTCGGTCAGCAACTGCACCTTGACCGAGGCCGGCAGCGCGTTCTGCAATTGCGGCAGCAGGGCCTTGATGCGGTCCACCACCTCGATCACATTGGCGCCGGGCTGGCGCTGGATGCTCAGCACGATGGCCGGCTTGTCATTGGCCCAGGCCGCCAGGCGGCTGTTCTCGGGGCCGTCGACGATGTTGGCCACATCGGTGATGCGGATCGGCGCGCCGTTCTGGTAGCCGACGATGATCTGGCGGTACTCGTCGGCGGACTTGAGCTGGTCGTTGGCGTCGATGGTGGAGGCGCGCGCGGGGCCGTCGAAGCTGCCCTTGGCGCCGTTGACGTTGGCGCTGCCGATCGCCGTGCGCAGGTCGTCGATCGACATGCCGAGCGCGGCCAGCGCGGTCGGGTTGGCCTGGATGCGCACTGCCGGGCGCTGCCCGCCGCTGATGCTCACCAGCCCCACGCCCTGCAGTTGCGAGATCTTCTGCGCCACGCGGGTGTCCACCATGTCCTGCAGCTTGGGCAGCGGCATGGTGTCGGACGTCATGGCCAGCGTCATGATCGGCGCGTCGGCCGGGTTGACCTTGCTGTAGACCGGCGGCATCGGCAGGTCCGCCGGCAGCAGGTTGCCGCCGGCGTTGATGGCGGCCTGCACCTCTTGCTCGGCCACGTCCAGCGACAGCGTGAGCTCGAACTGCAGCGTGATCACCGAGGCGCCGCCCGAGGATGACGACGACATCTGCTTGAGGCCCGGCATCTGGCCGAACTGGCGCTCCAGTGGCGCCGTGATGGACGAGGTCATCACATCCGGGCTGGCGCCCGGATACAGCGTGGTGACCTGGATGGTCGGGTAATCGACCTCCGGCAGCGCCGACAGCGGCAGCAGCTTGAAGGCCACCAGGCCCGACAGCAGGATGGCGACCATCAGCAGCGCGGTGGCGACCGGCCGCTCGATGAACAGGCGTGAGGGATTCATGCTGGGTCCTTACTGCGGCCGCTGGGGCGCCGCGCCCGCCGGGGCGCCAGCGCTGCCGCCGCCATCCGTTGCTGCCGCGCTCGCGCCGTCGCGGTGACGCCGCCCTTCACCGTGCACACCCGAGGCGCCCGGTACGCCCGGTACGCCCGAGGCGCCGGCCGCGCCGCTGGCGCCACCATCGCGGCGCCGTCCGCGCCCGCGCGGCGCGCTGGCCGGTACCAGCGCGGCGGCGCGCGCCGCCGGGTCCACGGTTTCCACCGTCATGCCTTCCTTGAGCCGGTCGGCGCCGTCGATCACCACGCGCTGGCCGGGCTGCAGGCCCTTGGTCACCACGGTGCGCTCGCCGTCGCTCGGGCCGAGCGCGACGACCTGGACCTTGACCTTGCTGCCGTCGTCGACCACATAGACAAAAGTGCCTTGCTGGCCGCGCTGGATCGCCGCCACCGGTACCACGGTGGCGTCCTCGATCGTGTCCACCTTGGTGCGCATGTTGACGAACTGGTTCGGGAACAGCAGCCCGTCCTGGTTCTGGAAGATCGCCTTGAGCTTGACCGTGCCGGTGGTGGTGTCGATCTGGTTGTCGGTGGTCAGCAGCGTGCCATCGGCCAGGCGGTTGCGGGCCTGGCGGTCCCAGGCCTGGACGGGAATGGTCTCGCCCGCGTGCAGCCGCTTGAGCACCGACGGCAGGTTGTCTTCAGGGATGGTGTAGAGCACCGCGATCGGCTGGATCTGGGTGATCAGGGCGATACCGCTGGTGTCGCTGGTGCTGATGATATTGCCCGGGTCGACCTGGCGCAGGCCGATGCGGCCGGAGGCCGGCGCCATGATGCGGGTGTAGCCCAGTTGCAGGCGGGCGCTGTCCACGTTGGCCTGGTCGGTCTTGACCACGCCTTCATACTGGCGCACCAGCGCGTCCTGGGTGTCTACCTGCTGGCTGGAGATGGAGTCCTGGCCGAGCAGCGTGCGGTAGCGCTTCTGGTCCAGGCGGGCGTTTTCCAGCAAGGCGCGGTCGCGCGCCAGCGTGCCCACGGCCTGGTCCAGCGTGGCCTGGAACGGGCGTGGGTCGATCTCGGCAAGCACGTCGCCGGCCTTGACCATCTGGCCCTCCTTGAACAGGACCTTGAGCAGAGGACCCGACACCTGGGCCCGCACGGTCACATTGGCCACTGGCGTGACATTGCCCAGGCCGTTGAGGATGACGTCCATATTACGCTTGGCCACGGTGCTGACCACCACCGGCGAGCGCTGGCCGCCGGGACCCCCAGGGCCGCCGGGTCCACCGGGTCCACCGGGGCCACCACGGCTGCCGTTAGTGCCGCCGGGCGCGCCCGCGGCGCCGGCGGCGGGCGTACGATGCTTGTACCAATACCAGCCACCGCCGGCCAGCAGCAGGATCAGCGCGGCGGCGATCAGTTTGCGGCGGCGCGAGGCAGCCTTGGGCGGCGGTGGCAGCTTAGCCGGTTGATGTTCTTCGGGGTTGGCCATGACCGGATCCTGGGAGCGACGCGTCAACAAACACGCGTTTGAACGATTTTCGGGGTTTGAGAGGCAGAAGTATGCCGCAACGCCGTCGGCAGGTGCCGCTCGCTGCACGCGGCTTCATGCGCGATGACGCGCTGGCCGGGCGGCGTCGGGCGGGGCCGTCCTGACCGGCGACCGCCGGCAACGGCAACATAAGCGAAGCATAATGCGCCTTGGCGGCACCCATGTTTCAGCGCGGGCGGCCAATCTTACAGATCATTACCAGCAGCCCGGGTGTAATGCCTTGAAACAATTCGCCCGGATTGCCGCGCCCAGCCTAGCTATCATCTGCCTATGCGAGCCAATCAGCCTACCCAAATCCTCGTCGTGGACGACGATCCCGAACTCCGCGACCTGCTGCGCGAATACCTCACCCAGCAGGGCTTTGCCGTGTCCGTGCTGCACGATGGCGAAGGCTTGCAGGGACGCCTGGAGCGCGAGCGCCCCGCCCTGATCGTGCTCGACCTGATGATGCCCAAGGTGGATGGGCTGACCGCATTGCGCAACCTGCGTGCCAAGAACGACGACATTCCCGTGATCCTGCTGACCGCGCGCAGCGACGAGATCGACCGCATCGTGGGGCTGGAGATCGGCGCGGATGATTATCTCGGCAAGCCATTCTCGCCGCGCGAGCTGCTGGCGCGGATCAATGCCGTGCTGCGCCGCAAGCTGGCCCGCCCCGCGGCCGCGCCGGAAGACCGCGAGGGCATGGCCTTCGGGCCGTTCCGCGTCAACTTCCGCCAGCGCTCGCTGGTGCGCAGCGGCGACCCGGTGGCGATCAGCGATACCGAGTTCGCGCTGCTCAAGCTGCTGTTGATGCACCCGCTTGAGGTGCTGTCGCGCGAGCGCATCGTGGAGCTGATGTACGGCACCGCGAGCGGCATCAGCGACCGCGGCATCGATGTCCAGATCTGGCGCCTGCGCCGCTTGCTCGACGAAGACGCCCAGCGTCCCCGCTACATCCAGACGGTACGGGGGCGCGGTTATACCTTCGTGCCCGACGAAGCCGAAGACATCGCCCAATGAAGCTGCGCATCGATACGCTGTTCGGACGCATCGCGCTGCTGATCGCAGCGGTGCTGGTGCTGAGCCATTTCTCCTGGCTTGCGATCCTGCGCATGGATCGCCGCCAGCAGCAGGTGGATTACTCCGTCGAGCAGATGATGTTCCAGTTCGACAGCATCCAGCGCGCGCTTGCCGCCCAGCCGCCCATCAAGCTGCCAAGCCTGGTGGAAGTGGCCAGCGAGGCCAGCGCGGCCGAGCACACCGTGGCGGCCAAGGGCCGGGCGCGACGGCTGGTCGAACAGTTCTCTCAGCGCATGCCGCCTGGGACCCAGGTACGGCTCGAGGAAGACCAGACCACGCGCATCTGGGTCAAGCTGCCACACCGGCAGGACTGGATCGCCATGCCTGCGCTATGGGTGGTCAACCCGCCGCCCGACAACCGCCTGCTGCCTGGCGTGATCCTGGTGGTCGGCGTCGCCATGGCGGTGGCCTTGCTGATTGCCTGGCAGATCCAGCGCCCGGTGCGCGACATGGCCGCCGCGGCCGAGCAGCTGTCGCGCCAGCACACCGTCAAGCCGCTGCGTGAGCGCGGCCCGCACGAGCTGCGCCAGCTGATCGTGCGCTTCAACCGCATGATGGCTGACCTGACCCGCATCGACCAGGAGCGCAACACGATGCTTGCGGGCATCGCCCACGATCTCAAGACGCCGCTGGCGCGGTTGCGGTTGCGCGCCGAGATGCTGGCCGACCCGAAGGCCGCGGCCGGTGTCACGCGCGATGTCGAGTCCATGTCCGCCATCGTCGAGCAGTTCCTGACCTTTGCCCAAAGCGGCGAACCCGCGGCGCGGCCGGTGCCGGTCGATCGCCGCATCGGCGAGCTGGCCGCCTCGCTGGCCGAGCAGGACAAGTCGGTGGAGGTCTCGCTGATGGCAGGCGAGGGCTTCCGCATGATCGCCACCCAGCTCGACCGTATCGTCGGCAACCTGGTCGACAACGCCTATGCCTACGGGGCAGCGCCGGTGCTGCTCAGCACCTCGCGCCAGGCCGATGGCTGGCACATGGTGGTGGAGGACCATGGCGAAGGCATTCCGCCAGATGCCATGGAAAAGGTCACCCTGCCGTTCGTGCGGCTGGACCCGGCGCGCGGCGGCAACGCGCACTCGGGCCTGGGCCTGGCCATCGTCGACCGGCTGGTGCGCCAGGCGGGCGGCCGCCTGGCGCTGGCAAACCGGGACGAGGGCGGCCTGCGGGTGGAAATGGTGTTTCCATTCGCGGCGCTGGCACAAGCGGCCTGAGCGCCGCCCGCCGGACGGCGGCGTCCCGGCTCGTATCAGATCTGGAACACAATCAGGTGGTTTTCCCCTGCGCGGGGGCTGCCTGCTGACGCCATGCCCACGCCGGCCATATGCTGGCTTGCGTGGTACGCAGCTTGCTGCGAGTAGTTGCTCTGTGCGCTTTGGCACCGCGTAGTGCCAATCCAGTTGATCAGGAGATGCATCATGGCAACTTTCGTCACGCTTCTAAACTTCACCGACCAGGGAATCCGTACCGTCAAGGACACAACCAAGCGCGCCGCGGCTGTTCGCGAAATGGCGAAGGCAAGCGGCATCGAAATGAAAGATATCTTCTGGACGCTCGGTCAATATGACCTGGTAGCGACCTTTACCGCGCCTGACGATGCCACCATGACCGCATTCGGCCTGGCCCTGGGCATGGCGGGCAACGTCCGCAGCCAGACGCTGCGTGCCTTCTCCGCTGACGAGATGAGCAGCATCCTCAGCAAGCTGCCGTAGCCACTTGCCAGCCGGCATGAAAAAGCCCGCATCACTGTGCGGGCTTTTTACTGTCTGACTCAGCGTTCAGGCGCCGGGCGCCTTTTTCTTCTCGCCGATGCGGCTTTCCTTGCCGGCCAGCAGCTTTTCGATGTTGGCGCGATGCCGCACCACCAGCAGCACGCTGATCGCGAATACCGCGCCGGCGATCACGTCCACCCCCGACATCAGGACGTAGAAGAAGGGCGCAAAGATCGCCGACACCAGCGCCGCCAGCGACGAGTAGCGGAAGAAGAAGGCCACGATCAGCCAGGTCGCCATCGTGCCCGCGCCCAGCAGCGGGTCGATGGCAAACAGGATGCCCGCCGCGGTGGCCACGCCCTTGCCGCCCGCAAAGCGGAAGAACACTGGGAACAGGTGGCCCAGGAACACCGCTGCCGCCACCAGCGCGATGCCCGTGTCGTCGACGCCGTACGCAGGGCCGAAGCGCTGCGCCAGCCAGACCGCCAGCCAGCCCTTCAAGGCATCGCCGATCAACGTCAGGATGGCGGCCTTCTTGTTGCCGCTGCGCAGCACGTTGGTAGCGCCGGGGTTGCCGGAGCCATAAGTGTGCGGATCGGGCAGGCGCATGGCCTTGCTGACCACGACGGCAAAGGAAATGGAGCCGATCAGGTAGGCGGCTAGTGCGAAGATCAGATTGGCCATGTGGGGATTGGGGGTTTGAGGCTGGCGGGATTGTAGCGTGGAAGGGGGGTAGGGGGGATGGGGGGTTTTGGGGGTGGTCGTGATTTTGTCGGCGGCGTTGGCTTTTGGACCCAAGGGCCATACGACGTCCCCCTGCCGGGTTGGTCGCTGTTTCTTTGATCGGCGTTGGTTTTTGGACCCAAGAGCCATACGACATCCCCCTGCGGGGGCTGCCGGTCACTCTTCTTTGCGTCGGCAAAGAAGACTAACGAGAAGAAAGCCGACCCTGCCGGGCGCAGAGCAATAAGGCTTTCAAGTGTCGGTGATTTCGTCGTACGGCCCGGAGTGTTGGCTAGCGAATCCTACCGGCCCGAAGGACATTGCTTCTGCATGACCTATGGGTTACGTGGTGCAGCCCCTGACCTCGTGTGCGGTGACCATTCCCACATCTGCCGTTCGCGGGGCGAGGGGCTGCGCCGTTTCGGGTGTGGCTGGTTTCGTGGTTTTGTCTCGGAGGACGAGCGCCGTGAGGTGCGAGCGCGGCCCTCGCGGACGGGCCACGGTGCCCACCACGAAACCGGAGGGGGCGATAGCAAGGCGCCGCCCGCGCCGGTACGGCAGGGCATCAATTGGCCGGGCGACCACCGTCAGAGACAAAACCACGAAACCAGCAAGTTAGGCAAGATCGTGGCCCTGCGCACTGCGAACGGCAGATGCCCGAACGCTCACCGAGCAAAGCGATCAGGGGCACCACCACGTGACCATTGGGTCATGCAATTGCGATGCCCTTCAAGCAGGTATGGCAAAGGCCAGCCAACACTCCGGGCCATACGACGCAACCACCGAGGCCCAGATAGCCTGATTGCTCTGCGCCCGGCAGGGTCGGCTTTCTTCTCGTTAGTCTTCTTTGCCGACGCAAAGAAGAGTGACCGGCAGCCCCCGCAGGGGGATGTCGTATGGCTTTTGGGTCCAAAAACCATCGCCGCCTAAAGAAACAGCGACCAACCCCGCAGGGCAACGCCGTATAGCCCTTGGGTTCAAAAACCAACACCGCTCAAAGAAACAGCAACCACCAACAGCGACCACCAACAACGCCCCCCTTACCCCCCTTATCCCCCCTCATTCCCTCAACGCACACTCCACCACCTCCGCCCCCACCAACGTCTTCAAAACCTGCGGATCAATACTAACCAGATACCCCCTGCGGCCCCCATTGATATAGATCCGCTCCAGCGCCAACACACCAGCCTCAACAAAAACCGGCATCCGCTTGCGCGTCCCGAACGGCGACGTTCCCCCCACCAAATATCCACTGTGCCGCTGCGCCACCTCCGGCTTGCACGGCTGCACGCTCTTGTGCCCGGTTTGCCGCGCCAGGTTCTTGGTAGACACCGAACAGTCTCCATGCATCAGCACAATCAGCGGCTGCGCACGCTCGTCTTCCATGACCAGGGTCTTGATGACCGCGTGCTCCTCCACGCCAAGCTGGCGCGCGGATTCCCCCGTGCCGCCATGCTCGACGTAGGCATAGGCATGCTCGCCAAAGGCGACCCCATGCTGCTTGAGGAACTGGGTGGCGGGGGTTTCTGAAACGTGTTTGGTCTTGCTCATGATGGATGACGGATCGCAATGACCGCGCGGGCAACCTAGCCGCGCGGATGGTGGTGCTGGTGCAGCTCGCGCAGGCGCTCGCGCGCCACGTGCGTGTAGATCTGCGTGGTGGAAATATCGGCGTGCCCCAGCAGCAACTGCACCACGCGCAGGTCCGCGCCGTGGTTGAGCAGATGGGTGGCAAAGGCATGCCGCAAGGTGTGTGGTGACAGCGGCGCGTAGATCTCGGCTTCGCGCGCGTGGCGCTTGATCAGGTGCCAGAAGGCCTGGCGCGTCATGCCGTCGCCGCGCTGGGTGACGAACAGCGCTTCGCAGGCACGCTCGCCCAATAGCGCAGGTCGGCCTTCGGCCAGGTAGCGGCGCAGCCAGTCGCCGGCCTCGGTGCCAAACGGCACCAGGCGCTCCTTGTTGCCCTTGCCGCCCACCACGCGCGCCACGCCCTCGTTCAGGCTGATCTCGATGGTCTTCATCTGCGTCAGCTCGGACACACGCAGGCCGCTGGCATACATCAGTTCCAGCATGGTGCGGTCGCGCAGGCCAAGCGGCGTGGCGGTGTCGGGTGTCTCCAGCAGCGCCTCGACCTGGGCTTCGGTCAGCGTCTTGGGAAAGCGCGGGGGTTGCTTGGCCGGGCGCAGCAGCAGGCAGGGATCGGCCGTGATCATGTGCTCGCGCAGCGCCCACTGGAAGAAGCGCTTGAACACCGTCAGACGCCGGTTGGCGGACGAGGCGCGGGTTTCCAGGTGGCGCGAGGCGAAGTAGCCGTTGAGGGCGCTGTCGTCCACCGCCAGCAGCGCGCAGGTGCCCGAGGCATGCAGCCAGCGCGACAGCAGCGCCAGGTCGCGCCGGTAGGCGTCGATGGTGTTCTGCGCGAGGCCGTCTTCGAGCCACAGGGCGTCGCAGAAGCGGTCGACCAGGGCCAGGTCGGCGAGCAGGGCGGGGCTGTCGTCGGTGTCGACGGCGTCGATGGCGGCTTTGCCGCTTTCGATGCCGTCTTCGATGTCGTCTTCGATGCCGTCGATATGGCCGCTGTCGTCGCTGTCGTCCTCGCCGTCAATCTGCGCAATGTCGTTCATGCCAGCATCACCCCTTCATGGCGCAGCAGCCAGCGTTTGATGTCAAGGAAGAAGCCGTCGCCGTCATGGTTGGCAAAGCCGCCGATGCCGCTGGCGCCAACCACGCGATGGCAGGGAATCACCAGCGGGAAGAAATTTGCCCCGCACGCCTGCCCGACCGCGCGCGGCGCGCTGGCGATCTGCCGCGCCACCGCGCCATAGGTAGTGACCTTGCCACGCGGCACGTTCGAGATCGCTTGCCAGACCCGGCGCTGGAACGCGCTGCCGACCGGCGCCAGCGGAATATCGAAGCGTGCATCCGGATCGGCGTAGTAGGCCTCCAGCTGCCGCGCCAGGCGCTGCGTGACCGCGTTGGCCGGCTCGACGAGCCGCATGCTCGCGGGCAGGTAGACGATCTCGCGGACGAATTCGCCGTCGGTGCGCACGCCGATCTTGCCGAAAGGGGCTGGGAGGATGGCGTCGAAGATGGAGTCCATGGCAGGGGTGGGAAGCGCGATCCTGGATTTTAGAGCATGGCGGCGGCGCCGGGATGCGCGGTGGCGTGCGGGGCGCACCGCGGAGGGCCATGCAACCAGTTTGACTGGGGTTTCCCCTTCCTTGAGTTCTGGCCTGGCTTATTATTTAATTCAAACTGAATTAATTAATGCCGCAGCCAGATGCAACGCCGCCGCCAACCAGCGCGTAACGTGATGCAGGCGGCACTCATAACAGGTTTCGGAGACGACATGAACAGTGCCAAGGCCGGCCGCGGCGTGAATTCCGCCAGTTTGCGGCTGTACAACGAGCGCGCGCTGCTGCTGGCGCTGCGGCATGCCGGGGAGGCGTCCAAGGCGGACCTCGCCCGCATCGCGCAGCTCACCAACACGGCGGTGGGCAGCATCGTGCAGACGCTCACCGAGGATGGCCTGATCCATGTGGCCGGCCGCCGCCAGGATGGGCAGCGCGGCCAGCCGGCCAGCCTGATCCGCCTGCAGCCCAAGGGCGCGTTCGGCATCGGGGTCCGGCTGGACCGCGGCAGCATCGAGTGCGTGATGGTGGACTTTGGTGGCGAGATCCTCGCTGGCCGCGCCCACCAGATGGTCCTGCCTCACCCGGAGCAAGCGCTGGCGCTGGTGCGCGACGACGTGGCCGAACTGCGTGCGCTGCTCACGCCGGACGAGCGCAAGCGCCTGCTTGGCATCGGCGTGGCCCAGCCCTATAACCTCGGTGCCTGGCTGCGCGAGCTGGACCTGCAGGACGAGGCGTCGCAGGCCACCTTCCGCGCCTGGGATGCCGTGGACTTCGCCGCAGCGCTGTCGGACGCCACCGGCCTGCCGGTGTTCGGCGAGAACGACGGCACTGCCGCCGCGGTGGCCGAGCTGTTCTACGGCAGCCACCATGCGCAGAGTTTCCTCTATGTCTTCGTCGGCCCGGCGATCGGCGGCGGCGTGGCGCTCAACGGCGACTGCGTGCGCGGCGTGTCGGGCAATGCCGGCGACATCGGCATGATGCCGGTGCAGCCCAGCAGCCTGGCCTCCGCGCCGCGCACCGGCAAGCGGCGCGACATCCTGCTGGCGCGCGCCTCGCTCAATGCGCTGACGCGCCACCTGCGCCACCACGGCGTGGCCATCGACGGCCACGCCGACCTGGAAGCGCAGGTGCGCGGCCAGCACCCGGCGGTGGCGGAGTGGCTGGACGACTGCATCGATGCGCTGGCGCCTGCCATGCAATCCGCGCTGGCGGTGCTCGACGTGCCGCTGATCATCCTTGACGCCGATATCGACGGCGGCCTGGTGCAGGCGCTGATCGAGCGCCTGCAAGGCGAGCTGGACGACGGCGCGCCCGAGGCACGGCGAGCGCCACGCGTGGTGCGTGGCTGCTTTGGTGCCAACGCCGGCGCGGTCGGTGCCGCGTCGCTGCCGATGTTCATGAATTTCTCGCCGCGGGCCGACATGCTCAAAGGCGCATCCGCCATGATTCCGGAGGCCAACCATGCCATCGTCTGATCTGTCCGTTTCGGCTGTTTCGCCTGTTTCGGCTGCTTCATCCGATACGTCCACCAAGGCGCCGCTGCTGGCGCTGCGCAATATCTGCAAGACCTTCCCCGGCGTGCGCGCGCTGCGCAATGTCGAGCTCACGGCCTACGCCGGCGAGGTCCACGCCCTGATGGGCGAGAACGGCGCCGGCAAGTCGACGCTGATGAAGATCCTGTCCGGCGCCTACACCGCGGACCCCGGCGGCGAATGCCATATCGACGGGCAACGGGTGCAGATCGATGGGCCGCAATCCGCGCGCGACCTTGGCGTGGCGGTGATCTACCAGGAGCTCAGCCTGGCGCCTAACCTCAGCGTGGCCGAGAACATCTACCTGGGCCGCGCCCTGCAGCGGCGCGGGCTGGTGGCGCGCGGCGACATGGTGCGCGCCTGCGCGCCCACGCTGGCCAGGCTCGGCGCGGATTTCTCGCCCGCGGCGAACGTGGCGAGCCTGTCGATCGCGCAGCGCCAACTGGTGGAAATCGCGCGGGCCGTGCACTTCGAGGCGCGCATCCTGGTGATGGACGAGCCCACCACGCCGCTGTCCACGCACGAGACGGATCGCCTGTTCGCGCTGATCCGCCAGTTGCGCGGCGAAGGCATGGCGATTCTCTATATCAGCCACCGCATGGCCGAGATCGACGAGCTGGCCGATCGCGTGACCGTGTTGCGAGACGGCTGCTTCGTCGGCACGCTGGACCGCGCGCACCTGTCGCAGGCGGCGCTGGTCAAGATGATGGTGGGGCGCGACCTGTCGGGCTTCTACACCAAGACGCACGGCCAGCCGGTCGCGCGTGAGGTGATGCTGTCCGTGCGCGACGTGGCCGATGGCAGGCGCGTCAAGGGCTGCAGCTTCGACCTGCGCGCCGGCGAGGTGCTGGGGCTGGCTGGCCTGGTCGGCGCGGGCCGCACGGAACTGGCGCGGCTGGTGTTCGGCGCCGACGTGCGCACGCGCGGCGAGGTCCGGATTGCCAGCCCGGCCAGCCCCGGCGGGCTGGTCACGCTGCCGGCCGGCGGCCCGCGCCAGGCCATCGATGCCGGCATTGCCTACCTGACCGAGGACCGCAAGCTGCAGGGCCTGTTCCTGGACCAGAGCGTGCACGAGAACATCAACCTGATCGTGGCCGCGCGCGACGCACTCGGCCTCGGCCGCCTGAACCGGCCGGCCGCGCGCCGCCGCACGACCGAGGCCATCGACACGCTGGGCATCCGTGTGGCGCATGCGCAGGTCAACGTGGGCGCGCTGTCCGGCGGCAACCAGCAGAAGGTGATGCTGTCGCGGCTGCTGGAGATCCAGCCGCGCGTGCTGATCCTGGATGAGCCCACGCGTGGCGTGGACATTGGCGCCAAGTCGGAGATCTACCGGCTGATCAACGCGCTGGCCCAGAGCGGCGTGGCGATCCTGATGATCTCCAGCGAGCTGCCCGAAGTGGTGGGCCTGTGCGACCGCGTGCTGGTCATGCGCGAGGGCGCGCTGGCCGGCGAGGTGCGCCCCGCCAGCAGCGCGGCCGAAACCCAGGAACGCATCATCGCGCTGGCCACCGGCGCGGCCGCGCAGCCGGCGCCCGCATGGGCGGACGTGCCGCTCGCTGCCGCTGGCAGCGCAACCGGCATCACGCTGCATTGAGGCAGGGCGCAGCCTGTGCGCCGCCCACAAGAGACAGAACCATCGACGCCGGCGCAGCAACGCTGCGCAGCCGCCGGCGCAGGAGACAACCATGCATGAATCCATCACACGTCCCGCCGCTTCCGCTGGCGCTTCATTGCCCGCGGCCACCCTCGGCCGCCTCACCACCCAGGAGCGCCTGCGCGCGCTTGGCATGCTGCCCGTGCTGGTGCTGCTGTGCATCGGCTTCTCGGTGCTGACCGAGAACTTCGCGGGCTGGCAGAACCTGTCGATCATCGCGCAGCAAGCCTCGATCAATATGGTGCTGGCCGCAGGCATGACCTTCGTGATCCTGACCGGCGGCATCGATTTGTCGGTGGGCTCTATCCTGTCGATCTCGGCGGTGGTGGCGATGCTGGTGTCGCTGATGCCGCAGCTCGGCATGCTGAGCGTGCCGGCCGCGCTCTTGTGCGGCCTGCTGTTTGGCATCGTCAACGGCGCGTTGGTCGCTTTCATGAAACTGCCGCCGTTCATTGTCACACTGGGCACGCTGACGGCGGTGCGCGGGCTGGCGCGGCTGGTCGGCAACGACAGCACGATCTACAACCCGGATATCGGCTTTGCCTTTATCGGCAACGGCGAAGTGCTGGGCGTGCCCTGGCTGGTGATCATCGCCTTCGCCGTGGTGGCGGTGTCGTGGTTCGTGCTGCGCCGTACCGTGCTGGGACTGCAGATCTACGCGGTGGGTGGCAATGCGGAAGCGGCGCGGCTGTCCGGCATCAAGGTGTGGGTCGTGCTGCTGTTTGTCTATGCAGTCTCGGGTTTGCTGTCCGGCCTCGGCGGCGTGATGTCCGCCTCGCGGCTGTATGCCGCCAACGGGCTGCAACTGGGTCAGTCGTATGAGCTCGACGCGATCGCGGCGGTCATCCTTGGCGGCACCAGCTTCGTCGGTGGCACGGGCTCGATCGTCGGGACGCTGGTGGGGGCGCTGATCATCGCGGTGCTGTCCAACGGGCTGGTGCTGCTGGGGGTGTCCGATATCTGGCAGTACATCATCAAGGGCCTGGTGATCATCGGCGCGGTGGCGCTCGACCGCTACCGCCGCAAGGGCTCGGCACGCACCTGATGCGCTTGCGCTGAACACACCGGCTACTGGAGACACGACATGTCCAAGCATTACCTGGCGGCACTCGCGCTGGCGGCAACGAGCGTACTGTGCACCGGCGCGGCGGCACAGGGCGCGCCGGACCCGGCGCCGGCGCCCGCAGCCGCGCAAAAGCAACTGAAGAAAGTCGGCGTTACCCTCGGCTCGCTTGGCAACCCGTATTTCGTCGCGCTGGCGCACGGCGCCGAAGCCGCGGCCAAAAAGATCAACCCGGACGTCAAGGTCACGGTGCTGTCCGCCGACTACGACCTCAACAAGCAGTTCTCGCATATCGACAGTTTCATCGTGTCGAAGGTGGACCTGATCCTGATCAACGCGGCCGATGCGCGCGCCATCGAGCCCGCGGTGAAGAAGGCCCGCAAGGCCGGCATCGTGGTGGTGGCGGTGGACGTGGCGGCGGCGGGTGCCGACGCCACGGTGCAGACCGACAACACCCAGGCCGGCGAGCTTGCCTGCGGCTTCCTCGCCGAGCGGCTGGGCGGGCGCGGTAACCTCATCATCCAGAATGGCCCGCCGGTGTCTGCCGTGCTGGATCGCGTGAAGGGCTGCAAGACGGTGCTGGGCCAGCACCCCGGCATCCACGTGCTCTCCGATGACCAGGACGGCAAGGGCTCGCGCGAGGGCGGCCTCAACGTCATGCAGCTTTACCTGACCCGCTTCCCCAAGATCGATGCGGTTTTCACCATCAACGACCCGCAGGCTGTCGGCGCCGACCTGGCCGCGCGTCAGCTGAACCGCCGTGGCATCCTGATCGCGTCCGTCGACGGCGCGCCCGATATCGAGGCAGCGCTCAAGGCCAACACGCTGGTGCAGGCCTCGGCCAGCCAGGACCCGTGGGCCATCGCCCGCACCGCGGTGGAGATCGGCGTGGGGCTGATGCATGGCCAGGCGCCCGCAAACCGCACCGTGTTGCTGCCGCCCACATTGGTGACGCGAGCGAATGTGAACGCGTACAAGGGCTGGGCCGCGCCGCGCTAGCTGGGCAGCGCTCCGCGCTCAACCGACAACCGCATCCCCCATAACCGATCAACCGATCAACCAACCCACCGATCAACCGATCAACCGACTGGTGAAACCATGCCAAACAATGCTGTAGGCGCAGTCCCCGAATTCGACTTCGTGCTGTTCGGCGGCACCGGCGACCTGGCCACGCGCAAGCTGCTGCCGGCGCTGTTCGACGCGCATTGCGTGGGCTCGTTGCACGCGCGCGGGCGTATCCTCGCACTCGGCAGCCAGCCGCTCGGCCAGGATGCCTACCTGGCCATGCTGGAGTCCAAGGTGCGTCCGGCGCTGCCCGCTGCCGCCGCGGCCGAAGTCTGGCAGGCCTTTGTCGCGCGCATCCTCTACCTGCAGGTGGACGCCAACGTGCCGGAGGGCTTCGATGCACTCGCCGAACTGGTGCGCGCTCGCGCCGCGCCGGTGGTGGTGTTCTACCTGGCCACCGGCCCGCAGCTGTTCGTGCCGATCTGCGAGCAACTGGCCCGCACCGGCCTTAACCACGCAGGCGTGCGCATCGTGCTGGAAAAGCCGCTGGGCCACGACCTGGCGTCCTCCGATGCGATCAACTCCGCGGTGGCGCAACACTTTGCCGAAGACCAGATCTACCGCATCGACCATTACCTGGGCAAGGAGTCGGTGCAGAACCTGATGGCAATGCGCTTTGGCAACGTACTGTTCGAACCGCTGTGGCGGCGCGAATGGGTGCGCGATGTGCAGATCACCATCGCCGAGGAAATCGGCGTGGAAAAGCGCGGCGCGTTCTACGATGGCATCGGCGCGCTGCGCGACATGGTGCAGAACCACCTGCTGCAACTGTTGTGCATGGTGGCGATGGAGCCGCCGGCCAGCTTGTCGGAGGACGCGATCCGCGACGAGAAGCTGAAGATCCTCAAGGCGCTCAAGCCCATCGAGTTGAACGAGGTCGCCGAGAAGGTGGTGCGCGGGCAATATTGCCGTGGCGCGGCGGCCGGCGACGCCGTGCCGGGCTATGTGAACGAGCCCGCTGTCGCGCCCGGCAGCCAGACCGAGACCTTCGTCGCCATCAAGGCGGAGATCGCCAACTGGCGCTGGGCCGGCGTGCCGTTCTACCTGCGTACCGGCAAGCGCATGCAGTCGCGCCTGGCCGAGATCGTGATCCAGTTCCGCGACGTGCCGTACTCGCTGTTCCCGCGTCCGCTGGACCACGAGCCTGGCAACCGGCTGGTGATCACGCTGCAGCCGGAGGAAAGCATCCGCCTGCATTTCCTGGTCAAGCATCCCGGCGACACGCAGGCGCTGCAGCCTGCCACGCTGGACCTGCAACGCATGCTGCCGCGCGGGCAGGGCAATCGCCACGAGCGCAAGACCGGCGCTTACGAGCGGCTGCTGCTCGACGTGATCCGCGGGCGGCTCGGGCTGTTCGTGCGGCGCGACGAGCAGGCGCAGGCCTGGCGCTGGGTCGCGCCGATCCAGCAGGCCTGGGCGCAGAGCAATCTCGCGCCCAAGCTCTACACCGCCGGCACCTGGGGGCCGGCGGCGTCGAGCGCGCTGCCCTCGCGCGATGGCGCGGTGTGGCACGAGGAGCTGTGAGGCGCTGTGAGACGCGTTGTGAAGCCAGTCTGAAGCATGCCGCCGCGCCGGCGGTTGCCGGCGCGGCGGCGAGTACAGGAGTTGATTCGATGTTCCCGATGCCCCCGATGTCCCCGATGTCCCCGATGTCAGAAAGGTCTCGTTCCCTGCCGACCTGGCAGCGGCTGCAAGCGCATGCGCACACCATCCGCCATGCCCACCTGCGCGACTGGTTCGACGGCCAGCAGGGCGAAGCCCGTGGCGCCGGCTTCGTGGCCGAGGCGGCTGGCCTGACGCTGGACTACGCCAAGAACCGCGTCACCGACACCACCATGGCGCTGCTCTTCGCGCTGGCCGACGAGGCCGGCGTGAGTGCGCGGCGCGATGCCATGTACCGCGGCGAAGCAGTCAACACCACCGAGCGCCGCGCCGCGCTGCATATGGCGCTGCGCGCGTGGCCGGAGGACGGCTTTCACGCGCAGGGCGTGGCGGTGGCCGGCGACGTGGCTGCGGTGCTCTCTCAGATGGAGCGCTTTGCCGACGCGGTGCGCGGCGGCACGTGGCGCGGCTGGAATGGCCGCCGGATCACCGACGTCATCAATATCGGCATCGGCGGCTCGGACCTCGGCCCGCGCATGGTTTGCCGCGCGCTCGCGCACCTGGACACCGAAGGGCCGCGCCTGCATTTCGTCGCCAACGTGGATGGCAGCGATCTTGCCGCGGTGCTCGCGCGGCTGGACGCCGCCAGCACGCTGGTGGTGGTTTGCTCCAAGACCTTCAGCACGCTGGAAACCATGGCCAACGCGCACACCGCGCGCACCTGGTTCCTGCGCCATGGCGTGCCGCAGGCACAGTTGGCCAGCCACTTCGTCGCGGTCTCCACCAACCGGCAAGCGGTGGCTGCGTTCGGCATCGACCCCGCCAATATGTTCCCGTTCTGGGACTGGGTGGGCGGGCGCTTTTCGCTGTGGTCCGCGGTGGGGTTGTCGATTGCGCTGGCCGTTGGCTTTGCGCGCTTTCGCCAGTTGCTCGATGGCGCCCGCGCCATGGACCGGCATTTCGCCGAGGCCGACGCGCCGCAGAACATGCCGATGATCCTCGGCCTGCTCGATGTCTGGTATCGCAGCTTCCTGGGCACCGGCAGCCGCTGCGTGGCGCCGTATTGCGAGCCGCTCGAATTGCTGCCGGCCTTCTTGCAGCAACTCGAGATGGAGAGCAACGGCAAGTCCGTGCAGCTCGACGGCGCGGCCGCCGCGCAAGGCACCGCGCCGGTGGTGTGGGGCACCACGGGCACCAACGGACAACACGCCTACTTCCAGATGGTGCACCAGGGCTCGCACTGGATGCCGGTGGATTTCATCGCCGCGCTGGAGCCGGTGCACCCGATGCCGGGCCACCACGGCAAGCTGCTCGCCAACTGTTTTGCCCAGGGCGAGGCCTTGCTGCGCGGCCGCACCGCCGAGGAGGTCAGGGCGCTGGGCGTGCAGGACGAGGCGCTGGTGCCGCACATGGTGTTCGAAGGCAACCGCCCCAGCAACACGCTGCTGCTGCAGCGGCTCGATCCGTATCACCTGGGCGCATTGATCGCGCTCTCGGAGCACCGCACTTTCGTGCAGGGCGTGCTGTGGAATATCAACTCGTTCGACCAGTGGGGCGTGGAGCTCGGCAAGCAGCTTGCCGCGCCGATCGCCAGCGAGCTCGACGGCGGGCCGGCCCGCCCGCATGATGCTTCCACCGCCGGCCTGATCCGGCGCGCATTGGCTGCTGCATCGGCCTGGCAAGGCTGACGCGCGGCAGTGCGCGCATGCGGAAAACCGAGAAAGAGGATGCAATGACAACGACATCATGGCCAGCCTACGTCGTCTTCGGCGAGGCATTGACCGATATGGTCCACCAGGGCGGGCAGGACTGGCTCGGCCTGCCCGGCGGCTCGTGCTGGAACGTGGCCCGCGTGGGCGCGCGGCTGGGCGTGCCTACCGCCTTCGCCGGCGCGATCAGCGCCGACACGCTGGGCGACCAGCTTGCCGAGGCCAGTGCCGAAGCTGGCCTGGACCTGCGCTTCCTGCAGCGCGTGGAGCGCTCGCCGTTGCTGGCGTTTGTCGGCGCGCAGCACCCGCCGCAGTATTTCTTCGTCGGCGACGACAGCGCCGATCTCTACTTCGATCCCGAGCGCTTGCCGCCGGGCTGGCGCCAGGCCGCGCGCACCGTGCACTTCGGCTCGCTCAGCCTCGCGCGCCAGCCGCTCGCCGCGCGCCTGTGCACGGAAGCCACGCAGGCCAGGGCCGCGGGCAAGCGCATCGCCTTCGATCCCAACTTCCGCACGCCCATGCGCGCGCCGGAGTATCAGGCCGTCTTTGCGCATATGGCTGGCCTGGCGGACTACATCAAGGTATCGGACGAAGACCTGCGCGGCCTGTACCCCGCGCTGGACGAACACACCGCGCTCGCCGCGCTCCGGGCACTGGCTCCGCAGGCGCGCGTGCTGCTGACGCGCGGCGCGGATGGCATGACGCTGCTGCACGGGGATGGCGCTTGCGAGCAGCCGGTCTTCGCCGTCGATGTGGTGGATACCGTTGGCTGCGGCGACGCTGCGATGGGCGGATGGATGGCGGGATTGCTGCTGGACCCCGAGGCGACGCTGGCGCGGCAGGCGCGATGGGCTGCCGCTACCGCGGCGGTGGCGGCCACGCGTGCCGGAGCGTATTCGCCGACCGTGGCCGAGGTGAACGTGCTACTGGGCGAGGCGGCGGTTCTGGCCTGACAAAGCCGGATCTGCGTTGCCGTGCTCCCCTCTCCCCGGCCCTCTCCCCCTGAGGGGAGAGGGAGAGACAGCCGTCGTCATGGCGCGCGGCGTTGGCCTGTTCGACGGCTTCGGCTAGTGCTGCGGGCTTGCCGCCAACATCATTGCTCCAGCTTGATGTTCTGCACCTTCACCAGCGTCTTCATCTTCTCGAACTCCTTCTTGATCTCCGCCGCATGCTCCGCCGGGGTGTTGCCCGAAGGTTCCGCGCCGGCAGTACGCAGGCGCTGCTGGAAGTCCTTGTCCTGCAGTGCCTTGACCGCGGCTTCGTTCAGCTTCTTGATGACTTCGTCAGGCGTGCCGGCCGGGGCCACCAGGCCGTACCAGGCCGGGTCGTTCGGCTCCTTCAGGCCGAGCTCGCCGAAGGTCGGCACGTTCGGCAGGGAGTCGATGCGCTTGTTCCAGGCCACCACGATCGGGCGCAGCTTGCCGGCCTTGATGTAGGGCATCGAGGAGGGCAGGTTGTCGACCATGATCGGCACCTGGCCGGCCAGCACGTCGTTCAGCGCCGGGCCCGCGCCGCGGTAGGGGATATGGACCATGAAAGTCTTGGTCGAGACCTTGAACTGCTCGCCCAGCATGTGGCCGAAGGCGCAGGTGCCGGAGGTCGCGTACGAGTACTTGCCCGGATTGGCCTTGAGCACAGCCAGGAACTCCTTGTAGTCCTTGGCCGGGAAGTTCGGGTTGACCGCGATGACGTTGGCCACGTTGGCCAGGTTGGTGACGGGCTTGAAGTCCTTGATCGGGTCGTACGACAGCTTGGGGTTGCAGGCCGGGTTGACCGCCATGGTGGAGACCGTGGAGATGCCGATGGTGTAGCCGTCGGGCGCGGCCTTGGCGATGGCGTCGGCGCCGATCGAGCCGCCCCCGCCGGCGCGGTTTTCCACTACCACGGGCTGGCCCAGGATACGGCTCATCTGGTCGGCCGCGCCGCGGCCCACGATGTCCGTCGTGCCGCCGGGCGCAAACGGGATGATCAGCCGGATCGGCTTGGTCGGGAAGCTTTGCGCCTGCGCCACGGAGGCCGCTGCTGCCAGGCCAAGGGCCAGGGCGATTTTGCTGGTTTGCATGAGATCGTGTCTCCCGTCAAAGGACCGGGCGGGGATATCCGCCCAAGGTAAAGAACGCCGGCGACGCTGCCGCGGTGGCGGGGCTTTGAAGCCGGCGGCGTGAGTTCTGGCGGGCGGGCCTGGAGGCCGCCCGGGGGCTAACCGCCCAGGAGCCCGCGCTTGAGATCCCGGTCGACCGGATGGTCGCCAAGAAAGATGCGCAGCACGGCCTGGTAGAAATCTTCGCCCGGGATCGGCTTGCCGCGCGGCGTGCCGTTGATGGCGACCACGGTGCCGCCATCGGGCGAAAAATCAAAATTGATCACATCGCCCTTGCGGGCGGTGCCCATCTGCTCCATGGTCTGGCGCAGCTGGAGCAGGCGCTCGGACAGCCTCTGGAACTGGATCTCGCTGTGGTTTTCGCGGATCCCTTCGTTCAGGGCCTTGATAAAGGCATCGGATGGCACCTCGCGCAGCGGCCGGATCTGCAGGCGCTTGGGGCCGTGGGCGCCCAGCACCACGGTCGCGTTGCGCGCCTTCTCCGGCAGGTAAAGGGCGGCCACATAGCCCTTGATGATGAACATCGAGCGCAGGCCGGTGCCGTTGAGCTGCAGTTCCTTGCCGCCGACCCGGGTGGCGTCGTCGATCCGCATGCCCTCGATTTCATTGGCGCGCGCGGGCTCCGGCGCCATAGCCAGGGCGGCGCCCACGCAGAGGGTGAGCGCCAGCAGGCTTGCGCGGCGGACGAGCGGTTCGCACGCGAACAGGGTACGACGGGAAAACATAAAGGCTGGACGGTACGACGGAACGTGCCATAGTCCGCGATTTCTGAAACAATACCAATTGGTATCTGCCCTAGGCTGCACTTGGCGTGCGCGGCGGCCATCACAATAACTAAAACCACCGATGTCTTCTGCTCTCCTGTTGGTGCCGGATTTCAGCCTGATCCTGATCGGCTGGCTGCTGGTGCGCTATTCCCCGTTCGACCGCGCATTCTGGGCTGGGGTGGAGCGCCTGGTGTATTTCGTGCTCTTCCCCGCGCTGCTGTTGCAGTCCACCAACAGCGCCAGGTTCGATTTTTCCTCCACATCGGCCATGCTCGGCCTGGCGCTGTTGACCACCGCCTTTGGCATGGTTGGCGGCTACGCCGTCAAATGGGCAATGCGGCTGGCGCCGCTCGATTTCGCTTCCGGCCTGCAGACCGCATTCCGCTTCAATTCCTATATCGGGCTGGCGTTGGCCGCGCGCCTGGGCGGTAGCGAGGGCCTGGCCATGATGGCGGTGATCGTCGGCTGCACGGTGCCGCTGTGCAATGTGGCCGCGGTATGGGCGCTGGCCCGTCACGGCGAGACCCGCCTTTGGCGCGAGCTGGCACGCAACCCGCTGATCCTGGCCACCGCGGGAGGCTTGCTGACCAACCTGGCGGGCCTGCACCCGCCGGAGGTGGTGGGCATGACGCTGGCCCGGCTGGGCTCCGCGTCCACCGCGCTGGGGCTGATGACGGTCGGCGCGGGCCTGCAGATGAGCGGGGTGACGGGGGCGATCGGGCCGGTGGCGTGGTGGAGCGGCGTCAAGCTGGTGGCCATGCCCTGCTTTGCCTGGGCGGTGGGGCGCCTGCTGCCGCTGACCGAGCTGCAGTCGCAGATCGCGGTGCTGTTCGCCTCGCTGCCGACCGCGTCGAGCGCCTACATCCTGGCCGTGCGCATGGGCGGCAACGGCCCGATGGTAGCGGCGACGATCTCGGTCATGACCGTGGCGGCCATCGTCACCACACCGTTCTGGCTGTCTCTCGTCAGTTAGCCCGTCAGTTAGCTCGTCAGTTAGCGGGCGCTTGGGCCAGCGCCCAGTCGATATGCTCGCGCACCAGCGGGCTGGCCTCGGCCTGGCGCGCGACGAGCGCCGCGCGGATGCGCGCGCACAGCGCCGTGTCGCCGCTGGCGAAGGCCGCGCGCAGGCTGTTGCCCAGCCCCACCGCCAGGTTGCGCAGCCAGCGTTCATGGCCGATGCGGCGGATCGGGCTGCCTTCCAGCCGCTGGTTGAATTCCGCCTCCGTCCACCCGAACAGCTCGGCCATGTCGGGCGCGTCGAAGCCATTGCGCACGTCGAAGTCCGGCAGCGTGGCGCGGTGGGCGAACTTGTTCCACGGGCAAGCCAGCTGGCAGTCGTCGCAGCCATACACGCGGTTGCCCATCGGCGCGCGCAGTGCCTCGGGGATGGCGCCCTTGTGCTCGATGGTCAGGTAGGAGATGCAGCGGCGCGCGTCGATCCGGTAGGGCTCCAGGATGGCCTGGGTCGGGCAGATATCGATGCAGCGGCGGCAATGGCCGCAGTGGCCAGATTCCGGCGCGTCGGCGGGGAAGGGCACATCGACCAGGATTTCGCCAAGGAAGAACATCGAGCCGCCATCGCGGTCGAGCAGCAGCGTGTGCTTGCCGCGCCAGCCCAGCCCGCCCTGGGCGGCCAGCGCCACCTCCATCACCGGCGCCGAGTCGGTGAAGACGCGATAGCCGAACGGGCCGATGGCGGCTTCTATGCGGCTGGCGAGCTGCTGCAGCCGGTTGCGCAGCACTTTGTGATAATCGCGGCCCCGCGCGTAAAGCGAGACCACGGCGGTGGCGGGGTCGTCGAGCCGGGCAAGTTCATGGGCGCGCCAGTCGTGCGGGCTCGCGGCGGGCAGGTACGGCATGCGTGCCACGATGGCGCGCACCGTGCCGGGCACGAGTTCGGCGGGACGGGCGCGCCGCAAGCCGTGGTTCGCCATATAATCCATGTCGCCGTGGTAGCCCTGCGCCAGCCACGCCAACAATCCTGCTTCAGCCCGGCTCAGATCCACGTCGGCAATGCTGATCGCATCGAAGCCGAGCTCCGTGCCCCAGGCCCGGATCGAGCCCACCAGCGCCTCCAGCCCGGCGGCGTCCGTGCCTGCATGCACAACGGACGAAGCCAGGGGCGGCGCAAGGCCAGGCGCTGCCCCGTGGGCGGCGCTGCTGGCAGGAGGGGGCGAGGCGGTTGGCGCCTGGGCTGCTCGGTCGATCATTCCCGAATTGTACGCAATGCCCCTGCTCCAAGAACGCACACTCAATCTGCCCGACGAAGCGGCCACCGCCCGGCTGGGCGCGGCGCTGGCCGAGGCCGTGCGCAAGCTGCCGCCCCAGACCGTGCACCTGCAGCTCTCGGGTGACCTTGGCGCCGGCAAGACCACGCTGTCGCGCGCCATCCTGCGTGCGCTAGGCCACGCGGGCAAGGTGCGCAGCCCCACCTACACATTGTGCGAGCCGTATTCGGTCACGCGCGCCGATGGCTCGCCGCTGACCGCCTACCACTTTGACCTGTACCGCTTCGCCGATCCGGAGGAGTGGGCCGATGCCGGTTTTCGTGATTGTTTTGCCGAACCGGCCGTGAGCCTGGTGGAGTGGCCGGAGAAAGCCGGGCGTTTGCTTGGGGAACCGGACCTTCACTTGTTGCTCCAATCGGACATCAGCGATGCCGACGACGCGGCCGAACGCCGTATCGTCACGCTTCGTGCCTATACTCAGACTGGACTTATCCTGCTTTGCGCATGCTGATCAAGCGACTCGCCACCGACCGACCCGACGATATCCAGCTGGCCCGCCGCAAATGGCTGGCGCAGTGCCTCAAGGCCGGCGCCGGCAGCGTGGTGCTCACGCTGGCCGGGCCGCAGATCGCCTTTGGCGCCGGCATCGTCGCGGTGCGGGTCTGGCCCGCCGAGGAATACACCCGCGTCACCATCGAATCCGATGAGCCGCTAGCCGCCGTCCACCAGATGATCCACGGCCCCGACCGGCTGGTGGTGGACATCGATGGCCTCGATCTCTCGCCCACCCTGCGCGAGCTGGTGGCCAAGATCACCTCCAACGATCCCTATATCCAGACCGTGCGCGTGGGCCAGAACCGGCCGCGCGTGGTGCGGCTGGTGTTCGACCTGAAGGAAAACGTCTCGCCGCAGGTGTTCACGCTGGCGCCGATCGGCAGCTACCGCAACCGCCTGGTGTTTGACCTGTACCCCGTCAACCCGCCGGATCCGTTGTGGACGCTGGTGCGCGACACCGAGGACAAGCAGCGCAGGTTTGCCGCCACGCAGCCCCCGGCCGGCGCGGACGGCGTGTCCGGCGCGCCTGCCTCCGGCGAGGAAGACGCCATTGGCGCACTGGTGCGCAAGTTCGAGGACAAGGGCGCCAACCCGGTGCCAGCCCTGCCGCCGATGGCAGCCGTCAAGCCCAGGCCGCCCGCGCCATCCTCACCATCGGCACCGCCGCTGGCACAGAACAACCCGCCTGCGGCCCTGCCTGCCAACAACCCACCGGCGGACCGTTCCTTCAAGATGCGCCGCCTGCTGACCGTCGCGATCGATCCCGGCCATGGCGGCGAGGATCCCGGCGCCACCGGCGCGTCCGGCTCGCGCGAGAAAGACGTGGTGCTGCAGATCGCGCAGCGGCTGCGCGCCAAGATCGATTCCCAGCCCAATATGCGCGCCATGATGACGCGCGACGCGGACTTCTTCGTGCCGCTCAACGTACGCGTGCAGAAGGCGCGCCGGGTGCAGGCCGACCTGTTCGTGTCCATCCATGCCGATGCCTTCCTCTCGCCGGAAGCCAAGGGCGCCTCGGTGTTCGCCTTGTCGGAGCGCGGCGCGTCCAGCACCGCGGCGCGCTGGATGGCCAACAAGGAGAACGCCTCCGACCTGATCGGCGGCGCCAACATGGGCAACAAGGATGCCCAGGTGGCGCGGGTGCTGCTGGACTTGTCCACTACCGCGCAGATCAACGACAGCTTGCAGGTGGGCAAGGCCGTGCTGGCGGAGATCGGCGGCGTCAACCGGCTGCACAAGGGCAGCGTGGAGCAGGCGGGCTTTGCCGTGCTGAAGGCGCCGGACATCCCGTCGATCCTGGTCGAGACCGCTTTCATCAGCAATCCCGAGGAAGAGCGCAAGCTCAACGACGAGAGCCACCAGGAGCAACTGGCCAACGCCATCCTGCGTGGCATCAAGAACTACTTCGCGCGCAATCCGCCGCTGGCGAAGAATCCGTCGGTGTAAGAGACGGCGCCTGAAAACAAAACGGCCGGCAACATCGTTGCCGGCCGTTTGCCATGCAGCGCGCTGACGCGCTGACACTCAGGCGCGGGCGGTCGCCCCGTCGGGCAGCGCGTCGCGGCTGGCGTAACGCGAGGCAATCACCGAGCACACGATCAGTTGCAACTGGTGGTAGACCATCAGCGGCAGCACCAGCAGGCCCAGCGCCGGGTGGCCGGCAAACAGGATCTTGGCCATCGGGATGCCGTTGGCCAGGCTCTTCTTGGAGCCGCAGAACACCGCGGTGATCTCGTCTTCCACCGAGAAGCCGAGGCGGCGCGCGGTGAAGGTGGTGGTGGCCAGGATCACCACCAGCAGCACGGCGGCGAGCGCCATCACGGCACCGATGGTTTCCCAGCTGTACTTGTGCCACAGGCCGGCGGCGGTGGCGTCGCAGAACGACGAGTACACGATCAGCACGATCACGCCGCGGTCGATCTTGTTGGTGATCTGCTTCTTCTTGGCCAGCCAGCTGCCGATCAGCGGGCGGGCCAGCTGGCCGAGCGCGAACGGCAGCAGCAGTTGCAGCGCCACGCCGGTCAGCGCCTTGCCCAGCGGCATCGAGGCGCCGCTGGCGCTGATCACCAGCCCCATCAGCAGTGGCGTGACGGCCATGCCGATCAGGCCCGAGATGGTGGCATTGAAGATCGCGCCGGGCACGTTGCCGCGCGCCATCGAGGTCATCGCCACGGACGACGACACGGTGGACGGCAACGCGCACAGGTAGAACACGCCCAGCAGCAGCTCGGCGGGCAGCATGTTGCGCAGGCCGAACATCAACGCCAGCCCGACCACCGGGAAGACGATGTAGGTGAAGCTCTGCACGAAGGCATGCAGGCGCCAGTGGCGCGCGCCGGCCACCAGCTTGTCGCGCGACAGCGCGGCGCCGTGCAGGAAGAACACCAGGGCCACGCCCAGGTTTGTGACCATGCCCAGGTGCAGCGGGCCATCGCCGGCGCCGATTTGCGGGGCCAGCAGCGCGATGCCGATGGCGCTCAGCATGATGAGCACGAACCCGTCGATCAGGTCGTAGATTTTCTTGAAGGGTGAGAGGATGGCGGACATGACGGCAAGGTTGGATTAGGGTTTCGCCTAGTATTGGACGTCAGTGACGCCTAGAATGCAAATTCATTTATCGCATCCATTCATCTCATAGACGCATGAATTACACATTGCGCCAGTTGCGGGTCTTCCTCGCTGTGGTCGGGCATGGCAGTTTCAGCCGTGCCGCGGATGCTGTTGGCCTGACGCAGCCCGCGGTCAGCCGGGGCGTTGCCGAGCTGGAAGAGGCACTTGGCGTGCGCTTGCTCGACCGCACCACGCGGGAGGTGGTGGTGACCGACGCGGGGCAGGCCCTGGCGCCTGCAATCGAGCGCCTGCTTGGCCAGCTGGACGATACGCTGGAAGAAACGCGCCAGCTTGGCGAGCGCTATCGTGGCCGCGTTGTGATTGCCAGTGCACCCACGATATCCGCGCGGCTGATGCCGCTGTATGTGTCGACTTGCGCGCGCCAGTATCCGGATATTCGCCTCAGCGTGCGCGACAACGTGCAGGCCGATGGCCTTGAGCAGATCCGCGCGGGGGCCGTGGACTTTGGCGTGTTGATCGATCCTTTGGCGCCTGAAGGCTTGACCATCGCGCCGCTGGCGACCGATCCGTTTTGCTTCGTGTGCCGGCGTGATCACCCGCTGGCCAATGCCGACTCGGTGCCGTGGTCCGCGCTGGACGGCATGCCGCTGGTGCTGCTGGATTTTGCCTCGGGCAGCCGGCCCTTGATCGACCGCATTTTCGCCAGCCATGGCGTGGCGCCCAGCGTGGTGCAGGAACTGGGGCATTCGGCCAGCGTGTTCGGCATGGTCGAGGCCGGCATCGGCGCTTCGGTCCTGCCCTCGTTCTCGCTGCCGTTGCCCGCGGCATCCCCTCTGGTCTGGCGGCCGCTCACGCCGCGCGAGGAGCGGCGCATCGTCATGGTCTGCCGGGAAGACCGCTCCTTATCGCCCTCGGCCGCCGCCGTGTGGCAAATGGTGCAGAGCCTGCCATTGCCGGCCGAGCCGGCCATGCCGCAGTGACGCGCGCTCGCCCAGCTTAGCTGCTTAACTGCTTAACCGCTTAACTGCGCGTTGCCGTGACCATCACCGCTTCCAGCGCAAAGCTGCCGTCGGCCTTGACCAGGTAGTGGTCGCGTACTTCCGCCGGCGCCAGTTGCCACAGGTGCTGGATGGCGGCCACCGCCACGGGCGGCGTGCGCATGCGCTGTACCCAGGTGGCGAACTCCAGCTCGATGTGCCAGGCGGGCGACACGCTGGCCGTGAAGCCCGCAGCCTCCAGCATCGCTTTCCACTCGGTACCGGTGTAGTCGCGGATATGCGACGGGTCGCGCAGCAACTCCACCGATTGCAGCCAGGTGTCGGGCAGCGGGTCGTCCGAGCCGGCGATATCGATCAGCACGACCTTGCCGCCCGGCTTGAGCACCCGGTGCATTTCCGCCAGCGCCGCCGGCACGTTGCGCCAGTGGTGCGCGCTCATGCGCGAGATCACCGCGTCGAAGCTGGCGTCGTCGAAGGGCAGCGATTCCGCGGCGCCCTGGCGGGTGCGGATATTCGCCAGCCCCTTGTCGCGCGCCGCGCCTTCCACTACCGCCAGCATTTCCGCCGACAGATCGTAAGCCGTCACTTGCTCCGCAACCCCCGCTGCGGCAAAGCTGGCGTGGCCCGCGCCGCAACCCAGGTCGAGCACCCGCGCCGCCGGCAGCGCCGCCAGTTCCTGTGCAAGCTGCTGCAAGTCCGCGCCCTGGGCGTGGACCGCGCTGGTGAGGTAGGCGCTGGCGGTGGCGCCGAACTGGGCGGCAACGAGTTCTTGTTGTTGCATGAGGCTCTCCTGGCGGCAATGGCCGCTGGTGGGTTCTGGTGACCGGGGACCGGGGGATGAGTGACGCGGGGACTTGCTCGCGTAGCGGGTTCGACGTACTGTAGCAGCCTGTTTTCCCGGTACAAGTCAGGGTTTTATCCTGGTATAAAACGCACCAGCTTTTGCCTGGCTACCTGCATCGCCTGCTCAGCCCTCCATGACAGAATACGCGCCAACCGATCCCGCCAAGCCACACGAACTCACGCGCGAAGCCGTGCTGGGCCGCTTCCTGCGGGCGCACCGCGAGCGCTTGGCCCCGGCCGAAGTTGGCCTGGCCCCCGGCCGGCGGCGGCGCACGCCGGGCTTGCGGCGCGAGGAGCTGGCGCAGCTCGCGGGCCTGAGCGCTACCTGGGTGACGTGGCTGGAGCAGGGCAGGCCGGTGGCGCTGTCGGCCCGCGCGCTGGCCAGCCTGGCTGGCGCGCTGCGGCTGTCGCGCGCGGAACGGGCCTACCTGTTCGAGCTGGCTGGCCGGCGCGACCCTATGCAGGCGCAGGACGAACACGCGCCCGCAGCCGTCCTCGCCAGCGTGGAAGCCATCAACGGCCCGGCCTATCTGCTGGACCGGCAATGGAGCGCGCTGGCTTGGAATGCCGCCGCCGCCGACCTGTTCGTGGGCTGGCTCGATCCCGCCAGCGAAGACCGCAACCTGCTGCGCAGCATGTTCTTGTCGCCGGGTTTGCAGGCATTGGTGGAGGACTGGCCGCACCGGGCGGCACGGCTGGTGTCGGAGTTTCGCGCGCACAGCATCCGCCATGCCGACGATCCGCCGATGCGCGCGCTGGTGGAGGGGCTGATTGCCCAGAGCCCGGTGTTCCGCGCCGACTGGCTCTCGCAGGATGTCGAAGAGCGGCAGGGCGGGCGGCGCGGCTTTCGGCATCCGTTGCGCGGGCTGCTGCATTTCGAGCAGCTCACGCTGGTGCCGGCCGCCGCGCCGGGCCTGACGCTGGTGATGCTGATGCCGGCGTGAAGGGCGGCCGGCAACGGCCGGGACGGCGTTACTTCGGCTGCATGCGGATGGCGCCGTCGAGCCGGATCACTTCGCCGTTGAGCATGGGGTTGGCAATGATGGATCCCACCAGCTTCGCATACTCGGCCGGGCGGCCCAGGCGCGGCGGGAACGGCACCATTTTGCCCAGCGCGTCCTGCACCTCCTGCGGCATGCCCAGCAGCATCGGCGTCTCGAACAGCCCCGGCGCAATCGTCATGCAGCGCACGCCGTCGCGCGACAGGTCGCGCGCGATGGCCAGCGTCATGGCGACCACGCCACCCTTGGAGGCCGCGTAGGCGGCCTGCCCGATCTGGCCGTCGAAGGCCGCCACCGATGCCGTATTGACGATCACGCCACGCTCGCCTTCCGCGTCGGGTGTGTTCTGCACCATGGCTGCGGCAGCCAGCCGGATCATGTTGAAGGTGCCGATCAGGTTGACGCGGATGGTCTTGTCAAAGGCGTCGAGCGGGTGCGGGCCGTTCTTGCCCACCGTCTTGTTGGCGGTGGCGATGCCGGCGCAATTGACCAGGCCTGCCAGGCGGCCCAGCGCGGTGGCGGCCGCCACGGTGGCCTGCCCGTCGGCTTCGCTGCTGACGTCGCAGCGCACGAACTTCCCGCCCAGCTCGGCGGCCAGCGCGGTGCCGGCGGCTTCGTTGAGGTCGGCGATCACAACCTTGCCGCCTGCGGCGGCGAGCATGCGGGCGCTGCCCTCGCCGAGCCCGGAGGCGCCGCCGGTGACGATAAATACGTTGTCGCGGATTTCCATCGTTGTCTTCCTCGCTTGGATGTGTGGTCTTTTGGTTTTCTGGCGCTGCAGATACGGCATGTTGGCATAACGTTTACGTAAACGTCAATTCAGCGTCAATTCGGCGATGCAATCTCCGCGGATGGCGGCGGCAATAAAAAAGGCGACCCGAGGGTCGCCTTTTTCACCTGCAGCGCCGGATGCGCGCGGCTTACTTCAGTGCTTCGAACACACGCGAAGTGATATCTTCCACGCTGCCAACGCCCGCGATCTTGCGGTACTGCGGCGGTGCCACCTTGGCGGCGGCGTCGCCATTGGCGGCCCACTTGGAGTAGTAATCCACCAGCGGACGGGTCTGTTGGGAGTAGACGTCGAGGCGCTTCTTGACGGTCTCTTCCTTGTCGTCGTCGCGCTGGATCAGCGCCTCGCCGGTGGTGTCGTCCACGCCTTCCACCTTGGGCGGGTTGTACTTGACGTGATAGGTGCGGCCCGATGCCACGTGCACGCGGCGCCCGCTCATGCGCTCGATGATGGCATCGAACGGCACGTCGATTTCCAGCACGTAGTCGATCGCCACGCCTGCTTCCTTCATGGCCTCGGCCTGCGGAATGGTGCGCGGGAAGCCATCGAACAGATAGCCGTCCTTGCAATCGGCCGCCTGCAGGCGGTCCTTGACCAGGCCGATGATGATGTCATCCGACACCAGGCCACCTGCGTCCATCACCTTCTTGGCGGCCACGCCTAGCGGCGTGCCAGCCTTCACCGCGGCGCGCAGCATGTCGCCAGTGGAGATTTGGGGGATGCCGAACTTCTCGCAGATGAACTGGGCTTGCGTGCCTTTGCCGGCGCCAGGCGCGCCCAACAGGATCAAACGCATTACGGGTCCTCAGAGTTTTAAATCTTGTATGGCAGGGGGAATGGAAGGAGGGTAACGCCGAAACTTGACGCGAGGCTTACCAACGCCGTCGGGACGGCGCGCCTCAGGTCGGAGTCTGGTCTGTTGACGGCCGGCACGCTGACGCCTCTGCCGCTGGCGGCGGGCTGGTACCGATCGGGCTCACTTTTCATCTCCCCACCGAGCCTTGGCCGGGCGCCCGGGCGCCCGACGGCTCTGTATCGTCAAGCATTATGCCATGATGCGGCGCGAAATCGGCTTGCCGCTACGGTGACATCTGTCATGACTTATGTCGTAAGTCATGCGACGACCACCGCAGCCGGCGGCCATCGCCAAGTGCGCTCAGGGGCCTTCCTGTGCCATGGCCTGCGCCCACAGCGCACGCACACGATCCAGGTCGGCCTGCGTGTCGACGCCCGGCGCGGGCACTGCTGCTGTTTCCAGCACGCCGATGCGCTCGCCATGCCACATCGCACGCAGCTGCTCCAGGGCTTCCGTCTGCTCCACCGGCGACAGCGCCAGCGTGGGAAAGCGCCGCAGGAATCCGGCGCGGTAAGCATACAGGCCAATGTGGCGCAATACCGGCATGGCTGGCAAGGCCACCTGGGCATTGGCTGCCGCCGCGGCCGGCACGCCGGCCCAGGCGTCGCGGGCCCAGGGGATCGGCGCGCGGGAGAAATACAGCGCGCGGCCGGCGGCATCGCACACGACTTTCACCACATTGGGGTTGAACACCTCGGCAATCTCGCTGATCGGATGCGCGGCGGTGGCGATGGCGCAATCGGCATGGTGCGCCAGGTGCAGCGCCACTTCGTCGATCAGGCTGGGCTCGATCAGCGGCTCATCGCCCTGCACATTGACCACGATGGCGTCGTCCGGCAGGCCCAGCAATGTGGCCACTTCGGCCAGGCGGTCGGTGCCCGAGGGGTGGTCGGCACGCGTGATCACGGCTTCGATGCCATGCGCCGCGCAGGCTGCCGCCACTTCGGGCGCGTCGGTGGCGACCACCGTGCGCTGCGCCGACGAGGCATGGGCGCGCTCGGCCACGCGCACGATCATGGGCTTGCCGCCGATATCGGCCAGCGGCTTGTTGGGCAGCCGGGTGGAGGCCAGGCGCGCCGGAATGACGACGGTAAAAGCGGGCAGCGACATGGTGCGAGCCGCTTATTCCGGCGAGACCAGCCGGCCCGGCACGGTCTGGCGCGCCTCATCGGCCAGCATGATGGGAATGCCATCGCGGATCGGATAGGCCAGTTTGTCGACCTGGCAGATCAGTTCCTGGGCGGCGCGGTCATGTTCCAGCTTGCTCTTGCACAGCGGGCAGACCAGGATTTCAAGCAGCCGGTTGTCCATCTTGCGTTTCCTTGGTGTGGCCGGCGGCGGTCGCGGCGCCCGGCGCTGTGGGAGCGGCCTGGGCATGCGCGGCGACGGCGCGGCGAATTTTTTCGATCAGGCCCGCGTCGATCACGGGCGTGGTGGGGACGACCCAGATCCGCGGGTCCAGCGGGTCACTGAGGCGCTCGCATTTTACGGCATCCTTCTCGGTGATCAGGATCGCATCGGCCGCTTGCGCGGCAGGGTCGCCGGCGAACGGGTTTTCGGCGAAGTCGTAGTGGTCCGGCAGGGGCATGGTCTGCGGCGCGAGGCCGGCTGCGCGCAGGCTGGCGAAGAAGCGCTCGGGGTTGCCGATGCCGGCGGCGGCCAGCACGCGCTGCCCGGCAAACGCCGACAGCGGCTTGGCCATGGTCGGGTCGGCCAGTTGCCAGGCGTCGTCCAGCACCAGGCGCATGCCGTAGACATCCGGCTGGCCCGGGCTGGGGCGGAAGTCCGGGTCGTTGATCAGGGTGGCGTCGCGATGCCGCGAGAGCGATTCGCGCAGCGGGCCCGCCGGCAGCAGCAGGCCGTTGCCGCCCATGCGCGAATCGAACATCACGATCTCGAAGTCGCGTTGCAGCTTGTAGTGCTGCAGGCCATCGTCGAGCAGCAGCACGTTGACGCCGGGATGCGAGACCAGCATGGTCTGCGCGCACAGCGCCCGGTCGGGGAAGACCCAGACCGGCACGTCGGTGGCGCGCGCGATCAAGAGCGGCTCGTCGCCCACGTCCTTGGCCTGCGAGGTGGGCTTGACCCGGCGCGGATGCTTGAGCTTGACGCCGTAACCGCGCGAGACCACGCCCGGGCGCAGGCCGGACTCCGCCAGTGCATGGGCCAGCGCGATCACCGCGGGGGTTTTGCCGGTGCCGCCCACGGTCACGTTGCCGACCACCACCACCGGCATCGGCAAGCGCGTCGAGTGGTACCAGCCGCGCCGGTATGCCAGGCGCCGCCAGCCGCTGACCAGGCCGAACACCCACGACAGCGGCAGCATCAGCCAGGCGAACCAGCCGCGGCGCTGCCACTGGGCGGTCACGAAGTCGGCAAGGGCGTTGCGGGGAGCGGGCATGGGCGTGGTAGGCAGGGCTGGGCGGTAATGCTGCGTTGAAAAGGGCAGGGGTGGGGCCGGGGACGGTAGCACGGCACGCCGGCACGATCGCTTCATTGCGTCATTGCGTCATTGCGTCATCGCGGGGCAGCGCAGGCGAGCCACCCAGTCATTATGGGCACCTTGCGGCGCCCGCCGCAAGGTGCGGCTCGCAAGCGCGGGATTGCGTCCCCGCGCCGGGCCGCTCAGCGCGCCTGCGAGCTCTGCGTGGCGAAGGTCAGGCGGGGCAGCCCGGCCAGGCGGGCGGCTTCCATGACGTTGATCACGGACTGATGCGTGGCTTGCGCATCCGCATTGACGATCAGCACGGGCGGCTGGCCATCGGCCGGGCCGGCTACCTCGCGCAGGCGCTGGGCCAGGCTGGTCACGTCCTGCTGGTCCATGACCTGCTTGTTGATCGAATAGACGCCCTTGGCGGATACGGATACCACGATCTCGCCGGGGCGCTGCTGCGCCTTTTCGGCGTCGGCGGTCGGCAGCTGGATCTGCAGCTCGGTATAGCGCGAGTACGTGGTCGTGATCATCAGGAAGATCAGGATCACGAGCAGGACGTCGATCAACGGGATGAGGTTGATCTCCGGTTCTTCACGCCGCTGGCGGGATCGGAAGTGCATGGCGTATCAGGCGCGGCGCTGCGGCAGGATGGCGTCCAGGAAGGCGGTGGCGCGGAATTCCAGCTCGGCCACGTAGTCGTCCACGCGCCGGCGGAAGTAGCGCCAGAAGATCAGTGCCGGAATCGCGATGATCAGGCCGAAGGCGGTGTTATAGAGCGCCACCGAGATGCCATGTGCCAGCTGCTCGGGGCTGGCGCCGGCGCCACCCTGGCTGCCGAAGATCTCGATCATGCCGATCACGGTGCCCAGGAGGCCCATCAGCGGCGCTACCGAGGCGATCGTGCCCAGTGCATTCAGGTAGCGCTCCAGCTCGTGCGCCACGGCGCGCCCGGCTTCCTCGACCACTTCCTTGGCGGCATCGCGGGATGTATGCGGCTGCAGCACCACATGGCGCAGGCCAGCGGCCAGCACGCGGCCCAGCGGGGAGTTCTGCTCCAGCGTGTTGACCACCTCCGGCGTGGCGCGGCGCTGGTGCGCCACCGACAGGGCTTCGTCGTAGAGCTTGGGCGGCAGCACCTTGCTGCGCTTCAGGCTGAGGAAACGCTCGACGATCAGCGCCAGGGCGATGACCGAGGCGAGCAACAACGGCCAGATCGGCCAGCCGGCAGCTTGAATGATGGAAAACACGTGGAACCCCGAGTCAACGGCTTGTGTGCTCATGCCAGGCGCCGCGGCCGTGCGCGCGCTGGCTATGTTCGAAAATGTTCGAAAAAATCAGGCGCCACTCTAACCCG
The DNA here is from genome assembly GCF_054515855.1 of Cupriavidus sp. PET2-C1. Classification (NCBI taxonomy): domain Bacteria; kingdom Pseudomonadati; phylum Pseudomonadota; class Betaproteobacteria; order Burkholderiales; family Burkholderiaceae; genus Cupriavidus; species Cupriavidus sp. PET2-C1. The sequence goes on from NZ_CM137259.1 coordinate 795,751, forward strand.
CAGCACCGGGCGGGGCAAGACGCAGCATCGCGGTGTGTCTGCCGCGCATCGTGCGCGCGAGGCGCTGGAGGCGGCGACTGCCGGGATGTCCACATGGAACAGGGACAGCGCTGTGGATGAATTGTGGACAGAGGGCTGACAAGGCGGTCAAGTCACTGATTGATAAGGAAAAATTGTGAGTCGCCTAAAAAGCGGGCAGGCGGCGAGTGGCGCAGGCATCCTTCGGGCACGCGCGAACCGCGCAAAACCGGGGTCCGCTCTATCCACATTAAAACAGGACAGTGCTGTGGACCGTTTGTGGACAGACGCCTGAAAAGAAGGCTAAGTCATTGATTGGAAAGGTGAGTATACATAGTGCCTAAATAATGTGCAGGGCACGCCAGATGGGCTTCTCGAGGGCCTCCAACGCCCCGTGAAGGAAAAAATCCCGGCATGTCTCTCACTTTCCACATTCCGCCGGGACAGTCTTGTGGACGGGTTGTGGAAAACTATCTGAGAAGCCACTTAAGTCATTGATTGAACAGCGTTTCATACATGCTGATTAAAAAATGGGCAATAGCCATTTGCACGGTGTTTTCCAGTCCCCGTGCTCAGGCTCGGGACATCGCCCTGCCATGCCATGCTAAGGAGGCCTCGCGATCTCTTTTGCCCGCCGGATGAGCACCTCCGGCGGGCAGGAAATAGTTTTCCACAGGCAGCGCGTTCTATCCAAGGTTGTCCAGAGTTCCTGTGGATAACTTTGTGAACAAGCCTGGGGTGCAGCCGGTAAGTGTTTGACGCATAAGGGGTTTGCTTACATTGCCTAAAAAATAAGACAGCTGAAAGCGCATAAGAATCAAAGGCTTGTGTCAAGTCACGCGGCTTTGCGGGGTTATTGCCTCCCCCACTCCAAGAGACTTGACAGACCAGTTATGCTGTGGACATGTCAATTCCACGCCGCTTGCCCGGCCGTGCGCCATGTCAGAACCGTTGAACTTTTCGCGTGAAACCCAGCCGATGGCCCCTCCCGGGGCGCGTGAGGCGATTCCCGTCGGAGAGCTGAACCACGCGATCGCCCAGGTACTGGAACGTAGTTTCCCGCTGACCTGGGTCCGGGGCGAAATCTCAAATTTCACACGCGCCGCCAGCGGCCACTGGTATTTCTCGCTCAAGGACGCGCGCGCCCAGATTCGCTGCGTGATGTTCCGCGGGCGCAACCAGCATGTCGACTTCACGCCGCGCGAGGGCGAGGCGGTCGAGGTACGGGCGCTCGTATCCATGTATGAGGCGCGCGGCGAGTTGCAACTGGGCGTGGAAGGCATGCGCCGCGCCGGCCTTGGCAATCTGTACGAGGCATTCCTGCGCCTGAAGGAAAAGCTCTCGCAGGCCGGGCTGTTCGCGCCGGAGCGCAAGCGGCCGCTGCCGGTTCACGCCCGCACCATCGGCGTGATCACCTCGCTGCAGGCGGCGGCCTTGCGCGACGTGATCAGCACCCTGCGCCGGCGCGCGCCGCATGTGCCCGTCGTGGTTTACCCGGTGCCGGTACAGGGCGCCGGCGCCTCGGCGAAGATCGCCGCCATGATCGACACCGCCAGCGAGCGCAACGAATGCGATGTGCTGATCCTGTGCCGCGGCGGCGGCAGCATCGAGGACCTGTGGTCGTTCAATGAGGAGAGTGTGGCGCAGGCCATTGCGCGCTGCGCCGTGCCGGTGGTTTCCGGCGTGGGCCACGAGACCGATTTCACCATCGCCGACTTCGTCGCCGACGTGCGCGCGCCCACGCCCACCGGCGCCGCCGAGCTGGTCAGCCCGGACCGCAGCCATATGCTGCTGCAAGCCAGCCGCGCGCGCGACGCGCTGGCCCAGTGCATGCAGCGCCAGCTCGACCGGCGCGCCCAGAACCTTGACTGGCTGGCGCGCCGCCTGCGCAGCCCGCAAGCGCAGCTGCAGGAGCGCCGCCTGCAGGTCGACAACCTCATGCGTCACCTGCGCGCCGCGTTGCGCGATACCGTGGCCGGCCAACGGCACCGCCAGCAGGTGCTGGCCATGCGCTGGGCTGCCGGCCGTCCCGACCTGGCCCAGGCCCAGGCCGAGTTGCGCCGCACCGCGCTGCGCCTGCGCGACGCCTCGCAGCGCCAGGTTGAGCGCGCCGGGCAGCGCTGGCAGCGCGCCGCCGGCACGCTCGAGGTGCTGGCGCCGCAGCGCACCCTGGAGCGCGGCTACGCGGTGCTGCTGGACCAGCGCGGACACGCCCTGCGCTCGCCGTTGGAGCTGCGCGCGGGCGCCGTGATCGAAGTCCACCTGGCCGAAGGCGTGGCCGATGCCAGCCTCGCCAGCGTCCAGCCCCGGCTGGCGGAACTCTAAGCCCGGCGCGCGTCGGCGGGCCGCCGACAGCGCTTGCATATCGATCAAACTAATATGGTCGAAGGGGCTTTGTCTGCCGCGTTTGCGCGGGTATGGCAAGTCCCCTACAATCGACAATTCCTGATCTTCAACCCCACAGAAAGAGACAGAACAATGGAACATACTCTCCCCCCGCTGCCTTACACTCATGATGCGCTCGCTCCGCACATCTCCAAGGAGACCCTGGAGTTCCACCACGACAAGCATCACCAGACCTACGTCACTAACCTGAACAACCTGATCAAGGGCACCGAGTTCGAAAACTCGACGCTCGAAGACATCGTCAAGAAGTCCTCCGGCGGGATCTTCAACAACGCTGCCCAGGTGTGGAACCACACCTTCTACTGGGACTCGCTCAAGCCCAACGGCGGCGGCCAACCGACCGGCGCGCTGGCGGATGCCATCAACGCCAAGTTCGGCTCCTTCGACAAGTTCAAGGAAGAATTCACCAAGACCGCGGTCGGCACCTTCGGCTCGGGCTGGGCCTGGCTGGTGAAGAAGGCCGACGGTTCGCTGGACCTGGTCTCGACCTCCAACGCCGCTACCCCGCTGACCACCGATGCCAAGCCGCTGCTGACCTGCGACGTGTGGGAACACGCTTACTACATCGACTACCGCAATGCCCGCCCGAAGTATGTCGAGGCATTCTGGAACGTCGTGAACTGGGACTTCGCCAGCAAGAACTTCGCTGGTTGATTCAGCGGTTGCTTCGGCACAAGACGTTGAAAAATGGCCCCTGGATTCAGGGGCTTTTTTTGTCTCGATGGCGGACCCGCGCCAGCGATGGCGGCGCTACCCACGCCGGCGACCGCGGCAGTCGCTCGAGACAATACGTTCTGGTGTCTCCGAGCTTACTTAAAAATGCATGGGACGATGCGCTCCCCGAACGCTTGGAAGATCACGAATTGTCCTGCGCCCAGCGCTCCACCAGCTCGGCGGGGATTGCCTGGAACACTTCATCGAAGCGCTTGCCAGTCAGCCGCTCGGCTTGCCTGAGCAGTAGCGCTACGGGGCTGCTGGGTTCATGTAGTTCGAACCATTGACGAGCGGTGCGGACGCCGGCCAAGGCGGCATCGCGGTCCCGCGGCATGTCGGCGCCTGCATGCTCGGTGGTCGCTACAGGGGAAAGACCACCTGCGGCACCGTCGCCTGTCGAGGCCGCGATGCTCAAATCGGGCCGCGGTGCGGCGGTGGCCGCGACATTACCCGTCATCGTGCCGAGTAGCTTGAGCAGCGGGCTCAGGTCAGGGCGGTCGTTCTGGAGGTGGGCTTTCGCCCAGCCGTCGATGGCAGCGGCATATCCTGCGGCTTCGTCCACTGCGAGGAGGGCGGGGCTGTGCTGCTGGCGCAAATCCTGCAATTGCAGGCGCACCGATTCCGGCGCCGGGGCGTCCACGGGCCGTGGCACACCGAGCGAACGCTCGACGTCCCGGACCTGCAGCCGAAGCGCGGCATTGCCCGTGATCGTCAACGCCCGCACGTCCCGCATCAGCCCTTCCGGGTCGGCCAGTGCGGCCAGTGCGTTGGCGCGCATGGCAGGATCGGCTTCGCCATCGACCATCAACTGCGGATGGATCGCATCCGGCCATTTCGTCAGCAGTTGCGCCAGCGCATCGAGGCCGTCTCTCAGCCCGGCCGTCTGGGCTAGCCGAATACGGCACCGCAGCAGCAGCACCAAAATGCGGATGTCGCGCGTTCGCAAGAGCAGGCGCCGGCAGTCGCGCTCCAGCTCGGCCCAGTTGCAGGCTTCCGGCTCACTGACGAAGTCGCCGTACTGTGCGTCCGCCCTCGGAGCGGCCTTGGCCAGAAGCATGACGAATTCAGGGTCGTACTCCAGGTCATCGCCGCATGGCCTGTCGGGAGAGACCGGTTCCAGCAGCTCCGGGAAGGGAAATTCAGGTCTTGGCGCCGGTACGGGCTTGGTTTTGGCTTTCATGGTCAATGTGTCGCGTAGTGTTCGGGCTCGAACACCATGCCGGTGATGGCGCGGCTGCGATCCGGTTCGCCCAGCCATGTAGACCAGCCCAGGCGTTCCTGTGAGCCCAGGATGGCAGGTGGCGCAGAGTCAGGGATCACCTGCAGCTCGGCTTCCCAAACGAATTCATAGCCGACGAAGGCGCGCACCCATTCAATGAGCGTCGGAAGGTCCCGGCCGTTGGGCGTAAAGTTCAGGTACTGCTGCAGCCCGAGCGGACCGATTACCAGGCGGAACTTGTGCTGCCGGTCCGGTACCATCTCGCCAAGCATGGCGCCTTGCCCCATGACGCTTGGGGCGCCCGGCCGCCCCAGGCGGCTGTGTTCGGCCGGATCGATGGCGATCCAGTGCAGCACATATTCTTCCAGCCTGACGGACACCCCGAAGAAGTGCGAGAGCGTGGCCGCAATGCCATCGGGATTGCGTGCTTCGCGCACCTGATGCGCACCGGCGGCGAGCCGCGCGTGCGGGGGCAGGGGACTGTGCGCGATCTCTTCGGCTTCGTTGCCCGTCAGCCAACCGATATAGCGGGAGAACACCTCGTCGTCGCGCCGATCGAGGCCCGCTGCGGCTTGCGAGCCTGCCCAGGCACGGTAGAACTGCGTGAAAGCGCGATGGTGGAACAGATCCAGAAAATCGGCGGTGGTGCTGTCCCGGTGTGTTTCACTGCGCTCCCGTACGATCTCCGTCAGGTGGATCGGCAGTGCCCCATTCGGCCCCAGCATGCCCAGACCAAACAACTGCACCTTGAGCCGGCCAGGCAGCGGCTGCACCTGAGCGATCTCGCGGGGCGCGAAGGTGAGCGCGGCCTGCTGGCCAGCCCGGAATGGCTCGTCGCGCGGCCGGCTGGCTTGCCCGATCGGGGGCAAGTCAGGGTGCCGGGCAGACAGATGCCGCAGGAGCCCAAGAAAGCTCAGCTTCCACGGCGCCTGGCCGGCGTAGCTTCCCGGCGGCGCCGCGGCCGTTAGCGCTGGCGGCGCATTGTCGTCGTGTCCTTTGAACATGGCTACACGGCGCTACGGCCGCCCATGCGCACGGGCCAACGATGCACCAGGCCGCGTTGCATCGAGTGCAGTTCGGTCTGCGTGAAGACGTTGACCGACACGTGACGCGCCAGGAAATGCTCCAGCACCACGCCAAACAGGTATGGGCTGATGCCGGAGAAGCCGCCTTCGTCCACGGTAAGCTGGCACTGGATACCACGGCCGTAGATCAAAGGGCCGTTGCCCGGCAGCCGTCGCATGACCGGCTCCACCTTCGAGCCGATCAGGCTCTGGATCTGCGCCTGGTGCGCCAGATCGTCGCTCGCCACGAAAAGCCGCAGCATGTCACGCAGACCCTGGCCGCCTGAGCGATGTTCCAGGTCGGTCAGCGACAGGTAGTTGAAGCCCAATAGCCGAATCAGCCGCCAGGCCATTTCGCCGTCCGCATAAGGTGGCCGAGGTGCCGACGGCGCGCGGATCAGGCCGATCCCGTCCACGGGGATGGATGCCGCCGGGGTCAGGTCGTGCAGGCCATTGCGCGGTACCAGATTGGGCAAGTCGCGATTGGTGACCAGTGACTCCACCGACAGGTAGCGCAAGGTGTCCGGGTAAGGGGCCTCGTGCTGGTCCACCAGCGACACGAACAGTTCGGTACCGACGTATGCGGTGCGAGTGCCGTACTTGCGAGCCTGCTCCGAGATCAGCCGGCGCTCGCGCCGCAGGGAAAAGTAGCGGCCGTGATTGCCCTCGTCACTGTTCAGCGTGGCAAAGAGCGGCTGAAAGGCGATGCTGGCACTGTGCTGGGACTTCTGCCCGGAGAGCTGCTTGACGGCGTAGATTTCGTAGTCGAGCGGATGCTGTCGGTCGGCGACCAAATGGAAGTCGGTGCGGCCGGGTGTGATCTCGATGCGATCGGTGCGTTTCGGGAACAGATTGACCACCGGTGTGCAAAAGAGCGCGAACTGGTCCCGGTCGACCTGGCTGATCAGATTGCCAGGCGGCGTTGACAGCAACACGACGATCTCGGCTTCCTTGCCGTGCATCTGGCCGAACCCTTGTGCCAGCTTGTTGAGACCGAAGAAGTAGAAGCGTTGCGGGCACGCGAAATACTCATGCAACAGGTTGTGCCCAAAGAAGTTGTTCCACGGCAACGGCAGCGCACCCTCGCCCGGACCCATGCCCACATAGCTGACGGCATCCTCTGTCACAGCGTAGGGGCGTTCGCTCATGGCGCCGGGTTGTCCAATCAGCGTGGCGACGCCGGCGCTGTGCAAGAGCTCGAACAGGTGCGAGGCGATTTGGTCGTCCCCGCACAGATAGACTGGCAGCTGGTCCAGGCCGGGCAATTGATCGAAGGTGGCATCGCGCGTGCAGCGCAGGCGTAGGCGCAGCGCTCCCTGTACCGTCAGGTGGGCAGGCACATAGCGCTCCAGCCCGCGAATGTCCGGTGGAATGCCGGTGAGCCGGGCTTCGGTGATTTCGAGCGGCCACAGCGTTAGCGGTTGCGTGGTCCTGAATTGGCAGGCCGTCTTCTCGCCCGGCGCCGGCGCGGCATCGACCTGCGCGCCGCGCGGCACCTCCACGCCACGGGCAAAATCGCCCTCGATCCGGCTGGGGCGGAACTGTGCGACAGCAATCGACGGCGTCGGCGCCACGTAGTTCGGGTAGACCACCTCCAGCAGCCGCTGCGTAAAGCGCGGAAACTCCGCATCGAGCTTGATCTGGGTGCGCGCCGACAGAAAGCAGAACGCCTCGATCAGGCGTTCCACATAGGGGTCGGCCACCTCGGTGCCATGCATGCCCAGGCGCCTCGCCACCTTCGGGTGCTGATTGGCGAATTCCCCGGCCAGCTCGCGCATGTAGACGAGCTCGCGGTTGTAATAGTCGAGCAGTTGCGGATCCATGGCGTCAGGTGGTGTGAATCGATTGGACGCTCATCCGGCTGGTTTCCAGGTCGAGCGAGCTTTGGGCAGTGAATGCCATCGGGTACGGGTCCATATGGATCAGGCCCTTGATCTCGAACACCAGGGTGTTGTAGCGCTGCGGCGCGTCTTCTTTCAAAAGCGGCTTCACGTCCAGCGAGCCGGGAATGAGCCGGGGCTCGAAGTCCAGGATGGCGCGCCTGACGATGTTGACGATGTCGTTCCACTTACGCTCGGACAGGTAACTGCCGGCGACCGGTGGTACCCCGTAGTTGATCGTCGATGCAGCGGCAGCGCGATAGCGCTTGCGATCGATTTCATCCTCGCGGTTGGTGGTATTGAGCAGATAGGTGAGATCGCGCTGGATGATCTCGCGCATCTGGGCGCGCGTGACGGTGTATTCGTTCGCGCTTTCGGTCTGCCGTTGGGGCGCGTCGTCGCGCAGCCGGTCAAAGAGCGTCGGCAGCAGTTGCGTATTCGGGCGGCGTGGTACCCGCGGTGGGCGGTGGTCAGTCATGCCCGGTTACCAGAGTGAGGGTCGCCACATCGAGCATGGCCACATCGCCCGCATCCGTCATCCAGGTCTTCTGGCCGAATCCGATGACACCGGTTTCGCCGACTTCAGCCCAGTTGGTTTCGCGAGCGAGCCGGATGGCGTCGCTACCCTGTGCAGAGTCAGGGTAGCGCACCGGCATGAAGCCACGGCTGACTACACCGTCGGCGAGCGTCACGGTGGCCGGGCGCCACAGCAGATCGAGCAAGCCGGCAGGCTCGGCCAGCTCAAGCTTGTGCATCTGGGAAAAAGGCAGCCAGGCGTAGCGGCCCGCAGCCACGATTTCGCAGGTCGGGCCCAGGCGCGTGTCGGTGTCGGTGATCCACGCGAAGCGCACACCGTCGTGCATGCCGGGCGAGGCCGGGACCTCCGACAGTGCCCGGTTGCGGCTGCTATCGGCGGCGGCGATTTCACCGGCTTGGGTTTGTGCGAGCGCGACGTGCAGCCCGGACATCCAGGCCGGGGCCGGCAGCAGGGAGCCGGGCGCGCGCCGGCCTGCGAAGACCTCGCACCGGAACACCTCCGCGCGGATCAAGTCGCGGTAGACATGCGCGGTTTGCGCAAAGTCGGGTGCGAGCTGCGTGGCCACCTGCAGTTGCCGGAGCGCGCGCGTCCAGTCGCCAACCACGCACAGCCACTGGAATAGCTGCCAACGGAAGTCAAATGAGCCGGGCTGCAGGCGCACCCGGCCTTCCGCTGCGGCGAGCGCGCCGGTGGCCGAACCGGTTTGGCGCAGGACCGACGATAGCCCGGTGTCGAGTGTGCTTTCGGGGGTTTGCGTATCAAGCGCCATGATCGGGCTCCGGCGTTTGTGCTTGTGCTTGTGCTTGTGCAGGGCGGTAGGCGCTATCCATCGAGATGAGGTGGTGTTCGCGGCGGGTAAGGGGAGCGGCGACGTCACGGCGCCTGGTGGGCACGATGTCCCCTGCGAAGAGCCAGAGCACGTCCGGCGCGGGCGGGATCACAAAGAGCGGGTGGTCATCCAGGGGCTGCGGGGAGTCAATCAGGGCGTTGATGTGGCCGGCGGTGGCAAGCATGTCCATCAAGCTGTGGGCATCGTCGGCCTCGCGTGCGAGCGTCTGCAGCGGGTTCCGAGCGATCTCCGCCGGTACACCCGATGCCGCCCCAGTGGTGGCCTCCAGGTGGGCGCTCACGTAGTCGGGATCGCGCAGCGCCGCCTCGGCCTCGCGTTTGAGCTGCTCGATCACGTCAGTCCTATCGGGGGCAGCAGCTTGCGCTGTGCGCTCGCCAGCGGCTGGTCTCAGCACCGAGAACGGATCGGCCGTGCCTGGGTGCATCCCGCCGAGCGCATCCCAAGGCCAGGGCGTATCGCTATCGCGGTCGAATCCGGGGGTGGTGGCGCCGGTCCCTGCCGGGAGGGTCTGCGAGTCGCTCATGACCTTGCCTCGCTAGTGATAGGTTCAGGAATGGACCCGATGATAATCGAAAATCACGGCTAGACAAAATGCAAACGGAAGTCATTAATTTCGGTCTGCGCGACGGCTTTGAATTAGGGATCTTTTGTCCTAATTGTTTTAGGACGTTTCCTATAAAAACGCCGATATGTCCTGCAAAACGCCGAGATTTTTCGCAATTCATATTGGGAAATTTCCGAATTTGTCATGCCTCTGTTGGCGATCGTCGCAAGTGATTGCGCCTCCATGCTGGACGTGATAAACGCGCACGTATTGGTATTTGGCTACCTTTTTGACTACCAAGGATCCACGGCGATCAGGCGTCCTATCCAGGCCAAGGCAGGTCAAGGAAGTCGCTCTGTGATGATTCGCGCAAGGGGTTTACGCATCGAATGCTTTTGCCATATCCTAAAAAAGAGTTAATCAAGAACTCCATCGGGAAAGCGCCGTCGATCATTCAAAAAACAGAGCAAGGCACCAAATGGACATTTCGCGTCAGGCGCTGTTCGGCCGACTCAATCCCACCCTGTTCAAGGCGATCGAAAGCGCGACCGCCTTCTGCAAACTCCGCGGCAACCCGTACGTGGAGCTTGTGCATTGGCTGCACCAGTTGCTGCAGGCCCCCGATGGCGACCTGCAGCGGATCCTGCGCCATGCCGGCGCCGACCTGCCCGCCCTGGAAGCCGACCTGACGTGCGCGCTGGGGTTGCTGCCAGCCGGCGCCACGTCGATCAGCGACTTCTCGTTCCAGATCGAGTCCGCCATGGAGAGGGCGTGGGTCTACGCGACACTTGCCTTCGCCGATGACCGCGTGCGCGGCGCCTATCTGCTGACCGCACTGCTCAAGACGCCGGAATTGCGCCGTACGGTGCTGGGCATCTCGAATCAGTTCGCGAAGGTACGTGCCGATGACTTGGTCGAAGCCGTGTCCGCGTTGGTCGCGCAGTCGCCCGAAAGTCGGGAAGGGGCCTACGACGGTAGTGGCCTCGCACCGGCCACGCCTGGCGAGGCCAGCGGCGCCATGGCGCCCACGGGTTCCGGCAAGTCTGCCCTTGGCCAGTACTGCCGCGACCTGACCGAGGAGGCCCGCGCCGGCCGGCTGGATCCGGTGATTGGCCGCGAGCACGAGATCCGCACCATGACGGACATCCTGCTGCGCCGCCGCCAGAACAATCCGCTCTTGACGGGAGAGGCTGGGGTTGGCAAGACCGCCGTTATCGAGGGGCTCGCCCAGGCCATCGCTGCGGGCACGGTGCCACCGAGCTTGAAGGACATCCGGCTCCTGAGTCTCGACGTCGGGGCGCTGCTGGCCGGCGCCAGCATGAAAGGTGAATTCGAGGCGCGGCTCAAAGGCGTGCTGGAGGAAGCCGCCAGGTCCCAGACGCCGGTGATCCTGTTTGTGGATGAAGTCCACACGCTGGTCGGCGCCGGCGGCCAGGCCGGCACGGGCGACGCTGCCAATCTGCTCAAGCCGGCGCTGGCGCGAGGCGCGCTGCGCACGATTGGTGCTACCACCTGGAGCGAATACAAGCGCCACATCGAGAAAGATCCGGCGCTCACGCGCCGGTTCCAGGTCCTGCAGGTGATGGAGCCAGAAGAAGCCAAGGCTGTCGCCATGGTGCGGGGGCTGGTCGCCACCTTCGAGGCGCACCACCGGGTGTTCATCCGCGACGAAGCGGTGCGTGCCGCCGTCAAGCTCTCCCATCGTTATATCCCCTCCCGGCAGTTGCCGGACAAGGCCATCAGCCTGCTCGACACCGCTTGCGCCCGAGTGGCGCTGTCACTGCACGCCCCACCGGCGGAAGTCGAACACCTGCGCCAGCAACTGGCCGCTGCCGGCGCCGAATGTGCGCTGCTCGCCAAGGAAGCCGGCTTCGGCAAAGCCGATGTCACGCGGATGGCCGACGTACATGCCCGGCGCGAGCAGATCGATGCCGGCCTGGCGCAGGCCGAAGCGCGCTGGGAGCGCGAACGAAGCCTGGCGAGCGACCTGGTTGCACGCCGGCAGGCGCTGGTCCAAAGCCCGGCGATCGAGCCGGCGATCACGGCGCAGGCTCAGCAGTCTCTGGCTGAGCTCGAAGCCGACCTTCGTGCGGCGCAAGGGCATGCGCCGCTTGTGTACACGGAAGTGGACGAAGCCGTGGTCGCAGCCATTGTCGCCGACTGGACGGGCATCCCGGTTGGGCGCATGGTCGCGGACGAGGTGGCCACGGTCATGCGGTTGCCACAGACCCTTGGCACTCGCGTCGTCGGCCAGGACCACGCGCTGGCCCAGCTCGGCGAGCGTGTCCAGACCGCCCGCGCGCAATTGAGCGATCCCGGCAAGCCGGTCGGCGTGTTCCTGCTGGTGGGCCCTTCCGGCGTCGGCAAGACCGAGACCGCCCTGGCGCTGGCCGATGCCCTCTATGGCGGCGAGCAGAACCTCATCACCATCAACCTCTCCGAATTCCAGGAGCCGCACACCATTTCGACCCTCAAGGGCGCACCGCCGGGCTATGTCGGTTACGGCGAAGGCGGCGTGCTGACCGAAGCGGTGCGCCGCAGGCCCTGCAGCGTGGTGCTGCTTGACGAGGTCGAGAAGGCGCATTCCGACGTCCACGAAGTCTTCTATCAGGTGTTCGACAAGGGCTACATGGAAGACGGCGAAGGGCGCCACATCGACTTCAAGAACACCATCCTGCTGCTGACCAGCAACGCTGGCTCGGATCTCCTGGCGAATCTCTGCGAAGACCCGGCGCTGATGCCGGAGCCCGCGGCGCTGCGCGACGCGCTGATGCCGGAGCTGCGCAAAGTCTTTCCGGCGGCGTTCCTCGGCCGCCTGGTGATCGTGCCCTACCTGCCGCTTGCCGCCGAACACCTCGGCCGCATCGTGCGCTTGCACCTGGGCCGCGTCGTGGCACGCATGCACGACCAGCACGGCATTGCGCTCACCTATGGCGACGCCGTGGTCGAGTTCATCGTGGCGCGCTGCCCGGTTGGCGAAACCGGAGCTCGCCGCTTGATCAGCTTTATCGAGCAGGTCGTCCAGCCGCAACTGGCTCGCCTGTGGCTGTCGGCGGTATCGGAGAAGCGCCAGGTGGCTGCGATCGACATCCGGCTGGCGGCAGAGCAGCCAGATGCGCCCGTACTGACCTATCACACCGAATACCGTGCCGGCCACGACGCTGTTGGGCCGGAATATCCCGAAGCCGAAGCGGCCTGACGCCGTGCGGCACGTCCTTGTAACCCCTCTTGTCACCCGTTGAGGAGACCTATGTCTGTTGTGAACAGTTCGCAGAAATTCATCGCGCGCAATCGTGCGCCGCGCGTGCAGATCGAGTACGACGTCGAGGTCTATGGCTCGGAGAAGCGCATCGAGTTGCCCTTCGTGATGGGCGTCCTGGCCGATCTGTCGGGCAAGCCCGCGGAGCCGCTGCCGCCGGTCGCCGACCGCAAGTTTCTCGAGATCGATATCGACAACTTCGACGAGCGCATGAAGGCGATGAAGCCTCGTGTTGCGTTCGCGGTTCCCAATACGCTGGCCGGCGGCGGCCAACTGATGGTCGACATGACGTTCGAGAGCATCGAGGACTTCTCGCCAGCGGCGGTGGCCGGCAAGGTCGATGCGCTGCGGCAATTGCTGGAAGCCCGCACGCAACTCGCGAACCTGCAGACCTACATGGATGGCAAGTCGGGCGCCGAATCGCTGATCAATCAACTGCTGCAAGACCCCGCGCTGCTGCAGTCGCTCGCCAAGGCGCCCAAGCCCCAGGCTACGGATGGCGACGCCCAGGCGCCCCAGTCCTGACCGGAACGGCTTCTTGCCAACCTGAACAACCTCATCAAGCAAGGACTCCATGGCATCCGCCCAACAAAAGCAACAGCAAGCCCTCGCGACCGTAGAGCATTCGGACTTCGCCGCACTGATCGGGCGCGAGTTTTCGCCCAAGACGGACCAGGCCCGCGAAGCCGTCGATCTCGCCGTCAAGACCCTGGCCGAGCAGGCGCTCGCCAGTTCGTTCACCATGAGCGACGATGCGTACAAGAGCATCGAAGCCATCATCGGCGCCATCGACACGAAGCTCTCCGAGCAGATCAACCTGATCCTGCACCACCAGGACTTCCAGAAACTGGAGTCGGCCTGGCGCGGCCTGCATCACCTGGTCTCGAACACCGAGACCGACGACAAGCTGCGCATCCGCGTGATGGATGTGTCCAAGGAGGACCTGCGTCGCACGCTGCGCCGGTACAAGGGTATCGGCTGGGACCAGAGCCCGTTCTTCAAGCGCATCTACGAGGAGGAATACGGCCAGCTCGGCGGCGAACCGTACGGCTGCCTGGTCGCCGACTACTACTTCGACCACACCCCGCCCGACGTGGAACTGCTGGGTTCGCTCGCCAAGATTTCGGCGGCCGCCCATGCGCCGTTCATCGCCGGCGCATCGCCGTCCGTGCTGCAGATGGACTCGTGGCAGGAGCTGGCCAACCCGCGCGACCTGTCCAAGATCTTCCAGAACCTGGAATACGCGCCGTGGAACAGCCTGCGCAACTCGGAAGACGCACGCTACGTGGGGCTGGCCATGCCGCGCTTCCTGTCGCGCTTGCCATACGGCATCAAGACCAACCCGGTTGATGAATTCGACTTCGAGGAAGACACCGACGGCGCCGACCACCGCAAGTATGTGTGGAGCAACGCCGCCTACGCCATGGCGGTGAACATCAACCGCTCGTTCAAGCTGTACGGCTGGTGCACGCTGATTCGCGGCGTGGAGAGCGGTGGTGTGGTGGAGAACCTGCCGTGCCACACCTTCCCGACCGACGATGGCGGCCTCGACATGAAGTGCCCGACCGAAATCGCCATCTCCGATCGCCGTGAAGCCGAGTTATCGAAGAACGGCTTTATCTCGCTGGTCCACCGCAAGAACACCGACTATGCGGCCTTCATCGGCGCGCAGTCGATGCAAAAGCCAGCCGAGTACTACGACGCCGACGCGACGGCCAACGCCAACCTGTCGGCACGGCTGCCGTACCTGTTTGCCTGCTCACGCTTCGCCCACTACCTGAAGTGCATCGTGCGCGACAAGATCGGGGCCTTCAAGGAGCGCGAGGACATGCAGCGCTGGCTCAACGAATGGATCATGAACTACGTTGACGCCGACCCGGCCAACTCCTCGCAGGAGACCAAGGCCCGCCGTCCGCTCGCGGCCGCCGAAGTGGTCGTCGAAGAAATGGAAGGCAACCCCGGCTACTACAGCGCCAAGTTCTTCCTGCGCCCGCACTTCCAGCTCGAAGGCCTGACGGTGTCGCTGCGACTGGTGGCGCGCCTGCCATCGGTCAAGGACGCCGCCTGAGCGTCGTCCGAGGCCTGAAACCTACCGGTAGTCCCACATCAGGCACCCCCGCCCCTGATCCCATTGGGGCGGGGGCCTTGTTGTGGCTCTTGTCTGCAGTACCTGTCTTAACGTGAAGGAGTTTCTCAATGGCACAGGACATTTTCCTGAAGATCAATGGCATCGACGGCGAGTCGCAGGACACCTCGCACAAGAACGAAATCGAAGTGCTGGCCTGGGACTGGAGCATCGAGCAGCAGTCCACCATGCACGCGGGTAGCGGCGGCGGCGCCGGCAAGGCGACCGTGTCGGACCTGTCCTTCGACCACTTCATCGATCGCGCTTCGCCCAACCTGATGAAGTACTGCCTGACCGGCAAGCACATCAACGAAGCGGTGCTGGTCGTGCGCAAGGCCGGCGGCAATCCGCTCGAATACCTGAAGCTCACCATGACGGACGTGGTCGTTACCAAGGTGAGCCCGAAGGGTTCGGTGGATGACGAGTTGCGCATGCGCGAGAAGGTCTCCCTGTCGTTCTCCAAGATCAAGCAGGAGTACGTGGTGCAGAACGCCCAGGGCGGCAGCGGCGGCGCCGTGACCGCGGGCTATGACATCAAGGGCAACAAGGAAGCCTGATTGTCATGACCGTGCCCGCCGGCCACGCTTGACGTAGCCGGCGGGATCGCTGACCCAATCTGACCACCCACGGACATGGCTCTCTCACTGCGCTTCGATGACCTCTGGCATGCCTATCCGAAGCCCGAGCTCGGGGACGAGGCCGCCCCGCGCCGGTCCCGGCTGGCTTTGTTCCGCCAGATTGGCTGGGAAAGCCGCGTTGACGATCCGGCCTGTGAGAACGCCTGCGCGATCCGAATGAGCCTTGCGCTGATTGAGTGCGGCGTCCATGTGGACGGCAGCGATCCGATTCTGTTCGGTCGCTACAAGGGCATGAAGATCGAGACCAGCCGGGCACGCCTGGCCCAGCAGCTTAGCGGCCCGGCCTACCTGGGTGCCCCTCGTCGGCTTGATGTCACGAACCTGCGGGGTCTGATGACATGGGCCGAGCAGGGGATCATTTCCTTTGACGAGACGCCGGGCTACGACGGCGGGCACGTTGACTTGCTGCGAAATGCCTGGCTGGCCTCGGCATTCGAGTCGCGTGACCTGAATCGTGTGGTGGAAGCTTCGACGCGTCGCATGACGTGGCGTGGCAACAAGCTCGGCGACGAGGACATGGGCTACGCCGGCATGGCCGATGCGGATAGCAGCGACGGGTTCCGCTCAACGCTTTACTTCTGGCCAATGGCCTGAGAGATGACTCATGCGCACGCGAAATGACGTGGAGAACCTCATGGCAAGACGGCGCCGGACAGTCAGCGTCTCCAGTGCAGCCATCCCCGATCTGCTCGGGCAGCCGCAGCTGGAATTTGTGCGGCTCTCCGGCCATGAAGGTTTGAGCGAACTGTTTACCTACAAGGTGGATCTGCGGCCGGTCTCGCCAGCGGCCGAGCAGTTCCTCGCCGAGGCGGACCCCGATGACATGATCGGGCGCGAGATGACGGTGACGATCCAGCTCGATGGCATGGGCACGGGCCTGCTGGGCGGCATTGGTGCCGGGCATCGGGAGATCACGGGTGTCATCTCGGAGCTCGAACAGGTTGGCGGCGCTGCGGAGAATCGCCTGTACCGGTTCACGCTGCGCCCCTGGTTGTGGCTCGCCACACAGACTTCGGATTTCAAGCCCTTCCAGAAGAAGACAGTCATCGAGATCCTGGATGAGGTCCTGGCGGACTATCCGTTCTCGGTCGAGAAGCGTCTTGACGTATCGATTTACCCCAAGCTGGTCTGGGAAGTGCAGAGCGGGGAAACCGATGCCCATTTCATCCAGCGCCTGACCGAAGAATATGGCATCACGTACTTCTTCGAGCATGACGGCGGGCACCATCGGCTGATCCTGGCTGCCGAAACGGGAGCGTATCGCACTTTCCCCAGTGAGGCCTATCACACGCTGCCCATCTATCCGCAAGGATTCAAGGTGGATCAGGAACACCTGGTGCGCCTCGATCCGGTCAACCGCTTGCGCACGGGCAAGGTCACGCTGAATGACTATGACTTCCGCAAGCCGCGGGCGGACCTGACCACCGACAACAGCCAGCCACGCGAAACCGGCTTTGCCGACTTTGAGCGGTACGAGTACCCGGGCGACTATGTCGAGCCGGCGGTAGGCGAGATGCGGGCGAGGATTCGCATGGAGGAGCGCCGTGCCCGGGGCCGGCGCGTGCGCGGTGTCGGTGCCTTGCGTGGCGTGGCGCCGGGCTGCACCTACATGGTGAGCAATCACGGCAATCCCGCGTTGAACCGGGAGTTCCTCGTCACCAGCACGACGTTCGACCTGGAGGACGTCGGCGGCGAGTCCGGCAGCCGGCAGCGGTTTGCCTGCCGCGTGGCTTTTGAAGGCCATCCCACCGACGAAGTCTTCCGTCCGCCGCGTACGGTCGGCAAGCCGCGCGTCGCCGGCCTGCAGCGGGCGGTCGTGACCGGGCCGAAGAACCAGGAAATCTGGTGCAATGAGCACGGGAGCGTGAACATTCAGTTTGAATGGGACCGCTATGGGAAGCACGACGAGAACTCTTCACCGTGGATTCGTGTCGTCAACGGCTGGTCTGGCGATCAGTTTGGCGCCATGCATATTCCGCGTATCGGCCAGGAGGTCATTGTTGCCTTCCTCAACGGCGATCCGGATTGCCCGCTGATCGTCGGGCGGGTGCCGAACCAGTTCAATATGTCGCCGTGGGCACTGCCGGGGCAGCACGCGCTGTCGGGGATTCGAAGCAAGGAGTTGTTTGGAGAGCGTCACAATCACCTGTTGATGGACGATACGAAGGACCAGATACAGAGTCAGCTCTCATCGGATCATCGGCTCTCCCAACTCAACCTGGGTTATCTGACGAGCGTACCCGATCACGCCGGTCGCAAGGACCGCCGAGGAGAAGGCGCAGAGCTGCGGACCGACGGCCATATGGCGCTCCGATCAGGCGCGGGGACATTGGTCTCCAGTGAACTGCGCACGCATGGGCAGGGTGCCGCGCTAGACCTGTCCGAGGCAATGGATCGCCTGCGCGGAGCGCTTTCGCTTGCCGAGCAGCTTCAGCAAGCCTCTGTTCAGGCTCAGGCGCAGCACGATGAGCAAAATGGTGTTGCCAAGGCCATTGCGCGCCAGAACGATGCGATCAAAGGAGACGAAAGCCCGTCCGGTATGCTGGCAGAGCCTCACATTGTTGTCGCCAGCGCGGCGGGTATCGTTGCTACAGCCACTACCGATACCCACTTGCACAGCAGCAGGCACGCGACGATCACAACGGGAGAGCATCTGTCTCTGAATACTGGCAAAGGATTCTTCGCGAGTGTTCGCGGCATGTTCTCATTGTGCGCGCATCTGCTAGGCATCCGGCTGTTCGCTGCAAAGGGGCCGATCACCTTGCAAGCGCAGAACGATGTCATGCAGTTCTTCGCGAAGCTTGGCATCGACATCATCAGCACCGACGACAACATCCGCATTCTGGCCAAGAAGGAACTGCTGATTGGCGGCGGTAGCAGTCATACACGCTACAACGACGGCGGAATCACGCACCTCACGCGCGGAACAAATACCGCCCATGCCGCGGGGCATAGCTTCACCGGCCCTTCGACAGAGACCGTGGCGTGGCCAAAGCTGGCCAAGAGCTCAGTCTGTGAGTTCGGGATGCGCGACGCCGCAAGTAGTGGACAGGCCGTTGTGCCTGTGAGCTGAGGCAAATCATGATTCTCGAACACCTGGATAGGCATGACTGTCTGTTGCTCGACCCGCTGAACCTGGATAGCGACAGCGACTTGCATGGCCTGCCTCACAGTTCACTGGTGCTGGAACCGATGGGCGAGCAGAGGCACCTGTTTCCATGGCTGATAGATCTGCGAGGCCTGAGCGATGCGCAACGCAAGGTGCTGGCAGACCGCCATAGCTATGAGGCGTCGTCGGGTGTGGCACCCGCGATATCGGGGCTGATCTCAACCAGCGCGACATTCGGTGAGACCCAGGGCCATCTTGGTCGCAGACTCCTCCTTCATGTCGAAGGAGAACCGAAGGCGCTGTTCCGCTACTACGATCCGAGAGTGTTTCAGCATCTGTTGCGTATTCTCGGCCCTCGCAAACAACGCTCGCTCTACGGACCGATCACGAAATGGACTTACTGCTCCCTCGGCAAGGGATGGGTGACCGAAGCCGCTCCGCAGATCGACGACGAACGAAGTGAGACCTTCTCAAGGGAAGAAGCCTTGGCGTTGGGCCGCATCGTTCTTGTGAATGCCGTTCACGACGAGCTGGCGCGTGCCGGCGGCTTCACGGCATCCATGGACGCTATGCGCAGGATCAATGTCCTGCTGCAGCGTGGACAGGACCGGCACAAGCTTGATGGCGTCGACCTGATTGCGTACGTGCAGCACAGCATGACAATCCATCCCGATCTGGAAGCCTATCCCGAGGTGGACGACCTGATCAAACGAAGTGCTGACGAACGTGGACTGTTTGCCGCGATGGCGAACCAATGGGACTTTGAAAAGCGCGCGCAGATCTCGAGCCATCTCGGCCTGCGCAATCCGGCATCGGAGAGGGGATATCAATGAAGGGCTGTAAGTTCTGCGACAAGAGCGGACTGGCGATCTATCCGGTGCGCTACGGCATTGCGCCGGAGACGAGCAGGGTACCAGAGCCGACCGGGCCGTTTGCACAATGGATCACCGCGGTGCCGGTGGCGCCCGCGAAGTACGTGCTGCGCCGCCTGCGAGCCAGCTATCTGTACTGTTGGAATGAAGCGGACAAGGCGCAGCCATTGAAGGGCTATATGGTGCTTCCTGAGGGGTACCTGTATGAATTTGACCCCAGGAAGCCCGCGCCATCCGCCGAGGAGGCGAAGTTCACTTGTGAGCAGGCGGGGCACGCCGCCATCGCCATGTGTGTCACGGTTCCGCGCGCGGAGCAGGCGACCAAAGTCTGGCTGGGGGTCTCGGACACCGAGTGGACGGCGGCAACCATCGAGCGGCACCGCGATGCCGCATACCGCGACAAGCACATGCGTGTGCTTGACGTGCAGAAATGGTTGGCCACGCAGAATCACCAGCACGCCGAGAGGATCGCGCAACTGGACAAGCAGGTTGCCGACTTCTATCTGACCAACCGTACCAAGCCAGCCTCCTTTGACTTTGCGCCGTGGCCCTGGCACCCGGTCAATGATCAGTACGCGGCGTTGTGCGAAAGGACGGCCGCGCTTGAAGGCGTGAAGCCGGCACAGAGTAAAGCCTTGTTCCTTGCCCTGCCAGACCCGGCTGGCATTGCCCAGGAGCTCTCCTTCCTGATGCAGTACGAACTGCAGCGCTTCAACAGCCGACCCGACTGGGCTCGTGAGGTGACGGTCAATGCCGCCATTCTGGGAATGAAGGATGCAGTCGAGCATAACGCGGAGCTTGCCGAGCTGACCGCTGCGGAGAATCTGAAGGCACAGGCATACGGCAACGAAAGCAGTGCGATGGCGCTGGAAAGTGCCATTGACTACGTCCGCGGGACCCAGCTTGCCCAACGCCATGCCGAGCGAATCGAAAAGGGATACGAGGTCACCGCCGAAGGCCTGAAGAAGGTAAAGGACCAGGCGTGGGGACCCTACCTTGGCAAATACAGCGAGCCGGCGCGCGCCAGTTTTGACAAGCGCTACAAGGAAGAGCTGGGGAAATTCGACCAGCGCATGATCCTGCCGCTGGCCAAGGCACATGCAGCCTGGTTGAAGAGTAGCCGAACGACGCACTACTTCACCTGCAACTTCGATACCGCAGATCTGGCCAGCGGCTTCGACTACGAAAGCGTCCTGACCCGGATGATCATGGGTACAGAGGACAAGCAACCGTGCAGCCTGCTCTATCAGGAATGGCTGGATGGCGACATCTCCGACCCGAAGAATCACCTGTTGCGAGCCCTGGGCATCAATAGCGACGCCCTCATCAACAAGCTGAAGGAGGGGGTTGCCGGCAGCCTGGATCTGGCGGCGCTGCCTTGGGACAGCCTGATGGATAGCTACAAGCGTCTGGTGGAGGGGGCGGAGAAGCTGTTTGGCCAGACGATGGAACAAAAGGCAAGCGCCGACAATCTGGCGCGCCTGGTCATGTACATCGCCGGCTCCGGCGCCGCGTTTCTGGGTCGCGGATTGGACAAGGCTGCAGGCAAGTCATGGATGACCCTGGTTGCAACGGTTGGCGTGCGCATCGGCAAGCCGATCGTGGTGGTCAATGTGGTGGGCACCAAGAAGAAGTTCCGCGAACAGCTTCTGCGGACCATGCTGCGCCTGCAAACCGATGCCGGAGGCAAGCCAGCCTATTCCGAAAACCAGATCAAGAAGGCTGTGGCAGACGAGATGCGCCTGCTGCAGATCAAGGGCGAAGTACAGGAGGGAACCTTCAAGGGCCGGTTCCTGGTGGTGGTGGAGGGGGCGCATCTCGAGCGCATGCCGGCAGGTCTCAAACCGGCGGAGCAGGCGAAGTGGGCGGCAAAGTCCATCCGCACGCTGGAACAGTACGAGAGCAGCCTGGCCGCGCGCTTCCGGTCGGCCGTCACCAGCGGCATACGCCTGGGTGCGGTCATGGCGTTGATACAAGTCGCGGGCTTGTCGAAGGCCATCGGTGACGAAGAGAAGGCGTCTGGATGGGAAAAGTCGGAGAAGGGCTGGCGGATGCGCGCGGCGGGTGCAGCGCTTGCAGCGACGATCGTCGACGTGACGGAGAAGGTTCTGGAAAAGACGCCTTGGGGAAGGACGCCGCTTGGGCGGTTGCTGCTTAAGCAGCCACTGGCGAACATCACTTGGCTCGGCTTGGCTGGGCGTGCTTTTGGCGGGGGCGCGGGGGTGATCGTAGCCGTCTGGGACGGCATAAATGCATCGAATGAGTATCGTCGGGGGAACTTTGGTCTGTTCATTCTCTATTCTGCGTCCGCAACTCTTGGTGGTTTCCTTTCTGCTGCTGCGCTACTCGCTTTGTCGGGACCACTTGTCATCCTCGCACTTCTGGCCTTCTTCGCCTTGCAGATAATTATTGCGCTGCTAGTCGACAACAAGCTGCAGGAGTGGTTAAAGCGCTGCGTTTGGGGAAAGTTCCAAAGCGAGAGCCCAAACGAAGCCTTCAAGACCGGTCCTCAGGAAATGCAGGAACTGCAGCAAGCATTGGGATAAAGACGTATGTCAATGGACTATACCGGGCAGACGCCAAAGTACAAGCTCAATCGACCGTTGACTGAGGAGGAGCGAAACAGCCGGCTGTTCCAGAAGCGGCGAGCGGCCGTAAACAAGGCCGAGGACGTACAGGATTGGGACGCGCTGATCATGCTGAACTCTACCTTCATGGAGGTGGTGGACAAGTTCTATGCGTGGAAAGGATTCATGTTTGCCTTGATGGTCTTTATGGGAAATGGCTGTTTGCTATTTTTGTTGAATATTACATGGATGGGCATTTTTGAAATGCCAAGTAGATTTCCGGAGAAATTGGTTGAGCTAACATTATCGATAATTGCTGTTTGGATGATGGCAATACCGTTGATGATTCTATTTGTTTGGGCGGCTCATTTCGAATCCTTCACATGTAGTCATTGGCCGGTCCGCCTGAACCGGAGAAATCGAATGGTCTATGTATTCCGCCGAAAAAGCGCTGGAGGAACGCTGGCGCTCAAGTGGGATGATATCTATTTCTGTATGGGGCCTGGCCAGCCTTATGCAGGGCGGCCTTCGCTAGTCTGGGATATTCGCGGCCATGTGCTGGCGCCAGACAAGAAGACGGTGCTCGATACCTTCTCGGTGGGGATTCACTGCACCAAGGACCTGCTGCCTGCTCACTGGGAATACTTGCGCCGCTATATGGAAGAGGGACCGCAGAGTATTCCGATGCCGCGCCGGTACCTGCCGATTGCGGAGAAGCGCGAGTCTTTCCTGTTCGCTGCCAAGGTGGCCTTCAGCAACTTCAGCTATGGCTATGCGTTCCTGCTGTTTGGCACGCCATTCGCGCTGGTTACGTTGTTGGGGCGTTTGCTCTGCATGCCGACGAACAAGGTGCCGGTTTGGTCGGGGGAAGTGGAGGAGGCGTGCCGGATCGAGCCTGGCGACCCGTATGAGCAGTGCGTTTCAGGAGAGTGACAAATCAGAAGTGGGTCAATCTCGAGCCGAGGCAGCAAGGGCTGGCAGATGGTCGCGGTTTGAACGGTACTTGTGCGTGGGACGGATTCCAGCAACGCAACACTGGTCTGGCGGCTCCCTATCGCATCGGTGGCTACCTGGCGTTCGCCGCGCTGTTTGTTTGGTCAGGATCAATTGTCGTCCTGGCGCTGGTGGCCCTCTTCGCGCTGCAAGTGATCATTGGGGTGCTGGTCGACAACAAGCTGCAAGAGTGGCTAAAGCGCTGCGTTTAGGGGAAATTCCAAGGGGAGAAACCCGATGAGGCTTTCCGGACCGGTCATCAGGAAATACAGGAATTGCAGAAAGCATTGGGATAAAAAATATGACAATGGACTATACCGGGTACTCGCCAAAGTACAAGGTAAACCGGACTCTGACCGAGCAGGAACGCGAGGACCGGCTATTTCAGAAGCGAAAGACAATGGTGAGCAAGAGCGAGGACGTACAGGATTGGGATGCGCTGATCAGATTGAACTCGACTTTCATCGAAGTGGTGGACAAATTCTATGCCTGGAAGGGACTCTCTTTTGCTTTCGTTTTTGTAATGGGTTGCGGATGGAGCCTAGTGGTCATATGGATGACGTGGTACGGATTGTCCGTGAATTTGAGAAAAAGCCCGGATAAGGTTGGAGAATTAATATCATTCCTTGTTTTTATGTGGATTCTCTCAATTGCACTTCTTACATTCCTGGGCTGGTTTGGTCACTTCGAGGCCTTTACCTTTACGCACTGGCCCGTTCGCTTGAATAGACACAACCGCATGGTTTACGTTTTCCGCCGCAAAAGTGCCGGGGGAATGCTGGCACTCAAATGGGATGATATCTATTTCTGTATGGGGCCTGGCCAGCCTAATGCAGGGCGGCCTCCGCTAGTCTGGGATATTCGCGGCCACGTGCTTGCGCCGGACAAGAAGACGGTGCTCGATACCTTCTCGATGGGGATTCACTGCAGCAAGGACCTGCTGCCCACTCACTGGGAATACTTGCGCCGCTATATGGAAGAGGGCCCGCAGAGTATTCCAATGCCGCGCCGGTACCTGCCGATTGCGGAGAAGCGCGAGTCTTTCCTGTTTGCTGCCAAGGTGGCCTTCAGCAACTTCAGCTATGGCTATGCGTTCCTGCTGTTTGGCACGCCGTTTGCACTGATTACCTTGTTTGGGCGTTTGCTTTGCATGCCGACGAACAAGGTGCCGGTTTGGTCCCGGGAGGTGGAGGAGGCGTGCCGGATCGAGCCTGGCGATCCGTATGAGCAGCGCGTTTCAGGAGATTGAAAAATCAGAAGTGGGTCAATCCCGAGCTGAGGCGGCAAGGGCCGGCAGATAGTCGCGAGTTGAAGTTTGGTCAAAACCAATTGTCATCCTGACGCTGGCGGCCTCTATCGTGCGGCAAGTGGTTATCGCACAGGTGGTCGATAGCCTACTGCAGGAGTAGCTCGGGCGTTGAGTATGGGCGAAATTCCAAGACAAGAAATCTGATAAGGCTTTCAAGATCGGTCATCAGGAAATGCAGAAATTGCAGCAGGCATGAGGTAAGAGACGTATGTCGATAGACTATACCGGGCAGATACCAAAGTACAAGATCAACCGTCCTTTGACAGAGCAGGAACGCACAGACCACCTATCACAGAAGCGGCCAGCGATGGTGAGCAAGGGCGAAGACGTGCAGGATTGGGATGCGCTAATCAGGTTGAACTCGACCTTCATTGAGGTGGTTGATAAGTACTATGCCTGGAAGGGATTCGCATTTGCCATTTTATTTCTTCTGGGATGTGGATCGTTGGTCTTGGTGCTCAGCATAACTTGGTTTGAGCTGTTTGAAGAGCTTGGAAAAGTACAGGAAGAAACAGGGGAAATAATATTATTCCTGGTAGCCTTCTGGTCGATAACCATATTTGCCATCATATCTATTGGGTGGTTTGTTCGATTTGAAGCATTTTCCGTTACTCACTGGCCGGTCCGCCTGAACCGGCGAAACCGAATGGTCTATGTATTTCGCCGAAAAAGTGCTGGGGGAATTCTGGCGCTCAAGTGGGAAGACATCTATTTCTGTATGGGGCCTGGCCAGCCTAATGCAGGGCGGCCTTCGCTAGTCTGGGATATTCGCGGCCATGTGCTGGCGCCGGACAAGAAGACGGTGCTCGATACCTTCTCGATGGGGATTCACTGCACCAAGGACCTGCTGCCCACTCACTGGGAATACTTGCGCCGCTATATGGAAGAGGGCCCACAGAGTATTCCGATGCCGCGCCGGTACCTGCCGATTGCGGAGAAGCGCGAGTCTTTCCTGTTTGCTGCCAAGGTGGCCTTCAGCAACTTCAACTATGGCTATGCGTTCCTGCTGTTTGGCACGCCGTTCGCACTGATTACCTTGTTGGGGCGTTTGCTTTGCATGCCGACGAACAAGGTGCCGGTTTGGCCCGGGGAAGTGGAGGAGGCGTGCCGGATCGAGCCTGGCGACCCGTATGCGCAGCGCGTTTCAGGAGAGTGAAAAATCAGAAGTGGGTCGATTTCGAACTGAGGCAGGAAATGCCGGCAGATACCGCGACCGGCTTAGGTCATTTTGGAGTGAGAACATGAACTTGCCAATTATCACTGTGGGTGACACTACCACGCACGGCGGACGCGTCATTACGGGTTCCGCATCCCATCTCTTGCAAGGCCGGCCTATCGCCAGGCAGGGGGACCTGGTTGATTGCCCGGCGCACTACTCGGATGGGCGTCCACACGGTGTCAACGCCATCACCGAAGGGGACCCAGCCTTTCTCGTGGAAGGGCGGCCAGTTGCGCTGCACGGACATCGCTGCGAATGCGGTTGCGAGCTGATCGGCTCGCAGCTTGCCGCGGTCGGAGGCTGAGCATGCGTCAGTTGTACCGCTATTGGCCGATGGCGATTGCCTTGCTTGCTGGTTGCGCGGCCAGTCCCGTGCAGAATGAACAGATGAAGCTGGTTCTCCGTGCGGAAGCCAAGCCAACTGTCAATCCAGATGCAAGGGGGCGGGCGAGTCCTGTTCTGGTGCGCATGTATGAGCTGAAGTCCGATGGGACATTCGCAAACGCAGACTACTTCACGCTACAAAGCTCAGACAAGACGCTGCTTCTTGAAGACCTCCTCTCTCGTGACGAGTTCATCCTTCGGCCGAACGAAACCCGCGATCTCGAAAGAAAGCTGAATCCGGCAACCACGGCACTGGGCTTTCTTGTTGGTTACAACGATCTTGGGAAGGCTACCTGGCGAACGGTCTACAAGCTGCCGCCAGCACAGGAAGCCGCGTGGTACAGGGCGGTAGTGCCGGCACGCAAGATCAAGCTGCAGGTGTTGCTTGATCAGTTGACCGTCAACATTACAAAAATTGAGTGATTCAATGAGTTGGTATAACAAAGTCGTCTGGAGCGAAGGCCTCTTTTTGCGTCCACAGCTGTTCCAGCAACAAGAACGCTATCTTGAGCACTACGCCCATAAGCGTAGCGCGGCGCTTGGCCCGTTCTTCTGGGGTTTCAACCAGGTTGACATCGATACCGAAGCGCTCGCGGTCGGGAAGCTCGTTGTCTCCGCTGCCGCTGGCATCTTTCCGGACGGCACGCCATTCGATGCGCCGGGGCAGGTTTCATCGCCAGCGCCGTTGGCGCTTCGGCATGAGCATGTCGGCCAGATGGTCTGTCTGGCCGTGCCGATCCGCACGCCGAACGCGCAGGAGACCGACTTTGACGATGCCGCAGATTCGTTGGCGCGATTCCGGACATTTGAGGAGGATCTGCTCGACGCCAACTCGATCTCGCAGGGTCCGAAGCTGATTCAGCTGGCCGACCTGCGCCTGCGCTTGCTCACGGAGAAGGAGTTGACCAGCGCCTGGCTCGGCATGCCGCTGGCACGAGTCAGCGAGGTTCGCGCCGATGGTAGCGCCAGGCTTGACGGGACATTGATTCCGCCGGTCAGCACCTTTGCTGCCAGCCCATTGCTGTACAGCTGGCTCACCGAAATCCACGGCCTGCTGCGCATGCGTGCTACTGCCATGGCCGAGCGCCTTTGCGCCGCGAGTATGCGGGGCGGGGATGCAGCGGAAGTCAGCGAGTATCTGATTCTGCAGCTGCTGAACCGTTATGAGCCAATTTTGACGCATCTGCTGGCCGCCAAGGCTGCCTCGCCGGAACTTCTCTATGTCCATTTGGCAGCGCTGTCTGGTGAGCTATCGACATTCGTGCGCACGCACAGCCGTCGACCTGTGGCGCATGCCGCTTACCGACACGATGCCCCACATAGTTGCCTGAAGCCGTTGTTCGACGACCTGCGCTTCCTGCTCAATGTGGTTCTTGAGCGTGCCGCCCAGAGGATTCAGCTTGAACTTCAGCCGCACGGCATCCGGCTGGCTGTGCTGGACCCTGCGGAGATCCAGCGCTTCACGACATTCGTGCTGGCTGTCGCGGCGCGAATGCCTGTGGATACGCTGCAGCAGCAATTTCCGGCTCAGGCAAAGGCGGGCCCGTCCGAGCGCCTGGTCGACTTGATACGGTCTCATTTGCCGGGGATTCCACTCCAGGCGCTTCCGGTACCGCCGCGGCAGATTCCGTTCAATGCGGGCTATGTCTATTTCGAGCTTGCCCGAGAGAATCCTCTCTGGAAGCAAGTTGAGAAATTTGGTGGGCTGGCGCTACATGTTGCCGGCGATTTTCCCGATCTGCAGGTTGACCTTTGGGGAGTTCGTAGCTGATGACTGCAAGGAACATGCACAATCCGGACGCATCGACGGAGTCAGGGGCCGGGCCTTACCAGGATGCTTCCGGCATCGGCATCGGCATCGGCATCGAAAACGCCAAGTTCGCCCCTGAGAAGGGGGCTGCGCCAGCGGGCGGAAGGTCCGCCTTGCTAGACGCTGCCCGCCCACTTCTGCGAGCACTTGCCGACGTCCCGGAGGGGTTGGACGAGGAGGATGTGCCACGGCTCCAGGCCTTGTTGACACGTGAAGTGCAACGCTTTCAAAGTCTGTGCGAAAGGGCCAATCTGCGCCGCGAGCATATCCTGGCAGCGAGCTATGCCTTGTGCACGGCGCTGGACGAGGCTGCACAGAAGCAGGCATGGGGCATACACAGTTGGCCGCAGCAAGGGTTGCTTGTCAGCTTGCACGGGGACACCGAGGGCGGCACCAAATGCTTTCATCTGCTCGGTCGGCTGGTGAACAGTCCCCACGAACATATGCCGGTCATTGAGGTGTTCTATCACGTTCTATCGCTGGGATTCGAAGGGCACTATGTCGGGCAGACCGATGGTCACCGGCAATTGGACGCGATCCGCCAGCGCCTCTTCCACCTGATCAGTGGCGCACGCGAGAGCGTGCCGCGCGAGCTTTCGCCCAACTGGCGTGGCGTGGACGCAGGACGACTCAGCGTGCTACGCACGGTGCCGGTATGGGTCACGGCGTTGGTGCTGGCCCTTGCGGTCTTTGGCTTGTTCGCCTGGTACAAATACCATCTGTTGCTCCGCACGCACGATCTCGAGCAGCAGATTCTCGCCATCGGCAAGACAATGCCGCCGGAGCCGCCCAAGGCGCTGCGCCTTGCCGAGTTGCTCAAGGACGAGATCGCCCGTGGGGTCGTCAGCGTGCAGGAGGACGCCACGCGCAGCGCTGTCACCTTCCGTGGCGACGACATGTTCGGCGGCGGGCGGGCCGAGGTAAGCGGCAAGATCTTGCCGCTGCTGGACAAGGTCGCGGGGGAGATCAACAAGGTCTCCGGCAAGGTGACCGTAATCGGCCACAGCGACAACGCACCCATCAAGACGGCCAGGTTCCCCTCGAATCAGGCGTTGTCCGAGGAGCGTGCCGCGACCGTGACGGAGTACCTGGCCAGCAAGGGCGTGGCCAAGGGGCGCCTCGAAGCGATTGGCAAGGGCGATACCGAGCCACTTACCGACAACAAGACGCCAGCCGCCCGAGCGAAGAATCGCCGGGTTGAGATCGTCGTCACGCAGTAATCGGGGTCAAGGCATGGATTTTCTGAAACGTATTGGGGCGGTGTTGTGTTCCCGGCAGATGCTCGCACTCATCGGCGTGCTCGTGGTCGCGGCAGCCATCTGGTTTATCGGACCGCTGCTTGGATTCAATGGCACGCATCCGCTGGCGGGCCTTGGCGCGCGCGCCACGGTCATCGTGCTGTTGCTGGCGCTGGCGCTTTTCTGGCTGCTTGGCTGGCCGGTCTCCACCATCGGGGGCGTCGCGCTGTGCCTGCTGATCTGGCACGCGGGGCCGTTGCTTGCCGTTGGGACCAGCCATCCGCTGGCGCCGGGTTCGGTCCGCATCCTGCTGATCTCGGCGATCGTCCTCGTGTTCGTTGCGTATCTGCTGTACCTGCTTTGGCGGCGTGCACGTACGAATGAGACATTGGTCACGAGCCTGCTGAACTTTGGCGGGAAGCGCGAGGAGGTGGTCGCCGGGGATGAAGTGGCGGCGCTGAACACCGCCATCCAGACTGCGCTGCGCCAGCTGAAGGGCATGCGCGCCGGCAGCCGGATCGGTCGACTGTTCGAGGGACGGCGCTACCTCTACGAACTGCCGTGGTACATGATGGTCGGCGTGCCAAGGGCTGGCAAGACAACAGCCTTGTTGAACGCCGGGCTGCAATTTCCTATTGCCGAGCAGATGAGCGCGGCGGCTCGCGCACGGCAAGACACCGAGCAGACGAACTGGTGGCTCACCAACGAGGCGGTCCTGATCGACACGGCAGGCCGCTACACGGCGCAGGTGTCGGGTTCGGCGATCGAGCTGGCCGAATGGAAGGGCTTTCTTGGCCTGCTGCGAAAACACCGTGCCCGCGCCCCGATCAACGGTGCGCTGGTGACGATCAGCGTGGCGGACCTGCTTCGGCATTCCGCTGAGGAGCGGGTTGCCGAAGCGGCCAGGATTCGGGCGCGCCTGGCCGAACTGCGTGAGGAACTGGGCATCCAGTTCCCCATCTACGTGCTGGTGACCAAGCTCGATCAGCTTGCCGGCTTCACTGACTACTTCCAATGCCTGACCAGCGAGGGGCGGGCCCAGCCCTTGGGGTTCACCTTGCCGGTTGCGGGCAAGCGGTGGCTGCGACAGCCGGCTGTTGATGCCGCTGCGCAGTGCCGCAAGGAGATGCAGTCATTGGTGGCGCGGTTGAAGGCGGGGCTGGAGGGCCGACTGTCCGAGGAGTTCGATCTGGGCCGGCGCAAGGCGCTCTACGCCTTGGAGGATGAACTCGGGAGCCTGACGGAACCGCTTGTCGCGATGCTGGAGCAGATGTTCCTGGACTCGCGGTACGACGACACCGAGCGCAATGCCATGCTGCGCGGCGTGTATTTCACCAGTGCCGCGCAAACAGAGGGGGAAGTGGTCGCAGATGCAAGCACCGTCTTCCGGGAACTGCGTGGCATTGGAAAGGCAGGCGCCCAAGCTGCCGGCGCCACCGCAGACAAGGCCACCGGCAACCGCAGCTACTTCCTGCAGGATGTTCTCCAGCGCATCATCGTGCCCGAGGCGAACCTGGTGAAGCCGAACCTGCGCTGGGAATTCCGCTTCCGCCTGCTGCGCGTGCTCGGCCACGCGCTGCTATTGGTGATCTTCCTGTGGATGGTCGGGGCGCTCCATAACAGCTTCGGCCATAACGATAGCTATCACGACGTGGTGCAGGAGAAAGCCAAGGGGCTGGCAGCGACGGTGACGGCGTTCTACAAGAAGCCGCAGCCGGATACGATGCCCGAGGTGCTGGCTACGGCCCGCGACCTGCCCGCCTACACTGGCCTGAATCTGGCCGATCCGTCTGTCGACTGGCGGTATGGCCTCTACAGCGTGCCGCCGCTGCTGGGCGCTGCGACCCAGACCCATACGAGATTGCAGGACAACCTGCTGGTGCCATACCTGGTACGCCGGGTCGAATCCGTGCTGTCCACCGCCGTCAGCCAGCGTGACGCCAAGCAGACCTACGATACGCTGCGGGTCTACCTGATGCTCCACGACAAGGACAAGTTCAACGCGTCCGACGTGCGTAGCTGGCTGCAAAGCGACTGGGCAGTCGGCAACGGGGCGGACGCCTTCGGCGGCCGGGTGGCGGTGATCGGGCACCTGGACAGCCTGCTGGACGGCAGCCGTGCGGTGCAGTCGCCTTATGCCAGGAACGAGGCGCTGATCCGCTCGGCGCGGGAGTTCCTGGATGGAAATACTTCCGTCGAACGCCTCTACGACCGCGCCAAGGCGGCCATGATGGAGGAGGCGCCGCAGGATTTCACGCTGGTGCGCGCGGTCGGGCCGCAGGCTGGCACGGTCTTCACCCGAGCCAGTGGTGAGCCGCTGGAGCGGGGCATCCCTGGGCTCTTCACCTACGCCGGCTATCACGACCTGTTCAATGCGCGCCTGCCGGAATTCGTCGGCAAGGCACAGGCGGTTGACAGCTGGGTCATGGGAAGGGGCACGGGGCTCGGCGCTCAAAAAAAAACGCTTGAGAGCGCCGCGGGCAAGCTGACCGGCACCGATCCCCTGACGCGCGAGATTCGACGCCTGTACCTGAGCGAGTATGCACGGCACTGGGAGGAATTCCTGGGCGATATCCGGACGGTGACCGGCAACAACCTGGCCTTTGACCTGGAGATCCTGCGCAATTTCGCCGCGCCGGACTCCCCGCTGGCCCGGCTGGGCCGGGCAGCGGTGCAGGAAACCACGCTGAGCCGTCCGGTGGATCCCGAGGACAAGTCCCTGGCGGAGAAGGCGCTGTCCGCGCTGGACAAGAAATCCGACAAGGTCAACGCACTGACCGCCCGCGCCGAGGCTCGCCAGGAGCGCGAGGTGGTCGATAACCGCTTCGCCGCGCTGCGCGAAGTGGTGACTGGCCAGGCCGATGCCGCCAACCCGGGCGCGCAGGCTGCCGCCGGGAAGCCGCAACTGGATGCGATAGCCGGCATGGTTAACGCCTATTACACCAGTTTGGTCGTGGCCAACAATGCGCTGAACACCCGGAACCTGCCGCCCCAGTCAGATGCCGGGGCGCAATTGCGCATGGAGGCGGCCAAGCTGCCGGTGCCCTTCAAGGCGGTGCTGGCCGATCTGGTAGTGCAGGGCACCCGCGATGTCAACAAGGGCGTCGGCGACATCCTGATCGCCCAGATGGACGCTGTGATCGGCGAAAGTTGCCGAAGTGCCGTCGACGGCAAGTATCCGTTCACGCCGACGTCGATGCAGGACGTGGATCCCGATGATCTTGCACGCGTCTTTGCTACTGGCGGTGTGCTGGACGACTTCTTCCAGAAGGTACTGGCTCCACACGTGGATACCACCATCTCGCCGTGGCGCTACAAGTTGACCGCCCCCGACGTGCCACCGGTGGCCGGCCCGAGCCTGGTGCCGTTCCAGCGCGCCAAGGAGATCCGGGAGGTGTTCTTCCGTGATCCGGGCGCAAAGAAGATGGCCTGGAAGGTCGACCTGAAGGTCATCGAGCTCGATCCCGAAATCGTCGAGCTGAACATGGATTTCGATGGGCAGAGCCAGCGCTACGTGCACGGCCCGGTGATCCCGCTCAAGGTGACCTGGCCAGGCCCGCGCGGCGGGCAGGGTGCCGAAATCACCGCCAGCCCGCGCATCCGCCCCGACACCTCGACGTTGACCGCCAACGGCCCGTGGGCCCTGATGCGCGTGATTGCCAAGGGTAAGCTGGCCGGCTCGGCGACAGCCAGCCACTTCATGGCCGAGTATGACTTTGACGGCCGCAAGGCGAAGCTCGACATCAACACCGGCAGTCTCGCGAATCCATGGACCACCGCCCTGCTGCAGGGCTTCCAGTGTCCGGGGAGGTCGGGGTGATTACGGCACCGTCGATTTTCGGCAAGCTGCCAGCCCAAGGGGACTTTGTTCGCCACAATGCGCCCCTGGCCCAGGTGGCGATGTGACGGAACTGGTTCGACCCCGGGCAGCCCGAAGCCCCTGTCCGGGCGCCAGTGCTTTCCATCGTCGGCCATGCGCCGCATTGGTTGCATCTGACGCCACCCGGCCTCGTGGGCCAATCCCGATTGCGCGCGGCCGAGCCGTGTCATTTCATCCTGCGCACGCGCGGCCTGAAGTTCCCCAGCGAGGGCAGCTACCTGATTGGTGTCATGGCCGCGTCCCGGGACCGGGTGGGGCGCCGCTACCCGCTGGTGGTATGGCAGAGCGTCAGCGCCCAATGGGCCGAGCAGCTCCTCGGCGCACCGGCGCACTGGCTCACCGATCTGGTGCAGTTGGTGCATGAGCACACCCGCCTGCCGGACCGAACGGGCCTGGCCGCGGCAGTCGATGCCTTGTGGGCCAACCATCGACCCGGCTGGCGGGATCGCATCCAGGTGTCGTTCAAGCGCCTGGCCGGCGCACGGAATCAGGCTGCCTCGGGGAATTTGCTCAGCGACAGCTTCACTGGGCCCGAAGCCATCCGTGACGACTGGCCGCTGCACCTGTTGCGCAGTGGCAGCCTTGGCAGCGTCTGGCAGGCCGGTACTGGCTGCGCCATTGAAATCGACGGCGTCCCGGCCATTCGCGACATTGTGGCCGGGCTTTAATTTCATTCCCCGACCTGGAGCATCAGCAGCGGTATGAAACGGCCCGCAGCGGCGGCACCTTGTTGATATTGCTTATCCTGCTGGCGGCCAGTTCCGGCCACGGCTCACGCAAACAAATCCATGCCCTGCACCAGGCGCTTCGCCAGCCGCGGCTGGCGAAACTGGTCCAGCCACCATTCCAGCGCGCGGCCCTCATGGTCGCCCCGCCACGCCACATACAGCGTATTGGGCTCGCGCGGATCGGCCGTGCGCTTTTCCACCAGTTCCCCTCGCTTGAGCAGCGAAGCCACGCGGTGCCGCGGCAGCCAGCCGACGCCCAGCCCCTCGCGCTGCGCCAGGATCTTCGCGCGCATGCTCGGCACGGCCAGCGAGGCTTGCCCGCCCACCAGGCCGTAGGCCCGCCCTGCGGTACCGCGCGATGAATCGGCCACGGCCACGCCCCGGTGCGCCGAGATGCGCTGGCGCGTGAGCGGCTCGGCTACGCTGGCAAGCGGGTGGCGCGGCGCCACGGCAAAGACCCATTCGACCACGCCGAGCTCGAACCAGCGCAGTCCGGGAATGGCCGGCGGCTCGTTGGTCGCGCCGACGATCACATCGGCGCGGCCGTCGCGCAGCGCTTCCCAGGTGCCGCTGAGGACTTCATGGGTCAGGCGCAGCGCCACGCCGGATTTGAGCGCGTCGAAGCTGCGGATCACCGGCATCAGCAATTCGAACTCGAGCACTTCGTCCGTGACGATCCACAGACGATCCTCCCAGCCGCTCGCCACCTGCCGCACGCGCTGTGTCATGCGCGATACGTCCTGCATCAGCCGTGCGGCCTCTTCGGCCAGCAGGTGGCCGGCAGGGGTGAGTTGCAGGCGGTAGCGGCGGCGGTCGAACAGCAGCGCGTCAAAGCGGCCTTCGAGCTGCCGCGCGGCATGGGAGACAGTCGATGGCGCCTTGCCCAGGCGCGCCGCCGCGCGCGAGAGGCTGCCACTGTCCCGGATGGCTTCCAGCAAGGCCAGTTCGTCTTCTGACAACATGTTCAACTCCGTCGAACGAGTTCATCGGGAAAATCGTACGGCAAAACCCATATGCCGGCGCAATATTCGTCACAGTGCTTCACCCGATTCCCGAAACCCCTTTGTTTGCAAGCGCCGTCGGCCAGGAGAGTGCGTCCAGCCATGGCACAGTCACCGGAGAAAAGTCATGACCCTCATGCATCGCATCGCAAGGCTCGCCGGCGCCGCATTGCTGGCGTTCGGCGCGCTCGCTGCACCGCGCGCCGAAGCCGCTGCCGCCGCCGCCGTTGTCTCTCATACGATCAAGGCGAACGGCGTCGCCTTGCACTACCTGCAAACCGGGCACGGCAGCGCCACGCCGGTCGTGCTGCTGCACGGCTACGCGGAATCCAGCCATATGTGGCTGCCGCTGATGGCCAAGCTTGGTGACAAGCGTACCGTGATCGCGCCGGACCTGCGCGGTGCGGGCGACTCGGCGATGACTGAGTCGGGCTACGAGAAAAAGAACATGGCGCAGGACATTCACGCCATGGTCCAGGCTCTTGGCTATCGCAAGATCCACATCGTCGGCCACGATATCGGCCTGATGGTGGCCTACGCCTACGCCGCGCAGTACCCGGACGAAGTGGAAAGCATTACGCTGATGGACGCGTTCCTGCCCGGCGTGGGCGACTGGCAAAAGGTCTGGCTGCTGCGCGACAAGTGGCACTTCAACTTCTATGGCGACACGCCGGAGAAGCTGGTGAAGGGCCGCGAGCGTACCTACTTTGAACACTTCTGGAACGATTTCGCCGCTGACCCGAAGCACTCCGTGTCGGAGGCAAATCGCCGGATCTATGCTGCCAATTACGCCAGGCCGGGCCGGATGCGCGCGGGATTCGAGTTCTTCCGTGCGTTCCCGCAGGATGCCGAAGACTTCGCGGCGCTGGCAAAGCACCCGCTGCCAATGCCCATGCTGGTGTTGGCGGGCGAGAAGGCATCGGGCAGTTTCCTGATCGACCAGGCGCGCCTCGTCGCCACCCATGTGCAAGGCGTGATCGTCAAGGGCTCGGGGCACTGGCTGATGGAAGAAGCGCCAGGGCAGACCATTTCGGCTATCGTGCAGTTCATCGACGCGCCGTCGCAACCCGTTAGCGCCGACTAAAGACGCCTAACTCACCGCATCAAAAGGAGTATCGACATGGGACTGCTCGTCAACGGCAAATGGCAAGACCGCTGGTACGACACGGCATCCACCGGCGGCCGCTTCGTTCGCAAGGACGCTGCCTTTCGCAACTGGGTGACGCCCGATGGCACCGCCGGCCAGAGCGGCGCCGGTGGCTTCAAGGCCGAGGCCGGGCGCTATCACCTGTACGTGAGCCTGGCCTGCCCGTGGGCGCACCGCACGCTGATCATGCGCACGCTCAAGGGGCTGGAGGGGATGATCAGCGTCTCCACGGTGCACTGGCTGATGCTCGGCGAGGGATGGACGTTCGCCGAGGGGGCGGGCGTGGTGCCGGACACGGTCAACGGCGCGCGGCTCCTGCACCAGGTCTACACTGGCGCCGATCCCGACTACACCGGGCGCGTCACCGTGCCCGTGCTGTGGGACAAGCAGCGGGGAACCATCGTCAGCAACGAGTCGTCGGAGATCATCCGCATGTTCAACACCGCCTTCGATGGCATTGGCGCCAAGGCGGGCGACTACTATCCGGCTGCGCTGCGCACGGAAATCGACGAGGTCAACGCACGGGTGTACGACACGCTCAACAACGGCGTCTACAAATCCGGCTTTGCCACCACGCAAGGCGCGTATGAAGAGGCGGTGACGCCGTTGTTCGATACGCTCGACTGGCTCGAGGCGCGGCTCGCTACGCGCCGCTTCCTGCTAGGCGACCAGCTCACCGAGGCCGACATCCGCCTGTTCACGACGCTGGTACGCTTTGACGCGGTCTATGTGGGGCACTTCAAGTGCAACCTGCGGCGCATCGCGGATTATCCGAACCTGTCTGGCTTCACGCGCGACATCTACCAGCTGCCGGGGATCGCGGCGACGGTCAATTTCGACCATATCAAGCGGCACTATTATGAAAGCCACCGCTCAATCAATCCGAGCGGCGTGGTGCCTGCGGGACCGGTGCTGGACTTTGCCGCGCCGCCGGAGCGCGCGCGGCTGGCGGCGTAAGGCCGTCGTCCGTCTTGTCCGCTTTGTTCGCTCTTTTCTTCGTTAGCCGAGACCACGCTCATGACGTTTCATCGCCAGTTCCTGCTTGCCTTGCTCACATTGGCAGCCGTTGCCACCGCGCCCTTCGGGCTGGCTGCCGCCGACGACGGGCCCGCATATGGCCCTGAGCTGGAAGGCTTCGACTATCCGGCGCCGGTGCAGCAGTTCGCGTTCACCTCGCAAGGCGCGGCGATGCAGATGGCTTACATGGATATCAAGCCGGAGCGCGCCAACGGCCGTACCGCGGTCTTGCTGCATGGAAAGAACTTCTGCGCGGCGACCTGGGGGGACACCATCAAGGTGCTCAGCGCGGCCGGTTATCGCGTCATTGCGCCGGACCAGATCGGCTTTTGCAAATCCAGCAAGCCGGCGCACTATCAGTACAGTTTCCAGCAGCTGGCGCGCAACACCCACGCCTTGCTGGAATCCATTGGGATCCGGCAGGCGACGGTGATCGGGCATTCCACGGGCGGCATGCTGGCGATGCGCTATGCGCTGATGTACCCGCAACAGACGGAGCAACTGGCGCTCGTCAACCCGATCGGCCTGGAAGACTGGAAGGCGTTGGGCGTGCCTTCCCTGTCGGTGGATCAATGGTATGCCCGCGAGCTCGCCACCAACGCTGACAAGATCCGCAGCTACGAACAGGCTACCTACTATGTCGGCACGTGGCGCCCCGAGTACGAACCTTGGGTGCAGATGCTGGCCGGCATGAACCGCGGCCCGGGCAAGCAGCAGGTGGCCTGGAACTCCGCGCTGATCTACGACATGATCTTCACGCAGCCGGTCGTATACGAGCTGGGCGCGCTGAAGACGCCAACCTTGCTGCTGATCGGTGACAAGGACACGACGGCCATCGCCAAGGACGCGGCACCGCCGGAGGTGCGCGCGAAGGTCGGCAACTATCCGGTGCTGGCGCAGCGCACCTTGAAGGCGCTGCCGAACGCCAGGCTGGTGGAGTTTCCCGAGTTGGGCCACGCGCCGCAGATGCAGGATCCCATGGCGTTCCACAAGGCGCTGCTGGATGGTCTGGCGGCGCTGCCGGCAAGCCGCTGATATCCGCGTGCGCAGCGCCAACCGAGGCGACGATTGCGACACGCTTCGCTGGAAGTGAATCGCCGCCTACGCGCCTTGCCGCCAAAGCGCTGACAGGGTGCGCCGTGGTGCTACCATGCGCGCAGCTTGCTAGCCTGGGCATCAGGCCCGGGCGGCAGAGTTCGACTTTTGCAGGGGAATCTGGATGGATCCGACAGTAGTGATCAGCACCTTCGAGCGCATCGCCAACGACGACACGGTGGAGCTATCGGTGGACGATGCCGTGGCCGGCCTGGCCGCGCTGCTTGCCAGTGAGCCGCTTTCCGACGCAGCGCGTGCGCTGCTGGAGACGGTGGGCGCCACGCTCTATCGCGTGGGCCTGGACGGCTACGAAGGCTGAAGGGAGAGTGGGCGGCGCGCGTGCGCCGCTCCAGGCATCTCAGTAGACAGGCGCCTCGCCCTCGGGGCGGTGCTTGAAGCGGCGATGCACCCAGTAGTATTGCTCCGGCATGGCGCGGACCTGCTGCTCCAGGAACGCGTTCATGCGCAGCGCATCGACCTTCTCGTCGCCGGAGGGGTAGCCCGCCAGCGCATCGAATATCTTCAGCTTGTAGCCGCGGTAGCCAGGCAGGACAGAGGTCGTGAAGGGCACGACGCGCGCGCCGCTGAGCGCGGCGAGGCGCGACACCGAGGTGAGCGTGCAAGCGGGGACGTTGAAAAACGGCACGAATACCGAATCGCGCAAGCCAAAATCCATGTCCGCGGCGAGCATCAGCGGCGTGCCCGACTTGAGCGCGCGCAAGGCCTGGCGCACGCTGCCATTGCGCGGGATCATCTCTGTGCCGAACCTGCCGCGCTGCTGCTTGGCGAGCTGCTCCAGCAACGGGTTCGACATCTTCGAGTAGAGCGAGGCCACCGGATGCTTGATCGAGTAGAACATGCAGCCGGCCTCGATCGCCACGAAATGGAATCCCAGGAAGATGGTCGGGCCGGCCCCGGTGTTGCCGAGCTCGATGGCGGACTCCAGCTCGACCAGGTCATTCAGCTTGCCGGCACAGCCATACCATTGCACGCCGCGTTCCAGGTAGCTTCGAATCACGTGGCTGAAATGCGCTTGCCCCAGGGCGTGTCGATGCGCTTCGCTTTGGTCGGGAAAGCAAAGCCGCAGGTTGGTCTGCACGACGCTGCGGCGCCGGCTTGGAATGCGATAGAGCAGGGCGCCCAGGCTCATGCCGACGCGGGCGCACACGCTATAGGGCAAGGCGGCGAGCAAACGCAGCAGGCTGACGGTGAAAAATAGTCCGATACGCTGGATCATCCTGTTCCTGAAAGGTTGCCGCGCGGCGTGAAGCGCGCCGCCGCGGCCAGGTGGCGCGGGCGTGCGGCGCTGTCACGCGTGAAAGACGCGGCAGTGGTGGTGATTGCCAGCTACTGGGCTTGCGGGGCTTGTTAGGCCCGTCTTGGTGGTGTGGTGCTATGGCGCCGCGCCGATGCGGGCGCGTGCCTGGATCATTGAAGGTCCGGGACCGGCGCCTGCGCCTGCTGCGGCGCTAGCTGCCA
Source organism: Cupriavidus sp. PET2-C1 (assembly GCF_054515855.1). Lineage (NCBI taxonomy): Bacteria > Pseudomonadati > Pseudomonadota > Betaproteobacteria > Burkholderiales > Burkholderiaceae > Cupriavidus > Cupriavidus sp. PET2-C1. The sequence continues at coordinate 834,854 of NZ_CM137259.1, forward strand.
GCCCTGCGCATCGACGTTCTTGCCGTCGCGGTAGATCCAGCCGGTGCCGCAGGCCTGGCACACAAAGGTACTGACTGTCATCGCAGGGCGGCGTGGCACCTTGATGCGCTGCGTGTCGGTGATCCTGAGCAACGCATGGCCTGGCGAGCCACCACGGTTGGTGTCGATGGCGAGGCAGGCTGGGCAAGGCGACATGCGGAATCCGACGGCGGAAGGTGGGTGACTGTAGCACGTTCATGCTGCAATAAACCGCCGCCGCGAGCTTGTGCCTGTTCACGCACGCGGGCGCGCGGCAGGCGCGGAAAAGAACCTTACCCGCAACCAATGAGGCACTTTTCTCTTCGGTAAGTTGACATGCTTATCCCAGCCCTGTATAAACGTTGGTGCAGGATCTTTCAAGCGGTTACTCAGATGTTATGGATCGTCCCCTCCAAGCGGCGATTCGTTTGCTCCATGTTCCTTCCTTGATCGTCATGCCTGGTGAGCATCAGGCTCATCCAGAACTTTTAAGGTTTAAAGGATATCCAGCATGGAAACCGGTACCGTCAAGTGGTTCAACGACTCCAAGGGCTTCGGCTTCATCACCCCTGACGCAGGCGGCAACGACCTGTTCGCGCATTTCTCGGAAATTCAAGGCGGCGGTTTCAAGTCGCTGCAAGAAGGCCAGAAAGTGCGTTACGTCGCAGGCGTTGGCCAAAAGGGCCCCGCAGCGACCAAGATCGAGCCGATCTAATCGAGCCGATTCGAATCGCCTAGAAAGAAGCCCCGCGTAGCGGGGCTTTTTTTTTACCGACCGGGAATCATCGAGGTGCGCAAGCGCATAAGACATCATGCCTATGGTCGAATCCATCCTTCTAGCCGCCGTCCGGGTCTCGTCCTTCGAGGGCCAGCAGCCGCTGACCAACGCGAGCGGATTCTTCTTCGAGCGCGATGGCCGGCTCTTCGTGGTGACCAGCCGCCATGTGGTGTTCGACGAGCCAAGCAAGCACCACCCGGACCGTATCGAGATCGAGCTGCACAGCCAGCCGGAAAACATGGCCGACTCGATCGGCTTTTCGATTCCGCTGTACCGTGACGGGCTTGCCGTCTGGCGCGAGGGCGAGGATGGTGGCGGCCCGGTCGATGTCGCGGTGGTGGAGATCGAGCGCAAGGCGTTGCCGCCCAAGCTGCTCTACCGGGCCTTCACGCCGGAGCATCTGGCGCAGCCTTCCGATCGCGTCGAGGTGGGCGACTCCCTGTTGATCGTTGGATTTCCCCTGGGTTTTCATGACGCGCTCCATCATCTGCCGGTTGCGCGCCAGGCCGTGGTCGCGTCCGCGTACGGATTGCGTTTCCAGGGCCAGGGTTTTTTCCTGACCGATGCCAGGACTCACCGCGGCACCAGCGGCGCGCTCGTGGTTTCGCGCATGCGCGACGGCCGGGGCGACAAGCTGGACCTGCCGTGGCTGCTGCTCGGCATCCACTCGGCTCGCTTCGACGTCGGCTCGCGCGACCTGGCGGAGGACGAAGTGCTTGGGCTGAACTCTGCCTGGTATGCGGACATGCTGCTGACCCTGACCGAGCCGGTGGCGGCAAAGCCCGCGCGGACCGCGCCTGGCGCTGCCGCTACTCCCGCCGCCGCTGCGCCCCCCGTTGCCGCCGCCGCGGCTGCTGGCAATGCGCAAGCCACGCCGTCGGCTGCCCCGGCGGCTGCTTACGCGCCAGCCGCGCCTGCTCGGCCAAAATAAAGGTCATGGAGCGGCTCCCAATAGGAGTAGAGTGGGGTTCAGTGGAACTGTGGAGTGCATCATGGACGTCAATCCGATTGCCAGCTACAAAGGGTTCGACTTATACCCTCTCGTGTACAAGCACGCCGTGGTGCGCACCTGGCCGGAACGCAGGCCGGACCGGACCTTCGATGCCGCTGTCGTGATCTGCCGCGAAGGTGGCGAGCCCGAGGGAACGCAGGCCCGTACGTTCCGCCTCGACACCGTGCCGTGGGACAACGTCGGCGCTGCGCGCCGTGGTGTCGTTCGTTACGCCGAGGACATCATCAACGGCGCGATTCCCGGGCAATCCGTCGTCTCGCTCTGACGCCTGGAGCGATATGCGGCAATGTCCGTCGTTGCACGAGGATGACGCAGGCGCGCCTGTCATGTCCTCGCCTGTCCATGGCTTGGCCGAGCTGCCAGCCACCGCTGCATCGTCGCCAGTTGACGAGATCCCCGGAGTGTCCTGCTTGTCCGTCGGAACGACGGCGCGCCAATCGTTCGTCGGTGCATCGTCATGCTAGATCTCGTTGCCTTCGTGAAGCCCGTCCTTGACGAGATCACCGGGCAAGACGTCAGGATCTGGTCGGCAGGGCAACGCGCGGTGACGGCAAACTGGCAGATCCCTGATGCCAGGAGCTTTACCTGGTCAGCCAGGGCGCTTGAAATCGAGATGGCGCAGGACGTCGCGGAGCAATTGAGCAACGCGGACCAGGACGCCTTATATCAACTACAACGCAGCCTTGACCGGTATCTGCGCGCACGCCTTGGCGTCCATTGCAAGCAGGACAAGCCAGGGAACGCGATCGTGATTGTCGTCGATCGCCTGTTGGCTCCCTAGCTTGCCCGCGTGCTGGCGCATTGGGCCTCGGCATTGGCCATTGCGAGCGAACCGGCACAAGGCCAGTTGCGGCATCCAGCCGCCTGGAGCACTACATGAACAATACGCCTTCCGCCTGCTACAAAGGTTTCGACCTCTATCCGCTGGTGTACAAGATCCAGCCCGCGCAATCCTGGCCGAGGACCAAGCCGGATCGCAGCTTCAACGCGTCCGTGGTGATCTGCCGCGAAGGCCATCGGCCCGGCAGTGAGCGCACGCGCGTGTTCCGCCTGGAAAGCACCCCTTGGGAGAATATCGGCACGGCGCGCAGGGGTGCCGTGAAGTTCGGTGAAGATATTATCAACGGGCTGATCCCCGGGGAGTCTGTCGCTACGCTGTAACGCGGCGCCGGCAGAATCTGGCCGAGCCGCGCGGCGTCGCCCGTGCCTGCCCTTATGCCGGCGTTGCCAGCTGGTATCGTAGGGCTGGCCCGGCTGCCGCCAGGCAATGGAAAAATGGGAAGCAAGAGGAAACGGGACCGTGCCGTGCAATGCCCGCTCTGCCGGTCCACCTGTCAAAACCTGCCGTGCGCAGTTGCGCCGGCCCGCGAGCGCATACGTCATGAACAAGGTTGCCACACCATCCAACTTCCTTTGCACGCTGCCGGGGCAAGGCAAGGGCATCGCCTACCATGTAGCCGTCAGCTTTCTCGACTCCAGTCATCCGACGGGTGTGCGCTTCACCAGTTTCGTCGGTGAGGGCAGGCGTTCATTCGGGGTTCAGGCCAACGAGGCGGCCTTGCGGGGCGAAATGGTCGACAGCTTCGAGGCATTGTGCCGGCTGGCGATCGGGCAAGCGATTCGTGACAATCTCTATGACAAGGCCGGCGAAGGAGACTACGTGCTGGACCTGGGGGCGCAGCCTTTCGAGGGCGAGTTGCGCCCGGTTGGTTCACGCGTTGGTGTCAGCATGCCGCGCATGCGGTTTCCCGGCTGAGCCAGCGCGTCGCCTGGCGCTGGCACGGGCGCGCAGAGCGCCCGGAAGATCGTGCTGGTCCGGACTGCCCGGCTAGACGCCGAATGCCGGGCTGCCGAAGCGGTTCAGCAGCGATTCAATCAAGGCCATGTCTTCGGTCTGCGGCGTCCTGTCTTCCGTGGCGCGCGACGGGCCGCAATAGGTTGCGGATACATGTCTGCGCACGGTTAGCACTTCATCCGCGGGGCGCTCCACCGTGACTTCCGGTCCCGGCACGTGGCGATAGCTTCCGCCTACCCAGCCACCTGGCGTCAGGTGCATCTCTTCCCATTCTTCGCTGATCGACATGTTTCTTCCTTTCGTTAGAGGGTGGGAGGGGCCGCGGGCCAACAGCTTGACGGCGCGGCAGCGTATCCGGCCAAGCAGTATCAGTACTTGTGGCGGTAGTTGATCCGGCCCTTGGTCAGGTCGTAGGGCGACATTTCCAGCGTGACGCGATCGCCGGCCAGGATACGAATGCGGTTCTTCTTCAGGCGGCCGGACGAATAGGCCCACACCTGGAAACCATTTTCCAGGATGACGCGAAAACGGTTGTCCGGCAGTACTTCCGATACTTGTCCACCAAATTCCACTAGTTCTTCTTTAGCCAAGGATGATCCTTTTGCAGCAAGACCTGCTGCACAGTAGGTTGAGACGCATGCGGGTTGCTTTTCGTGCGACCGGCTCTATTGCAGGCGCATATCGGCAGCGACGCTCTCGGCCGCGCGTCGGGCGGCCTGTTTAGCCTGGGCTTCGGTGCCATGCGTGGCATGGCGCATCGAGACGTTGGCGACGATGCATTCGGAGCCGTTCTTGTATTCGGCGATCAGATAGGTCGCAAACCACACGCCGGGCTCTTGTTGTATCGGGTAGACCGACACGGTGAACGGATTGGCGCGGGTGGTGCGGGTGGTGCTATTGATGCGATTGATGCTTTGATTCAAGGTGTTGCCCTTAAGCGGGCGGACGATCTGAGGCAACGTTGAGCGCATCTCGTGGTGCGCCGCGTGCTCTCTTCTGGCGATCGGTCGCCGTGTTTGCGTTGTCCAGCAACGTCAGGTCTCGCGCATTAGCGCGAGAAAGGCAGCTGGTGATGAGTGGACCGTGCTTGCGCAGGCTGATGCGCCAGGTACATGCGCACAGGTTACGGAGCGGACATGCCGCCGGGTCGGGAGTGTGATGGGCGGTTGTCGCCCTGAACGAATCGGGTGTACGCCCGACAGGCTGCCGTTAATATTTTGATGATGTCTGGCAGCCGGCACGTTTGGGCCGACGAGAAGAGGTCGGCGAACGGCCAAGACTGTGAATCATACCATTTTCCGTCAATCGGCGCTCGCCCGCGGATTTCGCGTACGATAGGCACGGCGCCCCTCGTGGCGCTGGTGTGGCCCGGCGTTACCTGTCGTATCCCCGGGAAGCCGGCGCCCGAAGCCGGGCAGGCCGTAACTGAACGAGGTGATCGATGCCTGAGAGTTTTTTCTATCTGGGCCACTACGTCAACCTGGAGTTGACGCAGCGCACCTTCGGCCAATGGAACTGGGTCTACACGCTGGATACGCACGGCCGTTTTGAAAACCAGGGCGATGCGTTCAGCTCACGCGAGCTTGCCATGGCGGATGCCCTGGAGAACGCCAAGGCCCGGATCGAGCGCCTGGGGCACTAGTTAAGTAGCACCAGGCGCCTGGCCGCTTACTTCCCCTCGTCGGGAATGTTGTATTGCGCCTGCAGCGTGGCCGTGAACGGCCGGATCTTCTCGATGCAGGCCGCGCTGTCGCCGCCTTCCATGGTGGACAGATTCCAGTTGCAGCCGCCCGCGTCCGGCGCATGCCAGCAAACGTCGCCGAAGCAGGCGCCGCTGCATTCCGCGAATTTCTGCTGCTCGGCGCGAATCATGGCGCGCAGTTCCGCCTTGTTCTTGATCTGTCGGTCCATTGTCGTCTCCTGTCGTTTCGTGGGGAAGTCTTGCTGGGCGTAGCTGCGGCCGGGCCGGTCAGGGCGGCCGCGCGATGGACTGCAATTCCGGGCGAATCGAGGGGGCGGGACTACTTGCGCTTGACGAAGGTGGACATGTCGTCGATGACGGTCCTGGCATAGGACACGGCCAGGTCGATGGCATCGTGCGGCGTGTGCGCGACATGCTCGAGCAGAGGTGGCACCAGCCTTAGCGAGCCGCTGTCGCCGCTGACCTGCGTGATGGTCACGGTGGCGAGAAAGCTCGCCCGTGCGAGTTCGGCATTGGCGCTTTCGTCGAACGACCGACGTACATTGGCCGAAACCTTGAACCCCTTGTAGATCGCATGATTTTGAGACATGTTGATCTCCTTTCTTCAACGAGCATACGCTGTTTGCCTGGTGGCGTCCGATTTACTTGGCCGGGCGAGGGCACGCGGCTATGAGCCGGCGGCCGAAGGCGATTCTCCTGCTTGCGTCATGCGCAGGCGCCTCGCGCGCGATATTTCCCTGAACGCTGGAGTAAGCGGGTATGCTGGATCTGCCGCCTGGCACGCAATGCAGCAACCCACTCGTGGAGACACACCATGGCCAAAGGTCAACTACGCGGCAATCGCGAAACCAAGAAGCCCAAGCAACCCAAGAAGCCGGTCGCACCCGCAGCACCGTTCGGTGCCGTCCAGTCGCGCGTCGGCAATGATGGCGCAGCAGGCAAGAAGAAGTAATCAAGGCAAGGCGCGAATAAAGCGCGAACAAAGCGCAAATAATGCGCAACTGAGACGGAACGTCAGGCTGGACCGTGCTATCTTGCGTTGCAGCAAGAAGCCCGGGGCGCCGCCGCTGCCGGCGTGCTCCCGTTCAGCACCTGACGCTCACCCGAGGCGGTGGCGGTGGCAGGCTGCCGCCGGGGCGTTCGAGACACCGGGAGTGCAAGATGAGGCGTGACATGTCCTTCGCGGACCGCGTGCTGACGGCACTGCGCGCTGACAGCCAGGCGATGATGACGGATCTCCAGCTCGCCAAGGCGCTGGGCAATGCCGATGCATCCAAGCTCAGCCACCATTTATTGCTGCTTCAGGATTCGGGCCTGGTCGCCAAGACCGCTACCTCCGGGTGGCGCCTGACCTGGGCCGGCCACGACCGCGCGGAAGCGCGCAGCGTAGCCTAGCCTAGGCTAGCAAACAAACCACACGCCTTAACGAACAAAGCCCGTGGCCATATGGCGGCACGGGCTTTGTCACGCTATTTCTTGTCGGCGGGCTGCACGGCTTGCGGATCGAACTGGCCGGGCTGGGAGGGTTGGCGTTTCTCGCCGGGTTGCTGGAAGTGCGTCTTCCAGGGTGTGGTCGGCGCTCTTTGCTGACCAGGCTGCCTGGGACTGTAATGCATTCAATACCCCCATCGATGTCCTTCCGTGCCGGACCGGCACTCTCCCAGTGTAGGCGGATGCCGGTCCTTTCCCTAAGAGGCCATTTCCAAAAGATGCTGGCGTCGTTGCGCGGCCTTGGCCGTACCACTTGTACTGCCCGCGGCGGCGTCGCCATACCGGCGTCATTCCTCCTGGAATGCTTCCTCGCGCTTGGCCTTGATCGACGGCAGGGCAACGATGCAGACCAGCAGCCCGGCAGCGATCAGCAGGCCGAGCGACAACGGACGGGTCAGGAACACGGTGAACGTCCCCCGCGACAGCAAGAGCGCGCGGCGGAAGTTCTCTTCCATCATCGGCCCCAGCACAAAGCCCAGCAGCAGCGGCGCCGGCTCGCACTTGAGCTTGATGAACAGGTAGCCGATCACACCGAAGCCAGCCGCGGTGAAAACGTCGAAGGTCTGGTTGTTGACCGAGAACACGCCGATGCAGCAGAACACCAGGATGGCCGGGTACAGGTAGCGGTAGGGCACCTGCAGCAGCTTGACCCAGATCCCGATCAGCGGCAGGTTCAGGATGATCAGCATCAGGTTGCCGATCCACATCGAGGCGATCAGGCCCCAGAACAGCGCGGGGTTGCTGGTCATGACCTGTGGGCCCGGCTGGATGTTGTGGATGGTCATCGCGCCCACCATCAGCGCCATCACGGCGTTGGGCGGAATGCCCAGCGTCAGCAGCGGGATGAAGGAGGTCTGCGCCGCGGCGTTGTTGGCCGATTCCGGACCTGCCACGCCTTCGATGGCGCCCTTGCCGAACTCATGCGAATACTTGGAAGTCTTCTTCTCCAGCGAGTAGGCCGCGAAGGAAGCGAGCGCCGCGCCGCCGCCGGGCAGGATCCCGAGGACGGAGCCGAGCGCGGTACCGCGCAGCACCGCTGGCGCCATGCGCTTGAAGTCCGCCTTGGAGGGCCACAGGTTGCTAACGTGATCGGTAAAGGTTTCGCGGTTTTCCTTCTGCTCCAGGTTGGCGATGATTTCGGCAAAGCCGAACATCCCCATGGCCAGCGCGACGAAGTCGACACCGTCGGTCAACTCCGGCACGTCGAACGAGAAGCGTGCGGCGCCCGAGTTCACGTCGGTGCCGACCAGGCCCAGCAGCAGCCCCAGCACGATCATGGCAACCGCCTTGGGCAGCGAGCCCGAAGCCAGCACCACAGCGCCGATCAGGCCCAGGCACATCAGCGAGAAATACTCTGCGGGCCCAAACTTGAATGCCAGTTCCGACAGCGGCGTAGCAAACGCGGCCAGGATCAGCGTCGCCACGCAGCCGGCAAAGAAGGAGCCCAGGCCTGCGGTGGCCAGCGCCACCCCCGCTCGCCCTCGCCTGGCCATCTGGTAGCCGTCGATGGTGGTCACCACCGATGACGATTCACCCGGCAGGTTGACCAGGATCGCGGTGGTGGAACCACCGTACTGGGCGCCGTAGTAAATACCGGCCAGCATGATGAGTGCGGCCACCGGCGGCAGCGTGTAGGTCACCGGCAGCAGCATGGCGATGGTCGCCAGTGGCCCGATGCCGGGCAGCACGCCAATCAGCGTTCCCAGCACGCAGCCGAGAAAGCAGTATCCAACGTTCTGCAGTGTCAGCGCCGTGGAGAATCCAAGGGCCAGGTGTTCGAATAGTTCCATGAGGCTGTCTCCCTCGCCTGCAGTGAAACCCGGGCCGCGCATCTGCGGCAAGGCAGGCACGGCGGACCAGGCTACGCGCGGCATTCTTGCGGAATGGCGCGCGAATCGGAGGAAGCTGGCGCGGCGCGAGGCTACGCTGGTTTCCGCCACAGATCGTCATCGACAGCAAGCGCGCGCGCTCAGGCGCACCCCAATGGCTTACCAGGCACAGTAGGCGCGAGTGCTTTCATCCGCCTTTCAGTGACGGCCGCTGCGGGTATGTCCCGATACGCCGGAGTGACGCCTGAGATTCCTCGCGCCCGAAAAGCAACGCCCCGGACGAAAGCCGGGGCGTTGTCACAAGGTCTGCCGCTCGCCTGGCAGGCAAGCGGGCGCACTGCTTACGCCTTACTGCTTCGGCGCGTCTTTGCCCATGGCATCCTTGCCCATCGAGTCCTTGCTCATGGCGTCTTTGCTCATGCTGTCCTTGCCCATCTTGTCCTTGCTCATCTTGGCGTGGCTCTTGCCCATCTTGTCCTTGCTCATCGAGTCCTTGCCCATGGTGTCCTTGCCCATGGTGTCCTTGGCCATGCTGCTGTCATTGCTCATGGCATCCTTCTTCATGGCGTCCTGGGCAAAGGCATGACCCGCAAACAGCATCGTAGTCGAGAGCAGGGTAGCGGCGAAAAGTTTGTTCATGAAGATCTCCTTGGGTTGGTCAGTGTGCAAGCCGGCATCATGCCGGCCAATTTCAAGCGGATCAGGATCCGCCGAACCAGTTGTATCCCTGGTCTTCCCAGTAACCGCCGGGATACGTGTTGGTGACGTACAGCGCCATGATGTGCTTGGGGTTCTTGTAGCCAAGCTTGGTCGGCATGCGCAGTTTCATGGGGAAGCCATACTTGGGCGGCAGCTTCTCCCCGTCGTAGGTAAAGGTCAGCAGCGTCTGCGGATGCAGCGCGGTGGGCATGTCGATGCTGGTGAAATAGTCGTCGGCGCAGCGAAAGCCCACGTACTTCGCGCTGGTGTCGGCACCCACGCGATGCAGGAATTCCGAGAAGGGCGTGCCCCCCCACTTGCCGATGGCGCTCCAGCCTTCCACGCAGATATGGCGCGTGACCTGCGAGGTCTGCGGCAGCGCATAGAGCTGCTCGAGCGTCCACGGATCCTTGCGCGCCACCATGCCGCCGACTTCCAGCCGGAAGTCGGCACCGTCGACCTCGGGTACTTCGTCCTCGCCGTAGAAGGCATTGAACGGGAACGGCCGCGTGATCATGGACTCCGCATAGGTGGGCGCGAGCCGCTTGGGGTCGAACAGCCAGCCTTGCACGCGATCGTTGAAGCGCGATACCGCGGTGAGAAAGCGCTCCACCGAGGCGTCGTCGCTCAGGCTGCAACCCGTCAGCATCGACAGCCCGCCCAGCGTGATGGCGCGCTTGGCGAACAGGCGGCGCGACGGCATATCGAGTTCGCGCACGGCGTCTCGCAGGATCAGGCGCCGGTCAAGCGTGACGATGGGTTTGGATTTGTTCATGGCGGTTCTCCGCGATGCGGCTCTGTGGATTCGGTGCTGTGGATGCGTTTTGCGCGAACACGGCCGGCGATCAGCGGCCACGCAGCATGATCAGCAGCGTGCGCGGCACCAGCGCCACCATGGCCACATGCACCACGATGAACAGCACGATGGCGCTCATGCATACGAAGTGGACCCAGCGCGCCGCGTCATAGCCGCCCATCAGCTCGCGCAGCAGCGGGAATTGCACCGACTTCCAGATCGCCAGGCCGGACAGCACCGTGACCACGATGACCACCACCACGCCCAGGTACATGGCCTTCTGGGCCGCGTTGTATTCGGCCAGGTCCGGGTGTGCCAGCCGGCCGCGCAGCGCCGCGGCGATATCGCGCAGCGCCGCGGGCACCGACAGCGGCAGGAAGCGGCGGCGGAACCGTCCGGTGAGGGCGTTCATCAGCAAGTAGAACAGCCCGTTGGCGACCAGCAGCCACATGGCGGCGAAGTGCCACTGCAGCGCGCCGCCCAGCCATCCGCCGAGCGTGATGCCATTGGGGAAATGCAGGCCGAACAGTGGCGACGCGTTATAGATGCGCCAGCCGCTCATCACCATGATGATGACGGCGATGGCGTTGATCCAATGGGTGATGCGCACCCACGCCGGCTGGATGGAGGCGGACGTTTGTCCGCGGCGGCCGTGTGCGGGCCGCGATAGCTGGGAGGCTGTGTCCACCGTCTTTCTCCAATGTTCCATGTTCCGTGGCGCTCGCAGGTGCGGCTGCATCGGGTTATGTGCCTTTGTCGACAGTGGCGGCACGAACTTACACGCGGGACGGATTTTTTTTCTGGCACGCGGGCACGTCGGCAACGGGTATCCCCGGAGTCACTCAGCGAGCTCGGCGAAAGAACGTACGGACTGTTGGGCGACGCATGGACGGCTACCCGCACTCTTCACATTAGCACTCCGCCCGCGAGACGCCAAAGGCGATCGATGCCCGCCTCCCACGGCCCGCTACAATGCTGGCGGGCCGCGCGGCCAGCGCTGTCCCACCGCGCGCGCAGCCCGGCCTGCCCGGAGTCGCATGCCGCCGCCCCGACACCATTCACGGACCCCAGGATCTCCGCATGCCTTTGACCGCCGAGCAGCTTATCGAATACATGGACTTCGCCGCAGACCTCGCGCAGGCCGCCGGCAACGCCAGCCTGCCGTACTTCCGCAGCGCCCCGGCGGTAGAGGACAAAGGTGGCCGGCGCTTCGACCCGGTCACCGCGGCCGACAAGGCAGCCGAGCGCGCCATGCGCGACCTGATCCTGGCGACATACCCGGAGCACGGCATCCTGGGCGAGGAAGAAGACCGCGTGGCCGGCAGCTCGCCGCTGACCTGGGTACTCGATCCCATCGACGGCACCCGTGCGTTCATTACCGGGCTGCCGCTCTGGGGCACGCTGATCGCGCTCAACGACGGCCAGCGGCCGGTGATCGGCATCATGGACCAGCCGTTCACGCGCGAGCGGTTCAGCGGCGATGGCAGCCAGGCATGGCTCAACGGCCAGCCCCTGCGTACCCGGCCGTGCGCCGACCTGGCGCAGGCCAAGCTGATGTGCACCACGCCGGAGATGTTCGAGGACGCGGCGCAGTTCGCCGCCTTTCGCCGCGTGGCGGACGCCGCCCGCATGCAGCGCTACGGCGGCGATTGCTACGCCTACTGCATGGTCGCGGCGGGCCATGTGGATGCGGTGGTCGAGGCTGGCCTGAAGGCCTACGACGTGCAGGCGCTGATTCCCATCGTGGAGGGAGCGGGCGGCGTTATCACCAGTTGGACCGGCGGGGATGCGCAGCAGGGCGGCACCGTGGTGGCCTGCGGCGACCCGCGGCTGCACCAGCAGATACTCGCGCTGCTGAATGCGCCTGCTTGAGCACTCGCGTGGCCCGGTGGCATCGGCCGGGCTTGCTATCATGCTGGCCGCAACGTCCGGCGCGGAAAAAAACGGCCCAGCCAGCACGGCCATCCCGGCCCGGACTTAACCATGCAGTAGGGAAGAAACCAGAAACATGATGTCAAACGCTTGCGGCCTAGATTTCGGCACGTCCAATTCCACGGTGGGCTGGTGCCGGCCGGGACAACCCACGCTGTTGCCGCTGGAAGATGGCAAGCTGACGCTACCCTCCGTGATCTTTTTCCATTCCGAGGATCCGCTGGTCAGCTACGGCCGCGCCGCGCTTGGCGACTACCTGGCGGGCTATGAAGGGCGGCTGATGCGCTCGCTCAAGAGCCTGCTCGGCACCTCGATGATGGAGGACAGCACCGAGGTCATGGGGCAGGCCATGCCGTTTCGCAAGCTGCTCTCGCACTTCATCGGCGAACTCAAGCAGCGCGCCGAGACCTCGGCCGGCGCCAGCTTCGACAAGGTCGTGCTGGGCCGCCCGGTGTTCTTCATCGACGAAGACCCCAAGGCCGACCAGCTCGCCGAGCAGACGCTGCGCGAGATCGCGGCCGATGCCGGCTTCAAGGACATCGAGTTCCAGTATGAGCCGATCGCCGCGGCCTTCGATTATGAAGCCACGATCGCGCGCGAGGAACTGGTGCTGGTGGCCGACATCGGCGGCGGCACCTCCGACTTCTCGCTGGTGCGCCTGTCGCCCGAGCGGGCCGGCAAGGTCGACCGGCGCGGCGACATCCTGGCCAACGGCGGCGTGCACATTGGCGGCACGGACTTCGACAAGAGCCTGAGCCTGGCGAGCGTGATGCCGTTCCTGGGCCTGGGCAGCGAGCTGCGCAACGGCAAGGCGATGCCTTCGGGCCAGTACTTCGACCTGGCGAGCTGGCACACCATCAACCTGGTCTACACCCGCAAGGCGTGGTCGCACGTGATGGACAACTATCGCGATGCCGCCGACAAGATAAAGCTGGACCGCCTGATCAGCCTGATCAAGCAGCGCGCCGGCCACTGGCTCGCGATCCAGGTGGAAGCCGCCAAGATCGCCTTGTCGGGCGAGCCGCAGACGCAGCTCGACCTGGGGCGCATCGCCCCGGGCGAGACCATGGCGATCAGCCGCGCTGACTTTGACCAGTCCATTGCGAAGCTGGTTGGCAAGACCGAGGTGACGGTGCAGGCGTTGTTGCGGGATGCGGGCGTACAGGCGGATGCGATCGATACCGTATTGTTTACCGGCGGATCCAGCAGCGTGCCTTTGCTGCGTGAGCGATTGTCCGAGCTGATCCCGGGGGCACAGCGGATCGAGGGCGATCTGTTTGGCGGCATTGGTTCCGGGCTGGCGCTGGATGCCCGGCGCAAGTTCGGGTGAGGGGAATGGGGGGTAGGTTATTGGGTGGGGTAGGTTGACTGCAACTTCAACTGCAACGTCAAAAGCTTAAAGTCAAAAGCAGTTTCACCACCCCTGCGGGGCGGCGACCTACTTTTTTGTCTTGCCAAAAAAGTAGGCAAAAAAGGCGCGCCGGATGGGGCGACTACCCCCTCGGGATTTCACGAAAAGAGCGGCCGGGACCCAAACTCGCATCGCCTTAAGGCGATACTCAGACACGGGTCCCTCTTTTCCGCTCTTTTCGTGAAATCCCGAGGCGCCCCATACGGCCTAGGTAAACCTTGACGGCTCGCTTCGCATCGCGCTTGGGTGTTTCCCGCCCCTTCGGGCGGGAAACACGGCTACCACAATGGGTTGATCTTGCCGCTGGTTGGCTCCCCTCTCCCGCTTGCGGGAGAGGGGCCGGGGGAGAGGGCGGGCGCTGGCAAGAGCGAGATACCCTGAACGACCTTGTGCCCCTGGCCGGGTGCCGTCCGTCATCCCCGCATGCTAATGTCCCATCTCCGCGAATTCGCGTTTTCGAAGAGGCATCACATGCATGCGGCTATCGTCGAAGCCAGCTACGGCTCCGATCCGGTTGGTCTGGTCAGCGGCTTTCGCTTCCTGCCCGGCGAGCCGGGCCAGCCCATCGATTCCGCCGCGGCGGCCGCGTGGCTCGGGCAGCCTGCGTCGGGCGACGAGTTTCTTTGGCTGCACTTCAATCTGTCGCATAGCGCGTGCGAGCGCTGGCTCAAGGGCCAGCTCGACCTGCCCGAGGGTTTCTTCGAGGCGCTGCGCGAGGGTTCGCGCTCCACGCGCATCGAGCGCCTGGATACGGCGCTGCTTGCGGTGGTCAATGACGTGATCTACAACTTCGGCGTGGCCACCACCGATATCTCCACGCTGTGGGCCTGTGCCGACCGCCGCATCCTGGTGACTGCGCGCATGAAGCCGTTGCGCTCGGTTGACCAGCTGCGCGCCTCGGTGCGCCAGGGCGAGTTGTTCCACACGCCGCTGGCGCTGCTGGTGCATTTGCTGCGCGACCAGGCCGATGTGCTGGTGCGCATCGTGCGCGAGACCAGCGTGACCGTGGACCAGGTCGAGGATCGGCTGCTCTCGCATCGTCTGCATGGCAACCGCGCGGAGCTTGGCTCCATGCGCCGCGGCCTGGTGCGCTTGCAGCGGCTGCTCGCGCCCGAGCCTGGCGCGCTGTTTCGCTTGCTCAACCGGCCTCCAGCCTGGCTGCAGGACCAGGACATCCAGGATCTGCGCTCCTCCACCGAGGAGTTTTCGCTGGTGCTGAGCGACCTGGCCGCGCTGGTCGAGCGCATCAAGCTGCTGCAGGAAGAGATCGCGGCCAAGCTCAACGAGCAGACCAACCGCACGCTGTTCACGCTGACGCTGGTCACCGTGCTGGCGTTGCCGATCAACATTGTCGCCGGCTTCTTCGGCATGAATGTGGGCGGGATTCCGCTGGCGGACCATCCGCACGGTTTCTGGGTGCTGGTGGTGCTGGTGGCCAGCTTCACCGTGCTGGCGGGGCGCTGGGCCTTCCGCAAGCAGGGCGGTTACTGAGCGCGCGGGCATTGAGTCACGGGCGCGTCACATCTCGCGGTTAGCCTGCCAGTCACCACGTTGTTGCGAACAGGAGTTAGCGATGAGACCAGACGAGAACGAGCTGATTCGGCGTATCCACCGCGAGGTGGCCGATCACTATGACGAAGAACTCGAGCTGGAGTTGGAAGACCACCACGTCGATACGCTGTTCGGCGAAGCCGGCGGCGGCCTGGACGACGACGAGCGGGCTGCGCGGCGGCTGTACTTCCGCGAGCTGTTCCGCCTGCAGGGCGAGCTGGTCAAGCTCCAAAGCTGGGTGGTGGAGACCGGCCACAAGGTCGTGATCCTGTTTGAAGGGCGCGACGCGGCCGGCAAAGGCGGCGTGATCAAGCGCATCACCCAGCGGCTCAACCCGCGCGTGGCCCGGGTGGCGGCGCTGCCGGCGCCCAACGACCGCGAACGCACCCAGTGGTATTTCCAGCGCTATGTCTCGCACCTGCCGGCGGCGGGCGAGATCGTGCTGTTCGACCGCAGCTGGTACAACCGCGCCGGCGTGGAGCGCGTGATGGGCTTTTGCACCGACGACCAGTACGAAGAGTTTTTCCGCTCGGTGCCGGAGTTCGAGCGCATGCTGGTGCGCTCCGGCATCCAGGTGATCAAGTACTGGTTCTCGATCTCGGACGAAGAGCAGCACCTGCGCTTCCTCTCCCGCATCCACGATCCGCTCAAGCAGTGGAAGCTCAGCCCGATGGATCTCGAATCCCGCCGGCGCTGGGAGGACTACACCCGCGCCAAGGAAATCATGCTGGAGCGCACGCATATCGACGAGGCGCGGTGGTGGGTGGTGCAGGCGGTCGACAAGAAAAAGGCGCGCCTCAATTGCATCCATCACCTGCTGCAGCAGATGCCTTATGAAGAGCGCGCGCAGCCGCCCGTGGTGCTGCCGCAGCGCGAGCGGCACGACGACTACTCGCGCCAGCCGGTGCCCGACAACATGATCGTGCCGGAAGTCTACTGAACCTTCTTGTTCGCGCGCCGCCAGCCCTTGCGCTAGCGCGGCCCTGCCTGGCTCGGGCTATTCTCAGTGAAGGCTCGCTACAGGAGGTGATCCTTGTTCGGCACCTGGGCTTGGGTTATCGGCGCGTTGCTCATCACCATGGGCTTGATCAGTTCGCAGGTGAAGCGGCTGCCGCTGTCGGCGTCGGCACTTTACCTGCTGTTCGGCATCGGGCTCGGGCCATGGGGGCTTGGCCTGATCCGGGGCGATGTGACGGATCGCGATCATGCGGCTGCGCTGGAGATCGTGACGGAGATTGCCCTGCTGGTATCGCTGTTCGCGGTGGGGCTGCGGCTGCGTGTGCATCCGCGCGATCGCCTCTGGCGCATCGCGCTGCGGCTGGCCACGGTGGGCATGCTGCTGACCATCGCCATGCTGTTTGCGATTGGCTTCTGGGTCATGGGCTTGCCCGCGGGCGTGGCCTTGCTGCTCGCGGCCATCCTGGCGCCAACGGATCCGGTGCTGGCCTCCGACGTGCAGGTCGAGGATACGCAGGACCGCGACCGGATGCGCTTTAGCCTGACCGGGGAGGGCGGGCTCAACGACGGCGCCGCGTTTCCCTTCGTCATCCTCGCGCTTGGCCTGATGGGCGCGCAGGATGCCGGCATTGGCTGGCAGCGCTGGCTGTGGGTCGACCTGCTGTGGGCCTCCCTGGCCGGCCTGGCCCTGGGCTGGGGCATGGGCTGGCTGTGCAGCCGCGTGGTGCTGGCCCTGCGCAAGCGCCGGCATGGCGCGGCCGGCATGGAGAGCTTCTTCGCCGTCGGCCTGATCGGGCTGGCTTACGGCGCCGCGCTGGCCGTGCACAGCTATGGCTTCCTGGCGGTGTTTGCCGCGGGCATGGCCATGCGCCACGTCGAGCACCAGGAGAACCAGGACGTCGAGGCCGACGAAGTGCTGAGCGCGACCGTGTTCTCGGAGCAGGAGAGCACGGCCGTGCAGCACGACAAGGCTGCCGCCTACCTGGCGCACACCGTCAGCGAGTTCTCGCTGGACCTCGAGCGGCTAGCCGAGCTGAGCGTGATGGTGGCGGTGGGCGCGCTGCTCTCCGTACGGATGCTGCGCTGGGAGTACCTTGGCCTGGGGCTGGCGCTGATCCTGGTGGTGCGCCCGCTGGCCGTGGCGATCTCCACCATCGGAGCGGCGCTGCAGCCGCCGCAGCGCCGGCTCATTGCCTGGTTTGGTGTGCGCGGCATCGGCTCGGTCTACTACCTGGCCTATGCGCTTGCGCATGGCGCGGATTTCCGCCACGGCGCCATGCTGGCCGACGCCACGCTCTACGTGGTGGTGCTTTCGGTGGTGCTGCATGGCTCATCGGCCACGCCCCTGATGGCGATGTACCGGCGCTGGCGCGGCGCCGCCAAGGCCTGAATCCGCTGGCTTGCGCATCGGCTCGGGCACTCGCCGGCGGCATTTCCCCTCGTTAAAGCTCTTGTCCCGGATGCCGTTATTTGTGTGGCTTAGGCTTCGTGCGCCCAGGCCGGCATCCACATAACAAGAATCGGAGCTTTAGAACATGAGGGGTCCTCTCTTCCGCCAACGCGCAAGCCAGCTCGCTGCCCTGCTGGTCGCCATGTCCGTCGCCGCCTGCGGTGGCGGTGGCGGCGATGCGCCAGCTCCCGCCCAGACAAGCGCGAGTCCTTCCGTGCCGGTCGCCAGCGCGCCGGTGCCACCCACGCTGGCGCCGGCATGCGGCGGCTGCAGTGCCGTGGACGCCAGCAATTACTCGGGTTCCGGCGTCGGCGTCTGGTCGGCCTCCAACACCACCGGCGCGCCGGCCGATGTGCCCGTTGCCATCGGCGGCGTGAACGGCAAGGCCGTGACGCTGCTCTACACCAACGGCGCCACGGCGCAGGCCATGCCGGCCGGCCTGTCGCTGTCGGTGATCCAGTCCGTGCTGGGCAACCTCTCGATTCAGTCGGTCTCCACCGGGCAGGACGAACAAACGCTGCGCGACATTGGCGAGTTCAATCGCACCGGCTGGGCAGCACTGGCCGGCGGCAAGCAGGTGGCCAGCCTTTCCGAGATCGCGCCGCCACCGCCGCTCGCTTCCGTGCTCAACGATACCAAGAGCTGGTATCACACCGACGGCACGCGCCGCGCGGCCACGCTGGTCAAGCAAGTGAGCACGGGCGACGCCACCACCGTCAACATCTGGGTGGAGACCACCGAGTCGGCGCCTGGCAAGGTCACCGGCACCCTCGTCGACACGCTGGCTGCCGCCTTCGCCAGCGGCGGCGGCATCTACGACATGCTGACCTCGGTCGGCGGCCCGTTGTGGGGCGCGCACACCTACAACAACCTCATCGCCGGCAGCGGCCAGCCGGTGGATATCGTCGTGCTCAACTTCGACAACAACGGCAAGCCATTCGGCACCGTGGGCTATTTCTGGGGCCTGCACAACCTGAAGGCCACCTCGGATTCGCGCAGCAACGAGTCGCTGTCGCTCTATCTCGATTCCGAGACCCTGTACCTGGGCGGCGCCGAAGGCCTGAAGTCGATGAAGATGACGATGGCGCACGAAGGGATGCATATGCAGAACTTCTACCGCCGCGGTGTCAAGGCCGGCCAGCAGTACGCATTCGATAGTTGGCTGGAAGAAATGTCCGCGATGATGATGGAGGACTTCGCCAGCCAGACCATCGACCCCACCTACAACGCGATCCGCGACGTGCGCTTCAGGGACTACGTGAGCTACGGCAATGGCAACTTCAACTGCAATATGCTGAATTTCACCGGTTTCGGCACCACCTGCGAGAGCTATTCGGTGTCGGGCAGCTTCGGCGGCTTCCTGGACCGGCAACTCGGCCTGGCCTTTTACAAGGACCTGCTGGGCCGGACTTCCAGCGCGGACTCCAAGACCGTGCTCGACCAGGCCATCAAGGCCGCACGCCCGGACTCCGGCTTTAGCCAGGAACTGTTGCGCTGGAGCGTCACCAGCAATTCGCTGATGCCAGCCGCGACGTCGCCGGCGCGCTACGGCTACCCGGCCCGTGTCGATGGCGGCTTTACGCTCCCGCTGATCGATCCGGACCTGTTCCGCGCCTCGCGCAAGCTGCCGGTGGCCGTGCCCGCCACGTTGCAGCCGTACGGTAGTTTCCCGGTGGTTCGCAGCAATGCGGGCGCCACGTTCAACGAGACCGTGCGCGTGCCTGCGGGCGCTACGCTATCTGTAGTGGTGTACTGAACGCGCTAAGCGCAGGCTCGCCGGAGCTTGCTCCGGCGGCTCCCGGGCGGCGATGTTCGCCGCCCGGACTTGTCGATCCAATCAACCTCATGCGTCGAATCCTGCTCCTGATTGCTGCCCTGTCCGTCGTGCTGGCTGCGTGCGTGCACGCGGTGCCGGCCGGACGGTCCATCGCCTTGACGGGCACGGTGATGGTCAAGGGCAGCGCCCTGTTCCAGCAGCCGGTGCTGGTCACCGCCGATGGCGAGGCATGGGTGCTGGAGAAATTCCCTGTCGGCGAGGCCGAGGCGTTGCGCGGCCAGAAGGTGGGCGTGACCGGCACCGTGCTGCGCGCAAACCAGCCTGGCACGTGGGCGCCGGCCATCCGCGTCGAGCGGATCGAGGCCCTGCCGGACGGCGCGCCTGCGCGCTAGATCCCGCTTGCTCCAGCTGGGTAGCCTGGTCAGTCGCTCGGGCCGGCGCGGTCGGGGAATGCCTCTTCCAGTGTCAATACCGTGCCCGTCAGGCTGCCATCATAGCCGGGCAGGGCATCCACCACCTGCCGGAAGCCGGCGCTCCTGAGTGCCGCCACGGCGCCGGCCAGCGCTGGGCTCTGCAGGCGCTCCCGCTCGATCACGAAGAAATACCGTTCCTTGAGCACCGGCACGAAATCCAGCCCGAAGCGGCGCGCCGCCGTCTCCACGCCGAATCCCGCATCCGCCATGCCGCTGCCGATATAGGCGGCCACCGCGGCGTGGGTGAACTCGCCATTGCTGTAACCCTCGATGCGCCCGCTGTCGATGCCGCGTGCCTTGAGCATCAGGTCCAGCAGGAGCCGCGTGCCGGAACCGGTCTGGCGGTTGACGAAGCGCACGTCGGCGCGGCAGAGATCTTGCAGCGTGGTGACCTGCTTTGGGTTGCCGGGGCGCACGAAGAGGCCTTGCGAGCGAACCGCCAGCTGGATCAGGCAATGGGTCTCGGGGCGAATCCATGTGGCAAAGCTCGCCAGCATGTCCCGCTCGAATTCGCCGATCGGCACATGGAATCCGGCAATGTCGCAGGCACCTTGCGCAAGTGCCGCAACCGCCTCAAGGCTGCCGCAGTACTTCAGGTCGTGGCGCACCCCGTGCGCGTCCAGGAAATCATGCAGCGCCGCCACCGCGAAGCCATGGCTGGCGTGCAGGCGCAGCGTGGGGCCGGGTTGGTCCACCAGCTTCTTCAGTTCGATTTCCAGTTCCGAGGCCAGGCTCTCCAGCGTGGGGGACAGCCGCGCGGCAATGCGCTTGCTGGCCCACACCAGTTGCTGCGCCAGCGGCGACAGCGCGCTGCCGCGCCCGCGGGTCTTGGCGATCAGCGCGCCGCCGAACAGGGTTTGCGCGTCGCGCAGGATGCCCCAGGCATAGCGGTAGGACAGGCCGGTCGCCTGCGCCGACTGGCTGATGCTGCCGGTGCTTTCGATATGCCCGAGCAAGGTGACCAGGCGGGACACGTCAAGCGGGGCGCTGGCGGCGTCGCTGTCGTCGCGGATTTGGAGGTGGGGCAGGATCGAGATGCGAATCATATGAGAAAAATAGCATATTGCTCGAACGTGGCCAACTGCCTATAGTCCGCTCGAAGAGGCATAGCACCCGATAAAAGCCCGCTTAACCGGCCAGGCGAGATGGGGAATGCCCGTTCAGAGCCCCCAATATATGAAAAAAATAGCATATAACGCGGCCGCCGCAACACGGTGTGCCGCGCCCCGCAGCAAATCCTGGCAAGACGCGCAAGCCAATGCGCCACACCGTCTGCCGCTGGCGTTGCGCTTCAGCGCCTGCGCCGGCCCGAGCTGCGTCACCAGGAGACTCGATGTCTGATTCCGCTGCCAAGCCAGCCGATACACCAGCCGCTAAGCCAACCGCTAAGCCAGCCGCCAACGCCGTGCGCGACCCGGTCGCCCGCATCGTGGCCGCGCGCCGCGACATGCCGGGTGCCTTGCTGCCCATCCTCCACGAGATCCAGGACACGGTGGGCTACGTGCCCGCCGACGCCCTGCCCGAGATTGCCCGCGCGCTCAACCTGTCGCGCGCCGAGGTGCATGGCGTGGTCACCTTCTATCACCACTTTCGCGACAGCAAGCCGGGCCGGCACGTGGTCCAGGTCTGCCGCGCGGAAGCGTGCCAGTCGGTTGGCAGCGAGGCCCTTGCCGCGCACGCCGAGCGTGCGCTGGGCTGCGGATTCCATGAAACCACCGCCGATGGCGAGTTCACGCTGGAGCCGGTGTATTGCCTCGGCCAGTGCGCCTGTGGCCCGGCCGTGATGATCGACGGGGAACTGGCCGGCCGCGTCACGCCGCAGCGCTTCGATGCGCTGATCCAAGCCTGCACGGGCGTGGTCGAAGACCAGGAGGTGCCAGCATGAGCATCACCGTTTTCGTACCCCGCGATTCCAGCGCGCTGGCCATGGGCGCCGATGCGGTGGCCCGCGCCATCGCGCGTGAGGCCACGGCGCGTGGCGCCAGCATCGAACTGGTGCGCAACGGCTCGCGCGGCATGTTCTGGCTTGAGCCGCTGGTTGAAGTGCAGACCCCCGCCGGGCGCGTGGCCTATGGGCCGGTTACCCCCGAAGATGTCGCCGCGCTGTTCGATGCCGATTTCCTGGCCGGTGGCGCGCATGCGCTGGCGCTTGGGCTCACCGAGGAAATCCCGTTCCTCAAGGGGCAGGAGCGTTTGACCTTTGCCCGCATGGGCATCACCGATCCGCTCTCGCTCGCTGACTACATCGCGCACGATGGCTATGCCGGCCTGACCCGCGCGCTGGGGCTGGACGGCGCGCGGATCGTGCAGGAAGTGACCGATTCCGGCCTGCGCGGACGCGGGGGCGCGGCGTTTCCCACGGGCATCAAGTGGCAGACGGTGCGCAACGCGCCGTCGCCCACCAAGTACGTGGTCTGCAATGCCGATGAAGGCGACTCCGGCACCTTCTCCGACCGCATGGTGATGGAAGGCGACCCGTTCATGCTGATCGAAGGCATGACCATCGCCGGCCTCGCCGTCGGCGCGGAGCATGGCTACATCTACGTGCGCTCGGAATACCCGCACGCCATCGCCGTGCTGGAATCCGCCGTCGGCATCGCGCAGGCGGCCGGCTGGCTGGGCGACGATATCCGCGGCAGCGGCCGGCGCTTCCGGCTCGAAGTGCGCAAGGGCGCCGGGGCCTATGTCTGCGGCGAGGAAACCGCGCTGCTGGAAAGCCTGGAGGGCAAGCGCGGCGTGGTGCGCGCCAAGCCGCCGCTGCCGGCCATCGAAGGGCTGTTCGGCAAGCCCACCATCATCAACAACGTGATCTCGCTGGCCACCGTGCCGGTGATCCTCGCGCGCGGCGCACAGTTTTATCGCGACTTTGGCATGGGCCGCTCGCGCGGCACGCTGCCGTTCCAGATCGCCGGCAATGTGCGCCAGGGTGGGCTGGTGGAGAAGGCCTTCGGCGTGACCCTGCGCGAACTGCTTGAGGACTACGGCCAGGGCACGCGCAGCGCACGGCCCATCCGCGCGGTGCAGGTGGGCGGCCCGCTGGGTGCGTACCTGCCGGTGTCGCGGCTGGATACGCCGATGGACTACGAAGCCTTCGCCGCGTTCGGCGCGGTGCTGGGGCACGGCGGCATCGTGGTGTTCGACGACACCGTCGACATGGCCAGGCAAGCCCGCTACGCGATGGCATTCTGCGCCATCGAATCCTGCGGCAAGTGCACGCCGTGCCGGATCGGCTCCACGCGCGGCGTCGAGGTGATCGACAAGATCATCGCGGGCGACCAGCCGGTGAAGCACGTCAAGCTGGTGCGCGACCTATGCGACACCATGCTGGGCGGATCGCTGTGCGCCATGGGCGGCATGACGCCGTACCCGGTGCTGTCGGCGCTAGACGCATTCCCGGAAGACTTTGGCGTGGCAGTGCCAGCCAAAGCAGCCTGAGCGCAGCGCCACAGCCTATCGAACCGGCGCTGCCACTGCGCCACTCTGAATCACCAGTACGCGGCCCAGGCCGCAGCGGGAGCCCGCCTTGAACACACGCAACGAAATCGACTTCGGCACGCCGGCCAGCGATTCGCAACAGCAGGTCACCCTTGAGATCGACGGCGTCGACGTGACCGTGCCCGCCGGCACTTCGCTGATGCGCGCCGCCGTGCAAGCCGGCGTGAACGTGCCCAAGCTGTGCGCCACCGATAGCCTCAAGTCCTTCGGCTCCTGCCGCCTGTGCCTGGTCGAGATCGAAGGGCGGCGGGGCTTCCCGGCCTCGTGCACCACGCCGGCCGAAGCCGGCATGAAGGTGAAGACGCAAACCGACAAGCTGGCCGATCTGCGCCGCGGCGTGATGGAGCTGTACATCTCCGACCATCCGCTGGACTGCCTGACCTGCCCCACCAACGGCAACTGCGAGTTGCAGGATATGGCCGGCGTGGTCGGCCTGCGCGAAGTGCGCTATGGGTACGACGGCGCCAACCACCGCGCCGAGGCCAAGGACGAGTCCAATCCGTATTTCACCTACGATCCTTCCAAGTGCATCGTGTGCAACCGCTGCGTGCGTGCGTGCGAGGAAACCCAGGGCACCTTCGCGCTCACCATCAGCGGCCGCGGCTTCGATTCGCGCGTGACGGCGGGGCAGGGCGACAGCTTCATGGATTCCGACTGCGTGTCGTGCGGCGCCTGCGTGCAGGCGTGCCCCACCGCCACGCTGGCCGAGACCTCCATCATCCGCATGGGGCAGCCGGAGCACAGCAAGGTCACCACGTGCGCTTACTGTGGCGTGGGCTGCGCCTTCAAGGCGGAGATGAAGGGCAATGAAGTGGTGCGCATGGTGCCGTACAAGAACGGCCAGGCCAACGAAGGCCACTCGTGCGTGAAGGGCCGCTTCGCCTTTGGCTATGCGACCCACAAGGACCGCATCCTGAACCCGATGATCCGCGCCAGGATCACGGATCCGTGGCGCGAAGTGTCGTGGGAAGAAGCGATCAGCCACGCGGCCTCCGAGTTCAAGCGCATCCAGGCCAAGCATGGCCGCGACGCCATCGGCGGCATCGTGTCCTCGCGCTGCACCAACGAGGAAGGCTACCTGGTGCAGAAGCTGGTGCGCGCCGCCTTCGGCAACAACAACGTCGATACCTGCGCGCGGGTTTGCCACTCGCCCACCGGCTACGGCCTCAAGCAGACGCTGGGCGAATCCGCCGGCACGCAGACCTTCCGCTCGGTGGAGAAGGCGGACGTCATCATGGTGATGGGCGCCAACCCAACCGACGGCCACCCCGTGTTTGCCTCGCGCATGAAAAAGCGCCTGCGCGCCGGCGCCAAGCTGATCGTGATCGATCCGCGCCGCATCGACCTGGTCGATTCGCCGCACGTGCGCGCCGACTTCCACCTGCAATTGCGTCCCGGCACCAATGTGGCGGTGGTGACGTCGATGGCCCACGTGATCGTCAGCGAAGGCCTGATGGCCGAATCGTTTATCGCCGAGCGTTGCGAGGACCGCGCGTTCCAGCAATGGCGCGACTTCGTCATGCTGCCGGAGAACTCGCCGGAAGCCATGGCCGAGATCACCGGCATTCCCGCCGGGCAACTGCGCGGCGCGGCGCGCCTGTATGCCACCGGCGGCAATGCCGCGATCTATTACGGCCTGGGCGTGACCGAACATGCGCAGGGCTCGACCACCGTGATGGGCATCGCCAACCTCGCCATGTGCACGGGCAATATCGGCCGCGAAGGCGTGGGCGTGAACCCGCTGCGCGGACAGAACAACGTGCAGGGCTCGTGCGACATCGGCTCGTTCCCGCATGAACTGCCGGGCTACCGCCATGTGTCGGATTCCACCACGCGCGGGCTGTTCGAATCCGCGTGGAATGTGGAGATCAGCCCGGAGCCGGGCCTGCGCATTCCCAATATGTTCGAGGCCGCGCTGTCCGGCAGCTTCATGGGCCTGTACTGCCAGGGCGAAGACATCGTGCAGTCCGACCCGAACACGCAGCACGTGTCGGCGGCGCTGTCGGCCATGGAGTGCATCGTGGTGCAGGACATCTTCCTCAACGAGACCGCCAAGTACGCGCACGTATTCCTGCCGGGCTCGTCCTTCCTGGAGAAGGACGGCACCTTCACCAATGCCGAGCGCCGTATCTCGCGTGTGCGCAAAGTAATGCCACCCAAGGCCCGCTATGCCGACTGGGAAGCCACCGTGCTGCTGTCCAACGCGCTGGGCTATCCGATGAACTACAAGCATCCTTCCGAGATCATGGACGAGATCGCGCGGCTCACGCCCACCTTCAGCGGTGTCAGCTACCAGCGCCTGGAAGAACTCGGCAGCATCCAGTGGCCGTGCAACGACGCCGCGCCCGAGGGCACGCCGACCATGCACATCGACGCATTCGTGCGCGGCAAGGGCAAGTTCATCATCACCCGCTACGTACCCACCAACGAGCGCGTGAACCGCAAGTTCCCGCTGATCCTCACCACGGGCCGCATCCTGTCGCAGTACAACGTGGGCGCGCAGACACGCCGCACCGAGAACGTGATGTGGCATGACGAGGACCGCCTGGAGATCCATCCGCACGACGCGGAGGAACGCGGCATCAAGGACGGCGACTGGGTTGGCGTGCAAAGCCGCGCGGGCGAAACCGTGCTGCGCGCCATCGTCAGCGAGCGCATGCAGCCGGGCGTGGTGTACACCACCTTCCACTTCCCGGAGTCCGGCGCCAATGTGATCACCACGGACAACTCGGACTGGGCGACCAACTGCCCCGAGTACAAGGTCACCGCGGTGCAGGTCATGCCGGTGGCGCAGCCGTCCGAATGGCAGCGCCAGTACCGCGATTTCCACGATCAGCAGATGCAGTTGCTGCAGGCGGCCAGCGCCGAGGCAGGGTCGGCATGACACTCTGCGAGCTCGCCATGGCCGACGCCGAACCGGTCACCCACAGCACCTTCGCGGTCAGCCGCAGCCGCCTGGGCGAGCTGGCGCTGGAGGACGACGAGATTGCCGAGGAAGTGCCGGTTGCGCTCGAATACAACGGCATCTCGCATGCGGTCATGCTGGCCTCGCCGGCCGATCTCGAAGACTTCGCGTTGGGCTTCAGCCTGAGCGAAGGGCTGGTGGCCAGCCCGCGCGACGTTTATGAGATGGAGACTGAGGTTCGCCCCGAGGGTATCGCGGTGCGGTTGCGCATCGCGGCGCAAGCCTTCTCCGCGCTCAAGGATCGGCGCCGCGCCATGGCGGGCCGTACCGGCTGCGGCCTGTGCGGCACCGAATCGCTGCAGGAAGTCATGCGCGCCCCGGCACCCGTCAGCAGCGGCGCCAGCTTCAGCGACGAGGCGATGTACGCCGCATTCGCGCAGTTGCAGACCCGGCAGGAACTGCTGCGCCACACCGGCGCCACGCACGCCGCCGCCTGGCTGCGCGCCGACGGCCAGGTCGCGCTGGTCCGCGAAGACGTGGGCCGCCACAACGCGCTCGACAAACTGATCGGCGCGCTGGCCCGCACCGGCGAGGACCGCTCGCGCGGCGCCGTGCTGGTGACCAGCCGCGCCAGCTACGAAATGGTGCTGAAGACCGCCAGCGCCGGCGTCGGCGTGCTGGCCGCCGTATCAGGCCCGACCGCGCTCGCGGTACGCCTGGCGGTCGATGCCGGCATCACGCTGGCCGGCTTTGTACGCGCCGGCCGGCACGTGGTTTACTCCCACCCCCAACGTTTGCACAGCAGGACGGAACAGGCATGAACTCCGACAACCTCGTCAAGATGGCGAACCAGATCGGCACCTTCTTCGAAGCCATGCCGGACCGCGAAGAAGCAGTGGCGGATATCGCCAGCCATATCAAGCGCTTTTGGGAACCACGCATGCGGCGTGCTTTGCTGGCGCGGCTGGATGGTAGTGAAGATGCTGGGCTGGATGAGATTGTTCTGTTGGCGGTGACTAGGCATCGGGGGGTGTTGGAGTAAGGGGGTAGGTTGCTGTTGCTTTGAGCGGCGATGGCTTTTGCGCCCAAGGGCCATACGACGTTGCTCTGCGGGGGTGGTCGCTGCTTCTTTGATCGGCGATGGCTTTTGCACCCAAGTGCCATACGACATCCCCCTGCGGGGGCTGCCGGTCACTCTTCTTTGCGTCGGCAAAGAAGACTAACGAGAAGAAAGCCGACCCTGCCGGGCGCAGAGCAATAAGGCTCTCGAATATCGGTGGTTGCGTCGTACGGCCCGGAGTGTTGGCTGGCGGATCCTACCGGCCCAGAGGACATCGCAACTGCATGACCCAATGGTTACGTGGTGCGGCCCCTGACCTCGCTTGCGGTGACCATTCCCACATCTGCCGTTCGCGGGGCGAAGTGCTGCGCCGTTTCGGGTGTGGCTGGTTTCGTGGTTTTGTCTCGGA
Organism: Cupriavidus sp. PET2-C1; assembly: GCF_054515855.1. Classification (NCBI taxonomy): domain Bacteria; kingdom Pseudomonadati; phylum Pseudomonadota; class Betaproteobacteria; order Burkholderiales; family Burkholderiaceae; genus Cupriavidus; species Cupriavidus sp. PET2-C1. The sequence continues at coordinate 862,394 of NZ_CM137259.1, forward strand.
GGGCAAGCACCGTGAGGTGCGAGCACGGCCCTCGCGAACCGGGCCACGGTGCCCACCACGAAACCAGAGGGGGCGATAGCAAGGTGCCGCTCGCGCCGGTACGGCAGGGCATCAAATACCCCGGTACTAGCCGCCAGAGACAAAACCACGAAACCACCAAGGCAGGCAGGATCGTGGCGCTGAGCACCGCGAACGGCAGATGCCCGAACGCTCACCGAGCAAAGCGATCAGGGGCACCACCACGTGACCATTGGGTCATGCTATAGCGATGCCCTTCGGGCCGGTAGGATTCGCTAGCCAACACTCCGGGCCGTACGACGCAACCACCGAGGCCCAAATAGCCTTATTGCTCTGCGCCCGGCAGGGTCGGCTTTCTTCTCGTTAGTCTTCTTTGCCGACGCAAAGAAGAGTGACCGGCAGCCCCCGCAGGGGGATGTCGTATGGCTCTTGGGTCCAAAAACCATCGCCGCCCAAAGAAACAGCAATCAACCCCGCAGGACGATGTCATACGGCTCTTGGGCGCAAAAACCAACACCGCTCAATCAACCTACTTCAACCTCAACGGCTCCAACAACGCCGCATCATATTCCCCCCTCCCAATCCTCCCCAACTCCAGCATCCGCAGCAAAATGTAAGCCTGCCGCTGCCGGGCGCGCCGGGGATTCACCACCGGGTTATTCGCCGAAGGCGCCTTAGGCAATCCGGCCAGCATCGCGCATTCCGCTAAAGTCAGCTCGCCCACCGGCTTGCCAAAATAAGTCTCGGCGGCCTCCGCGAAGCCATAGGCTCCCTGCCCAAGATAGACCTTGTTCATGTAGATCTCGAGGATCTCGTCCTTGCTCATCGCATGTTCGATCCGGTAAGCCAGCAGCACCTCATACAGCTTGCGGGTATAGGTCTTCTGGCGCGAGAGGAAGAAGTTCCGCGCCACCTGCATGGTGATGGTGGAGGCGCCCTGCGACAGCTCATCGGACAGGTTGGCCACGCCGGCGCGGATCACGCCGACATAGTCGATGCCGTCATGCAGGTAGAAGCGGTCGTCCTCGATGGCTACCACCGCCTGGGTCAGCTTGGGCGGTATCTCGCCGATGGGCACGTAGCCGGGCGACTGGCGGAAAGTGGTGAGCGCATCCAGCGTGGGCAGCTGGCGCTGAGCGACGAGCACGGCGAGCGTGCCGAGCAGGGCCGCGCCTAGGATGAGCAGCAGCACCAGCTTGAGAAAATTCGACCAGAGACGTTCCATGGGCCGTATTGTGCCAGCACTGGCCATGCCCCTGCCCAAGCCGCCCCGCCGGTTCAGCCCGCCGGCAGCGCCACGCCAAGTTCCTTTGCCAGCGTTTCCAGGTTGCGCCAGATCGCCGCGTTTACCTCCAGGTGGGTGGTGCTAAGCGCGCGGTTGGCGGCTTCGAACTCGCCCGGGTATTGCACACTGTCAAAGCCCGGGGCGGGCGGGGTGTCGTGCAGGTAGTTGACAAAGGCTTCCACCTCCGCGCTCTGCCAGCTCAGGCCCTGGTCGAGCTCCGGGTTCATCAGCACCGCGAACATATTGTTGGTGGCGACACCGCCGCGCGGGTTGTCCGGCTGGATGGTGCCGCCGCCGGACAGCACGCCCGCCAGCAGCTCCGCCACCACGCCGAGCGCATAGCCCTTGTGGCCGCCGAAGGGCAGCAGCGCACCCGGGTGTTCGCTGAACATGGCCCCGGCATCGGTGGTGGGGTTGCCGCCGCTGTCGATGATGCTGTTCTCCGGCGCGGGCTCGCCTTTCTCGGCCAGCACGCGGGCCTTGTTGATGGCGATGGCGCTGGTGGCGATATCCACCACCAGCGGCGGCCGGCCGTTAGGCATCGGCCCGGCGAAGCACAGCGGGTTGGTGGTCAGCCGCGCGGTGCGGCCGCCGTAGGGGGCCACCACCGGGGAGCGGTTGATCACATTGGTAAAGCTCAGCAGCACGAAGCGCTCCTTGGCCACCATCTCGCCGTAGTGGCCCATGCGGCCCAGGTGGTGCGAGCGGCGCAGCGTGACGATGCAGTGGCCGTGCTGGCGCACGCGCTCGATGGCGGTTTCGATGACGCGCTTGCCCACGTGCTGGCCGAAGCCGCCGTTGCCGTCGAACACCAGCAGGCTGTCGCGGTCGAGCACGCATTCGGCGCGGCCCGCCGGGTTGACGTTGCCGGTTGCGAGCGAACGCTGGTAGTTAGGCAGGATCGACAGGCCATGGCTGGTGTAGCCGCAGCGATCGGCCTCGACCAGGTGCTCGGCCACGTCGTTGGCGATGTCGGCCGGCACGCCTTGCGCGGCGAGCAGGTCGCGGGCGAGCTGGGTGGCGGATTGCAGTGTGATTTTCATATTTGGTCCTTGTCCCGGTGTGCGCTCAGATCCAGCCCAGCCAGCGCCAGTAGGTGGCGGCAAACAGCAGCATCAGGGCGTAGCCGATCACCGTCACGGGGATGCCGACCTTGGCGAACTGCTTGCCGTTGAACGTGTCCGTGCCCAGGCAAACCATGTTTTGCGGTGCATTGATCGGCAGGATGAAGCCGAAGCTCACGGTGAAGCCGAGCAGCATCGTCAGGCCGATCTGGTTGATATCGCCCGGCAGCGTTTGCAGCACCGAGATCAGGATCGGCAGCAGCGCCGCGGTGAGCGCGGTGGCGCTGGCAAAGCCGAGGTGGATCAGGATCAGGAAGGCGGCCAGGATGGCGAACACCAGGATCGGGCCTTGCGTGGCGAGCCCGGAGTTGGCCACCACGAACTTGCCCAGCCACTGGCCGGCCTGCGTGGTGAGCAGCGCGGTGCCCAGGCTGATGCCCACCCCGAACACGATCAGCGTGCCCCACGGCGTGCGTTGCTGCATGGTCTTCCAGTCCATCACGCCAATGCGCGGCATCATCAGGATCACCAGGCCGACGAAGGTCACGGTGGCGGTGTCGAACTGGTGCAGCTTGCCCTCGGTCGCCCAGAACAGCAGCAGCCCGATGGACACGGCGGCAAGCCGCTTCTGCGGGCCGCTCATCGGGCCCAGCCCGGCGAGTTCCTTTTGCACGGCTTCCTTGCCGCCGGGAATGGCCTCGGTCTCGGCGGGCAACAGGAAGCGCACCAGGAAATACAGCACGACCGACATCACGATGGCCCACGGCGCGCCGGCGATCAGCCATTGCAGCCAGGTGATGCGCTCACCCAGCAGCTTGTCCATGAAGCCCACCGTCAGCAGGTTCTGCGCGGCGGCGGTCTGGATGCCGACGTTCCAGATGCTGGTGGCCATGGCCACGGTGATCATGATGCCGGCGGCGATATTGGATTTCTTGTCGACCCCGAAGGCGGCGATCACACCCATCATGATCGGCACCACGCAGGCGCTGCGCGCGGTGGCGCTCGGCACCACCAGCGATAGTGCGATGGTCACCACGATGCTGCCGATCAGGATGCGCCGCGTGCTGGTGCCGATGGCCGACAGCGTGACCAGCGCGATGCGCCGGTCGAGCCCGGTCACCGTCATCGCCGCCGAGATAAAGAGGGCGGCGGCAACCAGCGCCAGCGCGGTGTTGGAGAACCCTGCCAGCGCCATGCCGAGCGCGCGGGAGGTGCCGTATTGCGTGGCCGGGTCGGCCACCGTGGGCGCAAAGCCGATCAGCGCGGCCATCAGCGACGTGATCATGATGGCGCTGGCCTCGTAGGAGACCGCCTCGGTGATCCACACCACAATGGCAAAGGCGAGGATGGCCAGCATGCGATGTCCCGCCACCGGCAGGTCCGGGGGCAGGGGCAGGGCGAGTATGCCGATCAGTACCAGGACGGCGGCGTAGAGCCCCCATGGCGTGGATTTGCCGGGCGCGGCCTGCGGCACGGCGGCAGCCACACCGATGGAGGCGGGGGCGGCTGCGCGGACGGCTTGGGTTGGAGTGTGCGGGTCTGTCATCGCTTTCCCTTTTCTTGTCTTGTTGATCTTGGTTCGACACGGGAAGGTGGACGTCACGCGCGGGCAAATGGCTAGCCTGTGACTGGCAGGGTGGCGGCGTCGTTCGGCGGTTTTCCGTGAAGACCTGGCGGAGGCGGGAGACCGGCTTGCGGCCGGACTGCCGCGCTCGACATGGGGAAATTATCGTGCCGGCCAACGGTGCGTGTCGAGGGTGGATCCGGGCGCATATGACGCGGATCAAAGAACCGGCTCGCGCAGGGAAATTTCGATGCGCCATGCGGTCAGACTTTCAGATCATTGATGATCATTGCGCGACAAGGCCTTGTGGGCGTTGCGCAGCGAGCGCCACCACCGGTGGCCCCGCACGCTGGCTAGCCGCGCGCATGCGGCGCGCATGTGATCTGAAAACATTGGAGTGCATGATGAAGGTTTTAGTGAGAGGACTACGTGCCGAAGTCGACGCATCCGCGCTGCGCACGGCGCTGGCCGCCTACGTGCGGATCAAGGACATCGAGCTGATCCGCGAGGGCGACTGTGCGCATCCCTGGGCCTGGGTCGACCTGGATCTCGACGATGTGGACCCGATGAGTGTGTGGAAACTGGTGGCAAAGCTCGATCGCCGTTATATTGCTGGCTGCCATACGCGCTGGCATGTGCCGGCCTATCGCGCGCGCTGAGCCGCCACCACGTGCGGTGCGGCGCGCGCGCCACCGAACGACAAAGACAGGGCAGGGACACACGATGCAGGAAAACATGGCCGATGCGCTATCACAAGGTGCCGGCGTGCCGGGCAACGCGGCGCTGGCGCTGGACAATGTGGTCAATCTGCGCGACCTCGGCGGCCTCGCCACGCGCGACGGCCGCCGCGTGCGTGCCGGCAAGCTGTTTCGCAGCGGCAACCCGGGCCTGGCCAGCGCGGCGGATATGGAACGGCTGCGCGCATTGCAGCTGGACATGGTGATCGACTTCCGCTCGGCCGGTGAGAAGACCGCCGCGGAAAGCCCCTTTGGCGAGGCCTTCCGCTGGGTCGCCACGCCGGTGCTCGAAGGCAGCATGTCGATGGCCGCGCTGATGCCGCGTTTGCGCGACGGCAGCGCGGCGCAGATGGAGGCCTTCATGCTGGAGGTCTATGCTGACTTTCCGCGCAAGTACCAGGCCGCTTTCGGCGGCTTCCTGAAGACCGCGGAGCAGGGCGGCAACCTGCTGTACCACTGCACGGCGGGCAAGGACCGCACCGGCTTTGCCTCGCTGCTGCTGCTGGCCGGCCTGGGCGTGGAGCGCGACATCATCATGGCCAACTACCTGGAATCGAATCACTGGAACCAGGGCTTCAACCAGAAGATGAGCGCCGGCGCGGCACAGTTCGGCGTCGATCCCGCGGTGATGTGGCCGTTGCTGGCGGTGAAGGCCTCTTACCTGGAAGCCTCGATGCACGCCATCGAGCAGGACTACGGCGGCATCGATGCCTACCTGGGCGATGTGCTCAAGGTGGATGCCGAGCGCTTGCGCCAGGCCTATCTCGTACGCGCCTAGCGATCCTTGCCGCCAAGGTGCTTTGCGAGCGCGTCATCCCCCAACGGACCGTTAGCGCACCGCCGGCCATCGTAGCCATGCGAGGCACGGCCGGCAGGACTATAGCCCAGCCGTAGCTGCTATTTGGCGCCTCTTTCGCCAATGTCAGGACTTGTCAGCTTTGCCGGCTGGCCGTTGGATAGAGTCGGAGCCTATATCAAAGTCTCCGGTCCCACTCTCCAATGCGTAGTCCAATTCTCTGTTCTTACGGCCGGGTGCCTGCTGCTGGCGTGCGGCAACTGGTGGGTCTGTGGCTGGCCGCCCTGGCGGCAGGTCCGGTCCTTGCACAGACGCCGCCTGACGCCGGCGCGTTGCGCCAGCAGATCGAGCCGGAGCTGCCGCCGGCCTTGCCAAAGCCCGTGGCGCCGGATCGCTCGGCGGCGCCGCCACCCATGCGGCCGCGCGGCGAGGTCACCGTTACGGTCAAGGCCTTCCGCTTTGCCGGCAACAAGCAGATGAGCGAGGCGCAGCTCGCGCCCGTGGTGGCCGGCTTCCTGAACCGGCCGCTGGACTTCAGCGAGCTGCAGGCCGCCGCCGCCGCGGTGGCCGAGGCCTACCGCGCGGCGGGCTGGGTGGTGCGGGCCTACCTGCCCGCGCAGGACGTGCGCGAGGGAGCGGTGACCATCCAGGTGGTGGAAGGCGTGTTCGGCGGCGTGCGCATCGAGGGCGAGGGCCCGCGGCGCGTGAGCCGCGAGCGCATCATCGCCGGCTTTGCCGCACACCAGCCCGTGGGCCAGCCGTTGAATACGGAGACGCTGGACCGCGCGTTGCTGCTGGCGAATGATCTGCCGGGCGTGTCGCTGGTGGGGCGTCTGCAGCCGGGCGCGCAGGAGCAGGAAACCGACCTGGCGCTGAACTTCGTGGAGACGCCGCTGGCGACCGGCAATGTGGCCATGGACAACCAGGGCGCGCGCTCCACCGGCGCGGCGCGGCTGGTGGGCAACGCCAGCGTGAACAGCCTGGCGGGCCTCGGCGACCAGCTGCTGGCCAACGGCTTGCTGAGCGAGGGCTACCGCTACCTGCGGCTAGGCTACACGGTGCCGGTGGGCTATGACGGCTGGCGCGTCGGCGCCAACGCCTCGCGGCTGGACTACCGGCTGGTGGCGGATGACTTCAAGGCGCTGAACGCGCGCGGCAACTCCAACACGGTAGGCCTGGAGGCCAGCTATCCGCTGATCCGCGCGCGCCAGCGCAACCTGTACTTCGTGGCCAATTACGACCACAAGACCTACGACAACGAGGCCAGCCAGGTCACCACCAGCCGCTATTTCGACAACACGCTAAGCCTGGGCCTGAGCGGCAACCTGTTCGACAACCTGGGCCGGGGCGGCGCCAACACCGCCAGCGCGATTTTCACCGGAGGCAGCCTGAACCTGGGCCAGTCGCCCACGCAGGCCGCCGACGCCATGACGGCGCGCACTGCCGGCCAGTTCCTGAAGATGCGCTACGGCATGTCGCGCCAGCAGGTGCTGACCGATGCGCTGTCGGCCACGGCCATGCTGTCCGGGCAGATGGCCAGCAAGAACCTGGATTCGTCGGAGAAGTTCTACCTGGGCGGCCCGGGCGGCGTGCGCGCTTACCCGATCGGCGAGGGCGGCGGCAGCGAGGGGCAACTGGTCAACCTGGAGCTGCGCTGGCGCTTGCCGTACGGGGTGTCGCTGTCGGGGTTCTATGACTGGGGTCACGTCACGGTCAATCGGGACAACAACTTCCCCGGCGCGCCGCTGGTCAACAGCTACCACCTGCAAGGGGCGGGGCTGGCCGTGCAGTGGCAGCCCGGGCGCGGGGTGAACCTGGGCGCGACCTGGGCGCACCGCATCGGCGGCAATCCGAACGCCACGCCGTCCGGCAAGGACCAGGACGGCTCCCTGATCAAAAACCGAGTTTGGCTGACCGCCAGCCTGTCGTTCTAAGTTTCCCGGAAGCCTGTCTATGAACAAGATCTATCGCCTGATCTGGAGCGAACTCGTGCGTGCCTGGGTCGTCGTGGCAGAGACCGCGCGCAGTCAAGGCAAGGCCAGCCGCAGCGTGAGCGGCGTCGCAACGCGCGCGCGCCTTGCCATCAAGCCGCTGGTGGCGGCGCTGGCCGGCATCGGCCTGGCACATGCCGCGCCGCCTGCGCCGAACCAGCTGCCCACCGGCGGGCAGGTGGCGGCGGGGCAGGCCAGCATCAGCACCAGCGGCAATACGACGAATGTCACGCAGACCTCGCAGAACGCGGTGGTCAACTGGCAGAGCTTCAACGTAGGCCGCGCGGCCACGGTCAACTTCCAGCAGCCCTCGGCAGGCGCGGCCATCCTCAACCGCGTGCTGGACGGCAACCCCAGCCAGATCTACGGCAGCATCAACGCGCCGGGGCAGGTGTTCTTCGTCAACCCGGCGGGCATGTACTTCGGGCCGACCGCCAGCGTCAACGTGGGCAGCCTGGTGGCGACCACGCACGGCATCAGCGACGCGAACTTCATGGCGGGCAACTACCGCTTCACGCGCAACGGCGCGACCGGCAGCATCGTCAACGACGGGCAGATCACGGCCGCGCTGGGCGGGTACATCGCACTGCTGGCACCGGAGGTGCGCAACCGCGGCGTCATCGTCGCGCAACTGGGCACCGTGGCACTGGCCGCGGGAGAGGCGTACGAGTTGCAGTTCAGCGGCAACCACACGCTGGCCAACCTGCTGGTGACGCCGGCCACCATCCAGGCGCTGGTGGAGAACGGCAACGCCGTGCGCGCGCCGGGCGGCCTGATCATCCTGTCGGCGCAGGCCGCCGACCGCTTGCAGGGCGGCGTGGTGCGCAACACCGGCACGCTGGAGGCCACCGGCCTGACCCGCGACGGTGGCACGGTGCGCCTGCTGGCCAGCGACACCATCCAGCAAAGCGGCATCATCAATGCGGACGCCGCCGCGCAGAGCGCGGGCAAGGGCGGCAGCGTGATCGCCATCGCTGACTTGAGCAACGCAAACAGCTTGACCACGGTGGATGGCGCCATCAGCGCGCGCGGCGGCAACCTGGGTGGGGATGGCGGCTTCGTGGAGACGTCGGGCTCGCACGTGAAGATCGCGGATAGTGCGACAGTGGATACGCGCGCGCCGCAGGGCCGGACCGGGAACTGGCTGGTCGATCCGAACAACTACACCATTGCCGCGTCGGGCGGCGACATCACCGGCGCGGCGCTGAGCGCGAGGCTGGCTACCAGCAATGTCACGATCAGCTCCACCGATGGCGCCACGGCGGGGACCAGCACCACCGACAACGGCAGCATCCACGTCAACGATGCGGTGACGTGGAACGCCAACACGCTGACGTTGAACGCGCAGAACAATATCAACTTCAATGCCGTGGCCAGCGTGAGCGGGCAGGGCTCGCTGGCGATGAACACCGGGTTGGCACACCAAGGTGGCAATCCGGCGGTGGATGGCACCGTGCGGATGGGAGTCAGCCTGAATGGTGGTGGCTTCACCGGGCGTGTCGATTTCAGTTCGAGCGGCAGCCTGGCCATCAACGGCAACGCCTACACGCAGATCAAGTCGCAGTCGGACTTGCAGAACCTGTCGCTTAACGGATACTACTTCCTGGGCAGCGACGTGGCGCTGAGCGGCGCCTTCACGCCGATTGGCATGGCGGGTGCCAACCTCGGGGCCTTTACCGGGGCATTTGACGGACTGGGGCACCGGATCACCGGGCTGGAGATCAACCTGCCGACGACGGACAAGGTAGGCTTGTTCTCGCAGAACAGCGGAGCCATCCGCAATGTCGGCCTTGTACTCGGCCCTGGTGGCGTGACCGGGAAGGGAGAGGTCGGGGCCTTGGTCGGCTATGAATTCCAAGGCACGGTCGGCAATAGCTACGTCAGCGGTAGCGGGAAAGTCTCGGGCTCGGCCGATGATGTCGGCGGGTTGATCGGGCATATCATGCTGGGCGGCGTGGCGCATAGTTATGCCACGGTTGACGTGACGGCTCCAAACTCGGCCAACGTAGGTGGTCTCGTCGGTTTTGTCGAGAACACCGCGGACGCCCAGATGATCTACGGCAACTACTTGCCTTGGGGGCTGTACTGGGATTACGCAACCGGATCGGTGACCGGCAAGTTCGCGGTCGGCGGGCTGTTCGGGCAATACGTCAATGCCTTCTCAGACTATCTGTCGGCCTCTTTTGCCACGGGAGCGGTCAGTGGGGGCGACGCTGTTGGTGGCCTGATCGGGATCGCTTTGGGGCACATCGAGCAAAGCTATGCCACGGGATCCGTATCGGCCACCGGTGTCAAGTACTCTTCTGTCAGCCTTGCCAGTGCAGGTGGCCTGGTCGGCTATTCAAGCTCAACGCTGATCCTTAACAGCTATGCCACGGGAAACGTCACTGCCACGATTTCCGGCAAGGGCCAGGTCTATGCAGGTGGATTGGTTGGGCAATTGGAGTCTGCCAACCTACCCTTGCAAGAGATCAATACGAGCTACGCGAGCGGGCTGGTAAACAATGGCAGTGGAGGCGGCCTGATCGGCGGGGCGAGCGGCGGCCTTCCTCCCTCCAATACCGTGTGGGGAGTCTGGAACAATCAAAACACGCAAGCCGTTGCACAGGTAGGAGGGATCGCGTTAACTCCAGCGCAGATGAAGGATCCCACCAATGCGGCATGGACAAAGCTCCTCCAGCAGACCCAGACCGTCACCCAAACTTCCACGTCCGCAAGAGATACCACCGCCAAGGCACCGATCTGGGGGGCGGCTGCGTCAGGGACCAGCACGCCTGTCCTTTGCGTTTTCGGCGGGTGTGCCACCAGCTCCAGTTCGGGTTCGTCGAGTGGCTCCGGTTCGTCTAGCGGCTCGGGCTCGTCGAGTGGTTCGGGTTCGTCGAGTGGTTCGGGTTCGTCTAGCGGCTCGGGCTCGTCGAGTAGCTCGGGCTCGTCGAGTAGCTCGGGTTCATCGAGTGGTTCGGGTTCGTCGAGTGGCTCCGGTTCGTCTAGCGGCTCGGGCTCGTCGAGTAGCTCGGGTTCATCGAGCGGTTCGGGTTCGTCGAGTGGCTCGGGCTCCTCCAGCGGATCGGGCTCATCTAGCGGTAGCGGATCATCCGGCAGCTCGTCGGGAGGCCCTGGATCGTCGGGTGGATTCCCGGTGCCGATTCCGCCGCCTCCGGCGCCGGCGCCCGTTCCCGTGCCGATGCCGTCGCCGCCACCACTGGATCCGTCCTCCGGCAGTTCGAGCGGCAGCGGCGGTTCGTCGAGTGGCAGCTCCAGCGGCGGCAAGCCCGATGACGCGGGCTCGTCGAGCGGCAGTGGCTCGTCGGGTAGCGGTTCTTCGTCGGGCAACAGTGGCTCGTCCAGCGGTAGCTCCAGCGGCAACACGACCGATGGCGCGGGCTCATCGAGCGGCAGCGGCTCGTCGGGCAGCGGTTCTTCGTCCGGCAGCAGTGGTTCGTCCGGTGGTAGCTCCGGCGGCAACACGACCGACGGCACGGGCTCATCGAGCGGCAGCGGCTCGTCGGGTAGCGGTTCTTCGTCCGGCAGCAGTGGTTCGTCCAGCGGTAGCTCCAGCGGCAACACGACCGACGGCACTGGTTCATCGAGCGGCAGTGGCTCATCGTCGTCCAGCGGCTCCGGTTCGTCGAGCGGTGGCAGCTCGTTGTCGGGTGGCGGCGGATCGTCTGGTGCCAGCTCATCGAGCGGTGGCTCGTCGTCCGGCGGCAGCTCCAGCGGTAGTGATACATCGAGCGGTGGATCGGGTTCGTCGAGCGGGAGCTCTTCGTCCGGTGGTAGCTCCAGCAGCGGTTCCGGCTCGTCGTCGGGCGGTAGCGGCTCGTCCGGCGGTAGCTCCAGCGGTAGTGATACATCGAGCGGTGGATCGGGTTCGTCGAGCGGTAGCTCTTCGTCCGGTGGTAGCTCCAGCAGCGGTTCCCGCTCGTCGTCGGGTGGCGGCGGCTCGTCTGGCGGTAGCTCCAGCGGAAGCGATACATCGAGCGGTGGATCGAGCTCGTCTAGCGGCTCGTCGTCGGGCGGCAGCGGATCGTCTGGCGCCAGCTCGTCGAGCGGTGGCTCTTCTTCGTCGTCGAGCGGCAGCTCCTCGTCGTCGAGTGGTGGCGGCTCGTCTGGCGCCAGCTCATCGGGCAGTGGCTCATCTTCGGGCGGTAGCGGTTCGTCCGGCGGTAGCTCCAGCGGTAGTGATACGTCGAGCGGTGGATCGGGTTCGTCGAGCGGCAGTGGCTCGTCCGGCGGTAGCTCCGGTGGTAGTGATACGTCGAGCAGTGGTTCGAGCTCGTCGAGCGGTGGATCTTCGTCGTCGAGTGGTAGCGGCTCGTCCGGTGGTAGCTCCAGCGGTAGTGATACATCGAGCGGTGGATCGAGTTCGTCGAGCGGTAGCTCCTCATCTTCGGGCGGCAGCGGATCGTCTGGCGCCAGTTCATCGAGCGGGGGCTCCTCGTCGTCGAGTGGCAGCGGCTCGTCCGGCGGTAGCTCTAGTGGTAGTGATACGTCGAGTGGCAGCTCTTCGTCGTCGAGCGGCAGCGGATCGTCTGGCGCTAGCTCGTCGTCGGGTGGCAGCGGCTCGTCCGGCGGTAGCTCCAGTGGTAGTGATACGTCGAGCAGTGGTTCGAGCTCGTCGAGCGGTGGCTCTTCGCCGTCGAGTGGTAGCGGTTCGTCCGGTGGTAGCTCCAGCGGTAGTGATACATCGAGCGGTGGATCGAGCTCGTCGAGCGGTAGCTCCTCGTCGTCGAGCGGCAGTGGCTCGTCCGGCGGTAGCTCCAGTGGTAGTGATACGTCGAGCAGTGGTTCGAGCTCGTCGAGCGGTGGATCTTCGTCGTCGAGTGGTAGCGGCTCGTCCGGTGGTAGCTCCAGCGGTAGTGATACATCGAGCGGTGGATCGAGTTCGTCGAGCGGGGGCTCCTCGTCGTCGAGTGACAGCGGCTCGTCTGGCGCTAGCTCGTCGTCGGGTGGCAGCGGCTCGTCCGGCGGTAGCTCCAGTGGTAGTGATACGTCGAGCGGGGGATCGAGTTCGTCTGGCGGCTCTTCGTCGTCGAGCGGCAGCTCGTCGTCGTCGAGTGGTAGCGGTTCGTCCGGCGGTAGCTCCAGTGGTAGTGATACGTCGAGCGGTGGCTCCTCGTCGTCGGGTGGCAGCGGTTCGTCCGGTGGTAGTTCCAGCGGCGGCACCTCGTCGTCAGGCAGCAGCGGCTCATCCGGCGGCAATGCCAGCGGTGGTGACGCATCGACTGCCGCCGCAGGTTCGAAGGCGCCTGCCGACGATCCGCATGGCATCACAGTCACGGTGAGCCTGAAGGCATCCGGCAATCCGTCTGACCTCATCGCCGTGTCGGTGCCGAAGGACATGGCCAGGCCGGGCAGTCATTTCCGCTTCGCGTTGCCCGCGCAGGCAGTTCCTGGTGCAGCGAATGGTGCTGAGGTGAAGGTGACGCAAATGGACGGAACGGCCTTGCCGGCATGGCTGCGCTTCGCGTCGCCATCGCGCGCATTCACTGCCACGTCATTGCCGGCTTCGGCTCTGCCGCTGCGGGCGGTCATGACGGTTGGCGAAGTGCGCATCCCGCTCGTCATCACCGAGAGGAATCAGTAAATGACGTCGACGGAGGGGCGGAGCAATGCGGGAGCGCTACGCTAGCGCGTTCTGCTCCATCATGATGCGCGCGGTATTCAGCGCGATCATGCCTTCCTCGTCGGTAGGCAATACCAGGACCGGCACGCGGCTGTTGTCGCGGCTGATGCGCTGGCGGTTCTCGTTGTTGGCGCTGGTGTCCAGGCTGATGCCGAACAGCTCCGCCAGCCGCGCGCAGATCTTCTCGCGCACCGGCGGCGAGTTGGCGCCGATGCCGGCGGTGAACACCAGCGCATCCAGGCCGCCCAGCGTGGCCGCCAGCTTGCCGATTTCCTGCGCCGCGCGGTAGGCGTAGAAATCGATCGCCAGGCGCGCGCGAGGCGCGTCGCTGGCCAGCAGGGCGCGCATGTCGCTGCTGACGCCCGACAGTCCCTTCAACCCTGACTCCTGGTACAGCATCGTTTCGATGTCCTTGGTGCTCATACCTTGCTGCGACAGCCACAGGATGGCGCCGGCATCGATGGCGCCGCAGCGCGTGCCCATCGGCAGGCCGTCGAGCGCGGTCAGGCCCATGGTGGATTCCACGCTGCGCCCCTCGCGCATGGCGCACAGGCTGGCGCCGTTGCCCAGGTGCGCCACGATCACGCGGCCCTGCGCCAGATCGGGCGCGATCTGCTGCAGGCGGCGCGCGATGTACTCGTAGGACAGGCCGTGAAAGCCGTAGCGGCGGATGCCGCGTTCGAAGTATTCGTAGGGCAGCGCCAGCAGCTGTGCCAGCGGGTCGTGCCCGGCGTGAAAGGCGGTGTCGAAGCAGGCGACCTGCAGCAGCGCCGGCGCGGCGGCGCGCACCGCGCGGATCGCCGTGAGGTTGTGCGGCTGGTGCAGCGGTGCCAGCGGGATCAATGCTTCCAGCTTGGCAATGACGTCGTCGTCGATCTTCACGGCCGCGGAGAAATCCGCGCCGCCGTGCACCACGCGATGGCCGATTGCCACCGGCGGCGCATCGCGCAGCCCGATGCTGAGCACCAGCCGGATCAGGCGGAATGCGGCGTCGTGATCGGCCACCTGCGCCACCGGAAAGCGCTCGTCCGCGACCACGCGGCCGTCCGCCATGCTGGCGGTGAGGCGCGGCGATACGCCGATGCCTTCGATCTGCCCGTGCGCGCTGAGCACCGGGTTGATGTCGGCATTGGCGTGCGCGGCCTCGGGCACGGCGTACACCGAGACCTTGACGCTGGAGGAGCCGGCATTGACAACGAGGATGGTGGGATGGGTGGCGCTCACGCTGGCAAGCCTCCTTGTGGCGGTGACGTTGGCTGTGACTGAGACGGTGGCCGAGACGGTGAAAAAAACGCTGGCCGAGGCGGTGGAGCGTTCAGATCTTGCCGGGCGCCTGGCCGGTGCGGCGTGCATGCGCCAGCAGCACGGCAATCGCGCAGCTGCCGATGCGCGCGCGCACGCTGTCCGCGCGGCTGGTGAGGATGATGGGCACGCGCGCGCCCAGCACAATGCCGGCGGCTTCGGCGCCGGCCAGGAAGGTGAGCTGCTTGGCCAGCATGTTGCCGGCCTCCAGGTCGGGCACGAGCAAGATGTCGGGGTCGCCCGCGACCTCGGAGACGATGCCCTTTGTCACCGCGGCCTCATGGCTGATCGCGTTGTCGAACGCGAGCGGGCCGTCGAGGATGCCGCCCTCGATCTGGCCGCGCCGGCTCATCATGCACAGCGCGGCCGCGTCGATGGTGGATGGGATCTTGTCGGTCACGGTTTCCACTGCCGAGAGGATGGCCACCTTGGGGCACTCGATGCCCAGCACGCGCAGCAGATCGATCGCGTTGCGGCAGATATCGGCCTTGTCGTTGAGCGTGGGAAAGATATTGACCGCGGCGTCGGTGATGAACAGCGGCTTGTGGTAGCTCGGCACGTCCATCGCAAACACATGCGAAAGGCGCCGCCCCGTGCGCAAGCCGGTGGCGGGCGCGGTGATTTCGTGCAGCAGCTCATCGGTGTGCAGGCTGCCCTTCATCAGCAGCTCGGCCTCGCCCGCGCGGATTGCCGCGACGGCGCGCGCGGCGGCGGCATGGCTGTGCGGCGCGTCGATCAGCACGCTGTCGCCAAGGTCGAGCGCGTTGGCGTCGGCCACCTGGCGGATGCGCGCCTCGGGCCCGATCAGCAGCGGCACGATCAGGCCGAGGCTGGCCGCCTGCAGCGCGCCGCCGAGCGAGGAAGCATCGCAGGGATGCGCCACCGCGGTGGGAATGGCGGGCAAATCTTGGCAGCGTGCCAGCAGGACGGAGTACTTGTCGAGCGTGTGGGTCATCGGCGTTCCGGTGCGTCGGGGTTGCGGTGCGACCGCGCGGGCATGCTGCGTCGCGCAAAAAAACAAAGGCCAGTATAGGCGATGTTTCCTGCGGCACGATGACATTGGCGCGTACCTTGCGCCAGGTCATGCCTGCCACCGATCCGCCCATGCCGCGGGTTGTCAAGCACGATGCAGGCTGGTAGATTGTGCTGTGCTGCAGGGCAGCAATTCCGTGCGATTGCCTGGAAACGACTGCCTTCGGCGCCACACCGTAGAACGTAGAAGGGGAAGCCGAGTGAACGCACGTGATCCCGTCATCCATGCCGGCAGCGCCGCCGGCGTGCCACCGATTTTGTCCGATGCGTGGTCCTACGCGCATGACGCCTGGCAGCGCGCCGTCCTGTTGCTCGACATCCTGCGCGAGCGCGGCAACCAGACCTTCGAGCACGAGCGCGAGGGCATGCCGCCGGTGCTGGTCTTCGAGCACGAGGTGGTGATCGACGCGCGCACGCTGGCGCAACCCGCCAACTACGCACTGCTGCGCATCCTGCCGCCGCCAGGCATCGTCACCGACGACACCAAGCGGCCCTTCGTGGTGATCGATCCGCGCGCCGGGCATGGCCCGGGCATCGGCGGCTTCAAGATCGACAGCGAGATCGGCATCGCGCTGCGCAGCGGCCATCCCTGCTACTTCGTCACCTTTTTCCCGGTGCCTTGCCCGGGCCAGACCATCGAGTGCGTGGCGCGCGCCGAAGCGCTGTTCCTGCTCACCGTGGCCGAGCGCCATCCGCACGCGCAGGGCAAGCCGTTCGTGATCGGCAACTGCCAGGGCGGCTGGGCGCTGATGATGCTGGCGGCCGCCGCGCCGGAACTGGTCGGCCCCATCCTGCTGGCCGGTTCGCCGCTGGCCTACTGGTCGGGCGTGCGCGGGCGCAACCCGATGCGCTACAGCGGCGGGCTGCTGGGCGGCTCGTGGCTGTCGTCCTTTGCGGCCGATCTCGGCAATGGCCGCTTTGACGGGGCCTGGCTGGTGCAGAATTTCGAGCAGCTCAATCCGTCCAACACGTACTGGAAAAAGCTCTACGACGTCTATGCGCAGGTGGATACGGAGCGCGAGCGCTTCCTCGCGTTCGAGCGCTGGTGGGGCGGGCACTTCCTGCTCAACCGCGCCGAGATCGACTGGATCGTGCAGAACCTCTTCGTTGGCAACCACCTGACCGCCGGCGAGGTGCGCAGCGCGGATGGCAGCGTCGCGGTGGACCTGCGCAATGTGCGCTCGCCGATCGTGGTCTTTGCTTCCTGGGGCGACAACATCACGCCGCCGCAGCAGGCGCTGAACTGGATTCCCGATCTCTACGCCAGCGTCGACGAGATCGTCGCCAACGACCAGGTCATCGTCTACTGCCTGCATGAAAAGGTCGGGCACCTTGGCATCTTCGTCTCGGCCGGCGTGGCCAATCGCGAGCATACCGAGCTGTTCTCGGCGCTGGACCTGATCGACGTGCTGCCGCCCGGGCTGTACGAGGCGCGCATCGAAGACATCGCGCCGGGCACTTCGCACCTGGAGCTGATCGAAGGCCGCTACCTGATGCGCTTCGAGCGCAGAACCATCGACGACATCCTCGCGCTGGACGATGGCCGCGACGACGAGCGCGCGTTTGAGGTGGTGCGCCGCGTGGCCGAAGTCAACCAGCGCCTGTACGACACCTTCGCCTCGCCGGCGGTGCAGGCCGCATCCAACGAACTGGGCGCCTACGCGATGCGGCAGATGCACCCGGCCCGGCTGGAGCGCTCGCTGGCGTCGGACGCGAATCCGTGGATGGCATGGATCGCCGCGCTGGCGCCGTCGGTGCGCGAGGCGCGCCAGCCGGTGGCGCCGGACAATCCGTTCGTCACGCTGGAGGGCGCGGTGTCCGACACCATCGTGCGCACGCTCGACGCGTGGCGCGACCAGCGCGATGCCTTCCAGGAGCAGCTCTTCGAGGCGTTGTACCAGTCGCCATGGCTGTCCGCGCTGATGGGTTTCGCGCCTGGCGCCGAAAAGCGCGGCCCGCCGCCACTGAGCGTTGCGCTGCGCCAGGAGCTGGCCGAGCGGCGCATTCATGAGGCCGAAGCGGGGATCGAGCAGGGCACGCCGCTCGATGCCTTCATGCGCATCCTTTGCTATGTGGCGGACGAGAACACCAGCATCGAGGAGCGGCCCTTCAACCTGATGCGGCAGATGGCGCGCGAGCACCTGGAGCAGCAGCCGGACATCGCCACGGTCAAGGCCGCGGTCAGGCGGCAGAGCATGATCGTGGGGCTGGACGCCGGGCGGGCCGTGGCCGCGCTGCCGCTGCTGGTGCCGGACAGCGCGCAGCGCCATCGCATCATGATGGCGATCCATCGCATCGTGACCGTGGTGGGGCCGCTCGAAGGCGCCCGCCTGGCGCGCTATCGCGAGGTGGCGCGCGTACTGGGCACCGACCACACGGCGCGGCAAACCGCGCAGCCCGCCACCGCGGCGCCCCCGGCGCCTGCACCCGTGGAAACGCCGCGCACGGCGCGCAAAGCCGCTTCACCGGAAGCCAGCGCACGCGTTCGCAAAGCCGGCACGGCCAAGCCGGGCAAGGTGGCCAAGCCGCTCAAGACGGTCAAGCCGTCAGCGCGGCGCAACGTCAAGACAGGCACCTGAACCAGGCGGGCCTGATCGGCTGTTTCAACCTGAAGCGAAGCGGCTCTGGCTGGGCGCGCATTCATTAAGCGAGGGACATCATGGTGCAAGTACCCAATCCCCCATTGCTGGGCGCGCGCGTGCTGGTGGTCGGCGTGGCCAACGCGGAGTCCATCGCGTGGGGTTGCGCGCGGGCCTTCCGCGAGCTTGGCGCCGAACTGGCGATCACCTATCTCAACGACAAGGCCTACCCGCATGTGGCGCCGCTGGCCGAATCGGTGGGCGCGACGATCCTGATGCCGCTCGACGTGGAGGACGCGGGCCAGGAGCAGGCGCTGTTCGAGCGGATCACGCGGCAATGGGGCCAGCTTGACGTGCTGGTGCACTCGGTGGCCTTCGCGCCCAAGGACGACCTGCAGGGCGGGCTGCTCAATGCATCGGCAGCCGGCTTCGCGCGGGCCATGGACGTGTCCTGTCATTCCTTCGTGCGGCTGGCGCGGCGCGCGGTGCCGCTGATGCGCGCGGGCGGCAGCCTGTTCGCCATGAGCTACGAGGGCGCCAGCCGCGTGGTGCCGAACTACAACCTGATGGGCCCGGTCAAGGCGGCGCTGGAGGCGTCATGCCGCTACCTGGCGCACGAACTCGGCCCGAGCGGCATCCGCGTGCACGCCATTTCGCCGGGGCCGCTCAAGACCCGCGCGGCGTCCGGACTCAAGGATTTCGAGCAATTGCTGGCGGATGCCGCGGGCCGCGCCCCGCTGGGCGAGCTGGTCGACATCATGGACGTGGGCTTTGCCACCGCCTACCTGGCGACGCCCTACGCGCGGCGGATTTCCGGCAACACCGTGTACGTGGACGGCGGCGCGCACATCATGGGCTGACTGCCGCCAAGGGCGCGATGCGTGGCCCACGGACCGCGTCGGGCCACCTACAATGAGCTAGGCAACGGAGACACGTGCTGCCCGCCGCGTGCGCGCTGCCTCATATCGGGAGCAAGACATGAAGGTACTCATCCGGGGCCTGCACCGCGATGTGACCGAACAGATGCTGCGCGACAAGCTGGCGACCTACGCCCCGGTGACGTCCGTGGAACTGGTGCGCGAGGGCGATCCGAACCACCCTTGGGCCTGGGTCAACCTGGATATCGATCCTTTCACCGCGTGGCGCCTGCTGCGCCAGCTGGATCGCCAGTACTTCGCCGGCAGCATGATGCGCTGGTATATCCCGGCGCACCAGGGGTGAGGCGTTGGCAGGTTGAGGGAGGCGAGGGAGGTGGAGGGCGGGCGGCTGCCGCGCGCCGCCACGCTTTGGCATTAAGATACGCGGCTTCTGCCACTTTGCTGCGCTGCCACGCGGTAGCGCCATTCCCGCATGCTAGAACTCGACGGCGCGATCTGGTTTCGCTCAGGCTCCCAGGACTGGGGCGGGCGCGAGCGCATCGCCCTGCTGGCCGCGATCGGCGAGCACGGCTCGATCACGGCTGCGGCCAAGGCGGTCGGGCTGAGCTACAAGGGCGCCTGGGATGCCATCGACGCCATGAACAACAGCGCGGGCGAGCCGCTGGTGGTGCGCGCCGCCGGCGGCAAGGGCGGCGGCGGCACCGTGCTGACCGAGCGCGCCGCCAGCCTGATCCGCACCTACCGCGCGCTGGAGCACGAGCACCGGCTCTTTATCGAACACCTCGCCAGCCTGGGCAACGTCAGCGAGACGGCGCAGGACGACCTTCACCTGATGCGGCGTTTCATGATCAAGACCAGTGCGCGCAACAAGCTCTTTGGCAAGGTGGCTGCGATCCGCGGCGGCGCCGTCAACGACGAGGTCACGCTGTCGCTCGCCGGCGGCCAGCACGTGGTCGCCACCATCACCCACGAAAGCGTGGAGACGCTGGGCCTCGCACCCGGCGCCGAAGCCTTCGCGCTGATCAAGGCTTCCTCGGTCCTGCTGGGGCTGCCCGATCCCGGGCTGCGGCTCTCGGCGCGCAACCAGCTGCCTGGCAAGGTCACCCGCGTGCTGCCGGGCGCGGTCAATGCCGAGGTGGCGCTGGAGCTGGATGGCGGCGGCACCGTGGTGGCCATTGTCACCAACGACAGCGTGAGCGCGCTCGGGCTTGCCGAGGGCAGCCGCGCGCTGGCGATCTTCAAGGCGTCGAGCGTGATCCTGGGCACCATGGGCTGAGCCTGGCGCGCGTCAGGCAGGCACCAGCGGCTTGCTCAGCAGTACCGTGGTGAAGCCGCTGTGCCAGCTTTCGTCGGGGTAGAATTCCACCTTGGCATAGCCGTGGCGCTGATAGAAGGCGCGGCTCTTCACGTTGAAGGTGTCGGTTTCGAGCCGGGCCTGCCGATGGCCTGCCGCTGCCATCGCGGCTTCGGCGTGCGCTAGCAGCGCGCTGCCCAGTCCGCGCGCCTGCCAGCATGGCGACACATGCAGCGCCCAGATGAAATCGTTTTCCCAGTCCACCATGCCGGCCACCGTGCCGTCCACGCAGGCCACGTGGAACTGCGCCAGCCGGCTACGGACATAATCGTCGACCTTGTCCTCTTGCTCGAAGCGCAAGGCCGCCTCGGCCGTGAGCTGTGGCTTCCAGGTGGCGAGATAGGTTTCGGTGAGGAGGGTGGCGACGGTCAGGGCATCGGATGGCCCGGCGCGCCGGATCTGCGGGCTTGGGGATGGTGTTTGCATGCGCGCAAGGATAACCGAGCCGCAGACAGAAATCACGGCCAGGCAGCCGGCGCAAGAAAACCAAGAAGACCCAAAAAACCAAAAAAACCAGGAAAATCAAGATCAAACCGACGATGCACAGGAATCTGCACGAAGCCAACCGGTGCCTTGCTCAGGCCGGTGTTCGCCGGGCCATCGGCAGCACCATGTGGGTGATTGCCGCCAAGCTGCTGTCTGCCTGATTCTCTGAATACCCGACGACCATGCCAAGCAATATAGAAATCAAGGCGCGTATCGCCAGCGTGGACGCGCTGTTGCCACGGGTCGCGCCGCTGGCCGACCATGGCCCCGAGCTGATCCTGCAGGACGACACCTTCTTTGCCTGTCCCAACGGGCGGCTCAAGTTACGCGTCTTTCCATCCGGCGAAGGCCAGTTGATCTTCTACGCGCGCGCCGACCAGGCCGGACCCAAGGAGAGCCACTACATCCTCTCGCCCACGGCCGAGCCCGATTCGCTGCGCGCCGCACTGGCGGCGGCCTGGGGCGAGAGCGGGCGCGTGCGCAAGGCGCGCACCTTGTTCCTGGTGGGCCGCACGCGCGTGCATCTGGACCGCGTGGAGGGGCTGGGGGATTTCCTGGAGCTGGAGGTGGTGCTGGCCGAAGGCGAGCCGGGCCAGGTCGGTATTGCCGAGGCGCATGCGCTGCTGGGCAAGCTAGGCATAACGCGAGGGCAACTAATCGAAACCGCTTACGTTGACCTGCTGCGTTCGGCCGGGGCTTGAGTTGGCCTCATTGAGCTGACCTCACTGAACGGGCCTCACCGAACGAGCCTCACTGAGCCGGCCCCACAGAGCCGGCCTCAGACTGCACGCGCCGAGACGGGCGCGTACACCTGTGGATGCCCCTTCACTGGCGCGGCGCCAAAGATGCGGCCTTCGCGCACTTCCAGCACGTGGTCGCCGAGGGCTTCCACGTCGTCGGGGTCGTGCGAGATCACCAGCATGGGCACTTCCAGGCTGGCTTGCAGCGCGCGCAGCTCGGCGCGCATGCGCACGCGCAGCGCCGGGTCCAGCGCGGAGAACGGCTCGTCCAGCAGCACGATATCGGGCCGCGCCGCCAGCGCGCGCGCCAGCGCGGCGCGTTGCTTCTGGCCGCCGGAGATCTCGCCGGGATAGTTGCCGGTGATCGCGCCAAGGCCAAACGCATCGATCCAGCGCTGCGCTTCCGGGTGGTGCGTGTTGCGGCGCGGGTTGCGCCAGCCCCGCTCCAGCCCGAAGGCGATGTTCTGCGCGACCGTCAAATGCGGGAACAGGGCGTAGTCCTGGAACAGGTAGGCCACGCGCCGCTCCTGCGGGCGCACATTGACGTGTGTCTCGCTGTCGAACAGGGTGCGGCCGTTGAGCACGATGCGGCCGCTGTCCGGCGTGAGCAATCCGGCGATGGCGCGCAGCGTCAGGCTCTTGCCCGCGCCGGAGGGGCCAAACAGTGCAATGCGCTTGCTTTCCGAATCGAAGGCGATATCCAGCCCGAAATGGCGGTGGGCGGAACCGAGCTGCTTGCGTATGGTGACGTGCATGGTCATGGCGCGCTACCGGTACATTTTGCGGGTGGGCGGCACCAGCCGCCCGGCGGCCACCAGCAGCACCACGCAGGTGAGGGAGGTGACCAGCACCAGCAGGTTGGCGGTGTTGTCGTCGCCGGCCTGCACGGCTTCGTAGATGGCGACCGACAGCGTTTGCGTGCGCCCGGGCAGGTTGCCCGCCACCATCAGCGTGGCGCCGAACTCGCCCAGCGCGCGGGCAAAGGCCAGCAGCACGCCGGCGATGATGCCGCGCGACGCCAGCGGCAGCGTGACGCGAAAGAAGATGCCGGTGTCGGACGTGCCGAGCACGCGCGCGGCGTCCTCAAGCTGCGAGTCCACGCCTTCGAAGGCGGCGCGGGCCGACTTCAGCACCAGCGGGAAGGCCACGATGGTGGAGGCCAGCACCGCGCCTTGCCAGGTAAAGACCAGTTCGATGCCAAGCTGGCCGAGCCACTCGCCGAACACGCCGCGGCGCCCGACCAGCACCAGCAGGTAGTAGCCGAGCACGGTGGGCGGCAGCACCAGCGGCAGCGTGAGCAGGGCGTCGACCACGTCGCGCGCGGCCGATTGCCAGCGCGACAGTGCAAAGGCCGCGCCCACGCCCAGCACGGCATTGAGCACGGTGGCCCAGCCCGCGACTTTGAGCGACAGCGACAGCGGGACCCAGACAGCTTCCAGGGAGGTCATCAGCATAAACGCCTGCCGGCGGGGAGCCAGGCAGGCGGCAAGGTAGGTGGATTCAGGTTGGCGGCGCGCCCGGGCGCCGGGGCCGCGGGCAAGGACCAGCGATTATGGCCTACGGCTTGCGGCTTACGGTTTGAGAAAACCATACTTGGCCAGCACCGCTTGGCCTTCCGGCGACGTCACATAGCCGAGGAATGCCGCGGCTTGCTCGGGCTGCCTGGAGTGCGAGGTGATGGCGATCGGATACGTGACCGGCTGGCGCGTCGGTACCCGCAGCGCTACCTTGACCTTGTCCGGCATGATCGCCGCATCGGTGGCGAACACGAAGCCGGCATCGACTTCGCCACGCGCCACGTAATCCAGGCTCTGGCGCACGTTTTGCGCCATCACGCCCTTGGCCGAGACCGCATCCCATACGCCCGCCGCTTCCAGCGCGCCCTTGGTGTAGCGGCCCACCGGCACCGACCCCGGGTTGCCGAAGGCCACGCGCTTGAATTCGGGGCGGGTCAGGTCCTGCAGCTTGCCCACTTCCAGCTTGCTGTCAGCCGGCAGGATCAGCGCGAGCTGGTTGGCGGCGAAATCGCGGCGCGACGCAGGCTGCACCACGCGCTCGGCCACGGCCTTGTTCATGGCGTCCTGGTCGGCCGAGGCAAACACGTCGGCCGGCGCGCCGTTGACGATCTGCTGCATCAGCACGTCGGAGGCGCCGAAGTTGAGGATCACCTTGGTCTGGGGGTGCGCGCGTTCGTAGGATTCGGCGAGCGACTTGAAGGCATTGGTCAGGCTGGCCGCGGCGGAGACCACCAGGTCTGCGCCGAAGGCGGCCGGGGCCGACAGTGCCAGCGTGGCGGACAGCAGCAGGCCGGCCGCCAGCGAGGCGGCGCGTCGGGCGCCGCGCGGCTGGCGGGACTGGGCAGGCAACGAAGCGGAGATCGGGAGCATGGGCATGGCGGCGGTGGCCGGAAGCGGGTTGGATAGCAGGCGAGCCAGGCCGGAATGTGCCCGCCAGATATGCCCGCCAAATGCGCAATATATGACGGTATATAACGCGGCGTCAATGGCACATTTGGTCAGGACAGGGCATATCGGCGGGCCGTCCGGGTGTGCCTGCTGCCAGTGGCCCGTCGTCACAGTGGTGTAACGCGAGCGTCACTCTGCTGCCATTTGCGCTCGGGACAATGTCCGGCTCCAGGCACAACAATAAAGAAGGGAGCCACAAATGCACCGCAGTCCGACCGACGTTCTACCCGCGCGCGCCGCGCCCGCTTCGTCCCCCATCCTTGCGGTGCCCACCGTGGCCGCGCTGGGTGCCGCCATCGTGGCCACCGCGCTGCTGGCTGCCTGCGGCTCCGATGACAGCCCCGCCAGCCCCGGCACGGGCACGAGTGTCACGCCGCAGGCCGACAGCGTCTCGGCCGGTACCAAGGCCACGCTGGCCTTGCTGGAAACCACCGACCTGCACACCAACGTGCGCAGCTACGATTACTTCAAGCTGGCCGAGGACAAATCCTTCGGCTTCGAGCGCGTGGCAACCCTGATCAAGCAGGCGCGCGCCGAGTTTCCCAACACGCTGCTGCTGGACAACGGCGACACCATCCAGGGCACGGCGCTGGCCGACTACCAGGCCCAGGTCAACCCGCTCAAGTGCGGCGAGACCCTGGCCATGTACAAGGTGATGAACGCGGCCAAGTTCGACGGTGGCGGCATCGGCAACCACGAGTTCAACTACGGCCTGGGTTATCTGAACCAGGTCACGGGCAACCGCTTCAACGTGGATGGCCTGCCCGACCCGACCGTGCAGACGCCGTGCGCCGGGCCGGCCTTCCCGCAAGTGCTGGCCAACGTGTATAGCGTGCGCACGCGCGCGCCGCTGTTCCAGCCGTACACCATCATCACCCGCCAGATCTCCGCCACGGGACCCGACGGCAAGGCCGTCACGGTGCCGGTCAAGGTCGGCATCATCGGATTCACCCCGCCCGCGATCATGAGCTGGGACAAGCGCTGGCTCGACGGCAAGGTCTACACCGAGGGCGTGAAGGAAACCGCCGAGAAGTTCGTGCCGGAGATGCGCGCCAAGGGCGCCGACCTGGTGGTGGTGATCTCGCACGGCGGGCTCGATGCCTCCGCCTACTCGCCCACCATGGAGAACGGCAGCTGGCACCTGTCCAAGGTGGCCGGCGTGGACGCCATGCTGATCGGCCACTCGCACCAGGTCTTCCCTGATGCCACCAGCACGGTAGCGCAGTTCAACCTGCCAGGCGTGGACAAGGTGCGCGGCACGGTCAACGGCGTGCCTACCGTGATGGCCGACTACTGGGGCCGCCGCCTCGGCGTGATCAAGCTGCAGCTCGCGCATGACGGCAACCGCTGGGTGGTCGACAAGAGCGCAACCACGGTGCAGGCGCGCTCGATCCAGAATGCCGACAAGAGCTATGTGGCGGCCGATGCCAGCGTGGCGGCCGCGGTCGATGCGGAGCACCAGGCCACCATCGCCTACGTGAAGACGCCGATCGGCACCACCGACTACCGCATGAGCACTTACTTCGCCGACGTGGGCGATCCCGGCGCGATCCAGATCGTCAACCAGGCGCAGGCGGCCTACGTGAAGGACTATATCGCCGCCAACCTGCCGGCGCTGGCCGCGCTGCCGGTGCTCTCCGTCTCCGCGCCGTTCAAGAGCGGCTTTGGCGGCGGCAACGACTACACCGACGTGCAGTCCGGCAACCTCGCCATCAACAATGCGGCCGATCTCTACCTCTACCCCAACACCATCTACGCGGTGAAGGTGAGCGGCAGCGACGTCAAGGCCTGGCTGGAGACCGCCGCCAAGCGCTTCAACCTGATCGACCCGGCCAAGACCGCCGACCAGCCGCTCATCAGCAGCTTCCCTGGCTACAACTTCGACATGTTCACTTCACCCGACCTGCAGTACGAGATCGACGTGACGCAGCCGGAGGGCAGCCGCATCAAGAACCTCGCGTACAAGGGCGTGCCGCTCGACGCCAGCCAGCAGTTCATCGTGGCCACCAACAACTACCGCGCCAGCGGCGGCGGCAATTTCCCCGGCCTGGACGGCAGCAAGACGGTCTACGCTTCGCCGGACGCCAGCCGCGATGTGCTGATCGCCTACATCAAGAAGGCCGGCGCCATCACGCGCGCCACCAACGGCGGCGCGCGCAGCTGGCGCTTCACCAAGGTGGCCACGGCCGGCAAGGTGGTGTTTGCTTCCGCGCCAGGCCAGCTGGCGCAGGCACAAGCCGCCGGCCTCGCCAATATCGCGCTGGAGCAGGCAAGCTACGACACCACCAAGAACCTGTCGCTGTACAGCGTCGACCTCAACCAGTAAGGCGGCAATGAGCACGGCAACGAATACGCCAATGAAGGGAACGACGGCACCGGCATGCAGTGCGCCTGTGCGCCGCCAAGGCCGTCAGCGCCGCCTGCATCCGGTCATCGCTGCCGCGCTGGTGGCGGTCGCGGTGGCGGCAGGCTGCGTAGGCGGGGCATCGGCATGGCGCGAGCATGCCAGCGCGCGCCACGCGCAGCTTGCCCAGTGGCAGACGCTGGCCGGCTCGGCCGGCGACGAAGACGCGCTCGCGGCGCTGCGCCAGGCGGCGCGGGCGGGGGAGGGCGCGGCCCAGGCCGCGCTTGGCGAGGCGTTATGGGCAAGCGGGGATGCGGCGGCGCATGCCGAAGGCCGGGACTGGCTGAAGCAGGCCGCCGGGGCGGGCGATGCGCGCGCGCATTTCGTGCTGGGCAAGGCGGCTTTCCTCGGCGATGCGCAGCGCGCGCCCGACGCGGCGGCGGCCTGGCACCACTTCGAGCTGGCCGCCGCCGCTGGCAATACCGGGGCTGCCTACTACCTCGGCTTGCTGCACCGTAGCGGCTATGGGCGCGCGCCGGACCCGGCCGCGGCCGCGCGCTGGTTCGAGCTGGCCGCCGATGCCGGCGTGCCCCAGGCGATGTTCATGCTGGCCAACGCCTATCGCGAAGGGGCAGGCGTGCCGCGCGACGAGGCCCGCGCGGTGGCGTGGTACGAGGCCGCGGCCGAGCGCGAGCATCCGGAGTCGATCCAGGCGCTAGCGATGGCCTATCGGTATGGCGAGCTAGGGTTGAAGCGGGATGAAGGGAGTTTTCGTGCGCATCTGGCGGAGACAGCGCATGCGTTGAAGCATCCGGCTTTGAGTCCTTGAATCAGGGGGACGGGGCGTTGGGGGGGCATGCGTGCGTGTAGCCCGCTGACGCGGGGGTGCCTCTTATGGGTGGGGTTTTACTGCTTCTAGCTGCTGGCGCGGCTGTGCGGCGTTGGCCGTTTTGGAACGTGTGAGATGTCACTTTTCTTTACTCGCGGCGTGTGTCAAGGTAGTTGTCGCCTCAGCCGTTACGCTGCTTGCTTGTAATTCTCTCCGTTCTGCTGCGCTCGCTCTGGATTCAGGTACACAGCATCTGGGAGTTCCCAGTTGCGGATGCCCGCAGTCCAGCGCTGCGGATTCCGGGCGCGCGCGGCTTCATACAGCACAGTTCTCTGCGCCAACAGTGCGGTGGCTGTACCCTGATGCCGCTGGTTTGGCGTCACGTATTTCAGACTGCTGTGTCGGTGCTCGTTGTTGTACCAACGCACGAAGCGCAGCACCCAGTCACGCGCTTGCTCCAGGCTCTCGAACGGGCGCTCCGGCCACATCGGGCAGTACTTCGCCGTACGGAACAACGCTTCGGCATAGGCATTGTCGTTGCTTACCCTAGGCCGGCTATAGGACGGCATCACGCCTAGGTCATACATTGCTGCCAGCATGGTGGCCCCTTTCATGGCCTTGCCGTTGTCCGAATGCAGTACCAGCGGACGACCTGCTGTTTGCTCCCGCAAGCAACCGTGCATCAGCAAGCGGCTGGCGTGCTCAGCCGTCTGGCTCTCGTGCACCTCGTTGGCTACCAGCTTGCGGCTGTAGATGTCCTTCATCATGTACCAGTAGAAGAACTTGCCCTTGACCGTGGTCGGCAACCAGGTAATGTCCCAACACCACACCTGGTTCGGACCCGTGGCCCGGTGCGTTGTCGGTGGGCGCGCGCACGGGGCCTTGCTGCGGCCACGCCGCCGGCTTTGTCCCGCTTCATGCAGCACCCGGTAGATCGTCGATACCGATCCCACGTAGATTCCCTCATCCGCCAGCTTTGGCACGATCTGGTGCGGCGTCAGGCTCGCGTAACCCGGATGGTTCGCCGCCCTCAGCACCGCCCGCCGTTCTGCTTCGCTGAACTTGTTGGCCGGTGCCTCGCGACGCGCTTCAAGCCGCCCGTCGGCGGGGGCATGCCGCCAGCGCTGCAAGGTCCGCTCGGTCACACCGAGCGCCTCGCAGGCCTTCTCCTGCCGGGCCCCCGCGCTTACAGCGTCTTCGATCAACTCTATGGCTTCCAAGCGATCCGGGGTGCTGATCAGTCTTCCTCGTCCCGTCCCCAGATCGCTGCGGCTTTTTTTTGCAAGACCAGCAGTGCCGCCGTCTCCGCCAGCGCTGCATTCTTGCGCTTGAGTTCGCGTTCCAGCTCACGCACTCGCCTGCGCGCCGCTTCGTCTTCCCGCCGCTGCGCCAGCGTTCGCTTGACGGGGGTAGCCGCATTGGCCTGCTCGCACGCCTCACGCCATTGCTGAATCTGCTCCGGCTGGATGCCCTTTGCGCGGCAGTACTCCGACAACTCCGCTTCGCTTAGCGGCGCTGTCTCCAACACAACGCGAAACTTGTCCGCGCTGGACCATTGATCACTCTGCTTTCCGTCACCCGGCACAATTCTTCCTGCTTCTCTCGCCATCCTGCGCCAAGTCCGCAAGGTCACTGTCGTGATCCCTGTGGCCTTGGCCAACTCCACTACCGACCGGTTCAGCGGCGGCATCATCTGCTCCACCACCCATTCCCGATGCTCGGTTGCATATCGTGTCATCACCTATTCGCACACCGCCCTCCATTTTGCTTCACCAAGGAGACGGAGGCGACAAGTATCCTGACATGGAGGGCTCGTAAAGAAAAGTAACCAAAAGAAAGCGATTCTTGCAGGAGGCTGGCTTGTCGGGGTTGCGCAGCCCGGTGGTTTCGTCGTCAGGCCCCGGGTTTTAATGGCCTCGTGCCGTTACCGGTTTGAATGGCCACGATCCTGCGGATGGCGCTGGTTTCGTGGTGAGGCTGCTCGGTAGCGGCATCCCTGCTCATTCATCCATCTGCCGGTACCGGTGCAAAGTGTCACGATATATCACGCCGTGATGGTTTCGTGGTGGGGTGGGCGCGGTGACGAGATTCATCCGGCCAATCAATCCGGTGCCACCGCGCCCACGACGGAAACGGGACGCTTGCAACTTCGTGGCCGGCCACCCCGCGAGCGACAGACGGCTTGAAATTCGTGGTGGCCGCTACCGGGGGGGCCACCACGAATCCCTGGGCATTGGCTGGTTCGTGGTGCTCTGAACCGGTAACGGCACGAGGCCATTAGAACCCGGGGCCGTACGACGAAATCATTGGGGTACCCAATGACGTCACGCCAGCCTCCTGCAAGGATCGCTTTCTTTTGGTTACTTATATGAACGCGCCCCGGTTTGCCAGGTAAATCATCTCATGATGCTCGGCGAGGATTTGGTTGCAGCCTTATATCCGGCCTCATGCAGGTCAAGCCTGCGGGCCCCTATGGAATTCGCCAAGAGCGGCCCTCGTCTTTTCAGCGTGCTCGAAGCACTTGTAACCGATCAGGGTCTCGTTCTTGCGGTCCAACCTGCCTTGCCATCACTTCACGTCTACCCGCGCAACCTGCTAGTCGAATTCAATTAACCTGCTTCATAGCCGCAGCTAGGGCTGCTGTGCCTACGGTTTTGGTAGGCGCAGATGCCCTAGCGCGGAATCCGCCATTTGCCTGGCCCTCGCCGCTTTCTTCAATTCGTGGTCTCTTTCATACGGCTCCTTGCCCCTCAGCACCGCCCAGGCAATTCTCGCCGCCTTGTTCGCCATCGCCACCACCGTCACGTTGGTCGGGCGTCGGCGCGCCAGCTGGTCGCACCAAGTCCCTTTGTCCTTGGCCCGGAACAGGACTGCCCTGGCACCGTGGATCAGCAGCATGCGCAGGTAACGGTCTCCGCGTTTGCTAATCGCCCCCAGTTGCACCTTGCCCCCAGTGCCACGCTGGCGCGGCACCAGCCCCAAGTAGGCCGACAGTTGCCGCCCCGATTCGAAGCCCTGCGCATCGCCAATCGTCGCTAGCATCGCCGTGGCCGTGAGCATGCCAATCCCCGGAATCGCCATCAGTTGCTCGCACGCTGGCTGCGTTTGGGACCAGGCCTTGATCTGTCCTTCCAACTGCTCAATGCCTTTGTCTAGCCGACCGATCAGCTCGAACTGTTCGCGCAACGCCTCGAAGACCCTCGCCGGCACGTCTTCCTCCACTTCGGCCAGTCTCTCGTTCATCTCCGCCAGACCTGCCTGACGCCCCCTCTTGAAGCTCAAGCCAAACTCATAGAGCGCGCCGCGCAAAGCGTTGATCATCATGGTGCGCATCTTGATGTGCTGCTCTCGCATCCGATGCAACACCAGCGTGGCCTGCTGCTCCACTGTCTTCGGCGTCACTGTCGGCATGCCCGGCTGTTGCGCCGCCGTCCAGATTGCGCGCGCATCCGCGGCGTCAGTCTTGTTGGTTTGCACGAACGGGCGGACGTATTTCGCATGCAACAGCTTCACCTCATAGCCCATCTCTAGGAGCTTGCGGGCCCACCAGTGCCCGCTGCCGCACGCCTCCAGCGCCACGCGTCCTTTGTGCTGAGCTAGAAACTCGATCAGCTTTTGACGCTGAAATCGCCGGTTGTGAATCTCGCCAGTCTCAGGGTCAACCCAGTACAGCTGGAACACATGCTTTGCAATATCCAGCCCAAATGTCATAGCATTCATTTCGGGTCCCTCCGTTCCTGTAGTGGTGGTGACATCTTCCACTCTGGCACATTGCGATGCCGTTCGGTCTGGAGGGACCCCCTCTCATCAGACTCTTTTCTGCCTGACCCACACTACCGTCTCGCTACCTCGCGCTCCACTGCGGGGACGGGGCGCGTTCATACCATCTTTTCTTTACGAGTAAAGAAAAGTGACATCTCACACGTTCCAAAACGGCCAACCCCGCACAGCCGCGCCAGCAGCTAGAAGCAGTAAAACCCCGCCCACAAGAGACACCCCCGCGTCAGCGGGCCACTCCGCTACCAGTTCAATCAATCCTGATATCCGCCGCCTTCACCACCCTCGCCCACTTCACGATCTCGCTGCGCTGGAACTCGGCAAACTCCCCGGGCGACATCCCCGATGGCTCCATGCCCAGCTTCTCCAGCCGCGCCTGCATATCCGGCGTCTTGATGATCGCCGAGATCTCCTTGTACAAGCGGTCCACGATCGGCTTGGGCGTATTTGCCGGCGCGAAGATGGCTTGCCAGGATTCCAGCTCGTAGCCGCTGACGCCGGCCTCGGCCATCGTTGGTACATTCGGCATGCTCTTGATGCGCCTGGCGGAAGTTACCGCCAGCGCCCGCAGCTTGCCCGAGTCGATATGCTGGGCCGCCACCACGGTGGTGTCGAACATCATCGGCACCTGCCCCGCCATCACGTCCTGGATCGCCGGGCCGCTGCCCTTGTAGGGAATGTGCGTGATCTTGATGCCGGCCAGGCTCTTGAACAATTCACCGGCCAGGTGCTGCGAGGTGCCGTTGCCGGCAGAGGCGAAGGCGAGCGTATCCGGCTTGGCCTTGGCTTCGGCCACGATGTCCTTCACGGTCTTGAACGGGCTGCCGGCGCTGACTACCAGCACATTGGCATTGGTGCCGATCAGCGTGATGGGGGCGAAGGACTTGACCACGTCATACGGCATCTTCGGGTACAGGCTGGCATTGATCGCGTGCGAGCTGATGGTGCCGCCGAGGATGGTGTAGCCATCGGGCGCGGCCTTGGAGGCGTAGTCGGAGCCGATATTGCCGCCGGCGCCGGGGCGGTTCTCCACCACCACGGTGGTGCCGAGCGCCTGGCCCAGGCGCTGGCCGATCAGGCGCGCCAGGGTGTCGGTGGTGCCGCCGGGGGGGAACGGCACCACGTAGGTGATCGGCTTGCTGGGCCAGCTGGCCTGGGCGGATGCGCTCAGCGGGAGGGCGGCGGCAGCCAGGGTCGCCGCGGCGGCCAGCAGCGCAAGGGCTTGGCGTTTCATGGGGTTGGGTCTCCTCGGTTCTTATTGGGATGGTGGAACGATGGTGCGGCGATGGTGCGGCGATGTTGGGACGCTGGTTAAGCGCTAGTGGATCTCCGGCTCGCCGTCCTCCGGGGCATCGACCGGTTCCAGGAAATCAAAGTCGCAGCCCTTGTCCGCCTGGCTGACATGGCGCAGGTAGAGCTTGCCGTAGCCGCGCTCGAACTTGGGCACGGGCGCGACCCAGGCGGCGCGGCGGCGCGCCATCTCTTCGTCGCTTATCAGCAGGTTGAGCTTGCGGGCCGGCACGTCCAGCTCGATCAGGTCGCCGTCGCGCACGAAGGCGAGCGGCCCGCCCACGTACGATTCCGGCGCCACGTGCAGCACGCACGCGCCGTAGCTGGTGCCGCTCATGCGCGCATCCGAGATGCGCACCATGTCGCGCACGCCTTGCTTGAGCAGCTTCTGCGGAATCGGCAACTGGCCCCATTCCGGCATGCCGGGCGCGCCTTGCGGGCCGGCGTTCTGCAGCACGATCACGCAGCTGGCATCGATATCCAGCTCTGGGTCGTCGATGCGGGCCGCCATGTCGTTGTAGTCGCGGAACACCACGGCGCGGCCGGTGTGGCGCAGCAGGTCCTGCTGCGCGGCCGGGGGCTTGATCACGGCGCCGTCCGGGGCGAGGTTGCCGCGCAGCACGGCCAGCCCGTCGCTGGCCACCAGCGGCTTGTCGCGCGGGCGGATCACGTCGTCATTGAATACGCGGGCGCCCTCCAGGTTCTCGCCGAGCGTGCGGCCATCGACGGTGAGCGTGCCGGTATCGAGCAGGTCGCCCATCTGCGCGAGCATCGCGCGCAGGCCGCCGGCGTAGTAAAAGTCTTCCATGAGGTACTGGCCCGACGGACGGATATTGGCCAGCACCGGCGTGCTGCGCGCCAGTTCGTCGTAGCGATCCAGCGATAGCGCGTGGCCGGCGCGGCGCGCCAGCGCGATCAGGTGGACGATGGCATTGGTGGAGCCGGACAGTGCCAGCGCGGTGCGCACGCCGTTATCGATGGCGGCGGGCGTGACGATCTCCGACGGCTTCAGGTCCTGCCACACCATCTCGACGATGCGCCGGCCCGACAGCGAGGCCATTTGCGCATGGCGCGAATCCGGCGCGGGAATCGACGAGGCGCCGGACAGGCACATGCCGATGGCCTCCACCACGGCCGTCATGGTCGATGCCGTGCCCATCGTCATGCAATGCCCCGGCGAGCGCGCGATGCCGTCTTCGATGCCCTGCCAGTCCTGCTCGGTGATATTGCCGGCGCGCAGCTCGGCCCAGTACTTCCACGTATCCGAGCCGGAGCCCAGCGTCACGCCGTTCCAGTTGCCGCGCAGCATCGGCCCGGCCGGCACGAAGAGGGTGGGCAGGTCCATCGCCAGCGCGCCCATCAGCAAGGCGGGCGTGGTCTTGTCGCAGCCGCCCAGCAGCACGCAGCCGTCCGCTGGGTAGGAGCGCAGCAGTTCCTCCGTCTCCATTGCCAGCAGGTTGCGGTAGAGCATGGTGGTGGGCTTCTGGAACGGCTCGGACAGGCTCATCGCCGGCATCTCCACCGGGAAGCCGCCCGCTTGCCAGATGCCACGCTTGACCTCTTCGGCGCGCTGGCGGAAGTGGCTGTGGCAGGGGTTGATGTCGCTCCAGGTGTTGATGATGGCGACAACCGGCTTGCCGGCGTAGTCGGCGCGGCTGTAGCCCATCTGCGCCGTGCGCGAGCGGTGGCCGAAGGCGCGCAGGTCGTTGGCGCCGTACCAGCGGTGGCTGCGCAGTTCCTCGGGCTGCTTGCGGGGCCGGTCTTGCGGCTTCTTGCCTGCGGGGTTTGTGGGCATGGGCTGTCTCCTCTGATCGGTAGCGTCGTGGCGACGTCTGTTCTTTTTTTGTCTGGCCCCGGCGGGCGGCCGTCCTGCGTCTCCCGCGCCGAAGACAGCAGATGATAGCGCTGTCATTTGTCACCCACAACGCATGCGTGCTCGGGGTTAACCCGTCGCGCGCCCCGGCATCGCAGCCCGTGGCGCGGCGCGGGCGCTATCATGGCGCCCATGCCGGCCCTGCGCGCATCCGGCTTTCTTTGCTTCTTTCACCACATTCATGGCCTCATCCCGCAAGCCGACCGCTCCTCGTTCTGCTCCTAGTTCTGCCCCTTCCACCGCGCCCACGCCAGCCCCTGCCGGCCGCGCCACTGGCAGCGTCACGCTGGCTGACGTGGCCAAGATCGCAGGCGTTTCGCCGATCACCGTGTCGCGCGTGGTCAACCAGCCCGGGCTGGTCTCGGCGGGCACCGTGGCGCGCGTGCAGGAGGCCATCCAGCGCACCGGCTACGTGCCCAACCTGCTGGCCGGCGGCCTGGCCTCGCGGCGCAGCAGGCTGATCGCGGCCATCGTGCCGACCATTGCCAACTCGATCTTTGCGGACACCATCCAGGCGCTGACCGATCGCTTTTCGCAAGCGGGCTACCAGATGATGCTGGGCTTGTCCGGCTATGCCGCCACGCGCGAGCAGGACCTGCTGGCCGCCATCCTTTCGCGCCGCCCGGACGGCATCGTGCTGACCGGCATCGCGCACACCGCCGACACGCGCCGGCGCCTGCTGGCCGCGCGCGTGCCGGTGGTGGAGACCTGGGACATCACGCCCACGCCGATCGACATGCTGGTGGGCTTCTCGCACGAGAAGGTGGGCCAGACGGTGGCCGAGTTCCTGTATGCGCGCGGCTATCGCAGGCCCGCCATCCTGTCGGCCAGCGACCAGCGCGCCGAGTCGCGCCGCCTGGGCTTTCTCGACGCGTTCGGCCGCCACGGCATCACGGAAGTGCCGAGCAGCATCGTGCCCGCGCCGTCCAGCCTGGGACTTGGCCGCGAGGGGCTGGCGCGGCTGCTCGATGGCGGCGCGCAGCCGGACGTGGTGTTCTGCAGCTCGGACACGCTGGCGCAGGGCGCGCTCTCGGAAGCCCGCGCGCGCGGGCTGACGGTGCCGGAGCAGCTCGCGGTGATGGGCTTTGGCGATCTCAACTTTGCCGCGCATACCTATCCGGCGTTGTCGACGGTGCGCATCGACGGCCCGGCCATCGGCCGCACCGCCGCCGAATGCCTGCTGGCCCGCATCGACGGGCGCGAAGTGGGGGAGCGCATCATCGACCTGGGATTCGAGGTCATCCAGCGCGAGAGCGCCTGACGCCTGAGCCTGGGTGCTGCCCTGCGGCGCGGCGCCGGACGCGTTATGATTGCGCTACCATCCAACGCTGTCTTTTTCCCTCGCCTCGCATCCATGTCCCAAGCCACGCTTATCCAGATCGGCCCGCTCGCGCCGCAGATCAATTCCCGCCTGCGCGAGCAGTACCAGGCTGTGCCGCTGTGGGAGCAGCCCGAGCCGCTGGCGTGGCTGCGCGAGCACGCGCAGCAGGCGCGCGTGGTGGTCACATCGGCGCGCCACGGCATCACTGCCGAGGCCATCGCGGCCATACCCAGGCTCGCAGCCATCGTGAGCTTTGGCGTCGGCTATGACGCGATCGCGCTGGACGCGGCCCGCGCGCGCGGCATCCAGGTCAGCAACACGCCCGACGTGCTCAACGATTGCGTGGCCGACCTCGCCTTCGGCCTGCTGCTCGACGCCGCTCGCGGCATTGCCCATGGCGACCGCTTCGTGCGCGCCGGCAAGTGGGGCAAGGACAACTTTCCGCTGACCACCCGCGTCTCCGGCAAGAAGCTCGGCATCCTGGGCCTGGGCCGCATCGGCGAGAAAGTGGCGCAGCGCGCCACTGGCTTCGGCATGGACATCGCGTACCACAACCGCCGGGCGCGCGCCGGCGCGCCGTGGCGCCACGAGCCGGACCTGAAGGCGCTGGCAGGCTGGGCGGATTTCCTGGCCGTGACCTGCGTGGGCGGCCCCGAGACCGAAGGGCTGGTATCGGCCGAAATCATCGAGGCGCTGGGCCCCAAGGGCATCCTGGTCAATGTGTCGCGCGGCAGCGTGGTGGACGAAGACGCGCTGGTGGCGGCCTTGCGCGACGGCCGCTTGGGCGGGGCCGGGCTGGACGTGTTCCGCGCCGAGCCGGAAGTGCCCGAGGCGCTGTTCGCGCTGGACAACGCGGTACTGGCCCCGCACGTGGCCAGCGGCACGCATGAAACCCGCGCGGCCATGGCCGGGCTGGTGTTCGACAACCTCGATGCGTTCCTTGGCACCGGCAAGGTGATCACGCCGGTACTCTGACGCGCTGGCAGGCCTCGCCCGCGCACGGCGCCAGTCCTATACTGGATCAGGCGGTGGATCAGGCGCCCGCCGCCCCGGCGGCGCCATCTCACCCTCGCGCGTGAGGAGGCAATGATGGGACGCAAATATATCGATTGCCGCGAGTTTCCGAGCGAGTCGAAGTGCACGGTGGCATTGAGCGCCGACACCGAAGACGAACTGCTCGAAGTCGCGGTCCAGCATGCGGTGCAGGTGCACCAGCACCAGGATGGCCCCGAACTGCGGCAGATGCTCAAGGGGGCATTCAAGGATGGCTCGCCGCCCGCGTGAGCACGGGAACGCCGGAACGCCGGAACGCAGGCCGCCGCCTGGCGAGGGCGGTGACCTGCCGTCCAGGTTCAGGTTGACGTTCAGGTTGACGTTGGATTTGAAGTGGCCGCTGTAGCCATCACGTCAAACACATGCGCTATCCTCACCAGCGTCAACGTCCGCCACCCAGCCACGCTCAATGAAAACCATCTACCTCGCCGGCTTCGACGTATTCCGCAAAGATGCCATCGCCTACGGCGAGACCCTCAAGGCACGCTGTGCCCATTACGGCTTCCTTGGCCTCTATCCCCTCGACAAAGCCGCCCCGGCCGGCCTTTGCGGCCCTGACACCGCGCGCTGGATCTACGAGGCGAACATCAACCTGCTGCGCCGCGCCGACATGGTGATGGCCAACCTGGACGATTTCCGCGGTCCGGGCGAGCCGGACTCGGGCACGGCATTCGAAGTGGGATTCGCGATTGCACTGCAAAAGCCGGTGTGGGGCTACAGCAGCGACCGCGGCACGTTGCTGGACCGCGTGGCCGTCGCCGCCGATGAAACGCACGGCAAGGGCCAACGGCTCGATGCGCGCGGCTTCGTGGTGGAGGACTTCGGCCTGGGCAAGAACCTGATGCTGGCCTGCTCGGCCAAGCTGGTGGCGGGCGACGCCGAGGCTTGCCTGGCGGCCATGGCCGAGTCGGAGCGGCGGCGCAGTTGCCGGGGCGCGTCGGCGCCGGCGGAGGATTGATTCCGCCGCGCCGCTACTTCGTCGCTATTTCGCCGTGCTTCGGCGCAGTGTCTCCACGCCGGCCGCGATATCGTCCGCGGTGCTTGCCACGATCTGGCGGTAAGCCGCCACGACACCGTCCACCGCGCCCGGCGCGGGCAGCTCGGCCTGCGTGCGGCCGGCCTTGACCTTGCCGTCGGGCAGGCGGCGCACGGTCCAGTTGATGACGGCGCCGGCCCGCTGGCCCACGTCGGCGTCCAGCCGCACCACTTCGGTGGTGATGCGGAACACGGGCGCCACTTCCGACAAGCCTTGCTGGTAGGTGTCGACCGCACCTAGCCTGGCCTGCAGCTGCTGCGACAGCGCGTCGCGCAGCTCGTCCGGCAGCGGCGCGGACCAGCGCGACAGGTCCAGCAGCTTGAGTTCGTTGCCATCCTTGCCGTCACGCACCACCAGCTGTGGCCGGTTGAGGCGTTCAGGCACGCGCACCGGCGCAACCTCGATCCACACCGGCTGCGCCTGCGGCGCCCGCGCTGGCGCGGCGGCCTGTCCTTCGGCGCCGGCGGCGGCAGCGGGACCCTGGGCCAGCGTGTAGTAGCGCGGATCGGGCGAGGCGCAGCCCGCCAGCAGCGCGGCGCCGAGCGCGAGGGGCAGCAACAGGCGGTGGCGGGTCATCTCTATGCGGGTCATCATCATTTCTCCGGCTTGCCGCGCACCAGCGCTTCAGGGTGGCGTTCCAGGTATTCGGTCAGCGTGCGCAGCGACACCGCGGTGCGCGTGAGCTCCTGCATCATGCGGCGCGTGTCTTGCTGCAGCGGGGCATCCGAGGCGAGCGTGCCGTTGGCCGCGCTCAACGTCTTGCGCGCGTCCTGCAGCGCGGCCAGCGCCTGGGGCGCCACGTCGCCGTTGAGCTGGGCGACCAGTTTGTCGGCACTGGTCATCATGGTGTTGAGCGTGGCCATCGACGTGCGCAGGTCCTGGCCGATCTGCTCGAACGGCACCTTGTCGATCTTGTTGACGATATCGCCCAGCTTGGCCTGCAGCTCGTCGAACGCGCCCGGCGTGGTGGCCAGTTCAGGCATGGTGCCATCCAGGTTGACGTTGGCCGGCGGCGCCTTGGGGAAGAAATCCAGCGCGACGTAGAGCTGGCCGGTCAGCAGGTTGCCGGTGCGCAACTGGGCGCGCATGCCGCGCTTGATCAGCGTCTGGACGATATTGCGGGCACGGTTGACGTCCTCCACGTCACGTGCCCGGAAGCCCATGCGCGAGGGGTACAGTTCCACCACCACCGGCAGGCGGAAAGCCTTCTTCTCGACCTGGTACTCGATGCCGATCGAGCGCACCTG
This sequence comes from Cupriavidus sp. PET2-C1, assembly GCF_054515855.1. Lineage (NCBI taxonomy): Bacteria > Pseudomonadati > Pseudomonadota > Betaproteobacteria > Burkholderiales > Burkholderiaceae > Cupriavidus > Cupriavidus sp. PET2-C1. The sequence goes on from NZ_CM137259.1 coordinate 901,081, forward strand.
ACCCACGACCACGCCGCGGAAATCCACCGGCGCGCCGGGCGAGAGCCCGCGCACGGACTGGTCGAAGTTCAGCACGGCGAGAGAAGGCGCAATTTCTTCCGGCTCCTTCATCGCCTCGGTCTGGTCGCTGGCCAGCAGGAACTGGGTGTTCTCGTTGGCGGCATCCGTCGCCTTGGAGTCATCCGGGGCCTGGAAGGCCACGCCGCCGAGCAGCACCGTCACCAGCGATTGGGTGTTGAGCTTGAAGCCACCGGCATCGAGCTTGATGTCCACGCCGCTGGCGTGCCAGAAGCGCGAGTCGGCCGTGACCAGCTTGTCGTAGGGCTTGTTGATGAACACGCGCAGCGACAGGTCGCGCCCGTTGGGCTCCAGCTGGTAAGCCACCACCTGGCCGACCTGCACGCGGCGGTAGTAGACCGGCGAGCCGATGTCGAGCGAGCCGAGATCGGTGGCGCGTAGCAAGAACTGCTTGCCGGAGGCATCGGTGGTGACGGCGGGCGGCACTTCCAGCCCGGTGAAGTCGCGCACGCGCTCCTCCGACTTGCCGGCGTCGACGCCGATATAGGCGCCGGACAGCAGGGTGCTCAGCCCGGAGATGCCGCTGGTGGCAAAGCGCGGTCGCACCACCCAGAAGCGCGTGTCCTTGGTGGAGAAGCTTTCCGCATCCTGGGTCAGGTCGATCTTGGCGATCACGTGCGAGTGGTCGCCGGCCAGCCGCACGGACTTGACCAGGCCGATGTCCACGTCCTTGTAGCGTACCGGCGTCTTGCCCGGGACCAGGCCCTCGGCGGTGCGGAACGTGACCGTGATCTCGGGGCCGCGCTCGGTGAGCGTATGGATCAGCAGCGACAAGCCAACCACCGCCGCCACGATCGGGATCAGCCAGACCAGCGAGGGCAGCCAGCGCGCGCGGCGGCGGCGCTCCGGCGCCGGCGGCTGCGAGGAAGGAGAGGGAGGGGACTGGTCTAGGTCAGGCATCGTTTGTATCCATCGAATCCCACAGCAGGCGCGGGTCGAAACTGAGTGAAGCCAGCATGGTGAGCACCACCACGGAGCCGAACGCCATGGCGCCGGCGCCCGGGATGATGGTGGCCAGCGCCCCGGCCCGCACCAGCGAAGCCAGCAGCGCCACCACGAAAATATCCAGCATCGACCAGCGGCCGATGATTTCCACCAGCCCGTACAGCCTGGTCTGCTGGCGAATCCGCCAGCGCGAGCGGAAGTGCACGGACAGCAGCAGCAGCGCGAGGATGATCATCTTCAACAGCGGCACCACGATGCTGGCGATCAGCACCACGATGGCCAGCATGTTGGAGCCCGACAACCATAGGTAGACCACGCCGGAAAAGATGGTGTCGCGCTGCGTGCCCAGGATGGACTGCGTCACCATGACCGGCAGCAGGTTGGCGGGAATGTAAAGGATGAGGGCGGACAACAGGAACGCCCAGGTGCGCGCGAGGCTGTTCGGCTTGCGGCGATGCAGCGTGGCGCCGCAGCGCGGGCAAGGCTCGTCTTGCATCGCGAGCGGGCTGAGCGCGTCGCAGGCGTGGCAGGACACCAGGCCCATCGACGTGGCGGTAGGCACCTGCGGCAGCGGCTTGGTTTCGTCGTCGTCGGTCAGCTCTGCCACCACGTTGGCGGCCAGGCGGCGCGAGCGCGCCAGCGCGGCGGCGCCTGGCGGGAGCTTGGGGGCCGGGGCGCTCATCGGGGCGCCTCCTCGTCCAGGTGCTGCCACAGGTCGCGCGGATCGAACGACAGCATCGCGGCCAGCACGATCACCAGCACGGCGAACGACCACAGGGCCACGCCCGGCAACACCTGCGCCATGGTCGAGAGCTTGACCAGCGTGACCAGCACGCCAATCATGAAGACTTCGATCATGCCCCACGGCCGGGTTTGCTGGATGCCGCGCACGATGCGCTCGAAGCCCGGCGGCATCCGGTGGCGCGCCATCGGCACCAGCAGGTAAAGCATCATCAGCAGCTCGGACAAGGGAAACAGGATGGTGGTGGCGAACACCAGCACGGCCACCAGCGTCATGTTGTCCGCGTAGAGCGCCTGCACCGCGCCCCATAGCGTGGTTTCGGTGCGCACGCCCTTGAGATCCATCTCGACGATGGGATAGGCGTTGGACACCAGGAACAGGATCAGCGCGGCAATGACCAGCGGCAGCAGCCGCGCATAGGCCCGCGAGCTATCGCGGTAGAGCTGGCCGCCGCAGCGCAGGCACAGCGCGCGCTCGCCTGGCTCCAGCTCGGCGCGCTGGTAGACCGCATCGCAGTACTCACAGGCCACCAGCCGGGCCAGCTCGGCCTGGGTGGGCGGCGGTGCCAATGGCTGGGGTTCGGGACGGCTGGTTTCGCTCATGCCTTGCCGGAACCCGCCACGTCCTCGGCGGTGGTGATGGGCTTGCCTTGCGCCAGCGTGGGCGGCGGGTCGGCCAGGTGCTGCGAGCCGATGGTCCAGTCGCGCAGCAGCGCGTAGGCCACCGCCAGCAGGGTCGGGCCGATAAACACGCCGAGGAAGCCGAAGGCCAGCGCGCCGCCGAACACGCCCAGCATGACCCAGATCAGCGGCATGTCGGTGCCCTTGCTGATGAGCAGCGGCTTGATGACGTTGTCGGCCATGCTGACCACGCCCACGCCCCACACCACCATGAAGATGGCCCAGCCGAGCGAGCCGGTGTGGTAGAGCCAGAGCGCGGCGGGAATCCACACCAGCGGCGGGCCGACCGGGATCACGGACAGGAAGAAGGTGATGAAGCCGAGGATGGCGGCGCCGGGCACGCCGGCGATCCAGAAGCCGATGCCGGCCAGCAAGGCCTGCACGAAGGCGGTGCCCAGCACGCCGTAGACCACGCCCTTGACGGTGTTGCCGGCCAGCGCCAGCAGGTGGTCGGCGCGCTCGCCGGCAATGCGGCGCATGCCAGCGCGCAGCCACGCCACCGCAAACTCGCCGCCGGTATAGAAAAAGAACGCCAGCACGATCGACAGCGCCAGCTGGCCCAGCCCGGCGCCGATAGACAGCCCGGCGCCCAGCACCACATGGCCCACGGGCGCGATCAGCTTGCGCAGGTTGGCGACCATCTCCGAGTCGGCATGGATCACCTTGTCCCAGGAGCTTTGCAGGTAGTCGCCCACATACGGCAGGCCGGTCAGCCACCCGGGCAGCGCGGGCGCGCCGTGATCGAAGAACTGGTCGACCAGGCCGGACAGCTCGTCGATGTGCGCGGAGATGCTGGCGCCGGCATAGACAAAGGGGCCGAGCACGATGACCGCGGCCAGCAGCACGCAGATCAGGGCCGCCAGGCTGCGCCGGTTGCCCAGCCAGCGCGAGAGCACCGTATAGGGGTACCACGAGCTGAAGGCGAGGATGGCGCCCCACAACAGCGCGGTGGTAAAGGGCGCGAGCACCAGCAGCGAGCCGCCGATCAGCACGATCAGTGCAAGGATGGCGGCGAGTTTTTCAATCAGTTGGCCGGAATTCATCGGGTGCTTCTCCTGGACTGCCGGTGTGACGTGAACGGCGACAATATATAGGAAAACCCGTAGCCCGCCGGAGGCAGGCGGCATTGCGGGGGCGGCAATGTTGCATTGCGGGACGCCGGGCGCACTATGTGCTGCGCAGGCCTTCCCCGAACGTCTCACGATGCCATACCTCGGTGACATCTTCCAGCAGCGTGAGAAAGCGGTCCAGCGCGGGCAGGCCGTGGTCGCGCCGCACGGTGGCATAAAGGTCGGCGGCCAGCCCCGGTTCGTCCAGCGTGAGGAAGGCGACATCTTCCCGCGGCGCGCCCGACAGCGAGCGCGGCAGCGCGCTCACCCCCACGCCTGCGCCCACCAGGCTCAGCACCGTCTGCGGATCCACCGACTCGTGCAGCACGCGCGGGTGGAAGCCATTGCGCACGCAGGCGGCCAGCAAGCTGCGGATCACCGGGCTTTGCGTATTCAGCAGCACAAATGGCTCGGCCGCCAGCGCTTTTAGCCGGATCCGGCCGCTGGCCGCCAGCGGATGGCCGGCCGGCAACGCGGCCATCAGCGGCTGCGGATAGACGCGGATCGAGCGCAGTTCCTCCCGCCCGGTAGCGCTGGAGGCAAAGCCGACGTCGATCTGGCCACGCACCAGCGCCTCGCCCTGCTGGTCGGGGAGCATCTCGTGCAGGGTCCACTCCACCGCCGGGTTGCGCTCCTGGAACAGCCGCATGGTGCGGGGCAGGGGGCCGTACATCACCGAATTGATGATGCCGATGCGCAGGTAGCCCTCCAGCCCGTCGGCCACGCGCAGCACCATTTTCCGGGTCGAGTCCAGGTCGGCCACGATGTCGCGCGCCCGCGTCAGCAGCGCCTCGCCCGCCCTGGTCAGGCGCGCGCCCAGGCGGCCGCGCTCGAACAGGATGACCCCAAGAGACGCCTCCAGCGACTTGATCTGCTGGCTCAGCGGCGGCTGGGAAATATGCAGGCGCTCGGCGGCACGGCTGAAGTTGCCCGCCTCGGCGACGGCGATGAAATAGCGGAGTTGGCGGATATCCATATGAATCTCGTATGGAAAAGATTCTCAAATCATATTTCACATATGGATTTGGCGCAGCTAGTCTTTGCTTCAACGCAGCCCGCCAGCCCCCGAAGACCGTGGAGCAAGGAGAAAAAACCATGACCCCCATCAAAGTCAACGGCGCCCTGCGCGCCGTGCAAGCCCCCGGCGACACCCCCTTGCTGTGGGTGCTGCGCGACGAGCTCGATCTCACCGGCACCAAGTACGGCTGCGGCATGGGCCTGTGCGGCGCCTGCACGGTGCATGTGGATGGCGCCCCGGTGCGGGCCTGCCAGACGCCGGTTTCCACCGTGGCCGGCAAGCGGGTCACCACCATCGAGGGCCTGGGCCAGCCCGATGCGCTGCACGCGGTGCAGAAAGCCTGGCAAGCCGAGGACGTGCCGCAATGCGGCTACTGCCAGTCCGGCCAGCTGATGTCGGCCGCCGCGCTGCTGGCCAGCAAGCGCAACCCCACCGATAGCGATATCGACGCCGCCATGGCCGGCAACATCTGCCGCTGCGGCACCTACGACCGCATCCGCCGCGCGATCCACCGCGCCGCCGCCGAACTGCGTGGAGGCAAGCCAGCATGAAGCGCGACCTCAACCCAATCGATGCCACCCCGGCCAATGGCGGGCGCCGCCGCTTCCTGCAAGCCGGCGCGGCGCTCGCCGGCGGCCTGCTGCTGGAGATCGGCAGCGGCGGCCAGCTCATCCGCAACGCGGCCGCCGCGCCCGTCACCGACAGCGCGGCCGGCAATTTCGCCCCCAATGCCTGGGTGCGCGTCACCCCCGACAACCGCGTGCTGCTGGTGGTCCACAAGTACGACAGCGGCACCGGCGTGAAGAACGCGCTGGGCCTGATGCTGGCCGAGGAGCTGGATGCCGACTGGGCCACCGTGCAGGTAATCCAGCCCGACGATCCCCTTGCCAAGGCCTACCTGCATCCGCTGTGGGGCATGCACGCGACCGGCGGCAGCACCAGCGTGCCGCTGGAGTGGAACACGCTGCGCCGCGCGGGCGCCACCGCGCGCGCCATGCTGGTAGCGCAGGCGGCGCAGCGCTGGGCGGTCGAGCCAGCGGCCTGCAAGACGGCCGCTGGCACCGTGATCCACGTGGCCAGCGGCCAGCGCCTCACCTACGGCGAGCTGGCCGAAGGCGCGGCACGCCTGCCGGTGCCGGCCGAGGTCACGCTCAAGCGGCCAGACGAGTTCGTGCTGATCGGCAAGGAGCGCAGCAGCTACCGCGTGGCCGACAAGCTCACCGGCCGCGCGCGCTACGCCATCGACATCAAGCTGCCGGACATGCTGACCGCCATCGTGGTGCACGCGCCGGTGGTCAACGCGCGGGTGGTGTCATTCAACGCCGCCGAGGTCAAGGCGTTGCCCGGCGTGCGCGATGTGTTCGCCACCGAGATCCCGGACGTGATCGCGCATTTCCGTCCCGACGCGCCGGCCGCGCGCCCCATCAACGGCGCCAGCCAGCCCGGCGTGGCCATCGTGGCCGATCATTTCTGGGCCGCGCAGCGCGCGCGCCAGGCGCTCAAGGTGGCGTGGGGCGACAGCGAGATGAAGGACTTCAGCGCCGAGGCCGCCATCCGCGCCATGGCCGCGCGCGTGGACGAGCCTGGCAAGAAATCCAAGGTCAAGGGCGATGCCGATACCGCCTTCCAGGGCGCCGCCAAGGTGGTGGAAGCGGTCTACACCATGCCCTACAAGGCGCATGCGCAGATGGAGCCGCTCAGCATCGTGGCGTGGGTCCGGCCCGACGCGGTGGAGTACTGGGGCGGCGTGCAGGTGCCATCGCGCTGCGCGCAGGCGGCCGAGACCATTGCCGGCATCTCGCGCGACAAGGTGAAGATCCATCTGACCGAAGCCGGCGGCAGCTTCGGCGCCCGCGAAGGGCTGCACATCATCCTGGAAGCGACCTATATCGCCAAGCGCATGGGCCGCCCCGTCAAGCTGCTCTACAGCCGCGAAGACGACATGCACGCGTTCTATTACCAGAGCGCCAGCGTGCACAAGGCGCGCGCCGCGCTGGACGCGGCCGGCAATGTGCAGGCCTTCAGCCTGCGCGCCGTGGTGCCATCGATCAAGGAGCCCGACGATCCCGGCTTCCTGGCCAAGGTGCCGGTCGACCCGAGTTGCACCGAGGGCATGCGCGACGATTTCTATTACCAGGTGCCCGCGCTCGACCTCGCCTGGGTGCGCCACGAGCCGGGCTTCCCGGTGTGGTGGTGGCGCGCGGTGAGCTATGTGCCGAATATCTTCGCCATCGAAAGCCTGATCGACGAAGCCGCGCATGCCAGCGCGCAGGACCCGGTGGCGTTGCGCCGCAAGCTGCTGCAAGGCAAGCCCGAGCATGTGGCGGTGCTCGACCGCGCCGCCGCGCTGGCGGGCTGGAAGGCCGGCGCGAAGCCGGGCAAGGGCGGCGAGGGCCGTGGCCTGGGCGTGGCCACCTACGAAGGCTACAAGAGCTATATCGCCATCGTGGCCGATGTCAGCGTCAGGAACGGCGCCATCACCGTGCACAAGATCACCTGCGTGGTGGACTGCGGCCTTGCCGTCGATCCCAGCTCGGTGCGCCAGCAACTGGCTGGCGGCATCTATTGGGGCGTGTCCACCGCGTTGATGAACGCGGTGCATATCGAGAACGGCGGCGTGAAGCAAAGCAACTTCCACGACTACCCGGTGGTGCGCATGAGCGACGCCCCGGCGCTGGAGATCGTGGTGATGCCGCCCTCCGGCAGGCAGCCCGGTGGCGTCGGCGAACTGTCCAACCCGCCGGTGGTGCCGGCGATCGGCAACGCCATTTTTGCGGCCACCGGCAAGCGCTTGCGCGCCACGCCATTTGCGCTGGCATAGGCCAGCCATCCGAGCGGCACGCAAACACGTAACAACCCGAACCTGACGAGAGGCTTCGCAATGACCACAGTGACCACAATGACGACAGCGACGAAATGGAAATGCCTGGTATGCGGCTTTGAATACGACGAAGCGCTCGGCATGCCCGAACACGGCTTTCCCGCTGGCACCCGCTGGGAGGAAATCCCCGACGAATGGCTGTGCCCGGACTGCGGCGTGAGCAAGGCCGAGTTCGAGATGGAAGTGGTGGCCTGAGCCATGGCGAACGACACCAACGACACCAACGACGGCATCACCGCGAAAACGCAGCAAGCCCTGCCGCTGGTCATCCTCGGCACCGGCCTGGCCGGCTACACGCTGGCGCGCGAGTTCCGCAAGCTCGACAGCGCGACGCCGCTGGTCATCGTCACGCGCGACGGCGGTGAGTCGTACTCCAAGCCGATGCTGTCCAATGCGCTGGCCGGCAACAAGGCGCCCGCCGCACTAGCCATCGCCAGCGCGCAGAAGATGGCCGCGCAGCTCAACGCACGGGTGATGACGCATGCCGATGCATCGGCCATCGATACGGCCGCCGGCACCGTGCTGGTCGCCGGGCAACCGCTGCGCTACGGACAACTGGTGCTGGCGCTGGGCGCGCAAGCGCGCGCGCCGGGCTTGCAAGGCGATGGCGCCGATGCCGTGCAGACCGTCAACGATCTCGCCGACTACACGCGCTTCCACGCCTCGCTGCAAGGCAAGACGCGCGTGGCCATCCTCGGCGCGGGCCTGATCGGCTGCGAGTTCGCCAACGACCTGCACGCGGGTGGCTTCGGCGTCGAGCTGGTCGATCCCGCCGCATGGCCGCTCGGCCGGCTGCTGCCGGGCGAAGCGGGCGAGCTGATGGCCGGCGCGCTGCGCGGCCTCGGCGTGCGGCTGCACCTTGGCGAGATGCCGGTCGCGGTGCATCGCCGCGATGGCGCGCTCGCGGTGCAACTGGCCAGCGGCGCGGAGATCGCCGCCGACGTGGTGCTGTCCGCCACCGGGCTGTTGCCGCGCGTGGCGCTGGCGCAAGACGGCGGCATTGCCACCGCGCGCGGCATCGTGGTGGACCGCCTGCTGCGCACCAGCGCACCGTCGGTCTACGCGCTGGGCGACTGCGCCGAGGTCGATGGCCTGGTGCTGCCTTACGTGATGCCGCTGATGCAGGCTGCGCGCGCACTGGCCCGCACGCTAGCCGGCACGCCTGCGCCGCTGAGCTATCCCGCCATGCCGGTGGTGGTGAAAACGCCTGTGCTGCCGGCCGTGGTGTCGCCCGCGCTGGCCGGTGCGGGCAACTGGGAGATCGAGTCCCAGGCGGCCGGGGAAGCCGGCGCGGGCCTGCGCGCGTTGTTCCGCGATACGCAAGGCGGCCTGGCCGGATTCGCGCTGCTGGGCAAGGCCGTGGCGGAGAAGGGCGCGCTTGCCAAACAGATCAGCGACTGGCTGCCGGTGCCAGCCGCGCCAGCCGCACCCGCCTGAAACAAGAACACGACGCGCTGCATTCCCGCATTCCTGCACGCCTGCACAACCCACACTCGACAATACGAGAGGAGACCTCCCAATGCTTGTCACTCAACAACCGGTCCTGCGGCGCTTCTGGTACGCGGTCATTCCCGAATCCAGGCTCGACCTTGGCCCGCAGCCGTTCACGCTGCTGGGCGAGGACATCGTGATCTGGCGCGGCGCCGATGGCACGCCCGCAGCCGTGCGCGACCGCTGCTGCCATCGCACCGCCAAGCTCTCCAAGGGCTATGTGGATGCGGACGGCCTGCTGTGCTGCGGCTATCACGGCTGGTCCTACGATTGCAGCGGCAAGTGCGTGCGCATCCCGCAGATGCCGCAGAACATGATCCCCGCCAACGCGCGCGTGGCCAACTACCACTGCAAGCTGCGCTACGGCTACGTGTGGGTGGCACTGGACGACCCGCTGACCGATATCCCGGATATCCCGGAAGGCAACGATCCTTCGCTGCGCCGCATCCCGCAGTTCTACGAGCGTTGGGCATGCAGCGGCCTGCGCTTCATGGAAAATTCGTTCGACAACGCGCACTTCAGCTTCGTGCACAAGAACACCTTCGGCAAATTCGCCAGCCCGAAGCCGGCAGACATCGAGATCATCGAGAACGCGTGGGGTTTCGAGTCGCGCCGCTCGGTGCCGATCATGAACCCGCCAGATAGCTGGCTGCTCACCGGCAGCAAGGAACCGGAGACCATCCGCCACCTGCACGACAACTGGTACATGCCGTTTTCGCGCCGCTTCGGCTGCACCTATCCGAATGGCCTGGTGCACACCATCGTCAACTGCGCCACGCCCATCGACGACAAGAACACGATGATGGTCCAGTGGCTATACCGCAACGACACGGAGCAGCAGGCGCCGGCCGAGGAACTGGTCAAGTTCGACCATGCGGTCACGCGCGAGGACAAGGAGATCCTGGAAGCCACGGATTACGACGCGCCCATCGATACCACGCGGCGCATGGAGTTCCACATGCCGTCCGACAAGCCCGGGCTGGTGATGCGCAAGAAGCTGATGGCGCTGCTGCAGGCGCACGGCGAGAAGGAGGTGCACCTGTAATGCTTGCTTGATCTTGCCCCGGCGCCTGCTGGGCGCTAGCCAGGTGCCGGGGTTTTCTTTTTTGGGTTCATCGGACTTGCGTGGGTCGATCAGTGCGATGCGATACGCTGGTTTGCTCCCCTCTCCCATGAAATGGGAGAGGGGCCGGGGGAGAGGGCGGGCGCTCGCTCAACGTGATGCGCCTCGCTCTTGCGCAGGCCCGCCCTCTCCCCCAACCCCTCTCCCGCCATGCGGGAGAGGGGAGCTACGGCAGTGCTGGATTTGGCTCATCGACGAATCGACCCACACGACAGTCGGATGTATTTTTTGCGCGCCCGTATTCCCAGAGATGTCGCGTCATCGCACGTAACGGCACAAGAGGAGACAACCCCATGAACACCCAAGACCTGACCGGCGACAGGCCGGCCGCAGTGGACCAGGTGCCCGCCCCCGGGCCGCTGGTGATGCTGGGCTTCCAGCACGTGCTGGTGATGTATGTTGGCGCCATCGCGGTGCCGATGATCATCGCCAGCGCGCTCAAGCTGCCAAAGGAGGCGGTGGCGGTCCTGATCAATGCCGACCTCTTCACCTGTGGCGTCGCCACCATCCTGCAGGCCGCGGGCTTCTGGCGCTTCGGCGTGCGCATGCCGGTGATGCAGGGCGTGGCCTTCAGCGCCATCCCGCCGATCCTTGTCATCGCCACCAATCCTGCGCTTGGCTTGCCGGCCGTCATCGGTGCGGTGATGGCGGGCGGCGTCATCACCATGCTGCTGGCGCCGGTGTTCGGCAAGCTGCTGCGCTTCTTTCCGCCCATCGTTGGCGGGTCCATCGTGATGGTGGTGGGGCTGTCGCTGTTTCCGGTCGGCGTGAACTGGGTTGGCGGCGGGCGCGGCGCGCCGGATTTCGGCGCGCCGCACAACCTGGCGCTGGCGGGCTTCGTGTTCGCGCTGATCCTGGTCATCAACAAGTGGCTCAAGGGCTTCTGGTCCAACGTCTCCGTGCTGCTGGCGCTGGCGGCCGGCATGCTGGTGGCGATCCCCTTTGGCATGGTGGATTTCCATGGCGTGGCCGAGGCGCCGATGGTCGACGTGATCCACCCCTTCTATTTCGGCTGGCCGGTGTTCGATGTGGTGGCCACGCTGACGATTGTGGTGGTGATGATCATCATCATGATCGAGTCGATGGGCTTGTTCCTGGCGATCGGCGACGTCGTGAACAAGCCGCTGAGCGCGGGCGAGATGACGGATGGCCTGCGGGCCAACGGGCTGGCCAGCGTGATCGGCGGGGCGCTCAATGGCTTCCCCTACACCATCTACAGCCAGAACATCGGCCTGCTGGTGGTGACGGGCGTCAAGAGCCGCTGGGTCGTGGTGGCGGCGGGCGTGATCCTGTGCGCGCTGGGCTTGTTTCCCAAGCTGGCCACGGTCGTGGCTTCCATCCCTCTGCCGGCGCTGGGCGGGGCAGGGCTGTTCATGTTCGGGGTGGTGACCTCGGCGGGCGTGCGCACGCTGGCGCGGGTGGATTTCGAGGGCACGCGGCACAACGTGTATATCGTTGCCGCCACCCTGGCCATCTCGCTGCTGCCGACGTTCTCGGGCACGCTGTTCAACCAGTTGCCGGGCTGGCTGCAGCCCATCATGCACAGCAGCATCCTGCTGGCTTGCGTGATGTCGGTGGCATTGAACCTGTTGTTCAACGGCATGGCGCGTGCCGATGCACACGCCATGCCGGCGGCGGGCGGGTTGCAGGCGAGCCGCTAGCGCCCGCGCGGGTCAGCTTGCCGGCTGCGCGTCCGGTTCCACTTTTGCCGGCGGGCCTTGTTCGAGCAGCGCGGCGATCAGGTCCGATTGCGTGACGATGCCCAGCAGCCGCTGCCGGGCATCCACCACCGGCACCTGATGCAGGCCGCCATCGGAAAACGCCCGCGCCAGCTCCACCATGGGCTGCTCCGCCCGGGCCGTAGCCATGCCGGTGTGCATCAGGTCCTTGGCCGTTCCCGCACGGACCTGCCCCTCGGCGCCACTGCGCGCGGCGAGAAGATCCGCCAACCCAAGCATGCCAAGCAGGCGCCGCTGCGCATCCACCACCGGCAGCGCCTGGATCCCATGCTTGAACAACAGGGCGCGCGCCTCCAGGCCACTCTGCCCGGGCTGCACCGTCACCACGTCCCGCGACATGATGTCCCCACACCGCACATCGCCAAAGTGCCGGCGATACGCCCGTAGCTGCGCGGCCACCAGGATGTCTTCCAGGTCGTCTTCCTCGATGTCCAGGAACTCGCCGCGCGCCTTGAGCACTTCGTCCAGATCGCTGCGGTTGAATCCCACCCGCTCGCTCGGCAGCGGATCGGCGGTGCGGTGCGGGTTGGCGTGTTCGACGGGACGGTGCGGATAGCGCCGGCGCATCAGGTTGTTGAACAACAGCGCCACCAGCAGCAGCAACATCGAGTTGACGGCGACCGGCATCACCACGAAGCCAAAGCCAAGCTGGGTCACAGCGTGGCCGCCGAACACCGCGGTAATCGCCACCGCGCCGCTGGGCGGGTGCACGCAGCGCAACTGGAACATGGCGACGATGGCCAGCGCCACGGCCACCGAGGCGGCCAGCCCGGGCTCGGGGATCCAGCGCGCGCAGGCCACGCCGATCAGCGCCGCCACCAGGTTGCCGCCGATGATGGACCAAGGCTGCGCCAGCGGGCTCGCCGGCACGGCGAACAGCAGCACCGCGGAGGCGCCCATCGGGGCGATGAACCAGGGGTTGAAGCCGCCCAGCAGGTGACGGCTGATCCATTCGGTGAGCAGCAGGCCGACCAGCGCGCCCAAGCAGCTCTTGACGCGCTCGCGGCGGCCGGCGGCGATGGGGGTGGGGGCAAACGCGCGCAGCCACGCACGTGCCCGGCCTGGCGGGAAGTCGGCTAAGGAGGGGGCCTGGGATGGCGGCATGGGGGCTTTTTTCTTTGGGTTGTGCGGGCGAATGCGCGCAATAGCTCACCTGGATCCCCTTGGCATCGTGCTCCGGAAATCCAGCGCGCAAATATATCATGACGTGATACATTTCGCTTTAGCGCAGCGGGATCAGCCCGCCATGCCGCATCCCGTCCTCCGCCTACTTTCCCGATCCTGGCCATGCACTTCGAAAAACGCGACTACGCCGTCGACCGCCGGCTGCTCCTGCTGGCGGCGCTGGCGCCCCTCATCGGGGCCATCAGCACGGCGGCTGCCGTGCTGCTGCTGAACCTGATCCGGTTCTTCACCAATCTCTTCTTCTATCAGACCCTGTCGCTGGCGGATCGCTCGCCGGCGCAGCATGCGCTGGGGGCATGGGTCATCGTGGTGCCGGCAGTCGGCGGCCTGCTGGTGGGCCTGATGGCGCGCTATGGCAGCGACAAGATCCGTGGCCACGGCATCCCGGAAGCCATCGAGGCGGTGCTGTTCGGCAAGAGCAAGATGTCGCCCCGGGTGGCCGTGCTCAAGCCGCTGTCATCCGGCATCGTGATCGGCAGCGGCGGGCCGTTTGGCGCGGAGGGCCCGATCATCATGACCGGCGGCTCGATCGCCTCGCTGCTCGCGCAGTACCTGCATCTCACCGCGGCCGAGCGCAAGACGCTGCTGGTAGCGGGCGCCTGCGCGGGCATGACGGCGATCTTCGGCACGCCGGTGGCGGCGGTGCTGCTGGCCGTGGAGCTGTTGCTGTTCGAGCTGCGCCCGCGCAGCCTGCTGCCGGTGGCGCTGGCTTGCGCGGTAGCCGGCTTCCTGCGCACGATGGTGTTCGAGCCCGGCCCCTTGTTTGCGCTGCAGACTGCGTCGGCAAGCACCATGGCGCTGGGCTCGTGCATCGTTGCCGGGCTGCTTTGCGGCGTGCTGGGCGCCGCGCTGACGCTGGCGCTCTATCGCACCGAGGACCAGTTCTCCAAGCTCAAGCTGCACTGGATGTGGTGGCCGGCAATCGGCGGGCTGGTGGTGGGCATCGGCGGGTACTTCGAGCCGCGCGCGCTGGGCGTGGGCTATGACGTGATCGCGGACCTGTTGCACAACCGCATGGCGATCGGCGTGGTAGTGGCGCTGCTGACGGTCAAGGCCATCATCTGGGTGGCAGCGCTGGGGTCCGGCACGTCGGGTGGCGTGCTGGCCCCGCTGCTGATGCTGGGCGCGGGCCTTGGCGTGGCGCTGGCGCCGTGGCTGCCCGGTGCCTCGCCGCAGTTGTGGGCGCTGGTGTGCATGGCGGGTGTGCTGGGCAGCGTGCTTGGCGCGCCGCTGACCGCCATCGTCTTCGCTTTTGGCCTGACGCACGACAGCAACGCCTTGCTGCCGCTGCTGCTGACCGTGGCGGTGGCGCACGGCTTCACGGTGCTGACCATGAAGCGCTCGATCATGACCGAGAAGATCGCGCGCCGGGGCCTGCATATCTATCGCGAGTATGGCGTGGATCCGCTCGAGCGCCAGCACGTGGCGGATCTGATGACCACGGCCGTGGTCAGCGTGGATGGCGAGCAACCGGTCCACGTCTTGTGGGCCAGCCACTTTGGCGAGCACGCACCGCATCGCGGCTATCCGGTCGTGTGCGCGGCGCGTGTGGTCGGCATGCTGGAGCGCAACGCGCTGCGCGGGCGGGAGGCATCGATCGAGAGCGGCCGCGCGCTGATGGCGCCGCTGCAGCCGCACCAGGTGCTGCTGCCGGCGCAGACCGCGCGCATCGCCGCGGGCCGCATGGCGGAGCTCGGCGTCAGCCGGCTGCCGGTGGTGGCCGACCTGGATTCCATGCGGCTGGTCGGCGTGGTCTCGCTGCGCGACCTGCTGCGCCCTAGCGGCCAGGTGCTGCACGAGGAAACCCGGCGCGAACGGCTGCGCGGCGCCGCCGCGGCCTAAGCGCGCCTCGCGCTGCTCAAAGCTTGTAGCTGGACAGCAGGATGCTGGTCTCCGTGGCGGCAATGCCATCGATCAGCCGGATGCGGTCCAGCGTGCGGTCGAATGCTTCCAGCGAATCCGCGCGCAGCTCGGCAATGATGTCCCAGCGCCCGTTGGTGGTGTGCATGGCCTGCACATTGGGCTCGCCGCGCAGCGCCTGCAGCACCGCGCGCGCCTTGTTGCCTTCGACCGCGATGGTCATCCAGGCACGGATGCGGTGCGCTTCGGCTTCGGGCTTCAGCCGCACCGTGTAGCCCACGATCAGTCCTTCCTTTTCCAGCTTGTCGATGCGGTTCTGCACGGTGGCGCGCGAGACGCGCAGCGCCTTGGCCAGGGCGGTGGCCGGCATGCGCGCGTTGTCGCGCAGCAGGGCCAGCAACTGGCGGTCGGTGTCGTCCATGGTGGTTCCTGTGGGGGGCGAGAGGTGCTTTTTCCTGCATGATCGCTGCGACTGGCGATGTGCCAATTCTAGCTGGCGTTTTGCCATACGGCGCAGGCAAATTGCGCAATTTGCTGGCTTTTAGTTAGCGCGGCAGTGCACCAGAATGCAGGCATTCCAAGGCATTGACTGACCCCCGTCGCCCATCACCCAAAGGAGCCAGCGTGATCCACCAGCCCACCATCTTGCTTGTCGAGCCCACCCACTATGACGTGTCGTACAGCATCAACCCGTGGATGGACCCCGGCCTCTGGGCTAGCGACCCGCGCGGCATGCACCGCAATGCGGTGGCGTCCTTCGAATCCCTGCATGCGGCCCTGCAGGCGGCCGGCTTCACGGTGGAAACCGCGCCCGGCGCGCCCGGCCTGCCCGACATGGTGTTCCCCGCCAATGCCGCCGTGGTGCTGGACGGCCACGCCGTGCTGGCGCGCTTTCGCTATCCGCAACGGGCCGGCGAGGAAGCGCCTTTTGCGCGGATCTTCGAGGGCTTGCGCGCGCGCGGCCTGATCGACTCCGTCAGCCTGCTGCCCGAAGGCTGCTATCAGGAGGGCGCTGGCGATTGCATCTGGGATGCCGTGCGCGGCCATTTCTGGGCCGGCTTCGGCCCGCGCTCCTCGCGCGCCGCGGCCGACGCCATGGCGAGCCATTTCGGCCGCGAGGTCGTCGCGCTGGAGCTCGCCACGGCGCAGAGCTATCACCTCGACGTGTGCTTCTGCCCGCTGTCCGGCGGCGAGATCCTCTACTACCCGCCCGCCTTTACGCAGGACGCCCTGCGCACCTTGCGCGAGCGCGTGCCGGCCAGCCTGCGCATCGAAGCGAGCGAGGACGACCTGCGCCACTTCAGCGTCAATGCGGTCAACCTGCATGACCAGGTGGTGATGACGCGCACCACGCCGCACCTGCGCGCCGAACTGGGCCAGCGCGGCTACCAGTTGCGCGAGGTGGACCTGTCGCCGTACATGCTGTCCGGCGGCGGCGCCTACTGCATGACGCTGCGCCTGGACCGCGCCAGCGGGCCGGCCCGGGCGAGCGCCGCGGCCGGTGGCGCCGCGGTGGCGGCATGAGCGCGAAGCGCGAGCAAAAACCGATACCGAGCCAGCAAGGGAGAACATCATGAAGGAGATCGCCATGACCCGCTTTCTGGACGCCGCCGATGTGGCGGCGCTGGTGCGCGCCACGGGCGTCGTCAACGCCATTGCGCAGATGGCGCATCACATTCGCCAGGATTTTGTGCGCTGGGACGCATTCGATAAATCCGCGCGGCTGGCGACGCACTCCGTCGACGGGGTGATCGAGCTGATGCCGGTGAGCGACGCCGTGCAATACGCGTTCAAGTACGTCAACGGCCATCCGCGCAATGCGCAGAACGCCATGCCGACGGTGATGGCTTTTGGCGTGCTGGCGGAAGTGGCGACCGGCTTCCCGCTGCTGCTGTGCGACCTCACGCTGGCCACCGCGTTGCGCACCGCCGCCACGTCGGCGCTAGCCGCGCAGGCGATGGCGCGGCCCGGCGCCGCCACGCTGGCGCTGATCGGCAACGGCGCGCAGGCGGAGTTCCAGGCGCTGGCCTTCCACGCCATGGTGGGCATCCGGGAGATCCGCGCCTACGACATCGATCCCGCTGCAACGGCGCGGCTCGCGCGCAACCTGCAAGGCGTGCAGGGGCTGAAGGTGGTGGCGGTGGACTCCGTGCGCGCAGCCGTGCAGGGCGCCGACATCATCAGCACCGTCACCGCCGACAAGACGCGGGCCACCATCCTCACGCCTGACCTGGCCGCGCCCGGCGTGCATATCAACGCGGTAGGCGGCGATTGCCCGGGCAAGACCGAACTGCACCCGCAGATCCTGCGCCAGGCGCGCGTTGTGGTCGAGTACGCGCCGCAGACCCGCATCGAAGGCGAGATGCAGCAATTGCCACCGGATACGCCGGTGACGGAGTTGTGGGAGGTTTTATCCGGCCGGGTGGCCGGGCGCACCGAAACGGGGCAGGTGACGGTGTTCGACTCGGTGGGGTTTGCGCTGGAGGATTACTCCGCGCTGCGCTGGCTCCATGCCGCGGCCCACGCGCAGCATCGCGGCAGCCACGTGGAGCTGGTGGCGACGCCGCCGGATCCCCGCAATCTCTATGGCTGGATGATGGACGCCGGGGTGCCGCAGCCCGTGCGCGAGCCACTGGCGGCGCTGGCCTGAAGCGGCGGCTCATGTCACAACGCCGCAGTCGTGCGGGTCACGAGACTGCGGCGTTGTGGTGTGCGGTATATAGCGAGTGCCACGCCCACGGGTAACGGGCAAGGCAAGCCGGGCGGCCGGGTGACGGCCGGGCAGATAGCTGCCGGTGAAACGTCCTGGACAGGGTCTTGGCGATGTGCCTGCCGATCAGCCGGCTGCGCCCCGGGTCATCATCAGTTGCGCGCGCAGGAAGCCTTTGACTTCTTCCAGCGAGGGCGTCTTCAGGAACACCATGATGCCCCATTGCTGTAGCGCATCGGCCACGCCGTCATAGGCCTGGCGGTTGGTGATCACGGCGAAGATGACGTTCTGGCGCGCAAAGAAGTTCTGCAGCTTCTCGATGGTGGCCGACTCGGCGTCAGTGAGTTCTTCCACGTAGTACAGCACCACTCGCGGATGCGAGCTGACCGAAGTAATGATGGTATCCACCACGTCCTCCACCACCACGCTTTTCAGGGGCAAGCCCCATTTGCCCAGTTGCGCGTGGATACGTTGGGCTTCCTGGTGGTTCGGGTGGAACACTACCAGGTCGAGTTCATGCACGGACGGAAGTTCCTGCCCCACGCGCGTGGCCAGCAGACGATGCACGGTCTCCTTATGTATGCGCCGGTGGCCACCGTTGGTTTTCCAGGCCCCGAGTTCGCCACGTTCCACCATCTTCTGCACCGTGCCCAATGACACATTGAGCAGCTTCGCGGCGGTACGCGTACTGTAGTAAGGCTTTTCAGCCAGTTCTGAATCCAGTTTCATCCGTTCACCCGTTAACTAAATACACCGCACTGCGAGAGGATCAGCAGTGACAGCGCGAGCTTTCCGCGCTGGTTTGGGGCTTGGCAATGCAAGGCAACGCGAGCAATGAGGACGGTTGCGTGCTGGCACCATTATTAGGCCTCTTGCGTAACCTGCCCTCGCATCGGGGGCGGCGGGAGCGAAGGTGCTCCCACGGTTGTGCAACGGCATGATCTATGTCACTGGTGCCTGATTCTCCCAACGGAAGAATGCCAGCCTCGAATCATATGCGGTATCGAACATAAGCAACCAGACGGCGTGTCAAATATTTCGAAATCGCATTGAACGCTCCCACTTCTGGGTTTAAACGCATATTGCCGCGTTTTGGCAGACACGGGCGAGCGGGAATTTATCGCAAACATTGCATACATCCGAAGTGCTTCTGCCGGGCGCTCCCAGCGTCGGAACGTATAGCGCACATGGCCGCGTGGCCACTCGCCGCGGGCATGACAAATAGGGCGTGGGCAGCGATGTCGCTTGCCGTCAGGGATTTCGCCCGCCAGCCACCACCGCGGTGTGCCGGGTCGCTGTGACTGGAGTGACTGGAGTGACTGGCCGATTGCTGAATTCACCTTCCCCATCCGCTGCCATACCCGGCATCGGGAGGGACTGGCGCACGGGTGCCGGCGCGCCTTGCGGGCACACGGACTCGGGATCTGGCGCGGGCAGCGCCATGGACCTTTCCAGTTCGCGCGTCTTGAGCACGATGAAGTATTCGTAGATCGACTGCAGCATGGCGTAGGTGAGCCCGGCCCGTCCATCGAGAAAGCCGCGCTTGCCCAGATACAGGATCGCGAACTTGACGAGGGGGCGCATCGGCAGGCGGAAGAACAGTTCCTTCTGGTGCGCGCGGCGCCGGTGGAAATCCTTCGCGAACAGGGCTTCGGCCAGGCTGAACGCCACCTCGCCGCGCCGGTTCTCGATGATCTGCATCGCTTCCAGCCCGCTGTAATTGTTGTGGCGGGTGATCCAGTGGGTCACGCCTTTGCTGAACGGGTAGTGATCGAGGTAGCCCGTCAGCTCGCCGGCCGGGCCGTCGGGAATCGACACCGGGTTTACCAGGCGCTCGTAGCGCATCCGCTCCGGCCGGAACAAACGCAGGTAGAAGGGAGATGTCTGTACATGGCGCAACCACGTGCCGAGGAAAAAGTCGCGCCGTTGCACCCGGAACGCGACCTCGTCGCGCGCCGCGCGCACCGCGGCCCGGGCTTGCGCCACAAGCTCGGGCGTCATGCGCTCGTCGGCGTCGATGTAGAACACCCAGGGATGGCGGAAGCCGATGTGCTGCAGGCCCCAGTTCTGGTGGCTGGCCCAGTTGTCGAAGACGCGCTGCGTGACATGCGCGCCAAAGCGCTGCGCGATCGCCACCGTGGCGTCGGTGCTCATCGAGTCGTACACGTGAATGTCGTCCGACCAGGCCACGCTTTGCAGGCAGCCCGGCAGGTCCTGCTCCTCGTTGCGGGTCAGGATCAGCACGGAGATGCCCGGCGCTTGCAAGGGCTGGTCAGGCTGGGGGCTTGGCATGTCTGACTCTCGTGCTGATGGCGCGGGCCGGGATGCCCCCGTAGACGGTCCACGGCGTGCGCAGGCTCTTGCTCACCACCGCGCGCGGCGCGATCACCGCGCCCTCGGCCAGCGTCACCCCGGGCGAGACAAAGGCTTCGGCGCAGATCCACACGTGCGCCGCAAGCACGATGGGATGGGCTACCAGCTGGAAGTTGGCGCTGTTGTAGTCGTGCGTGCCGGTGCACAGGTGCGCGCCCTGCGAGACCACGCAGAAATCGCCGATGACGATCGGCGCCATGTTGTACAGCGTGACGCCATCGGCCACGCCGACATGGCTGCCCACGCGCAGGTTCCACGGCGCCCAGATCTTCGCGCCCGGATAGATATGCACATGCGCTCCCAGTTGCGCCCCGAACAACCTCAGCAGCGCCGCGCGCCACGCATGCAGCGGGCGCGGGCTTGGCCGGAACAGGCACAACCAGGCCCAGTGCCAGAGCTGGCGCTGAATCCGGTTGCCCAGCGAGAACGAAGCGCCGGTAGTCGGGTCGTTTCCTTGAAGGATCATCGTCGGTCCGCTCCTGCTTGTTGGCGGCTTCGCAATACGCGGCAAAGCCCGGCAGCCAAGGAGGCGACCACGGTGCGGGCCAGCACCGCGATCGCCGAACCCGGCCGAAGCCAGGCTTTGTCCCGCACCGGCCGCGCCAGGCACGGCAAGGTGCAAGGCACGCGGGAAGGGGTGAAACCATAGTGGCGCGGCGTGCGCGCCGCTTCGGTGCGGCACCTCACACAAGGAAAGACGAAAAGACGAAGCGGAAGGAAGCAGGAGGGAGGCGGAAGGAAGCGGGAGGGAAGCGAGAAAGCCGCAACGCAAGCCGTTGCGGTTCAGCCGGTGGCAGCTAGCGCCGCCACCCGGACAATCTCAGCGCCTGGAATCTTAAAGCCGGTATTTCCTGACCTTATCGAACAAGGTCGTCTTGGCAATGCCCAGCGCCTCGCTGGCGCGGCTGAGGTTCCCCTCGTGCCTGCGCATGGCGTCGGCAATCATGGCCCGCTCGAACTGTTCCACGGCCTGCGCCAGCGGCAGCGCCGCCGGCTCGGCGGTGCCTTGTCCCGGATTGCACCCCAGCCCCAGCACATGGCGCTCAGCCAGGTTGCGCAGTTCGCGCACATTGCCCGGCCACGGATAAGCCATCAGCGCAGCGAGCTCCGCCGGCGTGGCAGGCTGCGCCTCGCGCTCGAAGCGCAGCGCCGCCTGCGCGACAAAATGCTCGAACAGCGGCGGCACGTCTTCGCGCCGCTCGCGCAGCGGCGGCAGTTCCAGCGTCACCACGTTGAGCCGGTAGTACAGGTCGGCGCGGAACTGGCCGGCCGCTGAGAGTGCCTTCAGGTCTGCCTTGGTGGCCGCGACCACACGGGTGTTGACCGGCACCGGCGTATTGGAGCCAAGCCGCTCCACCACGCGCTCCTGCAGCACCCGCAGCAGCTTGATCTGCATCTGCATCGGCATGCTCTCGATCTCGTCGAGGAACAGCGTGCCGCCCTCGGCGTGCTCGATCTTGCCGATGCGCCGCCGCGCCGCGCCGGTAAACGAGCCGGCCTCGTGGCCGAAGATCTCGCTTTCGAACAGCTGCTCGGGCAGGCCGCCGCAATTGATCGGCACGAAGTGCCGCGCGCGGCGCGAGCTTGCTTCGTGCAGGCAGCGGGCGACCAGTTCCTTGCCGGTGCCGGTCTCGCCGTGGATGAGCACGTTGGCGGCGGTATCGGCCAGGTCGGCGATCAGCTTGCGCAGCCTTTCGATGGATGGCGAATGGCCAATCAGGCGCGCCTGCAAGGTGTCGCGCCCGGCCAGCTTCCTGCGCAGCTCGGCCACTTCCAGCACCAGCCGGCGCTTTTCCAGCGCGCGCTGCGTGACCTCGACCAGGCGCTCCGGCGAAAACGGTTTTTCCAGGAAGTGGTAGGCGCCGGCCTTCATGGCCTGCACGGCCAGGCTGACGTCGCCGTGGCCCGTGACCATCACCACCGGCAGCGCGTCGTCGCGCGAGCGCAGCTCATGCAGCAGCGCCATGCCGTCGATGCCGGGCAGGCGGATGTCGCTCACCACCACGCCGGGGAAATGGCTGCCGACCTCGCGCAGGGCGGCTTCGGCGCTCGCCACGGCACGCGTGGCGATGCCTTCGAGCCGCAGCGCTTGCTCGCAGCCCAGGCGCACGTCGGGGTCGTCTTCGACGATCAGCACGGTCAGCGGCGCGGGGGCGATCGCGCCGGAGGAATCGGCGTTGTTCAGGTCAGTTGCCATGGCGGCTCTCCGGGTCAAGCCTGGCCAGCGGCAGCACCAGCGTGAAGCACGCGCCGCCGTCGGGGTGATTGCTGGCCTCCAGGCTGCCGCCGACCTCGTCCAGGATGCCGGCCGACAGCGTCAGGCCCAGGCCCAGCCCCTGTCCTGCCGGCTTGGTGGTGAAGAACGGCTCGAACAGCCGCGCGAAGGCTTCCTCGGACAGCCCGGGGCCGTTGTCGCGGATGGTCAGGCGCAGCTTGCTGCCCGCCAGGTGGCTGCGCAGCTCCAGCTGGGGCGCGGGACTGCCGGCCAGCGCGTCGAGCGCATTGCCGATCAGGTTGACCAGCACCTGTTCCAGCCGGTTGGGGTCGCACGTCACCATCAGGTCCGGCTCGATCTGCCGGACCAGCGCCGGGCGTACCGCCTGCAGGCGTGTATCGAGCAGGAACAGGGCGTTGTCCACCGCATCGTCCAGCGGCGCCAGGCGGCCGGCGGTGCCGCCATTGCCAGGCTTGCGCGCGAATGACTTGAGCGCGCCGGTGATGCGCCCCATGCGCTCCACCAAGCCGATGATGGTGCCGAGGTTGGCTTGCGCGGTGGCGTTGTCGCCGCGTTCGAGGAATTTCTGGGTATTGCCCGAGAGCGTGCGCAGGGCCGCCAGGGGCTGGTTGAGCTCGTGCGCGATGCCGGTGGACATCTGGCCGACGGCGGCCAGCTTGCCGGCCTGCAGCAGGCCATCCTGGGCCTGGCGCAAGGTGGTCTCGGTGCGGATGCGTTCGGCGACTTCCGCCTGCAGATGCTGGTTGGCGGCGGACAGGTCCGCGGTGCGCTCCGCCACCTTGCGCTCCAGTTCGCCGTTGGCGGCCTCCAGCGCGGCGCGCGCGGCCATGCGCTCGCTGGCGATGCGCCGGCGCACGTTCCAGGCCGCCGCCAACAGCAACAGGAAGGCGGTCACCACGCCGGCCAGCGCGGCGGTGATGAGCGCGGCCACGCGGGCCTGCGAGGTATTGGTGAGCAGCGTCAGGTGCCAGTCGGTGCCAACCAGTTCGGCGTTCTGCGCCAGCATGGGCGGGCCGCTGCGCAGGCGGACCAGGGTGTCGCTGTCGGACAGCTTGCGCACCGGCGTGAGTTCCAGCTGCGGGAGCGCGGCGCGGTTGTATTGCAGGTTGCGTTGCAGCCGCTCGCGCAGCTCGGGGGCCAGCGGCTTGAGCGCGCCCAGCTTCAGGGACGGGTCGGAGGCCAGGATCACCACGCCGTTCTCGTCCGTCAGCAGCATCTGGGCATCGGCGCCTTGCCAGCGGTTCTCCAGGGGTTCCAGCCCCACCTTGACGACCGCTACGCCGCTTGGCTTGTGGCGATCGCCCAGCGGCGCCGAGAGGTAGTAGCCGGCCTCGCTGCGGGTGGTGCCCACGCCATAGAAGCGGCCCAGCTGGCCGTCCGCGGCGTCGCTGAAGTAGGGGCGGAAGCTCAGGTCTTCGCCCAGGTAGCTGTCGGGGCGCTGCCAGTTGCTGGTGGCGAGCACGTGGCCGCGGGCATCGAGCACGAACACCACGCGGGTGCCGGCGCGGGCATTGACCGCGGCCAGGTACTGGTTGGCGGCCTCGACGCGTGCCGGGTCGTTCGGGTGCGCCAGCAGGGTAGCGATCTTGTCGTCCAGCGAGAGCAGGCTGGGCACATAGTCATAGCGCGCCAGCTCGCTCGACAGGGCCTGTCCGTACAGGCGCAGCTGCACCTGGCCGCGCTCGCCCTGGCGCGCCAGGGCGTTGTCGTAGCTGTACCGGTAGCCCATGGCGCCAGCCAGCCCGATCAGCATCGCCAGCGCCAGCATGGCCATGAGGGGCACCCATGGGCGCAGGCGTCTGGCACGAGCGGAGGTATCGTGCGGGGCGCCTTGCGGGGTAGCGTGTGAAGGGAGCGGGCCGGTCATGGGAGCGGGCGGAATGCGCAGGAAGCGAAGGCGATGGAACTCGGTCGCGGGCAGCGAGCCCGACGGGTTAAGACTGCAGGTGCCAGCAAAAGTGCATCGTGCAAAGGGGTAAGAGTAGGGGTAGGAGCGCCAATGCGCACATTGTGCGATGGCGGCACCGCGGCGACCCCGTCTTTTACCACATCACGGTTTTCCGGCCCCCGGAAACAAAAAAAGGCCCGGCCACCTGATCGGTGGCCGGGCCTTGGCGCGCTGGCAGTGTTACTTGCCGGCCAGGACCTGAACGGGTGTCAGGCCGCGGTTGCCGTCGGCAGCGGGGTCATCCGCTTCTTCGGGCACCGGCGCGCCGATGGCGCCTTCGCTTTTGGCGACGACGGTTGTGGCAATGGCGTTGCCAAGCACATTGGTTACGGTACGGCCCATGTCCAGCACGTGGTCGATGCCCAGCACCAGCAGGATGCCGGCCTCGGGCAGGCCAAACATCGGCAGCACTGCGGCCACCACCACCAGCGAGGCGCGCGGCACGCCGGCAATGCCCTTGCTGGTGACCAGCAGCACCAGCAGCATGGTCACCTGCTGCGTGAGCGACAGGTGGATGCCGTACACCTGCGCCACGAACAGCGCGGCGAAGGACGTGTACATGATCGAGCCGTCCAGGTTGAACGAGTAGCCCAGCGGCAGCACGAAGCCCGTGATGCGCTCCTTGACGCCAAAGCGGCCGAGCTGCTCGATCACCTTGGGGTATGCCGATTCGCTGCTGGCGGTGGCGAAGCCGATCATCAGCGGGGCGCGCACCATCTTGAGCAGGCGGAACACATCGCGGCCGAGGAAGAAGTAGCCACCGGCGATCAGCGCCACCCACAGCAGCGCCAGCGACAGGTAGACAGCGCCCAGCAGCTTGGCGTACACCACCAGCACGCCCAGGCCTTCGGCGGTGATCACCGCGGCGACCGCGCCGAACACGCCGACCGGCGCGAAAGCCATCACATAGTTGGTGATCTTCAGCATCACGTGCGACAGGCCTTCGATGCCGGCCAGCACGGGTTTGCCGATGCCGTCCTTGAGCGTGCCCAGCGCAAAGCCGAAGAACAGCGAGAACACCACGATCTGCAGGATCTCATTGGTGGCCATGGCTTCGACGAAGCTCTTGGGGAACATGTGCGCGATGAAGTCCCGCAGGTTCAGCGCCCCGGTCTTCAGGTTGGAGGCAGCGTCCGCCGCCGGCAGCGCCAGGTTCATGCCTTCGCCCGGGCGCAGCAGGTTGGCCATCACCAGGCCCAGCAGCAGCGAGGTGATGGACGCGGCGATGAACCATGCCATCGCCTTCATGCCGATGCGGCCAACGGCCTTGCCGTCGCCCATGCTGGCGATGCCGCCAACCAGGGTGGCGAACACCAGCGGCCCGATGATCATCTTGATCATGCGCAGGAACACATCGGTCAGGATGGACAGGTGGTCGGCGATGGACTTGGCGGTGGCGGGGTCCGGCGCGTAATGGTGGGCGGCCGTGCCGGCCAGCACGCCAAGCAGCATCGCAATGAAAATCAGGGTGGGCAGTCGGTTCAGTTTCATCAGAAGTCGGGCCGATGCGCCCGGCCAATGGCCGGACGGCTGTTTTGCGGGGGGCTGGCAGCCTTCTGGCATGGCGTTGCCGTCGTCGGGACAGCGCCATGCGGCCTCAGCCGGGAAGATCAGTGCCTGTTCAATTTCGGAATCGTTCCGGAATCAATCCAGATCAATGCCAGATCAATGCCGAACGGGCATGGGCAGCGTGTGTCCGGCGCCCACTGGTGTGGTGGGCAAGGTCAGCAAGGCGGGGTCGATCATTGTTTCCTCCATTGTTTTGGGTCCGGGCCGGCACGGGGGGCCAACCGTCGACCTGTATGGCCGCTTGGGGCCGCGCATACATTGCACGAGGCGTGCCAGGCCAAAGGCCAAGCCGAAGCTACCTAAGCCACTGAAAAACAAGGAGAAATTAATGTGCGCCAGGCGCACGGTTCGGATTTCCGTGCGGGCAGGGCGATAGCGCGTTCGGTTTTCCGAACGGGTGGCGGGGCGGAAAGCGGAACTGTCGCCCGTACGGGCGACAGCGTGTGATGCAAGGGGCATGGCACGGCCGGCGCGCGCCGCCGCCAGCCATGCACGCCAGGTGACTCAGGCGTTGTCCACCGGCAGGGTCGGGCAACTCTCCAGGAACAGTTCCAGCGGCATCGGCCGCCCGATCACATACCCCTGGGCATAGTCCACGCCAAGCGAGCGCAAGGCCTGCAGCGTTTCCTCGTCTTCCACGGATTCGGCCACGGTCAGCATGCCCAGGCGATGGCCGATATCGTTGATCGAGCTGACGATCTCGCGGTCCACCGCGCTGCAGGCCAGGTGGCGGATAAAGCTCCCGTCGATCTTGAGATAGTCCACCGGAAACTGCTTGAGATAGGAGAACGACGACAAGCCCGCCCCAAAATCGTCGAGCGCCACGGTGCAGCCAGCGCTGCGCATTTCGGTCACCAGGCGATTGGCCGCCGCCATGTTGTTGATCAGCGCGGTCTCGGTGATCTCCAGCTGGATGCGGCTGGCGGGCAGCACGGAGTCGTACAGCTCGGCGTGCAGGAACGGCAGCAGGAACGGCTCGCCCAGCGAATTGGCCGACAGGTTGATGGCGACCGTGAGCCTGGGCACCGCGGCCAGCCGCTCGCCGAATTCGTGCAGCACGTGGTGGATCACCCAGCGGTCCACATGGCCCATCAGGTCATAGCGCTCGGCGGCTGGGATGAACGCGCCCGGCATCACCAGCTTGCCTTGCTCGTCGACCATGCGCACCAGGATCTCGATATGGCGGTCGGCCTGGTTGTGCTCCTGCAGCGCGCGGATCTCCTGCGCGAACAGGCGGAAGCGGTTCGCATCCAGCGCCGAGTGGATGCCGGCGGCAACCTGCAGTTCCTGGTGGTGGCGCTGCGCATCGCTTTCGTCGCGCCGGTACACCGAGACGCGGCTGCGCCCGGCCGCCTTGGCGGCGTAGCAGGCTACGTCGGCGCGGCTCATCAGTTCGCCCATCGGCGGTGTTTCGTGGTCGATCGCGGTAATGCCGATGCTCGCGCCCACATCGTAGACCCGCCCTTCCCACGGGAAACGCTGGCTGCGGATGGCATCGATGATCTTCTGGCACACGCGCTCGGCCTGGTCCACCGTGCAGTCCATGAGCAGCAGCGCGAATTCGTCGCCGCCCAGGCGGGCGAGCAGGTCGTCCGGACGCACGTGGTAGCGGATCACGTGGCCGAGCTCGCGCAGCAGTACGTCGCCCGCGGCATGCCCGGCCGTGTCGTTGACGATCTTGAAGCGGTCCAGGTCGATGAAGCACAGCGCGTGATGCTGTTGCTGCATGCGCGCAGCGTCGCAGGCTTCGCGCAGCCGCTTCTCGAACCAGATGCGGTTAGGCAGGCCGGTGAGCGCATCGTGCGAAGCCGAATGGGCCAGCTCGCGCTGCAGCGCGCGGGCGCCGGTGATGTCCTGGAACACCAGCACCGCGCCGATGACCTCGCCGGTAGCCGTGCGCACCGGGGCGGCGGAGTCCTGCACGTCATGGCGGTCGCCGGTCAGGCTTTGCAGCACCGCGCCGTCCTGCAGGTAGACCGGGCGCAAGGTCAGCAGGCACTGTTCCACCGGGCTGGGGATGGGCGCGTTGGTATGCTCGTCGACGATGCGGAAGATGGATTCTAGCGGCTGGCCGGCAGCCGCCTGCATGGTCCAGCCGGTGAGCTGCTCGGCGATCGGGTTCATGAAGGTGACGCCCATGGTGGCGTCGGTGCAGATCACCGCATCGCCGATCGAGCGCAGTGTGATATGCAGGCGTTCCTTCTCTTCGAACAGCGCCTCGGTGAGGCGCCGCTGTTCGGTGATGTCCCAGTTGGTGCCGATCATGGACACCGCGGTGTCATCGTCCTGGCGCAGCACCATGGCCATGGCGCGGATGTGGCGCACCGCGCCGTCGGGGCGCTGGATGCGGTATTCGGTATCGAAGGTGCGCGTGCCGCGCACCGCCTCGCGCATCTCGGTGCTTGCCTGCTCGACATCGTCCGGATGCACCATGGCCGTCCAGCGCTTGATGTCCGGCGCGCCCAGGGCAGGATCGACGCCGTGCAGCGCATGCATGCGCGCGTCCCACTCGATCGCGCCGCTGGCAACGTCCCATTCCCAGATGCCTACGCCGCCGGCTTCCACCGCCAGCTGGGTGCGGCGCGACAGCGCCTCGAGCTTTTCCAGCGCGGCCTTGCGCTCGTCGATGTCTTCCACCTGCGAGATGAAATGCAGCGGCTTGCCGGTGTTCTCGTCGTGCACCAGGGAGACGGCCAGCAAGGTCCAGCGATAGTGGCCGTCCTTGTGGCGGAAGCGCTTTTCTATCCGGTACGACTCGATCTCGCCGGCCAGCAGGCGCTCGACCTGGTGCAGGTCGGGGGCGAGATCGTCCGGGTGGGTGATGGTCGGGAAGGGCAGCTCCGCCAGCTCGGCGGCATCATAGCCAAACAGGTCGCAGATGGCGCGGTTGACCTGCAGCCAGCGGCCGTCCAGCCCTACCAGCGCCATGCCGACGGCCGAATGCTCCATGGCCTGGCGAAAGCGCCGCTCGCTGCCGCGCAGCTCGCTGCGGTCACGCCGGTTCTGCTCCAGCAGGAAGGCGATGCAGATCGGGAACACCATGACCAGCGTGGTCGACAGCTGCACCGACTGCAGCAGGAACGGCTCGTTCGCGCCCACGCCGAGCGATGCGGTGACCAGCCCCAGCGCCACCGTGCCGCAGATGGCCAGCAACGTCAGCAGGGCAGTGGCAAAGGGATTGGTCAGCAGCGCCGCCAGCACCAGCGGCAGCGCCATCACCACGAACGGCTCGTTGCTCTTATATAGCGCCACGCCGCCCACCGTCAGGCTCAGCAGGAGCAGGCCGGCAAAACGGGGCAGCTGCGCGCGGCGGAAGGTGTCGGCGAAACGCTCGCGGGTGATCGATACCATCAGCGGCAGCAGCATGACGATGCCCATCGAGTCTGCCGTCCACCAGGTCCACCAGACCGCGCCAAAGCCGCTGTGGTAGGCGGTGCTGATGGTGGCGGCGCCGATGGTGGCGCCCACCGCCGGGCCCAGCGTGCTGGCCGCGCCCAGCGTCAGCGCGAAACGCGCCAGCGGTCCCGGGCGGGATAGCGTGGCGCCGCTGGTCATGGCGCGCACCAGCCACGCCGAGAAGGCGATCTCGACGACGTTGCCCAGCGCCAGCGCCAGCGCAATGGCAGGGCTATCGCCCATGGCCGCGTTGGCCGCCAAGCCCGCCACCAGCATCCCCGCCAGCTGCCAGGGCACATCGCCGCTGCGCTGGTGCAGCAAGACGCCGAGGCCGAACGCGTTGGCCAGCCAGAGCATGGCCACGTTTCCGGGGTAGCGCGACACGGCCAGCCCGGCCAGGGCCAGCAGGAAGAAGGCGATGGCCGATAGCGACACGCGTTGCCAGCGCGGGTAGGTGGTGGGCAAGGGGCGGACATCCAAATCTGGCGTCATATGGCGTCAGCCTGAAGCTGCGTTCTCGAAATTGAGGCGATGGGCGGGCGTCGGGCAGGTTGCACGCACGGCCCAGCTTAATGGATCAATATAGCGGCGATACGCCGGAATCACGAGGCGATAAGCCCCGGTGTGTTACCGCTGTTCGGACTAGCGCCGGACGCCGTTTTGCGGTAGGAGCCTGGCCCGCGGCGAGCTGGAACCGGCCCCGGCGGCCAGTCTGCTGCCATGGCGGACAGGCGCGCTGCCGTTCCCGTCATACAGGCGTTTCAGGCATTGCCCCGCCGAGGAGGGGTATTGGCGCCTGCGGGTGCGGCAGCCGTGGTGGTCGGCACCGACTTCGCGACGGTGGCGGCGGACGGCCGGCTGCAAAGCATGACGGGCTTTATCGACCGCGCGCCGGAAGGCATGGCCTGAGGGCGCCCGGGTGCAGTGCACGGTACCGAACGCGACTTCCCGTTTTGCACTATCCTCACAAGGTTTTACGGCGTGCGCACCGCGGCTGGGGCACACGCTGCTGACCGGCCGCCGGCGGCGCGGCGTGGCGGATCGAACCGCCGCGACGCGCCGGGGGCGGACCAGGGCAAACAGACCCAAGGAGCTCCCCCCATGACCACGCTAGATATCAACGGCAAGCCGTTGCAGGTAGACGTTGATCCTTCCACGCCCCTGCTGTGGGCGTTACGCGACAGCCTTGGCATGACCGGCACCAAGTTCGGCTGCGGCATGGCCGCATGCGGCGCGTGCACCGTGCACGTGAACGGCCAGGCCACGCGCAGTTGCGTGACGCCGGTCTCGGCGGCGCAAGGCGCGCGCATCACCACCATCGAGGGCGTCACCGGCGACAAGGTTGGCCGCGCGGTGCTCGACGCCTGGATCAAGCACGACGTGGCGCAGTGCGGCTATTGCCAGAACGGCCAGGTGATGAGCGCCGTCGGGCTGTTGCGCAGCAAGAAGCACCCAAGCGATGCCGACATCGACCAGGCCATGGCCGGCAACCTGTGCCGCTGCGGCACCTACCAGCGCATCCGCGCGGCGATCAAGGACGCGGCGCGCGCGCTGGCTTAAGGGGACGACACCATGCGAATCAGATACCTCGAAGCGCTGGCCGGCGGCAATCGCAGGCACGCGGACGCTGGCGGCGTCGCCGCGCTGGACCGCCGCAGTTTTCTCAAGCTGACCGGCTTTGCCGGTGGCGGCCTGGCGCTCGGCATCCTGCCGGTCCAGGCCGCGCTGGCGCAGGAAGGCGCGGCGCCCAAGGCCCCGCCTTCACCGCCGCAGGCGTTCCTGCTGATCGCGCCGGACAACATCGTCACGGTGGCGGTCAACCGGCTCGAATTCGGCCAGGGCGTGCATACGGCGCTGCCCATGGCGCTGGCCGAAGAGCTCGACGTGGACTGGCGCAATGTGCGCGCCACGCTGGCGCCCGCCGGCGATGCGTACAAGGATCCCGCCTTCGGCATGCAGATCACCGGCGGCTCCACCGCGCTCAACCATTCCTTCCAGCAGTACCGCGAGCTGGGCGCGCGCGCCCGCGCCATGCTGGTTTCCGCCGCGGCCACGCAGTGGCAGGTCGATCCGGCGAGCTGCCAGGTGGCGCTGGGCGTGGTCACCTCCGGCAGCCATCGCGCTACCTTTGGCGAGTTGGCGCAGGCTGCCATGGCGCTGCCGGTGCCGCAGCAGGTAACGCTCAAGAACCCGGCGCAGTTCAAGCTCATCGGCAAGCCCACGCGCCGGCTGGACGCGCGCGGCAAGCTGGAGGCCACCACCGCCTTCGGCATCGACGTGCATCTCAAGAACATGGTGGTGGCCGTGGTGGCACGCCCGCCGCGCTTTGGCGGCAAGGTGAAATCCTTCAACGCCGACAAGGCGCGCGCGATCAAGGGCGTGGCCGACGTGATGCTGGTGCCGGTGGATCGCGGCGGCACCGGCGTGGCGGTGGTGGCCAATGGCTACTGGCCGGCCAAGCAGGCGCGCGATGCGCTGGAGATCGTGTGGGAAGACAGCGGCTCCAGTGTTTCCACCAAGGACCTGTTCGCGCAGTACAGGACGCTGGCCGCGCAACCCGGCACGGTGGCGCTGCAGGCCGACCTGGGCGCCATGTCCGGCGCCGCGCGCACCATCTCGGCGGATTACGAGTTTCCCTACCTGGCGCATGCGCCGATGGAGCCGCTGAACTGCACCTTGCAGGCCGAGGTGTCGGGCAAGGCGGTGCAGAGCGTGAAGGTATGGGTGGGCTCGCAGTTCCAGACCGTGGACCAGGCCGCCATCGGGCGCGTGCTCGGGCTGCCGCCGGCCAAGGTCACGCTCAACACCATGATGGCGGGCGGCGGGTTCGGCCGGCGTGCCGTGCCCACCTCCGACTACCTGGTCGAAGCGGCCAATGTGCTGCTGGCCTGGGTCAAGAACGGGCATGACGAACCGCTCAAGGTGATGTGGAGCCGCGAGGACGATATCCGCGGCGGCTACTACCGGCCGCTGCATGTGCACCGCGCGCGCATCGGCACCGATGCGCAGGGGCAGGTGCTCGGCTGGCAGCACACCGTGGTCGGGCAGTCCATCCTCTCCGGCACGCCGTTCGAGGCGTTCATGGTCAAGGGCGGCGTGGACTCGACCATGGTCGAAGGCCTGGTTGAGAACGACTACGGCTTCCCGCTGCAGCTATCGGTGCATCACCCGCAGGTGGCGGTGCCGGTGCTGTGGTGGCGCTCGGTGGGCAACACGCACACCGCCTTCGTCAAGGAAACGCTGGTCGACGAAGTGGCCGTCAATGCCAGGCAGGATCCGGTGGCTTACCGCCTTGCGCGGCTGGACGCGGGCAAGCACGCGCGCCATCGCGCGGCGCTGCAGCTGGCGGTGGACAAGTCCGGCTACGGCAAGCGCAAGCTGCCCAAGGGCCAGGCCTGGGGCGTGGCGGTGCACGAGTCATTCGGCACGGTGGTGGCCTATGTGGTGGAGGTGTCGCTGGTGAAAAACGAGCCACATGTGCATCGCGTGACGGCCGGGGTGCATGCCAACCGCGTGGTCAATCCCATGTCGGCCGAGGCGCAGGTGCAGGGCGCATGCGTGTTCGGGCTGGCGATGACGCGGCCGGGCTTTGCCATCGAGATCGAAAATGGCGCGGTGAAGAACAGCAACTTCCCCGACTATCCGCCGCCGCGCATCTCCGATGCGCCAGTGGTGGACGTGTTCTTCGTGCCCTCCGAGGATCCGCCCACCGGGCTGGGCGAGCCGGGCGTGCCAGCCATTGCGCCAGCGGTGGCCAACGCGCTGTTCACGCTCACCGGCAAGCGCCAGCGGCAGTTGCCGTTCGTGTTGGCCTGAGCTGGCCTGAGCCCAGGCGCCGGGCTCAGGGCGCGCGGTTGTCGCCGGCCGCGCGCCAGGCCTGCGTGAAGCGCAGCAGGTCGTCGGCCGAGGCATCGGTGATGGCCGCGTAGCGCATGCCGCCCGACTCCCAGAGCGCCAGCTGGTAGCCTTGGCGCGACTCGATCTGCGCCGGCGCCTGGCTGCGGCCGGGGTTGAGGGCAGGCTTGCTGCCCGGCTTGTCCGCCGTGCGCGCTGGCAGCACGAACACATCGATGGGGTGCTGGTTGCGGCGGTAGACCAGCACCGCCACCGGCCGCCCGTGCACATAGTCGAGCCGTCCCCCGACCAGCGGGAAACCTTGCGCAGCGAGTTCCCGTACCGACGGCGCGTAGTCGATCCGGCCATTGAACCAGGGCTTGACGGTGTGGCGGTCCGATGAGGCGACATCGATCGTGTGCCCCGAGATCAGTGCGCGCACGTGGCTGCTTACCATCTCGCCTTCCACCGTCGGCCCGGAGCCATCGCTCAGCGCGTACTGGGCCATGCCGATGCCTAGCGTCGCCACCGTCAGCGCGGCCATGGCGGCATTGGCGGCCGGGCCCCATTCGAAATAGCGCCGCATCCGTTGCCACCATGCACCACCGTTGCCGGAGGGCGCCGCCGCATCGCGCGAGCCGGCCGCGGCCTGGGCTGCGTCCAGCGCCGTGCTCAGCCGCGCGCGCAGGGTCGGCCCGGCGCGGTGGTAGGGCGCATGCGCGCGCAATACGGTGCGCAGTTCGCGCAGGTGCGCGAGCTGCGCGGTGCAGGCCGCACATTGCGCCAGGTGCCGCTCAAGGCGCAAGGCATCGCCTGCGCCGAGCTCCCCGTCGGCACTGGCTTGCAGCAGCAGGCGGGCGTCATTGCAGTTCATGGCCTGTCTCCCCTGCAGGTTGCGGCGGTGTGGCGTGGATGGCGGTTGCCGCGGCGGCCCTGCCCGTGGCCGGTGCGCTGGACAGGGTGCCTGCCGCGCTAAGGTCGGCGCCGCTCTGGGTGCCGGTGCCGCGCGTGCCCTCCGCGCGCATGGCGAGCACCGCCGCCGCCAGCAGTTTGCGCGCGCGTGCCAGCCGCGACATCACGGTACCCAGCGGGATGTCCGCGACGGTGGCGATGTCGCGATAAGGCAGGTCCTCCAGCTCACGCAGCACCAGGACTTCCCGAAAGGCCAGCGGCAGTCGCTCCAGCGCCACATGCAGCAGCCGGATATCCTCGGCGCGCAACAGCCATTGCTCAGGGCTGTCGCCGTGGCCATCCTGCCAGCCGGGCAGCGGCTCGCCATCGAAATGCGCATCGTCGTAGTCAGCGCTCTCGGCCTGGCCCGGCGGGTGCCGCTTGCGCCAGGCGGTGAACCACGTGTTGCGCACTATCGCCAGCAGCCACGCGCGTGGCTGGTCGCCCCGGAAGCTGTCAAAAAAGCAGAAAGCCCGCAGGCAGGCTTCCTGCACCACGTCATCGGCCTCCATGGGGCTGCCCGACAGCCAGCGGGCCAGGTTGTAGGCGGCGTCGAGGTGCGGAAGCACCAGATCGTCGAAACGGCGGCGCTGGTCGGCAGCGTTCACGTCACTCCTTTGGCTCGGTGCCCGGGTTGGACGCATCGCGCGCGCTTCCCCGTTCATTCCGTTTCTGCCGCGTATACCGGGAACGCATTGAGTTTATTCCCGATTCTCACCACCACCACGTAAAAAAAATATCGCCGGCAACGGGAATAAACACGCCTGCGCGCCGGTATGACAGGCAGGTCCCCAGCAACCAGATCGATTCGACCGATCCGATCAATCCGGTCGATCCGATCAACCGATGGAGCTCAATATGCAGCGAGCATGGAAACGGCGCGATTTTCTCGGGCTTGCCGCGTGCGCCGGCGGTGCGGTGTTTGTGTCGGCATTGCCCGGATGGGCCGCCGGCCGCGACGAATCGTTCTACTTTGTCCAACTCTCGGACGCGCACTGGGGCTTCCAGGGCCCGCCCAATCCCGACGCGCGCGGGACCTTGCCCAAGGCGGTGGCAGCGGTCAACGCACTGGCGGAGCCGCCGGATTTCCTGATGTTCACCGGCGACCTCACCCACACCACCGATGACCCCGCCGAGCGCCGCCGGCGCATGCGCGAGTTCCAGTCGATCATCGCCGGGCTCAAGGTGCCGGTCGTGCACCTGATGCCGGGTGAGCACGACGCCAGCCTGGACCAGGGCGCTGCCTACCGCGAACTGTTCGGGCCCACGCACTATGTGTTCGACCACAAGGGCGTGCACTTCATCGTGCTGGACAACGTGTCCGATCCTGCCGGGCGGGTGGGCGCGGCGCAGCTCGACTGGCTCGCCGCGGATCTTGCGAAGCAGCCGCAGTCGGCGCGCATCGTGGTGTTCACGCACCGTCCGCTGTTCGACCTGTATCCGCAGTGGGACTGGGCCACCCGGGACGGCGCGCAGGTCATCGAGCGGCTGATGCCGCATCCCAATGTGACGGTGTTCTATGGGCACATCCACCAGGAGCACCACCACATGACCGGGCATATCGCGCACCACGCGGCGCGTTCGCTGATCTACCCGTTGCCGGTGGCGGGGTCGCAGCCGCAGCGCTCGCCGGTGCCGTGGGATCCGGCGCAGCCTTATCGGGGATTGGGCTGGCGGGAAGTGGAGGCGGGCAGGGCTGCGGGGGATTTCGGGGTCGAGGAGAAGCCTGTCAATGCTTGAGCGGATCGTGCCGCGTTGCTTTGATCGGCTTGGAACCGCTTTGAACTCGCTATCAGGAGTTGCTCATGTCAGAAACCGGGCGGGAAGGAATCAGCCGCAGGCGGGCGCTGTGCTGCTTGCTGGCGCTGGCGGGCGGGACGCCACTGTTGCAAAGCGCTGCCGCTGCGCCGCGGGTGATCAAGGTGCATGCGCGCAAGTTTGTCTTCACGCCAAACCGGATTGCGCTGCGGGTCGGCGAGCCGGTGGTGTTCGAGCTGACCGCGCAGGATGTGATCATGGGGTTTAGCGTGCCGGATCTCGGCATTCGGGAGGATTTGCCGCCCGGCAAGGTCGTGCGGGTTTCGGCCTTGCCCAAGGTGGCTGGCAGCTTTGTGTTCCTGTGCGATATTTTTTGTGGATCGGGGCACGAGACGATGAATGGGGTGATTGAGGTTAGTTAGGTTGTTGCGGTTGCGGTTGCGGTTGCGGCTGCGGCTGCGGCTGATTGACGTCAAGGTCAAAGGCAACTTCAACTGCAGTTTCACCTCCCCTGCGGGGCGGCGACCTACTTTTTTGTCTTGCCAAAAAAGTAGGCAAAAAAGGCGCGCCGGATGGGGCGACTACCCCGAGGCGCCCCATACGGCCTTGGTGAACCTTGACGGCTCGCTTCGCATCGCGCTGGGGTGTTTCCCGCCCTTCGGGCGCTTCACACGGCTACACAGTTGGTTGATCTTGCTGATGGTTGGCTCCCCTCTCCCACTTGTGGGAGAGGGGCCGGGGGAGAGGGCGGGTGCTCGCAAGAGCGAGAGATCTCATTGGCCGTGCCTCAATCCCCTTCTCCGGACGTCAGCACGCGCTGGCTCTCGCGTTCGGCTTGCGCGCTGCGCGCGTGCTCACGTGCCTCGCGCCGTGCCTGCCGCCGTTCCTTGCGCTTCATATACCAATAGTGCGCGCGATCCAGGTAGAGATAAACCACGGGCGTAGTAAACAGCGTCAGCGCTTGCGACAGCACCAGTCCCCCCACCATCGCAAAGCCCAGTGGCCGCCGCAGCTCCGAGCCGGCGCCATGCCCGAGCATCAACGGCAGTCCGGACAACAGCGCGCACATGGTGGTCATCATGATCGGCCTGAAGCGCAGCAGGCACGCCTGGTAGATGGCTTCCTCCGGTTTCATGCCGTGGTCGCGCTCGGCGGTGAGCGCGAAGTCGACCATCATGATGCCGTTCTTCTTGACGATGCCGATCAGCAGGATGATGCCGATCAGCGCGATCACGCTGAGGTCATAGCCACCGGCCAGCAGGATCAGCAGCGCGCCCACGCCGGCGGAGGGCAGGGTGGAGAGGATGGTGAGCGGATGGATATAGCTTTCGTACAGCAGCCCCAGCACGATATACACGGCGACCAGCGCGGCGGCGATCAGGTAAGGCTGCGAGGCAAGCGAGGCGCCAAAAGCCTGTGCCGTGCCCTGGAACGAGCCGGAGAGTGTCTGCGGGCGGCCCATGCCGGACAACGTGCTGTTGATCGCCTTGACGGCATCGCCCAGCGCCACGCCCTTGGCCAGGTTGAATGAGATCGTGACGGCGGGGAACTGCCCCTGGTGGCTGATCGACAGGTAGGCGGTGCTGTCGGTGTCGATCTTGACGAACGTGGACAGCGGCACTTGCTCGCCGGTCAGCGGCGAGGTCACGTACAGCTTGCTGAACAAGCGCGGATCGTCCTGCAGCGCGGGCGTGGCTTCCAGGATCACGTGGTAGCTGTTGATCTGGGTGAAGTACTGCGCGACCTGGCGCTGCCCGATCGCGTCATAGAGCGTGGAGTCGATCAGCGCGGGCGTGATGCCAAAGCTCGAGGCGCGCGCGCGGTCGATGGTCAGGCGCGCTGCTGCCGCGGCGTTCTGCTGGTCGGACGCCACGTCGGCGAGCTGGGGCAGGGCGCGCAGGCGCTCCAGGATGCGCGGGGCCCACTGGTTGAGCTCGTCCAGGTTGGAGTCCATCAGCGTGTACTGGTATTGCGTGCGCGACAGCCGCCCGCCCACGTTGATGTCCTGACCGGCCTGCAGGAACAGGTTGGCGCCCTGCACCTGCGCCAGCTTGGGCCGCAGCCGGGCGATCACTTCGTCGGCACTGGCGGTGCGGCCCTGGTCCTTGGGTTTCAGGCTGATGAAGAAGTTGCCGGTGTTGAGCGTATTCTGCCCGCCGGTCATGCCAACCGCGGCGACATCGGGGTCGGCGCGCACGATATCCGCGAGCTGCACCATGCGCGCGTTCATCGACTTGAACGACGCGTCCTGCGCGGACTCCGCGATGCCGAACATGAAGCCGGTGTCCTGCTGCGGGAAGAAGCCCTTGGGTATGTAGATGAACAACGCCACCGTGGTGGCGACCGTGGCGATAAACACGCACAGGGTGAAGAACTGGTGGCGCATCACCACGTCCAGCCAGCGCCTGTAGCCCGACAGCATGGCGTCGAAGCCATGCTCGAACCACCGGTAGATGCGGCCGTGATGATGGCCGCGCGGCGGGGTCAGGTAGCGTGAACACAGCATCGGCGTGAGCGTCAGCGAGACCAGCACCGATACCACGATGGTGAGCGTGACGGTCACGGCGAACTCGCGGAACAGCCGCCCCACGATGCCGCCCATCAGCAGCAGCGGGATGAACACCGCCACCAGCGAGACCGAGATCGACACGATGGTGAAGCTGATTTCGGCGGCGCCCTTGAGCGCGGCTTCCATGGGCTCCATGCCGTCTTCCACGTGGCGGTAGATGTTCTCCAGCATCACGATGGCATCGTCCACCACGAACCCCACCGCAATGGTGAGCGCCATCAGCGACAGGTTGTCGCGGCTGTAGCCCAGCAGGTACATGCCGCCGGCGGTGCCCATCAGCGCCAGCGGCACGGTCACGCTGGGAATCACCGTGGCGGCCACGTTGCGCAGGAACACGAAGATGATCATCACCACCAGCGCGATGGTGAGCACCAGCGTGAACTCCACATCGGCCACCGAGGCGCGGATGGTCTGGGTGCGGTCGGCCAGCGTGTTGACGTTGACGGTGGGCGGGATCGCGGCCTGCAGGCGCGGCAGCGCGGCGCGGATGCGGTCCACGGTCTCGATCACGTTGGCGCCCGGCTGCTTGGTGATGGCCAGGATGATGGCGCGCCCGTTGTGGAAGGTGTTGTCCGCCGGCGCGGCGGCGCCGGCAAAGCCCCAGCCCGCCAGCTTGGCGTTCTCGGGCCCGTCCACGGCCACGCCGACATCGCGCACGCGCACCGGCGCGCCGCTGCGGTAGGCCAGCACCATGTCGTTCCACGCCGCCGCCTTGGTGACCTGGTCATTGGTGTAGACGTTGAAGGCCTTGGTGGCGCCATCGGTGCTGCCGGTGGGCTGGTTGACCGTGGTGGCGGCAATCACGCCGCGCAGGTCTTCCAGGCTCATGCCCATGGCCGAGAGCTTCTGCGGATCCACCTGGATGCGCACCGACGGCTTTTGCTGGCCGCCGATGTTGACCAGCCCGACGCCGGAGATCTGCGAGATCTGCTGCGCCAGCACGTTGTCGGCGAAGTCGTTGACCTCGGTCAGCGGCAGCGTGTCGGACTGCACCGCCAGCACCAGGATCGGCGAGTCGGCCGGGTTGATCTTGCGGAAGGTGGGGGGCGTGGGCAGGTTGCTGGGCAACTGGCCGCTGGCGGCATTGACGGCGGCCTGCACGTCCACGGCGGCGGCATCGATGCTGCGGTTGAGGTCGAACTGCAGCGTGATCTGGGCGTTGCCCTGCGCGCTGGTCGACGTCATCTGCGTGAGCCCGGCGATCAGCGAGAACTGCCGCTCCAGCGGCTGCGCCACGTTCGACGCCATGG
The DNA here is from genome assembly GCF_054515855.1 of Cupriavidus sp. PET2-C1. Classification (NCBI taxonomy): domain Bacteria; kingdom Pseudomonadati; phylum Pseudomonadota; class Betaproteobacteria; order Burkholderiales; family Burkholderiaceae; genus Cupriavidus; species Cupriavidus sp. PET2-C1. Next base: position 940,526 of record NZ_CM137259.1, read on the forward strand.
TCTCCGGGCTGGCGCCGGGCAAGTTCGCCGACACCTGGATGGTGGGGAAATCCACCTGCGGCAGCGGCGCGATAGGCAGCAGTGGCCACGCGGCCACGCCGACCAGCAGCACGGCCAGCGCCAGCAGCGAGGTGCCGATCGGGCGCTTGATGAAGGTCGCGGAAATGCTCATGGCCGTGCGTTCCCGGCGCGGTTTGCCGGGGCACCGGCGGCCGGCGCGGAGGCAGGCGCTGCGCCGGCATCCGCGATGGTGGTGGCCGCGGTCGTCTCGTTCACGCGGGTGCCGGGCTTGAGCTTGTACTGCCCGTCCACCACGACCCGCTCGTCGACCGCCAGCCCCTTGGCCACGACGGCCTTGGCGTCCTGGGTCTCCGCCACCTCGATGGCGCGGGATGCAACCGTATGGTCCGCCTGCACCACATAGACATAGGTGCCGGTCTGGCCGCGTTGCACGGCGGCGGCCGGGATGGTCAGCGCCTGGTCGCGCTCGCCGAGCACCAGCCGCGCATTGACGTACTGGCCGGGCCACAGCGTGTGCGAGGGATTGGGGAAGCGCCCTTTCAGCTGGATGGTGCCGGAGGTGGTGTCGATGGTGTTGTTGAGCAGGATCAGCTTGCCTTGTCCCAGCAACTGGCCGCTGGCGCGCTCGCTGGCCTCCACCGCGAGCGGTGTGCCGCTGGCCTGCATGGCGCGGTTGATGCGCTGGAATTCGCCGTCGGGCAGCGTGAATACCACGTCGATCGGGTCGATCTGGCGGATCACCACCAGGCCGTTGGCGTCGGCCGCGTGGACGATATTGCCCGGGTCGACCAGGCGCGCGCCAACGCGCCCGGATAGCGGCGCGGTGATGGTGGTGTAGTCGAGCTGCACGCGGGCGACGTTGACCAGTGCTTCGTCGGTCTTCACCGCGGCGGCCAGCTGCGCCACCAGCGCGCGCTGGGTATCCAGCGTCTGCTGCGTGGTGGCGTTTTCCTTGATGAGGCCCTCGTAGCGCTGCAGGTCGAGGCGCGCATTGGCTAGCTGCGCCTCGTCACGCGACTTCTGCGCCATGGCTTGTTGCAGCTGCGCCTGGAACGTGCGCGGGTCGATCTGCGCCAGCAACTGCCCGGCCTTGACGTCCTCGCCCTCGACAAAGCCGACGCGGTCGAGCTGGCCGTCCACGCGCGGCTTGACCGTCACCGTGGCCATGGCCTGCACCGTGCCGACGCCCGCCACGCCAATCGGCACGTTCTCGCGCTTGACCTGTGCGCTGGTCACGGTTACCGCCGGCACCGGCGGCGCTGCCCCGCGTGGCGCCGCCATGCGCTTGAGCGGGCCGGCGGCGAACCACGCCACGGCTGCCAGCACGAGCACGGCCAGGCCGATCAGGACGGGGTTGCGGCGGGAGAACTGGGTCGCCATGGATTGCCTTGGAAGTGGTCTGCCGATGTGGATCAGGGAATCAGGGAATCAGGGAATCAAGAGATCAGGGTTGCGCCAGCGCATCGCTTTGCCAGCCGCCGCCGATCGCCTTGACCAGCGCCACGCTGGCTGCAAGCTCCCGGCCACGCAACTGGATCGCGGTCCGTTCGTTAGACAAGGAAAGGGCCTGTGCCGTTACCACCGAGAGGTAGGACGCCGTGCCAGCGCGGTATTGCGCCAGGCTCACGCGTTCCGCCACGCGGGCAGCATCCACCGCATGGTCCTGCACCACCACCTCCTGGTCGAGCACGCGCAGCGCCGAGAGGTTGTCTTCCACCTCCTGCATGCCGCTGAGCACGGTTTGCCGGTACGCCGCCACCGCCCCGTCGTAGGCCGCCACCGCCTGGTCGTTTTGCGCGTTGCGCAGCCCGCCGTCGAAGATGGTGCCGGCCAGCGCCGCGCCCAGCGACCACACCCGGCCGGGCGGCCCGAACCAGTTGGCCAGGCTGCCGCTGCTGGCGCCGCCCACCGCGGAGAGCACCAGCGACGGGAAGTACGCAGCGCGCGCCACGCCGATATTGGCATTGGCAGCCGCCATGCGGCGCTCAGCCGCCGAGATGTCGGGGCGGCGCTCGAGCAGCGCGGAGGGCAGCCCCGGCGGCACCGCCAGCGGGCGCATCGAAAACGCCTCTGGCGCCAGCGTGAACTCGGCTGGGGCGCGCCCCAGCAGCACGGCGATCGCATGCTCAAGCTGGTTGCGCTGCACGTCGAGGTCGATCGCCTGCGCTTGCGCCGCGTTCAGCGTGACTTGCGCCAGCGCCACGTCGCCCGCGGTGGCCACCCCCGCGCGGAACTGGCTCTGGGTCAGCTTGAGGGAGTCCTCGTAGGCGGCCAGCGTGCGCGCATAGAGCGTCTTGAGCACATCGGTGACGCGCAACTGGATATAGTCCTGCACCAGCTCGCCCTGGATCGTCAAGCGCGCGGCGGCGAGGTCGGCGGCACTGGCCTGCGCGTTGTCGCGGGCCGCTTCGATGCTGCGCCGCACCTGGCCCCACAGGTCGATTTCCCAGCTGGCATCGAGGTTGGCCGAATGCGTGTTGGACACCGTCTGGATGCCCAGCGTGTTGGTGCGCGCGCGCCCCACGCCCACGCTCGCGCCGAGCGTGGGATACAAGCCGGCCCGCGCCGCCTGTGCCAGCGCGCGAGATTGCCGGTATTGGGCCTCGGCCTGGCGCAGGCTCTGGTTGGCTGCGTTGGCTTGCCCCACCAGTTCATTCAGGTGGGCATCGCCGAAGCCCGCCCACCACGCCTGCGTCAGGTCCACCGGACGGGGCTCGGCAACCTTCCATTGGTGATCGTCCGGCACGGCTTCGCGATACGCGGCGGGGGTCTCGACCGGGGGGCGCCGATAGTCCGGCCCGACCGCGCAGCCGCCCACCCAGGCAGACGCCAGGGCGATGCAGAGCAGGCGCGGCGAGAGCAAACGCGCGGCGCTCATGAAGGCGAGAAGCAAGCGATAGTCATGACGGGCTTTCGTGAGGCGATGCCGTTGTTTGTCGTTTCCTGCTCGGGCTGGCGGGTTGGTTTCCGCGCGCGCGCACGCCGCCTGCGCGGCGTCGCGCAGGCGGGTCTTATGGCAAGCATAGTGCGGCGCGGGAATGTGTGAAACGCGCTGCGCATTACTGAATATTTCACTCGCTTACGCCGATGTGCCGGGCTGCGCCACGGCTTGCGCCGCCAAGTGAAGCGCGAAATACACCCACGGATGCGGCACGCGGCGGGCGCGCGTGCCTGTTACGGTATCTTGGTATCTTGCCGCGGGTGGATGCCGGGTGGATGCCGGCTGGTGCAGCGCGGTAAAAGGCGAGCCGGCACCCGCGCCGCGCAGGACGCCCCGGCGCCGCGCAAGCGGCCACGGGCGGGCCGCCGCAGCCTGTTGTAATCTTGTGTAATTGTGCGCCAGCGAGCCCCCGCGGGTTGCATTTGCTGCGCCTGCCGCGTAGAAAGTAGGTGTCAGGCGGGCGCGGCGGAAGGGCTACGGCAATCCACACGGCCGGCCGACGCATATAACTACATGACATCTGGACGACGAGCGGGAAGGCGTGGCCATGGAGACCGATCAAGAAAGCACACTGACGTACGCGCTGCTGACAGTGCCAGCGCGTGCCGCCATCTGCCGCGCGCTGCTGGAGGCGGGCGAAGCTGGCATGCCGGCGTACGAGCTGGCCGGCGTCGCCGGGCTGAGCCTGCCGCGCGCCAGCCACCATTTCAATGAACTGATGCAGGCCGATGTGCTGGGCCTGGTCGTGCGCGACCGGCAGGTGATCTATGTGCTCAAGGCCCGCCGCGCGGTGAGCCTGGCGCTGGAGTATCTCGACAGCAGCGGGTTGTAGCAGGCCGGGGGCCGGCATGGCTGCAGCCCTGGGCTGTTAAACTGCGCGCCTGCGCGCCAAGGGCCTCCTGTTGTCCAGGTGGCCCTTTTTGTTTTGATTCTTGACGTTTCCCCAGCACGAAATCTCCCGCCCATGTCAGCCCTGGAACGTTTGTTTGTTGCCCTGGAAGAGCACGGCTGGGCCGTGTCCGACGACCTCATCGACACCACGCTGGCGGCGCGGCTGCATGCCGAGAGCCGCGCGGCGTGGGAGGCCGGCCTGTTCCATCCGGCCCGCATCGGGCGGGGCGATGCCGCCGCGCGCGACGCGGGCATTCGCGGCGATTCGATCCTGTGGCTCGACGACGCGCCCGCCGGCGTGGCCAGGGCGGATTTCCAGGCCTGGGCTGCGGGTTTGCGCGAGGCCTTGAACGAGCGCTACTTCCTGGGCTTGAAGCGCGAGGAATTCCACTTCTCGCACTATCCGGTCGGCACTGCCTACAAGAAGCACCTGGACCAGCATCGCGCGACCCTGCATCGCAAGATCTCGCTGGTGCTCTACCTCAATCCTGAATGGAGCGAGCGCGATGGCGGCGAACTCGCGCTCTACGGGCAGGACGACGGCGCCACCGAGTTGCACCGCGTGCTGCCGCAGCGCGCGCGGCTGGTCGTGTTTCGCAGCGACCTGGTCCCGCATGAAGTATTGCCTTGCCACAAGACGCGCTGGGCACTTACCGGCTGGTTCCGTACCGATGAGGCCTGAACCGCCTGAATCACCTGAGCGGCATCAGCAGCGTAACCAGCAACCCGGGGCAAAGGCATGAACACACGACCGCAGCCGCACGAAGATGACACCGCCGCCGGACAGTTTTCGGCCGAGCTCGAAGCACTGCTCCGGTCGCATGCCATGCGGCGGCAACTGGTCAAGGGCGAGGTGCTGTTTACCTACGGCTCCAACCCGGACGCGCTCTTCTGCGTCGAGCGCGGCGCCATCAAGGTCAGCAGCACGGCGCAGAACGGGCGCGAGGCCGTGGTCAGCCTGCTGGAGCCCGGGCAGTGGTTCGGGGAGGTCTCGCTCTTCATCGATGCGCACCGCGTGTACGACACGCGCGCTGCGGAGGCTAGCGAGCTGTTGGTGATTCCCGCCGCCACCTTCCATACGCTCATTGCGCGCGAGCCGCGTTGGCTGATGGAGTTCACGCAACTGATCTGCCGGCGCTACCGCAGCGCACTGGAGTGGATTGACGAGGTGATCCTGATGCCGTTTCCGGTACGGCTGGCGCGGCGCCTGCTTGCCGTCGAGCATGCGCACGCGCTGTCCACCCTCGGCACGCCGGGCGTGCGGACATCCGGCGCCCCCGCCGCGCTCAGGCTCTCCCAGGAAGACCTGGGCCATATGCTTGGCGTGTCCCGCCAGAGCGTCAACCGGCAGCTCAAGGACTGGGAGAAGCAGGGCGTGCTGCACCTGGAATACGGACGCCTGACGTTATCCGACAAGGCGGCGCTGCAGGCCATCGCCAGCGAGTCCGGGCCGGGCACGTAGCGTTGGCGGCTGCGCTTCGTCGCAAGAATGAAATAACCGGCAGCTAAGATCATGGCGGGGCCGGTGGATACTTTTCCCTTCGCGGGGATGGCAGGTTTTTTGACGAAATCCGTGTCTGCACGGCCCCGTCCCGATTGACGGCGATGGCTGTTGCCTCCCTTTCCTCCCTTTCCTCCTTTTCCTCCTTTTCTCCCCTTCGCGCCGCTTGCGAAAATAAACGATATATACTGTTTTGATACCACTGCGATCAACACAGGAGGATGCATGGCAACGGTTTCGAATGGGCGCACGCGTGCGCCCGCGCCCGCCGCGGCGCAGAAAAAGGCAGCCACCGCAGTGAAGCGGCCGGTCAAGCGCGCCAGCAAGGCGGAGATGGCAGGCAAGGCTGCCAAGGTTGAAGCGGGTAAGTCCGTGGCTGCCGCACCGAAGGCCGAGAAAGCAGAGAGGGTTGAGAAGGTTGAGAAGGCGCAGAAGCCTGTCAAGGCCAAGGTCGTGCGCGACAGCTTCACCATGCCGGAGTGGGACTATGCCAAGCTGGCGGAGCTCAAGCGGCGCTGTCTGAACGGCGGCGCGCACGTGAAGAAGAGCGAGTTGCTGCGGGCTGGGCTCAAGATGCTGGAGTCGCTGCCGGAGCGGCAATTGCTGGCCGTCGTGGCCCAGGTCGAGACCGTCAAGACGGGCCGGCCCGCCAAGCGCAAGGCGCGCGACGCGGCTTCCGGGCAATAAAGCTGCGGCGCGCATTGCGTGGCACCTGGATGGTTTCCGTCCAGGTGCGCGTCGTATCTTGCGGGTTTCATGAATAGTTGATGACAGCCTCAACCATCTGCCGATTCGGTCGTTAAGATGGGCAGGGCTTACCAATCCTGAAGCCGGACCGGCTGGGCGCTGCCTTGCCGGTCCTTCGCTTTTCAGAGCCTTCACCTTTTCTTGCCGGCGCCATCGTCATCCGCAGAATGAGTCTCTTCAGGCCGTCTTTCTGGTGCCCGTTTTCCGTGTTCGCCGTCGTCACGGTGCCGCTGGCCGAGCCACCGCGGGAGCGGCCTCCGGGCGATGTGTCGGCACAAGCCGGATCGAACCCGGACGCGCGGCGAGACCTCCTCACGGCGCCCGCGCTCCCTGCCCGCTAGCCTGGCAGCAGCGCTCATGCCGAGGCATCGTTTCGTTGCACCGCACGGCGACTCATCGCTCTCTATATATCTGGAAAGGAGTCGCAAAGCGCCTATAATTATGGTGCATTGCACCAATTCGCCCGCTGCGATCCGACTGTACAAGATGGAACCATGCTCCCTAACAACCTGAGGTAAATCCATGTTGCCGTGTGAGCGATGCAAGCGCCAGGCCGGCAGGCCAGGACACCTGCCGCCGCACGAGGACCTCGAGGCCGCGCGCGCCGATGCGCAGGCCCAGGACGGCGCCGCCTATGCCTACCGCTGCCGCCGGTGCGGCTACACGCTGGTGCTGCGCAGTCCCAGCCGGGAGGTGCCTGACTACTGGGCCCTGGAAGGCCGGGCGCCCTCCACCAGAAGCTGACGGGATGCCGGCCCGAGCCCGGCGTGCCCGCCATTGTTCCCGCCACGCCGCCGTGCCATCATCGCGCTGCCGCCCGCGACTTGCCTGGCCGCGCTGAATCCGGCACCTCCCAAACATAACTTCAGTAACGTCAGCAAATACTTCAGCAAATTCCCCGGATGGATTGGAGCGATATCAAGATCTTCCTGGCGATCGCCCGTGCCGGCACCCTGGGCGGCGCCGCGCGCGCGATCGGGCAGACTCAGCCGACCATGGGGCGCAGGCTGAAGGCGCTGGAGGATGCCGTCGGGCATGCCTTGTTCCAGCGCACCAGCGACGGCTACGTGCTGACCGATGAAGGGGCCGCCGTGCTCGCCCACGCGGAGCGTATCGAGGCAGAGGCGATGGCTTTCGAGCGCCAGCTGTCCGGCCAGGCGCGGGAGCTGGACGGCCTGCTGCGGATCTCGTCGTCCGACTGGTTTGGCGTGCATATGCTGACCCCGGTGATCGCGGACTTTATCCGCGCCCATCCGCGCGTCGCGGTGGAACTGGTCACCGATGCGCGCTTGCTCAGCCTGGCACGCCGCGAGGCGGACCTGGTCTTTCGCATCCGCGCCTTCGACGAGGCCGATATCGTGCAGCGCAAGCTGATGCACATGGACTACGCGCTTTACTCGGCGCCCGGCATGGCACCGCCGCGCGCGGGCGATGGCGAGGGGCATGCCCTGCTGACGCTGGATGCGGGCTTCGCGGGCCTGCCCGACGTGGCCTGGATGCGCAAGCAGCTGCCGAACGCCCGGGTAGTATTCGGCAGCAACAGCCGCGAGGCGCAGGCCAAGCTGTGCGCGGCGGGCGCGGGGCTGGCTGTCCTGCCCTGCGAGCTGGCCGAGCGCATCGGCGGCCTGCAGGCCATCGAATTGGGCGAGGCGCCGCCGGGGCGCGACGTCTGGGTGGGCTATCACCGCGACCTGCGCCGCCTGGGGCGGCTGCGCGCCTTCCTGGATGCGACCATCGAGCGCCTGGGCAGTAGCGCAGGCGCTTAGTCCCCGGCAATCTCCACCACCAGCTTGCCCTTGGCCGTGCCGGTCTCGATGGCGCGATGCGCATCGATGGCGCTGTCGAGCGTGAAGTGCCGCGCATCGAGCCGCACGCAGAGCTTGCCCGCATCGGCCAGCCGCGCCGCTTCGCGCAGGATCTCGCCGTGGTGCGCGCGGCCCTTGCCGGTGAGCATCGGCATCAGCGTGAACACGCCTGAATACGTGGCCGCGCGAAACGACAGCGGCGCCAGCGCGTGCGTGCCCCAGCCCAGGCAGCTCACCACATGACCGCCATAGGTTCGCGCCGCCAGAAAAGAATTGTCCAGCACCGCGCCGCCCACGGTGTCGTAGACCACGTCGAAGCCCTCGCCCGCAGTGTATTGCTCGACATACTGCGCGACGGATGTCGCGGCGTGGTCGATCGCGGTGGCGCCATAGCCCTCGATGATCGCCTTCTGCGCGGCCGAGCCCGTGGCGTAGACCTGCGCCCCGAGCGCGCGGGCGATCTGCACCGCGATATGCCCCACGCCGCCGGCGCCGCCATGCACCAGCACCTTCTGGCCGGGCTGCACGCGAGCCCGGTCGACCAGGCCTTCCCACGCGGTGATGAACACCAGCGGCAATGCGGCGGCTTCGCGCATCGACAGCGCGGCGGGCTTGCGCGCGAGCAGGTCGGCATCGACCGCCGCGTACTGCGCGAGCGAGCCTTGCAGGCCGCCCACGCCACCGGTCATGCCATAGACCTCGTCGCCGGGCGCGAAAGCCGTCACGCCCGCGCCCACGGCTTCGGCCACGCCGGCCAGGTCCAGGCCCAGCACGGCGGGCAAGGGCTGGCGGGCGTGCTCCGCCTGGCCGGCGCGGATCTTGGTGTCGAGCGGATTGACGCCGCTGGCCAGGATGCGCACCAGCACCTGGCCGGGGCCGGCCACTGGCTTGGGAAGCTGGACCGCCGTGAACGGCGCGCCGGCGGATTCGACGATGAGGGCCTGCATGGTGGGGTGGGGCATGATGCGCTCCGGGTAGATTGGCGATGAACCAGCGATGGGTTTGAGCCGGGTTGGTGTGACCATTCTTGGCCAGGCCGGCGCGCTCGTAAATCAACGCTTCTGTACTCTTGCCATGCAGTTTTGAATGGGGTGGCTTCTTGTCACATCGTGTCACGTCGCCGTGGAGGTGGGTGACGTTGAGCATTGCGCAGCGGGCGAAAGTGCCGCAGGCAACACCACGGGTGGCATGCGATGATCCGGCCCGGAGACATTGGGCTGGTGATCCATGGATAACTTTTATTTCGACGAAATCCGTCCGGATTCCATCAGGACGCGAATAAAGATTTCGCCGCGCGGCCAGGCCCCGTAACGATTTTCACAATTCCAGGGTAAACACGTATCAAGTCGTCGACTTGAAAACGCTACCCCCCGTCCCTATAATTAGCACTCGTTGGGCATGAGTGCTAACAGACCTCTCCCGACGTACTAATTCTGCTGGCCGTCAGTGCTGGCGGTCATTTTTTGTGAACCAAAAATCACTTTTTGTACCAAGGAGTCCGTATGAATCTGCGTCCTTTGCACGACCGCGTGATCGTGAAGCGTCTGGACAATGAAACCAAGACCGCTTCCGGCATCGTGATTCCCGACAACGCTGCCGAAAAGCCTGATCAAGGTGAAGTGCTCGCCGTGGGCCCCGGCAAGAAGGACGACAAGGGCGCTTCGATCGTCCTCGACGTCAAGGTGGGTGACCGCGTGCTGTTCGGCAAGTATGCCGGCCAGGCCGTGAAGGTGGATGGCCAGGAACTGCTGGTCATGCGCGAAGAAGACATCATGGCTGTGGTGAACAAGTAATCCACGCACCCCATTCGTACAGATTTAGGAGATTCAGAACATGGCAGCTAAAGACGTAGTATTCGGCGACGCCGCCCGTGCCAAGATGGTCGAAGGCGTGAACATTCTCGCCAACGCAGTCAAGGTTACCCTGGGCCCGAAGGGTCGCAACGTGGTGCTGGAGCGCAGCTTCGGCGGCCCGACCGTGACCAAGGACGGCGTGTCCGTGGCCAAGGAAATCGAGCTGAAGGACAAGCTGCAGAACATGGGCGCGCAAATGGTCAAGGAAGTGGCTTCCAAGACCAGCGACAACGCCGGTGACGGTACCACCACCGCAACCGTGCTGGCCCAGTCGATCGTGCGCGAAGGCATGAAGTACGTTGCCGCCGGCATGAACCCGATGGACCTGAAGCGCGGCATCGACAAGGCTGTGGTGAACGCGGTTGAAGAGCTGAAGAAGCTGACCAAGACCACCACCACCAGCAAGGAAATCGCGCAAGTTGGCTCGATCTCCGCCAACAGCGACGAAGTGATCGGCAAGCTGATCGCTGAAGCGATGGACAAGGTCGGCAAGGAAGGCGTGATCACCGTGGAAGACGGCAAGTCGCTGGCCGACGAGCTGGAAGTCGTGGAAGGCATGCAGTTCGACCGCGGCTACCTGTCGCCGTACTTCATCAACAACCCGGAAAAGCAAGTTGTCGCCCTCGACAACCCGTTCGTCCTGCTGTTCGACAAGAAGATCTCGAACATCCGTGACCTGCTGCCGGTGCTGGAACAAGTGGCAAAGTCGGGCCGCCCGCTGCTGATCATCGCTGAAGACGTCGAAGGCGAAGCCCTGGCGACCCTGGTGGTGAACAACATCCGTGGCATCCTGAAGACCGCCGCCGTCAAGGCTCCGGGCTTCGGCGACCGCCGCAAGGCCATGCTGGAAGACATCGCCATCCTGACCGGCGGCGCAGTGATCGCTGAAGAAATCGGCCTGACGCTGGAAAAGGCAACCCTGCAAGAACTGGGTCAAGCCAAGCGCATCGAAATCGGCAAGGAAAACACCATCATCATCGACGGCGCCGGCGACGCAGCCTCGATCGAAGCACGCGTGAAGCAAATCCGTGCCCAGATCGAAGAAGCGACCTCGGACTACGACCGTGAAAAGCTGCAAGAACGCGTGGCCAAGCTGGCCGGCGGCGTTGCAGTGATCAAGGTTGGTGCAGCCACCGAAGTCGAAATGAAGGAAAAGAAGGCACGCGTGGAAGATGCACTGCACGCAACCCGTGCAGCCGTGGAAGAAGGCATTGTCCCCGGCGGCGGTGTGGCCCTGCTGCGCGCTCGCGCTGCCATCGCTAACCTGACCGGCGACAACGCTGACCAGAACGCTGGCATCAAGATCGTGCTGCGCGCCATGGAAGAGCCGCTGCGTCAGATCGTGCTGAACGCTGGCGAAGAAGCTTCGGTCGTCGTGGCCAAGGTCATCGAAGGCAAGGGCAACTACGGCTACAACGCCGCCACCGGCGAGTACGGTGACCTGGTGGAAATGGGCGTGCTGGACCCGACCAAGGTGACCCGCACCGCGCTGCAGAACGCTGCTTCGGTCGCATCGCTGATGCTGACCACCGACTGCGCAGTTGCCGAAACGCCGAAGGATGAATCGGCTCCGGCAATGCCGGGCGGCATGGGCGGCATGGGCGGCATGGACGGCATGATGTAAATCTGCCGGCCTGCCAAACGGCAGCCTGCTGTACCCGCATCACCCGTAGTAGCAAAAACCCCCGCTGGCGCGAGCCGGCGGGGGTTTTTGTTTTTGGGGCGACAGTACCGGCCGAAGGCGCGCCGTCGCGGGAAAGGCTCAGAGCTCCACCGTGTAGCACCAGTCAAAGGCCGGGTTCTCCGGCTCACCGGTTTTGCGGCGGATATAGCCGCGCGGGTTGCACACCACGCGCGCATCTTCCAGGCGGTAATCGAAGCCGGTATGCGTATGGCCGTGCACCCACAGGTCGGCCTGCGCAACCAGGTCCGGCCTGCGCGAAATAAAGCCGGCGGAGACCAGGTCATGGGAGAAGCGCGGGTCGAGGCTGCCGAGATCCGGCGCATGGTGGGTTACCACCACCGTCTTGCCGGCAAAGGGCGCGGCGAGCTGCGCCGCCAGCCAGGCGCTGGCCGCTTCGTGCCGCGCCAGGGCGTCGGCGGTGGTGAAGCGGCGCCGCTGGCCGTCGCCATCCGCCACCTCGATCAGGCGGTGGTCCACCATCACGCCAGCGCAGGCGAGCATCGACTCATCGCGCCGGCCAGCGCCAAACAGCGCGTAGTCGGTCCACCAGGTGGTGCCGATCACGCGCACCGGCTCGCCTGCCAGGTTGTCGAAACAAGCCACCGCGTCATTGAGTACGCGCACATGTGGCGCCGCCCCGGCGGCCTGCGCCATCTCCGCGTCCACTTGCTCGAAGGCGCTCTCGTAGTACTCGTGATTGCCGGGCACATAGACCACCGGCCCCGAAAAGGTGCGCGCGGCCCAGTCGACACCGGCGCGGCCATTGGCGATATCGCCGGCCAGCACCACCAGGTCGGCGGGGCAGTCGGGCACCGCTGCTGGTGTGTCGTGTTCGAGGTGCAGATCGCTGAGGATGCGGATCTTCATGCTGGCTCCATGCGGTCCGTGCGCTGGCCCCAGGCGCGGATATGCATGGATTCTACATCGCGAACGTCAAAAACCCGGTTGGCTCAGAAGATGCCCGGCAGCACGCGAAAGCGTACCTTGTCCCGATATGCCACATACTCGGGATCGTCAGACAGAAGCTTCTCTTCGCGTGCGATACGAACACCCTGTAGTACGAACTGCCCAGCATAGACGAGCACGTTTTGCAGCCCAAAATTCGCGAGCAGGAAGCCGATGTCGGCGATGAGGTAGCCGAGATATATCGGATGCCGCACGACCCGGTATGCGCCGCTCGACACAATCCCGCGATTGGCCGGCAATAGTCCGAACGAGCATCGCAGCGACACCTTCGCGAAGATCTGCCATACAAGCCCCGCAATCTGCAGACCGGCGCCGATCGCCTCGGGCAAGATCCGCACACCGGGTGCGAGCTGAATCGCAAGGAAATAGTAAGTGCCAAAGAGCGAGCAGAGCACGGCGAGGGGGCTCCAATCGCGCCGGGCCGGTACCCGTACTATCAGCGACAGACCAACTGTCAGGCACTCCGTCGCGACAATGAGCAGCAACGTGATGCGCGTTGGGTCAGCGAGCCAGTGCTTGATCGCCGCATAGGCGAAGGCAGCGAACAGAAATGCGGTGGCGCTTCGTAGACATACTTCCATCGCCATTTCGCGAAGACGCGTCATCGTCGGAACCGGTTCCTTTACAAGCTGCGCAGACTGAATGTCAAACATAGGGCCCCCTGATTGTCTTATTAGTGGATTTCTATCCCAAAGCCTCTCGTTCTTCTTAGGTGGTGTGCCCCAATCCCCATGACCCGCCTCGAGGGGAAGCTTGACGGCAGTCGCAGCGTGCGCAGGCTAAGGATTGCGGCAATTAACGGCTATTTGCATTTGCAAACTGGTTTGTCCCAACCGCCTCCGTCGCGGATCGTGTTCAAGTACGACACGAGCCACCGATGGTTGCCTTGTCTTCTAAACTCGTCGATGCTTCGCTGACACGGCTTCGGCCGTCAGGGAGGGGCGCGCACTCTTCCAGCTCTTCCCTTAGCGCCCGAATCTCTCTTGCCAACAAAATGTTCACGAGCTTGAGGCGACGGTTTTCGCCTTCCCGCTTTTTCAGCGCCTTTCGCATCTCCGCCAGCTGCCGATGCAGAACCGAGATTTCGGTATTTTGCTCAGTCATGATGGCTTCGCGACCATCTTTCAGGATTCCGCGGATCTGCGCCGCCACCGCGGGATAGCGCTTGTGGATGGTGGCGTTGGAAACACCCGCTTCTTCGGCAACGGCAGCGATACTTAGTCGCCGCGCACGGCCAATTCGCGTCGGAATGCCTTGAAGAATGCGGGCGATGGCGCTTTCAATCTCCTGCTTTGTGAATTCAGAGCCCACGGTGCGCCTCCACTAGTTCAATAGAGAATGCCGCCTGCCAAGTGTCAAAGAAACATGGCGCTCCCCTGATTATCTTTCTCATGCCTTGCCTCTGCGGGTTTCGGTCGTGGATGGGGTAAATGGAATCCGGTACTCTCTTCCTCCCTCCTCAATCAGTTCTACCCGGCCAGGCGCGGCGGCACGTAAGCGCCGTAGTACGGCCCAACGCCGCCGCCGCTGTTGGGTATCTTGTAGTTGCCAACGAAAGACCCAGAAATATATTTTGGAGTTCCGGTCCTGCTCACTGCCGTGATCTTGAACGCAGCAAAAGCAACGATGGGTTCCGATTGCCCGGGTACGACCTGACTCACCACTGGGATCGCCACGATCTGGCCGATCAGCGGCTGAACAGCCTTATATACGCTGTCAGCAACCCCGTTATTCAGAAAAATAATATTTTGATTAATTGAGAGCGTGCTGGTATTGCCGGTTGATATCAGGCTGGTAACCGTGGACGCGCCAACCTGTCCGGTAGCATTGAAGGCAGTCCATTGTCCGTTATCGCAGGGGCCGTCCGTCGCGGAGCTGTAACTGTCATTGATATTGAATACATAAGGCTGGTTGGTGGTGGGATCGATCTTGGGTTGTCCTTTGGTGGAGTCCCAGTACTTCTGGTACTGGCATAGGCCGATCGCCAGCGGGAGAAGCGTTCCTGGCCCCACGGCACCTGGCGCGGCAATCACCGCCACCGCCGTGGCCCGGGCCGGCTCGGAGGCGATGCCAAAGAACGAACCCAATAGCATGCTGACCGGGCTATTGCTGGTGCCGGTGGTGCGGCTGACGGTAACCTGGATGGCAGCCGCATCGTTCGGCCCAGGCGTGCCCGGGGTGCCGGGCGATTGCAGGCCTTTGGCACGGCTCAGGTCCCAGTAGCCGGATTGCACCTGACCCTGGGCGCTAACCAGCTTGACGCCTTCGGTGGCATTTAACGTGATCGCCTGGGTGCCTTGCGTTATGCCGTTTGCCCAGTTGGGCGAGGTGGGACTGGCTGGGTCGGGCGGATAGAGGCCACCGGCTCCCGCCAAGGCCGCCGCATCCGCCGCATTCTGTAGTTCGTTGCGCACGATCATCAAACGGGCCACATCAATTGCCAATGCGGTAAACGCGAGCATGAAGGTCAGCAGAAAAGGGGTCATCAAGCCGACCGCACCGCGCTGGCGGCGGGTACGATTTCCATGGGGTCTCATTGCGCACCTCGTTGCGTGACTGTTGGAATTGGTTTTATTCGTACTTCATGATGCTTGCTGCGTTGATCTGTAGCGGACCGTTAAGGGGGGCAAGGAGCGGGCCGAGCAGCAAGCCGTTAAACGTATAGGACACGAGCACTTGCAAGCGACTTCCAGTGTTAGTGTTGCCGTCAAGATTGGTGACGGTGACAGTGGGAGTTGTGGCGGTGCCGAAGTTCACGAGGTTGTTTTGGCTATAGTTCAGCGCTACCGTGCGAATTGCACTAGTGGTCATCGGGGTTGTCTGGAGCATTACCCCCGCCCTCGCTGCCTCGCGGCTGGCATTGGTGATGATGGCCCGGTCATAGAGTGCCGTCCCGAACTCGATGGTCCCGAACACGACCAACAGGAGCAGGGGAAACACAAGGGCGAATTCGACCCCAGCGGCGCCGGACATGCTCGACGCGCCACGCCGATGCAGTGGCTTCATAGCTCTTGCGTAAGTGGGCATGGTAGTAATCTCCGTCAAAATACGCGTTACTGATTTGCAACCGACCCCAGCGCTGCGGATATCTGGATGGCGGCAGGACCAAGCAGCACGACGAATAGCGAAGGGAAAATGCAGAAGATCAACGGGAACATCAGCTTGGTTCCGATCTTGGTGGCACGCTCCTCTGCCAGCATCTGGCGCTTGGTACGCAGCATGTCGGCATGCACACGTAACGAGTCGGCCACGCTGGTGCCGAAGCGATCGGCCTGGATCAGCATGCTGACCAGCATGTCGACATCGCTCACCCCCGTGCGCATGGCCAGGTTGCGCAGAGCCCTCTCCCGAGGCAATCCCGCGCGAAGTTCCAGCGTCAGCAGTTCATATTCATCGGCCATCGCGCGGCGGCCGCCGCGCATTTCCTCGACGACGCGCAGGATTGCGGCATCCAGTCCGAGGCCGGCTTCGACGCAGACCATGATCAGGTCCAGGCTATCGGGGAACGCTTCGAAGATGTCACGCTTGCGCCGGTCAATCTTGATCCGAAGGATGAGGTTGGGGAGGTAGAACCCCAGAACTGCCGAACCAAGCAGCAGATACAGGACTGATGTTTGATGGCTGTGGTCAAAGCGCCCGATCAAGAACGCAGACAAGATCAGCGGGAGGCCGAAAGCCAGCAGGGTCTTGGCACCAAAATAGAAAGGGATTGCCTCGGGTGCACGCCAGCCGGCATTCATAAAGCGAGTGCGCAGGGACGAGGATTCCCAGCCCTCTTTGGGGATCGACAGCCGGGCAAGCGGCGTTGTGACCTGCTCGATTTTCTTCAGCCAGCCTGCTTGTTTGTTGTCCAGCCAGGACGGCGGATTTTCCTGGTTGATCTGGCTCACGCGCCGCTGCACCACATTCTGGCGAAGTACAGACATCGCGATCCAGGCGGCGCCGAACACGATCAAAAAGGTTCCCGCCATTAATACGATTTGCGCGATCAGCATGCTTTTCCGGGTTGGTCCCGCCTCCGATGTAAAGGGCTGGTTGTCAGACGTGGATGCGAATGATGCGCCGCATCCATATCACGCCGAAGATCGTCATTGCCGTCGAAACCCAGAGCAGACGAATGCCAGTCGGATCCGTCCACAGCGAGACAATGAGGCTTGGATTGATCGTATACAGGACCCCTCCCACCGCCGGCGGCAACATGGTCAGAATCCAGGCGCCCAGCCGACCTTCCGCGGAAAGCACGCGAACCTTGTCCATCAACTGCAGGCGCTTGCGAATGATGGCGCCGACGTTGTCCAGAATCTCGGTCAGGTTGCCGCCAGACTCACGCTGAATTAGCACCGCGATAACCAGGTAGCGCAAATCCTCGATGGGCACGCGATCGGTCAGGCCGGTCAGGGCATCGTTCATCGGCACGCCGTAATTGATCTCGCTGAAGACGATGCCAAGTTCGGTGCCGATGGGGCCCGGCAGTTCATCTCCGGCCATGCTAAGCGCACTGGGCAACGAGTGTCCGGCGCGCAAGGCACGGCTGATCATGTCGGCCGCCTCGGGCAATTGTTGCTCGAGCTTAAGCAGCCGTTTGCCGCGGCAGCGACGAACGTACAGCAGCGGCAGCGCGGCGATGCCTGCGGCAAGCATGAGCAGGGCCGGCAAAGGCATCAAGAGCAGTTGTCCCAGGCCGGCCATGATCGCTGGCAGCGTGACGGTGAACAAGATAAGGCGCCCCACCGACCAGTCCAGGCCGGACTGCAGCAGCATCCGATCGAGTGCGGCGGAGTGTGGCAACCGCTGCAGCAGCCGTGCCAACTCCGGCGACTCACTCAGCACGCGCTGTTTCAGGATACTGCCATCCTTGCCGTGACCAGCGCTGTTCAGCAGGGCGGCCTGCAGGCGCTGGCTGAGTCGCCGCGCGGTCTGGCTATGGCGACCATGCCACCACTGGTATGTCCCCATCACCAGAAGCACGATGGCGACAAAGAGCGAGAGTGCGAAGCCCAGCATCGTGGTGTCCATGATCCGTCCTCCCTTAGACTTCGTGTTGCACGGTGGGGTCGTACAGTGTTTCCGGCAGCTGAATGCCGAAGGCTTGCAGGCGTTCCGAGAACTTTGGCCGGACGCCTGTGGCACAGAAATGGCCCTTGATGCGGCCATCACGGTCCACGCCCTTGCGCTTGAAGGTAAAGATCTCTTGCATATTGATGATCTCGCCCTCCATGCCTGTGATCTCCTGCACGCTCATCAGCTTGCGGTTGCCATCGGTCAAGCGCGAGACCTGTACCACCACTGTCAGCGCGGAGGTGATCTGCTGACGCATGGTCTTGGTCGGCAGCGACAGTCCCGCCATGCTCACCATGTTCTCGAGCCGAGTCAGGGCATCGCGTGGGGTGTTGGCGTGAATGGTGGCGAGCGACCCTTCATGGCCGGTGTTCATCGCATGCAGCATGTCCAGCGCCTCGCCGGCACGCACTTCGCCAAGGATGATCCGGTCGGGGCGCATGCGTAGCGCGTTCTTGACCAGCGCGCGCTGCGTGATTTCTCCGCGCCCCTCGATATTGGGCGGCCGCGTTTCCAGCCGCAGCACGTGGTTCTGCCGCATCTGCAACTCGGCTGCGTCCTCGATGGTGACAATGCGCTCGTCGGCGGGAATGAAGCCGGACAGGATATTGAGTAGCGTGGTCTTGCCGCTGCCGGTGCCGCCCGAGATCAGGATATTGAGCTTGGCCTTCACCATGGCCTCCAGCAGTTGCGCTACCTGCGGGGTGAAGGTCTGTCGCCCAATCAGGTCTTCGACGGTGAGCGGTTTGACCGCGAAGCGCCGGATAGATAGCAGCGGGCCGTCGATCGCCGAAGGTGGGATGATGGCGTTGACGCGTGAACCGTCCGGCAGGCGGGCGTCTACCATGGGGCTGGATTCGTCGATGCGACGCCCCACGCGCGATACCATTTTCTCGATTACCCGCATAAGATGCGCATTGTCGAGAAAGGTGATATCGGTCAGCTCCAGCTTGCCGCAGCGTTCCACATAGACCTGTTTCGCCGTGTTGACCAGGATGTCGGAGACGGTCGGGTCAGCGAGCAATGGCTCAAGCGGGCCATAGCCCAGCATCTCGTCCTGCACGTCCGACACCAGACTGCGGCGTTCGGCCTCGTTGACGGGATGATTGCCTTCCTCAATGATGCGTTCCACCAGTTGCGCCAGCTCACGCTTGACCTGCTCCGGCGCCAGTTGCTGCAGCTTTCCCAGTTCCACGCGCTCGATGATGGTCTGGTGGATTTCCTTGGCTAGCTGCTGGTAGGCCGCACTGGCGGTGCCATTGGCATGGGCGATACGCTGGGGCAGGGCTTCGCCCGCCTGCTGGTAGAGTTGTTCTCGCAGTGACATGATGCGCTCCGCTCAAAAGATTTGGATCAGGCCTGCCGCTCTAGACGCATGGCGGGTGCCACCCGGTTGCCTTGACCGAACAGCTTGCTCAAAATTCCCTCGCTCCGGGGTGCGCTCTCCGGGCAAATCTGACTTGCCATCTTCACCAGAGCGCGGGCAATCTGGCTGCCTTCAGCCAGTTGCTGCACCGGTACCCCCTGGCTGATGGCGTCGCGCACTGGCACCGGATCGTTCGGCAGCGAGTGGGATGTCGGCATACCGAACGTCTCTTCCAACAGGCGCAGGCTAATTGGCGCATGTTTGTCGTATCGATTGACAATCAGCCGCAGTCGGTCGGCGTGATAGCCAAGCGACTGGCATATATCGAGCAATCGGCGGCCGGCACGCAGGTAGGTCAGATTGAGTTGCAGTACGGGATAAATCAGGTTGCTATGGTCCAGCACCTGAATGGATGCGGGATTGATGTCCTGGCCAACGTCGAAGATCACCACATCGTATTGCGGGACGACCAATGCCAGGATGCGCTCCAGGTGCGCGGCTTTGATCTCGCCCGCCTTGACCGGATCGCCAGCTCCAGGCAATACATCGAAGTCCTTGCCGATATGGGTGACGCAGGCATCCAGCAGGGACGTGTCCAGCCGGTCGATTTGCCTGCAGACGTCGGTCAGCGTGGCTGGTGGGACCTGATCGGTTACCAGGAACGCAGCATCGCCATATTGCTGGCTCAGGTCTACCAGCAGCACGCGCTTGTTGTGCTTTTCCGCCAACACGTGGCCGAGGTTGGCGGCGATGAAGCTGGTGCCGCTGCCCCCCTTGCACGAGAGGAACGACAGTACTTGGCCCTCGCTCCGGCTGCTGCCGATGGCGTGGCTGGTACAGCGCTGCAACTCGTCACGAAACTCCTGCGCATCGGGTGGCCACGGCAGCACGCATTGCACGCCGGCGCGCATGGCCTGCATCAGAAGGTCGGCCGAGGGGCTCTCGGTCACCAGCATGCAGAGCGTGTCTTGCTGATTGGCCAGGCGACGGCGCAACTGGCTGAGGTCGTCGGCTGAAAAGCTGCGCGCCTCCAGGATCAGCAGGTCGCTCCCCTGCGTCAATCCCGGTTGGGAAAGGGCGCGCGTCGGCGTAGTGTGCACCTGTTGCACCACGTGGTTGGCGGCCTGCGCAATCAGCGCGGCGATTTGTTGCCGGCGTGTCTCATCGGCGGAAACCACTGCGATCTTTGCCATTTTCTGTTGCTCCCCGAAGCGGTGTGCTTGCCTGTCGTGCGGTTTTCCTGCCCTACCGGCCCATGGAGCTAAGCGATGATCCGCCGGAACTGCCGACGCCAACCGCGTAGCCATTGGGGTCGGACTGGGGCGCACTAAACGATGTGTTATAGCGGTCCATCGCGGCCGTGGCAGCGCGGCCGTCGATCCCGTCGACGGGGTCGTTGTTGAGCGAAGCCACTGGATTGAGGGTCTGCATGGAACGCACGGTACGCACGGCGTCGCCGAAGCGGGTGTCATAGACCGGCGTCGATGTCATGCAGCCGGCCAGCGTGGCACCAAGCCCGCAGCACAGCCCAATGCGACCCAGTATCGAAATGATCTTCATGATGTTCTCCTTGATCGTGGCGGGCGACGGATTACTGGATGACGTCCGTACCTGGGGCTGCATTTGCAGGGAGGCTGACATCGGCCGCCACAACAGCCGCGGCCGCTGGCGGCTCGATGCTGGTGGTCGGTGCAGTGGGTGTCGCAGACGGCACGGGCGGCGCTGGCAAGGCGGCTGGTGCCGGGTTGTTGGCCGGCTGACTCGTGGGGTGTCCTTCCATATTGCCGTTGAGGTAGACCGCGCCCGGTATCGTGGGGCCAAAACTGTCAGTCGGCATCGGGTAGTTGGCCGGCAACGGCTTGACCAGCCGCGGCGTAACCACAAACAGCAACTCGGTCCTGTCCTGCTGGAAGTTGGTACTGCGCAGCAGGGCGCCGACCACCGGCAGTTCACCGACGCCAGGCAGGGCCTTGAGGCTGCCGGTGATATTGCTCTTGATCAGGCCGCCGATGGCAAAGCTCTGGCCATCCATGACCTGCAGCGTGGTGGAAGCGCGGCGTGTGTTGATTAGCGGCAGGATGGTAGTGCCCGCGACATTGGGCGCGGTCAGCGCCACACCGGTCGGCGACAGCTCAGACACCTCGGGCGCTACCTTCAGGTTGATGCGGCCGTTTTCCAGCACCGTCGGCGTGAATCGCAGGCCGACGCCGAAGGTTTCTTCCTGCAACGTGATGGTTGTTCCGCCCGTGCCATTACTTTGGGGCACGGGGATAAAGACCTTGCCGCCAGCCAGGAAGCTGCCTTCCTGGCCGCTGATCGCCATCAGATTGGGTTCAGCCAGGATCTTGACCAGGCCATCGCCCTTTTGCGCATCCAGCGCGAACTTTAGCGGCAGCTTATTGGCCTTGCTGAACTGCAGCAGGTCGGTCGCGCCGGACAGGAAGTTGGCCAGCAGGCCGAACGTCCAACTGCCGAAGGCCCCGTTTAGGTTGACGGCGGCGCCCATCTGGTCGATCAGGGTCTTGGAGACCTCTGCGACCTTGACTTCCAACATCACCTGCTGCGGCGATTCCACCGACATCATATTGATGATACGGGGGCTGCGCAGGGGCTGGCCACCACTTGCTCCCGCCCCCATTGCGCCCAATCCCATACTGCCCATGTTGGCACCATTCATGGCAAGCATCGGCATCGGTGCGCCAGGGGCGCCGGTTTGTTGCGGTGGTGCCTGCAATGGGCTGCGGACCTGACGCATGACGAACGCGTTGGCGATATCGAGGATCTTCTGTGCCTGGACGGAATCCGCCACGGTGCCGGTCAGCACCAGACTGTCGGCAGCAGCGGACACGCGCACGCGCCTGGCTTCGGGCAGCAGATCGTGCAAGGTCGCCTGCAGTCCGCCGGGGTCGGCGCCGACGATGACGTCGATGACGCTGCAGCGGCCACTCTTGCCTTGCATGATCATATTGGTGGTGCCCACGTCCAGCCCGAGCAGGTAAAGCGTTTGCGGCGAGACCAGCATGGCCTGGACGATGCTCGGGTTACCCAAGGTGCGCGTGCGCACCGGCTCCGGCAGCGACAGCATGCGTGACTTGCCGACAGGCAATACCACCTGTTCCGGCTCGCTTGCCGCGCTGCTGCAGGTGGGGGTCTTGCTGCCTCCATCCGCGGGCGCCGCAGGCACGTTAGCTGCGCCAATGGTGAACTGGATTGGGCCACTGGCGGCCAGCTTGAGCGGCTGCGCTGCGGCTACGTGAGTCTGGGCCTGTGCGTTGGCGTCGGCTGTCTGCGCCTGTGCGGCGCCCAGCCACATTCCGCCCAGGGCCGCGGCAGCCACCGCCGTCGTGGTTAGCTGCGGTCCGATGCGGCGCCGTACGCCGCTGAGGTCGATGATTCGGTCCATGTCTTTCCCCCGGATGGTTGACCCTGCAAAGCAGGGTCTGGCACTGCATTGCTTGTTGTTCTTACGCGTGTGATTCAGAAACATTCCTGGTTCTGATGGATACCGCTAATGACCCCCACGCAGGTACTGGAGATAGCCTTTTGCGCAACGGCAACCCTGCGCACTACTTCTATTGTTTTAACGACGGGTGCGGCAGCGGCAATCAGAGCAGGTTCCTTCAGCAGGGTGTTCTTGGTGGCGCCCGCGGTTTCCACCGGACGCGGGTCCACCTGGTTGCGCAGTACCAGCGAGAGGGTGCCCACGCTGCGTGCCAGGTCAAGCTTCTCGGCTTCGTCGGGAGAGACCTCCAGCGTCACCGCATTGACCACTTTGGGCTGGGTCTCGTCACGATTGACCTCCTGCGCCACTGCCAGCACCAGGATCTTTTCCAGCACAATCTTTGAAATCGACTGCTCTGAGCGATCGCTGGTGGCGTTCTTGTTGGCGGCTTCTTTCTGCGTGTTGACGATGATGTCAACGAAGCTGCCGGGCAGGGCAAAGCCGGCCACGCCCACCACATCGTTAACACGCACGGTGATGGCGCGCTTGCCGTCGGCAATCACCGCAGACAGGCCTCCCTTGGTACCGACCGGAGTCAGCTTGGATTCCAGTACTGGCTCGCCGCGCAGCACACTGGTCTTGGTCACGCGGCCGTCAATGGCGCGCTGATCGTTGATGACGCCCGGCGGCAGGCTTGCCGTGGGCCAGTCCACCAGCTTGACGAACTCTGGAGTCAGGCGCTGGCCCAGGTTGATATCGGTGGCGGCCACCGCGACCTTGGTGACGCCGCTGGCGCTTTGCTGCAACAGCCAGCGCGAGGCGAATCCCACCGCGCCCAGTCCGGCGGCGGCGGCGATGACCAGCATGATCAGGATGCGCAGGTTTTTCATTTTGCGAGACCTCCTCGGTTGTGGACATATTCGTTGCTAGCGTACGAGCGCAGGCAACGGGCGTCCGGCGCTGGCCGGCAATACCGGTCAGCTAGGCTGTGTGAGCGTGATGCGGGTAAAGCGCGCTGGTCAGCTGCGTCGCCAGCGGTTGATGCTGTGCGGCGCAGGCGAGGGCTCTGTTGGCCTCGATTGGCGTTGGTCTTGGCTCATTGCTATTCCCCCTTAGGCCTCTGGTCCGAAGCCTTTTATTTGAGACCTGCTTAGTTTTGCGATCCTATTCGTATAGCGGAACGGATTGTCTTTTTGCTCTATTGCTCAACTCCACTATCCGTCGTGCCAGCTCGGCGACTCAGAGCGTCCCCCATTTCACCAGCAGCGTGCCCGCGGCGATCGCCACGGCAAATGGCAGCTTGATGCTCCGGCTGGTTCGCTGTTCGTCGTTCACCGATGGCATGGCGCGCGCGCCGAACGGTAGCGAGAGCAGCAAGGTTGAGAGACTCGCCAGGGTTTGCCGCGACTCCTTTTTAAGCAACATCATGCTTAGCGCCAGCACCCCCCCGGCGAGGCAACTAATCACGGCCACATGCGCGGCGCCTAGCGGCCCGGTGAAGGCGCCAATTGCCCCCATCAGTTTTACGTCGCCCGCTCCCATGCCGCCCAACAGGTAGACACCGATGAACAGCGCCAAGCCTGTTGCCATACCGGAAAGCCATGCCCAGCTTCCAGCAGCGGGACCACACACCACCCACTGCACACCAAGGGCGATAGCCAGGCCCGAGCCCACCAGCCAGTTGGGAACGCGACGCGAGCGTATGTCGCAGACGGCAGCGGTGGTCACGAGCGCGATGAGGCTCAAATCTGCCAGGATGGGTGCGGTTGTCATAAGGGCATGTCCCAATAAGGCGTTTGCAGTACCTGAGGCGGGCAACTTGCCCCGCCGCATTTCTCGCAAACAGCAAAGGTCATTTGCCAGACCAGAGCCGATGCAGATGGCGTTGGCCTGGATCCCTGAGGATATTTGGCCTTAACCGGCGGCGGTGGCGGCGGCGCTCAAGCCGCCAGCGATTGCGTTAAGAATCGCGTTGACGCTTCCACCGATGCCGGTACCGACCGAGACAATGATTACTGCGACGAGGGTCAGCAGAAGCGCATACTCGACGCCCGCTGCCCCTTCCTCTTCATGCACAAAGCGCTTGATGCTTTCGGACAAGGTGTTCATGTCCATCTCCTTCACACGTCATGGATAACGGGAAAAAGCGGCCAACCAGACCAACGCCGCTTCAGATGGCGTTGGTCTGGATCCCGGAAGAGATTTAGCCTTAGCCGGCGGCGGTGGCGGCGGTGCTCAATCCCGCTGCGATCGCATTGAGGATCGTCCTGACGCTGGTACCCATGCCGGCACCAACGGAGACCAGGACCACTGCCACGAGGGTCAGCAGTAGCGCATACTCAACGCCTGCAGCCCCATCTTCTTCACGAACAAAGTGCTTGATACCCGCGAACATGGTGTTCATGTCCTTCTCCTTCACGTCATGGTTAAAGGGAAAAAAGCGCCCGCTGAGATCGGGCACAGGATTCGGCCGGTGATACCAGCCATGGCCAAGACAGGGGGATTCCTCGATGACGGATGCACGCTGGCGCTACAGCGATGTAGGAATCGCTGTCTCCCCGGTGCGCAAACGACAAGGCGGGCCTCCCGGCTCCACCAGTTTCCAGGGAACCTGCCAGGCTGGCGTGCCAACCGGCTGATCCTCACCTGGCGCATTGCCGTTTCTGCGGCTTTTTGCGCCTTGGTAGGTGCCGCGGGCCGATTCTTTCCTCCCTCAGGAATCGGTCCCGCGCCTGAAAATGCTGCAAAACTGCTTGTGATCACCGCACCGGTGCGTTGCATATCACTGGTGCGGCGTGGGCCATGGATACTCAAAGTTGCGCTGGCCCAGCGCCAAACCTCCCCGCGAAGCGCGCCCTGTCACGGCCGCCGCTCCACCCCCCCGTTCAATCTGTTGTCGTGATGTTTTCGCTGGTGGTTTTTACCCCTTTGCTCCACATCCCTGGCGTACCGTGTTCGTCTATCCGGTCGCTCTGGTCTTTGTAACGAGGATAAGAGCGACGAACATGCCAGCGGCGCTAAGTCTTTGATTTAATTGATGATGTTTTTTGGCCACTTGTTACATCGCCGATTTCTTGTAACAGGATGTTTCCTTGTTGTTACTGCCTTGACCGCCGCTTGCGTGCACTGCAACATCGTCATGCCGTCGAAAAGCGATGTATTGAGTGCTTATTGGCATCTTCAAGTGCGCGATAGGGCGCGCAAGATGCTTTCCGCGACCCTAAGGCAGAGGCGGCGCGAGGGTAATTGCGCAGGTGTATTCGGGTGGTGGAGCAGTCGCCGCACGACCGTGCGAATGGTTTCAGTCGTGATACGACCCGGAGTAGGCCGCCTGTGCGTCATAGCGCATGTCAACTTCGGCAAGGGTTGGCATACAGGTTGGGACATGTGCCAGAAGAGTGAAGCGGCGACAAAAGATGTAGCCGGATCGGTGGGTGAATGTTGGCTGACTCACATTGGCCCGGGCTGCTCCTCGCCCTGTTGGATGAGTAGGGAACTTCCCACCTAGGCGGGCGAATACGATCGATTTGGTTACATTCCTGATACATTGCTGGCCGCTATGCCGGGATAAGAGATATCGTCGCGCGGCGTGCGGGTACCGGGGCTAGCCGGCGTATCGCCAAATTGCACAATTCACGGGAGAAAGCAGGATGCAGCTAGATAACAACACGTTCCAAGCAGCGGCATTTGACCAGCCGGCCGCCACTGTGCGTCCTCTGCGGTTCGAGTTCATTGGCTCGGGCTCCGAGTTTTTCCGCATCTGGATCGTCAATACCTTGCTGACCATCGTCACGCTGGGCATCTATTCGGCCTGGGCCAAGGTCCGCACGATGCAGTACTTCTATCGCAACACGCGCCTGGACGGTGCGAGCTTCGACTACCACGGCCGTGCCTCCGCCATCCTCAAGGGCCGCGCCATCGTGTTTGGCCTGGCGATGGTGTTCCAGCTTGCCAGCCATATTTCCCTGTTCCTGGCATTGGCGCTGGGCCTGGCTGTGGCGGTGGTGTTTCCGCTGCTGCTGGTACGGTCCCTGCGTTTTCGCATGGCGAACTCCAGCTACCGCGGCCTGCGCTTCGCCTTCACGGGGAGCGATGCCCAGGCTTACAAGGTGTTCCTGCTCTGGCCCGTGCTCACGGTGCTCAGCCTCTATGCGCTGGCGCCGCTGGCGCACCAGCGCTTCAAGCAATACCAGCATGACAACACCCGCTTTGGCACCGCGCCCTTCGGCATCAGCGCGAGTGCGGGCGGCTTCTATGGCGTCTACCTGCGCGCATTCGGCATGATGGTGGCGGTCGTCGTGGCGATGAGCGTGGTCGGCGGCATGCTGGGCAAGGGCATCGGCGCCGGGATTGGCGCTGGCATGGGGGCGGGCATCGGCGCGCCGGTGGTGGCGGGGATCATGGCTGTCATCGGCTTTTTCGTGGCGATGATGGCGGTCGGCCCCTTCTTCATGGCGCGGCTGCAGAACCTGGTGTGGAATCACACCACGCTGGCGCCGCACGCGTTTCGCAGCGAGGTCAAGGCGGGCCGCCTGTTATTTATCTTCGCCACCAACATGATCGCCAATGCACTGACGCTGGGCCTGTTCCTGCCGTTCGCGCGGGTGCGTTCGATGCGCTACCGTATCGAGAGCATGACCATGCTCGCTGCGGGTCCGCTGGACGCCTTCGTGGCCGGCGAGACGCAGCAGGTTGGCGCGCTGGGCGATGCCGCGGTGGACTGGTACGACATCGACATTGCGCTGTGACCGCGCTGTGACCCAACCCATCGCCCAGCCAAGTTCGTTCACTTCGATGCCAAGGCCCTGATGCAGGATATCCCCGACGCCACGGCCACCGCCCCGGTAGCCGCCACTTACTTCGACGGCCGCTCGTCGCGTGCCCATCGGGTGATGCTGTCCATCGAAGGGCGTGATGCGGTGCTGCGCGAAGCCGATGGCGCGGTGCTGCGCAGCGCGCCGCTGGCCGCGCTGCGCGTCTCCGAGCGGGTCAAGCGCGCGCCGCGCCTGGTCACGTTTGCCGACGGGGCCTTCTGCGAGGTCACCGACCACGCCGGCTTTGCCGCATTGCTCGGCGCCAGCGGCCACCGCGAGGGCTGGGTGGTGCGGGCGCAGAACAGCTGGCGGCTGGCGCTGCTGTCCGTGCTGGGCCTGGCCGCGGCGCTGCTGCTGGGATATTTCTACGTATTGCCCTGGGGCGCCGGCATGGTGGCGCGCAGCGTGCCGCCGGCGCTGGAAGCCCGCCTTGGCGAGGCCACGCTCAGCAGCATCGATCATGGCTTGCTCATGCCCTCGGCCCTGCCGCAGGCGCAGCAGCAGCGGATTCGTGCCGACTTCGCCGCGCTGGAGCGCCCGGCCGATCCGGGCCACGACTACAAGATCCTGTTCCGCCACGGTGGCAAGCTCGGGCCCAACGCGCTGGCCCTGCCGGGCGGCACCATCGTGGTGACGGATGAACTCGTCAAGCTGACCGGCGTGGGCCCGGGCCTCATGGGCGTGCTCGCCCACGAGGCCGGGCACGTGGCCGAGCGCCATGGCCTGCAGCAGATCCTCCAGGCCTCGGCGGTGGGCGCGCTGGCGGCCTATTTCTTTGGTGACTATTCCACCGTGCTGGCAGGCGTGCCCGCCGCGATCCTGACCCTGCGCTACTCGCGCGACCATGAGCGCGCGGCGGATGCGTATGCGGTGGAGGTCATGCAGCGCAACCACTTGCCGGTGTCGGCGTTTGCCGACGTCTTGCAGGCGCTGGAGGATGCCCACGCCCGGCAGGCGGAAGTGCAGGCGGCCAAGGCCGATGCCGGGAGCGAGGCCAGCGCGCCAGTCGCCTCCGGCGAGCGCGAAACCAAGCGCGAGCGCCGCAGCCGGCGTGCCGCGGAGGACGGCGGCAACAACGGGGATGGCGACGATGGCGACAGTTTCTTCTCCACCCATCCGCTCACCCGAGAGCGCATCGAGGCGCTGCGGGCGGCCGGGCGCTAGGTCTCAGGTACCCGGCTGAGGTGCATCAAGCGGCGCGCGCAGGCCGGCGGTGGCCACCTGGCTTTGCAGCCAGCTATGGAAGCGCAGGATGGCCTTCTCGCGCGGGTTGCCTTCGCGCCAGGTCACCCAGTAATGCAGGCTGGACGGGATGCGGGTGGTGCCGATCTGCACCAGTTCGCCGCTGGCAAGGTAGTCGCTGGCGAGTTGCAGGCGCGCGGTGGCCACGCCAAGCCCTGCCACGGCCGATTGCAGCATCATGCCGGCGTCCTGGAAGATCGGCCCGCGCTCGGGTTCCGTGCCAGGCAGGCCGGCGCTTTCCAGCCAGTCGCGCCACGGCCGCAGCGCGAAGCGCAGCATCGGCAGGCGCGGCAGGTCGGCCAGAGTGAAGCCGGGGTAGCGCGCGAGCAGTGCCGGGCTGGCTACCGCGATGACATGGTCTTCGATCAGGTTGTGGCAGGCAAAGCCGGGCAGGTCCACGCGCTGGTGCCAGATCCCCACGTCCACCGAGTACGGATCGGGTGGCGTGATCTCGGCGTGCAGCCGCAGGTGCAGGTCGAGCCCCGGCAGGGCCGCGTGCAGGCTCGGCAGGCGGCGGATCAGCCACGCATTGGCCAGGTCGGCCATGACGCTGACTTCCAGCCGCACCACCTGCGGGGCGCCACCATTGCTGGCCTCGCGCAGGCCGTCTTCCAGTTCCGCCAGCCCGTCGCGAATCCGCTCGGCCAGCCGCGCGCCCACATTGGTGGGCATCATCAGGTGGCCGGTGCGCTGGAACAGCTTGGTGCCCAGCTTGTCCTCCAGCGCGCGCAGATGGTGGCTGATGGCGCTGTGGGTCAGCGCCAGCTCCTCCGCCGCGCGCGAGAAGCTGCGGTGGCGGGCAGCGGCCTCGAGCGCCCGCAGTGCCTGCAGCGCGGGCAGGTGGGGCGCGCGCTGCGAGCGCAGCGGCTCAGGTGGCGGGGCGGGTTCAGCCGGGCGGGCGGGCAAGCCGGGCTGGCCGGACAGGCCAGGCTTGATGGGTTTCGGGTGTCGGGAGGTCATTGCCGTCAAATTCTACTCACAATTGCGGCGGGTATCTTTCGTTGGTGTTGCGCGCGGCGACTGACGACAATGCAGACATGAATTCTGCCAATGTATCCAACCCCGCCGCTGCGGCGCCGTCTCCTGCTTCCCGGGCTGGCGATCCTGCGCTGGCCGCCGCGCGCTGGCGCGTGCTTTGCATCTTTTCGCTGGGTTTCCTGGTTTCCTATATCTTCCGGGGCGTCAACCTGGGCTTCGCGCCGCATTTGATCCGCGAAATGGGGCTGGGCGCCGCCGACCTGGGGTTGCTGACCAGCTTCTACTTCCTGGGGTTTGCCTGCGCCCAGTTGCCGGCCGGGCTGATGCTCGACCGCTTTGGCCCGCGCCGCACCGAGGCGGCATTGCTGCTGGTGGCGGTGGCTGGCGCGCTGGTGTTCGCCTCGGCGACCAGCATGGCCGCGCTGGCGGCAGGGCGCCTGATGATCGGCGTGGGCGTGTCGGTTTGCCTGGGGGCTGCCATCCAGGCCCTGTCGATCTGGTTCCCCCTGTCGCGCATGCCCTTGCTCAATGGGGTGGTGATGGCGATCGGCGGGCTGGGCGCCGTCGTGGTGGGCGCGCCGCTGGGCTGGCTGCTGTCATGGACCGACTGGCGCACCGTCAGCTACGGGCTGGCCGGGTTGACGCTGGCCATGGCGGCGCTGCTGTGGCTCGGCGCCCCCGAGACCAGCCGCGCTGGCAAGCAGCGCCTTGCCGAGCAGCTGCGCGGCACCTGGCAAGTTTTTCGCAATGCGCGCTTTTTGCGCGTGGTGCCACTGGCCCTGCTGAATCAAGGTGTGTTCCTGGCGGTGCAGACGCTGTGGGTCGGGGCCTTCCTGCGGGATGTAGCCGGCTACTCCCCGGAGCAGGGCGCTCGCCTGGTGTCGGTGATCGGCTTTGCCATGATGGGCGGCTGCGTGTGCGCCGGCTGGGCCGCGCGCCATCTCGAGCGTGCCGGCGTGAGCCTTTACACCTTCGCCGGCGTCGGCATGAGCGGGTTCATCGTGATCCAGTGCCTGATCATGGCGGGTGTGCCGCTGCCGCCGGTGCTGCTGTGGGCGGCCTATGGCGTGTTTGGCTCCAGCGGCATCCTGGCCTATGCCGTGCTGGCGCGCAGCTTCCCCGACGCGCTGATCGGGCGCGCCACCACGGCGCTGACCTTGACGGTGTTCCTCTCCACCTTTGCCTGCCAGGTCGGCATCGGGCTGGTGCTGGACCTCTGGCCTGCCGATGCGGGCCGCTACCCGAAGGCGGCGCACCTGACCGTGTGGGGCGGGCTGGTGGCGCTGCAGGTACTGGCCGCGCTGTGGTACATGCTGGGGGCACGTCGCGCAAGCAGCGCTACAGCATGACGGGGCGGTCGTCGAGCTCGTTCGGATTGGGCCGGTCGCCAGCGGGGAAATGCTGCGCCAGCTGATGATGGATCTTTTCCACTGCCGCCAGCACGGGCCTGACCGATAGCTCCCGGGCCAGGCCGCTAGCGAGTTCGCCACAGATGGCGCGCCAGGTTTCCGGGGCCACGCGGGCATCGATGCCACGGTCGGCCAGCAGCTCCACCGCGTGATCCGCCAGGTTGATATAGAGCAGCACCCCGGTGTGGCCTTCGGTGTTCCACACTTCCAGCGCGCCGAACAGGGCGCGGGCACGGGCGCGCGGGCTGGTGCCGGAGAAGGCCAGCGCTAACGGCAGGCTGGATTCGATCACGACCCGGACTTCGCCGTGGTGCCGCTGCTCGCCGGCGTGCACCGCCTGCTGCAGTTGCTGCTGGGCGTCGGCGGGGAAGAGTTTGCTGGCGGCGCCGGGGCGCGTGCCGAGATGGCGCAGGGCGCGTTTGAAGTGTGGCATGTGTCGTTACCAGTTGCCGGAGGCGCCGCCTCCGTCGAAGCCGCCGCCACCGCCACCACCGAAGCCGCCGCCTCCTCCTCCTCCTCCGAAGCCACCGCCGCCGCCACGTCCCCAGCCGCCGCCCCCGAGACCGCCAAGGGTGCCGCCCAGTCCGCCGGCAGCCGCGTCCCAGCCGCGCCCGCGCGTCACGATCCGCGAGCCGCCCGAGCGGCGGGCCGCGGAGATGAAGAAGAACAGGATGATGGCGAGCGGGAACAGCACCGGCAGCCAGTCGGTCCACGAGCCGCTCTGGGCGGCCTTGGCGCCGGCCTGCGGGCCGGGCAGGGCTTCCTTGTCGATGGTGGCCTGGATCGCCGAGACGCCCGCCGCGATGCCGCCATAGAAATCATTCTGGCGGAAGTGCGGCGCCATCACGTCTTGCAGGATGCGCTTGGACATGGCGTCGGTCAGCGAGCCTTGCACGCCGCGCCCCACTTCCAGGCGCATCTTGCGCAGGCCGGGCGGGTTGTCCTTGGCGATCAGCAGGATCACGCCGTCGTCGATGCCCTTGCGCCCGGCGCGCCAGGCGTCGGCCACGCGGATGCTGTAGGCGTCGATGGGCTCGGGATCGGTGGTGGGCACCATCAGCACGAAGATCTGGCTGCCGCGCTGCTGCTCGTACTCTGCCAGCACGTTTTCCAGCGCGCTGCGCTGGCTGGCGCTGAGCGTGCCGGTGAGGTCGGTGACCCGCTGCGTGAGCGGCGGCACCGCGACAAAGCCGTCGCCGGCGGCCATGGCCGGGGACGCCAGCAGCGCGCCCAGCCACAGGAGCAGCGCCAGCATGGCGGCTGTCCAGCCACTGCGCTCAGAGGGATTGCGCATAGGTATGGTCCGGGATCAGAACTTCACCGTGGGCGGTGCCGAGATGGCCTTCTCGTTCTCCACCGTGAAAGACGGCTTGACCGGGTACTTGAAGATCATGGCGGTCAGGTTGGTGGGGAAGCTGCGCGCCAGGATGTTGTAGTCGCGCACCGCGGTGATATAGCGCTGGCGTGCCACCGTGATGCGGTTCTCGGTGCCCTCGAGCTGCGATTGCAGGTCGCGGAACGACGCATCTGCCTTGAGTTGCGGATAGTTCTCCGACACCGCCAGCAGGCGCGACAGCGCGCCGCTCAGCTCGCCCTGGGCTTGCTGGAAGCGCTTGAAGGCTTCCGGGTCGTTGAGGGTCTCGGGCGAGACCTGGATGCTGGTGGCCGCGGCGCGCGCCTTGGTCACGGCTTCCAGTGTCTCGCGCTCATGCGTGGCATAGCCCTTGACGGTATTGACCAGGTTGGGGATCAGGTCGGCGCGGCGCTGGTACTGGTTGATCACCTCGCCCCAGGCCGCCTTGACGGCCTCGTCCTTGGACTGGAAGTCGTTGTACCCGCAGGCGGACAGCAGGCCTGCACACAAGGCCAGCATGAGCCAGCGCAGCACAGAGCGCCCGGAGGACAGTGACAGGGAAGGGGATGCGCGCATCGAAGACTCCGGAATTCGTGGAGTCCCCAGTGTAGCGCAGGGGCCGGCCGGCGCAAGCGGATCGGCCCGGGTGCAGTTGACGGCAGGCCGTCCGTCCCGGTAGATTGTCGTTTCTGCCGTGGTTGCCACGGTGTGCTTCCATTCAGCCCCAACCTGCCATGCGCGCTGTTCCGTCGATTTCCGCACTTGTTTGCCCTGCCTCGCAGCGGCAGGTGCCGGCGCGCGCCAAAGCCAAAAAACAGCCGCTCGTCTGACCGGGGCGCTGCTTCCGTCAGATGAGCGACGGAGCGGCACCTGCGTACCAGCGTACAGGGGCGAGGCCAGGTTTCAAGGTTCAGGCTTTCCCACTGCCCCACGCGGGCTCATCTGCCACCCGGCGCGCTTCTGCACGGTTTTTATTGACCGGTCGTACAGGAGTGATCCGATGCAAGCAGTAGATCAAGCGCAAGCCCAGCAAGCCCAGCAGGATTCGCAGGCACCACAAGTTTTTTCAGGAATCTGGCTGCCATTGGTGACGCCATTTGCCGGCGGCTCGGTCGATTTTCCCGAGCTGGCCCGCCTGGTGTTGCACTACGCCGGCAGCGGCATCGCCGGGATCGTGGTGTGCGGCAGCACCGGTGAGGCGGCCGCGCTCGATGAGGCCGAGCAACTGGCCGTGCTGGATACCGTGCTGGCCAACGCCGGCAGCTTGCCGGTGATGATGGGCGTGGCAGGCAGCCAGGTAAAGCAGGTGCAGGCGCGCGTGCGCCGGCTGGCCGAGCGGCCGCTGGCCGGGCTGCTGGCGCCCGCGCCCTATTACGTCCGTCCGTCGCAGGCCGGCCTGCTGGATTATTTTCGTGCGCTGGCCGACAGCGCCCCAGCGCCGCTGGTGCTGTACGACATTCCCTACCGGACCGGCGTGAAGCTGGAGACGGAAACCATCCTGGCGCTGGCCGCTCATCCGAATATCCGCGCCATCAAGGATTGCGGCGGCGATTACCTCGGCACGCAGGCCGTCATTGCCGACGCTCGCTTGAGCGTGCTGGCGGGGGAGGATCACCAGTTGCTGGGCACACTGTGCCTGGGCGGCACGGGCGCGATCATCGCTTCTGCCCATTTGTATCCGGCGCTGTTCGTGGCGCTTGCGCAGGCCGTGGCGGGGCAGCGGCTTGAGCATGCGCGCCGGCTTTTCCATGCATTGATGCCGATGATCAAGCTGCTGTTTGCCGAGCCTAATCCGGGCCCGCTCAAGGCCATGCTGGCGCGTGAAGGATGGTTGCGCAATGAGTTGCGTGCGCCGATGACGCCTGCTAGCGGGGCGCTGGAGGCGGCTCTGGCGCGGGCTTGCGAGGAGCTTGGGGTGGTGGCTGCTGAATTGCTTGGCTGACCTGGTGGGCTTTCGAGTTTTCAGGCCTTCAGTGTTAAGGGGGGCTGCTTAACTTCAACTGCAAAATCAACTTCAACTGCAGTTTCACCACCCCTGCGGGGCGGCGACCTACTTTTTTGTCTTGCCAAAAAAGTAGGCAAAAAAGGCGCGCCGGATGGGGCGACTACCTCCTCGGGATTCGGCGAAAAGAGCGGCCGGGACCCAAACTCGCATCGCCTTAAGGCGATACTCAGACATGGGTCCCTCTTTTCCGCTCTTTTCGCCGAATCCCGAGGCGCCCCATACGGCCTTGGCACACCTTGACGGCTCGCTTCGCATCGCGCATGTGTGTTTCCCGCCTGGGGGCGGGAAACACGGCTTACCACAGAGGGGTCAAATTTCGATTTGGTGTAGCCGTGATTGCCGCCCCAAGGCGGCAATCACCCGCCCGCGATGCGCAGCGAGCCGTCTGGGTTTTCATCTCCCGTTATGGGGCGCCTCGTCGTCGGGCGAAAAGAGCGGAAACGAGGAGGCCATGTTTGAGCATCGCCTTAAGGCGATGCGAGTTTGGCCTCCGGCCGCTCTTTTCGCCCGACGACGAGGAGGCTTTCGCCCCATCCGGTGTACGAGTCAACCACATGGGTAACAAACGAGTTCACTCACATAGGTAACACTTTGAGGGTTAGATAGCCTTTTCTGGCCTGGCGTTCATCGACTTGGCCCAATGCCATTGGGCCGAAGTAGACACGCCACAATCCTTCGCCTATTGCTTCCAGTCCGACCGTTTCGCCATAGAGCAAATGCCCCACATAAATGATCTTGCCAGCCTTGTAGATCAAACCACCACTCGTCACCTTGTGGGGCTCGACGTAGCTCGCATATTCCATTGGCATCAGCCGCTTTGGATACGCTCGGCCTGACTCCACATAGCGGCTCTGCGGTGTGCTCTGGTTCAGCGCTTCATGCGGCCTTTGCTCGTTGTAGAAACGTTGGAACTCGTCCATCCGCCGCTGCTGTGCCCGCAACGTAGTGGCAGGCGGTTGGGCCGTGGCGCGCTTGAGCGTGCCATGCATCCGCTCGTGCCGCCCATTCTGCTCCGGATGCCCGCGGGCTATGCGCTCCGGCATGATCCCCAGCTTCAGCCACCAGATCGACAGCCGCGACAGCCCGCCACAGCCGATGCTCGCAAAGGGCACGCCGTTGTCCGTGCGCAGCCGGTCCGGTAACCCATAGCGGCGAAACAACCGCTCGAACACCGCCTGCGTCGGCACCAGCTGCGTACCGCGCAGGCCCTGGCAGCTCAGCAGATAACGGCTCGCATGATCCATCACCGTCAGCGGATAGCACCACTGCCCATCCCCGGTCAGAAACTGCCCCTTGAAGTCCGCGCTCCACAGCCCGTTGGGCTCGTGCGCCGACCTCAGCACCCCGCCGTGCGGCATCACCCGGCGGCGCACGCGCCGCGAGACAATTCGTCCAGCCTGCTTCAGCACGTTGTAGATGGTCGTGCGCGACGGCACGGCCTCGGCGCCAAAACGCCCTTCCAGCAGCTTCTGGATCTTCTTCGGGCCCTGCTCCAGGCCGCCCTGCGTGCGCAGCTCCAGAATCGCCTGGCGAATCCCATCCGGCAACCGCTCCTGGCAATGCCGATTGCGCCCGCGCTCGGCGAGGCCTTCCAGCCCTTCGCTGTCGTACCGTTCTATCCACTTATAGCCGGTCTTCCGGCTAATGCCATAACGCTCGCACAGGGCGCTGACGCTCTCGAGCTGCCGCAGATGATCGGCGATGAACAGAATTCGTTGGTCCATGGGTCTCAGCTCGCTCCAGGGCATGGGCGTCTCCTTCCAGGCTCGCCCATGCAGGGTAGAAAACTGTCACCTATGTGCTTGAACTCAAGTGTCACCTATGTGAGTGAGTCGTACCCCGGGTCGCTTCTTTGCCTACTTTCTTGGCGAGACAAGAAAGTAGGTCGCCTCCCCGCAGGGGAGGTGAAACTGCAGTTGCCCTTGAAGTTAAGCCGTTGAAGTTAAGCCGTTGCAGTTGCAGTTCAAAGCCCACACAACCCAGCCCTTCAGGCCGCGAAAGCCTTGCGGGCGGCTTCAATGGTGGTGGCGAGGATCGCGTCGTCGTGCTGTGCCGAGACGAAGCCGGCCTCAAAGGCGGACGGCGCCAGGTAGACGCCGGCATCCAGCATGGCGTGGAAGAAGCGATTGAAGCGCGCGGTATCGCACTGCGTGACTTCAGCAAAGCTGCCCGGCACGCCCTCGCGGAAGTACAGGCCGAACATGCCGCCGATGGCATCCGCCGCGAACGGCACGCCGGCATCAACCGCCGCCGCGGCCAGGCCGTCGGCCAGCTTGCGGGTTTGCGCGGCAAGGCGGTCATGGAAGCCCGGTGCCTGGATCAGCTTGAGGGTGGTCAGCCCGGCCGCTACCGCCAGCGGGTTGCCCGACAG
This sequence comes from Cupriavidus sp. PET2-C1, assembly GCF_054515855.1. Taxonomy (NCBI): domain Bacteria; kingdom Pseudomonadati; phylum Pseudomonadota; class Betaproteobacteria; order Burkholderiales; family Burkholderiaceae; genus Cupriavidus; species Cupriavidus sp. PET2-C1. The sequence continues at coordinate 976,974 of NZ_CM137259.1, forward strand.
CGTGCCGGCCTGGTACACGGCGCCCAGCGGCGCCAGGCAGGCCATGATGTCGCGCCGGCCGCCAAAGGCCGCCGCCGGCATGCCGCCGCCGATCACCTTGCCCAGGCAGGTCAGGTCCGGCGTGATGCCGTAGTGCGCCTGCGCGCCGCCCAGCGCCACGCGGAAGCCGGTCATCACCTCGTCGAAGATCAGCACGGCGCCATGCTTGGTGCACAGCGAGCGCATGGCTTGCAGGAAGGCGTCGCTTGCGCGCACCAGGTTCATGTTGCCCGCCACCGGCTCCACGATCACCGCGGCGATCTCGTCGGCGTGCTTGATAAAGGCTTGCTCAAGCTGCTCGACGTTGTTGTACTCCAGCACCATGGTGTGCTTGGTCACGTCGGCGGGCACGCCGGCCGAGGAGGGCGCGTTCTTGGTGGTGTCGGCAAAGGTCAGCAGGCCGGAGCCCGCCTTGACCAGCAGGCTGTCGGCGTGGCCGTGGTAGCAGCCCTCGAACTTCACGATCAGGTCGCGCTTGGTGAAGCCGCGCGCCAGGCGCAGCGCGCTCATGGTGGCCTCGGTGCCGGAGGAAACCAGGCGCACCTGCTCGATTGACGGCACTAGCTTGCAGATTTCCTCGGCCATCTCGATCTCGGCCTCGGTCGGCGCGCCGAACGAGAAGCTGTGGGCCGAGGTCTCCTGCACCGCGCGCACCACTTCGGGGTGGGCATGGCCGACGATCATCGGGCCCCAGGAGCCGATATAGTCGATGTAGCGCTGGCCGTCGGCGTCCCACATGTATGCGCCTTCGGCGCGCGTGATGAAGCGGGGCGTGCCGCCCACCGAGCGGAAGGCGCGCACGGGCGAATTGACGCCGCCCGGAATGGTTTGCTGTGCGCGGTCGAAGAGCTGCTGGTTACGAGACATGGCTTTGCGTGAAATCAAAAGCGGGAGAAACGCGTTCTAACAGGCAGCAAGTTACCTTGAAGATGCCGGCAAAAAGGCTCAAATGCGAGGCATTTACGCGGTAACGTGCGCGAACACGGCGTATTTGGCCCGAATCCTGCTAGCCCGGCTGGCGCCGGCGGCGCCGATTCGGTACCATCTGGCCCTGAATTTTAATGGAGAGTGACTGGACCGTTATGGAATACAAGACCTGGATGTGCCTGATCTGCGGCTGGATTTACGACGAAGCTACCGGCGCGCCCGAAGACGGCATTGCCCCCGGCACCAAATGGGAAGACGTGCCCATCAACTGGACCTGCCCGGAATGCGGCGCGCGCAAGGAAGATTTCGAGATGGTGGCGCTCTGACATGCTCCAGGCTGGCTGGAGTTGCTAAACAGCAACGCTAGCACTGCCGCGCCGCCAGCCGGCACAGGCTGGATGGCGTGATCTGGCCATGCGTCACCATGACGCGACCGTGACGACCCCGCTTGGGGCCTCAGCCCGCCGCGGCGCGTCGCGTCGATGCGACAGATCGCCAGGGGCTGCCCGAGATTCCGGATTGACGGCCCCACGGCGACTTGTCACACTCTGTTTCAAATTTGAAAATCCGCCCTTTGGGGGGTGGACCGCGGCAGGCGCGGGTACCACGCGCCGCCGTTTGCCGGGCATCGGGGCTTTCCCGCCGGCGTGTTTTCGGGAATTTAATCGTTTTGTTTCGGGGGTCCGTCGGGGCGGCCAGGCTGCCTTGCGCGGAAGTTCTCAAGTGAATGCCGGCGTTTCCGTCAGGGAAACACGCTGGTCGCGGGAACGAGATGCGGGTCGCTCAACTACAAGAAGGTATTCGGGTCAACGCCGAGGTCAGCGGCGCGGTCGAAGCTGGCGCCGGCGCTAGCGGCGCAGCTGCGCGTGCGCCTGCGCGCCGCAAGGTGCTCGTCATCGACGATTCCAGCACCATCCGCCGCACCGCCGAGATTTTCCTGTCCCAGGCCGGCTGCCAGGTGCTGCTGGCCGAAGACGGCTTCGAGGCACTCGCCAAGGTCGGCGACATGCATCCGGACCTGATCTTCTGCGACATCCTGATGCCGCGCCTGGACGGTTACCAGACCTGCGCCCTCATCAAGAAAAGCCCCCGGTTCCATGCCATCCCGGTGATCATGCTGTCCTCCCGCGACGGCGTGTTCGACCGTTCGCGCGGCCGCCTGGTCGGCGCGCAAGACCATCTCGCCAAGCCCTTTACCCGTGAGTCGCTGCTGCAGGCGGTAGACGCCTGCGTGCCACGTGCCGTTGCCGTGGCCAGCCCCTTGCCGGCTTGAGCGCAATCCAAGGAATACCAATCATCATGACAATCAGCAAAATCCTTATCGTCGACGACTCCCCCACCGAAGCCCTGTTCATGTCCGACCTGCTCGGCAAGAAGGGCTTCAAGGTCTCGGTGGCCGGCAATAGCGAACAAGCCTTCGCCCGGCTCGAGAAGGAACCCTTCGACCTGATCCTGATGGACGTGGTGATGCCCGGCCAGAACGGCTACCAGGCGACCCGCGCGATCAAGCGCGACGACCGCTTCAAGGACATCCCCGTGATCATGTGCACCAGCAAGGGCCTGGACACCGACCGCATCTGGGGCATGCGCCAGGGCGCGGCCGACTACGTCGTCAAGCCGGTCGATGGCGAAGAACTGCTGACCAAGATCGCTGCGCTGGCGCACTGAGCCGCGCGCCGGCCTCCTGCCCGCTTGCATCCGAGCCCATCCTTGCCTTCTCACCGGAACCAACCATGACCGCGCCGCGCCAGGATCTTCGTGCCCGCCAGACCCGGCTGCAGGACTACCAGGCCATGCTGGCCCGCCGGCTGCGCGAGGCGCGCAACCTGCCGGCGGTGGACAGCTTCCTGGGGCTGCAGGTGGGACAGCGGCACTGGCTGCTGCCGTTGCCGGAGACGGGCGAGGTGCTGGAGATGCGCCAGCCCAGCCGCGTGCCGCTCACGCAGTCCTGGTACACCGGGCTGGTGAACGCGCGCGGCAGCCTGCTGGGCGTGATCGATTTCGGCCTGTTCTGCGGCGAGGGAGCCACCGCGCTGCAGCCGGGCAGCAAGATCGTGGTGCTGTCGCGCCAAGTGGAGCGTGCCTGCGGCATCCTGGCCACGCGTGTGATCGGGCTGCGCCATGCCGGCGACCTGTCGTTGCCGGTGGAAGCGGCGAACGCGCCGCCGGCGGGGCAGGAGGCGGTGCCGGACTGGGAGGGCGCGCGTTTTGCCGATCGCGACGGGCGCGACTGGCAGGTGCTCGATGTGCGCAGGTTGCTGGCGTCGCCGGCCTTCCTGCAGGTGGGCCGGCAGGCTGCCTGAACGCCGCGCGGCGCCGCTGGCAAGGATGCGACGCCGCAACGGCGCAACGGTGCGGCGACAAATCAAATTCAAAAAATAACGGACAGAGGGTGCTATGGGTTTCAAGATGTTCAGCCTGGGTCGCCAGGCACCGGCGGCTGGTGCCGCCGAACTGGCGGCAGACGCCGCAGCCGCGCCCAGCACGCGAAGCACCCCGGCCGAGACGCTCTCGGGCCGGCTGTCCCGCATCCCGTTTGCCAGCCAGCAGCGCGCACTGACCATCGGCGTGGTGCTGTCGCTGGCGGCGCTGCTGGCATCGGTGTATTTCGATAACCGCGAAGCCGACAACGGCGCGGCGCAGATCGAGATCGCCGGCGACATGCTGATGCACTCGCAGCGCCTGGCCAAGGCCGTGCCGGTGGCCCTGCTGGGCAACGCGCAGGCGTTCACGCAGCTGCGCCAGTCCAAGAGCGAGCTCGCGGGCGACTTGCAGGCGCTGCAAAACGGCAGCGATGCCAAGCACGTGCGCGCAACCGGCGCGGCCGCCGCGCCGTTGCTGGAAAAAGCCATGGAGTCCTGGCAGCGCACCGAGAAGAGCGCGGGCGACGTGCTGGCCCAGCAGCCCACCCTGACCACCATCGGCCAGACGCTGCAGATCTTCAACGCCTCCAACCCCGAACTGCTGGAAAGCGCGGAGCAGGTGGCGGCGATCAAGCTGCAAAGCGGGGCCAACGCGCGCGAGGTGGCTGCCTCCGCGCAGCTGGTGATGCTGACGCAGCGCCTGGGTAAGAACCTCAACGAGTTCCTGGCGGGCGAAGGCGTCAACCCGGAAACCGCGTTCCTGCTCGGCAAGGACACCAATACCTTCCGCGAAACCCTGGACGGCCTGATGAACGGCAGCGAAGCGCTGCGGCTGTCGGCGGCGGGAGATGCCGAAACCCGCGGCTACCTGCAGCAGCTGTCGCAACGTTTCGACGCGGTGCAAAAGACCACCCAGACCATCCTGCAGAACCTGCCCGGCCTGATCGCCGCCAAGCGCGCGCAGCAGCAGATCTTCAACGACAACGAGGCGCTGCGCGGTGAGCTGTCCGCGCTGCAGGCTGCTTATGCGCAAGGCGCGCGCGTGCGTCCGCTGACGCTGGGCGCCACCATCGTTTCGGCCTTGCTCACGCTGCTGTTCCTGGCCGGCCTGGCCGCGCTGTACCTGCGCGACTCGCGTGCCCGTACCCTCGAAGCCGAGGCCCGCGAGCGCGAGGCTGAAGCCCGCCGCCTGGATGAAAAGCGCAACAACGACGCGACCCAGAAGGCGATTTTGCAGTTGATGAACGAACTGCAGGACATTGCCGACGGCGACCTGACCAAACAAGCCACCGTGACCGAGGACATCACCGGCGCCATCGCCGACTCGGTGAACTACACGGTGGAAGAACTGCGCGAACTGGTCGGCCGGGTGCAGCAGACCGCCGGCGAGGTGACGCAGGCATCGGGGCAGGTGCAGGACACCTCGACCGAGCTGGTCGCCGCCTCGGAGGAGCAATCGCGCCAGATCCGCCAGACCGGCGAATCGGTGGTGGAGATGGCAGACCGCATCACGCAGGTTTCGCGCGGCGCGGCGGAATCCGCCAACGTGGCGCGCGCCTCGCTGGCCGCGGCCGAGCAGGGCCAGCACGCGGTGCAGAACGCCATCGTCGGCATGAACGACATCCGCGAGCAGATCCAGGACACCTCCAAGCGCATCAAGCGCCTGGGCGAATCCTCGCAGGAGATCGGCGAAATCGTCGAGCTGATTTCCGACATTACCGAGCAGACCAACGTGCTGGCGCTGAATGCCGCCATCCAGGCCGCATCGGCCGGTGAAGCCGGGCGCGGCTTCTCGGTGGTGGCCGAAGAAGTGCAGCGGCTGGCGGAGCGCTCCGGCGAGGCAACCAAGCAGATCGGCGCGCTGATCCGCACCATCCAGACCGACACCCAGGACGCGGTGCACGCCATGGAGCGCAGCACCCAGGGTGTGGTGGAAGGGGCCAAGCTGTCGGACAACGCCGGCGCCGCGCTGGTGGAGATCGGCCGCGTGTCGCGCCAGCTCGCCGAGCTGATCGAGCAGATCTCCCAGACCACTTCGCATGAGGCGGGGCTGGCTACCGCGGTGGCACGCAATATCGAAGGGATCCTGCAGGTGACCGAGCAGACTTCGTCCGGCACGCGCCAGACCGCACTCTCGGTGCGCCAGCTGACCTTGCTGACCGAAGAGCTGCGCAATTCGGTGCTGCGATTCAAGATCGCCTGACGAGTCAGCATTGGTGTTCAACGCGAGCCCGCGCGGATGCGGGCCACGGACCGGCGCCACCGCATTGGACGCATTGGAAGCAGTCATGTCATTGAATTTCCCTGTCTCGCGCGAGGCCGCCGGCACCGATCCGGCCGTGCCGGATCCGCTGGCGCCGATCCCTTCGCCGGACCTGTCCGCCGAGCTGTCCGCCCCGGCCAGCAAGCCTGCGGCGCCGGTTGCCCGTGATCTTTCCGTGCTGGCCTGGCTGGCGCCGAGCCTGCGCGCCGCGCTGGATGACGCCGCGGCCGAGCTGGGCCATTACGTCGATGAAGTGCAGCAGGCGCCCGAGGCGCTGGGCGCGCGCGACACCACTTCGCTGCGCCTGGCCGGCCAGCACCTGCACCAGGCCGCCGGCGCGGTGCACATCGTTGGCCTGCGCGGGGTCGATCCGTATTGCCAGGCGATGCGCCGCTTGCTCGAAGGCATCGATGGCGGCGCCGTGCCCGCCGACGCCCGCACGCTGGCCGTGTTCCGCCTGGGTGTGCAAGCGCTGGCCGAGTACGTCGACGACCTGATGGTTGGCGACGACGAAGACCCGGTGCGGCTGTTCTGTTCCTATGCCGACGTGCTGGGCCGCCTTGGCGAAGACCGCGTGCACCCCGCCGACCTGTGGGTGGACGAGCTGCAGATGCTGCCTGGCATCCTGCTGCCGATGCGCATGGCCTCCACGGTCACGCGCGCGCGCCAGCGCTTCGAGGCGGCGTTGCTCAAGGCGCTGCGCTTGCCGGTGCCGTGCGCCGAGCCGAGCCTGTTGCACGAGGCCTATCTGCCGCTGGAGTCCGCGCTGGAAGACGTACGCGCGAGCGAGCAGGAACTGCGCCGCGCCACCGACCATCCGGACCGCGGCGTGTGGCATGTGCTGGCGTTGGTGTTCGGCGCGCTGGCCCACGGCCTGCTGCCCTCGGACCTGCTGGCCAAGCGGCTGGCCGGGCGTGCCCACCTGCTGCTGCGCCAGTACCTGCAGGGCCAGGTGCGGGTGCCGCAAGCCTTGCTCAACGATGCCGTGTACCTGCTGGTCACCACCAGCGGTATGCCGCCCGCGGACGAACCGCAAAGCGCGCCCGTGCTGGTGCTGCGCTCCGCCATTCGCGAATGCCTGCAAGCCTTCCGCATCGACGCGGCGCATGCCGCCGTGCATGCCGACTTCCGCGTGCGCTACTACGGCTGGCTCGACCCGATCGACACCCGCAACCTGCAGCAGGCGGCGACCGCGCTCGAGCGGGCCGCTGCCGCTGGCCCGGATCACGGTGAATGGCATAACGCGCTCGCGGTGCTGGCCGAAGCCGCGCAGCCGCTGGCCCAGCCGGCGCTGCTGCGCTGCCTGGATGCCGCGCTGCGGGTCCGCCCCGATGCCGAAGATCCCTTTGGCGCCAGCGCCATTGCCTTGTTCCTGGGGCGGACACTGGCGCAGCCATGGCGCGTGCATGGCAGCACCGGGCACGCGGCGGCGGCCGAGTTCGCGCGGCGTTGCGATGAACTGACCTCGTACCTTGGCGCGCACGAGCGTGGCGAGCCCGGTGCGCAAGCGCCGCGCTGGCTCGCGCAAATGGTGGACCAGGCGCGCACGCAACGCGTGCGCGAGGCGGCAGTCGCACAGCTGCGCGGCCACCTCGACAGCGGCGAATCCTGGCTCGATGCCTACGACCGCGATGCGGCCCGCGCCGAAGCCGGCGCGCACCTGCGCGACGCCGAACGCGCGTTCGCGGCACTCGCCGGCACGCTGGATGGCTTGCGCGAGGCCGGCGCGCTGCCGGAAGCACTGCAGGCCGACGCGCTTGCGGTAGCGGCGGCGCTGGAGCGCGTGATGCCAGCGCTGGAATGGCTGGCCGGCGCCCGCGCCACGCAGGATGCAGGCGAGCCTGCCAGCGCTGCCGACGCGGTGAGCGAGCGCGCTGGCCGCCTTGCCGCGATTGCCGGCGAGCTGGGTGTTGTGCACGCCTTTATCGATGCGCTGGCATTTGGCCGTGCCGCATCGGGGGACACGCATGCCGATGCTGTCGACGTTACCGCGCAAGACGAGCCGGGCGGCGCGGCTTCCCACGCGACGCTGCTAGCCAAGGCGCGCGCGGCGGCCAACGAGGCGATGCGCCATCCGGCCGCCGCCGACGCGCCCGAAGTGAAGGCGCTGCGCGCGGCACTGCAGGCGATGAACGAGCAGGCCGCCATCGACGACGCAGCTGGCCTGCGCCGCCAGGCCGGCGAAGCCACTACGCAGTTCAATGCCTGGCTCGCCGGCTCCCACGGCGCGGCCGAGCGCCTGGTGGTGGCCCTGGCCGAGGCGCTGCCGGCCAGCGCGCCCGGCACGCCCGCGCCCGCGGCAGCCATGCCCGCCGCGGCCGATACCGCCGCCATCGACGCCGAACTGCTGGATATCTTCCTGACCGAAGCGGTCGAGGTGCTGGGCGAGGTCGCCAATGATCTCGGCGGCGGCCTTCCCGCCCTGGCGGATGCCGATACCATCAGCCGCCTGCGTCGCGCCTTTCATACGCTCAAGGGATCCAGCCGGATGGTCGGCCTGCATCGCTATGGCGAAGCAGCCTGGGCAATCGAGCAGGTGATGAACCTTTGGATTGCCGAGGCCCGCGCCCCGGCGCCGGCCCTGCTGGACTTGCTGTTGCGTGCGCACGATGAGCTGTCTGGTTGGGTGAGCGCACTGCGCGGCGATGCCCATGCCGCGCACGATGCCACCGGCCTGCTGGCCGCGGCGCAGTCTGTGCGCGCGGGTGAGCAGCCCGAGCCGGAGCACATCGCCGAAGCGGTGACCGTGCCGGTGCAGGCAGCCGGGATTGAGCTGGTGGTGGCGCAGCCCGGCGACGAGCCGGTGCCAGAAGCACAATCGGGGATGGACCTGGAACCCATGCCAGGGATCCAGCCCCCGGCGCAGGATGCAGGGCACCCGGCCGAGGCCGAAGCAGACAACGCCGCAGCCGGGGATGCCAAGGTCATTCCTTTCCGCTTTGCCAGCACGCCAGCCGAGGATAACGACCACTTCAAGCTGATCGGCCCGGTGCGCATCAGCCTGCCGCTTTACAACGTCTACCTGCAGGAAGCCGACGACCTCATCCGCCAGTTCGCCACCGATCTCTCCGAGTGGCGCCACGAGGGCCGTCCCTGCCCGAGCGAGCTGGCGCTGCGTGTTGCGCATACCTTGCAAGGCAGCGCTTCCACGGTCGGCCTGGAGCCGGTACGCGCCATTGCCGAGGCGCTTGAACGCCTGATGCTGCAGCTCGGCGCGCACCCGGTGGCGATGCACCCGGGCGACTTCCGCTTGCTGGAGCAGGCGGTGGAGCGCGTGCGCGGCATGCTGCACCAGTTTGCCGCGGGCATCTGGCCTGCCGCCGATGACGCGCTCTGCCGCAGCCTGCTGGAGCTTGGCGAGCGCGCCATGGTGCGCCCGCGCCTGGCGCTGCCGGCGGTGGAACTGCTGGCCGAGCTTGAGGACGCGCCGGTTGCGCTGCTGTTCGGCAAGCTGCCCGGCGCGGCCAATGCCGGCATGCTGCACGACGCCACCGTCACGCCACTGCATGCGGTGCAAGCCCAAGCTGCCCCGGGTGCCGCGGATATGCCGCACGAGCAAGCCACCGAGGTCGCCGCGGTCGCCGAGGTTGCCGAGGAAGCCCCCGATCCGGCGCTCGTCGAGATTTTCCTGGAAGAAGCGCACGGCAGCCTGCCGGAGCTGGGCAAGCTGCTGCGTGGCTGGGAGACCGCCTGCGGCGATGGCGAGCATGCCAGCCACGCCGGCCTGATCCTGCGCGCGCTGCACACGCTCAAGGGCAGCGCCCGGATGGCTGGCGCCATGGCGCTGGGCCAGGCCGCCCACGAAATGGAAACCCTGCTCGATGCCGCCGTGCGCGCCGATCGCGTGGGGCCGCTCTTGTTCGTGCGCCTGTACGCCTGGTACGACCGCATCCTCGCGCATAGCGAGGCGCTGCAGGCCGGCCGCCTGCTGCCGGTGGACGATCCCGAGCTGATCAACACCATGAGCGGGCAGAACAGCGCGCCGGACGCGGCGCCGGTTCCGGCCGCACCCGCAGCCGCACCCGAGCTTGTGCAAGACGCGCCGCAAGCCGGCGTTGCCAGCCACGCCGCGTCGCCCGCCACGGTGCAGCCGTGGCTGCCCAGTGCGCCCATGCGGCCGGTTGGGACACCCCTGCCGGTGCCCGCAATGGGCGCTGCGCTGGCCCCCGCCACCGATGCCGTCGAACGCCAGCGCGCGCTGGTGCGGGTGCAGGCCCGCACCCTCGATACGCTGATCACCGATGCCGGCGAAGTCGGCGCGACGCGCGCGCGGCTGGAGAGCGAGCTCGACGCGATGCGCAGCTACCTGGGTGAGCTCAACGACAACGTGGCGCGCTTGCGCGGCCAGTTGCGCGAGATCGAGATCCAGGCCGAGTCGCAGATGGCCTCGCGCACCGCCGATGCCCAGCACACGGTCGAGTTCGATCCGCTCGAGTTCGATCGCTTCACGCGTTTCCAGGAGCTGACGCGGATGATGGCCGAGTCGGTCAACGACGTGGCCACCGTCGAGCAAAACCTGCAGCGCGGCTTCGACCGCGCCGCCGGCGACCTCGACGCGCAAGCGCGCCTCACGCGTGGCTTGCAGCGTAGCCTGATGCAGGCGCGTATGGTGCAGTTCGACGCGCTGGCCGAGCGTTTGTATCGCGTGGCGCGCCAGGCCGCCAGCGAGACCGGCAAGGAAGTGCGCCTGCTGATCAAGGGCGGCACCGTGGAGGTCGACCGCTCCGTGCTGGACCGCATGGCCGGACCGATCGAGCACTTGATCCGCAATGCCGTTGTGCACGGCATCGAGTCCGCCGACGTGCGCCGCGCCGCGGGCAAGCCCGCCACCGGCGCGCTCACACTGGAAGTGCAGCAAGAAGGCAATGAAGTGGTGCTGCACTTCGTGGACGACGGCGGCGGCCTGGACCTCGTACGCATCCGCGCGCGCGCCATCGAGCGCGAGCTGCTGGCGCCGGACGATGACGCGGGCGATGCCCGCCTCACCGAGATGATCTTCGCCCCGGGCTTCAGCACCGCGGATACGGTGTCGGAGCTGGCGGGGCGCGGCGTCGGCATGGATGTGGTGCGCGCCGAAACGGTGGCGCTGGGCGGGCGCATCGCGCTGGTCACGCAATCCGGGCAGGGCACCCGCTTTACCGTGCACCTGCCGCTGACGACCGCCATTACGCAAGTGCTGCTGGTCACGCTGGGCGGGCGGCCCTTCGCCATCCCCAGCGGCATGATCGATCAGGTTCAGCAGCTGCGCTCGCAAGGCCTGCTCGAAGCGTACAACCAGGGCAGCCTCGACGCGCCCGGCGGCGCCGTGCCGTTCCACTACCTCGGCACGCTGCTGGAAGAAACGCCGGCGGTAGCCGCAGGCAAGAAGTATTCGCCAGTGGTGGTGGTGCGCAGCGGTGTCGAGCGCATCGCCGTGCACGTGGACGAAGTCATCGGCAACCGCGAAGTGGTGGTCAAGCACATCGGCCCGCACCTGGCACGCCTCGAGGGCATTGCCGGCGCGACCACGCTTGGCGATGGCGAGATCGTGCTGATCTACAACCCGGTGGTGCTGGCGCAGCGCTTCGTGCGCGAGCGCGGCGAGCTGGCCCGTCCGCAGCTTGCCGCTCTGCCGCATCTGCCCCAGCTGGCGCAGCAGCCGACGCTGGGCGCGGTGGCCGAGTTCTCGCCAGGCGGCGCGGCCCCGGTGCAAGGGCTGGCCACGCAGCCGACCGTCATGGTGGTCGACGACTCACTGACCGTGCGCAAGGTCACGCATCGCTTGCTGACGCGGGCTGGCTACCAGGTGGTGCTGGCGCGCGATGGCGTGGACGCGTTGCGGCAGTTGCAGGAGGTGATGCCGGACGCGATGCTGGTCGACATCGAGATGCCGCATATGGATGGCTTTGACCTGACGCGCAATGTGCGGGCGGATAGCCGGACTGCGCATATGCCGTTGGTGATGATCACTTCGCGCACGGCGGAGAAGCATCGGCGTTATGCGGCCGAGATCGGGGTGAATGTTTATTTGGGTAAGCCGTATAACGAGGACGAGCTGCTCACTACGTTGCAGCATTTGCTGGGTGAGCGGGCTGTCGGGATGGCGGGGTCGGTCGCGCAGATGCTTGGGGAGGATGCGGGTGGGGGGGGTGCTTGAAGGCAACTGCAAAATCAACTTCAACTGCTTAACTTCAACTGCAACTTCAACTGCAGTTTCACCACCCCTGCGGGGCGGCGACCTACTTTTTTGTCTTGCCAAAAAAGTAGGCAAAAAAGGCGCGCCGGATGGGGCGACTACCCCTCGGGATTCGGCGAAAAGAGCGGCCGGGACCCAAACTCGCATCGCCTTAAGGCGATGCTCAGACATGGGTCCCTCTTTTCCGCTCTTTTCGCCGAATCCCGAGGCGCCCCATACGGCCTTGGTACACCTTGACGGCTCGCTTCGCATCGCGTTGGGGTGTGGCCCGCCCTTCGGGCGCTTCACACGGCTACCACAGTTGGTTGATCTTGCCGATGGTTGGCTCCCCTCTCCCACTTGTGGGAGAGGGGCCGGGGGAGAGGGCGGGCGCTCGATGTGGCGCTCGCCGTCATTCTCCTACTTGTTCACCATCCGCGCCGGCACCGACAGCGTCAGTGCCGCACCCACCACCAGGCACGCCGCCAGCAAGTACATCCCGGAGTCCGTGCTCTGCGTCATGTCTTTCAACCAGCCCACCGCGTACGGGCTGATGAACCCGGCCAGATTCCCCAGCGAGTTGATCAGCGCAATCCCCGCGGCCGCGCCCGTGCCAGCGAGGAAGGCGGTCGGCAGGCTCCAGAAGAGCGGCAGGGTGGTCAGGATGCCGATGGTGGCCAGCGTCAGGCCGAGCAGTGCCAGCACGGTATTGTTGTGCCATTGCACCGACAGCACCAGGCCAACTGCGCCCAGCAGCGCGGGAACGGCGATATGCCAGCGGCGTTCGCGGGTGCGGTCGGCGCTATAGGCCACCAGCACCATGCCGACCACCGCGCAGCCGTAGGGGATGGCGGTGAGCAGGCCGATGTCCAGCGGGCTCTTCACGCCGGTCTGCTTGATGATGGTGGGCAGCCAGAAGCTGACGCCATACAGGCCCATCACGAAGCTGAAGTAGATCGCGCTCATCAGCCACACGCGCGGACTGGACATCACCTTGCCGATTGGCGCGTCTTCCTTGTGCATATCCTCATTGGCGATGTTGCGCTGGAGCAGGGCCTTCTCTTCGTTGCTCAGCCACTTGGCGTGGACGATGCGGTCGTCCAGGTAGGCCAGCACCACCAGTCCCACCAGCACCGACGGGATGCCTTCGAGCAGGAACATCCATTGCCAGCCGGACCAGCCGTTGCGGCCGTCGAACGATTGCATCATCCAGCCCGACAGCGGTCCGCCGATCACGCCGGAGAGCGCGATCGCGGTCATGAAATAGGTGGTGGTGCGCCCGCGCCGGTGCGACGGGTACCAGTAGGTCAGGTAGAGGATGATGCCGGGGAAGAAGCCGGCCTCGGCAATGCCCAGCAGGAAGCGCAGCACGTAGAACATGGTCGGCGTGGTGACGAACATCATCGCCGCCGAGATCACGCCCCAGGTGATCATGATCCGCGCGATCCAGATGCGCGCGCCGACCTTGTGCAGGATCACGTTGCTGGGCACTTCGAACAGGAAGTAGCCGATGAAGAAGATGCCCGCGCCGAGGCCGTAGATGGTCTCGCTGAACTTCAGGTCGCCGAGCATCTGCAGCTTGGCGAAGCCGACGTTGACGCGGTCCAGGTACGCCACCACGTAGCAAAGCAACAGGAACGGCACCAGGCGCAAGGTCACCTTGCGGTAGGTGGCATCCTCGAACGCGGGGTCGGCGGCGCCGGAGTGTACTGCGGTTGTTGTCATGCTGTCTCCTCTTGGATCTGTAGATCTACATGGATCTATTTTTCTGGTTGCACGATACCGCTGGGTAGGCGCCGCTTGCCGCGTGCGGCGCCGGAAAAACGTCTGCTGTGTCCGGGCGAATGCCTTAGTGCGAGAACGGGCCGCGGCCGCGCAGCGCGTTGGCGACCATCATCAGCGCGAGCAGGAAGGGCAGCGCCACGTAGAGGCACCAGTGCACGCGGTCACCCACGGTGTCGCCCCATTTGCGCTTGAAGACCTGCAGGCGCGGCATGGCCGAGGGGTTGGTGGCGCGTTTGTTTCTGACGTGCCACGCCATCCAGAAGAAGAAAATGGCGAAGGCGACGGACAGGAAGTTGATATTACCCATGTTGAATGGCGATGGTTTTCAGTGTGGTGAATCCGTACAGGGCTTCGAAGCCCTTCTCGCGGCCGTAGCCTGACTGCCCGCTGCCGCCAAACGGTAGCTCTACCCCGCCGCCGGCACCGTAGTTATTGATAAAGACCTGGCCCGCGCGCAGCTTGTGCGCCAGGCGCAGCTGGCGCGCGCCATCGCGGGTCCAGATGCCGGCGACCAGGCCATAGGGCGTGCCGTTGGCGAGCGCGATGGCTTCGGCCTCGGTGTCGAACGGCGTGGCCGCCAGCAGCGGGCCAAACACTTCTTCCTGCGCCAGCCGGTGCGTGGGCGGCACGTCGCGGAACAGCATCGGCACCTGGTAATAGCCGGACTCCGGCGCTTGCGCCACGATCTGGCCTTGCGCCATGGCGGTAATGCCGGCGTGCTGCGCGTCGGAGACGAAATCCCAGACGCGCTGCTGCTGCTTGCGGTTGATCAGCGGGCCGCATTCCAGGTCCAGCTCCGACGGCCCTACGCGCAAGGACTCGAACACCGTGGCCAGGCGGTCGAGCACGGCGTTGTAAAGCGGGCGTTCCACCAGCACGCGGCTGCCGGCCGAGCAGGTCTGGCCCGCGTTTTGCACGATGCCGTTGACGATGACCGGCACCAGCGCGTCGATGTCCGCATCGGCAAAGACGATCTGGGGCGACTTGCCGCCGAGCTCCAGCGTGACCGGCACGTGGTGCTCGGCTGCCATCTGCGCGATCAGCTTGCCGGTCTGCGGCGAGCCGGTGAAGGAGATATGGTTGATGCCGGTGTGGCGCGCCAGCGCGGCGCCGGCTTCATGGCCGTAGCCGGTGACGATGTTCAGCGCGCCCTCGGGCAGGCCGGCCTCGGCCGCCAGTTCCGCCACGCGCAGCAGCGACAGGCAGGCGTCTTCGGCGGGCTTGACCACGCAGGCATTGCCCGTGGCCAGCGCCGCGCCCACGCTGCGCCCGAAGATCTGCAGCGGGTAGTTCCACGGGATGATGTGGCCGGTCACGCCATGCGGCTCGCGCACGGTCAGCACGGTAAAGCCGGGCTGGTAGGGGATGGTCTGGCCGTGCAGCTTGTCGACCGCGCCGGCGTAGAACTCGAAGTAGCGCGCCACGGCGCGCGCGTCGGCGGTGGCCTGGCGCAGGGGCTTGCCGGTATCGCGCGCTTCCAGCGCGGCGAGCTCGGTTTCGTGTTCGATCAGCGTCAGCGCCACGCGGTTGAGCAGGCGGGAGCGCTCGGCGGGCGCCATCGCGCCCCAGGCGCCGTCGGCGGCCTGGCGCGCGGCGTGGACGGCCACGTTGATGTCGACCGCGTTGCCGCGGGCGATTTCGGCGAAAGGCTCGCCGCTGGATGGGTCGAATACCTTGATGCGCAAGCCGGAGTCCGGCGCGATCAGGCGGTTGGCAACGAAGTGCTGGGCGTGCATTGGATGGCTCCGGCTGGATGCGACTGCCAGGTTGTGGCTGGCAGTGCGCCTGTCGATGCGACTTTCGGACAATCCGCCATTATCACTCACGGCGCGAGACGCGCAAGGCACGCGCCGCGTCAGGCCTGGGTCAGCTTCGAAACGCTATAATGCCCGCCATCCTCAAACACAGGCATCTGGAGAGCAAGCATGAGCTTCAACCTCGTTTCCCCCGGCAAGGACATCCCGAACGATTTCAACGTCATCATCGAAATCTCCGCCCAGAGCGATCCGGTGAAGTACGAAGCCGACAAGGAAACCGGCCTGCTCTTCGTCGACCGTTTCATCGGCACGGGCATGCGCTACCCGGCCAACTACGGCTTCATTCCCCAGACCTTGTCGGGCGACGGCGACCCCGTCGACGTGCTGGTGCTCTCGCCGTTCCCGATCCTGGCCGGCGCAGTGGTGCGCTGCCGCGCGCTGGGCATGCTCAAGATGACCGATGAGTCGGGCGTGGATGCCAAGCTGGTCGCCGTGCCGCTGGACAAGCTGTCGCCCGCCACCGCCTTCATGAAGGGCCTGTCGGACGTGCCGCAGAACCTGCTGGACCAGATCAAGCACTTCTTTGAGAACTACAAGGCACTCGAGGCAGGCAAGTGGGTCAAGGTGGAAGGCTGGGCCGGCATTGAAGAAGCCCACAAGGAAATCACCGACGGCGTGGCGAACTACACCAAGTAAGCTCCGGCATCCAAGGTCAGTCATGCCTGATTCCGGCGTGTGGCTGAACCGATGCTGAAAAGACCCCGCTGCGGCGGGGTTTTTTGTTGCGCCAGGCTTGATGGAAACCAAAGACGCCATAAAGCCGGTGGGTTAAGCTTCAATCACAGAACAACTCGGCAGGCAAACTGCCAAATCCCATGTCCGCTACCTATTCGACGCCGTCCGCCATGGCACGGTATTCCGGCCCGGCGGTGTTCTTCCACTGGGCAGTGTTCCTGCTGATAGCCACCGCGTACGCGGCGATCGAGCTCAAGGGTTTTCTGCCCAAGGGCAGCGCTTCCCGGGCGTTGTCGATGTCGGTGCACACATGGGCTGGCGCGCTGGTGCTCATCCTGGCGGTGCCGCGCCTGCTGTGGCGCCTGGTGCGCGGCGCGCCGGCGCCCGAGCCCGGTCCGCGCTGGATGCAGCTGCTCGGCAGTGCCATGCACCTTGCGCTCTATCTGTTCATTTTCGCGCAGCCCGTGCTGGGCCTGCTGGCCCTCAACGCCGGTGGCCACCTGCTGACGGTGCCAGGCCTGGGCATCGAGCTGCCCTCGCTGGTGGCGCAAAGCAAGGACCTGAAAGAGACCCTGGAGGAAGTCCACGGCACACTGGGCACCGCCTTCTACACGGTGATCGGGCTGCACGCCATCGCGGCGCTGTTCCACCACTACATGCTGGGCGATAACACACTGCGGCGCATGTGGCGCTAGACCCACGCCGGGCAAGCCGCCCTAGCTGCGTGCGAACGGCGTGCGGTCGTTGAGCTCGTCCAGGTAGGCATCGATGCCCTGGCGCTCGCGCACCAGGAAACGCTCCACGGCATCGGCAAAGGACGGGTGCGCCAGCCAGTGGGCTGAGCGCGTCGCCACTGGCAGGAAGCCCCGCGCCATCTTGTGCTCGCCCTGGGCGCCGCCTTCGAAGGTGCGGATGCCCTGGGCTATGCAAAACTCCAGCGGCTGGTAGTAAGCCGTCTCGAAATGCAGGCAGGGGTGGTGCTCGAGCGCGCCCCAGTAGCGCCCGAACAGGGTGCTGCGCGCCGGATCGTCGTCATAGACCACCAGGGACGCGGCAATCGGCTGGCCGGCACGCTCGGCCACCACCAGCAGCAGGTTCTCCGGCATGGCGGCGCCGATGCGTTGGAAGAAATCCAGGTTCAGGTAGGGCGTGGAATGGTGCTCGCGGTACGTTTGCCGGTAGCAGCGGTTGAAAAAGCGCCATTGCGCCTCGTCGATCTCGGGCCCCCGCAACTGGCGGAAGGTGATGCCGGCATCGGCCACGCGGCGCCGTTCGGCGCGGATGTTCTTGCGTTTCTTTTGCGAAAGCGTGGCCAGGAACGCTTCGAAGCTCTCATAGCCCGGGTTGGTCCAGTGGAACTGCACGCCGTGGCGCATCAGCATGCCGGCGTCTTCCATCAGCGCGGCCTCGTGCTCGTCGGGAAACAGCACGTGCAGGGAGGACAGCTGGCTTTGCTGCGCCACCGCCAGCGCACATTGCAGCAGGCAGCGGCGCGCGTCTTCGTCCTCGGCCAGCAGCCGCGCACCCTGCACGGGCGTGAAGGGAAGCGCGGACAGCAGCTTGGGGTAGTAGGGCAGGCGATGCTGCGCGTAGGCGTCGGCCCAGGCCCAGTCGAACACGTATTCCCCGTAGGAGTGCGACTTCGCGTACAGCGGCATGGCCGCCGCCAGGCGCTCGCCACCCTCGGCGCGCGGCGCCCATAGCGTCAGGTAGCGCGGGCTCCAGCCGGTCTCGTCGCAGGCGCTGCCGCT
Organism: Cupriavidus sp. PET2-C1; assembly: GCF_054515855.1. NCBI lineage: Bacteria > Pseudomonadati > Pseudomonadota > Betaproteobacteria > Burkholderiales > Burkholderiaceae > Cupriavidus > Cupriavidus sp. PET2-C1. Next base: position 994,748 of record NZ_CM137259.1, read on the forward strand.
GGCATGCATGGCGTGCAGGAAGGCGTGGCGCAGGAACGGCGTGGCCCCGGGCTGGGCCGCCACCAGGGTGTCCCACTCGGCCTCGGGCAGCTCGGACAGATCGAAAACGATCTGCGTGCGATAATTCTCTATCCGCTCGTGTTCCTGCCGGCCTTGTGCCGCAGCCGCCCCCGGGGTGGCCGCGTCAGGCTGGCCGGAGCCGGGCTTGAAAGATTCAGACTGCATTGCGCTAGATTTGCTCATCATCGGCGCTGCCCTCGGGCGGCGCCCTTGTTCCGGCATGGCTGATAGGCTGCTATGGCTGATCACGCCGCGCCCGCGGAGATACGGGTGGGGCGACGGTTGAGTCTACCGGAAATGGCGTGGTGCGGCAGGCCACATCCCGCTGCCGGCAGGCAGGCTAAAATCTCTCACTAACCAACGACTATATAAGGGGCCAATATGAAGCAGATTACCGCCATCATCAAACCGTTCAAGCTGGACGAAGTGCGCGAGGCGCTGGCTGACGTCGGCGTGACCGGCCTGACGGTAACCGAGGTGAAGGGCTTTGGCCGCCAGAAGGGGCATACCGAGCTGTATCGCGGTGCTGAGTATGTGGTCGACTTCCTGCCCAAGATCAAGATCGAGGTCGTGGTTGCCGAGAACCAGCTCGACACCGTGCTGGACGCCATCGTCAAGGCAGCGCACACCGGCAAGATCGGTGACGGCAAGATCTTCGTGACCGAGATCGAGCGCGTGATCCGTATCCGCACCGGCGAGCAGGACGAAGCCGCCGTTTAAGCATTCGGGCGCTCAGGTCTTTTTAGCGTTCAAGCGCCGGCGGGCAAGCCGGGCGATCCCACGGGAGGGGGCGCCTGGATTGCCCGCCGGCGTTGTTGCCTGGCCCGGCACGGCCTAGCTAGGCAACTTCCAGTCGAAGCGCACGCACAGCAGGCGCGCCGCCGTGATGGTGATGGCGCCCGCCAGCAGGGCCAGTTCCTGCTCGGCCTGCAGCCAGGTCAGGCCAACATAGACACAGCAGCCGACGAAGGCGCAGGTGGCATAGGGCGAGCGGTCCCGCAGGATCATCGGCACCTCGTTGCACAACACGTCGCGTACCACGCCACCGAACACCGAAGAGATGATGCCCATCATGACCGCCACGGTCGGCGTCATCTGCGCCACCAGCGCGAGCGATGTGCCGGTGACCGAAAACAGCCCCAGGCCGATCGCATCGGCCGTGATCATGGTGCGCTCGGACGCCACCCGGCTGACCACCCGCAGCACGAACGACGCGCCGAGCGACATCACGAAGATCAAGATCACATAGCCTTCGTGGTCGACCCAGTAGAAGGGGCGGCGGTCCAGCAGCACGTCGCGCACCGTGCCGCCGCCGAAGGCGGTGGCGAACGCCACCACGAAGGTGCCCACGGCATCGAAGCGCTGCTTGCGCGCATCGACCACGCCGGAGACGGCAAAGGCGAGCACGCCCACCACTTCCATGACATGCAGGATCAGGGGCAACCGCCCCATCAGGAGATCGAGCGGCAGATGCATCGAGCGCGCCGTCTCAGGCGTGCGGCTGGCGCAGCAGCACCATCAGCGCGCCGGCGCCGCCCTCGGCGCCGCGTGCCTGCACGAAGGCCAGCACTTCTTCCTTCTGTACCAGCCAGCTGCGCACCTTGCCTTTCAGGACGGGCGTCTTGTCCGGCGAGCCGTTGCCCTTGCCGTGGATCACGCGCACACAGCGCACGCCACGCTTGACCGAGCGCCGCACGAACTCAGCCAGTGCCTCGCGCGCTTCTTCGCTGCGCAGGCCGTGCAGGTCGATCTTGTCCTGGGGCACCCATTCGCCGCGGCGCAGCTTCTTGACCACGTCCATGCCGATGCCGGGGCGGCGGAACGACAAAGTTTCGTCGGTATCGAGCAGGCTCTCGACGTCGAATTCGTCGGAAAGCGATGCGGCCAGCACGGCTTTGTCGTCCAGCTGGGTTTGTACCGGCACGGGCGCCGGGCGGCGGGGTGCGGGAGTGACGCGGTTGCGGTCGCGCAGGGTGTTGACGTTGCCTACGCTGCTGCGGAATACGTCGGCCTCTTCGCGGGCGCGCTGCGCCGCTTCGTCCGCCGCGCGGCGCTCGGCTTCGCGCCGCTCGGTGTCGGCCTTGAGGGAGTCGCGCAAGCCGGACAGGTCGGTCAGGCCGAAACGCTTGGGCGGGCTGGCGGCGGGAGGGGCGGGCTTGGCGGGTTTGGTGGGCTTTCTGGCGCCGTGCGTCATGGCGTGTCTCCGGGGTGCTCGGCGTGATTATAGGGTGGCAGGGCGTGGCGCGGCTGGCGCGCGCGGCGGCATCACCGGCTTGAAAAAGACAAAGGCCGGGCAAGCCCGGCCTGAGCCTTCCGTCTTAGTCCCTTTACTGCAGGGCTTCGACGTAGCGCTGTGCATCCAGGGCTGCCATGCAGCCCGTGCCGGCGCTGGTGATCGCCTGGCGATAGATGTGGTCCTGCACGTCGCCGGCCGCGAACACGCCCGGGATGCTGGTGGCCGTGGCATCGCCGGCCAGGCCGCTCTTGGTGACGATATAGCCGTTGCGCATCTCGAGCTGGCCTTCGAACAGGTCGGTGTTCGGCTTGTGCCCGATGGCCACGAACACGCCCGCCAGCTTGAGGTCTTCGACCGTGTTGGTGTTCACGTTGCGCACCTTCAGGCCCGTCACGCCGGAGTCGTCGCCGGTCACTTCTTCCAGCACGGAGTTCCAGCGGATTTCCACGCGGCCTTCCTTCTCGCGCTGCAGCAGGCGGTCGACCAGGATCGGCTCGGCGCGGAACTTGTCGCGGCGATGCAGCACGGTCACCTTGCTGGCGATCTGCGAGAGGTAGAGGGCTTCTTCCACGGCGGTGTTGCCGCCACCGACCACGGCCACTTCCTGGTTTTTGTAGAAGAAACCGTCGCAGGTGGCGCAGGCCGACACGCCACGGCCCATGAACAGCTCTTCCGACGGCAGGCCGAGGTACTGGGCCGAGGCGCCGGTGGCGATGATCAGCGAATCGCAGGTGTATTCACCGGCATCGCCCACCAGGCGGATCGGGCGTTCGGTCAGCTTCGCGGTATGGATGTGATCGAAGATGATTTCGGTGTTGAAGCGTTCGGCATGCTCCAGGAAGCGCTGCATCAGTTCCGGGCCTTGCACGCCGTTGGCGTCGGCGGGCCAGTTTTCCACGTCGGTGGTGGTCATCAGCTGGCCACCCTGGGCCAAGCCGGTGATCAGCACCGGCTGCAGGTTGGCGCGGGCCGCATAGACGGCGGCGGTATAGCCGGCGGGGCCGGAACCGAGAATCAGCACTTTTGCGTGTTTGGCCATGATGCTTTCCTGTGGCTGGTGCGCCTTGATGCGCACCAGCGTGAATCGAAACCAGCATTATAAGTGGACCGGCGTTTGCTCACTGTTGCAAATTCCAATGAGAGCGATAGCCCCGGCCAAGGTTAAAATGGCCGGCAAACCAATCTTCACACGGCAACCCAGACCCAAGGCATGGCCCGAGCTACTACCACAACACGTACCGATCCTTCCGCGCTGCCCTCGCGCATCGGCAAGCTGCTGGGCGAAGTGCGCTGGTTCCTGTTGCTGGCGGTCACATTGGCCTTCGTCTGCATCCTGGCCAGCTACAGCAAGGCGGACCCCGGCTGGTCGCACGCCAACCAGGTGGCCGACATCCACAACCTTGGCGGCCGCGTGGGCGCCTGGATGGCCGATGTGCTGTTCTTCATCTTCGGCTTCTCCGCCTACTGGTGGGCGGTGTTGCTGGTGCGCCGCTGCTGGCGCGGCTGGCGTGCGCTGACCGCCGAGCTGCCCGAGCGCAACGGCGAGGCCCGGCAGGGCCTGGTGGTGAGCTGGATCGGCTTTGGCCTGTCGCTGACCGCCAGCATGGGCCTGGAGGCCATCCGCATGTATCCGCTGCGCGCCGCGCTGCCACGCGCCCCGGGCGGCGTGCTGGGCGACCTGCTCGGTGGCTGGATGCAGATGGCGCTTGGCTTTACCGGCGCCACGCTGCTGCTCTTGCTGACGCTGGCCATCGGCCTGTCGCTGTTCTTCCATTTCTCGTGGCTGTCGGTGGCCGAGCACGTGGGCGGCTTCGTCGAGACGCTCTTCCTCGGCTTCAAGGCGCGCCGCGAAAGCAAGCAGGACCGCATCATCGGCGAGGCGGCCAAGGTCGTGCGCACCGAAACCGTGGAAGTGCAGCGGGTCAAGATCGAGGAGGCCACGCCGGTGCAGATCGTGCGGCCCCAGGCGGTGCCCAAGCACGAACGCGTGGAGCGCGAGAAGCAGCAGCCGCTGTTCGCCGATATCCAGGACTCCGACCTGCCGCCGCTGGCGCTGCTGGACCCCATCCCCACGCACCAGGAAACCGTCAGCGCCGAAACGCTGGAATTCACCTCGCGCCTGATCGAGAAGAAGCTCAAGGACTTCGGTGTCGAGGTCAAGGTGGTGGCGGCCTACCCGGGCCCGGTCATCACCCGCTACGAGATCGAGCCGGCCACCGGCGTCAAGGGCAGCCAGGTGGTCAACCTGGCGCGCGACCTGGCGCGATCGCTGTCGCTGGTCTCCATCCGGGTGGTGGAAACCATCCCCGGCAAGATCTACATGGGCCTGGAACTGCCCAACCCCAAGCGCCAGACGGTGCGGCTGTCCGAGATCCTCGGCTCGCAGGTCTACAACGAGAGCGCGTCCAACCTCACGATGGCGCTGGGCAAGGACATCGCCGGCAAGCCCATGGTGGCGGATCTGGCCAAGATGCCGCACTGCATGGTGGCGGGCACCACCGGCTCCGGCAAGTCGGTTGGCATCAACGCCATGATCCTGTCCCTGCTTTACAAGGCCAAGGCCGAGCAGGTCAGGCTGATCCTGATCGACCCGAAGATGCTGGAGATGAGCGTCTACGAAGGCATCCCGCATCTGTTGTGCCCGGTGGTGACCGACATGCGCCAGGCCGGCAACGCCCTGAACTGGGCGGTCGGCGAGATGGAGCGGCGCTACAAGCTGATGAGCAAGCTGGGCGTGCGCAACCTGGCCGGCTACAACAAGAAAATCGACGAAGCCGCCGCACGCGAGGAAAAGCTTCCCAACCCGTTCAGCCTGACCCCGGACGCACCCGAGCCGCTCGAGAAGCTGCCGATGATCGTGATTGTGATCGACGAGCTGGCCGACCTGATGATGGTGGTGGGCAAGAAGGTGGAAGAGCTCATCGCGCGCATCGCGCAGAAGGCCCGCGCCGCCGGCATCCACCTGGTGCTGGCCACGCAGCGTCCGTCGGTCGACGTGATTACCGGCCTGATCAAGGCCAACGTGCCGACCCGCATCGCCTTCCAGGTCAGCAGCAAGATCGATTCGCGCACCATCCTCGACCAGCAGGGCGCGGAAGCGTTGCTCGGCATGGGCGACATGCTCTACCTGGCGCCGGGCACCGGCGTGCCGATCCGCGTTCACGGCGCCTTTGTCTCCGACGATGAAGTGCACCGCGTGGTCGAAAAGCTCAAGGAAGGCGGCGAGACCAACTACATCGAGGGGATTCTCGAAGGCGGCGTGGCCGAGGGCGACCTGGGCGGCGATGGCATGGGCGGTGGCGCCGGCATTGGCGGCGGCGGCGAGGCCGATCCGCTCTACGACCAGGCTGTCGACGTGGTGCTGAAGAACCGCCGCGCCTCGATCTCCCTGGTGCAGCGCCACCTGCGCATCGGCTATAACCGTGCCGCGCGGCTGCTGGAGGACATGGAAAAGGCTGGCCTGGTTTCCGCCATGTCGGGCAACGGCAATCGCGACATACTGGCCCCGGCAGGCACCACCCGCGAGGAAGAATAAGCTGTCGCGCGTAACATGCCGTTACGTGCGAAGCACATCGTTGCGGAATCCGGCGCCCGCGCACCGCTCTAACCGGACAGGCAGTGCAGCCGCCCCGGCGGTGCGCACCCTCCAACCCAGCAAGGACAACACCATGCGAATCCGCATTCTCGCGTCGGCATGCGCTGCGGTGGCCATGCTGTCGCTGACAGCGACGGCGGCCATGGCGGCCGGCACCGACCAGCTCCAGGCCTTCGTGGCGGGCGTGAAGAGCGCCAAGGGCGAATTCACCCAGCGCCAGGTCAAGGGGCAGGGCGACAGCCTCAAGGTGGCCAGCACCTCCAGCGGCACCTTCGCTTTTTCGCGCCCTGGCAAGTTCACCTGGCGCTACGTCAAGCCGTACGATCAGTTGCTGCAGGCAGACGGCCAGACACTCTACATCTACGACAAGGACCTCAACCAGGTCACCGAGCGCAAGCTCGATGGCGCCCTGGGGTCCAGCCCAGCCGCGATCCTGTTCGGCAGCAATGACCTGGAAAAGAACTTTGTCGTGAAGAACGGCCCCACGCGCGACGGCGTGGAGTGGCTGGAGCTCACGCCGAGAGCCAAGGACACGCAGTTCGAGCGCATCGGCATCGGCTTCAAGAGCGGCAACCTGGAAGCGATGGAACTGCGTGATGCCTTCGGCAACACGACGCTCCTGACCTTCAGCGCGATGCAGAAGAATCCCGTGCTGCCGGCCGACACCTTCCGGTTCGCGGTGCCCAAGGGCGCCGACGTGCTCAAGCAATGAGGCGCGCCATGATCTCCACATTCCTGACCCGGCCGGCCTGGCGCCGTTGCGGTGCCATTGCTGGCATTGCCGCCGCTGCGTTGCTGGCCGCCTGCGCCGGCCCCGGCGCCAGCAAGCAGTTCGATGTGGATGCCTTCCTGCGCGCCTCCGATACGGCGCTGCCGGAAGTGCTTGCCAATCCGGATTTTCTCTCTGCCACGCAGGCTAGCGCCAACGATTGCGCCGTGCTGCTGCAGTCGGCCAACAGCGGCGTGCTGGAAGGGCTGCCGCCCACCAGCGGCGGACATGGGCCAGCCTGGCTGCTGCATCCGGCTGGCGCCCCGGCCAAGGTGTGGCTGGTGGTCGGCAAGGCCGGCGGCGAGCGGACCTGCCATGGGCCGTTGCCTGCCGATGCCATGAAGGCATTGGTGGAGCGCGCCAGTACCTGAAGTGTGATGCACGGATAACGCCGGGCGCAATCGAAGACCCGGCGGTATCCGTCATCCCGGTCCGCGTTTCAGCGTCTCAATCCGCACTTTTACCTCCCCGGGCTTGCAGCGAGAAAAATGACAACGTTGTAACTTGACTGCCGAAACGGGAATGATTATTGTTTCCAGCTTGTCTTGTCCAGAATGCATGCATGGCATCGTCAGGACGGCATACAACAATCATCGAAGGGGAGAGTCATGACTAAATTCCGCCGCTTGATGCCACGGGCCACAGCGCTCGCCGCGCTCGCTGTTCTGGCACTGCCGCTCGCCGCGCACGCACAGGAAAAGGTGCTGAACCTTTACACCGCGCGCCACTACCAGACCGACGAAGCGCTTTACGCCAACTTCACCAAGCAGACCGGCATCAAGATCAACCGCATCGAAGGCCAGGAAGATCCGCTGCTGGAGCGCATCAAGAGCGAGGGCGCCAACAGCCCGGCCGATGTGTTCATCACCGTCGACATTGGCCGGCTGTGGCGGGCCCAGCAGGCGGGCGTGTTCGCGCCGCTCAAATCGAGCGTGCTGGAGTCGCGCATCCCCGCCAACTACCGCGACCCGAACGGCGACTGGTTCGGCTTCTCGGCACGGGCCCGCGTAATCGCCTATAACAAGGCCGCGGTCAAGCCCGGCGACATCAAGACCTACGAAGATCTCGCCGATCCCAAGTGGAAGGGCAAGCTGTGCATCCGCTCCAGCGGCCACGTGTACAACCTGTCGCTGATGTCCAGCCTGATCGCCCATGATGGCGAGGCCAAGACCGAGCAATGGACGCGCGGCGTGGTGGCCAACCTGGCCCGCGCGCCCAAGGGCGGCGACACCGACCAGCTCAAGGCCGTGGCGGCGGGAGAGTGCGATATCGCGGTGGCCAACACCTACTACATCGCCCGCATCCTCAAGTCGGCCAAGCCCGAGGACAAGGCCGTGGCGGAGAAACTTGGCGTGCTGTGGCCCAATCAGGCCAGCCAGGGCGTGCACATGAACATCTCGGGCGGCGGCATGCTCAAGCATGCGCCCAACAAGGATTCCGCGCGCGCGTTCCTGGAGTACCTGGCCAGCGATGACGCGCAGCGCTATTTCGCCGATGGCAACAACGAGTGGCCCGTGGTGGAAAGCGTGAAGATCAGCAATCCGGCGCTGGAAGCGCTGGGCAGCTTCAAGGCGGACAAGATCAGCGTGGCCGAACTGGGCAAGCACCAGCCGCAAGCGCAGAAGCTGGCGGACAAGGCTGGCTACAAGTAAGACAGCAAGTAGGAAAGCAAGAAGACGCCGGCGCGGCCTGACCGGCTGGACGGGGATGGCGGCGTGAGCCGCCATTTCCCATTTCTACGGCTTGGGCACGGGCCTGGCTTTGGACCCTGGCCCCTTGGCGGCGTTGCTCTCGCCGCCTTCGCCAGGCTCAAGGCGCCGGAAGTTCAGCTTCGCGCCGCGCTCCCTGTGCTTCTCGAAGGTCACCTGCAGCTGCTCGCGCCGCTTCTTGTGCGAGTGGCCCAACGTGCCGGCCGCGTACGGCAGCTTGGCCACCACCTTGCCCGCGGTCTGGCGCGCCAGGAGCACGTCCAGCGCTTGCCGCGCGCGTACCTGGGCGTGCAGCAGCGCGTCCGAAGGATTGGCCTTGGCGCGGTTCATGTCGTAAGGCAACATGACCGGCCCCGCAAGCTGGCGCAGCGCAGCTCGGATGTGCGGGCTGTCCAGCCCGGCCTCGTGGAGCACCCATGCCGCGTCATGGCGCAACCAAGGTTCCGGGTCGCCGAGCTTGCGCAGCAGGGCAAGCGAGATATCTGCCTGGCGGTAGCCATGCGCGCGCCGTACCGCGTTGAGCGCGATGCGCCTGACATGGGAGTTCTCGTGATCGAACAGGTCCGCCACCAGGCGCTCGACCATGCCCGGTTTTTCCAGTTGCTCAGCCAGTTGGCCCGCCAGGGCGATTTCCTCGACGGCGCTGATCCGGTCTTGCCGGGTCATCCGGTTCAGCTTGAACACGAGCATGCGGTAACGAAGCTGCATAACACTCCCTGAAAACGCTGCGAACAAATGCCGGGCAAGGATTGCGGCCGGCACAGTCATGGTGCGGCGCGAAGCACGCCAGCGTTGGGGGCAGACCGCCTGGCTCGCGCGAGAAAGGGTGCGGTGGGCCGGGGCGCAGCTTCGGACTAGGGGGATATCGGCAAGACGTTGAAGAACTTTAGGAAAATGCGTGGGAGACTTGACCGGCCTATTCCCGTGCATCCCGCCGTATCGAGCGCGACAGCAGGATCACCGGCAGCAGGCCCACTGCCACGATCACCAGCGAGGCGGTGGCGGCCTCGGCCAGCCGCTCGTCGGAGGCCAGGTTGTATGCCTGCACGGCTAGCGTGTCGAAATTGAACGGCCGCATCACGAAGGTGGCGGGCAGCTCTTTCATGACGTCGACGAAGACGATCAGCGCCGCGGTCAGCAGGCTGCCGCGCAGCATGGGCAGGTGCACGCGCCGCAGCGTGGCGCCGGGGCCGTGGCCCAGGCTGCGCGCCGCCGCGTCCATGCCCGGCGTGATCTTGACCAGGCCGGCGTTGACGGTTTGCAGCGCCACGCCCAGAAAGCGCACCAGGTAGGCATAGACCAGTGCGGCAATGCCGCCGGTCAGCAGGAGCCCGGCCGACCATCCCAGATGCTGCTGCAGCCACGCCGACATGGCGTTGTCCAGCCGCGCCACCGGCACCAGCACGCCGACCGCGACCACCGAGCCCGGCAGGGCATAGCCCATGCCGCACACCCGGGTCAGCGCGCGCAGCAGCCAGCCCCGGCCGGCGGCCATGCCGCGCCCGGCATAGCCGATCACCAGCGCTGCCAGCACCGCGATCAGCGCGGTCACGCTGGCCAGCAGGAAGCTATTGCGCACCAGGCCGATAAAGCGCGGGCCGAACTGCGCGTCGCCTTCGGCCAGCGCCATCTTGCACAGCATCAGCGCCGGGATGGCAAAGCCCAGCAGCACCGGCACCACGCATACCAGCAGCGCCAGCGCGGCGCGCCAGCCATGCAGCCGGTAAGCCGGCGCGCGGCGCTGGCCGCCGTGCACGCGGGCGCGGCCCCGGCTGGCGCGCTCGACCAGCAGGATGCCGATCACGAACAGCAACATGCAGGCCGACAACTGCGCCGCCGCGTTCTTGTCGCCCAGCGAGAACCAGGCGCGGTAGATGCCCGTGGAGAAGGTCGGGATGCCGAAGTAGGCCACCGTGCCGAAATCGGCCAGCGTCTCCATCAGCGCCAGCGCTGTGCCGGCCACGATGCCGGGGCGCGCCAGTGGCAGCATCACGCGCCAGACGCTGCCCCAGGTGCCATGGCCAAGCAGCCTTGCCGCTTCCAGCGTGTTCAGGGTTTGCTGCAGGAAGGCCGCGCGCGCGGTCAGGTAGACGTAGGGATAGAGCACCAGCGTGAACAACACGATGGCGCCGCCCAGCGAGCGGATATCCGGGAACCAGTACTCTCGGGCGCGCCAGCCGGTCAGCTCGCGCAGCCAGCTTTGCACCGGGCCGGCGAACTGCAGGGCATCGGTATAAGCGTAGGCGATGACATAGGCCGGCATCGCCAGCGGCAGCACCAGCGCCCATTCCAGCCAGGCCCGCCCGGCGAACCGGTAGGTGCTGACCAGCCACGCGGTGGGCACGCCCACCAGCAGCACGCCGGCGCAGACGCCGGCCAGCAGCCACAGCGTATTCCCAACGTACTCGGCCAGGACCGTGTCGGCCAGATGCCGCCAGGTCTCGCCGCTGGGCTCGAGCAGGCTGCCAGCCACCTGCGCGATCGGCAGCGCGATCAGCAGCGCGGCCAGGGCGGCAACCAAGGCTAGCGGGTGCAGGCGGCGGGTACGGCTAGGGCGAAGCAGGCTCATGCGGCAGCGGTGTGGGTGTCGGTATGGGTGCGGGACAGGGCGAGGCCCGGCGGCGGGGCGCGGTCGGCAGGCTTTCGGGCAAGCCCTGCATTCTAGCAATGCGGATACGCCGGGCGGCGCGTCGCATGTGACAGACATCCAGGGCCTGCGTCCATATAATGCTCGGCATGCCAGGCCACCCGCATTCCAATTCATCCATGCCAGCACGATCCGATATCGTGATCGAGGTCGATCGCATCCACCATGGCTTTGGCAGCCAGCGCGTTGTCAACGACCTGTCCTTCACCCTCGCGCGCGGCAGCATCGCCTGCCTGCTCGGCCCCAGCGGCTGCGGCAAGACCACGGTGCTGCGCGCCATCGCCGGATTCGAGCCGCTGCGCGAAGGCCGCATCCTGCTGCAAGGGCAGGTGATGTCGTCGCCGGGGTTTGCCGTGGCGCCCGAGCACCGGCGCATCGGCATGGTGTTCCAGGATTACGCCTTGTTCCCGCACCTGAGCGTGGCGGACAACATCGCCTTCGGGCTGCATGCCGTGCGCCGCGGCGAACGCGCGGCCCGGGTCGAGGAAATGCTCACGCTGGTGGGCCTGGCCGGATCCGGCGGCAAGTTCCCGCACGAGCTCTCGGGCGGCCAGCAGCAGCGTGTGGCGCTGGCCCGCGCACTGGCGCCGAAGCCGGAGCTGCTGCTGCTCGACGAGCCGTTCTCCAATCTCGACGTCGACCTGCGCGAGCGCCTGAGCCTGGAGGTGCGCGACATCCTCAAGGCCCAGGGCGCCACCGCCATTCTGGTCACCCACGACCAGTACGAAGCCTTTGCCATGGCCGACGAGATCGGCGTGATGCACGCCGGCGCCATCGAGCAGTGGGACAGCGCGCACAACCTCTATCACCGGCCGGCCACGCGCGTGGTCGCGGACTTCATCGGGCAGGGCGTGCTGATGCCGGGCCAGCTTGCCAGCCCGCACTCGGTCATGCTGGAACTCGGCACGCTGCAGAGCCGCGAGCCGTTGGGCGTACCACCCGCAACGACAGAGGTCGATGTGCTGATCCGTCCCGACGATATCGTGCACGACGATGACAGCCCGCTGCGCGCGAAGATCCTGCACAAGGCCTTTCGCGGTGCCGAGATCCTGTACACGCTACGCCTGGCCGGCGGTGGCCAGGTGTTGTCGCTGGTGCCTTCGCATCACGACCATGCGCTCGGCGAGCACATCGGTATTCGCGTGGAGGTGGACGACGTGGTGGCGTTCCGGCGCGGCTGAGCGCATCGCCAGGGCCCTGGCCGCTTACTTGCCGGCTTGCTTGTCCTTGCCGGCACCACGGCACCACGGCACCACGGCCTTATGGCTTCAGGGCTTCACCGCTTCATTACCTCAAGATTGCAGGACTCCCATCATGTTTGCTTCCCCAAAGCGCGCGTCCCAGTTGCTGCGCCGCCAATGCCTGCGCCGCAGCCTGCTGGTAGCCTTGCTGGCCGGTGGCGCAAGCCTGGCCTGGGCGCAGCCGGCGGCTGCGGCCACCTGGCGGATGGCCACCGAATACCCGGCCGGCGCCATGCCTGGCGAAGGGCTGGCTACCTTCGCCGATGAGGTCAAGGCGCGCACCGCAGGCGCCATCGACGTCAAGCCCAGCTTTGACGCCAGCGCGGGCTTCAAATCCGCACAGATGCCGGCGGCGGTGAAAGACGGGCGGCTGGAGGGCGGCGATGCCTTCGGCGGCGCGCTGGGCGCGGCGGATCCGCTGTTCCTGCTGTCTTCGCTGCCGTTCGTCGCCACCTCGGTGGATTCGGCCAAGCGCCTGGCCGAACTCGCCCGCGCCGACTACGCGCGCGCCTTCGAGGCGCAGGGGCAGCACCTGCTCTACGTCACGCCCTGGCCACCCACCGGTTTGTGGTCGCGCAACGCGGTTGCCACGCTGACGGACCTGCGCGCGCTTTCGGTGCGCACCTATGACGAGACATCCAGCGAAGTCATGCGTACTGCCGGCGCGCAACCGGCCAACCTGTCGTTTGCCGACGCGATGCCGCGCCTGAAGGACGGCTCGGTCAACGCGGTGCTGTCCTCCGGCGACGGCGGCGCGGGCCGCAAGCTGTGGGACTACCTGCCCAACTTCACGGCCATTGGCTATGCGATGCCGTTGTCGTTTACCACGGTCAATGCGGCCACGTACGCGGCCTTGCCGCCCGCTTTGCGCGCCTCGGTAGACGCAGCCGCGCAGGCGACCGAGCAAAAGCAGTGGGCGCGCCTGGGCACACGGCTGGCAGAAAACACCGCGCGCATGCGCGCCAACGGCGTGACCATCCAGGACAATCCCGCCGCGGCGGTGCAGCAGGCACTACGCGATGCCGGCGCGGGCGCGGTGACGGCCTGGCGCGCGCGCGTGGGCAGCGAGCGCGCTGGCGTGCTGGATGTCTTCACGCGCTGATTCGCTGCCGTAGCAGGCTGCGAGGCCGGCCGCGCGCAATGGTCTACACTGTCAGGTTCCAAGGCGCAGCGGGCACGCACCGTGCGCGCCTGTCCTGACATAAAGGCCTGAATACCGTGGCGGACACGCTGTTTTCCGAAGCTCCCGATCGTTCCCAGCAACCCCTGGCCGAGCGCCTGCGCCCGCGCAATATCGACGAGGTGATTGGCCAGCAACACCTGCTTGGCGCAGGCAAGCCGCTGCGGGTGGCGTTCGCGTCCGGCGAGCCGCATTCCATGATCCTGTGGGGCCCGCCCGGCGTGGGCAAGACCACGCTGGCGCGGCTGATGGCCACGGCCTTCGACGCCGAGTTCATCGCGCTGTCGGCGGTGCTGTCTGGCGTCAAGGATATCCGCGAGGCGGTTGAGCGCGCCGAGCAATACCGTGCCCACGGACGGCGCACGCTGGTCTTCGTGGACGAGGTGCACCGCTTCAACAAGAGCCAGCAGGACGCCTTCCTGCCGCACGTGGAAAGCGGGCTGTTCACCTTTATCGGCGCCACCACCGAGAACCCGTCCTTCGAGGTCAACGGCGCCTTGCTGTCGCGCGCCGCGGTGTACGTGCTCAAGAGCCTGGACGACGCCGAGCTGACGCAGCTGGCGCGGCGCGCCAGCGAAGAGCTGGGCGGCCTGCAGTGGGAGGACGAGGCGCTGCAGCTGATCGTGGCCTCGGCCGATGGCGATGGCCGCAAGCTGCTCAACAATATCGAGATCGTGGCGCGCGCCGCGCGCAGTGCCGGCGCGCCGGTCATCGATAACGCGCTGCTAGGCAGCGCCTTGTCGGAGAACCTGCGCCGCTTCGACAAGGGCGGCGACGCGTTCTACGATCAGATCAGCGCGCTGCATAAATCCGTGCGCGGCTCCGATCCCGATGCCACGCTGTACTGGTTCTGCCGCATGATCGACGGCGGCGCCGATCCGCGCTACCTGGCGCGCCGCATCGTGCGCATGGCGTGGGAGGACATCGGCCTGGCCGATCCGCGTGCCGCCCGCATCACGCTGGATGCCGCCGAGACCTACGAGCGGCTGGGTTCGCCGGAAGGCGAGCTCGCGTTGGCGCAAGCCCTGATCTACCTGGCCGTGGCGCCCAAGTCCAATGCCGGCTACAACGCCTACAACACCGCGCGCGCCTTCGTGGCCAAGGACAAGTCGCGCGGCGTGCCGGTACACCTGCGCAACGCGCCGACCAAGCTGATGAAAGAGCTGGGCTACGGCCACGCCTACCGCTACGCGCACGACGAGCCCGAAGCCTATGCCGCCGGCGAGCACTACTTCCCCGACGACCTCAAGCGCCCCGGCTGGTACAAGCCCACGCCGCGCGGGCTGGAAGGCAAGATCGGCGACAAGCTGCGCCACCTGCGCGATCTTGACGCGCAGTGGCTCCGCCAGCAGGGCAAAGGCAAGGGCCGGGACGAGGGCGGCGGCGAGGGCGGCGGGGCGCAATAACGCGCATCGCCCCTGGCCGGCGGCTTGTCCCCGTGAACAGCGGGCGATCCGCCCGCCTGTTCTCCAGCCGGCGGATCGGCGTGGGCCCGGGCCAGTACAGTAAAATGCCAGATCCGCCAGCATGTCGCTGGCCAATGCACCTGCCCTCACACGCAACATGCTAGACATCCAGCTGTTCCGCAAAGACATCGACGCCGTGGCGCAACGCCTTGCCACGCGCGGATTCCAACTCGACGTAGCGGCCTTCCAGGCACTCGAAGCCGAGCGCAAGCAACTGCAGACCCAGACCGAGGAGTTGCAGGCGCGCCGCAACAGCCTCTCCAAGCAGATCGGCATGCTCAAGGGCAAGGGCGAAGACGCCTCGGCGGTGATGGCTGAAGTCGGCGGCATCGGTGACGCCCTCAAGGCCTCGGCCGCACGCCTGGAAGAAATCCAGGCCCAGCTCGCCGAGATCATGGAAGCCATCCCCAACCTGCCGCACGAAAGCGTGCCGGTGGGCCGCGATGAGACCGGCAACGTGGAAGTGCGCCGCGTCGGCACGCCGCGCAGCTTCGACTTCGAGGTCAAGGACCACGTCGACGTGGGCGAGCGCCTCGGGCTGGATTTCGATACCGCGAGCAAGGTCACGGGCTCGCGCTTTGCCATGCTGCGCGGTGGCATCGCACGCATGCATCGCGCGCTGGTGCAGCTGATGCTGGACACCCACACGATCGAGCACGGCTACACCGAGATGTACGTGCCTTACATCGTCAATGCGGCCTCGATGCGCGGCACCGGCCAGTTGCCCAAGTTCGAGGAAGACCTGTTCAAGGTGCCGCGCAAGGTCGGTGGCGAGAACAGCGAGGGTGGCGAGCGCACCGAGAACTTCTACCTGATCCCTACGGCCGAAGTGCCGCTGACCAACATCGTGCGCGACGCCATCGTGGCCGGCGACAAGCTGCCGCTGCGCTTCGTTGCCCACACGCCTTGCTTCCGCTCGGAAGCCGGCTCCTACGGCCGCGACACGCGCGGCATGATCCGCCAGCATCAGTTCGACAAGGTCGAGCTCGTACAGGTGGTACAGCCCGAGCACTCGTTCGACGCGCTGGAGCAGCTCACCGGCCACGCCGAAGTCATCCTGAAGAAGCTGGACCTGCCGTTCCGCACCGTCGCGCTGTGCACCGGCGACATGGGCTTTGGCAGCACCAAGACCTATGACCTCGAAGTGTGGATCCCCGCGCAGGGCACCTACCGCGAGATCAGCTCCTGCTCGAACATGGGCGACTTCCAGGCCCGCCGCATGCAGGCCCGCTTCCGCGCAGGCCAGGGCAAGCCGGAACTGCTGCATACGCTCAACGGCTCCGGCCTGGCGGTTGGCCGCACGCTGGTGGCGATCCTTGAGAACTACCAGAACGCCGATGGCTCGCTGACGGTGCCGGCCGCATTGCAGCCGTATCTGGGCGGCCTGACGCGCCTGGAGCCCGAGGCGTAAATTTTCACGCGAGGGGCTTGCAGTGTAAACAAGGTTTCCTCTATAATCTTGTTCTTCGCGACAAGCGACCCAGTTACCGGAGAGGTGGCAGAGTGGTCGAATGTACCTGACTCGAAATCAGGCGTAGGTGCGAGCCTACCGTGGGTTCGAATCCCACCCTCTCCGCCAGCAGTACGCAAAGCCCCACGATTCCTCACAGAGTCGTGGGGCTTTTGCTTTGGGGTACGGTTCACGCGTTGTCGGCACGATGGCGGCAGGCATCATTGCACAGGCCAACGAGCCTGCCAGCTCACGCGATATACTCTGCGCATCGCTGCAACCACAGTGATCGGGATTGGCGTCCCGAACGAAAAGGCGGACAGTCGCCGCCAGGCGGTTTTTTAGGTCCGTTATGCCTCTGCGCGCCTTCATTGGGCGGGCCTGGGCAGGGGAGCCTTCGGGCTCGCCGGATCCTTTTCGCCGGTACGCCAACCTTGCCTTGCGCCCGCCCACCCCGATTGGCGTCGGGGTGCGGGATCGAAACCGCACGAAAAGGAGGCAGCACCATGCCCCAGATTTACCTCGCCCATCAAGGGCAATCGACACTTCCGACGTTCCCCTCTATCTCCCGCCGCGCGCAGGCCAGGCTCAAGGAGACGTGCCATGGGTAAGCATTGCCGCTACGGCATCACAGCCGAACACGCCGACTCAGCAATGTTCGTCACTACGCGCACCTCGCTCGAAGATCCTCTGAGTCTTGCCGCCGAGCGTGCCGCGCAGCTCTATGGCTTGCTGTTCATGATTAGCGAATATGCAGCCTCTGGCGATACCTTCAGTGCACTAAAACAGGAAATCCAGAACGGCGTCCTTTCCTTGGCGGCGGGGCTGGCTCGCGAGACGCTGGTATTGAGTGAGCTCGCCGCCCAGCGTGGCGAGGGGGGGCGCGACGTAATCGAGTGCCGTAGCGGGCCAGCGAAGCGAGCCGGGCATGGCAACCCTGCCGCCAGACCTCTATATTGGTTAAGTGGCAACCGCCACGTCGACCAGAATGGAGGCAAGGCATGAGCCGGAACGCTCACTCCAATTCGAAGCGGCCATCCCCGAACATCCGCTTTGAGAAACGGCACAGCAAGGAGAGCGAGGTGCAAGAGATTTCTCTCAAGGACCCGAAGATGGCTGAACCTGGCGCGATGCGTCAGCGCACGCATCGCAAGTAATGTAGCCAACCACGCAGTCAACCCTGCACACCCGCGCGGGGCCCGCAAGCGGCCCCGCGTAGTCAATGCACTATCATGACGCTGCTCCGATCTGAACAGCCGCTCATGACACAGTCTTCTTGCCAGCCTTCCCCGCACGCCTTGCCCGGCGCAGAGGGGTCCTCCGACTATCTCCACGGCATGCCCTATCGCCATTACAAGGGCGGCGCCTATGCCATGGTTGGCCTCGGCGTGATCGAGTCTGACCTGTCGCAGGTGGTGGTGTACGAATCGATGCGGGACAGATCCCGCTTGTGGGTGCGGCCGCTGGATGTGTTCGGTGAAAGCGTGGACACGCCGCAGGGCACGCAAGCGCGTTTCGCGCCGGACTGGCCGGCCGCGCTGGCTTGCCTGGACTTCTTGCCGCGCGCGACGGTGTTGCAGGTGCTGGCCTGCTACGACGCGCCTTACCGGCATTACCACGATCGGCGCCACGTGCTGGAGATGTTTGCGCTGGCGCAGGCGCGCGGCATTGCGCTCACGCCCGCGCAGGCGCTTGCCGTGCTGTTCCACGACGCGGTCTACGTGCCTGGCTGCGAGCACAACGAAGCGGCGTCGGCCGCGTTGATCGAGACCATGGTGAGCGGAGTCGATGCGGCGGTGACAGCGCTGGCCGCGCGCATCGTGATGGATACCTGCGGGCATCGTGCATCGGTGCCGGAGTCCGAGGCGGTGCTGGATCTGGACCTGTCCCGGCTGGCCGCGCCCGACGCGGAATTCGACGCCTGGACCGTCGCTGTGTTCGAGGAAAACAGGGCGCTGCTGGCCAATCGCACTGGCCTGTCTGGCGATGCCCTGTACGCGGCATTCATGCTGCGGCGGATCGCGTTCCTGCAGGCGATGGCGCAGCGGCCACAGTTGTTTCTCACGCCAGCCTTTGCCGATTGCGAAGCGCCGGCACGCGCCAATATCGCGCGCATGGCGGCGGGGGGCTGAGCCGATGATGGCTGCTCCCGTTCAAGCGCTCGCGGCCGTCCAGCCGGCTGGCGCGTCGTGGCTCACACCGGCAACCGCGCTGGGCGTGGTGGGCCTTCTCGCCTTGTTCGCGTTGTTGCTGCTCTGCGTGGTGCGCGGCTTGCTGCTGGTGATCCGCCCGCTGGTGCGCAGGCTCGATACCGCGCGCCTGCGTGGCCGCGATGCGCTGCGCGCACGCGGCACGCAGCCATGGCCGCGCGTGGCCAGCATGCTGGAGCGCGATATCGTCGAGCTGCTCCTGTTGGCAGTGGGTGGCGTGCTGTTGCTGGCTTGCGCCGCCGTGTTGCTGTGGCTGGGTGAATCCATCGCCGAAGGCGCGCCGCTGGTGCAGGTGGACCAGGCGGTGTTCGCGCAGCTTCGCGCGTGGCAGCAGGGCTGGCTGGATACGGCCATGGTGGCGCTGACCGAGCTGGGCGGCGCGCGGATTTCCGTGGCGGTGGGCGTGGCGGTCTTTGGCTGGCTGGCGTGGCGCCGCGCCTGGGTGGCGGCAGCTTACTGGGTGGGGGCGCTGCTAGGCGCGCGCGCCTGCGTGATGGTGCTCAAGCTTGCCCTTGAGCGCAGCCGGCCGGCCAGCATCTACGGCGGCCTGGAGTCGTTCTCGTTTCCTAGCGGCCACGCCACCAGCAGCATGGTGACCTATGGCTTCCTGGCCTTCCTGCTATGCCTGCGCCAGCCGTGGCGGGTACGGATGTCGGTGGTGGCGCTGACGGCGGTGGTGGTGACGCTGATCTGCCTGTCGCGGCTCTACCTTGGCATGCACTGGCTGTCCGACGTGCTGGCGGGCTGCGCGCTCGGCTTTGCCTGGATCGTGCTGCTGGGCACCGCCTATGCCACCCTGCATGCACCGGAACGCCTGGCGCCGCTGCGCCTGGGCGCGGTTGCCGCCGCGGCGGTGGTGGTGGTTGGCACGTGGATCGTGGTGTTCCAGTTGCCCGGCACGGTCGAGCGGTATCGCCGCGCGCTTACGGCTGGAACGGCTCCGCCGGCGGCAGCCGCGAAACCAGCAGCTGATCGATCTTGTGATGGTCGATGTCCAGCACTTCAAAGCGGAATCCCGCGGCCTCGATCGCTTCCGACTTCTTCGGAATCCGCTTGAGCGTGTAGATGACGAGCCCGGCGGCGGTGTCGACGTAATCCTCGCCGGGCAGCTCGTCGAGCTCCAGCGCCTTCTTCAGGTCCACCAGCGGCGTGACGCCGTCGACCAGCCATGAGCTTTCGTCGCGCCGCACGATCTGTTCATCCTCGGTGGAGTAGATGATGTTGCCCATCAGCGCGCCGACGATATCGTCCAGCGTGACGATGCCCACCACCAGCCCGTACTCGTTCATGACCACCGCAAAGTTCTGGTGCATCTCGCGAAAGCGCGTGAGCGACTCGGTGAGCGTCAGCGTGTCCGGGATCACCAGCACGTTCTTGTCGTGGTGCTTGCCGATATTGCCGAGGTTGCCGATCACGCCGGTGGAATCGTCGGCGAGGAACAATTGCAGGATGTCCTTCGAATCGATGTAGCCCAGCACGTCGTCGAGGTTGTGCCCGCATACCGGATATTGCGCGTGCGGATAGTTGACCAGCTTGCGCCGCAGGCTGTCGGGCGACTCGTCCAGGCCGATGTAGACCACATCGTCGCGCGGGGTCATCACCGCGGTGACGTTCTTCGCGTCCAGCTCGAACACGTTCTCGATCAGGTGGATCTCGTGCTTGTGCAGCACGCCTGCCTCCGCCCCGGCATCGACCATGGCGGCGATGTCTTCCGAGGTGATCTGGTCGATGTGCTTGGTGGGCACGCCGAACAGATGCAGCGTGGCATTGGCGGCACCGTTGAACACGTAGACCAGCGGCTTGAAGATCTTGATGAGCGTGAGCATCGGCCCGATCACCACCAGCGCGCAGGCTTCGGGAAACGTCATGGCGATGCGTTTGGGGATCAGGTCGGCGAACTGGATAAAGAGCAGGGTGACGATCAGGAAGGAGCCGACGTTGGCGATGCGCTGGGTGGTGACCACGTCCAGGTAGGGCAGCAGCGCCGTCTGCAACAGGTCGGAGACATGCTTCTCGCCGACGATACCGGCCAGGATGGCCACGCTGTTGACGCCGATCTGCACGATGGTGAAGAAGTTGCCCGGCTCCTCCTTGAGCAGCATGATCTTGGTGGCGCGGCGGTCGCCACGCTCGGATAGCGTCTGCAGCTTGGTGCGGCGCGATGCGGTCAGCGCGATCTCGGAAATCGAGAAAAAGGCGCTGATCAGGATGAGGAGAAGCAGGGTTAGGGCGAACATAGGTTTGGGAAAGCACCGTTCAGGCACTTTGATGATGGTGCACGGCGCACGGTACTGTCAAATTCCGCAATGGAGGCGGGACGTTTCATCTAGGCGCATGCTCAAAACTGACCGCCGGCGCTTCCAGCCGCTGCGGCAGCGCAGCAGCCAGCTCCCCTGCGGCGGCGGCAAACTGTTCGCGCATATCGTCGGCCAGGCTGGAACTGCCGCGGTGGCTGGCGCGCAGCAGCTGGATCTCGAAAGGCAACGCGGGCTTGACCTCGTGCAGCGACACACGCTGCGGGTTTGCGCCCAGCGCGGTGTACTGGTCGAGCAAGGTGAGGCCCAGGCCGGCATCGACCAGGGCCAGCGCCAGCGAATAGGTCTGGACTTCCAGCGTGGAGCGCGGCTCAAGCGCATTGCGCGCCAGCGTCTGGCGCACCAGCAGCCCAAGCGAGCTGTTGTCGTCGTAGGCGATAAAGGGGCGTTCCACCAGCTTGTGCATCGGCACGTCGGCCCGCCGGCCACGGGCTGCCAGCGGCTCGCCGCGCGGCACCGCCAGCAGCATCTGGCCGCCAGCTACCGGTTCGCTGATGATGGCTTCGTGGCGAGGTGGCGAGAATGCGAAGCCCAGGTCGATCTGGTTAGCCAGCAGCCCTTGCACGATCTCGTCGGTGTGGTGGGTCAGTACCTGCACCTGGGTGTCGGGATGGCGCGCGCAAAAGCGGCGTACGGCTGGCACCAGCAGCGGATTGGCCAGGCTGGGCGTGGCCGCCACGCGCAGGCGGCCGGCGCCTTTGTGGCGCAGGCTTTCGGAGACACGGCGCACCCGCTCGATCTCGCCATATAGCCGCTCGACATCGCCGTACAGCGCGCCGGCCTCCGGCGTGGCCTGCAGCCTGCCTTTCACCCGGTCGAACAAGCGGAAGCCGAGCGTGGCTTCGGCATGCTGCAGCACGCGCGTGACGACCGGCTGGGAGACGTGCAGCAGGCGCGCGGCCTCGCTGACGGTGCCGGTCAGCATGACCGCGCGAAAGACTTCGATCTGACGCAATCGCATGTGGCAGGGGAGGGCGCCGCAGCAAAGCGGCACCTATAGCCTAAAGACATATTCTTGCACGTATTCGCATTGGGCAAGGCGGGCTGCGTGGTCTACCCTGTGTCGGGTCGAAAAGGACCGGATCAAAGAGGCGGGTAATGAAGGTTGTGATCGTAGGGGCGGGCGTGATCGGGATGAGCACGGCGTGGCGGCTGGCGGGCGACGGGCACGAGGTGACCGTGCTGGAGCGGCGCGACGGCCCGGGCGAGGAAACCAGCTTCGCCAACGGCGGGCAGCTCAGCTATAGCTATGTGGCGCCGCTCGCCGGGCCGGGCGTGCTGGCCAAGGTACCCGGGTGGCTGCTGCGCCCCGATTCGCCGATGCGTTTCCGCCCATCGGGTAACCCGGCGCAGTGGCGCTGGCTGGCCGCGTTTGCACGGGCTTGCAATGCCTCGGCCAGCGAGGCCACCACGCGCAAGCTGCTGCGGCTGGCCTTCTACTCCCGCGATCTGATGCAGGCCTTTGTCGACAGCCAGCCGGTGGACTTCGGCTTTGCCCGGCGCGGCAAGCTGATTGTGCACCGCGACGCGGCCAGCTTCGATGCCGCCTGCCGCCTGCTCGATTACCAGGCCAGCCTGGGCTGCGAGCAGCAGGCGCTGGACAGCGGCGCGTGCGTGGCGCTGGAACCGGCGCTGGCCGGCATCCGCGGCGAGATTGCCGGGGCGATTCACACGCCGAGCGAGGAAGTGGCCGATTGCCATCGTTTCTGCCTGGCGTTGGCACAATTGCTGCGTGACCGTCCTGGCGTGTCGCTGCGCTTTGGCACCAGCGTGCTTGGCATCGAGCGCGAAGGCGATCGCGTGACCGGCGTGCGTACCGATGCCGGCATCGAGCGGGCGGATGCCGTGGTGGTGGCCGGCGGCATCGGCAGCGTGGCCTTGCTCAAGCCCCTGGGCGTGCGGGCACCGCTGTGGCCGCTCAAGGGCTACAGCATCACGGTGCCGATTCGCAATGGCGAGCGCGCGCCGCACATCAGCATCACCGATGCTGCGCGCAAGATTGTCTATGCCCGCATCGGCAACACTTTGCGCGTGGCGGGCATGGCCGACCTGGTGCGCGCGGATACTGTCATCGACCGTGCCCGCATCGCCACGCTGGCCTTTGAGACCCGCGCGCTGTTTGGCGACATGGCGCCGGGCATGGAGCCGGAGCAGTTGCAGCCCTGGGCAGGCCTGCGCCCGGCCACGCCGACCGGCCTGCCGATGGTGGGCCGGTCGAGCGTGCGCGGCCTGTGGCTCAATATCGGCCACGGCGCGCTTGGCTTCACGCTGGCCATGGGCAGCGCGGGTTTGCTGGCCGATGGCCTGGCCGGGCGCAAGCCGGCCATCGATGACACGGATTTCGCCGCGATGCTGGCTTGATGGGCAGCGTTCCGGGGCAGTTTTTTCGTTTGCATTACCGCTGAGCAACACCGCTTCACGACCAGGCAGTACCTCGAGCCATTCCCACCCAAGGAGAAAACGATATGAAATCGCACGTCCCCTCCAACCGATTCTCCCGCTGCCTGCTGGCGGTTGCCATGCTGGCTGGCACCGCCGGCGCTGTCAGCAACGCGCACGCCGCCGACGGCGATACGCTGCGCAAGATCAAGGAAACCGGCGTGATCTCGCTGGGCTACCGCGAGTCCTCCATCCCGTTTTCCTATACCAACGGACGCGATGTGATGGGCTACTCGCACGAGATCCTGCTGCAGATCGTCGACAAGGTGAAGGCACAACGGCAAAACCCCAAGCTTGAAATCAAGCTGGTGCCGATCACATCGCAGAATCGCATTCCGCTGATGCAGAACGGCACCATCGACATCGAGTGCGGCACCACCACCAACAACCTGGAGCGGCAGAAGCAGGTCGCGTTTTCCAACAGCCTGTTTGTCTACGGGCTGCGCATGCTGACCAAGAAGGATTCGGGCGTGAAAGATTTCCCGGATCTCAAGGACCGCAACGTGGTGACCACCGCCGGCACCACGGATGAGCGCCTGCTGGTCAAAATGAATGGCGAGAAGACCATGAACATGAACCTGATCAGCGCCAAGGACCACGGGCAGTCCTTCCTGATCCTGGAGACGGGGCGCGCGGTGGCCTTCGTGATGGACGAGCCGCTGCTCTACGGCGAGCTGACCAAGGCCAAGAGCGCCAATGACTGGACCGTGGTGGGCACGCCGCTGCAGACCGAGAACTACGCCTGCATGTTCCGCAAGGACGATCCGTCCTTCAAGGCGCTGGCCGACGGCGTGATCGCCGACCTGATGACCAGCGGCCGTGCCGAGCAGTTGTACAAGAAGTGGTTCCAGTCGCCGATTCCGCCGCGCAACATCAACCTGAACTATCCGCTGTCAGCCGACATGAAGGATCTCTACGCCCATCCTAACGACAAGGCGTTCCAGTAAACAGGGCGGGGGCAGGGCAGGGCAGGGCGAATCGTTATTGCTGTTCGACGCGAAATTGCGCTAGGCTAAAAGCCGGCTTGCGCGCTTGGCGGACCAACGCCGGGCCAACGCTTGCCGGACCGTTGCGGACGCCGTTGGCGTCGGCTGTGCTGACTGGAGAACATATGCGATCGCTTCGTACTGGCTGTCTCAACGTCCTGTTCGCCGTTTCGCTGCTGGCGGCCGGCGCCGCCGCGCAGGCCGCCGACCTGCTCGATGCCGTCAAGCAGGCCGGCGTGCTCAAGATCGGGCTGGAAGGCACCTATCCGCCGTTCAACTACCGCGGCAGCAACAACCAGCTGGAAGGCTTCGACGTCGATGTGGCGAAGGGCGTGGCGGCCAAGCTGGGCGTCAAGCCGGAGTTTGTCACCACCGAGTGGAGCGGCATCATTGCCGGGCTGCAGGCCGGCAAGTTCGACGTGATCGTCAACCAGGTCGCGGTAACGCCGCAACGCAAGCAGGTCCTGGATTTCTCCACGCCTTACGTGTATTCGGCGGCGCAGCTCATCCAGCGCAAGGATGACAACCGGCAGTTCAAGTCCCTCGATGACCTGAAAGGCAAGAAGCTCGGCGTGAGCCTGGGCAGCAACTACAACGAACTGGCCAAGTCGGTGGCCGGCATCGACGTCAAGACCTATCCGGGCGCGCCCGAGTACCTGCGCGACCTGGCCGCGCAGCGCGTGGATGCCGCGCTGAACGACCGCCTGATGATCGGCTACCTGATCAAGACGTCAAACCTGCCGCTGCGGCCCGGCGCGATTGTGGAAGGCGGCAGTTCCGAGGTGGCGATCCCCTTTCGCAAGGACAATCCGAAGTTTGCGCAGGCCATCGACCGCGCGCTCGACGAGATGCGCAAGGACGGCAGCCTTGGCAAGCTGTCGGCGAAGTGGTTCGGCAGTGACGTGACCAAGCCGGCCAGATAAACGCGGGCACGCCTCCCGCCAGGGCTTTCCATGTCCGCTCT
This sequence comes from Cupriavidus sp. PET2-C1, assembly GCF_054515855.1. Lineage (NCBI taxonomy): Bacteria > Pseudomonadati > Pseudomonadota > Betaproteobacteria > Burkholderiales > Burkholderiaceae > Cupriavidus > Cupriavidus sp. PET2-C1. The sequence goes on from NZ_CM137259.1 coordinate 1,020,015, forward strand.
CCAGCTCGTTGCCGCATCGCTGCCCGTGCTGCTGCAGGGCATGCTGCTGACCATCAAGTTCGCGCTGCTGTCGATGATCTTCGGGCTGCTGATCGGCACCGTGGTGGCGTTGATGGGCATCAGCCACCAGCCCGTGCCGAAGGCCGTCGCGCGGGCCTACGTCAGCATCATGCGCGGCACGCCGCTGCTGGTGCAGATCTTCGTGGTGTATTACGGCCTGCCAGGCATCGGCATCGCGCTGGAACCCACCCCGGCGGGCGTGTTGACGCTGAGCCTGAACGTAGGGGCGTATCTCTCGGAGAGCATGCGCGGCGCCATCCTCGGCATCCCGCGCGGGCAGTGGCTGGCGGCTTACAGCCTGGGCCTGACGCAAGGCCAGACCTTGCGCTACGTGGTCGGCCCTCAGGCGCTGCGGCTGGCGGTGCCGAGCCTGTCGAACAGCCTGATCAGCCTGATCAAGGACACCTCGCTGGTGTCGGTGATCACGGTGACCGAGCTGCTGCGCACGGCGCAGGAGGTGATTGCCGCGACCTACCAGCCGTTACCGCTTTATCTTGCTGTGGCTGCTATTTACTGGATGCTTAGTACGGCGCTGGCGCATGTGCAGCGGTTGTTGGAGAGGCGGCTTTCGTTGCCGGGGAGGCATTAAGGGTGTGGGGGGGGATAGGTGGTTTTTGATTTGGGCGATGTTGGTTTTTGGGCCCAAGGGCCATGCGACATTGCGCTGCTGGGTTGGTTGCTGTTTATTTCAGCGGCGATGGTTTTTGGACCCAAGGGCCATACGACATCCCCCTGCGGGGGCTGCCGGTCACTCTTCTTTGCGTCGGCAAAGAAGACTAACGAGAAGAAAGCCGGTACGACTCACTCACATAGGTGACACTTGAGTTCAAGCACATAGGTGACAGTTTTCTACCCTGCATGGGCGAGCCTGGAAGGAGACGCCCATGCCCTGGAGCGAGCTGAGACCCATGGACCAACGAATTCTGTTCATCGCCGATCATCTGCGGCAGCTCGAGAGCGTCAGCGCCCTGTGCGAGCGTTATGGCATTAGCCGGAAGACCGGCTATAAGTGGATAGAACGGTACGACAGCGAAGGGCTGGAAGGCCTCGCCGAGCGCGGGCGCAATCGGCATTGCCAGGAGCGGTTGCCGGATGGGATTCGCCAGGCGATTCTGGAGCTGCGCACGCAGGGCGGCCTGGAGCAGGGCCCGAAGAAGATCCAGAAGCTGCTGGAAGGGCGTTTTGGCGCCGAGGCCGTGCCGTCGCGCACGACCATCTACAACGTGCTGAAGCAGGCTGGACGAATTGTCTCGCGGCGCGTGCGCCGCCGGGTGATGCCGCACGGCGGGGTGCTGAGGTCGGCGCACGAGCCCAACGGGCTGTGGAGCGCGGACTTCAAGGGGCAGTTTCTGACCGGGGATGGGCAGTGGTGCTATCCGCTGACGGTGATGGATCATGCGAGCCGTTATCTGCTGAGCTGCCAGGGCCTGCGCGGTACGCAGCTGGTGCCGACGCAGGCGGTGTTCGAGCGGTTGTTTCGCCGCTATGGGTTACCGGACCGGCTGCGCACGGACAACGGCGTGCCCTTTGCGAGCATCGGCTGTGGCGGGCTGTCGCGGCTGTCGATCTGGTGGCTGAAGCTGGGGATCATGCCGGAGCGCATAGCCCGCGGGCATCCGGAGCAGAATGGGCGGCACGAGCGGATGCATGGCACGCTCAAGCGCGCCACGGCCCAACCGCCTGCCACTACGTTGCGGGCACAGCAGCGGCGGATGGACGAGTTCCAACGTTTCTACAACGAGCAAAGGCCGCATGAAGCGCTGAACCAGAGCACACCGCAGAGCCGCTATGTGGAGTCAGGCCGAGCGTATCCAAAGCGGCTGATGCCAATGGAGTATGCGAGCTACGTCGAGCCCCACAAGGTGACGAGTGGTGGTTTGATCTACAAGGCTGGCAAGATCATTTATGTGGGGCATTTGCTCTATGGCGAAACGGTCGGACTGGAAGCAATAGGCGAAGGATTGTGGCGTGTCTACTTCGGCCCAATGGCATTGGGCCAAGTCGATGAACGCCAGGCCAGAAAAGGCTATCTAACCCTCAAAGTGTTACCTATGTGAGTGAACTCGTTTGTTACCCATGTGGTTGACTCGTACAGCCGACCCTGCCGGGCGCAGAGCAATAAGGCTATCTGGGCCTCGGTGGTTGCGTCGTACGGCCCTGAGTGCCGGCGGGCATCTGCCGGTACCGACTTGACCGGCCACGAACCGGCCAGCTTCCGGGATTCGTGGTGCGGCCCCCGGTAGCGGACATCACTTGCCTCAAGCCGTCTGTCGCTCGCGGCGTGACCGGCCACGAAGTTGCAAGCGCACCGGTTCCGTCGTGGGCGCGGTGGCACCGGGTTGATATGCCCGAGGCCCAGGCCACCGCGCCCGCCCCACCACGAAACCATTGACGGTCGATGTATCGTGGTGGTCCGCACCGGTAACGGCAGATTGGCGAACGGGCAAGGATTCCGCTACCGGGGGCCGCACCACGAATCCCGGAAATTGGCAGCGTAGTGGCCCTTCAAACCGGCACCGGCAGATGCCAGCAGAACTGCGGCCATACGACGAAACCAGCACCCCTAGCACCCGCGATTGCTCTGCACCCGGCAGGGTCGGTGTACGAGTCAACCACATGGGTAACAAACGAGTTCACTCACATAGGTAACACTTTGAGGGTTAGATAGCCTTTTCTGGCCTGGCGTTCATCGACTTGGCCCAATGCCATTGGGCCGAAGTAGACACGCCACAATCCTTCGCCTATTGCTTCCAGTCCGACCGTTTCGCCATAGAGCAAATGCCCCACATAAATGATCTTGCCAGCCTTGTAGATCAAACCACCACTCGTCACCTTGTGGGGCTCGACGTAGCTCGCATACTCCATTGGCATCAGCCGCTTTGGATACGCTCGGCCTGACTCCACATAGCGGCTCTGCGGTGTGCTCTGGTTCAGCGCTTCATGCGGCCTTTGCTCGTTGTAGAAACGTTGGAACTCGTCCATCCGCCGCTGCTGTGCCCGCAACGTAGTGGCAGGCGGTTGGGCCGTGGCGCGCTTGAGCGTGCCATGCATCCGCTCGTGCCGCCCATTCTGCTCCGGATGCCCGCGGGCTATGCGCTCCGGCATGATCCCCAGCTTCAGCCACCAGATCGACAGCCGCGACAGCCCGCCACAGCCGATGCTCGCAAAGGGCACGCCGTTGTCCGTGCGCAGCCGGTCCGGTAACCCATAGCGGCGAAACAACCGCTCGAACACCGCCTGCGTCGGCACCAGCTGCGTACCGCGCAGGCCCTGGCAGCTCAGCAGATAACGGCTCGCATGATCCATCACCGTCAGCGGATAGCACCACTGCCCATCCCCGGTCAGAAACTGCCCCTTGAAGTCCGCGCTCCACAGCCCGTTGGGCTCGTGCGCCGACCTCAGCACCCCGCCGTGCGGCATCACCCGGCGGCGCACGCGCCGCGAGACAATTCGTCCAGCCTGCTTCAGCACGTTGTAGATGGTCGTGCGCGACGGCACGGCCTCGGCGCCAAAACGCCCTTCCAGCAGCTTCTGGATCTTCTTCGGGCCCTGCTCCAGGCCGCCCTGCGTGCGCAGCTCCAGAATCGCCTGGCGAATCCCATCCGGCAACCGCTCCTGGCAATGCCGATTGCGCCCGCGCTCGGCGAGGCCTTCCAGCCCTTCGCTGTCGTACCGTTCTATCCACTTATAGCCGGTCTTCCGGCTAATGCCATAACGCTCGCACAGGGCGCTGACGCTCTCGAGCTGCCGCAGATGATCGGCGATGAACAGAATTCGTTGGTCCATGGGTCTCAGCTCGCTCCAGGGCATGGGCGTCTCCTTCCAGGCTCGCCCATGCAGGGTAGAAAACTGTCACCTATGTGCTTGAACTCAAGTGTCACCTATGTGAGTGAGTCGTACCTCGGCTTTCTTCTCGTTAGTCTTCTTTGCCGACGCAAAGAAGAGTGACCGGCAGCCCCCGCAGGGGGATGTCGTATGGCACTTGGGTGCAAGCGCCATCGCCGCTCAAAGAAACTCCGACCAACCCCGCAGAGCGACGTCGTACGGTTTTCGGATACCAGACGCCAACGCCAATCAAATCCAGAAAGCAAGAAAGCCAGCCGACGAGGCTGGCTTTCTTGTTTACCGCAAGGCCATCCAACTCACCCCTGAGCAATCCTCTGCTCAATATGCGCCAGCGCCTCCTCCACCTGATCCACCAAAATCAAGCAAAGATCCCCCGGCTGCAAATGCGACAACGCAGTATCGATAGCAAGGAACTCCCCGCGGATCTCTTCCACCGCGCTGGCGCGCTTTGCGCCCTCCAGGCCTTCGCGCAGCAGGGCCAGCACTTCGCCGTCCTCGCGTCCGCGCTGGCACTGGTCCTGGTACAGGATCACTTCGTCGAACACATCGCCAAGGATCTCCGTCTGGCGGCGGATATCGACGTCGCGGCGGTCGCCGGCGCCGCTGATCACCACCGAGCGGCGCTTGGCCGGCATGCCTTCGATGGCGTTGCACAGCGCCTGGATCGCATCCGGGTTGTGGCCGTAGTCGGCGATCAGCGTCGCGCCCTTGTAGTCGAACACGTTGAAGCGGCCGGGGGCGGTGGCTGCATCGTTGACGAAGGTCGCCAGGCTGCGGCGGATCACTTCCCAGTCGATGCCCAGTGCCCACGCCGCCGCGGTGGCGGACATGGCGTTCTCGACCTGGAAGCCGATCGAGCCGCCGCGCGTCAGCGGAATGCTCGACAGCGCGATGCGCACCTGGTTCTCGCCTTCGGCGGCCACGATATGGCCATCCTCGACGTACACCACGCGCTTGCCCTGCGCGCAGTGCGTGGCCATCACGGGGTTGTTGAGGTCGGCCGCGAAGAACGTCACGGCGCCCGGGCAGGCGTCGGCCATGCGCACCACCATGGGGTCCGCGGCATTGAGCACGGCCATGCCGTGCGGCGCCACATTCTGCACGATGACGCTTTTCAGCACGGCGAGGTCTTCCACGGTGCTGATAAAGGACAGCCCGAGGTGATCGCCTTCGCCCACATTGGTGACCACCGCCACGTCGCAGCGGTCGAAGGCCAGGCCTTCGCGCAGCAGGCCGCCGCGCGCGGTCTCGAACACGGCGGCGTCCACGTCGGGGTGCATCAGCACATTGCGGGCGCTGCGCGGGCCGCTGCAGTCGCCGGTGTCGATGCGCTCGCCCTTGATGTAGACCCCGTCGGTGCCGGTCATGCCGATGCGCAGGCCGCTGCCGGCCAGCAGGTGGGCAATCAGGCGGACCGTGGTGGTCTTGCCGTTGGTGCCGGAGACCGCCACCACGGGAATGCGGCCATCGTCGCCGTCACCGAACATCGTGGAGATGATGGCCTCGCCCACGGCACGGCCCTTGCCGTAGGAGGGTTGAAGGTGCATGCGCAGGCCCGGCGCCGCATTGACTTCGACGATGCCGCCGGCTTGTTCCTCGAACGGCTTGAGCACGGTCTCGCAGACCGCGTCGACGCCGCAGATGTCCAGGCCAACCATGCGCGCGGCCGCCACGGCGCGGGCTGCCATGTCGGGGTGCACATCGTCGGTGACGTCCGTCGCGCTGCCGCCGGTGGACAGGTTGGCGTTATTGCGCAGCACCACGCGAGTGCCCTTGGGCGGCACCGCATCCGCGGTGAGATGCTGCTTGGCCAGCGTGGCCAGCGCGATATCGTCAAAGCGGATCTTGGTCAGCGAGGTGGCGTGTCCCTCGCCGCGGCGCGGGTCGCGATTCACTTCCTCGACCAGTTGGCGCACGGTGTGCTTGCCATCGCCGGTGACCTGGGGCGGATCGCGGCGGGCTGCGGCGACCAGGTGGTTGCCCACCACCAGCAGGCGGAAATCGTGGCCGGGAATATAGCGCTCGACGATCACGTCGGAGCTGATCTCGGCGGCGACTTCATAGGCGGCGATGACTTCCTCGCGGGTGCGGATGCGCACCGCCACGCCCTTGCCCTGGTTACCGTCGCGCGGCTTGACCACCACCGGCGCATCGATTTCCTGCGCGGCGGCCCAGGCTTCGTCGGGGTCCGAGACGGAGCGGCCCATCGGCACCGGCACGCCGGCGGCATGCAGCAGCTTCTTGGTGAGCTCCTTGTCCTGCGCGATCGATTCCGAGACCGCGCTGGTCATGTCGGTTTCGGCCGCCTGGATGCGGCGTTGCTTGCTGCCCCAGCCGAACTGGACCATGCTGCCTTGCGTCAGGCGGCGATACGGAATGCCGCGTGCCACGCCCGCGTAGACGATGGAGCCGGTGCTCGGCCCCAGGCGCACGTCTTCGTCGAGCTCGCGCAGGCGATGCAGCGCATCGGCCAGGTCGAACGGCATGTCGTCGCGCGCGGCGCGGCACAGCGCGGCGGCCAGTTCCAGCGCCAGCCTGCCGACTTCTTCCTCGCTGTACTGCACTACCACCTGGTAGGTGCCGGGTTCGACGGTGGGTGCGGTGCGGCTGAAGCTGACCGGGCAGCCGGCCTCTGCTTGCAGGCGCATGGCCGCGCATTCGAGCGCGTGCGCCAGCGACACCACGCCTTCGTTGTCATCGGGCCGCAGCGGGCCGACCTCGGGAAAGCGCGCGCGCAGGCGCTCTTCAAAACCGGGCAGCTGTGCCAGCGTGTGGGCCTCGTCGGAGCATGAGACGATGGCTTCGATGGCGGTGTGGCGGCACCACAGGTTAGGGCCGCGCAGGGCCCGGATACGTGAGACTTCCATGAAATCAGTTTCCTTGCGGATCAGGCGCGGCGGCCCGGTTGGCCCATCCACTGGTGCACCAGGTCGATCGTCGGCAGGGTCGTCGCCTCATCGCATTGCAGGACCAGCAGGTCGCCTGCCACTACTTGCGCGAGCGCGGCCTCGATCGCCTGGCGGCGCGAGCCCTCGTCGATGATCTTGGTCACGCGGCGGCCTTCGTACAGGCCCTGCTTGAGCAGTGCGCGTGCCTCGGCGTCCGGCAACGCGCGCTTGACCGAGGTGTCTTCGCACAGGAAGACGCGGTCGAACGCGGCGCCCAGCACCTTGCCTTGCTTGACCATGTCTTCGTCGCGGCGCGGCGCGCCTGCGCCGTACACCACCACCCGGCGCTCGCTCGGGAAGCGTTCCAGCGATGCCACCAGCGCTTCCAGCGCGGGTGCATTGTGGGCATCGTCGATCACCACGATGGCACCGTTGCGCTCGAACAGCGTGAAGCGTCCGGGCACATCCACCTGGCCCACATCGAATGTCACCACGCCAGCACGGATCAGGTCGTTGGAGATGCCCAGCGCCCAGCCGGTGGCCACAGCCGCCAGCACGTTCTCGACCTGGAAGGCCACGCGGCCCGCATAGGTGAGGGGGATCGCGGCCACATCGGCCAGCGGCACCTCGCGGCTGCCGGTGGCGAGCACCACCTTGCCGTCGCGCACATAGACCGCACGGCGCCCCGCCGCGCGATGCGCGGCAATAGCGGGCAGGTCAGCCGTCATGCCGAAGAAGATCACGTCGCCATCGCACAGCTCCGCCATCTCCACGACCAGCGGGTCGCGCGCGTTGAGCACCGCCACGCCGCCGTCCAGCACCACGTCGACTTGCGTGCGCAGCACGTTGTACATCTTCTCGACTTCCTCGACGTAATACTGGCCAAGGTGGTCGGGCACATCGATATTGGTCACCACGCCGACCTGGCAACGGTCGTAGGCGAGGCCTTCGGACAGGATGGCGCCGCTGTCGTTCTCGAGCACGGCGGCATCCACCGCGCGGTTCATCAGGATGCGGCGGGCCGCGTCCCAATTGGCGCGGTCGCCGCCCTGCACCTGGCGGCGGTCCAGGTAGAGGCCGTCGCTGCAAGCCAGGCCGGTGTGCTTGCCCGAGAGCTGCAGCAGGCGCGCGACCAGCTTGGCCACCACGGTCTTGCCGTTGGTGCCGGTGATGCCGACCACGGGGATGCGGCCGTTGTCGTCGCCTTCGCCAGCCGGGAACAGGTGATCCACCACGGCACGGCCCACCGGACGGGCTTCGCCGTTGGAGGGCTTCAGGTGCATCAGCAGGCCGGGGCCGGCATTGACCTCGACAATGGCGCCGCGCTGCTCGGCGAGCGGCCGCGAAATGTCCTGCGCCACCAGGTCGACGCCGGCGATGTCCAGGCCCACGATGCGGGCGGCCAGCGAGGCATGGGCGGCCACGCTCGGGTGCACGCGGTCGGTAACGTCGAAGGCCACGTTGCCGTTGCGCTGGATCAGCACATGCTTGCCCTCGGGCGGCACGGACGTGGCGTCGAAGCCCTGGCGCTTGAGTTCCAGGCGGGCGGCCGAATCCAGCCGCACCTTGTTGAGCGGGTGGTCTTCGGTGCTGCCGCGGCGCGGGTCGGAATTGATCTGCGACTCGATCAGCTCGTCGATGGTCGACTTGCCGTCGCCGGTCACGCTGGCGGTCTCGCCCATGGCGGCGGCCACCAGGCGGCCGCCCACCACCAGCAGGCGGTGTTCGTTGCCCAGCACAAAGCGCTCGACGATGACGCCGCTGCCTTCATCGATGGCGACGCCGTAGGCGGTCTCGACTTCTTCGCGCGTGGTCAGGTTGGTGAACACGCCGCGGCCGTGGTTGCCGTCATAGGGCTTGACCACCACCGGCAGGCCGATGTCTTCGGCGGCGTCCCAGGCGTCGGCGGCACTTTCCACCAGCCGGCCTTCGGGCACGGGCACGCCGCAGGATTCCAGCAGGCTCTTGGTCAGGTCCTTGTCGCGCGAGATGCTCTCGGCGATGGCGGCGGTGCGGTCGGTCTCGGCGGTCCAGATGCGGCGCTGGCGGCTGCCATAGCCGAGTTGCACCAGGTTGCCCTCGGACAGGCGCAGCGCCGGGATGTCGCGGTCGTCGGCTGCGTCGACGATGCAGGCTGTGCTCGGACCCAGGCAGTGCTTGTCCACCAGGCGTCGCAGGTGATCCACCGTCTCCTTGACGTCGTAGGGACGGTCCTCGATGGCGGCCATCACCAGGTCGCGGGCGGCGAACAGGGCGGCACGGGTGACATCCTCGTGCCAGGCCCGCACGATCACCTTGTAGACACCCCGGATCGGGGTCTCGCGCGCCTTGCCGAAGCCACCGGGCATGCCGGCGAGGTTCTGCAGCTCAAGCGTGACGTGTTCCAGGATGTGGCCAGGCCACGTGCCTTCCTTGAGCCGCTGCAGGAAACCGCCGCGCTCGCCGATGCTGCAGCGATGCTCGACCAGCGAGGGCAGCCATGCCGACAGGCGCTCGTAGAACCCCGGAATCGTGTTGGAGGGAAAATCCTCCAGTTCCCCGATATCGACCCACGCCTCCAGCACAGGCCGATATGTCCACATATTCGGGCCGCGCAGCGACATGACATCGAAAATCTCAATGTCCTTCTTTTTCATTGATTTAGCTTGAGGCAGTGGGCGAGTGCCCGAGAAATAGAAGCCTAACCTTTCAGTAACGTTACAACGGTCAGCCGGTTGACTTTCTTGATTAAAAAGCGATTGTGCAATGCATCAGGGACGCCCGTGTGTTTGGCCTTATGTATACTGCGGGCAAATCGGCGGGCCGCCAGGGCGCGCCCGCGCTAAATTGTTTCAAGTTATGTCCATAGCCCAAGGACGCAGCATGCCGTACCAACGATGACCCAACCTTCCTTGCCCGTGATTGACAGCGACGCCCAGAACGAGCCGTGGCGTAACGAACTCGGCACCCGCCTGCAACCTGGCGAAGCCGTGCTTGCCTGGCTCGAAGTCGACCTTGATGCAAAGCTGCATTTTACCCAAGGCTGGGTACTTGTGACGGATCGTCGCTTGCTGGCGCGCATGCCGGGGCAAAAAGACTGGCAGGAATGGGCGATCCAGCCCGGATTATCGCTGCATCACGCCGATCATGCGGGAGTCGGCACGCTGGAGTTGCAAGACAACAGGCGATTGCTGGCCAGTTGGCGCTACACGCTGGGCCACAACCCGGCCGCGCTGCGCCTGATCGACCAGTTTCACGCACAGCGCGACCTGTCGGCCTCGGGCCGGGCGGGGCAGCTGGATCTGGATGCCGAAGCGGTCTGCCCGACCTGCAAGGCCCCGCTGCCCCCGGACGACGACCAATGCCCGCAATGCAGCCGTGACCTGGAAACGCCGTCGTCGACCTGGGCGCTATTGCGCCTGTGGCGGTTTGCCCGGCCGTACCGCTTCCAGTTGCTGGCCGGTTTCCTGCTGACGCTGTTGTCCACCGCCGCGACGCTGGTGCCGCCGTACCTGACCATGCCGTTGATGGACAACGTGCTGATTCCCTACCAGAACGGGCTGCCCATCGATTACGACCGGGTCAAGCTGTACCTGGCCGGCCTGCTGGGCGCGGCGCTGGTGGCGTGGAGCCTCGGCTGGGCTCGCACCTATCTGCTGGCGCGGGTGTCCGAGCGCATCGGCGCGGACCTGCGCACCACCACCTACGAGCACCTGCTGCGGTTGTCGCTGGAGTACTTCGGCGGCAAGCGCACGGGCGACCTGATGGCCCGCATCGGCTCGGAAAGCGATCGCATCTGCGTGTTTCTGTCGCTACATCTGCTGGATTTCGCCACCGACGTGCTGATGATCGTCATGACGGCGGCCATCCTGATTTCGATCAATCCGTGGCTGGCGCTGGTGACCTTGGTGCCGCTGCCCTTCATCGCGTGGATGATCCACCTGGTGCGCGACCGGCTGCGCCACGGCTTCGAGAAGATCGACCGGATCTGGTCGGAGATCACCAACGTGCTGGCCGATACCATTCCGGGCATCCGCGTGGTCAAGGCCTTCGCGCAGGAAAAGCGTGAAGTGGAGCGCTTCCGTGAAGCCAACCGGCACAACCTGGCCATCAATGACCGCGTCAACGCGGTGTGGTCGCTGTTCACCCCGACCGTCACGCTGCTGACCGAGATCGGCTTGCTGGTGGTGTGGATCTTCGGCATCTGGCAGGTCTCGCACAACGCGATCACGGTCGGCGTGCTGGTGGCCTTCCTCACCTATATCAGCCGCTTCTATACGCGCCTGGATTCGATGAGCCGCATCGTCTCGGTCACGCAGAAGGCGGCCGCCGGCGCCAAGCGCATCTTCGATATCCTCGATCACGTCTCGAGCGTGCCGGAACCCACGCGGCCGGTGCACCTGGAGCGTGTGGAGGGCGCCATCGAGCTGCGCGACCTGGGCTTTCGCTACGGCAACCGTGCCGTGATCCGCGGGCTTAACCTGTCGATCGCACCGGGCGAGATGATCGGCCTGGTGGGACACAGCGGGTCTGGCAAGAGCACGCTGGTCAACCTGATCTGCCGCTTCTACGATGTCTCCGAAGGCGCGATCCGGCTGGATGGTGTCGATATCCGCTCACTGCCGGTATCGGAATTCCGCAGCCATATCGGGCTGGTGCTGCAGGAGCCGTTCCTGTTTTTCGGCACGATTGCCGAGAACATCGCCTACGGCAAGCCGGGTGCTTCGCGTGAAGAGATCATCGCCGCGGCGCGTGCCGCCCATGCGCACGAGTTCATCCTGCGCCTGCCGCACGGCTACGACTCGCTCGTGGGCGAGCGCGGGCAAGCGCTGTCCGGCGGCGAGCGCCAGCGTATCTCCATCGCTCGCGCGCTGCTGATCAACCCGCGCATCCTGATCATGGACGAGGCCACCTCGTCGGTGGATACGACGACGGAGAAGGAAATCCAGAAGGCGCTGGACAACCTGGTGCAAGGCCGCACCACCATCGCCATCGCCCACCGCCTGTCCACGCTGCGTAAGGCGGACCGCCTGGTGGTAATGGATCGCGGACAGATCGTGGAAGTTGGCAACCACGATGAGTTGCTGGCGCGCGAAGGCGCCTACTACAAGCTCTACCAGGCGCAGGCCCGCAATGTCGATGCCGACGCGGATCTCACCTCCGCCGATGCGGTCAACGTGCAATAAGGATGGGAGCTCACATGCAGCAAGTCGATTTCAAGCTCTCCCGCAATGCCCTTGGCCGCCTGGTGATGACCACGGCGGATGGCGTTGTGCATGATGGTGTCGTTCCCGTGCGCGCCTTCCCCATCGCCGCGCCCGACGATGGCGTTGGCCTCGTCAGCACCGATGGCCGCGAGCTGGCCTGGCTGCCCCGCCTGGATACCTTGCCCGCCCCGGTGCGCGAGATGATCGAGGCCGAGTTGGCCAGCCGTGAGTTCATGCCGGAGATCCGCCGCATCCGTTCGGTGTCGACCTACGCCACGCCCAGCACCTGGGAGGTGGAGACGGATCGCGGCCTCACATCGCTGGTGTTGCGTGGCGAGGAAGACATCCGCCGCCTCGCCGGCTCCACGCTGCTGATCTCCGACAGCCACGGCATCCACTACCTGGTGCGCAACCTGGCCAGCCTGGACAAGGGCAGCCGCAAGATCCTCGATCGCTTTCTCTAGGCTGCGCTTCAGAGCTTGCCGGTGAAGATCACCCCGACCTGGCGGTCGGGGCGCATCGCAAACAGATAGATCTGGCCGGGCGTGGGCAAGCTGTGCGTGGTGGTGGGGTCGTAGTAGGCGATGCCGGTCATGGGTGTGTTCGCGTAGCGGCAGCTCGGCCCAGTCAGCTGCAAGGCGACGTTGTAGACCTTGCCCTGGCGCCGTGGCGTGGCGGTCCCGGTAAAGCTGCAGCCCGAGCCGCTGCCGTCGAGCGTGAAGCTGCCGCTGGCGTCGATGGTCAGCCTTACCGCGCCCGCTGTGATCCCGGTCGTGTCAATGACGTTCGACGTTCCGTAGTAAGTCCCCTTCAGGCCGTCGGTGGTCGCGATGAAGTTGTAGTCGGTGCTGTAGGTGGCTTTGACGACCGCGCTCTTGCCGTTGCGGTAGGTGACCTGCGCCTGGATCGACTTGCCGGGCACGTAGGCCGCCATCAGGTTCGCTGCAGTCAGGCTGTAGCCCGCCGCTTCCTGATTGAAATCCAGCCCGTTGTTATTGGTGGTGAGCGCGCCGCTGCCCGAACTGTAGTTGCCGGTCAGGACCCCGGTCGATACGTCCGGTATGCCCGCCGTCGCGTAGAAGGCGTAATAGACGTTCTCGTCCAACACCAGGATGTTGAACCGCTCGTTGGCGGCAGACGTGCCGATGTAGAAGCCAGAGCCAAGCGCGATGGTGTCGGGTGCCGCCGGAATCACTGGGGTCGTCGGGGTCGTCGGAGCCGTGGGTGTCGTGGGTGTGTCGGCGGGAGGAGTGCGCACGATCGCCAGCCCGTCACTGTTGTCGCCCGATCCGCCACAACCTGCGAGGGCCAGCGCAATGCTTGCAGCCCCAATCAGTTTCTTCATTTGTACTTTGCCCGTTCCGATGCGCATGGGCGCCTCTGGCGCCGCTTTTCGGTTGCCGAAAAAATCTCGACTGTAACAGATCATTACAATTTGCTGATGACCCTGCGCCTGGTGACCGGGCTGAGCGTGTTCGAGCGCGCAAAAAAAAGACGCCCACACAGGACTGGGCGGGCGCTGGAGGGCAACTCCGGACGTGAAGCACGAAGGCCCACGTCGGGAAGTCTGCCTCTGCAGAGGCAGCTTATGCACATGATGCAGGCTTGGGGGTGTTATGTGAATCGGACAAATCTTAATTCGGCGGAAATTGCCTGCCTTTCCCGCATTTTTTTGGTAGTGGGGGGGGCATTGCGCCGCCCTCATTATCAAAGCCGGAAAAAAGAAAACCCCGAGGATGTTTATCCTCGGGGTTTCGGTAGTCCCGGAAGTAACCGGGCCTGAATATTGGTGGAGCCGGCGGGAATCGAACCCGCGTCCGCAAGCCCTCCACAGAGAGTTCTACATACTTAGTCCTGCCATTTGATTTAACCGGTGCATCGCGGACGGACACGCTCTACAACGGCGAGTCACTAAATTTTCGTCCCTAGGTCCGTGACAAACTCAGGGCTTATCTGGCGTTAATGACCTCGCGTAGTCTTGCGACTCTAGCCCGCCAGCGAGCCAGTGCGAGGACGGCCGCAATTAAGCGGCCAGTGCGTAACGTTCGTCGTTAGCAGTTATTGCATTCCCATTGATTAACGAGGTGACGGGTCCTCGGTATGCCCTCCACTGCTTTGTAACCCACGTCGAAACCAGGTCGGCCCCTGCGTGAACTGTGTGAACAGTGTCAAGAAGATAGATTGTACCCCGTTGGCGGCTCCAGGTGTAAATGCCTGCCGTGCCGCCTCGCGCGTCAGCGCCGTGCGCCGGGGGCCAGCAGCGCGATCAGCTCGCTGGGATGGCGCACCAGGTAGTCGGCGCCCCATGCCTCGGGCGGTTCGCCATCGCCGCAGTAGCCGTAGGCAGCGGTGATGGTGATCATGCCGGCAGCCTTGCCGGCCTGGATATCGCGCACGTCATCGCCAACGTACACGCAGCGCCCGGGCGCCACGCCGCTGACTTCGGCGGCATGCAGCAGCGGTGCGGGGTGGGGCTTGGCATGCGCCGTGGTGTCGCCGCTAACCACGGCCGAGGCGCGCGGCGCCAGCCCGATGGCGGCGACCAGCGGCGCGGTGAAGCGCGTGATCTTGTTGGTGACGATACCCCACCGGATGCCGGCGGTTTCCAGCGCGTCCAGCACCTCGGCCATGCCATCGAACAGGCGCGTATGCACTGCGATGTCGGCCTCGTAGTAATCGAGGAAGGTGTCGCGCAGGGAGGGGAACTCAGGGTCGGCCGGGCTCTTGCCGAAGGCGGCGCCAATCAGGCCGCGCGCGCCGTGCGAGGCCACCGGGCGGAGTTTCTCGTAGTCCACGGGCGGCCGGCCATGCTCGGTGACGAGCCGGTTCGCGGCTGCGGCCAGGTCGGGGGCGGTGTCGGCGAGCGTGCCGTCGAGATCAAAGAAGACTGCGTCGTAGGTGCGCATGTTCAGGCGGGCCGGCGAAATGCCATCATATAGTTCACATCGGTGTCCCGGCCCAGCGAGTAGACCTGGGTCAGCGGGTTGTAGGTCATGCCGCGCATCTCGACCAGCTCGAGTCCGGTGTTGCGGGCGTAGCGGGCAAGTTCGGACGGCGTGATGAACTTGTCGTAGTCATGCGTGCCGCGCGGCAGCATCTTGAGCACGTATTCGGCGCCGACCACGGCCAGCAGATAGGCCTTGAGGTTGCGGTTGATCGTGGAGCAGAACACATAGCCGCCCGGGCGTACCAGCGTGGCACAGGCGCGCAGGATCGATTGCGGGTCGGGCACGTGCTCCAGCATTTCCATGCAGGTCACCACATCGACGCTGGCGGGCATGCGCGCCGCCAGCGCTTCGGCAGCGATTTCTTCGTAGGTCACGGTCACGCCGGACTCCAGGCTGTGCAGGTCGGCGACCTTCAGTGCCTTGGTGGACAGGTCGATGCCGCGCACCGTGGCGCCGGTGCGCGCCATGCTCTCCGCCAGGATGCCGCCGCCGCAGCCGATGTCGACCACGTCCTTGCCCTTGAGGCTGGCGATGCCGTCGATCCAGCCGAGCCGCAGGGGGTTGAGCTCGTGCAGCGGCTTGAACTCGCTTTCCGGATCCCACCAGCGATGGGCCAGCTCGCTGAACTTGTCGATTTCGCGCGCGTCGGCGTTCTTGCCGATCAAGGTGGTTTCAACGGTCGGATGGAGCGGGGAGGATATCTGCGTCATGGAGTTTGGCGCGCCACCAGGGCGGCAGCGTGAAGGCGGAGGGTATGCTGCGACTGTATCAAAAAAAAAGCCCAGCTTGCGCTGGGCTTTCTTTCATCGGAAAGGTTCCGATTAACGTGCGCTGCGGGTGCCGACCACTTCGACTTCCACGCGACGATTCGGCTGCTGGCACGAGATTTGTGCCTTGCGATTGCCCTTGCACGACTTCGGGTCAACCTTCAGCTGACGCTTGCCCTTGCCTTCCGTGTAGACACGGTTGGCTTCCACGCCCTTGCTGACCAGATAGGCCTTGACGGCTTCAGCACGGCGGATCGACAGGCGATCGTTGTACTTGTCCGAACCGAACGAGTCGGTGTGACCAACTGCGATAATCACTTCCAGGGTGATACCCGACAGCTTGGAGCTCAGGTCGTCCAGCTTGGCCTTGCCTTCCGGCTTCAGCACAGCCTTGTCGAAATCGAACAGGGTGTCAGCAGCGAAAGTGACCTTTTCGCTGGAAACAACCGGAGGAGCAACCGGTGCCACCGAGGGGGCAGCCGGAGCGACCGCCGGAGCCAGGGCGCCGTCGCACAGGGCGTTGGCGGTGGCCGGGGTCCACGAGCTGTCGCGCCAGCAGAGCTCGTTCGTGCCATTCTTCCACACGTACTCGCTCGTACCGTTGCCCCAGTTATCGTTCACAGCCTTCTTTTCGTAGGGGACGGACTGGGCTTGAGCGGATGCAGCCATTACTGCGGTAGCTGCAACGAGCGCGAGCTTGGCAAATTTTTTCATATTTCTCCTCTCAGGATGAGATCACCGCAGGGTTACTGCGAGCAAATGGACGGAAACTAGTCATACATTCTTCGGAGTATAACATTCTCGATGCGGTGTATGCTCCACTTCGAACAATGTCTGGCTCTTCGCTGGGGAATTGTGCCACAAGGGTCGTTTCCTAAGAAGTAAATATATTCGATTCCATCAATGGGTTTTAGGCCTGTGGTGTTTGTGCAACATGGCCCTTGCGATGCCCGCAAACCCTTGTCAGGCCGTGCTTGCAGGATTTTCGACTCGGCCTTGCGGGTGCTTTCCGGGCGCTGCCGAAGCCCCTGCCAAGGGGGGCGCCGCGGCTGCGGGAGAGGGCAGCCGCGCATGTTAGAATGTCACGTTGCCCACCTGTCAGACGCCGCTTCGGCGAATGGCGATTCACCTGGGTGCCTTCTGTTTAAATTCGCCGGATAACCCACGCCGCAATGGATCAATTCGCCAAAGAAACCCTTCCGGTCTCCCTCGAAGAGGAAATGCGCCGTTCCTATCTCGATTACGCCATGAGCGTGATCGTCGGGCGCGCGCTTCCCGATGTGCGGGATGGCTTGAAGCCGGTACACCGGCGTGTGCTCTATGCGATGCATGAGCTTAACAACGACTGGAACCGGCCGTACAAGAAATCGGCCCGTATCGTAGGGGATGTGATTGGTAAGTATCACCCCCACGGCGACACTGCTGTATACGATACGATCGTGCGGATGGCGCAGAATTTCTCGCTGCGCTACATGCTGGTCGATGGCCAGGGTAACTTCGGTTCGGTGGACGGGGATAACGCGGCAGCCATGCGTTATACCGAAATCCGCCTGTCCAAGATTGCCCACGAGATGCTGCTCGATATCGATAAGGAAACTGTCGATTTCGGGCCGAATTATGACGGCTCCGAACATGAGCCGCTGATTCTGCCGGCACGCATTCCGAATCTGCTGATTAATGGTTCGTCGGGTATCGCGGTGGGTATGGCCACCAATATCCCGCCGCATAACCTTAACGAAGTGGTCGATGGCTGCCTGCATCTGCTGCGTAATCCGCAAGCTACGATTGACGAGCTGATCGAGCTGATTCCGGCGCCGGACTTCCCGACCGCCGGCATTATCTATGGCATCCAGGGCGTGCGCGAAGGCTACCGCACCGGACGCGGCCGCGTCGTCATGCGCGCCAAGACGCACTTTGAGGATATCGACCGTGGCCAGCGCCAGGCGATCATCGTCGACGAGCTGCCCTACCAGGTCAACAAGCGCACCCTGCTCGAGCGCATCGCCGAGCTGGTGACGGACAAGAAGGTCGAGGGCATCTCCGATATCCGCGACGAGTCCGACAAATCCGGCATGCGCGTGGTGATCGAGCTCAAGCGCAACGAAGTGCCGGAGGTCGTGCTTAACAATCTATATAAGCACACCCAGCTGCAGGACACCTTCGGCATGAACATGGTGGCGCTGGTCGATGGCCAGCCGCGCCTGCTGAACCTGCGCCAGATGCTGGATTGCTTCCTGTCGCACCGGCGCGAGGTCGTCACCCGCCGTACCGTGTTCGAGCTGCGCAAGGCGCGCGAGCGCGGCCACGTGCTGGAGGGCCTGGCGGTGGCTCTCGCCAACATCGATGAGTTCATTGCGATCATCAAGGCGGCGCCCACCCCCCCCATCGCCAAGCAAGGGCTGATGGCCAAGGCCTGGGATTCCAGCCTGGTGCGCGAAATGCTGGCACGCGCTGAAGGCGACACCGCCGGCGGCCGGGCGTCCTACCGCCCGGACGGCCTGCCGGCCATCTTCGGCATGCAAGCTGACGGGCTGTACCGCCTGTCCGACTCGCAAGCCCAGGAAATCCTGCAGATGCGCCTGCAGCGCCTCACGGGCCTGGAGCAGGACAAAATCGTTCAGGAATACCGTGATGTCATGGCGGTCATCTCCGACCTGCTCGACATCCTGTCGCGCCCGGAGCGCATCAGCACCATCATCACCGACGAGCTGACCGCCATCCGCGCCGAGTTCGGCGACCTGCGCCGCTCGCACATCGAGCTCAACGCGACCGAGCTCGATACCGAGGACCTGATCACCCCGCAGGACATGGTGGTGACCCTGTCGCACAGCGGCTATATGAAGAGCCAGCCGATTTCCGAGTACCGCGCACAAAAGCGCGGCGGCCGCGGCAAGCTGGCGACCACCACCAAGGAAGACGACTGGATCGACACGCTGTTCGTCGCCAACACGCACGACTACATCCTGTGCTTCTCGAACCGCGGCCGGCTGTACTGGCTGAAGGTGTACGAGGTGCCGCAGGGGTCTCGCAACTCGCGCGGCAGGCCGATCGTCAATATGTTCCCGCTGTCCGATGGCGAGAAGATCAACGTCATCCTGCCAGTGCGCCAGTTCGACGCCGAGCACTTCATCTTCATGAGCACCGCGCGCGGCACCGTCAAGAAGACGGCGCTGACCGAGTTCTCGAACCCGCGCAAGGCCGGCATCATCGCTGTCGACCTCGATGAGGGCGACTACCTGATCGGCGCTGCCGTCACCGACGGCCAGCACGACGTGATGCTGTTCTCGGATTCCGGCAAGGCCGTGCGCTTTGACGAAAACGACGTGCGTCCGATGGGCCGCCAGGCCCGCGGCGTGCGCGGCATGAATCTGGAAGAAAGCCAGACGGTGATCGCCATGCTGGTGGCCCCGGCCGAGACCAGCGAGCAGGCCGTCGCAGTGGGCAGTGTGCTGACCGCCACCGAAAACGGTTACGGCAAGCGCACCCCGATCGCCGAGTACACTCGACACGGCCGTGGCACCAAGGGCATGATTGCGATCCAGACGAGCGAGCGCAACGGCCGGGTAGTGGCTGCCGCGCTGGTATCGCCGGAGGACGAGATCATGTTGATCACGACCGGCGGCGTGCTGATCCGTACACGTGTGTCTGAAATCCGCGAGATGGGGCGTGCCACGCAAGGCGTGACCCTGATCAACGTGGACGAGGGCACCAAGCTGTCCGGCCTGCAGCGAATCGTCGAAAGCGACGCCGACAACGGTGTGGCGGGCGACGAACTCGAAGAAGGCGCTGACGCGGTGGATGCGGCGGCTCCGGCTGCCGACGGTGAGCAGGCAGGTGCGCAGGACGGCACCGGCGCCGGCACGCCTGATACAGGATCAAATTCGTAAGTTGTTGCAACATTGACCCGTTATCCGGAACTCGATTGCCGGCTGCGGGACTAAAACGGACATATTTACAAGGGAGTCACAATGCTCAAAACCTATCGACGTATCGCTGTTCTGGCTGCCTTCGTACCGGCCATGATGTTGGCCAACGCGGCACATGCCCAGGACGCCGACAAGACCGCTGCCATCAAGGAACTGCTGACCGTGATGCAAGCCGACCAGGCCGTCAAGGGCCAGGCCGAGAACTGGCAGCAAGGCGCCAAGCAGGAAGCGCCCATGGTCCTGGAGCAGGTGCTGGTCGAGAACAAGACGCTCAACGACAAGCAAAAGCAGGCTGCTGTCGAGAAGCTCAAGAAGAACGGCGCGGTGCAGCGCATGGTCGATGGCGCCGGCACGGCGTTCACCACCGATGGCTTCAAGAGCGATGCCATGAAGGCCCACTACGACGCCTTCGGCAAGTACTACAGCGCCCAGGAAATCAAGGACCTGACCACGTTCCTGAAGTCGCCGACCGGCCAGAAGTTCATGGCTAACCAGGGCAAGGCGACCCAGGAAATCTGGGGCTCGATGATGCAAAAGTACGGCCCGCAAGTCGGCAAGTCGATGCGCGACGCCGCCGAGAAGGAAATCGCCGCCGCGGCGAAGTAATTCGCCGGCGGGCAGGCCGGGCGGGCGGGGCGCTGTCCTCGCCGCCCCAATCTGGCGCGGGTTTGATGGATAATGGCTGCTTGGGTAACACCGGCAGCCATTTTTCATTTCCATCCCGATCCATGAACGAACCCCAGAATCCAGCACTTGCCGCCATGATGCAGCGCGCCGTGGCAGAGCGTGTCTATAACTTCTCGCCCGGCCCGGCGGCCCTGCCGACCGAAGTGCTGCTGCAGGCAGCCGACGAGATGCTGTCATGGCACGGATCCGGCGTCTCGGTAATGGAAATGAGCCACCGCAGCCGCGAGTTCGAAAGCATCCAGGCCGAGGCGCTGGCCAACCTGCGCGAGCTGCTGCAGGTGCCGAAGAACTTCCGCATCTTGTTCCTGCAGGGCGGTGCCATCGGCGAGAACGGCATCGTGCCGCTGAACCTGATGCGCCGCGTGGACGCGGATCGTCCCAAGGCGGATTTCGTCGTCACCGGCACCTGGTCAGTCAAGTCCGAGCAGGAAGCGCGCCGCTACGGCGAGGTGAATATCGCTGCCACCAGCACCGCGCAAAAGTTTGCCCGCATCCCCGATGTGGCTGACTGGAAGCTGTCGGACGATGCTGCCTACGTGCACCTGTGCACCAATGAAACCATCGTTGGCGTGGAGTTCCAGGACGTGCCCGACATTGGCCAGCACCGCGACGGCGGGCCGGTCGTGGTCGCCGACGTCTCCAGCCACATCCTGTCGCGCCCGGTTGACTGGTCGCGCGTGCAGGTAGCCTACGGCGGCGCGCAAAAGAACATCGGGCCGGCTGGCCTGACCATCGTGATCGTGCGCGAAGACCTGCTGGGCCATGCGCATCCCCTGTGCCCGTCCGCCTTCAACTGGCGCCTGGTGGCTGAGCATGACTCGATGTACAACACGCCGCCGACCTATTCCATCTATATCGCCGGGCTGGTCTTCAAGTGGCTCAAGGCGCAGGGTGGGGTAGGCGCCATCGAGCAACGCAATATCGCCAAGTCGCACGCGCTGTACGAGTTCCTCGACCAGAGCGCGTTCTACCGCAACGAGATCGATCCTGGCAGCCGCTCGCGCATGAACGTGCCGTTCTTCCTGGCCGACGAATCCCGCAACGACGCCTTCCTTGCAGGCGCGCGCGCCAATGGCCTGGTGCAGTTGAAGGGCCATAAGTCGGTCGGCGGCATGCGCGCCAGCCTCTACAACGCCATGCCGATCGAGGGCGTTGCCGCCCTGATCGAGTACATGCGCGAGTTCGAGCGGACCGCGGCCTGATCCTTTGTTCGCTGCGGCATCGTTTGGCGATGCCGCGGCGGTGCCGATTCGGTTTTTTTCCAGGGCCATTTCCACTGCCGTTGGCACTGCGCAATGGTGTGGCGTAGCGGATTCATACAATGACAAATCAAGACAAGCAAGGTGCGCAGGGGGAGGCGCTGCAGGACAATGGCGCGGCCGAAAAGGCGCTGGGCGTCGAGCTGACGCCGCTGCGCGAGCAGATCGACACGCTCGACCGCGAACTGCTGGCGATGCTGAACCGCCGCGCGCAACTCGCCCTCGATGTGGGCGAGGTCAAGAAGAAGTACGGCGCGCCGGTGTTCCGTCCCGAGCGCGAGCTGCAGGTGATTCGCAAGGTGCAGGGGGCCAACCCTGGCCCCCTGCTGGACGACAGCGTGGCGGCAATCTGGCGTGAAGTGATGTCGGCCTGCCGCGGGCTGGAGAAGCCGCTCGAGGTGGCCTTCCTCGGCCCGGCGGGCACCTTCTCCGAGCAGGCGCTGTACGCGCATTTTGGCCACGAGGTCAGCGGCGTACCCTGCCCCAGCATTGACGAGGTGTTCCGCGCGGTGGAAGCCGGGACCGTTGAGTACGGCGTGGTGCCGGTGGAGAATTCCACCGAGGGCGCGGTCTCGCGCACGCTGGACCTGTTCCTGCAGACCTCGCTGAAAATCAGTGGCGAGATCGCGCTGAAGGTGCACCACAACCTGATGGCGTCGTCGCCCGATATGAAGGGCGTGACCGTGGTGCGCGCGCACGCGCAGGCGCTGGCGCAGTGCCAGCACTGGCTCACGGCCAACTACCCGCACCTGGAGCGCCAGGCGGTGTCGAGCAATGCGGAAGCGGCACGCATGGCCAGCGAGGATCCCACTGTTGCGGCCATCGCCGGCGAGTCGGCGGCCAATCGCTACCACCTGCATCTGGTGCGCACGCACATCCAGGATGATCCGCACAACCGCACGCGCTTCGCCGTGATCGGCCGCTACGAGACCGAGCCCTCCGGCAGCGACCAGACCTCGATGATCCTCTCGGTGCCCAACAAGGCCGGCGCCGTCTACCAGCTGCTTGCGCCGCTGGCCGACAACGGCGTGTCGATGTGCCGGTTCGAGTCGCGCCCCGCGCGCAGCGGCGCGTGGGAGTACTACTTCTACGTCGACGTCGAAGGCCACCAGAACGATGCTTCAGTGGCGCGCGCGCTGGAAGAGCTGCGCCGCAACGCGGCTTACTTCAAGGTGCTGGGTTCGTATCCGTCCAGCCGGTAACAGGATCGGCGATCCGCTAACAACGTCTCAGAGAAGGAATGAACATGGCAGAGCAGGGCAAGCAGTTCGGTCCCGAGTATGTGCGGGCGATTTCCCCGTACGTGCCGGGCAAGCCGATTTCCGAAGTGGCGCGCGAGTTTGGCCTGGACGAGTCCACCATCGTCAAGCTGGCGTCGAACGAGAATCCGCTCGGCATGCCCGAATCGGCCCGGACCGCCATCGCTGCCGCCGTGGCTGACCTGGGCCGTTATCCGGACGCAAATGGCTTCGCCTTGAAGGGCGCGCTGTCGGCCCGCTTCGACGTGCCGGCCGACTGGCTCACGTTGGGCAACGGCAGCAACGACATCCTGGAAATCGCGGCGCATGCGCTGGTCAAGCCGGGCGAGTCGATCGTCTATGCGGAGCACTCTTTCGCGGTGTACGCGCTGGCCACGCAGGAAGTCGGCGCACGCGCCATCGAGGTCAGGGCGCGCGACTACGGCCACGATCTCGACGCCATGGCCGCGGCCATCGCTCCGGACACGCGCCTGGTCTTTATCGCCAACCCCAACAACCCGACCGGCACCTTCCTGCCGGCCGCAGGGATCGAGGCCTTCCTGGCCCAGGTGCCGGCCGACGTCGTGGTGGTGCTGGACGAGGCCTACAACGAATACCTGGACGACGCGCAGCAGTACGATTCGATCGCGTGGGTCCGCAAGTATCCCAACCTGCTGGTATCGCGCACCTTCTCCAAGGCCTATGGCCTGGCCGGGCTGCGCATTGGCTACGCCGTGGCGCAGCCCGCGCTGACCGATCTGCTCAACCGCATCCGCCAGCCCTTCAATGTCAACAGCCTGGCCCAGGCAGCGGCGGTGGCGGCGTTGGGCGATGTGGCCTTCCTGCAGCGCAGCGCCGAGCTAAACCGTGCCGGCAAGGCGCAACTGGTGGCGGCGTTCGAGCGGCTCGGCCTGCAGTACGTGCCGTCCTCGGGCAATTTCGTGCTGGTGCGCGTGGGCCAGGACGATGGCGCCGGCGCGCGCGTCAACCTGGCGCTGCTCAAGCAGGGCGTGATCGTGCGGCCGGTGGGCAATTACAACCTGCCGCAATGGCTGCGCATCACCATCGGCCTGCCTGAGGAAAACGCGGCGTTTATCGTGGCGCTGGAAAAGGCCCTCAAGTAAGCGCTGTTGCAAGCAAGGCCCCGGCCCTTCGCGGGCCGGCGCCATGCCAGCTTGCGCAAAGGCGCAATGCCGGCGCCGCCCCCCGGCGGAGAAGTTACAATATCGGATTCCCGAACTTCCTCGCCTGGCAGCGTATCCCCGTGACCGTTCCTGCGTCCGCTCCATTTTTTCCTCGTGTCGTCATTGTCGGCGTCGGCCTGATCGGCGGCTCGCTGGCACTCGCGCTCAAGCGCGCGGGTGCGGTCGGCACGGTGGTCGGCGTCGGCCGCTCGCAAGCTTCGCTCGAGCGTGCGCTCAAGCTGGGGGTGATCGACGAGGCGGCCTCACTGGAAGACGCCGCCAAGGGCGCGAGCATGATCGTGCTGTGCGCGCCGGTGGCGCAGACCTTTGCGCTGCTCCATGCACTTGAGCCGCATCTGGAGCCAGCTACGATCATCACGGATGCCGGCAGCACCAAGGCCGACGTAATCATGGCGGCCAAGACCGCGCTGGGCGACAAGGCGGCCCAGTTCGTGCCAGCCCATCCGATTGCCGGGCGCGAGCTGCATGGCGTGGAAGCGGCGCTGGACGATCTCTATGTCGGCAAGAAGGTCGTACTGTGCCCGCTGCAGGAAAATTCCCGCATTGACGTAGTGGCCGTGCGCGCCATGTGGGAGACCGCGGGCGCCCAGTGCAGCGTGATGTCGGCCGTGCAGCACGATGCCGTGTTTGCCGCCGTCAGCCATTTGCCGCACCTGCTGTCCTATGCGCTGGTGGCCCAGGTGGCCAATGCCGAAGACGCGGCGCTCAAGCTCGATTTCGCCGGCGGCGGCTTCCGGGATTTCACCCGGATCGCGGCGTCGTCGCCGGAGATGTGGCGCGATATCTGCGTTGGCAACCGCGAGGCGATGTTGAGCGAGCTCAGCACCTACCAGGCCATGCTGGCGCATCTGAAGACCCTGATCGAAAACAGCAACGGCGAGGGCCTGGAGCGTATTTTCCAGCGCGCTAGCCAGGTGCGGCAGCAATGGGGCGCGCAGCGCGCGCCGGCTGTCAACGCCGAGCCCTGATCACCCACGCAACCCGGCGCTACACGAACGCCACGTCACCAACGAAAGCGGCGCGCCTTTCATCGAAAGCCGCCCGCCAACTAGCATGCAAACCATGGAACATCTCACGCTCGGCCCCTTCACTCGCGCTTCGGGCACGGTTCGCCTGCCGGGTTCCAAGAGCATCTCGAACCGAGTCCTGTTGCTGGCGGCGCTGGCCGAGGGCGAGACCCGCGTGTGCGACCTGCTCGACTCGGACGACACGCGCGTGATGCTGCAGGCACTGCGTACGCTGGGCGTGGCATGGCGCCATGAGGATGGCGCTTGCGTGGTGCGCGGCGTGGGCGGCAAATTCCCCAATAAGGCCGCCGAGCTGTTCATGGGCAATGCGGGCACGGCCATCCGCCCGCTGACCGCGGCACTGGCGCTGCAGGGCGGAAGCTACAAGCTGTCCGGCGTGCCGCGCATGCATGAGCGGCCGATCGGCGATCTGGTCGATGGTCTGCGCCAGATTGGCGCGAGCGTCGCTTACCTTGGCACCGAGGGCTATCCGCCCTTGCAGATTTCTCCCGCGCGGATTCGCATCGATGCGCCGATCCGCGTGCGCGGCGACGTGTCCAGCCAGTTCCTGACGGCGCTGCTGATGGCCTTGCCGCTGGCCGATGCGCCTGGCGACACCATCGAGATCGAAGTGGTGGGCGAGCTGATTTCCAAGCCCTACGTGGAGATCACGCTCAACCTGCTGGCGCGCTTTGGCATCGAGATCCGGCGCGAGGGCTGGTCACGCTTCATCCTGCCGGCACGCGCGGCATACCGCTCGCCGGGCGAGATTTTTGTCGAGGGCGACGCGTCCTCGGCCTCCTACTTCCTGGCTGCGGGCGCCATCGGCGGCGGCCCGCTGCGGGTGGAGGGCGTGGGCATGGCCAGCATCCAGGGCGACGTCAAGTTTGCCGAGGCGCTTAACCGCATGGGCGCTAACGTGATGGCCGGCGCCAACTGGATCGAGGTCCGCGGCACCGAGCGCGACGATGGCCGCTTGCATGGCATCGAGCTGGACTGCAACCATATTCCGGACGCTGCCATGACCCTGGCGGTGGCGGCCCTGTTCGCCGAAGGGCCCACCACGCTGACCAATATCGCCAGCTGGCGGGTCAAGGAAACCGACCGCATCAGCGCCATGGCTACCGAGTTGCGCAAGCTGGGCGTCGAGGTGGAGGAGGGTGCGGATTACCTGAAGGTGACGCCGCCGGCCCAATCCGCCTGGCAGACCCCGGCCGCCGGCATCGATACTTACGATGACCACCGCATGGCAATGTGCTTTTCGCTGGCCGCGTTCGGTCCGCTGCCGGTGCGCATCAACGAGCCTGGCTGTGTTGCGAAGACGTTCCCGGATTACTTCGAGGTGTTCGGGGCGGTGGCGCGCTGATCACGCCGCAAGTGGCAGGCCATCGCCGCCGCGCCCGGTTTGGGGCAAGGGCTCGTGCTTCGCCCCGGGTTCGCGCCGTTCCCAGTAGCGGTCGAAGAAGTAATGCGCCACAGTGTTGACTGCCGGCTCGATGAACGTCACGGCGCCGCTGACCGCCAGATTGCCGGTCAGCGCATAAGTGACGCCAAAGGCAATGACAACGTGCATGATGCCGAACGACAGGGTCTTGGCCATGGTAGATTGCCTCGCGAAGATGTCGGTTGTTTGCTAGTTGTTTGCTGTATGGGCCTGCGATTTTGTCGGGTGCCCGTCATGAACCCCATGCTAATGATTCTCAATTGATTTAAGAAATCAATATTTTGTTCTGTCTTAATAAACAATGACTATCGTCGACGTCATCACCATCGACGGGCCCACCGCATCGGGGAAGGGCACCGTAGCGCACAAGGTGGCCGACGCGCTCAGCTTCCATTTGCTGGACAGCGGTGCGTTGTACCGTCTGGTGGCGCTCGCCAGCGAGCGTGCGGGCATCGACATGCAGGATGTGGAGGGGCTGGCCAGCCTGGCTACCCGCCTCGATGTGAAGTTCGGGCCCGACCGTGTCTGGCTGCGCGGCGAGGAGGTCAGCCTGGCCATCCGCGCGGAAGCCACCGGCAACCGTGCTTCTGCGATTGCCGTCCACCAGCCGGTGCGCGACGCCCTGACGGCGCTGCAGCGCGGTTTTCGCAAGCTGCCCGGCCTGGTTGCCGACGGCCGCGACATGGGCACCGTGATTTTCCCGGATGCCCGGCTGAAGGTGTTCCTGACGGCAAGTGTCGAGGCGCGCGCTCGCAGGCGCTATAAACAATTGATTGATAAGGGAATTTCTGCTAATATCGAAGACCTTTTGCGGGACCTTGAGTCGCGCGACCAGCGGGATCGCTCCCGCGCGGCCGCGCCTCTGCGTCCCGCAGAGGATGCGCACTTGCTCGATACCTCCGACATGACGGTGGATCAGGCGGTGGCGCAGGTGCTGCAATGGTATGGCGCGCCGGGTTCCTGACCCGCGCCAGTCCAGCCGCTGCAACACCGAAGTGCCGGCAGAGCCTGCAAACGCAGATCCGCCGGTGTTGTTCAACCTGACCCCGCTGCCCGGTGCAGACTGAGCGCGATCCACGCGCCGGCCCGAGTACTGCGGATTGATACTCAAGTTTATGTCCGACCTGCAAACTAACGAATCCTTTGCCGCACTGTTCGAGGAATCCGTCGCCCGCTCCAATATGAAGGCTGGCGAAGTGATTTCCGCTGAAGTCGTGCGCATCGACCACAATTTCGTGGTCGTCAACGCCGGCCTCAAATCGGAAGCCTTTGTGCCGGTGGAGGAGTTCCTGAACGACCAGGGCGAACTCGAAGTGCAGGCCGGCGACTACGTCTCCGTGGCCATCGACGCGCTCGAGAACGGCTATGGCGACACCATCCTCTCCCGCGACAAGGCCAAGCGCCTGGCATCGTGGCTGAACCTCGAGAAGGCGCTGGAAGACGGCGAAATCATCTCGGGCACGGTCACGGGCAAGGTCAAGGGCGGCCTGACCGTCATGGTCAACGGCATCCGCGCGTTCCTGCCGGGCTCGCTGGTCGACGTGCGTCCGATCAAGGACACCACGCCGTACGAAGGCAAGACCCTGGAATTCAAGGTCATCAAGCTGGACCGCAAGCGCAACAACGTGGTGCTGTCGCGCCGCGCGGTTGTGGAAGCGACCCTGGGCGAAGAGCGCCAGAAGCTGATGGAAACCCTGAAGGAAGGCGCCATCGTCAACGGTATCGTCAAGAACATCACGGACTACGGCGCATTCGTGGACCTGGGTGGCATCGACGGCCTGCTGCACATCACCGACCTGGCATGGCGTCGTGTGCGTCACCCGAGCGAAGTGCTGTCGGTTGGCCAGGAAATCACCGCCAAGATCCTCAAGTTCGACCAAGAGAAGAACCGCGTCTCGCTGGGCGTGAAGCAACTGGGCGAAGATCCGTGGGTCGGCATCTCGCGTCGTTACCCGCAAAGCACCCGCCTGTTCGGCAAGGTGACCAACCTGACCGACTACGGCGCATTCGTTGAAATCGAAGCCGGCATCGAAGGCCTGGTCCACGTTTCCGAAATGGACTGGACCAACAAGAACGTCGCTCCGTCGAAGGTTGTCCAGCTGGGCGACGAAGTCGAAGTCATGGTTCTGGATATCGACGAAGACAAGCGTCGTATCAGCCTGGGCATGAAGCAATGCAAGGCCAATCCGTGGGACGATTTCAGCCGTAACCACAAGAAGGGCGACAAGCTGGGCGGCCAGATCAAGTCGATCACCGACTTCGGCGTGTTCATCGGCCTGCCCGGTGGCATCGACGGCCTGGTGCACCTGTCCGACCTGTCCTGGCAAGAAACCGGCGAAGAAGCCGTGCGCAAGTACAAGAAGGGCGACGAAGTGGAAGCCGTGGTTCTGGGCATCGACGTCGACAAGGAACGCATCTCGCTGGGTATCAAGCAGCTGTCGGGCGACCCGTTCAACAACTTCATCTCGGCTAACGACAAGGGTTCCCTGGTCAACGGCACGATCAAGACTGTTGATGCCAAGGGCGCTGTCGTGCAACTGGCTGATGACGTCGAAGGCTACCTGCGCGCATCCGAAATCTCGGCTGACCGCGTGGAAGATGCTCGCAACGTGCTGAAGGAAGGCGAACAAATCACCGCCCTGGTGGTGAACGTCGACCGCAAGTCGCGCAACATCAACCTGTCGATCAAGGCCAAGGACAACGTCGAGCAGCAAGAAGCCATGCAAAAGTTCGCTGCCGACACCGGCACGGCTGGCACGACCAACCTGGGCGCGCTGCTGAAGGCCAAGCTCGGCCAGGACAACCAGTAAGCATTGGTTCTTACGCCTGCTAGCGGATGCCCATGACCAAGTCCGAGCTTGTCGAAAAACTGGCTGCCCGGTTCCCGCAGCTGTTGCTGCGGGATGCGGACATCTCGGTGAAGACGATCCTCGACGCGATGTCCGAAGCGCTGGCTGATGGCCACCGCATCGAGATTCGCGGATTCGGCAGTTTTGGTCTGAACCGGCGTCCGCCGCGCGTGGGACGCAACCCCAAGTCCGGCGAACGTGTGCTGGTGCCCGAGAAACGGGTGCCGCACTTCAAGGCGGGCAAGGAGTTGCGTGAACGAGTCGATCGCAGCCCGGCGCTGCCGCAGGCAGGAAGCGGCGGCACTGGCGCCAATGCCAACGGAAGTCACGTTGGCAACGGCAATGCGAATGGCAGCACCCATGGTGGCAGCAATGGCCATGGCGCTGCCGCTGGTGCGGGTCATGTGACCGCGCCTGGCCAGGCGAAGCCGGCGGCCGCTGCCGGCAACGCCTTGCATGATGATGGCGGGCTGAAGCTGGCCCAGTCCTGAATCCGCTGCGTCTGGCTCGTGATGTGCCTGGATAGTCAAAAAAGCGCCCCTTATCGGGGCGCTTTTTCATTGTGCGAGCATACAAGACGTTACCGTTGGCGCGAGGCGATTCCGCTACAATGCCGGGAATCCACCGAGGGGGCGCCGCCCGCCGGCGTCCGCATCACCGGAGTCCGATTCATCCCATCTGCCGCATGAAGCCCGCATGAAACTTGTCGCCTGGATCATACGCATCGTCCTGTTTGCGCTGCTGTTCGTGCTGGCGCTGCGCAATACCGCCGACGTCTCGCTGCAGCTCTTTTTTGATGCCGTATGGCGCGCGCCGCTGATCCTGATCTTGCTGGCCGCGTTCGGGCTGGGCATCCTCGCCGCGCTCGCCGCGCTGGCGCCCGTGCTGATGCGACAGCGCATGGAGGCGGGCCGGCTGCGGCGTGCGCTGGGCGAGGCGCGCAGCCAGTCGGCGGAAAGTGCGCGCGACCCACAGGCCGCGGCAGGTTCCGGCATTCCTTACAACGTAGTTGGCCCGAAAGTCTGACCCATGATTTTTGAAACCTGGTGGCTGCTGGCGCTGCCGCTCATCTTCGGCCTCGGCTGGATGGCTGCCCGCTTCGATGCGCGCCAGCTGATGAGCGAGCAGGGCGCGCTGCCGCGCTCCTATTTCAAGGGGCTGAATTTCCTGCTCAACGAGCAGCCCGACCAAGCCATCGACGCGTTCATCGAGGTGGTGCGCCTGGACCCCGAGACCACGGAGCTGCACTTTGCACTCGGCGCTTTGTTCCGCCGGCGTGGTGAAACCGAACGCGCCATCCGCGTGCACCAGAACCTGGCTAGCCGCCAGGATCTTCCCGATGCCGAGCGCGAGCACGCGCTTTATGAACTGGGCCAGGATTTCCTGCGCGCCGGCCTGCTTGACCGTGCGGAGGAATCGCTGCGCCGGCTGATGTCAGGGCCGTATGCGGCCCCGGCCAAGCATGTGCTTCTGGAGCTCTACGAAGTCGAGAAAGAGTGGAAGAAAGCCATCGATGCGGCACGCGAGCTGCAGCCGCTGGAGCAGAAGGACTACAGCGTGCAGATCGCGCAGTTCTGCTGCGAACTGGCGCAGGACGCGCTGCAGCGCAAGCAGCCCGATGACGCCATCGGCTGGCTGCAGCAGGCCGCCAAGGAAAACCCCGCCAATGTGCGTGCGCCGATGCTGCTGGGCGATGTGGCCATGGCCGCGGGCGACGCGCAAGGCGCGCTTGGCCACTGGCTGGGCATCGAGAAACAGGATGCGTCTTACCTGCCGCTGGTGGCGGATCGCGTGGTCAAGGCGTACCGCCAGCTCGGCGACGATGGCCGGGCGCTGGAGTGGCTGCGCGGCCTGCTGAAGACGAACCTGGCCGCCGAGTTGCTCGATAGTGCCTATCGCGCCGAGCTGGAGCAGCATGGCGCGCATGCCGCGGCCGTGCTGATGCGCGAGCAATTGCGCCGGCAGCCGTCGTTGCAGGCCCTGACCAAGTATTTTGAGGCGCAGGCCGCCGAGGTTGCGCAAGCCAGCGTGGCTGTCACGGCCGATGCGGCTGATGTGGCTGACGCGGCTGATGGCGATCCGGCGGGCTCCGCCCACGATATCGAACATGAGCAGGAGGTGTCGGCGATTCGCGACCTGCTGCAGCACCGCACACGTAACCTGGCGCGCTATACCTGCCGCGAGTGCGGTTTCCGCGCCCGGTTGTTCTATTGGCAGTGCCCTGGCTGCAACCGCTGGGAAACCTATGCACCGCGCCGTTCCGAGGCGCTCGGCTGATGCTGGCGCCGATGTCGATGTTATTGCTTTAGCGTCGCACGCCAATCCCTATCTGGAGTACAAGTTATGAAAGTCACCATTATCGGCAGCGGCTACGTCGGTCTAGTGACCGGGGCCTGCCTGGCCGAACTGGGCAACGATGTGTTCTGCCTGGACGTCGACGAACGCAAGATCGCGATGCTCAATGCCGGCGGCGTGCCAATCTATGAACCGGGCTTGAAAGAGCTGATCCAGCGTAATCGCGAGGCTGGCCGGCTGACGTTTTCCACCGATGTGGCGGCCAGCGTGGAGCATGCCGACGTGCAGTTCATCGCCGTTGGCACGCCGCCCGATGAGGATGGCTCCGCCGACCTGCAATATGTGCTGGCGGCTGCCCGCAATATCGGCAAGTACATGACCGGCTTCAAGGTGGTGGTGGACAAGTCCACCGTGCCGGTCGGCACCGGCGATCGTGTCGCCGAAGCCATTCGTGAAGAGCTGGCCGCGCGCGGCCTCGAGGACCTGCAGTTCTCGGTGGTCTCTAATCCGGAATTCCTGAAGGAAGGCGCCGCGGTGGAGGACTTCATGCGTCCCGACCGTATCGTGCTGGGCTGCAATGCCGACGTGGCAGGCCGGCATGCCAAGGCGATCATGCGCCAGCTCTACGCGCCCTTCAACCGCAATCACGAGCGTACGTTCTATATGGACGTGCGCTCGGCCGAGTTCACCAAATACGCCGCCAACTCGATGCTGGCCACGCGCATCTCGTTCATGAACGAGCTGGCGAACCTGGCCGATGAAGTCGGTGCCGATATCGAGCTGGTCCGCATGGGCATCGGTTCCGATCCGCGCATCGGCTATAGTTTCCTGTACGCCGGTGCCGGCTACGGCGGCTCGTGCTTCCCCAAGGATGTGCAGGCGCTGATGCGCACCGCCAGCGCGCATGGCAAGCCCATGCGCGTGCTGGAAGCGGTGGAAGCGGTCAACGACGCGCAAAAGCAGGTGCTGGCCGACAAGGTCGTGCGCCGCTTCGGCGAGGATCTCACCGGGCGCACCTTTGCGATCTGGGGCCTGGCCTTCAAGCCCAATACCGACGACATGCGCGAAGCGCCGTCGCGGGTGCTGGCGCAAGCGCTGGTGTCGCGCGGCGCCTCGCTGCGCGTGCATGATCCGATCTCGATGGCCGAGGCCAAGCATGCGCTGGCCCTCGATCTCGCACACATCGACGGTGGTTTTGCACGCGTGCATTTCAGCGACGCGCAGATGGACACGCTCGACGGTGCCGATGCCCTGGTCATCGTCACAGAATGGAAGGTGTTCCGCAGCCCGGATTTCAATCAGATCAAGCGCCGCCTGAAGGCTCCCGTCATCTTCGACGGACGCAATCTGTACGAGCCCGAAGCCATGCAGGAAGCGGGCATCGAATATCATGCGATCGGGCGGCCGACCACGACGCGCTGAAACGCAACCCAACGGGAACGAAAAGCCAACGCCCCGGCTGACGGACCGGGCTGTGTTGCCAAGGATGTCCATGAGCAAGAACCATATTCCGCAGCAACAGATCAATCAATCGCGCATCCTGGTGGCGGGCGACATGATGCTCGACCGCTATTGGTTCGGCGATGTCGAGCGCATCTCCCCGGAAGCCCCGGTGCCGGTGGTGCAGATCAAGCGCAGCGACGAACGCCTTGGCGGCGCTGCCAACGTGGCTCGCAATGCCGCCGCGCTGGGCGCCCAGGTGGGCATGCTGGGCGTGGTCGGCGATGACGAGCCCGGCCGCACGCTGGAGGCGCTGCTCAGCGCCAGCCACGTGCAGCCCTACCTGCATCGCGACCCCAGCGTCAACACCACCATCAAGCTGCGCGTGGTGGCGCACCAGCAGCAGTTGCTGCGCGTGGACTTCGAGAACGCACCGGGACATGAAGTGCTGGCTGCGGTGCAGGATCGATTCCTGGCCTTGGTCAAGGAGTACAAGGTCCTGGTGCTCTCAGACTACGGCAAGGGCGGCCTGGCCCACGTGGGCCGCATGGTCGAGGCGGGCCGCGCCGCGGGCTGCCTGGTGCTGGTCGACCCCAAGGGCGACGATTACTCACGCTATCGCGGCGCCACGCTGATCACCCCCAACCGTGCCGAGATGCGGCACGTGGTGGGCGCCTGGAAGACCGAGTCCGATCTCACCATCCGGGCCCAGAACCTGCGGCGCGAGCTGCATCTCGAAGCGCTGCTGCTGACGCGCTCGGAAGAGGGCATGACGCTCTACACCGAAGCCGAGGTGCTGCACGTGTCGGCGCAGGCGCGCGAAGTCTATGACGTGTCCGGCGCCGGCGACACGGTGATCGCCACGCTGGCGACCATGCTGGGCGCGGGCGTGCCGCTCAAGGAGGCCGTGCAGCACGCCAATCGCGCTGGCAGCATCGTGGTGGGCAAGCTGGGCACCGCGGTTGTCACCTATCCTGAATTGTTCGGCGCGCCGGCGTAATGGCCGCGCTGCCTCCTGGCTCGTTTGAGCCCACACGACCATGACCATCATCGTAACCGGCGCTGCCGGCTTTATCGGCAGCAACCTCGTCAAGGGCCTGAACGAGCGTGGCGACGACAATGTCGTCGCCGTCGACAACCTGACGCGCGCCGACAAGTTCCACAACCTCGTCGACTGCGAGATCCGCGACTACCTCGACAAGAGCGAGTTTCTCGAGCGCTTCAAGCGCGGGGAGTTCGGCAAGGTACGTGCGGTGTTCCATGAGGGAGCCTGCTCCGACACCATGGAGACCGACGGCCGCTACATGATGGAGAACAATTTCCGCTACACGCAGGCGCTGATGGATGCCTGCCTGGAGCAGGGCACGCAGTTCCTCTACGCCTCGTCGGCGGCCACCTATGGCGCCTCGCAGGTGTTCAAGGAAGAGCGCCAATACGAGAAGCCGCTGAACGTCTACGGCTACTCGAAGTTCCTGTTCGACCAGGTGGTGCGGCGCAAGCTGCCGTCCGCGTTGTCGCAGATCGTGGGCTTTCGCTACTTCAACGTGTATGGCCCGCGCGAAGCGCACAAGGGCCGCATGGCCTCGGTGGCGTTCCACAATTTCAACCAGTTCCGCGCCGATGGCACGGTGAAGCTGTTTGGCGAGTATGGCGGCTATGTGCCGGGTGGCCACACCCGCGACTTCATCTCGGTGGAAGACGTGGTGAAGGTCAACCTGTTCTTCCTGGAGCATCCGGACAAGTCGGGCATTTTCAACCTCGGCACCGGCCGCGCGCAACCGTTCAACGACATCGCCGCGACCGTCGTCAACACGCTGCGCGAGGCCGACGGCCGGCCCCCTCTGACGCTCGACGAGATGGTGCAGGAGGGGCTGGTCGAATACATCAAGTTCCCCGACGCGCTGCGCGGCAAGTACCAGTGCTACACCCAGTCCGATGTCTCGCGCCTGCGTGGCGCCGGGTACAAGGATGCTTTCTACACCGTGGAAGAAGGCGTATCGCGCTACTGCCGCTGGCTGCTGCAGAACAAGGGCTGAGGTCGCAAAAACACGCGCGCCAAGGCGCCTTTTGTACGCCTTTCGCGCGTTGTGGAGACACCTCGGTAGCGTTGAGGTGAACTTTTGTTGCGGGGTGCGCCAAGCCGGCTGCGCGCTCCTATCCTGCGTGTTGCTTCGTCCAGCCAGGGCGAAGCGACCTTCATCAACGGATAGGAGAAACTCCCATGTTCAAGCCAACTCTGACGCGCGCGTCCAGGCAGGTCCTGCTGGCCGCCGCCGTCTGGTTCTCGCTCTCGGGCGCCGCGTTTGCGGCGGTCGATGTGAATACCGCCGATGAGGCCGCGCTGGTGTCGCTCAAGGGCATCGGGCCGGCCACGGCCAGCACCATTGTCAGCGAACGCAGCCGGGGTGGTCCCTTCAAGGATGCCGCGGATCTCGCCGATCGGGTCAAGGGCCTGGGGCAGAAATCCGTCGTGCGCTTGCAGGAGGCCGGCATGACCATCGGCGCCGGCGGCGCCGCGGCGCCGAAGGCCACGGTGGCTGCGGCGGCCCCGGCCAAGAAGGACGCCAAGACGGAGAAGCCGCCGGCCAAGGCCGTTCGCTAAGGCTGCCGCGGGCGTGCTGCGTGGCGCTCGCATCCAGGCTATCCGATCGTCGAAGCCCCGGCCGAGCCCGGGGCTTTTTGCCGCTCGTGCACCAGCACGAGGCTTCGGCGCTGGTATGGCTCGTGCTAATGCCCTGTGGCTTATCACGAATGCGGCCGCGCGGTATCATGCGGACGCTGTTGCGGCCCGAGCCGGCTGCGTGGCCAACAAAATCCAAGATCGCGCCGGACCTGCCCGCATACGGGACGGCCAGGCCAATAAAAAGGGAGCTGGACAATGGGAAATAACGAGGACGCGGGATTCCTGCCCAAGTGGCGGCTAAAGACCCACGGCGTGATTGCGCCCGATGAGCGCCTGCCCGCCGGCCAGACCCTGCTGGCAGGTATCCAGCACGTGGTGGCGATGTTCGGCTCGACCGCGATCGCACCGATCCTGATGGGCTTCAATCCCAATATCGCCATCCTGTTTTCCGGCATCGGCACGCTGATCTTCTTCCTGTGCGTGCGCGGCAGGGTGCCCAGCTACCTGGGCTCCAGCTTTGCCTTCATCGCGGTGGTGATCGCGGCGACCGGCTACGCCGGCAGCGGCCCCAACCCGAATATCCCGGTGGCGCTCGGCGGCATCATCGCCGCTGGCGTGTTGTACCTGCTGATCGGGCTGGTGGTGCAGGCGGTGGGGTATCGCTGGGTGGAGCGGCTGATGCCGCCGGTGGTGACGGGTGCCATCGTCGCGGCCATCGGCCTGAACCTCGCGCCGGTGGCGGTCAAGGCCGTGAGCGGTGCGGCCTTGGATACCTGGGTCGGGCTGGCGACCGTGCTGGCCGTGGGCGTGGTGGCGGTGCATGCGCCGGGCATGCTGCGTCGGCTGCCGGTACTGGTGGGCGGGCTGTTCGGCTACGTGCTGTACTACGTTTGCACCAACGGGCTGGGCATGGGCAAAGGCATCGATTTCTCCGGTGTGGCCGCCGCGGCCTGGTTCGGGCTGCCGGTCTTCTCCACGCCGGTGTTCCAGGCCAGCGCCATGCTGCTGATCGCGCCGGTGGCCATCGTGCTGGTGGCGGAGAACCTCGGGCACATCAAGGCCATCAGCGTGATGACCGGCCGCAATCTCGATCCCTATATCGGCCGCGCCTTCATCGGCGACGGCATTGCCACCATCATTTCCGCCGGCGGCGGCGGCACGGGCGTGACCACTTATGCCGAGAACATGGGCGTGATGGCGGTGACCAAGATCTACTCCACGCTGATCTTCGTGGTGGCGGCGGCGGTGGCGCTGGTGCTGGGCTTTTCGCCCAAGTTCGGTGCGTTGATCCTGACCATCCCCGGCCCGGTGATCGGTGGCCTGACCATTGTGGTGTTCGGCCTGATCGCCGCCACTGCCGGGCGTATCTGGGTGCAGAACAAGGTCGACTTCTCCAGTTCGCGCAACCTGATCACGGTCGGCGCCACGCTGACCGTGGCGGCTGGCGACCTGACCCTGAAGCTGGGCGGCATGACGCTGGGCGGCATCGGTACCGCTACGTTTGGCGCAATTTTGCTGTACCACGTGCTGGGCAGCGGCAAGGCCGAAGCCGAAGCCGAAGCCTGACACGCCGCGTCGGCAACGCGGGATTTGCGACTGGATTACAATGTCCGCCGACATTGGAATCCCGCTCACCATGGCCTACAAGACGATTGAAGACACCATCGGCAATACGCCGCTGGTGCAACTGCAGCGCATCCCCGGCGCCGCCGGCGCCCCGCGCGGCAACGTAATCCTCGGCAAGCTCGAGGGCAACAACCCGGCGGGCTCGGTCAAGGACCGGCCGGCGGTCTCGATGATTGCCCGCGCCGAATCGCGCGGGCGCATCAAGCCGGGCGATACGCTGATCGAGGCTACCTCGGGCAATACCGGCATCGCGCTGGCCATGGCAGCCGCCATCCGCGGCTACAAGATGGTGCTGATCATGCCGGAAGACCTGAGCATGGAGCGCCGCCAGAGCATGGCGGCCTACGGCGCGGAGATCATCCTGACACCGGTCAAGGGCGGCATGGAATACGCGCGTGACCTCGCGGACTCCATGGAGCGCGACGGCCGCGGCGTGATCCTGGACCAGTTCGCCAACCCGGACAATCCGCTGGCGCATTACGAGACCACCGGCCCGGAAATCTGGCGCGACACCGAAGGACGCATTACTCACTTCGTCTCTGCCATGGGCACCACGGGCACCATTACCGGTGTCTCGCGCTACCTGAAGGAACAGAACGCAGGGATCCAGATCGTGGGCGCGCAGCCGGCCGAAGGCTCGCGTATTCCCGGCATTCGCAAGTGGCCCGAGGCGTACATGCCGAAGATCTACAATCCGAAATTCATTGACCGTACCGAGCCTGTCAGCCAGGGCGATGCCGAGCACATGGCACGTCGCATGGCGCGCGAGGAAGGAATCTTCTGCGGCATCTCGGCTGCCGGCGCGCTGTGCGTCGCGCTGCGTATCGCCGAGGAAGTGGAGAATGCCACCCTCGTGTTCGTGGTGTGCGATCGCGGTGATCGCTACCTTTCGACCGGAGTGTTCCCGGCCTGATGCTGCCTTGCCCCCGCGCATTGAAAAAGCCCCCGCGAGCTCAGTCTTGCGGGGGCTTTTTGCTTATCGCGCTGCGGATACCGGCTCAGCCCATCGCTGCCTTGACCGCCTCGCCCAGCTGGTACACGGCCAGCGCGTAGAAGAAGCTGCGGTTGTAGCGCGTCAGTACATAGAAGTTGCGCAGGCCGAGCATGTAGTCGGTGGTTTCGCCGGGCGTGGGCAGGTCCACCACCAGCACGCCGGTTTCGCCTTCGCGTGCCGGGTCGATCGGCTCGTCCACGCGCAGGCCGGCCTTGAGCAACTGGTTGAGCGTGCGGGTGGGCCATGGCTCGCCATCCGCTGCAGCGGCGGCGATGCCGCGGCTGCCCTCGTCGGCGGCGATGCGCCAGACCACCGGGCGGCCCGGTTCCCAGCCGTGCAGCTGCAGGAAACGCGCCACGCTGCCGATCGCATCGGTGGCGCTGCCGCGCAGGTCGATGCGGCCGTCGCCGTCGTAGTCGATGGCGTATTCGCGCAGGCTTGTGGGCATGAACTGCGGAATGCCCACGGCGCCCGCGAAGGAGCCCAGCACCGAGAACACATCGGTGTTGGTGTCGCGGCACCACAGCAGGTAGTCGGCCAGCTGGTTGCGGAACAGCGTGGTGCGCGCTTCGCGGTTGGGCACGTCGGGATAATCGAAGGCCAGCGTGGAGAGCGAGTCGATGACGCGGAAGGTACCCATGTCGCGGCCATAGATGGTCTCGACACCGATGATGCCGACAATCACCGAGGCCGGCACGCCGAACTCGGCTTCCGCACGGCGCAGTGTTTCGCGATTTTGCTGCCAGAAGCGCACGCCCGCGTTGATGCGGATCGGCTCGATGAAGCGCGAGCGGTAGGTGCGCCAGCTTTTGCGGCCCGGCGTGGCGGGCGGCATGATCAGGCGCACCACCGTGGATGAATACACGGCCTGGCCGAACCAGCTTTCCAGCGTCTGGCGGGCAAAGCCGTGGCGTGCCACCATCTCATCGATGAAGGCGCGGCTCTTGGGATTGTCACGGTAGCGGCCCGGCTCGATTTCTTCTTCGCGCATGCTCACGCGGCGCTTGCCGGCGGCAAGCAGGGCGGGGGAGACGCCGCACAAGCTCAATGCGGCAGCGGAAAGCGCGGCGCCCAGAAGCGGGCGACGCAGGGAGCGCTGGGAGTCGGTCATGGTGTCCTTTGCAAGTCGCTGCGAGTATAGCGGATGGTGCCCGCGCGGCAGCTCGCTGGGTGGCTGGCGCGGCATGTGCTAACGTAACGAATGGAGACCACGATTAAAGCAATAAGACATGCCCACAGGCTATTACACGCATCCCGAGTTCCTGCTGCATGAGATGGGGCCTTTCCATCCGGAATGCCCTGAGCGCCTGCAGGCCATTGAGGATCACCTGATCTCGCACGGCATGGATGGCCTGCTTGACCGGCGCGAGGCGAGCGCCGCCACCGCCGAGCAGATCGGGCGCGTGCATCTTGCGCAGTACACCGCCTCGCTGGCCGCGGCCAGCCCTGCCAGCGGCTACCACCCGATCGATCCCGATACCCTGATGAACCCGCACACGCTCGCCGCCGCCGCCCACGCGGCAGGCGCCGCGGTGGCTGCCACCGATGCGGTGATGGCGGGCGAGATCGAGAATGCGTTCTGCTGCGTGCGCCCGCCGGGCCATCATGCCGAGCCGGACCGGGCCATGGGTTTCTGCTTCTACAACAACGTGGCGATCGCCGCGCGTCATGCGCTCGCCGCGCACGGGCTGGAGCGTGTGGCCATCGTCGATTTCGACGTGCACCACGGCAATGGCACCGAAGCCGCTTTCCGTGGCGACGCCCAGGTGCTGATGTGCAGCTTCTTTCAGCATCCGTTTTATCCCTACAGCGGCACCGAGCACATTGCCACCAATATGTCGAACATCCCGCTGCCGGCCTATACCAACGGCCTGGCGGTGCGCGAAGTGGTGGAGACGATCTGGCTGCCGCGCCTGAACGAGTTCAAGCCGCAGATGTTGTTTATCTCGGCCGGCTTCGACGCCCATCGCGAGGATGACCTCGGGCAGATGGGGCTGGTCGAGCAGGACTATGCCTGGATCACCGCCCAACTGGTCGACGTCGCGCGCGTCCATGCAAAGGGACGCATCGTCAGTTGCCTGGAAGGCGGCTATAACCTGAGCGCGCTGAGCCGTAGCGTGTATGCGCACCTCAAGGTGCTGCTAGAACGATAGGAGGCCCTGGCATGGCTGAAACCGATAACCGCCCCGTGACCTCGCTGGTGAACGAAAGCCTCGACGCCCCGGGCGTGCTGCGCCTGACGATGAACCGCCCGGAAGCGTTCAACGCGCTGTCAGAGGACCTGCTGGATGCGCTGTCCGCGGCGTTTGCCCGCGCCGGCGCCGATACCTCGGTTCGCGTGGTGGTGCTGGCCGCCGCCGGCCGCGCGTTCTGCGCGGGACATGATCTGCGCGAGATGCGCGCCAGCCCGTCGCACGACTACTATCGCCGCCTGTTCGACCGCTGCACCCGCATGATGATGGCGATGCAGAAGATGCCGCAGCCGGTGATTGCGCGCGTGCAGGGCATTGCCACGGCGGCCGGCTGCCAGCTGGTGGCGATGTGCGACCTGGCGGTGGCCGCCGATGTGGCTCGCTTTGCGGTATCGGGTGTCAACCTTGGCCTGTTCTGCGCCACTCCGGGCGTGGCGCTGTCGCGCAACCTGTCGCGCAAGCATGCCATGGAGATGCTGCTGACCGGCGACATGATCGACGCGTTGCAAGCCCGCGACCGCGGGCTGGTCAACCGCGTGGTGCCCGCCGATGCCCTTGACGCCGAGGTTGCACGCCTGGCGGCCAGCATCTGCGCCAAGCCGGCCGCCGCCGTGACCGCCGGCAAGGGCCTGTTCTACCGCCAGCTGGAGATGGGCATCGAAGCGGCCTATCAGCTCGCCGGGCAGACCATGGCTTGCAACATGATGGATCCGACGGCGCTGGAAGGCGTCCAGGCCTTCCTCGACAAGCGTCCGCCCTCGTGGAGTGATACTTAAATCGCTTTTTGGTGGTTTTTGTTGGGCTATATGCCCCTGGCGTATAAAGACATCGGCAAAAAGTCGTTTCTGGTATGAAGCGGATCGCTTAAAATGCGCGCTTCGCCCAAAAAAATAAAATGCGGCAACAGTGCTAGAGACAAACTCGCCTGTTGCCGTTTTCTTTTCACATGATCGAATTGCAAGGTCTTTCGCAGCGCTTCCCCGGCGGGTCGGGTGAGGTGCATGCGCTGCGGGACGTCAACCTGTCGATTGCGGCAGGTGAGGTCTTCGGCATCATCGGCCGCAGCGGCGCTGGCAAGAGCACGCTGGTGCGCGCCATCAACCTGCTTAACCGCCCTAGCGCCGGCCGCGTCTTCGTTGCCGGCCAGGAACTGACCGTGCTCGACAGCGGCGCGTTGCGCCGGGCACGCCGCGACATCGGCATGATCTTCCAGCATTTCAACCTGCTGTCGTCGCGTACCGTTTTTGATAACGTGGCGCTGCCGCTGGAGCTGGCCGGAAAATCCCGCAGCGAGATCTCCGACACGGTGCTGCCGCTGCTGGAACTGGTCGGCCTGACGGCGCTCAAGGATCGCTATCCCGCCCAGATCAGCGGCGGGCAGAAGCAGCGCGTGGGGATTGCACGTGCATTGGCCAGCAAGCCCAAGGTGCTGCTGTCGGACGAGGCCACTTCCGCCCTCGATCCGGAGACCACGCGCTCCATCCTGGAACTGCTCAAGCAGATCAACCGCGAGCTGGGCCTGACCATTGTCATGATCACGCACCAGATGGAAGTGATCAAACAGGTCTGCGACCGCGTGGCCGTGCTCGAAGCTGGCCAGGTGGTGGAAACCGGCCGGGTGATCGACGTCTTCCTGCGTCCGCAGCATGCGGTCACGCGCGCCATGATCGGCGACGTGATCGCGCAGGAACTGCCGCAAAGCGTGCTCAAGCGCGTGGAGAGCCGCCTCGGCAACGGGCGCGACCACGTCTATCGCCTGGCCTTCACCGGCGCGGGCGTGGACCAGCCGGTGCTGGCCCAGGCGATTCGCCGCTACGGGCTGGACTTCAATATCCTGCACGGGCATATCGACGAAATCCAGGGTCAGGCCTTCGGCTCGCTGGCCATCATGGCCACAGGCGACCTGGCCGACGTGAAGGCGGCAATGGAGTATCTGCAACAAGAAGGCGTGGTGGTGGAGGAGATCGAGCATGTGGTCTGAAATGTTTGACCTGTTCCTGACCTCGTTCAACGAGACGCTGCTGATGGTGAGCATCTCGGGCGTGGTTGGCGCGCTGTTTGGCGTGCCGCTGGGCGTGCTGCTGCACCTGACCAACCGCGGCGGCGTGCTGTCGCACCCGCTGTTCAACCGCACCATCGGCGTGGTGGTCAACGCCGTGCGCTCGATCCCCTTCATCATCCTGCTGGTGGTGGTGATTCCGTTCACGCGCTTTATCGTGGGCTCGTCGATCGGCACGACCGCAGCCGTGGTGCCGCTGACCATCGCCGCGATCCCGTTTATCGCGCGCCTGGTGGAAAGCGCGCTGCGCGAAGTCGACAAAGGCCTGGTCGAGGCCGCCCAGTCGATGGGTGCGAGCACCGGCCAGATCGTGATGAAGGTGCTGCTGCCCGAGGCCATGCCCGGCATCGTGGCCGGCCTGACCATCACCTTTGTCAGCCTGGTGGGCTACTCGGCCATGGCCGGCGCCATTGGCGGCGGCGGCCTGGGCGACCTCGGCATCCGCTACGGCTATCAGCGCTACATCACCGAGGTGATGGTGGCGGTGGTGCTGATCCTGATCGTCTTCGTACAAGCGGTGCAAAGCTTCGGCGACTGGCTGGTGCGGCGCATCAGCCATAAGTAACAAGTCGGCCCGGCGATCCGCCCGGCCATCTGCAAAGACATAGAGCCATCGAGAAAAAGGAAGTCAACATGCAACGTCGTAACTTGCTGCAATGGATTGTCGGCGCCGCCCTGGGTGCCACGCTGGCCACTGGCGCCGTGGCGCAGGAAAAGCCGATCAAGATCGGCGTCACCGGCGGCCCGCACGCCCAGATCATGGAGCAGGTGAAGAAGGTCGCGGCCAAGGACGGCCTGAATATCCAGCTGGTGGAGTTCAGTGACTATGTCCAGCCGAATGCCGCGCTGGCCGCTGGCGACCTGGACGCCAACAGCTACCAGCACCTGCCGTACCTGGAAGCGCAGATCAAGGACCGTGGCTACAAGTTCACCCACGTCGCCTTCACCGTGACCTTCCCGATGGGGGTGTACTCCAAGAAGATCAAGTCGCTCGACCAGATCAAGGACGGCGCGCGCGTTGGCGTGCCGAACGACCCCACCAATGGCGGCCGTGGCCTGCTGTTGCTGCAAAGCAAGGGCTTGATCAAGCTGCGCCCGGATGCTGGCCTGAAGGCCACGCCGCTGGACATCGTCTCCAATCCGAAAAAGATCCGAATCGTCGAACTGGACGCCGCGCAGCTCCCGCGTTCGCTGGATGACCTGGACGCCGCCGCCATCAATGGCAACTACGCTGAATCCGCCGGCCTGTCGCCCACCAAGGACGCGATTGCCATGGAAGGCCCCAAGGGTCCCTATGCCAACCTGATCGCCATCCGCGAAGCCGACAAGAACAAGCCCTGGGTAGCCAAGCTGGTCAAGGCCTATCATTCGCCGGAGATCAAGCAGTACGTCCAGAGCACCTTCAAGGATTCGGTGATTACCGCCTGGTAAGTTTGAAAAAACCCTCAAAAACCGTGTGCCGCAGGGCATCCTGCGGCACAATACGGCGAGGTTTTCACATTGCCGGGCTATGCCCGGCAATTCTTTACCGATAAAATAGTACGACCGTTCGAAAAATAAGAGTGCCACCCACCCGGTGGTTATAATGGCGGGCGAACCAAATTTCTGACTATCGACTATCAGTGGAGTGAGCGCATGAAAGTACTCGTCGCAGTCAAGCGCGTGGTGGATTACAACGTCAAGGTCCGGGTGAAGTCGGACGGCACGGGCGTGGATCTGGCTAACGTCAAGATGAGCATGAACCCGTTTGACGAAATCGCCGTGGAAGAAGCGGTGCGCCTGCGGGAAGCCGGGGTGGTCA
Source organism: Cupriavidus sp. PET2-C1 (assembly GCF_054515855.1). Taxonomy (NCBI): domain Bacteria; kingdom Pseudomonadati; phylum Pseudomonadota; class Betaproteobacteria; order Burkholderiales; family Burkholderiaceae; genus Cupriavidus; species Cupriavidus sp. PET2-C1. The sequence continues at coordinate 1,064,355 of NZ_CM137259.1, forward strand.
CCGAGGTGATCGCCGTGTCCTGCGGCGTGACCCAGTGCCAGGAAACCCTGCGTACGGCGATGGCCATTGGTGCCGACCGCGGCATCCTGGTGGAATCGAACGAAGACCTCCAGCCGCTGGCCGTGGCCAAGCTGCTCAAGGCCCTGGTCGACAAGGAACAGCCGCAACTGGTGATCCTGGGCAAGCAGGCCATCGACGACGACTCCAACCAGACCGGCCAGATGCTGGCTGCGCTGGCGGGCCTGCCGCAAGCTACCTTCGCCTCGAAGGTGGTGGTGGCCGATGGCCGCGCATCGGTGACGCGTGAAGTGGATGGCGGCCTGGAGACCCTGTCGCTCAAGCTGCCGGCGGTGGTGACCACCGACCTGCGCCTGAACGAGCCGCGTTATGTCACGCTGCCGAACATCATGAAGGCCAAGAAGAAGCCGCTCGACATCGTCAAGCCGGAAGATCTCGGCGTGGATGTGGCGCCGCGTCTGAAGACCGTCAAGGTCGTTGAGCCGCCCAAGCGTAGCGCGGGTGTGATGGTGCCGGACGTTGCGACGCTGGTGCAAAAGCTGAAGAACGAAGCCAAGGTCATCTGAGCGCGCCAGGAGATAAAACATGACTGCACTCGTTATTGCTGAACACGACAACCAATCCATCAAGGCCGCCACGCTGAACACCGTGACGGCAGCCGCCCAGTGCGGCGGCGATGTCCACGTGCTGGTGGCCGGCGCCAACGCCGCCGCTGCTGCCGCTGCCGCCGCGAAGATCGCCGGCGTGTCCAAGGTGCTGCTGGCCGACGCGCCGCAGTTCGCCGACGGCCTGGCTGAAAACGTGGCCGAGCAAGTGCTGGCCATCGCCAGCGACTACAGCCACATCCTGGCGCCCGCATCGGCCTACGGCAAGAACATCCTGCCGCGCGTCGCGGCCAAGCTGGACGTAGCCCAGCTGTCGGACATCACCAAGGTCGACAGCCCGGACACGTTCGAGCGCCCGATCTACGCCGGCAACGCGATCTCGATCGTTCAATCGTCGGACAAGGTCAAGGTCATCACCGTGCGCGGTACCGGCTTTGACGCTGCCGCAGCCGAAGGTGGTTCGGCCGCCGTGGAAAACCTGCCCGCCGTGGCCGACGCTGGCATCTCGCAATTCGTTTCGCGCGAAGTCACCAAGAGCGACCGCCCCGAGCTGACCGCCGCCAAGATCATCGTGTCCGGTGGCCGTGGCGTGGGTTCCGGTGAGAACTACACCAAGGTGCTGACGCCGCTGGCCGACAAGCTGAACGCCGCGATGGGCGCGTCCCGCGCTGCTGTCGACGCCGGCTTCGTGCCCAACGATTACCAGGTCGGCCAGACCGGCAAGATCGTTGCGCCGCAGCTGTACATCGCCGTCGGCATCTCCGGCGCGATCCAGCATCTGGCCGGCATGAAGGACTCCAAGGTGATCGTCGCGATCAACAAGGATGCCGAAGCCCCGATTTTCTCGGTGGCCGACTACGGCCTGGTTGGCGATCTGAACACCGTCGTGCCCGAACTGGTGGCGGCGCTGGGCTGATCCCCACTGCCCGGCACGGCGTTTGACGCGCCGGGCTCGATCAGGAAGTACTAGCCGTTCCGGGCCCGCCCGAGAACGGCTTTTTTATACATACCGGAGACATCGATGACCTACCGTGCCCCGCTCAAGGACATGCTGTTCGTGATGAACGAACTGGCTGATCTTGACGCAGTCAGCAAGCTGCCCGGCTTCGAGGACGCCACACCGGAGACGGCGCAGGCGGTGCTCGACGAGGCAGCCAAATTCAACGAACAAGTGGTGGCGCCGCTCAACCGCATTGGCGACACCGATCCGAGCAGCTGGAAGGACGGCGTGGTTACCACCACGCCCGGTTTCAAGGACGCGTTCCGCCAGTTTGGCGAAGGTGGCTGGCAGGGCGTGCTGCATCCGCAGGAATTCGGCGGCCAGGGCTTGCCCAAGTTGATCGCTACCGCCTGCAACGAGATGCTGAACACGGCGAACCTGTCGTTCGCGCTGTGCCCGCTGCTGACAGACGGCGCCATCGAAGCCCTGCTGACCGCGGGCAGCGACGCGCAGAAGGCCACCTTCCTGCCCAAGCTGATCTCCGGCGAATGGACCGGCACCATGAACCTGACCGAGCCGCAGGCCGGTTCGGACCTGGCCGCCGTGCGCACGCGCGCCGAGCCGCAGGGCGACGGTACCTACAAGGTGTTCGGCACCAAGATCTTCATCACCTACGGTGAGCACGACATGGCGCAGAACATCGTCCATCTCGTGCTGGCGCGCACGCCCACGGCACCCGAGGGCGTCAAGGGCATTTCGCTGTTCATCGTGCCCAAGTTCCTGGTGAATGAGGATGGTTCGCTGGGCGCGCGCAATGATGCGCACTGCGTGTCGATCGAGCACAAGCTGGGCATCAAGGCCAGCCCCACAGCCGTGCTGCAGTTCGGCGACCACGGTGGCGCCATCGGCACGCTGGTCGGCGAGGAAAACCGCGGCCTGGAATACATGTTCATCATGATGAACTCGGCGCGCTTCTCGGTCGGCATGCAAGGCATCGCCGTGTCGGAGCGGGCCTACCAGCAGGCTGTGAATTTTGCCCGCGAGCGCGTGCAAAGCCGTCCGGTCGATGGTTCCGCGCGCGAGGCTGTGGCCATCATCCATCACCCGGACGTCAAGCGCATGCTGATGACCATGCGCTCGCTGATCGAAGGCGCGCGCGCGGTAGCGTATGTGGCCGCGGCCGCGTGCGACACGGCGCACCAGCATGCCGACGACGCGGTGCGCAAGCAAAGCCAGGCGTTCTACGAGTTCATGGTGCCCATCGTCAAGGGCTGGAGCACCGAGTTGTCCATCGATGTGACCAGCCTCGGCGTGCAGGTGCACGGCGGCATGGGCTTCATCGAGGAGACCGGTGCGGCCCAGCATTATCGCGACGCCCGCATCCTGCCGATCTACGAAGGCACGACCGCGATCCAGGCGAACGACCTCGTCGGCCGCAAGACGCTGCGCGATGGTGGCGCGGTGGCCCGTGCGATCTGCACGCAGATCGCCGAGACCGAGGCGGCGCTGGGCAAGCATGGTGGCGCGGCATTCAGCGCGGTGCAGGCGCAACTGGCCAAGGGACGCGCCGCGCTGGAGACCGTGGTGGCGTTCGTCGTGGCCAATGCCAAGTCGGACCCGAATGCGGTGTTTGCCGGCAGCGTGCCTTACCTGAAGCTCTGCGGCATCGTGTTTTCGGGCTGGCAGCTTGGCCGGGCAATGCTCGCGGCGGACGCGAAGCGTGCCGAGGATCCGTCCTTCCACGACGCCAAGATCTCGACGGCGCATTTCTTCGCGGAGCACATCCTGTCGCAGGCATCGGGTTTGCGCGATGCCATCGTGGCGGGCGCGGCGCCGGTCAATGCGTTGAGCGAAGCGCAGTTCTGAGATCTTCCTGGTCCAGGCAAGAAAAAGGCGACCCGCGGGTCGCCTTTTTTACTTCCTCGAAACCGATGCGCGGATCAGGCCGCTGCGTGGCGCGGGGCGGAGTGCGTTCTTGCTGGCTTGAGATAGCGAGCCACCGAGAGATCGTCTGCGCGGATCGCCGGCGAGGTGCCGGACACCAGGTCAGACAGCAGCTTGCCCGAGCCGCAGGCCATGGTCCAGCCCAACGTGCCATGGCCGGTATTGAGCCACAGGCCCTTGACCTGCGTGGGGCCGACGATGGGCGTGCCATCCGGCGTCATCGGGCGCAGGCCGGTCCAGAAGCTGGCGCGGCTGACATCGCCCGCGCCCGGGAACAGATCCGTGACCACATGCTCCAGGGTGCGGCGCTTGGCCGGGTCGAGCGTGCGGTCGTAGCCCACGATCTGCGCCATGCCGCCCACGCGGATGCGATCGTCGAAGCGGGTAATCGCCACCTTGAAGGTTTCGTCGAGCACCGTGGAAACGGGGCTGCGCTCCGCATTGATCATCGGCACCGTGAGCGAGAATCCCTTGAGCGGGTATACCGGGAGGTTCGACAGGCCCGGCAGGAAGTTCTTCACGAACGGTGTCGACCAGCTGCCCAACGCCACCACGACCAGATCGGCCGTGACAGGCTCGCCGCCAACCATGGCGCCGGTAACGGCATCGCCCTTGGTCAGCAGCCCGTCGATGGAGCGGTTGTATTGGAACCGTACGCCCAGGCCTTCGGCCATGGCGGCGAGTTGCCGGGTGAACAGCTGGCAGTCGCCGGTTTCATCGTTGGGTAGCCGCAGGCCGCCGGTCAGCTTGTGGCTGACGGCGGCCAGGGCCGGTTCGCTGGCGGCGAGTTCCTCGCGCGATAGCAACTGGTAGGGCACGCCGGCTTGTTCCAGCACGGCAATGTCCTTGGCGGCACCGTCGAGCTGCTCGGCGGTGCGGAAGAGTTGCAGCGTGCCTTGCTGGCGGCCTTCGTAGGCGATGCCGGTATCGGCGCGCAGGGCGACGATGCAGTCGCGGCTGTACTCGGCCAGGCGCACCATGCGTTCCTTGTTGACGGCATAGCGCTCGGCGCTGCAGTTCATCAGCATCTGCCACATCCATTGCAGCTGGAACAGCGTGCCGTCCGGTTTGATGGACAGCGGTGCGTGCTCCTGGAACATCCACTTGATGGCTTTGAGCGGCACGCCTGGTGCGGCCCAGGGCGACGCGTAGCCCGGGGAGATCTGGCCGGCGTTGGCGAAGCTGGTCCCCAGCGCGGGCGCGGCCTCCCGGTCGATCACGGTGACCTCATGGCCGGCACGGGCCAGGTACCAGGCGCTGGTAACGCCAATTACGCCACTGCCAAGAACGAGAACGCGCATAGTCGGGGGCTCGCAACCAAGAAATAGAAGGGATAGAGTATTTACATCTATACTATTTAAATCTTGGCAGTCATAGTTATTGTAATTTGCAGAGAAACAGGAATAACTAATGAGAACGAGTCGTCAGCCCGTGCGCAGCCTGGACCGGCTGGATCGGAAGATTCTGGCCATGCTCCAGGCGGACGGGCGTATGTCGATGAAGGAACTGGCGGAAGCGGTCGGCCTGACCATCACGCCATGCATCGAGCGGGTCAAGCGCATGGAGCGTGACGGCGTCATCATGGGCTACTACGCGCGCCTGAATCCCGCACTGCTCGGCAGCGGCTTGCTGGTGTTTGTCGAGATATCGCTGGGCAACAAGTCCGGAAATATGTTCGAGCAGTTCCGCCGCGAGGTGTCGCGCATCCCTGAGGTGCTGGAGTGCCATCTGGTCTCGGGCGATTTCGACTACCTGATCAAGGCGCGGATCCGCGAGATCGGCGAATACCGCCGCCTGCTGGGCGACATCCTGCTGCAGTTGCCGGGCGCCGCGCAGTCCAAGAGCTACGTGGTGATGGAAGAGATCAAGGAAACGCTGGCGATCGCGGTCGACGAGAAGGCGCCGCATGCCTGAAGCCGCGCGGTCCTGCGCATCCGGTCTAGAACAGCGACAACTGTGGCGTGGCGCTCGCCCGGGAGAAATGCTCGGTGGTGAGCGGGTGGCGCTCAGCATTGAGCCCGAAGCGCTGGCAGGCCAGCTTGAAGCGCTTGCGCAGCAGTTCGGCAAAGATGCCGGTGCCGGTCATGCGCGTGCCGAACCGCGAGTCGTAGGCTTGCCCCCCGCGCATCTGCGCGACCAGGCTTTCGACGTGCCGGGCGCGCAGCGGATGGTAGGTGGCCAGCCACTCCGAGAACAGCTGCTCCACCTCGCGCGGCAGGCGCAGCAGGATATACGCCGCGGTTTTCGCGCCGGCCTTGGCGCCGGCTTCAAGGATGGATTCCATCTCCGGATCGGTCAGGCTTGGAATGACCGGCGCCACCATCACCCCCACTGGAATGCCGGCCTCGCTCAGCGAAGCGATCGCGGCCAGGCGGCGCGCCGGCGCGCTCGCGCGGGGCTCCAGCGTGCGGGCGATCTCGTTCCTGAGCGACGTGACCGACATATGGACCCGGACCAGGTTCTTGGCCGCCATGCGCTGCAGGATGTCGATGTCGCGCGTGACTACGCCCGATTTGGTCGTGATGGCCACCGGATGGTTGAATCGCTCCAGCACTTCCAGGATGCCGCGCGTGATCTTGAGATCCCGCTCGATGGGCTGGTAGGGGTCTGTATTGGCCCCCAGCGCGATTACCGTCGGTACGTAGTTGCGGTGAGCCAGTTCGGCCTCGAGCAAGGCGGCGGCGTTGTCTTTTGCGTACAGGCGGGTTTCGAAGTCGAGGCCCGGCGAAAGCCCCAGATAGGCATGGCTGGGCCGGGCATAGCAATAGATACAGCCATGCTCGCACCCGCGGTACGGATTGATGGACGCGTCGAACGGCAGGTCTGGCGACTGGTTGCGCGAGACAATGCGTTTGGCTTTTTCCGTGAAGACAATGGTCTGGATTTGGGGTGTCTCTGGCTCATCGAAGGCTTGGGACTCGTCGGCGACCCGTTCGCGGGTCCAGGCGTCGAACCGGCTGACGCCGTTCGAGCGCGCCGCCCGGCCTTTCAGCGGGCTGGAGGAAGGTGGTCGGGTCGGCACGTTGGCGGTCCTGCGGCTACGGTTTGTACTGTATATTTATACAGTACTTCGCATAGCCCGCCAAGCGGTGTTTAAAGCGGTGCTTATTTTGGGACGGGAGGCGTGGCCTCGGGGCTATCCCAGTAGGGTGGGGAGCCGAAGCGCGCAGCAAAGAAATCGATAAACGCGTGCGTCTTCGCGGGCACCTGGCGGCGGCTGGGATAGACCGCCCAGATCGACACGGCCGGCAGCACCGGGTAATCGGCGAGCACGCGGACCAGCGCGCCGCTGCGCAGGTAAGGGCCAACATCCCAGGTCGACTTCAGCGCCAGCCCCATGCCAGCCAGGATCGCATCCCGGATGACTTCGCCGTTGTCCGTGCGCAGGTTGCCGGCGACCGCTACCGCTGTCTTGCCCAGCGCCGTGTCGAACTGCCAGGAGGACTGGTCGCCCAGCACGATGCAATTGTGGTGGCGCAACTCTTCCGGATGCCGGGGCGTGCCGTGCGCGGCAAGGTAGCCAGGCGAGGCGCAAACGGCGCGATGGCTCGGGGCCAGGGGGCGTGCCACCAGGGATGAGTCCGGCAACGCGCCCATGCGCAATGCCACGTCGACGCCGGCCTCGACCAGGCCGATCACCTGGTCGGTCAGGCGCAGGTCCAGCGTCAGGCCAGGGTAGGCGGCGAGGAAGTCAGGGATGGCCGGCGAGACGTGCTGGCGGCCAAAAGAGGCGGGCACCGTGACCCGCAGCTGCCCCTGGGGCGCCTGCGCGCCGCGGCCCACCGATTGCGCGGCCTGGCCGGCCGTGTCGAGCAATTGCGCGGCATGTTCGAGGAAGCGTTCGCCTTCGCCGGTCAGGGAGAGGCGGCGCGTGGTCCGGTGCAGCAGCCGCGTGCCGAGCTGCTGCTCGAGCTGCGCCAGGCGGCTGCTGGCCGAGGAGGTGGACAAGCCGAGATCGCGCGCCGCGGCCGAGAGGTTGCCCAGCGACGCTGCGCGCACGAACACGGCGATGTCCAGCAGGTCGAAGTGCATCGGCGCTGGGGGCTGAGCCTGGGACCCGGGGCTTACTGCGACAAGGCGCGCGCGGCTTCGACCTGGGATTCGAAGAATGTCTGAAAACTGATGGCCAGGCCCGCCATCAACAGGCCGGTGCCGATCAGCAGGGACAGGATGACCAGGATCACGACGGGCCAGCCCGAACGGGTTGGCGTGCCATGCGGGTTGAAGCGGGCATCCCATTTGTCGTCGGGGCGCAGGCCATACACGATGGCCGCCAGGAAGGCGCTGATCACCGACGTGCCGCCGGCAATGGCAAAGGTCCAGTTCAGGGCCGGCGAGCCGGCGCCCGTCTGCATCGACATGACGCCGATGACCCCGGCGAGTGCCGCCAGCAGGTGCGCCCAGGCAAATTTATCGCGCAAGCCGCCCAGGTAGAAGCGATGCAGGCCCACGGTGCCGAGCAGGAAGGCCAGTGCGACCGTGACCAGTTTGGATTTGCCCTGAAGCGGCTTGGGGGCGGCGGTGGCTGAAACTTGGGTAGCGGCGGGCATGGGGCGACAGCTAGGTTAATGGCCGGCAGGGGCGGTCGGCCGGCGCAAATCAGGTGAGTGCCAGCCAGGCTGGCGCCGGCGCTCATTGTACGCTGGCATCTACCGTGGGCGGACACCGGCGGAGCCGGGTAGGAAGCTTTGCGGGTCGGACGAGGATGCCCGCGAGAGTTCGTTTCGCGGCATATCGTCGAGGAGGGGAGCAAGTAGACAGCAGCGCGTGATTGCCGCGGGCACGGCAATCAGCCGGCGGAGACTGTGAGGAGGCGGGGGCTGGCTTGCCTAGCGGCCGCCGTCTCGTCCGCGCGCTTGCCAGCCCGGGCCCATGCCGGAGCCGCGCTGCTCGCCGCGCCCGTTGTCGCCTTGCATATTGCGATCCGACTGCCGGTTGCGTTCATCGTCGCGTTCCTGTGGAGGCAAGGGGCGGCCATTCAGGCGGTCATCGGCGCGCGCGCGGGCTTCCATGCGTTCGATCTGGGCCCGCACATGGTCTTGCCGTTCCGCGCGTACACTCGCCATTTCCCATGCGCCGTGGCCTGGCGCATTGCTCACAATCCGGCCTTCGGGCCGGCTATGTTGCCAAAACGCGACCTGTGCATGGCTGACAGCATTGAGGCCGAGCAAGGAAACGGCCAACAGGAAGCCAGCCACCGAGTCGCGCAGGAGGGTGCGGGGGAGCATGCGGAATCCCAGTATCCTGTCGCGTGGTGAGGTTGTTCAAGGTATGGGTTCATGGTACGCACGCGTCTTCGGCGCGCCTATGCTAAAGCCGTTACCGGTGTAACGGATTGTTTCTCCAACGTCCCGGGAGACGGGCTGTATCCGGCGCGCGGAAAGGGTTCAAGGCGCGTAGCGGATGCGATAGACCGCGCCCGCCATGTCGTCGCTGACCAGCAGCGAACCGTCCGGGGCAACCTGGACATCGACAGGCCGGCCCCAGGGTTTGTCTCCCTGCAGCCAGCCTTGTGCGAACACCTCTTGGCGCACCACCTGGCCGCGCTCGTTCAGCACCACCCGGACGACGCGGTAGCCGACCGGCTTGGTTCGGTTCCAGCTGCCGTGCTCGGCAATGAAAATGCTATTGCGGTATTCGGCGGGGAATTGCGTGCCGGTATAAAAGCGCATGCCGAGCGCGGCGACATGCGCGCCCAGCTTTGCGGCTGGCGGCTCGAACTCGGAGCAGGCGCGCTGCTTGCCGAACTCAGGGTCGGCGACGCTGCCGGCGTGGCAGTACGGGTAGCCGAAATGCTGGCCCGGCCGGGTCAGGCGGTTGAGCTCGTCGTCGGGCACATCGTCCCCCAACATGTCGCGCCCGTTGTCGGTGAACCAGAGCTGGCGGGTGGCCGGGTGCCAGTCAAAGCCTACCGAATTGCGCACCCCCTTGGCCACGACCTGCAAGTCGGTGCCGTCCGGCTTCATCTTCATGATGTTGGCGTAACGGTTTTCGTCGGGCGCGCAGATATTGCAGGGCGCGCCGACCGGCACATATAGATAGCCATCCGGACCAAAGGCGATAAACTTCCACCCGTGATGCGTCTCGGAGGGAAAGCGATCGCTTACCACGACGGGTTTGGGCGGGTTGTCCAGGCGGGCGTCGATATCATCCAGCCGGACGATCCGCGAAGTCGAGGAGGCGTACAGCGCGCCGTCGCGGAAGGCCACACCCACCGGCATGGTCAGGCCGGTGGCGACAGTCTTCACCTTCGGGGCGGGCGCCAGCGGGTTGCGGATCGCATACACCTTGCCTTCGCCGCGAGTGCCGATGAAGAGCGTGCCTTCCGGCGACAGGGTCATGCCACGCGCTTCCGGTACCTCCGCGCTCAGCAATTCGATGCGAAAGCCTGGCGGCAGATGGATCTGATCCAGCGGCAGGCCGGCGTTGGCATCCGGGCTGAACCAGATCGTGGCCACGAACGCCGCGAAAGTGCTCGCGAGCAGGGTCCGGAAGCTGCGAATGTGAAGGTGAAACCGCATGGCGAGCTCTCCTGTCGGGCTTTTCGCCACGATGCCTGTGGCCGGGTGTCGAGTCAATCGCTCTAAGTGTTTGTTTGGCCTCGGAATTTGGTCTATACTCTTGCGTTTCGTGTTCGAACATCAAGTTTTCTGAGGAATCAAACCCATGGTCGTAATCCGTCTGGCTCGCGGTGGCAGCAAGAAGCGCCCCTTCTTCAATATCGTCGCTGCTGACTCGCGTAATCGTCGCGATGGCCGTTTCATCGAGCGTATTGGTTTCTACAACCCCCTGGCTTCGGCAAGCGAAGAAGGCCTGCGTCTGGTGCAAGACCGCCTGACGTACTGGACCGGCGTTGGCGCCCAGCTGTCGCCGACGGTTGCCCGTCTGGTCAAGCAAAACGCCGCCAAGGCTGCAGCCTGATTGTTGTGACGCGCGTTTCGCGACGCGTGGCAAACGACACGTGACAGAACGCAAGCAAGGCGCCCCGGCGCGGCGGCCGCTCAATGTGCCGCTCGAGCCCTCGGCCCGGCGCGAGGCCGGTGAGCAGGAAAAGCCCAGTCTGAAGCGCGGTGCAACCGGGTTGCCGGCTGCGCTGGCGTATACCGATAAGCTGCCGGACGACCTGATCGAGGTCGGTTATATCGGTGCGGCTTATGGGATACGCGGCTGGATCAAGGTCCAGCCGCATGCCGACGATGCAAGCGCGCTGTTGCACGCGCGCCGCTGGTGGCTGCTGAAGCCGCCGCCAACCGGCCTGGTTGGCGCGGCAGATGCCGTGGCCTCCGAGGCCTTGTGCGTGAAGATCGTGCAGTCCCGCGAGCACAGCGGTACCGTAGTGGCCCAGGCGAGCGGCGTGTCCGAGCGCAACCACTCGGAGGCGCTCAAGGGTCGCCGTGTCTGGATTCGTCGCGAGGATTTCCCCGCGCCGGATGAGAATGAATTCTACTGGGTCGATCTGATTGGCTGCGCCGTGTTCAATGAACAGGGTGAGTCACTGGGCGAAGTGTCCGGGCTGATCGACAACGGTGCGCACCAGATCCTGCAGGTGGCGCATGCCTTGCCCGATGGCAAGGCGGGTGAGCGCCTGATTCCCTTTGTCGACGCATTCCTGCGCTCGGTCGATATCTCGGCCCGGCGCGTGGTGGTGGACTGGGGCCTGGATTACTGAGCGCCCCGAGCTGGTGAAGGCAAGGGCGCTTGGCCGGCGATAGCCGGTGGGCGAGTGGTGGGCAAGTAAAGGGAGAGGCGGATGCAGTTCGACGTGATCACGCTGTTTCCCGAGATGTTCCGCGCGCTGACCGACTGGGGCATTACCAGCCGGGCGGCAAAGCAGCAGCGCTACACGCTGCGCACCTGGAATCCACGCGACTTCACCAGCGACAACTACCGTACCATCGACGATCGCCCCTATGGCGGCGGCCCTGGCATGGTGATGCTGGCCAAGCCGTTGGAAGATGCCATCGATGCGGCGTGTTCCGCCCAGCAGGCGGCCCAGGCCAAGCCGGAGGGCCAGGAGGCGCCGGTGCGGCCGCACGTAGTGCTGATGTCGCCGCAAGGCGCGCCGCTGACGCATCAAAAGGTGATGTCACTGGCACAGCGTCCCGGCCTGGTGATGCTGTGCGGACGCTACGAAGCGATTGACCAGCGGTTGATCGAGCGGCGGGTCGATGAGGAAATCAGCCTCGGCGATTTCGTGCTGTCTGGTGGCGAGTTGCCGGCCATGGCCGTGATCGACGCGGTGGTCAGGCATTTGCCGGGTGTGTTGGGCGATGCCCAGTCGGCGGTTCAGGACAGCTTCGTCAACGGGCTGCTGGATTGTCCGCACTACACGCGGCCGGAAGAATATGAAGGTGTGCGGGTGCCCGATATCTTGCTCGGGGGCCATCATGCCGAGATCGAGAAGTGGCGGCGCCAGCAGGCGCTGGCAAATACTGCGAAGAAGCGCCCCGATCTGATCGAGGCAGCGCGCAGTCAAGGGTTGCTGAGCCGGGTCGACGAGAAATTCCTGTCGACATGGCTGGTGAAAGAAGGGCGGGAGCTCGCTCCCGCCAAGTGAAACCCCATCCTCTGCCGGGGCCCAGGCCATGCCTGGGGCATACAACGTCGGCATGATGGACAAGGAGAAGAAACGATGAACATCATCGAGCTGATCGAGAAAGACGAAATCGCGCGTCTGACCGCGAACAAGACCATCCCCGCATTCGCACCCGGCGACACCGTGATCGTCAGCGTGAACGTGGTGGAAGGTAACCGCAAGCGCGTCCAGGCTTATGAAGGCGTCGTGATTGCCAAGCGCAATCGTGGCCTGAATTCGTCCTTCATCGTGCGCAAGATCTCGTCGGGTGAAGGCGTGGAACGTACGTTCCAGCTGTACTCGCCGCTGATCGCAGCGATCGAAGTGAAGCGCCGTGGTGACGTCCGCCGCGCCAAGCTGTACTACCTGCGTCAGCGTTCGGGCAAGTCCGCGCGGATCAAGGAAAAGCTGGCATACAAGTCGGCACCGGCCAAGGCTGCTGCCAAGGCTGCTGCTGCTCAGTAAGCCGCCAGTCGTCTCGATCGGCTTGCCGGTCGAGACTGCGCAAAAAGGGCACCTTCGGGTGCCCTTTTTGCATTTCCGCATGCCGCGTTTGCCGCGTCGCAGCACAAACGGTTTGGCCGGCTTCTGTCATACTCGCAACGATTATGCGTCCTGCCTTTGATCCCGAATCCCTCCCCATCGTCGCCACCGATACCCGGCACCCGCCGCTGGCCGACGTGCGCCTGCGCCCGGACTTCATCCGCCACCGGCTCCAGTCGCCACCTGCCTGGGACCCCGAGCTGACCGATGAGTCGCGCGTCTATGACCGCAGCCTGAAGCTGCGTGATGCAGCCGTGCTGGTGCCGTTGGTGGAGCGCGAGGATGGGCTGACCGTGCTGCTGACCGAGCGCAACGCCAACCTGAGCGCGCACGCCGGGCAGATCAGTTTCCCCGGCGGCCGCCACGAAGCGTTCGATATCGACCGGACGGCCACGGCGCTGCGCGAAACCGAGGAAGAGGTGGGGCTGGCGCGCGATTATGTGGAAGTGCTGGGTAGCTTGCCCGATTACATCACCGGCACCGGCTTCCATGTGAGCCCGGTGGTGGGTCTGGTCCGCGACGGTTTCACGCTGCGGCCCGATGCGCGCGAGGTTGCCGATGTGTTTGAAGTGCCGCTGGGTTTCCTGATGGACCCGTCGCATCACGAACAGCGCCTGTTTCGCTGGGTGGACGGCGAGCGGCTGTTCTACGCCATGCCGTTCCCGCGCGAGGATGGCGGCCACCGGTTTATCTGGGGCGCCACCGCTGGCATGCTGCGCAACCTCTACCACTTGCTGGCAGCCTGAGGGCCGCCAGCGCGCTCAGGCGGCAGCCGCCGCCGTCCCGGTGCCTCCTTCCCCGATGCAGTGCGGGCAGCTTTGGCCCACCACGTAGTGCGGGCTTTGCTGTTCCTCGGCGGTGACCACGGCGCGGCAGGCAAAACACTGCTTGGGGCCAGCCGGTTCCAGGTTGGGGTTCAGCGCGGTGCGGTAGTCGAAGACAAAGCAGTCGCCCTGATAGTGGCTGCCGCCCACTTCCTCGAAGTACTTCAGGATGCCCCCCTCTAGCTGGTAGACATGCTCGATGCCGGCTTCCTGCATGTGGATGGCGGCCTTCTCGCAACGAATGCCGCCGGTGCAGAACGACACGATGGTCTTGCCCGCGAACTCCGCCTTGTGCGCGGCAATGGCCGGCGGGAAATCGCTGAACTTGGCGATGTCGTAGTCGACCGCCTGCTCGAACGTGCCGACGGCGACCTCAAAGGCGTTGCGTGTATCCAGCATCACTACCGGGCGGCCGGCATCGTCGTGGCCCTGGTCCAGCCAGCGCTTGAGTTCGACCGGCGTCACCGCTGGCGCCCGACCGGCTTCGGGGCGGATCAGCGGCATCTTCATGGTGATGATTTCCTTCTTCTCGCGCACCAGCATGCGCTTGAAGGGCTGGTTTTCCGACAGGCTCTCCTTGGGCGCGATGTCGGCAAAGCGCGGGTCGGCGTGCAGCCAGCCAAGGAAGCCGTCGATGGCCTCGCGCACGCCGGCGAGGAACAGGTTGATGCCTTCCGGCGCGAGCAGGATCGTGCCCTTGAGCCCGTGTGCTTCGCAGCGCGCGCGCATTTCCGGGCGCAAGACCGGGATATCGTCCAGTGAGACGAACTTGTAAGCGGAGATGTTGACGATCTGCATAGGTGGCGCGCGACGGGACCGCGCCTTGCGAGCGCGCGGTAACTGCCTGATTGGAAAGGCGAAATTATAGCGCCTTGCAGGCCTCGTGCCGGGCTTTTCCGAGCGCCCGGCTCAGTCTTGCCATCGGGCACGTCGCGCAAAGAAGGCAGGCGCGGACATGCCGAGCCGGTACAATTACGGCCATGTCTGCACCTCGCTTCGTTCATCTCCGTCTCCATTCCGAATACTCCGTCGTCGACGGCATCGTGCGCCTGGACGATGCCGTCAAGGCCGCGGCCGCCGATGGCATGGGCGCGCTCGCCCTGACCGACCTGGCCAATGCCTTCGGCCTGATCCGCTTCTACAAGGAAGCGCGCGGCGGCGGCATCAAGCCCGTGGTCGGCGCCGACGTCTGGTTGACCAACGCCGACGATCGCGACAAGCCAACACGCTTGCTGCTGCTGGTCCGGGACCGGATTGGCTACCTTAATCTCTGCGTGCTGTTGTCGCGCGCGTGGCTTTCCAACCAGTACCGCGGCCGCGCCGAGATCGACCCCGCCTGGTTCGACGAAGCCGGCGAAGAGGGCCAGCCACTGGCCACCGGCCTGATTGCGCTGTCCGGCGCCATGGGTGGTGACATCGGCATGGCGCTGGCCAATGGCAACGATGCGGCCGCGGCGCAGGCTGCCGCGCATTGGGCAAAGGTGTTCCCGCAGCGCTTCTATATCGAGCTGCAGCGCGCCGGCCTGCCCGGTACCGATGCCTATGTGCAGCAGGCGGTGCAGTTGGCGGCCAGGATGCGCCTGCCAGTAGTGGCAACGCATCCGGTGCAGTTCATGACGCCGGACGATTTCACCGCGCACGAGGCGCGCACCTGCATCGCCGAAGGGGAGTTGCTGGCCAACCCCCGCCGCGTGCGGCGCTTCACCACCGACCAGTATTTCAAGACCCAGGACGAGATGTGCGCGCTGTTCGCCGACATCCCGTCCGCGCTGGAAAACGCCGTGCAGATCGCGCGCCGCTGCAACCTGACGCTGGAACTGGGCAAGCCGCGCCTGCCGTTGTTTCCTACGCCCGATGGCATGTCGCTCGACGACTACCTTGTGCACCTGGCCAAGGAAGGCCTGGAAAAGCGCATGGCGGTGCTGTTCCCCGACGAAGCCGTGCGCGAGGCCAAGCGCCCCGAGTACTACGCGAGGCTGGAGTTCGAGACCGGCACCATCATCAAGATGGGCTTCCCCGGCTACTTCCTGATCGTGGCGGACTTTATCAACTGGGCAAAGAACAACGGCGTGCCGGTTGGGCCGGGACGGGGCTCTGGCGCCGGTTCGCTGGTGGCCTATGCGCTCGGCATTACCGATCTGGACCCGCTCAAGTACGCGCTGCTGTTCGAACGGTTCCTGAACCCGGAACGGGTTTCGATGCCCGACTTCGACATCGACTTCTGCCAGCAGGGACGTGATCGCGTTATCACGTACGTGAAGGAGAAGTACGGCCACGCCGCGGTATCGCAGATTGCTACCTTCGGCACCATGGCCGCCAAGGCCGCGGTGCGCGACGTGGGCCGCGTGCTCGACCTGGGCTATGGCTTTGTCGACGGCATCGCCAAGCTGATTCCTTTCAAGCCGGGCAAGCTCGTCACCATCGAGGAAGCCAAGAAGGAAGAGCCGCTCCTGACCGAGCGCGAGAAGAACGAAGAAGAAGTGCGCCAGCTGCTGGAGCTGGCGCAGCGCGTGGAAGGCATGACGCGTAACGTCGGCATGCACGCCGGCGGCGTGCTGATCGCCCCGGGCAAGCTGACGGATTTCTGCCCGCTCTACACCCAGGGTGCGCAGAACGATGGCATGAGCGGTGTGGTCAGCCAGTACGACAAGGACGACGTGGAAGCCGCCGGCCTGGTCAAGTTCGACTTCTTGGGCCTGACCACGCTGACCATCCTGGACTGGGCCGAGCGCTATATCCGCAGGCTCGATCCGTCCATGGCGGACTGGAACTGCAGCCACATCCCGCTCGACGACAGCAAGGCATTCGACATCCTCAAGACGGCCAACACGGTCGCAGTGTTCCAGCTGGAAAGCCGCGGCATGCAGGGCATGCTGAAGGACGCCAAGCCTGACCGCTTTGAGGACATCATCGCGCTGGTGGCACTCTACCGCCCGGGCCCGATGGACCTGATCCCCAGCTTCTGCGCCCGTAAGCACGGCCGCGAGAAGGTGGAGTACCCCGACCCGCGCGTCGAGCCGGTGCTCAAGGAGACCTATGGCATCATGGTCTACCAGGAGCAGGTGATGCAGATGGCCCAGATCATCGGCGGCTACTCGCTGGGCGGCGCCGACTTGCTGCGCCGCGCCATGGGCAAGAAGAAGGCCGAGGAAATGGCCCAGCACCGCGAGCTGTTCCGCGAGGGCGCGGCCAAGAACGGCCTGACCGCGGAGAAGGCGGACGATACCTTCGACCTGATGGAGAAGTTCGCGGGCTACGGCTTCAACAAATCGCACGCGGCCGCTTACGCATTGCTGGCCTACTACACGGCCTGGCTCAAGGCGCACCATCCAGCCGCGTTCATGGCAGCGAATATGTCGCTCGCCATGGACGACACCGACAAGGTCAAGATCCTCTTTGACGATTGCAAGCTCAACAAGCTCCAGGTGCTGCCGCCTGACGTCAACGCCAGCGAATACCGCTTCGCGCCGACCGATGCCAAGACCATCCGCTACGGCCTTGGCGGCATCAAGGGCTCGGGGCAGGGCGCCATCGAGGACATCCTGCGCGCCCGCGAGGAAAAGCCCTTTGCCGACCTGTTCGATTTCTGCGAGCGCGTCGACCGCCGGCAGGTCAACCGCCGCACCATCGAGGCGCTGATCCGCGCCGGCGCCTTCGACAGCCTCAACGCCAATCGCGGCCAGCTGCTGGCCTCGGTGTCGCGCGCCATGGAAGCCGCCGAGCAGAAGGCCGAGTCGGCCAACCAGGTGTCACTGTTCGACCTGATGGCCGACGCCGGCGAATCGCACCGTCCCGCGCTGGTCGACGAGCCGGCCTGGGCGCCCAAGCGCATGCTGCAGGAAGAAAAGCAGGCGCTGGGCTATTACTTCTCCGGCCACCTGTTCGACGCCTATCGGGACGAAGTCGGCCGCTTCCTCAAGGGCACGCTGGCCGGCCTGGAAAAGGAAGTGCAAGGCAATGGCGGCGGCTACGGCCGCGACGTGCGAGGCAAGGTCATCGCCGGTGTCATCACCGGCATGCGCACCCAGATGACGCAGCGCGGCAAGATGCTGATCGTCTTGCTTGACGACGGCACCGGGCAGGTCGAGATGACGGTGTTCAACGAATTGTTCGATGCCAACCGCCATATGTTCCGCGAGGACGAGATGGTGATCGTGCAAGGCAACGCCCGTCACGACACCTTTACCGGTGGCGTGCGCTTCACCGCTGAATCGGTGATGGACCTGGTGGCGGCGCGCGCCAAGTACGCCGAGGCGGTCGGCCTGGCGTTCAACGGCAATGCCTCCACGGAACTGCTGCGCGAGTTGCTCACGCCCTACCTGGCGAGTGTGGCCAATGCGCCAGGCGTGCCGGTGCGCGTGAGCTACGCCACCACCGGCGCGCGCTGCGAGGCGGAGCTGGGACGGCAGTGGCTGGTCACGCCGTCCGACGATGCCTTGGCAAGCTTCCGCGCGGCCCTGTCGGGCGAGAACGTCCGCATGCTCTACGGCTGACCCGGGCTTGCCGGTCTGGGCGGCAACGGCATTGCGCCGCCCAGACCGGCATTGCTGCCGTCCATCCCGTCTTTTCATGGATTACACAAGCCCCGCATGGCCAAGCAACGCATCCTCTTCCACCTGACCCACTTCCTGCGCGGCGGCATCGAGACCTCGCTGGTGTCGCTGCTGGCCTCGCTGGATCGAGAGCGCTTCGAGATCGGCCTGACGCTGACCTATCCGACCGAAGCGCTGGAGACGCACTTCCGCGCCATGCTGCCGCCGGACGTCAAGATCCATATCCTCGCGCCGGAGGCCTGGCTCTCGCGCTGCCGGCAACTGAAAAAAGCCGGCAAGCTGGGCCCGTTGGGCAAGATTTATGAAGAAGTGCTGCTGCCGCCGCTGCGCAAGCCGCTGGTCAACCGGCGCTTTCGCGGCATCGCGCGGGACTATGACCTGGTGATCGACTACGACATGTCGCTGTCGCGGCTGACCGGTCGCCTGCCGGTGCCGATGATCGGCTACCAGCATTTCAGCGTGGCGCACCTGGAGCGCGAGAACCGCCGCAAGCTGCGCAAGCTGCGACGCCAGTGCCGTGAGCACTATGACCGCATCGTGGTGCTCAACGACAGCATGCTGGCCGACGCGCGGGCGCTGATTCCCGAGGCCGCCGGCAAGTTCATCCGCCTGTACAACGCCACCGACCTCGATCGCATCCGTGCGCTCGGCAAGGCGCCTTTCACGCCGCCGGCCCATCCGTACATCGTTTCGGTGGGGCGGCTGGAAGAAAGCCAGAAGGATTTCACCACGCTGCTGCGGGCCTACGCGGCGCTGGTCAGGGGCACGGGCTTGTGCGAGCGGCTGGTGCTGGTCGGCGACGGCGCTTCTCGCGGGCGCCTCGAAGCGCTCGCGCGCGAGCTCGGCATCAGCGAGCGCGTCAGCTTTGCCGGTTTCCAGGCCAATCCCTATGCATGGATCCATCATGCGCGGCTGATGGCGTTCAGCTCCAAGATGGAGGGGCTGCCCAATGTGCTTCTCGAAGGCATGGCGCTGGGCCAGCTGGTGGTGAGCACCGATTGCCCGGTGGGCCCGCGCGAGATCCTGGCCGAGGGCAAGGCCGGCCTGCTGACGCCGGTTGGCGATGTGCCCGCGCTGGCGGAGGCGATCCGCCGCGGGCTCGAGGACGCGCCGCTGCGCGCCAGGCTGCTGGCCTACGCGGCTGTCCACATCGAGCAGATGGGCTTTGGCCCTACCTCCGCGGCCTTCAGCGCTTGCGTCGACGATCTGCTGGGCGCGCCTCAGGCAGGGGCGGCAGCCCCTACCGTAGGGGCGTCTGCTGTTCGCTCTTCTGCTGCAGGTACCACAGCTTGATGTACTTGTAGTAGCTGGCCTGGCCATTCATCAGCGCCACACCGAGCCCCTGCGCGCCGTCCAGGAAACCGCGGCGCAGCAGGTAAGTGCGCAGGAACGCCCAGGCGCCATGCAGCACGGCGCTGGCGGGCGACGCCGTCTTGCCGCGCGCGAGGCCCTGCTGGGCGCCGAGGCTGGAGTATTTGTCGATCTTTTGCAGCACCTGCGAGAAATCGTCGTAGGTGTAATGCAGCAATGGCGAATTGAGCCTGCCGACTGGTGCATCGGCTACCACGCGCTCGTGCACGAGATCGTCGGTGAAGCGGGCGTGGCCACGGCGGAACAGCCGTGTGACGTAGTCGGGGTACCAGCCGCCGTGGCGGATGAAGCGGCCGCAAAATCGCGACAGCCTAGGTACCTCGTACGCATCGGACTGGCCGGACGCCACTGCGGCGAGAATTTCGTCGCGCAGCTCGGGGGTGACCCGTTCGTCCGCGTCGATGGAGAAGATCCAGTCGCCGTCGGCCTTGGATACCGCCAGGTTTTTCTGGACGCCGAAGCCAGGCCAATGCTCGGTTTCGAAGACCTCCGCGCCCAGGCTCCGGGCCAGCTCGACCGTGCCGTCCCGGCTACCTGAATCCACTATAATCGCGCGGTCGCACCAGGACACGCTTTCCAGGCACTCCCGGATGTTGTGTGCCTCGTTTTTTGTAATCAGTACGACTGAGATTTTCATAGAGCTTGTTTATGATGTTTCGTGCCGGAAAAGTGACCGCTTTTACCAATGCGCTAGTTCTGGCATTTCCAATCCTGCTGCTCTGCGTGCCGAAAGGCGCCGGTATTTTCCTGGGCGCCATCTTGCTGCTGGCGCTGATTGTCCATCGCGGCTTGAGGCCCATGTTTGCGCAATATCGCGCCACGCTGTACCCCATCGGGCTCGCTATTCTAGCTTTGGTGCTTGTCTTCCTGGGTTCCAAGCTCCATTTCAACGTTCCCTGGAACGTGATGGATAACCCTTCTCGCATTCTCCTGTTGTTGGTGACATGCCTGGTTATCCTCAAGATCGCGCCAGACCCGCGGCGGCTCTGGAGTGGCATCACAATCGCTTTGGCGATTAGCCTGGCGGTTGTCCTGTTCCAGCGCTGGGTTCTCGACGACC
Organism: Cupriavidus sp. PET2-C1; assembly: GCF_054515855.1. NCBI lineage: Bacteria > Pseudomonadati > Pseudomonadota > Betaproteobacteria > Burkholderiales > Burkholderiaceae > Cupriavidus > Cupriavidus sp. PET2-C1. The sequence goes on from NZ_CM137259.1 coordinate 1,084,788, forward strand.
CACGGCCGTCGGCGTGGACCCAGGCCATCGCCTTCGGGAACATGGTTGCCGCATTGGGGTTGATTGGTTTCGTGCGGCCTGGGATCAGCCGCAAGGCGCATCTGATTGCCTGGCTGGATCTGGCGCTCGCCGGTTCGGTGCTGATTGTGAACGGCACGCGCGGAGCGTGGCTGGCCTTGTGTATCACGATGATCCCGCTGCTCTTTGTTCGTTACCCGAGCATGAGGCCGGGGAAGTTCTTTGGCGCCGTGGCGCTTATCGCCGCCTTGGCTGCGGGACTCTATCTGGCGCCTGGCAGCCCCGTCGCGCAGCGGGTTGACCTTGTGCGGGGACAGTGGGAGCAGTTCCAGCAGGGGAACACCGAGACTTCGGTAGGGGCACGGCTGAAGCTCTGGCAAATGGCGGTGGAATTGATCCACTTGCATCCCTGGCTCGGTGTCGGGGTCGGACAGTTTGCGCGGATTCCCCAAGCTTCCATCTTCTGCAAGGAGCATGGGTCGTCTGACGTTTGCACCCTTGAGCATGCGCACAACGATGTGCTCGAAGCGGCGGCGACAATGGGCATGCCCGGCATGCTGGCTTTGCTGGGCCTGTTCCTGGTTCCTGGTGTCCTGTTCTGGCGGCTGCTGCGCGTATGCTGCCGCAATGCCAACTCACTTGGCGTCAGCGTGTGCGCTTCCGGCATCGGCGTCGTCATGGCCAGCCTGATCAGCGGCCTGACCCAAGTGACGATGGCGCACCAGGCAAATATTGTTTTTTATGCCGGCGTCATCGGGCTGTTGCTCGGGCTGGCCGCGGTACAAGCAAAGTATCCCCGCGCCGACGGGGTGGAGAAAACGTGAAAGCCCAAGAACAAAATGCGCCCCCGGCACAGGAAGCCGACACCCTGAAGCGAGTCTGGTCCTACCTGCGTCCGGAAATGCGCGTCTTCATCGTTGCCATTATCGCGATGGCGGCTGTGGCTGGCGCCGAAGGGATCATGCCCAAGGTCGTCAATGACCTGCTCGACAACGGTTTCGGCGGCGCATATGCCGGCAAGCTCTGGCACGTGCCGGCCCTGCTGGTTGGCGTGGCACTGATACGCGGGGTGGCGCAGTTCGCCTCCGGCTACCTGCTCGCCCTGATCTCCAACCGGGTGCTGCTGAAAATGCGTATGCAGATGTTCGAGCGCATGCTGCATGCGCCCGCGCTGTTCTACCATCGCAATACTGCGGCGTCCCTGATCAATGCGGTGATCTTCGAAGTCAACCAGGTCATGCAGATCCTGACCGGCGTGCTGATCACACTGGTGCGCGATTCGCTCACCGTGTTGGCGCTGCTGGTCTATCTGTTCTATACCAACTGGAGCCTGACGCTGGTGGTGGCTGTGATCCTGCCGGTGATCGGTTTTGTCATGGCCAAGGTCAATCGCCGCCTGCGCCGCCTCAATCGCGATCACCAGGCGCTGACCAACACCGCGGCCTACGTGGTCGAGGAAGCAGCCGGTGGCTACAAGGTGGTCAAGCTGCATGGCGGCGAGGCTTACGAGACGTCGCGTTTCGCGGCCATGGCCGAGCGCCTGCGTGGCTATTCCATGCGCATGGCAGTGGCAGGCGGGCTGAATCAGCCCGTCACGGCATTCCTGGCGGCGCTGGCGCTTTCTGTCATCCTCACCATAGCGATGATCCAGTCGCAGACCAACCACACCACGGTGGGCAGCTTCACCGGCTTTGTGATGGCGATGCTGCTGCTGGTCTCGCCGCTCAAGCACCTGACCGACCTGAACCAGCCGCTGCAGCGCGGCCTGACTGCGGCCGAGATGATCTTCGGCCTGATCGATGAGCCGATCGAGCCGCAAGACGGCGGCCTGCCGCTCGAGCGCGCGCGCGGCGAACTGGTGTTCGAGAAGGTGGGCTTCCGCTACGGCGAGGCCGCCCGCCCGGCATTGGACAACATCAACTTCCACGTCAGCGCCGGTGAAGTCGTCGCGCTGGTGGGGCCGTCGGGCAGCGGCAAGACCACGCTGGTCAACCTGGTGCCGCGCTTCTTCGACCCGACCGAGGGCCGCATCTTGCTGGACGGCAAGACCATCGACGCGTTCTCGCTGCATGACCTGCGCCGCCAGATTGCTTTTGTCAGCCAGGACGTGGTGCTGTTCAACGACACGGTTGCCGCCAACGTGGCCTATGGCGTGCATCCGGCGGCGCAGATCGACATGGCGCGTGTCGAGCGCGCGCTGGCCGCCGCTTACCTGACCGATGTGATCAAGGGCCTGCCGCAAGGGCTGGAGACCAATATCGGCGACAACGGCATGAAGCTGTCCGGCGGCCAGCGCCAGCGCATGGCGATCGCGCGCGCGCTGTACAAGGACGCGCCGATCCTGATTCTCGACGAAGCCACCTCGGCGCTCGACTCCGAATCGGAGCGCCAGGTGCAGGCCGCGCTGGAAGCCCTGATGGTTGGCCGAACCACGCTGGTCATCGCGCACCGCCTGTCCACCATCGAGAACGCCGATCGCATCGTGGTGCTCGACCACGGGCGCGTGGCGGAGCATGGCACCCACGACGAACTGCTCTCGGCCGAGGGACTCTACGCCGGGCTGCACAGGATCCAGTTCGCCACGCAGTAAGACGGCGCAGCCGGCCAGATTTCCGCTGCCCGCGGCAGCTAGCGCGGGCGGTTCATGCGCAGTGCAAAGAGGGGAGCACCCCCGAAGGAGACCACCATGACCGCATCGCCGCCACTCAGCCGTTACCCGGTTCCCGCCATCGCTGATCTGCCCGAGGACATCCGGGCTCGCATCCTGGAAGTCCAGGACAAGGCCGGCTTCGTGCCGAACGTGTTCCTGACGCTGGCCCACCGGCCGGATGAGTTTCGCGCCTTCTTCGCCTACCACGATGCGCTGATGCTCAAGGAGGGCGGCCTCTCCAAGGGCGAGCGCGAGATGATCGTGGTGGCCACTTCGGGCGCCAACCAGTGCCTGTACTGCGTGGTGGCGCACGGCGCCATCCTGCGCATCTACGAGAAAAAGCCGACGCTGGCCGACCAGGTAGCCGTCAACTACCGCAAGGCCGACATCACGCCGCGCCAGCGCGCCATGCTCGACTTCGCCCTCAAGGTTTGCGAGGCCTCGGCCGAGGTTGGCGATGCCGATTTCGCGGCGTTGGCCAAGCATGGGTTCAGCCACGAGGATGCCTGGGACATCGCGGCCATCACCGCCTTCTTCGGCCTGTCCAACCGCATGGCGAACACCATCAGCATGCGGCCGAACGAAGAGTTCTACCTGATGGGGCGCGTGCCGAAGGCTAAGTAGCGCCTCTGGATGCGCACCCGCCTCCTTGTTCCACTTCTCTCGATCCGCCCGTCGCCTTGAATCCCGTCTCGCTCTTTTTTGCCCAGGCCTGCCTGGTGGTCGGTACACCGTTCATCCTGTGGCGCGGGCTGCGCATCGGCAGCATCGTGCCGCTGGTGGCCATGCAGATCGTGGGCGGCATCCTGCTCGGGCCGTCCCTGCTTGGCGCACTGTGGCCGCAAGGCTGGCAGGCCCTGTTCGGGCCGGCGCAGCTATCCGCGCTCTCCGGGCTGCAATGGCTGGCGGTGGTGCTGTTTGCCTTCCTCTCCGGCTTGCACATCGGCGGCGCGCAGCAGCCAGGGATACGGCGCATTGCGATGGCGGCCGCGCTGGGCAGCGTGCTGGTGCCGTTCGCGCTCGGCACGGCAGCCGGCGCCTGGCTGGCCTACGCCACGCCGGAAGCCGTAGGGCACGCGGCATCCGCCTGGCAATTCGCTTTCGCCGTGGGGGTTTCCATGGCGGTGACGGCGCTGCCGGTGCTGGGGGCGATCCTGCGGGAAATGAAGCTGTCCGACTCCGTGCCCGGCCAGCTGGCGGTCGGCTGCGCCGCCTTCAGCGATGCGGCTATCTGGCTGGTGCTGTCGGCCATCCTTGCCAGCGCGGGCCGTTCCTCAACCTATGACTTCCTGCGGCTGGCTTGCCTGGGCCTTGCCTACGTCGGTGCGATGCTGTGGCTGGTACGCCCGCTGCTGGCGCGCATGCTGCCACGGATGGCCGCCGTTGATGCGCGCCTGGCGCTGGTCGCGGTGCTGATCTTCGGCTCGGCGCTGATTTCCGAATCGATCGGCCTGCATTACATCCTCGGCGGCTTCCTCGCGGGCGTCGTGCTCCCGCGCGATGCGGCCGGCGAGCTCCGGCGCCAGCTCGAGCCCGCCACCGTGGTGGTCCTGATGCCGTTCTTCTTCCTGATGACCGGGCTGCGTACCGACATCGCCATCGGTGGCCAGGCGACGCTTCTGGTGTTCGCCCTGAGCACCATGGTCGCGGTGGCCGGCAAGGTGGTCGGGACCGCATTGCCGGCGCGCCTGGCCGGCCTGCCGCGGCGTGAGGCCTGGATGCTGGGCGCGCTGGTCCAGACCAAGGGGCTGATGGAAGTGGTCGTGCTGGGGATCTTGTTCGAAGCCGGGCTGATCGGCATGACGGCCTTCTCCGGCCTGCTGCTGATGGCGCTGGCCACCACCGTGCTGGCCAAGCCGCTGACGCGCGCGCTGTCGCGCCTGCGCGAGCGCTGAGCCGCGCTTGCCGTCAAGCGCCAGGCAGCGCTAGCGGATCTGCGCGCATGCGCCGCTGCGCGGATCGAACAGCACCGGCCACGCCTGCTCGTAGATGCCCGGGGTGCAATGCTGTTCGCAATGCGCATGCGCCAGCGTAACGCGCCGCGGGTCCTGCCAGACCATCAGCGTGCAGCCGCTGCCATCAATCGCTTGCAGTTCGATATGCGGGGTCTTGCGCACCTGGCGGAACTCGGTGAGATCGAAATGGCAGGAGCCATGCCGGCCCACCCACAGCTTCCAGCTCAGGCTGCGCACATCGTTGCTGGCCACCCGCATATGGGCATCCTCGCGAAAGCCGTCTTCCTCCGTGCGCTGGCAATCGGCGGCGATATCGATGTCGTGCGGGGGAATGGGCGTGGCGCGTTCCCGCGCCACGGGGCCGGGGGCCTTTTGTGTCTCGGGTGCGCGCGCAGCCGGCGGGGAGGGCGGAGGCAATGTCACCGTGCATGCCGCCAACGCGGCAGCTAACGGCCACAACAGCAAGCGCTTCTTCTTCATGGTGACTCCTTGCGCCCGGTGCCCGCGAGGCAATCTGACTGCCAGCACCTGTCTCCATATTTATAGAGGATGGGGCAAGGAAGGCGAGCACAAAGCGTGCGGACGCACACCGCACTCGCTACTTCGGCGCGGCGCCGCTGCCCTCCGAGGCAAGGGGGCCGGCAAGCGCGAGCTGACGGCGAAGCGCTTCCGTGGTGTGGCCCTGTCCGTCGGGGCGCCATCCGGGCGGCAGGAGGAGAAAACCGAGCATCGCACCCAGGCTGCGCGCTTGCGCCAGGTCCCGTCCAAGGTCGAGCCACTGCTGGAACTCGACACGCAGCGGATTGCGCGAGCGCATCGGGGTGACCAGCCCATAGCGGCACGGCACGTCGTCGCGCTCGGCCACGTAGGTGCCGAAGAGCCTGTCGAAGACGATCAGCACGCCGCCGAAGTTGGCATCCAGGTATTCGATATTGGCAGCGTGATGAACCCGATGCGCGGACGGCGTGTTCAGGACATATTCCAGCCAGCCGAGCCGCGGGATCCAGGCCGCGTGAATCCAGAATTGGTAGAGCAGGTTCAGCGACAAGGTCGCGATCACCACCTCGGGCGGAAAGCCCAGCCACACCAGGGGCGTGAAAAACAGCGTGGTGCCTGTCAGCTTGCCGGTCCAGCCAAGGCGGTAAGCCGTCGACAAGGTGAGCTGGTTGGGCGAGTGATGGACGGCGTGCGTGGCCCAGAAGAAGCGCACGCGGTGCGCCGCGCGGTGGTACCAGTAGTAGCAGAACTCCTGGCCGAAGAACAACGCCAAGCCCAGCAGCCAGCTATTGAGCACGATGGTTTGCAAGCGGTGTTCCCAGGCTAGCGCGAATACGGGCGCCGCCAGCGACAAGGGCAGGAAGACCAGGATCTTGCGCCCGGCCAGGTCTACCAGTGACAGCCACGCCTCATGCCAGTCGAACGTGCCGGGCTTGCGCCAGTGCAGCACCAGCGCTTCCATCAGGGACGCGCCGACCACCACCGGCAAGGCATAAAGCTGAAGGATTTCAAGACGGGTCATGACCGCTCCCGGAGCATGGGGGGATAGTATGCGGATGATTATATGAGCTAGTATCAGGTTTGCTTACTCGCGTTCCGGAGTCCCCGCCATGACCCTGCAAACCCGTGAAGACAACAGCCCTAAGCGGCGCCGGCCGATGCAAGCGCGGTCCCTGGAGAAGCTGGAACTCATATTTGAGTCGACCATCCGCCTCCTGGACAAGGAGGGGCTGGAGGGGTTGAGCACCAACCGGATCGCCGAGGTGGCCGGCATCAGCATCGGCACGCTCTACCAGTACTTCTCGAACAAGCAGGAAGTGATGGAAGCACTGGGGCGCCGGGAGATCGAGAGCGTGATGGAGCGCCTGGGCCTCTTGCTCAGCACGCCCGGCACGGCCGACCCCACGGCGCGCGCCAGGCTACTGGTGCGTGCATTGCTAAGTGCATTTGGCGGCCGTCACCGCGTACGCAAACTCTTGCTGGAGGTAGCGCTGGCTTCGGGCAGCAGGCACGCGCTGGAAGGCTCCGCGGCGCAGGTCGCGCAGTGGCTCAGCTCGGGCCATGCCGTCGACGTCGAGAACCGCGCGCTTGTCATGCGGCCGATGGCCGCCTTCGTCCTGACGCAGGCCGTCATGGGCGTGATGCGCAGCGCGCTGGCGGCGGACGAAACCCTGCTGGCCGATCCTGAACTGGAGGCCAACCTGGTGCGCTTGATCCGGGGATTCCTGAATGAGGGTGCTGCGCGGCATCAGGCAGCCGCGGGGGATGCCTGATGCCGTTGCTGATTACATCAGAATGATGTCGTACTGTTCCTGGTGGAATGTCGATTCCACCTGCAGCGAGATTGGCTTGCCGATGAAGTCGCCGAGCATGGCCAGATGCTGGCTTTCTTCTTCCAGGAACAAATCGATCACGTGCTGCGAGCCAAGGATGCGGAACTCGCGCGGGTTGAACTGGCGCGATTCGCGCATGATCTCGCGCAGGATGTCGTAGCAGACCGTGCGCGGCGTCTTGACCTGGCCCTTGCCCGTGCATACCGGGCACTGCTCGCACAGCACGTGCGCGAGAGACTCGCGCGTGCGCTTGCGGGTCATCTCCACCAGCCCCAGCTGCGAGAAGCTGTTGACGGTGATGCGGGTGCGGTCGCGCGACAGCGCGCGCTTGAGTTCCGAGAGCACCTGGTCGCGGTGCTCGGTGTTTTCCATATCGATGAAATCGATGATGATGATGCCGCCCAGGTTGCGCAGCCGCAGCTGGCGCGCGATGGTATGCGCCGCTTCCAGGTTGGTCTTGAAGATCGTGTCGTCGAAGTTGCGCGCGCCGACGTAGCCACCGGTATTGACGTCGATGGTGGTCATGGCCTCCGTCTGGTCGATCATCAGGTAGCCGCCGGACTTCAGGTCGACCCGGCGCGACAGCGCCTTCTCGATCTCGGCGTCGATATTGAAGAGGTCGAAGACGGGGCGCTCGCCAGTGTAGTGCGACAGGCGTGGCAGCACCGCGGGGGTGTACTCCTGGGCAAACTCGACCAGCTTCTGGAAGTTCTCGCGCGAGTCCACCTGGATCACGTTGGTGGCATCGTTGACGAAGTCGCGCAGCACGCGCTGGGCCAGGTTGAGGTCCTGGTAAAGCAGGTTGGGCGCGGGCAGCGTGGTGGCATTCTGGCGGATCGAAGCCCAGATCTTGCGCAGGTAGGCGATGTCGTTGCCGAGTTCTTCGTTGCTGGATTCTTCGGCGATGGTGCGCACGATGAAGCCGCCGCGCTCATCCGCCGGCACCAGCCCTTGCACGCGGGCGCGCAGCGCTTCGCGGTCGACCTCGCCCTCGATGCGCTGGGAGATGCCGATGTGCGGGTCCTGCGGCAGGTAGACCAGGGTGCGCCCCGCGATGCTGACCTGCGTTGACAAGCGCGCGCCCTTGGTGCCGATCGGGTCCTTGATGACCTGGACCATCAGGGCCTGGCCTTCGTAGAGTGTCTTTTCGATGGCAAGCGGCGCGGCGTTGGCGTTCTTGTCCGGATCGCGCGGGTGCCAGATGTCGGCGACGTGGAGGAAGGCGGCGCGCTCCAGCCCGATATCGATGAAGGCGGACTGCATGCCGGGCAGCACGCGCACGACCTTGCCGAGGTAGATATTGCCGACGAGCCCGCGCGACAGCGTGCGCTCGACGTGGAGTTCCTGCACGGCGGCCTGCTGCACGATGGCCACGCGTGTTTCCTGCGGTGTGATGTTGACGAGGATGTCTTCAGTCATAGTGGATGAAACTCGTCGCCGGCTGACCGGCCAGGTGGTTGTCCGCATTGTGCTGCCATGCTTCCCGCGGGCGCTGCCGTGGCCAGGGTGGCAGCAGCTTGAAGCGCGAACGGATGGGCGGCGGCGGGGTTCTCAGAACCGCAGATGGGCCTGTCTGAGCAGCGAAGCCGTCTCGAACAGGGGCAAACCCATGATACCCGAATAGCTGCCGTCGATTCGCTCGACGAACTCGGCGGCGCGGCCCTGGATGCCATAGGCACCGGCCTTGCCGGCGGGTTCGCCGCTGGCAACGTAGGCGGCAATCTCGTCGGCGGCCATGGTGCGAAAGCTCACTTCGGAAACCGACAGCGCGTGGCGCTGGCCGAGCGCGGAAACCACGGTTACCGAGGTCAGCACGCGGTGGGTGCGCCCGGACAGGGCGGCCAGCATGCGGGCGGCATCGGCGTCGTCGGCGGGCTTGCCGAGGATTTCGCCGTCCAGGCAGACGGTGGTGTCCGAGGTCAGGATGGGGGCGTCGGGCAGGGCGCGCCGCTCGCGCCGGCGCAGCGCGGCTTCGGCCTTGAGCGCGCATACGCGCTGCACGTAGTCGTCCGGGCTTTCACCCGGCAACACGACTTCCAGCGCCTCGGCGTCTTCATCGCCGTCGGCCAGCAGCAGTTCGTAGGCGACACCAAGCTGGGTCAGCAGCTCGCGCCGGCGCGGGCTCTGGGAGGCGAGATAGAGGAAGGTATGGGTCACGGCAGGGCAGTGGGGGTAGGGCATGCCAAATGCGGCTGCGGCGCATGCGCCGCTTCGGTCGCATTGTACCCTCGGCCTCGCCCGGCGCGCGACACGGGTGCGCCTGGTTTCAGGCGCGGTGGTAGGGGTGGTTCTGCGTGACCGACCAGGCGCGGTAGAGCTGCTCAGCCAGCAGCACGCGCACCATGCCGTGCGGCATGGTCAGGCTGGACAGGCGCAGCAGGGTTTGCGCGCGGGCCTTCAGGGCGGGATCGAGGCCATCGGCGCCGCCGATCAGGAAGGCGACATCGCCGCCTTCGCGCTGCCAGTCGCCCAGCTGGGCGGCAAGCTGCACCGTGGTGAGGTCGCGCCCGCGCTCGTCCAGCGCCACGATGCGGCATTGCTTAGGCAGCGCCGCCTCGATGCGGGCCGCCTCGCGTTGCATCACGGTGGTGGCGTTATTGCTCGACGAGCGCGTCTCGGGCTTGATCTCGCGCAGCTCGATGCGCAGCTCGGGCGGCATGCGCTTCGCGTACTCCGCGAATCCGGTCTCGATCCAGCCGGGCATCTTGTGGCCAACGGCCACGATCAGCAACTGCATGGCGGGAAGCGGGCCGGTCCGGCTCAGGCCGAGCGCGTGGCGCGCTTGCGCGCGACCGGTGCCTTGGCGGCTGCCGTCTTGGCCGGTGCCTTGGCGGCAGTCTTGGTCGCAGCCGTCTTGGTGGCGGTCTTGGTAGCGGTCTTGCGTGCCACGCCGGTGCCGGCTGCGGTCTTGCGCGGTGCGGCCGTCTTGGCCGGTGCCTTGCGTGCCGGCGCCGAGCCCAGCGCGCTGGTCAGGCGTTTTTGCACGGTCGGGGCGCGGTTGGTGGCGATGGCGTCCGGGTCCGTATCTTCGTGGCCAAGCGGCGGCGAAGGCTCTTTCATGCCTTCAGGCAGACGGGCCAATGCCGGGCGCAGGCCGGTGGCGCGGCGCGCGGTGCGCACGACCGGAGCCTCGTCTTCGTCCTCGCCGTCAATCGGCTCGCTGGCCTTGGCCAGGCCCTTCTTGGCCGTGGACAGCTTCAGACGTACCGGCTTGTCACCCCAGAGTTCTTCCAGGTTGTAGTACATGCGCAGCTGCGGCTGCATGATGTGGACGACGGCGTCGCCGCAGTCGACCAGCACCCATTCGCCCGTTTCCAGCCCTTCCACCGCAACGATATGGCCGCCGGCTTCCTTGACGGTGTCGCGGACCGAGGCGGCCAGCGCCTTGGTCTGGCGGTTCGAGCTCCCGCTGGCGATCACCACCCGGTCGAACAGCTCGGTCAGGTGGGTGGTGTCGTACACCTTGATGTCCTGCGCTTTGACATCTTCGAGGCCGTCGACGATGGCGCGTTGCAGTTTGCGAATATCCATGGTGCTTTTTTCAGTTCAGCTGAGATCGGTTTGGGGGCGGGCCGGGATGGGCAGATCCGACTGCGTCGGCCGATACAGGCCGCGGCTCGCGATGTAGTGTGCCACGCCGGACGGCAGCTGGTCATCTGCCTGTTGTCCGGCAGCCAGGCGTTGGCGTAGGGCGGTGGAGGAGAGGTCGACGGCGAGCGTCTGGTCGATCCACATGCGGCCGGAGGGCATGGATTGTATCAGGTCGGTGGACGCACGCCGTTGCGCGAGCTCCTGGCGCACCGGACCGTCCAGTTCCGCGAGGTCGAAACCGGGCCGTGTCGCCACGCAAAGATGGACGTGCGCAAACAGGGCTTGCCAGCCATGCCAGGTGTGCAGGCGCAGCAGTTGGTCGGCGCCCATGAGCCACGCCAGCGAGGCATCGGGGCCATAGTGCTCGCGCAGTTCATGCACGGTATCGACGGTGTAGCTGGGGCCGGCGCGGTCGACTTCCATGCGGCTGGCATGGACCAGCGCGCGCGTGTCGGACAACGCCTGCGCGGCCAGTTCGGTCATGGCGAGGCGGTCGGCGGCGGGGGTGACGTCGTCGCCTTTTTGCCACGATTGGCCGGTCGGGATCCAGACCAGCTCGTCGAGTTCGAGATGTTCGATGCAGAGGCGGGCGAGCGCCACGTGGCCGATGTGGGGCGGATCGAAAGTGCCGCCGAGAATGCCGAGGCGGTAGGGGCGGTTGTTCTTGGTCGGGCCTGCTGCGTCTGCCGCGTTGGCGGTGAGCGATCGTGCGATGTCGTGTGCCATGGGGTTGCCGTCAGGCCCACTCGCGCACGGGCAGGAAGTCCGTGTACAGCGCGGCCTCCGCGCTGCCCGGTTCCGGCTGCCAGTCGTAGCGCCAGCTGGCCAGCGGCGGCATCGACATCAGGATCGACTCGCTGCGGCCGCCCGATTGCAGCCCGAAGTGCGTGCCGCGGTCGAACACCAGGTTGAACTCGACATAGCGGCCGCGCCGGTAGGCCTGGAACTCCCGCTCGCGCTCGCCGTAAGCCGTGTCCTTGCGCGCTTGCAGGATCGGCAGGTAGGCGTCCAGGAAGGCGTCGCCGACCGATTGCATCATGGCAAAGCTGCGCTCGAAGCCGAGCGCGGAGAAGTCATCGAAGAAGATGCCGCCAATGCCGCGCGCTTCGCCGCGGTGCTTGAGGAAGAAATACTCGTCGCACCATTGCTTGAAACGCGGGTAGAGGTCATCGCCATAGGGGGCGAGGGCGTCGCGGCAGGTGGCGTGGAAGTGTGCGCAGTCGCCAGCGTCGCCGTAGTACGGCGTCAGGTCCATGCCGCCGCCGAACCACCACACCGGCTCGGCGCCCTCCTTCACCGCCATCAGGCAGCGCACGTTCATATGCACGGTAGGGACAAAGGGATTGCGCGGGTGGAACACCAGCGACACGCCCATTGCCTCGAAGCCCCGCCCGGCGAGCTCCGGCCGGTTGGCGGTAGCCGATGGCGGCAGCGCATCGCCCTGCACATGCGAGAAGCCCACGCCGGCCCGCTCCATCACGGCGCCGCCTTCCAGGATACGGGTGCGGCCGCTGCCGCGCAGGCGCTCGGTGGGCGGCTTCTCCCAGGCATCGGTCGAAAACGCCTTGCCGTCGATGGCGGCGACAGCGTCGGTGATACGGTCTTGCAGACCGAGCAGATAGGCACGGACTGCCTGGGAATCGATCATGGTATGCGGGCGGGTGAGCCGGAGCGGTGACGGCCGGGCAGGTCAGTCAACCTGCCCGGCCGTCATAGCGATGTCATGATTGTACTGGCTGAGGCAACGCCTGGCCGGATTCGGCAAATTCAGCACGAACCACCGTAAAAGGCGAAGAAACCGGAGCGAGCGGCCCATGGCAAGTACCGCAGGGCTCGCCATGGGTCGCGCGGTAGATGGATTCGTCCTTTACCGTTTGATGGCTCGGTAGCCGATGTCGGTACGGTACTGCATGCCGTCGAAGTGGATCTTCTCGGCCGCGCCATAAGCCGCGCGCTGTGCCGCCTTGACGGTATCGGCCAGCCCGACCACGCACAATACGCGTCCGCCCGTGGTCAGCAGCGTGCCGTCCGTGAGCGTGGTGCCGGCGTGGAAGGTCACGCTGTCGTCGGTCTCGGCCGGGATGCCGGTAATGGCATCGCCCTTGCGCGGCGCATCGGGATAGCCAAAGGCGGCCATCACCACGCCCAGCGCGGTGCGGCGGTCCCAGTCCAGTTCGATCTCGTCGAGCTTGCCGTTGACGGCGTGCTCCATCACATCGACCAGGTCGGTCTTCAGGCGCGCCAGGATCGGCTGGGTTTCCGGATCGCCCATGCGGCAATTGAATTCCAGCGTCTTCAGGTTGCCGTCGGCGTCGATCATCAGGCCGGCGTAGAGGAAGCCCGTGTAGGTGATGCCGTCTTTTTCCATGCCACGCACGGTCGGCATGATGATCTCGCGCAGCGCGCGGGCATGCAGCGCGGGCGTGACCACCGGGGCCGGCGAGTACGCGCCCATGCCGCCGGTATTGGGGCCGGCGTCGTGATCGAGCAGGCGCTTGTGGTCCTGGCTGGTGGCGAGTGCCAGGACGTTCTTGCCGTCCACCAGCACGATGAAGCTGGCCTCCTCGCCCTCGAGGAATTCCTCGATAACCACGCGTGCGCCGGCGTCGCCAAGGCGGTTGTCGGCCAGCATCATGTCGACCGCGGCGTGCGCTTCTTCCAGCGTGGCAGCAACCACCACGCCCTTGCCGGCGGCCAGGCCGTCCGCCTTGATCACGATCGGCGCGCCTTGCACGTCGATATACGCGTGCGCCGCGGCGGCGTCGTTGAAGGTCTGGTAGGCGGCGGTCGGGATGCCGTGGCGCTGCATGAAGGCCTTGGCGAAATCCTTGGAGGATTCCAGCTGGGCCGCCGCCTGCGTCGGGCCGAAGATGCGCAGGCCCTTGGCACGGAAGATATCGACGATGCCGGCCGCCAGCGGCGCCTCGGGGCCGACCACCGTGAAGCTCACGCCTTCGCGCTCGGCGAAGGCCGCGAGCACTTCCGGATCGGTCAGGGGAACGTTCTGCAGCCGCTTGTCGAGCGCGGTGCCGCCATTGCCCGGCGCCACGTACACCACCTGCACCTTGGGCGACTGGGCCAATTTCCAGGCCATCGCGTGTTCACGACCACCCGAGCCGACAACCAATACTTTCATGATCTACTGCCAGAAAAAATGACGCATGCGAAATGCGAAAAGCGGCAGCCATGGCTCATCGAACCGCGCTGCCGCCGTGAGGCGAGGCCTTACCCGATCCCCGCCTTACTCCTCGATCACCGCGTTGGTGAAGACTTCCTGCACGTCGTCCAGGTTTTCCAGGGCGTCGAGCAGCTTTTGCATCTTGATGGCGTCGTCGCCGGTAAAGCTGACTTCGTTTTGCGGCTTCATCGTGACATCGGCCATCTCGGCCTTGAAGCCCGCGGCTTCCAGCGCGGCCTTGACCGTGCCGAAATCATTGGGCGGGCACAGCACTTCGATCGAGCCGTCGTCGTTGGTGACCACGTCGTCGGCGCCGGCTTCCAGCGCGGCTTCCATCAGCTTGTCCTCGGGCGTGCCGGGGGCAAACAGGAACTGGCCGCAATGGGTGAACATGAACGCCACGGAGCCTTCCGCGCCCATGTTGCCGCCGTTCTTGGAGAAGGCATGGCGCACTTCGGCGACGGTACGGGTACGGTTGTCGGTCAGGCAGTCGACGATGATCGCCGCGCCGGCAAGGCCGTAGCCCTCGTAGCGGATTTCTTCGTAGTTGACGCCTTCCAGGCCACCCACGCCGCGCTGGATGGCGCGCTGGATGTTGTCCTTGGGCATGTTCGCATCCATTGCCTTGTCCATGGACAGGCGCAGGCGCGGGTTGGAATCGGGGTCAGCGCCGCCGAGCTTCGCGGCGACGGTGATTTCCTTGATCAGGCGGGTCCAGACCTTGCCGCGCTTGGAGTCAGCCGCGGCCTTCTTGTGTTTGATATTGGCCCATTTTGAGTGACCGGCCATGATTCTCTCCGAAGCGGAAAATGTTTGACGTGCGCGCCTTGGCTTTGCGCGCCGGCTGTGCCGGGCGGGCAACGGGTGCTCGCTGGCGGCGCGCCGGGTGGTTTATGTGTCTGTGAGCCGGCCTGGGGGCTGGCATAATCAGCCCAGCATTTTATCACGCGGCCCCGCCGCCGCCGGCCTCCCGATCACGGGAGCCGCCGGGAAGGGCGGGGACGGTCGCGGCGAAAGCGCCGCGCGGCTTGCCAACCAGAGAGACCATGGCCGAACCCATCATCATCGCCAAGAACGCCGAGCTGGAACTTGCCCTGCTGCCTGAGATGGGCAACCGGCACGGCCTGATCACCGGCGCCACCGGCACCGGCAAGACCGTGACCCTGCAAAGCCTGGCCCAGGGCTTCTCCCGGCTGGGCGTGCCGGTCTTCATGGCCGACGTCAAAGGTGACCTGACCGGCATTTCCCAGCCGGGCAAGCTCTCCGACAAGCTCAAGGCCCGCCTGGCCGAGCTCGGCCTGCCCGAGCCGGTGTGGGGCGCCTGCCCCACCACCCTGTGGGATGTGTTCGGGCAAAAGGGCCATCCCGTGCGCGCCACGGTCTCCCATATGGGGCCGCTGCTGCTGTCGCGCATGCTGGAACTCAACGACACCCAGCAGGGCGTGCTCAACCTGGTTTTCCGCATCGCCGACGCCAACGGGCTGCTGCTGCTCGACGCCAAGGACCTGCGCGCCATGCTGCAGTACGTGGGCGACAACGCCGGGCAGTTCACCACCGAATACGGCAATATCTCCGCGGCCTCGATCGGCGCCATCCAGCGCGGGCTGATGGCGCTGGAGTCGCAAGGCGCCGACGTGTTCTTCGGCGAGCCCATGCTCAACCTGGACGACTTCATCCAAACCGAGAACGGGCAAGGCGTGGTGAACATCCTGGCCGCCGACAAGCTGCTGAATTCGCCCAAGCTCTACGCCACTTTCCTGCTCTGGCTGTTGTCGGAGCTGTTCGAGAAACTGCCCGAGGCGGGCGATCTCGACAAGCCCAAGCTGGTGTTCTTCTTCGACGAGGCGCACCTGCTGTTCAACGACGCGCCCAAGGCCCTGCTCGACAAGATCGAACAGGTGGTGCGGCTGATCCGCTCCAAGGGCGTTGGCGTGTATTTCGTCACGCAGAATCCTGTCGACATCCCCGATACCGTGCTGGGCCAGCTCGGTAACCGTGTGCAGCACGCGCTGCGCGCCTTCACGCCGCGTGACCAGAAGGCCGTCAAGGTGGCGGCCACCACCATGCGGGCCAAGCCGGGGCTGGACCTGGAGAAGGCCATCGGGGAACTCGGCGTGGGCGAGGCGCTGGTGTCGTTGCTGGACGCCAAGGGCATTCCCGGCATCACGGAGCGCGCCTGGGTGCTGGCGCCCGGCAGCCGGATCGGCCCGATCACCGACGACGAGCGCAAGCAACTGCTGGCGAACTCGCTGGTGGCCGGCACCTATGAGCAGACCATCGATCGCGAGTCGGCCTACGAGAAGCTCAAGGGCCGCGCCGCCGCGCCTGGGTCTGCCCCCGCCGCTGGCGGCGGCGTACCCGCGCCCGTGCCCACGATTGGCCAGCCCGAAGCCCCGCCCGCGCAGGGCGGCGGCTGGCTGGAACAGGCGGGCGAGATCTTCGGCGGGCTGACCAAGGGCACCGGCAAGACCGGGCGCGGCGATTCCATCCTGGAGTCGATGGCCAAGTCGGCCGCGCGCACGGTAGGCTCGCAGGTCGGGCGCGAGCTGATTCGCGGCGTGCTGGGCAGCTTGCTGGGTTCGGGCAAGAAGAAGTAGGGACGCTGCCCCTAGGCGGCTCCGGCGGGCCACGCCCGGCGAGACAGGCGGGCGTGGCGCATTGCCACAGCATGGTATCGGCCAGCCGGTCCGTCAGCCGGTCCGTCAGCGATAGCGCCAGTGAGAGGGGCTCGCGCCTTAGCGGCGTTGCGCCGCTGCCTCGTCTTCCCGCATCTTGCGCAGGAACAGCCGGGTGAAGAACCAGCCCATGCCGATGATGAAGGCGATGACGGCCAGGCTCATCAGCCCGGTGGGGGTCGAAAACAGGATCTTCAAGGCTGCCATGTGGGTCTCCCAGTTCAGGCGAGGCACACCGGACGGTGTGCCGCTGCCGATAGTCTAGGGAGCGCCGCGGCCGGCGGGATTGAGGCCGGTCAAGCCGGGCGCAGACAGTGCCCGGCTTGCCAGGAAAACTCAGTTCTTGGTGCCGAACAGCCGGTCGCCCGCATCGCCCAGGCCCGGGATGATGTATGCGTGCTCGTCCAGGTGGCTGTCCAGCGAAGCCACGAACAGCTTCACGCCCGGATGTGCCTTCTGGAACACCTCCACGCCTTCCGGCGCGGCTACCAGCGCCACGAACGTGATCGCATCGTCCTTGACGCCGCGGCGCTTGAGCACATCCACCGCGTGCGCGGCGGAGTAGCCGGTGGCGACCATCGGGTCGCACAGGATAAAGCTGCGGTCTTCCACGTCGGGCAGGCGCACCAGGTATTCCACCGGACGGTGCTGGTCGTCGCGGTAGACGCCGATATGGCCAATGCGGGCCGAGGGAATCAGCTCGACCAGGCCGTCGCTCATGCCCACGCCGGCGCGCAGCACCGGCACGATGGTGAGTTTCTTGCCGGCGATCACGGGTGCGTCCAGCTCCACCAAGGGCGTCTCGATGCGGCGCGTGGTCAGCGGCAGGTCGCGCGTGATTTCATAGCCCATCAGCAGCGTGATCTCCCGCAGCAGCTCGCGGAACGTGCGCGTGGAGGTGTCCTTGTCGCGCATATGGGAGAGCTTGTGCTGGATCAGCGGGTGATCGAGGATGTACAGCTTGGGGAAACGCGGATCTTGCTTCATGGCGGGTAGTCGGCAGGAGTGGGCGCGAGGGCCCGTTGCAGCCGGATTGTAATGGATGCGGCGCCGCGCCCCCCGGCGATCCTCCCGCCGCAAGCGCGCAGCGCCGCATGCGCTCAATCCACCGTGATGCTGGCGCTCTTGGCAACCTTGCCGAATTTCTCGTACTCGGACAGCGTCAGCGACTGCAGGTCAGCCGCGCTCGAGCCCTTGGGATTGAAGCCCGCCTGCCCGAGTTTGTCCTTCACGTCGGCATTGCCCAGCGCCGCGAGAAAGGCGGCATTGAGTGCCTGCACCACCGGCGCGGGTAGCCCGGCCGGACCGTAGACGCCGAACCAGGGCTCGATGGCATAGCCCGCCAGGCCGGCCTCGGCCAGCGTCGGCACGTTCGGCAGCGCCGGCGAGCGGCTCTTGCCGGCCACCGCCAGCGCGCGCAGCTTGCCGCCCTGGATGTGCGGCAGCGAGGCGGGCAGGTTGTCGAACATCACCTGCACGTGGCCGCCCAGCATGTCGTTGATGGCTGGGCTGCTGCCCTTGTATGGCACATGGGTCAGGCCCGTTTGCGTCATCTGCGCGAACATCGCGCCCGCCAGGTGCATGGACGTGCCGGTGCCCGCGGTGGCGTAGGTCAGGCCGGGGTGGGCCTTGGCATAGCTGACCAGTTCGGCCACATTCTTCACCGGCAGGCTGTTGCTGACTTCCAGCACGATGGTCGAGGTGCCAAGCAGGCTGACCGCGGTGAAATCCTTGCGCGGGTCGAACGGCACGTGCTTGTAGATATGCGGGTTCAACGCATTGGTCGAGATGGCGCCGAAGCCGATGGTGTAGCCGTCCGGCGCGGCCTTGGCGACCGCCTCCATGCCGATATTGCCGCCAGCGCCGGGGCGGTTCTCCACGACCACGGGCTGGCCGAGTTTCTCCGCCACCTTCTGGCCGACCGTGCGCGCCACGAGGTCGGTGGTGCCGCCAGCGGCGTAAGGCACGATGAAGCGGATTGGCTTGACGGGGTAATCGGCCGCGTTGGCGGCCGAGGGCAGCCAGCCGCTTGCGAGCATGGCAACCGCGGCGGCTACCAGCAGCGGGCGGGCGGCGGTCTGCTTTTTGACTGGAACGGGAATGCGCGAGGAAAGAATATCGTGGGGTGCTGCCGTCATGAATGCTCCTGGTTTTTCTTATGCGGCGCGCGTTTGACGCGCCGACCGGCGAGCTTACGGCAGTTTCAGGCTGGCTGCCAGGGTTGCCAGTCAGGCAGGCTGGCTAGCCGGGCAACGGCATGGCGGCTAGATATTCTGCCCGCGCTGCGCCGCTGGCAGCGCCGGGCGCCCGAGCAGGCCGCGCACGCGCTGGGTATTGCGCTCGAACACCCAGTAGACGGCAAAGGCATAGGCATAGCAGCCCAGCAGGATCAGCGCGCCCAGGCCCAGGCTGCCAGCGCCGACAGGCAGGCGGACCTTGACCAGGGCCGCGGCGATGAACAGGGTCAGCGGGAAATGCGTCAGGTAGAGCGAGTACGAAAACCCGGACGCCAGCGTAGCCAGGTGCGACAAGCCGGCGTGGCCGATACGGATGCGGGTCGACAGCACGGCCAGCAACAGCACGAAGAAGCCCAGCGCAACGGCGGCATCGGCGTACGGCTTGTGCTTGGTCAGTGCAATGGCGGCCAGGAACACCAGCAGCGCCGGCAGCACCAGCCACTTGCGCCGCGCGATCGCTGCGATCTGCGCCAGCCTTGCTTCCAGGGCTTGCGCCAGCACACCCAGCAGCCAGAACAAGAAGCCTTCGACCAGGCCATGGAACAGGCCCATCGTGACCAGCGCCGCCAATAGGCACAGCAACGCCTGCGGCGTGCGGCGCAGGTGCCAGGCGCCGTATAGCGCAGGGAACCAGAGGTAGTACCAGAATTCGTTGGCCAGGCTCCACAACGGCCCGTTGGAGCCATAGGTCTGGCAGGCAAGGGTTTGCAGGAACGCCGCGTTGCAAACCAATCCCGCGACGCCGAGGTGATGCGAGATATCGATCTGCTGGGCCGCGTTGCCCTCGGTGCCCTGGTAGAACGGCCCCCACGCCAGGTGGATCCCGGCACTGTCCCAGAACAGCCCGAGCAGCAGCGCGGGCAGCAGTACGATCCATAGCCGCGTCATGCGGTCAGCCAGGTAGCTGCGCCAGGACCAGTCGCCACGCGTCATCTTGCGGCGCACGGTGCCGCCCACCAGGTAACCCGAGAGCAGGAAGAACACGATCACGCATTCGTGGCCGACGCTGCAAAGCGCATAGAACAACTGCAGCGCCACGCCGGCCGCGCCGCCATGCGGCCCGCTCGCGGCATAGTCGACGATGACCAGCGCCCGGACATGGCCAAGGCAGACCAGGCCCGCGGCCAGCGCCCGGATCAGGTCCAGTACATCGTATTGCTTGCTGCGGTCCGTGCCATCCACGACCAGTCTCCCGGTTCCGGCTCGCCAGGGCTGCGGTGGACACAAGGCGGCACGCAGCGCGGGACTCTCCTTGGCAGAGCTTAGCCGTGCGGCTACGGCGTGAAGGTGCGCCGTCCCACATAGCGAAAACCCGCGAAAGCCAGCGAAAGCCGAGGCACGGGAAGCAGGCGCCGCCGCCATCGGCACGGCATAGGTTGGGGCACGCGGGTTGGGGCACGGCGCCCAACACCTGTGCGCAGCACAATGTGCCTCGGATGCAGTTGCTTCTTTTCGAATACAATGGCTCGCGTCCCTGGCGGCCAGCCCGCGCCCAGCGGCGCGCGGCCCCACTATCCGGCTTCTCCCTTGTCTGCATCCCAACTTTCCCGCACCGTGCCTGCCGCCGAGCCGGCATCGCAGCGCGCCGGCCTGGCCGTGGCTGCCGTCGGCGCCGTCCTCTTTTCTGGCAAGGCGATCGTCGCCAAGCTGATGTACCGCTACCAGGTCGATGCGGTCATGGTCATCACCCTGCGCATGCTGTTTGCCGTGCCGCTGTTCATGGCGATCGGCTGGTGGCAGTCGCGGCGCCTGCCGGCGCTGTCCTGGGCCGATCGTGGCCGCATCGTGTTCCTCGGCATCATCGGCTACTACCTGTCCAGCTTCCTCGACTTTCTCGGCCTGCAATACATCACGGCCGGGCTCGAGCGGCTGATCCTGTTCCTGACGCCGTCCTTCGTGCTGCTGGCCAGCGCCGTGCTGTTCAAGCGGCGCATCAGCCTGCGGCAGTGGCTGTCCCTGGCGCTGGCCTATATAGGCATCGTGCTGGTTTTCGCGCATGATCTCGACGTGAGCGGCGGCCAGGTGTGGCTCGGTGCCGCGCTGGTGCTCGGCAGCGCACTGACCTACGGCATTTACCTGATCGCGTCAGGCGAATTGGTGCAGCGCATTGGTTCGTTGCGGCTGGTGGCCTATGCGATGTGCGTTTCCACCGCGTGCTGCGTGGTGCAATATCTGGTGCTGCGCCGGCCGCTGGCGGAGCTGCTGCAGCCGGCCCCCGTGATGTGGCTTTCGCTTGTCAATTCTGTGTTTTGCACGGTGCTGCCGGTGTCGCTGACGATGGTGGCGGTGGCGCGCATCGGCGCGCCGATGGCATCGCAGGCGGGTATGCTCGGACCGGTTTCCACTTTGTTCCTGGGCTTCTGGCTGCTGGGCGAGCCGATCACCGGCGTGCAGCTCGCCGGCAGCGCGCTGGTGATGGGCGGGATATATTTGCTGTCGGCGCGCAAGGTGGCCAAGAGCGGGGCTGCGGGCAAGGCCCGGGCTGCTCGTCGCGGCGGCAAGGCGATGGATACGCTGGACAACAAGCAGGCGGGTGGCCGCCTCGATGACACAAGGAGTCGATGAGATGGATCTAGGATTGCGCGGCAAGCATGCGCTGGTGTGTGGCGCCAGCAAGGGCCTCGGTTTTGCCTGCGCCGACGCGCTGGCTGCCGAAGGCGTGGATGTGGTGATCGTGGCGCGCGGCGCCGAGGCGCTGGAAAAAGCTGCGGCGGACCTGCGCGCGCGCCACGGCCGGCGCGTGATGGCGGTCGCCACCGACATCACGACCCCGGCTGGGCGAAAGCTGGCGCTGGACGCCGTCGCCAAGCTGGGCGACCTGGACATCCTCGTCAACAATGCCGGCGGCCCGCCGCCGGGCAATTTCCGCGACTGGGACCGCGACGCCTGGCTGGCAGCGATCGACGCCAACATGCTGACCCCGATCGAGCTGATCAAGGCCACGGTGGACGGCATGATCGCGCGCAAATGGGGCCGCATCGTCAACATCACCAGCGGCGCCGTGAAGGCGCCGATCGATGTGCTCGGCCTGTCCAACGGCGCGCGCTCGGGCCTGACCGGCTTTGTCGCCGGCCTGGCGCGCGAAGTGGCGCAGCACGGCGTGACGGTGAACAACCTGCTGCCCGGCCCGTTCAATACGGATCGCCTCTACAAGACCATGGAAGGCGGCGCCAGGCAGGCCGGCCTGTCGATCGAGGAAGTCTCCAAGCGCCGCGCCGCGCAGAACCCGAGCCGCCGCTTTGGCGAGCCGGCCGAGTTCGGCGCCACCTGCGCCTTCTTGTGCAGCCGCCACGCCGCGTACATGACCGGGCAGAACGTGCTCCTCGATGGCGGCGCCTACCCCGGCACGTTCTAAGAGGCCATTTCAAAAAGATTCTGGCGTCGTTGCGCGGCCTTGGCCGATCCAGTTGTACTGTCTGCGGCCGCGCGCCTAGCCAGAACCGCTTCGCTTCATTTTGAAACAACCTCTAAGCTGCTGCCGGACCCAACCCGCGGCGCGTGCGCGGCCTGGCGGCCGTGCCGGCGCCGCGGGCGTTTTCCGGCCGGGCCATGCCGGCCCGGCCTTTCTCTGATTGGCCAGGATGATGCCGATGACTCCCCCTCGTATTGCGCTGATTGCGCACGACCACAAGAAAGACGACATCGTGGCTTTTGCTGGCCGCCATCGCGATTTCCTGTCGCGTTGCGAACTGCTGGCCACCGGGACCACGGGCGGCCGCCTGAGCGACGAAATCGGCCTGACGGTGACGCGCATGCTCTCCGGCCCCTGGGGCGGCGACCTGCAGATCGGCGCGCAACTGGCCGAAGGCCGCGTGGGCGTGGTGATTTTCCTGCGCGACCCCATGACGCCGCAACCGCACGAACCCGATATCAATGCGCTGGTGCGCGCCTGCGATGTGCACAACGTGCCCTGTGCCACCAATGTGGCCACCGCGGATCTGTTGATCGCGGAGCTGCGGCGGATGTACCCGGAGTAAGCCGCGTCGGCCCGACGTATTTTCGGCATCAACACATAGCAACAGCTACCAACACATGGCAACACCCAGCAACTGGAAAAGGAGTGAGACATGAGCAAGGCTATCCGCATTTTCGAGACCGGCGGCCCCGAAGTGATGCAGTGGGTTGATGTCGAGGTGGGGGATCCCGGCCCCGGCGAGGTGCGCGTGCGCCACGAGGCGGTTGGCCTCAACTACATCGACGTGTATTTCCGCAGCGGGTTGTACAAGCAGCCGCTGCCGGGTGGCCTCGGCATGGAAGGCGCCGGCGTGGTGGAGGCGGTTGGCGCCGGCGTGGGGCACCTGAGCGTGGGCGACCGTGTTGCTTATGCCGGCCGTCCCACGGGCGCCTATGCGCAGGTGCGGGTCATGCCGGCCGATATCGTGGTGCGCCTGCCGGACGCGATCTCGTTCGAGCAGGGCGCGGCGATGATGCTGCAGGGCCTGACCACGCAGTACCTGCTGCGCGACAGCTACCGCGTGCAGGCAGGAGACACCGTGCTGCTGCACGCCGCCGCGGGTGGCGTTGGCCTGATCGCCAGCCAGTGGCTCAAGGCGCTGGGCGCCACCGTGATCGGCACCGCCGGCAGCGATGAAAAGGCCGCGCTGGCACGCGCGCATGGGTGCGACCACACCATCGTCTACACGCGTGAGTCCTTCGTCGACAAGGTCAAGGAAATCACCGGCGGCAAGGGCGTCGCCGCGGTCTACGACTCGGTCGGCAAGGACACCTTCAACGGCTCGCTGGATTGCCTGAAGCCGCGCGGCACCATGGTGGTGTTCGGCAATGCATCCGGCCCCGTGCCGCCGTTCGATCTGTCCGTGCTGGGCAACAAGGGCTCGCTGCGCATCACGCGGCCCACGCTGATGACCTATGTGGTCCATCGCGAACTGCTGGAGCCGATGGCGGCCGAGCTGTTCGAGATGGTGACCAGCGGCCGGGTGAAGATTGAAGTCCGCCAACGTTACGCGCTGGCGGATGTAGCGCAGGCGCATCGCGACCTGGAAGGCCGCAAGACTACTGGCACGACCGTCCTGCTGCCTTGAAGCGGCAGCCTGGTGCGAGCCGCCTGGCCTGCTAGCGGGCTCGTACCGTCTGGGCGCCGGCGCGCGCCTCGGCCTGCCGCAACACGTGCGCGGGCAGGCGCCTGAGGATGAAGTGCACCGCCAGCGGGATCAGCACCACGTCGTCGATCAGGCCCAGGCCGGGGATGAAGTCGGGAATCAGGTCAATGGGCGAAATGGCGTACAGCACCAGGCCCAGCGCGGCCGGCTTCAACCAGCGCGGGGCGTCGGGATGGCGCAGCGCGTACCACAGCAGGCGGCCGTCGCGCCGCACCAGGGTCCACAGTGCCGAAAATCGTTTCCACATGAGAGGCCTCCTTCACTTTCCACAAATGCCAAGCGGCGTGGCCGATTGCGCCACTCGCAGATAGCTTGGGCCAATCTTCGTCGCTTCAAGTTCCGCGGGGAGTTAAGGCGGGGGAGGGGGGCGCGAAGGACACCCAGTGGCGGACATCCAGTGACGGACGTGCAGGGCAGATGGCGAGGCGCGAGACGCACCACTCCACCGTGCCGGCAGCGCTGCGAGCGCAGGCTGCCGGCAACCGCTGAACCGGTGCTGGCGATCAGCCCGGGATCTTGCCTTCCACGCCTTCGACGTAGAACTTGATGCCGTGCAGGAAGCCGTCGTCGGCTGCCTGGTCCTTGGCCAGCTGTTCCTTGCCGGTGTTGTCCTTGAGCGGACCCTTCCAGATCGGAGCCGAGCCATCGGCGATGCCCTTCTTACGCTCTTCCACCAGCGCCTTCACGTCATCCGGCACCACGGCATTGAAGCCCTTCAGGTCGATCATGCCTTCCTTGACGCCCCACCACGTGGTGCCGTTCTTCCACTGGTTAGCCAAAACGTCGCCGACCACCTTGTTGTAGTACACGCCCCATGAGATCACCGAGGCGGCCAGGTGGGCCTTCTCGCCGAACTTGCTCATATCGCTGTCCCAGCCGAATGCGTACACGCCCTTTTCCTGCGCGGTCTGCACCACGGCGGCGGAGTCGGTGTTTTGCATCAGCATGTCCACGCCCTGGCCGATCAGCGTGGTAGCGGCTTCGCGCTCCTTGCCCGGATCGAACCACTTGTTCACCCACACCACCTTGACGGTGGCCTTGGGATTGACGCTGCGCGCGCCGATGGTGAACGAGTCGATGTTGCGGATCACCTCGGGGATGGGCACCGATGCCACCACGCCCATCTTGCCGGTCTTGCTCATCTTGCCGGCGACCACACCCGCCAGGTATGCGCCTTCATAGGTGCGCACGTCGTACTGGGCCAGGTTGTCGGCGTTCTTGAAGCCGGTGGCGTGCTCGAACTTCACGTCCGGGAATTCCTTGGCGACCTTGAGCATCGATTCCATGTAACCGAAGCTGGTGCCAAAGATGACCTTGTTGCCTTGCGCGGCGAGATCGCGGAACACGCGTTCGGCATCGGCGGCGGATTCGGGCACGTTCTCGACGAAGGACGTCTTCACCTTATCGCCGTATTTCTCTTCCACGGCCTTGCGGCCGGCATCATGGGCGAAGGTCCAGCCTGCATCGCCGACCGGGCCGATGTAGACGAAGGCGACCTTGAGCGGCTCGGCCTTTTGCTCGGCGACGGGAGCGGAGGCCGGAGCCGCGCTTTCCGCCGGCTTTTCGGCTTCTTTCTTGCCGCAGCCCGCGAGAGCCAGCACGGCGGTGGCAGCCAGTGCGGCAAGGGTTTTCCTGCGCGTGACGATCATGATTTCTCCTTGTAATGACCGGGGTACCGAGTACCGATGTTTTAACTAAGGTTGCAACTGTGGCTCTGAACAACGAGGGCTTTAAGCCTGAAGTCTCTGACGGACTTTATTAAAGCGAAACAAAAACGGAAAACACGGCGCAGCGCCGGGCAGGTTCGGCAACGGGATCGGTCAGGCGGCACCCGGGCGGAACGGCTTGCCCAACGAGGCCGGCATGTTCAGGCGGATCCACGCCGGATTGCGCGAGATCAGCGCCAGCACGACGATGGTCGCCGCATAGGGCAGCATCGACAGGATCTGCGAAGGCACCGATACGCCAATGCCCTGCAGGTAGAACTGCAGGATGGTGACGCCGCCGAACAGCCAGGCGCCGGCCCAGACGCGGCCCGGGCGCCAGGTGGCGAAGGTGGTCAGCGCCAGCGCGATCCAGCCACGGCCGGCCACCAGGTTCTCCACCCACATCGGCGTGTACACCAGCGACAGGTAGGCGCCGGCCAGCCCGCAGCAAGCGCCGCCGAACAGCAGCGCGCCAAATCGGATCAGGCGCACCGGATAGCCCAGCGCATGCGCGGATTCCGGCGATTCGCCGATCGCGCGCAGCGTCAGCCCGGCGCGCGTGCGGAACAGGAACCACATGATCGCGCCGCACAGGAACAGGCTGAAATACACCATCCAGTGCTGCTGGAAGAAGGCCGGCCCGAAGAAGGGAATATCGGCCAGGAAGGGAATCGACTTGGCCTGCGACGGCATGGCGAAGCCGACGAAGCGCTGGCCCATGAAGGCCGACAGCCCGGTGCCGAAGATCGACAGCGCCAGGCCGGTGGCCACCTGGTTGGTGGCCAGCACCAGCGCCAGCCACGAGAACAGCGTGGCCATCAGCATGCCGGCCAGCGCGCCGGCGGCAAAGCCGATCAGCGGCGACTGGGTCTGGTAGCCGACCATGAAGCCGAACGCGGCGGCGACCAGCATCATGCCTTCGGCGCCCAGGTTGAGCACGCCGGCGCGTTCGTTGATGAGCAAGCCAAGCGCCGCCAGCAGCAACGGCGTGCCGGCGTTGATCGCGGTGGCGATAAGAGGGGCGAGTTGTTCCATGTCTTGGGGGCTCCGCTCAGGCGGCCTTGGCGCGCCAGCGCAGGCGGTTGTCGATCAGCGTATCGCTGGCCAGCAGGAAGAACAGCAGCATGCCCTGGAACACCGAGCCCAGCGCCGAAGGCAGGCCCAGGCGCGACTGGGCCATTTCGCCGCCGATATAAAACAGCGACATGACGATGCCGCCGAACACGGTGCCCACCGGATGCAGGCGGCCCACGAAGGCCACGATGATCGCGGTGAAACCGTAGCCCGGTGAGATCGAGGGCAGCAGCTGGCCGATCGGGCCGGTCACCTCGAACGCGCCCGCCAGGCCGGCGGTGCCGCCGGAGATCATCAGCGCGCTCCACAGGGAACGGCGCGCCGAGAAGCCGGCATAGCGCGCCGCGGCCGGGGCGGTGCCGCCCACCTGCAGGCGGTAGCCCGCGAAGCTGCGGAAGATGAAGACGGTCATCAGCACCACCAGCACCAGCATCACCACAAAGCCCGCGTGCAGGCGCGAGCCCGACATCAGGTTGGGCAGCAGGAACTCGCTTGAGAACACCTTGGACTGCGGGAAGTTCATGCCGTTGGGATCCTTCAGCGGCCCGTTGACCACGTACAGCATCAATTGCTGCGCGATATAGGTCAGCATCAGCGACACCAGGATCTCGTTGGCGTTGAACTTGTCCTTGAGCACGGCGGTGAGAGACGCCCAGAACATGCCGCCGACCACGCCGGCCAGCGAGGCCAGCACCAGCACCACGGTGCCGTTCACGCCATTGCCGGGCACGTCGAAGTACAACACGGTGGCGCCGGCGAAGATGCCGCCGACGATGAGCTGGCCATCCGCGCCGATGTTCCAGATATTGGCGCGATAGCACACCGAAAGCCCGAGCGCGCACAACACCAGCGGCACGGTCTTGAGCAGCACCTCGCCGATGGCGCGGCGGTCCTTGAGCGGGTCGACCAGGAACACTTTGAGCGCGGCCACCGGATCCTTGCCGAGCAGCAGGAACAGCAGCGCGCCGAAGGCCAGCGTCAAGGCCAGCGCGATGAAGGGCGAGGCATAGGCCATGCGGCGCGAGGGCAGCCCGCGCGGTGCCAGCGACAGCGGCGAGCGAAGGAGGAAATCAGCCATGGAGCACCGCCTCCTCTTGTTCGCGCCGGCCGCCTGGCCCGCCTTCCCAAAGACCGCTCATCCACAGGCCCACCTGCTCTCGCGTGGCGTCCTGGGTCGGAATCGACGGCGACAACCGGCCCTTGGCGATCACGTGCAGGCGATCGCAGATGGCGAACAGTTCGTCCAGTTCTTCCGACACCACCAGCAACGCGCAGCCGGTGGCCTTGAGCGCCAGCAGCTCGTTGTGGATCTGCGCCGCGGCACCCACATCCACGCCCCAGGTCGGCTGGGCCACGATCAATACCTTCGGGCCGCTTTCGATCTCGCGGCCGACGATGAATTTCTGCAGGTTGCCGCCCGACAGGCTCTTGGCCAGCGCGTCCGCCCCGCTTGCCTTCACGCGGAAGCGCCCGATCACGGCCTGCGCCAGGCCGGCGGCGGCCTTGGGCGAAATCATGCCGCGCTGCACATAGGGCGCGGACTGGTGCGAGAGCAGGATATTCGCGGCCAGGCTCATGCCCGGCACGGCGCCACGGCCGAGGCGTTCCTCGGGCACGAAGGCCAGTCCGGCGCGGCGCCGCTGGCGCGCGTCCAGCTTGCCCACCGGCTTGTTATCCAGCGCGATGGCACCGCGCGCGGCGCGCACATCCTCGCCCGACAGCGCCGCCAGCAATTCCTGCTGGCCGTTGCCGGACACGCCGGCGATGCCAACGATCTCACCGGCGTGCAGGTCCAGCGAGATGCCGTCAAGCTCCGTCGCGAACGCATGCGAGCGCGGCAGCGAGAGTTCGCGCACCGCCAGCCGGCAGGCGCCGGGTTCGGTCTGCACGCGCGCCTCGCGCGGCGGCTCGCCGCCGATCATCAGGCGCGACAGCGAGGCCGCGCTTTCCTGGCGCGGATCGCACACGCCGGTGACACGGCCCATGCGCATCACGGTGGCGCTATGGCAAAGCTCGCGGATCTCGTCGAGCTTGTGGCTGATGTAGAGGATGCTGGTGCCTTCCGCCGCGAGCTGGCGTAGCGTGATGAAGAGGGTTTGCACCGCTTGCGGTGTCAGCACGGAAGTCGGCTCGTCCAGGATCAGCAGTTGCGGCTTGGCCAGCAGCGCCCGCACGATTTCCACGCGCTGGCGCTCGCCTACCGACAAGGTGTGCACATGGCGGTTCGGCTCCAGCGGCAGGCCATAGCGCTGGGCGGTTTCGCGGATCTGGTCGGCCAGCTGCTTCATATTGGTGCCCGCATGCGGGCTGCCGGCGGCCGCCTTGCCGCCCCGGGGCAGGCCAAGGGCGATGTTCTCGGTCACGGTCAGCGTATCGAACAGCGAAAAGTGCTGGAACACCATCGCAATGCCCAGGTTCCGGGCATCGTGCGGATTGTGGATCGCGGCGCGTGCACCGTTGAAGTGCATGTCGCCGGCGTCCGGCTTGACCGCGCCAAAGATGATTTTCATCAGGGTGGATTTGCCGGCGCCGTTCTCGCCGAGCACGGCGTGGATTTCGCCGGGGGCGACGACGAGGGACACGTCATCGTTGGCGGTCACGCCGGGGTAGCGCTTGCTGATATGGGCAAGCGCCAGCCTTGGGGTTGTGCTTAAGGTCACTGAGGCGGCTCGAGTTGTTATGGCAGCAACGTGGGTCAATGTTCGTTAATGTTTGTATCGGGCAGCACCTGCTGCAGTGCGTGGGGCAGGATCGCCGTTACGCATTGCAGCAACCATCACTGGGCGGTGATGCCGTTTATTAACCGTGGATTATATAAGTGTGTGGGGTTCGGACGACCTGATCAGGCCAGTTTTCTCGGCCCCACAACGGATACAAGCAGGTTGCAAGTCGCATGCCGGGCATTTGGGGCGGGTGAGCGGGCGGCCGGGCTGGCGGGGGGCGGCCGGCTTGGCCGATTGGCGCGAAACTGGCGTGAAGTTTGCGAAATGCGGGGAGTAGGGCGGGAGAGAGCGAGGGGCCGGGGCGGGGCGCCGCGGCCAATGCCGGAACGGGAGCGGCGCGATGCCGCCCCCGATGGCTCACAGCGTGTCAGGCGTCGTGGCTGACCGCGATCTGGTTGAAGCGGCCTTCGCGGAAATCAGCCAGGGTCTGGTAGATCTCCTCCTGGGTGTTCATCACGAACGGCCCATATTGCGCGATCGGCTCGCCCAGCGGCTTGCCCGCGATCAGCAGGAAGCGCGCATCGGCCGTGGCCGTGACATTGACCCCGTCGGCGCCGGCGGCGTTGTCCAGCACGCCCATGCGCTGCGCTTCCAGCACGGCGGCGTTGTTGCCCGCGCCGACCGCGATCTCGCCGCGATAGGTGTACAGGAAGGCGTTATGCCCTTGCGGCAGCGCTTGCGAGAAGGTCTGCCCCGCCGGCAGCGAGACGTCCAGGTAGAGCGGCTCCGTGACCGGGCGCGTGACCGCGCCAGCCACCCCGTGCGAGGCGCCTGCCAGCACGCGCACGGTGGCGCCGCCCGGCAGCGCCACCGTGGGCACGTCGGCGGCCGGCAGGTCGCGGTACCAGGGCGCCGTCATCTTGTCCGCGGCGGGCAGGTTCAGCCACAGCTGGAAGCCTTCCATGCGGCCGTCTTCCTGCTCGGGCATCTCGGAGTGCACCACGCCGGCGCCGGCCACCATCCACTGGGCGCCGCCGTTCTCCAGCAGGCCTTCGTTGCCGGCGCTGTCGCGATGGCGCATGCGGCCGGCCAGCATATAGGTGATGGTCTCGAAGCCGCGGTGCGGGTGGTCGGGGAAGCCGCCGATATAGTCGTCGCGGCTATCGGTGCCAAACGCGTCCAGCATCAGGAACGGGTCCAGGCGGCGCTGCAGGTTCTGCGTGAGCACGCGGGTGAGCTTGACGCCGGCGCCGTCCGAGGTGGCGATGCCGCGCACCACGCGGTCGACCGCGCGCGAGCGCTGCACGGTCTCCGTAGCGGTGGCCGGGACGGTGGGGGTGGTAGGGGTGGCAGTGCGTTGTTCCATGATCGATCTCCTGTTGGCTGGGGATGGCGGCAATGGCGCGCGGCCCCAAAGGCTACCCTCGTAATTTAAGGGTTTGGGCCAGAACCGGTAGAGGCCATCCGGGCAAAAGATTGTTCTGCCCATGGCACGGCCAGGCCCTTGCGATGCCTCAATTCTGGAACAACGAGAGTGACGCCGGAATGCCGGGCGAAGCCTGATAGATACGGCCAGAAAGCGGCGCGAAAGTGTGGAGAAAGCGTGATAGTGACAAGATCGCTGTAATTGGGTATAATAGCGCTCTCGTTGTCATCCGATGCTGCGTAATCAAGTCGGGTTGGCAGGGTCCGGGCAGGCGTGTTTGAGTGCCGCCCCATCCCCTTGCTTCCCCAAGCGTGGCACCGGCCGATTGATCCGGCGGCGCGTCGGAACCACCAAATTTGCGCTGCCACTGGCCTCCCGTTCCTGCACCTTGCAGCGGGTTGCGCCGCTCCCGGGACGCCCGCCCTTACCGGCACGGTGTCCTTTCAATTGGGTTTCCCGCTCTCCAGCGTGAAGCCCGGCGCCCGTCCACCGGCTCATCTGCCGGTCATGGCGGGCAAGGCAATCTAGTCAGGGCCGGCGGGCCCCCATTTGCACCCGCCTGAGCCCACTTTGTTCGTCCGTCAATCCGGATGTGGTTTCTCGTGCCCACATCTGGCATGCGGACAGAGGGGAATATGTCCAAGCAATCCGTACAGGCGCTGGCCTGGGGATGTCTCACGCTCGCCGCGCTGGCCGCTCTGGTCACCTGGATCGGCGTCGATGTCATCCTGCAATATCAGGACCGCCTGTGGTACGACGTTGCCGACCACCTGCGCCTGGTGGCGTGGTCGATGGCGCTGGCGCTGGTCACCGGCATCCCGGCAGGCATCGGCCTGAGCCGTCCGTGCATGCGCCGCTGGGCCGACCGCCTGATGCAGGTCTTCAATATCGGCAATACCGTGCCATCGCTGGCGGTGCTGGCACTGGCCCTGGCCGTGCTCGGCATTGGCGAGCGGCCCGCCATCCTGGCGCTGTGGCTGGCTTCGCTGCTGCCGATCGTGCGCAATACCTGCGAGGGCTTGCTCGGCGTTTCCCCGGCACTGACCGAGGCCGCGCGCGGCCTTGGCATGACCGCCATGCAGCGCCTGTTCCGGGTCGAACTGCCCAACGCGCTGCCGGTGATCCTGGCGGGCGTGCGCATCAGCCTGGTGATCAATGTCGGCACGGTGCCGCTGTCCTTCCTGATCGGCGCCAACAGCCTGGGCGAATTGATTTTCCCTGGCATCTACCTGAACAACCAGCCCCTGCTGTTGCTGGGCGCCGCGGCCACCGCGCTGCTGGCACTCGCCCTCGATGGCCTGTTTGCCGCTGCCGGTTATTGCTACCTGCGCCGCCGCGGGCTGGCGCGCTAAGGCGCGCAAGGGCGCACCGAACATGAAGGAGAACCCGATGCATTTCATCACAAGCGCGCTGGCTCGCGCGGGCCGCGCGGCCCGCGGCCAGGCACGCATGCTGGCGAGTGTCGCCGTGCTTGCCGCAGTGGCAGCCATGGCGCTGCCGGCGCACGCCGACACCGTTCGCGTAGGCGGCAAGAATTTCACCGAACAGCTGATCCTGTCGTCGATGACCACGCAGTACCTGCAGGCCAAAGGCCTCACCACCGAGCTCACCGCCGGCCTGGGCAGCACGCTGATGCGCCAGGCCATGGAAAGCGGCCAGCTCGACGTGGTGTGGGACTACACCGGCACGGCGCTGATCGTGTTCAACAAGGTCGAGGAAAAGCTCGGCGCCACCGAGAGCTACGAGCGCGTCAAGACGCTCGACGCCGCGCGCGGCCTGATCTGGCTCGATGCCTCAGGCATCAACAACACCTATGCGCTGGCGATGCCGAGAAAGCGTGCCGAAGCCGCTGGCGTGGCCACGTTGTCGGCCTTCGCCGAGAAGATGCGCGCCGCCGGCGAGGGCACCGCCCATCCGTTCGCGGTCGACATGGAGTTCGCCGCGCGTCC
This sequence comes from Cupriavidus sp. PET2-C1, assembly GCF_054515855.1. Taxonomy (NCBI): domain Bacteria; kingdom Pseudomonadati; phylum Pseudomonadota; class Betaproteobacteria; order Burkholderiales; family Burkholderiaceae; genus Cupriavidus; species Cupriavidus sp. PET2-C1. Next base: position 1,117,360 of record NZ_CM137259.1, read on the forward strand.
CGACGGGCTGGAACCGCTCAAGGGGCTCTACAAGCTGCCGTTCTCGCGCCGCGACGTGATCCAGCTCGATCCGGGCCTGGTCTACACCGCGCTGAAGAACGACCAGGTCGAACTGGGCCTCGTCTATACCACCGATGGCCGCGTCAAGGGCTTCGACCTGGTGCTGCTGGAAGACGACCAGCACTTCTTCCCCGCCTACAACGCAGTGCCCGTGGTGCGCAAGGCAACGCTGGACGCGCATCCCGAGCTCGCCGGCTTGCTCAACGCGCTGGCGGCCCAGCTCGACAACGCGGCCATGACCGAGATGAACTACAAGGTCGATATCGACCAGCAGCCGGTCGACAAGGTGGCGCAGGAATTCCTGCGCGGCCACGGCCTGATCTGAGGAGGGCCGCATGGACTTGCTGACTTACCTCCAACACAGCTGGCCGACATTGCTCAAGCTCACCGGCCAGCATCTGGCGCTGGTGGGTTCCGCGGTGGGCCTGGCGATCGTCGTCGGCGTGCCGCTGGGCATCCTGTGCGCGCGCTTCCGTTTTCTCGCCACGCCGCTGCTGACGCTGGCCACCATCGTGCTGACCTTGCCGTCGATCGCGCTGTTCGGGCTGATGATCCCGATCTTCGCGCGCTTCGGCCACGCGCTGGGCTACGTGCCGGCGGTGACCGCGGTGTTCCTGTATTCGCTGCTGCCGATCATGCGCAATACCTGCGTGGCGCTCGCCAATGTCGACGACGGCATCCAGGAAGCCGGCCGCGGCATCGGCATGACCACCTGGCAGCGCATGCGGCTGGTGGACCTGCCGCTGGCCGTGCCCGTCATCCTCGGCGGCGTGCGTACCGCCGTGGTGATGAACATCGGCGTGGCCACCATTGCCGCCATCATCGGCGCGGGTGGCCTCGGGGTGCTGATCCTGCAAGCGATCAGCCAGAGCAACATGAGCAAGCTGGCGATCGGCGCGGTGCTGGTCAGCGTGCTCGCCATCGTGGCCGATGCCTGCCTGCAGTGGTTGCAGCGGGCGCTGACACCGAAAGGAATTCGCTGAACATGATTGAACTCGACCAACTCACCAAGACCTTCAGGCAAAAAGACGGCGCCGAAGTGCGCGCCGTCGATGCGGTTTCGCTCACCGTGCCCAAGGGCGAGATCTGCGTCTTCCTCGGCCCCTCGGGCTGCGGCAAGACCACCACGCTCAAGATGATCAACCGCCTGATCCAGCCTAGCTCCGGCCGGGTGCTCATCGGCGGCGAGGACACCACCCGCCTGGACGAAGTCACGCTGCGCCGCAAGATCGGCTACGTGATCCAGCAGATCGGCCTGTTCCCCAACATGACCATCGAGGAGAACATCATGGTGGTGCCGCGCCTGCTGGGCTGGGACAAGAAGCGCAGCCGCGAGCGCGCGCGCGAGCTGATGTCGATGGTGCAGCTCGATCCCGGCAAGATGCTCACGCGCTATCCGCGCGAGCTCTCGGGCGGGCAGCAGCAGCGTATCGGCGTGATCCGCGCGCTGGCGGCGGATGCACCCGTGCTGCTGATGGACGAGCCGTTCGGTGCGGTGGACCCGATCAACCGCGAGAGCATCCAGAACGAGTTCTTCCTGATGCAGCGCCAGCTCGGCAAGACCGTGATCATGGTCTCGCACGACATCGACGAGGCCATCAAGCTGGGCGACCGGGTGGCCGTGTTCCGCGGCGGCAAGCTGGTGCAGTTCGACCATCCCGACGCACTGCTGGCGCGTCCGGCCGACGATTTCGTGCAAGCGTTCATCGGCCACGACAACACGCTCAAGCGCCTGCTGCTGGTGCGCGCCGGCGATGCCGCCACCATGGCGCAGACCTGCAGCCCTGGCATGCCGCTGGCGCAGGCCTTCGCCATCATGGACGAGGCCGACGTGCGCCACCTGCCGGTGGTGGACGATGCGCAGCGCGCGCTAGGCTACGTCACGCGGCGCGATGCGCGCGCGGGGCAGGGCATGTGCGCGGATGCGATGCGGCCGTTCGTGGCGACCGCCGCGTTCGACGAGCACCTGCGCATCGTGCTCTCGCGCATGTACCAGCACAACACCAGCTGGCTGCCGGTGGTCGATGCCGATGGTGTCTACCTGGGCGAAGTCACGCAGGAGTCGATCGCCGACTATCTCAGCTCGGGCCGCTCGCGCGGGAATGCACCGGTGATCCAGCCGCCGCAGGCGCCGGCTGCCATCGAGCGCATTGCGGCGTAATGTCCAGCTAGCCTGAGATGAAAAAAAGGGCCGGAATTTCCGGCCCTTTTCCATGCGCGCGCGAATTCAGTCGCGGGCCAGTTGCCCGTCGGTGAGGCGCCACACGTTCAGCGGATTGCCATCCTGCAGCGCGGGCGGCAGCAGTTCCGCCGGGACGTTCTGGTAGCACACCGGGCGCAGGAAGCGCTCGATGGCCGATGCGCCCACCGAGGTGGCGCGCGTGTCGGACGTAGCCGGGAACGGCCCGCCGTGCACCATGGCGTACGACACTTCCACGCCCGTCGGATAGCCGTTGAACAGTACGCGCCCCGCCTTGCGCTCAAGCACGGTCAGCAGGCTGCCGGCCTCGGCACGATCCCCCGCATCCGCTTGCACGGTGGCGGTCAGCTGGCCTTCCAGGCGGCGCGCCACCGCCAGCATCTCCTCGTGGTCGCGGCATACGACCAGTACCGAGGATGGGCCAAACACTTCGGCTTCCATGCGGTGGTCCGCAAGGAAACGCGCGGCCGTGGTTTCGAACAGCGCGGGGCGGGCCTGGTTGGGGCCGCTGGCGGCCTGGCCGCTGCCGATGCGGCGCAGCCCTTCGATATCGCTGAGCTGGGCCACGCCATTGTCGTAAGCCTGGCTGATTCCGGGCGTCAGCATGGTCGCCGCCGCCTTTTCCGCCAATGCCGCAATCGCGCCTTGGCGGAACACGTCCAGCGCCGGGCTTTCCACCGCCAGCAGCAGGCCGGGGTTGGTGCAGAACTGGCCTACGCCCATCACCAGCGAATCCACCAGGTTGCGGGCGATCTCCGCGCCGCGGGCGGCCAGGGCTGCCGGCAGCAGGAACACCGGGTTGATGCTGCTCATTTCCGCATAGACGGGGATCGGCTGGGGACGGCTGTTGGCCGTCTGCACCAGCGCCAGGCCGCCGCTGCGCGAGCCCGTGAAGCCCACGGCCTGGATCGACGGATGCGCGACCAGGGCCGTGCCCACGGCAACGCCCGCGCCCACCAGCAGCGAGAACACGCCTTCGGGCAGGCCGGCATCGGCCACGGCCTTCTGGATCACGCGCCCGACCAGCTCGGAGGTGCCGAGGTGGGCAGAGTGCGCCTTGACGACGACCGGGCAGCCGGCCGCCAGCGCGGATGCGGTATCGCCGCCCGCCACCGAAAACGCGAGCGGGAAATTGCTGGCGCCGAACACCGCCACCGGGCCGACCGCGATCTTCTGCAGGCGCAGGTCGGGGCGCGGCGGCGTGCGCTCGGGCAGGGCGGAGTCGAGCGTGGCGGCTTGCCAGCGGCCATCGCGCAGCACGCTGGCGAACAGGCGCAACTGGCCGGCGGTGCGGGCACGCTCGCCCTGCAGACGCGCAACAGGCAATGCGCTCTCGGCGTGGGCGCGCTCGATCAGCGTATCGCCCAGGGCTTCCAGGCCGCTGGCGATCGACTCCAGGAACTGGGCGCGGGTTTCCGGCGAGGTGTTGCGGTAGGTGTCGAACGCGGCCTCGGCCAGCGCGCAGGCACGCTCGGCCTCGGCGGCGCCGCCGCCGTGGAATGCCGGTGCCAGAACTTCACCCGTGGCGGGGTTGGTGGCATGGAGGATCTTGGTGGTGCCGCGCACTGCGCTGGCGCCGATCAGCATTTCGCCGGTGATGGTCATGAGCGTTTCCTGCTTTTCAACTGCGATCAAGTGGGCGCGCGCCGTAGCTTGCGCTTGAGGCGGCGGGGATGTGGCCCCGGGCTAACACGCGGGACGCATCAATGGGGATACAGCTACATCATCGTTTATTGTAAGACATCCTACAACATAGGCCGCTTGTCGGGCAAGCAGGAATTCCCGGATCCCGCCGGGATGCGCCGGCAGGCCGGCCCTAGCCGGCTTCCACCGCCGCCGACGCCTTGCGCAGGCGCTCGCGGCTGTTGGTCAGGTGCATGCGCATGGCGGCCTTGGCGCCTTCGGGGTCGCGCCGCTCGATGGCGTCAAAGATGTTCTCGTGCTCGATATTGACGCGCTCGAGGTACTGCTCCCGCTCCTGCGCGCTGACATGCAGCCGGCTGCGCGGGATCACCATGGTGCCGAGGTGGCCCATGATGTCCGTGAAGTAGCGGTTGCCGGTGGCGCGCGCGATCAGCAGGTGGAACTCGAAATCGGCACCAACGGAATCCTCGCCGCCCGCCGCCGTGCGCTTGAGCTCGTCGAGCGCGCCACGCATCGCCGTCAGTTGCTCATCGCTGCGCCGCGATGCCGCCAGGCTGGCCGCCTCGGCCTCCAGGCTGACGCGGAATTCCAGCATGGCCAGCACGTCCATGGCAGTGCCCATGGTGGCGGGGTCGATGCGAAAGGGCGAGCCGTTCTCAGCGCTGCGCGCCAGCACGAAGGTGCCGATGCCGTGGCGGGTTTCCACCAGCCCGCTGGCCTGTAGCCGCGACAGCGCTTCGCGTACCACGGTGCGGCTGACGCCGAGCGCGGCCATGATTTCGGACTCGGTCGGCAGCTTGTCGCCCGGCTTGAGCTGGCCTTGCTGGATGCGCTCGCTCAGGTTGCTCACCGCCTCTTCGGCAAGCGTACGGCCGCGCCGCCGCAGCGGGGGAGTGGAGGCAAACATCGGGTTTGACATGGTGATGGGCTGGGGCTTGACCGGATCGCAATAGGCTCATTATACTGCGTCGTAAGTTATATGACGACAGATAACAGGTGTCTCCCGCTGCATGGGCTGTAGCAGCCGCGTCGGGACCTGGCAAGCACCGCACACAAGGATCCGGCAGCAGCCGGCGCATCCAACCCGAGACAACCCGCAAGGGCCGGCAGCCAACGCGGCGAGCCGCTCTTCCTGCTGGAGTTCAACATGACCCAATCATCCCTTTGCGCCGCGCCCATGGCAGGCACGCCCGTGATCACCGAGCTGACCGTCGTGCCGGTGGCCGGCCACGACAGCATGTTGATGAACCTGTCCGGCGCGCACGGTCCGTTCTTCACCCGCAATATCGTCATCCTGAAAGACAGCGCGGGCAATACGGGCGTAGGCGAGGTGCCCGGCGGCGAAGCGATCCGCCAGACGCTGGAGGATGCGCGCGAACTCCTGGCCGGCCAGTCGATCGGCAACCACCAGGCGCTGCTCAATCGCGTGCGCACCGCTTTTGCCAGCCGCGACGCGGGTGGGCGTGGCCTGCAGACCTTCGACCTGCGCATCGCCATCCATGCGGTCACCGCGCTCGAGGCCGCGCTGCTCGACCTGCTGGGCAAGCATCTGGGCGTGCCGGTGGCCGCGCTGTTGGGCGAAGGCCAGCAGCGCGATGCCGTGGAGATGCTGGGCTACCTGTTCTATATCGGAGACCGTAACCGCACCACGCTCGGCTATCGCAGCGAGCCCGAGGCGGACAACGACTGGTTCCGCTTGCGCAATGAAGCCGCCATGAATGCCGAGGGCGTGGTACGCCTGGCGCAAGCTGCCTATGAGCGCTATGGCTTCAACGATTTCAAGCTCAAGGGCGGCGTGCTGCGCGGCGACGAAGAGATGGAAGCCATCCTGGCGCTCGCCGAGCGCTTCCCCAAGGCGCGCATCACCCTGGATCCCAATGGCGCGTGGTCGCTGGCCGAAGCCGTGCGCCTGTGCCGCGACAAGCATGGCGTGCTGGCCTATGCCGAAGATCCTTGCGGCGCGGAAGAGGGCTACTCGGGCCGCGAGGTCATGGCCGAGTTCCGTACCGCCACCGGCCTTCCCACCGCCACCAACATGGTCGCGACCGACTGGCGCCAGATGGGCCACGCGGTGCGCCTGCAATCGGTGGACATCCCGCTGGCCGATCCGCATTTCTGGACCATGCAGGGCTCGGTGCGGGTGGCGCAGATGTGCGCCGAGTGGGGCCTGACCTGGGGTTCGCATTCGAACAATCACTTCGATATTTCGCTGGCGATGTTCACCCACGTGGCCGCCGCCGCGCCGGGCCGCGTCACTGCCATCGACACCCACTGGATCTGGCAGGACGGCGAGCGCCTGACCAAGGCGCCGCTGAAGATCGAGAACGGCAAGGTGGCCGTGCCGACGGCGCCGGGCCTGGGCGTGGAACTCGATATGGAGCAACTCGCGCTGGCGCACGAGCGCTACAAGAACATGGGGCTGGGTGCGCGCGACGACGCCGTCGCCATGCAGTTCCTGATCCCGGGCTGGACCTTCAACAACAAGGCGCCCTGCATGGTCCGGTGAGCCGCATCTGCGGCCCCCCACGAATAAAAGAAAACCACCAAGAACCAGGAGACAACCATGAACAAACCTGATGGCCGGCCAGCTGCCGCGGGCACGCTTGCCGCACCCGCGCGGCGCAAGTTCGGCCGGCTCGCCGCGGCCATGCTCGCCGCCACGACGGCACTGGCCGCCGCAGGCGCCGTGACCAGCGCCGCGGCCGCCTCGCCGGCATGGCCCCAGAAGGCCGTATCCGTGGTGGTGCCATTCCCTGCGGGCGGCTCCACCGACACCATCGCGCGCATGCTGGCGGTGCCGCTCAATGAAAAGCTGGGCCAGCCGTTCGTGATCGACAATCGCCCCGGCGCCACCGGGGCCATCGGCGCGACCATGGTCAAGCGCGCACCTGCCGATGGCTACACCTTGCTGGTGGCGTCGATCGGCGTCTATGCCGTGAACCCGTTCCTGCAAAAAAACCTGGGCTATGACCCGGCCAAGGACTTCGACCTGCTGACGGTGGCCGTGCGCGCGCCCAACGTGCTGGTCACCAAGCCGGATTTCCCTGCGAAGAACTTGCAGGAGCTGGTCGCGTACATGAAGAAGAATCCGGGCAAGGTGGCCTTCGCCAGCTCCGGCGCCGGTTCGTCCGACCATTTGACCGCCGCGCTGTTCTGGCAGAAGTCCGGCACTGACGGGCTTCACGTCCCCTACAAGGGCGGGGCGCCGGCCATCTCCGACCTGCTCGCAGGCCAGGTGGACGTCTCGTTCCAGAACGTCAACGCGGTGCTGCAACATATCCGCAGCGGCAAGCTCAAGGCGCTGGCCGTGACCGGCGACAAGCGCTCGGCGGTGCTGCCGAACGTGCCCACCATGGCGGAGGGCGGCGTGAAGGACGTGGACGTGTATTCGTGGCAAGCCGTGGCCGCGCCGCGCGGGCTGCCGAAGGACGTCAAGGCCAGGCTGCATGCCGCGCTGGTCGGTTCGCTCAACGAGCCGCAGATGCGCCAGAAGCTGGCCGAGAACGGTTTCGAGGTGGTCGCCAATACGCCGGAGCAGTTCGAGCAGTTCGAGAAGCAGGAGCTCCAGCGCTGGAAGGGCGTGATCGAGGCGGGCAAGATCAGCATCGATTAGGCACGCGCGATCCATTCAGGCATTGCTCTTTGCCCCGCCAAAAGCGGGGCGTTTTTGTTTTGGCAGGCAGGTTTGGACGAGGGCCCGCGCGACCTGATAGGCTTGGGAAATCACGCTTGGACACGCCCATGCGCGTCCTGTGCTATCGCACCGCTGTCGCCCGCCATGATCCGCTTCTGCAAATCGCCCCTCTGCCTGCTGATCGAGACCAAGTCCCGCTGGCTGATTCCGCGCGGGTTCGATGGCTTCGCGCCGGGACCGCTGATCCTGGTGCGGCCCGGCGTGAGCCACGCGCTGATCGAGCATGAGAAGGTGCATGTGCGCCAGTTCTGGCGCTGGTGCGGCCTGATGGGCGTGCTCTACCTGGCGAGCCCGCGCTGGCGGCTGCGTTTCGAGCTGGAGGCCTACCGCGAGCAATTGAGGCACAGCGAGCCGGACGCCGCGCATCACTTCGCGCGCATGCTGGCCCGGCACTACCGGCTGGATATTACGCAGGAGCAGGCGTATCGCTTGCTGACGGCGCCGGTCGAGCCAGGCTGAGCCGGGCAGCGCGGACCGCTTCAGCCGAGATGGCTGCGCTTGTGGGTGATCAGCGCGAGCGCCACGATGCAAGGGTCATTGCGAGGAGGCCTGGCACTGCGGCGCCGTGCGGCGATGTCTTGAGGGGGGCTGTCAATCTAGTGCGTAACGGGGTGCGGTAATTTGGGGAAGCGTCTGAATCGTTGTGAGGATAACTCCGCACGCGTAACGAAGCGCCGGCTGTGCCGTGGAGAAAAGTCTGGCGGAAGCGGTGACCGCGAGAATTCAGGCCAGTGCAATCCAATCAAATATTAAAAAATTACTTAAATCAATTTATTGTCAAATATGTTAATGGTTGTCGGATTGGAGCCGGGGCCCTTCATATTCCACCAACCCGTTGTTTGCCGAGATGGTGCGCGATATCGTCGGGCTGTACCTGACCCCTCCGCTCAAGGGCATGGTGTGGGGAAGCATGGCGTGCCTGCTCCGCCACAATCGGGTGTCGCGGTAATCGCCAGCCACGTGGAAGTCACGGCGAGTCATGTGGCCGTGACGCCCTTGGCGATCACGACGGAGCCTAACGTGCATCAGGCTGGATCGTAAGGCCCTATAGGCCGAGGCTGCTCGTCCGTTTGCCTCGTTATCAACGTTCTTGGTGCTCTTTGATCACTTCTTGCGCTCGTGCAGCACGGAGGCATGGACGTGCCATTCATTGGGAGACACGCAACGTGAAATATGGGTTCGTGGGCGGGACCAATGGCGACGGCCGGCACACCGCAGCCGGTGGCTGTCTGAAATTCGCGACGTGCTGGACAAATATCCTGTCGGCCCGTACGAATGAGTGGCGGAGGCACACACAAATTGCTAAATTAAGCAGAGTCCGTCCGGAAGCACACATTAAAATTAGCCGGAAGAACTGGAATACAAAAAAATAAACGTACTTCGGGGTCAATCATGGGTCAGTCTTCTTGCCGAGAGCCGGCAGGCGCGTTGGTTGGTGCGCGTTTGTTTATCGCCGGTGAACCGAGGACGGCAACGGCTTTGCGCATGGTCAGCGCACAGTTGGGATTCACGCTGATTGAAGTGATGATCACGGTGGTCATCATCGCGATCCTTGCGGCCATCGCTTATCCCTCGTACACCCGATACGTGATCCGGAGCAACCGCTCCGCCGCCCAGAGTTTCATTCTTGGGGTGGCCAACCAGCAAGAGCAGTACAACCTCGACGCACGTCAATACGCTACCACCATGACGGCGCTCGGCTATGCCACCGTTCCCACGGAAGTCGCGAAGAACTACAACGTCACCGTGGCAGCCAGCAACGCTGCTACCCCGCCGACCTATCTCGTGACCGCCACGCCGACCGGCGCGCAGGCTACCAACGACACCGGATGCATGAATCTCACCATTGACCAGACTGGCGCCAAGGGGATCAGTGGCAGCGGCACCGTTGCCAGTTGCTGGTGAGTGTGGATCATGGAGGGAAAAATGTTGCCCAGCTTGGCAGAAGCGCGGCACGCGCGAAGGCACCCGCAACGGGGGTTCACCTTGATCGAACTGATTACCGCAGTGACGATCATCGCCATTCTGGCGGCGATCGCCACCCCGTATTTTCGAGATTTCATATTGGGGCAGCGGATCCGGGCGGCTGGCTATGATGTCGTCTCAGCACTGATCTACGCTCGCAGCGAGGCTATAAAACGCAATAGCGGTGTTACCGTCGCTGCAGCGACGGGCGGCTGGCAGAACGGCTGGACGGTCACAAGTGGCACCATCACGCTCAGCCAGCACGAGGCGTTGCAGGGGCTGACCATGACGGGCCCTGTGGCCGGGCTCGTCTACAACGGCAATGGCCGCCTCGCTGCCACGGTCAGTTCTTTTGGCATCAGTGCAGCCAGCTCCAGCGCACCGCAGCGCTGCATCAACATCGATTTGAGCGGGCTGCCAAGCAGCCAGGCAGGGAGTTGCTGATGCGCAGGCCGCCGCCAGAAGACCGCCAGTCGGGATTCAGCCTGATCGAGGCTCTCGTTACGCTGATCATCCTGCTGGTCGGACTGCTGGGCCTTGTGGGCCTGATGTTGACCAGCCAGCGCGCCGAGGCCGAGTCGTACCAGCGTACCCAGGCCCTGATTCTGCTGCAGGACATGATCGGCCGCATCAATGCCAACCGGTCGGTCGCCGGCTGTTATGCCTTCACCACCGATCCGGTCAACGGGCAGCCCTATCTTGGGACTGGCGCGGCCGCCGCGCCGGCGTGCTCCCTTGGTACCGTCCAGGCCTACACCATGGCCAACGGGGATCTTGCGACCTGGAGCAACCTGCTCGCCGGCGCGGCTGAAACCAGTGCCAGTGGCAGCGTCGGCGCCATGATCGGCGCGCGCGGCTGCGTCAGCTATGACAGCGTCAGCGGCGTCTATCTGGTTAGCGTGGCCTGGCTGGGCATGGGGAAGACGGTGGCGCCGGGCGCGGGCCTTGGCTGCGGCAAGGGGCTGTACGCTGACGAAACGCGGCGGCGGGTGGTCAGCGCAACGCTGCAGATTGCCAACCTGAACTGAGGCTCGACACATGGCAAAGTCAACCGCCTCACTACGATTGCGCTCCCGCCACGCGGGCTTTTCGCTGGTCGAACTGATGATCGCGATCGTGATCGGCCTGTTCCTGATGGCAGGTGTCGCGGCGCTGATCAGCCAGCAGAGCAGCACCCGCACCGAGCTCGACAAGTCCGCCCGGCAGATTGAAAATGGTCGCTATGCATTTACGCTGCTGGAGGACGATATCCAGCATGCCGGCTACTATGGCCAGTTTGGCGGCACGTTTGCGGCCCTGTCTGCCTTGCCGGATCCGTGCGCAATCGACACGACCAGCATTGGCAATGCCTTCGCCTTGCCCATGCAGGGTTACGACGCTCCAGCCACCGTACCGGCTCCGCTGTCGGCCTGCCTGCCGAATGCAAATCACGTAGCAGGGACGGATATCCTGGTGGTGCGCCGCCTGGAAACGAGCGACACCCTCCCAACGCTTGCCACTGCCGTAGCGGGCCAGGTCTATGTGCAAACTACCCCCACCGGTACGCCGGTGACGGCCGTCGGTCCGGACCCCACACCGGCAACCCCTTCCGTGTACACCCTGGTGCAAAACGACGGCGTCACGCCGGCCGCGCTGCGCCGTTACATCGAGCATATCTATTTCATCAGCCCGTGCAACATCTTGGCTGCTGGCGCCACCACCTGCACCGCGGGCGCGGATGGCGGCAAGCCGGTGCCGACGCTAAAGCGCCTGGAAATCGCAGTAGCTGGCGGCACGTCGAGTTGGGTCACGACGCCACTGGTCGACGGTATCGAGAACCTGCAACTGGACTATGGCGTCGACGCCGTTGGCGCGGGCGCGCCAGCCGTTCCCTTTATAACCACGCCAGCGCTGGCCGACTGGCCCAATGTCATGGCCGTGCAGGTCAACTTGCTGGCGCGCAACACGCAAGTGTCCGCCTTCGTCGACAGCACGTTGGCGGCGAAGACCTACAGCATGGGAGTGGCCGGCTCAGTAGGCCCCTTCTCGGACAATTTCAAGCGGCACGTCTACACCGGCGTCGTGCGCGTCATCAACCCCAGCAGCCGGAGAGAGTGAAGATGAGGCTTCGATCATTCCAGGGCAGGCTTCGCCAGGCTGGTATGAGCCTGGTGGTGGGGCTGGTCATGTTGATTGTCCTGACACTAATGGTGGTCTCGGCCGTGCGCATGAGCAAGACCAACCTGAAAGTTGTGGGCAACCAGCAAGCCAAAATCGAGGCTACGGCCGCCGCGCAGCAGGCGATCGAGAGAATCATCGGCTCGGTCAGCAATTTCTACACGCCCGCCGCGCAGACTTTCAGCATCGATATCAATAACGACGGCACGGCGGACTACACCGTCCAGACTGCTAAGCCGGCTTGCTTGCAGATGACCGCGGCGGACGGTTACAGCGTCGATTTCGCCGACTCTGCGCCGAAGGATACCTATTGGGATATCAGTGCGGTTGCAACCGACAATCGAACCGGCATCTCCGTCACGGTGCATCAAGGCGCCAGGGTGCGGATGAATTCGACGGCGACCTGTCCCTAGACAACAACTTGTATCGCCCCGGGGGGCCACCGTGAATATATTGAGACTGCTGAAGCTCATTCTGCTGGCCTCGCTGGCGCTAGTGTCGATCACCGGCCGCACAGATGACACCGATATCTTCAACCAGCCGCCAGGCGTGAAATCGCCGGCGCCGAACATCCTGTTTATCCTGGACAACACGGCCAACTGGTCGAAGGCCTCGCAGAAGTGGGTCGGATCGCCAACGCAGGGCCAGGCGGAACTGACGGCCATCAAGAACTTCGTGGCTGGCCTGACGAAGCCGGCCAATGTGGGCCTGATGATGTTGTCCCTGGCAAACAAGCGCGATGGCGGCTACCTGCGCTATGGCATACGCGATATGAGCGTGGCCGCCAATAACACTGCGTTGCAGAACATCGTTGGCGGCATCGATGTCAATGCTCCGGATGAAAAGATCGACCAGGCTTCCGGTGACTACGCCAACGCCTTGTACGAAGCCTGGCTCTATCTCAATGGTTCCAACAGTTGGGCGGGCATGGATCCGCTTGCGGATTACTCCGGCAACGCCGGAACCAGCAAGGATAATCTGACAACCTCCGCCACCGGCGGCTTGTCCTCGGGCTACGCCTACAAGGGCTCCGCCAATGGCTCGGCGTACAACAGCCCGATTGGCAGCAGCGGCTGTGCGCACACCTATATCATCTTCATTGGCAACAACCGACAGGGCCAGTTGCCGCCCGTGCCCGCCAGCACGGACCCGGCCGCTACCACGCTGGCGAAATACCCTGGGTATTCCACGATCTCGAATGTCCAGGCCGCCTGGGCACGCTTCCTGAAATTGCGCCCGGACCTCGGCGCCGGTAGCGCGGCCGCTGCGAATGGATCCGTGACCACCTTCACCATCGACGCTTACAACGCGCAGCAAAATACCGATTTCACGGCCATGATGAAGAGCGTCGCCGGCAATGGCGGCGGCGACTATTTCCAGGCCGGCAGTGATACCGCTCTGGCGGCGGCGTTGAGCAATATCCTGGCTCAGATCCAGGCGGTGAACTCAGTTTTCGCGTCGGTTTCCCTGCCGGTGTCGGTAAGCGTGCGTGGCACCTATCTGAACCAGGTGTACCTGGGCACGTTCCGCCCGGACGCCTATGCCAAGCCGAACTGGGTTGGCAACCTGAAGCAGTACCAGCTGGCTGTGGACTCGACCGGCAACGTGTATATGGCCGATAGCGTTGGCGCGAAGGTGCTGAGCAGCACAACGGGCTTCGTCAACCCAAATGTGATCAGCTTCTGGACCAATCCTTCAACCTTCTGGGATCCTAATTACTACGTGGATTCGCAGGGCGTGGGAGGCAGTTCGGATTCACCTGACGGCGACCTGGTGGAAAAAGGCGGCGTGGGGCAATACCTGCGCACCGCGTTTGCGAATAATCAGGCGAGCCGCAACGTCTATACCTGCACCGGCAGTTGCACGTCGGGTTCTTCCCTGTCTGGCACGCCATTCAGCACCAGCAATTCCTCGATCGTGGCCACAATGCTCGGCCTGTCGAGCGGGGCCAACACCGAGCCTGTCATCAATTGGGTGCGAGGGGGCAATACCCTGGCGGACGATCCCCTTGTCGCCAATCCTTCCGCCTCGCCTGTCTACAATATTCGTGGCTTCGCGCATGGCGACGTGCTGCACTCCCGGCCGGCTGTGATCAACTACAACCGCACTGCCGACGATATCGTGGTCTTCTACGGTGCCAACGATGGCATGTTGCATGCTGTCAAGGGTGGTCAGAGCAGTGCCGGCGGAACGGAGTTGTGGAGCTTCATCCCGTCCGAGCATTTCCCGAAGTTCGGCAGGATGTATAACCACTCGCCGTCGATTTCGAGTTCGGCGCCGAAGCCATACTTCGTGGATGGTTCGTCAACGGCCTATACGGAGTCGGACCCCACCACCGGGGCGGTCACCAAGGCTTATCTGTTCCTGACCATGCGTAGGGGCGGGAACTTCATCTATGCCCTGGATGTGACCAACCCAACCGCACCGAAGCTGCTGTGGAAGCATGGCGCCAGCGATACGGGTTTCGGTGAGTTGGGGCAGACCTGGTCGGACCTGCGCATCGCGAAGGTGAAGGCCAATCAGGGCAATCCAGTCGTTGTTTTTGGCCTGGGCTACGATACCGCCGCCAACGACACCATCGTGCAAGGCACCGCTACCCAGGGCCGCGGCGTGATGGTGCTGGATGCGGCCACCGGCAATCTGGTCTGGCAGGCCGGCCCGGCCGCGGCCACCGGCTCATCGGGCTTGAACGTGCCGGGTATGACCTACGCTATTCCCTCCAATGTCGCGATCTACGATTCCAACCGCGACGGATATATCGATCGTCTATACGCCGCCGATACCGGCGCCAACATCTGGCGGATCAACATCGGCGACGCCTCGCCGGCGAACTGGACCGTGACCAAGCTTGCCTCGCTCGGAGGAAGCAGTGCCGCTGCGCGCAAGTTCCTTTACGCGCCTGACATCGTGCCCGCCACCGCGCTGAACCCGACCGATAGCCTGCTGATCGGCTCCGGTGACCGAGAGCACCCGTTCGACACGACCATCCAGAATCGGTATTACATGATCAAGGATGACCACAGCCTGAATGCCGTGCGTTCGACCCCCATCACTGAAGGAGTGGCCGGCGCCACGACCGGCGTTGCCGGTCAGCTCTATGACGCCACCGCCGATCTGGTGCAAGTCGGCACCCCAGCCCAGATCGCTGCCGCCAAGCAGGCGCTATCGACGGCAAGCGGCTGGTATGTCACGCTCGGTGCGGGGGAGAAGGTTGTCAGCGGCTCCACTACACTGTCCGGCACGGTCATGTTTACCACCAACACCCCGGCTACCGCGGCTACCAATTCGTGTACGGGAAACCTCGGGGAAGCGCGGTACTACATGATGAACTATCTGACCGCCGCTTCCACCAGTGATCTCACGGGCGACGGTGGCTTGACGGCCGCAGATCGCTATCTAGTGCTAACCGGCGGCGGCTACGCGCCCACGCCGGTCCCGATCTCGGTCCAGATCGGCGGCAACACGTACCAGGCGGCCGTCAGCGGCACCAATGTATTCACGCCGTCCGGACCTACGTTGGGTCGTCGCTATCGTACTTACTGGCGGGGGATTATCGACTAGGGGCGGCGCTTGGCGCAGGTGGTCGGCTGTCGTACCCGAGTGCTCTCAGGCCCCGTTGTGATCTGCTTCCAGACCGACCCAGCGGCGGCCGAGCGGCAAGTTCGGTCGTCCGATATGTTTTCGGACGACGCCAATTTCAATCAAGCGGCGGGTTTTTATGGGCCCAATGGGAGCCGTTGCGGTCTTAGAGCCCGTTTGAAGCTTTCTGCGGATGTGGTTGAACGGTCGAACGTGGAAAAAAGCACATCGAGAGCGGCAAGATGATGTCATGCCAAATGGCAGCCAAATGGCTAAAAAAAGCCATTTAAAATCAATGATCTGGTCTGCAGAATTGGCGGAAGCGGTGAGATTCGAACTCACGGATGGGTCACCCCATCGGCAGTTTTCAAGACTGCTGCCTTAAACCACTCGGCCACGCTTCCGGAAAGGAATGGCAGGCATTGTAGCGCGAAGCCGGGAGATTCCGGCCCGAGCGGCATGCTGCCTTGGACGCCGGCACGACGGCCAGCGCCGCGCATTATAGCAAGTGCGGGGACGCGCGGCAGTATGCGGCGTGCAAAGTTGTTTTGTCGGTGTTCGTCGGACGCGATGGAACCTTCATTTCGTCCGACCGATCCTAATATGCGTGAGGGGGCGCATGCCGATGCGCCGCGCTCCCTCGTTCCACGCATTTGCAATCACTTGAGGAGAACAACTGATGAACGGCAAGACTCTGTTGAGCGTGGCGGCGGCCGCCGCGGTGGCTGGCTTGGCGGGTTGCGCGGCGCCCGGTGGTGGCTACGGCGGCGGCTATGGCGGTGGCTACGGTGCGCCGCAGCAAGCGGCGTACCAGGCACCGCCCCCGCCCCCAGGCACCAATACCTACCAGGCACCCGCGAATTCGGTGTTCTACGGCCGGGTGGAATCGATCGAGCCGGTGACGACGCAGCAAAACAGCTCGGGCCTGCTCGGCACGGTGATCGGCGGCGTGGCCGGCGGTTTGCTGGGCCACCAGATCGGCGGGGGCACCGGCAATACCATTGCCACCATCGGCGGCGCGGTGGCGGGTGGCGTGGCGGGCAACCAGATCGAGAAGCGCGCAGGCAGCAGCACCGATACCGTGTATCGCGTCAACGTGCGGCTGGACGATGGCCGCATGGCTACCGTGACGCAGCGCAACGTGAGCAATCTGCGCATCGGTTCCCGCGCCCAGGTGGCCAACGACATGGCGACGCCGTACTGACCGGCGTGCCTTCGCGCCGCGCACGCGAGCAAACGGCCACCCTCGGGTGGCCGTTTTGCTTGTGGCGGCGTGGTATCGCGATCAACCTTTCAGGAACATCTCCTGCAGGTCGTTCAGGAAGCGCCGCCCCAGTTCTGTTGGCTTGATGGTCGCAAGATCCGCTTCCAGCAGCCCTTTCTTTTCGGCGGCGGCCAGGTCGCGGCTGATGGTGTGCAGCGGCAGCCCGGTGTGGTCGAAGAACGTGCTGGCTGGCACGCCGTCAGTCAGGCGCAGCGCGTTCAGCATGAACTCGAAGGGCAGCTCGGCTGCGCCGACATCGTGCTGCTCCTGCACCGCGTTGCCGGCCATGGCCTGCGCCATATACGTGGCGGGATGCTTGTGGCGCATCTGGCGCAGCACCCGGTGCGGGAACGACAGCTTGCCGTGCGCGCCGGCCCCGATGCCCAGGTAGTCGCCGAAGCGCCAGTAGTTCAGGTTGTGGCGCGCTTGCCGGTGCGGCCGGGCGTAGGCCGAGGTTTCGTAGTGGACGTAGCCTGCCTGCGCGGTGCGCGCTTCGATCAGGTCCTGCATTTCATACGCGCTGTCGTCATCCGGCAGCGCCGGCGGGAACTTGGCGAACAGCGTGTTGGGCTCCAGCGTCAGGTGATAGAGCGACAGGTGCGTGGTGTTGAACGACAGCGCCGTCTCCAGGTCCTCGGCGCATTCCGCCAGCGTCTGGCCGGGCAGCGCGTACATCAGGTCCAGGTTGACGTTGTCGAAGTTGTCCAGCGCGATGCCGATCGCCGCGCGGGCCTCCGCGCCGCCGTGGATGCGGCCGAGCGCGGCAAGATGGCGGTCGTTGAAACTCTGGATGCCGATGGACAAGCGGTTGATGCCGCTGGCGCGATAGCTGGCGAAGCGCTCCGCCTCGAAGGTGCCGGGGTTGGCCTCCATCGTGATCTCCGCGTCGGCGTCCAGCGGCAACAGCGCGCGGATATCCGACAGCAGCCGGTCCATGCCTGCGGCCGACAGCAGGCTGGGCGTGCCGCCGCCGATGAAGACCGTGTGCACCTGGCGGCCCCATACCAGCGGCAGCGATTGCTCCAGGTCGGCGCGCAGCGCGTCCAGGTAGGCGTCTTCCGGGATGTCGTGGCTGTCCGCGGCGCCGGGCACGGCATGCGAGTTGAAATCGCAGTACGGGCACTTGCGCACGCACCACGGGATATGCACGTAGAGCGACAGCGGCGGGGAGCCGGGCAGCGCGAGCTGGCCCGGCTGCAGCCACAATGACTTGGTATCGGCGGGGGCGCTGGCGCCCGCGGACGCCAGGGGAACGATCGGGATCATGGGCAGCCAGTCCCGGGGCTGTCGGCCTGCAGGCGCTCGGTCAGCGCCCTGAGCGCGAGCGCGCGGTGGCTGACGGCGTTTTTTTCCTCGGCGCTCAGCTCGGCCGCGGTCTTGCCCAGGTGCGGCAGCAGGAAGTGCGGATCGTAGCCAAAGCCGGCGTTGCCGCGCGGCGTGTCGACTACCTCGCCGGCCCACACGCCCTCGGCGATCACCGGCCGCGGATCCTCGGCATGGCGCACCAGCACCAGCACGCAGTAGTAGTAGGCGTGGCGGTTGAGCTTGCCGGCCAGCTGCGAGATGAGGTGGGCGTTGTTGGCGGCATCGGACTTGGGCTTGCCCACGAGTTGCGCATAACGCGCGGAGTAGACGCCCGGCGCGCCATCCAGCGCGTCGACGCAGATGCCGGAGTCATCCGCCAGCGCGGGCAGGCCGGCCAGGCGGCTGGCGTGGCGCGCCTTGGTGAGGGCGTTCTCGACGAAGGTGGCGTAGGGCTCCTCGGCCTCGGCAATGCCGAGCTGCCCCTGCGGGATCACCTCGAAGCCGAGCGGCGCCAGCAGCGCGCCAAACTCGCCGAGCTTGCCGGGGTTGTTGGAGGCGAGGACCAGGCGTTGCATGGCGTTCACCGTATCAGGCCAGGCCTAGCGCGCGGCGCTGGTGCGCCACCAGTTCGGCAATGCCTTGCTCGGCGATGCGCGTCATCGCATCGAGATCGGCACGGCTGAACGGCACGCCCTCGGCGGTGCCTTGCACTTCGACAAAGCCGCCGCTGCCGGTCATCACCACGTTCATGTCGGTGTCGCAGCTGCTGTCCTCGGCATAATCCAGATCGAGCACGGCCACGCCATCCACCATGCCAACCGACACGGCGGCAACGAAGTCGCGGATCGGGCTGGCCTTGATCTGGCCGTTGCGCAGCATGGCGGAAACAGCGTCATGGGCGGCCACGAAGGCGCCGGTGATGGCCGCGGTGCGGGTGCCGCCATCGGCCTGCAGCACGTCGCAGTCCAGGTGGATGGTGAATTCGCCCAGCGCGGACAGATCGAACACCGAGCGCATCGCGCGGCCGATCAGGCGCTGGATTTCCTGCGTGCGCCCGGTCTGCTTGCCGCGGGCGGCTTCACGGTCCGAGCGCGTGTGGGTGGCGCGCGGCAGCATGCCGTACTCGGCGGTGACCCAGCCTTCGCCGCTGCCCTTCTTGTGGGGAGGCACCTTGGCCAGCACGCTGGCGGTGCACAGCACCTTGGTGTCGCCAAAGGCACTCAGGACAGCGCCTTCGGCGTGGCGGGTGTAGTGGCGGGTCAGAGCAATAGGGCGCAGCGCATCGGCTGCGCGTCCGCTGGGTCGCATGTGGAGGTTTTCTCGGAAATCGATTCAGGACCCGGATTTTAACGCCGCCGGGCTGCGCGTGCGCGTCCTGCCCCAACTCCTCCCGCGGGGGGAGTGCCAATTCCCGCGCCATTGCGGCGCGGGCGGTACTTTGGCCCGGGTTCAGCGCATGAAATTGCTGGTCTTGTCGATCGCCGCGCGAATCTCGGCGATGGAGCGCTCGATCTCCTCCTCCGAGAGCAGGTCGGTATCGCCGCCGTTGTTCTCCAGGATCGAGGTGGTGAACGTGTTGAGCGGCAGGGTCTCGGTGGCGACTGAGTCCTCGTTGGACAGGTGGGCGTCGAGCTCCCACATCATGGCGATGGCTGTCGTGTTGTCGGCGCCGTCGCCGGCGTTGTGCAGCGCCTGCTCGATCAGGTCCGGGATGGCATGCACCACGGACAAGTTGGTGACTTTCTCGACCAGCAGTTGCTCTTCGATGCTGCCCCACAACCCGTCGGAGCACAGCAGCGCCACGTCGCCCGGCTCCAGCCGCAGCGGGCCGCCGATATCGATCAGCGGCAGGTTGGGCGAGCCCAGGCAGTTGTAGAGCTTGTTGCGCTCGGGATGGTTGGCCACTTCCATTGGCAGCACGCGCTCCTGCTGCAGCAGGTTCTCGATCTTGGAGTGGTCGCGCGTGCGGGTCAGCAGGTTGCCCTTGCGCACCAGGTAGAGGCGCGAGTCGCCGGCGTGGGCCCAGTGGATCTGGCCGTTCTGGACCAGGCAGCAGACCACGGTGGTGCGCGGGACGTCGGCCAGCTGGTTGGCTTCGGCGTAGCGATGGATTTCCCGGTGGGCCAGCATGATGGTGTCCTGCAGGAAATCGGCAGGATTGCGGATCGAAGGCCGGGCCTGGGCCTGGAACTGGCGCGCCAGGGTCTGCAAGGCTTGTTGCGCGGCGACTTCGCCCAGCGCGTGGCCGCCCAGGCCATCGGCCAGCACCATCAGCAGGGCATCCCGCGTAAAGCAATAGCCCATGCGGTCCTGGTTGATGCGGCGGCCGCCTTTTCTGCTTTCCTGGTAGACGGAGAATCGCATGGTGGCTGTAGGAGTCGGTTCTTGAGAGACGGCGTCATCATCTGCGCGCTCCACCGGCACAGCGTGCGGGCGTGGCGCGAGGCGACGGTTCTCATCATAGTTGCAAATGGTGGCAGAAGGGGCGCACGGAAGGGGGGGGCACACGGCGCGGGGATGGCGCCATTTTGTTATTTATTCGCCGCTTGCGCCGGACTCCTTGGCCTGGATTGCCGCGGCTGGTTCCTCGCGCTTGCGCAGCAGCGTCAGGAACCGGCTTGCCAGGGGGCGCTCGGCGGCCGCGGCTGCGGGCGCGGCGGCCTGCTCGCCTAGCGCATTGGTTTGTTCGCGCAACTCCTTCTGCAGCCGGAACACGCTCTGCGGCCGCTCGGAAGGGGGCAGCCGCAGGCACCATTCGACCAGGTCCACCAGTCCGTTGGTATAGCTGGCGCGCAACCGCGTGATGGAGTCCGCCATGCGGTCGTCCTTTTCGCGCTGGTTGGCCTCCTGGGGCGGCATGCCGGCCATGCAGGCGTAGAGCGTGGCGCCAAGGCTGTAGATGTCGGTCCACGGGCCCAGCTCGGAATGCTTGCCGTAGAGCTCCGGCGCGGCAAAGCCCGGCGTGTACATGGGCTGGAAGCGCGCCGCTTCCATGGTCAGGATCTGGCGGGCGGCGCCAAAATCGAGCAGGATGGGCGATTCGTCTTCGCGCAGGTAGATGTTGCCGGGCTTGATGTCCAGGTGCAGCAGCTTGTGGATATGCACTTCGCGCAGGCCGCTCATCAGGTCGTGGAAGACCTTGCGGATGAAGTGTTCGCGCAGCACCTTGGCGCGGCCTTGCTGGCGCGCGTGCAGGATGTGTTCCTGCAGCGTCTTGCCCAGCTCGTAGTTCATCACCATGTAGACGGTGGAATTCTCGCGGAAGAAATTCACCACGCGCACCACGCTGGGATGCGAAATCTTCGCCAGCGAGCGGCCTTCCTCGAAGAAATACTTGAGTCCCAGCCGGAACGACGCCGCGCTTTCCTCGGGCACCACGGGGATCAGCTCGCCGGGCTGGCGGCGTGCCAGGGACGACGGCAGGTACTCCTTGATCGCGACAGGGGAGCCGGTCTCGTCGGTGGCAAGGTAGACGAAACTGAACCCCCCACTGGCCAACTTCTTTACAATACGGTAGTTGGACAGCAGCGTGCCGATGGGCAGCGGTGCGCTCTTTGGAGGTGATGCGCCCTTTGGCTCTGTCATAGGATTCGGGACCTTGATTGCCTCAGGATTGTCCTGACTAATCGAAGACTTGTAAAGAACACAATAGCGGCCATTTTGGCCTCTCTTTTCGGCGTTCAACCAGCCTGGTTGCGGGGCTGCCGGCTCCCCGGGCTGTTTGAACCCATGCGGCCAGATGGCCATTTCGCGAGACTACTTAATGATCCACAGCATGACAGGCTACGGCCTGGCGACGCGCCAGGCGCCGCTGACGGACGCGCAAGGCGCGCCCACCGGCAGGACCGCATCCGTTTCGGTGGAGTTCCGCACAGTCAATTCGCGATTCCTCGACCTGTTTTTCCGGGCTCCCGAAGAATGCCGCGCCTTCGAGCCGGCGCTGCGGGAAATGCTCATGGCGAAGCTGTCGCGCGGCAAGCTGGAATGCCGCATTAACCTGCAGCGCGCCGATGCCGGCGCCGGCGGCACCACGCTGGCGCTCAACGACGCCTTGCTGGCGCAGATCCGCTCGATCGAGGCCACGGTGGCAGCCACCTTCACGCAAGCCGGCTCGCTGCGCATGGGCGAGATCCTGCGCTGGCCCGGCGTGCTGGTGGAGCCCGAGTTGTCGCAGGACGCCCTGCGCGAGGCCGTGACGGGCGCTGCCAAGGAAGCGCTGGGCCAGTTGCTGGAAGCGCGCCGCCGCGAGGGCGACGCGCTCAAGGCCACGCTGGACGAGCGCATCGAAGCCATGCTGGCCATCGTCGAGCGCCTCACGCCCACCATCCCGCAGCTGATCTCCCATCACCAGGACAAGCTCACCGAGCGCCTGCAGGAGGCCTTCAACCTGGTCGCGCCCGGTGGCATGCCCTCGATGAGCCGTGACGAAATCGGCGAGCGCATCCGCCAGGAAGCCACGGTCTACGGCATCCGCATCGACATCGCCGAAGAGCTGTCGCGCCTGCAGGCCCACCTGAACGAAACCGGCCATATCCTCAAGAAGGGCGGGCAGGTTGGCAAGCGGCTCGATTTCATGATGCAGGAGCTCAACCGCGAAGCGAACACGCTGGGCTCCAAATCAGCGGCCAAAGAACTGGCCGATGCCGCCATGGAACTCAAACTGCTGATCGAGCAGATGCGAGAACAGATTCAGAACCTAGAATAATCATCATGAGTGAAACGTCGTCCCACGTCGCCATCGACACCGCCTACCCCGGCAACCTGTTCATGGTGGTGGCGCCTTCCGGCGCCGGCAAGTCCACCCTGGTCAACGCGCTGCTGGCGCAGGACCAGGCCATTCGCCTATCCATCTCGCACACCACCCGCGCGCCGCGTCCCGGCGAGCAGGATGGCCGCGAATACCACTTCACCACCGTGGACGCGTTCCGCGCGGCGCGCGATCGCGGCGAATTCCTCGAGTGGGCGGAAGTGCACGGCAACTACTACGCCACCTCGCGGGTGTGGATCGAGCAACAGATGGCCCAGGGCAACGATGTGCTGCTGGAAATCGACTGGCAGGGCGCGCAGCAGGTGCACAAGCGGTTTTCCAACGCCATGGAGATCTTCATCCTGCCGCCGTCGCTGCAAGCGCTTGAAGAACGCCTGAACAAGCGGGGCCAGGACGAGCCGAAAGTGATCGTGCGCCGCCTGCTGGCGGCAGGCAGCGAGATGGCCCATGCGTCCGAGTCGGACTATGTCATCATCAACGAGGTTTTCGAGCAGGCGCTCGAACAGCTTCGCAGCGTCATCCGCGCTACCCGTCTGCGTTTTTCATCACAAAAAGCGCGTCACGCCGACCTCTTCATCGAGCTCGGTATTCATTGATCCGGAGCGCGGCGGGAACGTTTCTTGCCGCGTGCTGTAAAATAGCCGGCATCGCATAAGGTTTTGTCCCGAGGTGGATTACATATGGCGCGTATTACCGTCGAAGATTGTCTGAAACACATCCCGAATCGCTTCGAGCTCGCGCTCGCGGCAACGTACCGGGCCCGTCAGCTGGTGCAGGGTCACACTCCCAAGGTCGAGGCCAAGGACAAGCCCACGGTTGTGGCGCTGCGCGAGATCGCCTCGGGCCAGATCGGCATCGAGATGCTCAAGAAGGTACCGACCTGATTTTCGGGCGGCGGTGGCCAGTCCTAGCAACGCGTACCTTTGCATTGAGACTCTGCTAACGTACCTGTTCGCGTACTTGCTTAACCAGCCAGATTACAGAAGCCGCCCACATGTCTTCCTCCCAGCCTTCCTCCCCTGTCGCGACGGCCAGCCCCACGGCCACGCCGGCGCGATCGCGCGGAGAAGCCACTGGTGACGCGAGTGGCGATGCAGTGCCACCCGTTCAGCGCAAGCGCGCCGTGCCCGGTCAGTCGACCGTGACGGCGCGTACCGGCGCTCCCAATCTTCCCGATCCGCTTGGCAACGATGTCGTTGGCGAGCGTGCCGTTGCCCCCGCAATGGGCGCAGGCAAGGCAAGAGCCGCCCAGGCCGCCGCCGAAAGTGAGCTGAGCGAGGCGCCGCAGGGCGCGGCGCCGGGCGATGCGCTCTTCATCGACGCGGTGCTGGCGCAGTCCTATCGTCACTTCTTCGGCCCGACCTCGCAACCCGCAGTGCCCCCACGCCAGCAGGTGATCTCGATCACCCGGCTGATGGAGAAGCTCGCTTATCTCAAGCCGGCGGATCAGGCGCACGTGCGCGAAGCCTTCCAGTTCTCGGACGAGGCTCACCTTGGCCAGTATCGCCAGAGCGGCGAGCCCTATATCACGCATCCGGTAGCGGTGGCCGAACTGTGCGCCGACTGGAAGCTCGATGTCCAATCCATCATGGCGGCGTTGCTGCACGATGTGATGGAAGACCAGGGCATCACCAAGAGCGAGCTGGCGGAAAAATTCGGCCCCAAGGTGTCCGAACTGGTCGATGGCCTGACCAAGCTGGACAAGCTCGAATTCCAGAGCCGCGAGCAGGCGCAGGCGGAGAGCTTTCGCAAGATGCTGCTGGCGATGGCGCGCGATGTGCGGGTGATCCTGGTCAAGCTGGCCGACCGCACCCACAACATGCGCACGCTTGATTTCGTGCCGCCGGAAAAGCGGCGCCGGATCGCGCTCGAGACCATGGAGATCTACGCGCCGATCGCGCATCGGCTCGGCCTCAACACCACGTACCGCGAACTGCAGGAGCTGTCCTTCAAGGTGGGTTCGCCGTTCCGCTATGCCACGCTGGAAAAGGCGGTCAAGGCTGCGCGCGGCAACCGGCGCGAGGTGGTCAAGCGCATTCTCGAAACCGCGCAGAAGGCGCTGGGCGACGCCGGCATCGTGGCGGAGCTGTCGGGGCGTGAAAAAACGCTCTACAGCATCTACCGCAAGATGCACGACAAGCAGCTGTCGTTCTCGCAGGTGCTCGACGTGTATGGTTTCCGCGTGGTCGTGGAAACCCAGATGCACACCTATATGGCGATGGGCGCGCTGCACGGGCTGTACAAGCCCATGCCGGGCAAGTTCAAGGACTACATCGCCATTCCCAAGATCAACGGCTACCAGTCGTTGCATACCACGCTGGTGGGCCCGTTCGGCACGCCGGTGGAGTTCCAGATCCGCACCCGCGACATGCACCAGATCGCGGAAGCCGGCGTGGCCGCGCACTGGATGTACAAGCATCAGGCCGACCAGGCCAACGATATCCAGCAGCAGGCGCACCAGTGGTTGCAGTCGCTGCTCGATATCCAGAGCCAGACCGGCGATTCGCAGGAATTTCTCGAGCACGTCAAGATCGACCTGTTCCCGGATGCGGTCTATGTGTTCACCCCCAAGGGGCATATCCGCGCGCTGCCGCGCGGCGCCACCGCGCTCGATTTCGCCTATGCCGTGCACAGCGACCTCGGCAACCAGTGCGTGGCGGTCAAGATCAACAACGAGCTGCTGCCGCTGCGCACGGAGCTCAAGAGCGGCGATATCGTCGAGGTGGTGACGGCGCCGTACTCCAAGCCCAATCCGGCGTGGCTGGCGTTCGTGCGCACCGGCAAGGCGCGCGCGGCCATCCGCCACTATCTCAAGACCACCCGGCTCGACGAAGCCATCCAGCTTGGCGAACGCCTGCTGGAGCAGTCGGCGCGACAGCTCGGCATCGAGCTCAAGGCGCTGCCGCAGTCGGTGTGGGACCGCATGGTGCAGTGGACCGGCAACAAGCACAAGGAAGACATCTTTGCCGACCTGGCGCTGGGGCGGCGCGTGCCGGCCGTGGTGGCCAAGCGCATGGAGATCCTGCTGCAGGAGCTGTCCGGCGATGTCGACAGCGCGCTGCTGGCGGCCGTGCAGACCTTCGCCGGCGAAGAAGCCCCCGCGGTGCCGATCACCGGCGATGAAGGCATGTCGATGATCTTCTCGTCATGCTGCCGGCCGATTCCCGGCGATTCCATCGTCGGCTACCTGGGCAAGGGCGAGGGTTTGCAGATTCACGTCCAGGATTGCAAGATAGCCAAGCGCCTGCACAGCAAGGACCCGGAGCACTGGATCGATGTGATGTGGGCGAAGAAGACAACGCGCTCCTTCGATGTGTCGATCAAGGTGATGGTGCGCAACGTCAAGGGCATCGTCGCCCGCGTGGCGGCCGACCTGACTTCGGCCGACGCCAACGTCGCGCACGTGGCGATGGAGCAGCAGGAGGGCGGCCATCAGGAGGCCACCTACATGCAGTTCATCATCCAGGTGCAGAACCGCCTGCACCTTGCCAACGTGATGCGGGCGCTGCGGCGCAACCCCGACGTCATCCGCATCTTCCGCGACCGCAACGACGGCTGACGCAGTCTTCCCGCACGCAAGCACTGAGCCCGGCCGAGCCGGGCTCAGTGCTTTTCCGGCTGCGCGGCGGCGATCGGTTCCGCCTGCTTCGTGGGATAGCTGACTTTCAGGATATCGATCTGCTCCACCCCGGCTGGCGTGCGCAGCGGCACCGTATCGCCTTCGCGCGCCTTGAGCAGCGCGCGCGCGATCGGCGAGATCCAGCTCACGTGGTTGCTGTCGAGGTCGACCTCGTCGGTGCCGACAATCGTCACGGTGGTTTCCTCGCCGGCCTGGTCGGCATAGGTGACGGTGGCGCCGAAAAAGATCTGGTCGTTGTCGCCCTGCAGGGACGGGTCCACCACCTCGGCCTTCTCCAGGCGCTTGGTCAGGAAGCGGATGCGGCGGTCGATCTCGCGCAGGCGCTTCTTGCCGTAGTGATAGTCGCCGTTCTCGGAGCGGTCGCCGTTGGATGCGGCCCACGAAACGATCTGGACCACCTCCGGGCGCGCCGTGTCGATCAGGTGCATCAGTTCATCGCGCAAGCGCTGGTAGCCTTGCGCCGAGATGTAGTTCTTGGTGCCAGGTGGCAGCGGGGTGGCGCCTTCGGGAAGGTCGTCGTCCTCGTCGCCGGGTGACTCTTTGACAAATGCCTTGTTCATGATCCGATCACATCTGCGGGGCTGTCATTATAGGAAGCGGCGGCCTGCCGGAGGGAAAAGCAAAAAAAGTGGGGCAGGGGGGTTCCCAAATTTCAAAAGTACGTTATAATTTCTTTCTCGAGTGCGGCTGTAGCTCAGTTGGATAGAGTACTTGGCTACGAACCAAGGGGTCGTGGGTTCGAATCCTGCCAGCCGCACCACTCATTGCGAAAAGAGCTTCCAGAAATGGAAGCTCTTTTTTCATTTGGGCTTCCGCCGTCGCCGTCGCTCTCGGTTCCTGGTCCGCCTGCTTCCAGATGCGGATCTGCTCATTCTACGGCGTTCCGCCGCGCGTCGACGGTAATCGCCGCGATTGAGACTTGTCTCATCGTGCGCCGAGCTTCCTCTCGCTAATCTCTATTCCGGTGCGCATTCTCGCGCGTTCATAACCGGATCGCTCTCTTGTTGCTGCTTCCCGATCTGCCGGGCCGAGCGATTGCGCTTTCCTCTGGAGCGTCTTGCGATGCGATCGTTGCCATGGTTTGTCTGTGCCGCCGTGCTCGCCGTCGTGGCCAGTGCCGCATGCCGTTGGCGCAAGCCGGGCGTGCCGCCAGCCGTGTTGCGGCCAGCGGCGGAGCGCGGGCCGGGCTTGCAAGCCCGTGTCCGTAGCCAGGCGATCGAGGGCAAGTCTGCGTCGGCCGCCGGCGAGCGCACGTGCAGTCTGCTGGTGGGCTTTTTGCACGACGCGCGGTTGACCCTTGATGTCAGCAACCTTGCCACCGGTGTGGACCCGCGCACACAGGCGTGCGTGCTGGCTACCGACTGGCATATCCATACGGCCGGCGAGGCGCGGGGCACGCTGGCGTGGCTGCTGGAGGAGGGGCATCGCGCGTTGTATCCGCAGGTCTGCCGGATCTTGTTCTCGGTGCCGCGCACGGCGCGCGAGCGTGAGATCGTGCTGCTCGATGATCGCTTCGATCCGGTGCGTCTTGCCCAATGCATCGACAATCTCGAGCGCGCCATGCCGGAACTGCGCGCGAGTCGCCTGCTCGGCTCGCGGGTCGATCTTGCGCGTGGCGTGCTGGCCTGGGACATGAGCCGCGCGATTCATGTCGCGCGGGCCGCCTACGACTGTGGCATGCAAACCGAGGCCCAGGCCTGGGCCGTGATCGAGCAGGCAGCGTCGCAGGTCTTCGCGCAGATGGCGTCCTGGCAGGAGGTCGCGGTGAGCTATCTGCTGGGCCGGGCCTGGTGCCGGTTTGCAGCGGCAGCTGGCGTTTGTCCGGCATTGCCTCGACGATTCGGATAGCCCCATGCGCGAGGTGCGCTATCACGCTGTGCACCATGGCGTGTAGGTGCGCGCCGTCTTGCGGGGCCGGTGCTGGCGGCCTAGGCTGGTTCAGGAGCGTGCGGGGGGCGCAAGCGCTATGCTTCTTGCTTGCGGCAAGAACCATGGGAGGATCCAATGAGCAATGCGGACTGGCGGGTGGAAGCCTATCGGGGCATGGACGTCTATGTCCTCGTATCGAAGCCGGGCGACGGCGGCGTCCCGGCTTTGGGCAAGGTTGCCCAGTGGGGGTACGAGGTGCGCGTCTGCCAGGAGGGCGCGGATCCCTCCGATGCCGGCGACATCGAGCGCTTGTCGGGCGACGGCGCGCAGTTTGCTACCCGGCACGCTGCCGAAGTCGCCGCGTTCGCTGCGGCCTATCAGCTTGTGGACAAGCTGGTGGGGCCGGTGACGGACTAGCGGGCAGTCGTCTTTGCCGTGCGGGAAATGCGGGAGTGCGCCATGGCGCGTGCTGCCGCGTGCCGGCGAAGGCGCCGCTGTGCGGGTGATTGTGAGATGCGCAATGTCGCATATCATGCTGTGATATGCCTTCTTCATCCATCTTTTGTTGTCGATAACGGTATCGAATGTCCTGCGGATCTACTCTGAAGCTGAAGCGCACGGCCTGTCCGGCGCGCGCGCAGCAAGAGGTGCATCATGTTGGCGTTCAACGGCTACAAGATCCGCCAGGAGGTTCAGTCCCTGCCCGAGGGCAAATGGGCCATCGTTATCGAGAGCATGCGCGCACGGGATGGCGCGCCCGATGGCGGGTTTTTCACGATGACGTCACAAAGCGATTGCAATGCGCGGCGGGATCCACCATAATCCGGCCTCTCGGACGCGGGGTGGAGCAGTTGGCAGCTCGTCGGGCTCATAACCCGAAGGTCGCAGGTTCAAGTCCTGCCCCCGCAACCAAAGACCTTTCTGGTCTCCGAAGCTAGTCTCCGGGCCGTCCTGGCCAAGTTCTGCAAATTCCCAAAAATACGAAACCCGAGCATTGCGCGGGACTGTTTTGCATTGCGTGCGCCATGGGTTCGCGCTGATCAGTGCCGCCAGCGGCCACCTCCGCTGCGGCCGCCTCGCGCGCCTCCCGCTCCCCTACCTCCCCAGCCACCGCCATGGTAGTAGCCGCGCGCCATGCCGGAGTGATAGTGATAGCCACCGTAGTATCGCGGCCCGCCCGCGTGGTAGCCGGGACCGCGATAGTAGCCATAGGCGCGATAGCCGCGATCGCGGTGATAGCCGCCGTAACCGTAGTAGAAGGCGGGGCCGTAGAAGCCGCCATAGTAGGGCAGCGCGTAGTCGTACCCATACCCGTAGGCGTAAGTGCCAGGGGGATAGGCTATGCCACCCTCGTAGAACCCGTAGGGATCGTAGGGGCTGTAGGGGTTGTAGCTGTCGTAAGGGTCGTAGTAAGGGTAGCCGGCGCATGCGCTCACGCACAGCACTGTCACTGCTGACAACAAGCGGGGCAAGGCGCGGTGCATGGGGCTCCGGGTTCGCCAACGGATCGCGCCCGGCGGGCGCCGGGCGATAACAA
This sequence comes from Cupriavidus sp. PET2-C1, assembly GCF_054515855.1. Classification (NCBI taxonomy): domain Bacteria; kingdom Pseudomonadati; phylum Pseudomonadota; class Betaproteobacteria; order Burkholderiales; family Burkholderiaceae; genus Cupriavidus; species Cupriavidus sp. PET2-C1. The sequence continues at coordinate 1,147,042 of NZ_CM137259.1, forward strand.
TGAGAGACTGCGATCCGCTGAGCGGTTCAGTGTCGCGCTGGCTGGCGCCCGCACGGCGCCTGCCAGAGATTCAGGTGGGCGCCCGGGCCAGTTCGGCCGCGCGCGAAAACGTGTCTCGCACTTGCGGCTGGCCTTCGCGCGCCGCTGCCTCGGACCTGGCCGTCAAGCGCTCGATCAGCACGCTCAGGTTATTCCCCTGCGGGGCGGTCTTGCTTGCACCGCACTGACCGACGGCCTCGCGCACAACCTGTCCCAGTTCCTCGTTCACGTCCGCGCCATCGAAGGCGCTGATCGACAGGGCGGAAATCTGCTCGAGGTAGAGATTGACCAACGCTTCGTCGTGTACCGGTTCGGGCATTTCCGTCTCCTTGGCATTATGGACTGGGTCCAATCCATTGTAGTAGGCCGCATGCCTGACGCATGTCGGCACAAGGCCTACAGGGCGGCTCCCCTCCGCAGGGCTTGCGTCAGGTCAAGGCCAGTTGATACTGATAATGATTCCCATTTGTGTGATCAATGGCTTTCTCTTACAATCGGCGCTCGTCTGGGGCACGGCAAGGTGTCCCGGGCCAACCGTCTTGCCGAGGTAATCGAAATCATGATGCTGCAGATCCCCGATGTGCTGACAAAGGCGCAAGTTGCCCAATGCCGCGCCTGGATGGACGCGGCTGAGTGGACCGACGGCAACGCCACTTCCGGGCATCAGTCGGCACTGGCCAAGCGCAACCTCCAACTGCCCGAAGGCTCGCCGGTAGCGCGCCAGGCAGGCGACCTGATCCAGGATGCGCTGGGCGCCAATCCGCTCTTTATCTCGGCCGCGCTGCCGCTCAAGGTCTATCCGCCCTTGTTCAACCGCTACGAGGGCGGGCACGCGTTCGACAATCATATCGACAACGCGATCCGCCACCTGCGCGGCACCAACTTCCGCGTGCGCAGCGACCTCTCGGCAACGTTGTTCCTGACGGAGCCGGAAGACTACGACGGCGGCGAGCTGGTGGTGGAGGATACCTACGGGCAGCAACGCGTGAAGCTGCCGGCGGGGCATATGGTGCTGTACCCAGCCACCAGCCTGCATCACGTCAGCCCGGTTACGCGCGGCGCGCGCGTGTCGTCATTTTTCTGGATCCAAAGCATGGTGCGCGACGAGGGCCAGCGTTCGGTACTGTTTGAGCTCGATACGCAGATCCAGCGGGTCGGCCAGTCACTGGGACACAAAGACGCGGCCGTGGTGGGGCTTACCGGCGTGTATCACAACCTGCTGCGGCGCTGGGCCGACGCCTGAGCGGCGGCGTGGGCAATGAGGGGAACTGGGGAGGGAGCGAAGCGGGGAGGGGATGTTGAGGCAGGGTGCTTTGGCTTGATGCTTCAGCCTGATGCTTTGGCTTGATACTCGCGAATCGCCGGCATTGGCCAGCGATTCGCGATGCAGGGTGCAGCGAGGCTAACGGCGATCCCGGTGCTGCGGCGGCAACGGGACCATGGCTACACGTCGTCGCGCGGGCTTGAGCGCGCGCTGCATCGGCCAGAACACGTATTGGGTATGCGGATCCATCGGCTTGCCGAAGTAGGACACCCACACCTGCACGCCCTGTTCGGTTTCTGCAACGATGGCAGCCACTGCGCGGGCTGCGACTGCGGGAGATTTGAGCAAGGTGGCCAGCGCTTCGACACCTTGGACCACGTGGTGCTTGACACCACTGAACCATGCGTATTGACGCATGGCTGACAACAAACGCTCGGTCATGAACTCTGGTGTTTGGTTGGAAGTAAAGATCAGACCGGAGCTTACACGCTTTGTTCAGTGCTGATTGATGGGACCTGTCTATCGCTTACCCTGAGTCATCGGATGTCCCTGTCCCTGCCGGGTCCGGTGCCTTTCGTCATCGCGTCATTGCGTCAATGCGCTAGTGCCGATCGGCCGCCACATTGACAACGCAAGGGCCGAGGATTAGCGTCATCAACAGGACCATCCGACCCTTGAAGCCTTCCTGGGAGCTTGCCGATGACCGAAGACATGCTGCTGCAACTGATGGTGGAAGTCGAGAAGGAAGACCCCATCGACTATGCCGACCTGCCCTTCGACGACGCCACGCTGCGCGCGCTGGTGTGCCGCCTGGTGGCGCAGCGCTCCAGCGCCATGGAGACGGCCGGCATGCCGGTGGACGCGTTGCTGGCGACCATGTGGGCTTCCACCGCCAAGCTGGTGCTGGAGAACATGGTGCTCAACGCGCGCCTGCTGACGCTGCAGGGCTTGCCGGACGACGCCAACGCGCTGATCGAACGCATCGCCCGGCAATCCCGCGGCACGCCGTGAGGCGAGGCCGCCCTCCGGCCTCTTAGGCCGCTTGCGCCGCCGATCCTGAGCGATGGATCGGCGTGTGGCGTATCGCTATCATTCAGCAGGGCGCCTCCCATTTCGATACACTACGGGTTTTCGCCCCCGACACCGTCGCGTTGCCCGCGTATGCAACTGCGCGCGGTACTGCTGATATGGAGGATTTCGGGTGATCAAGTGGATAATCGTCGCGGCGTACCTGGGAGCGATCCTGTACGTGCATTTCCGTGGCAAGGTGAGGCTGCGCATCTGGCGCCAGTTGCTCGACCATTCGGCCCTGGTGGCCCCGGTCAACTGCTTCATGTATGTATTTTCCGGTGTGCCGCGCACACCCTACATCCCCGTCGAGCGCTTTCCCGAGCTGGAGAAGATCCGCGCCGCGTGGCCGGAGATCCGCGACGAAGGCCTGGCCCTGGCTGCCATGCGCAAGATCAAGGCGGCCGACAAGAACAACGATGCCGGTTTCAACTCGTTTTTCAAGTACGGCTGGAAGCGTTTTTACCTGAAATGGTATGAAGCCCGCCACCCGTCGGCCGAGGTCCTGTGCCCGCGCACGGTGGAGCTGCTGCGCGGCCTGCCGAGCGTGAAGGCGGCGATGTTCGCCGAGCTGCCGCCTGGCGGCAAGCTCAACCCGCACCGCGATCCGTTCGCGGGCTCGCTGCGTTATCACCTGGGCCTGGCCACGCCTAACGACGACCGCTGCTTTATCGAGGTCGACGGCGAGCGCCATAGCTGGCGTGATGGCGAGGGCGTGGTGTTCGACGAGACCTACCTGCACTGGGCGGAGAACAAGAGCGACAGCAACCGGCTGATCCTGTTCTGCGACATCGAGCGTCCGATGCGCTTCGGCTGGGCCGGCAAGGTCAACCGCTGGCTGGGCCGCAAGGTCATGACCGCGGCGAGCTCGCCCAACGAAGAGTCCGACCAGACCGGCATGATCAACCGCCTGTTCCGCTTTGTCTGGATTTGCGGCCAGTATCGCCGGCGTTTCAAGGCGTGGAGCCGGCCGGCTTACTACGTGGTCAAGTTCGGCCTGATCGCCGCCGGCGTGGCGCTGATCGTGTACCTGTAACGATCGAAAGCTCGAAAGCTGGAGAGCACGAATACAGAAGAAGAAAGGGCCGGCTGATGCCGGCCCTTTCTCTTGCCCATCGGCGAGGCCTATTGGCGGCGCCGCTCGCGCTCGTCGTCGAGCGCCTCGTAGTGGGCGCGCTTGGCCTGGTACATGCGGGCGTCGGCCAGCTTGACGGCGTCGCTCAGGCGGTCCGTTGCGCTGCAGCTTGCGGTGCCGATCGACAGGCTGAGCGCGGTGCCCGGATAGAACTGGTTGTTGAGCTCCACCACCTGGTGGATCTGCTCGACCACTGTGGCCACGCTGCGCTCGTCGCGCGCCGGCAGCAGCACCATGAACTCGTCGCCCCCGACCCGTGCCACGCAGACCTGGTCGCCCACGGCCTTTTTCAGCGCCTCGCCGGTGCGGCGCAGGAGCGCATCGCCGTCGCCGTGGCCGAGCTGGTCGTTGACCTGCTTCAGGCCGTTCAGGTCGACCGCGATCACGCTGACCGGCCACGGGCCCTTGCGGCCCAGCCGCGCGAGCTCGTCTTCGTAGTAGGCGCGGTTGTAGAGCTTGGTCAGTACGTCGTGCTTGCCGAGGAATTCGACATAGGCCTCGGCCTTCTTGCGCGCGGTGATGTCGGTCAGCGACACCAGCACCTGGTCCCATTCCGCCTCGTGGCCGGGAAACACCGACCACTGCATGAACACGTCCACGGCCCGGCCATCCAGCGCGTAGTTGATGACTTCGCGCTGCTGCCGGAGTTTCTCGTTCCAGAGGTCGATCAGCTGCTCGGCGAACTGGATGCGCATATTGTCGCGAAACACGTCGCCCAGGCGCGAGAGCAGCTCTTCCTTGGTCGACGCGCTGAACATCAGCAGGGTTTGCTGGTTGACGTCGAGCACGCGGATTTCCTGCATGCAGCGCGAAATGAAATCCGGATGCACGTTGAGGAAGGTGCGGAAATCCGAGATGCCCGCGCCGCGGACTTCATCGAGCAGCACCTTGACCGCGCTGAAATCCTCGACCCACAGCGAGACCGGCGAATGCTCGAACAGGCCCAGCGCGTATTGTTCGCTGCGGCGCAGCTCGCGTTCGGTGGCCACGCGCGCGGTGATGTCCTCGATCGACAGCAGCACGCGTTCCCAGGTGGCCTCATGGCCGGGCATGACGGTGGCATTCAGGCGGATGTCCAGCCGCTTGCCTTCCAGCGTGTAGTTGACGGTCTGGCTTGAAAAGCGCAATTCGCCGTCCCACAGCTGGCCGAGCTCCTCGACGTGCTGGTCGAACATTTCGTCGCGAAAGACGGTGTCCAGGTTATTGACGAGGTCGGTGAGGTCGGCGGCGCGGAAGAGGTCCAGCGTGCGCTGGTTCACGTCCAGCACGCGGATCCGTGCCGAGCAATGCGCGACTTCCTCCGGATTGGCGCGCAGGTGGCTGCGCAGGTCGGTCACGCCCCGCGCGCGCAGGGCCTGGAAGTGCTCGCGCACGGCGCTGAAGTCTTCCAGCCACAGCGAGACTGGCGCCAGCTGGAACAAGGCTCTGTATTCGTCGTCGATCCGCGGCGTGTCGGTCGTTGCTATCAGTGCGTCTTTTCCCAATCCCTATCCCCATCCCAATCCTGTTCGGCGCGGGCCAGTGGCTGGCACGCGTGTGGCACGGCTGGCTTTGTGCCGCCTCGGATTTACCGGGGCCGCCGCCATGCTCGCTACGAGCGATAGCATAGGGCAGCAGGGGAGGGAATGGGTGATGTGTGGCGTAAATACCCACACGTGGCGCAGGCCGTCGCGTCAGGCCTGGCGGGAGAGCTCGGCGATGCGCGCGGGTGCGTACCGGTGCTGCGTGTTCTCTTGCTCGGCGATCAATTGCAGCGTCGCCGCCTGCAACAGCGAGCCGGCGGTCAGGTGCGAGGCCAGGGTGCGCAGTTCATCGAGCTTGCCGCTGGCAGCGGAGTTGGCATGAGTCATCTCGGTCAAGGTCTGGACAGGAACCCGGCCGATGGTATCGGCAAGCCCGGGGGGCCTGCTTTGTCCCTGGTCATGCTCCGTGCGTGCGGCGTTGTCTTTGGTGTCCAGGCCAGCCCTGGCATCGGTGCGCGCCAGGCGATGCGCCGGGTCGGCGCGGCGGGCGGTGCAAAGGCGCAGGGCGGAGCCCACGGTGTCGATGGCGAGCGGAAGGGAGGGATGTGGCATCTGGTTCTCCTTGGGAGCGCGGCCTGCCGGTTTCGGCAATGTTCGCAAGAATGCCGGGCCGGTCCGCCGCTGCCTAGCGCGCTGCGATGAACGGCGCGATGCCAGGAGCGAATGGTGGCGCGAGGCGACGGATGTGGCGCGCCATGCCCGTCGCCTGCCATCCACCATCGGCCGCTATGGCCGCTATGGCGGCTACGGCTGGTCCGCCAGGCGCGCCACCACCGCAGCGAGCGTGCGCAACGCGCGCTCGATCTCTGGCGTGACCGGCGTGCCGCAATTGAGCCGCAGGAAATGGTCGAAGCGGTTGGAGTTGGAGAACATCACGCCGGGCACGACGCGGATGCCCGCCGCCATGGCCTGGTCGAACACAGCTTCGGACGGGACCGAGCCCGGCAGCTCGACCCACAGGTGCAGGCCGCCGTTCGGGTTGGAGGCACGCGTGCCGGCGGGAAACTCGGCGGCAATCGCCTGTGCCACCTGCGCACGCTGGCTGCGCAATTGCTCGCGCAGGCGCCGCAGGTGCCGCTCGTACGCGCCGGAACCCATGAACTCGGCCGCCGCCATCTGCGCCAGCAACTCGTTGGGCCGCGACTGGCTGTACTTGAGCATTTCCACGCGCGCCTGCCACTTGCCCGCGGCGATCCATCCCAGCCGCATGCCGGGCGCCAGGATCTTGTGCAGCGAGGCACAATGGATCACGCCGCCGCTGCGGTCCCAGGCCTTGAGGGCGGCCAGCGGCGCGTCCCCGTCCGCCAGGGCGGAGAAGCAATCGTCCTCGATCAGCGCGATGGCGCGCGCATCACACCAGGCCACCAGCTGCGCCTTGTTGGCGTCCGGCATGATGCTGCCCAGCGGATTCTGCAGGTTCGGCACCACCACCACGGCGCGGATGTTGTCGTAGGTCTGCGCGGCCAGCTCCAGCGCTTCAAGCGAGATGCCGGTCTGCGGGCTGCTGGGAATCTCCAGCGCGCGCATGCCCAGGCTCTCCAGGATCTGCAGCAGGCCGTAGTAGGTGGGCGACTCCACGGCAATCACGTCGCCGGGCTGTGCCACCGCGCGCAGGGCGAGGTTGAGCGCCTCGGTGCAGCCGTGGGTCACCAGGATGTCTTCCGGCGCGACCGTGATGCGCGAGAGCAGCGCGTTGCGCGCCAGCACGGCGCGAAAGGCCGGATGGCCGCCGGCGTCGGCTGCGCTGCCAAACAGCTGGGGGTGCAGGCGCAGCGCGCGCGCCGCCGCATTGCGCAGGCCTTGCGCCGGGTACAGCGCGGGCGCGCCGCAAGCGCCAGCAAAATTCACCGTGACCGGTTGCTGGCGCCCGCGCGCGGTGATGGCGGAGATGCGCTCATGGATGCCCACGTATTGCGCGGGGTCGGGCAGCGTGGCGGCAGGCTCTTCGATTGGCGCCAGCGGCTTGTGCCGGCGGTGCCGCACGAAGTAGCCCGAGCGCGGCCTGGCCTCGAGCAGGCCATCGCTTTCCATCTGCCGGCAGGCCTGCAGCGCGGTCGACAGGCTCACGCCGTGCAGCTCCATCAGCGTGCGCACGGAGGGCACGCGGTCCCCCGGCTTCAAAACGCCCGTTTCGATGGCGTGCAGGTAGTGATGGGCAAGTTGGCGGTAGAGAGGGGTGGATTCCATGCAGCATGGTGGCGCGGCGGCGGCCGGCGCAACAGATACAGATCAGGGTCTTCTGTATCGTAACAGATGGCCTGTTATGCCTCTGTTACGGTTCACAAGCTAGAGGCGTGTGCCTGTTTCGGCCCGATCTGCGTCGGTAGTCTGGAACCCTGTCAAAGCCAGGGAGCCGGCATCATGCAAGACTATCGTTCAGACCCGATCATCCCCACTGTCCAGAACGTCCAGCACGTCCAGCCCACGCGCGCCAAGCTGGCTGGCGCTGAGCCGCAGGCGCAGGTGCTCGACCTGGAAAGCGGCCGCGTGCTGCGCTTCCATGCCAAGGCCGGCACGACCCTGTGCGTGCTGGAGGGCGAAATCGAACTCACCGAGGCGCCGCGCTGGCTGGCCGGCACCGTGTGGCGGCAGCCGCGCCGCCTGCCTGCCGGCAGCGAGGTGGCGCTGTCGGCAGGCTGGGTGGAAATGCTGGCCTGGCAGGCGGCCACGCTGGGGCTGCAGGCACCCGCGGCCGGGCCCTGGTGGACCCGCTGGCTGCGGCCGGCGCAGGCATGAACAGAGGGCGCGCTACGAAGGGGATGAGCCAGCGCAGGCCTCGCGCGCACCTGGCCGGGACGGCCGCCCCGGGGTGGTCAGTCCTGCTGGCCGTGCGCGCTCAGCATGGCATGGGCCACCAGGTCCAGGGCGGGCCGCGTGTCGCCGTTCTTGTCGGTCCAGACCTTGGGCGTGAGGCTGCCTGACAGCGCGACCGATTCGCCATCCTCCAGCGCCAGCAGCCCTGCGCGCACCTTGTCGGCAAACGCGATGACATTGACGATGACGGTGTCGCCATCGTTGATCGCTGCCTTGAGCTTGGCGGTCACGTACTGGCTGCCGCCCTGGCCGGAACGTTCGCTGGCGTGGCCGTGGAGCCGGCCGCTGACTAGTGCGTCGATCATCTTTCTTCCTTGCTGGTTATCTTGCCGGGGTGCGGAAGATCTCACAATTTCGCGCGCTCGTGGCAGAGAATGCGGACCCTGGCGCTAAAAACGATAAAATTGCGGTCCGGCCAGCCCGACGCTCAACCAGAGTGCAGTCCGCGCCCCTTCCAGGGCCGACCCACCGGCCGCAGAATTCCAGGTTCCCATGCTACGTCTAAGTGAAGTCAAACTCCCGCTCGACCACGCCGAGAGCGATCTCAAGGCCGTGGTCCTCGCCCGCCTCGCCGAACTCGGTGTCAAGGCCGATGGCCTGACCGGGTTCACCGTGTACCGCCGCGCGCACGATGCCCGCAAGCGCTCCGATATCAAGCTCACCTACATCCTCGATATCGCGGTGAAGGACGAAGCCGCGGCGATCAAGCGCATGGCCGGCAAGCCGAACTGGAGCGTGACGCCGGACATGGCTTACCGCTTTGTCGCACAGGCGCCCGCACCGGGCACCACGCTGCGCCCGGTGGTGATCGGCATGGGCCCGTGCGGCTTGCTCGCCGGCCTGATCCTGGCGCAGATGGGCTTCAAGCCCATCATCCTGGAGCGCGGCAAGGAAGTGCGCGAGCGCACCAAGGACACCTTCGGCCTGTGGCGCAAGAGCGTGCTGAACCCCGAGTCGAACGTGCAGTTCGGCGAGGGCGGGGCGGGCACGTTCTCCGACGGCAAGCTCTACAGCCAGATCAAGGACCCGAAGCACTACGGCCGCAAGGTGCTCGACGAGTTCGTCAAGGCCGGCGCGCCGGAGGACATTCTCTATCTCGCGCGCCCGCACATCGGCACCTTCCGCCTGGTCAGCATGGTGGAGAAGATGCGCGCCGAGATTTTCGCGCTGGGCGGCGAGGTCCGCTTCGAGACCCGCGTCGAGGACGTGGATATCGAGGGCGGCAAGATGCGCGGCCTCAAGCTGTCCAACGGCGAATACCTGCAGGCCGACCACGTCGTCCTGGCGGTGGGCCACAGCGCGCGCGATACCTTCGAGATGCTGCATGAGCGCGGCGTGTTCATGGAGGCCAAGCCGTTCTCGCTGGGTTTCCGCATCGAGCATCCGCAGGGCATGATCAACAGCAGCCGCTTTGGCAAGTTCGCCGGCAACAAGCTGCTGGGCGCCGCGGACTACAAGGTGGTGCACCACGCCAGCAATGGCCGCGCGGTCTACAGCTTTTGCATGTGCCCGGGCGGCACGGTGGTGGCCGCGGCCTCGGAGCCGGGCCGCGTGGTGACCAACGGCATGAGCCAGTACATCCGCGCCGAGCGCAATGCCAATGCCGGCATCGTGGTGGGCATCACGCCGGAGGATTTCCCCGGCGGCCCGCTGGCCGGCATCGCCTTCCAGCGCCATTGGGAAGAGCGCGCCTTCGAACTTGGCGGGCGCAACTACAACGCGCCGGCGCAGCTGGTGGGCGACTTCATCGCGCGCCGGCCGTCCACGGCGATGGGCACGGTCGAGCCCTCTTACAAGCCGGGTGTCACGCCGACTGACCTGTCCACCGCGCTGCCCGACTACATCATCGAAGCCATCCGCGAAGCGCTGCCCGAACTGGACAAGAAGATTGCCGGCTTCGCCATGCATGACGCGGTGCTGACCGGCGTGGAAACGCGCACGTCGTCGCCGCTGCGCATCCGCCGCAAGGACAATTACCAGAGCATGAACGTGGAAGGGTTGTACCCGGCCGGCGAAGGCGCTGGCTATGCGGGCGGCATTTACTCCGCGGCCATCGATGGCATCGAAGTGGCCGAGGCGGTGGCGTTGAGCATCGTCAACGGCAAGCCAGCCTGAGCGAGCCCAGGCTGGCTTAGCGCCCGGCAGCCCGGGTTGCTTCGAGCCAGGCCGCCGCTCCCAGCCCGGCCGCGCGCCCGCTGGCAAAGCACGCGGTCAGCAGGTAGCCGCCGGTGGGCGCTTCCCAGTCCAGCATCTCGCCGGCGCAGAACACGCCCGGCACGGCGCGCAGCATCAATTGCGCGTCCATCGCCTCGAACGCGACGCCGCCCGCGCTGCTGATCACTTCATCGATCGGGCGCGCGCGCAGCAGGCGCAGGGGCAGCGCCTTGAGCGCTGCCGCCAGCCGCGCGGGGTCGGCAAATTCTTCCTTTGACAAGCATTCGCGCAGCAAGCCGGCCTTGACGCCGGTGATGCCCAGCTTGCTCTGCAGGTGGCTCGATAGCGAGCGCGCGCCGCGCGGGCGCTGCACCGCTTCGGCCACGCGTTCGGCCGGCAGGCCCGGCGCCAGGTCGAGATGGATCGTGGCCTCGCCGGTGGTTTCGAGCAGGTCGCGCATTGGTGCGCTCAGCGCATAGACCAGGCTCCCCTCGATGCCGCCGGCCGTGATGACGAACTCGCCCTGGCGATAGTGCTCCACGCCATCGCGCTCGCGCAGCCCGATGGCCACGGCCTTCAGCGGGTGGCCGGCAAAACGTGTGCGGAAGTGCTCGCTCCAGGCGACATCGAAGCCGCAGTTGGCGGGGCGCAACGGGGCGATGTCCACGCCGCGCGCTGCCAGCAGCGGCACCCATGCGCCGTCGGAACCCAGGCGTGCCCAGCTGCCGCCGCCAAGCGCCAGCACCGTGGCATTGGCCTGGACCAGCAGCTCGCCCTCGGGCGTGGCAAAGCGCAGCTGGCCCGACGCATCGTCCCAGCCCAGCCAGCGACGGCGCATATGGAACTGCACGCCGGCCTCGCGCAGGCGGTGCAGCCACGCGCGCAGCATTGGCGCGGCTTTCATGTCGGTGGGAAAGACGCGGCCCGAGCTGCCGACGAAGGTCTCGATGCCGAGGCCGTGCACCCAGCCGCGCAGCGCTTGCGGATCGAAGCCGGCCAGCAGCGGTGCGATTTGCGCGCTGCGCTTGCCATAGCGCCCGAGGAAGGGCTGCGCCGCTTCGGAATGCGTGAGGTTCATGCCTCCGCGCCCGGCCATCAGGAACTTCCGGCCCACCGAGGGCATGGCGTCATACACGTCCACGCGAAACCCGCGCGCGGCCAGTACCTCGGCCGCCATCAGGCCTGCGGGGCCGCCGCCGATCACGGCGACGCTGGCGGCGGGGAGGGAGGCGGCGGGTGCAGACATGGGTTGGATCCGGGGCAAGGCGGTCGATCACGCAAAGGGGCGCAAGGCAGGGTGCGGCGGATCGGATTATATAGGGCAGGGGCAACTGCTAAGATCGCCCCTTCCCTCGTGCCACTGGTCTCCCGCGCCTCTCATGCCCTTGCCGTCCCGCTTGTCGTTGCCTCTTCCCGCCGCGCGGGCCTTGGTTCTGGTCTTGCTGGTCGTGCTGGGCCTCGTGGCCGGCGTGCACCCGGCGCTCGCGCAGGAAACCGCGCAGGGGTTGCAGGAAAAGGCGATGAAAGGCGATTTCCTGTCCCAGCGCAACCTCTCGTACTGCCTGCAGTCCGGCTGCCTCGGGCTGGAGCGCGACCGCGTCAAGGCCTGCATGTGGCGCAAGGTGATCGTGCTGTCCGGCGAGCGCCACGTCACCGACCTGGACACCGCCAACCTGGAGTACGTCTGCGCAAAGCTGAGCACGGCCGAGCGCGATGCGGCCATGCGCCAGGCCGAGGCGCTGGCCAGGCAGATCTACGGGGCGCGCCGCTAAGCCCCTTTGCCCTTTGGCCTTTGGCCCGCCGGGGCGGGGGGGTAAAATGGCGGTTTAGCGCAGTCACGCATCGCCATGCCCACCGCTTCGACATCCACCCAGTCCATCGTAGGCGCCACCCAGCAATGGCTGGAGCGCGCGGTGATCGGCCTCAACCTGTGCCCCTTCGCCAAGGCGGTGCACGTGAAGCGGCAGATCCGCTATACGGTGAGCGATGCCACCGACACCGAGGGCGTGCTCGCCGATCTCGAAACCGAGTTGCGCACGCTTGCCGATGCCGACCCTGCCGAGATCGATACGACCCTGCTGATCGTGCCACGCGCGCTGGCCGAGTTTCTCGACTACAACGATTTCCTCTATTTCGCCGAGCGCTTGCTCAAGAGCCTGCGCCTGGCGGGCATCCTGCAGATTGCCAGCTTCCATCCGCATTACGAGTTCGGCGGCAGCGAGCCGGACGACATCGAGAACTACACCAACCGTGCGCCTTACCCCATCCTGCACCTGCTGCGCGAGGACAGCATCGCGCGGGCCGTGGCGGCTTTTCCCGATGCGTCGGATATCTACGAGCGCAACCAGGAAACCATGCGCCGGCTCGGCCACGACGGCTGGCGCAAGCTGATGACCGAGGCCGGCGGGACATAAAAAACGCGCCGTCGAAGCGGCGCGTTTCAGCTTGTGGACAGCAGCGCGCCGTTGGCATGGCGCGAGTCAGATTCAGCCGGCGGCAGCCGGCTCCTGCGTATAGAAGCGCGCTTCCATCTCTTCCAGTCCCAGCGTGCGCAGCACTTCGTTCAGCCGCTCGGCCGGGCGGCGGCGCGGCAGGTCCTTGTACTGCGCGATGATGAGCTCGTTCTTCATCGAATGCTCCCAGCCCACCAGCTCGGTCACGCTGACCTGGTAGCCGTGCGCCTCCAGCTGCAGGCAACGCAGCACGTTGGTCACCTGGCTGCCGAACTCGCGCGTATGCAGCGGGTGGCGCCAGATCTCGGTCAGCGGATTGCCGGCCAGCAGCTTGCCCTTGTTCTTGCGCAGCACGCCGGCCACCTCGGCCTGGCAGCACGGCACCACCACGATGTACTTGGCGCGCTTTTCCAGCGCGAAGCGGATCGCATCGTCCGTGGCCGTGTTGCAGGCGTGCAGCGCGGTAACGATATCGATGGTGGGCGGAAGCTGGTCAGACGTGATCGAATCCGCGACCGACAGGTTCAGGAACGACATGCCCTTGAAATCCAGCCGGCTGGCGAGCTCTTGCGAGCTGCGCACCAGTTCCTCGCGCGTCTCGATGCCGTAGATGTGCGACTGGTCGAGCTGCGCCTTGAAGAACAGGTCGTACAGGATGAAGCCGAGGTAGGACTTGCCAGCGCCGTGGTCGACCAGCGTCACGTCGGGGTGATCTTGCTTGAGGTCCTGCAGCAGCGGCTCGATGAACTGGAACAGGTGGTAGACCTGCTTGAGCTTGCGGCGGCTGTCCTGGTTCATCTTGCCGTCGCGCGTGAGGATATGCAGCGCCTTGAGCAGCTCGATGGACTGGCCGGGACGGATTTCGTGGGGGCTGGGCGCCGGTGCGGCGGGCGTCTTGGACGCCGGGGACTTCTGGGCCATCTGGGATGTCTGGAACCTGGGGAAAAGCGGTGAGGCGTGCGCCAAAGCCGGACGACGCTGCGCCGGTACAGCGGCAGTTTACCGAAAGTCGCGCCTGGCCGGGCGAGTGGTGCAACCGGCGCATGCCGGCGCCGCCTCGCCAGGCCCCCTGAACAGCCCCCTAAACAGAGCCCCCTAAACAGAGCCCACTAAAGCAGGCAGTAATCCACAGGTACGAGCGGCGGCGGCAGCGCGGTCTCGCCCAGCGCTTCCTTCATGGCGATTTCGATGGTGCGGCAGAGCGCATCGAGCGGCAGGTCGTTGGCACTGGTGCCGAACGGTTCTTCCAGCTCATCGCCCAGCGCATCCAGGCCGAAGAAGGTGTAGGCCACGATGGCCACCACGACGGGCGTGACGAAGCCGATGGTATCCACCAGGCCGAACGGCAGCAAAAAACAATACAGGTAGGCGGTACGGTGCAGCAGCAGCGTGTACGAGAACGGGATGGGCGTGTTGTGGATGCGGTCGCACGCCACCGCCGTGGCCATCATGGCCGACAAGGTGTCGTCGATGCCGGCGGCGAGGCAGGGCTCGACGCGGTGCTGCCGCACGCACTGGCCCAGGTCTTCGCCCATGCGCATCATCAGCAAGGCGGGCGCATTGGTGCTGCGCTGCAGGTCGGCGAGCTCCGCCGGGCGCAGCCACGCGGGGTCCAGGCCGGTGGCGGCGCTGGCGCCGCGCAAACGGTTGCGCAGCGTGTACGCGTAGGCAATCGTGCGGGAGATCATGCGCACGCGCGCGTCGCTCAGGCCCGCCGGTTTATGGCCGGCGCTGTCCGGCACGTTGTCCGCGATCAGGCTGAGGCATTGCCGTGCCAGGTTCTGGCTGCGCACCACCAGCTCTCCCCACAGCTTGCGCCCTTCCCAAAAGCGATCGTAGGCGGCGGTATTGCGAAAGCCCAGGAAGATGGCCAGCGGCAGGCCGATCAGCGTGAAGGGGATGGCCGTAAGCGTGACCTTGTGCTCGAAGAACGCGCCGTGGCTGAGCGTGACGGCGACCGCTACCAGCAAGTTCACCAGCAGCACGCGCCAGATGCGCGACAGGATCGAGCCTCGCAGGACCAGGAACAACCTCAGTCCCGATGGGCGGTCTCGCACAATCATCTGTGATCCTCTGGCATTGCGGCACGGCGTTCCGTCGATGGGCAGAAGTGTACATTTTTCGCCATGGCGGTGGGTTGCTGGCGGTGCTGCGGCTCAAGTTTCCGGCGAATCGGCCGATGGTGTTGTGTGCGCCAAAAGGGACCGAGATCCCGCAGCGCATCAATGACATCCCCGGCTTCAAGGGCCTGCCTGGCAGGCCACGGGCACCGGGCGGCCGCGCCATGGCGCAGCGGCGGCGCGGCACTGCCGAGGCCGGGATTGCGGACGACCCCGAGGACGGGGCGGAGCCGTCCGGACACGATCCATCATGGGAACAACCGAATGGAAAACCGGGGACAAGACACAGAGGCCGGCGGCTTGCAGATTAGCCTGGACGACAGCGCGCGGCAGCTGCGCGCGGCATATGCTGCCATGCCGGGCCGCATGGCGCCGGACCGCGCCGCGCTGCAAGAGGCGCTGGCCAGGGGCGGCTGGGCGGAGGCGAAACTGGATACCGCCGCAATCGGCGCCTTTCTCGCGCAATGCCAGCGCGCCATCGAGGGGACGCCCGTGGAGGCGCTGATTGGCGAACTGACCGACGGCTACTTCGATCTCAGCGTCAGCAGCGACAATCTGAGCGTGCGGCTCAACCTGCTGCCGCCGCAGGGCGGGCGCGAGGTGACACGGGACGATATCCGTGCCGCGCTGGCCGAGCGCGGCGTCAAGGCCGAACCGGACAGCGCGGCACTGCGTGGCGCGGTCGAGGCCGGCTATTGCGACGGGCTTGAGATTGCCACTGGACGCGCGCCGCTGCCTGGCACGCCAGCGCGCTTCGAGAGCCTGCTGGCCCCTCCCAAGCCGCTGGTGGCCGAGGACGAAAGCGGCCGCATCGACCTGCGCGACCTGGGCACGCTCTTGCTGGTGAATCCCGGCACGCCGCTGATGCGGCGCATCCCGGCCCGCCAGGGCAGCGACGGCATCGATGTCTTCGGCAAGGTCGTGCCCGCCGTGCCGGCCATCGATCCGCCGTTTGCGGACGGCCTGACCGGCGTGGCGCCGGATCCCGCCGATCCCGAGGTACTGGTGGCGGCGATCTCCGGCTCGCCGGCCGTGTTGGCGCAGGGCGTGTCGGTGAGCCCGGTGGTCGATGTGGAAGCGGTGGACATGCACTCCGGCAACGTCACCTTCGACGGCACGCTGCGCGTCAACGGGGATATCAGGACCGGCATGACAGTGCGCGTGACCGGCGACGTGATCGTCAGCGGCACCATCGAGGCTGCCCATGTGGAGGCGGGCGGCAATGTGGTGGTGAAAGGCGGCATCATTGGCAAGGCCGAGGGCACACATCAAGGCGCACATCAAGGATCACATCAAGGATCACATCAAGGCGCCGAGGGTGTCGCGCTGGCGCGGGTGACCTGCAAGGGCTCGCTGCATGCGCGCTTCATCGAAAGCGCGGTGGTCGAGGCCGGCACCGAGGTCAAGGTGGAAAGCGGCATCCGCCAGAGCGATGTCTCCGCCGGGCGCAGCATCATTGCCGGCAGCCCCAAGGGTGGCCAGGGCAACATCACCGGCGGGCGCTGCCGTGCGCAACTGGCTGTGCGTACCGCCACCCTCGGCGCCTCCGCCGGTACCGCCACGACCGTGCAGGTGGGCACCAATCCCTATGCCGAAGCCGAGAAGGCCGAGCTCGAGGCCCAGCGCCGCCAGTTGGAGGCGGAGCAGGCCAAGGTGCAGCAACTGGTCAGTTTTTTCGCCAAGAATCCCGAGAAAGCGGTGGGCGACCTGCGCGAGAAGGCGCGCGCCACGCTGTTCAAGCTCACCCGCGACTCGATTGCGCTCGATGCCAGGCTCGCCAAGCTTGCCGAGCAGCTTCGCCCGTCTCCCGAGGCGGTGATCGAGGTGAGCCGGCGCATTCACGGCGGTTGCAGCCTGCATATCGGGCAGAAGTCGATGAAGATCATGGAGGACAAGCCGGGCGGCCACATCCGGCTGGTGGAGGACCGCATCGCGCTGGTCTGAGTCCCCCTGCGTCCCGTCGCACGCCGGCCGCCGCGCTCTTGCGCGGCGGTTTTGCATGTGCCGCACGGAACACAATACGGAGCACGATGCGGAACACGTTACGTGACGCGTAACATGCCCTGGCCCCGCCCGGGCCGCGGCGCCCGAGCCTCCGCGCAAGCGCCAATCCCTTGCTCCACAAGGCGCAGCGGCCAGCCCGGCTCCGCCAGGCAGCCCGCGCCGGCGGCTGGCACGTGCCTTGCAAAGTAGCCTGTCAGGCGTCCCCGCTGGCGCCGTTCCAGAGAAAAACAACAGGAGGGATCATGGACATGGCACTCACCAGCCGGGCAGGCGTAGACAGCATCACCTCGCGAGGCATCTCGCCGGTCGTGCCATCGGCCATGTCGGCGCGGCAGGTTGCCAGGCTGCCGCTAGCGTCGCACGGCACGGCGCCGCTCAGGGCGGTGGTGATCGACGAATGCGCGCTGCTGCGCCTCGGCCTGGCCCGCATGCTGGAGAGCATGCCTGGCGTGGAGCAGGTGGACGGCGTGGATCCCGATGATCTCTCCATGCACGGGACGACGATCCGCGAGGCTGGCTTGCTGGTGTTTGGCATGCCGCAGGACGTGACCAGCGGCTGGCGCCTGCTGCGCAAGCTGCGCAGCATGCTGCCCGCCCAGCGGGTGCTGCTGCTGTCGGACAATATGTGGCTGCACATGCCGCCGCCGGAGATGGGCTACGGCATCTGCTGCTGCCTGCCCAAGACAGCAGCCCTTGTGACGCTGGAAGCCGCCATCAGCAGCATGCTCGAGGCCGAGGTGCTGGCCGCCTGAGCCGTGCTTCAATCCACTCCGGCTGCATCTGCCACGGCGGCGATCCTCTCCCGTAGCCAGAGGATTGCCGGATCGGCATGGTTGCGCGGATGCCAGGCCGCGAACAAGGAAAACCCGTTCGCCTCGACGGGCAGCGCAAAGGCGTCCAGCCGGTCGCCATAGCGTTGCGCCAGCCGGCGCGGCAGCGTGGCCACATAGTGGCTGTGGCTGAGCAGTTCCGGCACCAGGGTGAAGGTCTGCACCGATAGCACCACCTTGCGCCGCCGCCCCAGCGCCTCCAGTTGCTCATCCATGTAGCCGTGGAAGCTGCCGCCGCTGGTGGATACCAGCACGTGCTCCAGCGCGCAATATGCATCCAGGTCCAGCGGGCGCATGCCGCGCGGATGGTGCTTGCGCTGGACCATCACGAAGCGCTCGTCGAGCAGCTTCCTCGCTTTCATCGACGGCGCCACCATCCGCTCGGAGCCGATCAGCAGGTCCACTTCGCCCAGATCCAGCCTGGCGCCGATGGTGGCGGGATCCGCTGCCACGAATGCCATCTGCACGCCCTGGCCCGCCACCCCCGACAAGGTCTCCATCAGCCGTAGCCCGAGCACGGCAATGGCGTTGTCGCTGGCCGCCACCACAAAGCGCCGCGTATCGGTCAGCGGGTCGAACGCCGCCCGGTGGCGCACCACGGATTCCAGGTTCTTCAGGGCCGCATGCAGCGGCTCGGCCAATGCGTTGGCCAGTGCGGTTGGCGTCATGCCGCGGCCCGTTTCCGTGGGGATGAGCAAGGGATCGCCAAAGACATGCCGCAAGCGCGCGAGCTGGGTGGAAACGGCGGGCTGGGTCAGGTGCAGGCGCGCCGCGGCCCGCGTGACATTACATTCCGCCAGGAGCGTGTCCAGCGAGACCAGCAGGTTCAGGTCGATGCCTCTGAGATCAATCATGTTGATACGTCGGATATCAGTAATTGATTTCAAAGATAGGTGGGCGCTGCCTAGAGTGCAATCGTGCTCGCACATCGGCGCGCCATCTCATCGGAGGAGAACGACATGGAAATGAACACGGACATGAACCTGAACACGAGCATGAAGGCCTGGATGCTCGACCAGCCCGGACAAGCCCTGGCATTGCGCGACGTGCCTGCGCCGCAGCCGCGAGCAGGCGCAGTGGTGGTGCGGATGGAGGCGGTGCCGCTCCTGAGCTATACCCGTGCGTACCTGCAAGGCGCGCTGCCCTACGCCTATCCGCCGGGGCCTTTCAGCCCCGGCACCAACGGCATCGGGCGGATTGCCGCGGTGGGCGAAGGCGTGCAATCGTTGCAGGTTGGCCAGCGGGTCGCCGTGAATCCGCTCTGGCGCAGTAGCGAAGCCGGCCCGGAGCCCGAACAGGCCCTGATCGGGCTGACCGGCATCAGTGCTGGCAGCGCCGCCATGCTCGCCGCTTTCCCTCACGGCACGCTACGCGAGCTGGCCGAGATGCCGGCCTCGACATTGATTCCGCTGCGCGGACTCGACCACCTGAGCTCCGCGCGGCTGGCGGCGCTGGCCAAGTTCGTCGTGCCATTCGGCGGCCTGCGCCGCGGCAGGCTGCAGGCGGGCGAAACGGTGGCCATCAATGGCGCCAGCGGATACTTTGGCAGCGCGGCCGTGATGGCGGCGCTTGCCATGGGTGCTGCCAGGGTCGTCGCGCTAGGGCGGCGCGCCGCCTCGCTGGAACGGCTGGCCGCGCTTGGCGGCGGCCGGGTGACGCCGGTGATCCTGCACGGCGAAGCCGACGCGGACGCCGAGGCGATCCGCGCAGCCGCGGGCGGCCGGCTGGACCTGGCCTTTGACATGGTCGGGCAGGCGAGCGATGCCAGCGCCACGCTCGCCGCACTCAAGAGCCTGCGGCGCGGCGGTCGGCTGGTGCTGATGGGCAGCATGACGGTGCCGCTGCCGATTCCCTATGGCGAGATGCTGCGCAACAACTGGGAGCTGATCGGCCATTTCATGTACGAGAGCGCCGACTACCTTGCCTTGGTGGCACTGGCAGCTTCGGGTCAGCTAGCGCTGGATGCGGTGCGGTTGGAAACCTTTGCCTTCAGCGAACTGGAAAGTGCGATCGATGCGGCGGGGCGCATGGATGGGCTGGCATGCACGGTTGCGCTGCTTGGGGCGGGTGGGGTGTGACTGGGGGGCGGAGCGTCAACGCGTCAATGCGTCAATGCTACCGACAGTCAGAGAGGCATCTTGCAGCACTCCCAAGTATGAACCACGTTCACTTGTCTGTAAATCCAGACATGTAGCTATTCAGTATCGCAAATGGCAAGTCTATGTTGATCCTTCGTCACAACCGCTCCCCATCGGCAGCGGTTGCGGCGATCGACGAGGGAAGCGTCGATTTTCTGAAGCCTCAACATAAGACAGGAAGAACATGCCACAAACTGCTCACGAAGCGGTGACCTCGCCTATGGACCCGGCCGGCACCCGCTCCACGCCAACCCGGCTCAGCGCCATCGCGCTCGCCTCTCTGGCGCTGACCCTGGGCGCCTGCGGCGGCGGCGACGATCCCGTTGCCACCACCCCGGCGTCAACGACCCCGATAGCGGTCGCGGGCTGCGAACTGAACGGCACCACCGGCGGCGAAGCCGTGGTGCTGCCGGGCGACCCCAACGCGCCGGAGATCGCCACCGGCTATGCGCCCAAGAATACGGTCTATGCCAAGACCTATATGGCGGTGACCAACAACCCGGTCTCGACCAAGGCTGCCTGCGACGTGCTGAAGAACGGCGGCACGGCGGTGGACGCCGCAGTCGCGGCGCAGATGGTGCTGAACCTGGTCGAGCCGCAATCCTCCGGCATCGGCGGCGGCTCCTTCATCATGTACTACGACGCGGCCACCAAGCAGGTCACCGCTTACGACGGGCGCGAGATGGCGCCGGCCGCCGCCGACGGCAACTATATCCAATGGAAGTCCGCCGCCGACCAGACCACGCCGGCGCCTAACGCGACGCACAGCGGCCGCTCCATCGGCACGCCCGGCACGTTGCGCGTGCTGGAGCTGGCGCACGGCGAGCACGGCAAGCTGGCCTGGAAGGACTTGTTCTCGCCCGCCATCAAGCTGGCGACCGACGGGTTCCCGATTCCGCCCCGCATGGCTGCCGCGATCGCCTCGGCGGTCAGCAACCCGACGACGGCCCCGAGCATCAAGCGCGACGCCGAGATGGCCGGATACTTCCTCAATGCCGACGGCACCCCGCGCGCCGTCAACACCATCATCAAGAACCCGGCGCTGGCCAATGTGTTCACCTCGGTCGCCAGCGGTGGCGCGGATGCGTTCTACAAGAACGGCCCGATCGCCCAGGCTATCGTCGCCAAGATCCAGAACACTTACGGCGGCACCGCCACGCCGGGCCTGACCACGCTGGCCGACCTGGAGAGTTACGTCGCCAAGAAGCGCAAGGCGGTCTGCACGACCTATCGCGAGTACGAGATCTGCGGCATGCCGCCGCCGTCGTCCGGCGGCATCGCGGTGGCGCAGATCCTGGGCATCGTCGAGAACTACGAGATGTCGCGCTATGCGCCGTCGAACTTGGACAAGAACGGCGGCCGCCCGAACGTGCTCGGCGTCCACCTGATGGCCGAGGCAGGCAACCTGGCCTATGCCGACCGCAACAAGTATGTGGCGGACACCGACTTCATCGGCCTGCCGGGCGGCAGTTGGGAAAGCATGCTGAACAAGCCTTACCTGCGCAAGCGGGCGGACCTGATCAGCACGGTGGGCTCCATGACGCTGCCGGTCGCCGCGGGGGACCTCGGCGCTGTGCCGCTGGCCCCGTCGGTCATCAACGAGCACGGCACCACGCACCTGTCGCTGACCGACAAGTACGGCAACGTCGTCTCCATGACCACCACCATCGAGGCCGGCCTCGGCTCGTATCACTTCACCAACGGCTTCCTGCTCAACAACCAGCTGACCGACTTCAACGCGGCACCGGCCGACGCCGGCGGCGTGCCGATCGCCAACCGCGTGCAGCCGGGCAAGCGCCCGCGCAGCTCGATGGCGCCCACGCTGGTGTTCAAGCGCAATGCCGACGGCTCGCGCGGCGACTTCTACATGACCACCGGTTCGCCGGGCGGCGCCAGCATCATCCAGTACGTAGCCAAGACCCTGGTGGGCGTGCTGGACTGGAAGATGGACGCGCAGCAGGCCGTGTCGATGATCGACTTCGGTGGCTCAAACAGCGCCACCAGCGGCATGATGGTCGGCGGCGAGCATCCCAACGTGGATGCCACCAAGCCGGCCGGCGGCCTGGCCGGCGACAACGATCCGCTGGTCAAGGGCCTGCGCGGGCTCGGCCACGTGGTCAACGTGACGGCGCAGTCGAGCGGCTTGAGCGCGATCATCCGCACCACCGTGGGCGGGTCGACGGCGCTGGTCGGCGGGGCCGATCCGCGTCGTGAAGGCGTGGTGCTGGGCGATACGTTCAAGCCATAAGCCGGGGCGCAAGTGTTTGCGGAAATTTCTCCACATGCATTGGGAAGTGGCTGGTAGGCCGATGCGAGTTCGCTCGCTACAGTAACCACTTACCGCTCTCTCCCCGGGGGTGGTTTTCCCGAGAGGGCCTAATCCCTTGGTCCTCCTTCCGTGGCGCTGCATGCTCTTGCATGCGGCGCTTTTTTTTCCTCGCCTTCCCCACCGTCCCACCACGGCTTTCGCCTACCAGACCCGGATCTTGATCTGCAGCGAGATGCAGCCATCCACCTTCCCCCGCATCGTCGGCACGTAGATCAGGTTCGCGCCCACACGCCCATACTCGATGCTGATAACGGGTGCCGCCATCGGCGACCATCCACCGTTATTGACATCCGGATACCCCCGCACCGCGCCCGCCGCGGCACCGATCCGCACCGGGCCAAGATGCAAAGGCTGCCAGGTGACGGTCGCATAGGTGGAGTGAAAGCGCATGCTGTTGCGGTACTCGCCGGCCGACAAAGTGAAATCCTCGGTGATGCGGACATCCGCGCCGAAGCCCCAGTTGGCCGCGTTGTAGTGCGCCGCATGATTGAAGTGGTAAGAGAAAAACCCGGCGTTCAACCAGACCTGGGGGCTGAAGGCGGGCGCCGGCGTAGCCTGTGCCGAATCTGCCGGGGTGTCTGGCGGCGTGCTGTCATCCGCGCGAGCGGTGACGGCCCACAGGGATGCGCCTAGCGCAAACACCATCAGGAGCTTGCGCGGAAAAAGGCGATACCTCGCCGCGCCAGGAACTGGATAAGCATCCATGGCCGCTTCCTTGTCGATTGTCTTGGCTGGGAGCTGGCTGGACGCGACGCGAATCGGCGTGCGGGCGCAGCCATCCTGCGCGAGTCCGGCGTGGCGCCGGCGGCCCTAGGTGGCGGCGATGTGCATGATGTTCCCCGGTTGCGTGGCAAGTGCGAACGCGTGCCGCGTACTGCGCGGCCGCTTCGTCATCAGTCCCGGCGGCCATTGGATCGGCGGGCCGGTTTTGTATTTATCGTGTTACCAGTCTGGTGCTTCGGCGCGTGGGATTCAATCAATCGAAAGCCGTAAGCCTATCGAGGGGATTGGAGGGCAGCGGATATCAACCTTCCGGAAAAAACGGGACATTGCGCGAGCTTGCGCAGGCAGGCGGGGGCGGGAGGGTTGGTATGCCGCTGGCGGCTGCCAGGCGGCAGCGCCAGGGCATGGCGCAATCAGGCAAACACGCGTTTGACGATGCGGGCAGGCGAGCGCCGCGACAGAGGCTGCGGCGCTTGGGTCATACCGGAGACGCGCTGACGGAACTAGCCGGGCTGTGCGTCATCGCGCGCCAGGCCAGGTGCGCGGTGCCGGCGGGCGGCGCCGCACGCATGGCTTGCGCGCGCACATCCGGAAAATCCGATGGGTCGAGCCAGACCGACAGGAAGGCGCCCATCGCATCGAGCAGCGTGTCCGAGTTGATGCCGGTCGGCCCGCCCACCTTCGGGCAGATGACCAGGTGGGTGCCCTCGTGCGAATACACGCGCAGCGTCTTGACGAGATCCGCCGGCTGCAGGCGATGCTCCGTGCAGGGCACGCCCTGGAAGCCGAACGCCAGCAGGAATTCCTCTTCCTCGGCCTGCCCTGTGCAGAGAATCACCTTGGGACGCATGCGCTGGCGCTGCGCCGCGATAAAGCGGAAGCGCCCGCCCTGGCGGCAGAATTCCACATAGCGCCAGTTCGGGCTGAGGCACGGATTGCGGCGAAAGGTCTCGATCTGCGACAGGTCCATCTGCTGCGGCTTGGGCAGGGGGTAGAGATTGATCTTGAACTCCCAGCCACGCGGCGCGTAGAGGTATTGGTCGAAGTAGCTGCGCCAGTCCAGCCCCGGCATGGTTTCACGCAGCGTGGCCGCGCGCGTCGCCGCCATGATGCGGGCGAGGCGCTGGTGCGTTTGCCAGCGCGGCATGTCGTGCCGGTGGCGCTCGCGGAATGCGCTGTCCCAGGCAGGCGGCTCATGCACAGGCGCCAGCGAGGCACCCGGCGAAGACGCAAGCAGGTGCGGCTCCTTATCGCATATCCAGACAGCCGCGCCGATGTTCCCCCCCTCCATGCCGGCGTACGACGAGAAATACGCGTCCAACTCCTCGCTGCTGAAAACTGATGTCATTTGATCTCTCATTCGTCGTGGCCCGTCATGCAAGTCCCTGCCGGCGCGCGCGGCGCGCGACAGGGCTCCCCGAGTGGCAGCGGCATGGCGCCGCGCGCCCGCGCGTGAATGACAAGGACTAGCGCAATCGCCGTGCCATCTGGCCGAAGGCGCTAGCCGACGCGGCGCAGTGGTGGCGAGGGGCGGATGCGATCAGGTTGGAAGCCGCGCCAGATAAGGGGTTGCGGGCGATTTGCCTATGACGGGGAATAGGGCGGATGCCGTGGGACGCTGCGCGGGGGATGGCGCGGCAGTGTTACGCCGCTGTTACGCGTTACGTAACGTGGGCGGTGTGGGGGAACGCGGAGGGTATCTTGCGTATTGCGAGAACGCGTCGTCGTACGGCGTGGGATGACCGGGGTTCTATGGCTGTGCGCTGGTGGAGTCGATGGTGGCGACCGGGTATTTTCTGGCGTCGCGGAGGCGGGTGCCGCAGGGGAGCCGGTTCCGGGGCTTGTGCTGAATGCGCGGTCCCCGCATCGCCGGAAACAAAAAACCCGGAGAGCCTTTGTGGCTGTCCGGGTTTTTAACAATGCTGGTCAAACTTTGGAATTCTTATGGGAAGAGAGGAATCGAAAAACTTCCATAATCCGGCATGAAATAAGGGATCTAGTGGCGATAGGTGCGATTCATACCCCGTTGCATACCCCCAATTTCACGCAGTACCCCATAACGAGTGATTCTTTCGCCACTGTTGCCAAAGGTTGGCAAGGCGCCGTCAAACCCGAAGAGGGGCCGCGGGTGAAACACCTTTGCCAGAGGCATCGGACCGGGCTAGTTCTTGGAATGGGCAGCGGAAATTCGTGTCTAACTGCTCAGGCGCGCCAGGAGGCCGCGATGAGCACATGTATCAGAAACCTCACAATCTGCGTGGCCTTATTGCTGACCGGTTGCGTGGTAGTGCCTGCTTATGATGGCTATGGCTACCCGGCCTATGGCGCCTATCCCTACGAGCCTTACTATCCAGCCTACCCCTATGGCCCCTATTACAACTACGGTTGGTGGCCTGGAATTTATGGCGGTGCGGTTTTCTTCGGCGGCGGTGGCCATGGCGGGGGACGCCACGGCGGGCGCGGAGGTGGCCGCGGTCGCTGAGCCGTGTCGCTTCATTTCTTGCACGTCGCCATCACCCGCTCGTTCACGCCCAGCCGGTACAGCCTCGCGCCCACCTGAGTCAGTAAGGCCCGTCCCCTCGTTCTCCTGATCCGTTAACCGCTTCACCTGCTCCGCAGCGCGCTCGTCACGCCGGGTGCCCCTCAGATTTGAGGCTGCCGCTCCCCGCGGATATGATGGCGACTGAGGTGGCGGCGCTCTCGCCACGACGGATGGCGCCATGACCGCATCCCAGATGGAATCAACCGCGACTTCACAATGAAAACCCTCGGTATCGCTTTCTATTTCCTCGCTACTGCCGCGCTATCCGCTCAAGCAGTTGAAGCGCCTGACAGCCAATGGCAGCGCGTTGGGTTGTCGCTATCTGAGCTTGTTGGACGTGGTTACGGCATTGCCGCGGTTACGAGCGACTCGTCTCCAAATGGGGTATCAACCGAAACGTTCTTCCTTCAAAGGGGCGAAAGCGCATACAAATGCATCGAGGTTCATGCCATTGATTTCAAGGCAAAAAAGTCTGCAGCGCTTTTTGATTGCTTTGAACTCGTTACGCCCTACGCAACGCCTCGCGCCAAGTGAGGCGAGTACGCGGGACGGTGCGGGCCGTCTTGCGTCACCCTACGCGGCCTACCTGGACGCCCCCATCGCCGCCTTCAGCCTGACCTCATGCCCGGCGAGCAGCGCCAGCTCGGCCAGCGCCGCCATCACCATAGATTTGACGCTCTCACACATGGCCCGCGCGGATGGTGAGGGCCGTGCAGGCGGTGCCCCTACTTGAGACGGCCCGATGAATTGCCGTGTGCTCATCCTCTTCGCGGTTGCTCTCATCTCTGCTTGTACGGGGCCACCGGCGCCAAGTCTCTGTTCACCACAGAGGGATGCGCTGGGCAGGATCACCCGTAGCCATACGGCCGTCGCGGAATTCAAGCGGCTCAATCCCTGTCCGGCCAACGGCGTCCGCTCTGGGCCATGCCCGGGGTACGTTGTCGACCACGTCATCCCCCTCTGTCATTGCGGGACCGACGCGCCAAGCAATATGCAGTGGCAGACGGTCGAAGAGGCCAAGGTCAAGGACAGATGGGAGCGCACTATCTGCAGCGCGCCATCGTCGGCGCGCTGACGCCACTCCAGAAGGTCTGCCCTCGGCTGCAACCCCTCTGGGCCGGGCACGTCCCAAATGGGCCTGTTGCCCCGATGTCAGCGTTTCCAGACTATCGGCGCGGAGGCAGAGCAGGCGGCCACCTTGCCGGACCAGCTCCTGCTGGTAGTGAGCTTGATGAGCTGTTCGTTGACCGGCTCGATCTGCCGTTGCCGGCGCTCGGCCAGGCTGTTGGCCACGGTGGTAAGCGCTGCCTTGCACGCCGTCTCCGCCGCGCTAGATCGCACGGTGAACTGCTGATAGCGATAGTTGACCATGAGGGTGAAGCCGTCCGGAACGTATTCAACCGTGTATTCGGTGTCCATGTCATACGTCGACATCTGTCGGCTAGCAGATGGCGCGGGGGTAGTGCAAGCCGCTGATACCAGGCAGGCCATTGCTGCCAACACCTTCTTGTATTTCACAGCATGATCTCCATGGATTCCGTTGCAGGAAGCGAAGCGCATCTTGGCTTGTGTGCGAGTCTGGGGCTGGATGGTACCAAGGAATGGCGGCGCAGGAAGCCGGACGGATATGGGGGCGGCATGTTCCTGCAATGGCGGCTGGCGTCACCGCGGCATACCCGCTGTTAGACAATAGACGGAACTAGAGGAATCCAGAAACCGGCTACTGGATTGGGTTTGACGGTGATCCCGAACAATGAATCGCGTAAGACACGAGTGTCTAATAGGAGGGTGACGCGGTCGGGTCGCGTGGAAAAGAGACAGCAAGTTCACGCGCCGCGCCGGTTGTGCTCATGCGCCTCCCGGGGACCTGAATTTAGGCGTGTCGATTTGAGAATTTCAGTGAAAGGCCTCATAGAATCGCGCCCAGGCTGTACGAGGCAGCGCCTCTACGCCGAGATGGCCCGCACAACCGGTGCGGTTCCTCCATGGCGCTCGAGATTGAATGCCGAAACTGAACACGATCTATACGTCTTCCGGCCCGATACTAACCACCAAGAACAAGCCGGCGCGCAGAGCTGCCGTTGCGCAGCATAGCGAAGCCCAACACCAAGCCGCCACAAATGAGGCCAAGCCACCCGAGGCGCAATCCCAGGGGATTGTCTTGCTGCGGGATGGCTTCTCCCGTTTCAAGCAGCTCCAGCCGTTCCTGCCGGTCAGCCGCGAGACGTGGCGGAAATTGACCCGTGACGGCTTGGCGCCGGCACCCCAAAAATGGGGTGGACGCTGGGCAAAGTTTGCAAACGGCGGGCAACAAAAAACCCAGAGAGCGTTACGCTGTCTGGGTTTCTAGGCAATGCTGGTCAAACTTTGGGATTCTTATGGTGCCGAAGAGAGGAATCGAACCCCCGACCTTCTCATTACGAATGAGCTGCTCTACCGACTGAGCTACTTCGGCCCACCATCCGTCAACAACTGGATGAAGCCCGCAATCATAGCAGCGTTTTTTTTTGCTGGGAAGCCCCGGTGCAGAATTTTTGCCGGGAATCCCCGCGGGCGCGCCGCCGGGTGGCGGCGCGGTCATTTAGGCGGCGTCGTTGGCGGGCAGTGGCGCGGGCTCGGTGCGATGGCGGAACCGGAGCAGGTAGGCCACGCTGAGCACCGCCAGGAAGGGGATGCCAGTGAGCAGCGTCATGCGGAAGGCTTCGGTGAACAGGGTGGTCAGCATGATGGCCAGCAGCATGCCTGCGCCTAGCAGCGTGAGCACGGGGAAGCCGCGCATGCGGAAGGCCAGGGGGCGGTTGCCTGCGGCAGTCCATTGGCGGCGGAAGCGGTAGTGGGTGACGAAGATCATGAACCAGGTGAAGAGGGCGCCGAACATGGAGATGGCCATCATCAGCAGGAAGGCGTCGCCGGGGTAGAACACGTTGAGCCCGGTGGCCAGCGCGATGCCGATGCTGGAGAGCAGCAGCGCGCGCACGGGGATGCCGCGCTGGCTGACTTCGCCGAAGCTGCGTGGGGCTTGTCCTGCGCGGGCCAGGCTGAACATGGTGCGGGTGGTGATGTAGAGCTGGCTGTTCATGGCGGACAGCGCGGCGATCAGCACGACGAAGTTGATGATGGCGGCGGCGCCCGGCACGTGGATGGCTTCCATCACCTGGACGAAGGGGCTTTTTTGCGCGCCGGCCTGGTTCCAGGGGACGATGGCGAGCATCAGTGCGAGCGTGAGCAGATAGAACAGGCCGAGCCGGATCATGGTGGAGCGGAAGGCTTGCAGCACGGCGCGCTCGGGGTCCTGGGCTTCGCCGGCGGCGACCGCGATCATCTCGATGCTGAGGTAGCTGAAGATCGAGACGATCACCGCGACCCACATGCCCCACAGGCCGTTTGGCAGGAAGCCGCCGTGCGCCGTGTAGTGGTGGAAGCCGGCGCCGGCCGCGCCGCTGCCGGTGCTGCCGGGCGCGCCAAAGACGATGTAGGCGGCCACCAGGATAAAGGCGACGATGGCGATGATCTTGACCATCGAGAACAGGTATTCGACGGCGCCGAAGATGCCTACGCCGACCAGGTTGATCAGGATCAGCGCGGCGGAGAACGAGACGATCCAGAACCAGGCGGGCACCTGCGGGAACCAGTAGCCCATGTAGAGCGCCACGGCGGTGACTTCGGTGCCGACCGCGAGCACGATGGAGGCCCAGTAGGCGTAGCGCACCAGGAAGCCGGCGAGCGGGCTGACATAGTGCTCGGCGTACGCGCCGAAGGAGCCGGAGGTGGGGTGGGCTACCGTCATCTCGGCCAGGCAGCCCATCAGCAGCAGCGTGACCAGCGCGCCGATGGCATAGCTGAGCAGCACGCCGGGGCCGGCGAAGCCGATGGCAAAGCCGCTGCCCATGAACAGGCCCGTGCCGATGGCGCCGCCAATGGCGATCATCGCCAGCTGGCCGGGCTTCAGGGTGCGGTGCAGGCCTTTCTCGCGTTGGACAATTTGCTGGAAGCTGCTTTCCGCGCTCCCGCGTCCGTGGATCTGATTCATGTCTCCTCCTTGGTTTTTTACGCCGCGGCCGTGTTGCCTGGCAGTGTTGGCGACATTTCTCTCGTTCGGGTTTGCTGCATCCGCAGTCTAAGCCACGCGGGAGCGCGCTACGCAGGGAAGCGTCGCGCCAACGGTGCGGAAATTTCGCAATTTGTGCCTTCAGCCGTGCGCAGCGAGGTCACCGCCGAGCCCGAAGAAGCTTGCGGCATTGCCGCCGAGCAGGCGACGGCGGGCGGCCTCGGCAAGATCGCTCTCGCGGATCAGCGCGCCGACCTGTTGCTCGCCGAGCGGATAGGGGTAGTCAGAACCCAGCATCACCCGGTCCTCGCCCATCACGTCGACCAGCAGCTTGAGCGCGCGCGGGTCGAACACGGCGGAGTCCACGAAGAAGCGGTTGACATACGACGAGGGCGGGTGCGGGCAGTCTTCACGCACGATGTCGCGATGGCGCCAGGCGTTGTCGACGCGGCCGAGCAGGAAGGCGAAGCTGCCGCCGCCATGCGCGAAGCACAGCTTGAGCGAGGCCGGGATGCGCTCGAACGCGCCGGACAGGATCAGCGACAGGATGCCGAGCTGCGTTTCCGCCGGCATGGACACCAGCCACGGCAGCATCCACTTTTTCATGCGCGGGGCGCCCATCATGTCCCACGGGTGTACCAGTACGGGAATGCCTTCGTTGGCGCAGTGGATGAGGAAGGTGATCAGGCCTTCGTCGTCGAGATCGCGGTCGCCGAGGTGGTTGCCGATCTGCACGCCGACATGGCCGCCGGCCTTGGCGCGCGAGGCTTCGCGGCAGGCGGCGTCGATATCCTGCAGCGGCACCTGGGCCAGTGCCTTGAGCCGCGCGGGACGGTGCGCGCAGAGTGCCAGCGCGTAGTCGTTCATGCGCTGCGACCAGGGCACCGCGACGTCCGCCGGATAGCGGTAGCCGAACATCACGGGCGTGGCGCACATCAACTGGATGTCGACACCGCAGCGGTCCATTTCCTCGATGCGGCGCGCGGGGTCCCACAGCGCCGAGTAGACCGGGCGGAACGGCTGGTCGCCGGTCATGATCATGGCCGTGTCAGTGCCATTGGTCTGCAGCCAGGGCGCGGCGACGGGGTCAAGCGCAGCGGCCTCCTGGCGGGTGATGGGCGGGAAGAAGTGGCTGTGGATATCGACCACGAAACGGGCGCTCATTGTTGCGGCTCCTTGCTGGCCGGTGCTTGCGCGGCCGGTGCCGAGGCCCGGCCCGGATGCACCGTGCCGCATTGCCCGCAGCGGCGCAGCGCTGCGTTGTCGTAAAAGCCGGCAAACAGCGGCGGCAGGTCGGTGACGATGCTCTTGAGCTGCACCTCCACGCGGTGCACCAGCGCGCTGCACGCGGGGCAATACCATTCGAAGCCGTCCACCATGCCTTCGGGGCGCTGGCGCTCGATCACCAGGCAGCGGCTGTCGGCCTCCGGGCGTTGCGGGGAATGCCGCACGTGCGCGGGCAACAGGAACATGTCGCCCTCCTTGAGGTCGACGCGCTCGCGCTTGCCGCGGTCCATGATGTCCAGCCAGGCATTGCCCTTGAACTGGTAGAAAAATTCTTCGAGCGGATCGTCATGGAAATCCGTGCGCTGGTTGGGGCCGCCCACCACCGTGACGATGGTGTCGGCGTCCTGCCAGACCTGCTGGTTGCCCACGGGCGGCTTGAGCAGGTGCGCGTGCTCGTCCAGCCAGCGCGGGAAGTTGAGGGGCATGCCGTAGGTGAACATGGCGCGAGTCTCTTGTGCGGGTGAGGTTGCGGTTGCGATGCCGGGCTTGTCAGTGCATCAGCGCATCAATGCATCAATGCATCAGCGCGGCAGCGGCTGGTAGGCCACGGCCTTGATCTCGATGAGCAGATGCGGGTGCGGCAACTGGTGCACGGCTACGGTGGTGCGGGTCGGGCCGTCGTAGTCGAAGTAGTCGCCGTAGACCTCGTTGTAGCCGCCGAAATCGTTCATGTTGACGAGAAAGGTGGTGATCTCCACCAGGTCGGACAGATCGCAGCCGACGCTTTGCAGGATCTCGCGGATATTGAGGATCACGGCGCGCGTCTGCTCGCGGATGTCGAGCGCGGTCACGCCCATGGCGTCGGCGCTGGCGCCGGCGAAGCTGTTGTCCGCACGGCGCGAGCTGGTGCCCGAGACAAACAGGAAGTCGCCGGCCCGCTTCACGTGCGGGAAGCGGCCGCGCGGGATGGCCTTGCCGGTCAGGACTTTGGAAAGCGTGGTCATGCGTGGTCTCCGGTGGTCAGCGTGTGCTCAGTTCGACTTGCCCCAGCCCGCTCACGCGGGTGCGCACGTGGCAGCCGGGACGCAGCGGCTCGGCCGCGGTGGCAGCGCCGGCCATGATCAGCGAGCCGGCCGGCAGCACCATGCCGGCCTGCGCCAGCAGCTGCGAAGCCTGCACCAGCGCGCGCAGCGGGTTGCCGAGGATGGCCGCGGTGGTGCCGAGCTGCGCCGCGCGGCCATCGATCTCGAGCTGCACGCCGCGGTTGGCCAGCGTGCAGTCCGGGCGCGACCACGGCCCCACCACCAGCGCGGCGGACGAGCAGTTGTCGGCGACCACGTCGGCCAGCGAGAACTTGAAGTCGCGATAGCGCGAGTCGATGATCTCCATGGCCGGGGCCACCGCCTCGATGTAGCCGCCGGCATCGAGCAAGGTGAGCGGGCCGGCGATATCGCGCGATGTCAGGAAGCACACCTCGGGCTCGATGCGCGGATGGATAAAGGCATCGAGCGCGAGCACGGCGCCTTCCTCGCACAGCATGGCATCGGTGAGCTGGCCCCAGATCAGGCTGTCCACGCCCATCTGGACCATCTTGGCGCGGCTGGTGAAGCCGAGCTTGATGCCGATCGGTTGCTCGCCGCGCGCGTGGCGCAGCGCGATGGCGCTGGCCTGGATGGCGTAGGCGTCGGCGATGGAATAGGGCGTGGCTCCACCTGGCGGGTCGATGGCTTCACGCTGGCGCGCGGCGTCGTCGAGGCGGGTGGCGTACTGGGTAATCTGATCGGCAATCATGCGGCACTCGCGATCGGGTTGTTGGTGGGATCGGCGGCGGGATCGCGCTGGCGCAACAGGTCCAGCGCCACGTCCACGATCATGTCTTCCTGTCCGCCGACCATGCGGCGGCGTCCGAGCTCGACCAGGATGTCGACGGTGGCGATGCCGTAGCGCGCCGAGGCCGCCTCGGCGTGGCGCAGGAAGCTGGAGTACACGCCGGCATAGCCCAGCGCCAGCGTTTCGCGGTCGACGCGCACGGGGCGGTCCTGCAGCGGGCGAACCAGGTCGTCCGCGGCGTCCATCAGTGCGTAGAGGTCGGTGCCGTGCGGATACCCCGCGCGGTCGATCGCCGCGATAAAGACTTCCAGCGGTGCGTTGCCCGCACCCGCGCCCATGCCGGCGAGCGAGGCGTCCACGCGGTCGCAGCCGTGCTCCAGCGCCACCATGGAGTTGGCTACGCCGAGCGACAGGTTGTGGTGGGCGTGCATGCCGGTCTCGGTGGCGGGATCGAGCATTTGCTTGAACGCATCGAAGCGCTCGGCCACGTCGCGCATCGACAGCGCGCCGCCGGAGTCCACCACGTACACGCATTGCGCGCCGTAGGACTCCATCAGCCTGGCTTGCCGCGCCAGCGCCGCCGGCGTGGTCATGTGCGACATCATCAGGAAGCCCACGGTATCCATGCCGAGCTTGCGCGCGTACTCGATATGCTGGCGCGAGATGTCGGCCTCGGTGCAGTGGGTGGCGACGCGCACGGTACGCGCACCGGCATCGTAGGCCGCGCGCAGGTCGTGGATGGTGCCGATGCCGGGCAGCAGCAGCGTGGCCACGCGTGCGTGCTTGAGCTCCGCTGCCACCGCGGCGATCCATTCAAGATCGGTGTGCGCGCCAAAGCCATAATTGAAGCTCGAGCCGTTGAGGCCGTCGCCGTGGGCCACCTCGATGCTGTCCACGCGTGCCGCGTCCAGCGCGCGGGCAATGGCCACGGCTTGCGGCAGGCTGTATTGATGGCGGATGGCGTGCATGCCGTCGCGCAGCGTCACGTCCGACACGTAGACTTTCTTCATGGCCTTGCCTGCGGGATGTTGTGCTGCGGTCATTGCGTTGCTCCTTGCGCACGCGCCAGCTTATGCTCGGCCACGCGCTCGGCGGCGGCCAGCGCGGCGGACGTCATGATGTCGAGATTGCCGGCGTAGGCCGGCAGGTAGTGCGCGGCGCCTTCTACTTCCAGGAACACCGAGACCTTGAGGCCGGCCAGGCGGCCGATGCCCGGCAGCGTGAGCGGGCGGGCCGGGTCGATGCGCTCGAACTGCACTTGCTGCTTGAGCTGGTAGCCGGGCACATAGGCGGCCACCTGCGCCACCATGCGCTCGACCGAAGCGCGGATGGCGTCCTGGTCGGCATCGGCCGCGGTCAGGCAGAACACCGTGTCGCGCATCAGCAGCGGCGGCTCCGCCGGGTTCAGCACGATGATGGCCTTGCCGCGCGCGGCGCCGCCCACTTCCACGATCGCGTTGGCGGTGGTCTCCGTGAACTCGTCGATATTGGCGCGCGTCCCCGGGCCGGCCGAGCGGCTGGCGATGGACGCGACGATTTCAGCGTAGCGCACCGGCGCGACTTGCGACACGGCACGCACGATGGGAATCGTGGCCTGCCCGCCGCAGGTGACCATATTGATGTTGGGCGCGTTGAGGTGGGCGTCCAGGTTGACCACCGGCACCACATACGGGCCGATTGCCGCCGGCGTGAGGTCGATCACCTGGATGCCGTGCTTCTGCAGCACGGCATTGTGATGCATATGGGCGCCGGCCGAGGTGGCATCGAAGGCTACGCGGATGTCCGCGAAGCCGGGCATGCCAAGCAGCCCTTCGATGCCTTCATGCGTGGTGGGCACGCCGAGGCGCTGCGCGCGGGCGAGGCCGTCGGAGGCGGCGTCGATGCCGACCATGGCGCCGACTTCCAGGTGCCGGCCGTGGCGCAGGATCTTGATCATCAGGTCGGTGCCGATATTGCCGGAGCCGATGATGGCTGCGCGCAGGCGCGTCCGGGATGGCTTGCTTATGCTCGTGCTCATGCGGAGGGCTCCTTGTTGGCCGGGGCGAAGCGCGTGGACAGGCGTCCCAGCCCTTCGATCTCCAGGTCGAAGACGTCGCCGGCGGCAACCGGCACCATCGGGCCCAGCGCGCCGGTCATGACGATGTCGCCGGCTTGCAGCGGACGGCCCACGCGCACCATGGTGTCGGCCAGCCACAGCGCCGCGTTGAGCGGGTTGCCGAGGCAGGCGGCGCCGGTGCCGAGCGAAACCTGTTGGCCGCGGCGCTCCATCACCATGCCGCAGCCGATGAGGTCCAGGTCCGCCAGCTTGACGGGGCGCGAGCCGAGCGCGAACAGGCCGCTGGATGCGTTGTCGGCAATCGTGTCGGCCAGGCGGATATCCCAGCTGGCCACGCGGCTGCCGACGATCTCGGCAGCGGGCAGGGCGTAGGCGGTGGCGCGGATCAGGTCGGCGATGGTGTGGCGCTCATGCGGGAGCGGATGCGCCAGCACCAGCGCGATCTCGGCTTCGATCTTGGGCTGCAGCACACGGCGCAGGTCAATCTCCTCGCCCTCGGCCACGGCCATGTCGGCGAACAGCATGCCGAAATCCGGCTCGCCCACGCCCAGCTGTTGCTGCACGGCGCGCGAGGTCAGGCCGATCTTGCGGCCCACCAGGCGGCGGCCTTCGGCGAGCCAGCGCAGCGTGTTGATCTCCTGCACCTGATAGGCCGCCTGCGGATCGGTCTCGCCGATCAGCGTGCGCACCGGCGCGCACGGCGCATGCCTGGCATGCGCCTGCCACAGCAGGTCGGCGGCGGCGCGGATGGCGGCGCTGGCGTTGGATGATTGCTTGGTCTCGTTGGTCATGGCTCAGAGCTTGATGCAGATGTTCGCCACTTCCGAGTAGAAGTCGAGCGAGTGGCGGCCGCCTTCGCGGCCCAGGCCCGAGAGCCCGACGCCGCCGAAGGGCGTGCGCAGGTCGCGCAGGTACCAGGTGTTGACCCAGGTCAGGCCCACGCGCACCTGGCGTGCCACGCGGTGGGCGCGTGTCAGGTTGGTGGTCCACAGCGCGCAGGCCAGGCCATAGGCGCTGTCGTTGACGCGCGCGACGACTTCCTCTTCGCTGTCGAAGGGGGCGATATGGCAGACCGGGCCGAAGATTTCCTCGGTGACGCAGCGCGCGCTGTCGGGCAGGCCGGTCCAGATGGTGGGCATCACGTACGCGCCTTCGTCACGCGCATCGCCGAACAGCGGCACGTTGCCGCCGCAGACCACGGTGGCGCCTTCTTCCACCGCGAGGCGGAAATACGACGCCACCTTGTCGCGGTGGCCGCGCGAGATCAGCGGACCCATGTCCACGCCATCGTCGCCGGGGTAGCCGAGCTTGAGCGCTTGCGTGCGTGTCTTGAGCGCTGCCACGAAGGCGTCGAAGATCGGCCGCTCGACAAACACGCGCTCGGAGCACAGGCAAACCTGGCCAGCGTTGGTAAAGGACGAGCGCAGCACGCCCGCCACCGCGGCGTCGAAATCGGCGTCGGCGAACACAACCGCGGCGTTCTTGCCGCCGAGCTCGAAGGAGATTTCCTTCACGCCATCGGCCACCGCACGCATGATGGTGCTGCCGGTCCTGGACTCGCCGGTGAACGTGATGGCGTCGATGCCTTCGTGGCGGGTGAGGAATTCGCCGGAGGAGCCGCCGCCGAAGCCGTGCAGCAGGTTGAACACGCCGTGCGGCACGCCGGCCTGGTGGATGACCTCGGCCAGCAGCGCGGCTGAGGCCGGGGTCTCTTCCGATGGCTTGGCCACCACGGTGTTGCCGCACGCGAGCGCGGGCGCCACCTTCCAGGTCAGCAGCAGCAGCGGCAGGTTCCACGGCGAGATGATGCCGACCACGCCCACGGGCTTGCGCACCGTGTAGTTGAGCGCGCCGGCGCCATCCGCCGTGGGCGTCTCGTACAGTTCGTTGCCGGCGGTCTTGGCGAGGTCGGCGAAGGTGCGGAAGTTGGTGACGGCGCGCGCTACGTCCAGCGTGCGGGCCTGGTGCTCGGGGCGGCCAGTGTCTTCCACCTCCGCGGCCACGAACGCGTCGAAGCGGGCTTCGATGCCGTCGGCGATGCGGTGCAGCAGCGCGGCGCGCTGTTGGACGTCGAGTTGTCCCCAGGGGCCTTGCAGCGCGCGCCGCGCGGCTTGCACGGCGCGGTCCACGAGCGCCGCATCGGCTTCGCACACGTTGGCGACAAGGTGGCCGTCGACCGGGCAGGTGTCGGGAAAAGTGCCGGCGCTGGCGACGAACTCGCCGTCGATGTAGTGCCGGATGAGTGGAATGTTTTGCTTGGGCACGGGTTGGTCTCCGTGCTGCGCGGGGTGGGGGAAGGGTGCGCAGCGAGGACCAGTATATGGAGCGCCCCCCGGCCTTGCATAATGAAGAAGAAGGCCCCTGGTATTCCAAAATGGCATGTCTGGAAGCGGCCAGGGTGGCCGGCTTCGGGGCGCTCAGCGCGCTTGCGGCAGTGCGGCGGCTTCACGCAGGCAGGCGATGAAATGGGCGGCGGCGGGTGCGGGCGCGCGGTCCGTGCGCACCGAATAGCCGATGGTGCCAAAGCGCCCGATATCGCCCAGGTCGAGGATGGCCAGCAGCCCGAGGCGCACGAAATGATCGGCCACATCGCGTGCCATCAGGCCGATGGCGCCGAGATCCTGCATCAGGCCGATATTGGTCAGCAGCGAGAGCGACTCCACCAGGTTGGCGGGCACCTGCAGGCCGGCGTCGAGGAACAGGCGCTCGGCGGCCAGGCGCGCGGGGGATTCGTTCAGCGGCAGGATCCACGGATGCGCGGCCAGTTCGGCCAGGCGCAGGCCGGCGCTGGTGGCCAGCGGGTTGTCGCGCGCCACCACCACGCACATGGCGGTGTCGTACAGCGGGGTGTGCGTGAGCGCGAACATGCGGGCGAGCGGCAGGTCGCTCTCCGGCAGGCGGCCGATGACCAGGTCGAGCTCGCCGGTGGCAAGGGCGGGGAAGAGGCGGTCGGTGGGGGCTTCGCGCACCGTCACCAGGATGCCGGGGCGGCGCGTTTTCATCAGCGCGATGGTGCGCGGCAGCAGCCGGGCCGAGGCCGAGATCAGCGTGCCGACGATGACGTTGCCGGTGTCGCCCGAGCGGAAGCTGTTGAGCTCGTCGGTGAGGTAGCGCAGCTCGGCGATGACCGACTTCACGCGCTCGCCCAGCAACAGGCCGTAGCTGGTTGGCACCACGCCGCGGTTGGTGCGCTCGAACAGGGGAACTTCGAGATCTTCTTCCAGCTCCTGGATCGCCTTGGTGACGGCGGGCTGGGTCAGGCTCAGCTCGCGCGCTGCCCGCACGATGGAGCCGGACTGCAGCACGCGATCGAAGATCAACAGGGGCTTGAGCTTGAGGCGGCGCAGCATCACGTCGCTCAAGGTAACGGTGGGACGGCTGGACATGAGGCACATTGCTTTGACCGCCTGGTGGGGCGGAAGACCATGCGCCGATTATAGGGTGGGCACCGGTGCCGCCATATTGAGGTTTACCGCCGGCGCGGCTCGCGGGCCGCGCCGGTGTGCTTGCCGCCGCTTGCCGCTTACTCCGGCTGGATGCCGGCCGCTTCGATCACCGGCTTCCACTTCTTCTGGTCCTGCTTGATGCGCTGGGCGAATGCTTCGCGCGTCTCACCCAGCGGGAGGATGCCGGCCTTCTCCAGGTGCGCGCGGAATTCCGGCTCGGCGATGATCTTCTTCGCCTCGGCGCCAATCTTGTCCACGATCTCGGGCGGCATCTTCGAAGGGCCGACCAGGCCGTTCCACGTATCCACCTGGTGGCCGGGATAGTTCTCGGCGATGGTGGGCAGCGACGGCAGCTGCGCCAGGCGCTTGTCGCTGGACACGGCGAGCAGGCTGAGCTTGCCGGTGCCCGCGTACGGCATCACCTCGGACACGCTGGCGCTGTACAGGTCGATCTGGCCAGCCA
The DNA here is from genome assembly GCF_054515855.1 of Cupriavidus sp. PET2-C1. Taxonomy (NCBI): domain Bacteria; kingdom Pseudomonadati; phylum Pseudomonadota; class Betaproteobacteria; order Burkholderiales; family Burkholderiaceae; genus Cupriavidus; species Cupriavidus sp. PET2-C1. Next base: position 1,185,248 of record NZ_CM137259.1, read on the forward strand.
GCACGTCGGCCAGCGCGGGCGCGCCGCCGCGGTACGGCACCATGGTGGCCTGCACGCCGGCGCGGCTCAGGAACAGCAGCGCGGAGAGCTGGGTCAGGCCGCCGTTGCCGGCGTGGCCCACGTTCAGCTTGCCGGGGTTTTCCTTGCCATAGCGCACCAGGTCCGCCACCGTCTTGAAGTTGTGCCGGGTGCTGGCGGCGAGGATGAAGGGGTTGCCGCCGACGTTGACGATGGGCACGAAGTCCCGCACCGGGTCGTAGCGGATCTTGTTGGTCATCGGGGCGGTGACGATCTGCGTCATCGTCGACATGAACAGCACATAACCATCGGCCGGTGCGCGCGCGACATACTCCGCCGCGATCAGGCCGCCCGCGCCGCCGCGGTTGTCCACCACGAAGGGCTTGCCAAAGGTCCTGCCCAGGCGCTCCGCAAGCAAGCGCGCAATCATGTCGGTATTGCCGCCAGGGGCGAACGGCACCACGATGGTGACCGGACGCGCGGGCCAGGGCTCCTGCGCGTGGACCACCGCGGGCAGGGCAGCCGCGAAGGCCAGCGCCAGGCTCGCGGCAAGGCGGCCGCCGAATTTGCCTGCGATGCCTCCGCGCGCCTTTGCCGTGCTGGCGGCTTGTGCGGGCAGCGCGCCCGCTGCCCGTTGCGTCCATGCGCAGTGGACGCTGTGTGTCTTCATCATGGGTCTCCTCCGTGGTGATTGCCGGCGTTCTTCGCTGGGGGAAGCGCCGCGCGGATTATTGTCGGAAATCTACTCGATGCGGCAGGCCTGCCCAAACGCGAGGCGGGGCAGCCGTGGGAACAGGCGCGCCGGGTCGCCCCGGCCGAGGTTGCACAGGAAATTCACGCGCCAGCGGCCATCGGGGAAGAAGGCCTGGTTGACGGCCCCGGCGTCGAAGCCCGAGAGCGGCCCGCAGTCCAGCCCCAGCGCGCGGGCGGCCAGGATCAGGTAGCCGCCCTGCATGGCGCTGTTGCGCATCGCGGTCTCCTGCGACAAGGCCGCGTTGTCGGCGAACATCTCGTACATCGCCGGGCGGTGCGGGAACAGGACCTCGGCCAGCGCATGGAACTGCGTGTCGTAGGCAACGATGGCGGTGACCGGCGCCTGCACGACCTTGTCCACATTGGCGGGCGCCAGCGCCGGCAAGAGCTTGGCCTTGGCCTCGGGCGAGCGCGCGAACACCAGCCGCATCGGGCAGCAGTTGGCGCTGGTCGGGCCTTGCCGCACGAGCGCGTACAGGCGCTCCAGCGTGGCGTCGCCGATGTCGCCCTCAAGCCAGCCGTTGTGGCTGCGGGCCGCCATGAACAGCGTGTCGAGCGTGGCGGTGTCGATCATGCGGCCTCCTCGCCGCGCCATGCGGTGGCGGTGATCTCCACGCGCATGTCCGGATGGGGCAGGGCGGCCACCGCCAGGCATGTGCGCGTGGGCACGGTGGCGGGGAAGTGGCGCGCGTAGGCGGCGTTGAAGATGTCGTAGTCGGCCATGTCGATGAGGTAGCAGGTCATGGCCACGCAATCGGCCAGGCCCATGCCTTCGCTGGCGAGCGCGCGCTCGATCTTGCCCAGCACGCAATCGGTCTGCGCGGCAACGTCGTACACGCGCGTGCCGTCGGCGGCCATGCTGACGCCGGCGCAGCCATCGGCCGTGCGTGCGCTCATGCCGCTGACATGCACATGCCGCCCGGCGCGGCGGCTGGCCGTGTAGCGCGCCAGCGGTGGCGGGTCCTGCTGCACCGGCGCGTTCATGCCGGCTGCGCCACGCCGCGCAGGGCCGGCATGGCGGTGGCCATGGCTTGCGAGAGCTGCAGGGCGGCATCGGCCGCGAGCGGCACCAGCGGCGGGCGCACCTGGCGCCAGCCCGTATCGCCCGCCAGCAGCGACAAGGTGTGCTTGACGGCAGCCACCATGGGGAAGCGCTCCGCGGTCTTGCGCACCGCGGTGATGCTGTCGTTCAGGCGCGCGGCCTCGGTCACCGAGCCATAGGCCAGCGCGATATCGCGCGCGTTGATGTTGTTGGTGGCGGAGATGCAGCCGGCGGCGCCCAGCGCCAGGCTGCGCAGCATCAGGATTTCCGAAGCGGGGAAGATCGACAGCATGGGGAAGCGCTCCAGCATCGCCACCACGTTGTCCCAGTCGCCGCTGCTGTCCTTCACGCCGGCGATATGCGTGGGGAAAGCCGCCACCAGCCGCTCGATCAACGGCAAGGTGATGGGCACGCCCGACATGGCGGGGATGTGATACAGCACGACGCGCAGCGCGGGATCGTCCACGCGCTGGATCAGCTCGCGGTAGTAGGCGAACACGCCGTCCTCCTGCACGCTCTTGAAAAAGAACGGCGGCAGCACCAGCACGCCCGCGCAGCCGCGGTCGATGGCATGGCGGGTCAGCGCTACGGCGTCTCCAATGGCGCAGCAGCCCGTGCCGACCAGCACGCGCTCACCGGGGATGCCGGCGTCGATCACGGCGTCGACCAGCGCCATGCGCTCCTCGAAGGTCTCCGAGCAGGCTTCGCTATTGGTGCCGGAAATCGCCACGCCCGCGCCGTCGGCCACCAGGCGCTGGCAGTGCGCGACGAAGGCCGGCAGGTTGATCGAGAGATCGTCATTGAAGGGCGTGACCACAGGCGCGAACACGCCGCGCAGTTTGTCTGCTGCCATGGGAAAGTCTCCTGTCTTGCTGTTTGTTATTTCTGTTTGTTATTTCGAGGCGGCGCGGTGCGTGACGACGGATTCGATGAAGCCGCTCAGCGCGTCGGCCAGCGCGGTATCGGCGCTGCCGAGATGCGCCACCACGGACGTATGGTTGTGGTGCTGCACCTGGACCACGCGCGGCGCGCGCCGCTGCACCTCGGCGACGCGCGCGGCGTACTGCAGGGCGTAGAGGTCGAGGTAGGGATTCTCATGCTCGGCAAACACCACCATCAGCGGCGCCGTCAGCCGCGGCGCAAACGCCATCGGCGCGCGTTGCTGCTGCAGCGCGCTGTCCGCGCCGTAGTAGGCGATGACGCCGCCGGCGTTGGGGTTGTCCGGCAACGTGTCGGCCTGCAGGCGCGCGCTGACCAGCACCGCGCCAGCCACGCCCGCGGCTTCGCCGTCGAACAGCGGATCGCTCAATGCGCTGGCCACGTGGCTGCCGCCGGCCGAATGGCCGATGAGCACGATGCGGTGAGCGTCGCCGCCGTAGGCGTCCACCGATGCGCGCAGCCATGCCAGCGCCGCCAGCACATCCTGCGCGCCGGCCGGATAGGGCGCCTGCGGCGCAAGCCGGTATTCCAGGTTCACGCCGACATAGCCTAGGCGCGCGAACAGGCGTGGCACGTTGGCGTAGATGTAGGGGCTGGCGTCCTTGTTGCCGCGCAGGAAGGCGCCGCCGTGCACGAACACCACCACGGGCAGCGCGCTGGCCGGCGTGGCATCGGGCGACAGGTAAAGATCGAGCTGCTGGCGTGGATCGCTGCCATAGGCCAGGCCCGCCACGCGCTGCACACCGTCGGCGGGCAGCGCTGCGTGGACAGCGTCATAGATCTCGCAGACCTGCTTGCGGTTGCCCTGGATGTCACGCGCCCAGTCACGCCCCAGCGCGCGCATGGCATCGCGCTGCGCGGGCGAGAGGCCTGGCAGGGCCTGGTCACTCAGCCGGCTCGGCGGACCCGCCGGGATGGCAGCCTGGCTCACGGCGCGTCTGCGGCTTGCGGGTCCGCGGGCTGGTCTTCGTCCTTGGCCGGTTGCTTGCCGTGCTTGGCGGCGAGCATGGCGGCGGGCGGGGTCACCACGAAGTGCGCAAGGCGATGGCGGTCGAAGGATTCGAGGTTGCGTTCCCAGGTCTGCGGCTCGTGCGCGGTGCCGGTGGCGATGCGCTCCATGTCGGTGTAGATCTCGACGTTGTTGCCGTCCGGGTCCTTGAACACCAGGAACCAGTTGCCGCCCGGCCCGTGCTGGCCGATGCCGCGCTCGATCACCACGCCGTGGCTGCGCGCCACGTCCACCGCGCGTTTCATCTCGTCCAGGGACTCCACGTAGTAGGAGAAATGCTCCAGGCCGGGGCGTGTGTAGCGCGGCAGGTCGTCGCGCTCGGCGCTGTCCTCGGGCAGGCGCGAGAGCGCCAGGTCGTGGTGGTCCTCGCCGGCGCGCAGGAAGACCATCTGGTCGGCGATGCGGTCCGAGACCTTGAGGCCCATCACTTCCGTATAGAAGCGGGTGGATTGTTCAAGGTCGCGCACCATCAGCACCAGGTGGCCCAGCTTGCGGGTACGTATCGGGTTCATGCCAGTCTCCTCCAGGTCGCCGTGGCGATGCGTGTGGGCGCAGTGTGCCTGCGCCGCCCGCGCATTGCCACGGCGGTGGTGTTCAACGCGCCGCCAGCGCCTCTTGCGCCTCTAGCGCCACTGCGTTCTCGATCGAGCCAATGCCTTCGACCCAGGCCACCATGTTGTCGCCGGGTTTCAGGAACACGCCGCGTCCCATGCCGACGCCATCCGGCGTGCCGGTGGCGATCAGGTCACCCGGCTGCAGCGTCAGGATGCGCGACAGGTAGGCGATCTGCTCTGCCACCGAGAAGATCATCTGCGAGGTATTGCCATCCTGCATGGTTTCGCCGTTCACGCTCAGCGACATGCGCAGGTTCTGCGGATCGGCGATGCAGCCCGCCGGCACTACCCACGGGCCCATGGGGCCGAAGGTGTCGAAGCTCTTGCCGCGGAACCAGTCGTGGGTGAAGGGATAGTCGGTGCGGCGGTTGAGGTCGCGCGCGCTGATGTCGTTGAAGACGGTATAGCCGGCGATGACCGATAGCGCGTCTTCCACCGATACGTGGCGGCAGCGCTGGCCGATCACCACGCCAAGCTCCACTTCCCAGTCGAGCTTGGCGGTTTCCGGCGGCATCAGCACGGTCGCGCCGGTGGGGATCACGCTGGTTTCCGCCTTCATGAAGGCATAAGGCTGGCTCTCACTGCGCGCCGCCAGCTTGGTGCCCATCTCATCGGCGTGGTCGTAGAAGTTCGACGCCACGCCAAAGATGCGGCCCGGCTGGTAGGGCACGGCGTAGGTGGCGGCCGCATCCACCGCGGCGAGCTTGCCGCTGGTTGCCAGCTGGGCCGCGCGGCCGGCCATGTCGGCCAGCAACGGAGCGTGTCGCGCCCACTGCGCAAACACCTGGTTCATGTCGCCGGGCAGGCTGGCGGGATCGAGCTCGCAAGCGCGTCCGAGCGCGGCCAGGTCGTACAGGGTATCTGCGACTACCAGGCCGGCGCGCTTGGCGCCGGCGAGTTCATAGGTTGCGAGGCTGTGCCAGTTCACCTTGTCTCCTTGTCATTTGTGTTCAGGATGGCGGAATGCACCGTTTTTCATTGCCATGCATTTCGATCTATGTGGATACTTTAAGTGTTACGTGTATACACGTCAACGCCTTCGTGATAATTTTGTTCAACACCGCTTCCAGGCGGATTCGAAGACGGAGGAGAAGAGAAGATGGCTAGCGGATTGCAGGGTGAACAACAGGCACTGGAGCAGATACTGGTGTTGACGCGACTGGCGCTGGACGCCGCGTGGCTGGCGGCGCAGGCCCCGCGCTATCGCTTCATGGCGTGGCACGAAGCCGGCGACGGCGCGCGTGCCAGCGCGCGCGCCGTGCTGACCAATGGCTCGACCGGCTTGTCGGCCGCGGAGCTGGCGGCGCTGCCGGCGCTGGAGCTGGTGGCGAGTTTCGGTGCTGGCTACGAGAACATCGACCTGGCCGCCGCAAGGGCGCGCGGCGTGCGCGTGTGCCATGCCCCCGACACCAACAGCCAGGTGGTGGCCGACCACGCGCTTACGCTGATGCTGGCGCTGTCTCGCGGGATTGCCGCGCTCGATCGCGGCGTCAAGTCAGGCCAGTGGGAAAGCCTGCGCGCGCCGCGCCCGGGCGTGCGCGGCAAGACGCTGGGCATCGTCGGGCTGGGCAATATCGGCGGCAAGCTGGCCGTGCTGGCGCAGGCCATGGGCATGCAGGTGGCCTACCTGCGGCGCAGCGCCCCGGCCGCAGCGCACTACACGCCGTATGCCGATCCGATTGCGCTGGCGGCCGCAAGCGATGTGCTCGCGCTGACCTGTCCGGGCGGCGCGGCCACGCATCATCTGGTCGACGCGGCGGTGCTGCGCGCGCTGGGGCCGCGCGGCCTGCTGGTGAACGTGGCGCGCGGCAGCGTGGTGGATACGCTAGCGTTGGTCGAGGCGCTGGCGCGCGGGGAAATCGCCGGTGCCGCGCTCGATGTCATCGAGACGGAGCCATCGGTGCCGGCGGCCTTGCGCGAGATGGACCAGGTCATTCTGACGCCGCACCTGGCCGGCCGCTCCCCGGAAACACGGGTGGCGCAGCACACGGCGCTGGCGGGCAATCTCGATGGCTGGTTCCTGCAAGGCGAGCCGATGCATCCGGTGGCGTTGCCAGCCTGAGCGCGTCCCCGCGGCGCGGGGACGCAAACGTTGCGGCGAGGCGCTTACAGGCCTTCGCGATCCGCCTTGAGGTCCGGGTTGCGCAGCGCCGGGCCGGCGTCGCCGCCGCTGCCTTCCTTGGAAGCGCCGCCCCAGCCGTGATCGGTCAGGTCGATGATGATGTCATGCGGGTCGCGGTACTTCACCTCGTAGAAGATGTTGCCCTTGACCGGCACTTCGCCCATGTAATAGCGGCCACCCGCTTCTTCCACGGTCTTGCGCGCCTCGGCGATGTCATCGACCCACACGCCGATGTGGTGCAGGCCGACGAAGTCCTTGCCGCGCTCTTCTCCGGCAGCCTCGTCGCTTTTGTAGTTCAACAGCGCAATGCTCATGGTCCCGTCCGTCAGGTAGACCCCGCGCGCTAGCGAGGAGTCGGTCTCACCGACTTTGCGAAAGCCGAATGCCTTTTGGTAGAACTCGGCCGCGGCCCAGGGATCGGGGACGGACAGGGCAATGTGGCGCAGTTTGCTGGTCATGTTTGTGCTCCTCGTTTGGCGATGGATTATCGGCACGGCGTAATTGCCGCTGGCCAATATGTATACACTCAATGCAAAGTGTATTCAATAGAAGTTGTGGGGAACATTTTTGGCGCTGCTTGATGAGGTGAAGGGCGTGCCGCGTATAATTGCGCCCATATCCGGGGCAATGGCTGCTTTGCGATGCCCCGAACCGGGGGCTCGCCATGCCGAACGCTTCGATCAAGGAACAGGACACAAGGACAACAGTGACCACCATTGCCGCCCAAATCAGCCAGAAGCTTGCCGATGAAATCATCGCCGGCACCTTGCCGCCCGGCGAGAGGCTCGAGGAACCCGCGCTGGCGGAGCGCTTCCAGGTGTCGCGCACGCCGGTGCGCGAGGCGCTGCGCCTGCTGGACGCGCGCGGGCTGATCGAGCTGGTGCCGCGGCGCGGCGGCGTGGTGGCCAATGTGGGCGCCGGGCAGCTGGCCGACATGCTGGAGGCGCTGTGCGAGCTGGAGTCGCTGTGCTGCCGCATCGCCACGCAGCGCATGAGCGCCATGCAGCGCCGCCAGCTGGAGCTGCTGCACGAGCAGACCGAGGCCGTGGGCGAGCGCCGCGATGCGCAGGCGTACCTGGAGCTCAACCACCGCTTCCACCAGCTGATCTGCCAGGGCACGCAGAACGAGACGCTGATGGCCGCGGTCGAGAACCTGCGCGACCGGCTGGCGCCGTTCCGCGCCGCGCAGTCCGGCGTGGAGCGCCGCTTCGAGACCTCGCACCGGGAGCACCAGAAGATTGTCGAGGCGATTCTCGCGGGCCAGCCGGAGGAAGCCTACCTGGCGATGCGCAGCCACACGACGCGCCTCACGCTCAACGTGATGGAGCTGATCGAGGCGCAGCGCGCCGGCGGTGCGGCCAAGCGCAGCTAGGCGCAAGCAGGCGCAGGCAGGCCGGCACCAAAGGCAGCAGAAAGGGCGCACCGCATCGTGCGCCCTTTCTTTATGCAAGACGGCCGCGCGCGGCCTTGCTTCAGAACTTATGCGTGATCCCCAGCCCCACGCCGGTGGCGGAGTCGCCCGGCCGCAGGCCCGGCACCGAATTGCCAGAGAGGTTGTAGCGCGCGGTCGCATGGTTCACCAGGCGCGTCCATGCCGCCCACAGTTCGGTCCGCTTCGACAGTGTGTACCCGTAGCCCAGCGCAACCTGCCAGGCGCCGGAATCCGTGCCCGGCAGGCCGATGCCGCCAATCGCCGCCTTGCTGTTGCCGTGGGCGTTGCCGCCCGCGGTGTACGACGCGCGGAACTCATGCGCGCCGATGGCATGCGTGGCCGCGACCTGCCACGCATCGCGCCGCACCGATTGCCCCGGCGCCGGCTCGTACGAGAGCCGTTCATAGGCGCCGCGCAGCCTGGTGCCGCCAAAGGCGTACACCACGCCGAGACGGTCCGCGTGGTCGCGCGAGCCGTTATAGAAGTAGTCGCCGTGATACTCATGCCCCCACGCCACGTACCAGCTCTTGTCCTCATAGGACAGCAAGCCGGACCAGGCGATCGGGTTGGTGGTGGGGGTGCGGTCCTCGGGCATCGACAGGGCCAGCCGTGCGGAGACGCCGCCCCAGTGCGGCGTGCTGTATTGCACCAGGTTTCTCTGGCGGCGGTCGAACGACTCCGGCGCGGCGCCGTTGGCGCCTGTGGTGAAGCCGTTGCCCATGATGGAGTTCGAGGCAAAGATGCCTGCGGTGAACGGGTCCACCTTGTACACGGAGACAAAACGCAGCGGCATTTCCCACTGCCCCATCAGGATCTGGCCCCACGGGCTGCGCAAGCCTACGCCGGTATTGCGGTCGCCGATCTGCGACGTGCCGGTGCCATCCATGCGCAGGTTGGTCTCGATCTGGAAGAAGGCCTCCAGCCCGCCGCCAAGCGACTCGCGGCCACGAAAACCCAGCACTGACAGATCGTTCGACAGGCGCGACACCGAAGCCGTACGGCCGTTGCCCGAGAGCCGCACCTGTTCCACGTTTTCCTTGATGAAGCCGTAAATCTGCACGCTGTCGCTCTGTGCCCGGGCGAGTTCGGGAAAAGCACCGGCAAGGGCAGCCAGCGCGGGCAGGGCGGCAAAGCGAGAGATGGCGCGCGCGGCGCGCCGGCCAGGGCAGGGCGTGGTCATGGTGTCTCCTTATTGTTGAAGTACAAATACTATCTGTTTGTAAACATACTGTAATATGTGTATACACTTAGTGATAAGTGAGTGCAAAAGAGTAAAAAGTGTGTGGTGGGGCGCATTGCTTGTGCGTAGCGCTATCAATGCGATGACAGCGGCATGGCTGTGGCTGTGGCGCGCGGAAAGAGAAAGAAAGAGAAAAGAAGGAGAAAGGAGAGGGCGAAGCAGGCAGGGGAGCAAGCGGGCAGATTCGCGCTTGCGCCGGACCCGGGCGAGTGTCATTCGCACTCGCCGGAGCGCGCCGGCGCAACGTGGATTTTTCAGCGTAAACGAGGCTGTTTTCTCATCGCATCGAGGCGGTGCGGAGGCACTCGTTCCGCCGTTTCCGGCCATAAATTAAAGGCATCCCGGAGGCGGAATATTTCATTTTCGCCGCATGCCAGCCCTCTCCATACTGCGGCTGAACACTGCGCAAGAAAGGCCCCGAACAAGTGGGTCGCGCATGACCAGGGCACCGGCAAGAGCCAGCCGGTGCAGCCAGCGCGCATGCCCACAGGCAAGTGCAGCGCGACGGCCAACCACAAAAGAGAAAGAGGAGAGGAGAGGAAATGAGAAGAGCTGACAAGGTGTCGTATGCCCGGGCCATGGTGTCCTGCGCGCTGGCAGTGGGGGGCGCGCAAGTCTGTGCCGAGGAGTCCTGGGTCAGGCTGTCAGGCTTCGTCGACATCAGCGTGGAGCGCCTCGCGCAGTCGGGCAAGGGGGGCTCGGTGTATCGCGTGTCCAGCGGCCAATTGAGTTCGTCGCGGATCAACTTCAGCGGGCAGGAAGTGCTCAGCAGCGACCTGAAGGCCATCTTCACCTACGAGCCGCAATTCTCGGCCGATACCGGCACGGCGGCGGCGCAGGCGCGCCAGTCATTCGTCGGGCTGCACAGCAACAAATACGGCGTGCTGACCATGGGCCGCCAGAACACGCCGTCATACTGGATCGCCGGCTATGCCGACCCAAGCTTCTCGGCGGACTACAGCATGGTCAGCAACATGCAGTTCTTCTACGCTGCCTACCGCGTGGACAATGCGATCCAGTACAACACGCCGCGCTTCTACGGATTCATGGGGCGCTTCATGGTGACCACCGGCCTGGAGGACACCACCCGGGCTGGCCGCTACCTCAGTACCGGCATCGAGTACCGCGACGACAAGCTCTACGCGGGCTTCGTCAGCGACCTGCGCTATACGCGCAATATCAACAACGCCGGCAGCGTGCCTTCGGCGCGCGACAACTACGCCTCGCTGGCCTACAAGTTCGGCGATTTCGAACCGACGCTGGTTTATCACACCTACAACGGCTACTACGCGTATCCGCCCTATGCGGACTTCCAGTCCAAAGGCTGGGATATCCAGATTGGCGCGCGCTATAGGCTCAACCCGTCGAACCGTTTCTACGCCAGCTTCGTCCATCGCAAGGACGACAACAATACCAAGCTGTCGGACGCCAACGGCTTCGTGCTGGGCTACATCTACAGCCTGTCCAAGCGCAGCGAGATCTACGCCACGTACGCCCACGTGCAGCACAAGCATGACAGCCCGATCCGCTATCCGGTCACGTTCTCGGCCTCGCCTACCAGCCAGCAGAACCCGTCCGGCGTGGCCATCGGCATTCGCCACGCGTTTTGAGCGCCCGGCCTGGACATGATGCGGCGGTCTTGGTCCGGCGGGTTGCGCCCTGCGATGGGCGCCGGCCGCGGCGGGCGAGGGCATTGTTAATAGAAAAGGGAAAAGGAGGAAGCCATGCTTCGAATCAGAACGTTCAGATCAATCCTGGCAACAGGGACAGCTTCAGCGGCCATATGCATGATGGCCTGCGCAAACGCGGACACGGTGCAGGCCACGGCGGCGCCTGGGGCATCCTCAACGAAGGGAGCGCAGGGAGCGCAGGGAACACCGGCAACGCCAGGCACGCCCAATGTGCAGGACCCCTATCTCGCCGCCTGGCTGCGGCTCACGCCCGATCGCTCCCCCGCGCCGCTCAAGCCGGGTGTCGACTACGGGATGGATCCGGCCACCGGACAGTTCGTCTGGCCGAAAGCGACGCCCGAAGTGCACAAGGGGCAGCGCTTCCCCGGTGAAATGACCACATGGGACAAGAAGAGCTTTGCCAAGAACGTGGAGGTTCTGGCCTTCTATCCCGCCGTGGGCTCACCCTTCCATGCCTGGAACAACATCGCCGACTTCGAGGGGCGCCGTTACCTCTACATTCATGACCGGGACTATCTGCGGATCATGGACATCACCGATCCCGCCCATGGCAAGGTGGTCTATTCCAAGGGCGGTGTCTGGGGACCGAAAGGGTCGAGTGAGAATTACGATCCGCGCAACGTCGACGACTACCTGGGTGGCGCGACCATTGCCTGGAGCAAGACACTGGGCAAGCCGGTGCTCGTCGCGTCATTTGAAATCGGACGCTATGGCCTGATGACTGACAAGACCCAGCAGCCTGACCAGGTCGCGGCGCAGCGTCGCTACAATTCGCTGAAAGGGTTCAAGGTCTTCGCCATGGATGGCCCGCTGCCAAGTCAATGGCGGCTGCTGGCAACCCGTACCACCGACTACAAGCATCCCGATGCGCCGATCGGGCAACAGCAGGGGTCCGGGTCGCTCGATTCGCCTGAATACCATGGCGGCAAGTACATGATCCTGGCGTCGGCACCGGATGACACGTATGGCCTGACCGAGTATCCCAATTATCTTTACTCGCCCGGCTATCAGGTCTGGGACATGTCCGATCCTGCGAATCCGACCTTTGTTTCCCAGATCTCGGTACCGGGGCAGATCCTCGGAAACGAAGCCCACGAGCAGGCTTATCTGATGAACCAGCGGGCTGGCAACCGTACCTCATGGATGGGAGCGCGCATTCCAATCTTCCTGCCCAAGCCATTGGAAGACGGCGGCAAGATCGGCTTCGGCGCGATGGGTGGCCTCGGTCTCTACTCGTTCGACCTTTCCGACCCGGCAAAGCCGAAGGTGCTCGGCAACGTCAATACGCCGCCCAGCTTTGCCGGTACCGAATACGACAACGCCGATGTCAGCCAGTATGCGCGCACGGGCTATGTCCTGACCGGCGGCTATCCGATGAACCGCGATTGCTATGAGCCATACAAGGACATTTTCGTCGTCGACGCACGCGATCCGTCTCACTTGAAGGTGGCCGGCAAACTGCCGCAGCCGAAGGTGCCGGAGGGTGCGGCATTCACGAGCTTCTGCCAGCGTGGCGGCAATTTCGGCCCGAAGCGGGCGAACTCCATCGGCCAGCCCGGCCAATGGCGTCAGGGCATCGTTCCCTATTCTTTCTACAATGCTGGCGTGCAGATTTTTGACGTCAGCCATCCGGAAAAGGCGACGATTGCGGGCTATTTCGTGCCCGCGCTGGCGGACGAGACGGAGTTGCCGAATTACACGCTCGGCAAGGGCGTATTCGCGATCTACACGGAGTACGACCGCAATATCATCTGGGCCTTCACCGAGAACGGCGCCTACGCGTTGTCGACGCCCCTGCTCGGCAAGCCGGTCCTGGGCGCGTCCGCTACGCCCTGGCCGTCGCGCAAAGTTGCCGCACGGGCGCGTTGAGCTGTTGCCAGCGCTCTGAGGCGCGCGTGAAGCGCTCCGACGAAACCGTAATAGACGCCATAAAAAAAGGGACGCCGCGGCGTCCCTTTTTTTTGTCGGTTCGATGAAGCCGCCAGCGATCAGCCGGCCGCTTTCTCTTCCTGGTGGTAGCGCGTGGCGCGTTCCACTTCATTCTTCGAGCCGAGGATCACCGACACGCGCTGGTGCAGCTTTTCCGGCTGGATGTCGAGAATGCGCTCATGGCCGTTGGTGGCCGCGCCGCCGGCCTGCTCGATCAGCATGGCCATGGGGTTGGCTTCGTACATCAGGCGCAGCTTGCCGGGTTTTTCCGGCTCGCGCTTGTCCCACGGGTACATGAAGATGCCGCCGCGCGTGAGGATGCGGTGCACGTCGGCCACCATCGAGGCGATCCAGCGCATGTTGAAGTTCTTGCCGCGCGGGCCTTCGTCGCCGGCCAGGCATTCGTCGATATAGCGGCGCACGGGCGGGGCCCAGTGGCGCATGTTGGACATGTTGATCGCGAATTCCTTGGTGTCTTCCGGGATCTTTACGTCCGACTGCGTCAGCACGAAGCTGCCGGCCTCGCGGTCCAGCGTGAACATGTGCACGCCGTTGCCAACGGTCAGCACCAGCGTGGTCTGCGGGCCGTACACGGCGTAGCCGGCGACGACCTGGCGGCTGCCGGCCTGCATGAAGTCGGTTTCAGTGACGGTCTGGCCCGGCTTGGGCATGTGCAGCACCGAGAAGATGGTGCCGATCGACACGTTCACGTCGATGTTGGACGAGCCGTCGAGCGGATCGAACAGCAGCAGGTATTCGCCCTTGGGATAGCGGTTCGGGATCTCGTAGATGCTGTCCATTTCCTCGGACGCCATGGCGGCGAGGTGGCCGCCCCATTCATTGGCGTCGAGCAGGACCTCGTTGGCGATCACGTCCAGCTTTTGCTGGGTCTCGCCTTGCACGTTGCCGGTGCCGGCCGAGCCGAGGATGCCGGCGAGGGCGCCCTTGCTGACGGAGTTGGAAATGGCCTTGCAGGCGCGCGCCACCACTTCGATCAGGAGCCGCAGTTCGGGCTCGATCGTGTTGTGCTTGCGCTGCTCCTCGACCAGGTAGCGGGTGAGGCTGATGCGACTCATGGGGATTCTCCTTGAATGGCCGCAATTCTACATGGGCGCCAGCCCGCCAGGCCAATGCCACCGGCCTGTGGGGTACTGTCGGCGGGGCCGGGGCGCGCTGCTGCCGGCCGCGCCCCGGCCAGCCCGGCGCTGCCTTACGGCGCCAGCGCCTTGCTCACGATCTCACGCACATCGCGGGACAGGTCGCTGGCCGCCGCCACCTGTTCCAGCGCGGCGCGCATGCGGTCGCGCAGCGGCAGGGCGTACTTCTGCCAGCGATCCATTACCCGCGCCAGGCGCGATGCCACTTGCGGGTTGATGGCGTCCAGCGCCAGCACCTGCTCGGCCCAGAAGGCGTAGCCCGAGCCATCCTCGGCATGGAACTGGGCCGGGTTGGCCGCGCAGAAGCTGAAGATCAGCGAGCGCGCGCGGTTGGGGTTGCGCAGGTTGAAGGCGGGGTGCTGCATCAGCGCGCGCACGGTGTCGATGGTGTGCTTGCCTTTGTGGCCGGCGCTTTGCGGCCCCACGGTGCCGCGCTGCGTGCCTTGCAGCGAGAACCATTTGTCGATCACCAGCGGGTCTTGCTCGAAGCGCTGGTAGAAATCGGCCAGCGCGGCCTCGCGGCCGGGGGCAAAGGTGTTGACCATGGCGCTGAGCGCGGCGAAGCGGTCCGTCATGTTGTCGGCGGCCTGGTACTGCGCTTCGGCCAGCGCCTGCATGGCGGCGTCGCCGCTGTCGGCCAGGTAGCCCAGCGCCAGGTTGCGCAGCGCGCGCTTGCCGGCGGATACCGCATCGGGGCTGTAGGCACCCGGCGTGGCGTTGGCCTCGAACGCGGCCAGCCAGTCGGCCTTGAGCGCGCGTGCCAGCGCCTCGCGCATGAACTGGCGGGCGCGGTGGATGGCGGCCGGATCGGCCACGCCCATGCGCTCGGCGAGGTAAGCCTCGGCCGGCAGCGTCAGGGCCTGCTCGCGGAAAGCGGGGCTGAGCTGCTGGTCGTTGAGCACGGTGCGCAGCGCGGCCACCAGCGCCGGGTCGAGCTCGAGCTCGCGGCCGGCCTGGCTCTGGGCCACCAGTTGCAGCAGCGCGCGCGTGGTCAGGCGCTGGCCGGCCTCCCAGCGGTTGAACGGATCGCTGTCGTGCGCGAGCAGGAAGGTCAGCTGCGCTTCGCTGTACTCGGCGTCGATGATGACCGGCGCGGAGAAGTCGCGCAGCAGCGACGCCAGCGGCGGCTCGGCGCCGCGCGGCAGGTTGACGAAGCGGAAGGTCTGCTCGGTCTCGGTGAAATCCAGCACGCGCGTGGTGGCGTCGGGCTGGCTTTCCCCCTCGAGCTGCAGCGCAAGGTCGGCGCCGCTGGCGTCGATCAGGCCAAGGGCGAAGGGAATGTGGAAGGGCAGCTTGTCCGGCGTGCCGGGGCGCGTCTCGATGCCGACCTTGGGGCTCGTTTGCGACAGCGTCAGCGCCAGGGTGCCGGTGGCCGCATCCCACGCGGTGCGCACCGCGACCACCGGTGTGCCGGCCTGGCTGTACCAGCGGCCGAACTGCGTCAGGTCGCGGCCATTGGCATCGGCCATGGCGGCGCGGAAGTCGTCGCAGGTCACGGCCTGGCCGTCGTGGCGCTGGAAGTACAGGTCCATGCCCTTGCGGAAACCGTCGCGGCCTAGCAGGGTCTGGTACATGCGCACGACCTCGGCGCCTTTCTCGTACACCGTCACGGTGTAGAAGTTGTTGATTTCCTCGTAGCTGTCGGGGCGCACCGGATGCGCCATGGGGCCGGCATCCTCGGGGAACTGCACCTGGCGCAGCATGCGCACGTCCTCGATGCGCTTGACCGCGCGCCCGGATTCGGAGCCCATCATGTCGGCCGAGAATTCCTGGTCGCGGAACACCGTCAGGCCTTCCTTGAGCGAGAGCTGGAACCAGTCGCGGCAGGTCACGCGGTTGCCGGTCCAGTTGTGGAAGTACTCATGCCCGACCACGGATTCGATATTGCCGAAATCGGCATCGGTGGCGGTCTCCGCGTTGGCCAGCACGTACTTGGTGTTGAAGATGTTGAGGCCCTTGTTCTCCATCGCGCCCATGTTGAAGTCGCCCACGGCGACGATCATGAAGCGCTCGAGGTCCAGCTCCAGGCCAAAGCGCTGCTCGTCCCAGCGGATCGAGTGGATCAGCGAATCCATGGCATGGCGCGTCTTGGGCAGATCCTGCGGCTCCACCCAGACCTGCAGCAATTTCTCCTTGCCGGAGGCGGAC
This sequence comes from Cupriavidus sp. PET2-C1, assembly GCF_054515855.1. Lineage (NCBI taxonomy): Bacteria > Pseudomonadati > Pseudomonadota > Betaproteobacteria > Burkholderiales > Burkholderiaceae > Cupriavidus > Cupriavidus sp. PET2-C1. The sequence goes on from NZ_CM137259.1 coordinate 1,201,342, forward strand.
CGGATCCGCTCCTCGATGCATTCCAGCTTGCCGGCCACCAGCGCGAACAGGTAGGCGGGCTTCTTGAACGGGTCTTCCCAGACGGCTTCGTGGCGGCCGTCGGGCAGCTCGCGCTCGCTGATCAGGTTGCCGTTGGACAGCAGCACCGGGTAGGCCGCGCGCTGTGCGCGCAACGTGACCCGGAAGGTCGACATCACGTCGGGGCGGTCCAGGTAATAGGTAATCTTGCGGAATCCCTCGGCTTCGCACTGGGTAAAGAAGTTGCCGTTGGAAACGTAGAGGCCGGACAGCGACGTGTTGGCGGCCGGCTGGCAGGCGGTGACGATTTCCAGCGTGCCTTGCGCGGGCAGCTCGGGCAGCGTCAGGCTGTCGGGCGCCTGCTGCGCGCCTTCCAGCGGCTTGCCGTCGAGGCGGACCCCGACCAGCTCCAGTGCCTCGCCGGCCAGCACCAGCGGGCCGGGTGCCTGGCGCGTGAAGCGCAGGGTGTTGGTGACCACCGTGCGCGCCGGGTCGAGCTCGAGGGTGAGGTCGACGTGCTCAAAAGCGAAGGCCGGCGGAGTATAGTCTTTGCGATGGACGGTAACGGGCGTGTCGGTGCGCAGCATGAAGGGATCCTGTCCTCTGAGGGCCACTTGGGGCGGCATGGTCGCCATGGTCACGGCGGGCGGGCAGGGCGATGGCCGCTGCCGGGCCGCGTGCCACGGCACTGAAGAACCCATTGTAGCCAAGCGCGGGCGCCCCGGCGCGGGCGCGCGGCGCGGATGGCGGCGCGGGTGGCGGATTGGGGCGGAATTCCGCCGGCCCGGCCCGGTCTGAGTCACACAATGGACAACGTGGACAACGAATCGATGAGGGGCATGATGCCGAAACGATGGCTGGCGACGCTCGGGAAGCTGGCGAAGCTTGGTAAGGATTGGCGCCGGATAGCCGGCGAAGGCGGGCGTGGCGGCCGCCTGATGGCGAGCGCGGCGCTGCTCGGCGTGGCGCTGCTGTCCGGCTGCGCCAGCACCGTCACCACGGAGGTGACGGCCTTCCGCCAGGGCAACTGGCAGAACGATCCGCCGCGCACCTATGCCTTCGATCGCACCAGCGGCCAGGAGGCGCAGCTCGAGGACCAGACCTACGAGCAGTGGCTGGCGCAGGCGCTCTCCGGAATCGGCTTCGAGCAGGTGGCCCGGCCGCAGGCGCATTACCTGGTCAGCATGGAGTACGACAGCAACTCGCGGCTGATGCGGATCCAGGAGACCAACTACGCCGACCCGTGGGGCCCCGGCTTTTATCCCGGCCCTTACTGGGGGCCTTATTACCGCCCCTGGGGCCCGTACGGCTGGGGTGGCCCGGGCTACTGGCCGCCGGTGACCACGGTGCGCGATGTGCCGGTCACCCTGTCCACGCTGCGCGTATTCTTCAAGGATGCCGCCAGCGGCCGCCGGGTCTACCAGGTCACGGCGAACCACCGCGGCGAGGGTTCGTCCCTGCAGGCGGCGATGCCCTACCTGATCCGCAGCGCCTTCGTGCAGTTTCCGGGGGAGAGTGGCCGGCCACAGCGGGTGACATTGCCGCTGGACCCGAATGACAAGTAGCAACAAGTAGCAGGCAACAAGCAGCAAGCACGACATTGCCCGTGCGGCGGTAAAAACTGAATTGCCCGGCGAAAAGCCTTAAATCCCTGGATGCCCCACTGGGAGGGGCTTCGCGCCGGGCTTGGGTGAGCTAGAATGACGGCTCGATTTTTCGGCCCGAGCCGCCGGAGCCCGTCTTTGAAAGCTGCAATGGAAGATTCCGGCAAGCCACGCCGGATACGACCGGCGCGGCCTCGGCGGGCACTGGCAGGGCCACTTCCTGGACGAGCATAATGACCAGCAAGACCGGCGGTGATGCACCGCAACATGCCCCCAACAGTCCTGAAGCGCAATTGCGCCTGGCCGCGCTGGAATACCACCGCAGCCCGACCAAGGGCAAGATCCAGGTAAACGCGACCAAGGCGCTGTCCAACCAGCGCGATTTGTCCCTGGCCTACTCCCCGGGCGTGGCCTACGCCTGCGAGGAGATCGCCAAGGATCCCGCGATGGCCGCCGAGTACACCTCGCGTGGCAACCTGGTGGCAGTGATCACCAACGGTACCGCCGTGCTCGGCATGGGCGACATCGGTCCTCTGGCCGGCAAGCCGGTGATGGAGGGCAAGGGTTGCCTGTTCAAGAAGTTCGCCGGCATCGACGTGTTCGACATCGAGCTCGATGCGCACGACCCGGACAAGATCGTCGAGATCGTGGCCGCGCTGGAGCCGACGATCGGCGGCGTGAACCTCGAAGACATCAAGGCGCCCGAGTGCTTCTACATCGAGAAGAAGCTGCGCGAGCGCATGAACATCCCCGTTTTCCACGATGACCAGCACGGCACCGCCATCATCTCGGGCGCGGCGCTGCTCAACGGCCTGAAGGTGGTCGGCAAGGATATCGCCAAGGTCAAGCTGGCGGTTTCGGGCGCTGGCGCCGCGGCCATCGCCTGCCTGGACACCATGGTGAGCCTGGGCGTGACCCGCTCGAACATCTCGGTGGTGGACTCCAAGGGCGTGATCTATGTGGGCCGCGACGCCAACATGGAACCCAACAAGGCGCGCTACGCGCAGGAAACGTCCAACCGCACGCTGGCCGACATCGTCAACGGCGCTGACGTGTTCCTGGGCTGCTCGACCGCCGGCGTGCTGACCGCCGACATGGTCAAGACCATGGCCGACAAGCCCATCATCCTGGCGCTGGCCAACCCTGAGCCGGAAATCCGCCCGGAAGTGGCCAAGGCCGCGCGCCCGGACTGCATCATCGCCACCGGCCGCTCGGACTACCCGAACCAGGTCAACAACGTGCTGTGCTTCCCGTACATCTTCCGTGGCGCGCTGGATTGCGGCGCCACCAAGATCACGGAAGCCATGAAGCTGGCCTGCGTCAAGGCCATCGCCGACCTGGCCGAAGCCGAGCTGAACGACGCCGTTGCCGCCGCCTATGGTGGCCAGGAACTGAAGTTCGGCCCCGACTACATCATCCCGACGCCGTTCGACCAGCGCCTGATCGAGAAGATCGCGCCGGCGGTGGCCAAGGCCGCCGAGGAGTCCGGCGTGGCCACCCGTCCGATCAAGGACCTGGAAGCCTACCGCCAGCAGCTCACCCAGTATGTCTACCACACCGGCCTGATCATGAAGCCGGTGTTCTCGGCCGCCAAGGCCGCGCCCAAGCGCGTGGTCTATGCCGAGGGCGAAGAAGAGCGCGTGCTGCGCGCGGTGCAGACCGTGGTGGACGAAGGCCTGGCCCGTCCGATCCTGATCGGCCGCCCGCACGTGATCCAGATGCGCATCGACAAGGCCGGCCTGCGCCTGAAGGCCGGCACGGACTTCGAGCTGATCAACCCGGAAGACGACCCGCGCTACCGTGCCTACCACGAGGCCTACCACGCGCTGCGCGGCCGCGACGGCGTCACGCCAGACATGGCCAAGGTGGCGCTGCGCCGCTCCAATACGCTGATCGGCACCATGCTGATGCATATGGGCGATGCCGACGCGCTGCTGTGCGGCACCGTGGGCCGCTTCGAAGCCCACCTGGAGCATGTGCGCGACGTGATTGGCCTGGCGCCGGGCGCCAAGGTGTTCGCCGCGATGAACGCGCTGATGCTCGAGAAGTACACGCTGTTCATCACCGACACCTTCGTCAACGACGATCCCACCGCAGAGGAACTCGCCGCCATCACGCAGCTGGCCGCCGAGGAAATCGCGCGTTTTGGCCAGCACCCGAAGGTGGCGCTGATGTCGCACTCGATGTTCGGCTCGTCGGACCGCCCGTCGGCCAGGAAGATGCGTGCGGCCCAGGAGATCCTGGCCCGCGAGGCACCGCACCTGGAAGTGGAAGGCGAGATGCAGGGTGACGCCGCCCTGGTCGAGGACGTGCGCCGTCACTTCCTGCCGGGCACCAAGCTGGCCGGCAGCGCCAACCTGCTGGTGATGCCGACGCTGGATGCGGCCAATATCGCTTTCAACCTGCTCAAGATCACGGGCGGGCAAGGCGTCACCATTGGCCCGATCCTGCTGGGCGCGGCCAAGCCGGTGCACATCCTCAACCCGCAAGCCACCACCCGTCGCATCGTCAACATGACGGCGGTAGCGGTGGCGGAAGCCAACGCGGTACGCTGATCCGAGCGGCACGGCCGGCAAGCCGGCCGCCGCCCAATGAGAACGGGGCTCCTCTGGAGCCCCGTTTTTTTTGACCGGCTTGTGAAGCAGTTCCGCCGGCCCGGAAAACCTGTCCTGCGTCGATCCCGTTGCCGCTTCCCGTTGGCGCTATTGCAGCAGGTTGTACTGCTCGCGCATCACGACGATGATGGACTTGGCTGCTGCCAGCCGGGTTGGCAAATGGTCGTCCTCTTCGCGCGGGAAATCGACTTCCGCGCTCCAGTTGCAACCGGTGTGGTCGGGCTGGTGAACTCGCATGGCGTGCAGTTCGCACTCGCCGCACTCTGGATTGTTGTTGAGGAACTGGTTCAGGATGGCCATCAACTCCGACCGGGTCTTTGCATCACGCCGCATGAGTCACCTCGTCCGTTGCCGTCTTGTTGCCTGGAACCTAAATTTAGGCACGCAGGCGCAGGCCCGCCAATTGAATCGCCCTATTAAGCAGCGACTTTCGATCCCGAATTCCGGTAGTTTGTCTCTATCGCACCGCAGCAAATCCATGCCGCGTCGCGGTACCGGCGAAACCAGCGGCGTCCAATCCGGTCGAACCGCCATGGTGCGGCGCGCGCTGCCCGGCAGCGCGCGCGAGGCGTGCAACGCGCCACTGGTCCGGCGACGAGGCATCCTCTCGGCGCAAGGGCAATCTCGCGAACCTGGCGACCCCTGGCCATCCTCGCGGCCATCTCAAGGCAATCCCCAAGGCCATCCCGATGCTGAAGAATCTCTGGTACGTGCTGGGCCATTCAACGGATGTGCGTGCCGAGCCTGTCACGGTGACCGCGCTGGGCCAGAAGCTGGTGCTGTTTCGCGATAGCGCTGGCCTGGCCTGCGTGCTGTCCGACGTCTGTGCGCATCGGGGTGGCTCGCTCGGCCATGGCCGCGTGGTGGCCGGCGACGTGGAATGCCCGTACCACGGCTGGCGCTACGACGGCAATGGCATCTGCACGCATATCCCGGCCCAGCCGGGACTGCGGGTGCCCACCCGGGCGCGGGTGGACGCTTACCCGACGGTGGAACGCTTTGGCTGGGTCTGGGCCTTCCTGGGCGACCTGCCGCCGGCGGAGCGGCCACCGCTGCCGGATCTGTCCTGGGCCGAGGATCCCCGTTTCCGGCTGGTGCGCGGGCATTTCGACTGGGATGCCAGCTGGGACCGCGTGATGGAGAACGGCCTGGACTTTGCCCACGCGCCATTCGTGCATGGCACGGCTTTCGGCGACCCCGCGCATCCCGAGATCGACGACTTCGCGGTAGAGGCAGGCGACTGGCAGGGCGAAGCGCGCATGCGCATGTACCGCCCGCGGCGCCGTTCCTGGCTGGCGTGGCTCGCCCGCGGGGCAGACGGTGGCCGGGTGCCGGTCTACACCACGCCGGGCTATCACTTCTCCGGGCCGTGCACCACGCTGCGGCTACAGCCCCGTCCCGGCTGGGAGATCCGCATCGTCTCGGCGCACCTGCCGGTCGACGCCAAACGCACGCGCACCCTGTGGATGATGGGCCGTACCTTCATGAAGAGCGCGCTGCTTGACGCGCGCACCCGCCGCGGCAACCTGCGCATCTTCGAGCAGGATCACGCCGTGCTGTCCCGGGTTTGCCCCCAGCACACGCCCGACGACTGGCAGGAGGAGGTGTCGGTGCGCTCGGACCGCTTGCAGATCGCCTTTCGCAAGACGCTCAAGGCGCTCGAAGCGCGCGGCTGGGAAGTCGACCTGGCCCGCGTGGCCAGCGAGTTCGCGGGGCGCAAGGCCTGCGCGATTCCTTGCCCGGCACGGCGTGAATCGTCGGCCTGGGCCATCGCCGGCGTGCCGACCCGGGGAGGCGGCTGAGCCACACCGCCATGCAGCATGTGGACTAAATGACGAAAGCACCTACATGCTAATAATAATAACTATCATTACGATTTACAGGCCCGTATTTGTTCTGAAATAATCCAGCCCGACATCCCAGGCCACTCGCGCGCCACGTCCGCCACGTTCGCCGCCAGGGCCGGGAGGCTTATTTCTGGGTCAGCCATATGCCCTTCGCGGCATAGAGAACATCGGGAGCTTTACCTTGCCATCCGCATCACGCCGCCTGCGCCAAGCGCGCCCCGGGCGCTACCTTTGCATGCCTGCCGCAAGCCTGCGGCCCATCGTGGCGGCGCTCGCCGTTGCAGGTGGCCTGCCGTCGTTCGCGCTCGCGCAGGAGGCCGCTGCCGCAGGGAGCCTGCCGGCCGTCACCGTGCGCGCCGATGCCGCGCCCGACCAGTCGCCGCCCGCTTACGCCGGCGGCCAGGTGGCACGCGGCGGCCGGGTCGGCATCCTGGGCAACCAGGACATGATGGATGTCCCGTTCAGCATCACCGCCTACACCGCCGAGCTGATCCAGAATCAGCAGGCGCGCAGCATTGCCGATGTGCTGGCCAACGATCCGGGCATCCGCAGCAGCCTGGGCTTCGGTAATTTCTCCGAGACCTTCGTGGTGCGGGGCTTCCAGCTCACGGGCGACGATATCGGCTACAACGGCCTGTACGGCATCGCGCCGCGCCAGCTGGTCGCGGTAGAGGGGCTTGACCGGGTGGAGGTGTTCCGTGGCGCAAGTGCCTTTATCAACGGCGTATCGCCGGGCGGCACCGGCATTGGCGGCGGCATCAACCTGCAGCCCAAGTTCGCCAAGGACCAGCCGGTCACCCAGGCCACGCTGGACTACACCAGCGACGCGCAGGCAGGCGGGCACGTCGACATCGGCCGGCGTTTCGGCGACCAGAACCGCTTCGGCGTGCGCGTGAACGCCATGGCGCGCGGCGGCGACACCGCGATCGACAAGGAGAACCGGCAGCAGCGCCTGTTGACCACCGGGCTGGATTACCAGGGTGACAAGGTCAGGCTGTCGGCCGACTTCGGCTACCAGAAGCAGACCATCAACCAGGGTCGTTCGGTGGTCTACCTGAGCGGCACCACGGTGCCCGCCGTGCCGTCGCCCAGCGCCAACTATGCGCAGCCATGGAGCAACTCCATGCTGGAGGACACCTACGGCACGCTGCGCGGCGAGGTCGATATCGCGCCGCGCTGGACAGCCTATGCGGGACTGGGCGCGCACCACAGCAACGAGTTCGGCAACTACGCCTCGCCCACCGTGAACGGCTCCGGCTTCGGCGCGGCCACGCGCCTGACCGTGCCCTACAAGGCGGATACCACGTCGGAAGAAATCGGCGTGCGCGGCGCGTTCGAGACCGGTCCGGTCAAGCACCGGGTCAACCTGGCCTGGTCCGGCATGCAGGCCAGCAAGCGCGCTGCCTACCAGTTCTCCGGCAGCTTCCCCAGCAATATCTACGACGCCGTCGACGTGGCGCGGCCGCCCACCACGCTTGCGGGCGGCAACATGAATGATCCCGGCGTGACGGGCCGGACCAACCTGAGCAGCTTCGCGGTCTCGGACACGCTGTCCTTCCTGCAGGACCGTGTCTTGCTCACGGCCGGCGTGCGCCAGCAGAACATCAGCGTGCGCGGCTACAGCTACACCGGCGTGCAGACCGCGGACTACAACCAGTCCGCGACGTCGCCGGCGTTTGGCCTGGTGGTCAAGCCGATCCAGAGCGTCTCGCTGTACTACAACCACATCGAAGGCCTGGCGCAAGGGCCTACGCCGCCCACCTCCGCCATCAATCGCACGGAGGTCTTCGCGCCGATCAAGTCCAGGCAGGACGAGCTTGGCGTCAAGTGGGACGGTGGCAAGTTCGGCGCCACACTGGCGGTCTACCAGATCAAGCAACCGGTCGGCATCACCCAGGGCGGCGTGTTCTCCATCGCCGGCGAGCAGCGCAACCGCGGCGTGGAGCTGAGCGGTTTTGGCGAGCCGCTGCGCGGCGTGCGCCTCTTGGCCGGCATCGCCTATATCGACGCCAAGCTGACCAGCACCGGCACGCCGGCCAACGACGGCAACCAGGCTGTGGGCGTGCCCAACTACACGCTGAACGTCGGCGCGGAATGGGACCTGCCATTCCTCGCGGGCGCCACGGTCTCGGGCCGCTACCTGCAGACCGGCCGCCAGTACCTGGATGTGGCCAACCAGGTCAGCACCCCTTCCTGGAACCGCTTTGACCTGGGCGCGCGCTACCGTTTCAAGGCCGCGCAACAGCGCTACACGGTGCGGGCTTTGGTGGAGAACGTAGCTAACAAGGCGTACTGGGCATCCACCTACGGCGGCTACCTGACGCAGGGCGCGCCGCGTATCTTCAAGGTGGCGATGACGGTGGACTTCTAAGCGCAGCGGCCCGCGGGATCGGCAACCGCCTGACGCCCTCGTTTGCCCGGGGCGAACACCATCAGGCTGAGCAAGGCGAGGACCCACGCGCCAATCCCGCCATACAGCATCACCCAGCCAAAGCCATGGACCAGCGCCGCATGCAGCGCGGCGCCGGACGGGTCCAGGGCGGGCAGTTGCGCGAAGGCGGCACCGGGCGCATCCAGGTTGCCCGCGGCAATGCGCTGCGCCAGCGCGCGCAACTGCAACGTATCGAACGCCCCCGGAAAGGCACGCTTCAGATAGGCAGAGATCCCTGCGACCAGAATGAATCCCATCAACGCGATATTGACCGCCAGCGAGATCATCCGCGCGCTCATGTCGATGCCGGACGCCATGCCCGCGCGGCTGCTGGGGACCGAGCCAGTGGTGGTGTTGGTCACCGGCGTGTTGGTGATGCCCAGGCCGATGCCGGCCAGCAGCGAACCCGGCAGCAGGGTCAGCCAGCTTGCCTGCGCCAGGCTGCTGCCCAGCTTCATCAGCATGAAGCCCAGCCCGATCGTGAACAAGCCCAGGGGAATGACCATGCTGGCCCTGTAGCGCAGCGCAAGCCGCTCCCCCAGCGGCGGAAACAACAGCGTGGGCAGTGTGTAAGCCAGCAAGGACAAACCGGCGGCCACGCTGCCGTAGCCCAGGCCGCCGTGGAAATAAAGCGGCAGGTAAATCATGAATGGCCAGAAGCTGAAGTTCATGCCCATGGACCCAAGCAGCGCGCCCGAGAAGTCCCGGCTGCGGAACACCGAAACATCGAACATTGGATGCGGATTGAGCTTTTCCGCAAGCAGGAAGGCCACGAAGCTGGCCGCCGTCGCGGCCCCCATGCCGATCGCGGCGGCGCGGGAGACGCCGGCCTCCGGTCCCTGCGTGATCAGGTATGCCAGGCCGAAAACGGCCAGCGACAGCGTGACGATGCCCGCGATATCGAGCTTGCCCGCCTGCGGATCGCGCGACTCTTCCACGCCCGCGAATACCAGCGCCAGGGTCAGGACGGCCAGCAGGACGTGAACCAGAAACACCCATTGCCAGCTGGATACGGCAACGATCATGCCGCCAACGATGGGCCCGAAACCCAGGCCGATCCCGAACACGATGCCCCACGCGCCAAAGGCCTTGCTGCGTTCCTTGCCTTGCTGGAATTGATGCGACAGGATCGCCACCAGGCAGATCAGCATCGCGCCGCCGGCCATGCCCTGGAGAAACCGGCTGGCAATCAGCACCGCGGCGCTTTGCGCCAGGCCGCAGATCAGGGAAGCGATGCCGAACAAGGCAATGCCGAGAATGAACATGCGCTTGCGGCCAAAGCGGTCGGCCAGCGTGCCGGCCGCCATCAGCACCGTGGTGCAGGCGATGGTGTAGGCATTCATGATCCATTGCATGTCCCCGAAGCCGCCGTGCAGGACGTGCTCAAGGGTGGGCAGTATGACCGGCACACTGGAGATCTCCAGGCCGAACATCAGCGCGGCCAGGCAGACGGCGGCCAGTGCCATTTGGTTTTTACGGGAATGAGTGAGGCGCATCGATGGTGCTTTCCAGGCGAATCCGGTTGCGGGGAACGGATGGCGTCGTGTTCGACGCCGGTCTTGGCGCACATTGTGGGCGAGTCCTCGCTATGATAGAAATGATCTAATTTCTTCCGATTCATTAGCACTTATCATCAATACGGAGCCATGGATTTCGATCCGACACTGTTGCGGGCCTTTGTGGCCGTCAAGGAAACCGGCGGCTTCACGCGCGCGGCGCAGCGCCTGCACCTCACGCAGTCCGCGGTCAGCCATCAGATCCGGCGGCTCGAAGAGCAGGTGGGCCGGCCGCTGCTGTACCGCACGACACGCACGCTGACCCTGACCGAGGACGGCCACGATTTTCTCCAACACGCGGAGCAGATCCTGGCCTCGCTCGATGCGCTTTCGCGCCGGTTCCAGCCGTCTCCCGTTTGCGGCGTGGTGCGCTTCGGCGTGCCGGAGACCTTCCTGGGCGAGCGGCTGCCGCAACTGCTGTCGCGGTTCTCCCGGGCATTCCCCGCGGTGCGTCTCGATGTGAGCGTGGGCACTTACCTGGACTTGCGCGCGATGATCAAGGCCGGCGAACTGGATCTTGCCGTGGTGTTGTCGGCGCCCGGCGGGGAGGGCGGCACGGTGCTGCAGCACACGCAGTTCGTGTGGGCCGCCGCCCAGGCCTTCGAGATCGCACCGGATGCGTCGTTGCCGCTCGCGCTGTCGCCCTCGCCGTGCGTCAACCGGCAGGTAGGCGTGGCGGCACTGGAGGGCACCTCCATACCGTGGCACGTGGCGTTTACGTCGCCAAGCCAGGAGGGCATCCGCACGGCGGTGCTGGCAGGGCTCGGCGTCTCGGTGCAGATCCGCGGCGACCTCAAGGCGGGGATGAAAGTGGTGGATGGCCAGTACGGCCTGCCGCCGCTGCCGGCGGCCGATTTTGCGCTGATCTGGAGCGACGGCGAGAAGACGCCGGCTGCCCGCGAGTTCGGGCAATTGCTGGTGAGCCTGCAGGCGCCGCCGCCCAGGCAAGGTCTGCGGCACGGGAAGACCTAGTCCGGCACCTCGGGCCAGTGCCGCGCCGCCGCACAGGCGGGGCATAAAAAAACCCGCCGAAAGGGCGGGTTGGGCGGGTCGGGCGGGTCGGGCGCGTACCCGCTCCCGTTGACCAGGGGAAAGCGTCAGAACTTGTGGCGCAGGCCCACACCGAAGGTGTCGCCGTGCGACAGGTCGGTGATCTTGTCGTAGAAGTAAGCGGCGTAGACGTCGGTGCGCTTGGACAGGTTGTAGTCGTAGGCGACTGCCACCGTGTTGCGCTTGAAGTCCGCGACCGAGTTCTTGGTCTTGTCGTAGGCGTAGGACGCCAGGATATTGCCATTGCCGACCGGCACCGAAACGCCGACCTGGCCGTTGGTGTGCTTGATGTCGCCGTTGACGTTGTTGTTGATGTCGGACTTGATGTACTGGCCTTGCGCGAACAGCTTGACGATCTTGAAGTCGTAGCTCACGCCGGCCTGCACCGCATTTTGCTTGCTGAAGCCGACCAGCAGCGGGCTGGTCGACGCGGTCACGTCACCCGGCGTGCTGTCGAACTTGACTTGCTGGAAGGCCAGCGTGGCAGCGAACGGGCCGTTGAAGTACAGGACGTTGCCGCCCCACTTGTTCTGGCCGGTGGCGCCAGCTTTCTCGCCAAACGAGTAGATCACGTTGGCGGTCAGGCCGCCGAAGTTCGGCGTGGAGTACAGCAGCGAGTTGTTCCAGCCCGAATCGCCGATGATGCCCGGGTCGTTCACGCGGGCCGTGGAGGCGCCGAAATAGGTGTGGAACACCATCGGCGAGAACACGTAGGAGTCGACCAGCGGGTTGAACAGGATGGTCGAGACGAAGAAGGGCGTGGTGTTGCGGCCCAGCTTGATGGTGCCCAGCTTGTCGTTCTGCAGGCCCACGAATGCATTGCGGCTGAACATCGAGTCGCCGTTGAAGCGGCCCGAGGAGCCACTGTCGGTGCGGAAGAAGCCGTTCAGGTCGAAGATGGCCTTGGTGCCGCCGCCGAGGTCTTCGGTGCCCTTGATGCCCCAGTACGAGGTCTGCATGCCGCCCGAATTGGCGACATAGGCGCGGTTGGCGGCGCCGACGTTCTTGACGCCGCCGACGAACATGTCGGCCTGGCCGTACAGCGTGACGCTGGATTGCGCCATGGCTGCGCCGCTGAAAAGGGCTGCTGCCATCGCTGCCAGCTTGAGGGCCGGCTTGATCTGCTTATGCATTGTGGGTTTCTCCGTGGTTGATCCATTGCGTTCTTTGTGTACTGGGTCCCTGACGGGTTCTATTCGCTTTCTTTGCGCCATGAGCGCCGTGCGCTCTATGGGCTTTGTGCGTTTTATTGGTTCTGGTGCTTTTTTTGTGCCGGGCAGGCGCTGGACCTGGGCTCGGTCCGGCGCTTGCCCGTTACAGCAGCATGGGTAAGTCAGTGGTGAATCAGTGATAAATCAGTGGTAAACCAGTGATCACGCAGGGCTAACGAAACAGCTGCTTTTTTGGCTCAGCCGGATACTAAGTCGTTCAGGCGGAATTGCGCAATGCGGTGGATCTGATTGATGCAAGTTTGCAACTCTGCGGCTGGTTCGTTGTTCACGCGCCTTGCGAACTCGCCGATGATGCCGGCGCGGTCGTAGCCGCGCACCGCCAGGATGAAGGGGAAGCCGAAAGTCTCGTTGTACTGGCGGTTGAGCGACTGCAGTTGCTCGAACTCCGCCGCGGAGCACTGGTCCAGGCCGGCGCCGCTTTGCTCGCGGGTGGATTCGGCGGTCAGCTCGCCGCGCACGGCAGCCTTGCCGGCCAGCTCCGGGTGGGCGCGCACCAGCTTGATCTGGGCGGCATCGCCCGCGCCGTCCACGATGGCGCGCATGGCGTCGGCCAGCGCGGCAGCATGGGCGAAGGGGCGCTGCGTGGCGGCGGCCTGCGCCACCCACGCGGAGTGTTCATAGATGCCGCCGAGCGCCTGGATGAAGTCGGCGGCCGGCAGGGCGTTGAGTTGGTCGAGGGTGTAGGTCTGGCTCATGGTTCGGCTTATGGGTTCGGCTTATGCGTGGTTCTGTGCGGAGTAGGGATGGGTGTCGGCCCAGTGGCGCGCGATATCCACGCGCCGGCAGATCCAGACCTTGTCGTGGCCCTGCACGTAGTCGAGAAAGCGCTGCAGCCCGCGCATGCGGCCCGGGCGGCCCAGCAGGCGGCAGTGCATGCCGACCGACAGCATCTTGGGGCGGTCCAGCCCCTGCGGATCGCCCTCGGCGTAGAGCACGTCGAAGGCGTCCTTGAGGTACTGGAAGAACTGCTCGCCGGTGTTGAAGCCTTGCGGCGTGGCAAAGCGCATGTCGTTGGAGTCGAGCGTATAGGGCACCACCAGGTGCGGCTTGGTCTCGCCGTTGCTGACCTCCACCTCGGTCCAGAAGGGCAGGTCGTCGCCGTAGTAGTCCGAGTCGTACAGCAGCCCGCCGTGCTCCACCACCAGGCGGCGCGTGTTGGGGCTGTCGCGCCCGGTGTACCAGCCCAGTGGCAGCGATCCGGTCAGCTCCTTGATGATCTGCATGCCGATGCGCATGTGCTCGCGCTCGGTGGCTTCGTCCATGCCCTGGTAGTGGATCCAGCGCCAGCCGTGGCAAGCGATCTCGTGGCCGAGCTCGACGAACGCGCGGGTCAGGTCCGGATGGCGCTGCAATGCCATCGACACGCCAAAGATCGTCAGCGGCAGCCCGCGCTGCTCGAACTCGCGCAGGATGCGCCAGACGCCGGCGCGCGAGCCGTACTCGTACACGCCTTCCATGCTCATGTGGCGGTCGGGGTAAGCCGCCGCGCCGATGATCTCGGAGAGGAACTGCTCGGAGCCGGCATCGCCGTGCAGCACGTTGTTTTCGCCGCCCTCTTCGTAGTTGAGGACGAACTGCAGCGCAATGCGCGCGCCGCCCGGCCAGCGGGCGTGCGGCGGCTGGCTGCCGTAACCGATCAGATCGCGTGGATAGTTGTGGCTTGTCATCAGGGTCATGGTTCTTCAGGAAACTGTGCCGGCCGCCGCCGGCTGGACTTATTCCGTGCCGTGCGAGTTGGCCGCGGCGTTGCGCATGGCTTCTTCACGCGACTGGATGCCGTTGAAGAAGACGTTGAGCACGACTGCCACGATGGTGCCCAGCACGATGCCGCTGTGGGTGAACGGGTCGGTCCACTTGGGCAGGTACTGGAAGAAGGTCGGCGCCAGCGTCGGGATCATGCCGAAGCCGATCGAGATGGCGACGATGAACAGGTTGAAACGGTTGCGGTTGAAATCGCACGAGCCCAGGATGCGGATGCCGGTGGCGGCCACCATGCCGAACATCACGATGCCCGCGCCGCCGAGCACGAACTGCGGCACCGAGGCCACGATGTGCGCCATCTTCGGGAACAGGCCCAGGCCGATCAGGATGATGCCGCCGGCCACCGCCACATAGCGCGAGCGCACGCCGGTCACCGTCACCAGGCCCACGTTCTGCGAGAACGAAGTGTAAGGGAAGGTGTTGAACAGGCCGCCAATCACGGTGCCAAGGCCGTCGGCACGCAGGCCGCGGGTCAGGTCTTCGTTGGACAGGCGCTTGCCGGTGATGTCGGCCAGCGCGAGGAACATGCCGGTGGATTCCACCAGCGTGATCAGCATCACCACGCACATCGACAGGATGGCGGGCAGGTCGAAGGTCGGGATGCCGAAGTGCAGCGGCGTGATCAGCGCGATCGCGCTGGCGTCGTTAAGGCCTTCGAAGGAGACCTTGCCCAGCGCCATCGCCACCAGGGTGCCGATCACGATGCCAAGCAGCACCGCGCAGTTGGAGATCAGGCCGCGGCCGTACTTGCTCAGCAACAGGATCGCCACCAGCACCAGCGCCGCGATGCCCAGGTTGCCCAGGTCGCCATAGGCGAGGTTTGGCACATCCTTGACCACGCCGTCGATCACGGCACGGGTGGTGGGCTGGCCGCCGGCCGCCCAGTTGATGCCCACCCGCATCAGCGATACCCCGATCAGCGTGATCACCGTGCCGGTGACGACGGGCGGGAACAGCCCGAGCATGCGTCCCATCAGCGGCGCCACCAGGATGCCGAACACCCCCGCGGCAATCACCGCGCCGTAGATGCCCAGCAGGCCCACGTTGGGGTCGGAGCCGATGGCGATCATCGGCGCCACCGAGGCAAAGGTCACCCCCATCATGACCGGCATGCGGATGCCGAACTTCCAGAAGCCGAAAGCCTGGATCAGCGTGGCAAGGCCCGCCGCGAACAGGTCGGCATTGATCAGGAAGGCGAGCTGATCCTTGGGCAGCTTGAGCGCGCCGCCGATGATCAGCGGCACCGCGACGGTACCGGCATACATCACCAGCACGTGCTGCAGGCCGAGCGCAAGCAGCCGGCCCGAAGGCAGCCGCTCGTTGGTTTGGTCCGTTGTGACCGTGGTGCTAGCGCTAGTCATGAATGTGTCTCCTCTCCTTTGGATTTGATGGGAACGCTGCCGGGCGGGGTGGCTCTCGGTATGTGACTCCGGCTTCGCGCATCGTCGGGGACGCGTTTCTCATGAGCAGGAATCGGGCCTTGGCCGCAGATTGGCAGCGGGAACAACCTGCTAGGTGGAGTGACCCAGCACGCTGCGAAGATCGAAATTGCCCGGTTCATCGGGCTGCACGCGGTCGGCGCAGGCGCCGAGATGGTGCGCCATGCGGCTCTGGGCCAGGGCGGCATCGCCCTGTTCCAGTGCGTCGAGGATCTCTTCGTGTTCGTCGAAGGAGCAGGCGTTGTTGCCCGGCGCCTCGACGCTGGCGATCATCAGCGTGGTGCGCGACACCAGCCGGCGCATCATGGTGACCAGCAGCGCATTGCCCGAAAGCTCGGCCAGCGCGGTATGGAACTCGGCCGACAGGCGGATCCACTTGGGCCGCTCATTGGTGAGGAAGGCCTGGCGCTCGGCCTCCACCATCTTGCGCAGCGGCGCGATCACGCGCTTGACGTCGCGCATGCTGGCGAGCTTCTCCAGCACCGCGCGCTCCAGCATCTGGCGCAGCTCGAACATGTCGTGCGCCTCATCGGTTGAAGGGCTGGCGATAAAGGCGCCGCGGTTGGGCTCCAGGTCCACCATGCCGTCGGCGGCCAGGTGCGCCAGCACCTTGCGCACCGTGTGGCGCGCGGTGGCATAGATTTCGCAAAGCGAGTGCTCGGTCAGCTTGGTGCGCGGGGGCAGCCGGTGCTCCATGATCGCGTCATAGATCTCGTGATACATGCGCTCCTCGACGGAGCCCTTGCGGGCGGGCTTGATTTCGGTCGGGGCGGCGGTGTCATCGGCACCGGCGATCAGCTTGAGACTCTTGGACATCTTGGCACCAGCGTATCGGTGAGGAGGGGAGCAGCGCGCCGTCTGAGCGGGGTGAAGCAGAGTGGCGCGCCCCAAAAATTGTTGACAATTATTTGGTTAGCACGGCAATATTGTCAACAAAACCGAGCTAGGTTTTCGACAAGTCAGGGTAATTCCTGAGTTGCCATCCGGAGTGGTGCGAAGCATTGTCGCCATGCACCAGTCCAGCGCCGGGATGCGTTAGAAATACGTACCGAGCGGGCACCATTCCCACAAATGGTGCTAGTGAAGGCAGCGGCGCCTCTCACAACCCAAAGCCCTAAGGAATAACAGGATGGGACGCTTGACCACACATGTACTCGACACCGCAGCCGGCACGCCCGGCGCCGGCATGTCGATTACCCTGCATAAAATTGTCGACAATCGTAAGGAGACGCTGAAGACAGTCGTCACCAACCACGATGGCCGTTGCGACCAGCCCCTGCTGGATGGCGACACCATGGCGGTCGGGGTGTACGAACTCGAATTCGGCGCCGGCGATTATTTCCGCACCCAGGGCACCAAGTTGCCCGAGCCGGCATTCCTCGACGTGGTGACGCTGCGTTTCGGCATTGCCGACACCAGCGCGCATTACCACGTGCCGCTGCTGGTCTCCCCCTGGTCGTACTCGACCTACCGTGGCAGCTAAGCGCGGCAGCGGGCAATAAAGGAGACAAGACATGGAAGGCTATATCCTCGACTGGGCCAATCTGCTGCTGCGCTGGGTGCACGTCATCACGGCGATCGCGTGGATCGGTTCCTCGTTCTATTTCGTCTGGCTGGACAACAGCCTGACCCGTCCCGACGACCCCGACCTGCAGGAGAAAGGCGTGGGCGGCGAGCTGTGGGCGGTGCACGGCGGCGGATTCTACAACCCGCAGAAATACCTGAGCGCGCCCAAGACGCTGCCGGAGAACCTGCACTGGTTCTACTGGGAGTCCTATTCCACCTGGATGACCGGCTTCGGCCTGCTGGTGGTGCTGTACCTGTTCAACGCCAGCACGTTCCTGATCGACAAGAACGTGATGGACATGTCGCCGGGCGCGGCGATCGGGTTTGCGCTGTCGTATCTTGGCGTGGGCTGGGTGGTGTACGACTGCATCTGCCGCGTGTTCGGCAAGAGCGACCGCACCGTCGGCATCCTGGTGGCGATCTACGTGGCGCTGGCCGCGTTCGTGGCGTGCCACGTGTTCTCGGGCCGCGCGGCATTCCTGCTGACCGGCGCGATGATCGCGACCATCATGAGCGCCAACGTGCTGGTGTGGATCATCCCGGGGCAGCGCAAGGTGGTTGCCGCGCTGCGCGCGGGCGATCCGGTGGATCCGGTGCACGGCAAGAACGCCAAGCAGCGCAGCGTGCACAACACGTACTTCACGCTGCCGGTGCTGTTCGCCATGCTGTCGAACCACTACAGCATGACCTACAGCTACAAGTACAACTGGGCCGTGCTGGTGCTGATCATGCTGGCTGGTGTGCTGATTCGCCAGTTCTTCATCCTCAAGCACAAGGGCAAGATCAACGTCGCGTGGCCCGCTGCCGGCGTAGCCGTGCTGGCGGTGGTCGCGGTGATGATCGCGCCGGTGCCGCGTGAGGTGGTCGCCAGCAAGGACGGTGCAGCGCCCGCGCAGGTGAGCTTCACCAAGGTGCAGGAAGTCATCAACTCGCGCTGCATCCAGTGCCATGCCGCGGCGCCAAAGATGATGCCGAGCGCCGCCAAGGGCATCAAGCTCGATACCGCCGACGAGATCAAGGCGCATGCGCAGATGATCTACCAGCAGGCGGTGCAGCAAAAGGCCATGCCGCTTGGCAACGTCACGCAGATCACGGATGACGAGCGCGCGCTGCTGGGCCAGTGGTTCGAGGCAGGCGCCAAGACCACCAACTGATTCGATAGAGATCAACGGGCCCGGCCGAGAGGCGGGCCAATTACCGAGCATCGGTGATCGGCGGTCCGGTGGCTATGTTGTTGATGGCCGGAGGTCCGGACCGACGAGGGTTTGAGCGGGGCGAAAGCCCCGTTTTTTTGTTTACGAGTTGTGGATTGGGGGGGCTGGGGGGCATACGACATCGCCCTGCTGGGTTGGTTGCTGTTTCTTTGAGCGGCGATGGCTTTTGCACCCAAGTGCCATACGACATCCCCCTTCGGGGGCTGCCGGTCACTCTTCTTTGCGTCGGCAAAGAAGACTAACGAGAAGAAAGCCGACCCTGCCGGGCGCAGAGCAATAAGGCTATTTGGGCCTCGGTGGTTGCGTCGTACGGCCCGGAGTGTCGGCAGGCATCTGCCGGTACCGGCTTGACTGACCACGAACCTGCCAGCTTCCGGGATACGTGGTGAGCCCCCCGGTAGCGGACATCACGTGCTTCAAGCCGTCTGTCGCTCGCGGAGTGGCCGGCCACGAAGTTGCAGACGCACCGGTTCCGTCGTGGGCGCGGTGGCACCGGGTTGATATGCCCAAGACCCTGACCACCGCGCCCGCCCCACCACGAAACCATTGGCAGCCGATGTGTCGTGATGGCGCGCGCCGGTAACGGCAGATTGGCGAATGGGCACGGATTCCACTACCGGGGGCCCCACCACGCATCCCTGGCAATAGCAGATTCGTGGCCAGTCAAGCCGGTACCGGCAGATGCGAGCAGAACCGCTGGCCATACGACGAAACCAGCGTCCTGCGCACTCGCGATTGCTCTGCACCCGGCAGGGTCGGCTTTCTTCTCGTTAGTCTTCTTTGCCGACGCAAAGAAGAGTGACCGGCAGCCCCCGCAGGGGGATGTCGTATGGCCCTTGGGTGCAAGAACCATCGCCGCTCAAAGAAACAGCAACCAACCCCACAGAGCGATGCCGTATGCCCCCCAGCCCCCCCAAAAAACCTAACTAAAAATTAGCAATATAACTAGCAAGATTCTGAATATCCGCATCCGACAGCCCGCGAGCCACGCTAGTCATACTCCCCGCATCATTAGTCCGCTTGCGCGAGCGGAAGTCTTCGAGCTGCTTGACGATATAGGCATACTGTTGCCCCGCCACGCGCGGGATTTCATTCTGCCCGGCAAAGCCGCCGAGATGGCACGTGGTGCAGAGCACTTCCTCGGCCTTCTTCCTGCCGGCTTCCACTTTTTGCCCGTCGGCCTTGAACTGCGAGGCGATGGGTTTCTGCGCGGCAAAATATTCGCCCAGGTCGAGCATGTCCTCGCGCGACAGCGGCGCCGCCATCGG
The DNA here is from genome assembly GCF_054515855.1 of Cupriavidus sp. PET2-C1. Lineage (NCBI taxonomy): Bacteria > Pseudomonadati > Pseudomonadota > Betaproteobacteria > Burkholderiales > Burkholderiaceae > Cupriavidus > Cupriavidus sp. PET2-C1. The sequence continues at coordinate 1,220,943 of NZ_CM137259.1, forward strand.
CGTCATCATCGGGTCGCTGCGCCGGCCTTCCTTGAAATCCTTTAGTTCCAGGTAGATGTAGCGCGCGGTCTGGCCGGCCAGCACCGGATAGAGTGGATTGCTGGCGTTGCCCATCGGGCCATGGCAGGCGACGCACGATTCGGCCTTGCGCTTGCCGGCGCCGGGATCGGCGTGCGCGTTGCCGGCGACGGCTGCCAGCAGCAGGCCCGCCAAAAGCGCCGGCCCCGGCAGCGCCAACTGCCGGGGCCGGGCCAGATAGGACAGATAGGCCAGATGGGACAGGATACGCATCCCTATTGCCCTATTACCCTATTGCAGCGCGAACACCAGCACGCTGTTGCCGCGCTTGAAGTCCAGTTGCGTATTGCCGCCGGCTGCCACCGCGATGTACTGCTTGCCGCCGACCATATAGGACACCGCTGGCGCATTCACGCCCGCGCCGCACTGGTACTCCCACAGCTTCTTGCCGGTGGTGGCGTCGAAGGCGCGGAACAGGCCGTTGCCTTCACCATTGAAGACCAGCCCGCCGGCTGTCGCGAGCACGCCGCCGATCAGCGGCTGGTCGGTCTTGTAGTCCCACACCACCTTGCCGGTATCGATGTTCACCGCGGAGAGCTTGCCCCACTGCGCTTCGCCCGGGATGGTCTTGAAGGCGCCGCCTAGCCAGAGCTTGCCGCCCGGGTAGGGCGAGGCTTCCACCTGGTACGTCATCGGCTGGTGCAGGTTGGCGGCATAGGCCATCCGCGTCTTCGGGTTGAAGGCCATCGGCGACCATTCCACGCCGCCATTGGCGCCCGGCAGCATGCGTGCGCCCTTGGCCGTGGGCAGGGTCCACATGTCTTCCTGCGGGATCATGGCTTGCGAGAAGCGGATAAGCCGGCCGTCGCGGCGGTCATGCACATAGACATGGCCGGTCTTGCCCCCGTGGATCACGCCGGGAATCATCTGGCCGTTCTTGTCGCGCACGTCGACCAGGATCGGCGGGCTGGCGGCGTCGAGGTCCCATACGTCATGGGCGACGTATTGCGAATGCCATTTGTAGGCGCCGGTATCCAGGTCCACCGCGACCATCGAATCCGTATAGAGGTTGTCTCCGGGGCGGATGGCGCCGTACAGGTCGGGCGAGGGATTGCCCACCACGAAGATCGCCATCTTGTTCTTGCGGTCGATTGCCGGTGGCATCCACACGCCGCCGCCGAGCGCCTTGTAGAAATCGCCGCCCTTGTCCGCGAGCTGTTTCTTCTCGGCTGCGATGTCGCGCTTCATGTCGCGCCCGGTGGCATCCTTGGTGGCCCACACGCCTTCATGGCCCTTTTCGGGGATGGTGTAGAAGGTCCACAGCAGCTTGCCGTCGATGGCGCTATACGCCTTGAGGAAGCCGCGGATGCCGTACTCGCCGCCATTGGTGCCGATCAGGATCTTGTCGTCCACCACTACCGGTGCCATGGTTTCCGAGTAGCCCAGTTCTGGATCGGCGATCTGCGTTTCCCACAGCAGCTTGCCGGTCCTGGCGTCCAGCGCAACCAGCTTGGCGTCGAGCGTGCCCATGAAGAGGCGGTCTGCGCTGACGGCCACGCCGCGGTTGTTCGGGCCGCAGCAGAAGGTCGTGATCGGCCCCATCTTGTGCTTGTAGTGCCAGAACTCCTTGCCGGTCACGGCATCGATCGCATAGACGTGGTTATAGGACGTGGTCAGGAACATCACGCCGTTGACCACGATCGGCGCGGTCTCCATGGATTCGAGCACGGCGGTCTGGAACAGGAACGCGGGTTTCAGCTTTGCCACATTCTTGGTGTTGATCTGGCTGCCCGGGTAGTAGCGCGTCTGCACGTAGGAGCCATTCGAAAGCACCCAGTCGTTGGCGTTGTTGCCGGCCGCGTCGAGCTGCGCCTGTGTCACTGGCGGCAAGGGCCGGGTCATGGCTGCGCCCGGGGTGGTCGCGCCGCCCTGGATGTCGTCCGCGCCGAAGGCTGCGGGAATGAGCGCGGCGGCCGCGGTAGCCAGTGCAAGTAACAGCAAGGGGAGGGGAGGGGTATGGCAGCGGGATGAGAGCATGGGAAGCTCCACTTTTGAATTTTTCGTGCCCCGGCTTTCCCAGGGCGAAAGGGCGTGCTTGTCGCACACTGTGGCGGCCCGGGTCACAAGCAGTATAGGCAAGAGTGCCGGCAAAACAACCCGCGTCGCGGCGCGCGTCAAACCGGTGTTCGCCGCGCTGCAGCATGCCTGTGGACGCGCCTTGAATTTGCGCGTCCTAACCTCCACACTTAGCTCCACATCCAGCTAGCAAAGGTGTCGCGATAGGGCTGGCAACATCGTCAACGGCAGCGGCGGGGGACGGACATGAACGGACGCACCGGGTGGCGCGCGGGGCTTGCCGCTGCGTTGCTATGCGGCATGGGAACACTGTGCCTGCCGGCCAGGGCCGAGGACGACATCAGCCTCAATGCCCGCCTGCTCGCGGCCGCGCGGGCTGGCGACATAGCGGCGGTGAGCGCGGCGCTGCAGCAGGGCGCGGCGGTGAATGCGCGCAACCGCATCGGCGATACGCCGCTGCTCACCGCGGCCAAGCGCGGGCTGACCGAGATGGCGCGCACGCTGGTCGAGCATGGCGCCGACGTCAGCCAGGCCAACGTGCAGGGCGTGACGCCGCTGATGGCCGCGGCCTTCGGCGGTTTTGATGAGATTGTGGCGATGCTGCTGGCGCGCCATGCGGAGCTGGCCGCCACGGATCGCGTCGACAAGACCGCCATGATCTACGCGGCCGGCGAGGGCCATGCCGGCGTGGTGCGGCAACTGCTGGATGCCGGCGTGGACGTCAACACCCTCTACGCCAACGGGCTCACCGCGCTGATGTGGGCGGCCGGCTACGACAAGGTCGATACGGTGCGCCTGCTGCTGTCCAGAGGCGCCCGGCCCGAGCTGCGCGACAACCGCGGGCTGACCGCTCGGGAGATCGCCGATCAGGCTGGCGCGAAGACGGTGGCCGGCTTGCTGAGCGCGCAGCATTGAAGATGCGGATTGCGGCCGCAACGGTACACGCTGTTGCGGCGTCTCGCCCTTCTCCCCCTCTTCCCCGCCTGTTAGACCAAAGTCCCATATCTGCCGTCAAGCAACTGGCATACGCTCAATCTAGCGGCGACTCAGGCCGGGTGCTGCGCTGCCTGTATGGGGAATGTCGCCATGAGCAAAGTCAAGCCCTTCGTCGCAGTGGTGGATGACGACGAATCGGTGCGCCGCGCCATCAAACGGCTTCTGCGCTCTGCCGGGCTGTCAGCGGACACGTTCAAGACCGGGGATGAGTTCCTGGATATGTTCGACGCCATACCGGCATACCGTCCGGATTGCATCGTGCTCGATATCCAGATGCCGGGCCTGAACGGGCTTGAGGTGCAACGGCGGCTCGCAGGCAGCGGCATCCCCGTCATCTTCATCACGGCACACGACGAGATCGGCGTTCGCGACCGGGCGCTGGCGGCCGGCGCAGCGGCCTATCTGCGCAAGCCGTTCGACGATGAGATCCTGATCAGGGTCGTGCGTGAGGCCATCCATCCAGCTCCCTAGCGTCGCGGCCGCCATGGCGGCTCAGCGGCTATTGGACCAAGGTCCCATTGTTTTCGTCCGTCCCGGATATCACTATGGATCAGACCCCGGAAGAATGCTCGGCGGGGCTGCGCCTTACACCATGTCGTCCTCTTATGCTTGGAGCATGCATCATGATCAAGACCCTTCGGCTCATTCTCGCGATCCCCCTCCTGCTGGTCGCGGTGGCCTGCTCAACCCAGCAGACTGCAACCGTCGGGAACAATCCGCAGCTCGAAGCCAGTGCGCGCAGTGCTCTGCAAAAGCTCAATGATACGAATCCCAAGACCAAGGATCTCCTGGCTCGCTCCAAGGGGGTTCTCGTGTTCCCGGACATCATGAAAGCTGGCTTGATCGTGGGCGCGCAAGGCGGCAATGGGGTGATGTTTAGCCCGGATGGCACGGCGCTGGGCTACTACAATGCTTCGGCGGTTTCGTATGGCCTGCAGGCGGGCGCCCAGACCTTCTCGGAGGCCATGTTCTTCATGACCGACTCAGCTCTCAACAATCTCAACGATCGTGACGGGTTGTCGGTCGGTGTCGGCCCGAGCGTGGTGGTGGTGGATGAAGGCATGGGCAAATCCCTGACTACAACCACGATGAGTTCGGACGTCTACGCCTTCATCTTCGGGCAGCAGGGGCTGATGGCCGGCATGGGCGTGCAAGGCCAGAAGATCACCAAGCTCAGCCGCTGACCCGGCAGACGATCATGCAACGCGCGCAGCGAACCGCAATTGGCCTGATGGTGTGTGCGCTGGCGTCAGCCGTCAGCGCGCAGCAGCCGATCATCTATCCCGCCAAGGGGCAGAGCCCGGAGAAGCAGAGCGCGGACACCGCGGCGTGCCAGCAGTGGGCCAAGCAGACCACGGGGGTGGACCCGGTCGCCATCGCACAGCAATCCAGCCAGCCTGGCGCGCCGCCACAGCAAGGCGGGCGCCTCAGGGGCGCGGCCGGTGGCGCAGCGGCGGGTGCGGCGATTGGCGCGATTGCCGGCAATGCAGGCAAGGGCGCCGCGATCGGGGCGGTCACCGGCACGGCGGCCGGCGGCGTGCGCCAGCGCCGCAAGAACGAGGCCGCGGCCGAGCAGCAGCAGGCGGGTCGGCAACAGGTCTCCCAGGAAATGGCGACATTCAATCGGGCGGTGGGGGCGTGCATGACCGGACGCGGATACACCGTTCAGTAGAGAACAGTAGAGAACGCAGCAGGCGTAGAAGAAAAAAGAAAAGCGCGGTCAGCTGGGGATCCAGACATGGCAACGAAACCGATTTCACCTCTGCGGATCGTAGCCGTCGGGCGTGTGCGCAGCCGCGCCTGGCTACGGTTCGCGTTTGCCAGTGCGACATTGCTGCTGCTTGCCGGTTGCCACAAACCAGCGAACGAGTTGCCGCGCCCGACCACCGAAGTGACGGTCATGACCGTCGCGCAGCGCGACACGCCGGTCGACTTCGAATTCACCGCCCAGACGCAAAGCTCGCGTGAGGTAGAGATTCGCGCGCGCGTCGACGGCTTCCTGGAGAAGCGCGTCTATACCGAGGGGCAACTGGTGCATGCCGGGCAGATACTCTTCATGATGGACGCCGCGCCATTCGAAGCGGCGCTGCAGTCTGCCAAGGGCCAGCTTGCGCAGCAGGAGGCCAGGCTCACTGTGACCAAGGCCAATCTTGCCCGCGTGGTTCCGCTCGCCGCCCAGAACGCACTCAGCCAGAAGGACCTGGATAACGCGACGGGCAACGAGAAGGAGGCGGAGGCTGCCGTCATCGCCGCCAAAGGCCAGGTGCGGACCGCCGAGCTCAACCTGAGCTACACGACGATCAAGTCCCCGCTCACCGGCTTGTCGAGCTTTGCGCGGCAGCAGGACGGCAGCTACGTGACCGCGGCGGCAACGGGCCTGCTGACCTACATCTACCAGCTTGACCCCATGTGGGTGAACTTCAGCATCTCCGAGAATGAGCTGCTGTCATACCGGGGCCAGGTTGAGAAGGGCCAGCTGCGGTTTCCTGCCGACAACGATTTCGAGGTGGCGGTCGTGCTTGCCGATGGCAGCGTGTTTCCGGCTCGCGGTCATATCAACTTCACCAACCCGGCGTTCAACACGCAAACCGGCACCTTCCTGGTACGGGCGTCGTTCGCCAACCCGCAAGGCACCCTGCGTCCTGGACAGTTCGTGCGCGCGCGGGTCTCGGGAGCGGTGCGCCCGAATGCGATCCTGGTGCCGCGCCGCGCGGTATTGCAGGGATCCAAGAGCCACTTCGTCTGGACCGTCGACAAAGACGCCAAAGGCCATCAACGGGTGGTGGAAGTCGGAGAGTGGCATGGCGATGACTGGTTCATCACCGAGGGCCTGAAGCCCGGTGAGCGGATCGTCGTCGATGGCGCCATTCGCGTGGTTGCCGATACGCCGCTGAAGATAGCCCAGGCGCCAGCCAAGAGTGCCGCCGCCGCGGAGCCGCGCAGCGAAGCGCAGAGCCTCTCGCAGCGCCGGTCTGCCCCTACCGCGACGAACTGAGCGGGCAGGCCAAATGAACATCTCTCATTTCTGCATCGACCGGCCGATCTTCGCGTCGGTCATCTCGATCGTGATCACGCTTGGCGGTGCGCTGGCCATGCTCAGCCTGCCCATCGCGCAGTATCCGGACATTACGCCGCCGCAGATCACGATCTCGGCGACGTACCCTGGCGCGACTGGCGACGTGGTTGCAAACAATGTCGCCGCGCCGATCGAGCAGCAGGTCAACGGCGCGGACAACATGATCTATATGAACTCATCGAGTTCATCGACCGGCAATTTTACGCTCAATGTCTTCTTCCAGATTGGCACCAACCCGGAGCTTGCGCAGGTCGATGTGCAGAACCGCGTGAACCTGGCGCTGCCGCAACTGCCTTCGTCGGTGCAGTCGCAGGGCATTCAGGTGCAGAAGAAATCCTCGGCGTTCATGATGGTCATTGCCATCTATTCGCCCACCGATCGCTACGATTCGACCTACATCGCCAACTACGCCAACATCTATGTGCTCGATGCGCTCAAGCGTGTGCCCGGCGCGAACCAGTCCAGCATCTTCGGCAACCCCGACTACGCCATGCGCATCTGGCTCAAGCCTGACCGCATGGCGCAGCTCGGCATCACGGCCTCCGACGTGCAGAAGGCCGTTGCCAACCAGAACCAGCAGTTCGCGGTCGGCAGCATCGGCCAGTCGCCAACCGGCGCGGCGGTCGAGCAGTCCTTTGCCGTCACCACCACCGGCCGCCTGAGCGATCCGGCCGAGTTCGAGAACATCATCCTGCGCGCGGCAAACGGCGAGGCGGCGATCGTGCGCCTCAAGGACATCGGCCGTGCCGAACTCGGCCGCAAGGACTACTCGATCCGCAGCAAGTTCCAGGGCAAACCGGCAACGGTCATTGCCGTCTACCAGCAGCCGGGCGCCAACGCGCTCGACGTCTCCAGCCAGGTGCGCAAGACGCTGGCGGAGATGAAGAAATCGTTTCCCGAAGGTCTTGAGTACAGCATCGCGATGGACACGACCGAGTTCACCCGCGCATCGATCTCGGACGTCATCCACACGTTCTTCGAAGCCCTCGTGCTGGTCGTGATCGTCGTCTTTGTATTCCTGCAGAGCTTGCGCGCCACGTTGATCCCGGTGCTGGCGGTGCCGGTGTCGATCGTCGGCACCTTCATGGGCATGCTCGCGCTCGGATTCTCGATCAACATGCTGACGTTGTTCGGCATGGTGCTGGCCATCGGTATCGTGGTGGACGATGCCATCGTGGTGATCGAGAACGTCGAGCGAAACATGAACGTCCACAAGCTGAGCCCGAAGGACGCCGCCAAACGGGCCATGGACGAGGTCTCCGGCCCTGTGGTGGCGATCGTGCTGGTCATGTGCGCGGTGTTCGTGCCGGTTGCCTTCCTCGGCGGCATCACTGGACAGTTGTACAAGCAGTTCGCTATCACCATTGCGATCTCGGTGGTGTTCTCCGGGGTGGTCGCGCTTACCCTGTCGCCGGCGCTGGCGGCATTGTTGCTCAAGCCCGGGCACCATGAAAAGAAAGGCTTCTTCAAGTGGTTCGAAAATGCCTTCGGGCGGATGACCGCAGGCTATACGCGCATGGTGAAGCTGATCATCAAGCGTCTCGTGGTGGCCCTGCTGCTGTTCGCGGGCATGATCGTGCTCGCGGTATTCATGATGCGGTCGATCCCGACTTCGTTCCTGCCGCCGGAGGACCAGGGCTATCTGCTCGGCGCGGTGATCATGCCGGATGCGGCGAGCCTGGATCGCACCAGCGCCGTCTCCCAGCACGTCACCGACTACTTCATGAAGCAGCCGGCCGTTAGCAGCGTCACGGTGGTCGACGGCTTCAGCCTGCTCGACAGCCAGAACAAGAACAACGCGGGGGCGTTCTTTATCGGTTTCAAGAGTTTCGACGAGCGCTATAAATTCGCCAACATCAAGACGCAAAATGCCCGTGCCGTGCTGATCGGCGCTTACGAAAACCTCTCCCAGGTCAAGGAGGGGATCATCCTGCCGGTCAATCCGCCGTCGATCCCGGGACTCGGTACGACCGGCGGCACCGAGATGTGGATCCAGAGCAAGGGCGATGCCAGCATTGCCCAACTCGCAGGCGTGGTGAACGACTTCATGGCCAAGGCGAAGCTGCGGCCGGAGCTCGCTCGTGTCACCTCGACGTTCAATGCGGCGTCCCAGCAGTTGCTGGTCAACGTGGACCGCGACAAGGCGGAAACCCTGGGGGTGCCGATCGAGGAAGTGTATAGCGCGATGCAGACCATGTTCGGCTCGCTGTACGTGTCGCAGTTCAACCGTTCGAGCCGGCTGTGGCAGGTCATCTTGCAGGCGGAGCCTTCGTACCGGCTCAAGCCCGAGGATATCGACCAGATTTTCGTGCGCAGCAGGACCAACAGCATGGTCCCGCTCAAGGCGGTGGTGACCACCAGCTTCGTCACCGGTCCGGACCTGGTGACGCGCTTCAATAACTTCCCGGCGGTCAAGATTACCGCTAACGCCGCGCCGGGCTACAGCTCGGGACAGGTTCTCTCCACGCTGGAATCGGTGGCTGACGAGGTAATGCCGCCCGACTACGGCGTGGGGTGGAGCGGCGAAGCCTACGAGGCCAGGCAGGCGGGCAGTACTTCGGGGCTGGTGTTCGTGTTCGGCATGATCATGGTGTTCCTGATCCTTGCCGCGCAATACGAGAAGTGGAGCTTGCCGGTCGGCGTGCTGATGGCGGTGCCGTTCGCACTCTTTGGCGCGTTGCTGGCCATCTTGCTGCGCGGCCTCGAGAACGATGTTTACTTCCAGATCGGCCTGACGATGCTGGTCGCGCTGGCTGCCAAGAACGCCATCCTGATCTTCGAGTTTGCTGTGCTCAACCGCGAGTCGGGTGAGTCGGTCTACGACTCCGCCGTCACGGCGGCGGCCGAACGGCTGCGCCCGATCGTGATGACCTCGCTTGCCTTCATCCTCGGCTGCGTGCCGCTGGCCATTGCGCTTGGCGCATCCGCCAACAGCCGGCACTCAATCGGCACCGGCGTCATCGGCGGCATGCTTGGCGCGACGGCGATCGCGGTGTTCTTCATCCCGATGTTCTACTACGCGCTCGAGTCCTTGTCGGCGCGATCCGGCGGGGGCAAGAAGACGCCGGGCCCGGAGGGCGGCGCGCCGCCGTCGGGCCCCGCCGGGGTGGGCTCGGGCGGCCCGGCGGCTACGCCGTCCGCCCGGCACGAGGGTGAATGACATGCGGATTTCGGCGCTTTCGCTCATCGCCTTGCTGACGCTAGGCGGCTGCCTGCTCGGGCCCAACTACCAGCGCCCGGCCGTCGACACGCCGCCTGCCTTCCGCTTTGCCGAGGCCGAAGCCAAGGATGTCGTCAATACGACGTGGTGGGTACAGTTCCAGGATCCCGTGCTCAACGACCTGATTACGATCGCGCTGGCCGAAAACAAGGATGTGAAGATTGCAGCGGCGCGCGTGGACCAGTTCCTCGGGCAGTTCCAGAGCACACGCTCGCAGCTGTTCCCGCAGGTCTCGGCGGGCGCCAACGCACAGCGTGAGCGCGTGCCCGCCGGCGCAGCGCTATTGCCGCCCGGGGCCGGGCCGGTCATCAACCAGTACCAGGCGACACTCTCCGCATCGTGGGAGCTCGATGTCTTCGGCAAGGTGCGCCGCCAGACGGAAGCCGCGCGGGCGAGCTTGCTGGCCAGCGAGGAGGGCCGGCGCGCCACCATCCTGACGCTGGTCGCCTCCGTTGCGTCCTCGTATGTGAACCTGCTGTCGCTCGATCGGCAACTGGAGATCGCCAAGGCGACCGTTGCCAGCCGGGCAGACTCGGTGCACGTCTTTCAACTGCGCTATGCCGGCGGGGAGGTGTCGCAGATGGAACTGGCGCAGAGCCAGTCGGAGTACGAGTCCTCGCTGTCGGCCATTCCGCAGATCGAGCTCCAGATCGCGCAACAGGAGGATGCGCTGTCCATCCTGCTGGGGCAGAATCCCCAGCCGATCCTGCGCGGCCGGGGACTGGACGACCTGGCCTTGCCCATGGTGCCGGCGGGCCTGCCCTCCGAACTGCTCACCCGCCGCCCGGATCTGCGGCAGGCCGAGCAGAATTTGATCGCCGCCAACGCGCTGATTGGCGCGGCGCGCGCGCTCTACTTCCCGTCGATCTCGCTGACCGGCGTGTTCGGCACGGCGAGCGGCCAGTTCTCGTCGCTCTTCACCGGTCCGGCCCGGTTGTGGTCCTACGCCGGTGCGGTGACGGTGCCGATCTTCACCGCGGGTAACATCGGCGGGCAGGTCAGGCAGGCCGAGGCGCAGCAGCAACAGGCGCTGTTCGCCTACCAAAAGGCGATTCAAGTGGCGTTCCAGGAGGTCGAGGACGCGTTGGCGGCGCTGCAGAAGACGCGCGAAAGGCTCGTCGTGCAGGGCCGCCAGGTCGAGGCGTTGCAGACCTACGCGCGGCTTGCGCGGCTGCGCTACGAGGGCGGCTACACGAGCTACATTGAAGTGCTGGACGCCGAGCGCAGCCTCTTCAATGCGCAACTGGGCTATGCGCAGGCGCAGGGCACGGTGTTTGCCTCGAGTGTCGCGCTCTACAAGGCGATGGGTGGCGGCTGGGTGGTCGACGCGGAACGCATGACCTCGGTGGCATATGGCGGCGGCGGCGCGCCCATGCGGCAAGGGGAGTCCGTCTCCAGATCCCGCGAGCCACAGCCATGACGACCGCGCGCCTGGTCGCCTGCCACGAGTGTGACCTGCTGCAGCGCGAAGCGGCGCTGCCGGGCGGCGCCAGCGCGCGCTGCCGCCGCTGTGGCGCGGAACTCTATCGGAGCCGGCCCGAGAGCGTAGATCGCGCGCTGGCATTCACGCTTGCGGCAATAGTGCTGTTCGTCGTGGCGAATGCGTACCCGGTGGTGGGATTGTCGGTCAATGGGGACCTTGTCCAGAGCACGCTGTTCGGCGCGGTTCGGATACTGTATCGCGACGGCATGTGGCCGCTGGCCGGTCTCGTGTTCGTCACCACGCTCATGATGCCGCTGCTGAGAATGGCGGCGATGGCGTATCTGTTGCTGCCACTGCGGCTGCATCGGCTCCCGCCGCGGCCCGACGTAGCGTTTCGCGTCCTGGAGATCGCGGCGCCGTGGGGCATGACCGAGGTCCTGATCCTGGGCATGCTGGTCGCTCTCGTCAAGCTCGCCCATATCGCTACCGTGGTGCCCGGCGTCGCGCTGTGGGCGTTCGGCGGGGTGATGCTTTTGCTTGCCGCAGCGACTGCCGCGTTCGATCCTCGCGACCTGTGGGCGCGCATGGGTGCGCAATCGGCCGAGCATGGAGAAGCCGGCGGCGTGAGCACGGCGCCGGCTGCCACTGCGGCGCGGGCGGGGCTTCTGGTTTGCCACGGCTGCGGGATGTTGTCGAAGCCGGCGCCTCATGCCCACGAAGGCAACTGCCCGCGCTGCGGTGCGCACCTGCACTTTCGCAAGCCGGCCAGCATCGCACGCACCTGGGCGTTCCTGGTTGCCGCGATGATCCTGTATATCCCGGCCAATATGCTGCCCGTCATGGACACAAGCTCGCTGTTCGGCGCGCAGCAAGACACGATCCTGAGCGGCGTGGTCTATCTCTGGACCTCCGGCGCCAAGCTGTTGGCGGCCGTTGTGTTCATTGCCAGCATCGCGGTGCCGATGCTCAAGATCATCGCGCTGCTGTTTCTCGTCATCTCGGTCCAGTTCCACTCGCCGTGGCTGCTTGAGCGCAAGGCGCGCATCTATCGGCTGGTAGAGCTGGTTGGCCGCTGGTCGATGCTGGATATCTACGTCATCACCCTGCTGGTGGCACTCGTGCAGTTCAGCGCGCTGGCGACGATCAAGGCAGGCCCGGCCGCGGTGGCGTTCGGCGCGGTGGTAGTGCTGACGATGTTTGCCGCGATGTCGTTCGACCCGCGCTTGATGTGGGACGCTGCGGAGAGGACACATGGTTGATCCTCCCGAGCGAAGCGACGAGCCGGGTCCACCGGATTTTCCCGAGGCGGTCGTCAAGCCGCGCTCGCGTTGGCGCCTGCAACTGGTCTGGCTGGTGCCGCTGATTGCGGTGATGATTGGCGGCTGGCTCGCGGTGCAGGCGGTCTTGCAAAAAGGCCCGACCATTACCATCAGTTTCAAGACCGGTGAAGGGATCGAGGCGGGCAAGACCAAGATCAAGTACAAGGACGTGGATATTGGCGTGGTCAAGAGCGTCGTGCTGTCCAAGGACCACGGCGGCGTTGTTGCAAGCGCCGAACTGGTCAAGGACGCTACCTCCCTGCTGGTCGACGACACCCGCTTCTGGGTGGTGCGGCCGCGCGTCTCCGGCGGCACCGTATCCGGGCTTGGTACCCTGCTGTCCGGCTCGTTCATCGGCACGGACGTCGGCACGCAGGCCAAGGAGCGGCGCGACTTCGTCGGCCTGGAGAGCCCTCCCGCCGTCGCAAAGGACGTCCCCGGGCGGGAGTTCGTGCTCAAAAGCGAGGACATGGGCTCGCTCGATGTAGGGACTCCGGTCTTCTTCAGGCGCTTGCAGGTCGGCCAGATTACCGCTTACACTCTCGACGCGGATGGCAATGGGGTCACCCTGCGCGTTTTCATCAATGCACCCTACGACAAGTATGTGCGGGCCGATACGCGCTTCTGGCATGCCAGCGGCGTGGACGTGTCGCTCGACACGAGTGGCGTGAAGGTCAATACGCAATCGATGGTGGCGATCCTCATCGGCGGCGTTGCGTTTCAATCGCCCCAGGATTCGGCGGACGGCACGCCGGCCGAGGCCAACACGGAATTCGATCTGTTCCACGACCGCACGGAGGCGATGAAGCGCCATGACAGGTTTTCCGATACCTACGTGCTGATCTTCAAGGAGTCGGTGCGCGGGCTGACGGTCGGTGCGCCCGTCGATTTTCGCGGCATCGTGGTGGGCGAAGTGACGGCGATCTATACACGTTTCGATCCGGTCAAGAAAGAGTTCAGCATTCCGGTCGAGGTACGAATCTATCCGGAGCGCTTCACTTCCCGCTACGAGTCGGGCAGAAAGGGCGGCAGGCTGACGGACGAACCTCACAAGCTCGCGGAGTTCCTGATCGAGCATGGTCTGCGCGGCCAGTTGCGAACCGGCAACCTACTGACCGGGCAACTCTACGTCGCGTTCGATTTCTTCCCGGCGGCGCCCAAGGCCAAGGTGGACTGGGACGCGAAGCCACCTGAATTACCGACCGTTCCCGGTGGCCTGCAATCGCTGCAGGACTCGGTGACGGATCTGATTGCCAAGCTCAACAAGGTGCCGTTCGATGGCATCGGCAAGGATCTGCGCAAGACCCTGCAGGATACGGATGGATTGCTCAAGACACTCAGTACCGAGGTGGCGCCGGAGGCGCGCGCCGCCATGGTATCGGCGCGCGCGGCGCTCGACTCGGCCAACAGCGCGCTGGCGCCGGACTCCACGCTGACGCAAAGCACCGCGGAGACGATGCGCGAGCTGTCGCGTACAGCAGCCTCGCTCAGGGCGCTCGCGGACTATCTCGAGCGCCATCCTGAAGCCTTGCTTCGTGGCAAGACGGAGGACAAAAAATGAGGCTCCCCATGCGATGGATGGCCACGGCGCTTGGGTTGGCCGTGCTTGGCGGCTGCGCGAGCTCGCCTCAGCCGACCCTCTATACGCTGACGCCCGGGCGGCCGCAGGAGCGCGCGGATGCCGACGTGCCGGTGGCCATCGCAATCGGGCCGGTGGCGGTGCCGGAGATGGTCGACCGCCCGCAACTGGTGCTGCGCGTTAGCGCGACCCAGGTCAGGCTCGACGAGTTCGCGCGCTGGGCGGAGCCGCTGAAGCGGCAGATTCCGGCCGTGCTTGCTGCCGACCTGGCACAACTCTTCCCGGGTGCGCTCGTGTCCAGCTATCCGCAGTGGGTCGAGCCCGGGGCGGCATACCTGGTGTCGGTCGACGTTCAGAAGTTCGACTCCGCGCCTGGCGATGCGGCGGCGATCTCGGTCACGTGGTCGGTGCGTCCGCCAAAGCAGGGTGCGCCGGTGAGCGGGCGCAGCGACGTGCAGGAGTCCGCCGGCGCCGCGGGGTATGACGCACTCATCGACGCGCATAGCCGGGCGCTGGCGGCTGTCAGCCGCGATATCGCTGGTGCGATACGCGCGGCACGTCGGCAGTGACCCCGTGGAAACGGCTGTAGCGCAGTTTGGTACTGCCAGCCTTCAAAGGCTTTTAGGGCTTGGTCTGACGTCGTCGCGTCGCTGTATAGAGGAGGACATGAACCACCTCGTCATCGCCTTGATCGTGTTTGCCTGTGTGTTCGGCAGTTCATTGCTGGGCATGTGGGGGCGCACCATGCTGCCCGAACACCACCTTAGCGATCAGTCCGTCAGCGTTGTCAAGATGGCGACCGGCCTGATTGCCACGATGGCGGCGTTGGTGCTTGGGTTGCTGGTATCGTCGGCGAAAGGCACGTTCGACACCGTGAGCAGCGAGCTTGTGCAGAATTCCGCCAGCGTCATTCAACTCGATCGCGTGCTGGCCAAGTACGGGACGGACGCGCAGGATATTCGCGTCTTGCTCAAGCGTGTCTACGCCGAAAGGATTCAGGTGCTCGACTCCGGGGACGCGGCGCAATTGGCAAAGCTCGGCAACGCCGAGGCAGTCAGCCAGCTGGAAGATTTTCAGCGAAAGGTCGAGTCACTTGCGCCGCGCGACGACGAGCACATTCAACTGAAGGCGAAGGCCCTTCAGATTGTCGATAGCGTGTTCGCGGCGCGGTGGCTCGTGTTGCTTCAGACCAAGGCTGCGATCCCTATATCCCTGCTGGTCGTTCTGGTGCTGTGGCTCTCCATTGTGTTCGGCACGTTCGGGCTGTTCGCCGACCACAACGGGACCATCGTTGCTGCTTTGATGATGTGCGCATTATCGACATCCGGGGCCATCTTCCTGATCGAAGAGATGAGCACGCCGCTCTATGGAATGGTCAGTGTGTCGCTTGCGCCCATGCACGACGCGTTTTCCCATCTTGGTTGGTAGCGCAGGAGGCGTCCCGGACGGCGCGATGCTGACCTACTCTTTAAGGAGGACGCGCTGGCACGCGGGGCTGTCGTGTGCAACAACGCAGAGTCGGCTGCCGGGTATAACCGGAACACGGGTAACAGCTTTACGTCCCAGAAGAATCAGAACGGCGTGACAACGACGCAGACGAGCAAGGGCGGGGAGGCGAAGACCAAGAATGGCAAGGGGGTCTATGCAAGCCCGGGCGGAAAGACCTGTGTCAAGACAGCTTGCCATCAGGGATGCAATTGACGATCGGAGGTTGGCGCGAGGCTTGCCAGGCCATGTCGTCATGTTGCCGTGGCTGTGGCGGCGCTCGGCGGCGGGTGAAGGAGCGGATGTGGAATGCCGGCCTTATCGCTGATACGCACCAGTTCGGCCAGCGAGTGCGCCTCCATCTTTTTCATCACGCGGGCGCGGTGGACTTTGATGGTCTTTTCCGCCGTACCCAGCTCACAAGCCATCTGCTTGTTCAGTCGGCCTTCGACGACCAGCGTGAGCACTTCCCGCTCGCGTGGTGTGAGGCGGTCGATGCGACTGTAGATGGCTTCGATCTCGAGGCGGCTCGCGCGTGCTTGCGAGGCGCGCCCCAACGCGGCTTCGATCGCGCTTAGCAGATCGCTGTCGCTGACCGGCTTGACCAGGAAGTCCGTCGCGCCGGCTTTCATCGCGCGCACGCTAGTCGGAATATCGCCGTGTCCGGTGAGAAAGACGATCGACAGCGGCCTGCCTGTTCCATTCAGCTCCCGCTGCAACTCTAGTCCGTTCAGGTCGGGGAGTTGCACGTCGAGCACCAGGCAGGCGTTGCAGTCGTTGGCCGCGTCGTGGTCGTGGTCGAGGAACTCGCGTGCAGTGCCGAATCCCTCGGCACGATAGCCTGCGCAGCGCAGCAGGCGGATTAGCGCCCGGCGTACCGCGTCGTCGTCATCCACCACGAAGACGGTTGGTGTGTTGTTGTTGTTCATGGGGATTCCCCCGTATGAGCGGGTTCCGTTTTCGCTGCGGCCGGCAACGTGAAACAGAAGGTGGCACCTTGGTCGCTATTATTCCGCGCCCAGATGCGTCCGCCGTGCATTTCAACAATGGAGCGGCTGATCGAGAGGCCGAGGCCCAGCCCTTCGCGCTTTGAGGTGAAGAATGGCTTGAAGATCTGCTCGAGCTTGTCCGCACTCACGCCGGGTCCGCGGTCCCGCACCGCCACGCGAACCATGTCGGCGCCTTCGCGGGTGGCGTCAACCACGACCACGCGATCTCGCGCCGGGCAGGATTCGGTTGCATGGAACGCGTTCAGCAACAGATTCAGTACAACCTGCTGCACCTGCACGCTATCGCCTAGAACGGACGGCAGCCTGGGCTCGGTGTTCAGGACCACGCGGATTCCGCGCGCGATCGCATCGCTGTGCACCAGCAGCGCTACGTCGCCGAGGACGCGATCGAGACTGAGGGGCGCGGCTTCGAGTTCACCTTTCTTGACCAGTGTCCTGATCCTGCGGATCACTTCGCTCGCGCGGTGGTTGTCTTCGACGAGGTCCTGCAAGATCTCGCGCACTTCGGCAAGGTTGATCGGCTGGGTGGACATGAAGCGCTGCGCCGCCTGCACGTTGCTCAAGATGGCCGTTAGCGGCTGATTCAGCTCGTGCGCGAGCGAGCTCGCCAGTTCCCCCAGCGTGGAGACACGCGTCAGATGGGCAAGCTCCTGCCGGTTGCGCTGCAATTCGTATCGCTCGGTCCGGTCGATGACAACGGCCAACATGAGCGGCTCCTCGTCGAACGAGGCGTCATTGACCGTGATTTCCACCGGGAACTCGGTGCCATCCTTGCGGCGCGCGAACTGGTCATGCGTGCCGCCTGCCTGCCGGGAAAACCGCACGGCCCCGGTGTCCCCCTGCAATCCTGGAACGAGCGCGTCGGCGCACGCGCCGATCAGTTCATCCCGGCAGTAGCCGAAGAGCTTTTCCGCGCCAGCATTGGCCAACAGGATCCGGCCACGCGGATCTGTCATCAGAATGGCAAACGGCAACGATGCCAGCATGTGGCGCACGCTTTCATCGTGCCGCGATTCTCGCGTGGCGTGGCGGGATCCTTGCAGTGCATCGCCGCGAGCCCCCTGCGGCCCTTCCCGTGGCTCGCGGCAGACGGCGCTGCGCTGGACGCGGCCAGGGGAGAGCATTGCCAGGCGTGCGCGTATGGGGCGCCAGCCCTGACGCCAGGACTGGCGAAACCTCGGTCCCTTGCCAGGTTGAGGCTGTCCCGCCGGCGAGTCTTCCGCCTGGTAGTCCCACGTTGCATCGGCGGTGCGGGCATGCAGGAATTCAAAACGCCTGCGCGCCGGGTGCGTCGCCCCTGCACTGGTTGCTGACGCCCCGTTGGCGCGCGTGCGCCGGAGTTGCAGCAGCAGCAACAGCAACAGCAATGCGATGAGTGCTGCCTCGAGAAGGGCTGCCGTGCGAATGATGGTCATGGCGCCGTGCTCCCAGTCAGTGGTTCGCGCGGAGTCACGCGAACCCGGCGCCGTCGGCAAGCCGGCGAGCAAATGAGCAATTCAGCGTGTATGCGGTTGCGTGAGGCGGATGCGCCATTGGTACGAGGTGCACGCCACCGCATATCCGCCCTAGGCTAATCGGCGAACCCCTCTTACATGCTTCCTTGCGGTCCGGCGCCTGGGTGGGTGAAGCGTCACTGGCAGGGCAGGCGACGCTACGGTCAAGTGGCATATAGGCAAAAAAAGTGTAGGCGCTGGCGTCCCTTTTGTAAAAGGCATAAGTCGCGCCACGCGCTCGCGCCGGTCGCGTCGCTGCCGGTGCTCGAGGTGATCTCGGGCGTGCACATCCTGACCGACCTGACGCTGGGCTTGGGGACGGTCGTTCACGACTATCTCGCCGAATGAAGTGTGCGTGGGGACCTTCATCGACATGCTGGGCGAGGCAACCATTCAGGGCGCATCGAGCGTCCCCGGGCTTTTCGGGTAGGTGACTACACCCCAGCTCAGCGCCACGCCGGCCACTTCGCGCAGCGGCTGATAGGTCCGCGCATCCACCACGTAGACGGCGTTCGAGCGGCCGCAGGCGATCAGCAGCCGCGTGTCGTCAGGGGTGAAGCTGAAGTGCCAGCAGCGTTTGCCCGTGGCGATGTTGGCGATGTTCTCATCGCTGTCGGCATCGAAGACCTGGATGGTGTCCGCCCGCGACGCGGCCACGAACAGGCGTTTGCCAGCGCGGTCGAAGGCGGCCCCGTAGGGCCCGCTGCGCGTCGGCACCGTGCGCAGGACGTGGTAGTCGGCCGCATCGAGCACCAGGAACGCGTTGGCCGACTCCAGCGTGACGATATAGCGCTGTCCGTCGGGGCTCACCTTGATGCCGCGCGGCCGCGATCCGGGAGGCGTCTTGATCAGGTTGAGGCGGTGGCCGCTGGCGCGCTCGTAGACCGAGACCGTATCGTCGCCCTCGTTGGTGACCAGCAGCAGGCGCGCGTCCGGCGAGAATTCGATGCCTTCGGTCTCCAGGCCGCTGGGGATTGCGCGCGTGACGCGCCAGTCCTTGAGGTCGATCACGGCGATCTGCGCCGGGACCGGTGCGTCGTCGCCAGCCTTGCCCGGCTCGCTGGGCTCATAGGTGACGAAAGCCTGCCCGCCGGATACGCGCACGAATTCCGGGTTCTTGCCGATCGGGATGCGCTTGACCAGTTGGCCATCGCGTGTGCCGATGACGGTGAGGTCGCCGGTTCCCTTGTTGGCGGCCAGCAGGTATCGTCCATCGGCACTGATGGCGATGCCGCGCGGGCCCTTGCCGCCGGTGTCGAGGGTGCTAGTGATTTCGAGGCGGTCGAGGTCGATCACCGCAATGCCGCCACGCTCGCTCGACACATAGGCCACGGCGGCCTGAGCGCCTCGCGGCGCCGAGCCTGGCGCGCAAGCGGCGCAGGCCAGCGCGGCGCACAGCGCCAGCATGGTCCGGCCTGGCTGGCCTGGCTGGCCACCTCCGTGTCTTGTCGCCATGCACGCCTCCCGCTTGCGTTGCTTGTGGTTGCTCGTGGTTGCTTGTGGTTGTTCCCGGCGCGATTCGATCCGGCTGCCTTTCATTCTTGGTGACGGCGCGGCAACTGCCAAGGGTTTCCTGCGCGCCCGCCGCCACTAGCGCCCGCTCCATTCATAGCGCACGCCCACCAGGAAGAGCCGCGGCGCGCCCGGTGCGGCGAAGCGCTCGATCGGCACCGCCGCGCCGGGCTGCAGCAGCGTGCCGCCGGGAAACACGTTGAGGCCCGCCTGCCCATAGGTTTCATAACGGCGGTCGAACACATTGTCGACGCGCGCGTAGAGCTGCCAGCGCGCATCGACCTGCCAGCTTGCCCGCAGGTTGAACAGCACGAAGCCGGCGGTGCGCGCCAGGCGCGGATCCTGCGCGCTCAGCGCGCCGTCTTCATTGCCGGCCACCGGGCGCGACGATGATACGACCATGGCGCCGCCGAGCGTGACCGACTCGGTTGCGCGCCAGTCACCGCTGAGCTTGAAGCTATGCAGCGGCACGCCGGCCATGCGCGTGCCGGGGCGCACGTTGACGGGCGCCGCGAACGGCGTCTGGATCTGGCCGTCCGCCTGGTAGGTGGATTGCAGGTAACTGTAGCTGGCGCGCAGCATCAGCGGGCCCAGCCGCTGGCGCAGCCCTAGCTCCAGCCCCTGGCTGCGGGTCTTGGGGAAGTTGGTGAAGTAGCCGAGCGGGCTGACCGGCGAGCGCTGGAACAGGATGTCATCGCGGTTGTCGCTGCGGTACAGCGCGAGCGTGAGGTCAGTGGCGTCCCCAGCCTTCCAGCGCCCGCCGAACTCCACCGTGCGCGATACCACCTGGCGCAGGTACGGATCCGCCTGCAGCCCGGTGGGCAGCTGGCAGGCGTTGGCCGGATCCGCGCAACCCAGCTCGATGGCGGTCGGCATGCGCGTGCCTTGCGAGGCTGAGGCAAAGACCGTGAGGCCGCTGCGCAACTGGTGCGAGAGCCCAAGCGAAGGATTGAGCTTCGAGAACGTGAAGCGTTCGTCGGACGCGTTCGGCAAGGTCAGCACCGTGTGCGTGCTCGCGGTGTTCCAGCGCGCGCTCGCGGTGAGGTAGCTGTGCGGCAGCAGCTTGACGGTATCGGAGGCATACAGGCTGACCGTGCTGGTGCGTCCGTCGAGCGAGGCGTTGGTGCTGGGCGTGGCGCCGGGGGCCGCTATTGCCACGCGATCATCGCTGAAGCTGGCGGGCTGCGTGTCCTGGCGATACGACGCGCGGCTCAGCGCAAAGGCGGCGCCCAGTACCGCGTTGTGGACGTCGCCCGTATGGGACCACTGCCCCGACAGCCCGTAGTCATGCGTGTTGATGGTCGAGGTATTGCGCACCGCGCTGGCCGGCGCGGCGCCCGGCTCGCAACCCGCATTGCCGGCATTGCCGGCAATGCGCTGGCAGCCAAGCAAGGTCTCTAGGTAATCGTCGCTGACATCGCCGGTGCTGGCCTTGGCGTGCCCCAGGCGAGCATAAGCCGTCAGCGCGACCTGGTCCTCGGCGTTGAGCTGGTGCGTGCCGTTGAGCGTGACCTGCAGCGAGCGCGTGCGGGTGAGGTCGGGCGCGGTGTAGATGGCATTGCGCTGGCCGCCATAGATGCTGTCGGGCAGCAGGCCATTGCCGGACAGGCTGCTGCTGCTGCCCAGCACGCTCACGCTCCATTGCGTATCGGTGGTCGAGCGGCCGACCTTGGCGAAGAGGTTGCCCAGGCTGTTGCCGGACAGCTGGCGCCAGCCGTCCTCGCGAAAGCCCGTACCCGCCACGAAGGCGTGCCAGCCATCGCCAAGCCTCTTTCCCGCGCTCACGTCGAGCCGCGCGCGGCCGTGGCTGCCGAGGCTCAGGTCGGCCTCCACGCCGGGATGCGTCTCGCCGGACTTGGTGGCCAGCGCCAGCGCGCCGCCAAGCGCGTTGAGGCCATAGAGCGGATTGCTGCCGGGCACCAGCGTGATGGTGCTGATGGCAGCCTCGGGAATCGTCGTCCAGTCGACCACATCGCCCAGCGCGCCATTTTGGCGTACGCCGTCCAGGTAGAGCGCGATGCCCTGCGCCGCGCCCAGGGTGGAGGACAGGCGGTAGCCGCGATAGAGAATGTCCTTCTGGAACGGGTTGCCCTGCACGTCGTTGATCACCACGCTGTCCATGGTCTCGCCGAGGAACGAGGACAGGTTGCCGGACTTGGCGCGCTCCATGTCGGCGTCCGTCGCGGTTTGCACATTGCCGGGAAACGCCTCGCGCGGGATGGAGAACGACGGCAGCGGCGCGGGCGCGACCACGGTGACCTCGCGCAGGTTGTGGACCTCGTCGCCAGGCGCGGCCTGCGGCGCCTGGGCGGCCACGCCCGCCGGTGCGCCCGCGGCCAGCACCGCCAGGGCCACCCGCGCCGCCCGCGCCACCTGTGCGCATGCGGCTGCCCTGCGCTGCTCGGCGGGCGCGAGCCTTGAGCGGCGCGGACAGGGGAGGGCGGGGGCCATTACCGTCTCCGTGGGGACAAGGACGCAAGGGCGGAGGATCGCGGGTGATGCAAGTGCTACTTACTGTAGTGCACAGGGTGGCAAGCGCCAAATCGATCACGCGGCGGCAGGGAGGCGGCGGCGCGCGCTGCATTTTTCGCCTAGAGTTTGAAGTTTGAAGGCATGCCAAGTGCACCGCACCCGCTTGCCGTGTTGCCGCACCATGAAATCTGATGTTCATCGGATCGAGGAGTCCGCCATGCCGTTTCCAGAGCGCATCGAAACCATCGACCGGCACCGCCGCCTGCTGACCGGCAGCGTGAGCCTAGCCTTGCTGGCGATGTGGCTGGGGATCTCGCCTTCGCGCTTGCGCGCGCAGACCAGCCGGGAAGGCACCCCCGTGCCCATCGGCGTGATCGGCTCGGGCCGCATCGGCGGCACGGTGGGCGGCCTGTGGGTGAAGGCAGGCCATCCCGTCCTGTTCTCCTCGCGCCACCCGGATGCACTCAAGCCGCTGGTCGAAAAACTTGGCCCGCTTGCCCGTGCGGGCACGGTGGCCGAGGCGCTGGCGTTTTCCGATGTGATTTTTCTCGCCGTCCCTTACAAGGCGCTGCCCGAGATATCGGCGGAGTATGGCAAGGCCTTTGCCGGCAAAGTGGTGGTGGATGCGACCAACGCGGTGCGCGCGCGCGATGGCGCCATCGCCGAAGAGGCGATGCGCAAGGGCATCGGCATCACCACCGCAAAGTACCTGCGTGGCGCGCGTATCGTGCGCGCCTTCAATTTCATGGGCGCCACCAACTTCGCCAATGAGAATCACCGGGCCGAGGGCCTGATCGCGGTGCCGATCGCCGCCGACGATCCAAAGGCCCTGCGCATCGGCGAGCAACTGGTGCGCGATGCCGGGTTCGAGCCGGTGGTGGTCGGCCGGCTTGCCACGGCCGACAGCTTCGCCCCGGGCGGGCCGCTGTTCCATCAGATCGGCTCGGCCGACGCCATGCGCGCGCGCATGGCGGCACAAAGCGGGAAGACGGTGGCGACGCCTAAGTAATCAGGTCGGCGCCGCCGGGCCGTCCCCGGCCACGGCGGCGCCGAATACTTCAGATGCCCAGTCCACAAAGACCCGCAGCCGGGCATTGAGATGCCTGTTCTGCGGATAGACCACGTGCAACGGATGCGTGGCGCGTGGCCAGTCGCGCAGCAGCGGCACCAGCGCGCCGCGGGCGATATGCGGCCGTGCCATGAACGAGAAGGTCTGGCCGATGCCAAGGCCGGCCAGCAGGCTGGTGAGGTGGGCGGTGCTCTCGTTTACCGCCACCGCGGTGCGGCCCAGGATCTCCAGGTGCGTGTCGCCACGCGTAAAAACCATGGGAGCGGCGCGCCCCGTGAGTGAGGAAAAATAGCCGACGAGGTGATGCGCGGTTTCCAGTTCGGCGGGATGCCGTGGCGTGCCGTTGGCCTGCAGATAGCCTGGCGTAGCGCAGGTTACGTAGTCCAGCTCCGCGATCCGCCGTGCCACGAGCGTGGAGTCCGGCAGCGCGCCGCCGCGCACCACGCAGTCCACGCCTTCCCCGATCAGGTCCACCGGCCGGTCGCTCACGCCCAGCTCCAGCTGGATCTCCGGATAGCGAACCCGAAACCCCGGCAAGGCGGGAATCAAGATGAGGTTGGCCAGCGACGAGCCAATGTCCACCCGCAGCCGTCCCCCGGGCCTGGCGCGTGCCTGCGCGGCAGCGGCGTCCATTTCCTCGACTTCGGCAATCAGGCGCGTGGCGCGTTCGTAGTACGCCGCGCCCTCGGGCGTCACCGAG
The DNA here is from genome assembly GCF_054515855.1 of Cupriavidus sp. PET2-C1. Lineage (NCBI taxonomy): Bacteria > Pseudomonadati > Pseudomonadota > Betaproteobacteria > Burkholderiales > Burkholderiaceae > Cupriavidus > Cupriavidus sp. PET2-C1. Next base: position 1,244,391 of record NZ_CM137259.1, read on the forward strand.
ACGCGGCGCGTGGTGCGCTGTAGCAGCTTGATCCCCAGGTGGCTTTCCAGACTCTGCACCAGCTTAGTCACGGTCGGCTTGGGCAGGTCCAGTGAGTCGGCCGCCTTGGCGAACGTGCCCGCTTCGGCAATCCGTACGAACACGCGCATGGCGAGGAGTTGGTCCATTGGCGTGCCTCCGGATTATTTACATACAGAAATTATAAAATGGAAAATAGCATATTTATTAGCGATTCGATTCCTTCTATCGTTCTCTCACGCACACAGCATCCCCACCGGATGCAAGCGGCCCGGAATCACTTGAATCCCTGAATCCCTGAATATCTGGAGAACGAAAATGAGCAAGACCCTCGAAGGCAAGATCGCACTCGTCACCGGCGGCACCAGCGGTATTGGGCTGGCATCCGCGCAGGCATTTGCCGAGGCCGGCGCCAAGGTATTCATCACCGGACGCCGGCAGGCCGAGCTGGATGCGGCCGTGGCGCAGATCGGCAGGGGCGCGGTGGGCGTGCGTGGAGACACCGCTAGCCTGGACGATCTGGACCGCCTGTACGCGCAGATCCAGCGGCAGTCGGGGCGGCTCGATGTGCTGTTCGCCAACGCGGGCGGCGGCGGCATGCTGCCGCTGGGCGCCATCACGCAAGAGCATTACCAGCAGATATTCGACAGCAATGTGAAGGGGGTGCTATTTACCGTGCAGAAGGCGCTGCCGTTGCTGGTCGATGGCGCATCGATCATCCTGGCCGGCTCCACCACCGGCAGCATGGGCACGCCTGCCTTCAGCGTGTACAGCGCGTCCAAGGCCGCGGTGCGCAACTTCGCGCGCAGCTGGCTGCTGGACCTCAAGCCGCGTGGCATCCGCGTCAACGTGGTCAGCCCCGGCCCGGTGCGCACGCCTGGCCTGGTGGGCCTCGCCGCTACCAAGGAGGAGCAGGAGGGTCTGCTGGCCTACCTGGCCAGCCAGGTGCCGCTGGGCCGCGTGGGCGAGCCGGCGGAAATCGGCAAGGCGGCGCTGTTCCTGGCCTCGGGCGATGCGAGCTTCATCAATGGGGTGGAACTGTTCGTGGATGGCGGCATGGCTCAGGTCTGAGCCACGCCGCCATGCGGCGGCGCTCCCGTGCGGGCTTAGCCGCGCCAGGCGCCCTTCATCCAGACCCAGCCACCGCCCTCGAAGCGCCAGACCCAGTGTCCGGGCACCCAGTAGGCGTGCGGCGCGGGGGGCGCAATCGTGATCTGTTCCACGATCACGGGCGGCATCGCCGGCACCGGCTGCTGGACCCAGCGGCCGTGCACCCAGAACCAGTCGTTGCCCTCCCACTTCCAGTGGCCTGGCACCCAGTTCCAGCCATAGGCAGGCGCGGGGCCGCGGTCTTCATGCACCGGCGGCGGCATGTTGCGGACCATCTGGTGGGGCGGCGCAGGCGGCGGCTGCCGTACTATCACGCGCTCGGTCACGCACCCGGCAAGGCTGCCGAGCACCGCCAGCGAGGCGAGCGCCGGCAGGGCGGCGCGGAGCAGGCGGCGGCGTGCGGGCGCATGGGGTTTGCTGATTGCCATTTTTTTTTGTCCTGTTGGAGCTGGTTTGCGCTCAGGCGTCGTCTAAGGGGCGGCCCCGGGTCGGGATGCGCAATGACCTTGGGACCGATACCTTGCTTAACGAGGCAAGCGCCGCGCGGCGGGACAAGTGCGCGGAAAGACTTTGTAATTGAGTATTACGCGCCCCAAAAGACAAACCGCAGCCAGGGTGGCTGCGGCAGGTGGCGGGTGATGGTGGATGATGGCCGGTTATGCCGGCACAGGCGCGTTGGCGCTGGTCTGCCGGCCGCGGAAGTCCGTCCAGCAGAGCGCCTTGAAGTCGTACAGCTTGCAGCGGCGCGCGGTATGGAAATACCAGCGCCAGGTGAAGTTCTGGATGATGATGCGGCCCGGCAGCGCATGCTCCAGCAGCGCCTGGGCGCGCTTGAGGCGGTATAGCGGCACGCTCATGTCCACGTGGTGCGCGGTGTGCTCCATGATGTGGTGCAGCGCCGCGCCGATGCCATAGCGAAAGCGCAGGTGCACGGTGGTGGAGACGAAGGGCTGGGCGCGCGCCCACATGGCCTTGGTGTCGTACCAGGCCACGCTGGTATGGGTGTGGTGCACGTAGAGCACGAAGCCCACGGTGAAATTCCAGACCAGGAACGGCAGCACGAAGCCCAGCCCGACCAGCATCGCCACCGACTGCCCGGTGGCGATGGCCAGCCACGCCAGCGCGCCGATCCAGGCCACGCCGAAGAGGGCCACCAGCGTGCAGTCCCACATGAAGACGGCGCGGCGCGTGGGCATCTGGCGGCGGCTGGGGAAGAACATCTTGAACCACCAGATCTCGACCAGGTAGTACAGGCCCGCGCCAAAGCCGGTGCGGTAGACCCGCTCCAGCGCGCGGCGCCAGCGCGGCAGGGCCTGGAATTCCTCGAGCGAGTAAGGCTGCCAGACGAAGTCGAAGCCCTTGAGGTTGGAGTAGCCGTGGTGGACCACGTTATGGCCCACTTCCCACAGGCTGTAAGGCGTGAGCGATGGCAGGAAGGTCAGCCGGCCCAGCCATTTGTTCAGGCCGCGCCGGGGCGTCAGGCTCTGGTGGCAGGCATCGTGGCCGATGATGAACAGGCGGGCGATGATCAGCCCCGTCGCCACGCTGGCGGCCAGCTTGGCGAGCCAGTGGGAGAACAGCACCACCCCGGCCAGCGCGGCCAGGAACAGCGCGGTGTCCAGCGCGAACAGCGCCAGCGCGCGCGGCGTGCTGCGCGCGCCAAGCGGGATCAGCCAGCCGCGGATGATCTTGCGCGAGGGCAGGGGGACGTCAGGGGAAATCGGCTCCGGAAAGGAAGCTTGCTGCGTGGCAATCATGCAAAAACCTTCAGTTGTCGAACGCGGGGTCGGGCTAGGCCCGAGACTGGCGATGCGCGGCCACAGGACGGGCCGATGGTGTGACAGCTTAGAAGGATTGCGTGACAGGGGTGTTGATCCGGGTCAAGCACCGGGTCAAGCCAGCAGGGCCGGACCCGGTGTCACCCAGCGGGAAGTGACGATTAGTGCGCGGCGGAGGCGGATGCGCTCGCCGGTTCGCCCATCACATACACCTCGCCAATGACGCGGTCGTCACCCAGCATGGCGAAGGCGAACAACTGTTCTTCCAGCGTTTCCGAGCGCTCGCTGCGGCGCGCGATCAGCGGCGTGGCCTGCGGGTCGAGCACGATGAAGTCGGCCTCGCAGCCGGGTGTGAAGCTGCCCACGCGCTCGCTCCAGCCCAGTGCATCGGCGGCGGCGCGGGTGGCCAGGTAGAACATGCGCAGCGCGCTCAGGTGGTAGCCGCCCATGCGCGCCACCTTGTGGGCGGCGTTCATGGTGCGCAGCATCGAGAACGAGGTGCCTCCGCCCACGTCCGTGGCAAGCGTCACGTTGAGGCGGTGCGCGTCGGACTGGTGGAAGTCATAGAAGCCGCTGCCCAGGAACAAGTTGGAGGTGGGGCAGTGCGCCACCGCCGCGCCGCTGTCGGCCAGGCGCTTGCGGTCGTCCTGGTCGAGGTAGATGGCGTGGCCGTACAGCGCGCCCGGGCGCAGCAGGCCGTAGTGATCGTAGATGTCCAGATAGCTGCGGGCTTGCGGGAACAGCTCGGCCACCCATTTCACTTCGTCGCGGTTCTCCGCCACGTGGGTCTGAATGAACGCGTCCGGGTAGGCCTTGGCCAGTTCGCCGCAGGCTTGCAGCTGTGCTTCGCTGGAGGTGGGCGCGAAGCGCGGCGTAATGGCGTACGACAGGCGGTTCTTGCCGTGCCAGCGCGAGATCAGGTCGGCCGAATCGCGCGCGCCGGACTCGGCGGTGTCGCGCAGGAATTCGGGGCAGTTGCGGTCCATCATCACCTTGCCGGTGACCAGGCGCAGGTTGCGGCGGTCGGCTTCGGCAAACAGCGCATCGGCCGATGCCGCATGCACGGTGCTCCAGGCCACGGCGCTGGTGGTGCCGTTGCGCAGCAGTTCGTCGGCAAAGAAGCCGGCCACGGCCGCCGCGTACTCCGGCTCGGCAAAGCGGCGCTCCTCGGGGAAGGTATAGGTCTCCAGCCAGTGCAGCAGGCCGGGCGAGGGCGAGGCGATGATGTCGGTCTGCGGGTAGTGCACGTGGGTGTCGATAAAGCCCGGCACGATCAGCTTGCCGCGGCGGTCGATCACTTCGGCGCCCGCCGGGATCTGGTCGGCCAGGTCGGCATGGTTGCCAACCGCGGTGACATGCCCGGCGGTGACGATCAGCACCCCGTCTTCCCAATACTGATACGCGTCGTCATGAAACTGGGGGTCGCGCAGGAAGTGCAGCACGCGGCCACGGATGGCGCGGGTGATGGATTGGGTGGGGGGCGTGGTCGTCATATCGATGTCTCGTCATGCGCCGGCGCGCGCATGGCGCGCCGGCATCTTGGTGTGAGCCGCGCTTCAGGCCGTGGAGGCCGCGGCGGGCAGGGGGGATTGCCAGAAGTGGTCGACTTCGGCGAGGAAGGCAGTCTTTTGCGAGGCGGGCAGGAACGATGCCTCGAAACTGTTGCGCGCCAGCTTGTGGCCATCGGCCGCGGTCAGCGGCATGGCTTCGAAAGTGGCTTCCCAGTTCGCGTTCATATAGCCGCCGAAATAGGCGGGGTCGTCCGAGTGCAGCGTGACCAGCACGCCGGCTTCCAGCAGGCGGTGCAGGGAGTGGTCGCGCAGGTCCGGGTAGACCTTGAGCTTCTGGTTGGACAGCGGGCATACCGTGAGCGCCACGCGCTCGCGGGCCAGCCGCTCGACCAGCGCCGGGTCGTCGATGGCGCGCACGCCGTGGTCGATGCGCTCCACCTTGAGGATGTCGAGCGCGTCGGTCACGTACTGCGCCGGGCCTTCCTCGCCGGCATGCGCCACCAGGTGCAGGCCGAGCTCACGGGCGCGGGCAAACACGCGGGCGAATTTCTCCGGCGGGTTGCCCTGCTCGGAGGAATCCAGCCCGATGCCGACGAAGCGGTCGCGGTAAGGCAGCGCGGCTTCCAGTGTGGCGAAGGCGTCTTCCTCGGAGAGATGGCGCAGGAAGCAGAGGATCAGGCTGCTGGAAAAATCGTACTGCGTGCGGGCCTGGGCGAGCGCGTCGGAAATGCCGTCGATCACTACATTGATCGGCACGCCGCGCTCGGTATGGGTCTGCGGGTCGAAGAAAATCTCGGCGTGGCGCACGTTATCGGCGACGGCGCGCTGCACGTAGGCCATCGTCATGTCGAAGAAATCGTCCTCGGTCAGCAGCACGCTGGCACCGGCGTAATAGATATCGAGGAAGGATTGCAGGTCGGTGAAGGCGTAGGCCTCGCGCAGGGCTTCCACGCTGGCGTACGGCAGCTTGACCTTGTTGTGCTGGGCCAGCCGGAAGATCAGCTCCGGCTCGAGCGTGCCTTCAATGTGGACGTGCAGTTCCGCCTTGGGCGTCTGGCGGATACGGTCTGCGAGCGCGGCATCGAGCGTCATGGGGTTCCTTTTGCGGTCTTGGTTTGCGTCGAGCTCGTCGCTTTGCCGCCGCGGCTGGCGCTCAGCGCGCCCAGATGGGCGAGGCGCTGGTCGCGAACCTGCAGCAACTGGGCGACGATGGCAACCGCAATCATAGCTGGAGCCTTGTCCGTAATGCCGCAGACGCCCATCGGGCACGTCATTTCCGCAAAGCGGGAAGGGTCAATCCCGTGCTCCGCCATGCGGTGCTCGAAGCGCGCGCGCTTGGTCTTGGAACCGATCAGGCCGAAGTAGGCGAAGTCGTCACGCCGCAGGATGCGCTCGCACAGCCTCTGGTCCAGCGCGTGGCTGTGCGTCATCACCAGGAAGTAGCTGCCGGCCGGCGCGTGGTCGACCACGGATTCGGGGATGTCAGTGGCTTCCGGGGTGACGTTGTCGGGCAGGCCGGCGGGGAACAAGGTATCGCGCTCATCCACCCAGTGCACCTGGCACGGCAGGTTGGCCAGCACCTTGACCAGCGCATGGCCCACGTGACCGGCGCCGAACAGCACCACGTGCAGCTCGTCCGGCACCAGGGTGTCGGTCCAGCCGCCGTCCGCCTGCAAGGCCACCGAGGGCAGCAGCGCCGGCGCCGCGGCGTGCTGCACCGGGCCGGTGCGCGGCACCGTGCGCATCAGCGCGCGTCCGGTGCCGAACGCGGCCTGCACCGCGTCCAGCCACGGCAGGTCGGCTTCGCCCAAGACCTCGAAGGCGAGCAGCACCACGCCGCCGCAGCATTGCCCCAGCGCCGGGCCCAGCGGGATGCGCACGATCTGCCGCGTCGCGTCGCGCTCGGCCAGCATGGTGCGCGCGATCTCCATGCCGCGCCATTCGAGATGGCCGCCGCCGATGGTGCCAACCAGTTCGTCGGCGGTCACCAGCATGCGCACGCCCGCCTCGCGCGGGGCGGAGCCTTTCACCTCGGCGATGGTGACCATCGCCACCGGCACGCCCGCGCGCACCCAGCGGGTGGCATCGGCGAAGCGGAAGGGTTTGAGGGGTGCGTCCTGCATGGTGATGCCTTTTTAGGTTGATGCTTTGGGTGAAGCGCGTTATCTCTGTCGATACTTCGTTGCGGCCTTCAGCGAGGATGGGCTGTGGGAGCCGGCGGTTTCTGCCAGCGCCCGCCCTCTCCCCCGACCCCTCTCCCGCAGGGCGGGAGAGGGGAGCGAACCGTTGGCCGGGCAAGCATCGACTGAGGCGTCGAAGCAAGCGGACCTTCTGTGTTCTCCCCTCTCCCGCTTGCGGGAGAGGGGTGGGGGAGAGGGCGGGCGCATCTGCACGGCGCTGTCTCCTACTGCACCAGCCGCACCGCGTCCACCGCATCCAGGATTGCCTCGCTCGTCGCGGGCGCCACCAGCGGCGGGTTCACCTTGTAGTCCCCCACGCTGGCCACCGCGTCGCGGATCGCGAAGAACACCGAGAACGGCAGCAGCAGCGGCGGCTCGCCCACGGCCTTGGAACGATGGATGCTGTCTTCCGCGTTGTCGTTCTCGAACAGCCGCACGTGGAAGTCTTCCGGGCAGTCGTTGACGGTCGGGATCTTGTAGGTGGAGGGCGCATGCGTCATCAGCTTGCCGTCCTTGTTCCACCACAGTTCCTCGGTGGTCAGCCAGCCCATGCCCTGGATAAACCCACCCTCTACCTGGCCGATGTCGATGGCCGGGTTGAGCGAGCGGCCGGCGTCGTGCAGCACGTCGGCGCGCAGCAGGCGCCATTCGCCGGTGAGCGTGTCCACCAGCACTTCCGAGCATGCCGCGCCATAGGCGAAGTAATAGAACGGCCGCCCTTGCAGCTTCGACTGGTCCCAGTACAGCTTGGGCGTGGTGTAGAAACCATCGGACCACAGCTGCACCCGCGCCACATAGGCTTGCCGCGCCAGGTCGCTGAAGTCCAGGCGCAGTTCGCCCGCGACCACCAGGTCGTCGCCGAACTGCACGCTGTGCGCATCCACGCCAGCCTGGCGCGCGGCAAATGCGGCCAGGCGCTCGCGGATCTGCCGCGCGGCGTCCTGCGCGGCCTTGCCGTTCAGGTCGGTGCCGGTGGAGGCGGCCGTGGCCGAGGTGTTGGCCACCTTGCTGGTATCGGTCGCGGTCACGCGCACGCGTTCGAGCCGGATGCCAAGCTCATGCGCCACCACCATCGCGACCTTGGTGTTCAGGCCCTGGCCCATCTCGGTGCCGCCGTGGTTCACCAGCACCGAGCCGTCGTTGTACACGTGCACCAGCGCGCCGGCCTGGTTGAAGTGGGCCACGTTGAAGGAAATGCCGAACTTCACCGGGGTGATGGCGATGCCCTTCTTCAGCACCGGGCTGGTTGCGTTGAACGCGCGCGTGGCTTCGCGGCGCGCGCGGTAGGCGCTGGTTGCTTCGAGCTCGTCGAGCAGTTCGTGGATGACGTTGTCTTCCACGGTCTGGCCGTAAGGCGTGACGTTGCGCTCGGTCTTGCCGTACAGGTTGGCGCGGCGCACGTCGAGCGCATCGCGGCCCACGGTGCGTGCCACGTTGTCGAGGATGTACTCCATGGCAAAGGCACCCTGCGGGCCGCCGAAGCCGCGGAAGGCGGTGTTGCTCTGCGTGTTGGTCTTGCCGCAGTAACCGTCGATCTGCACGTTCGGCAGCCAGTAGGCGTTGTCGAAGTGGCAGATGGCGCGGGTCATCACCGGGCCGGACAGGTCGGCCGAGAAGCCAGCGCGCGACACCATTTCCACCGACACGCCGTCGAGGCGGCCATCGGCATCGTGGCCGACTTCGTAGTCGAAGACGAAGTCGTGGCGCTTGCCGGTGATCATCATGTCGTCATCGCGGTCCGGACGCAGCTTGACCGGGCACAGCAGTTTCCAGGCAGCCAGCGCGGCGCAGCAGGCGAACATCGCCGATTGCGATTCCTTGCCGCCGAAGCCGCCGCCCATGCGGCGGCACTCCACCAGCACCTGGTGCGCGTGCCAGCCCAGCATATGCGCCACCGCATGCTGCATTTCGGTGGGATGCTGGGTCGAGCACCACACGTGCATGCCGTCGTTTTCCTTGGGCGCGGCGTAAGCGATCTGGCCTTCCAGGTAGAACTGCTCCTGGCCGCCCAGGCGGATGTTGCCCTTGTCCCGATGCGCGGCGGCGGCGATATGGCTGGCCGGCTCGCCGCGCGTGAGGTGCATCGGCGGCAGCACATAGCTGCCGGCCTGGTGCGCTGCCTCGGGCGACAGCACCGGCGCCAGGTCTTCATACTCGATCGCACCCAGGCGCGCGGCGCGGCGCGCGGCATCGTGCGAGGTGGCCACCACCACGAAGATCGGCTGGCCGATGAACTGGACCAGGCCATTGGCCAGGATCGGGTCGTCGTGGATGATCGGGCCGCATTCGTTGGCGGCGGGAATGTCCTCGGCGGTCAGCACCGCCACCACGCCCGGCGCGGCGCGCACCTTGTCGAGCGAGATCGACCTGACGCGGGCATGGGCGCGCGTGCTCATGCCGAGCGCGGCATGCAGCGTGCCTGCCAGTTCGGGGATGTCGTCGGTGTAGGTGGCCGTGCCGGCCACGTGCAGGTGGGCCGATTCGTGCGGGCGCGAGACGCCCACCTGCGGCGTCGAAATGGCGGTCCTGGTTTCGCTCGCGGTGTCGAGCAGGAAGGGTTCGGTTTGCTTGTTCATGCCGATCTCTCCTTACGCGGTAGCGGTAGCGATGGCCGCGCCCGCGCCGATGGCGCGGACATTGACGGCGGCGGCGGGCAGCGCGTCGGCGCGCGTTTCCAGCCAGAAGCGGTACAGCAGGTTGGCGGCGCCCCGGCTGCGGTAAGCGGCGGTGGCGCGCATGTCGGACAACGGGGTGAAATCCTGCGCCAGCGCGCTCATGGCGGCGCGGGCGGTGGCTTCCGTCCAGGGCTGGCCAAGCAGCGCGGCTTCGGCGTGCGCGCCGCGCTTGGGCGTGGCCGCCATGCCGCCAAAGGCCACGCGCGCATGCCGGATCGTGCCATCCTCGATGGTCAGTGCAAAGGCGGCGCACACCGCGGAAATGTCCTCGTCGAAACGCTTCGACAATTTATAGGTGCGCATGTGCTGAGGGCCCGTCAGCGGCACGCGCAGCGCGGCGACGAACTCGCCTTCGGCCATGGCGGTCTTCTGGTAGGCCAGGTAGAGATCCTCCAGCGGCATGGCGCGGCGCACGTCTGCGCGCTGCAGCACCACTTCGGTGCCAAGCGCGATCAGCGCGGGCATGGAGTCTCCGATCGGCGAGCCGTTGGCGATATTGCCGCCCAGCGTGCCGGCATTGCGGATCGGCAGGGAAGCGAAACGCTTCCACAATTCCTCCAGCTCGGGATGGCTGTCGTTAAGCGCGGCGTAGGCGCGCTCCAGCGAGACCGCCGCGCCGATTTCCAGGGCGCCATCGATTTCGCGGATGCCGTTCAGGTCAGCCACCTGGCCCACGTACAGCAGGTTGCCCAGTTCGCGGAACTGCTTGGTCACCCACAGCCCCACGTCGGTGCTGCCGGCCAGGATGCGCACGCCGGGCTCGGCGGCCTTGATGGCGGCAAAGGCCGAGGCGGTGCGGGGCGCGTAGAAGTGCTGGCCTTCGGCGCTGTAGTGGAAGGTGTCGTCGCGCTGCAGCGCGCGCAGCGTGTCGGCGATCTGGCGCGGGTCCAGCTTGCTGGCCTGCGGCGCCGGCAGCGCCATCATGCGCTGGCCGGCTTCGATGATGGGGCGGTAGCCGGTGCAGCGGCACAGGTTGCCGGTCAGGGCGTCGCAGATGGCCTCGCGCGCCGGGGCGCGGCCGGTGCCGGCGTCCTCGGACTTTTGCTGGTACAGCGCCCACAGCGACATCACGAAGCCGGGGGTGCAGAAACCGCACTGGGAGCCATGGCACTCCACCATCGCCTGCTGCACCGGGTGCAGCGCGCCGTCGGCCTGGCGCAGGTCTTCCACGGTGATCAGCGCGCGGCCGTCCAGCGTGGGCAGGAACTGGATACAGGAATTGACCGCCTTGAACTCGACCTGGCCGTTCTCGCCCAGTTCGCCCAGCACCACGGTGCATGCCCCGCAATCGCCTTCGGCGCAGCCCTCCTTGGTGCCCGTGCAGCGCGCGTCCTCGCGCAGGTACTGCAGCACGGTGCGGGTAACGGGGGCGTCTGCGACCTCCGTGACCTTGCCCCGGTGGTAAAAGCGGATGGTTTGCGTCTCCATGGTGTCTTCTCTCTTTGTGGATGGGGCCAAACATAGCACTGACGCCGATGATGCAATATTCGGCCCAGGTGATATGCCCCATCAAGCGGGGAGAGCGTTCAGGCGGCCGGCGAGGGCGGCGGCCACCGGATTTGACCAATGACGGGGTGCCTGACATACACTATGCGCCGTTCCCATTCCCCACGCCACCGGCCGCGAAGCGCGCCAGGCGCCCCCTCGCCATGCACGGACGCGACCATCTCGACACCTATTTGCTGCGGGTGCTGCACACCCTGCTCACCGAGCAGAGCGTGACCCGCACCGCGGTCCGCCTCGGCCAGTCGCAGCCTGCCATCAGCAATACGCTCAAGCGGCTAAGGGAAATCACGGGGGATGCCATCCTCGTGCGCGGCAAGAGCGGCATGGTGCCGACCGAACGCGGCCGCGAGCTGCTGCAGCTGGCCGAACAGAGCCTGGCGGCCATGGACCGCATCGCCCGGCCGCCCCAGCATTTCGACCCGGCCACCACTACCCGTACCTTCCACCTGGGCGCGCCGGACTACCTGGACGCCTTCTTCCTGCCCAACATCGTCGAGCGCGTGCGCCGGCTGGCGCCCGGCGCCAAGCTGTTCGTGCACCCGATGACGTCATCGAGCGACTTCCTCGACAGCCTGGAACAAGGGCAGCTCGACATCGTGGTCGGCAACTGGCTGTCGCCACCGGAACATCTGCATATTTCGCCGCTGTTCGACGATGAGGTGGTGTGCATGCTGGGGGCGCAGCATCCGCTGGCGCGCAAGGGGCTGACCCTCAAGCACTACCTGGAGATGCCGCACCTGGCGCCGGCGCCTTATGCCTCGATGCAGCGCAGCATGATCGACCAGGCGCTGGCCGAGCAGGGGTACAAGCGCAATATCCAGGTCACGTTGCCGTATTTCGGGCTGGTGCCGTATGTGTTGATGAAGACCGATATGGTGTTCACCACTGGGCGGCAGTTTGCCGCGCATTATGCGCAGTACCTGCCGCTGAAGATGGTGCCGTCGCCAGTGGCGTTTCCGCGGATGCGGTTTTATCAGCTGTGGCATGAGCGGTGTCATGCTGCGCCGGATGTGATGTGGATGCGGAGGATGATTGCGGAGGTGGCGGGGGAGTTGCCGGTATTGCCGGTTTTGGGGAGGGTGGGGGAGGAGTGATTATTGGGGGAGGGGCAAGGGTAGAACCGTTGGCTCTTGTTGCCTTGGTTGGGTTTTCTTTGTGCGGCGTTGGTTTTTGGACCCAAGTGCCATACGACATCCCCCTGCGGGGGCTGCCGGTCACTTTTCTTTGACCGGCAAAGAAAACTAACGAAAAGAAAGCCGCCCTGCCGGGGGCAGAGCAATCAGGCTTATGTGGGGCGGTGGTTGCGTCGTACGGCCCGGAGTGTTGGCTGGCGTGCCTTACCGGCCCGAAGGGCATCACAACTGCATGACCCATGGGTTACGTGGTGGTGCCCCTGATCGCTTTGCGCGGTGAGCGTTCGGGCATCTGCCGTTCGCGGTGCGTAGCACCACGATCCTGCCTGCTTTGGTGGTTTCGTGGTTTTGTCTCTGGCGGCTGGCACCGGGGTATTTGATGCCCTGCCGTACCGGCCCGAGCGGCACCTCGCTGTCACCCCCCTCTGGTTTCGTGGTGGGCACCGTGGCCCGTTCGCGAGGGTCGCGCTCGCACCTCACCGCGCTCGTCCTCCGAGACAAAACCACGAAACCAGTCACACCTGAAATGGCGCAGCACTTCGCCCCGCGAACGGCAGATGTGGGAATGGTCACCGCAAGCGAGGTCAGGGGCTGCACGACGTAACCCATGGGTCATGCAAGTTAGATGTCCTTTGGGCCGGTAGGATTCGCCAGCCAACACTCCGGGCCGTACGACGCAACCACCGACACTTGAAAGCCTTATTGCTCTGCGCCCGGCAGGGTCGGCTTTCTTCTCGTTAGTCTTCTTTGCCGACGCAAAGAAGAGTGACCGGCAGCCCCCGCAGGGGGATGTCGTATGGCTCTTGGGTCCAAAAACCAACACCGAAAAATCAAATCCAAAGCGTGAACAAGAGCCAACGGTTCTGCCCTTGCGCATAGACAAACACCCCCTCACTTCCCCTTAAAACTAGGAAAAAACAACTGCTCCCCTTCCACCCTATAAGCCGCAATCGTATCCTGCCCATCCTTAGACGTAATCCACTCCACCAGCTTCATCGCATCCGCGTAATTGGTACCAGGATGCTTGGCCGGATTCACGGCAATCACGCCATACGGATTGAACATCCTGGGATCGCCCTCCAGCAGGATCGCCAATCCGGTCTTGGCACGGTACGCGCCATAAGTGGCCCGATCAGACAACGTATAGCCCGGCATCTGCGCGGCCATGGTCAGCACCTCGCCCATCCCCAGCCCGGCATTCACGTACCACGGTTGCCCCTTGGGCTCGATCCCCGCCTGTTTCCAGTAGTCCTTCTCCATCACGTCGGTCCCGGAGTTATCCCCGCGCGAGATGAACTTGGTGCCGCCGGCGGCGATCTTCCTGAAGCCGGCCAGCACGTCCTTGCCGCCTTTTAGCCTGGCCGGGTCGCTGGCCGGGCCAACCACGATGAAGTCGTTGTACATGACGTCGCGGCGGTTGACGCCGTAGCCCGCCGCCATGAATTTGTCTTCCATCTTGCGGGCGTGCACCAGCAGCACATCGACGTCGCCCATCTCGCCCATCTTCATCGCCTTGCCCGAGCCCACGGCGATCACTTTGACGGTGACGCCGCTCTTTTGCTCGAACCTGGGCAGCAGGAATTTCAGCAGGCCGGAGTTCTCCGTGCTGGTGGTCGTGGCCAGCTTGAGTTCGCCGGCGAAGGCGCTGGTGGCGCCGGTGGCGCCGGCCACGCCAACCAGGCAAGCCAGTCCGATAGCGCACGCGGTGCGGTTCGAAATATGGCGTAAAAGGCCTTGCTTGCCGACCGCTTGCATGGATTCTCCTTGCCTTATGTTTTCAGAAACACAATTGCCACAAACTCATGAGATCGGTGAGAATGCGGAAAAATACGTGGAAATCAGCGTTTTGTATTCTCGGTGAACCACATCTCTAAAGTAAATATGAAAAGCGTTTCATATGACATTTCGCTTTGACCTGTTCCCGGTAGTCGCCGCGGACGACAATCCTCGCTCCAACGGCAAGGTGTTCCAACTGCTCAAGGCTGTGCGCGAGACGGGTTCCCTGCATCGCGCGGCGCGCGAGATCGGGTTGTCGTACCGGCACGCCTGGGGCGTGATGCGGTCTTGGGAGGAGATGCTTGGGCGCAGCATGCTCGACATGGAGCGTGGCCGGGGGGCGTCGCTGACGCTGTTTGGCGAGCGCTTGCTGCGTGCGGAGGGGCGCTTGCGCGATTCGATCGACCCGGTCGTGCAGAAGGCCATGATCGATTTCCTGGCGGACCTGGACGACGCGGCCCAGCCGCAGACCCGCATCCGCTTCTCCGGCAGCCATGATCCGGCCATGGAGGTCCTGGCGGGGGCGCTGCACGACGCGCCGGGCGGCCTGCAGCTCGACACCGTGTTCTGCGGCAGCGTGGAGGGCCTGATCTGCCTGCAGGAGCGGCAGTCCGAGCTGGCTGGCTTCTACGTCTCGCCGATCCAGAAGGCTGGCTCCGTGGCCCACGTGACGCTGCGCAAATGGCTGCGTCCGGCCGCCGTGCGCTTGATCCGGCTGGCCTGGCGCGAGCAGGGCCTGATCGTCGCGCGCGAGCTCGCGGGCGAGATCCACGGCCTGCGCGACCTGGCCCGTACCCGCGCCCGCTTCGTCAACCGCCAGCGCAGTTCCGGCACGCGCATGCTGTTCGACCAGTTGCTGGCCACCGAGGGGCTCTTCCCGGACCAGATCGTCGGCTACGAAACCCCCGAGTTCAGCAACGAGAAGGTGGCGGAAGCGGTGCACGCCGGCCATGCCGAGGTGGGGTTCGGCCTGCGCATGAATGCCGAGGCCCATGGGCTGGCCTTTGTGCCGCTGACGCGCGAGGCCTACTTCCTGGCGCTGCGCAAGAATGACCAGATCACGCCCTGGGCGCATGGCTTGCTTGCGCATCTGGCCGACCCGGCCTTCCGGCGCCGCATCGAGGCGCTTCCCGGCTACGCCATGGCCGAGCCCGATGGCATCCTGACGCCGCAGGAGGCACTTCCCTGGTATGGCCCCGACGGCAAGGAAGGCGGCTGACGCCGGCCGTGGGGGAGGGTGGGAACCCGGCTGTTTGAGCGCGCGCGTATTACACTGGTTGTATAGGCGGGGCTGCATGCCCGCCAGACAGACCCAGCAAGGAGCGCCATGCTAGAAACGGCCGCGTTGGCCGCGGGCTTGTCCTGGACCAGCGGATTCCGCCTTTACCTGGCCGTGTTCACGGCTGGCGCACTGGGCCGCCTGGGCTGGCTGCACCTGCCGCCCGGCCTGCAGGCGCTGGAATCGTGGTGGGTGATCGCGCTGGCCGCGGTGCTGGCCCTGGCCGAATTCGTGGCTGACAAGGTGCCGGGCTTCGATTCCTT
Organism: Cupriavidus sp. PET2-C1; assembly: GCF_054515855.1. Taxonomy (NCBI): domain Bacteria; kingdom Pseudomonadati; phylum Pseudomonadota; class Betaproteobacteria; order Burkholderiales; family Burkholderiaceae; genus Cupriavidus; species Cupriavidus sp. PET2-C1. Next base: position 1,259,620 of record NZ_CM137259.1, read on the forward strand.
CTGGGACAGCATCCAGACCTTTATCCGCATCCCCGCCGGCGCGATCCTGGCCGCCGCCGCCTTCGGGCAGCTCGATCCGCAATGGATGGTCGCCGCCGGGCTGATCGGGGGCACACTGGCCGGCACTGCCCATGCCGCCAAGGCTGGCACCCGCGCCCTGATCAACGTCTCGCCGGAACCGTTTTCGAATTGGGCTGCCTCACTGAGCGAGGACGTTGCCGCCAGCAGCGGGCTGCTGCTGGCTTTCTTCCTGCCCGTGGTGTTCCTGGTGGTGCTGGCCGTGCTGCTGCTGGTGGCGGCGTGGCTGCTGCCCAAGCTGTGGCGCGGCTTGCGCCATTTGCGTGACGCGTTGGCCAAGCGTGCTCCGGCGGCCTCGCCGGCGGGGCGTCAGCCCCGGCGCTGAGTGGCGGGATCGACCCTCGCTTTGCCCAATCCGGCCATAATCTGGCCCTGGTCCGGCGGATGCGCGCCGGGATCCACCCGCTGGTGTCCTGCCGCCGCGTCAATTGCGGCCTGCGGCCTGCCCGGCTGGCCGCCACCATGCATGTGCACGGACAAGAGATTAGAGATAAGAGATCAATGTCTTCAGAACCCGCCTCCCAGCACGTTCCCGCAGCAGCCACCGCAGCCGCAGCCACCGCAGCAACCACCACCATGGCCCTGGCATCGTCCGGCGCCCGCCCGACGCGCTTCTCGCCATGGCGCCAGGCTTTGCGCATGGCGCGGCGCGATTGGCGCGCCGGCGAGCTGAGCCTGTTGCTGTTCGCGCTGGTGCTGGCCGTGGCGGCGCTCAGCAGCGTGGGCTTTCTGGCTGACCGCATGCGCCTGGGGCTGGAGCGCGACGCGCGCCAGATGATCGCGGCCGATGTGCTGATCGTGTCCGACCAGCCGTTCGATGCCGTCTTCGCCAGACACGCCGCGCAGGCGGGCCTGGCCACCACGCAGACGGTCACCTTCCCGAGCATGGCGAGCGCGCACGCGCCGGGCAAGGCCGCCACAACGCAAGGGCAAGGGGCGGCTAGCGGGGCTCAGGCCGATGCCCCTTCGCAACTTTCGCAACTGGCTGCGCTCAAGGCGGTTGCCCCTGGCTATCCGCTGCGCGGGCAGCTCAAGGTGGCGGCCGGGCCCGGGGCGCCGGAAGCCGCCGCCACCGGCATTCCCGCCGAGGGGACCGTCTGGGTGGACGAGGCCTTGCTGGACTCGCTTGGTGTCGCCATGGGCGACACCATCCAGCTGGGCAGCCGCGCCTTTCGCATCGACCGCATCCTCACGCAGGAACTGGATCGCGGCGCCGGCTTCATGAATTTCGCACCGCGCGTGATGCTGCCGCTGTCTGACCTGGCCGCCACGGGGCTGGTGGGCTGGGGCAGCCGGGTCTCCTACCGCCTGCTCGTGGCCGGCCCCGATGCCGCCGCGCAGGCCTACCAGAAGTGGGCCGAGGCCGAGATCGACAAGCGCGCGCTGCGCAACACCCGGGTCGAGTCGCTGGAATCCGGCCAGCCGCAGATGCGCGCCACGCTGGACCGCGCCGAGCGTTTCCTGTCGCTGGTGGCGGTGCTGTCGTCGATGATCGCCGCGGTAGCCATCGCCATGTCGGCGCGCCGCTACATGCAGCGCCACACCGATGCCTGCGCTGTCTACAAGTGCATGGGCCTGTCGCGCCGCGAGATCCTGCTGGCTTTCGGGCTGGAGTTCCTGCTGCTGGGCGTGGGCGGCGCGGTGGCCGGCGTGGCGCTCGGCTACCTGGCGCACTACGGCCTGCTGCTCTCGCTGGGTAACCTGCTGACGGTGACGCTGCCGCAGCCTTCCGTCTTGCCGGCCGTGGTTGGGGTGCTGGCTGGCGTCGTCCTGCTGGCGGGTTTTGCCTTGCCGCCGCTGCTGGCGCTGACCCGGGTGCCGCCGCTGCGCGTGCTGCGGCGTGACGTCGGCGCGCCGCCGGTCTCGACCTGGGTCGCCTACGGGCTCGGCCTGGGCGCCTTCGTGGCGCTGCTGCTGGTGGCCGCGCGTGATCTCAAGCTGGGGCTGACCACCGCGGGCGGCTTTGTCGCCGCCGGCGTCGTGTTCGCGCTGCTGGCCCTGGGCCTGCTAAGCCTGCTGTCGCGGCTGATGCGTGGCGGGCGCCTGGCGCGCGGCAGCGTGGGCTGGCGCTTTGCGCTGGCGGTGCTGGAGCGCCGCCGCGGCGTGACGGTGCTGCAGACGGTGGCGCTGGCGGTGGGCCTGATGGCGCTGCTGCTGCTCGGCATGACCCGCAACGACCTGATCGCCTCCTGGCGCAACGCCACGCCGGCGGACGCGCCCAACCGCTTCGTCATCAATATCCAGCCGGACCAGCGCGCACCGCTGACCGGCATGCTGCAGCACGCCGGCATCGCCGACCTGCTGTACCCAATGGTGCGCGGCCGCCTGACGCATATCGCCGGCCAGCAGGTGCGCGCCGAGCGCTTTGCCGATGGCCGCGCCCGCAACCTGGTCGAGCGCGAGTTCAACCTGTCCTATACCGACGCGCTGCCGGCCGGCAACCGCGTGGTGGCGGGCAACTGGCTCGGCGCCGGGAAGGGCGGGGCCGGGGCCTCGGTGGAGGAGGGCATCGCCAAGACGCTGGGGATCCGCCTCGGGGACACCTTGCGCTTCGATGTGGCGGGGCAGTCGGTGGAGGCGCCGGTCACCTCGCTGCGCAAGCTGGACTGGGGCTCGATGCGGGTCAATTTCTTCGTCATCCTGCCGCCCTCGGCCATGCAAGGCTTGCCGCAAACCTATATCACCGCCTTCCACCTGCCGCCCGCGCAAGCCGCGCTGGGCAACCGCATGGTGGCGGCTTTCCCGAACATCACGGTGGTCAACACCGACATGATCCTGCGCCAGATCCAGGACGTGCTCGACCAGGTCATCGCCGCCGTCGAGTTCCTGTTCGTGTTCACGCTCGCGGCCGGCGTCACCGTGCTCTACGCGGCGCTGTCCGGCGCGCGCGACGAGCGCAAGCGCGATGCCGGGCTGCTCAAGGCGCTGGGCGCCTCCGCTGCGGTGGTGCGGCAGACCCAGTACGCGGAGTTCCTGGTGGTGGGCGGGCTGGCAGGCCTGCTGGCCAGCCTGGGCGCGATCGCGGTGGGCTGGGGCTTGTCGCAGTTCGTGTTCGATTTCCCCTACCGCTTCAACGGCTGGATCGTGCCGGCCGGTGTGCTTTCTGGCATGCTGTGCGCTTTCGCGGGCGGCTGGCTGGGCTTGCGCGAGGTGCTGCGGCAGCCCGCGCTGGCCACGCTGCGTGACGAGTGAAGCGTGAAGCGTGATACCACCTGAAGCCTGAACCATCTCTGAGTGTTTATGAGTACCGATTCCAAGCCTGAAAATGCGGCATCCACGGCATCCGATGCCGCCCCCGAAGTCACCGCCTATGCACTGATCGGCGGCGAGGCGCGCGTGCGCGAACTGGTTGACCGTTTCTATGACCTGATGGATCTGGAGGCCGAGTTCAAGGGCCTGCGTGCGCTGCATCCCGCCTCGCTCGACGGCTCGCGCGACAAGCTGTTCTGGTTCCTGTGCGGCTGGCTGGGCGGCCCCAACCACTTCATCGAGCGCTTTGGCCACCCGCGCCTGCGCGCGCGCCACATGCCGTTCGAGATCGGCACCAGCGAGCGCGACCAGTGGATGCGCTGCATGGCGCTGGCCATGCAGGACGTCGGCCTGCCCGAGGACCTGCAATTGCGCCTGATGCAGGCCTTTTTCGGCACCGCCGACTGGATGCGCAATGTGCCGCGTTGATGGCCAAGGCCACCTGACCCGCCATGGATGCCGGCCTCATGGCTGACGCGCATCCCAACCCCGCCGCGGACCTGCCTGCCGACGCCCGGCGCGTACTCGATTTCTGGTTCGGCACGCCTGGCTCGCCGGCATGGAACACAACACGCTCGGTGTGGTTCACCAAGTCCGCTGATTTCGACGCCACGGTCCGCGCTGCCTTCCTGCCACTGTGGGAAGCCACGCACGCGGGCGCGAACGCGAGCTGGGCGCAAAGCCCCGAATGCGCCTGCGCGCGCATCGTGCTGCTCGACCAGGTGCCGCGCAATGTCTTTCGCGACGGCCCGCGCAGCTTTGCCTCCGATGCGCAGGCGCTGGCAACAGCCCGGCAGATGGTGGCGAGCGGCGACGACCGCCTGCTGCCCACGGCATTCCACCGCATGTTCTGCTACATGCCGTTCGAGCATTCTGAAGCGCTAGCCGACCAGAACACGGCCGTGCAGCTGATGACGGCGCTGCGCGACCAAAGCCAGGGCGAGGTGGACGTGGTGGACTGGGCGCTCAAGCACCGCGCGGTGATCGAGCGTTTCGGGCGCTTCCCGCATCGCAACGCCATATTGGGGCGCAGGGATACGGCGCAGGAGAGCGCCTTCCTGCGGGAGCCCGGCTCGTCGTTCTGAGCCGGGCTCGCCGGACGCAGGAGGCCGGGGCGTAGCAGGCCAGCGTAGCGCAGCCGCTATCGCTATCGCGCCACGGGGAGCACCATCAGGTCTCCTCGCGTTTCTCCTGCCACTTGTCCACCAGCAAGCGCGGCGCGTTGGCGAGCTTGTCGAGGATGCCTTCGGGCGTAGGCGCCACATGCAGCAGGTCGTTGTGGACCTGCTTCAGGAAGCCTTCGTCCACGGCGTGCTGCATGAAGCCCAGCATGCTGTCGTAGAAGCCTTCCACATTGAGCAGTCCCACGGGCTTGGCGTGATAGCCCAGCTGCAGCCAGGTGAAGGTCTCGAACAGTTCCTCGAAGGTGCCGACGCCGCCCGGCATGGCGATGAATGCATCGGCGCGGTCTGCCATCATCTGCTTGCGCTCGTGCATGTTGCGCACCACGTGCAGCTCGGTCAGGCCGCGATGGCCGACTTCCTTTTGCATCAGCGCATCGGGAATGATGCCGATGGCGGTGCCGCCGTTAGCCAGCACGGCGTCGGCCACGGTGCCCATCAGCCCGACCTTGCCCCCGCCGTACACCAGTGCAAGGCCGCGCTCGGCCAGGGTCTTGCCCATGGCGCGCGCCGCGGCGGCGTACTCGGGGCGATTGCCGGGGCTGGAGCCGCAATAGATGCAAACGGACTTCACTTTTGCTCCTTTTCTGTTTGCGCCGCCTTGGCGGCGGCGTATTCCTGGGCTTGCTTGTCGAATGCCTGGCGGGCCTTGCCGCGCAGGTAAGGGGCCAGGATCGAGAAGATATGGTAGCTGGCGCCGTGCAGGTAGCCGCGGATCAATTCGGGGTCGTTGTACTGGCGCGGATGCTGCACGAACTGGAACGACAGCCAGTAGGTGGCGATCACCACGATATTGGTGCAGATGGCCTCGACCTGCTCGGCTGTGGCCTCCATCTCGCCGTCTTCCTGGAACTGCCGGCAGATCTCCATCGCAAAGCGCTTCTTCTGCTCGACGATGCGCTTGAAATTGGTTTCAAGCATGCGGTTGCGCGCCAGCAGATCATTGATGTCGCGGTACAGGAAGCGGTAGTTCCACAGGAACTCCGCCATGTACTGCAGGTAGCACCAGCTTTCGTCCAGCGTGGCCTTGTGATCGTCGGGCAACTTCAGGCGGCGCTCCATCTCCTGCTCGAACAGCACGAAGATGGAACTGATGATGTCGTCCTTGTTGCGGAAGTGATAGTAGAGATTGCCGGGGCTGATCTCCATGGCTTCCGCAATGGTGGTGGTGGTGACGTTGGGCTCGCCCACCTCGTTGAACAGGCGGAGCGAGACGTCCAGGATGCGGTCCCGGGTGCGGCGGGGACCGGCTTGCTGTTTGGGTTCCATAGGCGACCGGGCGAGCGGCAATTCGGTGAGTTGAAGGCGATTATAAGCAATCGCCGTTTGCCGCAAGGCCGCAAGCGCCTTTGGCCCCGTCCGCGCGCCGCCGTGCCGGGCTTGCGCCGGGCCTGTGCCGCTAGCCTGTCAGGCCGCCAGCGTGCGCAGCCAGGCCATCACGATCGGCCCCGCGATGGCCAGCCAGGTGCCGCCGCACAGCACCAGCGCCAGCATGACCGCCGCGCTGCCGAAGTCCTTGGCGCGCTTGGACAGGCTGTGCCGCTCCAGCGAGATCCGGTCGACCGCGGCCTCCACGCTGGAGTTGAGCAATTCCACGATTAGCACCAGCAGCAGGGTGCCCAGCAGCAGGATGCGCTCGACGATGCCGACCGGCAGCAGCAAGGCGCAGGGCGTCAGGATGACCACCAGCGTCAGCTCCTGGCGAAACGCGCTTTCTTCCAGCACCGCGTAGCGCAGGCCGGACACCGAGTTGATGCCGGCATGCCAGGCCCGCGCCAGGCCGCGGTTGCCCTTGTGGGGGTTTTGCTCAATCGTGTAGTCGCTGTTCGGCGAGTCCGGTGCCGGGGCCGGTGCCGGTGCTGAGGTGACGGTCTGCGGTGCCGGCGGGCGGTGCGGTTCGGACGGTGGGCGATGCGGTGGGCGATGCGGAGTCGGCATGTTCGGAAGAGGGGCGAGCAGTGGTGCCGGTCGTGCCGTTGGGAGTCGCGCGTACGGCCGGCAGCGGCTGCAGGTGAGTCAGGAACTGCTCGGAGGCGGCGCGCCACGAGAACCGTTCGGCATGGGCGCGAGCGGTGGCGCGGTCGATGCGCAGCGCTTCCAGGCAAGCTTCACGCAAATCTTCGTGCATCACCCCGGCGTCGCTCTGGCCGAGCACATCGATCGGCCCGGTCACCGGATAGGCCGCCACCGGCAGCCCGCTGGCCAGGGCTTCGAGCAGCACCAGCCCGAACGTATCGGTGCGGCTGGGGAATACGAAGACGTCGGCCGAAGCATACACCTTGGCCAGCTCCGGCTGGGTCAGTACGCCCAGGTAGTTGGCCGCCGGATAGCGCGCGCGCAGCGATGCCAGCGCCGGCCCGTCGCCCACTACCCACTTGGAGCCGGGCAGGTCCAGCGCGAGGAAGGCTTCTACGTTTTTTTCCACGGCGACGCGCCCCACGTAGAGAAAGATCGGGTGCGCCGTGTTGAGCACGTTGGCCTGCTGGGTGGTGAAGACATCGAGGTCGACGCCGCGGGTCCACAGCACGCCGTGGGTGATGCCAAAGCGATGCAGGTCCTGCAGCACCACCGGCGTGGGCGCCATCACGGCGCGCGCCGGGCCGTGGAACCAGCGCAGGAAGCGGTAGGTCCAGGCAAGCGGAATGCCGAAGCGTGCCTGCACGTACTCCGGAAAACGCGTGTGGTACGCGGTGGTGAACGGAAACTGCTCGCGGATCGCATAGCGGCGCGCAGCCAGCCCGAGCGGGCCTTCCGTGGCGATATGCAGCGCGTCCGGCGCGAAGGCGCGGATGCGCTCGCGGACCTTGGCGCCGGCGAACAGGGACAGTGCGATCTCCGGATAGGTCGGGCAGGGAATGGTGGTGAATTCCTGCGGCGTGATCAGCTCCACCGTGTGCCCCATCGCGATCAGTTCGCGGCGGGTGGACTTGAGCGTGCGCACCACGCCATTGACCTGCGGCTCCCAGGCATCGGTGACGATCAGGATCTTCATAGCAGCTCCTTGCGGCCAGGCCGCGTGGGTGGCCGGCCTCGGCGAGGCCACGGCCAACCCGTTGTACGGATGGCGGCGTGTGGGGCGGGTGCCGCGCTCAAGTCTCGTCAGGCCGTGGCGACGGCGCGGCGCCCAGCCGTGGCCGGCGCATCGAGCAGGGTGGTCCAGTAGACGATCTGCAATTCGCCGTCCTGCGTCTCCACCAGGGCGGAGAGGCTCTCCACCCAGTCGCCGTCGTTGCAGTAGAGCTGGCCGTCGACCTCGCGGATCTCGGCCTTGTGGATATGGCCGCAGATCACGCCATCGCAGCCGCGCCGGCGCGCCTCGTCCACCATCGCCTGCTCGAACGAATTGATGTAGTTGACCGCGTTCTTGACCTGGTGCTTCAGGTATTGCGACAGCGACCAGTAGGGAAAGCCCAGGCGCGCGCGGATGCGGTTGAAGTGCCGGTTGATGGCTAGGATCAGGGTGTAGAGCGAGTCGCCCAGGTAAGCCAGCCAGCGCGCGTGCTGCACCACGCCGTCGAACAGGTCGCCGTGCACCACCCACAGGCGCTTGCCCGCGGCGGTGACGTGGACGGCATCCTCGCGCACCGTGATATCGCCGAAGGCGAGGCCGTCGAACTGGCGCGCCACCTCATCGTGGTTGCCCGGCACGTAGATCACCTCGGTGCCCTTGCGCGCCTTGCGCAGCAGCTTCTGCACCACATCGTTGTGGCTCTGTGGCCAGTACCAGCCGCGGCGCAGCTGCCAGCCATCGATGATGTCGCCGACCAGGTAGAGCTGGTCCGATTCATTGTGCTTGAGGAAGTCGAGCAGGTAGTCGGCCTGGCAGCCGGCCGTGCCGAGGTGGATGTCGGACAGCCAGATGGCGCGGTAGTGGCGGGTGGGATGGGACGGATGGGGGGGCTGGGTGGTGGCTTCGGGGGGCGGGGCGCTGGCGGGAGAGGTGGCGCAACGCCCGGGAGGCCGTTGCTGCAAGTCGCTGGCCGGTGGCATGAAGGCGGCCAGTGCGGCAGGCAATGACATGGGCCGCGGCAGGGATTGCGACTCGGCGGTGCGGCTGCGCAGCAGTTGCGTGGCCTTGGCCAGATGTCCGCGGGCAGAACGAAGAGCTTGAACCATGGCGGCCTCGGTAGCGACGATGGCTGCATTGGGCCAGCGGCGCGTGACGAAGCCGTTAAGGAAACATGAACGTCATATGACTGTTGTGGGGAAGTTGGCTATTGCGTGGCTACTGCGTCGCTATCGCGTGGCTGGGGGGCTTTCAGCGGCTGGCGCTGTTGGCTCCTCAGGCCGCCGGCGCCACCGCTGACAACTGCGCCAGCGCCCGCAACACAGCCTGCGTGGCCACCGGATGCCGCAGCAGGCTGACATGCCCGATGCCGCTAAGCGCCACATGATGCGCTCCCTCCATCCAGGAGGTCCCCAGCGGGCCGGCAATCGAATCATGCCAACTGAAGATCGACACCAGGGCAGCGCGCTGGCGCGACGTTTCGCGCGCTGCCAGCGCGCGCAGCCAGGCGCTGGCGCAGCGCATCTGGCGGGAATTGAAGCCCCTGCCATAGCGGGCCAGCACGCAGCCGTGATGCGGCGTGCCCAGCGTGACGATGCCGCGGCAGGGCGGGGGCTTGCCGCGTCCCGCCAGCGCCGCGCGCGCGGCCAGGCCGCCCATGCTATGGCAGAGCAGCAGCGGCGGCTGGCCGGTGGTGGCGGCGATGCGCGCGATGGCAGCGCGTATTTCGAGGGCGTATTGGTCGATGTCGCCAAACACCGGGTCCAGGTCGATCGCCTCGCAGTGGTAGCCGGCCGCCGCCAGGGCAGGCTGCATGTCGAGCCAGACGGCGTGGTTGCAGCCATAGCCGTGCACCAGCAGCAGCGGCGGGCACGAGCCCGGGGCTTTGGCCGGGCGCAAGCGGCGGTGCGAGCAGAAGGGCTGCAGCCAGTTGAACATCCGGAACACGGCGGCGTATTCACGCAAGTAGCAGCCCAGCGCCTGCCATGGCGTCAACCGGGCTGGCCGCATGGCCAGCAGGGCGGGAGGGATGGGGGGGCGCGTCGCCTCGGGCTCGCCCAGGCCGAACAGCGTAAAGGCAAAGGCGCCGGCAACAGACAGCCCCAATATCGCCAGCACCACGCCAATGCCGGCCAGTAGGCCAACGGCGAGGGGCCACCCATGCAGAGCGTTGAGTTCAGCGGCGCAGCCTAGCGCCACGGCGGCCTGCAATGCCACCGCGATGCGGCGCAAGGCGGCAGCCGACAGGTTCATGGCTTGGGCGGGCGCAGGTCGGCCAGGCGGGTGCGGGCCAGGCGGTCATGCAGGAACTGCCGCCTCGGGTCGAGCAGAGCCAGCAGGATCCAAGCCAGCAGGCCAGCGCACAGTACGCCGACGAACGGGCCCTTGACCAGGCCGAGCGCGTGCCCGAGCGCCGCCGAAGGCGGCAGCCACAGCCATGCCAGCAGGTAGCGCAGCGTGGCCTGTGGCCAGCGCGGGGGCACGCCCGCGGCCGTCTCGACCCGCATGCGCCAGGTCTGCATGGCGAGCGTCTGTCCGTTGCGCTGCCAGAACCAGACGAAGTAGCAGCCCAGTATCAGGAAGCTCCAGCACTGCATCGTGAACGGGCCGTCCAGCCCAAGCTGTTGCAACGTCGGGCGCGCCAGCAGATAGACCCCCGTCGAGGCGCTGAGCACGCCGAACAGCAATACGCCTTCGTACAGCATGCAGGCGATGCGGCGGCGGATCGTCGGTGCCTCGGCCGGGCGCACGGGACTGGCCGGCGCGCCTGATGCGGCCGGCTTGGCGTTGGGTTTGGGCGTGGTCACGGCGGGCATGGCGATAAGGCGATAAGGCAATCAGGCGGTAGGGCCGGCACGCCGGAGGAAGGCAAGGCCGGGCCGCGAGAGCCGGGCCGCGAGGCAGCAAGCGAGCACGGCCGGGCCGGCGCAAGCGGCATTATGCCAAAGCACGGTTGGGGCGGGTAGCTTGCGTGGGAGGGCGCGGGGGCGAGCCAACCGGGCAACCGCGCGGCGGCTCAGCGGCGCACCGCCTCGTCAGGGTTGGCGGTAGCGCCCGTGCTGCTGGCCGTGGCCTCGGTGGCCGCCTCGCGCGGCGTGTCCACGGTCGGCACCAGTGCGCCGGCAGCGGCGCCTGGCATGGCAGCTTGGGACTCCGCCGCCGGCGTGCCGGCAGCGGGCGGGCGGGCGCGCGCGGCGGCCGACGCGGTGCCGGGTGCCTTCTTTTCCAGGTGCAGTTGCCGGGTGGTCTCGGCTGGCAGGCGCTTGCCGGAGGGCAAGGCGCTGACCGCGCCGGGGCGGCGTGGCACTTTTTCGGCAGCCGCCAGGTTCTTTTTTTGCTCTTCCGGCAGTTGCTGGTACTTGTTCCAGGCCTCGGCCTTCTTCTGGGCGGGCAGCGAACGCGTGATCTGGTAGTTTTCGCGCGCCAGGCGGCGTTGCTGGGGCGTCATCTTGACCCATTCGGTCATGCGGGTCTGCAGCCGCGCCTGTTCCGCGGGCGAGAACTTCTCGTATCGTTCCGCGATCTGCAGCCATTTGCGCCGGTTGAGTTCGGGGAAATTGTTCCACTCGCCTGCCAGCGGCGCGAGCACGCGCTGCTGGACGGCATTGAGCTCGTTCCAGTTCGGGTGCGCATTGGCGAGGCTGGCCGCGGGCGCGCCGCCGGGGTGGCCGCCCTGAGCCTGGCAAGTGGCCGGAACCAGCGACCAGATCGCGGCGGTGGCGGCCAGGCCGGCCAGCAGCAAGGCCGCCAACCGCCGGCGCGGTGCGTCGGGGATGATGTCAGCGCCGGCCATGCCTACTGACCGCGCTTGAGGAACACGTGGAAGCCCTGATCCGCGTACGCCGTCGGCGGGAGGTCGTCGAGCAGCATCGCTGCGTCCACATCCGCCAGCTCATCGACGCGCTTTTGCTGCTGCCAGTGGTAGATGCCCGCCAGCCCGGCGGCCAGCGCCACCAGCGTCCATACCAGCCCAAGGCGGCGCAGCCAGGAACCTGCACGGTGGAGTGCCGAGTCGTCCTCGTCGAAAGAGAGCGAGGGCATCCCGGCCGAGGCCAGTTGCGGCACGGCGACGGCGGCATGCGCTTTCTTGCGAGACAGCGCAATCCGCCGCGCGGCGGCAAGCCGATCGGTCACATTGTCCGGCAACGCATTCGCAGAGGCATCTAGTGCCGTGCGGATATCGTGTGCCAGGCGGCGTTCGTTGATTTCTTTTTCGTTTCTGGTGCTCATAGTCGGACCCCCCGCGCTCGCAATGCCTGCGCCAGTGTGTGCGTGGCACGGGAACAGTGCGTCTTGACGCTGCCTTCGGAGCATCCCATGACAGCAGCCGTTTCCGCGACGTCCATATCCTCCCAGTAACGCATCAGGAAGGCTTCGCGTTGACGCGTCGGCAGGCGCTGGATCTCCTGTTCGATGATGTGCATGGTCTGGGCGCGTTCCACCTTGTCGGCGCTGCTTTCCGCTGATTCGGAGCCGATTTCGGCCTCGAAAGTGTCGAGCAGGTCATTATCCTCGCCTTCGCGGTCGTCGCGCAGGTTGGAAAACAGGGTGACCCAGGTATTGCGTACTTTCTGGCGGCGGAACCAGTCGTGAATGGTGTTTTGGAGTATGCGCTGGAACAGCGGCGCGAGTTCGGCGGCGCTCTTGTCGCCGTATTTTTCGGCGAGCTTGATCATCGCGTCCTGGACGATGTCCAGGGCGGCTTCGTCGTCGCGCACCGCAAACACGGCCTGTTTGAAGGCACGCCGCTCGACGCTGGCGAGAAAGTCGGATAGTTCCTGATCGGTTGCCATGCAGGCGGGGTACAGACGGTGGGGCCTTGGCCGGTGGAAGTGCAGGGTAGGGCTTCTTGCACGTCCAAAATGGTGGGATGCTAGCAAATAACCCCCCCGGTGACCATCCTTGTTCTCTTTTGTGGTCATTCAGGCTCAGCGCGCGGCGGCGGAGTCTGAAGGGTGACGGGATGCCCCCTCGCTTAAAAAAGCCCGTAGACAAGCCCGAATCAATCCAGTATCGTCGCGGGTTCACACGACATCAGTGGTTGTCTCATTCGGCCGCTTATGAGGCGGTCTATCATGCAGACGCGCACCGCTTGAACCCGTGCCACAAGCCCGGCAGAGAGCATCCGAACAATTTTTTGCCGAAAATTGCAAAGGACTAAAATGAACATGCCCAGCGCGGAATTCCACGCAGACAGCAATTCATCCGCCGCACCCGAAATGATCGGGGCGGAGATTCTCGTTCACGCACTTGCCGAAGAAGGCGTCGAGTACGTCTGGGGCTACCCCGGCGGCGCAGTGCTGTATATCTACGACGAGTTCTACAAGCAAAAGAAGATCGAGCACATCCTGGTGCGCCACGAGCAGGCCGCGGTTCATGCCGCAGACGGCTATGCGCGTGCGACCGGCAAGGTGGGCTGCGCCCTGGTGACCTCTGGTCCCGGCGTCACCAATGCGGTGACGGGCATTGCCACGGCCTACCTGGACTCGATCCCGATGGTGATCATCACCGGTAACGTGCCGACGCACGCTATCGGCCAGGATGCTTTCCAGGAATGCGACACGGTCGGCATCACCCGCCCCATCGTCAAGCACAACTTCCTGGTCAAGGACGTCCGCGATCTCGCCGCGACCATCAAGAAGGCGTTCTATATTGCCGCAACCGGCCGTCCCGGCCCCGTTGTCGTCGATATTCCCAAGGACGTCTCGCGCAATGCCTGCAAGTACGAGTATCCCAAGTCGATCGACATGCGCTCGTACAACCCGGTGAACAAGGGCCATTCGGGCCAGATCCGCAAGGCGCTCGCGCTGTTGCAGGGCGCCGAGCGGCCGTTCATCTATGCAGGCGGCGGTGTGGTGCTGGCCAACGCCAGCGAAGAGCTGCGCCAGCTTGCCGCGCTGACCGGCCATCCGGTCACCAACACGCTGATGGGCCTCGGCTCGTTCCCCGGCACCAGCAAGCAGTTCGTCGGCATGCTCGGCATGCACGGCACGTATGAAGCCAACATGGCCATGCAGAACTGCGACGTGCTGATCGCCATCGGGGCGCGTTTCGACGATCGCGTGATCGGCAACCCGGCGCACTTCACCTCGCAGCCGCGCAAGATCATCCATATCGACATCGATCCGTCTTCCATCTCGAAGCGGGTCAAGGTCGACATTCCCATCGTGGGCCATGTCAAGGATGTGCTGCAGGAGCTGATCTCCCAGCTGCAGGCCAGCGACGTCAAGCCCAAGCGCGAGGCCCTGGCCAAGTGGTGGGAACAGATCGAGCAATGGCGTTCGGTGGACTGCCTCAAGTACGACCGCAACTCCGAGATCATCAAGCCGCAGTACGTGGTTGAGAAGATCTGGGAGCTGACGCACGGCGATGCCTTCGTCTGCTCGGACGTGGGCCAGCACCAGATGTGGGCCGCGCAGTTCTACAAGTTCAACGAGCCGCGCCGCTGGATCAATTCCGGCGGCCTGGGCACGATGGGCGTGGGCTTGCCGTACGCGATGGGCATCAAGAAAGCCTTCCCCGAGAAGGAAGTGGTGACCATCACCGGCGAAGGCTCGATCCAGATGAACATCCAGGAGCTGTCGACCTGCCTGCAGTACGACACCCCGGTGAAGATCTGCGCACTCAACAACCGCTATCTCGGCATGGTGCGCCAGTGGCAGGAAATCGAGTACGACAACCGCTACTCGCATTCCTACATGGACGCGCTGCCCGACTTCGTCAAGCTGGCCGAGGCCTATGGCCATATCGGCATGCGCATCGAAAAGACGGCCGACGTCGAGCCCGCCCTGCGCGAAGCCTTCCGCCTGAAAGACCGTACCGTGTTCCTCGATTTCCAGACCGACCCGACTGAAAACGTGTGGCCGATGGTCCAGGCCGGCAAGGGCATCTCCGAGATGCTGCTCGGCGCGGAGGACCTGTAATGCGACATATCATTTCGGTCCTGCTGGAAAATGAACCGGGCGCGCTGTCGCGCGTGGTGGGCCTGTTCTCGGCGCGCGGCTACAACATCGAGACGCTGACGGTGGCCCCCACCGAAGACGCCTCGCTGTCGCGCATGACGATCGTCACCAGCGGTTCGGACGACATCATCGAGCAGATCACCAAGCACCTGAACCGCCTGGTGGAAGTGGTCAAGGTGGTGGACCTGACCGAAGGCGCACACATCGAGCGCGAGCTGATGCTCGTGAAGGTGCGCGCGGTCGGCAAGGAGCGCGAGGAAATGAAGCGCACCGCCGACATCTTCCGCGGCCGCATCATCGACGTCACCGAGAAGACCTACACCATCGAGCTGACCGGCAACGGCGGCAAGCTGGATGCCTTCCTGGACGCCATCGACCGCGCCGCCATCCTCGAGACCGTCCGTACCGGCGGCTCGGGCATTGGCCGCGGCGAGCGCATCCTGAAGGTCTGAGCCTGATTGCAGTATCCAAGGGCGGCGCCGGTGCCGGCACTAGCCGGGCGGTGGCCGCCAACCCGACACACGAAAACGAAAGACTGAAGGAACCATCATGAAAGTGTTTTACGACAAGGACGCCGACCTCTCCCTGATCAAGGGCAAGAACGTCACCATCATCGGCTACGGCTCGCAAGGCCACGCCCACGCGCAGAACCTGAACGACTCCGGCGTCAAGGTCACCGTTGGCCTGCGCAAGAGCGGCGCATCGTGGAACAAGGCCGTCAACGCCGGCCTGCAGGTCAAGGAAGTGGCTGACGCCGTCAAGGACGCCGACGTGGTCATGATCCTGCTGCCGGACGAGCAGATCGCCGACGTGTACAAGAACGAAGTGCACGACAACATCAAGCAAGGCGCCGCACTGGCCTTCGCCCACGGCTTCAACGTGCACTACGGTGCCGTGATCCCGCGCGCCGACCTCGACGTCATCATGATCGCGCCGAAGGCTCCGGGCCACACCGTGCGCTCGACCTACGCCCAAGGCGGCGGCGTGCCCCACCTGATCGCCGTGCACCAGGACAAGTCCGGCGCCGCCCGTGACATCGCCCTGTCGTACGCTACCGCCAACGGCGGCGGCCGCGCCGGCATCATCGAAACCAACTTCCGCGAAGAAACCGAAACCGACCTGTTCGGCGAGCAAGCCGTGCTGTGCGGCGGTACCGTCGAGCTGATCAAGGCTGGCTTCGAAACGCTGGTGGAAGCTGGCTACGCGCCGGAAATGGCCTACTTCGAGTGCCTGCACGAACTCAAGCTGATCGTCGACCTGATCTATGAAGGCGGCATCGCCAACATGAACTACTCGATCTCCAACAACGCCGAATACGGCGAATACGTCACCGGCCCGCGCGTCGTGACCGAGGAGACCAAGAAGGCCATGAAGCAATGCCTGACCGACATCCAGACCGGCGAGTACGCCAAGAGCTTCCTGCTCGAGAACAAGGCCGGCGCCCCGACCCTGATCTCGCGCCGCCGCCTGACCGCTGAGCACCAGATCGAAGAAGTGGGTGCCAAGCTGCGCGCGATGATGCCCTGGATCGCAAAGAACAAGCTGGTCGACCAGTCGAAGAACTAAGCTGTACTAGACAGCTCGACGGCCCGCCGCTCCTGACGGCGCGGGCCGCAGCCGTTCAGTGTTCCGCACAATTCCCCCTCTCGAGGGGTTATTCAGGCGGGGGCTGAACGGCTTTTTGTTATCCTTGTCAGACTTTATCCACCAAGTAAGCATTGCATGAACTATCCTCATCCGCTGATCGCCCGTGAAGGCTGGCCGTTCCTGGCTGGCGCCTTTGTCATCTCGCTGCTGGTGCAGGTCAGCGCTGGCTTCTGGTGGGCCTTTCCGCTGTGGATCATTACACTGTTCGTGCTGCAGTTCTTCCGTGATCCGCCGCGGTCCATTCCCGCCCAGCCGAACGCTGTCCTGGCGCCTGCCGATGGCCGCATCGTGGTGGTCGAGAAGACCATGGACCCGTACGCGGGCCGCGAGGCGCTGAAGATCAGCGTCTTCATGAACGTGTTCAACGTACACTCCAACCGCGTGTCCGTGGACGGCAAGGTCGAGAAGGTCGAGTATTTTCCCGGCAAGTTCGTCAACGCCGACCTCGACAAGGCTTCGCTCGAGAACGAACGCAACGCCGTGGTCATCCGCCGTGCCGCGGACGGCAAGGTGGTGACCCTGGTACAGGTGGCCGGCCTGGTGGCCCGCCGCATCCTCTGCTACACCCGCGTCGGCGAGACGCTGTCGCGCGGCCAGCGCTATGGCTTCATCCGCTTTGGCTCGCGTGTCGACGTCTACCTGCCGGTGGATGCGCGCCCGCGCGTGACCATCGGCGAGAAGGTGTCGGCCTCGTCGACCATCCTGGCTGAGCTGGATTAATCCGGCGACGCCGGAACAGATCAGACCCACTGGAGAACAGGCATGGGTGCTTTCAACCGACGCAATAAGCGCGTTACCAATGGCAACGTGACCAACTTGCGTCCTTTCCGCCACAATCAGTTGCGTGGCAACGAGTCCGACAGTTTTGACGACGAAGCTGGGGACGATCACGACATCGAGTACGTGCGCCCGCGGCGTCGCGGCATTTACCTGCTGCCCAACGCGTTCACCACCGCGGCGCTGTTCGCCGGCTTCTTTGCCATCGTGCAGGCCATGAACATGCGCTTTGACAGCGCGGCCATCGCCATCTTCGCCGCGATGGTGCTGGACGGCATGGACGGGCGTGTCGCACGCATCACCAATACGCAGAGCGCGTTTGGCGAGCAATACGATTCGTTGTCGGACATGACCTCGTTCGGGGTGGCGCCGGCGCTGGTGATGTATGAGTGGATCCTGCACGACCTGGGCAAGTGGGGCTGGATTGCCGCCTTTGTGTATTGCACCTGCGCCGCGCTGCGCCTGGCGCGCTTCAATGCCAACATCGGCGTGGTCGACAAGCGCTTCTTCCAGGGGCTGCCCAGCCCGGCGGCGGCGGCGCTGGTGGCCGGCTTTGTCTGGCTGGTGATCGACAACAAGCTGCCGGTCAAGGACCTGTGGATGCCGTGGGTGGCGTTCGGCATCACGCTGTACGCCGGGCTGTCGATGGTCTCCAACGCGCCGTTCTATAGCGGCAAGGCGCTCGATGTGCGCTATCGCGTGCCCTTCGGCATGATGGTGCTGGTGCTGGTCTTGTTCGTGGTGGTCTCGACGGATCCGCCGGTGGCGTTGTTCGGCCTGTTCGTGGCCTACGCCATCTCCGGCTACCTGCTGTGGGGCTGGCATGCGCTGCACGGCAAGCCGGCCGAAATCCGCAAGGTGCGGGACGGCGGGAACGATCGATCCTGATCACAGGTTGGTAAAAAGGCGCTACGGCGCCTTTTTTTACATTTGTTTTCCAGGTTGCCGCATTGCCGTGGCGTTTGCCGTGGTTCACTGTAGCCTCGGTTGTATGTAGTCCCCCTTGTCGTCCACTTATCACATCACTGGAGGTTCTCATGGGCATGCTCGACTTCATCAAGGAAGCAGGAGAGAAACTGTTTGGCGGCAGCGCTGCACAAGCCGCTCCCGCGGCGGATCCGGCCGATGCGCCGGTGGCGGATGCCGATGCCGATGCGGCCAACCGCGCCGCCGGCGATGCCATCGAAGGCTACATCAAGCAGATGAACCTCGACGCCACCGGGTTGATGGTGCAGGTGGACGGCTCGCAGGGGCTGGTGACGGTGTTCGGCGTGGCGCCGGACCAGGCCACCCGCGAGAAGATCATCCTGTGCTGCGGCAATGTGCAAGGCGTGGACAAGGTCGACGACAAGATGTCGGTCAATGTCGACTCCACCGAATCGACCTGGCACACCGTGGTCAAGGGCGACACCCTGTGGGCGATCTCCCAGACGGCCTACGGCAACGGCGCGCTGTACACCGCGATTTTCGAGGCCAACGAGCCGATGTTGACGAATCCGGACAAGATCTACCCCGGCCAGAAGCTGCGCATCCCGCCCAAGGCCTGACGCCCGCCGCCCAGGGGGCATGGCGCTCCCTGGCCTGTTTTTCGGCTGTCGCCCGGATACGGCCTGATTGATGCATCCATATTGCACACACCTGGCTTCTCGGCTATAGTCGCTCACATGATTTCGCGCCAAGCCCTACTCGCCCGCACCATTCTAGGTGGCCTACTAGGCCGTCAGGTCGGGACGCGTTCGCGCTGAGGGAAGCCAAGCCCCTCGCGTAAAGTCACACAGGATTTATAAACGCCCCGGCCTGCATCACTGCACGCCGGGGCGTTTTGCATTCAGCACGAATACAGCAGCACAGCAAAACGAAACGGCGAATGCCGGGACATCCACCCGATTCGCCAAATACAAAAGTCAGCCCAGGAGCCCCAACCATGTCCGACAAACTCATTATTTTCGACACCACCTTGCGCGACGGCGAGCAGTCGCCCGGCGCCTCCATGACCCGCGAGGAAAAGATCCGCATCGCGCGCCAGCTGGAGCGCCTGAAGGTCGACGTGATCGAGGCGGGCTTTGCCGCCAGCTCCAACGGCGACTTCGAAGCGATCCGCTCCATCGCCCAGGTCGTCAAGGATTCGACCATCTGCTCGCTGGCCCGCGCCAACGACCGCGATATCGCCCGCGCCGCGGAGGCGCTCAAGCCGGCCAACTCCTTCCGCATCCATACCTTCATCGCCACCTCGGCGCTGCATATGGAAAAGAAGCTGCGCATGACGCCGGACCAGGTTTTCGAGCAAGCCATCCAGGCGGTGCGCTTTGCGCGCCAGTTCACCGACGATATCGAATTCTCGCCCGAAGACGGCAGCCGCTCGGACATGGATTTCCTGTGCCGCGTGCTCGAAGGCGTGATCAAGGAAGGCGCTACCACCATCAACCTGCCGGATACGGTGGGCTACGCCGTGCCGGAAGGCTACGCGGGCCTGATCCGCTCGGTGCGCGAACGCATCCCCAATTCCGACAAGGCCATCTGGTCCGTGCATTGCCACAACGACCTCGGCATGGCCGTGGCCAATTCGCTGGCGGCGGTCAAGCTCGGCGGTGCGCGCCAGGTCGAGTGCACCATCAACGGCCTCGGCGAGCGTGCCGGCAATACCAGCCTGGAAGAAGTCGTGATGGCGGTCAAGACGCGCCGCGACTACTTCGACATGGACGTCGGCGTGGATACCACGCAGATCGTGCCGGCTTCCAAGCTGGTGTCGCAGATCACCGGCTTCGTGGTGCAGCCCAACAAGGCCGTGGTGGGCGCTAATGCCTTCGCGCACGCTTCGGGCATCCACCAGGATGGCGTGCTGAAGGCGCGCGATACTTACGAGATCATGCGCGCGGAAGACGTGGGCTGGACCGCCAACAAGATCGTGCTGGGCAAGCTCTCGGGCCGCAACGCCTTCAAGCAACGCCTGCAGGAACTCGGCATCGAGCTGGAGAGCGAGGGCGAGGTCAATGCCGCGTTCACCCGCTTCAAGGAACTGGCCGACCAGAAGTCCGAGATCTTCGATGAAGACATCATGGCCATCGTTTCCGACGAGGCGCACGACGTCAACGAGCACTTCCGCTTTATCTCGCTGTCGCAGCACTCCGAGACCGGCGAGCGCCCGCATGCGCGCGTGGTGTTCAACATGGACGGCAATGAGGTGACGGGCGAAGGCGAGGGCAATGGCCCGGTCGATGCCACGCTGCACGCCATCGAGGGCAAGGTCGCCAGCGGCGCCGAGCTGGTGCTGTATTCGGTCAATGCCATCACCGCCGGCACGCAGGCCCAGGGCGAAGTGACGGTCCGCTTGTCCAAGGGCGGGCGCATCGTCAACGGCGTGGGCACCGATCCCGATATCGTGGCCGCCTCGGCCAAGGCCTACCTGGCCGCGCTGAACAAGCTGCACGACAAGGCCGTGCAGAAGATCAACCCGCAGATCTGATCCCGATCTGACCGGTAAGCCCGCGGCCTATCCGGCCGCGGGGCTTGAATCGGCCCGCCGCATTCCCATGAGGATGACGGCGGGCTTTTTGCATTTCCGTACCTTCAGCGGCGCCGGCCCGGCCCGTCCGCGAGCGGGTCTGGCGTGATCTGGGTCTGGCGCAGCACGCCGGCGTCGTCGAAATAGAAATGGAACATCGACGGCCAGTTGTCCTCATGCTTGAAGCGGTAAGACCACACTTCGCGCTTCATCAGCGGGTAATACTGCTTGGGCTCGCGCGGCTTGCCGAAGTGTTGCTCCACGTCCAGCTTGGTCCACACATCAACTTTCGCCTTGTAGAGCTCGCTGGTCTGCAGCATCTGCCGGAACATGGTCAGATGGCCGCTGCGGTCGAAGTCAGCCGCGTAGGATTGTTGCCCAAAGGGTTGCTTGGAGTAGATCCAGCGCTGCGTGCCGTCGGCTAGCTGGTAGGTATCGGTTGGCGTGCCGAAATGGGCTTGTACGGCGGCTTCTGGCGCGCCCACCATGTCCTGGCCGACTTTGACCGGTTGCAGCACCGAGCAGGCCGGCAGGACGGCTGCCGCTGCTGCTAGCACGAGCCACTGGGCAGCACGGCGCGACGATGAGGCGTTCATGACAGTTCTCTTGTTCAAATTCGTGAGGATATGGACCAAGAGTGTAGCGGCGCGCAGAAGTTGTGTGCGCCTCATGTGGCACGCGCCGGCTTTCTGAGGGTAAGCGCCGCCATGGCACCCCCATCCTCGCCCAATCTCCCGTTTTGCCGCGAATGCGATCCGATTTGCCTAGGCTGGGTCCCTGGCTTACCATGCAGCGCTTTGGCGGGAGATCACTCGATGTGGGCTAAACGATGGCTGGCGGGCTGTTTGCTGGCGGTGGCGGCGAGCGCCGGCGCGCAGGAGCCGATCCGTCTCGGCATGATCGAAGGGTTGTCCGGCCCCTTTGCCAACGCGGGCGACGCGGTGGTGCGCAACCTGCGGATCGCCATCGACCGCGTCAATGCGCGCGGTGGCGTCAAGACCGCGGAAGGCGCGCGGCCCCTCGAGCTGGTTACCTTCGATAGCAAGGGCAATGTCGACGAGAGCCTGATCCAGTTGCGCGCTCTGGTGGACAAGCGGATTCCCTTTGTCCTGCAAGGCAACAGCTCAGCGGTGGCTGGCGCGCTGGTCAGCGCGATCAACCGCCACAACAGCCGGCAGCCCGATGCCCGCGTGCTCTTCCTGAATTACTCGGCGGTCGATCCCACACTGACCAACGAGGGCTGCAGCTTCTGGCACTTTCGTTTCGATGCCAGCGCTGACATGCGCATGCAGGCCCTGACCGAAGTCATCCGTGCCGATGCCGGCGTGCGGCGCGTCTACCTGATCGACCAGGACTACAGTTTCGGCCATCAGGTGTCGCGTTCGGCACGGGAGATGCTGGCGGCCAAGCGGCCTGAGCTGCGCATCGTGGGCGATGAGTTCCACCCGATCGGCAAGATCAAGGACTTTGCCCCGTATATCGCCAAGATCAAGGCCAGCGGCGCGGATGCGGTGATCACGGGCAACTGGGGCAACGATCTCACACTGATGATCAAGGCCGCGCGCGAGGGCGGGCTGAACGCCAAGTTCTACACCTTCTACGGCAACGGGCTGGGCGCGCCGGCGGCCATGGGCGATGCCGGGGTAGGGCGTGTGCTCGCGGTGGCGGAGTGGCACCCCAACGTGGGCGGCGCGGCGTCGGACGCGTTCTACCAGGCGTTCCGTGCCCGTTACCCCGAGCCCAGGGACGACTACGTTCACCTGCGCATGCAGATGATGGTGGAGATGCTTGCCCGGGCCATCGAGCAGGCGGGCTCGACCGACGCCGTCAAGGTGGCGCGTGCGCTGGAGGGCATGCGCTACGTCAACGACTTCCATGATGCGACGATCCGCGCCGATGACCACCAGGTGCTGCAGCCGCTCTACGTGTCGGTGATGGAGAAGCAGGGCGGCGATGTGCGCTTTGACAACGAGGGGTCGGGCTATGGCTTTCGCACGGTGAGGAAGCTAAAGTCGGCGCAGACCATGTTGCCCACGACCTGCAAGATGGAGCGGTTCTAGCGGTTCCGGGCCGGCGTTGCCGCAAACGCCATCGCCGGCCCGTTTTCCGTTATAATCGCCCGCTGTCATAGCCAGCCGGTTGTCATAAACCGGCCCGGCGAGACAGTTGCCTGTATGTAAGACACGCACAAGGCACGACGCATGCGGCACATTTCGTGCTGTAGCGTTCGCAAGTGAAAAGGAAATCACCATGGCAGAAGCCCAAGTCAGCAACAAAACCGAAGTCATCAAGCAGTTCGCACGTGCCGCCAACGACACGGGTAGCCCCGAAGTCCAGGTCGCTCTGCTGACCACCCGCATCAACGAACTGACCCCCCACTTCAAGGCCAACATGAAGGATCACCACAGCCGCCGCGGTCTGCTGCGCATGGTGAGCCGTCGTCGCCGCCTGCTGGACTACCTCAAGGCCAACGATGCCGACCGTTATCGTTCGCTGATCGAGAAGCTCGGCCTGCGTAAGTAAGCAGCCAGGATCGTCCGGATGGCAGCACGAATGGATGCACTGCACGCCTTCGCGTGAGCCACTAATGCCTGCGTCAGCCTCGCTGATGCAGGCATTTTGTTTTTGCGGATGAAATGTCGCAGGTCCGGCCGCTGCCCGGTCGATGTCCGGTATTGCTGCAAGTGATTTTTGCTCTACTTGATGGTGCCATGACCCCGAGGGCTGGCACACGTTGCGCCAAGACGTGCAACGGAGTAAGTTACTGTGTTCTTTAGCTTTTTTTAGCATTTTTCAGTTTTTTTTACTGTTAATCCATACCGGAGTCGGGCAAGGAAGCGGGGCTTTGTGTCATTCCAGCGCGGTATCTGCCAAGGCAGATGCCACGTACCAGAACCAGGTATCGCACCAGGTATCGCGCTGGAATGGCATAGCACTTCCCTGTGACTGAGGCCGACGCTGATCCGGCAGTTCGCCCGCGGCTGCTAACGCGGGCGTTGCACAAGCGTGCAAGCACGAACAAAAGGAACGCTCATGACCATGTTCAACAAGATCGTCAAGGAATTCCAGTGGGGCCAGCACAAGGTGCGCCTGGAAACCGGCGAGGTTGCCCGCCAGGCTGGCGGTGCCGTGATCGTCGACATTGAAGACACCGTGGTGCTCGCCACCGTTGTCGCTGCCAAGTCGCCCAAGGCCGGCCAGGATTTCTTCCCGCTGACCGTCGACTACATCGAAAAGACCTACGCTGCCGGCAAGATCCCCGGTGGCTTCTTCAAGCGTGAAGGCCGTCCGTCGGAAAACGAGACGCTGACCTCGCGCCTGATCGACCGCCCGCTGCGCCCGCTGTTCCCGGAAGGCTTCTACAACGAAGTGCAAGTGGTCATCCACGTGCTGTCGCTGAACCCGGAAGTCCCGGCTGACATCCCCGCCCTGATCGGCGCCTCGGCTGCCCTGGCAGTGTCGGGCATTCCGTTCAGCGGCCCGGTCGGCGCAGCGCGCGTTGGCTACAAGGACGGCCAGTACCTGCTGAACCCGACCCGTTCGCAAATCGCCGCTTCGGAACTGGACCTGGTGGTTGCCGGTACCGAGCGCGCCGTACTGATGGTGGAGTCGGAAGCCCGCCAACTGTCGGAAGAGGTGATGCTGGGCGCCGTGGTCTACGGCCACGAGCAAATGCAGACGGCCATCAATGCCATCCATGACCTGGTGCGCGACGGCGGCAAGCCGGAGTGGGACTGGACCGCGGCACCGAAGAACGAAGCGCTGATCGCCAAGGTCGGCGAGATCGCCCTGCCGCTGCTGCAGGACGTCTACCAGCTGCGCCAGAAGTCGGCTCGCAGCCAAAAGCTCAAGGAAGTCTACGCCACCGTGGCGGCCAAGCTGGCCGAAGCCGGCGTGGAAGCCGACAAGGTCGAAGTGGGCAACGTGCTGTTCGACATCGAAGCCAAGATCGTGCGCAGCCAGGTGCTGTCGGGCGAGCCGCGCATCGATGGCCGCGACACCCGCACCGTGCGCCCGATCGAGATCCGCTCGTCGGTGCTGCCGCGCGCTCACGGCTCGGCCATCTTCACCCGTGGCGAAACCCAGGCGCTGGTGGTTGCCACGCTGGGCACCAAGGGCGATGAGCAGATCATCGACGCGCTCGCCGGCGAGTACCGCGACCGCTTCATGCTCCACTACAACATGCCTCCGTTCGCCACCGGCGAAACCGGCCGCGTGGGCAGCCCCAAGCGCCGCGAAATCGGCCACGGCCGCCTGGCCAAGCGCGCGCTGATCCCGGTCCTGCCGAAGGATGACGAATTTGCCTACACCATCCGCCTGGTGTCCGAAATCACCGAATCCAACGGCTCGTCGTCGATGGCATCGGTGTGCGGCGGCTGCCTGGCACTGATGGACGCAGGCGTTCCGATCAAGGCGCACGTGGCCGGCGTGGCCATGGGCCTGATCCTGGAAGGCAACAAGTTCGCCGTGCTGACCGACATCCTGGGCGACGAGGACCACCTCGGCGACATGGACTTCAAGGTCGCAGGTACCGACACCGGCATCACCGCGCTGCAGATGGACATCAAGGTCCAGGGCATCACCAAGGAAATCATGCAGGTCGCGCTGGCGCAAGCCAAGGAAGGCCGCCTGCATATCCTGGGCAAGATGCAGGACGCGATGGGCCATGCGCGCACCGAGCTGTCGGAGCACGCACCGCGCATGATCACCATGAAGATCCATCCGGACAAGATCCGCGAAGTGATCGGCAAGGGCGGCTCGACCATCCAGGCCCTGACCAAGGAAACCGGCACCACCATCGACATCCAGGAAGACGGCACCATCACCATCGCCTCGACCTCGACCGAAGGCATGGCCGAAGCCAAGCGCCGCATCGAAGGCATCACCGCGGAAGCCGAAGTGGGCAAGATCTACGCCGGCACCGTGCTCAAGCTGCTGGACTTTGGCGCCATCGTCAACATCCTGCCGGGCAAGGATGGCCTGCTGCATATCTCCGAGATCGTCAACGAACGCGTCAAGGACATCAAGGACTGGCTCAAGGAAGGCCAACACGTGCGCGTCAAGCTGATCCAGGCTGACGAGAAGGGCCGCCTGCGCCTGTCCCTGAAGGCCGCGCTGGCCGAAGAGGGCGGCAGCATCAGCCCGATCGCCAACACCAGCGAGGCACCTGCTGCTCCGGCAGCACCGGCCGCACCGACGACGCCTTCGGCTGATCAGCAACAGCAGTAAGCGTTTTACGGTGCCGGTGGAACGACGGTACCCGTAGCAGAAAAAGCGGCTGGCGATGTCCAGCCGCTTTTTTGTTTACACTCCCGCCAGTCCCACCCCATGCGGCCCGGCTGTTCGGCCCGCTGCATGGCGGGTGCCCAGATTGATCCCCCCGCCCTGCGTGCGCGAGCCCGCCGCATGCGCGAGGTCCCTAACCGCAAGGAGCAGCAATGCAAGCCATCGAAATCCGCGAGTACGGCGCCCCCGAAGTCCTGCAGCTGGCGCAACGGCCCGACCCCGTGCCCAAGGCCGGCGAGATCCTGATCCGCGTGGCCGCGGCCGGCATCAACCGTCCTGACGTGTTCCAGCGTACCGGCAACTACCCGGTGCCACCCGGCGCGTCCGACCTGCCGGGCCTGGAAGTGGCCGGCGTGGTGGCCGGCGGCGACCTGGCGCACCCCGACAACCGCTTCGGCCTGAAGCTGGGCGATCGCGTGTGCGCGCTGGTGCAGGGCGGCGGTTACGCCGAGTTGTGCGTGGCCCCCGCGGCGCAATGCCTGCCGGTGCCCGCGGGCCTGTCGGATGTCGAGGCGGCCGCATTGCCGGAGACGTTCTTCACCGTGTGGAGCAACGTATTCGATCGCGGCTACCTGGGCCGCGGCCCGCTGGGCAAGGACGAGACCCTGCTGATCCAGGGCGGCTCGAGCGGCATCGGCACGACCGCCATCCAGATCGCCAAGGCCCTGGGCCACAAGGTCTTCGTCACCGCCGGCAGCGCCGACAAGTGCCGTGCCTGCGAGGAACTGGGCGCCGACCGTGCCATCAACTACAAGGCCGACGACTTTGTCGCCGAGGTCAAGGCCCTGACCGGCGGCCGCGGCGCGGATGTCATCCTCGACATGGTGGCCGGCCCGTATCTGGCGCGCGAGCTGTCCTGCGTCGCCGACGATGGCCGCATTGTGATCATCGCGCTGCTGGGTGGCGCCAAGGCCGAGATCCCGCTGGGCGATATCCTGCGCCGCCGTATCACCGTGACGGGCTCCACGCTGCGTCCCCGCCCGGTCGCGTTCAAGGGCGAGATCGCGCAGGCGTTGCACCAGCACGTGTGGCCGCTGCTGGCCGCGGGCAAGATCAAGCCGGTGATCCACCAGACCTTCCCGGCCGCCCAGGCCGCCGATGCGCATCGGCTGATGGAGTCCAGCGAGCACATCGGCAAGATCGTCCTGACCTGGTAATGCCGCTGGTAGCGGGCTGATGGCCGAGTGTGGCCGAGTGCGGCCGGGGCCTCGCGCCCCAGGCCGATTTCGGGGCCCTTCTGTGGCGTAGGGCCTTGGCCCGCGCTACAATAGCCGGTTTGATTGAGAGGGGCGCCCTGTGAGACAAAAGCTCGTTATCGGCAACTGGAAGATGCACGGCAGCTTGGCTGCCAATGTGGCCTTGCTGGAAGCGATCAAGGCAGCGCCCGCAAGCGCGCGCCTGGCGGTATGCGCGCCGTTCCCGTATCTTGCGCAGTGCCAGGCGTTGCTGGCCGGGTCCACGGTGGCCTGGGGCGCGCAGGACGTGTCCGCCGAGGCGCGCGGTGCCTTCACGGGCGAAGTCGCGGCCTCCATGCTGGCTGAGTTCGGTGTTTCGTATGCCCTGGTGGGGCATTCGGAGCGCCGCAGCTACCATGGCGAGACCGATGCCACGGTGGCGGCCAAGGCGGTGCGCGCGCTGGAGTTCGGCATTGTGCCGGTGGTGTGCGTGGGCGAGAGCCTGGCGCAGCGCGAGGCCGGCGAGACCGAGGCCGTGGTTGGCCGTCAGCTCGGCGCCGTGCTCGAGGCCCTCTCGCTTGAGCAACTCGGCCGCATCGTGCTGGCCTATGAGCCGGTGTGGGCGATCGGCACGGGCAAGACCGCAAGCAGCGAGCAGGCCCAGGCCGTGCACGCTTTCCTGCGCGCCCAGGTGGCGGCGCGCGACGCAGGCGTGGCGGCTCGCATGGCCATGTTGTACGGCGGCAGCGTGAAGCCGGACAACGCGGCAGAACTATTTTCCATGCCCGACATCGACG
The DNA here is from genome assembly GCF_054515855.1 of Cupriavidus sp. PET2-C1. Classification (NCBI taxonomy): domain Bacteria; kingdom Pseudomonadati; phylum Pseudomonadota; class Betaproteobacteria; order Burkholderiales; family Burkholderiaceae; genus Cupriavidus; species Cupriavidus sp. PET2-C1. The sequence goes on from NZ_CM137259.1 coordinate 1,287,281, forward strand.
GGGGCCTCATCGGAGGCGCCTCGTTGAAGTCGGACGATTTCCTCGCGATCGGCAACGCCTGAATGCCGGCCGCTCATAGGGTCTGATCAGGCAAGCGAATCGAACCAAATGGCAATTTTCAAAACTTTGTTGGTAGTGGCGCAGGTACTGTCCGCGCTTGGCGTGATTGGCCTGGTGCTGCTGCAGCATGGCAAGGGCGCTGATGTCGGCGCGGCGTTCGGCTCGGGGGCCTCGGGCAGCCTGTTCGGCGCCACCGGCTCGGCCAACTTCCTGTCGCGTACCACCGCCGTGCTGGCGACGCTGTTCTTCATCTGCACGCTGAGCCTGACGCTGATGGGCAACTACCGGCCGGCAGCTTCGCTGGGCGTGATGGGCTCCGCGCCCGCGGTGGCGCCGGCGGTGGCGGGGGCTTCGGCGCCTGCTGCTGCATCGGCTGCCGCGGCCTCGAATCCTTCTGCGCCTGCTGTACCGAAATAATCAACGAGCCTTGTGACTTATTCTTGAAGATTTTTGCTGTTGTGCATTGAACAAAACAAGAATCCTAGGTTAGAATACAAGGCTTGAAACGATCTCCCAGCGACGGGGCTCCAGCCAGGATAAAGTAGTATCCCAGCCAGAGTTCCGAAGGGTGTAAAAACCCAGGGCCCTGAAAAGCCCGGCGCGAGGCAATATTGTTTCTCCCCCAGCCGACGTGGTGAAATTGGTAGACACGCTATCTTGAGGGGGTAGTGGCGAAAGCTGTGCGAGTTCGAGTCTCGCCGTCGGCACCAAACAACTTGATCGGGGCATACATCCGGAGCGCATCCCGGATGTATGCCCCGGCCAGTCCGCAAGGCGGCGTCGTAATTTCTACGGAATGGCGCTTGGGGTGGGCAACAGGACGCCGCTTACCGCTGGTGCTGTTGACAACATTCCAGATAAGGCTGGCCGTACCTTGAATCTCGAAGCCTACTTCCCCGTCCTCATCTTCATCATCTTCGGTGTCGTGCTCGGCATTGCACTGATGTCGATTGGCCGAATTCTCGGTCCAAACAAACCTGATCCCGCGAAGCTCTCTCCGTACGAGTGCGGCTTCGAAGCGTTCGAGGACGCGCGCATGAAGTTCGACGTGCGCTACTACCTCATCGCTATTCTTTTTATCCTGTTCGATCTCGAGACCGCCTTCCTGTTTCCCTGGGGTGTAGCCCTGCGGGATATCGGCTGGCCGGGTTTCTTCGCCATGGGCGTGTTTCTGCTGGAATTCATCGTGGGCTTCGTCTACATCTGGAAAAAGGGCGCGCTCGATTGGGAGTGATGTGATATGGCAATCGAAGGCGTTCTCAATGAAGGCTTCGTCACGACTACCGCTGACAAGCTGATCAACTGGACCCGCACCGGGTCGCTCTGGCCGATGACCTTTGGCCTGGCGTGCTGCGCTGTGGAAATGATGCATGCTGGCGCCGCGCGCTACGACATGGACCGCTTCGGCGTGATTTTCCGCCCGTCGCCGCGCCAGTCGGACGTGATGATCGTGGCCGGCACGCTGTGCAACAAGATGGCCCCCGCGCTGCGCAAGGTCTATGACCAGATGGCAGAGCCGCGTTGGGTGATCTCGATGGGTTCCTGCGCGAATGGCGGTGGCTACTATCACTACTCGTATTCAGTGGTGCGTGGTTGCGATCGGATCGTGCCGGTGGATATCTATGTGCCTGGCTGCCCCCCGACGGCGGAAGCGCTGATCTACGGCATCATCCAGTTGCAGAACAAGATCCGTCGCACCAACACCATCGCGCGCAAGGGCTGACATGTCGAACCTCGATACTCTGAAGGCCGCGCTCGAAAAGGTACTGGGCAAGCGTATCCAGAAACTGGTAGAGGCGCTAGGCGAGATTACCCTTATCGTCAAGGCCGATGACTACCTGGAAAGCGCGCTGATGCTGCGCGACGATCCCGCACTGCATTTTGAGCAGCTGCTCGATGTGTGCGGCGTCGACTATTCCACCTACGGCGACGGCGCCTGGGACGGTCCCCGTTTCGCGGCCGTGACGCACCTGATCTCGATCAAGCATAACTGGCGCCTGCGCGTACGCGTGTTCGCGCCGGACGACGACGTGCCCGTGGTGCCCTCGCTGACCGACGTCTGGAACTCGGCGAACTGGTTCGAGCGCGAAGCGTTCGACTTCTACGGCATCGTGTTCGAAGGCCACAACGACCTGCGCCGCCTGCTGACCGATTATGGTTTTGTCGGCCACCCGTTCCGCAAGGATTTCCCGGTCTCGGGCTATGTCGAGATGCGCTACGACCCCGAGCAAAAGCGGGTGATCTATCAGCCCGTCACGATCGAGCCGCGCGAGGTCACGCCCCGCGTGATCCGCGAAGAGAATTACGGCGGCTTGCAGCACTGAGAACGCGCAATGGCAGACATCAAGAATTACACCCTTAACTTCGGCCCGCAGCACCCTGCGGCACACGGCGTGCTGCGCCTTGTGCTGGAGCTGGACGGCGAAGTCATCCAGCGCGCCGACCCGCACATCGGCCTGCTGCACCGTGCCACCGAAAAGCTGGCCGAGCAGAAGACCTGGATCCAGAGCGTGCCGTACATGGACCGCCTCGACTACGTGTCGATGATGGTCAACGAGCATGCCTACGTGATGGCCATCGAGAAGATGCTGGGTCTCGAGGTGCCGATCCGTGCGCAGTACATCCGCGTGATGTTCGACGAAATCACGCGCTTGCTGAACCACCTGATGTGGATCGGCTCGCACGCGCTCGACGTGGGCGCGATGGCGGTGTTCCTGTACGCCTTCCGCGAACGCGAAGACATGTTCGACATGTACGAGGCGGTGTCGGGTGCGCGCATGCACGCGGCCTACTACCGTCCGGGCGGCGTGTACCGCGACCTGCCGGACACGATGCCGCAATACAAGGCGTCGAAGATCCACAACGAGCGCGCCATCAAGGCCATGAACGAAGCGCGCTCGGGCTCGCTGCTGGACTTCATCGAGGACTTCACCAACCGCTTCCCGAAGTACGTCGACGAATACGAGACGCTGCTGACGGACAACCGGATCTGGAAGCAACGCCTGGTCGGCATTGGCGTGGTGAGTCCCGAGCGCGCGCTGCAGATGGGCTTTACCGGCCCGATGCTGCGCGGCTCCGGCATCGAGTGGGACCTGCGCAAGAAGCAGCCCTACGAAGTGTATGACCGCATGGACTTCCAGGTTCCGGTGGGCGTGGGCGGCGATTGCTACTCCCGCTACCTGGTGCGCGTGGAAGAAATGCGCCAGTCCAACAACATCATCAAGCAGTGCATCGACTGGCTGCGCCGCAATCCGGGCCCGGTGATGAGCGACAACCACAAGGTGGCACCGCCGTCGCGCGTGGACATGAAGTCGAACATGGAAGAGCTGATCCACCACTTCAAGCTCTTCACCGAAGGCATTCACGTGCCCGAAGGCGAGACTTACGCGGCAGTGGAGCACCCGAAGGGCGAGTTCGGCATCTATGCCATCTCCGACGGTGCGAACAAGCCGTATCGCCTGAAGATCCGTGCCCCGGGCTTTGCCCATCTGGCCGCACTGGATGAAATGGCCAAGGGCCACATGATTGCGGATGCGGTAACGATCATCGGTACGCAAGACATCGTCTTCGGCGAAATCGACCGCTGACGAGCTAACAAGAGCCGCCGGCCCCGGACGACGATCCGGGCGCCCCTGGCACGGACCCACAATCGATCGTGTCCGGTCACGGGAAACCCGCGGTGAGCCCAGCATGCCTTTGACATGCGGGCTGCAACGGCAGCGACGGCTGCAAACCTGCGGGATGCGCGCCATGTGGCGGCGCAGATCCGCAAATGACACGGCGTATTACAGCAACGACCATGCTATCAGCAGAAGCTCTCAAGGAAATCGATCGCGCGATCGCCAAGTATCCGGCTGACCAGAAGCAGTCGGCCGTGATGGCGGCGTTGGCCGTGGCGCAGGGCGAAGTGGGCTGGGTCTCCCCGGAAGTCATGCAGTTTGTTGCCAGCTACCTCGACATGCCGCCGGTATGGGTCGAGGAGGTTGCAACCTTCTACAACATGTACGACACCAAGCCGGTCGGCAAGTACAAGCTGACCGTCTGCACCAACCTGCCGTGCGCACTCTCCGGCGGCGAACGTGCCGGCGACTACCTCAAGCAAAAGCTGGGGATCGGCTACAACGAAACCACCCCGTGCGGCACCTTCACCCTCAAGGAAGGCGAGTGCATGGGTGCCTGCGGCGACGCACCGGTGATGATCGTCAACAATACCCGCATGTGCAGCCATATGAGCGACGCCAAGCTGGACGCGCTCGTCGACGAGCTCAAGGCCGCCGGCAGCACTGCAGCCAAGGGAGATAAGTAACATGACCTCTCTGCACGACCGCCATATCAAGCCGCTGATCCTGGCTGGCCTCGATGGCAGCAACTGGCACCTCGACGACTACGTCAAGCGTGGTGGCTACCAGCAGCTCAAGCGCATCCTGACCGAGAAGATCACGCCCGAGCAGGTGATCGCGGACGTCAAGGCCTCCGGCCTGCGCGGCCGTGGCGGCGCGGGCTTTCCCACCGGCCTGAAGTGGAGCTTCATGCCGCGTCAGTTCCCCGGCCAGAAATACCTGGTCTGCAACACCGACGAGGGCGAGCCCGGTACCTTCAAGGACCGCGACATCATCCGCTACAACCCGCATGCGCTGATCGAAGGCATGGCCATCGGTGCGTACGCGATGGGCATCACCGTGGGCTACAACTACATCCACGGCGAGATCTGGAACGAGTACAAGATTTTCGAGCAAGCCCTCGAAGAGGCACGTGCCGCCGGTTTCCTGGGTGACAACATCCTGGGCTCGGGCTTTGACTTCCAGCTGCACGCCCACCACGGCTACGGCGCCTACATCTGTGGCGAGGAAACCGCGCTGCTCGAATCGCTGGAAGGCAAGAAAGGCCAGCCGCGCTTCAAGCCGCCGTTCCCGGCCAGCTTCGGCCTGTACGGCAAGCCGACCACCATCAACAACACGGAAACGTTTGCCGCGGTGCCGTTCCTGTTGTCGATCGGGCCGGAAAACTACCTGAAGATGGGCAAGCCGAACAACGGCGGCTCCAAGATCTTCTCGATCTCCGGCGACGTCGAGCGCCCCGGCAACTACGAGATCCCGCTGGGCACGCCGTTCGCGACCCTGCTGGAACTCGCCGGCGGCATGCGCGGCGGCAAGCGCATCAAGGCAGTGATCCCGGGCGGCTCGTCCGCGCCGGTGGTGCCGGGCGACATGATGATGGCGTCCGACATGGACTATGACTCGATCGCCAAGGCCGGCTCGATGCTGGGCTCGGGCGCGGTGATCGTGATGGACGAGACGCGCTGCATGGTTCGCTCGCTGCTGCGTCTGTCGTATTTCTACTTTGAAGAATCGTGCGGCCAGTGCACGCCGTGCCGTGAAGGCACCGGCTGGCTCTATCGCATGGTGAATCGTATCGAACACGGAGAAGGGCGCCAGGAAGATCTGGACCTGCTCAATAACGTCGCTGAAAACATCATGGGCCGCACTATCTGCGCGCTTGGTGATGCGGCAGCGATGCCGGTCCGCGGCATGCTCAAGCACTACTGGAAAGAGTTCGAATATCACGTCGAACACAAGCAGTGCATGGTTCCGGCCTACTCTTAAGCGTGGCAGAACATGGTTGAACTCGAGATCGACGGCAAGAAGGTTGAGGTTGCTGAAGGCAGCCTGGTGATGGAAGCCGCCCGCCAGCTGGGCACCTACATCCCGCACTTCTGCTACCACCGTAAATTGTCCATCGCGGCGAACTGCCGCATGTGCCTGGTTGAGGTTGAGAAAGCGCCCAAGGCGCTGCCCGCCTGCGCCACGCCGGTCACCCCTGGCATGAAGGTCTTCACCAATTCGGAGAAGGCAGTCAAGGCCCAGAAGTCGGTGATGGAATTCCTGCTGATCAACCACCCGCTGGATTGCCCGATCTGCGATCAGGGCGGCGAGTGCCAGCTGCAGGATCTGGCTGTGGGCTACGGCGCATCGGAATCGCGCTACAAGGAAGAAAAGCGCGTCGTATTCCACAAGAACGTGGGCCCGCTGATCTCCATGGAAGAGATGAGCCGCTGCATCCACTGCACCCGCTGCGTGCGCTTTGGCCAGGAAGTGGCCGGCGTGATGGAGCTGGGCATGCTGGGCCGTGGCGAGCACTCCGAGATCACGACCTTCGTTGGCCAGACCGTGGATTCGGAACTGTCCGGCAACATGATCGACCTCTGCCCGGTCGGCGCGCTGACCAGCAAGCCGTTCCGCTACTCGGCACGTACCTGGGAACTGGCGCGCCGCAAGTCGGTGTCGCCGCACGATGGCCTGGGCGCGAACCTGGTGGTGCAGACCAAGAACCAGCGCGTGATGCGCGTGCTGCCGCTGGACAACGAAGCCGTCAACGAATGCTGGCTGTCCGACAAGGACCGCTTCTCGTACGAAGGCCTCAACAGCCCGGACCGTCTCACCAAGCCGCTCGTCAAGCAAGGTGGCGAGTGGATGGAAACCGACTGGCAGACCGCGCTGGAATACGTGGCCAACGGCCTCGCGAGCATCAAGCGCGACCATGGCGCCGACCAGATCGCCGCGCTGGCCAGCCCGCACAGCACGCTGGAAGAACTCCACCTGCTGGGCAAGCTGGTGCGTGGCCTGGGCAGCGACAACGTCGACTTCCGCCAGCGCCAGACCGATTTCTCGGCCGCCATCAAGGGTGCGCCGTGGCTCGGCCTGCCGATCGCCGACGTCTCCGCGCTGCAACGCGTGCTGGTGATTGGTTCCGCCCTGCGCAAGGATCATCCGCTGCTGGCCGCGCGTCTGCGCCAGGCTGGCAAGAAGGGGGCCCGCGTGGCCGTGCTCGGCGCCAGCGCCGAGGATCTGCTGATGCCGCTGGCCGCACGCATTGACGTGGCGCCGTCCGGCTGGACCGCAGCCCTGGCCGGCGTGGCCCGTGCCGTTGCCGCCGCCAAGGGCGTGGCCGCTCCGGCGGGCACCGATGGCTTCGATGGCGACGACAAGGCCAAGCTGGTAGCCGATGCGCTGCTGTCGGGCGAGCGCCGCGCCGTGTTCCTCGGCAACGAGGCCGTGCGTCATCCGCAATTTGCCGCGCTGCACGCGCTGGCACAGTGGATCGCCACGGAAACCGGCGCCACGCTGGGCTTCCTGACCGAAGCCGCGAACACCGTCGGTGGCCATATCGCCGGCGCGCTGCCGCAAAATGGCGGCGCCAATGCGCAGGCCATGTTCGACACGCCGCGCCGTGCCTACGTGCTGTTGAACACGGAACCCGAGTTCGACGCCGCCAACCCGAGCCAGGCCCTGGCCGCGCTGGCCGAGGCCGGCACCGTGGTGGTGCTGTCCGCGTTCCGCTCGGACGCCGCGCTGCAATATGCGGACGTGATCCTGCCGGTGACCCCGTTCACCGAAACCGCAGGCACGTTCGTGAACTGCGAAGGCCTGCCGCAAAGCTTCAACGGCGTCGTCCGCGCGCTGGGCGATTCGCGTCCGGGCTGGAAGGTGCTGCGCGTGCTGGGCAACCTGCTGGACGTGCCTGGCTTTGACTTCGACACCGCCGAAAGCGTGCGCGACGAAGTGCTGGCCAAGCCGGTCGCACCGCAACTGAACAATGGCACCGACGCGGCCATCCGCGTCACCGCCCAGGTGGCGGGTGGGATCGAACGCATCGCCGATGTGCCGATCTACCACGCCGACCCGATCGTGCGCCGTGCCGATTCGCTGCAACTGTCCGCAGCCGCGCGCCGCGCCATGCAAGCCGGCCTGTCTGCCGACCTGTTCGCCTCGCTGGGCGTGCAGGCTGGCGACCCGGTGCGCGTGACGCAAGGGCAGGGCAGCGTGGTGCTGCCGGCCGCCCTCGAAGCCGCGTTGCCTGCCGGCACCGTGCGCTTGTCCGCCGGCACCGTTGCCGCGACCACGCTGGGCGCACCGTTCGGCACCGTCACCGTAGAGAAAGCCATCGACCTGGCCGCCACCGCGAAGGGCGCGGCCGAGCCGGCGGCCACGGCATAAGAAGAGCGAGAAAGAAACATGATCGATTGGATTACCTCGCAAGGACAGAATCTCTTCGGCGGCGCCTGGACGCCGCTGTGGATCCTGATTCGCGCCGTGGTCATTGTGGTGCCGCTGCTGTTGTGCGTGGCCTACCTGATCCTGTGGGAGCGCAAGCTGATTGGCTGGATGCACGTGCGTATCGGCCCGAACCGGGTCGGTCCGCTGGGCCTGCTGCAGCCGATCGCCGACGTGCTCAAGCTGCTGCTCAAGGAAGTGATGATGCCCACGCAGGTCAGCCGGGGCATGTACCTGGTTGCCCCGCTGATGGTGCTGATGCCCGCCGTGGCGATCTGGGCGGTGATTCCGTTCCAGGCCGAAGTGGTGATGGCCAACGTCAACGCCGGCCTGCTGTACGTGATGGCGATCAGCTCGGTTGGCGTCTACGGCGTGATCCTGGCCGGTTGGGCCTCCAACTCCAAGTACGCCTTCATCGGCGCCATGCGCGCCGCGGCGCAGATGGTGTCCTATGAAATCGCCATGGGCTTTGCCCTGGTGACCGTGCTGATGGTGTCGGGCAGCCTGAACCTGTCGGCTATCGTCAACTCGCAGAACACCGGCTATTTCGCCAACATGGGGATCAACGTACTGTCGTGGAACTGGCTGCCGCTGCTGCCCATGTTCGGCGTCTACTTCATCTCCGGCGTGGCCGAAACCAACCGCCACCCGTTCGACGTGGTGGAAGGCGAGTCGGAAATCGTTGCCGGCCACATGATCGAGTACTCGGGCATGGGCTTCGCGCTGTTCTTTCTGGCTGAGTACATCAACATGATCGTCATCTCGACGATGACCGCGTTGATGTTCCTGGGAGGCTGGGCGCCGCCGTTCGAAAGCTTCATCACCAATGCGGTCCCGGGCTTCTTCTGGCTGGTGATCAAGGTATTTTTGCTGCTGTCGGTGTTTATCTGGATTCGTGCTTCGTTCCCGCGCTACCGCTATGACCAGATCATGCGCCTGGGCTGGAAGATCTTCATCCCGCTGACGGTGGGCTGGCTGGTCATCGTGGCGATCTGGATCCGGTCGCCCTGGAATATCTGGCATTGAACGGCCAAAGCAGGGGCGCAGCCACAACAGGCGGCGCCCTGCGGAATCATTAGGAAGCAATCGTCATGCTGCTCGCCATCAAGGACTTCTTCAACAGCCTGCTCCTGAAGGAACTCTTCAAGGGCATGGCTCTGACCGGGCGTTATCTCTTCGCCCGCAAGATCACGGTCCAGTTCCCCGAAGAGAAAACGCCGATGTCGCCGCGTTTTCGCGGCCTGCACGCGCTGCGCCGCTACCCCAACGGGGAAGAGCGCTGCATCGCCTGCAAGCTGTGCGAAGCGGTTTGCCCGGCCGTGGCCATCACCATCGAGTCCGATGCCCGCGCCGACGGCACCCGCCGCACCACGCGCTATGACATCGACCTGACCAAGTGCATTTTCTGCGGTTTCTGCGAAGAAGCCTGCCCGGTCGACGCCATCGTCGAGACGCATATCCTCGAGTACCACGGCGAGAAGCGCGGCGACCTGTACTTCACCAAGGACATGCTGCTGGCAGTGGGCGACCGCTACGAGCCGCAGATCGCCGCGGCCAAGGCTGCGGACGCCAAGTACCGCTGATAAGCGCATTACAGGGCGTGCCCGCCGAACCTGGCGGGCGTTGCCAATGCATTGTGAATCGGGCCCCGTGTGGGGCTAACGAAAAGGATGCCGCAAGGGCAGGCCACCAGGGGTGGCTTGTGCCGGAAGGCTCGACGAGGACCATGGAACTCACGACCACCATCTTCTATGTCTTTGCGCTGGTGCTGGTGCTCTCCGCACTGAAAGTCATCACCGCGAAGAACCCGGTGCACTCCGCACTGTTCCTCGTGCTGTCGTTTTTTACGGCAGCCGCGATCTGGATGCTGCTGAAGGCCGAATTCCTCGCCATCCTGCTGGTGCTGGTGTACGTGGGCGCCGTGATGGTGCTGTTCCTGTTCGTGGTGATGATGATCGATATCGACATCGAGCACCTGCGACGGGACTTCTGGACCTACGTGCCGATGGCCTCGGTGATCGGCGCGCTGATCATCGGCGAGATGGCCACCGTGCTGGTGCGTAACTTCATCGGCACCACGGTGCCGCTGAACAACGTGGCGCAGGGCCCGGACTACTCCAACACGGCAGCGCTCGGCAAGCTGATCTACACCGACTACATCTACGCCTTTGAAGTGGCGGGCATCATCCTGCTGGTGGCGATCATCGCCGCCGTCGCACTGACGCTGCGCCGCCGCAAGGACAACAAGTCGCAAGACGTGGGCGAGCAGTTGCGCACCCGCCGCCAGGACCGCGTGCGCCTGGTCTCGATGCCCAGCGAAGCCCGTGCCGGCACTCAAGCCAGCCCGGATGCCGCGGCTGCCGCTAACAAGAACTAAAGCCCGGAGAAACGCTGTGCTCTCTCTCGCCCATTTCCTCGTGCTCGGTGCGATCCTGTTCGCCATCAGCATCGTTGGTATTTTCCTGAACCGCAAGAACGTGATCGTGCTGCTGATGGCGATCGAGCTGATGCTGCTTGCGGTCAATATGAACTTCGTCGCCTTCTCGCACTATCTGGGCGACCTGGCAGGACAGGTTTTCGTTTTCTTTATCCTCACGGTGGCTGCGGCCGAATCGGCAATCGGCCTTGCAATCCTGGTCGTGCTGTTCCGCAACCTGGACACGATCAACGTGGACGACATGGACACCCTCAAGGGTTGATCCGCGCCGCTACGTTATGAATCAAGACCGTTCTCCGACCGCACACCACTAAGCGTCCTATGGCAACCACGCTCGACCCCAACCTGCTACTGGCGATTCCGCTCGCACCGCTCGCCGGTGCAGCCATCGCCGGCCTGTTCGGCACCAAGTTCTTCAGCACATTCTCCTCGGAGACACGCGCCGGCCGCACGCTGGCCCACACCGTGACGATTCTCGGTGTGGCGATTTCCTGCCTGCTGTCGATCATCGTGCTGATGGACGTCATGAACGGCGCGAGCTTCAACGCCACCGTGTACGAGTGGATGAAGATCGGCGACCTGAAGATGGAAGTGGGCTTCCTGGTCGACTCGCTGACCGCGATGATGATGGTGGTGGTGACCTTCGTCTCGCTGATGGTGCACATCTACACCGTCGGCTACATGAGCGAAGACCCCGGCTACAACCGCTTCTTCGCCTACATCTCGCTGTTCACCTTCTCGATGCTGATGCTGGTGATGAGCAACAACTTCCTGCAGCTGTTCTTCGGCTGGGAAGCTGTGGGCCTGGTGTCGTACCTGCTGATCGGCTTCTGGTACACCCGCCCGACGGCCATCTTCGCCAACCTGAAGGCGTTCCTGGTCAACCGTGTGGGTGACTTCGGCTTCATCCTGGGCATCGGCCTGCTGCTGGCCTACAGCGGCAGCATGAACTACACCGACGTCTTCGCCGCGCGCGACCAGCTCGCCACGGTGATCTTCCCGGGCACCGACTGGCTGATGATCACGGTCGCCTGCATCTGCCTGTTCATCGGCGCCATGGGCAAGTCGGCGCAGTTCCCGCTGCACGTGTGGCTGCCTGACTCGATGGAAGGCCCGACCCCGATCTCCGCGCTGATCCACGCCGCCACCATGGTGACGGCCGGCATCTTCATGGTCGCGCGCATGTCGCCGCTGTTCGAGCTGTCGGACACCGCGCTGTCGTTCGTCCTGGTGATCGGCGCCATTACCGCGCTGTTCATGGGCTTCCTGGGCATCATCCAGAACGACATCAAGCGCGTGGTGGCTTACTCCACGCTGTCGCAGCTGGGCTACATGACCGTCGCCCTGGGCGCCTCGGCCTACTCGGTGGCCGTGTTCCACCTGATGACCCATGCATTCTTCAAGGCACTGCTGTTCCTTGCGGCCGGCTCGGTCATCATCGGCATGCACCACGATCAGGACATCCGCAACATGGGCGGCCTGCGCAAGTACATGCCGATTACCTGGATCACCTCGCTGGTGGGCTCGCTGGCCCTGATCGGCACGCCGTTCTTCGCTGGCTTCTACTCCAAGGACTCGATTATCGAGGCCGTGGCCGAGTCGCATATCCCGGGTTCGGGCTTCGCCTACTTCGCGGTGCTGGCCGGCGTGTTCGTCACGGCGTTCTACTCCTTCCGCATGTACTTCCTGGTGTTCCACGGCGAAGAGCGTTTCGGCAAGGAAGACCACCACGCGCATCACGCGGGCAACCATGACGATGAGGAGGCAACGGCCGACCATCATCACGGCCTGGCCCCGGGCGAGAAGCCGCACGAGTCGCCGTGGGTCGTCACGCTGCCGCTGGTGCTGCTGGCCATCCCGTCGGTGGTGATCGGCGCGATCGCGATCGGCCCGATGCTGTTCGGCGACTTCTTCAAGAATGGCGTGGCCTTCAAGAACGTGATCTACGTGGGCGAAAATCACCACGCGATGGCGGAGCTGACCGAAGCCTTCCACGGCTGGGTGGCGATGGGCCTGCATTCGCTGACCACGCCGGTGCTGTGGCTGGCGATCGCCGGTGTGGTGCTGTCCTGGTTCTTCTACATGAAGCGCCCGGACATCCCGGCTGCCATCAAGCAACGTTTTTCGGGCCTGTACACCCTGCTTGACAACAAGTACTACATGGACGCGATCAACCAGGCCGTGTTTGCTCGCGGTGCCCGTCTGCTTGGTACCGGCCTGTGGAAGGGCGGCGACCAGGGCCTGATCGACGGCCTGGTGGTCAACGGCGCCGCGCGCGTGGTTGCCTGGTTCGCGTCGGTAAGCCGTTACCTGCAATCCGGCTACATCTATCACTACGCATTCGCCATGATCCTGGGCATGTTGATACTGCTGACGATGACGGTGTTCGGCACCTCGTTCGCCACGGTGAGCGCCAAGTAAGGAAAACAAGAAAATGGTTCTGTCTTTCGCTATCTGGCTGCCAATCTTTTTTGGCTTGCTGGTCCTTGCCTCGGGTTCCGACCGTAGTCGCGGCTACGTCCGCTGGATGTCGCTGTTCGGCTCGGTCGCCAGCTTCATCGTGACGCTGCCGCTGGTATTCCACTTCGACCGTTCCACGGCTGCCATGCAGTTCGTCGAGAAGTCGAACTGGATCGAGCGCTTCAACATCAACTACCACCTGGGTGTCGATGGCATCTCGATGTGGTTCGTGGTGCTGACCGCCTTCATCACGGTGATCGTGGTGATCTCCGCCTGGGAAGTGATCACCGAGCGCGTGGCCGAGTACATGGCCTCGTTCCTGATCCTGTCGGGCCTGATGGTCGGCGTGTTCTGCGCGCTCAACGGCATGCTGTTCTACGTGTTCTTCGAAGCCACGCTGATCCCGATGTACATCATCATCGGTGTCTGGGGCGGCCCGAACCGTGTGTACGCGGCTTTCAAGTTCTTCCTGTACACGCTGCTCGGCTCGCTGCTGACGCTGGTTGCGCTGCTGTACCTGTACAGCAAGACCGGTACTTTCGAGATCCTCGAATGGCACCAGGCCAAGCTGTCGATGAACGAGCAGATCGCGCTGTTTATCGCCTTCTTCCTGGCCTTCGCGGTCAAGGTGCCGATGTGGCCGGTCCATACCTGGCTGCCTGACGCCCACGTGGAAGCGCCGACCGGCGGCTCGGTGGTGCTGGCCGCCATCATGCTGAAGCTGGGCGCCTACGGTTTCCTGCGTTTCTCGCTGCCGATCGCACCGGACGCCAGCCATAGCATGGCCGCCTTCATCATCACCATCTCGCTGATCGCGGTGATCTACATTGGCCTGGTCGCGCTGGTGCAGGCCGACATGAAGAAGCTGGTGGCGTACTCGTCGATCGCCCACATGGGCTTCGTCACGCTGGGCTTCTTCATCTTCAACGAGATCGGCATCGAGGGCGGCATCATCCAGATGATCTCCCACGGCTTTATCTCGGGCGCGATGTTCCTTTGCATCGGCGTGCTGTATGACCGGGTGCACTCGCGCCAGATCGCCGATTACGGCGGTGTGGTGAACACCATGCCGAAGTTCGCGGCGCTGTCGGTGTTCTTCGCCATGGCCAACTGCGGCCTGCCGGCTACCTCGGGTTTCGTCGGTGAGTTCATGGTCATCCTGGGCGCGGTCAAGTTCAATTTCTGGATTGGTCTGCTGGCAGCCACGGCACTGATCCTGGGCGCCGCCTATTCGCTGTGGATGGTCAAGCGCGTGATCTTTGGCGACGTGGTGCACAAGCACGTGGCCGAACTGGTCGACCTGAACAAGCGCGAGTTCCTGATGCTCGGCCTGCTGGCGATCATGACCCTGTATATGGGCCTGTATCCGAAACCCTTCACCGATGTGATGCACGCTTCCGTGGTGAACCTGCTGTCGCACGTGGCGCAGTCGAAGCTGTAATCGGGGAGAGAAACAAACATGCAACCGTCCTCGACATTGGCACCTGTGGCGCCAATCATTTTCCTGGCGATCGCGATCGCCGCGGTCAACTGGATCGACCTTGCCCGTGGCAAGAGCCGCACCAGCGTGGCCTATCCGCTGTCGCTGCTGACCACGCTGGTGCTGACCGTGTGGTTCGGCATCAACGGCGTCGCCGGCGAGACCCACTACGCGTTCGCCAACCTGGTGGTGGTGGACCCGATGGCCAACCTGCTGTCGGCCTTCGCTTCCGCGGCGCTGTTCGTCACGCTGGTCTACACCCGTAGCTACCTGGCCGACCGCGACATGTTCAGCGGCGAGTTCTACATGCTCGCGCTGTTCACGCTCGGCGGCCAGATCGTGATGATCACCGGCAACAACTTCCTGACCCTGTACCTGGGCCTGGAACTGCTGTCGCTGGCATCCTACGCGCTGGTGGCCTTGCGCCGCGACAGCCGCGTGACCTCCGAATCCGCCATCAAGTACTTCGTGCTGGGCGCACTGGCCTCGGGCTTCCTGCTGTATGGCATGTCCATGCTGTACGGCGCCACCGGCTCGCTGAACCTCGGCCAAGTGTTCCGCGTGGTGGAATCGGGCCGCGTCAATACCACCATGCTGGCGTTCGGCGTGGTCTTCATCGTGGCCGGCATTGCGTTCAAGATGGGCGCCGCACCGTTCCACATGTGGATTCCGGACATCTACCAGGGCTCGCCGACCGCGGTGACGCTGCTGATCGCTGGCGCGCCCAAGCTGGCTGCGTTCGCCATGGCGCTGCGCCTGCTGGTGGAAGGCCTGCTGCCGCTGGCGGTGGACTGGCAAGTCATGCTGATGGTGCTGGCTGTGGCGTCTCTCGCCATCGGCAACCTGACCGCCATCGTGCAGACCAACCTGAAGCGGATGCTGGCTTACTCCACCATCTCGCACATGGGCTTCCTGCTGCTGGGCCTGCTGTCCGGCGTGGCCGACGGCAAGGCCGACGGCGCCGCCAGCGCCTACGGTTCGTCGATGTTCTATGCCGTGACCTACGTGCTGACCACGCTGGGCACCTTCGGCATCGTGCTGCTGCGCGCCGGCAAGGATTTCGAAGCCGAGACCCTGGACGACCTCAAGGGCCTGTCGCGCAAGAACCCCTGGTACGCGCTGCTGATGCTGGTGATGATGTTCTCGCTGGCCGGCATCCCGCCGACCATGGGCTTCTACGCCAAGCTGGCGGTGCTCGAAGCCGTGGTCAAGAGCGGCATGACCTGGCTGGCCGTGGTGGCCGTGCTGTTCTCGCTGATTGGCGCGTTCTACTACCTGCGCATCGTCAAGCTCATGTACTTCGATGCGCCGGCCGACGAGCGCAAGCTGGAGTCGAGCTTTGGCCTGCGTTCGATGCTGACGCTGAACGGCGCGGTCATCATTGCCCTGGGCCTGTTCCCTGCGGCACTGATGAACCTGTGCTACC
Organism: Cupriavidus sp. PET2-C1; assembly: GCF_054515855.1. Lineage (NCBI taxonomy): Bacteria > Pseudomonadati > Pseudomonadota > Betaproteobacteria > Burkholderiales > Burkholderiaceae > Cupriavidus > Cupriavidus sp. PET2-C1. The sequence goes on from NZ_CM137259.1 coordinate 1,303,195, forward strand.
AGGCGATCCGCGCCACGCTGGCGTCCTGATGCACGACGGCGGCGTAGCGATATGAGTTCATCTGCGGCGGGCTGGTTTGTCATCTTGCTGGCATTGGTCTGTGCCAACCTGCCGTTCATCAACCAGCGGCTGTTCGCGCTGATTCCGCTGCGTTTCGCCAGGAAGCCGCTGTGGATGAGGCTGGCCGAGTTGATCACCTGGTATGTGGCGGCAGGCCTGGCCGGCTTCGCCGTGGAGGCGGGACTTGGCAACGCCTTCCCGCAGGGCTGGCAGTTCTACGCCATTACCGCCTGCATGATGCTGGTGTTTGCCTTCCCGGGCTTCACCTGGCAGTACCTCGTCAAACATCGCGCGGCTTGACGGCCGGGTAGCGAAGGCGCCCGGGCCGGCCGCGTCCGGACCCGGAGCTTTCATGAGCGACAAGATTGACACGCTGGACGCTAGCGAGATCGCCGCTGGCGACGATCAAGGCCTGAAGGAAGTGTGCGTGGCGTCCGCCACGCTGCACACAGGCAAATTCCTCACTCTCAAGCAAGATATCGTCAAGCTGCCCGACGGCAAGCATGCCGGGCGGGAATATGTGCTGCATCCGGGCGCGGTGATGATGATCCCGCTGTTCAACGATGGCACTGTGCTGCTGGAGCGGCAGTACCGCTATCCGGTTGGCGAAGTGATGCTGGAGTTCCCTGCTGGCAAGCTCGATCCCCAGGAAGGCGCGCAGCGCTGCGGCGAGCGCGAGCTGCGGGAGGAAACCGGCTACAGCGCGCGGCGCTGGGATTACCTCACGCGCATCCATCCCGTTATTTCGTATTCCACCGAGTTTATCGATATCTTCCTGGCGCGGGATCTGACCGCCGGGCCGGCGCAGCTCGATGAAGGCGAATTCCTCGAGACGTTTATCGTGCCGGCAGGGCAGGTGATCGATTGGGTGCGCTCGGGGCGGATTACCGACGTCAAGACGATCATTGGGGCGTTCTGGCTGGAGAAGGTGGTGTCGGGGGTGTGGGAGGCGGGGGAGCAGGTGTTGGCGGGATAAAGGGGGGGGTGTGGGGAAGGGCAGAACCGTTGGCTTTTGTTCAAGCTTTGGATTTGATTGATGCGGCGTTGGTTTTTGGACCCAAGAGCCGTATGACATCGTCCTGCGGGGTTGATTGCTGTTTCTTTGGGCGGCGATGGTTTTTGTACCCAAGGGCCATACGACATCCCCCTGCGGGGGCTGCCGGTCACTTTTCTTTGACCGGCAAAGAAAACTAACGAAAAGAAAGCCGCCCTGCCGGGAGCAGAGCAATAAGGCTGTTTTTGCCTCGGTGGTTGCGTCGTACGGCCCGGAGTGTTGGCTGGCGTGTCCAACAGGCCCGAAGGACATCGCTACTGCATGACCCAATGGTCACGTGGTGGTGCCCCTGATCGCTTTGCGCGGTGAGCGTTCGGGCATCTGCCGTTCGCGGTGCGCAGCGCCACGATCCTGCCTGCATCGGTGGTTCCGTGGTTTTGTCTCTGACGGTGGCCGCCCGGCCATTTGATGCCCTGCCGTACCGGCGCGAGCGGCACCTTGCTATCAACTCCTCTGGTTTCGTGGTGGGCATGGCCCGGTTCGCGAGGGCCGCGCTCGCACCTCGAGGCGCTCGTCCTCCGAGACAAAACCACGAAACCAGCCACACCCGAAACGGCGCAGCACTTCGCCCCGCGAACGGCAGATGTGGGAATGGTCACCGCAAGCGAGGTCAGGGGCAGCACCACGTGACCATTGGGTCATGCAGTTGCGATGTCCTTTGGGCCGGTAGAATCCGCCAGCCAACACTCCGGGCCGTACGACGCAACCACCGCCCCACATAAGCCTTATTGCTCTGCCCCCGGCAGGGCGGCTTTCTTTTCGTTAGTTTTCTTTGCCGGTCAAAGAAAAGTGACCGGCAGCCCCCGCAGGGGGATGTCGTATGGCCCTTGGGTGCAAAAGCCACCGCAGCCGTAACAGCGTAAAATCCCATTTAACCGTGTGATCGCAGCCATACCTCGTCACCCTTTTATACAAGGCTCCCCGCCAAGGGCCCCCGTAATGGCTGCAAAAAAATTAGCACGACCGTTCACAAAATTCCGTTTCGCGGATACTATAGCTTTCGACGGGCTGGAAACATCATGAAGGTGCTCGACCTGCGCTGCGCGCAAGACCATCGTTTCGAGGGCTGGTTTGCTTCGGAGGACGATGCGCAATCGCAGATTTCGCAAAATCTCGTCCAATGTCCGGTCTGCGAAGACCATGCCATCACCCGGCTGCCCAGCGCGCCGCGCCTGAATCTCTCGGGAGCGGCCGCCGCGCCGGCGGGCAAGCCGGCCGGGGTGAAGGCCCCTGCGGCGCCGGCCACACTGCAGTCGCTTTACCTGAAGGCGGTAAAGCAGGTGCTGGCGCAGACCGAGGATGTGGGTGAACGCTTTGCCGAAGAGGCCAGGCGCATGCACTACGACGAAGCGCCGGAACGCGGGATCCGCGGCACGGCGTCGCCGGACGAAGTGCAGGCCCTTGCCGAAGAAGGCATCGATACTTTCCAGCTCGTGGTGCCGGATGCGCTCAAGCAGACGGCTCACTGAATAGCGTCCTGTGCCCAAGGCAGTGTTCTTGCCGGCGCATGACGCGCTAGCTAGAACAAACTGCCGGTCTCACACCGGCATCACTGGAGACGGGCATGGATCTCAACTATTCGGCGTCCGACGATGCCTTCCGCGCCGAAGTGCGCGGCTGGCTGGAGGCCAACCTGCCGGCGGAAATCAGCAGCAAGATTCTGAACCACCGCCGCCCCAACCGCGACGACCTGGTGCGCTGGCACAAGCTGCTGGCGGGCCGTGGCTGGTCCGCGCCGCACTGGCCGGTGCAGTATGGCGGCACGGGCTGGAACGCCACGCAGCGCCATATCTGGGACGAGGAAAATGCCCGCGTCGGCGCGCCTGGCGTGCTGCCTTTCGGCGTGGCCATGGTCGCGCCCGTGATCATGAAGTACGGCAGTGAAGCGCAGAAGAGCTACTACCTGCCGCGCATCCTGGATTGCACCGACTGGTGGTGCCAGGGTTACTCCGAGCCGGGCTCGGGTTCCGACCTGGCGTCGCTGAAGACCCGTGCCGAGCTGACCTCGGACGGCAAGCACTACATCGTCAACGGCCAGAAGACCTGGACCACGCTCGGCCAGCACGCCGACATGATCTTCTGCCTGGTCCGCACCGATTTCGAAGCCAAGAAGCAAGAGGGCATCTCCTTCCTGCTGATCGACATGAAGACCCCGGGCATCACCGTGCGCCCGATCATCATGCTCGACGAAGAGCATGAAGTGAACGAAGTGTTCTTCGACAACGTCCAGGTGCCGGTGGAGAACCGTGTCGGCGAAGAAAACCGCGGCTGGACCTACGCCAAGTACCTGCTCGGCCATGAGCGCACCGGCATCGCCCGCGTGGGCAACTCCAAGCGCGAGCTGGGCTTCCTCAAGCGCGTGGCCAAGCAACAGCAGAAGAACGGCCGCCCGCTGCTGGAAGACCCGCTGTTCGGCGCCAAGGTTGCCGCGCTGGAAATCGAGCTGATGGCGCTGGAGTTGACCGTGCTGCGCGTGGTGTCGAGCGAAAGCGCCGGCAAGGGCCCCGGCCCCGAGGCATCGATGCTCAAGATCAAGGGCACCGAGATCCAGCAGATGCTGACCGAGCTGATGGTGGAGGCCGTCGGCCCCTACGCTCAGCCGTTCGACACCGCCTACCTGGAATGCGAACACGAACACGCGGTGACCGGCTACGACGACGCCGCGCCGCTGGCCGCTTACTACTTCAACTATCGCAAGACCTCCATCTACGGCGGGTCCAACGAAATTCAGAAGAACATCATCAGCCAGATGATCCTGGGGCTGTGAGGAGACACGCGATATGAACTTCAATCTCAGCGACGAACAGAAGCAACTGGCTGACGCCGTCCACCGCTTCATCGACAAAGACTACGATTTCGAGACCCGCAAGAAGGGCATCAAGGCCGAAGCCGGCCATAGCGATGCCGCCTGGGGCGCGCTGGTCGAGCTCGGCCTGACCGCGCTGCCGGTGCCGGAAGCGCAGGGCGGCTTCTCGGGCACGCCCATCGACATGATGGTGGTGATGCAGGAACTGGGCCGCGGCCTGGTGGTCGAGCCGTACTTCGCCACCGTGGTTGCCGCCTACGCGCTCAAGCTGGCCGGCGGCCAGGACGCGCTGCTGGAGCAGGTTGCCGGCGGCGAGCTGAAGCTGGCCACCGCCTTCAACGAGCCGCATGCCCGCTATGCGCTCAACGACGTGCGCGTGACGGCCAAGGGCGGCAAGCTCAATGGCCGCAAGGTCGTGACGATTCACGGCGCGCAAGCCGGCAAGCTGGTCGTCTCGGCGCGCACCAGCGGCGCCGACGCCGACACCAATGGCATTTCGCTGTTCCTGGTGGACCCGAAGGCGGCCGGCGTCAGCATCACCGACTACCGCACCATCGACAACCTGCGCGCCGCCGATATCACCTTCAAGGACGCACAGGGCGAGCTGCTGGGCACCGAAGGCGCGGCGTTCGCGCTGATCGAGCAGGTGGCTGACTACGCCGCCGTGCTGCTGTGCGCAGAAGCCGTTGGCGTGATGGACACGCTCAACGCGGCCACGCTGGAATACGCCAAGACCCGCCAGCAGTTCGGCGTGCCGATCGCGCGCTTCCAGGCGCTGCAGCACCGCATGGTGGAGATGTTCATCCACGCCGAGCAATCGCGTTCCATCACGTTGCTGGCTGCCGCCAAGTTCGACGAGGCCAGCCCGGAAGAACGCCGTCGCTTTGCCTCGGCGGCCAAGGCACGCGTGGGCCAGGCGGCTCGCTCGGTCGGCCAGGAGGCCGTGCAGATCCACGGCGGCATGGGCGTCACCGACGAACTGCCGGCGGCGCACATGTTCAAGCGCCTGACGCTGATCAACACCACCTTCGGGGATGTCGATCATCACCTGTCGCGCTTCGCGGCACAGCCGGGCTTCCTGGAAACGGTCTGATCCAGGTTGAATCAAAGAACCGCGCCGGTTGTCCGAGGCGCGGTTTTTTGTTATGAGTTGATCTCGTATCTTTTGCCGCGATTTTCTTTGCCGCGATTTTCCCACCTCGCATCGCGCATCTCGCATTCATCGTTGACGGAGCGATTCATGTCCACCCTGTATTTCGAAGATTTCGCCGTCGGCAGCAAGCGCGAACTCGGGTCCCACCTGGTGACGGAGGAGGAGATCCTGACCTTTGCCCGCCAGTATGATCCCCAGCCCTTCCACATCGACAAGGAAGCCGCGCAAAAAAGCATCTACAAGAACCTGATCTCCAGCGGCTGGATGACCTGCTCGATCATGATGCGCCTGCTGGTGGACAACATGACCTCCAAGGCCGCCAGCATGGGCTCGCCCGGCGTGGATGAGATCCGCTGGCTCAAGCCGGTCTATGCGGGCGATACGCTGAGCGTGTCGCTGGTGGTGCTGGATGCGCGCGCTTCCTCGTCCAAGCCGGACCGCGGCGTGGTGCACACCCAATGGGAAGCCACCAACCAGCGCGGCGAACTGGTCTGCACCGTCAAGGGCATGGGCATGTACGGACGGCGGCCCGCCTGACGATTCTCAAGCATCATCCCGGCCATCCCGGCTTCTACAGATAACGCGTACAACAAGGAGACACCATGCGTACCATCGCTTCGCTCGAAGAACTGGAAAGCCTGCAGGGCCAGGAAGTGGCCATCAGCGACTGGATCGAGATCACCCAGCAGCAGGTCAACCAGTTCGCCGAAGCCACTGGCGACCACCAATGGATTCACGTCGACGTGGAGCGTGCCCGCCGCGAATCGCCGTTCGGCGGGCCGGTGGCCCATGGCTTCCTGACGTTGTCGCTGCTGCCGGCGTTCATGCACAACGCGCTCGATATGCCGGGCGTGAAGATGGGTGTCAACTATGGCCTGAACCGCGTGCGCTTTACCGCGCCGGTGCCGGTCGGCAGCCGCCTGCGCGCTCGCGTGAAGCTGCTCTCGGTGGAGCGCCTGGAGCCCCTGCCGAACGCGCCCGCGCTGGTTGGCGCCCAGTCCACCTGGGAAGTCACGGTGGAGCGCGAGGGCAGCGAGCGGCCGGTGTGCGTGGCGGAATCCATCAGCCGCCGCTATTCGTAAGCCAGACAGGCCGCGACGGCCGCCACGGCCGGCGCGGTCTGGTTGAGGTTGTTCCGCCAGGCGCGGTTCAGGCCGGCAAACGTGCGGCCGCTATGTCTTGCGGCGAGGCCGCCAGCGCCTTTGCGGAACGCTCGGGATTGATCCAGCACAAGCCAATCACGCCACTTGCCAGCAGCAGCAGGGCGTTGATCGTGAAGCCTGCTTCAAAGCCGCCGTTCATGCCATGGCGCTGCACCAGTTGCCCCACCACCGCCGGCGCCAGGATGCCGGCCAGCGTGATCAGCGCCGTGTGGATCGACAACACGCTGCCGCGCTGGCCCTCTGGCACGATCTGCGCGAGCATGGCCGGGGTCAGGGCGAACGCCACGGGCGGCAGGCATGCCGCCACGGCAATCAGCAAGCTCTTGGGCACCGGCGCCAGCGTGATCGATGCGATCGCCAGGTACACGCCGCCGCCTGCCAGCGCGGCCACCGAGATGAGCACGCCACGCGCGAGCCGCGACGATGCGCCCGCGCGCAGCATGCGCTGCGACAACCAGCTGAGGATCAGCGTAACGGGCATGGCCGAGGCCACGATGGCCGCATACCAGCGCCCGGTGGTGACCGGGTCGAAGCCCAGGCCTTTTTCCAGGTAGGCGGGCAGCCAGGTCAGCCCCAGCGCCAGCGCCCAGTATGCGCAAAAGCCGATGGCCAGGCAGGCCAGCACGGTCGGGTCGCGGAAGATGCGCCGATAGGGCAGGCGCACGGGCGTGGCCGCGGTGCCGGCGCGTGGTGCGCTTGCCTGCGTGAGCGGTCCCTCGCGTCCCACGCAGAGCCACATTGCGCTCCACGCCATGCCGATGCCGGCCAGGATCATGAAATTGGCGCGCCAGCCCCATCGGATCGTCACCAGCGGGATCAGCAGTCCAGCCAGCAGCAGGCCTACGGTGGCCCCCTGGTTGATCATCGCCACCGGCAGGTTGCGCTTGTGGTCCGGAAACCATTTGAATAGCGCGTGCACGGAGATCGGGAAGGCCGGCCCTTCGGCCGCGCCAAGCAGCATGCGGCACACCAGGATGGTCATGGCCGATCCCGCCAGCGCCAGTGGGACCTGCAGCACGGCCCACGACAAGCCCATCGCCAGCAGCAGCCAGCGCGCGGCCACGCGATTGGACAGAAAGCCGACCAGCACGGTGGATAGCGAGAACAGCCAGAAGAAGCTGCTGGCGATCAGGCCGAACTCGGCCGGCGGCAGCTTCAGGTCTGCCATCAGCGGCACGGCGACCATGCCCAGCACGATCTTGTCGAGGAAGTTGATGAGCGAAAGCCAGGTCAGCATCGAGGCCATGGCCCAGGCGCTGCGTGGCTGGTAGGACGCAAGTGGTTTCATCGGTCGGCCTTAGGATCGGTTCAACGTGTTGGCTTGGCGCTCGTTTGTCGCGGTGGTCGCTGAATCCAGGTGCTGCTCGATCAGTGCGAGCAGGCGCTCGGGCTGCTCAAGCATCACCAGGTGCCCGCTGTCGATCTCCGCGTAGCTGGCGCCGCTGATTGCCGCGGCGAGCGCGCGGCAATGCGCCGGCGGCACCATCTGGTCGTGGCGCATGCCGATCACGAGCGTGGCGGCGCGGATGCGGGGCAACAGCGGCGTGATGTCGATGATGGCGTCGAGCCCGGCCTGGCGGTCGCTGCCGGGTGCCAGGCCCGCGCCGAAGCGCCGCAGCATGCCCTCGACGGTGGCGTCGTCCATGCGCGCGATGAAACCCTCCGATACGCCATTGAGCAGGACCATGCGCGCCAGTTGATGGCGGTCCGAGCGCGCCAGCGACTGCCACAGCGTAAACAGCAGGCGCATGCGGCTATCGGTCCGCGCCCAGGCGCCGAACAAGACCAGGCGCCGCACGCGCTCAGGCATCAGCGCGGCCGCGGCGGCGGCCACCACGCCGCCTAGCGAATAACCGACCAGGTCCACGGGCAAGTCGCCCGCCAGCGCCATGCAGTCGCGCACCTGTCCGACCAGCGCATCGAGCGTCAGCGGCGCGCCGTCGTCACGGGTTTCGCCAGAGCCCGCAAGGTCCAGCGCCAGGCAGCGCCTGCGCAGCGCGAGCCCGGGCAGCAGGGCGGCCCAGTTGGTTTCCGCGCTGGAACTGGTGCCGTGTACGAGAAGAGTCGGCCGTCCGGTGCCGGCCTCGATCAGGCTGGTTCGGATAGGCTCCGACGCGATTTCCAGGCGTTGCATGTCGAACTCCCTTGGGTTCTCTTGGCGGGCTGGGTGCAGGCAGGCTTACTGGGCGGTGATGCCGCCGTCGACCGTGAACTGCGAGCCTGTGATGTAGCGGCCCTCGTCGCTGGCCAGCAGCAGGAACACGCCGACGATTTCCTCTGGCGTGGCCAGGCGGCCAAGGGGCGTGAAGGCTTCGATGCGCGCGCGTGCGGTGCCGCCACCGGCATCGCGCTGGTCCAGCGCGCCCTGGACCATCGGCGTGTCGACGAAGCCCGGGTGGATGGAGTTGACCCGCACCGGCGGCTTGAGCGTGGCGCCGTGCAGGGCGGCGGAGCGCGTGAGCAGCGTGACGCCGCCCTTGGCCGCGCAGTAGGCGGCAACCTGCGCGCCGCCCACCTGGCCGTAGACCGAGGAAACATTGACGATGGAGCCGCCCGCGCCCATCAGCGGCAGCGCGGCGCGGCAGCCCAGGAAGACGCCGGTCAGGTTGACGTCGAGCGTGCGCTGCCAGTCGGCCAGCGTGCAATCCGCCACCGAGCCGCGCAGCGCGATGCCGGCGTTGTTCACCAGCACGTCCAGTTTGCCGTGCCGTTCGCGCACCGCGCCCATGGCGGCTTCCCAGTCCGCCTCGCTGGTGACATCCAGCCTTTGGTAATGCGCCTGCACGTCTTGCGCCAGGATTTGCCCGGCGGCATCGTCGATGTCGGCGAGCACCACGCGCGCGCCGGCTTGCGCCGCCGCGCGCGCGAAGGCCGCGCCCAGGCCGGACGCGGCGCCGGTGACCATGACCACTTTGTCTTGCAGCCGCTGCATGTGAAGTCTTCCTCGAACGGTGGGTGTCAATGCAATCGATGTCGTGGATGTCGTGGATGTCGTTGATGTAGTCGATGTCGTTGATGTGGCAGGCGCCGGCGGCCGGGCAATGCTAGGGCCGCTCGCCGGCATGGCGCAGCACGAAGTGCCCCCAGTCCGGCTTGCGCGTCTTCCACCAATAGGCCGTGGCATGGCTCGACCAGTTGTTGATGACCCTGCCGCTGGCCGACTTGTACCAACTGCTGCACGAGCCTGCCCAGGCGGTCTGGCCGATGGCCGCCTGCAACGCCTGGTTGAAGCGCGTCACCACCTCCGGGCGCACCTCCATCGAGGCGAAGCGCGCCGCGCGGCAGGCCTGGATGCACTGCAGGACATAGCGCGCCTGGCACTCGAGCATGAAAATGATGGAGTTATGGCCCAGGTTGGTATTGGGGCCGTACAGCACGAACAGGTTGGGAAATCCCGGCGCCGTCATGCCGAGATACGCCTCCGGATCCTCGCGCCACTGATCGGCCAGGGTGCGTCCGTGGCGGCCGGTGATGCGGATCGGCGCGAGGAAGGAGCGGGCGTCGAAGCCGGTGGCGAAGACGATGGCGTCGGCCCGATGCCTGGCGCCGCCGGCCGTGACCACGGCGTCGGCTTCGACGCGCTCGATGCGGGCGGTCTCGACATGGACGTTCGGCCGCTTGAGCGCCTGGTAGAAATCGTCGGAGATCAGGATGCGCTTGCAGCCGATCGGGTAGTCGGGCGTGAGCTTGGCGCGCAGCACCGGGTCGGGGATCATGTGCGCGAGGTAGCGGCGCGCCAGCGTTTCCAGTTCCCGGTTGCGGCCGCTGTCCCGCTGCATGCGCCCGAAGCGCAGTTCACGCTGCAGGTAGAGGTGCCAGCGATGCAGCCGGGCCGTCCACGGGTGGCGTTCGAAGCGCGCCTGTTGTCCGGACGTATAGGCCTCGCCATTGCGCGGCAGCACCCAGTTGGCGCTGCGCTGGAATACCGTCAGCTTGCCCGCTTCCGGCGCGATGCGCGGGATGAACTGCAGCGCGCTGGCGCCATTGCCGATCACCGCGACCTGCTTGCCGCGCAGATCGGCGTCATGCCGCCAGCGCGCGGAATGGAAGGCCGTGCCGGCAAAGCGGTCCAGCCCTGCAATGTCTGGCGCCAGCGGGCGGTTGAGCTGTCCGGTGCCGCTGACGAGGATGCGCGCGGCGATGGTGTCGCCGTTGCTGGTGCTCACCCGCCACAGGCAGGCGGCGGCGTCGTAGCGCGCCTCGGTGACCTCCGTGCCGAAACGGATATGCCCGAGCAGCCCGAAGCGCTCGGCGCAGTGCTGCAGGTAGCGATGGATCTCCGGCTGGGGCGAGTATGCGCTGGACCAGTCCGGCTTGGGCGCGAACGAAAAACTATAAAGATGGGAGGGAATGTCGCAGCCGCAGCCCGGGTAGGTGTTGTCCCGCCAGGTGCCGCCCACCGTGCCGGCCTTCTCCAGCACGACAAAGTCATGGATGCCGGCTTGCTTGAGCTTGATGCCCATGCACATGCCGGCCACGCCGGCGCCGATGATGACGATCTGGTCCGCGCCGGGCGTCGTTGACGCTTTCAATGGGCTGTCTCCGTCGTGCTTTTTTATGGGTAGTCGCGGCGCGTGCGGCAACGCCGTGGCGCGCAATCGAGAGGCCACCATAGAGCCGATTGCGGATTCGGGCAAGTCACGGTGCAGCATGCGTGCCCCCATGTGCCCCAATCTGAATCAGCCGGCGGCGGCGCACAGGCTTGGTGCGTGACGCTTGCGCACTACCGTGGTGCGATGGGTGGCCTGGCGGCCTCTGGAGGCGCGCCAGGCCGTGTACACAGCCTTGTATACAAGCTTGTATGCCATGGCATGCTAGTTGCAGAAGAAGTACCCGGGGTGCGTTGTTCCTTTATCCAACACGACAATCTGGGAGCTGCAATGAAAAGACGTGACATGCTGAAGCTGTCGGCGGTAGCCGCCGCGGCCTTGTTTGCAACGGCAGGCGTGAGCCCGCTGGCATTGGCGCAGTCCAAGGAACCGATCAAGATCGGTATCCTGCATTCGCTGTCCGGCACCATGGCCATTTCCGAGACTTCGCTCAAGGACGTGGCGCTGATGACCATCGACGAGATCAACAAGAGTGGCGGCGTGCTTGGCCGCAAGCTCGAGCCGGTCGTGGTCGATCCCGCTTCCAACTGGCCGCTGTTCGCCGAGAAGGCGCGCCAGCTGATCACCAAGGACAAGGTTGCCGTCACGTTCGGCTGCTGGACCTCGGTCTCGCGCAAGTCGGTGCTGCCTGTTTATGAAGAGCTGAATTCGCTGCTGTTCTATCCGGTGCAGTACGAAGGCGAGGAGATGTCCAAGAACGTCTTCTACACCGGCGCGGCGCCCAACCAGCAGGCCATTCCCGCGGTGGAATACCTGATGAGCAAGGAAGGCGGCGGCGCCAAGCGCTTCTTCCTGCTTGGCACCGACTACGTCTACCCGCGCACCACCAACAAGATCCTGCGTGCCTTCCTGAAGAGCAAGGGCGTGGCGGACAAGGACATCGAAGAGGTCTACACGCCGTTCGGCCACAGCGACTACCAGACCATCGTCGCCAACATCAAGAAGTTCTCGCAAGGCGGCAAGACCGCCGTGATCTCCACCATCAACGGCGACTCCAACGTGCCCTTCTACAAGGAGCTGGGCAACGCCGGCCTGAAGGCCAAGGACGTGCCGGTGGTGGCGTTCTCGGTGGGCGAGGAAGAACTGCGCGGCATCGACACCAAGCCGCTGGTGGGCCACCTGGCCGCATGGAACTACTTCATGTCGGTCAAGAACCCGGAAAACGAAGCCTTCAAGAAGCAATGGGCGGCGTGGGTCAAGGCGAACAACCTGCCGGGCGGCGACAAGCGCGTGACCAACGACCCGATGGAAGCCACCTACGTGGGCATCCATATGTGGGCGCAAGCGGTCAAGAAGGCCGGCACGACCGATCCCGACAAGGTGCGTGCCGCGATGTATGGCCAGACCTTCAAGGCGCCGGACGGCTTCACCCTGACCATGGGCGAGAACCACCACCTGTACAAGCCGGTGATGATCGGCGAGATCAAGGGCGATGGCCAGTTCACGGTGGTGTGGAAGACGCCCAAGGCCGTGCGTGCGCAGCCGTGGAGCCCGTTCATCGCGGGTAACGAAGGCAAGCCGGACAAGGTGATGTAAGCAGGGCTCCCGCCTGGCGCTCTCCTGCTCTTTTGCTCTCCTGCTTGGCCGCGTGGCTGGGGAGGGCGGGGAGGGCGCCAGGCAGTGCCTTTGCCTCTTCGCATGCTGTCCGCCGCTTCGGTGCGGTGGCGGCAAATCGTCACGCCGATCAAGGTGACGCGCGTGCTTCGCCGCGCGCGACTCGCAAACCTTATGCACCGACCCTTATCGTTCTCTCTCGCTTCACGTTTGCGCGCCATGCTGGCCGCGCTGCTCCTGCTGGCCGCGTGCCCGCTGTGGGCCGCGCCGCTCACGCAGGCCGACCTGAAGCCGCTGGCCGAAGACGACTTCGACGCCAAGACCGCCGCAATCGCCGCACTGACCAAGGCGCCGGTGGCGCAGGCCGGCCCCATCCTCAAGGCCTTGCAGGACGATACGCTGCAATATGCGCCCGGCGTCGGCATGGTGCGCCAGGACGGTGACAAGCTGGTGGACGCGATCAGCGGCACGCCGGTCACGGTCAAGCCCGACGCCCTCGAAGCGCTCACCCTGAACAACAGCCTGCGGGCGATGGTGGACAGTGCCGCCAGCAGCACGCTGCTGCAATCGCCCGATGCGGCGGTGCGCACGCAGGCCGTCAATACGCTGCTGGACCAGCCGGGCAGCGCATCGCGCCCGGTGGTGGAGGCCGCGCGCAAGGCCGAGGCCGATGCCGGCCTGCGCGCCAAGCTCGATGTGATCTGGGCCAATATCGTGCTGGCCGAGGGCAACCGCGACGATCGCCTCGAAGCCATCCGCATCCTCGGGCGCGACAGCAATCCGCAGAGCCGCCAGAAGTTGCAGCCGCTGCTGGAAAAGGACGCCGCCGGCAAATTTCGCGAGCCCGACGCCGAACTGCGCGGCGCCGCGCAGCAGGCGCTCGATGCCTTGCGCGGCGACCAGCGCCGCGCCGAGCTGATCGGCAACCTCTTTGCCGGCTTGAGCCTGGGCAGCGTGCTGCTGCTCGCCGCACTGGGGCTGGCCATCACTTACGGCCTGATCGGCGTCATCAACATGGCGCACGGCGAATTCCTGATGATCGGCGCGTACGCCACGTACATGGTGCAGGGTGTGTTCCGCGCGCACTTTGCCAGCGCGTTCGACTGGTACCTGCTGTTCGCGCTGCCCGCATCGTTCCTCGCCTCCGCCGTGGTCGGCTTCGTGCTGGAGCGGCTGGTGCTGCGCCATCTCTACGGCCGCCCGCTGGAGACGCTGCTGGCCACCTTCGGCGTGAGCCTGCTGCTGATGCAGGCGGTGCGCACGCTGTTTGGCGCGCAGAACGTGGAAGTGGCCAATCCATCCTGGATGAGCGGCGGCATCGAATGGCTGCCCGGCATGGTGCTGCCGTACAACCGCATGGTCATCATCGTGTTTGCGCTGGCGGTGGTGGCGGTGGCCTGGGCTGTGCTCAACCGTACCCGCCTTGGCCTGTTCGTGCGGGCCACCACGCAGAACCGCACCATGGCGGCTTGCGTTGGCGTGCGCACCTGGAAGGTGGATAGCTACGCCTTTGCCTTTGGCGCGGGCATCGCCGGCCTGGGCGGCTGCGCGCTGTCGCAAATCGGCAATGTCGGCCCCGACCTTGGCCAAGCCTACATCATCGATTCCTTCATGGTGGTGGTGCTGGGCGGCGTTGGGCAGCTCGCGGGTACCATCATCGGTGCTTTCGGGCTGGGCCTGATCAACAAGTTCATCGAGCCGTTCTATGGCGCGGTGCTGGCCAAGATCTTTGTCCTGGTGCTGATTGTGCTCTTCATCCAGAAGCGCCCGCAGGGACTGTTCGCGCTCAAAGGGCGCAGCGCGGAGGCATGATGAAGACTTCTCTCTCGAATCCATCCACGGCGGGTTTCCGGCTGGCCGTGCCGGAGCGCCAGCCGCTGTTCTCCGGGCGCAGCTGGACGGCGTTGCTGGTGATCGCGCTGGTGGTGGGCATCGGCGTGCCGGTGTGCGCGCTGCTGGTGCCCGAAGGCCATCCCATGCATCTGTCGGCCTATGCGCTGACGCTGATCGGCAAGATCATGTGCTTCGCGCTGGCCGCGATCGCGCTGGACCTGGTGTGGGGCTATTGCGGCATTCTCAGCCTCGGCCACGGCTTGTTCTTCGCGCTCGGCGGCTATGCCATGGGCATGTACCTGATGCGCAGCATCGGCCGCGAAGGCGTCTACAAGAGCGACCTGCCCGACTTCATGGTGTTCCTCGACTGGAAGGAGATGCCGTGGTTCTGGCACGGCACCGAGCATCTCGGTTACGCGATGCTGCTGGTGGTGCTGGTGCCGGGCGTGCTGGCGTGGCTGTTCGGCTTCTTCGCCTTCCGCTCGCGCATCAAGGGCGTGTACCTGTCCATCATCACGCAAGCCATGACGTACGCCGCCATGCTGCTGTTCTTCCGTAACGAGACGGGTTTTGGCGGCAATAACGGTTTCACGGATTTCAAGCGCATCGCCGGCTTTGCCGTGGCCGCGCCGCAGACCCGCACGGCGTTGTTCGTGCTGACGTTCCTTGCCCTGCTGGCCGGCTTCATCGCCTGCCGCTACATCGTGACGTCCAAGCTCGGCCGGGTCGTGACCGCGGTCCGCGACGCCGAGATGCGCGTGATGTTCTCGGGCTACAACCCGCTTGGCTACAAGCTGTTCGTGTGGACCTTTTCGGCCGTGCTGTGCGGCATCGCCGGCGCGCTCTACGTGCCGCAGGTGGGCATCAT
Organism: Cupriavidus sp. PET2-C1; assembly: GCF_054515855.1. Classification (NCBI taxonomy): domain Bacteria; kingdom Pseudomonadati; phylum Pseudomonadota; class Betaproteobacteria; order Burkholderiales; family Burkholderiaceae; genus Cupriavidus; species Cupriavidus sp. PET2-C1. Next base: position 1,318,296 of record NZ_CM137259.1, read on the forward strand.
CAACCCGGGCGAGATGTCCCCGGCCAACTCCATCGAGATGGCGGTCTGGGTGGCCGTGGGCGGACGCGGCACGCTGATCGGCCCGATCATCGGCGCCTTTATCGTCAACGGCGCCAAGACCATGTTCACGGCTTACTTCGCGGAGTACTGGCTGTTCCTGCTGGGCGCGATGTTCGTGCTGGTGACGCTGTACATGCCGGATGGCGTGATCGGCCTGCTCAAGCGCGCGCGTGCCATGCGCGCAAGCCCGCAGGCCGCGCCGGGCAACGCGGCGAATGCGCCGGCTGCCGCCACCCGCAGCGGAGGGGAAGCATGAACGCAGCACTGGGAGCACAACAGGCGGAAAGCGGCGGCACCACGGGGCTGGGCCGCGTCATGGAGCCGGGCGTCATCGACGTCTCGCACGGCCCCATCCTTTACCTGGAAGACGTGACCGTGCAGTTCGACGGTTTCCGCGCGCTGAACAAGCTCACGCTGTCGATCGACCACGGCGAGCTGCGCTGCGTGATCGGGCCCAATGGCGCTGGCAAGACCACCATGATGGATGTGATCACCGGCAAGACCGGGCCGCGCAATGCCAACGTGAGCGGGCGCGTGTTCCTCGGCCAGAGCATCGACCTGATGCGCATGACCGAGCCCAAGATCGCGCAGACCGGTATTGGCCGCAAGTTCCAGAAGCCTACCGTGTTCGAGCAGCACGAAGTGTGGGAGAACCTGGAGCTGGCGACGAAGGGCGACAAGCGCTGGTTCACTTCATTGCGCGCGCGCCTGGGCGCCGAGGGGCATCGCCGCATCGAGGAAACGCTGGCGCTCACGGGGCTGGAGGACGAGGCTTATCGCCCGGCGGGCTTGCTGTCGCACGGGCAGAAGCAGCGGCTGGAAATCGGCATGCTGCTGATGCAGCAGCCGCAGTTGCTGCTGCTGGACGAGCCGGTGGCCGGCATGACCGATGAAGAAACCATGCAGCTGGCCAAGCTGCTTAACAGCCTGCGCGGCACCTGCTCGATGATGGTGGTGGAGCACGACATGGAGTTCGTCGCCGCACTGGCCGGCGATGAGGGCAAGGTGACGGTGCTGGCCGAGGGCAGCGTGCTGGCCGAAGGCACGCTCGACGCCGTCAAGCGCGAGGAGCGCGTGATCGAATCCTATCTCGGCCGCTAGGCGCAGGGCCGGATCGCAAAAAAGGGAACGAGACTATGTTGCAGGTCAATGCACTCAACCAGTTCTACGGCGGCAGCCACATCCTGCGCAACGTCACCTTCGAGGTGCCGCAAGGCAAACTGACGACCTTGCTCGGCCGCAACGGCGTGGGCAAGAGCACTTTGCTCAAATGCCTGATGGGCGTGGTGCCGACCAAGAGCGGCAGCATCAGCTGGGCCGGGCAGGCGCTGGAAAAAAAGCCGCCGTACGAGCGCGTGGCATCGGGGCTGGCCTATGTGCCGCAGGGCCGCGAGATCTTTCCGCGCCTCACGGTGGAAGAGAACCTGCTGATCGGCGCGGCTAGCCTCAAGAGCCCGTCGGGCGTGCCGGACCGCATCTACCAATTGTTTCCGGTGTTGCGCAGCATGCGCCAGCGCCGCGGCGGCGATCTCTCCGGCGGCCAGCAGCAACAGCTGGCGATCGGCCGCGCGCTGATGAGCGAGCCGGAACTGCTGATCCTGGATGAGCCGACCGAAGGCATCCAGCCCTCGATCATCCAGGACATCGGGCGCGCGCTGCGCCTGCTGGTGGATGAGTTCGGCATGACGGTGCTGCTGGTGGAGCAATACTACGAATTCGCCCGGCACCTGGCGGATCACTACGTGGTGATGAGCCGCGGCGAAGTGGTGGCAAGGGGCGAGGGCGCGAAGATGGAAGAGGAGGGCGTGCGGGAGCTCATCGCGGTGTGATGCGACACGCGGTGCCGCATGGTCGTAGTGCTGGCGTGTTCCCCCTCTCCCGCTGCGCGGGAGAGGACGGACGCTTGCCGGCGGCCGATCGGGTGCCGTCCCGAATGTGGCTTCGAATGCCGCCTCGAATACCACTTCCAGCGCCCCCGGCCGCGCGCTATGATGCCCGCATCCAGCGCACGATGCATTGCCGGCGCCTCCGCCATTCCAACATTCATGCGTCATCCAGACTTTCCTTCGACCCTCGCCGTGCCACCCGCATGGGAGGCCAGCCTGCGCCTGCGCTTTGCCGCGCGCGCCGAGCGCAGCGTGCTGGTCGAGCGCCGCCACCAGGGGCCGTTGCTGGTGCAAAAGCCACTCTATCCGGAGGGGCCTGTCTGCCATGTGGTGATCCTGCATCCGCCCGCGGGCGTGGCCGGCGGCGACAGCCTGGACATCGACGTGACGGTGGGCGCTGGCGCGCATGCGGTGCTGGCGTCGCCCGGCGCCACCAAGTGGTACAAGTCGCTCGGCCGGGAGGCCGCGCAGCGCGTCACGCTGACGCTGGAAGCCGGCGCGCGGGTGGACTGGCTGCCGCAGGAGAACATCGTTTTCGATGACGCGCACGCGCGCCTTGCCACCACCGTGACGGTGGCGCCCAGTGCCAGCGCGATCGGCTGGGATGCGATCGTGCTGGGCCGGCAGGCCAGCGGCGAGACCTGGCGCCGCGGCACGCTGGGCATGGAGACCCGGGTGCAGGGCGGCGGCAGGCGCGCGCTGTGGATCGAGAGCGCGCAGCTGGACGCGGCTTCCGCGCTGCGCCAGGCGGTAGCCGGGCTGGACGGGCTCAATGTCATGGGCACGCTGTGGGCGGTAGGTGACGGTGCCACGCAGGAACTTGCCGAGACGCTGGCCGAGCAGCTGCCGTATCGACCGGACCTGCGCGCCGGCGTGACGCGGCTCGAGCAAGACGGCCAGTCGATGCTGCTGCTGCGCGTGCTGGGCGCGCAGATGGAAGCGGTCAGGCACTTGATGGTGACGGCGTGGAGCGCGCTGCGCGAGCCGATCCACGGTGTGCCGGCCAGGCCCCTGAGGCTGTGGGCGACGTAGGCGCCGGCGCCGGCATTATTCATCGCGCACCGCACGGACAACACAAGAAACAACGGGAATACCAGGATGGAACTCACTCCGCGAGAGAAGGACAAGCTGTTGATCTTCACCGCCGCGCTGCTGGCCGAGCGCCGCCGCGCGCGCGGGCTCAAGCTCAACTATCCCGAGGCGGTGGCCTTGATCACCGCCGCCATCATGGAAGGCGCGCGCGACGGCCGCTCCGTGGCGGAGCTGATGCATGAGGGCACGACCGTGCTCTCGCGCGAGGACGTGATGGACGGCGTGCCTGAGATGATCCCGGATATTCAAGTGGAAGCGACCTTCCCCGACGGCACCAAGCTGGTCACCGTGCACCATCCCATCGTTTGAACGAGTTTGAACAAGAGTTTGAACAAGACACGAGGTCAAGACATGAACCACTCCAACCGCTCGCGCGCCGTGAGGCTCGCCACCGTGGGCGCCTCGCTGGCATTGGCCAGCGCCGCCGCCGCCGCGCATCCGGGCCATGACGCCACCACCGTTGGCGCCAGCCTGTTTGCCGGCTTGCTGCATCCTTTCACTGGCATGGATCACTTGCTCGCCATGGTGGGCGTGGGCGTGTGGAGCGCGCTGGGTGCGCGCTCGCCGCGCGAAGCCTTGCGCATGCCCTTTGCCTTTGTGGCCTTGATGCTGGCCGGCGCGGTGCTCGGCCTTGCCGGCATGAGCCTGCCGCTGGTGGAGCCGATGATTGCCGCATCGCTGCTGGTGATCGGCTTGCTGGTGGCACTGCGCGCCAGGCTGCCGGCATGGGCGGGGATGGCCATCGTGGGTGGCTTCGCCGTCTTCCACGGCTATGCGCACGGATCGGAGTTGCCGGCCACGGCCGGCGCCTTGCCCGCGGTAGCGGCCTATGTGGGCGGCTTCAGCGTGGCCACGATGGTGCTGCACGCGGCCGGCATCGGCCTGGGCGGCGCGCTGCGCCGCCACGCGGGCTGGCTGGCACGGCTGGCCGGTGCCAGCGTGGCGCTGTATGGCGTCGGCCTGATGGTTGCCTGAGCGCACTCACCTCGACAAGGAACCCATCATGATCCCCGGTGAACTGATGCCCGCTGAGGGCGAGATCGAACTGAACGCCGGCCGTGCCACGGTCAGCGTGGCGGTGGCCAACACGGGCGACCGCCCGGTCCAGGTCGGCTCGCATTTCCATTTCTACGAGACCAACCCCGCGCTGGATTTTGACCGCGAGGCCACGCGCGGCTTCCGCCTGAATATCGCCGCCGGCACCGCCGTGCGCTTCGAGCCGGGCCAAAGCCGCACGGTGGAGCTGGTGGCGCTTGCTGGCGCGCGCATCGTCTACGGCTTCAACGGCAAGATCATGGGAGCGCTGTGATGAGCGTGAAAATCTCCAGGCAGGCTTATGCCGAGATGTTCGGCCCCACCACCGGCGACCGCCTTCGGCTTGCCGACACCGGGCTCATCATCGAGGTGGAGAAGGACTTCACCGTCTACGGCGAGGAAGTGAAATTCGGCGGCGGCAAGGTGATCCGCGACGGCATGGGGCAGAGCCAGCGCATGGCCAAGGACTGCGTCGACACGGTGATCACCAATGCGCTGATCGTCGATCACTGGGGCATTGTCAAGGCCGACATCGGTCTCAAGGACGGGCGCATCGCCTCCATCGGCAAGGCAGGCAATCCGGACATCCAGCCGGGCGTGACCATCGTCGTCGGGCCGGGCACCGAGGTGATCGCGGGCGAGGGCATGATCGTCACCGCCGGCGGCATCGACAGCCACATCCACTTCATCTGCCCGCAGCAGATCGAAGAGGCGCTGATGAGCGGCGTCACCACCATGATCGGCGGCGGCACCGGGCCGGCCACTGGCACCTTTGCCACAACCGTCACGCCCGGTCCCTGGTTCATGGAGCGCATGCTGCAGGCGGTGGAAGCCTACCCGATGAATATCGGCCTGCTCGGCAAGGGCAATGCCAGCCTGCCGGGGCCGCTGATGGAGCAGGTCGAGGCCGGCGCCATCGGGCTCAAGCTGCATGAAGACTGGGGCACCACGCCCGCGGCCATCGACAACTGCCTGAGCGTGGCGGATGCCACCGACACGCAGGTGGCGATCCACACCGATACGCTCAACGAGGCCGGCTTCGTCGAAGCCACCGTGGCTGCGTTCAAGGGCCGCACCATCCATACGTATCACACCGAAGGCGCGGGCGGCGGCCATGCGCCCGACATCATCAAGGTGTGCGGCGAGCCCAACGTGCTGCCGTCGTCGACCAACCCCACGCGGCCGTACACCGTCAATACGCTCGACGAACACCTCGACATGCTGATGGTCTGCCACCACCTGGACCCGTCGATCGCCGAGGACATCGCCTTCGCCGAAAGCCGCATCCGGCGCGAGACCATTGCCGCCGAGGACATCCTGCACGACCTCGGCGCGTTCTCGATGATCTCCAGCGATTCGCAGGCCATGGGCCGGGTTGGCGAGGTCATCATCCGCACCTGGCAGACCGCGCACAAGATGGCCGCCCAGCGCGGCAAGCTGCCCGGCGACCCCAACGACGCGCGCGGCGGGCATGACAATTTCCGCGTCAAGCGCTACATCGCCAAGTACACGATCAACCCCGCGCTCACGCACGGCATCGCGCACGAGGTGGGCTCGATCGAGGTCGGCAAGTGGGCCGACCTGGTGCTGTGGAAGCCGGCCTTCTTCGGCGTCAAGCCGAGCCTGATCTTGAAGGGCGGGATGATCGCCGCGGCAGCGATGGGCGACCCCAACGCATCGATCCCCACGCCGCAGCCGGTGCACTACCGCCCGATGTTCGGCGCCGCCGGACGCGCCCTGCACAAGTCATCGCTGACCTTCGTCTCGCAGGCGGCGCTGGCCGCCGATGTGGGCGGGCGCTACGGCCTGAACAAGGTGCTGTCGGCGGTACAAGGCACGCGCACCGTGGGCAAGCGCGACATGGTGCACAATGACTGGCAGCCGAACGTCACGGTGGATCCCGAGACTTACCAGGTGGTGGCCGACGGCCAGTTGCTGATCTGCGAGCCGGCTACCGTACTGCCGATGGCGCAGCGTTATTTCCTCTTCTGAAGGGCCGCTTTGCAAAAGATCGACAAACATCTCGCCGCCCCGCACGGCATCGCCGCCGTGCTGGTGCGCCGCGCGCCCAAGCTGGTGCTGCCTTTTTCCGAACGCAGCAAAAGCCGCCTGCGCGCCACGCTCGACAACGGCGAAGAAGTGGCGCTGTTCCTTGCGCGCGGCACCGTGCTGCGCGGCGGCGACCTGCTGGTCACCGAAGGCGGCGTCTTTGTCGAAGTGCAGGCCGCGCCGGAGTCCGTGCTGCAAGTCGGTGCCAGCGATCCACAGGCACTGATGCGCGCGGCCTACCACCTCGGCAATCGCCACACGCCGGTGGAAGTGGGCCGCGACTACCTGCGCCTGGAATTCGACCCGGTGCTCGCGGACATGCTGGCCCGCCTCGGCGTGCAGGCCGAACGCGCGGAACTGCCATTCGAGCCGGAAGCGGGCGCCTACGGCGGTGGGCACAAGCATGGGCACGATGCGACATTTGCTGAGGACTATGCCGCGGCGCAGGCAGTGTTCCATGAGCATCATGGGCATGATCACGATCACGATCATGGCCATGCGCACAGTCATGATCACGGCCACAAACATGGCCACGACCATGCGCCGCATGTGCATGACGAGAACTGCGGGCACAAGCACTGAGGCTTTGTCCCACACGCATGAGCAAGCCACCGCGCACCCAACCTCCGATGCCTGAACACCCCTCTCCCGCTTGCGTGAGCGGGGAGGAGGGTGAGCGTGTGCCGAAGCCCCAGTTCGCCAAATTGCTCCGTGCCAGCCAGACCGATGCCGAGCAGCGACTCTGGTATCGCCTGCGCGCCTATCGCTTCATGGGCCTCAAGTTCAAACGCCAGAAGCAGATCGGCCCTTTTATTGCCGACTTCGTGTGCATGGAATTGAAGCTGGTGATCGAGGCTGACGGCGGGCAACATGGTGATGCGTCCGATGTCGCGCGCGACGCGTGGTTCGAGCGCAGCGGCTATACACTCTTGCGTTTCTGGAACAACGAAGTGCTGGCGCAAACGGATGCCGTGTTGGAAAGAGTGCGTGACGTAGTTTTGGAGCTGGGGCACATGGATGCGCCCGCCCTCTCCCCCAGCCCCTCTCCCGCAAGCGGGAGAGGGGAGCAAACCGGCCGCGCATCGGAGCATGCTAGATCGATATCGTCCGCCTCGCCAACGCTCCCCTCTCCCGCTCGCGGGAGAGGGGTCGGGGGAGAGGGCGGGCGCTCGCCGAAGCCTGCGGCCTCCGAGTCCCCGGGCGACGCAAGTCAGCGCCTTATGCGGAAGCGCCCATGACCCAGCTCTCCCAACTCATCTCCCTGCTGCATCTCGCCTCGCCGGCGCTGCCGATCGGTGGCTTCAGCTATTCGCAAGGGCTGGAGGCCGCTATCGAGTGCGGCATGGTGCGCGATGCCGGCAGCGCGGAGCAGTGGGTGCGCAGCAACCTGCTGGACGTGCAGGCGCAGTGCGAAGCGCCCGTGTGGCTGCTGCTGTATCGCCAGTGGCGCGCGCTGGATGCAACGCGCCTGGCCGCATGGAACGACTGGTTCCATGCCACGCGCGAAAGCGCCGAGTTGCGGCTGGAGACGGAGCAGATGGGCTGGTCGCTGGCGCGGCTGGTGGCGCAGATGGAGTGGGGCGATGCCGCACTGCGCGCGCAGCTGGCGGCGTTGTCGCCGGTGTGCCTGCCTACTGCCTTTGCCGCAGCTTGCGTGGCGCTGGATGTGAACGAGCGCGATGGCCTGGCGGCTTATTGCTTCAGCTGGGCGGAGAACCAGGTGTCGGCGGCGCTCAAGGCGGTGCCGCTGGGGCAGGTGGCCGGGCAGCACATCCTGCGCCGGCTGCATCCCGCGGTGCAGGAGACTGTCGACGAGGCCGTGCGGCGCGCCTATGCCGAGCCGCCGCTGCTGTCCACTTTTTCCCCGATGCTCGGGCTGCTGTCCGCGCGCCATGAGACGCAGTACTCGCGGCTGTTCCGTTCCTGAAGCGAACCACGGCAGCATGCAAACGATTCCCCAAGACAAGATGTCCACCATGACCCAGGCTCGTACCAAGAAGAATCCTCCGTTGCGCGTCGGCGTGGGCGGCCCCGTCGGTTCCGGCAAGACCACCTTGCTGGAGATGCTGTGCAAGGCCATGCGCGAGCGCTATGACCTGGTCGCCATCACCAACGATATCTACACCAAGGAAGACCAGCGCCTGCTGACCATCTCCGGCGCCTTGCCGGCGGAGCGCATCATGGGCGTGGAAACCGGCGGCTGCCCGCACACCGCGATCCGCGAGGATGCCTCGATCAACCTGGAAGCGGTCGACCGCATGCTGGGCAAGTTTCCCGATGCCGACATCGTCTTCATCGAGTCCGGCGGCGATAACCTGGCGGCCACCTTCAGCCCGGAGCTGTCGGACCTGACCATCTACGTGATCGACGTGGCCGGTGGCGAGAAGATCCCGCGCAAGGGCGGACCGGGCATCACCAAGTCGGACCTGCTGGTGATCAACAAGACCGACCTGGCCCCCTATGTTGGCGCCAACCTGGAAGTGATGGAAAGCGATGCGCGCAAGATGCGCGGCGCGCGCCCGTTCGTGATGGGCAGCGTGAAGTCGGGGCAAGGGCTTGACGAGGTGATCGCCTTCATCGAGCGCCAGGGCATGCTGGGCGTGTAACGCCGGACTGCCGCAGCCGCGTACGCATGCCGCCACAACGCTGCGGCTTGTGGCATACTTGCCGCTCCATGACGTTCCAATCGCTCGCCCCTTCTTCGCTGTGCCGTACCACCGATACCGGTGGCGCTGCTGCATGCGTGGGTGCCGAGCTGCCGGTCGGGGTTGCCTCCATGTCCGGCCTGTCGTCGCTTTCCGCGTCGATTTCCTTCTCGTTCTCCATTATTCGAATTATCCGGGGTCGCTGAGCTGCGGCTTTGGCTGGTGCTCGGTGGCCCGTGGTCCCTCCCTTGCCGTGCACGGCCATAGGGCCTGCACGCGACCAACCGATTCGATGGAGAACACCCGATGTCCGATCTTTCCGACCTGCGCGCGCACGCCCGCTATCCCTCGCTGCCCGAAATCCAGAGCACCGCGCGGCGCCTGCAAGACAAGGTGCTGGAGACGCCCGTGTGGCGCTGGCAGACCGGTGCGGCACTGCAACTCGATGCCGGCACGGAGGTCTGGCTCAAGCTGGAGCTGTTCCAGATCACCGGCACCTTCAAGGTGCGTGGCGCGCTCAACAGCATCGAGCAGATGGATGCCGCTGCGCGGGCGCGCGGCGTGGTAGCGGCCAGCGCCGGCAACCATGCCATGGCGGTGGCCTATGCGGCCAAGGTGGCCGGCGTCGGCGCCAAGCTGGCCATGCCGGCCACCGCCAGCCCCGCGCGCGTGGCGGCCTGCCGAGAGGCGGGCGCCGAGGTGCTGTTGCTGCCGGACGTGCATGCCGCTTTTGACCGCGCGTTGCAGCTGGTGGCCGACGAAGGCCGCACCATGGTGCACCCGTACGACGGCCCGCTGATCGCGCAGGGCACCGCAACGGTCGGGCTTGAGCTGATGCGCCAGGTGGCTGGGCTGGATGCGGTGGTGGTGCCGGTGGGCGGCGGCGGCCTGTGCGGCGGCATTGCCGCGGCGGTCAAGCAGATCAATCCGGCTTGCCGGGTCTATGGGGTCGAGCCGGAGGGCGCCGATGCCATGAACCGCAGCTTCGAGGCCGGACGGCCGCAAGCATTGGAGCGCGTCACGACGATTGCCGACAGCCTGGGCGCGCCTTATGCACTGGACTACAGCTACGGCGTGTGCCGCCAGTTTGTCGACGGCATGGTGCGCGTTTCCGACGAGGCGATACGCGCGGCCATGCGCATCCTCTATCGCGATATGAAGCTGGCCACGGAGCCCGCTACCGCGGTGTCCACCGCGGCGCTGCTGGGGCCCCTGCGCCAGACGCTGGCGGGCAAGAAGGTCGCGCTGATCGTGTGCGGGTCCAATCTCGACGCAGCGCGCTTTGCCGAACTGCTGGCAATGGACGCGCCCGCCAGCGCCAGTTGAATCCGGCGCCGTCAGGCCTGCATGGCCCTGACGGCGATCGTGCGCGCCACCGATGCGATCACATCCTGCTCTGCATCGGTCATCAAGGCCATATGGCGCACCGTGACACGCTGTGCCGGCGTGATGTTGAACTCGGCGCAGCGTTGTTCCAGGACGAGCGCGCCGCCGCGGCCGCTGCTGTCGGCCTCGCTGAAGTTGAGCATCTCGCTGGCGTCCACGCCCAGCGTGCCGGCCAGCGCGCAGATATTGATCAAGGAGACATTGCGCACGCCGCGCTCGATACCGCTGAGGTAGGAGCGCGCCATGCCGCTTTCGAGAGCGAGCTTTTCCTGTGACCAGCCACGTTGTTTGCGCAGCTCGGCAAGGTGCAGCCCGAAGAGCTTGAGGGGATCGGCGACCATGGCTCTATACGTGATTGAGATCGGATCGAGGCTAAGGGTTTGACCTCTTTGTAGCGACGCCTTATAGTAGTACGCACTATAGGTAACTGGGCTGGCACTCATCGCACTCATCGCATGTCATCGTATGCAGTCGCACGTCGCCGGACGTCGTTGCGTGGCAGACGAAGTGCGGCGCCAACGCGTTGCCGGTAACCTGCGGATGATGCCCGCCGGCGAAGGGTAGGAACTTGTCCAAATGTTACGAATGGGTTCCGCAGCCACAAGGAACGAGGCGCTCCGCCTCGGCATCTTGTTAAGGCAGCGAGGCACCAGGCCAAAAAAGATCACGACCTCGACATAGAGGCACTCAAATCCCCGGGGAAGCGCGGCGCTGTATTTTTCCATTACGTGGAGAGTGGGTGCCATGCGCATTTTTTCGTTGTTCGACGCGCAGATGCGCGGCGAAATCCTGACAGGCGGAACCGCGTCGCAGTTGCGCGTGGGCCTGCAGGTGAGGGTGGTGCCGGAAGCCGCCGGCCTGGGCAGCAGTGGGGACTACGTCTTTTTGCGGCAAGGCGCGATGCAGGCCAGCGTTGTCACGACGCGCGCCGAGTGGTGGGCTTGCCTGCACGGCACGATCAAGGTGACTCCGGTAGGCGGCGAGCCGGTGCTGGTGTCGGTGGGCGGCGTGTATGCGCTGCGCCAGGCCGAGCGCGTGCATCTGGCGGTGCTGCAGGACACGGTATTGATCCGTGCGATCCTGGACCCGAATGCCGTCGGGTTGGTGGGGGCGGGCGTGACCAGCAGCTACGATGCCTTTGCCGTGGGCCAGGCGGATCTCTGGCAGGCCGATGGCGCACGGCGCGGCGCGGATGGCGTGCCGCGCGCGAACGCGGCTTTTGTCTCGCTGGCCGAGGGCGAGCCTGAATGGGCGCTGCGCCTGCGCGCGGGCGGGTTGAACTGGGCGGCCTGCCATGCGGGCACGCTATGCCTGCAGTGGCATTCGCCATGGCCGCACGTCGAGCGGCAGGTGGCGTACCTGCAGCCCGGCATGGTCTTCGCGCCGGATCCCGACGAGGCGTACCGGATCGAGGCGCTGCATCCCGTGGCGAGCCTGCTGTGCTGCCTGCAGGCGCCGGCGCGCGTGGCCGGCGCTGGCGAGATGCAGGTGGTTTCCCTGCATTGACCGCCTTGCGCCATGGCCGCGCGGGCGGGCTGCTCAGCGGCGCTGGTACTGCGTGGCGCCGAACAGGACTTCCCGCTCCTTGTCGCCGCTCAGCGGCTTGCGTTCCTGCGCCAGCACCGCGACGCCGCGCTTCACCGCGGGCCGCTCGGCGATCTCGAGGAACCAGCGTTTCAGGTGCGGATAGTCGTCCAGCTCCACGCCCTGGTTTTGCCAGCTGCGCAGCCACGGGAAGGTCGCGATATCCGCCACGGAGTATTCGCTGCCGGCCAGCCAGGCATGTTCCGACAATTGCTTGTCGATGACGCCGTACAGGCGCTTGGCCTCGTTGGTGTAGCGGTTGATGGCGTACTCGATCTGCTGTGGCGCATACATGCGGAAATGGTGCGCCTGGCCAAGCATCGGGCCGACGCCGCCCATCTGGAACATCAGCCATTGCAGCGCGTCGTACTTGCCGCGCACGTCCTCGGGCAGGAACTTGCCGGTCTTGCCGGCGAGGTAAAGCAGGATGGCGCCGGACTCGAACAGCGAGATGGGTTTGCCGTCCGGGCCGTCGGGGTCGACGATGGCCGGGATCTTGTTGTTCGGGCTGATCTTGAGGAAGTCCTCGCCGAACTGGTCGCCGGCGCCAATATTGATGGGGTGGACCTTGTACGCGAGGCCGCACTCCTCGAGCATGATGTGGATTTTGTGGCCGTTGGGCGTGGGCCAGCTGTAGATGTCGATCATCGGGAAGGGCTCCTGGCTGCGATCGTGCAATCGGTGAATCGCCACATCAACCACTGGCATGGCGAACCGCGCGATTTAAGCACAGAAGAAAAAAACGCGCAGACTGGCTGCGCGTTTTCCATGTTGCCAGCAGGGCCGGCAGCGAGACCAGTTGTGACAGGTTGTGGCGGATTGCGGCTCGTTGCGGCTTAGAAGCCGCGTGCCACCGGCATGCTGATGTCGTCCGAGCTTATGCCCATGTGCTTGGCCAGCTCCAGCTTGGCGATGGCGTTGCGGTGCACCTCGTCCGGGCCGTCGGCCAGGCGCAGGGTGCGCTGGTGCGCCCACCAGTTGGCCAGCGGGAATTCGTCCGAGACGCCCGCGGCGCCGTGCACCTGGATGGCCCAGTCGATCACCTTCAGCGCCATGTTGGGGGCGACGACCTTGATCATGGCGATCTCGGCCTTGGCCACCTTGTTGCCAGCGGTATCCATCATGTAGGCGGCCTTGAGCGTCAGCAGGCGCGCCATTTCGATTTCGCAGCGGGCTTCGGCGATGCGCTCGCGCGTCACGCCCTGGGCGGCCACCGGCTTGCCGAATGCGACGCGCGACAGGGCGCGCTTGCAAAGCAGTTCCAGCGCGCGCTCGGCCACGCCGATGCTGCGCATGCAGTGGTGGATGCGGCCCGGGCCGAGGCGGCCCTGGGCGATCTCGAAGCCGCGGCCTTCGCCCAGCAGGATGTTGGCTGCCGGCACGCGCACGTCCTTCAGCTCGATCTCCATGTGGCCGTGCGGCGCGTCGTCGTAGCCGAACACCGGCAGGAAGCGCTTGATGGTGATGCCCGCGGTATCGGCCGGCACCACGATCATCGATTGCTGCTCGTGACGGCCCGCTTCCGGGTCGGTCTTGCCCATCACGATATAGACCTCGCAACGGGGGTCGCCCGCGCCCGACGACCACCATTTGGTGCCGTTGATCACGTATTCGTCGCCATCGCGGCGGATGCTGCAGCAGATGTTGGTGGCGTCCGACGAAGCCACGGCCGGCTCGGTCATCAGGAAGGCCGAGCGGATCTCGCCGCGCAGCAGCGGCTCAAGCCACTTGTCCTTGAGTTCTTCCGACGCGTAGCGCTCCAGCGTCTCCATGTTGCCGGTATCGGGTGCCGCGCAGTTGAAGACTTCGGCCGACCAGGGTACCCGGCCCATGATCTCGCACAGCGGTGCGTATTCCAGGTTGGACAGGCCTTCCGGGGCACGCTTGGAATGGGGCAGGAACAGGTTCCACAGGCCGGCTTCGCGCGCCAGCGGCTTGAGTTCCTCGATCACCTTGGTCGGGACCCAGGCGTTGCCGGCCTGGCGGTTGGCCTGGATTTCGGCGTAGAAGCGCTTCTCGTTCGGATAGATGTGCTTGTCGAAGAAGGCCAGCAGGCGAGCCTGCATTTCCTTGACCTTGGGGGTGTACTCGAATTGCATGTTGTCTCCTCCACCTCTGAATGAGGCCGGCATCGGTTGGGCCGCCGCGGGTTGCGGTGGGCCGTTTCCGGCACCGGCGGACGCGGTTTGCGCCGACTGGAGAGGACTGTACCGCAATCCTGGTAATTAGAAAAATGAATTTTCTGGATTTGACAGTATCAATACCGTGCATTCCATGACAGAATGCCCGTCATGCAGCTATCCCGCATCGACCTGAATCTCTTCGTGGTGTTCGACGCTATCTATAGCGAAGGCAGCATCACGGCCGCCGCCCGCCAGCTTAACCTGACCCAGCCCGCGGTCAGCCACGCGCTGGGGCGCATGCGCATCTTGTTTGACGACCCGCTGTTCGAGCGGCGGGGGCAGGGCATGGCGCCCACGCCGCTGGCACGCTCGCTGGCAGCCGAGGTGCGCACGGCCCTGCAATCCTTTGCCCGCACCTTGCAGGACACGCCGCATTTCGATCCGGCGGCCACGGTGCGCCGCTTCACCATCGGCATGCGCGATGCGCTGGAGTCCACCCTGCTGCCGCCCCTGATGGCGCGCGTGACCGCGGTGGCGCCGCAGGTGGAGATCGCGGCGATCCGCTTTGACCGGCGCGAGATGGAGTCGGAGCTGCTGGCCGGCACGCTCGACGCGGCCGTCGATATCCTGCTGCCGGTGTCACCTGCCATCCATCACGCGCCCTTCATGGCCGACCCGATGGTGGTGCTGGCCCGCCGCGACCATCCGCTGATGAAGAAGGAGCTGACCCTGGAGCGCTACCTGGCCGCCGAGCATGTGCACGTGTCGTCGCGCCGGCGCGGGGCCGGCCTGGAAGACCAGGCGCTGCACCGCATGGGCCTGACGCGCCGGGTGCGGTTGCGCTGCCAGCATTACGCCGCAGCCTGCCGGGTGGTGAGCTGCACCGACTTGCTGGCCACGCTGCCGCTGCGCTACGCGCGCATCGCCAACGAGCCGTATGCCAACCGCCTGCTCTCGCTGCCCTTCAAGGTGCCTACGCTGGAGCTTCACCTGTACTGGCATGCCGGCGGCGAGAACGATGGCGCCAATCGCTGGCTGCGCGAGCAACTGCTGGCGGTGATCAACTCGCTTGGCGGTGGTGTGGGCGAGGTGGCGCAGGACTGAGTGCGCCCAGGCTCGTCCCCTGCGCCTACCAGGATGCGCTGTCGGGCTGGCGCTCGATGCGCACGGTGGCTGGCGGCAAGGTGCTGTCGGCCTGCACCGCGTAGGGCAGCGGCGGCCGGTATTGCGCCGGCACGGCCTGCCATAGCCGCTCGACCCACGCCCTGACCTCGGGACTGGCCGGCGCCGACGCCGTGACACGCAGCGCAAGCTGCGCCCCGGCGGCGGGCTCCGCCCCCGACGGGCCGGACAGCAGGCGCTCCACCGCTAGCTGTGGTTCTTCCCGCAAGCTCATCGTCAACGTTCCCACTCTTTGCACGCGTGCGGCAGGCGCGGGCGCGCGTGCCGCATCGGCCTGCTGCGACGGGCTGGCGCGCAGTGCCAGCCTGGGTGCATCGATGGTGGGCGCTGGCGCCGGTGGGGCGATCGGGGCAATGGGTGCGATGGGTGCGATCGGCGCGATGGCCGCGATCGGGGCTGGCGGCGCCATGGATGCCATGGGTGCCGGCGCACGTACCGCAGGCGCCGCCGCCGCGGCGGGAGGCGCGCCGGCAGAGAGTGAGCCGGTCGTGCCTACCGCGCTTTCCCTGGGTTCCGATGCACGCTGTTCTGCCAGCCGGTCCGGCTCGCGCGGCGCGGCCTTGGCCTGTACCTCGGCGGGCGGCGGGCGCAGGGGCTGTGCGTTCGCCGTGGCGGGCGGGCTGGCCTGTGCAGGCGCAGGCTGCGCGGCTTGAGCGGCTTGAGCGGCGGCCGGAGGCGCTGGCGCGTCCGCGCGCGGCGATGCTGGCTGTCCCGCGGATTCTGCTTGCGGAGTTGGGGCCGGAGCCGGAGCCGCCGGCTGCACCGCCGCTTGTGCAACCGGCTTGGCGGGCTCCGCCTGCTTTGCCGTCTTGTTTGCCGCCGTGTCCGCAGTGTCCGCCACGGGGGCCGGGGTTTGGGCTGGCAACGTGATTTCGCCGTTGCGCAGGTCAAGCTGGCGCATGACGATCTGCAGCGACAGGACGCCCACGCCGAGGGTGGCGGCGAGCGCGCCCAGCGCGGGCCACCAGCGCCGTGCGGGGCGGGCACGGGGCGGCTTGCCGGTTGGTTCTCCGCCTGCGGCTGCTTGCGCGGGCAGCGCCTGTTCACGCAGCCACGCCTGCGCAGCCTCGCTGACAGGCGCCCCAAGCACGCTTTGCGGCGCATCGCCGCGCCGGACTTCCTCCAGCACGGCATCGCGGCGCGTGGCCTGCGCCGCCTGCATCCGCGCGGCCTCCGCCATGACCGATGCCTGCAATCCCGCCGGCGGCGTGAAATCCAGTTCTTCGTCGTCCGCGGGCGCCTCGGCTTGTTCAGCGTAGGCGCGCACCTTGGCCGGCAGCGAGGCCGGCGGCAGCGGCGCTGGCGCGTTGCGCGCGGCCTGCTCCGCACGCGCCGCGGCCATCACCGAGGCCTCCAGCGAGGCGGGCGGTACAAACGCAGGCAACGCGCGCAGCAATGCCGCGAGCCGGTCCTCGCCGGCGATGAAGCGTTCGTCCGCGCTCATGGCAGCCGCTCCTGCGACGCCGTGGCCACCAGGTTCTCGCGCAGCCGCGCAAAGGCGTAGCGCAGCCGGCTCTTGATGGTCTCGAACTTCTCGCCCAGCGTCAGGGCGATGTCCTCCACGCTCATCTCGCTGAAGAAGCGCAGCACGATCACCTCGCGCTGCGCCGCCGGCAGCGCCAGCAGCGCTTGCCGCACGCCCTGCAGGTTCTGCCGCAACTGCGCCTCGGCCTCGGGGCTGAGGTCGTCGGCAGGCATGGCGAGGTGCGTCTCGTCGAGCGTGTCGCGCTGGCGCTCGTAGGCGCCGCGCAACTGGTCCAGCCAGGTATTGCGCGCGATCTGGAACAGGAAGGTGCGCAGGGCCGCGCTGGGCTGGTAGTCCGCACAGCGGGTCATCAGCTTGACCCAGGTCTTCTGGGTCACGTCCTCGGCCTCGCCGGTGTTGCCCTGGCAAAGCCAGGCCACGTAGTTGTACAGCGCCGCGTTGTGGCGGCGGAACAGCTCGGCCACCGGTTGCTCGATCAGGCCGTTGGCGACCAGCAGCATCAGGTCGGTATCCGGCAGTGCGGACAGCCCGGCAGAGGATTGGGATGGCGGGGCGCCAGGTGAGGAGGCATGCATGCGCGGGAGTATTTGACGTCCTCCCCGGCCTAAAGGCAGGGGATTCCCACACCTGGCGATGCACGTCCGCATCGGAGAATGTTCAGCGCAGCATTGGTATCACGGTCATGCACGACACCACAGCGACTACAGGTCCACTCTCTTATTCGCAGTCCTGCGATACCTTTCGGCCGCGTCGTGCTGTCTTTCGAACCGCACGCCGAACAGGACTGGGTAGAACCACTTTCGTTCACTTCCTCAAACGTGGCCCCGTGCGCAATCGCTTTGTAGCGGAGCTTGTCCCGGAAGGACGACCAGGATGCGTCGTAGACGCTCTTCGCCATCTTGGTTTTGGCAAGTTTCGAAGCCGACACGTTGCCGACTGCGATGTAATCGAAGCGCCGGACGAGATCGAGCGCGAGCTTGTGCTGGAAGTCGGCGCGGGCATTCGCCACCTTGGCATGCAGCTTGGCGATATGCCGCTTGTGCTTTCGCGCACGCTGCGCCTTGGCCAGTCTTTCGGCGGCATGCCGGCCAAACCGGTCATTGGAGAGCTTCTCGCCGGTCGAGAGCGTGGCGAAGTCCTTCAAACCAAGGTCGATGCCGACGCCAGCTTGAATCGGGCGTGCCGGCACATCAGCAACCTCTATCACGATGTTGAGAAACCAGTTCCCGCGCGAATCCTGCGCAAAGTTTGTGCCGTCCTTGATCTTGCCTTCGGGCAACAGGCGGCTGTTGAACACGCGAAAGGTATTGCCGGCAAAGCGAAACGCCTCGCCCTCTCGTTTCAGATCCCGGCCCTTCAGGGGCAACCATCCGAGGCACTTCCTGCCGCGGTATCGCAGGTAAGGACGGCGATGCTGGCTGCGCGATTTCGCGTACTGCTCGCACGTCGCGTTGACCGTGCCGGAATGGACGCCGAGCTCCTTGCTGCTGCCGGTGGTCAGCACGTTCAGATCGAACCCGCTCGGCCACTTCTTACCCCATTTGAGCGCGTGCTTCTGCGTGTCATTGCAGAAGTTCCAGACGTAGTTCACCGCTCGGCTCTGCTTGTTGAGCAGGCCGTTGAGCGACTTCACCCGGTAGCGGTAGACAAGAATCATGCCGCACATTCTAACGTGGGAATGCCACCTGGCGGCGGCGTTCCTTTCGCTCCCCGCCATGAATGGCGAGGTTTCTCGGAGCTAGTCTGATGACAGCCCCGCGCGCCGCTGCGAGGGGCTGTCCGTGCCGGGTGCGTGCGCGCGGGCAACCCGGCGGATGGTGGGCAAGGCGGCCTCAGCGTGGCGGCTCCCTGGCAGGCTCGCCGCCTTGTGCCAGCGGGGCGCGCGTCGACAGGGCCTGCGCCAGGTCGACCAGCTTGATGAATTCGCCGCGGTAGCCAAAGCGGTCGGTGCCGCGCGCGCCGAGCGCCAGGCTGCGCGCGTCGGCGTAGGTCCAGCCATTGACATGATTGCCGCCACGCAGTACCTGGCCGAAGCCGGCTACCGCGGCGGCGAAGCGGAAAGCGTCGTCGGCCTGCGCCAGCGGCCGCACCGCGCTGTCCCGCACGGGCAGGTCGATCAGCTCGCTGGCTTGCGCCTGCGGCAGCTTGTAGCGCAGCTTGATGTGGGCCAGCTCGCCAGCGGTGCCCTTGCCCGGCTGGGCGGCTGGGCTGGCCGGCTGGTAGCGCAGCGGGTCGATCAGGCCGGGCTGGCCCGCCAGCGTCAGCTCATAGAGCGCTGTCACGGTGTGGCCAGCGCCGATGTCGCCGGCGTCGAGCTGGTCGTTGTTGAAATCCTCGCGCTTGAGCGCGCGGTTTTCATAGCCGATCAGGCGGTATTCCTTGACCGTGGCGGGGTTGAACTCGACCTGGATCTTGACGTCGCGCGCCACCGTCGCCAGCGTGGAGCTGAACTCTTCCACCAGCACCTTCTGGCCTTCCATCAGGTTGTCGATGTACGAGTAGGCGCCGTCGCCCGCGTCGGCCAGCTGCTCCATCAGCTGGTCGTTGTAGTTGCCGGTGCCAAAGCCCAGCGTGGACAGCGAAACGCCGGACTTGCGCTTCTCCGCGACCAGGGCCTTGAGCTGGCGGAAGTCGGTGATGCCCACGTTGAAGTCGCCATCGGTGGCTAGCAGCACGCGGTTGATGCCGCCCGCGATAAAGCTCTGCTGCGCGGCCTGGTAGGCCAGCGCGATGCCGCTCGCGCCGGCGGTCGAGCCGCCCGCTACCAGGGAGTCGATGGCCGACGAGATGGTTGCCTTGTCGTTGCCTGAGGTCGGCGGCAGCACCACGCGCGTGCCGCTGGCGTAGGTCACCAGCGTGATGCGGTCCTGCGCACGCAGCGCGTTGGTCAGCAGCTTGAGTGAGGACTTCAGCAGCGGCAGCTTGTCGGGCGAATACATCGACCCCGACACATCGACCAGGAAGACCAGGTTGGCTGGCGGCAGGCTGTCGCGCGCCGCGTCGGCCGCCTTGATGCCGATGCGCAGCAGCACGTTGCGCGCTTGCCATGGCGCGGGCGCGGCGTCAGCGTGCACGGCAAAGGGGCGGCCGTCGCGCGGCTGCGCGTAGTCGTACGGGAAGTAGTTGACCATCTCCTCCACGCGCACCGCGTCGGCCGGCGGCAGGCGGCCGGCATTGAGCAGGCGGCGCACATTGCTGTAGCTGCCGGTGTCGACGTCGATGCTGAAGGTGGAGACAGGCGCTTGCGCTACCTGCTGCACGCCGTTCTCGTCGATGGCGCCATAGCGCTCACGGTCTGGCCCGGGCTGCGGCTGCGGGTAGGGCATGGGGCGTGCCATCAGGGTCATGGGCGCCGCAGGCATGGTGCGCATGGCAGGCGCGTATGCATTGGCCACGGCACCGGCGACCGCCTCCTTGGCGGCAGACGCGGTGTCGCGCGCCTCTGCCATGGGTACGGTGGGCACGGTGGGCACGGCCTGCACGGGAGCGGCCGGGGCAACCGGGGGTGGCGCCACCGGCTGCGTGGCTGGTGCCGCGTTGTCGGCGCGCGCGGGCAAATCCGGCGGGGTAGGGGCGGTGGTGGAATGACCACCGCAGGCGGCCACCGCAAAGGCAATGGCCAAGGCTCCCAAGCGCTTAAGCATGTTCTTTTCTCCTGAAGGGCCGCGCCGGCGATGCCGGCGGCAGGGCGCTGTCAGTGAAACGAGGCAGCCTGGCGCATGGGGTTAAGCGCGATCAAAAAAAGTCAGAACTTGCCAGGACCCGCGTGCGGGTCAGTCGAGCCTGATGTCGGCCTGCTTCACCACGGTTGCCCAGCGCGCACGCTCGGCGCTGAAGAACTTGTTGGTTTCCGGCGGCGTCATGGTCACCACTTCCGCACCCTGACCGGCGAGCTGCGCGCGCACTTCCGGCGAGCGGATGATGCGGATCAGTTCGCTGCTGATGCGTGCCACCAGCGCATCGGGCATGCCCGCCGGCGCCATCACGCCTTGCCAGGTGCCAGACTCGAAGCCCGGCACCCCTTGCTCGGCAATGGTCGGCACTTGCCCCACCAGCGGCATGCGCGTCTTCTTGGACACCGCGATCACCTTCAGCTTGCCGGCCTGCACCTGGGGCAGCGTCGCCAGCATGCCGTTCATCAGCACCTGGGCGGTGCCGCCCACGGTATCGGCCACCGCTTGCGCACCGCCTTTGTAAGGCACGTACTGCCACTTGGCGCCGGTAGCCTGCGCCACCGCCACGCCCGCCAGGTGCGGCGCGCTGCCGATGGCGGTCACGGCGAAGTTGAGCTGGGTGCGCTTGGACAGGTCCACCAGTTCCTTGAGGTTGCTGACCTGCACCGAGGGATGGACCACCAGCAAATGCGGCGAATACGCCAGCATGGAAACGCCCTTCAGGTCCTTGCCCGGATCGAACGTGAGTTTGGTGTAGACGGACGGGCTGATGGCCAGCGCGCCGACATCGCACAGCAGCAACGTGTGATTGTCGGTGCCGGCCTGCGCGACCATGGCGGCGCCGATATTGCCGTTGGCGCCCGGGCGGTTGTCCACCACGATGGGTTGGCCGAGGGCTTCGCCGAGCTGGCGGCTGATCAGGCGGGCGATGATGTCGGAGGAGCCGCCGGCGGGATAGGGGACAACCAGCCGGATCGGGCGGGTAGGCCAGTCGGCGGCTTTCGCCGGGGACGAGAGCAGCGTGCCGGCTGCGCCGAGGCTGCCCAGCGTGGCGGTTGCGCCCAGGGTCGAAAGTTGGGTCAGGAAGGTGCGGCGGCTGCTAGGCATTGGTGTTGTCTCCGGTTTTGTATTCGTCGTATGTTGTTGTATGTTGTCGTATGTGTTGGATCATAGCGGGAAGTCCTGAGCGGGTCCAGGGCATTTTTCTGGCGGGATTTCAGGCGAGATGGGTGGCAGGTCGGGTGCGTGTCGCAGTGAGGTTGTGGCCGAAAACAGGTCTACACATCATCTGATACGATAACTTGCCTCGTAAAAAAACCTCTTTCCCCACGATGGGGAAAGAGGTTTCCTGATGATCCCGGCGAAGCGCCAGATGGTTATTGCTTTGCCTTTTTTGCGTACTCCCAGCCCATTTCCGCCATCGGCCGGGCACGCTTTCCGGCATCCGCGGCCTGCGCCGAGGAAGCCGTCCCGTCCACCACGCGCTTCATGATCCCCTGCAGGATGCCGGCAATCCGGAACATGCTGAACGCCAGGTAGAAATTCCAGTCGCCGGTGATCGGCCGGCCGGTGCGTTGCTCGTAGGTGCGGCGGTACGTGGCCTCGTCAGGGATGCCAAGCCCGGCATGGTCCAGGCCAGCGATGCCGCGGAACTGTCCCGGGGCAATGTGCCAGCTCATGCAGTGGTAGCCGAAGTCGGCCATCGGGTGCCCCAGCGTGGACAGTTCCCAGTCGAGCACGGCCAGCACGCGCGGCTCGGTGGGGTGGAACATGAGGTTGTCCAGCCGGTAGTCGCCATGCACGATGGACGTGAGATCGGCATCTTCCTGCGGGATATGCTCGGGCAGCCAGGCCATCAGCGAGTCCATGGCCGGGATGCTCTCGGTCTCGGACAGCTTGTACTGCTTGGTCCAGCGCTCGATCTGGCGCGAGAAGTAGTTGCCCGGCTTGCCGTAGTCGCCCAGGCCGATGGCCTGGTAGTCGACGGTGTGCAGCGCGGAGATGACGCGGTTCATCTCGTCGTAGATGGCGGCGCGTTCAGCCGGCGTCATGTCGGGCAGCGACTGGTCCCACAGCACGCGGCCGGCGACGAACTCCATGATGTAGAAGGCGCGGCCGATCACGGCTTCGTCTTCGCACAGCGCGTACATCCTGGCCACCGGCACATCGGTGCCGGCCAGCGCGGCCATCACGCGGTATTCGCGCTCGATGGCGTGGGCCGAAGGCAGCAGCTTGGACTTGGGGCCCGGCTTGGCGCGCATCACATAGGTCTGGCCCGGCGTGATCAGCTTGAAGGTGGGGTTGGACTGGCCGCCCTTGAACTGCTCGATGGAGAGCGGGCCGGCAAAGCCGGCAACATGCTCGCGCATCCAGGCTTCCAGCGCGGCCAGGTCAAAGCGTTGCTGCTCGGCTACCTCGCGGGTGCCTTCGAAATTCGAAACGTTGGTGCTCATGCTGTCTCCGTGTTTTCGGTATGTTCCGGGTTTTCCGAGATTCGATTACGCCTATCTTGTCTGTCTTGTCTGATTTATCTCTATCTCTATCTCTATCTCTATCTCTATCTCTATCTCTGTGCGGCGTGGCTAGCTGGCCGGCCCGCGCAGGTCGCGAAAGCGCAGGTATTGATGCAGCAACACTTCCATGGTGGTGTGGCGCGACCCGCTGTGCACGGGCGTGGGCGGCGAGTAATTCATCATGCGCACCACCCAGTCCAGCGGATCGTCGCCCACGTCCAGCACATTGATGCAGCCGGCGGTTTGCATCAGGCTGCCGTAGAACACGCGGCGCCCGCAGGTGATGGCGTGGGAGAGGATGGCGCGGTTGGTGCCGCCATGCAGGACCAGCAGGGCGGTGTCCCAGTTCGGGTCGTCGCGCAGGCGGCGCAGCGCGGGCAGCACGCGGTCGAGGAATTCGCCCACGCTCTCGCCGTCGAGGAAGCGCTTGTCTTCGGGCACTTCGCCTTCAAAGGCGCCGATAAAGGCGTCGCGCAGCTTGTCGTCGCTGATGCCTTGCAGCTTGCCGCCGCGGATTTCCTGCAGCTCGGGCCAGGTTTCCATCGCGGCATCGGTCATGCCGGGCAACTCCGCCAGCACGCGCTCGGCGGTTTCCACCGTGCGCGGCAGCCCGCTGACGATGATGCGGTCGAAACGGATGTTCTCGGCGGCAAAGGCGCGGCCGGCCGCGCTGGCCTGTTCGCGCCCGGTCTCGTTGAGCGGCACCAGCTCGGGCAGCGCAGGGCGCCCGGTCTCGTCGAAGTAGGTCACCGCGCCATGGCGCATCAGGTAGACGCGGCGGCGGGGCGAGGGCGGCAATTCCATGCAAGTCTCCGGTGCTTGTGCTTCTGTGCCCGTCTGCGCGGGCATCGTTGGCGTGGCATTGCGAGGCCGGGTGCGCTCGTTGGCGAACCCGGCGGGCAGGGCGGCTCAGCGGTAGTTCGGCTTGCGCTTTTCCAGGAAGGCGCCGATGCCTTCGCCGCCATCCTTGTGATGCAGCGCGGCCACGAAATTGTCGCGTTCTTCCGCCAGGTGCTCGGTCAGGCTGGCGGTGGCGGCGTGGTTGATCAGGCCTTTGATGCGGCCCATGGCGTGCGGCGAGCGCGTGGCCAGCGATTCGCCCAGGCGCAGCGCTTCGGTCAGCGCCTGGCCGGGCGGCACCACGCGGTTGACCAGTCCGAAATGGGCCAGGCGCGCGGCATCCACGGGCTTGCCTTCCATGATCAGTTCGGAGGCGAGCTGGCGGGGCAGGGCGCGGGCCAGCTCGTACGAGCCGCCGCCGTCAGGCGTCAGGCCAACATTGACGTAGGCCATCACGAACTTGGCGTCGCTGGCGGCCACCACGAAATCGCAGGCGAGCACCAGCGAGAAACCGGCGCCCGCCGCGGGGCCTTCCACGGCGGCGATGATCGGCTTGGGAAATGCGTGCAGCGTTTCGATCCAGTGGTTCAGGACTTCGATGCTCTCGGCTTGCACCTCGCGCGGCTTGGCGCGGTTGCCGAGCAGGCGGTTGAGGTTGCCGCCGGCGCAGAACACGCCGTCGGCCCCGGTGATCACCACCGCGCGGATTTCGTCGTCGCGCGAGGCCAGCTCAAGCGCTTCCTGCGAGGCCGCGTAGATGTCCGGATGCAGCGCGTTGCGTGCCTCGGGGTTCGAGATGGTCAGCACCAGGGTGGTGTCGACGCGTTCGGATAGCAGCTGTGCGGTCATGGCGGCCTGTGCGGATGCGCGAATGCAACGATGCAACGATGCAACGCGGTGTCGGATACGAAACGACCGCAGGCCAGAAAACAGCCTGCGGTCGCGGTTTTTACTGCTCTTCGGCCAGCAACGACAAGCCAAGGCCGGCGCGGCGCCACAGCCACGGGCTGGGACGGTAGCGCATGTCGCCGGTGAGGCGTTCGAGGTTGCGCAGCACGGTCAGCACCAGGTGCGGGCCGATCACGTCGCCCAGCGCCAGCGGGCCCTTGGGGTAGCCCAGGCCGAGGTTGACGGCGAGGTCGATATCCACCGGCGTGGCAATGCGCTGCTGCGCGATGTCGCTGGCGATGTTCACGATGCAGCTGATGATGCGCTGGGCCACGAAGCCGGCCGAGTCGCGGATCACGGTCACGGGCACGCCGTCGCTGCCGAACAGGCCGTGCGCGGCCTCGCGCATGGCGGCGGTCGTGGCCGGCGTGGTCATCAGGGTGCGGCGCTTGGTGGCTTCGAACGGCAGCAGCGTGTCGATGGCCACCACGCGAGTCGGGTCCAGGCCTTCCTGCAGCGCGCAGGTGGTGGCATCCAGGCCCAGCGGCGTGACCAGGATCAGGGCCTCGGCGGAGGGTTGGTTGCCGGCTTCGGTGGTCATGCCCAGCGCACTGATCAGCTTGACGGCCATGGCGTGGCCGCGCTCGTCGGCGTGGCTGACCCAGACGCTGGCCGGGCGCGCGGTGGGCACGGCGGCACTGGCGGGCAGCTGTTTCTGGCCGTCGGCATAGCGGTAGAAACCGGCGCCGGCCTTGCGGCCGATCAGGCCGCCCACCGAGCGGATCGCCGTGATGGGCGACGGGCGGTAGCGCGGCTCCTGGTAGAACTGGTTGTAGATGGATTCCATCACCGGGTGCGACACGTCGAGCCCGGTCAGGTCCATCAACTCGAAGGGGCCCATGCGAAAGCCGGCCTGCTCGCGCATGATGGCGTCGATGTCGGCGAACCCGGCCACGCCTTCCTGCGCCACCTTCAGGCCTTCGATGTTCATGCCGCGGCCGGCATGATTGACGATGAAGCCGGGCATGTCCTTGCAGCGCACCGGCGTGTGGCCCAGGCGGCGCGACAGCGCCATCAGCGCGTCGCCCACGGCGGGGTCGCCGGACAGGCCGTCGATCACTTCGACCACCTTCATCAGCGGCACCGGGTTGAAGAAGTGATAGCCGGCGATGCGGCCAGGTTGCCTGGCGCCCACGGCGATCGCGGTGATCGACAGCGACGACGTGTTGGAGGCAATCACGGCATCCGGACGCAGGATGGCTTCAAGCTTGGCCACCAGGTCGCGCTTGACTTCGAGCTTCTCGACGATGGCCTCGAGCACCATGTCGCAGCCGGCCAGATCTTCCAGCGCATTGCAGGGCAGCACGCGGGCCAGCGCGGCGGCGCCGTCCTCGGCGCTCATCTTGCCCTTTTCGGCCAGCTTGGCGAAGGTATCCTGCAGGTATTGCCGGGCGGCGGCCACGGCCTGCGGGTTGGTATCGTACAGGCTGACGGTCAGCCCGGCCTGCGCGGCGATCTGGGCAATGCCCCGGCCCATGGCACCGGTGCCGACGATGCCCAGCGAGTCAATGGTGAAAGTGCTCATAGTGCGTCCAGAAAAGTGTGGTTAAATTAGCACGATCGTACGTTTTTTGCATCATCCGCGACAGTGGGGCGATGCAGGCGGCGTGCGCTGATCGGCCAATGCGGACCGCCAGAGTCTGTCATGGCACACAATGCCTGCTTGCCTGTGTGTGGGCAGGGTACCTTAGCCCCCGATTTCATCGCGATCCACCCGGTGGGTTGCCAATCACGCCATAACGAGGAGAGAGACGACATGCTGAAACTCTGTGGTTTTGCCGCCAGCAACTACTACAACAAGGTCAAGCTGGCCTTGCTGGAAAAGAACCTGCCGTTCGAGGAGGAGCTGGCCTGGATCGGCAAGACCGATCTCGAAGCCACGCCTCTGGGCAAGGTGCCCTACATGATCACCGATCACGGCCCGCTATGCGAGTCCGAAGTACTGGACGCCTACATCGAGGCGACCTACCCGCAAACGCCGCTGCTGCCCGCCAGCCCTTACGAGGCGGCCAAGGTGCGCGAACTGGTGACCTTCCTGGAGCTGTACCTGGAGCTGACCGCGCGCGAGCTTTACCCTGAAGCGTTTTTCGGCGGCAAGGTCAGCGACGGCGTCAAGGAACGCCAGAAGAAGCTGCTGGAGCGCTATATCCCCGCCTTTGCCAAGCTGGCGAAGTTCTCGCCCTACCTGGCGGGCGACACCTTTACGCTGGCGGACTGCGCCGCGGTGGTGCACTTTCCGCTGATCTCGTCTTGCACCAAGATCATCTACGGTACGGACATGCTGGCCGACCTGCCGGTCAAGGAGTACCTCAAGCGCATGTCGGAGCGCCCGACGGTGCAGAAGGTGAATGAGGACCGCAAGGTGAATACCGAGCTGATGCTGAGCGGCCGGAAGTAAGCGAAGGGTTTGCACAAAGCAAGGAAAAGCGCCCGCGGCATGCCGCGGGCGCTTTTTTCGCTGGCCAAAGCGGTGGCTACAGCGCCTTCAACCGCGCTAGCGCCAGCGCCAGCGTCTCTTCCTTCTTGGCAAAGCAGAAGCGCACCACGCCGGACTCGCGCGGCTGCGAGTAGAAGGCCGAGACGGGAATCGCCGCCACGCCTATCTCGCGCGTGAGCCACATCGAGAAATCCGCCTCGCTCATGTCCGAGATGGCGGAATAGTCCACGCACTGGAAGTAGGTGCCGTCCGACGGCAGCAGCTTGAAGCGCGTGGCGGCCAGCCCGGCGCGGAAGAAGTCGCGCTTGGCCTGGTAGAAGGCCGCCAGGTCCAGGTAGGGCGCCGGGTCCGCCATGTAGTCGGCCAGGCCATGCTGCACCGGGGTGTTCACCGTGAACACATTGAACTGGTGCACCTTGCGGAACTCAGCCGAGAGCGCGGCCGGCGCTGCCACATAGCCCACTTTCCAGCCAGTCACGTGGTAGGTCTTGCCGAAGCTCGACACCACGAAGCTGCGGCGCGCCAGCTCGGGGTGACGCGATACCGACTGGTGCGGCTGGCCGTCGAACACCATGTGCTCGTACACCTCGTCCGACAGCAGCAGGATGTCGGTGCCCGCCAGCAGTCCGGCCAGGCGATCCATGTCGCCGGCGCGCCAGATGGTGCCGGTGGGGTTGTGCGGCGTGTTGATCAGCAGCATCCGCGTGCGCGGCGTGATCGCGGCGGCGAGGCGGTCGAAGGGGATGTGGAAGTGCGGCGCGTCGAGGGCCACCGACACGACCTTGCCACCGGCCATTTCGATCGCGGGGATGTAGCTGTCGTAGCAGGGTTCCAGCACGATCACTTCATCGCCCGGATGCACGGCGCACAGGATGGTGGTCAGGATGCCCTGGGTGGCGCCCGCGGTGACCGTGATCTCGCTGTCCCAGTCGTAGGCATGGCCGTACAGCTTGCCGATCTTGCCGGCGATGGCCTGGCGCAGCTTGGGCACGCCCGCCATCGGCGGGTACTGGTTCAGGCCCGAGCGCATGGCGTGCGCGACGGCATCGACGATCTTCGGGTCGCAGTCGAAATCCGGGAAGCCCTGGCCGAGGTTGACGGCATTGCGCTCGGCGGCCAGCGCCGACATCACGGTAAAGATGGTGGTGCCGACCTTGGGCAGGCGCGAAGCCGGCGGCGTGAGGGGAGCAAGGGTGCCGGGCTGGGCGGAAAGGTTCGTGGGCATGGGAAGCTGCGTCAGGCTGGGCGGTCGGGATGGGCGGAAAACGATGCTGGCATTCTAGCGGGGATCGGCCGGCGCCTGTGCCGCGGCCTCCTCGCGCGTGGCCAGCCAGCTGGCGAAGGCCTGGGGCAGCAGGATATCCACGCCGCTCTGGCGGCGTAGGCGGCCCTTGAGCTTGAGCACGGCCTTGTCCTTGGAGACCAGGCAGGCGGCCTGGGCAAAGTGCGCCAGCTCGATGAACTTCTGGTCATCGGTATCGCGGCAGCGCGGCAGGCGGGCCGCCGCGATGTCGGCTTCTTCCGGGATGGCAAGGAGGGCGGTCAGCCGGTCGACCGTGGCCATGGCGGCGGGAATATCGACGCCAAAATGGGCAAATTGCGGATAAGCCAGCACTCGGCGCAACTCCTCGCGGCAATCGGCGCGGATCACCGCGGCAATGGCGCCGGTGTCCAGGGCGGCCCGGATCGGCTCGACGTGCGGATCCGCAAAGACCAGCAGGTCGACCCAGATGTTGGAGTCGAGCACGACCCGCGGTGCCAGCGGGGAATTAAGGGGTACTGCGGTAGAGTCGGGGTGCATTCGTTACAATCTGGCCTTTGTGTTTGCCGCGATTTTGCCATGCTCATCGTCTTGTCCCCTGCCAAGTCGCTCGACTACGAGACGCCCCCGCGTCTGAAGACCCATACGCTGCCCCGTTTTATCGACCGTTCGGCGGTGTTGATCGAGCGTCTGCGCAAGCTCGCGCCGCAGGATATCGGGGCGCTGATGGACGTCTCCGACAAGCTCGCGGTGCTCAACGCCACCCGCTACGGCGACTGGTCGCCGGAATTTACCGCGGCCAACAGCAAGCAGGCCGTGCTCGCCTTCAACGGCGATGTGTACGAGGGGTTCGACGCGGCCAGCCTGTCGGACGATGACCTTGGCTTCGCGCAGAAGCATGTGCGCATCCTGTCCGGCCTGTACGGCGTGCTGCGCCCGCTCGACCGGATGCAGCCCTACCGGCTGGAGATGGGCACGCGCCTGGACAACGTGGCGGGCAAGGATCTCTATGCCTTCTGGGGCGATGACGTCACGCAGTTGCTCAACGAAGACTTCAAGGCGCAGAAGGCAGACGGCAGCCCGGCCCTGGTCAACCTGGCCTCCGAGGAATATTTCAAGGTGGTGCGTCCCAAGGTGCTTGGCGCCAGGATCGTCACCCCGGTGTTCGAGGACTGGAAGGGCGGCCGCTACAAGATCATTTCCTTTCACGCCAAGCGGGCGCGCGGCTTCATGGCCCGCTACGCGGTAACGCATCGCATCACCGAGCCGGCCAAGCTCAAGCGTTTCGCCGAGCATGGCTATGCCTTTGATGCCGCGGCATCCGACGACGCCCGCTGGGTCTTCCGCCGCCGCCTGGAAGACTGACGCACGCTGCTCCGGCTACGCCCTATCGCCCCCGAACCCCGGCCAGGGATGGCCTACAGGCATCCCGGCCCGAACCCTCCGAGATGCCACATCATGAGTTCAGCCCTGCATATTTCCGCCAGCTTCGATTCGGGCGCCATTGAAGTCGAATCGCTTGCGCAAGCGAGCGACATCCGCCTGCGCATCCGGGCCGACTCGCATGCAGAGTTCCGCCAGTGGTTCCATTTCCGGCTGCAGGGCGCGGCTGGCCAGGCATGCCGCCTGCAGTTCCTCAATGCCGGCGACTGCACCTACCCCGACGGCTGGCGCGGCTACCAGGCCGTGGCCTCCTATGACCGCGCGCACTGGTTCCGCGTGCCGACCAGCTTCGATGGCAGCGCCATGACGGTGGCCTTCACGCCCGAGCATGACAGCGTGTGGCTGGCCTACTTCGAGCCGTACTCCGAGGACCGCCACCTGTCCCTGCTGGCCACCTGCCAGCGTTCGCCGCTGGCGCGGCTGTCGCACCTGGGCAGCACGGTGGACGGCCGCGACATGACCGCGGTCACGGTCGGCACGCCCGGCGACGGCAAGAAGGCCATCTGGATGATCGCGCGCCAGCATCCCGGCGAATCCATGGCGGAATGGTTCTGCGAGGGCGTGCTGCAGCGCCTGACGGGCACCGGCATGTGGGCCGGCGACCCGGTGGCGCGCTGCCTGCTGGAGCGCGCCGTGTTCCATATCGTGCCGAACATGAACCCCGACGGCTCGGCGCGCGGCAACCTGCGCACCAATGCGGCCGGCGCCAACCTCAACCGCGAATGGATGGCCCCCAGCGAGCAGACCAGCCCGGAGGTGTATCACGTGCGCCGCGCCATCGAGGCCACCGGTTGCGACATGTTCTTCGACATCCATGGCGATGAGGCCCTGCCCTATAACTTCGTCGCCGGCAGCGAGATGCTGCCCGGCTTTACCGAGGTGCAGAAGGCCGAGCAACTGCGTTTCATCGACGCGTTCAAGCGTGCCACGCCGGACTTCCAGGACGTGCACGGCTACGCTGCCAGCAAGTACAACCAGGACGCGCTCAAACTGGCCTCGAAGTACATCGGCCATACCTTTGGCTGCCTGTCGCTGACGCTGGAGATGCCGTTCAAGGACAATGCCGACCAGCCCGATCCGGCCGTGGGCTGGAACGGCGCGCGCAGCGCCCTGCTGGGCGCGGCGATGCTGCAGGCGGTGCTGGCGCAACTGGGCTGAGGGCGCAGACTGCTGACAAACCTGAAGCATTAGCCGAAGCCGCCGAACGGGCCAAAGCCCCGCCCATGACGACGGCTGTCTCTCCCTCTCCCCTCAGGGGGAGAGGGGAGCACGACAACTCAGATCCGGCTTTGTCAGCAAGCTGGGCGGCCCCTTTGGAGCCGCAGGCGCCTGGCCAGGTCTTAGTGCGCCTTCTTGGTGGTGGACTTGCCCGTGGTCTTGGTGCTGCTCTTGGCGGTCGGCTTGCTGCTGCTCGACTTGGACGAGGAGGTCGACTTGGTGGCCTTGCCGGAGCCGGACTTGCTTGCCTTGCTGCCCTTGTGGCCCTTGCTGCTGGCGGCATGGCGCGTGCTGCTGCCGCTGTGCACCGCGGGTGCTGCCGCTGGCTCGCTGATGACGGTGCCGCTGCCATCGAGCAATTCATAGGCCAGCATCATGCCGTCGGCATAGCCGCAGCGCACCTTGACCGGTTCCCACTGGGCTTCGGCGCGGCGCTTGTGGGCGGTCGCGGAAAATGTCACCACGGAGCTGACCGGCACCGCTTGCTTGCCTTGCGAGAAGCGGCCGTCCCATGGCTCGACGGTAGCCTGGCCGGCGCCGAGCGCGCCGGTGGGGATCTTCAAGGCGTCGTAGGTGGCCGAGCGGGGCACGACCCAGCTGGCGTGCGCGGCGCAATCGGCCACATCCGCGCTGGCGTTCTCGGTCTGCATCAGTTGCTCGCGCATCTGCGCTCGGTACTCGGCCAGGCTCACGCGGCCTTGCGCGGGCAGGGTCACGGTCTTGGTAGGCGGTGCGGGGGTGGCGGGCGGGGTCTGCGCGGCGCGGGTGGATGTGGAGTTGGCAGCGGCTGCCGGGGTGGCGATGCCGGGGGTCACCACGGCGTCGCGATCATTGAGCGGGGTATCGGCGCAGCCCACCAGGGCGATCGCACCTGCCACTGCAGCAGCGAACGCACACAGCCGGCTGCTGAGGAGGTCAGAGATTCGTCGGATCACGGGATCGTCTTGCTTTGGAGCGTAAGGGGTTGGCAAAGGTCTGCCATGATAGAGGAAACCCATGCGGCAAAGTTCCGAAATCTCCTGACTTAAGGGTTCTACCCGAAGTGAATGCATGCGGGATGTGCAGCAGAGTGCAGCACGGGGCATCGTTTTGCCCGGCTGCACGGGCCGCCCGGGGATGGCGGCGCGAGGGGTGATACACGAGTAAGATACGAGCGAGGCGGGCGCGGGTGCCAGTGAGGCCCACCACGCAATGCGCGGCGGGCCTCACTGGTGTTTAGCGTCCTCAAACGCGAAAACGCGGAACTTGCTCAGATTGTCTTGACGAAGGCTTTGAGGTCGTCCAGCAGCGCGTTGAGGTCTGCCTTCAGCTTGCCGAAGCCCGCGTTGTGCACCAGGCCGACTTCGTCCATGTACAGCTTGCGGTTGATCTCAAGCTGCAGGCTGTGGCGCTTTTGCGCCGGCTGGCCCACCACGCGCACGATTTCCACGCCCTTGTAGGGGTGGTTGCGCCAGACGTCGTAGCCCATGTCCTTGAGCACGCCTTCCACGCGGTCCGTGAAGCGCGTGTCGCAGGTGGTGCCGTCGCGGTCGCCCACCACGAAGTCCGGATGCTGCAGCCCGGGATGCTCGGTGGCGTACTGCGCCGCCTGGCTGGGCATCGAGTGGCAGTTGATGTGCCAGGCGCTGCCGTGCGTGGCGATGGCCTGGTCGGCCAGCTTTTGCAGTTGCGCGTAGTAGGGCAGGTAGTACTGCGTAATGCGCGCCTGCACCTCGGCCACGCTCAGCTTGCGGTCGTAGATGGCCTCGCCGGTATCCAGCACACGCCACACCAGGCCCTTGCCAAGACGGGTCTTGGAGGTTTCCTGGCGCGGGCCGGGCCAGGGCGCGTCGAGCACGGCTTCGTCGATTTCCTCGATGCCGCGGTTGGCATCGAGGTAGCTGCGCGGGAAGCCCGCGCACAGCAGCGCAATGCCGCGTGCGGGAGCGTCGGCGTACAGCTCGTCGACGAAGGTGTCTTCGGCCTGGCGCAGCAGCGGCAGGGGCAAGCCGGCCGCCGGCCGGAAATCGGCCGGGTAGCTGGTAGCGCTATGCGGCGAATCGAGAAAGAGCGGGCTGCTCTCGCCTTGCGGCAGTTGCAGGAGGTAAGGGCTGAGCCCGGTCTTTCGGTCTGCTTCCGTCATGATGTGCGTCGTTTAATCCAGGGTGATCTTGGCTGCGGCGGCGATGCGCTTGTTCTTCGCGACTTCGGACTTGATCTGCGCGGCGAATTGCGCCGGCGTGTTGCCAACCGGCACCGCGCCCAGCTTTTCCAGCTTAGCCTTTACTTCCGGCAGCGCCAGTACCTTGACGGTGGCGTCGTGCAGCTTGGCTTGCACGTCGGCAGGCAGGTTGGCCGGTGCGATCAGGCCAAACCAGGCGGCGTCGTTGACTTCAGGCAGGCCGAGTTCGGCAAACGTCGGCACGTTGGGCAGGGCCGGCACGCGCTTGGGCGAGGCCACGGCCAGGGCGCGCAGCTTGCCGCCTTCGATGAACGGCAGCGAGGACGGCAGGTTGTCGAACAGCACCTGCACCTGGTTGGCCAGCGCGTCGTTGAGCGCCGGGCCCACGCCCTTGTACGGCACGTGCAGCAGCTCGGTCTTGCTGCTCATCTTGAACAGCTCGCCCATCATGTGCGAGACGCTGCCGTTGCCGGCCGAGCCGTAGGCCATCTTGTTCGGCTGGGCCTTGGCCAGCGCGATGAAGGCCTTCATGTCGTTGGCCTTCACCGCCGGGTTGATGCTCATCACGTTGGGCACCGAAGCCAGGTTGGTGATGGTGGTGAAGTCCTTGGTGGCGTCATACGACAGGCGCGGGTACACGGCCGGGTTGATGCCGTGCGTGGATGCGGTGGCGATGCCCAGGGTGTAGCCGTCAGGCGCGGCCTTGGCCAGGTAGCCGGTACCGATGCTGCCGCCGGCGCCGCCGCGGTTGTCCACCACCACGGTCTGGCCCAGTTGCTGGCCGAGCTTGTCAGCCACGATGCGCGCCACGATGTCGGTGGTGCCACCTGCCGGGAACGGCACAACCAGCGAGATCGGCTTGGTCGGGTACGTGCCCTGGGCAGCGGCCGACAGCGACAGGCCGGCGGCGGCGGCGCCAGTGGCGGCGGCAAGGAGGCGGAGCATGTTACGGCGTTGCATGGTTCGGTTCCTGAATGGAGGGAGGAGAGGAGGAGAGAAGGAAAGCGACTAAAGCAGTGAAAGCGGGGAAAAGAACGGCTTCCCCGATTCTGCTTGTTCGTGCAGGCACACCGCAAACGAAATAAAATCGTGCGATCATTCCGTTTGGTAGTGAAGTAAGGGGTTATCTATGCGACGCTTATGTCCGTCGCTGACTGAATTGCAGGCCTTCGAGGCTGCCGCACGCTACAACAGCTTCACCACCGCGGCGCGGGAGCTCCACGTCACCCAGGGCGCCGTGAGCAAGCAGGTGCGCAGCCTGGAGGCCTTCCTCGGCGTGGAACTGTTCGAGCGCGTGCGCCAGCGCCTGATGCTGACCGATGCCGGCCAGCGCTACCTGGACCGTATCCGCCCGAGCCTGACCGAGATCGAGGCTGCCACGGTGGAACTGATCGCCAAGCAGGGCCGCGGCGGCACCCTGCATATCGCCAGCATGCCCACGCTGGGCGCCAAGTGGCTGATTCCGCGCTTGCCGCAGTTCTTCGAGAAGCATCCCGATGTCAGCCTTGAATTCGTGCCGCACGCGCAGGGCTACGATTTTTCCCAGCCCGATCTCGATGCCGCCATCCGCTTCGGCGACGGCATGTGGCCTGGCAGCCTTGCCGACTACATGACTGGCCGCGAAGTGCTGCCCGTGTGCCGCCCGGCCCTGCTGGCCGGCGAGCCGGAAGGCATGGCGCGTGTGCCCTCGGCGCTGCTGCGTTTTCCCCTGCTGCATCACACCACCGTGCCCGAAGCCTGGCCCGACTGGTTCGCCGAGCTTGGCGTGGCAACCCGCAAGGCGTGGAGCGGCGCGCGCTTCGACCAGTTCTCGCTGCTGACGCAGGCGGCGATGTCGGGGCTCGGCATCGCGCTGATCCCGCGCTGCCTGATCGAGGAGGAGCTCGCCACCGGCGTGCTGGTGGTGGCGCATCCGGCGCGGGTGCTGAGCAAGAAGGGCTACTACCTTTGCTATCCCGAGCAGAAACAGCATCTGCCGGCGCTGCAGACCTTTCGCCAGTGGGTGATGGAAGGCGTCGACGTGGTGGCGTGAGCCGCGCGCCGCCGCTGTAATCAAAACTTACGCTTTTCCGCGACGGTTTTTTCCGCCCGCCTGCGTTTAAGAGACATGACAGACATGACAAGCCTGCGTGCAAGCCGCGCCAGGCTGTGGATTGTGGACTGGAGGTTCTCATGCGCAGATCAATGCCTCTCTCAGCTAGCCTTGCCCGCCTGGGCGTCGCCGTGACGGCGGCGTTCGCGCTGGCGCCGGCATTCGCACAAACCATCGTGATCGCACCCACGGCGCCCCCGCCGATGCGCCAGGAGGTCCTGCCGCCCGCGCGCGGCGGCTATGCCTGGGATCCGGGCCACTGGCAATGGCGCAATGGCGCCTACGTCTGGGTGGGCGGCCATTGGCGCCCGGCCAGGGCGGGCTACCGCTGGGTGCCGGGGCACTGGGTGGCGCGTGGCCCGCAATGGCGCTGGGTCGAAGGGCATTGGTCGCGGTGACCGGCGCGACCGCCGCGACCGCCGCGAGCGGCATGACATTGTTCAAGTGCGATGGCAGTAACCACAGCAAGGGGTAAGCGATGAAAAGCCTTCTGATCGCGGCGCTTGTCGCCGTCACGTTGTCTGGCTGTGTGATCGTGCCGGCCCGGCCCGCTTACTACCACTATCGCGCGCCGGTTTTTGTTTACTGACGAGGCAAGCCGCGCCCGCCCCGGGGGCGGGTAGCTTGCGAGAAGGACGAACCGGCAACGCGGAACCACACCCATTGAGCGACACAAGCGACACAGATCCGGACGATGCGCTGCTGGCGCGGGTCGGCAGGCATGATGCAGCCGCGGTGCGCGAAATGGTCTCGCGCAAGCTGCCGCGCGTGCTGGCGCTGGCCACGCGCATGCTGGGCGACCGCGGCGAAGCGGAGGACGTGGCGCAGGAAGTCTTCGTGCGGTTGTGGAAGGAGGCCGCGCGCTGGCAACCTGGCCGGGCGCGCTTTGACACCTGGCTGCATCGTGTGGCCCTGAACCTTTGCTACGACCGCTTGCGCGGCGCGCGCGAGCAGGCCATGGAGCCGGTGCCCGAGCAGGCGGCGCCCGGGGCCGGGCCCGAGGAAGCGCTGGATGCGGCGGCGCAGGGCGTGCGCGTAGGCGCGGCGCTGGCGAAGCTGCCCGCGCGCCAGCGCGAGGCGCTGGTGCTGCAGTATTACCAGGAGTTGCCTAATGGCGAGGCCGCCGCGCTGATGGGCATCAGCATCGAGGCGCTGGAGAGCTTGCTGGCGCGCGCGCGCCGCAACCTGCGCGATTTGCTCATGCAAGACAGCCATCATGAGGATTTGCGATGACACCCGAGAGATTTCGCGCACTGACCGAGAGCTATGGTGCCGACCCCGCACGCTGGCCCGAAGGGGAGCGAGCCGCGGGCCAGGCCATGGCTGCCGCGCCCGGGCATCTTGGCGCGCTGGCCGAAGCCGCTGCGCTCGACCGCTTGCTGGCCGCGCATCAGGTGGCGGCCCCCGATGCGGCGTTACAGCGCCGCATTGCGGCGAGCGCGAGCGCGCCGCGTGCGCCGTGGTGGTGGTCCGGGCTGGGCCTGGCCGGCGTCGGCCTGGCCGGCACGTTGGCAGGCGCGCTGCTGGTCTCGGCCGTGCTGGCCACGGTGCCGGCGCCGGCCGCTATCGATCTGCCCTACGCCCCGACCGGCTTCGGTGGCATGGCGCATAACGGGAGCGAGGAATGAACGAGCGTACGCTGAAGCGGCTCAAGGTAGCGCTGGCGGTCTCCGTGCTGGTCAACGTGTTCCTGCTGGGCGCGATTGGCGGTGGCGGCTATCGCTGGTACGCCGTGGAGCGCCAGGCGGCCGCGCAGCCGCGCGGCCTGCGTTTTGCCGCCGACGGGCTGGAGGCCGAGCAGCGCAGGCAATTCCTGCAAGGCTTGCGCGCGGCGCGCCGTGCCGCGGCGTCGGACGTGGACGCCGCGCGCGACGGACGCCACCAGGTCGAGCAATTGCTGCGGCAGCCGCAGTTCGAACGCGACGCGCTGGCGGCGGCATTGGCCCGCACGCGCGAGGCCGATGCCGCGGTGCGTGCCCGGCTGGAAGGCAGCGTGGTGGATTTCGCCGCCACGCTGTCGCCCGAGCAGAGGCAGACGCTGGCTGACGCACTGGTCCAGCGCGGCCCGCTGCGCACCGGCCAGGCGCGGCCTGCGAAGGCGGCGCCATGATGCAGCAATCGATAACCACAACCACAACCACAACGATGGCGATAGCGATAGCGACAAGGCCAACAGGCACTTCCCAGGGGAGCGACGCATGACGAACACCGCCATGACGGCCGCGGCTGTCGCGGTCAACCGGTTCGGGCTGGGCGCGCGCCCGGCCGATCCGCTGCCGGCCGATCCGCGTGGCTGGCTGCTGGCCCAGTTCGAGCGCTACGAGGCCAGGCCCGCGGCCTGGAGCGCGCAGCCGGACTCGGCCGCGCTGGCCGGCGAGCTCGGCGCCCAGCAGCGCGAGGTGCGCCAGGCGCAGGCCGATGCGAAGACCGCGGCGCGCCAGCAATTGCAGCGCGAGACGCGCGAGGCCTATCGCGATGCCGTCGACGCGCGCGTGACCAGTGCGCTGGTGACGCAAGCGCCGTTCGTCGAGCGGCTGGTGCATTTCTGGTCCAACCACTTCGCGGTGTCGGTGGAGAAGCCGGCC
Organism: Cupriavidus sp. PET2-C1; assembly: GCF_054515855.1. Taxonomy (NCBI): domain Bacteria; kingdom Pseudomonadati; phylum Pseudomonadota; class Betaproteobacteria; order Burkholderiales; family Burkholderiaceae; genus Cupriavidus; species Cupriavidus sp. PET2-C1. The sequence continues at coordinate 1,355,996 of NZ_CM137259.1, forward strand.
GTCGCCGCGCTGGCCGGCGCCTTCGAGGCCGAGGCGATCCGTCCCCATGTGCTTGGGCGCTTCGAGGACATGCTGGTCGCGGTGGAGCGCCATCCCGCCATGCAGGTCTTCCTGGACCAGGTCCGCTCGATCGGCCCCGACAGCATGGCTGCGCGGCTGGCCGCGCAACGCGCTCCCGAGCGCCAGCTCGGATTGAACGAAAACCTCGCGCGCGAAATCATGGAGCTGCATACGCTCGGCGTGCGCAGCGGCTACCAGCAGGCCGACGTGACCGAGTTCGCCCGTGCGCTGACCGGCTGGAGCATCGGTGGCCTGGGCGCGCGCGAAGACGGCGAGCCCGGGCGCTTCCAGTTCCGCACGCGCGTGCATGAGCCTGGCACCCGCACTATCCTCGGGCGCAGCTACCCGCAGCAGGGCGAGGCGCAGGCGCTGGCCGTGCTGCACGACCTTGCGCAGAGCGAGGCCACGGCCAATCACCTGGCCACCAAGCTGGTGCGCCACTTCGTTGCCGATGCGCCGCCGCCCGCGCTGGTGGCGCGCTTGTCGCAGGCGTACCTGCGTAGTGGCGGTGCGTTGCCCGACATGTACCGCGCGCTGGTGCAGTCACCCGAGGCGTGGGCCAGCGAGCCGGCAAAATTCAAGACGCCGTGGGAGTGGACCCTTTCCTCCCTGCGCGGCTTGGGTTTGCGCGAGGCGGGCGCGCAGCACTTCGCGCCCATGCTGACCCAGCTCGGGCAGCCGGTCTGGCGGCCGGGCTCGCCAGCGGGCTACGACGACATCGCCGCTAGCTGGGCCGCGCCCGATGCGCTGGTGCGCCGGGTCGAACTGGCGCAACGGCTGGCGGCGCGCATCGGCGACCGGATCGACGCGCGCGAGCTCGGCCCCAAGCTGCTTGCGGGCACCTTGTCGGCACCAACCGCTGCCGCCATCGCGCGCGCCGAAAGCGCGCAGACCGCACTGGCCTTGCTGCTGGTGTCGCCCGATTTTCAACGGAGGTGATTGCCATGTTTTCCCGCCGAGATTTCCTCCGCGTGACGGGCGGTGCCGCCGCCATGCTTGCGTTGCCGCGCCTCACGCTCGCCAGCGTCGATTCCGATCGCCGCTTCGTCTTCGTCATCCAGCGCGGCGCCGCCGATGGCCTGAACACGGTCATTCCCTACGCCGATCCCGGTTACGCCCGCCTGCGTGGCACGCTGGCCATCGACGCGGCGCAAGCCACCAGGCTCGATGGCACTTTCGCCCTCCATCCCGCGCTGACGGAGACCGCACGGATGTACGCCGCCGGGCAGGCGTTGTTCGTGCAGGCGGTGGCATCGCCATATCGCGAGCGTTCGCACTTCGACGGCCAGAACGTGCTTGAGACCGGCGGCGCCGCGCCTTACCAGGTGAAGGATGGCTGGATGAACCGGCTGGTGAGCCTGCTGCCCAAGCGGCCCGAGAATGCCATCGCTTTCGCGCCCACGGTGCCGGCGGCGCTGCGGGGGCCGGTGGAGGTCGGCTCCTATGCGCCATCGGCACTGCCGTCAGCGCCTGATGACCTGCTCGCGCGCGTCGGGCAGCTCTACGAGATGGATCCGCAATTGCATCCGCTCTGGAACGCGGCCATGCAGGCACGCGGGCTGGCAGGCGACGCCGGTGCGCGCCAGGACCCGGCCAGCCTCGGCCGTCTCGCCGCCGGCTTCCTGGCGCGCGCGGACGGGCCACGCATTGCCATGATCGAGACCGGCGGCTGGGATACGCACAGCGCGCAAGCGCCACGCCTGGCGGCCCGCCTCAAGGCCCTGGACACCATGCTGGCAGCACTGCGCGACGGGCTGGGCCCGTCATGGGAGCGCACCACCGTGCTGGTGGCCACGGAATTCGGGCGCACCGCCGCGGCCAACGGCACCGGCGGCACCGATCACGGCACCGGCGCGGCGGCGATGCTGCTGGGCGGCGGGGTCAAAGGCGGGCGCGTGCTGGCAGACTGGCCGGGGCTGGCGCAGGGCTCGCTTTACCAGGGGCGCGACCTGACGCCGACCACGGAACTGGATGGATTGATCGCCGCGGCAGCGGCACAGAGCTTCGGGCTGGATAGCGAGCGCGTGGCGCGCACGCTGTTCGGACGCGGGGAAGGGCGGAGGGACGGGGGCGAGCAGGGGGGAATGCTGGGCGGACTGCTGCGCGCCTGAAACACAGGGGCAGCAGTCCAGACCCGGTGGCGTTACTTGGAGAGCAGGCGCATCGCCTGCTCCAGTCCGCCGAGCGTGACCGGATACATGCGCGACTTCATGATCTGGTTGATCACCGTCACCGACTGCCGGTATTGCCATAGCCCTTCAGGCTCGGGGTTGAGCCAGACGAAGCGCGGGAACTGCTCGATCAGGCGGTTGAGCCATACCGCCCCGGCTTCGGGGTTGTTGTACTCCACCGAGCCGCCGGGCTGCAGGATCTCGTACGGGCTCATGGTGGCATCGCCGACAAAGATCACTTTGTAGTCCGGCGTGTACTTGTGGATCAGGTCCCACGTGGCGATCTTCTCCGCATGGCGGCGGCGATTGTTCTTCCACACGTAGTCGTACACGCAGTTGTGGAAGTAGTAGTACTCCAGGTGCTTGAACTCGGTCTTGGTGGCCGAGAACAATTCCTCCACGCGCTTGATGTGGTCGTCCATGGAGCCGCCGACGTCCATCAACATCAGCACCTTGACCTTGTTGTGGCGCTCCGGGCGCAGCTTGATGTCGAGCAGGCCGGCATTGGCGGCGGTGGAGTGGATGGTGTCGTCCAGGTCCAGCTCGGTCTCCGCGCCTTCGCGCGCGAAACGGCGCAGGCGGCGCAGCGCCACCTTGATATTGCGCGTGCCGAGCTCGACCTGGTCGTCGTAGTCCTTGTAGGCGCGGGTTTCCCACACCTTGATGGCGGTGCGGTTGCCCTTGGACGGGCCGCCGATGCGGATGCCTTCCGGGTTATAGCCGCCGTGCCCGAACGGCGAGGTGCCGCCGGTGCCGATCCACTTGTTGCCGCCCTCGTGTTTTTCCTTTTGCTCGTCGAGCAGCTGCTTGAGCCGCTCCATCAGCTTGTCGAGTCCCCCCATGGCTTCGATCTTGGCTTTTTCCTCGGCCGAGAGCTCGCGCTCCAGCGTCTTTTGCAGCCAGTCCAGGGGGATGTCGGATTTCCAGTCGACCAGGCTTTCGATGCCCTTGAAGTAGGCGGCGAAGGTCTGGTCGAACTTGTCGAAGTGCTTCTCGTCCTTGACCAGCGTCATGCGCGACAAGTAGTAGAACTCGTCGATCGACGGCGTGATCACCTCGGCCTTGAGCGCTTCCAGCATGGTCAGGTATTCCTTGACCGAGACCGGCAGCTTGGCGTGGCGCAGCGAGAAGAAAAAATCGATCAGCATGGTGAGCTCGCTTAGAGTTTCCCGGAGCGGGTGCGGCGGTTTGCGTGCAGGTTCACGAGGCGCGCCCCGGCAGGTCCAGGCGGTATTGCAGGTGGCGCTTCACCGTCGGCCATTCGCTGGCGATGATGGAGAACACCACGGTATCGCGCAGCGAACCGTCGGGCATGCGCTGGTGGTTGCGCAGCACGCCGTCCTGCTTGGCGCCGAGCCGGGCGATGGCGGTGCGGCTCTGGTGGTTCATCCAGTGCGTGCGGAATTCCACGGCGATGCATGCCAGCTGCTCGAACGCATGCGTGAGCAGCATCAGCTTGCATTCCGTGTTCACGGCGCTGCGCTGCACGCGCTGCGCATGCCAGGTATGGCCGATCTCCAGGCGCCGGTTGGCACCGTCGACATTGAAGTAACGCGTCGCGCCCACCACCGCGCCCGGCACGCCATCGCGGACCTCGCGGATCACGAACGGCATCGCGCCCTGCTGCTCGCGCATCTGCAGCGCGGTGTCGGTCCACGCGCGCACCTGGTCCGGCGCCGGCACCGAGGTGTACCAGAGCTTCCACAGCTCGCCGTCGGCGACGGCGGCCTGTACCTCGGCCTCATGCTCGGGGCGCAGCGGCTCCAGCAGGGCGTGCTGGCCGCGCAGGGTGACGGGTTCGATAAAGCGTGCCATGGCGCGGCGCTCAGCGGTTGGCGCGGTTCATGAAGACCAGACGCTCGAACAGGTGCACGTCCTGCTCGTTCTTCAGCAGCGCGCCGTGCAGCGGCGGGATCGCGGCCTTCTTGTCCGGGCTCTTGAGCGCCTCGGGCGGGATGTCCTCGGCCATCAGCAGCTTGAGCCAGTCGATCAGTTCCGACGTGGAGGGCTTCTTCTTCAGGCCCGGCAGGTTGCGCATCTCGTAGAACGATTCGAGCGCCGCGGCCACCAGCTCGCGCTTGATGCCGGGATAGTGCACGTCGACGATGCGCTGCATGGTCTCCGCGTCGGGGAACTTGATGTAGTGGAAGAAGCAGCGGCGCAGGAAGGCGTCGGGCAGCTCCTTCTCGTTGTTCGAGGTGATGATCACCAGCGGGCGGTGGCGCGCCTTGACCAGCTCGCGCGTCTCATACACATAGAACTCCATGCGGTCGATTTCGCGCAGCAGGTCGTTCGGGAATTCGATGTCGGCCTTGTCGATCTCGTCGATCAGCAACACCACTTGCTGGTCGGCCTCGAAGGCCTGCCAAAGCACGCCCTTGATGATGTAGTTGCGGATGTCGTGGACGCGGTCGTCGCCGAGCTGCGAATCGCGCAGGCGCGACACCGCGTCGTATTCATACAGGCCCTGCTGCGCCTTGGTGGTGGACTTGATGTGCCACTGCAGCAGGGGCATGCCGAGCGCCGCGGCCACCTCCTCGGCCAGCATGGTCTTGCCGGTGCCGGGCTCGCCCTTGATCAGGAGCGGGCGCTGCAGGGCGCGGGCGGCATTCACGGCCAGCTTGAGGTCATCGGTGGCGACGTATTGCTGCGTGCCTTCGAAACGGCTTTGCTGGTTCTGGCTGGCGTTGGTGGTGTTGGACATGGGGCAACCTGAAGGGGTTTATGCGTGTCGGAATTGGCCAGTATAAAAGAGCTTTCCGGTTCGCGTGTGGCTCGCCGTGCCATGCTGGACTGCCGCGTGCAGCGTGCTGTACAATGCGGCGGTTTGACGCGCCCCCCACGTCCAAGACTCCACCCCCCTCGCTTTGTCCGCCTTGTCACTCCCGCGGTCCTTGCCGGGAGGCGGCGATGACAAGAGATGGTTACAGAATGAGGCGGAGACAACGCCGAGATGCACCGGCAGCGCTAACTACGGCGCTGCGGGTATCCGGCCTACGCTGGCAGCACCGCATCTACCCGCGGGCAGATACGGTCCGGCCGGACGCATTCTGAAGCCATTTCCGACCGGTTGGGCAGGTCACGCAGGGTTTAACACTTCCAATCAGCTACGACAATGAAAAAGCTCCTCACGATGGTGGTGCTGGGCGCGGCCGCAACGGCTGCGCAAGCCCAGGAAGTCAAGGGCAATGTGGACGCCGCCAAAAACAAGGTCGCGATGTGTATTGGTTGCCATGGGATTCCCGGCTATCGCGCCTCCTTCCCCGAGGTGTACCAGGTGCCCCTGCTCGGCGGCCAGAACGCCAAGTACATCGAAAATGCGCTCAAGGAATACCAGAAGGGCGACCGCAAGCACCCGACCATGCGTGGCATTGCCGCGACCCTGACCGACCAGGACATCGCCGACGTGGCTGCCTACTACGCGCAGCAGTCTTCCAGCACGCAAAACAACACCCAGAAGTAAGAGGACCCACCCATGAATACGCTTAAGACGCTTTCGCTCGCGATCGGCGCACTCGTGCTGGGCGCCTCGGCCATCACTGCCTCGGCTGCCGACCTCGCGCGCGGCAAGGCGCTGGTGGAGAAGGGCAACTGCGCGGCCTGCCACGGCGCCGGCCTGAATGCCCCGATCACCCCGGATTACCCGAAGCTGGCCGGCCAGCATGCCGACTACCTGTACCACGCGCTGGCTGCCTACCAGATCACCACCAACCCGCAGGTGGGCCGCTCCAACGCCATCATGGCCGGCCAGGTCAACGCCAACCCTGGCGTGACGGGCAAGGATGGCAAGCCGCGTCCCTTCACCCGGGATGAGCTGAAGGATATCGCCGCCTACATCGAATCGCTGCCGGGCGGCCTGGTCCTGAAGAAGTAAGCCAGCTGGCGCCGGCCCACGCCGCGCGCGGGCCCGGAACAAGAAAAAGCCGCTGATCCCAGCGGCTTTTTCTTTGCCCGCGCGGCCCCGTGGGCAAGCGCCCCGGGCCGCGTCGGGCGGCTCAGTTGCCGGTGCCCTTGGCCAGGCGGCGTGCCTTGACCGCGCTGGCCAGGGTTTCGAGCACCTTTACCGAATCGTCCCAGCCGATGCAGGCATCGGTGACCGACTGGCCATAGGTGAGGTCTTCCACCGGCGTGCCCTGCACGTGGTCCTGGCGGCCGCCCACCAGGTGGGATTCCACCATCACGCCGACGATGCGCTCGTCGCCCGCGGCCATCTGGCGGCCGATGTCCTCGCAGACCGGGATCTGGTTCTCGTGCTTCTTGCTGCTGTTGGCGTGCGAGGCATCGATCATCAGGCGCGCGGCCAGGCCGGCCTTGGAAATCGCTTCGCAGGCTTCCTGCACGCTGGCGGCATCGTAGTTGGGCGTCTTGCCGCCGCGCAGGATGATGTGGCAATCCTCATTGCCCGAGGTCGACACGATGGCGGAGTGCCCGCCCTTGGTCACCGACAGGAAATGGTGCGGCTGCGAGGCGGCCTTGATCGCATCGACGGCGATCTTGACGTTGCCATCGGTGCCGTTCTTGAATCCGACCGGGCACGACAGTCCGGAGGCGAGCTCCCGGTGCACCTGGCTTTCCGTGGTGCGCGCGCCGATGGCGCCCCAGCTGACCAGGTCGGCGATGTATTGCGGGCTGATCATGTCGAGGTATTCGGTACCGGTCGGCACGCCCAGTTCGCTGATGTTCAGCAGCAGTTCGCGCGCGGTGCGCAAGCCGTCGTTGATCTTGAAGCTGCCGTCCATGTGCGGGTCGTTGATCAGCCCCTTCCAGCCCACGGTGGTGCGCGGCTTTTCGAAATACACCCGCATCACGACTTCCAGCTCCCCGGCGAAACGGTCGCGCTGGACCTTGAGCAGCTTGGCGTACTCGAGCGCGGCGCGGGTGTCGTGGATGGAGCAGGGGCCGATGATCACGATCAGGCGGTCATCCATGCCGTGCAGGATCCGGTGCATGGACTGGCGCGCGCCGTAGATCACGTCGGACGCCTTTTCGGAGCAGCCGAACTCGCGGATCAGGTGCGCCGGGGGCAACAATTCCTTGAGTTCGCGAATGCGCAGGTCGTCGGTGTTCTTCAGCATGATGGCTCCGGATTTTGTAGGGTCGTGTGTTTGGGGTGTCTGGGCTAGAGCTGGGTGCGGGCCGGTATAAAAAAAGCCGCCAGGTTCGCTGGCGGCTTTTTTTGAATTCTGGAGGCACTTACGATCGTCCCTCTCCATCCGCCAGCGGTGCGAGATCGCTAAAAAAGTAAAAATAAAACTTAGCGGACATGGATGGGATGCGGCTCAAATGGCGTCGGTTATTTGCGGCAATGCGTCACGAGATGGCAGAAAATTGCGCCGGCCTTGCCAATTCCGCCGGCTGAGGCCGTTGACCATCGGGTAACGAAGCATCTTTATAGCGCGTTTTAAGGGGCTTGGCAAGCGTCCGGCATCGGCCCGGCCACAATTTCCGGCCGTTCCATGGCGGGGCCCGGATCCAGTTCCAGCCCGCGCATCACGGCGGCGGTGCGGTTTTCCACGCCTAGCTTCACGTACACATGCTGCAGGTGCTTTTGCACCGTGCGGGCGCTGATGCCGAGCATGCCCGCGATTTCGCGGTCGGTCTTGCCGTGCGCCAGCCAGCGCAGCACCTGCTGCTCGCGCGCGGTCAGCCTGGCGAGCATGGAGAGCGCCTGGCCATCCTGGCTGCGGCTGGATGTGAGCATTGCGGCGGCCTTGGGTGGCGCGCAGCTACGCAATGCTGCGTATTGGCGCCATCCCGTGCGTGAACCAACATGAATGAGGCCAGTATAGGCGTCGCCAGCGCGCACCGCAGTGCGGCGGCGGCGCCTGCACGGGTTTGCCGGGGGAAAACAGGCGAACGCGGCGTGCCGGGCAGCTCAGGCACGCGGGGCTGAGGCGAGGGGGAGGGAAGCATCATGGCGATCGATGAGGGGAGGCTAAACGCCTTCATGGGGCAGTTCGTCCAGGATCTGGGCGCGGTGATGCATGCTGCCACCATCGTGGTCGGCGATACGCTCGGCCTTTACAAGGCCTTGGCCGAGAAACCGATGACAGCGCAGGTGCTGGCCGAGAAAACCCATACCGATGAGCGCTACCTGCTCGAGTGGCTGTCCGCGCAGGCGGCCAGCGGCTATGTCGCGTATGACCCAGCCACTGATCTGTTCAGCCTGACCGAGGAGCAGGCCTTCGCACTGGCCCAGGAGGGCAGCCCTGCCTTTATTCCCGGCGCCTTCCAGATCGCCGTCGCGCAGTTCAAGGCGATTCCCAAGATCGTGGACGCCTTTCGCAATGGGCGCGGGCTGGGCTGGCATGAACACGATCCGTCACTGTTTCACGGCACCGAGCGGTTTTTCCGCCCGGGCTATGCGGCGCACCTGACAGCGGAATGGATTCCCGCGCTGGAGGACGTGCAGGCCAAGCTGCAGGCCGGCGCTCGCGTGGCCGACGTGGGCTGCGGGCATGGCGCCTCCACCATCATCATGGCGCAGGCGTATCCGGCATCGGAGTTCTACGGCTTTGACTACCACGAGCCGTCGATCCGCTTCGCCACCGAAGCGGCGGCACGCGCCGGCGTGCAGGACCGCGTGCATTTCGAGGTGGCAAAAGCCAAGGAGTATGGCGGCAAGGATTACGACCTGGTGGCCGTGTTCGACTGCCTGCACGATATGGGCGATCCGGTCGGCGCCGCCGCGCATGTGCGCGAGACCTTGCGCCCGGATGGCACCTGGATGATCGTCGAGCCTTTCGCCAACGACCGGCTCGAAGACAACCTGAACCCGATCGGGCGGGTCTTTTACTCGGCCTCGACCTTCATCTGCACGCCAGCGTCGCGCTCGCAGGAGGTGGGCCTGTGCCTGGGGGCCCAGTCGGGCGAGGCACGCATGCGGTCGGTGGTGCAGCAGGGCGGTTTTTCGCGTTTTCGCCGGGCGGCGCAAACGCCGTTCAACCTGATCTACGAGGCGCGGCCCTGAACGGCAAGGCGCCGCGCCCGACGTGCGGGACCTGCGGGACGGCAATCAGGCCGTGCCGCCTACCGTCATGTTCTCAATGCGCAGGGTCGGCTGGCCCACGCCCACCGGCACGCTCTGGCCTTCCTTGCCGCACACGCCCACGCCTGAGTCCAGGCGCATGTCGTTGCCGATCATGGTGACGTCCTTGAGCGATTCCGGGCCGTTGCCGACCAGGGTGGCGCCCTTGACCGGGGCGGTGATCTTGCCGTCCTCGATCAGGTAGGCCTCGCTGGCCGAGAAGACGAACTTGCCGTTGGTGATGTCGACCTGGCCGCCGCCGAAGTTGACCGCGTAGAGGCCGCGCTTGACGCTGGCGATGATCTCCTGCGGGTCGCGGTTGCCGTTGAGCATATAGGTGTTGGTCATGCGCGGCATCGGCAGCGCGGCGTAGCTCTCGCGGCGCGCGTTGCCGGTCACCGGCATCTTCATCAGGCGCGCGTTGAGCGTGTCCTGGATATAGCCCTTGAGGATGCCGTCCTCGATCAGTGTGGTGCACTGGGTCGGGTTGCCCTCGTCGTCGAGGTTGAGCGAGCCGCGGCGGTTGGCCAGCGTGCCGTCGTCCACCACGGTCACGCCCTTGGCCGCCACGCGCTCGCCCATGCGGCCGGCGAAGGCCGACGAACCCTTGCGGTTGAAGTCGCCTTCCAGGCCGTGGCCGATGGCCTCGTGCAGCAGCACGCCGGGCCAGCCCGGGCCGAGCACGACGGTCATGGCACCGGCCGGAGCCGGACGCGCCTCGAGGTTGACGAGCGCCGAGGCCACGGCCTCGTCCACGTACTGGCGCAGCAGCTCATCGGTGAAATAGCCGTAGGCATAGCGCCCGCCGCCGCCGGAGGAGCCGATCTCGCGGCGCCCGTTCTGCTCGGCGATCACCGTGACCGAGACCCGCACCAGCGGGCGCACGTCGGCGGCGATCACGCCGTCACTGCGCGCCACCAGTACCACGTCGTATTCACCGGCCAGGCCTGCCATCACCTGCACCACGCGCGGGTCCTTGGCGCGGGCCATGCGTTCCACGCGCTCGAGCAGCGCCACCTTTTCGGCGGCGTCCATCGAGTCCAGCGGGTCATTGGGCGAGTACAGGTTGCGCCCGCCCTGGGAGGCCATCTTGCTCGCCACCTTGACGCGGCCGCTGCCGGCGCGGCCGATGGTGCGGGTCGCGGCGCCGGCCTTGAGCAAGGCGTCCAGGCTGATGTCGTCGGAGTAGGCAAAAGCGGTCTTGTCGCCGGACACGGCGCGCACGCCAACGCCCTGGTCGATGCTGAAGCTGCCCGACTTGACGATGCCTTCTTCCAGGCTCCACGCCTCGTTGCGGGTGTACTGGAAGTAGAGGTCGGCGTAGTCGACCTTATGCGTGAAGATGTCCGCCAGCACGCGCTGCAGGTTGGTTTCGTCCAGGCCGTAGGGCGCCAGCAGCAGTTGCTGGGCGGTGGCGAGGTTGCGGATTCCGAGGTCGCCGGCGTTCATGGTTGTCCTTTTATCGTCGTGCCGCGGTGGCGAAATGGCGCCGCCGCGTAAAAATCTGGGATGCTGGCGATTCCGGGGAGTCGGCCAGGTCATTGCTTGTACATGCTACAGCACCCGATGGCGCAGCGCAGGCAGGTTCTGCCGCACCTCGTCCAGGCGCGCGGGGTCGATCAGCCCGCTCACCACGCCTTCGCCTTCCGGCAGCACCGCCATCACCTCGCCCCAGGGATCGATCAGCATCGAGTGGCCCCAGGTGCGCCGTCCGTTCTCGTGCTTCCCGCCCTGTGCGGCGGCCAGCACATAGCACTGGTTCTCGATGGCGCGGGCGCGCAGCAGGATCTCCCAGTGCGCCTGGCCGGTGGTGTAGGTGAAGGCGGCCGGCATCAAAATCAAGCTGGTGCCGCCGCTCTCGGCGAGCTGGCGGTAGAGCTCGGGGAAGCGCAGGTCATAGCAGACCGACATGGCGACCCGTCCACAGGGCGCCTCGAAGCTGACCGGGGTCTGGCCGGCCAGGATGGTACGCGATTCGTCGTAGCTTTCAGTGCCGCGCGTGAAGCCGAACAGGTGGATCTTGTCGTAGCGCGCCACGCGTTCGCCGCGCGGGTCGTAGACGAGCGACGTGTTGTAGACGCGGGCCTCGTCCTCGCACCACAAGGGCAAGGTGCCGCCGACCAGCCAGATCCGGTGGCGGCGCGCGGCATCGGCCAGGAATGACTGGATCGGCCCGTCGCCGTCGCGCTCGCGGATCGCTACCTTGTCGCCTTCGCGCAGGCCCATCATGCAGAAGTACTCCGGCAGCAGTACCAGCTCGGCACCGCCCTTGGCAGCCTGCGCGATCAGCGCGTCGGCGCGGGCCAGGTTGGCCTCGGGCGAAACCCCGCTGATGGTCTGGATGGCAGCGACGCGAAAAGGGGCCGCGCTGTGGGCCGAGCTAGGGGCCGAACTGGGTGCGGATGCGGAGGCGTTTGCGGTCATGAAGCGGTTTCCTTGGCTTGCGGCGGCTGCGCGGCGGGGCTCGGGCGGCAGGGCCAGTCGCTACGGTTATGGCGCCGGGTAGACACGATTGAACAAACTCTGCACGGGCGGCGAGTCGGACTTATTCTCCCCCACTTTGATGATCTGCGGGTTCGCCCAGCCACCGCTGATACGGAAGCGGCGGCTGAAGGCCTTGGAGAACTCGTCGGCGAACAGCAACTGGGCCGCCAGTGTGCCGATGCCGAGCGCGGGATTGATGAACGCCGCCGCCACCGAGGCGGAGGTGGCGTTGATGCGCGGCACTACCGTCACGTCCAGGTCCTGCGTTTCGTGCGGGATGTTCGCGCTGCCGGTCATCGAGGCGCGCAGCTGCCCGCCCTTGAGCGCGAAGTCCTTGGTGCTGGCCACGCCGTTCTCGATCGTGCCGGTGCCGGTGATCTCGTCGAACACCATGCCCTGGCCCGCCACGCCGCGGAAGTCGAAGGTGGCCAGCCGCATCAGGCCTTGCAGGCTAAGCACGCCCAGCAGCTTGGCCGCGCCCGGGTCCACGCTGAGGATCTGGCCGTTGTCCAGCTGCAGCTTCATCCGGCCCGACAAGGTGGGGTAGTCGATCGACAGCGGCGAGCCGCGCCATGCGATCCGGCCTTCGAAGGTGCCGTGGCCATCAGCCAGCATGTGGGGCAGGCCCATGCGTTCGAGCACCTGGCCGCCATTGCGCACGTCGAGCTTGAAGTCGAGCAGCGTGCGGCGCTCGGCGGCAGCGCCTTCGCGCACCCGGCGCGGCAAGCGCCAGCTGCCGCTGCCGGTGAATGTCGCGCCCGGTTGCTCGATGACCAGACGGTCCAGCGTCCACACAGGCTCGCCGCCGTTTTCGCTGGCGCGCGCCTTGACCTCCAGCTTGCCGAAGTCGCGGCCGTGCAGCTCAAACCGATCGGCCACCAGGTCCAGCGCGGGCAGGTCGCCGCTGTTGCCGGCGAGCGGATCGGCGGCGTTGGCGGCGTCGCCCGTGTCGGGGATGTTCAGGTGCGACAGGCGCAGCGTGAGCGCGCCCGCCGGCGTGGCGGCATCGCTGCGCCAGCGCATGTTCCCCGCCACCTGGCGGGACTCGATCTGCATGTCCCAGCCAGCGCTTTCGCGGGTGGCCTCGAGCACGACATCGTCGAGCTCGCGGCCAAAGGCGTGCAGCGTGCGCGTGCGCGCGGAAATGCGCTCGGGCAGGTAGGCGGACACCGGCGCGGCATTGCCTGCACTGGCATTGCCGGCTTCCGCCAGCAGCGCGCGCCACGCATCCAGGTCGAAGCGGCTGGCCGCAAGCGCCGCGGTGACGCCGCTGGCGGGCTGCGGCGCGGGCTGCTCGATGCCGATCCCGCCAGCCTGCACTTCCACGGCGTCGCCATTGCGGCGCAGCAGGTAGCGCGCATTGAGCACGTTGCCATACTGCGCCAGCATTTCCTCGCTGCCGGCACGGGCGGCGGCCGGGCGCAGCTCAAAGCGCGATGGCACGGCCTGCGCCGCGCTCTTGGCAATAGGCGCGGGCAGGTTCACCGCCAGCCCGGCCAGCTCCGATGCGACCGTGATCTGGGGCTGGTGATCGCGCACGCTGATCACAGCGCTGTAGGCGGTGCTGCCTTCCAGTTTCTGTACCAGCCCGGCCGCGGACGAGACGCCAAACGCCTCGCGGATGCCCTGGGCGGTAAGGTTGCCACCGGCATTGACCCGGATCGTGCCGTCGGGCTGGCTGCCCCCGCCGGCGCGAATCTCGCCGCCCAGGAAGCGGGCGCGCAGGTCGTTGAGCTGGAAGCCGTGCTCGTTGAAGGCGACCACGCCGGTGGTGCCGGCCAGCACTGGCAATTGCGGTATCAGCACCACCTCGTTGCCGGGCAGCCGGAACTGGCCGTCGACCTTGGTTGCCTGCGCGTCGGTGAGGGGCAGGTCAAGCTTGAGCCGAAGCTCGCCGTTGCCCTGGGCACGCATATCCGTCAGCACCTGGCCGGTCCAGTCGCGCACCGGGCTGGCGGCGACGAAGCGCAGGAAGCCTGCCATCGACCCGCTGGCGCTCCCGTCCAGCACCAGGCGGCCATGCTCGCCGAGGTCGGCGATGCGGCCATTGACGTCCTGCAGCGTGACGCCGGTGGCGCCTTGCACGCTGGCGCGCTGCGCGACGAACGACAGGCCGCCGCGCTCGAACAGCAAGTGGCCGCTGATGTCGGTGAAGTCAGGCCAGGCCTTGCCGCCATTGCTGGCGCTGGCGGCGCTGCCCGCCGGCGCGCTCACATGGGGCGCGATCTGGTAGCTGACATGCCGGATTGGCACCTCGACCCGGAAGTCGCCGGCGCCCTCGTACGGGCTGTGGAAGGGGAAGTGCTCCAGGTCGCCCTTGACCAGGAACTTGACGTCGCTGGCTTCGCCGCCGACCAGGGCGCCAGCCAGGTACTGGCGCGTGGAGGCGGGTATGCCCATGGGCAGGTAGCGCGGCACGCGGCTGACCTGGGCGCGGGTCAGTTCGCCGGTCAGGTCGGCAATGCCGCCGTGCCCGTCGCCACCGGCGTGCCATGTGCCTCGTACGCTGCCGGCAGTATCCGCGTTGGCGAATTGCACGCCGTCGGTGCGCACCGCCAGCTTGCCGTTGTCGCTGGTCCAGCGCACCTCGCCGTTGATCTGGTCGAACGACAGGCGCGGATCCTCGAACATGCCCGGCAGCATCAGCGCGGCGTTGTTGCCTTCAAAACGGGCGCTGCCCTGGCGTTCGTCGAAACTGAAGCTGCCGGAGATCCGCGAAAAGCCCGGCACGCCCAGATGGGGCTTGCCGTTCGCGCCGACGGGCGGGTTGGCGGGCTGGCCAAGCACCGAGACGCTGCGCAGCGTGCCCTGCACATTGAAGTGGCGCTGGCCATCGCGGCGGCTCAGCATGCCCTGGCGATCCCGGGTCCAGTTCACGTCCAGGTTGTCGACATGGCCGGAGGGCTGGAGCGCGCGCAGCTGGCGCGACAAAGCGGTGTCGAGCGGCAGCGAGGTGGCCAGCGCGCGCACGGTATTCAGGTCGAAGGTGGGTGCCTTGAGCGTGAACTTGCGCAAGGCGCCCTTGCTGTCGGTGGCCCAGCCGACCACTACCTTGCGCATGCCTTCGCGCCAGGCGCCTTCGCCGCTGGCCAGACCGGCAGCCCCGCTGGCGCCGCCGGGGGAGGCCGCGGCTGCGGAGGCCGCCTGCGCTTGCTGTGCCGGCGGCACGGCCGGCCCTTCCGCGGGCTCTGGCTGCCACAGCAGGGTGTCGATCGTGAGGATGTTGTCGCGGTCGCGCCCGGCGCGGTGCAGGACAAAGGCCTGGGCACTGGCGAGCTTGAGCGCTTCGGGCGCGCCGGAGAGCTTCAGGTCCACGCTGCTGGCGCGCAGCCGGGCCTGGCTGCGGGTGATCTGGCCACCGCGAAATTCGATGGTGCCGTCGGTGCTGAAGGTGCCGCGCGTGACCCGGTCGAAGACCGCGAGATAGCGTTGCAGCACCGGCAGCTCCAGCCGGCCAAGGTCCCAGCTGGCCTGCCCGTACCAGTTGTGCCAGTCGCCGGTGCGATGCAGGTACTCATGACGGAAATCCGCCTGCACCACGAGCGGGCGTGGTGCAAGCGTGGCCGATTGCGCTTCGAGCTTGAACGTGTGGCGCGAGCCGTGGCGCTGCACGCTGAGCTGGATATCGCCCACATCCAGTTGCGGCAGCTTGTTCTTGTCGTCGAGCCAGCGCAGCTTGCCGTCAGTGAGCTCGACCTTGCCCTGGGCCAGCAGCCAGTCGAACAGCCGGTTGTCCTGCGGCTGGGCGCCGGTGGTGTCCACGGCCATGCCGGCCACCTTGAGCTTGCCGTCGGCGGAGCGGCGGATCAGCAGGTCGGTCCGGCTGGCGGAGATCCGCTGGAACAGCACGTCCATGCTGAACAGGGAGCGCCATGACAGCTTGCCGTCAAGCTCGCCCGCCGCCAGCAGCACGCGCTGCTCGGCATCGACGGCCTTGACGTCGCGGGCATGGAAAGCGGGGTGCCAGCCATCCCAGTAGGTATCCAGCTGGCCGATGCTCAAATGGGCCGCGAGCGCCACCGAGCCGCGCTGCTCGAGCCAGGTGCGGGCGGCCGAGGCCTGCGGCCAGAGCACGAAGCGGATCAGGAGCCCGGCGAGCAGCGCCAGCAGCACCAGCGCCAGGGCCAGGCGCACCAGCACGCGTCCCAGGCCGCGCCAGACGGGATGGCGCAAGCCTGCGAGCAGGGCGCGGCCGCAAGCGCGCGCAAACGCAAGCGCGCGCGGGTTGCCTTGCTGCGATGGGGGGGAGCCTGCACCGGCGGCCCCTTCGAGTGCCGGCGTGCCGCCGGCGGTGGCGGCGGAGGGATCGGCAGGTGGGGTGGCGCGGCTGGACATGCGCAGATTATCCGACAATACTAGGCGCTCTCCAATTCGGTGCCTGACCGGCCGTGCATAACGCGCGCGCCGGCCCCGGGGCCGGCTCACGCGCTACCAAGTAACAGGAATGACTTCCACTGATCCGACGAGTTCCGCAGCCGCGCCCGCTACCGCTGCAACCGATGGCGCTGCCAGCGAACATGCGCCCGGCAACACTTCCAGCGCTGCCAGGCAGGCTGTGGCCGACATGGCCACCGGCCCGTTCGCGGTGGTAGCCGCCGTGGAACTCGTGCCGGTCGAATGCGCCGGCATGGCATTGTACTCGCCCGCCTATTCCCATTACACCCGCCGCATGGTGCAGGCCCGTCCCGAGCTGGCCGAAATCGTCGCGCTCGCGCGCGACCAGCCACTCACGCGCGCCTGGATGGAGGCACGGCTCAAGGTCCTGCATGAGCCGTCGGCCGATGTGGACGACGCCGTCAAGCGCGCGCTGCGCCGCTTGCGCGCGGAAGTGATGTGCGTGGTGATCGAGCGCGATCTGCGCGGGCAGTCGACGCTGGGCGAAGTCACCGGCGCGATGACGGACCTGGCCGAGCTCGGCATCCAGTACGGCCTGGCCATGCTCGAAGCGGACCTCGCCCCGACCTACGGCCGTCCAGTCGGGGAGGGCAGCGGGGAAGTCCAGGAGCTGGTGGTGGTCGGCATGGGCAAGCTGGGTGGCCGCGAGCTCAATGTGTCGTCCGATATCGACCTGATCTTCCTGTACGACGAAGACGGCGACACGCGTGGCGGGCAACGCAGCCTGTCCAATCACGAATATTTCATCCGCCTGGGACGGCGCCTGATCAACCTGCTGGCCGACGTGACCGGAGATGGCTACGTGTTCCGCGTCGACATGCGCCTGCGCCCCAACGGCGACGCCGGACCGCTGGCCTGCAGCTTCGGCATGCTGGAGCAATACCTGATGGTGCAGGGCCGCGAGTGGGAGCGCTACGCCTGGATCAAGGGCAGGGTGGTGTCGGCGCTGGATACCCCGCATGCGCAGCGTACCGCCGCGCAACTGGCCAGCCTGACCACGCCCTTCGTCTTCCGCCGCTACCTCGACTACGGCGTGATTGCGGCGATCCGCTCGCTGCATGCGCAGATCCGCGCCGAGGCGGCCAAGCGCAGCGGCGGGCTGGCGGCGCCAGGCGGCGGCCAGCGCGTCAACCAGCGTGCCTTCAATATCAAGCTCGGCCGCGGCGGCATTCGCGAGATCGAGTTCATGGCCCAGGTCTTCCAGCTGATCCGCGGCGGCCAGGACCCGGCACTGCGCATCCGGCCCACCCTGGAGGTGTTGACGGTGGCGGTGGAGCATGGGCTATTGCCAGCGGGCCAGGCCGAGCAACTGGCGCATGCCTACCGCTTCCTGCGCCAGCTCGAGCACCGCCTGCAGTATCGCGACGATGCCCAGACGCACCACCTGCCAACCTCGGAAGAGGAGCAGCTGGCGGTGGCGAAGATGATGGGCTGCGCCGACTGGCCGGCCTTGCTCGAGCGGCTGGCGTCGCTGCAGGATCCGGTGGCGCAGCAGTTCGAGGCCACCTTCTCGGACCCCGATGAAGCGCACGCACCGTGCGAGGCGTTGTGGCCGGCGTTGATCCAGGAAGAACAGGATGAACCGCCGTGCGAGCGCCTGGCCTCAGCCGGCTTCGGCGATTGCACCGGGCTGCTCGACCGCTTGCGCGCCATCGGCGCCTCGCTGCGCTACCGCGCGTTGTCCGAGCCCAGCCGCGTGCGCTTTGACCTGCTGGTCAACCGCGCGCTTGACCTGGCCTCGCGCCAGGAAGATGCCGACCGCACCATCGCCCGCTTTGTCGATTTCCTGGATGCCATCAGCCGCCGCGCGTCATATCTGTCGCTGCTTTCCGAGTACCCGCAGGCGATGGCGCGCGTGGCCGACACGCTGCACGCATCGAGCTGGGCCGCCGCCTACCTGACCCGCCACCCGCAACTGCTTGACGAACTGCTCGACAGCGATGCCCTGGCGGGCGCGCCTGACTGGACGGGTTTTCGCAGCCGCCTGGCCGCGCGCCTCGACGCGGCCGACGGGCAGATCGAAGCGCAGATGGACATCCTGCGCCGCGAGCACCACGCCGAGACCTTCCGCATCCTGTTGCAGGACCTGCAAGGCATGCTGAGCGTCGAGCAGATCGCCGACCGGCTGTCGGACCTGGCCGATGCCATGCTCGAGGTGACCCTGCAGGCCGTCTGGCGCCAACTGGCGACCCGGCATGCCGAGCAGCCGCGTTTTGCGGTGATTGCCTACGGCAAGCTGGGCGGCAAGGAGCTGGGCTATGCCTCCGACCTCGACATCATCTTCCTCTACGAGGACGAGCACGAGCGCGCACCTGACGTCTATGCCGCCTACGCGCGCCGCCTGATCACCTGGCTGACCAGCCATACCGCCGCCGGCACGCTGTTCGATGTCGACACGCGCCTGCGCCCCAACGGCGAGGCCGGGCTGCTGGTGACCAGCTTCGAGGGCTTTCGCCGCTACCAGCAGCGCGAGGGCGACAACACCGCGTGGGTGTGGGAGCACCAGGCCCTTACCCGCGCGCGTTTTTGCGCGGGCGACCCCGAGATCGGCGCGCATTTCGAAAGCCTGCGCGACGAGATCCTGCGCGAGCCGCGCGACGCCGCCACGCTGCGCGGCGAGATCGTCGCCATGCGCCACAAGGTGGCCGACGGGCATCCCAACCCAAGCGGATTGTTCGACCTCAAGCATGATCGCGGCGGCATGGTCGACATCGAGTTCACGGTGCAATACCTCGTGCTGCTGCACAGCCACGATCATCCCGCGCTCACGCGCAATGCCGGCAATATCGCGCTGCTGCGCACGGCCGGCGAAATCGGCCTGATCGATGCCACGCTGGCGCGCGAAGTGGGCGACGCCTATCGCCTGTTCCGTGCCCGCCAGCACCAGCTGCGCCTGGACGGGCAGGTCCACGCACGGGTAGCGCCGGCCGCGGTGGCGCCGCAGGCGGAACACGTGCGCACCCTCTGGCAAGCGGTGTTCGGCGAGCCGGTTGCCGGCGGCGGCAAATGAACGCGCAGGCGGCTGGCGCGGCGCGCCAGCCGGGATGGCCGGGCGTGCTGGCCGTATTGGCGCTCACGGCCGCCCTGGGTGCCGCTTTTACCTTTATTCCGTGGCTGCATGCGCACGGGCTCTATCTGCGCGATGCGGTCATGGGCCGCGGCGTGGCGGGCCAGTGGTGGCGGCTGCTGACGGCAATGTGGGTCCACCTTGGCTGGCAGCATTGGCTGGCGGACCTGCTGGCCGCAGCGGGCCTGTTCCTGCTGATTGGCCGCGAGGCGCGCGCCGGCGCGATGCTGGCGGTCCTGCTCGCCTGCGGCGTCGCGGTGCAGCTGGCGTTATGCCGGGTGCCGTCGGTGGGCTGGTACGGCGGGTTGTCCGGCGCGCTGCACGGGCTGGCCCTGTGGGGCGGGCTGAGGCTGCTCTATGGCAGCGGCGTGTCGCGCGTGCTCGGCGTGGCGCTCTGCCTTGGCGTGTTGGTCAAGACCTGGCTCGAGCAGTCGTGGCTCGCGCCCGTGGTGTTCGACGCGCAGTGGGGGTTCGGGGTCGTGCGTATCTCGCACGCGGCCGGCGCGCTGGCCGGCCTGGGGCTATGGCTGGTGCAGGAATGGTGGCTGCGCCGCCGGGGCGAGCCACCGGCATAGGCGCGCTGGCAAGGGGCGCGGCCGGCGCAGGCCGGACGGTGCCCCGTGGTCGCCGCCAATTCAGCGTGGTTTCAGCGCGACCGCGCCGGGTGCCGGCGGCGTCCGACCCAGTTCAGCAGCAAGCCAAGCGCGCCCAGCCCGAGCGCGAGCGGCCAGGAAATCGCGCCGCCACCACCACCCGACGAGGCGGCTGGCGCGGCGGGCGCCGGCTGGACCACCTGCGTGCCGGCGGCCACGGCGGCATTGGCATCGAGCAGGCCCGCGCCGCAGATGCCGGCATTGGCGGCGGCCGTGCAATAGGTGCCAGCCGGATGGGGCCGCGCCGAACTCTTCAAGGTGGCAAGCACCTGGGCGGGCGTGAGGGCCGGGTTCGCGGCGAGCATCAGCGACACCACGCCCGATACCAGCGGCGCGGCAAAGCTGGTGCCTTGCGAGTTGATGACGTTGTAGTTGCCAAGCGAGGTGGTGCCGTCATTGGAGAGGGTCCGGATGAACGACTCCGCCACCGTGCATTTGCCCCCCGATACCTTGGAGTTGCCACAGCCGCCGCCCGGCGCGCTCAGCGCAACCTGCGGCCCCACGTTGGCATAGCTGGCGTTCTCGCCGTCATTGGCATGTGCCGTGACGGCGACCACGCCGGTGCAGTCGGCAGGCGCCTCGACCGCGCCGGCGCTGTTGCCCGTGGCGGCAACCACCACCACGCCATTCGCGGCGAGGTCGGTCACGGCTTGCTGCTCGATGCTGGAGCAGGTCCCGCCGCCCAGGCTCACGTTGATCACGCGCGCCGGGGTGGGGTTGGCCGGCGCATTGGGTACGGAGAGGCCGCCAGCCCAGCGCATGCCATCCACGGTGTCCGAGAGCAGCGCGCCGCAGCGGCCGGAGACGCGCACCGGCTGGATGCGG
The DNA here is from genome assembly GCF_054515855.1 of Cupriavidus sp. PET2-C1. Taxonomy (NCBI): domain Bacteria; kingdom Pseudomonadati; phylum Pseudomonadota; class Betaproteobacteria; order Burkholderiales; family Burkholderiaceae; genus Cupriavidus; species Cupriavidus sp. PET2-C1. The sequence goes on from NZ_CM137259.1 coordinate 1,376,678, forward strand.
GCGTTCCAGTCCACACCGGCGATGTTCACCCCGTTATTGGTGAGCGCGCCAAGCGTGCCTGCCACGCGGGTGCCGTGCCAGCTATTGTTGGTTGCGGTCGTGGTCGGCGTGGTGGTGCCTGGGCAGATGAAGCCCGCCGGCACGCCGTCGCCGGCGTCGGTGGGATCCGCGTCCCGGCCGCCGCCGTCGTTGGCGATGGACGGATCGGTAATGAAGTCATAGCCGGGCACAATGCGGCCGGCGAGATCGGGGTGCGGCAGGTAGCCGGTATCGAGCACGGCGATCACCAGGCTGCTGCTGCCGCGCGTGCGGTCCCATGCGGGGGGCAGGTTCACGCCGCCCACCACTTGGGCAGGGGTGCCGAGGTAGGGCTGGTTGAGCGCGAATTCGGGATCGTTGGGCACGGTGTCGTGCAGCCGCAGCCAGCGGTCCGGCACCACTTCCGCAATGCGCGGATCCTGGCGCAGCCGGGCGGCGGTGCCTTCCGGGTCGGCGGCATCGCTGCCGGAGACGCTCAGCAGTTGCAAGCTGCCGCCCATCTGGCGCTTGACCGAAAGCGCCACGCCGGTGCTCTGGCGCACGCTCAGCATGCGCTCGGACAAGCCGCTGGCAGCAGCGCTGTCGCTCGCGCTGGTGACGTTCGCGCCGGTGGTTGTGCTTGTGCTGCCGTCACGCCAGCGCACGATGAAGTTGCCGGTGTAATGCGGTGCGGGGCGCGCGGCGGGGTCGGGGGCCGCGCCGGCTGCGGCCGGCACACCCAGCCAGAGGGCGGTGCCCAGTGCCAGCAGCAGGGCGGCATGGGGCGCCACGCGCCGCGATTCGCCAGATTGGAATTGACGCTGTTCCTGCATGTCTACGTTCTCCCGTTGAGCCCGCTTCGGACTGACCGCGGTTACAGCATTCAACCTTCAGCTTTCAACCTTCAGCCTTCGACTTTAGCCTTCAACGTGCAAGCCATGCATTCCGACGACAGGAATCGGGCCGCGCGGGATTCAGTTCGCCGGCATGTCGCGGCCGACGGGTTGGGTGCGGTTCGGCTTGAGCACGCGGTCAGGTTCGGCCAGCTCGATGCGAGGGGTGCCGCGCAGCGTCGCAAGCGCCTGGTCCATCGTGGCATCGGCTGACGCGGAGATCGCGGTGACCAGCCACACGCCGCCCGACATGGGCCGCTTGACGACGAAGCGGATCGGCCCGGCAATCGACGCCAGCAAGCGATCGGCGTCTTCGGACACGGTGACCGGCGGCGCGGAGAACCGCACCATGATATCGCCGACGGCGCGATCGGCGCTGATGCTGTTGAGCGGTGGCGCCGACGGGCGCTGCTGCGCCTGGCAAGCGGTCAGGGCCAGCAAGGCCAGCAGGCCGCAGGCGGCGGTGATCCGCAGCGGGCGAGCCAGTGAGCGGGAGTGCGGCTGTTTGCCGAGTGACATGGGGAAACTCCTGAATGGTTACGGGCCAGGGCGCAGGCTATCAGCCTGCGCTGCGCCGCGAGCGGCGCGCCTCCCGGGCCGTGCCGGTGGTGCCGCGCAGGCCTTGCGCGAGCATCTCCTCGGCATGTTGCACTGTGGTGGCCGTCACCGTGGTCCCGCCCAGCATGCGTGCGGTTTCGACCACGCGGCCGGCGGCGTCGAGGGCACGGATGCGCGAGCGGGTGACCGAGCCTGTGCCGTCGCGCTGGCTGGTCTCCTTGCTGACCAGCAGGTGGGCGCCGGCCTGGGCGGCCACCTGCGGCAGGTGGGTCACGCACAACACCTGGCGGGCGCGGCCGAGTTCCTGCAGGCGGCGGCCCACTACCTCGGCCACCGCGCCGCCGATGCCGGTGTCGACTTCGTCGAAGATCAGGGTGGGGGTGGGCGCGGCTTCGCTGGTAATGACGGAAATGGCCAGGCTGATCCGGGCCAGCTCGCCGCCCGACGCCACTTTGGCCAGGGGGCGCGCGCTGACGCCGGCATGGCCTGCCACCAGGAATTCGACCTGTTCCAGGCCGTGGCTCTGCCCTTCGTCGAGCGGGTGCAGCGCCACCGCGAAACTGCCGCCCGCCATGGACAGGCCCTGCATGGCATCCGTCACGGCGGCCGACAGGCTTTCGGCCGCCACCTTGCGTGCGGCGCCGAGGTGCTGGGCGATGGTGAGGTAGGCGGCGCGGGCTGCGGCCTCGCGCGCCATCGCCTTGTTCAGGTCTTGGGCGGACTGGAGATCGTCCAGTTGCTGGCGGCGCGCCATCAGTTCGTCCGGCAACTGCTCGGGCGGCATCCGGTACTTGCGCGCGGTGGTGTGCAGCGCCTGCATGCGCGCCTCCACCACCTGCAAGCGTTCGGGGTCCAGGTCGATCCGGTCGACATAGCGGTTGAGCGAGTGCGCGGCCTCCTCGACCTGGACCAGCGCCGGGTCCAGCGCCGCCAGCACGTCGCCCAGCGCGGGGTCGACGTCGGCCATCTGCCGCAGGCGCTGCACCACGCTGTTAAGCCCGGACAGCACCGAGCCATCGGCCTCGGACAGCGCCTCGAGCGCGGCGCGGCTGCCCTCGATCAGCCCGGCGGCGTGCGACAGCCGGTTGTACTCGGCCTGGATGTCTTCCCATTCGCCGGGTTGCGGCGCCAGCTTCTCGAGCTCGCCGACCTGCCATTCGAGCCGCTCGCGTTCCAGCTGCATCTCACGCGAGCGGTGCTCGACGTTTTCGCGCTGGCGCACGCACGCACGCCACGAGCGCCAGGCTTCGGCCACCGCGCCGGCTTGCGCGGTGAGCCCGGCATGGGCATCGAGCAGCAGGCGCTGGGCGTCCGGGCGCAGCAGCAGCTGATGGGCATGCTGGCCGTGGATATCGACCAGGCGGTCGCCGATGCCGCGCAGCTGGCCCAGCGTGGCGGCGGCGCCATTGATAAAGGCCTTGCCGCGCCCGCTGGCGTCGACCGTGCGGCGCAGCAGCACCGTGCCTTCGTCGCCGGTGAGATCGTGTTCGGCCAGCCAGGCGTCGAGCCCGGCCGGGGTGGAAAAGGTGGCGCTGATGCTGGCCCGGGCGGCGCCTTCGCGGACCACGCCGGCGTCGGCGCGCTCACCCAGCACCAGGGCCAGCGCATCGATCAGGATCGACTTGCCGGCACCGGTCTCGCCGGTGAAGACGGTGAAGCCCGGGGAGAAGTCGAGGTCGAGGGTATCGACAATGACGAAATCGCGGATGGACAGGCTGCGCAGCATCGTGGTCGACGGGTCGGGGCTGGGTGATGTCAGGGGACGGATCTGGGCCGGATCGGTGCGGGCCGGGGCGGATCAGAGCCGGTTGTCTTCGCTCGGGTACTCGTGCCAGTGCAGCTTCTTGCGCAGCGTGGCGTAATAGTTGTAGCCGATCGGGTGCAGCAGGTTGACGGTCTTGGCCGAGCGCCGCACCACGATGCGGTCGCCGGGCAAGAGCGAGGTCAGCGACTGCATGTCGAAGTTCACGCTGGCGTCACGCGCCGTGGCGACCTCGATCGACACCTCGGCGTCGTGCGGCAGTACGATCGGGCGGTTGGACAGCGCATGCGGGGCAATCGGCACCAGCACCAGGCCCGACAGGGTCGGGTGCAGGATCGGGCCGCCCGCCGACAGCGCATAGGCGGTCGAGCCGGTCGGCGTGGAGACGATCAGGCCATCGGAGCGCTGGTTGTACATGAAGTGGCCGTCCACCGACACCGCCAGCTCGACCATGCCGGAAATGCCGGAACGGTTGACCACGACGTCGTTGAAGGCCAGCGCGGAGAAGATCACGCCATCGTCGCGCACCACCTGGGACTCCAGCAGCATGCGGGTCTCGGACTCGTAGCGGCCCGCCAGCATGTCGGGCAGCACCGAGTGCACGTCCTGCAAGGGGATGTCGGTCATGAAGCCAAGGCGCCCGTGGTTCACCCCGATCAGCGGCACCGGGTAGCCGGCCAGCTGGCGCGCCAGGCCCAGCAGGGTGCCGTCGCCGCCGAGCACCACCGCCACATCGGCATGCTTGCCGATCTCGTCGGGCGCCAGCGCCGGATAGTCGGTCAGTCCGGTGGCCAGGGCCGTGTCTCGCTCGAACACCACATCCTGGCCGTTCCTGAGGATACAGGCGGCCAGCTCTTCCAGCGGGCCCTCGATGCCGGCTGTGGCGTACCTGCCGATCAGGGCGACGGTGCGAAATGGGGCGCGCGCGGCGCCGGGCTTGGGGAGCGAAGACATGCCGGGATTAGACCATACCGCCGTGACCATTGTCAGCAGGAGGGCGCTTGGCGCCGGGCCGGATCGCCGATGAGCCGCCCGAATGGTGAAAACTTGCGTAAAATCAGGTTCATCATGGATGAACGTGCGAAAACGCTTCTCAAAACCCTCATCGAGCGCTACATCGCCGAGGGGCAGCCCGTGGGCTCACGGACCTTGTCGAAGTACTCGGGGCTCGACCTGTCTCCGGCCACCATCCGCAATGTGATGTCCGACCTGGAGGAAATGGGGTTCATTGCCAGCCCGCATACCTCGGCCGGGCGCATCCCCACGCCGCGCGGCTACCGGCTGTTCGTGGACACCATGCTGACCGCCCAGCCGCTGGATGGCGCGCTCAACCTGGCCGAGCTGACCGGCAAGATCCGGGGCCAGCTGGAGGGTCAGCAGCTCGGGCCGCAGCGGATGATCACGTCGGCGGCGCACACCTTGTCCAACCTGTCGCAGTTCGCTGGCGTGGTGATGACCCCCAGGCGCGCCCAGGCGTTCCGCCAGGTCGAATTCATGCGGCTTTCGGACAAGCGCATCCTGCTGATCATCGTCACCCCAGAGGGCGACGTGCAGAACCGCATCATCCAGACCGAGCTGCCGTATTCCCCGTCGCAACTGGTCGAAGCCGCCAATTTCATCAACTCGCACTTTGCCGGCATGAGCTTCGACAATGTGCGCGACCACCTGCGCGGCGAGCTGCGGGCGCTGCGCATGGATATGTCGCAGCTGATGCAGGCCGCGGTGGAGGCGGGGAGCAATGCCATGGCCGAGGGGGAAGACGACCATGTCTTCATCTCGGGCGAGCGCAAGCTGCTGGAGGTGGAAGACCTGTCTTCCAGCATGGAAAAGCTGCGCCGCCTGTTCGACGTGTTCGAGCACAAGACCGGCCTGCTCAAGCTGCTCGATGTCTCCAGCCACGCCCAGGGCGTGCAGATCTTCATCGGCGGCGAGAGCAAGCTGGTGCCGCTCGAAGACATGGCGGTCATCACCGCGCCCTATGAAGTCGACGGCCAGATCGTCGGCACGCTCGGGGTGATCGGGCCGACCCGCATGGCCTACGAACGGGTGATCCCGATCGTCGACATCACCGCGCGCCTGTTGTCCAGCGCGCTCAGCCAGAACTAGTGTTGGCTCGGCCCTGTCTTACAAACTGCCTGTTCCCCGCATCCTGTAAGCTCGGCGAGACCTGGCGGCCGCGCGCCCTGTGCCCGCGCCGCCCCGCCACACCGGAAATTACATGACGTTTACCCCTGAACCGGCCTACCAGCATGGCCAGGCGCCGCGCACGGCCATCCTGCTGATCAACCTCGGCACCCCGGATGCGCCAACGCCGAAGGCGGTCGGCAGCTACCTCAAGCAGTTCCTGTCCGACCCGCGCGTCGTGGAGATCCCACGCGCGGCGTGGCTGCCGCTGCTGTACGGCATCATCGTGCCGCTGCGCTCGCGCGCTTCGGCGATGAAGTACGAGTCGATCTGGCTGCGGGAGGCGCATATGACGGGTTCCCCGCTGCTGGTGCACACCGAGCGCCAGGCTCACGCCTTGCAACTGCTGCTGAACCAGCAAGGCCATGAGGTGACAGTGGCGTGCGCCATGCGGTACGGCAATCCGTCGATCGGCTCGGTGCTGGAAGCGCTGCGCCGCCAGGGGACCGAGCGCATCCTGCTGCTGCCGCTATATCCACAGTACTCCGGCACCACCACGGCGACGGGCTTCGACGAGGTGTTCCGGGTACTCAAGCAGTGGCGAAACCAGCCGGAGCTGCGGCTGGTCAAGCATTTCCACGACCATCCGGCCTATCTTGCCGCCTTGCACCAGCAGGTGGGGGCATACTGGGCGCAGCATGGCACGCCGGATTTCGCGCGGGGCGACAAGCTGATCCTGTCGTTTCACGGCGTGCCGCGCCGCACGCTGGAGCTCGGCGACCCCTACCATTGCGAGTGCCTCAAGACCGGGCGCCTGCTGGGCGAGGCGCTGGGCCTGCAGCCCGGGCAGTACCAGGTCACCTTTCAGTCACGCTTTGGCAAGGCGGAGTGGCTGCAGCCCTATACCGCGCCCACCCTGCAGGAACTCGGCAAGGTCGGCACCGGCCGGGTAGACGTGTTTTGCCCGGGCTTTCCGGCCGATTGCCTGGAGACGCTGGAAGAGATCGCCATGGAAGGGCGCTCCGAGTTCCATGTGGCAGGCGGCAAGGTGTTCCACTACATTCCCTGCCTCAACGATTCGGAAAGCTGGATTGCCGGGCTGGCGGAGATTGGCTTGCAGCACTTGCAGGGCTGGCCGCTGCGGCTGCCGTATCCGCATGAGCTGGAGGCCCGCCGCACGCACGCGCAGACGCGTGGCGCCGCGGCATGAGCGTGGCGCTGCCCAACGGATGGAGGTGACGACATGAGTGTATCTTTCGAGGCCGATGCCCGCCTGCGCATCGACAAATGGCTGTGGTGCGCGCGCTTCTTCAAGACTCGCTCGCTGGCTGCCGAGGCGGTGGACCGTGGCAAGGTGCAGGTCAACGGCCAGGCATGCAAGAATTCGCGCGAGGTCAAGCCGGGCGACACCGTCGTCCTCGAGGCGCATCAGCAGCGCTGGGAAGTGGTCGTAAAAGGCATTGCAGCGGTACGCGGCCCGGCCGCGGTAGCCCAGACGCTTTATGCGGAAACCGAGGCCAGCGAGGCGCGCCGGCGGCAGGATGCCGAGAATCGGCGGCTTAACGTGGAGCCTGCATCGAAGCTGCAGGGGCGCCCGACCAAGCGCGATCGCCGCCAGATCGACGGCGTCAGGGGGTGAGGCGGACAGCGATTCAGGCTGTACGGACTCACCCGGCCGGGTCAGCGAACGTAGGGAATGATGTAGTGTTTGAACACCGCCTTGCCACTGCCGTATTCGGTGTCTCGCGGCGTGAAGGCGCCGGAGAGGCAGATGAAGACTGTCATCACCGATAATGCGGCGAGAAGGAAGACCGTCAGAACAGGCAGCTTATGCATGGCTAACCTTTCGAGAGTGGCCCCACTTGAATTGCATCTTCGACCCCGTTATTTTTGTCATTTTTATACGGTTTCATCTTAGGGGGTGCGCTGCAGCAAAGCAATATGACCCCTATTTCCGTAGACCCCTCTTTGTAACCTTGTATTTCACTGCACCGTCGCGGTGCGCACTTGAAAATCCGGGGGCCTGCCACCAACTGCAGGCTACATTTGCCGATTGACCACCCGGCGGCCTGCGCTAGACAGGCCGCGCCTTTGTTTGATACGGATCGACATGGAAGAACAGAAGCAGACGCCATCCACCACGCCGCCGCTCACGCCAGCCAGCGAGGAGCTGAACACCGCCCCGGCCGGCCAGGCCGATAACGCCGCCACCGTGGACGTGGCGGCCCAGTTGGCCGCGCTTGAAGCCAAGGCCAAGGAAAACTACGACATGTTCCTGCGGGCTACCGCGGAAGGCGAGAACATCCGCCGCCGCGCCCAGGAAGACGTTGCCAAGGCCCATAAATTCGCTATCGAGACCTTTGCCGACTACCTGCTGCCCGTGATGGACAGCCTGCAGGCGGCGCTGGCCGACGGGTCGGGCGATATCGCCAAGCTGCGCGAAGGGGTCGAACTGACCGCCCGCCAGCTCGTCAGCGCCTTCGAGAAGGGCAAGATCGTCGAGCTGAACCCGGTTGGCGAGAAGTTCGACCCGCACCGCCACCAGGCCATTTCGATGGTGCCGGCGCCGCAGGAGCCGAACACCGTGGTCACGGTGCTGCAGCGCGGCTACACGATCGCCGATCGCGTGCTGCGCCCGGCGCTGGTCACGGTGTCCGCGCCCAAGTAAGCGCCACCTCTTTGCGGTCCGCCCGGCGGGCTGGCACAAGCAACGCCCGGTGCCGCTGGCCCGGGCGTTTTTCATTGCTGGAGATGTCCATGTCCACCGAGCCAGGCAACCCCGCCACGCCCGACACCGCCGTGGATCCGGCGGCGCACCTCGACCATCGCGCCTTCGACGCGTTCGGCATGCGCGAGGTGGACGGCGCCGGCATCGATGGCGCCATCGCTGCTGCTGGCGACGCGCTGGTCTGCGTTTTTTTCTGGGGCGTGGACTGCTTCAATTGCGAAATGGCGAAAAAAGCCATGCTGGCCAATCCAGACCCGGTGCGGGCGCTGGAGCTGCACTGGCTGCACGCCAATGTCTATGCGCACCCGGATATGGGCAAGCGATTCGGCCTGCACGGCATTCCGGTCTTCATGTTCTTCCACAAGGGCAAGAAGCTGGGGCGGGCCACCGGCTGGCATGGGCAGGGCCAGTTTGCCGCGGCGGTAGCCAATGCACGGCTGAAGGCTAGCGGCAAGCCGCTGGCCGGTTAGGCGCGTCCGCGCGTCACCGTGACAGCGCGTATCCCAGCCGGAATTGCCAAGGCAGCTTGCGGTTGTAGTCCAGCAAGCTCTCGCCATAGCCGACGAAATAGCCTGCCATCAGGTAACCCGCCGTGCCGGGGATCAGCCTGGCCAACGGATACGTCACCGATGTGTCGACGCTACCGTAATACTTCTGCGTGCCTTTGCGCAGGGTGGTGGCGAACTCCCATGAGTCCGGCTTGCCGTAGGCCAGCTTCAGGTCCATGTAGCCGCGATAGCTGGCAATGTCGGAGTTGTCGTTCTTCTCGACGTAGTAGTACAGCTTGGGCGACACACTCCAGTGCCAGTTGCTCATGTCCCCCAGGTAAAACGTGGGTTTGACAAACACCGTATTGATGCTGCGCGACTGGGCGCCATCGCGGCCATTCGACTCATGCTCCAGGCCAGCCGCAAGCGAGAGCCGGCTGATCACGCGGTTCTGCACGCCGGTATCCGACAGGTAATAGAACAGGCTCGGGCGGTAGTTGGTGTCGCGGAACGGCCGGGAGTCGCTTGACAGATCCCACAGGGAAAACTGCGTGTAGCCGAAGTACAGGTTCTCGAGCAAACCGTGCGAAGCCGGATTCTCGCCTTGGTAGATGCGGAACTTGAAGCTGAACTGGAACTTGGCGTTGGCCCCGCCGTGCGCCCCGACCATGAAGTACATCGGATCGTTGAAGGTCAGCCGGCCCTGGTCTTGCAGGTCTGCCGGGACGGGCGACGCCTGGCTGGCGGCGGCGACCGGAATGACAGGGACAACCGGCACGGACGGGGTGCTTCCTTCGGCGCTTGTAACGGGTGCCGGGGTCGCCGCGACCTGGGCCGACGGCGGATCGTCGGCGCGCGGGGCGCGATTGAGCGTGACCAGCACGGGCGCGGCGTCGATGTCCACGGGATCCAGCCGGACCACGCCGCGCAGGTTGGGCGGCAATGGCGCACTGTACTCGACTGTGCGGTGCTCGCCCTTGCGCAACTTGATTGTCGAGGGGCCGGCGCTGACACGCTGCATGCTGAGCCTGACAGGGGCCTGCAGATCGGCCGAAGCCGTGACGTCGATCGCCTGGGGGACCAGGAAGCTGCGGTTCGCACCGTCGGCGCTGAGCAACAGGGTCAGGGTCAGGGGCTTGGTGCCGTCGACCACCTTCGGCGGTTGCAGCAGCGCCACGGCAGCATGGCTCGATAGCGGCCCGGCGGCCAAGAGGGCGAGGGCGAGCAGGAGCGCGGGGGGCCTGGCCGTGGCGCGGCAGATCTCGGGCTTGAGCGTGCTGAGCAGCATGGGAGGCGGCAGCGCATCCTCGTGAAGAGGTGATGCGCACGCGGCAGGATATTGTGACGCGGTACAGCCTATCACGTGCCTATCACGCCATGCGGCAGAATCTTGTGATGATTTGTACGCAGCCCGGGCAGGGCTGGGACGTCACCTAGCGGGTAGCGCGGCGCTGGATCGAGGCAATGTATTGCTCGCCATCCGGCGGCATGCCTGTGCGTTGCGCCTGCCAGAGCATTTCGCCGAGGCATTCCATGACCTGATGCTGCGCTTCGTGCGGTGAATCCAGGCGCTGCGCCAGGGATTCGTAGGCGCGGCGGATGCCGGGGGGCTGGTCGATGGATACCTGCTCGGAGATCGACAGGTGCATGGCCAGGTGCAGGAAGGGATTGGTCTGGCCGCCTTCAGGCGTGTAGTCCTGAGCCAGCGCGCCTTCCGTGTCGGTGAGCAGGCTGTGATACTCAGGATGCTCGCCGATCCAGTCGACCGCAATGACTTCGAGCGGGGTGAGGACGCTGCCTGCGCGTTGCTTCTGCCAGGCTTCACAGAAAAAACGGCGGACTTCTTCGCGGGAGGGATTGAACATGATGGCGCTATTGTAAACGAGCGCTTCCACTGCTGCAGCGCAGCGCAAAGCGGCCCCCTCGCAAGCTGACCGAATCGGCCTGCCAGCCACTAGAATGCGGCGTTGCCCGGCGTCGCCGGGTCCATTTCCTGCCAGCGCGCCACCATGTCCGCTCCCCGTTCCTCCGCCGCCCGTGTCCGGCAGCCTCAGCAACACGCCCGCGAGCAGCTCGTGGGCGTGTTGCTGATCGCCGTGTCGGCCAGCGCCTTTGGCGCCATGGCAATCTTCGCGCGCTTTGCTTACGACGCGGGCACCGATGTCTACGGCCTGCTGGCGGTGCGTTTCGTGCTGGCCGCGGGCGCGCTGGCGCTGGCGATGCGCCAGCGCGGCGTCAGCCTGCCGGGCTGGCGCAAGGTGCTGGCGCTGGCTGCCATGGGCGGCATCGGCTATGTTGGCCAGTCATTCTGCTTTTTCACCGCGCTCAATCATGCCCAGGCCAGCCTGGTGGCCCTGCTGCTTTACCTGTATCCGCTCTTTGTCACCATCCTCGCCGCCGTTTTCCTCAAGGAACGGCTCGGCACCGCATCCGTGATCGCGCTCGTGCTGTGCTCGGTGGGGGCGGGGCTAACGGTGGGGGGTGGCCAGGGCTCGGCGCTGGGCATCGGGCTTGGCCTGGCCTCGGCCGCGATCTACTCGGTGTACATCATCGTGGGCGCGCGCGTGACGGCGGGCGTCAATCCGCTGGCCACTACCACCGTGGTGTGCAGTGCGGCCGCGGTGGTCTATGTCGTGGCTGGGGTGTTGCGCGCGGGCGCCGGCGTGCCGCCGCAGTTCCCGCAGAGCGCCGCTGGCTGGCTGGCGCTGCTGGCGATCGCGCTGCTGTCCACGGTCCTGGCGATCCTGACCTTCTTCGCCGGCTTGCAACGGCTCGGCGCGGCACGGGCTTCGATGTTGTCCACCCTGGAGCCGGTGGTGACAGTGGTGTTGGCGGCGCTTTTGCTCGGGGAGCATGTCGGGATGACGCAGGCGTTGGGCGGCGGCTTGATCCTGGCGGGCGTGCTTTGGCTGACCAGCAAGGGTTCCGGCGCACAGGATGTGCAACAGAATTGAACCCCTTGCTCAAATCGCTTGCGTGGCGAGGGCGGCGTCTTAGATACAATCCGGTTCTCACTTCTTGTTCAGGAACCGACCGCATGAAACCGATCGACCAGGTTGCAATCGCCCAGCTGTTCACCGAAGCGCGTACCCACAACGTGTGGCAAGACCGCCAAGTGGACGATGCCGTGCTTCACCAGATCTATGACGCGATGAAGTTTGGCCCGACGGCTGCCAACGGTTCGCCGGCCCGCATCGTGTTCGTCAAGAGCGCGGCGGAAAAGGCTCGCCTGGTCGAGTGCGTGTCCGCAGGCAACGTCGAGAAGACCCGCTCGGCACCGGTCACCGCCATCGTCGCCTTCGATAACGCTTTCCACGATCAGCTGCCCAAGCTGTTCCCGCACGCTGATGCGCGTTCGTGGTACGCCGGCCAGCCGGAAAAGATCGCCCGCGATGCGCTGATGAACAGCTCGCTGCAAGGTGGCTATTTCATCCTGGCCGCGCGTGCCCTCGGCCTGGATTGCGGCCCGATGGCTGGCTTCGATGCTGGCAAGGTGAATGCCGCCTTCTTCGCCGATGGCAAGTGGTCGGTCAATTTCCTCGTGAACCTGGGCTATGGCGAGGCCGACAAGCTGTTCCCGCGCAGCCCGCGCCTGTCGTTCGACGAAGCCTGCCGCATCGTTTGAGCGCAAGCACTGCCAGATAGACAGAGACCCGCCTCGCGCGGGTCTTTTTTTGCCTGTCCGTTGTGCCTTTGCTCAGATGCGCGGCGCCTCGGTCTTCTCGCGGTATTCGCACAGCGGCTCGATCGCGCAGTGCCAGCACTCGGGCTTGCGCGCCTTGCAGACATAGCGCCCATGGAGGATCAGCCAGTGGTGCGCATCGTGCATGAACTCCTGCGGCACGGTCTTGAGCAGCTTTTGCTCCACCACTTGCACGTTCTTGCCGGGCGCCAGGCCGGTGCGGTTGGCAACCCGGAAAATATGCGTGTCGACGGCAATGGTGGCCTCGCCGAACGCGGTATTGAGCACCACGTTGGCCGTCTTGCGGCCCACGCCCGGCAGCGCCTCCAGCGCGGCCCGGTCGCGCGGCACCTGGCCGCCATGCTGCTCGACCAGGATGCGGCAGGTCGCGATGACATGCTTGGCCTTGGTCTTGTACAGGCCGATGGTCTTGATGTACTCGATCAGCCCATCCTCGCCCAGCGCCAGCATCTGCTCAGGGCTGTGCGCCACGGGGTAGAGCTTGCGCGTGGCCTTGTTCACGCCCACGTCAGTGGCCTGCGCGGACAGCAGCACGGCAATCAGCAGCTCGAACGGCGAGCTGTATTCCAGCTCGGTGACCGGGGTCGGGTTGACTTCGCGCAGTGTCTCGAACAGGGCGCGGCACTTGGCAGCGTTCATGAGTCCTTGGGGGCTGGGTTGGCGCCGGGCACGGCATCCGGATCGGCCTGGCACGGTGTGGCGGTGAGGCCGGCCTTGGCGCGGCGGGCCTCGGCGGCGTCGATCTGTGCCTGCACGGCAGGGGAGACGTTCTCGGTATTGCGTGGCTGCACCGCTTGTTGCTTCAGGCGCGCCCGCTCGATGGCGGCCTGGATGATGGCCTGCTTGCGTGCCTGCGCCGAGCGTTCCTCTTCACTTTGCGGGGCTTCGGCTTGCAGCGCCTGCAGTTTGGCGGCGGCCTTGGCCGCTAAGCGCGCATCGTTCTCCTCGCGCTCGCTCACGAGCCGCGAGCGGCGGGCGAGGTAGCGCGCGTGGGCTTCGTCCGCTTGCGCCTGCGACCAGGCGGCCCAGCCGGTGCGCTGCGCGGTGACGGGAACCATGGCAATGCAGTCGACGGGGCAGGGTGCCACGCAGAGGTCGCAACCGGTGCACCAGTCCGCCAGCACGGTATGCATCTGCTTGGGCGCGCCAACGATGGCGTCGACCGGGCAAGCCTGGATGCATAGCGTGCAGCCGATGCACAGCGCTTCGTCGATCACTGCCACCGCGCGCGCCTGCTCCACGCCCCGCTCCGGGTCCAGCGGCTGCAGCGGCGTGCCGAGCAGCGCCGACAGGCGGCGGATGCCCTCTTCCCCGCCCGGCGGGCAGCGATTGCAGGCTGCTTCGCCCGCTGCCATGGCTTCGGCATAGGGACGGCAGCCGTCGAAGCCGCACTTGGTGCATTGGGTCTGCGGCAGCAGGGCTTCGAGGCGATCGGCGAGGGTCTGGGAAATGGCGGTCACGACAGCTTTTGGGGTTTGCGGGTACGGCGCGGATGCCGTTCTCTTTTTTCCTGGCCGGAACGGGCACGCGGCAGGGATTATCCCCGATTTCGCCGCAGTGCAGAAACGCGGCATGATGCGCCCTTTGCCGGGGCCGCTGCGCGCAAGTTGCCCTGTGCCATAATCCGCGCAACGATTCACCAGCCGTCGCATGCGAAACGAAACCAGAACCAAGCGGGACCCCGAGGGAACACGCCGCCGCATCCTTGATGCGGCCACCGAGGAATTTGCCAAGGGTGGCCTGGCAGGGGCGCGCGTCGACCAGATCGCGCGCCGCGCCGAGACCAACGAGCGCATGCTGTATTACTACTATGGCAGCAAGGAAGGCTTGTTCCTGGCCGTCCTTGAAAAACAATATGCGGAGTTTCGCGCCGCCGAGGAGCAGTTGCACATCGTCGAGGAGGATCCCGTTGCGGCGGTCCGCACGCTGGCTCGCTTTGTCTGGGACTGGTACTACCGCAATCCCGAGTTCATCCGCCTGGTCAACAGCGAGAACCTGCACGAGGCGCGCCACCTGAAGAAGTCCACCCAGCTGCACCAGTTGATCAACCCGGTGGTTAACGTGCTTGCGGAAATCGTCAAGCGGGGCCAGCGGCAGGGCGTGTTCCGCGACAACGTCGATGTCTCGCAGCTTTACCTGACGATCTCCGCGCTTGGCTACTACGTGCTGTCCAACCGTTACACCATCAGCGCGGTGATCGGGCGTGACGTGGCGGCGCAGGATGAGCACGAGCGCTTTGCCGAGTTGCACACCGATATGCTGCTGGCTTACCTGGAACGCCGCTGAGGCAGCTTGCAGCCCCATAAAAAAACGCCCGCGGCTTGCGGGCGTTTTTCATGGGTGCGGCATGCAGCTTGACCGCCGTGGCTCAACGATGCTTGAGCACGAAATCGCGCAGCTCCGGGTAAATCTCCTGGCGCCAGCGGCGGCCGGAGAAGATCCCGTAGTGGCCGCACTTGGCAGCCGTGATGTGTTGCTTGCGCGTTTTCGGAATGCCCGCGCAGAGCTCATGCGCGGCGGCGGTCTGGCCGGCGCCCGAGATGTCGTCCAGCTCGCCCTCGATCGTCAGCAGCGCGGTGCCCTTGATGTCCTGCGGGCGCACCGGCTGGCCATCGATCTCCCAGGTGCCGTTGGCAAGCCGGAATTCCTGGAACACTTCGCGGATGGTGTCGAGGTAGTACTCGGCGTCCATGTCGAGCACGGCGTTGTACTCGTCGTAGAAGCGCACGTGGGCTTCCGCGTCGTCGGCATCGCCCTCGACCAGGTTCAGGTAGTAATCGTAGTGCGAGGACAGGTGGCGGTCGGGGTTCATCGCCACGAAGCCAGCGTGCTGCAGGAAGCCCGGATACACCTTGCGGCCATGGCCCGGGTAGTTCGCCGGCACCGTATAGATCACATTGTTCTCGAACCACTCGAACGACTTGTTGGTCGCGAGCGAGTTCACGGCCGTCGGGCTGCGCCGTGCGTCGATCGGGCCGCCCATCATGGTCATGGTCTTTGGCGTCTTCTCGCCAGCGGATGCCAGCAGGGAGATGGCCGCGAGCACCGGGACGGTAGGCTGGCACACGGAGATCACATGCAGGTTCTCAGCGCCGATATGGCGGATGAAGTCCTGGATGTAGTGGATATAGTCCGCCAGGCGGAAACGGCCGTCCTCGATCGGGACCATACGGGCATCGATCCAGTCGGTCACATAGACCTTGTGGTCCTGCAGCAAGGTCTTGACGGTATCGCGCAGCAGGGTGGCATGGTGGCCAGACAGGGGGGCGCACACCAGCACCACCGGCTCATCCTTGAGCAGCTTGATGGTCTCCGGATCGTCCGCATAGCGCTTGAAACGCACCAGCTTGCAGAAGGGCTTTTCGATGATCGTCTGTTCGACGATCGGGATGTCCCGGCCGTTGGAGCGTACCGACTTGATATCGAATTCGGGCTTTTCGTATTCCTTGCCGAGTCGGTACAGCAACTCGTAGCCGGCAGCCAGTCGCGTGGCGCCGGGCACCAGGGACATCGGGCTCAGGGGATTGGTAAAGGTCTTGGCCGTAGCCTGCGCCCATGCGGTAAGCGGGTGCAGCATCGAGCGCTGGAATTCATGCAGCTGGTAAAGCATGACGTGGTCCCTATCAGGCTGGGGGCGAAGCTGGAATTCAACGCCTGGACAATACAAATACAACAAACACAGTTGCTAATGTGTTACCGATTATGCGCGTAATCGAACGATCGTGCGATGCAGCATATACCCTAAGGTACGCTCGCGTCGGAAAAAGACAATAGGACAAACACTGTACTTCTCGATGACAAATGCAAAAGAACGTGAAAAATTGCCATGAGATACGAAAAAGGCGACCGAAGTCGCCTTTTTGTGCACTTTTACGCGCTTTGCGTTACAGCACGGCGGCGATGGCGTTGACCACCGCATCGATGTTGCGGCTGTTCAGCGCGGCCACGCAGATGCGGCCGGTGCCCACGGCGTAGATGCCGTGCTCGTTGCGCAGCACGTCGACCTGGGCCGAGTTCAGGCCCGAGTACGAGAACATGCCGCGCTGGGACTTGACGAAGGAGAAGTCGCCCGGCACGCCCTTGGCGGCCAGCTTGTCCACCAGCGCATGGCGCATCAGCTTGATACGGTCGCGCATCTCGCCCAGTTCCTGCTCCCACATGGCGCGCAGTTCCGGGCTGTTCAGCACGGTGGCGACCACGGTGCCGCCGTGGGTCGGCGGGTTGGAGTAGTTGGTGCGGATGACGCGCTTGACCTGCGACATCACGCGCTGGGCTTCTTCCTTGCCCGTGGTGACGATCGACAGTGCGCCCACGCGCTCGCCGTACAGCGAGAAGCTCTTCGAGAACGAGCTCGACACGAAGAAAGGCAGGCCGGATTCGGCGAACAGGCGCACGGCGGCGCCGTCCGGATCGATGCCTTCCGCGAAGCCCTGGTAGGCCATGTCGAGGAACGGGATCAGGTTGCGTTCCTTGATCAGTTCCACGACTTGCTTCCACTGCTCGGCCGACAGGTCGACGCCGGTCGGGTTGTGGCAGCAGGCGTGCAGCACCACGATGGTGTTGGCGGCGTACGACTTGAGCGACTCCACCATGCCGGCGAAATTCAGGCCGTGGCTGGCAGCATCGTAGTAGGCGTAGTTGATCACGGGGAAACCGGCTGCCTCGAACAGGGCGCGGTGGTTTTCCCAGCTCGGGTCGCTGATGGCGACCTTGGCGTCCGGGTACAGGCGCTTGAGGAAGTCGGCGCCGATCTTCAGCGCGCCGGTGCCGCCGAGTGCCTGGGCGGTCACAACGCGGCCTTCGGTGATCAGCGGCGATTCCTTGCCGAACAGCAGGGTCTGCACGGCCTGGTCATAGGCGGCGATACCTTCGATCGGCAGGTAACCACGCGGGGTGGCGGTGGTCAGGCGGGCCTTTTCGGCTTCCTGCACGGCGCGCAGCAGAGGGATTTTCCCTTCGTCGGTGAAGTACACGCCAACACCCAGATTGACCTTGGTGGCACGGGTATCGGCATTGAAGGCTTCATTCAGGCCCAGGATCGGGTCGCGCGGGGCCATCTCGACGGCAGAAAACAAACTCATTTGGGATCTCGTGGTCAGCTATGTAACAAAACGGGAAGGCGTAGAATGCTCCGGACTGCGCTCGGGAGTGCGGGCGACCCCCATCTTGATACCGGGCCGCCAACCCCAAGATTCTAGCGTATCTGCCCGTTTTCCTGAGGTTTTCCCCTACCAGCTTATGTCGAATCTCGTTGAAGTCGCGCCCGCGCTGGATGAAGAGAAGTTCGCGACCTTTCCCGGCTCGCCGTTCCAGCTTTACCAGCCCTATCTGCCGGCGGGCGATCAGCCCGAGGCGATCCGCCAGCTGGTCGAGGGGGTGGAGGACGGCCTGTCTTACCAGACCCTGCTGGGGGTGACCGGTTCGGGCAAGACCTTCACCATGGCCAACGTGATTGCCCGCATGGGCCGTCCGGCCATCGTGTTCGCGCCCAACAAGACGCTGGCCGCACAGTTGTATTCCGAGTTCCGCGAGTTCTTCCCGCGCAACGCGGTGGAGTATTTCGTCAGCTACTACGACTACTACCAGCCAGAAGCCTACGTGCCGCAGCGCGACCTGTTCATCGAGAAGGATTCCTCGATCAACGAGCATATCGAGCAGATGCGGTTGTCGGCCACCAAGAGCCTGCTGGAGCGGCGCGACACCATCATCGTGGCCAGCGTGTCGGCCATCTACGGTATCGGCAACCCGTCCGAGTACCACAAGATGATCCTGACGCTGCGCACCGGCGACAAGATCAGCCAGCGCGATGTGATCGCGCGCCTGATCGCCATGCAGTACACCCGCAACGAGACCGATTTCCAGCGCGGCACCTTCCGCGTGCGCGGCGATACGCTGGATATCTTCCCGGCCGAGCATGCCGAGCTGGCGGTGCGCGTCGACATGTTCGACGACGAGATCGATTCGCTGCAGTTCTTTGACCCGCTCACCGGGCGGGTGCGGCAGAAGATTCCGCGCTTCACGGTCTATCCGTCGAGCCACTACGTGACCCCGCGCGAGACCGTGCTGCGGGCGATCGAGGACATCAAGGTAGAGCTGCGCGAGCGCCTGGACTTCTTCTATAAGGAGAACAAGCTGGTGGAGGCGCAGCGGCTGGAGCAGCGCTCCCGCTTCGACCTGGAAATGCTCTCCGAGCTCGGGTTCTGCAAGGGCATCGAAAACTACTCGCGCCACCTGTCGGGCGCCAAGCCGGGCGATCCGCCGCCAACGCTGGTCGACTACCTGCCGCAGGACGCGTTGATGTTCCTGGACGAGTCTCACGTGCTGATGGGGCAGTTCAACGGCATGTACAACGGCGACAAGGCGCGCAAGACGACCTTGGTCGACTATGGCTTCCGGCTGCCGTCCGCCCTGGACAACCGCCCCCTCAAGTTCTCGGAGTTCGAGGGCAAGATGCGGCAGGTGATGTTTGTCTCCGCCACGCCGTCCAATTACGAGAACGAGCATGCGGGCCAAGTGGTGGAGCAGGTGGTGCGGCCCACCGGCCTGGTCGATCCGATCATCCATGTGCGTCCCGCGACCACGCAGGTCGACGACCTGCTGTCCGAGATCCACCAGAAGGTCTCCGTCGGCGAGCGTGTGCTGGTGACCACGCTGACCAAGCGCATGTCCGAGCAGCTCACGGAGTTCCTGACCGAGAACGGCGTCAAGGTGCGTTACCTGCACTCGGACATCGATACGGTGGAGCGCGTGGAGATCATTCGCGACCTCCGCCTGGGTACCTTCGACGTGCTGGTCGGCATCAACCTGCTGCGCGAGGGCCTGGATATTCCGGAAGTCTCGCTGGTGGCGATTCTCGACGCCGACAAGGAAGGCTTCCTGCGCGCCGAGCGTTCGTTGATCCAGACCATCGGCCGCGCGGCGCGTAACGTCAACGGCACCGCCATCCTGTACGCGGACCGGATGACCGATTCGATGAAGCGGGCCATTGGTGAGACGGAACGCCGCCGCGCCAAGCAGATCGCATTCAACGAAGCCAATGGCATCGTGCCGCGCGGCGTGGTCAAGCGCATCAAGGACATCATCGACGGGGTCTACGACCCGGGCGAGGTCAAGGCCGAACTGCTGGCCGCGGAAGAGCGCGCCAAGTACGAGGACATGAGCGAGAAGCAGGTTGCGAAGGAGATCAAGCGGCTGGAGAAGCAGATGTTCGAGCACGCCAAGAATCTCGAGTTCGAGAAGGCCGGGCAGGTGCGCGACCAGCTGGCCAAGCTCAAGCGCCAGATCTTTGGCGCCAGCGGCGATGGGGAGCACCTGCCGCCGCCTGCCGCGGCCGCGTCCTGAGGGCGTGGGCCCTGCTTCGGCCACACGCCTGCGGGATGCAGGCGCGCGGCTTGGCTACCGCCTATAGTTGGAATCCCGGACAGTGGTGAGGAGATGGTCCATGGTCAAGCTCGCTCTGTGGGTTCCGCTGCATGCGAAGCCCGGCAAGGAAAAGGAAGTCGAGGAGTTCCTGCTCGCCGGCTTGCCGCTGGTGCAGGCCGAAACCGGCACCACGGCATGGTTTGCGCTGCGGCTCGGGCCATCCACGTTCGGCATCTTCGATGCGTTCGCCGATGAGGCCGGGCGCAACGCCCATCTGTCGGGCAAGGTGGCCGAGGCCCTGATGGCCAAGGCGCCCGACCTGTTCGCCAAGCCGCCTTCTATCGAAAAGCTGGACGTGCTGGCGGCCAAGCTGCCCTGAGCCGATTTGCCTGCTAGTCTTATCAGCCCTTCGGGGGCAGCGAGCGCAAACGCTTGTTGACTTCCAGCAGGGTGTCGCACTTGTCCGCGCTGGCGGCCTCGCGCGTGCTGATGAAGTCCACGATGGCGCGCAGCGGTTCGCGTTGCGCGGCGCATGTGGTGGCCGGCGCCAGTGCCGGTGCCGAGGCAGGGGCAGGGGCCGAGGCAGGGCAGGCGGCACCGATCTCTTTCTCCAGGCTATGCCGGACCACGGTGAGCAGGCTTTCGCAGCCTGCGCCGGAGGCGGCGTCCGCGGACGGCTCGGCGGCGTCGGCCAGGCTTGCGCAAAGCAGAAGGGGTGCCAGGAGGAGTGGGCTGAGGCGGAGGTTCACCGTGCGATTATGCGGTGGGCGGCACCTTTGCGTCATCTTTTTTGCCTGGTGGCTTCCCTGGTGGCTTCCCTGGTGGCTTCAACCGGCGTGCTGGCGCTCCCGTGAGCGTGGTCCTGCGGGCAGGGCTGTAGAATCCGGCTTCGTTGTGGCAGCCGTGCCCGGTGCGGTGGCGGCAAGCCCGTCGCGCGTGCCGCCTTTTGTCGTCTTGCTTTCGGCGCTGGATAGCGCCACACCCCTATGAAGAAATACGCCATCTTGATGTGTTGCATGGGAAACATCTGCCGTTCTCCGACCGCCGAGGGCGTGCTGCGCGCCAAGCTGGAGGCGGTCGGCCTGGCCGATCTGGTCGAGCTGGATTCCGCCGGCACGCATGGCTATCACATCGGGCGCGCGCCCGATGCGCGCTCCCAGCGTCATGCGCTGGCCCGTGGCTACGACCTCTCCGCGCAACGCGCGCGCCAGGCCGTGGTGCAGGATTTCGCCCGTTTTGACCTGCTGCTGGCCATGGACCAGGACAACCTGGCGGCGCTGCGTGCCATCTGCCCGCCTGGCAGCCAGGACAAGCTGCGCCTGTTGATGAGTTTCGCCAGCCGGCACGCCGCGGACGAAGTGCCGGATCCCTACTACGGCGAAGGCGATGGCTTCGAGCGCGTGCTCGACTATGTCGAGGACGCCTGCGATGGCGTGATCGCCATGCTCCGTGCCAAGGGGCTTGGCGGCGCTACCTGATTGCGCTCGGCCGCCCTTGCAGCCTTTCCATCACTTTCACGAGGATTCATGTTTCGTTCCCTGTTCCGCAAATGGCGCGAGTCGCGCAATGCCAGCCTGCAACTCGACGCAATCCTGGCGGCAGCGGACCCGGAGGCGCCGCTGGCCGACCGCAACGGCTGGCTGATCGAGCTGGGCTACTGGATCCGGCGCGACGGGCTGCCGGGCGCCGAAGGCGTGGCGGCCGACAAGAGCCGCCGGGAGCACGTGCGGCTGCGCTACCTGCTGCAGGTGCTTGGCCGCAATCCGGAAGTGGCCGGACGCTTTGCCCGCATGGTGCGTTCCATCGTGCGCGATAACGATCCAGTCACCCTGCTGTGCGACACCGGCGTGGCTTCCCACCCGGGCTTCTGGAGCGAGGTGCTGAACCGCCTGCAGGCGCGGTTCCTGCCGCCGCCGCCCAACCGCAGCGATATGGCGGGCCTGTTCGCACTGCTGTTTATCGATGGCAACGATGCCGACTGGGTCGAGGCGCTCGATGGCGACCTGCTCGATCGGCTGGGTGCCGTGCTGCGCGCCGACGATCCGCAAGCGCCGGGCGAAGCCGCCACGCCGCCAGAATGGGATCGTTTCGACCGCACGCTGGCCACCAGCATCCAGGTGCTGGTCAGCCAGGTGCGTGCTACCGGACTGAGCCAGGCAATTCGTTCGCGCCTCAAGGGCAAGGTGCAGGACACGCCGTTTTTCCGCCTGGACAGCGCCGTGCAAGCCTTGTGCGACGAGGAGGAGGCGGCGCACGGCGGCGAGGCTTTCGCGCACCGGCTCAACTATTTCCGCGCGCTGCTCGATGGCTGCCACCAGGCGGCTCAGCGCGTGTACGACGACCTGGAGGAGAACGGCGTCTCGGTGGAGGTGGTGTTCCAGATCGAGCGCATGAAGGTCCGGCTCGCGCGCATCGAGCTGTTGCTGGCGACCTGGGTCGAGCCGCAGCGGCGTGGCCGGCATGCCCACCTGATCGCGGCGCTGATCCGCTCCACCCAGGCGCGGCGCAGTATCGGGCACCTGGCGGGCACCTCGTTTTCGCAACTGGCGCGCAAGGTGGTCGAGCGCTCGGCCGAGACCGGCGAGCACTACATCACGCGCGATCGCCGCGAGTATCGCGAGCTGATGCGGGCTGCCGCCGGCGGCGGCTTGATCACCGTCGGCACGGTCTATCTCAAGTTCCTGATCTATGGGCTGCACCTGGACAAGTTCATCGAAGGCCTGCTGGCCTCGCTCAACTATGCGGGCAGCTTCCTGGTGATCCACTTCGCGCATTTCACACTGGCCACCAAGCAGCCGGCGATGACTGGCCCGGCACTGGCGCACCGGCTCGATGCGGTCGGCAGGCCGGAAGGCCGGGAAATCTTCGTTGACGACACCATCGCCATGATCCGCTCAAACGCCGCGGCGATTTTCGGCAACCTGGCGGTGGTGTTCCCGGTGGCGATGGGCATCCAGTGGCTTGCCAACCGCATCCTGGGCGCCAACCTGATCACCCCCGCCAAGGCGATCGCCACCATCGAGTCGTTTTCCATCCTCGGCCCCACGCCGGTCTACGCCATCTTTACCGGCGTACTCTTGTGGCTGTCCAGCCTGGTGGCGGGCTGGGCCGACAACTGGTTCGCGCTGCACAAGGTGCATGACGTGATGGTGTACAACCGCCGCCTGCGCTATGTGCTGGGTGCGCAGGGAGCCACGCGGATGGCGGACTTCTGGAAGCGCAATATGTCGGGGATCGCCGCCAATGTGTCGCTGGGGCTGCTGCTCGGGCTGGGACCGGAGATACTCAGCTTCTTCGGCCCCCACATGGAAGTGCGGCACGTCACCTTGTCGACCGGCTCGGTGGGCACCGCGATCGGCGTGCTGGGCTTCGCTGTGCTGAAGATGCCGTCGTTCTGGCTGGCGGTGGCGGGCATTGCGCTGATGGGGCTGCTCAACGTTGCTGTGAGCTTCGCGCTGGCCTTCAATATGGCGCTGGGCTCACGCAGCCTGCGCCGGGTGGATCGCCGGGCGCTGAGTTCGGCCGTGCGGCGGCGCATCCTGAAACACCCCTGGTCGCTGATCGTGCCGCCGCGCGCGCCCGTTGGCACGGCCTCGGCGGAGCAGGGGCAGGTTTGATGCGATGCGGCAGGGGTACTTGACTGAATTAGTCGACTTCTTTTATACTTGACCAAAATGATCAAGTACTCCCCAGCATCATGAGACTGACGACCAAAGGCCGCTTCGCGGTAACCGCCATGATTGACTTGGCCATGCGCCAGGATCAGGGCCCCGTTACGCTAGCGGGCATCAGCCAGCGCCAGAAAATATCCCTCTCTTACCTAGAGCAGCTGTTCGGTAAGCTGCGCCGCCACGAAATCGTGGAAAGCGTGCGCGGCCCGGGCGGCGGCTACAGTCTTGCCCGCAAGGCGGAAGACGTGACGGTAGCCGACATCATCATCGCAGTCGATGAGCCGCTCGACGCCACGCAATGCGGCGGAAAGGGTAATTGTAACGGAGATGAGGGAACCGGTCGCTGCATGACCCACGAGCTGTGGGCCACGCTGAACCAGAAAATGGTCGAGTATCTCGATTCCGTCTCCCTGAAGAACCTGGTCGACCAGCAGCGCGCCAAGTGTCCCGCGGTGTTGCACGACATGCGCGAGGAGTCGGCGGCGCAAACCGTGGCCGCGCCGATCGGCAAGGCGGACAAGCAGGAAAAGCCCGCGCGTCCGCGGGTGGTGAATTCGGTTTTCAGCCTGGCTCAGTCGTAAGACGGGCAGCCGGCGAGAGAATAGAGAGCAACGTCAAGCATAGCGGTCCCTAAAAGGCAGTCATAACGATGAGCACCCCACATTTCCCCATCTACATGGATTACTCAGCCACCACGCCGGTAGACCCGCGCGTGGCGGACAAGATGATTCCGTACTTGCGTGAACAGTTCGGCAATCCGGCTTCGCGCAGCCACGCCTACGGCTGGGATGCCGAGCGCGCGGTGGAAGAAGCGCGTGAGCAGGTGGCGGCACTGGTGGGCGCCGATCCGCGCGAGATCGTGTGGACATCGGGCGCAACCGAGTCCAACAACCTCGCCATCAAGGGCGCGGCCAATTTCTATTCGGGCAAGGGCAAGCACCTGATCACGGTGAAGACCGAGCACAAGGCTGTGCTCGACACCACCCGTGAGCTGGAGCGCCAGGGCTTCGAGGTGACCTACCTCGACGTGCAGGAAAACGGCCTGGTCGACATCGAAGTGCTCAAGGCGGCGATCCGCCCTGACACGATCCTGGTGTCGGTGATGCTGGTCAACAACGAGATCGGGGTGATCCAGGACGTGGCGCAGATCGGCGAGATCTGCCGCGCCAAGGGCATCATCTTCCATTGCGACGCGGCCCAGGCCACCGGCAAGGTGGCGATCGACCTGAACACGCTGAAGTGCGACCTGATGTCGTTCTCGGCACACAAGACCTACGGCCCGAAGGGCGTGGGCGCGCTGTACGTACGCCGCAAGCCGCGCGTGCGCCTGGAAGCGCAGATGCACGGCGGCGGTCACGAGCGCGGCATGCGTTCGGGCACGCTGGCCACGCATCAGATCGTGGGCATGGGCGAAGCCTTCCGCATCGCCCGCGAGGAAATGGCTACGGAAAACGAGCGTATCCGCATGCTGCGCGATCGCCTGTGGCGTGGCCTGTCGGGCATGGAAGAGGTCTACCTGAACGGCGACCTGGAACAACGCGTGCCGCATAACCTCAATGTCAGCTTCAACTTCGTCGAAGGCGAATCGCTGATCATGGCGATCAAGGACGTGGCGGTGTCGTCGGGTTCGGCCTGCACCTCGGCGTCGCTGGAGCCTTCGTACGTGCTGCGCGCCCTGGGCCGCAACGACGAACTCGCGCACAGTTCGATCCGCTTCACGGTGGGCCGTTTCACCACCGAGGAAGAAGTCGATTACACCGTGGAACTGCTCAAGAGCAAGATCTCCAAGCTGCGCGATTTGTCGCCGCTGTGGGAAATGTTCAAGGACGGTGTGGACCTGAATTCCATCCAGTGGGCAGCGCACTAAGCACCAAGCGCCAAGACCCACGCAAGACCCCATAAATACCGATACGCCAAGAGGTAGCCAAAATGTCATACAGCACCAAGGTTCTCGACCACTATGAAAACCCCCGCAATGTTGGCTCGTTCGACAAGAACGACGACGCGGTGGGCACCGGCATGGTTGGCGCGCCCGCTTGCGGCGACGTCATGAAGCTGCAGATCAAGGTCAACGAAGCTGGCGTGATCGAAGACGCCAAGTTCAAGACCTATGGCTGCGGCTCGGCCATCGCTTCCTCCTCGCTCGTGACCGAATGGGTCAAGGGCAAGACCGTGGATCAGGCACTGGAAATCAAGAATACGCACATCGCCGAAGAACTGGCGTTGCCGCCGGTGAAGATCCACTGCTCCATCCTGGCCGAAGATGCCATCAAGGCAGCGGTCGAGGACTACAAGAAGAAGCACGAAGGCGCCGAGCAGAAGGCCGCCTGAGTTCCGCGTTCAATCAAGGGATGAAGCAGCGATGATCACGCTTACCGAGAAGGCCGCCAAGCATGTGGCGCGCTACCTGGACCGCCGCGGCAAGGGCGTTGGCCTGCGCCTCGGCGTCAAGACCACCGGCTGCTCGGGCCTGGCCTACAAGCTGGAGTACGTCGACGACCTGTTGCCGGAAGACAGCGTGTTCGAGTCGCACGGCATCAAGGTGATCGTCGATCCCAAGAGCTTGCCGTATATCGATGGCACCGAGCTCGATTTTGCGCGTGAAGGCTTGAACGAGGGGTTTCGTTTCAACAACCCCAACGTCAAGGATGAGTGCGGTTGCGGAGAGTCGTTCCGGGTTTGAGCGTGCTGGCATCAGCACGCCGGATACGATGAAACGCAGCATTGTCGGCTTTCACCAGGACGAGGAAAACCACTGGGTGGCGGAACTCGATTGCGGGCATGGCCAGCATATGCGCCATGACCCGCCCTGGCAGATGCGTCCATGGACGCTGACGCCGCAGGGGCGGGCGGCCAGGATGGGCGAGCTGGTGAACTGCCTGAAATGTGATCGGGCGGAGCCGCCGGCGGATTGGGCGGGCAGCAGCGCGAAGCGCGCCGCCTGACCGGATCAGCCGCCACATTGCTGCGGCCTGTGCCGCGCGGTCAGCGTGCCGCTTTCACGCTGAAGGCAGTTCAAAGGGGCGGCGCAGCCGCTCCTTTTTGTTGGGGAAGGTGTTGAAAGACGATTATTTCGCGCTGTTCGGCCTGCCGGTCGGATATGCAGTCGACGAGGGGGCGCTGGACGCCGCCTACCTGACCGTGCAATCGCAGGCGCATCCGGACCGCTTTGCCAATGCCGGCGATGCGGAGCGGCGCGTGGCCATGCAATGGGCCGCGCATGCCAACGAGGCGTACCGCACGCTGCGCCAGCCGCTCAAGCGCGCGATCTACCTGCTGACGCTGCGTGGCGTGGACATCCAGGCCGAGAGCAATACCGCCATGGCGCCCGCCTTCCTGATGCAGCAGATGGAATGGCGCGAGGCCCTGCAGGAAGCGGTCGAAGAGAAAGATGTTGCGCGCCTCGATGCGCTGCTGCGTGAGCTGCGTGGCGAGAAGCGCGAGCGCCACGCGGCGCTGGGTGCGTTGCTCGATGCCGGCGATAACGCGGGTGCCGGCAGCGCGGCCAGGCAATTGATGTTCATCGAGAAAATCGAGCACGACACCAGCGAGGCGATCGACCGCCTGGAAGGCTAGGGTCCCCGAGGGACTCCAGCGCCGCCAGGCAAGTTCACCTCAGCCATGCCACAATGGCGCCCCGGCGCAAAGCCGGCCTGTGTGACGGGCCGTTTTTGCCACCGCACGATTAAAGAAGATTCATCATGGCATTGCTCCAGATCTCCGAACCCGGCATGTCGCCGGCACCTCACCAGAAGCGGCTCGCGGTCGGCATCGACCTTGGCACCACCAATTCGCTGGTGGCAGCGGTTCGCAACAGCATTCCCGAAGTCCTGACCGACGAAAGCGGCCGCGCGTTGCTGCCTTCGGTCGTGCGCTACCTGCCCAAGGGTGCGCAGATCGGCTACCGCGCGCAGGAAGAAGCGGTGCACGACCCCAAGAACACCATCGTCTCGGTCAAGCGCTTCATGGGGCGCGGCCTGCGCGACGTCGCGCATATCGAGCACAGCCCCTACGATTTCGTCGATGCGCCCGGCATGGTGCAGATCAAGACCGTTGCCGGCGTGAAGAGTCCGGTGGAAGTCTCGGCGGAAATCCTGGCCACGCTGCGCCAGCGTGCCGAGGATTCGCTCGGCGACGAACTCGTCGGCGCGGTGATTACGGTGCCCGCCTATTTCGACGACGCCCAGCGCCAGGCCACCAAGGATGCCGCGCAGCTCGCGGGCCTTGAAGTGTTGCGCTTGCTCAACGAGCCCACCGCGGCAGCCATCGCCTATGGCCTGGACAATGCTTCCGAGGGCATCTACGCGGTGTACGACCTCGGCGGCGGCACCTTCGATATCTCCATCCTCAAGCTCAGCCGGGGCGTGTTCGAAGTGCTGGCCACCGGCGGCGATTCTGCCCTGGGTGGCGACGATTTCGACCAGCGCCTGATGTGCTGGATCGTCGAGCAGGCTAACCTGCAACCGCTGTCTGCCGAGGATATGCGCCTGCTGATGGTGCGCTCCCGCGCGGCCAAGGAAGCGTTGTCGGCGGCCGATTCGACCGTGATCGATGCCGTGCTGAACAGCGGCGAGATCGTGCACCTGACGCTCTCGGCCTCGACCTTTGTCGAGCTGACCGCGCCGCTGGTGCAAAAGACCCTGTCGCCTGTGCGCAAGGCGCTGCGCGATGCCGGCGTCGCGGCGGACGAGGTCAAGGGTGTCGTGCTGGTTGGCGGCGCAACCCGCATCCCCTCGATCCGCAAGGCGGTGGGAGACTTCTTCGGCCAGCCGCCGCTGACCAACCTCGATCCGGACAAGGTCGTGGCCCTGGGCGCGGCCATGCAGGCCAACCTGCTGGCCGGCAACGGCGCCCCCGGCGAGGACTGGCTGCTGCTGGACGTGATCCCGCTGTCACTGGGCGTGGAAACCATGGGTGGCCTGGTCGAGAAGATCATCCCGCGCAACAGCACCATCCCGGTTGCCCGCGCGCAGGAATTCACCACGTTCAAGGACGGCCAGACGGCCATCGCCATCCACGTGCTGCAAGGCGAGCGCGAACTGGCGAGCGATTGCCGCTCGCTGGCGCGTTTCGAGTTGCGCGGCATCCCGCCGATGGTGGCTGGCGCGGCACGCATTCGCGTGACGTACCAGGTTGACGCCGACGGGCTGCTGTCGGTCTTCGCGCGCGAGACGCAATCGGGCGTGGAGGCGACCATCGCTGTCAAGCCGTCCTACGGCCTCGCCGACGACGAGATCGCGCGCATGCTGCAGGACAGCTTCCGCGAAGCCGAGCACGACATGAAGAGCCGTGCGCTGGCGGAGGAGCGCGTGGATGCCGCGCGCCTTATCGAAGCCACGCGCCGCGCGCTGGAACTCGATGGCGACCTGCTCTCGGACGAGGAGCGCGCCGACGTGGAGCGCCTGATCGCGGCCGCGAGCGACATTGCCGCAGGCGAAGATCACCACGCCATCAAGACGGCGGTGGAAGCGCTGTCCCGCGGCACCGACGAATTCGCTGCCCGCCGGATGGACCGCTCGATCAAGAGCGCGCTGGCCGGCCGCAAGGTGCAGGACCTGGGCTGATCCCCGAGGCCAATCGCACCCTATTTATATCCAGGACATTCCATGCCACAGATCATCGTATTGCCCCACGTCGAACTCTGCCCCGAAGGGGCCGTGTTCGAAGCCAAAGCCGGTACCAGCATTTGCGACGCGTTGCTCAGCAACGGCATCGAGATCGAGCACGCCTGCGAGAAGTCTTGCGCGTGCACCACCTGCCACGTGGTGGTGCGCGAGGGCTTCAACTCGCTGGAAGAGGCCGAAGAGAAAGAGGAAGACCTGCTCGACAAGGCCTGGGGCCTGGAGCCCAACTCGCGCCTGTCCTGCCAGGCCCTGGTGGCCGACGGCGACCTCACCGTGCAGATCCCCAAGTACACGATCAACCATGCCAAGGAAGAGCATTGAGCGCGGCGCGCTCGCTGACTTGCTGGCCTGACCAGAGCTGACCGGAGAGAATTCCCATGAAGTGGACCGACACCTACGACATCGCCGCCGCCCTGTACGACAAGTACCCGGACGTGGATCCCACCACCATCCGCTTCACCGACCTGCACCGCTGGGTCATGGAGCTGGACGGCTTTGCCGATGTCGCCGATCGCTCGGGCGAGAAGATCCTGGAAGCGATTCAATCCGCCTGGATTGAAGAAGCCGAATAAAGGCTGGAACGAAAAAAAACCGCGTCTCACGCGGTTTTTTTTCGCTGTGCGGATGCCGGCTCAGCCAGCGACCAGTTGGCCATCCTGCATGTGCACACGTTCCCCGACTTGCACGCCCGGGTCGGCTTGATACGTGAAGGTGCGGTGGCTGCCGTTGTCCATCTGCACGCGGACCTGGTAGCTGGTGTCCTTGCGCACGGTCTTCTCGATCTGGTTGCCGGCAAAGCCGCCGCCCACGGCACCGGCCACGGTGCCCAGGATACGGCCATTGCCCTTGCCGATCTGGTTGCCGAGCAGGCCGCCGATGACCGCGCCGCCGACGGCGCCCAGGCCACTGGCCGGCTTGGGCGCTTCAATCGGGGTGATGGCTACGACGCGGCCGGCATACGCGCTGCCTTGCGCCGGCTGGCGTTCGGCATAGGCGCCGTTGTCATTGCGGCTGGGCGCGGGACCATAGCCTGCATCGCGGCTGGCGCTGCTGCGCTCCTGGGAGCGGCGTGCAGCGGGTGCGGGTGCCGGTGCGGCCGGGGCGACGGGCGCTTGCGCCAGGTTCGCGGCCTCGGGCGGCCGCGTGGTGCTGCCCGGCGCCGGCAGTTGCGCGGTGTCGGCGCCATTGACGGTGGCATTGGTGGTGCCATTGGCGGCGACAGGCGCAGTCAGGGACTGCTGCGCTCCCTGCATGGCCTTGCTGGTAGGCAGCACGCCGGTCATGGCGGCGACCGCGGTCAGGCTGGCGATCACGATGGCTACCGCGGCGGCGCCGACCAGCGGATGCAGGCGGCGTTGGGTGGGCAGGGAAGCGGGCATGGCAGGCTCGTTGGATTGGTGCAAGGTCGGATTCGACATATTATTTTCCTCGCAAACGCAGCCGGTCAGCGGTACTGATGGCTAGCGGTTCGATGGACCTAGTTTGGCCCAATTCACTGCCATTTTCCGTTTGATTTTGTAAGTTTCTGTAGTCTGAAATTTTCTTTTAAATCAGAGGCTTGGCAGCGAAACTGCATGGCCTTCGCGGGCTGTGTTTGTAACAAGCTCGCAGCCACAAGCAAAAAGCCCCACCAAACATTGGTGGGGCTTTTTGCTGTGCGAGGCAGCCCGGCGAGGCTGCCGCGCCGCGTCAGTCCTCGCGGCGCAGATGCGGGAACAAGATGACGTCGCGGATGTTCGGGCTGTCGGTCAGCAACATCACCAGACGGTCGATGCCGATGCCGCAGCCGCCCGTCGGGGGCATGCCGTATTCCAGCGCACGGATGTAGTCGGCGTCGAAGTACATCGCTTCTTCGTCGCCAGCATCCTTCTGGTCGACCTGCTTGCGGAAGCGCTCGGCCTGGTCTTCGGCGTCGTTCAGCTCGGAGAACCCGTTGGCGATCTCGCGGCCGGTGATGAACAGCTCGAAGCGCTCGGTGATGCCCGGCTGGGTATCCGAGGCGCGCGCCAGCGGCGAGACTTCCACCGGGTAGTCGATGATGAACGTCGGCTCCCACAGCTGGCTTTCGGCGGTTTCCTCGAACAGCACCAGTTGCAGCGTGCCCAGGCCCGCGTTAAGGAATTGCGGGGCGCCGGTGTTGATGCCGAACTTCTTCAGCTCGGCGCGCAGGAATTCCGTGTCGGCCAGTTGCGCGTCGGTGTATTGCGGCGCGAACTTCTGGATGGCCTGCGTGATGGTGAGGCGATGGAACGGCTTGGACAGGTCCAGCTCGCGGTCCTGGTAGGTCAGCACGGCGCTGCCGCGCGCGTCGATCGCGGCCTGGCGGATCAGGTCCTCGGTGAAGTCCATCAGCCAGCGGTAGTCCGTGTAGGCCGCGTAGAACTCCATCATGGTGAACTCAGGGTTGTGGCGCGGGCTCACCCCCTCGTTGCGGAAGTTGCGGTTGATCTCGAACACGCGCTCGAAACCGCCCACCACCAGGCGCTTCAGGTACAGCTCGGGCGCGATGCGCAGGAACATCTGCATGTCCAGCGCGTTGTGGTGGGTGATGAACGGCTTGGCCGTGGCGCCGCCCGGGATCGGGTGCAGCATCGGAGTTTCGACTTCCATGAAGTCGTTGCTGGCCATGTGCCGGCGCAGCGAGCTGATGGCGTTGGTGCGGGCGCGGAAGGTGGCGCGCGTTTCCGGCGACACGATCAGGTCCACATAGCGCTGGCGGTATTTCTGTTCCTGGTCGGCCAGGCCGTAGTAGTCGCCGGGCAGGGGACGCAGGCTCTTGGACAGCAGGCGCAACTCGGTCACCGCCACCGACAGCTCGCCGGTCTTGGTCTTCATCAGCGTGCCGCGGGCCGCCACGATATCGCCCAGGTCCCACTTCTTGAAGGCGGCGTACACGTCTTCACCGATCGCATCGCGGCTGATGTAGAACTGGATGCGGCCCGAGCCGTCCTGCACGGTGGCAAAGCTGGCCTTGCCCATCACGCGCTTGAGCATCATGCGCCCGGCGATGGCGACTTCCACCGGGGTGGCTTCGAGCACGGCCTGCTCGGTCTCGCTGTACTGCGTGTGCAGCGCGGCAGCCTGGTGGGTCGGGCGGAAGTCGTTGGGGAAGGCCGGGCCTTGCTGACGCAGGGCCTGGAGCTTCTCGCGCCGTTCCGCGATGATCTTGTTTTCGTCGGCTGCGGCCGGGACGTTGGTCTCGGCGGGAGCGCGGTTGGATTCGGTCATGATGTCTTGGTGAGTCGCTCGGGCCAGGCCCGCGCGAGGTTCATGTATTGCGGATGTCGTCGAGCTCGGTGCTGCCGAAGTCAGGCCGCTGCAGGTACGCAGCGATACGCTGCGCGGTGTCGTCGGCCGAGGCCAGCTGATCGTTGTCCTTGAGGTCGCGGAAGCGCTGCACCTGTGCAAAGTCGGCGTTGCGGATGGTGGCCTGCATGCCGGTATCGACCACGCCCGGCGCCAGCGCTACCGCGCGCACGGCGCGTTCGGCCGGCGCCTGCGCGTATTCGGCGTTGATGGAGCGCACGAACATGTCCAGGCCCGCCTTGCCGGCGCAATACGCGCTCCAGCCCTCGACCGGGCGGCGCGCCGCGCCGGAGGAGATCGCCAGGATCTTGCGCGGGCAGCCAAAGCGCTCGGTGTGCGAGAGGAAGGCCGCGGTCATGGTCATCGGCGTGGCCAGGTTGGTCAGCAGATGCTGCACCACCGCCGGTTCGCGCAGGTTGGCGATGGGGCCGATCGGATCGATCACGCCCGCGTTCAGGATCAGTGTGACGCTGGCAAGCGTCTCCTCGACGACATCGAGGACGCTGCCGAGCCAGGTTGCCGACGGGCCGGCTTGGGAGAGGTCTTGCAAGTGCCAGGCTACCTTGACGCCGCTGGCGGACGCCGCCCGTTCCAGCTCGGGATTGCGGCTGCGGGACACGCACACCAGGCGGTTGCCCGGTTTGAGCAATGCCTGCGTCAGCGAGGCACCGAGCCCGCGCGAGGTGCCCGTGATGATGATCAGATGCGTTGCTGCGGTCGATGCTGCGGTCATGGTCAAGATTGTCCCGGCAGGTGAGTGGCCGCACCTGCCGCCGCCACACGCCGATCCCTGCCGGGAGCGCGTGGCGGCGGCGTGGCGCCGCTGCGTGGTTACAGCCCTTGCTTCAGGCTGGCTACGATGAAGGGATCCAGGTCGCCGTCCAGCACCTTCTGCGTGTTGGACATTTCCACGTTGGTGCGCAGATCCTTGATGCGGCTCTGGTCCAGCACGTACGAGCGGATCTGGTGGCCCCAGCCCACATCGGTCTTGGACGACTCCAGCTTGTCGGCTTCGGCCTGGCGCTTGCGCATTTCGTGCTCATACAGGCGCGACTTCAGCATCGACATGGCTTCGGCGCGGTTGCGGTGCTGCGAGCGGTCGTTCTGGCACTGCACCACAATGCCGGTCGGGATGTGCGTGATCCGCACGGCCGAATCGGTCTTGTTGATGTGCTGGCCGCCCGCGCCGGAGGCACGGTAGGTATCCACGCGCAGGTCCGCCGGATTGACGTCGACCTCGAACGATTCGTCGACCTCGGGGTAGACGAAGACCGACGAGAACGACGTGTGGCGGCCGCCCGACGAATCGAACGGCGACTTGCGCACCAGGCGGTGCACGCCGGTTTCCGTGCGCAGGTAGCCGAACGCGTACTCGCCCTCGACCTTGATCGTGGCGCTCTTGATGCCCGCCACGTCGCCTTCCGACTCTTCCAGCACTTCGGCCTTGAAGCCCTTGCGCTCGCAGTACTTCAGGTACTGGCGCAGCAGCATCGAGGCCCAGTCGCAGGCTTCGGTGCCGCCGGCGCCGGCCTGGATGTCGATAAAGGCGTTGGCCTGGTCCATTTCGCCGGAGAACATGCGGCGGAATTCCATGTCGGCGACGATGGCCTCGAAGCCGGCAACGTCGGTTTCGATGGCTTCCAGCGTGTCGTCGTCGCCTTCTTCGCGGGCGAGCTCGAACAGCTCGTCGGCGCCGCTAAGGTCGTCCGTGAGCTTGCCGAGCACGCTGACCACGCCCTCCAGCATTTTCTTTTCCTTGCCGAGATCCTGGGCCCGCTTGGGGTTGTTCCAGACCTCGGGGTCCTCGAGTTCGCCGTTGACTTCGTCGAGTCGTCCTACTTTGACATCGTAGTCAAAGATACCCCCGTAGATCTTCCGTTCGCGAACGGAGATCAGAGATGGCACCGGAGATGGCGTTGAGGCGTTCTGCTTCCATGATGTTCCTGCGCTTTCAAAACCTTGAATTATAGCGGATCGGGTGCTTTTGCCCCGGCTGTGATCGTGTCTGTTGCGCGATTTCGAACGGATTGCCCCCTGGAGGGTCTACAGTTGCGGGTGCACCATGGCAGACTCGAACGTGCTGTCGGCCCAAGGCCGGCCACCAGGCAGGCTTCAAGTTAAGGACAGGGAGGGACGATAAGTACGTGATGAAGCAAAGCAACCACGACAAGACGAGCGCGCGGCGCCGCGCGCTTGGCCTGCTGGCCGCGGCCGCTGCGGCGTGCCTGGCCGCCGGCTGCGGCACCCTGGCCAGCGAACCCGCACCGGATGGCTACTACCGGGTGCAGAGCGGCGACACCTTGTACACCGTGGCCCGGCGGCACAAGCGCGCCGTGCGCGACCTGGTGCGCTGGAACCAGCTGCCCAGCGCGGACCGGATCGAAGTCGGGCAACTGCTGCGGGTCCGCCCGCCGGCTGGCGCCAGCGCCGGCACGGGGGCCGGCAACGGCCCGGTGGCGGTCGGGGACACGCCGCGGGTGGACAACAGCGCGCCGTCGCGCGCGCCCGCCACCAGCATCCGCCTGCAATGGCCGGCCGACGGCCGCGTGACCGCCGGCTACGGGCCGCCTGCCAGCAAGGGCCTGCGCATCAACACGGCGCCCGGCAGCGTGGTGCGCGCGGCCGCCGCCGGCAAGGCCATCCACGTCGGCGACCTGCGCGGCTACGGCATGCTGGTGATCATCAAGCACGACGACAACTGGCTGACGGTGTATGGCAACCTGGACAAGCCCTCGGTCAGCGAGGGCGCGCAGGTATCCGGCGGGCAGGAGGTCGGGCGCATGGGCACGGCCGACAGCGAGCTGCATTTCGAGGTACGCAACAACGGCAAGCCGGTGGATCCGGCGGGGCTGCTGCCGTCGCGCGGCTAAGCCACCCGCTGGCCGGGCGCGCTACTGCGCGTGCTCGATCACCATCTGCACCCGTGTGATGCCGTTGAAGGTGTTGTTGTCGAGCCGGTAGGCCACCAGCGCGCTGGCGCCCAGCGAATCCGCATGGTTGAACCAGATCGCGTCGAAGCGCTGGCTGCCGCGCCCCAGCTGCAGCTTCAGGTGCTTGCCCTTGAGCACGCTCTGGCGCAGCACGTCGAACTCGCCGCAGAAGGTGGGCGCAGGGAAGCCCTGGCCCCAGACCTGCTGCTCCAGCAGCGAGACGAATTCCGGGCTGAAGCAGGCATCCTCGATATCGCCATCGGTCTCGATCACCCGCGCCAGCTGCTCGTCGCTCAGCCATTCGCGCCCCACCGCCTCGAACGCTTCCATGAACTGCCCGAAGCTGTCGGCGCAGAGGGTCAGTCCGGCCGCCATGGCGTGGCCGCCAAACTTCTTCAGCAGGCCGGGATGGCGCTTGGACACCAGGTCCAGCGCATCGCGCAGGTGAAAGCCCGGGATGGAGCGGCCCGATCCTTTGATCGTGTCTTCGTCGCCCGGGGCGAAGGTGATGGTGGGACGGTGGTATTTTTCCTTGAGCCGCGAGGCCACGATGCCGATCACGCCCTGGTGCCAGGTGTCGTTGAAGACGCTGACGGTAAAGCGCGCGGCCGGATCCAGCGCGCCCAGCGGGCCTTCCAGGATCTGCAAGGCTTCCTGCTGCATGCCAGCTTCGATATCGCGCCGCTCGCGGTTCATGCCGTCGAGTTCCTGGGCGATTTCCCAGGCGCGGTTGGCGTCGTCGGTCAGCAGGCATTCGATGCCTAGCGACATGTCGGCCAGCCGCCCTGCGGCGTTCAGGCGCGGGCCCACGCCAAAGCCCAGGTCGAAGGTGTTGGCGCGCGTGGCCTCGCGCCCGGCGGCGCGGAAGAGGGCGGCCACGCCGGCGTGCATGCGGCCGGCGCGCATGCGCTTGAGGCCCTGCGCCACCAGGATGCGGTTGTTGCTGTCGAGCTTGACCACGTCGGCGACGGTGCCTAGCGCCACCAGGTCGAGCAGAGTGTCCAGGCGCGGCTGGGTCTGCGCGTCGAACACGCCGCGGCGGCGCAGTTCGGCTCGCAAGGCCAGCAGCACGTAGAACATCACGCCCACGCCCGCCAGGTTCTTGCTCGGGAATTCGCAGCCGGGCTGGTTGGGGTTGACGATCACGGCCGCGTCGGGCAGCTGGTCGCCGGGCAAGTGGTGGTCGGTCACCACCACGTCGATGCCGAGCGCATTGGCCGCCGCCACGCCGTCGACGCTGGCAATGCCGTTGTCCACCGTCACGATCACATCCGGCTGCTGCTTGGCGGCCAGGGCCACGATCTCCGGGGTCAGGCCGTAGCCGTACTCGAAGCGGTTGGGCACGATGTAGTCGATGCGCGCCCCCAGCATGCGCAAACCGCGCACGCCTACCGCGCAGGCGGTGGCGCCGTCGCAGTCATAGTCCGCCACGATCAGCAGGCGCCGGCCCGCGGCGATGGCGTCGGCCAGGTAGGTGGCCGCGTGGTCGATGCCTTTCATGGCCGCCGGCGGCACCAGGCCGGGCAGCTCGGTGGCGAGCTCGGCCGGCTCGCGCACGCCCCGTGCCGAGAGGATGCGCGCCAGCGTGGGATGCAGGCCGATCCCGGCCAGCTTGCCGGCATATTCGGCGGAAAAGGAACGAACGGCGATTTTTGTCATTGCGGGGTCTTGCGGAAAACCAGGGGATCAGGCGGCATAGGCGAGGTCGGACAGCAGCGCGCGCCAGTCGCCGCGCTGGCCCAGGCCGCGCCAGAACTTGCGCAGGTCGGCGCGGCGCACGGTGAACTCGGCGTAGTGGTTGTCGCCGGACAGCGTCAGCGTGACCGCCTGCAACTGCCCGGCTTCAAGGGCGGCCAGGGCGGGCGCGAACCATTCAGCGTCGAGCGTGTGCATGCGCTCGATCCACAGGCCCCAGTCCTGGGCGATATGGGACTCGACGGCGTCCTCCAGCAGCACCATGGCGCTGCCCTGCATCGCCTGGATTGCCTTGAAACGCGGCGGCTGGGGCTGGCATGCCGCGCCGCCGGCCAGCGCCACGCCGCGCAGGAAGGCGTCGCTGGTCAATACCGTGTCCGCCAGGCGCGGCACCGGCTGCAGGGTGCCGCCGCCGTGGAGCCAGACCGAATTGATGGAGATCTCGCCCGCAGCTTCCCTGGCCTGGTTCACCGGATGGTCGTACCAGGTCATCTGGATTTCGTTCTGGATCCGGCGCCAGTCGCGGGCGCGCTCGCCGGCTTGCATCCACACATCGATATTGCGCCCGGTGGCGCGCAGCGGGCTGGCGGCCACAAGCGGCCCGAATACGGCTTGCGGGATGTACCAGCGCGCCGGGTGCGGTGTCTCAAGCACAATGCCGGATTCCTGCAGCAGCGCCGCCACCGCGGCGTGCAGGGCGGCGGACTCCTCGGCCCGGATATGCAGCTGGGCCGGGTCCATCAGCACCAGGTGGTCGCGCGCGGCATGGATATGCACCGGCTGCAGGCAGGCCCAGGCCTGGCCATCGTCCGCCGTGGCACCGGTGCCGGCGGCGGTCATGTCGGTCAGGCGCATGTACGGGGCGCTGGGCACACGGGCTGTGTCGAGCCCGGCGCGCCCGGCTAGCCAGCGCTCATGCGGCAGCGCGCGCAGGAAGGGGTCGTCGTGCCGCTCGCGCGGGCCGGGGCTGGCGCGCGTGAGCAACTTTCCCAGCGCCGGCAACTCCAACTGCCGCAGCAGGGCTTCGAGCATGGCGTCGTTGCCCCCGCCGTCGGCGTCGATCGCGGCGCCGGGCGGGACAGAAAAGGGCACAATCAGGGTCAGGTGCGTCATCATGGTGCCGAGATTGTAAACTTGCGGCTGGCTGGCGGCGGAAATATCGTCCCTGGCCTCGGTTGCGACAGTGGCGCCCCGGGTGTGCGGCCAGCAAGTCATCAGTGGCGTCGGCGGTGTGGCGCCGGCGTTTCTCCTTAACAACAGGAACCCTCTTGAACTTTCCTTACGAGTGGCAGATCGGTTGGCGATACACCCGCGCAAGCAAGCGTGCCAGCCGCAACACCTTTATTTCCTTTATCTCGATGATTTCCATGCTCGGCATCGCGCTGGGCGTGGCGGCGCTGATCGTGGTGCTGTCGGTGATGAACGGTTTTCAGAAAGAAGTGCGGGATCGCATGCTCTCGGTGCTGTCGCACATCGAGGTGGTCGGCCCCGGGGCGCTGCCCGACTGGCAGAAGACCGCCGCCGAGGCGATGCGCAACAAGGAAGTGATCGGTGCTGCGCCCTATGTGGCCGCGCAGGCCATGCTGACCCGCGAGGACGCCGTGCGCGGCGTGCTGCTGCGCGGGGTCGAGCCTTCGGAAGAGCCCAAGGTTTCCGATATCGGCAAGCAGTTCCGGGGCGGCAGCATGGAGCAGCTGCTTCCGGGCGAGTTCGGCATCGCCCTGGGCAATGAGCTGGCCAACGCGATGGGCGTGCAGGTGGGCGACAAGGTCACGCTGGTGGTGCCGCAGGGCACCATCACGCCGGCCGGCGTGCTGCCGAGGCTCAAGCAGTTCACGGTGGTGGGCGTGTTCTCGTCCGGCCATTTCGAGTTCGACAACGCGCTGGCGCTGATCAATATCCGCGACGCCGAAGCCATGTTCCGCCTCGCCGGGCCCACCGGCGTGCGTTTGAAGCTGACGGACATGCAGCGCGCGCCCCAGGTAGCCGACCAGCTGGCCGGCACGCTCTCGGGCGAGCTTTACCTGCGGGACTGGTCCAAGCAGAACCGCAACTGGTTTGCCGCGGTGCAGACCGAGAAGCGCATGATGTTCATCATCCTGACGCTGATCATCGCGGTGGCGGCCTTCAACCTGGTGTCCACGCTGGTCATGACCGTGACGGACAAGCAGGCCGACATCGCCATCCTGCGCACCATGGGCGCCCAGCCGAGCTCGATCACCAAGATCTTTATCGTGCAGGGCGTTGCCATTGGCTTTATCGGCACGCTGGCGGGGGTTGCCGGCGGCGCCTTGATCGCCTTCAACATCGATGTGATCGTGCCCTTTATCGAACATCTGCTGCATGTGCAGTTCCTGCCGCGCGACATCTATTTCATTAGCGAACTGCCCTCGGATCCCCGCGTGAACGACATTGCGACCATCGGTATCGTCTCCTTTGTGCTGTCCATCCTGGCCACGCTCTACCCAAGCTGGCGTGCTGCCCGCGTCAACCCGGCGGAGGCGCTGCGCTATGAGTGAAACCCTGATGCGCGCCGCACCGGCCGGCAATGCTGCTGACGCCGCTGGCAAGGCCGGCTCGGATACGCCGGTGCTGCTGGCCGAAGGCCTGACCAAGCGCTTCCGCCAGGGCGGCCTGGACGTGACCGTGCTCAAGGGCGTGGATGTCCGGGTGGATGCGGGCGAGAAGGTCGCCATCGTGGGCGCTTCTGGTTCCGGCAAGAGCACGCTGCTGCACGTGCTGGGCGGGCTCGACAACCCCGACAGCGGGCGGGTCGCCTTGAAGGGCCGGCCTTTCACCGCGCTGCGCGAGAGCGAGCGCAATATCGTGCGCAACCGCGAGCTGGGTTTCATCTACCAGTTCCACCACCTGCTGCCCGAGTTCACCGCGCTGGATAACGTGGCCATGCCGATGCGCATCCGCGGGCTGCGCCAGCCCGAGGCGCGCGCGGCGGCGATGACGGTGCTGGAGCGCGTGGGCCTGGGCGACCGGGCGCAGCACCGGCCCGGCGAGCTGTCCGGCGGCGAGCGCCAGCGGGTGGCGATCGCCCGCGCACTGGTGGGCGGCCCGGCCTGCGTGCTGGCGGACGAGCCCACCGGCAACCTGGACGACCATACCGCGGGCGGCGTCTACGACCTGATGCTGGAGCTGTCGCGCACGCTGGGCACCAGTTTTGTCATCGTGACCCACGACCTCGACCTGGCCAGCCGCTGCGATCGCGTGCTGCGATTGCGCGACGGGCATATTCACCGCGAGCGCTGAGAGCGCCCTGGCGCCAGCGGAACCCGCCATGTGGATCGATACGCATTGCCACCTCGACGCCGGCGAATTCGATGCCGACCGTGACACCGTTGCCGCCGCCGCTGCCGCGGCGGGGGTGACGGGCATCGTGCTGCCGGCGGTGGCCGTGTCGAATTTTGCCGCGGTGCGGGCGCTGGCGCATCGCCACGCTAGCTGCGTCTACGCGCTGGGGATCCATCCGCTGTGCACGCCGGGCGCGGGGCAGGCCGACCTCGACGCCTTGCGCAGCGAGGCGCAAGCCTCGCTGGCCGATCCGCGCTTCGTCGGCATCGGCGAGATCGGGCTCGATTTCTTCGTGCCCGGCCTCGATGCCGCGCACCAGGCCTGGATCTATGCCGAGCAACTCAAGATTGCGCGCGAGCTGGACTTGCCGGTGCTGCTGCATGTGCGCAAGTCGCAGGACCAGGTGGCGGCCCAGTTGCGCCGCATCGGCGTGCGCCAGGGCATTGCCCATGCTTTCAACGGCAGCGTGCAGCAGGCGCGGGGATTTATCGACCAGGGCCTCAAGCTGGGCTTCGGCGGCAACCTGACTTTCAGCCGCGCCAACCAGATCCGGCGCCTGGCGACGGAGCTGCCGCTCGACGCCATCGTGCTGGAAACCGACGCACCCGACATCGCGCCCGCCTGGCTGTCCGACGACCAGTTCGGCGAGCAGCACAAGGCGCGCAACACGCCTGCCGAAGTGGCCGGCGTGGCGCGCGTGCTGGGCGAGTTGCGCGGGCTGGATGCCGCGCCGCTGGCGCAGGCGATGTGGCGCAACTCCGTGGCCGCCTTGCCGCGGCTGGGCGCGTTCGCGTCAACCATGTTCCCCTCGGCATTGCCTGCTTTGGCCCGGGGCGAAACAATCGGCAACCAACCCGTTTCATCCTGACAAGTCTGGCGGCCGGTGACGGCCGTATAAGCAGACGCATCCGATATCCCATCTACCCGTTGGGGGAGTCCGCATGCGTCTGTTTTTGCTCGCCTTCGTGGCGGGCTGCTGGTGGCTGCAGCAACAAGGCTCGCTGCCGCGTGGCGGCGCGGCGTGGGTGTTGGCGGCTGCCGGGTTCCTGGCGGCCACGCTCGCGCTGGGCCTGCGCACGCGCCGGCCTGGCTGGGCGCGGGTGGCCTGGATCGCGTTGTCGCTGCTGGCTGGTTTCGGCTGTTCGGCGTGGCGCGCCGAGGTTCGTCTGGCAGAGCGGCTCGCGCCCGGGCTGGAAGGGGTCGACCTGCAGGTGAGTGGCGTGGTGGCCGGGCTGCCGGCGCAGGCCGCGCGCGGCCAGCGCTTCGTGTTCGCGCTCGACGATGCAGCTGGCATGCCGCCCCGCGTCTTGCTGGGCTGGGAGGATGCCCCGGCCGGCTTGCGGCCGGGCGAGCGCTACGTCTTCACCGTGCGCTTGCGACAGCCTCATGGCCTGGCCAACCCGCATGGCTTCGATTACGAGTTCTGGCTGATGGCGGCCGGGCTTGGCGCCACTGGCCATGTGCGCGATGCCATCGGCGAGCCGCGGGACGCTGTCGGCGAACGGCTGGCGTGGCGGATCGCGCGATGGCGGGCGCAGGTGCGCGATCACGTCTTGCAAAGCCTGCCAGCCGATGCCCGCTTCGCCCCGGTGCTGGCGGCCCTGGTGGTGGGCGATCAGCAGGGCATCCAGCAGCGGGACTGGACCTTGTTCACGCGCACCGGCATCGGCCACCTGATCAGCATTTCCGGCCTGCATATCACCATGATTTCCGGCCTGTTCTCCAGCTTGGTTCATTGGCTGTGGCGGCATTCGTTCGGGCTCGGGCGATGGCTGCCGCGGCCCTTGCCGCTGTGGTGGCCGGCACGCCGCGCCGCGCTGGTGGGCGCGGTGATCGCGGCCCTCGTCTACGGCCTGCTGGCGGGCATGCAGGTGCCGGCGCTGCGCACCGTGTCGATGCTGGTGGTGGCGGCGCTGGCACTCTGGAGCGGGCGCACGCCGCCGGCCTCGCTGGTGCTGGCCTGGGCGGCGTTCGTGGCGATCGGGCTCGACCCCTGGGCTGTGCTGTCGCCCGGCTTCTGGCTTTCCTTCGGCGCGGTGGGCGTGATCTTCCTGGCGGCGGCGCAACCGGCCAATCAGTCCGCGCTGACGCGTTGGCAGCGTGTTTGCGCCAGCCTTGCGCAGGCCGCGCGTACGCAATGGTCCGTCACTATCGGGCTGGTGCCGCTGACCTTGCTGCTGTTCCAGCAGGTCTCGGTGATTTCGCCGCTGGCCAATGCAGTGGCGATCCCGCTGGTCAGCCTGCTGGTGACGCCGATGGCCTTGCTGGCGGCGGCGGTGCCCGCGCCACTGGCGGGCTGGTTGCTCAGCCCCGCGCACCTGCTGCTGCACTGGCTGGTGCTGGGCCTGGAGTGGCTGTCGGCGCCGCCGTGGGCGGTGTGGCAGGCCGCGCGCGCCGGGCCGGCGGCGCTGGCGCTGGCGGTGCTCGGCGCGCTGCTGTTGCTGGCGCCCGTGCCCTGTGGCGTGCGCGCGCGCCTGCATGGCGTGGTACTGCTGTTGCCGATGGTGCTGGCGGGGCGGCAGCCAGTGGCGCACGGGGAGTTTCGCGCCACTGCGATCGATATCGGGCAGGGCACGGCGGTACTAGTGGAAACGCGCTCGCGCGTGCTGCTCTACGACGCCGGGCCGGCTTACGGCTGGGGCGCCGCGCGTGGCGAACTGGGCAACAGCGCCGGCGCGCGGGACATCGTGCCGTTCCTGCGCGGCGCGGGGGTGCGCAGGCTGGATGCGCTGGTGATCAGCCATGAAGACGCGGACCACGCGGGCGGTGCGCGCGACATCATGGCGGCGCTGCCGGTGGACAGCCTGCTATCGGGCGCGCCGCCGGGACATCGGCTGCTGGTGCCGCCGGCGAGCGCTGCGCACCTGGAGGCGCAGCCTTGCGAGGCGGGGCAGCAGTGGGAGTGGGATGGCGTGCGTTTTGCCATGCTGCATCCCTTGCCGGGCGCCGCGCAGAATGCCGCCATCGACAGCAATGCACGCAGTTGCGTGCTCAAGGTGGCGGGCAGCGCGCGCAGCCTGCTGCTGACCGGCGATATCGGCCGGCGTGACGAGGCGGCGCTGTTGGCACGCCTGTCGACGCAAGACTTGCGTGCGGACTTCCTGCAGGTGCCGCATCACGGCAGCAACACCTCATCGAGCGGCGCGTTCCTGGCCGTGGTGGCGCCGGAGGTCGCGCTGTTCCAGGTGGGCTACCGCAACCGCCACCGGCATCCTCGGCCCGAGATCTGGGACCGCTACGGTTCGCACGAGATCGCCCGCTATCGCAGCGACGAGACCGGCGCGGTCCAGCTTACGACGCGCGGCGAGTCTTACGCGCTGCAGGCTTACCGCCAGCACGCGCGGCGCTACTGGCGCGCGGCGCCGCCTGCGCCTCGCTGAGATGCGCGGGCTCGGCCTGGGCGATGCGGCGCTCGCGCAGGTGCGCTTTGGCGCGTTGCAGGCCGGCCGAGACGGTGTCTGCGCGCTCCAGGGCGACGCCTGCTGCCAGCACGTCGCCCAGTACCAGATGGCAGATGCGGGAGGTCATCGGCGTGTAGACCTCGCTGTCTTCCTCCACGTCCGAGAACACGCAGACGTCCGCCAGCGCGGCCAGCGGCGAGCCGCTGTGGGTCAGCGCCAGCACGCTGGCGCCGCTGGCGCGGGCGAGCGTGGCGGCGGCCAGCATGTCCCAGGTGCGCCCGCTGTTAGAGACCAGCACGGCCACGTCGCCGGGCCCGAGCAGCGCCGCCGACATGCTGAAGACGTGCGAGTCCGAATAGGCCACCGTGGGCATGCCAAGGCGGAAGAACTTGTGCTGGATATCCAGGGCGACGATGCCTGAGTTGCCGCAGCCATAGAACTCGATGCGCCTGGCCGCGGCGAGCAGCTGGATGCCATGTTCGATCTGGTCCGCAGAGAGCGCATTGCGCACGGTCATCAGGGTGGCGATGGTGCGGTCGAACACCTTGCCGGCGATATCGGCGGGGCGGTCCTCGGCCTTGACGTCCTGGTGCACGAAGGGCGTGCCGCCGCCCACGTTCTGGGCGAACTGGAGCTTGAACTCGCGAAAGCCGTCGTAGCCCAGCGCCGCGCAAAAGCGCGCAATGGTGGGCTGGGACACGCCCGCGCGCTCCGC
Source organism: Cupriavidus sp. PET2-C1 (assembly GCF_054515855.1). Taxonomy (NCBI): domain Bacteria; kingdom Pseudomonadati; phylum Pseudomonadota; class Betaproteobacteria; order Burkholderiales; family Burkholderiaceae; genus Cupriavidus; species Cupriavidus sp. PET2-C1. Next base: position 1,420,959 of record NZ_CM137259.1, read on the forward strand.
CAGTTCGGGCATCGACAAACGGATCACGCTGGCGCCGTGGCGGGCGACATAGTCGGCCAGGCGGCGTTCGGAGGGGCGAAGCGTGTCATAGACGGCAAGAATTCGGTCGCGCATGGTAGGGCAGGGATGGGCTGTCTGTGCCGGGGAATTGTTCTGGCTTTGGCCCCGGAGTCCGTGGCTCGACGGATCGAGCGGCATGTAGATATTCTACATAATCAGAGGCGGGGCCATCGCGGCTTCAGCGTGGCGGCCGGGTAGGGATTTCACCTATGTGCGCTAAATATGCCATGAATAAAGCGCTTTGTGATGTATGTGCATGGTGCTTTCAATTCGGCTTTCGATATAATGTAGAAAATCTACAAACAATAGTGCCAACCGGTGCCAGCCGGCGCCCGCAAGTCCCCCAAGTCCTCCCGGATACGATCAGGCATCACGACCAGGAACTCCCCCAATGTCAAAAGCCCTCCACGCCGAAGTCCACGCCGTCACCGAGCGCGTGATCGCGCGCAGCCAGCGCAGCCGCGCCGCCTATCTCGCGCGCTGCGAACGCGCTCAGCAGGAGCTGGGCCCCTTGCGCGGGCTGTCCTGCGCCAATCTCGCCCACGGCCTGGCCGCGCTGCCCGCGCATGACAAGCTCAAGCTGCGGGTCGAGCATGCTGCCAACCTCGGCATCGTCACCGCGTACAACGACATGCTGTCGGCCCACCAGCCGTACGAGCGCTATCCCGGCGTGATCCGGGAGGCCGCGCGTGCCGTTGGCGCAGTGGCGCAGGTGGCGGGCGGCGTGCCGGCGATGTGCGATGGCATCACGCAGGGCAATGCCGGCATGGAGCTGTCGCTGTTTTCGCGCGATGCCATTGCGATGGCCACTGCGGTCTCGCTGTCGCACAACACCTTTGATGCCGCGGTCATGCTGGGCGTGTGCGACAAGATCGTGCCGGGCCTGCTGATGGGGGCGCTGCAGTTCGGCCACCTGCCGGTGGTGTTCGTGCCGGCGGGGCCGATGTCGACGGGCTTGTCCAACAAGGAAAAGGCGCGCGTGCGCCAGCTTTACGCAACCGGCCAGGTGGGCCGCGAAGCCTTGCTGGAGGCCGAATGCGAGGCCTATCACGGCGCCGGCACGTGCACCTTCTACGGCACCGCCAACAGCAACCAGTTCCTGATGGAAATCATGGGCCTGCATATGCCGGGCGCGGCCTTCGTGCATCCGGACAGCGGCCTGCGCGACGCGCTCACCGCCGCCGCGGCCCAGCGCGCGCTGGCCCTGACGGCGCGGGGCGGCGACTACCTGCCGCTGGCGCGCATCGTGGACGAGCGCGCGGTGATCAATGCCGTGGTCGGCCTGCTGGCCACGGGCGGCTCGACCAACCACACCATCCACCTGGTGGCGATGGCGCGCGCGGCCGGCATCCTGATCGACTGGGACGATTTCGACCGCCTCTCGCGCATCACGCCGCTGCTGGCGCGGGTCTACCCTAACGGCTCGGCCGACGTGAACCACTTCCACGCCGCGGGCGGCGTGGCCTACGTGATTCGCCAGCTGCTCAGCGCCGGGTTGCTGCACGAGGACGTGGAGACCGTGGCCGGGCGTGGCCTGGCCCGTTACACGCAAGAGCCCGTGATGATCGACGGCGTGCTGCAGTGGCGCGACGGCGCCGCGGTCAGCGGCGATGCCACGGTGCTGGCCACCGCGGCCGAGCCGTTCTCCGCCGAGGGCGGCCTGCGCCTGCTGCAAGGCAATCTTGGCCGCGGCATGATCAAGGTGTCGGCGGTGGCGGACGAGCATCGGGTGGTCGAAGCACCGGCCCGCGTCTTTGACTCGCAAGAGCAATTGCAAGCTGCGTTCGAAGCTGGCGAGTTCACGGGCGACATGATCGCGGTCGTGCGTTTCCAGGGGCCCAACGCCAACGGCATGCCCGAACTGCACCGCCTCACCCCGGTGCTGGGCTCGCTGCAGGACGCCGGCCACAAGGTTGCGCTGGTGACCGATGGCCGCATGTCGGGCGCCTCGGGCAAGGTGCCGGCGGTCATTCATGTGGGGCCTGAGGCACTTGCCGGCGGCCCGCTGGCGCGCGTGCGTGACGGCGACCGGATCCGCGTGGACGCCGTGGCGGGCACGCTGGAATGGCTCGGCGCCGCCAATGGCGACGGCGACCTGGACACGCGTGCTTCTGCCGTGCTGCCGGACGACGCCTTCACGAATTTCAGCGTCGGCCGGGGCCTGTTCGGGCTGTTCCGCCGCAACGCGCGGATCGCGGAAGAGGGCGGCAGCGCGCTGGACCTCTCCGAGGCCGACGCGCCCGGCGCTGTCCAAACGGGCGCAGCCGTCGCACAATAGGCAGCGCCCCTTAAATTTGTGTCATTTGTGTCTCCGGCGGTCGATGGCCGGCGGAGACGACCCCGAGCCGGCCCATGCGGGTCCTATCATGGCTTCATGGCTGAACGCTTGACCGGCGCGGGGACTACCGACAAGGATGGGAAAACCATCCGAACATGATCGTTGGAGCAGACATGATCTACATCCTGATGGGCGTTTCCGGCAGCGGAAAGACCACGGTCGGCCAGTTGCTGGCCAAGACCTTGCAATGCGGCTTCCACGACGCCGATGAATTCCACAGCGCCGCCAACAAGGCGAAGATGCACAACGGGATCCCGCTGACCGACGACGACCGCTGGCCCTGGCTGGCCGCGATGCGCGCGGCGATCGATGCGGCCCGCGCCGAGGGGCGCACCCACGTCTTTACCTGTTCCGCGCTGCGGCAAACCTACCGCGACCGCCTGACGCCCGCCGATGGCGGCGTGACCTTTGTCTACATGAAGGGCGATGCAGCGATCATTGGCGGCCGCCTGGCCGAGCGCAGCGACCACTTCTTCAATCCCGCCCTGTTACAGAGCCAGTTCGAGACCCTGGAGGAGCCGCGCGACGCCCTGGTGCTCGATATCCGCCAGACGCCGGATGCGTTGGTGCAGCGCATCCTGGCCGGTGTGCAGGCGCAACAAGGCGCGGCGATCGCTCGTTGAACCGATGCCAATGCCGGCCCGAAGCGAAGGCTGGCAAACATCTTGCTTATCCATGTTTGATGGCGCGAATGCCTGCCGCTTGCGGCTTTCGTGGTCATAGGTATCCTATAGGGACAGCACTTCGAAGCATGACGAGACGGTCCGCGGCCAAGCCGCCGGGCCTCGGGTGGTGATCTCAAGGTGCTGTGCCGGGAACAACAAGCCAATCAAAACGGGATAGCCGGCAGTTTGGGCGGCACCTAAATCATGGGGGAACGGCCATCATGGCGGCGCGGTTTTTCGACGAGATGCTCGATTGGCAAGATGGCGTGGCAGCAGCAATCCACGCGGGCGAGTCCCTGCCGGCAGGTGCCGTGCGAGGGCATTACAAGCAGTTCGCGGATTGGTTGGCGCGCCAGTCCGAAGGCACCATGGACAACAAGCGCGCCGAGGCCGACCTGATTTTCCGGCGCGTGGGCATCACGTTCGCCGTTTACGGTGAGAAAGACGAGTCCAACAGCGGTACCGAGCGGACCATCCCGTTCGACGTCATTCCCCGCATCTTCCCCGCCAGCGAGTGGGCAACGCTTGAGCGCGGCCTGCGCCAGCGGGTGTCGGCGCTGAACCGCTTCATCCACGATATCTATCACGGGCAGGACATCATCCGCGCCGGTGTGATCCCGCCAGACCAGATCTACAACAACGCGCAGTACCGCCCCGAGATGCTCGGCATCGACGTGCCCCGTGATATCTACGCCCACGTGGCGGGCATCGACGTAGTACGCGCTGGCGAGGGCGAGTTCTACGTGCTGGAAGACAACCTGCGCGTGCCCTCCGGCGTGTCCTACATGCTGGAGAACCGCAAGATGATGATGCGGTTGTTCCCGGACCTGTTCGCGCGCAATCGCGTGGCGCCGGTGGCGCACTATCCCGACCTGCTGCTCGACATGCTGCGCGGCGTCTCGCCGCAGAACATCGCCGATCCCACGGTGGTGGTGCTCACGCCCGGCATGTACAACTCCGCCTACTTCGAGCATGCCTTCCTGGCGCAGCAAATGGGTGTGGAACTGGTCGAGGGCAGCGACCTGTTCGTACAGGACGACCACCTCTACATGCGCACCACCCAGGGCCCGCAGCGCATCGACGTGATCTACCGCCGGGTCGACGACGACTTCCTCGACCCGCTGGTGTTCCGATCGGATTCCACGCTGGGCGCGGCGGGGCTGCTCTCGGTCTACCGCGCGGGCAACGTCACCATCTGCAATGCCATCGGCACGGGCGTGGCCGACGACAAGTCGATCTATCCCTACGTGCCCGACATGATCCGCTTCTACCTTGGCGAGGAAGCGATCCTCAACAACGTGCCGACGTACATGTGCCGCCGCCCGGACGACCTGCAGTACGTGCTGGACCACATGAGCGAGCTGGTGGTCAAGGAAACCCACGGGGCCGGCGGCTACGGCATGCTGGTGGGGCCTGCCGCCACGCGCGCGGAGATCGACACGTTCCGCGAGGTCGTGCGCGCGCGTCCCGAGCAGTACATCGCGCAGCCCACGCTGGCGCTTTCCACCTGCCCGACCTATGTCGAGTCGGGGATCGCGCCGCGCCACATCGACCTGCGTCCGTTCGTGCTGTCCGGCAAGGACGTGCGCATGGTGCCGGGCGGGCTGACCCGCGTTGCGCTGCGCGAAGGCTCGCTGGTGGTCAACTCCTCGCAGGGCGGGGGCACCAAGGACACCTGGGTACTGGAGCGCTGACGCGCGGCGCCCGCAGGATTGTTTGTGATTCCCGCGCTGGCCGCCGCGTTGCCGGCGGCGCGCGGGCGAACAGCGCTGTACGAGGGGACTGACCATGCTTAGCCGCACCGCCGACCATCTGTTCTGGATGGCGCGCTATACCGAACGCGCGGAGAACACCGCGCGCATGCTGGACGTGAACTACCAGACTTCGCTGCTGCCGCAATCCGCGGAAGTGGCGGAGCAAGGCTGGTGGGCCATGCTCGATATCTCCGAGCTGACCACGGTGTTCGACGAGAAGTACGGCCTGCTCACGCGCGACGACGTGATCGACTTCATGGTGCGCGACATGACCAATGTCTCGTCCATCATGAGTTGCCTGCGCGCGGCCCGCGAGAACGCGCGCGCGGTGCGCGGCTCGCTGACCACCGAGGTCTGGGAGACCATCAACACCACCTGGCTCGACGTGCAGCGCATGATCGCCGACGGCGTGCTGCGCGAGGATCCTTCGCAGTTCTTCGAGTGGGTGAAGTTCCGCTCCCACCTGGCCCGCGGCGTGCAGTTTGGCACCATGCTCAAGGACGATGCCTTCCACTTCATGCGGCTGGGCACGTTCCTGGAACGCGCCGACAATACCGCGCGGATTCTGGACGTGAAGTTCCAGGCCAGCACGGTCGACGATAGCGATCCCAATCGCGACGCCAACGATTTCTATCACTGGGCGGCTGTCTTGCGCTCGGTGTCAGGGTTCGAGGTGTACCGCAAGGTGTATCGCACCGTGATCACGCCCGAGCGCGTGGCCGAACTGCTGGTGCTGCGCCCCGACATGCCGCGCTCGCTGGTGTCCAGCATGGACGAGGTGGTGTCGATCCTGGCGCTGGTGGGCAACCACCTTTCTTCGGAGACCGAGCGCCAGGCTGGTAAACTCCACGCCGATCTGAAATATGCGCGCATCGACGACATCTTCGCCGTCGGGCTGCATGCTTACCTGACCAGTTTCCTGGAGCGCATCGGCGACCTCGGCAACGGCATCAGCCGGGATTTCCTCGTGCCGCTGCTCGCTGCCTGACCTATAAAACGTGGGGAGGTTGTGCCGGCTTCGCCACATCATGAAATACAAGATTCACCACAAGACGGTCTACCGCTACGCCGAGCCGGTCCGGCGCAGCGTGCACGAACTGCGGCTCGCGCCGCGCTCGGGTCCGCTGCAGGCCGTGCAGGAATGGCAGTTGTCCGTTCCCGGCAACCTGTCCGAGGCGCGTGACGGCTTCGGCAATATCGTGCACAGCTTCACCGTGGCCGGGCCCGCACATACGCTGGTGATCGAGGCCAGCGGCGTGGTCGATGTGACGCCGCCAGCGGATGCGAACGGGCCGTTTTTCTGCGATGCGCCGCCAGCCGGCGAGGCGCGCGTATCGCCGCTGTATTACCTTGGCGGCACGCCGCTGACCGCCGCCAAGCCGGAGATGGTGCATTTTGCCGCGCCCTACCTGGCGGCGGGGGCGACGGTGCCCGCGCTGCTGGCGCTGGCCGGCGGCATCGCCGGGCGGGTGCGTTACCAGTCAGCTAGCACCGATGTGGACACCCCGGCCAGCGACGCGTTCGCACTGGGCAGCGGGGTTTGCCAGGACCAGGCGCAAGTGATGGTGGCATGCTGCCGGGCCCTGGGCGTGCCGGCACGCTACGTCAGCGGCTATTTCTATGACCCGGCCGCGTCGGAGCTGGCCAGCCACGCCTGGGCCGATGTCTGCGTGGATGCCGGCAAGGAGTTGTGGTGCAGCATCGACGTGACCCACGGCTGCCTGAGCGACGCGCGCCATATCCGGCTGGCGGTCGGGCGCGACTATCGCATGGCCGCACCGGTACGGGGGATTCGCGAAGGGGGCAGCGGCGAGCGGCTGGCGGTCGAGATCGCCATTGCGCCGTTGCAGTGATTGAAGTGGTGCGCCGCGCACCAGAAACGGGCGCGCTGCAAGTTTCCGGGCGCACCACCGCGGCGCTAGAATGCGGCCTTGGCCCGGACGGCAGGCCTGGCGCTGCGCCGGGCGTGAATGTGCACCTGAATGTGCACCATTACAAGACAAGATCATGACGTACTGTGTAGCCATGCGGCTGGATGCCGGGCTGGTGTTCCTTTCCGATTCGCGCACCAATGCCGGTGTCGATGCGATCTCGACCGCCCGCAAGATGACCGTGTTCGAGGAGCCGGGCGACCGCGTGATGGTCTTGCTGACCGCGGGCAACCTGGCAATCAGCCAGGCGGTGCGCCAGATTCTGGCGGAGGGCCGCGACGAGAAACGCTCGCTGTGGACGGCGCGCGATATGTTCGAGGCGGCCGCCATCGTTGGCGACGCGGTGCGCCAGGTGCACAAGCACGACGCCCATGCGCTGCGCGAGGCCGGCATCGAGTTCAATGTGAGCCTGATCTTCGGCGGCCAGATCCGCGGCGAACGCGTGCGCCTGTTCCATGTGTACGCTGCCGGGAATTTCGTCGAGGCCACACCCGAGAACTGCTATTTCCAGATCGGCGAGGCCAAGTACGGCAAGCCCATCATCGATCGCGTGGTCGAGCCGACGCTGCCGCTGGGCGAGGCCGCCAAGTGTGCGCTGATCTCGATGGACTCCACGTTGAAGTCGAACATCTCGGTGGGCCTGCCGCTGGACCTGCTGGTCTACGAAAGCGATTCGCTGCGCGTGACCCGCTTTGTCAACATTGACGAGAAGAACGCCTACTTCCGCATGATCCGCGATACCTGGGGGCAACGCTTGCGCCAGGTCTTCGGCGAGATCAACGATCCCGAGTGGGATGCCGACGCGCCGGCCGAGTTTCCGCTGGCGCGCCAGGGCGCGGGCGACCGCTGGGGCCAGCCTGTGCGCGCCACGCGCGAACGTGCCGGCACACAGGATTGAGGGCGCGCTGCGAATACCCCGATGCGCGACATTCTGCATTTTTCGCATGCCAACGGCTTTCCGGTCAGCACCTACCGCAAGCTGTTCGGAACGCTGGAAGACGATTTCGAGATCCGTGCCGTGGACCGTTATGGCCACGACCCGAAATTCCCGGTCACGCGCGAGTGGCCGCACCTGGTCGATGAGCTGCTGGCTTCGATCGAGCAGAAGTACCGCGAGCCAGTGTGGCTGGTGGGGCATTCGCTGGGGGGGTTCCTGTCGCTGATGGCCGCGCTGCGCCGCCCGCAGTGGGTGCGCGGTGTGGTGATGCTGGATTCGCCCGTGATTGCCGGGTGGCGCGCCGCCTTGCTCAAGGCCGGTCAGCGCTTCGGCCTGGACGAGCGGCCCAGCCCGGCTGCCGCGACCCGGCGGCGGCGCACGCACTGGCCGGATGCCGAGGCGGTGTGGGCGCATTTCCGCGCCAAGCCGGTGTTCGCGTCGTGGGACGAGGAAGTGCTGCGCGACTATGCGATGCATGGCACGGAGCCGACCGGCAACGACGCCGAGCGCCGCCTGCGCTTCGAGCGCGAGATCGAGTACCAGATATACCGCACGCTGCCCACCAGCCTGGGCGCGCGCGTGGCGCGCGGCGCGCCGGTGCCGGTCAGCTTTGTCGCCGGCACGCGTTCGCGCGAAGTGCGGCAATGCGGGCTCGGCGCCACGCGCAAGCTGGTGGGCGAGCGCCTGCGCTTTATCGAAGGCGGGCACCTGTATCCGATGGAGCGTCCCGGGCAGACCGCCGGGCTGATCCGCGATCTGGTCGGGCAAATGCGGGACGGCGGCGCCGCCTGCGCGCGTCCGTAGCCCGGGCAGGACAGGGCGGTGGCGTGGACACGAGTCCGAAGCGGCGAAAGCGTCTCAGTGGCTGCCGGGCAAGGCGACTTGTCGCAAATGCGGCGCTGCAGCAGGCGGCCTCTCATGTATAATCCCGATTTCCCCGGCAAGCTCGGTTTATGACCAAATTCGTCTTCGTCACCGGTGGTGTCGTCTCTTCTCTCGGCAAGGGCATCGCTGCTGCTTCGCTCGCGGCCATTCTCGAGTCGCGCGGCCTCAAAGTCACCCTCCTCAAGCTAGATCCCTACATCAACGTCGATCCCGGCACGATGAGCCCCTTCCAGCACGGCGAAGTGTTCGTCACGGAAGACGGTGCGGAAACCGACCTCGATCTTGGCCACTATGAGCGCTTCGTCTCGGCCAAGATGCGCAAGTCGAACAACTTCACCACGGGCCAGATCTACGAATCGGTGATCCGCAAGGAACGCCGGGGCGAGTACCTCGGCAAGACGGTGCAGGTGATCCCGCACATCACCAACGAAATCCAGGCCTTCATCGAGCGCGGCGCGGCTGCGTCGCACGGTGGCAAGGCGGACGTTGCGCTGGTGGAGATCGGCGGCACGGTGGGTGACATCGAATCGCTGCCCTTCCTGGAAGCCGCGCGCCAGATGAGCCTGCGCATGGGCCGCAACCACGCTGCCTTCGTGCACCTGACGCTGGTGCCGTTTATTGCCAGCGCCGGCGAGCTCAAGACCAAGCCGACCCAGCACTCGGTGCAGAAGCTGCGTGAAATCGGCATCTCGCCGACCGCGCTGCTGTGCCGCGCCGACCGCCCGATTCCGGACGAAGAGCGCGCCAAGATTTCGCTGTTCTCCAATATTCCGCAAGAAGCCGTGATCTCGGTGTGGGACGTGGACAGCATCTACAAGATCCCGCAGATGCTCAACGAGCAAGGCCTTGACCGCCTGATCTGCGAGGAGCTGCGTATCGATCCGAAGCCGGCCGATCTCTCCATGTGGCAGCGCCTGGTCAATGCCCAGGAAAACCCGCAGCACGAGGTCACCATCGGCATGGTGGGCAAGTATGTCGACCTGACCGAATCCTACAAGTCGCTGATCGAAGCGCTGCGCCACGCCGGCATGCACACCGCCACCCGCGTGAACATCGAGTACATCGATTCGGAAGAACTCGAATCGGGCCACCTCGAAGTGCTCAAGCCGCTGGACGCCATCCTGGTCCCGGGCGGCTTCGGCAAGCGCGGCACGGAAGGCAAGATCCGCGCGATCCAGTACGCTCGCGAGAACAAGGTGCCGTACCTGGGCATCTGCCTGGGCATGCAGCTGGCCGTGATCGAGTTCGCGCGCCACGTGGCGGCGATGGCCGACGCCAACTCCACCGAGTTCAACCTGGAAACCGAACATCCGGTGGTCGCGCTGATCACCGAGTGGGTGGATCGCGAAGGCAAGGTCGAGCAGCGCTCCGCCGAGTCCGACCTGGGTGGCACCATGCGCCTTGGCGCGCAACGCGTGCCGGTCAAGGCCGGGACCAAGGCCAGCCAGATCTATGGCCCGGAAGTCAACGAGCGCCATCGCCACCGCTACGAAGTCAACAATCACTACGTGCCGACGCTGGAAAAGGCGGGCATGGTGATCTCGGCCCGTACGCCGACCGAAGACCTGCCCGAGATGATGGAGCTGCCGGAAAGCCTGCACCCGTGGTTCGTGGGCGTGCAGTTCCACCCGGAATTCACCTCCACCCCGCGCGATGGCCATCCGCTGTTCAAGGCCTACGTGGAAGCGGCGCTGGCCAGCCAGCAGAAGAAGGCGGGCTGAGCCCCGGCACCGCAAGCAGGAGATTAGCGATGAAACTCTGTGGATTTGACGTCGGCCTGAACCGCCCCTTCTTCCTGATCGCTGGCCCGTGCGTGATCGAGTCCGAGCAGATGGCGCTGGATACGGCCGGCGAGCTCAAGGCGATCACCAGCGAGCTTGGCATTCCCTTTATCTACAAGTCCTCGTTCGACAAGGCCAACCGCTCGTCGGGCCGGACCTTCCGCGGGCTGGGCATGGAGAAGGGTCTCGAGATCCTCGCCACCGTCAAGCGCGAGATCGGCGTGCCGGTGCTGACCGACATCCACGAGATCGACGAGGTCAAGCCGGTGGCAGCCGTGGTCGACGTGCTGCAGACGCCGGCCTTCCTGTGCCGGCAGACTGACTTCATCCGTGCCTGCGCGCAGAGCGGCCGCCCCGTCAATATCAAGAAGGGGCAGTTCCTCGCGCCGCACGACATGACGAACGTCATCGACAAGGCGCGCGATGCCGCGCGCGAGGCCGGGCTGCCGGAAGACAGCTTCATGGCCTGCGAACGCGGCGTTTCCTTCGGCTACAACAACCTGGTCTCGGACATGCGCTCGCTGGCGATCATGCGCGAGACCAGCGCGCCGGTGGTGTTCGACGCCACTCACTCGGTGCAGCTGCCGGGCGGCCAGGGCACCAGCTCGGGCGGCCAGCGCGAGTTCGTGCCGGTGCTGGCCCGCGCCGCCGTGGCGGTTGGCGTGGCGGGCCTGTTCATGGAAACCCATCCGGATCCGAGCAAGGCCATGTCGGACGGCCCCAACGCCGTGCCGCTGTCGCGCATGAAGGAACTGCTGTCGGTGCTCAAGGACCTGGACACCCTGGTCAAGCGCGCCGGATTCCTGGAAGACAATTTCGGCTGGCCGGCGGTTTGCGCCTGAGCTTGCCGTGCCACCGCGGTCATGGCCGTCATCAGGCGGCCATGATCAGCCAAGTAGAATCAACATCATAAGAACACACGGAGATACGCCATGGCCAGCGGCTATATCATTGCCCACGTCGATGTCACCGATCCCCAGCAGTATGAAGAGTACAAAGTGCTCTCCAGCCATGCCATGAAGGTGCATGGTGCCGAGGTACTGGTGCGCGGCGGCAAGACCGAGAGGCTCGAGGGCGACTGGGCCCCGACGCGCGTGGTCGTGCTGAAGTTTCCCAGCTATGACGCGGCAAAGTCGTTCCACGACAGCGAGGAATACCGCGCCGCGCGCAAGTCGCGCGAGCATGCCGCGCGCATGAACATGATCGTGGTGGAAGGCGCTTGAGCGTCAGCCAGCTCAGTCAGCTGTAGCCAGCGGTAGTCCAGGGCATGACGCCCGTGTAGTAAGAAGTCATCAAGCATCAACAGTCCAAGAGGAATCCATGAGTGCAATCGTAGATATCATCGGTCGCGAAGTTCTCGACTCGCGCGGTAACCCGACGGTCGAGTGCGACGTCCTGCTCGAATCCGGCGTGATGGGCCGCGCGGCAGTGCCGTCGGGCGCATCCACCGGCTCGCGCGAAGCCATCGAGCTGCGTGACGGCGACAAGTCGCGCTACCTCGGCAAGGGCGTGCTGAAGGCGGTCGAGCATATCAATACCGAAATCTCCGAAGCCATCATGGGCCTGGACGCTTCCGAGCAAGCCTTCCTGGACCGCACCCTGATCGACCTCGACGGCACCGACAACAAGGCCCGCCTTGGCGCCAACGCCACGCTGGCCGTGTCGATGGCCGTGGCCCGCGCCGCTGCCGAAGAAGCCGGCCTGCCGCTGTACCGCTACTTCGGTGGTTCGGGCGCGATGCAGATGCCGGTGCCGATGATGAACATCGTCAACGGTGGCGCGCACGCCAACAACAGCCTGGACATCCAGGAATTCATGATCATGCCGGTGTCGCAAACGAGCTTCCGTGAAGCCCTGCGTTGCGGCGCTGAAGTGTTCCACGCACTGAAGAAGATCCTGTCCGACAAGGGCATGTCCACGGCGGTTGGCGACGAGGGCGGCTTTGCCCCCAACTTCGCTTCCAACGAAGAGTGCCTGAACACCATCCTGCTGGCCATCGAGAAGGCTGGCTATCGTGCCGGCGAAGACGTGCTGCTGGCGCTGGACTGCGCGGCGACCGAGTTCTATCACGAAGCCGAAGGCCAGTACCACCTGGATGGCGAAGGCCTGAAGCTGACCTCGACCCAGTTCGCCGACTACCTGGCCAACCTGTGCGACAAGTTCCCGATCGTGTCGATCGAGGACGGCATGGGCGAAGGCGACTGGGAAGGCTGGAAGGTGCTGACCGACAAGCTGGGCAAGCGCGTGCAGCTGGTGGGCGACGACCTGTTCGTCACCAACACCAAGATCCTGAAGGAAGGCATTGAAAAGGGCATCGGCAACTCGATCCTGATCAAGATCAACCAGATCGGCACCCTGACCGAAACCTTCGCCGCCATCGAAATGGCCAAGCGCGCCGGCTACACGGCCGTGATCTCGCACCGTTCGGGCGAAACCGAGGACAGCACCATCGCCGATATCGCGGTGGGCACCAACGCCGGCCAGATCAAGACCGGCTCGCTGTCGCGTTCGGACCGTATCTCGAAGTACAACCAGCTGCTGCGCATCGAGGAAGATCTCGGTGATATCGCCAGCTACCCCGGCAAGAGCGCGTTCTACAATCTGCGCTAAGCGCGTGCCATGCGCCGGCCGCGCACATTGCCGCGGCCGGCGCATGACGCATGACGCCACTCCCTTTTTTCGCTTAAGCGCCAGAATCCATGCGCCTGATCTCGTTGCTGTTGTTTGTGCTGTTGCTCGCCATCCAGTATCCGCTATGGCTGGGCAAGGGCGGCTGGCTGCGTGTGTGGGAGATGGACAAGCAGGTGCAGGAGCAGAGCGCGCACAACCAGGCGCTCAAGCTGCGCAATGCCAAGCTGGAAGGGGAAGTGAAGGACCTGCAGGATGGCACCGGCGCCATTGAAGAGCGTGCCCGCTATGAGCTGGGCATGGTCAGGGACGGCGAGGTGTTCGTGCAGTTCGTGGCACCGGCCCCCAAGGTCAGCGCCACGCCTCCGCTGCCGCCTCCGGCGAACTCCCCGGCATTCAATCGCCACTAAGCGCCCGCACTAAGCGCCCGCTAGCGCCCACTAAGCGCCACTGGCTGGCGTCTTTCCCGTTTTCTGTCTCGTCGCGTCTGCCACCGTCGCCCTGCAACGGCATGGATGCGGCACGCTCGCGTCCTTGGCCGTTTGCTGCGCCAGCCTCGCCGGCGGCTTACCACCAGTACGGGTAGCCACCGTAGCCCCAGCCCCGGTATCCCGGGCTGCCGAAGCCGACTCCGCCACCCCAGTGCCCGCCGCCCCAGCCACCGTAATACAGGTTCCAGCTAGGCGAGGGATAGGCATAGTAGGTTGCCGCCCGCGCCATGGCTTCCGCCTGTTGCTGGCGGGCAATCGCGGCATCCTGTTCGCGCAGTACCTGGCGGTTCAGCTCGCCGATCTTCTGGATGTCTTCCGCGGTGACGGGCGGCGGCGGCACGCCGTTGGGCGCCAGGCGGGCAGTCGGCGGCGAGCCGTTGAGGTCGCGCGGCAACTGGGCGCAGCCACCACAGGCCAGCACGGCGCCAAGCAGCATTGCGCTGATCGTGGCGGACGGGTGAGAGGACAAAGCGGACAAGGTGGACAAGGCGGACATGATGACTCCCTGACTCTGGTGGGGCGCTGACGCTTGGACCCGGGCGCGGGGCGGAAAGGTTCCCGCCGTCGCGCTTCGCATCATGGCTCGCGCCGTCGCGCGCATCGCCGTCCCGCGAGCTGCCGCTCAGTGTTGCTGGTCCGCACCGTCGCCGGCGCCGGTAGCCACGGGGACCGGCGTGAACAGCTGCGCGCAATCGACCGGGTCGAAGTGGTATTGCTGGCCGCAGAAATCGCATTGGATTTCCACTTCGCCGCGTTCCACCAGGATGTCTTCAATCTCCACGCGGCCCAGGTTCTGCAGCATGCCCGCCACCTTGGCGCGCGAGCACGAGCACTGGAAGTGCGGGGTCAGCGGCTCGAACACACGCAGGCCGGTGGCTTCCAGGTCTTCCCAGAACAGGCGGCGCAGCAGGGTGTCCGGCGTTTCGGCCAGCAGTTCGGCGTCCTTCAGCGTGGCGCCGAGCTGGCAGGCACGGTCCCAGGTGTCGAGGTCCTGCGCGCGGGCGGTGTCCGCCAGCGGCGCGCCGGTTTCGCCGACTTGCGCGGGCTCACGCTCGGCGTGGCCTTCCAGCGTGCCACCGTAGGAGGGCAGCTTTTGCAGCAGCATGCCTGCGGCGACCTTGTCGTCGGCGGCCAGCCATAGCCGCGTGTCGAGCTGCTCGGACGTCTGCATATAGTGCTCGAGCACGGCGGTCATGGATGTCATCGGGCCATGCTTATCGGCCAGCGGCACGATGCTTTGGTACGGCTGCTGCCCGGGCAGCTTGTCCTGCGGGTCCAGCGTGATGGCGAAGCGGCCGTGGCCGCTGACGTTGACGAGATCCGCCAACGTGGCGTCGTCGGCCAGCGTCACGCCTTCGGCCAGCTTGGCCGTGGCTCGCATCGACAGGTCGGACAAGCATTCCACCACCAGCATGCGCACCGGGCCATCGCCGTGCACTTGCATCACCAGCGCGCCGTTGAACTTCAGGTTGGCCGAAAGCAGGGCGGCGGCCGACATCATTTCACCCAGCAGCCGGCGCACCGGCGTGGGGTAATGATTGCGGCGCAGCACTTCTTGCCAGGTGGCCTGCATGCGTACCAGCTCGCCGCGCACGGGGGCCGCGTCGAACAGGAATTTCTGCAGGGTGTCAGGGGTGGTGGTGTCAGTCACGATGATCCGTCGGTAAATCGGAGCCGCTGGCGCGGCGCCTTGGTCGCTTAGTCGATGCGTTTGAGTTGTGTCTTGTACATGGCCTGGCGGGTGGCGTAGGTCTCGGCGTTGCGATACAGATTGGCCACGTCCTGCTCGGTGAGCTCGCGCACCACCTTGGCCGGCGCGCCGAGGATCAGCGAGCGGTCCGGGAACACCTTGCCTTCAGTGACCACGGCGCCGGCGCCGACAAGGCACTCCTTGCCGATCACGGCACGGTTCAGGATCACCGCCTGGATGCCGATCAGCGAGCCTTCGCCCACGGTGCAGCCGTGCAGCATGGCCTGGTGGCCGATCGAGACCTTGTCGCCGATGGTCAGCGGGCAGCCGGGGTCGGTGTGGAGCACGGTGCCTTCCTGCACATTGCTGGACTCGCCAACCACGATCGGCTCGTTGTCGCCTCGAATCACCACGCCTGGCCATACGCTGGCACGTGCCTTGAGCGTCACGTTGCCGATGATGGTGGCCTCCGGCGCCACGTAGGCATCCGGATCGATGGTGGGGGCAACGTCGCCGAGCTGGTAAAGCGCCATGGGGTCTCCTGCACAAGTTCGTATGGGTATATGGGGTTTGCCGCCAGGCTTTAAAGGGTCGCGGGCAGGCCTGCTGGCATGGAGCGCCACCTGCCGGGCCCTACAATGGCGGCAAACCGGATTTTACGCTTATGCCAGCAAACCTACCCGATGCCGTCACTCCTGGCGCCCCTGACCCCGATCGCGGTGCCGCGCCTGGCGCTTTATCCGGCCTGGCGGCGCC
This sequence comes from Cupriavidus sp. PET2-C1, assembly GCF_054515855.1. NCBI lineage: Bacteria > Pseudomonadati > Pseudomonadota > Betaproteobacteria > Burkholderiales > Burkholderiaceae > Cupriavidus > Cupriavidus sp. PET2-C1. The sequence goes on from NZ_CM137259.1 coordinate 1,436,875, forward strand.
GTCCTTGCGCCGCCAGGCGCTTGCCATCCTGTGCCTGAGCGACGCGCACGAGAAGGCCGCGGCCACGCGCCGGATGCGGCTGGCGGCCGAGTCCATGGCGCCGGAGGCCCTGGGCATCGGCGAGGCGATCGCGGCCGAACTGCCGCTGCCCGGCCGGCCGCCGCTACCCGAACTGGTGGCGCCGCAGCGGGTGGAGCGGCGGCGGTCCATCCATACGCCCGCCGGCCGCGCGGCGCTGATCCATGCGCTCGCACATATCGAGTTCAACGCGATCAACCTGGCGCTGGACGCCATCTGGCGATTCGACGCGATGCCGGTAGCCTTCTACCTGGACTGGCTGCGCGTGGCCGACGAGGAGGCGCTGCATTTCAGCCTGCTCGCGCAGCACCTGGCCACGCTGGATGCGCGCTACGGCGATTTTCCGGCGCACAACAGCCTGTGGGAGATGGCCGACAAGACTGCCGGCGATGTGCTGGCGCGCATGGCGCTGGTGCCGCGCACGCTGGAGGCGCGCGGGCTGGATGCCTCGCCGCCGGTGCGCGCCAAGCTCGCGGCCGCGGGCGATCATGAGGCCGCCGCCATCATCGACATCATCCTGCGCGACGAGGTGGGCCACGTAGCCATCGGCAACCGCTGGTACCGCTGGCTATGCGCCGCCCGTGGCCTGGACCCCGTCGCCACCTACGCCGAGCTGGCCGCGCGGTACCAGGCGCCGCGCCTGCGGCCGCCCTTCAACCTGGCAGCGCGCCGCGCGGCGGGTTTTGACGAGGATGAGCTGGCGTGGCTCGAGGGACAGGCCGCTCAGTTGTATTCCGTCACCACGATGTAGCCCCGCTTGCTGCCGCCGCCCGGGCCTGCCGCGAATTGCACTGGCTCGACAAAGGCGCGCGCGGTCGTCAGCTGGACGACCCGGCCAGGCAACAGCGGCAGGGAGGCAGACTCCGCGGAATGGGTGCCGTTTGCCGGGCAACTGACCGAGGCAGTCCCGCTCGTGCTGATTTGCGTATTGCAGGGGGGCGCGACGATGGCCCCCCGGAAGTAGATCACGCCATCCGCGGCCCACGCGGATACCGAAAGCAAAGCACTCGCCAGGGCCAACGGCAGCCGGAGCGCGAAGCGGTGGGAGGCGGCGCGGCCGGTGCTTGCAAACGTGCTCATCGTGATCTCCTGTTCGTCATTGACTTGAAGCACATTGGGAAATTTCTGCGTGCTCTTTGGGAACTTTATTTCCCAAGATTGGGAAAAACAATCAAGATAATCCGAGTTTTCCCAACCATTTTTTTTGCACTACTCTGTTAGGTCGGGTTGCGGAATACGCCGCTATCCACCGTGCAGATGCTAATGGACGGGGTATGGGAATTACCCTGATTAAAAGGGCGAAAAGGGAATGGTTCCGATTGGCATTTATATGAATAATCTTATAAATTTCTCGGAAAAAATGAGCTGGCATGGATGCCCCCCCTCCTGCGACTGGAACGTGTGGCCTGATCTGCCAAATGGGATGCGCCATTGCGATGCGCTCCGCATGTCCTTGCTAACGTCAGATTCGGCGAAAACTTGACTGCCGGGAGGGCGGCGCATCTCGATGCGCGCGATCGGTTGTCCGTGGCGCGGCAGGTTGTGCCGGCCGGACACCGGGAGGCGGGGCTTGGGGGGCGGGTTTGAGCGCCAGGAACAGGGCGGGTGCGAGCCTTGCGGCAGCACCCGCCTGCCAGTGCTACGGGTGCGCTGGCGTGGCGCGCCGGGCTTCGATCTCGCGCAGCACGCGTCGCTGGATCTTGCCGGTGGTGGTCATCGGCAACTGCGCGATGAATTCGATGATCTTGGGATATTCGTACGGCGCAAGCTGGCCGCGCACATGCTCCTGCAGCTCGGCGACCAGCGCGGCGTCGGCCTGCGCCGAACGCGCGATCGATGGCACCAGCACGATGAACGCCTTGACCACCGCGCCGCGCTCCGGGTCCGGCGAGGGCACCACCGCGCAGTTCGACACGGCGGGATGCTTGAGCAGGCAGTTCTCGATCTCGCTCGGGCCAATGCGGTAGCCGGAGGATTTGAAGACATCGTCGGCGCGCCCCTGGTACCACAGGTAGCCGTCTTCGTCGATGCGCGCCAGGTCGCCCGTGCGGCACCAGCGCAGGCCGTCGCGCTCCAGGTACTTGCCGGCGGTGGCGTCCTCGTTGCGCCAGTAGCCCAGGAAGAACACGGGGTCGGGATGGCCGTGGACGTCGGTGCTGCACACGGCCACCTCGCCGTCCTCGCCCGCCGCGCAGGGCCTGCCTTCGTCGTCGACCACGGCGATGCGATGGCCGGGGTAGGGCCTGCCCATCGAGCCCGGGCGTGCTGGCCAGCCTAGCTGGCCATCGTTGTTCTGCGCGGTGCAGTTACCCACGATGTAGTTGATCTCGGTCTGGCCGAACATCTCGTTGACGACCACGCCGAGCGCGTCGCGGCACCAGGCGAACACGGTTTCTCCCACGGCTTCGCCCGCGCTCATCAGCGCGCGCAGGTGCAGCTGGTAATGCGCGCGCGGCGCGGGGCAGGTTTTCATCATCTGCTTGAGCGCGGTGGGAAACAGGAAGGTATTGGTGACACGATAGCGCGCCATCAGCTCGAAGGCGGTTTGGGCGGAGAACCTGCCCTGATAGCCCACGATGGTCTTGCCGAAATACAGCGTGGGCATCAATGCATCCCACAGCCCGCCGGTCCAGGCCCAGTCCGCCGGGCTCCAGAACACGTCGCCGGCCTGGGGAAACCAGTTTTGCGAACAGACGAAGCCGGTGAGGTTGCCTATCAGCGCGCGGTGCGGGATCAGGGCGCCCTTGGGCGGGCCGGTGGTGCCGCTGGTGTAGATCAGCACCGCCGCCTCGTCGGCCTTGGTCTCGACCGCGGTGAACGCCGGCAGCTCGGCGGCCAGCAGCGCATCCCAATCGTGCTCCGCGCGGCCCACGGCGGCACCGGCGCCGATCACCGTGGCCAGCGCGGGGCACTCCGCGCGCGCGGCCAGCACGTTGTCGATGGAGGATTCGTCGGCAATCGCCACGCACGCCTCGCTGTGCTGGAGGCGGTACGCCAGGGCCTCCGGGCCGAACAGCATCGACAACGGCATGGCGATGGCGCCGAGCTGGTAGATCGCCATATGCGCAATCACCGTCTCGATGCGCTGTGGCATGACGATGCCCACGCGGTCGCCCCGCGCCACACCCAGCGTGCGCAGCGCCCGGGAGAGGCGATCGGCCTCGGCCTGGATGAAGGCGTAGCTATAGCTGGCGCGGCGCCCGTCCTCGTGCTCGGTGTGGACCGCGATGCGATCCATCGTGGCGGGGTCGCGCGCCCAGCGCCCGCAGCATGCGTCAGCCAGGTTGAAAAACTCGGGCACATGCCAGTGGAATTGCGTGTACAGCGCGGGATAGTCGTCGCGCCGGCTTGCTGGCAGGGCGGGTGCGGCCATGCTGGGTCTCCTGGGTTGCGTTCGGGATGCGGGCCGGGCCGGCTTGCCGCTATAATCCGCAAACGAACGATCGTTCTATTTTTAGGCTTCCCCCGTTGCCGCGGGTGAAAGCGTCCGCCACGATCAGGGAAAAGGCACCCGGGGAGACACCATGACAATAAGAGAAACCTCGCGCTCGGAATTTATCACGTTGCGCGGCCTTAACATGCACGTGCGCCACTGGGGCGAGCCCGGCGCGCCCACCCTGTTCCTGCTGCATGGCTGGATGGACGTGGCCGCCTCGTTCCAGTTCATGGTGGACGCGCTGGAACGCGATTGGCATGTGATCGCCCCGGACTGGCGCGGCTTTGGCCAGACCGACTGGCCCACGCGCTATCCCGGCACCGAGTCCTACTGGTTTCCCGACTACGTCGCCGATCTCGAGGCGGTGCTCGACCACTTCCAGCCGGACGCGCCGGTGAACCTGGTGGGGCACAGCATGGGCGCCAACGTGGCCTGCTTCTATGCCGGCATCCGTCCCGAGCGGGTGCGCCGCGTGGTCGACCTGGAGGGGTTTGGCATGACAGGCACGCGCGCCGAGCAAGCACCCGGGCGCTATGCGCGCTGGCTCGACGAATTGCGCGAGCGCCAGCCGTTGCGCGCCTATGACAGCGTGGAGGCGGTGGCGGCACGGCTGCAGAAGACCAATCCGCGCCTGCCCGATGACCGCGCCGCCTTCCTGGCCGAGCACTGGTCAGCGCGCAATGCGCAAGGCCGTTGGGAGATCCTTGGCGATGCCGCGCACAAGATGGTCAATCCGGTGCTGTACCGGCTCGACGAGGTGATGGCGATCTGGGCGCAGGCCACCGCGCCGGTGCTGCACGTGGAGGCGCGCAATTCGCAGACCCTCAGCCACATCGCCAAGGGCCAGCCGCTGGCGGAGTTCAAGCAGCGCTTCAAGGCGTTTCGCGATTTCCGCGAAGCCATTGTCGATGACGCAGGCCATATGTTGCATCACGACCAGCCGCGGGTGGTTGCCGGGCTGATCGAGTCTTTCTGCGCCTGACGCCGTGGGCCGTGCAGGCTGTCGCGCTCAGGCGTGCGTCAGCTTTTCCTTGAGCGTGGCGTTGTTGCTGGTGTGCACATGGACCAGCGCCTTTTCCGGGAAGGCATAGTGATAGGCCCGCCGCAGGGCCAGCGCAGCCTCGTGGAAGCCAGACAGGATGAGCTTTTGCTTGTTGGGGTAGAACGCGATGTCGCCCGCGGCGAAGATGCCGCGGCGGGATGTTTCGTAGGTGGTGGTATCCACCGTGATGCGCCCTGCGCGCATGTCGAGGTCCCACTGGGCGATCGGGCCGGGCTCGGAGACGAGGCCGTACAGCGCTACGAGTTCGTCGGCAGGCAGGCTGATCGTGTCGTCCCGGGTGCGAATGTCGACCCCGGCCAGCGAGCCGCCCTCGGTCTTGAGCGCGCCCAGCATGCCCACCACGAAATCCATCTCGCCGGCGGCCACGGCCGCGCGCATTTCGGCCACCGCACCGTCGGCCGCGCGAAAGCCTTCCCGGCGGTGCAGCAGCGTGACGCGCGCGGCGGTCTTGCGCAGCGCCAGCGCCCAGTCCAGGGCGGAATCTCCGCCGCCGGCCACCACCACGCGCTTGCCGGCGAAGCGCGCGGTGTCGCGCACTGCGTAATGCAGGTGGCGGTCTTCCAGCGCGGCGGCTTCGGGCAGCGCCACGCGTTGCGGGGCGAACGCGCCGGCGCCGGCGCAGATCAGCACCGCGGCCACGTCGAAGCGCTTGCCGGTGTCGGTTGTGACCAGCAGGCGGTGCGGGTGCTCATGGCCGGCTGTGGCGTGCGGTTCCGGCGGGATCTCGGCCAGGCCGTTGGCCCGCTCGTTGAAATGCATGGGAAAGGCGAACGGCGCGCATTGCTCGAGCAGGCGGTCGACCAGGTCCTGCGCCAGGCAGCCCGGCACCGCGGGGATGTCGTAGATCGGCTTTTCCGGGTAGAGCTCGGCGCACTGTCCGCCGGCGCGGTCCAGCACGTCGATGAGCTCGCACTTCAGCCCCAGCACGCCCGCCTGGAAGGCGGCAAACAGGCCGACCGGGCCGGCGCCGACGATCAGCACATCGGTGCGGATCACGTCGGCCGGGACGGTCGGGGTGCGGGAATCGGGCGTGGCGCAAGCAGGGGTTTGGGTCGGCATGGCATGGCGGGCGGCGCGCGTGGCGGCGCCTGGCAGGAGGGTCGTCAGGCCCCAACTATACCGCGCGGGGCCGGCCCTGCCGCCTACGCCAGCGTTGGCGGCAGGGCTATCGGCGCGGATGTGTGGGCCAGCCCACGCGGCACGCATCGGCGCCGGATTAAAGTCGGATTGAGGTCGGATTGACGTGGGATTAACGCGGAATTATCGCGAGAGTAGAATAGACGTATGCAAAATTCACACGCAATCAACGCAGATCTGCATTGCCATTCCACGGTGTCCGACGGCATGTTGTCCCCCGAGGACGTGGCCGCGCGCGCGCACGCCGGTGGCGTGGCGTTCTGGGCGCTGACGGACCATGACGAGGTCAAGGGCCAGGCCAGGGCGCGGGCCGCGGCCGAGGCGCTCGGCATGCGCTACGTGCCCGGGGTGGAGATCTCGGTGACGTGGGCCGGGCAGACCGTGCATATCGTTGGCTTGCAGATCGACCCGGACAGCCAGGTGCTGGTCAATGGCCTGGCAGCCACGCGCTCCGGGCGGGCCGCCAGGGCGCAGGACATCGGCGAAGCGCTGGCCGCGATCGGCATCGAGGGCGCCTACGAGGGCGCGCTGCGCCATGTCGGCAATCCCGACCTGATCTCTCGCACCCATTTCGCGCGCTGGCTGGTCGAAGAAGGGCGGTGCAAGACCATCAGCGAGGTGTTCGACGACTACCTCGGCGATGGCTGCCCGGGCTATGTCGGGCACCGCTGGGCCAGACTGGCCGATGCGGTGGGCTGGATCCAGGCCGCCGGCGGCATTCCGGTGATGGCGCACCCGGGCCGCTACAACTACACGCAACTCCAGCACGATGCGCTGTTCGACGAGTTCAAGCAGCTCGGCGGGGCCGCGGTCGAGGTGGTCACTGGCAGCCATACGCCGGAGCAGTACCGGCAGTATGCCAATGTCGCGCATCACTATGGCCTGCTGGGCTCGCGCGGCTCGGACTTCCATGGGCCGGGCGAGGGACGGATCGAGCTGGGCTCGCTGCCGCCGCTGCCGTCGTCGGTCACCCCGGTCTGGCATGACTGGTAAGCCGCGCCGGCCAACGGCCGCCCGGCGCCCAGCCCGCCCGAACCCGCCATGCGCTCCCTTCGCTTCTCTCCATCGCAGAACTGGCCCGGAATGCGCGCGGCGTTTGCGCCCATCCCGCGGCCGGTCGCCCCAGGCCCGCACATGTCCCAATACTTCGAGATCCATCCGCTCAACCCGCAGTCCCGCCTGATCAAGCAGGCCGCGCAGATCATCGGGCAGGGCGGGCTGATTGCCTTGCCCACCGACTCCAGCTACGCACTGGCCTGCCGGCTCGACGACAAGGCCGCGGTAGAGCGGCTGCGCCGCTTGCGCGGGATCGATGACAAGCACCATCTGACCCTGCTGTGCAGCGATTTGTCGGAGCTTGGCAACTTCGCGCGGGTGGACAACCGGCAGTACCGCTGGCTCAAGGGCGCGACACCCGGGCCCTACGTCTTCATCCTCGAGGCCACCAAGGAAGTGCCGCGCCGGCTCTCGCATCCCGCCCGCAAGACCATTGGCGTGCGGGTGCCCGACCATCCCATTCCGCTGGCGCTGCTGGCCGAAGTGGGCGAGCCGCTGATTTCGGCCACCCTGCAGTTGCCGGGCGACGAAGCCCCGCTCAACGAGCCGGAGGTGATCCGCGCCCGGCTGGAAAAACTGCTGGAACTGGTGATCTGCGGCGGCGCCGCGCCCGCGCAGCCGACCACGGTGATTGACCTGACCGCGGGCGAGCCCGAGCTGGTGCGGCAGGGACGTGGCGATATCGAGCGTTTTGGACTGTGATTGCCACCGAACAGTCGCTTTGCCGCGGCCCCGGTACAATAGCGACCCATGGATTCTTCTCTGATTCAGACCCTAGCGGTCTACGCCCTGCCGGTCCTGTTCGCCATTACGCTGCATGAAGCCGCGCACGGCTATGTGGCCAAGCTGTTTGGCGACAACACCGCCTATTCGATGGGCCGCGTCAGCCTTAACCCGGCGCGCCATATCGATCCCATCGGCACCATCGCGGTGCCGCTGCTGCTCTATTTCATGACCAGCGGCCAGTTTGTCTTCGGCTACGCCAAGCCGGTGCCGGTTGCCTTCGACCACCTGCGCAATCCGCGCTGGCATGGCATGTGGGTGGCGCTGGCGGGCCCGGGCAGCAATGTGCTGCAGGCCTTCCTGTGGGCGCTGGTGGCGGTCGGCCTGGTGGTGGCCAGGGTGCAGGAGCCTTTCTTTACCCAGATGGCGCAGGCTGGCGTGCTGGTCAACCTGGTGATGGCTGCGTTCAACCTGTTCCCCGTGCCGCCGCTCGACGGCGGCCGCGTGCTGACCGCGCTATTGCCGCAGCGCATCGCGCATGCGGTGTCGCGCATCGAGCCCTACGGCATCTTCGTGGTGCTGGCGCTGGTGGCGGCTGGCGTGATCACCAAAGTGTGGATGCAGCCGGTGATGGGGGCGCTCAGGAGCCTGGTGTTGCTGATGCTGCAACCCATCCTGGCGCTGGTGCAGTAAGCCGCGCCGCGGCCCTGGCGCCCATGCCGGCGCCGACCTCGAAACCGCGTACCCGTACCTGCACCAATTCCCACAAATACAGATAGACATGTTTCCCGATCGCGTTCTTTCCGGCATGCGGCCTACCGGCGCGCTGCACCTGGGCCACTATCACGGCGTACTCAGGAACTGGGTCCAGCTCCAGGCCGAATATCCCTGTTTCTTCTTCGTGGCAGACTGGCACGCGCTCACCACGCACTACGCATCGCCGGAGGTGATCGGCGAATCCGTGTGGGAGATGCTGATCGACTGGCTTGCCGCCGGCGTCGATCCCGAGCGCGCCACGCTGTTTATCCAGAGCCGCGTGCCTGAGCATGCCGAACTGTTCCTGCTGCTGTCGATGGGTACGCCGCTGGCCTGGCTCGAGCGGGTGCCGACCTACAAGGACCAGATCGAGAAGCTCAAGGACAAGGATCTTTCCACCTACGGCTTTCTCGGCTATCCGCTGCTGCAGGCCGCCGACATCCTGATCTACCGCGCCGGCCGCGTGCCGGTGGGCGAGGACCAGGTGCCGCACGTGGAGGTCACGCGCGAGATCGCGCGCCGCTTCAACTATCTGTACGGGCGCCAGCCGGACTTCGAGGCGCAGGCGCAGGAAGCCGCCAAAAAGCTGGGCGGCAAGCGCACCAAGGCTTATCTGGAACTGCGCCGCGCCTATCAGGAGCAGGGCAAGGCAGAGGCGTTCGAGGAGGGCGGCGCGCTGGTGGCGCAGTCGCAGAGCCTGGCCGCCGAAGACCGTGAATTGCTGCTGGGCTACCTCGGCGGCTCGCGCAAGACCATCCTGGTCGAGCCGCAGGCGCTGCTGACCGCGGCATCGCGCATGCCCGGGCTGGACGGCCAGAAGATGTCGAAGTCCTATGGCAACACCATCCGCATGCGCGAGGACAAGGCGTCGGTGGAAAAGAAGGTGCGTACCATGCCGACAGATCCGGCCCGCGTGCGCCGCACCGATGCCGGCGACCCGGCGCGTTGCCCGGTGTGGCAACTGCACCAGGTCTACACGGACGGGCCCACCCGCGAGTGGGTCGAGAAGGGCTGCCGCAGTGCTGGCATCGGCTGCATCGAATGCAAACAGCCAGTGATCGAGGGCATCCTGCGCGAGCAGCAGCCCATGCTGGAGCGGGCGCAAAAATACATGGACGATCCCGCGCTGCTGCGCGCCATTGTCGACCACGGCTGCGACCAGGCCAGCCAGGTGGCGCGCGAGACGATGCGTGACGTGCGCGCCGTCATCGGCCTGGGGTACCGGTGAGCACGGCGGCGGGCATCCCCCACGCGCCGCTCGGCGCACCGTCGCCGTGGGTGGTGCGCTGGGCGCACCTGGTGCGCCCGGGCGGCCGCGTGCTCGACCTGGCCTGCGGCAACGGCCGCCACGCCACCTGGTTCGCGCGCCGCGGCCATGCGGTGCTGGCCGTCGATCGCGATGCGGCGGCATTGGCCGCGCTGGCGGCTTTGCCCGAAGGCGTTGACACGCGCCCGGCGGACCTGGAGCAGGGCACGTGGCCGTTGGCGGACGAGCCGGGCTTCGACGCGATCGTGGTCACCAATTACCTGCACAGGCCGCTTTGGGCGCATTTGTTCGCTGCGCTGGCGCCGGGCGGCGTGTTTCTTTACGAAACTTTCGCGGCTGGCAACGAGACCGTGGGCAAGCCTTCGAACCCGGATTTCCTGCTGCAGCCGGGCGAGTTGCTGGATGCCGTGCACGGCATCTTGCGGGTGATTGCCTACGAAGATGGAGTGCTGGAAGTGCCTAAAGCTGCCTTTGTGCAGCGTATTTGCGCGATTCGCGAAGAGATAGGCAAAACGAGCGGCGGAGCGCCGCCGCGGTATCCTTTGCCGGGCTGAAGTGCGGCCCCGGCTATCTGCGGGCCCGGTCGGCGAGACCTGGGCTTCACGCGTTGAACCGCCTTGGGTTTTCCCCGGTCGAAGGTGCGGTCGGAAGGCCTTGGGTATCCGGTACAATCGCGGTATTCGTTTCTCGAATTCTCAAACGTTATGACACAGATTAACGGCAGCATCGTCGCTATCGTGACGCCGATGCAGGAAGATGGCAGCCTGGATTTCCCCGCGCTGCGCGCCCTGGTCGACTGGCACGTGGCCGAGGGCACTGATGGCATCGTGATCGTCGGCACCACCGGCGAGTCGCCCACGGTGAACGTGGATGAGCATTGCGAACTGATCCGCGTCGCCGTGGAGCAGGCCGACAAGCGCATCCCGATCATCGCCGGCACCGGCGGCAACTCGACCAAGGAAGCGATCGAGCTGACCGCGTTTGCCAAGCAGGTCGGCGCCGACGCGTCGCTGCAGGTGGTGCCCTACTACAACAAGCCCACCCAGGAGGGCATGTATCGCCATTTCCGCACGATCGCGGAAGCGGTGGAACTGCCTGTCGTGCTGTACAACGTGCCGGGCCGTACCGTGGCCGACATGCAGCACGAAACCATCCTGCGCCTGGCGCAGGTGCCGGGCATCATCGGCGTCAAGGAAGCGACCGGCAATATCGACCGTGCCGCGCAACTGATCATGGATGCGCCGCAGGGCTTCTCCATCTACAGTGGCGACGATCCCACGGCGATTGCCCTGATGCTGCTGGGCGGCCATGGCAATATCTCCGTCACGGCCAACGTGGCGCCGCGCAAGATGCACGAATTGTGCGTGGCTGCCCTGAAGGGCGACGCGATTACCGCGCGTCGCATCCATATGGAACTGGTTGCGCTGAACAAGGCGATGTTTGTCGAGGCCAACCCGATTCCCGTCAAGTGGGCGCTCCAGCAAATGGGCAAAATGCAGGGTGGCATCCGCCTCCCGCTTACTCCGCTGTCACCGGAATACCACGATGTGGTGCGCAAGGCGCTGTCGGCGGCCGGCCTGCTCGGCTGATCGCACTGTGTTTTGCCGTCATCCCTCAACTAGGATTGCGTGTCAATGAAACTCAAGCTTAACCGCCACGGTGCAACGCAAGTTGGCCGTGCCGCCCTGGTCTTGCCCGTGCTAGTGGCAAGCGCGATGTCCGGTTGCAGCAGCATCAACGACGCGATGGCGCCCGACAAGATCGACTACAAGTCCGCTGCCAAGCGCACCTCCACGCTGGACGTGCCGCCGGACCTGACCAAGATCGAAGGCGATCGCCGCTACTCCGTGCCGGATCAGAACGGCACGTCCACCTTGTCGACCTACAACCAGTCGAACAAGGTCGTGCAGCAGCAGGCGGGCGCCGAGAACGTGCTGCCCTCCACGCAAGGCATCCGCATGGAGCGCGACGGCAACCAGCGCTGGCTGGTGATCAGCAACGGCATGCCGGCGGACAAGCTGTGGCAGTCGATGCGTGAATTCTGGCAGGAGAGCGGTTTCCTGCTGGTGCAGGACTCGCCCGAGACCGGCATCATGGAAACCGACTGGGCCGAGAACCGCGCCAAGATCCCGCAGGATTTCATCCGCAACACGATCGGCAAGGTCTTCGACGGGCTGTACTCGACGTCCGAGCGCGACAAGTTCCGCACGCGCGTGGAGCGCTCGCAGAACGGCAACCTGGAGGTCTTCATCAGCCACCGTGGTGCGCAGGAGCAACTGACGGGCATCGACAAGTCGACCACGACCTGGACGCCGCGCCCCTCCGATCCTGAGCTGGAGGCCGAATTCCTTTCGCGCTTCGCGCAGCGCCTGGGCGTGCAGAAGGAGCAGGCCGACCGCATGGCCAAGAACCCCGCTTCGCCGGCAGCCGCCGCTGCGGGCGCCACTGCCGCAAAGGGTGCAGCGCCTAGCGCCACTGCCAACCTGACCCAGGTCAATGGCAGCCAGGCACTGCAGTTGTCCGAGCCGTTCGACCGCGCCTGGCGCTCGGTCGGCCTGGCGCTGGACCGCGTGAACTTCACGGTGGAAGACCGGGACCGCGCGCAAGGCCTGTACTACGTGCGCTATGTCGACCCGCGCGACACCGTGGACAATCGCGGTTTCTTCTCCAAGCTGTTCACCAAGACCGGCACCGAGGACAGCAAGAAGGCGAAGAAGTATCGCGTGGCACTGAAGGGTGATGGCACCGGCACGACCGTGACGGTGCAAAACGACGCGGGCCAGCCGGAAGGCACCGAAGTCGGCAAACGCATTCTGACGCTGCTCGACGAGCAACTGCGCTGACCGGGATGCGGGTCACGCAAACCACCCCGCGGCGCCCGGCCGCGCGGTGGCTCGCCGGGCTGCCGGGGGAGGCAAGCGCATGATGCGCTTCGCCTTCCTCGGCAGCGGCAGCGAGGGCAATTCCCTGTTGATCGAGTCGCAAGAGGGCACCACCACGACCAGGGTGTTGCTCGATTGCGGCTTTGGCATTCGCGAAACCGCGCGGCGGCTGGAGCGGCTCGGCATCACGCCGGATCAGCTCGATGCCGTGCTGGTTACCCACGAGCACGGCGATCATGTCGGCTCGGCCTACGCCTTTGCTTCCCGTCACGACCTGCCGGTACATACCAGCCACGGCACCTGGCTTGCCACCTCGCACATGCGCGGGGCGGACAAGGCCGATGTGCGCGTGTGTGGTGCCGACCATCCGCTGGTGATCGGCAACTTCCACATCCTCCCCTACACCGTGCCGCACGATGCGCGTGAGCCGTTGCAGTTCGTGCTAAGTGACGGTGACGCCCGCCTGGGCGTGCTGACCGATGCCGGCATGGAGACGCCTTACGTCACCGCGCGGCTGGCGGGGGTGCATGCCTTGGTGCTGGAATGTAACCACGATCGGGAGATGCTGCGCAATTCCGCCTACCCATATTCGCTGAAGCGGCGCATTGGCGGCGATTTTGGCCACCTTGCCAATGAAGTGGCGGCCGGCATCCTGGAGCGAGTGGCGCATGCGGGGCTGCAGCGCGTGGTGGCAGCGCACCTGAGCCAGCAGAACAATACCCGAGAGCTGGCCACCCAGGCGCTGGCCACGGTGCTGGGCGTGTCGTCCGACGAAATCCTGGTGGCGGACCAGCACGAAGGACTGGGCTGGCAGCCCGTCAGGGCCTGAGGCGGGGCGCAATGCGCTGGCGAAACCTGCAGACGTAAAAGCGACAGACGTAAAAAAGCCGACCCGAAGGTCGGCTTTTTTATCGATCGAGACCGATTACTGCTTAGCAGTAGCAGCCGATGCGTCAGCAGCCGGTGCCGAAGCGTCAGCGGCAGCGGCCGGAGCCGATGCGTCAGCAGCGGGAGCAGCAGCAGCCGGAGCCGATGCTTCAGCCGGAGCAGCAGCAGCCGGAGCCGAAGCTTCCGGTGCCGGAGCAGCGGCTTCTTCTTTCTTGCCGCAAGCGGCGAGAGCAACGGCGGCGAGCAGCGATGCGATCAGGAGAGACTTCTTCATTGTTCGTCCTTTAACTTTAATAACAGAAAAACAGGCGATGAATAATTACCGGTAATTATCGCTCTTGAACTGCAAAATAGAGGCTCTCCCGGGTGCCGACAAATGCAGTGGTACACAGTACTAGCCAGCCGGTGATTATATCCGCGTTTTCCCGGCTTGTGTAGCGCTGTCTTTTCCTGTTTTTGGTTGTTACGGATTATTACAGCGAGGCGGGTCCGAATTGCAGCCAGCCCTCCAGCGCCCAGTGATGGAAAGTCTCCATCAGATCCGGCAGATCCGCGCAGGCAGCCACTTCCGTGGCGCTCAGGCAGCGCTGGTCCGCCAGCAGGCGCAGCCAGCGCGCCAGCGCCGAGGGCGGCTCGTAAGCTTCGCCATTGATAAAGAAATGCGTGCGGTCATACAACGCAATCGATCCCGGCGCAAGCACGACGCCATGAGACAGGGCGAGTTTGTTGTATTTCTTCAGCGTGATTTCGGATATTTCCGCAAACTCCACGCTTGGCTTGGGCTCGGAGAGATGCGCGCCCAGAAACTCCGAAACCATGCTACCCGACCAACGGAGGGCGCTCAGCTTTTCGGTCACCGCCCGCACCATCTGGGCAGGCAGTTGGGCCGGATGTGACGTAGCCGGCTCGCCGGCATCCGCGTAGCGCCCGCTCAAATCCTCGTTGTCCTCGACCGTTTCCGACAGCCAGGCCAGGAAGTGCCCCGCCAGTTCGCGGTAGGCCGGCGCGCGAAAGCCGATCGAGTACGTCATGCACTCGCCGTCGGCCACGCCGTCGTGGGCGTACTGAGGTGGCAGGTACAGCATATCGCCTGGCTCCAGCACCCATTCTTCTTCGGCCGTGAAGTCCGCCAGGATCTTGAGCGGCAGGTCCGGGACCAGGTCGAGCTTGGTCTGGGACGAGATGCGCCAGCGGCGCCGGCCCGATACTTGCAGCAGAAAAACGTCGTAGGAATCGAAGTGCGGACCCACGCCGCCGCCGTCGGTGGCGTAGCTGACCATCAGGTCGTCCAGGCGCGCATCCGGGACGAAACGGAATTGCCCCAGCAAGTCCGCGGCTGCACTATCGTGGAGGTTAACGCCCTGCACCAGCAGCGACCATTGACGGGCTTTCAGGGAGGGCAGGTTGTCGGCGGCGAAGGGGCCTTGTTCGAGCTTCCAGCGGTTGCGAAAGTGCGACACCAGGCGTGACTCGACGTCGTCGCGGTCGGCCAGTTGGAAAAGCGACTCGCGCGATACCGGCGGCACGATTCCCGGTACGGCTTGTCGAATCAACAGGGGTTTGCGGTGCCAGATATCGCGCATGAAAGCAGCTGGCGTCATGCCACCCAGGAGGGTAATCGGCGCGTCTGGATCGACGGGGCCGGGGGGCAAGGCCTGCGCGTATAATGCGGAATCGTTCATGGAGTCAAGAATTGAAAATCGCTAAGAACACGGTGGTATCCGTGGTGTACAAGCTGTCGGATGCGCAGGGCAATCTGATCGAGGAGTCGGATGAGCCGATGGTTTACTTGCACGGCGGATATGATGGCACGTTCCCCAAGATCGAGGAAGCGCTGGAAGGCCATGAAGCCGGCTTTGAAACCCAGTTGCAGCTCGAGCCCGAGGAAGCCTTCGGCGATTACGACGCCGATATGGTCAAGGTAGAGCCGCGCGACCGTTTCCCCGAGCCGCTGGAAGTCGGCATGCAGTTCGAAGGCGTGCCTGAAGACGGCGACGACGAAGACTCGATCATCTACACCGTGACCGACGTGGCCGAAGACAAGGTGGTGCTGGATGGCAACCACCCGCTGGCCGGCATGGCGCTGCGTTTCTGGCTGCAGGTGGCGGAAGTCCGCGAAGCCACGGGCGACGAAGTACAGCACGGCCACGCGCATGGCGCCTCGGGCATCGAAGTCGTGGACGAAGACGAGGACGACGAAGGCGACAGCAGCCGCACGCTGCACTGAGTGCGCCACGCGCGCGCACCCTCGCGGAAGGTCCCACGAATAAAGCCGGCATCGCCGGCTTTTTCTTTGTGCTTGCGGGGTTGGGCTGACGCCATTCATTCCGCCTCGGGGCCATCCTTGAGCGTGACCTCAAACAGCGACGACGACCCCGGCGTGATCACCAGTTCGGTGTACTGGCCGGGCGAGCCGCCCGGCAACACCACGCGGGAGACGTTGCGCAGCGTCTTGCCGCTGGCATCTTTCAGTGGCGTGTCGATGCCGAAGCCGCCCAGGCCGGTATGCACCAGCAGGACCTGGCCCCGGTAGCGCCCGGCCAGCTCGCGCAACTGGCGCTTGAACTCCAGGAAGCCATCGCGCGCGCGCCGGCGCAGGAAGCCATCGAACAGGGAGGGCTTGCCACGCTGCTCCCAGCCGTTGCCAAACTGCGGGTCGGCATGCATGAGCAGCACGATGCCGGGCAGGTTCTGCTGCTGCGCCAGCGAAAACGCGCGCGCCAGCCATTGGCGGTTGGCCTCGCGGCGATCCTCGAACTCGCCGTTGCGCCCGCCTTCCGAGCGATAGTGATTGTTGTCGCCCGGCAGGTTCAACCCCACCAGCATGACGCGCCCGGCGTGCCAGCGCACGTTCTCCCGATAGCTGCGAAAGGTAGCCTGTTCGGACTGCCGCATCAGCGGCAGCACCCGCTGGCCCAGCGTGGTATCGGCCGGATAGAACAGCTCGCGCAGGCGGTTCAGCCGCTCCACCGCATCGAAGCGCCCGTTGGCGGCGCGAGCGCATTCCGCCCAGTCGGTTTCGCCGGGCAGGTAGACGAGCGGCAGCGGCGACTGGTCGAGTAGCCGCTGGCGAGCGGAAAGCAGGGTGTCGCCGCAGGATTCGGTATCGCCCTTGATGCCACCCAGATGGACGACAAACTCCAGCCGGCGCGCGGCCAGGTAATCGAGCAGGCGCGCGGTGCCCGCTTCGGCGGCTGGCCACTGCGGCTGGTCGGCGATCAGGGCCACGCGTATCGTTTCGGCGGCCGGAACCGGAGCCGAAGCCCGCGCACGGTTCGCGGCCTGGCCCGGCAGCGCCAGCAACACGCCAAGCATGGCCAGTCCGGCCAGGCGCAGCCAGCGCTGACGCACGATCCCGGTTGGCCTCATGCGGTGGCTACGGCATCCTTGGCGAGCGCGCGCAGCCGATAGAGCGCGTCGAGTGCGTCGCGCGGCGTCAGGCTGTCCGGGTCGAGCTCGGCCACCGCGTCCAGCAAGGCGGCCTGCTGCACGGAGATCGCATTGACCGGCTGGCCATTGCCTACGGTCCCGTCCTCGCCTTCGCCTTGTTCCAGGTAGTCGTCGTCATCGTCCGGGGGCGAGGGTGGCGCGGCGAACAGGTCCAGCTGCGGCGTGGGCGTGGCATCCGCCGACTGTTGCTCCAGCCAGGCCAGGTGCTTGCGCGCGGCGCGGATCACCGGCTGCGGCACGCCCGCCAGCTGCGCCACCTGCAGGCCGTAGCTCTGGCTGGCAGGCCCATCCTGCACGGCATGCAGGAAGACGATGCCATCGCCATGCTCGACCGCGGACAGGTGGACATTGGCCGCCTGCGTGAACTCCTGCGGCAGTTGCGTCAGCTCGAAATAATGGGTGGCAAACAGTGTATGGCTGCGGTTGTGCGCCAGCAGGTGACGCGCGATCGCCCACGCCAGCGCGAGGCCGTCGAAGGTCGACGTGCCGCGGCCGATCTCGTCCATCAGCACCAGGCTGGCCGGCGTGGCGTTATGCAGGATGCTGGCGGCCTCGGTCATTTCCACCATGAAGGTGGAGCGCCCGCCCGCGAGGTCGTCGGCAGCGCCGATGCGGGTGAAGATGCGGTCGATCGGGCCAATCACCGCGCGCCGCGCCGGTACATAGGCGCCCACGCAAGCCAGCAGCACGATCAGCGCGGTCTGGCGCATGAAGGTCGATTTGCCGCCCATGTTCGGGCCGGTGATCAGCAGCAGCTTGCGCGCCTCCGTCAACTGGCAATCATTGGCGATGAACGGCACGGATTCCGCGGCGAGCTGGCCTTCCACGACCGGATGGCGGCCCTGGGTCAGGTCGATCACGTTCTCCGCGACGCGCTCGGGCTGGGTCCAGTCCAGCGTCTGCGCGCGCTCGGCCAGCGCCGCGAGGACGTCCAGGCGGGCCAGCGCGCCGGCGACCCGCTGCAACTCGCCGATATGCGGCAGCAACTGCTGGAGCAGCGCGTCGTACAGCTGCTTCTCGCGCACCAGCGCGCGGTCCTGCGCGGACAGGGCCTTGTCCTCGAAGACCTTGAGCTCGGGCGTGATGTAGCGCTCGGCGTTCTTCAGCGTCTGGCGGCGGCGGTAGTCGTCGGGGACCTTGTCGGCCTGGCCGTTGGTCACCTCGATATAGAAGCCATGCACGCGGTTGTATTCCACGCGCAGGTTGGCGATGCCGGTGCGGGTGCGCTCGCGGGCTTCCAGGTCGACCAGGAACTGGCCGCAGTTCTCCGAGATATCGCGCAGCTCATCGAGCGTGGCATCGTAGCCACGGGCGATCACGCCGCCGTCGCGGATCACGGTGGCCGGCTCCGGCGCCACCGCGCTGGCCAGCAGGGCATGGCATTCCCAGGGCACCGCCAGCTCCGTCAGCGTCTGGTTGAGCAACGGCGCGGCGTCGTCAGCGCGCAGGCAGGCCTGCACGTCGGGCAAGGCGGTCAGCGTGTCGCGCAGCGAGGACAGGTCGCGCGGACGCGCATTCATCAGGGCCAGGCGCGCGGTAATGCGCTCCACGTCGGACAGCCGGCGCAGCGCCGCGCGCAGCGCATCGGTGCCCTGGCCGATCAGCGCGCCGATGGCCTGCTGGCGCGCCTGCGGGATGGCGCTGTCGCGCAGCGGATGGTGCAGCCAGTGGCGCAGCAGGCGGCTGCCCATGGCAGTCGCGCAGGTGTCCAGCAGCGAGAACAGGGTCGGCGACTCGCCACCGCGCAGGGTCTCGGTCAGTTCCAGGTTGCGCCGCGTGGCAGTGTCCAGGCCGACGAATTCGGATTCGCGCTCGACGGTCACGCCCTTCACGTGGCGCAGCGATTGCCCCTGGGTGGAGGCCGCGTAGTTCAGCAGCGCGCCGGCGGCGCCGAGCGCCGCGCCCAGACCGGCACAGCCAAACGGATCCAGGCTGGCCACGCCGAGCTGCTCGCGCAGGCGGCGGGTGCCGGCTTCCTGGTCGAAATGCCACTCCGGCAGCCGGGTGCGCGCGCACTCCAGCGCAGGCAGCGCGATGCCATCGGCATACAGCAGCTCCGCCGGGCGGATCCGCTCCAGTTCGCGGCCGAGTTGCGCCACCTCGCACTCCATCAGGCGCAGCTCGCCGCTAGCCAGGTTGAGCCAGGCCAGCCCGGTCTTGCTCACGCCGCGGCGCGTGGTTTGCTGGTGCACCGCCATCAGGTAGGTATCGACCTTGTCCGGCAGCAGTGCCGCGTCGGTCAGCGTGCCCGGCGTGACGATGCGCACCACCTTGCGCTCCACCGGCCCCTTGCTGGTGGCCGGGTCGCCGATCTGCTCGCAGATCGCCACCGATTCCCCCAGCTTGACCAGCCGGGCGAGGTATTGGTCCACCGAATGGAAGGGGATCCCGGCCATGCGGATTGGCACGCCGTTGGAGCTGCCGCGCGACGTCAAGGTGATGTCGAGCAGGCGCGAAGCCTTTTCGGCATCGTCGTGGAAGAGCTCGTAGAAGTCGCCCATCCGGTAGAACAGCAAGGTGTCCGGATGGTCGGCTTTCAGGCCGAGGTACTGCGCCATCATGGGCGTGTGCTTTTCCGCGCTGCCGGCCTTGGGCTCGGTCTTGGCGGACTGTCGGGGTTCTACGGACATGCAATCCTCTCGGGCGGCTTTGGCGAAGCCGCCTGTTTTCGGGTACTCCGGCGGCCCGCGGGCCTGGCGCGGCGTGCGCGGCACAGGCACCGTGGATGGGCGGGCGCGGATAAAACCGGCATTTTACTGCGAGCCGGGCCCCGAAGGGGGCGAGAAGGGGCAAGAAGGGGTCAGAAGGATGGAGGATTGGGGGATGGGGCGGAAAGGACCGGGCAAGCTGCCAAGACAGCCTTTGCCGCGTCGCGGGTTGTGCTGTGCCCAGGCGTCCTCGTAGGAGCCATGCGCTGCGCCGCGGCCCGTTCGGCCGTGGACGGCGTTTACAAAAAAAATATGCAGGCATCCGTCTCTTTACAGCATCTTTGCGGGATCCGAACTTATATGGAATCGAGATGGTCAGCGCGATACGAGATACGAGATACGCGCCGGCAGAGAAACGATCGAGGATCGAGACAACGGAAGGGGTTCGACATGCTGAGAGTTCTGGTACCCGTCAACGGCTCCGTGCACGCGCTGGATGCGGTGCGTCATGCTGCCTTCATGTTCCGGGACCGCTGTGTGTCCGAGGTGGTCCTGCTCAATGTCCAGCCACCGCTGGAATTTGGGCGTGCCTCGGCCTTCCACTCACTGGCCGCGTTGCGCAAGCTGGAGGAGGCGAGCGGCGAGGCCGCGCTGCGCGATGCACGCAGCATCCTGGACGACGCCGGGGCCAGCTATGTCGCGCAGATCAAGGTGGGCGACGTGGCGCAGACCATCGCGCAGGCCGCAGCGGCGAACGACTGCGATGCCATCGTGATGGGCACGGCCGGGCGCACGGCGGTTGGCGCGCTGCTGGCGGGCAGGCTGACCAACAAGCTGATACGCATGTCGCGCGTGCCGGTGACGCTGGTCAAGTAGGCCGCGCCATCACGCTACTTTCATTGGCAGCAGCACCATCTGCTTGCCTTGCAGGTGTAGGCGCTCCTGCAACTCGCCGGGTGTCTGGTTATGCAGCCAGGCCGTGAGGAAATTGACGTGCTGGAAGATCAGCTTGCTGGCAAAGCAGACGCTGTTCGGGTACTCGGCCGTCACCGCATCGACCAGCGTCATGAACTCGCGCACCGGGTTCGTGCCGAATGCCGCGCGCGAATCGGCCGCCAGGCCGTGGCGCTGGCAATTGGCGACGTAATAACGCAGTGACTCACCAATCGTCTGTTGAAGGCGGTGCAGCGTTTCCTGGCCCTCGTAGCTCTGCGCATCGACCTCTCCCACGGCCAGGAAGATCATGTTCTTGAAGTGTCCGGGAAACAGGCGCTCGACCCACAGCAGCGCATGCATGCTGGCGCCGCGATGTTTGCCCACCAGGACGATCGCGGTGGGCAGGCTGGGGTCGAGGGGCCGCACGCGGCTCGCATCGACCAGCGGCGGGCTGCCGGCGAAGAGGGCATCCGCCCGGGCCAGCTCGGCGCGGGTTGTCGCGTAGTGCCGCTTGATGAAGACGCACAGCGCAACCACCAGGCCCGTTACCAGCACGGTCAGCCAGCCGCCAGCGGTGAATTTCTCCACCAGCGTGATCACCAGGACCGTGGCGGTGACCGACAAGCCCAGCAGGGACAGGGCGAAGCGCACGATCCAGCGCGGCTCGCCGCGATGGCGCCACCAGTAGATGCACAGGCCGAGCAAGGAGAGGCTGAAGGTCAGGAAGACATTGATGCTGTACAGCACCACCAGCACCGCGACCTGGCCGTGCGTCCACAACAGGATCAGCAAGCTGGCCAGGCCCATGACGATGACGCCGTTCTGCCGCACCAGCCGGGCGGAGAGATCGCGGAAATGCCGCGGCACCCAGTAGTCCGCCGCCATGTTCGACAGCACCGCCGGGCCGTCCAGGAAGCCGGTCTGCGCGCCCACCAGCAGCAGCCCGGCCTCGGAGGCGAGCAGCGCTGCGAGCAGCGCTTGACGGGACCATGCCGAGCCAAAGCCAAGATGATCGATGACGCGGTCGAAGACCACGGCGTTCAGCGTTTTGCCTTCCACCGGCGCTGCGTTCCACAGCATATACAGCAGGATGATGCCGCCCGCCGTGAAGGCCAGCGAGGTCGCCATGTAGAACATCGTCCACTTGCCGTTCGGCACCCGCGGCTCGGCCAGCATGTTCACGTTGTTCGAGACCGCCTCCAGCCCGGTGTAGGTACCACCACCCAGCGAGAACGCGCGCATCAGCAGCGCCGCCACCACCACCGGCCCCATCGCCTGCGACATGCCGGAGGCCTCGCCAATGGCATTGGGCACGACCGCGCCGAGATGGTCGCCGTGCGCGGCAACGCCATAGACGATCAGCCCGAGATGCAATATCACGAAGGCCAGGAAGATGGGCATCAGCACCAGGATCGATTCCTTCATGCCGCGGAAATTGAGCCCGGTCATCATGATCACGATCACCAGTTCGGTGGCCAGCTTGAAGGCTTGGGCCCCTACCGGCAGCAGGCTGAAGAAGGCGTCGACACCACTGGCCAGCGACGTCGCGACGGTCAGCACGTAATCGACCAGCAACGCCGCGCCCGACACCAGGCCAGGACGCGGTCCCAGCAAGGCCGTGGCCACGCGGTAGCCGCCGCCGCCGGTGGGGAACAGCTCGATGACCTGGTTGTAGCCGACCGCGATGATGAATACCGTGCTGGCGGTGGCCAGGGCAAGGAAGAGTGCCAGCGGCGTATGGGTGCCAAGCGCCAGGAATGCCTCTTCGGGCCCATAGCACGAAGAGGAAAGCCCGTCGGCGCCTAATCCCACCCAGGCCAGCACCGGCACCACGGCGATCGCGTGGCGGGTTTCCGGGGCGAGCGGATCGAGCGGTTTGCCGGCCAGGTGCCTCCACCACTTCGACAATGCCGCCATGTTCGCCACCCTGGACGCGATTGCGGCGCGGCGCACGAAAGCGCGGCGCTGGAAATTGCAGCTTGCGGCGCCGCTGCCTGCGCGCCAGCACCGGGAGCTCGGCACTCCCATGGAAGTAATGTAGGCGGCAAGCAGGCCGATTCGCAAGAACGGGTTCAATGCCGCGCTACGACGCCGGCTCGCGCAGCAGCGCGTCGATCACCTGTGCCAGCCGCGCGATCAGCCCGTCGATGGCGCCGGGCGGCACGCCGGCGTAGCCGAACACGAAGCCGTTGTACTGCGCCAGCGGCGTGCCGGGCAAGCGGTAGGCGCTCAGCGGCCGCACGATCAGTCCCTGCGCGCGGGCCGCGCGGGTGACCACGGTGTCGGCAAGCGGCAGTTCCAGGCGCGCGGACAAGTGCATGCCGCCAGCGCTGGCCGATACCGTCACGCTGCCGCGCAGGTGGCGCGCCAGCGCCGCCTCCAGGGCGTCGCGGCGCTGCCCGTAGCGCTGGCGCATGCGGCGCAGGTGGCGGGCGAACTGGCCGCTGTCGATAAATTCCGCCAGCGCGATCTGCTCGGCCACGTGGCCGCGGCGGGAGATTTCGCCAAGCGTGCCGGCGATGGTCGCGGCCAGGTAGCGCGGCACCACCATGAAGCCCAGGCGCAGCGCCGGGAACATGGTCTTGCTGAACGTGCCCAGGTAGATCACTGGCGCATCCTCGCTCAGCCCCTGCACGGCCGAGAGCGGCACGCCGCCGCGGCGGAACTCGCTGTCGTAGTCGTCCTCGACGATCCAGGCGCCGGCGGCGCGGGCATCGTCGATGAGCTTGAGGCGCCGTTCCAGGCTGAGAATGGAGCCTAGTGGATACTGATGCGATGGCGTGATGTAGATCAGCCGGGGCGGCGCGTCGCGCCACTGCTCCGGGCGGGGTGCCAGCCCGTCCGCATCCACCGCCACGGGCTCGAGCACGAGGCCGGCCGACTGGAAGGCGGCCCGCGCGCCGCCGTAGCCGGGATTCTCGATCCAGGCCGTGTCGCCAGCATCGGCCAGGATATGCGCGCACAGGTCCAGGCTGGTCTGCGTGCCGTCGGTGATGAAGACCTGGTCCATGTCGCAGCGCACCCCGCGCGAGACCTTCAGGTACTCGGCGATGGCGTGGCGTAGCGCGGGCTGCCCCTCGACCTTGCCGTAGCCCAGATGGCGGGGGCCGAGCTGGCGCCAGGCGCGTTCGATGCAGCGCCGCCACGCGGCCAGCGGAAAGCCATCCAGGTCGGGCACGCCGGGCACGAACGGCAACAGGTCGTACATGCCGTCGACATCGTGCGGCAGCCCGCGCACGCGGCGTGACAACGCGGCGACGCGCTTGACCGCCCCCCCGCTGTGACCGGTCTGCACCAGGCCCACGCGCGCCACCGTGGTGCCGTGCCGCGTCGGCACCACGAAGCCTTCCGCCGCCAGGCTTTCGTAGGCGTAAATCACCGAGTTGCGTGCCATGCCGAGCTCCGCCGCCAGCGTGCGCGTGGCGATCAGCTGGCTGCCCTGGGCGATTCGCCCGTCGAGGATGGCGCCGCGCAGGCACTCGTACAAGAGCCGCTGCTGGGTGAGCTTGCGGCCATCGAGCTGGCGCGTGAAGGTTGTGACCAGCAGGCCGTAGTCCATGTTGTCGCTTCCGTGGTTCTTGTAGTTTCCGTGGTTCTAAAAATAGTGCCGTGGCTGGGTCTAGCCATGGTGCCACGAAATCCCTATCTTGGCTGCATCGCCGTGACGCAACGAGATTGCCGCGCGGCACCCACAACCCCACACCCCCCAGGACAAGGAGCCACCATGAGCCAGAAACCCATGCCGCCGAGCGAACGTACCCGCGTGCGGCGCGTTGCCGATCGCGGCCACTACGATCGCGTGACGCTGCATGCGATCCTCGACGATGCCTACCTGTGCCACCTGGCCTTCACCGACGATCACGGCACCCACTGCATTCCCACCGCGTGCTGGCGCGAGGGCGAGCACCTCTACATCCATGGCTCCAACGGCAGCCGCATGCTGAAGCTGGCCGCGACAGGCAGCCAGGTCTGCGTAACCGTGACGCACCTCGACGGCCTGGTGATGGCGCGCTCCGCGTTTCATCACTCGATGAACTACCGCTCGGCGGTGATCTACGGCAGTTTTGAAGTGGTGGCTGGCGCAGCGAAGGCAGCGGCAATGGATGCCTTCCTGGAGCGCATTGCAGCGGGGCGTTCGGGCGAAGCAAGGCCAGGGGATGCCAATGAGCTGGCGGCGACCACGGTGCTGCGCATCGGGCTGGAGGAGGCCGCCACCAAGATCCGCAGCGGCGGGCCCAAGGATGACGAGGCCGATATGGCGCAGCCGGTGTGGGCGGGCGTGCTGCCGCTGCGCCTCCAGGGGCAGCGGCCGGTGCCGGATGGCATTCAGCCCAGCGTGCCGGACTATGTGCGAAGCTGGGGGCAGGGTGTCGGTGCCGAGGCGATGGCAGAGCCGGCCGGCGAGACGATGCCGGGCAGGGCGGTCGCGGTGGATGCTTGATCCGGCAGCACGCCATGGCTATCCCAGCGCTTTCACGTCGCGACGCCATCGCGCTGCGGCTTACCTGGCGCTGACCACGGTGAACCGCGCATTGCCGGCCATGGCGACGTCGCTCGGCTTGCTGGGGGTGCCGGTGTTTGGCAGCTTGTGCTCGGCCCTGGTGCCGGGCGAACCGCTTGGGTGGCCGCTGCTGGGCGCGATGGCGATGATCGTGGGCGGCGTGGCGCTCGGCATATGGCATCCTGCCGGGGCGCCGCCGCGCCCGCCGCGCCCGTCGCGCTGAGCGCGGCCAGGCGGCCGCGCTGCGTTGTTGCCGGGATCCTTAGCGGGCCGGCTTGGCGTTGTCCACCGAGAACGGCGACAGCAGGCGCACCATCTGCGCAAACGCCTTGGGGTTGCCGGCCAGCACTTCGCCTTGTTCGAGCTGGCGCGCTTCGCCGGCGTAGTTGCCCACCAGGCCGCCGGCCTCGGTCACCAGCAGCATGCCGGCGGCCATGTCCCACGGATGCAGGCCTTGCTCGAAGAATCCATCGGTGCGGCCGCAGGCCACGTAGGCCAGATCGAGCGCCGCGGCACCCGGGCGGCGCAGGCCGGCGCAGCTTTGCGTCATCAGCGCGAACAGTTCCATGTACTGGTCCAGGCCTTCCATGTCGCGGTAGGGGAAGCCGGTGCCGATCAGGCAGTCGGCCAGCTTGTCGCGGCGCGACACGCGGATGCGGCGGTTGTTCAGGAACGCGCCGGCGCCCTTGCTGGCTGTGAAGAGTTCGTCACGCGACGGGTCGTAGACGACGGCTTGTGCCGGCACGCCCTTGTGCAGTTGGGCGATCGAGACCGCATACTGGGGAAAACCGTGGATGAAGTTGGTGGTGCCGTCGAGCGGGTCGATGACCCAGACGTATTCGCTGGTGGGTTCTTCGCCCTCGGCCCAGGACTGGCCAGACTCTTCCGCTAGAATGGCGTGATCCGGGTAGGCCGTGCGGATGATCTCGACGATCGCGGCCTCGGCGGCGCGGTCGACTTCGGTGACGAAATCGTTGTGCTGCTTGCGGGAGACCTGAACCCGGTCGACGTCCATCGACGCGCGGTTGATGACGGAACCTGCCTTGCGGGCTGCCTTGACGGCAATATTTAGCATCGGATGCATGAATCTCTCCAGGCCGGCCAAGGGTGCGCGGCCTGGCGCAAAAGGCCGGCGCGCTGCCCTTTGGGGCGGCTGACAACACAACGGATTGTAGAAGAACGGGCGCGTCGCTACCGCATAAAACGGGCGGCGCACCGAAGATGAAGCGTGAATTGTATATGAACCCGCAGAACCAGACGAGCGCCGACGCCAACGGCGCCCCAGCCGCAGCCCCCGCCACCCAGACCGGCCCGGACCTCGATCCGCCATCTGGCGCGCCTTGCCAGGCGGTTTCCGCTATCGCTCCGGAGGCTGCAGCCGATGCTGCCCTGATGGCCCCCGCTGCGTTCGCCGCGGTGCGTTTCGTGCTGGTCGAGACCAGCCATCCCGGCAATGTCGGCGCCGTCGCGCGGGCCATGAAGACCATGGGCTTCGGCGCCCTGCCGGGCAGTCTGGTGCTGGTTTCGCCACGTGAGCCGGCGGTGCGCGAGCATCCGGATGCCATCGCCATGGCCAGCGGCGCCGACGACGTACTGGCAGGCGCGGTGATCGTCGACAACATCGAGGCCGCGCTGGCCGGTACCGCCTATGCAGTGGCACTCACCGCGCGCCAGCGCGAGTTCGGGCCGCCCCGTTTGCTGCCGCGCGACGCGGTGGCGCAGGCCGGCGCCCGCATTGCCGCCCTGCAAGCCACCCCGCAAGGAGCGGAAGCCGCCGGCGCCCACATTGCCTTCGTGTTCGGTAATGAGCGCTTTGGCCTGCCCAACGAGGTGGTCGACCGCTGCTCGGCGGTCACCCACATTCCCGCCAATCCCGCCTACACCTCGCTCAATCTTGCCCAGGCCGTGCAACTGGTGGCCTACGAGATGCGCCTGGCGCTGCTGGAGGTGAGGGCGACGCCGCTCGCCGAGATCGGCTATGCTGGCGAACCGGCCACGGCCGAGCAGATCGAGGCCATGTTCGGCCATCTGCAGTCGGGGCTGGAAGCCATCGGCTTCCTGGATCCGGCCAGCCCGAAGAAGCTGATGCCGCGCTTGCGCCGGCTGCTCGCGCGCAGCGGGCTGGAGCGCGAGGAAGTCAATATCCTGCGGGGCATTGCCAAGCACATGCTGGCAGCCGCGCAAGGCCAAGGCGCCCGGGTGCCAACCAAACAGGAGAAGTGAGCAGGTGGAGATTCCGGCCTACTACATGCGTGGCGGCACCAGCAAAGGAGTCTTCTTCCTGGCTGACGACTTGCCCGCCGATCCGGGCGGCCGCGATGCCGTGCTGCTGCGCGTGATCGGCTCGCCCGATCCGCATGGCCGGCTGAGCGATGGCATGGGTGGCGCCACCGCCAGCACCAGCCATGTCGTGCTGGTGCGCCCCTCGCAGCGTCCCGGTTGCGATGTGGACTGCCTGTTCGGCGCGGTGGTCATGGGCGAGCCGCGGATCGACTGGGCCGGCAATGGCGGCGAGCTGCTGGCGGCGGCAGCGCCGTTCGCGGTCTGGCGCGGCTTCGTGCCAGCGCGCGACAGCGTCACCACCGTGCGCATCTGGCTGCCGAACGCGGGCCAGGCCGTCGTTGCCCGCGTGCCTTGCCGCAATGGCCATCCGCTCGAGGATGGCGATTTTGCCGAGGACGGCCTGCCGCTCGCGGCGGCCGGGATCGTACTCGACTACCTTGCGCCGGCTAGTGGGTCGTTGCCTTTGCGCCCCACCAGCGCGCGCCGCCTGATGACCGGCCTGGTGCACGTGCCCGAGCGATGTTGATGGCGGGCGCTGCCCGTCCCGCGGATCCGGCATGTCCAACATGTACCGCGGGGCGGCCAGCGTCATTGCAGCCAATGTCCATGGCGGCAGCAGGGCAGCAAATCTCTTACACTCCCTGATCCCGTTTTCACCGGCCAATGACCATGCCGGCGATCGCGCCAGCCCTGACCCAGGGCGCGCGGCGCACGGCGTGGCAACACGACACGATCAAGATGTTCACTCGCCTGAAGGAAGATATCGACGCCATCATGCGGCGCGACCCCGCCGCACGTAGCCGTCTGGAGGTGCTGACCTGCTATCCCGGCTTTCACGCCGTGGTGTTCCATCGCTTCGCGCACGGCTGCTGGAATGCAGGGTTTCACTGGCTGGGCCGCTGGATCTCGCACTGGGCCCGCTTTTTCACCGGTATCGAGATCCACCCTGGCGCCAAGGTGGGGCGGCGCGTGTTCATTGACCACGGCATGGGCGTGGTGGTGGGCGAGACCGCCGAGATCGGCGACGACTGCACCATCTACCAAGGCGTGACCCTGGGCGGGACCTCGCTCTACAAGGGGGTAAAGCGCCATCCCACGCTAGGTGCGAACGTGGTGGTGAGCGCCGGGGCCAAGGTGCTCGGCGGCTACACCATCGGCGACGGCGCGCGCATCGGCTCCAACGCCGTGGTGCTCAAGCCGGTGCCGCCGGGCGCCACCGCGGTCGGCATCCCGGCGCGCATCATCCTGCCGGACGCACCCAGCGGGCAGCAGGGCGCCAAGCAGGAGTTCTCGGCCTATGGCATCACGCCGAACGCGGACGACCCGGTCTCGCTGGCGCTCAAGAGCCTGATCGACAACGCGGCGCAGCAGCACGAGCGGCTGGAGACCGTGATGGCCGCGCTGGATCGCCTGGGCGAGCATCTCGAGAACACGCCGAACGACCGCTTCGACGCGAGCGAACTGCGCAAGTTGATGAAGTAGGTTGGTGAAGCAGGTTGGTGAGGCAGGTCGATGAAGCGCAGAGGGGGATCCGGCGTCAGCTGACTTGTGGCAGCACGCTGAATCCGCCCGCGTCGAGTTGCAGCACGGCGGCGCGCGGCCGCTTGCCGTCGAGGTCCCAGTCGGTCAGCACCCAGCGCACGCCTTCCGGGCTCTCGTGCCGGGCGGGGCGGTGCGTATGGCCGTGCACCAGGGCCGGCGCCTGGCTGGCGCGCAATAGCGCGGCCACGGCTTGCGGCGTGGTGTCGCCGTAGTCTGGCGGTGCGTCGCGGCGAGCCTGCGTGCGGCCCGCTTCGCTATCGGCGCGCAGGCGGCGCGCCACGCGCAGCCGCACCGCCAACGGCAGCGACAGGAATACCCGCTGCACCCAGCGCTTGCGGGTCCAGTGGCGAAACCGCATATAGCGCTCATCGTCGGTGCACAGCATGTCGCCATGGCTGAGCACCACGCGCTGGCCGGCGCAGTCGATCACGGTGGGGTCGGGCAGCAAGGTGGCGCCCGCGGCGCGCGCAAAGCGCTGCCCCAGCAGGAAGTCGCGGTTGCCGTGCATCAGGTAGACCTGGACGCCGCGTTCGGCAAGCTGGCGCAGCCTGGCGGCCACCTGCGCCGCGAAGGGGCTATCGGTTTCTTCGTCGCCAACCCAGAATTCGAAAAAATCACCCAGGATGAACAGGGCGCGCGCCTCTTGCGCCGCACGTTCGAGCACGTGCTCGAAGGAGGCCAGCGTGCGCGGCATGCCGGGGGTGAGATGCAGGTCGGAAATGAACCACGCCGGCGCTGGCACCGCGAGGGCGCCGGCGGCCGGCGTGGATGGGGTCACAGTCATGCGGTTGGAAAGAGAAGCTGGCCTGACGTCATGGTGCGACCCCGCGGGGCTCGGTGGAACGTGTCCCGGTGATGGCCCGTGGCTTATTCGACCACCACGGCCTTTTCGATGACCACGTCTTCGAGCGGCACGTCCTGGTGGAAGCCAGCG
This sequence comes from Cupriavidus sp. PET2-C1, assembly GCF_054515855.1. NCBI lineage: Bacteria > Pseudomonadati > Pseudomonadota > Betaproteobacteria > Burkholderiales > Burkholderiaceae > Cupriavidus > Cupriavidus sp. PET2-C1. The sequence goes on from NZ_CM137259.1 coordinate 1,466,455, forward strand.
CTGCCGGTACGCACGCCCTTGATCTTCTCGACCACGTCGGTGCCGTCGGTCACCTTGCCGAACACGGCGTAGCCGAAGCCTTGCGGGGTCGGCGAGGTGAAGTTCAGGAAGTCATTGTCGACCGCGTTGATGAAGAACTGCGCGGTGGCCGAGTGCGGTGCGTTGGTACGCGCCATGGCAACCGTGTAGCGATCGTTCTTCAGGCCGTTGCCGGCTTCGTTCTCGATCGGGGCATCGGTGCCCTTTTGCTTCATGCCGGGTTCGAAGCCGCCGCCCTGGATCATGAAGTTCTTGATCACGCGGTGAAAAATGGTGTTGTCGTAGTGACCCTTGCGCACATACGACAGGAAGTTTTCAACCGACTTCGGTGCCTTTTCAGCGTCGAGTTCGATGGTGATGACACCCTGGTTGGTGTGGAGCTCTACCTTGGACATTTGCGTTCCTTTGTTCGGTGTTTGTTCGGCGGTTATTTGACGACAGTAGCCGACTCGATCACGATCGGCGTGGCCGGCACATTACGCATCGGGCCATACGAGGTGGTGGGCGCGTTCTTCATCTTGTCGACGGTATCCATGCCTTCCACCACCTTGCCGAACACGGCATAGCCGTTACCGTCCGGCGATGGATAGTCGAGACTGGAATTATCCACCACATTGATGAAGAACTGGGCGGTGGCGGAGTTCGGATCGCTGGTGCGCGCCATGGCCACCGTGCCGGCCTTGTTCTTCAGCCCGTTCTGGGCTTCCAGCGGGATCGCCGCGCGCGTGGGCTTTTGCTTCATGTCGCGGTCGAAGCCACCGCCTTGCACCATGAAGCCGTTGATCACGCGGTGGAAGATGGTGCCGCTATAGAAGCCGCTCTTCACGTACTCCATGAAGTTCGCGACAGTCTTGGGCGCGGCGTCCGGATAGACCTCGAGCGTGAACTTGCCGGCGCTGGTGACGAACTGCACCCGTTCGGTTTTCGTCTGCTGTGCCTGAGCGGCCAGCGGCGAGAGCGCCATCGCGGCGGCGGCGATGCCGGCAAGGACTAGGCGACGCGAAAAGATCATGCTTGACTCCGTGGATCGGGGAAACGATAGGGCAGGGTGGCGGCCCGGCCCGTTGGGCAAGGTAGTTAAGGCTTGGGCGCTGCGGCCGGCGCGCTGGCAGCCGCGCCTGGCTTGCTGGTGCCGCCGGCCGGCGGCTGGGTGGCCGCGGCAGGCTGCAATTGCTTGAGGCTGGCAGCGGTGCCCGCATCCTTGGGATTGCGCCGCAGTGCATTGCGGTAGGCATTCTCGGCCAGGCGGCGGTAGACGTCGCCAAGGTTGGCATAGCCCACGGCGAAATCGGGTTTGACATCGATCGCGATCAGCAATTCCGCTTCGGCGCGCTTCAAGTCCCCACGCTTGGCGTACAGCAGCGCCAGGTTGTTGTGCGGCTCGGGCAACTCAGGGAAGTCCTGGGCCATGGATTGCAATGCCGCGATGGCCTCGTCCTCCCGCCCGGCCTGGGCCAGGGCCCATGCACGCTCGAAGCGCGCCTGGGCATTGCGCGGGTTGGTGGCCAGCACGCGGTCGAAGCGGTCGATGGCCTCGCCATACTGCTTGCGCGCCGCCGCCTTCTCGGCGTCGGCCATGCCAGGGTCGGCCGAGCGCACGCCGCCTGGCGTCGTGGCCGGCACCGCGAGCGATAGCGGACCGTTCTGCGCGCGCGCAGGCCCCGCTACGGCAAGAAGGCCGGCCAGGATCGCCGCCAGGGCGAATGAGGCGGCCGCAATGCGTTGGCGCGCGGGCTGGGATGACACGGTTGCTATGGTGGGCAGGAACAGGCTCATGTATGGGCGGTCCGTTATACTCCGCGGCATTCTAGCAAAGCGCGGCCATGCCGGCCCGGGTATCGGCGCGCCGGCCTGCGCTGGCCAGGCCCGCGCCGGCTTGTCCGTGGTGCGGTGCAAGGCGGGCGACGACCTGCCGCGCCCGGGCGCTTCCGGTAAGATATGGGTCGCGCCAGGCTTTGCGTTGGCGCAAGTTGCCGGTCTCGCGAATGGCGCGACAATGGCGCCAATCCCTCATCCATTCACCTCGTTTCATGCATCCTCTGAATATCTACAACACGCTCGCGCGTGAAAAGCAGCCTTTCGTGCCAATCGAACCCGGCCGTGTACGCATGTATGTCTGCGGCATGACGGTGTACGACTATTGTCACGTCGGCCATGCGCGCGTGATGGTGGTATTCGACATGGTGCAGCGCTGGCTGCGCACCGCCGGCTACGATGTGACGTATGTACAGAACATCACAGACATCGATGACAAGATCATTCGCCGCGCCGCGGAGAATGGCGAGACCATCGGCGCGCTGACCGACCGCTTCATCCGCTACATGCACGAAGACGCCGATGCGCTCGGCATCCAGCGCCCGGACCATGAGCCGCGCGCCACCGACTACGTGCCGCAGATGCTCGACATCATCAGCAAGCTCGAAGCCCGCGGCCTGGCCTACCACGCCAGCGATGGCGACGTGAACTATGCCGTGCGCAAGTTTCCCAACTACGGCCGCCTGTCGGGCAAGTCGCTGGAGGACCTGCGCGCCGGCGAGCGCGTGGCCACCAACGAAGCCAAGCACGATCCGCTCGACTTCGTCCTGTGGAAGTCCGCCAAGGAAAGCGAGCCCGCCGAAAGCAAGTGGGATTCCAAGTGGGGCTCGGGCCGCCCGGGCTGGCATATCGAGTGCTCGGCGATGAGCTGCGCCTTGCTGGGCGAGCATTTCGACATCCACGGCGGTGGCGCCGACCTGCAGTTCCCGCACCACGAGAACGAGATCGCGCAGTCCGAGGGCGCGAGCGGCAAGACATTCGTCAACCTGTGGATGCACAACGGCTTCGTGCGCATCAACGACGAGAAGATGTCGAAGTCGCTCGGCAACTTCTTCACCATCCGTGACGTGCTCAAGGAGTACGACGCCGAGGTGGTGCGCTTCTTCATCCTGCGCGCGCACTACCGCAGCCCGCTGCACTACAGCAATGTCCACCTGGAAGACGCCCGTCACTCGCTGACGCGCCTGTACACGGCGCTAAAGGACGTGCAGCCCGATGGCCTGCCGCTGGACTGGGAAGAGGCGCATGCGCGGCGCTTTATCGACGCCATGGGCGACGACTTCAATACGCCGATCGCCATGGCCGTGCTGTTCGACCTGGCCGGCGAAGTCAATCGCACCGGCTCCAGCGCGATGGCGCGCCAGCTCAAGGGCTTGGCCGCCACGCTGGGCCTGCTGGAGCGTGACGCCCATGCGTTCCTGCAAGGCGGCAAGCCGGCCGATGGGCTGGAGCCGGAGCAGATCGAGGGGTTGATCGCGGCGCGCAAGCAGGCCAAGGCCGACCGCAATTTTGCCGAAGCCGACCGCATCCGTGCCGAACTGCTGGCGGGCGGCGTGGTTCTCGAAGACAAGCCCGGCGGTGCTACCGAGTGGAGGCGCGCTTGAACGCTGCCGTGCGCAAGACGGCGACGCCCGCGGCGCCGTCCAAGACTGCTGCGACCACCAAGGCCAAGCCCGCGGCCAAGCCGCTGGCGCCCGCGAAACTGCCTGCAAAGCCGCTGAAGGCAAGCCCGGCGGCGAAAGTCGCCAAGCCTGTGAAAGCGGCCGCCAAGGCCGCCGGCAAGTCAGCTGGCCCGGTGCTCAAGGCGGACGGCAAGCCCGCCCTCAAGACCGGCGCGCGCGCGGCCAAGGCGCCCGTGCTGCCGGAAGCCGAGGCGCTGCCCCTGCCGGTCGAAACGGTGGTGGATGCCGTGCGGCCGGCTTACTGGGACGAGGCCTGCGCCGACCTGATGAAGCGCGACCGCATCCTGCGCAAGATGATCCCCACCTACGGCCCCGCGCACCTGATCTCGCGCGGCGACCCGTTCATCACGCTGGCCCGCTCCGTGGTCGGGCAACAGATCTCGGTCAAGGCCGCGCAGACGGTGTGGGAGCGGCTGGTGGCGGTCTGTCCCAAGCTCACGCCGGCGCAGATGCTCAAGGCGGGGCACGATAACCTGGCCGCCTGCGGCCTGTCGCGCCGCAAGGCGGAATACATCGTCGACCTTGCCGAGCATTTCAAGGCAGGGCGCGTCCATGTGAACAGCTGGACCGAGATGGATGACGAAGCCGTCATCGCGGAACTGACGCAGATCCGCGGCATTGGCCGCTGGACCGCCGAAATGTTCCTGATGTTCAACCTGATGCGGCCCAATGTGCTGCCGCTCGATGACGTCGGCCTGATCAACGCCATCTCGGCAAATTACTTCAGTGGCGAGCCCGTCACGCGCAGCGAGGCGCGCGAGGTCGCGGCCAACTGGGAGCCCTGGCGCACCGTCGCCACCTGGTATATGTGGCGCAGTCTTGATCCCCTGCCTGTGACGTATTAGGCTGGAAGGCAGCAAAATTTGCATGGAAGTGCGCGAGACTGCATCCGCAGACTTGCGGTTTAGTGGGCGAATTCCGGTAGAATGCGCTCCTTCACAGACAGGTACGCGAGTCTCATGAAAACCACCTTCCTAGATTTTGAGCAGCCGATTGCCGAACTCGAGGCAAAGATCGAAGAACTGCGATTTGTGCAGGACGATTCGGCTGTCGATATCTCCGAAGAGATTTCGCGGCTGGCCGGCAAGAGCCAGCAGCTTACCAAGGACATCTACGCCAACCTGACCCCATGGCAGGTGGCACAGATCGCCCGGCACCCGCAGCGTCCTTACACGCTGGACTATGTGCGGGAGATCTTCACCGATTTCCACGAACTGCACGGCGACCGCGCCTTTGCCGACGATCTGTCGATCGTGGGCGGCCTGGCCCGCTTCAACGGGCAGGCGTGCATGGTGATGGGCCACCAGAAGGGCCGCGACACCAAGGAGCGCGCGCTGCGCAACTTCGGCATGTCCAAGCCCGAGGGCTATCGCAAGGCCAAGCGCCTGATGGAACTCGCCGACAAGTTCGGCCTGCCGATCTTCACCTTCGTCGACACCCCGGGTGCATTCCCCGGCATCGACGCCGAAGAGCGCGGACAGTCCGAAGCCATCGGCCACAATCTTTACGTCATGGCCGGCCTCAAGGTGCCCCTGATCGCCACCATCATCGGTGAGGGCGGCTCGGGCGGCGCACTGGCGATTGCCGTGGGCGACGTGGTGCAGATGCTGCAGTTCGCCACCTACGCCGTGATCTCGCCGGAAGGCTGCGCGTCGATCCTGTGGAAGACCGCCGAAAAGGCGCCGGAAGCTGCCGAAGCCCTCGGCCTGACCGCGCACCGCCTCAAGGCGCTCAGCCTGATCGACAAGATCGTCAGCGAGCCGCTGGGTGGCGCGCACCGCGACGTCAAGGGCATGGCAGCCATGCTCAAGCGTTCGCTGGCGGATTCGCTGCGCCAGTTCCAGGGCATGAGCGTGAAGGAGCTGCAGGCGCGCCGTCATGAGCGTCTGCTGGCCTATGGCAAGTTCAAGGAAACCGGCGCACCGGGCTGACCCGTCCGCCGGCTTGACCGACAAGGTCGCACAGGCGCTTCAGGCCGGTGCGGCCTTTGTTGTTTCTGGCGACGGCGCACGGGCAGGCACGGTGGCGGTGGCACTCTCCGGCGGACGCGATTCGGTCGCGCTGCTGCACGCGCTGCGTGCGGCGGTGGTGGCGTCGTCGCTGCCGCTGCGTGTGGTGGCGCTGCATGTGCATCATGGCCTGCAGGCCGAGGCGGACCAGTGGGACGTGTTCTGCGCGACGCTGTGCGCCGACTGGCAACTGCCGTTTTACAGCCAGCGTGTCTCGGTCAGCCAGGGGCAGGGCGAAGGGCTGGAGGCGGCGGCGCGCCGCGCGCGCTACGCGGCGCTCGAATCCATGTGCGACGAGGCAGGGGCAGAGTTGCTGCTGTTTGCCCATCACCTGGACGACCAGGTCGAGACCGTGCTGTTGCGCTTGTTTCGCGGCGCCGGGCTGGCCGGGCTTGGCGGCATGCCGCGCCTGCGCAGGCTTGGGGCAAGGCAGCAGATCGTCTTGCTGCGTCCGTGGCTCGAGGTCGGCCGCGACGAGATCGATGCGTACTGCGCCGTGAACGCGCTCCCCTGGATCGACGATCCTTCCAATGACGATTCCCGATTCGCCCGCAACGCGCTGAGGCAGCACATGCCCGCGCTGGCCGCGGCGTTTCCCGCGTTGCGCGCCAATGTGGCGCAAGCCGCCGCGCACCTGGCGCAGGCCGGCGAATTGCTCGATGCGCTGGCCACGCAATGGATGGCGGGGCTGGTGCGCACGCCGCGCGATGCCAGCACGCTGGCGGAACTCGATCTTGCTGGGTTGCGCGCGCTGCCGCCGGCCGAGGCCGACGCCGTGCTGCGCCTGTGGCTGCGCGAGCTTGGCACGCAGGCCCCGTCCACCGCGCGGCTGGCCGCCATGCGCGCGCAACTGATCGAGCATGAAGGCGGCGAGCCCGCCATCCAGCACGAGACGCTGATGCTGCATCGCTTCCGGGGGCGCGTGCTGGCCCGGCGCGCGGGACCAGCCATCGAGTCTGAAGACCTGGCGCTGCACTGGCAGGGCGAGGCCCGCGTGGCCGTGCCTGCGTGGCACGGCGAGCTGCGCTTTACGCGCGACGATACCTTCGGCCTGCCGGAGGCAGCGCTGCGCCGGCCCCTGCGCCTTGCCGCGCGCCAAGGCGGCGAGCGCATCGTGCTGCGCCCGGGCGGGCCCGCGCGCGCGCTCAAGCAGGCCTACCAGGAGGCTGGCGTGCCGATGGCACGGCGCGCGCGGCTGCCGCTGCTGTGGTCGGGCGATCAGCTCGTGTTCGCGGCGGGCCTGGGCATGCACCGGCGCTGGCCGGATGCGCCGGCCGCGCCGCGCTGGCGTGTCGAATGGGTCGAGTGGGTCGAGCCGGTTGGATCGCCCGGGCAGGGCGCAGCCATCGAATAAGCCGCGGCAAGCTGCGTTCCGCCCGCAATATTCCTCGCGCGCCACTTGCCGTGGCCGTCGTCCGAGCCGCCCACACCTTGCCTTGGTGCTCCCCTTCGTGTATTTTCAAGGGTTTGCACAATCGCTGGTGTCGACAAACAGATGGCTCTCATCGTTCACAAATACGGTGGCACTTCGATGGGTTCTCCGGAACGCATCAAGAATGTCGCCAAGCGCGTTGCCAAATGGCATCGTGCAGGTCACCGCGTAGTCGTGGTGCCTTCGGCCATGTCAGGCGAAACCAATCGCTTGCTTGGCCTTGCCAAGGAAATTTCGGCGCAGCCGAGCCCGCGCGAGCTGGATATGCTGGCCGCCACCGGCGAGCAAGCCAGTTCCGCGTTGCTCGCGATTGCGCTGCAAAGCGAGGGCGTCGACGCGATCAGCTACACCGGCTGGCAAGTGCCGGTGAAGACCGACTCGTCCCACACCAAGGCCCGCATCGAGTCCATCGATGACGAGCGCATCCTGGCCGATCTCGACGCCGGGCGCGTGGTGGTGGTCACGGGCTTCCAGGGCATCGACGACAACGGCAACATCACCACGCTTGGCCGCGGTGGTTCCGACACCTCGGCCGTGGCGATCGCCGCCGCCATCGAGGCTGAGGAATGCCTGATCTACACCGACGTGGACGGGGTCTACACCACCGATCCGCGCGTGGTCGAAGACGCTCGCCGCCTGGACCAGATCACCTTCGAGGAAATGCTGGAAATGGCCAGCCTGGGCTCCAAGGTGCTGCAGATCCGTTCGGTGGAATTCGCCGGCAAGTACCGCGTGAAGACCCGCGTGCTGTCGTCGCTCACCGACCCCCTGATGCCCCTCGAGCAAGAAATGCACTCGGGCACGCTGATCACTTTTGAGGAAAATTCTGAAATGGAAGCAGCCGTCATCTCCGGCATCGCCTTTGCCCGTGACGAGGCGAAGATCACCGTCCTGGGCGTGCCCGACAAGCCCGGCATCGCATACCAGATCCTGGGCCCGGTAGCCGACGCCAACATCGACGTCGACATGATCATCCAGAACCAGTCCGTCGACGGCAAGACCGACTTCACCTTCACCGTGCCGCGCGGCGAATACCAGCGCGCGCTTGCCATCCTCAACGACGGCGTGAAGGCACATATCGGCGCCGCCAGCGTATCGGGCGACCCGAAGGTGTCGAAGGTCTCGGTAGTCGGCGTGGGCATGCGCTCGCACGTCGGCATCGCCAGCAAGATGTTCCGCACGCTGTCCGAAGAAGGCATCAACATCCAGATGATCTCCACCTCGGAAATCAAGATCTCGGTGCTGATCGACGAGAAGTACATGGAGCTCGCCGTGCGCGCGCTGCATAAGGTGTTCGAGCTGGATCAGGCGTGATCCATGCAAGGCAGGCTGCTTGCGGCCTGCGCTTCTAACGGGCTGTGCAAGTTTTTTAAATTAGTCATCGAATCACCGTTGACCAATTGAAATTGGCCCGATAGAATACGCGCTTCGTTGTGTGGCCTCCCTCACACAACGGCAGATTTGGGAGACGTGGCCGAGAGGTCGAAGGCACTCCCCTGCTAAGGGAGCATCCGGGCCAAAACCTGGATCGAGGGTTCGAATCCCTCCGTCTCCGCCACTACATCGTATTGGCGGCGGAACCCCGGAAGATTGCGGTCTTCCGGGGTTTTGTTTTTTGGGGCGGGGTTCAGGCGGTACACTATGCCGCGCAGGTGTTACACCGGTACCTGTGAGAACCCGAATGGCAACGAACATCCAGCTTCGCGGCAGCGTGTATTACTTCCGCCGCAAAATTCCCCTAGACCTCATTGAGCAGCACAGCGGCAAGCGCGAGATTATCCGCAGCTTGGGCACAAAGGATCGTCCCGAGGCCGAACGTCTGGCACGCAATATCTGTTGAGCTTGATGACGAATGGCAGGCCATGAGGGCAGAGCCATCCGGCCCGGCAGCATGGCCTGACGATACCGACTTCGTAGACGTTGCCGGCAAGCTGATCCCTGTTTCGACTGGCCCGGCCCCTGGACCTAGGCAAGTCACGCAGGCGTCCGCTACCTCCCGCCGGAAAGGCCGCCATAGCGCCTAAGTCATGAGGGAAGAAATGGGCGCTCCCAAAGACCCGTACCAACATTACTTCGCCGAAGTATCACGATTACTAGACTTCACTTCACGTCACGCAAGGAGATGCGTACTACAGGTCCAGTACGATCCGTGCCGTGCGCGCACGCGACACGCAGGCACAGATCTGCTTGTTGGAGGCCTTCTCTTTCTTCGAGAGGCAGTTGTCGCGGTGATCTGGCTCGCCATCGAGCACTGGCACCACGCACGTGCCGCAGATGCCTTCGCGGCATTCGGTGTCGATGTCGCAGCCAGCGGCGATCAGCGCGTCGACCAGCGTCGTGCCTTCCGGGACGACGATGACCTTGCCGCTCTGCGCCAGCTCGGCCTCGAACGCGCCGGTGGGCAGGCCGGCCGCCGGCGGGTCGGCCTGGAAGTGCTCCAGGTGCACGTTGTCGGGGCCAAGCACGCGTTCGCCTTCCTCGACCACGCGTGCCATGAAGGCGGAGGGGCCGCAGGTGTAGGCCAGCGCGCCCGCGCCGGCTCCCGCTATGCAGTTGGCCAGCAGGTGGCCGAGCGCGTCGCGCTCGATGCCGATGTGCAGCGTCACCTTGCCGTCAAACGGCGCGGATTCCAGCAGCCGCAGGAAGGCGGCGCGCTCGCGCGAGCGAGCAAAGTAGTGCAGGTGGTAGGGGCGCTTCTCGTGATTGAGCTTGTAAGCCATGCTCAGCAGCGGCGTGATGCCGATGCCGGCGGCAAACAGCAGGTACTGGCTCGCCTGCGGTGCCAGGCTGAACAGGTTGCGCGGGGCGCTGATCGCTAGCTCCGCGCCTTCCTGCACCACGTCGTGCAGGGCCTCGGAGCCACCGCGCGACGCATCTTCCCGCTTCACCGCGATCAGGTAGCCGGACGTATCGTCGGGCGGGCTGCACAGGGAATACTGGCGTGTGACGCCGGTCGGCCCGAGCACATCCACGTGGGCACCCGGCTCGTAAGGGGCGAGCGCCGCGCCATCACAGGGCACAAGACGGTACGAACGGATGCCGACCGCCTCTTCCACAACCTTTTCGACTCTGACTTTCAACATGACTACCCTTCCAGAACGGCTATCTTGATTCAGGCTGAGACGCGCGGATGCCTTCGGCGCCTAGCGCATCAGCAGGCCGCCGTTCGCATCCCAGTTGGCGCCGGTGACCGCGCCCGCGGAGTCGGCGGCGAGCAGCAGCACCACATCCGCCACATACTCCGGCGACCCCAGCCGCTGGACCGGGATCGTCTTGCAGATCGCCTCCAGGCGTTCACGCGGGACGGTCTCGTGGACGATCGGCAGGTCGAGCGGGCCGGGCGACACGCAGTTCACCGTCACGCCGTGCGGCGCCAGTTCACGCGCGAAGATCTTGGTCAGCACGCCCACGCCGCCCTTGGCCGCCGCGTAATGCGCGCCGGTGGCCGTGCCGCCGTTCTGGCCGGCCAGCGAGCCGATGTTGACGATCCGGCCGAAGCCCCGCGCGGCGAAGTGCGCACCGAACACCTGCGAGCCGACAAAGGTGCCGCGCAGATTGATGGCCACCACCTGGTCGAACTCTTCGGGGCTGATGTCCATCAGCGCCGACACCTGCGACTTGCCGGCGTTGTTGACCAGCACGTCGGTACCGCCCCAGCGTTCTTCCAGTGCGGCCCTGGCCGACTCGAACGCGGACTTGTCGGTCACGTCGAGGGTGAGTGCCAGGGCGGTCTCGCCCGCAGGATCCAGCGAATGCGCCACCGCTGCGGCGTCCTGCGCATTGAGGTCACCGATGGCCACACGGTAGCCGGCCGCATGCATGCGGCGGGCGATGACCTCGCCAAGGCCGCGCGCACCGCCGGTGATCAGGGCAACTCGCTTCATCGCGTCTCCTTACAGCAGGAAGCCGAGAGCGTTGAGGCTGTCGGTGGAGTTGATCAGGCGGACCACCTTCTGTTCGAGCCGGATGCCGGCCTGCGTGAAGCGCAGGCGGTGGGTCAGGTCGGCGGCGAACAGCGTGTGGCGCTCGCGCTTGTAGGCGACCAGGATCTGCGCGGAACGGACCTCGATGACGTCAGCCTCGCTCGACACTTCAGTGAAGCGCGACACGGTACGCACCGTGCGCGCCGCATCCACGGCCGAGACCGAGTGGCCGGACGTCAGGCGCTCGATGCGCATGGCGCGCATGCGGGCATCGTCGTAGGCGTAGTTCAGCGCGGCTTCGAAATCGGTCGTGTCCGGATCGATGGGAATCACGTAGCGGCCGTTTTCGCTCCACAGGTCGGCCCAGTGCTTGTAGTCCTTGCGATCCAGCAGCTCGGCCTCGCACCAGATGAACTCGGCGGCCAGTTGCAACGAGGGCGTGACCCGGTTCAGTTCGTTGGCATTATTCATCGCTCATCATCCTTTTCCACATCCGATAGGCTTCGCGCATGCCGCCTTCGTCGGTGGCGTGCGAGACCTTGTCGCCGTTTCCAGCAACGATTTCGCGGTTCAGGCCGCGGTTGACCAGGATCGGCACGTTCTTGCCGGCATACGCGCCGCGTTGCACGCGTTCCCAGGCTTCGGCGTCGTCCGGGCTGCCAAAGCCGAACGGGCCCTGGAAGTGCTCATGGATGCGCAGGCGCTCGCGGTTGGCGATCTCCGGGCCGCCGTCCATGCCGAGCGCCACGTGGCGAATCTCGGTCTCGGTGGCCGACACCGGATGCAGCACGCGGAAGAACGCCATCGACATCGCCACGTTGGGGAACAGGTTCAGGTTGAAGCCTGCGCCGTGCAGCGAGCGGACGATGCGGCGGACCTGCTTGGGCGGCATCTCCTTCGACAGGGCCTCGGCGATGTGGGCGAAGCGTTCCTGAAGCTGCTCGGTGCCGTCGTCCTGGTCGAGATCGACATGCTCGGGCACCATCACCATCACGCTGTGCCCGTTGCCAAGCGCATGGGTGACGGCCTTCTCGTCGGTCATGAACGACAGCATCTCGGACGTCTCTTCATCGACCGACGACATCCACGACTTGTGCACGATCGGGAAGTGGTAGCCGTCGGTGGTGTTCTCGAGCTGGATCTTCCAGTTGCCGCGGAAGCTGAACTTGTGTTCGCCCTGCGTCTTGATCGGATAGCCGGCGCCCTGTTTCATGAACAGGTCGATCCAGTGCCTGGCTTCGCCGAGGAAGTCGCTCAGCGGCTCCACGTCCTGGTTGAAGCAGGCGAACACCATGCCGGCGTAGCTGTCCACGCGCAGCGAACGCAGCGGCAGTTCGGACTTGTCGAGGATGTCCTCGTAGCCGTCCGGATAGGGCAGGGCGCGCAGCTTGCCGTCCAGGGCGTAGGACCAGCTGTGGTACGGGCAGGTGAAGCCGCTGACGTTGCCCTTGGACTTTTCGCACACCGTGGCGCCGCGATGGCGGCAGCGGTTTTCGAGCACGCGGATCGCGCCGGTCTTGTCGCGCACGACGATGACGGGCTGGCGGCCGATCTTCGTGGTGCGGAAATCGCCGGGGTTACGGATCTCGCTTTCGTGCGCGACCCAGACCCAGGTCTTGTAGAAGATGCGTTCGAGTTCGGTTTCGAACAGCGCCGGGTCGTAGTACATCGAACCGTCGACGCGGTCGTCCTGCACCAGTTGCTCAGGCTTGACCGTGAACGTCACCGGCTGGTAGTTGTCGTGGGAACACATGCTAGTTCTCCGTGAGGTCATTGGGAGGCGCCATCGGCAGCGATGGCGCGTTCAATCCGGGATGCGATGGCGCAAAGCGTCTCGTCCTCGCCCTTGCGGCCCACCAGTTGCAGGCCCGCCTTGATGGCAACGCCGGCGACCGGCACGGGCAGCGTGAGCGCGGGATGGCCGCTCAGGTTGAAGGGGCGGACCAACGACGTCAGGCCGAGTATTGGTGCGCCAGCGTAGACTGCCGCGAGGGTCGGCGGGAGTTCGGGCAGGGTGGGCAGCACGATGGCGTCCACCCGGCCGAGCACGGCATCGACCTGCGACGTGAAGGCGCGGCGCACGGCTTCCGCCTGCCCGACGTCGTCAAGGCTGACGACACTGGCGGCCAGCAGGCGCTGCTCGACGTCGGGCTGCAGCGCCCCGGCGCCGGTCAGGTGTCCGAAGGCGGACCAGGTCTCGAAGTTGATGACCTGCATGCCGGCCCGGTAGGCGGCGGCCATGTCGTCGAGGCTCACACGCTGGGTGTCGAAGCCGGCCTTGCACAGTGCGCTGGCGACGGCGTCGAGGATGGCGGGATCGGCCTGCACGTAGTCCAGCAGCCCGATGCGCAAGCGCTTGCCGCTGTCGCGTGCCTGCACCGGGTCGAAGTCCGGCGCGATCACCGCCATCGCTGCGACGATGCCCTCGACCGAGTCCGCGAACGGGCCGACGCAATCCAGCGACGACTCTGCCGGATGCGCGCCGCGGCGGCTGACGCGGCCGAAGGTCGGTTTCAGTCCGGCCACGGCACAGCAGGCAGCGGGCATGCGGATGGAGCCGCCGGTATCGGTGCCCAGCGCGATGCGGACTTCGCCCGCGGCGACCGCAGCGGCGGAGCCGCTGGACGAGCCACCCGGAATGCGGTCCGGCGCATGCGCGTTGAGCGGCGTACCGGCAAAGTTGTTGATACCCGAGATGCCGAACGCGAGCTCGTGCATCGTGGTCTTGCCGACGATCGACCAGCCTGCCTCGACGAGGCGAGCGACAACGTCCGCGTGCGCGGCGGCCGGCGCGGCGTTGCTCAGTGCCCGGCTGCCTGCCACCGTCGGGTAGCCCGCGATGTCGATCGAATCCTTGATGGCGATGGCGGGGCCGTCGCCACCGAGGCGGAAGCGCGAGACAAAGGCGGTCATTGCGGTGCCTCCGCGAGCGTCAGGCACGACAGCCGCTCTGTCTGGAAATGCCGCATGCGTGCCGCGCCGTCGCTGCCGATGGCGAATTTGACTGCCAGCCGCGCCGAGATCAGCTCGGTCTTGCCGCCGACATAGACAGACAGTTGCTGCATGATCCAGCGGCCGCGCACGACGTCGCCGTCAGCGACCATCGCCTCGCTGGTGAGGCAATGCACGTTGCGCTGGAAATGCGGCACGGGCGGCAGGTACTTGCGCAGGAACCCGCCGATGGCGGCGGGGCCGACGTGGCGACCGAAGCCGGACGCGTATTCCGTGCCCACGCCTTCCCATACGGCGTCGTCGGTGAACAGCGCCGGCAGTTCGCCGTCGCCGTTGCAGGCGTCAGCCGGCGCCGGCACGTCGCACAGCGACATGTAGCGGGACAGCGTACGGCGTGCCGCGCCTTCGGCTTCGAGGGCTGCCATGCGCCGGCTGAGGTCGTCGACGCTGGCGGGGATCTGCGTTTTCGTCATGGCGTCAGGCGGCTTCGGCCGGAATCTCGAGCGCGCGGCCCACGCGTGCCTCGATCTTGGCGTAGCGCCACAGGCTGTGCTCGCCGACCGGTGTCGTGCGGAACAGGTTGCAGGCGGCGACGACGGTGTCGTAGTCCTTCACGTCGGCCATGATGTACACGGTCCACGGCGACGTGGTGGACGGGCCGACCATCAGGCGGTCGTCGTCGATAGCGCCGAGGATGGAGACGCCGGGTATGGCGCCCATCGACTTCATCATGGCGCTGAATCCTTTCCACACTTCAATGCCATGGCCGGTCGGCAGGTCGAAGAAGTTCTGCGTGATGCCAATGCAGAAGAGGACGCGCAGGGGGCTTTGGGCAGGTTGCGACATACTGGCTCCGGTCGGTGTTGGTTCGAGTGGCAATTCAGATGTAGCCGGGCATCGGCGGCACGCCGAGGCTGACAGCGCCGGCGGCGTCGTACAGGCCTTCGCCGAGGAAGGCGTGCTGCGTGACGACCATCGCGTCGCGCAGGTAGCGCTGCAGCGGGTGGCCGTCGTAGATGGCGGCGGTACCGGCCAGCAGGTAGGCCGCCTGCACGGCGCTGGCGCCGGCGCGGGTCGCCTGCACGGCCGACAGGCGCAGCAGGCTGGTCTGTTCGGGGGTGAGGTTGTCGCCCTTGAGGATCGTGACCCAGGCGGACTCGGTGGCGTCGTAGAAGAAGGCACGGGCCGAGCGCAGTTCGGCTTCGGCCTTGGCGACCGAGATGCGCAGGTACGCGCGGTCGGCCATCTTCGGTGCGCCGGTGATCCCGGTGCGGCCGCCGGCCATGCGCGACACTTCATCCAGCGCGGCGCGGGCAACGCCCAGGCTGACCACCGCCAGCACCTGCGCGGCGTAGGCGATGGACGGATAGCGGTACAGCGGTTCATCGATGGTTGGCGTACCGCCGCGCACGAAGGTCCACTCGTCGGCGACAAAGGCATCCTTGACGCGCAGGTCGTGGCTGCCGGTGCCGCGCAGGCCGATCACTTCCCAGTTCTCGACGATTTCCACGTCTTCGGGCCGCAGCACGGCAGTACGCGGCTTGCCGCCATCGCCGGCGCCGATGCCGACCCCCAGGATGTCCGCGCCCTTGCAGCCGCTGGCGAACTTCCACAGGCCATTGACGCGGTAGCCGCCGTCCACCTTCTTGGCCGGCTGGATCGGGAACAGGCCGCCGGCGAACGCGACGTCCGGGCCATTGGCATAAAGGCTGGCGAGGGTAGCGTGCGGCAGGGCGGCGAGGTAGACGGCGGCCGAGCCGAAACTGGCCACCCAGCCGGCGGAGCCGTCGGCTTCGGAAATGGTCTCGATCAGCCTGAGGAATTCCGCGGGCGAGCACGCATCGCCGCCGAAGCAGCGCGGCGTGGCGGCGCGGTAGACGCCCAGTTGCTTCAGCTGGGCTACCATGTCCCGCGGCACGTGCCGCTTTGCATCAAATTCTTCGCGGCGGGCGCGGATTTCGGCCAGCAGGCGGTCGAGCGCGGCCTGGTGCGGCTCGGTCTGCGCGGCGTAGGGCATGGCGACGCCGGGGTGCTGGTTGAGAAGGCTATCCGACACAGCGGAATGCAGCATGGTTGTCTCCGGTGGATTGCGTAGGCCGGCTAAGGGACCGGCCGGGGAGCCGGTTCTGACGGCATGGACCGTTGAGAGCAGTCTATCGACGGCGCCCGGGCGGCAACAATTGGAGCGGGGCGTGCATTGCTGCGCAGTTTCCCGTGGATGCGTAAAGAAATTACCTATAGGGGTCCAGGGTCTGCCGGCGGTACGCTGCGGGTTGATTCATTCCACTGGCATGGCTCGAGGCAATATGTATCGATTCGGACAAGACGACTTCTTTCGCATGGTCGAGGCGCTGACGTTGCGCGTGATCCTCCATGACGCCGAAACCAAATCCATCCTGTGGGCGAACCATGCCGCGCGTGAGACGCTGGGCTTCACGCTCGAGGAATTTCCGGCACTGAAGGCGCCGGACATGACCAGCACTGCGGAGAAGTACCGGCGCGAGGTCGGGCTCCAGTGGCTCGACGAAGCGGTCCGCACCGGCCAGAGCGTGATTGAGTGGTGCTATCGCGCCAAGAACGGCGACGAGATCCTGTCGGAAGCCATCGCCACGCGCGTGTCACTCGAGGCGCGCGACGTGCTGATGGTGCAGTTCCGCGATATTGCGGCGGAAGAAGCGCTCAAGCGCGAACTGCGGCGCTCGGAAAGCCGGCTCAGGGCATTCATGCAGGACCTGGCCGAAGGGGTTCTCGTGGTCGATCGCGGCGGGTACGTGGCGTACGTGAGCGAATCAGGGTGCCGGATTCTCGGGCGCGTCGAGGGCGACCTGCTCGGAGCAGCGATCGACAGCCTGTGCGAAGCCCCGTTACTGGAGGTGCTCCGCGACCACGTCGCGCCCGATGCGGCCACGCGCGGCTCATTCTCCACGCGCTTTCAGGTGCGCACGGCAATGGGCGAGCTGCGCTGGCACCAGGCGGTCACGCGCTACGTGGAAATCGAGGACGACGTCAGCGGCTACCTGCTGCTGTTCCGCGACGTGACCGAGCTGGTCGAGGCCGAATCGTTGGAGCGCGAACGCGAGCGCGAGATCGAGTACCGCGCGCGCTACAACGCGATGGGCGAAATGGCGATGACCATTGCGCACGAACTGAGCCAGCCGCTGGCGGCCACGCGCAACTTCATCGAAGGCGTCTCCATGCGGCTGGCGAGGAACCAGGCCAACCCGGACTCGATCCGCTTCGGCCTGGAGGCGGCCGCACGCCAGGTGGAACACGCGTCGCTGATCATCAAGAGTATCCGCGAGTACGTCGTCAAGCTGGAGCAGGCCGAGGCGCTGGCGGACCTGAACGACATCGTCCATGACAGCGCCTACTTCATCTCGCTGAAGTGCGAGGAGGCGGACGTCAGGCTGGAACTGGCACTGTCGCCGCAGGCGCTGCCGATCAACTGCGAGAAGGTGCTGATCGGCCAGGTGATCCTGAATATCGCGTTCAATGCGATCGAGGAGATGGCGGCGCTGCCACCGGACCGGCGCACGCTGCGCATCGAAACCTGCACGACGGGCGATCATGGTGACAAGGCCATGCTGATCGTGCACGACCTCGGGCGCGGACTGCCGCAGGCGGCGAGCAAGCGGATCTTCGACGGCTTCTTCTCTGGCAAGCCGGGCGGCAACGGCATCGGGCTGGCGCTCTGCAAGAGCATCGTGTCGCGGCACCGGGGCGAAATCTGGGCGCAGAACCGCGTGCCGTTCGGCACGTCGTTCGCATTCTCGGTGCCGCTGTGCGGGGAGCCGGCGGGCAGCTAGCCGTGCTGGCCGGCGTGCTAGCCCACCGCGCCGGTCTTCGACGACGCCCAGACCTCCATCACCTCCCGCACCAGCGTGGCCGTGCTCACCACGCCGAGCTTCTCGCGAATCTTGGTGCGGTGGACGTCAACCGTCTTCACGCTGATGTGCAGTTCGTCGGCAATGACCTTGCTTGCCTTGCCGTCGAGCACGCGGCACAGGATCTCCTGCTCGCGTGTGGTCAGCTTGTCCAGCTTGGCGCGGATCTTCTGGCGCTGCTCGGCGCTGTCGTGCATCTGCACGGCCTGCTTCAATGCGCCCTGGATCCTCTCCAGCATCTGCTGCGGGTTGTAAGGCTTCTCGACAAAGTCGATGGCGCCGTTCTGCAGCGCCTTCACCGACATCGGGATGTCGCCGTGCGCCGAGACGAAGATGATCGGCAGCGTAGCGCCTCTGTCATTGAGGATCTGCTGGAGCTGGAAGCCGCCGGTCTCGGGCATGCGCACATCAAGTACCAGGCAGGCCGGCCGCCTTGGATCGTAGGCGGCCAGGAATTCTCGCGCGCCGGCAAGGCACTCGGCCTGGACGGACACTGTCTCGAGGAGCCAGGCCAGGGAGGTGCGAAGGTCTTTGTCATCGTCGACGATGTAGACGATAGCCGATGTAGCGGTCATGAAGGAGGCGCTTTTTGTAGAGAATGCCGAATTCATCCTGGCCGATGCGCATCTGGTGTGTGTTCTGCCCGGCAAGGTGCTTGAGGTTTAAGCGTACACCAGGTACTACCGGGCCCACGATAAAGAAAACACGTAGAAGGTGGCGCATAACCCTGTGAATCAGGGTAGATCCTATGAATAGCGGGCGGCGGGGGCATTGCCCTAAGCTTTCGTAGAAGCCGGCCATGAGGTCGGCAACAGGACCGACAGCACCCCCATAGCGAGCCCCCGATGAATGCCGTCAATCAAACTGAATTCCGCCAGGCCATGGCGCACCTGCCCGCAGGGGTCAATATCGTCACCACCCAGGGAGACGCAGGCCGGTGCGGCATCACCGCCAGCGCCGTGTGCTCGGTGACCGATTCACCGCCGACGATCCTAGTCTGCGTCAACCGCGACAGTGCCTCGTGCGGCATTTTTCAGCGCAATGGCCGCCTTTGCGTCAATGTGCTGAGCAGCGAGCAGGAGGATCTTGCCAGGCACTTTTCCGGCATGACCAAGGTGCCGATGGAGGACCGCTTCTCCTGGGACATCTGGGACATCTGGGACGACTGCGACGCCGACCAGCCGGCCCTGCGCGACGCCATCGTCAAGCTGCAAGGCACCATCAGCGACTGCAAGGAGGTGGGGTCGCATTCGGTGGTCTTTGTCACGCTCGACCGCATCGCGGTCAACGAAGAGGGGGGCGGCCTGGTGTATTTCAACCGGGATTTCCACCGCGTGCAGCGTTCGCGATAGCGGCGCCCGGACACGGCGCGACACTGGACCGCACGGCACCGCGGTTTGACAGAGGCATCAGCCCGCCGCAGCCGTCGCGCCTGCCATCCACCACAGAAGAGAAAGGAGACAAGTCATGAGACCAGATGGCGATCTGACGATCGATGCCAAGCCAGCCCCCGCCGTATCGCAGCTCCAGGCGGGCAAGCGTTCCGGCGACGTCCATGCGGAGGATGCCGCGGCGGACGAAGCCGTCGTCGGGAAGATCTACCGGCGGCTGATCGGCTTCCTGTTCGTACTGTTCGTGTTCTCGTTCCTCGACCGCATCAACATCGGCTTCGCGGGACTGACCATGGGGCGCGACCTCGGCCTGTCGGCTACGGCCTTCGGCCTGGCGTCCACCGTGTTCTACGGCGCCTACATCCTGTTCGGGATCCCGAGCAACATCATGCTCGGCAAGCTCGGCGCGCGCCGCTGGATCGCGACGATCATGGTGGCGTGGGGACTCGCCTCCACGGCGACGATGTTGGCCTGGGATGCCAACAGCCTCTACGTCCTGCGCATTCTCGTGGGCATTACGGAAGCGGGCTTCCTGCCCGGCGTCCTGCTGTACATGACGTTCTGGTTCCCGGCGGCGCATCGCGCGCGTGCCAACGCCTTCTTCATGATCGCGATGCCGGTCACGTCGGCAATCGGCGCCATCGTTTCCGGCTACCTGCTGAAGCTCGACGGCTTGCACGGGCTGCACGGCTGGCAATGGCTGTTCATGCTGGAAGGCCTGCCGTCGGCGCTGCTCGGCATTGTGGTCTGGCTGTATCTGGATGACACGCCGGCCAAGGCAAAGTGGCTGACACCGGCCGAGCGCGCGCGGCTGGCAGCGATGATGGAAAAGGATGCGGCCAGCAGTCCGGTCCGGAAGGTGGGAGGCCAGGAGGTGTCGCTGACGCAGGCGCTCTTCTCGCTGCCGGTCATGAAGCTGGCCGTTGCCTACTTCCTGCTGGTCAACACGCTGGGGATGATCAGCACCTGGGTGCCGCAGATCGTCAAGAGCTTCAACCAGGGCAGCAGCGAGCTCGCCATCGGCATGCTGACCGCCGTGCCGCACGTTGTCACCATCGCCGCGATGGTCGTGTGGGGCCGCCGTTCCGACAAGCACCAGGAGCGCCGCTGGCACGTCGCGCTGCCGATGCTGTTCGCCGCTGCCGGCTGGGCACTCACGTCCTTTGCCGCCGACCCGCTGGTCAAGCTTGCCGGCCTGTGCGCGGCATCGGCGGGTGCGTACGCGTCCATGACGATTTTCTGGACGCTGCCCGACCTCGTCATGTCCGCGAATCACCGCGCCATCGGCATTGCGTTCATCAACGCCGCCGGCATCGTCGGCGCGGCGCTGAATGCAGTGATCGTCGGGTACCTGCGCGATGTCACCAGCAGCTTCACCTCGGGGCTGCTGTACGCCGCCGCGGTGCTCGTGCTGGGCGCGCTCGTGGTGGTCACGTTCGCGCGCGGTGGCTCCGCCGCAGATCGTCGCGCCTGATTTCCGTTTGCCTTGCCGAAGACGCCAGAGTTCTAGCGCGCACCGCGCGCAGCACCCATCCCCCAAAAACCAAAGGAGGTAGTCATCATGAGCGTTCAAGTTTTTCAAACCAAGGAAGTTCAGGATCTGCTGAAGGCAGCCGCCAACCTTGAAGGCAAGGGCAGCGCGCGTCTGCAGCAGATCGTCCATCGCCTGCTGGGCGATCTATTCAAGGCCATCGATGACCTCGACATCTCGCCCGACGAAGTCTGGGCTGGCATCAACTACCTCAACAAGCTAGGCCAGGACGGCGAAGCAGCACTGCTCGCGGCGGGTCTCGGGCTCGAAAAATACCTCGACGTGCGCATGGACGCTGCGGACAACGCGGCCGGTCTCGACGGCGGCACGCCGCGCACCATTGAAGGCCCGCTGTACGTTGCCGGCGCAACCGTGCGCGACGGTGTGAGCAAGATCGATATCAATGCCGACGCCGAAGCCGGTCCGCTGGTCATTCACGGCACCGTCACGGGTTCTGACGGCAAGCCCCTCGCAGGCGCGATCGTGGAATGCTGGCACGCCAACTCAAAGGGCTTCTATTCGCATTTCGACCCGACCGGCGCGCAGACCGAATTCAACCTGCGTGGCGCAGTGCGCTCCGGCGCAGATGGCAAGTACGAATTCCGCACGCTGATGCCCGTGGGCTACGGCTGCCCGCCGCAAGGCGCAACGCAGCAACTGCTGAACGGTCTTGGCCGCCACGGCAACCGCCCGGCACACGTGCATTTCTTTATCACGAGCGATGGCCATCGCAAGCTCACGACGCAGTTCAACGTCGAAGGCGATCCGCTGATCTGGAACGACTTCGCCTACGCCACCCGCGAGGAACTGATTCCGCACGTCGTCGACAAGACCGGTGGTGCGGCGCTCGGCCTCAAGGCCGATGCATACAAGTCGATCGAGTTCAACATCGTGGTCACGCCGCTCGTCAATGGTAAGGACGACCAGATCGTCAATCGCCTGCGCGCCAAGGCGACGGCGTAACGGGTTCGCGCTGGACGGATGTTGTTAGCGAACAAGCCGCTCGCGGAAGGTGCGGCAGCGGTGGGCGTGGCACGGCAGACGGTGTACACATGGAAGGCGCGACTGGACGAAGGCGGCATCGATGCGCTGCGCACCATGGCCCGTGGACGGCCGTCGTTGCTCGAAGGTAGCAGTTTTCTACCCTGCATGGGCGCCGAAAGGTCAAACGCCAGTCATCCCGTTTCATTTCAACATGGAAACATGTCTCGGCCATCGCGGGCCTGAGGCCCCGGTCAGTCAGGCTGCATCACGCCCATGATGCGCCGGCCGAGTGAAATGCCCCACTGGGCCAGGCGCTTGTCCTCGGCCCACTGGCTTCGATCCCACAGCGCGAGCGCGTCGTCGATATGCTCCCCGCCGGCCTGCAGCGCGCGCGCCAGGGCTACGGCATTGGCTGCCGCCTTGCCCGCGCCCGCGCCGGTATGCGGACGTGCCACGAAGGCGGCATCGCCTAGCAGCACGGCGCGGCCAAAGCGCATGCGCGGCGCCGCGTAATCCTGGATCAGCTGCAGGAAGGGATCAGGGGTCGATGTGACCAGTGCCGCGAACACGGGTGCGAGGCTGTCCGCCGCGGCAAGCCGCAGCGCCTGGGCATCGGCATCCTTGACCGCGCCCGGGGGCAGCGAATGCGTGTGCTGGCGGCCATGGCGGTCCAGCAGCACGGCCGCCAGCGGTGCTCCCGCGGGCAGCGCGCGGTACCAGACCCAGTTCAGGCGCCGTTCGTTGCGCCGGGCCGATCCGTCCTCGCCGGGAATCAGGTAGGTCAGCATCTGGTGTCCCGGCCCGTCCTGGAAGGCGAAGGCATCGACCAGCAGCGATCTGGCCTGCTCGCCCAGCGCTGCCTCGGGCAGCACGCCGCGCCAGGCGACATAGCCGGCATAGGCGGGCGCATCGCCGGGCAGCAGTTGCTGCCGCACCGTGGACAGCGGTCCGTCGGCGCCGACCAGCAGATCCGCGCGCTCGGTGCGGCCGGAGGCAAAGCGGGCGGTCACATGATCGGCCTCGCGGGCCAGCGTGACCAGTTCCTCGCCGGCATGGATCCTGCGCGGATCCAGCGCGCCTTTCATCAGGGCATAGAGTCCGTTCCAGGCGATTTGCGTCTGCGGCATGTCGATGCGGCGAACCACACCCGCGCGGTCCAGGAAGATGCGGTCCTTCGACGGCACGCCGAACTCTGGCGGGTACGCGACCCCGGCGAAGGCCAGCGCGTCGAGCACGCTGGGCTGCAGCACTAGCCCGCCGCCGCGGCTGTCGAGCTGCTGCGGCGAGCGCTCGAAGACATCGACCTCCCAGCCGATGGCGCGCAGGCAGATGGCGGTAAAGAGCCCGCCGAGCGAGCCGCCGATCACGATGGCGCGGCGAGGTCTGGACGTGGGCATGGTGGGCACGATGGGCATGATGGTCATGGCATTGAGGTTCTGGGACCGGGCGCCGGTCAGCGCCCGGGTCATGGCACGCTGCGCGCTATGGCGCGATTTCCCTGCGCAGCCGCTCGCCGCCCAGCGGCATGTCGCGCAGGCGCTTGCCGGTGGCGTCGAACAGGGCATTGCCGATGGCGCCCGCGGTGGGCCCCATTGCGGCTTCGGCCACGCCGAGGAAGGGCGTGCCTGGGCGGTCGATCAGGTGCACGTTGACGGTGGTGGGCACGGCGGAGAAGCGCATGATCGGATAGGCGCTCCAATCGAAGCTGCCGATGCCGCTGGTATCGAAGCGCAGCTGCTCGTACAGCGTCCAGCTCGCGGCCTGCAGGACGCCGCCCTCGATCTGGTTGCGCACGCCATCCGGATTGACGATCTGCCCGCAGTCGACGGCCACCTCCGCATGCTCCAGACGCACCAGTCCCGTGTCGCGCACCACCGAGATCTCCAGCGCGATCGCCATATAGCCCATCAGGTTCTTGTACCTGGCGAACGCGAAGCCGACGCCGTGGCCGGGCTTGCGGCCGCGCCGGGGCCAGCCGAACCTGGCGGCGGCAAGCTGGATCACGTCGCGCGCGCGCGGGTCTTCCAGATGCCGCAGCCGGAACGCCACGGGGTCGGTGTTGGCCGCGGCGGCCAGTTCGTCCATGAAGCTCTCGATCGAGAAGACGTTCATGTGCGCGCCCAGCGAGCGCATCGCCGAGGTGCGCAGCGGCATGGTCGGCGAGAAGTGGTTGACGATGTGCGAGGCCGGGAGCTTGTAGAGCGGAATCGCGTTACGGTCGCCGCCGCCCTCGGGCTGCACCATCGGGACCGAGGGCGCGGGGACGAAGGGCTTGGCCAGCTGGGTGGCGGGCAGCAGTCGGCCTGCGTTGACCACGCGCTCGTTATGCGAGCTGCTCCACAGCGCGTAGTTCCAGTCGACGATATGGCCGCTGGCATCGAGCGAGGCTTTGACCTCGGTGACCATGGCCGGCGTGAAGTGGTCCCACAGGTTCTCCTGGTCACGCATCCATTGCACGCGCACCGGCTTTCCCGGCAGAGCGCGGGCCAGATAGGCGGCATGCGCGGCGGCGTCGTCGGCGCCGTTGTGCCCGTAGCAGCCCGAGCCTTCCACGTGGATGCAGCGCAGCTTGTCCTTGGGCATCGACAGCATCTCGGCCAGGCCGTCGCGCAGCGGGTAGACACCCTGGGAGTGGGTCCATACGGTCAGCACGCCGTCCTGCAACTGCGCGACGGCGCACGAGGGGCCGATCGATCCGTGCATCAGGTAGTGCTTGGAATAGCTGGCGGCCAGCGTCCTGGCGCCCGCCGGCACAGCGCCCCGCGTGTTGGCGATCTCGATGTGCTGCGTGGACAGCGGCTTGAGCTGTGCGATCACGTCGGCGGGGCGGGGCAGCGCGCGCCCCTTGCTCCAGCGGCAGGCGGCGCTGAGCGTGCGCTGAGCCAGTACCGCCTGCCATTCCCCCGCGGCCACCACGGCGAGCAGGTTGCCGTCGCGCACGACGGCGATCACGCCGGGCATGGACTTGACCGTGGTCTCGTCGACCGACAGCAGCGCGGCGTCATAGGCCGGCGGCAGCACCACGCGCGCATGCACCATGCCCGGCATGGCCAGGTCTTGGACATAGCTCGGCTTGCCGGTGACCTTGCCGGGAATGTCCAGCCGAGGCATCGGCGTGCCGATCACGGAGAACGACTTGGGGTCGCGCAGCGGCGAGGCGGGTGTTGCCGTGCGGTGCAGGTTCACCGTGGGCAGCAGTTCGCCGAACGACAGCGAGCGCCCGTCGGGGGCGGTGATGCGCGCATTGCCGACCGACAGCGACGCCGCATCGACACGCAGCTGCCGCGCGGCGGCGTCGGTCAACAGCCCGCGCACCTGAGCCGCCGCGTTGAGCAGGGCGCTGCCGCTGTCGGCCATGGTGTGGCTGCCGGCGGTCAGCCCTTCGTCCGGCGAACGGCCGGTATCGGCGCTCAGGAAAGTGATCAGCGCGGGCGCCATCTGCAGTTCCTCCGCAGCCACCTGCAGCAGCGCGGTGCGCACACCGGTGCCCAGCTCGACCTTGCCGGTGTACACCGTGACCTGGTTGTCAGGGGCGATCCTGATCCAGGCATCGAGATAGGGGTTGGTCTTCAGGCTGCCGGCCAATGCGCCGTATTGCCGCGCGACCCGCACGGCGGCACCCTCGTCGGCCAGCACCATCTGCGCCATGGCCTTGCGGCCCGGCAGCAGCGTGAAGCCCACCACCAGCGAGCCCGAGACCAGGATGGCGCGGCGGCCCAGGTCGATGGGGTCGTCATGGCCGCTCATCGCGTCCCCTCCTTGTTGCCCTCGGCCTTGACCCCGCCCGGGCGCACGGTGCCGGGCATGCCGGCCACGGCGCGGATGGCCGCCAGGATGCGCATATGGGTGCCGCACCGGCACAGGTTGGGTTCCATGTGCGCGCGCAGCTCGGCCTCGGTGGGGTGCGCGTTGACCTCCAGCAGAGCCTGCGCGCGCATGATCATGCCGGCGATGCAATAACCGCACTGCGCCGCCTGGTGGTCGATGAACGCTTTCTGCAAGGGACCTGGCCTGTCGGCGGTGCCCAGGCTCTCGATGGTGCGCACCGGCCGGGTACCGACCGATGCCACCGGCATCAGGCACGAAAACACCGGGCGGTCGCCGACGATGACGGTGCAGGCACCGCACTGGCCCAGGCCGCATCCGAACTTGGCGCCGTGCAGGTGCAGCTCGCCGCGCAGGGCGTAGAGCAGCGGCGTGGACGGATCGATGTCCAGCGCGTGGCTGGCGCCGTTGACGGTGAGCTTGATCATCTCGATTCGTCCCCTTTCCTGAGGTTAGCTACGGTGTCCTGCACGCCGGTCCACGGCGGCTGCCGGGTGTAGGTGGCGCGCAGGTAGGCCGCCAGGTCGGCAAGCTGCTGGTCGTCGAAGGCCTGTGCGAACGCAGGCATATAGTGCATCGCGTCCTCGCCGTTCCACGCCACGCCTTGCAGCATCATCTGGATGGCGTTGCGCGGCGTGCTCGCGTTGACCGCGGAACTGGTGGCGAGGCTGGGGCGGGCACCCACGCTCTGCATTGGCGAACCGGGGCCATGGCAGGCGGCGCACGCCCCGGTGAAGAGCGTCGCGCCGCGCGCGATGGCGGACTGGTCGGCCACGGCCGCCGAGACCGGCACCACGGCGGGCGCGGGTGCCGGCTTGTGCAGCGACATCAGATAGCCCGCAATGGCATCGACGTCCGCCTCTGGCACGGTGGCCAGTTCGAGCGTGACGGGCAGCATCGGCCCGGCAGCCGCGCCATGCGCCGCGGAGATGCCGGTGCGCAGGTATGCGCTTAGCTGCGCCTTGGTCCAGGGCACGGGCCCGCTCGCCAGGCGGTTCAGCGGCGGTGCTTCCCAGTTGTCCACTACGCCGCCGTCGAAGGCGCGGCCCGGTTTTTCCCCGCCGATCGCATTGAGCGGCGAGTGGCAGGCGGCGCAGTGGCCAAGCCCGTCCACCAGCAGGCGGCCGCGGTTCCAGGCTTCGTCCTGCGCGGGGTCGCGCTGCGCTTCGCCGGGCCGCAGGAACAGCACGTTCCAGAAGGCGACCAGGGGCCGGAAGTTGAGCGGGAAGATCAGTGCGTTGGCGGGCGGCCTGGCAGTCACGGGCTCGCGCCGCATCAGGTAGGCGTAGGCCGCCTCGATCTCGCGGTCCGACATCCTGGTGAAGTGAATGTACGGAAACGCCGGATAGAGCTGGTGGCCGTCGCGCGCGATGCCGCGCCGCATGGCGCGCGTGAAGGCGTCCAGCGACCAGGTGCCGATGCCGGTTTGCGCATCGGGCGTGATGTTGGTCGAGTAGATGGTGCCGAACGGCGTGACCAGCGGCAGGCCGCCGGCGAAGGGCTGGCCGCCCTTGGCCGTATGGCACACCGCGCAGTCGCCGAGCGCGACCACGCGGGCGCCCTCCAGCGTCAGCGCCCGGTCGAAGGAAGCGGGCGCGGGGATCGGCGCGATGGCGGGCTCCCACATGATGCCGGCGGCAGCCACCAGGGCAACTGCCGCCGCCCCTGCTGCCGCGAGGATGATAGGCCGCCGTTTCATGCCTGGCCTGCCGGGAGTAGATGCCGGTTCATTGCGGGAATCCTTGTATCGATAAAGGCCCGCGGCGCGCATTCCATGCATCGGGACTTTTGGCAGCGGTGGGAAGGCACGGGGCAACTCGCATGGTAGGAGCCGTGTTGACCGGCAACAATCAGACCAGGGGGCTGTGACGCTCAAACCAAAGTATGAGAGGGTGGTGTGCCGGCGCGATGGCGCAGGCGGCCGCGCTCTCCGGCGACGCGTGCGGCCGGGGCCGCAAGCCAGGCGCCCGGGCTGATATTGGCCGCGCGGCTTGCCGGGTACGCCGATCGCCTGTCGGCCATCCGCATTCACGCCGCGGCCGGATAATCGGTGTAGCCTCCGGCACCGCCGCCGAAGAAGGACGCGGCATCGGGCGCGTTCAAGGGCAGGCCGCCGCGCAGCCGGGCGGGCAGGTCGGGATTGGCGATGAACGGGCGGCCGAAGGCGATGATGTCGGCGCGGCCACTGGCCAGCGCGTGCTCGGCGGAGTCGCGGCCGTAGCCGCCCGCCAGCATCAGCACGCCGCGGTAGGCCGCGCGCAGTTGCTGGATGATCGCGTCCCAGCGGGGATCGGCGTGCTCCTCCTTGACGGTGCCGACCATGGCCGGCTCGACCAGGTGCAGGTAGGCCAGGCCCCGGGTGTCGAGCTGGCGCACGATGTAGCCGAAGGTTTCTTCAGGCGATGCATCTCCCATGCCCATGAAGCGCCCCATGGGCGTCAGCCGCACGGCAACGCGCGCGGGCCCGACTTCCGCCGCGATCGCGTCCACCACCTCCAGCAGCAGCCGTGCCCGGTTCTCGATGCTGCCGCCGTAGGCGTCGTCGCGCTGGTTGCTGTTGGAGTTGATGAACTGGTCGAGCAGGTAGCCGTTGCCAGCGTGGATCTCCACGCCGTCCATGCCGGCAGCCATGGCGTTGCGGGCGGCGTGCCGGTAGTCGGACACGATATCGTGGATGCCGTCGAGGGTCAGCGCCTGCGGCACGGGCACGTCGCTCCAGGCGCCGTTGCCATGCTCATCGATGATGAAGGTCTTGCCGGGCACGGGCAGGGCGCTGGGCGCCACTGGCAGCGCGCCGCCGGGCTGGAACACCGGGTGCGAAACGCGGCCGACGTGCCACAGTTGCATGAAGATGATGCCGCCTTGCCCATGCACGGCGTCGCTGACCGCCTGCCATCCCTGGATCTGCGCCGCGCTATGGATGCCCGGTGTCCAGGCGTAGCCCTGTCCCTGCTGCGAGATCTGCGTGGCTTCGGTGACGATCAGCGCCGCGCCGGCACGCTGCCGGTAGTACTCGACATTCATGTCGGTGGGCACGTTGCCTGGCTGGCCGGCGCGCGAGCGTGTCAGCGGCGCCATGGCAACGCGATGCGCCAGGGTATGGTTGCCGAGGCGAACGGGGGTGAAGAGATGGTGGGTCACGGTGGTTCTCCGTCAGGTGCGATGGGTCGGTCGGTGGCAGCAGGCTTGCCTTCGCGCCGCGCTGGCCGTCTCGAAAAGAGATGACCTGAAGGTTAGGTGCTAACCCGTCGCAGGAGAATCGGGCCACCGCGCAACGTTGCGTTGCGCTGGCGGCAAGGGGGAGGGGGCGGGGCGTCAGCCGCCCGCTTCGTGCCGGCCGGTCGGCCCGGGAATCCGCGAGAGAAAGTCGAGGAAGGCGGCGATGCGCCGCGAGCCGCGCTGGTTGGGCAGGTAGAGCGCGGTGATGGCCGAACTGGCGCGGTTGGGGTTGACGGTCCAGTCTTCCAGGAGGGCGGTCAGCCGCCCGCTCTGGATGTCGTCGTCGACCAGCCAGTCGGGCAGCAGGGCGATGCCGCCGTCGGCCAGCGCCAGTTCGCGCAGCACTTCGGCGTTGTTGCTCTTGAAGGTGCCTGGAACGGGCACCTGGATTTCTTCGGTGCCGCGCAGCAAGGTCCACATCTGCTGGCCAGCGCCGTACGTGAAGCGCAGGCACGTGTGTCCGGCCAGATCCGCCGGCGCGGCGGGGATGCCGCGCTGCTGCAGATAGCCCGGACTTGCCACCACCCTGCGCCGGAACGTGCCGATCTGACGCGCCACCACTTCATCAAGCGACGCAGCGCTGCCCAGGCGGATGGAGAGATCCATGCGTTCGCCGAGCAGGTCGACGATCTCGTCGGTCAGCGTGACTTCCAGTTCCAGTTTCGGATACTGCGCGATCAGGCCGCCGAGGAACGGCGCGATGCAGCGGCGCCCGAACGCCACCGGCAGCGACACGCGAAGCTGGCCCACCGGTGTATCGCCACGGTCGGCGATCAGCGCGTCGGCTTCCGCCACCGCGTCGAGGATCTTGCGCGCCCGCTGGTAATAGGCTGCGCCGGCTTCGGACACCGTCACCTGCCGCGTCGACCGGTTCAGCAGCACGGTCCCCAGCTCCTCCTCCAGGCCATCCATCATGCGGGTCACCGATGACGTGGCCAGGTTGACCCGGCGCGCGGCGGAGGAGAACCCCTTGGCGTCGACCGTCTCGACGAACAGCTTCAATGCCAGCAGCTTGTCCATAGGTAAGACTCCAGCGGTAAGGGTACCTTCTATCCCTGCGGGGGCTCAGTTGCCGGGCTTGTCGGGCGCGCGCAGGGAACGCATGACGGCGGGCGCGCCGTGGAGAAACATGTCCACCTTGCGGCGGATCACGGCGCCGATGTCCGCGGGCACCTTGAGGCCATAGACCCATTTGCGCACGCCGAGATAGAAGATGGCCGCGTGCAGGCCCCAGATCATCTCGACCTCGGCCTCCAGCTCGGCCGCATTGCGCGGCTCCGGGATGCCGTACGCGTCGCGCACCTCGGCCAGCACGGGCAGGAAGACCTTGCTGCGCAGCTTGTTGAGGTACTTGTTGTTGATGCCTTCCCGCGTGAGGCCGGCAAAGATGAAGACCCGGATCCATTCCTCGCGCAGGATCACGGAGGCATAGTCGAGGTAGAACGCATACAGCCGTTCGGTCAGCGGCGTGGCGCGATCGGCGATCTGGCGTTCCCAGTCGGGCCGCCATTGGAACACTTCGCTGTAGACCCGGTCGATCAGCGCCTCCTTGCTGGAGAAGTAGCGGTACAGCAAGGGCTGGGTGACGCCAATCTGCTTGGCGAGATCGCGCGTGCTGCCGGAGAATCCGTTGCGCGTGAAGTGCTCAATGGCCTTCTGCACGATCTGCTGCTCCCGCTCTTCCGGGAGCAGCCGTTTTGCGGTCTTGGCCGGGGCAGGGGTCTCCGGCGGCGTTGCGTCTCGTTTCATTCGTTCACCTGTGACAGGCACGTCCCGTGCGGAGCGTTTGCGGCATTGTACCAATCGGGTGATAAATTGTGAGGCGCTGGCCGGGCTGCCGGCAGTGGGGCCGGCAGCACAGGACACGGGGCCTACTGCGGCTTGACCAGGCCGAGCTCGCAATCGACCAGCTGATTGTTGAAGGCGCCGCGTTCACGCGCGCCGCGCGCGGACCGGTCGGTGACCGAGAACATGTAAATGCCGGCAAAGGCCACCAGCATGGAGAACAGCGCCGGATACTCGTAGGGGTAGATGGCGCTCGCATGGCCGAGCACCTGCACCCACACGGTCGGGCTCAGCACCGTCAGCACCACTGCGCTCAGCAAGCCAAGAGAGCCGCCCACCACAGCGCCCCGCGTGGTCAGTCCGCGCCAATAGATCGACAGCAGCAGCACCGGGAAATTCGAGCTGGCGGCGATCGAAAAGGTCAGGCTGACGATAAAGGCAATGGTTTGCTTCTCGAACAGGATGCCCAGCAGGATGGACAGTACGCCCAGCACGAGCGTGGTCATCCGGGAGACGCGCATCTCCTCCTTGTCGGTGGCGTTGCCCTGGCGCAGGACCTTGGCATAGAGGTCGTGCGAGATGGCCGAGGAACCTGCCAGCGTCAGCCCCGCCACCACGGCCAGGATGGTCGAGAACGCCACCGCGCAGATGAAGCCGAGGAAGAGGTTGCCGCCAACGGCATGGGCCAGGTGCACGGCCACCATATTGACGCCGCCGATCACTGCGCCGGCAGGCGTGTGGTAGGCCGGATCGCTGGCCACCAGCGCGATGGTGCCGAAGCCGATGACGATGATCAGCGCGTAGCCGATGCCGACGATGCCGGTGGCATACAGGATGCTCTTGCGTGCTGCCTTGACGTCGCCGACGGTGAAGAAGCGCATCAGGATATGCGGCAGGCCGGCGGTGCCGAAGATCAGCGCCAGGCCGAGCGATACCGCCGAGACGGGATCGGAGACCAGGCCGCCCGGGCGCATGATGGCCGCGTGCTTGCCGTGGGCCTCGATGGCCTGTGCGAACAGCGCATTCAGGCTGAAGCCGAAGCGGCTCATGACCATGAACGCCATGAAAGCGGCGCCCGCAAGCAGCAGCACCGCCTTGATGATCTGGATCCAGGTGGTGGCCAGCATGCCGCCGAAGAACACATAGACCACCATCAGCACGCCGACCAGCACGACCGCCGCCGTGTAGCTGAAGCCAAACAACAGCTCCACCAGCTTGCCGGCCCCCACCATCTGCGACACCAGGTACAGCAGTACGATGACGATGGAACTGGACGCGGAGAACGCGCGGATGGGGCGCTGCTGCAGGCGGTATGAGACCACGTCCGCCAGCGTGAAGCGGCCCAGGTTGCGCAGCGGCTCGGCGATCAGGAACAAGATGATCGGCCAGCTGGCGAGAAAGCCGATGGAGTAGATCAGGCCGTCGTAGCCGCTGGTGAAGACCAGCGCGGAGATGCCCAGCAAGGAGGCCGCCGACATGTAGTCGCCGGCAATCGCCCAGCCGTTCTGCAGGGCGGTGATCTTGCCGCCGGCGGCATAGTGATCGGCCACGCTGTGGTTGCTCCTGGCCGCCCAGCGCGTGACCACGAGCGTGGCGGCAACGAACATCAGGAACATGGCGATGGCGATGACGTTCATGCCCTGGCCCACCGAGCTTTGTGCCGCGAACGCGGGCGAGGCGGCAAGCAGCAGGGTTGCGGCAGTGGCGGAAATGGAGAAGCTGGCGGTTCGTTTCATTTTGCTGCCCCTTGCTTGAGCTCGCCGATGCGCTGGTCGTACACGGTGTTGGTGCGATGCACGTACACCGCAACCAGCAGGAAGGTCAGCGCGAACATGCCGAAGCCGACGGGAATGCCCACGCTCATGGGCTGGCCCAGGGTCAGTTGGCGGCCCAGCAGCGCAGGCCGGAAGGCGAGCGTGAGGATATAGCCGAAGTACACCGCCAGCATGATGGCGGTCAGTGCCCACGCGAACCTGCGCCGCGCGCGCACCAGGGACTGGAATGCCGGATCGGCGAGCAGGGGATTCGGTGGGGGCGCAGCGGGCGCGGCGCTTTCGCGGGCGGCTGCGGCAAAGGTGGGGGCGGTGTGTTCCAAGGCTGTCTCCATTGGGGGCGTTTGGTCTGGCGGGAGGGCGGCGGCGTGCTCAGAAGCGCGTCGACACCGCCGTCTCGCGCATCACGGCTTCCGGCGTGCGATAGCGCTCGGCCATCTGGCGGTCGGTCTCGTTCTTGAGCTGCGCCTGCATGTAGGCGCCGAGGTGGCGCGCGTGCTGGACGATGGCCGCGCCCACCTGCACGCGCTCGGCGCTGTAGCTTTCCAGTGCGGCACTGACGCTGTCATGCGCTTGCAGCGCCTTGACCAGCGAGATGGCGTCGCCCGCGGCCTTGGTCACACCCATGCCGCAGTGCGGGCGCGCCACGAAGGCGGCGTCGCCGAGCAGCGCCACGCGGCCGAAGGCCATGTGCGGCACCTCAAGGTCGAAGATGGGCTGGAACAGCGGCTGCGCGGCCTTGGTCACGACCTCGCCGAACTGGGGCGCCAGGTTGGCCAGCGCGGCCTCTTCCATGCTAGCAAGCACGTCCGGGCGGATCAGCCCCGGCGGGATGCCGCCGGACCAGCGCTTGCCGCTGGCGTCGGTCAGCAGGTCGGGCAGGTCCACGTCTTCGCTGGTGGCGCGATACCACACGAAGTTGTAGCGGCGCTCGCCAACCCGGGTGCTGTTGCCCTGGCCAGCCACCGGGTAGCCGAGGATCTGCTCGCGCGGCGGCAGGCAGAAGGCGAACTTCTCGAACAGCATGTCGCGCGTGGCTTCGCTCAGGCTCGTTTCGTCCACCAGGCCGCGCCAGGCGATGTAGCCGGCGTACTGGAGCCTGGCCTCGGGCAACAGGCACTCGCGCAGCGCGGAGCGGAAACCGTCCGCGGCGACGACGAGATCGGCGTGATGGATCGAGCCATCGTCCAGCATCACCACGGCGCGGCCGGGCTCGCTGCGCACCGACACCACATTGGCGCCCGTGCGGTAGGTGCCCCCGGTGAAGGCGGACCGCAGCACGTGATACATCTTGCCCCATGCCGTCAGCGTTTGCGGCATCTCACGCTGCGACAGCACGCTGCCGTCCTGGGCCAGCGTCAGCCGGGACTTCACCTGCACGCCGATGGCGTCGTCCACCTCGACCCCGGCGGCGGCCAGGGCCTCGAACAATTCCGGATGCGTGACGATGCCCGCGCCGCGCCCGGCAAGGGCGTCGGGAACGCGCTCGCATACCTCCACTTCCCACCCGCCGCGGGCGAGCAGGTTGGCGGCGAACAGCCCGCCCAGCGAGCCGCCCACGATGATGGCCTTCGGCCGTGTCGATAGGGTTGTCATAGTCAGTCTCCTGCCACTTCGGGGTGGGGCGCGCGCGCGCCGTTGCCCGGGATTTCAAGGCCCGCCACCTCGGCGGCGGGGTAGTTCAGTTCGATGGTGACGCCGGAAGGATCCTCGATGAACACCTGGTGCAGGCCCAGGCTGGGGACGGTGCGGTCGCGCCACGGGATGCCCTCGGCTTCCAGCTTTGCCCACATCTGCGCCACGCCGGTGGCCAGGAACGCGATGTGGTCGAGGGCGCCGGTGCCCGCCGCCGAGGGTGCGCGGTCGCCGAGGTAGGCGGACAGCCCGCCGGGGTTGCCGGGGTCGGCACCGATGATGTGGACCGTGCCGAAGTCACCCTCGTCCCCGCCCATGTACAGCCAGACGCCGGGGAAATCGAAGGGCGGGCGATAGCCTTGCCTGAAGCCGAGAATGCGTTCGTAGAAGGCGCAGGATTGCTCGAGGTCCGTGGTGCGGATCGAGAAGTGCGCGAGCTTGCGGATGGTCATGGTTGCCTCTGCTATTGATCGATCGATTAGTGATCGTGTGATAAATTGTAGTGCGGCTGAACGGAACGGCCAAGAGCGGAAAAGGGGAGTACTTACCCTGATCGGCGCAGTGCATGCCGGCTGCGCCACTTCTTCGCGGCACGGCGCTGTGCCTTAGTGCAGTGCGATCCCCATGATGCGGTTACCCATGTTGATGCCCCACTGGGTCATCTGCTCGCCTTGCGCGAGTTCGCCCTGCTGCCAGCGTTGCAGCGCCTGGTCCGGGTCGGCCGTGCCGTCGAGCGCCTTGGCCAGCGCCACGGCATTGGCCGCGGCCTTGGCGGTGCTGCCCGCGGTGTGGGGGCGGGGAACGAAGGCGGCATCGCCGGTCAGCAGCACGCGGCCGAACAGCATCCGAGGCACCTGCAGGTCCTGGATGGCCTGGACGAAGATCTGATCGGTGTGATCGATCAGCGCGCGGAACGCGGGGTTGGCGCGCGCGGCAGCGGTCTGGCGAAACCCTTTCTCCTGCTCGGCCGACAGCAAGCCCGGTGGGATCGAATGGCTGCGGCGTCTTCCGTGGCGATCGGTGAGCACGGCGTCGAGCGCCGCGCCGGGCTCGGCCTTCAGATACCACAGCCAGTTGAAGCGGCGCCGTCCGGGCGCCGTGGCGCCGTCGGCGCCGGGCACCATGTACTGCAGCATCATCGAGTCGCGGTCTTGCTGGAACACGAAGTTCTCGTGCAGCAGCGGCCGGGCCGCTTCGGGCAGGCGGCCTTCGTCGACCAGGCCACGCCAGACGACATAGCCGGCATAGCTGGGGGCGACGCCGGGCAGCACGATCTTGCGCACCGTTGAGCCGGCGCCGTCGGCACCAACCAGCAAGTCACCGCATGCCTGGCGTCCATCGGCAAAGGTGGCGCAAACGCCGTGCTCGTGCTGCGCGATACCGGTAAGCGTCGCGCCGCGATGATAGTGCGCCGCGGGGAAATGATCGAGCAGGGCGGCATATAGCGTGTTCCACGAGGTCTGTGTCTGCGGCATGCGCCGGCGGTGGAGCACTTGGCCGCCTTGATCCAGGAACAGCCGGTCGTGCGAGCGCACACCTAGCGCTCCGTGCGCGGCGATGCCGGCGAACGAGAACGCCCGCAGTACCTCCGGCTGCAACACAATGCCGCCGCCACGGCTGTCGAGGTCCGATGCCGAGCGCTCGAACACGTCGACCTGCCAGCCTACGGCACGCAGCGCGGTGGCCGTGAACAGGCCGCCCAGCGAGCCGCCTATGACCAGGGCCTTGCGCGGGCCGACGGAGGATGCGTCGTTGGTGTTCATGTGTGGCTCCAGAGTGCAAGTGGATGCATTGCATCGTAGAAGCGTCCGGGCCCGCAGAGAATGCATGGCGGGGGCAAAGCAGCGTTGCGCTGGCATGCCATTGCGCCGGTACCGCCCGCCATCTACGCTGGCTCCATCACTTTTGCAAGGAGCTGCCATGCATCCCGTCAACACCCAGATCACTTATGACTTCATTTGCCCGTGGTGCTGGATCGGCCATCGCAACCTGAAGGCCGCCATCGAGCGCATGTCGACCGAGGTCGCCCCCGCGATTTCCTATGTGCCCTACGAACTCAACCCGGACATGCCGCTGGAAGGCGCCGACCGCAAGGCCTACCGCACCGCGAAGTTCGGCAGCTGGGCCCGCTCGCAGGCCATGGATGCGGAGGTGGCGATGACGGGCCGGCGCGCCGGACTGGATTTCAACTATGACCTGATCACGGTCACGCCCAATACCCGGCTTGCGCACCGGCTGATGGCATTCGCCCAACAGACCGGCGACGCAGCCATGGCGGAGGCGTTGTTCGATGCCATCTTCGCCGCGTACTTCTCCCGCGGCGAGCACATCGGCCTGATCGATGTACTCGTGCCGCTGGCCGTATCGGCTGGCTTCGATGCGCAAGCCGTGCGGAGCCACTTGTCTGGCACCGACGGCGAGGCGAAGGTCGTGGCGGCGCAGGCGAAGGCACAGCGCGAGGGCGTTCGCTCGGTGCCCACGATCCGGATCGGCAACACCGTCATCGCTGGGGCGCAGCCCCCTTCCATCATGGAAAAGGCGTTGCAGGCGGAAGTGGGCGAGGCCATTTGAGAGTGAACGCGCGGATAGTGAGCGCAGCGGCAGCGTGCACCGCGCGGCTGCCGCAGAGAATCTGGAGAACACGGAAATGAACAAGCAAGCGACGCTTCATTACGTCTATGACCCGTTTTGCGGATGGTGCTATGGTCTTGCGCCGCTTGTGTCGGCGGCCGACGAAGCCGGCCTGAGGGTAGTGCCGCACAGCGGCGGCATGCTGGCGGGAGAACGGGCGCAGAACATGTCCGCCGAATGGCGCGATTTCGTTCGCCCTCACGAGGAACGCATCACCGCGCTCAGCGGGCAGCCTTTCAGCGAGACGTACCAGCAGGGCACGCAGTACGACTACGATGTCAGGCTGGATTCCGGCCCGCCCACCGCGGCGATGCTGGCCGCTGAATCCGTCGCCGGCGCTGGGCTGAAGATGCTAGAGCGTCTTCAGACCGCGTATTACCGCGAGGGACGCCCGATCGCCGAGCGCAAGGAACTGATCCAGATTGCCGACGAACTGGGACTCGATGCCGCGCCGTTCGCAAACGCCTACGACCAGGTGAGCGCGATGCTGCCGGACCATTTCGAGCAGACCCAGGCGCTACTCGATGAGATCGGCGGCCGTGGTTACCCGGCGCTGGCCATCGAGCAGGACGGCAAGATTTCGAGGCTGCGCCTGGGACGGTATTTCGGGAAGCCGGAGTTGTTCAAGAAGGCAATGGAGGAGGCTTTGGCGCAATCAGCGCGTGCTCCGGCGTAATTCGGGCGGTTGGGTCGATACCTTGCCCACGCGAATCGCACGGCGCTGCGGTGCAGGCAGCCAGCGGATTAGAATGCTCGAACCGGCGCGCTCCACGCTGACCCGGCGCCATCCGGGCGCCGCAGCGCGCGCTTGATTGGCGACTTTCCGTATCCAGGCTTTTATCGTGACCATTCGCAGCTTCCAGGGCAAGGCCCCCCAACTCGGCGACCGCGCGTTCGTCGACCCCAGTGCCGTCGTGATCGGCGACGTAGAGATCGGCGCGGACAGTTCCATCTGGCCGCTGGTGACTATCCGTGGCGACATGCACCGCATCCGCATCGGCGCGCGCACCAGCGTGCAGGACGGCAGCGTGCTGCATATCACCCATGCCGGCCCCTTCAATCCCGATGGCTTTGCGCTCACCATCGGTGACGACGTGACGATCGGCCACAAGGCGCTGCTGCATGGCTGCACGGTAGGCAGCCGCATCCTGATCGGCATGGGCACCATCGTGATGGACGGCGCGGTGATCGAGGATGACGTGATCCTCGGCGCCGGCAGCCTGGTGCCTCCGGGCAAGGTGCTCAAGAGCGGGCATCTCTATGTCGGCAGCCCGGCGAAAGAGGCTAGGGCGCTGACGGAGAAGGAGCTTGGTTTCTTCCGCTATACGGCGGCCAACTACGTCAAGCTGAAAGACCAGCACGTGGCGGAGCTGAAGGGCGGCTGAAGGGCAGTTGAGGGGCTGCCTGCCTGGTTCGCGGGGATATCCCGGCCGCTCTTGCCCAGGATCGCCGCGAACCCCAGTCTGTCGTCCAGCGCCGCGCAGGCATTGATGCCTGTGAGGGCTTTGCCTTTACAATAGAAGATCACATTTTCGAGAAAAAGAACAATGAACTTCTATCAAGGCAAGGTTTCGGTGCGAACGATTTCCGCATTGCTGGCCATCGTTGGCGCGTCGCTCTGTGTAGCGCCGGCCAGTGCGCAGTCCATGGCGAATATGGGCGGGTCGGAGCAGGTTTCCGTCGGCACGCTGTCGATCCTGGCCGCGCCTGTCGTCAGCGTGGCCGGCAGCACCGGTGGCGCAGGCCCGGTGCAGGGTTCCGTGCTGGCAGGCATGGGCAGTGCCTTTGTCGTTTCCGGCATTGCGCAGGGCGGGAAGGATACCGTCGAGGTGATCCTCGACTCGGTCAGCACCGCGGGCAAGGCTTCGGTCAAGGTCGCCAAGAGCGGGTTCGAGAAGCTGGGCGTCTCGGTGGGCGCCACCGTGAACGCCGTGGCCGATTCGACCGGCACCGTGCTGGTGGTGTCAGGCAAGGTGCTCGCCTTCATTCCCAATTCGATCGGTGAGGCGTTGCTTTATCGCGAGCGTGTTCCTTCGGCCGCGAAGCCGTGAAGGGGCACACCATGATCTCGAACTGGATGGGCCGCACGGGCCGCACCGGCGCCTTGCTCGCCTTGCTGCTGGTTCCGCTGCTGGCTTCGGCAGGGCAGAGTTGCGAAGACACGCCGCTCAGCACGCAGACGCTGCGCCAGGCCATGGCCACGGCGCAAAAGGTGACGGCGGAGATGGAACGGCGCCAGGACAACGTGGCGCTGCTGGGGCGAGTGGGGCAGGATCTGTCCAGCTACGGCCTGAAATACAGTCACGTCGGCATCATCTACCGCAACCCGTCGGACGCGCGCTGGCGCATTGCCCATTTGCTCAATAGCTGTGGCACCGCGCAGTCGGATCTGTGGTACGAGGGCGTTGGCAATTTCTTCCTGGACGACATGTTTTCGTACGATGCCGTCCTGATCGTCCCTCCCAAGCAGATCGCCGATCGCCTGCTGCCGCGCCTGCAGGATGGCGCAGCCCTGCGCTCGGTTCACGATATCAACTACAGCCTGGTATCGTACCCATTCTCCACGCAGTACCAGAACTCCAACACCTGGGTGCTGGAAACGCTGGCGGCCGTGGAAGCCAGGGACGCCAAGATCGTCAATCGCGAGCAGGCACAGGCCTGGCTCAAGCTGGCCGGCTACCAGCCGTCCGAGATGAAGATCGGTACGTTCAAGCGCCTCGGTGGCCGCGTGTTCAAGGCCAACGTGGCCTTTGACGATCATCCCACTGAACTGCGCTTCTCCGACCGCATCAGGACCGTCACCGTCGATTCCGTGATGCGATTCCTGGCGGACCGCAACGAGGGCTGGCAGGTCGTGGAAATTCCGGCGGCGCGCTAAGCCGCCGGCGGGCGTTTCCTGTCAGATCACCTTGCCCGGATTCATCAACCCCTGGGGATCGAGCGCCTGCTTGATTGCTCGCATCATCGCCAGCTCCACGCCGCTCTTGTAGCGGCGGTTCTCCTCGCGCTTGAGCTGGCCCAGCCCATGCTCGGCGGAGATCGAGCCGCGGTGGGCGTGCACGCTGTCATGCACGATCAGGTTGATGGCCTCCGAGTTGCCGAGGAAGGCATCGTGGCTTTCGCCCACGGGCGGCGACACGTTGTAGTGCAGGTTGCCATCGCCGAGATGGCCGAAGGTGACCATGCGCGCGCCGGGAAAGGCTTGCTGGATCAGGGCGTCGGTGGTGTCGATGAAATCGGCGATGCGCGAGATCGGCACGGCGATGTCGTGCTTGATGTTCTTGCCTTCGTCGACCTGGGCGAGCGGGATATGTTCGCGCAGGTTCCAGAAGTCGCGTGACTGCTGCACGGATTCGGCGACCACCGCGTCTTGCACCACGCCGGCTTCGAAGGCAGTTTCCATCAGCGCTTCGAAGATGGCGCGCGCGTGGTCTTCGCTTTCATTGTCGGACAGTTCCAGCAGCACGACCTGGGGGTGCGGGCGGTCGAACGGATAGCGCAGTTGCGGATAGTGCGTGGTGACCAGCGACAGGCATCGCTCGGACATCAGCTCGAAGCCGGTCAGCATGGCGCCCGCGCGCTGCTGGGCGATGGCCAGCAGGGCCAGCGCAGCGCGCGGGTTGGCCACGGCTGCCAGCGCGGTGACGCGGGCGCGTGGCAGCGGGTAGAGCTTCATCACGGCGGCGGTGATGATGCCAAGCGTGCCTTCCGCCCCGATGAACAGGTCGCGCAGGTCATAGCCCGTGTTGTCCTTGCGCAGGCCGCGCAGGCCGTCCCAGATCTCGCCGGCAGGCGTTACCACCTCCAGCCCCAGGCAAAGCTCGCGCGTATTGCCATAGCGCAGCACGGCCGTGCCGCCCGCGTTGGTGGAAAGGTTGCCGCCGATGGTGCAGCTGCCCTCCGCGGCCAGGCTGAGCGGGAACAGCCGCCCGTGCTCGCGCGCGGTGTCCTGCAACTGCTGCAGGATCACGCCGGCTTCCACGGTGATGGTGTTGTTGAGCGGGTCCACCTGCCTCACGCGGTTCAGGCGTTGCAGCGAGATCACCACCGAAGCCTGGTCCGCCTGCGGCGTGGCGCCGCCACATAGCCCCGTATTGCCGCCTTGCGGCACCACGGCCAGCTTGTGCGCGTGGCAGGCGTGCACGGCGGCGGCGACTTCCTCCGCCGTGCCCGGCCGCAGCACCGCCACTGCCTCGCCCGTGTAGCGCTTGCGCCAGTCGGTCAGGTAGGGGGCCTTGTCGGCGGCGTCGGTCAGCACGTGCTGCTCGCCGAGCGCGGCGCGGCACAGGGCAAGGAAGGATTCGAGGTGCGAGGCGTTCATGGCGGTGGGTCCGGGAGGGCGGTCGCCGTGAGGGCGGCCGCGCTGAGATGGATCGGTGCGGGCTGACGAGCTCGCCGGCGTGGTTATTTGCCGGGCTTGGCCGGCTGCAGGGCCTTGGCACGGCGCTTGTAAGGGCGCAGGTAGAGGATGGTGCCGAAGAAGAACAGCAGCGTCAGGGCCACCTCGGTCCACGCCAGCAAGGAAGATGGCGCGCGGTCGCTGGTGGCGCGCACGATGCCTTCGGTGAAGAACAGCAGGATCAGCATCGACGACCACTGCATCGTGTAGCGGTTGCGGGTCAGCACGCCGCGCAGCGGCAGCAGCAGAGGCAGGAACTTGAGGACCAGCCAGGAGCCACCCGGACGCAGCGGCGCCAGGAACCATTCCCAGGCGATGCACAGCACGATCAGCGCAATCAGGCTGCCGGCGCTCAGGCGCCACAGGGTGGCATTGTGCAGCGCGCCGTCGCTGGCGTTGGCGGTGGACGGGGCCGTGGTGCGCGACGCGTCCGGGACGTTCGGGGCGGCGCTCATGCGCGGCTCCCGCCGGCCAGGCGCAGCGCGGTCTCGGCCAGCCGTTTGCCCATGGCGCGCGCGAGCGTGGCTTCGTCTTCGGACACCGGCGCGCTGTTGTCCACGCGCGCGTGGTGGCTTGGGCCGTAGGGCGTGCCGCCGCCGGTGGTGGTCATCAGCGCGCTTTCCGAATAGGGCAGGCCCATGACCAGCATGCCGTGATGCAGCAGGGGCAGCATCATGGACAGCAAGGTGGTTTCCTGGCCCCCGTGCAGGCTGCCGGTGGCGGTGAACACGCAGGCGGGCTTGCCGGTGAGGGCGCCGGACAGCCACTGGGCCACCGTGCCATCGAGGAAGTACTTCATCGGCGCGGCCATGTTGCCGAAGCGCGTGGGGCTGCCCAGGGCCAGGCCCGCGCACTCCTCGAGGTCGCGCAGTTCGGCATACGGCGGGCCTTGCGGGGGGATATCCGGAGCAGTGGCTTCGCTCACCGTCGAGACCGGCGGCACGGTGCGCAGGCGCGCTTGGGCGCCGGGCACGCTGTCGATGCCGGTGGCGATGTGTTCGGCCAGCTTGCGGGTGCTGCCGTGGCGGCTGTAGTAGAGGACTAGGAGTTCGGTCATGGACGGAGCTACGGCGCCAAACGGTGTAACCGAGGAGGCGCCAGGATGGAGCGGTCCCGGGAGGCAGGCCGGGTTTGTGCCTTGCGCTGCGCGCGAGGGCAATGCGCGTATTATAGTTGCGGCCTCGCCACGGAATCCGGTAAGGAGTTTCCCCCGCATGTTTGCCGCCCGCATCGTTCGCCTGCGCAGGGAATGGAATCTGCAAAAACTACGCGCGCTCACGCGCTACGCGCTGCGTCGCGCCGGCGAAGGCCGCTTGCCGCAGGTTGCGGCCAGCCTGACTTTCACCACGGTGCTGGCGGTAGTGCCGGTGCTGACCGTGGCCTTCGCCTTGCTGGCGGCCTTCCCGGTATTCCGCGAGTTTCGCAGCGCGACCGAATCCTTCCTGTTCCAGAACCTGATTCCTGGCAACGTCAGTAATTCCATCACCAGCTACCTTGGCCAGTTCGCCAAGAATGCCAAGGGCCTCACGGCGGTGGGCCTGGGTGGCCTGATGGTGACTTCGGTGCTCACCATGCTGACGGTGGAGGACGCGCTCAACGCGATCTGGCGCGTCAAGCAACGCCGCCCGCTGGCGCAGCGCGTGCTGGTGTTCTGGGCCGTGCTGACGCTGGGCCCCGTGCTGATCGGCGCCAGCCTGTCGATCAGCTCCTACCTGATCTCGGTCTCGGCCGGTTATGTCGGCACCATGCCGTTCGGGCTGGGGCTGGTGGTCGGCCTGACGCCGGTGCTGCTGTCGGCGGTCGCCTTTGCCTTCCTCTACACGGCCGTGCCCAACGCCAACGTGGAGTGGCGCGACGCGATTGCCGCCGGGCTGGTGGCAGCGCTGGCCTTCGAGCTGGCCAAGCGCGGCTTCGGCTACTTCGTCACCCATATCCCGACCTACACCGCGGTCTACGGCACCTTTGCCGCGCTGCCGATCTTCCTGCTGTGGATCTACCTGAGCTGGCTGGTGACGCTGCTGGGCGCCACCATCGCCGCCAACCTGCCGGTGATCCGGCAAGGCTACTGGCGCCGCCGCACCTTTGCCGGCAGCGAGTTCTTCGATGCGCTGGGCGTGCTCTACCTGCTCTATCGGGCGCGGGACGAAGTGCCGCGCAGCGTCGGCGAGCTCGACCTGGGGCGCAAGCTGCGGGTGGAGGCGGACTACCTGGCTGGCCTGCTCGGCAAGCTCAAGGGCATGCATCTGGTCGGCAGGCTGGCGCAGGATCGCGGCCAGGCGCACTGGGCGCTGTTGTGCGATCCGGGCCAGGTGACGCTGCGCACGCTGCACGACCGGCTGGTGCTGAACCTGCCGCGCCTGCCGCGCACGGCGCTGGCGCAGCAACTCCGGGGCGCCGATGCGCTCAAGCAAGTGCTGGACAATCCGCGCCTGGACCAGCCGCTGGAGGCCGTATTCCGGCGCCGGCAGCAGGATCTACAGGCGCAAGCGCAGAGCGGGACGGCCGCCCAGGAACACCCCGCCGATCCCGCGCGGCGCACCCTGGAGGTGGTGCCGCCCGGCTGGCACGGCCAGGTCTGAT
Organism: Cupriavidus sp. PET2-C1; assembly: GCF_054515855.1. Lineage (NCBI taxonomy): Bacteria > Pseudomonadati > Pseudomonadota > Betaproteobacteria > Burkholderiales > Burkholderiaceae > Cupriavidus > Cupriavidus sp. PET2-C1. The sequence continues at coordinate 1,509,943 of NZ_CM137259.1, forward strand.
AGCTGCGCAGGCCTAGAAGGGAATCCTGCCGCGCCAGATATCGCCGTACATCACCCAGTCGCCCATCAGGCTGTAGAGCGGATGCCGAAAGGTGGCGGGCCGGTTTTTCTCGAAGACGAAATGGCCGACCCAGGCGAAGGCATAGCCGGACACTGCGGCCGCTGCCAGCCACCACCAGTTGCCGCTGAGCAGGAGTGCAAGCAGGCACAGCAACGCCACGGTGGAGCCGGCGAAATGCAGGCGGCGGCAGGTGCGGTTGCGGTGCTCGTTCAGGTAGAAGGGGTAGAAGGCGGCGAAATTCTCGAACTCACGGGGGTGGGCCTGGGGCATGGCGGGGCCTGGGGGGGTGTTCGGGGACTTTTAGTTTAGGTGGGGGGGGACTGCGACTGCAACTGCAACGGCTTAACGTCAAGGGCAACTGCAGTTTCACCACCCCTGCGGGGCGGCGACCTACTTTTTTGTCTTGCCAAAAAAGTAGGCAAAAAAGGCGCGCCGGATGGGGCGACTACCCCCTCGGGATTTCACGAAAAGAGCGGCCGGGACCCAAACTCGCATCGCCTTAAGGCGATACTCAGACATGGGTCCCTCTTTTCCGCTCTTTTCGTGAAATCCCGAGGCGCCCCATACGGCCTAGGTGAACCTTGACGGCTCGCTTCGCATCGCGCTGGGGTGATTCCCGCCCGAAGGGCGGGAATCACGGCTACACCGAATCGAGGCTCTGACTCTCCCGCTGGTTTTCCCCTCTCCCACTTGTGGGAGAGGGGCCGGGGGAGAGGGCGGGCGCTTGCTACGCCGCAGCCTTCAACCCGCCGCTACCACCTTGCTCGCGAACGCTGCCAGCGCGTCCAGTACTTCATCCGGCCTTTCCCCCATCAGCGCGTGCCCGCAGGGCACCGTGACCGTGCTGGCCGAGGCCATCCTGGCCGCGAGCGCCTGGGCGGCCTTGGGCGAGGTCATCATGTCCTTGCTGCCGCTGATGAACAGGGCGGGGCAGCGCACGGCGGCCACGGCGGCGTCGCCGTTGGCGTAGGCGTTGCAGGCGGAGAAGTCGTTGTGGAAGACGTGGCCTTCGGGGTTGCGTTGTGCTACGCGTTCCATCAGGCGCTGGCTGCCGCCTTGCATCCACGAGCCCGGTCCCGGCGAGGAGGGCTTGTTGGCGAGGCTGGAGTGCGACCACGCGTTGACCATGGCGATGGCCTGGTCCACGCGGTTGAGCGAGGCGTCGAGCAGGGCATCGGCGACTTTCATCGGGTAGGCCGTTGCAAGCAGGGCGATGCCGCGCACCGCGTCAGGGTGGCGGGCGGCCGTTTCCAGCGCGATCAGCGAGCCCATGCTGTGCCCGAAGACCAGCGCGGGGGCGCTGACGCCGGCTGCGCGGACCAGCTCGATCACCCAGTCGGCCATCGCCTCGACCGTCTTGAGGGGCTCGCCCTCGCTGCGGTTGTGGCCGGGCAGGTCCACGGCCAGCACGCTGAAACCGTGGTTGGCGAACCAGCGCGTCTGCAGGGCCCAGACGCTGTGGTCGTTCTGCGCGCCGTGCACGAACACGGCACAGGGCAGGGCCGGGTCGAAGGGTTTGCCGCCGGTGTAGGCGTAGGCCTTGCGGCCTGCGATCGTCAGTTCCATCAGGCTTGCCCTCCCTTGGCGCTCATGGCTTTCTCGGCGGCCTTGAGGCCGCGCTTGAGGTCGTCGATGAGGTCGTCCGGGTCTTCCAGTCCGACCGACAGGCGGATGGTGCCTTCGCTGATGCCAGCCGCCTGCAGCGCCGCGGCGTCCATGCGGAAATGGGTGGTGGAGGCCGGGTGGATGACCAGCGAGCGGGCATCGCCCACATTGGCCAGGTGCGAGAACAGCGCCAGGCTTTCGATGAAGCGCTGGCCTGCGCCACGGTTGCCCTTGAGGTTGAAGCTGAACACGGCGCCCGCGCCGCGTGGCAGCAGGCGCTTGGCGAGTTCGTAGTCAGGGTGGGATTCCAGCTCCGGATAGGCGACCGACTCGACCATCGGGTGCGACACCAGGAACTGCACCACGCGGCGCGCGTTGTCCACATGGCGGGCCATGCGCAGCGGCAGCGTCTCGATGCCCTGGAGCAGTTGCCAGGCGGCCATCGGGCTCAGGCAGGCGCCGAAGTCGCGCAGGCCTTCGCGGCGCGCGCGCAGCAGGAACGGCGCCACCGTGCTCTCTTCGGTGAAGACCATGTTGTGAAAGCCAGCATAGGGCTCCGACAGTTCCGGGAAGCGCCCGGAGGCTTCGAAGTCGAAGGTGCCGCCTTCCGCCAGCACGCCGCCGATGGTGGTGCCATGGCCGCCCAGGAATTTGGTGGCCGAGTGATAGAGCAGGCCGGCGCCCAGCTCGAAGGGCTTGAGCAGGTAGGGCGTGGTGAAGGTGGAGTCGACCAGCAGCGGGATACCGTTGTCCTGGCCGAGCTGCGCCAGGGTCGGGATGTCGAGTACGTCCAGCCCGGGGTTGCCCAGGGTCTCGCCAAACAGCAGCCTGGTCTCGGGCCGGATGGCCGCGCGCCAGGCGTCGATGTCGCGCGCCTGCACGAAGGTGGTCTCGATGCCGAAGCGGCGCAGCGTGTAGTGCAGCAGGTTGTGCGAGCCGCCATACAGGGCGCTGGACGCCACGATGTGCGAGCCCGCGCCCATCAGCGTCGCCACCGCCAGATGCAGGGCGGCCTGGCCAGAAGCCACGCCGATCGCGCCGGCGCCGTTCTCCAGGGCGGCGACGCGCTCCTCGAAGACGGCGACCGTCGGATTGGAGATGCGGGAGTAGACGTGGCCCGCGCGTTCCATATTGAACAGCGAGGCGGCGTGCTCGCTGTCTTTAAACACGAAGGATGTCGTCAGGTGGATGGGCGTGGCCCGCGCCCCCGTGGCGGGGTCGGGGGCGGCGCCAGCATGCAGCGCCAGGGTGTCGAAACGGGTACCGGACATGGCTTCCAGGGCTAGAGTTGTCTCCGGATCGCATCGTAGCATCCGCTGCCGCCGGGGGCACGGCAAATAGCCTTGGCGGCCCCGGCGGCGGCCCGTGCTTTACTTGTGCGGCTGGTTTCGGCTAGGATCGGCGCATCAGGCCATGCCGGCAGCGGCAGGTAATAAACAGCAAAACAGCAGATTCAGCAAGCGGAGACCATCATGAAAGTCAGCGACATCCTGCAGATCAAGGGCAACACGCTCTATACGGTGAAGCCGGAAACGTCACTGCTGCTGGCGGTCAACATCATGGCCGAGCACGATATCGGCTCGCTGGTGGTGATGGAATACGGCGACCTGGTCGGCATGCTGACCTTCCGCGAGATCATCAAGACGCTCTCCGCCAACGGCGGCAACGTCGGCACCACCAGCCTGCGCAAGGTCATGGACGACGCGCCGCTGACCTGCACCATGGAGACGGACGTCAATGAAGTCCGCCGCATGATGCTGGAGCGCCACACCCGTTACCTGCCGGTGCTGGACAACCGGACGCTGATGGGCGTGATTTCGTTTTACGACGTGGCCAAGGCCGTGGTGGAAGAGCAGAGCTTCGAGAACCGCATGCTCAAGGCCTACATCCGCGACTGGCCGGAAGAAAAGACCGATTGAGCCGCCATGGCGCGAGAGGCGCCACGTAGCGGCGGCCGGGTTGTGTCGATCGAGGCGCTGCGGGCTGTACTCCGTCCCGGGGCGCGGCCCGTAGTCCGTACAAGTGGTAAATGCCGCGCAACGACGCGGCATCTTTTTGAGCCGACCGCTACATGAGCGCTACATGAGCCAACAAAACCAATTCCGTCTGCTCCGCACGCGCCGCTTCGCGCCGTTTTTCTGGACCCAGTTCCTGGGCGCCATGAACGACAACCTGTTCAAGGTCGCCTTTACCTCGCTGGTCACCTACCATACGGCCCTGTTCGACGGCGTTGACGCCAAGAGCGCGGCATTCCTGATCTCGGCCATCTTTATCGCGCCGTTCGTGCTGTTCTCGGCCACCAGCGGCCAGATCGCCGACAAGATCGAGAAGTCCCGGCTGATCCGGCTGGTGAAGACGCTGGAAATCGCCATCATGCTGCTGGGGCTGGCGGGATTTGCCATGCACAGCGCGCCCTTGCTCTACACGGGCACCTTCCTGATGGGGCTGCACTCGACGCTGTTTGGGCCGGTCAAGTTCGCATACCTGCCGCAGCACCTTGACGAGACCGAACTGGTGGGCGGCAACGGCCTGGTGGAGATGGGCACCTTCGTGGCCATCCTGCTTGGCACCCTGCTTGGCGGCGAACTGGCCGGGCTGACCCATGGCGAGAAGATCGTGGGGCCGTTCTATGTCGGCGCAGCCTGCGTAGCGCTGGCGCTGGCCGGCCGCATGGTGTCCGCGCGCGTGCCGGACTCGCCGGCGCCGCAACCCGACCTGCGCATCAACTGGAACCCGTTTACCGAGACCTGGCGCAACCTCAAGCTGGCGCGCACCGACCGCACGGTGTTCCTGAGCCTGCTGGGGATTTCCTGGCTCTGGTTTTTGGGCGCGACCTTCCTCACCTCGTTTTTCAGCTTTTCCAAGGACGTGCTGGGCGGCGACCAGAACGTGGTGACGCTGCTGCTGGCGGTGTTCTCGCTGGGCATCGGCACCGGCTCACTGCTGTGCGAGCGGCTGTCTGGGCGGCATGTCGAGATCGGCCTGGTGCCGTTCGGCTCGATCGGCATGACGGTGTTCGCGATCGACCTGTTCTTCGCCAGCAGCGGCGAGCGGCACAGCGAACTGTCCGGGCTGGCCAGCTTTGCCGCCGACCCGCGCCACTGGCGCGTGCTGATCGACCTGTTCCTGCTGGCGATGTTTGGCGGCTTCTACAGCGTGCCGCTGTACGCGCTGATCCAGAGCCGCTGCGCGCCGACGCACCGGGCCCGCATCATCGCCGCCAACAACATCCTCAACAGCTTCTTCATGATCGGCTCCTCGCTGCTGGCGGTGGTGCTGACCCAGGCTGGCTTCAGCATTCCGCAGCTGTTCCTGGTGGTGGGGCTGCTCAACGCGGTGGTCGCCGTCTACATCTATTCGCTGGTGCCGGAGTTCCTGCTGCGCTTTATTGCCTGGATCCTGGTGCACACGGTGTATCGCCTGAAGCGCGTCAATGCCGAGCACATTCCGGCCGAGGGCGCGGCGGTGCTGGTGTGCAACCACGTCAGCTTTGCCGATGCGGTGGTGCTGATGGCCGCCAGCCCGCGGCCGGTGCGCTTCCTGATGGATCACCGCATCTTCAAGGTGCCGCTGATGTCGTGGTTCTTCCGCCAGGCCAAGGCGATCCCGATCGCGCCGGCGCACGAGGATCCGGTCATGCTGGAGCGCGCCTACGACGAAGTCGCGCGGGCGCTGGCCGGCGGCGACCTGGTCTGCATCTTCCCGGAGGGCAAGATCACGGCCACCGGCGAGCTCAATCCTTTCAAGCAGGGCGTGCAGCAGATCATCCGGCGCACCCCCGTGCCGGTCGTGCCGATGGCGCTGCGCGGGCTGTGGGGCAGCTTTTTCTCCCGCAAGGGCGGCAATGCCATGTCCCGGCCATTCCGGCGCGGCATCCTGAACCGGCTGGAGCTGGTCGTGGGCGACCCGATCGCGCCGGAACTGGCCACGCCGGAGGGCCTGCAGGAAGTCGTGCAGGGCTTGCGCGGCGAGTGGCGCTAACGACAAGCGAGAGGCGACAACCATGATCACCCTTTACACCTTCGGGCCGGCGTTCGGCCTGCCAGACGCCAGCCCTTTCGTCACCAAGGCCGACATGCTGCTCAAGCTCGCGGGGCTGCCGTACCGCGCCGCGCAGGGCGGCCTGCGGCGCGCGCCCAAGGGCAAGCTGCCCTATCTCGACGACGAGGGCCGCGTGGTGGCGGACTCCACGCTGATCCGCTGGCATCTGGAGAAGACCTACCACGTCGACTTCGATGAAGGGCTGACGCAGTCCCAGCGCGGCACGGCCTGGGCGGTCGAGAGGATGCTGGAAGATAACTTCTACTGGGCGGTGGCCGACGCGCGCTGGAACCACGACGCCAATTTTGCCCGGGGCCCGGCGACGTTTTTCCGCGCCGTGCCGTGGCCGGTGCGCGGGCTGGCGATGCGTTTTGTGCGCGCGAAGATCCGCCGCATCCTGTGGACGCAGGGGCTCGGGCGCCATAGCCCGGCCGATCTGGCCGCGATCGCCAGCCGCGATGTGGCGGCCGTGGCCGATGTGCTGGGCGGCCAGCCCTACCTGATGGGCGACAAGCCTTGCGGCGCCGACGCCACGGTCTTCGCCTTCATGGCCGGCGCGCTGTGCCCGCTGTTCGACACGCCGATCCGCACCGCCGCCGAATCCCAACCCAGCCTGGTGGCCTACGTGGCGCGGATGCGGGAGCGCTTCTATCCGGACCTGCAGGCGGCGCCCGCGCCCTGAGCGCGAGCCGGGGAGGGCCGGAAGGGCGGCAAAAGCCTTACAATGTAGCCCGTTCCCCAATTCTCACGCCCTGCGCGGTCTCCCATCATGTCCGGCAATACTCTCGGCCTGCTCTTCACTGTCACCACTTTTGGCGAATCGCACGGGCCGGCCATCGGCGCGGTGGTGGATGGCTGCCCGCCGGGCATGTCCCTGACCGAGGCCGACATCCAGCTGGACCTGGATCGCCGCAAGCCCGGCACCTCGCGCCACGTCACGCAGCGCCAGGAGCCCGACCAGGTCGAGATCCTCTCCGGCGTGTTCGAGGGCAAGACCACCGGCACGCCGATCTGCCTGCTGATCCGCAACACCGACCAGCGCAGCAAGGACTACGGCAATATCGTCGAGACCTTCCGCCCGGGCCACGCCGACTACACCTACTGGCAGAAGTACGGCATCCGCGACTATCGCGGCGGCGGCCGCTCGTCGGCCCGCCTGACGGCACCGGTGGTGGCGGCGGCGGCCGTGGCCAGGAAGTGGCTGCGCGAGCAGTACGGCACCGAGATCCGGGGCTATATGTCGCAGCTGGGCGAAGTCCGCGTGCCGTTCGTGGACTGGGCGGAAGTGCCGGAAAATCCCTTCTTCGCCCCCAATGCGGAGATCGTGCCGGAGCTGGAAACCTACATGGACGCGCTGCGCCGCGACGGCGACTCCGTCGGCGCGCGCATCGAGGTGGTGGCGAGCCATGTGCCGGTGGGCCTGGGCGAGCCGCTGTTCGACAAGCTCGATGCGGATATCGCGCATGCCATGATGGGCATCAACGCCGTCAAGGGCGTGGAGATCGGCGCGGGGTTCGAGAGCGTGAGCCAGCGCGGCAGCGTGCATGGCGACTCGCTCAGCGCCGAAGGCTTCCGCGGCAATAACGCCGGCGGCGTGCTTGGCGGTATCTCGACCGGCCAGGACGTCACCGTCTCGCTGGCAATCAAGCCTACCTCCAGCATCCGCACCCCGCGCGAATCCATCGACAAGGCAGGCCAGCCCGCCACGGTGGAAACCTTCGGCCGCCATGATCCCTGCGTGGGCATCCGCGCCACCCCTATTGCCGAAGCCATGCTGGCGCTGGTGCTGATGGACCATGCGCTGCGCCACCGCGCCCAGTGCGGCGACGTCAAGGTCGATACCCCGCGCATTCCTGCCCAGTCGCCGCAGTCCGGCCAGTCGCGCTGAGTTGGCGCAGGCGGAACAACACGCCCGCGCCGCGGGTGCCGGGCGCGTCTCCGAGACGCGCTTCGGCCTGTTTTACCTCGGCTACTACGGCTACGTCGGCGTCATCTCTCCCTATGTGAGCCTGTTCTTCGCCGGGCGCGGTTTTTCCCCGGTGCAGATCGGCGTGCTGATGGCCTGCTTCCAGGTCAGCCGCATCGTCGGCCCGTATTTCTGGGGCTGGCTGTCCGATGTGATGCACACCCGCGTGCGCCTGCTGCGCCTGGCCGCCGTGACATCCCTGCTGGCCTTCCTGATGGTGCCCGGCGTTACCAGCTATGGCGGCATGATGGCGATGATGATCGGGCTGAACCTGATCACCAGCGCCATGTCTCCGCTGGGCGACGCGCTCACCATTTCCACGCTGCGCCGCTACGGCGCCTTCGATTACCGCTACGGGCGCATCCGCATGTTCGGTTCGGCCGGCTTTATTGCGGCCGTGCTGCTGGGCGGGGCGCTGTTCGAGCGCTACGGCATGGAGGCGTTCCCGTGGCTGGCGAGCGCCATGCTGGCGCTGTTCCTGGTGGTGGTGTTCGGCATGCGGGATGCGCCCGACGACGGGCCGCGCGTCAAGCCGCCGCCGGCGCTGCCGCTGCTGCGCCGTCCCGATGTGAGCTGGTTCTTCGGCTCGGCGTTCCTGATGATGTTCGCCCATGCCGCGCTGTACGTGTTCTATTCGCTGTACCTGGAGCAGCTTGGCTACAGCAAGTTCGCCATCGGCGTGATGTGGACCATCGGCGTGGTGGCCGAGATCGTTTTCTTCTTTTACCAGGGGCGGTTGTTCGCAAGCGTACCGTTGCGCCCCATCCTGGCCGGCACCTTCGTGCTGGCCGCGATCCGCTTTGGCCTGACAGGCTACTTTGCCCAGCTGTCATGGCTGATGGCGCTGGTGCAGGTCCTGCACGCGGCCACCTTCGGCGCGCACCATAGTGCCAGCCTGAAACGCCTGCAGCGCTGGTTCGCGGGCCCCTTGCAGGGGCGTGGCCAGGCCCTATACACCGGCCTTTCCTACGGCCTTGGCGGCACCTGCGGCGGGCTGGCGATGGGGTGGACCTGGAAGGCGCTCGGGCCCGCTCACACGTTCGGGCTGGCGGCACTGGCGGCGGCGGGCGGCGCGCTGTGCGCGTTCATGACGTTCCGTGCGGAGGCGGCTTCCGACGCCAAGGCGGATGCCGCCCCGGCCGGGCGCTGACGCGCGCCGGCGTTTGGATCGCTCAGGGCTTCACAGCAGGCTTGCCACGTGCTCGGCCAGCGCCAGCGACGACGTCAGCCCCGGCGACTCGATGCCAAACAGGTTGACCAGCCCGGGCACGCCATGGGTAGCGGGGCCGTCGATGCGGAAATCCGCCGCCGGCTCGCCCGGGCCGCTGATCTTGGGGCGGATGCCGGCATAGCCCGGCTGCAGCGCGCCATCGGCCAGCCCCGGCCAGTAATTCCGCACTTCACCGTAAAAGCTGTCGGCATCGGCCGGATCCACGCCGTACTCGATCTCGTCGATCCAGCGCACATTGGGGCCGAAGCGCGCCTGGCCGCCCAGGTCGATCGTCAGGTGCACGCCCAGGCCGGCGGCCTCCGGCACCGGGTAGATCAGGCGCGAGAAGGGGGCGCGCCCGGCCAGCGTGAAGTAGCAGCCTTTGGCGTAGTACTGCGATGGAATATGTGCGGCAGGCATGCCTTCGATGCTGCGCGCCAGCGCCGGCGCGGTCAGGCCGGCCGAGTTGATCACGGTGCGGGCCAGCAGCGTGGTGGCGGCCGCCTCGCCCTGGCTGCCCACGTCGAGGCGGATGCCGTCCGGCATCACGGCGCCGCCGGCCACGGGCGACTGCACCGCCAGCATGGCGCCGGCGTTCTCGGCGTCGCCCAGCAAGGCCAGCATCAGGCCATGGCTGTCGACGATGCCGGTGGATGACGAGAGCAGGGCGGCGCGGCATTGCAGGTTTGGCTCCAGCGCCTGCGCCTCGGCCTGGCTGAGCAACTGCAGGTCATGCACGCCATTGGCCGCGGCCTTGGCCCGGATGCCTTCCAGCGTGGCGACCTGGGCCTCGGTGGTGGCTACGATCAGCTTGCCGCAGCGCTGGTGTTGAATGTGGTGCGAGGCGCAGTAGTCGTACAGCATGGCCTTGCCGCGCACGCACATCGCGGCCTTGAGCGAGCCGGCCGGATAGTAGATGCCGGCGTGGATCACTTCGCTGTTGCGCGCGCTGGTGATGGTGCCGAAGGCGTTCTCGGCTTCCAGGATGATGACTTCGCGGCCCTGCATGGCCAGTTGTCTCGCCACGGCCAGGCCCACTACGCCTGCGCCGATTACCACGCAATCTACTTGTTCCATTGTCGTTCTCTGCTGATGCGGCCGGCGCCTGTCAGGCGCGATGCGTGCCGCGGGTCCCTGGATTGTGTTGTGCGGTGGATAGGCCCTGCGCTCTGCGCGCCAGGGCTTAACGCAAAGTCAGCCCCATGCGCTTGGCTGCCGCGCCGAGGTGCCTGCGTGCGGCTTGGCGCGCCGCGCTGGCGTTGCCGGCGGCAATGGCCTCCACCAGCGCGGTGTGCTCGCTGTCCGCGCCCTGCGAGCCGCCGCGAAAGCGGGCGGCGTTTTCCCAGGCGGTTTGCCGCGCCGCCAGCATGTGCTGGCCAACAAAATCGGTCAGGCCAGTGAAGCAGGGGTTGTGCGCGGCCTGCGCGATGGCGTGGTGGAACGCCACGTCGGCGGCTGCGGCGCTGGTGAAATCTCCGGCGTGCTCGCGCATCGCGGCCAGCGCGGCGTGGATGGCTTGCAGGTCCTCGTCGGTGCGGCGCAGCGCGGCCATTTCGGCGCAGGCGCACTCCACCACCATGCGCAACTCGAATAGCTGGGCCGGGGTCGGGCCGCCTTGCAATTCGGGGGCCATGCGCCATACCTGGCCGCCGGGCATGTCCGATACATAGGCACCCGAGCCTTTGCGCGTGACCAGCAGCCCATCCGCCTTCAGTTGTGCAATGGCCTCCCTGACGATGGGGCGGCTCACGCCAAAGGTCTCGCCGAGGGCGGCTTCGGCCGGGAGCCGGGCGCCGGCGGCAAAGCGGCCGGCCGCGATGTCGGCGCGCAGGGCGTCGGCGATACGTGCGGCAAGCGAGGCGGGGCGGCTTAGGACGGTCATCGATAAATATGTAAGGCTGTCAGACAGCTTGTGGCGAGATTTTGCGAGGAAAACGGGCCGGCGTCAAGGCATGCCTGTCCTCTTGGTCGTCGGATTGTTCTTAAGGTTTTCCAGGAATGCGCCGATAGCAAACTGGATGAGATGCGCTATTCACTTGGTACATCGCGGCGCCTTGAGGCAGCCGCGCCAGCCGCTCTGTGCACTGAGCGCCTCGCTAGGTGGTGGCCGGGACGACCGTTCCTGCGTTCCCGTAGCCGCTGTTGGATCTGCCACGCCCGCTGCCCGGGCGTTCACCGGTGCTAACCATGATTGCACTCACCCCTAACGATCTCCCCGTCGGCCAGCCCTTGCCTTGGTCCTTGCTGGACGAGGCAGGCAATCTCGTGCTCGGCAGCGGCAGCGTGATTCCCGAGGACCGCGACGTCGCCCTGGTGTTCCGTCATGGCACTGTGTGCCGGCCAGAGGACGACCCAGGCGAGCCGGGCGAACCGACGGACAGCGGGCGGCTGGTCAGTGCGGGGCCGCTTGGCCTGCAGGTAGGCACGCTGCTGCAGCTCAAATCGCCGGGGCAGACCGGGCGCGCCGCGGCCAGCCGGCTGATCGGATTTGTCGAGCAGGGCCTGTTCGTGACCTGGCCGCAGCTCGGCGGGAAGGAACTGCAGCTCAAGCCCGGCGAGACGGTGTTGCTGCGCGGTTTTTCCGGTCACGCCATCCTCAGTTTCGAGTCGACGGTAACCGCCATCTGCCGCAGTCCATTCCGCTACCTGGTCTTGTCGGCGCCGGCCGAGCCGCAGCAGATGCCGGTGCGCAAGGCGACCCGCGTGCCGACGCGGCTGGCGGCTTACCTGGTTGATCCCGGCAGCACGGATGAGGAGGCCGCGGCACAGCACCAGCCTGCCCGCCTGGTGTTGCTGACCGACCTGAGCACTGGCGGCGCGCAGATCCAGATCGCCGGCGCGGTGCCGGCATCCGGTGCGCCGGTACGCTTGTGCTTCCATCTGCGCACCGCCGCGCTGGACAGCGAGATCATGGTCGACGGGACGGTGCGCAACGCATCGCCTGCCGAGGGTGATGCGGAGTTTCCCACGTTCGGCGTTGCGTTCGACGCGCTCGGCGAGCGCGAGCTGACGCTGCTCCAGTGCTATATCTATGAGCAGTTGCTGGCAAATGCCAGCATGCAGGTCACCGCCGCGTGAGAAGGGGCGGCGTTTGGAGCAATCCTGCTAACACGGATTCTTGCCCGAATCACGCTTCCCGTTTCTACTGTCCCTTACAAGAGAATCGGGCACGGCATGCTGGCGTTGCGGCGGGCCGGTATCCCGATAATCCCGATCCCTGCCCCAAGGAGACATCTTGAAGCGCATATTCCGCCTTGGCGCGCACTTGCGCGCGCCCATCCTGGCGGCCCTGCTAGCCGTTGCCATGCCAGCCATGGCCGATATCGCGCAGGGCGGCGGCCAGACGAGCGCTTTGTCGATGGACGAGCGCGCGCTGGGACTGGAAGATCTATCGAGTGGAACCAAGTCAGTTAGCGCCGACGCCGGCGCTGACGGCGCACGCCTGCTGGCCGGGATGTCGCCCCTGGATGTGGCTTCGGCCACCGCCCTTGGCAAGCCGCGCGAGGCTGGCGGCATGACGGACGTGGTGCTGGCCCTGATCGACGGGATCGGGCAGGTGCCGCTCGCCGGCCCGGCACTCATCACGCTGATTGCTGGCGTGGCCGATGTGATTGGCTGGTATCAGAGCGTGACTGACGACAAGCCGCTCTACCATGATTCACTGACGTCGCCCGCGACGTCGAGCCCGCAGGCCTGAGCCCCCCAAAAAAAACGGCACCGGATCCGGTGCCATTTTTTTTGCCCTGCGGCGAACTTACATGCCCACGTAGTTCGGGCCGCCGCCGCCTTCCGGCGTCACCCATACGATATTCTGGGTGGGATCCTTGATGTCGCAGGTCTTGCAGTGCACACAGTTCTGCGCGTTGATCTGCAGGCGCTCCTTGCCGTCGTCGTTCTGCACGAACTCGTACACGCCGGCTGGGCAGTAGCGGCTTTCGGGGCCGGCAAACTTGTCCCAGTTGACATTGACGGGGACGCTTGCGTCCTTGAGCGTCAAGTGGGCCGGCTGGTTTTCCTCATGGTTGGTGTTGCTGATGAACACCGAGCTGAGGCGGTCGAAGGTGAGCTTGCCGTCCGGCTTCGGGTAGACGATCTGCGGGCACTCGGCGGCCGGCTTGAGGTAGACGTGGTCCGGCTTCACGCGGTGGATGGTCCAGGGCGGGTTGCGGATGCCCAGCTTGGGCAGCAGCCATTGCTCGATGCCGGTCATCAGCGTGGCGGTGGTGCGGCCCTTCTTGAACCACTGCTTGAAATTCTTTGCCTGCAGCAGTTCCTTGTGCAGCCAGCTGTTCTCGAAGGCGGTCGGGTAGGCCGTCAGTTCGTCGTGCTGGCGGTTGGCCTGCAGCGCGTCATAGGCGGCTTCGGCGGCCATCATGCCGGTCTTGATGGCAGCGTGGCTGCCCTTGATGCGCGAGGCGTTCAGGTAACCGGCGTCGCAGCCGACCAGGGCGCCACCCGGGAATACGGTCTTGGGCAGCGACAGCAGGCCGCCGGCCGTAATGGCGCGCGCGCCGTAGCTGATGCGCTTGCCGCCTTCAAAGTACGTGCGGATTTCCGGGTGCGTCTTGAAGCGCTGGAACTCCTCGAACGGGGAGAGCCAGGGGTTGGTGTAGTCCAGGCCCACCACGAAGCCCACGGCGACCTTGTTGTCTTCCATGTGGTACAGGAAGGAGCCGCCGTAGGTGGCCGGGTCCAGCGGCCAGCCGGCGGTGTGCACCACCAGGCCCGGCTGGTGCTTGGCGGGATCGATCTCCCACAGCTCTTTCAGGCCGATGCCGTAGCTTTGCGGATCCTTGCCGTCGTCGAGCTTGTACTTGGCGATCAGCTGCTTGCCCAGGTGGCCGCGCGACCCTTCGGCGAAGATGGTGTATTTGGCGTGCAGCTCCATGCCGAGCTGGAAATTCTCGGTCGGCTCGCCTTCCTTGTTGATGCCCATGTTGCCGGTGGCCACGCCCTTGACCGAGCCGTCATCGTTGTAGAGCACCTCGGCGGCCGGGAAGCCCGGGAAGATCTCAACGCCCAGGCCTTCGGCCTGTTGCCCCAGCCAGCGCGTGAAGTTGGACAGGCTGACGATGTAGTTGCCGTGGTTGTGGAAGCACTCCGGCAGCAGGACGGACGGCGTGGCTTTGGAGCCGGTTTCGTTGAGGAACAGGAACTTGTCTTCAGCGACCGGTTGGTTCAGCGGGGCGCCAAGTTCCTTCCAGTTGGGGATCAGCTCATTCAGTGCAATCGGGTCCATGATGGCGCCGGACAGGATGTGGGCGCCCGGCTCGGAGCCCTTTTCCAGCACGCAGACATTGACCTCGGTGCCTTTCTCCTGGGCGAGCTGCTTCAGGCGGATGGCGGTCGCCAGGCCGGCGGGGCCGCCGCCAACGATGACGACGTCGTATTCCATGGCCTCGCGGGGGCCGTACTGCTCCAGGAGCTGTTGCTGATTCATTGTCTCTAACCCTCTATTCTTGGCAACTTGCGCGCAATTGTGGGAAATGCCGTGTTCGGTAGTACCGGGGATGCGATGATCGGGGGGAACTTGGGGCAGGGGCGGCGCGGCGCACTCGCCAAATCGTGGCGGCCATGCGCGTTTTTCCTCTTTCCCTTTGTGGCCCGAGTTCTTAGAATCTCCGGCATTGTCCGGGACTCGCCATGGTCAGGCAAGATTTTTTTTGGAACGACCGTTCTTTTTTTTGATATGCTGCCTTCGGTTTCAGCAGGCAGATTTCGCGAGGAGCGCCCGTTGGCCGTGGCCATGGCAGGCGGCGCCGGGGGCTCCCGAACATAGAGGCCATTATGGGATTGTCGATCAATCTGGAAGGCAAGGTCGCGCTGGTGACAGGCGCTTCAAGCGGTCTGGGCACGCGGTTTGCCCACGTCCTGGCGAGTGCCGGCGCCAAGGTCATCCTGGCGTCGCGGCGTACCGAGCGGCTCAAGGAGCTGCGTGCCGCGATCGAGGCCGAGGGCGGCAGCGCGCACGTGGTGCAGCTCGACGTGACCGACCACGACAGCGTGCGTTCCGCGGTGGCGCATGCCGAGACCGAGGCCGGGGCGATCGACATCCTGGTCAATAACTCGGGCGTCTCCACCACCCAGCGCCTGACCGACGTAACCCCTGACGACTTCGATTTCGTCTTCGACACCAATACCCGGGGCGCATTCTTCGTGGCGCAGGAAGTGGCCAAGCGCATGATTGCGCGCGCCAAGGGCGCCGAGAAGAACGGCAATCCGCTGCCCCAGTCGCGCATCGTCAATATCGCCTCGGTCGCCGGGCTCAAGGTGCTCTCGCAGATCGGCGTGTACTGCATGAGCAAGGCCGCGGTGGTGCACATGACCAAGTCGATGGCGCTGGAGTGGGCGCGCCATGGCATCAACGTCAACGCCATCTGCCCCGGTTATATCGACACCGATATCAACCACCACCATTGGGACACCGACGCCGGCCAGAAGCTGGTCCAGATGCTGCCCCGCAAGCGCGTGGGCAAGCCTGAGGACCTGGACGGCCTGCTGTTGCTGCTGGCGTCCGACCAGTCGGCATTCATCAACGGCGCGATCATTACCGCCGACGACGGCATGGTGTAGCCGCCAGAAGGGGCGGCGCACGCTTCGCGTGCGCTTGCCGGCAGGTTGGCCCTGGCCCGCGCCAAAAGCGGCGGCGGGGCGTGCGATTCACGGTCCCTGGGCGTACCGGTCCCCTTGGGCACCCTGCGGAATCGATGGCCTGCCGGATCCCCATGGCCAGAAGACTGCCTGTTGGCGCGAGCCCGCGTGGGGCGCATGGGTGCCCCTGTCCAGCAGGCGTAACGCGCGGCATGGAGCAAAAGTTCCCGCGCGCTCTGCAAGTCTTGGCATAATCCGCCATGTCTTGAGATTAAGTCTTTACATAATTCAAAGAGAAAATCCGTGCGCAGCCAGCGGCGCCGCGCGGACCGGACCGGAGGCCGGGGAGATGCAAGCAGATCGGGAGGGGCGGCGCGATGCCGACCCAAAACACGTCACGGCCATGCCTGACGAGACTGGCGCCAGCCAGCAAGGGGACAGCGGCTTCAAGGTATCGCCGCGAATTGAAGACTGGGTTGGCGTGATCGTCATGGTGCTGCTGGTGTGCATCACCTTCGCCAACGTGGTGGTCCGTTATTTCACCGATGAATCGTTTGCCTGGACCGAGGAATTCTCGGTCTTCCTGATGATCGTGCTGGCCCTGGTGGCAGGCAGCGCGGCCGTGGCGCGCGACCGCAATATCCGCATCGAGTTCTTTTTCGATCGCGGCAGCGCGGCGCGGCAGCGGCGCCTGGCGGTGCTGTCGGCGGTGGCCGTTGCGGTCATGTTCATCGCGCTGGCGGTGCTGGGCGCTCGCGTGGCGTGGGACGAATACACGTTTGGAGAGACCTCGCCCGGCATTGGCGTGCCTAGCTGGTGGTACTCCGTCTGGCTGCCGGTGCTGTCCGCCGCCATCGCGCTGCGGGCATTTGGCGTAGCGGTGCGCAACCTGCGCGCGCTCAAGGCCCTGCATGCCGAGCGCATCGACGGCGCAGCGGCGTCGGAGTCCACGCCATGACCCTCATTGCCATTATCCTGTTCGTGGTGTTCCTGGGCTTGATGATGCTGGGCGTGCCGATCGGCGTGTCGCTGGGCCTTGGCGGCCTGGTGGCGATCGGCCTGTCCAACCTGGACACCCAGATGTTCGGCCTGCTGGCCGTGCCGCAGAATTTCTACGCCGGCCTGGGCAAGTACCCGCTGCTGGCGATCCCGATGTTCGTGCTGGTCGGCTCGATCTTCGACCGTTCTGGCGTGGCGCAGCGGCTGGTGACCTTCGCCATCGCCATCGTCGGGCGCGGTCCGGGCATGCTGCCGCTGGTGGCCATCCTGGTCGCCATGTTCCTGGGCGGCATCTCCGGCTCCGGCCCGGCCAATGCGGCCGCGGTGGGCGGGGTGATGATCGCCGCGATGTCGCGGGCCGGCTATCCAGGCGCGTACAGCGCGGCCGTGGTCGGCGCTGCCGCGGCGACCGACATCCTGATCCCACCGTCCGTTGCGTTCATCATCTACAGCGTGCTGGTGCCCGGCGCCTCGGTGCCGGCGCTGTTTGCCGCCGGCATGATCCCCGGCATCCTGGCCGGCGTGGCGCTGATCGTGCCGGCCGTCTGGCTGGCGCGCAAGCACAATATGGGCGCCATCGAGGCCGGCTTGCCGCGTCCGCCGTTCTGGAAGAGCCTGCGCGAAGCGGCCTGGGGCCTGGTCGCGCCGTTCCTGATCCTGGGCGGCATGCGCGCGGGCTGGTTCACGCCAACCGAGGCCGCCGTGGTGGCGGTGGTGTACGGCCTGTTCGTCGGCATGGTGATCTACCGCAGCATCGGCATGCGCGACCTGTTCGTGATCTTCCAGGAGGCGGCGGAGACTTCCGCGGTGATCCTGCTGGTGGTGGCGCTGGCCGGCATCTTTGCCTACGCGCTGTCCACGCTGGGCGTGATCGATCCGCTGGCCAATGCCATCGCGCATTCCGGGCTGGGCGAATACGGCGTGCTGGCGCTGATCGTGGCCTTGTTGATGACGGTGGGGATGTTCCTCGACGGCATCTCAATCTTCCTGATCTTCGTGCCGCTGCTGCTGCCGATCGCCAATGCCTTCCACTGGAACCCGGTGTGGTTTGGCGTGGTGCTGACGCTCAAGGTCGCGCTGGGCCAGTTCACGCCGCCGCTGGCGGTGAACCTGATGGTCTCGTGCCGGATCGCGCGCGTGCGCATGGAAGAGACCGTGCCCTGGGTGGTGTGGATGCTGCTGGCGATGTTTGTCGCCATGCTGCTGGTGCTGGCCTTCCCGCCGCTGGCGACCTGGCTGCCTGACTACCTGGGTTATTAAGGCTGAAGCGGGAGTTTGCTGGCGTTCATCAGGCAGGGCGGGACTGGCTCCCGCGCTGCCAGGTCCGCGCTGGGCCACGCTCGGCACAATGCATAAGAAACAAATCACACACAACAGATCCTGAGAGGAGAGAACCCATGAAACGTCGTGCCCTGATGCTGTCGCTGGCAGCCACCATCGCCGCTGCTGCCCTCGCGCCCGCTGGCGCCATGGCGCAGAGCTACAAAGCCGAGTACAAGATGTCGCTGGTGCTCGGCCCGGCCTTCCCGTGGGGCAAGGGCGGCGAGATCTGGGCTGACCTGGTGCGCCAGCGCACCAGCGGCCGCATCAACATCAAACTGTACCCGGGCACCTCGCTGGTGGCCGGCGACCAGACCCGCGAGTTCTCGGCGATCCGCCAGGGCGTGATCGACATGGCGGTCGGCTCGACCATCAACTGGTCACCGCAGGTCAAGGAGCTGAACCTGTTCTCGCTGCCGTTCCTGATGCCTGACTACAAGGCACTGGACGCCCTCACGCAAGGGGAAGTCGGCAAGTCGATCTTCGCGACCCTGGACAAGTCCGGTGTGGTGCCGCTGGCCTGGGGCGAGAACGGCTTTCGCGAAGTCTCCAACTCCAAGCGCGAAATCCGCAAGCCAGAAGACCTGAAAGGCATGAAGCTGCGTGTGGTGGGCTCGCCGCTGTATATCGAGACCTTCAATGCGCTCGGCGCCAACCCGACCCAGATGAGCTGGGCCGACGCGCAGCCGGCCATGGCCTCGGGCGCGGTGGATGGCCAGGAAAATCCGCAATCGGTGTTCGCCGCCGCCAAGCTCTACACGGTGGGCCAGAAGTACGTGACCACCTGGGGCTACGTGGCTGACCCGCTGATCTTCGTGGTCAACAAGCAGATCTGGGAAAGCTGGACGCCGGCCGACCGCGAGATCGTCAAGCAAGCCGCCATCGACGCCGGCAAGCAGGAAACGGCGCTGGCCCGCAAGGGCCTGGTCGAGGCGGGCGCGCCGGCCTGGAAGGATATGGAAACCCACGGTGTGAAGGTGGCGCAACTGACGCCGGCCGAGCACGATGCCTTCCGCAAGGCCACGGCCAAGGTCTACGACAAGTGGAAGAAGCAGATTGGCGTGGATCTGGTGAGCAAGGCAGAAGCCTCGATCGCCAAGCGCTAAGCGGCTGGCAATCGCCAAGGCGTGGGGTGGCGCTAACGCTCCCCCACGCCCGTGGGGCTGTTGCGGGAATGGCACCGCCAATCCCGCAATGGTTACAAAACGCGGTCCTTGCTGGGAAGCTTGTTACAATCCGCCGTCGGTGGGGTGCGCGTTGCGCATCATTGCCGCCGGGCAGTGCCGCATGATGCACCCCGATTTCCTGAACCGTATTTCGTCCCCGTCCCAGCCGGAACGCCATGTTGAATAATTCCTGCCGCGCCCCCTTGCTAGCCAGCCTGATCGGCCTGGCCTTGTCGCTGTCCGCCTCCGGTGTCGTGGCGGCGGCCGAGCCCGTGCCGATGTCGGTGGCCCCGGCGCCGCTGACCGCTTCGGGCAGCATGCCGCAGGCCTCGCCGGCATCCCTGGGGTTGGTGTCGGAGCTGCAGAAGCGCCTGCGCGACAGGTCGGTGCGCGAGCTGCGCACCAGCTACAACGGCGACTACGGCACCACGCTGATGCTCGCGGACGATCAGGTGGTTTGCTATGTGGCGCTGTTTTACCAGAAGAATCTCTGGCGGGTTTTCCGCTTCGAATCGATCGGGGCGGCGGAACAGGCTTACCGCCAGGTAACGCAGCAGAGCGCGGCCTGGGCCGATGACGATATCCGCCGTCAGGTGCTGGCATCGCAAAAACGCGCGTTTGACAAGGCACTGCAAGAAACCGAGGCGCGTGCCAATGCGCTCAATGAAGACGTGCGCGTGATGCAGGCGCAGCGCCAGCGTATCGCCGAAGAGCAGAAGACGGCGCGCGTCGAGGTTCAGAGCGCGGAAATCGAGAGCCGCGCCTCCCGTATCCGCCTGGAGCAGCTGCAGCAGCAGATCCGCCGCATGGAATCGTCCCTGACGGATTCCGGCCTCGGCATCCCCGGCATCCCCGGCGCGCCCGGCAGCGATCGCCCTGTGCGCCGCTAAGCCATCGCGCTAAGCCATCGTTTTCCTGGCTTTGCCTGTCATGCCGGCGGCGTCCGTCGCCGGCCGGCACTCACCTCAACTTCTGCACGCAGATTCGGCTTGTTCCGAGATGAGCATGCTTGGCTGATCGAAGGCCAAGGCAGCCGTCCTCCTGATGTGCCGATGCGCAAACCGTCGCTTTCGCCGATGGAAGCGACCGGCTCCCGGTGTTACGCTCACGCGGATGAAACCCGTATTCACTCTGCACATGCCCATCCGTTGGGGCGACATGGACGCCATGGGCCATGTCAACAACACGGTCTACTTCCGCTACCTGGAACAGGCGCGCATTGCCTGGTTCGAGTCGCTGGGACATGGCGGCAAGGACGCCAGCGGTTGCGGACCAGTCATCATCAACGCCCACATGAGTTTCCTGAAGCAGCTGCGCCATCCCGGGGATATCGAGTGCCGGATGTTTGCGGGCGACCTGGGGCGCACGAGCTTCGAGACCCGCATGGAGATCCGCCGCATCGACCAGCCGGACGTGGTGTACGCGCAAGGCGGCGCCAAGGTGGTCTGGTGCGACTACGAGGCCGAAAAATCGGTGCCCGTGCCGCCGGCAATCCGGGCGCTGATGGAGTAGGGCGTCGCCCTTAGTGGTTGACCAGGCGTTGCACCAGGTCGACCGAGGTATGCGCGCCGTACTTCTTCATCAGCCTGGCCCGGTAGATGTCCACCGTGCGGGGGCTGATGGAAAGCAGCTTGCCGATCTGCTTGCTGGTCTTGCCATCCACCAGTTGCGCGGCGATATCGCGTTCGCGCGCCGTCAGCTCGGCGGTGACCGGGCGCTTTTGCGATAGGTCTTCGAAGGTCCAGATGCCGGCGCCCAAGGGCTGCTGGCGGTCCAGCGAGCGCCCGGTGACGTGGCACCAGAACAGGTCGCCCCCGGCGCGCTTCATGATGCGCTCGTCGGAGTAGGAGCCTTTGGCGTTCATGATCGGCACGATGCGCGCGCCGGTGCGCTCGAACTCGTCGGCGGTGGGATAGAGCACCTGGAACGATTCGCCGATCAGGGCGGCCCGGGTGGTGCCAAAGATGCGGCAGAGCTCGTCGTTGCAGTCCTCGATCATGCGCTCGCGCGACAGCACGAGGCCGACTGGGGCGAGCTGGAAGGCGGTCTGGTAGTCGATGGCGGGCATTTGCTTATGTAATTGTACGTATTGGCGCGGGATGCGACGCTTGCGTATGCTGTCGGACGGTTGGCAGCCGGACGATCTCCGTCCGATTGTACCGTTACAATTTCCCTGCGTGACTCGCCGGCATCACCTGGAGGCGGGCGCAATGACAGGAAATCACCGAGGAAGGAGCAAACATGAACAAGGTCTACGCCAGCGCCGCGGAGGCGCTCGCGGGCGTCGTTCGCGACGGCCAGACGATCGCGGTTGGCGGTTTCGGTCTGTGCGGCATCCCGGAGGCGCTGATTGCCGCGCTGCGCGACAGTGGTGCCAAACAGCTCACCTGCATCTCGAATAACGCCGGGGTGGACGGTTTCGGCCTGGGCCTGCTGCTTGCCACACGCCAGATCAAAAAGATGATTTCGTCGTACGTGGGTGAGAACAAGGAGTTCGAGCGCCAGTACCTGGCCGGCGAACTCGAACTGGAATTCACCCCGCAGGGCACGCTGGCCGAGAAGCTGCGCGCCGGCGGCTCGGGCATCCCGGCCTTCTTCACCAAGACCGGCGTGGGCACCATCGTGGCCGACGGCAAGGAAATCCGCGAGTTCGATGGCCAGCAGTACGTGATGGAACGTGCGCTGACCGCTGACGTGGCCCTGGTCAAGGCATATAAGGCGGACCGCGCCGGCAACCTGGTGTTCCGCCGCACCGCGCGCAACTTCAACCCGATGTGCGCGATGGCCGGCAAGGTCACCATCGTCGAGGTCGAGCACCTGGTCGATACCGGCACGCTGGATCCGGATGAGGTCCACACCCCGGGCATCTTCGTGCAGCGCATCGTGCTGAACGCCAATCCCGAGAAACGCATCGAGCAGCGCACCGTGCGTGCCGCGGGCTAAGGAGAATCATCATGGCATGGACACGTGACGAAATGGCGGCGCGCGCCGCGAGCGAACTGCAGGACGGTTTCTATGTGAACCTGGGCATCGGCCTGCCGACGCTGGTGGCCAACCACGTGCCGCAAGGCATGGAAGTCTGGCTGCAATCCGAGAACGGCCTGCTGGGCATCGGCCCGTTCCCGACCGAGGCCGAGGTCGACGCTGACATGATCAACGCCGGCAAGCAGACCGTGACGACGCTGCCGGGCTCGTCGATCTTCTCCTCGGCGGATTCCTTCGCGATGATTCGCGGCGGCCATATCAACCTGGCTATCCTCGGCGCCATGCAGGTCAGCGAGAAGGGCGACCTGGCCAACTGGATGATCCCGGGCAAGATGGTCAAGGGCATGGGCGGCGCGATGGACCTGGTGGCTGGTGTTGGCCGCGTGGTGGTGCTGATGGAACACACCGCCAAGAAGAAGGACGGCAGCGAGGACATCAAGATCCTGGCTTCGTGCGCACTGCCGCTGACTGGCGTGGGCGTGGTCAATCGCATCATCACGGACCTCGGCGTGATCGACGTGACCGAAGCTGGCCTGAAGCTGGTGGAAACCGCGCCGGGCGTGAGCCGCGAAGAGATCCAGAGCAAGACGGGCGCTCCGCTGCTCTGATACGCGCTGTCGCAATGAGAAAAACCCCGCGAGCTTGCGTTCGCGGGGTTTTTTGGATCTCAGCGCCGGGGCGCCTTTGTCAGCTGCTGAAGGTGCTGAAGGTGCTTCAAGTGCTGCGCTTGTTGTAGCTGGCGAAGACCGATGCGCCGCCATCCGCGCGGACCAGCAGGACATCGAACGGGTCCTTGCGCGAGCCCTGTTCCATGCCTGGCGAGCCGACCGGCATGGCGGGCACGGCCAGGCCCACGGCCTTGGGTTTGCTGGCTACCAGCCGCTTGATGTCGGCGGCCGGCACATGGCCCTCGATCGCATAGCCGGCGATGCGGCCGGTATGGCAGGAGCCGAAGCGCTCTGGCATGCCGAAGCGGGCGCGATAGACGCCGGTGTCTTCCACGTCGCGCACGGTCACGGCAACGCCGTTCGCGCGCAGGTGCTCGACCCAGCCCTCGCAACAGCCGCATTGCGGGCTCTTGTACACCTCGATGGCGAGCGGGGCGACAGCGGCGCTGGCGCCGGCGCGCAGCCCCAGCGAGGCGGCGGCGCCCAGGGTCAGGGCGCGCAGAACGTGGCGTCGTTGCATGCTCTGTGCCTTTGTTTTCATTGCGCTCATTGCGCCACCCAGCCGCCATCCATGTTCCAGGCCACGCCGCGCACCTGGCGGGCCGCGTCGCTGGCCAGGAACACGGCCAGCGCGCCAAGCTCGTCGGGCGTGACGAACTGGCCAGAAGGCTGCTTCTCGATCACCAGTTCGTGCTTGGCCTGCTCCACGGGAATGCCGTCCTTCTGCGCGCGCGCTTCGACCTGCTTTTGCACCAGTGGCGTCAGCACCCAGCCCGGGCAGATCGCATTGGCCGTCACGCC
The DNA here is from genome assembly GCF_054515855.1 of Cupriavidus sp. PET2-C1. Taxonomy (NCBI): domain Bacteria; kingdom Pseudomonadati; phylum Pseudomonadota; class Betaproteobacteria; order Burkholderiales; family Burkholderiaceae; genus Cupriavidus; species Cupriavidus sp. PET2-C1. The sequence continues at coordinate 1,533,355 of NZ_CM137259.1, forward strand.
GGTCTGGGCGGTTTCCAGCGCGGTGACCTTGGTCAGGCCGACGATGCCGTGCTTGGCGGCTACGTAGGCGGATTTTTGCGCGGAGGCCACCAGCCCGTGGGCGGAGGCGATATTGATGATGCGGCCCCAGTCCTTGCGCTTCATGCCGGGCAGGGCGAGGCGGGTGGTGTGGAAGGCGGAGGTCAGGTTGATGGCGATGATCGCGTCCCAGCGTTCGGGCGGGAAGTCCTCGATATTGGCCACGTGCTGGATGCCGGCATTGTTGACGAGGATATCGGCGCCGCCGAATTCCGCATCGGCGTAGCGCATCATGTCCTCGATCTCGGCGGACTTGCTCATGTCCGCGCCGTGGTAGCCCACGCGGATGTCCGTGCCGGCCTGCGCGATCTCGCGCTTGGCGGCTTCTGCATCGCCGAAGCCGTTGACGATGATGTTGGCGCCCTGGGCGGCCAGCGCCTGTGCGATGCCGAGCCCGATACCGCTGGTGGAACCTGTGACCAGTGCCGTCTTGCCTTTAAGCATGTTTGCCCTTTCGTCGGAGTGCTTTGCACGTTGGAATTGGACTGCGCGAGGGACCCGTCGCGCGCCAGCGGCAAAGGCATGGCGGCGAGAACCCCGATGCTGTGGCATTGTAACTGCTGCAGCGTACAATCCACCTTTGCCCAACCCGGGCGCCACCATGCCGGCGGCGCCATTCTTGCTACCGTCTTGCCAGGGAGTTCAGATGTCGTCAGTCAGTCCGCGCCTCGGCTTCGTCCAGTGCATCAGCCCCGCGGGTCTTCACCGCATGGCCTATCACGAGTGGGGCGATCCCACCAATCCCCGGGTGCTGATGTGCGTGCATGGCCTGACGCGCACCGGCCGCGACTTCGACACCGTTGCGGCCGCCTTGTGCGGCGAGTACCGTGTGGTGTGCCCCGACGTGGTCGGGCGCGGCCGCTCGGACTGGCTCGCGGACCCGCGCCGCTACGTGGCGCCGCAGTACGTGTCCGATATGGTCACCCTGATCGCCCGGCTCAATGTCGAGCAGGTCGACTGGTTTGGCACCTCGATGGGCGGCCTGATCGGCATGGGACTGGCGGGCCTGCCCAAGTCGCCGGTGCGCAAGCTGCTGCTCAACGACGTGGGCCCGCGCATCGCCGCCTCGGCGGTGGAGCGCATCGGTGCCTACCTGGGCCTGCCGGTGCGCTTCAAGACCTTCGAGGAAGGCCTGGCTTACCTTCAGACCATCAGCGCGTCTTTTGGCCGGCACACGCCCGAGCAATGGCGCGAGCTCAACGGCGCCATCCTCAAGCCCGTGCAGGGCGCGGAAGGCCTGGAATGGGGCTTGCATTACGATCCGGCGATGGCGGTGCCGTTCCGCGAGACCACGCCCGAGCAGGTGAGCGCGGGCGAGGCAGCGCTGTGGCAGATGTTCGAGGCCATCCAGGCGCCCACGCTGTTGGTGCGCGGTGCGCAGTCCGACCTGCTCACGCGCGAGACGGTGGCGGAAATGGTGGCGCGCGGGCGCAACGTGACCGCCGTGGAAGTGCCGGATGTGGGGCATGCCCCGACGTTCATCGATCCCGCGCAAGTGGCCATCGCCAAGCAGTTTTTCCTGGGCGCGGGCTGAAGCGAGACGCGCTGCCTGGCCCCGATGATCTTGATGTTTTACCCGACGACGAAAGTATTGCCATGAGTACCAATGAACTGAAGCGCGCCCACGTGGGCAAGCGCCTGTCCGAATACGCGATCTACAACGGCGTGGTCTACCTCGCCGGCCAGGTGCCGGAAGTCGATCCCGGCGCGGACCTGCGTGGCCAGACCGCCGAGGTGCTGGGACATATCGAGCGCCTCTTGAACGAAGCGGGCAGCGACAAGAGCCGGATTCTCTCGTGCCAGATCTTCCTCACCGACGTCGACCAGATCGGCATCATGAACGAAGTCTGGGACGCGTGGGTGGTGCAGGGCCATACGCCCCCGCGCGCCACCGTGGAGGCTCGCCTGGCCAATCCGCAGTACCTGATCGAAGTGGTGGTCACCGCCGCGCTCAAGTAAGGCTGGGGCAGCGAGATGGTGACGTCGACTGACCTGACCGGGCAGATTGCCGGCACGCCCGATGCCGGGCTGGTGGAGCGCGCCCTGGCGTTCGTGCGCGAGCGCGGCAGCGCGGCGTTGCTGCCCACCGGCGAAACCGTGCTCTCGCATGCCGAGGGCATGCTGCGCATTCTCGACGGCCTGCGCGTCGACGATGCCGCGCGCGCGGCGGCCTGCCTGTTTGCGCTGGCCGCGTTCGTGCCTGGCAGCGAGGAGGAAATCGAGCCGCTCTTCGGCGAAGAGGTGGCGGGGCTGGTCAAGGGGGTGCGGCAGTTGTTGCGCATCGGCGCGATCGCGGTGGGCCACAGCGGCGCGCCTGAAACCACCAAGGACGAAATCGCCGCGCGCCAGGAGCAGGTGGAGGCGCTGCGCAAGATGCTGCTGGCCTTCGCGCAGGACATCCGCGTGGTGCTGGTGCGCCTCGCCTCGCGGCTGCAGACGCTGCGCTGGCTGGCGCAGGTCAAGGCGCAGCCGCTGCCGGGCGTCGCGCGCGAAACGCTGGACATCTACGCGCCGCTGGCCAACCGGCTCGGGATCTGGCAGATGAAGTGGGAGCTGGAGGACCTGGCATTCCGCTTCGAGCAGCCCGACACCTACAAGCGCATCGCGCGGCTGCTCGACGAAAAACGCATCGAGCGCGAAGGCTATATCGCCAGCGCCATCGCGCGGCTACAGTCCGAGCTGGCATCGGCCGAGATCCGCGCCGAGGTGAGCGGGCGGCCCAAGCATATCTACAGCATCTGGAAGAAGATGCGCGGCAAGGAGCTCGACTTCGCCGATCTCTACGATGTGCGAGCCTTCCGCGTGATCGTCGACGACATCAAGGATTGCTACACCGTGCTGGGCATCGTGCACCATATCTGGCAGCCGATTCCGCGCGAGTTCGATGACTACATTTCCCGGCCCAAATCGAACGGCTACAAGTCGCTGCACACGGTCGTGATCGGCGACGACGGGCGCGCCTTCGAGGTGCAGATCCGCACCCAGGAGATGCATCACTTCGCCGAGTACGGCGTGGCCGCGCACTGGCGCTACAAGGAAGCGGGCAGCAAGGGTTATAGCGGCCAGTTCTCCGCCAGCGAACGCTACGACGAGAAGATCGCGTGGCTGCGCCAGCTGCTGGCGTGGAAGGACGACGCCGATCATTCGGTTGCGCACGACGAGTCGCCGTGGGAGCAGCTCAAGCACGCGGCCATCGACGACCACATCTACGTGCTGACGCCGCAGGCGCGCGTGGTGGCGTTGCCGCAGGGCGCTACGCCGGTGGATTTCGCGTACTACCTGCATACGGACCTGGGCCATCGCTGCCGCGGCGCGCGCGTGGACGGCACCATGGTGCCGCTGAACACGCCGCTGAAGAATGGGCAAACGGTGGACATCATTGCCGTCAAGCAGGGCGGCCCGTCACGCGACTGGCTCAACGCGGAACTAGGCTACCTGGCCAGCCCGCGGGCGCGCGCCAAGGTGCGCGCCTGGTTCAATGCGCTGGATTCGCAAGAGACCATGTCGCAAGGCCGCGCGCTGATCGACAAGACCTTGCAGCGCGAGGGCAAGACCGCTGTCAACTTGGATGACCTTGCCGCGCGGCTGGGTTTCAAGACGCCGGACGACCTGTTCGCCGCGGTCGCCAAGGATGAGTTCAGCCTGCGCCATGTGGAGCAGGCGCTGCGGCACCCCGAGGGCGAAGCCGCGGTGGTGCAGAGCGAGGAAGAGGCCGTCACCAAGAAGAGCCGCGCCACCAGCGTGGCGCGTGGCGCCAAGAGCGGTGTGCTGGTGGTGGGCGTGGATTCGCTGCTCACGCAGATGTCCAAATGCTGCAAGCCGGCGCCGCCGGACGAGATCGTGGGCTTCGTCACGCGCGGGCGCGGCGTCTCGATCCATCGCCGCACCTGCCACACCTTCGGGCAGCTCTCGGCGCGCGCGCCGGAGCGCGTGATCCATACCGAGTGGGGCAAGCGCAGCGATGCCGTCTATCCGGTGGACATCCACGTGGAGGCGATCGACCGGCAAGGGCTGCTGCGTGACATCTCCGAAGTGCTGTCGCGCGAGAAGATCAATGTCACCGGCGTGAAGACGCTGTCGAGCAAAGGCGTCGCGCGGATGCAGTTTACCGCCGAGGTTTCCGAGGCCACGCAGTTGCAGCGCGCACTCGGTTTGATCGAAGATGTGGTGGGGGTCTTGCAAGCGAAAAGAAAGTGATGCTATACTTTCGTTCTCCGTAGGCTCGTAGCTCAGCTGGTTAGAGCACCACCTTGACATGGTGGGGGTCGTTGGTTCGAGTCCAATCGAGCCTACCAACGAACAAGCAGTAAGACGTAGGCGCAGTGCAGCAGGCGCATACAGCGGTTAGTTTCAAGCAGTACCATAGGCTCGTAGCTCAGCTGGTTAGAGCACCACCTTGACATGGTGGGGGTCGTTGGTTCGAGTCCAATCGAGCCTACCAACGCATAGCAGTAAGCAGTACCGAAGCAGTCCGGTTGATCCCGATAACCTGGAACGGAAAAGGCGCCATGTTCAAGACACAGCGAACTACTACCGCTAATTAGCGACAGTAGTCGAGGTGCGCCTTCGGACCCGGTGGATTGGGGTTAAATCGAAAAACAACGCAGCCTTGGCTGCGTTTTTTTTCGTCTGTCGCTTATTGGCTCCCTGCTATCCTGCTCGGTCGCCCGTGGGTGGATCCGAGCGAAGTCCCCGCTGTCTGGCTCATGCTGATTGCATGAAGTGGCATGAGCCCGGCGCTACAAGATGCTTTTTATTCGCTTGCCGGCCGTACGGCGCCGGCGGGTGGATTTCTGATGAGGTGCAAGATGATCGCAATCACGCTGCCGGATGGTTCCCGACGCGAATTCCCCGGCCCGGTAACGGTGGCCGAAGTGGCGCAGAGCATTGGCTCGGGCCTGGCCAAGGCTGCCCTGGCGGGCAAGGTGGATGGGCAGATGGTCGACACCAGCTTCCTCATCGAGCGCGATGCTGCTCTGGCCATCGTCACGGACAAGGATGCCGATGGCGTTGATGTGATCCGTCACTCGACGGCGCACTTGCTGGCCTACGCTGTCAAGGCGCTGTATCCCGAGGCGCAGGTGACGATCGGCCCGGTGATCGAGAACGGCTTCTACTACGACTTCGCCTACAAGCGCCCCTTCACGCCCGAGGACCTGGTTGCCATCGAGAAGAAGATGGCCGAGCTCGCCAAGAAGGACGAGAAGGTAACGCGCGAAGTCTGGAGCCGCGACGAGGCCGTGAAGCTGTTCGAGTCGATGGGCGAGAAGTACAAGGCCGAGATCATCGCCTCGATCCCGCAGGACCAGGAGATCGGCCTGTATCGCGAAGGCGAGTTCGTCGACCTCTGCCGCGGGCCGCACGTGCCGTCCACGGGCAAGCTCAAGGTCTTCAAGCTGATGAAGGTGGCGGGTGCCTACTGGCGCGGCGACGCCAAGAACGAGATGCTTCAGCGCATCTATGGCACGGCCTGGGCCAAGAAGGAAGACCAGGAAGCCTACCTGCACATGCTGGAAGAGGCCGAGAAGCGCGACCACCGCAAGCTGGGCAAGCTGCTCGACCTGTTCCACCTGCAGGAAGAGGCGCCGGGCATGGTGTTCTGGCACCCGAAGGGCTGGCAGGTGTGGCAGGCGGTGGAGCAGTACATGCGTGGCCGCCTGACGCAGGCCGGCTATGAAGAAGTGCGCACGCCGCAAGTGATGGATCGTTCGCTGTGGGAGAAGTCAGGCCACTGGCAGAACTACAAGGAGAACATGTTCGTCACGGAGTCGGAGAAGCGCGACTACGCGATCAAGCCGATGAACTGCCCTGGCCATGTGCAGATTTTCAATCACGGCCTGCGCTCCTACCGCGACCTGCCGCTGCGCCTGGCCGAGTTCGGCGCCTGCCATCGCAACGAGCCCTCCGGCGCGCTGCACGGGCTGATGCGCGTGCGTGGCTTTGTGCAGGATGACGCGCACATTTTCTGCACGGAAGAGCAGATCGTCGCGGAGGCCAAGGCTTTCAACGAACTGGCGTTCTCCGTGTACGACGATTTCGGCTTCAAGGATATCGCGGTCAAGTTGTCGCTGCGCCCGGATCAGCGCGCCGGTTCGGACGAAGTCTGGGATCACGCCGAGGAAGGCCTGCGCCTGGCGCTGCGCGCCTGCGGCGTGGAGTGGGAAGAGCTGCCGGGCGAGGGCGCCTTCTATGGTCCCAAGGTCGAATACCATATCAAGGACGCCATCGGCCGGTCTTGGCAATGCGGCACGCTGCAGCTGGACCTGGTGCTGCCGGAGCGCCTGGATGCCGAATACGTCTCCGAAGACAACTCGCGCAAGCGCCCGGTCATGCTGCACCGGGCCATCCTGGGCTCTTTCGAGCGCTTCCTGGGCATCTTGCTGGAAAACCACGCCGGCGCACTGCCCGCCTGGCTGGCGCCAGAGCAGGTCCTGGTGCTGAATATTGCCGACTCGCAGGCGGAATATGCCGAAAACGTCGTGCAACTGCTGCAAAAACAAGGATTTAGGGCTAAGGCGGATTTGCGTAACGAGAAAATTACGTATAAAATCCGCGAGCATTCCCTTCAGAAGATTCCCTACCTCCTGGTAGTGGGCGACAAAGAACGGGATGCCAGTCAAGTGGCCGTGCGTGCCCGTGGCAACGTGGATCTGGGCGTGATGTCCGTCTCCGCGTTTGTGGAGCGTCTGCAACAGGACGTAGCCAGCAAAGCCTGATGGGATGAGCACGGCTTGTTTTTTGTCTTCTTGAGGTAACGCAACATCGCTACAGACAAAGGTCATCGCATCAATCGCGAAATCAGCGCACCCGAATTGCGCTTGGTCGGGGTTGATAACGAGCAGCTCGGCATCGTCAAGTTCATGGACGCGCTCCGCCTGGCTGAGGATAAGGACTTGGACTTGGTGGAAATCGCTCCTACAGCGGTGCCGCCGGTTGCCCGTATCATGGATTACGGCAAGTTCAAGTACGAGGAAGCCAAGCGCGCGCACGACGCCAAGCTGAAGCAGAAGATCATCCAGGTCAAGGAAGTCAAGTTCCGGCCGGGTACGGATGATGGCGACTACAACGTCAAGCTGCGCAACCTGAAGCGCTTTCTCGAAGACGGCGACAAGACCAAGATCACGCTGCGTTTCCGCGGCCGTGAGATGGCGCACCAGGAAATCGGCGCGCGTGTGCTCGAACGCCTGAAGGCGGATCTGGAAGAAGTTGGCCAGGTCGAGCAGATGCCGAAGATGGAAGGCCGCCAGATGGTGATGGTGCTGTCTCCCAAGAAGAAGAAGTAAGATTTTGCGCGTCGCTGCGGCCCGGAGGGGAATCCCTCCGGGCGCGGCGTCGTGCGAAAGCAGCGCAGAGGCCGCACGCGGCTTTAGCGCAACAATAAGTGGATGCGGGTTTTGCAAGTGTCGGCGCTAGCTGGCCACCTGCATGCATGTCATAGAAGCTGGAGTATTTCATGCCGAAGATGAAGACCAAGAAAAGCGCCTCCAAGCGCTTTACTGCGCGTCCGAATGGTTCGTTCAAGCGTGGCCAGGCCTTCAAGCGTCACATCTTGACCAAGAAGACCACCAAGAATAAGCGCCAGTTGCGCGGCACCCAGGACGTCCATGAGACGAACCTGAAGGCCGTTCGCGCAATGATGCCTTACGCATAACCCTAACGAAAACGAAAGGAGCATTACATGCCTCGAGTAAAACGTGGGGTCACTGCACGGGCCCGCCACAAGAAAGTCATCGTCGCCGCCAAGGGTTTCCGCGGCCGTCGTAATAACGTCTACCGTATCGCCAAGCAGGCGGTCATGCGTGCTGGCCAGTACGCATACCGCGATCGCCGCAACAAGAAGCGCGTGTTCCGCGCTCTCTGGATTGCGCGTATCAATGCTGCTTCGCGTGAGCATGGCATGACCTACAGCGTGTTCATGAACGGCCTGAAGCGGGCTTCGATTGAGCTGGACCGCAAGGTGCTGTCGGACATGGCTATTCATGACAAGCCTGCCTTTGCCGCCATCGTCAACCAGGTGAAAGCCACCGTTGCCTGATGCCGGCTTCGGGGTGCCATGCTAGACGCTAGTGTCTAGTGTGGTTCCCCGGGCAAGCACCGACCGCAAGGTCGACAGCATTTCCGCCAAATTTGCCTGAGCAGCGCTTGTCGCCGCGATGGCGGTTCGGCCGGACCTGCAGAAACGGGGCTCCTCACCGAGCCCCGTTTTCATTTCGGATACCGTTTCGCGCGCCGTTCCCGGTTCGATGCAAGACGACATCCGAAACGAAGCCCGCGCCGCCCCCGGTGCCGCGCGGGCTCTGCACCTACATCGCACTTAGTGCCAACCCACGCCCGGGCCCAGCGTGACCCGGACGCCAAATTTATCGCCGACCGCCGCCATGTCTCTGGATCCGGATCAAATCGTCGCCGACGCCCAGGCCGCCTTCGCTGCAGCCAACGACAACGCCACGCTGGAAAACGAGAAAGCCCGCTTTCTCGGCAAGACCGGTGCGCTCACCGAGCTGCTCAAGAGCCTCGGCAAGCTCGATCCGGAAACGCGCAAGAGCGAAGGCGCGCGCATCAACCAGGCCAAGCAGCAGGTCGAGGCCGCGCTGCAGGCACGCCGCCAGGCGCTGGCCGATGCGCTGATGAACGCGCGGCTGGCCGCCGAAGCCATCGACGTCACGCTGCCGGGCCGCGCGGTTGCCCGTGGCAGCCTGCACCCGGTGATGCGCACCTGGGAGCGCGTCGAGCAGATCTTCGGCTCGGTGGGCTTCGATGTGGCCGATGGCCCCGAAATCGAAACGGACTGGATGAACTTCACCGCGTTGAACAACCCGGACAACCATCCGGCCCGTTCGATGCAGGACACCTTCTATGTGGACGGCCGCGACAGCGAGGGCAAGTTGCTGCTGCTGCGTACCCACACCAGCCCGATGCAGGTGCGCTACGCGCGCATGCACGTGGAGAAGTACAAGGGCCGCGAGATGCCGCCGATCAAGGTGATCTGCCCCGGCCGTACTTACCGCGTCGACAGCGACGCCACGCACTCGCCGATGTTCAACCAGGTCGAAGGCCTGTGGATCGGCGATGACGTGAGCTTTGCAGACCTCAAGGGCGTGTACACGGACTTCCTGCGCAAGTTCTTCGAGCGCGATGACATCCAGGTGCGTTTCCGCCCCTCGTACTTCCCGTTCACCGAACCGTCGGCGGAAATCGACATGGCCTTCGGCAACGGCAAGTGGCTGGAGATTTCCGGCTCGGGCCAGGTGCACCCCAATGTGCTGCGCAATATGGGCCTGGACCCCGAGCGCTATATCGGCTTTGCCTTCGGTTCCGGCCTTGAACGCCTGACCATGCTCCGCTACGGCATCAACGATCTGCGCCTGTTCTTCGAAGGCGACGCGCGTTTCCTGCGCCAGTTCGCCTGAGGCGCGTATCCGCGCCAGAGCACATCGTCACCGACACCACAGAACAGAATACTTACCGGATCAGAAGCGCCATGCAATTCTCGGAATCCTGGCTTCGCAGTTTCGTCAATCCCGACAAGATTTCCACCGATGCGCTCTCGCACAGCCTGACCATGGCCGGGCTGGAAGTGGAAGAGGTCGGCCCGGTCGCGCCGCCTTTCAACAAGGTGGTGGTGGCGCGCGTGCTTTCCACCGAGCGCCATCCCAACGCCGACCGTCTCAACGTTTGCCAGGTCGATGCCGGCACCGGCGAGACCCTGCAGATCGTTTGCGGCGCGCCCAATGTGGCGCCCGGCGTGCTGGTGCCTTGCGCGCTGGTCGGCGCGGTGCTGCCGCCGTCCGAGGCGGGCGGCAAGCCGTTCGAGATCAAGGTGGGCAAGCTGCGCGGCGTGGACAGCTTCGGCATGCTCTGCTCGGCGCGCGAGCTCAAGCTGTCGGAGGACCACGGCGGCCTGATGCTTCTGCCCGAAGATGCCAGGATCGGCATGGACATTCGCGAGTACCTGGACCTGGATGACCAGGTCTTCGTCATCAAGCTCACCCCCAACAAGGCCGACTGCCTGTCGATTCACGGCGTGGCGCGCGAAGTCGCCGCGCTGACCGGTGCCGCGCTGCACCTGCCGGAGATGAAGCCGGTTGCCGTGACGCTGGCCGACAAGCTGCCAGTGAAGATCTCGGCCCCCGACCTGTGCGGCCGCTTCTCGGGCCGTGTGATCCGCGGCGTGAACGCGCGCGCGGCCACGCCGGCATGGATGGTGCAGCGCCTGGAGCGGGCAGGGCAGCGCAGCATCTCCGCACTGGTCGACATCTCCAACTACGTGATGCTCGAGCTCGGCCGTCCCTCGCACGTCTTCGACCTGGACAAGATCCACGGCGGGCTGGATGTGCGCTGGGGCCGCAAGGGCGAACAGCTCAAGCTGCTCAACGGCAATACCGTGGAGCTCGACGAGCAGGTCGGCGTGATCGCCGACGACAAGGAGATCGAGAGCCTGGCCGGCATCATGGGCGGCGACAGCACCGCCGTGACGCTCGACACCACCAACATCTACCTCGAAGCCGCCTTCTGGTGGCCGCAATCCATCCAGGGCCGCTCGCGCCGCTTCAACTTCTCGACCGATGCCGGGCATCGCTTCGAGCGTGGCGTGGACTACGCCACCACGGTTGAGCATATCGAGCGCATCAGCGCGCTGATCCTCGAGATCTGCGGTGGCCAGGCAGGCCCGGTCGACGACCTCATCGTCAACCTGCCGCAGCGCAAGCCGGTGCGCCTGCGCGTGGCGCGCGCCGAGCGCGTGCTTGGCATCGAGCTGTCGCCTGCGGTCATCGCCGACGTCTTCCAGCGCCTGCAGCTGCCGTTCACCCGCGAGCAAGGCGCGGACGGCGAAGTGTTCGTGGTTACGCCGCCGAGCTATCGCTTCGATATCGAGATCGAGGAAGACCTGATCGAGGAAGTGGCCCGCATCTATGGCTTCGAGCGCATCCCGGCACGTCCGCCGATCGCCGAAAGCGAGATGCGCCCGACCGACGAAGCACGCCGCTCGACCCACGCTGTGCGCCACGCGATTGCCGCGCGCGACTACCAGGAGGTGATCAACTTCGCCTTCGTCGAAGAAAAGTGGGAGCGCGATTTTGCCGGCAACGACAACCCGATCCGCCTGCTGAACCCGATCGCCAGCCAGCTGGCGGTGATGCGTTCCACGCTGATCGGTGGCCTGCTCGACAAGGTGCGCTACAACCTCAACCGCAAGGCATCGCGCGTGCGGATGTTCGAAGTGGGCCGCGTGTTCCATCGCGATGAAGCGGTCGCCGATGGCGGCCTGACCGTGGCCGGCTATCGCCAGCCGATGGTTGCAGGCGGCATTGCCTACGGCCCGGCCTTCGACGAGCAGTGGGGCATCGCCACCCGCCCGGTGGACTTCTTCGACGTCAAGGGCGATGTCGAGGCCTTGCTGTTCCCGCGCGTCGCGCGCTTCGAGCCGGTATCGCATCCCGCGCTGCATCCGGGCCGCGCCGCGCAAGTGGTGATCGACGGCAAGGTGGCCGGCGTGATCGGCGAACTGCATCCGCGCTGGCTGCAGGAGTACGAACTGACGCAAGCGCCGGTCGTGTTCGAACTGGACCTGCTGGCACTGCGTGAAACGGGCCTGCCGGGCTACACCGAAATCTCCAAGTTCCCGGCCGCCGTACGTGACCTGGCACTGGTGGTAAAGCAGTCGGTGCGCGTGCAGGACCTGCTCGACGCCATGCGCGAAGCCCTGGAAAAACAGGGCTCCGCACGCTATTGCCAGAGCCTGGTGCTGTTCGACGAGTTCCGCCCGAAGGCAGCATCGGCGGCCATTGGCGCGGACGAGAAAAGCCTTGCGTTCCGCTTGACCTTGCAAGATACTGGGGCGACCCTCCAGGACGAAACCGTCGACAGCGCGGTGCGTTGCATGGTCGAAGCCGCCAGCGCTGCATTCCAGGCGCGGATGCGCGGCTGATCCACCAGCTGACATGACAATGGAGCGCCCGGACTTCCGCATCCGGGCGGATCGCCACACTGAATGACAATGAACGATCGACACGCGTATCTCATGGCCTCTGCAATGGGTGAAGCAGGCGACCGCCAGGCAGCCTCGCTCGACGACGATACGTCCGACGCTCGCGTCGCTGAAGTGCCGACCCTCACGAAGGCCGAGCTTGCTGAAATGCTGTTCGACCAGGTCGGTCTCAACAAGCGCGAGTCCAAGGACATGGTCGAAGCTTTCTTCGACGTGATTCGCGAAGCGCTGGAACAAGGCGACAGCGTCAAGCTCTCCGGCTTCGGCAATTTCCAGCTGCGCGACAAGCCGCAACGTCCCGGCCGCAATCCCAAGACGGGCGAGATCATTCCTATCACGGCACGACGCGTGGTGACTTTCCATGCCAGCCAGAAGCTCAAGGGCCTGGTGGAAGAGCGTGCCGGCCTGGTGGCGGTGCCAGGCTGATCGTTTGCCAGCAGCGCGACGACTCGTTATCCTGCTGAATCCGTGTATCCCCCTTGTTCGCGCGCTAGCCCGCGCGAACACCACAACCTCTCCCGGCACGGCCTGAAGCCCGCCCATTCACCGTATGTCGGAAAGATCCAGCGAACGCATCTTGTTGCCGCCGATTCCCGCCAAACGCTACTTCACCATTGGGGAAGTCAGCGAGCTTTGCGCCGTCAAGCCGCATGTGCTGCGCTACTGGGAGCAGGAGTTCACGCAGCTCAAGCCCGTCAAGCGACGCGGCAACCGGCGCTACTACCAGCATCATGAAGTCCTGCTGATCCGGCGCATCCGCGACCTGCTGTACGAGCAGGGCTTCACGATCAACGGTGCCCGCAATCGCCTCGACGAAGGGCGGCAGCACAGCCATGCCGCCACCGAGGACGAACAAGCGCTGGCCGCGGAAGCCGCCGGTGAAGCGCCGGTTTTTTCGCTCGACCTCAACAGCCTGCGCAACGAACTGGTGGAAGTGCAGCACCTGCTCGCGCAGCTTCAACAGATCGCGAAGCACGAATAAAAAGTGCACTAATGACTAGCCATTTTTAAAAAGCTTCTGATATAATCTTTTTCTTTCGGGGCGTAGCGCAGCCTGGTAGCGTACCTGCATGGGGTGCAGGTGGTCGGAGGTTCAAATCCTCTCGCCCCGACCAGTATTAAGAAAAACCCGCACAGCATTTGTTGTGCGGGTTTTTTGTTGTCTGTTCAAAACGCCAGCATCTAGCCCGACAAATAGCCCGGCAAAAACACGTGGCAACAAGCATCGTCGAATTCGCCTGAATCTCTTCGGATCGACGCTGCCACCGCTGACACGCAGTCTCCCTTCATTACCTCGCCGGCGAGTCACGCCTGGCCGATGAAGTCGCCTTGCCCCATGTGGCCCAATACGGATCGGCCGGCTCTTCGCGAGTGGCATAGTGGCGCTCGCCCCGTGTGCGCACGCGTAGCGATCTCGCATCGAGAAGGTCGATGCCTTCCGCGAGCGCGAAGCGCAGCCGCGCCCCATCGTGCTCGATCACCAGGCTGTCGATAGGACGGGGCAGGGCCTTGAGTGCGGCGGTGTCGATGCCCATCAGATAGAGCGTTGCACCGGCGGCCTGCGCGGCGGCCTCGGCCTCCGGGTTCCAGGTATCCGCCGTGAGCAGCGGGTCGTCCACGGTCAGGGTCTGGCACGCGATGGCCGTGCCGTGGGGGTCGTGGGTGTGGCCGGTGTTGCGGGCGTAGAGATAGATGATGCCAGGATCGCAGGTGAACATAGCTTCACTCAGAAAATACTGTATGAATATACAGTATAGCGATGCTATCGGCGTCCGGCTAGGCCGTCCCAGGTCAATCAGGTTTGTCGCGAAGGGGCGGCGGACTCTACAATCAAGCCATCGACCGCGCGGTGTGCATGTCCTTTCCGGCAGACGTTTGCTGTGCGCAGGGTCCCGGGGCACTGGTTTGGCCGGATGCCGTTTACCGCGTGCAACGCATAGGATAGGAGTAGGGGATGGCTAAACGCGAACGTGCTGCCAGGGCCTTGCAGGACGAGGTGAGCCGGCGCATCCAGCGCATCGATGACATTGTGGAGGACGGCGCGAAGATCCGGGTGCCGGCACCGCAAGCGCATGCGCGCGATGCGCGCGGGCGCAACTGGGATATGAAGGCCTTCGGCAATGCCGCGGGTTATGAGAGGAGTATCCGGGCCGTGGTGGACAAGGCGCGTGACGAGTTCGACCTGGCCGAGGTGCCGGGCCAGCAGAGCGCCGATCCCTTTGCCACTCCGCCCTCGCTGGAGTGAGCGTTTCGTTGGAGTAAGGCATGCACGCTTGCGATCTCTGCCATCTTCTCGTTGGTGCGCCGACCACGGTGGAGCCGCATGAGAACCTGGCTGCATCGGGTGCGGGCGCACTCGGCATGGACATCAACTCGCGCTGGGTGGACCGGCCCTGGCGCTGCACGGCCTGCGGCGCCTGGATGTTCCAGAATGCCGCCCACGGCGAGCCGCCCAATGTCTGGCGCATGGGGCGCCGCCCACAGGATCGTCCGCAGGACCGGACCTAGGCCCGGCAGCCCCTGGCCCCGGCTGGCCGGACGCTGCGCTGCGGCATGCTACGATGGCCGGCAAAGGGAGACGCAATGAATGAATCCAGAACACAGCATTACCGGGGCTACGTGATTTTGATCTCGGTACAGCAACATGAGCGCGGATGCCTGGTGAGTGCCTCGATCGTCCAGGAGGCCAAAGGCGCGGTGCGCAATCCGTCACCGCTGCAGTCGTGGGTGGGGCATGAGCAGGGTGAACTCATGGAAGTCGCTGACCGGGCGCAGGCACGCGCTTGCCGGCTGATCGATGCGACGGTGGACCATGTTGCCTATGCCGCAAGCTGACTGATTGATCCTGGTGGCCTGCCTGGCCTTCCTGGCCATGCATTGGCTCGGGCAGAAGTTTCGCCGGCCAGCCTACATGGCGCGGGATCGCTGTCGTTAATCCGGGTATGAACTCATTCGATGCTTCCGAAGAATCCGCCGCAAATGCCGATGCCATGGGGTGGGGTTCGTCACCGCCCCATGTGCTGGCCGCGGTGCTCAACACCGCTCTGGCCGCCGAGGACCTGAACGGCTTTGCCGCGCTATTGTCCGACATGGCCCGCGATCGTGGCCTCAAAGGCGCGCGTGGCTCGCACCAGTCCATCTACGACATGCCCTATGCCAGCTTGTTGCCGCGCCAGCAGCATCTGCTGGCGGATGCGTTCGAGCTGCTCATCCGCCTGGGCCTGGAGTTGCAGCCGCGCAGGCCGCGCGTGCTCGGCGACAGCCCTGGGAGCCTTCTGACACACGGCAGCCACGAGATCCCCGCCGACTAGAGGCCACGATCCGAGTGGCGGTGCGCCTGGCGCGCTGCGTGCGCCATGGCGGACACAGCGGCGAGGCCGCGTGCTAGCATCTCGCGAAAACAAGGTAGTGGCAGAGCATGGCCGCTAGCCCTGATCAACCAGATCGCCGCTCCGACGGCGACGTATCACCCGGCCAGATGCCGATCCCGGCCGGGCGATGATGCTGACACGGCACGCGCGCACGGCCGTGGTGTTCGAGGGGAGCGATCGCGTGTTGTGGAGGTTGCAATGAACGAAGACGAGCCTTTCGGGGTAGTGTTCGAGGATTTCCGCGTCATCTGGGTGGCCGAGCGTTTGCAGGATGGCTCATGGACGGCGCGCTATTGCTGGAGTCCGGGTACGTCGGAGGCATCCGGCAAGGCGCTCCAGGCGGCAGTGCTCAGCGGCAAGTCCAAGCGGCTGCTGGGCGATTTCAAGACCGAAGAGGAGACCATCGACGCCATCAAGGCGGCGGTGCTGCTCGAGGCGAAATGGGGCCGGTGAGTCCCGGCTCAAAGCCTAGGGTCCAAAAGGGGCCATAGGCCAAATATGGCCTATGGCTTGGAAAGCTCCGGCAGCACGACGCTGCTCCATTTCCACGTCCATATGCCCTGGCGCGTCAGGCCAATGAGAATGCGGTCGCCATTGTCCTTGGTGGCCGAGGCTTCCACGGTGTTCAGCGCCCGATAGGACAAACTGTACTTGAGCGCGTCCTTGGCGGCTTCCTCCTTGGCGGACCCCGCTGGTTCGCCCTTGTTTTCCGCTGGTGCGGGGGCGGGGCGCGCGGGCGGTGCTGGCTGCGGCGCTGTGGCGGGCTTCTCGCCGGCCATGAGCGCCATGACGCCGGCGGGCGACACCATGGTGTCGATCATGGTGTTGATGACCGCCTGGCCGATTGCCTGCCCGATGCCGGCAAAGGGCATGTTCTGCAAGGCGGACGTGCCGAGCTTTTGCTGCAGGGACAACGTCAGCTGCGCCTTCAGGCTCTCGCGCAGGGCCGGATAGTCGACATAGCGGGAGAACTTGTCGGCATCGCGCGTTTCGATGGCAGAGCGCATCTGGTAGAGCGCCCAGTAGGGGCTGGCGTAGCTGGTGGCAGCGACGACGATCGCCGCGGCAATCGCGGCTTTGACGGGTTTGTTCATCGGAGATCCGGTGCAAGCGCGCTGGCTAAGGCCCCCATTGTCGCCAATCGGCCGCGCCCGCGTCTACCCGGCTTGCTGGCTGCGCTCCAGCAAGCCGATTTCCCGTACCGCCACCGACAGCATCGACAAGCCCGCCGCGCCCGATGCGCGCTGATCCGCCAGCATGCGCGAGAAACGCTCGATCTGCGCCTGGCGCCCGCCGCGCCATGCCTCGATCAGTTGTGCCGGCGTATCCAGGGCCTGTGGCTGCGCCAGCACGCTGACCGTGAGCGCGCGCTTGAGGCGGCCGAGGTCTTCGAGCGTCGTGGTGCGCGCCAGCAGGTCCCAATGGCTGTCGGCTGGCAAAGCCAGGGCGCGTTCGCGCAGCCAGCCAAAACTGAACTCCGTATCGAGCGCGAAATAGACACCCGCCACCAGCGCCAGGCTGCGCTGCGTGGCCGCCGCCACCTCCGCGATATCCAGTGCCGCCGCGGAGATCTCTCCCGCGGCTACGCGCAGGGCCAGTTCATCGTCCACGCCGGACTGGCTCAGGTCCTGCCGCCATTGCGCCAGCGCGGCGGCCTCCGGCCCGGCCAGCAGTGCGGGCAGCTGGGGTGTGAGCCAGGCCGCGGCTTCGGCGTAGCGCGCGCTGTCGCCATCGGTGGGGCCGCCCGCGTGCGGATGCCGCAGGAACCACAGGCTGGCGTGCTCCAGCAGCCGTCCCACGGCGGCGAACATGCGCGCCTGCACGTCATCGCCGACCTGGTTGTCCAGCGCATCGATGCGCAGCCAGAGCGGGTCCAGGCCGAACACGTCGCGCGCAATCAGGCAGGCACGTACGATGTCCGCGGGCCGCGCATCGGTTTCTTCCTGCATGCGGTGGACAAAGGTGGCGCCGATGCGGTTGACCAGCGTGTTGGTGAGGTGCGTGGCCAGGATCTCCCGGCGCAAGGGATGGCGCAGCATGGTGTCGGCGTGCCGCTCGCGCAGCGGCTGCGGGAAATAGGCGGGCAGGAGGCCGGCCACCAGCGGGTCCTCCGGCAGCGCGGACGTGAGCAGCTCGTCGTACAGCCACATCTTGCTGTAGGCCAGCAGCACCGCGCGCTCGGGCGAGGTGAGGCCCAGCCCGGCGGCCTTGCGCTCACCCAGTTCGTCCTCGGTCGGGAGGAATTCCAGCGCGCGCTTGAGGCGGCCGGCGCGCTCCAGCCACCGGATCAGCCGGCCCTCCGCGTCGAGCAGCGCCGCGGCGGTGCGCCCGGCAACCGACAGTGCCTGGCTTTGATAGTAGTTGTCCTCGAGCACCAGCAAGCCGACTTCGTCAGTCATTTCCGCGAGCAGCTTGTTGCGTTGCTTCTCGGTCATCTCGCCGTCCGCCACCACCAGCCCCAGGAGAATCTTGATATTGACCTCATGGTCGGAGCAATCGACGCCGGCAGAGTTGTCGATCGCATCGGTGTTGATGCGCCCGCCATTGAGCGCGAACTCGATGCGGCCAAGCTGCGTGAAGCCAAGGTTGCCGCCTTCGCCCACCACCTTGCAGCGCAGTTCGGCGCCGTTGACGCGCACCGCGTCGTTGGCGCGATCGCCCACTTGCAGATGGCTCTCGCGGCTGGATTTGACATAGGTGCCGATGCCGCCGTTATAGAGCAGGTCGACCGGCGCCAACAGGATCGCGTGGACCAGTTCGGCGGGCGAGAGCACGGTTGCGCTGATGCCAAGCCTCGCCTGCACCTCCGGCGTGATCGCGATGGTCTTGGCGGTGCGCGGAAACAGCCCGCCGCCGGCGGAGACCAGGCTCATGTCGTAGTCCGCCCAGCTCGAGCGCGGCAACTCGAACATGCGCTGGCGCTCGCGCAAGCTGGCGGCGGGGTCGGGGTTGGGGTCGAGGAAGATATGGCGATGGTCGAACGCGGCCACCAGCTTGATATGGGGCGACAGCAGCATGCCGTTGCCGAACACGTCGCCCGACATGTCGCCGATGCCGGCGACGGTGAAGTCCGTTGACTGGATGTCGACGCCCATCTCGCGGAAATGGCGCTTGACCGATTCCCAGGCGCCGCGCGCCGTGATGGCCATCTTCTTGTGGTCATAGCCGACCGAGCCGCCCGAGGCAAACGCGTCGCTGAGCCAGAAGCCGTACTCCGCGGAGATGGCGTTGGCGTAGTCGGAGAAGCTGGCCGTGCCCTTGTCGGCGGCGACCACCAGATAGGGGTCATCGCCATCTTCACGCACCACTTCCGGCGGCGGCACCAAGGTGCCGGCGACGCGGTTGTCGGTGACGTCGAGCAGGCCGCGCAGGAAGGTCTGGTAGCAGGCAATGCCTTCTTGCAGGAAGGCGTCGCGGTCGTTCGCCGGCGGCGGGCGCTTGACCACGAACCCGCCCTTGCTGCCCACCGGCACGATCACCGTGTTCTTCACCATCTGGGCCTTCATCAGCCCCAGCACCTCGGTGCGGAAATCCTCGCGCCGGTCGGACCAGCGCAGGCCGCCGCGCGCCACCGGGCCGCCGCGCAGGTGCACGCCTTCCACGCGCGGGGAGTAGACCCAGATCTCGAACATCGGGCGCGGCTCGGGCAGGCCGGGCACCAGCGCGGGGTTGAACTTGAACGACAGGTAAGGGCGCGGCCCGCCGTCGGGGTCGTGGCGGAAATAGTTGGTGCGCACCGTGGCGTTGATCACGCCCAGGAACAGGCGCAGGATGCGGTCTTCGTCGAGGTTGGGCACCTGGTCCAGCTCTGTGCCGATGGCTTGCTGCAGGCGCTCGCAGCGCGCGGCGCGGGCGGCTTGCGTGGCGGGGTCGAAGCGCGCGACGAACAGTTCCACGAAGCGCGAGGCGATAGCCGGGTTGCCGGTCAGCGCACGCTCGATATACGCATCGCTGAAGGTCGACCCGACCTGGCGGAGGTAGCGGGCATAGGCGCGCAGGATGGTCACGTCGCGCGCGGCGAGCTCGGCGCGCAGCACCAGGCGGTTGAAGTCGTCGTTCTCGATCTCGCCGTTCCAGGCGCGCGCGAAGGCGTCCTCGAACAGCGCCTTGATGCGCGCGATATCGGCGCCAAGGTCGATGCCGGCCGCAACCCCATCGGCCATTTCCAGTCCGAAATCATGGATCCATACCGGCGCCGCGCCGTTGGGCTCGATCAGGTAGGGACGCTCTTCGTCCACGCGCACGCCAAGGTGCTCCAGCATCGGCAGGCTGAGCGACAACGCGATCGGCGCGCGCGCGCGGTAGACCTTGAAGCGGAATGCGCCGGGCGCGGCTTCGATGGGCCGGTACAGATTCATGGCGATGCCGCCGGTGGCCTGTGCCGCCTCCATCAGCTCGATGTCCCGCACGGCGATGCGGGCCGGGTAGTCCTCGCGGTAGCCTGCCGGGAAGGAGTCGCCGTAGCGGCGCAGCAGGCGGTTGCCTTGCTCCTCGCCGGTGCTGTCGAGCAGGGCGGCGGCAAGGTCGTCCTGCCAGCGGCGGGCGGCTTGCACGATGCGCTCTTCCAGCTCGTCCGGGTTGATCTCGGGCATGGTGCCAGGCTCGCCGCGCACGATCAGCTGGATGCGCGCGAGCGGCGACTCGGAGAGCTGCGGCGTGAACTCGCAGCTGTTGCCGCAAAAGGCGGTCATCAGCAGCTTCTGGATGCGCTGGCGCAGATCCGTGTTGTACTTGTCGCGCGGCACGAACACCAGGCAGGAGACGAAGCGGTCGAAGCGGTCGCGCCGCACGAACAGGCGGATGCGCTGATGCTCCTGCAGGCGCAGGATGCCCAGCGTGATGTGGAACAGTTCGTCTTCCTCGGCCTGGAACAGTTCGTCGCGCGGGTATTGCTCGATGATGGTCACCAGCGATTTGTAGAGATGACCCTTGGTCAGGAAGCCCGCGCGCGCCAGGATGTTGGCGAACTTGCGCCGTAAAAGCGGGATGTCCTCGCACGACATCATGTAGGTCGTGGAGGTGTACAGGCCTACGAAGCGCCGCTCGCCAAAGAGCTTGCCGTTGGCGTCCGTCAGCTTGATGCCGATGTAGTCCAGGTAGCCGGGCCGGTGCACGGTGGAGCGCGAATTGGCTTTGGTCACGAAGATCGGTGACTTGTCTTCGATGACCGAGGTGGCCGCCGCGGGTAGCTCGGTCAGCGTGTCCTCCTCGGGCGGGCGCAGGCTTTCGCTCAGGATGCCGGCGCCGGAGCCGGGTACGCCGCGCAGGTAGAAGCGGTCGTTCTGGGTGACCAGTTCATAGTCGCGCTGGCCGAGGAAGGTGAAATGCTCGTCCAGCATCCACTGCAGGAAGGCGCAGGCTTCCTGTGTATCGGGCTGGTTGCCATCCGGGCGCTGCGCCAGCGTGTCGATGGTGGCGCGGGTGATGGCGGTCATCGCCGGCCAGTCTTGCACCGCGGCGCGCACGTCGCCCAGCACGCGGGCAATGCCGTTGCGCAAGGCATCCTGCGTGGCGGTGTCGCCGCAGCGGTCCACTTCGAAATGGATGAAGGATTCGAGCCGGGGACCGCCGGCTGGCTCGCTCGTCGCGGTGTCGCCCTCGCCACCCAGGCCCACCTTGGCGATGGTGCCGTCCGCGTTGCGCCAGACCCGGAAGACCGGGTGGATCGCGGAATGCAGGGCCAGCCCCAGCCGGTTGATCTCCATGGTGACGGAGTCGACCAGGAACGGCATGTCGTCGTTGACGATCTCCACCACCGAGTGGTCGGAGTGCCAGCCATGCTGCTCGAGGTTGGGGTTGTAGACGCGCAGCCGCGCATTGCCCGGGACAAAGCGCTGGGCGGTCTGCCAGTGCGCCATGACCGCGCCATAGAGATCGGCCACGTTCCGCTTGAGCAGGTCTTCGGCGTCGGCCAGGTCGTAGTAGTGCCGCAGGAATGGCTCGGCCTGGACGAACATGTCGCCGGGCAGGCGGCCCTGGGCGAACTGCATCAGGTCGGCCAGCAACTGGGCCTGTCGCGCTTCGCTTTCCGCCAGCATGGTGTCTCCCCCAGACGGCTGTTTTTGGCAGTCCGTTGCCGGCACAGGCACAGGCACTGCGTGACGCGCGTCGCGCGTCGTGCGTTGCCTGCGTCCTTCCAGCATGACCGTGCTAACTACTGTAGAGCATAAAGGGCGGCACCGCGCACAATCTGCGCGGCCTGGCTTTGTCCGCTCCGGGCTGGCGCGGGCGTTGGGATGTATGAGATTTACGACTGGTTTTCATGATTTTATATCGCCGCAGGAATGTGCTTGCCGTGGCTACACTGCCTGTCTGCGCCTTACCCGCCGGTAGGAAGCGCGAGCCGAACTGGGCGTCTGGCCTTGCCGCGGCGCGCGGAGCGGCCTCACTGGCCGGGACGGGCATCATGGAGACATAAGATGTACAAGGAACGTATCCGGCTGGCCAGCCTGCTCGACAAGGTCATGCCGGCCGAGGCCGCGGCGGCGATGATCCGGGACGGCATGACCGTGGGCATGAGCGGCTTCACCCGCGCCGGCGACTGCAAGGCGGTGCCGCAAGCGCTGGCCAGGCGCGCGTCGCACGAGCCGCTGCGCATCACGCTGATGACCGGCGCCTCGCTGGGCAACGATACCGACAAGATGCTGGCCGAGGCCAATGTGCTGGCGCGGCGCCTGCCGTTCCAGGTGGATGCCACCTTGCGGCGCAAGATCAACGCGGGCGAGGTGATGTTCATCGACCAGCACCTGTCCGAAACCGTGGAGCAGCTGCGCGGGCGCCAGATCGCGCCGGTAGACGTGGCGGTGGTGGAAGCGGTTGCGATCACCGAATCCGGCGGCATCGTGCCTTCGACTTCGGTCGGCAACTCCGCGAGCTTCGCGATGCTGGCGCAGAAGATGATCGTCGAGATCAACCTCGGTATGCCGGCCGGCCTGGAAGGCCTGCACGACATCTACCTGCCAACGGCGCGGCCGCATCGCCAGCCCATTCCGCTGGTCTCGGTGGACCAGCGCATCGGCTTGCCCTTTATTCCGGTGGACCCCGCGAAGATCGCCGCCATCGTGATCACGCAAAAGGACGATAGCCCGTCCAATGCGCTGCCGCCCGACCAGGAAACGCGCCAGATCGCCGGGCACCTGAACGATTTCCTGTTGCATGAAGTACGCTCAGGCCGGCTGGCACCCTCGCTGCAGCCGCTGCAGGCCGGCATCGGCACGATCGCCAACGCCGTGCTGCATGGCCTGATCGATTCCCCGTTCCGCGATCTCACGATGTATTCGGAGGTGCTGCAGGACAGCACGATCGAGTTGCTGGACGCCGGGCGGCTGCGCTTTGCCTCTGCGTCATCGGTGACGTTGACCAGCGCCGTCTACGCGCGCTTCCTGGCAGACCTGGAACGATACAAGGCACGCGTGATCCTGCGCCCGCAGGAGATCAGCAACCATCCGGAGCTGCTGCGCAGGCTCGGGCTGATCACCATCAACACGGCGCTGGAGTGCGATATCTACGGCAACGTGAACTCCACGCATGTGGGCGGCACGCACATGATGAACGGCATCGGCGGGTCGGGAGACTTCGCGCGCAATGCGCATTTGTCGGTGTTCGTCACCAAGTCGATGGCAAAGGCCGGCGCCATCTCCAGCATCGTGCCGATGGTGTCCCACGTGGATCACACCGAGCATGATGTCGACATCATCGTGACCGAGCATGGCCTGGCCGATCTGCGCGGCCTGGCGCCGCGCGAGCGCGCGCAGCAGATCATCGCCAACTGCGCGGATCCGTTGTATCGGGAGTTGCTGCGTGATTACGTGACGCGCGCCACGCGCCGCGGCGGGCATACGCCGCACCTCATCGAGGAGGCGCTGGCCTGGCACGTGCGCTTGCGCGAGGAGGGCTCGATGGGCGGCACGAAGGCGGCCCTGGCCGCAGCCTGAAGCGGCTTGCGCATGGACCTTGCTTATTGCTTTCCGGCCTTCATTTCTTTTTCGGTATCCCTTATCCCTAATCGCCTATCTCTTATCCCTTGAAGATGAGCACGGCCAGCACCAGGGAGGAAGCCATTAGGATCAGCAGGTCTAGCATGATGGTCTCCGAAAGGGAGAGGTCCGGGATAGCGAATGGGTAAGCCTGCGCTACGGTTCATGCTGTAGGCGGCCTTCCGAATCCATTCTCGGATATTTCTCACATTTCCACATGCGGCGCCATCTGGCTCAGATGGCGTTTCAAGCGGGCGTTGGGCATTGCCGTGGCGATCCCGCTGCCTGATCTTGCCTGTTCCCTGCGGCCCGGATGGTGCGCTGGCGCACCATCCGGCGGGCCGGGCTGCTTGCTGCCGGCCGCGTCCGTCGCGGCTTACTGCTTGGCCTTGGCGCCGTCGGTATAGGGATCGAACTTGCCGGCCTTGGCGCCGTCCGTGTACGGATCGGGCTTGCCAGCCTTGGCCCCGTCCGTATAGGGATCGGCCTTCTTCTTGGTGCCGGAAGCGTTCAGGTTCGACTTGGTCGATTTCTTCGCGCCATCCGTGTACGGATCGAACTTGCCGGACTTGGCGGCGCTCTTGTTCGGGTCCGTCTTGTTGGTATGGGCGCCACCGTAAAGGTCGCCGCCATCGGTGTAGTTCTTCTGGGCGTGCGCCAGTTGCACGCCGCCAAAGGCGGTGAGGGCGGCGATGATCAGGGCGGGTACGGTCTTGTTGCGCATTTTCATCCTCGTGAGTAAAGCGTGGGTAGTTCGAGAGCAATGGCCACGGGCAGGGGGCATGGCCGCAAAAATGGTCGTCAGACCAAGGTGACTCTACCGACTTGGGATGACCCTGCGAAGTTAATCTTTCTTCCCACTGTATTGAACCGCTTATTGGCCTGGCCGGCTATGCGCCAGATCAAGGCAAGCGTTGTTTTCGGGGAGGGGGGGCTTACGGAATGGGAGGGGGCGGGACGGGTTTGCCGAAGGCGCGAGCCCTGGCAAAGCCCGGCTGCAGGCAGCCGGGCCATTGCGGCGTTACTCGTTACTGGTTACTCGAGCGTAATGTTCTGGTCGCGCGCGATCTTCTTGCGCATTTCCAGCTCGCGCTTGATCTGCGCGGCGTATTGCTGCGGCGTGTTGCCGTCAGGGTAGGCGCCGCTTTCCGCCAGGCGGCGTTTCACGTTCGGGTCCTGCAAGGTCTTCACGGCAGCGTCATGCACCTTGGCGATGATCGCGGCAGGCGTGCCGGCGGGTGCCACCAGGCCGTACCAGGCCATGTTGTTCATGTCCTTCATGCCGGCTTCGGCAAAGGTCGGCACATCGGGCAAGCCATCCACGCGCTTGGGCGCCGCCACCGCGAGGGCGCGCAGCTTGCCGGCCTGGATGTGCGGCATGGACGAGGGCAGGTTGTCGAACTGGCCGCTGACCTGGCCCGCCAGCGTGTCGTTCAGGGCGGGGCCCGATCCACGGTAGGGGATGTGGACCATGTCGGTCTTGGTCAGGAACTTGAACAGTTCGCCGTCGAGGTGGGAGATGCTGCCTTTGCCTGCCGACGCATAGCTGTACTTGCCGGGATTGGCCTTGACCAGCGCGATGAACTCCTGCAGGTTCTTGGCCGGCACCTTGGGGTTGATCGTCATCACGTTCGGCACATTGACCAGGTTGGTAATGGGCACGAAGTCCTTGATCGGATCGTAGGGGTTGCGGGCGTTGGTGGCGGGGTTGGTCGCCATGGTGCTGACCGTTGCAATGCCCAGCGTGTAGCCATCGGGCGCGGATTTGGCCAGCGCGTCGGCGCCGATCACGCCGCCGCCGCCGCCGCGGTTCTCCACCACCACGACCTGGCCAAGCTCACGGCCGATGCCGTCGGCCACCGCGCGGCCCACGATGTCCGTGGTGCCGCCCGCGGCGAACGGCACGATCAGGCGGATCGGCTTGGTCGGGTAGGTTTGTGCAAAGGCGCTGTGGCACAGGCCAAGAAGGGCCAGGCAAGCTGCGCTGCCGACATTCAATACTGCTTTCAAGAGAGGCTCCCGAGGGTTCTAGGTCTAATGACGGCCCGGGCGGGCGCGGGTTGGGGCACGGCGATCTGCGTCGCGCTGCTGCCCTTGTTCCTGCTTGCCGCGGGACGCTGGAGATGCCGGATGGGTTCCGTGATGCGGAACCATGTTCCGCATTGTGCTCCAGGCGCAATTCAACCGTGAAAGCGTAGCCGGCGGAATTGGTATCAACCCGCGTATGCATCCCTGCGCGGGAGGGGATTGGCCCGTGGTTGCCACGCCCACGGAGGAGAGATCCAGCAGGGTTGGCGCGCCAATGGAAAAAGCCGGAAGCATTGCTGCTTCCGGCTTTTAGAATTCGCTGGTGGGGCGTGAGTGACTCGAACACTCGACCTACGGATTAAGAGTCCGCTGCTCTACCAACTGAGCTAACGCCCCAACGAAGTCCAAGATTATAGAGGACGATTTTTGACTTTGCAATAGCTGCTTTGCTTTTAGATTTTAAATATGTGCCTGCGGCCCGAGCGCGAATTTGCGGCAGTGTTCGAGGTAGCCCACCTCATGGCTGGCGATCAGGTCCAGCACGCTGGTCCATAGCCAGGACGGCGCATCCAGCTGCCTGGAGCGATTGCGCGCCAGCTCGCCTAGCCAGCTGCGCTGGGTGGCCAGGTCCATCTGGCGCGCGTGGGCGTTGCCGACCACCTCACCCAGGTACCTCGCGACGCGGCTGGCTTCTTCCTGTGGCAGCGTTTCGATCTCCAGCTTCAGGTCCTGCGGCAGCAACTCGCGGATGAATACCGCCTTGTCGAGCAGTTGCGCAGAAAGAATGCGATCGCCCAGTGCCGGCGAGAGATGGCGGGCGCCTTCCACGACCCGCTCGCCATTGCCGCGTGGCATGTTCACCTTGGGGTAGCCCGGCGCCGCAGCGTTCACCGCTTCTTTGATATCGATCAGGCAGATTTCGGGATTGGGGCTGTCATTGCTGCCAACGGACAGCAATACGGCGAAACGCAATCGTCCCAGCGAGCTGCAGCCCTTGACCCAGTAGGCGGCGTCCATCACCTCCACGCGCGCGCCTTCGTCGCGGGAGGTCAGCAGCGTGGCAAGGTGGGCGATCTCGCGCCGCTCGAAGAGGGCACCGATTGCGCGCCGCTCGTCCGCGGCGAGCCGCCAGAATCGTTTGCCGAGTGGAATGGAGGGGGTGGTGTCCCGCAGGCGTTCGTGGGCGAGATGCTTCCATTTGCGCCCCAGGGCCTGGCGCATCACGGTACGTACCGAGGCAGGCCGGCGCGAAGTCAGGCCGGCCGCGGCATTGGGATTATCGAAAGCGCTTTCATAGCCCACCATCAGGCTTTCCAGCATGCGCGCGGTAATCACGCCGGGCAGGTCCGAGCCGCGCGCTGCGGTGGCCAGCGACAGCGCCAGGCGGATCAGGTCGTGCGCCGGGTTGCCGATCACGGTCTGGTCAAGGTCGCGGATCTGGATGCCGACGTGGCCCTGGATATCGGCGACCGGACCAAGGTTGCCCACATGACAGTCGCCGCAGATCCAGATCGCCGGGCCCTCGGGCAGGGTGTGCGGTTGCTTGGCCTCCAGCCATTCGTAGAACTTGCGCGTGTTGCCGCGCACGTATGCGTGGGCGGAGCGCGCCATCTTCAGGTTCCGGCACCGCATCAGTGCTTCCTGGCGTTTTGCCGGGCCGGGCGGGCGGGGGGCGCCGCCATGCCTTGCGCCGCGCTTCGCGGCGGGCTTCTTGCTGCTTGTCTTCGTGGCCATGGAAGTCGGAGCGCCGAGCGCTGGCAGGATATCGAGGTGGGCCGGTCGCCATCGGCCGGCAACTGATGCCAGCGTACTCCATGCCGCCTGAAATGACTGTCAGCGCAACACGGATTTCGCGCGCCTTGCCAGCGGCTACAATGCGCTCGTCTTCCCAGGCGCGCACATGTTGCCGCCGCGCTGAATCCAACGCCCGAATACGCCCGAATCCGGAGCCCGTCATGCACGCCAGAGTCCTGCGCTACCTCGACGAGGTGGTGAGCCGTGGTTCGATCCGCCAGGCCGCGCTGCATCTGCACGTGGCGCCGAGCGCGATCAACCGGCAGATCCTGGACCTGGAGACGGAACTGGGCGCGCCCTTGTTCGAGCGCATCAACAAACGCCTGCGCCTGACCCCGCTGGGCGAGATGGTGCTGGCGCACGTGCGCCAGACGCTGCGCGAGCACGAACTGCTGCGCAGCCGTATCGAAGCCGTGAAGGGCGTGCGCCAAGGCGAAGTCACCGTGGCGACCACGGCCGGCCTCGCCGGCTCGCTGATGCCGTCGCTGGTGCATGCCTTTCGCCAGCAGTACCCGGGCATCCTGGTGCGCCTGCTGGATCTGCCCGTGGCCGACATTGTCAGCGCTGTCGAGCGCGGCGACGTCGATCTCGGCCTTGCCTACGACCTGCCCGATATCGCCGCCTTCCGCATCCTGGCCAGCAACGACTGGCACATCGGCGCGGTGGTGGCGCCCGGGCATGCGCTGGCCGCGCAGCCGTCGACCCTGCTCAGCGAGTGCCTGGCCTGCCCGGTGATCCTGCCCGCGCCGTCGATGTCGATCCGCGCCATCCTCGATGAGGCCTTCGCGCGAGCCGCGGTCGCGGTGTCGCCGGTCACCGAGACCACTTCGACCGCGCTGATGCGCCGCCTGGTCATGCTTGGGGCCGGCATCGCCTTCCTGAATCCGCTCGACGTGCTGGAGGAGCGGGAGCGCGGGGCGCTGGCCTGGGTGCCGCTGCGCGACGGCCAGTTGCCGTGCCAGACGCTGAGGCTGGTCGCGCGCGCGCGCAATCCGCTGAGCGCCGCGGCGGAACTGATGGCCGAGCGGATTGGCGAGGGCCTGGTGGCGTTGTTTGCCGGCGTGCGTTAGTGGTGCAGCGTGCCTGGTTGTGCTGTTTTTGCGCACACCGTCGGTGGAAATCGATGCTTTGCCAAGGCCCGCCGGCGTCTTAGACTGTGTGGGCCTGGCCGCATGACGCGCCGGGTATTTTCGCCACCAACCTGAAGATCCTGCCATGCCCCTCATCCTTATCAATGCCGACATCCTGGTGACCATGGATGCGCAACGCCGCGAGATCCCGGATGGCGCGCTGGTGGCGCAAGGCCCGACGATCGAATGGGTGGGCGGCACCGCCGAGCTGCCGCCGCAATACCACCGGCTGATCGACGAGGGCGGCGCCGAGGTGATCGATATGCGTGGCAAGGTGGTGATCCCCGGGCTGGTCAACACGCACCACCACATGTACCAGAGCCTGACCCGCGCCGTGCCGGCGGCGCAGGACGCCGAGCTGTTCACCTGGCTCACCAACCTCTATATGTTGTGGTCGCACCTGACGCCGGAAATGATCGACGTGTCGACCCGCACCGCGATGGCCGAGTTGATGTTGTCCGGCTGCACCACCACCAGCGATCACCTGTACCTGTATCCCAATGGCTCGCGCCTGGACGATTCCATTGAAGCCGCGGCGGCGATGGGCATGCGCTTTCATGCCGCGCGCGGATCCATGAGCGTGGGCCGCAGCAAGGGTGGCCTGCCGCCCGATTCGGTGGTGGAGGAGGAGCACGCCATCCTGAAGGACAGCCAGCGGCTGATCGAGCGGTACCACGACGCTTCGCGCCACGCGATGCTACGCGTGGTGGTGGCGCCGTGTTCGCCGTTCTCCGTCTCGCGCGACCTGATGCGCGAGTCGGCGCTGCTGGCACGCAACTATGGCGTGTCGAT
Organism: Cupriavidus sp. PET2-C1; assembly: GCF_054515855.1. Taxonomy (NCBI): domain Bacteria; kingdom Pseudomonadati; phylum Pseudomonadota; class Betaproteobacteria; order Burkholderiales; family Burkholderiaceae; genus Cupriavidus; species Cupriavidus sp. PET2-C1. The sequence continues at coordinate 1,562,513 of NZ_CM137259.1, forward strand.
GCACACCCACCTGGCCGAGAACGATAACGACATCGCCTACTCGCGCGAGAAGTTCGGCCTCACGCCGGCCCAGTACGCGGAAGAGCTCGGCTGGGTCGGCCCCGACGTATGGCATGCCCACTGCGTCAAGCTCGATGATGAAGGCATTGCGCTGTTTGCCCGCACCGGCACGGGCGTTGCCCATTGCCCTTGCTCGAACATGCGCCTGGCGTCAGGCATTGCGCCGGTGCGCGCAATGCGCGAGGCCGGCGTGCCGGTCGGCCTGGGCGTGGATGGCAGCGCGTCGAACGATGGCGCGCACATGCTGGGAGAGGTGCGCCAGGCCATGCTGCTGCAGCGCGTGGGCTACGGGCCCGCCGCCATGAGCGCGCGCGAGGCGCTGGAGATCGCTACGCTGGGCGGCGCGCGCGTGCTGGGCCGCGATGATATCGGTGCGCTTGCGCCTGGCATGTCGGCCGATTTCGTGTCGTTCGACATGGCGCAGGTGGGCTACGCCGGCGCAGGCCACGATCCGGTGGCGGCGCTGGTGTTCTGTACGCCGGGCAATGTCGCCACCAGCGTGATCAACGGCAAGGTGGTGGTGCGCGATGGCGAGTTGCAGACGGTGGAGTTGCCGCGCGTCCTTGCGCAGCATCGCGGGCTCGCGCGTGAATTGTTCGAGCGCGCCAGGCAAGCTTGAGGCAATGACCGAATACGCCGCGCGTGCGACCCCTCTCGAGTGGGGTCGCGTCATGTTTGCAATGTATTCACACTAGGCCTCGGGTCGTTCCCTGAACGCCCCTGACCCTTCCCCAGCCCGCCATCGATCGCGGGCTTTTTTTTTGGTTCATCGAGGAATTCCGGGGCAGGCAGCCTTGATCTTCAGGAGGAAGTCATCCTCGTTGCGGTAGCCGTTCGCAAGTGCGGTCAAGTCCGGCTGGACACGGCTCATTGAACTGCGGTTGGCACGTGCGTCGAGAGAAACTCGGTGAACGCGCGCACCGAAGGAAGCAGACCACGGCGAGACGGCATCAACAGACTGATCGTCGCGACGCCCGCTATCCACTGAGGCAAAACACGGACCAGCTGGCCTCGCTCAACCTCGCCGCGGCCCACGTAACCGGGCAGGGCCACGATGCCCAAACCCGCGCATGCGGCGGCCTTCAGCGTTGCCATGTCATCGCTCTGAAGACTCGGCGTGAACGGAACCGTAACAACCTGATCGGCGTCGCGCACATCGCTCAGACGCCATGCGCAGCTCTCCTGCGCACCACCGAGCGCGATACCGTCATGTTCCGAGAGTGCATTTGGCTCACCGGGCGTGCCCTTGCGGGCGAGATAGCTTGGGCCCGCGAACAGGTACCAGGGGATCTGAGCCAAGTGGCGCTGTACCAAGGACGAACTGGGCAGCGCCTCGGTATGTGCTCGCAGGCAGAGGTCGAAGCCTTCCTGCACAGGATCCACGTGGCGATTCGTGGCGTGCTGCACGATGCGCACGCGCGGATAAGCCGCCATGAACCGTGGCATCAGTTCGGCCAGGGCCAGTTGGGCGAACGCGACCGAACAGGTGAATCGGATGGTGCCGCTCGGTTCGGCGGTGCGACGCCGCACGACGCTCTCCGCCGCCTCGGCTTCAACCAGCATGGCCAGCGCGTGGCGATGGAACTCCGCACCTATTTCCGTCACAACGAATTTCCGTGACGTGCGCTGGATCAGTCGCGCGCCCAGCGACGCCTCCAGCGCGAGAATGCGCCGGCTGATGCTGGACTTTGGCACGTCGAGCGCCCGAGCCGCGGCCGTGATGCCGTGGTGCTCGACCACTTTGGCGTAGTAGTAGACATCGTTCAGATCGAGCATCGTCGGACCCAGGTGTCCTTGGCGCTATGGGCACTGCGCCCCGGCCGATCGTCCCATTTCATGGACGATTGTTCCCATTTTGACAGATTGTTCTTCGATTGTCCCAGTACTAGATTTCGTTCAAAGCCGATACGCGATCCATCAATGCGCCGGCGATAGGAGCCACAGATGAACCGTCGCTAGTTTCTGAACCAGTCCAACGCCGCAGTTGCTCTGGCCGCGCTCGGTGCTCGCGCGACCGCCGCCGCGGCGATACCCACGCCCCTGCCCACCAAGGAAACCCTTGCCATGAACTCGCCCCATCTCTACGAACGCCTCACCCGCGACAACGCCGTCCTGCTGCTGGTCGACCATCAGGTCGGCCTCTACACCGGCGTGCGCGACATCGAAACACTGGAGCTCAAGCACAACGTCGTCGGCCTGGCCAAGGCAGCGCTGGCGCTGAAAGTGCCGGTCATCGTCACGACGACGACCGAAAAGATGTGGGGGCCGTTGATCCCCGAACTCGCGGAAGCACTCCCCGGCGTGAAGCGCATCGAGCGCACCACCGTCAACGCCTGGGACGAGCGCCGTGTCGTCGATGCGGTCAAGGCGACCGGGCGCAAGAAGCTGATTGTCACCGGCATCTCGACCGACGTTTGCCTCGCCTTTCCGGCGATCTCGGCAATTGCCGACGGCTACAACAGCTACGCAGTGATCGATGCTTCCGGGGGATTCACCAAGACTCAGGTTGAGATGGGCGTGGCGCGCATGCAGCAGGCCGGCGTGATCCCCGTCGGTTACTCGAACATCGCCGTCGAGATCCTGGCCGACAACGCTGCACCGGAAGCCGACGCCGTCTACGCCGCGCTCGGCATGCCCTTCGGCGGCCTCGTGTACGGCCTGAAGCAGTACTTCTCAGCGGCAGAGCCGGCGTCAGCCGCAGGCGGGAAAGGATAGCAGGCGCGCCGGCACAATCGACCTCCCCACGGGATCATGACATTTGTGTGACTGCCTGATCTAAATCTAAGTGCTCATGTAATTCTCCTGCCACATTTCTGCCGCATCCTCCTGGCGAACTCAACAGGGGAGCAATCATGAGAAGAAAGCCAGCACTGGTGGCGGCAATGATGTCGATGGCCTTGGCTGCATGTGGCAGCGATGGAGACAGCGCCAGCAATGGCGGTGGTGCCGGTACGCTTGCCGTACCCGCCACGGCGCCAACCAAGAACGTAGTCTTCTTCCTCGGCGACGGCATGGGCCTGGCCACGATGACTGCGGCGCGCATCTACAAGGTGGGCGAGGATGGTGAGCTGACCATGGACACGTTGCCGGAAACCGGCTTCGTCCGCACCTACTCGAATAACGCCCAGGTCACGGACAGCGCGCCTTCCATGGCGGCCTACATGACCGGCGTGAAGATGAACAACGAGGTCATCTCGATGTCGGCGGACACCAGCGCCTTCGACGTCAATGGCAAGGATTACCTCTCGGGCGCCGACAGCACTTGCCCCACCTCAGGCAATGGCACCAGTGTGCCGACCCTGCTGGAGCAGATGAAGGCCGCGGGCTACGGTACCGGCGTGGTCACCACCACCCGCATCACCCACGCCACCCCGGCAGCTACCTACGCGCATATCTGCCACCGCGATGGCGAGAACACCATCGCCGCCCAGATCGTGCCCAACGGGCTGGGCTACAACGCCGCGCTGGGCGATGGCGTCGACGTGATCTTCGGTGGCGGCCGCAAGCACTTCCAGCCGACGACCGTCAGCGGCGGCGCGCGCACCGACAAGCGCGACCTGCTGGCCGAGCTCAAGGCCGCGGGCTACACCTACGCGGCCAACCGTGCCGACTTCGACAAGATCGATCCGGCGTCGGCCAAGAAAGCGGTGGGCCTGTTTACCGCCAGCCACATGGCCTACGACCTGGATCGGGTACCCGCCGACGAACCCAGCCTGGCCGACATGACCGGCAAGGCGATCGACCTGCTGGCAGCGAAGAAGAAGGGCTTCTTCCTGATGGTCGAGGGCGGCCGGATCGACCATGCGCTGCACGAGACCACCGCGCGCAAGGCACTGCAGGATACGGCCGCGTTCGACGATGCCATCAAGTCGGCCATCGCCAAGCTCAACGTCATCGACCCGGGCCTGAAGAACACGCTGATCGTGGTGACCGCCGACCATGACCACACCCTGGTGCTCAACGGCTACGCCAAGCGCACCGGTCCGACCAGCGACAGCAACCCCGGCGTGCTGGGCTTGCTGAAGAACTATGTCACCGGCGCCTACAACACCGACACCACTGGCAACCCGTTCACCATCATCGGCTTCGGCAACGGCGAGAACCGCCCGGCCGCGCGTACCGCGCTTACCGATGCCCAGGTGTTCGACAAGTCCTACCACCAGGAAGCGGTCATTCCGATGGCTGCGGGCGGCGAAACGCACGGTGGCACCGATGTCTTCATCGGTGCATTGGGCAACGGCGCAAGCAACTTCACCGGGGTGATGGACAACACGGAAGTGTTCGGCCTGATCAAGAAATCATTGGGTCTGTGAACCCAACGCTGACGGAATAAAACCATGAAAAATACGATGATCGGCCTGTCGGCAGCCGCGCTTGCCGCCGCCTGCCTCGCCACGCCCGCGCTGGCCGCGGGTGAAGCCCGCAACGTGATCTTCTTCCTTGGTGATGGCATGGGCCCCACCACGGTCACCGCCTCGCGCATCTACAAGTATGGCGAGAGCGGCAAGCTGAACATGGAATCGCTCAAGCGCACCGCGCGCATCAAGACCTATTCGAACGATGCGCAGACCACCGATAGCGCGCCGTCGATGGCGGCCTATATGACCGGCGTCAAGATGAATAATGAAGTCATCTCGATGTCGGCCGACACCAAGGCCAGTGATGCCACCGGCAAGGGCTATGTGTCGGGCTCCGACACCACCTGCCCGGCAGGCAACGGTTCGCCGGTAACCACTTTGCTGGAGTTGTCCAAGGGTGCCGGCAAGGCGGTGGGGGCGGTCACCACCACGCGTGTCACACACGCGACGCCGGCTGCCACCTTCTCGCATATCTGCCATCGCGACGGCGAGAACCAGATCGCGGCCCAGGCCACGCCTGGCAACGTTCTCTTCAATCCTGCGCTCAAGGATGGCCTCGACGTGCTGCTGGGCGGCGGGCTGCGCCACTTCATTCCCCTGGGCGCCACCGGCACCAAGCGCACGGATGCCACCGACCTGACTGCACAATTCCAGAGCGCCGGCTACACCTATGTCAACACCGGCACGGCGCTGCGCGCGGTGGATCCTGCCGCCACCGGCAAGCTGCTCGGCCTGTTCAACCTCGACCACATGAACTACGAACTGGATCGGGTCAAGAACAACGTCGACGAGCCCAGCCTGGCCGACATGACGGAGAAGGCCATCCGGGTCCTGGGCAAGAATCCCAAGGGCTATTTCTTGATGGTGGAAGGCGGCCGCATCGACCACGCGCTGCACGGCACCAACGCCAAGCGCGCCCTGGAAGACACCATTGCCTTCGACGACGCCATCAAGCGCGCGCTGTCGATGGTCGACCTATCCAACACCCTGGTGGTGGTCACGGCGGATCATGACCACACCATGACGATCAATGGCTATTCGCATCGCGGCAACCCCATCCTGGGCAAGACCACCGATGTGAAGACCAAACGGCCGCAGGCCGCGGCCGACGGCAAGCCCTATACGACCCTGGTGTTCGGCAACGGCGGTACCCCGCGCAAGCCGGTGCGCGACGACCTGACCTCGGTGGATACGACGGATGATGCTTATCTGCAGGAAGTCGGTGTGTTGCTGGGCACCCCGGGCGCGGAAACGCACGGTGGTGGCGACGTGATGCTGTTTTCCGGCGGTGCGGGCAGTGCGCCGCTTAAGGGCACCATTGACAACACGAAGGTGTTTGGCGTGGTCAAGACGGCGCTGGGCTTCTAACGCTGACGACCCGACGAACCAAGGTGCATTGCACGCCGGCACGCTGCCGGCGTGCCCATATCCCGAGAACGAGATGCAAGCTTGCAGCATATCTGTCCGACCTACCACTCGGCCCATGGCCGCTTCTTTAGCGCGCCGGACAATCTCTCTGCTAGGTGGCCTGCTGGGCTGCCTGGCCGCCATCGCGAGCCCCGCGGCGCTTGCCGCGCCAGCCAAGACACCCCTCGCGCTGCGCGTCGAGCATCAGATTTCGTCGCAAGGTAGTGACGGCGTCAAGCGCGACGTCGCCTTCGCGGAGCACGTCTATCGCTCCGGCGACGCTGTGTGGATCGAACGCGAACTGCCACCCGGGGCGGGGCACGCTGCTGAGCATGCCCCGGCCGGCGCCGGCCACAAGCATGCCGATCTGTCCACGGCGGCCCGTTGGATCGAACAACCGCCCGGGGGAAAGCTATCGGTGCGCTTGATCAGCGATCCTTTAAAGAAGACCTTCGCTGTCAACCCGGCAGAGTACGGCAATATCGGCTTTGACGGCTCCTGGGCCACTGCCTACCATCTGCTGGATCCGGCTGCGCTCAAGAAAATGAAGGCGGTGGGACCAGTACGCGACGGCGCGCAGGAATACCAATTGCGGCGCGCGGATGAGTCCGTCGTGGTTTTGTGGGACGTCGCGGGGCAGTTTCCGCGCTCGGTGCAGTCGCGCAGTGCCGGGGGAACCTCCACCAAGTACACGCGGGTGACCGTCGTGGCCACACCGCAGCGCGCGCCATGGGCACGCACCGCGCACTACACGCGCGGCGAGTACACCGATCTCATGGACTGAGCAGCCGAGTCACAGGCGCGGCGCCTAGCCCAGTGGCCGCTTAAAATGCGTCAACCATGTCCTCGCACATGTGTCACCGATGTCCCCCGGTCTATACAGAGGGGGGAATCGCCGGGACTGGAGGGCCGGCAGGCATGGAGCACCAATGGAAAAAGCCGGAAGCATTGCTGCTTCCGGCTTTTAGAATTCGCTGGTGGGGCGTGAGTGACTCGAACACTCGACCTACGGATTAAGAGTCCGCTGCTCTACCAACTGAGCTAACGCCCCAACGAAGAGAAAGATTGTATCACCGTTTTTGAGTTTGTCAAACCCCCTGCGTAATTTTTCCTGCGCGAGGGTGCTCTGGAAATGCCGCGTGCGATGCCGCCGTCGTACGCGCAATGCCCGGGCAGCCTTGTCCCTTCGCCTTGCACCGAACTCAGGCATGCCCGCCGCGGGAACTCGCCCGGGGTTTCGGCAGTCTTGCTTGGGGTGAGCGGGGCGTAGGCCTTTGCGGACGAGTCGGGCCGACCCATGTTAGGATGATTCTTCACTTGCAATGGAGGGCTGCACCGATGGATATCAAGTTCCAAGAGCAAGAGCGTTACGATATCAATAATGAAGGCTTGCTATTTCACGCCGTTGTCGACGGCCAACCAGTCACTTGCGTGGTGACCCGTGAAGCGCTGTGGGAAGGCTTCAGTGCCGACCAGGTGTTGTCGCTGGAAGAGGCATTCCGCGCCGGACGTGAAACCATCGAGCGTGCTGCGGTGGTGCTGATCGAGCAGGGCGCTGCCCAGCCAGTGGTAGTCAAGCGCGCCCATGTGGCGCCGCTCTGAAGCGGATCCCAGTCCGGGCCGGTCATCGGTCCGATCCCGGGCTACCGCTTCAAGTCATTGCGGCTCTCGCCGCCTGACGCCGGTTTCCCGCCGGCGTTTCTCTTTTTCATTCCCCTTGCTCATCACTGATCTTCCTGATTGCGCCGATCGCGTTGATCGCGTTGATCGCGCTCAAGCCGGTTTTGCCGGGTAGCCCGGCCCGCCAGGGCGGCTAGCGCATTCTTCGAAGATGCGAGCCTGGCACTGCGCACAGCCTGCGGGATCGAGGCGCGCAATGATGGTGTGCAGCGCCTGCCGCTTGGTGGAAAAGATATGCCCCTCGCCCAGCTTCAGTGCGAAGCCGGTCTGGTCCCACGTCTGCAGCACCTGCGTGCGCGGACGATGGAAATACAGGTCGCCGCCGGTGGCGCGCCGCTCGCTCAGCTCGCTTTCCCACATCTCGGCGCCGGCCAGGTCGATGAAGTTCATGCTCTTGGTCATGGCCAGCAGATGGATCTGGCCGGGATGGGCGTTGCGTGCCTCGTGCAAGCGGTCCGTCACGTACTGGACCGCGCCGAAGTAGATCGCGCCTTCCATGCGCAGCAGCTTGAGCTGGGGGCATTCCGCTTGCGGGCGATGCAGTTCGTCGAGCGGCGTAAAGCGCCGGTCGGGGTCGTCGGCGTCTGGCACCAGGCTGCGCACCGCCGGCCGCGAGGTGCGATAGAGATAGGCCACCAGTGACAGGATGGTGCCGAGCAAGACCGCCATCTCCAGGCGGATGGCCAGCGTGGCGACAAAGGTGCTGATGGCGATGGCGAATTCCGTGCGGCTCAGGCTGGCGATGCGGCGCAGCCGGCCGAAATCGAACAGGCCCCAGGCCACCAGCAGCAACATCGCGGCGATGGAGGCCAGCGGGATCTGCGCCAGCAGCGAGGCGCTGGCCGTGACCAGCACCACCAGCAGCAAGGCCGAGAAAATGCTGGCCAGCGGCGTCTGCGCGCCGGCCTCGTAGTTAGGCATGGAGCGGTTCAGCGAGCCACAGGAAATATAGGCGGAGAACAAGCCACCTGCGATGTTCGACAGGCCCTGCCCAATGAACTCGCGGTTGGCATCGATGTGCTGGCCCGAGCGCAGCGCCACCGCCTTGGCGATCGAGATCGACTGGCCGAGCGCCACAATGGTCAGCGCGGCGGCGATGCCAAGCAGGTCGGGGATCGCCTGCCAGGAAATACTCGGCAGGTGGAAGGGCGGGATGGCCGACGGGATCGGCCCGACCACATTGACGTGATGCGCGCCCGCGCTCCAGCCCGGTGCGTTGAGCAGCAGGGCGACGCCGTAGCCCGCCAGCAGGCCGATCAGCATGAAGGGCAGGCGGCGCGAGACGCGCTTCACCGCGATGGTCACCGCCAGCGTGATCGCCGCAACCGTGAACGCGCTCCAGTTGATGGCGCCGGCATTGTCCAGCAGGAAGCGCACCACGCCAAAGGCGCTCGTGCCCGTCGGCACGGCCAGCCCGAACAGGTCCTTGAGCGCATAGAGGCCGATCAGCGTTGCCGCGCCGCAGGTGAAGCCAAGCAGGACCGAGGGCGAGATGAAGTTGGCCAGCGTGCCAAGGCGCAAGGTGCCCACGGCAAGCTGCAGCAAGCCAACCATGATGGTGACCGCGAGCGCCAGATTGATGTATTCGGGACTGCCGGCAAATGCCACCGGGCTCAGCATGGCGAACAGCGCCAGCGAGTTGGCGTTGGTCGGGCCGGACATCACATGCCAGCTGGAGCCGAACAAGGCCGCCACGATGCAGGGAATCACGGCCGCGTAGATGCCGTATTGCGGCGGCAGGCCGGCAAGCGTGGCAAAGGCCACGCCCTGCGGCAGCACCAGCACCGCGCCAAGCAGGCCCGCAACCAGGTCCGCGCGCAAGGAGGCGCGGCTCACGCGGTGACGCCATGCCGGCAACAGGCGCCCGAGCAACTGGCCTGTTGTGCCCTGCGCAGCCGGAGCGGTCATGCTTGCGGGTCTCGTTCGCTGAGGCTCACCAGCAGTTCGTCGATCGCGCCATAGACCTTGCCCAGCCGCTCGGCGCCGATCATCTGCTCGAGCTGCTCATAGCGGCGGTCGATCAGCGGCTCCATCTCGGCGATCAGGGCGCGGCATTTGTCGGTCAGCGAGATCAACTGGCGGCGCTGGTCCGTGGTGGAGCGCGAGCGCAGGATCAGGCCCGCTTCCTCCATGCTCGACAGCATGCGGGTAAGGCTCGGGCTCAGGATCAGGCAGGCATCGGCGAGCTGGTTAGGCTCCATCTCGCCTTGCTCGTTGAGGGTGCGCACCACGCGCCATTGCTGCTCGGTCATGCCGTGCTGGCGCAGGATGGGCCGGAAGCCCGCCATCAGCGTTTCGCGGGCTTGCAGCAGCAGGTGGGGGAGGTTGCGGTGGCGGAAGGTAGCCGGTTTCATGCCCGCAAGTGTAGCCGTGCAGACGCCCGGACGCGAGCCGGTGGCTACCCGGATATGCCGAGCGCCGGCTTGGTGGCCGGCGCCTTGGCGTAATGCCTCAGCCGAGGTCGAGCGTGGCTACCACCGGCGTGTGGTCCGAGGGCTGCTCCCAGGTGCGCGGCACGCGATCGATCACGCAGGCGCTGCATGCCTCGCGCAGAGCCGGCGACAGCAGGATGTGGTCGATGCGCAGGCCGGCGTTACGGCGGAACGCAAACATGCGGTAGTCCCACCAGGAGAAGCTCTTCTCCGGCTGCTCGAACATGCGGAATGCGTCGGTCAGCCCAAGTGCCTCCAGCGCCCGGAACGCATCGCGCTCCGGTGGCGACACCAGGTTCTGCCCCTCCCACTTCTTGGGGTCGTGCACATCCCGGTCTTCGGGCGCGATATTGAAGTCGCCCAGCAGCGCGAGCTTCGGGTACTTCACCATTTCCTCCTGCAGCCACGCGGTGATCGCCTGCAGCCAGCCCAGCTTGTAGGTGAACTTGTCGGAGTCCGGCGCCTGCCCGTTGGGGAAGTACGCGCACACCAGGCGCACATCGCCATAGGTCGCCGCCACCACGCGCTGTTGGGGGTCGTCGAAGCCTGGGATATTGCGCACCACGTCGGCGGGCGTCGCCATGGTGGCATTGCGCGCCAGGATCGCCACGCCGTTGTATGTCTTCTGGCCGGTGAACACGCTGTGGAAGCCAGCGCTCTCCAGTTCGGCCAGCGGGTACTTGTCGTCCGGCATCTTCAGCTCCTGCAGACACAGGGCATCAATCGGCGTATCGGCCTTTTCCTGCTCGATCAGCCAGTCCAGCACCTGCGGTAGCCGGACCTTGAGCGAGTTGACGTTCCACGTTGCGATTCTCATGTTCAGATGGCTTATTGATTGACGGTTGCCAGGGGCGGCACCGGGATTCCTCCCGGCGTCACCCTGGTTTGCCTGCACATTATGAACGAGCGCCGCGGCCACAGGCGCGTCCAGAGGCCGGTGCCCTCAGGCCCAGGTCTCATGCAAGTGTCGCCACGTGACACGCGCATCGTTCCCCGCCACGAACAGCGCCGTGGCACGCCGCTCGGAAGCGCCCGCGTTCCAGGCTTGCGTTTCCCGGTAGCTGACCGTGGCCGAGCGCGCGTCCTCATGCACGAGCGTCAACGCGTCGATCCTGATTTGCATCCCGGGCCGGGCGCCGCGCAGTCGTGCGAACAGCGCGGGAAAGCCGCCTGCCTCCATGCGCGCACCGGTTGGCGCGATCATGCTGAAGTCCGGACCAAACCGTTGCAGCAGCGTTTCCAGCACGGTTTCGGGGCAAGCGGGGTTCGACAGCCATTGCTCGATCAGCACATGGGTGTCGGCGATTTCACGCAGGCAAAGCGCGGCGATGTCAGGCATGGATGGGGTTTCCTTCAGGAGTAGGCAGGGCGGGTTGCCCCGGGGTTAGGGAAGCGTTGTCGATGCTGCCGGCTGGCGATGATGCCGGTCGTCCAGACGCCAGACGACAAGCAACGGCACAAGGGTGCATAAGCTGGCGACGAGAAAACACCCATGGAACACCTGCGTCACGATCGTGGCGTCGCCCGCGAAGGCAAGCTCGGCCAGGCCTTGCCGGGCCAGCCACTGGCCCAGTAAAAGACTGGCCATGGCGACGCCGGCGCAAAACGACAATTGACGGTTCAGATTCCATATTGCGCTGACGGGGCCCATTCCCGCCGGGGACACGTTCAGCAGCGCCAGGGTTTGCGCAACGCTCGAGCAGATGCCGCCGCCGGCTCCCATCAGCAAGAAGGCGGCCACCATGCCCGGCCATGCGCCAGGTTCGCTCACGGTTGCCAGCATGGCGATGCCGGTCGCGTGCACCGTGATGGCCGGCAGCAGCAGGGCGCGGGGCCCCAGCCGGTTGAAGAGGCGCCCGGCCAGCGTCATGCCCGCAGCGGCGGCCAGGGCGTACGGAATCATCAGCGCCCCCGCGCTGACGGCCTTCAGGCCCAGCACGCTGCGCAGGAAGAACATATTGAGCAGGCTGACGCCGGTAAACACGCCGGGCACAAACAGGTAGACGACCATGGCTGCCCGTAGCATCGGATCCCGCAGAACGCGGAAATCCAGGACCGGATGTTCCCGCCGGCGTACATGCCGCAACAGCAGCCAGCCGGCGGCGATGCCGCCCGTGACAAGGGCGGTGCCCGCGCGGGTCTGCCCGGGGTGCTCGAATCGGGACAAGCCGATCAGCAGCAGCGCAAGCGCCAGGCTGGCCAGCCCGATGCCGGCAACGTCCGGCCTGTGTCCCTGGGTGGTTTCGCCGGGTCGCAGCCAAAGCACGGCAAGCACGAGCGCAACCAAGGCCAGCGGGATGTTGAGCCAGAAGACCCAGCGCCATCCCAGGCTGTCCACGACGTAGCCGCCCATCAGCGGCGACAGCGCCGGCGCGAGCAGCGCGCAGGCCATCACGATCACTGACAGTTGCGCGCGCTCGGCCTGCGAGTAGAGACGATAGGTCATGGCTTGCCCGACGGGAATCAACAGCCCACCCCCCAGGCCTTGCAGCAGGCGCCAGGCGATCAGCGCCTCAATGCTGCCGGCGAATCCGGCGCCGGCCGCGGCGACGGAGAAAATCCCCAGCGACGCCACGAAAACCGCTTTATCGCCGTAGCGGCCGGCCAGCCAGGTGCTTGCCGGAATCACCAGCGTCAGCCCCAGCGTGTAGGCATTGGCCACCCATGCAACGGCCCCTACGGACGCCTGCAGTGAATGGCCGATATCGGGGAACGCGACCGATGCCATGAACATATTGACTAGGTCGATAAAGAAGCCGAGCAGGTAGACCGACGCAACGCGTGATTTGTAGGGCATGGAAAGTCGAGCGATGGCGGCAAGCGCCATGCAGGTGCAGGCTGGAAGACCGCATTCTAGAAACCATGGAGGAATAAGAAAACAGTCCAGTGGCCGATATACTGTTCTCTGATTTTTGACAATGGAGCACCGAGAACGTGATCAATCTGAACCGTCTGGCCATGTTCGTGGCCGTGGTGGAGTGTGGTTCGTTCACTGCGGCAGCCGGCACGCTGGGCACCACCAAGGCCGTGGTCAGCTTCAACGTGAAGCAGCTGGAGCAAGATCTGTCGGTGGCATTGCTGACGCGCAGCACGCGGCGTCTGGCACTGACCGAGGCGGGCGAGCGGTTTTATCGCGACTGCTCGGTCTTGCTGCGGCAGGCTGAATCGGCCGTGGAGCAGGTCCGGTCCGGTCACGCGTCCTTCTCGGGCAGCTTGCGCGTCACGGCATCGGTGGATTACGGCAATCTGGTCGTCGCTCCCGCGCTGGCCGGGTTTGCCCGCCTGCATCCCGATCTGCGGGTGAGCTACCAGGCCAGCTCGACCCACGCCGACCTGATCGCGGAGCGGCTGGACGTAGCCATCCGGGTGGGGCCGCTGGAGGACTCGCGGCACCGCGCCAAGCCGATCGGGCATTTCAACCTGGTGATCGTGGCAAGCCCGGCGCTGCTGAGTGCAACCGGCACGCCCGATTCGCTGCAGGCGATGGCGGCGCTGCCATGGCTTGCCAACCGCGCGGGGCAGGGCGGGCAATGGACCCTGGCTGACCCGCACGGCAAGCCGCACACGATCCGGGTCCGCAACGTGGCCCACGCGGATACGGCCTCGGCCCTGCTAGCGTTTGTGCTGGCCGGCTGTGGCGTCGCGGCGCTGCCCGAGTGGCTGCTTGACGACCATCTCGCGGGCGGACGGCTTCAGATCCTGATGCCGGACCATGTCTTGCCGAGGGCCGAAGTCTATGCGGTCTATCCGGATACACGCCACGCCAGCGCCAAGGTGCGCGGCTTCATCGACCATCTGCGCGCGTTCCAGCCCGGGCGTGCCTAGGGCTTGAACGAGCCCTCGATGGTATAGCGCGATCCCGGATGCACCAGCCTTGCCAGCGTGATCGGCGAGCCCTGGCTTTCGGTGCGGCGGATCACGATCAGGCAGGGCTCGCTGGGCTTGACGCCCAGCAGCTCGGCCTCCTGCTCGGTGGGCAACTGCGCCTCGATGGAGTATTGCGCTTCCCATAGCGGTGCCACGGTCAGCAGGTAATTGGTGGGCGTGGTCTTGGTGAAGTCCACCTCGAGATAGTCAGGCGCGCGGGCGGGGTTGACGTAGCGGTCCTCGCACAGCAGCGGCACGCCGTTCTCGCTATGCACGATCAAGGTGTGGAAGACCTCGCTGCCGACGGGCAGCCCGATGCGCGGCGCCAATGCCTCGCTGACGACTTCGGCGCGCGCCATGTGCACGTCGGAGCGGTGGCGGTGGCCCCGCTCCGTGATCTCGTCGTGCAGGTCGCGGATGGTCAGCGTGGACGATGCGCGATAGGGCTGGGTGGCGAACGTGCCGACGCCCTGCACACGCTCCACCAGGCCTTCGGCCTGCAGTTCCCGCACCGCCCGGTTGGCGGTCATGCGGCTGACGCGGAACTGGGTGACCAGCTCGGATTCCGACGGCATCAGCGTGCCGGGCGGCCAGCGTCCGGCGCTGAGTCCGTCCTTCAGGTAGTTCTTGATGTGCGCGTAGGCGGCGGCGGGTGGCAGATAGGTCATGGCACGCAGTTTACTTGACCGCGCTTGTCTAGCCAATTTCCATTGGCAGCGATTTTCCGCTTCAAGGTTGGTATTCACCAGGAAAAAGGGAGGGGGCGGGTTTTGGCTTTGGGCTTGGCTCCGCTCAGGGTAATCCCGGCTCGTTGATTTGTTGTCTTATCTTGTATATACAGGAGTATGTGTCGCAATCGATGATTCCAGGATGCTGGAAGCATGGGTGCACAGGCGAGAGGGTGACGGGAGACAAGATGGCAAACGAGATGGCAAAGGTGAGTGCACGGGGGAATGCGGGGACGAAACTATTCCCGGGTTGGTATGTGGTTGGCGCGACGCACGTGCTGCTGGCGCTGATATTTGGCGCCGCGTACTCGTTTGGCGCATTTTTCGCGAGCATCCAGGAAGGCTTTGGGGTGGGGAGTTCGTCGGCGGCTTCCGTGTTCTCGTTCACCGCGCTGATTTACTACGTGGTGGGCGTATTCTCCGGGTCCCTGGCTGACCGTATTTCCACCCGCCGGGTCATTGCGATGGGCATTGTCTCGCTGGCGCTGGGATTTGCCATCGCCAGCGTCGTCACGGATTCGCTGGCGGGGTTCCTGGTTGCCTTCTGTTCGCTGGTGGGCCTGGGTGTGGGCCTGGTCTACGTGCCGGCGGTGACGGCGGTGCAGCGCTGGTTCGTCAGGCATCGCAGCCGGGCGTCGGGCCTTGCGCTGGCGGGCACCGGGCTTGGCACGTTCATCGGACCGGTGGTGGCGGGCCAGCTGATGGAGCATATGAGCTGGCAGGCGACAATGCGTTGCTTCGCACTGGCCATCGCCGTGGTCGGGTTGGCAATGGCAATGCTGCTAAAGGGGCGCCCGGAAGAGGCCGGCCTGCATCCCGATGGCGCGCCTGCGGCGCCTGGCGAAGCCCATTCGCCCCCGCCATCCGGGCTCAGCCTGGCGCAGGCCGTGCGCGGCGGGCGATTCTGGTGGTACTTCGGCGCCATCCTGCTGGGCTCGGTCGGCCTGTTCGCCGCGCTGGTCCATATCCATCCGTACGCGCGGCTGCATGGCTTGTCTCCTACGGCTGGGAATCTGCTGATCGGGCTGGTGGGTGCCGGCAATATCCTGGGCCGCCTGCTGCTGGGCGGGCTCGGCGACAGGCTGGGGCCGGGGCGGCTGCTCATGTGCCTGACGCTGATGCTCGCGCTGCTCAACGGCGTGTGGCTTGGGGCCACGAGCTTTCCGGCGCTGGCGCTGTTTGCGGTCCTGTTCGGCGCGGCCAACGGCGGTTGCATTTCCCTGTACCCGGCGCTCGCTGCGACCTGGTTCGGCACAGCAAACCTCGGGGCGATCCTTGGGGGGCTGTATATCGCGGTGGGCATTGCCGCGATGGCGGGCGGCAGCCTCGCCGGCTGGCTCTTCGATGCCTACGGCAGCTACTCGGTGGCGATTGCGGTGAGCAGCGGCTGCGCGTTGCTGTCGACCGCCTGCATTGCACTCGCGAGCCGCCATGAAAAAAGCGGCTCAGACTGAGCCGCTTTACCTGGTCTATTAACGGCGTGCTGCCTTACGCCACCGCCATGCCGCCGTGCCGCAGCAGTGCGTCGATCTGCGGCGCACGGCCGCGGAATGCGGTGAACGATTCCATGGCCGGGCGGCTGCCGCCCACCGACAGGATTTCCCTGCGGTAGCGCGCGCCGGTCTCGGCGTCGAGCACGGTGCCGGAGAGCTTCGCGGCTTCCTCGAAGGCCGCGTAGACGTCGGCGGACAGCACTTCGGCCCACTTGTAGCTGTAGTAGCCCGCCGCATAGCCGCCGGCAAAGATATGGCTGAAGGTGTTCGGCCAGCGCGACAGCGGGTGCTGCGGCACCACATGGGCGCGATCGTTGATCTCCCTGGACAGCGCCAGCACGGACTTCTCGCCAGCGGGGTCGAAGCTGGTGTGCAGGTGCATGTCGAACGACGAGAACACGATCTGGCGCAGCGTCATCATGCCGTTCTGGAAGTTCTTCGCGGCCAGCATGCGCTCGAACAGCTCGCGCGGCAGCGGCTCGCCGGTGTCGACGTGCGCGGTCATGTCGGCCAGCACCTCGTACTCCCAGCAGAAGTTCTCCATGAACTGCGAGGGCAGCTCAACGGCATCCCATTCCACGCCATTGATGCCGGACACGCCCAGCTCGCCCACCTGGGTGAGCATATGGTGCAGGCCGTGGCCGAACTCGTGGAACAGCGTGATCACTTCGTCGTGGGTGAAGACCGCGGGCTTGCCGCCCACCGGCGCCGTGAAGTTGCAGGTCAGGTAGGCCACCGGGGTTTGCACGCGGCCGCCGTCCAGCAGCTTGCGGCCGCGGGCGTCATCCATCCACGCGCCGCCGCGCTTGCCTTCGCGCGCGTAAAGGTCGATGTAGAACTGCGCCAGCAGCTCGCCCTCGGGCGATACCACGCGGAAGAAGCGCGCGTCTTCGTGCCACGTCTGGGCCTGGTCGGCTTCGATGCGCACCGAGAACAGCTTCTCCACCACGCTGAACAAGCCCTTGAGCACCTGCGGCTCCGGGAAGTATTGCTTTACCTCCTGCTCGGAGAAGGCGTAGCGCTGCTCGCGCAGCTTTTCCGAGGCGTAGGCGACGTCCCAGGGCGAGAGGTCGCTCAGGCCCAGCTCGCTTGCGGCGAATGCCTTGAGCTCGTCCCAGTCCTTCTCGGCATACGGACGCGCCTTGGCGGCCAGTTCGTCCAGGAAGCGCAGCACTTCGGCCGGGGATTCCGCCATCTTGGGCACCAACGAGACCTCGCCGAAGGAGGCGTAGCCGAGCAGTTGCGCTTCTTCGCGGCGCAGCGCGAGCTGCTCGCGCATATTGGCCGTGTTGTCCCACTCGGCCTTGCCCTGGCCGTACTGTTCGGCCAGTTCCGAGGCGCGGGTGACGCTGGCCTCGTACATGGTCTGGCGCAGCGCGCGGTCGTCCGCGTATTGCAGCACCGGGAAGTAGGAGGGGAAGTGCAGCGTGAATTTCCAGCCCGGCTTGCCATCCTTTTCAGCGGCATGGCGCGCGGCTTCCAGCGCATCTTCCGGGATGCCGCTCAGGCGGCTTTCGTCCTCGATCAGCAGGGCGTAGGCATTGGTGGCATCGAGCACGTGGTCGGAGAAGGCCTTGGACAACTGGGCCTGCTGCTCCTGGATCGCGGCAAAGCGGGGCTTCTTGTCTTCGGGCAGTTCAGCGCCGCCCAGGCGGAAACCGCGCAACTCGTTTTCCATCAGTTGGCGGCGAGCCGTGCTCATGGTGGCGAATTCGGGGCTCGCGGCGATGGCCTTGTATTTGTCATAGAGCGCCAGGCTCTGGCCCAGTGACGACCAGAACTCGGTCATGCGCGGCAGGTTGTCGCTATGCGCCTGGCGCAAGGGCGGCGTATCCGCCACCGCGCTCAGGTGACCCACCACGCCCCAGGCGCGTCCCAGCGGCTCGGTGGCGGCTTCCAGCGCTTCCACGGCATTGGCCCAGGTGGCTTCGGTGGCCGGGTCTTCGGCACGGTCGACGGCGGCTTGCGCGGTCGCCAGCAGCACGTCCAGCGCCGGGCCGATGTGCTCGGGGCGGATCTCGGAGAAACGCGGCAGGTCGGTGAAATCCAGCAGCGGATTGTCGCCGTTTGCGTGATTTGCAGCGTTGGCTTGGTTGGCGGCTTGGTCCATGACGTCTCTCTTGGCAGGGCCTGTAAGGGCAATGCCCCGCACATTGGGGCGGGGCAGCGGGATTTCCAGTGCCAGGCAGCACCCGGCGCGCAAGGCGCCGGCGCTGCCCGCGGCAGGCCGATACGACGTTTAGCCGGCTGCGCGCTCGGCGGCTTCCAGCGTATTGATCAGCAGCATCGTAATGGTCATCGGGCCAACGCCGCCCGGCACAGGGGTGATGTAGCCGGCCACTTCCTTGACGCCGTTGAAGTCGACATCGCCGCACAGCTTGCCATTGTCGTCGCGGTTCATGCCCACGTCGATCACGGCCGCGCCGGGCTTGACCATGTCAGCGGTGATGATGTTGCGCCGGCCCACGGCGGCCACGATCACGTCCGCGTCGCGCGTATGGGCGCCCAGGTCACGCGTCTTGCTGTTGCAGATGGTGACGGTGGCGCCGGCCTGCAGCAGCAGCATCGCCATCGGCTTGCCGACGATATTGGAGGCGCCGACCACCACCGCGCGAGCGCCGCGCAGCGGGAAATCGACCGATTCCAGCATCTTCATGCAGCCATAAGGCGTGCACGGGCGGAACAGCGGGGCGCCAGTCATCAGGGCACCGGCATTGGCCACGTGGAAGCCGTCCACGTCTTTTTCCGGGGCGATCGCTTCGAGCACTTTGTGGCTGTCGATATGCTTGGGCAGCGGCAGCTGCACCAGGATGCCGTGGATGTGCGGGTCGCGGTTCAGGGCGTCGATGCGGGCCAGCAGGTCGGCCTCGGACAGGTCGGCGGGGTAGCGGTCGAGCGAGGAATGAAAGCCATTGTCGTCGCAGGCCTTGACCTTGTTGCGCACATAGACCTGGCTAGCCGGGTCTTCGCCCACCAGGACCACGGCCAGGCCGGGCCGGTGGCCGCGTTCGGTCAGGCGGGCGGCGCGCTGGGCGGCTTCGGTGCGGAGTTGCTTGGCAAGGGCGTTGCCGTCGATGAGTTGGGCTGGCATGGGGATGGGCGCTGGAGAGCTGGAGGTGGTCAAAGCGGAATTATAAAGGTTGACGCAACCCGGGGCGCAGGAGAGTAGGGCGCTGGTAGCATGGCTGCATGGATGCCCTGAACCCTTTCGCCATGGCCGCCGCGGCCGAACCAGCCGTCCTCATCGTGCTCAGCCTGGCCGCCATGGGCTGGGCGCTGAGCCGCCGGCCTTGGCAACTGCTGCGGCGCGACGATTTGCAGCACGGCTGGCTGGGCGCGCTGGTGCTGCTGGCGCTGCTATGGACGGCTCGCGCGACGCTGCCGGGCGGGCTGGCGATCCAGCTGTTCGGCGCCACCCTGATGGTGACCCTGTTCGGGCTGCCGCTGGCCCTGCTGTCGCTGTTCGTGGTGGATCTGGTGTCGTTCCTGGGGCTGGGCTACCTGGCTGGCGACACCTGGGCCCGGCTGGACTGGGCGGCGCTGTGGCCGCGCTATGTCTGGATGGGGTTGCTGCCGGCCTTGTTGTCGGCCGCGCTGCAGGGTGGCATGCGCCGGCTGCTGCCGCGCCATCCCTTTGTGTTCATCCTCGGCCATGGCTACTTTACCGCCGGACTGGCCGCCCTGGGCGCGGGGGCGGCGCGCGCGGTCTGGCGTAGCTACAGCGTGGGCGACGGCGTGCTGTCGCTGCCCGATACGCTGACCGCCGTGCTGATCCTGGCGTTTGGCGAGGCCTTTCTCACGGGCATGCTGGTGGCAGTGTTCGTGGTCTACAAGCCGCAATGGGTCGTGACCTTTCGCGACGAGGAGTATCTCGGGCGTTGAGCTGGCAGCCCCCGCGAGTTCGGCGGGGGCGGGGCTCAGGCGCTGGCTCCGCTGTTGCAGCTGTTGTTTCAGCTGCTTTTGGACAGGGCAAGGCGAAGCAGGTCGGCCACGGTGTTGACGTTGAGCTTTTCCATGATGTTGGCGCGGTGCGCCTCCACGGTCTTGATGGAAATGCCCAGGTCGTCGGCAATCTGCTTGTTCAGCCGGCCGGCCACGATGCGCTCGAGCACCTGCTGCTCGCGCGTGGTGAGCTTGCCCAGCAGGTCCTTGGCGGCGCGCTGCTCGCGGGCGGCGGAATGGTCGGTGCGGGCCTTTTGCAGCATGCGCTCCACCAGCGATCGCAGCTCGGACTCATCGAACGGCTTCTCGATAAAGTCGATTGCGCCCTTCTTCATGGTGGAGACTGCCATCGGCACGTCGCCGTGGCCGGTGATGAAGACGATCGGGATATTGATGTTTTCCGCGATCATGCGTTCCTGCAGCTCGGGCCCGCTCATGCCCGGCATCCGCACATCCAGGATCAGGCAGGAGACCTGGCCCGAGTCGTAGGCGGAAAGGAACTGTTCGGCGCTGGTAAAGCTGCGAACCTGGTAGCCATTGCCCTCCAGCAGCCAGGTCAGCGAGTCGCGCATGGCTTCATCGTCGTCGACGATGAAGACAGTCTCGCCGCGGTGGGAGGTGGGGTTTGGCGTTACGGTCATGAAGTCTCCTGGGACATCAAAGTCATTTGCCGCCAAGTGTAACCGGGCCGGGCGGCAAGCAACAGGGGCGGCCCTGGCGCGCCTGATCCTGTCTTGGCAATGCCGGGCGGCCCGCCCGGCGTCATATTGGCCGATTATTGGTCGATCAGCGCTGGCTGCAGCGGCAGCATGATCTTGAACGTGCAGCCGATGCCGTCGGCATTGTTCTCCACCCACAGGCGCCCCTGGTGGGACTCGATGATGGAGCGGCAGATATTCAGGCCCATGCCCATGCCGTCGGACTTGGTGCTGAAGAACGGCTCGAACAGGCGTTCCTTGGTGGCCTCGTCGACGCCAGGGCCCTGGTCGATCACGTCGATGCGCATGTTCGGGCCGATCTCGCCCGGCTCGATGCGCGCGTGCAGGCGCACCACGCCGGTGGCGCGCAGCGCCGGCAGCCCGGCCATGGCCTCGACGGCGTTCTTGAGCAGGTTGACCAGCACCTGCTCGATCAGCACCGGATCGACGAACAGCACCACCGGCGGCGCTGGCAGCCGGGTCAGGATGGTGACGCGGCGGCGGGTGGCCTCCAGGTCGGCCAGCCCGACCGCGTCGGCCACGATGTCGTGCAGGGCGGCTTCGCGGCGCTGGGGCTGGCTGCGCTTCACGAAGCCCCGGATGCGGCTGATGATGGTGCCGGCGCGCACGGCCTGCGCCGAGGTCTTTTCCAGGATCGGGATCAGGTCCTCGGCAGTGCTGCGCCCGGAGCGCAGCCGGGCCACCGCGCCCATGCAGTAGTTGTTGATGGCCGCCAGCGGCTGGTTCAGCTCGTGCGCGAGCGACGACGCCATCTCGCCCATGGTGGTCAGGCGGCTGGTGAACTGCAGCCGTTCCTCATGCTGGCGCGCCATTTCCTCGGCGGCCTTGCGCACCGTGATATCGGTGGCGATCTGCATCTGCGCCAGGTGGCCGTCCACCCATTGGATATAGCGGCGGCGCACTTCGAACCATTTCTGCATGTCGGGCACGAAGACTTCCCGCGCGTCCGAAGAGTAGGGCATCAGCTCCGAAGCCGGCAGGCCGGCGTAGGCGTCGACGAAGTCGGTGGCGTCGCTGGAAACCTGCTCCTTGTCGACCTCGCCGCCGGCCAGCTTCAGGTGGCCCTCGGCTTCCCAGCCGAACAGCTGGCGGTAATAGCGGTTGGCGAACAGCAGCTCGGGCTTGTCGGTGGCCAGCACGGACACTGCGGCGTCCAGGCTTTCCAGCACCGTGGTGAAGCGGTCGTGGGCGGCGGCGAGCTCCTCGCGGGCGCGCTTGGGCTCGGTGATATCCGTCATCGAGGCCATCCAGCCGGTGTGCCTGCCGCGGCTGTCCACCAGCGGCGAGACATACATGCGGGCGTAGAAGCTGCTGCCGTCGCGCCGCATGGCGCGCATCTCATAGCCGCTGGCCGGGGACTTGCCCTGCAGCGTCAGGTCGATCTGTTTTTGCATCTCCTGATGGTCGTTGGGCGGCCAATAGGGGAAGGGCGGCACGCGGCCGACCAGGTCGCTGTCCTGCCAGCCGGTCATGCGGCAGAAGGCGGGGTTGACGTAGGTGATGCGGCCGTTCAGGTCGAGTGCGCGCAACCCGATCAGCATCGAGTTTTCCATCGCGCGGCGAAACGACGTCTCGGCCAGCAGGGCGCGCTGCGCCTCGGAGCGCCGGCTGGTGTGGCGCCACATGCTCCACAGGCTCCACAGCAGGAAGCACGACAGCCCCACCACCAGCCACAGCAACATGTTGTTGGGCAGGTTGGAAGCGGGCGGGTAGGCGTCGGCGCGCAGCGACAGCGAGTGCCCCGGCGGGTCCAGCAGCACCTCGTAGGACAGCGCGTTGCCCGGCACCGGCCGCAGCGAAGTGCTGGCGCGGATCTGGTTGTTCTTGTCGATCAGCGAGAAGCGGTAGCGCTCGGTCAGCTCCGGCGGCAGCAGGTGGGTCAGGATGCCGTTGATGGAGTAGAGCGCGCCGAGGGTGCCGAGGAACTCGTTGTCCCGCACGATCGGCACCTCCATCAGCATGAAGCTGTCGCCGCGGTCGTTGACCAGCGGGCGCGAGTACACCACGCGCTGGGTTTCGCGCGCGGCGTCGAAGGTATCGAGCACCTCGGGCTCCAGCGGCTGGTCCTGGGTTTCGCGCAGCCGGCTGGCGAATTCGGAGGTGGACGGCAGCGACCAGCGCCCGCGGCGGGTCGCGTCCAGCCAGTTGACGAAGACGATTTCCGGGTTCTCGCGCAGGATTTCCTGCGCGGCGGTGCGGTAGGCGCCCTGGTCCAGCTGGGCGGCGGCGATGTCGCGCGCCAGCGAGGCAAGCTGGTCCTGGTTGCTCAGCAGGGACAGGCGCACGCGCTGCTGGGCCCAGGCCGCGTCGCGATAAAGCGCGTCGCGTTGCTGCTGGCGCTCGGTTTCATGGAGCGACCACAGGATCACGCCCATCGCCACCGTGAACAGCACGATCGCTATCAGCGGGATGAACATGAACCAGCTGGTCGCCACCAGGTTGCGCCAGCGCAGCCACCACAATCCCCGCGGCGGCCCGTTGACGGCGGCGGGCTCGTCCACGTGGCCAAGCGTATCGAGGGGCGTCAGCGGGTTGGGCGGGGCGACCAGCGTAGGGTCGCCGCCGCTCGCCTTGGCGGAGCCGGAAGCGGAGGGAGGGACGACTGCGGCGCGGAGGTGGGAAAAGAAATCTTTGAGGGACGGCATGGTGGGATTGACGACTGACCGACCAGTGTAGCGGGATTGCGGCGCCCCGTCGCTTGGGGTAAGCGCCAATGCGGCACTGCGGCATTCCTGCCGAAGGCGCGGCGGGTCGGCGGCGTTTGGTGGCAAGGGCTGGCGCAGTTTTGTGGTGCGCTGCCGCAATATTTCATATTATAAGAAACCATATCGCAATTTGAAAATTAGGCTTGTCTTGCCCAATGTGCTTCCATAGAATCGGTCCGACCGAAAAGTGCGGACGGCAGTGCTGCGTCCGGTCCTGCCAGCCTCGCTGGCAAGCCCGGGCGAAGCACTAGCGAAGGACCGTGCGAAGACACTCGCGGCCCGCGCGCCGTACCGTAGTCACACCGTCAGGCCGGGGCTCCCACCACAAGAATCAGGGGGCACCGAGGCAGGAATTCACCAGGAGACAGTCATGTCAGCTGTACCAGAGCAGATCCTCGGCGCAAGCAGCGCCAACGACGCCGATCCCCAGGAAACCCACGAGTGGCTTGATGCCCTGCAGGGCGTGATCGCCGCCGAAGGCACCGACAGGGCCGCCTTCCTGATCGAAAAGCAGATCGAATACGCACGCGTGAACGGCGTCACCCAGCCGTTCCACGCTGAAACGCAGTACATCAACACCATCCCGGTGGAGCAGCAGGCCCGCATTCCCGGCGACCAGGATATCGAGCACCGCATCCGCTCGTACACCCGCTGGAACGCCATGGCGATGGTGCTGCGCGCCAACAAGCACACCAACGTTGGCGGCCATATCTCCTCGTTTGCCTCGGCGGCCACGCTGTATGACGTCGGCTACAACCACTTCTGGCACGCCCCGTCCGAAAAACACGGCGGCGACCTGGTGTTCGTGCAGGGCCACTCGGCACCGGGCGTGTATTCGCGCGCCTTCCTGCTCGGCCGCCTGAGCACGGAACAGCTCGACAGCTTCCGCCAGGAAGTCGACGGCAAGGGCATCTCGTCCTACCCGCACCCGTGGCTGATGCCGGACTTCTGGCAATTCCCGACGGTGTCGATGGGCCTGGGCCCGATCATGGCCATCTACCAGGCCCGCTTCATGAAGTACCTGCACAGCCGCGGCCTGGTGCAGACCGAAGGCCGCAAGGTCTGGGCGTTCCTGGGCGACGGCGAGACCGACGAGCCGGAATCGCTGGGCGCGATCGGCATGGCCGGGCGCGAGAAGCTGGACAACCTGGTGTTCGTGATCAACTGCAACCTGCAGCGCCTGGATGGCCCGGTGCGCGGCAATGGCAAGATCATCCAGGAACTCGAATCCGAGTTCCGCGGCGCCGGCTGGAACGTGATCAAGGTGGTGTGGGGCAGCCGCTGGGACCAGCTGCTGGCACGCGACCACAAGGGCCTGCTGATGAAGCGCATGATGGATTGCGTGGACGGCGAGTACCAGACCTTCAAGGCCAAGGACGGCGCCTACGTGCGCGAGTTCTTCTTCAATACCCCTGAGCTCAAGGCGATGGTGGCCGACTGGTCCGACGAGGACATCTGGCGCCTGAACCGTGGCGGCCACGACCCGCACAAGATCTACGCCGCCTATAGCGCCGCCAACGAACACAAGGGTCAGCCCACGCTGATCCTGGCCAAGACCATCAAGGGCTATGGCATGGGCGATGCCGGCCAGGCCATGAACATCAGCCACCAGCAAAAGAAGATGCCGGTGGACGCGATCCGCCGCTTCCGCGACCAGTTCAACATCCCGGTCGCCGATGACAAGATCGAGGAAGTGCCGTACATCACCTTCGAGGAAGGCTCGAAGGAACTGGAATACATGCGCGCCCGCCGCATGGACCTGGGCGGCTACCTGCCTGCCCGCCGCCAGAAGGCAGAAGCCCTGAAGGTGCCTGAGCTGTCCGCCTTCGACGCGTTGCTCAAGGCCACCAGCGAAGGCCGTGAAGTGTCCACCACCATGGCCTTCGTACGGATCCTGAACACGCTGCTCAAGGACAAGCAGATCGGCAAGCACGTGGTGCCCATCGTGCCTGACGAGTCGCGCACCTTCGGCATGGAAGGCCTGTTCCGCCAGATCGGCATCTGGAACCAGCAAGGCCAGAAGTACGTGCCGGAAGACCACGACCAGCTGATGTTCTACAAGGAATCGCAGACTGGCCAGGTGCTGCAGGAAGGCATCAACGAAGCCGGCGCCATGTGCGACTGGATCGCCGCCGCCACGTCGTACTCGACGCACGGCATCCAGATGATCCCGTTCTACATCTATTACTCGATGTTCGGCATCCAGCGTATCGGCGACCTGTGCTGGGCGGCCGCGGACATGCGCTCGCGGGGCTTCCTGCTGGGCGGCACCTCGGGCCGCACCACGCTCAACGGCGAAGGCCTGCAGCACGAAGACGGCCACTCGCATGTGTTCCATGCCGTGATCCCGAACTGCATCTCGTATGACCCGACCTTCCAGTACGAGCTGGCGGTGATCATGCAGGACGGCCTGCGCCGCATGTACGCCGAGCAGGAAGACGTCTACTACTACCTGACGGTGATGAACGAGAACTACGAGCATCCGGAAATGCCGGCTGGCGTAGAGGGCGACATCGTCAAGGGCATGTACCAGTTCAAGAAGGGCGTGGAAAACAGCAATGCGCCGCGCGTGCAGCTGCTGGGTTCGGGCACGATCTTCCGCGAGGTGATCGCCGCTGCCGACCTGCTCAAGAAGGACTGGGGCGTGGAGTCGGACCTGTGGGGCTGCCCGAGCTTTACCGAACTGGCCCGCGAAGGCCACGACGTGGAGCGCTGGAACCTGCTGCACCCGAGCGAGCCGCAACGCGAGTCGCACGTGACCAAGAGCCTCAAGTCGGTGCGCGGCCCGGTGATCGCCTCGACCGACTACGTGCGCGCCTTTGTCGACCAGATCCGTCCCTTCGTGCCGCGCCGTTTCGTGGTGCTGGGCACCGACGGTTTCGGCCGCTCGGACACCCGCGAGAAGCTGCGTCATTTCTTCGAGGTGGACCGTCACTGGGTGACGCTGGCTGCACTGAAGGCGCTGGCTGACGAAGGTGCCATCGGTCGCGACAAGGTGGCCGAAGCCATCAAGAAGTACAACCTCGACCCCAACAAGCCGAACCCGATGTCGGTCTAAGCAGGCCGACTGCACGAACCCCCGCAGGAGCGGCAACGACGCGTGCGCGGGCGCCGGGCTGATGCCCGGCGCCTTGCGGCGCGGCGGCGTGACAGATCACGGCGGTGAGGGTAACCTCACACGCTCGTGTTTGTCGTGCGCGCCGGCCTGCCCAGGAGACACTGAATGAGTCAAGCGATTGAAATCAAGGTGCCGGATATCGGCGATTACGACGCCGTTCCCGTCATCGAAGTGCACGTGAAACCGGGCGACACCATCAACGCGGAAGACGCGCTGGTGACGCTGGAATCGGACAAGGCCACGATGGACGTGCCCTCGCCCCAGGGCGGCACCGTCAAGGAAGTCAGGATCAAGATCGGCGACAACGTCGCCGAAGGCACCGTGCTGGTGATGCTGGAGCCCGCTGGTGCGGCTGCCGCCGCGCCCGCCCCGGCCGCAGCCGCACCGGCTCCCGCAGCCGCCGCGCCGGCTCCCGCCCCGACGCCGGCCCCGGCTGCCGCCAGCGCTCCCGCGCCGGCTGCTGCCGGCGGCCCGGTCGAGGTCAAGGTGCCGGACATCGGCGACTACGACTCGGTCCCTGTGATCGAAGTCCACGTCAAGCCGGGCGACACCATCAACGCCGAAGATGCGCTGGTGACGCTGGAATCGGACAAGGCCACCATGGACGTGCCGTCGCCGGCCGCTGGCGTGGTCAAGGAAGTCCGGATCAAGGTCGGTGACAACGTCGCCGAAGGCACGCTGATCCTGATTCTCGAAGGCGCCGCCGGTGCTCCGGCCAGCGCGCCTGCGGCTGCTGCTGCTGCTGCTGTGGCTCCCGCTCCCGCAGCCAGCGCACCGGCCCCGGCCCCGGCCCCCTCTGCCGCGCCCGCCGCGGCTGCTCCGGTAGCCGGCGTGACCGGCACCGCCGCCCATGCCAGCCCCTCCGTGCGCAAGTTCGCGCGCGAGCTGGGTGTGGATGTGTCGCGCGTGCCGGGCACCGGCCCCAAGGGACGGATCACCCAGGACGACGTGCAGGCCTACGTCAAGGGCGTGATGAGCGGTCATGCCGCAGCCCCGGCAAAGGCAGCCGCCGCCCCGGCTGGTGGTGGCGAGCTGAACCTGCTGCCGTGGCCGAAGGTGGATTTCACCCGTTTCGGCGAGGTCGAAAGCAAGCCGCTGTCGCGCATCAAGAAGCTCTCGGGCGCGAACCTGCATCGCAACTGGGTGATGATTCCCCACGTCACCAATCACGACGAGGCCGACATCACCGAGCTGGAAGCCTTCCGCGTGCAGCTCAACAAGGAATACGAGAAGCAAGGCGTCAAGGTCACCATGCTGGCCTTCATGATCAAGGCTACCGTCGCCGCGCTGAAGAAATTCCCGAATTTCAACGCCTCGCTCGATGGCGAGAACCTGGTGCTGAAGCAGTATTTCAACATCGGTTTCGCCGCTGACACGCCGAACGGCCTGGTTGTGCCGGTGATCAAGAACGCCGACAAGAAGGGCGTGATCGAGATCGGCCAGGAAATGAA
Organism: Cupriavidus sp. PET2-C1; assembly: GCF_054515855.1. NCBI lineage: Bacteria > Pseudomonadati > Pseudomonadota > Betaproteobacteria > Burkholderiales > Burkholderiaceae > Cupriavidus > Cupriavidus sp. PET2-C1. The sequence continues at coordinate 1,590,473 of NZ_CM137259.1, forward strand.
CGAACTGGCCAAGCTGGCGCGCGACGGCAAGCTCAAGCCGGACCAGATGCAAGGTGGCTGCTTCTCGATCTCCTCGCTGGGCGGCATCGGCGGCACGTATTTCACGCCGATCATCAACGCGCCGGAAGTGGCCATCATGGGCGTGTGCAAGTCGTACCAGAAGCCGGTGTGGGATGGTAAGCAGTTCGTGCCACGCCTGACGCTGCCGCTGTCGCTGTCGTGGGATCACCGCGTCATCGACGGTGCGGAAGCGGCTCGCTTCAACACCTATTTCGGTCAGTTGCTGGCCGATTTCCGCCGCATCCTGCTGTAAGACGGGTAGGGCGCGCCCGGCCTCGCGGCCATGCGCGCCTTTGCCTGCAACGTCTGCAACCTGCAAACAGGAAGCGAGCCCATGACTACCTGCGTTGTCGTCAAGAAGGCCGGCGAAGTGGCGATTGCCGCCGACGCGCTGGTGACGTTTGGCGACACCCGGCTCACGCGTGCCTACGAGCGCAACCAGAAGGTGTTCCCGGTGGGTGACAGCTTCGTGGCGCTCGCCGGTACCACCGCGCATTTCCCGGTCATGCGCAGCCTGTTGGCCGGGCTGGGCGAGGATTGCCGGCTGGGTTCGCGCGATGACGTCTTCCGGACCTTCCTCAAGGTGCATGAAAAACTCAAGAACGAGTATTTCATCAACACCAAGGAGGACGAGGACGATCCTTACGAGTCCTCGCAGATCGTCTGCCTGATTGCCAATCCGGCCGGGATCTTCGGCGTGTATTCGTACCGCGAAGTCTTCTCGTTCGATCGCTTCTGGGGCATTGGCTCGGGGCGCAACTATGCATTGGGCGCCATGCACGCGGTCTACGACCAGCCGGGCCTGACCGCCCGCGAGATTGCGCGGATCGGGGTGGATGCAGGGGTGGAGTTCGACAAGAGTTCGGCAGGCCCGGTCGAGGTGCAGGTGGTGCAACTGGCTGACATGGCCGGCGACGGAGCAACCAATAACGATGACGCGCCCCGCAACTGAAGCGGAGTGCGTTCTTGAGGAGCAAAACATGAGTGTGATCGAAGTCCAGGTGCCGGATATCGGCGATTTCGACGCGGTGGAAGTCATCGAGGTACTGGTCAAGGCCGGCGATACGGTCGAGCAGGAGCAGTCGCTGATCGTGCTCGAGTCCGACAAGGCCAGCATGGATGTGCCGTCGTCCGCCGCCGGCAAGGTGGTGGAGGTGCGCGTCAAGGTGGGTGACAAGGTCGCCAAGGGCGCCGTCATCTGCACGCTGGAGAGCGAAGCCGCGGCCAAGCCGGCGGCCGCGCCGGTCCCTGCGCCTGCGCCTGCGCAGGTATCCGCGCCCGCGGCGGCTCCGGCTGCGGCACCCGCGGCCGCCACGCATGCGGGCAGCGCGGACATTACCTGCGACATGCTGGTGCTCGGCGCTGGCCCTGGTGGCTACTCGGCCGCCTTCCGCAGCGCCGATCTCGGCATGAACACCGTGCTGGTCGAACGCTACAGCACGCTCGGCGGCGTCTGCCTGAACGTGGGCTGCATCCCCTCCAAGGCGCTGCTGCACAACGCCGCCGTGATCGACGAAGCCAAGGCCCTGGCGGCCCACGGCATCCTGTTCGGCGAGGCCAAGATCGACCTCGACGGGCTGCGCCACTACAAGGAAACCGTGGTCGGCAAGCTGACCGGCGGGCTGGCCGGCATGGCCAAGGCCCGCAAGGTACAGGTCGTGCGCGGTATTGGCACCTTCCTCGACCCGCATCACCTCGAGGTGCAGGAAACGGAAGGCGACGCCAAGGCGACGACGGGCAAGAAGACGGTGATCCGCTTCGAAAAAGCCGTCATCGCCGCCGGCAGCCAGGCAGTCAAGTTGCCGTTCATCCCCGAGGACCCGCGCATCGTCGATTCCACCGGCGCGCTGGAACTGCCGGAAGTACCCAACAAGATGCTGGTCATCGGCGGCGGCATCATCGGGCTGGAAATGGCCACGGTGTACAGCACGCTGGGCGCCAACATCGACGTGGTGGAAATGCTCGATGGCCTGATGCAGGGCGCCGACCGCGACCTGGTCAAGGTCTGGGACAAGATGAACAAGAAGCGCTTCGACAAGGTCATGCTCAAGACCAAGACGGTCGGCGTGGAAGCGAAGCCGGACGGCATCTACGTCAAGTTCGAAGGCGAGCAGGCACCGGCCGAGCCGCAACGCTACGACCTGGTGCTGGTGTCGGTGGGCCGCGTGCCCAACGGCAAGCGCATCGGCGCGGAGAAGGCGGGCGTGGCGGTCACGGATCGCGGCTTTATCGACGTCGACAAGCAGATGCGCACCAATGTGCCGCACATCTTTGCTATCGGCGACATCGTCGGCCAGCCCATGCTGGCCCACAAGGCGGTGCACGAAGCGCACGTGGCAGCGGAGGCCGCGCACGGCGAGAAGGCCTACTTTGATGTCAAGCAGATCCCGTCGGTGGCCTACACCGATCCGGAAGTGGCCTGGGCCGGCGTGACCGAAGACCAGTGCAAGGCGCAGGGGATCAAGTACAGCAAGAGCGTGTTCCCGTGGGCGGCTTCCGGCCGTGCTATCGCCAATGGCCGCGACGAAGGCTTTACCAAGCTGATCTTCGACGAGGAAACCCACCGGATCATCGGCGGCGGCATCGTGGGCATGCATGCCGGCGACCTGATCAGCGAAGTCTGCCTGGCAGTCGAGATGGGTGCCGATGCGGTGGATATCGGCAAGACCATCCACCCGCACCCGACGCTGGGCGAATCCATCGGCATGGCAGCCGAGATCTACGAAGGCGTCTGCACGGATGTGCCGCCGCCGCGCAAGCGTTAAGCGCTAGACGCTAGCCGACGCTAGAGAGGCCCGCCGCATGGCGGGCCTTTTTACGCCTTAATTCGCAATTAACCGCCAGATTTTTTGCCGCATACGCTTGCGGCTGCGCCGATCAAAGCTTGCTTGCAGAGGGGAGGGCGTGTGCCCGAATGTCCGAGTGTCCGCTTGCCAAGGTGGCGCGGGCAAAAAAATCCCGGCGCATGGCCGGGAATGAATCGATATTGGAATACATGGAAACCAGATACCGAGGAGACACCGTAGGAGGGCAGGGCGGCTTGGGTAGCCTTCCGTGCTGCCTTCGTTGGCAAAATGCGCTGGCCATGCCAAGCGCGCTTTGCCAACGAACCGGCCGAAGCCGGTCCGTTTCCTGCCGTCGCGGATTAGGCGGCGGTGGTGGTCTTCTTGGTCGCGGTGCGAGCCGTGGCGCTGGCTTGCTGTGCGGCCTTGGTGGCGGCGCTGGCGGCTGCCTGGAAGTTGGTCTCAGCGATTTCAACGGCTTGCTTGGTGGCCTTTTGGACCGACTCGTAAGCGTTGTTGGCGGCGCTGATCGCGGACTTCACGATGGCAACGGTCGACTCGGAGCCGGCCGGGGCGTTCTTGGCGAGGTTCTCGACCAGGGTTTGCACCTTCTTCGAGTTCTCGGCCAGTTGGGCTTCGGCGACCTTGGTGAATTCAGCCTGGGTTTCCGAGGCGATTTCGTACACATGGCGGCTGTAGGCCAGGGCCTTTTCGGCAACCGGCTGGACCAGCGAGGTCTGGAGGGCCAGGAATTCCTGGGCGTCCTTGGCCGAGAGGGCCTTCTTGGCGTTGTCCACGTTTTCAGCGAACGTGGCCTTGACGACTTGCAGGTTCAGCTCGACCAGCTTTTCGATGCCTTCGAAAGCTTTGGTGGTCAGGCCAAACAGGGTTTCGAGGTTGGCTTTTTGCGCTGCGGCGACTTGTTCCGGGGTGAAGCTCATGCTGGTCTCCAATAATGAAGTTCAAGGTCATGCAAAATTAGGCCGCCCAGATGTCAAAGCCATGACGAAGTGAAGGTTAGACCTGTTTTCTCGTCAGCCAGCCCCAGGCGTAAGGGGGTTATCGGCGCGCTCCGCTTGCTCTGCAAAATCGATGGTGCGCCGCAACAATTCCAATTGTAGGGAAAAGAAAAACGGTGTCAAGGGCTTCTTGTGCATTGCACAAATAAGTATTGTTGAAGTCGGCGCAATGTCACATTTTGGCGGCGTGGCATTGGCAGGCGTGCCACGCCCGGCACCTTGTGGGGGGAAGGAGGGGAGGGGTGGCGCACCCTGGCGCCAGCTCGGTGCTACCATCGCGGTCTGCCGGAATCGCCGTCTCCCAAGGGCACAACCCCCAAGGGCGCAACCCGCCGGCCGATGCGCCACGGCCAAGTCGCCGCGACCGGCCGCCCGCCTATGTTTGCCTACATGCTTGCTTTTTACGCCGATCATTTTGTCCTGCCCCTACCTGAGGGCCACCGCTTCCCGATGCGCAAGTACAGCATGTTGAGGGAGACGGTCGAGCGCGACGTGCCGGGGCTGGTGCTGGTCGAGGCCCCGCGGGCCGGGGACGATGCCTTGCTGCTGGCGCACACGCCTGAATATGTCGCGAGCGTCTCCCGGGGCGAACTGGACCCGGCGCGCCAGCGCGAGATCGGCTTTCCATGGTCGGACGCCATGGTCGAGCGCTCGCGGCGCTCCGCCGGTGCCACCATCGAGGCCTGCCGCGTAGCGCTGCGTGAGGGCATCTCGGTCAACCTGGCGGGCGGCACGCATCACGCCTATGCCGATAAGGGCGGTGGCTTCTGTGTCTTTAACGACGCGGCCATCGCCGCGCGCCAACTGCGTGGCGACGGCCGGGTGGCGCGCGTGGCCGTGGTCGACCTCGACGTGCACCAGGGCAACGGCACCGCCTCCATCCTGCGTGACGACCCCTTCGTCTTTACGCTGTCCCTGCATGGCGAGAAAAACTATCCGTTCCGCAAAGAGGCCAGCGATCTCGACGTGGGCCTGCCCGATGGCTGCGACGACGAGGCCTACGCCCAAGCGCTGCAGGGCGCACTCGATACGCTGTTCGCGCGTTTCGCTCCCGACCTGATCATTTATCTAGCCGGGGCCGATCCGCATGAGGGCGACCGGCTTGGGCGCCTGAAACTCACGCTGGCCGGGCTGGCCCGGCGTGACTGCCTGGTGTTCGACGCGGCCCTGGAACGGGGCCTGCCCATTGCCGTGGCCATGGCCGGCGGCTACGGCAACCAGATTGAGACCACCGTCGCGGTGCATGCGCAAACCATCGCGCTCGCCGCGCAATATCACGCACGCTATGCCCGGCGCGACAAGCCGGACGCCGCCGGCGCAGGTGCGATCCTGTCCACCGGCGATATGGAGAAGGCACAACGATGAGTGCAACCAGCCAAGCCCATGCGGCACGCGGCACCTTGTGGATGGCCGCCATGCCGTGGCTGTTCGTCGTGATCTGGAGCACGGGATTCATCGTAGCCAAGTACGGCATGCCGCACGCAGAGCCGATGACCTTCCTGTTTTTGCGCTTTGTCGGCGTGCTGGTACTGATGGTGCCCTTCGTGTTGATGGCGCGCGTGCCGCTGCCGCAGCGCGCCGGGGCGACCGACTGGCGCATGGTCGGGCACATCGCGCTGGCAGGGCTGTTCCTGCAGGCGGGCTACCTGGGGGGCGTGTGGGCGGCTGTCAAGCTGGGCATGCCGGCGGGCGTCTCCGCCCTGATCGTCGGCATGCAGCCCATCCTGACCGCGCTGGCGGCCTCGCGCATGGGCGAGACCATCGGGCGGCGCCAGTGGCTGGGGTTGCTGCTTGGCATCCTTGGCGTGGGCCTGGTGGTGGCAAACAAACTGTCGGCCAGCGGGCTGTCCGCGCCAAGCCTGTTGCTGGCGCTGGGCGCCTTGTTCTCGATCACCTTCGGCACGCTGTACCAGAAACGCCATTGCCCGATGTTCGACCTGCGCATGGGCTCGGTGATCCAGTTCGCGGCGGCGGCGCTGGCCTGCATGCCGTTCATGTTCCTCACCGAAACCCGTCACGTCGAGTGGAATGCCGAGATGGTTGGCGCGCTCGCCTGGTCGGTGGTTGCGTTGTCCATCGGGGCCATCTCGCTGCTGTTCCTGTTGATCCGGCAAGGCGCGGCCACCAAGGTATCCAGCCTCATGTATCTCACCCCGCCGACCACCGCCGCCATGGCGTGGCTGCTGTTCGGCGAGAGCTTCCCGCCGCTGGCCGCGCTTGGCATGGCCCTGGCCGCCGGTGGTGTTGCGCTGGTGATCCGCCGCTAATTTCCCTTTTCGCGCCTCACGCCTTTCGATGAAACCGACCGCAGATACCCGCAGCGCCTACCGTCATTTCCAGCCCATCACCACGCGCTGGATGGATAACGACGTCTATGGCCATGTCAATAACGTCATCTACTACAGTTACTTCGATACCGTCGTGAACACCTACCTGATCCGGGCGGGCGTGCTGGATATCGGGTCCGGCGACACCATCGGGCTGGTGATCGAGACGCAATGCAATTATTTTGCCGCGCTGAGTTTTCCCGACACGGTGGTGGCGGGGCTGCGCGTGGCAAGGCTGGGCAATTCGAGCGTGCGCTACGAAGTGGGCCTGTTCCGTAACGACGAAGACGTAGCCGCGGCGCAGGGCCATTTTGTTCATGTCTATGTGGATCGCGCCACGCGCCGCCCGGTGCCGCTACCGCCCGCGCTGCGCGATGCGCTGCAGGCCCTGGTGTGCGAACCGGCGGATGCCGGCGCTTGATCCGGCCCGCGCAAAGGAGTTGAGAACCATGGATTCGCAGCAGAAGCGGGGCGCCGCCCTGATCGATCAGGCCATCATCACGCGCCGCTCGGTGCGCGCGTTCCTCGATACGCCGGTGCCGCGCGACGTGGTCAATGAGATCCTGGCCGTGGCCAGCCGGGCTCCGTCGGGCACCAACGCCCAGCCATGGCGGGTCTATGTGCTGACTGGCGACGCCAAGGTGAAGCTGTCGGCCGACGTGCTGGCCGCTTACGACGATCCGCAGCGCGACAGCAAGTATCGCGAGGAGTATCCCTACTATCCACGCGAGTGGGTGGCGCCGTACATTGACCGCCGCCGCAAAGTGGGTTGGGACCTGTACAGCCTGCTGCAGATCAGCCGGGAGGACAAGGCGCGCATGCATGCGCAGCACTCGCGCAACTTCACGTTCTTCGGCGCCCCGGTGGGCATGATCTTCACGATCGACCGCATCCTGGAGCTGGGCAGCTGGCTGGACTACGGCATGTTCCTGCAAAGCATCATGGTGGCGGCGCGGGCGCGCGGGCTGGATACCTGTCCGCAGGCGGCGTTCACCCAATTCCACGCGGTCATCAGCCATCACTTGCGCCTGCCGGCGGATGAAATGGTGGTGTGCGGCATGGCCCTGGGCCATGCCGACCCCGCCGCCATAGAGAATACCCTTAGTACCGAGCGTGAACCGGTAAGCGGGTTCGCGCGTTTCTTATCTTAAGAACGTGTCGGCGGCGAAGGCCCGCTTTGTGCTGTCGCTGCCCGCTGCATGTTGGCTCGGGGCAACCCGATGGGCGGGTGAGAAAGATGAAACAGAGATGAAACAGTGTGGAATTACCACAGTCGACGTCGGTCTTAATGCACGTGTCATGTGATGCGTGCCCCGCATTTGCCGTAATGTGGAATTGTTTGCAAATCGAACTTTAAAGAGGCTTCGTAAGTCTTTAATCTTGCTAACAATTTCTTTTTTTCCTAAACTGGCGCAATCCTAGTTGCGCGCTGAATGAATCATGTTCCGGTCTGATTCCCCCTTATTTTTGCGATTCTTCGGCTCTACCCCTCTTACTTCGGTTGCGGCCTCTGTGCTGTTGACCGTTTCCATGCTGGCCGCCCCTGTGGCCGATGCCGCGACGAAAACGTCGGACACCGCAAAAACCAGCAAAAAGTCGGCAAAAGTCGTTAAGTCCGATAAAAAATCGGCAAATTCTTCCTCTAAATCCGCAAAATCCAAGCAGGTCGCGACGAGCGGCAAGGCCGAGCGCGCCACTACGCGCAAGGTCGTGGTGCTGAGAAACGGTAAACGCACCGTGGTGGCACAGCGCCAGGCGGCGCCGGTTCGCGCGGCGTTCATCCCCGCGAAACCCTCGCTGGGCGAGGCGCTCGGCCTGCGTGACACCGAAGATGCGCTCGCGCTGCGCTCCAGCGTGGCGCTGGTGATGGATCAGAACACCAACGAAGTGCTGTTCCAGAAGAACGCCGCCGCGGTGCTGCCGATCGCCTCGATCACCAAGCTGATGACCGCCCTGGTTGTGATGGACGCGCGCCAGCCGATGGACGAGGTGCTTACCATCAACGAGGAAGACCGCGACAACGAGAAGCACAGCAGTTCGCGCCTGCGCTTTGGCGCGCAGCTCTCCCGTCAGGAGGCGCTCCTGCTGGCGCTGATGTCCTCGGAGAATCGTGCGGCATCGGTGCTGGGCCGCAGCTACCCGGGTGGCCTGCCGGCCTTTGTGCAGGCCATGAACCGCAAGGCACGCGAGCTCGGCATGAACGACAGCCACTTTGTCGATTCGAACGGCTTGTCGAGCAGCAATGTCTCGAGCGCGATGGACCTCGTGCGCATGGTCAACGCGGCGTACCGCAACCCCACCATCCGCGAGTTTTCGACGCAGACCGAGCATGAGGTCAACGTACTGGGCCGCACCCAGCACTACGTCAGCACCAACCGCCTGGTTCGCGGCGGCAACTGGGAGATCGGCCTGCAGAAAACAGGCTTTATCTCCGAGGCTGGCCAGTGCCTGGTGATGCAGGCACGCGTGAATGGCCGCAATGTGGTGATGGTGTTCCTGGATTCCGTTGGCAAGCTGTCCCGCTTTGCCGATGCCAACCGCGTCAAGGACTGGCTGGAACACGTGCAGACCGGGCCTGGCCGCCCTTTTCCTACGTCCCCAAACCTGACGCAGGGGCCTGGCAGCCCAACCAGCCCCCAGGCGATCCTGACCGCCCAGCAGCCTCGCGGCATCTGATGGCGGCACCGGAGTGATCTGGCCGCCCGCTGCTTGCAGGCAAAAAAACGCGCCGTCACCGGCGCGTTTTTCTTTGGGGCTGGGCAGGGCGCTTAGAGCAGCTTGCCCGGATTCATGATGCCGGCCGGATCCAGCAACTGCTTGATGCCCTGCATCATGCGCAGCTCGAGCGGGTCCTTGAGGCGCAGGAAATCATCGCGCTTGAGCTGGCCGATGCCATGCTCGGCGCTGATGCTGCCGCCGTAGCGTGCCACCTCGTCCAGCACTTCGGCGGTCAGCGCCTTGCCATGCTGTGCGGTCCAGTCGCGCTCCGCGCCCGCGGGGCGCGACAGGTTGTAGTGCAGGTTGCCGTCGCCGAAGTGCCCGAAGATAAACGGGCGGATGCTGGGGCTGATGGCCTTGAGGCGCGCCTCCATCGACACCATGAAGGCCGGGATCTGCTCGATCGGCAGCGACACATCATGCTTCAGGTGCGGCCCATCGGCGCGCTGGGCCTCGGAGATTTCCTCGCGCAGCTTCCACAGGCTCTGCAATTGCGACAACGACGCAGAGACGGCAGCGTCCAGGCACAGCTCGCGCTCCAGCGCCTCGCCAATCACGCGCTCCAGCAGCACGTTGAGGGCGGCTTCGTCGGTGGTGTCGGCCAGCTCAACCAGCACATAGGCAGGATAGCGTTGGCCGAAGGGCTCCTGCACGCCTTCCGCGTGCTTGAGCACGAGGTCGACGCAATCGCCGGTGAAGAATTCGAAGGCTTGCAGGCGAGCGCCGCACTGCGCAAACAGCAGCTCGAAGAGCTCCAGCGCCTGCAGCGGGGAGGCCACTGCCGCAAGCACCACCGAGCGTGCGTCGGTGCGCGGAAACAGGCGCAGCGCTGCCGCCGTGATGACGCCCAGCGTGCCTTCGGAGCCGATCAGCAATTGCTTGAGGTCGTAGCCGGTGTTGTCCTTGCGCAAGGCGCGCAGGCCATGAAAGATCTCGCCGTTGGGCAGCACGGCTTCCACGCCCAGCACCAGCTCGCGGGCCATGCCGTAGCGCACCACATTGACCCCGCCCGCGTTGGTCGCGAGATTGCCCCCGATCTGGCAGGAGTCCTCGGCCGCCAGGCTGAGCGGCAGCAGGCGATGCGCCTCCTGCGCGGCGCGCCGCAGGTTGCCCAGGATGCAGCCCGCTTCGGCGACGAGCGTGTTGGCGATGGTGTCGATCGAGCGGATCGCGTTCATGCGGTCCATGCTCAGCACCACGTTGGAGGGGCTGCTGTCGGGCGCGGCGCCGCCGCACAGGCCGGTGTTGCCGCCACGCGGCACCACCGGGACCGCGGCCTGCTGGCACAAGGCCAGGCAACGTGCCACTTCATCCACCGAGCGCGGGCGCACCACGGCCTGCGCATTGCCACGGTAAAGGCCGCGCCAGTCGGCGAGCCACGGCGCAACCTGGTCTGGCTCGGTGGCGACCACGTCGGGGCCTAGCGCTTCGATCAGGCGGGGCAGGAAAGCTGAGTTTTGCATGATGGGTCTATCCGGGGTAGCAATGCGGCTTCAGGCCGCGGAATGAGAGGGCTCTTGGCCGCTGGTGGTGGGCTCGCCGCGCACTGCCAGCTGCAGGCCCAGGCGCGCCGCCGCGCCGCGCAGGTGGGCTACCGCCGCGGCGCGCGCATGTTCAGGGTCGCCGGCGCGGATCGCGTGGAAGATGGCCAGGTGTTCCTGGTGGACCTGTTCGGACAGGCCCTCCTGCTGGCGGGTATTGAGCCGCGCCACATGCACGGCCTGGTGCAGTTGCAGGTTCAGGTACTGCAGCAGCTGAAGGTAGTACTTGTTGTGGGTGGCGGTGGCGATCGCCACATGGAAGGCGGTGTCTGCCTCCGCGCTGCGGTGCGGGTCGTGCAATTGCGCCGCGAGCCGGTCCAGCAGCGCCTGCATGCCGGCCACATCCTGCGCGGTGCGCCGCAGCGCCGCCAGCGCGGCCGCGGCGCTCTCCAGATCGAGCCGCAGTTCGTAGATGCTGGCCAGTTCGTCGCGGTCGATGCCGATCTCCTGCGGCAGCTGGAAGCCGGCATTGCCCACGCGCGAGCGCACGGTGCTGCCCACGCCCTGGCGGCTTTCGACCAGGCCCTGGGAGCGCAGGTGCTCGGTCACCTCGCGGATGACGGCGGGGCTGACACCGTATTGCTCGGCAAGCTGTTTGCCGGTCGGCAGCCGGGCGCCGACGGGGTAGGTGCCGCCGGCGATCTCGGCGCGCAGCTGCTGGGTCACCTGTTCGGTGAGGGTAATGGCTTTGGTCCGCATGCCCAGCAGGATATAGCTATTCAGGTTATCTGAAAACTAAGGGTATATACCTAATTTCGGTCGGAGGTCCTGCGCGAGGGAACGGGGAAAGGGGGAGGGGAAAAGAGAGGGGGAGGCGGGCGAGGTCAGGGTTCGGCGCGAAGGGCCCGTGGCTCCCCCGCGCCGTCCACCCCGCCGGGTTCAGGCTGCGACGTCAGTCGCGTAGCCCATGCCGCGCGAGATCTGCAACGCGGTTTCCTTCAGGTTTTGCAGCCAGCTGTCCTGCAGGCGGTCGGCCGGGGCCGAGAGCGACAATCCGGCCACCAGACGGCGCGAGTCGTCGTAGATGCCGGCGGCGATGCAACGCACGCCGAGTTCCAGCTCTTCGTTGTCGCGCGCATAGCCATTGGTGCGCACCCAGTTCAGTTCGCGCTCGAGCTTGATCAGGTCGGTGATCGAGGTGCGGGTGTGGCCGGCCAGCCCGGTGCGGGTGGCGTAGTTGCGAACGCGCGCGACTTCATCGGCGGCCAGGAACAGCTTGCCTACTGAAGTGAGGTGCAGCGGCGCGCGGCCGCCAATGGCGCGCACCACTTGCATGCCGGAGCGCTCGCTATAGGCGCGCTCGATGTAGACGATCTCATCGCCTTGCCGCACCGACAGGTTCACCGTCTGGCCCGTCACGCGGTGCAGGGCCCGCATCGGCGCGAGCGCCGCATCGCGTACCGACAGCCGGGCCTTCACCAGGTTGCCGAGCTCCAGCAGCCGCATGCCAAGCCGGTAGCTGCCCGGATCGGAGCGGTCAACAAAGCGGCAGGCCACCATGTCATTGAGGATGCGGTGCGCGGTGGAAGGGTGCAGCCCGGTGGTCAGCGACAGTTCCTTGAGGCTCACCGGATCAGCATGCTGGGCGAGCGCATCCAGCAGGGTCATCATGCGTTCGATGACCTGGATGGATGTCTTGCCGGGGGCTTTGTCTGCTTCTGCCATGGGGAAATGTTGCCGTGCGGCAAATTAAGCGGTTGCCTGATTCTATCTCGCATTGTGAAAATTTCAATAGGTGAAATGGCATTGCCGTAAGAATCTTCGGATTTTGCCGCTGGGAAATGTGTCGAAAGCGACATAAAACGGCATGCAAAAATGCGGCGAATTCACCCCTGCGGTGCACGCTTTTGTATGCTGGCCGGTGCGCAAGGGCGCATAATTGCGGGGTTTCGGGGTCTGGAAAAGGGAAACAATGCGAGTTGGTCTGTTCGCCACCTGCCTGGTGGACCTCATGCGTCCGGAAATCGGCTTCTCGGTGCTCAAGTTGCTGGAGAAGGCTGGCTTCGAGGTGATGGTGCCCGAAGCCCAGACCTGTTGCGGGCAACCTGCCTACAACTCGGGCGAGCGCACGGCATCGCGCGACCTGGCGGAAAAATTCCTGCGCGAGTTCGAAATGTTCGACTACGTGGTGATTCCGTCCGGATCTTGTGGCGGCATGGTGCTGCATCACTATGCGGACCTGCTTGGCGACGATCCCGAGCTGAATGGCCGCTACGAAGGCCTGCGCGCGCGCGTGTTCGAGCTGACGGATTTCCTGGTCAACGTGGCCAAGCTGGGCGAGTTCGACTCGAAGTACGCGGGCCGCATTACCTACCATGATTCTTGCTCCGGCTTGCGCGAGCTGGGCGTCAAGAGCCAGCCCCGCGCCCTCCTGGCGCAATTGCCCGGTGTGCAGTTGAGCGAGATGAAGGACTGCGAGGCTTGCTGCGGATTCGGCGGCACCTTCTCGGTCAAGTACGGCAATATCTCCACGGCCATCGTCGATGAGAAGTGCGCCAACATCAAGGCCAGCGGTGCCGATGCCGTGGTGCTGGGCGACCTCGGCTGCATGCTCAATATCGAAGGGCGCCTGCGCAGGACCGGCGACACGCGTACCCAGGTGCTGCATATCGCGCAAGTGCTCGCCGGTGATGCCTGATCCCGGCCAGCGGAAAAATAAACCTTAGCGAGATCCCCGCTATGCAAGTTCGCAGCATGGAGTTCAAAGCGCGCGCGGGCCAGAAGCTGGCCGACCAGCGCCTGCAGCAGAACCTCAAGAAGCTCTCCACCAAGTTCGTCACGGCGCGCGCCGACGCCATCCGCGACATCGACTTCGATGCCACCCGCGAGGCGCTCAAGGAGCGCCGCGACCGCGCGCTGCAGAACCTCGACGTCTGGCTCGCCACCTTCGAGGAAAACGCCACGCGCCGCGGCGCCACCGTGCTGTTCGCCGAGACCACGGCCGACGCCGCGCGGCTGGTAGCCGAGATTGCGCAGAAGCACGGGGTGAAGAAGGTCATCAAGAGCAAATCGATGGTGACCGAGGAAATGCGCCTGAACCAGGTGTTGGGCGACATGGGCGTGCAGAGCATCGAGACGGACCTGGGCGAATATATCCTGCAGATCAACGATGCCGAGCCGCCGTCGCACATCATTGCCCCGGTAGTGCACAAGGACAAGGAAGAGATCGCCGATCTCTTCGCCAAGGTCCACCACAAACCGCGCCTGACCGATATCTCCGAGATGACGCGCGAGGCGCGTGAAGTGCTGCGCCCGGAATTCCTGTCGGCCGACATGGGCGTGACCGGCGGCAATTTCATCATTGCCGAAACAGGCTCGGTGGCGGTGGTGACCAATGAAGGCAATGAAGGCATGTGCACGGTGATGCCGCGCGTGCACGTGGCCGTGACCGGCATCGAGAAGGTGCTGCCGACGCTGGAAGACCTGGCCACCGTGATGCGGCTGCTGCCGCGCTCGGCCACCGGCCAGGCCATCTCGAATTACTTTTCGCTGCTGACCGGCCCGCGCGCCGAGGGCGAGCGCGACGGCCCGGAGCATATGTATTTCGTGCTGGTCGACGGCGGGCGCAGCGGCCTGATCGGCGGCGACTTCCAGGACATGTTGCGCTGCATCCGCTGCGGCGCTTGCATGAACCATTGCCCGGTGTACCAGAAGATCGGCGGCCATGCCTATGGCTGGGTCTACCCGGGCCCGATGGGCAGCGTGCTGACGCCGAGCTATACCGGCATCGCCAACGCGCTGGACCTGCCGCAGGCGGCCACGCTGTGCGGAGAATGCAACCGCGTGTGCCCGGCTTCGATCCCGTTGTCGGACCTGCTGCGCAAGCTGCGCGAGAAGCAGATGGAGCGTGGCTTGCGTCCCTGGCAGGAGCGGCTCGGGCTGCATGTGTGGGGCTACGTGGCGCGCCGCCCGGGGCTATACGCCTTTGCCACTCGCATCGGCGCGCGCTTGCTCTCGCGCATGGGCGGCAGCAGCAAGCTGATTGCCAGCTTGCCGATGGCTGGCCGTGGCTGGACCGAGACCCGCGACCTGCCGGCACCGAGCGGACGCACGTTCCGCGAACTTTACAAAGAAAGGAGGGCGCGTTGATGGCCACGACCATGAGCAATGCACCGGCGCTGGCAACCATGCGCGCCGCACTCGAACAACACATCGGCGGCCAGCTCGCGGCCGATGGCCTGGTGCGCAGCTGGCGCGAGGCAGCTCCCGGCCTGGTGCTGCCGCCGATGTTCGGGCAGGCGATGGAAGAGCTGCTGCGCCGGCTGGAGATGGCGGCGGTATTTGCGCAGGATAGCTGCTCGTTTTCGAGCACCGCCGTCACCGACCAGCTCAAGCGCTGGCTGGACAAGGCGGCCACTGCCTGAGCAGCCCACGCCTTGCCAGAAATGCAAAAGGAAAAGGCCCCCGCTCAAGCAGGGGCCTTTTGCATGGGTGCGTGGCTAAGCGAACGAAGCGCGAGGCTCAGCCCAGCAGCAGGGCATCATCATCCAGCTGCTCATGCCGCGTCTGCTCGAACATGCGCAGCAGATCCGGCACGTCCAGTCCGGCGCGCCGGTCGCCCGAAACGTCCAGCACCACCTGGCCCTGGTGCAGCATCACCGTGCGTTGCCCGTAGTCCAGCGCCTGGCGCATGCTGTGCGTGACCATCATCGTGGTGAGCTTGGCTTGCTCCACGATCTTGGCGGTCAGCTCCAGCACGAAGGCGGCGGTCTTCGGGTCCAGCGCGGCGGTGTGCTCGTCCAGCAGCAGGATCCGCGAGGGCTGCAGCGAGGCCATCAGCAAGCTCACGGCCTGGCGCTGGCCGCCCGACAGCAGGCCGATGCGGTCGGTCAGGCGGTTTTCCAGGCCGAGGTTGAGCAGGCGCAGCTTGTCGCGGAAGAGCTCGCGCGAGGGCTTGTTCAGCGCCGCGCGAAAGCCTCGGCGGCTGCCGCGGGCCATGGCCAGCGCCATGTTTTCTTCAATCGTCAGTGCCTCGCAGGTGCCCGCCATCGGGTCCTGGAAGACGCGCGCCACCAGCGGGGCGCGGTCCCAGGCCGGCTTGCGCGTGACGTCGACGTCGTCGATCGTGACGCGGCCGGTGTCCACCATCTGATCGCCGCTGATGGCATTGAGGAAGGTGGATTTACCGGCGCCGTTGGAGCCGATCACGGCAACGAACTGGCCCGTCGGGATATCCAGGCTGAGGCCGCGCAGCGCGCGCGTCTCGATCGGGGTGCCGGGATTGAAGGTGAGTTTCAGGTCTTGTGCGCGCAGCATCTCAGGCACCTCCGTTCTTGCGGCCGAACAGCTTCTTGCGGGTCCCGGGCAGCACCAGGGCACCCGTCACCAGTACGGCAGTGACCAGGTTCAGGTCTTGTGCCTTGAGGCCGATGAACTCGCTGTTCAGGGCCAGCGCAATGAAGAAGCGGTAGAGGATGGCGCCCAGCACCACGGCCAGCGTGGTGTACACCAGCCGGCGCGCCGGCAGGATGCTCTCGCCGATGATCACCGCGGCCAGGCCGATCACGATGGTGCCGATGCCCATGGAGATATCGGAGCCGCCCTGGGTCTGCGCGAACAGCGCGCCCGCGAGGGCTACCAGGCCGTTGGACAGCGCCATGCCCGCCAGCGTGGCGCGGCCGGTGGCGATGCCCTGGGAGCGCGCCATGCGCGGATTGGCGCCGGTGGCTCGCATGGCCAGGCCGAGCTGCGAGGAGAAGAACCAGTCCAGCCCAAGCTTGGCCACGACCACCACGATCAGCAGCAGCGCGGGGCGCAGCATGTAGTCGGGCAGCCAGTCCGGCTGCAGGATGGTGAAGATGGTCGACTCGGTGATCAGCGGCACATTGGGCTTGCCCATGATGCGCAGGTTGATCGAGTACAGCGCGATCATCATCAGGATACTGGCCAGCAGGTCCATGATCTTGAGGCGCACGTTGAGCCAGCCCGTGACGAAGCCGGCAAAGGCGCCCGCAACGATCGCCAGCCCGGTGGCGATGAACGGATCCTGGCCCGAGGCGATCAGCGTGGCCGCCACGGCGCCACCCAGCGGGAAGCTGCCATCGACGGTCAGATCGGGGAAATTGAGGATGCGGAAGGAGATCAGCACCCCCAGGGCGACGAGGCTGAAGATCAGGCCGATCTCCAGGGCGCCCAGCAGGGAAAAGAGGGACATGGGGGAAATCCAGTTGCTTGTGTCCGGCACGGGAGGCCGAATCTGAAAACGCCTGGCGCGCTGCCCGGGTCAGGCGGCGCGGCGCAGGCGTTTCCGGGGGCGGGCCCGGATAGAGCCACCTGCGCGCGAACGCGCAGGGTCAGCGTGCCGTGATTACTTGATGACGGTCTTCGCTTCCTTGATCAGCTCGGGCGACAGCGTCACGCCTTGCTTCTCGGCCGCGCCGGTGTTCACGAACAGCTCCAGCTTGTCGCTGGTTTCCGAAGCGATCGCGCCGGGCTTCTCGCCCTTCAGGATACGCACCACAACCTTGCCGGTCTGATGGCCGAGGTCGCCGTAGTTGATGCCCAGCGCGGCAATGGCGCCACGCTTGACGCTGTCGGTATCGGCAGCCACCAGCGGGATCTTCGACTCGTTGGCGACCTTGACCAGGGCTTCGTACGCCGACACCACATTGTTGTCGGTGTTGGTGTAGATCACATCGACCTTGCCGATCAGGCTCTTGGCGGCGGCGCCGATGTCGACCGTGCGCGGTGCGGCGGCTTCTTTCAGCGTCAGGCCTTCCTTGGCCAGCATCGCCTTCAGTTCCTTGACCACCACCACCGAGTTGGCTTCACCCGGGTTGTAGACCATGCCGACCGTCTTGGCCTTGGGCACCACGCGCTTGATCAGGGCAACCTGGCGGTCCAGCGGCAGCTTGTCCGACACGCCGGTCACATTGGTGCCCGATGCGCTCCAGCTCTTGACCAGCTGGGCGGCGACCGGATCGGTCACGCCGGAGTACACCACCGGCACCGACTTGGTGGCGGCCACCACGGCCTGGGCCGACGGCGTGGCGATGGCCACGATCACATTGGGCTGGTCGCCAACGAACTTGCGGGCGATCTGCGCGGCCGTGCCGGTATTGCCCTGCGCGCTCTGGTATTCCCACTTCAGGCTCTTGTCGGCGTCAAAGCCGGCGGTCTTCAGCTCGTCGCGCACGCCATCACGGATGGCGTCCAGCGCGGGATGGTCGACGATCGAGAGCACCTTGACGGTCTGGGCCTGCACGGCGCCACCGTACAGCAGCGCGAGGGCGACGGCGCTGCCCAGGATGGTCTTGGTCGATGTCTTGAGACACTTCATAATTTTTAATCTCCCCCGGATATGGGTTCTGGGTGATGAGCCGCGTTTCGTTCTCGATAAGAACTGGTCCGCCGTCTTGCCCGGCGGCGCGCTGCGCCAACCGGCCGGTCCGTTGTGTGGGCGATACACCAGGCGGCAGGCTGGAGGACGCTCTTGTACAGCGGATACGACGGCGATAAGCCTGCGAGGATACCATTTTCGGGGCGAAATTTGCCCGATTCCGCCCGGTTTTGCCCTGTTCCAGGGCATCAGTAGGGGAAAACGGCAGGCCCGGAGCACGCCATGGGCGGCTCCGGGCGGCGCACCGCCGCTAGTGCCTGGAGCGCGGAAACGTTACTGCGCAGGATTGTGGATTTCGGCGTGGATGCGGGCAATGGCCGCGGTTATCGCCTCGGGCAGCGGCGTTTGCCAGGCATCGATGTTCTCGCGCAGCTGTTCCAGCGAGGTGGCGCCGATGATGGTGCTCGCCGCGAACCAGCGCGAGTAGCTCCAGGCCAGTGCCAGCGTTGCCGGCGAGAGGCCGTGCTCGCATGCCAGCGTCACATAGCGGGCGGCCGCGGCCAGGCTTTCCGGGCGCAGGTAGCGCGGGCTCCAGTCGGGCGGGAAGCGCGTCAGGCGGCCCTTGGCTTGCGCGTCAAACACGGGGTGGGCGAGGTCGCCACCGAGGTACTTGCCGGTGAGCTGGCCAAAGGCCAGCGGGCTGTATACCAGCAGGCTTACATCGGTGCGAAAGCACGCCTCGTCCAGGCCCTGCTCGAAGCTGCGGTTGAGCAGGTTGTACGGGTTCTGGATGGTGGCGATGCGCGGCAGGCCGTGCAGCTCTGCCTGCTTGACGAACTCGGCCACGCCCCACGGCGTTTCGTTGGACACGCCGACATAGCGGATCTTGCCCGCGCGCACCAGCTCGCCCATGGCTTCGAGTTGCGCCTGGATCGAGGCGCACTCGCGCTCATTGGCCGGATCGAACTGCTTTTGCCCGAAGATGGGCGCGTTGCGAGCGGGCCAGTGGATCTGGTACAGGTCGATGTAATCGGTCTGCAGGCGCGCCAGCGAGGCGTCCACCGCCGCGCGGATGCTGTCCGGGGTCAGGTCGCCGCCATTGCGGATCCACGGCATGCGCGCCGGGCCCGCCACCTTGGTGGCCAGCACGATGCGCTCACGCTGCTGGCGCTTGAGCCAGGTGCCGACGATGCGCTCGGTGCTGCCATAGGTTTCGGCACGCGGCTTGACCGGGTACATCTCGGCGGTGTCGATGAAGTTGATGCCGCGCGACACCGCGTAGTCGAGCTGGCTGTGGCCTTCGGCTTCGGTGTTCTGCTCGCCGAAGGTCATGGTGCCCAGGCAGATGCGCGAAACCTGCAGGTCGCTGCGGCCAAGACGGGTGGTTTCCATGGCTATCCTTGTGAGGCTGGGGTGATAAGGCGCAAAAGCGGGTTCGGGCCGGGGCCGTCAGGCGCGCAGCGCGGCGGCGCATTCCTTGACCAGCACCGGGCCGCGGTAGATCAGCCCGCTGTACACCTGCACCAGTTGCGCGCCGGCCGCGATCTTGGCTTGCGCATCGGCGCCGCTGAAGATGCCGCCCACGCCTACGATGGGCACCGCGTCTCCAACCACCGCGCGCAGGCCCTTGACCACGCGCGTGGATGATTCGAACACCGGCCGGCCCGACAGGCCGCCAGCTTCCTCGCCGTGCGGCAGGCCCTTGACGGCGTCGCGGGCGATCGTGGTGTTGGTGGCGATCACGCCGTCGATCCGGTGGCGGACCAGCGCATCGCCGATATTGCCGATCTGGTCGGCATCGAGGTCCGGCGCGATCTTGAGCGCGAGCGGCACGTAGCGCTTGTGCTTGTCGGCCAGGCGCTGCTGCGCGTCCTTGAGCGTGGAGAGCAGGTGGTCGAGCTCGCTGGCGCCCTGCAGCTGGCGCAGGTTCTTGGTGTTCGGCGAGGAGATATTGACGGTGACGTAGCTGGCATGCGGGTAGACCCGTTCCAGGCAGTGCAGGTAATCGTCCACCGCGCGCTCGATCGGCGTATCGGCGTTCTTTCCGATGTTCAGGCCCAGCACGCCGCCTTCGGCCTTCCAGCGCGATGCGTTCACATTGGCGATAAAGGCATCCACGCCGCCGTTGTTGAAGCCCATGCGGTTGATCAGCGCATCCGCCTGCGGCAGGCGGAACATGCGCGGCCGCGGGTTGCCCGCCTGCGGGCGCGGCGTTACGGTGCCCACCTCGATAAAGCCGAAGCCGAAGGCGGCCAGCCCGTCGATGTAGGCGCCATCCTTGTCGAGCCCGGCGGCCAGGCCAACCGGGTTGGGGAAGCGCACGCCCATCACCGTGCGCGGGTCATCGGCGATGGTATTGCCGATGCAGCCCGCCAGTCCCATGCGCTTGGCGCGGAGCAGGTTGTTGAGGGTGAAATGGTGAGCGTCCTCCGCATCCATCGAGAACAGGGCGGGGCGAAACAGGGGGTAGAGCGCGTTCAGCACAGGGAATCAGCTTGGAAGTCGGGACCAAGGCGGCATTGTAACGGTTGGGCCGGATCGGGTACTGCGCCGCTGGCGCGGGCGTGACTTGCGCAGGCTGTCCGCTACAGGCTGTTTTCCGGGGCTTCGTCGCCAGGCTGCGGCGGCACGACTGGCACAGCGGTGGGCGACGCCACGGCGTGCGCTCCATCCCGGAGCGATGCTTGCGTCTCATCGAACGCGCGCCACTGGTTTGCGGTCAGCACCTGCAGCGGCTGGTAGCGCGCCTTATAGGCCATTTTGCGGCTATCGGCGATCCAGTAGCCCAGGTACAGGTGTGGCAGGGCGAGCTCGCGGGCCTGTTGGATCTGCCACAGGATGTTGTAGGTGCCGTAGCTCGCGTGCACCTCCAGCGGGTCGTAGAAGGTGTAGACCGAGGACAGGCCGTCGTCGAGCACATCGATCATGCTGACCATGCGCAGCCGCCCGGCCTCTGGCGAGCCCGGCGGCTCTCGGAATTCAACCAGCCGCGAGTTGACCCGGCTTTGCAGCAGGAACTGCTCGTACTGGTCGCGGCTGTCCTGGTCCATGCCGCCGCCGGCGTGGCGCATCGACTGGTACAGCAGGTAGAGCGAATAATGCTCTTCCACATAGGTCAGCGGCGCCACCAGCGCCTGCAGGCTGCCGTGCTGGCGCCAGGCCCGGCGCTGGCTGCGGTCCGGGCGGAACCGGTCGACCACCACGCGGCACGGCGTGCAGGCGTGGCATTCATCGCAATAGGGGCGGTAGGTAAAGATGCCGCTGCGCCGGAAGCCGGCGCGCACCAGCCGCGAATAGACATCGGCATTGATCAGGTGGGCGGGCGTGGCTACCTGAGAGCGCGCCATGCGGCCATCGAGGTAGCTGCAAGCGTAGGGTGCCGTAGCGTAGAACTGCAACGCGGAAAGGGGGAGTTCCTTTAGCTTGCTCATGTGTCTGCAACGGCCAGGGATGAAACAGCAACGCGGGAAAGCCGATGGCGCTGCGGCCAAGCCGTGCGGCGAGTGGCCAATGCGGTGCGCCCTATGACTGCACCTGAGTCCATCTCTCCAGCACCGTCTTGTCAAAACCCCACGGCACGATATCTGGCTGGCGGGTGGCAATGCGGATATGGGCCGCAAACTCCGCACGCGGGATAGGACTCGCCCCAAGCGAAGCCAGATGATCGGTTTCCTGCTGGCAGTCTATCATCGCCACGCCGTGGTTGCCGAGGAACGCGCACAGCGCGGCCAGGGCGATTTTGGAGGCGTCGGTGCGCCGCGCGAACATCGATTCGCCATAGAACATCCGCCCGAGCGCCACGCCGTACAGGCCGCCCGCGCGCTCGCCCTGGTACCAGGTCTCCACGCAATGCGCCAGGCCATTGCGGTGGAGTGCGCCATAGGCGGCGATGATGTCCTCGGTGATCCAGGTGCCATGCTGGCCATCGCGCGGGGTTTCGGCGCAGGCCTGCATGACGGCGATAAAGTCGTCGTCGACGCGGACTTCCCAGTCCGGGTCGCGCAGCACGCGCTTGAGGGTCTTGCGAAAGGTGCTGGAAACGCGCAGTGCCTGCGGCGGCAGCACCATGCGGGGATCGGTGCTCCACCACAGCACCGGCTGGCCTTCGGCGTACCAGGGAAAGATGCCTTGCCGGTAAGCCAGCAGCAGGCGCTGGGCCGACAGTTCGCGGCTGGCCGCAAGCAGGCCGGGCGCGTCGGAGCCCGGGCCGAGCGCACGCTCGACCGGCGGGAACGGATCATGCGGATCCAGCCAGGTGATCATGCGGGCAGTGCGGGCAACGCGCCCGGGTTCAGGGTTCGACCGTGGCCCGGGTGGTCAGCGGGCGCATCGGCTTGTCGATATCCAGGCTGTGCAGGCGGAAGGTGCCGTCGGCCAGCCGTCCCGCCGCGCGGTCCGCGAAGAAGCAGCGCAACGAATGGATCACGGTGGGGAAGGCCAGCTCGTCCCAGGGTACGTCGGCTTCCTCGACTAGCTTCACCTCCAGGCTTTCCTCGCCCGCCGAGATGTCCAGGTCCTCCAGCGTTGCCAGGTAGAACATATGCACCTGATGCACATGCGGCACGTTCAGGATCGAGAACAGTTCACCGACCTGCACCCGTGCCCCGGCCTCCTCCAGCGTCTCGCGCGCGGCGCCCTGCGCGGTGGTCTCACCGATCTCCATGAAGCCGGCCGGCAGCGTCCAGAAGCCGTAGCGCGGCTCGATGGCGCGCTTGCACAGCAGCACCTTATCCTCCCACACGGGAATGGTGCCGACCACATTGCGCGGGTTGACGTAGTGGATGGTGCCGCAGTTGTCGCACACTGAACGCAGGCGCGAGTCGCCTTCAGGGATGCGCAGCACGACCGCATGGCCGCAGTTCGAGCAGAATTTCATGAGAGGCGTCCGGGAGGAATGGCGAAAGTGTATCACCGCCGATGGGGGCTGCCGGGGGTGGGATACTAGTTTGGGGTGGGCTGTGGGGGCGGGTAGCGAGTGCGGCGCACAAAACAGAAAATGCTCCCATCAGGGCTGCCGGTAGCCGCCAGGGTTTTTGGGAGGGCGTGAGTTGCCCGGCTGCAACGGTGGCATGGGCACGCAGCAAAAATATTCGATGGATCCTGCGCACTAAGGGCTGTCCGTCGAAACCGCTCAGCCGTGGACGCTATAGCCCTCGCGCAGGATCCGCATAGCAATGCCCCATAAGGCGAATATGGCGACATCGCGAAGCGCTGCAATCGCCCACAGATATCGCCGCGCCGCCGGATTGGCAATCTGCATGTAGCAGAATCCGGCAAGCCCGACAACTCCAGCAACCTCGTCGAATAGCAATACTGCGGCAGTATGCGCGCCGACAGGGCCATTGAAGACGTCATCCCTGGTTGGGCCGCGATTAAGTAGTAGAGCGCCGGCGCGAGAAAGGAAGCCGGAAGTAACACCGCAGGCAGGAGGAATGTCCATCTTGCAAGCGCCATTTCGCAGAATAGCTTGGTCTAAAGGGGACTCATCTCTCATCTTGAATGCGTATCTTGTTCATAGGGGCTCAAGCACCACTCTAGAATCTCAGGGTCGTAGATCGCGTAGTGGGACACCACGCTTTCTTCAGTCCACTGCATTGTGGGAGGCATGAACTTGACTCCCTCGAGTGCAGCCTGTCGGCATTGGTCATCCTCCCATTGCCGCATCTTCAGCAATTGGTCGGGGTAGGAGTGCAGGCCTGGTTGTTCGTGGGCAGTTTGAATTTCGCTCAGCACGCGTTGAGAAAACCTGATGGTGAAGTGATCACGTGCATTTTCGGGTAGATGAAAATGTCCAGCAGTAATGAGGGGAATCAAGCCGCCATCTTGCTTGATCAGCATATGGCTCTTGGTAGCCGCGAATCCCTTGCAAATGAAGACAATGAGGTCGCCGTCGTTGATCCGGAGATAGTGCGTCATATCGATGTTCTCGAACTGCACAGGCCGTGACCCCGGGTCCGGCTCGTTGGCGCCGAAGTACAGCCAGGCGTCAACCGCCGAGAGAAAAGTTGTGATGCCGAGACAGCCTTGGATTTCGGATGTGACCATTGTGCAACTGTGTTCGCATTCGGCCTCCGGGTCAGTGTCTGGCGCAACGAGTGCGTAAAGATGTAGGTTCGAGTGAAATTGAAGATTGCAGGATGGAGTGTGGAGTTCCGTCTTCATGATCTTGTAACGTTATGTATCCTACTTTTTAGAGGTGTTTTCGTCAGTTTCTTGTTTCATCTGCCGAGTATCACGGACGGAGAAGAAATAGTTGAGCGCTGCCGATCCTCGCGGACCGGAAGGGATTTGGGAAATGTAGGCTATTCTGATATTCTGGAATGTTCCGCTGCGGCCGATGCCGTCAAAATTTGACGATATGCAATAATAATCATTATTGTTGTGGCGTATGATTCCGAAATCTGCCTTGTTCGCATTAATTCTTTCGGGACTTGCCCCTTCGATTCCTTTTGCTTTTGATAAGGGGGTGGCATGTTTTCCGAAAATTATCAGATCGCTTTTTCCTGTGCGCGTTGCATAGCCGACGCGCAGCCCCCTATAATCATAGGTATATGTGGAGTAACCGCGTTGGGGATCATCGTTAATCGTTGCTACGCCATCCAGTTTATCAATGCGCAGCGATGGGCGAATGGCGTCAAACATCAAGCAACTCTCAACAACGGGGGCAGGAGGGGCTTGTGCATATGTAGTGGCAGGTAATGCGAGGAAGAGTAGAAAGTAAAGTCGCTGTTTCACTTGTACTCCTTCGCGCCGGTGGTGCGCATGTAATCAGTGTTGTGTTTCCAGAAAATTGTTCCTCCATGTGCCGCCGTGGAGTCATAGATGTGATCGTGTCGATCGACTTCTTCTGTTTTTGTGATTAGCTTTCCATTTATTTTTATTTTCGTTGTTTTTGTTTTGATTACTATTTTAATGGATTCATCGATTCCATAAATATTATGGTCTGAGTCGGTGAATTTTATTCCGTGTCTAACTTTGAAATGATTTTTGTAGTTCGATCGTATATCGGCACCATCCCAGAAATATGCGCCGTTAGAGTAGTCAATTCCTCCTGAGAGCGCATTTTTTGCCGCTTTTACGGCGCTCGCCATGGCGGCGTTCTTCTCAATGTGAGCTTCGCTAGACTTCATCAGCTTCGCATAGCGCTCGTTACCGTCGCTGACAACGAAAGAAAATGTCTTTTCCTTGGTCGTAAAACTGGCTAGGGTGCTGTAACCGCGAGCTTTCATTTGCCGAAGCATCACGCTTGCAAGTGCCGCCATTTCCTCGTAGACATCCTTGGTTGAAGACTCTCCATAGGCGATTGCTGCGAGCAAGCGTGTTTCTGGATTCAAGGTTTCCTTTGTCACGGACGGACCTCCCCGCTCTTATCCAGCCACATAACAAGGCTGACGCGACTGCCGTGATTAAAGGCAATAGTCCGACCATCAGAAAATATGGCCTTTCTTGCAATCTGCTGGCCATTGGAAAACAGGTCATATAAGTAGCCGGCAACAGGTGCTTCCGTCTCGCCATCCACGAGCTCAAAGAATTGCTCAATGATTTCCCCGGCCTCTGCGATATCGACATCATCCCCTGAGAATCCGCTTGAGCTATGCGGGTGGCCCATGCTGTTACCGCTCCCAGCCATATCGTCGCACCATGTGTTGCCGGCGAGCAGAGCTATGATTCTTGGGGGCGTAGAACACTTGCAAAGCACAATATCGCCGTCAGCGGCCGTCTCGCCCATGAAGTTCAATCGGCGTGGTCCCCCAGACTTCGCAATAGTGCCGGTACTTTTGCAGGCCGCGCAGTAAGCTTGCCCGCCGATCAGTGCTACCTGGTGACCATTGCCAATTGTGAACGGCTGCCCGGAATACGGCAGAATGTCTCCCCCGTGTTCGAGTTCGTCTCCAACGCATGCCACTCTGCGCATCATCGCCGTTCCCCCAGTGCAAGGGTTGGTATCTCGTATTTCATACGTTCTCTCAGGAATTGATTGATGTGCGCGATGGCGCATCTACTTTATAGCGGGAGAAGGTGCGAGGTGGTTGCAGGCAATTCTGAATCTTCGGAAGAAATTTCCCAATGAGGGGTCGATGGAAACGAGGACGACGTCTCGAGCGTCCTCAATGGCCACAGGAGGGGAAAAACCGACGCGAGGGGCCCGGGATTGACGTGAGGGGAGGAGAATCGAGCGCGCAATGACAAATGCAGAACTACGGCGTCTATGTGGCGTGGTGGAGGGGGCGAGGTGTGCGCGGGATGGCTGCGCGCGAGAAGCGGGAGGAATCGATATGTCCTGGAGTCGCACATCCGCACGGGGCACGAACCCTTCTCGACCGCCAAATGCAAAAAGCCCGCTACAAGCGGGCTTTTTGCATTTTCCAACCGTCTTTCGGCGTGTCAACGATTGGATAAAATAGCGTCTTCGGCGTTTGGTTGCGGGGGCAGGACTTGAACCTGCGACCTTCGGGTTATGAGCCCGACGAGCTGCCAACTGCTCCACCCCGCGTCCGTCGAAGAAAAAGATTATAAGGCAAATCTTGTCGCAGTGCAACAGCCAATTGCGCAGGAATGGCGAAGGGCGCAAGAACTCGCCCCGATAAGGATCGTGGCCGCAATGGCGCGCCGGGGCTCAGTCAGGGTCGGGGCTGGCCTTGCTGCGCTGCCAGACGCTGGCGGCAAACTGGAAGCTGTCCCGCTGCAGCAGGTCGTCGCGTTGCCAGATGACGCGGTCAGGCCGTACGGTCAGCATCCAGGTGGTGGTGGTGCGCGGCTGCGGATCGGCGAAGGCGCGCGGGGTCAGCAGTGCGGCGCAGGCGCCGTGCTCCGGGTCGCGCACCGAGGTGTAGCGGATCATGCCGAGGCCAGCTTCCCGGGCCGTGCGGGCCAAGGCCTGGCAGGCATCATAGTGGTCGGGATCGGTCCACTTCGCCGCGTCTTCGGCAAAGGGCGGGGCGTCGAGCGCGATGCCGTCGGTGCGCACGCTGACCTGGAACAAGGTGTGTGGCCGGGCGTCGATGCGCGGCAGCGCCGGGCTGTCGAGCAGGAAGCGCCAGCGCCAGTAGCCCAGTTCCGCGCAGGCGGTGCGAATATCGTCCGCGCCGTAGAACACGCCAGGATCCTGCTCGGCGCGAAAGCGCGAGCCCCAGGGCGAGGGCGGGTAGCGAAAGGGCGTGAACAGAAGATAGTGCAGGTGGCGTGCGTCGGCGGGCACCGCGGGCTTGCCGGCGTCCAGCACGGCTTCCAGCACGGCTTGCTCCTCCAGGCTGTCGACCAGCGGCATGGTCGATACCACATGCTGGGCCTCGACCGCGCGCCAGAGCGTGAGCGCAAACGGCTTGCGCTCAGACGCGACCGCGGGTGGCATCCAGATAGTGAACGACACGTACCAGGCCCTCTGTTGTGCGGATCAGGTCGAGCGGCTTGCCACCCAACGCCAGGTTTTCGTTGGCCAGCCAGAGGCGGGCCTGGTCGCTGTGGCCGAGGATGGCGTCGAGCGAGCGGAACAGGCGCACGAACAGCACGCCGAACTCCCATTCCTTGCGATGCGCGTCAAGCACATAGCCCCCGGAAGCCATGCGGGACACCGAGGCGGTGCTGATGCCCAGCACGTTGGCCACGCCTGCCTGGCTGATGCCAAGGAAGCCGGCTGCGCGCATGACCGCCTTGGTGAGGGTGGTGCCGGGGTCCGGACTGCCGGCAGGAAGATGCTCGGGGACTTGCTTGGGTTGCATCGCCTCGCTCCTGTTTCTTCAGAAACATTATAGGCGGTTCGTTTCGTAAGGGAAGCAGGAAAACGCCATCTTTATCCGCATGGCTTGGTGGCCTCGCCCACTGCAGAATGCTCACTTGTCCTGTATTTGACTTTCTGTGGCGCTCTGCGTTGCGCGGGTGTGGGGCGCAACGCAGCGAGGCCTTGCGCCGGATCAGTACGTCTCGATATGCAGCCGTCCCTCCGTCTTCATGGCAGCTTCCAGTTCACCCCAGGCCAGCCCGGCGCTGGCGCAGACCTCTGCGAACGCAGCCAGCACCCCGTCTTCCATTCCCTTGAGGCCGCAGATGTAGACATGGCCGTGCGGGTCGTTGAGGAGTGCCGCCACGCGCGCGCCGGCTTCGCGGATGGCGTCCTGCACATAGCGCCGGGGCTGGCCGGGATCGCGCGAGAAGGCGAGATGGATATCGAGGAAGCTCGGCGGCAGTTTCATCAACGGGCCGAAGTAGGGCAGTTCCCGCGCGTTGCGGGCGCCGAAGAACAACAGGCGCCGTCCGTCGAACTGCTCGAGGTTGCGCCGCATGTGCTCCGTCATGGCGCGCATCGGGGCCGAGCCGGTGCCGGTGCAGATCATCATCACACTGGCTTCGCGGTGGTTGGGCATCAGGAAGGTGGTGCCGAACGGGCCGACCACGCGCACTTCGTCGCCGCGCGCGAGGTCGCACAGGAAGTTGGACGCCACGCCGCGCACCGGTTGCCCTTCATGATCCTGCTCGACGCGCTTCACGGTAAGCGCGAGGTTGTTGTAGCCCGGCCGCTCGCCGTCGCGCGGGCTGGCGATCGAGTACATGCGGATGTAGTGTGGCTTGCCGTTGAAGTCGGTGCCGGGCGGCACGATGCCGATGGCCTGGCCTTCCAGCACCGGGAAAAAGTGCTGCCCGAAATCCAGCACGATGTGATGCACATCGCTCGATGCGTCGTCGGCGGTGAGGCGGTAGTTGCCGGCCACGGTGGCGGTGACGGGGGCGCGCACGCCATGCAGGTTGACATACGGATGCGCCGCCGACCACGGCGCCTTGGGCGAGGTATGCCGGCTGGTTTCCACCTGCTGGGTTTGCGGCTCCGGCCCGGTCTGCGGCGAAGCCGGATCCGGCGCGCTATCGAGCCCCGTGTCCGCGGGCAAGGGCAGGCTGGCGGGGAGCTCGTCCCATAGCAACTGCGCCTCGATCGGATAGGCCTCGCTTTTGAGCATCGTGCGCCAGTTGTCGATCGCGCCGGTGGGGCACGGCCCCAGGCAGGCGCCGCAGCCGTTGCACACGTCGGCCCTGACCACGTAGTTGCGGTCGTCATGGGTGATCGCGTCGATCGGGCAGGTGTCTTCGCAGGTGTTGCAGCGGATGCAGATCTCGGGGTCGATCAGGTGCTGCTTGATCATGTCGGGGGCGCCCATCTCTTTGGTCTCCTTGGCGCGCGGCCGGTCTGTCGCCGGTGCTGCGCCGCATGTTGCCCGTGGGTCAGTCCGGGCTGGTCTGGGTCAGTTGAAGCGCACGTACTCGAAATCCATCGGCTGGCGGTTGACGCCCACCACCGGCGGAGCGATCCAGTTGGCGTACTTGCCGGGCTCGGTGACCCGGCCCATCAGCGAGGCCACGAAGGCGCGGTCCTCGTCGGTTGCCAGCCACGCGCGCTCGCCGGCCTGCCATTGCGCTTCGGTGAGCAGCTCGCCAGCCGGCGAGACATGGACATTGGCCAGGCTGCCGATCTTGCGGTTGAATGCCTTGTGCGGCACCGCCATGCGGAATGCGATGCCGTGCTTTTCGATCACCTTGTTCCAGCGCGCCACGCCGCCGAGCGTGTCCTTGACGTAGTCGTCGCGCAGCACCTCGTTGAGCGCGTTGAGCATGGGCACCTCGCGCTCGCCCAGGCGGCCGTCGGTGACGTCGAGGATGCGGTAGACGTCGCCCTTGAGCACGTGGTCGTCGCCGCGCTTGCCTTCCTCGAAGCGGCCCTTGAGCCCGGCGCTGTAGAAGGTGGCGGCGTTGGACGACTGGTCGGCGCCGAACAGGTCGATGGTCACGCTGTAGTGGAAGTTGAGGTAGCGCTGGATGGTATCGAGATCGATCACGCCAGCGGCGCGTACGTCCGCGGGATCCTGGATATCGCGCTCGCGCATGACTTCGCAGGTGCGCTGGATCACGCGGGAGATGCCGGACTCGCCGACGAACATGTGGTGGGCTTCTTCGGTCAGCATGAAGCGCGTGGTGCGCGCCAGCGGGTCGAAGCTGGATTCGGCCAGCGCGCAGAGCTGGAACTTGCCGTCGCGGTCGGTGAAGTGTGTGAACATGAAGAAGGCCAGCCAGTCCGGCGTGCGCTCGTTGAAGGCGCCCAGGATGCGCGGGTTGTCCTCGTCGCCGGAGCGCCGTCCCAGCAGCGCCTCGGCCTCTTCGCGCCCGTCGCGCCCAAAATGGCGATGCAGCAGGTACACCATGGCCCACAAGTGGCGGCCTTCTTCCACATTGACCTGGAACAGGTTGCGCAGGTCGTAGAGCGAGGGGCAGGTCATGCCCAGGTGGCGTTGCTGCTCCACCGAGGCCGGCTCGGTATCGCCCTGGGTGACGATGATGCGCCGCAGGTTGGCGCGGTGCTCGCCCGGCACTTCCTGCCAGGCCGCTTCGCCCTTGTGCTCGCCGAAATGGATGCGGCGTGCCGGGTCGGCGGGCTGGAGGAAGATGCCCCAGCGATAGTCCGGCATCTTGACGTGGTCGAAGTGCGCCCAGCCGGAAGGATCGACCGAGACCGCCGTGCGCAGGTAGACATCGTGCTGGTGCGAGCCTTCGGGCCCCATGTCGCGCCACCAGTCGAGAAAGGCGGGCTGCCAGTGCTCGAGCGCGCGCTGCAGCGCGCGGTCGTCGGACAGGTTAACGTTGTTCGGGATCTTCTGGCTGTAGTCGATGCTCACGGGGGTGTCTCCTTGTCTCGTTCTTTATTGCGTGGACGTGTGGACGCGTGGTCCGGACGGGCAAACGGGCTCAGACGCGGTCCCAGTCGAAGCGGGCCTTGTTGCCCGAGCCGAACACCTTGAGCGCGCCTTGCTCGCCCACCGCGTTGGGCCGGTTGAAGATCCAGTTCTGCCAAGCGGTGAGGCGGCCGAAGATGCGGGTCTCCATGGTCTCCACCGGCCCGAAGCGCAGGTTGGCTTCGAGTCCGGTCAAGGCGTCGGGCGACAGGCTGGCCCGCTCCTCGATGGCAATGCGGATCTCGTCTTCCCAGTCGATGTCGTCGGGCGTGGCGGTGACGAGGCCGAGCGAGGCGGCGCTGATGGCGTCGAGCGGCGCGCCGATATGGTCCTGCACGGCCTGCATTGCCACCTCGTCCTGGTAGAAGCGCGCGGCCAGCCGGGTCAGTCCGTTGACGCCCGGATAGCGCCCGAAGTTGGCGGCGCTGGCGAACACGCGCGGCGCATCGTCCGGCGCGTCGGGCAGGTGCAGCATGTAGCTGCGGTCGGCGGCCAGGGCCAGCTCCAGCAACGTGCCCGCAAAGCAGGAGTCCGGCTCGATCAGCGCAAACAGCGTGCGCGACGACACCTCCAGGCGTGCCAGCGTGCGGCGCAGCATGCCGATGGTCTCGCGCACGAACCAGTGGCCGGCATGCGCATCCAGCAGCGCATCGGTGGCCAGCACCTGCTGGGGGTTGCCCTCGGTCTTGAGGATCCACATGCCAATGTCGAGATGGTTGGCCCGCAGCGTGAGGATGGCGTCGTCGAGCTCGCGCGCCATCTTCAGCGGCCACCAGTCGGCGCCGGCGGCAAGGATCGCGGCCAGCGCCTGCGGCTGGTGCCTGGCCGGACCGAAGACCGTCAGCGTGGCCTTGCGGGCATGCGGGTCGATATGCACCTGGACCGTGTCATAGCGGTAGCCGTGCGCATCCTGGCTGCGCGACAGTGGCGTGAGCTTCACGCCATCCTGGCCGGCGGGCCGGTCGCTCTGCGCGGCGAGCGCAAGCGCGCGCTGTTGCACATGCTCCGCGAAGCGCGCCGGCTTGACCACGGCATCGACCAGCTTCCAGTCGTGCGCCCGCTGCCCGCGCACGCCCTCGGTGGTGGTGCAGAAGATGTCGGCGTGGTCACGGCGCACCCGGCGCTTGTCGGTGATGCGCGTGAGCCCGCCGGTGCCAGGCAGCACGCCCAGCAGCGGCACTTCGGGCAGGCTGACGGCGGAGGAGCGGTCGTCGACCAGCACGATCTCGTCACAGGCCAGAGCCAGCTCGTAGCCGCCGCCGGCGGTGGTGCCGTTGCAGGCCGCGATGAACTTCAGGCCAGAGTGGCGGCTGGCGTCCTCGATGCCGTTGCGGGTTTCGTTGGTGAACTTGCAGAAGTTCACTTTCCAGGCGTGCGACGACTTGCCGAGCATGAAGATGTTGGCGCCTGAGCAGAACATGCGGTCCTTGGCGCTGGTGAGGACCACGGTGCGCACTTCCGGGTGCTCGAAGCGGATGCGCTGCACGGCGTCGTGCAGCTCGATGTCCACGCCGAGGTCGTAAGAGTTCAGCTTGAGGGCGTAGCCGGGGCGCAGGCCGCCGTCTTCGTCGACATCCATGGACAGCGTGGCCACCGGGCCAGCGAACGTCAGTTTCCAGTGCCGGTATTGCGCGGGGTCGCGCTCAAAGGTGACGGGGGCTTGCTCAGTGGAGGTGGTGGCGGTGGGAGCGGCCGGGGCGGACATCGTGGTCTCCTTTATGCATTATATTGTCGATCATCCCTTGTGATGAAATATAGTGCACAAAGCTGGCCGGCGCAATCCTTGCGCGATGCCCAGGCGCCAATCAGGCCAACCAGGCACCAATCACGCGCCAATCACGCGAAGATGGGCACGCAAGGCCTGCAGGGAGGTGGTGGGATCCTGGCCGCTGGTGTCGATCGTCACATCCGCGCGGGAGTACAGCGGGGTGCGCGCCAGCAGGATCCGGCGCAAATCGTCCATGGCTTCACGGTTGCCTTCCATCGGGCGCATGTCGCCCTGCGCCACTACCCGCGCCATGTGTTCCTCGGGCGAGGTCTTCACCCAGACCGTGTAGCAGCGTGCCAGCAGCAGGTTGAAGGTGGAGGGCTCCGAGACCAGGCTCCCGGGCGTGGCAAGCACCATGCGGTCGTTCTCGCGCAGCACGCGTTCAAGCGCGCGCATCTCGTAGCGGCGGTAGGCGGCCTGCCCATAGAGCGAGTGGATTTCGGCCAGGCTGGCGCCGGCTTCCTGCTCAATGACGCCGTTGAGTTCGACGAAGGGCACTTCCATGGCCGCGGCCAGCGCCCGCCCGAGTGTGGATTTGCCGGCGCCGCGCAGCCCGATCAGCGTAATGCGGCGATGGCGCGCGTCGTGGGAGGCCGAGGGCGCCAGGGCATGGTGGCAAGCCTCACGCACGCGTGACAGGTCGGCCGCGGGCAGTTGCGCCAGCCACTGCACCAGCTGCGAGAACTCCGAGGCAGGCTGGCCACCAGCAGCGTGCTGGGTCTCCATCTCCGCCAGCACCACCGGCAGCGGCACATCCAGCGCGCGCGCCACCTGGCGCAGCAGCAGCACGGATGCATTGCCGGTGCCGGTCTCCAGGTTGGCGAGGTAGCGCTCGGACACCTCCGCGCCGCGTGCGAGGTCCTTGCGCGACATGCCCCGCGCCGCGCGCAGCGAGCGGATGCGCTCGCCGAGCTGCGTCAGGTAGGGATCGCGCTCGCCGGCAGGGCGGGCGTCGGAGGAGTCGGGGGCCAGCAGTGGGTCTGGGTCGCGGCGCATGGCGGGCGGGTCTGGATGGGGAATGGGAGCGGTTGGGGCCGGGATCGGGGTTGCGATTATAAGGGACGCGGCCATCGTGTCATATAGTGCATTTCTCTGCTTGCATAATAGGCGATATGCAATAAAATGCATCGACAAATGCAGGTCAAGAAGAAAAACAAAAAATCACGACAAACCTGACTCCGTCCCCACGGCGAAGTGTGACCCGGGGACGGCATCGAGGAGTGGAGACATGACGCCCCCCATTGCATCCCCGTCCCCGGCGGCCGATGCGACTAGTGCTGCTACGGCTACTGCTGCTACTGCGGCGGCCATTTCCGTACTGCCGGCCCGCTACAACGCCGCCGCCGACTTGCTGTCGCGCAACCTGGCGGCAGGCCGCGCCGACAAGGTCGCCTATGTGGACGATGCCGGCCCGCTCACCTTCGCCGCGCTGGACCAGCGCTGCCGGCGCTTTGCCGCCGCCCTGCTGCATGCCGGGATCCGCCCCGAGGAGCGCCTGCTGCTGTGCGCGCTGGATACCATCGATTTTCCCACGGTGTTTCTCGGCTGCCTGCTGGCCGGCGTGGTGCCCGTGGCCGTCAACACGCTGCTGACCGCCGACGACTACGCCTACATGCTGGACCACAGCGGCGCGCGCGCGGCCGTGGTCTCGGCGCCGCTGGCCAGCGTCATGCGCGATGCCATCGGCAAAGCTGGCGCCGCGCCCGCGCTGATCCTCGCCGCACCGGATGCCGGTAGTGCCGGCCCGGGGCCGAGCGTGGCCGAGATGGCCGGGCAGGGCATGCCGCTGGAAGGCGCCGCCGCCACGCGGCCGGACGACATCGCCTTCTGGCTGTATTCCTCCGGCTCCACGGGCCGCCCCAAGGGCACCGTGCACACGCATGGCAACCTGTTCCATACCGCCGATCTCTATGCGCGCCAGGTGCTTGGCCTGCGTGAAGACGATGTGGTTTTTTCCGCGGCGAAACTGTTCTTCGCCTACGGCCTGGGCAATGCGCTGACCTTTCCGCTTGCCGTTGGCGCCACCACCGTGCTGATGGCCGAACGTCCCACGCCGCAAGCGGTGTTCCGCCGTCTGCGCGAGCAGCGCCCGACGGTGTTCTGCGGCGTGCCCACGTTATATGCCGGCATGCTGGCCGCGAGCGACCTGCCGGGGCGGCCGGACGTTGCGCTGCGCGTTTGCACCTCGGCGGGAGAGGCGCTGCCCAAGGATATCGGCGACCGTTTCCGCGCGCATTTTGGCTGCGACATCCTCGACGGCATTGGCTCCACCGAGATGTTGCACATCTTCCTGTCGAACCGTCCCGGCGACGTGCGCTACGGCACCACCGGCAAGCCGGTGCCCGGTTACGCGCTGAAGCTGCTGGATGAAGCGGGCCAGCCCTGCGCGCCGGGCGAGATTGGCGACCTCTTTATCAAGGGCCCGAGCGCCGCGCTGATGTACTGGGGCAACCGCGACAAGACCCGCGACACCTTCGTGGGCGAATGGACCCGCAGCGGCGACAAGTACCAGCAGGATGCGGATGGCTACTTCATCTACGCCGGGCGCAGCGACGATATGCTCAAGGTGGGTGGCATCTATGTATCGCCATTCGAGGTCGAGGCCGTGCTGGCCTTGCATCCGGCCGTGCTGGAGGCGGCGGTGATCGGTGTGGCCGATGCCGACGAACTGGTCAAGCCGAAAGCGTTCGTGGTGCTGCGCCCCGGCCAGTCCTGGCATGCGGGCATGGCGGCCGAGCTGCAGGCGTTCGTCAAGTCGCGGCTGGCCCCGTATAAGTATCCGCGCCAGATCGAGTGCGTGGCTGAATTGCCGAAGACGGCCACCGGCAAGATCCAGCGCTTCCGGCTGCGCCAGCGTGAGGCGGCCGCGCACGCGGCTGCCGGGGGCGTGCCTGCGGAGCCGGCAATCGTGCCGGCGACGACAGGCCGATGATGAAGGGCAAGGGCATGCAAAGCGATCTGGTGGAAATTCCGTTCGATGGCCGCCGTATCCAGGTAGAGATCCAGTGGCTGCGGCCGCAGCGGCAGGAGCGCCCGCTGGTGGTCTTCCTGCACGAAGGGCTGGGTTCGATCAGTATGTGGCGCGACTATCCCGCCGCGCTGTGCGAGGCCGGCGACTTTCGCGGGCTGGTGCTGTCGCGCTATGGCTATGGGCGCTCCACCCCGCGTCCCGCCCCGGAAAAGTGGGGCGTCGATTTCATGCATCGCCAGGCGCGCGAGGCACTGCCGGCGCTGTTCGATGCACTCGAGATCGGGCCGGGACGCAAACACGGCAAGCCCTGGCTGTTCGGCCACAGCGACGGCGGCTCGATCGCGCTGATTCATGCCGCGAGTTTCCCGCAGGCGGTCGATGGCATCACCGTGCTGGCGCCGCACATCCTGGTGGAGGATCTCTCGGTGAGCAGCATCCGGGCCACCCGCGAGACCTATCTGCAGACGGACCTGCGCAGCAAGCTGGCGCGCCATCACGACGATGTGGATTCCGCCTTCTGGGGTTGGAACGATATCTGGCTCGATCCGGCGTTCCGCGCCTTCGACCTGCATCCGCTGCTGGCGCAGATCCAATGTCCCGTGCTGGCGGTGCAAGGCGAGGACGACGAATACGGCACCATGGCGCAGATTGAGGGTATCCATCGATATGCGCCACAAACCGTCCTGCTTAAACTCCCGCGATGCGGCCACTCGCCTCACCGCGACCAGCCCGGGCCGTTGACGGACGCGGCAGTCAGGTTTATAACGGCACATACTTCATACCTAAAATAATTTCGCGCCCCCTGCGCGTTGGCCTGCAGTTCCCCCCGTCCGGCAGCTCGCGAGGTCTGCGAATGCCGCGCACGGATGGGAGTCCCGCAGGCTGGCGATGCCGGCCCAGGCGACGGAAGTCGGCTTGACCACCAGGAGACATCCATGCATCGCTTCACATCGCGCGGGCTGGCCCCCGCATGCCTAGCCATCGCTGCATCCCTTGCCTTTGCCGCTGGCGCCAATGCCCAGGGTACCGGCAAGATCAAGGTTGGCTTCATGCTGCCTTACACGGGCACCTATGCATCGCTGGGCAACGCCATCGAGAATGGCTTCAAGATGTACGTGCAGGAGCAGGGCGGCAAGCTGGGCGGGCGGGAGATCGAGTATTTCAAGGTGGACGACGAGTCCGATCCGGCTAAGTCGCCGGAGAACGCCACCAAGCTGATCAAGCGCGACCAGGTCGACGTGGTGGTGGGCACGGTGCACTCGGGCGTACAGATGGGCATCGTCAAGGTGGCCAAGGAAAACAACACGCTGCTGATCATTCCCAATGCGGGCGTGGATGAAGCCACCGGCCCGCTGTGCGGCCCCAATATCTTCCGATCCTCGTTTTCGAACTGGCAGCCGGGCTACGCCATGGGCCATGTGCTGGCCGAGCGCGGCATGAAGAAGGTGGTCACGCTGACGTGGAAGTACGCAGCCGGCGAGCAGTCGGTCAAGGGCTTCAAGGAAGCCTTCGAGGCCAAGGGCGGCAAGGTGGTGAAGGAGTTGAGCCTGCCGTTCCCCAACGTGGAATTCCAGGCGTTGATCACCGAAGTCGCATCGATCAAGCCCGATGCGGTCTTCGTGTTCTTCGCCGGCGGCGGCGCCGTGAAGTTCGTCAAGGACTGGGCCGCGGCGGGCCTCAAGGACAAGATTCCGCTCTACGCGTCGGGCTTCCTCACCGACGGCACGCTGGAAGCACAGGGCGCCGCGGCGCAAGGCATCGAAACCACGCTGCACTATGCCGATGGCCTGTCCAACCCGCGCGACAAGCGCTTCCGCCTGGAATACGCCAAGGCCTACAAGCTGCAACCCGACGTGTACGCCGTGCAGGGCTACGACGCTGCGCAGTTGCTGGGCGCCGGCGCCGGGGCGGTCAAGGGCGACATGAGCAAGAAGGCCGAGGTCATCAAGGCGATGGAGCAAACCAAGGTCGATAGCCCGCGCGGGACGTTCACGCTGTCGAAAGCGCACAATCCGGTGCAGGATTTCTACCTGCGCAAAGTCGATGGCCGGGAGAACAAGCTGGGCGCCGTCGCGGTGAAGGCGTTGGCCGATCCGGCGCGCGGCTGCCGGCTCTGAGCGGGTGAACGCAGTGGCCCGCCGCCGCCAGGGCGCCGTGCCGAAGTCCGGCCCGGCGCCAGCCGGGCCGCATACCGCAACCGAGTTGCCGCTTTGCCGCATGGATATCCATGGATATCGTTTCCTTCTTCATTCAGTGCCTCAATAGCATCCAGTACGGCCTGCTGCTCTTTCTTGTCGCGAGCGGCCTGACGTTGATCTTCGGCATCATGGGCGTGATCAACCTCGCCCACGGCAGCTTCTACATGCTGGGCGCCTACCTGGCCTTCACGCTGGCCGGGCTGACCGGCAGCCTGCTGATCGCCATTCCGCTGGGCATCGTGCTGGCGGTGGCGTTCGGCTACGTGCTGGAATGGGTGTTCTTCAGCTATCTCTACGAGCGCGAGCATTTGCAGCAGGTGCTGATGACCTACGGGCTCATCCTCGTGTTCGAGGAGCTGCGCAGCATCCTGGTGGACGACGACGTACATGGCGTGACCGTGCCGGCCATGCTCGACTGGGCCCTGCCGATCGGCAATGACATGACCTATCCGGTCTATCGCCTGTTCATCTCCGCGATCTGCCTGCTGGTGGCCGCGGCCATGTACCTGGTCATCCGCCGCACGCGCCTGGGCATGATGATTCGCGCCGGCGCCACCAACCGCGAGATGGTGCAGTCGCTGGGCATCAACGTCACGGTGCTGTACCGCTTCGTGTTTGCGCTGGGCGTGGCCCTGGCGGTGCTGGCCGGCATGATCGCCGCGCCGGTGTCCTCGGTCTATCCGGGCATGGGCAGCCAGGTGCTGATCGTGTGCTTCGTGGTGGTGGTGATCGGTGGCATCGGCTCGGTCAAGGGGGCCATGGTGGCCTCGCTGCTGCTGGGTTTCGTCGATACGTTCGGCAAGGTGTTCTGGCAGGAGGCCTCCGGCGTGCTGGTCTACCTGCTGATGGCACTCATCCTGCTCTGGAAACCCCAGGGCTTGTTCAAGGCGGGGTAGGAATATGCCGAGCGATACCAATGCACTGGAGGGGCCGGCGCGCGCGCGCAGCGGGCCCATGCCCTGGCTGGGCAGCCTGGGCTGGCTGGCCGCGTTTGCGGTGTTGGCAGCGCTGCCGCTGCTGCTGAATTCGGATGGGCAGCGCTTTTACATCGAGCTGGTCAGCAAGGTCATGATCATGGCCATCTTCGCGCTGTCGCTGCAGTTGCTGATCGGCTACACCGGGCTGGTCAGCCTGGGCCATGCGGCTTACTTTGCCATGGCCGCCTACGCCACCGCGATGATGGCGCCGCAGGCCGGTCCGGGCAACGGCTGGCTTTTGCTGCTGGGCGCGCTTGGCGCGGCGGCGGCGCTGGCGCTGGTGGTGGGCGCGCTGGTGCTGCGCACGCGCGGCATCTATTTCATCATGGTCACGCTGGCCTTCGCGCAGATGGTGTATTTCGTTTTTCACGACACCAAGATCGCGGGCGGCAGCGACGGTACCTATATCTACTTCCGGCCGGAGTTCGGCCTGCTGGGGGCGCACCGGTTCGACGTCAACGACGTCACGCATTTCTACTGGCTGGTGCTCGGCGCGCTGGTGCTCACGGTGGCGGGGCTGGCGGTGGTGCTGCGCTCGCGCTTCGGCCATGCGCTGGTGGGCATCAAGCACAACGAGCAACGCATGCGCGCTGCCGGCTATGCCACCTATCGCTACCAGCTTGGCGCCTTCGTGGTGGCTGGCACCTTCGCCGGCCTGGCCGGCTACCTGTATGCCATCCAGTACGGCTTCGTCAATCCGGAGATCGCATCCTGGCACCAGTCCGGCAACGCCATGCTGATGGTGATCCTGGGTGGGGCCGGCAGCCTGGCGGGCGCGGTGCTGGGGGCCTTCTCCTTCGTCTTGCTCGCGGAGTGGTTCAGCACGCTGACCAAGCACTGGCAGTTGCTGATGGGCGGCTTTGTCATCCTGGCGGTGGCCTTGCTGCCGCATGGACTGATCAGCCTGGCCCGTGGTGCCGCGCGCCGGCGCCAAGGAGGATCACGATGAACACACACGTACCTGTACCCGCACCGGTCTTGTCGGCCCGCAAGCTGACGCGCCGCTTTGGTGGCCTCACCGCGGTGGGCGACGTCGACCTGGACCTGGCCTTGCATCAGATCCACGCTGTGATCGGCACCAATGGCGCGGGCAAGTCCACGCTGATCAATATGTTATCGGGCGAGCTGCCGCCGTCGTCTGGCGCGTTGCAGTTGCAGGGGCGCGACGTGACCGGCTGGTCGCAACCACGCCTGGCGCGCGAAGGCGTGGGCCGCAGCTACCAGCGCAACAATATCTTCCTGCCGCTGACGGTGCGCGAGAACTGCCGCCTGGCGGCACAGTCGCGCGCGCAGCGGGCCTGGCGGCTGTGGGAGGGCGCGCAGCGTTGCCGCACCAGCCGCGCGCTGGGCGACGAAGCCTTGGAGTGCGCCGGCCTGGCAGGCTGCGCGGATACCGTTGCCACGGCGCTGTCGCATGGCCAGAAGCGCCAGCTCGAGGTGGCGATGTGCCTGGCCACCCAGCCCACCGTCCTGCTGCTGGATGAGCCTTTGGCCGGCATGGGCGCGGAGGAGTCGGCGCGCATGCTTGCGCTGCTGCGTTCGCTGCGCGATGGCCATGCGGTGCTGCTGGTCGAGCACGACATGGAGGCGGTGTTCTCCGTGGCGGACCGGATCACGGTGATGGTCAACGGCACGGTGATCGCCTCGGGCGATCCCGATGCGATCCGCGTCAATCGCGAAGTCCAGCAGGCCTACCTGGGCGAGGAGGGTGAAGGGGGTGAGGAGAGGGCAGATTCCCGCCAGGCGGCCCTGCATAGGGAGCAGGCAGCATGAGCGCGCAAAGCGAGATGATTGCCGCACGTGGCGTGCATGCCTGGTATGGCAGCAGCCACGTCCTGCGCGGGATCGATTTCAGCGTCGGCACAGGCGAGACCGTGGGCTTGCTGGGGCGCAACGGCATGGGCAAGAGCACGCTGCTGCGTACCCTCCTGGGCCATGTGCGGCAGCGCGAGGGCACCATCCTTGCCGGCGGGCGCGACGTCTCCCGTGCGCAGCCCTATGAAGTGGCACGCCTGGGCGTGGCCTATGTGCCCGAAGGACGGGGCATCTTCCCCAATCTCTCGGTGCGCGAGAACCTCTTGATGGCGGCGCGCAAAGGGCCGTCCGGCCGGATGGACTGGGACGAGGCAAGGGTGCTGGACCTGTTCCCGCGCCTCAAGGAGCGCCTTGGCCACGGTGGGCAGCAACTGTCCGGCGGCGAGCAGCAGATGCTGTCGATCGGACGGGCCCTGATGACCAACCCGGACTGCCTGATCCTCGATGAGGCGACCGAAGGCCTGGCGCCACGCATTGTCGCCGAGATCTGGCAGGTCATTGCCACCGTGCGCGCCACCGGCATTGCATCCGTGGTGGTGGATCGCAACTACCGCACGGTGCTGGCCAATGCGGATCGCGTGGTGGTGCTGGAGAAGGGCATGGTCGTCATGAACGGGCCTGCGAGCGAACTGGCGGTGGAACCCGGCCTGCTGGATCGCTATCTTGGCGTTTGATCCGCACACGATCCCTGTTCAATTGTGACTAACTGCACACAATTTGTGGCGGTGCAGCAACGTGCGTATCCCCCTATTCGTGGGCGATTTGGTGGTCCACCCCGCGCAAGCGCTTGACCGGGCGGGACTTCCCTCGCATGCTTGCCACGTCACCAGCACGAGGCAGGTTCCTCAAGGCGGGATGCTCCCTAGTGGTCGTTACCCGGCACTTCATCTAGAATGGCGCGCGTTTGTGCAATGCAATAGCCGCACGGTGCCGTTGCGCCATCCCGGGCGCACATATCCGTGCGCCGATGCGGTTGCGCGAGCCTTTCAACCTTACCCTTATCCATGACCCAGCCCGCATCCAGTCATTATTTCGTCGAAAGTCCCAGCAAGCGTGCGCTGGTGATCGGGGCGATCGGCGTCGTCTTCGGCGATATCGGTACCAGCCCGTTGTACGCCCTGAAGGAGTGCTTCAGCACCGAGCACGGCATCCCCTTTAGCGACGCCGCCGTCATGGGGATCATCTCCATGTTGTTCTGGGCGATGATCATTGTGGTTTCGCTCAAGTACGTGATG
This sequence comes from Cupriavidus sp. PET2-C1, assembly GCF_054515855.1. Lineage (NCBI taxonomy): Bacteria > Pseudomonadati > Pseudomonadota > Betaproteobacteria > Burkholderiales > Burkholderiaceae > Cupriavidus > Cupriavidus sp. PET2-C1. The sequence goes on from NZ_CM137259.1 coordinate 1,631,877, forward strand.
TTCGTCATGCGCGCCGACAACGACGGCGAGGGCGGCATCCTGGCCCTGATGGCGCTGGCGCTGCGTACCGCGGCGCCGCGCTCGCGCATGGCAAAGCTGCTGATGATGTTCGGCATCTTCGGCGCCTGCATGTTCTATGGCGACGCGGTGATCACCCCGGCGATCTCGGTCCTGTCCGCGGTGGAGGGCCTGGAGATCGCCGCACCCGGGCTTACGCACTTCGTCATACCGATCACGCTGGTGATCCTGGTGGCCTTGTTCATGATCCAGCGCAGCGGCACCGCCGCGGTGGGCAAGCTGTTCGGGCCCATCATGATGGTGTGGTTCGCCGCGCTAGGCGCCCTGGGCGTGTATCACATGATGCACGTGCCCGCGATCCTGATGGCGGTCAACCCGTACTACGCGGTGACCTTCCTGATGGAGCATTCGCTGCAGGCCTTCGTGGTGCTTGGCTCGGTGTTCCTGGTGCTGACCGGCGCGGAAGCGCTGTACGCCGATATGGGCCACTTTGGCATCCGGCCGATCCGCACGGGCTGGTTCGCGGTGGTGATGCCTTGCCTGATGCTCAACTACTTCGGCCAGGGCGCGATGCTGCTGCAGAACCCCGAAGCCGTCAGCAACCCGTTCTACCTGATGGTGCCGCAGCCCCTGCTGATTCCTATGGTGCTGCTGGCCACGTGCGCCACGGTGATCGCTTCGCAGGCCGTCATCTCCGGTGCTTTCTCGCTGACCAGCCAGGCCATCCAGCTGGGCTTTGTGCCGCGCATGCGCATCCGCTATACCTCGGACGCTGAAATCGGCCAGATCTACCTGCCGGTCATCAACTGGCTCCTGCTGGTGCTGGTGGTGATCGTGGTGGTGGCCTTCAAGAAATCCGACAACCTGGCCGCCGCCTACGGTATCGCGGTGACGACCACCATGGTGATCACCACGTTCCTGGCCGCCGTGGTCATGCGCAACGTGTGGAAGTGGAACCCGATCCTGGTGACCCTGATCGGCCTGACCTTCCTGCTGGTCGACCTGGCGTTTTTCTCGGCCAACCTGCTCAAGATCGCCGAGGGCGGCTGGTTCCCGCTGCTGATGGGCGGCACCGCCTTCTTCCTGCTGATGACCTGGCACAGCGGGCGCAAGCTGCTGCGCGCGCGCAGCCTGGAAGACGGCATTCCGCTCGAGCCGTTTATCGGTGGCCTGCTGGCGCACCCGCCGCATCGGGTCGAAGGCACGGCGGTGTTCCTGACCGGCAACACCGAGTCGGTGCCGGTTTCGCTGCTTCACAACCTCAAGCACAACCGCGTGCTGCATGAGCGCGTGGTGTTCCTGAGCTTTGTCACGCGCGACGTGCCCTACGTGGACGATGACCATCGCCTGACGTGCAAGGATCTTGGCGGCGGCGTGTTCATCCTCAAGTCCGAGTACGGCTTCAAGGAAACGCCGGATGTGCAGCGGGTGCTGGACCTGGCCCAGCGCAAGCTCAACATGCAGTTCGAGCTGATGGAAACCTCGTTCTTCATCGCCCGCGAATCGGTGATTCCGTCGAAGCTGCCGGGCATGTCGATGTGGCGCGAAAGCCTGTTCGCCTGGATGCATCAGAACGGTGCCAAGCCCTCGGACTTCTTCCAGATTCCGGCCAACCGTGTGGTTGAGCTGGGAACCAAGGTGGAGATCTGACGGCAGCCCCCTCAGATCGCATGCCGCAGTAGCGGCCGGGATAGCCTCACCGCTCGCCTCACTGGCCCGCAGAAAGAAAAAAAGCCCCTGTGCACATGACACAGGGGCTTTTTACGTCAGTCCTGCGAGGCTCAGCGCTTGAGCTTGGCGAAGGCTGCCGCCATGGCGCCCGACGGTTCATCGCGGCGCTGGCCGCCGCCGAACCCCTTGCCCTGGCCGGGCCGCTGGCCCTGACCCGGGCGCGGCGCGTTGCCGCGGTCGGCCTGGCCCGCGCGGACCGGGCCCTGGCCGGGCTCGTCGTCCAGGCGCATGGTCAGGCCAATGCGGTTGCGCTTGACGTCCACCTCCATCACCTTGACCTTGACGATCTGGCCAGCCTTGACCGCCTCGTGCGCATCCTTGATGAACTTGGTGGACAGGGCGGAGATGTGGACCAGTCCGTCCTGGTGCACGCCGATATCGACGAACGCGCCAAAGGCGGCAACGTTGGTGACCACGCCTTCGAGCACCATGCCCGGCTGCAGGTGCTTGATGTCTTCCACGCCGTCCTGGAAGGTGGCGGTCTTGAACTCGGGGCGCGGGTCGCGGCCCGGCTTTTCCAGTTCGGACAGGATGTCGCGCACGGTCGGCAGGCCGAAGGTCTCATCCGTGAAGGATGTCGGCGACAGGCCGCGCAGCGCTTCGCGATTGCCCATCACTTCCGGCAGGCCCTTCTTGATCTGGTCGAGGATCCGCTTGACCACCGGGTAGGCTTCCGGGTGGACCGAGGAGCGGTCCAGCGGATTGTCGCCGTCGTTGACGCGCAGGAAGCCAGCGGCCTGCTCGAACGTCTTGTCGCCCAGTCGCGGCACCTTCTTCAGCGCGGCGCGATTGGGGAAGGCCCCGTTGGCATCGCGGTACTCGACGATATTGCGCGCCAGCACCGTGTTCAGGCCGGATACGCGGGCCAGCAGCGGGGCCGAGGCGGTGTTCACGTCCACGCCCACGGCGTTCACGCAATCCTCCACCACGGCGTCCAGCGCGCGGGCCAGTTCGCGCTGGTTCACGTCATGCTGGTACTGGCCCACGCCGATCGACTTGGGATCGATCTTGACGAGCTCCGCCAGCGGATCCTGCAGGCGCCGCGCGATCGAGACCGCGCCGCGGATCGATACGTCGAGGTCCGGGAATTCCTTGGCGGCCAGCTCCGATGCCGAGTACACCGAGGCGCCGGCTTCGCTGACCACGATCTTGGTCAGCTTGGCTTCGGGCAATGCCTTCATCAGGTCCAGCACCAGCTTGTCGGTTTCGCGGCTGGCGGTGCCGTTGCCGATGGAGACCAGCATGACATTGTGCTGCTTGGCCATGCGCGCCAGCGTGGCGAGCGAGCCGTTCCAGTCGCGGCGCGGCTCGTGCGGGTAGATGGTGGCGGTGTCGATCAGCTTGCCGGTGGCGTCGACGACGGCCACCTTGCAGCCGGTGCGGATGCCCGGGTCGATGCCCATCACGGACTTCGGGCCCGCCGGCGCGGCCAACAGCAGCTCGTGCAGGTTGCGGCCGAACACCTTGATGGCTTCACCTTCCGCGGTTTCGCGCAGCTGGGTCAGCAGCTCGGTTTCCAGGTGCGGCTGCACCTTGACGCGCCAGCACCAGCGGCAGACGTCGGCCAGCCACTTGTCGGCCGGGCGGTTCTGGTTCTGGATGCCGACATGGCGCGCGATCATGCCTTCGCACGGGTGCGGCACCATCGCATCCTGTTCCTCGCCCAGGCCGAGCTTGACCATCAGCACGCCCGCATTGCGGCCGCGGAACAGCGCCAGCGCGCGGTGGGACGGAATGGTGCGGATGGTTTCGCTGTACTCGTAGTAATCGCGGAATTTCTCTTCTTCCGCGCCTTCCTTGCCTTCCATCACCGAGGAGGTAACCAGGCCTTGGCTCCACAGGTGCTCGCGTACTTTGCCGAGCAGCTCGGCGGTTTCGCCAAACTGTTCCGACAGGATGTCGCGCGCGCCATCCAGCGCGGCCTTGACGTCCGGCACGCCGCCGTCGGCGGTGGGGTTGCCGTTGACGTACTTGGCGGCCTCGGCCTGCGGGTCCAGCGTGGGGTCGGCCAGCAGCGCCAGCGCCAGCGGTTCCAGCCCGCATTCGCGCGCGATCTGGGCGCGGGTGCGGCGCTTGGGCTTGTAGGGCAGGTAAAGGTCTTCCAGGACCTGCTTGGTCTCTGCGCCTTCGACGGCTGCGCGCAGCTCAGGCGTCAGCTTGCCCTGTTCCTCGATCGAGGCGAGGATGGTGGCGCGGCGCTCTTCCATCTCGCGCAGATAGAGCAGGCGTTCTTCCAGATTACGCAGATGCGTGTCGTCCAGGTTGCCGGTCACTTCCTTACGGTAGCGCGCAATGAACGGCACGGTCGCGCCTTCGTCGAGCAGTTCTACGGCCGCCGCCACCTGGCGGGGTTGGACGGACAGTTCGGCCGCGATGAGCGACACGATCTTTTGCATGACGGAAGCTGGCAGAGTGGACATCAGGAAAACAGTCGGTCGAAAGCGGGGCATTTTGCCACAAGCTTGCCGCCACGCGGCGAGGCGCTTGGGCAGGGGGTTGCCCGCGTGACCCGGGGCGCCCGCAGGGGCGGTGGCGCCGCGCCGGGATGCCGGCCCGCCCGTATGTCAACAAGCGTGGCAACAAGCACGGCAACCGGCAGGGCGGATGTTAGAATCCAAGCATGATCGTCAAGCCACATCCGACCGCCCTTGCGGCCGCGTTCCCCGACCGCCTCGCCACTCCGGCTGTGCTCCGCGCGGCCCGCTTCCTGCGCGCGCAGGTGCGGCTTGCCGTGCTTGCCACTGGCCTGGCGGCGTTGTTCCTGCCAACGCTCGGCCAGGCGCAGGCGGCACCTGGTGCCGCGCAGCCTCCTGCCGCTGCCGGCGCGGCGCAAACGCCGCCCCGGGATTTCGCCGCGGAGCGCAAGGCCATCAGCGACTCGCGCGCCTGGACCACCTATCGCTATGGCACGGCCGAGCACGATTGCTACAACAAGTTCTTCGTCACGCATTGCATCGACAAGGCCAAGGACGCCCAGCGTGCCGAGTTGCAGGTGCTGCGCAAGCGGGAGCTTGAGGTCGGTGACGCGGAGCGCGCATTCAAGGCGGCCGAGCGTGACCGCCAGCAGGCGATCCAGCGCGCCCAGTACGAAGCGGAGCAGCCCGGCCGCGACGCCAACGAGCGCGCCAGCCGCGAAAGCTACGAGCGCAAGCAGCAGGAGCAGAAACTGCGCGATGCGCAGCACGAGGCCGATGCGCCGCAGCGCGCCGCCAATGCCCAGGCCTACGACAAGAAGCAGGCCGATTTCGATGCCCGCGTCAAGGCCGCCCAGGAGCAGGGCGCGCAGCAAGCCAAGCAGCGGCAGGAGAATGTCAAGGCGTACGAGCAAAAGCAGCGTGACGCCGAGCAACGGCAGAAAGACGTCGACGAGCGTCGTGCCAAGGCCAAGGAGCAGCAGGGTCAGGCGTCCGCGCCACGTCCCTTCGGTTTCTGAGCGGCTAAGCGCCGCGCCCACAGCCGGGGGCAATACCGGCGACAATAGCCGGTACCAGACGTCGGCGCGATGCATCTGGCCGCGCCCACGTCATTTGCCGTACCGGCCCGCCGGCGCCCAGCGCCGGCTTTGAGCGGGGGAGCCCATGGACCGCAACCTGAATACCTTATCGCGACAGATCATGGAATTGCAGATCGAGCATCGCGATCTCGATTACCTGATCGACCGCATGGCGGCGGATGCCGCGCACGATGAGTTGCAACTGCGCCGACTGAAAAAGCGCCGTCTCAAGCTCAAGGATGCGATTACCTTGCTACAGCTTCAGCTCGAGCCGGACGTGCCCGCCTGATTTCCTGATTCCCCGATTCCCCTTGCCCCGGGCCGCTCTTGAAGCGGCTCGCCAAAAAGCCTCGCCTTGCCCGACTCCGAAGACCTGCCCGCCGCCACCGTAACGTCAGATCCGTCTGATCACGCCGCTACGCCTGACACGCCTGCTACGCTTGACTCGCCCGAAGCACCGGCGGCCAGCGCTGCTGGGCCGTCCGGTACGGCGGCTTCGCACGCTGCCCAACTGGCCACTATCTTTGCCGAGACCGGGACACTGGCCACCGGCATCGAAGGCTATCGCCCGCGCGCGGCGCAAGAGCAGATGGCTGCCGCCGTGGCCGGGGCGATCGAGCGCGCGGACACGGTCATCGTCGAGGCCGGCACGGGCACGGGCAAGACCTTCGCCTACCTGGTTCCGGCCATGCTGTGGGGCGGCAAGGTGATCCTCTCCACCGGCACCAAGAACCTGCAGGACCAGCTTTTCCTGCGCGATATCCCCACGGTGCGCAAAGCGCTCAATGTGCCGGTGTCGGTGGCGCTGCTCAAGGGGCGGGCCAACTACCTCTGCCATTACCACCTGGAGCGCGCCGAGATCCAGGGGCGCCTGGCTTCGCGCCAGGATGCCGCCTGGCTGCGCGAGATCGCCCGCTTTGCCAAGGTCACGTCGTCGGGCGACAAGGGCGAGCTGGCCTCGGTGCCGGAAAACGCGCCGGTCTGGCAGCTGGTTACCTCGACCCGCGACAACTGCATGGGCACGGAGTGCCCGAGCTACAAAGAGTGCTTTGTGATGCGCGCCCGCAAGGAAGCACAGCAGGCCGACATCGTGGTAGTCAACCACCACCTGTTCTTTGCCGACGTGGTGCTGCGTGACACGGGCATGGCCGAGTTGCTGCCAGCGGCCAATACGGTGATCTTCGACGAAGCGCACCAGTTGCCCGATACGGCGACGCTGTTCTTCGGCGAGAGCCTGTCCACCAGCCAGCTGCTGGAACTGGCGCGGGACACCGTGGCCGAGGGCCTCTCGCACGCGCGGGACGCTGCCGACTGGGTGCGGATCGCGGCCCCCCTGGAGCGCGCCGCGCGGGACCTGCGCCTGGCCTTCACACGGGACAATTCCCGCCTGGCGGTGAGCCAGATCGAGGCGGATCCCCGCATCGGCAAGCCATTCTTCGAGACGCTGGATGCGCTCGAAACCGCGCTGTCGGAGTTCGTGACCCTGCTGGAAAGCCAGGCCGAACGTGCCGAGTCATTGGAGCAGTGCCATCGCCGCGCGGTGGAGCTCGACCAGCGCCTGGCCGCCTGGCGCAACGATGCCAAGGCGGTGCCAGCACCCGCCGCAGCCGAGGGCGATGAAAAAGCCCCGGCCAGCGCGGCCTTCGGGCCGGAAACCGTGCGCTGGGTCGAGGTGTTCTCGCAGACCGTGCAGTTGCACCGCACGCCCCTGTCGATCGCACCGATCTTCACGCGCCAGCGCGAAGGGCACCCTCGTGCCTGGATCTTCACCTCGGCCACGCTATCCGTGAAGGGCAATTTCACGCACTATGCGGCCCAGCTTGGCTTGGACAAGGACAAGTCGCTGACGCTGCCCAGTCCGTTCGACTACGCTACGCAGGGCCTGCTTTATGTGCCGCGCGACCTGCCGGCGCCGCAGTCGCCGCAGTTCACCGACGCCGTGGTGCAGACCGCGCTGCCGCTGATCGAGGCCGCCGGCGGCCGCGCTTTCCTGCTGTGCACCACGCTGCGGGCAGTGCAGCGCGCCTCCGACCTGCTTTACGAGGCCTTTGCGGAACGCGGCCTGGAACTGCCCTTGCTGGTGCAGGGCCAGGCCAGCCGTACCGAATTGCTGGATCGCTTCCGCGAGCTTGGCAACGCGGTGCTGGTGGGCAGCCAGAGCTTCTGGGAAGGCGTCGACGTGCGCGGCGAGGCGCTCTCGCTGGTCATCATCGACAAGCTGCCGTTCGCCCCGCCCGACGACCCCGTGCTGGCGGCGCGCATGGAAGTGCTGCAAAAGAAGGGCCTGAGCCCGTTCGCCGTGCATCAGCTGCCGCATGCCGTGATCACGCTCAAGCAGGGCGCCGGGCGGCTGATCCGCTCGGAATCCGACCGTGGCGTGCTGGTGATCTGCGACACCAGGCTGGTGGAGAAGCCCTACGGCCGCCAGATCTGGCAGAGCCTGCCGCCCTTCAAGCGCACGCGCGAGGCCGAGACGGTGGTCCACTTCCTGGCGTCGCTGCGCAAGGGCGAAAGCGCGCCGGCGGCTGACGACGCCGGGGGGGAAGCCGCGCCCGATTGACCGCCTGGCGCGGGCGGCGGGCAACAAACAAAAAACCCGATCTTCCGATCGGGTTTTTTGTTGCTAGCGCACTGAAGCGCCGTGCCTGACGTTCAGAACACTTCCCACCAGGACTTGTCCTTGCGGCGTTCCCCGTACTTGATGTAATCGCTGTTGGGGAAGTTCTTTTCCATCACGCGGGCAGTATCGTCGCGCAAATCCTTCATGCCCAGCGAATCGTACGAGCGGATCATGATGTACAGCGCTTCCTCGTTGGCCGGCGCGCCGTCATAGTCCTTGAGCGCCTGCTGGGCCCGGTTTGCAGCGGCCAGGTAGGCGCCGCGGCGGTAGTAGTAGCGTGCCGCATGGACCTCGTGCTGGGCCAGCGAGTTCACGATGTATTGCATGCGCGCGGCAGCATCCGTCGTGTACTTGCTGTCCGGGAAGCGCGTGACCAGCGTGTTGAAGGCGTCATAAGCAGCGCGCGCGGCCTTGGGGTCACGCTCGCTCAGGTCCTGGCCGGAAAAACGGCCAAGCCAGCCCAAATTGTCATTGAAGTTGATCAGGCCCTTCAGGTAATAGGCATAATCCACGTTCGGGTGATTCGGATGCAACTGGATGAAGCGGTCGACCGAGGCAAGCGCGGCGGCGGTTTCGCCGTCCTTGTAGTTGGCGTAGGCGGTATCGATCTGTGCCTGCTGGGCGAAACGGCCGAAGGGATAACGTCCCTCCAGCTTCTCGTACAGCTTCACAGCTCGGGTAAAGTCGCCGGAATCTAGTGCGTCCTTGGCTTCCGAATATAATTTGTTAGCCGACCAGCCGGCAGTTTCGTCTGGTTGATCCGACAGCAGGCCGCACGCCGATAGCATGACGCAGCCGCCTGCGAGCAGAATCGCTCCAATTCTTGCGCGCCAGCTGGCGCGCTTCATGCTCATCAATTGCATGGGCAACGTATCCCGGATGAAAAATAGCGTCAAGCATTATAGCCCAAGCCCCTTGCCGGAAACCGCCGCCAAGGGCATCGAGCAGCAAGCTGCCGATTCAACCGACATCTTGAACGAGGTGGAGGACCTGGAAGACCTGACCGATGTGGCCGCGCTAGGCGGCCTGGAGGCAGGAACGGAGGCATCTCCAATCGAATTGGAAATGCAGCCGGTAGAGATCGAAGTCGATGGCGCATCACACGGCGAGCGCCTCGATAAGTTGTTGGCACGCCACCTCAGCGGCTTCTCGCGCAGCCGCCTGCAGCAATGGATCGAGAACGGGGCGGTGCTGGTCGACGGCGAGGTGCGCCGCTCCAAGTCCTCCGTGCAGATGGGCGAGCGTGTCGTGGTCCGTCCGCAGGCGGCGGCAGAATCGCGCGCCTTCGTGGCCGAAGACGTGCCGCTCAACGTCGTGTACGAGGACGCCACGCTGCTGGTCATCGACAAGCCCGCCGGCCTGGTGGTCCATCCTGCCGCCGGCAACTGGGGCGGCACGGTGCTAAACGGCCTGCTGCACCGCTACCCGGAGGCTGCAAGCCTGCCGCGTGCGGGCATCGTCCACCGGCTCGACAAGGAAACATCAGGGCTGATGGTGGTGGCCCGCACGCTGACCGCCCAGACCGACCTGGTGCGCCAGCTGCAGGCGCGTACCGTCAAGCGCAGCTACCTGGCGCTGGTGTGGGGCGAGACGCCTGAGTCCGGCACCATCGATGCGCCGATCGGACGCGATCCGCGCGAGCGGATCCGCATGGCGATCGTGCTCACCAACAGCGGCAAGCCCTCGCGCACCCATTTCCGTACCCTTGGCACGGTGCCGCTCGGGCGCGGCCATGTCTCGATGGTGATGTGCCAGCTCGAAACCGGCCGCACCCACCAGATTCGTGTCCACTTCGAGTCGATCGGCCATCCGATGGTAGGCGACCCGGTCTATCACCGCGCCGCCACCCAGCGCGGCCAGCGTCCGGCCATCAAGGCACCGCTGCCGGTGCCGCTGGCGCGCCAGGCCCTCCACGCCTTCCGGCTTGGGCTGGTGCACCCGGCCACCGGCAAGCTCGCATCTTGGGAAGCGCAGCCACCCGATGACTTGCAGGCGCTGATCGAAGCGCTCGACTTTGACCGTGCCGGCGACGAAGACGAGGACGATGGCTGGACGGAAGGCGAGGACGGTGCATGGGAATACGGCGATGACGACTGAGGCGCCTTGGCTGGTCCCCGACTGGCCGGCGCCGGCGCGGGTGCGCGCGTTGTCCACCACCCGCCAGGGCGGTGTCAGCGAGGGCCCCTACGGCCTGGCTGACGGCAGCCCTGGCGGGCTGAACCTGGGCACCCATGTGGGCGACGATGCCGCCGCGGTCGCGGCCAACCGCTCACGGCTGGCCGCGCGGCTGCCGGCCGTGCCGGGCTGGCTGGAGCAGGTGCATGGCTGCGCGATTGCCACCGAGGACCAGTTCGCCGCCGATGGCGTGGTTCCGCAGGCGGATGCCAGCATTGCCACGACCGCTGGCCGGGTCTGTGCGGTGATGACCGCCGATTGCCTGCCCGTGCTGCTGTGCGACCGTGCCGGCACGGTGGTTGGCGCCGCGCACGCCGGCTGGCGCGGGCTGTGTGGCGGCGTGATCGAGGCAACCCTGGCGCGCATGGGCGAGCAGGCCGGCGCGCAGGCCCAATGGCTGGCCTGGCTCGGGCCGGCCATCGGCCCCGATGCCTTCGAGGTTGGCGCCGAAGTCCGGCAGGCATTCCTGGCCCAGGCGCGGCCTGACGAGACGGCGCAGGTGGATCTTGCCTTCCGCGCAGGCGCAGACGGCAAGTACTTCGCCGATATCTACGCGCTGGCCCGCATCCGCCTGGCCCGCGCCGGCTGCACCGCGGTGTACGGCGGCGACGCCTGCACCGTTGGCGATGCGCAGCGCTTCTACTCCTACCGGCGCGACGGCGTCACGGGGCGCATGGCCAGCCTGGTCTGGCTGGCCGCATGAAACTTTCCCAGCGTCAGTCCCTGGCAGGCGGCTGTTCCGGTCCCGCGGATTCTGCAGGTTCTGTGGATTGCGCAGGTTCCGCGGAGCCGGAGGGCGCTTGCGCGCTCTTCGCCTGCCTGGCTTCCTCTGCCTTGCGCCGGCGCAGGCGCCCCGGGGTGCCCATGATGTACACCAGGATCGCCACCGGGAACAGGCCGTAAAAGACGAACGTGGCCAGTCCCGCGACCACGGTATGCTCGGTAATGGCCATCATCAGGACCACATACAGCCAACCGATTGCAACGATGTACATCAGAAAGTCATCCTTCTCGGGCAAGCTAGCCCCGTGGCCGGAGTGGCGCCAAAGGGAGGCTCGCAGGTTCGCGCTGAGCGCATTTTGCCGTTAGCGCCGGTCCGCGCATTTTTCCGCATTGACAGGCATAACATTGCAAGGCAACAATGGCCTCGAATGCACTGCAAGGCTGTGTGCTGGCAGGCATTCGCAGGCTCCGCCGGGACGTTCAGGTCCGCGGCGCGGCGTGTCCGGCAAGCATACCGCATGACGTCACCAGCCGAGGGCGTCAGCGCGGACCGGTTCCGAGGCTGGCGGCGGGGGAGAGCCCCGCGGTGGTGGTACGCCGCCCAGCCAGCTTTCAAATAAGTGACGGCAGAGAGACGAAACATCATGGCAACCGGCAAAGGTGCGGCAGCTTCCACCAAGGAAGACAAGTCCCAACCGTTTTCATTTGCTTCGGGGCCATTTGATCCAGCGACATGGCTGGAATGGTCCCGTCAGGCACAGGCGAACGGTGCGACGACCCAGCAGGGCATGCCTGGCATGCCATTTATCCCCGGTTTCGAGGCATTGAAGGGTTCCGCCATGGCGGGCGTGAAAATCGCGCCCGATCAACTGGCCGACATCCAGCAACGCTACATGAAGGACTTCACCGCGCTCTGGCGAAGCATGGCCGAGGGCGGTGCCAATCCCGCCACGGCCCTGGCCGATCGCCGCTTTTCCGGCGATGCCTGGCGCAGCAGCGCGGCGTTTCACTACGCTGCCGCTTTCTACCTGATCAATGCGCGCGCCATGAATGAGCTGGCGGGCGCGGTCGAAGCCGATGCCAAGACCCGCCAGCGCATCCGTTTTGCGATCTCGCAATGGGTCGACGCCATGTCGCCGGCCAATTTCCTCGCCACCAATCCGGAGGCGCAGAAAAAGCTGATCGACTCCGGCGGCGAATCGCTGCGGGCCGGCGTGCGCAACATGCTCGACGACCTTGGCCGCGGCAAGATCTCGCAGACCGACGAATCCGCCTTCGAAGTGGGCCGCAACGTGGCCGTGACCGAAGGCGCGGTGGTCTACGAGAACGCCTACTTCCAGCTGCTTCAGTACAAGCCCGCCACCGACAAGGTGTTTGCGCGCCCGCTGCTGCTTGTGCCGCCTTGCATCAACAAGTACTACATCCTCGACCTGCAGCCGCAGACCTCGCTGGTGCACTACATGGTGGAGCAGGGCCATACCGTCTACATGGTTTCCTGGCGCAATCCGGATGCCTCGATGGCCGAGCTCAGCTGGGATGACTACATCGAGCATGCCGCCATCCGCGCCATCGAAGTCACGCGCGAGATCAGCGGCCAGGACCAGATCAACGTGCTGGGCTTCTGCGTGGGCGGCACCATCGTCTCCACGGCGCTGGCGGTGCTGGCCAAGCGCGGCGAGCGTCCCGTCGCCAGCCTGACGCTGCTGACCACGCTGCTCGATTTCGCCGATACCGGCGTGCTCGATGTGTTCGTCGACGAGGCCCATGTCAAACTGCGCGAAACCACCCTGGGTGGCGCGGCGGGCACGCCCTGCGCGCTGCTGCGTGGCGTGGAACTGGCCAACACGTTCTCGTTCCTGCGTCCCAACGACCTGGTCTGGAACTATGTCGTCGACAACTACCTGAAGGGCAATACGCCGGTCCCGTTCGACCTGCTGTTCTGGAACGGCGACGCCACCAACCTGCCGGGCCCCTGGTATTGCTGGTACCTGCGCCATACCTACCTGCAGAACGAGCTCAAGGTGCCGGGCAAGCTGACCGTGTGCAACGCGCCGGTGGACCTGGGCAGCATCGACGTGCCAACTTACGTCTACGGCTCGCGTGAAGACCACATCGTGCCCTGGATGTCGGCCTACGCCTCTACCGCGTTGCTCAAGAACAAGCTGCGTTTCGTGCTGGGCGCGTCGGGCCATATCGCCGGCGTGATCAACCCGCCGGCCAAGAAGAAGCGCAGCCACTGGACCAACGACAAGCTCCCGGCTTCGGCGCAGGAGTGGTTCGACGGCGCCGCCGAGCATGCCGGCAGCTGGTGGCCGGACTGGGCGGCCTGGCTGGCCAAGCACGCCGGCGCGCGCAAGGCGGCCCCTGCCGACTACGGCAACAAGGACTATCGCGCGATCGAGCCGGCACCGGGCCGCTACGTCAAGGCGAAGGCATAGGATTTGTCCGGGCCGGCGCCGTGCGGGGCCGGCCTCTTTCACCCCTTATTTGCATCCAACTCGAGAGGACCTCCCAATGACTGACATTGTCATCGTTTCCGCTGCCCGTACCGCGGTGGGCAAGTTCGGCGGCTCGCTCGCCAAGATTCCCGCGCCTGAGCTGGGCGCCATCGTCATCAAGGCTGCGCTTGAGCGTGCCGGCGTCAAGCCCGAGCAGGTCAGCGAAGTCATCATGGGCCAGGTGCTGACGGCCGGCTCCGGCCAGAACCCGGCGCGCCAGGCAGCGCTGAAGGCTGGCCTGCCGGTGATGGTGCCGGCCATGACCATCAACAAGGTCTGCGGCTCCGGCCTGAAAGCCGTGATGCTGGCCGCCAACGCGATTGCCGCGGGCGATGCCGAGATCGTGGTGGCCGGTGGCCAGGAAAACATGAGCGCCGCGCCCCACGTGCTGCCGGGCTCGCGCGATGGCTTCCGCATGGGCGACGCCAAGCTGATCGACAGCATGATCGTGGACGGCCTGTGGGACGTCTACAACCAGTACCACATGGGCGTCACCGCCGAGAACGTGGCCAAGGAATACGGCATCACGCGCGAAGCCCAGGACGCGTTCGCGGCCGGTTCGCAGAACAAGGCGGAAGCCGCGCAGAAGGCTGGCAAGTTCGACGAGGAAATCGTGCCGGTGCCGATTCCCCAGCGCAAGGGCGACCCGGTGATGTTCGCCACCGACGAGTTCGTGCGCCACGGCGTCACGCAAGACGCGCTGGCTGGCCTCAAGCCCGCCTTCGACAAGGCTGGTTCGGTGACTGCCGCCAACGCCTCGGGCCTGAACGACGGCGCCGCCGCGGTGGTGGTCATGTCGGCAGCCAAGGCCAAGGAACTCGGCCTGACCCCGCTGGCCACGATCCGCGCCTACGGCACCGCCGGTGTCGATCCCAAGGTGATGGGCATGGGCCCGGTGCCTGCGTCCAAGCGCTGCCTGTCGCGCGCCGGCTGGAGCGTGGAAGAGCTCGACCTGATGGAAATCAACGAAGCCTTCGCCGCCCAGGCCCTGGCCGTGCACAAGCAGATGGGCTGGGATACGTCCAAGGTCAACGTCAACGGCGGCGCCATCGCGATTGGCCACCCGATCGGTGCGTCGGGCTGCCGCATCCTGGTCACGCTGCTGCACGAAATGAAGCGCCGCGATGCTCACAAGGGCCTGGCCTCGCTGTGCATCGGCGGCGGCATGGGTGTGGCGCTGGCTGTGGAACGCAAGTGACGATTTGCCGGGCTTGCCGCAGCGAACAAGCGCGCAGGCCGGTCTGAGGGGTGTGCCGGCGAGGGGGGCTTCCCGCCGCCGGCGTCAATAAAAACTAGCCATCAAGGAGTAGATATGACTCAGCGCATTGCATACGTAACCGGTGGCATGGGCGGCATTGGAACGGCCATCTGCCAGCGTCTGGCCAAAGATGGCTACAAGGTCGTGGCCGGTTGCGGCCCCAACTCGCCGCGCCGCGAAAAATGGCTCGAGCAGCAGAAGGCCCTGGGCTTCGATTTCGTCGCATCGGAAGGCAATGTTGCCGACTGGGATTCGACCAAAGCCGCGTTCGACAAGGTCAAGGCCGAAGTGGGCGAGGTCGACATCCTGATCAACAACGCCGGCATCACGCGCGACGTGGTGTTCCGCAAGATGACGCGCGCCGACTGGGATGCCGTGATCGACACCAACCTGACCTCGCTGTTCAACGTGACCAAGCAGGTCATCGACGGCATGGCGGATCGCGGCTTTGGCCGCATCGTCAACATCTCGTCGGTCAACGGCCAGAAGGGCCAGTTTGGCCAGACCAACTACTCCACCGCCAAGGCTGGCCTGCACGGCTTCACCATGGCGTTGGCGCAGGAAGTGGCGACCAAGGGCGTGACCGTCAACACGGTGTCGCCCGGCTATATCGCCACCGATATGGTCAAGTCGATCCGCCAGGATGTGCTGGACAAGATCGTCGGCACGATTCCGGTCAAGCGCCTGGGCGCACCGGAAGAAATTGCCTCGATCTGCGCGTGGCTGGCGTCCGAAGAGTCGGGTTTCTCGACTGGCGCGGACTTCTCGCTGAACGGCGGCCTGCACATGGGGTGATGACCGGCAAGCCATCCCTCGTTTTCCTGGATGGTTTCTTGTCTCGGGAAGGTCCTCTGCGGAGGGCCTTTTTTATTTCCGGGGCCGCCCGGGAGGCCTCTCACCCCGCAGCAATATTGCATCGCACACCCCGCACCGCACCAATGCGCGGGCGTGGCGCGGCATTGCTGGCCCCAAACACCCGCAATCCTTTGCCCCGTGCGGGTTTTCCTTAACGGGTCCGGCTTTCAATAGTGCCTTGTTGGGCATAGAATCAGGGCAGCGGCTAGCCCGCACCAAAATAGATCATGCGTTGCAGGTCAACACGTTGTATCCCCCGCTGGCGGTCCCTATTTGCGCACCGCACAGCATGCGGTGCAGCAGCATGCAACAGCGACGATAAAAGGATAGAGCACGATGGCTACCACCAAGAAAGGCGCAGAGCGACTGATCAAGAAGTATCCAAACCGCCGGCTCTACGACACGCAGACCAGCACCTACATCACGCTAGCCGATGTCAAGCAGCTCGTGATGGATACCGAAGACTTCAAAGTGATCGACGCCAAGTCCGGCGACGAGCTCACGCGCAGCATCCTCCTGCAGATCATTCTCGAAGAAGAGACAGGCGGCGTGCCGATGTTCTCAAGCTCCATGCTGTCGCAGATCATCCGCTACTACGGTCATGCGATGCAGGGCATGATGGGCACCTACCTGGAAAAGAACATCCAGGCCTTCATCGACATCCAGAGCAAGCTGGCCGAGAACTCCAAGGGCCTGTACTCGGGCGAGCCGTTCAGCCCCGATATGTGGTCCCAGTTCATGAACATGCAGGGCCCGATGATGCAAGGGATGATGAGCAACTACATCGAGCAGAGCAAGAACCTGTTCGTGCAGATGCAGGAGCAGATGCAAAGCCAGGCCAAGAACATGTTTGGCACGTTCCCGTTCAATC
Source organism: Cupriavidus sp. PET2-C1 (assembly GCF_054515855.1). Classification (NCBI taxonomy): domain Bacteria; kingdom Pseudomonadati; phylum Pseudomonadota; class Betaproteobacteria; order Burkholderiales; family Burkholderiaceae; genus Cupriavidus; species Cupriavidus sp. PET2-C1. Next base: position 1,648,119 of record NZ_CM137259.1, read on the forward strand.
AGCCGGACAAGAAGTAGAGCCGGCGCACGCCGCGCCGGCCTATTGCGCGTTCCCATTTCCCCCCGGGGAACGCATGAAACCCTCGCGGCGCCGGCGGCCTCCTTTCCCGCAAAGTGGCTTCAGGCCGGGCTGGCGTGGAGGCGAATTCCCCGCGCAGGCATGACCTTCCTTCGCTGACCGGGGCGATCGGTTAAAATCACGCAGATTCGGGTAACGCGCGGCATCACCGCGGCTGCTACCCCTGTCAAATGTGGCGATTCATACTGCGGATTCGCCTGCACAGCGCGAATCCCAATGCCCTCCGCAAACCAAGACATCCGCCAGGCGCTTGCCGCCAAGGCCACGCCCGTTCCGACGGTTGGTTTGGCGTTTTCCCGTTTTCCGGCGTCGACGCCAGCTTTCGCATGAGCCGGCTGTTTCTTGCCCCCATGGAGGGGCTTGCTGATTATGTGCTGCGCGACGTGCTGACCGGCTCGGGCGGATACGACGGATGTGTGTCCGAGTTCGTCAGGGTGACGGGCTCCTTGCTGCCCGAGCGCGTCTACGAAAGGGACACACCGGAAATCCTCCACGGCGGCCATACCCCAGGCGGCACACCGATGGTGATCCAACTGCTCGGGAGCGATCCTGACTGGCTGGCGGTCAATGCGGCCCAGGCTGCTACCGTGTCGCCGCATGGCATCGACCTGAATTTCGGCTGCCCCGCCAAAGTCGTCAACCGGCACGGCGGCGGGGCCATGCTACTGGCGGACCCTGAACTGCTGAACCGGATCGTGTTGTCCGTTCGCGCCGCAGTGCCCGCAAACATCGCCGTGACAGCCAAAATGCGGCTCGGCGTGTCCGATACCGCGCTGGCGATCGACTGCGCCACGGCGCTGGCGGAAGGCGGCGCAGCCTCGCTCGTCGTGCATGCCAGGACGCGCGATCATGGCTACCGGCCTCCCGCACACTGGGAGTGGATCGCGCGGATCGATGCTGCTGTGGACGTGCCGGTTGTTGCCAACGGCGAAGTCTGGACGGTTGCCGACTGGGAGCGATGCCGGGCTGTCAGCGGCTGTGCCGACGTGATGATCGGGCGGGGCGCCGTGTCCGATCCGTTCCTGGCCTTGCGCATACGCGGCCTGATGGACAGGTCGGCCTCCGGCGAGGAATGGCCGGCCGTGCTCCGTCATATCGCCGACTACCTGAAGAAACTGCAGGCCAAGGCGGAATGCCTGCATGAGCACGGGCGCGTCAAACTGTGGCTCAGTTATCTGAAGCGGACCTGGCCCGAGGCCGCCGAACTGCATGCGGCTATCCGGCGCCTGCATGATGCGCTTTCGATCCAGGCGGTGATCGAGAGCGCCCTGGCGGGCATGCCGGCGATGTCATCCGCGTCGCGATAGGTTTACGAAGACATGTCGGGGATCAGGCCCCGAGAAACTTGGGCGAGCGGTTAAAATGCGCGATTGGCTTTGAACCGCCGGGCGGCCATGTCCCGCCCCGCTCGCCCCACATTTGGAAGTAACCGTGAAAAACCCTTCAGAATCAACGATCAAGAAAGACCATATTCCAAATGTGGGATTCGTAAGCCTTGGATGTCCAAAGGCACTTGTGGATTCCGAGCAGATCATTACCCAGCTGCGCGCCGAGGGCTATGCCATCAGCGGCACCTATGACGGCGCCGACCTGGTGGTCGTCAATACCTGCGGTTTTATCGACGAAGCCGTGCAGGAAAGCCTGGATGCGATCGGCGAGGCACTGGCCGAGAACGGCAAGGTGATCGTCACCGGCTGCCTGGGTGCCAAGAAGAACGCCGCGGGTGAGGACATCATCACGTCCGTGCACCCGAAGGTGCTGGCCGTGACCGGGCCGCACGCACTAGGCGAGGTGATGCAGGCCGTGCACACGCACCTGCCCAAGCCGCATGACCCGTTCATGGACCTGGTGCCGGCCGCCGGCATCAAGCTCACGCCCAAACACTACGCGTACCTGAAGATTTCCGAAGGCTGCAACCATCGCTGCTCCTTCTGCATCATCCCGTCGATGCGCGGCGACCTGGTCTCGCGCCCGGTGGCGGAAGTCATGCTGGAGGCCGAGAACCTGTTCAAGTCGGGCGTCAAGGAACTGCTGGTGATCTCGCAAGACACCAGCGCCTACGGCGTGGACGTGAAGTACCGCACCGGCTTCTGGGACGGCCGCCCGCTCAAGACGCGCATGACCGAGCTGGTTGGCGCATTGGGTGAGCTGGCTGCCAAGTACGGCGCCTGGGTGCGCCTGCACTACGTGTACCCGTACCCGCACGTCGACGAGATCATTCCGCTGATGTCGCAAGGGCACGTGCTGCCTTACCTGGACGTGCCGCTGCAGCACGCCCACCCGGACGTGCTCAAGCGCATGAAGCGCCCGGCCAACGCCGAAAAGACCATGGACCGCATCCGGGCCTGGCGCAAGATCTGCCCCGAGCTGACCATCCGCAGCACCTTTATCGCGGGCTTCCCCGGCGAGACCGAGGAAGAGTTCCAGACGCTGCTGGACTTCATCGCCGAAGCGGAGCTGGACCGCGTGGGCTGCTTCGCCTATTCGCCGGTGGACGGCGCCACGGCCAACGACCTGCCGGGTGCCTTGCCCGACGAAGTCCGCGAAGAGCGCCGCGCGCGCTTCATGGAAGTGGCCGAGGAAGTGTCCGCCCGGCGCCTGCAGCGCAAGGTCGGCCAGACCCTGCGCGTGCTGGTCGACGAGATCAACCAGGACGGCGGCATCGGCCGCTCGTCGGCCGACGCGCCGGAGATCGACGGCCTGGTCTATATCGACCCGCCGGCGCAGGGCGCGCCGCGCTACAAGGTCGGCGAATTCGTCTCGGTGAAGATCACCGGCGCGGATGGCCACGACTTGTGGGGCGAAGTCTGAGGCTGCGAGCAGCCGTCGGTCCGGATAGGTAAAAGTACGATCGTTCGTTTTGGCGTGCGCGCCGCTATACTGTGCGCTGCAACATCAGCCCAGGAGACACAAAATGACACGTGAAGTGGTGGTGGTGAGCGGCGTTCGGACCGCGATCGGTACCTTTGGCGGCAGCCTGAAGGATCTTTCCCCGACCCAGATGGGCGCCATGGTCGTGCGCGAAGCGCTGGCCCGCGCGCAGGTCAGCGGCGACGACGTCGGCCATGTGGTGTTCGGCAACGTCATCCAGACCGAGCCCCGGGACATGTATCTTGGCCGGGTGGCGGCAGTGGAGGGCGGCGTCACCATCGACGCACCGGCCCTGACCGTCAACCGCCTGTGCGGCTCGGGCCTGCAAGCCATCGTCAGCGCGGCGCAGACCATCCTGCTGGGCGATGCCGATGTGGCCATCGGCGGCGGCGCGGAGAGCATGAGCCGCGCACCGTACCTGGCGCAGTCGGCCCGCTGGGGCGCACGCATGGGCGATGCCAAGATGCTCGACATGATGCTGGGTGCGCTGCATGACCCGTTCCACGGCATCCACATGGGCGTCACCGCCGAGAATGTGGCCAAGGAATACGACATCTCCCGCGGCCAGCAGGACGAAGCCGCGCTGGAGTCGCACCGCCGCGCATCGGCGGCGATCCGCGCGGGCCACTTCAAGGACCAGATCCTGCCGGTCACGCTGAAGGGCCGCAAGGGCGACGTGACCTTCGACACCGACGAGCACGTGCGCCACGATGCGGTCCTGGAAGACATGACCAAGCTCAAGCCGGTCTTCGTCAAGGAGAACGGCACGGTAACCGCGGGCAACGCCTCGGGCTTGAACGACGCCGCCGCCGCGGTGGTGCTGATGGAGCGCGCCGAGGCCGAGAAGCGCGGCTTGAAGCCGATGGCGCGCCTGGTCTCCTATGCGCATGCCGGCGTCGATCCCAAGACCATGGGCATCGGCCCCGTGCCGGCCACCAAGAAGGCACTGGAACGTGCTGGACTGACCGTGGCCGACCTCGACGTGATCGAAGCCAATGAAGCCTTTGCCGCGCAAGCCTGCGCAGTCACCAAGGCGCTCGGTCTCGATCCGGCCAAGGTCAACCCGAACGGCTCGGGCATCTCCCTGGGCCACCCGATCGGCGCCACCGGCGCGCTGATCACCGTCAAGGCCCTGTATGAGCTGCAACGCGTGCAAGGCCGCTATGCACTGGTGACCATGTGCATTGGCGGTGGCCAGGGCATCGCGGCGATTTTCGAACGACTCTGAACCTGAGGCTGCCTTGCGGCGTGTAGCGACTCTGTCCTTGCCTTTGTCCATGTCCTTGCCACTTCCCGTTTCCCTGTCCCTGGCAGCCGGGCTGGCCGCGGCAACGCTGGCCGGCGCCGCGCTGGCCGCCGGCGGTACCGAGCTGTCCACCGGCACGCCCGGCGCCGCCAATGTCGCCAGCGATGCCAGCCAGGTGCAGGGTTTCGGGATCAACCAGGCCATCCGCGAGGGCGAGTCGCGGCGCGGTACACAGCTTTCAACCGGGCCCGCGCCCAAGGCGCTCGCGCCGCGGCCGGAGTACGCATCGCTGCCGGTCTACGTGGGCACGCTCGGCGACCAGCCGGTGCGCCTGCGCCTGGGCCCCAAGCCCGACGAGCGCGACAGCGTGCGCGGCGAGTACAGCGTTGGCCGTGCCGGCGGCGTGCGGTTGCTGGCCGGCGAATTCGAGAACGGCGCTTTCCTGATGGAGGAGTCCAATGACGGCACGCACGTCACGGGCAACTGGGAAGGCACCATCGACGGTGCCGGCATTGTGCACGGCAACTGGACCGACCCGGTCAACCCGGCCATCGTGCTCCCCTTCATGATCCGGCCACTGGGCGTGCTGGTGATCCCGCCCTTCGACATGACCCCCAACAGCGGCATTACCTACGCCCCGCCCGCGCCGAAGTCCTCGATTTCCGGCCGGTAGCGTCAAGCCGGGGTGGACAGGGGCGGGCCCGCCAGGTGGGCCAACGCGCACCCGAATGCTGGTAAGCTCGAACGTTCATCGAGTTATTGCCAGACAAGGAATCGCCGTGTCCGACCGCCAGCCACCCGAGCAGCCTGCTTCCCAACCCGCCTACCTGGCGACCGTGGCCGTCCAGCCAGAGCTGGATATCGCGCCGGGGTTCGCCTCGTTTTCCCAAGCTACCCATCGTGGTTCCACCGTGGTGTTCCGCAACCTGGCGGAGCTGCGCGCGCATGGCGACGGTGCCACCACCTACTGGCGCTATGGCCTGCATGCCACGCCCACCAGCGAGGCGCTGTGCCAGCACCTCGCGCTGATCGAAGGCGCGCGCCATACGCTGCTGCTGCCGTCGGGGCTGGCCGCGATCTCGCAGGTCTACTTCGCCTTGGTCAAGTCGGGTGACGACGTGCTCGTCCCGGATAACGTCTACGGCCCCAACCGCGAGCACGGCGAATGGCTGGCACGGGACTTCGGCGTCTCCGTGCGCTATTACGACCCCATGATCGGCGCGGGCATTGCCGGGCTGATCCGCCCCAACACCCGCCTGATCTGGATGGAGTCGCCGGGCTCGGTGACGATGGAAATCCCCGACACCGAGGCCATCGTGGCTGCGGCAAAGGCGCGCGGGGTGCTCACCGCCATCGATAACACCTGGTCCGCCGGCGTATATTTCCGGCCGTTCGACAAGGGCATCGACATCTCGGTGCAGGCGCTTACCAAATACCAGTCGGGCGGCAGCGACGTGCTGATGGGCGCGGTGCTGACCGCAGACGATAAACTCCACGACCGCATCAAGCGCGCCCGCATGCTGATGGGCTGGGGCGTGTCGGCCGACGATTGCTACCTGGTGCTGCGCTCGCTGCCGAGCATGCCGGTCAGGCTGGCGGCGCACGACCGCGCCGCGCGCGAAGTGGCCGAGTGGCTGAACCAGCGCCCGGAAGTGGTCAAGGTCTTGCACCCGGCGCTGCCGGACTGTCCCGGCCACGACTTCTGGCTGCGCGATTTCAGCGGCGCCACGGGCCTGTTCTCGATCGTGCTGCATGCGCGCTACACGCGCGCCCAGGTCGATGCCTTTGTCGAGGCCTTGCGCCTGTTTGCGATTGGCTGGTCCTGGGGCGGCGCGCATAGCCTGGCGGTGCCGTACCACGTCCAGACCATGCGGCCCCAAGGCAGCTGGCCGCCCGTTGGCTGGGAGAACGCCGGCGAACTGGTACGGCTCTATATCGGGCTGGAGGATACCCGCGACCTGATCGCCGACCTGCGCGGCGCGATGGAAGCCCGCCTGGTGGCATGAAATGAAAAGGGCCGCCCCGGACACTGTCCGGGGCGGCCTTTTTTTGCCTTGTTGCCGCTAGCCAGCGGTCGATCCCGCCGCGGCAGCGTCCGCCACATCAGGGCGAGGCTTCTTTTGCATGGCCCACACCGAGTTGGGCGGGCCGTTGCGCGCACGGCGCTGCGTCACCCAGGCCAGCGCGGCAAAGCCGCAGGCCAGCGCCAGCGCACCGATATCGAAGCCCGCCACGGCCCAGTGCCCGGCCAGCGCGGCGCGCCACAGAAAGTCCCCTGTCACCAGCGCATTGACCAGCGGCACCAGCAATGCGGCAACGGCCGCAGCCCACAGCAGCTCGATCGCGGCGCGTGCCGGCGCACGCATCAGGGCCCACCCAAGGGCCGCGAAAAAGACCGGGAAGTAGGTGTGGCTGGAAGCCCGCGCGGGCCAGAGCAGGGCGCCGCAGAAGGCCGCCGCCACGCCGATGCAGCAACCGATGCACACGCCGACCGTCGCCTGCGCCAGCAGACGGTGCACGCGCGGCTGCGCCTGCTGCCGGGTCTTGCGGCGCGATTCGATCCACAGCAGGTTGCCGGAATAGAACAGGAAGGCACCCGCCAGTCCCGCCAGCAGGTAGACCAGGCGCAGGGCCAGGTCGCCGTAGGTGCCAAAGTGCAGCGCGTAGATCATGCTGAAGATGGCATGGTTGCTGTCGCGCCCGGCGGCGGTCTGGTCCGCCAGCACGCTGCCGCTGTCCGGCTGGCCGGCGGCAGCGTGTACCGACACCGACCCGTAGTTGCCAAGGACGCGTGCGCTGTCGCCGCGAATCTCGATCAGCGCGTTGGCGTCGCCGTAGTGCTGATAGCGCACCGACAGCGGCGTGAACCGCTCACCCGCGCTGGCGCGTGCCGCCGCCAGCAACGTAGCGGCCGGCAGGGGCTGCGCTGCGCGGCCCGATGCCTTCAGTTCCGGCGAGGCGGTGGTCAGGCGCGGCAACGCCTCGGACAGCTTGCCATCGAAGGCCATGACATTGAACACCATCACCAGCACCAAGCCCAGGCATAGCACCGCACCGGTGATGGCGAACACCAGGTGGAAGGGCAGGCTGAACAGTCCGACGACGTTGTGCGCATCCATCCAGAAGCGCTTGAGGTTGCGCCCCGGCCGGATGGCAAACAGGTCCGGCTTGAGCCGCGGCAGGTGCAGCAGCACGCCCGACACCAGCGCCAGCCCATACAGCACCGCGATAACGCCCATGAAGTAGCCGCCGGCCACTGGCACGCCGAGCGTGTAGTGCAGGCTGTTGATGAATGCTGCCAATTCTTCGGGCGCCGCGTCGAGCGCGATGTCCTTGGGCGTGGTCTTGCCCCCGTCAATCATGGCGGAGGTAGTGATGTGCCACTCGCCGGCCTGGCCCTGCCAGTAGGCCGTGAAGCCAGGCTCGTGCTCCGTCGGCAACGTCACGTAGGCGCTGGCTGCGCTCGTGGGATGCGCCGCCACCAGGGCCTGCATGAAGCGGTCGAGCGCGGCAGGGTTGGCCGGCTGGGTGGCCGGGCTATGCGCGGCGGTGCGCTGCGGCGATTGCCAGGCGTGCAGTTCCTCGTGGAAGACGGTGATCGCGCCAGCGAAGAAAGCGATGAAGAGGGCCCAGCCGGCCATCAGGCCGACCCAGGTGTGCAGGGTTTGGTACAAGCGCAGGGTTGCGGCTTTCATGCGAGGTTCCTGGTGCGCCGGTTCATGCCGCGCCGGGGGTAAGCAGCAGGCGCCATGCCCACAGTCCGCCGTAAGCGATCAGGTTGCCAGCCGCGAGCCAGAGCCAGGCCGCGCGGCTGTCGGGCAAGAGCAGGCTGGCGCAGAGGATGGCCACCCAGACCGGCAGGCAGGCGAGGATCGCGCCGATGGCGCCGCTTTGCCAACCGCCGGGCAGCCAGATGACGCCAAGGGCGGATAGCGCGACCGCCAGCGGCAGGCCCAGCAGGGTGCCGGCCAGCCACTTGGTGCCCATGCCGGGCTTGGGTTTGCGGTTGCTGCGGACGTTTTGGGGAGTGGAGGCGGCTTTCATCAGCCGGTCTGGCCGAGGCGCTGGCGCCGCGCATCGCGGTAAGCACCGGCAAAGGGCCATAAGGACAGGCCGGTGCCAACCGTGGCGAGCGTGGCCGCGATCGCGGCCGGCCAGCCCTGCGTCAGGCTCCATGCCCACGCCGAGGGGGCGATCGAAAGGGCGGCCAGCCAGCACAGGCGCGCACGGCGGCTTCGTGCCGTGGCGGGCGCGGATAGCGGCAGCAGCAACAGGCGCTGGTTGGGCGATGCCAGGTACAGGCAGCATGCGCCACCCAACCCCAGCAGCACGGCAAACACTTGCATGACGGGCTCAGTAATTTCTTACAAAGCCAGATGATAATAATTCTTATTTCAATTCGCAAGCGCGCTGCGTGGTGCCCGCCTGTGCCGGGCGCAGGCAGCGGCAGTTAATGCGGGAAAAGCTGGAGCAAGCCATCCAGCCCAACGTGGTTGAATGCCACGCTGGCCTGCGCACGCACCACCGGCTTGGCCCGGAAAGCCACGGACAGGCCGGCCACGGCCATCATCTTCAGGTCGTTGGAGCCATCGCCCATGACGATGGCCTGGGACGGGTCCGCGCCGATCTGGGCGCACACTTCCTGCACCGTGCGGGCCTTGACGTCGGCATTGACGATCTCGCCCAGCACCTGGCCGGTGAGCTTGCCATCGACGATCTCCAGCGTATTGGCGCGGGTCACGTCGAGCTTCAGGCGGGGCTTGAGTTTTTCGGTGAAATGCACAAAACCACCCGAAACCAGCAGGGTGCGCATGCCCAGGGCCTGCACGGTCTGCAGCATGTTCTCCGCGCCGGGCGACAGGCGCAGGCGTTCTTCATAGACGCGGTCCAGCACACTGGCGTCCAGCCCCTTGAGCAGGGCCACGCGGCGGCGCAGGCTCTCGTTGAAGTCGGTGATCTCGCCACGCATGGCGGCCTCGGTAATCGCCGAGACCTCCGCCTTGAGGCCGCAGAAATCGGCGATCTCGTCGATGCACTCGATGGTGATCAGCGTGGAGTCCATATCCATCGCCACCAGCTTGAAGTCCGAGAGCTTGCGGCCGACGGGCACGATGGCCCAGTCGATGCTGCGCGGGCCGCAGTAGGCGTCCAGCGCTTCGCGCAGGGCGGGCGTCAGCGCGGCGCTGGCATCGGCGGAGGCCACGGACTCGGCGCGCAGCGCGAGCGTGGGAGCCTGGGCGATGGCGCGGATGGCGTCGATATCGTTGGCGGACAGCGGGGCGGGACTTTGCAGAATCAGGGACATGGCGCGAATGCAGGGCCGGGCCGGGCGGCCGATGGCGGTAAATGCGGGATGCGAGCCGCAGCGGCGGCGAAGACCGCTATTGTATATGCCCGCGCGCATGCGGCGCAGCCGCCGCCCGATAGCGCCGGCTGCCGCACGGCGGAATCAGCGTGGGCGGGGCGCGGTCAAGTCCGGGCATGGGGAATGTCGAGATAGGGGGCCAGCCCGCAGGCCAGCCCTCATCGCACTACGCTACTTGCGCGTTAGCCTCGCACTGCGCGGCCAGTTCGCTCAACACCAGCGTCTCATGCGCCAGCCCGGAGGCCAGCGACAGCACCCGGTTCTGGATCTCCGGGTTCAGGTCGCCGAAGACGCCGGATTCGGCATTGTCACGGGTCAGGAAGAGCAGGGCGCAGAGCTGGGCTGATTTTTCGACGGCCAGGCTCAGCGGGGTTTCGCAGAGCACCCGTGAACTCAGGTGGATGTCCGCGTTGCGGTATTCGGCGGTGAGGCCGTAGCGGGCGTGTTGGCGGGGGTTATCCATTGGGCGCCTCCTTGTGCGGGGCGGGCACGCGGTAGGAGAGGGCAATGGGAAAACGGCATGCGAGACATGCCGGCGGTCCGGTACGGCTAAGTGCGTATTGGCGCATGGTACGACCTCCTCTGTATGCGGTTTGAATCCCGCACCCCACTTCCAAATGGGGTGGGCGGGCGCATGACAAGGTTGGAAGACCGGACAAAGGTACCGGCAGGGCCGAAGCCCTCCCCGCCAAGGCCCGCCCTCTGAGGACGTGCGTAGGCGTGACGGACGTAAAAACACCGCCGGCTGGCGGTGGTCCGCCCTTTGTTCGGGCTTCCAAACCCGGTCGCTGTGGTTGCAGCGACGAGAGAGAGTATAGCGTGAGATTGTCGAGTGGGGCTTTGGGTCGGTGGGTCGGTACCGCTCTCAGATCCCATATAGGAAACGTGCAGCACAGACAAAGAAATTTCTCAGCACAAATTCGGACCAGTCTCATTGATCTCAGTGATGCAGTACGCCCAAATGGAGGAGGCGCATTCGCGCACATAACCCATCCCGAGGGAGATCGTATGCAGGAAGAAAAACAGCCCATCGACATTTGGGAGGCCCAACCATGATGCGAAGAATTGCCTGCGTTGGCGATGAACTGGAACGCGGTGGGAAGATCCTGCCTTATGCAGGCCGAGGTTGCACTTTTGGCAATCCCGGCCACCAGGCTGCATTGATTGGAGGCCAGGCTTACTGCGAAGCTTGCAAGAGCACCGGCACGATTGCGAAGGCGGGCGGGCCGCGCCGGATGCAGTTCATGGGCGAGATTGCCCTGGACAGCGATGTTGTCCTGTGCCAGTGCCCCACGCCGCCGCGCATTGTTGCTCTGGTTGCCGGCGAAAAGTGGTTCGAGGATATGGGCGCGCGCGATGAGGCATCTGGGTTGCTTGGCTCCGGTAATGCGGGATTCACAACTACGGGAGCGCCGGTACCGGAGAGCTTCGACGAACTGGTGATAGCGCTGAGCCCGAGCGGGCCCATTGCCGATTACCCGTATTTTGTGGAAACGTCAGATGGCCGCGGATTGTTTGGCCACACGGATGAGCAGGGCCGGCTGCCTCGCATTGCTACGATGACCACCGGTTCGCTGACAGTCTATTGGGGGGATGAAGCGCTCGCAAAGCACCTTGGAGACGAGGATGGCTAACAAGAAAAAACTGGTGCCAACCAATACAAAAGTGGACTCCCAGGCCGAGGTGCCGCTCAGGAGGGTCACATTTGCCGAATTGTGGGAGGCCTATCCGGGAGGAACGCCATACGTCGATCCCAAGACAGGAGATGTGCCGGCGGGCTTTGAAAATCAATGCGCGATTCGGATGAGCGTCACCCTGCACAAGGTTGGCATCGAGATGAAGTCGTTCCGCGGCAAGGGCCAGATTCGCCTGGAAGGAAAGCGCACAGCCGTTCTGGCTTCCGAGATGGCGAACTGGCTGCGGCTCAAGCCAATGGCTGGCATCGGCGCACCGGAAAACATCAACGGGTCTGATTGGCAAAAGAAGATCGCGGGACGCACTGGCATCGTTGCGTTCAGGAACTATTGGAGGCGCGATGGCGAAACGGCTGGGAACGCTAGCGGCGGTCACATTGACCTGTGGAATGGGTCGCGGCTGACGATCAGCAGTACTCCCGGCGTCGTTTCAACAATCGGCCGCAGCTTGGGGTGGGATGCGTTCTTTCCCGGCACCCGCTATGGATGGTCGGACCTCGGTCGATCAACGGAGATACTCTTTTGGGAAATCAAGTGAGCAGGTGGCGCTTCGTCGTGACGATCGCATTTGTCGGCGTCGGCTTGGCAAGTGTCGTCGGATCTTCCGTCATTGATGCGTACCTCTGTGACATGTTCCTGCGGCTATGCACGCCGCAGCCTGGGACATGCGTTGGAATAGACGTGTGCCCTGCTGATGCGCGGATGCTGTTTGGCTTGATCCTGTTGATACCCGCTCCACCGGTTCTGTTTGGCGTGTTGGGGTTCGTGCTAAGCACGCGCGTCGAGAGAACCGGCCCGCTAGTCGCGGCGTTAATGGCGGCGATTCTCACACATTGGGCAGTGGCATTCGCCGCGACTAGAATTGTTGCGCTGTAGCGATTTAGGGTAGGGCCCTGCCTACCGCTTCTCGCCCGCTGAACCGCCCTGGGTTTTGAGGAGCTCCATTCTCTCAAGGGGGGAACCTCCTCAAAACCCGGGGGAGGGGCATAGCATCTGACCGCGCGCGGGAGTGCAGCCTGGCGAGGGCTGGCCATGGCCGGGAGCGGGCCGACTGTGGCATCGACCGTAACCGACAAGCGGCGGCTCGCCGCCCGATTTATGGCGTGAGCGTACGCTACCTTGGGATCGAGGTAGACGATGCCCTTGATTTACGATCCGTTCAGCGCTGCTTCAGCAGCTTCGATGTCTCGTTGCCTTCAGTGCGGCCATCAGGCCAGCGACGCAGATAGTCGAACACTTCCGACTGGCGCGCTTCCACAATCTGTCCCGCCTTCAGACCGGGCACAAAGCGCGGATCGCTGCGAAGCATCCCCTTGATCTGCTCACCGTTCCATTCCATCACCTCGACCCACATGAATTCTCGGTCGCCATTCTTCGTGACGAACGGTGCTTTGACCTGCAATTGCTCGCCGGGCGAAAGGCCGCGTTGGAATGCCTTTTGCAGCGCCGGCAATTGCAAGCGTGCCCGCTTGCTGGCCTCGCGCAATGCTGCGTCCTGGCGAACTGCAACGACGTCGTCGGGCTGCGAGCCGAATACCGCCTTGACGAAATTGACTTGGCGTTCCGTGGCGCTGCTGCCCGCATAGGTGTCGAACGTCAGCGCAGCCAGCGCATTCTCGGGATCTCCTTGCTCCGCCGGCGCTTCGAGCAGACGCAAGCGACCTTGCCCGCTACCACCAGACAGAACGCCGTCGCTCAGACGCTTGCGTACCGCCGTATGGCGGAGTCCCGCGATACTGAACGTGAGCGAACCTTTGTCATCGGGCAGGCCGGATTCCACCAGTTGCTGCCCTACACCATTGATCGCGTGGCCCAATGGCGTATTCAGCGACCAGATGGTGTCATTGATGACGAGATCGGGCAGTCCGAACCTGGCCATGCCGAGCGAAATGGCGCGTGTATGCCCGTCATTGTTATAGGCGTGAATGATGATCTGCTTGGACACGTCGGGAACTGCGCCTTCCCAAGACTGCAGGCGTGCGGCCTCCCATGCGTTGGCCGTGAACGCCTCGCGCGTTTCCTCGTCCCAGATAACCGCTTGCCCTTGTCGGGCCAGCTCGGCGACGAGCGTCTCAGCCTGCCGCAAGGCAGCCGTCGCCTGGCTTGCGGGATGCGCGAAGCTCAGGATCAGCACGTGCGGTGCCTTCTGCAGCGCCTGGGCTTGCTCGATCGTCAGGCCGCGCCCGAAATAGCGCAGCAATTCTAGCGACGGTGGTGCGTAGTCGCGCGCCACCTTGTTGCTGTAGGCAACTTGCAGCAATGCATGCTCAAATGCGGACTTGTCGATCTTGTCGACGACCTTCAGGCCAAACCGCCGGTCCGCCGCCAACGCACGCGCCGCCTTTAACGGATCAGCCGCCGGCGGGGACAGGTAATACACGGCAATGCTGAAACCGACGGCTTTGCGATGCCACGCATGCGCCGACAGTGGCTGTCCTGGCGACGCGAATGTCAGACCAGCAAAAGAGAGGGCAACCAGGATAAGGATTCTGCGGACAAGATTCATATGTCGACCGTGGCTCCGGCGCTGACAACAGACGCGCCGCTCTGAATTTTGGCGAAAGCATACTGCGGATTCAACCGGTCAACGCAACACACTAAAGGCTTTGCGAGCCTGAGGTCCCTTTGGCCGGGAGGGGACTCCGGTCTCTTCCCGACCCGATTCGGTCCCCCGGCTTGCCGAAATCAGCCGTTTGCGTTCGAGTTTTATTCGGCTTTGATGCAGGAGTTGGGACATCACCTCAAATTCTGCGAACGCGACAAGCCATGGGCAGGGTGGATGGCAACGGACGCACCGCGGCCGCTATTCCTTATTGGCAAGCCATATGACGGCAATGCCGCGCGAGGTGGAAACGGCCAGATGTTGGCGCTGCTGGCGCGTGACCGGCAGACGGTTGATCGGGCATACGCCTGCGCGCTTGCAAACGGAGCGCATTGCGAAGGGGCCCCTGGCCTGAGAGTCCAGTATCACCCCCACTACTACGGCGCATATTTCCGGGATGCCGACGGAAACAAGCTCTGCATATGCAGTCACGACCCGGTATCGGATTAGCGTTGTCGATTTGGCACTGCGGCCTGCCTCCGGGCCATGGGGGACGTCTCTTGATGGCCGCCTCCGGTCCACGGAGGGGGCGGAACGGCGGTCGTTCCCTACCGCCCCATCTCTGCCGTTCGATCCAGCGAAACAGAGTGGGCGAAGTGAGTCCGAGAACGATCTCGGCGCCGAGGTTCGTATCAGTCTCGAGGCGCTCAATGGCGACCTTCACGCTGAATCCTGTGAAGCTCACCATTTCAGGCGATGACCTCCTACTCTGCGGCAGCCTGCTCGCGCATGCGACGGGCTTCGTCGCGCAGGAACTGCTGGTAGTCGTCCAGATCCCCGTCGAAGGGCTCGACGCCGCCCTTGGTGACCAGCCAGAACTCGTCGCATACGGCGCGCAGCAGGGCCCGGTCGTGACTGACCAGCATCACTGTGCCTTCAAATTCGTTGAGCGCCATGGCCAGCGCTTCGCGTGTGGCCAGGTCCAGGTGGTTGGTAGGCTCGTCGAGCAGCAGCAGGTTGGGGCGCTGCCACACGATCATGCACAACACGAGCCGCGCCTTTTCGCCGCCGCTCATCGTGCCAACCGCCTGATGGACCATGTCGCCGCTGAAGCTGAATGTGCCGAGGAAGGTGCGAAGGGATTGCTCGGTGCCACTCTGGCCGGGGGCGCGCATGTGCGCCGGCGTGTCCTTGGCAAGGCGGATCATGTGTTCCATCGGCGTGTCGAGCAGGCGCAGCACGTCGAGTTCCTGCTGTGCGAAGTAGCCGATATTCAGGCCTTTGCCTTCGCTGATTTCGCCGGAAATCGGCGCCAGCGCGTGCGCCACCGTCTTCACCAGCGTGGACTTGCCTTGACCGTTGGCACCGAGAATGCCGATGCGCTGCCCGGCCAGCACGGAACGATTGATGCCCCGCACGATGACCGTGGGCGGCGTGCCGGGCAGTGCGTCGGTCGGCGCCGGGTAGCCGAAGCTCGCGTCCAGCATCGACAACAGCGGGTTCGGGACGTTGAGCGGCTCCTTGAACTCGAAGGTGAACTCTGCGTCGGCAAGCACCGGTGCGATCTTCTCCATGCGTTCGAGCGCCTTGACCCGGCTCTGCGCCTGCTTCGCCTTCGAGGCCTTGGCCTTGAAACGGTCGATGAACTTCTGCAGGTGGGCGATCTTGTCTGCTTGCTTGGCCACCGCCGCCTGCTGCAATATGAGTTGCTCAGCGCGCATGTCTTCGAACTTGCTGTAGTTGCCGCCATAACGCACGAGCTTGGCATTGTCGACGTGCACCGTCACCTGCGTCACCGCGTCGAGGAACTCGCGGTCGTGGCTGATCACTACCAGGGTTCCTGGATAGCGCTTGAGCCAGGCTTCCAGCCAGACCAGCGCGTCGAGGTCCAGGTGATTGGTCGGTTCGTCGAGCAGCAGCAGGTCGGACGGGCACATGAGCGCGCGCGCCAGTTGCAGTCGCATGCGCCAGCCGCCGGAGAAACTGTTGACCGGCTGACTCAGCTGCGCAGCACTGAAGCCAAGGCCCAGGATCAGCGCTTGGGCACGTGCGGGGGCATCGTGTGCACCGGCGTCGTGCAGGGCCATGTAGGCGTGCGCCATGCGCATGCCGTCGTCGCTGGCCTCGGCGGCGGCTACTTCGGCCTGCGCGGCCAGCAGCGCGGTGTCACCCTCGACGACGAAGTCGGTCGCGCTCTGCTCGGTCTCCGGCATCTCCTGCGCGACCTGGCCCATCTTCCATGCAGCGGGAATCGAGAACTCGCCGCTGTCTTCGTGCAGCGTGCCGTTGAGAAGGGCGAAGAAGGACGACTTGCCGGCGCCATTGCGGCCGACAAGACCAATCTTTTCGCCGGGATTGAAAGTGACGGACGCGAGGTCGAGTACGACATTGACGCCACGACGCAGCGTGACATTACGGACGGAAATCATAGGGGGCCACTTCGGAGAGGAATGGCATGATAGCCGACCGGCGTGCTGGGCTGTCGCTTTTCTGGCCGCACGCGTGAAGAGCCGCTTGCGCTTTGCGGCGCCCACCGGCCACAAGGCAAGGCGGCTCCTGGCTTGAGGATGGCTACCGGCGTCGACTCGACGACAAGAAAGGATCACAGCGGCTTGGGGGAGTACAGCGCACTTTGGAATTCGGGCACGTACTCGTACTTGAGCATCTTGCCTAGCTTCAGGGACTTGATGAATGTCGATAAACTGCCTTCAGTCAGACTGAGGCTCACCGCCCCCGCACTTGTGCTGGAGGCATGACTGAGCTGACGGGAAGTTGCATAACCAGTGGTTAATCGCCCTTGCTGATCGACATTTGTAAAGCTATTGGTCACCATGGAGATCTTTTTCGAAAGCTCGTCCAGCTTCCTGGCTTCGATGGTGACATCGGCTTTGCCCGTCTCACTGTCAAAGATCTCGACGACAACCGACTCGTCGGTTTCGCGGTAGTGAATGTCCGTCAGCCACTTAGGTAGATTGTAGCCAACAACACCCCGTACCCTGGCGAGCTCGGTATTTACCGGAAGCTTCAGTACATAGCCCCAGAAGTCGTTCGACATCGCCTGACTCAGCAAGGTCAGCGGCCCAAGACTGGAGCTGCCCGGCCGATTCGTGATGACGGAGAGACCAATCTCGTTGTAGCTGTCGTTGTCGCAATAGTGATATGCGTAGGCGGTGAGTGCGACAAGGCCTCTGCCCGGCCAGACCTGAAGCGGTTGAACCTTCTCCAGCACTTGGGCAGGTATCAATTCCCGCAGCTTGTCCAGGTCGGCGGTAAAGATGGCCGTCACCCTGCTGTTCTTGTAGTAGAAATTTGGCGAATAGGATTCAAAGCCAATATCTACTTTCTCCTTCTTGAGTTCCTTGAACCAACTCAAGTCAATGTCTGGCGCTTCGGATTCAATGGCGGAAAGCGGAGGATTGGAGCGATAGCGGTCATACAGCCCGCCTTTGACCACAGGGACCTGATGGCCAGCGAGGTTGATTGTTGTGCTTTCGGATTGCATAGCGTTCGATGTGCCATCGGCCCATGAGGGATTCGAGATGGCGCTCAGGATTGCACCTGCCGTAGCTGCAAGATTTCTGATGTTCATATTGACGATACTCTGGGTGGCTAAGTTGAGGGAGCTTGCAGAGTTGCCTGGCCTGTCTGGCCTGTCTGGCCTGTCAGGCATGGGCGCGCTGAGCCATCCAGCGCCGGTATTGGCGGACGCGGCATGCGTTGGACACCTGCTGCAGGATCAGCGCGCGCAGCGGTGACACCTTGGGATCAGTGGCCTTGCCCCGGCTGAGTTTGCGCAGTTGAAACTTGACTGCCGCCATGTTGGCCAATGAAGCCAGTGGCTTGTTCTTCCAACCGATCGGCAGCAACGCAGGCGCACTGTCTTTGCCGGCACGCCAGTCGCGCGGCAGATTGGGGTCGATGGCCAGGGCGGTACCGATGCCAACCATGTCCACGCCGCTCTTGACCACTTGCTCGGCCACCGGCCGACGGCGGATGCCGCCTGTGACCATCACCGGCATCTTCGCCACCGCGCGGATGTCGTGGGCGAACTCGACAAAGTAGGCCTCGCGGGCGAGCGTGCTGCCGTCGCGGGCGTCACCCTGCATGGCCGGGGCCTCATAGCTCCCTCCCGACAACTCGACCAGGTCAACGGCCAGCTCGTTGAGCAGCTTCACAACCTGGCGGGCGTCATCCGCGCTGAAGCCGCCACGCTGGAAGTCGGCAGAGTTCAGCTTGACGGCAACCGCGAATCCGGGCGAAACCACGGCGCGTACGGCCTTGACGATCTCAAAGAGCAGGCGGGCGCGGTTCTCCAGCGCGCCACCCCACGCATCTGTTCTTTGGTTGCTCAACGGCGAGAGGAATTGGCTCAGCAGGTAGCCGTGCGCCGCGTGAATTTCGACGCCGGTGAAACCTGCCTGTTCCCCAAGTTGCGCCGTACGGGCAAAGCGCTGGATCACGTCCTCGATAACCTCCTGCGTCATCGCCTGCGGCGTGTTGAAGTGCTTGGACATATTGCCCAGGTTCATTGCCACAGCGGAGGGAGCCCAGGTGGGCTGCCCCAGATTGGCAGGCATTTGGCGGCCGGGATGGTTGATCTGCAGCCAGAACTGCGCCCCCTTGGATCGGCCGACCCGTGCCCAGCGCTTGAACCGGTCCAGGTGCCTGGCGTCTTCCAGCACGACGCCGCCGGGTCCTGTCATGGCACGGCTGTCCACCATCACATTGCCGGTCATCAGCAGGCCGGCACCCCCCTCTGCCCAGGCCTTGTACAGGCGCATCAGCGCCTCGGAGGGGGCGTGGTCAGCATCCGCCATGTTCTCTTCCATGGCGGCTTTGGCGATGCGATTCGGAACGGTTGAACCGTTACGGAGGATCAACTTGTCGAACACGTTCATGGGGTCACCTCGTTTGTCGTGGCTCGACTTTAAGGTTGAAGTCAACTTTAAGGTCAACACCTTTTTTGAGGTGATGTATGAGCATCGCCGTGGATGGCTGCGAGAACTGGACGCCGACTGGCGGCTGTTTGGCCCCACAAGGTGACCGAAATGAGACTAACCCGAACTATCCGCATCTGGATGCTTGACCTTAAAGTTGTGTTTAACCTTAAAGTGTTGGCTGCCCACAGTTGATCGGCTTGTCTCGGGTACCGCGTACAGGGTCAATCATCGAGAAAACGCAATGAATATGGATAGGCGGTTCACACGGATCGAATTTGGACCGCTGGAAGGTGAGCCGGAAGGCTTGAATTCCAGCCCCTCGGCAATCAGCGCCGCAAGGAAACGTCCATGACCGCCCCAGGCTATGACGTCGTCGTATTTGGCGCCACCAGCTTTGTTGGTCAGATCCTGACGCGGTACCTGGCCGAATACCTCTCCGGTCGGGCTGAAACCTTGCGCTGGGCCATTGCGGGCCGATCCGAAGCGAAGCTCGAGGACGTCAGGCGCTCGCTGGGCGCGGCGGGGCAGTCCCTGCCCATCATCGTGGCGGACGCTGCTGACGAAGCCCAGTTGCGAGCCCTGTGTGCGCAGACCCGGGTGGTGGTGTCCACCGTCGGCCCCTACGCCCTGTATGGCGAACCGCTGATCAAGGTGTGCGCTGCAAGTGGCACGGACTACTGCGACCTCGCCGGCGAGACCCAGTGGATCAAGCGGATGATCGAGAAATATGAGGCCACGGCCCAGCAATCGGGGGCGCGCATTGTGCATTGCTGCGGCTTCGATTCGGTGCCCTCCGACATGGGCGTCTATTTTTTGCAGCGACAGGCGATGCGGCATTTTGGTGCCCCGGCCGCCCATGTCAAGATGCGCGTCAAGACAATCAAGGGTGGCGCTTCAGGCGGCACGGTGGCCAGCATGATCAACGTGGTCAAGGAGGCCGCTGCCGATCCTTCCTTGCGCAAGGAGCTGGTCAACCCCTATGCACTTTGCCCCAGAGGCCACGGTTTCACGGCACGCCAGCGCTACGTTAGAGCCGCCGAATTCGATACTGACTTCGATGCCTGGATAGCCCCCTTCGTCATGGCGGCGATCAATGAGCGCGTGGTTCACCGATCCAACGCCTTGTCAGGTCAGGCCTATGGCAACCCGTTCACGTATGACGAAGCGCTGCTGACAGGGGTGGGTTTCAAAGGCCGCTTGACCGCACTGACGATCGTGGCGGGTCTCGGTGCGTTCATGGTGGGAGCCGTCATCAGCCCCATACGCGGCGTGATGGAGCGCTTCTTGTTGCCCAAGCCCGGCGAAGGGCCCAGCCCTGCGGCACAGTTGGCCGGTCGCTACGATCTGCGCTTCCTGGGTCGAACCGAAGGGGGGCATGCCTTACGTGTGAAAGTCACCGGTGATCGCGATCCGGGTTATGGCTCCACCAGCAAGATACTTGGCCAGGCGGCGGCCAGCCTGGCACTGGACCACGTTAAGAACGGTATCAAGATCGGGCGCGGTGGCGGCTTCTGGACACCGGCAACGATATTCGACGAGCGCTTTATCGACCGCCTGACGCGCCATGCTGGTTTGCGCTTCGAGCTGATATGACGTGGCACCTGAAAGACGCATTCAGCCTGCAAGCCAAGATGGCGTTGGCCAAACGCTGAGCCCTGCAGCCAGGCTGAGTAGCGCGTTTTAACTGACGTAGTTTTAACTGACGTAGAGAGCCAGAGATTCTTGAGGGCGACTTCAAACTGTTTGAGGAGGAGTGTGGCGAGCATGAAGATCGGGGAACTGGCGGAGCGCACTGGCCTTGCCCCTTCGCGCATCCGCTTTTACGAAGGCATCGGCCTGTTGAAGGTCGAGCGTCAGCCGAACGGTTATCGGACCTATCCGCCTCAAACGGTGCTGGTGCTTGACCTGATCGCGGCTGCGCAGCAAGCCGGTTTTAGTCTCGACGAGATTCGTACGCTGCTACCGCCCGAGCTGGCGCACTGGAAGCATGGCTCGTTGATTGAAGCGCTCCGCGGCAAGGTGCAGGACATCGAGGCGCTGGAGGCGCGGCTTGCGCAGAGCAAGGCGCACCTCGTCGCACTGCTGGCGGAGATTGAGGCGAAGCCTGAGGATATTGACTGCGCCACCAACGCGAGGAGGGTGCTGTCGCGGATGCGGTCAGGGGAAATGGAAAGCCCGGCCCTGGGGGCGGGCGATGTCACTACACTTCGCAAGGCAAGCCGGCGCCGGTCAGGCAGGACTGGCTAATGGACCGTCGATGGTCCGCGCAACTGCGCGGCCAACGCGCTCGGCATGCGCGGCAAGCCAGCATGCATTTTGGTAAGGGCAAGGAAATAACACATGGATCTGGACGTCAACCACCAGCCGGTCAGCGTTGAATGCGACCCGGCCACCCCCTTGCTGTGGGTGTTGCGGGACCACCTGAACCTGACGGGCACGAAGTTCGGCTGCGGCGTCGCGGCTTGCGGCGCGTGTACCGTGCATCTGGATGGCGCGGCGGTGCGGTCCTGCGTCCTGCCGGTGGCGGCGGTGGCCGGCAAGCGCATCACCACGATCGAAGGGCTGGCCAGCGCACCGGGCAAGCGCCACGCGCTGCAGCAGGCCTGGATTGACGAACAGGTGCCGCAATGCGGCTACTGCCAGTCGGGCATGCTGATGGCGGCGGCGGACCTCCTGGCCCGGCAGCCAGACCCAGGGGATGCCGACATCGATGCGGCCATCACCAACCTGTGCCGCTGCGGCACCTATCCGCGCGTGCGCACCGCCATCAAGCGTGCCGCGAAGGCGCTGCGGGAGGGCCGCGCATGAACGCCAACGCAACGACCCCGCGCCGCGGGCGGCGCCGATTCCTGCTCGGGGCGCTCGGCCTTGGCGGCGCGCTGGTGGTGGGCTGGGGCGTGATGCCCCCGCGCAGCCGGCTTGGCGATCCCGCAGTGTTTCCTGAAACGTCCGGCCAGATTGCCCTGAACGGCTGGATCAAGATCACGCCGGAAGGCAACGTCATCCTCGCCATGCCGCGGGTGGAGATGGGGCAGGGCATCCACACCGCGCTGTCGATGCTGGCCGCCGAGGAGCTCGATATTCCGCTGGCAAGGGTGAGCATCGAGTCGTCGCCCATCGAGCGCATCTACGGCAATGTCGTCGCCATGGGCGACAGCTCGCTGCCGCTGCATCCGGACGATGCCGACAAGACCTGGGCGCGCGCACTGCACTGGATCATGGCTAAGAGCGCGCGCGAGATCGGCCTCATCATCACCGGCGCCAGCAGCAGCGTGGCCGACGGCTGGCAGCCAGTGCGCGAGGCCGCCGCGACCGCGCGCGCCGCCTTGGTGGAAGCTGCTGCGCGCGAATGGGGCGTGCCGGCGGCGCAGGTAACGGTGCGGGAAGGCCAGCTCATTGGCCCGGGCGGCAAGCGGATGCCTTTCTCCGCGGTCGCGCGGAAGGCGCGCGACATTGCGCCGCCATCGAGCGTCACGCTCAAACCGGCTGCGCAATATCAACTGATTGGCAAGCCTGCACCGCGCAATGACATCGCCGCCAAGACGGATGGCAGCGCACGCTTTGCCATCGATGCGCGGCCTCCCGGCATGTTGTATGCGGCGGTCGTCATGTGTCCGGTGTTTGGCGGCAAGCTCAAGACCTTCCAGTCGAAGGCGGCGCTTGCCATGCCCGGCGTGCGCTATGTCGTGCCGTTCGATGGATCGACGGGTGGCGCACCGGGTGTGGCCGTGGTGGCCGACCACTACTGGCAGGCACGCCAGGCCCTGGAAAAGCTCGAGCCGGCCTGGGACAACGGGCCGCATGCCTCGCTCGATTCCGCGGGCATCCGGCAGCAGCTCGTCGGCGCGCTCGACAGCGACAAGGGCGGCTTCACGTACCGTTCGATGGGCGATGGCCTGAAGGCCTTTGACAAGACGGGTGGCGCAACCCTCGTCGAGGCCGAATACAGTGTGCCGTACCTGGCGCATGCCGCCATGGAGCCGATCAACTGCACGGCGCAGGTGACCAGGGATGGCGTGCAGCTCTGGGCGCCCACCCAGGTGGCCACGCTGGCGCAACTGGTCGCCGCGCGCGCCGCAGGTGTGAGCCGGGACCAGGTGAAGATCGACATCCCGCTTATTGGCGGCGGATTCGGACGGCGGCTGGAGTCGGATTTCATCGGCCAGGCCGTGTCGATCGCCACCAAGACTGAGGGCCGCCCGGTACAGGTGATCTGGGCGCGCGAAGACGACATCCGCCACGACTTCTATCGCCCGCAGGCCATCGCACGGCTGAAGGCACGCGTCGAGAACGGCAAGGTGACGGCCATCGCCTCGCGCAGTGCCGGGCAGTCGATCCTGGCCGGCGAGCTGGAGCGTCTGTTCGGCGCGCCGTCGGCCGGTATTGACCGCTATGCAGCCGAGGGCCTGTTCGACCTGCCGTACGAGATCGAGCACGAGCACATCGCGCACGTGGTGGTCGATTTGCCGGTACCGATCGGGTTCTGGCGCAGCGTCGGCCATTCCTACACCGGGTTCTTCCTGGAGGGCTTCCTGAACGATGTGGCGGCCGCTGCCAAGCTAGACCCGCTGGCGATGCGGCGCGACTTGCTCAAGGCGCACCCGCGCGAGCTGAAGGTGCTCGACACCCTGGCGCAGGCGGCAGGCTGGGGCCAGCCGCTGGCACCGGCCGCGGACGGCGCACCGCGTGCGCGTGGGCTCGCGCTGCACAATGCGTTTGGCTCGGTGGTGGCGCAGGTGGCGGAAGTATCGCTCAAGGACGGCAAGCCGCTTGTACATCGCGTTGTCTGCGCCGTGGACTGCGGCACGGTGGTCAATCCGGACATCGTTGCGCAGCAGATGGAAAGCGGGATCATCTTCGGGCTGACTGCGGCGCTGTACGGCCAGGTCCAGATCAAGGACGGGCAGGTCGTACAGGCCAACTTCCCCGACTATCCGCTGCTGACGATGGCGCAGGCACCGGTGATCGAAACCCACCTAGTGCCCAGCACGGCCGAGCCCAGTGGCGTTGGTGAAATTGCAGTGCCCCCGGTCGCACCGGCCGTGGCACATGCCGTCGCCCAGCTCACCGGCAAACCGGTGCGGCAACTGCCGATTGGGTAAGGCAAAAACAATGTGGATACTTCGCGGCGTCCCCCGGACCTCCGTAGTCGACGCATAAGCCGTCATCCATGTTGGATGCGATATCGATCATTGCACTCGCCAAGGATTTCGGTCATAGAAGTCCGATTTCCCTCGCGCGTGCCACGGCCTGCATCCGGTTGCCTGTGCCCAACTTGCCATTGATGCGGCGCAGGTGTGTCTCGACGGTGTTTTCCGAAACAAACAGCAAACGCGCCAGGGCCTTGTTGGAGTGGCCATCGGCGACGCGCCGGATGATCTGGAGTTCGCGGGGGCTGAGCAGGCCTTCCTGTTCGCCGCGCACGGGCGTCCCGCGCTGCGATGAGGCCTGTGCGGCCTGTACCAGTCGCTCAAGGTACCGCGGATCGAAGACATGCTGCCGCGATGCCAGTGATGCAAGCAGTGGCTGCAGATGCCACGGCTCATCGGCAAGGATCCGGTGCGTCTGCCACGCCTGGCTCTGTGCCAGGGCGCGCTCAAGCCAGATCTGTGCTTGCGCAGACCGGCCCGCGGCATGGTGCGCCTGCGCCAGCAGCCAAGCGAGGCGCACGGCACGCCGCGCACGGCCGCTGCGCTCTGCAAGGCGCAGTGCGGCTTCGATGCGTTCCACATCGGCTTCTTCGCCGGGGGCCGCCAGCGCAATGCGAAAGCTGGCGATCTCGAGATCGTCGAGGTCGTCCGAGTAAGGCATCAGGGTACCGGAAGGTGGCGCCAATGACGCGGCCACGGCCAGTGCATGCCTCGCGCTGGAGACATCGCCCGCCAGCAAGGCAAGACGGCTCCTGTCGATGGCGGCCGCCATGCCCAAGCGTGCAATGCCGCGTGCGTCGCCAAGCCCCTGGAGTGTGTTGAGCTGGTCCAGGGCCTTGCCGGCGTCGCCGCCCAGCCACGCGATGCGGGAAGCCAGCCGATGGGCGACGATCAGGTGGTCCGGCAGGCAGGTGTCGCGGATCAGGGGCAGGTATTCGCTCAGCAGCGCGTCGGCGGCGGCGCTGTCGCCAAGTTCGTAGAGTGCTTCAGCCAGCAGCGTGCATGCAACCGGGCCCGAGCTGGTGTAGCGTTGCCCGCTGGCAACGATGCGGTTCAGCATGGCACTGAAGCGGGCAAGGCCGTCGCGGACATTGCCCTGCAGCATGTCGATCATGCCTTCGATGCAGGCGCTGTAGGTCAATCCGTAGATCGCGTTGACGGATTCGAGCTCGCGCTTTGCCTGCAACAGCGCATGCCGGGCCGGGACAAAGCGTCCCTGCAGCATATCGCCGTACGCCACCGCGTTCTGGAGCAGGCCGCTGACAAAGGGCGATGCGAGCCCCGCGCCCGCCAGGGCCGTGCGCGCCGCCAGGACAGCATCGTCCATCCGGTCCAGCCAGGCTGACAACATGACCCGCAAGACGGTGACGTCTTCCTCGTGGCTGGCTCCGGGATGCTTCTCCAGCGCGCCCAGCAGGCGCTCCGCGGCCGCATACCGGTGCAGGAAAACCATGGCGTACGCGGTAGCGGCCAGCACGGCAGGACGCCG
Source organism: Cupriavidus sp. PET2-C1 (assembly GCF_054515855.1). Taxonomy (NCBI): domain Bacteria; kingdom Pseudomonadati; phylum Pseudomonadota; class Betaproteobacteria; order Burkholderiales; family Burkholderiaceae; genus Cupriavidus; species Cupriavidus sp. PET2-C1. The sequence goes on from NZ_CM137259.1 coordinate 1,673,494, forward strand.
TTCAAGTTCGGCGTGCGGCAGCGTGTCGGCCCACTGCACCACCAGGGCCATTTGCCCGCCACGTACATAATCCATGCCGCAGCGTTCGAGCAGATCGGCGGTCAGCGCGGTATCGCCGGCAGCCGAAGCATGCGCGATGGCCTGGGCGTAACGGGCCGTCGATGCCAGCCAGTTCGCCGCGCGCACATGCAGCCCGGCCAGTTCCTGCGCGGCGGTGCGCGTGAGCTGTGCACGAAGGAACTGCCTGAACAGGGGATGGTATCGATACCAGTCGCCTTCGGCCTCGATCGGCAGCAGGAAGAGGTTGTCACGGACGCTCTGCGCAATCCAGTCCGCGCTGTTCGCGCTCCCGAACGCGGCATCGCAGAGCTGGGGGCAGATCGCCTCGAAAATGGACGAGCGCAGCACGAAGCGGCGATGGGGCTCGGACAGCCTGGACAGCACGTCTTCGGCCAGGTACTCCGCGAGGTTGCCGGTTGTGCCGGAAAGCTGCTGCAGCCACGCTCGCGAGTCTGCGCGCCCGGCCAGTGCCGAGGCCGCGAGCTGCAGCGCCGCGGGCCAACCCTCGGTGCGGGCCTGGAGTTCGTCCAGGTCCGCATCCGCCATGCCAATGCCACGGCAGCCCGTCATGTAATCGCGGACTTCGCCGGCGCCAAAGCGCAGCATCGGCGCGTCGATTTCCAGCAGGCGCTGTTGCACACGCAGGCGCCCGAGCGGCAGGCCAGGCTTGTGGCGTGAGCCGAGCACCAAGCGCTGGCCCGGGCCAAGACTGAAGGCCAGCTCGCTGAAAAGGGACAACACGCTGCTGTCCTTGATCAGCTCGAATTCATCCACGAACAACACAAAGGGTGTCTCTACCCGGGACAGCACGTCGAGCAGTTGCCGGGCGGATCCGCCCGGCAGCCCCCGAGAGGCATCGATCCACTGGCCGGTTGATGGTGCTTCTCCCAGCGAAGGCAGTGCCGTGTGCAGGGCTGCCCAGAGATAGGGCGTGATCCGGCCCAGGTCGTTGTCAGCGCTGTCGAGATTGAGCCAGGCAGCCGGCACGCCGTGCTGCCGCGCGGCAACCAGGAGCTGTCGCATCGCCGTGGTCTTGCCAAAGCCGGCCGGGGCGCAGACCAGCGTCACGGCGGCGCGGCTGTCAGCCCAGGTGGCAGCAATGGCACTTCGCTCGACGCCTGGCCCGATCTCGCCGGGCGGCGCCAGCTTGAGCGGATTTAGCGCAGGGCCGGAAAAAGGATCGTTGCCAGAGAGCATGGGCACGGTTCGACGTTGGCGGCACGGGGGACGGGGCGATCAAGCGGTCACCAGCGTACCGCGTCCCGGCGCTAGCCGCCAGTGGCATATCGGGCACCGCACCGGCAATCACGGATTTCCGTGACACCGCGCCAGCCACCGATTCACGGTTCAGCGTGATGCAGGCGCAAGTCACGGCGCCCTAAGCTTCAGGCACAGAGATCGGACGCACTCTCAGACGTACCGACCGGACACCTGAACACAAGGAGACACACCATGAAAGCCACGGCCACCCCTGACGTCGAACCGGCAGCCATGCCGGCATCCCCAAAACCCAAGCTTGGTCCCCTTGGCGCGCAGCCGGCGCTGTCCGAGACGGCGGCCATGGTCCAGGAGACGGTGCACCGCTTTGCCGAAGAGGTGCTTCGGCCGGTCGGCATCCGGCTCGACAAGATGACGCCCGACGAGGTGATCGCGCCTGACTCGCCGTTCTGGAAGTCGCGCAAGCAGTACCTCGACCTGGGCTTCACCATCCAATCCATCTTCGAACTCGAGCCGTCCGAGCGCGCCCAAGTCCTTTGCGTGTTGTTCGAGGAACTGGGCTGGGGAGATGCGGGCCTGGCCATCTCGATCGGCGCCGGCCTGCTGCCCGCTTTCATGGCGGCCGCATTCGGCAATCGCTTCCTGATGGAGCGCTTCCCCGACACGATGCTTGGCTGCTGGGGCATTACCGAGCCGGACCACGGCTCGGACTCGCTGGATGCGAACCGCATGATCTTCCATCCCCAGGGCAACTATGGGCGGCCCAATTGCGTGGCCACGCTGGACGGTGACGCCGTCGTGATCAACGGGCAGAAGTCCGCGTGGGTATCCAACGGCACCATTGCCGAGGTCTGCATCCTCTACTGTGCCGCCGACTCCGGCAACGGCCCGGACAGCCGGCGCGGCTGCGTGGTCTATGTACCGATGGACGCACCCGGCGTTTCGCGCGGCAAGCCGCTGGACAAGATGGGCCAGCGCGCGCTCAACCAGGGCGAGATCTACTTCGACAACGTGCGCTTGTCGAAGGACTACCTGCTCGCCGGCCCCGATGACTACCTGACGGCGGTCTATGCCATCCACACCTTCGCCAATTCGATCATGGCCACCGTGTTCACCGGCACGGCCAGGTCCGCGTATGAGCTCGCGCTTGATTACGCCCATGAGCGCAAGCAGGGCGGCGTGCCCATCATCCGTCACCAGTCGGTGGCCCACCGCCTGTTCCATCTGGCACGTAAGGTGGAATGCGCCCGGGCACTCGCCCAGCGTGTCGTGCACTACAACCTGACCAACGATCCGCCCGCGCTGCATGCGGGGATGATGGCCAAGGTCACCTCGACGCAGCATGCGTTCGAAGTGGCCAGCGACGCGCTGCAGATCTTCGGCGGCAATGGCCTGACGCGCGAGTACCCGATCGAGAAGATCCTGCGCGACGCGCGGGCATCGCTGATCGAGGATGGCTGCAACGAGGTCCTGGCTATCAAGGGCGGGGCCTACCTGGTCGACGAGGAGCGTGTGTGATGGGCGCGACCGAGGCTGGCGTGGCAGCCGGCACCGCGGCCACGCGCGATGAACTGATCCTGGCCAACCTGATTGCCAACCGTGCGGAATCAGAGCCGGACCGCGACGTGCTGACCTTCGACCACGAGGGCGGCCCCGCCGAGGTCAGGACCTACCGCCAGCTCTGGGAAAATGGCTGCCGCATCGCGGCCGCCCTCGACCAGGCAGGCATGGCGCCAGGCGACAGGTTTGCGCTGCTGATGCAGAACCACCCCGAGTTCGTCGACGCCATGGTCGGTGCATCGATCAGCGGCACCGTGTTCGTGCCGATCGATCCCCGCACCCGTGGCGACAAGCTCGCTTACATGCTGCGCCATTCGGGCTGCAGGGGCGTCATCTGTGCCGACTATGCGGTGCAGACGCTGATGGCGGTCAGGCAGGACGTCCCGGACCTGCAATGGGTCTGGCTGCTGGAGTCCGATTCCTCGAAGGTACTGCCGCTGCAGGGTGACTATCCGCGAATGGGGGATATCCTGAGCGCGGCGGTTGCCACGCAGACTGTCCGCAGCGTGGATCCGCTGGCCCCGATGCAGATCATGTACACCTCGGGCACCACCGGCGATCCCAAGGGCGTGGTCATGCGGCACGCGCGCTATGGCGCTGCCGCGGGGTGGGCGCCGCTGTTCGGCTATGTACGGGATGACCGTCCCTATACCGGCCTCTCGCTGACGCACGGCAATGCGCAGATCGTGACGCTGGCCGCGACGCTCAAGCTCGGCATGCGCACGGTTTTCAGCCGGCGCTTCACCAAGTCGCGCCTGTGGGACGTCGCCCGCAGGTATGGCTGCACCACCTTCACGCTGCTTGGCGGCATGACCACCGCCGTCTACAGCGAGCCGCCCAAGGCCAACGATGCGGACAACCCGGTGCGCTTTGTCATCAGCGCGGGCATGCCCGCCGCCATCTGGGAAGCGTTCGCGAAGCGGTTCGGCGTGCGCATCGTCGAGTTCTACGGCGCGGTGGAGGGCGGGCTCTGCGTCAACCTGGGCGAAGGGCCGGTTGGCAGCATCGGCAAGCCGCCGCCTTTCCTCAATGTCCGGGTCGTCGACGATCAGGACCGGGATGTCCCGGCGAACCAGCCAGGGGAACTGATCTTTCAGCTTGCCAACGGCACGCCGGCGGATGTGGCCTACCTGCACAACCCCGACGCATCCGCGAAAAAGACCAGCAATGGCTGGCTGCGCATGGGCGACATCGGGCACCGCGACGAGCACGGCTGGCTCTACTTCGACTACCGCATCGGCGGCGGCATCCGGCACAACGGGGATTTCATCCAGCCCGGCGAGATCGAGCGGGTCATCGCCGAATGCGAGGACGTGGCCGACGTCTATGTCTACGGCGTGCCGGCGGCATCCGGCGCGCCCGGCGAGAAGGACGTGGTCGCCGCCATTGTGCCGGCACGCGGCGGGGCGCTCGATCCGCAGGCCCTGTTCGCCAGCTGCCGCAAGCGGCTGAGTGCCGGCATGGTGCCGTCCTACCTCCAGGTCATCGCGGAAATACCCAAGACGGCTTCGGAGAAACCACAGGAACGCTTCCTGCTGGAAGCGTTCCAGGCCCGGCGCGACAACGTTTTCCAGGAAGTACCGGCTTAAGCCACAAAACACAAAACGGACAGGGCAAACCATGCCCGCCATTGATTCTCAGGAGACACAAAATGCGTACCGATCAATACCAAGTCGTCGTCTATGGCGCAAGCGGCTACACCGGCAAGCTGATTGCCTGGAAGCTGGCCACCGCCGGCATTCCCTTCATTGCGGCCGGGCGCGACCAGGCACGCCTGGAGGCGCAGATGGCGCTGGTTCCGGAACTGGAAGGCCACGACTACCGTTGCGTGGGCGTGCGGCACGAGCACGCCGACCTGCTGTCCCTGTTTACCGGGCGCCAGGTCGTCATCAATGTGGTGGGGCCCTTCATGCAACTGGGGCTGCCGGTCGTCCAGGCTGCGCTGGAGGCCGGAGCGCACTATCTCGACACCACCGGTGAGCAGGACTGGATGCTGCTGCTGAAGCGGGAGTTCGGCGAGAAGTTCCGCCAGCGCGACCTGCTGCTCTGCCCCGCGAATTCCTATATGTGGGCCGAGGGCGTGCTGGCCACGGAGCTGGCGCTGGAAACGCCGGGCATCGACACGCTGGAAACCGTGTATCTGGCCGACTCGCAGGTCAGCGTGGCATCGACCATGTCGTTCCTGCGCATGTGCACCAATCCGCAGTACCGCATCCAGGACCGCGCGCTGGTCGAATGGCCTTATGCCACGGCCTACACCGTCAACGTGCCTGGCGAACACGCCGCGATCATGGCCTTGCCATGGAGCGGTGGTGGCGAGCCGGTCTGGTATGAGGGCGACGAGCGTGTGCGCCATGCACGCACGCTGGTGTCCTTCAAGAACCAGGACGCGTTCCAGGCAGTGTTCGGCATGCTGCAGAAGTTCGAAGCCGACTGCCGGCAGCTCCCGCATGAAGAGCGGGAGCAGATCACCAATGACTGGGGCAAGGGCATGACCACGGTGGAGCCCCCGCGCGAAGACCCCAACATCAATCGCTGCGTGCTGTCGTGCTTCGGGCGCGGCAACACGGCATCGGTATCGGTCGTGCTGCGCGGCAACTCACCGTATGCACAGACCGGCGTCTTCAATGCGGAGGCCACCCGGCGCCTCCTGGCCGGCAAGCTGAAGGCGACCGGCTTTGCCTCGCCGGCCGCGGCCTTCGGCGCGCGGGAACTGATTGGTGCCCAGGCAGAGCAGGGCTACCTGGCCTGGAACGTGACGCAGTTCTAAAGCGGTAATGACGCGATGGCGCCGGTGCGGCATGGCACGCACGGTGCCATCGCCTTGGGGAAAGATAATGAGCGAGACGGTATATATCGCTGGCGTCGGCATGACGCCATTCGGCAAGCAGATCGGCAAGAGCATCAAGGACCTGACGCGCGAAGCCGTGACGTCTGCCCTGAAGGATGCGGGCTGCGAGGCCCGTGCGTTGCAGGGCGCCTTCTTTGCCAATTGCACGCAGGGGCATATGGAGGGCCAGGACATGATCCGCGGCCAGATCGCGCTGCGCAGCATGGGTATCCAGGGCATCCCGGTGATCAATGTCGAGAATGCGTGCGCCAGCGCCAGCTCGGCGCTGCACCTGGCGGTCCAGTACGTCAAGGCGGGCGCCGCCGATATCGTGCTGGCGGTGGGTGCGGAGAAGATGTTCTCCACTGACAAGGCGCGCACGCTGAGCGTGTTCGATGGTGCGTGGGACGTTCACGACAAGGCGGCCGGCACCGCCCGGCTACTGGCCATGGGCGAAGGCGTGGAAGTGCCGGATGGCTCGACCTCACCCAGGCCCTACAGCGTGTTCATGGACATCTACGCGGCCATGGGCAGGATGCACATGCGGGAATACGGGTCGACGCAGCGCCATTTTGCCGCCGTCTCCGCCAAGAACCATCGGCATTCCGTCCACAACCCGCTGTCGCAATACCGCGAGGCCTACACCATCGAGGAAATCCTGGCCGCGCCGCCGATCACGTTCCCGCTGACACTGCCGATGTGCTCGCCCATCAGCGATGGGGCTGCCGCTGCCATCGTGTGCAGCGAGGCGGCTCTTGCCCGGCTCCACGGCAGCCGCAGCCGTGCCATCCGGGTGCTCGCGTCCGTCGTGGTGACCGGCAGCGACCGCGCGCCGGCACAGCTTGCCGACCACCTTGTGCGCAAAGGGGCGGCCGACGCCTACCGGATCGCCGGGGTGGGGCCGCGCGATATCTCGGTCGCGGAAGTGCATGACGCCAGCGCCATCGGCGAAGTGATTCAGGTGGAGGCACTCGGCCTCTGCGAGCCCGGCGAAGGTGGCTTGGCCGCGGAGCGGGGCGATACGAGTATCGGCGGGCGCATCCCCGTCAACACCTCCGGCGGCCTGGAGTCCAAGGGGCACCCAATCGGCGCCACCGGCCTCGGGCAGGTCTATGAGCTGGTATCGCAGTTGCGCGCAGAGGCAGGCGCGCGCCAGGTGGACGGCGCGCGAATCGCTATTGCCGAGAACGGCGGCGGCCTGCACGGCGTGGAAGAGGCCGTGGCCTGCCTGACCATTTTGGGCAGGTAATCGGGCAATCGGCGGGCAGTCGGCGGGCAGGTGGCGAGGCGGAGGTGGCTCGCACGCCTTGCGCGGACTGCCCGCCCCCCCTTATCGCTGCGCCATCGTCATATAGTCGACCGTCAGGCCAGCTAGCGCCCTGACCCCATTCACCAGCGCGGACTCATCCACATAGAACTCCGGCGAGTGGTTGGATGCTGCCTTGGTCACGTCCACGCCCTTGGGCGTCACACCCAGGTTGAAGAACAACCCCGGCACCTTCTCCTGATAGAAGGAGAAATCCTCCGACGCCGTGGCCTTGGGCGCGATCATCCAGTTGCCATCACCGGCCACGCGCTTGAGGGTGGGCGCCATCTTGTCGGTCAGCGCGGGCTGGTTGACGGTGGCGTTGTAAAGCTCCACGACCTTGAAGGTGGCCTCGGCGCCGGCGCTGCTGGCGATGGCTTCGGTGGTGCGTTTCATGCGGGCATGGATGTCTTTTTTCATGCCTTCGTCATAGGTGCGCACCGTGCCCATCATTTCGACTTTCTCCGGCACGATGTTCATGCGGTTGCCGCCGTGGATGGTGCCGACCGTGATCACCGAAGGCTCCAGCATGGCGTTGACCTGGCGGCTCTGGATGGTCTGCAGGCCTAGCACGATCTGCGACGCCACCACGATCGGGTCGATGCCGCCCCAGGGGCGAGCGCCATGGGTCTGGCGGCCCTTGACGTCGATCCAGAACTGGTCGGCTGCGGCCATCGACGGGCCGCTGCGCCAGGCCAGCTTGCCCGACTCGATGCCGCTGCTCACGTGCAGGCCGAAGATGGCATCCACCTTGGGATTGTCCAGCACACCCTCAGCCACCATCTGCTTGGCGCCCCACATATTGCTGCCGTTGGGCTCGAAATCCGCCGGGCTTTCCTCGGCCGGCTGGAAGATGAACTTGACCGTGCCGGGCAACTGGTCCTTCATGCCGGCCAGCACCTCGGCCGTGGCCATGAGAATCGCGACATGGGTGTCGTGCCCGCAGGCGTGCATCACGTCCACTTCCTTGCCGAGGTACTGCCCCTTGGCCTTGGAGGCGAAGGGCACGTCCACGCGCTCTTTCACCGGCAAGGCATCCATGTCCGCGCGCAGCGCCACCACGGGGCCCGGCTTGCCGCCCTTGAGCACGCCTACCACGCCGGTCTTGGCGACCCCCGTCGTGACTTCCATGCCGAGCTTGCGCAGATGGTCCGCCACCAGCTTGGAGGTACGGACCTCATAGTTGCCAAGTTCGGGATGCTGGTGGATGTCGCGGCGCCAGGCGATCAGCTGAGCTTCGACGGCCTTGGCGCGGGTCTCGATCTGGGCCTGCAGGCTCTCGCTGCCGGTGGCTTGCGCCTGCGCGGCGGCGGGTGCCAGGCACAGCAGGCCGGCGGCCAGCGCGAGGGCGGAAACGCCGGCGCGCAGCGCGGCAGGGGAATGGGCTTGGCGTGCTGCCATGAAGACTCCTTTTTTATTTTTTCGTGATGGAACAGGATGAACAAACCAACGCATGCGCGGCTAGCGGATGCCCAGGCGCGCACGCGTCTGGCCCAGCGCCACCAGGCTCACCACGGCGCAGGCCATCAGGTAGAAGCTCGGCGCCAGCTTGCTGCCGGTGGCACCGATCAGCCAGGTCAGGATGAAGGGCGCGAACCCGCCGAACAGCGTCACCGCGATGTTGTACGAGAGCGAGAGGCCCGTGGTGCGCGTCTTGACCGGGAAGATCTCCGACGCCAGCGCGGGCAGCGCGCCGAAGTACAGCGTCATCATCAATCCCAGCACCACCTGCACCGCCAGCATCACGCCGAAGCCGGGATAGTGGCTGAGCAGCCAGAACAGCGGCCAGATCGACACCAGCAACAGCAGCGCGGCGAGGCGCATGGGCGGGATGCGGCCATAGCGATCCGACCAGTGCCCGACCAGCGGGGCGAACAGCATCTGCACCACGCCCGTGGCCAGCGTGGCGGCAAATGCCGCCGAGGGCGGCAGGCCGAGCTGCTTGACCGCGTAGGTGGGCATGTACAGCACCAGGTAGGTCGACACCGTGGCCACGATGACCACACCCATGGCCAGCAGCAGGCGCTCCTTCTGGTGGCTGAGCGTGTCGCGCAGCGGCGTCTCGGTGGTCTCGGCCTGGAGGAATTCGGGGGTTTCGTCGACGTGGCGGCGAATGTAGTACGCCACCGGGCCGATCAGCAGGCCAAAGAGGAAGGGCACGCGCCAGCCCCAGGATTGCATCTGGTCGGGCGTGAGCGTGGTGGTGAGCACCGCGCCAAAGCCCGCGGCAAGCAGGGTGGTGAGGCCCTGGCTGGCGACCTGGAAGCTGGAGTAGAAACCGCGCCGGTTGGGCGCGTGCTCGGCCAGGAAGGCGGTGGCGCTGCCGAATTCGCCGCCGGCCGAGAAGCCCTGGATCATGCGCGCCAGCACGATGCCGATGGGCGCCATGACGCCGATCGCGGCATAGGTGGGGAGTAGCGCGATGATCAGCGTGCCCACCATCATCAGCAGGATGGAGAGCGTCAGCGCGGCGCGCCGGCCTTTGCGGTCGGCATAGACGCCGATCACCACCGCGCCCAGCGGCCGCATGAAGAACGACACGCCGAAGGTGCCGAGCGTCAGCAGCAGCGAGGTGTTTTCATCGTGGTTGGGGAAGAACAGCGCGGAAATGGTGACGGCAAAAAAGCCGTAGACGACCAGGTCGAACCACTCCAGCGCATTGCCGATCGAGGCTGAGATCACCGCGCGCCAGGGATGGCGCGAGGCGGGCGCTGCCGATGCTGCCGCGCCGCTATTGCTGCTACCGCTTGCCGATACTGCTGTCATGGTGTCTCCGGGTTATTTTTGGACATGACGCAACCACCGGCCCGCAGGGTTAGCGGGCCGGCTACAACGGAAAACGAGGAAAACGGCTTAGTTCACGCGCAGGCTGTCGACCACCTTGTGCAGGAAGGCTTCGCAGGCGGCGAGCTGGTCCAGCGCGACGAACTCGTCGGGCTTGTGGGCCTGCTCGATATCGCCGGGGCCGCACACCACGGCCGGGATGCCGGCGCGCTGGAACAGGCCGGCCTCGGTGCCGTAGGCGACCTTGTTGACGTCGCGGTCGGCGGTCAGCGCGCGCACCAGCTGCGTGATGGCGGCCTGCTCGGCCACGTCGAGCGAGGGCGCGGCGGCGATCTTGTTGATGGTCAGGCCCGCGTCGGCATGCTCGGCGCGCATTTTCGGCAGCAGCACGTCGTTGGCGTAGCCCTGGATGCGGGCAAAGATGGCTTCCGGATCGACGCCCGGCAGGTTACGGAATTCGAACACGAACTCGCACAGCGCCGGAATGGTGTTGAGCGCGATGCCGCCGTGGATGGTGCCGGTCTGGGCCGTGGTGAAGGGCACGTCGAAGTCGCGGTCGTAGGGGCCGTTGGCCTTGAACTCGTCAGCGATGTCGCGGATATGGCAGATCAGGCGGGCGGCGTACTCGATGGCGTTGACGCCCTTGGGCGTGAGCGACGAATGCGCGGCCTGGCCCTTGACGCAGCAGCGGTAGGCGTTGATGCCCTTGTGCGCGACGATCACGCGCATGCTGGTAGGCTCGCCGACGATGCAGCCGCCCGGGGTCACGCCGCGTTCGCGCAGTTCCGCCAGCAGGTAGGGGGCGCCCATGCAGCCGATCTCTTCGTCGAAGGACAGCGCATAGTGCACCGGCTCACGCAGCCTGGCCTCGAGCAGCGTGGGCAGCAGCGCCAGGCTGGTGCCGATGAAGCCCTTCATGTCGCAGGTGCCGCGCCCGTACAGGCGGCCATCGCGGATCACCGGCTTGAACGGGTCGGTGGTCCAGTTCTGGCCGTCCACCGGCACCACGTCGGTATGGCCCGACAGCACGATGCCGCCATCGGTGCTGCCATCGGCGGCGGGCACGGTGACGAACAGGTTGGCCTTGTCGCCCTGCGGGTTGTAGCTCAGATGGGGACGCAGGCCCTTGGCCAGGAAATGATCGCGCACCGCTTCGATCAGGCCGAGGTTGGAGTGACGGCTGGTGGTGTCGTAGCTGACCAGGCGCTGGGTCCAGTCGAGCGCGCTGCCGCGGGTTGCGGCATCGGCAGGCTTGCTGAGGGTATCGGCTTGCATGGCGGTTGGCTTTGGGTAACGTGTTAAGTAAATGATGCTACACCGTGCTGGCCCGTCGGTCCATGCACGGTGCACCATCGTGGCCCGCCGCGGCGCCGGCGCGCCGCAAACGGGTACTGTGGAGCAATGATCAGGCCATTCAGGCCAATCAGGCCAATCAGGCCAGCTGGCGCAGGGTGTGCTTGATGGTCTGCGCGCGCACTGCCACATCCGGCATCTTGGCCTCGATGCGCAGCTTGTCCTGGCCGGCCAGCTTGATATGGCGGTTCTTCTGCACCAGCTCGATGATCTTCATGGCGTCGATCGGCGGGTTGGGCAGGAACTGCATGCTGATGGCCGCGTCGCTGGCGTCGATCTTGCGCACGCCCAGCGGCACCGCGGTGATGCGCAGGCGGTGCGTTTCGATCAGCGCTTGCGCCTGCGGCGGCAGGCGGCCGAAGCGGTCGATCAGTTCTTCCTGGATATCGTCCACGCGCTCGGCCGTCTCGCAATTGGCCAGGCGCTTGTATAGCGAGAGGCGCTCGTGCACGTCGGTGCAATAGTCGCTGGGCAGCAGGGCCGGGGTGCCCAGGTTGATTTCGGTGGTCACGGCCAGCGGCGCCATCAGGTCCGGTTCCTTGCCGGCCTTGAGCGACTTGACGGCGGCGTTGAGCATGTCGGTGTAGAGCTGGAAGCCGATCTCGTGGATCTCGCCCGATTGCTTGTCGCCCAGCACTTCGCCCGCGCCGCGGATTTCCAGGTCGTGCATGGCCAGGTAGAAGCCCGAGCCCAGTTCCTCCATCTGCTGGATGGCTTCGAGCCGGCGCTGCGCCAGCTTGCTCAGGCCTTCGACATCGTGCACCAGCATGTAGGCATAGGCCTGGTGGTGTGAGCGCCCGACGCGGCCGCGCAGCTGGTGCAGCTGCGCCAGGCCGAATTTGTCGGAGCGGTGGATCAGGATGGTGTTGGCGGTCGGCACGTCGATGCCGGTCTCGATGATGGTGGTGCACAGCAGGATGTTGTCGCGCCGTGCCACGAAGTCACGCATCACGCGCTCCAGCTCTCGCTCGTGCATCTGCCCGTGCGCCACCGCGATGCGTGCTTCCGGCACCAGCTCGGCGAGCTTGGCGCGCTTGTTCTCGATGGTGTCGACCTCGTTGTGCAGGAAGTAGACCTGTCCGCCGCGCTTGAGCTCGCGCAGGATGGCCTCGCGCACCACGCCGTCTTCCTCGCGGCGCACGAAGGTCTTGATGGCCAGGCGCTTTTGCGGCGCGGTGGCGATCACGGAGAAGTCGCGCAGGCCTTCGAGCGCCATGCCCAGCGTGCGGGGAATCGGTGTGGCGGTCAGCGTGAGCACGTCGACCTCGGCGCGCAGGGTCTTCAGCATTTCCTTCTGGCGCACGCCAAAGCGGTGTTCCTCATCGATGACGACCAGCCCCAGGCGCTGGAACCTGACGTCGTCCGACAGCATCTTGTGGGTGCCGATCACGATGTCGGCGGTGCCGTCGTTGATCTGCTTGATGGCGCCGTCGATCTCTTTCTTGGTCTTGAAGCGCGACAGCTCCACGATGCGCACCGGCCATTCGGCGAAGCGGTCGGATAGATTCTGGAAATGCTGCTCGGCCAGCAGCGTGGTGGGCGCCAGGATGGCCACCTGCTTGCCGCCCATGACCGCGACGAAGGCGGCGCGCAATGCGACTTCGGTCTTGCCGAAGCCCACGTCGCCGCACACCAGCCGGTCCATCGGCTTGCCCGAGGTCATGTCGGCGATCACCGCGGCGATGGCCGCGGCCTGGTCCGGCGTTTCCTCGAAGCCGAAGCTCTCGGCAAACTTCTCGTAGTCCCTGGGCGTCAGCTCGAAGGCATGGCCCTGACGCAAGGCGCGGCGCGCGTACAGGTTGAGCAGCTCCGCGGCGGTGTCGCGGATCTGCTGCGCGGCGCGGCGCTTGGCGCGGTCCCACTGGCCGGAGCCCAGCGAGTGCAGCGGCGCGGTGTCCGGATCGGCGCCGGAGTAGCGCGAGATCACATGCAACTGGTGCACCGGCACGTACAGCTTGCTGCCTTTCTCGTAGTCCAGGTGCAGGAATTCCTCCTCGCCCTGGCCCAGGTCCAGCGAAACCAGGCCCTGGTAGCGGCCAATGCCATGCTCGCTGTGCACGACCGGATCGCCGATCTTGAGCTCGGCCAGGTCGCGCACCATCGAGTCGACGGCGCTGGCTTGTTCCTGCTTGCGCCGGCCCGTGCGGCGCGCGGTGCCGGCATACAGCTCGGCCTCGGTGACAAAGGCCAGCGGCTCGATGCCTTGCGCGCCGGGCACGGCAAAGCCGCTTTGCAGCGGCGCCACCACGATGGAGAAATGCGAATCTCCCGCCAGGAAGGCGGCGTAATCATCGATCGGCTGCGGGCGCAGCCCGCTTTCGCCGAACAGTTGCAGCAACGTTTCGCGCCGTCCGGCGGAATCCGCGCACATCAGCACGCGCCGGTCTTTTTTCAGCAGCAACGCTTCCAGGTTGACTAGCGGATCTTCCGCGCGCCGGTTGACCGAGACATCGGGCAGGGACTCAGCCAGTGGCACGGTGTCGCCGGTCGCGGTGCCTTGCAATACGAGCCGCGCCAGCGGCTTTGCGCCCGCGAAGAACTGCTCTTCCGACAGGAACAGCGCGGCGGGCGGCAGCAGCGGCCGCTCGCGGTCATGGCGCATGAAGTTGTAGCGCTGCGTGGTGTCGGCCCAGAAGCGGCGGATGGCGTCAGGCACATCGCCGGCAAAGGCGAGCTGGCTGTTGGCAGGCAGGTAATCGAAGACGGTGGCCGAGCTTTCGAAGAACAACGGCAGGTAGTACTCGATGCCGGCCGACGGCACGCCATTGCCAATGTCCTTGTAGATCGTCGATTTGCTCGGATCGCCTTCGAACAGTTCGCGCCAGCGGCCGCGAAACGCGGTGCGTGCGGCGTCGTCGAGCGGGAACTCGCGGCCCGGCAGCAAGCGCACTTCCTTCACGGGGTACAGGCTGCGCTGCGTATCGGGATCGAAGGCGCGGATGGTTTCGATCTCGTCGCCGAACAGGTCGATCCGGTACGGCAGCGGCGAGCCCATCGGGAACAGGTCGATCAGGCCGCCGCGCACGCTGTACTCGCCGGGCCGCATCACGGCGCTGACATGCTCGTAGCCGGCCAGCGTGAACTGCGCCTTGAGCGCGGCTTCGTCCAGCTTCTCGCCCTGCTTGAAGAAGAAGGTGTAGGCCGCGAGGAAAGCGGGCGGCGCCAGCCGGTACAGCGCGGTCTGCGCCGGCACCAGCATGATGTCGCACTGGCCGCCCTGGATGTCGTGCAGCGTGGCGAGCCGCTCCGAGACCAGGTCCTGGTGCGGCGAGAAGCTGTCGTACGGCAAGGTCTCCCAGTCGGGCAGCAGGCGCACCCGCAGGCCGGGCGCGAACCAGGGGATTTCCTCGGCCAGCCGCTGCGCGTCGACCGCGTTGGCGCACACCACTGCCAGCATCGGCACACGCCCGCGGTGCTGGCTGGCGTAGGCGGCCAGCGCCAAGGCGTCGGCGGAGCCAGGCAGGCCGGACACGGTATAACGCTGGCCGGCCTTGACCAAGGGGAGGTTGGCGAAGGGGGCGGGGCGATTGGCTTCAGGCATCGGGTACGGGCTGGCTTGTTGGCGGCTTTCAGGCGTTGTGGGGCAAAAAGAGCGCGGCGATGCAACGGCGACACCCCGCCGGCGTCGCGGGCGGGGAGTGGACGAAGCATGCGGCGCCCGGCGGGGCGCTCGCGCTGATCGACGCCCGCATGTCCGCGAGCGAAGGCCGTATTATAGAATGCGCTCCGAATCCGCGTTTTCAATGCCGCGCTTCCCGCTCCCCCGCCCATGGCGGGGGCCCTGAAGCCTTGCGCCGTGCTCCTGGCAGGGCGCTTACCTTGTCCCTCACGCTATCCGTGTCTGCTCGCCGATTTGCCCTGATTCCCTGTGCCGGTACCGGCAGCCGCGCGGGCGGCAGCCTGCCCAAGCAATACCAGACCGTGGCCGGCCGGCCGATGATCTGGTACGCGCTCGCCGCTTTTGCCGCCTGCGATGCCATCAGCGCCACCGCGCTGGTGCTGGCGCCCGACGATATGCCGCTGGAGTCCCGCTTCGGCGCGGCGGCGTTTGCCGGCCTGCGTTTTGACACTGCCTTCGTGGGCGGCGATACGCGCCATGCCTCGGTGCTGGCCGGCCTGCATCACCTGGCGCAACTTGGCGCCACGGACCGTGACTGGGTGCTGGTGCATGACGCGGCCCGCCCGGGCCTGACGCCCGCCATGATCCACGCGCTGGTGCGCGCGGTGGAGGGCGACGGCGCGGACGAAGACGGCCCCGACGCCGCCATCGGCGGCATCCTGGCGGTGCCGGTGCCCGATACGCTCAAGCGCGCCGATGCGCCCCCTGGCGGACAGCCGGCGGCCGTGGTGCGCATCGGCGCCACGGTCTCGCGCGAGGGCTTGTGGCAGGCGCAGACCCCGCAGATGTTCCGCCTGGGTGTGTTGCGCCAGGCGCTGCAGGAAGCGCTGGCCGCGGGTGCCGTGGTGACCGACGAGGCCAGCGCGATCGAGCGGCTGGGCCTGCATCCGCGCCTGGTCAATGGCTCGCTGCGCAATTTCAAAGTGACCTACCCCGAGGATTTCGCGCTGGCCGAACTGTTGCTGGGTGAGGGTGCTGGCATGCCCTGACCGTCATCCTCGTACATTACCTGCCATCCCCACCGATTCCTATTCATTCCTATCCATCCCCCGTTCCGATCCTGAAGGAGAATTGCTCCCATGACCCCATTCGATATCCGCGTCGGCCAAGGCTATGACGTGCACGCGCTGGTGCCGGGCCGCAAGCTCATCCTGGGCGGCGTGGACATTCCCCATGACCGCGGCCTGCTGGGCCATTCCGATGCGGACGCGCTGCTCCACGCCATCACCGATGCGCTGTTCGGCGCGGCCGGCCTGGGCGACATTGGCCGCCACTTTCCCGACACCGATCCGCGTTTTGCCGGCGCGGACAGCCGTGTGCTGCTGCGCGAGGCCGCGCGGCGCGTGCGCGAGGCCGGCTATGAAATTGGCAACGTGGATGCGACGGTGATCGCGCAGGCGCCGAAGCTGGCGCCGCATATCGGCGCCATGGTGGCGAACCTGGCGGAGGACCTGGGCTTGGCTGCCGCCAGCTGCAACGTCAAGGCCAAGACCAATGAGAAGCTGGGCTTCGAGGGGCGTCAGGAAGGTATCGTTGCGCAAGCCGTGGTGCTGATCTGGCGCGGCACGATCGTCTCCCCGCAGGATTGATGCGGGGCTGGCGCGGCGTTGCGTTGGTGCAGGGCTGGGCGCAGCGCGCTCAGCCTCCGGCGGCCGCCCCGGTTGCGCCAGCGGCTTCGGGCGGGAGCGCGTAGACGTAGTCGATCAGCCGGGCCATCGGGCCCGAGCGCGCACCGGCTTCGGTGCGTTTGACAAAACCCATCTGCTGGCACAGCTGGTTGGCGGATTTCATTTCCGGCATGGTGCGCACCAGCAGCGCGCCGGCGCCGATATCGCGCGCGCGCTGGATGCAGACCTGCATCAGCGTGCGGCCAAGGCCCAGCCCGCGTGCCTGCGGGCTGACCGCGAGCAGCCGGGCTTCCGGCAAGGCGAGCGTGATGGTGCTGCCGTCCAGCGCCTGCAACGTGGCGCCGGGATGGCAGAACAACACCGCGCCGCTGATGCCGTGATCGGTTTCCGCCACCCACCATTCCATTTCCGAAGTCGATGCGGCCAGCACGGTTTTCATGCCTTGCTGGAAGGATTCGCGGCAATCCTCCATGATCTCCAGCTCATATTGCCCATAGGCTTGCTGGGTCACGGCGGCAATGTCGCCCCAGTCCTGCACGGTGGCGAGGCGGTAGTGAAAGCGGGGGGAGGTATGCGAAGGAAGGGTGCTCATGGCAGAGGTGGTGAAGGCTGTGACCTTGCTGGATTGTAGGCCCTTCGGTGCACAAATGCAGTCAGTGAATTACCGACTAGGCGCGCTGGCAACAGGCTTGCGCTGACGCGCGCGCCATGCCGGGCAAGCCCCGCCGGCCTTGCGCCGCGGGGCTTTCGGGGAAGTACCGGAAGCATCATGCGGGGCCGTGCCGGGCCGGCGCGTGCTACCCGCAAGGCCTCGATACGGCCTTATTCCGCCGCGATGACGTTGGCAGCCGCCACGACCACGGCGGCAATGCGGCCCACGTCGCGCAGCTGCTGCGCGGTCATGCCTTGCTCGTTCTTGAGCAGCGCATAGTGCGACTTGATGCAGAAATGGCATTTGCCGACGATGGATGCGGCCAGCGCGTACATCTCGAAGCGGCGCTTGTCCACGCCGCCGTGCGTGGCGTATGCATTCATGCGCAGGCCGGCCGGTTGCGTCGCGAGATCCTGGTCGTCGGCCATTTCCACGAACGGATACCAGACGTTGTTCATGCCCATCAGCGCGGAGGCGGTGAGCACGGCATTGGTTTCCTCGGGCGACAGCACGCCCGCGTTGCGGATCGCGTCGACGATCACGCGGCTCTTGGCGGCAAACGCCGCGGCCAGCGCCACGGCCACCGCATCGTTGCCCTCGAGCGAGGAGCGGGCGATGGTGCCATCGAGGTTCAGGCGGATATCCTTGGCGTAGTCAGGAATAAGGCCTTTAATCGTGCTGAGGAATTCCATACAAATCTCCTATCGGTAAGGTCTCAAAAAACCCGCCTTGGCGGGTTTTGAGGCGCGGGCCGAAGCCCGGCGCGCAGATCGTCACAAATCGCCGGCAATCACTCACCGGCAGTTTGTGCAGCATGCCAGCTGGTCGACAGCTTACAGCGTGGCACCGCCAACAGTGCGGTTGCACGGGCACAGCTCGTCGGTTTGCAGGCCGTCGAGGATACGCAGCACTTCGTCCGGGTTACGGCCGACGTTCAGGTTGTTCACCGACACGTGCTGGATGACATTGTCCGGATCGACGATGAAGGTAGCGCGCAGCGCGACGCCGGCAGCGCGGTCACGCACGCCGAGCTGGTCGATCAGCGAGCCGGTCACGTCGGCGAATTGCCATTGGTCCAGCTTGTTCAGGTCCTTGTGCTCACGGCGCCATGCCAGCTTCACGAATTCGTTGTCGGTCGAGCCACCCAGCACGATCGCGTCGCGGTCGGCGAAGTCGCCGTTGAGCTTGGCGAAAGCAACGATTTCGGTCGGGCACACGAAGGTGAAGTCCTTCGGGTAGAAGTAAATGATCTTCCACTTGCCCTCGAACGACTTTTCGGTGATGTCTTCAAAAGCCGACTGGCCGTTCTCTTCATGGTTGTTGAAACCCGGCTTGACGCCGACGACGTGGAAGGCTTCGATCTTGTCACCAACGGTCTTCATAGACTGCTCCTGGATACGGTTGAAGAGAGACGCTCGCGTTGCAAGCCGGGCCATCACCAACGGATAGGACCAGGCTGCCGCGCAACGAACATGGATTATGCGTCATCCCCGGGGGGCGGGGCTAATTGATATTCTCAAAGAGCCCGATAGCCAAGCGCGGGGCGCCGCACATCCGGCAAGCGCGGGCGCCGGCTAGTGATCTTGGCGCCGTCATATTGCCGCGCGATGTCAGCCGCGTTGTTCGCAGCCGCCCTGCCGGAACGGCGAGTCTACCCCAGCAGGGCCGTCCTCGTGAACCTCAGGCAGCCTTGGCCGCGGGCTCGACGTAGGCATGCTGCCGTCCGCCGCGGAAAATCACCAGCGTGGCGATCAGCCCGCATGCAGCGGCAAACATCAGCCACAGGCCAGGCGCGGCCTTGTTGCCGGTGCTGTGGATCAGGTAGGTCGAGATGGCCGGCGTGAAGCCGCCGAACAGGGCCGTGGCCAGGCTATACGCCAGCGAGAAGCCCGCCGTGCGCACCGCGGGCGGCATCACTTCGGTCAGGGTCACCACCATCGCGCCGTTGTAGCTGCCGTACAGGAAAGACAGCCACAGCTCGACCATCAGCAGGCGGCTGAACGACGGCTCCGCCACCAGCCAGGACACCGCCGGATAGGCCGTGAGCAATGTGAGGATGGTGAAGATCACCAGCAGCGGCTTGCGGCCCACGCGGTCCGACAAGGCACCCATCAGCGGCAGCCAGATGAAGTTGGACAGCCCCACGCACATGGTGACGATCAGGTTGTCGACGTCGTCGAGCTTGAGCACGTTCTTGCCGAAGGTCGGCGTGTACGCGGTGATCATGTAGAACGACACCGTTGTCATCACAACCATCATGCAACCGGCCACGATGATGCGCCAGTTCTCCAGCATCGAGCGATAGATCTCGTTGATGCTGGGGCGATGCTTGCGGGTCTTGAATTCTTCGGTTTCTTCCAGCGAGCGGCGGATCAGGAAGAGGAACGGCACGATCAGGCAGCCGATCAGGAACGGAACGCGCCAGCCCCATTCGCCCATTTCCTCGGGCGACAGCATCGAGTGCAGCACCACGCCGAGCAGGCCGGCAAAGATCACCGCCACCTGCTGGCTGGCCGATTGCCAGGCCACGTAGAAGCCTTTCTTGCCGGGCTTGGCGATCTCCGCCAGGTACACCGACACACCGCCCAGCTCAACGCCGGCGGAGAAGCCCTGCAGCAGCCGGCCCGCCAGCACCAGCAAAGGTGCGGCCACGCCGATTGACGCATAGCCCGGCACGCAGGCGATCAGAAGGGTGCCGAGCGCCATCAGGACCAGCGTCATGATCAGGCCCTTGCGGCGGCCATGGTGATCGATGTACGCGCCCAGGATGATGGCGCCGAGCGGACGCATCAGGAAGCCCGCGCCGAAGGTCGCGAGCGAGAGCATCAGCGAGGCGAACTCGTTGCCGCTGGGGAAAAACGTCTTGGCGATGGCGGCGGCGTAGAAGCCGTACACCATGAAGTCGTACATTTCCAGGAAGTTGCCGCTGACAACGCGGAACACGGTGCGGAACCCGTGTTGCTGGGAGGGGGAGCTTGACATGTTGCTGGTGTCTCTCGCAGTTGCCGCCGGTTGGTTCCGGTGGCTTGATTTTGATCGGGCGCCAGATGAGGCGGCTTCCCCTTTTTTTCGGGAAATGGCCTTGGCTGGGCTTGGTCTTTGGGGGTGCTGCTAATGGCGGCAAGTTTGCGCCGGGGGGGCTGTCATTACGCTGTCAAATGGCTTTCAGTTTGATATCAAACGCTGTCGAAAGCCTGTCAGTGGGATGAAGGGGGATGGGGGGATTAGGGTTAGTACGGAGGGGTGTGATTTTGCGGTAACTTGGGGGTAACCGTACGTGCGACTGTGTGTGCGACTGCTTAACGTCAAAGTCAAAGTCAAAAGCAACTGCAGTTTCACCACCCCTGCGGGGCGGCGACCTACTTTTTTGTCTTGCCAAAAAAGTAGGCAAAAAAGGCGCGCCGGATGGGGCGACACCCCCTCGGGATTTCATGAAAAGAGCGGCCGGGACCCAAACTCGCATCGCCTTAAGGCGATACTCAAACATGGGTCCCTCTTTTCCGCTCTTTTCATGAAATCCCGAGGCGCCCCATACGGCCTAGGTAAACCTTGACGGCTCGCTTCGCATCGCGCTTAGGTGTTTCCCGCCTGGGGGGGCGGGAAACACGGCCGAACCAGCGCGAGCGCGATGTCGTCAAATCACCATGCGGTGTGGCTGTGATTTCCGCCCCCAGGCGGCAATCACCCGTGCGCGATGCGAAGCGAGCCGTGAAGGTTTTCATCTCCCGTTATGGGGCGCCTCGTCGGCAGGCAAAAAGAGCGGAAAAGAGGGGGCCATGTCTGAGCATCGCCTTAAGGCGATGTGAGTTTGGCCCCCGGCCGCTCTTTTTGCCTGCCGACGAGGAGTCTTTCGCCCCATCCGGGTCGCTTCTTTGCCTACTTTCTTGGCGAGACAAGAAAGTAGGTCGCCTCCCCGCAGGGGAGGTGAAACTGCAGTTGAATTTGACCTTGAAGTTAAGCCATTGAAGCTGATTTTGCAGTTGCAGCGAGCATATCGCGATCTACGCCCGCCTAAAAAACGCACTAACCACCAACCCGGTTGCCGGCGGCGGCCGATTCGCCAACATCAACCTGCCCCCATTTCGCTGCAAGATCCGATTGACGATCGACATCCCCAGCCCGGCGCCCTTGGCTTCGCTGCGTGCGCCATCGAGCCGGTAGAAAGGCCTGGTCAGCAAGGGCAATTGCGCTTCCGGCACGCCGCTGCCATGGTCGGCCACGGTCAGCACGGCTTCCTTGTCTTCGATGCGGGTGCTGATCTCGACCACGGCGACGCCGTTGTCTTCGTCCTTGGCGTAGCGGCGGGCATTTTCGACCAGGTTGTCCAGGATCCGCTGGACTTCCATGCGGTTGGCCACGGCCATGACGGGGTCGCCGGCGCGGACATGGACGCGTACGTCGTCGTGCGCGCCGTAGACGCCGACGGCGTCTTGCACGAGTGCGGACAGGTCGACGGGTTCGACCGTTTCCAGCGCGGGGCGAGCGTAGTTGAGGAACTGGCCGATGATGGCGTCCATCTGTTCGATGTCGGCGATCATGGCCTCGCGCGTGGTGTTATCCACGGGGGACATCTCGGTTTCCAGCCGCAGGCGCGTCAGCGGCGTGCGCAGGTCGTGCGAGATGCCGGCCAGCATGACGACGCGGTCGTCGTCGAGCTGGCGCAGGTCGCGCACCATCTGGTTGAAGCTGTGGTTGGCCTGCGCCACTTCGCTGGCGCCGTGCTCAGGCAGGGTGGGCGGGTCGCCGCCGCCGCCGATGGCGCGTGCCGCATTGGCCAGCCGCTTGAGCGGGTGGTTGACCAGCGACGTGATAAAGGCCGCGCCGATGATCGACAGCAATAGCGCGGCGATGCTCCACCATAGCCACTGGATGCCGGGCACGCGCTCGAACCGTTCGGGGCTGATCGCCACCCAGTAATCGTCGCCCTCGATCTCGAAACTCACCCATACGCCGGGAATGTCGTTCACGGTGGTGGCGATCACGGTCCCTTCGCCGAGCCGGCTGCGAATCTCCTGCTGCACCAGCTGGGTCAGGAAGGGGTTCGTGGTGGGCACGGAGAAATCGTCGTCTTTCTCGCGCGGGTAGACCTTGATGCCCTCGTTTTGCACCAGGTCGAGCAGCAGGAAACGCCGCCGCGCGGGATCGGAATAGAGCAGGGCGGCGCGCGTGAGCTTGACCACGCTGACCACTTGCATGGCGATCTGCTGGGCGCGCGGTGCGCGTTCGAAGAGCCGATAGCTCTGGAACCAGATACCCAGCGAGATCGCCAGCAAGAGGGCGATCAGCATGAAGGTTCGCCAGAACAGCGAACCGAACAGGCGCGTAGCCGTGCGGCTGATGACAGTCGCCACGATGCGCGGCGCCTTACTTCACGCCATCGGGGATGAAGACGTAGCCGAGGCCCCAGACCGTCTGGATGAAACGTGGGTTGCCCGGATCAGGCTCGATCAGCTTGCGCAGGCGTGAGATCTGCACGTCCAGGCTGCGGTCGAACACCTCGTACTCGCGGCCGCGCGCCATTTCCATGAGCTTCTCGCGCGACAGCGGCTGGCGCGGATGCCGGGCGAAGACCTTGAGCACCGAAAATTCGCCGGTGGTCAGGGTGATCTCTTCATCATTTTTGGTCAGCGTGCGGGTAGCGAGGTTCAGCACGAAATCGCCAAAGGCAAAGGTTTCCGGGGTTTCGGAGGGCGCGCCGGGGACTTCGGCGGGGCCCTTGCGGCGCAGCACGGCGTGGATCCGCGCGATCAGTTCGCGCGGGTTGAAGGGCTTCGGCAGGTAGTCGTCGGCGCCCATTTCGAGGCCGACGATGCGGTCGACGTCCTCGCCCTTGGCGGTGAGCATGATGATGGGCGTCTGGTCGTTGGCGCCGCGCAGGCGCCGGCAGATCGACAGGCCGTCTTCACCGGGCATCATCAGGTCGAGCACTAGCAGGTCGAAACGCTCGCGCAACCAGAGCTTGTTCATCGCGGTGGCGTTCTCAGCTACCAGTACGGTGAAGCCCTGTTCGCCAAGGTAACGGCGCAGCAGGTCGCGCAGACGGGGGTCGTCGTCTACGACGAGAATCTTGTGACTGGTATTTTCCATGGCGGTATCTTAGCGACAAACGCTTTCGGTCAAAATGGCTTAACAAAAGGTTACATACTTTACCCCGAGGTATGCAGGCGCGCATCCACCCTGCGTTTAAACTGCCGCATACCGTTTCCGTAGCCAGTCCCGCGGGGATTTCGTGGGCGTCCGCCGTGTAGTTCACTGCCATGACGTGGCGAGGCGGGGCTACTGGATGTCCGGCTTCCGGCGGTCCTGTAACCACCGTTTCCGAAGCCCAAACCGCCATTATCAATGAAAGTCACCCGCAAGCGCGCCGGGCATACCCTTTCCCGTGCCGGCGCGACTGTCGCGCTGTTGCTTGCCGCTAGTGCGGGCTACCCGCAATCGCCCGGCATGGCGCATTTGTTCCCGGGCGCCGGCAAGCCAGCAGGCCGCGAGGCCGCCCCGCGTAACGAGCGCGAGCGCTACAGCCGCGACGAGGCGCGAGTGCGCGCCGGAAAGTACCGCGCCGAGCGTGACATGAACGAGCGCATGCCTCACGCATCCCAGAACGACAAGCTCTCGCCCGACGAGCGGCGCAAGCTGCGCCAGAACCTGTACGAACTCGGGCGGGAGATGTACCAGGGCGGCTAGGGACCAGGCGCGCACACATGCGTGCAGCTTGACACGATGCGCGGCGAGCGCGTATCGGCGTCCGTCCTACTTCAGCCCCATAGCCCCATAGCCCCATACCGTGTAGTCGCTTAGCCGCCTGGCCTCACGGCAGGCCGGCGTGCGGCACTTCGACTTCTGTCATCAGGATATGGCCCAGGCGCGAAGCGCGCCGCTGGGCCTCGTCGAAGTTCGGCGCGGCGGCCAGGAACAATGTGGTGCCGCGCGGGCCACCCAGGGCGGCTGCGAAGATGCCCGTCCCGCAGGCAATCTCCTCATCGATGCGCCCGCCTGGCATCACCCGCAATACGCGATTGCCGATGGCGTCAGCCACCCAAAGCGCACCTTGCGCATCTTGGGCGCACCCGTCCGGCGCCACCTTCGCGCCGCCCAGCACCTCGCCGAGCTCCGATCCGGCCGGCTGGCTGCCGAAGCGTGCCCAGTCACGGCGCGGGCCTAGCGAGCCATCCGCGTGCAGATCGAAGGCCGAGATGCGATTGCCCAGGGTTTCGCCCACCACCAGGGACTTGCCGTCCGGCGTGATGACCGAGCCGTTAGGGAAGAACAAGCCATCGGCCACCACGGTCACCGAGCCATCCGGGTCGACCCGCGCGAGGCTCGCCGTGCGCAGCGGGGCGCCGGCCATCAGGTCGAAACCGAAATTGCCCACGTAGGCGCGCCCGTGCTGGTCCACCACCATGTCGTTGAGGTGGCCGCTGGCCACGCCGGACAGGTCGGCATGTACCACGAGGCTGCCGTCCGGCTCGCGGCGCAGCAGCTTGCGGTCGCGCATGGAGACAATCAGCAGGCGCCCGTCTGGCAGCCAGCCCATGCCGGATGGCTGCTGCGGCACTTCGGCAATCTGTTCGACAGCGCCGTCCAGGCTCACCGCTATCACGCGGTGGGCGTAGAAATCCGACAGCCAGAGCCGGCCATCGTGCCAGCGCGGCCCTTCCAGAAAGGTGTGTCCCTCGGTCAGGACCGATAGTTCGCGGTGCGCCATGCGGTGTCTCCGATGTGATCTTTCGATCTTGCGATTGGTGTGCCTACATCCAATACGATTTGTGCCGGGACTGCAAGCGCGCCGCGGTGGGGGTCAGGCGCGTGGCTGGAAATGCCGCAGGAAGTCGACGAAGACCTCGGCCGCGAGCTGAGCGTCGTCGGCCGTGATGGTTTCCAGCGGGTTATGGCTGATGCCGCCGTTGCCGCAGCGCACGAACAGCATCGCCACGTCGGTCATGCGCTGCATCATCATGGCGTCGTGGCCGGCGCCCGAGGGCAGCTCGAACGCGTCCAGCCCGCGCTTCTTGAGCACCGCGCCGAACTGGTCCATCAGCCAGCGCGCACAGGGCGCGTTGTTGACCGGCGTCACCCGTTCCACGCCGGCGCTAAGCCCGCGACGCTCGGCGATGGCCTGGATGCCGGCCACGATGTCGGCAATGGCGGCTTCGCGGATGCTGTCTTCACCCGCACGGATGTCCATCGAGAACACGCATTCGGCGGGGATGACGTTGCTCGACCCGTTCGGCACCTGCAACTGGCCCACCGTGCCAACCAGCGTAGGCACCTGCCCGCAGCGCCGCTCCACCAGCAGCACCATCTCGGCCGCCGCCGCGGCAGCGTCCTTGCGCAGGGTCATGGGCGTGGTGCCAGCGTGGCTGGCCAGGCCCTCGACGCGGACCTGGAAGCGGCTGCTGCCGGCAATCTGCGTGACCACGCCAAGCGGCAGGCCGTGGTGCAGCAGGACCGGGCCTTGCTCGATATGGACTTCGACAAAGCCATGCAGGGTGGCGGGGTCCACCGCCGCGGCGCGCAGCGCATCGACACCGCCCGCGCCCGGCAGGCCAGAGGCGGCCAGGGCTTCGCGCAGGGTTACGCCGTCGGTGTCGGCACGATCCAGCAGGGCCGGGTCGAAGCGGCCGGCCAGCACGCTGCTGGCCAGGAAGCTGGTCTTGAAGCGCAAGCCTTCTTCCTCGGCAAAGCCCACGACCTCGAAGTGATAGGGCAGGCGGATGCCGGCCGCGTTGAGCGCCCCAACCACCGCCACGGGCAGCAGGATGCCAAGCCGGCCGTCATAGCGCCCGCCGTTGCGCACGGTGTCGAAGTGCGAGCCCGTCATCAGCACGCGCGCGCCGTCACCCGCGGCAGGATCGGCGGCGTAGCGGCCGATCACGTTGCCGATGGCGTCGATGCGGACCTGCATGCCCGCTGCCTCCATCCATGCCACTAGCTGGGCCTGCGCGGCGCGGTGGGCCGGGGTCAGGTAGGCGCAGGTCAGGCCGCCTTCCATATCCGAGAAGCGGGCCAGCGCCGCGGCCTGGTCGAGAATGGTCTGGCCAAGCGGGAGGAGGGGGGAGGCGGATTGGGTCATGGCAGCTCGGGCAGATCAGGCAGTGAAGGCAGTGAAGGCAGTGAAGGCAGTGAAAGCAGTGAAAGCAGGTCGCGATGCAAAAGGCAGGACGTGGCGTTCAGCGGTTGCGCATCCACGTTTTCCACGCGATCCAGAGCTTGCGCATGGGCGTGAGCGAGATGCGCTGGTTCAGCACCTGGAACTCGCTCCCCTCCAGCTCGTCGAGCAGCGTCTGGTAGATCGCGCCCATGACCAGTCCGGCGCGCTGGGCGCGGCGATCGGCCGCGGGCAGCAGCGCCAGCGCTTCGCGGTACAGCGTGCGGGCCTGCTCGGCCTGGTAGCGCATCAGCGTGACGAAGCGATCGGAGTGCGTGGCCTGGTTGATCTCGGCGACGGGCACCTGGAAGCGCTGCAGCGTGTTGACCGGCAGGTAGATCCGGCCACGCCGGGCATCTTCGCCCACATCGCGCAGGATATTGACCATTTGCAGCGACAAGCCCATCTTTTCCGCGTACTCAAGCGTGCGCGGATCCGTCTGGCCGAGGATGCGGGCGCTCATGGTGCCGACCACGCCGGCCACGCAATGGCAATAGCGCGTGAGCGCGATGTCATCCAGGTAGCGCGACTGGTTGAGGTCCATCTCCATGCCTTCGAGCACTTCGTTGAACATCGGCTGGGTCAGCCCATAGGCTTGCACGTGCGGCTGCAGCGCCTTGGCCACGGGATGGGTCGGCGCGCCGTTGAACATCTGGGCGAGCTCGTTGCGCCACCAGGCCAGCTTTTGATAAGCCACGCTGGCGTCTTGCGTGTCGTCCACGACATCGTCGACCTCCCTGCACCAGGCATAGAGGGCGGTAATGGCCTGCCGCCGCTCGGGCGCCAGGAACAGGAAGCTGTAATAGAAGCTGGAGCCGCTCTGCGCGGCTTTCTCTTGGCAATACTGATCGGGCGTCACGCCAGGCTCGGGTCGGTGAAATGGGGGGCTATGGGGGGCTTTATGCCTGCGCTGTCGCCGCGGCAACCTGGCCGGCGCGCGCTGGCCGGTGTGGCGAGATGGCGCGATGCGCTAGCCAGGGGGCCTGCGCCAAGCGCCGCGATTTCCAGCCGTCAAGCCATTCCACGGCGGGTGGCAAGGCAGCGCGGGCGACGCGCGGAATTGTAACATCGCGCTCCCGGCGGCAACGGCCGTGGGCGAGAGCGCCGCCGTGCACTTCGGCCAGCGCGGATATCCGGCGCTGCGGCATTCGGCCGCGCCCGGCGCGATTCCTGCGTCCGACTTGGGATCCACGGTGGGTGGCCTGCTTGAAAAGTGCGTTTCCGGCATCCCCCTTCGCGTGCCATTTGACGCTTTCGGCTTCACGCCGTTACATTACTGACCGGCGAGTTATTAATCGCCACCGCTCCGCGCCGTGCCTGCCGCAGTGCAAACCGTGCCAACAGTGCCACCAGTGCCACCAGTGCCACCAGTGCCACCCCAACAGTGCCACCGATCTAACGCTTAACTCATGCCAGTGCCTTATCCCGGGCCGGAAGTTGCGGCCATCGAAGTGCCTTTTTCCACGCTTTCCAGCGCGAACGCGTTCTCGGCCGGTCTGCGCATGCGCAGTCGCGGCGCGTTGGCGACCCTGCTGCTGCTCGGCGGGCTGGCGCTGGCGGGTTGCAGCCGTCAGGCAGAAAAGGCGCCGGAGATCCGCCCGGTGCGCCTGATGCAGCTGCAGCCGGGCGCAGGCAAGACGGAGTACGAGTTTTCGGGCGATGTGCGGCCCCGGATCGAGTCGCGGCTAGGCTTTCGCGTGGGGGGCAAGATCGCCGCGCGCCTGGTCGACGTGGGCGCCACCGTGCGCAAGGGCCAGCCGCTTGCCCGGCTCGATCCCACCGACCTTGGCCTGGCGGAAGCCGGTTCGCGGGCCCAGTACGACGCGGCCAAGACCGACCGCGACCTCGCCGAGGCTGATCTGAAACGCTACAACGAGCTGTTCGCCAAGAAGTTCATCAGCGCGGCCGAGCAGCAACGCCGCCAGGCCACCTTTGACTCCGCCGCCTCCCGCCTGCGCCAGGCCGAGGCGGGGCTGCGCAACCAATCCAACCAGACCGGCTACGGCGTGCTGACCGCTGACGCCGATGGCGTGGTGACCCTGATCGAAGCGGAAGTTGGCCAGGTCGTGGCCGCCGGCCAGTCGGTCGTGCGGGTGGCGCAAACCGCGGAGAAGGAGGTCGCGGTTGGCTTGCCGGAGGATCAGGTCGAGCGCCTGCGCGGCATCTCCGACGTCACCGTGCGCACCTGGGCCGAGCCCGGCCGGCCGCTGACGGGCCGCGTGCGCGAGATTTCGCCAATGGCCGACCCGGTGACGCGCACTTACGCAGCGCGCGTCAGCGTGCCCAATCCGCCGGCCGATTTCAAGTTCGGCATGACCGCCGTGGTCACCTTTACCCGTACCGGCGACGATGCCGCGCTGCGTGTGCCGCTCTCCGCGCTGCTGCAAAAGCAGGGCAGCAACCAGGTCTGGGTGTACGACGCGGCAACGGGCGCCGTGCAGCCGGTCAACGTGACATTGGGCGAGCTCCAGGGCAATGAGATCCAGGTCAGGCAGGGGCTGTCGCCCGGCCAGACCATCGTCACCGCGGGCGTGCACCTGCTCAAGCCCGGGCAGAAGGTCAAGCCGCTGCAGGCCGTGGCGTCCACGCCGGCCGCGCGCAACTAAGGCGCCGGCATGGATCATTCCCGTTTCAACCTGTCCCGCTGGGCCCTGGAGCACCAGCCGCTGACCCGTTACCTGCTGGTGGTGCTATTGCTGGGCGGGCTCTTTGCCTTTTTCCAGCTCGGTCAGGACGAAGATCCGCCTTTCACCTTCCGCGTGATGGTGGTGCAGGCGTTCTGGCCCGGCGCCACCGCCGAGCAGATCGCGGTGCAGGTCACCGACAAGATCGAGCGCCAGCTGCAGGAAGTGCCTTACGCCGACAAGATCCGCAGCTTCTCCAAGCCCGGCGAGACCACGGTGATCTTCCAGCTCAAGGACACCGCGCCGGCCAAGGACACCGCGCAGATCTGGTACACCGCGCGCAAGAAGGTCGGCGACATCGCGCAGACGCTGCCGCCGGGCGTGCGCGGGCCGTTCTTCAATGACGAGTTTGGCGACGTGTATGGCTCCATCTACGCGCTCTCGGCCGACGGCTTCAACTACAAGGAGCTGCGCGAGTACGCCGACCTGGTGCGCCAGCAACTGCTGCGCGTGCCGTCCGTCGCCAAGGTGTCGCTGATCGGGCTGCAGGACGAGAAGGTCTACATCGAATTCAACCAGGCGCGCTTTGCCCAGCTCGGGCTGGACATCAATGCGATCGCCGACCAGATCTCGCAGCAAAACAGCATGACCGCCAGCGGCGTGCTGGTGACCCCGGGCGATAACCTGCAGGTGCGCTTGTCGGGCCAGTTCGCCAACGTGGCCGACCTGGAGAACCTGGTGCTGCGCGGCCCCAACGGCATTGCCAATATCCGCCTGGGCGATATCGCCCATGTGTACCGCGGCTATGTCGATCCGCCGGCCAGCAAGATGCGCTTCCAGGGCAAGGAGGTGATCGGGCTGGGCATCTCGATGGAGCGCGGCGGCGACATCATCGCCATGGGCAAGAGCCTGCGTGCCGCGATGGATGGTTTGCGCGGGCAATTGCCGGTCGGCATCGAGCTGGACCAGGTGCAAAACCAGCCCGAAGCCGTGGAGCGGTCGGTGGGCGAGTTCGTGCACGTGCTGATCGAGGCCGTGGTGATCGTGCTGGGCGTGAGCTTTGTCTCGCTCGGGCTGCATACCAAGCCGCTGCGCATCGACGTGCGCCCGGGCCTGGTGGTGGCGCTGACCATTCCGCTGGTGCTCGCCGTCACCTTCCTGTTCATGAACATCTTTGGCATCGGCCTGCACAAGATATCGCTCGGGGCGCTGATCGTGGCCCTGGGGCTGCTGGTCGACGACGCCATCATCGCGGTGGAGATGATGGTGCGCAAGCTGGAGGAGGGCTTCTCCAAGATGGAAGCCGCCACCTTCGCCTACACCTCCACCGCCATGCCGATGCTGACCGGCACGCTGATCACCGCCGCCGGCTTCCTGCCGGTGGGGCTGGCGCGCTCCACCGTGGGCGAGTACACCTTCGCCATTTTCGCCGTGACCGCGATGGCGCTGGTGCTGTCGTGGCTGGCCGCGGTCTACTTCACGCCCTACCTGGGCTACCTGCTGCTCAAGGCGCGGCCCGCCGGCGAGGGCGAGCAGCACGAGGTGTTTGACACGCCGTTCTACAACCGATTCCGCCGCCTGGTGCACTGGTGCGTGACGTGGCGCAAGACGGTGATCGCCATCACGCTGGTGGCCTTTGGCCTTGGCCTCTACGCCTTCAAGTTTGTGGAGAAGCAGTTCTTCCCGGACTCGAGCCGGCCGGAGCTGATGGTGGAGCTGTGGCTGCCGGAGGGCACCAGCTTTGCGCAGACCGAGGCCGAGGCCAAGCGCTTCGAGGCCGCGCTGCGCGGGGACCGCGAGATTGCCAGCCTGACCACCTTCGTTGGCAGCGGCGCGCCGCGCTTCTACCTGCCGCTGGACCAGATCTTCCCGCAGACCAATGTGGCGCAGGTGATCGTGATGCCGGCCGAAGTTGCGCTGCGCGACCGGGTGCGCCAACGCGTGGTGGACCTGCTGGCGCGCGATTTCCCGCAATTGCGCGGCCGCGTCAAGCTGCTGCCGAACGGCCCGCCC
This sequence comes from Cupriavidus sp. PET2-C1, assembly GCF_054515855.1. Classification (NCBI taxonomy): domain Bacteria; kingdom Pseudomonadati; phylum Pseudomonadota; class Betaproteobacteria; order Burkholderiales; family Burkholderiaceae; genus Cupriavidus; species Cupriavidus sp. PET2-C1. The sequence goes on from NZ_CM137259.1 coordinate 1,704,289, forward strand.
GTGCCCTATCCGGTGCAGTTCCGCGTGATCGGGCCGGACGCCGCCGGCGTGCGCAAGCTGGCTGATGAGGTCCGGGCGGTGATGAGCGCCAACCCCAACACCGTGGGGGTCAACGACAACTGGAACGAGAACGTCAAGGTGCTGCGCCTGGACATCGACCAGGACCGCGCGCGCGCGCTCGGCGTCAGCACTACCGCGATTGCGCGGGTGACCCAGACCGTGCTGACCGGCGTGGCGGTGGGGCAATACCGCGACGGCGACAAGCTGATCGATATCCTGATGCGCGCGCCGCGCAACGAGCGCGACGCCATGTCCGACCTGCAGAACATGCAGGTGCCCACCGCCAACGGCCGCGTGGTGCCGCTGACCCAGGTCGCGCGCATCGCTTTTCGCTCCGAGCCGGGCGTGATCTGGCGCGAGAACCGCGACTTTGGCGTGACCGTGCAGGCCGACGTGGTCGAAGGCATCCAGGGCCCCACCGTGACGGCGCAGATCAATCCCAAGCTGGATAAGCTGCGCGCGCAGCTGCCGGCGGGCTACCGCATTACGGTGGCCGGGGCGGAAGAAGAGAGCGGCAAGGCCGGCGCGTCGATCGCCGCGCAGCTGCCGCTGTGCATCTTCCTGATCTTTACGCTGCTGATGCTGCAGTTGCACAGCTTCTCGCGCTCGCTGATGGTGTTCCTGACCGGGCCGCTTGGCCTGATTGGCGCCGCCGCCACGCTGCTGCTGCTGAATGCGCCGATGGGCTTCGTCGCGCAGCTCGGCATCACCGCGCTGCTCGGCATGATCATCCGCAACTCGGTGATCCTGGTCGACCAGATCGAGCAGGACATCCGTGCCGGCGAGCCGGTGTGGGATGCCATCGTCGAATCCGCCGTGCGGCGCTGCCGCCCGATCATCCTGACCGCGGCAGCGGCCGTGCTGGCCATGATCCCGCTGTCGCGCTCCGTGTTCTGGGGGCCGATGGCGGTCGCCATCATGGGCGGGCTGGTGATTGCGACGGCGCTGACGCTGCTGTTCCTGCCGGCGCTGTATGCGGCCTGGTTCCGGGTCAAGGCGCCGGCGCCGGGCGGGGCGGTGCTGGCACGCTGAGCGCGCGCCCGGGCGTGCTCTGGCGGCAGAACCGCCGGGCACGCGCCCTATCTCACATCAGCTCGAAGCTGACATCCTGCGCGCCTTCCCACAGCACCTTGGTGCCCAGCGCGCGCAGGTTCTCCTTGCCCTCCACGATCGTCAGGAAATGGTTGCCGGCCAGCTGGCCCATCTTGCTGGCAAAGCAGCAGCTGCCATACGCCAGGATGATCTCGGTCTCGCTGTAGCCACCGGGATAGAACAGGATGTCGCCGACCGAGGGGTGGCTGGTGTGGTTCTCGAAATCCACGCCCAGTTTGAACTCGCCCAGCGGGATCCAGCAGCCTTCGCCGCTCCAGCGCACATGGATCAGCTTTTGGCGGTAGGGCAGCAGCTTGGTGAAGGCCGCCACGGTGAGGGGGGCGTCGGGATGGGTTTCGGCGACGAACTGGTAGCCGCCGGCGGTAATGCGGATCTTGGCCATTCAGGCTCTCCTGGGGAAATCGGGGTGGTCGCTCAGCTTAGCGCGGCGACCAGCTTTTCGGCAAATGCAATCAGGCTGCGGTCGCTGCCGGCCGGACCCATCAGCGAGATGCCTAGCGGTGCGCCCGCGCGGCCGGCCAGCGGCAGGCTCAGGTGCGGGAAGCCGGACAGCGGTGCCAGGCACAGCGTTTGCGCCGACAGGTTGCGGTAGGTCTCGAGTTCCTCGCCGGCGGCGTCGGACAGCGGGGCGATGTCGGGCATGGTCGGCAGGATCAGGATGCCGTCGTTGCCAAGCAGCGCGGCCAGATGCGCGGTAAAGGCGCGGCGAATCGCGCTGGAGGCTTCGAACCGGGCTTCGGTGACGCCCTTGGAGAACGCGAACCGCGCGGCCACGTCGGGGCCGAGCTGCAGGCCGTATTGCTCGATCATGGCGCCGTCGGTCTGCCAGGCTTCCCAGCCCTGCACATAGCGGAAGGCCCACCAGATGTCCTCCAGCGGGCGGTCCGCCACCGTGACGGGCGAGGCCTTGCCGAAGGCGGCCTCGATGCCGCCAACCACCGGCAGCAGTGCGTCCAGCGCGGGGGCGGTGGGCAAGCGGAACAGGTCTTCGGCAAGCAGCAGGCGCGGGCTGGCGGGCAGGGGCTGGGGGTCGCTGCCGAGCAGCACGTCGGCTACGCGGGCGAAGATGCCGATGTCGCGCGCGAAGAAGCCGCAGGTATCAAGGCTGTCGCACAGCGCCAGGGTTTGCGCCAGCGAGATCCGGCCAAACGTGGGGCGGATGCCGAACAGCCCGCAGTGGCTGGCCGGCGCGCGCACCGAGCCGCCGGTGTCGGTGCCGAGCGCGAAGTCGCAGAGCTTGTTGGACACCGCCGAGGCCGAGCCGGAGGACGAGCCGCCGGTGATGCGCCCAGGCGCCGCGCCGTTCACCGGCGCGCCATAGTGGGCATTCTTGCCGTTCATCGAGAACGCCAGCTCATCCGTATGGGTCTTGCCGATGAAGGCCGCACCGGCATCCAGCAGCCGCTGCACGGTGGGCGCGGTGGTGGACTTGATGCCCGACATGGCCAGCACATGGGGATTGCCGCCGCCGGTTGGGTAGCCGGCCACGTCGAACAGGTCCTTGGCGGCGAAGGTCAGGCCGGCGAGGGGGCCGCTGGCCGCATTGGCGACGGGTGCGTCAGGGTAGGGGAGGAAGGCGTGGGAGGGATGGCTGGCCAGGGTCATGGATGCGGGTAGCGGTGAAAGTGAAGGCTAGGGTAGCAATCAGTAAAGGCGATATTGGCACGGATTGCACCGTATGCACGGCATGCACGGCATGCACGGATTGCACGGATTGCACGGATTGCACGGCATGTGCCGGCATGCCGCGGCGTCACGGCGGGTTGACAGCGCCTACGCCAGCGCCTCGGCATGGGCGACCGGCTCACTGGCCAGCACACAGCTCACGCTATGCCCGCCACCCAGCGCGGTAGCCCGCGGCACCGCCTCCAGGCATTGCGCGCGGGCGTGCGGGCAGCGCGGGGCAAAGCTGCAGCCCGGCGGCAAGGCCGACAGATCGGGTGGCGAGCCGGCGATGGTCTGCAGCCGCTGGCCGCGGTCCATGCCGTGCTGGCGGCTTTGCAGCAGCGCCATCGTATAGGGATGGCGCGCGGCGCGCAGGATGGTACGGATCGGGCCTTCTTCGACGATGCGCCCGCCGTACATCACGGCGACGCGGTCGGCGATTTCCACAGCCGCGCCGATGTCATGGGTGACGAACACGATCGACAGGCCAAGCTCGCGTTGCAGCTCGCGCAGCAGGATCAGCACCTGGATCTGCACGGTGGCGTCCAGCGCGGTGGTCGGCTCGTCGGCCAGCAGGACCTTGGGGTTGGCCGACAGCGCCAGCGCGATCATGGCGCGCTGGCGCATGCCGCCGGACATCTCGTGCGGATAAGCCGCCAGGCGCCGCTCCGGGCTGGGAATGCGCACGGACTCCAGCGCGCGCAACGCACGCTGGCGCGCCTCGGCCGCGGACACACGGGCGTGGGTGCGGATGCATTCGATGATTTGCTGGCCGATCGTGTAGACCGGGTCCAGCGCCAGCAACGGTTCCTGGAACACCATCGCCACCTTGCCGCCGCGCAGCCGGGCGAGGCCGCGGCCATCGAGGGCGGTGACGTCGGTGCCATCGATGCGGATCTCGCCTTCCATGCGGGTGCGGCGCGGCGGATGCAGGCGCATCAGCGCGCGCAGTGTCACGCTCTTGCCGGAGCCGGATTCGCCGATCAGGGCGAGCGTTTCGCCGGCCGCCACCTCAAGCGACACGCCGCTGACGGCGCGAATGGTCTTGCCGCCACCGGAGAAGGTCACGCGCAGGTCGCGCACCGACACCATGGGGGCGGCTGCCTGCGGTTCGGTGCTGTGGTTGGGTGCGGTCACGGGTACGTTCGGGAGTACGTTCACGGGTGCATTCACGATTTGGCCCTCAGGATGCTGCAACGAGCGGGCTGGCGGCCGCGGGCATCTGCTGGCTGTGGCCGCCGTCCGCGTTAGCCATCAGGCAGGCCACCGGATGCCCCGCCAGCGCTTCGGACAACTGCGGCGCACGGCGCGAGCAAACGTCCTCCGCCACGGCGCAGCGCGGATGGAAGCTGCAGCCGGATGGCGGGTTGATCGGGTTGGGCGGGTCTCCCGCCAGCGGCGCGACCTGGGTGCGGTGATCCGGGTCCATTGCCGGCATCGAGGCCAGCAGCGCACGCGTGTAGGGATGCGCGGGGTTGGCATAGAGCGTTTCGGTGTCGCCCACCTCCACCACCTTGCCCAGGTACATCACCATCACGCGGTCGCACAGGTAGCGGATCACGTTCAGGTCGTGGCTGATGAAGACGTAGGTGAGGTCGAACTCGGCCTTGAGGTCGAGCAGCAGGTTGAGCACCTGCGCCTCCACCGATTTGTCCAGCGCCGACACGGCTTCATCGAGGATCACCAGGCGCGGGCGCAGCACCAGCGCCCGCGCGATGTTCACCCGCTGGCGCTGCCCGCCGGACAGCTCGTGCGGATAGCGCCCGGCAAAGCGCGCCGGCTCCAGGCCCACGCGGTCCAGCAGGGCGCGTGCCCGCGCGCTGGCTTCGCCCGCGTCGATGCCGTGCACGCGCGCGGTAAAGGCAATGGATTCCTCGATGGTCAGGCGCGGATTGAGCGAGGAGTAGCTGTCCTGGAACACCATCTGCACCTGGCTGCGGTAGCGCTTCATCGGCAGCTGCGCCGATCCCACGCCCAGCGCATCGAAAATCAGCTCGCCACTGTTTTGCGCGATCAACTGCATCAGCAGCCGCGCGGTGGTGGACTTGCCGCAGCCGGACTCGCCGACCACGCCAAGCGTTTCGCCCTTTCTCACCTCGAAGCTGACGCCGTCGACGGCGCGGACTTCGCCACCGCTGCGCCAGGGTAGTTTCGACTTGAGCGGGAAGTGCTTGATCAGGTCGCGCGCGATCACCAGCGGTTGCGCGGGGCCGCCGACATCGGTGTGGGCCAATGCATCGGGTACCGCGTCTTGCAAGGTTTCCATCATGGCATCAGTCCTTGATTTCCATCGCCGAGCGAATGCCATCGGCGAGCAGGTTGAAGGAGATCGAGGTCAGGAAGATCATGGCGCCGGGCAGGGCGGCAACCAGCGGCTGCGTATAGATCGCCGTGCGCAGCGTGTTAAGCATCAGGCCCCATTCCGGCTCGGGCGGCTTGACGCCGAGGCCGAGGAAAGACAAGCCCGAGGCCAGGATCATCGACACCGAGATCAGGCTGGTGGCGTAGACAAAGATCGGCCCCAGCACATTGTTGAGCACGTGGGCGCGCACGATGGTCAGCGACGACGCCCCCGAGGCGCGCGCCGCGTCGACGAACTCGCGGTTGCGTACCTGCGTGGTCACGCTCTCCGCCACGCGCACGATCTGCGGCACGAACACGATGGTGAGCGACAGCAGCGCATTGCCCACGCCTGCGCCGAGCGTGCCCGACAGCGCGATGGCCAGCAGCACCGAGGGGAAGGCGTACAGGATGTCGACCAGCCGCATGATCACGGTATTGGTCCAGCCGCCGGCATAGCCCGCGACGATGCCCAGCGCGCTGCCGATCACAAAGGCGATCAGCACCGGCGTGATGCCCATGAACAGCGACAGGCGCGCGCCCAGCATCAGGCGGGACAGCAGGTCACGCCCCAGTTCGTCGGTGCCAAGCAGGTAGTGCTCCGTGCCGATCGGCTTGAGGCGCTTCATGATCGAGGCGGCATACGGATCGGCCGGCATCAGCACGGGCGCGAAGATCGCCATCAACACCAGCGCCAGCAGGATCAGCGCGGCCAGCATGGCCAGCTTGTTGCGCAGCAGGCGTTTGCCCACCGTGGCCCAGTAGCCAGGCGAGCGCTGCACGACGGGCACAAGGGCGGGCTTTTTCAGAGTCATTTCCATGGGGGCTCCCGGGTTTCCTTGATGGCGTCAGTTGCGCTGGATGCGCGGGTCGAACAAGGTCTGCAGTGCATCGACCAGCAGGTTCAGCAGCACGAAGAACACGGCGAGCACGAGGATGGTTCCCTGCAGCAGCGGAAAGTCGCGCTGGAAGATCGCCGAGTTGAGCAGGAAGCCCGTGCCGGGCCAGGAGAACACCGTCTCGATCAGGATCGAGCCGCCGAGCAGGTAGCCGAGCTGCAGGCCCATCACCGACAGTGCGGTGGGCGCGACGTTCTTCAGCACATGGCGGAACACCGCCAGCTCCGACAAGCCGCGTGCCTTGAGGCCGACGATGAATTCGTTCGAGAGGATTTCAGCCACGAGCGCGCGGATGGTGCGCGCCACGATGCCCATCGGGATCACCGACATCGTCACCGCCGGTAGCACCATGTACTGGATATGCTCCCAGTTCCATGCCCAGTCGCTGGAGCCACCAGGGCCGGCGCCGGTGGCGGGCAGCCAGCCGAGGAACACGGAGAACACGATCACCAGCACCATGCCCAGCCAGTAGTGCGGCATGCTCACGCCGAAGACCGACAGGAAGGAGGCCGTGCGGTCCGCCGCGGAATCGCGGAAGTAGCCCGCCACGAAGCCGAACAGGCAGCCCAAGGTAAAGCCGATCAGCGTGGCTACCGCGGCCAGCCGGACCGAGTTGATCACCGCCGTCATCACCTCGCTCATCACCGGGCGGTTGGTGGCGATGGAGGTGCCCAGGTCGCCGTGCAGCGCGCGGGTGAGCCAGTGCAGGAATTGTTCGAGGAAGGGCTTATCGAAGCCATAGAGCGCGGTGAGCTGGCGGCGCAGGTCCTCGGAGGCGTCGGGCGGCAGCACCGACACCAGCGGGTCGCCTGGCGCGATATGGACCAGCGAGAAGCAGAGCAGGGCGACCCCGAGCAGGATGGGGATCGCGTAGACGATGCGGCGGAGCAGGTAGAGCATGTTCGTGGCCGGGGGGGAAGGCGAGCATTGCCTGCCGTGGTTTCTCGGGGAGCCAGGCCGATGCATGCCGGCCTGGCATCTTCTGGATTGCGCTGCGCGTGGCCGGCCCGGGACCGGCCACGCGCGCTGGCCGCTTGGTGCTCGGCCTGGTGCACGGCCCGGTGCTCGGCGCGTAGCACGCCTCAGTCCATCGACATGGTGGCGATGTCGATAAACCAGCTCTGCGGCTGCACCACGCCCTTGACCTTCCTGGAGATCGCGCGCGGGCCTACGTCATGCGCGATCAGCACGAACGGCGCTTCTTCCACGATGCGGGCATGCAGCTTGGCCAGTGCCGTGTCGCGCGCCTTCTCGTCGAAGGACGTGCGCGCCGTTTCGATCAGCTTGTCGAACTCCGCGTTGCCGAAGTAGCCCCAGTTGTTCGAGACCGGGGGCTGCGTCTTGGTGCTGACAAAACGGACCATGGCAAAGAACGGGTCCATCGCCGCAAAGCTTACGTTGATGGCGCTGGCGCCATGCGCGCTCGGGTCCTTGGCGCCGATGCGCCAGTTGGTGAACAGCGTGTTCCACTCGACCACGTCAAAGTCGACGTCGATGAAGCACGCTTTCAGGTTCTGCTGCACGTACTCGTTCATCGGCAGCGGCTGCATCTGGCCGGAGCCCGAGGCCGACACCTGCACCTTTACCTTCATCGGCTTGGCGGCCGAGTAGCCGGCCTCCTGCATCAGCTTGCGCGCGGCGTTGGCGTCGTACTTGATATCGAACGCGGGGTTGCCCCACCACGGGTTGCCCTTTTCGACGATGCCCTTGGATTCGGCCATGTAGCCGCCCAGCAAGGTCTTCAGGCCCTCGCGGTTCACGCACAGGTTGGCCGCCTGGCGCACGCGCTTGTCGAGCCAGGGCGACCCGGGCGCGAACGACAGCTGCCACGGCCACATATGCGGCTGGGCATTGGCGTAGACCTCAAAGCCGCGGCTCTTGATCTGCGCCACGGCATCCGGTGCCGGCGCCTCGATCCAATCGACCTGGCCCGACAGCAGCGCGGCGGTGCGGGCGTTGGCCTCCGGCATCGGCTGCATCACCACCTTGTCGATCTTGGGCACGCGCTTGGCGTCCCAGTACTGCGCGTTCTTGACCATCTCCAGGCGCTCGCGCGGCACGAAGCGGCTCATCTTGAAGGGACCGGTGCCGGAAGCATCGGCGGCAAAGGCCACCCAGGCTTGCTTGGAGCGCTCGGCCGGATCGCTCACCGAGGCCGGTACTGCTGCCAGCTTCTTGTCCCACTGTGTGGGCGAGGCCATGAACAGGTTGCTCAGGTTGTAGGGCAGGAATGAGTCCGGCTCCGACGTAACCAGCTCCACCGTGAGGTCGTCAATCTTCTTGGCCGAGCGCAGCGTCGGCATGCGCGAGGCGGTCACGCCAACCTGGCTGGGGTCGAACTGCCTGGCGGTCTTGTCGAGCACCTTGCCCACGTTCCACACCACGGCGTCGGCGTTGAACGGCGAGCCGTCGTGGAATTTCACGCCGGGGCGCAGCTTGAAGATCCATCGGGTCTTGTCCTTGGCATCGACCTTCCATTCCGTGGCCAGGTCGGCAATCAGCAGGCTGGGGCCGTTGGCCTTGGACAGGTCCCACTGGGTCAGCCCGTCGTACATCGGGATGCCGGTGAAGCGGTTGCCTTCGAAGCCCTGGTCGGGCTGACCCAGCGTGCGCGGGATGTCGGCGGCGGTCATGCCGATGCGCAGCACCTTCTCGGCCATCGCGGTGCCCGGCAAGGCGAGGATCGAGACGGCGGTGATCGCAGCAGCGGCGGCGATGGACTTCAGGCCGGGTTTCACGCTTCTTACGGAGTCGGAAGAGAAAACGGTCACGGGCAAAGCTCCTGGGTGGGGGGAAGGGGAGACGGGAGCAGTTAAGCAAGTCATATGCCAGTGCCTATGCCAGTGCCTACGCCAGTGCCAATGCCTGAGCCTGCGCCCGAGCGTTGTGCCGCTGCTGTTCTTGCCATGGCCTGTTTTTTGCTGACTTCCCTGTCTGACTCCCAACCAACCGGCTTCCCGACATGGATCAGCAACACCTTCCCCGCATCAACGCAGCACGCCTGTGGCAATCGCTGATGGACCTCGCGCAGATCGGCGCCACGCCCAAGGGCGGGGTGTGCCGCATCGCGCTGACCGAGCTGGACCGCCAGGGCCGCGACCTGGTGGTCGGCTGGTGCCGCGAGGCCGGGCTCGACGTGCGCACCGACGAGGTAGGCAACGTGTTCGCGCGCCGTGCCGGCAGCGATCTCCATGCGGCTGCGGTGGCCACCGGCAGCCACATCGACACCCAGCCCTCGGGCGGCAAGTTCGACGGTAACTTCGGCGTGCTGGCTGGCCTGGAGGTCATGCGCACGCTCAACGACCTGGGCATCGTCACCCGCGCGCCACTGGAGCTGGCGTTCTGGACCAATGAGGAGGGCACCCGCTTTACCCCCGTGATGATGGGCTCGGGCGCTTTTGCCGGCGTGTTCGAGGCGGCGTTCATCCGTGCCCAGCGCGACCTCGACGGCATCAGCGTGGGCGAAGCACTGGAGCAGATCGGCTACCGCGGCGAGCAGCCCGTGGGCGACGTGCCGGGCGGCATGTTCGCGGCCTATTTCGAGGCGCATATCGAGCAGGGGCCGGTGCTGGAAGCCGCCGGGCTGCCGATCGGCGTGGTCTCGGGCGCGCTCGGCCAGCAATGGTACGACGTCACCGTGACCGGCATGGATGCCCACGCCGGCCCCACGCCGCTGGCGCTGCGCCACGACGCCATGCTGGCGGCCGCCCGCATGATCGATGAAGTCAACCGCATCGCCGTGGCGGAGGCTCCGCACGGGCGCGGCACGGTAGGCTACGTGCAGGTCACCCCCAACTCACGCAACGTGATTCCGGGCCGCGTGGATTTTTCCGTGGACCTGCGCAATCTCTCGCAGGATGGGCTGGACCGCATGGACGCCGCCATGCGCGCGTCGTTCGCGCAGATTGCGCAGCGTGGCGCGGTAGACGTGTCGATCCGCCAGGTGGTGAAGTTCGAGCCCTGCGTGTTCGCGCCGGCATGCGTGGACAGCGTGCGCCGCGCCGCGGCCGCGCTGGGCCTGCCGCACATGGACGTGGTCAGCGGCGCCGGGCACGACGCCGTGTACGTGGCGCAGCGCGCGGCCACCGGCATGATCTTCGTGCCGTGCAAGGACGGCATCAGCCACAACGAGCTGGAAGACGCGCTGCCCGAGCATATCGAGGCCGGCGCCAATGTGCTGCTGCAAGCGATGCTGGAGCACGCGCGCTAAAGCGAGTTAGCGAGTTAGCGATTCAACTTCTCAGTGGGCGATCGAACGCGAGATCGCCCACGCGCATTCGATCACCATCGGCGCCAGCTTCTTCTGCGCCTCGGCCATGCTCCAGCGGCTGGCCGGCGGCGACACATGCACCGCGCCCACCGCCTGCCCCTGGCTGTTGACGATGGCCGCGCCCACGCCCATATCGCCCAGGAACAACTCCTCGTTGTTGCAGGCGTAGCCCACCTTCCGGCAAGCCACCACCGTCTCGAAGATCGCCGCCACATCGGTCAGCGTGGCCGGCGTGCGCGCCACCCGGGCCGAGTCCTGCAGCATGGCCATCACCTGATCGTCGGGCAACGTGCTCAGGTACGCGCGGCCGCTGCTGGTGCAGTACATCGGGATGCGCATGCCTACGGGCGTCAGCACCGGGATGGTTTTCGACGTCATCAACTGCGCCACGTAGACCATCTCCAGCCCCACCGGCTCGGTCAGGTTGGCGGTCTCGCCGCTGGCATTGGCGAGCTGCGACAGGTAAGGGCTGGCGACCTGGATCAGCGCGTCGGCGGACAGGTAGTTGTAGCCGATCTCCATCACCTTGGGCGTCAGCCGGAAGCGCCGCGTCTGCGGGTGCTTGGCCACATAGCCCAGCGTTTCCAGCGTATGCACGGTGCGTTGCGCGGAGCTTTTGGTCATGCCGGTCAGCCCCGCCAGTTCGGCCAGCGTGAGGGTGCGATGGACCGCGCTGAAAGCCCGCAGCACTTCCAGCCCCTTCTCCAGCGACTGATTGAAAAGTGGGTCCGGACGAGTGGTCTTTTCGTCGCTTTCCGTGTCGATGGCCGGCGCTGCGCCGCCGTTTTCCTGATGGTCTTGCCGGTTCATGTTCGCGTTCCGCCGAGTCTTCCGGGTCTTCCGAGTCTTCGTACCAGTGACGGGCACCATCGCTGGGAAGGCCTGCACCACGATGAGTGCATATTGCACCAATATACGACTGAATCGATTATCGATTCGTATGGGTTCCGTCCATGATATTCGGGTCGTCTTTCTTTGGGAATAGCGGCGCTGCAACCGCCCCTCCGATTTTGGCGCGCGATCTTCCTTATGTCGCTCGAATGCCTTGTTCTATAAGGCTTCCGGAGAATTATCCTGGTTGCGAGCGGGCGAGAAATGCAGCGCATGCGCGACAGTGCAATGCCGTCGATTCGCTCCTCTTCAGTGTTTACCCGCATTCCTGATTTGTTGACGATCAGTGAAATATCAGACTAGTATCACAACAACTTCAACACTGCGGGAATCACCATGTCGAACCCGATCCGGCTGGTCGGCGGCGCCGATCACACCCCTGAGCCAGCCTCGCGCGCCGCCACTGGCGCCGCGCTGCGCGAGCAGGCCTATGCCGAGATCAAGCGGCGCATCATTTCCTGCGAATTCCGTCCCGGCGAGCCGCTCAACGAAGCCCAGGTCGCGGCCTTGCTCGGCATTGGCCGCACCCCCGTGCACCAGGCGCTGCACCGGCTGGAAGTGGAAGGGCTGGTGTCGATCCTGCCGCGCAAGGGCGTGCTGGTCTCGCCACTGTCGCTCAACGAAGTGCTCGACATGATCGAAGTGCGCGCCACCAACGAAGTGCTGTGCGCCACGCTGGCCTGCGAGCGCGCCCACGAGAGCGATCTCAAGGCCATGCGCGAGATCGTCGACCGTTCGCCCGACCTGATCGCGCGGCGCGACATTACCGGCCTGGCCGCGCTCGACCTCAAGTTCCATACCGCCATGTCGGCCGCCTCGCGCAATCGCGTGCTGGCCGACCTGCTGCGCGGCCTGCACGAGAAGCAGGCGCGCTTCTGGTTTCTCTCGCTGTCCGACCCGCAGCACCTGGAGAACGTCTACCAGGAGCACCTGGTGATCATCGATGCCCTGGAGCGGCGCGACGTGCCGGCGGTGCGCGAGGCCATCCGCGAACACATTGACGAATTCCGGAAGAACATCATCCGGACCATCTGACCGTTTTTTTCCGCAACAACCGCAACAACCGCAACAACCGCAACAACCGCAACAACCGCAACAGGTAGTGAGCAATGCCGACACTTCAATTCCAGGTAGCCGGCGAGGGTGAACTCGTCCTCGATATCCAGCGCCTCATCATCGCCGGCTGGACCGGCCGCGACGCCGACGCCGTCAACCACCACATCCGCGAGCTCGAAGAGATCGGCGTCAAGCCGCCGAGCACCGTGCCATGCTTCTACCCGCTGGCCGCCTCGCTGCTGACCACCAGCGCGTTGCTCGAAGTGCCGCGCGAAGACTCCTCCGGCGAAATCGAGTTCGTGCTGCTGGCGGCCAAGGACGCGATGTACATCGGCGTGGGCTCCGACCACACCGACCGCAAGGTCGAAGCCTATGACGTTACCGTCTCCAAGCAGATGTGCGCCAAGCCCCTGGGCACCGAAGTCTGGCGCTTCGACGATGTCGCCGCGCACTGGGACCAGTTGCAGATGCGCTGCTGGCGCACCCGCAACGGCCAGCGCGAGCTCTACCAGGAAGGGCTGGTCACGCGCCTGCTGGACCCGCGCGACCTGATCCAGCGCCTCACCGGCGAAGACAAGCTGCCGGTGGGCACCGCCATGTTCTGCGGCACGCAAGCTGTGATTGGCGAACTGGGCAGCGGCGAAGCCTTTGAAGTCGAACTCCACGATCCGGTGCTCAAGCGCACGCTGCGCCATGCCTATCGCGTGGAAAGCCTGGCGGTCGCACCATGAGCACCACGCTGCCAACCATCGCCGCGCTTGCCGCCGACCTGGCCGCCGGGCGCACCACCAGCGTTGCGCTGACCGAGCAGGCACTGGCTCGCATCGACGGCCACCGTAACGCTGGCGGCACCGCCTTCCTGGAAGTCGACGGCGCCGGCGCGCTGACCGCGGCCCGCGCCGCCGACCAGGCGCGTGCCGCGGGGCTGGTGGCATCGCCGCTGGCCGGGCTGCCGGTCTCCGTCAAGGACCTGTTCGACGTAAAAGGGCAGGTGACCCGGGCCGGCTCGAAAGCGCTCACGGGCGAGCCCGCCAGCGCCGACGCGCCCGTGGTGGCGCGCTTGCGCGCCGCCGGCGCCGTGCTGATCGGGCGCACCAATATGAGCGAGTTCGCGTTCTCCGGCCTCGGCCTGAACCCGCACTACGGCACGCCCCGCACGCCCTTCGACGAAGCACGCATCGCGGGTGGCTCCACGTCCGGTGGCGCGGTCAGCGTGGCGCTCGATATGGCCGTTGCGGCGCTCGGCACCGACACCGGCGGCTCCATCCGCATCCCCAGCGCGTTCTGCGGCCTGACCGGCTTCAAGCCCACCGCAAGCCGCGTGCCGCTGGCCGGCGCCGTGCCACTGTCGACCTCGCTCGACTCCGCCGGCCCGCTCGCGCGCTCGGTTGCCTGCTGCGCCGCGTTCGACGCCATCGTCAGCGGCGAAACGCTGGACAGCCGTCCCGCGCCGCTGGCCGGGCTGCGTCTGCTCGTGACCCGCGATTTCGTGTGCGACGGCCTCGACGCCGAAGTCGCCCAAGCCTTTGACGCCGCGCTCGCCACGCTCTCCCGGCTCGGTGCGCAGATCGTCCCGTTTGAATTCCCCGAGCTCAAGCGCCTGCCGCAGATCAACGCCGCCGGCGGCCTCACGGCAGCCGAAGCCTGGCACTGGCACAAGCTGTTGCTGGCCGAACGCGGCAATGCCTACGACCAGCGCGTCGCCATGCGCATCCGCCGCGGCGAGCAACTCGGCGCCGCCGACTACATCGAACTGCTGGCCGAACGCCGCGCCATGCAGGCTCGCGCCGCCGACCTGCTGCGCGAAGCCGACGCCTGGCTGATGCCCACGGTCGCCGTGCGTCCGCCCCGGCTCGATGCCCTGCAAAGCGACGAAGCCTTCTTCGCCACCAACGGGCTCGTGCTGCGCAACCCGAGTGTGCTCAATTTCCTCGACGGCTGCGCCGTATCGCTGCCCATGCCGGCGGCGGAGCAGGGCATGGGGCTGAGCGTCGGCGGCCTGAACGGGCGCGACGCGCGCGTGCTGCAGGTGGCCGGCGCCATCGAAGCCGCGCTGCAGTAACGCGTAGTAGCCAGAAGATAGAAGAAAAGACCGAGGGCCGCGACCAAGCAGCGCGGCCCCGTCAATCAACACCCAAGGAGTACCACCGATGTCTTCCGTGATGACCGGCGCCCCTGGCGCCCTGGAGAGCCCGGCCCACACCCCGGCAGAGCGCAACGAGGCCTACCGCAAGATCGCGGTGCGGCTGATTCCCTTCCTGGTGTTCCTGTTCGTGCTCGCCTGGATCGACCGCGTCAATGTCGGTTTTGCCAAGCTGCAGATGCTGCAAGACCTGCAATTCAGCGAAGCCGTGTACGGTTTCGGCGCCGGCATCTTCTTCATCGGCTACTTCCTGTTCGAAGTCCCCAGCAACCTCCTGCTGGAAAAAATCGGCGCGCGCCGCACGCTCGCCCGTATCACCATCCTGTGGGGCTTCGCCTCCATGGCGATGATCTTCGTCAAGACCCCCATGCAGTTCTACGCGCTGCGATTCCTGCTCGGCGTGTTCGAAGCCGGCTTCTTTCCCGGCGTCGTGCTCTACCTCACCTACTGGTTCCCCGCCCAGCGCCGCGCCCGCATCAACGGCCTGTTCATGACCTCGTTTGCCATCGCCGGCGTCATCGGCGGCCCGCTCGCCGGCTTCATCATGAGCAGCATGGAAGGCGTCGACGGCCTCGCCAACTGGCAATGGCTGTTTGTCATCGAAGGCATCCCCTCCGTGCTCGCCGGCATCGCCGTGCTGATGTTCCTGCCCGAAAAGCCCATCAGCGCCAAATGGCTCACTCCCAGCGAACGCGACCTCGTCACCCGCGAGATCGAAGCCGAAAACCGCGACCCCGCCAAGCACTCCTCGCTGCGCGCCGCCTTCACCAACTCGCGCGTCTGGATCTGCGCCGCCATCTACTTTTGCGTGGTCAGCGGCAATGCCACCATCGCCTTCTGGTCGCCATCCATCATCAAAGAACTCGGCGTCAAGGGCAACCTGCAGATCGGCCTCGTCTCCGCCATTCCCTTCATCGCAGGCACCCTCGCCATGGTCTGGAACGGCATCCACTCCGACCGCACCGGCGAACGCCGCCTGCACTGCGCGCTAGCCACCCTGATGGCCGCCGCCGGCCTTGTGCTCACCGGCATGTGGCTGCACAGCGCGGTGCTTGCCATGGTGGCGCTCACCATCGCCTCCGTCGGCATCCTCGCCGCCTTCCCGGTCTTCTGGTCGCTGCCCTCCGCCTTCCTCGCCGGCACCGCCGCCGCCGGCGGCATCGCCCTCATCAACTCCATCGGCAACCTCGCCGGCTTCGTCGCGCCCTACATGATCGGCTGGTTCAAAACCAGCACCGGCCAGCTTTCCTCCGGCCTGTACTTTGTCGCCGCGCTGGAAGCCTGCTCCACCGTCCTGGTGCTGGCATTCATCAAAACCAAGGTCAGCGCGAAGACATAGCCCAAGAGATGCCCCCGGCAGCACGAGGGGGCTGGATTCCAGCGGCGCTTTGCGCTAGAATCCGCTGCCTCGTTGCGCTGCATGCGCAAGTGCGCCGGCAGCACAGGTAACAAAGCCAGGCGGGCAGTTTCAGCCGCCTGTTTGCTTTTGTGCTCTTGTGATATCTCTCACGCTGCCCGGCACGCCTGTAAGACAACGAGCACAGCGGCCTCCCGTCAGGGATGCACGCCGCAGGGACTGCGAGGGTGGCGAAATTGGTAGACGCACCAGGTTTAGGTCCTGACGCCAGCAATGGTGTAGGGGTTCGAGTCCCCTCCCTCGCACCAATAAAATCAAGAATTTCCAGCTAAATCAAGGGCTTGTGGCACAATAGTGCAGCACTGATCCAATGACACACAGGGATCGGAAAGCACTTATGGCAAGCCCAAAGCCTCAGCGGAAAATCCCGGGCCTATACCAGCGCAATGGCGTTTGGTATCTCCGCGTTATGGTCCCGGACGCGATCAAAGACCAACCTCCCTACAACGGCAACAGGCTGCGCTGTAACGTCTCCCTGAAGACCCGGGATCCCGAAGTGGCCCGAGTGGAGGCGCTTTCGCTTCGCGCAGGCTTCGAGGCTGAGTTCCTTAGGGCCAAGGACGCCCTGAGGGCTCCAAAAGTCTCCGAGGTTCCCAAGACCCTAGCGGAATACATCGTCGCCCGAGCGCGGCACACAATCCTTGCTAAGGACTACGCGCTCCGGTACACGCCGGACGCCGCTCGCAGTCTGCTAGCAGCCATTGACCGGCCTCAACGGTTCTTCACCACGTCTAATGATCCCGAGGTTGTCCCAGAGGCGCAGCGACCCACCGAGGACGGTAGCTTGTCGGAGGCGGCACTGGATCGGCTACAGGCCGTACAAGGGAGGCTCCCTGCCCATCCTTGGGCCTCGCTCACCATCTCGGTCAAGAACTCCAAGAAGCGACTCCCATTTACCCATGCTGATATTCGTTGCCTGTTCTCCGGGGCCATCTGTGAGCGAGGGGAACTTCCCGAGCATCGCAATGCAGCCGGCTGGGCTGCGTACTGGCTCCCGTTGATGGGGCTTTACTCTGCCGCCCGTCTCGGGGAGCTTGGGCAACTCGGGGTTGGCGATGTGATCGACGTGAATGGGATCAACGTGCTTTCGATTCACGGTTGGGCAGAGGGGGCCACCCGCAAAACTTAGGCCAGTGAGAGGCATTTGCCTATCCATCCTGAGCTGGTGCGGCTTGGGTTTCTTGAGTACGTTCAGGCCATGAGAGAGGCGAGACATACGCATCTGTTCCCGGCCCTGAACAACACGAGCAAGGGGTCGGCAGCGGTGTTCGGAGAGTGGTTCCGCATCCGACTTGATGAGATCGGCATTACGGATGAACTGGAGACATTCCACGCTTTCCGGCATACCGTCCGGTCCGAGCTTGCATCCTTGCATATTGGACAGGAAACCACGGATGCCATCTTGGGCCATGTGCCCACGGGCTCAACTGGGGCGACGACGTACACCCATATCCGCCTGAAGGGCATGGCCGATGCGCTGGCGCAAGTCAGGTATCCAGTTGAACTCAAGCGGGTCTACCCGAGGCGCTGAGTCATGCAGGGCCGGCAGTCTGTCTTGAACTGCCGACCCTACCCTTATACAGAAACTTGACCTGGAAGAGGGGTGCTTTTCATGTCGTTGATTGCTTCGATCAATCGAATGGTGACGTCTCCGTCCAGTGCCTCGCCGTCGTACCGGACTTCATAGAGACCTTGCAGGTTGGAGGGGAGTTTTACGCCATTTCGAACCAACAGAATGAAGCGCCTCCCGTAAAGTGCCATTGCGGCACCAATCTCAATCAGAACGTTTGGGTTAATGACTGTGTGCGGCTTCGCTTCTTGGTCGATCAGCGTTTGCTCGCCATCTACGTGGATTATGGCTGCGCTGCAGCTACGCATATCATTCATCACCTTGTCAGGCACCGGCTGTGAAACGCTCTGCTTCTCAACCGAAACGACAGGGATCATCTCGCCAAAACCGAGCAGCTTCTTTATCGGCTCGATGAACGCCGTGTTTTTACCGTGCGTGATGAAAACGCGCCGACTTCCTGTGTCGCTTTGCGGGGCTGTGTTTACCCTCTCCGAGGGCGGCAGTGCGGGCTGCTCGTATGCAGCCTCGGGAAGCGCATCCGGCGTCACGATCTGTGCCATAGGATCGGCCTGAGGCTTCTCGCTTGTTGGCTTTGTTCCACCGAGATCAATGTACTGCTTGTCCTTGATGGTCCGCACGAAACCAACGCTATCAGCAGTCGAGAGAATTAGATCCCATACTGCAGAGACTCGCTCACTTGGAACCCCCATGGCTTTCAATACGTTGTGACCAATATCCACACGTGGCAGTGACGAGCCTGAGTATTTTGAGAGGAACTCCCGCAAAATTCTCGGCTTGAGAATCGCATCCCTCTTAGCCGAAAGGTCATCTCCCTCTTCAAGCGGGCTGAGGATACGCTTTGCTAGAGGTGTTGGTGTTATCGAGGCAGCGTTGTATCCGCCTTCGGTTAGGCCATATGCGATTGAGGCCCCGCACAGCATGCGAAACTGGCTACTCCCAGGTTGCAGGTTCAGGGCCGATGCGACATCGAGCGCGGACGAAGCAGACCCTCCGTAGTTATCCAAAATGGCTCTCGGCACGCGTAGCGCATCATCCAGTGCATACGCGGGAACATCCTCCTGCAGAACATAGGCGCGAGGTGCAGACGTAGGCTTGGTCATCGCCTTGGATTGCTTGGTGGTCCCCTTCTTCGCGGGAGGCGCAGCCCTTCTCTGTGTAGCCATTTACGGTCCTCTTGTTCCTGCAATTGAAGATATTAGCGTGCCGATCTAAGAAACATAGTCGAGCGGCCTGTTGGAGTAAAACCACTACCGTCAACGCCCAGTATGCCAGCGAGGAGTATCAGGGCTTGCTGGCGCACCACGGACTGGTTTGCAGCATGAGCCGCTTGGGCGACTGCTGGGACAACGCTGTAATGGAGCGCTTCTTCCTGAATCTGAAGATGGAGCGCGTATGGCAGAAGCGCTACGTCGACCGGGCCGAGGCCCGGCGCGACATCACGCAGTACATCGTTGGCTTCTACAACCCGGTGCGATTGCATTCGACGCTGGGCTATGAATCGCCGCAGAAATACGAGGACAAGCTAAAGCACCAGACAACCTAAACACCTGTCTGAAAAAACTTGACCACCACAAGTGCTTCCGTTGTAGGCGCGCGGCGCCCGGTCGCCATAGGGCGACGTCCCATAGTCCTTCCAGGACAGGTTGTACCGCAAAAAAGTGCCGCGACCGAGTATGCGAGTCGCGGCACAGCGGCTGATCGAGGACGGGTGGCCTCGCCAGCATGCCTAAAGCATATGAGAGGCACCGTAGGGTTGATATCGGCCTTGGAGTTGAAGGGGCTCGCCTATCGCATTGAAGGGACACTCCTACCACATTGGTTTGAGCCCATCGAGCGGGGTGAGGAGGCACTCTCCGGTTACTGAGCTCGCCTTCGCGCGCGGCGACGCCTCGGCATCCATCAACTCCGGCGGGTAGGGCCGCGTGCAGCTGCGCTAGCTGGCCCCCTCGGAGTGCTTGCCGACGTGCTCGGCCGCGCTGACCAGCGCGCGGGAATCCTGGCTGGATATGCTGACGCCGCCCGCATCGCCGGCCAAGCCTGCGAGCGCACTCATGACGCGCTGACTGGATCATCGCAGGCGCCCTCGTAGTGAGCGGCGGTAGTCGGGGGCTGTGAAGATCGGAGGGAAAAAGGGGGTGTAGGCGGCAGGGTAGACACCTACACCCTCGAGGATTGGCAACGGGGTCAATCTGTCGCCGGGATTGATTGTGGTGCGTCGCAGCAATATCAGTACCCCTCCGATGAAGGGAGGCGTAGCGGAGCCGCGAGGGGCAGAGGATCTGGAGTACGAAGTACGCGTGCGAGCGTGGCCTACGATTCCCTGGTGGCGCCATCAATCCCTGCCTAAGTAGGGATGCGCGCTGAGGCGCCCTTGATACACTGCAAACGCGCGCTGGAGGTGGCTGGGGTGGAGACTCGGACGGGAACAGTCATTGACCGCCGCCGGGGGCGCCTGAGGGCGCCCTTTGTTATTGAGTCTTCCTGTAGAACCGCTGCGCCGGCACCGCTCCCGGCCGTTTGATCTTCACCATGTCGCGCGCGCTGACCCGATAGGTGTTGCCCGCGCACTTCCCCACGATGCTCTCCAGCTGCATCGCCAGCGGATTGCCATCAGGAACAGACGCACTCGTATTCAATTGGTAGCGGGGCCTTGGACGCCGGGGGCCGAGGCCGTGTTGTCTCCAATGTTCCATATTTTCCTTGCTCGCCACATGTCGTGCGGCATTGCACCTCGCGCTCGTAAGGCGTTTTCTGGTTGCACGATGCCAAGTTCACGAGTGCGGCGATGAAAGCTAGTGACAGTGGAAATCTTGAAATCAGCCTAGTCATCGCTCCATCTCCGAAGCTATTCCATGGAGTGTTCGCGGGCGGGTCTACTCGGCCGCCTTCGCTCTCGGCGCCCGCGGCGCCGGCACGGTCCGGAGAACGAGCGCTTCTCGTCGACTGTCTCCGATCGCGCGTTGGTGGTGTCGAACTTGGCCACGCCCGGCGGGATGCGGGCCTTCGGCACCATGCCGAACGTTCCCGTCGGCGCCTGGCGCGCGCCGTCGCCGTTGTCCACGATGATCGGTGCGGCATAGTCCGGCCAGGTCTCGGGCGGATAGTCCAGGGGCGGCGGCTCGACGCCGAAGACGTCGCGCAGCAGCTGGCGCTGCAGCGGGGCATAGTTAGTGCGCCTCCTCATCTCCTGGCAGGGGCGTGAGCGGCAACACCCGCTGCGCCTTTTCCGAGACGCGCTGGTGCTTGTCCTGCGCCTCTTGCCACGTCGCCGAGGTGAAGATCTTGTCGATGCCGCCGCCGGCCAGGTGGGTAACGAAGACCGGCTTGTCGCTCATCGTGTCTGACCATGGGCAGAAGCATGTCCAGACGCGGGCATCCTGCTCGGGAAGGTCAGTGCGCAGCACGAAACGTTTGAACCAGCCCCTCAGAAATTCATGATGCGCGTTGCCGTCCAGGGTGTGGACTGGCTGGCCGTGAGGATCCAGGAGGTACAGCTGCATGCTGAACGGATTGCCATAGGCATCCGGCGTGCCGCCGCGAATGGATGGCGCAGCGCGCGTACCCAATTCTCTGGGGTGTCGGGGGGCATGGCGAGGCGGATGCCGCTAGTCAGCGGCGCGGGAGCCGCGCGCGCAGCGGCGTTTTCACGGCCGGCCGGGCCACCCTGATCCGGTGGTGCTGGCCGTCCTGCTCGAACGACGGTAATCGGCCGTCCACGCCATCTTCTCGATGTGGCGCGTCTCAATGCCTTGCACGGTCACAGCACTGGCCATTACCGTGACGCTTTCGCAGTCGAGGCGCAGCTGGGCCGTGTCGCCGGGCAGGAAGTGGGATTCGAGGAAGATGGACATGGCCATTTCGTCACTCGCCGAGAGCGGGGATGCTCCCTTCCTGCGCGAGGATTCGGGGCGAATTCATCTCGCCTGTTTCCTCGTCCACCAAGACCTCATAGGCTGCAACGCCGGCGAAGCTCGATGCCATGGCGCTGGCAATGCGAATAGCGCCGACTTCGCTCGATGCCTGTCGGATCTCGCCGGGCAGGAGCGTGTCGCTCTTGCCCTTGCGGTAGGGCACGATGATGTACTTGATGGCGCGAGTATCGGACATGGTGGCAACTCCGGGCGGTGGTGGGTGCTGCGGAATGCAGCACATTTACTGTATGGATATACAGTATAGGAGTCGTCCTAAGCCAAGTGCGGATAGTTGAGTTAACTGTATGGATATACAGTAATCGGAAAGGGCTTTAAGCGGCACTATCAGAGTCGAAAACGGCCGTTTCCAGCACTTTTGCTAGCCCCCATTTAGCCCCCATTATTTGTATAAGATACTGATTTATATGATGTATGTTTGCCCCTCCTTCGCGCAAAAATATCGTTTGCATCACTTATACGCATCATTTCACCTCCAAAGGCCGCAGCAGAAGCCGAACGTCTTGTGTTCGCGGTGGATCATGCGAATACCTCGGTTTTTTGTTGACTATTCTTTGCAATCGAAATTGGTCGGTGCTGGTAGCCTGTTTGCCCCCGAGGCCTAAATCCGATTGCCGACCAATGACTACTGTTCTCGCCATCGCCGTTGCCTGCGGCGCATTTCTCAGGCTTTGCGTCGCGTCCCCGTATGAAGATGCATTCGGGCTGGGGAAGTGCGATGTGGGTGACCTCAGTGAGGGCGTGGCGCAGAGTCACGATAGTGACGGTAACGATCAATGGCCGAGCACTCGAGGCATGGTGGCGGATCATTGAGTTGCTTCGCATCCCGCGTTCACGATGAGGTGGATGGCGGCTGGTATGCTGTCTTGAAATCAATAGTTCCCCTGCAAAACGAGCCATGAAACCCATTCTTTTGCTGCTGATCGCCTGTGGCGCACTGCTCAGCGGCTGTGCAATGCTTCCTTACGACGATGGCTATGGCGGTGGCCAAGGCAACGGTTGCCCTCCCGGGCAAGCCAAGAAGGGGAATTGTCGAGTTGACCAAGACGGGAACGCGTCCTTTTGCCCGCCTGGGCAAGCAAAGAAGGGCCGCTGCTGAGTTGCGCGAGGCAATCACTTCGTCTCTCTTTTGGCGACTGCGGCGCGCATGGCTGCGCCCATCTCCGCAAGGCAAGCAGTGTCAGCTATCGCTATAGCCTCGGTGTTTCCAGCCGGACGCAACTACCTATGCCGCTCGGCGGGAGTCGATCAGCGTTAGTGCGGCTATCCTGCTAGTCCAGGTCGCCAGTTAAATAGCGCATTTCCTCTCGTGGGATTTCCGTATTTATTGGTTCGCCACACCACCTCGATCCGGCGATCTACATTCCCCCATAAAGGGCTATTGCAGGCACCGCCAGCAGGTCGGAGACTGGGCATCACTTCACTCTCATGAAGCTGACATGGAAGCCACAAAAGAGCAGGGCGACGCCGCCAAGAAAAACGCCATGCGTGCCGAGATGCTTCGCGCGCAGGCGAGGCGGTTCATGAAGTTCGTGGGCGAGTGTCTTGCTCAAGAGGGATTCATGGCCCGCGCTGCGGTGGAAGGCCCAGCGTTGCCGGGTGACGAGAGAGAGAGTTTCGAACTCAATACCAGCTTTGGCCGCGTTTATGCTCAGTTCGGCTTTGCGAAGTGGGATGGACGCCTCGTGGGACGGTACCAATTTTCGCGCTTCATTCTAGGCGCGGATGAGATGATGCGGCTGGTTCCATTCCACGTGATTCTGATCGAGGAGCAGGGGAACGCAACCTTTGCCGAGGATGGCTTCTTCGAATGGAAGATCCCAGATGGTCCGGATAGCAACTACGGTCCAGCGCTCGTCGGCTGTTTGCTCCACGGATTCCAGGAGTCGCTTCCGCAGATAAAGCGACTGCGGTAGAACCGATTCGCCGGAATACGACCCACCTTCGGGGGCTTTCTCTTTTCCGCAGCCCTCACCGGCTGCTGCTCTTGGCCACCTCCGAGTGGCTTTTTCATTTAGGGCGCCACCGTGCGCACCAGTCTCGACTTCAGCGGCCAAGGCCTGAACGCGAGAATCCATACGCAGGCCAGAGGCCCAAAAACAGGGATCAGGGCCAGATACTCATAGCCCGGCTCGAAGCGAGCGGTCCGGAAAACCTTCCGGAATGGCAAGAACCAAAGCGCCTCGAAGACGAGGAAGCCCAGCAGGAAGATGCTCATAGCGGCCTCATGGTGCAGTGCACACGTTGGAAGCAGTGTACGGCCGGCGTGCGTTCTTCGATCCCCCAATATTGGGGGAGCGTCTGAGTTCCTCGAACGGCTCCCCACCCCTCAGTATTTTCTCCACACAAAGCCGGTTTCCGCGCTGCGAGGATAGGCGGCAATGAAGTAGAGCCACGGCCCGCTCCGAGCGGGCTTCTTCTTTTTTGGGGTCACAAATGTCCGAACCAATCAACTTGCCGTCACTAGCGCCGCTGGCAATCCCGCCGCGTCCGGCTCAGGCTCGGCAGCGGGCGATTCCCTCGGAGGGCTTGCCGACGTGTTCGGCCGGGCTGACCAGCGCGCGGGAATCCTGGCTGGGTACGCTGACGCCTCGAGCATCGCCGGCCAGGCCTGCGAGCGGACCCGTGACGCGTTGAATGGATCACGGCAGGGCCTCGTGGTGGGCGGATGAGCGGCGAGCATAACCGCACGTGGCCATGCGAACAGATCGACACGCTGGCGCACCCGACCGTCGATATGCGGCACCTGCCGAGGCCGCTTCAGTACAGGACGAAGTGCGCCGGTGTTACCTACTCGCTCAGTAAAAAGGAATGCGCATGACTGCCCCATGTCCTCGCTGGTGCGGCGTTAGTAACGCTGCCCGCCTTGCCACCGATCTCGATCTCCACCGTTGTCCCGGCGATCGCCGTGATCGCGGTCGTGGTCGTGGTCCCCGCGGCCATCGCCGCCGTAGTAACCGCCACCGCCTCGGTGCTCATCTCCATAGGGCGCCACAACGCAGCCGCTCAGCAGTGCAACGGAAGCGGCCAGCAGCACAAGAATGGGCTTCATAAGGCTCTCCTATTCAACGTTTGCCTTCCCTTCAGGATACGCATTGGGTTGCCGGTCGGATGTAGGAGATGGGCTCTCCCGCAACGAGAATGTCTCCTACAACGACGCACGCTCATGATCCGCCGCGAAACCAAGACGTTCGGCTTCTGCTGCGGCCTGGGCGGCGGCGCCAAGGGCTTCAAGAAGGCCGCCTCCCGGGTTGGCAACATGATCGCAATCTGGAAGTGCATCGGCGGCATCGACGCGGACACGGCCGCCGCGCGTGACTGCCTCATCATGCCCGAGCGCCGCAACGGCGCCCTCAGAATGCGGGGCAGGCACTGGGTTCCCAGGAAGATCGATGCCGCTTGATAGGTCACAGGGAACATGCCATCTCCTGACGGGTGGCATAGTGGCGCTCGCCGCGGCTGCGCAGGCGGATTGAGCGAGGCCCCGCGAACTGGATGCTGTGGGCGAGTTGGAAGCTTAGCGTTGTGCCCTGGTAATCGAACGCCAGGCGGTCGATCGTCCACGGCAGCGCCATGATTGCTGCGGTATCGACCCCAGTCAGGGTCAGGGTCGCGCTCGCGGCCTGGGCGATGGCCTCCGCCTCTGGGTTCCATGTGTCGGCCACGAGCAGCGGATCGTCGATGGCGAGGTGGAGGCAGCGTATCGCCAAACGCGCTACCCCGTGGGACTGGCTGTAGAGGTAGACGATACCGGGGGCGCAGGCGAACATGTCTCTCTCACCGATACTGTATGGATATCCAGTATAAGAGCCGCCCCTAGCCAGGCGTGGATAGTTGAGTTAACTGTATGGATATACAGTGCCTCCCGCCAACCACCTCGCGGGCTTCGGCGGCGCCGATCCTGGAGATGCCGTTGTGCGGTACGCATGCACAGAATTGCTCGCTGCGCACCAAGGCATAGGCGTCCGGGGTGAAGTCAGGCGGGGTCGGGACAGGTCGTGGCGACCCTATACCAGCTGGGCATGGATGCGCGGGTGAGGGCGCCAATGGGCTTGTGATGCACACGTTACGATTTCGTAACGTGTCGGCGCGGGGGGGCGGGATAGACTGAACCGTATAGGTCCTCACACGTGGGCTATAGGAGATCGAGATGCGGAAGATCAAGGTGTTCGCCAGCTTGGCGCTGGCGGCGTGTACTCTCACTTCGATTGCGGGCTATGCCCAAGATAGGGGGCCTGGCGGCGATGACCGCGGAAGGCCGCCCATGGGTCATGATCAGGGACAAAATCACGATAACCAGCACGGCTACAACGACCGCGGCCGGGATGGCGACCACCGCCAGCAAGGTGAAAGAGGCTGGGAGGGCGACAGGGGCAGGGAACACATGGACGAAAGGTATGGCCCTGATCGTCGCGCCGATCGTCCGGGCCCTGGCAGCTGGCATAGGGGTGAAAGGGTCCCCCCGGAATATCGTCAGCGTCAGTACGTGATCGATGATTGGCGCGCTTATCGGCTGTCGCCTCCGCCGCGCGGATACCAGTGGGTGGGCGTTGGCGGGGATTACTTTCTCGTCGCCGTTCCGACCGGCGTGGTCTTCCAGGTGGTCATCGGGCGCTAGGTTGCGGACAGCAAAAAGCCCGCCGGGTGGCGGGCTGCGATAATTTGGCGATAAGCCCTTAGTGTCGATGAATCAGGTGGTCAAACCATGTCTGGACGGCACGCTGTTGTGTTGATAGCAGGGTCGGATCATGTTCGCGGAGCACCCAGACAACGATCGCGCATAGCGCTAATCCGATGAGCAGGACGACTAGCGAGGCAACCATGGCAGCCTCCTATTGGGTGGCTATACAACCAGTGTAGGCCATTCCCGCCGTGCCCGAGCGTGTCAAGTCCTGACATAGGTAGACACGGACAAGAGCCTGCGCCTTAGGTGGGGCGTCACATTTGAACGTCAGTTCTGACTCAAGTGCCAGCGCCACAGCTTCGGTGCTGGTCTCGCCCAAGTCTCAGTCGGGGCTGGATGTCGCAATGGCAGGCGAGCAACCGCATACCTCGATCGTGTTGGGCGAGGCCTGGGCCTATTCTGGAATCGGGGCTTTGGTACTTCTCAAGCCTTCGGAGGCGCGTCATGAAACCAGTGATCCACCACGTTCACTCTCACTCCGAATCACCGTATCACGGTCTGCGGTACTACCTGGTGATTGCGGCTTGGCTGTTGGTGCCAGGATTAGCCTACGTGCTTTGGCAGCTGATGGCGGCGAAGCCGTGAGTGGGTTGAAACCGGCCCGGTAGAAAGCCGGATCCTCCGTCCAGGTGTGGGCACAAAAAGAAGACCGGCCGAGACGGGAGATCCTTGCCGGTCTTGCGCAGAAGCAGGAGCGCAAAGGGGCACAGCAGATGCTGTGCGGCGCGAATTAAATCAAATTAAGATCTGATGTGCAACATATTTAATTTGTAAGAGTCGGATGACAAGATGTCCCTAAGTTCAGCCAAAGCCAGCCATGTGCTGGCTTCTTCATTTTTGAGGTCTTGGTGGCCGAAACAGCCTTCCAGGCCGCCACTGGCCTGGCGCCGGCATTTTCAACACGGTTCCAATTTGACAGGATGCTGTCAATTAAGGCAAAGTGACAGTATCCTGTCAAATTGATGGGGGCTCGGCGCTTTGGTGATGCGCCCGGGCAAGCTATTGATGCTGACCATCGCACTGCTGATCGCAGTTGCCGACGGTTCGCCAATTTCCCCGCGAAAGCCGCGGGATCGATACAGGAGATCACGATGAAGCGAACAACAGTCGCTGGCACGCAGGGCAATCTTGCGCTGCTTGAGGCGGGCGACGGCGCCGATCTGCCCGTGCTGTTCCTGCATGCGGACTCGGGCAGAGCAAGCCAGTGGTCGGAGATGCTCGAACGCATCGGGCGACGCCGGCAGGTGTATGCGGTTGACTCGCGGGGAAGCGGAGATAGTGCCCCTGCTGCGGATGGCGATTATTCATATGCGGGGCGAGCACAGGACATTAGCGATACAGCCGCGTCCTTGAAACTTGATCGGTTCATTATCGTGGCACACAGCGGAAGTGGTGCCGCTGCGCTGGACTATGCTGCCAGGCACGCGGGCCGGGTGGCGGGACTGTTCCTGCTGGATCCTGCGACGGATCCACGGGCGCTTCCTGCCGATGTTCGCGCCGGATTTCTAGAGGCCCTGAATGGGGTTGCGAGCCTTGATGTGCAGCAGGGCTTCTATGCCTCGATCGCGGGCAACAACCCACAGGTAAAGGCCAGAGTGCTGGAAGACTGTGCTGCGGTCGATCCGGCAGCACGGCTGGGATTTGCCGCCGCGTTTGCAAACTGGAATCCCGAAGCTGCGCTCGATGCATGGAAGGGCCCCATTTTTCTCCTGGTCAGCAGCGCGAACGACAAGCCAAGTGCGCTCCATAGGCTGCGGCCGGCATTGCCGCATGCCGTGGTGGCCGATACCGGGCACTGGATACAGCTCGACCAGCCCGATCGCGTCGAGCGAGAAATCCTGCGCTTCATCGCTAGCGTCCGATAGGGAGGAGTTCGGAAATGACTGGCAACAAAACCAAAGCCGGCGCGATTCTGACGGATATTGTGCTGATGGTGTTCCGGCTCGAAGGCGGTTTCATGGAAGCAGCCGAACGGATCGCTGCGCCAGCGGGATTGACGGCGGCCCGATGGCGTGTTCTCGGAGCCGTGCTCCATGAACACCGCACTGTCGCGGAGATTGGGCGCTTCATGGGGCTAACCCGGCAAAGTGTGCAGCGCCTAGCCGATGTCCTGGTAGGCGAGGGGCTAGCGATGTTTATCGACAATCCATCACATAAATCCGCCAGATTGCTTGCCCCAACCCCCGCAGGCCATTCCGCTGTGGCGCTATTGGCAACGCGTCAAGCGGCCTGGGCGAATGCAGTCAGTCAGAAATTCAGCGCTGAACAGCTCACCCAGTGCAAAACAACGATCGAAGAAATCATCTCTTGTGTCGAGGCGACCCCAATTAGCCCCGGCGAGGTATAGAGCGAGGGCACTGGTGCCGCGGCAAGACGCCCACGCGCACCTTCCCCGATACGCTTGAACCTGCCAAGGCGAGACTTGTCCCGCGATTGAATCGTGCTTCTCGATTCAACGCCCCGATTACCTGCCAGATTTCCCCGCGTCGCGTCTCATTTTCAGGCGAGGAATTCGACAACTCCACCGTTTAAGTGGTACATCGCTCCGACAATTTTTAATTTTCCATCTTTCTCCATCGGCGCCAGCACGTTACTCCCGTTTCGTATTGCGTCAATCGTGCGTCGAACATTGGTTTGTGCCACCGCATCGACAAATGCGTCATTCTTGCTGCTTCTGTCGCCAGCGTACTGCGTTTCATCCACGGCCGGTCTGATCTTGGCCAGGAGACCGGTCAGGTTTCCCAGTTCAACGTGATCAATTGCGCCCTTGATTGCCCCGCATCCTGTGTGCCCCAGCACCAAGATGACTTTAGCGCCGGCCGCCGCACAGGCGAACTCCAGGCTTCCGATGAGATCCTCATTGACGATATTGCCCGCGACACGCGCGTTGAATGTATCTCCAATTTTCGTGTCAAGGATGATCTCGGCCGGTGCCCGGGAGTCAATGCAACTCAAGATCACCGCTGCTGGATACTGCCCGCCGGCAGTCACTCTTTTTTGTGCCAGATAATCGTGGGGCAGCATCTTCCCCAAACGGAAACGTCTATTTCCTTGCTTAAGGCTCTCGATAATCTGGTCCGGTGTCAATTTGTCGCGCTCGGACTTCGATAGCGCCGCCGCGTAAGCCGATTCAACGCCCCCCATGGTTCCCGCCAGCCCAACGGCTGCGACGCCGAGTGCAGTCTTCAGGACGGTGCGTCTTCCGACGCTGTTGGAGGACGCCGCTGGACAACAGTCAGTCTTCTTGTGCATTTCATTCTCCGCAAACAACCGCAAGGCGATCATTGTTGCCGGCATCACGGAGCTGTCATGCATGGGCGATTCTCTTTGCGCCGGCTGCCGGACAGGCAACAGCAGATCGCCAAGCCACCTGCTTCGCAGCTAGCCCCAAAACACATGGTATTTGAAGTGAGGTTCCCCGGCTATAGGACTTTGGTCCCTTGGGGAGGGCGCATCGTCGTTGCGGACGTTATCGCTTCGCTTGTGCAGAAGCGGATGCCGGACTCGCGTGGAAAGTCCTGGGATGCGCCGGCAATTCGGTCTATGTGGCTGAGAGCCAGGCGGGCATGCCGCCTGAATTTACCGGAGCCGCGTATCGTTTTGGGCACGCAAGAGAACGGGGACGCTCATGGCCTCGGCTCGGCAGCGTCGCTTCCATTCATTTGCCCGGCTGGGCGCGGGCGGTCGATGGATTCAACGAGGTTTTGCTTCCACCGCCGCCGTAGTCCCGCGAAGCTCCCGCAGTCTGTGCCGCGGTCAAATCTTCTCGCTGATGCCCTGAGGTGGCATTGCTATAGCGCTGCGTAATGGCGCCGTTTACGCCAGAGAGCGAATTGCCCTGACCTTGTGCTGAGCCGTAGGCCGTGCTGCCGTGCTGCTGCGAGGCGGCGGCATAGCCACCGTAGCTAGGCGATCCGGAAGATTTGTATGCCGTGAGTTGGGCATGAACTGCGCCCGGCACCAACATTAAAGCAAGAATCGGAGTAATTCTCATGCTGCATCCCGGTGGGGTGAAAAAGGGGGGGGGCGGCACGCTGGTTGCCTACAACCTCGAGAGAAGGCCAAGGGGCAATCTGTCGCCGCTATTGATTGTGGTGCGTCGCACCAGTTTCAGTACCCCGCCGTAGAGGGGGGGCTGAGCGCTTTGCGGGGTGGGCTAGATGGCGACGAGGAAGATAGCGCCGGCTGAGCACCCGGAAAGAATCGCATCAAGCAGGGGAATGCCGGGGCTTGACGTGATAGCCGGTGACTTCGCCATGCACGTTGGATGCAGGCTGCTACAGGCTGTGCCAGAATCGCGATTTCGATAATGAGGAAGGAATGAAACGATGACTGCAAAGCGCAGCGCCAATCTGGAGATCCGAAGGCTCTCCCCTGCGGAATGGGGGCAAGCTTTTCCTGTCATCACGCAATTGCGCTCGCTGGATGAAGCCGAGTTCCTGCGCCGAGCGCGCCGGCAATCGCATTCTGGCTACGAGCTTGTTGGCGCCTTTCAAGGCAACAAGCTGATCGGCGTGACGGGGATGCGGCCCGTCCATACGTTGGCGCGTGGGGCACACCTGCACGTCGATGACCTTGTGGTCGATGCGCAAGTGCGCGGCAGTGGTGCCGGTCACGCCCTGATGGCATATGCGGAAGCCGATGCGCGTGCGCGCGAGATGACGGCCGTGTTTCTCGACGCACGGCCAGAGGCCATTCCTTTCTACGAGCGCGAGAGCTATGTCCTCCATCCTGCTCCCTCGATGAAGAAAGTGCTCTGATCCTCCTGGCGGCCATTCCATGGCCAGGCTGGCGTGCCGGGTCCCCGGCGCCAGCCGCCTGAGCATGATCAGCCCCTTATGCTCCTGGGGTCCCGCCCGTAGCTGTTCCGCGTACGGATCTGGCCATCCTGGCCGTGCACCAGGAGTTCCACCTTCTCGCGTTGTGCAATCACTGTCGCGGCTTCCACCGCTTCTTCCTGAGTGAGGAAGTGTGCTCTTTCGCCCTTTGCTCCTTCGTGGATGATGTCCCACCCGTCGCCATGAGGCACGACGTGTACGTTACGTTGCGGTATCGAATCCATGGTTGTCTCTCTGAGCAGTGCGCTACTGCTGTTTTAGGGAATGCTCTGTCCGCGCGATAGCGGGAGGTGTCCGATACTTCGTCTGGACATCGGCTGTCGCGCTATTTTTCCGGCTGTCCGACCAATACGTCGAGCGGGACGCGCAGCGCCGCCGCCAGGCTCTGGAAGACCTCGGGGCTGCCATCGCGTTTGCGGTTCTCTATCTGGCTAAGGTAGGGCTTGCTAAGGCCTGCCGCTGTCGCCAGCGCATCCTGGGTCATGCGGCGATATTCCCGCCAGGCCTTGACCGGGTTATCCCCGGCGAGTTCGGCGTCCAGGATGGCGGCAGGGATCCGAAAGGTGTTGTCTTGGGCCTTGGCGTGGTCTGGCTGCGAGAGATCGTCCGGATCCTGGACCCGATGCTTGATCCGCTCCCACACCTCAATAGGCACTACCGCGAACTCGGGGCGGCCGTCGCGTTCGATGAACTGAATATGGATCATGGCAAGGCACCTCCTCGATGGACGTTCCCGGGCATTTGCGGGCATGGCTTGGGCGGCCGTGCCGATTGCCTCGCGAACGCGATCGTGTGCATCTTCATGTTAGCCATTGCGGCTAACAATTGTGCAAATATTGTTTGCTGGTTGCCGTCGCGCCCGATGCGCCGAGCCTTGATCATTGGCCGGCGTCGCAACCCGTCAACCCACCAAAACGTCCTCGCCCACGATCGCATCAATTTCCGCAGGCCAGTCCGGCTCCTCACCCACCTCCAGCTCCAGATCAATCCATGCGCCCTTGATCAACGGGTCAGCCCCCAGCCCGCGTCGCGAAACGACCCGGATCAACCGTCCACCGCGCGCCTGTATGAACTCAGCCTCTGCCTGCGTGGACACATCGGGGACCACAACATCGCGGCCGTCGAGCCGGGCCAGCGTTTGCGCGAGGTACCTGACCAGCACATCCGGATCCATCGGTGCACGGATCCAGGACTCCCGAAGCGCGTGCAGCAACTGGGCGGGTGCCTTGCCGAGCGCCGGGATGACATCGTTGCGTTTTGCCAGGCCAAAGTGCGTCTCATGGATGCCAGCACAGGCCTGGATCATGTGGCGCAGCGGGGCGTCGAAGGTGATGACGTGGAAGGCGTGGTTCCCGCAGGCCAGGTGGTTCGCAATAAGGTCCTGGCCGGAGCCCGGGCGGCCGCAGAGTCCGATGAGCATGAAGTTTCCTTGGTCGTGCAGCTTCAGGGAAGTCGATGCCAAAGATTACCCATGGGTAACTAAAAAGGCAAGCTCATCGGGTAATCGAAATGCCCCAGGGGGGGCGTGCGGAGCGCGCAGGGCGGGGTGATACATCCGGCAAGCCGGACCCCGCGCCGATCTCAGCTTGCGGACGTCTTCTTGCGTGGCTTGCCGGGTGTTTGTGTGCCGCTTTCGTGAACGGCGTTGCTGGCTTGCTTGAATGCCGTGCTTCGCCCGTCGGTCTTCAGCACGCGGGCGGTTTTGGTGTTTTTCTTGTATTTACGCACCGATTGCACGGCTTCGACCTGCGTGATCAATTCGATGGCGGCGAGCATCCTGTCGATGTCTTCGTTGCGCAAGCCATTGATCAGGCGGGCGAATCGGGCGGCAATCTCGGGCGGCAGGGTTTCTTCTTTTGGGGGTGCGGCAGCGTCTTGCGCGTCGCCGTCCAGCCATAGGCGCGGCAGGCCGAGCTTGGCTTCGATATCGCGTGCGAGCGTTTCGCCGATGCGTTTTTTTCCGGCTTTGCCTGTGTCCGAAAATATGCGGGAGAAGTATGAGGGGTCGCGGTCCAGCCGGTCCGACAGGCGCGCGATGGAGCCGCCGAACTGTTCGGCCATGATCTGGGCTAGGCGCTGTTGACGCATGTCTTGAATATCCATGGCCCATTAAACCTGTGCATTACCTGAAGGTAAATTTTCTGTGGGTACTGCAAATTCAATGACTAATAGGTAATCTAATGGGTGGTTTATGCGTCAGGGAACGCTTTGCGGCCATCGATGAATGGGGTGAGAGGCTGGCGGGTCACGTGGGTCGCAGTGGATTTTGCCGGTGCGTCATTGCTGTGGGGGATCGCATCGCCAGTCGTCGGCCTGGGGTGGATCAATAACATTCGACGCGGTTGCGGCCGCGTTCCTTGGCGCGGTAGAGCGCCCCATCGCTGCGCAGCAGCGATAGGTCCGCGCTGGGATCGGTGGCATGCATGAGGGCAATACCGACGCTGACGGTCAGCGTGACAATCTGGCCGCCGTCAAGCAGTGGGGTTTCCGCGATCTGATGCTGTACGCGCCTGGCGAATCGTGTTGCCGCATCAAGGCTTGCATCGGGGAGCACCACGGCAAATTCTTCGCCGCCGATGCGGCCGGCGAAATCGTGCGTTTGCAGCGCATTGCGCAGCAGCGCCGCGAAACACCGCAGGGCGTGGTCACCCATGGCGTGGCCCCAGGTGTCGTTGATGGCTTTGAAGTGGTCGAGGTCAAACGTCAGGACGGCGGCAGGGCGGCTGTCGGTGCGCCGGATCCGGGCGAGTTCCTGTTCGATCCGCACGACGAAGTGACGGCGATTGGGTAGTTGCGTCAGGAAATCGATGGTGGCAAATTCCTGCAGTTCTCTCTCGATGCGCTTGCGCTCGGTCACGTCTGTGATAAATCCGTGCCATAGCGTGCTGCCGTCGTCGAGCCGCCGGGGGCGCGCGTCGCCTTGCCGCCAGCGCAGTCCTTGCCTGGGCAGATCGACACGGTACTCGAGGTGCCACGGCGTCAGGCTCGCTGCGGATGCGCGAAGCGAAGCGCAATAGGCTTGCAGATCGTCGGGGTGGATGACGGCATGGATGGGGGCTGTGCTGGCGGCGACCTGTTGCGGCGTGAGTTCGTAGATATCGGCGATGCCGGCGCTGGCGTAGGGGAGGAAGGATTCCCCCGTTGGCAGCAGGCGATGCTGGAATACCAGGCCCGGGACTTCGTTGGTCAGGCTGGTGATCAGGTCGACGGTTTGCTGCAGTTCTTCGGAGAGTGCCCGGATGGCCGTGATATCGGTGGTGGTGCCGATCATGCGCAGCGGCTCGCCGTTGCTTGCGCGGCTGACTACCTTGCCGCGGCTGGATATCCATTTATAGCTGCCATCCTTGCAGCGGATCCGGTGGTCCACCGCGTAGCTTTCCGTCTCTTGGTTGAAGTGGGCTTGTATGGTGGCCTGGACGTAGGCGAGGTCGTCGGGATGGACGCGGGTATAGCTGTCTTCGATGCGGTTGGTGATCTCGGACGCTTCGTAGCCGATGATGGCTTTCCAGCCGGCCGAGTAGTGGATGCTGCCCGCCTGGACATCCCGGTCCCAGACGCCCGTGCCGCTGCCCGCGATGGCCAGCTCAAGCCGCTTTTCGTTTTCCTCTAGCCTGCCGGCGTCGTTCAGTTTGTCTTGGGCCGGGTCGCGCTCGATGAGGGCGACCGCCATGTCGGCAAAGTCTTGCAGGAGGCCGCGCTCCACCTGGTCCAGTTCGCGCGATCCGGCGTCGAACAGGCAGAAGGCGCCAAGCTGGCTGCCGCTCGATGTGGTCAAGGGGCACGCCGCCTGAAGACCCATGCGCAAGCCGTCGATGAGGATGGGTACGTCGCCGGGATGCGCATCATGGGGCACGTCATGCAGCGTGACCAGCGCAACCGGGACCCTGAACAGATGCTGTGCGAGGCGTGTCAGCGCGTCAAACCGCTCTTGCTGTAATGCGGCTTTCAGGTTCAGCGGCTTCGAGGCGTCGATGCGGTCATGTCTGGTTTCAGCTTCGGTAGAGGCCCGCATATCCAGGTCAAATGACAATTGACGTTAGCCCGAAGGTATTGCTCGTGCAGCCGGCGCTGCAGTTATGCACGGCTGTGCCAATACTATCAGACGGATTGGCCCGCGGCGGGGTCTGCTAAGCGTTGTCGGCGAAAGGCAACTCTGCCTGTGCCGGCAGCGCAGCCGGCGCCAGTTCTCCCGCGGGTGTCAGCGCGCTGACCCGCACACCCAGCAATCGGATCTTCCGGTCCAGCGGAACGCGTTTGACGCATTCGGTGGCGGCGCGCCGCAGCTGCGCGGCGTCCGCCGTCGGGGCCGGCATGCTGAGGTCGCGGGTGACGGTGTGAAAGTCGTCGTAGCGCAGCTTGACGCCGATGGTGCGGCCCACATAGCCCTTGCGGCGAAGGTCTTCCGCCAGGCGCTGGCACAGGCCGGTGAAGACTTCGGAGAGCGTCTGGCGGTCTTGCCTGGGGTGCAGGTCGCGCTCGAAGGTGGTTTCTCGGCTCATGGACTTGGGCTCCGAGCTGGTGACCACCGGGCGTTCGTCATGGCCTTGCGCGATCTCGGCTAGCCAGGCGGCGTAGCTGCGGCCGAAATGGCTCTGCAGCATGCCTAGGTCCGCGCTGGCGAGGTCGCCGACCGTGGCGATGCCCAGCGTTGCGAGTTTCTCGGTGGCCTTCGGGCCGATCCCATTGACCTTGCGCACGGGCAGCGGCCAGATGCGCAGTGGCACATCGCTGGCGGCCAGCAGGGTGAACCCGTCGGGTTTGTCGAGTTCGGAGCCGATCTTGGCGAGGAGCTTGTTGGGGGCGATGCAGATGGAGCAGCTCAGTCCCGTGGCTTCGCGCACCGCTTGCTTGATGCGGGTGCCGATATCGGCAGGCTCGCCCGGCACGTCGCTCAGGTCGATGTAGATCTCGTCGATGCCCCGATCTTCGATTTCGCCGGTGAAGGTGGCGACGGCCGCCTTGAACAGCCGGGAGTAGTGCCGGTACGAGTCGAAATCCGTGGGCAGCAGGATGGCGTCGGGGGCGAGCTGCGCGGCCTTCATCATGCCCATGGCGGAGAACACGCCCAGCGCGCGGGCTTCGTAGGTGGACGTGGTGACTACGCCGCGCCCGGCGTAGTCGCGCAGGCGGGCAAAGCGCCGGCTACCGTCGGGAAGTATCTCGGGTACCGCATTTCGTCCACCACCGATCACCACGGGCTTGCCACGCAACTCCGGATATCGCAATAGCTCGACGGACGCGTAGAACGCGTCCATATCCAGGTGGGCGATGCGGCGGGGTGCAGATGACATGGCGTCAGTGAGTAACTGTATGCATATACAGTATATCGAATTCTGCCGACAATACCGCTGCGCCCCGGTCGCTCTACCAGCGATGCACGTAGGTGGCCGTCATGACGATGCCCGCCGCAGGCAGGTGCGAGGTGTTGTTGCTGTTGCGCAGCAACTGGCTGTAGAGCGGGTAGTAGTAACGGTTGAGCAAGTTCTGAATGCCCACCGTGATGGTGTCCTTCTTGCTGACCTGGTAGCGGCTGATGATGTCCAGCGTGGTGTAGCTGGCCACATCGCGCCGGCCAAAGCTGTCGGTGCCGTTGAGCCGGTAGTCGTGCCCGGCGAAGAAGGTGGCTTGCAGGCGGTGGCTCCAGGCGGGTGTGGGCCGGTACTGCACGTAGCCGGTCAGCTTGAGGGGCGGGATGCGGTAGCCGCTCATCTGCTGGCTCGGGCTGCCTTGCGGGGTTTCGCGGCCGCGCATCCAGGTGAAGGTGCCGCCGGTGCCCCATTGTTCGTTGTCGGACAGGTAGTCGGCGGAGGCTTCCACGCCATAGATGCGCTCGGCGGTGCGGGTCAGGATCAGGCCATTGTTGAAGCTTTGCACGTCGCCCAGGTTGGAGGTGGTGTAGAACACCGCCAGCGAGGTCAGGGTGTTGCCGAAGGCGCCGCGCCAGCCGAGCTCGTAGTTGTTGGTCTTGACCGGCTGCAGGTCGGAGGCGCCGAGATTGAAGCCGGCGCGCGCGTTGCGTACCTGCAGGCCGATGTCGGGCAGGTTGAAGCCCTGGCTGAACGCGGCATAGAGCTCGTGCCCCTGGAGCGGCTTGTACACCACGCCGACATTGCCCAGCAGCGCGGTGTAGTCGACCGAGCCGCCCTTTACCGTGGCCGGCTGTGCCAGGCGCGATTGCGACAGCGGCACGAAGTCGTTGAAGCGGGCGTTGGCGTACTGGTAGCGCAGGCCGCCCTCGGCCGACCACTGCGCGTTGAATTTGTGCTGCAACTGGCCAAAGCCGCCCAGGCTGCGCGTGGTGATCTGCGGCATGTAGGTGAGCGTGCCGGTCTTGTTGAAGACGCGGCCACCGCTGGCGTCATAGGCCTTGGGATCGAAGATGTCGATCGGCATGTCGCTGCGTTCTTGCTCGAAGTCCAGGCCCCATACCAGGCGGGTGCGCTTGGCGCTGTCCAGCGGCGTCTTGATGGTGAGGCGGCTGCCGAACACGTCGGAGTTTTGCATGGACTGATCGACATTGCCGCCGCGCGTGACGACCGCGCGCGCGTCGAAGGGCGTGAAGCGCGTGAAGTAGTCGCGGTAGTAGAGCTGCGCGGAGACCGCGCTGCCTGCCAGGTCCTTGTGCTCATATTCGAGATTGACCAGCGTGTTGCGGATCTGGTTCTGGTCGGCGAGCTGCAGGCCGCTGATGGCGCGTGCGGGCACGCTGCCCGGCGCCAGGCGGGCTACCGATGGGTCGGAGGCGTAGTCGGTGTCCTGTTTGGCGTTGAAATGGCTCACCGCAAGCTGCACGCGCTGCTCCGGCGTCAGGCGCAGGCCGAGCTTGCCGCCGATGTTGTAGTTGTCCGACTGGAACATGTCGCCCTGGCTGGGCTCCGGGGCGACACGCTGGCCGCGCGCATCGTAGGCGCTGCCGAGGCGGCGGGCACCGACGTCGAAGGCATAGTCGACCATCCCCTCGCTGCCGGAAACATGCTGCTGCAGCTGGCCGGACAAGCCGTCCGCGCGCAGCCGGGACAGCGGCGAGGTGAGTGAAAACGTGGTCTCCGACAGCGGCGGGCCGCCGGCCGGGCGCGTGTTGATGGAGACGATGCCCCCGGTGGCCCCGCCGCCGTAGATGGCGCTGCTGCCGCGCAGGACTTCGATGCGCTCGATCAATGCGGGGTCCACGTTGGCGAGGTTGCGCGCCGAGTCCCGATTGGTGTTTAAGGGGATGCCATCGACGAGGACCAGCATGCCGCGGCCCCGCAGGGTCTGGCCGAAATCGGTCACGGTATGGCTGGAGTCGGCCATGCCGGGAACGACCTTGGAGAGCAGGGTGGCGACGCTGTCGGAGCCGGTCTTCAGCGCATCGAGTTCCTCGCGGTCGATGACCGTGACTTGCCGCGTGGGGCGCATCAGGTCGCTGGAGGTTCGCGAGGCGGTGACTTCCACGGCTTCGAGCATCTTGGCGGCCTCCGGGGCGGGCGCGGCCGTCGTTGCCGGGGTGGCCAACGTTGTGGCGGCGGCGACCGTGGCGGCGACCATGGTGGCGGCACCGGCCTGGCCCGCGGGCTGCAGCACGATGCCGCTGCCAGTGCGCTGGTAGCGGATGCCGCTGCCCTTGAGCAGCCTATCGAGCGCGGCTTCGGCGGGCATGCTGCCATGCACGGCCGGGGCTTGCTTGCCGGCTACCAATGCGGGCGTGAAGAACAGCTGGAGCGATGTTTGGCGGCCGAGCTGCGTGAGCGCGTCGGCCAGCGGCTGGGCACGGATATCGATCGCCACCGGCGATGGCAGGGCCGGCTGGGCAGTTGCCGGCGTGGCAACGGCGCCGATCAGCGCGGCGGCCATGGTGGCCATCAGGAGGGGCCTGGCGCGTGCGTGGCGGGCCGGGATCTGTTGCTGCTTCTCAGGATATTGCTGGTTCACGTCGGGTCTTCTCGGAGAGGCCGGATTGGCATAAAGGCACGCAGGCCCGCGGTGCGCGGGCACGTTCCGGGAGAAGACGAAACGCGGAGCAAAAACCTGAATCTAGCGCGAAAATATTTCCGTGCTGCCGTCGGGCAGGGTGCGCACGCCCACCGGCAGGAACTGCGGCAGGGCGGCGAGCAGGGCATCGGTATCGTCGGCGCGGAACACGCTGCTCAGCCGCAGCGCGCCGGTGCCGGCGTCGCGGATCCTGACCGGGCTGCGCCGATAGCGGGAGACCTCGGCGGCTACCAGCGACAGCGGCTGGTCCTTGAACAGCAGCTTGCCTTCGCGCCACGCCATGGCGGCGCCGAGATCGACCGCTGCCGCGGGCGCGACCCGGCCGTCGCCGGCAATGTGCGTGCCAAGGCCGGCCGACAGGCGCGCCGCGGACGCAGCCGCGCTGCGCCCTTGTACGCCCACCGACCCGGATTCGACCGCGACCGTGACCTCGGCGCCGTCCCGGCGCACGTCGAAGCGGGTGCCGGTGACCGTGACGCTGCCACTGCCGGCATCGACCACGAAGGGCCGCTCGTTGGCGTGAGCGACCTCGAACATGGCCTCGCCGTCGGCCAGCGTCACAGTGCGCTGGCCGGGCTGGAATCGTACCGATAGCCGCGTGCGCGTATTGAGCTCGACGACGGAGCCGTCGGGCAGCGTCACGCGTTGCCGCTCGCCAGGCGCGGTGCTGAAGCTGGCTGTGTAGTGGCTTGCGTCGCTGGCCACATAGGTAGCCGGGCCGGGCGCGGCCTGCTGGCGCATGAGCCAGGCGGCGCCAACGGCCACCGCGCAGAGGCTGGCCAGCATGGCGGCGCGCAAGGCAGGTCGCGATCTCCGGGCGGCGGCGGCCGGTACCGGGTCTTGCGCCAGGGCGCGCAGGCGCTCCGGGTCGAGCGCGCCTGCCACTTGCCAGATGCGCTCCAGCGCGGTGTACTCGGCCCGGTGCATGGGGCTGGCGTCGAGCCAGGCCGCCATCTCAATGCGTTCCTGCTCGCTGAGCGAGCCAGCGCGGACGCGCGCAAACCAGCGTGCCGCGGCTTCACGCGGAGCGTCCGGCGGCGTCATTGGCGTCATCGGCGTGCGGCCCCAGGGAGGGGCGCGGGCAAGGAGGAGGGGGCAGGAGCCTGGATCAAGGCGTGGTACTCAATGGGGTGCTTGCGGGCCGAGCCGGTCGCGCAGATGGCGCATCGTGCGGATCATGTGTTTTTCGACCATGTTCTTGGAGACCTGAAGGCGCTCGGCGATCTCTAGCTGGGAGAGCCCTTCAAGGCGTTGCCAGACAAAGACCTGACGGCATGCCAGCGGCAGCTCCGCCAGCGCCTGCTCGAGCGCGGCGGCGAGCTGGATGGCGTGGAGCGCGGCTTCAGGATCGCCGGAGCTTGCGTGATGCGTGTCGATGCTGTCAAGCGGGAGCGTCTGCCGGCCTCCCTCGCGCCGGAAGGCGTCAATGGCAAGGTGGCGGGCGGTCTGGTGCAGGTAGGCGCGGGGATGCTCGGGCGGGCTGTCCTTGCGCTCCAGCACCTTGAGCAGCGCGTCCTGGGTCAGGTCCTCGGCATCAAAGCGATTGGCGAGCTTGCGAGTCCAGGTGCCAACCAGTTCTTCGTAGTAGGCGAACAAGCCAAACGCGCGCGAGGGATGTGACGGCATGGCGTGCGCGCGGTTGCGGATGGTTGCAAATGCGACGTATTATCATTTGCGCGGGCAATGTTCGTCAATAGCTACATTGAGTGGCGCCATGGCGCATCAATACGGGGCTGCAATACGGAGTTGCAATATGGAGCAGCAACATGGCGCCCGCCCGCCGGCGCGAAAAAAAAGCCCGCGAATTGCACGGGCCATAGAAAGCGCAGCCGGTGTAAGCGAATCCGGCTGGCTCGCGATTGTCGCAATGGACGCCGGAATGTCTTTCCCCTCTGGCGATGGGATCAGCGGAGCAGGAAGGCGATATCGTCGACGCTGATCTGCGCCGGCGCGACGCCGCGGCGCTGCTGGAAAAGGATGTGCTGGAGGACCTGGCGGCGCTGCCTGGCGAAGACGGCCAGGTCGATGGGAATCCCGGCCCGGGCGTAATGCTCGACCAGCAGCTTGTAGGCACGGTGCCGCATCTGCAGGGCTTGGCCTTCGGCGCGCAGCCGGCCGGTGTCTTCGGGCGGTGTCACCTCGGCCTGTCGCAACGCCTCCATGGCGGCGGCGTGCATGTCGCGGTAGCGGTCCAGTTCGGTTTGCGTGGCGTGCAAACGCTCGCGCAGCGCGCGGACCTTGCGCTGCAGCTTTAATGTCATGCCAACGCCGTGCTCGATGAGGGCGACGGTTTCCAGCGCGTGGCTGGCTGCGGCGATCGTGTTTTTCCAGATGCCCCTGTCCGTCACCTCGACGTCCGGCGCCCACCCGTTGCTGGCTCCGCGCAAGCTTTTCATAAGACCCCTTGACCCTTGTGTTGATGTCCGGCGGACAGCTTTATGGTTGCCGTCCTGTCCTGGACCACGGAGATCCTGCCGCCGTGGTTGTGATGCGAATCGTACGGTCTGGCCGTGCGCGGGCGAAGTAGAAGATGCTTAGATCTGGTTTTCCCGGCACCTATGTCGCGTCATGTCTGCATGGTTCTGTACGGCTCTGTACGGCTCTGTGTGGCTCGACACCAGGTCACCGGTAAGCGATAGGGCAACGAGAAGCGGTCTTCTCCAGACTTGCTGATGGGATCGTTGCCCAATCCGGCGCAAATACGGCAGTCCCGCCTTCTATACCGTACAGAGGGGGGCGAATCGGACTAGGATACAGAGATGGCACTTAATTTTCCCAATCCCAGCCGGAGTTACGACCCATCCAGGCATTGCGTATGTTTTTGGGGCTACGACAGTTCGCGTGAGATCTCCTTCGAGGTCGACCGAGCGGTACTCTCCAACCTCAGCCCCGAACTGCGCCCGGACGAGCCTGCCGTGCTGGAGGCATTCGACCGCCACCGCGACCACATCCTGGAGCTTGCGCGCGGGCTCTATTCCCGCAGCCGGCAGAACAGGTACACCATTTCCTGACGGCGGCGCGATCGCTGGCGGTTCTGATCGTGAGGGGTGCTTGCCCCTCACGATGCCTTTGCCGTGCGAGGCGGCAGCGGCGCGGGTTCCGCCGCCATCTTGTCCGCGGCATAGGGGCGCAGGAAACTACGCGCCAGCTCCGTATCCCGGCAGGTCAGCCAATCGTCCCAATCGGTGGGCGGCACGATCACGAGCATCCTTTTTTCCTTGCCCGGCGCATGGAAGCGGCACATCAACGGGTGGCGATCCGAGTTGATGGTCAGCATGGTGAAGCTGAAGGCCTGCTGGCCATCCTCGCCTGGCCACGCGCGCCAGAGCCCCGCGATTGCCATGGGCGCGGCGTCTTTGAGCCGGATGCACCAGCGTACCGCCTTGCCGGTTTCGTAGTCGGGCTCGTAGAAGCAATCCGCTGGCACCAGGCAGAACTGGCCGTTCTTCCAGGCGGCGGAGAAGGTTCGTTTTTCGGCCACCGATTCCGAGCGCGCGTTCGTGGTGTCGAACCTCGCCACGCCCGGTGGAATGCGTTTCCTGGGGACCATGCCGAAGGTAGCGAGCAGGCATTGCCGCTGGCCATCGTGGTCCGAGACGAGCAGCGGCGCCGCATAGTCGGGCCACGTTTCCGGCGGCCATTCCTGCGCCGGGCGGGTGACGCCAAATACGTCGCGGAGCAGGCCGGCCTGCGCGGGTGCGTAGTTGATGCACATGGGCTGCCTCCAGCGGGCGCCGCTTGCTAATGGGATTCACCAGTATGGAGGATGGGTGGGGAAGGGCCAAAGCCCCGGTGCGGGCACAAGCGCGCTGATCGCCGAGCCGATGCCGTCGCGTGAGGTACGCAACTGCGCGCGGCCCGGCCGGCGCGAGGATCAGCTTTCCTGCGCTTCCAGCGTGAAGCCGGCGCCGTCGTCCTGGCGCAGCATCGTCACCAGGGCGGGCATGGCTGCCTCCAGGGTTTCCTTCAGGCGCCACGGCGGGTTGACGATGAACATGCCGCTGCCGTGCAGGCCCAGCCCGCCGGCGACCGGGTGCTTGACGCGCAGGGTGACGTGCAGCCAGCTCTTGAGCGGCAGTTTTTTCAGCTGCACCGGCAACTGCACGGATTCGCGGCGCTGCACTTCGGGATACCAGATCGCGTACATGCCGGTGGCAAAGCGCTGCAGGCAATCCTGCAGGCTGCGCACCACGCGGCCGTAGTCCTGTTTGTCCTCGTATGAGGGGTCGATCAGCACGAGCGCGCGGCGCGGCGGCGGGGGCAGGATGGCGTTGATGCCGGTAAAGCCGTCGCCGTCGTACAGCATGACACGGCGGCCGGCGCCACGAAAGTTGTCGCGCAGCACCTGGATTTCGGTGCTGTGCATCTCGAACAGGCGCAGGCGGTCCGCGTCGCGCAGCATCTGCCAGGCGAGCCAGGGCGAGCCAGGGTAGTGCTTCAGGTTGCCGTCCGGGTTCAGCGTGCGTACCTGTTCCAGGTAATCCTCGACCAGCGTCGGCATGGGCCGCTTGGCGGCGGCGGCCTGCCACAGCCGGGCGATGCCGGTCTCGAACTCGCCCTTTTTCTGCGCGTAGGCGTGATCGAGCGCGTACAGCCCGGCGCCAGCGTGCGTATCGATGTACCAGAAGGGTTTGTCCTTCTGGCTCAACTGCTCCAGCAACTGGACCACGATGGCGTGTTTGAGAACATCGGCGTGGTTGCCGGCGTGGAAGGCGTGACGGTAGCTGAGCATGGCGAGGCGGGAAAAGGGCGTGCGGGCGTGCGGGTGCCGGCCTGGAGGGGCCGGCGGCACAGGGCGCTATGCTACCATCGCCGGGCTTTGGGGCGGGCCGGCGGCATGCCGGAGGGCGCGCCTGGCGGGCGATTGCCGGCTCCTTCGCCATCCTCCGGTTCCAATGCGCTTCCAGTGCATTCCGCGTCTGACGTTCCTGCGCATTTCCCGTTCTCCCGACGCTTGTCACCTTGTCACCCTGTCACCTTCACGTTGTCACCTTGTTGCCTTGTCCATGTCACGCAGCCTAGATCTCGCCGAGCCCGCTTTTTCCGCGTCAGGCTTGCCATACTCGCCGCGCTACGACGAGGCCTATCACGGCAATGAGGAGGGCCTGGAGCGGGCCCGTCACGTCTTCCTTGCCGGCAACGGCTTGCCGCAGGCCTGGGGCGGGCGCGACCAGTTCGTGATTGTGGAGGCCGGCTTCGGGTTGGGGCTGAACTTCCTGGCAACCTGGCAGGCATGGCGTGACGATCCCAAGCGTTGCCGGCGGCTCCACTTTGTGTCGATCGAGAAGCATCCGTTCGCGAGCGAGGGGCTTGCCGCGATGCATGCCAGCCTTGGCGCGCTGGCACCGCTGGCCGCCGAGTTGAGGGCCGCATGGCCGCTGGCGCTGCCCGGCCTGCACCGGCTGGAATTCGAGGGTGGGGCGGTTGCGCTGACGCTGGCGTTTGGCGATATCGCCGCCGTGCTGCCGCGGCTGGTGCTGGGGGCGGACGCCTTCTGCCTGGATGGTTTTTCGCCAGCCCGCAATTCCGATATGTGGCAGCCGCAGTTGATGAAGCGGCTGGCC
This sequence comes from Cupriavidus sp. PET2-C1, assembly GCF_054515855.1. Lineage (NCBI taxonomy): Bacteria > Pseudomonadati > Pseudomonadota > Betaproteobacteria > Burkholderiales > Burkholderiaceae > Cupriavidus > Cupriavidus sp. PET2-C1. Next base: position 1,748,720 of record NZ_CM137259.1, read on the forward strand.
CGGCTGGCGCGCCCGGGGGCCACGCTGGCCACGCATGTGGCCGACAGTGTCTTCCAGCAAGGTTTGCAAGCAGCCGGCTTCGTGGCCAGTTCCGCACCGGGGTATGGCTCAGAGCCACCGATGACCGTGGCGCGCTTTCCTGTCATGCGTGGCACGCGGCGGCAGCCGCCGCCATCCGCCGCGGCGTGGCCCGAGCGGCACGCGATCGTCATCGGCGCCGGCCTGGCCGGCTGCGCGGTCACTGAGAGGCTGGCCGCGCGTGGCTGGCGCGTGACCTTGTTCGATGCCCATGACGGCCCGGCGCAGCTGACATCCTCCCACCGCGCCGCCGCCATGCATCCGCACTTGTCCTCGGATGACAGCATCCTGTCGCGCCTGTCGCGCGCCGGCAACCTGCAGGCCCTGCGGACCTGGGCGGGGCTGGCGGCGGCGGGGCATGCGCCCGGCTGGCAGGGCTGCGGCGTGCTGCAGACCGGTGCGGGTGTTGCGGACGCGGATATCCAGCGGGCGGCCCTTGCCGCCCTGGGCTTTCCGGAGGATTTCGCGCGGTGGATGAGCGCCGAGGAAGCCGCCAGCCGGCATGGCGCGCCTGTGCCCCACGGCGGGCTGTGGTTCGGGCAGGGCGGCTGGGCGCCGCCGCCCGAGATCTGCCGCGCGCAGCTGGCGCGGGCCGGGACGGCGGTAACGGCGCGCTACGGCAGCCGGGTCGCGCGGCTGGCGCGTGTGGCGGATGGCTGGCAGGCGCTGGACGAGGCGGGCACGGTGATGGCCGCGGCGCCGGTGGTGGTCGTGGCCAACGCCTACGAGGCGCTGCGCTTGCTCGCGCTGCGCCATATGACGATCGAACGGGTGCGCGGCCAGCTCACCACGCTGGAGCCGGCAGAGCTGGCGCGCCTTGGGCAATGGCCTGATTGCGTGGTCACCGGCACCGGCTACCTGCTGCCGCGCGCCGCGGACGGCACCGCGCGCATCGGTTCCAGCTACGAGCCGGATGCGCAGGAATCCGGCGCGCTGGATGAGCGCCCCGCTGTGCACGCCGAGAACCTGGCCCGGCTTGGCGCATTGCTGCCGGCGCTTGCCGGCTCGGCCGCCAGCCTGGACCCGGCAATGCTCAGAGGGTATGTGGGCGTGCGCAGCGTCTCGCACAACCGCCTGCCGCTGATCGGCCGCGTGGCCGACGAGGCGCAGGCGGCGCGGGACGCCGCGGCGCTCAGCGGGGCACGACTAAGGGATATCCCTCGGCAGCCGGGGCTTTACGCGGCACTTGCATATGGCTCGCGCGGCCTCACCTGGGCCGCATTGGGGGCGGAATTGCTGGCCAGCCAGATCGAAGGGGAGCCATTGCCGCTCGAACTCGAGCTGGCCGAGGCCATCGATCCGGCACGGCTGCTGGTGCGCGCCTTGCGCCAGGGGACCGTGGCCAGCGGCGATGTGCCCGCCGAGCCGGTTCCCGGGTAAAAACTGCCGGAACCGAATGAAAACCGTGCGATAATCCCCGTTTTCCGTTTGCGTGGACCTGCGCCCGGATGCTCTGGAAACGCCATTTTTTGCGCGTGTCCGCTGCGTGCGATGCGGTTCGCGTGCCGGGTATCGGCATTTGCCGTCGCTTTGCCTGTGTCTTCTCGGGCACGCGAGCGGGGTGCGCTTACGAACACAACAACACTCTGGATTGGATCAACGACCATGTCGAATGTCATTGAAAACCTTGGCAAACTGGACCGCAAGGTGACCCTGGCCATTCCCAAGGCCGAAGTCGAAAAGGAAAAGCTGGAACGTCTGGTTCGCCTGTCGAAGACGGTGAAGATGTCCGGTTTCCGTCCCGGCAAGGTACCGATGAAGATGGTCGAGAAGCAATACGGCCAGCAAGTCGAGTTCGAAGTGCGCTTCGACAAGGCTGCCCGCAAGTTCTTCGACATCACCAAAGAACAAGACGTCAAGGTTGCCGGCCAGCCGAAGTTCGAAGTCAAGACCGACGGCGTGAGCGAAGACGAAGTGGCCTTCGACGCGACCTTCGAGGTCTATCCGGAAGTCAAGCTGGGTGACCTGGCTGGTGCCGAAGTGACCCGCACCAAGACCGAAATCAGCGATGCCGAAGTCGACAAGACCATCGACATCCTGCGCAAGCAGCGCGTGCATTACCACACCCGTGGCGAAGCCGGCGAGCACGGCGACGGCGGTGCGGAAGTGGCCGCCCAGAACGGCGACCGCGTGACCCTGGACTTCGTCGGCAAGATCGACGGCGTGGAATTCCCCGGTGGCAAGGCTGACGACTTCGCCTTCGTGCTGGGCGAAGGCCGCATGCTGCCCGAGTTCGAGCAAGCCGCACTGGGCCTGAAGGTTGGCGAGAGCAAGACTTTCCCGCTGGCGTTCCCCGAGGACTATCACGGCAAGGACGTGGCCGGCAAGACTGCCGAGTTCACCGTCACGCTCAAGAAGATCGAGTGGGCGCACCTGCCGGAAGTGAACGACGAGTTCGCCAAGTCGCTGGGCATCGCCGACGGCAGCGTCGAGAAGATGCGCGCCGACATCCGCGAAAACCTGGAGCGCGAAGTCAAGCGCCGCACGCACGCCATGCTGAAGGACCAGGTCATGGACGCGCTGTTGAAGGCGAGCGAGCTGGAAGTGCCGAAGGCCCTGATCGAGCAAGACCAGGAGCGCCTGGTGGAAATGGCGCGTCGCGACCTGGAGCAACGCGGCATGCCGAACGCCAAGGACATGCCCATCCCGGCCGAAATGTTCACGCAGCAAGCCGAGCGCCGCGTCAAGCTGGGCCTGATCCTGGCCGAGATCGTCAAGGCTCACGGCCTGGACGCCAAGGCAGACCAGATCAAGGCCGAGATCGAAGACTTCGCCAAGAGCTACGAAGACCCGAAGGAAGTCATGCGCTGGTACTACGGTGACCAACAGCGCCTGGCCGAGATGGAGGCCTACGTGCTCGAAAACAACGTGGTAAATTTCGTGTGCGACAAGGCCAAGGTCACCGACAAGACGGTGTCCTTCGAGGAACTGACTGCCGAAGGCAACAACCAGCCTCAGCAGGCCTGAGCCTGGCCCGTGGCCGGCGCGCGTGGCGCGTTGGCCGCAGCCTTGTCTCTTACCGAACTCCAGGAGAACTTGCATGACCCGCAATGATTTGCTTGACCGTCTGGCCACCACGCAGGCCTCCGCCCTGGAAACGCAGGGACTGGGGCTGGTGCCGATGGTGGTTGAGCAGTCCGGTCGGGGCGAGCGCGCCTATGACATCTATTCGCGCCTGTTGAAGGAGCGTCTGATTTTCATGGTCGGCGAAGTCAACGACCAGACCGCTAACCTGGTGGTCGCCCAGTTGCTGTTCCTGGAAAGCGAAAATCCCGACAAGGACATCTCGCTCTACATCAACTCGCCGGGTGGCTCGGTGTCGGCTGGCCTTGCCATCTACGACACCATGCAGTTCGTCAAGCCGGACGTGGCCACGCTGTGCATGGGCATGGCAGCCAGCATGGGTGCCTTCCTGCTGTCGGCTGGCGCCAAGGGCAAGCGTTCGGCGCTGCCCAACTCGCGCATCATGATCCACCAGCCGCTGGGCGGCGCGCGCGGCCAGGCCTCGGACATCGAGATCCAGGCCCGCGAGATCCTGTACCTGCGCGAGCGGCTCAACACGATCCTGTCGGAAGTCACCGGCCAGCCGGTCGACAAGATTGCCCGCGACACCGATCGCGACAATTTCATGAGCGGCGAGCAGGCAGTGGACTACGGCCTGATCGACAAGGTGCTCGCCCGCCGTGCCTGACAGACCGGCCCGGCTGCCGCAAGGCGGGCCGGGCAGGGGCCGGGTGGCGATCCTTCGGGTATCGCCGCCCGGCCGCAACGAAGAAGGCTATACAGAAACGAGGCCTTGTGCCTCGTTTTTTGCTTTTGCCCCACAGCTTGGGGGTCTACCCGCCGCGCCATTTTTTTTGGCGTATGATGCGTTTGAAGCGTATCCCCGCAGCGCTCCGGCACTGCGGCACGCACACTGCTAATGTGACTGATTCCTATGGCGGATAAAAAAGGTTCATCCAGCGAGAAGCTCCTTTACTGCTCGTTCTGCGGCAAGAGCCAGCACGAGGTAAAGAAGCTCATCGCGGGCCCGTCGGTGTTCATTTGCGACGAATGCATCGACCTGTGCAACGAGATCATCCGCGACGAGGCTGCTGCATCCGACAAGGACGCGGGGGCCTCGGCCAAGTCCGATCTCCCCACCCCGCACGAGATCCGCGAAAGCCTGGATCAATACGTGATCGGGCAGGAGCAGGCCAAGAAGATCCTGGCCGTAGCGGTGTACAACCACTACAAGCGCCTGAAGCACCTCGGCAAGAAGGACGACGTCGAGTTGTCCAAGAGCAACATCCTGCTGATCGGTCCCACCGGTTCGGGCAAGACGCTGCTGGCGCAAACGCTGGCGCGCCTGCTCAATGTGCCGTTCGTGATCGCCGATGCCACCACGCTGACCGAAGCCGGCTATGTCGGCGAGGACGTGGAAAACATCATCCAGAAGTTGCTGCAGAACTGCAACTACGAGGTGGAAAAGGCACAGCGCGGCATTGTCTACATCGATGAGATCGACAAGATCTCGCGCAAATCCGACAACCCGTCCATCACCCGCGATGTCTCCGGTGAAGGCGTGCAGCAGGCCCTGTTGAAGCTGGTCGAAGGCACCATGGCTTCGGTGCCCCCGCAAGGCGGCCGCAAGCACCCGAACCAGGACTTCCTGCAGGTGGATACCACCAACATCCTGTTTATCTGCGGCGGTGCGTTCGATGGCCTCGAAAAGGTCATCATGCAGCGTTCGGACAAGACCGGTATCGGTTTTGCCGCGCAGGTGCAGAGCAAGGAAGAGCGCGAGGCCAGCGAAGTGCTGCCGCAGGTCGAGCCGGAAGACCTGATCAAGTTCGGGTTGATCCCGGAACTGATCGGCCGCCTCCCGGTGGTGGCTACGCTGGCCAAGCTGGACGAAGCCGCGCTGATGCAGATCCTGGTCGAGCCGAAGAACGCGCTGATCAAGCAGTACCAGAAGCTGCTGGCGATGGAAGGCGTTGAGCTGGAAATCCGCCCGGCCGCGCTCTCCGCGATTGCCCGCAAGGCAATCCGCCGCAAGACCGGTGCACGTGGCCTGCGTTCGATCCTCGAACAATCGCTGATGGATGTGATGTACGACCTGCCTAACTACAAGGGCGTGCAAAAGGTGGTGATCGATGAGAACACCATCACCGGGGACGCTCCGCCGTTGCTGATGTACGAGGAACAGCCTAAGGTGGCTGGTTCGAACTGACGCGAACGCCGGCGCTTATGACGATGCCAGGCCGGCAGCGAGTCCTGAGAGGCCGTTCGCGAAAAGCGAGCGGCTTTTTTTCTTCATTTTCGTAAAACGAAGGGGAGGAAACGGGGGTATGCTGTTTGGACGGGTCTTGCAAGTGCGGGGAGCAGCATTTTGCAACTAGCATCGAATCGCGCGCAAAGGATGTCTTGCAATCGATTCATGAGACCCAATTTACGCCTAAATGACTGACTGGGGAAAATGATGTCCGGAACACAACTCCTCCCGGCTGAGCCGATTCGCTTGCCACTGTTGCCGCTGCGCGACGTGGTGGTGTTTCCGCACATGGTGATCCCACTGTTCGTGGGACGTCCGAAGTCCATCAAGGCGCTAGAAACTGCGATGGAGGCGGGCAAGAGCATCATGCTTGTGGCCCAGAAAACGGCGGCCAAGGATGAGCCGACCGCCGACGACCTCTATGAGGTGGGCTGCATCGCCAACATCCTGCAAATGCTCAAGCTGCCCGACGGCACCGTCAAGGTGCTGGTGGAAGGCACGCAGCGCGCGAATATCCGCGAAGTGAGCGAAGACGAATCGCACTTCATGTGCGAAGCCGTGCCCGTGCCGCCGGGCCCGGTCGAGACCGCCGAGACGGAGGCGCTGCGCCGCGCCATCGTGTCGCAGTTCGACCAGTACGTAAAGCTGAACAAGAAGATCCCGCCCGAGATCCTGACGTCGCTGTCGGGCATCGACGAGCCGGGTCGCCTGGCCGACACCATCGCCGCGCATCTGCCGATCAAGCTCGAGCAGAAGCAGAAGATCCTGGAGATGGTGAATGTCACCGAGCGCCTGGAGAGCCTGCTGTCGCAGCTCGAAGGCGAGATCGACATCCTGCAGGTGGAAAAGCGCATCCGTGGCCGCGTCAAGCGCCAGATGGAGAAGAGCCAGCGCGAGTACTACCTCAACGAGCAGGTCAAGGCCATCCAGAAGGAACTGGGCGAGGGCGAAGAAGGCGCCGACCTGGAAGAACTCGACAAGCGCATCAAGGCTGCGCGCATGCCGAAGGAAGCCAAGAAAAAGGCCGACGCCGAATTCAAGAAGCTCAAGCTGATGTCGCCGATGTCGGCGGAAGCCACGGTCGTGCGCAACTATATCGACACGCTGGTCAACCTGCCGTGGCGCAAGAAGAGCAAGGTCAACAACGACCTCACCAACGCCGAGCGCGTGCTGGATGAAGACCACTACGGTCTCGAGAAGGTCAAGGAACGCATCCTTGAGTATCTTGCGGTGCAACAGCGCGTGGACAAGGTGAAGGCGCCGATCCTCTGCCTGGTTGGGCCCCCCGGCGTGGGCAAGACCTCGCTCGGGCAGTCTGTTGCACGTGCCACGAACCGCAAGTTCGTGCGCATGGCGCTGGGTGGCGTGCGCGACGAGGCCGAGATCCGTGGCCACCGTCGTACGTACATCGGCTCGATGCCCGGCAAGATCCTGCAAAGCCTGGCCAAGGTCGGCGTGCGCAATCCGCTCTTCCTGCTCGACGAGATCGACAAGATGGGCATGGATTTCCGCGGCGATCCGTCGTCGGCATTGCTCGAAGTGCTGGATCCGGAGCAGAACCACACGTTCCAGGACCATTACATCGAGGTCGATTTCGACCTGTCCGATGTGATGTTCGTGGCGACCTCCAATTCGCTCAACATTCCGCCTCCGTTGCTGGACCGGATGGAAGTGATTCGCCTGTCGGGTTACACCGAGGAAGAAAAGGTCAACATCGCCCAGCGCTACCTGCTGCCCAAGCAGATCAAGAACAATGGCCTGAAGCCCGGCGAGATGGAAGTGAATGAAGACGCCCTGCGCGACATCATTCGCTACTACACGCGGGAAGCGGGCGTGCGTTCGCTCGAGCGTGAAGTGTCGAAGATCGCCCGCAAGGTGGTGAAGCTGCTGCTGCTCAAGAAGGAAACCGGCACGGTCAAGGTCGCGTCCGAGAACCTGGACAAGTTCCTTGGCGTGCGCAAGTACGACTTCGGGCTGGCCGGCAAGGAAAACCAGGTGGGCCAGGTGACCGGTCTGGCGTGGACGGAAGTGGGCGGCGATCTGCTGACCATCGAAGCCGCGATCATGCCGGGCAAGGGCAACATCACCCGCACCGGTTCGCTGGGCGACGTGATGAAGGAGTCGGTCGAGGCAGCACGTTCGGTGGTGCGCTCGCGGGCACGTCGTCTGGGCATCACGGACGAGATGTTCGAGAAGCGTGACATCCACATCCACGTGCCTGAAGGCGCCACCCCCAAGGATGGCCCTTCGGCAGGCGGTGCGATGACCACGGCGCTGGTGTCGGTGCTCACGGGCATTCCGGTGCGCGCTGACGTGGCCATGACCGGTGAGATCACGCTGCGCGGCGAAGTCCTGCCGATCGGTGGCCTCAAGGAGAAACTGCTCGCGGCGCATCGCGGCGGTATCAAGCTGGTGCTGATCCCCGAAGAGAACGTGAAGGATCTCGCGGAGATTCCGGACAACGTCAAGAACGCCATCGAGATCATCCCGGTGCGCTGGATCGACAAGGTCCTGGAACTCGCGCTCGAGCGCAAGCCCGAGCCTCTGCCTGAAGAAGTGGCCAAGCCTGCCGATGTGGCGGACAAGGGCGCTGCCAAGGTCGAGATGATTCATCACTGATGATGTCTCGCTGATGCTGCCGTAGCTTCCTGGCAGCGCATGAAAAACGCCGCGGGTGTCCCCCGCGGCGTTTTTCTATTTTGTCTCCTGTTCCGCCTGCGATCCGTGCCACCTTGCGCAAGGTGCAGGTGCATTTTCCGGCCTGTAAAAATGCCTGCGAAGAATACTTGGCAAAACGCCAAAGGCTGTATTACACTTGCGCCCTCGCAACGCAAACAGCAGTAATTACTCTGATATGTGCGCGGCGATGCTTGCAGCATGCAGTGCGGCTGCGGTACGAGCGGGTGCTTAGCTCAGTTGGTAGAGCGGCGCCCTTACAAGGCGTAGGTCGGGGGTTCGAGCCCCTCAGCACCCACCATCGCTCCTGCCGCAAGACAAGCCCGACACACGGATGCATCCTGCAACACCGATTCAGGAGTGGTAGTTCAGTTGGTTAGAATACCGGCCTGTCACGCCGGGGGTCGCGGGTTCGAGTCCCGTCCACTCCGCCAAACAAGCAGTCAGCAAAACGGGCCCTTAGTGGCCCGTTTTGCTTTTTGCGCATCGCATCGCTTTACCCATTCCGCGCTCCGTTCTTGATCAAACCGGCTCCGGCTTGCAGTGTCCCGGAGCACCCGTCCGGCAAGGGCAGATATGGCTCGCCAATTGCGCCGCAGGGCTGCAAATCGCGTGAAGCCTGCCGCTCCTGATAGAATCCCGGAGTTTGCCGTTCGTACAACCCTTTTCCTGAGTCAGCATGCTTGATTTCGTACGCAACAACCGGCGCTTGATGCTTTTGCTGCTGCTGGTGCTTGTCTTCCCGTCGTTTGTGTTCTTCGGCGTGGAGAGCTACTCGCGTTTCATGGACAGCTCGCACGACCTTGCCAAGGTCGACGGCCGCGCTATCACGGCGCAAGAAGTGGATAACGTGGTGCGTGACCAGAGCGAGCGCATGCGCCAGATGCTTGGCACGAACTACGACCCGCGCCAGTTCGAAGGCGCGCAGGCACGCCAGCAGGTGCTCGACCAGCTGATCCTGCAGCGCGTGGTAGCGGATGAGGTGGCCAAGAAGCACCTGACCGTTTCCAATGAACGCTTGCTCGAGACGATCAGCAGCATTCCCGCCATCGCCCAGTTGCCGAAGAAGACAGACGGCACGATCGACGACAAGGCCTACGTCGGCCTGCTGGCCCAGCAAGGCATGACGCCCGAGCAGTTCGACGCCCGCATGCGTTTCGACCTGGCCACGCAGCAGCTCAGCTCCTCGGTTGGCGCTACCGCCTTCGTGCCGAAGTCCTTGCTGGACCGCCTGATCGCCATTCGCGACCAGCAGCGCGACGTGCAGGCGCTGCAGATCAAGCCGGCCGATTTTACCGCCAAGGTCAATCCGGATGACGCCGCGCTGAAGGCGTACTACGAAAGCCACAAGGCAGCGTTCTCGGTGCCCGAGCAAGCCAAGGTCGAATACCTGGTGCTGTCGGCCGACGCGCTGGCCGCCTCGACGCCGGTCACGCCCGAAGAGCTCAAGTCCTACTACGACAGCAACATCGCGCGCTTTCGCACCGACGAGCAGCGCCGCGCCAGCCACATCCTGATTGGCTCGCCCAAGGATGCCCCGGCCGCGGAGCGCCAGGCCGCCAAGGAAAAAGCCACCAAGCTGCTCGAGGACCTGCGCAAGCATCCCGAGACGTTTGCCGACGTGGCCCGCAAGCAGTCGCAGGACCCGGGCTCGGCGGAGAAGGGCGGCGACCTCGGCTTCATGGGCCGTGGCGCGCTGGTCAAGCCGTTTGAAGACGCGATGTATGCGCTCAAGGATGGCCAGATCAGCGACGTGGTCGAGACCGACTACGGCTATCACATCATCAAGCTCACCGGCATCAAGCCGGCCGAGACCAAGCCGCTTGACCAGGTCCGTACCGAACTGGAAGTGGAGTTGCGCAAGCAACTCGCCGCCAAGAAGTACACCGAACTGGCCGACACGTTTGGCAATACGGTCTATGAACAGTCCGACAGCCTCAAGCCGGCTGCCGACAAGTTCAAGCTGACGATCCAGAGCGCCGACAACGTGACCCGCCAGCCGAACCCGGCCCTGGGCGCGCAAAACCCGCTCAATAACGAGAAGCTGCTCAAGGCGCTGTTCAGCGATGAATCCGTCAAGAACAAGCGCAACACCGAGGCCGTGCAGGTTGGCCCCACCACGCTGGTGGCGGCGCGCATCGTCGACTACCGCCCGGCCACGGTGCGCAAGTTCGAAGACGTGCAGGCCAAGGTGCGTGAAGGCTATATCGCGCAGCAGGCAGCCGAGCTTGCCGCCAAGGCAGGCGCTGAACGTCTTGACGCGTTGAAGAAGAGCGGCGGCGCCGACGGCTTCGGCGCATCGGTAACCGTCTCGCGTGCCAAGGCCGACGGCCTGGCACCGAAGGCGGTGGAAGCCGTGATGCGTGCCGATACCGCCAAGCTGCCCGCGTATGTCGGCGTGGATCTGGGTGCCGACGGCTACGCGATCTATCGCATCGGCAAGGTCAGCCAGCCTGCGCAGGCGGATGCCGCGCAGCGCCAGGGCGAGGCGCAGCAACTGGGCCAGATGCTGGGCCAGAGCCAGCTGGAAGCCTTCTACGAAGGCCTGAAGGACCGGGCCAAGGTGAAGCTGCTCAAGCCCGCTGCCACGACGGAAGCGGCTCCGGCCAGCGGCGCTGGCGCGCAGTAATACTGCCGCTCGCAGCCATAAAGAGAAAGGCGCCTTCGGGCGCCTTTCTCTTTATGGCAAAGCCGCCGACAACTACCGGGCAGCTGTCTCGGCCGCTGGTGCCTTCAGCAAGGGCTTGAGCTGCGGCCAGACGGTATCGAGCAGCGTGCCCTGCGCCTGCGCCGTGGGATGGAGGCGGTCCGCCTGGAACCACTCTGGCTTGGCGATGACTTGCTCCAGCAGGAAGGGCACCAGCCGGAGCTTGTACTCGCCGGCCAGCTTGGGGTAGATCGAGAAGAATCGCTCGGTGTAGTCCAGCCCGTAGTTGGGCGGGATGCGCATGCCCACCAGCAGCACGCTGGCCTTGGCTTGCTGCGCGCTGGTGACGATGCTGCGCAGGTTGGCCTCGGTGGTCTGCAGCGGCAGGCCGCGCAAGGCATCGTTGGCGCCCAGCTCCACGATGACCACGGCCGGATGGTGCCTTGCCAGCAGGTCGGGCAAGCGCGTCTTGCCGCCCACCGTGGTCTCGCCGCTGACGCTGGCGTTCACGACGCTATAATCGAAACGTTCCTCCCGCAGCCGCGCCTCCATCAGCTTGACCCAGCCTGTATTGCGGGCCAGGCCATACTCGGCGGACAGGCTGTCGCCCAGCACCAGGATGGCGGGCGTTGCCGCCCGCGCCATCGACGCCGTGGCCGGCACCATCGCGGGCAGCAGCGTGGTCACGCACACCGCCAGCGCCAGTTTTCGCCAACCGCACCAGAACTTCTTGCTCATGTCTTCATCCATTCTTGCAGTCGAGTCATTAGGAAAGACCGTAGCCGACACGACAGGTTCGCTGACGATTTTGCACGACGTGACGTTTTCCGTCACGCCCGGAGAAACGCTGGCCATTGTGGGCGCATCCGGCTCGGGCAAATCAACCCTGCTGGGCTTGCTGGCAGGCCTGGACCTGCCCACCACGGGCACCGTCAAGCTCAACGGGCAGGACCTGTTCCAGCTCGACGAAGACCAGCGGGCAGCGCAGCGCGGGCGCCATGTGGGTTTTGTGTTCCAGTCGTTCCAGCTGGTCGGGCACCTGAGCGCCCTGGAAAACGTCATGTTGCCGCTGGAGTTGCGCGGAGAGACCGCGGGCGTGCGCGAGCGCGCCGCCGACATGCTGGCCCGCGTGGGGCTGAGCGGGCGCCTTTCCCACTATCCGCGCACGCTCTCCGGCGGCGAGCAGCAGCGCGTGGCGCTGGCGCGGGCGTTTGTGGCCCGGCCCGACATCCTCTTTGCCGATGAGCCTACCGGGAGCCTGGATACGGCCACCGGGGAGGCCGTGATTGCGCTGATGTTCGAGCTGAACCGCGATGCCGGTTCCACCCTGGTGCTGGTCACGCACGATCGCTCCGTTGCGGCCCGTTGCGGCCGCATCCTGACCATCGAAGCCGGACGGGTTGCCAGCGACGAGTGGATGACCGCGCCGGTTTGATAAAACGCTGCGTCAGGCGCTGCCGAGCGCCGCGCGCGCGCGCGCAATCAGGCTGCCGGTCGATGCATCGTGCTGCCCGGCGGCGGCACTTGCCGCATTGTTAAGCTCGCCCTCGATCGGCTTGGCCAGGATCTTGCCGAGCTCCACGCCCCATTGGTCGAACGAGTTGATGTTCCAGACCACGCCTTGCACGAAGGTGCGGTGTTCGTAGAGCGCGATCAGCGCGCCGAGCGTATGCGGCGTGATGTCTTCCATCAGCAGCGTGTTGCTCGGCCGGTTGCCCTCGAACACCATGTGGGCGATACGGATCTCGTCGGTGAGGCCCGTGGCGCGCAGTTCCTCGGCCGTGCGCCCGAGCATCAGCGCCTCGGCCTGGGCAAAGCAGTTGGCCAGCAGCTTGGCGTGATGGCCGGGCAGCAGGCGCGGCGGGCGCAGCGGCGCCACGAAATCCACCGGCACGATCTGCGAGCCCTGGTGGATCAGCTGGAAATAGGCGTGCTGGCCGTTGGTGCCGGCGGAGCCCCAGACCACCGGTGCGGTATGGGCACGCACGTGGCGGCCGTCAAGCTGCACCGATTTGCCGTTGCTCTCCATTTCCAGCTGCTGCAGGAAGGCAGGGAACAATTCGAGCGAGGTGGAGTACGGCGCCATGCAGCTGGTCGGCATGCCGAAGAAGTTGCGGTACCAGATGCCGAGCATGCCCAGCACCACGGGCATGTTCTGCGCCAGCGGCGCGCTGCTGAAATGCGCATCCATGGCGCGGCCACCGATCAGCAGGTCTTCAAACGCGTCGAAGCCCACCGCTAGCGCAATCGACAGTCCGACCGAGGACCACAGCGAGAAACGCCCGCCGATCCAGTCCCAGAATTCGAACATGTGCGCCGGGTCGATGCCGAAGGCGCGCACCGCCTCCACATTGGTCGACACCGCGGCAAAATGGCTGGCCAGCTGGTCCAGGGCCACGCCTTTGTCGAGGAACCACTGGCGCGCGCTGCAGGCGTTGGCCATGGTCTCGAGCGTGGTGAAGGTCTTGGAGCAGACGATCACCAGGGTTTGCTCGGGGTCGAGCCGGTCCAGGCATTCGGCCAGTTCGGTGCCGTCCACGTTGGAGACGAAATGCATGCGCGGGCCGCTGCCGGCCAGGTGCGAGAGCGCGCGGCACACCATGCGCGGGCCCAGGTCCGAGCCGCCGATGCCGATGTTGATGACATCGGTGATGCGCTTGCCGGTGAAGCCGGTCCAGTCGCCGCTGCGCACGCGCTGCGAGAACACGCGCATGCGGTCCAGCACGGCGTGGATGGCGGGCATGACGGGCTTGCCGTCGACCTTGAACGTTGCGCCGGCACTGGCGCGCAGCGCGATGTGCAGGACCGCGCGGTCCTCGGTGGCGTTGATGTGGTCGCCGGCGAACATGGCATCGCGGCGTTTGGGCACGCCAGCTTCATCCGCCAGTTGCATCAGCAATGCCATGGTCTGCGGCGTGATGCGGTTCTTGGAGTAATCGAGATACAGGCCTGCGGCTTCCAGCGAGAACTGCTCGACGCGTTGTTCCGCGGAGCCGGCGGCAAACCACTCGCGCATCGGCGTTTCGCGAATGGCGTCGTGGTGTTGCAGAAGGGAGTGCCAGGCGTGGAGGTCTGTGGGCATGCGTGCGGAAATCTTTGAAGGACAGCGCGGAAGTACCGTGTCAAGCTTGGTGTTTCCGCTAGATATCAATGCTCCCCGGCAGCCAGCCCGGCTGGCCTTGCGCAACGGTCAGGAGCGTCTCAAGTATAACGCGCCCGTCTGGCACGACTCGGCGTTTTGGCGGCAAAAGACGGCATTAGTGCTTCCGAGGGGATCGATCGCCGGGCGCATTCCTTCGCGCGCCGGCGCTGTGCTCCCGTCAGCCGGGGCGCCCGAGCCGGCGCGCGACCGCCCGCAGCGCTGACTCGCCCCCCGCCACGCACACCCCGCCCACGCAGATCACCGCCACGCCGAGCGCGGTGATCCAGTCCGGCAACTGGCCGAACGCCAGGTAGCCGATGGTCGTCGCCGACAGGATCTGCAGGTAGAGGAAGGGGCTGAGGAACGACGCATCCGCGTACTGGAACGCGCGAATCACAAAATAGTGGCCAATCGAGCCGGTGATGCCGGTGCTCAGCAGGAGCACGGCTTGCAGCGGCGTGGGTGCCGCTTCGAACCAGAAGAAGGGCACCAGCAGCGTGGTCAGGACGGCGCCGGTCACGCCGCTCTGGATCAAGGTGGTCATGGGCGCGTCATGGGCGGCAATGCGCCGCGTCAGCATCTGCATCAGCGCGAACACCAGTGCCGACAACAAGCCCAGCGCAATGCCGGCCCCGCTCAGCTCGCCGCCGGGGCGCACCACGATCAGCATGCCGACGAAGCCGATAGCCACGCCGCTCCAGCGGCTGACGCGCGCATGCGCGCTCGGGCGCTCGCCCAGCAGCCAGGGCGACAACGCCACCACGAACAGCGGCGCGCAGAAATTCAGCGCCGTGGCCTCGGCCAGCGGCATCAGCTTGAGCACGCTGAAGAACACCAGCGTCGAGACCAGCATCATCCCCCCGCGCAGCCACTGCAGGCCCGGCTTCGCGGGGCGCCATTGCTGGCGCAAGCGCGCCGGCCCCAGCAGCAGGAAGATCGCGGCCACATGGCCCACGTAGCGTACCCAGGCCACGCCCACCACCGGCAGGCCCTGCTGGGTCAGCGTCTTGCTGCTGGCATCCAGCAGGCTGAGGATCCATTGGCCGAGCACCAGCAGGGCCACGCCGGTGAGCAGCTGGCGCCGGGCCGGCGAGCGGCTGGCGGCGGCCTGCAGGCGGGCGCCGCTATCCGTCGCCTTGCTCATGCCTGCTGCGCCCGCAGCAGGGCATTGAACAGGTCGCGCACCGGCAGGTAGAGCTCGCTCGCGGTCAGGCCGGCGGGGCCGGTGCCCTGCGCCACCAGGTGGTCGGCGGCGCGCCCGTGCAGCCAGACCGCAGCCTGCGCGGCTTGCAGCGCCGGCATGCCCTGGGCCAGCAGAGCGCCGATCATGCCGGCCAGCACGTCGCCGGTGCCGGCGGTGGCCAGCCCGGCATTGCCGGTCGGGTTGATCGATAACGACACGCTGCCGAGCGCATCCGGTGGCGACGCGATCACCGTGCCCGAGCCCTTGAGCACGACCACGGCCTGCCACTGGGCCGCCAGCGAGCGCGCCGCCGTCAGGCGGTCACGCTGGATCTCGGCCACGCTGATGCCGGACAGGCGCGCGGCTTCGAGCGGGTGCGGCGTCATCACGCGCACCGGCGGGCCGCCGCCAAGCATGGCGGCAAGCGCGGGGTCCGCGGCCAGCAGGTTCAGCGCATCGGCATCCAGCACCAGCGCGGGCGGCTCGGTGGCGGCCACGCTGGCTTGCAGCAACTGCGCCAGCTGCTTGCGCGCCGCCGTGCCTGTGCCCATGCCCGGGCCGATCACCAGCGCGGACATATTGGTCAGCTCGATCTCCGCGATCGGGTGCAGCATCAGCTCCGGGTGCACGGGGTCGATTAGCGGCGCGGGCTGCGCCAGGAAGGCGATGTGCACGCGCCCGGCGCCAAGGTGCTGCGCGGCACGCGCGCCAAGCAGCGGTGCGCCGGTCATGCCGATGCCGCCGCCGATCACGGCGAGCGAGCCGAACGTGCCCTTGTTGGTGGCATGGCGCCGCGTGGGCAGCGCCGATGCGAACGACGCCGGCACGTTGACCGTGGCGCAGGCAGGCTGGGCCGGCGGATAGTTCAGGCCGAGCGGGGCGATATCTACCTCGCCCGCGCAATCGCGCCCGTCGAGCGTGAGCAGGCCCGGCTTGGCGCCGATGAAGGTGAGAGTGCGCGAAGCGCGTACCGCCGGCGCGCCGGCGCCGGTATCGGCGAACAGCCCGCTCGGGATATCGAGCGAGAACACGGGCAGCCGGGACTCGGCAAGGTGCGCGATCCACTGCGCCGTGAAGCCATCGGCGGTGCGGTTCAGGCCAATGCCGAGCAAGCCGTCGACCAGCGCGCAGGTGTCCGGGGGAAACGGCGGCAGGGTGCCATGGCAGGCGGACTCCGGCATGGCGTGCAGTATCACGCCAGCCGCGCGCGCCTCCAGCCAGGCTCGCCCGGCGTCGGCGGGCAGGCGATCGGGCTCGGCCGTCAGCCACACCTGGACCTGGCGCCCGGCCTGGTGCAGGCGGGTGGCGGCCACCAGCGCGTCGCCGCCGTTGTTGCCCGGGCCGGCCAGCAGCAGCAGCGGGCCCGCGGGCGCGTGGTGCGCCAGCCAGGCCGCCGCCGCGGTGCCGGCCCGGGACATCAGCGCGAAGGCGGGCAGGCTGGCCATGGCGGCCGCTTCGATGTGGCGGATGGCCGCCACGTCGTACAGCGGGATCGCGCTGGCGCTTGCCGCGTCCAGCGGGAGCCAGGCATCGTCGGGCGGCGCAGCGGCAAGCGTGGGAGACGTCGGGGCAGAGCTTTGCATGGTCAGCGTGGGCCTAAGCCGTAGCGGTCGGGGGTCAGGCCATCCAGGTCGATGCCGGGGCGATTGCCTGCGATCAGGTCGGCGGCAATGCGCCCGGAGCCGCATGCCATCGCCCAGCCGGTGGAGCCGTGGCCCAGGTTGAGGTACAGCCCGGGCACGGCCGTGGCGCCGATCAGCGGCGGGCCATCGGGCAGCATCGGGCGGGCGCCGGCCCACAGCGTGGCCGTGCCATAGTGGCCTGCAACCGGGAACCAGTCGCGCGCCACCTTGAGCAAGGTGTTGATGGCTGCGGGGCGCAGGTCGAGCTTGCGCGAGCCGAGCTCGGCGGTGCCGGCAATACGCAGGCGGTTGCCCATGCGGGTGATGGCGACCTTGTAGGACTCGTCCATCAGCGCGCCCAGCGGCGCCTGCAGCTCGTCGCTGACCTGCACGGTGGCGGAATAGCCTTTGACGGGGTAGAGGGGGATGCGCAGGCCCAGCGGGCGCAGCAGCGCGGCGCTGGCTATGCCTGCACTGACCAGCACGCGATCGGCGGTGAGTGTTTCGCGCGCGCTGCGGGCATCGCCGGCACCGGTGCCGCGCAGGTCAAGCGAGAGCTTGCCGCCCGGCAACGGCCGCAGGGCGCTGGCGTCGCTGTCCATGAGAAAGCGCACGCCCGCGGCCTCGGCGAGCACGCGCAGCCGGCGCACGAACATCGGGCAGTTGCCGGATTCGTCCTCGGGAAGGTGCAGCCCGCCGGCCAGCGGCGTGTCGGTGGTCAGGCCAGGCTCGATGCGCCGGCAGCCGTCGGCGTCGACCAGCCGGTGCGGCACCTTGTGCTCGCGCAGCAGGGCCAGCGCCGGCTCGGCGAGGTCCCGGTCGCGCTGGGTACGGAACAGCTGCAGGTAGCCTTGAGATTGCTCGTAGTCGATCTGGAGCTGGCCGCGCAGCGCATGCAGGCACTCCCGGCTGTAGAAGGCCAGGCGCTGCATGCGCAGCTTGTTGATGCGGTAGCGCTCCAGCGTGCATTCGCCCAGCCAGCGCGCGATCCAGCGCCACATGGCCGGATCGGCGCTGGGCCGGAACAGCACGGGCGAGGTGCTGGCGAAGAGGTTGCGCAGCACCTTGCCCGGCATGCCGGGCGCCGCCCAGGGGGTGACATAGCCCGGCGCGATCACGCCGGCATTGCCGAAGCTCGACTCCTGCGCAGGCGCCGCGCGGCGCTCGACCACGGTTACGTCGAAGCCAGCCTCGCGCAGGTACCACGCGGAGCACACGCCGATGACACCGGCGCCGATGACGATCACATGCATGGCGCTCCGTAGATTACTTCAGCTCTTTTTGCATCACCACATCGGGCAGCCAGGTGACGATCTGCGGCCACACCGTGACGATGCCGATGGCCACCACCATCATCATGAAGAACGGCAGCGAGACCCGCGCTATGTAGTTACTGTCCTTGCCAGTCATGCTCTGCAGCACAAACAGGTTGAACCCTACGGGTGGCGTCACCTCGGCGATCTCCACCAGCAGCACGATGAATATCCCGAACCATACCAGATCGAAGCCCGCGGCCTGCACCATCGGCAGCACCGTGGCGGTGGTCAGCGCGATCATGGAAATGCCATCGAGCGCGGTGCCCAGCAGGATGTAGATCACGGTCAGCACGGCGATCAGCGCCCAGGGCGACAGGTGCATCGAGGCCACCCATTCCGCCAGCGCGCGCGGAATGCCCGTAAAGCTCATGGTCACCGACAGGAACGAGGTCGCACCCAGCACGAACATGATCATGGCGGTCAGCCGGGTGGCCGACATCAGGCTTTCCCAGAATGCCTTGCGCGTGAGCGAGCCGCCCACCCACGCCAGCGCCAGCGACACCACCACGCCGTAGGCGGCCGCTTCCGTGGCGGTGGAGTAGCCGGTGATCATGATCCAGGTGATAAAGGCGATCAGCACGATGCACGGCATCAGCTGGCGGATCGAGGCGAGCCGCGAGCGCCAGTTGAAGATTTCTGCCTTCGGCGTCTTGTCCGGGTTCGACAGCGCCCACACCACGATGTAGCCGGAGAACAGCAGCATCAGCAGCAACCCGGGCAGGAAGCCGGCCAGGAACACGCGGATGATCGACACATCGGCCGAGACCGCGTAGACCACCATGGTGATCGATGGCGGGATCAGGATGCCGAGCGTGCCGGCGCACGACAGCGAGCCCAGCGTCACGCGCTCATCGTAGCCGCGCCGGGTCAGCTCGGGCAGCGCCGACTTGGCGATGGTGGCGCAGGTGGCGGCGGACGAGCCCGACACCGAACCGAAGATGCCGCAGCCCAGGATGTTGACGTGCATCAGGCGCCCGGGGAGCCAGTTCAGCCAAGGCGAGAGCCCGTTGAACATCTGCTCGGACAGCTTGGTGCGAAACAGTATCTCGCCCATCCACACAAAGAGCGGCAGCGAGGCCAGGGTATACGACGCGCTGGACGACCACCACGCATTGGCCAGGTTGACCAGCGCATCGCGATCGGCAAACACCACCAGCCCCACCCAGGAGGTGACGGCAATGGCTACGGGAATCCACGCGCCGATGACCAGGAAGCCGATCATCACCACCAGCAGGATCAGGGAAATCAGGACGGTGCTCATCAGACGGTCTCCCCGAAGTCGCCGGCGGCCAGCTTGGCTTCCTGCGCCAGCTGGTAGCGCGGCTTTTGCTTGCGCGCCACGCGCAACAGTTCGTCCAGCACCGCCAGCATGAAGCCGGCGCAGCCCAGCACCGCAAAGCTCTGCGGAATCCACAGCGGCACGACGATCTGGCCCTGCGACACATCGCCGATCTCCCAGCTCTGCCAGGCGAAGCTGAACAAGGCCCAGGTCGCATAGGCGGCGAACACCACGCAGATGGTCAGCGAGATCAGCTCCAGCCACCAGCGCACGCGCGGCTTGACGGCCTCCAGCAGCATTTCCACGCGGACGATGCCGCCGTGCTGGAAGGTCTGGCCCAGTACCAGGAAGGCGGAGGCGGCGCACAGCCATGCAACGATATCGTCGCCGCCCTTGAAGATAAACGTGGTCTCGCGCGAGAACGACATCAGGATCATGATGAGGCAGACCCCGAGGATGCACAGCGCGCCGAGCACGGCGAACAGGTCAAGCAGCCGGTCCAGCCAGCGCTTGTTGACGGAAGTGGCTTCCATGGCGAGTGGGGAGGGTTGATGCGGTGAAAAAGAGGGTGCGGGAGGCTTGCGGCAGCAAGGCCAAGGCGGCGGGCAACGCCGCCGTGGCCGGATACGGATCGCTTGTTTCTCGCTAGGGCGCCAACTACAGCATTGGCTACGGCGCAAACTACGGCAATGACGGCAACGCCTACTTCTTGTATGCGTCCAGGATGGCCTTGCCGTCGTCGCCGGCGCCCTTGGCCCATTCGTCCACCATCACCTGGCCAAGCTTCTGCATGTCTTGCTTCAACTGGGGCGAGGGCGGCTGCACCGCCATGCCGTTCTTGCCGAGCACGGCCAGGTATTCACGCGTCTTTTGCTCCGAGATCTGCCAGCCGCGCTTCTCGGCTTCGGCCACCGTCTTGAGCAGGGCGTCCTGGGTTGGCTTGTCCAGCGCGGCGAAGGACTTCTTGCTGACCACCAGCATGTTCTTCGGCAGCCAGGCATCGACGGTGTAGAAGTACTTCACGCTCTCCCAGACTTTGGTGTCCACACCCGTGGCGCCCGAGGACATGAACGAATTGACGGTGCCGGTGGCGAGCGCCTGCGCCAGGTCGGCGGCCTGGATGGTGACCGGCTGCGCGCCCACCAGTTCGGCGATCTTGGAGGTGGCGGGGTTATACGCGCGCCACTTCAGGCCTTTCATGTCGGCCGCGGCGTTGATCGGCTTGTTGGCGTAGATGCCTTGCGGCGGCCAGGCCACCGCGTACAGCAGCTTCATGCCTTGCTTGTCCAGCACCTTGTCGGTGACCGCGCGCGAGGCTTGCCACAGCTTGTAGGAGTCCTGGTAGCTGGTCGCCAGGAAGGGCACCGCATCCACGCCGAATACCGGGTTCTCGTTGGCCAGCAGCGACATCAGGATCTCGCCCATCTGCACCTGGCCGGTCTGCACGCCGCGCTTGATCTCGTTGGCCTTGAGCAGTGAGCCGTTGGGATGGATCACGATCTTGAGCTTGCCGCCCGTGGCCTTCTCCACATCGGTGGCCATCTGCTGCAGGTTTTCGGTGTGGAGGTTGCTCACCGGGTAGCCGGTTGGCAGGTCCCATTTGGTGTCCGCCTGCGCGGCCGGCGTCATCACGGCAGCGGTGGCAAGCACCCCGCCCAGCAACATGCACTTCAGTGTGGCCTTCCCTTGCATCGATCTCTCCTGGTTAGTCGTTGCGGCTACGTCTGTCTTGGTTTTTGTTCTGAAGTCGTCTTGCCCGCGCCACCTGGCTCAGGGGTGGCGCGGGTTACCTCTGCTCTTGCCGCGGCGCCTCAGGCGGCCGGCTTGATGATGGATTCCAATGCAATTGCCGTGCCTAGCAGTTGCGCGTCGCGCAGCGCACCGTGCGAGAGCATCAGGCCTACGGGCAACTCGTCCGGCTGGTGGCAAGGCAGCGAGATGGAGCAGCCATCGAGGAAGTTGAACGCCGACGTATTGCGCAGCAGCAGGGCGTTGGTGCGGAAGAACAGCGCGTCGTCCGCCACCAGCGGGGCGATCGGCGGCGCCACCATCGGCACGGTGGGGCAGGCCACGGCGTCGAAGCCTTCGAGGCGGGCGGCAACCCGCGTGATCCAGTCGAGGCGGGCGCGCATCAGGTCCACGTAGTCGGCCGCGCTCATGGCCGCGCCGCGGTCGATGCGCGACGCTACGCGCGGATCGTATTGCTCGCGCCGCGTGGCCAGCACGTGGCGGTGGATGGCATGCGCCTCGGCGGCGGTGAAGCCGCCGCTGGCGTTGATGGTGGCCAGCTCGGCCAGCTCCGGCAGGTCGATGTGCTCGATCTGCACGCCGGCCGCGGACAGCCGGCCGAGGGCGCGGTCGAACGCGCGCGCCACCGTGTCATCGAGGTCGTCAAGCAGGACCTGGCGCGGGATGGCCAGGCGGATGCCCGCTGCGCCCTTGATGACGGGGAGCACCGCCTGGTCGGCGATCACGCTGTCCACCAGCACGCAATCCTGCACCGTGCGCGCCATGGCGCAGGCGGTGTCCAGCGTATAGGAGAGCGGGAAGGCGCCGTCCAGCGGCACGCGCCGGGCGGTCGGCTTGAAGCCGGTCAGCCCGCACAGGGCAGCCGGGATGCGGATGGAGCCGCCGGTGTCACTGCCCAGCCCCGCCACCGCCAGGCCTAGCGCCACGGACACCGCGGCGCCCGACGACGAGCCGCCGGGAATGCGCGCGACCTGCTTGTCCACCGGGTTGACCGGGGTGCCGAAATGCGGGTTGATGCCCACGCCCGAGAAGGCGAACTCGGTCATGTTGGTGCGCCCGACCAGCGCCGCGCCGCTCTCGCGCAACCGGCGCACCACCGTGGCGTCGGCCGTGGCCGCCAGCGCGTCGCTGCGCACCGGCGAGCCGGCGCGCGAGGCTTCGCCGGCGATGTTGAACAGGTCCTTGACCGAGACCGGCAGGCCTGCCAGCGGATGCAGCGGCTTGCCCGCCAGGCAGGCCGCGTCGGCGGCCTTGGCGACCTGCGCGGCGGTGTCGAAGGTGGTGTGCAGGAACACGGCGTGCGCGTCCGGCTGCTGCGCGTGCTGCGCAGCCTGGGCGATCACGTCGGCGCGGGAGATCGCGCCATCGTGAAGTCTTGTCTGTAATGTCTGGATATCCGTAGGCATGGGGCTCGCGATCAGTCGCGCTCAGGAGGGGTCCGATCGAGTCTATCCAGTGCGTCCGCGCTGCGCAACCAGCCCATGGCGGGGCACGCCGGCGTCCCCGCGATAGTGCGCAATCCGCGCTTCCCGCGTTCCCCGCCCTTTTTTCGTGCAGAATCCACGGTGACATCCCCGATGTTTTGCTTGGATTTATTTTGTGTTTATCCTCATAATTTGTTAATAAACTGTCAAGCCAAATATGGTGGCCAGGACATCGGGGATACACCTAGTCATCCTTGTCGTTCGCTGCGCACACCAACCCCTGAAAGGAGTGAAGACATGGCGCGTAAGCCAGCAATCGAGCCAGCAATCGAGCCAGTAGCGCAGCCAGCAATCGAGCCAGTAGCCCAGCTGGCAACCGGGCCAGCAGCCGGGCCAGCGGCCGTTCACGCCGAGGGTGGCCAAGCGAGCGCCAGATCCGCGGCCAGCGCGCTGGCGCGTCCGTTGGGCCCCAATATCGTTTCGTCTTCGCACCTGGTGTCGGAGCGCAGCCCGGAGCTGTCGGAGTTCGAGTTCGGCCTGAACACGGCCTACAACGCCTACAGCCGCTGGGTGGTGCGCTGCATGGGCGCCTCCGGCGTGCGCGACCTGACCTTCCTGGACGTGCTGGTGCTGCATCACGTCAACCACCGGGCGCGCCCCAAGCGGCTCGCCGATATCTGCTTCGTGCTCAACGTCGAGGACACCCATCTCGTCACCTACGCGCTCAAGAAGCTGCAGGGCCTGGCGCTGGTGGAGGGCGAGCGCATCGGCAAGGAAGCCACCTACATCACCACTCCCGCCGGCACCGAGGCCTGCGCGCGCTACCGCGAGATCCGTGAGCAATGCCTGACCAGCAACTTCTCCGCCGGCAGTGCCGAGAACGTGGAGATCGGCGAGCTGGCACGGCTGCTGCGTGTGCTGACCGGCCTGTACGAGCAGGCCGCACGCTCGGCGACGTCCCTGTAGCAGCAAGGAAACCGCGCGCGGCCGGCCTGCATCCCGGCCGCGCCGCCGCCTGAGCGCCCGTTTTTTTCCCCGACATCTCCATCACGCCCTAGAAGGAAGCCCCCGTATGCCGCAGTCGCTGCCATCCTCCGCTGCCGTTGTTTCGGACCGCCGCCGCTGGCAATTCTGGATCGATCGCGGCGGCACCTTCACCGATGTGGTGGGGCTCCGGCCGGATGGCACGGTGGTCACGCACAAGCTGTTGTCCGAGAACCCGGAGCAGTACAGCGATGCCGCCGTGGCCGGCATCCGCCACCTGCTGGGGCTGGCCCCGGGCGAGCCGGTCACGCCGGCGCAGGTGGAAGTGGTGAAGATGGGCACCACCGTTGCGACCAATGCCTTGCTGGAGCGCAAGGGCGAGCCGGTGGCGCTGTTCATCACGCGCGGCTTTCGCGATGCGCTGCGCATCGCCTACCAGAACCGGCCGCGCCTGTTCGACCTGAACATCGTGCTGCCGGAGCTGCTCTACCGCGAGGTGGTGGAGGTGGGCGAGCGCCTGGATGCGCAGGGCGAAACGGTGACGCCGCTCGACGAAGCCGCGCTGCGCGCCGATATGCAGCGCGTGTTCGACAGCGGCATCCGCGCCATCGCCATCGTGTTCCTGCACGGCTACCGCCAGGCGGTGCACGAGCAGGCCGCCGCGCGGATCGCCCGCGAGACCGGCTTTACGCAGATTTCCGTCTCGCACCAGGTGTCGCCGCTGATGAAGCTGGTCTCGCGTGGCGACACCACGGTGGTGGACGCCTACCTGTCGCCGATCCTGCGCCGCTATGTCGGGCAAGTGGAGCAGCAGATGCCGGGCGTGCGCCTGCAGTTCATGCAGAGCAGCGGCGGCCTGACCGATGCGCACCGCTTCCAGGGCAAGGACGCTATCCTGTCCGGCCCGGCCGGCGGCATCGTCGGCATGGTGCGCTCATCGCAGAGCGCGGGCTTCGGGCGCATCATCGGCTTCGACATGGGCGGCACGTCGACCGATGTCTCGCACTTCAACGGCGATCATCCCAACGATTTCGAGCGCGTGTTCGAGACCAGCGTGGCGGGCGTGCGCATGCGCGCGCCCATGATGAGCATCCATACGGTGGCCGCCGGCGGCGGCTCCATCCTGCATTTCGATGGCAGCCGCTTCCGCGTCGGCCCCGATTCGGCTGGGGCCAACCCGGGGCCGGCGAGCTACCGGCGCGGCGGCCCGCTGGCGGTGACCGACTGCAATGTCATGCTCGGCAAGATCCAGCCGCGGCATTTTCCCGCGGTGTTTGGCCCACGCGCCGATGCCGCGCTGGACCGCGACACGGTGGTGGCCAGGTTCACGGCGCTGGCGCAAGCGGTAACGGAGGCGACCGGCGATCAACGCAGCGCCGAGCAGGTGGCCGAAGGCTTCATCGAGATCGCGGTCGGCAATATGGCCAACGCCATCAAGCAGATCTCCGTGCAGCGCGGCCACGACGTGACCGGCTACACACTGACCACCTTCGGCGGCGCCGGCGGGCAGCATGCCTGCCTGGTGGCGGACGCCCTCGGCATGCAGACCGTGTTCGTGCATCCGCTGGCGGGCGTGCTGTCGGCCTACGGCATGGGCCTGGCCGACCGCACCGCCATGCGCGAGCGCGCCGTGGAGACGCGCCTGGACGACCGTGCATTGCCCGCGTTGCAAGCCACGCTCGATGCGCTGGCAAGTGAAGCGCGCAAGGAACTGCTGGAGCAGGAAGTCGCCGAGGCGCAGATTGACGTGGTGCGCCGTGCGCACCTGCGCTACGAGGGCACGGATTCGGCGCTGGTGGTGCCGTTCGGCACCTTGCCTGCCATGCAGGCGGCGTTCGATGCCGCGTACCGCCAGCGCTATGCCTTCCTGATGCAGGGCAAGCCCCTGGTCGTGGAAGCCCTGTCGGTGGAAGCCATCGGCAGCAGCGAGCCGCCCGAGGAGAAGCTGCCCGACGCGCAGCCGCGCTGCGGCGGCCCCGTGCCGGCGGAGCGGGTGCGCATGTTCAGCGGCGGCGCCTGGCACGACACCGGCCTGTTCCCGCGCGATACGCTGCGCCCCGGCGACGTGCTGCCGGGCCCCGCCATCATCGCCGAGCGCAACGCCACCACGGTGGTCGAGCCCGGCTGGCAGGCTGAGCTGACCGCGCGCGACCACCTGGTGCTGACCCGTGCCGTGCCGCGTCCCCAGCGGCGCGCCATGGGCACCGACGCCGATCCGGTCATGCTGGAAGTCTTCAACAACCTGTTCATGTCGATCGCCGAGCAGATGGGCCAGCGGCTGCAGAACACGGCATACTCGGTCAACATCAAGGAACGGCTCGACTTCTCCTGCGCCATCTTCGATGCCAGCGGCAACCTGATCGCCAATGCCCCGCACATGCCGGTGCACCTGGGCTCGATGGGGGAGAGCATCAAGACGGTGATCGCGCGCAACGCCGGGCACATGGCCGATGGCGATGTCTACGTGCTCAACGACCCGTACAACGGCGGCACACACCTGCCGGACGTGACGGTGATCACGCCGGTCTTCGACGAGGCCGGCGAGGAGATCCTCTTCTACGTTGGCTCGCGCGGCCACCACGCCGATATCGGCGGCATCACGCCAGGCTCGATGCCGCCGGACTCCACGGTGGTGGAGGAAGAGGGCGTGATGATCGACAACTTTCCGCTGGTGAAGGCCGGCGTGCTCGACGATGCCGGCATGCGCGCATTGCTGGCGGGCGCGCGCTACCCGGCCCGCAATATCGACCAGAACATGGCCGACCTGCGCGCCCAGGTGGCGGCCAACGCCAAGGGCGTGGAAGAGCTGCGCAAGATGGTGGTGCAGTTCGGCCTGCCGGTGGTGCGCGCCTATATGGGCCATGTGCAGGACAACGCCGAGGAAGCCGTGCGCCGCGTCGTCACCGCGCTGAAGGACGGTGCTTATCGCTACCCGCTGGATAATGGCGCGCAAATCCAGGTACGCGTGACCGTGGATCAGGCCAGGCGCGAAGCCGTGGTGGACTTCACCGGCACTTCGGCGCAACTGCCCAACAACTTCAACGCGCCGCGCGCGGTATGCATGGCGGCTGTGCTCTACGTGTTCCGCACGCTGGTCAACGAGGACATCCCGCTCAACGCCGGCTGCCTCAAGCCGATCCACGTGATCATCCCCGAAGGCTCCATGCTCAATCCGTGCTATCCGGCCTCGGTGGTGTCCGGCAATGTGGAAACGTCCTCGTGCATCACCAACGCGCTGTATGGCGCGCTGGGCGTGGTGGCGGCCAGCCAGGGCACCATGAACAATTTCACTTTCGGCAACGCACGCTACCAGTACTACGAGACCATCTCCGGCGGCAGCGGCGCGGGGCAGGGTTTCAACGGCTGCGACGTGGTGCAGACCAATATGACCAACTCGCGCCTGACCGATCCGGAGGTGCTGGAATGGCGCTTCCCGGTGCGGCTGGAGAGCTATGAGATCCGGCCGGGCTCGGGTGGCGCGGGGCAGTGGCGCGGCGGCAACGGCGGCATCCGCAAGGTGCGCTTCCTGGAGCCGATGACGGCGTCGATCCTGTCCAACAACCGCTTGCACGCACCGTTCGGCATGGCCGGCGGCGAGCCCGGCGCCATGGGCCGCAACTACGTGGTGCGGTGTGATGGCAGCGAGCAAGCGCTGGGCCATGTCGGGCGTTGCGAGATGAAAGCGGGCGATGTCTTCGTGGTGGAAACGCCGGGAGGCGGGGGCTACGGCAAGGTGTGAGGGCCTGGCGGGGCGAGCCGGGGCGCAATGCTCCGGCTCGTTGCGCGCGCTTCGCGGGCGCGACAAATTTTCATTTCCATTTATTTCCAACAGATCAGTCTTTCGTCACTTCCTGAATGTCCGATCCATCGTTTTCGCCAGGTTTGGCACGCCTGGCGTCGCTGCCGGACACATCGCGTTGCAGCAATTTCCTTGACTTATCCTCAGGTGATTCCTAGGTTTATGAAGACCCCGGGGGGCGAGGCCATCGTGCAGCATGTGGTCCTTCGCGGGGGGCAAGGGAGGGACCGCGGTGACGCCACGCAGCAGATCAATCGTTCTTGGTATCGCATTGATTGGCGCATTGATCGGCGCGCTCGCCGCGGGCGGGTGTTCCAGGCCGGAGCCGGGCCAAGTCCTTGACGAGGCGAAGCAGGCCGGCCGGGGCCCGGAAACGTTCCGGCACGCATCGGAGGACTATTTCCACGGCATGGATCGTGGCGTTGCGCTGACCCAGGAAGAAATCGCCGGCCGCAATATGTGGCTGGTGTGGAGCGGCGGCAACGACAGGTTCTGGGACGACATGACGAACTTCACGTTCGGCGCGTTCGACCTGCTCAAGTCCATCAGCTCGCATCCGAGCCAGGGCTATTCCCGCGACACCCGCTGGCGCTATCTGGGCCTGCTCAACGAGCCCTGCTTCGAAAAGCCCGCGGGGCCCGATCCGCAGCGCTTCGGGCTGTGGCTGGACCAACGGGTCAAGGATTGCCCGGCCGACCCCTTCGAGAACGAGCAAGCCTATCCGGGCGTCAAGATTGGCGCGCGCGGCACCACGTTCGCCAATGGCGCGAAGCTGCCGGTGGGTTCTTACTACGGCTACCCCACGGGCATCATCGGCTTGCGGCTGTTCCCCAACCCGGCCTTTGACGAGAAGGCCGCGAAGGCATGGGATCCGCAGCGCTATTACACCGATCCCAAGTACTACAACCGCGCGGATCTCGTGCGGCCCTATCGCGTTGGCATGGCATGCGGTTTCTGCCACGTGGGCCCGAGCCCGATCCATCCCCCCGGGGATCCCGCGCACCCGCAATGGCCCGAGCTGAGTTCCACGGTGGGCGCGCAGTACATGTGGGTAGACCGGCTGTTCATCCATAACGCATCGACGCCCGAAGGCCGGCAGAACTTCATGTTCCAGCTCGTGCATACCTTCCGCCCGGGCACCATGGATACTTCGCTGGTGTCCACGGACAACATCAACAACCCCCGCACCATGAACGCGCTCTACGACCTGACGGCGCGCATGGGCGTGGCCAAGCGCATCGGCGAAGAAAAGCTGGCCGGGGGCGAGCTGAACAACCGGCAGCTCAACGACTTCGTCAAGACCGGCGCGTTGACGCAATTCTACGCGCCGCCCGACACGGTATGGACGCCGCACGTCCTCAAGGACGGCGCCGATTCGGTCGGCGTGCTGGGCGCATTGAACCGGGTGTACCTGAATATCGGCCTGTTCAGCGAGGAATGGCTGCTGCACTTCAACCCGATCCTTGGCGGCAAGGCGATCTCGCCCATCGAGCTTGCCGTGGCGCAGAAGAACTCGAGCTACTGGAGGGCGACGGAAGCCGGCACGACCAACATGGCGCTGTTCCTGCTGAAGGCGACCCCGCCGGACCACTTGCGCGATGCCCCGGGCGGCGCCGGCTTCCTGGGCGATACCTCCACGCCGGCCGGCGCGCAGATGCTCGACCGGGGCAAGGTCGTGTTCGCGGACACTTGCGCGCGCTGCCATTCCAGCAAGGCGCCGCCGCCGCCGGCCAGCCTGAACCTGCAGAACTGCGCGGGCCCGAACTATCTCGCCTGCTTCATGCGGTACTGGAAATGGACGCAGACGGATGCGTTCAAAGCGCAGATGCGCGAGATGGTCAAGGCGCCGGACTTCCTGGCGGGCAACTATCTGTCATCCGATGCGCGCATTCCCGCCACGCTGCTGCGGACCAACGTGTGCAGCCCGCTTGCGACCAATGCGTTGCGCGGAAATATCTGGGACAACTTCTCGTCGGAGTCATACAAGACGCTGCCCTCGGTGGGTAGCGTCACCCTCAACGACCCCTTCACCGGCGAGCGCTGGCATTACCGGATGCCGGCCGGCGGCCGCGGCTATACCCGCGTGCCCTCGCTGATCAGCGTTTGGTCGACGGCGCCGTTCCTGCTCAACAACACGCTTGGGCCCTTCAGCGAGGATCCGTCGGTTGCCAGCCGCATCAAGGTCTTCGATGCGTCCATCGAGCAGTTGCTCTGGCCCGAGAAGCGCGTGCATGACGACATCCTGGGCGCCAAGGTGCCGGGCACCATCGACCGCACCACCGAGCGCAGCCAGATCACGGTGCCGGAGGGCTTCGTGCCGGATGCGCTCAAGCCGTTGCAGGGCTTCATGCACCGCTATGCGCCGTGGCTGGTGGGGGCGGGCGGCGATGTGACCATCGGGCCGGCGCCCAAGCAGATGCCGGTCAACCTGCTGGCCAATATCCAGCCGCTGTCGGAAACCAGCGATGTCGGCGCCAAGGCCGAGCACGCGGCCAAGGTGGTGGGCCTTGCGCTCAAGCTGAGATCGGACCTGGCCTCCGTGCCCGAGGGCGCGACCGACGCGGATCTGGGCAAGACCTACGCCAACCTGGTCAAGCCCATGCTGGCACTCAGCAAGTGCCCGGATTTTGTCGTGAACCGCGGCCACTACTTCGGCACGGCGGAGTTCAACAACCAGGCTGGCCTGAGCGCCGATGAGCAATCGTTCGGGCAGGAGCCGGTATTGAGCGATGACGACAAACGGGCCTTGATTGCCTTTCTCAAGACGTTTTGACGTAGGCGGCGCGGCGGGGATATGTCTGCTCCAGGCGAACAAGGATGGGATTACGTGATCGTCGGTTCCGGCGCGGGGGGCGGCACGCTCGCCGCGCGGCTGGCGGAGGCGGGCATGCGCGTATTCCTGCTCGAGGCCGGCAACGACGCGCGCGAGCCTGGCACGGCTTGCATGCCGGAGGACTACGAGGTGCCGGCGTTTCACGCCTGCGCCTCCGAGAATCCGGCGATGAGCTGGAATTTCTTTGTGCGCCACTACGCGGATGAAGCGCAGCAGCGCAGGGACCCGAAGTACGGCAGCGAAGGCGTGCTCTATCCCCGCGCGGCGACGCTGGGCGGCTGCACCGCGCACAACGCGATGATCTTCCTCTACCCGCACGACTCGGACTGGGACGGCATTGCCGAGCTGACCGGCGACCACTCGTGGAAAGCCGCCCGCATGCGCCGGTACGCCAAGACGCTGGAGCAATGCCGGCACCGTCCGCTGTGGGCGCTCGCGCGCCGCCTTGGCTTCGATCCCACGGCGCACGGCTGGGACGGATGGCTCAGCACCGAGCGCGCGTTCCCGCTGGAAGCGCTGACCGACAATGCGCTCACGCGCTTGATCCTGGGCTCCATGGAACTGGCGGCGCGCAGCGTGCCGCGGCGCCTGCACGCGGTCCTGAGCTTCTTGCGCTGGCAGGGCGACCCGAACGCCAGGATCTGGGGAAGGCGATGTTTCAAAGGCGTTTGCTACACGCCGCTTTCCACGCGCGGGCATGCCCGCAACGGCGCGCGCGAACGGGTGCTCGACGTGGCAACCCGCCTGCCGTCGTGCTTGCATATCGAGATGGACGCGCTGGCCACGCGCGTGCTGCTGGACGCGCACGGCACGGCGACCGGTGTCGAATACCTGAAAGGCAAGCGACTCTACCAGGCCCATGTCTCGCCAAGCACGGCGCCCGGCGTGCGCCATGCGGTGCACGCGCGCCGTGAGGTGATCCTGGCGGGCGGCGCGTTCAATACGCCGCAACTGCTGATGCTGTCGGGCATTGGCCCGGCCGAGCACCTTCGCGCGCACGGCATTGCCGTGAACGTGGACTTGCCGGGTGTCGGGCGCAATCTCCAGGATCGCTATGAGGTGGGCGTGGTAAGCCAGATGGCGCAGCCGTGGCGCATCCTCGATGGCGCCCGCTTCCAGAAGGATGATCCGGCCTATTGCAGCTGGCGCGACGGCCGGCATGGGGTCTACACCTCCAACGGCGTGGCGGTCGCGGTGGCACGGCGCTCGCGCAAATCCGCGCCCGTGCCGGATGTGTTCTGCATGGCGCTGGTCGAGCATTTCACCGGCTATTTCCCGGGTTACTCCAAGCTCTTCGCCCAGAGCGACGACGCACTCACCTGGGCCATTCTCAAGGCGCACACGCGCAACCGCGCGGGCACGGTGCGGCTGCGCTCCGCGAATCCGCTCGAACCGCCCTTGATCAATTTCCACTATTTCGAAGAAGGCGGGGCGGGGGCGGACGAGGATCTGCGCGCGGTGATCGACGCCATCCGCTTTGTGCGCAAGCTGGCAGCGCCGCTGACCGAGTGCGGCGTGATCGCGCAGGAGCAGCTTCCTGGCGCGCACCTGCGCAGCGACGATGAGCTGGCCGGCTATGTGCGCGACAACGCCTGGGGGCATCACGCTTCGTGCAGTTGCGCCATCGGCGCGCGCGAGGCGGGCGGCGTGCTGGGCAGCGATTTTTCCGTGCATGGCACGCAAGGGCTGCGGGTTGTCGATGCGTCCGTCTTCCCGAGGATTCCCGGCTTTTTCCTGGCCAGCGCGGTCTACATGATTGCCGAGAAGGCGGCCGATGTGCTCTTGCGCGAAGCGAAGGCCACGGCGAAGGCGACCGCGGCGGCAGCGGCGCCATAGGCAGGCGACCCACATTGGAGGTGCGGATATGGCATGCGACGTGCGCACGCTGCTGGAAATGAGCCCGGACCAGCTTGACGATCTGTTTCGCGCCAGCCCGGCCGGCGACATGCCGGATGGCGAGGCCACCGGCATCGCGATCATCTCGCATCGCCTGATCGATTTCTGCTTCGCGTTCTGATGAAGCGCAGAACGTTCCTGGTCGGTGGCATCGGTGGCATCGGGGCAGCCGGCGCGTTGCTGATCGGCTGGTCGGTGCTGCCGCCACGGCAGCGGCTGGCCACATCGCAGCCCTTGCCGGCGGTTGGCACGCAGGTGGGGCTCAATGGCTGGGTCAAGGTAGCAGCGGACAACACCGTCACCATCATGATGTGCCGCTCCGAGATGGGGCAGGGCGTGCACACCGGCCTGGCCATGGTGCTGGCCGACGAACTGGATGCCAGCTGGGCGCACGTGAAGGTCGAGCACGCGCCCGTGGACAAGATCTACAACAACCTGGAGGTCGTCGTCGAGGATCTCCCGTTCCGCGCGGACGACGACGGCGTGGCCAGGCATCTGGCAGCCTGGCTGACCGCCAAGCTCATGCGCGAGATCGGCGAGATGGTGACAGGCGGCTCGTCGAGCCTCAATGACCTGTGGAACCCGATGCGCGAGGCCGGCGCATCCGCCCGCGCGATGTTGATCGGCGCGGCAGCCGCGCGCTGGAACGTGCCAGCGCGCGAGTGCCGCGCGCAGGACGGCAAGGTACTCCATCCCTCCGGGAAGACAGCCACCTTCGGTGAACTGGCGGCCCAGGCCGGGAAGCTCCCGCTGCCGGCAAAGGTGGTGCTGAAGACGCCATCCGAATTCAAGCTGATCGGCAAGGACATACGCCGCATCGAGGCCGCGTCCAAGCTCGATGGCACGGCGCGTTTTGGCATCGATGTGCTGCCCGAGGGCCTGCTGTACGCCAGCGTGACGATGTGCCCGACGCTGGGCGGCACGGTGGCGAGCTTCGACGGCGCGGTTGCCGCCGCCATGCCGGGCGTTGTCAAGGTGCTCGCGGTCGATGCCTACAACGGCGGCACCGGCGGGGTGGCGGTGATCGCTGACAACGCGTACCGGGCCATGAAGGCGCTGGATGCGGTCAAGATCGTGTGGAACCCTGGCCCCGCCGCCTCGCTGTCCAGCCCGGAGGTGAGCCGCCGTCTCGCGCAGGCGCTGGACGCCTCCGACGGCCACGCCTATTACCGGCACGGCGATGTCGAGGCGGCATTGCAGTCAGCCGCCAGGCCCGTCAGCGCCGAGTACAGCGCGCCCTACCTCGCGCATGGGGCGGTGGAGCCCATCAACTGCACGGCGCAGGTGCGCGACGGCGCGGCCAGGGTCTGGGTCTCGACGCAGTTGCCCGGCCTGGCGCGCCGGGCGGCCTCGAAGGTTCTCGGCATCGATGCCGACAAGGTCGATGTGCAGCCGCAACTGATCGGTGGCGCGTTCGGGCGGCGGCTGGAGGTGGATTTCATCTCCCAGGCCGTGGCCATCGCGCGCGCGGGCGGTGGGCGGCCGGTGCAGACGATCTGGTCGCGGGTCCAGGACACCACGCACGATTTCTACCGGCCCGCCTGCCTCTCGCGCTTCAAGGCCGGGCTCGATGGCGCGGGCAACCTGGTGGCCTGGCACAACACGTCGGCCAGCCAGGCGATCGTGCCGGCCATGCTGGCGCGCTTGCTTGGCCTGCCCGGCCTGGGCATCGACAAGACCACGACGGAAGGCGCGTTCGACCGGCCCTACGAATGGCCGAACGCGCGCGTCGGGCACGTGATTGTCGATCTGCCGGTGCCGGTGGGCTTCTGGCGCTCGGTTGGGCACTCGCACCAGGCATTTTTCACCGAGAGCTTTATCGACGAACTGGCGGCGGCCGCCGGCAAGGATCCCGTTGCCTTTCGCGCCGGCCTGCTGGTCAAGCATCCGCGTCATCTGGCTGTGTTGCACATGGCCGCGGACAAGGCCGGCTGGGGAAAGCCGCTAGGGAAGACGGCAGACGGCGCCGCGCGCGCACGCGGGGTGGCGCTGCACGAGGCATACGGCAGCATCGTCGCGCAGGTGGCGGAGGTGTCCGTGGCGCCGGACAAGGCCGTGCGTGTGCACCGGGTGGTCTGCGCGATCGATTGCGGGATGCCCGTGAACCCGAACCTGATCCGCCAGCAGATGGAAGGCGCGATCATCTTCGGCTTGTCGGCCGCGCTGTTTGAGGAGATCACGATCGCCGATGGCCAGGTGCAGCAGAAAACGTTTGGCGACTTCCCCGTCATCCTCATGAACAACTGCCCGGCAATCGAAACCCACATCCTGCCAAGCCAGGGCCATCCCCAGGGTGTGGGTGAGCCGGGCACGCCGCCCATTGCGCCGGCGGTGGCCAATGCCCTGTTTGCGCTGACGGGACAGCGCCTGCGCGCGTTGCCCTTGAAACTGGCCTGAGTCCCGGGAGAAAGCCATGCTGCCCCTGAACATCAACGGTAAGACGGTGTCCGTGCAGTCCGATCCGGATACCCCGCTGCTGTGGGTACTGCGGTGCGAGCTGGGGTTGACCGGCACCAAATATGGCTGCGGTATCGGCGTTTGCCGGGCCTGTACGGTGCATTTGAACGGCACGCCGCAGGTTGCCTGCATGAGCCCGGTCTCCACGCTGGCCAATATCCGGATCGTGACCATCGAAGGCTTGCGCGGCGCGCAGGCGCAAGCCCTGAAGGCCGCCTGGCTCGATCTGGACGTGGTGCAGTGCGGTTACTGCCAGAGCGCGCAGCTCATGACCGCCAGCGCGCTCCTGAGAAGCATCCCAAAGCCTAGCGATGCCGACATCGATAAGGCGATGGAGCACATTGTCTGCCGCTGCGGCACCTACCCGCGGATCCGCGCTGCCATCCACCAGGCCGCCGGGCAGCCACGCATCTGAGGCAGCCCCGCTTGGCGAGGGTTTTTACCGATAACGTGAACGCAGGGCGCGACAAAGAATGAAACCCGAATTCCTGTTCAGGTTTTTCGCGCCATGCCCATCGAGGCGAAGCCGCCCTTTGCGCTTGCCGCGCCGCCGCGGCTAACAAGCGGGTTGCGTTCGATCATCCATTGCACTGCGTGCCGATTCACCCTGTGCGGACCGGTCCCGGCGTTGTTGGCTTACCTGAACATCGTCAACGCGCCACCAAGGAGACCCCATGCCGGACAACGCAAGCTGTGCCCACGCGGCCACGGCTGACTTTCATCGCCTGCTGGCGCGCGAGCTGCCCGAGCACGACGAACAGGACTGGGAAGACGCGCAGCGCGGCTTTGTCGGCACCATCCCCAATGCCAAGGTGGCGCGCGCCAACGGCCACGGCGTGTGGAACCTGGAGGCCTATGGCTTCCTGGACGCCGCCGAGGCGCCGGATACCGTCAACCCCAGCCTGTGGCGGCAGGCGCGCCTGAACCGCATCCACGGCCTGTTCCAGGTCACGCCGCGCATCTTCCAGGTGCGCGGGTTCGATATCGCCAATATCACCTTTATCGAAGGCGACACCGGCGTGATCGCGCTGGACGCGCTGACCTGCCCGGAGACCGCCGCGGCGGCGCTCGCGCTGTACCGGGCGCATCGCGGCAACCGCACGCTGCACACCGTGATCTACAGCCACAGCCACGCCGACCACTTTGGCGGCGTGGCGGGACTGGTTGACGAGGCCGACGTGCGCGCCGGGCGGGTCCAGGTGATCGCACCCTCCGGCTTCATGCACCACGCCATCGCCGAGAACGTGATCGGCGGCGTGGCCATGGCGCGCCGCGCGCAGTTTCAGTTTGGCCATACGCTGGCCAAGGGGCCGGCGGCGCAGGTGGATGCCGGCCTGGGCAAGACGCTGCCAATGGGCCGCTCCACGCTGATCGCGCCAACGCGGTCGATCGAGGCCGAGCACGAGATCCACGTGATCGACGGAGTGGAGATCGAGTTCCAGCTCACGCCTGAGACCGAGGCGCCCTCCGAGATGCACCTCTTCATCCCGTCCGAGGGCGCGCTCAACCTGGCCGAGAACGCTACCCACAATCTGCACAACCTGTGCCCGCTGCGGGGCGCCAAGGTGCGCGATGCGCTGGCGTGGTCCAAGTACCTGCACCGCGCGCTGCGCCGCTACGGCCCGCGTACCGAGGTGGTGCTGGCCCAGCACCACTGGCCGACCTGGGGCGCGGAGCGCGCCCGGCGCTTCCTGTCCGAGCAGCGTGACCTGTACCGCGTGCTGCACGACCAGACCGTGCGGCTGATGAGCCATGGGCTGAAAGCCGGCGAGATCGCTGAAGGGCTGCAACTGCCGGAGGCGCTGGCCAGGCGCTGGCACACGCGCGGCTATTACGGCACCGTGTCGCACAACGTCAAGGCGATCGTGCAGCACTACCTGAGCTGGTACGACGCGCACCCGGCCAACCTGCATGCGCTGCCGCCGGTGGCCGCCGCGCGCAAGCACCTGGAATACATGGGCGGCATCGACGCCGTGATGGCCAAGGCTCGCGCCGATTACGAGCGCGGCGAGTTCCGCTGGGTGGCCGAGGTGCTCAAGCACGCGGTCTACGCGCATCCCGCGCATGCCGAGGCGCGCGAGCTGGCGGCCCGCGCGCTGGAGCAGATGGGCTTCCAGGCCGAGTCGGCGACGTGGCGCAATGCCTACCTGCTGGCCGCGCGCGAGTATCGGGACGGGCCGCCGCAGGCCAATCCGCAGGGGCCGCCGGCCAACGCGCTGATGGGCGCGATGAGCAACGAGCTGTTGTTCGACGCGCTGGCGGTGCGCATCCACGGTCAGCGCGCGCAGGGCATGGCGTGCCAGATCGGCTGGCAGTTCACCGACAGCGGCGAGCATTGGCTGAGCACGCTGTCCAACTGCGCGCTGAGCAGCCTGCTGGTGGACGCGGCTGATGTGGCGGACACGGCGGACGTGGTCATCGAGACCCGCCGCGACACGCTCGACGCCGTCCTGGCCCGGCGCTGGACGGCGGCCGAGGCTGTGGCGCAAGGCCGGCTCACGCTGCGCGGCGATGTGTCGCTGCTGCCGCGCTTCATGGGCTTGCTGGACCAGTTCAGCGGCAGCTTCCCGGTGGTGGACGCGGCGCCCTGGCCGGACCGCTGAGCCGGCCACGGCCTCGCCGTCTGTGAATCGCAGCCGTTCTGGCTGGGGCTGCAAGGTCACGGCAAGGCCACGGTGGCGCTGGAGCCACAGCACGCGCTGGATGGCAACGCGGTGGCGTGGGCTGGGATGGGGCGGCCGTAGCGGGCCGTAGCGGGTAGCAGGGGGTAGCAGGCGGGATTGGGGTGGGGGAGGGTCATGTGATTTTTCAGGCGCAATTAGCCCAGATGTCGCCTGGCCCGCGTGATGGCTGCGGAGCTTGTCCGGGCCGCCGCCGCCTTTGTCCGTCAGGCCACCTCTGCTGCAACGCGGGAAACCCCCCTCGACAAGGTATAATCCTGGTTTCCCGCCAGCACGGCGCCCCAACCAGCGGCGCCGGCCGGTAGCAGCCCCTACCTCCTGCCCTCCCGACCGCTCAGACCATGGCGCATTTCTCGTGCTTCCCCGGTGCATTGGCGCTTTCCGCCTTTCGCCAGCAACGCCTGCTCACCGCCCTCAAGCAGATCGACGCCGACATCGAGTCGGTGCACGGCCAGTTCCTGCATTTTGTCGACACCGACGTGCCGCTGTCGCAAGACGACAGCGCCCGCATCGCCGCGCTGTTGACCTATGGCGCGCCGTTCGAGGCACAAACCGACGGTGATCGCTTTGTGGTGATTCCGCGCTTCGGCACCATCTCGCCGTGGGCCAGCAAGGCGACCGACATCGCGCATAACTGCGGCTTCGAGCATGTGCACCGCATCGAGCGCGGCATCGAGATCACCGTGATCTGCAAGAAGGGCCTGCTGCGCGGGCGCAAGACGCTGGATGCCGGCACGCGCGCCGCGGTGGCCGCCCACCTGTTCGACCGCATGACCGAAAGCGTGGTGGCTTCGCGTGAAGACGCCGCCGGCCTGTTCCAGGAACTGCCGGCCAAGCCGCTGCGGTTCATCGACATCTCCGGTGGCCGCGCCGCGCTGGCGCAAGCCAATACCGAAATGGGCCTGGCCCTGTCGGAAGACGAGATCGACTACCTGGTCGACGCCTACGCCAAGCTGGAACGCAACCCGACCGACGTCGAGCTGATGATGTTCGCGCAGGCCAACAGCGAGCACTGCCGCCACAAGATCTTCAACGCCACCTGGACCATCGACGGCGTGCAGCAGGACAAATCCCTGTTCGCCATGATCCGCAATACCCACCAGCTCAACCCGCAAGGGTCGATCGTGGCGTACTCGGACAACTCCGCGGTGATGGAAGGCGACGTGGCCGAGCGCTGGTTCCCGCGCGGCACCGGGCAGAAGTACGGCCGCCATGAGGCGCTGACCCACACGCTGATGAAGGTGGAGACGCACAACCACCCGACCGCCATCTCGCCGTTCCCCGGGGCCTCCACCGGCGCCGGCGGTGAAATCCGCGACGAAGGCGCCACCGGCCGTGGCGGCAAGCCCAAGGCTGGCCTGACCGGCTTCACGGTCTCCAACCTGATGCTGCCCGACGCCGTGGAAGGCTGGGAAAACGCGCGCGACGCCGCCCAGCCGGTGGCGCACCGCAATCCGGACGACAAGGTGAGCGTGACCGGCAAGCCGGACCGTATCGCCTCGCCGCTGCAAATCATGACCGAAGGCCCGCTTGGCGGCGCCGCGTTCAACAATGAATTCGGCCGTGCCATCCTGGGCGGATACTTCCGCGTCTACGAGCAAAATGTCGGCGGCACCGTGCGCGGCTACCACAAGCCGATCATGATCGCCGGCGGCATCGGCAACATCGACGCCGGCCACACGCACAAGAAGGCGCTGCCGGCCGGCTCGCTGCTGATCCAGCTGGGCGGCCCGGGCATGCGCATCGGCATGGGCGGCAGCGCCGCCAGCTCGATGGCGACCGGCACCAATACAGCCGACCTGGACTTCGATTCGGTCCAGCGCGGCAACCCGGAAATGGAGCGGCGCGCGCAGGAGGTCATCAACGCCTGCTGGCAGCTCGGCGACGACAATCCCATCCTGTCGATCCACGACGTGGGCGCGGGCGGCATCTCCAATGCCTTCCCCGAACTGGTGGACGGCGCGGGCCGCGGCGCGCGCTTCGACCTGCGCCAGGTGCACCTGGAAGAGTCGGGCATGAGCCCGGCCGAGATCTGGTGCAACGAGTCGCAGGAACGCTATGTGATGGCGGTGGCGCCGGAGTCCTTCCCGCTGTTCCAGACCATGTGCCAGCGCGAGCGTTCGCCGTTTGCCGTGGTGGGCGTCGCCACCGAAGAGCAGCAGCTGCAACTGGTCGACGCGCATGTCGACGCGGCGCTCAAGGAACACTATGCCGTGAACATGCCGATGGACGTGCTGCTGGGCAAGCCGCCGCGCATGCACCGCGACGTCAAGCATGTCGAGCAA
Source organism: Cupriavidus sp. PET2-C1 (assembly GCF_054515855.1). Classification (NCBI taxonomy): domain Bacteria; kingdom Pseudomonadati; phylum Pseudomonadota; class Betaproteobacteria; order Burkholderiales; family Burkholderiaceae; genus Cupriavidus; species Cupriavidus sp. PET2-C1. Next base: position 1,788,025 of record NZ_CM137259.1, read on the forward strand.
AGCCTGCCCCCGGTGGACGTGACCGGCATCGCGCTGGACAAGGCCGTGCGCGACGTGCTGCGCCACCCGACCGTGGCCAGCAAGTCGTTCCTGATCACCATCGGCGACCGCACGGTTGGCGGCATGAACGCGCGCGACCAGATGGTCGGCCCCTGGCAGGTGCCGGTGGCCGACGTGGCCGTGACCACGCTCGACTACAAGGGCCGCGCGGGCGAAGCCATGACCATGGGCGAGCGCACGCCGCTGGCCGTGATCAACGCCCCCGCCTCGGGCCGCATGGCCATCGGCGAGGCGCTGACCAACCTGGCCGCCGCGCCGGTCAAGGACCTGGGCAAGGTCAAGCTGTCCGCCAACTGGATGGCCGCCTGCGGCGTGGACGGCGAAGACGCCAAGCTGTACGACACCGTGCACGCGGTCGGCATGGAACTGTGCCCGGCGCTGGGCATCAGCATCCCGGTGGGCAAGGATTCGCTGTCCATGCGCACCAAGTGGCAGGACGACGGCGTCGACAAGGAAGTGGTCGCGCCGGTCTCGCTGATCATCTCGGCGTTTGCCGCCGTGGATGACACCGACCGCACCCTGACCCCGCAACTGCGCACCGATGCGGGCGACAGCGTGCTGATCGCCATCGACCTCGGCCGTGGCAAGAACCGTCTCGGCGGCAGCATCCTGGCGCAGGTGACGCAGCAGGTCGGCGACACCACGCCGGACGTGGACAGCGCCGAAGACCTGAAGAATTTCTTCAACGTGATCCAGCGCCTGAACCGCGACGGCAAGCTGCTGGCTTACCACGACCGTTCCGACGGTGGCTTCATGGCAGCGCTGGCCGAGATGGCCTTTGCCGGCCATTGCGGCCTGTCGCTCAACGTCGACATGCTGGCGCTGGACCCCGTGCAGGAACAGGACTTCGGCGACGCCAAGAACTGGGCGCAGCAAATCTCCGGCCGCCGCGACGAGCAGACCCTGCGCGCGCTGTTCTCGGAAGAGCTCGGCGCGGTGATCCAGGTACGCCAGGAAGAGCGCGACGCCGTGTTCGCCGTGCTGCGCGAAGTTGGCCTGTCGGCCTGCAGCCACGTGGTGGGCAAGCCCAATGCCACCGACCAGATCGAGATCTACCGCGATGCCAAGAAGGTATTCGGCGCCGCGCGCAGCGAGCTGCAGCGCACCTGGAGCGAAGTCAGCTGGCGCATCGCGCGCCTGCGCGACAACCCGGCTTGCGCCGACAGCGAATACGATCGCGTGCTCGACGCGGCGGACCCGGGCATCTCGCCGGTGCTGACCTTCGATCCGGCGCAAGACATCGCCGCACCGTTCGTGGCCACCGGCGCGCGTCCGCGCGTGGCGATCCTGCGCGAGCAGGGCGTCAACTCGCAGATCGAAATGGCGTACAGCATGGACCGCGCCGGCTTCGACACGCACGACGTCCACATGAGCGACCTGATCGCCGGGCGCGCCAACCTGGCCGACTTCTCCGGCTTTGTCGCTTGCGGCGGCTTCAGCTACGGCGACGTGCTGGGTGCCGGCGAAGGCTGGGCCAAGACCATCCTGTTCAACGCGCAGATGGCCGAGCAGTTCGCGGCGTTCTTCAACCGCCAGGACACCTTCGCGCTGGGCGTGTGCAACGGCTGCCAGATGATGAGCAACCTCGCCCCGATCATCCCCGGCGCGGGCGCATGGCCCAAGTTCACCCGCAACCAGTCGGAACAGTACGAAGCGCGCTACGTCACCGTGGAAGTGCAATCCTCGCCGTCGATCTTCTTCGCCGGCATGGAAGGCAGCCGCATCCCCATCGTGGTGGCGCACGGCGAAGGCTTCGCCGACTTCTCGCAGCAAGGCGACAAGAGCCAGGCCCAGGTGGCGCTGCGTTTCGTGGACAACCACGGCGCGCCGACGCAAACCTACCCGCTGAACCCGAACGGCTCGCCGGACGGCATTACCTCAGTGACTACCACCGATGGCCGCTTCACCGTGCTGATGCCGCACCCGGAGCGCGTGTTCCGCACCGCCACCATGAGCTGGGCGCCGGACGCCTGGAAGCAGGTGGAAGACGGCGGCAGCCCGTGGATGCGCATGTTCCGCAACGCGCGCAAGTGGGTGGGTTGAACGGCCTGCTGTTTTTCGCGCTGTAGAAAGGAAAAGCCCGCTTCGCGCGGGCTTTTCCTTTTGTCGATGCGGGATTCACCGCGCGGGTTGGCTGCCTCAGGCAGGCCGCATTTCAATGCGCGCTCGGCGGAGTAACGCAAATAAGTGCTGAAAAATGCCCAAACAAACCTTCGGTTTGGACAGACCATCTTTAATCGCTATGATTCACTGTGATTCAACCCGCATCGAAGAGGACTAAATATGGCACAGACCGAAACCAAGGTGCTGACCGTGCATGTGCCGTTGCCACTGGCCGAGAAGGTCGATCAGTTGGCGACCCGCCTGGAGCGCTCGCGCGGCTGGATCATGAAGCAGGCCCTATCTGCCTGGATCGATCAGGAGGAAGAGCGCAGCCGGCTGACACGTGAAGCTTTGGCTGACGTGGACGCAGGTCGCGTGATCGATCATCAGGCTGTTCAGGCTTGGGCCGACGGTCTCGGCACGGACACGCCCCCGCCAGCCTCGCGCTGATGCTGATGGACCTGAAGTGGACCAGCAAGGCGCTCTCCGACCTGACACGCCTGTACGAGTTTTTGGCCCCCGTGAATAAGCTGGCAGCTGCGCGAACAGTCCAGGCTCTCGTGGCAGCACCTGCCAGTTTTCTGGCTCACCCACGCATCGGTGAGCAGCTTGATGAATTCGAACCCCGCGAGGTGCGGCGGATTCTTGTGGGGCACTATGAGATGCGCTATGAGATTCGGGATTCGACAATCTACGTGCTGCGGGTGTGGCACACCCGAGAGGATCGCTAAGACGATTTGCCTCAACCCCCCCGCCGTGTACTCCAGGCCTGATAAACGTAATACAACGGCCGCTGCGGATCCGATTGCCTGGCCGATGCCGGCGCCGCGCCGCGGATCTGCATGGTGACCAGGACCATGCGGGCGGCTTTCACGGGGGAGTAGCGGTCGCGCAGCGGCAGCATGGGCAGCACGGCGCGCCATTCCGGGGGCAGGCCATCGTGGCTGAAGGTGCCGAGCGCGCAGTAGCCCCATCCTTCGGATGTGAGGTGCCAGAGTTGCCGGTAGGGACTGCCGCCTGTTGCCACTGAAACCACCGAAACCACCGAAGCCACTGAAGCCATGGTCTCCCTCGTTCGCGCGCCGGTGCCCGCGGCGGGAGATCAGGCGGGCTTGCGCTATGCAGGCTGCGTGCCGGCCAGGGTGGCGGCGGCGCGCGTGGCCTTGATCCTTGATATTACCCATGTGCGGCGGCGGTGGGAATGCTCTACGCGCTTAGTGAGTGCGGCAGTGCGCACACCACGCACCGTGTTTGGTGCCCGGCATACAGTGCATCACCCGGAGTTCGTCACTTGCCGGCGGCGGTGCTTTCTTGTCCTACAGCCCGCTGAACCCGTTATACCCCTGGTCTTCCCAATAACCGCCCGGATTCTCGTTGGTCACGAAGAGTGCGGCGATATGCTTGGGGTTCTTGAAGCCGAGCTTGGTCGGCACCCGCAGCTTGAGCGGGTAGCCATACCGGGCGGGCAGCGGCTCGCTGCCAAAATCCAGCGCCAGCATGGTCTGCGGGTGCAGCGCGGTTTCCATGTCGAGGCTGGAGTAGTAGCGGTCCGCGCATTTGAAGCCGATATAGCGGGCGGTGGTGTCCGCGCCGATGCGTTCCAGGAAGGTGCGCAGCGCAACGCCGCGCCATTCGCCGATCGCGCTCCAGCCTTCGATGCAGATATGCCGCGTGATCTGCCCCGCCTGCGGCAGCGCGCGCAGTTGCGCCAGGCTCCATGTGCGCTTGTCGGCGACCAGCCCGGAGACTTCGAGGCGGTAGCCGGCACCGTCGACCTCCGGCACGTCGTACTCGGGATAGAAGGCGTTGAACGGGAAGGGCTGCGTGACCTGGCTGCGCGCGTAGGTGGGCGCGAGCCGGTTGCGGTTGAACAGCCAGGCCTGCACGCGATCGTTCCAGCGCGACATTGACCACAGCACCTTGTCCACGGCGTCGCCATCCTGCAAGGTGCAGCCCGCCAGCATGGACAGGGCGCCTAGCGACAGCGAGGAGCGCAGCAGCAGGCGCCGCTGGAGCTGCACGAGCTGGGGCTTGAAATCAGCCGCGCATGGCGGCTCCGAAGCCGGCATGACGATCCGCTTGCCATCGTTGGGGGCGCTCATGCTTTGACATCTCCATGGCCAGCGCGCCCGGCGCGTCCGGTCAACATTGGCAACAAGGTGGCCGGCACCAGGATGACCAGCGCCAGGTGAATCACCACAAAGCCCGCGATCCCCGCCATGGCAAAGAAATGCACATGGCGCGCCGTGTCGAACCCGCCAAACAGCGTCGCCAGCCAGTCCAGCTGCACGGGCTTCCAGATGGCCAGCCCGGATGCCACCACCAGCACGCCCAGCAGCAGCACCGCCACATACATCAGCCGCTGCACCGCGTTGTAGGCGCCGGGCCGGTGCGGCAGGCGCAGCCGGATGGCAAGCGACGCGTCACGCACGACGCCGCGCGCGCTCAGCGGCAGGAAGTGGCGCCGGAAATGCCGCGTGGCGAGGCCATAAGCCAGGTAGACCAGGCCATTGGCGGCCAGCAGCCACATGGCCGCGAAATGCCATGCGATCGAGCCGCCCAGCCAGCCGCCTACCGTCGCCCAGGCCGGAAATTTGAAGGCAAAGAGCGGCGAGGCGTTGTAGATTGCCCAGCCGCTCATCACCATGCAGGCCATGGCGAAGGCGTTGATCCAGTGCGTGGCGCGCACGACCAGCGGATGGACGATGGCGCGCCGCGCGGGTGCGGCCGAAGGAAACTTGCGCATGACGGGGAGCGTTGGTGGTACGGCAAGGAGCCAGGCCGGACAGCGCCGGCCCGGGCGGCTCTTACATCGGCGGCACGACGCCTTGCTTGCCGGCCGAGATAAAGCGCGCGGTCAGTCCGCCGTCGGCGCCTTTGCTGGCAAACAGCACGATATGCGCGCCGGGGACCAGCAAGGAGCGGTCGCCGGGTTCCAGGTTGACGATGGGCACGTCGTTGGGGATCACGATGCGCTTTTCGCCGTCGGGGTACTTCACGGTGATGGTGCGGCCGTTGCTGACCACCACGTTGCCTACGGTGCCGTTGGTCATGCTGCTGTTCTTGCCGAGGTCCCACGCACGGTGGCCTTCGCCGCTGCCCCGCATGCTGGGCGGGAACACGTGCACCTCGAGCGCCTTGAGCGAGCCATCCGCCTGCGGCACGGCGGCCGAGCCGATATAGCTGCCGGGCTTGATCTCATCGACCTTGGCCAGCGTCACCGCGCGCACCGCCGTGTCCTTGGTCAGGCCCACTTCCAGGTCCTGTCCCGACCGCGTGCGCACCTTCAGCGTGTCGCCGGCGAAGGCGGTCACGGTGCCGCGCACGCCGGTCGGCGTGGCGGCGGGAGCGGGCTGTGCCAGCACCGCGGGCGATGCGGCAAACATGGTGCCGGCGAGCAGCGCCGGGGCCACCAAGGTACGCGTCAACATGCTCGAAACGATCTTCATCCTGGAACTCCTGGTGCGTGGAAAGTGCTTCGTAGGTTAGGAGGATGGTCGGGTCGCTCGGATGACTTTTTGATGACCAAAATGTCATAAATCAGGGATCCGGCCACCGCTAGAATGGCGGCATACCCTTGAATGGCTTTGCGCATCATGAGCATCCTCGTCATCGAAGACGACCCCAAGACCGGCGATTACCTCAAGAAGGGTTTGCGCGAAAGCGGCTACGCCGTGGATCTCGCGCGCACCGGCACGGACGGCCTGCACATGGCGCTGGAGCATCCCTACGACCTCGTCGTGCTCGACGTGATGCTGCCGGGCATCGACGGTTGGGAAATCATGCGCACGCTGCGCGCGCGGCGCGACCTGCCGGTGATCTTCCTGACCGCGCGCGACCACGTCAACGACCGCATCCACGGGCTTGAGCTCGGCGCCGACGATTACCTGGTCAAGCCGTTCTCGTTCATCGAGCTGGTGCTGCGCATCCGCACGCTGCTGCGCCGCGGCGTGGTGCGCGAGGCGGAACTGTTCGAATTCGCCGACCTCAAGCTCGATGTCCTGCGCCGCAAGGTGACGCGCCAGGGCGTGGAGATCGTGCTGACCAACAAGGAATTCCTGCTGCTGCACCTGCTGGTCAAGCGCCAGGGCGAGGCGCTGTCGCGCACGCTGATCGCCGCCGAGGTGTGGGACATGAACTTCGACAGCGACACCAACGTCGTTGACGTGGCCATCAAGCGGCTGCGCGCCAAGGTCGACCAGCCCTTCGACAAGAAGCTCATCCATACCGTGCGCAGCATCGGCTATACCTTTGGCGAGGGCGCGTGAAAGCCTGGTCCTCGCGCTCGCTGACCGCGCGCACCACGTTGTCGTTCGCCGCGATTGCCTGCGTGGTGATCGGCGCGCTGGGCGCGTATTTCTACCAGTCCGTCAAGACCTCGATGGAGGCCCGCGCCGATCTGCAGCTGATCGGGCGCGTGGCGCATTTCCGCCGGCTGGCCAGCGATGTGTACACCGTCGGCGAGCTCAAGGACCGGCCTTTGCTGTTCGAATCCATGCTCGGCGCCGAGCGCGACGTGCTGATTTTCCGCAAGCCGGGCGAGCCGCCGTTTATCCACGTCAACCCGGACAACCTGCCGGTGCCGGCAAAGCTCGAGGCGTCCCCGCCGGGCGAGGGCGCCGGCCTGAGCGCGGCCAGCATCCTGCGCACCCGGCTGGACAACGGCGTGCCGGTGCACTGGGCGGCCGCGATGGCGCGCTCCAGCGAGGACGGCGGCGTGGTCGAGGTGATCGCCGCGCATCCGATGAGCAACGAATTGCGGATGCTCGCCGCCTACCGCGACCGCGTGGTGCTGGCCGCGCTGGTCGGCATGCTGGCGGCGACCGCGCTCGCTTTCTTCGCTATCCGGCGTGGGCTCAAGCCGGTTGGCAGCATCGCCGCGCGTGCCGCCGAGATCAGCCCGGCCAGCCTGGCGGTGCGCCTGGATGAACGGGATGCCCCCGCCGAGCTGCGTGGCCTCGTCGGCGCGTTCAACGCCATGCTGGACCGGCTGGCCGACGGCTACGAGCGGCTGTCCCAGTTCTCCGCCGACCTGGCTCACGAGATCCGCACGCCCGTGGGCGCGCTGATCGGCCAGACCCAGGTCACGCTGAGCCAGTCGCGCCGGCCGGAGGAATACCAGGACGTCCTCGAGTCCAACCTGGAGGAGCTGAACCGGCTTGGCCATATCGCCGAGAACATCCTGTTCCTGGCGCAGGCCGACCATGCCGGGCTGGTTATCGAGCGTGCCCCGGTGTCGCTGCCTGACGAGCTCAACAAGATCGCCGAGTATTTCGAAGGGCCGGCGGACGAGAAGGCGATGACATTCGAAGTGGAGGCGCTCGGCACGGTCTGGGCCAATCCGCTGCTGTGCCGCCGCGCCATCAACAACCTGGTGGTCAATGCCGTGCGCTACGGCACGCCGGGCAGCGTGGTGCGCCTGAGCAGTACCGAAGAGGCTGACGGCATTGTCGTTTCGGTAGAGAACCAGGGCGAGGCCATCCCGCAAGGCCAGCTCGACCGCCTGTTCGACCGCTTCTATCGCGGCGATGCCGCGCGCAGCCGGGTCACCGAGTCCAACGGCCTCGGCCTGGCTATCGTGAAGGCCATCATGGTGCTGCACGGCGGTGGCGTGAAGGCCAGTTGCCCCGCGCCAGGGCTGGTGCGGTTTGCGCTGCGGTTCCCGCGGCCGCAAGGGCCGGCTTCCTGAGCTTGTGGTGGCTGGCGCCTGCCAGCCGTGCGCGCGGGGTCCCCGCGCGCTTCATTGCCGTCTGGTTTTTAGCTTTACAACAGCGTTACAGCAACGTTACAGCAGCGTATCCAGCAAATCCGGCCCGAACACCTCCCGGTGCACCCGTTCCGCCTTCACCCCACGCGCCTGCAGCGCCGCGCGCTGTGCCTGCATGAACGGCAGCGGCCCGCACAGGTAGAAGTCCGCATCCGCAAGATCTTCGTCGGCCAGAATCACGTCGATATCCATGCGGCCGGGCAGGGCGGGTTGCGCCAGGAATTCCGCCGGCTCCTCGGATTCCAGGAAAAAGTGCGTGCGCAGCTTGGGCAGCTTGCGGGCGGCATGCTTGACGTCCTTCAGGTGCGCCACGTGCGAGGCCATGCGCGCGGCGTGGCCGAACACGACCTTGCGTGAAGGGTTGCGCTGCGCGACGGTGTTCAGCGCGCAGATCATGGGCGTGACACCGACGCCGGCCGAGAGCAGCACGATGGGCGTGCTGGGCTCGATGCGCGGGACGAAGTCGCCGAAGGGCTGGCTGACCAGCAGCACGTCGCCTTCGCGGGCGTTCTCGTGCAGCCAGTTCGAGACCGCGCCGGCGGGCAGGTCCTCGCCATTGCCGCGGTCGCGCTTGACCGAGATGCGCCAGGTCTTGCCGTTGGGTGCGTCGGACAAACTGTACTGGCGTTGCTGGAAGGCGCCGGGGGTGAGTTCCACCACCACGGAGATGTACTGGCCGGGCAGGAAGTCTGCCAGCGTGGTGCCGCCCACGGCTTCGAGCGTGAAGGCGGTGATGTCGGCGCTTTGCTCTTCGCGCGCGACGATGCGCACGGGCTGGCGGTGATCGGGGCCGGTTTGCGCGCGCTCGTAGAGACGGGCTTCCGCGGCGATCAGTTCGGCGGCGAGCAGCCAGTAGGCTTCGTCCCAGGCGGCGACCAGCGCCGGGGTGGCGGCATCGCCAAGCACTTCGCCAATGGCGCCGAGCAGATGGCGCGCGACGATGGCGTAGTGGCTGGGCTTGATGCCGACCGAGACGTGCTTGTGGACGATGCGGCTGACCACCGGTGCCAGGGCGCTGTTGTCGCCATAGTTGGCGGCGTAGGCAAACACGGCGGAGGCGAGCGACTGCTGCTGCGAACCGTTGGCCTGGTTGCCCATGTTGAACAGGTTGGTCAGCTCGGGCCGATCGGCAAACATGTTGCGATAGAACGTCTGGGTAATGGCCAGGCCATGTTCGCGCAGCACGGGCACGCTAGCGTCGATCAGGGGTCTCGATTGTTCGGACAGCACGGCAACCTCCAAAGATGTGCAGAAAATGCAACAAAAAAGAAAAATGACTCCGCAACGTGGTGCGGTGGCGGCGTACGGTCTGGGTGCAGTCTCGGTTCAATCTGGACGCGGTCAGGTGGCGACGCCTTGGAACTGATTTTATTAAACATGCATTTGCAATGCAACATAAAATCTGCGGCAGCGCGCAAAGATGCATCTTTGGTCCATGTTAGACTGCGACGGCCGCCGCACTGAGGCGCAATGCCCGCCGGAGCGCCATCCTGGCTACCCCGTACATCATCGCCGCAAACCGGACTTTTCCATGAGACTGACCGACTACACCGATTACAGTCTGCGGACCCTGATCTATGTCGCGGTCCATCCGGGCGAGCTGGTCACCATCCAGCACATCGCGGATGCATTCGGCATTCCCAAGAACCACCTGATCAAGATTGTGCAAAAGCTCGGCCAGGCCGGCTTCCTGCATACGGTGCGCGGGCGCGCCGGTGGCATCGAGCTGGGCCGGCCGGCGTCGGAGATCAATGTGGGCGAGGTGATCCGGACCATGGAGTCGGATTTCAACCTGGTGGAGTGCTTCCAGGGCGACGACAACCACTGCATCATCACCCGCGTATGCGGCCTGCGCGGCGTGCTGTCCGCGGCGTTGCGGGCTTATTTCGAGGTGCTGGACGCGTATAGCCTGCAGGATCTGGTGGAGAAGCCTGCGGCGCTCACCCGGGCATTTGGCGACGGCGGCGCGGCCACCCTGACCGGCATCCCGGTCAAGAACGTGACGCGCAAGGCCAAGGCCTCCCAGGCGGCAGCCGAGGGCGCTGGCGAGCAGTAAGCCCGCGTTGCGCCGGTCTCCCGGCTGGCGAGGCCGGCCCGGGTTCATGCCGGCGTCTTGCGAAACGCGATGGCGAAGCGGTTCCAGCTGTTGATCGTGGCAATCAGCAGGGTCAGGTCGACCAGCTCGGCGTCTCCGAAGTGGGGGCGAACCGCTTCCCAGACAGCGTCGGGCACATGATCCTGGGCGACCAGCGTGACGGCTTCCGTCCAGGCCAGGGCGGCGCGCTCGCGGTCAGTGAAGAAGGGCGTTTCACGCCAGGCCGACAGGGTGGCCAGGCGGCGGTCATTCTCGCCGCCCTTGCGCGCATCGGTGGTGTGCAGGTCGATGCAATAGGCGCAGCCATTGATCTGCGAAGCGCGCAGGCGCACCAGCTCCACCAGCGGTTTTTCCAGGCCGCTCTTGCCGATGCGTTCTTCCAGGCCGAGCATGGCCTTGATGGCGGCGGGACTGGCTTTGTAGAAGTCGAGACGTTGTTCCATGGTTTGCTCCTGCCTTGCGTTTTGCGCCCTCAGTGTGGAGGCGCGACGGGAACCAGAATAGGACGGCGACTGGCTATGCAAAATAGCCAGTTTTCCCTAATTTGAGGTAACCAGTGGCGGACCGTCCGCCGCCAGCGCCCCGGCCAGCTTATCCATGCCGGCGTGGATGTCCGCCACGCTGATGCCACCGTAGCCAAACAGGATGCCAGGTGCCGGCGCCTGCCCGCCGTACATGCCCGCAATGCCATACAGGCCGACCGATACGGCGGCGGCGCGCGCGATCAGCGCGGTCTCGTCGTGTGGCATCTTCAGGTGGGCCACCATGTGGATGCCCGCGGCCGGCGCGTGGGGCGTGAACCACGGGCTCAGCGGGCCCTGCAGGTGTTCAAGCAACGCGGCGCGGCGTGCGGCGTACTCCTTGCGCATGCGCCGCAGGTGCTTGGCGAAGTGGCCGTCGAGCATGAACTTGGCCAGCGCCGTCTGCGTCATGGTGCAGCTGTGCCAGTCGCTGACCTGCTTGGCGCGGCGCACGGCTGTGCCCAGCTGCGCCGGGGGGATCACGTAGCCGATGCGCAACTCGGGGAAGATCGTCTTGGAGAAGGTGCCGACGTATGCCACCACCCCTGTCTTGTCCAGGCTCTTGAGCGACTCCATCGGGTGGCCCATGAAACGGTACTCGCCGTCGTAGTCGTCCTCCAGCACCAGCGCGCCGCGGCGTTGCGCCCACTCGAGCAGCGCCACGCGCCGCTCCAGGCTCATCGCCATGCCCAGCGGAAACTGGTGGGACGGCGTGACGTAGACAATGCGCGCGTTGTCCGGCAGGGCTTCCACTACCAGCCCCTGCGCATCCACGGGGACATAAGCCACCTGCGCGCCCAGCGCGGAAAACGCAATGCGCGCGGGCGGATAGCCGGGATCCTCCACCGCCACCACGTCGCCGGGGCGGATGACTACCCGCGCCATCAGGTCGATCGCCTGCTGCGCGCCCTGCGTGACGACGACATCCTGCCAGTTGCCGACCACGGCGCGGCTGAACGCCAGGTAGCGCGACACCGCAAGCCGCAGTTCCTGCTCGCCGGCGGGATCCCGGTAGCTGCCGCGCCCGCGGGCCTGCACGCGTAGCGCGTGGCTGACACAGCTACGCCATTTGTCGAAGGGAAACATGCCCTTGTCGGTGACGCCGCCCACGAAGTCGAACGCTGGCGCGGCGCCGGGTGGCGTATGGGGAAGGGGGTCGGGCAGCGCTTCCCAGATCGAGCCGGAGCCGGCGCTGGGGGAGAGCGGTGACGGCGATGGCGCCAGGCCCGTCATCTCGTGCGCGACGAAGGTGCCGTCGCCGGCGCGGGAGCGCAGGTAGCCCTCGGCAATCAGCCGCTCGAACACGTCGAGCGTGGTCTTGCGCGATACCCCAAGCTGCGTGGCAAGGTCACGGGTTGACGGCAGCCTTTCGCCCGGCGCCAGCCGGCCGTCGACGATGCCCGCCCGCAACTGCCGATAGAGTTGGCCGGCAAGGCCCTGCCGGCCGTGAATGCTCAAATGGACATCCATCTCTTCATCTTGTGTCGGTGGTTACCTGGATCCGCCATGATGCCAAAGGCCGAGGCGGCAGGTGGGTAAAGCGGGGCGCGTGGTCTCGTTCGGGGGGGCATCGCGGGAAGCCTTAACCTTCCCGTCCGTCGGCCCGGGGCCGGGTCAGGTAGGGCACGTACTTCAGCAGGTACAGCGCGAAGGCCGCCATCCAGAGCGCCGCCGCGCTGGCGATCCAGTACGGTTTGAATTGCGGCAACAGCAGCGGCCCGATCACGCGGACGACAGCGGCCAGGCCGATGCACGCGTAGGCGGCGTTCTCCATCGCACCCGCTTCCAGCTTGCGGCCGGTGTGGCCCAGCGCGGTGCGCGTGATCATCCCCAGGATGGCGCAGCCGATCGCGCCTACGGTGAGGGCGTGCAGCGCTGTCGAGCGGTCGGTCCAGCCCAGGGCGGATGCCGCCAGCAGTACCAGGCCCAGCGGCAGGCAGGCATACGCCAGGTGAAGGATGGCGATCAGCGGTTTGCGCACCGTGTGCCACGAGCTCCAGCCGCCAAGCCGCAGCGCTTGCGCCAGCGCAGCCAGCAGCGCGATGACCGCGGTTGCCATGCCGCGCGGCGCCAGCGTGCAGGCGATCATCGCGGCCAGCGTCAGCGCCACCACGCTGCGCTCCACCGGCGTCGAGCGCCGGATGCGTACGCCGGGCACGGTATTGGCCGTGAACATCGGGATCACCCGCCCGCCGATCACGGTAATGAAGATGACGACCAGGCCGATGCCGGCATCGGCACTTTGCAGCGCGACGTGCACGGCGCCTCGCGCCATCGCCAGGTGGAACACCGCGTTCAGCGCCCACAGCAGGAACAGGGCGGCGGCAAGGCCATAGTTGCGCGCGCTGCCGGCGCGCACCAGCACGCGCAGGAAGGCGGTGGCGCACAGCAGCAGGAAGGCGAGGTCCAGCACGGCCGCGGCAGGGGCGGGCCCGGTCCACATCGCCACGCGCGCCGCGAGCCACACAGCGGCGAGACCACCCAGCAGCCAGCCCTGCGGCGTCTGCTGTCCCGTCCAGTTCTTGCCGGCGGTAAACAAGAAGCCGGCCACAACCACGGCGGCAAAGCCAAACACCATCTCGTGCGCATGCCACAGCATGCCGCCCATGGCCGGCTGTGCGCCAGACCGGGGCCACCAGCCCAGGTAAATGGCTGCCCACACGCCGATGGCCACTACGGCGAAGCCCGCCGCCAGCAGATAGAAGGGCCGGAACGCGAGCGCAAGCACGGGGTGGCCGTGGTATCCGGCGCCGGTTGGCGGCCGGGTAGATGGCTGGGTCTGTGGCTGGGGCAGCATGACGCCTCTCGCAAAGGGTGGGATGAAACGCGGATTGCCGTTGGTGTTTGTCAGTGTTTGTCGGTCTTTGCCTGTGCGCTTGCCAACAGACCTCGCATATCGTGCGGCGCAGCAAGCTGTGAACGATTCTATAAAACAAGCATTTCAAATGCAACATAAAATGCGGATGTGTCAACGGGGTGGCACGCGGCGCGGCAGGGCGGCAAGCAAGCAGGCCGGATTGCCCCCCCCATTCATACAAGCTCCCGCGCGCCTTCAGTGCGCGGCCGCAGCAGCGGCAGCATTGCCGCCCTTGGCCGGCTTGGTGAACCAGATCAGCGGAATGATCGCGATGAAGATCACGCCCGAGATCCAGAAGATATCGTTCAAGCCAAGCATGGCGGCTTGCGTGGTGAGGTTGCGTTCGAAGAACGCCATCGCCTGCTCATGGCTGAAACCGGCCGTGGCCTGCAAGGCTTCCAGCGCGTGCACAAAGGCCGGGTTGTGCTGGCTGGCCTGCTCCGCGAGTTGCGAGTGGTGCAGGACATTGCGGTCGTTCCAGGCCGTGCTGGCCAGCGACGTCCCTACCGCGCCGGTGAACACGCGGACAAAGTTCGACAGGCCCGCGGCGGCCGGAATCTTGTCCGGGGACAGCCCCGACAGGATGATCGCGGTCAGCGGCACGAAGAACAGCGCGGTGGGGATGCCTTGCAGCAACGTGGGCAGCACCAGCGTCCAGGTGTCCACCGTGGTGGTGTAGCCCGAGCGCATGAAGAACACTGCGGCAAAGCCGGCAAAGGCCATGGTCGCCAGCACCCGCGCGTCGGAGCGCGGCATGATCTTGCCCAGCACCGGCGCCAGTACCACGGCGAAGATGCCCAGCGGTGCGGTCACCAGGCCGGCGTTCACGGCCGGGTAGCCAAGGTACTGCTGCATCCATTGCGGCAGCAGGACCAGGTTGGCGAAGAATACGCCGTAGGCAACCGAGATCGCCACGGTGCCGCCCAGGAAGTTGCGCCCGGCAAACAACTTGAGATCGACGATCGGATGTTCCTCGGTCAGCTCCCAGATCACGAAGAAGATAAAGCTGATCAACGCAACGACGCCCAGGCCCACGATCAGCGACGAATGGAACCAGTCGAGATCCTTGCCCTTGTCGAGCATGATCTGCAGCGCTGCCACCCAGGTGATGAGCGAAGCCAGGCCAACCTTGTCGATCGGCAGCGCGCGCTTCGGTGTTTCACGCGAGCGGTAGATGATCCAGGTGACGGCGGCGGCGAACAGGCCTACGGGAATGTTGATGTAGAAGATCCACGACCAGGAGTAGCGGTCGGTCATCCAGCCGCCCAGCGCCGGGCCGGCAATCGGGCCCACGGTGGCTGTCATGGCCCACAGCGCCAGCGCCGTGGAACTGCGTTGCTTGGGATACGAGCCAAGCAGGATAGCCTGCGAGAGCGGAATCAGCGGGCCTGCCACGGCGCCTTGCAGCACGCGCGCGGCCAGCAGGATTGGCAGGGTGGGCGCAATGCCGCACAGCCAGGATGACAGCACGAACAGCAGGATGGCACCGACGAACAGGCGGATTTGCCCGATGCGCTGGGTCAGCCAGCCTGTGAGCGGGATCGATACCGCGTTGGCGGCGGCGAACAGCGTGATGACCCACGTGCCTTCGTCCACCGATACACCGAGGTTGCCGGAGATGGTGGGAATGGCCACGTTGGCGATCGACGAGTCGAGCACGTTCATGAAGGTGGCGAGCGCTACCGCGAAGGTGGCTAGCACCAGCTTGCCGCCGGTAAGCGGCGGTGGCTGGAGCGGTTCGGCTGTGTTGGCGTTTTCCATATTGAACTCGACGGGTCACTGGCTTGTGTCGGCCGGCTTTGCCGGATTTGATTTCGATTTAAAAATCTGAGTTATCAGATAAATGACGAAGAAAAATCATGGCAAGGCATCACAGGACAGCACCCTTGGCGGGCTTTTCCGCCGACTTCGCGGCAACCGCGGTGGCCTGTGCGCCCTGGCTGGATGCGCCCGAGGTGCTGTTCAGCGCGATGATGCGAGCGATTTCAGCATCGGCTTGCTCCCCATAGCCACGGTAGACATTGGTGCTGTAGGTGGTTTTCTTGACCGCGCCGAGTTGCGCGCCGCTGCGGTTCCTGGTGTCCACGTCGACCTGCATCGACAAGCCGATCTGCAGCGGGTGGGCACGCAGCTCCGCCGGATCGAGCTCGATGCGGGCGGGCAGGCGTTGCACTACCTTGATCCAGTTGCCGGTGGCGTTTTGTGCCGGCAACGCCGAGAACGCGCTGCCGGTGCCGGCGGAGAAGCCCACCACGCGGCCGTGATAGCGCACGCTGCTGCCGTACACGTCCGCGCGCAGTGCAACCGGCTGGCCGATCCGCATGTGCTGGAGCTGGACTTCCTTGAAGTTGGCATCCACCCACACGCCATCCAGCGGGACGATGGCCATCATCGGGGCGCCCGGGGACACGCGCTGGCCGACCTGCACCGAGCGGCGTGCCACATAGCCCGTGACCGGCGCCGGCAGCGTGTTGCGCGCCAGGGCGAGATGCGCGTCGCGCAGCTTGGCGGCGGCGGCCTGTACGGCGGGGTGCTCGGCGACCGTGGTCTGGTCGGTCATGGTGCGGTTGGACGCAAGTTGCTGGCGAGCGGCTTCGAGCGCGGCCTCGGCGGTCTTGACCGCGTCGCGGGCGTGGGCCACGTCTTCCGCCGACACGGCCCCGGTTTCCGTCACCTGGCTGCGGCGCTGGAAATCGTCGCGGGCCTTGGCCAGGTCGGCCTGGCGCTGCTGGATCGCGGCCTGGTAGACGTTGTTGTTGACGTAGAGGGCGCTGACCTGGCGCACCGTTTGCGCGAGCTGGGCCCGGGCGTTGCCCAGCGCGACCTGCGCATCGGCCGGGTCGAGGTTGACCACGGCTTCGCCGGCCTGGACGATCTGCGTGTCGTCGGCGTTGACGCTGATCACGGTGCCGCTGACCTGCGGCGTGAGCTGCACGAGGTTGCCGTTGACGTAGGCGTCGTCGGTGTCTTCGTGATGCAAGGCGTAGGTGAAGTAGTAGCCAGCGTAGCCGCCGGCGGCAATCAGGGAGGCCAGGCCCAGCGCGGCGAGCAGGCGCTTGCGGGTGGCCATCCTGCTGGCGGGGGCGGTGCTGCTGTTGCTGTTGCTGTTGCTGTCGGCGGTGGTTTCGGTCTGGGTAGCTTCGGTCATGTTGATCACCTCGGTATTGGTATCGGTGGCGTGTGGCGTGTGGCGGGTTCGGCGTTGAGCGGCTATCGCGGCTATCCCGGTTATTGCGGCTGTACGGGAGCGCCCAGCGCGGCGGCGCGAAGGACCGGCGGCTGCGCGGCCACCGCCGCGGGCGCCACCCCGGACGTGTCCGTGTAGCCGCCGCCAAGCGATGCCGCCAGCGCGATCTGGCGGTCGCGGCGCGTCATGCGCAGTTGGGCCACGGCCTGGGTGCGGGCCAGCGCGTTGGTTTCCGCGTTCAGCACGGTGAGCTGGGTCGTCAGGCCCTGGCGATATTGCGCAAGGGCCAGGTCGCGGGCACGGCGGCTGTTTTGCTCGGCGCGCAGTGCATCGGCCAGTTGCGCATCGATCGTGCGGATCTGGGCCAGTTGCGTCGCCACGTCGGTCAGGGCGCCGATCAGCGTCTGGTTGTAGTTCGCCACCGCCATGTCGAATTCCGCGTAGCGGCCCTTCAACTGCGCGCGCAGCGCGCCGGCATCGAAGATCGGCAGGTGGATGGCCGGGCCGGCGCTGGCGGTGCGGCTGGCGGCGGTGAGAAAGCGGCCAAAGCCAAAGGCATCCAGGCCAATCGCGGCGCTCAGGTTGATGTCGGGATAGAAGCCGGCCTTGGCCACCTTGATGTCGTGTGTGCTGGCATCCACGCGCCACCGTGCGGCAACGATGTCGGGGCGGCGCGAAACCAGGTCGGCCGGGAGGTTGTCCGGCAGCTGCACTGCATCGCCGGGGCTCAGCGTGGGCCGCGCGAGGGCCAGGCCGCGGTCCGGGCCGCGGCCGAGCAGGGCGCCCAGCTGGTAGCGGGCATTGAGAATGGCGCCGTTGAGCGCCGTGACCGCCGCGTTGCTGGCGTCGAGGTTGGCGTCGGCGGTGCGTTGTTCCACTTCGGTGTCCAGGCCGGAGGTGGCGCGCGCGTGGGTGATGCGGGCCAGCGCGCTGCGCTGCCTGACTTCGTCCTGGGCGATGTCGAGCAGGGCGTACAGGCGGGCCAGTTCGTTATAGGCGCGGGCCACGGCCGAGCTGACGGACAGGCGGACCTGCTCCGATTCCGCCTCGGCGGCACGGCGGGCCGAGACCGATGAGGCCAGGGCTTCGCGGTTCTTGCCCCACAGGTCGAGTTCATAGGTGGCGCTGATCACGCCACGGTTTTCGGTCTGCCAGGAACCCGCGACGGGCGGCGGCACCATGGCCGTGGCCGAGTACTGCTGGCGGGTCAAGGCGTAAGCCGCATCCACGCGCGGCAAGGTGTTGGCATTGGCGCCTTCGCTGTAGGCAGCGGCGGCGGCCAGGCGAGCCTTGGCCATGTCGATCGACGGGCTGCCTTCGAGCGCCTCGGCAATCAGCGCGTGCAGCTGCGCGTCGCCGAACTGGGCGGCCCAGTCGGCCGCGGGCCAGTGGCCTTGCTCGGCGGGCAGGCTGGCAGTGGTTTCCAGCGCGTTGGGCTCGGCGACGTGCTTGTCGCTGGAGATGCCCGCGTAGCTGGCGCAGCCGGCCAGCCAGGCACTGAGCAGCAGGGGCAGGACCTGGGCGGAGCGCAGGGCGCGGCCGGTCGTTCTAGAAGTCTGCGTTTTCATTTTCTGATTTGTCAGATAAATGGTTAAAAAAAGACGCGCGCTCAGGCGGCCGAGAATTTGTCGAGCAGGCGCAACAATTCGTCGAACTCGCTCTTGCTGAAATTCTTGAGGCGCGCATTGAGCACCTCGGGGGCGATCTCCGGGATCTGGTTGGCAACGCTGTGGCCCTTGGCGGTGAGTTCCAGGTTGACCACGCGGCGGTCATCGACGCTGCGCGAGCGGGTCAAGAGGCCCTTGTGCTCCAGCTTGTCGAGGATGCGGGTCATCAGGCCGGTGTCGATCACCAGCAGCTTGCTCAGCTCGAACGGGGTGGTGGCCGTGCCGCGCGACAGCGACAGCAGGATGCCCATCTGCTGGGCGGTGATATCCAGCTCTTTCAGGGCCGCGTCCATCTCCATCAGCACAAGATTGCGGGCCTTGTTGAGATAAAAACCGACGCTATCCGTCAGGTTGAAAGTCCCTTTCGTGTAGTGCTTCATGGTTGCCTCCTGTCTGTCACCTGCCGTCTGTTGGCTGGATAGTATTTGATAAGTCAGATAAATTCAAGGTCAGAATCTACATTGTTTAGCGCGTGCGTAGAAGGCGATCAACAGGTTCCCAATGCGCCGCTTCCCGGCACGGATGGCTACGCATGCACCCCGCGGCTGGCGAAATACCGGGCCGGAGAATCGCCAAACGCACGGCGGAACATGGCGATGAAGTTGCTTGGCGTGGCGTAGCCCAGCGCCTGCGCAACCTCGCCCACGGCCTCGCCGCGCGCGAGCCGCTCCAGCGCCAGCGTGAGGCGCGCCTGCTGCCGCCAGTTGGCGAAGCTCAGGCCGGTCTCGGCCAGGAACAGGCGGGAAAGCGTGCGCGCAGACAAGCCGGCCCAGGCCGCCCATTCCACCAGGCTGCGGTGGTCATCGGGCTGCGCCAGGATAGCGTCGCTGATGCGGCAGGCACGCCGGTCGCTAGGCAGTGGCAGGTGCAGGGGTTGTTGTGGCGCCTGCCGGATCTCATCGAGCAGCACGGCGATGATCCGCTCCTGTGCGGCGTCCAGCGTGAACGGCGAAGGCCACGACGCAGCGCGGCTGATCAGCGCGCGCATGACATCGCTGGTCCCCACCACGCAGGGCATGCTGGGCAGGTCCTGCGCCGCGGCGGGCGCGATCCACACATTCCAGCCGCTCAGCACGCCGCTGATCGTGACCCGGTGCATTTCTCCCGGCGGCATCCAGCCAGCCCGCTGGGCGGGCAGCAGCCAGGAGCCGCGCTGCGTGCGGACGTGCACCAGGCCGTTGTCGATGCAGAACAGCTGGCCGCGCACGTGGCTGTGCCAGCCCAGCTCACGCGTGCCGAGCCGGAACTCGTTGTCCGCCTTGTCGGCGCCGCGCATCGCGATCAGGGCAGGGCCGTCCGGCTGTTCGCTGGTGTCGGCAAAGGCGGCCAGCAGGCTTTCCGTTTCCGCTGTCACGCGGGCAGGGGACGCAGGATGGGATGGATGCGACGACATGGCTGAAACACATTATTTTTAGGCAGGATAACGATATCGAGTCTACGCGTTTACGCCAGATACTGCTCCAAGGCGCTGCCATCCACATTTCCCCGCGCCGCAGGAGATCCACATGCAGACCGCAATCCCCGCAATACCCGCAGCACCGGAAATTCCCAGCTGCCAGATTTACGACGCCAGCCGTTTCCCCATCGTGATCGGCCGCACGCAGGCCATGCAGCCGGGCTATGCCATCCAGTGGCGCGAGGAGATGACCGCGCTGGTCGAGCAGGGCCGGCCTTTTGTCCTGATCCATGACCAGCGGCCAGCGGAGGAAACGCAGGAGGATCGCAAGCAGCGTGCCTTGTGGCTGAAACAGTACAAGGCGCCGCTCGGCGCGGTATGCAAGGCGCTGATCCACATCGAGCCCGACCCGATCAAGCGGGCCGCGCTCAGGGCCCAGGCATTGCTTGCCGTCAAGGCCTTTGGCATTCCCATGGCGATTTCCGCCACCATGGCCGACGCGCTTGCGCTGGCCGCGCGGGCGCTGGACGAGACCACGCCGGATACACCCGCGGATGCCCAGGCACCCGGGGCAGCCGCGCGTTGAGCGCTGTACAAGCACCGTCATGGCCCAAACCGCGACATTCTTCCGGCCTATGAAACCACTGCACATCACCATCGTCGGCGCCGGCCTGGGCGGCTTATGCCTGGCGCAAGGGCTCAAGCGGCGCGGCATTGCCTTTGACGTCTATGAGCGCGACGCCGCGCTGGCCAGCCGTACGCAGGGCTACCGCATCCGGATCGACCACGCGGGCCAAGAGGCCTTGAAGGGTTGCCTGCCGGCGGCGCTGCTCAGCGTGTTCCAGGCGACTGGCGCCATCCCCAACGCTGGCGTCAACATAGTCGACACCGGGCTCGAGGCCGTCAGCGGCAGGTGGGTGGCGTCGTGGCGGCGTGTCCGCGGCGATGCGCCCGCCGCAGCGGACGTGGAAGCCGAAGCGGAAGCAGAAGACCTGAGCGTGAACCGCCAGACGCTGCGTGAAGTCCTGATGCATGGCATCGAGGACCGGGTGCATTTCGGCAAGGCGTTCGTGCGTTACCGCGAGGACGACGACGCTCGCGTGCAAACCGGCTTCTCCGATGGTTCATCCACCGTATCGGACCTGCTCGTCGCGGCGGATGGCGTCAATTCAAGGGTGCGCCGGCGGCGCCTGCCAGGCGCGGCACCGGCCGATACCGGGTTTGCCTGCCTCTACGGCAAGACCTATCCCACGCCTGCCACGCTGGTGCGGCTATCTGGCTTGCTGCCGGCCAGGACGTCGATCGTCTTTGGCGATGGCCTGGCCGTCATCATCGATCCGATGCGGTTCCGGCCGCCGCCCGCGGGGTACCGCCTGAGCATGCCTGGCGACTACCTCTACTGGGCCATCTTTGGCGCGCGCGAAGCCCTTGGCATTGGCTGGGAAGCCGGGGATGCGTTGGAACAGGACGCGCTTGCCGCACGCCTCGAACGCATCACGGCGGGGTGGCATGCCGGGCTGCGCCCGCTGTTCCAGCAGAGCGATCGTGCCTCGCTGGCCATGGTGCCAGTCAGGACGGCAGATGTGCCCGCTGCCTGGCCAAGCAGTGCCGTCACGGTGCTGGGAGACGCCATCCACGCCATGAGCCCGGCCGGCGGCCTGGGCGCGAACACGGCGCTGCACGATGCGCTCCTGCTATCGCAGCAGCTGGGCGAGGCCGCCGCCGGGCGCCGCTCGCTGCGGGCGGCCATTGGCGGCTACGAAACCGCCATGCGCGAATACAGTGCGCGCGCCATCCTGGCATCGCAGCGCGGCACCGAGGTGTTGCTGGGCGCCAGCGGCCGGCAGCCCGAGCGGATCCTGGCTGGCTAGGCGTCGCGATCGGGGAAAGGGGCAGGGGGAAGGGGGAAGTGGGCAACGTGAATTTGCGCACACAAGTGCAGCCTGCGCGACCAGGCAAGGGGTCGCGCGGGGTTGCCGCTGCAAAGGTCCGATGCCGGGGCGCTATCGCCTAGGCATCAGCGTTGCCACTCGGCGGCGCGGCAACGTGGGGTGCCGCGCCTTTCGGCTGTTCGCTACTTCGATTTCGCGCCGTCCGTGTACGGGTCGGCCTTGCCGGCCTTGGCGCCATCCGTATAGGGATCAGCCTTGCCGGCCTTGGCCCCGTCCGTGTAAGGATCGGGCTTGCCCTGCGTGGCATTCAGGTCCATTTGCGTGGATTGCTTCGCGCCATCCGTGTAGGGATCGAATTTGCCGGTTTTCGCCCCATCCGTATAGGGATCGGCCTTGCTGGCCTTGGCCCCGTCGGTGTACGGGTCGAACTTTTTCTGCTGGCCATAGCTCAAGCCTGAAGCCGTTGCGGCGGCGACAAGTAACGTCAACGTGAGTACTCTGCGCATCTCTTGCTCCGGTGGTAAGGAGGTGGTCGCCTATGGTTCAGCGAGGGAGCGCTCGGGCACAGGCTGGCCGGAATAGCTGGCATCTGCGCCACGCCAGACAAACTGGGGCGGTAACCTCGGTGGGCCAGCGGGGCACGCAAGTGAAGGCAGGCCAGGGCATATGCGTACTCGCCCCGCGCCTGCCTATGCCGCGTCCCGCACAGTTCATCGTAGGAGTGAATCCCGGGGGGCCGTAGTAAAACGTTGTAAATCCTTGTTGCGTTTTTCCCTTTCGGCCGTGCCCTTTCCCGGTGCGTGAAGCGTGTGCCGCGGCCGGTGCATTCCTCTGGTTTTCCTGGCTTTCCTGTCCTTTCTTCGAGCGCATCGCCACGGCCCATGTGCGCTTTGCGCGGTATCCTGGATCTCTGGTATCCGATCTAAAAAACCCCTTGACTATCTATCTACCAGTAGATAATATTCAGGACATGGAAGCCGCTGCTCCGCCCCAGCAAGAAAAGCTGAAGCAGGAAAGAGGATCCAGCGCATCACCCGGGGAATCCCCGTTTTTTTTGGCCAGCTTATCTATCTACTAGTAGATAACAAACAGAAGAAGCGAAGGGTTCCAAAGTGTACCGATTCGATTCCGCCCAAGCGCGGGTCCTCAAATGCCAATGGAGAACATCATGACCTCGAACCTCTTCGCCAAGACCCTGATCACCGCCGCCGCCCTTGCCGCCGCTTTCGTTGCCGGCACCGCTCAGGCTTCGGGCCCGAAGGACAGCACCTTCGCCGGTGACAAGTACGGCTACGTGTTCCGCACCACCACGCCTGACGCCTTCACCGACGGCGCCCGCAGCGGCAAGTTCGACCCGTTCACCGAAGGCGCACGCGTTGGCAAGGCCGACCCGTACACGGACGGCGCCCGCATCGTGGCCGGCTTGGACCGCGCGGGTGTGTCGGCTAGCCCGGCCCGCAGCGTTGACGCTTATACCGACGGCGCCCGCAGCGGCAAGTTCGACCCGTTCACCGAAGGCGCACGCGTTGGCAAGGCTGACCCGTACACGGACGGTGCCCGCATCGTGGCCGGCCTGGATCGCAGCGGCGTGTCCGCCAGCCCGGCCCGCAGCGTTGACGCCTACACCGATGGCGCCCGCAGCGGCAAGTTCGACGTGTTCAGCGAAGGCGCCAATGCCTGAGCGCGGCAAGGGTGTCCCGGCGATCGCCGCCTGGATGCCCGATAGCAGTCGGGAAACAGAGTGAGTGTGAAATAGAGTAGGGGTGCATCATGAATTTACGGGATAGTTTCCTGATCCTGGCCGGCTGGGTGGTTCTCTGTGTCGCCAGTGGCTCTGCCATCACCGTGGTGGCGCAAGTGCTCCCGGCGTGAGCCAGCGCAGGGCGGTGATAAGCGCAATAAAGGCGTAACTTGGGGCCAACTAAGCCGGCTTGTTGCGACTGCACACGAAATTGGCTTGAGGATCTATCGATAGATAGATAAGATCACGCTATGAAAACGCAATCCGTACGCGAACAACTGCTCGAACACACGCTGGTGCTTATTCGCCGGCGCGGTTTCAATGGTTTCAGCTACCGCGACCTGGCCGAACTGGTTGGCGTGAAGACGTCGAGCATCCACTATTACTTCCCCGCCAAGGACGACCTGGTGCTGGAGGCGGTGAAAGAATACAGCGCCCGCATCGCCGAGCGGCTGCGTAGCGTGGATGCCTCGCTTCCCCCTGCCGTGCAAGCCGAGGGCTACCTCAACTTCCTGCGTACCGCGGCCTGCGGCGACCAGATCTGCCTCGCGGGTATGCTGTCCACCGAGACGCTGTGCCTGCCGGAGTCGGTCCACGCCGAGCTCAAGGCGTTCTACCGCATGAACGAGAACTGGCTGATGGGGCTGATCGAGCGCGCGCAGAAGGAATACGGCAAGGTCTACCCGGTGACGGCTCGCGCGCTGGCGCAAGTGATCTACGGCGCGCTGCAGAACGGCCTGATCGTTGCGCGGCTGTTTGGGGCGCCCGAGCGGCTGGAGTCCGCCGCCGACCTGCTGATGGCTTCGGTATCCGAGTAAGACGTATTGCTGACAAGCCTGAAGCATTAGCCGAAGCCGCCGAACAGGCCAAAACCGCGCGCCGTGACGATGGCTGTCGCTCCCTCGCCCCTCAGGGGGAGAGGGCCGGGGAGAGGGGTGGCTTAGCTAGGAGCCACTTCAAGCGAAGCCCGTGGTTTTTTGCGGCACGATGGTGTAATGAGCGCCCGCCCTCTCCCCCAACCCCTCTCCCGCGCGCGGGAGAGGGGAGCACGGCAGGGAGCACGGCAACGCAGATCCAGCGTTGTCAGCAAATAAAAAGCCGACCTATCGAGGTCGGCTTTTTGTTTGCATTGCCCGCGCGTTTCAGTCTGATGCGTGCTTCAGCACCTGCCACTTCTCGTCGGACTCCTGCACGCGGCCGTCCTGCACCAGCTTGAGCAGGTGCGCCAGCAGCGAGCGCTTTGCCACCGGGAGCATGCGTTCCGGCACGTCGTCGTAGACGCGCAGGAGCAGGGTATCGATGCCGGTTTCGCCAAGCTCTCGCAACGCGTTGAGCACCTTTGCCTCGCGCTGCATGCGATGGCGGATCAAGGTGCGGATGGCATCCGCGGGCCGGGGCATCAGGAAGCCGTGGCCGGGCGCAAGCCATTCCAGGTCCTCGTCCTGCAACGCGGCGAGCGAGCCCAGGTACGCGCGCATGTCACCGTCGGGCGGGTTGATGACGACGGTGGAGCCCTGCATCACGTGGTCGCCGGTGAACAAGGTCTTTTCTTCCTCGAGCAGGAAGCAAAGATGATTGGATGCATGTCCCGGCGTGTGGACGACGCGCAGCGTGCAGCCTTCGCCCAGCGCCAGGCGCTCGCCGTGCGCCAGGATGTGCTCGGGCTGGAAGGTCTGGTCCTGGCGCGGCGTCTGCGGCGCGGGGCGGCCCAGCACCGGCGCGCCGGTGGCGGCCTTGAGCCTGGATGTCGCCGGCGAGTGGTCGATGTGGGTGTGGGTGGCCAGGATCCAGCGGATCGGGCCGGGCGCGGCCGCCAGCACGGCGTCCACATGGGCTTCGTCGTCGGGGCCCGGATCGATCACCGCCCATTCGTTGCGCGCGGGGTCGCCCACGAAGTACGTATTGGTGCCGGGCCCGGTCATCACGCTGCCATTGCCGGCCGTGACGCGCCAGATGCGCTCGGATAGCCGCACCGCGGCGCCGGTCGCCAGCTCATAGCGCGCATGGCCCTGGCCTTGCGGGTCGATGCGCTCGATCTCGGCGTAGGCGGGCTCAGAGGGCAGCACGGGCCGCAGGCCACCGCCGCCCTGGGCCAGGCGCGGCATGATGCGCGCAATGTCGCGCAACTGCGCCGCATGGTCAAAGCAGGCCTGGGCGGTGTCGAAGCGGGCAATCGATGCTAGCGTGCGCCGCGTGACTGCCACCAGCTTCAGGCCGCGCGCCGGATCGATGGCATCGCTCGGGCGTATCCAGAGATGCTCCACGGCCTCGTCGCCATCGTGCGTGGCGGACTGGCCGGCGGGCGCCACGGCCACGAAAAAGCGTGTGTCGAAGCGCTTGGGCAGGCCGGGTGGCGTCAGCCAGTGGCTGTGATACGCCAGGCGGTCCACGGCCAGGCGCACGCCAAGCCGCTCGCAGAGCTGCGCCATGCCCGGGCCGCCGCTGCGCGCGGACTGGCGCAGCCATGCCTGCTGCGCGGCATCCAGCGTGTCCAGCGCGATCAGCTTGCCGCCGGCATCGCTCGCGAACAGCAGGCCGGCTTCCTCGAAACACTCGCGCACGGCTGCCAGGTAGAAATCCAGGCCGCCGTCAGGCAGCTTGAGACGGGCGCTGGCCGCGGCATCGTCCAGGCCGGCGCAGACATCGTGCAGGGTTCTGTCCTGGGGGTCGAGCGTGCCGCCGGGAAAGACGAAGGCGCCGCTGCTGCGGTCGTCGTTGCGCTCGGGGCGGCGCACCAGCAGCACTTCCATGCCGGCCGCGCCATCGCGCACTACCAGGATGCTTGCGGCTTGGCGCAGGGAAGGCGGGCGTGAGGGAGGGGGGCTTCCGCTCTGTTCTTGTTCGCGCATGTGGGGCGGTTCCTGATTGACTGGCTTGGATCAGGCGACAGTGTAGCGGCATCGCACGGTTATGCCACCAAGGGAAAGCGAGACGGTAAGCCGTTGGCGGGGCCGTCCCGCACTTGCGGGCAGGACGGCTGCGGTGGGGATTACTGGTTGGACGTCTTGTTCATCGCTGCGAATTGCTGCGTGAGGTAGGTCTTGGTGGAGTTCATCCGGCTCATCATCAAGTCAAGCTGCTGGAACTGCGCGCGATAGCGCGACATCGTGGCGTCGATCCCCGCGGAGGTGCGGGTGTAGGCGCTGTCGAGGTTCTTCAGGTTGGTGTTGATGCCTTCGGTGGCCGTCGTCAGCGCGCCCTTTGTCGCGCTGAACGATTTCACCATTTCCGCCAGCTGATTGCCATAACCGGACTTGCCGTCGGCACCGCTGAACAGCTGTGCCACGCCGGTCCGGTTGGAGCCGAGTGCCTTGTTCAGCTTGGCGGTGTCGAGCCCCATGGAGCCGTCGGCCTTGAACGAGATCCCGATCTGGGTCAGGTTGACCAGGCTGGCGTCGCCGGTACCCGTCTGCGGCGTGTTGAACACGGAACGCAACTGGTTCTGGATCGTGCGCAGCGTAGCGTCGCCCAGCAGCGGCGACTGCGTGCCCTTGTTGTTCTTGTCGAAGGCGGACAGCTTGGCGGCGGTGCTTTGCAGCGTGTTGTAGGCCGTGACAAAGCTCTGCACGGCGCTAGACATCGCTCCGGTGTCGGTGACGGCGGTCACCGTACTTTCGCCCTTGCTCAGCAGGTTCAGCGTCAGGCCCGGCGCGGCGCCTTGGACCGAGTTGGTCGGGCTGCTCACGTCGATACCGTTGATGTTCAGCTTGGCATCGAGGGCCTCGATGTTCTGCTTCATCGCCTTGGTGCCGGCCGGGTCATACGCCAGCAGGCCAGCAATGGTGCTGGGGTCGCCGGCGCCGTTGCTGCCCACGGAAACCCGCATGCTGGACTTGGCGCCCGTGGTGTTGGACGTCAGCACCATGCGGTACGGCGTGCTGCCGCCATCGTTGACGATGCTGGCGGTCACGCCGGAATTGGATGCGTTGATCGCATCGCGGATGCCGGTCAGCGTGTTGTTGGTGCCGTTGATGTTGATCGAGGCAGGCTTGCCGGTGCCGGGCGTGAAGACGGCGCCCTCGGTGGTGCCGAACTCGATCGTGATCTTGGCGCTGCCCAGCAACATGCCCGTGCTGTCGGCGATGCCGTTGGACACGAGCGTTTGCGACTGCGCCAGCTGCGACACCTTGACCGCATAGCTGCCCGCCATCGCGGACTTGTCGGCCACGACGCCCAGCACGCCGGTGTTGCTGGATGTGGTGGTGCTACTGTTGTACAGGCTTGCCGTGCCAAGCGCGCTGGCGGCATTCTGGAACGAAGCCAGCGCCCCTTGCAGCAGACCATAAGCGGAGAGCTTGGTGGTGTGGACGGTGGCCTTCTTGGTCAGGGCAGTGAGCTTGGTCTCTTCCGCCTTTTGCAGATTGTCCAGCAAGGCGCTCAGGTCCAGCTGGGCCCCGACACCTATCGAGGAAATAGCCATGGTTGCAATCCCTTAATTGCTTGTTGGAGGAGATCGGCCCGCCGAAGCGGCCCGGCTAGTCAGGAGAGCCAGTTGCGCGCGGATGATACGGCCGGCACGCAGGGCTTCCTCGGGCGAGGTACTGATCGATGGCGTCGCCATAGGCGTGCGCTGTATTGCGACAAGCCGCTGGTTCCTGGCAGGAAATCCGGTGCCCGTGGCCTGGCTGTCGCGTCGCCCTTGATGCTGTCGACACGAGGTTAGATACGGGTGCGCCGGGACAGCCGTGGGACGCCACAGGCCATTAAGATGTTGCTGACTTCACCCCGGCTCGCTGATCTGTCGGCTGTGTGCGCCGATCTTGTCCTCGTCTCGCGCTGAAGATGTGCGCATCGACCGAAAACCAGGGGGTAACCCCGATCGTGTGCTTCACTCTTCACGCTCAAGATCGTAGTGGCGTGGGCCTGGGGCCAATTGAGAGAATAAGGGGGGAAAGTCCGCGCATATCGTTTGGGTTGGCGCCGCGCACGGCGTGTCGCCAACCACAGCGAAACCCATCGCCGGGCCTGCAAAAAAATGTACCGCGGGACCGCTCATTTGCCATTAAGTTCGAGAGGGAGATGCCGATATGGACCGCAAGGGTTTGCTCGACGCAGCGGCAGTACTGGAAGACCTGGCGGCCGGCCTGCAGCCGGACCCTACGCGCCTGGCGGCTGGCGCGCAGGCGCTGGAGGCCATGCACGCCGACCACCCCTCGTGGCGCGACATGACCGACGCCGCCTTCGGCCTGCAGGCGCTGGCCGCGGGCGGCGCGCTTGGCCTGGACGCGAAGGGGCGCGCACGCGCTGCCCGCCTGGCGGAGGTCGTGCGCAGCCTGGTCGATCCGTTGTAGGGCGTTGTAGGGCCAGCTGGCGGCGGTGCCTAAGCCAGCGACAGGACGATGACCGCTGCGCCAATGACGGCAACCAGGTCCTCGATGACTGCCGCCGGCAGGTCCCTGCCGAATATCGCCGCAAGGCGCGCGCGCACAGCCGCGCCGCCGAGCGTGCCGATCACCGCGCCCACGGCGCCAAGAATGCCCCCTCCCACCAGCATGCCGCCACCCGCGCCGATCGTGGCCCCGCACAGCGCTCCCGAGAGAATGCGCGCGCCGAACTGCGGCGGCACCTTGCGGCTCGGCGTGCCGGGCAGCTTGTCGGTGATGAGCTCCACCGCGGCCAGCACGCTGAACATCCATGGCGTGAACCGGTAGCCCATGAAGGCAAGCCAGCTGCCCGACAGATCCAGCAAGCCCGCGTGGACCGCCCAACTGACAGCGGCGGGTGCCGTCATGGCGCGCAGGCCAGCCACGATGCCGATAAAAAGCGAGAGCAAGTACAGGGTCATGGCGGCTGTCCTCAATCAAGGCTGGCAAAGGTGGCACGGCTGACGCAGTGCGCCTAAGCCGGTGCCGTGCGCGGGTACGTGCGCTAACGGTACGTGCGCTAACCCGCTTGGCGAGTATGCCAGTGGCGCTTGTCGAAGCAAGCGTTTGAGCAAGAAGACGCGGCCCCGCCCGGGGCTTGTGGCGCGTCTGGCTGCGGTGTCGCGGAACCGGGAAAACCATTATTTAACACCATATCAAAAAACAATAGCATTTATTGAGTGTATATCAATTGATTGGGCGGACATCCGTTGTCGAGGCTGCCTGTCAGGCGACGGCACGATAGCCCGCGGGCCGATCGCAGCTCGCGGACCAGACCCGATCAAGGATCTCGTTCGACCCCATGTTCTTCGCGCCGAAGTACTCGTCGTTCAGCCACGACAGCTGGCTGGCGGGGCGCGTGGACAACGCGGCCAAGTACACCGGCAAGATTGGCGGGCTGACCGTAGCGGCGCTGTATAGCTTCGGGGTGGATTCCACGGTGGCCAACGGCTCGGAAGTGCCGGGCAACAGCCGCGTGGGGCGCGACATGAGCGCCGGATTTACCTACCAGGCCGGCCGTTTTCGCGTGGGCGGCGTGTATGACCAGCTCAACGGCAACAGCGCAGCGACAGCCGGCAAGACCGAGCGGCGCTATGTCGGCACGGCCGCGGTGGATCTGGAGGCGGTCAGCATCTATGTGGGCTACCGCAGGCTGGCGAGCCAGTTGCTGGCGTCGATGTCGCGCACGGACCTGATGTGGACCGGCGTGAACTGGAACCTGGCACCGGCCGTTGCGCTGACCGGCGCCGTGTACAAGACCAATGACCGCACCTCGGGGAAGGACCCGATCTCCTTTGTGCTGTCGGCCGACTACCGGTTCTCCAAGCGTACCGATGCCTACCTGACGGCCTCCTACACGAAGAACAACGGCGGCTCCGCGCTCAGCGCCAACGGCTATGACGGCTCGATTGTCCCTGGCGCCAATCAGCTTGGCGCGGTGGTGGGCCTGCGGCACAGCTTTTGAGCGGCGGCGCCTGTGGCGGGGCAAGGTTTACCATTATTTGACATACACTCAAATAGTGCCTAAATTATTGAGACGGTAGCATTTAATCAAAGGAGACGTCGTGGCGGAGCAGAACAAGGCACAGGTAACAGCGGGCATGCGTGGCGCGTCGTGGGATGCACAACTGATGACGCGCGCTTACCAGATGGTCCCCTATGCGCTGGGTACCGCGGACGGCCAGCGCACGCTCGGCTTTCTCTTCACGGCGACCGGCAAGGAAAAGACGGTCGTTTCCATCATGCACCCCCGCGAGATGGCGATCACGCACTATCTCGTGCCGTTCATTCTCGACGCCGGCTGCGCCTGCTGGGTGCAGGGCCCCCGGTCGATCGGCAACGACCTGCGGCTGGAGCATGAGATCGCGTTGTTCGACGTGGCGGCAGGCATGACGCACCTGCGCGATCTGGGTTTCGCGCGCATCGTGCTGCTGGGCAATTCCGGCGGGGCTTCGCTGTACACCTTCTACAACCAGCAGGCGCTCGCGCCGGCTGCGCAGCGCATCGCGCGGACCCCGGGCGGCCGTCCGACCAACCTGGCTGAGCTGCAGATGCCCACGGTTGACGGCATGATCCTGGTCTCTCCCCATCCCGGGCAGGGCAAGCTATTGATGACCGGGCTCGATCCCTCCGTTGTCGACGAGAACGACCCGATGCAAACCGATGCGTCGCTCGATCCGTTCTCCGCGGCGAACGGCTTCGACGCCGCCAGTGGACGCGGCAGCTATGCGCCGGACTTTGTCGCGCGCTACTGCGCCGCGCAGGAAGAGCGGGTGAAGCGGATCGACGAGCACGCCAGGCAACTGCTGCTGCGCAAGCAGGCCGCCCGCCAGCGCATCAAGGCAGGCGCCGGCAGCGAGCTGGACCGGCGTGTGGCCGCGCATGCGCCCATCTTCCACGTCTGGCGCACGGACGCTGACCTGCGGTCCTGGGACATTACCCTGGACCCGTCGGACCGCCAAACGGGCACGCTGTGGGGCAAGGACCCCTTTGTTTCCAACTGGGGCAGCGTCGGTTTCGCACGCGTGGTGACGCCGGAGTCCTGGCTGTCGACCTGGTCGGGCCTGACTTCCAACGCATCGCTGGACAAGACCATCGGCGCGGTGCACCAGCCCACGCTGCTGCTGGAATACACCGGCGACCAGTGCACGTTCCCCGCCGATATCGAGTCCATCTACGCGCAGATCGGCAGCACGGAGAAGCGCCACATCCGCGTGCGCGGCAATCACCATGGCATGGCACTGAGCCGCGACGAGGAGCCGGGCCAGCGTATCGCCGGTGCGCACATCGTCGAATGGCTGCGCGAGCTGATGGTGTAAGGAAAGTCATCCGGCGCGCCGCAGGCCAATGTGGCGCGCTGACAGACAACAACAGAAAACAGAAAACAGAAAACAGAAAACAGAAAACAGAAAACAGAAAACAGAAAACAGAAAACAGAAAACAGACAAGCAAGGGTAGAGAGACATGATGCAATCCCAATCGGTACGGCCCCAGGAATTGCTGGCGGGGGTCAGGTACCCCGACGAAGACCGGCTGCGGCGCTATGTTGCCGACGGCGTGCTGACGCAAGAAACGCTGACAGGGGCCTTTCGCGCGTCGTTTGCGACCCATGCGGACCGGCTCGCGCTGGTGGGCCCGGAAGGCCGGCTGACCTACCGCGACCTGGACGAGAAGACCGAGCGCCTTGGCGCCGCGCTGCTGGCGCTGGGCCTGCGGCCCCTGGATCGCGCGGTGTTCCAGTGCGGCAACAGCAATGAGCTGCTGCTGGCGTTCCTGGGCTGCCTGAAAGCGGGCATCATTCCGCTTTGCTCGCTCCAGGCGTTCCGCAAGCTGGAAATCGGCTACCTCGGCAGACTCTGCGAAGCCCGTCTGCATGTCGTGCAGGGCGACGACGCCAAGTTCGACGACGTGGCCTTCGCGCAGGAAATACAGGCCGAAGTGCCGAGCTTATCCATCATCCTGCAAACACGTGGCGAGCGTCGTGGCAGCGCGGTGCTGCTAGCCGACCTGATTGAAGAGATGCCGCTGGCCCACGCGCGCGAGATCCTGGCGGGCGTGACGCTCGATCCCTTCCAGGCTGCCGTGTTCCAGCTCTCGGGCGGCACCACGGGCGTGCCGAAGATCATCCCGCGCTTCCAGAGCGAGTACCTCTACAACATGCGCGCAGTGGCGGCGTGCAATGGCTACACGAAGGACGACGTGCTGTTCTTCCCCACGCCGTACATGCACAACCTCAACATGGGTTGCTTCTTCGGCCCGTTCCTGCTGACCGGCGCCACATTGACGGTTACGCCGGATCTTGGCGAGGAAAGCCTGCGCGGCCTGGTGCGCGACTACCAGCCTACCTGGTTCGGCGTGGCCGGGCCGATCCTCACGCGCATTGCGCCGGAACTGGAGCAGTCGGATGCCAGCGCGCGGGCGCGCAGGAATTTCGTCGCCCCGAAGAACGCCGCGGGCCTGACCCGCCTGACGGGCTCGCCCACGCACCATATCTTCGGCATGACCGAAGGCGTGATCATGTTCACCCGCAAGGATGACCCGCAAGAGATCCGCGACACCTCCGTCGGCAGCCCGGTGTCCACGCATGACGAGGTCAAGCTCGTGTCACCGGGCACGGAGGATCCCGTGGGCGACGGCGAACCCGGCGAGGCCCTGTTCCGCGGGCCTTACACCATCCGCGGCTACTACAAATCCGAGAAGGAGGACGTGACGCGCTTCACCGCGGACGGTTTCTACCGCTCCGGCGACCTGATGACGTCGCGCGTGGTGGACGGCAAACGTTACTACTTCTTCTTCGGGCGCATCAAGGATGTGGTGGATCGCGGCGGCGAGAAGATTAATGCCGAGGAGCTGGAGAACGTCGTCAACCTGCACCCGGGCGTGTTGGCCTGCGCTGTAGTGGGCATGCCCGACCGCGTCTATGGCGAGCGCGTGTGCGCCTTCGTCATACCCAAGCCGCCCGCAAGCGACCTTACGCTGGCGCAACTGACCCAATACCTGCAGGAAGCCGGCCTGGCCAAGTTCAAGTGGCCAGAGCGGCTCGAAGTCGTCCAAGAGTTCCCGCTGACCGCATCGGGCAAGCTCAGCAAGGTGCTGTTGCGCCAGCAGATCATCCAGTTGCTCGAGGCCGAGACGGCCGGCAACACCGTAACCGAAGGGAAGTGAAATGACCGAAGCGAAACACCTTGTCGGCGTGCCGTCCATGCAGTTGCATGGCGTGCATCACACCGCGCGTCCCACCTGGAAGCTGGCCCAGACCGTGCATTTCTACCGAGACCTGCTTGGCCTGCCGCTGGTCCACGCCATCTCGGCCAAGGGCTGGGGCCCGGACAACCATGCGGACTTCCTGCACTTCTTCTTCGATAGCGGCAACAGCAGCACCATTGCCTTCTTCTACTACATCGGCACCGAGCGGCCGGACTGGCTGGCGGTGCGCGAGCACTATCAGGATCGCGCCACGCACACCGCCTGGCGTGTGCGCGACGAAGCGGAGCTGCTGGAATGGCGCCAGCGAGTGGAAGCGGTCGGCATTCCGGTGCGCTACCAGATCCGCCACGAGGTCATTGAGTCGATCTACTTCAACGATCCCAACGGCTATCCGATCGAGATCACCTGGCAACTGCGCCCGTTCAGCGAGGCCGATGCGCTTGACGCGGCGTTGACTATCGAGGCAGCCATGCAGCTGGAGAAGGCGGCGGATGCCGCCACGGCTTTCACGTCCATCGAGCCGGTCTGGCAACGCAAGGCCGTGCAGATCGGCACGGCACCGGAGCAGGCTGGCAAGGCATCGGTCTATGTGCTGGACGTGCCGGAGTTTGCCGCGCTGATTAGCGTGGCGCGTACTACCGACGGCTATGCCACCACCTCGCTGGAAAACGGCTATGTGCGCATCGACGGCAATCCGCAGATCTGCTTCCGGCGCAAGGCGCTAGGCTTCAAGCCGGCAGTCTGGTACGGCGCGCTGACCGGCGGCCTGGTCGGGCGCATCGTCCAGTTCGATATGGACGCGCTGGTGATTTCCCCGGAGGAGGCGCAATGAAAGCCGCAATGAAAGCCGCGATGAAAGTGGCCATCATCGGGGGCGGCCCTTCCGGGCTCTTCCTTTCCATCCTGCTCAAGGAGCGGCTGGCACCGGTGGAGATCGACATCTACGAGCAGAACCCGGAGGACGCCACCTTCGGCTTCGGGGTGGTGCTCGCCGACACTGGCCTGTCCAACCTGCGCGCGGCATCCCCGGTGGTGGTCGACGAGCTCGCCAAGGCGATGCGCTTCAGCGACCGGCACACCATCGTGAGCCACGAGGCGCCGATCACCATGAAGCGCCCCGGCGCGGGCGGCGGCGCGATTCCTCGCATCCAGCTGCTGTCGGTGTTGCAGGCGCGTGCCCGCGAGCTCGGGGTGCGCGTGACGTACAACAAGCGCATCAGCGACTTTGCGGCCATCGAAGCCGACCTGATCGTGGGTGCCGATGGCGTCAACTCGCTGCTGCGGGCGTCCAACGAGGGGGGCTTCGGCACCACGCGCCACAACCTGACCAACCACTTTGCCTGGTACGGCGTGGAGAAGGCGTTCCCCAATCCGGCCCTGGTGTTCCGGCAGTACGAGGGCGGCTATTTTGTCGCGCACTACTACCCGTATTCGGACGCCATGAGCACGTTCGTGGCTGAGTGCGACCACCGGACCTGGCAGGATTTCGATATGGACGCAATGTCCAACGCGGCGCGCCAAGCCCTGTTCGAGACGGTGTTCGGCGCGGAGCTGGGTGGCTACAAGCTGGTCTGCAACAACTCGAACTGGCGCCAGTTCCCGGTCGTGATCAACCAGACCTGGCACGTCGGCAACCAGGTGCTGATCGGGGACGCGCTGACCAGCGCCCACTTCTCGATCGGCTCGGGTACCCGGATCGCCATGGAAGACGCGATCGCGCTGGCCGAGGCCATCGTCGCCTTCCCCGGCGATGTGCCGGCGGCGCTGCAGCGCTACGACGAGGTGCGCCGCCCGCAAAAGGCCAAGCTCATCCGCGCCTCGGAGGCTTCGTACAACTGGTACGAGCGTATCCGCGAATGGATGAACCTGGCGACGCCGCATGAGTTCGTCTACCGCTTCATGACCCGCACCGGCCGCGTGGATGTGAGCCGGCTGCGCGAACAGTATCCCACCCTGATCGCCGAGCTGGCGGCCGCGGGCGTCACCGATCTCACCGCGCCGCAGCCATGATGCGCGCCACCGAATACGTGCTGAGCGAGCAGCCGTTCGTGGTGCGCCGCACCGTGCGCTGGGGCGATTGCGATCCCGCTGGCGTGGTGTACACGGGCCGTTTCACTGACTACCTGCTGGGCGCGGTCGGCCTGTTTGCCGACCACATGGCCGGCGGAGCGGGGCGGTTGGGCGAGGCGCACGGCGTGGGCACGCCGTGCAAGGCGATGCGCCTCGAGTTCATCGGCACGTTGTGGCCGGACGACGTGATCGACATCGAGTGCTTTGTCGAAGCCATCCGTACGCGCTCCTATGACATCCGCTGCATCGCCAGGCGTCCCGGCGGGGCGCCGGTGTTCGATGCCGTGTTTTCCCCGGTCTGCGTGCGGCTGGACGAGCGCGTGGGCACGCCGATCCCGGATTCCCTGCGCGCCGCGCTAGGCGCGTTCCTGCGCAAGCCGGCTGCAGAGCCCCGGATTTAACGAGAACAAGCGAACAAGCGAACCCAAGATGAGTTACCGAATTGGCCAGATCGTCCCCAGCTCCAACATCACGATGGAGCGCGAAGTGCCCGCCATCTTTGCCGGGCGCATGCAACAACTGCCACAGCGTTTCTCCTTTCATTCCAGCCGCGTGCGCATGCACCGCGTGGTGGCGCAAGAGCTGGAGCGCATGAACCGCGACATGGGCCGCTGCGCGCTGGAGCTTGCCGATGCGCGCGTGGATGTGATGAGCACTGCTTGCCTGGTGGCCACGATGTGCATGGGCAAGGGCTACCACCGGCAAGTGATTGAAGACCTTAACGCGGCCATCGCCGATGCACCTTACCGGCCCGCGATCATGACCTCGGCCGGCGCGCTGGTCGAGGAGCTGAAGGACTTTGGCGCCAGGCGCATTGCGCTGATGGCGCCTTACAGCGATGCGCTGACGCGCACCGTGGTCGAGTACATCGAAAGCGAAGGCATCGAGGTCAAGGACGCGATCAACTTCTCGATCCTCGATAACCTGGAGGTCGGCGAGCGCGATCCGCTGCAATTGCTGGAGGACATGAAGCGCCTGGACACCGCCGGCGTGGACACGGTGGTGCTGTCCGCCTGCGTGCAGATGCCGTCGTTCGCGGCGATTGAGCGCGCGCAGCTGGCGCTGGGCGTGCCCGTTACCTCCACGGCCGTCTGCACGGCGCGGCAGATGATGCGGCGCCTGGGCCTCGAAGCGGTGGCGCCGGATGCCGGCGCGTATCTCGGCAGCAAGACCGGGCTGGTGTAAGGGCCGTTAGTGCCCGAGGAGACGACATGATGCAAGAAACCCATGGAACGGCGTCCCGGACTGGACGTTGGCCCTATATCGCGGTAGTGCTGGGCGCGGCGCTTGGCATGCTGGCCGGCTATGCGCCGCTGTTCAATGCCACCGCCGGCGTGTTCGTGCGCCCGCTGGCCGCCGAGTTCGGCTGGGGCCGCTCGGAGGCGTCGCTGTCCTACGCGGCCTCGATGTTCGGGCTGGCGGTGGTGAGCCCGCTGGTCGGGACCATGATGGACCGCTATGGCATCCGGCGCGTGATCGCCGTATCCGCGGTGGTCTTCGGCATCGCCACGGCGTGCATGGCACTGCAGGACGGCAGCAAGGCCATGTGGATCAGCCTGTCCGTGGTGGTAGGCGTGTTCGGCGCGGCCACGTCGGTGCTCGGCTATCTCGCCGTGCTGCCGCAGTGGTTCGACCGCCGTCTTGGCCTGGCGCTTGGCGTTGCCATGTGCGGCCTGGGGGCCGGCACCATATTGATGCCAGCCACCGCGCAGTTTCTGGTGACCGGATATGGCTGGCGCACTGCCTATGTGGCGCTGGGCGCCGGGTCGATCGTCTTGTCCTTGCTGGCGTGCTCGCTGTTGCGGGAACGCAGGACGGCGGGAAGGCCGCAGGGTGCCGCGCGCGGCCAGGTGGTTGACGGCGTGCCGTTCGCCGAGGCGCTGCGCAGCTATCGCCTGTGGGCCATCTGGGCGGTGTTCGTGCTGGGGTCCTCCGCTACGCTGTCGCTCGGGCCGCATCTGCCGGCAATGTTTGCCGACCGGGGCTTCAGCCCGGCGGAGGCAGCGCGCAGCGCCTCGATGGTGGGCATCGGCCTGCTGATCGGCCGCATCCTGACCGGCGTGCTGATCGACCGGATCCACGCACCATTCGTCGCCTGCGTGTTCTTCGGCGGTGGCGCGCTGGGCATCTTCCTGCTGCGCTCGGCGCATGACTACCAGGCGTTGCTGCTCGCCACCACGCTGATTGGCCTCACCATCGGTGCCGAAGGCGACCTGATCTCGTACCTGGTGCGTTCGTACTTCGGCTTGCGCTCCTTTGGTGCCTTGTTCGGCATTGCGTTTTCCGGCTATGGCTTTGGCGCGGTGCTCGGCCCGATCGGGCTCGGCGCCTGGTTCGACCGCCATGGCAGCTACGATGCGCCGCTGCTGGCACTGTCCTGCATGCTGTTGCTGGCCGCCGCGCTGACGCTTTCCCTTGGCCGCTACCGGCGGGCGGGCGAGCTGCCGGCCGTGACGCCGGCGGCCGCTGGCGCCTGAGCACGGGTCAGTACCGAACCTGGCCCGTTGACAGGTAGAATTAGCACGGGCGCAATTATCAAGCCGCGCCACCTGTGCCGATCCGCCACTGACCTATGCCAGCCGCCAAGAAAACCGCCGCCGTAGCCGAACCCCCTCCCGCCATGCCGCGCCGCCGGGGCCGTCCGCCCAAGACGGATTCGCCGATCGGCGCGGAGGCGACGCTGAGCCGGGTCGCCATCCTGCAGCGCGCCATTGAACTAACGAAGACCATGCCGCTGGACCAGATCTCCATGGTCCAGCTGGCCAAGGATTTCGGCGTGGCACCCGGGCTCATCCACTATTACCTGGGCGGGCGGGATCAACTGGTTTCCGGCGTGCTGAATGACTACTACCGGCAGCGGCTGGGCCGGCTCTCGTCGCTCACCGGGGACTGGCGCCGCGACGTGGAGTCTTTCTCGCGGCTGAGTTTCCAGGTGGCGATCGAAAACCCCGGCGTGAGCATCTATGTGGCCTCGCACAACCGGTTCCGGCTGTTCCAGGATGTGCAGCCGGGGGAGACCGACTACGGGATGGAGTTTTTCAACCGCATGACGTCGGCCATCATGCAAGGCGGATTCAATGCGGACCAAGTCGCGCTTGGCTATCACCTGCTGGCGCAATACCTTGTTTCCGCCAGCATGGCGGAGGCTTCCCGCCAGTTGCCGGCCTACCACCAGGCCTTCATCGAGAACAAGCTGGAGTCCGTGTCGCCGCTGCAATATCCCGGCGCCCGCTTTGTCAGCAAGTCGTTCTCGCGGCTGAGCTCGGACATGGCGTTCGAGGAAGGGCTGCGCATTACCTTGGACGGCATCGAGGGATGGAAACGGGGTGCAGGCCTTGCCGCCATCCCAGTGGCCAGCGGTGCCGCCACGCCGCGTAAGCCCCGCGTCAAGAAAGCCTGACTTTTCCACGCCTTCGGGCTCGATGACGGCGAGAGCGCATTGCGCCTCGCCGCGTCCGCTGATTTCCCTCTCCGCTTGCACAGGCCCCCGGCGCGCAACGCAGGCAGCCCTACAGCATCGACTCCACCTGCGCCAGCAGCTTGCCCAGCGCGAGCTCCATCACCGCGCGCTCCTGGGGGGAAAGCGCGGACATCAGCGTCTCGTGCCGGCTGGAGGCGATCCGCATGATCTTCTCAAACAGCGGCTTGCCTTCGGCGGACAGCGAGATCAGCACCGCGCGGCCGTCGGTGGGGGATGGCTCGCGCCTGACCAGGCCTTGCTTGATGAGGTGATCGGCCGCGCGGCTGGCCTGGCTTTTGTCCAGGTTGGCGAAGCGCGCAAGGTCGATGACCAGGAAGGGGCCGAACTCGCCGATGGCGGCGAGCGTCCTGGCTTCGCTGAGCGATAGGCCCAGCGCTTCCGAATAGGCCTGCGCGATGCCGCGGTCGAACTGCTTGACGATGCGGTGCAGGCGGTACGTGGCGAAGCCGGAGAGGGAGAGCTTGGGGCTCGTCATGATGCGCGGCCCGGCGTGTTGTCCGCATCCGTTGCTTCGAAGCTGTGCGAGACCTCATCGAGCAATCGCGTCGCATCGGCAAAGCCGGCATGGCGGCTGAGCGCCAGCAGCGCTACGCGGGCCAGGTAGAGCGGCGTGTTGTGCTCGCCGAGTGCGGTCATGCGGTAGCACATCGCCGTGTAGATTTCATCGAGCTCGGTCGGGCTCATGGTCGTTTGCATAGGGGTCTCCAGCTTCAGTCGATCTGCATGGCAAGGGCGATGGCGTTGCGCACATCGCCGGCGCGGGCTTGTCGCCAGCGGCCGCTGACGTAGCCATCCGGGCGGACCAGGTAGAGCGTACCGTCGACGGCGTCCAGTGCGCGCCGCACGGCATCCTGCGGATCGGCCAGCCGTCCCGCCGCGTGCGCCGTGCCCGCAATCAGGTGGCAATCCAGTTCCAGGCCGCTGTCGCAAAGCTGGCGCAGCCCGGGCACGGCGTCGTCCAGATCCTGGCCGGCACCGGCAAAGCAAAACGCGGTGAAGCCTTTGCCGATGCAGCGGACCAGCGAAGCCGGTGCGCCGTGCGGGCCGACCAGCGGCATGTCAGGCAGCGCGGCGCCCGGCGCAGGACCGGCCTTGAAGGCAGGGTCGTCCGTCGCGGCAATGGGCGAGTCGGCAAAGACCGCCGGACTGGTCTGGCGCGGGTTGATCAGCGAACGCAGTTCCGCATGCGCCGCCGATAGCCCCAGCACGGCTTCACGCATCAAGGCAAAGGCAGGCGAGGGCGGGGCCATGAACTCCGTGCTCTTCGCGCCGAAGCGCATGTTCTCGCGCGCCGCCGCCACGCGCTCCGTGGAGTAGGAGGGCAGCAAGCCGGGTGAGGCCTTGCCGCGCACGGCAAGGGCGAGCTTCCAGGCGAGGTTGAAGGCATCGTCGAAGCCGCTGTTCAGGCCGCGCACGCCAAAGATGGGCACCAGGTGCGCGGCGTCGCCGGCAAAGAGCGCGCGGCCGTGCACGTAGCTATCCAGCGTGAGGCACTTCGCGTTGTAGATCGAGATCCACAGCGGCTCCCACGGCGCGGTCACGCCCATCATCTTGAGGTGGCTTGCCACGCGCGGCAGCACGTTTTCCGGCTTGACGGCCTGCTCCGCATCCTCGTGCTCGCCGACCTGGTAGTCGATGCGCCACACCTGGTCCGGCTGCTGGTGCAGCAAGATGGTGGAGCCGGGGTTGGACGGCGGATCGAACCACGCCAGCCGCTCGACCTCGCGCGGGGCGTCGATAGCGATATCCACGATGACGTAGCGGCCCTCGTACTGCATGCCGCGCAACGACAAGCCTAGCGCATCGCGCACGGCGCTGCGGCCGCCGTCGGCTGCCACCAGCCAGTCCGCGCGCACCGTGTAGGCATGGTCGCCCGCGGCTACTGCCAGCGTCACGCCGTTGCTGTCTTGCGTGACGGCGGTAACGCGGTTCTGCCAGCGGATTTCGATCAGGTCCGGGTAGCGCGCGATGGCATCGAGCAGGTATTGCTCGATGTAGTACTGCTGGATGTTGACCATGGGCGGAAAGACCTGCCCGGGCTCGTGCGCCATGGTGAAGTGCAGGACCTCCTCGTTGCGGTAGTAGCTGCGGCCGCCCGCCCAGGCGAGGCCTTTGTCCAGGACCGGGGCGGCAACCCCGAGCGCGTCGAGGATTTCCAGCGAGCGCCGGGAGATGCAGATGGCCCGGCTGCCTTCACAGGTGCCGTCGTCCGCCTCCAGCACCACGCTGGGGATGCCGTGGCGGGCCAGGGCCAGCGCGGCGGCCAGCCCGACGGGCCCGCCGCCGGCGATGACGACCTGGCGCGGGGCATCCATGCCGCCGGGATGCAGCACTGGCAGGGATGCGGCGTGGACTTCGCGCTGGTACATGTCTTGTCTCCTGGTTGTGTGCGCAACCAGTTCAAGATAATCCAATTTGGTTGCGTGCGCAACCAGATTGCCTGGGTCCGATCAGAATTCCACCATCGCAAAGTCTTCCTTGCCCACGTCGCACAGCGGGCAGCGCCAGTCGTCGGGGATGTCATCCCAGCGGGTACCGGGTGCGATGCCGTCCTCCGGAAGGCCTGCGGCCTCGTCATAGACCCAGCCGCAGATGATGCACACCCATTGCTTGAACGCGTCGGTGGCGGCGGATGTGGCCTTTGCCGCGATGGGGGTTTCCGGCTGCGTGGCGGCCTTGTCTTGTTCCGGCTCGTCCAGGCTGAAGACAAGCGGCGCCGCCGTGGCTTCGCCGCTGGGCGCTAGGCGCGCCTGCAACAGTGCAAGCAGCGCCTGTGCCTCTTCCGTGGTCAGGTCGATCCAGTACGGATCGCCCGCGCCGTCGTTCAGGCGCTGCGGGGAAAACTGGATCTCTACTGCAGTGCCTTTCTTGTACATGCGATCAGGGGGCGGGTTTCGGGTTTCGGGTTTCTTGGTTTTTGGGTTTGGTGCAGGGTAAGGATTAGACAGGAAAAAGCACGCCGGCGAGCCATTGCTGGAAATCGGCTACCACGTCGGCGGTCAGCTCATGGCCAATGGGGTAGCGCCGCGACTGATGCGGCACGCCCAGCGCGTCCAGCCACCGGTCCGCGCGCTCGGCCCAGGCGACGGGCAGCTTGTTGTCGAACTCCCCGTGCGCGATAAAGGCCGATAACCCGGCGAGCGCCTCGGGCGGGGCGAGGTGCGGCTCGATCTCCGGCAGGATGCGCCCGCTCAGCACGGCAAAGCCCGCCACGTCGGCCGGCGCGCTCAGGCCAACGCTGGCGCTGAGGATGCCGCCCTGGCTGAAGCCGGCGATCGCCGTGCGCGCGGGCAGGGCGCCATCCTGCGCATGGAGGGCACGGATGAAGGCAATCAGCTGCTGGCGGCTGCGCTCCGCCTGGACTGCGTTGATGGCGGGCGCGCCACCGGCGAAGCTGACCTCGAAAAAGCCATGCTGGCCGGGCCCGAAGGTGAGCGGGCCTTGCACCAGCACCACGTCCACGCGCGGGTCGATACGGGTGGCCACCGGCGCGAGGCTGGTCTCGTTGCTGCCTACGCCGTGCAGCAGCAGGAGCCGCGCGGCTGGCGCTGCGGCCGCATCCGCTTGCGCCTTTCGCAAGCGATAACGCAGGCCGGTCGCGGGGTCTTCGGCCAGCGGGCCGATTTCATTGCGGGTGGTGTTCATATCGTCTCGCGTGGCTGTGAGCAAGGAATCGGGCAAGGGGATCAGGCAAGGGTTCAGGCAGGGAATCAGGCCGCAATGGGCTGCGCGGCTAGCGGCCGGACTTGGCCGAGCACATACGATTCCATCGACAAGATCCCGTAGGTGATGCCGCCGTCTATCACCGCCAGCGGCTCGCCTGCTTCGGCTGCGCCGATGGCCACCAGCAGCGGCAGGAAGTGCTCGTCGGTCGGGTGCGCGCGCTCCGCGTGCGGGGCCAGACGGCGGTAATCGATCAGCGGCTGCAAGTCTGCGGTGCGCATGGCGCTGCGCACCGCCTCGCGCACCCACTGCGTGAATGCTGCCACGTACGGGGCATCGCCACCGCCATGGCCGCGGAATTCATGGAGGTTGTGCGTCATGCTGCCCGAGGCGACGATCAGCACGCCCTGCTCGCGCAGCGGCGCCAGCGCACGGCCCAGCGCCAGCGCGCCGGCCGGGTCCAGCGGCTGCGGCAGCGACACCTGGAACACCGGCACCTGCGCATCGGGATACAGGTGGCGGATCGGCACCCAGGCGCCGTGATCCAGGCCGCGCTGCGGATCCAGCCCGGCGTTGAACCCGGCCTGCGCCAGCAGCGCCACCGTGCGCCCGGCCAATGCCGGATGCCCGGCCGCCGGGTAGCGGATCTCGTACAGGGCACGCGGGAAGCCGCCGAAATCGTGGATGGTCTCTGGCTGTGCGCTTGCCGTCACGCGCACGCCGCCTCGCGTTTCCCAGTGGGGCGAGACCACCAGCACCGCCTTGGGCGC
The DNA here is from genome assembly GCF_054515855.1 of Cupriavidus sp. PET2-C1. Lineage (NCBI taxonomy): Bacteria > Pseudomonadati > Pseudomonadota > Betaproteobacteria > Burkholderiales > Burkholderiaceae > Cupriavidus > Cupriavidus sp. PET2-C1. The sequence goes on from NZ_CM137259.1 coordinate 1,831,365, forward strand.
CGGCAGCACACGGCCCAGCGCGGCGAGTTGCGGGCCGGCCAGGCCCGGCTCGATGGCGAAGGTGGGCGCGCCATGGGAGACAAACAGGACGGGAAGTGCGGTAGACATCTCGGATTCTCCGGTGGCCACGGCAAAACCCGCGGCGTGAGCGACATAGGGAACCTCGCTAGTCTATTGATTCATCCGGCGGTCATAAACCGCCGTCCGCGTGATATATAGTCCCGATTATCGAGACAATGAGCCGATGCCGAGGCAACCCCATGGACCGCGCCCTGGAAATGACCGTATTCACCGCCGTGGTCGACGCCGGTAGCTTTGTCGGTGCGGTCGAGGGCCTGCGCATGTCCAAGGCCGCGGTCTCGCGCCATGTGGATGCGCTGGAACAGCGCCTGGGCGTGCGCCTGCTGCAGCGCACCACACGCCGGCTGTCGATGACCGAGGAAGGGCGCATTTTCTACCAGCGCGCGCGCGAAGTGCTGGCGGCGCTGGATGATGCCGAATCCGAGATCACGTCCCGCAAGCAGGAACCCAGCGGGCTGATCCGTATCAACGTGCCGCTCACATTTGGCATCCTGCACCTCGCGCCGCTCTGGAGCGCCTTCATGGCGGCGTATCCGCAGGTCGATCTCGATATCACCCTCAATGACCGTGTGGTGGACCTGGTCGACGAAGGCTACGACCTTGCCGTGCGCATCGGCGACATGCCAAGCTCCGCGCTGATCAGCCGCAAACTGGTCGCAACCCGCATGGTGCTATGCGCGTCGCCCGCCTACCTGGCGCAGCACGGCGCGCCAACCCATCCGCATGAACTGGCCGGGCACCGCGTGCTGGCCTATACCAACTGGTCCGGGCGCGACGAATGGCAGTTCGATGGCCCGCACGGCAAGGTCAGCGTGAGCACCCGCGCCCGGGTGTACTCCAACAATGGCGACACGTGCCGCGCCATTGCGCTGGCGCATGGCGGCATCATGTTGCAGCCGAGCTTCATGCTCCAGGACGACTTGCGGCGCGGGGACCTGGTTGAACTGATGCCCGAGTTCCGCGCGATCGAGATCGGCGTCTACGCCGTGTATCCGACGCGCAAGCAGTTGCCGCTCAAGGTGCGCCGGCTGGTGGATTTCCTGGTGGAGGCGTTTCGGGATGTGTCTTGGGGGTAGGGGGCTGCCACTTATCGCTTTCACAGCCCCTTAGGCAACAAGGCCGCCAGCGATTCCCGCATGGCCCGCGCAATCAGTTGCTGCCGCTCGCGCGGCATGCGGGCCAGCGTGGAGGCCACGCTGATGCCCGCCACCGGCTCGCCGTCCGTGCTGTGCACCGCCATGCCCACGGCCAGCACGCCGCGGGTGGCGTGATTGCCGATCACGGACCAGCCGCGTTCGCGCGTGGCGCGCACCAGGATATTCATGCGCTCGGGCGTCATGCCGCCATAGTGGCCTAGCGCCGCGGCATTGGCGGCGATGCATTGCGCCACGTCGTCTTGCGGCAGCGCCGCCAGCAGGGCCAGCCCGGCGGCGCCGACGCCCAGCGGCTGGCGCGTGCCGACCTGGATCACGAGGATCTGCACCGGGTGCGTCCCGACATGGCGCGCGATGCAGTGCGAGATCGCGCCTTCGCGCACGATGGCGAAGGCGGCATCCCCACAGGCGGCACTCACGCGTGCCAGCACCGGCTGTAGCCGTGCCGCCAGGCCATCGGTGGCATGCGGCTGCGCAAGCGCCGACAGGCGCGGCCCCGCCACGTAGCGAAAGCGCCCGCGCTGCGCCACATAGCCGCTTTCCATCAAGGTGGCCAGCAGGCGGTAGACCGTGGCGCGCTCCAGCGCCGCGATGCGGCACAGGTCGACTACGCGCAGGCCTTCGCGGCCGCTGGCCAGCACCGCATCCAGCAATTGCAGGCCGCGCCGCAGCGTGCGGCTGCCGCTGTCTTCAGCGGGCTCCGCAGCATCGGCGGCGTCGGGAAGGGGGCCGAGGGCTGCCTTGCCTTTGGCAGAAACGTCCGGCAGGCGGACGTTTTGATTGGCGGAGCGGGCAGGCATGGGGAAGAATTTCTCGGTCGATGGAAGCCACCCGCAGTATGCCGCAGCGCGGCCAGAAGGGGGCCAGCTACGGCATTGCACTGCCAAAACAGGAGACAAACCATGACCTTGCATCATGCCCCGCGCCGGCGCCTGCTGGCGTTCGCGGCGGCCCTCAGCCTGGCCTGCGGCCTCGCGCTGCCGCTTCATGCCCAGCCCAGCGCCCAGGCTGCCTGGCCCACCAAGCCCATCAAGCTCGTGGTCGGCTACGCCGCCGGCGGCGCCACGGACGTGATCGCGCGCATCATCGCGCTCAAGCTGGGCGAGCAGCTGGGCCAGCCAATGGTGGTGGACAACCGGGCGGGCGCCAACAGTAACGTGGGCGCCGAGGTGGTGGCCAAGTCCGTGCCCGATGGTTACACGCTCTACGTCTACACCATCGCCAACACCATCAACGCGTCGCTGTACGACAAGCTTGGCTACGACCCGCAAAAAGACTTCGAGCCCATCGGGCTGATCGCCAGGATTCCCAACATCCTGGTGGTGAACCCCAAGCTGCCGGTGAAAACCCTGGCCGACTACATCCGTTTTGCCAAGGCGTCGCAGGACGGCATCACCTTTGCGTCGTCGGGCAGCGGCTCGTCCATCCACCTGTCGGGCGAGATGTTCAAGATGCAGGCCCGGCTGAACATGCTGCACATCCCGTATCGGGGCAGCGCGCCGGCGGTGACCGACCTGCTGGGCGGGCAGGTGCAATCGATGTTCGACAACACGCCTTCGGCCCTGCCGCACGTGAAGGCGGGGCGGTTGCGCGCCATTGCCATCACCAGCGCCCAGCGCTCGCCGCTGCTGCCCGAGGTGCCGACCGTTGCCGAGTCGGGCTTTCCCGGCTTTGACGTGCAATCGTGGTTCAGCCTGACCGCGCCCGCCGGCACGCCGCGGCCGGTGATTGAGCGCCTGAACTCGGCCCTCAACAAGGTGCTGGCCGCGCCCGACGTGCGCCAGCGCTTGCAGGATCTGGCGGCCACCCCCGAGCCCGGCACGCCTGAGCAATTGCGCCGCCTGATCGCGGCGGAAACCAAGCGCTGGCATGACGTGGTGAAACAGTCCGGCGCCAAGGCCGAATAACAAGCAAGGAGCGTTGCCTACATGTACCCGATCGACTTCTTCTGGCGCGCCGCGGCGCGCTGGCCCGGCAACATTGCCATCGACGCCCCCGAAGGCGCGATCCGCTACGATGCGCTGGCCGCCCAGGTGGCCGCGCTGGCCACGGCGCTCAATGCGCTCGACAACACCCTGCAAAGCCGCGTAGGCATTTGCGCGAAGAACAGCGCCGAGCATATCGTCGCGCTCTTGGCGGTGCTGGCCTGCGGCAAGGTCTGGGTGCCGCTGAACCCCAAGAGCACCCGGCCGGAGATACGCCGCATCATCGACGCCACCGAGCCCTCCATCCTGGTGCTCGATGTGGCCTGCGCCGGACTGCTGGAGGGCGCGGCCGGCGCGCGCATCTATAGCGGCTCGCCGCCGCCCGGGGAGAGGTCGGTGGCCGCGCTGATCGCGCAGCATGCCGGCGCATCGCGCCCGGCCTTTGCGCTGCCGGACGATGCCACGCAGGCGATCAAGTTCACCGGCGGCACCACCGGCTTGCCCAAGGGCGTGATGCAGCCGTACCGCGCCTGGATGACCAACGTCTCCAACCAGATCCACGCCTGGGGCTTTGACGAGCAAGAGCGCTACATCGTGGCCGCGCCGATCACGCATGGCACGTCGACCTACCTGTTGCCCATCCTGGCGCAGGGCGGCTGCCACGTGGTGCTGGCCGAGGCCGGCGCCGAGGCGGTGCGCACCGCGTTTCGCGAGCGCGGCGGCACCGTGTGCTTCATGCCGCCCACGCTGGTCTACATGCTGATGGCGCTGCCCGGCGCCACGCGCGCGGACTTCCCCTGCCTGCGCCGCCTGATCTATGGCGGCGCGCCGATGCCGCCCGAGAAGATCCGCGAGGTGCGCGCGTTCTTCGGCCCCGTGCTGGGCACCACCTACGGGCAGACCGAGGCGCCGCAGAGCCTGACCGTGATGCGCCCTGCGGATTTCGAGGAAGAGCGCAACTGGGCCGCCGTAGGCCTGCCCACCTGGTTCAGCGACGTGGCCATCATGGCCCCGGACGGCCGCCTGCTGCCCCCGGGCGAGGTCGGCGAGGTGGTCGCGCGCGGCGACCTGGTGATGAGCGGCTACTGGCGCCTGCCGGAGAAATCCGCCGAGACGCTGGTGGACGGCTGGCTGCACACGGGCGACCGCGGCCTGATCGACGAACGCGGCTACCTGTACCTCAAGGACCGGCTCAAGGACATGGTCATCACCGGCGGCTTCAACGTCTATCCGGTGGATGTGGAGAACGCGCTGGGCCAGCACCCGGCGGTGCACGAATGCACGGTGTTCGGCGTGCCCGACGAAAAATGGGGCGAGGCGGTGCAGGCTGCCGTGCAGCTGCGCCCCGGCCAGCATGCCACCGAAGGCGAACTGATTGCCTTTGTGCGCGAGCGCCTGGGCCCCGTGCAAACGCCCAAGCGCGTCCACTTTCATGCGAGCCTGCCGCGCTCCGCCGTGGGCAAGGTGCTCAAGACCGCCGTGCGCGAACGCGCCATCGGCCCTGAAGCTCCTGAAGCCCAGTCGCCCCTGCTGGCCCCGACCCCTGCCAACGCATCCACTGAGAACCGATCATGACTTCCTCTGCTTCTTCCAAGCCCGTCACCCGCCTTTGCACCCACACCCTCACCAGCCTGCATTACCGCGACGCGGACCTGGTCGAGGACCTGATGGGCAAGAAGACCTTTACCGAGGTCATGCTCATGCAGATCCTGGGCCGCGAGCCGCGCCCGGTGGACCTGCGCATCACCGACGTGGTGCTGATCGTGCTGATGGAGCACGGCCTCACGCCCAGCGCCATCGCCACGCGGCTGATCTACATGAGCGCGCCCGAGAACCTGCAGGGCGCCGTATCCGCCGGCCTGTTGGCCGTAGGCAGCTCCTTCGTGGGCACCATGGAGAACTGCGCGCAACTGCTCGACCGCATCGGCGCGGCCGCCGATCCCGATGCCGAGGCCATGGAGATCGCGCGCCACTACAAGTCCATCAAGAGCCATGTACCCGGCTTTGGCCACCACCTGCACAAGCCGGTGGACCCGCGCGCCTACAAGCTGCTGGAAATGGGCCGCGCCGAGCCCGACCTGGCCGGCGACAAGATCCGCGCGCTGGAGCGCCTGTCCAGCGCGGTGGATGCCGTGGCCGGGCGGCCCATCACCATCAACGCCACCGGCGCCGTGGCCGCCTTGCTGGGTGAGCTGGGCGTGCCCACGGCCGTGATGCGCGGCTTTGCCGTGATCTCGCGCGCGGCCGGGCTGGTGGCGCATATCGTGGAGGAGCAGCAAAGCCCCTCGGGCCGTTTTATCTGGGACACCGTCGAGCACGCGATTCCTTACGTGGGCGAAGGCGGGCACCGGCCAGGGGAGGGCGCGTGAAATGACGAACGTATCGACCGTATCGAACCTATCGAACCCAGGCGACGGCGCGGCGGCGGCGCGCCCGCCAGCGTTGCCGCTCGATCTCACGGGCCGCACGGTCTTTGTCGCCGGCGCGGGCTCCGCGGGGCCGGGCTGGAGCATCGGCCGCGCGGCCAGCGTGACCTACGCGCGCCTGGGCGCGCAGGTCTGCGTGGTGGACCGCGACGCGGCCTCGGCCGAAGAAACCACGGCGCTGATCCGGGCCGAGGGCGGCATCGCCGAGACCTTCACGGGCGATGTGTCCGTGGAGGCTGAAGTGGCGCGGCTCTTCGCCGCGGCGCGCGAGCGCTTCGGCATGGTGGACGTGCTGCATCACAACGTGGGCATTGGCAAGACTGGTGGCCCGATGGAGACCACCGCGGACGACCTGGACCGCATCCACGCCGTCAACGTGCGCAGCCTGCTGCTGGCCAGCCAGCAGGTGCTGCCCGACATGGTGGCGCGCGGGCGCGGCGCCATCATCGCCATCTCGTCGGTCGCCGGCATGCGCTACGTGGGCTATCCGCACCTGGCCTACAGCGTGACCAAGGCAGCCGTGACGCAGTTCACGCGCATGCTGGCGCAACAATATGCGCCGCATGGCGTGCGCGCCAACATCGTGGTGCCGGGGCTGATCGACACGCCGCGCATCGCCACCACGGTGGCGAAGATGTTCTCCGGCACCAGCTTGGACGAGGCGCGCCGTGCGCGCGCCGCGCAGGTGCCGATGGGCCGCATGGGCAGCGCATGGGACGTGGCCCACGCCTGCGCCTTCCTCGCCTCGGATGCGGCGGCCTATGTCACCGGCACGGAGCTGGTGGTGGATGGCGGCCTCACCGGGAAATTCGTGTGACACGCAATCCGTCGCCCCATGTGCAGTAGTCGCTTAAAAGAAAGGATGGCTGGCTAGGCATATCCGCAGCGCGGATATTCGCGCAACGCCATTGCCCGAGGGGCTAAAGGGCCACTTAGCCCTGCCGATATGTAGTCGTCGGCATAAAGAATGCCGGCATCCCTTGCCGGCACGAGCCGATGTCTTTCTCCCGAAGCCGACGCTCGATCGGTTGCCACGACAAGCGAAGATCAGGCATCCGTGCAGGCGGCATTGCCACGCAGCCGCCTGCCGGTCTCTCGCTTGCCCTTCCGGGATGGCTCTGGCCGATCACCTCTTGCATTCCTCCTTTCTTTTTCCAGGACGACGGACAACCATGCGTTTCAGTGACATGAAAATATCGACCCGCCTAACTGCCGGATTCGGCATTCTGGTTTTGTTGATCGCCTTCATGGGCGGCACATCGATCATCAAGATTCATACCGTGGAAGATGCATTGCACACGGTACTCAGTGATCACTACAGAAAAATAGCGGATCTCAATGCCATTGAGGGAAACCTGAACCAGGTCGCGCGCTCGCTGCGCAATATGGTGATCATGACGGCGGCGATGGATATCGAGAAGGAACGTGAACTGACAGCTGCCACGCAAAAGACCATTGCCGCCCAATGGGCCCGGCTAGAGACCAAGGTCATATCCGACAAGGGTCGGGCCGAGCTGGCCAAGGTGAAAGAGGCGCGCGGTGTGTACGGTGCCCTGCAGGACAAGTTCCTCGGGCTGGTGGCGGCAGGCAATGCCGACGAGGCCAGGAACATGCTGCTGGGCGAGTTGCGCCCGGCCCAGCTGGCCTACTTCGCCGCCGTGGAAGGCCTGATCCAGCATCAGGACAAGCGCATGGAAGCGTCCACCAGCGAGGCCATCGACGCTGTTGAGCGCATGAAGGCCACCATCTGGGCTTCGGGTGCCATTGCGCTGCTGGTCGCCGTTTGCATGGCCACATGGATCATCCGCGCCATCACCCGGCCAATCAATCAGGCTGTGCGGGTGTCGGCGGCCGTGGCCGCGGGTGACCTGAGCCTGCAGTTCGATGCCAGCGGCAACAATGAAACCGCCAAGCTGATGCGCGCGCTGAAGGATATGCAGGCTAGCCTGGTGCGCGTGATCGCCAACGTGCGCGAGAACGCCGAGGGTGTCGCCAGCGCGAGCCAGCAGATCGCCGATGGCAACCGCGACCTGTCCGGCCGTACCGAGGAGCAGGCCAGCGCGCTCGAGCAGACCGCGGCCTCGATGGAGGAGCTCAGCTCCACGGTCAGGCAGAACGCCGACAACGCGCTGCAGGCCAATCAGTTCGCCATCGGCGCCACCACGGTGGCGCGCAGGGGCGGCGACGTGGTCGGGCAGGTGGTGGGCACCATGAAGGACATCAACGACAGCTCGCGCAGGATCGCCGACATCATCGGCGTGATCGACAGCATCGCGTTCCAGACCAACATCCTGGCGCTGAACGCCGCCGTGGAGGCCGCGCGCGCCGGCGAACAGGGGCGTGGCTTTGCCGTGGTGGCGGGTGAGGTGCGCAACCTTGCGCAGCGCAGCGCCGAGGCGGCCAAGGAGATCAAGACGCTGATCAACGCCAGCGTGGAGCGCGTGGAGCAGGGCACGGCCATGGTGGACCATGCCGGCGCCACCATGACGGAGATCGTCGCGGCGATCAAGCGCGTGACCGACATCATGGGCGAGATCAGCGCAGCCAGCACGGAGCAGAGCGCGGGCGTGGCGCAGATCGAAACCGCCATGAGCCAGATGGATCAGGCCACCCAGCAGAACGCCGCGCTGGTGGAGGAAAGCTCGGCGGCGGCGGAAAGCCTGCATGCGCGGGCACGGCAGCTGGTGCAGGCGGTGGCCGTGTTCAAGCTGCATCAGGAGCGTGGAGGGCGGGGCGCGCCATCCGGCCTCACCGGGGCCTGAACGGGGCTTGAGCGGGGCTTGACTGGCCAAGGACCAGTAAAATAGCCGGCCAGGGTGGGTTTTCAAAGGCGGCAGGTGGCTCAACGACAACAGGGTTTTCTTCTGACTCGGCACTGGCGGGATACGGCCGCCGGGACGGAAGTCGAGTTCTGGCTGGCAACCGACAGCGGCCCTCGGCATATCCGCCTGGCGCATCAGCCCTCGGTGGCGTTCGTCCCGGCCGAGCAGCGCGAGACCGCCGAGGCGGTCTTGCGCGGCGAGCGCAACGTGGTGTTGCGCAAACTCCCGCTCGCGGATTTCCATCGCCGCCCGGTGCTGGGCCTGTACTGCCAGCACTACCGCCAGCTCACCAAGCTGGAAAAACTGCTGAAGGAAGCCGGCGTCAGCGTCTACGAGGCCGACATCCGCCCCCCGGAGCGCTACCTGATGGAGCGCTTCATCACCGCGCCCGTCTGGTTTGCCGGCGAGGCCAACGAAGCTAACGAGGCTAACGACGCTAGCGGCAAGGGGCCCCTGCTCAACAGCCAGATGAAACCCGGGCCGGCCTATCGGCCCCGGCTGAAGCTGGTCTCGCTGGACATCGAGACCACCGCCCACGGCGATCTGTACTCGATCGCGCTGGAAGGCTGCGGCCAGCGCCAGGTGTATATGCTCGGCCCACCCAACGGCGACGACAGCGCGGTCGACTTTGACCTGGAGTATTGCGCCAGCCACCCGCTGATGCTGCAAAAGCTGAACCAATGGCTAGCCCGGCACGATCCCGATGCCATCATCGGCTGGAACGTGGTGCAGTTCGACCTGCGCGTGCTGCAGAAGCACGCGGATCGCTATCAGGTCCCGCTGCTGTTTGGCCGGGGCGGCAATGTGCTGGAGTGGCGCGAGCATGGCTTCAAGGAGAACCATTTCTTTGCCTCCGCCGCTGGCCGCCTGATTATCGATGGCATCGAGGCGCTGCGGTCCGCCACCTGGAACTTCCCGTCCTTCAGCCTGGAGAGCGTGGCGCAGACGCTGCTAGGCGAGGGCAAGTCCATCGACAACCCGTATCAGCGGATGGCGGAGATCGACCGCCGCTTCGCCGAAGACAAGCCCGCGCTGGCCCGCTACAACCTCAAGGACTGCGAACTGGTGACCCGGATCTTTGCCAAGACCGAGTTGCTGACCTTCCTGCTGGAGCGCGCCGCTGTCACGGGGTTGCCGGCGGACCGCAGCGGCGGCAGCGTGGCCGCCTTCACGCACCTGTACATGCCGCTGATGCATCGCCAGGGCTATGTCGCCCCGAACCTGGGCGAGGTGCCGGAGGGCGCCAGCCCCGGCGGCTTTGTCATGGATTCGCAGCCCGGGCTGTACGATTCGGTGCTGGTGCTGGACTACAAAAGCCTGTACCCGTCCATCATCCGCACTTTCCTCATCGATCCGCTCGGGCTGGTGGAAGGGCTGCAGGATCCGTCCGACGAAAGCTCGGTGCCGGGATTTCGCGGCGCGCGCTTCTCGCGTACCCGGCATTGCCTGCCGGCCATCGTCCAGCAGATATGGCAAGGCCGCGAAGCCGCCAAGCGCGAAGGCAACAAGCCCTTGTCGCAGGCCCTGAAGATCATCATGAATGCGTTCTACGGGGTGCTAGGCTCCAGCGTCTGCCGTTTCTTCGACCCACGCCTGGCGTCGTCGATCACCATGCGCGGCCACGAGATCATGCACCGCACGCGCGAGCTGATCGAGGCGCAGGGCTACCAGGTGATCTATGGCGATACCGATTCGACCTTTGTCTGGCTGAAGCAGCCGCACGCGGAAGCGGACGCCGACAGGATCGGCCACGCCCTCGTCCAGCAGGTGAACCAGTGGTGGCGGCAGCATCTGCAACAACAGTACGGACTGGAGAGCGCGCTGGAGCTGCAGTACGAGACCCACTACCGCCGCTTCCTGATGCCCACCGTGCGCGGCGCCGAGCAAGGCAGCAAGAAGCGCTATGCGGGGCTGGTCGTCAAGGCGGACGGCAGTGAAGAGATGGTCTACAAGGGCCTGGAAACGGTACGCACGGACTGGACGCCGCTGGCCCAGCAGTTCCAGCAAGCGCTTTATCAACGCGTGTTCAAGCAGCAGCCGTACCGGGAATACGTGCAGGACTATGTCCGCCGCACCATGAGCGGCGAGTTCGACGCGCAACTGGTCTACCGCAAGCGCTTGCGCCGCACGCTCGAAGACTATCAGCGTAACGTGCCGCCGCATGTGCGCGCGGCACGCATCGCGGACGAGTTCAACCGCAAGGAGGGCCGTCCGCTGCAATACCAGAACGGCGGCTGGATCAGCTACGTGATGACGGTAGCCGGCCCGGAGCCGCTGGAAACCCGGCGCTCGCCCATCGACTACGACCATTACCTGACGCGGCAGCTGCAGCCGGTGGCCGACGCCATCCTGCCGTTCCTGGACGATGCGTTCGAGGCGTTGGTGACGGGGCAAAAGGCGTTGTTTTGACGGGGCCTCAGGCGTCGGGGTTTATCCAGCACGGAATGAAAGTCCTCGAGCGTCAAGCACACGCGAGGATATGACCGGCGACGCCTCGTGGGCCACGGACGTTGGACGTTGGCTGCCGGCTGTCGCGCCGGCGTATTGGCAAGGCGCCGCTATTTCTTGGATTCGTATGCCATGCGCACCGCCAGACCTGTCAGAACGCTGCCCATCAGCCAGCGCTGCACCAATAGCCACTGCGGGCGTCCCAACAGGAAGGTAGATATCGATCCGGCCGTCACGATGATCAGTGCATTCACAGCGAGGCTGATCGAAATCTGAACGCTGCCGAGCGCCAGCGATTGGGTAAGAACACTGCCGTGTCCTTCCACAATGAATTGGGGAAGCAGAGACAGATACATGACGGCGATCTTGGGATTCGCCAGGTTAGTGATAAACCCCATGCTGAAGAGCTTCCTTGGGGTATCGACCGGTAGGTCGCGCACTGCAAACGCGGACCGTCCACCCGGTTTGACCGCTTGCCAGGCAAGGTAGAGAAGGTACAAAGCGCCGCCAAAGCGAAGCGTGTCGTATGCGTAAGGTACCGCAAATACGAAAGCCGTAATTCCGAATGCCGCACAGAGCATGTAGAACACAAAGCCCAGAGCAACGCCTCCCAACGAAATGAGGCCTGCTCGCCTACCCTGGCAAATTGAGCGGGAAATTAGATAAATCATGTTCGGCCCTGGCGTTAAAACCATTCCCAACGCCACAAGAGCGAACATGAACAGATTTGCGAAATCAGGCATAACCCATCTCCAAGGATAGTAGGTAATGCCCAGGCGCGCGGCGGCTAGCAACCTCACGCTCCCCGATAGTGCTCTATCTGTATGCGCCAGTCACATGAGTGCAGAAATCATAGCACAGGAGAGAATGCTCCAGGATCGGCGGAGCCGTGGTTGCCCGCTGACAGGCAACCAGTAAACCCGGGACGATCGCTGGCGTGTGTCGGACTGAGATCGGCCACCGAAGAAAGAGAAAATCACCTTCTGCTGTGGCTGGATGATTTCCAATCCATGGACGTCTCTGTGCTCCACTCCGCGGCAGTGAGTCTGGAGATGAAGAAATCGGCCAACGCACTCACCTTGGCGGGCCGCGCGCGGGCAGTGGGTGTGACGAAATACAAACCACCTTCAGGCAAGCGCCAATCGGTCAAAACGGGCTCGAGCTGTTTGTCCCGGAAATACTGTGTCGCGACAAACTCAGGAAACTCGGTGATGGCAAGTCCAGCGAGGACCGTGGGCAGTAATGCCTCCACGCTCGTTCCTCGCAATGCACCGATCGGTGTGACGGTGCATTCTTCGCCACTTTCATGGGTAAATCGCCAGACGTCGCGCTTGCTCCTGTTGGTGTAGGTAAGACACTGGTGGGCGCCAAGATCATGCGGGTGCTGAGGGCGGCCATGGCAAGACAGATAGGCTGGAGATGCCACGACAAATCGACGCACGGGTGCAATGAGGCGGGCGACGAGTGACGAGTCCTCCATGATGGCGATGCGCAGGGCGGCGTCAAAGCCATCGCCAATCAGGTCAGTCTGTGCATCCGTGAGATGAAGTTCGACGGAAATATCTGGATAGGTCCGAAAGAATTCAGGTAACAACGGCGCCACCCAGCGAGCACCAAAGGAGAGCGGCGCCGCGAGCTTTACGAGACCGCGCGGTCGGCTTGACGTCTCACGTGCGAAATCCTCCGCTTCCTCCGCCTCGGCGTAGATTCTTGCCGCTCGCTCGGCAAGCGTGTGGCCATAGTCCGTGAGTGCAAGTCGTCGGGAGGTGCGGTTGAACAGTCGGCCTCCCAGCCGCTCTTCAAGACGGGTAACGGCCCGAGAGACAGTGGCGACCGAGACCCCCATGGCTGTTGCCGCAGCAGCGAACGAGCCTTCTTCGGCAACCTTCGCGAACATCGCGAGCCCTTCGAAATCCGGTAGTTTTGACATCGACAATCCTGCAACGATGGCTTTCATTCATTTCTATTTCGAAAATTAGCATGACGTCGTAGATTTGTCTTGTCGCACCACACCAGCCAGGAGATAGACATCAAGAGATCTCCACACCACGCGACCGCAAACGTCCAAAGTTATCGATCAAGGAGTGTGTTATGAATGACCGTACCCATGAACTGCTTTATCGCAACCTCCAGGAGGTCTTCGGTGAAGGCGACGCAACGCGTCGTCGCGCGGCAATCGAGGCGCTCTATACCGAGGACTGCGTGCTCTACGTGCCTACGGGTGTATTCGTTGGGCACGGCGCTCTCGACAAATTCGCAGGGGATCTTCGCGCGACGCACCCGCACTTCGCTTACACACCGCACGGCGAGGCTCAGGCTCTCCACAACGCCGGTCGTCTGGCTTGGGGTTCTGGCCCGCACGGCGAAGCCCCCGACTATACGGGCTGGGATGTGATCATCGTTCGTGATGAAAAAATCGCAGCGCTTTATGTCTTCCTCGATTCCAATCCCGCATAACCATGCGCTGGCCCTCGCGGGCTTTGCTCCGTCAGCCCGCGGATAGGTTTTGGCCCAGCCGTGCCGCTTCTATCGCGGCGATGTCGATCTTTTTCATGGTCATCATCGCGTCAAACGCGCGCCTGGCCGCCGCGCGATCGGGGTCGGATATTGCAGCGGTGAGGGCGCGCGGGGTGATCTGCCATGACAAGCCCCACCGGTCCTTGCACCAGCCGCATGCGCTTTCCTGGCCGCCATTGCCGACGATCGCGTTCCATAAGCGGTCGGTTTCGGCCTGGTCATCCGTCGCGATCTGAAAAGAGAATGCCTCGTTGTGCTTGAAATACGGGCCGCCGTTCAGGCCAAGGCAGGGGATGCCGGCGACGGTGAACTCAACCGTCAGGACATCGCCCTGCTTGCCGCCAGGATAGTCGCCCGGTGCGCGGTAGACAGCGCCGACAGAACTGTCGGGGAACGTTTCCGCATAGAAGTTTGCGGCGTCAACGGCGCCACCTTCGTACCACAAACAGATCGTGTTCTTGCTGGTCATTTCGTATCTCCTGATGAGTTGACCACCGGCATCCGCCACCGCCAAGATAATCCAGTTACGAACGCGGTGGAGGTGTTCGTCTGGATAGGCCGTGACAACTGCAGGCCTGCCGCAAGTTTCAGCGCCCGGTCAGCGCCCAGTCATCGCAAATCGTCGAGGTCTCCTGGCGCCAGGGTGAGGGCTGCGGCGCGCACGTTTTCCTCGAGGTGATCGATGGATCGGGTGCCGGGGATGGGCAGCATGACAGGCGACTTCGCGAGCAGCCATGCAATCGACAGGGCTGCATGCGTGAGACCGTGACGCGTGGCGGCCTGCTTCACCTTGCGCGCGCGCAGGCCGCGTTTGCCACCCAGCGGATACCAGGGCAGAAAGGCAATCCCGAGACGCTCGCACGCGGCGAGCACGTCCTCGCTGGTTTGATCTCGCAGATTGTAGGCATTCTGGACCGACACGATGGGTGCGATGCTGCGTGCCAGATCAAGCTGCGCGACCGTCACGTTCGAGATGCCGATATGGCGGATCTTTCCTATGCGCTGCAAATCAGCCAGGGCTCCGACCGACTCGGCAAATGGCACGTTCGGGTCAGGCGCATGGAGTTGATATAAATCGATGCGCTCCAGCCGCAAGCGCTGCAAACTGCCTTCGACCGCGCCCCGCAAATGGTCGGGGCGGCCGTCCCGAACCCAGGATCGCCGATCTGGCCGCACCAAACCACCTTTCGTAGCAATGACCAGGTCCGAAGGATAGGGATGCAACGCCTGCGAGATCAAAGACTCATTTGCCTCCGGGCCGTAACTGTCCGCGGTGTCAATGAAGTTCACACCAAGCTCGATTGCCCGATGCAGAACGCGATTGACGTGATCCCGATCCTTTGGTTTTCCCCAAGCCGAATCGCCACACAGACGCATTGCGCCGAAGCCTAATCGATTGACAGTCAAGTCGCCGAGGGCAATCGTTCCGGCGAGCCCCGCACCTTTCTGTTCCAATGCCACCTCCATCTGGTCGGCGTCGTCAATCGCAGTGATGGGTCCCCGGCCGGTTAACGCTGAACGGATCGGCTGCCGACAGCCACCCCGAGACAGGATGCCAGGCACCGAAGTCCGGCGATGTCCGACATCATGCCAGGCGGCTGGCCTCGATGCGCGGGAACACCCGCGCCAGCGTGACGCCGCGCGCGGCCATGAACAGCAGCAGCGCCGCCCATAAGCCGTCGTTGCCGAACGGGCCGGCCAGCGTAAGCGCCGCCACCATGAACGCCGCGAACGACAAGGCCATCGAGTGCATCAGGTCGCGCGTGCTGGTGGCGCCGATAAACACGCCATCGAGCAGGAAGCCCCACACGGAAACCAGCGGCAGGGCGACCGCCCATGGCAGGTAGCGCACCGCCGCGTCGTGGACCGCCCGCTGGTCGGTCAGGCAGGCGATGATCCATTCCCCGGCGCCGGCATACACCAGGGAGAAGCACAGCGCGCCCACCGCGCCCCAGATCATCGTGACCCGGACCGCGCGGCGGAAGGCGTGCCGGTCCCGGGTGCCGATGGCGGCGCCCACCAGCGCCTCGGCCGCATGCGCGAAGCCATCGAGCGCGTACGCCATGAAGGTCTGGAAGTTGAGCAGCAGCGCGTTGGCCGCCAGGATCACGTCGCCTTGCTGGGCGCCCGCATGGGCGAACCAGCCGAAGCTGGCCACCAGGCACAGCGTGCGGATGAAGATGTCGCGGTTGAGGGCGACCAGCCGCTTCAGTTCGTGCGCATCGGCGACCACCGCCCAGCGCAGGGGCGGCAAGCCGTGCGGGCGCAGCCGCCAGAGCAGGGCGGCGCCCAGCACGAAGCCGCAGGCATCGGCGCTAGCGGTGGCGGCGCCGATCCCCGCGATGCCCCAGTCGAATACATAAACATAGAGCAGCACCGCGGCAATGTTCACCGCGTTGATGAAGAGCTGGATGAGCAGGCCGAGCCGCACGTGCTGGCAGCCCAGCAGGTAGCCGAGCACCACGTAATTGCACAAGGCAAAAGGCGCCGCCCAGATCCGCGCCTGGCTGTAGACCCGCGCGTGGTGCTGGAGTGTGTCGCTGCCGCCGATCAGGCCCAGCGCGCCGTGGATCAAGGGCATCTGTACGGCCAGCACGCCGAGCCCGATGACGGTGGCCAGCAGCAGGGCGCGTGCCAGCGTGGCGCGCAGTGCCGCGCCGTCCTGGGCGCCGTAGGCTTGCGCGGCGAGGCCGGTGGTACCCATGCGCAGGAACCCGAAGCCCCAGAACACAAAGCTGAAGAACAGGCCGCCGGCGGCTACGCCGCCCAGGTAGGCCGGGTCCGGCAGGTGGCCGGCAACGGCGGTATCGACCGCACCCAGGATCGGCTGGGTCAGGTTGGCCAGGATGATCGGGAACGCCAGCGCCAGCACGCGCCGGTGCCAGTCCGAAGCGGGGAGGGCCGGCGCTGCGCCGCAAGCGCTGCCGTTGGCGGGGGAAGCGGATGAGGCGGATGAGGCGGCGGATGAGGGCGGACTGTCGGCGTCTGGCACGTTGTGCAGCGAGGGCTGGGTGTTTGGGGCGACCGACATTATGGTCGATCCGCTGCCTTGGTGCCTCGCCGGTGATCAGGAACGATGCCGCTCACCCACGCCGTACGTGCCGGGGATCAGGCGTTCACGGCGCTCCCACGGCCGAAGCCTTATTGCTGGTTGGGCGCGACAATGCCGTAGCGCTCCATTTGACGGTAGACCGTGGCGCGCGCGATGCCCAGGTCAACGGCAACCTGCGTAATACGCCACTTGTTACGCCGCAGGGCAGCCAGCAAGGCCTCGCGTTCGTTGTCGGGCAGCGACGCCGCCTCCGGGCGCGCATCCGGTCGGATTTCCTGCGTGCTATCGAGGATCTCCGGCGGCAGCGCCTCAGTGTCGATCAATCCGTTGTCGCTCATGGCCAGCGCAAAGCGCAGTACATTGCGCAGTTGCCGCACATTGCCCTGCCAGGAATAGGCCCGCAGCAGGGCCAGGGCGGCGGGCGCCAGCACGGCCCGCATATCCAGCTGCCGGCCTTCTTCTTCGGCGATGCGCGCGATCAGGTAATCCTTGTCGCGCCGCTCGCGCAGCGCCGGCAGGTGCAAGGTGGCCCCACACAGCCGGTAGTAGAGGTCTTCGCGGAAGCACTGCTCGGCGATCAACTGGCGCAGGTCGCGGTGCGAAGCGGCGATGACGCGCAGATCCACCGGGACGGGTTTCTCCGCGCCCAGCGGCATCACCTCGCGTTCGGACAGCACGCGCAGCAGCCGGCTTTGCAGGTGCAGCGGCATGTCGCCGATCTCGTCGAGGAAGAGGGTGCCGCCATCCGACTGCGCGATCAGGCCACGCATGCCTTTGTTGCGCGCACCGGTGAAGGTGCCCGGCGCGTAGCCGAACAGTTCGCTCTCGATCAGCGATTCGGGAATGGCAGCGCAGTTGACCGCGACGAAGGCTTTGCCGCGGCGCTCGCTGGCGGCGTGGAGCGCCTTGGCCAGGACTTCCTTGCCGGTGCCGGTCTCGCCATGCACCAGGATATTGAGCGGCTTGTTGGCAAGGCGCCTGGCCTGCAGGATCAGGCGCTGCATCTGCGGGTCGCCCGCGCCGAGCGCGTCCAGCGCGGCGCTGGCTTGCGCGCTCGGCAGCGCGGGCTGGGCGCCGGGCGAGGAGGGCCGGCCCGGTGCGCCGCGCGGGGCGATCGCGGTGGCGTAGTACAGGCCGTGGTCATGCGTGCGCACGGCGGTGCGCTCGGACGACATGCCGGCGCGCGCGATGCGCCAGAGCTCGCTCATGTCCTCGCGGAAGACTTCGGTCAGCAGGTGGCCGCGCACATCCTCGGGCTTGCCGCCGCGCTGTCCTTCGGCGGCGTCGGCCAGCCGCAGCTTGCGCCGGCCGCCGCTGTTGATGCCCCGGATGACGCCGTCGGCGTCGAAGGCGACCATGATCTCGCTGTCCACGTCCAGCAGCGACCAGGTCGAGCCCAGCCGCAGGATCCATTGGTCGCGGAAGTAGCGCAGGAAATTGGCATCCTCGATCATCTGCGCGTACATGGTGGTCATCTGCAGCGCCAGGTGCTGTCCCTCGCGCGGCGCCGGAGCGCTTAGCGCGGAGACGTCGAGCACGCCCAGGAAGCCGCCGGTGGGATCGAACAGCGGTGCGCTGTTGCATGTGAGCGAGATGTGGGACACGTCGAAGTGGTCGGTCTGGTGGCAGGTCACCGGCGCCTGCTCGACGATGCAGGTGCCGACCGCGCAGGTGCCGGCGCGCGGCTCGCTCCAGTCCGCGCCGAGGTAGAGCCCGGCGTGCTTGAGTTCCTGCTCCCAGTGGTCGTTGCCGATGAAGTCCACGGTCACGCCATGGGCGTCGGTGAGCAGCAGCACGCAGTCCAGGGCGGACACACGCTTGTAGAGCTGCTCCATGCCGGTACGCGCCACGCCGAGAAAGTCCTCGATCTGGTCCTTGTGTTCGCGCAGGCGCTGCGCTTCCACGATATAGGCGGGCACCGGCCGGCTCGGATCGAGGCCATAGTCGTTGAAGCAGCGCAGCCAGGAGCGCTCGATGGTGCCGTCGGCCGCGCCGGGCTGCCGCGAAAAGGCGAGCAGGCGCTCGATATGTGCCCGGTGTGCTTGTTGCAGCACGGTTGTCTCCTTGGCCGGTTCATGTGGTGGGCTGGCCGGGGCGATCGGATGCCCGGCGCAGCGCTGGCTCTACGCTAATCGATTTGGCCGCCCCCCGCAATGCGGCGGACGGCCATCCGGTGCGGCTCAGAGCTCGCGCCGTTGCAGCGCGCCGGCAATGTACCCGGCCTGGCGGATCGCCAGCGCCACGATGGTCAGGGTCGGGTTGGACGCCGAGCTGGAGGCGAACTGGCTGCCGTCGGAGACAAACAGGTTGGGGATATCGTGGCTCTGGCCCCAGCGGTTGACCACGCCGTCGCTGGCCTTGGCGCTCATGCGGTTGGTGCCCATGTTGTGGCTGGCGGGATAGGGCGGCATGTCGATCACGCGCGTGGCGCCGACCGCTTCCGACATCTTGCGGAACTGGGCCAGCCCGTGGGCGCGGATGGCGGCATCGTTGGCGTGGTCGGTCTTGCTCACGATCGGCACCGGCAGGCCGTACTGGTCCTTCTCCGTGGCATGCAGGGTAATGCTGTTGCGCTCCTGCGCCAGGTCTTCGCCGCAGACCCAGACGCAGCTCATGTGGTCGTACATTTCCAGCGCCGAGGAGACGTCGCGGCCCCAGCCGCCCGGCTTCATGAAGGCGGCCGTGAAGGGCAGGCCAAGCGCCAGCCCTTCCAGGTGATAGCCGCCAAAGAAGCCGCGGTTGGTG
Organism: Cupriavidus sp. PET2-C1; assembly: GCF_054515855.1. Taxonomy (NCBI): domain Bacteria; kingdom Pseudomonadati; phylum Pseudomonadota; class Betaproteobacteria; order Burkholderiales; family Burkholderiaceae; genus Cupriavidus; species Cupriavidus sp. PET2-C1. The sequence goes on from NZ_CM137259.1 coordinate 1,850,535, forward strand.
TTGAGCCTGGCCTCGTCCGAGACCACCGCTGCCAGCGCGGTGCCGCGGTACATATAGACCGGCTTGCGGTGGATTGCCACGGCCGCGGCGGTAGTGTGGTTGAGGTAGTTGCGACCAACCTGGCCGGAGGAATTGGCGAGACCTTGCGGGAACTTGCTGCTGGCCGAATTCAGCAGCAGGCGCGGCGATTCGATCGAGTTGCCGGCCACGCAGACGATGCGCGCGCGCTGGAACTGGCGGCGGCCGCGTTCGTCCACGTAGAGCACGCCGGCGACCTTGCCGGCGGCGTCGTGCTCGATCTGCAGCACCATGGATTGCGGCCGCAATTCTGCTTTGCCGGTGGCCACGGCGCGCGGCACCTCGGTGTAGAGCGTGGACCATTTGGCGCCGATCTTGCACCCCTGCATGCAGAAGCCGATCTGCATGCAGCCCGGGCGCCCGTCGTAGGGCTGCGAGTTGACCGCCATGGGCCGCACGATTTCCTTGTAGCCGATCTTGCGCGCGCCCGCCGCCAGCACCTTGTAGTGGTTGTTCTCGGGCAGGGCCGGCAGGCCGGACGCGGCAGTGGTGGTCACGCCCATCTTCTTTTCGGCGAGGTCATAGAACGGCGCGAGCTCGTCGTAAGTGATGGGCCAGTCGATCAGGTTGGCGTCCTTCACGGCGCCATAGGTGCTGCGGTTGTGGAAGTCGTGCGGCATGAAGCGCAGCGCCACGCCGGACCAGTGCACCGTGGAGCCGCCCACGCCCTTGACGATCCAGGCCGGCAGGTTGGGGTAGGTCTTGGTGTGATGCCAGCCGCCGGCCGAGATGCGCTTGTCCAGCCACGAGATCTTGTTGAACATTTCCCACTCGTCATTCTCGAAATCGGCTTGCGTAAAGTGCTTGCCGGCTTCGAGGATCACGCTGCGTACGCCGCGCTGGGCCAGTTCGTTGGCGAGCGTGCCGCCGCCCGCGCCGGAACCGATGATGACGACCACGCTGTCGTCTTTGAGGTCGAACTTCGTTGCCATGCTTGTCTCCATGCGCCGCTCCGGCGGGATTGCCGTAGCCCGGGCGGCCTCTTGTCGGGGGAATGCCGGTGCCGGCGGCTCAGAGCCAGTCGATATCGTCGAAGCCGCGGTGCAGGTAGCCACCTTTCTCCCAGGACGAACCCTCGTAGCCCAGGAGGGGCCAGACCGCCTTGTTGTTGTAGAGGCCGGTGACCAGCTCGCCGCGCACTTTCTCGAAGAAGGGCGTGGCCTCGATGGCCTGCAGCAGTGCCACGCGATCGCTCTCCTTGGCGATTTCGCCATAAGGGCGGCCGAAGCGTTCGCGCGCCGCGGCATCCAGCGCGGCAGCGCCTTGCTGCAGCAGGGTGCGCGTGGCCTTGTTGCCGGCGGCGGACTTCTCCAGCGGGACGATGGCGTCGACGTAGTAGCGGTCGGACAGCTTGTCGTGGGGGAAGATGTCGCGCGACATGGCCACCAGCGTGCGCGCGGTGGCCGGGCCGAGCGCGCGCATGGATGCCGTCATGGCTTCGCGCGGCGGCTGGGCCAGCGCCGCCGGTACCACCGCCACGCCGATGGCGGCAAGGCCGCCGCCGCGCAGGAAGCCCCGGCGTGAAACGGCGGGCTGCTTGCGCAGGATACGCATGGTGGTGCCGGCGCCAGGGCCGGCAGGCTGTGAGAATTTCATCGGTTTTGTCTCCAGTTGTTGTGGGAGCGCGGTGCGGGCGTTGTCCGCCCCCCCCGGGCTCGGTGCATGGCATGGCTTGTCGCCGGTGGCCGCCGCCTCCCGCCGCCTCCCGCCGCTTTGCGCGGCTTGCCGGGGCGGCGCCGTTCAGCACGGGCCGGGCACGGCGCACGGCGCGCCGCAGGCCGGTGCCGGGCGCGTCCTGGGGCGGGGTTGGCCGGGTTCCGCTCGCTCGCCAAGCACGTCGATCAGCATGTGGTGCAGCCGCTCGGCCAGCACCGTGGCCATGAGCGGCGCGCCCAGTTGTTCTGCGCAGGACGTGGTGCAGGCGCGCAGGCGGTCGGCATCGGCGGGATCGCCGCCGAGCGCGCCGCACAGCAGCGGCCATTCGGGCGGGGCGATCAGCGTGCCCGAGGTCAGCAGCACGCCGGTACGCCGGCGCACCTGTGCCAGGCCGACGATCTTGCGCTGGCCCACCACGACTTCCCAGGGCGAGAGCCCGCCGAAGCAGGCCCACTTCAGCGCATCCGCCGGCGGGGCCAGCCGCGCTTCCTCCGGCGGCACCGCATAGGCCGCGATGCCGAGGTCCCGCAGCAGCCCGGCGTGCAGCACGCCCAGCCAGCGGTAGCTCGACACCGTACCGGTGCCGATCAGGGCGTGGCCGGCGGGCAGCACGATCGAGGCCGACAGCATCCACGGGCCGGTCAGCACGGCGCCGCCGCCCGAATCCCGCTGCGCAAACGGGGTGGTGCAGCCTGCCAGGCGCTCGCGCAGGGATGCCTGCGCGCAGCCCAGCACGATGCCCGGCGCGGCGTAGGTCCACAGGCGCACGGCCGGGCGCAGCACCGGCTCCGCCAGGCTGGCCCGGTTCCAGGCTTGCTCTTCGGCACAGCTCGCGCCGCTGGCGAGGAAGGCGGGGGCGAGCATCACAGGCCTTCCACGGTTTCCAGCCGCGTCTTGAGGTCGGTCAGGAAGCGCGCTGCCGGATAGCCGTCCACCGCGCGGTGGTCGAAGACCAGGTGCAGGCCCATCATTGGCGCCACCGCGATCCAGTCGTCCTTGATCACGGCCCGCTTGGCCACGCGCGTCACGCCGAGGATGGCGGCCTGCGGCACATTGAGGATGGGCGTGAAGCTGTCGATGCCGGTCGAGCCCAGGTTGGTCACGGTGAAGGTGCCGCGCTGGTAGGCGCCGGCCGGCAGCGTGCCGGCGCGCGCGCCGGCGGCCAGGGCGCGGCTCTCGGCAGCGATCTGCGCCACCGACCTGGTGTCCACGTCGCGCAGCACCGGCACCATCAGGCCCTCATCGAGGCTGACCGCGAGGCCGAGGTTGATGTTCGGCATCAGCTCGATCTCCTTTTCCAGCACGCGCGCGTTCAGGCGCGGGTGCTGGCGCAGGGTCAGCGCCACGGCGCGCAGCACGAAGGCGGTGAGCGTGATCTTGCATTCGGGCCCCAGGTTCTGCTGCATGGTGTGGCGCGCCAGTTCCAGCAGGGTCACGTCCACCTCGACCGAGTGCGCCACGCGCGGCACGGCCCAGCCCGCGCTCATATTGCGCGCGATGGCGCCACGCATGCCCGTCAGCGGCACGGTGACGCGCGCGTCGGCGCCGGCCGCCGCCGTAGCTGGCGGGCTGCTCAGGACGGAAGCAAGGCTGTGGCTCATGATCTCGGCTCCAGCCGGGCCAGCACGGCGCCGCGCCCGAAAGTGTCCTGTGCTGCCACTGCCAGCGCGGCGACGATACCGTCGGCGGGCGCAACGATCTCATGCGTGGTCTTGACCAGCTCGGCCACGCCCAGCGGCTGGCCCGCGCTGACCGCGTCGCCGGGCTTGACCAGCCACTCCTGCAACAGGGCTTCGGTGCCGTCTTCCACGTCCTGCCAGACGGTGTCGGCCATCGTTACGTCGGTCATGCTGCTTCTCGCTTCAGTTGGTAGGAAAGAGGGCGGTCCTGCACCAGGGCGCGCACCTGCGCGGCAATGGTGTCGACCTGCGGAATCACGTATTGCTCGAGCGGGCGCGAGAAGGGGATGGGCACGTCGGGCACGGCCAGGCGGCGCACCGGCGCGCGCAGCGCCACGCTATCGAGGTTCTCCGCCACGATCGCGGCGATCTCGCCGGACAAGCCGAAGCTCAGGTAATCCTCGTCCGCCACCAGCAGGCGGCCGGTCTTGGCTACCGAGCGCAGCACCGTCTCGCGGTCGAGCGGGACGATGGTGCGCAGGTCGATCACCTCAACGTCGATGCCTTCGGCCGCCAGCTGCTCGGCCGCCAGCAGCGATTTCTGCACCATCTGCGAGAGCGTGACGATGGTCGCGTCGCGGCCGCTGCGCGCCACTCGCGCCTGGCCGAAGGGAATGGCGTAAGCCTCCTCGGGGACGGCATTGGTGCTGCCCTCGAAGTAGGACATCCACGACAAGCCCATGATGCCCTTGTGGTAGCAGAACACCACCGGGTTGTCGTCGCGTATGGCCTGGATCATCAGGCCCTTGGCGTCGTAGGCGTTGGACGGCACCACCACCTTCATGCCCGGCATGTGGGCAAAGCTGGCGTACAGGCATTGCGAATGCTGGGCGGCATCGTTGTAGCCGCCGCCGATGCCGGTCATCACCACCGCCGGCAGGCCCACGCGCCCGCCGGACATATAGGTGTTCTTGGCGAGGTGGTTGTAGATCTGGTCAAAGCACACCCCGAAGAAGTCCACGAACATCAGTTCCGCGATCGGGCGCAGCCCTTGCGCGGCGGCGCCGATGGCCGCGCCCATGAAGGCGGTTTCCGAGATCGGCGTATCCATGATGCGATCGGGCCCGAAGCGGTCCAGCAGGCCGGTGGTGGCGCTGAAGATGCCGCCGTACTTGCCGATATCCTCGCCCATCACGAAGACGCGCGAGTCGCGCTCCATTTCCTGGCCGATGGCTTCGGCGATGGCCTGCGCCATGGTGAGCGTGCGCGCGCCCTGGGGCGCGCCTTGTGCGGTTTGCATGCTGGTCTCCTGTTTATGCTGGTTATGCTGGGGCGAGGTCTTGCTGGACGAAGACGTGTTGCAGCGCTTCCGCGGGCGCGGGGTAGGGGCTGCTGCGGCCAAATTCGTAAGCGGCCTCGATGCGGGCCGAGATGGTCTGGCGCAAGGCGGCTTCGGCGGCGTCGTCGAGCAGGCCGCCGGCGCGCAGCGTGGCGCCCAGGGCGTGGATCGGATCGGCGCTGCGCAGGGTCTTGGCTTCGTCGCGCGGGCGGTAGGTTTCCGGGTCGCCCTGGAAGTGGCCGAGATAGCGGTCGGTCTTGACTTCGATCAGCGTGGGGCCTTCGCCGCGCCGCGCCCGTGCCACGGCCTCGCCGGCGGCGCGGTACACCGCGACAGCGTCGTTGTGATCCACCAGTACGCCCGGCATGCCGTAGCCGGCGGCGCGCACGTCATTGGAAGGCACCGAGGTGGAAGCGGACTTCTCCACCGAGATGCCGTACTTGTTGTCCTCGCAGACGAACACCACCGGCAGTTTCCACAGTGCCGCCAGGTTGAGCGATTCATGGAACGAGCCCTGGTTGGCCGCGCCTTCGCCGAAGAAGGACACGGCCACCCAGTCCTTGCCCAGCTTGCGCGCCGCCAGTGCGGCGCCGCAGGCCTGCGGCGAACTCGCGCCGACGATGCCGCTGCAGGAGAACTTGGTTTCGGCATGGAACAGGTGCATATGGCCGCCCTTGCCGCGCCCGAGCCCGGTGGCCTTGCCGAACATCTCGGCGGTCATGGCATCGAGCGGCACGCCCTTGGCGATGGCGAAGTGGTGCGAGCGGTGCGCGCCGACCACGGTATCCTCCGGCCGCAAGTGCGCGCATACGCCCACTGCCACCGGCTCCTGCCCGGCCGCGAGATGCATCTCGCCCGGCACCGGGCCGGCGCCGATGTCGAAGGCCAGGCCTTTCTGGATCTTCGGCGGCAGCTTGCCTTCCAAGTAGACCTTGGCCATGGTCTCTTCGTATTGCCGGATCTCGATCATCTTCTCGTACATCCACAGAAGATGGCTTGGGGTGGGTTCCATTCGGGGTCTCCTCTTGCTTTCGTTTCAGCGGCCGGCTGCGGTGCCGGGCCAGCTTGAATTGCAAGAGTGGTGCCAGCGCGGGCGGCAAGCCCCGCGCTTGGCCCGGGGTTTCCCGCCAGGCCTTGCCGGAGGCCGCATACGCGTGGGGAGGGCCGGCCTGGCGCCGGGCCCGCAACAGGCAGTTGTCGCGCCTGGCGGCGAGACAGATGTCGCATCGGGCGGGACATCTGTCGCCGTCGCAGGCGCCTCTTCCGGAAGCAAGGCAAGGCGCGCGGGGAGCCGGGGCACCGGCCAAGCCTCGCGGAAGGGATATCAGCCGTTCTTCCTCGAAAGACCGTAGAACTCGAAATAGACGGCGTAGATCAGCATGACGTAGTTGAGCAGGTCGACCCAGGTAAGCGGATCGCCGCCAAAGCCGGGGACGATCTCCGCTTCATGCAGCACGGCGCCGGCAAACCATCGCGTATAGACAAAAAAGGAGACCAGTCCAAGGCCCCAGCACGATGCCGCGCGTATGGCCCGGTTCGTACCTGCGCCGAACCGTGTCGGCCAGTTGCCGGCAACGTTGGCCCAGAAGATCAGCCAGAAGGCAATCCATACGCCTAGCTGCGCAGGCCAGCTTGGAAGCATCGCACCGATTTTTTCAACGGCGCCGGGAGGAATGAGGACCCATCTGAGCAACGCCAGATGCACGGCATAGAGCGCAGTGCCCAGCAGGAAGTTGCCGGCCAGCGCGGCGAGCGCCATATGGCTTTTCCGGGCCAGCCTGTTCCACGGCCAGTTGTCGAAGATCAGGAATGTCGTCAGCCACGCCACGATGACGGAATAGAACCAGCCGATCGCCACCGGCAACGGCAGCAGGATCGCATGCGGCGCGGTGGCGGCCGATACGCTGGGATAGATCAGCAGGAAATAGCCCAGGCCCGTGAGGCAACAGCCGGCGGCGATTTGCGCAAGGCCGCTAGCCGCGGGGCTCAGGCCGCTGTCGGACCATGGCCATCCGGCCATGCCCGTCGCCAGTATGCCGAAGCCGTAGAAGCCGATCAGCACGATCAGGCCGGCCGCGCCGTAGCCGGCGCCGTTGATGGCGCTGAATGCCGGATCCAGTGCGCCGTAGCCATGGACCAGCGCGGCGGGCACGGCGAAGGAGAGCGCCAGCGTCACGGCCGTGGCGGCGCAGCCGCGCACGGGCTGCTTCAGCGCCGAGAAGCCGGCCATGCCGAAGTTGAAGCCGATGAAGACCAGCACCAGGATGCCCCAGAAGAGGTACATGCCAAATGGCTGGGGGGCGTATTTCCAGACGGCCTGGGCGGGGTCGGCGAACAGGCGCCATATGCCAAGGCTGATGCCGTGCACGATCAGGAAGACGGCCACGGAGAATGCCAATGGCCGCAGCGCGAATCCGGCAGGCGCGAGCGCTGGTGTGTCTTGAGCTTCTATATTGGGGCTGAGGGGTTCCATGACCGGCATGTCCAGTACGATGAAAGTCCGGCACGCGAGGCGCGCGCTGGCCGCTGCGCGACGCTGCATCGCGCGAGGCCCGCATGCCGGTGGGATGGGAGGGTGGCCGCGTTGGTCAACGCGGCGCGTTGGAATGAGCGGCCGTCAAGCCGTCAAGCTGTCCAGCGGTCAGGCCGCCAGGCTGGCAACCGGCTGGACGATGATCTTGACGTTGCCATCCTTGTTGTTGACGAGTTCTTCGAAGCCTCGCGACACAATGTCGGCGAGGGAGATCCGCCCGGTGATGAGCGGCTGCACGTCGATGCGGCCATCGGCGATAAAGCGGATCACGTCGGCGAATTCGCCGTTATAGGCGAGCGATCCGATGATTTCCTTTTCCGTCGATACGATCTCGAAGAAATTGAATGCGCTGGGCTCCTCGAAGATGCCCACCATCACGCATTTCCCGGCCTTGCGGATCACGTCGATGGCAAGCTTCGCCGTGGCCTTGTTGCCGATGCACTCGAAGGACACGTCCGCGCCATAGCCGCCGGTCAATGCCTTGACCTCCGCGATCGCGTCGCATTCCTTGGGATCGATGACGACGTTGGCGCCAACCTCCAGCGCCTTCTTCTTGCGCGCCGACGACATTTCGAGCGCGATAATGCGGCCTGCGCCGGCCGCCTTCGCACACATGATCGTGCACAGGCCGATGGTGCCGGCGCCGACCACCACAACCGTCTGGCCGACGATGTTGCCGGCTTTCTTCACGGCATGAAGCCCTACCGCCAGCGGTTCGATCAGTGCCCCCGCCTCGGTGGGGAAGTTCTCCGGCAGCTTGTAGAGCAGCTCCGCCGGCACGTTGACGTATTCCGCGAAGGCGCCGTTGTTCATCAGGCCGGTGAACGCGAGACTCTCGCAGATGTTGTACAGGCCATGGGTGCAGTAATAGCATTTTCCGCAATGCTGGCAGGCATCCGCGGTGACACGCTCGCCGACCTTGAAGCCGGTCACGCCTGCGCCCAGTTCCGCGATCTCGCCGCTGAACTCGTGGCCGAGAATGCATTGCCCCTTCAGCCCGGTGAGCGGGTGGGGATGGTCGACCGGGATAAAGACCGGGCCCGCGACATATTCGTGCAAGTCCGACCCGCAGATGCCGCACCAATGCACACGGATCTTTACCCATCCTTCGGCGGGCTTTTCCGGGACGCGTACCTCCTCGACGCGGACATCGTGGCGACCCCGCCATACGGCGGCCTTCATGCTGGACTGATGCACCGAACCTTCGTTGCTCACGGTAGTGTCTCCATCGTAGTTGTGGGGGGATCGACGAAGGGCCATGCGGGTGCCGTGGGTTAGTGCATGGCGTGGCCTTCGTGCAGGAAGGAAATCGCATGAACCGTGCCAGAGCGGACGGCGGACGAGGGCGGATGGCAAAGGTGCTGCGTGCGCTGCGGCGCAGCGTGGGGAGGGCTCAGGCGCAGGTGGGGTGAAGCGTCGGCCGCGCAGGGTTATTGCTGCGATACAGCACGACGCGGGCGACGGCCCGGCAAGCTACGGCGTGGCCCGCGTGAGACGGCCTGACTCGATCCGGTGAGACAACGTGCCTCAGTCCGCCTCGTCCGCCTGAGACATGGACAAGGGCGGCGATTCCGGCAAGGATGCCGAACCCGGGTAGACAATGTTGTATCTGGCCATCTTGCGGTAGATGGTCGCGCGGCTCATGCCCAGTGCCTTGGCGGTTTCCTTGATGCGCCAGTGGTGGCAGGCGAGCATCTGCGCGATGTTCGCCCGTTCGAGAAGCTCGCTCGGGCGCAGGCCGGCACTGTCGAATGCCTGCGCGGCAACTGACGGGCTCGCGGGCACCGGCGCCGCTGGCGCGGCATCGGCCGGGCAGCGCAGATAGTCGGGAAGATCCTCGGCAACAATGACGCCCCGGGCCGCGGCCAGCGCGCATGCGTACCGCAACGCCATGCGCAGCTGCCGTACGTTGCCGGGCCAGCGATAGCGGCGGATGCACGCCATTGCCTCGTCGGACAGCGCGGACCGGGTGCCGTGCGCCTGGGCTTCATCCGTCAGGAAGAAGTCGACGAGCTCGTCAAGGTCGGTGCGATCGCGCAGGGGAGGCAGCCGGAACACGGCGCCAGTCAGGCGATAGTAGAGGTCTTCCCGGAAGGTGCCTTCGGAGACCATGCGCGCAAGGTCCCTGTGGGTCGCGCAGATGAGGTTGATGTCGACCCGCACCGACTGCTCGGAGCCCAGCGGTGCCAGCTCGTTCTCGGCCAGCACGCGGAGCAGCCTGGTCTGCAGCGGCAAGGCCATGTCGCCGATCTCGTCCAGGAACAAGGTGCCGCCGTGCGCCTGGAGTATCTTTCCCTTGAGACCCTTGCGCTTCGCGCCGGTGAATGCGCCTTCCGCGTAGCCGAACAGCTCGCTTTCGATCAGCGTCTCCGGGATGGCCGCGCAGTTTACGGCGACAAACGGCTGCGACGCGCGCAGCGATCCGCGATGCACGGCGAGCGCGAATGCCTCCTTGCCTGTGCCCGTCTCGCCTTGCAGCAGTACGGGAATACGCCGGTCGATGATCTGGAGCGCGCGGGCGAGATGCGACGAGACCTGCGGGTCGCCGGTGACCAGACGATCGCTGGCGATGGCACGGGCCGCGGGCTCGGCGTGGCCGGTGGCCGGGTGCCCCGGCGACAGCGATATCGTGCGCAAGGCCTGGCGCGGCGGGCGAAGTCTCGCGAAGAAGCGGTCCCCGCCACGGGTCAGGCGCAACGGGAACATCTCCAGGCCGGTGTTCAGGTCGATGACCTGTCCGGCATTCAGATCGAACAGATGCTGGACGTTCGCCGGAATCGCGGTGTATAGCGCGCTCAGCATGCTTTTTGCCTGCCGGTTCATGGATGCGATGTTTCCGGCATCGTCGAACGCAATCAGCAGCTCGGGGTGCAGGCTCAGGTAGTCCTGGCTGCGATGCAGGTACAGGGTCCACAGGTGGCCGGTATCGTGCAGCAGGTAGGCGTTTTCGATCATCTCCGCCGCCTGGCACACCCAGGCGTAGATCAGTTCCTGCGAGTCCCGGTTTTCACTGTTTCGCACGGCCGATACGTCCAGCACGCCGGTGAGTTCGCCGGCTGGCGAGATAATGGGCGCGGCGGTACAGGTCAGGCAGGTGAACGCTGCCCTGAAGTGATCCTCGGTGTGGACGGTGATGGGTTCCTTGTCGGCCAGCACGCAAGCCACCCCGCTGGTTCCCTCGGCGTCCTCCGTGAAATAGCGGCCGTGATACAGGCCGTGCTGCCGGTATTCCTTGCGGCGGTCTTCCTGCCCACGGAAATCGATCAGGGCGCCGCCGGCGTCGGCCACCAGCACGCAATAGCCCGCCTTGCCGACGACGCCGTGCAAGCGCTCCACCACCGGGCTCGAGAAGCGCAGCAGGGCCTCGGCGCGATTGCGTCTGTCTTTCAGTTCCGTCGCACTGATGACGCGCGGGCCGGACGTATTCCCCGGATCCAGCTGAAAGGTATTGAGCGAGCGGGTCCACGAGCGAAACAGGCGCGCCTGCGCCGCCGCTTCATGGAATGCAGCATTGTCGACCACGGATGAAACGCGTCGCGCGTGTTGCAGTGCATATGATTGCGTCATGCCAGCGTCCTCAACATGCGTAACTCCGATTGCAGGGTGCGTCAGCGTTCGATGGGTCGACACGGCCGCGTTGCATGCCGCGATCACGCGGCATTGGTCTGCGTGCCGCGTCTTTTTAGCACATCCCGAACCAGCGCTCACATTGCAGTGCAGCACGGGAACCGCACCGGACGCGCTTCGTACCTCACCCTAATCTCTTCCAACTCCTTCCTTGGCGCCGACGAATGCGGATGCCAGATCCTGGATGCGCACTACGCCTTGCAGGGCAATGTCGTCGTTGCCGTCTCGCCGGCCCCGATGCCGCCGTGGTCCCGCGACCATCGGGCCGGGTCAGCCAGAAAACGCTGCAGCTCGTCAATGCCGCGGCTGTCCACGTTGCCGCTGTCACGCGCGGCCTGCAGAACGTCCTGCCAGTTCGCGAGGGCATGGATCTTGGCCTGCCAGGGGGCGAGGACGCTTTCGGTGGGGAACGTGCCGTAGTCGAACACCACGAAGATGTCCGTCACCACGGCGCCGGCGGCGGCCAGCGCCTCGCAGAAGATCCGCTTGGAGCGCGCGGCGGCCATCATGTCGTCCACCAGCAGCACGCGATCGCCAGCGTTGATGATCCCCTCGATCTGCGCGGCGGGCCCCAGCCCCTTGGCTTCCTTGCGCACATAGAGCAGCGGGAGCGCCAGGGCTTCGGCCATCCAGGCGCCAAATGCGATGCCGCTCGATTCGGCGCCGACCACGGCATCGATGCCGCCGATGCGGTTGCGTGCCCGCAGCAGCGTCAAGCCGCGCTGGATCAGCGCCTTGCGCAGCAGCGGAAACGAGATCAGCCGGCGGCAGTCGATATAGACCGGGCTGGCCCAGCCGGAAGGCAGCCGGAACGGCTCGTCCGTGCGGAATTTCACGCAACCGGCATCCAGCAGGGCCTGGCCTACCGACAATGACAGGTCGGGTTGAGGACGTAGTTGAGACATGCAAGGCTCCAGTGCTTCGGTGTTTCAATGTTTCAGAGTTTGTGCTCGGCCGCGGCTCAGAGGCTCGCGATGGTGTCGTCCAGCACCTGCACGCCAAGCAGGAAATCATCGATGTCCATGGCCTCGTCCGGGTTGTGCGAGCCGTGCTCGTTGCGCACGAAGAGCATGCCGGTGGGGATGCCGGCGTTGGCAAACAGCGATGCATCGTGCCCGGCGCCGCTCGGCACCGGCTCAACCGGGAGGTCACGTTGCCGGCATGCCTGCGTGAGCAGTTCGGAGACCCTCCCGTCCATGGTGGCCGGGGCCGATTCGATGCGGCGGTCGAACTCGAACCGCACGCCGCGATCGCGCGAGATGGCCTTGCATTCCGTGCGCAGCAGCTGATAGAAGCCTTCCAGCGTTTCCACGCTCTTGCTGCGCGCCTCGAAGCTGAAGTTCACCATGCCGGGGATGCGGGAGATCGAATGCGCCTCCGGGCTGGTGCTGACCACGCCGGTGGTGACGACCAGGTCGATGCCGCGCTCCAGCAGCACGCGCCAGTGCTCATCCAGCCGCGTGATCAGGTCGGCCACGGCAAACATGGCGTCCTTGCGCAGCCACCGTGGCACCGCGCCGGAGTGGCCGGCCTCGCCGATGCACTGGATCCGGTTGTGCCGCACATTGCCGCGGATGCCGGGCACCACCGCCACCGGCAAGCCGCGCGCGACCATCACCGGGCCTTGCTCGATATGCAGCTCAAGGTAGGCATGGACCTTGGATTTGTCGAACAGCGGCGCCTGCGCGCGGATCGCCTCGACATCGGCGCCGGCGGCTGTCATGCAGGCCGCCAGCGACTCGCCGGAATGCCGGTGCGCCAGCGCCAGGTCGTCGGCGCTGAGCTTGCCCAGCAGCGCGCCCGAACCCATGTACGCCTTGCCGAACCAGGCACTTTCCTCGCCCCGGAAGCCCACCACCTGCAGCGGCACGCGCGAGTGCCGGCCGGTGCGCTTTTGCCGGAGCTGGCAGAGCAGGCCAGCGACGATCCCCGCCAGCCCGTCGAAGTTGCCGCCTTGCGGGACGGAGTCCAGGTGGGAGCCGACCCACGTAGCTGGCGCGCCCGCGTCGGCTTGCGGCAGGCGGAAGACGAGATTGGCGGCGCGGTCGGCCTGCGCTTCCAGGCCGTGGCGCAGCGCGAAGTCCCGCAGGTAGCCGGCCGCCGCGGTCTCGCCCGCGCCGTAGCTGTCGCGGGTCACGCCAACGCCATCGGACGATAGTTCGCGTATGTCCTTGAAGAGCTGCTCGGCGACCGGCTTGAGTTCCAGAATTTCCATGACACGTTTGTTGATCGTTGCAGTGACGCGCCAGCGGCATGCGCCGGCGCGAGTGGCTTTATGCCGATGGCGCTCAGCCGGATTGCTGCGCGAAGCGCAGCCAGCGGTCGCTTAAGTGCTGGTCGAGCCGGACCTGGCCCACCAGGTCGCGCAGCGCCTCGGTGCCGGTTTCCTGGCAATAGTCCTGCAGCCCGTCGATGATCTTTTGCATGACGCCGGGGTCCCGGAAGGACGCCGTGCCGACCTGGACGGCGGCCGCGCCGGCGAGCATGAACTCGGCACAATCCTCGGCGTTCTGGATGCCGCCGCAGCCGATGATGGGGATGCGCACGGCGCGAAAGCACTGGTGCACCAGCCGCAGGGCAATCGGCTTGATGGCCGGGCCGGACAGGCCGCCCATGACGTTGCCCAGCTTGGGCTTGCGGGTACGCACGTCGATGGCCATGCCCAGCACCGTGTTGCCCATGACGATGGCGTCGGCGCCGGCGTCTTCCGCCGCCCGGGCCACGGCCGCGATATGGCTGGCGTTGGGCGTGAGCTTGACCCAGACGGGGTGGCGCGTGCGCTGGCGGATGGCGCAGACCGCCTTGTAGGTGGTCTCGGGCAGCATGGCAAAGGCCATGCCGTCGGCTTCCAGGTTGGGGCACGAGATATTGGCCTCGATGGCGGCAACCTCGGGCAAGGACAGCTGTTCGCACGCCATGGCGAACGCCTCCGCGGTATCGGCGGAGATCGACACCACCACTGGCGTGTCGTAACGCGTGTAAGGCGGCAGCACGCATTCGCGGTAATAGTCGAGCCCCTTGCTCGGGATGCCGATGGCGTTCAGCATGCCGCCATAGGCCTCGGCTACCCGTGGCGTGGGGTTGCCGGCCCGGGCGCTGGGGGACACGCTCTTGATCACCAGGGCGCCAAGCTGGTTGAGGTCCAGCGCTTCGCGGTACTCGATGGCAAAGCAGCCGGAGGCGGGCATGACTGGGTTGCGCAGCGTCAAGTCGCCAACCCGAACGGTGAGATCAGCCAAACTCCACCTCCCCGACCACTGAATGAATGGAAAACACCGGGCCTTCCCGGCAGACCCGCAGGAATTGCTTGTCGCCATCGCAATCGAACAGCCGCACGCAAGACAGGCACACGCCCATGCCGCACGCCATGCGCTGCTCCATGGCGACTTCGCCCACTACCTCGGGATGGTCGGCCAGCACGCGCTGCAGCAGCATCAGCAAGCGGTGCGAGCCGCAGGTGTAGACCGCATCCGGCCGCTGCTGCCCGATCAGGCCGCGCATGCGTACTTCCATGGCCTGCACCGACGAGGAGCCATCGGCATCGAACACGCTATGCACTTGGGCGTTGGCCCCGCGCAGGAACTCGTGCTCCATCAGGTCGGCGCGGGTGCGGGCCGACATGACCGCGGTAATGGCGACGCCGGCTTCGGCCGCCTGCTGGATCAGCGGCGCCATGGTGGCCAGGCCCACGCCGCGCGCCACCACCAGGACCCGCCTGAAATCCGGCCTGAAGGTGAAGGTGTTGCCGAGCGGGCCGACGATCTCCATGTGGCCATCCACCGGCAGGCTGGCCATGGCGCGCGTGCCCACGCCGGTCACGTTGTAGAGGAACTCGATGCGGCCATCCTCCGGCCCCGCGCCATAGACGCTCATGGGGCGCAGCAGGAACGGCTGTTCCGTGTCGGTGGTGGGGCAGCGGAGCTGGTAGAACTGCCCGGGCTTCGTGATCCTGGCAATGGGCGCGTCCGCTTCCAGGCGGATGTGCTTGTAGCGCTGGTTGACCCACGAATGTTCGACCACGCGGCAGCGATAGGACGCTACCGTGGCGGTGCTGTCCGGGCGGCACAAGGTTGCAGGCATGATGACTCCTGAGTCCTGGCTAATGACCAATGACGAATGACTATTGACCAATGCGATATGGGGCGATGCAGTGCGAGCCGCCTATTCCAGCTCGACACCTTTGAGCTCGGGGATAAGGAAGATCGTGGCGATCATGTCCAGCACGTAGATGCTGGCCAACAGGGCAATGGCCACCTGGAAGGAATAGGCTGCGGCAAGGGCCCCGACCACGATGGGCCCGAAGCCGCCCACGCCACGCCCGATGTTGAACAGGACGTTTTGCGCGGTGGCGCGCGCCGCGGTGGGATAGGCTTCCGAGATCAGCGCGCCGTAGCCGCCGATCATGCCGTTGACGAACAGGCCCATGACCGCGCCGGCCCAGAGCATGGTGACGGGGTCGGACATCTGCGCATACGCGATCACCATCGCCACCGCGCCCGCCTGGAAGATCAGGAAGCTGGGCTTGCGCCCGATGCGGTCGGCCAACTGGCCAAACACGTAGACGCCGACCATCATCCCCACGATGGTGACCGAGGTCCACATGGCGGACTTGGTCAGCGAGAAGCCCAGGGCTTTGGACAAATAGGTCGGCAGCCAGATCATGATGCCGTAGTAGCCAAAGTTCTGGACCGAGCACAGGATCACGATGCCAAGGCTGGTCCGCGTGGTGCGGCCATCGGCCACCAGCAGCTTGAACGCGCTCGGCTTGTTCTTGTGCTGGGTCTTGTCCCGGGCCTCGGCATGCCGCACGAACACTTCCGGCTCATGCAGCCGGTTGCGCACGAACCAGGCCACCAGCGCCGGCACCACGCCCAGCAGGAACATGCCGCGCCAGCCGATATGCGGCAGCAGCAGCGGCGTCAGCAAGGACGCCAGCAGCACGCCGCTCTGCCAGCCCAGCGCCACGTACGACGACACCCGCGCGCGCTTGCTGGCGGGCCAGGCTTCCGCGGCCAGCGCCATGCCGATGCCGAACTCGCCGCCCAGGCCGATGCCGGCGATGGTGCGGTAGGCCAGCAAATCCCAGAACCCCTGCGCGAACGCGCACAGGCCGGTGAAGACCGCAAACAGCACGATGGTCCAGGTGAGCACGCGCACGCGCCCGTAACGGTCGCTCAGCGCGCCGAAGAGGATGCCGCCGGCAACCGCGCCGATCAGCGTCCACGTCACCAGGGCGCCGGACTGTCCGGTGCTAAGGCTCAACGCCACGCTGATGGCGGGCAGCATGAAACCGAGGATGAGCAGGTCGAACCCATCCATCGCGTAGCCGATGGCCGAGCCGGCCAGCGCCTTCCGGGCGTAGGACGAGGCCCGGTCGGGTTGTAGGGGCGGGGCGTCGGACGTGGGGACCGATGCGCGAGCGTTGGCTTCCATGGGGCGTTCCTCTGTGCCTTTGTTGAGCATGTGCGCCGGCCGGCGGGCTGAGTCGTCGACGGGTAGCGCCTTTGGGTTCACTTGTTGCGCGGGTTACTGGTGTTGCCGGCTGGCCCGGGTTATGGGATATGACGGGTAGCCCGAGACTGTCTCAATTTATAGACTACACGGAGAAAAAATAACCGGATGGACCGGGCTGCAGGTACTACGCTGCAAATAGCCTTTGCCATTCGGCATCTGTCTTTTTTTTTAGATTACGCGTAGGAAATCGCCTTTGCAAGGGATTTTTAGGTGCCTGGTGGCATCCCGGGCTGCAGCCCGCGGGCACCTCATGCTGGTCCGCAGCAGCCGCGACGGCACAATTGTCTAATTATTGAGAAAACCGTGGGCATTCCTGCCGCGGCGCGGGCATTTGATAAAATCCGCTTCCATGAAAAAACGAGCAACAGCACGCGGCGACGCCCCGGTAAAGCAGGGCCAGTCCCAAGGTGGAACCACCAAGCCGGAAGGGCAATGGCACCATGGCGACCTGCGCGCTTCGCTGATCGCGTGGGGCACCCATCTGCTCGATACCGAGGGGATCGCGGGCATGAGCATGCGCACGGCAGCCAAGCTGGCTGGCGTCTCGCCGGGCGCGCCGGCCTATCACTTCAAGGACAGGAACGGGCTGCTCGCTGCCATTGCGGCGCAGGCGTTTCGCGACCTGGTGGCGTATCGCCGCCAGAGCGTGGAGAACATCGACCCTGCCGATGCGGAAGGCCGGCTGCGGGCGATCATGCTCGCCTACGTGGAGTTCGCCCAGGCGCATCCCGCGCGGTTTCACCTGATGTTCGGGCCGGAGATCGCGGACCGGGAGCAGTATCCGGATCTGGAGGAGGCGGGCGCTGCCTCGTTCCAGGTGCTGCGCAGCGCCATTGGGCCAGTACTGCAAGCGCCAGGCGTCGGCGAACTCAGCGAAGAACAACTGGCGTTCTCCGTGTGGGCCGCCACCCACGGCCTGGCCACACTGACCATCGACCGCCGCCGCCTGCCGGTCGCCTCCACGCACAGGCCCACGTCCGAGCAGATGGCCGATGTTGTCGTGCAGTTCTGCCTGGCGGCGTTGCGGGGATCGGCAACGCCGCGCTAGGCCAGGGGCCTGGCCCGGTCAGCCCACCAGCACCTTGAGCTGCGTGAATTCCGCCAGGCCTTGCTCGCCCAGTTCTGCGCCGATGCCGGACTGGCGCGCGCCGCCAAAGGGGATGTCGGGCGATACCACGAAATGCGTGTTTACCCAGACGCTGCCCGCATCGATGCGGCCGGCGATGGCAAGCGCCGCCTCCCGGTCGCCGGACCAGACCGATGCGCCGAGTCCGTACTCGGACGCATTGACGCGCTCGACCACGGCGTCGACATCCGTGTAGCGGATCACCGGCAGCACCGGCCCAAACTGCTCTTCATCGACGATGCGGTCGCCGTCCTTCACCTCGCACACGATCGCCGGCCGGATGAAATATCCCGGGCCCTCCGGACTCTCGCCGCCCGTAACGATGCGGCCATGCGCGCGCGTGTCGGCCAGCAGCCCGCGCACGTAGTCGAACTGGCGCCGGTTTTGCAGCGGGCCCAGCTTTACGCCCGGCTGCAGTCCTTCGCCTACCTGCGTGTCTTGCGCCAGCGCGGCGAGCGCGCCGACCAGGCGGTCGTGCAGGCTCTCGTGCACGTAGATGCGCTTGATCGCCGCGCACGTCTGCCCGTTGTTCATGAAGGCACTGCGAAACAGCTGCGGCGCGATCTGGTCAATGTCGGCGTCGGGCAGCACGATGGCGGGATCGTTGCCGCCCAGTTCCAGCGTCAGCCGCTTGAGCGTGTCGGCGGCGCTGCGCATCACCGCGCGGCCCGTGACGGTGGACCCGGTGAAGGAGATCTTGCGGATGTCGGGATGGCTGGTGAGCATGGGGCCAAGCTCGCCCGCGTCACCCAGCACGTTGATCACGCCGGGCGGGAATGCGTCTTTCACCAGCGCGGCCCAGCGCAGCGTGGCCAGCGGCGTGGTGGGGGCCGGCTTGAGTACCACGGTATTGCCGGTCAGCAACGCCGCCGGCAGCTTGAAACCCATCAGCACGATGGGATAGTTCCACGGCACGATGGTGCCGACAACGCCAAGCGGCTCGCGCCGGAGTTGCGCCCGGCCCGATGCCGGCGCGGTGGGCGTCAGCACGGTCGGCGGCAGTGCTGCGTGGTAGTCGAAGAGCCCCGCGCACAGTGCGATTTCACCTTGCGCGTCGGAGAGTGGCTTGCCTTGTTCCTGCGATAGCAGACGCGCGAGTTCCTGCGCATGGGCGCGGGTCAGCTCGGCGACGCGGGCGAGCGTCGCCTGGCGCTGTGCCAGCGGCATGGCGCGCCATGCCGGAAACGCGCGCCTGGCGGCCGCCACGGCCTGGTCGAGCTGCGCGCGCGAGGCGGCGCTCGCCGTGGCGATGACCTGCTCGGTGGCGGGGTTGATCACGTCCAGGGCGAGTTCGCCGGCCACAAGCTGGCCATCGATAAGAAGGGAGAAATCCATGAGGCGTGTGTCCTTGCGGGAAGGGTTTGATCAGCGGGTCAGCCAATGCGCCGGCGCAGGCAGCCACGCCGGCGGCATGCATCCGCCTCAGTCGGCGGGACGCCAGTTGCCATGGAAGCCGGCGGGCACGCGATGCGACAGGTGCACCAGCGCCACCGGCCCCTGCGCCAGCGCCTGCGCGTTGAAGATGGCCATATCGCTGCGGTTCTCCGCGGCGCGCCAGATCACGGACAGCAGCCAGCCGTCGCCCTCGTCGGCATCGGCATGGCGCGGGACAAATACGGGTTCGCCGCATTTGTCGGCGGCTGGCGGCTGGTACTGCGCGACCTGCCCGGTGGCCAGGTCGATATGCGCCAGGCCGCTGCGCAGGCTGTCGCCCTTGGTGGAGGCGGAGATATCGCCGCTGCAGTAGTAGCCGTGCCGATAGGGCAGCATGGCAAAGCGCTCGTCCAGGCGCGGAAACTCGCCCGGCGTATCGCATAGCGGCTGCTCGCGGTACGAGCCGGATTTCCCCGCCAGGTCGAACGTCCAGCGCACCAGGCTGGCCACGGGCGCGCCGTTGGAGAGCGGGCGTCCGTCCGGCCCGGGGAACAGCGGCGGCACGTCGTACTTCATCATGTCGCAGACGATGCCGCCGTGCGGCGCGTCGAAGGCGTTCATCGGATGGAAGACGTAGCACGAATCGCCGGTAAACCAGCGCACGTCCGCCGCGGTGCCGTCGCGCGGCAGGATGCCGATGTGCGTGCCTTTGTCCGGTTCCCACGCATAGGCCGGCTGGCCGTTGGCGGCGCGCTCCATCGATCCCGTCAGCGGAAAGATGGGAAACAGGATGTGGGTGCGTGTCACTACGAAGTCATGGACCATGCTCGGGAACGGCGCGACGATATGCACGGAGCGCAGCAGCTTGCCCTGGCTGTCTGCCACATGCAGCATCAGGTCCGGCGTGAACGGGCCGCGGGCCCCATAGCCGAAGAAGACCATTTCACCGTTGACCGGGTCGATCTTGGGGTGCGCGGTCATGGGCCCGGAGAGCTTTTCATCGAAGGTCTGGTAGCCGCGCGGCGCCAGCGATACCGGGTCGACTTCAAACGGCGCGTGCGCTTCTTCCAGCGCCAGCAGGCGCCCGCCATGCCAGACCACGTTGGTATTGGCCACGGTGGAGTTCAGCTCAAGCAGCCTGGGGTCCGTCAGGTGCCGGCTTGCCAGCGAGCCCGACAAGCCTTCGCCGTTCTCGTTTTCCATGACCCATTTCGGCGTGCGGATCCAGCGGTTGCGGTAGGACACGCGGCCCTTCTCGAAATGAAACGCGTGCAGCATGCCATCGCCCGAGAACCAATGATATTTGCCGCGCGGCGCGAACTGCGGATTTGGCCCGTTGCGGTAATAGGTGCCGCGCAGCCCGGCCGGCACTTCGCCCGTGACCGGCAGGTTGGGCGCGTCGCACTCGGCATGCAGCGGCGCGAAGTAGCCGGACAAATAGGGCTCGTTGGTGGGGAAGGCGATGGCCATGGTTGCTGTCTCCGATCGGTTGGTTTTGCTTGTTGTTTTTACTGGCTTGTTATCGTCACGATGCTGGTGGGAACGGATTAAGTCAGGCGTCAGGCGTCAGGCGTCAGGGATCAGGTGGCCTAAGTCAGATGGCGCGCGCCTGGTCCTGCCAGTGCGGCTCGCGCAGCTTGCGCTTGAAGATCTTGCCGGTGTCTTCCCGTGGCAGCATCGCGTGGATCTCGACGATGCGCGGCACCTTGTAGTTGGCAATGCGTTCGCGCAGGAACGCTTGCACCTGCGCGCCTTCCAGGCTGTGCCCCGGGCTTGGCTGGACCGCGGCGGCCAGGCCTTCGCCGAACTCCGCATCGGGAATGCCGAAGACCGCGCAGTCCGCAACGCCCGGCATGGTCTGCAACACCGACTCGATCTCCGCCGGATAGATGTTCACGCCGCCCGAGATGACCATATCGGCCTTGCGGTCGCAGATGTGCAGGAACCCGTCCTCATCCAGGTAGCCCATGTCGCCCAGCGTGATCAGCCCGTCGCGCTCCACGGCCGCGCGGGCTTCGGGCCGGTTGATGTAGGTGAAGTCGGGCAGGGCGCGCTGGCGCACATAAATCAGGCCGATTTCCCGCGCCGGCAACGCGTTACCGTCCTCGTCCAGGATGCGGATTTCGGCATCGGGAAGCGGGCTGCCCGCCGAGCCCGGATGGCGCAACCAGTTCGCCGAGTCGGCGAACGTGGTGTAGCCCGCCTCGCTCGATCCGTAGGCCTCCGTGATGATGGGCCCGAACCACGCGATCATGGCTTGCTTGATGGGAACGGGGCAGGGCGAGCCGGTCGACGCCACCTGGCGCAGCGCGGACAAGTCATGCCCCGTGCGCGCTTCAGGCGGCAAGGCCAGCAGGCGCTGGTACATGGTCGGCACCAGGTAGGCATGCGTGACCTTGTGGCGCGCGAGCAGCGCAAGCGTGCGCTGCGCATCGAAGCGCGGCTCCAGCACCAGCGTGGCGCCCAGGTTGCAGAAGTGCGAGAGGTAGGCCATGGCCGCGCTGTGGTAGATCGGCGCGGACAGGTAGGCGGTCACGTCCGCACCGGTGCCGTAGACGATGTCGGTGACCCGCTGCAGCCGCTGCTCCATGGCAGCGCGGGCTTCGGGCGCGCCGGGAATGCGGCGCACGCCTTTGGGCTTGCCGGTGGTGCCGGAGGTATAGGCGATGGCCCCGTGCGAGGTGCCGGTGCGCGGCGGCATGGCCGGCAGGCCCGCCCCGAAATCCGCCCAGTGATGCGCCTGCGGGCTGGACGGCGGCGCTGCGCCGCGCGAGACCAGGATGACGCCCACGCCCGTGGGGATGCCTTCGCGCACCTGGTCGAGCAGGTCCGCATCGGCAACCAGCACGCGGGCGCCGCTGTCGGTCAGGATATGGTTGGCTTCGAGCGCCTTGAAGTGCCAGTTGATCGATGCCAGGTACAGCCCCGCCTGGCGGCAGGCCAGCACAAGCGCCACGTACTCCGGGCTGTTGCGCAGCATGGCGGCGATGGTGTCGCCCTCCTTGCATTGCAGATCGTGCAGGCCAGCGAGAATGCGCTGGATCTCCCCCTTCATCCAGTCGGCCGAGTACGCTCGCCCGTCAAACCATAGTGCCGGAACCATCGTGTCTCCTGTCGTTGGTCGTCGCGCCTGCCAGGCGGCGCGATCGATTCTTCTTTAACTATGCAGTGATCAGTTGTGGACTCTAGCAGGCGAATCATGACGTTGCAAGGAGGTTTTACGCGGGTGGCGGGGGACGGCAGATGGCGGCACGCGGGGCTGGGAGCAGAGGGGGGGAAGGGGGGCGGCCCAGCTTTTTCGCCACGGCGGAGATGCGGCCCGACGGTGTCCTGGGCACGTTGTTGAACAGGGCGGGCGAGACTTCGCGCAGGTTCCAGCAACGCAGCGGCAACGGACTGCACCTAGCGCCAAAGTTCGGCCCAGGTCATGGTGCGCCTTGCCCGTCGCGTTCGCGAAAGGCGGCGTTGGCGTTTGGGCCCGAACACCATGCGACATCCCCTGCCGGGGCTGGTCACAGTTCTTTGCGGCGCCGGCAAAGATGGTTACTGAACGCGCGGTGGGACTCCCGACCTCGTATGCTGTGCCGATTCCCGCACGTGTCATCGCGGGGAAGGCGCAGCGAAGCGTCAGAGTGCCGCTCATGCGGTGGGCGGTGAGCCGCCTGGGCTGGCATGGTCTGAATCTGCCTCAGAATTTAACGTCTGACGTTTAATCCTTGACGTTAAACGTACTGCGTTATAGCATGGAAAAACATGATTCGAACCTTCGCGAACAAAGCGACCGCAGCCGTGTTTGCCAGCAAGTTCGTCAACGGCCTCCCGCACGAGATCCAGCGGGCTGCGTTGCGCAGGCTCCGGGCGCTCGATGCCGCGGTGGCGGTTGAAGATCTGCGCGCTCCGCCGTCCAATCGTCTGGACGCTCTCAAGGGCGATCGAAAAGGCCAATGGAGCATCCGGATCAATGACCAGTGGAGAGTCTGTTTCCACTTCGACAACGGCGATGCCTATGACGTGGAAATTGCCGACTATCACTGACCATCGAGGCCACCATGACGATCAAACGTGAAGACCTGAACAAGGTCGATTTCTCGGATGTGGCGACCGGGGAGGCGATCGAGCCGATCCACCCGGGAGAAATCCTGCGCGAGGACTTTCTCGATCCCTTGAATATGTCTGCGCATGCGCTCGCGATGGCCCTGCACGTGCCGGCACCGCGCATCAACGACATCGTGCGCTGCCGCCGTGCCATTTCGGCAGATACCGCGCTGCGCCTGGCGCGGTTTTTCGGAACGACGCCGGAGTTCTGGGCGAACCTGCAAGCGGCTTACGATTTGCGCGTAGCCTGGGCTGCCGCAGGCGACGTTATCGCTCGCGAGATTGAACCGCTGGCGGCGTGACAGCAGGCTAGCCTAGGCATCCAGCTCCAGCGCTAGCTCCAGATCCCGAACCCTGGCCACCGCCTCATCCCGGCTAGTCACTTCCAGCTTCCGGAGGATGTTCGAGAGCCGGCTGGGTTACCGCCAGCGCCAGGAAACCTGGCGAGGCATACGCAAGGTACAGCGCTCTATACGCCCCAACGAGGTCATCGAGGCTGAACGAGCGGTTCAATCCGCTCGGATTCGGAAGGATCCACGCTGTCGACCCGCCGAACATAGCGTTCTGGCGTCCCCATAAGACGTGCCGCTGACCTGAAATGGCCGCGTACGCGGTCTTCCCCAGGAAGGCGATACAGGTGGGGCGATGAAGTTCAATTTTCTTCAGTAACGCCGAAGCCGATGCGTGGAATTCATGCGGTGAAAGCTGATCGGCCCGTGCGGTAGGCCGGCCAACGGCCGTAGTCAATCCGCACCGATGGGTGAGCAGGTCCCGGTCGTTTTCGGGGCGCATCAGCGCCGGCGTGAAACCGGCCAGATGTAAGACTCGCCAGAAGCGGTTGCCATTGCCTTCGAAGTGGTGGCCAGTTGCCGCCGCTCTCATGCCGGGGTTGATTCCACAAAAGACGACTGCCAAACCTTCCGATATCACGTCCGGTAGCGGCGGCGATGGTGCGCCGCCTGCCGGGTCGGAGAATACGCGCAGCTTCTGAACTTCGGTCATGTCGTTCGCCGTTTCAACCGCCGAGCAGCTTACCGTTAAGGAGAATGTGCAGCGTTTTGACAAAGAGCACCGCAATCGCGATGGTCAGCATGGCGAGCAGGATGATGGCAATCGCCTTCACGGGCCAAGCCTGGACGAACGTCGCGTATTTCAGCGAGGCAATCGCCAGCGCTGCCATCGGAAAGCTGATCGCCCACCAACCGGAAGCGAACGGAATTCCCCTGCGAAACACCTTGGGTGCCAGTGTGATGAATATGAAAAGACCGAAGTAGAACAGCAACCCGGAGAAGGTGTCGACCTGCTGCGTAAAGTTGGTGTAGGCAAGAAAGCCCACTTCGAACGGCGCCATCAGGATCAGCAGCGAAGGGACCATGCCGGCGGGCAGCGGCTCGTGGTGAATCATTCGCGACATGATCATCGTAAAGAACAAGAGGGCAATCATCGTTCCCACGGCCAGCGCGAACAGGTTGACTTCATGCGCCCACGGCATTGGCATGGTCCCGCCGGCAACGGCGATATCCAACGTGGCCACACCCGGGATAAACCAGGCGGGAACGGCGTGCGCAGCGTCAATCTTTCCCCGCAGCAGCCGGCCCGCAATCGCGAAACAGAGCGCAAGCGTGAAAATGGTACCCACCGTCCACATGACTTCGGCGAGCGTCTGGCTCCGTTGCGCAACGACCGAGGAAAGCAGCAGGATGGCGATCGTGATCGTGCCGAAGAAATTGCCGGCGACGGGATGTCGGTACTCGGCGACGACCGCCTCAGGATGTTTGACCGCCTTGACGAGATAGCCTGCGCCCAGCACGACGAAGACCACCAGGGCAAGGATACCGGCGGCTTCGGAGATCAGCGGGCTTGCCCCAAATTCGTGGCTGGCCTGGCGCCACGCAATGGACAGTCCGGCAAGGCCCATTACCGACGCAAACAGGTTGACGGGCAGATTTCTGATGGAAGCGGTTGTTCGCAAGGACTGCGGATGGGGGCTCGAAAGCGTTGACACAGCACATTCTCCAGATTTTTGGGGACCTGAGACGTGGCGGCCCAGGGCAGCCCATCGAGAAGCCTCAAATCGCTCGCCGCCGCGTTTGTCGGGGAGGTGCCGGCGATAGTATTCTCTTCCACGCATAAAGAGAATCTGCCATTATTGGAAATCATCCTCCCAAAAACTGAGAACATGGCTGATCGCTTCGAATCCATGTCGATCCTGGTGGCTGTGGTCGAAGCAGGCAGTTTTTCTGCCGCGGCGCGCCAGCTCAAGATTCCGCTCGCAACGGTGAGCCGCAAGGTCGCAGACCTGGAGTCGCACCTGAAAACCCGACTCCTGCACCGCTCCACCCGACAGCTTGCCCTCACCGAAGCCGGGCAAGCGTATGTCGCCGCATGCCGGCGCATTCTCGAGGAAGTGGGAGAAGCGGAGCGCGCGGCGTCGGGGGAATATGCGGCGCCCAAAGGCGAGATCGTCATCACCGCACCCCTGGTCTTCGGGCGCCTGCATGTTTTGCCCGTGGTCGCGGACTTCCTCAAGACCTATCCGGACATCGATGTGCGGATGGTGCTGACCGACCGCGTGGTGCCACTTCTTGAAGAGCACGTCGATGTCGCATTGCGGGTTGCCGAACTGCCCGACAGCAGCTTCGTCGCGGCGCGGATCGGCACAGTGCGCCGGGTGGTGTGCGCAAGCCCAGCCTACTTCGCTGAACACGGCATGCCGACGAGCCCCCTCGAGCTCACCGCGCATGCATGCATTACGTTCGAACGGATGACATCCAGGCAGGTTTGGACCTTCATGTCGGGCAAGTCGGAGATCGCGGTGCCCGTCCGTTCGCGGCTTGCCGTCAGCACGGCCGAAGCCGCGGTCGATGCGGCGGTGGCCGGCGTCGGGATCACGCGCGTGGTGTCCTATCAGATGGCGAGCGCGTTGCGCGCCGGCGCGCTCAAGATCGTGCTAGCACCATTCGAGCCGGCGCCGTGGCCCATCAGCCTTGTTCACACCGGACAGGGCATCCTGCCGCTGAAGTTGCGCGCTTTCCTTGATTTCGCCGCGCCGCGCTTGAAGGCTCGGGTGGTGGAGGTGGAAGTCTGACGTTTGCATGTCGAGGGTGCGAACGTCGCTAGTGGGTGGTGGATTCAACCGATGGATCGGACGGATGAAACCGCAGCCAACACCGGCCACTAGAGGTCGCGGCAGAAATCCACGACAATCAGCCGAGATTCGAATACAGGGAGCGTCGAACATGTTGATTGCCTTCGGAGGACTACCGGGCACCGGAAAGACAACGGTAGCGCAAACACTTGCGCGCAAGCTCGCCGCCGTATATCTGCGTATTGATACGTTGGAATGGGCATTTATTGCAGGCGGGAGCGACGGGGCCGATATCGGACCTGCTGGCTATCTGGCCGGATATGCCGTTGCAAAAGACAATTTGCGCCTTGGGATGACCGTCGTCGCGGACTCGGTCAATTCGTTGCATGTGACGCGTAGCTCCTGGAGAAACGTGGCGCTCGAAGCAGGTGTGCGCATCTTCGAGATTGAGCTGATTTGTTCTGATACAGCGGTGCACCGTCTGAGGGTCGAAGGGCGACATGCAGATATCCCAGGCCACAAGCTGCCGACATGGCAGAGCGTGCTTGAACGTCAATACGACGCATGGGAATCAGATCATCTGGTAGTCGACACAGCTAACGTTTCAGTTGAACAGGCCGTTGAAACTATCACTCATCGTCTTTCGATGTTGCTTCCAAAGAGTCGATTGCTCTAGCGTTCGGGAAAATTCGTTTCTTTGGGTGGCATTGCAAAGTCTGCCATCTTGCCGTCCCAAGTCAGAATCGGTTACCCGTAGAATCGATAGTATGTGTTCGCAAAAAATTCGTTTGAAAAATGGAGGATATGGATGGCTAGTTTTCTGAAGAAGCTGTTTGGCGGTGGTGATAAAGGCCCTGGGAGGGACAGTAACGGTGACCACGGCGACGCCGCGACGCTTCCCGAACCGGACCTCACCATTGCGCGCGCGAGTAACGAAATGCGGATGCGCACGCAAGCCGCGATCGACATGTGGGGCCTCGACACCGCCTCGTGGAATGCCGATCTCGACGCTGGGACGATCATCTTCACCAATGCCGAAAAAGGGCTGGTGGTGACCTCGCCGGTGCAGGTGGTTGGCACCTACGATACCGAAGACGGCACCTGGCTATGGGGCTGGGACCACCCCTCGGTACCCGAGGCGCTCGGCGAGCACGCCCGACGCGTGCGGGACTTCGGTCAGCAATACGGGCTGGAGAGGCTAACCACCCGCAAGATCGCCGCGTCGATGGACGATGCCTGGGAATTCACCGCGCTCGCCTGCCACCTCGGCGGTGGGCAGGGCGGCTATAGCGGCCCGGATGGCTCGGCGCGGGTGTTCATGACTTATGGCACCGTGACGATCAGCAAGTGAGGCTAAGTGTTCACGAAAATTGCTCAGGAACCTGGCGCCATCACTGGCAGAGAACTTGTCACGCTTGCAGCAATGACCGCAATCAAGTCCGTACACGTTACGCAAACGCGATCACATCAACTCCAGCTATTCGCAGATGACTTCCAGTTCTATCTGCAAGATGAGACCGCGGCGGGCGATCTATCAGTAGCTTGGGACGCAACAGCCGTGCAACGCATGTTTGCCGTCGCCAACGGCGTGATTGGGCTTGGCACTGTTCGAAACATGGACGTACCAGTGACGCTGGGTCGGGAAGAACTGCTGCGTGCGCACGTTGGATCACCTCATCGTCGCTGGCGGCGTGTTGAACAGGTTGGAAAGTCTGAAGGCTCGGTTCTGCGCGCTCTCGCCGGTTCGGGGTCAACTACAGAAGTTTCGGGGCCGAGTCGGGGCGATCGAGCGTTGGCCGGCGACGAGCTTGCGGGTTCGGCCAAGTACAGCCGGTCGACATCGATGCCTGGATCGTTGACAATCGTTTCCCTCGCGTAAGCAAACAGGAGCCCGCTTTGCCTTCAACGAATCTGCGTCTCTACGTCGACGCTCAATTCGCAAGTCCATATGCGATGTCGGCCTTCGTGGCCCTTCACGAAAAGGGATTGTCGTTTGAGCTTGTAACCATCGACCTGGCCAACAATGCGAACCTCGAACCTGGGTATGCAGAGCGCTCACTCACGCAGCGTGTACCTGCGCTGATACACGGCAGTTTCGCTTTGTCCGAGTCGTCAGCAATAACTGAATATCTCGACGAGGTTTTTCCGGGCATCTCTTTATACCCAAAAGATGCGATCAGTCGCGCTCGGGCACGCCAGGTCCAAGCGTGGCTGCGAAGCGATCTCATGCCCATCCGGCAGGAGCGCCCCACTGAGGTGGTATTTTACGGCGCTCCCGCGGCGCCCCTATCTGCTGCAGCACGTACGGCCGCAGGAAAACTGTTTTCTGCTTGCGAGGTGTTGCTTACCGACCATTCACCGAACCTCTTTGGCGAGTGGTGCATCGCGGACGTCGACCTTGCTCTAATGCTGAACCGGCTCGTCCTCAACGGTGATACGGTGCCGGGAAGGTTGGCTGACTACGCTGCGCATCAGTGGCAAAGGCCGTCTGTTCAGCGTTGGGTCGCCCTGAATCGCCCCCCGCTGTGAAACCCTCGAACTTTCCGCAGGGGCTTCCTTGTTTCTGTTCATGCTGGCGTTTCCCGACGCCTCACATCAATCGCCAGGACGATCGGCCATAACCGGACAGATGGAGGTCACACGGGAAAAGAGGCGTTTGTCATGAAGTATTCATGAAATTCGACGACATTGCTGGCGAAGCATCCACCCCGCTTTTCCCAAAAACTCCGGCGACTCATGCGTTTGAAATGACAGGCAACTCGGCATCGGTCAGCGTGCTTGCGCTGACAGGATTCTTGAGTGGCTTGGGGCTCCTGATTGCGACTGGGGTGGCGTGCGCGCAGTCGACGGGTACGCCGGGCGGGCCATCACGGTCGGACATGCCTCTGCATGGACCGGGCACCGCTGCCACATTGCCGTTGACGGATGCGCCGGCCATCAGCCTCACGGCCGGGAGAAATGAAAGGTTTTTCGACTTCGATATCCCCGCGCTACCCTTGGATTCCGCACTTGACCGCTATGCGGCGCAGTCCAGACGGCCGGTGCTTTTTCGAAGCGAACTCGTGACCGGGCGCATGTCGTCAGCTGTGCAGGGGCGTTTCTTGCCTGAAGCCGCGCTGAACCAGCTGCTCAAGGGGACCGGCCTCGTCGCAGAACGAGACAATGCAGGGGGAGGCGGCAGTGCCTTTGTCTTGATGGAAGCCGATGAGCACGCCGCACCGGCACCCTATGCCGGGATCGACAATCTGGTCAGTGACCGACGGTATCCTGGCCAGGTGCAATCCCGCATTTGGCAGGCACTCTGTAGCGCCCCACGGACCGCCCCCGGGAATTACCGCGCGCTCATGCGCTTTCAATTGAGCGCCGATGGCCGCATCCAAGGGGTGCGCTTGCTTGGTTCGACGGGGGAGCCCCAACGTGACGTGGCGCTGATGGATACCTTGAGAACGATTCAGGTCCCTCCGCCACCGCTGGATATGGTGCAACAACCGCTAACCATGTTGATTGTCCCCGGGGATCACAATGGCAGGCTTCGCTGCGACAGGGAGGCGTCCTAGCTATGTCCGACGACGCGCAGCCGGCCTTGCTGGAACATTTGGCCAATCGCTACGCCAACCTCAAGCGAAGCCTCGTGCGGGTGCTGGGCAGCGATGACCTGGCTGGCGATGCTTTGCACGATACCTATCTGAGGTTGCAGCGCCAGGAGAACCGCGGGCCGATCCTGAGCCCGAGTGCCTATCTGCTGCGCATGGCGGTCAATATCGCCGTCGATATTCAGCGCAGGCAGAGCCGCAATTTGTCGACAGACGACGTTGAGGCGCTCATGGACCTGTCCGATCCCGCACCCGGTCCGGCGCAGGTGGTCGAAGACCGTGCCGAGCTCGAGGCCTTGAGCAGAATCATGGCGCGCCTGCCGGCACGCCGGCGGCAAATCTTGCTGCTGGTCCGCTGGGAAGGATTGTCGCAGAAGGAAGTGGCCGAGCGACTGGGGGTTTCGATACGCACGGTCGAGAACGAATTGAAGCGCGCGCACGATTTCTGTGCCCAAATGTCGAGCAGACAAAAATAGTTGAGGGATTTGAGCATTGTCATTCGTCTTTACTCGTGAAACGCAATCCGCGCCGAAGTTGCGTGCGGCCCGACGACGCCATCCAGAGCGTGTCTTCATGGTGGCTTGATTCGATATCGTGAAGAAACCCATCGACCAACATGCCGTCTCCAACGACGTGCTCCAGGAGGAAGCGCGGGCTTGGGTGCGCTTGCTCACCTCGCGCGAAGTCAATGCATGGGATGCGCAAGGATTTCAACGCTGGCTGCAGAGCAGCCCGGCCAACAGGGAAGCGTTCAACGAAGCCAAGCGGCTCTGGACTGCGATGAAGCCGGCGGCGGGGGAATTGCTGCGTGCCAATCCGGGGATCGCCGCCGCACACAGCCATGCATCACGCCCCGTGCAGTTGGGGCGTCGTGCATTCATGGGCGCAGCGGTGAGTGCTGCGGCCGTAGCGGCCGTAGCCGTGGTGTACCCACCTCTTGGGGTCTGGCCAGCGATCACGGAGTGGGGGGCGGACTACCGTACCGCCGCCGGCGAGCGGCAGGAAATCGGGCGAGCCGGCAGTGTTCTGGTTACGCTCAACACGCGGACCAGCGTTCGACGACAGATGGACGATGGCGAAATGGTCGGCCTGGAACTCATCAATGGGCAGGCCGCCGTCGACCTGTCCCGGGACGGCCGGCGCTTCGTCGTGACGGCGGGAGTCGGCCGAAGCGTAGCCGAATCGGGGCGCCTCGACGTGAAGTTTCTCAACGGCAAGGTCTGTGTAACCTGTCTTGAAGGTGCCGCGCGCGTGGAGCATCCCTCGGGGATTCGCGCACTCCTGGCTCGGCAGCAAGCCATCTACGACGATCGTATCGTCAGCTCCGTCGCCGGCGCTGATCCGCAGGAAGTGTCGGCTTGGCGTACCGGAGAAATGGTGTTCCGCAATACGCCGCTTGCCGAGGTGGTCGAAGAAATCAATCGTTATCGACCCGGCCGTGTCGTGCTGGTGAACACCGCCGTTCGCGCCCATCTGGTGAGTGGTCGATTCCTGATTACATCTCTCGATGCGGTGTTATGGCAAATCGAGCATACCTACAAGCTGGAAGCCACGTCCTTGCCAGGGGGATTGCTGGTCCTGAGTTGAGCTGTCCGGCACGAGGGCTGGCCTTTGCACTGCGCAACATGCATCGGGTGTGGAATGCCCACCGCCGCACGAGGTTCGCCGCTGTAGCCCGGCGAGAAAGTGCAAAGTCAAAAAAATAGTTGAGGGATCTGGCGGTAGCCATTCGTCTTGTCTCAGCGAGTTCCTGTTGCCGCTTACTGCGAAGCGGAACCAAACAAAACTCGAAGGACGTGGCAGCCCGGCACCGGGCGGGCTGCCGTAGCGGAATCGACTCAACTATTGGGCAGGACTTCAGATGAGCACACGCGGGCGCAAGTGCGCAATAGCGAAACCACGACACCTGGCACCGGCGGCATGGCCATTGCGCATGGCGCCGCTGACCCGGGCCGTTGCCATGCTGCTTGCCACTGGCGGGGTCTGGGGTACGGCGCAGGCGCAGCAGGCATTCAGCAGTGCGTGGTTTGCGGCCAAGGGCGCGGCGCAGAGCGCGGCGCAGCAGACTGGGCGCCTGCCCAACGGCATGCCGGTGTCGGCGCTGACGAGCCCCTCGGCCCAGCAGCAACAGGCCAATGCCGAGTTGCAGCGCTCGCTGGCCAACCTGGGTGCGGCCGCGCAGGGCATCGCGGCGATGCAGGCCGCGCAGGCCAGCGCGCGTGCGGCCGCCGCGGCGGCGAACGCCACGGTGCCGGACGGGCTGGCCGAGGGCGGCCTGAAGATCGACACCAACAGCCTTACGCAGGGCTGGGTCAACGCCAACGCGCCGGCGCAGACGGTGGCCGACGGCAAGACGACGGTGGCGATCAAACAGACCGCGGACCGCGCGGTGCTGAACTGGGAGACCTTCAACGTCGGGCGCAACACCACGGTGGATTTCAAGCAGCAGGCGGACTGGGCGGTGTTGAACCGCGTCAACGACCCGCAGGCGCGGCCGAGCCAGATCCAGGGGCAGATCCGGGGCGACGGCACGGTGATGATCGTCAACCGCAACGGGGTGATCTTCAGCGGCACCAGCCAGGTGGATACGCGCAACCTGGTCGCGGCGGCAGCCAGGATCAGCGACGGCCAGTTCAGCAGCAACGGCATCTACGGGTTCAACGGCACGGCGCCGAGCTTTACCGATGCGCTGGGCAAGGTGGAGGTGCAGGCCGGCGCGCGGATCGCCACGCGCACGCCGGCCACGGTGACGCAGGGCGGGGGCTATGTGCTGCTGCTGGGCGGGGAGGTCAGCAATGCGGGCACGATCGCCACGCCGCGCGGACAGGCGGCGCTGGCCGCGGGCGACAGCTTCGTGATCCGGCGCGGGGTGGGCACCGACGGCAACACCACGTCGACCACGCGCGGCAACGAGATCTCGCCGCAGTTCGTGGCCGGCGGCAGCGCGGGCAAGGTGGCCAACAGCGGGCTGATCCTGGCCACGGAGGGCGACGTGACGATGGCCGGGCGCGACGTGCAGCAGCTCGGGGTGGCGGTGGCGACGACCACGGTCAACACGCGCGGCACGGTGCACCTGCTGAACTCGGCGGCGGACACGCAGGGGCGGGTGACGCTGGGACCGGGCGCGGTGACGGCGGTGCTGATCAACGACGACGGCAAGACCACGGCGCTGGACAGCCAGCGCGATGCGCTGATCCAGGACTCGGCGGCGCAGGACCTGCTGCGCGCGGGGGCGGCGATGGGGGTGTTCGACAACCTGTCGAGGCTCTCGGACCGGCGCGACCAGTCGCGCGTGGAGATCGTCAGCGGGGGCGACGTGCTGTTCCATGGCGGCTCGCTGACGCTGGCCACGGGCGGGCAGCTCGCCGTGAGCGCGACGGGTCGCAGCTTCGTGGCCAACCGGGCGCAGCTGGATGTGTCGGGGGCGGTGGGCGTGGCGCTGGCGATGGACACGAACAACGTCAAGGTCAATGTGCAGGGCAACGAGCAGCGCGACGCGCCGGGCAACCGCGACAGCGGGAACCTGCTCAATGCGAATGTGTGGATCGACCGGCGCCGGCTGGTGTATGTGCCGGCGGGCGTGGGCGGCTACGCGACCGAGCGCTGGTACACGGGGGGCGGGCTGCTGGAGGTGGGCGGCTACCTGGGCAACCAGGGACACCGGATCGGCGAGTGGGCGGCGCAGGGCGGCACGGTGACGCTGGGCGGCAAGGAGGTGGTGACGCAGGCGGGCTCGTCGATCAACCTGTCGGGCGGCAGCCTGGACGTGCAGACGGGGTACCTGAGGCAGACGTGGTTCAAGGGGGCGGACGGGACGCTCCACAACGCCGATAACGCGCCGGCGGGGGTGTTGTACACGGGGCTCTACACGGGCTTCAACGACGAACACCCGCGCTGGGGCAAGACGGCGACGCAGTTGTATGCGAGCCCGCTGATCGCGCCGCAGCAGGTGCTGCAGAACGGCTACACGGTGGGCCGCGACGCGGGCCGCCTGCAGGTGAGCGCGCCGACGGCGGTGCTCGAAGGCGAGGTGGTGGCCAAGGTGTTCAACGGCGCGCAGCAGACGCAGGCGCGCGCGGCCGGCCTGGCCGACGGCTACAAGCAGGGGCAGTACGCAGTGGCGCAGGCGGGCGGGCTGGCGCTGGGGCAGTACACGGGGCCGGGGCGCACGGGGGTGTTCACCAGCGAGGTGAGGATCGGCACGGAGGCGGGCGTGACGCCGGGCATGGGGGCAGCGGACGCGCTCGACCCGCAGCGGCAGAACACGGTGTGGCTGAACGCGGGCATGTTGAACGGCTTCCAGCTCGGCGCGCTGGACCTGGCCAGCGGAGGCCGCATCGTGGTGAGCCAGCCGCTGGTGCTGGCCGACGGCGGCCAGCTGAGCCTGGTGGCGCCCAACGTCGACGTCAATGCCAACATCACGGCGCGCGGCGGCACGGTGAACGTATCGAACCTGTTCACGCGCGCAGGTGACCGCTATCCCGGCGCGCTGATGACGGCCGATGGCGCATCGCAACTGACGCTCGAGGCCGGCAGGACGATCGACGTGCGCGGCGTGTGGACCAATGCGCGCATCGATCCGGCCAGGCTTGCCGGGCTTGCCTATGTCAATGGCGGCAACGTCACCATCGACGGCTCGCAAGACGTGACCATCGCCGGCGGCAGCGTGATCGACGTCTCGTCCGGCGCGGCCATCCTGGCCAGCGGCAAGACCATGGGCGGCAAGGGCGGCAATGTCACGCTGATTGCCGGCGACGTGTCCGGCGGCGTCAGCGCTGTCACCGGCAATATGGTGCTGGACGGTGTGATCCGCGCAGCCGGCGTCAACGGCTGCGGCACGCTGACCTTGTCCTCGCCCAACAATGTGCTGGTCGGCGACAACGCCTCGCTGGCCGGCGGCGTGCTGGCCGCCGGCACGGCGGCGCCGTTGCGGATGCAGCTCACGCGGCCGCTGACCATTGCCGCCGGGCAGCCCTTGCCCTTCACGCTGACGGAGGCGCACAACACGCTGCCGCTCGATGTTCCCGTTCCCATCGACATCTCGCTCTCGGGCGGGTCGGGCATACCGACCGCGGCGGACTGGGTCGTCGCGAACGGGATGAGCGCTTTGTATGCCAGAGGCGCCGATGGCAACCTCATCTACTATGGCCCCGGTCAGGTGGTGCCGGCCGGGACATTGATCATCGGCGCGTCCGGGTCCGGCACGATCCCGGCCGGGACCGTCATCCCCTCGCGCGTTTTCCCGCAGGGCCTGCAGATCAACCCTTACCGTCTCGTCTATGCCGCCGGCTCGGTGCAGGCGCAGGATATGACCTACCAGGCCGGCACGGTGATTCCACCGGGCACGGCCCTGCCACAGACGGTGTCGGTGGCGCCGGCCCCGGCGCTCAGCCCCGCGTTCTTCCGCGCGGGCTTCTCCAACTACGACATCAATGCCGGGCTGGGCATGCTGGTGGCCGGTTCCGCCATCGCGCCGGCCATGCCCGTGTACCGGATCACCGCCGGCAGTCTGGTGGCGCCCTCGGGCAGCGATCCCTCCGCGGCGATGTCCTTGTGGTTGCCACCGCTGTATGCCGAGCACCCGCAGAGCGCGACGCTCACGCAGCGCGGCGGCGCCAGCCTGACGCTGCGCTCGCAGACCCGCAGCCAGAACGGCCTCCTGATGGGCGGCGGGTCGATCATCATGCAGAAGGACGCCTCCATCACCGTCGATCCTGGGCAGAGCATCAAGATCGACGCCACCGGCCAGATCGATATCGAGGGCACGCTGACGGCACACGGCGGCAGCATCAGCCTGATCAACGAAGCGGACGGCTCCATCGACACCCCGCGCAATTTCGATGCGGCCGGCGTCGGCCGCGGCGTGTCGGTGTGGGTCGGCCCGAGCGCCAGGCTCGATGTCTCGGGCCAGGGCTACGCGGCGGTGGATGCCCAGGGGCGCAGCTATGGCACGGTCATGGATGGCGGCACCATCAAGCTCAGCGGCGGCACCGCGTTCGTGGTGGTGCGCCCGGGCGCCGAGCTGGACGCCAACGGCGCCCGCGTCGTGGTCGATGCGGGCACGGTGGACGCGCGGGCCGCGGCGGGCGGCGCCCTCACGCTGGCGAGCAATGGTGGCGCCATCTCGCTCGATTCGCTGAGCGGGCTCTACCTGGACGGCACTCTGCACGCCGCCAGCGGCGGTGCCGGGGCCAGCGGCGGCAGCCTGTCGATTGCGCTGCTCACGCCCTATTTCTCCAACCTGGGCGGAGCGCTGCCGGCCAACGTCCTGGTGCCGAGCATCATGACCGTGGCGCAGGCGCAGCCGTCGCCGTCGCTGCCCGCGGATCTCGCTGCGGGCACGAACGCCGCCGCGCTGGCCTTCGGCCGGGCCGCCGTCAGCGCGGACGCGGTCAAGGCCGGCGGCTTCGACGCGCTCGCGCTGCGGTCCGGCGACTACATGCAGTTCTCGGGTGACGTCGCGCTGGCGCTCGGCAAGAGCGTGTCGCTGACGGCGGGGGCGTTCACGTCGGGGCCCGTGCTGG
Organism: Cupriavidus sp. PET2-C1; assembly: GCF_054515855.1. Classification (NCBI taxonomy): domain Bacteria; kingdom Pseudomonadati; phylum Pseudomonadota; class Betaproteobacteria; order Burkholderiales; family Burkholderiaceae; genus Cupriavidus; species Cupriavidus sp. PET2-C1. Next base: position 1,886,701 of record NZ_CM137259.1, read on the forward strand.
CGGGGTCTCCCGATGCCTCCACGCCGCCGGCCAGGGGCAGCGTGCGGATTGCCGCGCCGTACGTCCTGCTCAGCGGGGTGCCGGTCATCGTGCCGGACGGCAACAGCAGCGGCACGATCTACAACCCGCGCAGCACGGGGGCACCGACCGTCGCGACCTTCGAGGTCGATGCGAAGCAGATCGATATCCAAGGGCTGCTCGCTTTCTCGGCGGAGACCCGGCGCTACGATTCGTCCATCTACGACTGGGTCTATACACCGGCTCCGGGTTTCCGCACGACCCGGCTGGTCAGCCAGGGCGGCATCCGCTTCCTGCCCACCACCGTCGACCAGGGGACGACGCTAGCCAGCGCCTGGGACATCGACCTGCAGGCCGCCCAGGTGTACCCAGCCACCAATGCGAGGGCCACCGTCATCGCGGGGCAGAACAATCCGGGCTACGTGGCGAAGCTGACGATCGGGCGCACCACGCCAGACCTGCCGGACGCCCCCCTGTCCGTGTTCGGCAGCCTGAGCTTCCAGGCGGCCATCATCGAGCAGGGCGGCATCGTGCGCGCCCCCTTCGGCGCCATCACGCTGGGCACCAACTACCCGGCGACGCAGCGGGTCGACCTGTTGCCCGGCAGCCTGACCTCCGTCTCGATGGCAGGCCTGACCATGCCCTATGGCGGCACCGTCGACGGCGTGACCTACACCTACGGCGGTGCCAGCGTGCGGCCCCTGGACCTCACCGGCTTCACCGGCAACAGCATCCTGCGGTCCGGGGCCGGTATCACGCTGGACGCGCAGGCGGTCAACGTCCAGGGCGGCGCGACGCTGGACCTCTCCGGCGGCGGCACGCTGACCGGCGCGGGCTTCGTTTCGGGCCGCGGCGGCTCGGTCAACATCCTCACCACGCCGCTGGTCAACGCCAACCCGGCCACGCCGCTGAGCAAGGCGAGCGACAAGGTCTACGCCATCCTGCCGGGCTATGCCTCCGGCTACGCGCCGGTGGCGCCGGAGAACGGCGCCGGCGACCCGGCCATCGGCCAGCAGATCGCCGTGGGCGCGGGCGTGCCCGGCCTGCCGGCGGGCACCTACACGCTGCTGCCCTCCAACTACGCGCTGCTGCCCGGCGCCTACCGGGTGGAGCTCGGCGCGGGCGGCGGCAAGCCGCTCGGCGGCGTTGCCTCGGTCGGCAACGGCACCTATGCCACCGCGGTCCAGACCGGCACCGCCAACACCGGTTTCCGCGGCGCCTTGCCGCTGACGGCGCTGATCACGCCGGGGACGGCCGTGCGCCGCTATGCGCAGTACAACGAGCAAGGCTACGCCGACTTCTTCACCGCCGGGGCGGCGCAGTTCGGCGGCCTGCGCCCGCTGCTGCCGGGCGACGGCAAGATCCTGCAGATCAAGTTCGAGCAGCCCGGCACGCCGCCGGGCACCTCGGCGCTGAGTTTCGCGGGGACCGCGCGACTGCGGGGCGACGCGGGCGGGATCGACGGCTCCGTGGCCCTGTCGAACGTGGGCGAGATCGTCGCGGACGCCGCCACGCCGGGGTTCGGCGGCACCTCGGTCCGCGCCGCGGACCTGAATGCCATCGCATCCCCGCGACTGCTGATCAACGGCACGGTGGGCGTGATCAACGGCACGCTGATGTTCCAGGGCGGGCAGGACCTCGCCATCCGCGACGGCGTCACGCTCCGGGCCGGCGAACTGGTGCTGATCGGCGGGAACATCGGCGTCGGCAACAACGTGACCTTGAGCACCATCGGCCAGGGCGGGACGCCGTTCGACTCGGCCTCCACCGGCATGGGCTACACCACCGGCTACGGTACTTCGGTGCTGGCGTTGTCCAACGGCAAACTGGACTTCCTCGGCTCGCAGGGCACCGGCGCCATCACCATCGGCGCAGGGTCGCAGCTGTACTCCGAGGGCACGCTGGCGTTTGCCACCAACGGCGGGGTCAACATGGACTCAGGCGCCCGCTTTGGTTCGCGCAATATTGCACTGGCCATGAACACCATCAACGTCGGCAGCAGCGGCGACATTGCCGCAGCGGGTGCCCCGGCCGGGCTGCTGTTCGACCAGGCGCTGTTCAACCGGCTGGTCAGTGGCGATTTGCCGCAGGGCGTGCCGGCACTGCAGACGATCGCGCTGGGTGCGTCCAGCGCGATCAACCTGTTCGGCAGCGCCGGCCTGGACGCCGCCGGCGCCGGCATCAACCTGGTGCTGAACACGCCCGCGATCTATGGCTGGGGTGGGGCCGGCGATCATGCCACCATCGCGGCGGGCAAGATCACTTGGAACGGCATCGCCGGTGCCACGCCGCCGGCGATCGTGGGCAATGGCCCGGGAACGGGCCTGGGCACGCTGGACCTGGTGGCCAGGGAGATCGACCTCGGCCAGTTCGTGTCGCTGGACAATAGCAAGGCCAGCCGCACGGCCTATGGCTTCGGCAACGTCAACTTGAGGGCCAGCGAGAAGATCGTGTCGGCCGGCAACGGCTCGCTCTTCGTCTACCAGGCGGCCAGCGCGGACCCTGGCGCGGTGTTCGGCCAGAGCGGCACGGGCGGCAACCTGACGCTGGCAACGCCGCTGCTGACCGGCATGCAGAAGTCGATCATGGCCTATACGGCGGGCGGGGCGCTGAACGTGGTGGCGCCGCAAGGCCAGGCGCCGAGCCAGGCAGGCTCGACCATCGCGGGCGCGGAGATCGACCTGGGCGGCGACAGCGTCGCCATCGGCAGCACCATCCTGCTGCCAAGCGGCAAGCTGGTGGTGAATGCCACCCACGACATCGCGCTGGACGCCGGCAGCCGCATCGACCTGAGCGGCCAGCCGTCGACCATCCAGCGGGCCACGGTCTATGGCTTCGGCGGCACGGCCAGCTTCAACAGCGCGCAGGGCGGCGTGGCGCAGGCAGCCGGCGCGGTGATCGACGTCTCGGCGATCCATGCGATTGCCGGCGAGATCACGATCGATGCGGGCAACGGGCGGGTCGCGCTGAACGGAACGCTGAATGGCGGCGCGACCGATGGCCAGGCCAGCGGCGGCTTCAGTGCCAGGGCGGCTAGCTTCGCCGACTTCGCGGGGTTGAACGCCGCGCTGACCCGGGGCGGCTTCTTCGATGCCCGCAGCTTCACCGCCAGGCAGGGCGACCTCGTGGTTGGCGATGGTGTGAAGGCGCACAAGGTGTCGATCGCAACGGACGGCGGGCAGCTGACCGTGACCGGCACCATCGATGCATCGGGCGCGGCCCCTGGCACGATCCGCCTGTCGGCCGCCAACGGGCTGACGCTGGCATCGGGTGCCGTGCTCGATGCGCATGGCACCGTGCTGCAGGCCGATAGCTACGGGCTGCCGATCGAGGCCAGGAACCGCGGCCACGTGGAGCTGAGTGCGGCCCATGGGGTGCTGATGCTGTTGCCTGGCGCGACCATCGACCTGTCGACGCCGGGCAGCGTGGCCTATGGCGATGTCGTATTGAATGCGCAGCGCGTCGGCGCGACCGCGGCGAGTGCGACCGGCATGGGGGCTCCGGCCAATGCGACCGGCAGCGATGTCGCCATCTCGGCAGCCGGACCGCTCATCATCCGCGGAGCGCGCAGCATCCAGCTCAACGGTTTTGCCACCTATGCGAACGCGCCGGCCGATCCGGGCGATCCCGTCGGCCAGGTCATCACGCAGGGCTGGCTCGATCTCGTCGATCGGGACAGCCAGGCCTTCATGGCCGGCGCGCTCGCCAATGCCGGCCTGCAGAGCCGCATGGCGGGGCTGTCCGCCTATGGCAACGCCCTGCACCTGCGCCCCGGCGTGGAGGTGGTGAGCGCCACCCCGCAGGGCAACCTGACGGTATCCGGCGATATCGACCTGGCCGGGTACCGCTATGGTCCCGGCGCCGACCGCGATGCCACGTCCGCCAGCTACGGCGCGGGCGAGCCGCTGGCCCTGGTGATCCGGGCCGGCGGCAACCTCGCGGTCAAGGGAAGCATCTCCGACGGCTTCCGGGCGGTCGCGGGCAAGCCGGCGGTCTATGACGGCATCCTGGACATCACCAATAGTCCCGAGTTCTCGCTCCAGGATGGCTACTGGGGCACGCCGGGTGCCAGCTATGTCGCGTCGAAGGATGTCTACCTGATGACGAGCTGGACGGTGCCGAATGACGATTTCTACAACTACCTCGGCGGCCTCATCGGGTCGGATGGAACCATCTACTACGTCGGCGACACGATCCCCGCGGGCACGAAGCTGTCCGCCTCGGACGGCCTGCTGTTCGAGGCCGGGATCCGTCTGCCGGGTGTCGCGACGACGCTGGTCAGCAAGGGGGCTCCTGGCGCGGGCGCCGCGTCGGCCGCGGCGGCGATGCTGGCGGCCGGTGCGCCATCCGCGTCGCTGCGCCTGGTTGCCGGTGCCGACCTGGCCGGCGCGGACCAACGCGCCTTGCAGACCGTGCGCGCGCTCAATGGAGGCGGCAATCTCACCCTCAGCGATCCGAGCTACAACGCCTCCTTGAACGGCACCTTCTTCAGCGTGCTGCGCACCGGCACCGGCAATCTCGAATTGCTGGCCGGTGGCAGCTTCAGCGAGGCGACCCCGTACGGCGTCTACACCGCGGGCACGCAATCGGCGCCGATCCTGGCAGCGGACGGCAGCAATCCCTACGACATCATCGCCACGCGGGGCGGCGGCCTGCATGCCTGGTACCCGGAGCATGGCGGCGACCTGCTTCTCATGGCCCAGCAGGACGTGACGGGCAGCGTGCAGATCGCCAACAACAATTCCCGCTATGTCGATTCGGACCTGACCGGCAACTGGCTCTGGCGCCAGGGCGGCGGCGTGTCCGCCGATCCCACGGCATGGTGGATCAATTTCGGCACCTTGACGCGGACCTCCGGCTGGAAGGTGGATAGCTCCATGACCGGCTTCCAGGGGATCGGCACCCTGGGCGGCGGCAACCTGAGCGTGATTGCCGGCCGCAATGCCGGCGTGACCGGCAGTGGCCCGACCGGGCTCGACCTCGCGGTGGCCTCGACCGGGCGCGTGCTGGCCGACGGCACGGTGGTCGCGACCGGCGGCGGCGATCTCACGCTGAAGATCGGCGACGGGCTCAATGCGGTATTTCCGACCGCCATTCAGGTGCCTGACTACTATGGCGCGATCACGAACCTGCGCGGCGACATCAACGTGAATGCCGGCTCCATCGGCGCGCTCGCGGTCGCGCAAGGCGGCACCCTGTTCACGTCGTTCGATCCGCGCGCGGTCGAAGCCAACGTCTTCAAGCGCTCGGCGAAGACGCCCGGTCCCACGGTGACGCCAGGCGACGGTGTCGTCAACATCGCCACGCGCGGCGACCTGGTGATCGCGGGTGCCGCCGATGCCGGCATGGGCACGCCGGTCGATCAGGCCGGCATTCCCTATCTGCTGCGCAACGCGGACGGGAGCACGACATTCGTCCCGAATGGCGGTACCTCCGCATTCAGCCTCTGGACGCCGGGATCGGCGATCCGGCTGTATTCCGCCGGTGGCGATGTGGCGCCGTTGCCGGGCGGGACCGCCGGCAACAGCGTGCAGAACAGCAACGGTTTCTATCCGGGCACGCTGATCGTCGCGGCTGCCAACGGCGATATCCGTTTCGCCGAGCCGTTGCCGGGCCTCTCGTATCCGGTGCTCGAGCTGGTGCCGTCGCCGCGCGGCCAGCTCGAACTGCTGGCGGCGGGCTCCATCTATGGGTCGAGCCAGGTGGTGGCCATGTCCGGCGCTGACATGAGCACGCTGGCGACGCCATTGCGCCCGGTCTTCGAAACGGCGGTCGGTGGCGGAGGCACGAACAATGCGAGTCCGACGTCGGCCTATCTGGGCTTTACGCGCAGCAGTCCGATCGCGTTCGGGCCGGACACGCCGCTGGGAAATCTCCATGCGGCCGACGATCGGCCGGCCCTCGTTTATGCCGGCAAGGATATCGTCGACCTGACGCTCGGCCAGGTACAGAATCCGTCGCCAGGGTTCGGCCCGGGCTCCTTCCAGCCGTTCCCGACGACCTGGTACGCCGCCGCCAAGCCGTTCCAGGTCATCGCCGGGCGCGATATCGTCGGCACGGGCACGACGCCGAGTGCCTTCCTGAACCTGGATGCGGGCGACATCACGCTGATACAGGCCGGCCGCGACATCTTCCGCCAGTCGGTGACGATCGCCGGGCCGGGCCTGCTCCAGCTGCAGGCCGGGCGCAACCTGTACCAGGGCTATGACGGCGCGCTGACGAGCGCGGGCGATGTCGTCAACCCGTCGAACAAGTCGGGCGGGGCCGGCATCACGGTGCTGGCCGGTGTCGGCGCGAACGGCCCCGACTACACGGGCTTCGCCAAACTGTACTTCGATGCGGCGAACCAGTTGAACGCCGGCACGCCGCTGGCGGGCAGCGGCAAGGTGGCGCATGCCTACGACGGAGAACTGCTGGCCTGGCTGCGGCAGCGCTTCGGCTACAAGGGAGCGGCGGCCGATGCGCTAGCGTATTTCCTGGCGCTGCCTGGCGAGCAGCAGGGCGTCTTCGCGCGGCAGGTCTACTTCCAGGAGTTGCTGCTCGGTGGACGCGAGTACAACGACCCGGCGAGTTCGCGCTACGGCAGCTACCTGCGCGGGCGCGAGGCGATTGCGATGCTGTTCCCGAGCGCTGACGCGCAGGGCAGGGCGATCGGCTACCAGGGCGACATCACGATGTTCAGCAGCATCACGGGCTCCAGGACGGTGAACGGCCAGGCAGTACCCGTGACGACGGACGCCGGCATCCGCACCAACTTCGGCGGCGACATCCAGATGCTCAACCCGGGCGGCAGGACCCTCATCGGCGTGGAGGGCGTGCCGGCGGGGACCGGCGCGGGCCTGATCACGCAAGGGGCGGGCGATATCGCCCTCTACTCGAAGGGTTCGATCCTGCTGGGCCTGTCGCGCATCATGACCACCTTCGGCGGCAGCATCCAGGGCTGGTCGTCGGAAGGCGACATCAACGCCGGCCGGGGTGCCAAGACGACCGTGCTGTACACCCCGCCCAAGCGGGTCTACGACGGGCTGGGCAATGTCACGGTCTCGCCAAACGTGCCGTCCTCGGGCGCGGGCATCGCCACGCTGAGCCCGATTCCGGAGGTGCCGCCCGGGGACGTGGACTTGGTGGCGCCGCTGGGCACCATCGATGCCGGCGAGGCGGGCATCCGGGTCTCGGGCAATGTCAACTTCGCGGCGCTGCAGGTGGTAAACGCGGCCAACGTGCAGGTTCAGGGGAAATCGACTGGGCTGCCGGTGGTCGCCGCCGTGAATGTGGGGGCGATGGCCAATGCCAGTTCGACGGCGTCGCAAGCTGCCGCCGCTGCGCAGGATGCGATGACGCGTGATCGCGCAGCGCAGCGGCAGAACCTGCCTTCGATCTTCACGGTGCGCATGCTCGACGCTGGCACGGAGTCGTCGTCGCCCGCTGATGGCGAGAGCAAGAAGGCGCCTGCTGGCGGCCTCCAATCCAGCGTGCCATACGATCCGGCGAGTCCCGTGCAGTTCGTCGGCCTGGGCGGGCGCTTCAATCCTGCCCAGCTGGAACGACTGACCGACGACGAGCGCCGCAATCTGAAACAGATCCGGTAGCAGCTAATCCAGCGGCATCCGCGCCTATCGTGGCATCGCCTTCTCCAACGCCTCACAGCGTTCGGCATGACGGCGTCGAGGCGGGAGTGTTGGCGCTGGAATCACCCGTGCGGTTAAGGACTTCGTAGTGGAACACGGAGATGGACGTCTCATGGATACGAGCATTCCGCATTGCATCAAGGCTCCCGGGACAACTGGCGGCGCGGCCGGTGCGGCCTCCCATGCTGGTGAGTCCGGGGTCGTCCTGCGCGACTTCCTGGTATCGAACTATGACCAGCTCCGCCGACGCCTGACGCGCCATATTGGTTGCCCGGACATGGCGTGCGACAGCTTGCAGGAGGCGTGGCTGCGCCTGGGGAGCGCGACACTCCCTGACGCGGTACGTAGCGCCGAGGCTTACGTGTATCGCGTCGCTTGCAACCTCGCGACGGATCAGTTGCGTGACCGTCGTATTTGGCCATCGCTGGCCGATGCGGACACCGTGTTCGAGCATCTTGCCGACCATGGACCGGGGCCGGAAGCCGTCGTGGAAGCGCGCTCGGATCTGGCGGCGCTCGATCGTGCGCTGGAGAACGTTCCGGGCCGTCACCGGCGCGTGCTGGTGGGCCTGCGCCTGGAAGAACTGACCCGCGAGGAAGTGGCTGCACGCCATGGCATTTCGCTGCGCAGCGTGGATACGGTGCTGCGTCAGACCCTGGACTACTGCGCGACGCAGACCGGGCGGCGCGCCGTCGGGGGCGTCAACACGCCGCGGCGCGCGTTACCGCACGAGAGAAAGAGGGACTGCGGTGCCTATGCATCGGAAGAGGAGGCGCCAACCGGGGCGTACTCCGCGCTTGTGGATACCGCCCATTCCTTATGCACGGTCGAATAAAGGGCGACGAGGCGCGCGCCGCGCCGCGGTACGAGGTCGACTTCCCGCCTCACCGCGACCGAACGGGGACGAGACCGCGCCAAAGCGGACACGGGACCCATTTATAATCGGGAAGAACCAGAATCGGTTGGAATGACGAGGATTGCATGCTTACGGTATGGGGCAGACGTAGTTCATTCAATGTGCAAAAGGTGTTGTGGCTTATTGGCGAGCTAGGCATTCCGTACAAGCACATACTACGCCTAGCCATTTGGGTATTCCTGAGCGATCAAGTTCGCGCGCAAAGTCGCGAACTGATTGGTCATATCGCTAAGCAGGTAGAGATCGCGGCGACGGTTCGTGGGCTGTGACGCCTGGGAATCGTAGTCGACAGGCAGTGTAATCTCCTGCGCAGCATAAGCGTTCATACCTTGTGCCCTGGAAATTTGTATAGCCCGCTTGGCTTGATCCCGATGTGTGACGATCGCCACCGTACCCATTGCCGCCGCTGTTCCTTTAAGCGCAATAACGGCTGCCGCCACGTTATCGAGGGTTGGATAGGTGATCGTGCCGTTGCTTGCGACGACGGGTGGCTTGACCGATTGAAGGTTCGTACTGTTCATCTGGTACTTGGACGCGAGCACGCTCGCCACTTCCCATTGTGCAAATACCATGACGGGCTTCAATTGATAGAGCTGGTGCACGGCATCTGCAATCTTCTCATTGATGGGGCCCGGTGCGGGCAGCGTGGACTGAGTCGTTCCGCTGCCGATTGCCGCATTGGGTCGGTCGCCAAAGCTATAGGCGACAATGGCACTGACCTGAGCCGCGTTGATTGAAGGAAGGTCCCAGGTGAAGAAGATGTCCTGCAGATAGGCTACTTCGGAGTTGGCGGTCGTCGAGTCGTTCAGCTCTAGGATCAGTTTGCCGATCATCTGTCGCTTGAGCTCGGCGTCGGAAACGAGAGTGTCGGCTGCCATGGCATTCCCGCTGACACTCAGTGCTGTCGCCATGACGGGTAGCGTTGCGACTGTCGATGCGGAAAGAAGAAATTTGCGGCGTGTTGACATGATTTGAATGGATGTGCTTGGGGGATAGTCGCCGCGATTTAGCCGTGGGGGTAAGCCTGAGCGATCATGGTTCCGGTCTTGACGGCCAACTGGGCATACATGTCGTGCGCGAGGTAGAGATCGCGGCGACGCGTCCAGGGCTGCCCTGACAGTGGATCGTAGTTAACGGGCAGCGCGACCTCCTTGACAGCGTACGCATTCATGCCGCGCGCCGTGGAAGTGTTTATGCAACGTTTCGCGTGGTCGCGATGGCCAACGACGGCGACCGCACCCAGCGCTGCAGCAGTGCCTTCAAGGGCGACGATCGCGGCTGCCACGCCATCGGTGCTCAGGTAGGTGATCGTGCCGTCGCTCGCCACAATCGGCTCGATCGATTGAAGGTTGGCACTGCTCATCTGGTATTTGGACACGAGAAAGCGCGCAATTTCCCATTGCGCGAATACCTTGACCGGCTTTAGTTGATAAATCCGGTGCACCACGTCCGCGAGTTCTTCATTGATGGGTCCCGGGTCGGGTAGGGCGACTTGATTTGCCCCGGTGCTGGACGTATTGCCACTTGCGGTGTTGGGCCGGTTGCCAAAGCCGTACGCGACGATGGTATTGACCTGTGCTGCGGGAATCAAAGGAAGGTCCCAGGTGAAGCCAACATCCATCAGGAATGGTTCAATGACATTGGCAGTCGATGCGTCGTTCAGCTCTGCGCTCAGTTTTCCGATCATCTGCGCCCGGAGTTCGGCATCGGAGATTGGCACCTCTACCGAATTATCGTTTCCACCGCATGCACTCAGTGTTGCTGTCAGTAGGGGAACCGTCGCGGCGGCGGCTGTGGAGAGAAGAAATTTACGGCGAGTTGACATGCGCGTGGATATTGCCCAGTTGGTATGTGAAGTGCAATCTTCTACATCATCTCCGTTACTTGCTCATGACATTGCCAGTAGGAGCCAACGCACGGTGCTCATATGAGCATCGGCAGTGCCGATTTGATAGTGACTCGCTCGTCGCTGTGATGGCGCCTTGCTGTTTCAGTGAAGTCGCCCCGGGGTCACGAACTTGTTGAAGCCCCAGTCATGTCCACGCCAGCTGGCCGGTCGTTGCCTGTGGTTTGGCAATAGTTCGTGCGATTTCGCACAGAGCAAAATATGGCGAGTCACTAGTCTGGATCATCAGAACACGCCGTTGCTTCGAACGGTGTGCGCCGGTCTCAGTGGAGAATCGGATGGATCGCTTTTGCCCGTTCGACGCGTCGTTCTGCCCCATCGCGACCGTGGGACGCGTACCCATTTATAGCAGCACGCCCCAGTGCGCCGCAGCGTCGCAAATGACGGCATTCACCACTGCCCTGCAGGCATATACCGGCCAAGTCTTCAATGACTACGATACGCTGCACGACTTCTCGGTACGGGAGTACCGGACGTTCTGGCAATGCTTCGTGCAGTGGTCGCAGGGGCTCGAGTGGTCCGGCAGCACTGAGCCGGTCTGCGTCGGCGACGAGTGCGAGCATGCCCGCTTCTTCCCGCAGCTTCAACTGAACTACGCGGACAACCTGCTTGGCCTGGCGGTAGCGGCACCCGACACCCCCGCGCTGACCGCATGTCACGCAGATGGCCGACGTGTACGACTGACTCGCGGCGAACTGCGCGATCGAGTAGCTTGTCTCGCGCATGCGCTCTCGGAGTTGGGGCTGCGCGATGGGGACCGCGTGGTTGGTGTGATGCGCAACGACGCAGACGCGGTCGTTGCCGCGCTGGCCGTCACCGCGCTCGGTGCAACGCTGTCGACCGCTGCGGCCGAGATGAGCGTCGAGACGATCCTCGATCGCTTCGCGCCGCTAGCGCCACGGCTGCTGTTCGCGCACGCCGCGGAGCGGGCGTTCGACACGGGCATGTCGCTGGCGGATAACATCGCCGATCTGGCTGCTGCGTTGCCGTCGCTGCAGGGTGTCGTCCGGCTCGACGACGGAACCTTGCCCGGCACCGTCAAGCAGCGGATCTATTCGCTTGGTGAACTGATCGACAGCGGCGATGCCGGGAGGTTCGTGTGGCGGCGCTTCCCGTTTGACCATCCGCTTTTCATCATGTTCTCGTCGGGCACTACCGGCAAGCCGAAGTGCATTGTGCACGGCGCCGGCGGCAGCTTGCTCGAGCATCTGAAGGAGCATCGGCTGCACTGCGACCTGCGGCCCGGCGATCGATTGTACTTTCACACCACCTGCGCGTGGATGATGTGGAACTGGCAGTTGTCGGCGCTCGCGTCCGGGGCCGAGATCGTTACGTATGACGGTCCGATCTCGACGGTCGATGCGTTGTGGCGTCTCGTCGCCGACGAGCGCGTCACCGTGTTCGGCACAAGTCCCGCTTACCTGAAGATGTGCGAGGACGCGGGCCTGGTGCCAGGGCAGCAATTTGATCTCGGCGCACTACGCGCGATGATGTCGACGGGTGCGGTGCTGTTCGACGCGCAGTTCGAATGGGTGCGCGATCACGTGAAGCCGCTGCCCCTGCAGTCGATCTCGGGCGGCACGGATATTCTCGGCTGCTTTGTGCTAGGGAATCCGAACCTGCCGATCTATGCGGGGGAAGCCCAATGCAAGAGCCTCGCGCTCGATGTTCAGGCGTGGGAACAGGGTGCCCGCACCAGCCGGATCGGCGAGCTGGTCTGCGCGAATCCGTTTCCTTCACGTCCGCTCGGTTTTTTTGGCGACACGGACGGCAAGGGGTTTCACGCTGCCTATTTCACCAGCAACAAAGGTGTCTGGACGCACGGCGATCGCATCGAATTTTCGCCGGAAGGCACCGCGCGGCTGCACGGCCGTTCCGATGGAGTCCTGAATGTGCGCGGCGTCAACGTCGGTCCGGGCGAAATCTATCGTGTGCTGAGTGATATCCGGGACATTCGCGACGCGCTGGTGGTCGAGCAGCGGTCACGCGTCACGCCGCCTGACCGCACGCACGCGGAAAGGTACGACCAGCGCATCGTGCTGCTGCTGGTCTTGCACGATGGCGTCGCGCTGACTGGCGCGCTGGCCGCCCGAGTGCGCCGCGACCTCGCACGTCGTGCCTCGCGATCGCACGTGCCGGACCGGATCATCGCCGTCGATGCGTTGCCGGTCACTTATAACGGCAAGCTGTCCGAAGCAGCCGCGCGCAATGCGGTCAACGGCTTGCCGGTCGGCAATGCCGCGGCGCTACGCAATCCTGGATGCCTCGACGCGATCCGGAACCATCCGGCACTGAACCTTGCGGCGCGCGAATTGCCAGCCGTCGGCGAGTCGCGCGAACAACTGGAACGGCATTTGCAGGTGTTGTGGGAGAAGCTGTTCGACTTCGCACCGATCGGTCGCGACGACAACTTCTTCGACCTGGGTGGTCATTCGCTGCTCGCAGCGCGGTTGCTCGCCGACGTGCATCAGTCGACCGGGCGCACGATTCCACTCGCGACGCTGCTGATCGCGCCGACGATCGCGCGCCTCGCCGCGGCGATCGACGAGGGCGCACCGCAGCCGCCGTCGCCGATCCTCGTGCCCGTGCGCGCCGGCACCGGGACGCCGCTATTCCTCGTGCATGGCTTGAGCGGCTCGGTGATGGAATGCTGGGGGCTGGTCTGCGCGCTGCGTAGTCCGCGTCCGGTCTATGGACTGCAGGCACGAGGCCTTGATGGCGAGCAGCCGACACAGCGGTGCGTCGAAGACATGGCGGCCAGCTACATCGAACAGATGCGCACCGTGCAGCCCGACGGACCGTACGCGCTGGCCGGCTACTCGTTCGGCGGACTGGTCGCCCTTGAGATTGCGCAACAGCTGATGCGCGCTGGCGAGCACATCGATTTCCTGTGCCTGCTCGATACCTATGTGCACGAGCATTTCCTGCCATGGCGTGCTTGGATGCGGTACTGCTGCAGCAATTCGAGCTACCAGTGGCGCAGGCTGCGCGCGGTGCCTGCGTCGCAGCTTTTCGGTTACCTGACGTACATGCTTGGGAAGGCGGCCAATCGCGTGGGAATGAGCCTCGGGCGCATGACGCGCCGGCCGGACGCCTACACCGAATCGTTCCCGCCTGCGCTTTGGCGCGTGCGCGAAGCGATGAGACAAGCAACGACGACCTACCGGCCGCAGCCGTATCACGCGGGGCCGATTGTCTATGTGCGCGCGGCGATTCGACATCAGGATTGGGGTGATCCGATATCGCTATGGCGGCGTGTCGCGCGCGGCGGCTTGATGATTGCAGAAGTGCCTAGCGACCATGCCGATATGCTCGTCGAACCGAATTTGCAGGTCATCGCGGCGCTACTGGACGAGGGGTTGGCAAACGCATGACGCGGCAGGTGTGTTTCATGAGGCGCCGCAAGGCGTGAGTGGGGATCGAACGGCATGCAGCACGATCTTGTCACCGCACGCAACGCGGGGCGTACCGCGTCGCCTTTATTGCCTGATCCGAGCCACCTCTCGTTGCCGGATAGCGCCGTGCATGTGTGGGTGCTGAATGACGATCTTATCGAACCAGCATGTTCGACGCTCGCCCACACGCTTTCGCCGGATGAGCGACAGCGTGCCCGAGCCTACAGACATGAAAGGAATCGCAACGCCTTCATTGCCCGTCGAAGCCTTCTCCGCTGGCTGATCGGCGGCTATCTGACCTGCAGACCCGAATCCCTGCGCTTTTGTGTTACGCCGTTCGGCAAGCCCGTCTTGCAGTGGCCGCACGCCGCAAAGCTCGCATTCAGTGTTTCCCACACTGACGGGATGACGCTGCTCGCTTTCGCATGGGATTGCCGCGTCGGCGTGGATGTGGAGCGATGGATTGACGGCCTGGACGTTGCGGGCATTGGACGCGGGATTTTCTCTCCGATCGAGGAGGAGGCGCTTGCGCCGGCGCGCCCCGATTCGGCCGCCACCGTGCTCAGTATCTGGACCCGCAAGGAAGCTCTGCTGAAGGCGCTCGGCATGGGTCTCTCCGGCGAGCCGAATGCCTATACGACAGAAGACGATTTGCAAATCGGCGAGGGCCGCTGGCGTGCTTCGCATCACGGCACAGCCATTTCCGGCTGGACGTGTCTTGATCTCGTCCTCGAGCCGGAAGTCCGCGCAGCGCTAGCCGTGTCGCTAGAAGCTGCAAGCGTCACCTTCCATCGTTGCTCGTTATCGACTCGGGCAATCAGCTGACCAATTCGACGGCCATGCTGCACCGGCTAAGACAAGCGCGCGATCTCCTCCAGCAGTGCCGCCTCCATCGCCTCGATCGGCGCGCGTGCGCAGCCGGTGTAGAACTCGACCTGGGCGCAGGCCTGGTGCAGCATCATGCGCGTGCCGTCGATGGTGCGGCAGCCAAGCGCGGCGGCATCCCGGATCAGCTTGCTTCTGACCGGGATAAAGGCGGCGTCCATGACGATCAGGTGGGCGGCGAGCTGCCCGGCCACGGGGTTGACATCGGGCGCGCGAAAGCCGGCGGCCGTTGCGTTGGCGAGCATGTCGAAGTCTGCCGCCTGGAAGTCGGACAACGCGCCGCCAAAGCGCAGGCCAAGCGACGCGGCCAGTTCCTCGCCGCGCGCCGCGGTGCGGTTGAATACGGTCACGGCGGCGCCGGCCTCGCGCAATCCATAGGCCATGGCCCTTGCCGCGCCACCCGCGCCCAGCAGCGCGATGCGCTTGCCCGGCAGTTCGGTCACCTCCTGGAAGGCACGGACAGCGCCGATGCAATCGGTGTTGTAGCCGGTCAGCACCCCATCGACATTGTTGATGGTATTGACGGCGCCGATGGCGCGCGCGGTCTCGTCGAGGTGGTCGAGGTGAGGGATCACGGCCTGCTTGTGCGGCATCGACACATTCATGCCGCGCACGCCCAGCGCGCGGATCGATTGCACGGCGCCGGGCACGTCCTGCACGCCGAAGCAGACGAAGGTGTAGTCGATCTCCAGCGCCCGGTAAGCCGCATTGTGGATGCGCACATTGAAGGTGAAAGGCTCGCCCATGATCGAGCCGCACAGCGTGGGAATGGAACGGGGCATTGCGGATGGTCCTTGCGGGAAAGTTTGGACAGCGGTTTAAGCAGCTTATGCGGTTTAAGCCACCTAGGCGGCCATGGCTGTCAGGTCGAAGCGCGCGGCGGGTGGCCGGCCCGCCAGCGCATCCAGCAGATTGCGCGTGGCCAGTTCCGCCATGGCGCGGCGGGTTTCATGCGTGGCTGAGCCGATATGGGGCAGGGCGGTCACCCGCGGATGGCAGCGCAGTGGTGAATCCTGCGGCAGCGGCTCGGTGGCAAAGACATCGAGCCCGGCCGCGCGCAGGTGGCCGCTGTCGAGCGCCGCGAGCAGCGCGTCTTCCTGCACGATCTGGCCGCGGGCGCCGTTGACAAAGATGGCCCCCGCTTTCATCAGCGCGAACTCGCGCTGCCCCATCAAGCCACGCGTGTTCTCGGTCAGCGGCAGCGTGACGGCGACGATATCGGCGCGCCGCAAGGCGTCGTCGAGTTCCGTGCGCGTGGCGCGCCCCACGAGATCGGGTGGCTCGGCGGCAGTCTCGTTGACGTAAAGCACCTCCATGCCGAAGCCAAGCGCCGCGCGGCGTGCCACCGCCTGGCCGATACGCCCGAAACCGAGGATCGCCAGCGTCTTGCCGTGGACGTCCCAGCCGAACAGGCTTTCACCGATATTGGCGGTCCAGCGGCCTTCGCGCACATGGGCGGCGAGCTCGACCAGGCGGCGGCTGGCCGCCATGATGAGCGCGAAGACGGTGTCGGCGGTGGTTTCGGTGAGTACGCCGGGCGTATGGCACAGCGCGATGCCACGCTGGCGCAGGCAGGCGAGGTCATAGTTGTCGACCCCCACCGAAATGCTCGAGATCACTTCCAGCTGGCCGGCTTCCGCCAGCTCGGCCGCGCCTAGCTTGACGCTGGAGCCAATCAGGCCGTGGGCGTTTGCCAGCGCGGCGCGAAAGGCCGGCCGTTGCGCCGGCTGGCGCGGGTCGGCGACGATCACGTCATGCTCCGATTCGATCCGGGCGAGCAGGTCGGACGGAATGGGACGAAACACCAGTACATTCTTGCGCATGGGAGATCCTTGCTGTGACTTCACAGGTTGCTGGCCGCCAGCAGGGCATGGGTCGGCAGGCCTTCGGTGTCGCCGCGCACTTGCACCGCCCGCGCGCCGATCCATGCGCCGCGCCGGACGGCGTCGGCCACCGGCCGGCCTTCCAGCAGCGCGCTGATGACGCCCACGGCAAAGCCGTCTCCCGCGCCGACGGTGTCGACGACACGCTCGACGCCGAAGGCCGGCACATGGCCGGTGCCGGCTTCGCCATCGAAGTAGGCGCCTTCAGCGCCCAGCTTCACGACTACCAGCCTGGCGCCGCGCTCACGGTAAAAGGCGGCGATGCGTTCGGGCTCGGCATGGCCGGTCAGGAAGCGGCCTTCCTCGATGCCGGGCAGCACCCAGTCGCACTGTTGGGCCAGGCCGTTCAGCGTCTCGCGCATCAACTCGGGCGTGGCCCACAACGCGGGGCGCAGATTGGGATCGAACGAGATCGTGCGGCCGGCAGCCCGCATGGTGGAGATGGCCTGGCGCGTGGCGGCCTGCGTGCCTTCGGCCAGAGCGGGGAATACGCCGGTGACGTGCAGGTGGCGTGCACGCCGTAGCCACCGCTCGTCCAGATGCCCCGGGTTCATGCGGCTTGCGGCCGATCCGCGGCGATGATATTCCACGGGCGGATCGCTGCCGTCGTCGACCCGTCCCTTGAACTGAAAGCCGGTGCGCTCGCCCGGCTCGCACACCACCTGGCTGCAGTCCACGCCTTCGCGCCGCATTTCACCGAGCAGGTAGCGCGCCATCGAATCATCGCCGAGGCGGCTGGCCCATCCGACCTTCAGGCCCAGGCGCGACAGGCCGATGGCCACATTGGTCTCGGCGCCCGCAGTGCGTTTGTGGAAGGTCTGCACGCCTTCGAGCGGCCCGGCTTCACCGGCCACCAGCATCAGCATGGCCTCGCCCAGCGTCACCACATCCAGATCGGGGCTCATGCGGGAACCTCCACCGAACGCAGCAGGTCGACATGGTCGCGCGTGACCTGCACCAGGTCTTCCCCTTGCAGCGGGAACTCGATGGCGCGCGCAACGTCAGCGGGCAGGCGGCGCAATACGCTGCGCCATGGCGCAGCCGATTGATCCAGCGGTACCGCAATCCACTTGGCGGGCGTGCGCAGCACGCCTTTGCAGTGCACGTAGCCCACCTGGGCGGTGAAGACCTGCGCGGCGTCGAGCGGATCTTCGCCCGACCAGTGCCAGTTGCCCATATCGAAGGTCATCGGCACCGTCTTGCCGAGTGCCGTGGCACGCGCGAAGAAGTCGCGCAGTGGCGGTACCGTGCCGGCACTGGCGGTCTGGTCGTTCTCCACGACGAGTTCGATGCCGCCGTGCCGCAGCCACGGGAGCAATCCTTCAAGCGCAGTGCCTTCGCGGTAGCCACCCAGCGACATCTTGACCCGTCCGGCACCGAGTGCCAGCGCGGTCGTGAAGGCGCGGTCGAGCGCGGCGAGGTCGAGGCTGCCGGTTTCGCTCCAGAGCCCCTCCGGGCTGGACCAGACCACGGCCAGCCCATGCTGTTCGGCGACTTCGCGCTGCTCCCGGACTTCATCCTTGTGTCCGCGCTGGAGTTCGCCGCGGTATTCCACGCCGTCGGCGCCTGCCGCCGCGGCAATCCGCGCCAGCGCCGCCTGCCCGTCGCGCTGGGCCAGGTCCGCGCCATAGGCGGTGAGGGAGATCAGCACTGGCGGCCGGGAAGCCCCATCTTGTTGCCGCTGGGTCATTTCAGGGCTCCCGCGCTGAGGAATTGCTGTAGTTCCGGTGTCCGTGGCTGCGCGAACAGCGCCTTGGACGGGCCCGCCTCGTGCACCTTGCCTTGGTGCATGAAGATGGTGGTATGTGCCATGCGGCGCGCGAACTCCATCTCATGCGTCACCAGCACCATGGTCATGCCGGAAGCGGCCAGGTTTTCCATGACGCGCAGCACCTCCGCCGTCAGTTCCGGATCGAGCGCGGAGGTGACTTCGTCGAACAGCATCACCTTGGGTTCCATCGCCAGCGAACGGGCGATGGCCACGCGCTGCTGCTGCCCGCCCGAGAGCTGCTCGGGATAGCAGTCCTTCTTGTCCAGCAGGCCGACCTGGGCCAGCACCTGGTCGACGATGCCGTCGATCTTGCCCGTGGCCATCTTCTTGACGATGGAAGGCGCCAGTGCAATGTTCTCGCCCACCGTCAGGTGCGGAAAGAGGTTGTAGCTCTGGAACACCATGCCCACGTCGCGGCGCAGGTCGAGCAGCCGCTTGCGGTCGTGATCCAGCTTGTGCCCGGCGACCGTGATATTGCCGGCATTAATGGTCTCCAGGCCGTTCAGGCAGCGCAGCATGGTGCTCTTGCCGGAGCCGCTGCGGCCGATGATGGCGACCACCTGGCCCGGCTCGATGGCAAACGACACGCCCTTCAGGACTTCGACGGGGCCATAGGATTTGTGCACGCCTTGTGCTTCAACGATGGGCATGGAGCCTCCTTTCCATGCGCCTGGCTGCCGAAGAAAGCGGGAAGCAAAGCGCGAAGTAGATAAGTGCGACGACGACGAAGACCGCGAAGGGCTGGAAGGTCGCGTTGTTGATCAGCTGGCCGGCGCGGGTGAGTTCGATGACGCCGATGATGGAAGTGATCGAGGTGTTCTTGACCAGCTGGACCGAGAAGCCCACCGTGGGCGGCAGGGCCAGCCGCACGGCCTGCGGCAGCACGACATGGCGCAGTTGCTGCCAGCGGGTGAGGGCGAGCGCCTCGCTGGCCTCCCACTGCCCTTGCGGCACGGCCTCGATGCAGCCCCGCCAGATCTCGCCAAGATAAGCGCTGGCGTAGATCGACATCGCCAGCATGGCCGCCACCATCGGCGACAGCTTGAGCCCAAGCACGGAGAGGCCGTAGTAGCTCAGGAACAGCACGATCAGCACCGGCGTACCTTGCACGATCTGGATATAGACCGTGCTGGCGAGGCGCAGCAGGGCGTTTCTGGAGGTCCGCCCCAGCGCCACCACGAAGCCGGCCAGCGTGCCGCCGACAAAGGCCAGCAAGGTCACCCACAGCGTCCAGCGTGCCGCCAGGAGCAGGATTTCAAGATGATTCCAGGAGAACTCGGTGATCATTTCGCGCTCCCTGCCACCGCTGGCGTCAGCGCCGCATGCGCCAGGGGCGCAACGCGGGCCGTGCGCGCGGCACGCCTGGCGCGCGCCACCACGCGGCGCCGCCTGAACACCAGGTTGCCGATCAGGGCAAACATGGCGCGCAGCAGCAGTGCCAGCCCGATGTAGATGAACATGACAAGGATGTAGCTCTCGAAGGTGCGGAAGGTCTGCGAATCGATCTGGCTGGCGACCGCCGTCAGCTCTTCCACCGAGATTGCCGACACCACGCTCGAAGTCAGCATCATCAGCGTGAACTGGCTGGTCAGCGCCGGATAGACTTTCTCGAAGGCCGGCACCAGGGCGACGTGGCGGATCAGCTGCCAGCGCGTCATGCCCAGCGCGGCGGCGGCTTCGAGCTGCGAACGGTGCACTGCCTGCAAGCCGGCCCGGATGATCTCGGTCGAGTAGGCGCCGAGGTTGACCGTCATGGCAATCACCGCGGCGGTGATGGCATCGATCTGCAGGCCGATGGTAGGCAAGCCGAAGAAGATGATGAAGAGCTGGATCAGGAAGGGCGTGTTGCGGATGGCCTCGACGTATGCCCTGGCGGCGCGCTGGAGCCAGGGCCCGCCAAACGCTGCCGCGACGGCGCCGGCGGTACCGACCAGGGTGCCAAGCAGGATCGAGCCGAAGCTGAGCGCCAGCGTCATGGCCGCACCCTCCGCAAAGCGATCCAGCTGCGACAGCACCGGGTTCCATTCGAATTGATAGTTCATGCGGGTCTCCTGGCGCGCCGGCTGGCGCTGGCGCGCAACGTCGGACTTGCCGGGGTCAGAACGTTTGCAGCGTGGGCAGCGCCTTGCCGGTCCACTTCTGCGCAATGGCGTCGAGTTCGCCATTGAGCTTGACGTAGGCGATGGTGGTGTTGAGCCACTGGCGCAGCTCGAAGGCGTCCTTGCGCACGGCCATCGAGTTCGGTTGTACCGAGAACGCGAACTTGGCGTCGAACTTGCCGGCACCGCGTGCCTTCATGATCTCGTTGCCGGTGGTGCTGGGCAGGGCAATGGCTTCGACCTGGTTGCTGATCAGCGCCTGCGCGCAGGTGGCGTCGTCCTCGAAGCGCACGATGCTCATGCCGGGCACCGCCAGGCGGGTCAGTGCCGAGTCTTGCGTGGTGCCGCGCGTCACGCCAACCTTCTTCTTTGCAAGCTCACCCAGCTTGGCGTACTTGGCCGCGACCGGCGCGAAGATGGTCAGCTCGAACGCGCTGTAGGGTGAGCTGAACATGATGGCGCGCGCCCGCTCGGGCGTCGGCGCCAGGGTGGCGACCAGGAAATCGACCTTGCCGGCTTCCAGCGCCGGAATGCGGCTGGGAGAGGTGAGCGGCACGATATCGACTGGCACGCCGAGGTACTTGCCCAACAGGTTGGCCACGTCGACATCGTAGCCGGCGGGCTTGCCGGTGGCGTCCGTGGTGCCGAAGGGCGGCGCGCCGGTCACCACGCCGATGGTGACCTTGCCCTTCTTGACGATCTCGGCGACGGTCTGTGCCTGGACGCCGGCCGAAGCGCTGGCCAGGACCAGCAGCGTGAGCACGGGCGCGGCAACCTGGCGCAACAAGCGGTGGATATTCATCAATGTCTCCTGCACGTTCTGTGGAATGTGTCGCTGGCGTCGCAGCGATCGGCAAGTACGGTTCTGAAACCGGTTTCAGAATTATAGGAAACCGGTTTCAGAACTCCAGCAGTGGAAACCCTTACGGATGAAACTGGGGGATGAGCGGGGGAGGGGGAGTAACAGCCGTCGCCATCGCGATCGGCTTTGGCGTACCGGCCGGCTCCGTCCAAAGTCGCTGGTTGGCGCCCCTCTCCCGCGTGCGGGAGAGGGGACGGGAGAGAGGGTGGGCGCTCGTTACGCCGTTGCCTTGCCAGGAACCACTTGCGGGTTCCTGTCAGGTTCGGCGCGTCGACCCGCGCTTGACCAGGGTACCGGGCAGCAGGACCTGGCGCGGCGCGAGCTGCGCGCCTTGCAGGCGCTCGATCAGGCAGTTGGTGGCGGCGCGCCCGATGTCGTCGGTTGGCTGGGAAATCGTGCTGAGGCCGGGGCCGATCAGGGCAGCCCACTCCGGATCGTCGAACCCGATCAGGCCCAGGTCGGTGCCGAGCTGCCACCCCAGCCTGGCGGCGGCGGCAGCCACGCGCAGCGAGATCACCGCATTGGCCGCCAGCACGGCGATAGGCGCTTTGCCGGCGCCCTGGCGCAGGGCGCGCAGCGCTTCGTCCAGGGCGTCGTCGTCACCGGCACGGGCTTCGAAAACGCTGCCACCAAGCGAGTCCGCATGCTCCGCGATGAAGTTCTGGAAGGCCCGGGCCCGCTCGTTGCGCGAGCTGATGGCCTTGATCGGCTCGCTGATGAACAGCAGGCGCCGGTAGCCGGCTTCGAGCAGGTGGCCGGCAGCCTCATGGACCGCGGAAAGGTTATCCAGGGCCACCAGGTCGACTTCCGCGTCGCCGACCTTGCGGTCGACCAGCACGACTGGCTTGCCCAGTTGCGCGGCATCGGCAAGGGCGCCGGCGTCGTGGCCCAGCGTGTGCAGGATGAAGCCCTCGACCCGGTATGCCGACAGCGAGCGAATGGCTTCGCGCTCCAGTTGCTCGTCATTGCCCAGGTTGAACAGCATCACCATATAGCCCGCGTCGCGGCAGGCCTTCTCCACGCCACGCAGCACGGCCACCGAGAACGAGTTGGAAACGTCCGCCACCACCAGCCCGATCAGGCGCGACTTGCCGCGCTTGAGCGCTTGCGCCATGGGACTCGGGCTATAGCCCAGCGCGCGCACCGCCGCGGCCACGCGTGTCTCCACGTCGGCGGACAACTGCTCGCCGCCCCGGTTCAGGTAGCGCGACACCGTGGCTTTCGAGACGCCCGCATAGTCGGCAACGTCCTGGATGGTGAGTTTCTCTGCGGGCTTCAGGTTGGACTTGGCTTGTGTCACAGGGCGTGGCATGGGAAGTCGGTCTCGGTGAAACCAGTTTCAGGATTATGCATCGTGCGTCCCCGACTTGCCAGCACCCCCGGGGGCCGGGCCCGAATGCGGCCAGGCCATCGCGCAGATCCGCCAGCTCGTGACGGGCATGCCGACGCGCATTGTGGACGAGGACCAGACCGCGCCTGCGCGATAATGGCGGCCTTGCACGATCTGATTACCTGATTCTTCGTCAAAGTCAAACGGAGTGAGGCAATATGGGCAATGGAAGACCATCGCTGGACATGCGCCTTGCGCATCTGCTGGCGGACAAATCCGTCACCGGCGCCTGCCTGGCGCACGTGCGCCAGGACTCGGTCGAGGTGGCCGCCGCTGGGGTGAGGAACCAGGACACCGCCGAGCCGGTGGAGGCCAGCACCGTGTTTGGCGCGGCCTCGCTCACCAAGCCGATCGTCTCGTACGCCTTGCTGCAGCTTGTCGACGCCGGCGTGCTGGATCTTGACGAGCCGCTGTCGCGCGCGGCCCAGCCGATCGTGCCGGACGATGCGGCCTCGGCGCGCATCACCATGCGCCACGTGCTCACGCATACCTGTGGCCTGCAGAACCTGCGCGACAAGAATCCGCTGCGGCTGCACTTTCCTCCTGGCGCATGGTTCAGCTATTCCAGCCTGGGGTTCATTTTTCTGCAGTCCGCTGTTGAGGCAAAAACAGGGGAAACCCTGGAAGCGATCCTGCGGCGCCTGGTGTTCGAGCCACTTGGGATGCGCTCATCGAGCCTGGAGTGGCAGGATCGGTTTCTCGCGAATGCGGCCAACCCGCATGAGGCGGCGCAGCGGCTCGACGTGCATCGCCCGCCAGCGGCGAGCGCCTCCTATTCGCTGCAAACCACGGCAGGCGATTACGGTGCCTTTGTTGCCGCCGTGCTCCGGGGCGACGGGCTCCGTGCATCGACCTGGCAACAATGGCTGACGGCGAGCGTCATGGTGCCGAAGGGCGAGATTGTCTACCTCGATGGCGCGCCGGCTGCCACGGAGCCTGACATTGGCTGGGGGCTGGGGTGGGGCGTCGAGCCCAGCCGGGGCACGTTCTTCCAGTGGGGCAAGATGCAAGGCGTGAGAGCATTCGTGATGGGCAGCACCGAGCTGCGCTCGGGCGTCGTGTTGCTCACCAACAGCAACACCGGCCTGCGGCTGATGGAGGATGCCACCCGCGCGGCACTGCCCGGAGAACACCCTGCGATTCGTTGGCTTGCGCAGGGGGTCAGCGAGTAGACGCAGGCGGTGGCGAGCCGCAATGGCGCCGGCGCAGGTTCTCCGTGGTCTCGCCAGTGCCGTCCGCGCGCCAGCCGGGCGGCAGCATCACGTAACGGATGGCGGTCCATGCGTTGCCCGCCGACGCGATATCCCGCGCGAGGCTGACCCAGTGCTCGAACTGATTGACGAGCGGGTTGCGCGTGCGCGTCGGTGTCACCAAGCCGTAACGGCACGGTTCGTCCGCGCGTTCCTCGACGTAGGTGCCGAACAGGCGATCGAACACGATCAGCACGCCGCCGTAGTTGGCATCCAGGTAATCGGCATTCGACGCGTGGTGCACGCGATGCGCCGACGGCGTGTTGAACACGTATTCGAGCCAGCCTAGCTTGGGCATCCACGTGTTGTGCAGCCAGAACTGATACAGCAGGTTGAACATCAGCGTGGCGAGCACGACCTCGGGGCGCACGCCAAGCCAGACGAGCGGCGCGAAGAACATCGCCGAGCCACTCAGCTTGCTGGTCCAGCCAAGCCGATAGGCAGACGACAGCGTCAACTGGTTCGGCGAGTGATGGACCGCATGCGTGGCCCAGAAAAAGCGGATGCGATGCGACGCGCGGTGGTACCAGTAGTAGCAGAACTCCTGGCCGGCAAACAGCAGCAGCACCATCAGCGCGCTGTTGATCGTGACGGTAAAGAGGCGGTGATCCCAGGCGAAGGCGAAGATCGGCGTTGCCAGCGAGAGCGGCAGCAGGGCGAACAGCTTGCCACCGGCCAGGTCGGCCAGCGACAGCCATGTTTCATTCCAGTCGAACGGCGCGGCGCCGTTGCGCAGCTTTCGGGTGAGCACGAAAGCCTCGACCAGCGAGACGGCGACGATGAACGACGTGGCTAACGCGATATAGAGCGCGATGTTTCCAGTGGTATGCATGATGGGCGCGGAACAGGTTGGGGTGGGACGCGTCGTCTGCGGCAGTGACCGCCGTGGCGTCGGGTGAGGCCACTGTAGTGGGCGGCCGCGACCAGAACCAGACGGAAAATATGTCGCCCGATGTCAGTGGATCCGTGTGCCCGGGCCGTGTAACACCGCGACATGTTTTCGATGGCGAATGTTTCGCGCCCTAGTCCTATAGTTCGTCCCGTTGCCACGCCGCAGTGCGTGGCCTGACCCGAACCCGAACCCGAAGGACATCCCATGAAACGCCATCACGTTGTCACAGCGGCTGCGTCGCTGATCCTCCTCGCCAGCACCCCGGCCTTCGCTGGCTGGTCTGGCCACGGCACGGCCTACACGCCGCGCGGTGTCTACAACGGCGCGCATGCCGGTTCATGCGCAGGCGCAAGCTGTTCGCACGCTGGTGTCGTCGCCGGCCCCTACGGCGGGATCGCGACCAATACCGGCACGGTGACCCGTACCGCGCCGGGGCAGTTCTCCAACTCGGGCACGGCGACCGGGCCCAACGGCCGCTCGGTTCAGCACGCTGGCGACACCAGTTGCGCTGGCGGCACGTGTTCGCACACGGGCAACCTCACCGGGCCAAACGGCCAGACTGCCTCCACGGCGGGGAGCGTGACGCGCGACGCGCCGGGCCAGTACTCGTCGTCGGGCACGATCACCGGCTCGAACGGTAATACCGTCAGCCACGCGGCGTCGACCACTTGCGCCGGCGCTACGTGCGCCCGTTCGGGGACGGTGACCGGCGCGGACGGCGGCACCGTCGCCCACTCGGGCACCGCGACGCGCGTGGCGCCGGGTGTCGTGACGACGGGCGGCGGCACGACGGTGGTGCATGGCGGCACGGTGACGACCGCCGGCACAGTCGCTACCGGCGGCGCGGTGGCCACCGCAGGCGCCACCGTGGCGGTCGGCACCGCGCCAGTGGTCGTCACGCCCGCGCCAGTGGCTTATGTGCCGCCGCCTCCGTTGGCCTATGTGCAGCCCACGCCGGTCTACCTGCCGCCCGCGCAGCCCCCGAAAGCGGTCTACGTAGCCCCGCCGGCGCCCAAGATGGTGGTGGTTGCGCCGCCGCCCCCGCCGCGGGTTGTGTATGTCGCGCCGCGTGCGGTCTACGTGGCACGGGCGCCGCATGCAGCGGTCATGGTGCCCGGACACTGGATCGGCCGCGTCTGGGTGCCCGCGCACTGGGCCTGATGGCCATCGGCCCTATCGGATCGATTGGATCGATTACCGCGGCCGGCCTCGAATGTCGGCTACACCACGGAGAACACCATGAAGCAGATGATCGCGGTTTTGATTTTGTGTATTGTTTCTGCAGGCGCATCCGCGCAGAGCGTCGCGTCACCAGCGGGTGGCGGCGCGCGGGTTGAGCGTGCGATGCAGCAATTGCAGATGCGTTTCGCCAATGCCAACACAACGCGCGACGGCAAGCTGACCCGGGAACAAGCGGCGGCGGGCATGCCGATGGTCGCCAGCCATTTCGACGAGATCGACACGCAGCAGGCCGGATACGTCACGCTGGCGCAGATCGAGGGGTTCATGAGACAGAAGGCAATGGCCCGCTGATCGCCGCCCATCGCCGCCCATCGCTGACCGCAGGCGAATCGCGATCCTTGCCGGAGACGCACCATGGAGCAGGTGAACAGGATTATCGTGCTCGATGATGAAGCCGAGTTGCGCAACATGCTGCAACGGTTCCTGACCGGGCACGGCTTCCAGGTGCGCGCGGTCGCCGATGGCAAGCGGCTTGACCGCTACCTGCAGCGCGAACCGTACGACCTGCTCGTGCTGGACCTGATGATGGAGCCGGAAGACGGCCTGGCCATCTGTCGCCGGCTGCGCGCCGAAGGGCAGACGCTGCCGATCCTGATGCTGACCGCGAAGGGCGATCCGGTCGACAGGGTGGTCGGGCTTGAGACCGGTGCCGACGACTATCTCGCCAAGCCATTCCTCCCGGACGAACTGGTGGCGCGGATCCGCGCGCTGCTGCGCCGGCAGAAGATGGCGGCCGGCGATCCGACCGTGACCTCGCAGACCTTGCACTTCGGCGATTTCGCGTTCGATGTCGGCAAGCAGACGCTGCAGCGCGGCGGCGAGCCGGTCGAAGTGCATTCCGCGCAGATGCTGCTGCTGCATGCGCTCGGGTCGTCGCCAAACCGGCCGGTGAGCCGCGAGAACCTGCTGGCGCGAGCCCGCGGCCGCGGCCATGACGCCCTTGACCGCAGCATCGACGTGCAGATCCTGCGGCTGCGCCAGATCGTCGAAGACGATCCGTCCAAGCCGCGCTTCATCAAGACCGTGTGGGGCGTTGGCTACATGCTGGTCGCCGGCATCGGGCCGTGATGCGGCTCGGGCTGCCCCGCTCGCTGCTCGCGCGCAACATCGCCCTGCTGGTGGCGCTCGTGGCGCTGACCCAGGTCAGCTCGCTTACCGTGTTGCTGCATTTCGTGCAGCGCCCGCACATTGAGCGTGCGGCGATCATTTTTTCCGACTACGTGAAGACGCTCGACCGCGTCTTTGCCGCCATGCCGCCCGAGGAGGGCCGCGCGGCGGCGGCACGGCTCGGGGGGCGGGCGCAGCCGCCGGAGCAAGGCGTGGAGCCCCCGCATGCCAGTCCGCTTCACTTCTTTCGCACGTACCAGCGCGACGTCTTCATGGAGGCATTGCAGCGCTACCTGCCGCCGGACATGGCGGCGCGATGGCAGACAGGGCAGACGGGGCAGGGTGACGGAGCGGGGGAGCAACTATGGATTCGCGTGCACGTGGCTGGCGCGCCCCACTGGATCGCCTTGCCGATGACCGACGACGCGCAAGCGAGCGGCGTCACCACCGCGCTGGTGCTGTCGGCAGCCTTCGCGTTGCTCGCGGCGCTCACGGGCTACCTGATCCAGTTGCACATCAACCGTCCGCTGCAGGATCTGGCGCGCGCGGCACGCCGCGTCAGCGCCGGCGAAGCCCCCGTGCCGCTGCCTACCGTCGGGCCGACAGAAATCGCCCAGGTAAGCACGGCGTTCAACCAGATGACGCAGGCGTTGCAGCAGGCAGAGGCGACACGCGCGCTGATGCTGGCCGGCGTGTCGCACGACATCCGCACGCCGCTCACCAAGCTGCGCCTGGCGATGGCCATGGCGATGCCGCGCGGTGCCGCCGATCAGTTCGTGGCATCGGCGGAAGGCTATCTCGATCAGATCGACACGATCCTCCAGCAGTTCATGGACTACGCGGGCAGCGGCGAACGCGAGGTGCCACAGCCTGGCGACCTCAATGCGCTCGTCAGCCAGCTCGCCGCGGATTTTGCCGGGCTTGGGCACGAGTTCGCGCTATCGCTCGGTGCCGTGCCGGCGCTTTCGTTCCGGCCGGTGAGCCTGATGCGGCTGCTGATGAACCTGATGCAGAACGCGGTCGTCTACGGACGCACCGGCTTGTTCGTGCGCACCTGGGCCGAGGGCAATATGGCCTACGCCGCCGTGTGCGACCGGGGCAGCGGCATCAGCGCGCAGGAGCTGGAGCAGCTCAAGGCGCCCTTTAGCCGCGGCAGCAACGCACGCGGCCATTCGGGCGGCACCGGCCTGGGCCTGGCGATCGTGGAGCGCATTGCGCGCCTGCACGGCGGCTCCTTGCAGTTCCGCGCCCGCGAGGGCGGGGGGCTGGAAGCGGTTGTGGCCTTGCCGCTGCACCGGCCATCGGCGTAAAGCGCAGGCGCGCATTCCCTGCGCCCGGGGTCGACGCAAGGGTGACATCGCGCGACATATTTCCTGCCTGGCGCGCGGAGTTGCTTCCTCCCATACTTGCGTCTGCGGGTTGCGGCTCACACCGATGGCAGATGCGCCGCACGCAAGCAGGCGTGATCTCCGATGGTTCCTGATCCTGTGGATCGCATGATTGTCGGCGACATCTTTTCGGCAATTCTTTGGCAATCGGCGGCAATCGGCGGCACGATGGTGCCGATGACAGGAACAACATGCGGACTTCATACCAACCCATCAAGCACAACGCCACGCGTCTGGCGACGGCAGCATTGGCGGCGGGATCGCTCTGGATGGCGGGCTGCGCCTGGGGCGTCACCGGCGTAACTCAGGCCAGCTTCCAGCCGCAGGTGCAAGTGCAGGCTGACATCATCTATGTGCAAGCCTTCGATGCCAGCCCGGATCAGGTGAAACTGGATAGCGGCATGGCTCAGAAGCTCAAGACGATGGTCGCCGGCGGGTCGGCCGCCAGCGAGCAGCGCCAGGCGGCGCGCGAAGCGAGCGAGCAGGTGTCCGATGAAATCGTGCGCCAGCTGCAGTCCCAGGGGCTGCGCGCGGCACGCGCGGACGGCCCCGCGCCCGCGCACAGCAATGCGCTGATCGTCGAGGGACGCTTACTCAAGATCGATGAGGGCAAGCGTCGGCGCCGCTTGCTGATCGGCCTTGGCGCGGGCAAGAGCGAGGTTGGCGCGTTGGTCCGGATCCTGTACAAGCCGGCCGACGGTGCGCCCATGCCGCTGCAAAGCTTCGCGGCCGAGGCCAACAGCGGGCACATGCCGGGCGTGGCGGAAACCGCCGGCGTCGGCGCCGCCGCCGGCCATCTCGCGATGTCCGCCGCGGCCGGGGCGGGTTTGCATGGCATGTCCGAGGCCAAGCGCGACAGCATCGCCGCGGATGCCAGGCGCCTGGGCGATTCGATCGCAAAACAGGTCGTGGCGGCAAACGCCAAAAACGGGTGGATGCCGGCGCCGCCGGTGGAGTGAGGGGGCGTGCGCGGCGGTGCCTTGCACGGGATCCGCGGGATCCCTATCTGAATCCGAGCTACCCGAATCCCGCCGCGCGCCAGGGGGCATGGCGCTGGAGCCTTGCCTGTTCGCGCTGTAGCAGCGACGCATAGCCATGCAATTCCTGCGGCGCGATGTCGTAGGCGCGGCGGAATGCGCGCGTAAAGCTCGATGCATTGTTGAACCCGAGCCCGGAGGCAATGTCCTGCACCGCCATATTGGGAAAGCGCACCAGTTCATCGGCCGCCACCCGCAGCCTGCGGCTGCGGATATAAGCGGCCAGGCCACCTTCATGCAGGAATAGACGGTACACGCTGGCGCGCGACAAATGCAGCGATTGCAACACGCTCTCAGGGGTCAGGCCGGGGTCATGCAGATTGGCCTCGACATAGCGCCGCACCTGTCCGTACACGGCGGCCCGCACCGCTGCGCGGGCGTTGCCGGAAAGCCCCGCTTGCCGGCTGAACACCGCGGCCAGCAGTTCGATCGCGGTGCGAAAGGATCGGTCGGCTTCCTCTTTGCTCAGGCCCACGATTTGTCGATTCAGTGCCACCAGATGCGAGATCAGCACGCGCATCAGCGGTGTGGTGGCCTGAACCAGGCGCCCATGCAGCGAGGCGGCGTCGGGGAAGGCCATCTCCACCAAGGCACGCGGCACAAAGAACAGCAGCATGCGGCCTTGAAAACTCCGGATGGTGCACGGCTGGTCCATGTCCAGGGCGAGGATGCTTGGCAAGCCGGGCCGCTGCGGCGCGCAGAGTCCCGGCTTGCCGCCCAGGAATTGGGCGGGCGCGCCTTCCAGGAACACGCTGAAGGTAATGTCGCGAATGTTCTCCGTCGACACGCGTCCCAACGAGCGCTCAGCCACATTGGGGCCGGTGCGGAAGTCGAAGAAGCTCAGGTCGTCGATGGTGTAGCGAGACAGCGAGGCCTCGAACGTCTGCTCGCCATGCGCCGTGGCAGGCCGGATGTCGTAGACCGGGCTCATCCGCTCCTGCCAGGCCAGCAAGCTCTGGCTGGCGTCGCCTTGCACGCTGAAAGTGCTGTGCGCGATGCCCGGCGCGAGCATCGGTGGCTGCGGCGGCAACAACAACCGTCTTAGCGGCATGCGCGCGGGCAAGAGTTTGTGCGTGCGGGGGTACGCAAGGCTGATTTCCGTCCAGATCCAGATGTGCCTGCCCGGTGCCGGAGGATTGTCGATTGAGCGCTAGCTCACCCCGTGTGGGCTATTAGGCGGCCAAGAGCATAACTTGTCCGGGCCGCCCAGACTAGGGGGGGTGCCGCTGGGGAAAACCCGGATGCGCGAACCTGGCCAGAACCGGGCCCGCCCGCTGCCACCTTGCCTACCAGGCCCGCACCCGGCCCGTATCCGCATGCACGAACTGCTCCTGCGGATAAAAGCCCACGCCACCGGCGTGCAGCGAGAGCGCGGCGTCGCGCAGGTCGGACAGCGCAACGCCGGGCAGGCGGATATCGATGGCTTTGCCGTCCATATGCAGGCTATGGCTGGCCACGCCGCCACCGCGCGTCTGGCGCAGCCGCGCGTTGGTGGCGGGGCTGCGATAGCCGGAGATGACCTGGAAGGGGGCCGCGCAGCACAGCGTTTGCCTCAGGCGGTAAAGCAGCGCGAACAGTTGCGGATCGATCACGCCGACCTGTCCCGAGTAGTGATCGCGCAGGAAGCGATTGAGCGCGGCCAGCGACTCGGGCATGAACTGATCGCCGACGGCGTAGACCACGGCGATGCGCTCGCCGGTGTGGGTGTGCTCGAAGGACAAGCTGCGGGCATCGGGCAGGCTTGCCAGCGCGGCTTGGGCGGCCTGGGCCGGCAACGGCAGCAGCGCGCCAGCCAGGACCAGCCCGCCGGTGTGCCGCAGGAACAGGCGGCGAGGATCGCTGGGCGGTGTAGACATCAAAAGCACTCCCCTTTGGCGCAATCGCCCTAGCTTGCCTGCATGCCGGTCCAGGCGGAAGTCCGCAAGCGGGCGGACCGTCGCCGCAGCGCCTCGTCAAGCACGCTGTCCAGCCCATAGATGTCCGGGAAGAAGTAGACGCGAGCGTCAGCCTTGACGATGGCCGTGCCGTAGGCCAGCACCACCGGCAAGGGCTGGCGCAGTCGCAGCGTGCTGGATTCTCCCTTCTCCATGGCCTCGCGGATGCGCGCCTCGGTCCAGCCGGGCGTGTCTTGCAGCACGAAGCCAGCTAGCGCCACCGGCGCCTCGACACGGATGCAGCCGTGGCTCAGGTCGCGCCGGTCCCGCGCGAACAGTTGCGGGGTGGGCGTGTGATGCAGGTAGATGTTCTCGTTGTTGGGGAAGACGAACTTGATGTCGCCAAGCGCATTCATCGGCCCGGGGCGTTGCCGTATGCGCAGCCGGCCGCGCTGGACGGCATCCAGGCTGGCGGGCGACAGGGTGGTGATCACCTTGCCGTCGCCACTGACGAACTCGAAGCCTTGCCGCTCGAAATAGCCGGGATCGCGGCGCAGCCGGGGCACGGTTTCGGCGCGCGCGATGGACGGCGGCACATTCCAGTAAGGGCTGAACTCGATGAAACGCATGTCCTCCTTGAACAGCGGCGTGCGCGTATCGAGCGCCTTGCCCACGATCACCTTCATTTCCGCCTTGACCTGGATGGCCCCGTCGCGGACTTCGTAAGCGCGCAGCACGAACTCCGGCACGTTGACCACGATCATGCGCGGGCCTTCCAGCAGGGGCGTCCAGCGCAGGCGCTCCAGCGTCAGTTCGATCTGCCGTACGCGGCCGGCGAGCGGCGCATTCAGTTGCGCGAACGTGCCCGCCCCGATGGCGCCATCCGCTTCCAGCCCGTGGCGGACCTGGAACGCCTTGATGCCATCCACCAGTTCGCCTTGGTAGCGATCCGGGACTGGCGTGGCGGCGGGCAAGTCGCCTAGCGCGATCAGGCGCTGCGCCAGCACCGGCAGCCCGGCGTAGGCCTGCCCGGGCACCAGCTTCCTGCCGGGCAACTGCGACAGCGGTGCCTGCCAGGCGGGGTGGCCCGCCAGCGCGCGATAGCGCGAAAGCGCCTCGCGCAGGCTTGCGTAGAGCGGGAATGACGGCGCCGCCTGCCGGACCGCTTCGGGCAGGTCCTGCCCAGCGACGGCTGCGCGCAGGTGGCGCGACGGATCGAACTGCCGGTCCGGCGCCGGGGCAAATTTCTCGTGGATCGTGCCGGGATCGACCCGGCCGCCGTGCAGGTCGGCGAGATAGCGCTGCATCGCCGCGGTCAGCCTCTCGTCAAGCGAGGCGGCGGCTTCGGGCGCCAGTGGCTGCCCGTTGGCGGCCTGGCCCAGCGCGCGGCGCAGGCCGTCGGCATCATAGTCGCGGGGTTCCAGGCCGTCTGCCGCGGCGCCGTCCAGGATGCCGGCGGCCTGCCAGGCCTGCGCATTGGGACGGCCCTGCGAAAACCAGAGCGCGGCCGGCGCGGCCTGCGTGAGCCCATGGCAACTCAAGGCCCACGCGGCCAGCAGGCCGGCGAGGACCCGGGGCGCGGCCACGCCGTTGCGACGGATCCGGGCAGTGCCTCGCATCAACCTGCCCGCCGCCGGCATGAAGCCCGTCGTTCAGCCCGTTGTTCTCGGGGTGCCCTCATTCCTCGATCTCGCTGCGCACCATCAGCACCGGTTTGTTGCTCTTGTGCACCACGCCTTCGGACACGCTGCCCATGACCAGGCGCCGCAAGCCGCTGCGGCCATGCGTGCCGACAACGATCAGGTCCGCATTCCAGCGGTCGGCTTGCTCCACGATCGTGGTGGAGATCTGTCCGGGGGAAACGGGCTTCTCGAGGAGCAGCGTGGTATGCGGGATGCCGGCATCCGCCAGGCGCGTGGCGGCCGCTGCCAGTGCATCGCGTCCCGCGGCGAGGATGCCTTCCATCAGTTTGCGCGGGTCGTAGCTGCCCGCGGTGAAGAAGACATCGTTGTCGTCCGCCACGAAGAGCACCTTTACCTCGCTGCCGGTCGCCTTGGCCACCGTGATGGCCTGGCTCAGGGCAAGGTCCGAAGAGCGGCTGCCGTCCACCGCGAGCAATATTCTCTGGTACATGGTCCCTGCCTCCTGGCTGGATGTCGCAATGTTGCAATGTTGCAAGGAAAGCGCGCATGGGCGCGCCTTCCATCTGCAGCATAGAGGGCTGGGCACGGGGCGTATTGATGCACGTCAAGCGGCCTGGGCGATGCGCGCAAGGCGCAGAAACGGCCCGTTGCCCGGGAAAGCAGCGAATGCCATGATCTACATCAACACCGCGCTTGCCCGGGCGTACAAACTGGAAGCGTCGGCTGCAAGCTGCGGCGCCTGTCTTTTAAGCAGGAGGTACAAGATGTACAGCAAGATCCTGGTTGCCGTGGATGGCAGCGAGTCCTCCGATCGGGCGCTGGAGGAGGCCCTGCGCCTGGCCGCCGCGATGCGCTCGGCACTCACCGTGGTGCATGTGATCGATAACAGCTACCTCAGGTACGAGGTCGGCTACATCGACCTGACAGACCTGCACGCCGGCCTGCTCGAAGGCGGGCAGATCCTGCTGGACGAAGCCAAGGCCAAGGCGGCGGCTGCGCAGGTGACATGCAAGACGCTGATGGTGGATGAAGCACTGGCGCTGGGCGACGTTGCCAACGCGATCGAGCAGGTGGCGCAGCAGACCGGGGCGGAGCTGCTGGTGCTGGGCACGCACGGCCGGCGCGGCGTGCGGCGCCTGCTGATGGGCAGCGTAGCCGAGGCACTGGTCCGGCAATGCCACCGGCCGGTACTGCTGGTGCACGCGCCCCAGGCTGAGGCGAATGCCGGCACAAAGCCCGCATCAGGCTCCCCGGGCACCAGCCCCGGCTCGGCGGTGGGGCCATGACGCGCACGTTGCGCGCTCGCCGGCGGCGCGGTGGCGGGCGCGGGGCATCGGTGCCAGCGCAGATAGCAATACCGTGCGGGGCGATATTGTGGGGTTCGTGCTGACCAACGGCGGCATCATGATCAGCCTGTCGCTGGTCGGCGCGCGGATAACCCGGATCGAGAGCTGAGGAGCCATCGATGGAAAAGATCCTGATCGTTTACTACTCGCGCACCGGAACGGCGCGCCAGGCCGCCGAAGCGCTGGCGGCGCAATCCGGCTGGCCGCTGGCGGAAGTCGGCGACCAGGCCAGCCGCGCCGGGTTGCTGGGCGATGCGCGCTGCGTACTGGATATCTTGTTGCAGCGGCATGTAGGCTACCGCTACGCCGGCCCGGCGCTGGACAACTGCCAGCGGCTTGTCATCGTCGCGCCCATCTGGGTCGGCCACCTGGCCGCGCCCATGCGCAGCTTCCTGCGCGACCACATGCCACTGGCCTGCAAGACGTCGGTGATCTGCGTGATGGCCCGGCAAGGTGCTTTCAGGGCGGCAGAGGAAATCGCCCGCCTGGCCACCGAGCCGCCGTTGCCGGTACTGGCGCTGCGCCAGGCCGATGTGGCCAGCGGGGCGGCGCTGCCGGCCCTGCACGCTTTTGCCGAGCAGGTGGAAGCCGCCAACGGCCAGACCGGCGCCGCGCAGCGGACAGCATGGCTATCGCCTAAGGAAGCCTGAGCGGGCAAGTCTCCACGGCAACCACGCGCCTATATTGAAGCGGAACGAGGGTTCGGCGCGGCAGGCCACGGGCGTGACAAGGCGGGGCCGCAGCGCCAGCTACTGGAGGCGGCGATGAAGATGACAGTTCCCGATTCACGTGCCGCGGGCGGCGGCGCCCGCTGGCGCGGCCTTGCGGCTTGCCTGGCCGCCATGCTTTGCACCGGCTGCGCGCCGGGACCGCAGTGGTGGCGGCCGCCCAGGCCCAAGGCCAACGCTGTCGCGCCTGCCGCCTCGATGCCTGCATGCAATGCCCTGTGCCTGTCCGATCCGCTCGATCGGTTCGATTCGTTCGATCCGTTGCTGGCAACTGGTGTTGTTGCCATTGAGGCGCCGCGCCAGCCGGCGCACAGCCAGGCCTAGAGCGCGAAACGGAAATGACCGCTGTGCAGCACAATGTTGTGAGCCGCGGTCAATTCAAACAGCTGCCGCGCCACGCATTCGATATCCTCGCGGTGTCCTTCGAAGGCTTGGATGAGGTCTTCCGGCCGGTGCGAGCGCGCACCGAAGTGGTCTTCCAGTGCCTCCGCCGTGATCGCGTAGCTGGCCGGGATGCCGTTGACGCTGGCAGCGCACTCGAGGCAGAGATCAGCCGGGCAATAGGAGGGGATGGCTTTTGCGAAGACGATCTTGATGGTCATGGCATCGACCCCCGGGGACGGAAAAAGGAAGGCGCAATAAAGTGCAAGGCGGAGCACAGGAAAGGCGAGCGCCGCGGGTACGCCTGCGCAGCTTTCTGCCAGTCTAGGCACTACGGTTGCGGCGGCAAGCGGAACCGCGCGCGTTTCATGACCCGACGTCAAGCCAACCGCAAACCAACCGCAAACCAACCGCAAACCATCATCAAGCAGGCGCGCAAGATGATGCGCCGCGCACTCATTGCCCCCACAAGGCTGGCAGGGCAGGCTTGCGCAACGGCGCCCGCCTGGATGCTGTGCAGCGCGTCAAGATCCAGCAGGGTCGCGCCTTTGTCTTTGACCTCGATGAGGCTGTCGCGCTGGATGCGCGACAAGGCACGGTTGACGATCTCCAGCTTCATGCCCAGGTAGCTGTCGATTTTCAGGGGGGCATGGCAGCGGGGGCCGGCGGCATTCCCGCTGGCATCCCCGCCGGCAGCTCAGCCAGCATGGATGGCCCGCTTCTTCGTAGCGGCGCCGGTGCTGCCGGCGGTCCCGTTCAGCGTGGCCGCCGTCTGGCTGAATTTTTCGAACATCTCCTGCACTGGCGCGGGCAGCGAAGCGGTGCTCCCGGCCTGCTGCAGCGCCGCGGCCTGGCAGCGCTGCCAGGTCTCGCCGGCTTCCCGCAGTTGTTCCACCATGGCGGTCTGGTTGTGAATGGCAAGACTCATCCAGGCTTGCATCCGTTGTGCGTAATGCTCGGCCTGGTTGCGCACGAAGGTGGCCGGCAGGGTGGCGAGCGTGGCGAAGTCGCCGGCATTCGCCAGCTGCGCGCCTACGTCGTGCAAGGTCTTGATGTCCTTGCGCACCGCATCGAGCTGGAGCTCGAGAAAGCGCTGCCGGCTCTCCTGCATCAGGGTCAGCGCACGCAGGCCCGCCTCGCAATTGGCGGCGAAGCACGCGAGGGGGACATCGGTCTGGTCTGTCATGGTGAATCTCCTGGATGCGCGCGATAGTGCGGTAACGCGATAACGCGGCAATGCGCGTGGATTGCCGCTGCATCGCTCACTGTTGTCAACGGTCAGGGCGGGCCCGTCTCACCGGGCATGTCTCATCGGGCCTGCATCGCGCAAATCGTGCGGCGACGGCAAATCATGGTTTCGCCCATCTAATGCCCATCTAATGATTCTAGAACCGTGCCGCCGGCCCTTGTTGATCCGCATCAAGCTTGCGGCATATCAAGCCGGTTGCGCGCGCATGGTCCAGACTGGATGGGATGGCGTTGCCGGTACGCTCAGCCTTTCGCTCAACGTTTGCCAAGGAATAGCATGGATCACACGGCCGTGGCATTTTGCGTCGCGCTCGGGATCGGCCTTGCCATCGGGCTAGAGCGGGAACGCAGCCAGGCGGCAGAAGGCGGCGAGGCGCCGGCTGGCTTGCGCACGTTTGCCATTGCCAGCGTCAGCGGTGCGCTGGGCGCGTTCCTGCCCAACGCCGGCTTGTTGCCGGCCGTCCTGCTGGCGATAGCCGGCCTGGCAGCCCTGGGCTACCGCCACACCGCGGCCAGGGATCCCGGCATGACAACGGAGATTGCATTGCTGTGCACGGTCTTGCTCGGCGCACTGGCTGTCACGCATCCGGCGCTTGCCGCAGGCATTGCCACTGTTCTTGCGATTCTGCTGCACGGCAAGGCGACCCTGCACGGCCTGGTGCGCAACGCGCTGAGTCGGCAGGAGCTGAGCGATGCCTTGATGCTGGCGGTGGCGGCGCTGGTGATCTGGCCTTTGCTCCCCGACCGCTACATGGGCCCGTTCGACGCCTGGAACCCGCGCACGCTCTGGCTGGTGGCGATGCTGGTGATGCTGATGGGCGCTGCCGGGCATATCGCCACGCGGCTCTTCGGGCAGCAAGTAGGCCTGCCGGTGACCGGCCTGTTCGGTGGCTTTGTCTCCAGCGCGGCGACCATCGGCTCGATGGCCGCGATGGTGCGCAAGGCGCCGGACATACGCGACGCGGCCGTGGCGGCCGCGCTGCTCTCCAGCGTGGCCACGTTCGTGCAGATGCTGCTGTTGCTGGCGGCGACCAGCGCGGCAGCGTTCCGGGCATTGGCATTGCCCCTCGCGGCCGGACTGACGGCAATGGGCCTCTATGCCGGCTTCTGGTTCTGGCTGGCAGCGCGCAGGCCAGCCGCACAGGACGGCGCACAACTGGCAGGTCGCTCGCTGGACTGGCGCGTGGCGGCGGGGTTCGTGCTGCTCATGGCCTTGCTCTTGCTGGTTAACGGCGCTACCCGGGCATGGTCCGGCCCCGGGATGCTGATGGTGGTTGCCGTGGCCGGCGGGTTTGCCGATGCACATGCCGCAACCGTGTCGGTTGCCGCGCAGGTGGCGGCGGGACGCATGTCGGCGGAGGCGGCGGTGTGGCCGGCGCTGGCGGCTTTTTCCGCCAACACCGCTACCAAGATCGTGCTGGCTGCCGCCGGCGGGCGCGCCTTTGCCTTGCGTGTCGGTGCGGGGCTCGTGCTGGCTGCCGCAGTGACCTGGGCCGCGGCGCTCGCGTTGGTGTCGTTGCGCTGATGCAGGCCTGGGCACACTGTACAGCGCGTGTACAGCGCGCAGTTCGTCAGGCGTCCCCCAGCGCGTGATACAGCTCGTCCTCCTGCGCGAAATGCAGGCGCAGGATCGCATTGAGCTCGTAGAGCAGGCGCCGGACTTCCTGTGCGCTTTCCAGGTCGATGCCGTCCGCGGGCTGGTCCGCGGCGATGCGCTCCAGCATGCCCACCAGGTGGAAGATCTCGCGATGCCCGCCGCTGAGCGCAGCCAGCGGGTCCTTGCCGCCGAGGCGCCGCGCGAGTTCCGGATAGAGGTCGGCGTCGTCGTGGAGCTCGTGCGCAAGCAATTGCGCGCGCAGTGCCTCGTTGAGCGCCGCCAGTTCGGCGGCGGCGGCTTCGCCGGGGAGGCTGGCTACGCGATCCGCCATCGATCGTACCTGGTCGAGCACCTGCCCCAGCTCGCTATGCTCGGTCTTCAGTTTGGCGGCCTCGGCCGCCGTGATTTGCGCGGGCTGCCATTCGGGCCCCGGCTTGCGTGCCCGCAGCGCGTTGAGAATCACAACGACGTCGATCAGTTCTTGCAGCAGCGCGCCCGCCAGCGGCGGCAGGTAGCCGAATGCGGCCGCGATCATGGCCGCCAGCGACAGTGCCATGCCCGCCACCACGCTTTGCACGGCGATGCGGCGCGTGCGCAGGGCGATCTGCATCGCCTCGGCCAGGCGGTCCAGGCGGTCGACCAGCAGTACCACGTCCGCAGCCTGCGCCGACGCGGCCGCGCCTGCCGCGCCCATTGCCACGCCGACGTCGGCGGCGGCCAGCGCGGGCGCGTCGTTGACGCCATCGCCAACCATGATGACCGTGTCGTTGCGCTGCGCCTCGCGGATCGCCGCGAGCTTTTGCGCGGGCGTCTGCTGGGCGCGCACTTGCGTCACGCCCAGCATCGCGCCTGTCATCTGCGCCACGTCGTCGCGGTCGCCGGTCAGCATCACCATGCGCTGGATGCCGGCCTGCCTGAGCAGCCTGAGCGCGCGGGGCGTGTCAAGCCGGATCTGGTCCGCGAGCTGCAGCGCGCCACGCATGGCGCCATCGACGCCAAGAAAGACAGCCGATGCGCCTTCATGGCCCATGCGCCGTACCCATGCCGTCATCCACGGCATGGGCGCGGTTGCGCTGGCCACGTGCGCCAGGGAGCCGATGGTGACCACATGCCCGCCGATCCTGCCGCGCAGGCCGGCGCCGGGATCCTCCGCGACCTCGCCCGGCAACGCGAGCGCCAGGCCGCGCTCGCGCGCCGCGGCGACCAGCGCGCGGGAACTGGCATGCACCGAGGCTTGTGCCAGCGAAGCCGCGAGGCGAAGCACTTCGTCCTGCGCGTGTCCCGGCGCCGCCTCGATGGCCGAAACGCGGGCCTGGCCCGTGGTCAGGGTTCCGGTCTTGTCGAAAAACAGCACGCGGCACTGCGCCAGCCGCTCCAGCGCACCGCCGCTCTTGACCAGGATGCCCCGGCTGGCAGCGCGCGACATGCCGCAGACGATGGCCACCGGCACCGCCAGGATCAGCGGGCAGGGGGTGGCTACCACCAGCACCGCGAGCGCCCGGTGCGCGTCGCCGGTCATGATCCAGGCCGCGCCGGCCACGGCCAGCGCCAGCGGCACCAGCAGCAGGGCGTAGCGGTCGGCCAGGCGCATGGACGGGCTGCGGCTTTGCTGCGCCTCCATCACCAGGCGGACAATGCCCGAGTAGGTACTTTGCGCCGCCGTGGCGCCAGCAAGCATCTCGAACGGCGCGCCGGCGTTGACCACGCCGCTGCGCAGTGGCTCGCCCGGCGCGCGGCGCAGCGGCATGGCCTCGCCGGTCAGGGTGGATTCATCCAGTTCGGCAGCCTGGAGCAACGTCCCATCGGCAGGCACCACTTCGCCCGTGCGTACCAGCAGCCGGTCGCCGGGGCGCACACGGTCCAGCGGTACGGGGTGCCATTCGCCGTTTTCGATACGGCTGGCTTCGCGCGGCGCGTGGCGCAGCAGCGCGCTCATCTCGCTGGCGGCGCGCGCTTGCGCGTAGCTTTCCAGCGCGCGTCCGCTGGCCAGCATCAGGGCGATCACGGCGGCGGCAAAGTGCTCGCCCAGCCACCATGCGAAGCCGATGGCCAGCAGAGCCAGGACATCCACGCCGGCATTGCGGCGCCACGCCGCGAGCACGGTGCTGGCGGCCAGGACAATCAGTACCGGCAGGACGCCGATCAGCCACACGGTGCGCGCGAGCGCCGCCGATTCGAACCAGTACAGCAGCGATCCCGCGCTCAGCGTGAGCGCGCAGATCGCCAGAAGCCCGAGGTTGAGCCAGCGGTGGTAGCGAGGCTGCGCGGGCGCCATGTTGCGGTCATCAATCGCGGCGCGCGACCAACATGGCGACAAGCCCCCCGCATACGGCGGCAACCGCCGCGGCCGCGCCAAGCGCGCGCCATGGGTGCGCATGCACGTACGCTTCGCCCGCATCGGCCAGATCGCGCACCTGGCCGCGGCCTTGCGCCTGCAACTCGCGCAGGCGCAGCTGCAGCGCCTCCAGCCGCGCCTTGAACTGCTCGCGGGCCTGGCCGGCTTGCTCGCCGGTCAAGGCGGCAGCGTCGCGCAGCAATGCCTGCACATCGGCTAGCAGGACGTTGACATCGCGCTGTAGCGTGGCGCGGTGTACGGAAAATGCGGATCTGACGTCGTTCATGGCGCACTCCTGGCGGGTGGAAACGATCAAGCTACGGCGGGATGAAGCTAGGCCAAATACCACTATAGATACGGCACCGTCCCGGCGGTTGATCGACATCAAGCCGACGTCAAGCCGGCAGCAAGCAAGCGGATCCGGGGGCCAGCCGCTAGTGCCGGGCCCGGGCTGCGGCCCGCTGCGGCATCAGCAGCAGGCAAAGCGCCATGAAGCCCAGCAGCGCTGCCGAAGCACTGAAGCGACCCAGTGCCAGCCCGCCGGATTGCAGGGGTTTGTCGAGGAAGTCGCCCACCACCGCCCCGAGCGGGCGCGTCAGGATGAAGGCCGCCCAGAACAGCAGCGTGCGTGAGATCCGCGTGCGGTAGTAGGCCAGGGCTAGCAATGCCAGTAGCGAGCCGAAGATCGCCATGCCGCCCACGTAGCCCATCCCGGCCGTGTCGGCAGTCCAGTCTCCCAGCGCCGTGCCAAGCGTCTGCGAGAACATGATGGTGACCCAGTAGCACAGCTCGGCGCGCGGCGAATGCACGCTGTCGACCGAGACCGTGCCAAGCCAGCGATACCACAACGCCAGCGACAGCAGCAACAGCAGCGCCAGCAACGTGGATCCCCCGGCGTAGCCGATGCCAAGCGAGCGGTCCGCGAAGTCCGCCAGGGTCGTGCCGACCGTGGTGGTGGCCACGATGGTGGCCCAGTACAGCAGCGGCTGGAAGCGCCTGGCGCGCACCTGGGCGCAGACCACCACCAGGAACACCGCCGCAAAAATCGCAGTGCTGACCAGGTAGCCCAGTCCCATCGTCATGGACAGCGCATCGCCGCCGGTCTCTCCGAGCGTGGTCGCGGCGATCTTGATCAGCCAGAATGCCAGTGTGACTTCCGGCACTTTGCTGGCCGCTGCGGCGCTGGCCTCGTAGCTGGGGCGTGCTGTCATGTTGAACTCCTTCGACGTTAGGCTTGGCGCGGCGGACTCCTGCCACCGCAAGGATTGCCAGATACTAGTTCGTGCGGGATTAAGGCAGCATTAAGGCCGTGCTGCGGTGCAACAGGCGCAACAGGCGGGACGGAGGAAGAAAGTTGACTATCAGTCGCAGGCGCGTGGTGGCGGGAGGCTTATCGCGCCAAGCCCGAACGTGACGGGATTCGACGTCAAAAGACGCCAAGCGCAAGACCCGCCGCCAAGCCAGCGCCCAGCTCGGCACAGCGCGCCAGGTCCTCGGCGCCGATCTCCTTGGGTGCCAGAATGCGTTCGGGTGTCTGTGCATGGGTACAGACGATCAGGCCCGGCGCCACACACTTGAGCCGCCAGCCGGTAGCGATGCGTTCGACCTGACGCAGCGCGTTCTGCCCGTCGCTGCCGGCGCAGATCATGGCCGCGTACGGGCGGCCGTTCAAGCGGTCAAGCGCCGCGTAGTAGCAGCGATCAAAGAAGTCCTTCATCAGCCCGGACATCGCAGCCAGGTTCTCCGGCGTCGCGAACAGATAGCCGTCGGCCGCCAGCACATCGTCCGGACCGGTCTCGGCCGCCCGCTGCAGCCTGACCGCGACGTCAGGCTGCATACGCGCCGCGTCGGCTGCCGCCTCGGCCATCTGCTTTGTTCCCCCGGTCATCGTGTGGTAGACGATCAGCAGCGTCTTCATTGGTTCCTACTCGCCATCCGCCGGTACCCTGCGAACTCTATCACGCCCCAAACACCGGCTCGCCGACCCACATGGGGGCTGTGAATGCCAATTCCCTAGCTCAGGATCCGTCAGCGCTTGCACGAGAAGAGCGGCCCCATCGTTCTCGACATAGGACTCTGTCGCCCACTTTGGCAGTCTACCGGCCATGCCGCCTCACACCTATGCTCTAGCCGCGACGACACTTCGTGATGATCAGCCAGCAAGACATCTTCCAGGCCTATGCCGACTTCAACAGTAGGCGCTTTGGTCAGATGGTTAAGTCGTTCCTGTTCTGCCGGCACATGGTGGCAGAACATTCAAAACTTGGTGCAGATGCACCTTCACCCCCAAGGAGAAGCACGATGAGCACACCTGCTAACTTCAATGGCCAGCGCCCGATTATTGACCCCAGCGATTCGGCCATGCTGCTGATCGACCATCAGAGCGGTTTGTTCCAGACGGTGGGCGATATGCCCATGCCTGAACTGCGCGCCCGTGCCGCAGCCTTGGCAAGGATGGCTACGCTTTCCAAGCTGCCGGTCATCACCACGGCCTCCGTGCCGCAAGGGCCCAATGGTCCGTTGATCCCGGAGATTCACGAAAACGCGCCGCACGCCCAGTATGTCGCCCGCAAAGGCGAAATCAATGCTTGGGACAATCCGGATTTCGTGGCGGCGGTGAAGGCCACCGGCCGCAAGACGCTGATCATCGCGGGCACCATTACGAGCGTGTGCATGGCCTTTCCCTCGATTAGCGCTGCCGCGGATGGCTACAGGGTTTTCGCCGTAGTCGATGCGTCTGGCACGTACTCGAAGATGGCTCAAGAGATTACGCTTGCCCGTGTTGTACAGGCTGGTGTGGTACCGATGGACACTGCCGCGGTCGCCTCAGAACTGCAGAAGACCTGGCACAGGGATGATGCCATGCAGTGGGCCGAGATCTATACCAAGATCTTCCCGGCGTACCAGTTGCTGATCGAGAGCTACACCAAGGCCCAGAACGTGCTGAAGGACAGCGAGGTGCTGGACTCGGCGCGCTGATGCTTCGCGCCGCCTGTCTTTCGTCATGCTTAGATCTGTCTTCTCCGTCGTCCTGATTTCCAGTGAGGTGACCTGGAGGACTACGCGGCGGCAGTTGTCAATGAAGGCATCGCGGCCCTGACGTTCGATTTCCGGCGGCTGGGCCGCAGCGGCGGGCAGCCCCGGCAAGAGATCGGTCCTGCCTGGCAGATCGAGGATGTCCGCGCGACGATCTCCTACGTGCGCAGCCGGGCCGAGCTCGAGCCCGAGGCGCCGGTCGCCTATCAGGAGGCCGACAGGAACATCGCACGGCGAAGCGCATTCAGGGTGCCGCAAGCAGGCTAAGCACGGCCAGGCTCATGGCGGTGACACCGGTCTTGATCGACGGCTCGGGCACCGGGGCGAAGTAGGGCGAGTGATTGAACACCAGGGGCTTGCCGCCGCTCTTGCTTGCGGCCGAGACGTCTTCAGGGTCAAGCACTCCCACAAGGAAGAACATCGAAGGCACCCCCTCGCCGCCGTATTCCGCGAAATCCTCGCTGGTCGTGAGCGGCAGCGTACGGGCCACCTTGTCCTTGCCCAGGCCCGTCTGCAGCGCGGCCTCGACGCGTGCGACCACAGTCTCGCTGTTCACCACACCGAGGCCATTGTCCGTAATCGTGATCTCCGGCTCGGGGGCAGCGGCCGCGCTTGCCGATGCCTGCGCAACGCGCCGCACCCCGTCGACAAGCAGTGCCCGGACCCCGGAATCATAAGCGCGGATTGTGCCTCGCAAGACCGCGCTGTCGGGAATGATGTTGCCCGAGCTTCCTGCCTGGAGCGCGCCGACGGTGATCACGCCGAATGCCATCGGATCTTTTTCCCGGCTCGTAACGGCCTGCACATCCGTGACGAATCGCGCGGCAATGATGATCGGGTCCAGCGCCTTGTTGGGTGCGGAGCCGTGTCCGCCACGGCCTTTGAAGAGGATCTCGAATGCGCTGGCGGCAGACGTCATCGGGCCCACGCTGTAACTGACCGTGCCGTAAGGCCGGGGATCCGTGTGCAAGGCGAGCGCCGTGTCAGGCTTGGGAAAGCGCGTGAACAGTCCGTCGGCCAGCATGGCCCTGGCGCCGGCGCCGATCTCTTCGGCCGGCTGCGCCACGAACA
Source organism: Cupriavidus sp. PET2-C1 (assembly GCF_054515855.1). Taxonomy (NCBI): domain Bacteria; kingdom Pseudomonadati; phylum Pseudomonadota; class Betaproteobacteria; order Burkholderiales; family Burkholderiaceae; genus Cupriavidus; species Cupriavidus sp. PET2-C1. The sequence goes on from NZ_CM137259.1 coordinate 1,931,629, forward strand.
TCAAGGTGCCGCGCCACTGGCCTTTCATGGCGACCAGGGCACGCGCGGCGCCTACCCAGGTCGCCATGTGCAAGTCGTGGCCGCAACTATGCGCAACGAAGCTCTCGCGCCCGTTCCACGTGGTGACTGTCTTGCTAGCATAGGGCAGCGAGGTCTTCTCTTCCATGGGGAGGCCATCCATGTCGGTGCGCACCATGATGGTTGGGCCCGGGCCGTTGCGGTACAGGGCCACCACGCCAGTCTTTCCCACATTCTCGGTCACCTCGAACCCGAGCGTGCGCATCTCCCTGGCGAGCCGCGATGCCGTGCGGGTCTCGGCGAATGCAAGCTCGGGGTGCGCGTGCAGATCCTTGTACAAGGCGTCCAGCTCGGGATACATGGTTGCCACCAGGCCGCTCAGCTGGGTGGCCCGCCCGTCGTCAAGCTCGCTGGGTTGTGCCGACGTTGCGGCACCGGCATTGACGGCGGCAAGCAGCAGGGCGGCGGCCGCCGCACGGCGAGCCAGCGCGCGTTTTTGTTGCACTATGTTTTGCAATTTTCCTTGCGCTTTTTCCTGCATTTGGGATTCTCCTTTCTTCCTGATGTCAGAGTCGGGGATACGAAACCTCACGAAACCTCACGAAGCCTCACAAAACCACGCGCAGCCATAGGCAACCGCGCGTTGGCGTCCTGATTCGATATGGGCGGCTTGGGCCTGGGTGCGGGGCTGTGGTCACCAGCTGTACCTGTAGCCCATGCTGACCGCCCACGGCTTGTCCAGCCTGGTGCCGCTTGCGTACCCGTAGTCGGCGTACAGGTGGTGGTTCGTGCCCAGTGACGCGGCAACGCCCACGCCCAGCTCGGCAAGGCTGCCGGAGAGATCGGTCCGGGTAGCCACGCCGTTGGTGCGTACCGTGCTCCTGCCGTCGAGTTCCTGCGACAGGCTCAGCTTGACGTAGGGCTGCACGGCGTTGCCATTGGCCAATGCAATGCGGCGGCCGAGCAGGGAGCCAACGCGCAAGCGCATCGAATTGCCGCTGCCGGCATCAACCTGCAGGCCGTTGCTGGCGCGGTAGCTGGCGCCGCTGGCGCGCAGCAGCGACAGCTCCACCTGAGGCTCGATGAACCAGCCGACGCCGAACGGCATCTGGCGGCCGGCTTCCACCGACACGCCGATGGCGTTCTGGTGCGAATCGGCCTTCACCGACTGGCCGTCGGTCGCCACCACCGCGAAGTTCTGCTGGATGCTGTTAGCCTTGAACACACTGTCGACGTACCAGCCGGCATCAGCCAGCCAGGTGGCATAGCCGCCGAGGTGGTAACTATCGGCGCCGCCCGTGCCTTTGTCACGAAAGCGACGGTCGGTCGAGCTGTATCCGGTCATGCCGCCGACATACCAGCGCCCGCCTTCGACCGGCAGGTACTTGTCGGCGCCGACCTCCAGGCCGCCCACGGTCTGCTCGAACGAGCGGCCGCCGCGGTTGTCGAGCTTCTGGCGCTCGCCGAAACCCCGCACCCAGACGCCACCTTCGTTCTTGCCCTGGCGCAACTCGCCCAAGCGCTTGGCCAGCGTGCCCTTTTCGGCATACCAGATCGCGTGCGCGGTGCTGGCGCTGGACGTATTGATCGCGGCGTTGGCGGCCGTGGACAGGTCGCTGGGGCCGGGTGGCGCAATCTGGGACAGGTCCGGCGGCGTCACCGCTTCCGGCGACAGCTCGCTGTTATTGACGAGGCTCCAGTCGGTGGGGCGCCCGCCCACCGTGTCGCTGGATTTCAGCGCGTAGCGATAGGTGCCGGCATCTACCAATTGATCGCGGTTGGCGAGCACGAAAGAACCCGGGCCGCCCTCGCTCTGAATGATCCTCAGGGACCCGCCCCCGGCCAGCGGCTCGGCGCCGCTGTTGGCGACCAGCACGCGGTGGTTGCCCGCCACGGTACCGGCGATGCGCAGCAGGTCGCCCTGGCCGGCGCCCAGGTCGGTGCGCATTTCGAACAGGCCGCCGCCGCTGAGGTTGCCGGTCACGTCCAGCACCTTGAACGCGCTGCCCGGGGTGGCGAATGACACCGTGCCGGCATTGTCCAGGCGCGCCACCGTCGAGTTGCCGCGCACGCGCCAGGTGCTGCTGTCGTCGATGCTCATCGTATCCACCGTCCGCCCGGCGTTGTTGAGCAGGGCGCCGGTCAGCACGGAGTGGTCGCGCAGGGTCACGCTGGCCGACCCGCTGTCGAGCACCACGTCACCCTCCAGGTGGCTGCGCTGCGCGTTGAGCTGCACATGGCGTGCGGCAACCACATCGCCGCCCGGCGAGGAGGGGTGCCGTTCGTCCACGTACAACAAGGCGCCATCGCCGCTGCTGGATCTGCCGATGATCGTGGTGTCGACCAGGTTAGCGACGAGGCCGCTGCCTTCGACCGAGATGCCATTGCCGTTCTCGGTCTCGATATGGCTGTTGCGGATCGATATCGCGTTGTCGACGCCGGGCGTGTTCGAGTAGGCCAGGATGCCATTGGCGCCTGTGCCGCCGGTGCGTATGTCGACGCCGTCCAGGCTGGCCTGCGCGCCCTGGTTGCCCATCATCAGCCCGTGGGAGCCGGCGCCAGCGGTGCGCACGATGGTACCTGTTGCGTCCAGGCGCGCGCCGTTGGCGAGCATGCCGTAGGCAGTGTGGCCGTGGGTGGTGACCGAGCCACCTTCCAGCTCGACGTTGGACCCGGACAGGCGCGAGACCACACCGATGGCAGCGTTGCCGAAGGTCTCGATAGCGACGCCGCGCGCGGTGGTCGTCGCGCTGCTGCCGCTGCCGCTATAGAGTTCGGAGACGTAGATGCCGTGCCCGCTTTCGCCACGCGTCGTGATCGAGCCGCCGTCCATGGTGACTGTGCCCGCCCGGTTTTCCACGCCCACGCCTTTTTCCCCGGTCATCTTGATGGAGACGTCCTTGGTCACCACAACGCTCTCGCTCGGAACCCGGATGCCAGCGACGTTCGAACCATTGCTGCTGATCTGCACGCGTTCCAGCCTGGCACGGACGCCATCAGCGTTTGCGTCGATGCCGGAACCCGTCTCGGCATGCACCACCACATCGCGCAAATCGGCTTCGGACGGGGTGAATTCCGCTCCGCCGGCCCTGGTGAGATACACGCCGTCGCGATACGCGTCGATGGTGCCATTGGAGAACGAGACGCTGCCGCCGGACGCGTGAATGCCGGTGCCGCGGACCGAGACGATGTCGGTGTTGGTTGCGGTCACGGTACCACGGTCGACACTGATGCCTTTGCCGCCCCATTGCGTGGTGGCAGTGGCATTGAGCTTTGCCTGATCCAGGACGACGCTGGCACCATCCGCCGCGTGGACTGCCGAGGCGCCCTCGCCAAGGACGGTGATTTGCGTTTTGTGGGCGGTAATCATGGCGTCCGTGCCCGCCGCGTTCAGGCCATGGGCTTCGCTACCCTGGGTGGAAACCGAGCCCCCGGTCATCTCGACGCGCCCGCCGTCGATGGCTTGCACGCCGTGGGAGTATTGACCCTCGGTCTTTATCCGCGTGTCGTTCAGGGTTGCCTTGCTGCCCGCATCGCGAACGACCAAGGCATTGGCATCGAAGCTGCCCAGTGCGGTGATGTTGCTGTCGGACAGTGCCAGTGTGCCGCCGGCGCTGACGGTGACGCCCCGCGCGCTGGCGCTCGTGCCTGCGATGCCGGACTGGATGCTTACGCCGTTGCCCGAGAGGGCATTGTTGGCGCCACGGATATTGACCGCTGCGCCGGCGTCCGCATGCGTGACCGTGTCACCGGGCATGAGCACACGGGTTTCCCCATCGGGTGTGGAAAGATCGATGCCGGGGTAAGCCGTTGCTGCCGTGGCCAGCGGAATGACCGGGAACAGCACCATCAGGATGGCGATGGAAATTGGAGTCGGTTGCAGTTTCATGGCGGAGTGCCTGGCCTATTCCGCCACAGGCCAAATGCACCGGATCTCGATCCGCTACTGAAAATAATGACGTATGTGGAGGCGTTGACGGGTAGCGTTGGGAGTGATTGAACAGCAGGCCATTCTAAATACGCATTCGCCAGATTTGAATCAGACAAGTACGAAAAGCATGGTGCTCAACGACACAGCGCGGCCTCCAGGCACGGGGCATTGCTTAACCGACAGAGAAATCGAAAGCGAAATCGAAGCGGGCGCTTGGAAAAGCCGATGTCGGGATGCTGGCCGGGAGCGACGCGCGTTTCGCTTGGTTCGCGGCGAGTCTCTCTGCCACGGCGACCGGGATCGAGCCGATGAAATCGGCTCGCGTGGAAGGCGGCAGCCTTACTCGTCAATCAGCCGGGGGTGCTCATGCAACGTGATATGCGAGTCGGGCGGCAGATAGGCCACGGCGCTCGGGCGCGAGCTGGCATCGTATGCCGGCACAGCCAACCTGTAGCCGGCGCTATAGCCCGGGTGATCGTCAGCGCTATCGCCCGCGTCATAGGCAGCCGGCGCCCTGGCGCTGCGCGCGGCCGTTTGCCTGGCAGGAACCGGCGCGGCATACGCGTGCCCGCGGGCTACGGCGTACTGGACCGGAGCGGCGATGGGGCTGGTGCTTGCGTGGGTGGCTGTGCTGTTGGCTGTGTTGCTGGTTGCGCTGGGGCTTGCGTTCTCCGCCTGCAAAGGGGCGGGCAGAGGAGCCGCGGGCGCGGGCGAGCCAACCGCGGCCGCCACGGCTTCGGGCTGCTCGGCCACCGCGGCCTGCAGCCCGGCATCCGGCGCGGACGATCGCTCAGGCGGGGACACGGGCGAGGGCACAGGCATGGACACCGGCTTGAATGCGGGCAAGGGCGCGGGCAAGGGCGCAGGCGCGGGGCCCGTCAACCAGGTCGCCACCAGCCACGCCGCCACCGCCGCCGTGCCACAGCCCACCGCGCCGGCGGCCAGCCCGCGCAGCCGCTCGCGGCGCAATGCCCGCATCTGGGTGGGGCGCGTGGCGGCAAGATGGACTTTAACGGCCTCGGCACGGTACGCAGCGAGCGTATCGCGTATATCGAAGCGCGTGCCCCATGGTGGCGGCACATCGAGTTGGGAAGGAATAACGGAATTAGACAAGGCTTACCTCCGAAGCGCAAAAGCGACGCAACGCTGCCGGCCTATCCGGGCGAAGCTGATCAGTGGAACGATATTAGCATCGCTAACATGAGATGAAAATCGGACAAATCCGATTCTGCATCACGGCAGGATCGGCTCTTGATTTCCTCCTTTTTGGCGTCAATGCGCGCCTGGACTGAGGAGAAAGGCAATCGCACTGGCTTGATCAATTCGGACTTATCCGATTACGAGCGCCATAAAAATCAGACTTATCCGATTTCCTGCACCGTGAAATCTCGTTAGACTTTTGTTTGTCGGCATACCCCTATGTGTCGATGATCTACCTTTGCAGAGTGGGTGACCCCCTCCAACCCGCAATCGCGCCCCAGGCTGTTATCCCCGTGACAGTCTGGGTTTTTTTGCTGGCGCCGCGAAGGTCAGCCAAGTCAACGGTCGCATCGAAGCATGCCGACCTGCTTCGGCTCTTGGCCACAACGCAGCGGATGCCTGCGTGCATGCCATTTCTGAATTTCTGAATTCCTCAATCTCTGAATTTCTGATCGAGATCCGACGAGGGCGCGGCAGAAGGTCGCCGCCCTGAGCGGCAGCGTTCGAATGAACGGGCAGCAAGGCTGACATGCGATCTGCCCCGAAAGGCGGGCGTCGTGTCGGCGCCCGCCTTGCCTTGGGTCATCCGTGCCGCGTCATGCGGCGGATGCCTTCAGCACCTCTTTGCGCACCTCAATACCAGCGCGTGTTCCAGCTGACGGGCGTCGCTGGCCACCAGGGGTTAGCGACCGGCGCCGGCGCGGCCCACTGCTGCGCAGGTGCGGTCCACTGTTGCGCAGGCGCGGAGGCCCACTGCTGCGTAGGCGCGGTCCACTGCTGCGCAGGCCAGACCTGCTGGACGGGCCACTGCTGTGCGGGCCAGACCTGCTGAGCGGACCACTGCTGCTGTCCGGGCCAGACCTGTGCCGGCAAGACCTGCGCGGGCTTGGCTTGCTCCACCGGCTTGGCTTGCTCGACAGGCTTCGCCGGCTCCACAGGCTTGGCTTGCTCCACGGGCTTGACCTGCTCCACAGGCTTCGCCGGCTCCACGGGCTTGGCCGGCTCCACAGGCTTGGCCGGCTCCACAGGCTTGACCTGCGCCACCACCTGGGCCTGCTCGATGGTCCCGGCGTTGGAGTAGATCATCGACTGCACCTTCACCTTGCCCTCTTTGGCGGACAAACTGTTGACGTTGGTGAACGTGAGGCTGGAGAAGTCGAGGTTGCCGTGCTCGCTGGACAGCGTGCCTTCGTTCCTGGCGGTCGTGGTATTGACCGAAAGGTCCCGGCTCGCGGTGATCTTGCCGGCGTTCGTGAACGTCGTCGCCTTCACCTTGGTGGTGCCAGTCGCGCTAGCGAGCGTACCCTTGTTATTGGTGGCGGTGGCATCTACGTTGAGGTTCCCGGCGTTGGTGCGGATCACGCCATCGTTGATCAGGGTTGCGCTCTTGACCGAAAGATCCTGCTCCGATTCGATCGTGCCGTCGGCGCTATTGCCCATGGTGGACGTATTGGCCGTGAGCGCGCCGCCGGCCTTGATGGTCTTCTTGTTCTGCAGCGTGGCCGTGTTCAGCGTGACGTTGCCGTCCGAGGCGATGGTCCCGTCATTGATCAGCACCGCCGACTTGACCGAGACGCCGGATTTGCCGCTGATGGCACCGGCATTGTCCACGCTGTTCGAACGGATATCGGTGGCGCCCGCCGCCAGCAGTTGCGCGCCGGACTGTACGCTGATCTTGTCCTCGGTGGCCTTCTCGGCTACGACGAAGCCGGGCGCGACTTCGGTGTTGACCGTCTCGCCGCTGGCCTTGTCGTCGCTGACCTTCTCACCGCTGACCTTCTCACCGTTCTGGTCCGGCGTCGTGATGACCAGGCCGGTCTTCTCGATCTTCAGGTCACCCGTGAGCGCCTGCACCTTGCCCGCGATGTTCACGCCGGCGCCACCTTCGGTGCTTCGCAACGAAATGGCGTTCGCGTACATGCCGCCAAGCGCGGCCACGTCGATCGCGTGCACGGGCACGTGATCGGTCCCCTTGGTTTCCACGGCATCGATACGGTCGCCGTCATAGGCGATATCGTTGCGGCCCGCCACGGCGCGGATCAGGTCCTTGGCACGGACCGCCGCGTCGATCTTCATGGAACGCGACAGCAGGTCCACCTTGTCCACCGTGCTGGCATCGAAGCCCCTGCCGGTGATGGCGATGTCGCCGCCATCCACCACGAAGCCGGACACGGAGCCGCCGCTGGTCAGCGTCGGGGTGCCCGTGGTCAGCGTGACGCGGGAGGCGTTCAGCACGCTGCCGCCATCGACGGAGATGCCGTTCGGGTTGGCGACGATCAGCGCGGCGCGCTGCCCGGCAATTTCCGTGGCGCCGTTCAACATGGTGCGGGAGCTGCCGACCACCTCGTTCAGGATGACGCTGGCGGCGCCATTGGCGAGCGCGGCATTGCCCGCGACGTTGCCGCCGATCTGCGTGGCAGCGCCGTTGGCGCTGTTGTTGAGCACCAGGCCATTGGCGCCCACGTTGTAGTTCTGGAACTGGTTGTGCGATACGCCGGCGGCGTTTGGCGCGTTGATCTGCACGAGCGGCACACCATTGGCGGTCGCGCCGATTGCCGGGCCACCAGGTGCCGCGCTGATCTGTGCGGAAGCGATGGAGGCGTGAAGTGCCGGGACGGCCAGCAACAGGGCGCGCAGCAGGGTGCTGCAGCTGGGCGGGCGGGCAATCATGGATGTCTTTTTCATCATTTGGGCCATGGTAAGTAGAGTGAGAGACGGCAGGCCGCCGGCATACGGAGATCCGTGCCGATTGGGGGCGGGCATGCCGGGTCAGGGTGCTGGAGATTCAGTGATGGCTGTGGTTGGCTTCCTCCGTCAGGTTGTGGATCAATGCAATTTCGGTTCGTCCGGTTTTGGCGTGGGTCGATGCATCGCTGGGCTAAATCCAGCGCTGTCGCGGCTCCCCTCTCCCATTTCATGGGAGAGGGGAGCAAAACAGCGTTCTGCTTCCGGCAACGCGTGCTCGCATGCAGTACCCACACGAAACACGACACGCAACACGCAACACCCGAAACCCGGACGAACCCAATATCAAAGCTTCATCGATAGCTGCACGGCCACCGTCACCCGGGCGGCCTCGAACCCGGCCGGCTTGGCCACCGGCATGCCGACCGACACGTCGTAGCCAACCTTGCCGTACGCGCCCCGGATCCCGAGCGCCGCGCCAACGAGCGTTCGCCCGGCGAGTTCGCGCGTCACGCTGCCGCCCACGGCGCCCGCGTCGGCCGCGGCATAGGCTTCCTGCCCGGTGTTTCCGATCGCCAGCGCGACTTCATTGCGCAGCACCCATCCGCTTTGCCCCACCAGGGTGCGCGAGCCATCGAAGCCGCGCACGCTGTACCGGCTGCCGATCGAGAGCATTTCGGTTGCTGGAATCGCATTGGGCGCAGCCTGCGCATTCATGCTGGCGCGATAGCCCAGCCGTTGCCGGCCGACAGAGAAGGGCACGTCGACGCCAGCGTTGGCGCTGAGGATGCTGTAGCGGCCGTTCCATTGCGTTCTGCCGCTTACATAGCCGCTGTTGGCCGACCACGCGGGAATGCTCCCGCGCAGGCTAAGGCCGCCGGTGAACGTCATGCGGCGCGCGCGTTGATAGTGGGCGTAGCTGAGCGTGTAGCTGGTGATGTCGCGCGTCTGCACGCCGATCGGCCATTCGCCAAGCCGGACGTCGTCCGAGCGCCGCGACAGCTTGGCGCGCACCGTGCCCTTCATGGTGCCGGTGCGGTAAGCCACGTGGCTGGCGCCCACCTCGAACGTGCGCGTGCGGCCCGTGTAGGGCAGGTTGCCGGCGGTCGTGGCGATCGTCTGCAGAAAATCATACTGGTTCGCGCCCAGCCAGAAAGAGCCATAGCCATACGGCACCGTCCATTGCAGGCCCATCGCGCGCGATCCCACGGTATGGTTGCGCAAGTGCGCGTCGTTGTTGTAGGTGGCGATGAGCTGGTCGTACAGTCCCAGGGGCGAGTCGACCACCAGCACGCCGCCGAGCTGGTTCTTGCCTGTCGCGTCGATGCCGGAGTTGTCGGCGGTGACGACGGCGCGCCAGCGGCGCACCGCTGGCGCATGGTGAATGGCGAGATCGGTCTGGCCAAATTCCTTGCCGGGCTCCATCACCATCCGTACCGATGCGTCGCCGGCCACGGTGCGGATGTTCTCCAGCGTCTGGTCGAGATCGCGCAGATTGAGCACGTCGCCCTCGGCCATCGGCATCGCCATCTGGCGGCGGCCCGGCGCATCGCCGGTCTCGGCGATGCTGCCGATGCGCCCTGGCACAAGCTCGATCTCCAGCTTGCCGGCGCGCAAGTCTTGCTGGCCGATCAGCACCTGTGTGGTGACATAGCCGCGCTCGATGAGCAGGTAGCGCAGATGGTCGCGCAGGCGCGTGATGCCCTCGGACCCGACGCACACGTCCTGTACCTGGACGGCGCGCACCAGCCATGCGAACGCCTCGGCGTTCTTCCATTCAAGCTGCGAGATATGGAAGCAGGGCGACTCCGCAGGAAAGACGAGTGTCGCGTGCGCGGACGCCTCGCCGCCCGACAGCACCGGCGCCGCGGACGAGGCGCGCGTCAGCGCCTCGTCGACCTGCTGCGCCTGGCGGCGTGTCGTTTCTGTGGTCCCGGCAGCCGCATGTGGCGTCAGTGACTGTGCGGTGGCCGCGGGGGACCGAAGCAGGAGCAGCGCCACTGCGCCGCCGATCATACGGATGGATTTCATGCTGCCCATGCTGCGCGCGTTGCCTGGAACGCAGGCGCAGGTTTGTTGCGGAAACGCTAGCCCGCCAATGCCTGAGCCGCTTGATGGGCCAGGGTGGCAGTCGCTGTGTGTTGCGTTTGGTGTCTTGTGCCGCGCGTGCGGGTCGTGCATCGCGCGTCGCTGCTGTCGTTAGCGAAGTGACAAGATTCTGAGTGTCTTGGGCAGGGAAGACAATCGGACAAGTTTGAAAATGCGGCGGAATTTGCAAGAAAACCCGGCGCGGCAGGCGATGCGTGCTGCCGCATCGCCGGGTGAGGGCGGCGGCAGCGGGGGCGGCAGGGCAGACCGGGCCGAAAGCGGTTGATGCCGGTTAATGCCGGTTGAGGCCGGTTGAGGCCGGTTGAGGCCGGTTGAGGCCGGTTGAGGCCGGTGGATGTTACTGATACGAAAACGTGATCGTGCTGAGCGCGCTCATGGCACCCGGCTTGATCGTTTCCTCCGTCTTGATATAGCGCGCTTCGAAGGGCACCGAGATCACACTGCCAGATGCCGCCGATGTACCGACCAGCCACTGATTCTTATTGCCCTTGGCCGATGAATCCGGCCCAAAATTCAACGGACTGGTCGTACCCTTCTTCATTATTTGAATACCCAAGCCAGTTGCCGTCGAATTCTTCGCCAGGCTAAGGATATTGCCGGTATTGGCGGGATTGGTTGCATCCGTCAAGGTTGCATAGACACTGACGCCCGCATCGCATTTGAGTCCCAACGAAAACGGCGCCGACTTGGCGGCAGAGACATCTCCTACCGCTTTCAGGCTATACGTCACCAACTGCGGCATGACCACCGTGTTGGTCGCGCCGGACGTGATCGTGCATGCTCTTGCCGTAACGGTGATGCTCAATGCAGGTATACCTATCGACAGTCGATTCGACACGACAGTTCCATTCAGCATGGCGCCTAGGGTCGAGGTGGTTTGAGCCGGGACACGATAGTTTCCCGTTGGGACAGACCCCGTTACGACGAGCGTCGCTTGCTGGTGGTAACCCCAACCGCCAGAGCCATATGGCCCGGCCGGAAACACAGTTGGCCCAGCCCCAATAGGCACCCATGACTCGTTTTGATTTCTTGTTTCCAGTGCGTAACCTATGCCGGGAATTCCGGTTTCAAATACAGCCGCGCGGCCGTTTTTTCCCTGATACGTCACACCCGGAACCACTCTGCCGAGCGGCGTTACGACGATTTGATCGATCTGGCAGCTGGCCATTTCGATTGATGCAACATATGCGCTTCCGGCAGTCGATGACGGAAACTGAATCCCTGGGGCCAACGAATCTCGAATATGGCTGATCGTGGTCGGAAGCGCCGGCGACGGAGTAAGACGCTGATTTACCGTACAACCAGCAAACGCTGATTCAGACACAAACATGACGCCCAGGATTAGAGCGCTCGAAGTAATTTTAAATAGCATAAGAAGTCCATTTACCATATACGTGTCGGATCCATCAAAGTTCCCAATGCCATCCGAACGCCGCAATGCACCATCGGGTGCATGTTCCCATCTCTGCCTGGGCTAGATGCCCGCGTTGGTGTCACATCCCGTGCGACGCAGCGGCACGACTCGACACGGTCGGCGCATCGTCGTACGCACGGCAGATCGAGGCTCTGGGGCGGCGCCTGCTTCGCCGTGCGTTTGCGCACCGGCAGCGAATACATTAGCAAGGCAGCGGGCCGGTGTGATTAAGCTGGCGATAGGCAAATTGCAGGCTCCAGGGCGCGTAGACGTAGTGCAGCGCTCGCCCCACGGCTGTGCTGGCGGCTCGCGGGCGGCCCGCATCGCGCACCTTATCGCCCGGCTCGTCGCCCAGCTCCATCGCGACAAGGACCAAGAGCGCCGCCTTGACGTCGGAGTAACGGTCGCGTGGCAAGAGCCTGGCCGCGATGGTCTGGGCCATGTCCTGCTGTTGCGGCGGCAGGCTTGCTAGGGATGCGGTAGCCAGCGCGCAGTATCCGCTGCCCTTCGAGGCAAGCTGCCATAACTGCCATTTTCTCGGGGAATTCATCTTCATCTTCATTGGAGAGTCCTTATGTCTTCAAGTCGTTGTCAACGGAGCGGCAGGGCTGACGCTATTGATACGAGAACGTGATCGTGCTGCGCGCGCTAACCGAGCCTGGCTTGATGGTCGGCTCGGTCTTCACATATTTTGCGTCCATGGGAATGTTGAAGGTGTCGCCCGACGCCGACGAGCGGCCGACATACCATTGGTTGGTGTTTCCCTTTGCCGACGAATCCGGACCGAGCGCCAGCGGCTTGGTTTCGCCAGACCGGAACATTTGAATGCCCACGCCGGCTGCGGTGGAATTGCCGGCTAGCGTCAGCGTATTGCTGGTATTGGCGGGGGCCGAGGCGTCCGTGACTGTCGCGTACAACCGCACGTTGGCGTCGCACTTCACCGCGATGGAGAAGGATGCCGATGCATCCGACACCGCGCCGACCGCCTTCAGGCTATGGGATAGCAAGGTGGGCAACACCACGGCATTGGTCGCTCCGGATGTCACCTTGCATCCACTTGTCGCCACGTTGAGCGTCCCTGAGCCGATAAAGAGGGCATTCTTGGGAAAGCTGGTGCCATCTCCAAGGGTCGCCGTCAGGGTGGACAGCGTCTGTCTTGACAGGGTGTAATTGCCCGCCACAAGGCGTCCTGTTGCAACCAGGCTAACCCGATGGTAGACAGTCAGCGCCCTCGAAGCGCCGGAAAATATCTCCGTTATCCCGGGCTTGACCGCGTTCCATGGGCCGTTGTATTGAAAACTCCAGCCAAAGGCATAACCGATTCCGGGTACGTTTGTTTCATAGACAGGATAAGTCTGGCCCCCATCCGTATAGGTTACCCCGCTGACCACTTGCCCAAGCGGCTCAATCGTTAAATTCTGGAGATCCTTCTGGGCGCACTGGGAAGTGTAGTCGTACATGATGACGTATCCTGAAACAGGGCTCGTCGATGGAAATAGCATTCCCGGCAGGAGGTTGTCAGCCGAACCGCTGAGGGTGGCCGGTAAAGCCATGCTGAGTGCGCTGGTAGTTTGTATGCCACAACCGGCATTGGCTATCGCCGGGAACATGGTCACCAATGGCAAAAGCCATTTCAACAACCGCTTCGCGCGCGCATACGATCCAGCGATGCGCATTAGTGTTCCCGGATCACTCATCCCGTTTCCCCTATATTCTTTTCATCTCATCGATTTTGCGTTGCTCAAACGTTGCTCAAACGTTGCTCAAACGTTGCTCAAACGTTGCGCGGCGTCCCGCGCGTCCTATCCTTTTTTTCCAGCGACGCACTTGCATGGCCTTGCGGCGGCAAGCGGTGCTCCTCTGATCAAGTCAGGGTTTCCTGCGCCGCTCGAAAAGCCAGCGCATCCCTTTCAAGCACCGTCACCGGTTGGCGTCATGGATACGAGAACGTGATCGTGCTGCGCGCTAACCGTGCCTGGCTTGATGGTCGCTTCGGTCTTCACATATGTTGCTGCCAGGGGGGTGGGCAACACGACGGCATGGGTGCTCCGGATGTCGCCTTGCATCCACGCGTCGTCACCTTGATCGTCCCTGGGGCTGAAAGATGGATGGGTTCTTCAGTGCGCTGCTTACCGTCTGCATCCCGCGGCCTTGCGACGGCCATAGGCCGAAGCGGCATGGTGCAGGTGCCAGCGACAAGGCGTCCTGAAGCAACAAGGATATCGAGATTGCACGTCGTTTAAAATAGGACGAGTACTAAAATGCGTGCCATCGGCGAGGCTACGCTTCGTCGTTGGCGCATCGAGGGCGGGTCGATGCCGCCGGCGGGCAAGGCGCCCTCGATCGGTGGGTTTTCAAGGAGACATTAAGGCATTGTGGGCGGCAGGGTGGTCGGACACCAGGGCGGTAAGGCGGGACCGTTGGCAGAGCCACCATCAACGGCCGCTTGCCGTGATCACTGGTAATTCATCGTGAACGTGGCGAGAGCATCCACCACTCCCGGTGTCACGTGCGCTGCGGTCTGGTAGTACCGTGCCTTGAGCGGGATCGTCACCGCGGTATTGCCGTACTCGCCAATGAACCACTGATTTTGATTGTTGCTCTGGGAGGAATCGGCGCCAAACCAGACCAGGCTATCGTTGGCGCGAAGAATCTGAATGCCGATGCCGGTCGCCTTGGACTTCGACGACAGGGACAGCAAGGTGGATCGATTCGACGGCTCGCTGGCGTCCGTCATCGTCATATACATCCGCGTGGCCGTGCCTTGCGAGCCGCCCGAGCACTGCAGCCGGATCTCGAACGGCCGGCTTTCGGTCTTCGGGCCAACGGCGGTGAGTGTGTAGATCGAAAGCGAGCCGAGCGGCACGGTCACGGAAGGCGTGGTCACCCTGCATGTCGGCACCGTCGGCCTGATGGGAAGCGAGCCGGTGATGAAGATGCGCCGGATTACCTGGTTCTGTTGATCGACCAGCGTCGTTGTGCCGATTTCGCCAGTCAGTAACCCCGCCGCTGTAATCCGGCCGGTTTTGACCAGTTCCACGGTGAAGCCGCCGCCGCCGCCGAATTCGATCCTGTTTTTCTCCCAGCTGGATTTTTGTGGCCACCACTGGTCGACGTTAACGCCGCCTTTGATGCGCACACCGATACCATTAACCGACGTGGCATAGGTGCTAAAGGCCCCCACGGGCCCCTTCCCCTCATAGCTGCCTGTGCCCAGATTGCCAGGACAGCTGATCCAGCTGCCTTTTCCCGTTGCTTGCCCCGAACGGGAAAAGATAACCGTCCCGTCGGGAACGTTAGGATCAAACGCGTCGGAGTCCCAAGCGGGAAGATCGACCCTCAGGTAGTCGCCGCCGGATTCGATCGTACAAGGCCCCGCCTGCGCCGCCGAAAAATGAAAAAATAGGAAACTGGCTGCTGCGAAGCCAAGCAGGGCCTTGCGGCGGGAAACGGTGCGTTTCTTGTGATCCATGTCTGGATCGTTCGGGTTACTCATCTTGTTTGCTCCTGTTCTCTGTCGCAGATTCTGAAGTGCTCAAGCGCTGCATGTCCGGTCCGTTTCTTAGGTGCATCCGATTTTCGTGTGGGTCGATGCATCGCTGGGCTGAATCCACCGCTGCCGTAGCTCGCAGGGGTGGGGGAGAGGGCGGGCCTGCGCAAGAGCGAGGCGCATCACGTTGAGCGAGCGCCCGCCCTCTCCCCCGGCTCCTCTGCCGTTTCGTGGGAGAGGGGAGCAAACCGGCGTTTTGCCAGGCGCTTTGTTGACCGCCACTTGCATCCGCGTGCGGTACCCCTACGAAAGTCCGAAGCCTCGTTTTTAGCGACGCGGCTGATTCGATGCGTAGTTCGGACGAGACGCGCCATCCGCGCAGGCTGCGTCGATGCGCTGCAGCGGTTGCAGCCCTGCTTTTTTCTTTCGCTCCGGCAGGGTGTAGGGGACGTGGCATACCGACGATTCGTCCTTGCCCCACCTGACGGTGAGTTCGCCCTGCGACTCCAGGCCGCGCGCGAAGATCTTGCCCATCTGGCCGACGGAGCCGACTTCCTTGCCTTTCTCGTTGACCACGGTGGCGCCAAACGGGAGCGGCTTGCCATTCGGCCGGCGGGGCTGGATCAGCGCGGAGCGTCCGGACTCGGTGGCAAATTTCAGCATCGGGACGGATCCCGCCAGCGGCGCCACGCGCTGGCTCGTTTCCTTGAGTTCCACATCGGTCGACAAGCCCTTCGGGTCCAGCTCGACCATATTCATGTTGAACGGCGTGAGATACGGCACGATCGCGTAGCCCCGGCTATCGATCCGCACGCCCGACGCGTTCGTCACGCGCGCGCCTTCCGCGCCAGGTGCTTCGACAATCGCAAACGTTTCCGAAAGCGGCTGGGACAGCGTGACGCCGCCCGGATGCGCCACCATGGCGCCGCGTGCGGACACGGAGGCCTGCTGGTAATCCGCGCCGCCGCTGACGCTGGCGCTGAGTTCGCCATTCGGGGCGCGATACATCACGTTGGCGCCGCCATTGGTCGTCGCACTGCCGTTGCCGCTCGCGTGATTGGCGTTCAGGCCGTAGGAGAAATTGTTGTCCACCCCGGCCGCGCCGGAGACCGACGTTTGCAGCTGGGTGCGCCCGGCGGTATCGTGCAGCATGTTCCCGGTCATCGTCACCGGCGCCTTGCGGCCCAGCGGAATCGTCAGGCCGACGTAGTACAGCGTGCTCATCTGCCCGCCCGAGTTGCGCTGGCGGGTGGCGGATACGCTGTAGCCAAGATTCTTGTAGGCGTTGCTGTAGCCCACCGAATAGCTGACGTCCGAGCCGCTGCGGTTCCAGTACGTTGCCGTGGATGCGGTGGCATTGATGTTGCCGCCGCGCTCGCCGAGCCGCTGGTTGAGCGTGAGCGAGGCGCGATTGCGTTGCCGGTAGACCGTGTCGATGGACAGCCCGCGCTCGGCCTGCTCGCGGGCGAGCATGGCGTCGTTGAGCCCGAAGTAGCCGGCCGTCGAATAGCGGTAAGCCGCGATCGAGACGTTGGTGCCGGTCGCCACCACGTTCTTTGCATAGCTCACCCGCACGCTGGAGCCGTCGAAGCGCTTCACGCCCGGGATCGAGGTGCGGGCCTGCGTGATGTCGCCCCCGAGCGCGCCGTAGGAGGTATTGAGCACACCGCCGGCCATCACGGACACATAGCCTTCGGCCACGGTAATACCGCCGTAGCCGGTCAGCAGGTTGGTGAAGCCGTGCTGCCAGGTGCCCTGGGTGAAGAGCGGGTTCTTCGAGCTTTGCTGATTGCGCACGGCGCCCGCCACCACGCTGTAGCGGCTGGTGCCGGGGCGCAGCGACAGCGGCACGGCCGCATACGGCACGGTGAACGAATGCACGGAACCGTCCGCTTCCGTGACGGCAACCTGCAGGTCGCCGCCGTAGCCGGTAGGGTAGAGGTCGTCGATTTCGAACGCACCCGGCGCCACCGTGGTTTCGTAGAGCTTGACGCCGTTCTGCGAGATCGAGACTTTTGCGTTGCTGTTGGCCACGCCGCGCACCACCGGCGCGTAGCCGCGCAGCGAATCCGGCAGCATCCGGTCGTCCGTGGAGATGCGCACCCCGCGGAACTGGGTGGAATCGAACAGGTCGCCGGAGGTGTAGGACTCGCCGATGACGAGCTGCGACGACAACGACGGCAGGCTCCGTTGCAAATACGTGGCAACGTTCTGGTACTTCTGGCGGCCCTTGTCATCCAGGCTGTACGAGCCGTCGTGACGGAAATGCCAGCTTCCCAGGTTGGCGCCCACGTTCAGGCCCAGGTATCCCTGGGTCTGCGCGGCGCTGCCCTGGCTCTTGGTGCTGTAGACGTTGGCGTTGTAGCCGAGCATGCCGACGGGGACGCCGGCATCCCACTGGTCGGGGCTGACGTATCCGCGTGCGTTGCGCACCAGCGAAATCTGCGGAATGCTGAGATTGAGTCGCTGCTCGCCGAAGTCGAAACTGGAGCTGGCGTCCGGAATGGCTTGCCCGAGGCGCACGCAGGCATCCGGATCGGCGAAGGAGGCCTTCACATGGTGAGGCAGCTTGCCGAGATTGACCCCGGCCTGCTTCAGCAGCGCTTCGTTGAAGCAGGGCTGGGCATCCGCCGTGCCGGGCACGGCCTTGAACGGCACGCTGGCGCGCCCCACCCAGTTCTGGTCGACATAGATATCGACGCTGTACGTGCCAGGCGGGACGATATTGCTGCGCTGGAACTTCGAGAGATCCACGGTGCCGCCGCTGTTGTTGAGAAAACCGCTCTCGAACTCAAGTGGCTTGGACTGGATCTGCGCGATCTGAAACGCCTCCGGCGTCTCCGGCGTGCTACCGTCCGCGTTCGCATTGCTCTGCCAGCCGGCCAGGCTGGTCAGCAGCAATGCGCATATTGGCCGCAACTGCGGCATGTGGCCAATATCGGAATTCGGACGCTGAATCGGCGGCATGGAAAACACTCCGGAAGTAGATCATCAGGCGAGCATGGATCGGACCACGCCATCGGCTCTACGGTCCGACCTTGCCGCCCGACATTGATGCGTGGCGCACGGATGCGCGACGCTTACTTGTGTGAGATTTCTGTTGAGCCAGCAGTGAAGCTGGTCAGGACGCGCTAACCGCGCTGGCCGGCCAGGCTAGTGGCGTGGGTCCATGGCGACGGGCACTTGCGCATTCTTGTTGCCGCCCCAATCGTCGATGCTGCTGAACTCGACCGTCGCATCCGCGGCTGGCGCCGATTCCAGGCCCTTGACCGGAAAAGTCTGCGACCCACCGGGGGGCACATAGCCCATGCCTGCATCGAAGGTCTTGCCACCCATCTTCAGCTGGACACTGCCGAGGCTGACGACATAGGGGCTTGGGTTGACGGTCTTCAGGACATACTCGTTAGCTTGCGGGTCCCTGGCGATGTGCCACTTGAGCAGTGCTGGGGCTTCCTCGGCTTTACCCGGCAGTCCGGCCGGCCGGTACATCAGCTTGATCCGTGTGCGAAAGGCAACCTGGAGACGGTTGCGTTCGTCTTCGGCGGTTGGCTTCGGGGGGACGTCCAGCACGTTGAGCCAGAACAGCGATTCCTTGTCGGTCGGCAACGGCTCGTTCGTATAGATGATGCGCAGGGTCTGGCCTTTGCCGGGCTCGACGCGGAACATGGTCGGCGTGAGCGTGAACGGCACGTCGATCTTGTCCGGGGAATCGTTTTCGTTCCCGGTATCGATCCAGGTCTGGACCAGGGAGGGGATGCGGCCATCATTGGTGACCTTGATGGTCATCTCGCGCTCTTCCGCGGGAAAGACGACGCGCGTGCCTGACACGACGACGGCTGCGGCGGCCGTTGTCGCGATCGATGCGGACACGATCGATGCGGAAACAATCGCCATCGCCCTCGATAACTTCGACTTCGGAATGCTGAGTGTCATATAAGTATCCTTTGCGTTGTTACCTCCTGTCGCAAGCCGCTGGCCGGGGCCGGCCAGACGGCTTGCAAGCTCGTACGTCAATCCCCGGAGATCAGAGATTCGTCCTCGCGCGTTCCCGCGCTTACGGGTACATCAGGGTGTATTGCACGAACGAGTTCGCGGTACCCCCGGTTGCCACGCCGGTTGCCGTGTATTCGGCGGCGTAGCTCATCTTTGCGACACCGGTCGTGCCATCGATGGCCACGATCTGCGAGTTCTGGTCGCCGCTGGCAGCGCCTACCTTGATCGGCATGGACTGATCGTTCAGGATGCCGATTTCCACGTTGGTCGCGGCGTCGGCGCCTTGCAGCTTCAGGCGGCCCGTGTCGGCGTTGACGCTGGTGCCCGGTTCGAAGGAAACGGAGACCTTGGTGGGCGCATCCTTGGAGACGGCGCAACCCGTCAGCGAGAGCACGAAGGGCGTACGGCCGGCGGTGGCGCCTGCCTTGGCCAGCGTGCTGGTGCTCACGCGCGGCAGCGCCACGGCCAGGTCGTTGGTGCCGGCGTTGATCTTGCAGGTGGAAGCGATCACGCTGCCGGTGAAGTTGATCGTGCCGTCAGCAGCTTGTGCCGAGCCAGCTGCGGTCATCAGGCCAGCCGTTGCGAGGGTGATTGCCAGAATTTTCGTTTTCATTTTTCAGTTTCCTCTAGGAGGTTGTTAAAAGTAAGTTGCAAGGGTTGCCTGATATGCATGGCCACTCAGCAATATCGCGAGCGAATGGCCTTGCATTCATGCAAGGGTCGAGGCTGCACACTCTTTCATGAGTGATTACCTCGCTACTGAGTGCCTCACAGCCGGTACTGTGGGCGACCCGGTATCAGGGAAGCCAGCCAGAAGATGGCGGGGTGCCGCTGCGAATGCGGTTCATCAATGCTGGCTATGACTAATGTCATTGCCATACTTGATGAGATCAACATTGCTCTTTATTCCGAGCTTTCGCATGGCGCTCATCTTTTGGCAGCTGATTGTCTGCTTGCCCTTCTTGAGGAGGACTGCGATTTCACCGACGGTCAGGCCCGATATATAGAGGCGCATCACCTCGGTTTCACGGGCCGTGAGCGGTTGTGACCGATCGATGCTGGACTGCAGGCAAGCTAGCGCCAGGCGGACCCGTGGAGAAATATATTCCCCGCCGGAAGCACTAACATGAATGGCAGTGATTACCTCTGTTGCATCATCATGCCGACTCACGATGGCGGAAACGCCAAGGGCTAAAACGGACTTGATGATGGCGGGCTGCTTGTACCTGGTCAGTACAGCAATCTTTGTATTCGGGTAAAGACGGCGGAGGCGGGATAGATAAGACAGCCCATCTCCGGATTCTCCTCCCCGAATGGAGTAGTTGGTTACAATAACGTCGCAACTGATTTCGGATAAAGTACTGAAGAGTTCAACTGACGATTCACACGACGCCAGGATGTTTATCGTGGAAATTGAATTTAGTGCGCATTTCAAGCCATCCAGTATCAATGGAGTGTCGTCGGCTATCACCACGTTTATATTTAACTTACGCATATTAACCATGGCCCCTTTGTTTGCTGATTGTGTCTGGTTATCCCCTATAGCGATGTTGGCGTGTGGAGTTGCAATATGTGTATCTTCCCCGATTCTTGGTCCCAGATACATAGGACATGTACGAAATTTTCAGGACTTAATAGGACAAGTCCTAATTTTTACAATTGTTGACACTTTTTCATCCCCAGGGTCGCAGGCCGGAATTCCATCAATCCTTCATCTGCGCCCCGGCGTCTCCGGCGATGTCAGGGCGCGCTGTGCCGCGGGTTTCCGGGCGTCGGTCCGTGTTGCGGGCGCTACATAACAGGGCGCAGGTGGCTGTCATGGCGGGCTTGCGTTTCGCTGTGCCCTTGGGGCTGGCGCTGGATCGAGGCGCAAGGATGGCTGGCAGGGCAGTCGCGGCGAAGCGTTCAGGGTGGTTCATGAGGCAAACCTTGTTGCGGCTGATGAGAGCCGGGAGGCGGTCAGGAAAGGCTGGGCGTGCGGCTGCTCATGCAGAAGCCACCGCGAGATCGATAGCGATAGCGAAAACGACAGCGCCAGCGCCAAGGGGGAGGCCACACCACGGATCGCCACAAATCACCACGATCCGCTTCCGCTCAAAGGTCAAGGCGACGAGAGGCAACCGTAGGCGACCCTAAGTGACCCTAAGTAAGTGACGGTAGGCGCAGCGCCATGCGCCGTATCAGCTTGCGGAGAAGAAGCGGACGATGGCGTCTTGCCGGATGGCGGGCGATATCAGGAAGCCTTGCGCTCTGTGGCAGCCACATTCCTGGAGAAGCCGCAGTTGGGCTTCGGTCTCGACGCCTTCAGCCACCACGGTCAGGCCCATCTTGCGCCCAAGCTGCACCACGCTCGAGAGGGCGGCACGGAAGGCATCGATCATGATGGCGTCCTGGACCATGGACCGGTCCAGCTTCAGCTCCGTGAAGGGCGTCGCCACCAGTCTGTAGAACG
Organism: Cupriavidus sp. PET2-C1; assembly: GCF_054515855.1. Lineage (NCBI taxonomy): Bacteria > Pseudomonadati > Pseudomonadota > Betaproteobacteria > Burkholderiales > Burkholderiaceae > Cupriavidus > Cupriavidus sp. PET2-C1. The sequence goes on from NZ_CM137259.1 coordinate 1,952,921, forward strand.
AGCTGAAGCCGCTGCTGAAATCATCCTGGGCCAGGCCAAAGCCGTGCATGCGCAAGCGGCATGCGCCTGCGTAGTAGTTGCTTTCCTGCGCCTCCATGGAGTCTTCGGTCAACTCGAAGCAGATACGCCGTGGATCTCCGTTTGCCGCTGTGACCTGCGCATGCAGTCGATCGGGAAGATCCGGGTCATCCAGCAGCCTGGTCGTGAGGTTCACGGAGACGGCAATATCGTGGCCGCAGGCTTTCCACGCTTGTTGCGCGGCGAGCGTCTGCGCCAGCATGGCCTGCAGCAACCAGGCCTCGAGTCCCTCGCGCTCGATGGCGGGCAGGAAGGCGCCGGGCAGCAGCAGCCCGAACTTCGGGTGTTCCCAACGCACCAGCGCCTCCGCTGCATGGCCCAGGTCATCGACCAGCGCGTACTTCGGCTGGAACCAGGCTTGCATTTCGCCGTTTTCCATGGCGGCGATCAGGGCATCGCGGTGAAAATCCGGGGTGTTGCCGGGACGGGCGGGACGTACGCGCTTCACGCTCTCGCCATACGCGCCAAGCGCGGCATGCACGCCTTGCTGGGTGAGCGGCTTCGGCAAGGTCGCCATTACCGCGATGCCCCGCGACTCGGCGACCTTGCGGGCGCCGACCAGTATCGGCCGCGGCGCGGTGCTGGTGATGACCAGCGCCGGTGCGATCGCGGACGTAGGCAAGCTCTGGATGATCTGAATGCCGTCAACGCCGGCGACATTGAGGCCGGTGACAACCAGGTCGAAATGGCATTCGGCCAGGCGCTGCAAGGCTTTGGCGCCGTCGGTGTAGCCTTCCACATGATGGTCGCCCTGACAGGCGAACATTTGCATTGTGGTGGAGAGGTGCAGCGGATTCTCTTCCACTACCAGGATGCGATGGCGGCTCGCGCTGCCCGGACCTGCTGGCTTATCGTGGGCGCGCGCGCCACAACCATGCAATGGGGTGCCAGGAAGTTGGGCTTGATGCAGAGCGAGGGTGCTGAGAGATCCTTTCATGCCGACAGGATAAAAGGATGGCCGGCATAAAAAAATAGGACGAGTCTGAATCTAGCGCTTGGCGTGAAAGAAATCTGCGCGGCAGCCATGTCCGGCTGGCATGTGAGGGGGCGTACCCACGGATCGTATACCATTGATATGGTCTACTTCGCACTTATAGGCGGAAAAGTGATCGAAGAGCATCATTGCGACCAGGGTTGGGGCCTTGGCGCCGTGTGGACCAAGAACGGTGGGGGGCGACGTTGCGCGATGTGCCATTCGCCGTTCGCCATTCGCACCTTGGGGTCTTGTGCAACTTTCTACAAGCGTGGGCTTGATGGATGACTTTCATTTACGTGTCATGGTGGCGGACGATCACCCAGTCACGTTGCTTGGCATTGCCCATTCGCTGCAGGGGGCCGGCGGCATCGAGGTGACCGGGACAGCCTCGAGTTCCACGGAACTGATCGATGCGCTCGGCAAGCAGCCGTGCGACGTTCTGGTGCTCGACTATGTCATGCCGGACGGCAAGTACGGCGACGGGCAGGCACTCATCTCGATGATCTTGCGGCGCTTCCCCGAGGTGCACATCGTGACCATCACCATGGTGGACGATCCCGCGGTGCTGCGCGCCATCCAGACGCTTGGCGTGACCTGCATACTGAGCAAGTCCGATGCCATGGCGCATATCGTCACCGCTGTGCATGCCGCCTATACCGGTGGGCAATACGTGTCGCCCACCGTTGCGTCCTTGCTCGAAGACCAGGAGGACCCTGGCGCCACGCGCAGGCTGAGTGCCCGGGAGGCGGAAATCGTGAGATTGTTCCGGGCGGGCTACAAGGTGGGCGAGATTGCTGCCCAGCTGCATCGTAGCAAGCAGACCATCAGCGCGCAGAAGGTTGCGGCCATGAAAAAGCTCGGGGTCACGCGCGATGCGGATCTGTTCCGGTACAGCGGCAACGAGGCGCAGCCGGAGTCGGAGCCGGAAGGCGGCCAAGAGGAAGCTTGAAGCCGGTGCGCGTTGCGTCGCGCGCTGCCTGGCCGAGCGCCTGATAGATCCAACAGAAGCAGAACGATGTCGATTTCGCCGTGAAACTGAAGCCCCTTGTCAGGCACCGCATTTCCCGCGGCCGCCGCGACTTCAATCCTGAGCTGATGAAGCGGTATCAGCTTACCCTGCTCTACGGCGGTGGCGCCGCGCTATCGGCTTTCATCCTGCTGTGCTCGGTGCTGGCCTTGTGGATGGCAGCCAGTGACTACAATGCGGCGGCGCGCGCAGGTTTTCTGACGCAGGAGTCCAGGCTGCTGGTCAGCATGACCGGGGCCGGCGCGATCCTCAAGCGAGGCACGGGCTATGCGGAAGGCGTGTGGGACCGCCAGGCGCTGCCGTCGCCGGCCTTGCGCGAGCAGTACCTTTCCAACAATGGCCAGCTGCGCATCAGCCAGGATTCGGGCCGCCGGGTCTATGCCGTGACTACCGAGGTCAGCGACGCCCGGCCCGCGTCGAGCTTCTTGCCGCTTCTGGCCATGGTGGAGAAGCAGCTCAAATCCAGTGTCGTGCTGACGCGCACGCCCGAGCTTTCCGCGAACACGTATTTCCTTTCCGTGCAAGGGGATTTCCTGGCCACGCTGCTCCGGTCGGGAAGCGGCTACGGTGTGCCGGTGTCCCGCCTGCCCGATGCGCTCAGATTGTTCAAGGAGACCTGGCCAGACATCGTCAGCCTCATGCAGGCCGCGGTAGCCCATCCCGAAGCCACGCCGACGGACGTGATCTGGATGGAGCCGCAATTTGATCCGCTCTCGGGCGAGCTGGTGGTCCGCTTCGTCCAGTTCCTGTTTGACAGCGATCGCAAGCCGCTCGCCATCGTCGTCGCCAACAGGCGTCCGGGACGGTTCCTGAATGGCCTGGAGAATCCGGAAGAGGGGGGCGAGTTCGCCATTCTCGATGGGAACGGCAAGGTGCTGTTGACGCCTGACGCCGAGCGCAGCGCCTTTATCAACCGTGTGGCAGCCACGCATGTCGTCGCGGCGCGGCCGGGCGTGCAACAGACCTTCAAGGATGGCATCTTCAAGATCAGTGACCGCCTTCCGGGGACGGACTGGAGCCTCGTCTACGCCTATACGCCTTACACGATCCTGGCCGGCCTGAAGTACCGCCTGCTGACGATCGGTGCCCTTGCCTTGACGGGATGGTTGTTGCTGTGGGTCCGCATTGTCATCTATCGCCGCAATATCCTCCTGCCCTCGTATGCGCGCGCGGTGCGCCTCAAGGAAAGCCAGAAGCTCAACCGCGCGCTGATCCATACCGCGCCGGTGGGCCTTAGCCTGCTGGCGCAGGCCGATGGCCACGTGATCGTGGACAACAACGTGATGGCCCGCTATGCCGAGCAGGTTGGCGAGCCGCCGCTGAACCAGCGCATGTGGGAACTCTATCAGCGCGCGTCGGCAGCGTGTGGGGACCGGCCGAACAGGAACCGGCCGTTGCTCGGCCAGGAGCTGACCATCGGGGCGGGCACCCAGGCCTTGACGCATCTGCTGGTGAACTTCACCCGTGTCAAGTATCGAGGCGAGGCGGCGCTGCTTTGCGCGCTGCTGGACATCAGCGCGCAGAAGAAGACGGAGCAAAAGCTCAGGGAGGCGCGCCAGGCGGCGGACCAGGCCAACAAGGCCAAATCCACGTTCCTTGCCACCATGAGCCACGAAATCCGTACGCCGCTCAATGCGATGATCGGCTGCCTGGAACTCATGGGGCGCTCGCCATTGTCCGCCGGCCAGCGGCGACGGCTGGAGATCGTCGAGTCGTCGTCCGCTTCGTTGCTTCGCATCATCAATGACGTGCTGGACGTGTCCAAGGTCGAAGCGGGGCAGCTGACGTTCGAATCCATTCCTTTCCGTTGCGACCAGCTGCTGCAGAACGTGCGCGACACGTTCGCGCCGCTTGCGGAGGCCAAAGGCCTGGCGCTGACTTGTGACATCTCTCCCGATGCCGCCGGCTACTTTCTTGGCGATCCGACCCGGCTCCGGCAGGTGATCGCCAACCTGGTCAGCAACGCCATCAAGTTCACGGAATCCGGCCATGTGGTGGTTCGCGCCGCCTTTGTGCCAGACCACGAAAGATCTGTCGTGCAGTTCGATATTGCGGATACCGGTATCGGGATCGATCCGTCCGCCGTGCCAACCCTGTTCGCGCTCTACACGCAGGCCGACAGTTCCATCCATCGACGTTACGGTGGCACTGGCCTCGGGCTGCCACTGTGCCAGCGAATCGTGGAAGCAGCGCAAGGCCATATTTCAGTCGAATCCACGCCGGGGCAGGGCAGTACCTTCACGGTCAGGTGGCCATTGCAACGCACGGAAGCGCCCCTCCAGGGCGCACAGGACGGCGCAGCGGCATCGGCCAAGGCATCGGACGCTGCAAGCGCGGTGGAGTCCAGTGACGGCGAGCCGCCCATCCAGGTGCTGGTCGCGGAAGACCACCCGGCAACCCGGGCCATGCTGGCCGACCAGTTCGAGCAACTCGGCTTTGACGCGACGATCGTCGAGAATGGCGCGAAGGCATTGGAGGCGCTTGCGCACGGGCAATATGACGTCGTGCTGACGGATATCGGCATGCCGGTGATGGACGGCTATGCCCTGGCCTCGGCCATCCGGCGGCAATATCCAGGCCTGCCTGTCATCGCGATGAGCGCGCATAGCACACCGGAACAGGCGCATCGCAGCCTGGAAGCGTGCATTTCCACGGTGCTGGTCAAGCCCTTGCCGCTCGCGGTGCTGGGGCGCGTTCTGCGGTCGCATGCTGGCCGAAGCGCACCGAGAGAATCCGCTAGCGACAAGACATTGCCGGAATTGCCGGAATTGCCAATCACCCCGCAGGTGTGCGAAGCGATGCACGCCGCCACGCGGGAGACAACGGCGGCAATGACAGAGGCCTTGCGGGCGGGCAACGCCGACGCAGTCCTCAATGCATTGCACTCGCTGAGCGGAGGCTTCGCGCTGGTGGGAAATGCGACCCTGGCGGAACTATGCATCGGCCTGCAGCAGTTGATTAGAAGCGAGGGGCTCGAGAGCTTCCAGGGACTGTGGCCGGCATTTCAGCAGGAAATAGAAGAGGCGCTGGGGGAGTTGAAAGCCTGAAGCCGGTTATCGCGGCTCCTTGCGAATGCAGTCGCGGCAAATCGGCTCGTGGCGCGCACTCGATCATGGGTGGCTATTGCGTTACCATAGGCAGCTTTTTTCCTGTTCTGCAAAGAGCTGGCGGGCCTGTCGGCACACGTTTGCCGGGTCATGCTCCCCGCTCTTGCAGCACCCCACTCAAGGATCCTTTCATGTCGCTTCGCCTGTTTCTCCGACGCGCGCTGCTCTGCGCCGTCACACTTGTTCCGGCTGCGCCGGCTCTCGCCTATTTCGACACGTTCATCCATGGCACCGTGATCGGGAGCATGAGCCAAAAGGAAGCGGCCGCACTATACAAGGCGGTCAGCAAGACGCTGGACGATGGCACCGACGGTGCGGTGGTGCCATGGACCTACCCAGCATCAGGAAAGCGCAAGCCGATCGAGGGAAATCTAACGCCGATGAACGGTAAGACCGACAAAGGCCAGTCCTGCCGCCAACTGAAGCTTCAGTTGAAACGCGCCGACCAGGAAGACAACTGGACCGGCTGGTTCTGCAAGCAGGGCGACGGGCGCTGGCGCTCGCGCAAGCTCAGCGACGGTTGAGCATCGGTCGGGTTCGCTGTCCGCATTGACGCCGTCTGGCATATTTGGCGTCGTTGGCCAACCGCCTTCGCGATGTGAGGGGGGCGGTTTTCCAACACGAGGCGATGCCCCGGCTCACGCCCGATCCGTAGTCACACAAGATAGAAGAAGTGCCTGTCAAGGCATGCCGCGCCAAACGCGCTTCGTCGATTTTCGCGCTAAAAGTGCTCGCCGGCAGCGGCGAAACCAAATCGCTTCCCCTCCGCATAGCTTGTCACGTGGCGATCTAAGCACTGCATCGCGATGTGAAGTACAGCTTTCCATATCTCGCGCCTAGACTGCAACTGTGTTCTATTTCGACGCACTCATGTGTGCTTCTTATGAATACAGCTTCGCCCCTACTATTCCTTCCAACAAAATCACGCGTAGCCAGTTCCAGTCCCCAAGGCTCGGCGACGCGCATTCATTGGAGCTACCGTCGTGAGAGACGAAGCAGGGAAGATAAGCGAACTCCGCCCCCAACTTGTCGCCGGGTTGCACCTCGGACGACTCGACAGCATTGCGCTGCCCGGCACCAGCGCCTTCAGACTGGATACATGCAGTTCGGCCGCGCAGTTGCATTCGGACGGTCAAGACTTCTTCCGCCACCGCGATGCACCTGCCGGTGACCCGGTTGGAGGGCGCGTCCAATGAAGCTCTACGAGAAGTTCGCCGACGATATCGAGCGGTTGATCCAGCAGGGCGTCTACCGCCATGGCGAACGATTGCCTTCCGTACGGCAGGCTAGCCAGCAGCACCGGATCAGTATCACCACGGTACTGCATGCTTACCTGCTGCTGGAGAGCCGCGGCCTGCTGGTGAGCCGGCCGCAGTCCGGCTACTTCGTCGACCTGCAGCGCGGAAGCGACGAGCGGCAAATGCAAGAATTGCGAGCATCGAAGCCGATAGCCATGTCTGCCTCGGTGGACGTCAGCCGGCTGGTGCTTTCGACGTTGCGCTCGATTGGCGCCGGCGATGCCGTGCCGCTCGGCTCGCCGTACCCGGATCCCGTTATGTTCCCGTTCGAGAAGCTGAACCGGTATGCCTATATGTCAGGCCGCGAAAAGACGCTCTGGAACGTGACGAACGCGCTTCCGCCCGGCAATCCGCGCCTGGTCCGGCAGATCGCGCGCCGCTACCTTGAGAACGGCATGCCGGTCGACCCGAATGAGATCATCATCACCGTCGGCGCGACCGAGGCGATCAATATCTGCCTTCAGGCAGTGGCAAAGCCAGGGGACGTGATTGCCGTCGAATCGCCAACGTTCTACGCCATGCTGCACGCGATCGAGCGCATGGGCATGAAGGCGATCGAGGTATCGACGCATCCCGAGTACGGCATCGATATTGCCGCCCTCGCAGGGATCATGAAGTCGCAGCCGATCGCGGCCTGCATGGTCATGCCCAACTTCCAGAATCCGCTTGGCTTCCAGATGCCGGATGAACGCAAGCGCGAACTCGTCGAGTTACTGACGAGAGCGGACATTCCGGTCATCGAGAATGCCGTGTACAACGAACTGTATTTTGGCGATACGCATCCCAGCACGTTGAAGACCTATGACCGCAAGGGCATCGTTTTGCATTGTTCATCGTTCTCGAAGAGCCTGACGGCAGCCTATCGCATCGGCTGGGCGCTGCCAGGCCGCTATCGCGATCAGGTCGAGAAGCTCAAGTTCCTGAACACCTTGGCAACCCCGACGGTGCCGCAGCTTGCCATCGCGGAGTATCTCGAGCGTGACGGCTTCGAGCATCATCTGCGGAGGATTCGCAAGGCCTACGCGCAGCAGGCCAACCTGATGCGAGCCATGGTTTCCCGCTTCTTTCCAGAGGGAACGCGCATGTCCAGCCCGGCCGGAGGCTACGTGCTCTGGATCGAGCTACCCGCGAAGGTCGACGCCATGCAGCTCTATCAGCTAGCGCTCGACCGCGGCATCACGATCGGACCAGGGTATATGTTCTCGAACTCCGGCAGCTACCGGAACTTTATCCGCCTCAACTACAGCAGCCCGTGGTCGAGCCGGATCGAGGAAGCGGTGATCGAGGTCGGCAAGCTCGTCGCGATGTGTGCCCGCTGACCGCAGCCGGGTGGCAATGCCGGGGCGGCCCTCCGTCCGGGGCCCTGCTGTCAGGCATCGATCAGCCGCCCGTGACAGGCGGAAAGAACGCGATCTCGCTGTCCTCGCGCACCACAAAGGCACCATCCACCAGTTCCAGGTTGACAGCGGCCCGTACCGGCCGATGGGTCTGCAACGCTAGCGCCGAGCGTGCGTCTCGCGATGCGAGCGTTTCCCTGATGCCCTCTACGGTGATGCCGGGCGCATGGATATCGACGATCTCCTGCGTGACGCCAAGATGTTCACGAATGCTAGCGAAGTACCTGATGGTGAGTTTCATGTGCGCCGTCCTACTTCTACTTCTACTTTCGGTTTCTGGCTGGATGGGCAGGGGATCAGCCCCAGCGGTTCACAGCCAGTTCGTCACGTGCCTTGGATTCGACCCATTCCGATGTGCCGTCGCGCCGGATCTCCTTTTTCCAGAAGGGCGCATAGGTCTTGAGGAAATCCATCAGGAACTCGCATGCATCGAATGCTGCCTCACGATGTTGAGACGCGACGATGACCAGGACCACTGGATTGCCGAGCGTGATACGACCGATCCGATGCACGATCTTCACGGCATCCAGTCGCCAGCGCGCGTTCGCCTCCTCGATGATGCTCCATAGTGCCCGTTCGGTCATCCCTGGATAGTGTTCGATCTCGAGCGCCGCAACATCGTCGGCATCGCCGAATTGGCGCACGACCCCCAGGAAGTTCACAACCGCACCCACATTGGGATTGCGCATGATGGGATCGACCTCCGTTGCGAAGCCGATCGGCTGCTGCTGCACGCGCACCTCGAAGCCAGCGACGATGGCGCGCTGCGCAAAGTCCGCGTTTTCTGCGTTTTCCGCCGCGTCCGCGGCGTCCTCGGCTGTCATCTTTGAATGGAACGTGGATGTCATTGTTGTTCTCCAGGTATCGGCTCGTTTCGTGCCCATTGGTGAAGATTCAACCCCCGACGAGCGACATGCGGACAGTCGGGTAACGCTTACCTTGCCTATGGCTGCGAGCCGCTGCGCGCAGCTCGGAATAGCGGTCGGCGCGGCTGGTCCACTGGTGGCGGATCGCCTGCGCCAGTTGTGCCTCCGACGCGCTCTCCGACAACCATGGCCTGAGGCTGGTCCCATGACTGGCGAACAGGCAGGTATAGAGCTGACCATCAGCCGATACGCGCGCGCGTGAGCACGATCCGCAGAACGGTTGCGAGACGCTTGCGATGAAACCTACCTCGCCGCCGCCATCCGTGTGACGGTAGCGGACCGCGGTGCTCGCTCCCGGCCCCTGTTCGACGGGGGTCAGGGGAAACTCGGATTCGACGATATCGCGAGTCTGCCGAGCCGTGAGCACCGCGGCATCGGACCAGAAGTCGGCCCCGCCGACGTCCATATATTCGATGAATCGCACCACCACGCCAGTGCCTTTGAACAGGCGCACGAGCGGGAGGATCTGGCTTTCGTTCACGCCCCGCTGGACCACCGCGTTGACCTTGACCGGCGCAAGCCCAGCCGCGGACGCGGCCTCGATGCCGTCCAGGACGCGCGACACCGGCACGTCGGCGTCGCTCATGCGACGAAATACAGCGTCATCTACCGCGTCGAGACTGACGGTCACGCGGCTCAGGCCGGCATCCTTCAGCGCGGGGGCTTTGGCGGCGAGCAGCGTGCCGTTTGTCGTTATCGCGATTTCCAACGGCTTGCCGGACACGGTCGTCAGCTTCGCAAGTTGCTCCACCAGTGTTTCCAGGCCACGCCGCAGCAGTGGCTCGCCCCCGGTAATGCGGATCTTCTCGACACCAAGCGACGTGAATGATTTTGCGATCTTGACCATCTGCGTAAACGACAGGCGATCGGCCGACGGCATGAACGCGTAGTCGGCAGGGAAGACTTCCCGTGGCATGCAGTAGGTACAGCGGAAGTTGCACTGGTCGATGACCGAGAGGCGCAGATCGCGCAGCGGGCGACCGAGCTTGTCAAGGACACCGGCATCGACGTCAGTCGATGTGCGGGTGTCGGCAAAGAGGGAGACAACGTTCTGCTTGATGGCGCTCACGATCTATCCGGTGGCATACGAGGCGAGACTGTGGAAGGGCCGGTCTCCGGCATCTGCCTTAAGGCTTCGGGCCGGAGGGCGAAAGCGGCCGGTCCGCCAATGCGGGTGGCCTGCACTCAGCATAAGCCGGACCCGGGCGGGGTCGGGCATACAGTTCGCCCAGGATCCGAAGAGTACAGTTACACATCGCGAAGCTCGATAGTGCCCTGCGGGAAGCGCATCGGCGCATGGTCCTTCACCGCATTCCGTGATGTTGGCTCTCAGCCGCGGCATCGATTGCCGCATCGCCGGCCACTGGTGAGTACTCCACGAAGCCGTCGCCACGGCAGAAACAGAGCAGCCGTATCCCCGCCTGGCGCGCGATGTCGATCGCGAGGGTCGTGGGGGCCGAGATTGTCGCGATCATCGGGATATGGAGGCGCGCGGCCTTGCGCACAAGCTCGTAGCTGGCACGGCTGGAAAGCAGAACGAAACCGGCACGCGTGTCTGTCTTGCTTCGTGCAAGCTGGCCGATCAGCTTGTCGAGTGCGTTGTGCCGGCCGACGTCCTCGAAGACTTCGAGCACGGCGCCGTCCCTGGCGCACCATGCCGCGGCATGGACGCCCCCTGTCTTGCGCATGAGCACCTGGTGCTCGGGCAGCTCGCGCGTGGCGCGCCAGACGGATTCGATGCCGATGTCAGCCGCCGAGCCTGCGTGAACAATGCGCGCCGGCTCCAGGTCCAGCAGCGCGATGCTCTCGATTCCGCAGACGCCACATCCCGAACGCCCGGCGAGGGATCGCCGCCTTCCTTTCAAGGCGGCGAACGCCTCCTGCGAAATTGTCAGCCTCACTTCCGCGCTGCCGGCATGGAAGAGCGCCTCGATATCGAATACGTCGGAGACGCGCTCGACAATCCCTTCGCTGAGCGAGAAGCCCAGCGCGAATGCTTCCAGATGGATGGGCGTGGCCATCATGACGGCGTGCGAGATGCCGTTGAACACCAGCGCAACGGGCAGTTCTTCCGCAATGTGATCCGAGATTGGATACGCGTCGCCGTGGCTGTGGCGTATCACCGTGCACTCGACGCTACCGGTTCGATCAATGACGGACGGGCATTGCAACATGGGGACCCCTTGAAGGCATTAAGTCAGCAGTTCAGATCGTGCGCGGGTGCAGGCGCCGCCGTTCCAGAGCACGGGCGTGGCGCATGCCGTGGACAGTCCGCATCAATCCTGACAGTTGGATTTATATGCGCCGCCAGGCCGAATCGCTAGAGCACAGATCCGATGACCATCGCCGTTGCCGCGCGCTGTATGCGAACGCCACGACTTCGGTCAGGCAGGGCACAGTTTGCATGCTATCGCGACGCGTACCCGCTTTTCGGGCACAGCTCAATACGAATCGACGGAATACAGTTCTCGTGCAGCGACATTCGTTTGCATGCCCTCTCAAAACTGCACTATCGTCGTATCCAGATTTGGTGCCCTCGCAGTCTCGGTGCGTCTCCGGTCAGCTGGTTCAGCGTGCCCCCGGCCTCGCGCGATCCGGGTGGGCGATCTTCGATTTGAATCGCGCGGTCCTGGCCGATGCCGTGGACCTTTCCCTCCAGGTGCAAGTGAGAATCATGGAAATCTTCGATGCCTTACATCTTGCCAGGCTGCAGTTTGCCTTCACCGTTTCATTCCATATCGTCTTTCCAGCGATCAGCATCGGCATGGCGAGTTTCCTTGCCGTGCTGGAATGGCGCTGGCTGGCGACGGGGGATAGCAGCTACAAGGACATGTTCCTGTTCTGGTCGAAGGTATTCGCGGTCAGCTTCGGCATGGGCGTGGTGTCAGGCGTTGTGATGGCCTACGAGTTCGGCACGAACTGGAGCGGGTTCTCGCAGGTCGCGGGCAACATCACGGGACCGCTACTGACGTATGAGGTACTGACGGCCTTCTTTCTCGAGGCAGGCTTTCTCGGCGTGATGCTGTTCGGCTGGCAGCGGGTGAGTGCCCGCGCGCACTTCTTCGCGACACTGATGGTTGCCTTGGGCACGCTGATCTCCACATTCTGGATCCTTGCGTCAAACAGCTTCATGCATACCCCGCAAGGATTCGCCATGGAGAACGGCCGCATTGTCCCGGTCGACTGGCTGAAGGTGGTGTTCAACCCGTCCTTTCCCTATCGTCTTGCGCACATGACAATCGCGGCGTTCATCGTGGCGGGATTCATGGTCGCCGCCTGCGGCGCCTGGCATTTGTTGCAGGGGCGGCGCGATGTGCCGGTCAAGCGCAGCTTCTCGATGGCGCTGTGGATCCTGCTCCTGGTGACACCGGTCCAGATCGTCGTGGGCGATGCGCATGGCCTCAACACGCGCGAGTACCAGCCGGCCAAGATCGCAGCGATCGAAGGCCTTTGGGAAACGGAGAAGGGCGGCACGGCGCTCAATCTGTTCGGTCTTCCTGACATGGAGTCGGAAGAGACACGCTACGCGCTGAAGGTCCCTCATCTCGGCAGCCTGATCCTGACGCACAGCTGGGATGGTGTGATTCGCGGCCTGAAGGAGTTTCCGCGGCAGGACCGGCCATATTCGCCGATCCTGTTCTGGACGTTCCGGATCATGGCGGGGCTCGGCATGCTGATGCTGCTGACCGCGCTGCTCGGCCTGCTGCTGAGAAAGCGTGGCCGCCTCTACGAAACGCGCTGGTTTCAGTGGCTTGTGCTGTGCATGGGGCCATCCGGGCTGATCGCGCTGCTGGCGGGCTGGATCACGACCGAGGTCGGCCGCCAACCCTGGACCGTGTATGGCGTGCTGCGCACGGAAGATTCCGTCTCTCCGATCAGCGCCCAGCTTGCCGGGGTTTCCTTGCTGATTTTCGTCATCGTGTACTTCCTGGTCTTCGGGATGGGCGTCTACTACATGATGAAGCTGATGACGCGCGGGCCGGTGCTGAACTCGCATGCCGCCGCATCGCTCAGACACCCAGGATTGCGCAGCCGCGCACTGGCCGCACCATCCGATGCGCTGGAAGGAGAATGATTCCATGTCAATCGATCTGCCCGTGATATGGGCCGCCATCATCGGCCTCGGCGTTTTCATCTATGTGATGCTGGATGGATTTGATCTTGGCATCGGCCTCCTGTTTCCATTCTTCGAAGCCAAAGGCGACCGGCAAGTGATGCTCAATACCGTCGCGCCGGTCTGGGATGGGAACGAGACCTTCCTGGTGCTCGGGGGGGCGGGGCTGTACGGCGCCTTCCCGGTCGTCTACGCTACGCTGCTGCCGGCAAACTATCTGCCGCTGATCCTGATGGTCGTCGGCCTGATCTTCCGAGGCGCGGCATTTGAGCTGCGGGCGAAGGCAAACCGGACGCAGCATCTGTGGGATCTCGCCTTTATTGGCGGCTCCGCGCTGGCGTCCTTCTGCCAGGGCATCGTGCTGGGTTCGCTCCTGCAGGGGATCCGGATCGTCGATGGCCGCTTTGCCGGAGGACCGTTCGACTGGCTCTCGCCATTCAGCGTGTTCTGCGGCATCGGCGTTCTCCTTACCTACGCCGCGCTGGGCTGCGGATGGCTGATCCTGAAGACGGACGGTGAACTGCAGCGCAAGATGCGCTTGCTGATGCGGCCTCTGGTGTGCGTGCTGCTGGGTGCCATCGCGATCGTCAGCCTCTGGACGGTGCTGGGATTGCCCGCGGTTGCCCGTCGCTGGTTCGGCAGCGGCAACCTTGGCTGGTTCCTGCCGGTGCCTGTCCTGGTGCTGGCCTGTGTCTGGGGCATCTTTCGCGCAGTCCGGCTGCGGCACGAAGCGACTCCCTTTCTCCTGACGCTTGCGCTGTGCTTTCTCGGCTATAGCGGCTTGATCATCAGCATCTGGCCGAACATTCTTCCGCCGTCGCTGACGATCTGGGAAGCTTCTTCCAGCCCGTCCAGCCAGCGCTTCGCGCTGGTTGGCACCGTCATTGTGCTACCGGTCATCCTGATCTACAACGCGCTGCAATACCGGGTATTCCGGGGCAAGGTGCGCGAGGGCGACGCCGGCTATCACTGACACATGCCAGATACCGGCCGCACCGGCGTTCCGGTCCTTTGCCGGACGGCATGGCCGCACCGCAGTTTGCTCCAGCCAGCCCTGGATAGCCCTGGAGCATTCCCCCATCCGCACCAATGCCGGAGAGTAAGCCGCCATGATTGTGAGGCCGAGACAAAACTGGTTCCTGATGCTGTTCGTCTGGAACGGTTCGGTATTGCAAACCATCATTCCCCAGCTTGTTTTCATGGGAGCTGTCAGCAGCCTGGCCGTGTTTACCCATGGGAAGGTGTTTGGCGAAAAGATCCCGCTCAATACGGCGCCATTCACGCTGTTTGGCCTGGCGTTGGCCATCTTTCTCGCGTTCCGGAACAACGCGAGCTACGACCGTTTCAACGAGGCTCGCCACCTGTGGGGCAACCTGCTGATTGCATCGCGCTCGCTCACTTCGCAGATGCTTTGCTACCTGCCGGAACACCTGGCGGCGGCGGATCGCACCCGGCTCGCCAATACGCTGATCGCGTTCATCTATGCGCTTAAGCATCGGTTGCGCACGACCGATCCGACAGAGGACTTGCGCCGCTTCCTCGGCCCTGAGCAAATGGCGGCATTGCATGGGAAATCCTACACGCCGACGGCCTTGCTGAATGAGCTTCGCCGCAGCCTCGCCCGCTACCAGGGACAAGCCGCCGCAGCCGACACCACGCGCTGGATACTCGACACCCAGATCAACGAGTTGGGCAAGGCGCTTGGGGGATGCGAGCGGCTCGTCTCCACGCCAATTCCATTTGCCTATAACGTGCTGCTGCACCGCACGGTCTACGCTTATTGCGTACTGCTTCCGTTTGGCCTGGTCGACTCGACGGAGTTCTTCACGCCATTGCTATGCGTCTTCATCTCCTACACGCTGATCGCACTGGAGGCGATCGCAAGTGAAGTCGCCGAGCCCTTCGGGCTGGCACCGAACGCGCTGGCGCTCGATGCCATGACGCGCAATATCGAGCGGTCGATTCTCGAGCTTTGCGATCGCGAGATACCGGCGGAAACGGTGGCAGTCCGGCCTTATCAATTCACGTAGCCGATCTTCCTGATCGGCGGGAGTCAGCAGGTGCCGAGCATGCCGACCAGGTCAACGAGGTCAACGAGGTCAATCGGCTTCCGACGCCGCTTTGAGCGAACCAATCTTCAGGGAACCGTCCTGGCGTTGTTCCTCGGACGGCGAAGGGGAGCCTTGCCCCCCACTATCCGCTTGAATGGCGTTTGGGTGACGCTCGGCAAGGGCTTCCAGCAGCGTGGCCGATGGAATGAAGAACAGGCCTCCGGTGACTGCCC
Organism: Cupriavidus sp. PET2-C1; assembly: GCF_054515855.1. Taxonomy (NCBI): domain Bacteria; kingdom Pseudomonadati; phylum Pseudomonadota; class Betaproteobacteria; order Burkholderiales; family Burkholderiaceae; genus Cupriavidus; species Cupriavidus sp. PET2-C1. Next base: position 1,968,128 of record NZ_CM137259.1, read on the forward strand.
TGCTGAAGTCAAGCAGCCTGTCATAGTTTCCAGGCGGCCGCCCGACGAACATGTTCTCAAGCATCTGCTCCAGCGGCTTGGGCGAGCGGGCGTACCCGATGAAGAACGTGCCAAACTCGCCTTTGCCCGGCTGTCCAAAAGGCATGTTGTCGCGCAGGATCTTCACCTCCTCTCCGTCTTCCTCGAGGGTGGTGAGCGAACTATGCGACGACGACGGCTTGACCGCTGCATCGAGCTCGATGTCCGACAGTTTCGTGCGGCCGATGATTCGCTCTTGCGTCTCGACGGAGAGATTATTCCAGCCAGCCATGTCATGCAGATACTTCTGCACCATCACGTAGCTGCCCCCGGCGAACGAGGCGTCCTCATCACCAATGATCGTGAAGCGGACGGATTCGGCTCCCGTCGGATTCTCGGTGCCATCGACAAAGCCGACCATGCTGCGCATGTCGAAGTAGCGAAAGCCATGTACTTCGTCAACCACCGACACGGCCGCGCCAAGCCGGCTCATCAACTGTGTTGCGAGTTCGAAGCACAGATCCATCTGGTCGGCGCGAATGTGCAGGAGCAGGTCGCCCGGCGTCGCCATGGCGCGGCGATCGCCGTCACCAAATTCGCGAAAGGCGTGCAAGCTGGCCGGACGGGGGTCCGCGAACAGTCTGTCCCAGGCATCCGAACCAAATCCGCAGACGCACGAGAGGTTGCCGCCGGGGACTCGCTTGCCCACGGCACGAACGAGGGCGCCGATATCCGCGCACAACGCGCGCACCGTATCTGCGCTGTTCTCGCCCGGGGACACGACCGCGACGATGAAGATCGCGCTACGGGTGATCGGACTACTTACGGCTTGCTGCTCGGGGACGATGTTTGCCATGTTGACGAGTGTCTTCCAGGACGAGTTTCAAGAATGGTGGAATGATCAATGACTGTTCGCGATAACCTCGAAATAACCTCGCGATAGCTGGACCGCTGTCTATCCTATCATTCAAAGGTGCCTATGCCCGGTGGATGGCCGACTTGTTTCACGGAAAGCTAGGTTCGCCGAACGCAAGCGTCGCCAATCACTCGTGAGGATCAAAGAGATGAACAACAAGATGAACAGCAAGATGAACAACATGCTCGATCGGGCTTCAAGCCGGCGCAGCCGCTGGCCACAATTATTTTGGCTAATCGGGCTCTGGGCCGCCGGCGTGCTTTCAGTTGCTTTGGTCGCGGCGCTCATCCGGCTTGCGATGGAGGCAATTGGATTCAAGTCTCATTGAAGACAAGGATGGACCCTGTGTTCATCGATCGGCGGTGTCTATTGACGAGTGCGTTTAGTGGGGAGCGCGAACATGCAGGAATTTGACTTTTACATCCATCTCAAGAAGCCGACGCTGGGGCTCTACGTGCTGAAGGGGGCAGGCCTGCCCGACCTCCAGGATGCGAGTAAGTGGCAGTTCGAGGGGCATGTCTGGCAGAGCGATCTGCCGCCCGGGCTCCTGAAGGAACTGCAAGCCAATGGCCACGCGTTTCAGGAGCTGGGCGGGTGAGTGTGGTCCCGGTTCCGGGTGGTCGACAGGCATACGCGCCGCCCGGCGGATTATCTACCGCTCCGAACGTCCAAGTACGACGGCTGCCTCGGCGGTCAGCATGAGAAAGGTGAACGTTTCCTGAAAATACAATCGAACGGTGGCGTCGGTATGGTCAAGGTAGCCGATGGATACGTCCTGACCGATGTGCAGTTCGAAATCGCCGCCCCGCTCGGTGAGCACCACGCCGCCATCCATCGCCGGCGCCCAGATGATATCGCCGTCCACAAGCTGGCGAATGTCGCGTAGAACAGGATAGCCGTTGTCAGTGGCCCCGCTCACGGCAGTGAATGGCTTGTCGCCCAGAAGTAGCCTGTAGGGCCCATCGACGCCGGCACGGCGCAACTGGTCTACCGCTTGCGCCACCGCGGCTGGATATCCGGCGATATCGGGTGGAAGATCCAGCGCGACATTGCTGGCACCCTGAGAGATTCCCTGAATCCCGGCCGCCGCATAGCCCTCGAAGACAATGCGATCTTCGGCCTGTGCGAGCTTGCGCGCCGCATCTTTCAGTGGCTGCAGGTCGGGATTGTTTGACCCACGTTCGACGCCATCCATCTCCAGGCGCGACAGCGCAAACGGGACCCGTAGTTCCACCAGCGCCCGCACATCCCGTTGGACCGCTTCGATGCCTTCGCCCGGCGGCGCGATTTCCCGCAGTTGGCCAGTGCCGACCGCGGAGAGTGCGAGACCCTTCGGTCCAATCACATCGACAACGCGCCGAGCCGCGAAGTAGCGTTTGAGGGTGCGGGATGCTTCCTGCTCAATCTGCTCCCAAGCAACGTCGGAGATTGGCGCCAACTGCCGATGGAGATTGTTCATTTGGAGGCTTCCTTTGACTGGCCGCTATGCGTCGGTGCTCGAGCATTCTCGACGAACGTCACGGGCCGGGCAAGAGCACAGCAAGGCTTCTGCCGCATCGCATCGTGCAAGCCGATCCCACTGTGCTCTAAACGGTCTCTCTGCCATGCCCGGCGATCAGGAGCCGTGCCGCCGCACCAATCGCATGCCATCCAATTTTCCTTCACCGAACGGACGGAAAAAAGGGAGAGCACAGTCGACGCGCACCGATCGCTATCAACTGTATCTTTGCGGCGGCCTGGCGATCAGCTATGTTAGCCACAGGCTGATCTTACTGCGACGAAGTCGGAAACTCACCAAGACAGGGGCGGAAAAATCAGTCAACAGCTGGATGATTCCAGTGGCTTGGCTTGGCTTGGCTTGGCTTGGCCTCGCAACGCCAGCACAGCCCGGCTGCCATGCCGCATCCGATTCGAACAGTCTCTACGCTTCGACCAACAGGGATCCTCACGCCATGCCAGACCTCTGCGATATCTGTAATGCACGCCCCGCGGTTGCCCGTGTCACCGTGATGGAGAACGGCGAGCGCAGGACGCTCTCAATCTGCGACTATCACTACCGGCAGATGTTGCGGCACCAGAACATGCTGAATCCGTTCGATTCCCTGCTGAGCGGGGGAGGCGGATTGTCCCATCTGTTTGGGGGCATGGGTGGCGAGGCCGACGATGCGAGCGCGTTCTCCGCCGAGGTGCCGCGCGAATCGGTCGATGCCACTGACGCCTTCAGCGAGCAGACGCTAGAGCTGTTGCAGCGCGCGGCAGAAAAGGCGCATGAGTTGCGCCGCACCGAGCTCGACACGGAACATCTTCTGTACGTGCTTGCCGACAATGACATTGCCGGCGCGCTGCTTAAGGAACTCAAGATCTCGTCGCAGGACATCAAGGCCTATATCGATGAGCACGCGCGCACGGGGGAGGCGGCCCCCGACGCGCCGCTCGACCGGATGACGATATCGCCGCGTTTGAAGAAGGCCTTTCAGTTTGCCTTCCAGGCGTCGCACGAGCTGGGCCACTCGTACGTCGGGCCCGAGCATCTGCTGATCGGCCTTGCCGCGGTTCCCGAGAGCATCGCGGGAGCCCTGCTCAAGAAATATGGCGTGACACCGGAAGGCTTGCGCCAGAAGGTCGTCAAGGTGGTGGGCAAGGGCGCGGAGGATGGCCGCATCGAAGGCGGAACAGGCACGCCCAACCTGGACAAGTTTGGCCGCGATCTCACCGCGATGGCGCGCCAGGGCAAGCTCGATCCGGTGCTGGGCCGCGCGCAGGAGATCGAGAGCACGATCGAGGTGCTCGCCCGGCGCAAGAAGAACAATCCCGTGCTGATCGGCGAGCCGGGTGTCGGCAAGACGGCCATCGTGGAAGGACTCGCGCAGCGGATCGTCAACGGCGACGTGCCGGAAGTCCTGCGCGACAAGCGGCTCGTCGAGGTGAACATCAACGCGATGGTTGCGGGAGCGAAGTACCGCGGCGAATTCGAGGAGCGCGCGCAGAAGCTGATCGAGGAGGTCACCGCGAAGCAGGACGCGCTGATCCTGTTCGTGGACGAGTTGCACACGATCGTCGGGGCCGGGCAGGGCGGGGGCGAGGGCGGTCTCGACATCGCCAATGTGCTCAAGCCTGCGCTGGCGCGCGGCGAGCTCAGCCTGATCGGTGCAACGACACTGAACGAATACCAGAAGTACATCGAAAAGGATGCGGCGCTTGAGCGGCGCTTTCAGCCGGTCCTCGTGCCGGAGCCGAGCGTCGAGCAGACCATCGTGATCCTGCGCGGCTTGCGTGACAAGCTGGAGGCACATCACCAGGTGACCTTCTCCGACGATGCCTTTGTCGCGGCGGCCGAATTCGCGGATCGCTACATCACGTCGCGTTTCCTGCCCGACAAGGCGATCGACCTGATCGACCAGGCTGCGGCACGGGTGCGGATTGGCGCGACATCTCGTCCGGCGGCGATCCAGGAACTGGAAGCGGAAGCCGCGCAGCTCAAGCGCGAGCAGGACTATGCGTCGTCGCGCAAGCGCTTCGACGAGGCGAAGCGCTTCGAGGAGCGCATCGGCGAGAAGCAGAAGCAGCTCGACGAGGCGATGGAGGCGTGGCAGCGAAAGACAGGCTCGGAGACGCTCGAGGTGACGGTGGCGACGGTGGCTGAGGTCGTGTCTCGTCTCACCGGCATTCCGGTCGCGGAGCTCACGCAGGCGGAGCGGCAGAAACTCCTTGCCATGGAGGCGAAGCTGCGTGAGCGGGTGGTTGGCCAGGAGGATGCGGTGGTCGCGGTGAGCGACGCGGTACGTCTCTCGCGCGCGGGCCTCGGCCAGACGCACAGGCCGATCGCGACCCTGCTGTTCCTGGGACCCACCGGCGTGGGCAAGACGGAGCTCGCGAAGGCCTTGGCCGAAACCGTGTTTGGCGACGAGCAGGCGATCATCCGCATCGACATGTCCGAGTACATGGAGCGCCACGCGGTGGCGCGGCTGATCGGCGCGCCGCCGGGCTACGTGGGCTACGAAGAAGGCGGCCAGCTGACCGAACGTGTGCGGCGGCGCCCGTACAGCGTGATCCTGCTTGACGAGATCGAGAAGGCGCATCCCGACGTCTACAACGTGCTGCTGCAGGTGTTCGACGACGGCAGGCTCACCGACGGCAAAGGCCGCGTGGTCGACTTCAGCAACACGATCCTGATCGCCACCAGCAACCTTGGGGCCTCCATCATCATGGAGAACCTGGCGCGGCCCGAGGCCGCGCGCAAACCTGACAAGGCAGTCCGCGAGGCGCTGATGGACGTGCTGAAGGGGCACTTCCGTCCAGAGTTCCTGAACCGGATCGACGAGATCATCGTGTTCAACGCACTCGCCAAGGAGAATATCCGCGCGATCGTGCACATCCAACTCGATCGCATCGTGCGTACCGCGGCGGCACAAGACATCACGCTCAGTTTTGGCGAGGCGCTCGTCGACCATTTGGTCGACGTCGGCTACCAGCCCGAGTTCGGCGCACGCGAACTGAAGCGCCAGATTCGCCAGATTATCGAAACGCGTCTGGCGAAGGAGATTCTCGGCGACGCGCTGAAGTCGGGCGACAGCGCCACGATCGACTACGACAAGGACAGCGGTGACGTACGGTTCGACAAGCTCCAGGCCGAGCCCAGGGCAAAGGACACCCCGCTTTCCGCCGGATCAAAGCCGAAGAAGCCGGCCGCATAGTAGATAGAGATAGCGAGGCGCGTCAAATCGGCTCGATCGCATAGCGCCACAGTTTTCATCCATGGAGTTCATCAAATGACCAATCGACGCGAAGTGCCCGGCATCAGGGAATACGACGGCCCTGCTGGCGGCTGGGGAGCGCTGCGAGCGACGGCCCAGGCCATCCGGCTGCAGATGGAAACCATCAAGGCCCCGATCACGCTGCTTCGGACCAATCAGCCGGACGGCTTCGATTGCCCGGGTTGCGCCTGGCCCGACAAGGAGCACCGCTCCAACTTCCAGTTCTGCGAGAACGGAGCGAAGGCCGTCACGTGGGAGGCGACGACCAAGCGCGTGCGCCCCGAGTTCTTCGCGAACAACACCGTGTCGTCGCTGCTGCAGCGCTCGGATTTCGAGCTGGAGGACTTGGGCCGGCTGACGCATCCGCTCGCGTACGACCGCGCCACGGATACGTTCCGCGCCGTTGAGTGGGAGGAGGCATTCGGCCGGATCGGGCAGATCCTGCGCGGCTTGCCGCCGGACCAGGTGGAGTTCTATACGTCCGGCAGGGCGTCAAACGAGGCCGCCTACCTGTACCAGCTCTTTGTGCGGGAGTACGGCACGAACAATTTCCCTGACTGTTCGAACATGTGTCACGAGCCGACCAGTGTCGGGCTGCCGCAATCGATCGGCATCGGCAAAGGCACGGTATCGCTTGACGACTTCGACAAGTGCGATCTCATCATCGCGATCGGCCACAACCCGGGCACGAATCATCCGCGGATGATGGGCACGCTGCACGAGGCATCACGGCGCAACGTGCCCATCATCGTATTCAATCCGCTGCGCGAACGTGCCCTGGAGCGCTTCGCCGATCCGCAGAACTGGCTTGAGATGGCCACCTACGGCTCGACCCGGATTGCCTCGACCTATTTCCAGGTCAACGCCGGCGGCGACGCGGCAGCACTCAAGGGCATCATGAAGTCGCTGATGGCGATGGAGGCGGAGCAGGGCAACGTGCTTGACCGCGAATTCATCGCCACGCACACGGCCGGCTTCGACGCCTTCGCTGCGGATCTTGAGGCCACGACATGGGAGGACATCGAAAAGGCGAGCGGACTATTGCAAGCCGATCTCGAACAGGTGGCTATCGCCTATGCGAAGTCGAACGCCGTGATTGTCACCTACGGCATGGGCGTCACTCAGCACAACAAGGGCACGGCCAATGTCCGCCTGATCGCCGACCTGCTGCTGTTGCGCGGTAATTTCGGCAAGCCAGGCGCTGGCATCTGTCCGCTGCGCGGGCACTCCAACGTCCAGGGAAACCGCACGGTCGGCATCACGGAGAAGCCGTCGGAGGACTTCCTCGGGCGGCTCGAGGGCGTCTTCGGCTTCCAGCTTCCCCGTGAACACGGGCACGACGCCGTCAACGCCATGGAGGCGATGATCAACGGTTCCTCGAAGGCCCTGATCTGCCTGGGCGGGAACTTCGCCGTGGCGCTTCCGGATCCCGAGCAATCCTTTCCGGCGATGGCAAAGCTCGACCTGAGCGTGCACGTCGGCACCAAGCTCAATCGCACGCATCTGCTGGTGGCGAAGGAAACCTACATCTTCCCGTGCCTTGGCCGTACCGAGCTCGATGTGCAGCGCAGCGGGCCTCAATCGATCACGGTGGAAGACTCGATGTCCATGGTCCACGCATCGGCCGGCAAGCTTGCTCCCGCTTCCGAGCAGTTGCGCTCGGAGCCGGCCATCGTTGCCGGCATCGCGCACGCAACCTTGCCGGACAGCAAGGTGCCATGGCTGGAGCTGATTGCCGACTACGACAAGATCCGTGACCTGATCGACAGGACCATCCCGGGGTTCGAAGCCTTCAACGAACGCATCCGGACGCCGGGCGGATTCCGCCTTCCATTGCCGCCGACCGAGCGCAAGTGGTTGACGCCCTCGGGAAAGGCCGAGTTCTCCGTGTATGGCGGCGTGCACGAGGATGCCGAGGTTCTCGGGGGGGAGAACGTGCTGCGCCTGATCACGATCCGCAGCCATGACCAGTACAACACCACGATCTACGCCCTGGATGATCGCTATCGTGGTGTGTTCGGGCGCCGCGATGTGCTGTTCATGAACGAGGCCGACCTGACGTCGCATGGACTGGAACACGGAGACCTGGTCGACATCGAGACGATCGTCTCGGACCGGCCGCTGCGGCTCAAGAACATCACGGCGATCGCCTACAGCATCGCGCGGGGATCGGTGGCCGCCTATTATCCGGAGGCGAACGTCCTGGTACCGCTTGACTACATCGACAAGGAAAGCGGCACGCCGTCATACAAATCCATTCCCGTTCGCGTGACACGCGCGGCTGGCAATTGAGCATGGATGCGCCGGGCATAGCCTGGCGCATCACGTTGCCACGCCCTGGCACCGATGCTATTCCTCGCCCGCCTTGTATTCCTGCTCGAGGTGATCGAATAGCGCCTTGTTCACCAGTCGCTGGCGTTCGTTGAACGATGCGACCAGCGACGGATCCTCGTCCAGCCGCCCGCTGTCGCGCAGCACGGCCAGCGCCTGCTGCATGCCGTGGACCGCGCCTTGCAGCGCCGCGTTCGCGTATAGCACGATGCCGTAGCCCAGTTTGCCGAGTTCGTCGCGTGGCAGGGTCGGCGTTTTGCCGCCGATCACGACATTGATCAGTTGGGGCGTGTCGAACAGCGCGGGCAGGCGCTGGATATCGGCGAGCGACTCGGTCGCCTCGATAAAGAGAACATCCGCGCCGGCCTCGACGAAACGATGGCCGCGCTCGATCGCCGCTTCGATGCCGTGCCCGGCGCAGGCGTCGGTGCGGCCCACGATCAGCAGGTTGCTGTCTTCCCGCGCATCGACGGCCGCGTGAAGCTTGCCGATCATCTCGCTGGTCGAAATCACCGCCTTTCCGGCAAAGTGGCCACATTTCTTTGGCAGCACCTGATCCTCGATCTGGATCGCGTCGGCACCTGCGCGCTCGAGCGTGCGCACCGCATGGCGCACGTTCAGCGCATTGCCGAAGCCCGTGTCCGCGTCCACGATCAGCGGCAGGTCAACGGCATCGCGCACGCGGGCCGTATGCTCGGCAATATCCTGCAGCCCGATAAAGGCCAGATCGGGCAGGCCGAACGACATATTGGTCACGCCCGCACCCGTCAGGTAGAGCGCCTCGAAGCCGGCGTCCTCGATGATGCGGGCGCTTAGCGCGTTGAATGCGCCGGGCACCAGCAGGCCCCTGCGCTCGTCGACCTTGCGGCGGAATGCCGCGCGGCGGATGGCTGAATGAGATGACATGGCACTTACCTCTGGAATCGGAATGAAGGAGACACCTTTTCAGCACAATCCATGCCAATGGCCGGCATTTCCATATTTCACGATAAATCAATAACTTACGCGCGTTCTCCGGCGAATGATTCGTGCGAGAATGTTCCTCCATTTTTTTGAAACGTTTCGCGAGACGTGTCGTGAAACACTTGAAACACTTCACAGGCCAGCTGGAGGATCCCTTACGTGCCGACGCTCTCCCAATTCACTGCCGTTTCGCGGCATGACGCGCATCGGCCCGGCATTGCCCTGGTCAGCATCAGCCGCCTGCAAGCGTTGTGCGAAACCGTGGCGCCGCGCTACAGCGACCGGGCGAAGATACTTGCGGTACGAGAAGGGTACGGCGCCGCGGTCGCCGCGCTGCAGGCATACGTCGACGCGGGCACCGTGGATGTCGTGCTCGCGGCGGGCTCGAACGGCGCCTATCTGCGCGATCACCTGAGCGTGCCCGTGGTAATGGTCAAGGTGAACGGCTTTGACGTGCTCAGCGCGATCGCACAAGCCGCTTCGGCCAGGCCGGGAGAGCGGATCGGGCTGGTCCTGCATGAGACGGTTTCGCACGAGCTTGACGATCTGCGGGCCTGGTTGAAGGTGGATCTGCTCCAGCGCGCCTATCGCTCGATCGACGAGGTACGGACCGCGGTGGATTCGCTTGCCGCGCAGGGTTGCACGGTCATCATCGGACCCGGCATGGCGTGCGACTTCGCACAGCGGGCGGGCCTTGAAAGCGTGTTCCTGTACTCCCTTGGGGCGGTCGAGGAAGCCTTCGAGCGCTCTATCGAGCTGGCAAGGGTCAGCCGGCACAAGGAGTCGAAGCGCGTGCGCTTGAACACGATCGTGGCGCACCTGCGCGATGGCGTGGCCGCGTTCGACGACGCCGGGCAGCTCGAAGCCGTCAATCCCGCCATGGTCGGCCTGCTCGGACTGGCTGGCGACAAGGATATCCCGCGTCAGCTGACGGCTGCGGTGGGGCCCTTCCTGCGCGAATCCATCAGCACCGAAGGCCCGCTCGAAGAACGGATCGCGCGCATCGGCGGGCGGGCGCTGATCGTGACCTGCCTGCCCATTGTCGAGCATGGCCTGCGCACCGGCTCGGTGGTGACGATGCAGGACGCGCAGGCCGCGCAGCGGATCGACCGGTCATTGCGGACCACCCAGCGCCCGACGCAGCTGGTCGCACGGCACAGCCTGGATGACCTGACCGGCAGCTCCGCCGCGCTGGAGAGGGTGCGGCGCCTCGCGCGTGCCGGCGCGGTGCACGACGCCACCATACTGTTGACGGGCGAGAGCGGGACAGGCAAGGAGCTGGTCGCGCAGGGCATTCACAACGCGAGCGGGCGCCGCGGCAACCCCTTCGTCGCCTTCAATTGCGCAGCCTTGCCGGAAGGCCTGATCGAGAGTGAGCTGTTCGGGCATGAGGACGGCGCGTTCACGGGCGCGCGGCGCGGAGGCAGGCCTGGATTGTTCGAGACCGCCCACACCGGCACGATTTTCCTCGATGAAATCGGCGAGATGCCGGCCGCCCTGCAAAGCCGGCTATTGCGTGTACTGCAGGAACGCGAGGTCATGAAGCTAGGTTCGGGGCGCTCCACGCCGATCGACGTGCGCGTGATCGCGGCGACGCACCGGGACCTGCACGGCCTGGTGGCGAAGGGCCTGTTTCGCGCAGACCTCTACTTCCGGCTGAACCTGCTGCAGATCGAGCTTCCGGCGTTGCGCGACCGGCGCAGCGACATACCGGAACTGGCGCGCCGCCTGGTCAAGCGGAGCATCGCGCAATATGGCTTGCCGGACGAAGTCATGGCGCGTGCGCTGGAACTGCTGGCACCGCTGTTCCACGGCTATGCATGGCCGGGCAACGTGCGCGAACTGGAAAATCTGCTGACCCGCGCGGCGATCTACCTTGGCGATCCCCAGGCCGGATCCATGCAGGAGATTCGCGCGGTGTTTCCGGAATTCGAGCGAATGCGCCCAGAGCCGCCGGTGCTTGGCAACGAAGCGCAACGGTCCGCGCCGACCCGCGCCGACGTACTGCTTGCGCTTGAACAAGCCGGCGGCAACCGCGCCGAGGCCAGCAGGCAACTGGGGATCGGGCGCACCACGCTGTGGCGGATGCTGAAGACGGGAGGGTAGGCGGAATCTGCGCTCAATGCCGGCCTGACTCCGCGTCGCCCGGCCATTCTCCGCCGAGCGCCCGATATAGCTGCACGGCCGCCAGCGCCTGCGCCGTTTGCGTCTGGATCAGTTCGTCCTCCCGCTGCAGCGCGCCGACGCGCGCGTCCAGCACATCCTGCAGCGTGCGGCGGCCGCCTTCGTACAGGCGCGTGGCGTTCTGGCTGTTGCGCTGCGCGGTGGCGACCACGTCGGCCAGCCGGGCGCCGCGCTGGTCCAGGCTGCTGCGCTGGCTGTAGGCGTTATCCACTTCCTCCAGCGTGCGCAGCACCGCCTGGTTGTATTCCGCCTGCGCGGCCTGCAGGCGGGCGTCGCCGGCATCGATGCCGGCCTGGACGCGGCCCGCGGTGAAGATCGGCAACTGCACGCCGACGCCCACCAGCCCGCCGGTGCCGCTCAGCGCCGGCAGCCCGTCCACGTGCAGGCGCCCGTCCTGGCCGAGGAACGTCAGGTAAAACCGGGGGAACCGTTCCGCCTTGGCGCTGCCAAGCCGGGCAGCCTGCGCGTGGACCAGCGCGGCCATGGCGCGCACATCCGGGCGCCGCTCGATCACGTCGGACGGCAGCTGGCCGGCAGGCGGCGCCGGCACGAAGAGCGCGGGCGGCGGCGACAGCGCCGCCGCGGCCTGCGGCACCTGGCCGGCGAGCGCCGCAAGGCGGCGTTCCCGGATCGAGATCTGGCTGGTCAGCACCGGGCGCTGCGCCTGCAGCGCGCCAAGCTGTTCGCTCACGCGGTCGACATCGTAGGACAGCGCCTGTCCGGCCGCATAGCGCGCGCGGGTATAGCTCAGCAACTGACCGACGATTTCCGTGCTCCGGTCCAGCTGCTGCAGGCGGCGCTGCAGGCCGCGCGCCGCCAGGTAGTTCTCGGCCACGTCGGCGGCGATCACCAGGCGCGTGCCGCGCAGGCGCTCTTGCGCGCTGAGGGCAACGGCCGCCGCGGCTTGCGCGTCGCTGCGGCGGCCGCCGAAGACGTCGACCTCCCAGGCCACGGTCAGTCCGGCAAGATGTCCGTCCAGGCCGGGCGAGGTATCCGGCAGGCCCCTGGGGCTGCGCAAGTCGGCCACGCCGCGCGCCGCGCGGGCCTGCGCCGACAGCGTCGGGTAGAACGCCGATTCCGCAACCTGCCCGATCGCGCGTGCCTCGGCCACGCGCGCCTGGGCCACGCGCAGATCGAGATTGGCCGCCAGCGTCTCGGTCACGCGCTGCGTCAGTTCCGGGTCGTTCCAGTTCCGCCACCACTGCGCCAGGTCCTGCGCCGCAGCCGGCGCGCCCTCGGCGGGGGCTTCCCTGAACGCGGCCGGCGCCGCGATGCTGTCGGGCACGGTGACGTCGACCGTGGCGCAGCCGGCCAGGCCGGCGGCGGCGATGCTTGCGAAGCTAGTAATGAGGCCGGCGAGGATGCCGCGTCGTGGATAGGTACTCAAGGCGGGAATCCGTTGGGTGAGCGGGCTGGCGGAAAAGCGTGCGTGGTAAATGTGGCCAGTGTGGTCAGAGTAGTCAGGCATGGCGGTCTATCCTTGCTGCGCCAGCATGGAGCGGAACCGCGTGAGCGCCAGGGCCAGGAAGATCCCGCCTGCCGCTGTCACGCCGAGCAACTGCGGCCACACCACATCCACGCCCGCGCCGCGGAACAGGATGGCCTGCGTGAGCGTGACAAACTGGGTGGTCGGCAGGAACTGCACCGCGTGCTGCATGGCCTGCGGCATGCTCTGCACCGGCGTGGCGGCGCCGGACAGCAGGTAGGCAACGGCATAGGTCGGCACCGCCAGCAGGCCGAACTGCGGCATCGCCGGCGCGATGGTCGCCAGCCACATGCCCAGCGCCGTCACCGAGAACAGGTAGAGCGCGGTGCTCAGCGCAAAGAGCCCCATCGAACCGGTGAGCGGCACATCCAGCCACAGATGCACCACCAGCCACAGCGACAGCAGGGACGCCAGGAAGATCACCGCGCCATTGGCCAGGATCTTCGCCACCGCGATCTCGCTGGCGCGCACCGGCATCACCAGCAAGTGCTCGATGGTGCCGTGCTCGCGCTCGCGGATCACCGCTGCGCCTACCAGGATGATGGCCAGCACCGTGATATTCACCACGATCTGCATGGTCGACGTGAACCAGTGCGACTCCGTATTGGGATTGAACAGCACCGTGCTCTCCGCGCGCACGGGCAGCTGCGCCTCGATGCCCCGCGCGTGCAGGAATTCAAGTGCCTCCCGCGCGAAGATCTGCTGCAGGTAGCTGGCCCCGAGGCCCGCCTGGGTCATCGCGGTGGCATCGACCAGCACCTGCACCGCCGGCGTTCTTCCCGCCAGCACGTCGGCTTCGAAGCGCGGCGGGATCTCGATGGCGAAGATATAGCGTCCCCGGTCCATTTCCGCCTCGACGGCGCGCCGGTCCACATCCACCGGCGTCTTGAAATACGGCGGCCGGATCGCATCGCGCAGGCGGCGCGAGAGCTCGGAGTGGTCGGCATCCACAATGGCCACCGACGCGTTCGACACCTCGGCCTTGATGCCCTTGGCGACCGAATGCACGGCCAGCGTGAAGGCAAAGACGATCAGCGCCATCAGCGTCACATCGCTGAACAGGCTGCGCAGTTCCTTGCCGCACAGCCGGGCCACGTTCTTGCACCATTGGTTCATCGCGGCATCTCCTGGCTACGCTTCCTGCTTGCGCAGAAGCAGACGCGCGCCCGCCAGGTACAGCAGCGCGAAACCCAGCAAGGCCAGGTACATGGCGCCGAAGCTGCCCGCGCCAAGCCCCTTGGTAAAACTGCCAAGGCTGACCAGCTGGAACCACGACGACGGAAACCCCAGGCCGATCCAGTAGCTGCTGCCTGTCAGCGTCGACACCGGATACAGCAGGCCGGAGAAGTTGACCGACGGAATCAGGCACAGGATCGCGGTGCCGAAGATGGCCGCCACCTGCGAACGCACGAAGGTCGACATCAGCAGCCCGAGCGCGGTGGCCGCCAGCACGAACAGCGCGGCGCCGATCGACAAGGCGAGGAAGGAGCCCTTCAGCGGCACCTGCAGCAGCACGATGGCCAGCGCCACCAAGGTCAGGTAGCTGATCATCGCCAGCCCCACGTAGGGCAGCTGCTTGCCGATCAGGTACTCGCCCACGCTGGCCGGGGAGGCATAGAGGTTGGTGATCGACCCCATCTCTTTCTCGCGCACCACGCCTAGCGCGGTCAGCATGGTCGGGATCAGGATCAGTGCCAGCATGATGATGCCCGGCGTGATCGCGTAGATGCTGCGGAACTCCTGGTTGTAGATAAAGCGCGTCTCGATCGACACCGGCAGCGCTGCCTGGCGTGCCGGCTGCGCGCGCATCTGCGCATTGGCGTAGGCCAGCAGCACGCCGGTGACATAGGCGCGCGTGGTGGCGCCCGGGAACGGGCTGGACCCGTCGACGCGGAATGCGAGCTGCGGCTGGCGCCCGGCCAGCAGGTCGCGCTCGAAGCCGGGCGGCAGCTCGACGATCAGCATGGCGTCCGCGGCGCGCAGGCGCCGGTCGGCGTCCGCCTCGCGGTGCACGCTATCGGTCTGCACGAAGTAGCGCGAGCCGGAGAACTGTTCCACCAGCTCGCGGCTGGCACGGCTCTGGTCGCGGTCCAGCACGGCGAAGCGCACGTTCTCCACGTCGAAAGACACGCTCCACGCCGCGGCGCACAGCAGCACGATCGGGCCGAGGATGGCGAATGCCAGCCGGAGCCGGTCGCGCGCCAGCTCCATGGCCTCGCGCCTGGCGAACGCCCAGGTCCGCGCCAGCCGCGAGCCGCCGGCATGCGCGGCTGGCCTGCCGGCCGGCGCGGGGGACGGCGCGGGGGATGGGGCGGGCGGCGTGGGCGCTGCTTTCGCCGCAGCCGCAGCGGCGGCGCCAGCGCCGTTCTCCGGGGTCTCCGCCTGCTCCAGGTAGCTGACGAATGCATCCTCCAGCGTCCGCGCGCCGCAGCTTTCCCGCAGCGCGTCCGGGCTACCCACCGCCAGCACGCGGCCGCGGTGCATGAAGGAGATGCGGTCGCAGCGCGCCGCCTCGTTCATGAAGTGCGTGGAAACGAAGATCGTCACGCGCTGCTGGCGCGACAGCTGGACCAGATGGCGCCAGAACATGTCTCGCGCGCCGGGGTCCACGCCGGAGGTGGGCTCGTCGAGGATCAGCACTTCCGGATGGTGCAGGCAGGCCGCAGCCAACTGCAGGCGCTGGCGGATGCCAAGCGACAGGGCAGCGGGCCGCGCATCGGCATGCTGGTCCAGCTCGAAATCGAGCAGGGCCTGCCCGACCGCCTTCTGCGCGCGCTCGCCCTCCATCCGGTAGAGCCTGGCATGCAGGTCCAGGTTCTGCCGTACCGTCAGCTCCTCATACAGCGAGAATGCCTGCGACATATAGCCCACCCGCATGCGGGTACGCATATCGCCGGCGTCGATGGTCTGGCCGAGCAGGCGGGCGGTGCCGCTGGTGGCATCCAGCAGCCCGGTCAGCATCTTCATGGTGGTGGTCTTGCCGCAGCCATTGGAGCCGAGAAAGCCGAAGATCTCGCTGCGCTCGATGCGAAAGCTCACATTGTCCACCGCGGTAAAGGCACCGAAGCGCCGTGTCAGCCCCTCGGCCTCGATGGCGGGTTTGTCGCCATCCGGTGGGCGGGGCGGGATCACCAGCCCCGTGGCATCGCCGCGCCGGGCCGCCGGCAGCAGCGAAATATAGGCCTGCTCCAGGTCGCCGGTGCCCGCGCGCGCCAGCACATCGGCGGTACGGTCGCACACCAGCACCTTGCCCGCATCCATGGCCACCAGATGCTCGAAGCGCTGCGCCTCCTCGATATACGCGGTGGCGACGATCACCGTCATATTGCTGTGCTCGGCGCGCAGATCCTCCACCAGGGTCCAGAACTGGCGCCGCGACAGCGGGTCCACGCCCGTGGTGGGCTCGTCGAGAATCAGCAGGTCCGGGTTGTGGACCAGCGCGCAGCACAGGCCGAGCTTCTGCTTCATGCCGCCCGAGAGCTTGCCCGCCGGACGGTCGGGGAAGGGCGCCAGCCCGGTGGCGGCCAGCAGGCGCTCGATGCGCTGGCGCCGCTCGGGGCCGCCCAGGCCGAACAGCCGGGCAAAGAAGTCCACGTTCTCGTAGACCGACAGTGTCGGGTACAGGTTGCGTCCCAGCCCCTGCGGCATGAACGCCACGCGCGGCAACAGCGCCTCGCGCGCCTGCCGGTCGCGCAAGTCCGCGCCCAGCACGGCGGCATGGCCCTGCTGGATACGCTTGACGCCTGCAATCACGCCGAGCAGCGTCGATTTACCGACGCCATCGGGGCCGATCAGGCCGATGGTGGCATTGCCGGGCAGCGTGAGCGACACATTATCCAGCGCCACGCTGGTGCCGTAGCGGTGCGACAAGTCGTCGATCCGGATGGCCGTGGCACCGTTGGGGTGCGGGCTTGGCATGGCGTCAGGCCGGCTGCCGGGGCAGCGTCAGCGCAGCGGGCCAGGGCTGCCTGGCATCCAGGCGCACGAAGCCATCGCCCGTCATGCCGGCTTTCAGTTTGACTGCGTAACGCTGGGCAACCTCGGGCGCCAGCTGCAACTTGACGCGATACATCAGCTTGGCGCGCTCGGCATCGGTCTCGACATACTTGGGGGTGAACTGGGCCTCGCTGGCCACAAAGCTGACGCGGGCCGGGATCGGTTCGTCCTTCATTGCGTCCAGCACGATGCGCGCCTCGTCGCCAATAGCCAGCTTGCCGGCAGCACCCGCGGGCAGGAACACCGTGAAATACATATCCGCCAGGTTCAGCAGCGACACCACGCGGCCGCCCGCCGGCAGCACCGTGCCGACCTCGATCACGCGATACTCCACACGCCCGGCCACTGGCGCGCGGATGGTTGCCTCATCCAGCAGGATCTTCAGGCGGGCAATCTGGGCATCGGCCTCTGCGATCGCCGCGTTGGCCTCGCCAAGCGCCGCGCGCGCGCCGGTCACGCCCGCACTCTCGCCATCCAGGCCAAGCTGCCGGCGATCGCGCTCCACGGAAGAAATCTGGCGGTCCTGGTAGAGCTTGACTGCCTCGGTCAACTCCAGCCGCGCCAGCCGCTGGCGGCTCGCGCGCCCCTCGATCTCCGCCTGCGCGCGCGACGCCGCCTGCACGGCACGCTCGCGGGCTGCAGTGGCAAGGCTGAGTTGAGTCAATAATTCGGCGTCATCCTGTCGGGCCACCACGGCGCCCGCAGCCAGGGCATCGCCCTCGCGAACCGGCAGCTCGATGACGCGGCCCGGATACTTCACCGCCACGTCAAGGCGGCCGATTTCCATGCGCCCGTTGCTGTGGACCACATCAGCCGGCCACGGATTGCGCTGGCTGCCAAGCCACCACACGGCAGCGCCAATGGCGCCGGCAACGAACAATACCGCTATACCCCAGCCTGGTTTGAGTTTCATCGGCTACCTGTGCACCTGTGCGCTGAATGATGGAATGCCGCCGGGCGCTCCAGGGGGTTCAGGGTGTCGGGCAAAGGGGAGGGGAGACGACAAAGACAGACCTTGATCCGCGGGGCGACGGCGTAGGTTCGAATGCTATCCGGCGGGTTGGGGGGCGGACTTGATCTAGCGCAAGTTGGTGCCGAAGGGGGCACTTTTTGGAGGGGGAGTTCTAATTGGTGCCGTGTTTGGTGCTGCGCACTAGCCGGCCCTCCGCTTTGCCGCCTGCCAATCACACCGGCAGCAGGCACGCTAGGCGATGCGCAGTACCGCCGCGCCGGCCAGGCGGCCCGCGCGCAGGTCGGCCAGCGCGGCATTGGCCTGCTCCAGCGGATAGGCCGTTGTGGTGGTGCGCAGCGGCGTGGCCCGGGCGATTCGCATCAGTTCCAGCCCATCGTTGCGCGTGAGGTTGGCCACCGACACGATCGAACGCTCTTCCCACAGCAGGCGATAGGGGAAGGCCGGAATATCGCTCATGTGGATGCCACCGCAAACCACGGTACCGCCCTTGGCGACGGCTTGCAGCGCCATCGGCACCAGCGCACCCACCGGCGCAAAGATCAGCGCGGCATCGAGCGGCCGCGGCGCGGGCTGGTCGCTCGGACCGGTCCAGCACGCCCCGGTGTCACGGGCGAGCTGGCAGGCGGCGGCGTCGCCGGGGCGTGTGAAGGCAAAGATCTCGCGCCGCTGGGCGACGGCGATCTGCGTCACCAGGTGGGCCGCCGCGCCAAATCCGTAGATGCCGATAGACCGGACCTCACGGGCGTCCCCCGCCATGCGCAGCGTGCGGTAGCCAATCAGGCCCGCGCACAGCAACGGCGCCGCATGCTCGTCGTCGTAGTGATCCGGCATCGGGAAGCAATAGCGGCTGTCGGCTACCACGTACTCGGCGTAGCCGCCGTCACGCGTATAGCCGGTGAACTGCGGCGTATCGCACAGGTTTTCGCGACCCGCGGCGCAATAGCCACAGTGCCCGCAGGTCCGCCCGAGCCACGGCACGCCAACCCGGTCGCCCGGGGCAAGGCCTGTCACGTCAGCGCCACAGGACTCGACCCTGCCGACGACTTCGTGTCCGGGAATGAGCGCCGCTTTCGGGTGCGCGAGTTCGCCGTCGACAATGTGCAGGTCGGTGCGGCAGACGCCGCAGGTGCTCACGGCGATACGTACTTCGCCTGGGCCGGGAATTGGCACGGGGACTCTCGCCAAGCGCAAGGCCGGCCCGGTGCCTTCGAAAATCATTGCGCGCATCGTCTCGTGCATGGCGACATCCTCGGCGGTGCCCAGCATTTATCCTAGGTCACGCCGACTGGCGCCGCTTGATCCGCATCGATGGCGTACGCGAGGCGCCAGCCCCTGTGTGGAAGGCGGCATGCAGCACGCTGGGGTTGGACGAACCGCTGGCGCGGGGCGATGTTGCCGATGCGATCGAGCAGGCTGCGTCCGTGCCCATGCGCACCATGCCTGCGGCTAGCTCTGCGCATGGCCGGAAGTGAGATTGACGCGGATCAAGCTAACTGGCAGCCACCACCTATATTGAAGATTGAAGCGGAATGAGGGTTCAGCGCGCTACGCCGAAGGCACTTTGCCGCGCCCGGGAGTCGACGATGTCCGATTTAACTTTAACGAAAGAGCAACTCTCCAGCCTCGTCACCTTGCTGGACAGCGCAGAGCAAAGGATCCGTGGCCAGGCGGAGGCCGCAGCCGTTTCCCGTACTGTGTCCGCCGAGCGCGGCGGGAGCGACGACGCGGATCTCGCCGAGCATGGCACCGAGGAGCGCATGGACGATGCCGTGGCGGAACACTATCGCATGGAACTGGCCGATATAGCGGTGGCGCGTAAGCGGATCGCCAGGCTCAGCTACGGCGTGTGCGCGGACTGCGGCGAACCCATTCCTTATCCGCGGCTGCAAGCCTATCCCACGGCCAAACGCTGCACGCCGTGCCAGCGCAAGCACGAGCACAAGTTCGGGGCGCCGAGCGGCATGCGATGAGCATGGGCGGGCGTTCCATTGGGCGAGCTCGCCAGGCGAGTCCGCCATACAGCAGGCAGGCCGCATGGGCGCTGCCCGATTCGATTTCAGGAGCCAGACATGAAAGTCCGTGAGCGTTCGAGCCAGGTCAGGCCGGCCCGTTGGGACCGAATTCCCGAGGATCTCATCCACGATGCCTACAAGCAGCCGGGGCAGGCACCTGCCGTCGCTTCCTGTCCTGCTTGCCACGCGGTCTTGCTGAAAGGACGTTGGCAATGGCGGGCCGTGCCGCCCGGCGCCAAGGCGCTGATGTGCCCGGCCTGCCACCGCGTCGCCGACCATGTGCCCGCGGCGCAGTTGACGCTGGATGGGGCGTTCCAGCAGGCGCACCGGGATGAGATTCTCGGGCTGGTGCGGCACCGCGAAGCCCTGATGAGAGAGAGTCATCCGATGGAGCGCATCATGGCGACGCAGGCTCAGGCGGATCGCATCACCATCACGACCACGGGCTTTCACCTGGCACGCGATATCGGCTCTGCCGTGCATCATGCGTATCGGGGCAAGCTGGAAATCGACTATCCCGACGCCGACGAGACCCTGTATGTTCATTGGCACCGCGCTTGAGGGCCGCAAGCCCGCCCGGCGGCTGGCATGGCGCGCGGGCCGGCTAGCCAGCTAACCCCTTGCCGGCAAGAGGTGATGTCATGACTTTCCAGGACAGGAACGAGGCCGCCGCGCGGCTGGCCGAAGCGCTCTCCCGGTACTGCGACGCCCATCCCCTGGTGCTGGCCATTCCACGGGGCGGCGTGCCGATGGGCAAGATACTCGCCGACCGGCTCGGCGGCGAACTGGACGTGGTCCTGGTCAGGAAGCTAGGGGCGCCATTCGACCGCGAGATGGCGGTCGGCGCGGTCGATGAAAGCGGCTGGGTCTACGTGACGCCCTACGCCGCACGCGTTGGCGCCGATTCCCGCTATCTCAACCAGGAGCGCGACGAACAGCTTGCATTGCTGCGCCGCCGCCGGGAGCAATACACGCCGGGGCGCTCCGCGCGTGCGCTGGACGGGCGCACGGTGATCGTGGTGGACGATGGGCTTGCCACGGGCGCCACCATGATTGCCGCATTGCATGCCGTGCGGCAGCAGCATCCTGCCCTTTTGGTATGTGCTGTGCCCGTGGCCGCGCCGGCTTCGCTCGCCGAGGTGCGGCGTTACGCGGATGAGGTGGTCTGCCTGCGGTCGCCGGCCAATTTTTCCGCCGTCGGCGAGCATTATCGGGAGTTTCCGCAGGTTGAGGATGAGGAAGTGGTGGCTTGCCTGGAGGGGGATTCGGGGCAGCACGGGGAGGGGCGTCTGGCGGGACGGGAGTAGGGGGGGCGTCCGAGATTGTCGAGGACGTCCGCCACGTCGACGTCGGCGCTGTCCCCGAGCGGGACGAGGCGGCGCCCAGCATCGTATCCCGCCGGGTTTGTCCGCCCGCGCCGTCCCGTTGGGGACATGCTGCAAGTCGCGTTCAAGATCGATGTGACCGAGTCCGACAAGGCCTACAACGTGGTCGACATCCGTCAAGCCTGAAAGAGGTGCCTCTGCCCCACTGCAGAAGGCACGACTCTCTCTTCCCCGAATGCGTCGACGAGCCTGTGAGTCGCACGCCAGCCAGTGCAATGGCCAGGCACAGAGCATTTCAGATTGAACTGCGCTAGATCACTAATAGTTTGCGGGATCAGCCAATTGGGACGCACCGGCTCTCACAATGTTCGAAACCTCTCCGGTTACACGTGCCGGCACCGAGGAAAGAAGATCACTTACGTTGTCGAGAAGAACAATAACCTCACAGCTGTCAACCGCCTTCAGTAACACGATACTGTCCTCCTTTAGATTTTAACTAATCGTATTTAGTGATTGATAAAGGTAAAAGGCTGTGTCAGATAATCAGCAAGATCGCGCAATCGTCCCGCCCGGAGCGATCACCGTATCGCGGTAATGGCGACGTAAATGGAAAATGGCGGAGCCGGCCGGCTCGCGCAGGAATCTACTGGGTCCGTGAGGAGGGAGCGTTTGCCGTCAATAAGGCAACGATCTTTCGCGCGCGCGGGACTTGACGCAGAAGATGTGGATATCCGCGCTTGGGTTGCAGTGCTCGCGTAATCCTGTCGACTTCCGATGAACGGCTGTCATTGGGCGTACTCAACGACCAGCAATGCCGTGGCCATGGTTTTTCCAGGATTCGAAATGGCATGCTGAACATCCGCCGGATAGCGCGCGGACTCGCCGTGCCGGACTTTCTTCTCACTGGGGCCGGATTGAACGGTGACGCAGCCGCTCATTACGGACAGATGTTCTTTCGTACCGCTCTCATGCGGCTCGGATGCGAGTACGCCGCCAGGATGGATCGACAGCTCATACCATTCCACCCGGCTTGCAAGGTCCACCGGGCCGAGAATCTTCAGCTCGCATTTGCCATCCGGGCTTCTGATCACCGGGATCGAGTGAGCAGGAATGACTGTCACGGTTGGCGTCGGCTTGTCGGCCTGCCCACCGGAAAGGAACTCGGCCAGGCCAATCCCCAAGGCATTCGCCAATCGCCACAAGACCGCCACCGTGGGATTGGCAAGATTCCGTTCAACCTGCGAAAGCATCGATTTGGATACGCCGGCACGCCGGGAAAGCTCGTCGAGAGAGAGCTTGCGTGCCTGGCGAAGCAATTGCAGCCTGGCTCCAATGACGGGGGGACCTTCTGCGAACGCCTCCGCCGGGGGGACTTGTGTCATGAAATGAGATCCTGTAAAGTGAACAAAACGTTCGATATACAGAACACGTTCGGTTTATCGATCACCCTCAGTTTACAGGAGCACCGCTGTGCCGACAACAGACGCATTCTACGCAGCCATCCGCCAGGAGCTCGAGTCCATTGAACAAGCGGGTCTGTTCAAGACCGAGCGTGTCATCGCCTCTCCCCAGGGCAGCCTTATCAGGACGACCGATGGGAAGGAAGTCATCAACCTGTGCGCTAACAACTACCTGGGCCTCTCGTCTCATCCGGAGGTCGTGGAGGCTGCGCATCGCGCGCTCGGCGAGCGTGGTTTTGGCTTGAGCTCCGTTCGGTTCATTTGTGGTACGCAAGACCTGCACAAGTCGCTCGAGGCGCGTCTCGCGAGCTTTCTCGGCACCGAAGACACGATCCTCTATGGCTCGGCCTTCGATGCAAACGGGGGCCTGTTCGAGACGCTCCTTGGTCCGGACGACGCTGTCATCAGCGACGAACTGAACCACGCGTCCATCATCGATGGCATCCGGCTCTGTAAAGCCAAGCGATTCCGCTACAAGAACAATGACCTTGAGGATCTTCGCGAGCAGCTGAAGGCGGCCGATGCCGCAGGCGCACGTTTCAAGCTCGTCTTTACCGATGGCGTTTTCTCGATGGATGGCACGATTGCCCGGCTCGACGAGATCCGCGAGATCTGCGATGAGTTCGGGGCGCTCCTCGGGATTGACGAGTGCCATGCCACCGGCTTCCTTGGGCAGCGC
The DNA here is from genome assembly GCF_054515855.1 of Cupriavidus sp. PET2-C1. NCBI lineage: Bacteria > Pseudomonadati > Pseudomonadota > Betaproteobacteria > Burkholderiales > Burkholderiaceae > Cupriavidus > Cupriavidus sp. PET2-C1. The sequence continues at coordinate 1,991,225 of NZ_CM137259.1, forward strand.
GGCCGCGGCTCTCACGAACACCGTGGGATCTTCGGCAAGGTCGACATCATCACCGGAACGCTCGGCAAAGCGCTAGGCGGCGCCTCGGGTGGCTTTACGAGTGGGCGAAAGGAAGTCGTGGCATTGCTGCGCCAGCGCTCCCGGCCTTACCTGTTCTCGAACACGGTGGCGCCGTGCATCGTGGGCGCGACACTCAAGGTGCTCGACCTGCTCGAAGCCGATACCACGTTGCGAGACAAGCTCGAGCGCAATGCGCGGTACTTCCGCGGCAAGCTCGGCACGCTGGGTTTCGACGTGAAGCCCGGTGACCACCCCATCATTCCCGTCATGGTGTACGACGCGGAAAAGGCGCAACGACTGTCCCGGCGTCTGCTGGAGCTGGGCGTCTATGTCATCGGTTTCTTCTATCCCGTGGTCCCCAGGGGGCAGGCACGCATCCGCGTGCAGATCAGCGCCTTGCACGACAGCGCCGAGCTGGACCAGGCGTTGGAGGCGTTCGAGATTGCAGGCAAGGAACTGGGGATCATTCAATGACAAAGCCAGCCAGGGTTCTGATCATTGGCGCCAACGGCCAATTGGGAACGGAGTTGGCGTCGGCGCTGGCCGATCGCTATGGCAAGCAGAATGTCGTCACGAGCGACATGGTGCCGCACGGCCGCCACCTGCACCTCACGCATGAAATGCTCGACGTAACCGATCGGGCGCAACTTCGCGATGTCATCGAGCGGCATGGGATCACCCAGATCTATCACTTGGCAGCCGCATTGTCGGCAACCGGAGAGAAGTCGCCTACATGGGCGTGGCAACTCAACATGAACGGCCTGCTGAACGTGCTGGAGGCTGCGCGTCACCAGAAGCTCGACAAAGTATTCTGGCCCAGTTCGATTGCGGCATTCGGCCCGACAACGCCGCCGGACGCCACGCCCCAAAGCACCATCATGGAGCCCAAGACCGTCTACGGCATCTCCAAGCTGGCGGGCGAAGGATGGTGCCGTTGGTACTTCGAGAACCATGGCGTGGATGTCCGGAGCGTGCGGTATCCAGGATTGATTTCCTACAAGACGCCTCCAGGCGGCGGAACCACGGATTACGCAATCGATATCTTCCATTCAGCGCTCAAGGCGCAACCCTATGCCTGCTTCCTGGAGAAAGATGAAGCCCTGCCAATGATGTACATGCCGGACGCCGTTCGCGCGACCATCGAGCTGATGGAGGCGCCTGGCGCCAGCATCTCCGAGCGGGGAAGCTACAACCTTGCGGGCTTGAGCTTCACGCCCGGCGATATCGCGAACGAGATCCGGCGGCATTGCCCGGGGTTCGATGTCAGGTACGAGCCTGATTACCGTCAGGAAATTGCCGGTGGATGGCCTAACTCTATCGACGACTCGGTAGCCAGGCGGGATTGGAACTGGCGACCTGAATTCGGCCTCAAGGAGATGGTGGCCGACATGCTGAGAAACCTGGCAACGCTGAACCAGGGTAGCGCCTTGGAATGCGTGAGCTGAGACCGGCTTGGCGCAGCAGGCAAAGCCAGGAACCCGGCCGCCGGCCAGCCTCGCGGCATGGCAGCAGGCTGCGCGACGGTCGTTGCATGGTAGCGCGGGAAATGTATAGACAGGGCCGAGGCCCTGTGATAGAAGATCGCCTCGATTTCGGACGCTGGGATGCGTTGTCGGGGAATGAAGGCGGTCTGGACGATGCGCGATACCGCGCGAGCGATAGACAAGGCGCGAAGCGCCGGCCGCATCGATCCAAATAACGATTACCAGAGGAGACAACTCATGACCACAGCTGCAAATCCAGCAATCCGACTTTCCGGCCGCCAGGGCCGGCTTCGACATCGGAGGGTGCATGCAGGCGCAATCCGTATCCGGAATGGCATTGCGCGCCCGAACCAATTCACGGGTGAGAGCCGTGCGAATGCTGACAAGCGTTCGCGGGTCTGAGAGGAGATCAATATGACTGACGTAAGGAAACTGCTCGACGAAGAGCGAGCCCACGAGGAGAAGGATCTCCATCGCGGGCTCAAGGACCGGCACATCCAGATGATCGCCATCGGCGGCGCCATCGGTGTCGGACTGTTTCTGGGTGCGGGGCGCGCGATCGCCATCGCCGGCCCGGGACTGATGCTGAGTTACGCCATCGGCGGCGTGGCGATCTTCTTCATCATGCGGGCGCTGGGCGAGCTGCTGCTGTACCGCCCGGTGAGCGGATCCTTTGCAACCTACGCCGAGGAGTTTGTCGGCCCCTTTGCCGGCTTCGCCACCGGCTGGTCGTACTGGTTCATGTGGGTGGTCACCGGGATGGCCGAGATCACCGCGGTCGCAGTCTACGTGCACTACTGGTTCCCGGACGTGCCGCAGTGGATACCGGCGCTGGCCACCCTGGCGGTGCTGTACCTGGTGAATTGCGTCGCGGTCGCGGTATTCGGCGAACTCGAATTCTGGTTCTCGCTGATCAAGGTGGTGACCATCATCGCCATGATCGTGATCGGGTTGGCGATCATCTTCTTCGGTGTGACACCGCTCGGCCCGACGGCCAGCTTCTCGAACCTGTGGACGCATGGCGGCTTCATGCCGTTCGGGACGCTCGGCGTGGTGCTGACCTTGCAGATCGTCATGTTCGCCTACCAGGGCGTGGAACTGATCGGTGTCACCGCGGGGGAGGCGCAGAATCCCGAGAAGGTGTTGCCGCATGCGACCAACGGCGTCGTCTGGCGCATCCTGATCTTCTACGTTGGCGCGCTGATCGTCATGATGGCGCTGGTGCCCTGGAATGAACTGAAGCCCGGCGTCAGCCCCTTCGTCTACGTGTTCGAGAGGATCGGCATCCCGGGGGCGGCCGCGATCGTCAATCTGGTCGTCATCACGGCGGCAGCCTCATCTTGCAACAGCGGCATCTTCAGCACCGGGCGCATGCTGTACACGCTGGCGCAGTTTGGCCAGGCGCCGCGCGCCTTCGGCAGGGTCAGCAGCAAGCATGTGCCGTCCACCGCCATCACGTTCTCGGCCGCGCTGATGGGCATCGGTGTGCTGCTGAACTACATCGTGCCGGAGCAGGTCTTCGTCTGGGTCACCAGCATTTCGCTGGTCGGTTCGCTGTGGACCTGGTCGATCATCATGATTGCCCACCTCGGCTATCGCAAGGCAATCGCCGCAGGCCGGGTCAAGGCGGTGGACTTTCGCATGCCTGGCGCGCCTTATGCCAACTGGCTGGTGGTCGCCTTCATGATCGCGGTTGCGGCGCTGCTGTCGCTCGATCCGGGTACCCGAGTGGCGCTCTACGTGGCACCTGTGTGGTTCGCGCTGCTCGGCATCGGCTATCGGCTCACCAAATCGCGTGCGCCGCTTGAGGGGCGTGTCCAAAAGTCGGCTTGATTGTTGTCCCGCACGCTGCCCGCGGTTTCGACCGGTCAGCGTGCGCGACGGTGTCGCTAGGATGCGACGATTGTCGCGCTGGGCGATCTCCAGCTCATGTCCCAGCCGCTTATTTTCCACCACCGCGTCCTCATCGATCTCGGACTGCCGGTCATAGAGGACGTAGGGCAGGGCAGTCCCGTCGGCCCACAAATCGATACGGCCGTCCGGTTACTCGGGCACTTCGATGTAGCGATGAGCAAGGTGGGGCGGGCCCAGGTCCCAAAAATGGTCACTTATCGACCTGGCGCTGTCGTCCGAGTCCGGCTCGGAGCGGTCAATCACTTAGCCGCTTCGCGCCCCGATAGCAGTCCGTCCTGCGAGCTGCACACCGCCAAGACGCCTAACCGCACTACGTGGGTATAGATCGTCCGCGTGGCTGCGTCCGCATGGCCTAGTAGTTCTTGCATCGTGCGGAGTACATTGCCCCATAACACGTTAGACATCACGAACAGCACCGATCTCAACCGAAGGACCGAACAATGACGAAATACCTTATCTCCTTTCCTGGAAGGGCGATGGCAGTCCCCGACGAGGACCTTGCCGCCGTGGGCGAAGCTGCGCGCGAGGTGATACGCGAGGCGAAGGCTGCAGGCGTGTACGTGTTCGGTGGTGGTATCAACGAGGATGTCGCACCACTCATGGTCGCCTCAGACGGCGCGTTCACAATCGAAACCTATCCCCAGACGAAGGAGTTCGACGGCGGCCTCTGTGTTCTGGAGCTCCCGTCGCGCGAAGCCGCCATCCAGTGGGCTGCAAAGATCGCCAAAGCTTGCCGCTGCTCTCAGGAACTCCGCGAGTTTGGGTACGACCCCGAGAGCTGACGGGTGGAGCCCGTATCCACGGCGATCGCCAGGCGATCGGCGAGCTTCCGCGTTTGGCCGGCAGCGGTCATAGGCTGACCGGCCTGGCATTGCTCGATTCAGGTAACCCGCCGGGGGAGCAGTTCGGTACGAAAACTGTACTGCTCTATCCATCTCACCGACTGTGCGACACCTCCGAATGGAAAGAAATGCAGGAGCAGGGTGCGCAACAGGAGTGCAGCAACACCTTGTTGTGGCCACCGGGCAATGGAAGCGGTGCGCGTTCGACGGTGGTGCTCATCAGTTGGCTCCTTGTGCAACGGTGATGGTGGGGGCAGGCTGGCGTGCCAGCTCGATGAAGGCCCTTACGTAGTCGATGCCAGTATCTGCCTCGCGTGCCCCCAGGAAGATCTGCTTGGCGATACCGCGTGCGCCCAGCCGCACGGGCACCACGTCCATTTTGGCTGCGTATTCCTCGACCAGCCATCGCGGTAGCGCGGCCACACCGCGCCCGCTGGCCACCATTTGCAGCATGATGTCAGTGGTTTCGATGGCTTTATGGCGCCTGGGTGTGACACCGGCTGGCAACAGGAACTGGTTGTAGATGTCCAGGCGCTCGATGTCCACGGGGTAGCTGATGAGCACCTCCTGGGTCAGTTGCTGGGGCTTCACATAGGTCGCAGAAGCCAGCGCATGGCCTCTGGGCACGACGAGCACCTGCTCGTAGTCGAACACTGGTTCGAACTTCAGCCCCGGCTTGAACAGTGGGTCAGGCGTGACCAGCAGGTCGATCTCGTAGCCGAAGAGCGCGCCGATCCCTCCAAACTGGAACTTCTGCTTGACGTCCACCTCCACATCGGGCCATGCAGCCAGATAGGGAGAAACCACTTTGAGCAGCCACTGGTAGCAAGGGTGGCATTCCATACCGATCCGCAGCGCTCCGCGTTCGCCCTGCGCAAATTGGCCCAGGCGCTCTTCGGCCAGGTCCAGTTGCGGCAGCACTCGGTTCGCCACCGCCAGCAGGTACTGACCGGCCTGTGTCAGTCGCAGACTTCGCCCTTCGCGTAGCCAGACGTCGGTGCCCAGTTGCTGCTCCAGCTTTTTTATGCTGTGGCTTAGGGCCGATTGGGTCAGATTCAGCACGCCAGCGGCGGCCGTCAACGACCCTTGTTTCTCGACCTGCTGAACGATGCTGAGGTGAATACGCTCAAGCATTTGAATGACTCATATTCATGGATTTATGAAATAAATCCATTTTACATCATGGATCGCCGCCGGTAGCATCCTCCCCATTGGCGTATGGGCCAAGCATCTGCAACTGTTGCAGGTGGTTTGCGTGATCCTTGAGCGCCGAATGGCAGAAGACAGCAAACAACATACCGACCCAGCTCACGAAACCAAACTGCTGCGCGCCCGCAAACTGCGAGGTCGCGGCGCCGCGCAGAGCAATCCATGAAAGCAAAAATGACACATCCACTCCGTGTAGTGGCGGTTTCCGGTGGACTGCAACGCCCCTCCAGGTCCGCATTCCTGGCAGAGCACCTGCTGGACCTGATCGCCGACGAAGTCCCATGCCAACAGCGCCTGATTGAAATGGGAGAGATTGCACCTCTGCTTGCTGGCGCGGTCTGGAGGTCCCAACTATCCGACACGGTGGAGCAGGAACTTGCAGCGGTCGAGCACGCTGACGTGCTGGTTGTGGTAACCCCGGTTTTCCGCGGCTCCTACACGGGACTGTTCAAGCACTTCTTCGACTTCATTCATCAGGACGCCCTGATCGACAAGCCCGTCCTGTTGGCTGCCACCGGCGGCAGCGAGCGCCACGCCTTGGTGATCGACCACCAACTGCGGCCGCTGTTCAGCTTCTTCCAGGCACGCACGTTGCCGTTGGGGATCTACGCGACCGATAAGGATTTCGTGGACTACTGTCTGCAGGACGAGGCCGTGATCGAGCGGGCCAGACTGGCTGTTCAACGCGCATTGCCGTTGGTCGCATTGGCGCGCCAGGCCAGGCCCTCTCCGGCCGAGGAAGTGGTTGTGGCCTGAAACAAGAATCGTTTATTTCTCAGAAATTAGGTCACTAGATCGCAATGAACAACGAACTTACCTTTAAACTTAAGAGCATTTGTTTCGATGAAAACTATCGCCCATCGGACAGCACGCGCATAACCACCAACTTTGCCAACCTGGCCCGGGGAAAGAATCGGCAGCAGAACCTACGCAACACGCTGAGGATGATTGACAATCGCTTCAATGACCTGGCGAATTGGGACAATCCGACGGGAGATCGCTACTCTGTCGAACTCGAGATCATCTCCGTTGAGATGAATATTGATACCACGAGCAGCAATGATGTATTTCCGTTGATCGAGATACTGAAAACCAGCATTCTCGACAAGAAAACAAACAAACGCATTGACGGCATCGCGGGGAACAATTTCTCGTCCTACGTGCGCGATTACGATTTCAGTGTCTTACTTCCAGAGCACAACGTCAATCGACAGGATTTCAGCACACCAGACAATTTTGGCGACCTGCATGGAAAACTGTTCAAGCAATTTGCTAACTCAAGCACTTACAAGGAGTGCTTCAACAAGCCGCCTGTCATCTGTATCAGCGCCTCGACCAGCAAGACCTATCAGCGGACCGGGAACCAGCACCCCATATTGGGTGTCGAGTACCAACAGAATGCGCTGTCCTCGACCGACCAATACTTCGCAAAGATGGGGATGCAGGTTCGATTTTTCATGCCTCCGAATGGCGTTGCACCGTTGGCTTTCTACTTTCACGGCGACCTGCTAGGTGACTACACGAATCTCGAGTTGATCGGCACCATCAGCACAATGGAAACCTTCCAGAAGATTTATCGCCCAGAAATTTACAACGCCAATTCTGCAGCAGGGAAACTCTATCAACCGAGTCTGAAGAACCAGGATTATTCGTTGACGCAAATTGTCTATGACCGGGAAGAGCGCAGCCAGTTGGCTGTCAAACAGGGAAAATTTGCGGAGGAGCACTTCATCAAGCCGTACAAGGGCGTCCTTGAGCAGTGGGCTGCCAATTCCTCGCGCTGACCAGCCCAAATACACCGGCCATTCTTCATGAAGAAGCTATTGGGTAGCTCGACGATCATGTCCGTCTCGCCCTCGCCACTTCGCCCCTACGATAAGACAGTGTGTCCATGTCTGAGTCGGGTTGGCGAACAGCGCGGACTGATTCCGACACCTCGTTGACCAAGCTCGCCGGAGCGAACATCACTGTGTCGCGGTACTCGCATCGGCGCTGCTTGCCGTCATGTGCCACATAACACGCCATCCTGTGGCTGCTTCGGCAGAACGGTCCCGAAGCACGCTCGTCACACCCATCATTGTTTGAAAGGAATCCTCAGATGTTTGAAACCTCCATTGCCGGCAGCCTGCCGAAGCCCGCCTGGCTGGCTGAAACCAACAAGCTCTGGCCTCAGTGGAAGGCTGAAGGCGATGCACTTCGCCAGGCCAAGGCCGATGCGACCCTGCTGTGGATCAAGGCCCAGGAAGACGCCGGCCTGGACATCGTGTGCGACGGCGAGCAATCGCGACAGCACTTCGTGCACGGTTTCCTTGAGCAGGTTGAGGGCATCGACTTCGAGAACAAGGTGAAGATGGGCATCCGCGACAACCGCTACGACGCGATGGTGCCGCAGGTGGTGTCGGCTCTGCGCCTGAAGGGCCGAGTACATGCCTTCGAGGCGCAGTTGGCGCGAGCGCACACGAAGAAGAAGCTGAAATTCACCCTGCCCGGCCCGATGACCCTCGTCGACACCGTGGCGGACCGCTTCTACGGCGACAAGATCAAGATGGCCTTCGCTTTGGCCGAGTTGCTCAACCAGGAGGCCCTGGCGCTTCAGGCTGACGGCGTAGACATCATCCAGTTCGACGAGCCCGCCTTCAATGTCTACATGAAGGACGCCGCCGACTGGGGCGTGCAGGCGCTCGAGCGCGCGGCTCAGGGCTTGACCTGTACAACGGCCGTGCACATCTGCTACGGCTATGGCATTAAGGCCAATACCGACTGGAAGAGTACCCTGGGCGACGAATGGCGCCAGTATGAGGCGGTGTTCCCCGCACTTGCCCGCAGCAGCATCGATCAGGTAAGCCTGGAATGTGTCCACTCCCATGTGCCGCCTGACCTGATGAGCCTGCTGGTCGGCAAGGACGTGCTGGTCGGCGTGATCGATGTGGCCAGCGACGTGATCGAGACACCCGAGGAAGTGGCTGACACCATCGGCCGAGCGCTGGAGTTCGTGCCGAAGGAGCGGCTGTTCCCGTGCACGAATTGCGGCCTGGCGCCGATGGCGCGGGACGTGGCATGGCGCAAGCTGGAAGCACTGGCAGCAGGCACGAGGCTGGCAAAGGAGCGACTCACCACGGCGTGACGCACAGTCGGTCGTTGCGCCCAGTCATCTTGGTCGCGCCATCGGTGGCGTGACACATCCCGCGCATACTGAGTCGACCAGCTTTTCCAAGATTGCTTGACGTCTCAAGGACTATCGAGCGTTACGTATGGCTGCTATGTGGCAGTGACTGACCCATCATGATTTTGGGATGACAGACCGCTCCCGCTGCACAGCAGACATAGACCGTCGAGGTTCAAGCGGCTGCAATGGGTTGGCAACTGCCGTCGGGTAGTGTCCCGCCCGGCGTCCGCAATCGAGTGGCTAACGGCCAGACTAGGGCAGGGGTGTCCCCTTGATGGCCCATCAAGATCCAGCCAGTTGAGCAGTCGCTGCCGCTTCACGTTCAGCGGCGGATTGTGCGGCCGCGGCGGCTCGCCCTGCATCGTGTGCGAGGGACCGGGCCGGTGACGGTCGTCGCGCAACGCCTGCACCTGGGCGACGATGTCCAGGACATGCCCGAGCCGCTTGTTCTCGACGATGGCGCCCTGGCCGGTCTCGGAGAGCCGATGATAGGTAGTGTAGGGCAGGGAAGTGCCATCGGCCCACAGCTCGACGTGTCCGTCCGGGTAGTCAGCTACCTCTATATAGCGGTGGATGAGGCGCCGGTGCTCGGGCAGGTCCTCCAGCAGGCACATTACCTTGTCGTACTGCAGTGTGAGGCTCTGCGACACCTTGCGCCATTCGCGCCAGCTGAAGATCCGTTCCAGATCCTCGTCGCCATGCAACTGCCGGTGCGCATCGAAGCCGCTCCGTGGCACCTTGGCAAAGCGGGCATTGAAGTCCGCCATGAAGGTTGGGGCATAGGCGTTGGCGGTCGCCATGCTCGAAATGCCGCGCAGGCGCAGTTCCTTCGCCAGGCGGTCCTGCAGCGTGCCGTTCATCCGTTCGACGCGGCCCTTGGCCTGGCTGGAGTTGGCGCAGAGGCTATCGATGTTCAGCTCGAACAGCGATCGACCGATCAGGCCGTCCTCGACGACGGTCTGGATTACCTTGCAACGATCCAGCTCCCGCATGCTCATGGTGATGGTTCCTTGCCCATGCATGGCCGGCTCCCGTGTACTAAGGAAAGCTGGTCAGGATAGGCCGCTAAAGTCGCTAGGTGACATTTCTATTTGGCTCAGAGGTGACATTACTAATTGGGGCTAACATGTATGTCCAGGCTAAATTCAAATGTCCTCCCGGTGGCTAGATCAGAATGTCCGGTTTAATGCAGGATGGTTTTGATTCTTTTGCGTCTTTTTCTTGGCTGTTTCCGTAACGCAGTCGAGCTGGCCTGAGGCGGCAAGGTATCTACAGGGTGGGGCGGTTGCGCCAGTTCATCAATGGCGCGACGCAAGTCTTCCCCATTCAGCTGCCGTTGTGGTTTCGTGCCCGGGGTCGCCTGTTCGGGCCGTTGCCGCGGTTTTTGACCGGTCAGCGTGCGCGACGGTGTCGCTAGGATGCGACGATTGTCGCGCTGGGCCTGCACGCGCTGGGCGATCTCCAGCACATGCCCCAGCCGCTTGTTTTCCACCACCGCGCCTTGATCGATCTCCGACAGCCGGTCATAGAGGACGTAGGGCAGGGCAGTCCCGTCGGCCCACAGCTCGATCCTGCCGTCCGGATACTCGGCCACCTCGATGTAGCGGTGAATCAGGGAACGCTGCTCGGGTTGGTCCGTGATGAGGTACAGCTTGCGATCATATTGCAGCGTCAGCCGGTTGGAGACTTTGCGCCATTCACGCCAGGTAAAGATGCGCTCGAGGTCCTCGTCGGGCCGTACGGGACGATGCGCATTGAAGTCGCTTCTGGGCATCTTGGCGAACCGCACATTGAAGTCCGCCAGGAAGACCGGGGCAAAGGCATTGGCCTCGGCCAGCGTCGAGATGCCGCGCTGGCGCAGCTCTTTGACCAGTCGGTCCTGCAGCGTGCCATTCATTCGCTCCACACGGCCCTTGGCCTGGCTGCTGTTGGCGCACAGGCTCTCGATATTCAGCTCATACAGCACCCGCCCAAACTGCGTATGGTCCCGTCCCGTGGTGACGCCTTTGGCATTGACCCGGAAGATGCTGGCCTTGTCGCTGTAGAACGCCACCGGCTTGCCATGGCGTTCGATGTAAGCACGCGTCGCCGCAAAATAGGCGAAAGTCGATTCGGTTGGAACGAACAGCAACTGCATCAGGCGGCTGGTGGCATCGTCGACATAGACCAGCAGCGTGCACATGGGCGCGCGCTCCTCGAACCACGCGTGCTCGCTGCCATCGATCTGCACCAGTTCACCCAGGCAGGCGCGGCGCTTGCGCGGCTGGTGCATCTTGGGCGGGCGCACCGTCTCCTTGGCCAGCGCGATGCCATGGCGCTCGCGCAGCTTCTCGCAGGCGAGCGTGGGGCCGTAATCGGCGTAATGCTGCTGGATTAGCGCGCGTGCCTGCGCTTCGAGCATCCGTGGCAGTTGGCGATGGCCTGGCTGCCCACGCTGGCGCGACAGCAAGCCCATAGGGCCATCGGCTCGCCAGCGCTGGACCAGCCGCCGGACTTGCCGCACCGTCAGATCCAGGCGCTCTGCGGCGCGCCATTGCGCCAGCAGGCCCTCGGCCGTTGCCTGAATGACCTTGAAGCGGTCAACTTCGCGCAGACTCATGGTGATCAACCCTCGATCCTTCATGGCGCGCTCCCGTCCAACACAGGCGCTACCAGTATAGGTCTATCCAGAGGACATTCTGATTTGGCCTTTACAACCTAAAATACGCATAATGATCATTATGTTAAATAAATATACGGTAAATCCGCGCCTAAGACGCTTTGGCTGACATCGGCGGAATCCTTGAGGCGTTGCGTTACCTGAACAGGCGCAACACCCTCTCCGGCGCAATGGTGAACGTCGTGCAGGCTTGCAGGCAGCGGCTGCTGCTTTACCTATAGCGCCGCTGCGCAAGACTATGCGCATCCGACATCCGATGGACATGAAATAGCTGCCCTACTACGTCGACTGGTCCGGGAGCCGCGGCACGAAGCGGTCGTGCTTGATTTCGCCTCCCCGGGCAACCAGGATGGTCGCCTCGGGAATCTCCTCCCACACTTCTTGCACGTCGATCAGTGGCTCGGAGAGCACCAGGAATGCGTCGTCGCCGGCGGCGATGATGCGCGGGTCGTCCGGGTAGAGCGCGCGTAACTGCCTGAACGAGGTGCTGTGGAAGAGCGAGCGCGAGTCCGCCTCGCTCGAATAGCGTGCCGCCACGATCTGCTGGCCGTCGGTCACGCAGACGGTCATGTTGAGCGGAAACTGCACGTCGTGGCGGTGGCCGACGTCCTCGATCAGCCCCGCCATCTGCTCCAGCGCGCTGCGCGGATCTCGCTCTAGGCCGAAAGTCAGGGCCAGGAAGAACATCACCTCGGAATCGGTCGATCCCTCGATCCAGCGGAACAGGTGCGGCGCCACGGCCATCATCAGGTCGCGCCGCACGACGGGGTATTCGCGGATCAGGCCGTTATGGACGAACAGCCAGCGGCCGAAGCGGAACGGATGGCAGTTGGTCTCCTGCGTCGGCGTGCCGGTAGCCGCCCGCACGTGAGCGACGAACAGCGGCGCCCGCACCGCCCGTGCCGTTTCGCGCAGATTGGTGTCGCTCCACGCCGGGTGCAGGCAGCGGTAGCGGAACGGGACTTCCGAGTGACGTCCGTACCAGCCGACGCCGAACCCGTCGCCATTGGTGGTGGTATGACCCAGCCGCGAATTCAAGCTCTGGTCGATCAGCGAGTGCTCCTGCTGGAACAGGACGGCTTCCAGCGGAACGGATTTGCCCGAGTAGGCCAGCCAGCGGCACATTATGCTTCTCCTCGACAAGTGCAGTCCGGCGCCTTCCGGCCCACCTCTCAGTTGTAGGACGGCGACGCGCGAACGACAAAGCGGCATCCTGCGGGCGGTCTTGCTAGCGCCTTGACTTCTTGTAGGTGCCGACCAGTTCCGCTTGCGCCAGCACATGCCCGTGCATGGCCCGCTCCAGCGCCGCCTTGTCGGGCTTGCCCAGGTCCGGCAGCACCACATCGAGCGCATAGAGCTTGTGGAAGTAGCGATGACGGCCGATTGGCGGGCAAGGTCCGCCGTAGCCGGTGCGATGCCAGTCGTTGTGGCCCTCGCGGGTGCCCGCCGGCAGGCTGGCCGGCGCCACGCCTTCGGCCAGCGCCCCCGGCTCGGGCGGAAGGTTGTACAGCACCCAGTGCACCCACGTCATGCTCGGCGCGGCCGGATCCGGCGCGTCGGGGTCGTCGACGATTAGGGCCAGGCTGCGCGTGCCGGGCGGCATGCCCGTCCATGCCAGCGGCGGCGATATATCGGCGCCTTCGCAGGTCAGCTTACCGGGAATCTCGCCGCCATGGGCGAACGCCGTGGAGGTCAGGGTGAGTGGCATGACTGTCCTCGTCTGAGCATGAAGTGCCGGTGCGAATACACCGGCCCACGTCAGCAGCAGCGAAAGAAAAACATATGGCACAGCATCGTGCTCCGCCATCGATGCGCCACGCTTTCACGGCGCCGGCCTCGAATCCGCTTGTGATGCTGGCGCGGTACACGCGGCCGGGAGCCCGGCCGCCCGTTCCAACTTAGTGCGGATCTCGGGGCGATGCAAGCGCGAGCGGCTTGTGCGGCCAGTGAACTATGACGGGAATCGGGGTCACTAATACGTCCAGTGTAGTGGCCTGGATGCGCGGCAGGACCGCGGCCCGCCGCCCTGCCCGCCCTGCCCCGCGGGCACCCTAGTCGACCGCCGCTCTGAGGCGGTCTCCGTATTCGGGATCTCCAGGCCCATGCCCCGGGCGTCAGCCGTCCAGGCACCCGCGCAACGTTCGTGCGAGACGGCCCGCTTCCGCCGCATCGACGATATTCGCGAAGCCCATCACGAGGCCGCGTGGCGTGCGCTGCATACGGCCGTTCGCATACCAGATCGAAAGTGGCAGCACCGCAAGCCCCGCCTCGCGGGCACGCGAGGCGACGGCGACATCGTCGACCCGGCCAGCGGGGCCTTCGGCAAACTGCACCGCGAACTGGATTCCACCGGGCGGAAAATCGACAATCAGCCGCTCGCCAAACGCCTGCTCCAGCGCGTGCGCGATCAGCATTCGCCGCTGTCCGTACAACGCGCGCATTCGCTTCACGTGCCGCGCAAAATGCCCCTGCTCGATGAAATCTGCCACGGCAGCCTGAAATAGCGTTGGCGAGCCGGCGTTCATGCTGCACGCCACCCGCCCAACGCGCTCGACAGCGCGCTCCGGCACCACCGCATACGCGAGCCGCAAGCCGGGAAACATCACCTTGCTGAACGTGCCGCAATAGATCACGCGATCGTGCCGGTCGAGGCTCTTCAATGCCGGCAATGGCCGGCCCAGATAACGGAACTCGCTGTCGTAGTCATCTTCGATGATCCAGCGAGACGCATTCTCTGCCCAATCCAGCAGCGCCATACGTCTTGCGAGCGACAGCGTGTGCCCGAGCGGGCTCTGATGCGATGGTGTGACCAGCGCGAAGCGCGCCTGCGGATCCAGTTTTATGCCGCGCTCGACGTCGATCCCTTCGTCATCCACCGGCACCGGCACGAGTTGCATGCCAGTCTCGGCCAGAAAGTTGCGCGCGAGCAGATAGCCGGGATCCTCGAACCACATGCGATCGTTCGGGCGCGCGAGACTGCGCAACACGAGTTCGAGCGTCGCGCGGTAGCCGCCGGTAACGAACACCTGTTCCGGCAGACAGGTTACGCCGCGCGACAGCCCGAGATAGGTGGCGATGTGTTCGCGCAGCGGCCGATAGCCAGCCGGATCCGGGTACGCGAGCACCGCGCGTTCGCCGCTACGCGCGCGACGCGAAACGAGCCGGTTCCATACCTTGTGCGGAAACGCGTCGAGCGCGGGCAGCCCTGGTTGCAACGGCCGCGGCTCGCCGCTCATGGCGACGGTGATAGCCTGCTGGCGCGGCGCCGGTTGACCACCGCTCGATGCGTCTGGCGTCTTCGGCGTGCCTGTTCTTTCCGCGCCCTGTCTGCCGTGCGCGTCTTGAGAGCCTTGCCCATATGACGAACGCATCACCGAAGCCGGTAGCGACGGCGATACGAACGTGCCCGCGGCACCGCGCATCTGCAGGTAGCCCTCGTCGACGAGGATCGTATAGGCTAGTTCAACTGTGCCGCGTGCCGTGTTCAGCTGCGTGGCGAGGCTGCGCAGCGCGGGCACGCGATCGCCGGGACGCAGATGCCCTGCCGCGATCGCCGTCCTGAAGCGCTCGCAAATCTGCAGATAGATCGGCGACTGTTGCTGCCGATCGACTTTGATGGTCAACGCGGGAGTCGGTGCGGTCATGACGGTCTCCGGGGCATGGGGGCGCTGAATCCACTTGGACTAGTCATATGGACAATTCTTGGCCCTTATCTATAGGTCATGATTATTCCACAATGACTTCAGGCAATGCGACGGCGACGGGCACTTTCAAGCGATCCACCCCCACCGCGCGCCCCGCGTGTTCATCTACTCTCATCTGGAGAATCTGCCATGAAAATCGTCGTAATCGGTGGTTCCGGCCTGATCGGCTCGCGTCTCGTATCGCTGCTCAGCGAGGCGGGCCATACGGCGCTTGCCGCATCGCCGCGTAGTGGCGTCAACACCGTGACTGGCGACGGCCTGAGCAACGCGCTCGTGGGCGCGGACGTCGTCGTGGATGTGACGAACGCGCCGTCATGGGAGCCACAGGCGGTGCTCGACTTCTTCCGCACCTCGGCGCGCAATCTCGGCAAGGCCGAAGTGGCCGCAGGCGTGCGCCATCACGTCGCGTTGTCAATCGTCGGCGCCGACCGCATGCCGGAGAACGCGTACTTCGCCGCTAAGGTCGCGCAAGAACAGGCGATCGAAGCGGCGGGTGTGCCGTACACGATCGTGCGCGCGACGCAGTTCATGGAGTTTATCGGCGGCATCGCTGATTTCAGCACGGACGGCGGCACCGTGCGCGTCGGCGACGGACTGTTTCAGCCGATCGCCGCGGATGACATCGCGGCGATCCTCTCGCAGATCGCGCTTGCGGCACCACGGAACGACACGGTCGATATCGCCGGCCCGGACCGCGCGCCCTTCGCAACGATCATCGCGCGTTATCTGAAATCGGTAGGCGACGCACGCCCGGTCGTGACGGATCGCGATGCACGGTACTACGGCGGCCTGGTCGAGGAACTGTCACTTGTGCCGCTCGGTGACGCGCGTATCGGCCGCATCAGTCTCGACCAGTGGCTCGCGCCCGGCTCGTCCGACAAGGCACTCGGGCTCGACAAGGCCAATCTGGAGTGATGCCATGAAGACGATTGTTTCCTTTGCAGTAACCCTGATGTGGTCGTGCCTGATGATTGCGCGGCCGGCCATGGCCGCGCCGGAAGCGAGTGTTGCGCCGCTGCTCTCGGAACCGTTGCCTGAGTATCCGGGCAAGGAAGTCCAGATGATCGTTGTGGACTATCCACCTGGCGCGGCCGACCCCGTGCATCGCCATGACGCACACGCCTTCATCTATGTGCTCGAGGGAAGCATCGTCATGGGCGTGAAGGGCGGCAAGGAGGTGACACTCAAGGCCGGAGATACGTTCCACGAAGGCCCCAACGACATCCACACTGTCGGGCGCAACGCCAGCGCCACGCAGCCGGCCAGGTTTGTCGTGTTCCTGATCAAAAGGAAGGGCGCGCCAATCCTGACCCCGGTGAAGTAGCTGAGTCGTTCGTGCGGGCACCGGTCGGACAGACCAGCGGCGTATCGCAGCCCGCAGATTTCTGTCGGTCTGGTCTGAGTCAGCGGATGCGGCGGCGACCTACGAAGGCCAGCAAGCCGCCCGCAAGGAGTAGCACCGCTTCGAAGAGACTAAACGCGCCGCCACCACCCCCTTCCCCACTTGGGGTGCTACCACTACTTGTGTTGGAAGCTACCGCTGCCGATAACAGCACACTGGTGCCCGCCGACAGTCCTGAGGCGTCGTCTGTCACGGTCAGGCCGAACTGGTAGTCGCCAGCCACCGTGGGGGTGAACGAGGCGATCGGCGCGTTGGCATTCAGCAACGTAACCCTCGGGCCGCTAAGCTGGGTCCAGGCATACGAGACGTTGGCGCTGCTGGACTGGCTGCCATCAAGCGCCACCGTCGTGCCAGTATTCACCGATTTCGGCGCAATCGCCGACGCATTGGGAACAACGGCCTGTGCTGCCAGCGTAACCGCCCCGAATGCGTCGAGCATGCCGGCGCCGCAAATCCACGTGTTGCAGCTTGAGTCTATGAAGGACCGGGTACTCTTGCGCAACAGCTGACGTACCGCGGCTGGCGTCAGCGCCGGCCGCTGAGCAAGCATCAATGCCGCAACGCCTGCAACTTGTGGAACGGCGTTGCTCGTGCCGATCCCGACCGAGTCATAAGCGGGAACGCCATCGTTATCATAGGACGTGGCGCCGATGGTCCAGAGCGACCAGCCATTGACTGGATCAGGCTGCCCCACTGAACCGCCACCTCCCGGGGCAGCAACCGCAATTGCTGGGCCAAAATTGCTATACGAACCGAGAGCGCCGGCGTAAGTCAATCCGGCAACGGCAATCGCGCCATGACATGTAGCGGGCGTTGTCACCGGGCCACTTTCGTTACCCGCTGCCACCACCACCACGGCTCCCTTGGCGCTTGCATCTGCAATGGCCGCCTGCGTTACCGCATCGCACTTCGAGACTCCGGAAGCGCCAAGACTCATGCTGATGACCCGAGCTGGGTTCGGGTTGGCAGGAACACCGGGCACGCTGGAACCTGCAGCCCATCGAATCGCATCTGCGACGTCGAAGCTGCTCGCCTGGCATTCATCCATGACCTTCACCGGCAGAATAGACGCGTTCGGGGCGACACCCGCGATGCCCGATCCGTTGTTGGTCGCTGCTGCCGCAATGCCTGCCATGTTGGTACCGTGGTAGACCATCGCCGGCGCGCTGCCGTTCTGCTGGGCAGAGTTGGCACATTTCGCTCCAAAGGCCGGCGGCTGCGTGTTGGTGCCACGGCCGGTACGCGTGATAAAGCTGTAGCCCGGGAGCATCTTGCCCTGTAAGTCGGGATGGGTTGCATTCACGCCGTTGTCGATAATGGCGATCACGATGCCATCGCCCTTGCTGCTCGACCAGGCATTCACCGCGTTGATCGCGCCCTTGGCATTTCCCGGGATCGCCGGGTCGTGCAGATTCCATTGGTCAGGGGCTAGGTGGGGATCGTTCGGAATCCAGCCGCCGTTCAGCGTGTTCGTCCGATGGTGGGTTTCCGCTTCGACCCAATCCACGCCGCGGATCGTCCGCAGGGCATCCAGGATGCGAGCGCGCTCCTGGTCATTGATGTTGTCCGGCAGCGAAATCACCCAGGCGTTCCCGGACATCAGGCGAACCATTTTGAGATCCGCCCCGGTGGCGCTGCGGAAGGTCTGGATGACGGCCTCCGCATTGGACGCGCCATCGAACTTGACGGCCACCTGCTCACCGGCCTGTGCCGCCCCCGCGAGCAACAGCGCTGCGCAAACACCAACCAACCATTTCTTCTTCACATTCTTCCTCCAATTTGCGCAACCTCCGAAAACAGATCGCCAGGTAGGAAGCGGTGTCCGCGTGAGTTGCTGCGGCGATTTGAAAACGACGAACCAGGTGGGATCTTGGGCCGACTTCTATACAGCGCGTGAATTCTCGCGGCTAACGTAACCGCCTGCCTATTCGTAAAATTACAAGTGTTGTCTGAACATAAAAATCCGACTTTTCTCACAAAAAATCGGACTAGTCCGATTCCATCATCTCGTTCAATCTGCTAGGTTCGCGG
Source organism: Cupriavidus sp. PET2-C1 (assembly GCF_054515855.1). Lineage (NCBI taxonomy): Bacteria > Pseudomonadati > Pseudomonadota > Betaproteobacteria > Burkholderiales > Burkholderiaceae > Cupriavidus > Cupriavidus sp. PET2-C1. The sequence continues at coordinate 2,009,696 of NZ_CM137259.1, forward strand.
TTGAGGAGCCTCTGTGAAACCACTTGGCGCCTTGATGGCAAGACAAGCTACACAGGCATGGATAACCTGTATGTTCAGATATCTCTTGTAGACATATCCGACCTTGATCTTGTGGGGAGTCGCGATAGCGGTGTCAAGAATGACCCGCAGGGAGCATGGAGAGCGTTAGATGCATTGAATCATGAGGTGCGAAGTTCTCGCGTTACCTTGCGGTCCGGATTGCGCACCCTTGTCTTAAATTTATATTGCAATAGGATGATAAATATATACTGAATTAATTGAATTGCATTTCACCAAGTTAAATTAGAAATATCTCGCGGTATGAAAATAAAAAATAAGCCACCGATTAACTTTTGTTTTGGTACTTTGATTTTTGTCGATGGGAATGCTGAAGGGGATTCAGCGGGTGGATTGCGTGTTGCACTGACTATGCCAGCATCAGGCTTCCACCTTGCAGAGGCGAAGCCGTGACAGCATTTGAGCCTGGGATCCTGCCGTTCCTATATGCGGCCTGCGCAAGTCTTTCTGCATCAGCGGGCCGCATGTCCTACGCGCCTGGGATTGCAATCCCGCTGGTCGTGCAGGAGTTTGGAGACGTCGGGATAGACTTTCCCCCCGTAGCATCTCCATTTCGATGGAGCGGCCCCGCCCTGCCGCAGTTGCTTTCCGCTGATCTCATCGAGAGCGCCTTCTATGGGCCGGACGGCTCAGCGTCGCGGCTTCTCATCCAGAGCACCCCTCTTCCCGACGTCGGCTCGATCCTGGCTGCTCACGCGAGACTTCACGCTGCCTATGACGATGCTTATTCAACGATCACTGAAACATCGAGCAGTCCTGCTCGATTAAAGGACAGGGAGAAGAATGTGCTGGCGTATGCAGCGCTCGGCCTGTCTAGCAAGGAGATCGGGCAAGAGCTTGGGATTTCAGCGCGTACCGTGGACTACTATGTGGATATCGCGCGCGATAAGCTAGGCGCCCACAATCGAACGGAAGCGATTGTTCGAGGGATCCTCACGCGCCAGATTTGCGCGCTCAAACTGCCAGGTGAGCGGAAGACGTAAGGCCTCGCGGGCGTGCGATCAGGCTTTCACGGAGCCGTAACGCGCAGCCAGTCCGTCCACCGCCTGGCTGAAATCCCGAATCGTTTCTTCAATGATTTGCCGTACCGTTTTTACGGAATCAATACGCCCGCAAACCTGACCGGTCAGCGGAACGGCCGCCTCCATGTCGCCGCCGAAATAGAGTTGCTGCACGCCGGCGAATTCGCTTTTGATACTCTCCGGAACCTGCTCTTCGATCCGGGACGTGCGTGCCGTGCGCAGGGCCCGCAGCGCCGGGCCATTGCCGCCGCGATTGAGAAAAACGGTGTCCGTTTCGCGGGCATCGACAATGGCGTTCTTCCAGTTGTCGTGAACGGGCGACTCGACCGACGACAACATGCGCGTGCCCATCTGGATCCCCTCGGCACCCATGGCGAACGCCGCCGCCATGGTGGCACCGTCGCAGAAGCCGCCGGCGGCGATGACCGGGACATCGACCTTCGAGCAGACCAGCGGCAGCAACACCATTGAGGCGACATCACGTTGATTCTTGAAGCCACCGCCCTCGCTGCCTTCCACAATCAGGCCATCCACGCCGGCGGCGAGCGCCTTGAGCGCGCCGGCCAGCGTGGGCACCACATGGAAGACCGTCAGGCCGGCAGCCTTCAGTTCAGCGCAATAGCGCGTCGGGTCGCCGGCGGATGTGGTGACGAAGCGGATTCCCTCGTCGACGACGAATTGCACGATGGCCGGGTCGCGCACATAGGTCAGGGCAATGTTGACGCCGAACGGCTTGTCGGTCAGTTCGCGCATCTTGCGAATCTCACCACGGATGGTGTCCAGTTCGCCAGATGAGGTCTCGATAATGCCCATGCCGCCTGCATTGGAGACTGCCGCGGCAAGCTGGGCCCGGGCGATCCATCCCATGGGGGCCTGGACGATAGGATGCTGGACGCCAAGCATCGTTGTGACGCGATTGTGTATGGTCATGCCTCTTTGTCTCCGCTCGGTAACCCGTGATCGTTGATTGGGCATTCTATTTCGCAACGCCGATCTAATGCAACTGGTTGCATATTCATGGCGCCATGCTTACCGAACTGAGGCAACGAATGCGCGCGGGCCCGGCCAGGCAGGCCGGGCCCGCAGCCAAGACCGCTTCAGTGTCTGGCTTCGGCCTGCGCGGCCTCAATCGACTCCATCACCACGCGGCGCGCGTCAAACTCCTCCGCGATCTTCTGGTCCTGCGCGAACTGCGCCTCGACGTCGACATTGGCGAACTCGATCGCGCCCATGTCGGCAAACGCGGCCTGCACGCGCGGGCTCCACAGGCCGATATCCTTGACGGTTGGCACGATCCGGCTGAACAGCCGCTGGCGGAATTGCCGCATGGTCTCGGACTCCCGCACGGCCTTGGCGCACTCGTCTTCCGGCAAGCCGAGGCGGCCCCAGACTTCCTTCTGGTCGAAGCGATCGCGCATCAGGTAGCAGGCCTCGATCACGAAGTCCTCCCGCTCCTTGCGCTCGGCTTCCGTCAGCTGCGGATAGTAGCCGCGCAGCGCGGTGCGGCCGAAGGCAACGTGGCGCGCTTCGTCCTGCATCACGTAGGCGTTGATCGATGCCGCCAGCGGATTCTTGGAGAAGTCGCGAATGCGCTGGAACGCGGCCAGCGCCAAGCCTTCCACCAGTACCTGCATGCCGAGGTAGCAGAAGTCCCAGCGCGAGTCGGTCAGGATGGTTTCAAGCAGCGATTTCAACCCGGAAGTGATCGGATAGATGATCCCGACCTTCTCGTGCAGCAGGCGCGAATAGGCTTCCACGTGCCGCGCTTCGTCCATGGTCTGCGTGGCGGCATAGAACTTGGCGTCCATCTCCGGCACCATCTGCACGATGCGCGCAGACACCATCAGCGCGCCCTGTTCGCCATGCAGGAACTGCGACAGCGAATGCGCCTGCTGGTGGCGGCGCACGTCGATGCGGTCGTGCTTGCCCATCTTTTCCCATAGCGGCGTGCCGTAGATCGGGATCATCCGGTCATCGAGTTCCTGCGGGTTCTCGGGGTCGAGCTCCTGCGACCAGTCGATCCGGTCGGTGGCGTTCCATTGCTGCTTCTTGCTGGTCTCGTAGAGCTGCAGCAGCTTGGAATTCTCGTTGTCGTACTCCCAGTTGAACTCGGTGGAAACCTGGCTGCCGATCGACCAGCCTGTCTGGACCACCGGCAACGTGTAACGATGAAGGGATGACATGCAATCTCCTTTGGCGCTCATGGGTTTTGACCGTTCTCCCCGCCTGTTTTTCTTACCCTAGCCGGTGGCGGGATCGGTCTTGAATTTGCTTTCGCTTCCGGCTATAAACAGAATCATAATTCTCTTTCTTGTTATTTCAAGGGTCTGGCACAGGGCCCGCAGAAGCCAGGAGACATTGATGCAGTTCCACAATCTGACTGTCGCGCAGATCACTCGGGAGACCGAAGACGCCCGTTCCTACTCGCTCCTGGTCCCCGATGCGCTGCAGCAATCCTTTGTGTATCGCGCCGGCCAGCACCTCACCTTCCGGGTAAACGTGGACGGGAAAATCCTGCTGCGCAGCTATTCGCTGTCCAGCTCGCCCGAGGCGGGCGGCCCCCCGGTCGTCACCGTCAAGCGCATCCCGGGGGGCCGCGCGTCGGGATGGTTCCATGCGCATGTCGATGCTGGCACGCAACTGGAGGTCAGCGCGCCGACCGGCCGGTTCGTGTGCGAGGACATGGACGCCCCGCTCTTCTTCTGCGCGGCGGGCAGCGGCATTACGCCGGTGCTGTCGATGATCCGTTCGGCGCTGGCATCCACCAGCCGCGCGATGACGCTCTACTACGCCAATCGCGATGCCGACAGCACGATCTTCGCGGCGGAGATCGCCGAGCTGTCCCGCGGCAATGCCGATCGGCTGGCCGTGCACCTGCACCACGACGACACCGATGGTTTTCCCGAACGCGGCAAGATTGCCGCCCTGCTCTCGGCGGTGCCACACTGCCAGCTCTATCTGTGCGGCCCCGGGCCATTCATGCAGACCGTGCTGGAGGCCGCTGAAGTGGCCGGCATGGCGCCGGAGCGCGTGCATCTGGAGCGGTTTGACGCGGCCGCGCAGGAGGCCGATGTGGCAAGCGCGGCGCCAATGCGTGCGCAGGCTTGCGACGCCACGGTAACCCTCGGCGGCGCCTTGCATGTGGTGCGGGTTGCCAGCGGCCAGTCCCTGCTGCAGGCCGCGCTGGCCTGCGGCGTGGATGCGCCCTATGCCTGCGAGGAAGGCTATTGCGGCTCGTGCGCGGCCAAGTGCGTGGATGGCGCGGTCGTCCACGCGCGCAACGATGTTTTCAGTGCCGACGAGCTTGCCGCCGGCTGGATCCTGACCTGCCAGGCGCGCCCGCGCCAGGAGCGGCCGGTCGCCATCACCTTCGACGTATGACACCCGAAATCACGGCCCCCTTTGATGCCGCGGCGCCAACGCTGCGCGCGGGGCTGAAACAGCCCCGCCAGGAGAGAAGCGAGGCCACGCTGAAGGCGCTGCTGGCCGCCGGGAGAGCGCTGATCAACGAGGCCGGCAGCCTGACCGGCTTCTCGCTCGCCGATCTCGTGCGGGCCGCGTCCACTTCCGTTGGCGCGTTCTATGCGCGCTTTCCGGACAAAGAGACCTTCTGCGCGTTGGTGCTGGAAGACACACTGGCGGAGCTGCGCGCCGAGCTGGACTATTCGCTGGCCACGGACCCCGCCTGGAACGCAGGGCCGGCCCACGCGATCTGCGCGCGCATCGTCGGCTTCTATATCGACCTGTTCCGCAAGCACCGTGGCCTGTTTGCCGCATATATGCGGCATAGCCCCGCGCAGAACCCCTTGTGGCAACCCATTCGCGAGGCCAACCGGCAGATCCTCGATGCCATGGTGCCGCGCCTGGCCAGCCGCGTCGCCGCCGGGCGCTTCAGCGGGCCAGATGACGAGACCCGCATCGCGGTCCAGCTTGTCATCAGTGCATTGACCAACATCGTGCTGCATACGCCCAGCGCCCTGGATCTGTACGATCCGCGCCAGGAGCAACGGCTCACCGAGATGCTGCACCGCTATCTTGCCTTGCCAGCGGCGGACGACGTCTCGCCTACGCTTCCGGCAACATCAGATAGCGGCACATCATGCGGATCAGGTGGGTTTCCAGCTTGCGTTGCTCCAGGTGCAGCGGACCCGGATCGTTGAGCAACAGATTGGCCAGTGTGCCCACCAGGAACTGAATGGCGACGCGCACCTCGAAGTCCGCGGTGCCAGCGCGTGGGGAATCGAGTTGCCTGGCCAGCAATGGCACAAGCAAATCCTGGATGCGGCGGTTGGCCTGCCGCATGGGATTGTCGCCGCCCCCGATCGCGGAGTAGTGGCGCAGGAAGCCTTTGAACAGGCCACGATTCTGGCGGAACTGGCCTACGTAGACGCGCACGATGCGCTTCACGATGGCCGTAGCCGAACCGGCTTGCCAGACCGGATCCCTGGCGATCGATTTTTTCGTGAGCGCTTCGGCCTCGTCCAGCGCAGCCTCGAGCATGAACTGGAGGAATGCCTCCTTGTCCTTGAAGCGGGCATAGAAGGCGCCAATCGACGTCTCGGCGGCCTTCACGACGTCATTCAGGGAAATGTTATCCAGGTCGCCGCGTTGCTCTGCCAGCGCACGCCCCGCCTTGATCATGTTGCCCAGGTTCTGTTCGCTGCGCGGCTGGCGTGGGGGACGCATGGCGGGCGGGATGACGGTGGTTGCGGCAGGTTCCTTTGCGGCTCGCCGCGCGGGCACGTCCTGGCGAGCGGACGCGCTGGCTGGCGTCGAGGATTTTTGGCGAATAGGCATGAAGTACAAATAATCGATAGGCGCAAGCAATGCCGCATTATGCGGCCTTCTTACCTGTCTTTTATGCCAAGGTGACCAAGCTGGGTCTTTGCGTTGGCCTGAGCTTGGTGCGCTGCGTCTGGATGCATGCCCCGCGGGTTCCAGCGGGGCATGTTTGCTTCTGGCGCGGCGCCTTCCCGCAGGGGCGCCATGGGTGATCAGGAGAGCCCGACGTTCACCTCGCCAGCGACCCGCGCGATGCACGCGATGGCATTTTGCGCCATCGGCGACGGCGTCCGGTTGCGCAGGCTGACAACCCCCATCTCGGAGAACAGCGACGGCAGTCCCTCGATGCGCAGCGGCAGCAGCGCGCCGGCTTCGAGATCGGCTTGCACCGATGTCTGCGTGGCGGCGAGAACCGTGTCGGTGGACAGCGCCACGGCCCGCAGGATGGCAATGTCATCGCACTCGAGCGCGAGCACGGCTTCCTCGCCCGCCGGCAAGCCGAGCACCCTGGCCAGCTCGGTATTCAGAACGCTTGGCAACTTGGTCGCCGCGACGCCGTACTGCCAGGCATCGGCCACCGTGCATTGACGCCCGGCAAGCGGGTGCGCGGCGCGTACGTAGAAGAAACCGGGTTGCGTCCCCAGCGGACGGATTTCCAGTGCGGGGTCTTCCGGCAGGTCGCGCACGTCCGCGACGAAAAACTCGATGTCTTCTGCGCGCAGGCGTTCCAGCAACTGCTGCCAGTTGCTCTCTTCCACGCGCAAGGCCACTTTGGGATAGAGGCGCCGCAACTCGGACAATGCCCGCGGCATCAGGGTCGCTGCCGGGAACGGCCCGGCGCCGAAGGCGGTGTCGCCCAGCTGGCTGTCTCGAAAGAGATCGACATCGCGCTGCAGGCACCGCGCATCGAAGAGCAGCCTGCGGGCCCGCCCGATCACGAACTCGCCGGCCGGGGTCGGCCGCACGTCGCCCACGTCACGATCGAACAGGCGGATGCCGAGGTCCGCCTCGATGGCCTGGATACTGCGGCTGAACGCAGGCTGGCTGAGGTGAACCCGCTCGGCCGCCCGCGCGAAATGCAGAACATCGGCAAGCGCCAGAACGTGGCTCAGGCGGCGAAGGTCCATCATGATGCGTTGCTCCATACGCATTGGAACATTGCATAGTATGCATTGGACGCATTGACTGGGCAAGCCTACAGTCAGCCGCAAAGCCTTTCAGGCCAAAAAGCGAGATCGGAGACAACCCCCAATGAGTCCGCACCTTCAGAACATCTTGATCGTGATCGCCATGCTTGGCTTTGCCTGCATGGAGTGGGTCACGCGGCGCTACAAGAACAGCGTCAACCCTACCCTGGACGATACCAAGCTGGAACTGGCGATGTTCGTGAGCCTGCTTGCGATCACCCAGCCCCTGGCCTTGCTGGGGGCCGGCAAGCTTTGCGCCTGGCTGATGCCGGAGCAGCAAGGCGCGTGGGCACACCTGCCATGGTGGGCAATGGCCGCGATCCTGCTGATTTGCGACGACATGACGCAATACTGGTGGCATCGCGTGTCGCATTCGCCGTTGCTGTGGCCTTTGCATCGCGCGCACCACACCGCGCAGTACATGAGCATCCGCATCACGTACCGGAACAATTTCTTCTATTACCTGATGATGCCGGGCCTGTGGATTGGCGGTGTTCTGCTGTATCTGGGTTTCGCTAAAGTCTACGGTGCGTACCTGGTCATCAAGCTGACTGTCATCCTTGGCGCACACTGCGCGTGGCGGTGGGACGAGCCCTTGTACCGGATCCGTGCACTGCGTCCGCTGATGTGGATACTGGAACGCACGATCTCCACGCCCGCCACCCACTGGGCGCACCATGCAATGACGAATGAGGACGGCATCGGCCACTACAAGGGCAATTTCGGCAATCTGCTGTTCTTCTGGGACATCCTGTTTGGCTCGGCGCACATCACGCGCAAGTATCCCGCCAAGATTGGCTTGCAGGACGACGTGCTGTTCGGGCAGGAACGCTGGTTCACCCAGATGTTCTACCCGCTGTTCCAGTCGCGCCGCGCACATTCCGCCCTGCGCTTTGGCGGACGGGCTTATGTGGAAACCGAAACCCATTCCGATGCGGCACCGCAGGTCGATAAACAGCAGAGGTCCACATGAATGTTCGCGCTATGACAGAGGAACTGGCCAGGCAAGACATCCTGAGCACCCACGTTCAGGCCATGTTCGCCGCGCAACAGCAAGCCTTCCTGCGCCACAGCTTGCCCGATGCCGGGCAGCGGCGTGAGCACTTGCGCGCTCTCAAGCAGCAACTGCTGCGTTACCAGGACGTGCTTGCCGAAGCCATCTCCCGGGATTTCGGCGGGCGCTCTTTGGCCGAGACCAAGATGCTGGAAGTGCTGCCGACCACGCTGGAGATCCGTCATGCCATCTCGCATGTGCGCCGCTGGATGCGGGCGAGCCGTCGCTGGCCCGAACTGCTGTTCGCCAGCAACAGCCTGCGCGTCACCTACCAGCCCAAGGGCGTCGTCGGTGTCATCGCGACCTGGAATTTCCCGGTCTATCTGTCACTGGGCCCGCTAGTGGCCGCGCTGGCCGCTGGCAACCGCGTCATGATCAAGATGCCCGAGACAACGCCAGCCACCAACGCCACGCTCAAAGCCATGCTTGGCGAGATCTTTGCCGAAGACCACGTTGCATTGATAGGCGGGGAATTGCAAGACCCTGGCGTCTTTAGCGACCTGCCCTTCAACCATCTCGTTTTCACCGGTTCGCCAGCGGTAGGCCGTATCGTCATGGGCCAGGCGGCGCGCAACCTCACGCCGGTCACTCTCGAGCTTGGCGGCAAGTCACCTGCCATCGTGTTACGCGACTATCCCGTTGGCGAGGCCGCCCGGCGCATCGCGCACGGCAAGGGCATCAACTGCGGGCAGGTTTGCGTGGCGCCCGACTACGCGCTGGTGCCGCGCGAACGCGTGGAGGAATTCGTCAAGGCGGTGATCGAGGCTTTCGGCGAATTGTTCGGCGAGCGGACCGGGCACAACCCCGATTACACGGCGCTGGCCACCGATCGCCACGCTGCGCGCATCCAGGCCATGCTGGACGACGCGCGCGCCAAGGGCGCGACGGTGGTGGCCTGCGGCGAGGTCGGCCCCGGCCGACGCTTGCCATTGCACGTCGTGACGAACTGCACGCCCGATATGCTGCTGATGCGCGAGGAGATCTTTGTCCCCATCCTGCCAGTGCTGCCGTACGACACGCATGAGCAGGCCATCGCCATGGTGCAGCAACGCTCGCGTCCGCTAGCCCTGTACTGCTTCAGCCACGATGCCGCCGCGCGCAAGAACCTGCTTGCGCGCACGCATTCCGGCGGCGTCACCATCAACGACTGGGCCTGGCACGTGGTCAACCACGACGCACCCTTTGGCGGCGTGGGTAACTCAGGCATGGGCACCTATCACGGCGAAGAAGGGTTTCGCGAACTTTCGCATGCGCGCACCGTGTTCAAACGGCACCGGTTCTTTCCCATCGGGCTGTTCTATCCGCCCTACGGCAATCTGGCGCAGCGCCTGACGATGAAGCTATTTGTCGGCCGGGGCGATGCGGCAGTGAAGAAGCCGTTCTGAAGCCGTGCCGAATGCGCAGCCGCAAATTGTTGCCACAAATCGTAGCCATAAAAGCAAAACCCCCCAGTACTTTCGTACTGGGGGGTTTCAAGGGAGAGCCTGGCGATTACCTACTTTCACACGGGTATCCGCACTATCATCGGCGTGGAGTCGTTTCACGGTCCTGTTCGGGATGGGAAGGGGTGGTTCCAACTCGCTATGGTCACCAGGCATAAACGGTGGCCGCGCTGAGGGATGCTCAACGCAGCGAATAGGGATGTAGTAGGGGTTGTGCGTATCGGCCTAGCTGCTGGGCAGCGGCACGCGACACTCACACCAGGTAGAAACACACTGGTTATAGGATCAAGCCTTACGGGCAATTAGTACTGGTTAGCTTAACGCATTACTGCGCTTCCACACCCAGCCTATCAACGTCCTGGTCTCGAACGACCCTTCAAGGAGCTCAAGGCTCCAGGGAATCCTCATCTTCAGGCGAGTTTCCCGCTTAGATGCTTTCAGCGGTTATCTCTTCCGTACATAGCTACCCTGCGATGCCTCTGGCGAGACAACAGGTACACCAGCGGTACGTCCACTCCGGTCCTCTCGTACTAGGAGCAGCCCCCGTCAAGATTCCAACGCCCACGGCAGATAGGGACCAAACTGTCTCACGACGTTTTAAACCCAGCTCACGTACCTCTTTAAATGGCGAACAGCCATACCCTTGGGACCGGCTACAGCCCCAGGATGAGATGAGCCGACATCGAGGTGCCAAACACCGCCGTCGATATGAACTCTTGGGCGGTATCAGCCTGTTATCCCCAGAGTACCTTTTATCCGTTGAGCGATGGCCCTTCCATTCAGAACCACCGGATCACTATGTCCTGCTTTCGCACCTGCTCGACTTGTCGGTCTCGCAGTTAAGCACGCTTTTGCCATTGCACTTTAGGTACGATGTCCGACCGTACCAAGCGTACCTTCGAACTCCTCCGTTACACTTTGGGAGGAGACCGCCCCAGTCAAACTGCCTACCATGCACTGTCCCCGATCCGGATTCACGGACCAAGGTTAGAACCTCAAACAAACCAGGGTGGTATTTCAAGGACGGCTCCACGCAGACTAGCGTCCACGCTTCAAAGCCTCCCACCTATCCTACACAGATCGGTTCAAAGTCCAATGCAAAGCTACAGTAAAGGTTCATGGGGTCTTTCCGTCTAGCCGCGGGGAGATTGCATCATCACAAACACTTCAACTTCGCTGAGTCTCGGGAGGAGACAGTGTGGCCATCGTTACGCCATTCGTGCAGGTCGGAACTTACCCGACAAGGAATTTCGCTACCTTAGGACCGTTATAGTTACGGCCGCCGTTTACCGGGACTTCAATCAAGAGCTTGCACCCCATCATTTAATCTTCCGGCACCGGGCAGGCGTCACACCCTATACGTCCACTTTCGTGTTTGCAGAGTGCTGTGTTTTTATTAAACAGTCGCAGCCACCATTTTATTGCAACCCCTTCACCCTCCTGGCGCAGGCCAGTCAAGCTACAAGGGCGTACCTTATCCCGAAGTTACGGTACCAATTTGCCGAGTTCCTTCTCCCGAGTTCTCTCAAGCGCCTTAGAATACTCATCTCGCCCACCTGTGTCGGTTTGCGGTACGGTCTCGTATGACTGAAGCTTAGAGGCTTTTCTTGGAACCACTTCCAATTGCTTCGCAGCACTAGGCCGCTCGCCCCACATCCTTGAATTCCGCGCCCGGATTTGCCTAAGCGCCTTCTCCAATGCAGGGACCGGGACTTCCAACACCCGGACAACCTTCCGCGATCCGTCCCCCCATCGCATCATACGACGGTGCAGGAATATTAACCTGCTTCCCATCAGCTACGCATCTCTGCCTCGCCTTAGGGGCCGACTCACCCTACGCCGATGAACGTTGCGTAGGAAACCTTGGGCTTACGGCGAGGGGGCTTTTCACCCCCTTTATCGCTACTCATGTCAGCATTCGCACTTCTGATACCTCCAGCATCCTTTACAAGACACCTTCACAGGCTTACAGAACGCTCTCCTACCATGCACTTACGTGCATCCGCAGCTTCGGTGACTGGCTTAGCCCCGTTACATCTTCCGCGCAGGACGACTCGATCAGTGAGCTATTACGCTTTCTTTAAAGGATGGCTGCTTCTAAGCCAACCTCCTGACTGTTTTAGCCTTCCCACTTCGTTTCCCACTTAGCCAATCTTAGGGACCTTAGCTGGCGGTCTGGGTTGTTTCCCTCTTGACACCGGACGTTAGCACCCGATGTCTGTCTCCCGTGATTGCACTCTTCGGTATTCGGAGTTTGCTATGGCGGGGTAATCAGCAATAGACCCCCCAACCATGACAGTGCTCTACCCCCGAAGGTGAGACACGAGGCACTACCTAAATAGTTTTCGGAGAGAACCAGCTATTTCCAGACTTGTTTAGCCTTTCACCCCTATCCACAGCTCATCCCCTAACTTTTCAACGTTAGTGGGTTCGGTCCTCCAGTACGTGTTACCGCACCTTCAACCTGGCCATGGATAGATCGTCTGGTTTCGGGTCTACACCCAGCGACTGAACGCCCTATTCGGACTCGCTTTCGCTACGCCTTCCCTAATCGGTTAAGCTTGCCACTGAATGTAAGTCGCTGACCCATTATACAAAAGGTACGCCGTCACCCGTTTCCAGGCTCCGACTGTTTGTATGCATGCGGTTTCAGGATCTATTTCACTCCCCTCCCGGGGTTCTTTTCGCCTTTCCCTCACGGTACTGGTTCACTATCGGTCGATCACGAGTATTTAGCCTTGGAGGATGGTCCCCCCATCTTCAGACAGGATTTCACGTGTCCCGCCCTACTTGTCGTACACCTAGTTCCACAACGCTGTTTTCGCATACAGGGCTATCACCTGCTATGGCCGGGCTTTCCATCCCGTTCTGCTAACAATGCTGCTAAAGAGTACAAGGCTCTTCCCATTTCGTTCGCCACTACTCTGGGAATCTCGGTTGATTTCTGTTCCTGCAGCTACTTAGATGTTTCAGTTCGCCGCGTTCGCTTCCCTGACCTATGTATTCAGTCAGGGATGACCCATACGGGCCGGGTTTCCCCATTCGGACATCTCCGGATCAAAGCTTGTTTGCCAGCTCCCCGAAGCTTTTCGCAGGCTACCGCGTCCTTCATCGCCTGTGATCGCCAAGGCATCCACCACATGCACTTGTTCGCTTGACCCTATAACGAGTGTGTCTCAAACTTGCGTTCAAGCCGTGCTCGCTACAGGATGAGTTCTCGCATTTGTGCCGTATTCCAAGTCATCTTTCGATCACTTAAATACATTTCGGTTGATACAATCACAACCCGGTATCGTGTTTTTACTGCAGCGTCTCATCAACGCTCACGACACCTTTACTACATCCCATATTTTTAAAGAACAGCCGACTGAGAGACTGGGTCTCCGGTCGTCTTGGCAAAGCCAAATGCAAGCGCTCAAAGCTAAGCGCTTGCATTTGACCATGCAACGCAAGACACGCAACGCGCATCCTGGCTCCAACAATTAACAAACCGATAAGTGTGAACGCTCGACTTGAGATGCACGCTCTGAAAGGAGGTGATCCAGCCGCACCTTCCGATACGGCTACCTTGTTACGACTTCACCCCAGTCATGAACCCTGCCGTGGTAATCGCCCTCCTTGCGGTTAGGCTAACTACTTCTGGCAAAACCCACTCCCATGGTGTGACGGGCGGTGTGTACAAGACCCGGGAACGTATTCACCGCGGCATGCTGATCCGCGATTACTAGCGATTCCAGCTTCACGTAGTCGAGTTGCAGACTACGATCCGGACTACGATGCGTTTTCTGGGATTAGCTCCCCCTCGCGGGTTGGCAACCCTCTGTACGCACCATTGTATGACGTGTGAAGCCCTACCCATAAGGGCCATGAGGACTTGACGTCATCCCCACCTTCCTCCGGTTTGTCACCGGCAGTCTCTCTAGAGTGCTCTTGCGTAGCAACTAAAGACAAGGGTTGCGCTCGTTGCGGGACTTAACCCAACATCTCACGACACGAGCTGACGACAGCCATGCAGCACCTGTGTCCACTTTCTCTTTCGAGCACCTAATGCATCTCTGCTTCGTTAGTGGCATGTCAAGGGTAGGTAAGGTTTTTCGCGTTGCATCGAATTAATCCACATCATCCACCGCTTGTGCGGGTCCCCGTCAATTCCTTTGAGTTTTAATCTTGCGACCGTACTCCCCAGGCGGTCAACTTCACGCGTTAGCTACGTTACTGAAGAAATGAATCCCCAACAACTAGTTGACATCGTTTAGGGCGTGGACTACCAGGGTATCTAATCCTGTTTGCTCCCCACGCTTTCGTGCATGAGCGTCAGTGACGTCCCAGGGGGCTGCCTTCGCCATCGGTATTCCTCCACATCTCTACGCATTTCACTGCTACACGTGGAATTCTACCCCCCTCTGACATACTCTAGCCTTGCAGTCACAAGCGCCATTCCCAAGTTGAGCTCGGGGATTTCACGCCTGTCTTACAAAACCGCCTGCGCACGCTTTACGCCCAGTAATTCCGATTAACGCTCGCACCCTACGTATTACCGCGGCTGCTGGCACGTAGTTAGCCGGTGCTTATTCTTCCGGTACCGTCATCCCCCCGCCGTATTAGGGCAAGGGATTTCTTTCCGGACAAAAGTGCTTTACAACCCGAAGGCCTTCTTCACACACGCGGCATTGCTGGATCAGGGTTGCCCCCATTGTCCAAAATTCCCCACTGCTGCCTCCCGTAGGAGTCTGGGCCGTGTCTCAGTCCCAGTGTGGCTGATCGTCCTCTCAGACCAGCTACTGATCGTCGCCTTGGTGGGCCTTTACCCCACCAACTAGCTAATCAGACATCGGCCGCTCCTATCGCGCGAGGCCTTACGGTCCCCCGCTTTCACCCTCAGGTCGTATGCGGTATTAGCTAATCTTTCGACTAGTTATCCCCCACGACAGGGCACGTTCCGATGTATTACTCACCCGTTCGCCACTCGCCACCAGGATTGCTCCCGTGCTGCCGTTCGACTTGCATGTGTAAGGCATGCCGCCAGCGTTCAATCTGAGCCAGGATCAAACTCTTCAGTTTAATACCTGTGTGGTTCCGCGCAGTTGCCTGCTGAAACCTCGCTCTTTCGAGCGGTCGCTCACTCTCAGAAAACTGACTGGTTACGCCCGAAGACATAACCAACATGTTTTACTGTGCGAGCACTTTATAACTTGTAAGCTAAAAGACCGAAGTCTTCCGCATCCGCTATCAAGCGCCCACACTTATCGGTTGTTTGTTTGTTAAAGAACTGGCCACGGTTCGCTTTGCTTACCGCGTCGCTGCTTTTGTCTGCAGCGAAGGAACGAGACTATAAAGAATTATCTGCGTTTCATCAATACTTTTTTAATCTTTTCTTGCTCGGGCAAGTTTCGCTATGCGTATTACTCACCTTTTCCACTAGCCCCGCGAGCGCTACCGCCCTGCCCTGAAGCTGAGCCTCGTGCCGCGAGGGGAGCGAATACTAGGTCGTTCGCGCAACGCTGGCAAGTTTTTTCTAAGATTTTTTGCCGCAGGCTTTGTCGCCGCGGCGATGAAGGTCACCGCAGGGCACTTGTGCAATGACTATGGGGCACTGACCGCCTGCCCGGCGGGCGCCGGCCAGAGCTGGACGGCGCGGGTCTCCGGGCCGTCCATATTGTATGCAATAATAGAATGCAATTATGTGGTTTGACGCCCGCCATTCCGGCTACGGCCAGGCGGATTCATTGATCTGGAGACAACATGACATTCAGCACCCCCGGCATGACATCACGACACGTAGCCGCACTTGAGCCGATCGAGAACTACCTGCAAGCCCACATCACCGGCGATGCCGAATACATGCGCAAGGCGTTCCACCCGGATGCCAGGATCATCTCGTTCCGCGAGGGAAAGTTGCACGCCTTGACCCTCGATGAGTTTTCCGCGCGCTTCCAGGGCCAGCCTGCGGCAGATGAAGCACAACGCAAGCGCTTCATCACGCATTTCGACGTCACCGGTAACGCCGGCACCGCCAAGGTCGTGCTGGAGTATCCGGAAGTGACCTTCACGGACTACATGACGCTCCTGGAGATCGACGGCGTCTGGAAGATCGCCAACAAGACGTTCAGCGCAGCGCCGCCGAAAAAATAGCCAAGGCAGAACCGCGCTGATCGCGGCAAGCGCTCAAGCCGGTCCGGGCTTGAACTTGGTGCGCGTCACCGGCGCCAGGCGCCTCGCCGTCACCAGGCGGCGCGTCGCGCTGGCCTCCGCTTGCGCACGCTCGGCCCGGCGCAGCGCCACCTCGATTTCGGCCCGCAGGCGCTCCCGCGCCACTTGCCCCTCCGCTAGCGCCTGCTGCGCCTCTACCCACTGCAGGCTGAGCGTGTCGCGCTCGGCCTGCAACCGCACCCGCTCCTCCGCGCCGGCGACGGCCGCGTCTTGCGCCCTCACCTGCACCGCGGCCATCTCGGCGCGCAACTCCGCCACCACCTGCTCTGCCTTCTGCCGCAGCGTGCGCTCCTGATCCATCTCGCGCAGCGCGCGGCGCTCTGTGGCGCTGGCCCGCTCCTGCGCTACCGCGACCTGCTCGCGGGTGCGCTCCAGGTCCGTCGAGAACTGCGTATGCATTTCGCCCAGCTGGCGCTCGAGCCCCTCGATCTGGCGCTTGCCCTCCTCCTGACGCGCCTGCGCGGCTGCGTGGGCCTGGCGCTCGGCTTCCAGTTCCCCTTGTAGCGCCGCACGCGCCTGCCGGACGGCGTCGAGTTCAGCCTGCACGACGGTTTTCTCCTGCTCGGCCACCGCCAGAGCGGCCCGCGCCTGGTCGCGCTGCGCTTCGGCCTCGCTTGCTTGGTGTCGGGCCTCCACGCGCAGCGATGCCAGTTCGCCGGCGGCAGCCTCGTTGGCGGCTTGCCAGATCGACTGCACGGCATCGGCGGCGATCTGCTTGAGCGCGTCCGGCAACTCAGGGTGCGCGATGGTCACGCGCATCTTGTCGCGCATGTCTTGCCAGAACTGCGCCAGCACCTCGGTCGGCGTGCCCATGCTGCCCTTGCGCACCAGCCCGTAGAGCTTGTTGGCGGTGGGCGTGATGCCGTAACGGAAGAACAGCAATCCGCACACCTCTCGATAGAGAGCACGTGTTTCCGGGAAGCGTTCGCGCAGTTTGATGATGTCAGCCTGCAGGAATTGCTCGTTTTCCGTGGTGTCTGGGCTAGCTGTCATGAGTTTTGAAGAGAATCCATAAATATTACTACGTAATACGTAAAATATCTTGAATAAACAAACTATCTTTAGACATAACTGTTGTTCTGTCTATAATTACGTCTAATTTGCGAACGCGCCTCACGCCTCACCCATGGAATCCAGCCAACTGCCCCTCGCCACCCTGCCCGCCACCCCGATCGAGCGCTTGCGCTTGCCCGCCGCGCTATCCGGCGCCACCGGCAGCAACCGGGCGCGTGGCGGCACGCCGCAGATCTCGGCCGGGGACGACCTCGCCGCGGTGACGGCCTGGCTGGCGCGCTATGCCGATACCCCCACCACCCTGCAAACCTATCGGCGCGAGGTAGAGCGGCTACTGCTATGGGCCGTGATGCAGCATGGCAAGCCGCTGTCGTCGCTGACCCATGAAGATCTGCTGGTGTACGAGCGCTTCCTGGCTGACCCGCAGCCAGCCTGGCGCTGGGTGATGGCGTCGCGCAAGAAACTGGCGCGTGGGGCGCCCGAGTGGCGGCCTTTTGCCGGGCCGCTCTCCCCAGTCAGTGCGCGGCACACCATGGTGATCCTCAATGGCTTGTTCGCCTGGCTGGTCGACGCGGGCTACCTGGCCGGCAACCCACTGTCGCTGGCGCGCAGCCGGCGCAGTCTGCCCAAGCCGCGCATTACCCGCTACCTGAGCCACGACATGTGGCAAGCGGTCAAGGACGCCACCGATGCCATGCCGGGTACGGCCGAAAGTGCGACCGAGCGCGACCGCCTGCACGCGGCGCGATGCCGTTGGCTGCTGACTGTGCTGTATCTCGGCGGCTTGCGTGCAGCGGAAGTGGCCAGCACGCGCATGGGCGCGTTTTTCTGCCGGCGCGACAACCAGGGCCTGGAGCGGTGGTGGATGGAGGTAACGGGCAAGGGCAACAAGACGCGGCTAGTGCCGGCCACCGATGAGCTGATGGCGGAGTTGGCGCGCTATCGCGAGGCCTACGGCCTGCCGCCGATGCCATTGCCAGGTGAGGATCGCCCCATCGTGCTGCCGATCATTGGCAAGGAAAGACCCTTGTCACGCGGCGCGCTGCATCTGGTGCTCAAGGAGATCTTCGCGATGGCGGCCGAGCGCCTGCGCGCGCGCGGACCGGATTGGGAAAGCCGGGCCGAGGTACTGGCCGGCGCCTCGGCGCATTGGCTGCGCCATACGGCAGGTTCCCATATGACGGACCAGCAGGTGGACCTGCGCTTCGTGCGGGACAACTTCGGACATGCGTCCATCGCCACGACCAGCGCATACCTGCATACGGAAGACGATGCGCGGCATGAGGCCACGCAGGAACGGCACCGTATTGGGTGGAAGCGTTAGTACTTGCGTTTTGTTGGCAAGCCCAGCGCTTCGTTCAGCCGAACGGATAAATGAGGGACGCCCGTGCCCTGCCAGCGAGCCGATCGCGCCGGGGCTAGCACGGCCGGCACAGCGCACTACGCGCTCAACGCTTGCACGTATCCCTGCACCGAATGCCGGAATGCCCTTGGCGTGAGGTTGAACTGCTCGCGAAATGCGGTGGCAAAGTTTGCCGCGCTGGAGAAGCCGACTTGCGCGGCAATGTCGACGATCTTCAACGAGGTCTCCGCCAGCAGGCGCTTCGACAGGAGCAGTCGGCTCTCTCGCAGGTATTCGAATACGGTCTTGCCCAGCTGCTCGCGGAAAACGCGCGATAAGCGTTTTTCGTGGGTGCCAAAGCGCCGCGCGAGCTCTGCCAGGTTCGGCGTGGCGGCAAGGCTATCGGCCAGATACTGCGCGACCGCCTGAACCAGTACCTGGTCCCCGCTGAGGGTTGAAGGCGACAGCACGACATCGTCCGCAGGGCGCCGCGCCGCCAGCGCGAGGTGAATCCTGATGCGCGCCGACACCTCCACCGGCTCGGACTGCCTAAGGATATAGTCCACTCCACCGTTCTGCAGACCGTACAGGCGTTCCTCGATGCTGTTGGCGTCGGTCAGAAAGATAACGGGGATGTCCCTGGTCCGTGGATTCGCCTTGAGCAGGCGGCAGGCGGAGAAGCCGTCGAGGCCAGGCAGCCGCACATCCAGCAGGATCAGGCTGGGCGAAAGCGCTTGCGCCCGGTGATAGCCCTGCGCGCCATCGAATGCCACGCTGACACGATACTGCTCGCTGCGCAGCAGTTCGATCAATGGGCGCAACTCGTCGAGCCGGCTGTTGACGATCAAAAGATGGGCGCGGGCAACACCGGTGCCGGCGGTCTTGCCCTCCGTGCCATTTTCACTATGCGAGACAGATCCATGCGACGTATAAGCGGTCATATTGAGCCATAGGCGGAAATACCAGCCGGGTCATCTCGGCCTCACGTGCGATCACACGATCCGGCGAGAGAGACGTTCCCACCACTACCTGTCCACCGCCAGGAGCGTGACGCCCAGCCGATGGAAAGTACATTGCCTGCGCGAGCCACGCCGACGCACCGGGCGTCACTCCCTGCCCTCGCCGCCGGTTTCCAGATGGACACACCGGATAAGCCAATGGCACGCTTTCTGCCGCGAAAGTCCATCACTGGATCGGGACGAGATGTTATCAGGGATATCAAACAAGACAAGCAGTCAGCCAAACAATATTGATAAATAAAAATGCCAATGCTGTCGAGATCCCAAAGTCCAAAGCACCTCTTCCAATCCATCAACTAACATTGCCTTGTGCTTATGAATTGCTTTTCATAATTCGTAAATTCCAAAAAACCCCATTAGACGCACCTCCCTCATTTGGGTGAGGTCGACGCATTGACCGCATCTCCGTAAGCGCATCACCCATACGCGTCCCAACTTGCGACCACGGGGCCTGGAAGCCATCGTTCCGAGTCGCTCCGCCATAGGGAATCGACCACTAATCCCCTCGGACCGGGGGATATCTCTGGAGAAACGCTGTCACTCATACCCTGGCGCCACGAATCCCCGCCCGCATCCTCCCACAAAAGCACTCCGCTCAAGCAAGGCAAAGTGCCATTTCCCCCTGCTTTTTAGATTGTCAAAAAATGTAAGCAATTCGCCGATTCAAAGGTTTTTTCCTATCTAGCAAACACTTGCATTGAATTGGACTCCTAGAATCCGTCCCGAATTGCTTGCACGATGCAATACGTCAACGCTAAATCCAGCTTTTCGTACCGGCCGGCAACCTAATAAAACATATATCTTGAGAGAACCAGCCGGCATGAGAGTGCTTTCGATTGTAGGAACTCGGCCCGAAGCCATTAAGATGGCGCCGCTCGTGCAAGCGCTGAATCGCGAGCCCGGCGTACACAGCATGCTGTGCGTCAGCGGCCAGCACCGGCAGATGCTGGATCAGGTGATGTCGCTGTTCGCGCTGCAGGCGGACTATGACCTCGATATCATGGCGCCAAACCAGACGCTGAACGGCCTTTTCGGCCTCCTGGTGGCACGCTTCGATCAGGTGTTCGGCGGCGTCAGGCCCGATCACGTCCTGGTGCACGGCGATACCACCACAGCCGCTGCCGCGGCAGTGGCGGCCTTCCATCGCGGCGTCCCGGTGGCACATGTGGAGGCAGGGCTGCGCACCGGCAATCTGGCCTCGCCCTTTCCGGAAGAGATGAACCGCCGCGTGGTGGATGCGATCAGCGGCCTGCTGTTTGCACCGACGCCGGCTGCACGCGACAACCTGCTCAGGGAAAACCTGGCCGGCGAGATCTTCGTCACCGGCAACACGGTGATCGACGCACTTGCCCTGACCTGCCAGCGCCTGGACGACGACGATGCCCGCCTGGCCAACACCATTGCCGCCCGCCATGCATGGTTGAACCCGCGCCGCCGCCTGTTGCTGGTGACAGGCCATCGCCGCGAGAGTTTCGGCGAGGGATTCGAGCGGATCTGCGAAGCACTAGCCCTGCTGGCGCGCCGTGCCGACGTGGAGATTGTCTATCCGGTTCACCTGAACCCGCGTGTGCGCGAAACCGTCATGCGCACGCTCGCCGGCATCGGCAACGTGCATCTGATCGATCCGCTCGAGTATCTCGATTTCGTCTGGCTGATGCGCAAAGCCTACTTGGTGCTGACGGACTCCGGCGGCATACAGGAGGAAGCGCCGCACCTGGGCAAGCCCGTGCTGGTGATGCGCGACACCACCGAGCGGCCGGAAGCGGTGGCTGCCGGCACCGTCAAACTGGTCGGCACCGACGCCAACCGCATCGTAGCCGAGGTCAACCGCCTGCTGGACGACACCGCGCTCTACGAGCAATGCCGCCGGCAAGTCAATCCCTATGGCGACGGGCGAGCCTGCCAGCGCATCGTTGCCGCCCTGTGCGGCCGCCCCCTCGAGGACTTCCGGCCCGCCGCGCGGACGGCCTGAGCGGCACCTCCCCCCTCCCAAGAACCTCCTGCTATTTCTCCACCTATCTGCGCCATGGCCTTGCGTCTTTGTCATCTGCCTTACCTTGCCCGCTTCCGGCGCGGCCTATTCCACGCCGCCCTGGCGCTGCCGCTGACGGCCTTTGCCGGGGTGCCCGGAGACGCCATCCGCGCGCTGGAGGCCGACACCTGGTTGAGCCGTACCGTGACGCTCGCCGATCTCGGGTTCACCGCGCCGGTGATCATGAACCATAGCGATTCGCGTCACGAGTTCTATCTGCCGGTACCGCGCAACGTACCGCTTGCGGACGCCTCGATCGCGTTCGATTCGCACTATATAAAGACAGAGGACGGCCGCACTAACCTGCTGCTTTCCATCGACGGCCGCCCCGCCTTCGCGCGCCGCTTTGAAAACGGCGAAGGGGAAGCTGCCCGCGCGCTGGCCGTTGAGCGGCGCGCGCGCGCGAACGGCTTCGTCCGGCTAGGCGTGATCTGGTCGTCCAATACTGCGCAACGGCTGTGCGAGATCGACCGCCCGCTGGGCAACGCACTGACGATCGCGCCCTCCACCCGCCTGAGCTATCGCTATGACGCCGCGGCCCTGCCCACCCTGGAAGACGCCTGGGTCTCGCTGCCGGCCAACGCCACCATCCTGTTCGCCGCCAACCGGCTAGACCGCGCCGCCTTCGACGCCGCGTGGCGGATCGGCGTGGCGCTGGAAAACGGCGGCAAGCGCGCCACCATGCGAGCCTTCCCCGCGCCCGGCGATGTCATCGACACGCGCGAACTGAACGTACCGGCGGGACTACGGCAGGTACCGGCCTTCGCGGCACTGGATGCCAGCGCGCAGCACCGCGTCGGCAGCGAGGCGGAACTCGGTGCGCTGCTGGTGCTGGGCGCGCCTGCCGTCACCGCGGACCTGGCGGTGGTGGACGCCGCCCTGCAAGCCAGGCTGAAGACCGCGCTGGATGCGCTGGCGGCGCAACTGCAGGACGATGCGGATGCCGCGCGGGCCTTCGCCGCCTGGCGCGCCAGCCGCGCGCCAGTGGCCGCAACACCGCTGTCCGCCAAGCAGATCCAGCTGACCATGCTGGGCGGCCACCCCGTCATCGCCATCGCCCCGGATGCAGGCGCCGAAGCCGCCGGCATCCTGAGCGGCTTGTGGCGCCGCGCCCTGGATTCGCGCAAGGTAGCGGTACGCGCCGCCATGCAGCCCGACCAGGGCGAGCACTCGGCCACGTCGCTGAGCAGCCTGAGCAACGCTGACAGCAACCTCGACGTGATCGCGCGCGCCGACTGGACCGCCAGCTTCCCGCTCAGCGCTGCGGCCATCGATGGCCGCGCGCCCAGCGAGCTGGTGGTGGATGTTGCCGCCGCGCCGGGTGCCTCCGGCAGTCCGCCTGTGGTCTCGGTATTCTGGAACGACGTGCTGCTGGCGGCTCGCCAGATCGAGGCCAACGGCCGCCGCAATCGCCTGCTGGCCCAGGTTCCGGGCTATGCCCTGAACGTGCGCAACGTGCTGCGCGTTTCGTTCCAGCGCCAGCCGGTATCGGTCGACTGCAACGAAACCCCGCAGGGCTACCCGGTCACCGTGCTGCCGAGCAGCCACCTGCGCTCGGGCGCCGCCAGGACGGACGGCTCCTTCGTCAGCCTGCTGCCGCTGATGGCTGGCCGGCCGCAGCTGATCGTGCCGGAAAGCTATCTGCTGGACGCCGGCGCCCGGCTGGCCCAGGTGGTGCGTCTGGCAGCCGCCAGCGGCTTGTCGCCCTATGGCGCGGAACTGGTGCTGGCCGGCAAGGATGAAGCCGCCCGGCCCACCCGTCCCTTCCTGGCCATGGATGTCAAGCTGCAAGGCATAGAGCCCAAGGTACGCGTGCCCGCCCAGGGCCACCTCCAGATCAATGGCCGTGAAACGCAGTGGCTGGACGTCGCCGGCGTGGCCGGCCTCGGCGCCGCCGAAGTGATCGGCGACGGTGGCCGCGACGGCATCCTCTGGCAGGCCATGGGTGCGCCGGGAGGCAGCCCGGGACAGCCCTTCGTGTTCAACAGGGGCAACGTCATGGTGGTCGGCGCCGACGGCCCGCGCGCCTGGCTCGACAGCGCCAACCCGGACAGCGATCCCTCCGAAACGCCCGGGATCCTCCAGAAACTGCGCCGCATGGCCGCCAGCCACCTGCTGATCCTCGGCGTTGGTTCCTGCCTGGCAGCCCTGCTGTTCTTCGCCTATCTCGCCAACCGCGCGCGCCGGACAAAGAAGTAAGCCACCCATGTCGTTCCTGTCCTCCATGTACTGGCCCTACCTCGTCGCCGACTATTACCGCGGCCTGGAGATCGTCACCGCCGTCGTGGCCACGCTGATCCTGCTGTCCAGCATCGACGACCTGTTCATCGATCTCTGGTACTGGCTGCGCGAGGCCTACCGCGGCCTGGTCGTGCGGCGCCGTCACAAGCCGCTCTCGAGCGGGCAACTGCGCGCGTGCGAGGAACAGCCGCTCGCCATCATGGTGCCGGCCTGGCTGGAGTTCGACGTCATCGCGCCGATGCTGGAAAACATGGTTTCCACGCTGGAATACCAGAACTACATGATCTTCGTCGGCACCTACTGCAACGATGCGCGCACCATCGACGAGGTGGAGCGCATGCGCCGCCGCTACCGGCAGCTGGTGCGCGTGGAGGTGCCGCACAACGGCCCCACCTGCAAGGCGGACTGCCTGAACTGGATCGTGCGGGCCATCCTGCTGCATGAACGGGACCTGCCCGCGCCCTTCGCCGGCATGATCCTGCACGACAGCGAAGACGTGCTCCACCCGCTCGAACTGAAGTACTACAACTACCTGCTGCCGCGCATCGACTTCATCCAGTTGCCGGTCGCCTCGCTCGAACGCAGCTGGTACGAACTGGTGGCCGGCACCTATATGGACGAGTTCGCCGAGTGGCACACCAAGGATATGGTGGTGCGCGAAAGCCTGTCGAAGATGGTGCCGTCGGCCGGCGTCGGCACCTGCTTCTCGCGCCGCGCGCTGGTGGAGCTGTCGGCGGAGACCAACAACCAGCCCTTCAACACCGACAGCCTGACCGAGGACTACGACATCGGGGCGCGCCTGTCGCGGCGCGGCATGAAGCAGATTTTCGGCAAGTTCAAGGTGGAGTACGCCACGCGCCGGGTGTCGTGGTTCGGCCTGGGCAAGGAAAAGATCGGGACCATCGCCATGCCGCTGGGCGTGCGCGAGTATTTCCCCGACACCTTCCGCACCGCCTACCGGCAAAAGGCGCGCTGGCTGCTGGGCATCGGCCTGCAAGGCTGGCAGCAAGTCGGCTGGTCCGGCTCTCTGACCACCAAATACCTGTTGTACCGCGACCGCAAGGGCCTCGTGACCTCCTTTATCTCGATCCTGGCCTATCTGCTGCTGGCCAACTTCCTGCTGTTTTATCTCGCCGATGCCATGGGCTGGTGGACCGTCCACTATCCCCCGCTGTTCCGGCCCGGGAGTTGGCTGGTCACGCTGATGTGGCTCAACACCATCGCACTGGCGCTGCGCACGCTGCAACGGATCTACTTCGTCGGCAGCATGTACGGCTGGGAACATGGCCTGCTGTCGGTGCCGCGCATGATGATCGGCAACTTTATCAACGCCATGGCCGCTGCGCGCGCGTGGCGGCTCTTTCTTGGCCACATGTTCTTTGGCCAGCGGCTGGTGTGGGACAAGACCATGCATGACTTCCCTTCGTCCGATCAATTGACGCAGCAGCGGCGCCGGCTTGGCGAACTGCTGCTGTCGTGGCACGCCATCGACGAGACCAAGCTGGCCCGCGCCCTCGACCTGCAGGCTAGCGCGCACCGGCCGCTCGGCAAGATCCTGCTGGAGCAAGGCTGGCTGGACGAGGTCACCCTGCTCGAGGCGATTGCCTTCCAGCAGAACATGGCCCCGGCCACCGCCGCACCGCACGGAGCCGCCGCATGAGGGCGCGCACCCGTTTGATTGTCCTGCTCTCGTCGCTGAGCGGCGCCGCCCTGCTGCCGGCGGCCCCCGCGTTCGCCGAGCCGGCCGCCAGCGAAGCGCCGCTCAGGGGCAAAGCCTGGCAACTGGCCGACGAAGGCTACAAAGCCTATGACAAGGGCAGCTACGCAAAGGCCCAGGCCAGGGCGGAAGCCGCCATCCGGCTGCGGCCGGACGTGGCGCAGCTGCACCTGCTGCTGATCTACTCGCTGCAAAAGCAGGGCAAGCTGGCGCAAGCCGAACGCGCCGTGGCGGCAGCCAGCGCTGCCGGAGCCGACAGCCCCGCCCTGCGCGAGGCGCACGCCGCGCTGCGCGCCGGCGCCCAGGGCAGCGCGGCCCCGGCCACGCAGGCCTTCCGCACGGGCTTTCCGTTTGCCACGCAAGCCTACGCCGCCTACAACGACGGCGACTACAAGACCGCCGCCGCCGCCGCGCAGAGAGCATTCGCCGCCGACCCGAGCCAGGGCGCGTGGGCGCTGCTGTGGCTGGACGCCCTGGCCGCGCAAGGCGACGACAAGGGTGCCCTGCGGGCCATCGAGCGCGCGCTGGCCGCCGGCGCGCCCAACCGGTCCGACCTGATCGCGCGCCGCCAGGGCCTGCTGCGCCAGATGTCGGTACCCTCCGCCCAGGCTGGCTACCGGGCGCTGATCGCCAATCGTCCGGCCGACGCCATCGCACCGGCCCGGCAGGCGGTCGCGCTGGCGCCCGACACGGCCAGCCACCGCCTGCTGCTTGTCACCGCGCTGATGCTGGACGAACAGCTCGCCGAAGCGGAAAGCGCGGCTGGTGAAGCGCTGCGGCAAGACAGCGAAGATACCGTGGCCTTGCTGATGCGGGCCTACCTGCGGCAGCGCCAGGGCAAGACCGCCCAGGCGGAAGCCGACTTCGACAGCGCGCTCGGGCAGGACTGGCTGGACGACGAGCAGCGGCACAATGTGCGCCTGATCGCCGCCGACGCGGCGCTGGCCGCCGGTAACGGCCAGCGCGTGCAGGCGCTGCTGGCCGCGCTGGACGGCAAGGACAAGGCCGTGCGCAGGCGCCTGGACGAAGCCGGCCGCGCGCGGGCGCCCAAGGCCGCGCTGACGCTCGCCAGCTTTCCTCCCCCGGTACAGCACTGCCGCGACACGCCCTATGGCACGGCGTGCGAACTGCTGCCGGCGGACGCCTCCGGCGGCAGCCCTGCCGCGCTGGCCTATGCCGCCTATGGCCGGCACGACTACCAGGAAGCGATCGCGCAAGCGCGCAAGGCCGTCGAGCACGACCCGGGCGAGCAGAGCCGGGCGCTGCTGACCACCGCGCTGGCGGCCGGCAACCGCATGCAGGCCCGCGAGGCCGCCACGCGGCTGAACACCGCGCTGGAGCGGCAAGCCGCCGATGCCGGCCTGCTGATGCAGCGCGCCTATGTCAATCAGCGGCTGGGCATGCCGGAACAAGCCTTGCGCGACATCCAGGCCGCCCGCGCCACCGGCAAGGCGCCACCACTCGCCATCCTCGACGAGGGCTATGCGCGCGCCGGCGCGGGCGACAAGCACGGCGCCACGCAAACGCTGATGCAGGCCATCGACCAGGCCGATGCGGGCGCGCTCGCCCTGGACGAGGAGCAGCGCTACAACACGCGCGGCGCGATCGCGGGATTCTCGCGCGAGTGGGGAGGCTATGTATCCGCGGGTTACCGCGGGGCCCGGCCGGCGGCGGCGGATTTTGGCGGCGCCGCCATTTCCACGCCGGGCGATGCGGCCTTCGGCACCGCGGAGATCTTCTGGCGCCCGCCAACCTTGCTCAATACCTCGAACCGGACCTTCGAACTCTACGGACGCCTGTCGAGCACGATCTACGACAATGGCGGCAAGACGCACGCGCAACGCCTGTCGGACCCCTGCGGCGGCGCCGCGGCGGCCCACACGGACGTCGGCGAGTCGCGCAGCCGCGGCATCACCGGCGTGCCCACCACCGTGGGCGCGCTGGGGCTGCGCTTCACGCCGTCGCATGAGGTTGGCCTCACCTTTGGGCTGGAGCGCCAGTTCCTGCTCGGCACCGCCACCCGCAGCGGCATGCTGATCCCGGCCGACGCCAGCCAGCGCTGCGCGCTCAACCGGCAAAACCAGAGCGCCCGCTATGAGGCCGATGCCGGCTCCGGCGGATGGCTCACCTACGTCACCTACGGCATCTACGAAGGCAGCGGGCTGCGGCTGGATGTGCCGAGCTGGTTCACCGTTGAAGGCTATGTGCAGGGTGGCTACAGCTTGCAGGATATCGCCGCGCGCTACTCGCTGCGCGACAACAGCACCGGCGCCGAGACCGCAAGCGGCTCCGGCCGCCTGCGCCGCGACCAGGCCTTCGCAGCCGGTGAGATCCGGGCCGGCCGCAGCTTCCGCCTCGACGCCATCGACGAGCGGTTGATCCTGTTCCCCTACGTGGTGCTGGGCGCCGACTGGCTGTGGCAGAAGAACCGCGCCTCTGGCACGCTGGGCACGGTGTCGGGCAGCACCGCCCTGCAAGGCAACGGCGCCACCTGGTCGATGGGCGCCGGCCCCGGCTTCAACCTGCGCTACTGGTTCCGGCAGGACCGATACAACGCGCCGCGCTCCTACCTGGACTGGGGCGTGCAATACCGCGCGGGGCTCGCCGGACACTCCAATCGCGCCAAGGGGCTGTTCATGAACCTGACGCTCTCTTACTGACACGCCGATGGCGGCGCTCCCCGCCATGGCTCCCAAAGGAATGACACCCATGCACCTGTCTTGCGAAACACCGCTGCGCCCGCCCCGGCGCGTGCGCACCTGGCTGGGCCGCGGCCTGGCCGGCGCCGCCCTCGCCTGGTCGGCCATGGCCTGCGCCGACAGTTCGTCCATCATCATCGAAGGCAAGGACAACTGGCTGTTCCCGGGCTGGGGCAGCCTGACACACGTCGATACGGCCGGCATCGATGCGTCCGCGGCGCTGGTGACCGAGGCGCGCAGCGCGCTGATGGCGCGCGATATCCGGCTGGTGGTGCTGCTGGTGCCCGACAAGGCGCGTTTCTACCAGGACAAGCTGCCGGACGGCAAATCCATGAGCGCCGACGTCGCCGCACGCTACCAGACCGTGCTCGGCAGACTGCGGCAGGCGGGCGTGCCCAGCTTCGACGATGAAGCCGTGCTGCTCAAGCTCAGGAACGAAGGGCGCGAGGTCTATTACCGCACCGACCAGCACTGGACGCAGGCCGCCGCCGACGCCACCGCGCGGGCCACCGCCGAGATGGTCGCGCAGCAGGTGCCGAAGCTCGCCGGCCAGCCCGGCAGCGGCATGGCACTGGGCGCCTTGTCCAACGAGCGGCGCTACGGCGATCTGGCTGAACTGTTCCTGACGCCAGAGCGCAAGAAGGCGGTCGGGCGCGAAACGTTCACGATACGCAAGACCGCCGACAACCAGGGCCTGCTGGACGACGCCGCGGCGCCGGTGCATGTGACCGGCCACAGCATGGTCCAGCCCTATTTCGGCTATCCGCAGATGCTCTCGAACACGCTGGACCGCCCGGTCTCGGTCAACTGGAAACCCGGCAACGTGGGGCCGTGGGTCATGCTGCTGGAGTACCTGGAATCCTCCGCCTTCCGCCAGCAACCGCCGCAGGTGCTGGTCTGGCAACTGTTCGAGCCCGCCTTCTCGCAGGGGCCGGACGCGCGCGGCCTGTGGGACAACGCCTCGCTGATGAGCGCTGATACCTGGCGCAAGCGGCTCCAGGCCGCCGTGGGGCGCTAAAGGCATGACCATCAAGCACGATACCGAGCCATCCCACCGCCTGGGCGCGGCCGTGTGCGCGACCCTGCTGGTGGCCGGCCTGGCCTGGGGCGTTCACTCGCTGTGGCAGGCCCGCTCGCGTCTTGCCGGGCTGGCGCCGTCCGCCTGGATGGACGGCACCGCGGGCCAGACGCTCAAGAAAGCGCTGCGCCTGCCGGCGCAAGCGCAGGTGGAGACCGGCCAGGCCGCGCTGCGCTACCGGTTGCTGGGCAACCTTGGCGAACAGGTGGTACAGGGATGCCCGGGCTGGCTGTTCTATCGCGACGGCCTGCAACCGCAGCCCGGCCACGCGCAGGCCTTCGCCGAGCGCTTGCGGCTGATGCGGCACTGGGTTGGCGAGTTGCGCGCGGCCGGAGTGCGAGTGCTGGTCGTGGCCGTGCCCGACAAATCGCGCGTCGAGGCGGCACGCCTGTGCGGCTTGCAGGCATCGCAGGAGATGCGCGAGCGCCTGGACGACTGGCACGCCAGCCTTGCCGCCAGCCAGGTGCCGTATGTGGACCTGCGCGCTGCGCTGGACACCCGCACGCCTGGCTATTTCCGCACCGACGTGCATATGAACAACCACGGCGCCACCACCAGCGCCGAAGCAGTGGCAGCGGCAGCCCTGCCCTTCCTGGGGCAGCCGGGCCAGCAACGCTACGCAGTAGGCAACGCCGCCGGTGCCACCGTGCGTGTGGGCGACTTGCTAGTGCTGGCCGGCCTGGAACACGCCCCCGACCGCTGGCGCCCGCTGCCCGACCTGGTGCGGGAGCAAACCATCAAGCCGGAGACCGCGGGCGGCCTGCTCGACGAGGTGGCGCCGCCCGAGGTGTTGCTGGCCGGCAGCTCCAACGGCCGGCGCAGCCACTTCGCCGAGCGCCTGGGCATGCGGCTGGGCCGCCAGGTCTGGAACCTGAGCCTGGACGGCGGGCAGTTCTCCGGCGCGCTCCAGGCCGCGCTCCGGCAACGCGCGCAATGGCCTGCCAGCCTGCGGCTGGTGATCTGGGAATTCTCGGAGATGGCGTTGTCCCTGCCGCTGACCGAGGAAGAGAAAACAACCCTGGCCACCCTGCCATCGCGGTAAGGGACAAGCCATAGCCAACCACCATGCTCTTCAACTCCCTGCTCTTCCTGCTGCTGTTCCTGCCCATCGCCCTGCTGGTGCATTACCTGCTGGGCGCCCGGTCCCTGCGCGCGGCCGCCGCCTGGCTGTGCCTGACCTCGTTCGTCTTCTACGGCTGGTGGAACCCGCAGTTCGTGGCGCTGCTGGCCGTGTCGATCGCCTTCAATTACGGGGTGAGCCAGCTGATCCTGTATTTCAAGGGACGCACCGTGCTGCAGACGCTGGCAACAGCCCTCGGCGTGGCGGCGGATCTCGGCCTGCTGCTTCACTACAAGTATTTCACCGCGCTGCTGGGCTTCCTGCATGAGCTTGGCCTGAGCGGCGCCAGCCCGGCCGGGTCGGTGATCCTGCCGCTCGGCATCTCGTTCTTCACCTTCACCCAGATCGGCTACCTGCTGGACTGCCGCGCCGGCATCGTGAGCGAACGCAGCCCGCTGAGCTACGTGCTGTTCGTGACCTTCTTCCCGCACCTGATCGCCGGCCCCATCCTGCACCACAAGGAAATGATGCCGCAGTTCGCGCAGCGGGAGAACTACCGCTTCAAGGCGGAGAACCTCTCTGTAGGCGGCATGCTGTTTGTCATCGGGCTGGCCAAGAAGGTGCTGCTGGCCGATGCCATCGCGCCCTATGCCGACGCGGGCTTCGCCGATCCGGCCAGCCTGCGGTTCTGGGCCGCCTGGGGTGCCAGCCTGTCGTACGCGCTGCAGCTTTACTTCGATTTTTCCGGCTACTCGGACATGGCGCTCGGCCTGGCCAAGATGTTCGGCATCCGCTTCCCGCTCAACTTCAACTCGCCCTACAAGGCATCGAGCATCATCGATTTCTGGGTCCGCTGGCACATCACGCTGACGCGCTACCTGACCGCCTACCTGTACTACCCGGTGGCCATGGCGGTATCGCGCAGGCGCACCGATCGCGGCCTGCCGGTGGGCGCGGCCGGGGTGGCCACCGCCGACGGCTTCGCCGCCATGATCGTGCTGCCGACCGCCTTCACCATGGGCCTGGCCGGCATCTGGCACGGCGCCGGCCTGCAGTACCTGGTGTTTGGCCTGCTGCATGCGGGCTACCTGTCGGTCAACCACGCCTGGCGCATCTTCGTGGCCGGCCGCAAGCCCGCCGCCGCGCGGCAGACGCGGGCGGCAACGCGCGTGGCCTGCGTGCTGCTGACCTTTGCCGCCGTGCTGGTGGCGCAGGTGTTCTTCCGCGCCAGCGGCATGCACGACGCCCTGGCCTTGCTGGAAGGCCTGGCCGGCCTGCGCGGCTTCGAAACCATCGCCGCGCTGCCGTGGCCGGATGCCACGCTCACCGCGGGCGACGCCTGGCGCATGCTGGCCGGCCGCCACCTGCAGCTGCTCTACCTGCTGGCGATGCTGGCCATTGTCTGGCTGGCGCCCAACGCCCACCAGATCCTGGGCCGCTGGTCGCCGGCGCTGGCGCGCGCGCAGCAAAGCCGCTGGTCCGTGCTGCGCTGGCGGCCCACGCCCGGCTGGGCCGCGGTCATGCTGGTCCTGCTCTTCCTGTGCCTGGCCAACCTGCACCAGGAAGCGCGCTTTCTCTATTTCCAATTCTGAATCCAATGCTGAGCGCCACAGGCGCAGGGAGACTAATCAATGCATACGCAATTCACCGACAACCAGGCGGCAGTCGAAAACAAGCTCGTCAAGATCATCGAAAGCGTGATCCTCACCCGGGTCGATCCTGACACCCTGCTGATCGAGTCCGGCCTGGTCGACTCGCTCAGCGCGGTGGACCTGGCCCTGGCGGTCGAACGCGAGTTCGGCTGCAAGATCCCGCCCACCGAGATCGACGTGCATCTCGAGTCGGTGCGCACGCTGGCCGCTTTCATCGCCGCCCAGGGCCATGCCTGAGCCCCGTTTGGACGCGCCATCCGGAGTTCCCCATGCGCTTTGACTTTGACAACTTCCGCTTCGCCGATCCCGACTCGGCGGGCGGCGCCCTGGCCGTGGTGGATATGCAGGGCGGCCTGAGCTGGAACACGCTGCGCGCCCGCACCGAGGCCTGGGCCGCCGCCGCCCGCGCGGCCGGCGCCCGCCCCGACGTGCCGCTGGTGATCGTCGGCCACAAGGAGGCCGCCTTCCTGGTGGCCATGCTCGGCTGCCTGACGCTTGGCGTGCCCTTCGTGCCGGTGGACCGCATCAACCCCGCCGGGCGCGTGCGCCGCATCGTCGAGATCGTCGGGGCGCCGCTGGTGTACGAGGCGGACAACGACGTCTTCCGCCCCGGCACCGCCGCCACGGTCCTGAAGGAGCGCGGCGTGGCCTACATCATGTTCACCTCGGGCAGCACCGGCGACCCCAAGGGCGTGCAGATCGGCCGCGAGAGCCTGGGCCTGTTCGCCGGCTGGATCCGCGACTGCCTGCGGCTGGACGCCGCGCCAGTGTTCATGGACCAGATGCTGTTCAGCTTCGACTTCTCGCTGTTCAACGTGGCCGGCGCGCTGGGCCTGGGCGGCACCTGCGTGCTGTGCCCGCGCGAGCTGACCGCCGAGCGCGATGCCTTCGCCGCCTACCTGGCGCGCCACCGCGTCACGATGTGGGCGTCGACGCCGTCATTCGTGCGCCAGCAATTGCTCAACCCCGCCTTCAACGCGGCCACCCTGCCCGAACTGAAGGTCTTCCTGTTTGGCGCCGAATCGCTATCGCCGACGCTGGCCGAGGCGCTGTGGGAACGCTTCCCGGCCGCGCGCATCGTCAACTCCTATGGCCCCACGGAGGCAACCTGCTCCACCACCTGGGTCGAAATCGACGCCGCGCTGCGCCAGCAAGCCCCCAATCCGTTCCCGATCGGCCGGGCCAAGCCCTACGCGGCACTGTTCCTCGACCAGGGCGAGTTGTGCATCGCCGGCGACCACGTGATGCGCGGCTACCTGAACCGGCCCGACCTCAACCAGACCCGCCTGTTTCTTCACCAGGGCAAGCGCGCGTACCGCAGCGGCGATCTCGCGCATATCGACGCCGCCGGGCTGGTGCATTTCCGGGGACGCGCCGACGACCAGATCAAGCTGCACGGCTACCGCATCGAACTAGCCGAAGTGGATGCCGCGCTGGCCAGCCTGGCCGGCGTACGCGCGGGCGCGGCGGTCGCATTGCGGCGCGCGGACGGCGCGATCGTCCGCATGATCGGTTTCCTCGAACTGGAAGACAGCTCCGCAAGCCACGCCGCCGAGCCACCGCTGCCGGCGGCGCTGGCCGACTGGAAACAAGCGCTGGGGCGGAGCCTGCCGCCGTACATGATCCCTTCCGAACTGGTCGCGTGCGGCCGCTTCCCCACCACCAGCACCGACAAGGTCGACCGCAAGCAGCTGGAGCGCCAGTACCTGCAGGCGCGCCTGAGCGGTGCGAAGGAATAGCCATGCCCAAGTTCCACGCCCTGCGAACAACCCTTGCCGCCACGCTGGCCGGCATGGCCGCGGCAACCGTCTGCGCCGCGCCGCCCGCCACCGAAGGCGCGCTGGCCCAGCTCTATGCGGCGCGTCCGCCGCAGGGATCCGCTTACGTCCGGGTGCTCAACCCGGACGCCGCCACGGCTACCGTGGCGGTAGCCCAGGGCCAGGCCCAGGCCATCGGCGGCAATGGCGCCGCCGCCACCACTTATGCCGTGGTCAAGGGCAACCAGCCCTTCACCGTGCGCGTCGACGGCAAAGAGGCCGCCACCCTGCAGGTGCAGCCGGACACCTTCACCACGCTGCTGCTGGCGCGCACCGGCGGCAAGCTGTCGGTGGTCCCGCTGGACGACGGCAGCGGCGGCCCGGATGCGCTCAAGGCGGAACTGCGCTTCTACAACACCATCCGCGACTGCGAGGGCGCCCAGTTGGCGCTGGCGCCGTCCGGCACACCGATCTTCCAGGCCGTGCGGCCCCACAGCGCGGTCCATCGCGCCATCAACCCGGTCAGCGCAACCGTCAATGCCGCCTGCGGCAGCGCGCGCGCGCCCGAATTGGCACTGCCCGCGCTGCAGCCGGGCGACCACTACAGCCTGTTCCTGACCGGCAGCGCGGCCAGGCCCATGCTGCGCGGCCAGGTCAGCCGCACCGACCCTTACAGCAAATAAGCCACCCATGCGCCCAGTCTTCCGAGACGACCACGAACAATTCCGCGAGCAGGTACAGCGCTTTATCGCCCAGGAAATCACCCCGTGCTATGCCGAATGGGAGCGCCAGGGAATCACGCCGAAACACCTGTGGCAACGCGCGGGCAGCGCCGGCCTGCTCAACTGCGCCCTGCCCGAGCCCTTCGGCGCCGGCGGCGACTTCGGCCATGCCGCCGTGGTGATCGAGGAACTGGCGCGCGCCAATTACCTCGGCATCGGCTTCTCCATCCACTCGGACATGGTCTCGCCCTACCTGCACCGCTACGGCACCCCCGCCCAGCAGGCACGATGGCTTCCCGCCATGGCGCGCGGTGAGTGCATCGGCGCCATCGCCATGACCGAACCCGATGCCGGCAGCGACCTCAAGGCGATCCGCACCCGCGCCCGCCCCGACGGCAACGGCGGCTACGTGCTGAGCGGGCAAAAGACGTTCATCACCAACGGTGTCAACGCCGGATTGGTGATCGTGGCCGCCAGCACCAATCCGGACCTGGGCGCGCGCGGCCTCTCGCTGTTCTGCCTGGACGACGGCATGCCGGGCCTTCGCAAGGGACCGCCCCTGGCCAAGATCGGCCAGCACGCGCAGGACACCTGCGAGCTGTTCTTCGACGAGGTGGAAGTCGGCGCCGACCGCCTGCTGGGCGCGGAAAACCATGGCTTCGACCTGCTGGCCCAGCAACTGGCGCCGGAACGCCTGGCCATCGCATTGCGGGCCTGCGCCTCGCTGGAAGGCATGCTGGAAGAGGCGATCGCCTACACACGCCAGCGCAAGGCCTTCGGCCGGCGCGTGATCGACTACCAAAACACCCGCTTCAAGCTGGCCGATGGCCGTGCGCAGCTGGCCATGCTGCGCGTGTTCCTGGACCACTGCCTAGCATTGCAGCTGCAGGACTCCCTCGACCCAGTCACCGCCGCCATCGCCAAGCTCAACGCCACCGAACTGCAAGGCCGCATGCTCGACGACCTGCTGCAGATGTATGGCGGCTATGGCTATATGGCCGAGTACAACATTGGCCGCGCATGGGTCGACGCCCGTGCCATGCGCATCTACGGCGGCACCAGTGAAATCATGCGCGAGCTAATCGCGCGCGCGATCTGAGCGGCGCAAGCCCCCTTACTTGATGAGCCAGCCTATCCCCGACCCTCGCCATCCATTCCCCACCCCAGGGCGCCGCCGCCTGTTGCGCGCGGCAACCGCGTTGCCGCTGCTCCCCCTGCTCCCCCTACTCCCCCTCACAGCCTGCACCGGCCAGCCGGTGTTTGCTTCGACCTTCCTGCAGGTATGGCGCAGCCACCTCGAACTCGGGCAGGCGGAATGGCACCAGCGCCTGAAGGCCGTGCGCGCCCTGGGCTGCAGCGAGATCGTGATCCAGTGGGCCGCGGTGGATGGCGAGCAGCCCTGGCAAATCCCCGAGGCATTGCTGGACTTCCTGTTCGACGATGGCGGCCAGCTCGGCCTGCGCATCCGGCTCGGACTGCCCTACGATGAACGCTGGTGGCAAGCACTGGGCGCGCCCGACGCCGCCACGCTGCCGCGCTTTCTCGCCCAGACTCGCGCACGCAGCCTGGCCTATGCCGAGCAGGCCAAATGGCCGAGGCGGAGCAATTTCAGCGGCTGGTACATTCCCTACGAACTGGAGCAGCACAACTGGGGCACGCCGCAGCGGCAAGCCTTGCTGGTGCCCTGGCTGCAATCCATCGCCTCCGCCACATCGGCAGGCGGCACCCCGCGGCCGGCCATTTCCACCTACTACAGCCGCTTGCCCTCTTCCGGCACACTGGAGGGGCTATGGGCCGTCATACTCGACCAGGTAGCGATTCGCCCGATGATCCAGGACGGCGTCGGGGTCAGCGGCCTGGACAACTACCAGGCGCTGGCGCCGTTGCTCGCGCTGCTGCGCACCCGCGAGATATCGTTCGACCTGATCGTGGAGCTGTTCCAGGAACTGCCCTCCCAGGACGCCGCCAGCTTCAAAGCCGTCTCCGCCAGCCTGCTGCGGCTGCAGCCGCAACTAGCCATTGCGCGGCGAACGGGTGGCCAACATCTGGTTGCCTTCGCTCTCGATCCCTGGGTGATTGGAGAATCTTCGCAAGCAAAGCAACTTCTGGAAGCCTGGCGCGAACTCAGTGAATAGGCTGACTGGAAACGGGGCTGCGGGCCATGCTGACGGCGGCGTCCGAGTGGCTTTGCAGTCATCAGGGCAGTTAGAATGCGCATCGCAGATGAACAAGCAAAAAATGAAAAAAGCGGGCCGCATCAAATCCTGGCATGCCGACAAGGGCTACGGGTTCATCGACATCCATGCCGATGTGAAAGACATCTTCTTTCACGTCACCGCGCTGCGGCACCGCGCCGTCCAGCCCAAGCCTGGCGACCGCGTGACGTTTGAACTGGGCAAAGGCAAGGACGGCCGCCTGCAAGCCACCAACGTCTCGATTCTGGGCACGCCGAAGGGACAGGGACAGGGACAGCGCCAGGCGAGCCAGGCGCACCTGTTGCCTGCCGTCACGGCGGCAGCGGCGCTGATGGCCATCGCGGGCGGCGCCCTCAGCGGATACCTGCCACGATATGCCGGCCTCGTCAGCCTTGTGATGAGTGCTGTTGCGTTCCTTGCCTACGCGCTCGACAAGAACAGCGCCAAACACGACGCCTGGCGCACGCCCGAGGCCAGGCTGCACTTCCTGGCGCTATGCGGTGGCTGGCCGGGCGCGCTTGCCGCGCAGCACCTGCTGCGCCACAAGAATCGGAAGCAAGAGTTCCAGCTGGTTTTCTGGGGCACCGTTGCCTTGAACCTTGGCGCCCTCGTCATGTGAAAGACGTACTTGCCTGGCTGAAATAACAAAGGGGGTTACGGCCTTTAACGTTGCCGTAACCCCCTTTGCCTTGCCTTCGCCCGGCACGCGACTGCGCGCCGGGCCTGAACCCTGATTAGCCTTCCTTCAGGAACGCCTTCAGATGGTCCGCGCGGCTGGGATGGCGCATCTTCTTCATCGCCTTGCTTTCGATCTGGCGAATCCGTTCGCGGGTCACATCGAACTGCTTGCCAACTTCTTCCAACGTGTAGTCGGTCGACATGTCGATGCCAAAACGCATGCGCAGCACCTTGGCCTCGCGCGGCGTCAGGTCGTCGAGCATCTCGCGCACGGTGGCGCGCAGGCTGGCGTGCAGCGCGGCTTCGGCGGGAGACGCGGTGTCGGAGTCGGCAATCATGTCGCCCAGGCTCGTGTCGCCGTCTTCGCCAACCGGCGTTTCCATCGAGACCGGTTCCTTCGCGATCTTCATGATCGAGCGGACCTTCTCCTCGGGCATCTCCATGCGCTCGGCCAGGGCGGCGGGATCCGCTGCCTTGCCGGTGCGCTGCATGATTTCGCGCGAGATCCGGTTGAGCTTGTTGATCGTCTCGATCATGTGCACCGGCACCCGGATGGTGCGGGCCTGGTCGGCGATCGCGCGCGTCACGGCCTGGCGAACCCACCAGGTTGCATAGGTGGAGAATTTCCAGCCGCGACGATACTCGAACTTGTCGACCGCCTTCATCAAGCCAATGTTGCCTTCCTGGATCAGGTCCAGG
The DNA here is from genome assembly GCF_054515855.1 of Cupriavidus sp. PET2-C1. Classification (NCBI taxonomy): domain Bacteria; kingdom Pseudomonadati; phylum Pseudomonadota; class Betaproteobacteria; order Burkholderiales; family Burkholderiaceae; genus Cupriavidus; species Cupriavidus sp. PET2-C1. The sequence goes on from NZ_CM137259.1 coordinate 2,047,376, forward strand.
AACTGCATGCCGCGATTCACGTACTTCTTGGCGATCGAGATGACCAGGCGCAGGTTGGCTTGGGTCATTTCGTGCTTGGCCTGGCGCATCTGCCGCTCGGCCGCCAGCATCTGGCGATTCACCAGCTTCAGCTCCGACAGCGGCAGCACCACGCGGGCGTGGATGTCGATCAGCTTTTGCTGATGCGCTTCGAGGTCCGGCAAGCTGCGGGAAACGGAGTCGCTGTACGAACGCGACTCGCCGGCGATCGCGCGGCCCCAGGCGAGATTGGTCTCGTTGCCGGGGAAGCGTTCGATGAACTCCTCACGGGGCATGCCGCAACGCTCGACCATCAGTTGCAGGATCTGGCGCTCGACCACGCGCACTTCTTCCACCACCGTCTGCACATCGGCGCACAGGCGCTCGATGGTCTTCGCGGTAAAGCGGATCGACTTGAGTTCCTCCCGCACCGCGAGCTGTGCCACGAGGAAGCCTTCCGACTCCACGCCGTGCGCGGTGTAGGCCTTGCGCATGGCTTCGAAATGATTGGCGACGCGAGCAAAGCGGGTCAGGCAATCGTCACGCAGCTTGGCCAGGCTGGCGGTTTCGTTGGCTTGCGCGGCCGCACCTTCGTCGACGGGCTCGTCCGAGGCGCTCTCATCCTCGGCGACGACTTCGTCGCGGCTGGTGTCTTCCTCGGCTTCGGCGACTTCGCCTTCCCCTTCGATCAGGCCGTCGACGAGCTCATCGATACGCGTTTCGTCGCGGGCGACCCGCTCCGACAGCTCAAGAATCGTTGCAATGGTGGACGGGCAGGCAGCGATGGCGTGCACCATGCGGTTCAGGCCGTCCTCGATGCGCTTGGCGATCTCGACTTCCTGCTTGCGGGTCAGCAGCGTTGCCGAGCTCATTTCCCGCATGTACATCCGCACCGGATCGGTGGTGCGGCCGAATTCCGAGTCGACCGTCGAGAGCGCGACTTCCGCCTCTTCGTCGGCCTGGTCGTCAGACGCGGCGACCGCGCTGTCGCGCAGCAGCAGCGCTTCGGCATCCGGCGTCTGCTCATAGATCGTCACGCCCATTTCGGCGAACGTGCTGACGATGCTTTCCATCGCCGCGGTGTCCGTGAAATTGCCCTGCAAATGGTCGCTGATGTCCGCGTGCGTCAGGTAGCCTCGCTCCCTGCCCAGCTGGATCAGCGCACGCAGCTGCTGGCTGCGTTCCGTTGCTTCGGTTGCGGGATCAGCTTGAGTCGTGGACGCCGCACCCCTGCCGACAGGCTTTTTGCCGGTCAATGCTGTCTTTGTTTCTGCCACCGTCCGTTGTGCGCCACTCGCCATTAACTGCTGCTCCCTTGCTGAATTACTTCTTAACTGTTGCTGTTGCCCGTACGAGGGTACACCCAACGCACCTTTGGCTGTCAAAGCCGGCACAGGATGGATACCTGTCGAGAGATGCATGGCTGACGCCACCACTACCGGGTTCTTCCAGTATGGTGGTCCGCGCTCGTTTAGGCCAAAGGGCGATATTCTACATTCGTTGGTGCGACGCAGCACGTGCTAAAAGTTCTTTACCGCATCGCCGAGGCCCTTCAGCCCTCTTAAATTTGCGTTGCCATGCCACTCCATGCTAGGCAATAGCCCCATTTTTACGCACAAAACGGGCGAATTACCCGAAAAATGTGACGCAAAAATATCATAAGGCGTCATCGGGCCTTGTGGCCGAAAGCACCGTCAGGATTTACATACAGATTTGTTTTTTTCTTGCCAGCCAGGCCGCCGGGCCCGGAAAGGCCGGCTTCTTCTCTTAACGGGGCGGGCGCCGATTTCCCCGGCCGTGCATCCGGCTTGATGTCCTCCAGCCCTTGCGCCCATGCCGCCAGCATCCGCTTGGCGATTTCCCGGAACTCCGGGTACCGGCCAGCGCACTCAGCCACCATCGGCAGCACGTTGCGAACTGCCTCGGTCACCTGCGCCACGCAAGCCGCCATGTCGGTCCGGGACAGCGACAACCGGGCGCCGCCGTATTGGGTCAGCCACCGCCCGGATGCCCAGGTCCGCTTGCCGGCCAACGGCAGCCCCGGGATATCTGCCTGGTACTCGGGGTAGGCCGTCACCGTGACAATGTCGTAAACCGGTGCCAGCCGCACGTCCTCCACGGAGGTATAGACCACTGCGAAGTTTTTCAAGTGCGCGTCTGCATTGCGCAACGCATAGTTCACGAGCAACAGCGCAAACAACCGCCTCGCGCTGTCCTTGCGATGCGGGGCACTGATGTAAATCGACGACAGTTTGGCCAGGTCCTCAAGGCTGCCTTTGTACTTGTTGACGGGATCCAGCCCCTTGAGTGCGCAGAAATCTTCGACCGCCAGGCGGTCACCGTTGGCTAGCCGGTCGAAACGCCGAATGGCCAGCACCTGCCCATCCTCCGAGAGTTGTGTCTCGGGGACCTCCAGCCCCGCATGCCGCGCGACCTCCAGGCACAGGAATTCATTGACAGACAGGCCGGGCAAGTCGGCCGGGCCGGTTTTCAGGATGAACGCGTCGGTCCAGACCGTGGCTTTGTCCTCCGGCCTGGCAAGCATCTTCGGCATGACACCAGAAACACCTTCGGTAATACCGGCTTCCAGCTGCCGCAACAGGTTGTCCCGTGAGCCTGTTGCGGCAAGCAGGCTCGCCATGTCCAGGTTGGAGGCGGGGGCGTCTACCGATACGCCACGGGGCACCACCCTGACCCTGCCGATTCCGTTCGCACCGGTCAGTGCCAGCAGGCCCTGGTCGCTCACGTCGGCGTGGGCGCCAAGTTTTCGGCGCACCAGGTCTTTTTTGTAGCCCTCGGGCAGGTTCATCTGAAAAAAAGGCAGCAATCCGGCAGCCCATTTATATGACTCTGCCCGCGCTGGGAGCAGGAGTGAGACGAGGTTGTGCGCCTGTACGTCTGGCAGGTAGGTGAAGACGCTCGCGCGCGCCTCTTCGACCAGCGTGCCCACGGGCGTTGCATTCACGTAGACGTCCAGTACCTGGCTAGCGCTCATCCGGCCCCTCCGTGGCTGCCTGGGGCTTGTTGTGGGCGTGCCTGACCCGCCGGCGGAGGTCTCCCGCGGCGGCATTGCCTGTTTCGGACTCTGCCAGCACGTCGTCAAGGGTCCTTCGGTGGCCGGCAGGCCGTGCGAGCAGCTCAAGCCCGACGGCTTCAAACAGGCTCAGCAGCTTCACGGCACCCAGCTCCGGCAAGCCGCCGGTCTCGAACCGGCTGATCCGCGCACGCGGCACCCCGCTGGAATCCGCGATTTCCTGCTGGGTTTTGTTGGCAAGAAGCCTGGCGCGCTTAAAGGCCTCACCCAGTTCGGCGAGATTCATATGCCACCTATAAAACATTAAGCCTTGAAAGGCATTTAATGTAATGTATACGAAACACAAGGCAAGGTCAATATAACGTGCCACATATAGAACAATATTGAATAAAACCATCATAATGATCTATATACGAATCATTATGAGGACTACCTGGACACGGCACCCAAGCGGTTAGACTGCATGCCTGCGGAACCACCAGCCACCCCATACCCTTAGCCCGAGACATGCACCTGATCGACATTGGCGTGAACTTCCACTCCTCTCAGATTGCCCCGCACACCGCCGTGATCCTGGAGCGGGCCACGGCAGCGGGCGTGGTCGGGATCCTTGCTACCGGCACCTCGCTGGAATCAAGCCGAAAGGCACGCGACCTGGCCAGCCGGCATCCCCATTTTCTCTTTGCCACGGCCGGCATCCACCCGCACACCGCCAAGGACTGGTCGCCAACGGTCCTGCAGTCCCTCCAGGCGCTTTGGGAGGACCCCGACGTGGTGGCGATCGGGGAATGCGGGCTGGACTACAACCGCAACTTCTCTACGCCAGCCGACCAGCGCCACGCCTTCGAGGCACAGCTCGAGGCGGCGGTGCGCTGGAAGAAGCCACTGTTCCTCCATTGCCGGGACGCCTTCGACGATTTCTACGCCATGGTGGCACCTGCCGTGCGCGCGGGCGCCCACGGCGTGGTGCACTGCTTCACCGGCGCAGCTGACGAGGCGGCCGCTTTCGTGGCGCTAGGCCTGGACATCGGCATCACCGGCTGGGTCACGGATATCAAGCGCGGCCAGGCACTGCGGGAGGCCGTGCAAGCCATCCCGCTCGAGCACCTGCACCTGGAGACGGACGCGCCCTATCTCGGCCCGAAAAACCACAAGAACCGGCGGCCTTACAACGAGCCCGCCAATCTTCCCTGGATCGCGCAAGCGGTCGCCGAGTTGAAGGGACTGAGCATGCGCGAAGTGGCCGATCAGTGCACCCGCAACAGCCGCCGCCTGTTTGGCATTCCGGCCTGATGCGCTCCGCCCCACACCAGCCACTTCAAACCTTGCGCCTGAACGTGCGCGCATTACACTGGAACCCGCCCATAGCCGGGCGAGTCCAAAAGACCTTCGCCCGGCCAGTCTTGTTTCTTCAACCGATCCACGATGGCCTGGGCCGACCCATCAACCGAAAAATAATCAAGAAAGGCCCACCGATGGTGACCGAAACCGGCCAAAACCTGCTCCTGCGCCCGCTGGAGCGCAGCCATCTGCATTTCGTCCACAGCCTCAACAACGACGCCAAGATCATGCGTTACTGGTTCGAGGAACCGTACGAGACTTTCACCGAGCTGTCGCAGCTATATGACCGCCACGTGCACGACCAGCGCGAGCGCCGCTTCATCTGCGAGAACCTGGACGGCGAGGCCGTCGGCCTGGTCGAGCTGATGGAGCTGAACCATATCCACCGGCGCGGCGAGTTCCAGATCATCGTGGCGCCCGCCAGCCAGGGACGCGGCTATGCCAGCACGGCCACGCGGCTTGCCATGGACTACGCTTTCATGGTGCTGAACCTGCATAAGCTGTTCCTGATCGTGGACGTGCAGAACGAAAAGGCGATCCACATCTACGAGAAATGCGGCTTCCAGCGTGAGGGCGAGTTGCGGGAAGAATTCTTCAGCTATGGCGCGTATCACAACGCACTGCGCATGTGCGCCTTCCAGCGCGACTACCTCGCGTCGCGACCACGGCAGCGCTGAACCAGCGCTGCCGCGCTTCCCCCATCAGCCAGCCAACTCGCCTACCGCCCTCCACGCCTGATCAATGGCGGACGTCAACGACGGGCTGCCCGCGCTGTCGCTATTGGCGATCACCACATTGCCGGCACGGGCGCGCGAGCGATCCAGCACGGCCTGCGCCGCCGCTTCTTCCTCGAACAAGCTGTTGGGCATATAGCTGTAACCGTGCGCCCAGCGGTTGACCGTGATGCCCCGGATGACGTCCTTGCCGGCAAAGCCGCCTGGCGCCAGCATGCGATCAAGCTGGCTGCGCACACCCCTCTCCAGCTCGCTGAACGGCGTACCCAGCAAGAAGGCGCGCCCCGCGCGAAAGCGCTCGCGCGCCTGCATGCCGCTGTCCGGCACGGTGGGCACATAAAGCATATGCAGCACCACCGGATCGGCCGGACGCGCGCCGGCTGGCTTCTCCAGCCACAGGTCGGTGTAGGCCATGGCCGGTGCGTGGATGCGGCTGGTCTTGAGCGCCTCGAAGGCACGCCAGTTGTCCAGCGCCACCTTGGTGTAGACCACGGGCGCCTTCACGTCGGAGCGCAAGGCTTGCTTTTGCGCGTCCGGCAGGCCGGGCATGATGAACGGGATCATCATGTTGTAGCCGGCCAGCACCACATGCGCGGCTTCGAGCCGGTGCAGGTTCCCATTCCAGCCGTAGGTCACGCGCGTGATGCGCTGGTCGGGCTCGATGGCGATGGCTGTGCTGTTCAGCCGCACCCTCACCTTTGCCTCCTCGGCATCGAGCCGGTTGTAGTCAAAGCTGGCCGCGCCGATTGCATCGGGGCTGGCGATGCTTGCCACGCCTGGGATCAGGTTCTGCACCAGCAGCCGCGCCAGCGTGGCGTTGCCGTCGGCAAACCAGAGCTTTGACGCGGGCGACTTGCCAAGACGCGGATTCAGGGTGGGCGGTGGCATGTTCTTGCCCGCCGGCAGGCCGATGGCCAGCGCGTCGAACACGGACACGCCGTCGGCATCGAGTGCATAGGCATCGTTGCTGCGGCTGCGGAAAAAGCGCTGGCCATCCAGCCCCAGGCCGGCCTTCTCGCGCAGGAACGCCGCGTAGCTGGTGCGCTTCAGGTAGGCCAGCCGCTCGCTTTCGCTCATGCCAGCCAGGTAATCCGTGCCGCCGTCGGCGAGCCGCGCCAGCGCAGCACGGTCTTGCTGGGGCAACGGCGCCTTGTCGAGGAAGGCCTTGAAGGCGGCGGCATCCGCAGGCTGCGCGGCTATCCCGTTGCAGGCATCGATCAGCCCCGCGAACGGATCGCCGGCAAGCAACTGGTCCCGGCCGAAATGCTCCTGGTCGAAGAACACCGAGCGGCCCATGCCCAGCTCGCGGTAAGGGTCGCGCTCGGCGGCTTGATGGCGCTTCGTGTCCACACCGAGGCCGGCCAGCAGCGTGGCCACCGCGCGGCTGTCCAGCGCGGTCGATGGCATCTCGGCGCTGCCGCCGTACGTCACCAGCTTCTGCCCGCGCACGGTGAACTCGTTGCGCTTGGCGTGCCCGCCGAAATCGTCGTGGTTGTCCAGGATCAGGATGCGCTTGCCGGCGCCAAAGCGGCGCTGGTAGAACCACGCGGCCGCCAGCCCGCTGAGCCCGCCACCCACCACCACCAGGTCGTAGACTTCGCGCGCCATGACGGCGGGATACTTGGCGCCCTGACGCGCCAGGCTGTGCGCGAGCGTATAGGTGCCCGCATGGTTGCCGCGCAGCCCGGTCAGCGCGGGCGGGTAGCCGGCACCGCGTTCGGCGGCTTGCAATAGCTGGGACGGCGCCAGCCCCGCGGCAATGGTGAGTGCGGCGCCGTTGAGGAAGTCTCTGCGCGTGATGGTCATGGCAATAGGATTCGCTTGATGTAGGTGGCGCGCGGGCTCAACGGGATGCGGCGGCGTCGCGCTGGCGCCCGAGCGCGGCGCGGCGGGCGGCGACAGTCGCTTCCTTGACCGGGCTGGCCTGGTTGCCCCAGCCGGTGCGGATAAAGGTCAGCACATTCGCCAGTTCCTGGTTGTCCAGCGTCCAGCCATAGCCGGGCATGTGGTAATCGGTGGCCGCGGTGCCCACGTGCGCTGTCACGGCGCCGTCGAGCAGCAGGTTGGCCAGCGAGGCCGGGTCGGGATCCACCACGGTCGGATTGCCCGCCAGCGGTGGGAAAACGCGGGCAAAGCCCTTGCCGTTGGCGCCATGGCAAGGCATGCAGAACTCGGCATACTGGCGCGCGCCGGTAGCGTCGAAACGGCCCTGCGCGAGCGTGTCGGCGGTATTGGCGTCATAGGCATATGGCGTTTCGTCGCTGCGCGCGCCGGGCACGGACTTGAGGTACACCGCAACGGCGTCCAGGTCCGGGCGTGTCATGAACTGCGTGGACGACGCAATCACCTCGGACATCGGCCCGAAGGAAGTCGCATGCGCATTGCGGCCGGTATGCAGGTATTCGGCAATGTCCTCGCGCGACCAGGCGCCCAGCCCAGTGCGCGGATCGCCGCGCAGGTTGGTGGAGGCCCAGCCTTCCACGCTGGCGCCGGCCAGGAAGTGCCGGCTGCGCTCGTCCAGCCCCTTCTCGGCCATCAGCATGCCGCGCGGCGTATGGCATGCGCCGCAGTGGCCCACCGCCTGGACCAGGTAAGCCCCGCGATTCCACGCGACGCTCTGACCCGCATTGGCAGGAACCGGGCCGGACTCCAGGAACAGCCAGTTCCAGACGCGCAGCAGCCAGCGCATGCCGAACGGCCAGCGCATCTCGGGCTCGGCGGTTTGTTGCCGTACGGCTTTCACTTCGGCGCGCAGATAAGCGTACAGGGCCTGCACATCCGGCTCGGCGAGCTTGGCGTAGGACGGGTAAGGCATGGCGGGATACAGCCGCTTGCCATGCCTGGCCACGCCCTCGCGCAGCGCGCGGTCGAATTCCTCGAACGAGTAAGCGCCAATGCCGCTGTCCACGTCAGGCGTGATGTTGGTCGAGTAGACCGTGCCGACGCCGGTCTTCAACGCCAAGCCACCGGCAAACGGCGCGCCGCCGGCGCTGGTGTGGCAGGCCGCGCAATTGGCAACCTTGGCCAGGTAGCGGCCGCGCTCGATCTGCGCGGCACCGGGGGCGTCAGCCGCCGCCGCGAAGCATGGCGCCAGCAATAGGACAACAAAGGCAACGGTAGCGGAAAACCGCCTTGTGGCAAGGCTCATGGGGGCTGATTATCGTTTTAAGCGCCGCAGTGGCATTCAGTACGGCAAACGTGCACAGCCCGCGCATGGCGGGCTGTACTTCGTGGTTGCGGGCCTGGATGGCCCCAAAGGCACGGGAGGAATTGGCGGGCTCGCAGCTCAGGCGTGTGTCACCGCCCAGTGCGCCAGCGACACGAGCAGCAGCACCAGCCCTGCCGCCAGCGCCACGCCCGTCAGGATCAGCGGCACCGGCCGCACGGCCTGCAGGTCGCGCATATGTTCCTGGCCCTTGCGCAGGCCAAAGAATCCCCACAACACCGTCAGCACCAATCTCAAGGGGTTCATTTCGCTCTTCCTTACATGCTTGCCAACCGCCGCATGACCTTGCGGCGCTTTGGCTTTTGGTAGTTACGGGGGATTATGTCGTTGGCTGGCAAGGAATAACAGAATCAGATCTGCGATAATTTTGCGTATCAGTTTGAGCGCCTGATACTGCGCTCATCGCTACGCCACGGCAACGCCCCCTGCCCCCATGAAGCGCTACGAAGAACTGGCGGAAACGCTGGCCAAAGACATTCGCAACGGCAACCTGCCGCCCGGCACCAAGATGCCCTCGATCCGCAAGACCGTGACCCAGTTCGGCGTGAGCCCCGCCACCGCGTTCCAGGCTTACTACCGGCTGGAGGAGCGCGGCTTGGTGCGGGCTCGCGAGCGCTCCGGCTACTACGTGACCGGCCAGGTCGGCCGGCCGCTGCCGCAACCCGCCGTGCGGCCGTCGCACCAGGTTTCGACCGACGTTGATATTTCCAAGCTGGTCTTCTCCGTGCTGGACGCCGCGCGCGATCCGCAGCTCATCCAGCTTGGCTCGGCCTTCCCGTCGCCCGAGCTTTACCCCTGGGAGCGGCTGGGCAAATCGCTGGCCCGGGCCGGGCGCGAGCTCGATCCCTGGTATTCGGTCAACGACATGCCGGCCGGGCACCTTGCCCTGCGCCAGCAGATCGGCCTGCGCTACCTCGGCGCGGGCGCGCCGCAGCCCACCGACGAGATCATTGTGACCAACGGCGCGCTGGAAGCGCTCAATCTGTGCCTGATGGCGGTGACGCAGCCCGGCGACGTGGTAGCGATCGAGTCCCCCGGCTTCTATGCTGCGCTGCAGGCGCTGGAGCGGCTGCGCCTGCGCGCGGTGGAGATCCCGGTGGACCCGCGCGAAGGCATCGACCTGGACGCGCTGGATGCCGCGCTCCAGCGCCATCCGATCAAGGCCTGCTGGTTCATGACGCAGTTCCAGAATCCAATGGGCGCGAGCATGTCCGAGGCCAGGAAACAGGCGCTGGTAGCCTTGCTGGCGCGCCACCGCGTACCGCTGATCGAGGATGACGTCTACGGCGAGCTGTATTTCGGCAATCGTTGCCCCCTGCCCGCCAAGGCCTTCGACCAGGAAGGCCTGGTCATGCACTGCAGCTCGTTTTCCAAGACGCTGGCGCCGGGCTTCCGGGTGGGCTGGGTGGCCCCCGGGCAGTATGGCGAGGCGATCAAGCGGCTGCGGCTGATGACCACGCTGTCGGCAGGCGTGCCCACGCAGGTGGCGCTGGCCGAGTACCTGCAGAACGGCGGCTACGACAAGCACCTGCGGCGCCTGCGCCATCTGCTGGAGATGCAGCAGGGTCAGCTGATCGCGGCCATCGGCCGGCATTTCCCGGAGAACGTGCGGGTCTCGCAGCCCGCCGGCGGCTACTTCCTGTGGGTGGAGTTTGCGGCCGGATTCGATGCGCTGGCGCTGCATCGCGCGGCGCTGGAACATGGCATCGGCATTGCGCCGGGCCCTATCTTTTCAGCGCGCCAAGGCTATCGCAACTGCATCCGGCTGAACTATGGCCACCTGTGGAGCGATGCCGTGGAAGCCGCCGTGGCCAAGCTGGGCGAGCTGGCGAAGGCCCAATTGCAATAAGGCCCGTCAGGTTACCGCCCCGCCCCGGGCATGCCTGCCCAGATACCATTCCCCCAGCTCGAACCCAGCCTGTACCAGCAGCGCAAGCACCGCGGCGGGGATGGCGCCCGCCATCAGCAGCACATGGTCGTTCAGCGCCAGCCCGGTGGCGATGCGCTCGCCATAGCCGCCTGCGCCGACAAAGGCGGCGATGGTGGCGGTGCCCACGCTGATGATGGCGGCGGTCTTGATGCCGGCCAGCAGCACGGGCATCGACAGCGGCAGCTCCACATAGCGCAGCACCTGGCCGGGCGTAAAACCCAGGGCACGTGCCGCTTCGCGCATGCCGGCTGGCACCTGCTGAAGGCCTGTCAACGTGTTGCGCACGATGGGCAGCAGCGCATAGAGGAACAGCGCCACCATTGCCGGCCATACGCCGATGCGCCCCAGCAGCGGGATCAGCATCGCCAGCAAGGCCAGCGACGGCACGGTCTGCAGCACGCTCACCGTGGCCATCAGCAACTGCCCCAGCCGCTGCCGGCGTGCGGCGACGATGCCCAGCGGCACGCCCAGCAAGGTGGCCGCGCCAACCGCGCCCAGCACCAGGGCCAGGTGGCGGCTGGTCAGCCGCCAGGTATCGCGCCCGAACAAGGTGCCGGCGAGGCCCGCCCGCGCGCCTGCCGCTGCATCCGGCGCGCCGGCATTGCCATGCGCCAGGAAGGCCCGCGCCACGGTCGCAAAGGATTGCCCATCCAGTTCCGCCGCGGCATTCATGGCGATCATGTCCGCCGCGCTCACCTTGCCGGCCAGCCCCGTCAACGCCTGCCAGGCGGCCGGGAAGCGCTGCGGCAGGTCCAGGCGGTACAGCACCACGGCGTCATAGCGGGGGAAGTAATGGCGGTCGTCCGTCAGCACGCGCAGGCCGTATTTGCGGATCTTCGCATCGGTGGAATAGATATCGATGGCATCGACCTGCCCGTTGGCCAGGGCTTCGTAGGCCACGCCATGGTCCAGCCCCAGGGGCCGCTGGGGCAAGCCGTAACGCCGCGCCAGCCCGGGCCAGCCGTCTGCCCGGCCCAGGAATTCATGCGACAGCCCGAGGCGCAGTTGCGGCTGCGCGGCCAGGTCGCCCAGTGACGCCAGCCCGAGCCGCTGGGCCTTGCGCTCCTCCACGGCAAGCGCATAGGTGTTCTCGAAGCCAAGTGGAATCCCCGCCGCCAGGCCCAGCGGCGCCAGCGCCTGGTTGATCTGCGCCAGGGTAGCGCCGGCGGGCAGCTTGAGGATTTCACTGGAAACGGTGCCGGTGTAGTCGGGGTAGAGGTCGATGCTGCCGGCCTTGAGCGCCTCGAACACGATTGCCGTATTGCCAAGGCCGGGCGTGTGCTGCGCACTGGCTTGGGCCGCGGCGGTCTGGGTGAGCACCTCCCCGAGGATGTAGGACTCGGTAAAGCGCTTGGAGCCGACCCGCAGGGTATCGGCGCAGGCCGTGCCGGCTGGGGCCAGCAGCGACAAACAGGCCAATGCCCAGCACAGGAGCATGGCCGGCCAAGGCTCGGCACGGCGGGGGATTCCGGGTTGCAAGGTCAAATGAAGCGCTCTCCTGAGCATGGTGCGTGGCTCGCGGACGGCTGGGCCGGTTCATCACATGATACGTGCATGGCCGCGACGGCGAGGCCGGCGCGCACCCACTTTGTGCCGCATGAGCACATACGAAAATAGTATTTGCAATCCGAATGCTAGCGGGGCGAGAATCCACAAAACACATACATAGCATCAGCAACTCGGGCCCCCATGGAAATCCGGCAACTGGAAGCCTTCGCGGCAGTCATGACCAGCGGCAGCGTGACCGCCGCCGGGCGCCTGCTGGGGCGCTCCCAGCCGGCCATCACGCGCCTGATCCAGGAGCTGGAAAGCGAAATCGGCTTTGCCCTGTTCGCCCGCAGCGGGCCGCGCGTCAGCCCGACCGAGCGCGGCTTCCTGCTGTACGAGGACGTGGAGCACGCGCTGGTTGGCCTTCAGCAGATCCGCGCCCGCGCCGCCGAAATCGCCCGCGAGGAAAACCGCTCGCTGCAGATCGCGGCCACGCCGGCCCTGGCGGCCGGGTTATTGCCCCTGGCCCTGGCCGGCCACCAGCCAGACCATGCGACGGCCGGGGCGGCCGGGCCGGTAAGCGGGGCAGCCCACGCCAGCCACATCCATATCAATAGCGCCTCCCCGGAAAAAGTCGTGCATTCGGTGCTGACCGGCGCGGCCGAGATCGGCCTGACCAGCCTGCCGCTGGAGCATCGCGGCGTCACCGTGCACTGGATCGGGCAGGCTGCCTGCGTGGCCGCGGTGCGTGCCGACGATCCCCTGGCGGCGCTGGCTACGATTCCGCTGTCCGCCTGCAGCGGCCGGCGCATCGTCACCATGCAGAACCCCTACCGGCTGCGCCGCCGCCTGGACGAGGCATTTGCCCGCGCCGGGGTGGAGCCGGCCGCGCTGATCGACACCAACTCCTCGCTCAATGCGCTCACCGCCGTGCGCGCCGGGCTGGGCATTGCCGTGCTGGAGCCAGTGACCGCGCGCGGCGTGCCGCTGGCCGATATCGTGGTGCGCCCGATCGATGCCGACATTCCCTTTTACTTTGGCGTGATCACCCCGCAGGCCAGGCCGGCCAGCGCGGCGGTGCTGGCGCTGATCGACACGCTGGCCGACGCGGCCCGCGCGCTGCTGCCGGATTTCACCCAGCGCGGCCCGGAACAGCACGGCGCGCTGCTGCAAGCGCTGTATGGCGACGCCACCGCCACCGAGCCGGCCGCCGGCACGCCCTACGACACGGAACCCACCGACCTATGAATTCGCCCGCTGACACCTTCCCGGCCGCCGCCAACGCCGCCGGCCTTGCCGCCCTGGAAGCGCGCCTGCGCCAGGACCTGTCCTGGCTGGAACTCCCGGCCAAAAGCTGGACCGTGGCGCGCGCGCATGACGGCGAGCCGGTGCTGGACGTTGCCGTGATCGGCGGCGGCATGGCCGGCATGGCCGCGGCGGCTACGCTCAAGCACCTGGGCATCAACGCGCGCATCTTCGACCGTTCGCCGGAAGGCTTCGAAGGCCCGTGGGCCACCACCGCGCGCATGGAAACGCTGCGCTCGCCCAAGCAACTCACCGGCCCCGCGCTTGGCTTGCCCGCCCTGACCTTCCGCGCTTGGTTCGAGGCCCAGTTCGGCACGGTGGCCTGGGAGGCGCTGGACAAGATCCCGCGCCTGCAATGGATGGACTACCTACGCTGGTACCGCCGGGTGCTGGACCTGGACGTGCGCAACGAACACGGGGTCGAGCGGGTGGTGCCCCGCCCCGATGGCCTGGTGGCATTGGAAATCCGCGCGCCCGCCGGCGCGCTGCGTGTGTTGGCACGCCGCGTGGTGCTGGCCACCGGCCGCGACGGCCTGGGCGGCGCGCATGTGCCGCCCTTCGCGCGGGACCTGCCGCGCTCGCGCTGGGCGCACTCGAGCGATGTGTTCGACTACGACATCTTGCGTGGCAAGCGCGTGGGCGTGATCGGCGCCGGCGCGTCGGCCATGGACAGCGCTGCCACCGCGCTGGAAGCGGGCGCGGCCAGCGTGGACCTGCTGATCCGGCGCGCCGACATCCCGCGCGTCAACAAGGGCAAGGGCGCGGGCAACCCCGGCCTCACGCATGGCCACCCGGGCCTGCCGGATGACTGGAAATGGCGCATCCGCCATTACATCAACGCGCAGCAGGTGCCACCACCGCGCGGCAGCACGCTGCGCGTCTCCCGGCACGAGAACGCTCGCTTCAACCTGGCCTGCCCCATCGAGCGCATCGAGCAAGCCGGCGGCGCGCTGCTGGTGCATACGCCCAAGGGCGCGTTCGAGCTGGATTTCCTGATCTTCTCCACGGGCTTTCGCATCGCACTGGAGACGCGCGAGGAGTTCAGCGCCTTCGCCCGCCATATCCGCTACTGGCGCGACCGCTACACGCCGGCCCCGGGGCAGGAAGACCAGGAACTGTCGGACTCGCCGGACCTCGGCCTGGCCTTCGAATTCCTGGAGAAGACGACGCACGCATGCCCCGGCCTGTCGCGCATCCACTGCTTCTGCTATCCGGCGGCGCTGACGCACGGCACCGTATCGGGCGACATCCCCGCCATCAGCGACGGCGCCAGGCGCCTCGGCCAAGGCATCGCCGCGCTGCTCTACCAGGAGGACGTGGCGCTGCACTACGCCAATATGGAAGCCTTCGGCGAGCCCGAGGTATTCGGGGATGAGTGGGTCCCCGCCGGGCCACCTCCGGCGCTGCCCAGCGACGCGGCGAACGCATCATGAGCCGCTGGCCGATCCGATGGCTGGCCAAGCGGCTGGCGCAAGCGCTGCTGGTCGTGCTGGCGATGACGGTGATCGTGTTCGCCGGCCTGCACGCGATCGGCAACCCGGTCGATATCCTGATCGGCCAGGACGTGGACCAGGTCGAGCGCGCGCGCATCATCGCCAGGCTAGGGCTGGACCAGCCGCTTTGGCGCCAGTATCTCGCCTTCCTGCAAGGCGCCCTGCACGGCAACCTGGGCAACAGCTTTGTCTATAACGTGCCCGCCATCCAGCTGATCCTGCAGCGGCTGCCCGCTACGCTGGAGCTCGCCGTGGCGGCGCTGCTGCTGGCGGTGCTGGTGGGCGTGCCCTGCGGCCTCTTTGCCGGGCTGTATCCGGAGCATCCGGTCTCGCGCCTGCTGATGACCGGCAGCATTGTCGGCTTCTCGCTGCCGACCTTCTGGGTCGGGCTGATGATGATCATGGCCTTCAGCGTGAGGCTGGGCTGGCTGCCCTCGGGTGGGCGCGGCGCCACTGCCGAGTGGCTGGGCGTGCCGTGGTCGTGGCTCACCACCGACGGCCTGCGCCACCTGATCCTGCCGGCCATCAACCTGTCGCTGTTCAAGGTGTCGCTGGTGCTGCGGCTGACCCGCGCCGGCGTGCGCGAGGTGCTGCCGCAGGACTGGGTCAAGTTCGCGCGCGCCAAGGGCTTGTCGCCGATCCGCGTGGTGCTGGGCCATGTGCTGCGCAACACGATGATTCCGCTGGTCACCGTGCTGGGGCTGGAGTTCGGCTCGACCATCGCGTTTGCGGTGGTGACCGAGAGCATCTTCGCCTGGCCCGGCGCCGGCAAGCTGATCCTCGACAGCATCAACGCGCTCGACCGCCCGGTGATCGTTTCCTACCTGATTGTGGTGGTGTGCCTGTTTGTCACGCTGAACCTGATCGTGGACATTCTCTACAAGCTGCTCGACCCGCGCGTGCGGCTGGAGGCCGCCACATGAGCGCCATCGACAACCCCGCCAAAGCCGCCACAGCCGCTCCGGCGGCGCCCCAGGCGCTGCGCCGCGAATCGCCGTGGCGCCGGATGGCGGCGGATTTCTTCGCCTCGCGCACGGCTGTGTTCGGCCTGGTGCTGCTGGTGATCCTGGTGCTGGCCGCGGTCTTTGCCCCGCTGGTCACCCCGCAGAATCCGTATGACCTGCTCCAGCTCGACGTCATGGACGCGCGCCTCGCGCCCGGCACGCCGAGCGGCACCGGCACCTACAGCTACTGGCTCGGCACCGACGGCCAGGGGCGCGACATCTTCTCGGGCATCCTCTACGGCCTGCGCATCAGCCTGAGCGTGGGCGTGGGCTCGGCGCTGATCGCCGGCGTCATCGGCACCCTGCTCGGCCTGCTGGCCGCCTATGCCGGCGGCCGGGTGGACAGCGTGATCATGCACACCGTGGACCTGCTGCTGTCGTTCCCGTCGATCCTGGTCGCGATGATGATCCTGGCCTTCCTCGGCAAGGGCGTGACCAATGTGGTGCTCACGCTCGTGATCCTGGAGTGGGCCTACTACGCCCGCGCCGCGCGCGGCCAGGCACTGGTGGAAAGCCGGCGCGAGTACGTGGAAGCCGCTCGCGGCCAGGGCATTTCCAACTGGCGCATCGTGGTGGGCCATATCCTGCCGAACTGCCTGCCGCCGCTGATCGTGATTGCCTCGCTGCAGGTGGCGCGTGCCATCACGCTGGAGGCCACGCTGTCGTTCCTGGGCCTGGGCGTGCCGGTGACCGAGCCCTCGCTGGGCCTGCTGATCGCCAACGGCTACCAGTTCATGCTGTCCGACGAGTATTGGATCAGCTTCTTCCCCGGCATCGCGCTGCTGGTCACGGTGGTGGCCATCAACCTGGTGGGCGACCGCCTGCGCGACGTGCTCAACCCGAGGTTGCAGAAATGACGGCGCCGGACATCAACAACGCCGTGCCGACGCTGGAGGTCCGCCACCTGCGCACGCACTTCGAAACCCGCGCCGGCGTGCTGCCGGCAGTCGACGACGTCTCCTTCACCGTGCCGCGCGGCCGCATTCTCGGGCTGGTGGGCGAATCCGGCTCCGGCAAATCGGTCACGGGGTTTTCCATCATGGGCCTGGTGGACCCGCCGGGACGCGTTGTCGGCGGCGAGATCCTGTTCCAGGGACGCGAGCTGACCAGCATGCGGCCTGCCGAGCTGCGCCAGTTGCAGGGCAACCGCATCGCGATGATCTTCCAGGATCCGATGATGACGCTCAACCCGGTAATGCGGGTGGACGCCCAGATGATCGAGGCGGTGCGCGCGCATAGCCCGGCAAGCCACAAACAGGCGCGCGAACTGGCGCGCGACACGCTAGGCATGATGGGCATCCCCAGCCCGGAGGAACGCCTGCGCGCCTATCCGCACCAGCTCTCCGGCGGCATGCGCCAGCGCGTGGCGATTGCCATCGCCATGCTGCACCGGCCCGACCTGATCATTGCCGACGAGCCCACCACCGCGCTGGACGTCACCATCCAGGCGCAGATCCTGTCCGAGGTGCAGAAGCTGGCGCGCCAGCACGGCACCGCGCTGATCTGGATCACGCACGACCTGTCCGTGGTGGCCGGGCTGGCCGATGAAGTCGCCGTGATGTACGCCGGCCGCATCGTCGAGCAAGGGCCGGTCGATGCCGTGCTGGACCATCCACTGCACCCCTACACCGCCGGCCTGATCGGCAGCTTGCCCAGCCTGAACAAGCGCGGCCAGCGGCTGCGCCAGATCCCTGGCATGACGCCCAACCTGCTGACGATGCCGCCCGGCTGCGCCTTTGCGGCGCGCTGCCCGCGCGTCTCCGAGGCCTGCGTGCAGGCGCCCGCCATCACCTCGCCGCAGGCCATGCGCCAGGTGCGCTGCTTCCATCCGGGGCAACCCGTTATTGCCGCGGAGTTCGCATGAAGCCGATTGAACACGCTGCCGGCGAGCAGCCGCAATTACCCGCCCTGATCGATGCCCGCCATCTCGCCAAGCGCTTTGGCGAGCAGCATCCCGGGCGCATTGGCCTCGCGCTGCAGCGCATGGGCTGGTCGGTACCCGCGCCGGTCACGCACGCCGTGGATGGCGTGGACCTGCAGATCCGCCGTGGCGAAGTGGTCGGCCTGGTCGGCGAATCCGGCTGCGGCAAGTCCACGCTTGGCCGCATGGTGGCCGGCCTGCTGCCACCTTCAGCGGGGGAAATCCGCGTGGACGGCCAGAGCATCGAAAGCCTGGACGCCAGCGCCCGCCGCGCACTGCGGCTAAAGATCCAGATGGTGTTCCAGGATCCGTACGCCAGCCTCAACCCGCGCCTGCGCGTGGACCGCATCGTCGGAGAAGGCGCGCGCCTGCACGGCCTGGTGGATGCGGCCGGTTTCGACGACTATGTCAGCGCCCAGCTGGAGCGCGCCGGGCTGGACCCGGCCCTGCGCCAGCGCTACCCGCATCAGTTCAGCGGCGGGCAGCGCCAGCGCATCGGCATTGCACGCGCGCTGGCCGTGCAGCCGGAACTGCTGGTGTGCGACGAAGCGGTGGCCGCGCTGGACGTGTCGATCCAGGCGCAGGTGCTCAACCTGTTCATGGACCTGCGCGAGCAGCTTGGCCTGACCTATCTCTTTATCAGCCACGACCTTGGCGTGGTCGAGCATGTATCGGACCGCGTGGTCATCATGTACCTGGGCCGCGTGGTGGAGATCGCACCGACGGAAGAGATTTTCCGGCAGCCCAACCACCCGTACACACAGGCGCTGCTGGCGGAAATCCCGCGCCTGGACGCGCGCCACAAGACCTTCACCGCCATCAAAGGCGAGATCCCCAGCCCGCTGGCGCCGCCACCGGGTTGCCACTTCCATCCGCGCTGCCCGCATGCCATGGCGCGCTGCCGGACCGAGGTGCCGCGCCTGCGCGGCATCGCCGTGAACCATCTCAGCGCCTGCCACCTGAACGAGGCGGGCTGACTGTTGGCTAGTGCGCGCCACGCCTCTCAACCCTTCTTACGCCCCGAGGAAACCTGCCCATGAAACGCCTGCTGTCCCTCTCGATCAGCGCCGCCGTTGCCACCATGCTCTGTGCCGGCGCGGCCTCCGCGCAGTCCCTGTCGATCGCTTTTGCCGATCCGCTTTCGTCGCTGGACCCGCAGCTCAACAACCATGCCGGCGACCGCTCCGTCGATCTGCATTTCTGGGACCTGCTGATCGAAAACAAGGACAACAAGCTGCAACCGGGGCTGGCCCTGTCGTGGAAAGCGCTGGACGACAAGACCTGGGAGTTCAAGCTGCGCCGCGACGTGAAGTGGCAGGACGGCAAGCCCTTCGGCGCGGAGGACGTGATCTTCTCCTACCAGCGCGCGCGCAATGTGCCGGGCAGCGTGGCGTCGTACGCGGGCTACCTGCGCACCATCGAATCGATGCATGCCAAGGATCCGTATACCCTGGTCATCAAGACCAATATCCCGAACCCGGATCTGCCCCTGAACCTGGCCTCGATCCATATCGTCAGCAAGCACGTCGGCGAGAAGTCCAGCACCGAGGACTACAACAGCGGCCGCGCCGTGGTCGGCACCGGTCCGTACAAGTTCATCTCCTACACGCCGGGCGATCGCGTGATGATGGCGCGCAATGATGGCTATTGGGGCGGCAAGCCGGCCTGGCAGCAGGTCAGCTACCGCTACATCAACAACGGCCCGGCGCGCACCGCCGCGCTGTTGTCCGGCGACGTCGATGTGATCGACAAAGTCTCCGTGTCGGACCTGGCCAAGCTCAAGCAATCGCCCAACATCAGCGTGTTTCCCTATGCCGGCCTGCGCGTGATGCTGCTGCAGCCGAGCTTCAAGCCCGGCCCCAATTCCTACATCACTGACAACGCCGGCAAGCCGCTGGACAAGAACCCGCTGCTGGACGTACGTGTGCGCCGCGCCCTGTCGCTCGCCATCAACCGGCAGGCGGTGGTGGGCCGCATCCTGCAGAACACCGCCAGCGTGGCCAACCAGTGGATGCCGAAAAACACCTTCGGCTACAACCCGGAGGTCAAGGACATCCCCTTCGATCCGGAACAGGCCAAGAAACTGCTGGCCGAGGCCGGGTTCAAGGATGGTTTCAAGCTGACCATCCACGCGCCCAACGACCGCTATCCGCAAGGCCCGGAGACCGCGCAGGCGGTTGCCCAGTTCTGGACCCGCGTCGGCGTCAAGACCCAGGTGGAAGTGGTGCCCTGGTCGGTCTACTCTGGCCGCGCCAACAAGAACGAATACGCGGTCAGCATGCTGGCCTGGGGCAACGGCACCGGCGAGGCCAGCTACGCGCTGGTCAATGTGCTGGCCACCGTGGATGCCAAGAAAGGCCTGGGCGCCTCCAACTGGGGCCACTACAGCAACCCGGCCGTGGACAAGGCCCTGGACGAATCCACCGCCGAGTTCGATGTGCCCAAGCGCGAGGCCATCCTGCGCCGCTCGGTCAAGCTGGTGTCGGACGACGTGGGCATGCTGCCGCTCTACCACTACCAGAACATCTGGGCCGCCAGGAAGGGCCTGAAGGTGGCGCCGATGACCAGCGACCGCACCGCGGCGATGATGGTCACGCGAGACGGCAAGTAAGGCGGGGCGAACATGGCACAGCTTCACATCACCCCGGCCGACGACCTGATCGACGTCGCGCGGCGGATTTCCGTGTCGGGACTGCGTCCCGGCGAAACCATTGCCATCGCCACGCGCACGCTGCGTGGCCGGGAGCTTGCCTGGGCCAGCGAAGCCACGTTCGCGGCGGACGCCGCCGGCACCGTGGACCTGGAGCGCGACGCGCCGCTTTCGGGCAGCTACACGGGCGTGAGCCCCATGGGCCTGCTGTGGTCCCAGCGTCCGGTCGATAGCGACAGCCGCGAGCAGTTCCATGCAGATGCCGACCGGCCGCTCGTGACCGAGGTCACGATGCGGGCCGATGGCGCGCAAGCACGCGGCGAACTGGTGCAGCGCCTGGCGGCTGCCGGCGTGACCCGCCGGGACGTGCGCGAGGACGGCCTGGTCGGCACGCTTTACCTGCCCGCGGGCCCCGGCCCGCATCCAGCGGTGATGGTGCTCAACGGCTCGGGCGGCGGCATCAACGAGCCGCGCGCCGCGCTCTATGCCTCGCGCGGGTACGCCGCGCTGGCATTGGCATACTTCAAGGCGCCGGGGCTATCGGACTACATCTCCAACACGCCGCTGGAGTACTTCGAGCGCGGCCTGCACTGGATCCGCGAACACGTCCGGCCTGCGCACGATTTCATCGCGTTGTCGGGCCAGTCGCGCGGCGGCGAGCTTGTGCTGCTGCTGGGCGCAACCTTCCCCGAGCTGGTCTCGGCTGTGATCGGCTACGTGCCTGGCGCGGTGGTGCACAGCGCGCAAAACGCCGCCGATCCCGCCAGCGGCCGTGAAGGCCCCGCCTGGCTGCACCACGGCAAGCCGCTGCCGCACGTGTGGGAGAACAACCGCACGGCAAGCTGGGCCCCCTTTGATGAAGGCCCGGCGCCACACCGGCATGAACGCGCCATCCTGACCGCGCTGCAAGACCCCGAAGCGGTGGCGCGCGCCCGCATCCGCGTGGAAGCGATCCGCGGGCCGGTGATGCTGCTGTCGGGGACCGACGACGGTTCCTGGCCTTCCAGCCTGTATGCGCGCATGGTGGCGGCCAAGCTGGCCGAAGTGGGGCATGCGCACGACGTTAAACATCTTGATTTCGAGCAAGCCGGCCACGCCATCCTCTTCCCGTATGTGCCGACCACGCAAATGGTCTACGCGCATCCGGTGTCCAGGCGCATCAGCACCACCGGCGGCACGTCAGCGGCGAATGCCGTGGCGGACGAGCAATCGTGGATCGGCGTGCGGGATTTCCTGGCGCGCGCCGTGGCGCGCCACGCTGGCCAAGCCTGAGTTGCCGAACAACAAAATCACTGAGTCAAGACCGAGAACCCCATCATGACCCAAGCCAATCCAGCTACCACCGACGTGGTGGACAACGTAGCCGGCCTCGCCGCCGGCTCGGCCACCCACGCACTGCGCCATCAGCGCGAGAAGGTCGCCGCCGCGACGCAGGGCAGCTATGACGCGCTGTTCGATCCCGCCCTGCCCGGCCTGCCGCTGACCGAGCGCCTGCTGGTGGCGCTGTACGCCGCGCGCCTCACGCCCGCGCCGGAACTGGTTGCGCACTACAGCGCGCGCCTGGCGCAAGCCGGCGCCGATGCCGCCCTGGTCGCCGTGGCCGGGCAAGGCAATCCGGATTCGCTGGCCGATCCGCGCCTGCGCGCCATGCTCGCCTTCACCCGCACGCTGATCGAGAACCCGGTAGCGGGCGACGAAGCTGCCCTCAAGGCCCTGCCCGCCGCCGGCCTGGCCACGCCCGACGTGGTAACGCTGGCGCAACTGATCGCCTTCCTGTCCTACCAGGTGCGCCTGGTAGCCGGCCTGAAGGCCCTGAACACCCTGCAATCCCAGGAGGCCGCAGCATGAGCGCACCCATCAAGGCAAACGGTTTCACCAACGAGGTGCTCGACTGGAAGGCCTGGCTGGACGTGGTCCAGGTGGACCAGGCCACGCCCGGGCAGATCGCGGTGCTGGAAGAAAGCCATCCCAAGGCCAAGGTGTCGGACTACTACCTGTTCCTGGTGCATCAGCCCGAAATCCTGCGCCAGCGCTCCACCGCCTTCAACGCCATCATGTACGCCCCCGGCGGCATGGCGCGTGCCGAGCGCGAGCTGGCCAGCACGGTGGTGTCGCGCATCAACGGCTGCGTGTACTGCGCGTCGGTGCATGCCCAGCGCTTCGAGCAACTGGCCAAGCGCAACGATGTGATCACGCAGGTGTTCGAGGATCCGCATACGGCGGGCACCACCGCGCGCGAGCAGGCGATCTCCAAGTTCTCGATCGCGCTGACCGAGCGGCCGGACGCGGTGAATGCCGACAGCTTGCGCGCGCTCCGCGAGGTGGGCGTGAGCGATGCCGAGATCCTCGACCTGATTCACTCGATCGCCATCTTTGCGTGGGCGAACCGGTTGATGCTGAATCTGGGGGAGCCGGTGTTTCCGGTTGAAGGGGGCTGAGGTAGTAAGCGCTGCCGGCTTCGGCTCGCGCCCGCCCTCTCCCCCGGCCCCTCTCCCACTGCGTGGGAGAGGGGAGCAAACCGAGCGATCCGCAAGCGCACAGCCTCAATCTTTCGCAGGCTTAGCTCCCCTCTCCCGCATGCGGGAGAGGGGTTGGGGGAGAGGGCGGGTGCTCGCTCGACGCTAGCCTTCAATCTGGCTCGGCGCGCTGCAATGCACCGCCAGCCAGACCGTAGGCAGTTGCGCATCCGTCCACGCCACGCGATGCCGGCAATGCGCCGGCAGATGCAGGTAGTCGCCGGGCGCGAGCGTGCGCGGCTCGGCCTCGCCATCCAGGTGCAGGCCGGCGCTGCCGCTGACCAGCAGCACCCATTCGTCTTGCGCGCTGTCGTACCAGAAGCCCTCCGGGCTGGCCTGGCCGTTCGAGACGATGCGCTCGATCTTCAGGCCGGGCCGCTCCAGCAAGGCTTCGAAGCGCTCGGCAGTCCGGTCGACCGGCACCTGCGCCAGCAGGTTGCCCTGCAGCACAGGCGGCGGGTTGCCCTTGGCATCCATCATCGTCTCCGGTTGGGCGGCACGCCTGCCGCCAACGTCAATCGCCCGGGCCCGGCGCGAGCACGTCGCGCGCGCCGTTGCGGCCCATCGGCGAAACCAGCCCCGCCACTTCCATCTGCTCGATCAGGCGCGCCGCACGGTTGTAGCCGATGCGCAACTGGCGCTGCACGGCGGAAATCGAGGCCCGCCGGCTGGTCAGCACGAAGGAGGCCGCTTCGTCGTATAGCGGGTCGGCCTCCACGTCGCCACCACCTTCGCCGAACAGGTCCGACGCCGCGGCCTCGGCGGGATCGCCCGCGAGGATAGCCTCGTCGTAGTCGGGCTCGCCGAACTGCTTCCAGTGTTCCACCACGCGGTGCACTTCATCATCGGCCACAAAGGCGCCGTGCACGCGTTGCGGATAGCCGGTGCCCGGCGGCAGGAACAGCATGTCGCCCTGTCCCAGCAGACTCTCGGCGCCCATCTGGTCGAGGATGGTGCGCGAGTCGATCTTGGACGAGACCTGGAAAGCCACCCGGGTCGGGATGTTGGCCTTGATCAGGCCGGTGATCACATCCACCGACGGGCGCTGCGTGGCCAGGATCAGGTGGATGCCGGCGGCGCGGGCCTTCTGCGCCAGCCGCGCGATCAGTTCTTCGATCTTCTTGCCGGCCACCATCATCAGGTCGGCCAGCTCATCGATCACCACCACGATGAATGGCAGCGTGCGCAACGGCTCGGGCGCATCGGGCGTAAGCGAGAACGGATTGGGCACGTGCTCGCCCGCGGCCTCGGCGGCGCGGATCTTCTGGTTGAAGCCGGCCAGGTTGCGCACGCCCAGCGCCGACATCAGGCGGTAGCGCTTTTCCATTTCGCCCACGCACCAGTTCAGCGCGTGCGCGGCCTGCTTCATGTCGGTCACCACCGGCGAAAGCAGGTGCGGAATGCCTTCGTAGACCGACAGCTCCAGCATCTTGGGGTCGATCATGATCAGGCGCACATCGTCCGGCGTGGCCTTGTACAGCAAGGACAGGATCATGGCGTTGACCGCCACTGACTTGCCCGAGCCGGTGGTGCCGGCCACCAGCAGGTGCGGCGCGCGTGCGAGATCGGTCACCACCGGGTTGCCGGTGATGTCCTTGCCCATTGCCAGCACCAGGTGCGAGCTATGCGCGAGGAACGATGAGGCGGCCACGATCTCGGACAGGCGGATCATCTGGCGCCGCGCGTTCGGCAGCTCCAGCCCCATGCAGGTCTTGCCGGGAATGGTCTCGACCACGCGGATCGAGGTTACGCCCAGCGCCCGCGCCAGGTCTTTCATCAGGCCGACCACCTGCGCGCCACGCACGCCCATGGCGGGATCCACCTCGAAGCGCGTGATGACCGGGCCGGCCGAGGCGCCGACCACCGACACCGGCACCTTGAACTCCGCCAGGCGTTGCGCGATCAGGTTGCCGGTTTCCTGCAACTGCTCCTCGGTCACCTGCTGGATGTCAGCCGTGGCGGTTTCCAGCAGGCCCAGGTCCGGCAAGCGGTAGTCCGAAATACGGGACGGCGGCGGCGTGACGGCAATCACTTGCGACGCCGGCACTGTACCCGCTGCAGGTGCGGTGGCTACGGCGAATGCGGCGGGTGCGGCGGCCGCTACCGGCGCATCGAGCGCCACCATCTTGCCGACCACGGCCGGCAGCACGATGCGCGGCTTGGGCGCCGGCGGCGTGGCTGGCAATGTCTCGGGCAGCGGGGCCGGCGCTTCTTCTATCGCAGGCGCAGGGCTGGCAGCGCTAACCTCGCTGTGGTGCTCGACCAGCAGGTTGGCATCGAGAACGCCTTCGGCGATCTCTTCCATGGCTTCTTCAGGTTCGGCGCCGGAGTCGGCGATGGGCTCCAGGTCAGCTTCGGCATCCTGAACGAACACGATATTGGGCGCGGCTTCCGCCTGCGGCGCGGCTTGTGCTTCTACTTCCGGCTCGGCGGCGCCTTCCGGCTCCTGAGCCATTGCCGGTTCGTCCACCTCGGGCGCCAGGGCAACCTCTGGCAGTGCAACCGCCTCGGGCTCGGCCGGGACAGCCGCTTCGGCATCCACGGCAGACGGTTCGGCAACGACTTCGTCGCTGGCTTCGGCTGTTGCTTCGGCTGTTGCTTCGGCTGTTGCTTCGGCTGTTGCTTCGGCTGTTGCTTCGGCTGTTGCTTCGGCTGTTGCTTCGGCTGTTGCTTCGGCTGTTGCTTCGGCTGTTGCTTCGGCTGTTGCTTCGGCTGTTGCTTCGGCGGTTGCTTCGGCGGTTGCTTCGGCCGGGATTTCGGGCAGGGCCTCAGCCACGACCGGCGCCGCGACCTCGCTTACGGCATCGGTGACAACATCGGTGGCTGCCTCCGCGACAACCGCGGGGGCGGCAGGAGCGGCTTCCGGCTCCAGCTGCGCGTCAGCCGCCGGAGCAGCAGGCCGCGCCGGCTTCCAGGCACTGGCCAGTGCGCTCAGCTCCGCCATCAGCGCCTCGGCTTCCAGGCGGAGCGCATCCAGCGTCACGGAGGGCATCGCGGCTTCGCCGGGGGATTCCGCGCGCGGCTCCGCAATCTGCGGGGCCTCAAAGGGTGCGGCGGCGGGAATGGCAATGTCCTCGGTGGACAGCACCGCCATAGGTCGCGGCTCGGCGGGCGCCGCAGCGGGGACGGCCTCGGCCTCCAGCACTTGCGTTTCCTGCGCCTGGCGGGGCAGCGCTTCGGACGCTGCCGGCCCCGCTGGCACGCCGGCAACCTGTTCGCTTTGGTGCTGGCGCGCATCGTCGGCCTGCCCAACCGGCATGACAACGGGTACAACAGCGGGCACGACAGCGGGCACGACAACCGGCCGCACCGCGGCAGCTGTCGTCACGCTCTTTGCCGCAGCGGGCTGGGCGGGCCGCGCATTGGCTTGCGGCAGCGTCGTGATGGCCGAGCGTGCACTCGTCTGCGGCTGGCGCACCGGGCTGCTGGCCACGGTCGCGCGTGCAGCCGCGGCCGGGGCAGGACTGGCTGCGCGGGCCTGCGCTGCCGCCGCGGCACTAGCCGCCGCCGACGCCGCGACGGATGCCGCGCGCGCGGCTGCCGGGCTGGTGGCTTGCGGCTGGCTGGGGGTGCGCAGCGGCGCCGGCCTGGCGGGCGCCTTGGCTGCAGGCGGTGGCGACGCGGGTGCAGGGGCCTCCGGCTTGGCGGCGCCCGGCGGCCCGGCCTGCTGCAGCCAGATCTCGCCCGGCTGCGGCGGCGAATTGCGGGTGCGCGCCGGCGGCTGCCAGACTGGCTGGCGCCGCGCCGATACGGCTTCGATGCCCTTGTGGCGCGGCACATAGTCGGTCGAGCCCGGCACGGCGGTGTGCGTGGCGCCGAGGTGGGTGGTCTCCCAGCTGTCCGGCTCGCGCGCGGTGCGGGCGGGCGGGCGCGCAGGCGCCAGCTCGGCCTCGTCCGGCTCCGGCAAGCTGGGCTTGCGCAGGAACAGGCTGCGCCAGGTTTCACCGAATACCATCGGCGCGGCCAGGGCCAGCACGCCCAGCATCAGCAGCAGGCTGGCACTCCAGCCGAGCATGCCGGAAACCAAGGTGCCCAGCGCGCGCCCGGCGCTGCCGCCCGATGTGCTGCCTGCCATGCCGCCCTCGCCCGCCGCGCCTGTCAGCGCTTCGAGCGAAGCGCTCGCGCACAGCACGATCAACGTGCCAAGCCATACCCGCAGCGTGCCGCGTCCACTGAAGAACCGGCGCTCGCCGGCGAGCAGGCGCGCCACCTGGCGCCACACCAGCGGCACAAGCCACAAGGTCGAAAATCCGAACCAGCCAAAACCCATTATCGAAACGCCATCATCAAATACCTCGGGCGACGATTGTAGCGGGTCTGGGCGCGGCGTTTCCGCGCAAGATGGCACTTGCAACGGAATATCGCCTGCTTTCCGGCGCCGGGCCCCCTCCCCCGCCACGCGAACCCTGCGCGCCGACGTCGGCATCCGCCCGCGCAAAGGCGTGCCCACCGCGCGGCATGTGCGCTACTATGGACGAAGCCTGCCTCGAATCGACTCTGCCCGTTCTCACCGGCCGATTTCCATCGACCCAATCCCGAGCCAACCATGCAGACGCGCTACGCCGGACTGTCCGCCCTGGTGGTCGATGACCACCCGTTCCAGTTGCTGGCGGCAGAACAGTTGTTGACCCAGCTGGGCGTCAGCGACGTGCATTGCGCCGCGGACGGCCGCATTGCGCTGGACCTGCTTGCCGCGCGCAAGGTCGACCTCGTGCTCTGCGATATCGAGATGCCAGGGCTCAACGGGCCCGGCATGATGGACGAGCTGACCCGACGCAAGGACCACGCCTTTGCCGGCGCCCAGCCCCTGTGGGTATGGGTGTCCGCGCTGCAGGACGACATCATCGATTCCCATGTGAGCCTGGCCGATTCGGTTGGGCTCGCCCATGTGCGCGCGGTGCGCAAGCCGATCTCGGCGGTGGTGCTGGAAGAGATCCTGCAGGATGCGCTGGAGCGCGACCTCACCGCCGAAGCCCCGGTGGCGGCCCCAAGCCAGCCGGATGACCGCGAGCTGCTGGCCGCGATGCAGACGCCCGGCGCCATCTTCATCATGCTGCAACCGCAGTTCAGGATCAGCACGGGCGCGCTGGCCGGCGCAGAAGCGCTTTGCCGCTGGCGCCATCCGACCATGGGCCTGATCCGGCCCGACCTCTTCATCCCAAGGCTCGAGGCAATGGGCGAGGCCGATGCCATCTTCCAGCTGGCGGGCCAGCAATGCCTGTCGGTGCAGCGCCAGTTGCTGGCGCGCGGCGTGCGCATCCCGCTGAGCATCAATGCCTCCGCGCAGACGCTGTGCCGGCCCGGCGTGCTCGACGCCTTCGATGCCATGGTGGAAGCCAGCGGCATGCCGCGCCAGTTGCTGAATATCGAATTGACCGAGGGCTACCCGGTATGCGACACCCGTGCCCTGTCGATTGCGCTGAACCGCCTGCGCTTGCTAGGTTACGGCGTGGCCATCGACGATTTCGGGATCGGCATCGCCACCCTCAAGCTGCTGGCGGACCTGCCCTTCACCCAGATCAAGCTCGACCGCTCGTTCGTGGTGGCGGTGCCCGGCAACAGCCAGCGCGCGGCAATCTGCCGCAACGTCATCAACCTCGCGCGAGACCTCAAGCTGGAATGCGTGGCCGAGGGCATCGAGACCCCCGCGCAGCGCGACGCGCTGCAAGCCCTGGGCTGCGACCTTGGCCAGGGCTACCTGTGGTCCCCCGCGCTGCCGCCCGACATGTTCGTGGCCGAAACGCTGGGCCGCTGGACGCCCTGAGGGCGTCCTGAGGGCGCTCCCAAACGGCAGCTACGCTAGTTCCACTTGCCGTTGACGCCGCCCACGCTCAGGCGCCCCGCGCCCAGCAGCGCGACCGCGATGGCGCCACCCAGGAACATCGCTTGCAATTCCAGCGCCCAGCCACCGGTGTCGGCCAGCGCGCCTAGTTGCTTCATATGGACGAGGCCCACTGCCACCAGCATGTTGACGGCGACGATCAGCGCGGCGGCCCTGGCCCACAAGCCAAGGATCAGCAGCACCGGCGCCACCACTTCCCCGATATAGACACCGTAGGCCAGCGCCACGGGCAGGCCGGCCTGCGTCACCACCTGCGTCACGAACCCCGGCCCGGCGATAAGCTTGGAGATCCCGTGCAGCAGGACCAGCACGCCGAGCACAATGCGCAGTACTGCCTTGCCCAGGTCCTGCGATGGCTGAGAACCACTCATGGTCGTCACTCCTTGTCCGGATCAGAAAACGAAAGCGCGAATGCGCCGCCTGCAGGCGAAGCGCCTTTGGCTCCACGCGCGGCACGCATATTTACCTTAGTGCGCCGCGCGGTGAAGGTAAAGGCACAAGTTGCGCGGACGCGCCATCAGATCTGGCCGATGGGCCGGTGCATGCCCGGCTGGCGCGGCGGCTGCATGCCCGCCTTGCAGGCCGTCTCGGGCAGGATGTCGGCAAGGAAATCCAGGAAGCGCCGCAGCGCCGGCGGCATGCCCTTGCGCGAGGGAAAGACCGCGTGCAACGTCCCGACGGGCATGATCCACTGCGGCAGCAGCACCTCCAGTTCCCCGCTCTCGATGGCATCGCGGCAGAACATGCGCGGCAGCATCGCCACGCCGATGCCCGCGATGGCGGCCGCGCGCAGCAAGGCGAATTCGTCGGTGACAAGGCGCGGATCGTACGCCACGTGGATCGACTGCCCGGTATTGCAGGTCAGGGTCCAGGCATGCTTGCCGTCGTGCGGCTTCTGGTTGACCCCCGGCATGCCGTCCAGCGCTTCGGGCGTGCGCGGGCGGCCGATGCTGTCCAGCAGCGCGGGGCTGGCTACCAGCATGAGCGGGCTCTCGCCGTAGGTGCGCACCACCAGCGACGAGTCGTCCATCACCTCGCGCACCCGCAACGCCAGGTCGAAGCCTTCGGCGATCACGTCCACGCGGCGGTTGGTGGCTTCCAGTTCAATGCGCACGCCGGGATTGGCCTGCATGAAATGCCCGATGGCGGGCGCCAGCAGGCTCTGGGCAATCGCCACGGGGCAGCTCACGCGCAAGGTGCCGCCGGGCTGGTCGCGCGCCTGCTCGATCACTTCGCGCGCCGCTTCGGCCTCCGTCAGCATGGCGCGGCAGCGCTCGTAGTAGGCCTCGCCGATGGGCGTCACGCGCACCTGCCGGGTGGTCCGGCGCAACAATTGCACCCCCAGGTCCCGCTCCAGCTGGGCAATGCGCCGGCTGAGCCGGGACTTCGGCACGCCACTGGCACGGCTCGCGGCCGAAAAACTGCCGTGCTGGACCACCTGGGCAAACAGCGAAAGATCGTTCAGGTCTTGCATGGGTCATCCTTGGCGGTAGGAACGTGCCAGGGTAGCAGCCCGCCTGCGTTCTGCGCCTGGAACAATAAGTTCTATTTTGCCCCACTACCGGCATCAATGGCAGACCGCTATCTTTCACTCATCCAACCCGAACCCCAGTGGAGATGAACATGAAGATCTTGCAAATCGACTCGAGCGTACTTGGCGGCCATTCCGCTTCCCGCAGCCTGACCGCCAAGGTGGTCGCCGACCTGCGCGCCAAGCACCCCGAAGCCACCCTGACCGTGCGCGACCTGGACCAGGACGCACCGGCGCACTTGTCCGGCGCCCTGCTGCCCGTGCTGGGCGGCCCGAAGGATGGCCTCAACGCCGTGCAGGAAAGCGAGCTGCAACGCACCGAAGCCTTCCTCAAGGAATTCCTCGAAGCCGACGTGCTGGTCGTCGGTGTACCGCAATACAACTTCGGCATCCCCAGCCAGCTCAAGTCCTGGATCGACCGCATCGCCCAGGCTGGCCGCACCTTCAAGTACACCGAGACCGGCCCGGTCGGCCTGGCCGGCGGCAAGCGCGTGATCGTGGTGTCGTCGCGCGGCGGCGTGCGCCAGGACGCCAACGCCCTGGACCTGCACGAGCAGACCGTGGACGTGGTGTTCCGCTTCCTGGGCCTCACCGACATCACGTACGTGCGCGCCCACGGCCTGGCAATGGGCCCCGAAGCCCGCGAAGCCAGCCTGGTCGCCGCCAACGGCGCCGTGGCAGCCCTGGCAGCCTGATCCCGGCGCGGCGGCCTCGCGCCGCCCGGCACCGAGCAAAACGCTCGCCCGCAGTCATGCCGGCGGGCGTTTTGCATTTTGCGTTTCAGCCCGCATCCCTTGCCGCGCCGCGCCCTGCCACGGATTCTTGCACGCGCGAGCCTGCTATGCCCACCGCGCGATCGGGTCTATGATGGTTCCGAACGCCTGAACGGTTTCGGTGCATGTCCATCCAGGGGGAAGCCC
Organism: Cupriavidus sp. PET2-C1; assembly: GCF_054515855.1. Lineage (NCBI taxonomy): Bacteria > Pseudomonadati > Pseudomonadota > Betaproteobacteria > Burkholderiales > Burkholderiaceae > Cupriavidus > Cupriavidus sp. PET2-C1. The sequence goes on from NZ_CM137259.1 coordinate 2,078,329, forward strand.
GCGCGGCCTTGTTGTGCAGGCCTGGGTCGGAACCTGTCCGCAATCCACACGCCACGGCCAGCCGCCACCCAAAGCGGTATCCGCGGCAGATGCATAGTCCGATCCGGGAGCCCGCATGTCCTCTGCCCTGCTGCCTGCCAGCGCCGTGCATCCTCCGCACGAGCCGGCCCTGCTGTCCCAGTACCGCCACGTGCGCGCGGCTACCGAAGCCATGGTCGCCGACATCACCGACGCCGACGCCACGGTGCAGTCCATGGACGACGCCAGCCCCGCCAAATGGCACCTGGCGCATACCACCTGGTTCTTCGAGGAATTCGTGCTGACGGCGCGTATCCCGGACTACGAACCGGTCGATCCGCAGTATCGCTACCTGTTCAACTCCTATTACGAATCCGTCGGCGCCCGCCACCCCCGGCCACGCCGCGGCCTGTTGTCGCGGCCTTCGCTCGACGAGATCCTGGCCTACCGCGAGGCGGTCGACGAAACCATGCTCGGTCTGCTGACCCGCGCGCAGACCGATGCCGAGGCGGCGCTGATCGAGCTTGGCCTGAACCACGAGCAACAGCACCAGGAGCTGCTGCTGACCGACATCCTGCATCTGTTTGCGCAAAACCCGCTGAAGCCGGCCTTCGCGCCGGAGCTGCTGGCGCCCGTGATCGCCGATCCGCGCCCGGCGGCGGAATGGATCCGCTTTGCCGGTGGCGTGGTCGCCATCGGCCATGACCGCGACGGCTTTGCCTTCGATTGCGAAGGCCCGCGGCACAACGTGCTCCTGCAGCCTTACCAGTTGTGCTCGCACCCGGTCACCAACCACCAGTGGTTTGAATTTATCGAGGATGGTGCCTACCGGACTGCCGGACTGTGGCTGTCGGATGGATGGCGCTGGGTGTGCGAACACGGCATCGAAGCGCCGCTGTACTGGGAGGAGCGTGAAGGCACCTGGTGGCAAATGAGCCTGCGCGGCATGCAGCCGGTGGATCCGGACAGCCCGGTCACGCATATCAGCTTCTATGAGGCCGATGCCTTTGCCCGCTGGGCCGAGCGCCGCCTGCCAACCGAGGCGGAATGGGAGCACGCCGCGCGCAACCTGCCGGCTACCGGGAATTTTGTCGAGGGACGCGTGCTGCGGCCGCTGCCCGATCGCCAGAATACCTCCGGCGTGCTGCGGCAGATGTTTGGCGACGTCTGGGAATGGACTGCCAGCCCCTTCCAGCCCTACCCGGGCTTCCAGCCTAGCGCCGGGGCCGTGGGGGAATACAACGGCAAATTCATGTGCAGCCAGATGGTGCTGCGCGGCGGTTCCTGCGTCACGCCGGAGTCGCATATCCGTGCCAGCTACCGCAACTTCTTCTACCCGCACCAGCGCTGGCAGTTCACCGGCGTGCGCCTGGCCGACGACGCCTGAATACCTGATCGCTGGATCGTCTGAGCAGAAGCAAAAACGCGCCGGGTTTTAGCCCGGCGCGTTTTACTTATGTGCAGTCGTTCAGTGGTTCAGTTCCAGCCCTTTTGCGGAGGCTGCGCGCTTAGCGGCGTCTGCGGATACAGCTTCTGCCAGCGCGACTTCAGCCCCTCCGCGATCTCCTTCTGGTGATAGCGCTCGGCAAAATCGATCACCGTCATGCCCTGCTGGTTCTTCAGGCGCATGTCGGCCCCTTCGTCCAGCAGCAACTTGACCGTCTCGATATGCCCGCCGCGCGCCGCCATCATCAGTGGCGTGCTGCCATTGGGACTTTCCGCATCGATATAGGCGGCGTGGTCGACCAGGAACTTGACGATCTCGTTGTTGCCGTTGGTCGCCGCGTAATGCAGCGGCGTCCAGCCAGTCTTGTTGATCTCGACCTCCATCTGGTCGACCATCAGCTTGACCAGGCCCAGTTCGTTCTGCAGGCTGGCCATCATCAGCGGTGTCTCGCCGGCCGCATTGGCCTTGTCGAAATCGATGTCCTTGGCGCGGATCAGCACCTCCGCCACCTTCAGCGACTTCTCGCGCAAGGCCACCACCAGCATGGGATTGCCCTTGGCATCCACCAGGTTGGGGTCGACGCCGCGCGCCAGCATCTTCTGGGCCGCCTTGACGTCGTCGAACTCCACCGCATGGCGCATATCGTCCACGGGCGCAGCCCAGGCCACGGCGCCCACCAGCATGGCCGCAACGGCGGCGAGGCGTCGGACAGTATTCATGTTAAGCATGAGATTTCCTATCTATATGCTTGAAAAGACGGAAGAAATTATCCGACGTACGCTCCGCGAGCTCCTCAACCGGCATGCCACGCAGGTTGGCGATGAACTCGCCCACATGGCGCACCCATGCGGGCTGGTTGGTCTTGCCGCGGTATGGCACGGGCGCCAGGTACGGCGAATCGGTCTCGATCAGCATGCGGTCCAGCGGGATCTTGCGCGCCGTTTCCTGCAACTCCACCGCATTCTTGAAGGTGACGATGCCGGAGAACGAGATGTGGAAGCCCTCGTCCAGCGATTGCCGGGCGACCTCCCAGTTCTCGGTGAAGCAATGCATCACCCCGCCGGCTTCGCCCGCGCTTTCCTCGCGCATCACGCGCAAGGTGTCTTCGGCGGACGAACGGGTATGGATGATCAGGGGCTTGCCGGTCTGCCGCGCGGCGCGGATATGGGTGCGGAAACGCTCCCGCTGCCATTCCATGTCCGCGATGCTCCGGCCTTCCAGCCGGTAGTAGTCGAGCCCGGTCTCGCCGGTACCGACCACCCGTGGATGCGCCGACAGCGCCAGCAGGCGCTCCAGCGTGGGCTCCTCGCCCTCCTCGTAATCGGGATGCACCCCGACGGTGGCGTACAGGTGCGGATGCTGCTCGGCGAGCGCCAGCACGCGCGGAAAATCTTCCAGCGTGACCGAGATGCACAGGGCATGCGACACCTGGTTGGCGCGCATGTTCTCCAGCAATTCGGGCAGGCGCGCGGCCAGGTCGGGGAAATCTAGATGACAGTGGGAATCGACAAACATTGGGGCGGTTTCCGGATAGAGACGCCGCCGCGGGCGGCGCCACCCGCCATTGTATATGGTCGTGCCAGCGTACCAGCGAGCCGGCTGCCTGGCGGCGCCCGGCTCGCGAGCGTTCCTACTCGGCTGGCTTTGTCAGATGCCGCCCGAGGATGATCAGGTCGCGCTCGACCCCATCGAGCACAGCCACGCGCGGCAGGTTACCCCAGCGCTCGAAGCCCAGCGAGGCGAACAGGGCCAGGCTGGGCGCGTTATGGCCAAAAATGAAACCCAGCAGCGTATTGACCCCGATCTGCGGCGCATGGGCGATGGCCTGCTGCAGCAGGTAGCGCCCCAGGCCCTGCCCGCGGCGGGTCGCGTCCAGGTAGATCGAGACTTCGGCGGTGGCGCCATAGGCCGGGCGTCCGTAGAAGTCGGAAAAACTGAGCCATCCGGCCATGCGCCCTTCACCGTCCTCGGCCACCCACAGCGGACGCCGCTCCGGCTGATGCTCATCGAACCAGGCCTGGCGCGACTCCACCGCCACGGGCTCGGTGTCTGCCGTGACCATGCGTGAAGCGACGGTGCTGTTGTAGATGGCGACGATGTTGGCCAGGTCACGCTGCAGCGCGGGCCGCACGGTAAAGGCGGAATCACTCATTGTTGAATTTCTTCTCTGACAGGCCAGAAAATTTTAAAAAACCAACCACATCAACTGCTTAAGCCGCAAAGCTAAAGTCAATTATAACGTTTGACTGGGCCTAGCGGACTCAATTGTCTTGCCCAGGATTTCTTCCACCGCGCGGCGCAGGTTGCGGCCGTTGTCGTCATCCGGCAGGTGAATCCCGATGCCGGGCGTCTTGTTGGGCGTGCCAACCGGGGTAATCCATGCCACCTGGCCTGCAATCTGGTACTTCTGCGGCCGGTCCAGCAGCGAAAGCACCAGGAAGACCTGCTCGCCCAGCCGAAAGGGCCGGTTGCTCGGGACGAAGATGCCGCCACGGTGCAGGAACGGCATGTAGGCCGCATAGAGGCCCGCCTGGTCCTTGATCGACAGCGAAAGCACGTTGGGCCGGGATGCTGCGCCCGGAACCGTCGGCGCCCCGATGCCGCCGGCGGCGGCCAAGCCTGCGGCTCCGGGAACGCTGGCGCCCCGTGCCCCTGTCACCTCTGTATTCATGACTGACCCCTTGTTGCTGACTGTTGGCCTTCAGGCCATATTGGATTTGTTCAACGTCTTCGGCTTACTGAAACAACTGCCGGTATTCCAGAAACACGGCCTCCATCACCAGCCGAGCCGCCAGCGGATGGTTCTCGCTGCGGCGATGGCCCACCAGCCGCGTGGAGAACGCCTGCAACCGGTGTGCATCGGTTGCCTGTGCGCAACGCGCCAGGGCCGCCTGCTCGCGCGGGAAATAACGCGGCCCCGGCGTTGCGGCCAAGCGGGCCGACAGCAGATCGTACGTCCAGCGCTGCAGGATGCCAAGCACCGATGGCACCGGCAGCTTCTGCACCTGCTCGGCCGCCGCCAGCGCATCGAAGCCAGCGCCGGCGCCAAGCTGGCTCACCAGCCAGCGCTGCATCGGCTGCTCCTCGGCCTCGGCGGCATGCAACGCGGTCAGCGGGGAACCGCCGGCCAGCGCCAGCTGCGCCTCGGCGTCTCCCACGCCCTGGCTGCTCAGCCAGCTCATGGCCGCAGCGGCCGTGGGCCGTTGCACGGAAAACTGGCGGCAACGCGACAGGATGGTGGGCAGCACACGATCCAGCCGGTCGGTCACCAGCAGGAACACGGTGGACGGCGGCGGCTCCTCCAGCGTCTTGAGCAAGGCGTTGGCGCCCTCATGCTGCAAGGCGTCGAGCGGATACACCACCACCAGGCGCAAGCCGGCGCGGTGCGTGCCGATGCCGACCGTTTCAATCAGGGCCCGCACCTGCTCCATGCGGATAACCTTGCTGGGCGCTTTCTTCTTGCCGCTTTCATCCGTCGGCGCGTCGTCCGTCGCCTCCATGGCCTCCGGGCGCACCACGCTGAAGTCCGGGTGGTTGCCCTGGCTGAACCAGTGGCAGGCCGAACATGTGCCGCAAGGCTGCCCGTCGGGGCGCGGCGTCTCGCACAGCAGTCCCTGGGCAAAATGCAGCGCCAGGTCGCGCTTGCCGATGCCTTGCTGGCCGTGAATGAGCAAGGCATGCGGGAGCCGCTCGCGCAGCGCGTTCAGCCGTTGCCAGTCTTCTTTCTGCCAGGGATAAAGCATGCGGATCAGTGAGTTAGGGTTGAAACTTCGTGTAACTACGCACGTGGCGCGAGAGCTAGAGGACGACAGGCTCGGCTAGCCCCGTCCCTCTCAATACGCTCGATTCCCGCTGCCAATTCAAAGTGTTGCGAGGATTTTCTCAAGCTCTACCTGAATCTCGGGAATGCTCCGGGTCGCGTCGATGACCCGGAAACGCTGCGCAGACTCCGCCGCGCGGCGCAGATATTCCTGCCGCGTGCGCTCGAAGAAGGCACGCGACTCGGCCTCGAACTTGTCGGGCTCGCGTGCGCCGGCCAGGCGCGCGCTGGCGGTTTCCAGCGGCACATCGAACAGCAGCGTCAGATCGGGCTGCAGACCATCTTGCACCCAGGTCTCCAGCACTTCGAGCCGTGCGCGCGGCAGGCCCCGGCCACCGCCCTGATAGGCAAAGGTGGCATCGGTGAAGCGGTCGGATACCACCCAGTCACCGCGCGTCAGCGCGGGTTCGATGACTTCGGCAATATGTTCGCGGCGGGCCGCGAACATCAGCAAGGCCTCGGTTTCGAGATGCATCTTGCGGTGCAGCAGCAGCTGCCGCAGATCCTCGCCAAGCGGCGTGCCGCCGGGCTCGCGGGTGGTAACGACCGATGCGTTACCTGCCAGGCGGGCGCGCAGGCGGTCCGCCACCCACTCCACGTGGGTGCTCTTGCCGGCACCGTCGATGCCTTCGAATGTGATGAATTTTCCGCGCATGGGGAGACTTATTTGCCGCGCTGGTATTTATCTACCGCGCGGTTGTGTTCGGGAAGCGAGTTGGAGAAATGGCTGCTGCCGTCGCCGCGCGCCACGAAATACAGTGCGTCGGACGGGGCCGGCGCGGTGGCGGCGGCCAGCGAGGCCAGCCCGGGCAACGCGATCGGGGTGGGCGGCAGGCCGTTGCGCGTGTAGGTATTGTAAGGGGTGTCGGACTGCAGGTCGCGCTTGCGGATATTGCCCTCGAACGCCTCGCCCATGCCGTAGATCACCGTGGGATCGGTCTGCAGCATCATGCCCTTCTTGAGCCGGTTGATGAACACGGCCGCGATCAGCGGGCGCTCGGCCTGCTGGCCGGTTTCCTTCTCCACGATCGAGGCCATGATCAGCGCCTCATAGGGCGACTTGTACGGCAGGTCAGGCGCCCTGGCGTTCCAGACATCGGTCAGGCGCCGCTGCATGGCGCGATAGGCATGCTTGTACAGTTCGAGATCGCTGCTGCCGCGGGCAAACAGGTAGGTGTCGGGGAAAAACAGGCCCTCCGGCGCCGGCTCGGGCGCACCGATGGCCTTCATCAGTTCCGCGTCTGACAAGCCGCGGCTCTCGTGCTTGAGCGCCGGATGCGCATCCACGGCGGCGCGCATCTTGCGGAATTCCCAGCCTTCGATGACGGTCAGCACATAGTGGTTGACCTCGCCCCGGGCGATCTTGCCGATCACCGACAGCGGCGTGGCACTGCTGTCGAACTCATAGCCCCCGGCCTTGAGGTCGGCGCCATGGCCGGTAAGCCGCACCAGCAGCGCGAACAGGCGGGGGTCCATCTGCACCCCGCCACGCTGGATCTGGCGGCCAACGCTGGCCACACTGGAATTGGGCTTGATCACCACCTCGATGGGTGAGGCTGTCAGCGCGAGCGGGCGATTGGCCCACCAGGCAAAGGCGCCGGCGGCGGCAATGGTGAAAATCACGGCGACCAGCAGCAGCCGCAGGAAAAGACGTTTCATGTAAAAGAGAAAGTAGCGGCGCACAATGCACCGCGGCAAAGCCGGGCTCACCCAGTGTCGACCATGGGCATCCCGGCTGAAATGGCGACAGCCTCATATAATACCGGGAGCCTTGCACCTTTAGCCGCTTGTAGCTCCTTGCACCTTCCATCCGGCGCGCCCGTGCGCCCCTTGCTTGCGATACCTGCCATGAATGCCCCTGCCCCAGACCGTGCCACCCAGTTCGAAGCCGTGCGCCAAAGTGGAGTCGTCTGCCGACCCGCGCACCTGGGCCTGATCCGGGTTGCCGGCGAAGACGCCGGCAGTTTCCTGCATACCCAGCTGACCAATGCCGTGGATGACCTTGCCGCCGGCACCGCCCGCCTGGCCGGCTACTGCTCGCCCAAGGGACGGCTGCTGGCCAGCTTCCTGATGTGGCGTGACGAGGAAGGCATCGTCCTCCAGCTGTCCGCCGACCTGCAGCCCGCTATCCAGAAGCGCTTGTCGATGTTCGTGCTGCGCGCCAAGGCCAAGCTGTCCGATCTCACGCCGGCCCGCGCCGTGCTGGGCGTGGCAGGAGCCAATGGCGCCACCGCCCTGCAGGCGGCCGGCCTGCCCGCGCCGGCCGAGCCCTGGGCCAGCGCCGCGGCCGCCAGCGCCACCGTGATCCGGCTGCCCGACGGCGCCGGGCTGCCGCGCTGGCAGGTAGTGCTGCCGGCCGAGCAGGCCGACGAAGTCCAGGCTGCGCTGTCGGCACAGCTGGTGCCGGTGGATGCCGTGGTGTGGGACTGGCTGGAAGTGCAAGCCGGCGTGCCGCGCATCGCCGCTGCCACGCAGGAGCAGTTCGTGCCACAGATGATCAACCTGGAACTGATTGGCGGCGTGAGCTTTCGCAAGGGCTGCTATCCGGGCCAGGAAATCGTTGCGCGCAGCCAGTACCGCGGCACGCTCAAGCGACGCATGTGGCTGATCCATGGCGAAGGCGAGGCGCCGGGCGCGGCCACGGAGATCTTCCGCCCCGAGGATCCTGACCAGCCCTGCGGCATGATGGTCAATGCCGCCGCCGCGCCACAAGGCGGCTGGGACGGCCTGGCCGAACTGAAGATCGATGCGGCGGGTGGCGCCCTGCACCTGGGCAGCGCTGCCGGCAGCCTGGTACGCGTGGGCGAGCTGCCCTATGCGGTCCCCTTCGGCGACGCCGCCTGAACCCCTGGCAACACTGGGAATAGCCATGAGCGACCACCTGTACGTCTATTTCCGGGTACCGGAAGCCCGTGCCGAAGAGGCCATCGCGCACTGGCACAGCTGGATGGAGACCGTTGCCGAAGCGAGCGGAATTGGTGGTACGCTCTTACGCAGGCCCGAGGCGCGCGACGGCATGCAGACCTGGATGGAAGCCTACGCCGATGTGCCGCCAGCCTTCGACCAGTTGCTCGACGGGCTGTGGCGGCAGAGCGGGCTGCAGCAGTGGATCAGCGGCGAGCGGCAGGTGGAGCGTTTTGTCGATATCGACCAGCTCTGATGGTGGCCGTGGAACGGCCCAGCCGCCATGGTCCCTGAATGACAAAGCCGATGATCGGATCGCAGTCGATGCCGTGAATGTGGCAACCGCAGTGAATGCAGCAAAGGAAGCGCTATGTGCTTGATTCTGGTGGCCTGGCAATCGCACCCGGACTATGCCCTGGTGGTGGCCGGCAACCGCGACGAGTTCTATGCCCGCCCGGCGGCGCCCGTGCATTGGTGGGAAGACGCCCCCCAAGTGCTGGCCGGCCGCGACATGGCGGAAGTGATCGGCGAGCCAGGCACCTGGATGGGCCTGGCCGGCGATGGCCGCTTTGCCGCCCTGACCAACTACCGCGCCCCATCCGAGAAACGCACCGATGCGCGCTCGCGCGGCGAGCTGGTGGCCGGATTCCTGCGTGGCGACAGCGATCCGCAAGCCTACCTGTCTGGGCTGGTGCCCCGCACCGGCGCCTACAACGGCTTCAACTTGCTGGCGTGCAACCTGCGCGAGCTCTGGTGGTACAGCAACCGCGGCACCTCGCCTTATCCGCAGCGCCTCAAGCCCGGCATCTACGGGCTGTCCAACGCCTTGCTGGATACGCCGTGGCCCAAGGTGCGCAGCCGCGTCGGCGCGCTCGCCGAAACACTCGCCGCCGACACCGGCCTGGCCGGCGCCAGCATCGAGCCTTATCTCGACCTGCTGGCCAACGATCGCCAGGCCTTGGATTCCGAGCTTCCGCGCACGGGGGTGACCCCGGAGTGGGAAAAGCTGCTGTCCTCCGCCTTCATCCGCTCGCCCAGCTATGGCACCCGCGCCAGCACCGTGCTGCGCGTGCGCCACGACGGCCGCTTCGAGCTTAGCGAACGCAGCTTCGACGCCAACGGCCGCACCGGCGAGGTGTCCTACCGCGGGCACCTGCGCGTTGCCCGCGACGCCGGCTCGGTGCAAGCGCCGCGCTAAGGCGGGCGCGCTCAGTACTGCTGTGCCGCCAAGCCGGCCGGGCGCAATGCCATGTTCAGCGCCCGGATCGCGGCGGGGTCATTGCGCACCGCCAGCAGCCATGCATCCTCGAAGTGCCCGATCTCCAGCAGTTGCATGCCGTGCGGCGCCAGTTCGCGGTTGACGTGCGCCAGGTAGAGCGCGGCGGGCTCCATGTCGAAATCGTTGTCGTCGCCACCTAGCGGAATGCCGTCTTCGTCGTAGAGATCGTCGACGTCGATGGCCGAGACACCCGCCGCGCGCAGCGTGGCGAGGCGCGCCACGGCCTGCACGCCCAGCGTGCTGAAATCCCGCCAGTCCACCTTGACCAGGCAGTGCTGCGCCAGCCAGGGTTGCAGCCATGCCGAGAGCAGGTCTTCGCCAGCGGGCGGCTCGCCCGACGGCGCACGGTCGAGGTCTAGGGCGGGCGTGGCATCGGCCAGGGCCTGGAGCAGGCGGGAACGGATTTCAGACATGGACAAGATCAACGCGAAAGCGATGGCAAAAACAAAGACCGCGATGGTACAGCGTAGGCGGCTGGCTGCAAGCCCCGCAAGCTATCGCTTCATTCAGGCCACAGCCGCCAGCCTGGCGGGCAACGCAGCCCGAACCGCCTCGCTCACGATGCCTGCCAGCCGGGTGGCGGGCGCCTCCAGCTCGGCATCCTTGCGGTAAAGCGCCAGCGCCAGCGAGGGCAACGCAGGCAGCCCGCCCTCTCCCGGCTCCCAGGCCCGCACGGAAGGTGGCAAGCCCATGCCGGTGCGGATGGTCAGCCCCAGCCCGGCGGCTACCCCTGCCCACAAGCCGCCCAGGCTCGCGCTGCTGAAAGCCACCCGCCAGGCAATGCCGGCGCGGTCCAGGGCGGCCGTGCCCGCGGAGCGGAAACGGCATGGCGGCTCGAATGCCACCAAGGGCAGCGGGCCGTTGTCTTGCCACGGCGCACGCGCGGCGGCGGGCCCGATCCAGCGCATCGGCAACATCGCCAGCTGCTCCACATGCGGCATCCGCACGCCATCGTCCCACGCCAGCGCCAGGTCCAGGCGGCCGGCGGCCACGCCGTCCAGCAGCTCGGTGTTGCGCGCCACGCGTGCCTCGATCTTCACCTTGGGATGCGCGCGGGCGAACCGTCCGAGCACCTCGGGCAGCAGCACCTCGCCAAAGTCCTGCTGCAGGCCGAACCGCACCCAGCCCTCCAGCGCCACGCCGTGCACGGCGGCGGCGGCCTCGTCGTTGAGCTCCAGCAGCCTGCGGGCATAGGCCAGCATGGTCTCGCCCGCCTCCGTCAGCGCCAGTCCCCGCCCGGCCTTGCGAAAGATCGCCGTGCCCGCCTGTTCCTCCAGCTTCTTGAGCTGCGCGCTGACCGCCGAGGTGGAGCGGCCCAGCCGGTCGGCGGCCCGGGCATAGCTGCCGAGTTCCATGCCCACGACGAAGCTGCGCAGTACATCGAGGTCGAAGTTCACCGCCGCCATGTCAAACCATCCTGTTATTTGGGACGTTCAGTCAATAATTATCTGATATTCAGGATCATTCTGCGGCGGCAGAATCAGTGCGTCAAGGCCTGCATGTGCCGTTTTCCCAAGGATGATCCCGTGCCCCGCGCTCCCACTCCGCTCCCTTTTGCCGCTGTGCCTGGCCCTGCCGGCGCAGCCCTCGCCCCACGCCATGGCCCGGGCCATCGCTGGAAAGTGCTGGCCCTTGGCGTCGCGGCCAATGCCAGCTTTGCCGCGGCGTTCTCGGGCATTCCCACCACGGCGGTGCTGATGCGCGCCGGCTACCGGATCAGCGATGGCGAGCTGGGTTTTTGCCTGGGCATGATGGGACTCGGCATTGCGGTGAGCGAAGTGCCGTGGGGCTTGCTGACCGACCGCTGGGGCGACCGCCGCGTGCTGCTGACCGGCTTGATGGCCACCGCGCTGTGGCTGGCGCTGATGGCGGTGTTCGTGGCGCCGCTGCCCGGCCATATTCCCGGCAACGCTGTGCTGGCGCTAGGCCTGCTGGGGCTGGGCCTGCTGGGCGGCAGCGTCAACGGCTCCAGCGGCCGCGCCGTGATGGCATGGTTCCGCGAAGGCGAACGGGGCCTCGCCATGAGCATCCGCCAGACCGCGGTACCCGCCGGCGGCGGGATTGGCGCGTTGATGCTGCCGATGCTGGCGCAGTCCTTTGGCTTTGCCGCCGTCTACGGCGCGCTGGCCGTGTTCTGCGGCGTCACCACGGCCTTTGCCTGGCACTGGATGCACGAGCCGCCGGCCGAGCCGGCGCACGCCATGTCGCCGGCAAGCGGCGCGCCCGGCAAGGCAGGGCCCGGCCCGCTCAGAAGCGCGCAGGTCTGGCGGCTGGTGAGCGGCATGGGCCTGATGTGCGTGCCACAAGTGGCTGTGCTGACCTTCGCAACGGTCTTCCTGCACGATTTCAGCCACATCGGCATTGCCGCCGCGGGCATGGCCGTGGCGGCGGTCCAGGCGGGCGCTGCCGTCATGCGGGTGTGGAGTGGCCGCTGGACCGACCGCCATGGCAACCGCCGCGCCTATATGCGCGCCTGCAGCTTGCTAACCTTGCTAGTGTTCGCCATGCTGGCGGGGCTGACCTGGCTATGCGCCGCCGCACCGGGCTGGCACGCCGTGCTGACGCCGGTGCTGATGGCATGCCTGGTGCTGGGCGGCATCTGCACTTCGGCCTGGCATGGCGTGGCCTTCACCGAGCTGGCGACGATCGCGGGCGCCAGCCGTGCAGGCACCGCGCTCGGGCTGGGCAATACCTTTGCGTTTTCGGGATTCTTCCTGGTGCCGCTGGCGATCCCGGCGATGGCCGCCGGCTATGGCTGGGCGGCCGTGTGGCTGGCGGCCAGTGTGAGCGCGCTATTGGCGCGGCCCTTGTTTGCGCGGCAGGCCCGCGCCTGACGACAAGCCGCCGGTTGCGTTCAGCGCAGCAATTTGCGCATCTCCACGTGAGGAATGCCGGCCTCTTCAAATTCCTCGCCGACCTGCTCGAAGCCCACGCGCGCATAGAACGGTGCGGCATGGCGCTGCGCATTGAGCACCAGCTCAGGGTAGCCAAGCTCAGCGGCCTTGGCCATCAGCGCATCCAGCACCATGGCGCCGACGCCGCTGCCGCGCGCGGACTTGAGCACCGCCATGCGGCCGATGTGGCCGTCCGGCAGCAAGCGGCCAGTGGCCAGCGCGCTGCCGTCCTCGGCCAGCGCCAGGGCGTGCCAGCTCGGCTCATCCCATTCGTCCCATTCCAGCTCCACCGGCACGCCCTGTTCTTCGACGAAGACGGCATAGCGGATGGCGCGCGCGGTATCGCGTGCTTCGGACCAAGGGGCGAGTCGGATGGTGATCGTCATAGTTGTTCGGTACGCAAAGCGCAAAGCGGTGAATAAACGGCCAGAGGGGCGGCCGTCATGATACTCCGGCCACAGCGGGGGCAAGCGATGCCAGCCATTGCTGCAATGCAGCATGAAGAATGGGATGGGGGCAGAGGTAGGGATAGAGGTAGGGGTAATTCCCGATCCGCATTCTTCCAGGAAAATTTGTATGATGACCATATTACCTAATCACCTGAGGCATCCCGTGTTCCAGAAAGTCCCGGCCCGAGCCCTGACAGACACTGTTGCTGAACAACTGCTGGAGAAGATCGAGAACGGCGCCTTCGGCCGTGGCGACAAGCTGCCCACGGAGGCGGTGCTGTCCGAGGAATTCGGCGTCAGCCGCACCGTGATCCGCGAAGCCATCGCCCGGCTACGCCACGAGGGCGTGGTGGAATCGCGCCAGGGCAGCGGCGTGTTCGTCACCGAGCAAGCCGGCATCCGGCCGCTGCGGATCGACTACACCGATGTGGCCACGCTCGAATCGGTATTGCATATCGTGGAACTGCGCCGGGCCATCGAGGCCGAGGTGGCCGCACAGGCGGCGCGCGACCGCACTGATGCCAGCATGACGGCCATCGACGCCGCGCTCGCCGGCATTGACGCTGAGGAGGCCGCCGGCGGCGATGGCGTGGCGGCCGATGTGGCCTTTCACCGGACCATCGCCGAAGCCACTGGCAACCCGTTCTTTCTCAAGACGCTGGCGTTCCTGAGCCAGTACCTGGAAACCGCCACCCGCGTGACCCGTACCAACGAGGCACGCCGCGCGAATTTCTCGCGCCAGGTGCGCGAGGAACACCAGGCCATCGTGGCCGCCATCCGCGCCGGCGACGCGCTGGCCGCGCGCAACGCGGCCGAGACCCATATGTACAACGCGGCGCGGCGCCTGTCCCATGGCGGGCAGCCCGAGACCGCCACCGACCTTGCCGACGCGCCCGCGCGCGGCCTTTCCCACTGATCCACTGATCCGCTGATCACCGCCCTCCTGGCAGGAGTCTTCATGAGCAAATCAATTGGCGTCATCGGCCTCGGCGCGATGGGCAACGGCGTAGCGCACAGCCTGCTGCGCGTCGGCTTCAAGGTACATGCCTGCGACCTGCGGCCCGACGTGCTGCAGCGCTTTGCCGATGCGGGGGGCATCCCCTGCGCCAGCCCGGCCGAGCTCGGCGGCAAATGCGATGTGGTGGTCACGCTGGTGGTCAACGCCGCGCAGACCGAGGCCGTGCTGTTTGGCGAACAAGGCGCGGCAAGCGGCCTGCGCCCTGGCACGCTGGTCATTGCCAGCGCGACCGTGCCGCCGAGCTTCGCCGAAGCACTGGGCAAGCGGCTGGGCGAGCGCGGCATTTTGCTGCTGGACGCACCGGTTTCCGGTGGCGCCGCCCGCGCCGCCAGCGGCGAAATGACCATGATGACCTCGGGCCCGGCCGAAGCCTATGCGCTGGCCGAGGACGTGCTGGCTGCCATGGCCGGCAAGGTCTACCGCCTGGGCGACGCGCATGGCGCGGGCTCCAAGGTGAAGATCATCAACCAGCTGCTGGCTGGCGTGCATATCGCCGCGGCGGCAGAAGCCATGGCGCTGGGCCTGCGTGAAGGCGTGGATGCCGATGCCCTGTATGAGGTCATCACCCACAGCGCGGGCAATTCGTGGATGTTCGAGAACCGCGTGCCGCATATCCTGTCGGGCGACTACACGCCGCTGTCCGCGGTCGATATCTTCGTCAAGGACCTCGGCCTGGTGCTCGATACCGCGCGCACCAGCAAGTTCCCGCTGCCGCTGTCGGCCGCGGCGCACCAGATGTTCATGATGGCATCCAGCGCGGGACACGGCGGCGAGGACGATTCCGCCGTGATCAAGATATTTCCCGGCATCGAGCTGCCGGCGAAGAAGGCTGAGTGAGGCAAGCCAGGATGACCGCACAGAACCCTTCCTCGCGCGCCCTGCTCGGCTGCATCGCCGACGATTTCACCGGTGCCACCGACCTGGCCAACACGCTGGTGCGCAACGGCATGCGCACCGTGCAGACCATCGGCGTGCCGGCAGGCGGCGCGGCGCTGCCCGGCGTGGAGCAGGCCGATGCGCTGGTGGTCGCGCTCAAGTCGCGCACCATCCCGGCGGCCGACGCCATCGCGCAATCGCTGGCCGCGCTGCGCTGGTTGCAAGCCCAGGGCTGCCGCCAGTTCTTTTTCAAGTACTGCTCCACCTTCGACTCCACCGACGCCGGCAATATCGGCCCGGTGGCCGAGGCCCTGCTGGCGGCGCTTGGCAGCGACTTCACCATCGCCTGCCCGGCATTCCCGGAGAACGGCCGCACCCTCTTCCGCGGCCACCTGTTCGTGGGCGATGTCCTGCTCAATGCCTCGGGCATGGAGAACCACCCGCTCACGCCGATGCATGATGCCAACCTGGTCCGCGTGCTGCAGCGCCAAAGCCAGGCCAAGGTGGGCCTGCTGCGCTACGACGCCGTGGCGCGCGGCAGCGACGCGGCCCGCCAGGCCATGGCCACCTTGCGCGGCGATGGCGTGAAACTGGCGATCGCCGATGCCGTGAGCGATGCCGACCTGCATACGCTAGGCGAGGCGTGCGCTGACCTGCCCTTGCTCACCGGCGGCTCGGGCCTGGCGCTCGGCCTGCCCGCCAACTTCCGCCGTGCCGGCTTGCTGCCGCAACGCGCGGATGCCGACAGCGTGGCGCCCGTGACCGGGCCGGCCGTGGTGCTGGCCGGCAGCGCGTCCAAGGCGACCAATGCGCAGGTGGCGCAGTGGCTCGTGGCCAAGCGCCCCGCCCTGCGCATCGACCCGCTGGCGCTGGCGCAAGGCGCGCCCGTGGTTGAGGAGGCGCTGGCCCTGGCTGGCTCCCATGCCGAGCCTGTGCTGTTTTACGCCACCACCACGCCGGAGGAGGTCAGATCGGTGCAGGCCGCGCTGGGCGTGGAGCGCGCCGGCCATCTGGTCGAGCAGGCGCTGGCGGACATCGCCGCCGCCCTGAAAGCACGCGGCACGTGCCGCTTCGTGGTGGCCGGCGGCGAAACCTCGGGCGCGGTGGTGCAGGCGCTGGGCGTGCAAGCCCTGCGCATCGGCGCGCAGATCGCGCCGGGCGTGCCCGCCACCGTCACGCTGGAAGCGCAGCCGCTGGCGCTGGCGCTCAAATCTGGCAATTTCGGCGGCATCAACTTCTTTGACGAAGCGCTGCGCCAGCTTGGAGGTGAAGCATGAGCACCGAAGCCAGCCTGCGCGAAGAAATCTGCCGCATCGGCGCCAGCCTCTACCAGCGCGGCTACACCGTCGGCAGCGCCGGCAACATCAGCGCACGCATGGAGGACGGCTGGCTGATCACGCCGACCGATGCCTGCCTGGGCATGCTGGATCCGGCCGCCATCGCCAAGGTGGACAGCGGCGGCAACTGGGTGGCCGGCGACAAGCCGTCCAAGACGCTGACCCTGCACCGCGCCATCTACGACAACAACCCCCAGGCCCATGGCGTGGTGCATACGCACTCCACCCACCTGGTGGCGCTGAGCCTGGCGGGCGCATGGCGGCCGGACGATGTGCTGCCGCCGATTACGCCTTACTACGTGATGAAAGTCGGGCATATCCCGCTGATTCCCTACCATCGCCCGGGCGACCCCGCGGTGGCGGCACACGTTGCCCAGCTTGCCGCCGAAGTGCGCGGCGTGTTGCTCGCGCGCCTTGGTCCGGTGGTGTGGGAAGCCACTGTCTCGCGCGCTGCCTTCGCGCTCGAGGAACTTGAAGAAACCGCCAAGCTCTGGCTGATGCTCAAGGACAAGCCTGACCCGCTCGACGAGCAAGCGCTGGCCGAACTGCGCGATACGTTCAAGGCGCGCTGGTAGGGACCCTGCGCGCAGGTACGACAAAGCCCCGACAACAAAAACCCAAGCAAAGCAGAACCGCCCGCCGCCCGCCTTCGCTAACGCCTGGGCCGCGGCAAGGGCAGCGTTCGCCCCTGGTTTGCCGCTAACAACGGACATCAAGCCGGAACCAAGACGATATACGGAGACAACCATGCATGCATCCACCCAGGCCGCGCTAACCGGCGCCGGCCAAGACATCGACCGCGACATCGAGAAGCGCGCTTACAGCAAGGTGTTCTGGCGCATCATGCCGTTCCTGATGCTGTGCTACGTCATCGCTTACCTGGACCGCGTGAACGTGGGCTTCGCCAAGCTGCAGATGGCGCAGGACCTGGCGTTTTCCGAAACCGTGTTCGGCCTTGGCGCCGGGCTGTTCTTCATCGGCTACTTCCTGTTCGAAGTCCCCAGCAATTTGCTGATGCACAAGCTCGGCGCGCGCGTCTGGATCGCGCGGATCATGATCACGTGGGGCATCATCTCGGCGTTGTTCGTCTTCGTGAAGACGCCCACCACGTTCTACATCATGCGCTTCCTGCTCGGCCTGGCCGAGGCGGGCTTCTATCCCGGCGTGATCCTCTACCTGACCTACTGGTATCCGGCCAACCGGCGCGCCAAGATGATCGCGCTGTTCATGTCGGGCATCCCGGTGGCCGGCATGTTCGGCAACCCGCTGTCGGGCTGGATCATGGATGCCTTCCATGACTACGGCGGCATGCGCGGCTGGCAGTGGATGTTCCTGATCGAGGCCCTGCCCGCGCTGCTGATCGGCATCATCACCGTGTTCGTGCTCAAAACGGCATCGACCAGGCGCCGTGGCTGGACGCCAACGAGAAGCGCGTGCTCAAGCGCAATATCGAGGAGGACGCACGCCAGGCCGGCGCCTCGGGCACCGGCCACTCGCTCGGCGCCGTGTTCAAGGACAGCCGCGTCTGGTGGATGTGCATGATCTACTTCTGCTTTGTCACCGGGCAATATGCGCTGACGTTCTGGATGCCCACACTGGTCAAGACCAGCGGCGTTACCGGCAACCTCAATATCGGCCTGCTCAGCGCGATTCCGTTTCTGTGCGCCATCGTGGTGATGAACTTCCTCGGCCACAGCGCCGACGCACGCCGCGAACGCCGCTGGCACCTGATCGTGCCGGCGCTGATGGGTGCAGTGGGCTTTGCCATTGCCGCTTCGTTTACCCACAATACCGTGGTGGCCATCGCCGCGCTGTCGCTCGCCGCCGCCGGCGTGCTGACCTGCGCCCCGCTGTTCTGGTCGCTGCCCACCGCCTTCCTGTCCGGGCTGGCTGCTGCCTCGGGCATTGCGGTGGTGAATTCGGTGGGCAACCTGGCGGGCTTTGTGGCACCGTACATGGTGGGCTACCTGACCGACCTCACCCACAGCACGCAGTCGAGCATGTATGTGTTGTCGGCCATGCTGGTGCTCGGCGCCGGGCTGGTCTGGCTCACCCCGGCCAAGCTGGTCAACCGCTAGGCCAAGAACACAAGAACTCAAGAACCACGCACTTCTCTTGGAGCACCGCATGCCGCGTTTTGCCGCCAACCTGTCGATGATGTACACCGAGCACGCCTTCCTGGATCGCTTCGCCGCCGCAGCGGCAGACGGTTTCAGGGCCGTGGAGTATCTCTTCCCGTACGAGCACACTGCCGCGGAGATCCGCGCGCGGCTCGACGCCAACGGCCTGGCGCAAGCGCTGTTCAACGCGCCGCCCGGCGACTGGCACGCCGGCGAGCGCGGCATGGCCGCCCTGCCCGGGCGCCAGGCCGAATTCCGCGACGCCTTCGGCCGCGCGCTGGAGTACGCCGCCGTGATCGGCAATGACAAGATCCACGTGATGGCCGGCCTGGTGCCGGCCGGCGCGGACCACGGGCGTCATCGCGCCTGCTACCTGGAAAACCTGGCGCATGCCGCGCAGGCCGCCGCGGCACAGGGCATCACGGTCCTGATCGAGCCAATCAACGGACGCGACATGCCGGGCTACTTCCTCAACCGCCAGGACGACGGCCAGGCCATCTGCAAGGAAGTGGGCGCGGCCAACCTGAAGGTGCAATTCGACTGCTACCACTGCCAGATCGTGGAAGGCGACCTTGCCGTCAAGCTCAAGCGCGACTTTGCCGGCATCGGCCACATCCAGATTGCCGGCGTGCCCGAGCGCCACGAGCCGGACCTGGGCGAGCTGAACTACCCGTACCTGTTCGACGTGATCGATGGCCTTGGCTATGACGGCTGGATCGGCTGCGAGTATCGTCCGCGCGCCGGTACCTCGGCGGGTTTGGGCTGGCTCAAGCCTTATTTGAAGGCCTGAGCGGCCGCTGTATCCATGCCGCCCACGGCGGCACAACAGGAAAACAAACATGCAAGTACTGATCACCGGCGGGGCCGGCTTTCTCGGCCTCCAACTGGCCCGCCAGCTGCTACAGCGCGGCACCCTGGACATCGACGGCAAGCCCGTCGCCATCGCGGGCCTGACGCTGCTCGACGTGGTAGCGCCGCCCCCGCTGAACGACGCGCGCGTGCGCGTGGTCACCGGCGACTTGTCCGACCCTGCCGTGCTGGCGCAGGCCATCGATGCACATACCGGCGCGGTGTTCCACCTGGCGGCGGTGGTCAGCGGCCAGGCCGAGGCGGATTTTGACCTGGGCATGCGCGTGAATCTGGATGCCGCGCGCGCGTTGCTGGAAACCTGCCGGGCGCTTCACGTGAAACATGGCAGCCGGCCACGCGTGGTGTTCACCAGTTCGGTGGCGGTGTACGGCGGCACCCTGCCCGCTGTGGTGCAGGACGATACCGCGCTCAATCCGCAATCCTCCTACGGCGCGCAGAAGGCCATCGGCGAGCTGCTGCTGTCGGACTACAGCCGCCGCGGCTTTGTCGACGGCCGCGTGCTGCGCCTGCCAACCATCAGCGTGCGGCCGGGCAAGCCCAATGCCGCGGCTTCGTCGTTTGCCAGCGGCATCATCCGCGAGCCACTGGCAGGCGTTGCCGCCAATTGCCCGGTCTCGCCGGAAACGCCGCTGTGGCTGCTGTCCCCGCGCGGGGCGATTGCCGCGCTGGTGCGGGGCATGGAGATCGATGGCGCGAAGTTTGGCGAACGCCGGACGGTGAACCTGCCCGGCCTGTCGGTCACGCCCAGGGAGATGGTGGCGGCGTTGCGGCGCGTGGCCGGCGACGCCGTGGCGGATCGCGTGAGCTGGGAGCGCGAGGCGCGCATCGAGAATATCGTCGGCACCTGGCCCGCCGCATGGAATACGGAGCGCGCGCTGGCGCTGGAGTTCCAGGGCGACGAGGATTTCGATGCGGTGATCCGGGCTTATATCGAGGATGCGGGCATAGCGGCACGTTGAACCCGCAGGTGCGTCTTGGCGGCGCTGGCTTGCACGCGGGCCAGCGCCGCCACACCTGGAACGACGGAAGCCGGACAGGTCAAGCGTCCGGCTTCACCACTTCATACGCCGTGATCGTTTCCCGCACCGGCCCCGGAATCGGCGCCGACTTCTGCGTGGCGGGGTCCGCGCAGACATAGACGATCTCGCCCGTGACCAGGTGCTCGTCGCCACGGTACATCTCGACGCGGAACAGCATGCTGGAGCGGCCCAGGCGCGCAATCCGCCCCCGGATCTCCAGCATGTCGTCAAAGCGCGCGGACGCGTGATACTCCAGCGTGGATTTCACGACGAAGATATCCACGCCGTGCGCGTGCAGCACATCCTCCGGATACCGGATCCCCACCGCGCGCCAGTACTCCGTCACGCAGATATCGCAGTAGGTCAGGTAGTGCGCATTGAACACGATCGACTGCGGATCCACCTCGGCCCAACGCACGCGCAGCGGCATGCTGTGACGGAAATCTTCCTTCGCCATATCGGCGTTCCCCCTTGGTTGCCGGCCAGATATCGGCCCGATATGAAAACGGCGCCGGCCCCGGACAGGGCGGCGCCGGCATAAAGCGGCTAAGCCACGCTCATTGCGGCTTGTTCAGCCCCAGCTTGTCGATAATGGCTTTCTCTTTCTTGACCGTATCGGCGGCGAAGTGCGCGTATTGCTCGCTGCTCATGTAGAACGGCTCCATGTCGAACTTGGCCAGCGCATCGCGGTAGTTCTGCATTTCCATGGCCTTCTTGAAGCCGTCGTGCAGCTTCTTGACGATCTTCGGATCGGTGCCCTTGGGCGCCACCACGCCGAACGGCGAGGTCTGCACGATGCCCAGGCCCAGCTCCTTCAACGTCGGCACATTGGGGAAGCGCGCCGAGCGCTTCTCGCCCCAGGTCGACAGCAGGCGCAGCTTGCCCGACTCCACGTACGGCGCCCAGGCCGGGGTGTCCGCCACCGACATCACGTGCCCGCCCAGCAGGGCCTGCATCGATTCCGAGTTGCCCTTGTACGGAATATGCGAGAACTGCACGTTCTGCTTCATGGCCAGCTCTTCCATGGTCAGGTGCAGCGTGGTCATCGAGCCCGGCGAGCCGTAGGTCAGGCGGCCCGGGTTGGCCTTGGCATAGGCGATGTAGTCCTGCATGGTCTTGATCGGCGAATCCGCCGGCACAACCAGGCCGAACGAGTAGCCGGCCAGGTTGATCACGTACGACAAGTCCTTGACCGGATCCCAGTTGATCTTGGTGGTGTACGGCAGGCGGTAGACCGGCATGGCGACCTGCGCCAGCGTGTAGCCATCCGGCTGGGTCGATTGCATCAGCTGGGCGGGCAATACCCCGCCGGCGCCGGGCTTGTTCTCGATGATCACCGGCTGGCCGAGGATCTTGGAAGCGTTTTCCGCCAGCACGCGGAACGGCAGGTCGGTGGAACCGCCCGCGGTATAGCCGATGATCAGGCGAATCGGCCGTTGCGGGAAATTGTCCGCCTGCGCCAGGGCCGGCGCGCTGGCCAGCCCCAGGGTAGCCGCGGTGGCGGCGAGCGCGCCCGCATGGGCGAGGAAATGGCGGCGTTGCATGAGTCTGTGTCTCCTATTGCTAATGCTACTGCTACAAGTAATGCACTACACGTAAAGCCAATGAAACCGGGGGTTCTGCGACCGCTTCGATCTGGCTGCCGGCCCCTGCCGGCAAGTCCCGCTCAGCCGTCGAAGGCAGCGCGCAAGGCGGCGACCGCGTCGTCATGGGCGCCGGCCACCGCCGGGACAAAGCGTCCCAGCTTGAAAAAATCGTGGATCATGCCCTGGTAGTCGGCCAATTGCGCCGGCACGCCCGCGGCGCGCAGCTTGGCCGCATAGGCCACGCCTTCATCGTGCAGCGGGTCGTAGCCCGCCACGGCGATCCAGGCCGGGCAGCAACCGCGCACGTCAGCACCCGTGCCACCACCGTCGAGCGGGGCAAAACGCCAGTCGTCGCGGCTGGTTTCGCTGTCCAGGTATTGCGAGAAAAACCATTGGATCATCGGCGCGGTCAGCAGATAGCCCTCGGCCAGCGCGCGATGCGATGGCGTGTCCTGACGGGCACAGGTGCCGGGATAGATCAGCATCTGCAGCACAGGCTCCAGGCCCAGATCGCGCGCGTGCACGGCGCAGGCGCTGGCCAGGGTGCCGCCCGCGCTATCGCCGCCCAGGGCGATACGGCTAGCATCGGCGCCCAGGCGCGCGGCCTCGGCGAACACCCACGCCATGACATCGAACGCGTCATTCGCCGCATGGGGAAACTTCCACTGCGGGCCGAGCCGGTAGTCCACCGACAGCACCATGCAATCGGCCTGCATGCACAGCAGCCGGCTCAGGGGATCGTGCGAGTTGATGCTGCCCACCGTGAAGCCGCCACCATGGAAGTACACCAGCAAAGGCAACGGCTCGGCCCAGCTCGCCTCGCGCGGCGCATACAGCCGCACCGGGATGTCGTAGCCATCGCGCGCGGCTACCGTCAGGTTCTCCACGCTGTGCACGGCCTGCGGCGCGATATCCATGATGGGCGCGCTCTTCTCGTAGGCGGTCTTGGCGTCGGCCGGGTCCAGTTCGTGGATGGACGGACGCTTCACGCGCCCGATCAGCTCCAGCAACGCCGCCACCTGCGGGTCCAGCGGCACCGGCGGCATGCCGGGCATGGCAGGCACAGGCTGGGCAGGCGCAGCGGTGGAATCAGGCGGGACAGCGGACATGGACACTCGGAATCAGTAGCAACGAACCTTCGGCAGCAGCCGAATCCCCAGTGGCGTCAGCGCCGCTGGCGTTCGAATTGTGAACGATCGTTCGATTTTAGTATGATTCCAGATGTTTCTGCAGCAAAGCATATGAAATTTCCCTGGGGCTGGTCAGGGCGGCAGGTTTTGCGCGATCATCGACCATCGTCAGAAAAGCCAGAAGTCAGAAGAAATAGAAACCCTCATCGACGGAGACAACATAGATGGCCTTCATTTATTACCTGACCCATATCCACCTGGATTTCGGCACCATCAGCCAGCTCAAGGCAGAGTGCGATCGCATCGGCATCCGGCGCCCGCTGGTCGTCACCGACAAAGGCGTGGTTGCCGCCGGCGTGGCCCAGCAGGCCGTCGTGGCCCTGGGCGGCCTGGCGCACGAGATCTTCGACGAAACCCCCTCCAACCCGACCGAAGCCATGGTCAAGAAGGCCGCGGCGCAGTACCGGGATAGCGGCTGCGACGGGCTGATCGCGGTCGGCGGCGGCTCCTCCATCGACCTGGCCAAGGGCATCGCCATCCTCGCCACCCATCCCGGCGAGCTGACCACCTACGCCACCATTGAAGGCGGCAGCGCCAGGATCACCGAACGTGCCGCGCCGCTGATCGCCGTGCCGACCACCTCGGGCACGGGCAGCGAGGTGGCGCGCGGCGCCATCATCATCCTGGAAGACGGCCGCAAGCTCGGCTTCCACTCCTGGCACCTGCTGCCCAAATCCGCCATCTGCGACCCGGGCCTCACGCTGGGCCTGCCGGCTGGCCTGACCGCCGCCACCGGCATGGACGCCATCGCGCATTGCGTGGAAACCTTCCTGGCGCCTGCCTTCAACCCGCCCGCCGACGGCATCGCCCTGGACGGGCTGGAGCGCGGCTGGAAGCATATCGAACGCGCCACCCGCGACGGCCAGGACCGTGACGCGCGCCTGAACATGATGAGCGCCTCCATGCAGGGCGCCATGGCCTTCCAGAAGGGACTGGGCTGCGTGCACTCGCTGTCGCACCCGCTCGGCGGCCTCAAGGTGGACGGCAAGACCGGCCTGCACCACGGCACCCTGAACGCCGTGGTGATGCCGGCGGTGCTGCGCTTCAACGCCGATGCGCCCAGCGTGGTGCGCGACAACCGCTACGCCCGCCTGCGCCACGCCATGGGCCTGCCCCAGGGCGCCGACCTGGCCCAGGCCGTGCACGACATGACCGCGCGCCTCGGGCTGCCCACCGGCCTGCGCCAGATGGGCGTCACCGAAGACATGTTCGACAAGGTGATCGCCGGCGCACTGGTTGACCATTGCCACAAGACCAACCCGAAAGAGGCCAGCGCCGCGGATTATCGGCGTATGCTGGCGGAATCCATGTAAGTGCCGCGGCGGGCCGGCAGCACAGGTGCGCGGAACAGCCGGGGCGATCCAGCTTTTACCACCCAGCACGGAGAAGAGGTCATGACAGGGGAACACCTGCAGGTCTTGCACGGAGACATCACCCGCATGGAAGTCGACGCCATCGTCAATGCCGCCAATAGCGGCTTGCTCGGTGGCGGCGGTGTCGACGGCGCCATCCACGGCGCTGGCGGTCCCGCCATCATGGCCGCATGTCGCGGCATTCGCGAAACCAAGGGCGGCTGTCCCACCGGCCAGGCGGTGATCACCACCGGCGGCCTGCTGCCTTCGCCTTATGTCATCCACGCGGTCGGCCCGGTCTGGCAAGGGGGCGGCCACGGCGAAGACGCCCTCCTTGCCAGCGCCTACCAGGCCAGCATTGCGCTAGCCGCGCAGCACAAGCTGCGCACCATCGCCTTTCCCAATATCAGCACCGGCATCTACGGTTTCCCGCGCGAGCGCGCCGTGGATATTGCCATCGAGGCCGTACGCAAGGCCCTGGTGGCCGCACCCACCATCGAGCAGGTCAGTTTTGTCTGCTTCGATGACGAGAACTACCGCTTGTATCGGCACAGGTTGAGTTGAACGGCTGACGGGAAATCGGCATTCCCCTGCGATTTCCCGTTTTTCCGTTTTGCTGTTTTCCCCGCTCTCCCCGCCCTCGTTCCGGGTGTTCTTCCCGCGCCCGACCTAACTCGCTACCACCGCCCCCTCCAACGCCAGCCCCACCGCAGCCTGCGCATGCAAAGCCGTGGTATCGAACACCGGCAGCGCCACATCATCCTGCCCGATCAGCAGCGTGATCTCGGTGCAGCCCAAAATCACCCCGCCCACGCCTTGCGCCTGCAAGCCACCGATGATCCGCCTGTACACGTCGCGCGAGGCGTCGCGCACGATGCCGTGGCATAGCTCGTCGTAGATGATCCCGTGGACCAGCGCGCGGTCGGCGGCGTCCGGGACCACGACTTCGATGCCGTGCTTGTCCTGCATGCGGCCGCGATAGAAGTCCTGCTCCATGGTGAAGGCCGTGCCAAGCAAGCCCACGCGCCGGATGCCGGCGGCGCGCAATGCTTGCGCGGTGGGATCGACGATATGGAGAAAGGGAATGTCGAGCGCGGCTTCCAGGACAGGGGCCACGCGGTGCATGGTGTTGGTGCAGAGCAGCACGAAATCCGCGCCGGCGGCCTGCACCTGCAGGGCGGCTTGCCGCATGGATTCGCCGAGTTCGTCCCAGCGTTGCGCGTACTGCAGTGCCTTGATCTGCTCGAAGCTGACCGTGACCATGACGCTGCGTGCGTTATGGTGGCCGCCGAGGCGTAGTTTCATGTCCTGGTTGATCAGGCGGTAGTACTCGGCCGAGGATTCCCAGCTCATGCCGCCGATCAGTCCGATCGTTTTCATCTTGACCTTCCTCGCGCACCGGCGCTGTCGAATCAGGTCAATGTAGCAGCAGGCCCCACTCCGCCCCATGCACAGTGCGGCGGGTTCCGACCGGGCCAGCGCAGGCTCGCGTGCCTGACGCGGCCTTGCGTGGACAACAACGGATCAGGGCAAAGCGCTCCGGATCAACAGGTTGATGCGCTCCGGCTGCTCGTGGATGACCCAGTGGGTGCCATCCGGAATGCGTTCCAGCCGCATGTCCGGGATGAACTTGTCCAGGCCATCCAGCAGGCTCTTGGGCAGCGCGGTGTCGCGCTCGCCCCAGACCACCAGCGTCGGCACGCGCACGGTGAAAGCGGCGGGATCGAGCTTGGAGATATCGGGGGGCATCTCGCCTGGCCCCGGCGGGTGCATGGGCGATGCGCGGTAATAGTTCACACCGCCAGTCAGCGGGTGAGAGCCGCCAGCGCCGGGCTGCGACCAGGCGGCGTGGTATTTCTCGCGGGTCTCGCCGGTAAACCAGGGCGCGGACTGCTTGCCCTGCCCGTTCAGGAAGCCCTCGAGCTTGGCGAAGCCGTCCGCCGCCAGCGCTTGCTCCGATCCCGGCGCGCGCAGCCAGTTCATGTAGGCCGAGGCGGCCTGTTGCTGGGGATCGCCGGTCAGAGCCTTGGCAAACACATAGGGATGCGGTGAATTGATGATGACCAGCCGCTCCACCATCTGCGGAAACTGGATGGCCAGGTTCCAGCAGATTGCCCCGCCCCAGTCGTGCGCCACCACCACGCAATGCGAGTAGCCCAGCGCGTTGATGAACTGGACCAGGTCCTCGACGATGTGGCGGGGGCGGTAGGCCTCGACTTCCGCGGGCTTGCTTGAGAGGTTGAAGCCGCGCAGGTCCGGCGCCACGGCGAAGTGGGTCTTGCCGAACTCGGCCAGCTGGGCTTCCCACTCGTACCAAAACTCGGGAAAGCCATGCACGAACAGCACCAGCGGCTTGCCGCGCTCGCCGGCGCTGGCGTAGTGCAGACGCGTGCCATTGGGCAAGGTGGCGTACTGCAGATGGCGAATGACTGCAGGTTTGGTCATGAATTCCTCCCTTGCCGCAATGGCTGTCTCTGGTGGACTTGCTGCTGGCCGCGCCTGGCGGCTCCCCCTCGGTTATCCGCGCAAGGCTGCGATGAGCCCGGCGCGCACTTCCGGCTTGTCGGCGAACGGGTCGCTCGGGTTGCGTTGGCTAATGATATCTTCGAAGCGCTGCCGCACGGGATCCAGCTGCTGCGGATGCGAGTAAATATAGAAGCCGTTGTCGCGGATGGCGTCGAAGGTGAGCTGCGCCACTTCGGCGGCCGTGACCTTGCCCGAACTGACCGCTTTGTCCGACATGGCTTGCGACACCAGCTGCGAGCGCGTGGGCGGCGCGTCATTGGCCAGCCCGGCCGGCCGGTTGCGGCCCGATTGCGTGATGCCGGTCGGCACGAAATACGGGCACAGCACCGAGCAGCGCACCTGCTCGCTGACCAGGCTGAGATCCTGGTACAGCGACTCGGACAGGGAAACCACGGCGTGCTTGGAGACGTTGTAGACGCCCATCGCGGGCGGGCTGAGCAAGCCGGCCATGGAGGCCGTATTAACGATATGGCCTTCGAACGAGGGGTCCTTGGCCGCGGCCGCGAGCATCAGCGGGGTAAAGATGCGCACGCCGTGGATCACGCCAAAGAGGTTGACGCCCAGCACCCACTCCCAGTCGCGCTCGGTGTTTTCCCACATCAGGCCGCCCGCGCCCACGCCGGCGTTGTTGAACAGCAGGTTGACCTGGCCAAAGGCGGCGATGGCGGCATCGGCCAGCGCCTGCACCTGCTCGGCCTTGGACACATCCACGCGCACGCCGATCACCGGCACGCCTTGCGCCTTGAACTCCGCCACGGTGGCGTCCAGTGCGTCTTCCTGCACGTCGGCCAGCACCAGCTTCATGCCGAGTCCCGCACCCAGCTTGGCGAATTCCTTGCCGAAGCCCGATGCACCGCCGGTGATCACTGCCACCTTGCCTTGGAATTGCTTCATGTTGTCTGCCTCTCGTTGCTGTCGTTGTTATGGGATAGCCTTGCCGCGCGCGGGCCTTAGCCCGCGCGCTGCACTTGATAACCTTGGCGCGGGAAATGCACATTGACCGCACCCGCACGCGGATCCTGGCGGCGCAACGTGGCACGGTGGGCGTCCAGCGCCACCAGCACGCCGGCGACGGGATCGCGCGCGTAGTCCGTCGGCGTCACGGTGACAGCGTCGCCCGCTTCGAAGCCGCTGCCGGCAGCCACCCCGCCTGGCAACGCGGCCGGATCGGCGTGCCGTGCCACCTCCAGCGCCGACTCCGCGCTGACCACGCGCACCGAGCCATGGCCAAAGGCCTTCATGCGCGCATACCAGGCTTGCACCGCCGGATACGCATCCAGCAGCTTGGCCAGCTCACTGGCACGCTGGATAAACCAGACATTGTGGTACAGCGAAAAATCCGCCACCGACAGCTCGGCCCCGGCCACATGCGCCACGCCCGCCTTGAATTGCTGCTCGAGCCGCCCGAAGGTTTCATGCAGCATGGCGATGGCCTCGGGCAACGGCATGCGCAGTGCATTGGTTTCGCCACGCATGGCCTTGCGATCCGCCGCGAAAGCCTGCATTTGCGCCGGCGTGAGGTGGCCCAGCATGCTTTGCGCGCCGGCCGGCTGGAACAGGTAGGTGACGGCGGCGGTAAACAGCGCGGTGTCGATCCAGCCAGCGACCAGGCGCGTGGTGGCGGCTTGCGCGGCGGGATAGAGCGGGCACGCGGGCGCCACGCTGTCGATCACCTCGCAGATCAACGCGGTGTCGCAATAGATGTCGGCCCCCACCTGCAGGATCGGGGTGCGGCGGTAACCGCCGGTCAGCGCCACCACGTCCGGCTTTGGCATGATGGGCGGGATTTCGACCGCTTGCCACGCCAGGCCCTTCGCGCCCATCAGCAGGCGGATCTTCTCGGAGAACGGCGACGTTGCGTACTGGTGAAGGATAAGGTCTGCCATGGTGTCGGAATCGCTTGTGTTGCCAGTCTGAAGCCAGCCTGAAGCCAGATTAAATTCAGCCTGAAATTTCTCTTATGCCTGCTGCCAGTGCGCCGGGCGGATGCCGCCACGGGTATCAGCAAGGCGCGTGCCTGCTATTGATCGACCTCCTCTGTCACGGCTGTCATGCTGTCACGATGTCAACAGCAATACGACACTACCGCCCCGTTTGCTTCAGCGCCTTGAGCGCCATGTTCTCGACCAGGCGCGGCGCCAGCAGCTTGAGCCACAGCCCAAGCCGGCCCTTGCCGGTCATCACCAGTTCGCGCTTGCGCGCGACCATGGCCGCCAGCATCTGGCGCGCGCATTCCTGCGCGCTCATGGCCCCCTCCTCGCGCAGGCGGCTCTCGCCCAGTGGGCGGCCGTCGGGGCCAAAGCCGTTGATGCGCGTATCGGTCGCCACCACGCCGGGAAACACCACGCACACATCCACGCCAGACCCGCGCAACTCGGCCCGCAGCGCCTCGCAGAATCCCGCCAGCGCGAACTTGCTGGCCGAGTAGGCGGTGCGGCCCGGCACGCCGATCTTGCCGGCCAGGCTGGACACCGCCACCATCAGGCCGCCGCGCTCGCGCAGGTGCGGCAGCGCCTCGCGCGTGCACCACATGGCGCCGAAGTAGTTCACGCGCATGACCTGCTCGTAGTAGCTGTAGTCCGATACTTGTTCGAAGTAGCCGTGGGCGGACACGCCGGCATTGTTGACCAGCACGTCGAGCCCGCCGTACTGCGCCACCACCGTGGCCACCAGCCGCCGGCAGTCGAACTCGTCCGACACGTCGACGCGCCACACGCCGACGTCGGCAGCCGGGTGCTGGCGGCGGATGCGCTCCGCCAGCGCCTGCAGCATGTCGACACGGCGCGCCGCCAGCGCAAGCCGCGCGCCCTGCTGCGCCAGCAGCAGGGCCAGTTCGGCGCCAATGCCGTCGGACGCGCCGGTGATCAGCACGACCTTGCCAGTAAATGGAGCAAAGGCGGCCATGACTTCAATCCAGCAGGTCGGGCTGTTCCTTGACGATGCGGGCGTACAGCGGCTGGAACTGGAACCAGCCCGCCTGCGCGGTGCCGACGATCGAATACGCCTGGCTTGCCGCGGCGTCGGAGATCACCTTCAGCGGCGCATTGGTGCGCGCGGCAGCGGCCTCGGCCAGCAACTGCACCTGGCACGAGCGCTCCATGGTGATGAACCACCAGGCGGCTTCGTCTACCGTCTTGCCCACCGTCAGCAGGCCATGGTTCTGCAGGATCGCGGCCTTGTTGCTGCCCAGCGCGTTGGCGATGCGCTGGCCTTCGTCCAACTCCACCACCACGCCGCCGAAATCGTCATAGAGGGCATGGTCGTTGTAGAAGGCGCACACGTCCTGCGTCAGCGGGTCGAGCGTGCGGCCCAGCGTGGACCAGGCGCGGCCATAGGTGCTGTGCGAGTGCGCGGCAGCGACCGCGTCTTCACGGGTCTGGTGCACGCGCGAGTGGATGGCGAAGGCCGCGGCGTTGACCGGGTAATCGCCTTCCACCACGTCGCCATGGTGATCGCAGCGGATCAGGTTGGACACCTTGACCTGGCTGAAATGCACGCCGAACGGGTTGACCCAGAACGTATCCGGGAACTCGGGATCGCGCGCGGTGATGTGGCCGGCGACGCCTTCGTCGAAGCCGAACTTGGAAAACAAGCGGAAGGCCGCGGCCAGCCGCTGCTTGCGGTGCAGGCGCTCCTCCGCCGGCGTATCGAACTTCGGCGGGCGCGGCAGTACGCGGTACTTGGCCTTGACCGCTTCGGACAGGCCGGCGGCCATTTCGTCCTGGTCGGCCTCGGGCTTGGTGTGTTGGCCTGGCGCATTCATGGGGTGTCTCCTTGCTTGTAGTTGGTTTGCTCCCCTCTTCCCCTGAGGGAAGAGGGAGAAACAGCCGTCGTCATGGTGCGCGGCTCTGGCCCGCTCGGCGGCTTCGGTGCATGCCTCTGGCTTAAACCAGCTTGACCAGCTGCTTGCCGAAATTCTTGCCCTTGAGCAGGCCCATGAACGCTTCCGGCGCGCTCGCCAGGCCTTGCGCGACGCTCTCGCGGAACTTGAGCTTGCCTTGCGCCACCGCGGTGCCCAGCTCTTGCAGCGCTTGCGGCCACACGTCCATGTGTTCGGACACGATAAAGCCTTCCACGGTCAGGCGCGACACCAGGATCAGCTGCGGGTTTTTCAGCGGCATCGGCTGGCCATCGTAGCCGGCAATCATGCCGCAGATGGCGATGCGCCCGAAGGCATTCATGCGGGCCAGCACGGTGTCGAGGATCTCGCCGCCGACGTTCTCGAAATAGCCATCCACGCCGTCCGGGGTGGCTTCCTTGAACATCGTGTACAGCTCCTTGCTGTCCTTGGCCGCCTTGTAGTCAACGCAGGCATCGAAGCCCAGTTCATTGACCACGTAGTCGCACTTGTCCTTGCCGCCGGCAAAGCCGACCACGCGGCAGCCCTGGAGCTTGGCCAGCTGGCCCACCACGCTGCCGACCGCGCCGGAGGCCGCGCTCACCACGATGGTCTTGCCGGCCTTCGGCTGGATGATCTTGTTCAGGCCATACCAGGCCGTGACGCCGGGCATGCCGACCGAGCCAAGATAGGCCGACAGCGGAATATGGGTGGTATCGACCTTCTGGATGCCGAGGCCGTTGGTGACGCCCATTTCCTGCCAGCCGAACATGCCGACCACCTTGTCGCCGACAGCGTACTTGGGGTTCTTCGTCGCCACGATCTCGCCGACCGTGCCGCCGATCATCACATCGCCCAGCGGCTGCGGGGTGGCGTACGACTTGCCCTCGTTCATGCGGCCGCGCATATACGGATCGAGCGACAGGAAATGATTGCGGACCAGCACCTCGCCTTCGCCGATCTCGGGCACAGGCACTTCTTCCAGGCGGAAGTTCTCAGGGGTCACGGCGCCGGTGGGGCGCGATGCCAGGACGATGCGCTTGTAGGTGTTCGACATGATGGCTTCCTTACAGTGAAATGGACAAGGACACTCGTCCTTTGTCGTTCGTTGTGGGTGGTTGCCAGCTAGCGGGTCGGCTGGCTGGCTTGTTTTGCTATTTCATCAATGACAGCGCCAGTGCCCGATACGCGCGATGCGTGACGGGGTCGTTGGCGCCGTTGGCGGCGACGGGATGCGAGGCGTAGCGCACGATGGTGAGCTCCGCCTTGGGATCGACGTAAATACGCTGGCCGTGGATGCCGCGCGCCTCGAACACGCCGTGGTCGTCGTTCGAGACCCACCACATCGAACGATAGCTCCAGCCGGGCAAGGTGGCATAGCCAGCCTTGGCAAACTTGGCGGGATCGCCGCCGCGGCGGATGTCCGCCACGACTTCGGCCGGGATGACCTGGTGGCCGTTGAAGCGGCCGCCGTTGCGCATGGTCTCGCCAAAGCGGGCCAGGTCGCGCAGCGTGGTGTTCAGGCCGCCGCCACCGGACTCGCTGCCGATGCTGTCCACCATGAAGTAGGCATCGTTCTCCGCGCCCATTTTTTGCCAGACGCGCTCTGAAAGCAGCTTGGCCAGCGACTGCCCGGACACGCGCTTGACGATCCAGGCCAGGACTTCGGCATTGACGGTCTTGTAGGCGAAGGCCTGGTCATGCTCGCCTTCCTTCTTCAAGGTGACGAGGAATTCATAGAACGTCTTGGGCCCGGCATAGGCGGGCTCGCGCGGCATCATGCCGCCGGCGCGGCTGTAGTCCCAGACCTCGGCCTTGGGATCGGCGTAGTTTTCGGAGTACTTGACGCCCACCGTCATGTCCATGACTTCGCGCACCGTGGCATCGCCGTAGGCGGTGCCCGCCATCTCCGGCAGGTAGCGAGTAACGGGCGCGGCGGGGTCTAGCTTGCCGTCCGCCACCAGCATGGCGGCCAGCGTGCCGACGAAGGACTTGGTGACCGACATGGCGATGTGCGGCGTATGGTCATCCAGCGCGCCGAAGTACTTCTCGTACACCACGCGGCCCTTATGCATCACCAGGATGCCGTCGGTATAGGTCAGGCCCAGCATGTCGCTGAACGTGCGGCGGGTGCCGTCGGCATCGGTAAACGGCACGCCACCGATATCGCGCTCGGCACGCGGCAGTGCCGAAACCGGGCCGCGCCCGTGCCAGACCGCGGCGGTCGGGACCAGTTCACGGATATGCGAAAAGCTCCAGCGCGTGCGCGGGAAGCCGTTGCTGGCCGGGGTAAAGCTGATGATCTTGGCGGCTGCGGGAGGAAAGCCCTGCATCCAGCCCGCTGCAACGGGATCGGTGGCCACCGCGTCCGGGAACGCCAGTGCAGCCGGTGAGGCCGGTGCGGCCGGTGCGGCTACCGGCGCGCCGGCCGAAGGAACAGGTGCATTCTGGGCTTGGCCCGGCTGATACATGGCAAGGGCTCCTGCGCCGAAGGCGGCGAGCACGGTCAGTTTCAATCGCCGCGTGGCGGCAATCCGTTCAAACAGCATCTTGTCTCCATGTTTTGTTTTACAGCTGCTGCGCGCCGCCGGCTCTAGCTCTAGTGGCCCTGCCGGTCTTGTGGCTGATATTGCGTCCCTGTCCTGCGGCCTCAGCCGTCCGCGCCGGTATCCGAAGCGCCGCTCGCGGCACGTTGCGGGGGCACGCGCTTGACGAACTTGAACGTGCCCGACCCGCGCGACACGGTCTTGCCATCGGCGTCGACGATCTCCGCCTCGCAAAAGGCCATGGTGCTGGTACGGTGCACGCACTGGCCGCGCGCGATGAGCTTGCCGCGGCCGGGCGCCATGAAACTGGTCTTCATCTCGATGGTCACTACCCCGCGGCCATCGGGATCGGTTGCGCGGCCGGCGATGGCCATGGCCACGTCGAGCAGCGTCATCAGCACACCGCCATGGGCCATGTCCCAGCTGTTCTGGTGACGCGTTTCCAGCGCCAGTTCGATCTCGCTGCCCTCCTTGTCCATGCGGGTACATTGCACGCCAAGATCGGCAAGGAAGGGAATCTTGAGGGGAAATCCGTTGGTTTTAGTCATAGTTGCTAGTGTGGCGAAGACGGTACGGCTGGCCGGCTGGCGAGGCGGAAAGCCCCGCCCCGCACGGGCCAACCGCATTGGAGCATGGACTTTATACCGCGCTCACGCCGCCATCCACCGCCAGCACCTGGCCGGTGATGTGCTTGCCGGCGGCGCTGGCGAACAGCAGCGCCGCGCCCTTCAGGTCTTCGTCGTCGCCCAGCCGGTGCAGCGGCACCGATGCGCACATGGCATCCACCCCAAGGCGGTCCAGCGAGCCCTGCGTCATCTTGGAGGGGAAGAAGCCCGGCGCCAGCGCGTTCACCGTGATGTTGTGCTCGCCCCACTCGGCCGCCAGCGTGCGGGTGAAGTTCACCACCGCGCCCTTGGAGGTGTTGTAGGCGATGGTTTCCATCGATCCCGGCGGGTTGCCCGCCAGGCCGGCGATGGAGGCCACGTTGATGATGCGGCCATAGCGGCGCGGAATCATCGACAGCTTGCCGATGCGCTGCGACAGCAGGAACACGCCGCGGATATTCAGGTTCATCACCTTGTCCCACGCTTCCACGGGGTGATCTTCGGCAGGCGCGCCCCAGGTGGCGCCGGCATTGTTGACCAGGATGTCGATATGGCCCAGCTTGGCCAGGGCCTCGTCGGCCAGGCGCACGATATCCGCATCGCGCGCGCCGTCGGCGGCGATCCACTCGGCATCGATGCCAAGCGCCTTGAGGTGGGCTTGCGCCGCTTGCAGCTCATCGGCCTTGCGCGCCGACAGCACGATACGCGCGCCCTGCTCGCCAAGCGCTTCGGCGATCTGCAGGCCAAGCCCGCGCGAGCCGCCGGTGATCAGTGCCGTCCTGCCCTTGAGGTCGAACAATTGCTGGATGGTGTTCATGGTGTCTCCCGATTTGGTATGGCGCGCGCAGATCGCTGCGCGCGCTCGTTCATCTTGTGTGGCTGCCGCTCAGAACCAGGCGTCCTGCATGTCCAGCGTGGTGCGGTCGAGCGAGGCCAGCAGGTCCAGCTGCGGGCCCACCTTGGGCAGCTCCCAGCGGAAGAAGTACGCCGCCGCCGCCAGCTTGCCGCGATAAAAGTCCTGGTCTTCCTGGCCCTTGGCCCCCGCCAGCGCGGCTTGCGCCACCAGTTCCTGCTCCAGCCAGGTCCACGACAGCACGACATGGCCGAAGGCTTCCAGGTAGACCGAGGCGTTGGCCAGCGTCACCTTGGCGTCGCCCGCCGCCCACAGCGCCTGCGTGACTTGCGCCACGCGCGTGACGGCGGCGCCCAGCGCCTTCGCGTGGCTGCCCAGCGCGGCATCGCCGCTGGCCAGGGCGCGGCCGATGGTGGCCTGGATCTCTTCGCCCAGCGCCTTGAAGGCCGCGCCGTCCTTCATCACCACCTTGCGGCCCAACAGGTCCAGGCCCTGGATGCCGTGCGTGCCTTCATGGATCGGGTTGAGGCGGTTGTCGCGGTAGAACTGCTCGACGTTGTACTCGCGGGTGTAGCCGTAGCCGCCATGCACCTGGATGGCCAGGTTGTTGGCTTCCAGGCACCACTGCGACGGCCAGCTCTTGGCGATCGGCGTGAGGATATCGAGCAGCAGTGCCAGGCGTTCATGCTCGGCGCCCTGCGCTGCACGCTCCTGGTCCACCAGTTGCGCGCAATACAGGTTGAGCGCCAGCCCGCCTTCCACATAGCTCTTCTGCGCCAGCAGCATGCGCCGGATGTCCGCATGCTCCACCAGCCGCACCTGCGGGCTGGCC
Organism: Cupriavidus sp. PET2-C1; assembly: GCF_054515855.1. Taxonomy (NCBI): domain Bacteria; kingdom Pseudomonadati; phylum Pseudomonadota; class Betaproteobacteria; order Burkholderiales; family Burkholderiaceae; genus Cupriavidus; species Cupriavidus sp. PET2-C1. The sequence continues at coordinate 2,113,708 of NZ_CM137259.1, forward strand.
GGATCCTTGCCGCCGGGGCCGATCGGGCGGCCTTGCGGGCGGTTGCGCGCGTAATCGACCGAGTGCAGGTAGCCGGTATAGCCCAGCATGACCGCGCCCAGGCCCACGCCGATGCGGGCCTCGTTCATCATATGGAACATGCAGGCCAGGCCCTTGTGGGCCTCGCCCACCAGGTAACCAATGGCCCCTGCCTTGCCGCCCGGTTTGTACTTCATGCCTTCGCCGAAGTTCAGCAGGCAGTTGGTGGTGCCGCGATAGCCCATCTTGTGGTTCAAGCCAGCCAGCACCACGTCGTTGTGCTCGCCCTGGCTGCCGTCGGCGTTGACCAGGTATTTCGGCACGATAAACAGCGAGATGCCCTTCACGCCCGGGATCAGCTTGCCGTCCGGGCCGGGAATCTTGGCCAGCACGAGGTGGACGATATTGTCGGAGAGCTCATGCTCGCCGGCCGAAATCCACATCTTGTTGCCGCGCAGGCGGTATTGCTGGCCGAGCGGCGATTCGCCCTCGTAGTCGGCGCGCGTGGTGATGTCGGACAGCGACGAGCCTGCCTGCGGCTCGGACAGGCACATGGTGCCGAAAAAGCGGCCTTCCATCTCCGGCTTGACGAAGGTCTCTACCTGCGCCGGCGTGCCGTGCGTGAGCAGCAGGTTGGCGTTGCCGATGGTCAGGAAGGGATAGGAGCTGGTGCCGACATTGGCGCCCTTGAAGTAGGCAAAGCCGGCCTTCTCCACCACCACCGGCAGTTGCATGCCGCCGATGTCGTAGTCCTGCCCGGCGGCCATCAGGCCGGCCTCGCAAAAAGCCTTCAGCGCGGTCTTGACCTCGGGGATGATGCTGACGGTGTCGCCGTCGAAATGCGGCTCTTGCTGGTCGTTCTTCTTGTTGTGCGGCGCAAACAGGTCGGTGGCGATCTTCTCGCAGGTATCGAGCGCGGCGTCGAAGGTCTCGCGGGAATGGTCGGCGTAGCGCGGAATGCGGGTCAGCCCTTCGACCTTGAGCCATTCGTACAGCACGAAGTTCAGGTCACGGCGGGAAAGGATCAGCGACATGGCAGGAAACGGCTCCCAGACTGAAAGGGAAAATCAAAGATGCGCGACCCGGCGGCGGCTGCATCAACGGCAAGCCTCGCGGCGGAGATCGTCGCTGTCTCCACAACGGCGCGCTCTCATGGCACACCGCAAATTCTGTATCTCAACATGGCGCGGGGAAAGAAAAAGGCGCTCGCGCGCCCGTCTCTTGCCTGCCGTGCCTAGCGGCCTTCGCCCAGGCGGGCGATCAGCGTGTCGCCGATCGCCGGACGCAGGTAGTTGATCTTGTACCCGGAGGCCACCACCGGCGCGGCCATGGCCGCGCTGGCCAGCACCGAGAAGGGCTGGCTGGCCAGCACCTCCCGGCCATGGGCCAGCATCGGGTCGGCTGAATCGCTCACGGTACCGTGCCGCCTCAGAAGACTTCGAACAGGCCGGCAGCACCCTGGCCACCGCCGATGCACATGGTGACCACCACGTACTTCGCGCCACGGCGCTTGCCCTCGATCAGCGCGTGGCCGACCAGGCGGGCGCCCGACACGCCATAGGGGTGGCCCACCGCGATGGCGCCGCCATTGACGTTCAGGCGGTCCATGGGGATGCCCAGGGTGTCGGCGCAGTACAGCACCTGCACGGCGAAGGCTTCGTTCAGTTCCCACAGTCCAATGTCGGCCACCGTCAGGCCGGCTTTCTTCAGCAGCTTGGGCACCGCGAACACCGGACCGATGCCCATTTCGTCAGGCTCGCAACCGGCCACGGCAAAGCCGCGGAAGGCGCCCAGCGGCTGCAGGCCGCGGGCCTCGGCCACCTTCGAGTCCATCACCACGACCGCCGAAGCGCCGTCGGAGAATTGCGATGCGTTGCCTGCCGACACCACGCCGCCGGGCATGGCGGTGCGGATCTTCGACACGGCTTCCAGCGTGGTATCGCCGCGGATGCCTTCGTCGGCCGAGACCGTGACTTCCTTGGTCATCAGCTGGCCGGTCGCCTTGTCGGCCATGCCGGCGAGCACCGTGATCGGCACGATTTCATCGTTGAACTTGCCGGCTTCCAGGGCGGCGAAGGCGCGCTGCTGGCTGCGCACGCCGTATTCGTCCTGGCGCTCGCGCGAGATGTTGTAGCGCTTGGCCACGTTCTCGGCGGTTTGCAGCATGTTCCAGTAGATTTCCGGCTTGTTCTTGGTCAGCCAGTTTTCCTGGATCATGTGGCGGTTCATTTCCTGCTGCACGCAGGAAATGCTCTCCACGCCACCGGCCACGAAGATGTCGCCTTCATCGGCGATCACGCGCTGCGCGGCCATGGCGATGGTTTGCAGGCCGGACGAGCAGAAACGGTTCACGGTGGCGCCGGGCACGGTAACCGGGCAGCCCGCGCGCAGCGCGATCTGGCGCGCGATATTGGCGCCGGTGGCGCCTTCCGGGTTGGCACAGCCCATCAGCACGTCTTCCACTTCGCCGGCGTCGATCTTGGCGCGCGCAATGGCGTGCTGGACCGCGTGGCCGCCCAGGGTCGCGCCGTGGGTCATGTTGAAAGCACCCTTCCAGCTTTTGGCCAGGCCGGTACGTGCGGTGGAAACGATGACTGCCTCTTTCATGTCTTGCTCCTCGGTATCTCTGGTATCTGGTGACCTGCGGCGTGCGTTCACGTCCGGCAGTGTCATGCAATATGTCGTTGGCTGGGTTCAGCCGTGTCAGCTCGGGTTGGCTTGGCGATTCTTCGGTTTCAGGACAGCACGGCGGCCGATTGCAGGCGTCGCACGCCCGCGGCTTCCAGGTCTTGCCACGCACGCGCCAGCGACCCGTCGAGGTCGATGGCGCGGCAGGCATCCTCGACCACGACGGCCTCGAACCCCGCCGCCCGGGCATCCAGCGCGCTCCAGGCAACGCAGTAATCCGTTGCCAGTCCCACGCAAAACACCCGGCGCACGCCACGCTCGCGCAGATAGCCCGCGAGCCCCGTCGGGGTGGCGCGGTCGGCCTCCATGAAGGCCGAGTAGCTATCCACCTCGCGGTGATGGCCCTTGCGGATCACCATCTGCGCTTGCGGCACTTCCAGCCCGGCATGCAGCGCCGCGCCGTGGGTGTCCTGCACGCAATGCGTGGGCCACAAGACTTGCTGGCCATAGGGCAACGCCACGATCTGGAACGGCTGCTTGCCGGCATGGTTGGCAGCAAACGAAACGTGATCGGCGGGATGCCAGTCCTGGGTCAGCACCACGCGCGCAAACGCCGTCGCGAGGCGGTTGATCACGGGCACGACGTCATCGCCCTGCGCCACGGCAAGCGCGCCGCCCGGCATGAAGTCGTTCTGCACGTCGATGACCAGCAGGCAATCTTCGGGGCCGTATTGCTTGGCCATGCCGCTACTCCTCGCTTGGTGACCGGTTTGCGATCAGTGATGAGAACCCCGCGCGGCCTGGCTGCGCCGCGCGAAATCGCCTTGGCTGCATTTAGCCGTTGAAGCCCTTGCCCTCGCCAGCCAGCTTGACCAGCAGCGGAGCTGCCTGCCAGGCTTCGCCGTGGTAGCCCTTGGCATAACGCGCCATCGACTGCGCCACATTGAACAGGCCAACCTGGTCCGCGTACAGCATCGGGCCGCCGCGGAACAGCGGGAAACCGTAACCGGTCAGGTAGACCATGTCGATATCCGAGGCCTTGGAGGCAATGCCTTCTTCCAGGATCTTGGCGCCTTCGTTGACCAGCGCGAACACCAGGCGCTCGACGATTTCCTCATCGGAGATCTTGCGGCGGGTGATGCCCAGGTCCTTGGAGTGCTGCACGATCATGTCGTTGACCTGCTGGTTCGGGTACGGCTTGCGGTCGCCCGCCTTGTAGTCGTACCAGCCCGCGCCGGTCTTCTGGCCATAGCGGCCCAGTTCGCACAGCAGGTCGGCGGTCTTGGAGTACTGGATCTCCGGCTTGTCGATCGCGCGGCGCTTGCGGATCGCCCAGCCGATGTCGTTGCCGGCCAGGTCGCCCATGCGGAACGGACCCATGGCAAAGCCGAACTTCTCGATGGCCTTGTCCACCTGCTCCGGCAGCGCGCCTTCATCCAGCAGGTAGCCAGCCTGGCGGCTGTACTGCTCGATCATGCGGTTGCCGATAAAGCCGTCGCACACGCCCGATACCACGGCGGTCTTCTTGATCTTCTTGGCGACCTGCATGACGGTTGCCAGCACATCCTTGCCGGTCTTCTCGCCGCGCACCACTTCCAGCAGCTTCATCACGTTGGCCGGGCTGAAGAAGTGCATGCCGACCACGTCTTGCGGGCGCTTGGTGAAGGAGGCGATCTTGTTGACGTCCAGCGTGGAGGTGTTCGAAGCCAGGATCGCACCCTGCTTCATCACTTCATCCAGCTTCTTGAAGACGATTTCCTTGACGCCCATTTCTTCGAACACAGCCTCGATGACCATGTCCGCGTCCTTGATCTCGTCATAGGACAGCGTGGTGGTCAGCAGGCCCATGCGCTGCTCGACCTTCTCTTGCGTGAGCTTGCCCTTCTTGGCGCTGTTCTCGTAGTTCTTGCGGATCGTGGCCACGCCGCGGTCCAGCGCTTCCTGCTTGGTTTCCAGCATGATCACCGGCACCCCGGCGTTCAGGAAGTTCATGGTGATGCCGCCGCCCATGGTGCCAGCGCCGATCACGGCGACCTTCTCGATCTTGCGGGTCGCGGTGCCTTCGGGCACGTCAGGAATCTTGCTGGCGGCGCGTTCGCCAAAGAAGGCGTGACGCAGCGCGCGCGATTCGGGCGTGGTGATCAGGTACATGAAGCCTTCGCGCTCGGCCTTCAGGCCAGCTTCGAACGGCTTGAGCGAGGCGGCCACGGCATCCACGCACTTCAGCGGCGCCGGGAAGTTCTTGGCGACGGCCGCCACGGTATTGCGCGAGAAAGCGATAAAGCCTTCCGCGTTCTCGTGCTTGACCTTCAGGTCGCGCACCTTGGGGTACGGGCCGGGGTTGGCCGCCGCCGTCTTGGCAAACGCCACGGCTGCGGGCAGCACGTCGCCGTCGACGATCTCGTCGAACAGCTTGGTGCCTGCGAATTTTTCGCTGGGGATGGCGTTGCCCGACACGATCATGTTCAGGGCAGCTTCCAGTCCGATCACGCGCGGCAGGCGCTGCGTGCCGCCAGCGCCGGGCAGCAGGCCCAGCTTCACTTCCGGCAGGGCGATCTGCGCGCCCTTCGAAGCCACACGGTAGTTACAACCCAGCGCCAGCTCCAGGCCACCGCCCATGGCAACGGAATGGATCGCCGCCACGACGGGCTTGCTCGAGCCTTCCACGACCTTGATCACCGAGTGCAGCGTCGGTTCCTGGGTAGCCTTGGGCGTATTGAATTCACGGATGTCGGCGCCGCCCGAGAAGGCTTTGCCGGCGCCGGTAATGACGATGGCCTTGACGGCCGCATCGTCCAGCGCACGGGTCATGCCTTCGACGATGCCAAGCCGGGTGCTGAGACCCAGGCCATTGACGGGGGGATTGTCGAGCGTGATGACGGCGACGCCGTCCTGAACCTGATACTGCGCTGTCATGCTGGTTCCTTTGGTAACTAGAAGTTGTCTCGGGATTCGAATTCTCGAATTATGTTTTTCCGCGGGGCCCCAAACCACCGCCCGGCCACCAGGGAAGCACTGTGCTTGCCGCCCTCGGCCCGTGCCCACCCTATCGCGAGCGGATCAAGCATACACAAAATAGCACGGTCGTTCAATTTCATTTTGGGGCTTCGCTGGCACTCCCATGCGCCTCATTCATGGCGGATCTCGCCCGCGTGCATTCAGGCTGCCGAAAGGCTGGCAAAGGCCACCAAAAAAACTAGGGTAAGCCCGGAGTCTCATGGCCCATGCAGCACATTGCCCAGCCCCTGAGGAATACCTCTAGTCACAGTAGACGACTTTCCTGACATAAACCGCCGCAACCCTCGGATTTACCCGGATAACCCGGTAGACTCGCGCCCTTTGCCCGCACGGGCGCCCCACAAGGCGTCGCCCGTGCCGAAGCCGCGGCCCCGTCCGCCGAAGTTTCCAGTGACCCTGATGTCTTCCCATCCACATCCCCATCCTCACCAGCACCCTGTCGTCGAGCACGACGACCTGCAGCGCAAACTCAAGGCCCGCCACCTGACCATGATCGCCATCGGCGGTGCGGTCGGCACCGGGCTGTTCGTCGCCTCCGGCGCGTCGATCTCCCAGGCGGGGCCCGGTGGCGCACTGTTGATGTACTGCCTGATCGGGCTGATGGTGTACTGCCTGATGACCAGCCTGGGCGAGCTCGCCGTGCATATGCCGGTGGCCGGCTCTTTCGTCACCTACAGCGCGCTGTACGTAGAAGAAGGCTTTGGCTTCGCGCTCGGCTGGAGTTACTGGTTCAGCCTCGCGGTCACGATTGCCGTGGAGCTGGCGGCGGCGCAGCTAGTGATGCAGTACTGGTTTCCGCACGTCTCCGGCGTGGTGTGGAGCGCGGGCTTCCTGCTGCTGATGTTTGGCCTCAATGCGTTTTCGGTACGCGGCTTCGGTGAGGCCGAGTACTGGTTCGCGCTGATCAAGGTGGCCACGATCCTGATCTTCCTGGCTGCCGGCCTGATGATGATCTTCGGCATCATGCAGGGCGGCCCGCAGTCCGGCTGGCACAACTTCACGCTGGGCGATGCCCCCTTTGTTGGCGGCATCCCCGCCATGTTCGGCGTGGCCATGATCGCCGGGTTCTCCTTCCAGGGCACGGAAACGGTCGGTGTGGCTGCTGGCGAAGCCGCCGACCCGGCACGCACCATCCCGCGCGCCATCCGCCAGACCTTCTGGCGCATCCTGCTGTTCTACGTGCTGGCGATCCTGATCATCGGCGTGCTGATCCCCTATACCGACCCCAGCCTGCTGCGCAACGACGTCACCGACATCGGCGTCAGCCCCTTCGCGCTGGTGTTCCGCCACGCCGGCCTGGCCTTCGCCGCCGGCCTGATGAATGCCGTGGTGCTGACCGCCCTGCTCTCCGCCGGCACCTCCAGCATGTACGCCTCCACCCGGATCCTTTACGGGCTGGCGGTCAGCGGGCGGGCGCCGCGCGCGCTGGCGCGCCTGTCCGCCAGCGGCGTGCCCTACGTCGCGCTGTTCGCCACCACCGCCGTCGGCGCCCTGTGCTTCCTCAGCTCGCTGTTTGGCGACAAGGCGGTCTACCTGTGGCTGCTGAACACGTCCGGCATGACTGGCTTTATCGCCTGGCTCGGTATCGCCATCAGCCACTACCGCTTTCGCCGCGGGCTGGTGCACCAGGGCTACAAGCCGTCCGACCTGGCCTACCGCTCGCCGCTCTACCCGTTTGGCCCCATCTTTGCCATCGTGCTGTGCGTGGTGATCGTGCTTGGCCAGAACTACCAGGCCTTCTCCGACGTGCGCGGGCGCTGGCTGGAGATTGTCGGCACGTATATCGGCGTGCCGCTGTTCCTGCTTCTCTGGCTTGGCTATCGGCTGGTCAAGAAGACGCGGCTGATCGACTACGAAGATATGCCGTTCAACTGCGCGCGGGCAACCGAGGCAGGGCCGGCTGCAGCTTCACTGCCAGGGCAAGCGTCCACCGACAGCAATGCCGCATAACGCGCCAGATCCACATTGCCGCCGCTGACGATGATGCCAACACGCTTGCCCAGCAGCGGCAACCCCGCATAGCGCGCGGCGGCAAGGCCAAGGCAGCCGGTCGGCTCGACCACCAGCTTCATGGCCTGCGCGAACATGCGCATGCATTCGCGCAGCGCGTGGTCCGGCACGGCGACGATGTCGGTCACGCCGCGGCGGATCAGCCCGAACGTCAGCGCCCCGAGATGCTGGGCGCGCGCGCCGTCGGCGATCGTGTCGGGTGGCTCGATATGCACGATGTCGCCGCAGCGAAGCGACTGCTGCCCATGATTGCCCGCCTGCGGCTCGACGCCGTACAGCAGGCAGCCGGGCGAGAGCTGTTCTTTCACCAGGGCGGCCCCCCCGAGCAGCCCCCCGCCCCCCTGGCAAACGAACAGGGCATCGAGGGGGCCGGTTTCCTCCAGCAATTCGCGCGTGACCGTGCCTTGCCCGGCAATGACATCGGCATGGTCGTAGGGCGGGATCAGCGTCAGCCCGCGCTCTTCCGACAAGCGCCGCGTGATCGCTTCGCGGTCGTCCACCTGGCGGTCGTACAGGACCACCTGCGCACCATAAGCACGGGTCGCCTCCACCTTGGACGCCGGCGCGTCGCGCGGCATCACCACCGTCACCGGAATGCCAAGCACCTGCCCGGCAAGCGCGATGCCTTGCGCGTGGTTGCCGCCGGAGAACGCGACCGCGCCGCGGCGGCGCTGCCCGGCATCGAAGCGCGCCAGCGCATTGAAGGCGCCGCGAAACTTGAAAGCGCCGGTACGTTGCAGGTTCTCGCACTTGAAGAACAGTTCGGCGCCGACCCAGGCATCCATCGCGGGCGAACGCAGCACCGGTGTGCGCCACGCGTGCCCGGCCAGCCGGTTGGCGGCGGCCACCACATCGTCATAGGTCGGCAGGGCGGCGTGCATCGGCCGATTCACTCTGCCGCCTCGTCGGTGGGACGCTTCCACGCGGCCAGCACCTCGGGCGATGGCGTCAGCGCAAGGTTGATGCCGCGCGTACCGATCGCCTGCTGGAACCAGCGCTTCTGCAATGCCACCACCTCCGGGCCGGCGAAGACCGCGGTCAACGTCTGGTCGACCAGCTGCTTCCATTCCGGATCGGATTTCGGCAGCATCAGCGCGTTGCGTTCGGTGGAGAGCGCTGGCCCGACGACCGTGTATTGCGACGGGGCCTTTGAATTGGCACGCAGGCCGTACAGCACCACATCATCCAGCACGAAGGCCTGGGCGCGACCGGTCTCCAGCAACAGGAAGGACTCGTTATGGTCCTTCGCGTACACGTCGTTGTAGGCGTACTGCGTCTTGAGCCGGCGCACGTGGCGATCGCCGGTGGAGCCCGCGCTGGTGACCACGACCTTGCCGCGCAGATCGCTAAGGGATTGAATGCCGGAATCCTCGCGAACCAGCATGCGTACCACCGACACATAGTGCGATACGCTAAATGCCACCTGCTTCTGGCGCTCGACCGTATTGGTGTTGGGCGCGCAGTCCACGGTCACCAGGCCGTTCATTACCGCCGGCACGCGGCTCTGCGCCGTCAGCGGCAGCCAGCGCACCTTCAGGTCCTTCAGGCCGAGCTTCTGGCGCGCGGCCTCGGCCACGCGCAGGCACAAGTCCACGGCGTAGCCCGAAGGCTGGCCCTTGATGTCGGAGAAGGAGAACGGCAGCGCGCCCTCGCGATAACCCATCGCGATCGTGCCGGATTCCCGGATCTGCTCCAGGATCGGACTCTGGGCGCGCGCGGACTGGAGGCTGGCCAACGCAGCGAGAGCGGTCAGCGCGGCGAACGCGCGCGCTGTGAATGAGACAGGAAAGGACATGGCAGGTGCTCGGGCAAAGTGCGTAGCGTATTGCGCACTCTGCCCCAGTGAAACAATATCTTTCTTATAAGAGCATGCCCGGCATTCTCATAAGCAAATTGCTTTTCCGTGCGATCAAACCAGGCTCGCCGGGGAAGGTATCGCTTGCTCGACCGAATCACCGTGACCGGCGCCCAGATCACCGCAGAGCGGGTCGAGCTCTTCCTCGGTCCCCAGTTCCCCTTCCCATTTGGCAACGACGGCAGTGGCAATGCTATTGCCCAGGACATTGGTCGCCGTGCGCCCCATATCCAGGAACTGATCGATTCCCATCACCAGCAACAGGCCGGCCTCCGGCAAGCCGAACATCGGCAAGATGGCGGCTACCACTACCAGCGAGCCGCGCGGGACCGCGGCCATGCCCTTGCTGCTGACCATCAGGATCAAAAGCATGGTGATCTGGTGCCCGAGCGACATAGGGATATCGAAGGCCTGCGCGATAAAGACCGCCGCAAACGCCTGATACACCATGGAGCCGTCGAGGTTGAAGGAATAGCCCAGCGGCAGGACAAAGCCGACCAGGCGCTTCTTGACCCCGAAGCGCTGCAGCCGCTCGATCATCTTCGGGTAAGCCGCCTCGCTGCTGGCGGTGGAAAAGGCAATCATCATGGGTTCGCGGATACCCTTTGCCAGATCGAACATGCGTCCCTTGAGAACCGCATAGCCCGCGATGAAGAGGACGGCCCACAGGGCCAGCAAAGCGAGATAGAACGCGCCAATGAACTTGCCATAGGTCACCAGTACGTCAAGACCCTGCACGGTGATGGCCGCGGCAAGCGCCGCAAAGATGCCGACCGGCGCGAACAACATCACCGTATTCGTGATGCTCAGCATCACGTGCATCAGTTCGTCGACGGACCGCTTCAGGAACTGGCCCGAGCCGCTGGTCGTCTTGCCCAGCGCAATGCCGAAGAAAAGCGAGAAGATCAGGATCTGCATGATCTCGTTGGTCGCCATGGCATCGAAGATGCTCTTGGGGAAAATATGCGTGACGAACTCTTTCAAGTTGAGTGCGCTGGTCTTGAGATTCGTGCTTGCGCCAGCGTCCGGCAGAACCATGTTCAGGCTGACACCGGGTTGCGCCAGGTTCACGAACAGCAGTCCGATGCTCAGCGACACAAGTGACGCGAGGATGAACCATGTCAAGGCCTTGGCGCCGATGCGGCCAATCGCCTTGGTGTCGTCCATGCTCGCGATGCCCGAGACCAGGGTCGCGAATACGAGCGGAGCGATGATCATCTTGATCATGCGCAGGAAGATCTCGGTGACGATCGAGAAATTCCCGGCGATCGTCTTGGCAGCTGCCGCGTCCGCCGCCATGCGGTGACAGGCATAACCAACGATGACACCCAGGACCATGCTGAGCATGATCCAGCGGGTAAGTTTGTTAGTGGTTTTCAAAGCTTCTCCTCCTGGCCAGTTTCCAATATCGGCGCGCAGTGCATCCTGCCCATGCCGATAAGACAGATTATCCAACACTAGACAAACCGTCAACACGATGAAAACCCGAAGTGTTTTGGCAAGCCGAGCGCGCAGCGCCGGTGGCAGGCGCACGCAAGCGCGTGCCGCCGGACGACGGCAGCAAAGCGAAAGCAATGGAGGGGATGGAGGGGATGGCCTGAGCGACGCCAGGCATGCAATGGCGACACCGGGGAGGGGGGAATTTCCGGTGAAGGCAAACGCCATCGCACGCGCAGCCTGATGGACAGGCTCGCACGGATGATGATCGGTAGGAGTGGTCGAATCTGTTCCTGGCTGTGATGCCGCCGACCCCGGCAATCATGCCGCCGGGGCCAGCGTCACCCGCGCCACGCGGCATGGCTGGCCGGTGCCATGCGCACCAGCCGCCCCGCTCGCCAATCAGGCCAATCAGCCAGCAAGCAACGCTGCGAACCGGTCGATATCGATGTTCCCGCCGCTGATGATGACACCCACGCGCTTGCCTTGCAGCTCTGCCTTCATGGCACGCGCGGCGGCAAAGCCGAGGCAGCCGGTGGGTTCCACCACCAGCTTCATGCGCGATGCGAAGAAGCGCATGCAGTCGACCAGCTCGTCGTCGGTCGCGGTAACGATGTCATCGACATCGCGGCGAATGATCTCGAACGTGTAGTTGCCAAGGTGCTGCGTCTGCGCGCCGTCGGCGATGGTCTTGGGGGTCTCGATATGCACGATCGAGCCAGTGCGGAACGACTGCTGGCCGTCGTTGCCGGCAGCAGGCTCCACGCCGTAGATCTTGCATTGCGGAGCCAGCGCGCGCGCGGACAGCGCGGAACCGGAGAGCAGCCCGCCGCCGCCAAGGCAGACGAACAGGGCATCCAGCTCGCCGGTTTCCTCGAACAACTCCTTGGCCGCGGTGCCCTGCCCGGCGATGACATCCGGGTGGTCATACGGCGGGATCAGGGTCAGGCCATGTTCCTCGGCCAGCTTGCGGCCGATGGCCTCGCGATCTTCCGTATAGCGGTCATAAATGACCACCTTGGCGCCGTAGCCCCGGGTCGCGGCCACCTTGGCGGCCGGCGCATCATGGGGCATCACGATCGTTGCGGGGACGCCGAGAATCGACGCCGCCAGCGCAATGCCTTGCGCGTGATTGCCCGACGAGTAAGTCACCACCCCCGCCCGCCTCTGGCGCTCGTCGAACTTCGAGACCGCATTGAAGGCGCCACGAAACTTGAAGGCGCCCATGCGCTGCAGGTTCTCGCACTTGAAGAAGAGCTCCGCGCCCACCTCCTTGTCCGCGGTGCGCGAGCGCATGACGGGGGTGCGGTGCGCGTAGCCCTCGAGCCGCCCGGCGGCGGCTGACACATCATCAAAGGTCGGTAGATTCAGCATGATCTTAAGTCTCGTTTGAGTAAAAAGGCTACCAGGGCCAGTGAATGCTGGTGCCAGCTTGCGCGGTGGCGGCTCGCCGCTGGAGCAGGCGGGCCACCGTCAGGTCCTGCAGCGCCAGGCCTGTCATGTCGAAGACGGTGATGTCGGTGTCGTGGCGCTCCACTTGCACCTTGCCGCCCAGCACGTCGCCGATTTCCGTGCACGGCGTGTCCGGCGCCCACTGCGTCTCGCCGATCTGGCGGGCCTGGGCCCGATCGTCGACGAACAGCCGCGCGCGCGCCAGCAGGCCGTCGGGCAACTCGCGCTTGCCGCGGGTGTCCGCGCCCACGCAGTTCAGGTGCGTTCCCGGCTGCACGGCTTGCAGGTCGAACAGCGCACCGCCGCCAGGCGTCGCGGTGATCACTACGTCGCTGCCCGCCACCGCCGCATTGCGATCAGGGGCATGGGAGATCTCACAGCGCTCGGCAAAGGCACGCTCGAACGCAGCGTCGGGCTGGCCCGTCACCGTAACGTATTGAACCTGCTTGAGCGAGGGCAGCTGCGCAAGGGCAAAGGTCAACTGAATCCGCGCCTGCACGCCAGTGCCGAACAGGCACAGGCGCTCGCTGTCCCGGCGCGCCAGCCACTGAAGCCCCAGGCCGCCGGCGGCACCGGTGCGCATCGTGGTGACGGCATTGCCATCGATCATGCACACTGGCCGCCCGGTTGCCGGATCGATCAGCATGATCGTGGCCTGATGCGGCTCGCCGCCCACCTCGCGGTTGGCCGGCCAGAAACCGGCCGCCTTGAAACCCAGCAGGCCTTGCGACTGGACGTCGCCGGACTTGATGCCGAACACGCCACCGGTCGCCAGCGGCTCCCGAACCAGCGGAAAGACACGGCCCTCGCCCTGGCTATGCAGGGCAAAGGCTTCGCTCACCGCCTCCATGGCATCCGCCGGCTGCAGCAGTGACTCGATCTGGTTCTTGTCGAGCAGGAGCAAACGCGCTTCACTTGGCATAGCTATACACCGTAGCCCGCGACACGCCGAGATGCAGCGCCACGATTTCCATGGCGCGGCGCACCTCCATGAATCCCGCCTCCTTGAGCTCGCGCAGCAACGCACGCCTGTCTTCGGCCTTGAGGGATCGCGGCGTGGTGGCCAGCCGCGCGGCAAACTGATCGATGCGGGCCCGGATGGCATCCGCGCCGGCCGGGTCGAGCGACTCCTTCATGGCCGCGCCCGCGTCCACACTGCCGAACTGGCCCAGCACGTTCTGCAAGCTGCGGAACAGCGTCAGGTCGACGTTCATGCACAGGGCAGCCACATAGCCTCCGGTCGAATCCTTGATGCCGATCGACGTGCTCTTGGCCTGCCGCCCGTCGGCGAACTGATTCGCATAATTGGCGATCACCTGCGGATACTCGGGGTCGGCGATCCGGGCAAGGCCCAGCTCGGTTGCGGGGTCTCCCACCTGCCGGCCCGACAGATTGTTATGGATGGCAAGAATGGCGTGCTTGGGGTCCAGCAGATCGTGAACAACCACCTCGCAAAAGGGCGCGAAGGTTTCGCTCAACCCTTGGGCCACCTGTTTGAGTTGCTCGAGCAGCGCTTGCTGCTCGGGCGTGCGTTCTGGGGTGCGTTTTTTCATATGGACAGGTTATCCAGATATAGATATTTTGTCAATATCGCGGCATCGGAATGGGCGCGTGGCGCCCCCGCCCCTCGCGCGCGGGCGCCGCGTCGTGGCCTTGCCTTGCCTTGCCTTGCCTTGCCTCTTGGACTTGCCTCAGGCCGGCTCGAAGCGGTCCCCCTTGAATACCCGCACTGGCGCGCCACGCTCCACCTGATGGTGCAGCAAGCGCCGCTGGGCGCGTTGGGCGAGTACGCTCTGGTCCGCCCGCTGCGCCAGCTTGTGCGCGATCAGCAACGTGGCAATGCGCTTGTTGGCATGCTGGCTGCGCTCGGACTGCACCCTGACGCTGATGCCGGTAGCCACATGGATGGCGCGCACGGCCGACTCGGTACGGTTCACGTGCTGCCCGCCTGGCCCCGAGGCCCGGCAGGTCTCAAAGCGGATCTCGCCCGCCAGGGCTGGCGACGGCGCAGCGCAACGCGCCACGCCAATAAACCAGTTCTTGCGCGCATGCCGGGGCCGGTAAGGGCTCGGGCAAGTCCATTGCACCGTGCCCTCCCACTGGCGCGCCAGGTCCGGCGCCGGCTCGCCGTCCAGGCTCACCAGCACCGAGCGCAGGGTGCCCGCGCGCTCGCCGCCCTCCTCATCGAGGATCTCGATCTGCACGCCGCAAAGCGCCGCCTCGTGCAGCAGGCGCCGGAGCGCCCGGCTGACTGCCAGGCAGCATTCGGATGGCCCTTGCGCCGCGGAAAGTTGTAGCAGGATCATCGGCAGCACTCCCCGCTGGTCTTGTACGTGAGCACGGGGCGCAGGCGCGCCAGCGGCCTTGCCAGGCCCGCGTCGCAAAGCGCCGCCACCACGCTGTCGATGGGCTTGTAGGCTTGCGGCGCCTCCTCATAGATCAACTGCCGGTCGCGGCAGATCACGCGGCTGTCAAAGCGCGTCCGGCTGAGTTGCTCGACGGTAAAGCGCCCCGACAAGCGGCTCTTGCACTCGCCGCGCATCCATTTGCGGCCCGCGCCGTGCGCCAGCGACAGCAAGCTGCGCGCATCGGCTACCGGCTCGACCAGGTAGCTGTAGTCCCCCCGCGAGCCCGGGATCACCACCGGCCCGGCGTCGGCCGGCGTGGCGCCCTTGCGGTGCAGCCAGCCGGCGGTGCCGTCGATCGTGGCCGCCGCCAGGAAGTTGTGGTTGACGTCGAGCACCCGCTCGCCGCCGCCACGCAGCCGGTCCAGCATGCGGCGCGCGACCAGCTCGCGGTTGCCCTGCGCGAAACGCAGCGCCTGTGCGTGCCGGGCCAGATAGTCGGCGCAATCCTGGCTGCCGCCGCTCAAGCCACTGTGGCCGAAGCGCTCGATATGGTCTTGCAGGATCGCCTGGCCGAGCCCACGCGAGCCGCTGTGCACCAGCAGCACCAGCCGGCGGCGGTCCAGCCCGAGCGCCGCCACAGCGGCTTCGTCGAGAATCTCGTCGATCTGCTGCACTTCGGCAAAGTGATTGCCCCCGCCGATCGTGCCCAGCGCGTGCTCGTGGCCCACGCCCTGAAGCGACTGGCTGGCCACGACCTGCGCCACGGCCTCGGCCCATGACGCGTCGAGCGGCCCATCGATGTTGCCGAGCCGCTTCTCCAGCTGGTCCGCGCCGATCCTGGTCGCGTCCAGCTCCGTGCGCCACAGCGCCATGCCGCAGCCGATGTCATTGCCGACCAGCGCAGGATAAAGCCGGCCGCTGGAGAAAAAGGCCGCGCCTACCGGATATCCCCGGCCAGGATGCAAGTCCGGCATGCCGGCGACTCGCTCCATGCCGGCGAGACTAGCGGTGTGATGAAGTTGTTGGATCGCGTTGCCTTCGATCCAGGTGTGGTCCGACGCGATCAGCGATACGCGCTCGGACAGATGCTTGATGCAATTGCCCATATACCATCCAGATAAGAGAAAGAATCTGATGTGGCAGGCCGGAGCCGGGCAATGCAACTCACCGCGCAGCGCGATGCCAATCTGGCAATGCGCCTGCGGGGCGGAACGATTAAACCTGGCGCGGCCTGCAAAGATGCATCGACGTTTTCATGGTGTGCTCTCCTTTGCAGTGCGGTTGATGAATGAAGGGAAACGATCGTAATGCGCAATGGCGTGATCTGGCAATGTCGATGATCAGATCAGTGCGTGCGGCTCATGCGGCTGTTGTCAGGCCGAGACACTTATCTGTCACGCCAGCGTCACGCCTTCATCACGCCACCGTCACGTGGCCCATGCATCGTAGCGGTCTTTCGACACCATTCTTCTCCGACATGCGCATCCTCCCGTCCGCGACCGTCATTGCCGTTATCGCCGTCACCGCTGCGGCCTGGGCATTGCCCGTCGCGGCCCAGGCCACAGCCCCTGCCGCTTACCCCGCCACCCTCGCCGGCCACGCCATCCTGCCCGCGCAGAGCTATATCGCCGCACCCAAGGACGCGCCGCAGGACCTGCAGGAGAGCGGCAAGTTCACCACCGGCGCGCGCGTGGAAAAGATCGGCGCGGTGGAAGGCCAGTCGAACAACCGGTCGACAGGCGTCTCGCTGCCCTTCAAGGGCCAGCCGCTGCAAGGCCATTCCGGCATCAAGCACATGGCGGACGGCAGCTTCTGGGTGCTGACCGACAATGGCGCCGGCAGCAAGGCCAACTCGCCGGACTTCATGCTCTACCTGAATCACTACAAGGTGGACTTCAAGAGCGGCAAGCTCCATCGCCTGGGCACCGTGTTCCTGCACGATCCGGACAAGAAGGTGCC
This sequence comes from Cupriavidus sp. PET2-C1, assembly GCF_054515855.1. Classification (NCBI taxonomy): domain Bacteria; kingdom Pseudomonadati; phylum Pseudomonadota; class Betaproteobacteria; order Burkholderiales; family Burkholderiaceae; genus Cupriavidus; species Cupriavidus sp. PET2-C1. The sequence continues at coordinate 2,130,433 of NZ_CM137259.1, forward strand.
CTTCCGCGTCGTCCACGAAGGCACCAAGCAACGCTACCTGACCGGTTCGGACTTCGACACGGAAAGCTTCCAGTTCGCCGGCGGCGCGCTGTGGATTGGCGACGAGTTTGGGCCCTTCCTGATCAAGGCCGACCTGCAAGGCAAGGTGCTGGCTGTGTACGACACGCTGGTCGACGGCAAGGTCGTCCGCTCGCCGGACCATCCCGCCGTGACCACGCCGGGCGTGCCGGGCGGCGCGGTGGACTTCCAGGTCAAGCGCTCCAAGGGCTTCGAAGGCATGGCCTCGTCACCGGACGGCAGCAAGCTCTACGCGCTGCTGGAAGGCCCCGTGTGGAACGCCGAAGCCAAGGATTTTGAACGTATCGGCGGCAAGGAAGCCCTGCGGGTGCTGGAGTTCGACACCCAGGCCGGCAAGTGGACGGGCCGCTCGTGGAAGTACCCGCTGGAAGCCAATGGCAACGCCATCGGCGACTTCAACATGATCGACGCCAGCACCGGCCTCATCATCGAGCGCGACAACGGCGAAGGCACGGCCGACAAAGCCTGCCCCGAAGGCCAGAAGCGCAACGACTGCTTCTCGGATATCGCCAAGTTCAAGCGCATCTACAAGATCGAACTGAGCGACGCCAATGCGGGCGGACCGGTGCGCAAGATCGGCTACATCGACCTGCTCAATATTGCCGACCCCGACAAGCTGGCCCGCAAGCCGCTCAACGAAGGCGTGCTCAAGTTCCCGTTTTTCACCATCGAGAACGTGGATGTGGTCGACCCCACCCATATCGTGGTCGGCAACGACAACAACCTGCCCTTCTCCAGCAGCCGCGAGCCTAACAAGGCCGACGACAATGAACTGGTGCTGCTTGAGGTCGGTGAGTTCCTGAAGGCGAAGTAATCGGCTTCATGGCAGTGCCGGCGCGTGAGCCGGCATGAATGGGTGTCCCCGGACTCGCGAGGACACCCATCCTGCCTACACCTCCAGCCATTCCTTGCGAATGGCGGCATTGGCCTTCAGGTCCCCGGGCGTGCCTTCGAACACGATGTGCCCGTGCCCCATCACATAGACCCGCTGCGAAATATCCAGCGCAATCGCCAGTTTCTGCTCGATCAGCAGCACCGACACGCCGCGCTCCTTCAGGACCTTCAGGTAGTCGCCCACCAGCGCGACGATCATCGGAGCCAGCCCTTCGGTAGGCTCGTCGATCAGCACCAGGTCGGGGTCGCCCATCAGGGTGCGGCATAGCGTGAGCATCTGCTGCTCGCCGCCGGAGAGCACGCCGGCGGACGTATTCTCGCGCTCCTTCAGGCGCGGGAACATGTTGTACATGTCCTGCACCGTCCAGCGGGGCTTGGACTGGCGCGGATTGCGCTTTTCCCCGAGCTGCAGGTTCTGGCGCACCGTGAGCGTGGGAAAGATATCGCGGTTCTCCGGCACGTAGCCCACGCCCAGGTGGGCGATCTCGAAGGTGCGCCGCCCGAGGATCTCTTCGTCGCGAAAGCGCACCGAGCCCTCCGCCTTGACCATGCCGAGGATGGCCTTGGCCATGGTCGAGCGCCCTACCCCGTTGCGGCCCAGCAGCGCGACGATCTCGCCTTCGTCGATATGCGCGTCGACGCCGTGGAGGATATGGCTCTTGCCGTAGTAGGCGTGCAGGCCCTGCACGTCCAGCATGCGCTTGCCCATCAGTGCGCTCCCTCAGTAGCAGGTTCGTCCAGGGTCGTGCCCAGGTAGGCTTCCTTGACCTTGCGGTTGGCGCGGATGGCCTCGGGCGTATCAGTGGCGATGACCTCGCCGTAGACCAGCACCGAGATCCGGTCGGCCAGCCCGAACACCACGCTCATGTCGTGCTCCACCATCACCAGGGTCTTGCCCACGGTGACGCGGCGGATCAGTTCCACCGCATGGTCGGACTCCGAGCGGCTCATGCCGGCCGTGGGCTCGTCCAGCAGGATCACCTCGGCGCCGCCAGCGATCGTGATGCCGATCTCCAGCGCGCGCTGTTCCGCATAGGTCAGCAGGCTCGCCTGCGTGCTGTGGCGATGCTGCAGGCCGATCAGCTCCAGCACTTCGTCCGCCCGCTCGCGCGCGTCGCGCAGCTCGGACAGGCGATGCCAGAACGAATACTTGTAGCCCAATGACCAGAGCACCGCGCAGCGCAGGTTCTCGAACACCGACAAGCGGTGAAAGATGTTGGTGATCTGGAAGCTGCGCGACAGCCCCATGCGGTTGATCACGAAAGGCTGCAGCCCGCCGATCTCCTGGCCATTCAGCCTGACCGTGCCCGAGCTTGGCGCGAAGCGCCCCGAGATCAGGTTGAAGGTGGTCGATTTACCGGCGCCGTTGGGGCCGATCAGCGCATGCCGCTCCCCCTTGGGGATGCTCAGGTTGACGCCCCGGATGATTTCGGTCTGGCCGAATTTCTTGCGTACGTCGTTCAGTTCCAGTGCGGCGCTCATGCCGTGCCTCCCGCCATTTCGGCCTGTACCTTGTCCCACGTGGCGCGCACCCGCGCGCGCGCAGCGCGGCAAGCCAGGAGGCCGGCCACCCACAACGCTGCGGCCACCAGCCACGGCTTCACCGTAGCGGCGTCGAAGCCGATGCGCAACAGCGACATCTCGGTGCCGTTGGCGCTATCCACCTGCACCTTGTAGACCAGCTCCACGGTGAGGATCACCGCGGCGAGCAGCACCAGCCCGGCAGCCGCGGCGCGGCCGTAGTCGGGCAACATGGCGCGCAGCTTGCCGCGCGCGAGCAGCGGTACCTGCATCATCAGCAAGCTGGCGATGCCGCCCGGCACGAACATGACCATCAGCACGAAAAACAAGCCGAGGTACAGCAGCCAGGCCTTGGTCAGGTCCGACAGCGCAACCGCGAACAGGATGAACACCACCGCGCCGATCACCGGGCCGAAGAACACGCCCGCGCCGCCGATGAAGGCCGCCAGCAGCACCCCGCCGGAGCGCACCGCACTGACGTTCTCGGCCGACACGATCTCGAAGTTGATGGCCGACAGCGCGCCCGAGATGCCGGCGAAGAACGCCGACAGGATCAGCACCAGGTAGCGCACGCGCTGCGTGTTGTAGCCGATGAATTCCACCCGCTCCGGGTTGTCGCGCACCGCGTTGGCGATGCGGCCAAGCGGCGTCTGGGTCCAGGCGTACATGGCGGCCATGGACAGCAGGCACCACACCGCGATCAGGTAATACACCTGGCGGCCGGGCCCGTAGGTGATGCCGAACACGGGATCGCCCACCATGCGGTTGGTGGAGATGCCGCCCTCGCCGCCGAAGAAATCCGGAAACATCAGCGAGCTGGCAAATACCATCTCCCCGATGCCCATGGTGATCATCGCAAAGGTGGTGCCGGACTTCTTGGTGGTGACGTAGCCGAACAGCACGCCGAAAAAGGCGCCGGCCAGGCCGCCAATCACCGGCAGCAGCGAGACTGGCAGCCATACCTTGCCCGCCCCCACCATATTGAGCACGTGGATGGCGATGAAGGCGCCCAACCCGGCGTACACCGCATGGCCGAACGACAACATGCCGGTCTGCCCGAGCAGCATGTTGTAGGACAGCGCGAAGATAATCATGATGCCCATCTGGGACATCAGCGTGATGGCGAACCCGCCGGTGAAGAACAGCGGCATCACCAGCATCAGGGCCGCGGTCAGGCCCCAGATCGCCCAGCGTGCCAGGTTCATCGGGCGGTAGCGCATGGTGCGGCCGGTCACAACCGTCTCGCGGCGTTGTTGCATTGTCGTCTCCATGCTCATGCTATCAACCCTCCCTCGTGCCCATCAAACCACGCGGGCGGAAGATCAGCATCACCACCAGCAACAGATACGGCAGTACCGGGGCAACCTGCGCCACCGTGAGCTTCCATAGCGAAGACAGCGGCGTGCTGTCGGTAACCTGCAGGCCGATCGAGCCCAACAGGCCGGCCAGCGAGGCGTCAAGCGTGACGGCAAAGGTTTGCAGCACGCCGATCAGCAGCGAGGCAATGAACGCCCCCACTAAAGACCCCATGCCGCCCACCACCGCCACCACGAAGATGATCGACCCCACCGCCGCCGCCATCGATGGCTCGGTGATAAAGGCATTGCCGCCGATCACGCCGGCCAGCCCCGCCAGCGCGGCGCCACCACCGAACACCATCATGAACACGCGCGGCACATTATGGCCAAGCGCCTCAACCATTTCCGGATGCGTCAGCGCGGCCTGGATCACCAGCCCGATGCGGGTGCGGGTGAGCACCAGGTAGATCGCCACCAGCATGGCCAGCGACACCAGCATCATGAAGGCGCGGTACTTGGGGAACGAGGAGGTGAATACGGTAAACAGCGGCCCGTCCAGCTCTGCCGGGATGCGGTAGGGTACGGCGGCAAGGCCCCATACCAGCTTCACGCCTTCCTCGATCAGGTAAGCCAGGCCGAAGGTGAACAGCAGTTCCGCCACGTGCCCGAACTTGTGCACGGTGCGCAGCCCGAAGCGCTCCACCAGCGCGCCAGCGCCGGCCACCAGCAGCGGCGCGAAGATCAGCGCGGGCCAGAAACCGATCTTGCTGGCAATGGTGTAGGCAAAGTACGCGCCCAGCATGTAGAAGCTGGCGTGCGCGAAGTTCAGCACGCCCATCATGCTGAAGATCAGCGTAAGCCCGGAAGAGAGCATGAACAGCAGCAGCCCGTAGCTGACGCCGTTCAGTAGGGAAATGACGAAGAATTCCACAACTTATCCTTCATTCTGATGCACGTGGCCAGTTGGCGGCCACCGATCGGCCGGCCGTAGAACGGGCGCGCGCGGGTGAGCGCCGCCCACCCGAAAGCGGCATGCGCCGCGCCGGGTCGACCGAAGTATGCAGGATCGGCTGGCGCGCCGGAACTGGCCGCGCCAGCCGCCGCGCGCGGGCTTAGCCCGGGCGCTTCATCTGGCAGGAAGTCGGCTGCGCTGCCACGTACTGGTCCATCAGCGCATCGGTCTTCCAGCCAAAGCCGGTGTTTTCCTGATCGAACTTGACCTCCTTGCCGTCAACCTTGGTCCAGGTAGCCACCACCAGCGATTGCTGGGCCTGGTGATCCGAGCCGCGCATCTCCACCGTGCCGTTCAGGCTTTCGGCCTTGATGCCTTCGAGCGCCTTGGCCACCTTGACCGGATCCGTCGACTTGACGTCCGTGAACGCCTTGCCCAGCATGGCGATGCCGGTGTACGCGGCCATCACGTAGAAGTCATCGTTGTACTTCTTCTTGAAGCCTTCGATGATATCGCCGCCCTTGAAGCCCTTGTTGTTGGGGTTGTAGTAGCCGACGTACTTGACGTGCCCGGCTTCCGACGCACCCATGGCGGTCGGCACGCCGGTGGTGCCGGCGTAGTAGGTGTAGTAGTTGGTGGTCAGGCCCGCGTCCTTGCCGGCCTTGATCAGCAGCGCAAGGTCGCTGCCCCAGTTGCCGGTGATCACCGTGTCGGCCCCTGAGGCCTTGATCTTGGCCGCATAAGGGGCAAAGTCCTTGACCTGTGCCAGCGGGTGCAGGTCTTCGCCGACGATCTGGATGTCCGGGCGCTTGCGTTTCAGGTAGTCCTTGGCGGCGCGCGCCACCTGGTGGCCGAAGGAGTAGTTCTGGTTGATCAGGTAGACCTTCTTGACGCCGGGATCCTTGGCCAGGTAAGTGGTCAGCGCCTCCATCTTCATGTCGGAGTTGGCGTCCAGGCGGAAGTGCCAGTAGTTGCACTTGCCGTTGGTCATGTCCGGGTCCACCGCGGCGTAGTTCAGGTAGATGATCTCCTTGCCCGGATTGCGCTCATTGTGCTTGGCCACCGCGTCTTCCAGCGCCAGGCCCACTGAGGAGCCGTTGCCCTGCACGATATAGCGGATGCCCTGGTCCACCGCCTGCTTGAGGATGGTCAGGCTTTCCTGCGGCGAGAGCTTGTTGTCAAAGCCAACCACTTCGAACTTGTTCCCGCCCCCCCAGTTCTTCTGGTTGGCGATGTCCGCGACGAACTGCCAGCTCTTCAGCTGGTTCTGCCCCACCGGCGCCATCAGGCCGGACAGCGGGTCGATAAAGGCGATCTTCACCGTATCGGCAGCCGCGACCCCGGAACCCATTGCCGCGAAAATGGCCGTGGCGGCCACGAGCGGACGCAATCTGATCATGCTTGTCTCCTTCAGTCTTATTGTTGGCTGTGGTTGATCCCGATTCGCGGTGGCGCTCTCTCCCAAGACCGCGCGCGCCGCGAACCTGTCCTGCAATCGCCGGCATCAATGGCCGGCAAGCATTGGCGGCTCTATGGCCGCCTTGGGGTCAGGCCGCCGGCAGGCGGTAGTCCTTGAACTGCTCGCGCAGCTTGAGTTTCTGCATCTTGCCGGTAGCGGTGAGCGGAATCTCGGTGACAAAGGCAACGTCGTCGGGGATCCACCATTTGGCGACCTTGCCTTCGAAGTACTTCAGCAATTCCTCGCGCGTCACCTCGGCGCCGGGTTTCTTCATCACCACCAGCAGCGGGCGCTCGTCCCACTTGGGGTGATAGCAGGAAATGCAGGCCGCCATATGCACCGCCGGGTGGGCGGCCGCCACGTTCTCGATATCGATCGAGGAGATCCACTCGCCGCCGGACTTGATCACGTCCTTGCTGCGGTCGGTGATCTGCATGTAGCCCTCGGGGTCGATGGTGGCCACGTCGCCCGTGGGGAACCAGCCGTCCACCAGCGGCGACGCGTCGTTGCGGTAGTAGTGCTCGATCACCCAGGGGCCGCGCACGTGCAGGTCGCCGAACGCCTTGCCATCCCAGGGCAGCTCGTTGCCGTCGCCGTCGACGATCTTCATGTCCACGCCGTAGATCACGCGGCCCTGCTTTTCCTGGATTTTCTGCTGCTCGTCGTCCGGCAGGTCGTGGTGGCGCGCCAGCAGCTTGCAGGAAGTGCCCAGCGGGGACATCTCCGTCATGCCCCAGGCGTGGATGGTCTCCACGCCGAGCGCCTTGAGCGCGCGGATCATGGCGGGCGGCGCCGCCGAGCCGCCGATCACGGTGCGATGAAAGGTGGAGAACTTGAGATTGTTGGCCTGCACATGCTGCAGCAGGCCCAGCCATACCGTGGGCACGCCGGCCGAGAAGGTCACCTTCTCGTTCTCGAACAGCTCGTAGACCGAGGCGCCGTCGAGCTTGGCGCCCGGCAGCACCAGCTTGGCGCCCACCAGCGGCACCGAATACGGCAGGCCCCAGGCGTTGACGTGGAACATCGGCACCACGGGCAGGATCACGTCACGCGCCGAGCAGCCCAGCGCGTCCGGCAGCGCCGATGCGTAGGAGTGCAGCACGGTGGAGCGATGCGAATACAGCGCGCCCTTGGGGTTGCCGGTGGTGCCGGAGGTGTAGCACAGGCTGGAGGCCGTGTTCTCATCGAACTGCGGCCACGTGTAGTTGCCGTCCTGCGCGTCGATCAGGTCCTCGTAGCACAGCAGCGGCACCTTGGGCTCCGCCGGCATGTGCGAGCGGTCGCTCATCATCACCCAGCCCTTCACGCCCGGGCAGTGCGCCGCCACGCCTTCGACCAGCGGGAGGAAGGTGGCATCGAAGAACACGTACTGGTCTTCGGCATGGTTGATGATGTAGGCGACCTGCTCGGGGAACAGGCGCGGGTTGACGGTATGGCATACCGCTCCCGAGCCCGATACGCCGTAGTAGATCTCCAGGTGACGATAGCCATTCCAGGCCAGCGTGCCAACACGGTCGCCCGACTGCACGCCCAGCGCGGCGATGGCCTGGGCCAGCTTGCGCGAGCGCAGCTCGCAATCGCGGTAGGTATAACGGTGCAGATCGCCTTCGGTCCGTCGCGAGACGATTTCCGTGCCGCCATAGTGGCGTGCGGCGTGCTTGATGATGGAGGAAATGAGCAGGGGTTCGCTCATCATTTGACCCATCAATGCCATGGAATAGTCTCCTGTGATTTTCGAAATCCGTCAAAAAAACGAACAACCGTTCTATTTTTGGGCCGATTGTTGCCATCCATTGATGAAACGTCAACGGGAATCCGTTGTGCAGCGCCATATCCGGGAGGCCGGCGGGCTGCACCCCGGCCCCATGGCGGTGCGCCGGGGGCGGGATTCAAGGGATATCCGGAAACATTGTGGTGACAACGACGGTCAGAGATGCAAATGACGGCGTGGAAGTACAATAACGCCTGCCATGTTGCACCTCAACATGTCGTTTTCCCTAGCCTGCAAGCGCACTTGCGCGAAATCCGACATGCCGGCGCTGCACCGCCCAGCCACCCATAGTGATGCCCCAGTGACCTCTCCCGAGCCAACCGACGCCCCCCAAGCCTTGCCAGACACCGCCGGCCCCGCCCCATTGAATGCTGCCGAGCCGCGGCCGCCGTTCACTGCCGTGCCTGGCTTTGCCGAGCTCGGCCCGCGCTTCTTTACACGGCTCGCGCCGACGCCGCTACCCTCCCCCAGGCTGGTCAGCGTGTCGGCCGGCGCGGCCGGGTTGCTGGGCTGGGATGCGGATGCCGCAACGCAGCGTAGCTTCATCGAAACTTTTGCAGGAAATCACGTGCCCGAGTGGGCCGATCCCCTCGCCAGCGTGTACTCCGGCCATCAGTTCGGGGTCTGGGCGGGACAGTTGGGCGACGGCCGGGCGATACGCCTGGCCGAGGCGCGCACCGCCTCCGGCCCCTGGGAAATCCAGCTCAAGGGCGCCGGCATGACGCCCTACTCGCGCATGGCCGATGGCCGCGCCGTGCTGCGCTCCTCGATCCGCGAATACCTGTGCTCCGAGGCAATGCAGGCGCTGGGCGTGCCCACCACGCGCGCCATGTGCATCATCGGCTCCGACGCCCCGGTGCGCCGCGAGACCATCGAGACCGCCTCCGTGGTGACGCGCCTGGCGCCGTCCTTTATCCGCTTTGGCCATTTCGAGCATTTCGCGGCCCGCGAGGACCTCGGCTCGCTGCGCCAGCTGGCGGATTTCGTGATCGACCGCTTCATGCCCGAATGCCGCGAGGACAAGCAGCCCTACCAGGCGCTGCTGCGTGAAGTCTCCCTGCGCACCGCCGACCTGATGGCCAGGTGGCAGGCCGTGGGCTTCTGCCATGGCGTGATGAACACCGACAATATGTCGATCCTCGGGCTGACCATCGACTACGGGCCCTTTGGCTTCCTCGATGCGTTCGACGCCAACCACATCTGCAACCATTCCGATTCGCAAGGCCGCTATGCCTATAGCCAGCAGCCGCAGGTTGCGTTCTGGAACCTGCACTGCCTGGCCCAGGCGCTGATGCCGCTGTGGCGAGAGGGCGATGGCAACGCCGACGCCGAAACCAGCAAAGTGGCCACCGATGCCGCGGTAGAAGCCGCGCGCGCCGCGCTGGATCCGTTCCGCGAACGCTATGCCGCGGCCTTCTTCCAGCAATACCGGGACAAGCTCGGCCTGCGCCCGACAGGCGGCCCCGATGCCGACGACGAGCCGCTGCTGACCGACCTGTTCCAGCTGCTGCACGCCCAGCGCGTGGACTACACCTTGTTTTGGCGCAACCTCGCCCGCATCTCCTGCGCCGATGGCAGCCAGGATGCCCCGGTGCGTGACCTGTTCCTGGACCGCGCGGCGTGGGATGCCTGGGCCGAGGCCTACCGCGCCCGCCTGCGTGCCGAGAACTCCGTTGACGCCGTGCGCGCGGTGGCCATGCTGGCGGTCAACCCGAAGTACGTGCTGCGCAACCACCTGGCCGAAACCGCCATCCAGCGCGCGCGCGAGAACGACTTCAGCGAGGTGGACCGCTTGCTGGCCGTGCTGTCGCGCCCGTTCGACGAGCAGCCGGAGGCCGAGGGCTATGCCGCGCTGCCGCCGGACTGGGCAGCCGGGCTGGAAGTGAGCTGCTCGTCGTGAAGGCGCGGCGCCACTGCAAGCACTGTAAGGTTTGACTGGCAAGAAACGACCAACCGGCCTTGGGTGACGAAAAGCGGGCTGCGCAACCAGCTGTGCGCCCGCCGAGCCTCCCGGCCAACGAGAAAGGAAAGCCGATTATGACCACGCACAAGACTGAAGCCGAGTGGCGCGAGCAACTCTCCGACATCGAGTACCGCGTTGCCCGCGAAGCCGCCACCGAGCGGCCCTTCACCGGCCGCTACTGGGATCACTGGGAACGCGGCACTTACCGTTGTGTCGGCTGCGGCACGCCGCTGTTCGAAGCCAGCACCAAGTTTGACGCCGGTTGCGGCTGGCCAAGCTACTTCCGCCCGATCAACGGCGAGGTGATCGACGAGCACACCGACCACACGCACGGCATGGTCCGGGTAGAGGTTCGCTGCAAGGAATGCGGCAGCCATCTTGGCCACGTTTTCGAAGATGGCCCCGCACCCACCGGTTTGCGCTACTGCATCAACTCGGCTGCGCTAAAATTCGACCAGCGCGACCCCGCCGACCTCAACGCGGGTGACGCCGCGCCGACATCGCCCGACACGCCGCGCTAAGCCCGAACCGCCCGCGCGGCGGTTCGCCGCCAACCTAGCCTTCGACCTTGCGTCGCTCAATCCTGTTCGCATGAAATTCCTGTTCGACCTGTTTCCGGTCATCCTGTTCTTCGTCGCCTTCAAGTTCGCTGGCATCTATGCCGCCACCGGCGTGGCGATCGCCGCCACCGTGGTGCAGATCGGCTGGGTCTGGCTGCGCCACCGCAAGGTCGAGCCGATGCAGTGGGTCAGCCTGGTGATCATCTCGGTGTTCGGCGGCGCCACGCTGCTGCTGCATAACGAGACCTTCATCAAGTGGAAGCCCACCGTGCTGTACTGGCTGTTCGCCGCCACGCTGACCCTGTCGGCGCTGATCTGGCGCAAGAACCTGATCCGCGCCATGCTGGGCAAGCAGGTCACCATGCCGGAAGCCGCCTGGGGCAAGCTCAACGCCGCCTGGGCCGCTTTCTTCGCCGTGATGGGCGTGGTCAACCTCTATGTGGCCTACCAGTTCTCCACCGACGCCTGGGTCAACTTCAAGCTGTTCGGCAGCATGGGCCTGATGTTGGTGTTCATCCTGGCACAAAGCGTCTGGCTGTCCCGCCACATGCAGGAAAATACCCCCGAGTAAGCGCACCGGCGGGCCCTGCCCGCCGCGCCTGCCTCGATTGATCTCCCGGCTCCGGCCGGGCCCCACCAGGATACGCATTCACCGATGGCCGCAGAACCCGCACAAATCGAAGCCCTGCTGCGCGCAGCCCTTTCGCCCTCCAGCGTCGAAGTACGCGACGACAGCGCGCTGCATGCCGGCCACGCCGGCGCCGCCTCCGGTGGCGGGCATTACCACGTCACCATCGTCAGCGCGCAATTTGCCGGCAGCACCCGGGTGGCGCGCCATCGCATGGTGTATGATGCGCTGCGCGATCTATTCCCCGCGCAAATCCACGCGCTGGCGGTGACCGCGCTGACTGACCAAGAACTTGAATCCCGCGAAACCTCCCGCGATTCCTCGAGCAACTCTCAGATCTGATTCCATGAAGACCACAGTCCTCTCGTTCAGCCTGGCGGCTGTGCTTGCCGCTGGCAGCTTGCCCGCCCTCGCCCAGAACGCCGCCGTCGTGAATGGCAAGGCGATCCCCTCGGCCAAGCTGGACAAGCTCGTAGCCGGCACCGGACAGCCTCCCAGCGCAGAACTGCGCGACCGTGCCCGCACCATGCTGATCGACCGTGAGCTGCTGCTGCAGGAAGCCAACAAGCGCGGCCTGACCCAGCGCGACGACCTGCAGGAACAGCTGGAACAAGCCAAGCTGAACGTGCTGGCCGGTGCCGTGTTCGAGGACTACGTCAAGACCCACGGCGCCAGCGACGACGAACTGCGCAAGCAGTACGACAAGATCAAGTCCCAGTTCGGCAGCGGCAAGGAATACCACGCCCGCCACATCCTGGTCGAGAAGGAAGCCGACGCGCGCGCCATCATCGCCAAGATCAAGGCCGGCGCCAAGTTCGAAGACATGGCCAAGGCCTCGTCCAAGGACCCGGGCTCCGCAGCCAACGGCGGCGACCTCGACTGGGCCAACAGCAGCAGCTACGTGCCGGAGTTCTCGGCCGCCATGACCGCGCTGAAGAAGGGCCAGATGACCGAAACCCCGGTCAAGACCCAGTTCGGCTGGCACATCATCCAGCTCGACGACACCCGCGACGCCAAGATCCCGACGTTCGAGGAAGTCAAGCCGCAGCTGGTGCAGATGCTGATGGGCGACCAGAACTGGCAGCGCGAGCAGTTCCAGGCAATGATGAAGTCGCTCAAGGACAAGGCCAAGATCCAGTAAATGGAATCAGCCTTGCCGTGACGGGAAAACCGGCGCCGATGGCGCCGGTTTTCATTTGCGCGAGCGGGATGTTCCCTTCAGCCCTCCTGCCCGCCAAGCGTTCGCAGGTATCCATGCGCTGCGCCCCGCAGTTGTCGCATCAGGCGCGAGAAATCGATCCCCTCCCCCTCATCGATACAAGCATGCGAGATCAGGCCGTAGACGATGGCCTGCAGCGTCACCGAGGCCTCCTCGAGCACCGCGGCATGCGGCGCGTCGGCGGCGCTTAGCAGCGCCCGGCTCCACAACGCGACAAACCGCGCGTACATCTTCTGGTATGCCGCGCGCCCCGAGTAATGCCGCTCCAGCAGGTAGATCGGCCCCCAACGCTCCGGCGTCTCCCGGTGGTGCTCCACGTTGACGGCGATCAGCGCGTCCACGATGGCCGCCATCGATTCCCCCCGGCACTGCGCCAGGCCGGCATCCATCGCCAGCACGATCCGCTTGGCACGCAGGTGCAGGCACACCTGCGCCAGTTCTTCCTTGCTGCCGAAGTACTCGTAGAACGTGCCCAGCCCCACGCCGGCCAGGTCCACGATGGCGCGGATCGTCACCTGCCCATAGTCCTGCGCGGCCAAAAGCCGAACAAAGGCCTCCTGGATGGCCAGGGAGGTCTGCCATGAGCGCGACTGCACCGGCCTGCGGCGCGGCTTTGCCGGGCCTTTTTGCTGTGGGTTCATGGTGCTCCGAAAGCCGAACATGGCGGCTGGTCATTCTATCTAGAATGGCCTTTCGAATCTAACGGGTGGCGGCAAGCCCAGCCCCCGGCCCAAGGAGACAACCCGCCATGACTGCCATGAACGCCACCCACGCCACGCGCGCCACCCACGTCATCACCAACCAGGTCCCGGAGCTCAAGGACTACAACCTCTACACCAGCGACCCCGGCATCCGCCGCGCGATTGCGCGCGCAGGCGCGGAATGGAACGAGGGGGAACTCGAACGCCAGGGCGCCGTGCTCGGCGCCGAGCAAACGATCCGGCATGCCGAAGATGCTAATCGCCATCACCCCGAGCTGCACACACATTCGCGCATCGGCGAGCGCATCGACCAGGTGCGTTTCCACCCGGGCTGGCAGGCGCTGATGACCATTGCGCGCCGCAGCGGGCTGGCCAACCTGCCCTTCGCAGATACGCGCCCCTCGGCCTGGGCTTCCTACGCGGCCTCGCTCTATATGCATAGCCAGATCGAGTCCGGCTCGCTGTGCCCCACCAACATGACCCAGGCCTGCATCCCCGTGCTGCGCAAGGAGCCGGCATTGTTCGCGCAGTTCGGCGACAAGCTGCTGACGCAGGCCTACGACCCGCGTGACCTTCCCATCGAGCACAAACACTCGATCAACGTGGGCATGGGCATGACCGAGAAGCAAGGCGGCTCCGACGTGCGCGCCAACACCACGCGCGCCGTACCCAGCCGCGGCGAGGGGCGTGGAGCCGAGTACCTGATCACCGGCCACAAGTGGTTCTTCTCCGCGCCGATGTCGGATGCCCACCTGGTGCTGGCAAACACCGAGGCCGGCTCCTCCTGCTTCTTCGTGCCGCGCTGGCGCCCCGACGGCAGCAAGAACCCCATCGAGATCCAGCGCCTGAAGGACAAGGTGGGCAACCGCTCCAACTCCAGCAGCGAAGTCGAGTTCCGCGATGCCTGGGGCATCATGGTCGGCGAGGAAGGCCGTGGCATTCCCACCATCCTGGAGATGGCCACGTATAGCCGGCTTAACTGCTCGCTATCGAGCGCCGGTTTCCTGCGCCAGGCGCTGGTGCAGGCCCTGCACTACACGCGTCACCGCAGCGCCTTCGGCAAGCCGCTGATCCGCCAGCCGCTGATGGTCAGGCTGCTGGCCGACATGGCGCTGGAGGCCGAGGCCGCCATGCTGCTGGCCATGGACCTGGCCACCGCCTTCGAAGCCACCGACGACCCCGCCCGCCTGGCATGGCGCCGCATCCTCACGCCCGCTTCCAAATTCTGGATCTGCAAGCGCGCGGTGGAGATGACCGGCGAGGCCATGGAGATCTTCGGCGGCAACGGCTACGTGGAAGATGGCCCCATGGGCCGGCTGTTCCGCGAAGCCCCGGTCAACTCGATCTGGGAGGGCTCCGGCAACGTGATGTGCCTGGACGTGCTGCGCGCCATCGGCCGCAACCCGGACGACTACCTGCGGGTGCTGGAACACATGAGCGCGGTCGGCGCGGACGAGCCGCGCATCCAGGCCAGCGTGGCGGCATTGCGCGCGGCGCTGCGCCTGCCCGAGGAGGAGCAGCAGGCCGAGGCACGCCGCACCACCACGCGGCTGGTGCTGACCGCCCAGGCCTGCCTGATGCGCCAGCATGCCGAGGCGGCCACCGCCGACGCCTTCCTTGCCAGCCGCTTCGACCCGGAATGGGGCGCCGTAATGGGTATCAGTGCGGGCATCAGCGCGGGCGGGGGCAATGCCGCGCGCATCCTGGAGCTGGCCTGGGCCGCCTGACGCCAGCACGGCATTGCCGCACCGCGGCAGGGCTCAAGCCGCGCAGAGCTCCAGCAACTGCTCGTCGCGAAAGCCCCATTGCGCCGGATCCTCGAACCCCACCACGGTGTCCTCCGTCTCGCGCAGGTCGAGCGTCTCGGGGCCGAGGTGGGCGGCCTCGCTCACCGAGTAGAACACCTTGACCTGCGGGCGCAGCGGCTCGTTGTCGTTCTGCGCGAAGACCACCGCCAGCCGTCCGGAGCGCAAGCGCAGCACCGTGCCCAGCGGATAGATGCCAATGGACCGGGTGAAGGCCTGGAACACGGTACGATCGAACAGCGTATCCGCCCGCACCGCCATATACTCCAGCGCCCGCGCAGGCGTCCACGCCTGGTGCCCGGGCCGGTTGGAGGTCAGGGAGTCATAGGCATCGCACACCGCGGCGATCTTGGCGTGCACGCTGATCTCGTTGCCATGCAGGCCAAACGGGTAGCCGCGCCCGTCGATGCGCTCGTGGTGGTGCATGCAGACATCGAGGGGAATATTGCTGTAGAGCTTGGCCTCGTTGAGGACGCGGTAACCCACCGAAGGATGGCGCTGCACCATCGCCACCTCGGCGGCGGTCATCTCGCCCTGCTTGTGCAGCACGTGCGTGGGCACGGAAATCTTGCCGATATCGTGCACCAGGCCCGCCAGCCCGAGCTGCTGCACCGCGGCATTGTCCAGGCCCAGGGTGCGGCCCAGCGCGATCATCAGCGCGCAGACCGCGAAGGAATGCAGATAGGTGTAGTCGTCCCGCACCTTGAGCCGCGCCAGCGCGATCAGGGCCTGCGAATGGCGGGTCAGCGAATTCGATACGGAATCGACCAGCATCAGGGCGCCCTCCACCTCCAGCGCCCGGCCCATGCGGGCATTCGTGAACATCGACCCGACCACCGCCTTGCCGTTCTTCATCACCTCCCGGGCCAGACCGAACTCCACCTCCAGCGGCACCCCCGACTGCGGCACGGCGCCGGCCGGCTCGTCGGCGACGGGCTTCACGTTCAAGGATCCCGATGCCGCGAGTTGCGCGGGCGGCGGCACACCCTTGCCCTTGAGCAGATCGATCCAGACCTCCTCGACCTTGGAGGCGATCATCTGGTCGATCTGTTCCTGGCTGTTCACCAGGAACCGGGAGCGCCAGAAGGGATGCTCCAGCCATGGCCCCCCCACCCTGGCCACGAACATTCCGACTTGAAGCTGTTGGGTCTTGATCCGTTTCAGCATGCCAGCTCCTCGCGTACAGATTGAATAAGGCGTGGCCGCTTAACGGCAAGGAGACAAAATACTTTAGGCCTGGCGACCCGCATGCACGGTTGGAGGCAGGCGAGCAGCCCATTAACCCATCAACCCTTCAACCCCTCAATCCTTCCCCCCCTTGCCCTGCCCCCTGCCGGCAGCGGTTTTCCCCCGCGGCCGCCTGGCGGCAGGTTTTGGCGCGGCTTCCGTCTCCCCGGCCTGGGCGGACTTCATGAAGCGGCTTTCGCTGGTCATCACGCCGACGATCCGTGCGAGCTGGCGACTCAGGCTGATGTAGGCGTGGCCCATGCGGGCGTCGAAGTACAGCGAATCGCCGCGCGCCAGATGCACCCGCTCGCCGCCGTCGAAATGCACCTCGATCTCGCCGGAAAGTACGTACACGAACTCCTCGCCGGGATGGCGCGCGAAATCCTCGGGCCCCGCGATACGGCGCGCGTGCACGGTGCTGACCACCGGGATCATCTGCTTTCCCACCGCCTCGGTGCCGAGGAATTCATAGGAAAACGACACGCCCCGATAGGTCACGCCCTCGCCTGAGCGCGTCACGACGGGTCCCTGGAATGGCGCAGTCTTCGCGCCAGCGCCCGCGAACATCGAGCCCATGTCCATTCGCAGCGCCTTGCCCAGCGCGGCGAAATTCTCGTAGCCCAATGCCAGCTGCCCGCGCTCCGCGCGCGAGATGGTGGTGATCGACACGCCCGACAACTCGGCCAGATGTGCCAGCGTCCAGCCAAAGGCCTTGCGCGCACTGCGCAGGCGCTTGCCAAAGGTCTCGCGGTCGAGTGTGCGCGACTCGTCGCTATCGTCGCTGCCGCGCCCCGGGGCGATGTGTGTTTTCAAGCCTGCGTCCTTTTTTTCCGTTGGAGCGGATGCTATCAGACGGCGCAGCCGGGTAGATTCCATGCCGCTCACTTTAGTGCAAAATTTGCGTATCCGCAATTTGCATATTCGCAAATTATTGAATACACTCACTCGCATTCCAAAGCACCAGCGCCCCACGAGCGCGCTCAGCCCCACCACCATCATGCGCACAACTCACGCTGCTTCGCCGATCTCAGCCGACTACCTCGTCATCGGGGGTGGCATCGCCGGCGCGTCCGTCGCGCACTGGCTCGCGCCGCATGGCCGCGTCATCGTGCTCGAACGCGAGGCCCAGCCTGGCTACCACTCGACCGGCCGCTCGGCGGCACTCTTCATGGAAAGCTATGGCACCCAGCAGGTACGCGCGCTGACGATGGCAAGCCGCGCCTTCCTGCAGGACCCGCCGCCGGGCTTTGCCTCGCATCCGCTGCTCACCCCGCGCGGCGCGCTCATGATCGCCGGCCCCGGGCAATTGCCGCTGCTCGAAGCGCACTGGGAGATGCTGCGCGCCATGGACCCCGATGCGCGCCGCCTGAGCGCCGAGCAAGCACGCGAGCGCGTGCCGGCGCTGCGGCCGGAACAGGTGCTGGGCGCCGTGTACGAGCCCAACGCCGCGGACATGGATGTGCATGCCATCCACCAAGGCTATCTGCGCGGCATGCGCCAGGCCGGTGGCAAGCTGGTGTGCGATGCCGAAGCCAGCGCAATTACGCGCGTGCAGGACCACTGGCGCGTGGAGGCGGGCGGGGTGGTGTACGAAGCGCCCGTGCTGCTCAACGCCGCGGGCGCCTGGGTCGACGCCATTGCGCGGCTGGCCGGCGTGCAGCCGCTGGGCATCGAGCCCCGCCGCCGCTCCGCGTTTATCTTCGCGCCGCCCGCGGGCATGGACACGGACCACTGGCCCATGGTCTTCGGCGCCGACGAGGACTGGTACTTCAAGCCCGATGCCGGCATGTTGCTGGGCTCGCCGGCCAATGCCGATCCGGTCGAGCCGCAGGACATCCAGCCCGAGGAAATGGATATCGCGCTTGCCATCCACCGCATCGAGGAAGCCACCTCGCTGTCGATCCGACGCCCCACCCGCACCTGGGCCGGGCTGCGCTCCTTCGTCGCCGACGGCGACCTGGTCGGCGGTTTTGACGACGCGGTACCCGGCTTCTTCTGGGTCGCGGGCCAGGGCGGCTATGGCATCCAGACTTCGGCCGCCATGGGCGAAACCTGCGCCGCGCTTGCGCGCGGCCTGCCCGTGCCCGCGCATCCCGCATCGTTCGGCCTGACCGCCGAAATGCTGGGGCCCGCGCGGCTGCGCCGCCTGGCTAGCTCGACCTGAATTCCGCTTGCCCCCCAACCGCCAATCGCCAACCGGCAAATTGACCAGGAGTTCACCATCGTGCGTGTCTTCAGTGCCTCCCTCGCCACCGAAACCAACACCTTCGGGCCGATGCCGACCGGCCTCGCGTCCTTCAGGGACCGCGGCTACTTCCCGGCCGGCCAGCACCCAGAGCAGATGACGTTCTTCTCCGGCCCGCTGTGGGCCGCCCGGCTGCGCGGCAAGGAGCGCGGCTGGCAGTTGTCCGAAGGCATGGTGGCCGGCGCGCAGCCCAGCGGCACGACCACGCGCCATGCCTACGAGACCCTGCGCGAGGAACTGCTGGCTGACCTGCGCGCGGCGCTGCCCGTGGACATGGTGCTGCTAGGGCTGCACGGCGCGATGGTGGCCGATGGCTACGACGACTGCGAAGGCGACTTGCTGCAGCGCGTGCGCGCCATCGTCGGGCCGGAGGTGGTGATCGGCGCGGAACTCGATCCGCACAGCCACCTGACACCGGAGATGGTGGCGCACGCCGACGTGCTGATCGCCTTCAAGGAATACCCGCACACCGACGTGCTGGAGCGCGCCCTGGAACTGGTCGACCTGTGCGCGGCCAAGGTGCAAGGCAAGGTCCGCCCCGTGGCTGCCGTGGTCGACTGCGAGATGATCGTGACCGTTCATACCTCGCGCGAGCCGGCGCGCGGCTTCGTGGACCGCATCCAGTCGCTGGAAGGCCGGGACGGCGTGCTGTCGATCTCCATCGCGCACGGCTTCTCCTGGGGAGACGTGCCCGGCATGGGCACCAAGGTGCTGGTCTACACCGACGGCAACCAGGCCCAGGCCGATGCGCTGGCCCGCCAGCTGGCCGACGAGCTGATCGGCATGCGCGAGGCGCTCACGGTGCGCTATCCGGACATCGACACCGCGCTCGACGAGGCCCTGGCCTTCGACGGCGGCCCGGTGGTGCTGGCAGACGGCGCGGACAATCCCGGGGGCGGCGCGGCGAGCGACTCCACCTTTATCCTGCGCCGCATGATCGAGCGCGGCATCGCCAACGCCGCCGTCGGCCCGCTGTGGGACCCGATCGCGGTGCGCATCGCCTTTGATGCGGGTGTGGGCGCGCGCCTGGCGATGCGCATCGGCGGCAAGATCAGCCCGCTCTCGGGTGATCCCCTGGACCTGGACTGCACAATCAAGGCGTTGCTGCCCGACATGGTGATGACCGGCCTGTCGAACGCGCCAGTGCAGATGGGCGATTGCGCGCTGGTGGAAGCCAACGGCATCGACATCGTGCTGATCACCCTGCGCAACCAGGCGATGGGCACGGATCTGTTCACGCAACTGGGCTGCGACCTCGCGCGCAAGAAAATCATCGTGGTGAAGTCCTCGCAGCATTTCTACGCATCGTTCTCGACGGTGGCCAGGCACGTGATCTACGCGGGCGCCCCCGGCGCCGTGACGCTCGACCTCACGACCCTGCCCTACCGCAAGGTGCGCCGGCCCAAGTGGCCGCTCGATGCAGCGGCGGCCTGAGCGCCGCGCGCCGTTTCGCAACGGCTACAACATAAGAACAACAACAACGACAACAACGACAACAACAAGCAAGGAGACCCGCCCATGAAACCGAATCCCGCCCTGCGCGCCGCCCTCGCGGCGAGCGCGCTCGTCCTGGCCAGCGCCAGCCTTCCCGTGCTGGCGCAGACCAAGACGCTCAAGGTCGTGGCCCATGCCGACCTGAAGATCCTCGACCCGACTTTCACCACCGCCTACATCACGCGCAACTTCGGCTACATGGTCTACGACACGTTGTTCGCGCAGGACGCGAGCGGCAAGCCGCAACCGCAGATGGTGGAAAAGTACAGCAGTTCCAAGGACGGCAAGCAGTGGAGCTTCACCCTGCGCCCCGGCCTCAAGTTCTCGGATGGCAGCGCGGTCACCGCGGCCGACGCCGTCGCATCGCTGCAGCGCTGGGGCGCGCGTGACAGCCTGGGCCGCGCCATGGGCGACGCTGGCGCCGAATGGAAGGCGCTCGACGCGCGCAGTTTCACGCTCACGCTCAAGGAGCCCTTTGGCATGGTGCTCGATGCGCTGGCCAAGCCATCGGGCTTTCCGCCGGTGATCCTGCCGGAGCGCCTGGCCAGGATGCCCGCCACCGCGCCGCTGCCCGAGGTGATGGGCTCCGGCCCCTTCGTCTTCAAGCGCGACGAATGGGTGCCGGGCAACAAGGCGGTCTTCGTGCGCAACCCGAACTACGTGGCGCGCAGCGAGCCGGCGAGCGGCCTCGCCGGCAGCAAGAAGAGCCAGTTCGACCGCGTGGAATGGCTCTACCTGCCGGACGCCAACAGCGCCATCGCGGCGCTCAAGCGCGGCGAAGTCGACCTGGTGGAGCAGGTGCCGCCGGACTACATCGCCCCGCTGCGCGCCGACACCAGCGTCAAGATCGGCTCGGGCGGCGCCTACCAGGGCGTGCTGGTGATGAACCAGCTCCATCCGCCCTTCAATAACCCGAAGGTACGCCAGGCCTTCCTGCAGGCGGTGAGCCAGGAACGCTTCACCGCGGCCATGGGGTATCCACTCGATATGCGCATGAACTACTGCGCCACCTATTTCATCTGCGGCAGCCCCAACGATACGACGGCCGGCGCCGAGCCGTACCGCAAGGCCGACCTGGCGCGCGCCAAGCAGTTGCTCGGCGCGGCCGGCTACAAGGGCGAGAAGGTGGTGGTGCTGGTGCCGACCGACGTGCCGCAGCTCAACGCCGAAGCCCTGATGGCGGCGCAGACCATGCGCAGCATGGGCATGAACGTGGACATGCAGAACATGGACTGGGCATCCATCGGCGCGCGCCGCGCCAAGCGCGACGCGCCGGAGGCCGGCGGCTGGAGCATGTACGTGACAGTGGCGGGCGAGTTCGATTCGAATTCGCCGATCGCCAACGCTTACCTTGGCGCCGCCTGTGGCAACAGCCTGCCCGGCTGGCCCTGCGACAAGCCGCTCGATGCGCTGCGCACCGCCTGGATCCGCGAGACCGTGCCGGCCAAGCGCAAGGAGTTGCTCGACGCCTTCCAGAAGCGCGCGTATGAGGCGGTGCCCTATGTGAATGCCGGCCAGTACTCGGCGGCCTTCGCGGCGCGCGCCAGCCTCAAGGGTGTCGACAAGCTGTGGGCTGGCATGCCCACGGTCTGGATGCTCGACAAATAAACAAAAAAGAAAGAAAAACGACCCACCGAGGAGACACGACGATGGGCTACCTGCTCCGACGCCTGGCCGCGACGCTACCCGTGATGGCGGTGGTAGCCATCGTGGTGTTCCTGCTGATCCACTTGTCGCCGGGCGACCCGGCGGCACTGATCGCGGGCGACCTTGCCACGGTCGACGACATCGCCAAGCTGCGTGGCGCGCTGGGCCTGGACCTGCCGCTGTGGCGGCAGTTCGTGCTGTGGCTCGGCCGGCTCGCCACCGGCGATCTCGGCACCTCGATCTTCACCCAGGTGCCGGTGGCCCGGCTGCTGGCGCAGCGGCTGGAACCCACGGCCTCCATCGCCGCGCTGACCATGCTGCTGACCTTGCTGGTCGCGGTGCCGCTGGGCACGCTTGCGGCCTACCGCGCCGGCAGCTGGATCGACCGGCTGGTGATGCTGTTCGCGGTGCTGGCGTTTTCGCTGCCGGTGTTCCTGGTGGGCTACCTGCTGGTCTATGCCTTCGCCATCCAGCTGCCGTGGTTTCCGGTGCAGGGTTACGCACGCTTGGCCGACGGCATCGGCGAATGGCTGCGCAGCCTGGTCCTGCCCTGCGTCAACCTGGCGCTGGTCTATATCGCGCTGGTGACGCGCATGACGCGCGCCACCGTGCTTGAGGTGCTGCACGAGGACTACATCCGCACTGCGCGCGCCAAGGGCCTGGGCGTGCTGCCGGTGCTCGGCCATGCGCTGCGCAACGCGGCAATCCCGATCGCCACCACCATCGGCATGGGCATCGCGCTGCTGATCGGCGGCGTGGTCGTCACCGAGACCGTGTTCGCCATCCCGGGCGTCGGCCGCCTGGTGGTCGACTCGGTGCAGCGCCACGACTATCCGGTGATCCAGAGCGTGCTGTTGATCTCGGCCGGCGTCTACGTGCTGATCAACCTGATGATCGACCTGAGCTACCGCCTGTTCGATCCGCGCATCAAGTACTGACATCCGGTACCAATCCCATCCTTGCCGCGAGACCTGCCACCATGTCCACCTCCCTGCCCGTGACCGATGACACCGCCCCCAGCGCGGCGGTGCCGCAGGACACCCCCTTCGTGCTGCCGCGCTGGCACTGGGCGCGCAAGCACCCCACGCTGATCGTCGGCGCGCTGTTGCTGGCCGCGATTGCCGTGCTCTCCATCGGCGCGCCCTGGATCGCCACCTTCGACCCCCAGGATATCGATCCGCTGGCGCGCATGCAGCCGCCCTCGGCCGAGCACTGGTTCGGCACCGACGCGCTCGGCCGCGATGTGTTCAGCCGAGCGGTCTGGGGCGGGCGCGTCTCGATGGTCGTCGGCCTTTCGGTCGGCCTGCTCGCGACCGGTTTCGGCGTGCTGCTCGGCCTCGCCGCGGGCTTCGTGCGCTGGGCTGATTCCTTCGTGATGCGCGTGATGGACGGCTTGATGGCCATCCCCGGCATCCTGCTGGCCATCGCGCTGATGGCCGTCACGCAGGCCAGCCTCACTGCCGTGATCGTCGCCATCACCATCCCCGAGGTCCCGCGCGTGGTGCGGCTGGTGCGCTCGCTGGCGCTCACGCTGCGCGAGCAGCTCTACGTCGAGGCGGCACATGCAGTGGGCACCCGCCTGCCGGTGATCCTGGCGCGCCATGTGGTGCCCAATATGGTGGCGCCGCTGATCGTGCAGGCCACCTTCGTGGCCGCCGCCGCCGTGCTGACGGAAGCGGCCCTGTCCTTCCTGGGCGTCGGCGTGCCCGGGCAGACACCGAGCTGGGGCAACATGATGGCCGAGGGCCGCAACTTCGTGGCGGTGGCGTTCCATATCATCCTTTACCCCGGCATCCTGCTGGCCGCGACGGTGCTGGCGATCAACCTGCTGGGCGACGGCTTGCGAGACGCGCTCGACCCGCGCCTGGCGCGGCAACTCTGAAGGGGGGCTCACTAATGACAACGACAATGTCCCGCGTTGCCCTGGCCACCGGGGAGCCGCTGCTCGAGGTAGACGACCTGCACACCCATTTCGACACGCTCACCGGCCCGGCCCGCTCGGTCAACGGCGTCTCGTACACCGTGCGCGCCGGCCAAACGCTTGGCGTGGTCGGCGAGTCCGGCTGCGGCAAGAGCGTGACGGCGCTGTCGATCATGCGGCTGCTGCCCACGCCGCCGGCACGCATCCGCGGCGCCGTGCGGCTACGCGGCACCGACCTGCTGCAACTCAGCGAGCGCGAGATGCGCCGCATCCGCGGCAACCGTGTCTCGATGATCTTCCAGGAGCCGATGACCTCGCTGAACCCGGTGCTCACGATCGGCCGGCAGATTGCCGAGACGGTGCAGCTGCACCAAGGCGCAAGCCGTGCCGAGGCGAGCAAGCGCGCGGTGGAAATGCTGCGGCTGGTGCAGATCCCCGAGCCCGAGCGCCGCGTCAACGAATATCCGCACCAGCTCTCCGGCGGCATGCGCCAGCGCGTGATGATCGCGCTGGCGCTGGCCTGCAACCCGGAGGTGCTGATCGCCGACGAACCCACCACCGCGCTCGACGTCACCATCCAAGCCCAGATCCTGGACCTGATCCGCCGCTTGCAGAAAGAGCTAGGCATGGGGGTAGTCATGATCACGCACGACCTCGGCGTGGTGGCGGAGTGCTGCGACCGCGTGATCGTGATGTACGCCGGGCGCAAGGTCGAGGAAGCCAGCGTCATCGACCTGTTCGACCGCCCGCTGCACCCCTACACCCGCGCGCTGATGGCCTCGATGCCCTCGATGAACACCAGCAGCCAGCGCCTGGCCGAAATCCCCGGGCTGGTGCCATCGCCGCAGGAAGCGCGCCGCGGCTGCGCGTTCGCGGCGCGCTGCCCGCATGCCGGCACGCGCTGCACGCGCGAGATCCCGCAACTCACGCGCCACGGCGCAGACCATGCCGTGGCCTGCTTCGCGATCGAGGAAGGCCGCATCGAATGCAACCAGCCAGCCCAGGAAGCCATCGCATGAGCGCCCCCACTGCCACGCCCTCGCCCCTGCTCAAGGTCGACCGGCTCAAGAAGCACTACATCGCGCCGCAGCGCTGGCTGGCGCCGCGCAAGCCGCCCATCCAGGCGGTGGACGGCGTGTCCTTCACCGTGGAGCGCGGCGAGACGCTCTCGCTGGTCGGCGAATCCGGCTGCGGCAAGACCACCACCGCCAAGTCGGTGCTGCGCCTGGTCGAACCCACCTCCGGCTCGGTGCAGCTCGATGGCGAGGAGCTGCTGGGCCTGTCGGCAAACGCCATGCGCCTGCGCCGGCGCGATCTGCAGATCATCTTCCAGGACCCCTACGCTTCGCTAAGCCCGCGCCTGACGGCGGGCGAGATCGTCAGCGAGCCGCTGCGCAATTTCGGCATGCATTCGCGTGCCGAGCGCTCCGAACGCGTGCAGTGGCTGTTCAGCAAGGTCGGGCTGCGCCCGGAGGCGGCCAAGAAATTCCCGCACGAATTCTCGGGCGGCCAGCGGCAGCGGCTGGGGATCGCGCGCGCGCTCGCGCTCAACCCCAAGCTGATCGTCTGCGACGAACCGGTGTCGGCGCTCGACGTCTCGGTGCAGGCGCAGGTGGTCAACCTGCTGATGGACCTGCAGGCCGAACTCGGCATCGCCTACCTGTTCGTCGCGCACGATCTTGCCGTAGTGCGCCATATCAGCCACCGGGTCGCCGTGATGTACCTCGGCCAGATCGTCGAGCTGGCCGACCGCGACACCTTGTTCCGCGCGCCGCGCCACCCGTACACCGAAATCCTGCTGTCCGCGGTGCCAGTGCCCAATCCGCGCACGCCGGCCCGGCGCCTGCTGCTGCAAGGCGACCCGCCGAGCCCGGCCAACCCGCCATCGGGCTGCCGCTTTCACACGCGCTGCCCGCTGGCCCAAGCCGTATGCAAGGAGCAGGCGCCCGCCCTCACCGAACGGCCCTCCGCCGGCGGTGGGCATCAGGTGGCCTGCCATTTCCGCTGACCCGCTGACCGACTCGCTGCAAACCAAAAAAAAGGAACCCGATGTCCAACCCTGATTCCACGCACTACGACCTGCTGATCGCTGGCGGCACCGTGATCGACGGCAGCAAGGCACCCCGCTTCAGCGCCGATATCGGCGTGCGCGGCGGCCGCATCGCGGCGATCGGCAATTTATGCGGGCACACCGCCGACCAGACGCTGGACGCGGCGGGCCAGATCGTCGCCCCCGGTTTCATCGATGCGCACACGCATGACGACCAGGCCGTGCTGTCGCAGGCCACCATGCCCTTCAAGATCTCGCAGGGCGTCACGACCGTGATTGCGGGCAACTGCGGCATCAGCGCCGCCCCGTTGCGCGCCGACATGGACCTGCCCATGCCGCTGAGCCTGATCGACTCGCCGGCCGAGGGCCGCTTCACCACCTTCGCGGCTTACCTCGATGCGTTGCGCGCCACGCCAAGCTCCGTCAACGTGGCGGCGATGGTCGGGCATTCGACCTTGCGCGCGGTCACCATGCCGGCGCTCGACCGGCCCGCCAATGCCGAAGAAATTGCCGCCATGCGGGCACTGGTCGAGGAGGCCATGCAGGCCGGCGCGATCGGCCTGTCGACCGGCACCTTCTACCCGCCCGCCGCCAAGGCGACAACCGAGGAGATCATCGAGGTCTGCCGGCCACTCAGCGCGCGCAAGGCGCTGTACGTGACGCATATGCGCGACGAGTCCGACCATGTCATGCAGTCGCTGGAAGAAACCTTCCGCATCGGCCGCGAGCTCGACGTGCCGGTGGTGGTGTCGCACCACAAGGTGCAGAACACCGCGAACTTTGGCAGGAGCCGGGTCACGCTGCCATTCATCCGTGAAACCATGAAGCACCAGTGCGTCTCGCTCGACTGCTACCCGTACACGGCCGGCTCCACCATGATCCGCACCGACCGCGGCATGCTCGAAGGGCGGGTGCTGATCTCCGCCAGCCAGCCGCACCCCGAATGCGCGGGCCGCGATCTGGACGACATTGCCAGGGAATGGGGCGTGGCCAAGGACGAGGCCGCGCGCCGCCTGCAGCCCGGCAGCGCGGTCTACTTCCTGATGGACGAGAACGACGTCCAGCGCATCCTCGCCTTCGACGACACCATGATCGGCTCCGACGGCCTTCCCGTTGGTGAGAGCCCGCATCCGCGCCTGTGGGGCACCTTCCCACGCGTGCTCGGCCACTATTGCCGCGAGATCGGGCTGTTCCCGCTCGAGACGGCGGTCTGGAAGATGACCGGGCTGACGGCGCGCAACTTCGGCCTGCATCAGCGCGGCACGCTGGAGGTGGGCCACCATGCCGATATCGTCGTCTTCAGTGCCGAGAACGTGCGCGATGCCGCCAGCTACGAAACCCCCACCCGCCCGGCCGAAGGCATCGACGCCGTGATCGTCAACGGCGCCATTACCTGGCAGCACGGTGCGCACAGCGGGGCGCGCAACGGACAGGTCATCACACGGCAGGCACGGCAGGACTAGCGGGGCGCGGGGCGATGGATTGCCAGCCGG
This sequence comes from Cupriavidus sp. PET2-C1, assembly GCF_054515855.1. NCBI lineage: Bacteria > Pseudomonadati > Pseudomonadota > Betaproteobacteria > Burkholderiales > Burkholderiaceae > Cupriavidus > Cupriavidus sp. PET2-C1. Next base: position 2,157,359 of record NZ_CM137259.1, read on the forward strand.
CCCCTGCCGGGGCCGCTGGCCGCACCGCTATCGCCCAGACGGGGACTTGTCAACCCGTCCAGATTATCCGGCCAATGTCCTAGGACATTCAGCCCAGGGCCTCGCCGCACGGCTACAATGGCGCGCCACACGCTTGCCGTTCACACCATGTCCACAACGTACACGCTTGTCGGAATTGCGCGCGCCAAGGCTCACCGCCGTGAAGTCCTGGTTGCCAAGCTGGCCGCGCTGCGCCTGCGCGGCGCCATGGAACCCGGCTGCCTGCGCTACCACGTGGGAGAAGACGCCGAGGATGCCGAGGTGTTTGTGCTCTATATGGAGTGGAATTCCAGGCACGCGCTGGAATCGCACCTCAACAGCGAATATGTGCGTGACTTTCACGCCACCCGACAGGAGTTCCTGGAAGGGGATATCAATTTCCGGTGGTTGAATGCGGCCTGAATGTGGCCTGAATACGGTCTGAATACGGTCTGAATACGGCCTGGCGGTCACCCCGGCCGTGGCCAGAAAGCCACTCAAATCAAGCGCTGACAGCTAAACCCGAGGCTGTCCTCGACGCTGGGCGCCCGCCTGCTTGTCATTCCCCCAACGCCGATCTATCACTTTGAGTGACGCTCCACCACATCTGGAGCGCAACACCCGGAGTGCATCATGGATGTCAAGGATGGATTCGTCGGCACCATCGGCCATACACCGCTGATCCGGCTGGCAGGCCTGAGCGAGGAGACCGGTTGCGAAATCCTCGGCAAGGCCGAGTTCCTGAACCCGGGAGGCTCGGTCAAGGACCGGGCGGCGCTCTACATCATCCGCGACGCCGAGCGGCGCGGCGCGCTCAAGCCCGGCGGGACCGTAGTGGAAGGCACCGCCGGCAATACCGGCATCGGCCTGGCGCATCTGTGCGCCGCGCGCGGCTACCGCTGCATCGTGGTGATCCCCGACACCCAGTCCCCGGAAAAAATGGACCGCCTGCGGCTGCTCGGCGCCGAAGTGCTCACGGTGCCCGCGGCGCCCTACGCCGACCCCAACAACTACCAGAAGGTGGCCGGGCGCCTGGCCCAGGAGACGGAAAACGCCATCTGGGCGAACCAGTTCGACAACCTGGCCAACCGCCAGGCGCACTACGAAACCACCGGCCCGGAAATCTGGCACGACACCGCCGGCAAGGTCGATGCCTTTGTCTGCGCCACCGGCACTGGCGGCACGCTGGCCGGCGTCGCGCGTTTCCTGAAGGAGAAGGAGCGCAACCCGCCCGTGCGCATCGTGCTGGCCGATCCGCACGGCAGCGGGCTGTATCACTTCGTCAAGCACCGCGAGGTCAAGGCCAAGGGCAACTCCATCACCGAGGGCATCGGCTCCAGCCGGATCACCGCCAACCTGGCGGACACCCCGATCGACGATGCGGTCCGGATCGACGACAAGACCTGCGTCGACATGGTTTACCGGCTGCTGCGCGAGGAGGGCTTATGGGTGGGCGGCTCGTCCGGCATCAACGTAGCGGCGGCGGCCTGGCTGGCCCGCGAGATGGGGCCGGGCCACACCATTGTGACCCTGCTGTGCGACCGCGGCGACCTGTATGCCGGACGCCTGTTCAATGCGGACTGGCTGGCGGCCAAGGGACTGACGCCGCGGCCCGTCGTGGCACAGCACCGAGAGCAGCCATGACATGGCTACGGCGCCTCTTTCAGGCGCCGCCACAGGGTCGTGGCGCTGATGCCTAACTGATGACAGGCGGCGGCGCGGTTGCCCCCGCATTGCGCCAGCACGCGCCGGATATGCTCGGCCTGACTGGCGCGTGCCACGCCTGCGAGCGAGCCGGCCTCAGTCGAATCGCCGCCCTCATCCCCCGCCTCGCCTCTAGTGCTAGTGCCTCCCCCCTTACCCGCAGCGCTGCGCAAGCCGCCGGCCAGCGGCGCAGGATCGCCCTGCGGCTCCGTGCCAAACAGCTCCGGCGCCGCCGCCTGCAATTCAGCAAGTAGATCCCGGGGCGCCAGCTTGCGCCCCGCCACCAGCACGGCAATGCGTTCGGTCACGTTTTCCAGTTCGCGGATATTGCCCGGCCAGGCATAGCCCGCCAGCCTCGCCCGCACCGCTTGCGGCAGCGGCTGCGGCGCCGGCTGCCCCAGGCGTTCCTGGGCACGGCGGTACAGCAGTTCCGCCAGCTCGGGCAGGTCGCCGGCGCGCTCGCGCAGCGGCGGCATCTCGATGCGCAGGATATTGAGGCGGTAGTAGAGATCCTGGCGGAAGCTGCCCTGGCGGACCAGTTCGCCCAGGTTGCGGTGCGTGGCGGCGATCACCCGCACATTGACCGGCACGGCCTCCAGGCCGCCGATCGGCAGTACCTGTTTTTCCTGCAGCACGCGCAGCAAGCGGGTCTGCAGCGCGGGCGGCATATCGCCCACCTCGTCCAGGAACAGCGTGCCATTGTGGGCGGACTCGAACAGGCCCGCCTTGCCGCCGCGGCGTGCGCCGGTGAAGGCGCCCTCTTCGTAGCCGAACAGCTCGCTTTCCAGCAGGGTCTCCGGGAATGCCGCGCAATTGACCGCCACGAACGGGAATACGCGGCGCGGGCTGGCGTCGTGCATGCCCTGGGCCAGCACCTCCTTGCCGGTGCCGCTTTCGCCGCCCACCAGCACGGTGGAATCCACCGCCGCATAGCGCCGCGCCAGTTCGCGCAGGTGATGCATGGCCGGGGATGCGCCTGCGAGGTCATCCAGGCTGTAGCGCACGCCGGCCGGGCGCGCGCGGCTGCGCGAGCGGAGGTTGCGGTCGACCCGGTGGATGGCATTGGCGTCCTGCAGCGTCAGCACAGCGCCGGTGGCGCCGCTCTCGGTGACGATGGGGATGCGGTTGACCACCACCATCTTGTCGCCAAGCTTGTGGATGGCTTCGAGCTCCTTGCTGCCGCTGTGCATCACGCCATCGAGCGAGAGCGCGGGGGCCAGCGCTTGCAGCTTGCGGCCCAGCGCGGCGGCCGGCGCCGTGCCGAGAAAACGCTCCATGGCCGGGTTGTAGGTCTGGATGCGCCCGTCCGCGTCGACCGCGGCCACGCCTTCGTTCAGGTGAGCCAGGATCGTGTTGACGTAGTCGCGCCGGCCGGACTCGATGCGGCGCAAGCGGGCCGCTTCGATCACATCCTCCAGCGCACCCCGCACCGAATTGCCTGAATACAGGAACACGCCGATCAGGCCGATCTTGTCCGCCAGGTCGGTCACCATGCCCGGCCCTACCACCACCTTCACGCCCTCTTGCTTGAGGGCCTTCACGCGGGCAGCGGCATCGTCCTCGGTCAGGTACGTGTAGGCCGGGATGGACAGCGAAAAAGACCGCACGAATTCGTCCACCTCCGGATAGGTAGCGGCGTGTGTCACCAGCGCCACCTTCGGCGAGATGCGTCGCGCCGTCGCCAGCGCGCTCATCACATCGAAGCCGGTCACCTTGACCAGCACCACCGGCACATCGACGTGCTGGCGCAGGTAGGCGCCATTGGAGCCGCCCGCCACCACGGCATCGAGCCTGCCCTCGCGCGCTTCACGGGCGACGGCGCTGGCGGCGGCCGCGTAGCCCTTGCCCACGATGCGGAACTCGGCCTGCGCGGCGTAGGCCGGGATCAGGTCGGCAAAGGCCCGGGACAGGCGGCTGATGCCGATGGCCCAGATCCGCGGGCGGGCCGGCGTGGCCGTGCCGGAGGGGGGGATGGACGGGAGGATGCCGGATTGCATGGAGACGGAAAACGCTGCAGATACGCCGGATGGCGCTAATCTTGAGATTGTGCGCCCCCGCGGATTGCATTTCAATATTGAAACGCAATCCTTTCAAATTTGAAATTCATCACACATCGGCAACACAACGCAGCGCCGGCCGCGAAGCCTCAGGAATCGCCGCCAGCCCAGGCCTGGCAAGGGCACCTACCCCATGCCACCCTCCCGCGCGAGGCCCCATGCACGGCCAAGAACAGGCTGGCACACCCCTTGCGCTTATCCGCCGTCCACTCCTAAAGCGATGATCATGACCTTCTCCACTTCCGACCTCGCCCGCTCCGCCGGCGCCCGCTTCCGCCAGGCACTGGCCGATGAGCATCCCCTGCAGGTCGTCGGCACGATCAATGCCAACCATGCCCTGCTGGCCAAGCGCGCGGGCTACCGCGCCATCTACCTGTCGGGCGGCGGCGTGGCCGCGGGCTCGCTCGGCCTGCCGGACCTGGGCATCTCCAACCTGGACGACGTGCTGACCGACGTGCGCCGCATCACCGACGTGTGCGATGTGCCGCTGCTGGTCGACGTGGACACCGGCTTCGGCGCCTCCGCCTTCAACGTGGCGCGCACCACCAAGTCGCTGATCAAGTTCGGCGCGGGCGCGATGCATATCGAAGACCAGGTCGGCGCCAAGCGCTGCGGCCACCGTCCGGGCAAGGAAATCGTCTCGCAGGGCGAAATGGTCGACCGCATCAAGGCGGCCGTCGATGCCCGTACCGACGAGAATTTCGTCATCATGGCCCGCACCGACGCGCTGGCCGTGGAAGGCCTGGACAAGGCCATCGAGCGGGCCGTGGCCTGCGTGGAAGCCGGCGCCGACGCCATCTTCCCGGAAGCCATGACCGACCTGGCCATGTACCGCAAGTTCGTTGACGCCGTGAAGGTGCCGGTGCTGGCGAACATCACTGAATTTGGCGCTACGCCGCTGTTCACCACCGACGAACTGGGCGGTGCCGGCGTGTCGATGGTCCTCTACCCGCTGTCGGCCTTCCGCGCCATGAACAAGGCCGCCGAAAACGTGTACGCTGCAATCCGCCGCGACGGCACGCAGCAAAACGTGGTCGATACCATGCAGACGCGCGCCGAGCTGTACGAAAGCATCGGCTATCACGAATTTGAACAAAAACTGGACGCCCTGTTTGCCCAGGGCAAGGCCAAGTAAGCACACCAGCCGCACGCGAACAGCACACGAGCACACGAGCACAGCAACCCCAAGGAGACTCCCCCATGTCCGAAGCGCAACCGCTAGCCGCCCCGAAGCCCAAGAAATCCGTCGCCCTGTCGGGCGTGACCGCCGGCAATACCGCGCTGTGCACGGTCGGCCGTACCGGCAACGACCTGCACTACCGCGGCTACGACATCCTCGACATCGCCGAGACCTGCGAGTTTGAAGAGATCGCCCACCTGCTGGTGCACGGCAAGCTCCCCACCCGCGCCGAACTGGCGGCCTACAAGGCCAAGCTCAAGGCCCTGCGCGGCCTGCCCGCCAACGTCAAGGCCGCCCTCGAATGGGTGCCCGCCAGCGCCCACCCGATGGACGTGATGCGCACCGGCGTGTCCGTGCTCGGCACCGTGCTGCCGGAAAAGGACGACCACAACACCCCCGGCGCGCGCGACATCGCCGACCGCCTGATGGCCAGCCTGGGCTCCATGCTGCTGTACTGGTACCACTACAGCCATAACGGGCGGCGCATCGAAGTCGAGACCGACGACGACACCATCGGCGCGCACTTCCTGCACCTGCTGCACGGCCAGAAGCCGTCCGCGCTGTGGGAGCGCGCCATGCAGACCTCGCTCAACCTGTACGCCGAGCACGAGTTCAACGCCTCCACCTTCGCCGGCCGCGTGATCGCCGGCACGGGCTCGGACATGTACTCGTCGATCTGCGGCGCCATCGGCGCGCTGCGCGGCCCCAAGCACGGCGGCGCCAACGAAGTGGCGTTCGAGATCCAGAAGCGCTATGACAGCCCGGACGAGGCGCATATCGACATCTCGCGCCGCGTGGAGAACAAGGAAGTGGTGATCGGTTTCGGCCACCCCGTGTACACCACCGGCGACCCGCGCAACCAGGTGATCAAGGAAGTGGCGCGGCGCCTGTCCAAGGATGCCGGCTCGATGAAGATGTTCGACATCGCCGAGCGCCTGGAAACCACCATGTGGGACGCCAAGAAGATGTTCCCCAACCTGGACTGGTTCAGCGCGGTGAGCTATCACATGATGGGCGTGCCCACCGCCATGTTCACCCCGCTGTTCGTGATCGCGCGCACCTCGGGCTGGGCTGCGCATATCATCGAGCAACGCATCGACAACAAGATCATCCGCCCCAGCGCCAACTACACCGGGCCGGAAAACCTGAAGTTCGTGCCGATCAAGGATCGCAAGTAATCTAGCCGGCTGCCGGTTTGCTCCCCTGTACCGCCCGTGGGAGAAGGGGGTAGTTGGCTGCAAAGCTGGGCCACTCCCCCCTGATCGTTACTCTCTCTTTAGTCCCTACAAAATGAACACTGCAAACCGCAAACCGCTGCCCGGCACCCAGCTGGATTTCTTCGACACGCGTGCCGCGGTCGACGCCATCCAGCCGGGCGCTTATGACAAGCTGCCGTACACGTCGCGCGTGCTGGCCGAGAACCTCGTGCGCCGCTGCGACCCGGCAACGCTGACTGACTCCCTCAAGCAGATCATCGAGCGCAAGCAGGAACTGGATTTCCCCTGGTTCCCGGCGCGCGTGGTCTGCCATGACATCCTGGGCCAGACCGCGCTGGTCGACCTCGCCGGGCTGCGCGATGCCATCGCTGCCCAGGGCGGCGACCCGGTCATGGTCAACCCGGTCGTGCCGACGCAGCTGGTGGTGGACCACTCGCTGGCCGTCGAGTGCGGTGGTTTCGATCCCGATGCGTTCGCGAAGAACCGCGCCATCGAAGACCGTCGCAACGAAGACCGCTTCGACTTCATCAACTGGACCAAGAAGGCCTTCAAGAACGTCGACGTGATTCCGCCGGGCAACGGCATCCTGCACCAGATCAACCTCGAGCGCATGAGCCCCGTGGTGCAGGTGAAGGACGGCGTGGCCTTCCCCGACACGCTGGTCGGCACCGACTCCCACACCCCCATGGTGGACGCGCTGGGCGTGATCGCCATCGGCGTGGGTGGCCTGGAAGCGGAAAGCGTGATGCTGGGCCGCGCTTCCTGGATGCGCCTGCCGGACATCATCGGCGTGGAGCTGACCGGCAAGCCGCAGCCGGGCATCACCGCGACGGACACCGTGCTGGCCCTGACCGAATTCCTGCGCAAGGAAAAGGTCGTGTCGTCCTACCTCGAATTCTTCGGCGAAGGCACCACCCACCTGACGCTGGGCGACCGCGCCACCATCTCCAACATGGCGCCGGAGTTTGGCTCCACCGCCGCGATGTTCTACATCGACGAGCAGACCATCAAGTACCTCAAGCTCACCGGCCGCGACGACGCGCTGGTCAAGCTGGTGGAAACGTATGCCAAGGAAACCGGCCTCTGGGCCGACAGCCTGAAAAACGCCGAGTACCCGCGCGTGCTCAGGTTTGACCTGTCCACGGTGGTGCGCAACATCGCCGGCCCGTCCAACCCGCACAAGCGCGTGCCCACCTCCGAGCTGGCCGCGCGCGGCATCAGCGGCAAGGTCGAGAACGAGCCCGGCCTGATGCCGGACGGCGCGGTGATCATCGCCGCCGTCACCAGCTGCACCAACACCAACAACCCGCGCAACATGGTGGCCGCCGGGCTGCTGGCGCGCAACGCCAACAAGCTCGGCCTCACCCGCAAGCCGTGGGTGAAGAGCTCGCTGGCGCCGGGTTCCAAGGCGGTGACGCTCTACCTGGAAGAAGCCAACCTGCTGCCGGAACTGGAGCAGCTGGGCTTTGGCGTGGTGGCTTATGCCTGCACCTCCTGCAACGGCATGTCCGGCGCCCTGGACCCGGTGATCCAGAAGGAAGTCGTGGACCGCGACCTGTATGCCACCGCGGTGCTGTCCGGCAACCGCAACTTCGACGGCCGCATCCATCCGTATGCCAAGCAGGCCTTCCTGGCCTCGCCGCCGCTGGTGGTGGCCTACGCCATTGCCGGCACCATCCGCTTCGATATCGAGAAGGATGTGCTGGGCACCGATGCCGATGGCAAGCCGGTGACGCTGAAGGACATCTGGCCCTCCGACGAAGAAATCGACGCGGTGGTTGCCGCCAGCGTGAAGCCAGCGCAGTTCCGCAAGGTCTACGAGCCGATGTTCGCCGTGACCGCCGACACCGGCGAAAAGGCCAACCCGCTGTACGACTGGCGCGAGATGAGCACCTACATCCGCCGCCCCCCCTACTGGGAAGGCGCACTGGCTGGCGAACGCGCGCTCACCGGCATGCGGCCCCTGGCCGTGCTCGGCGACAACATCACTACCGACCACCTGTCGCCGTCCAACGCCATCATGCTCGATAGCGCAGCCGGCGAGTACCTGGCCAAGATGGGCCTGCCGGAGGAGGACTTCAACTCCTACGCGACCCACCGCGGCGACCACCTGACCGCGCAGCGCGCCACCTTTGCCAATCCCACCCTGAAGAACGAAATGGTGGTGGTGGACGGCAAGGTCAAGCCGGGCTCGCTTGCCCGCATCGAGCCAGAGGGCAAGGTTACCCGCATGTGGGAAGCCATCGAGACCTACATGGCCCGCAAGCAGCCGCTGATCGTTGTGGCCGGCGCCGACTACGGCCAAGGCTCCTCGCGCGACTGGGCCGCCAAGGGCGTGCGCCTGGCCGGCGTGGAGGCGATCGTGGCCGAAGGCTTCGAGCGCATCCACCGCACCAACCTGGTCGGCATGGGCGTGCTGCCGCTGGAGTTCAAGCCTGGTGTCAACCGCACCACGCTGGGCATCGACGGCACCGAGACCTACGACGTGATCGGCGAACGCACGCCGCGCTGCGAGCTCACCCTGGTGATGCATCGCAAGAACGGCGAACGCGTGGAAGTGCCGGTGACCTGCCGCCTCGATACCGCGGAAGAAGTGTCGATCTACGAAGCCGGCGGCGTGCTGCAGCGCTTCGCGCAGGACTTCCTCGAATCGTCGAAGGCCGCTGCGTAAGCGCGCGAGAGGCGCATCCACCAGCAACGTGTTCGGGCGGTATGGCGACGTACCGCCCGCTTTCATCAGGACGAGTATTCCATGGCCCACGTACCCCAGATCAAGATCCCCGCCACCTACATCCGTGGCGGGACCAGCAAGGGCGTGTTCTTCCGCCTGCAGGATTTGCCTGAGGCCGCGCAAGTGCCGGGCGCCGCCCGCGACGCGCTGCTGATGCGCGTCATCGGCAGCCCCGATCCCTACGGCAAGCAGATCGATGGCATGGGTGCCGCTACCTCTAGCACCAGCAAGACCGTCATCCTCTCAAAAAGCAGCAAGCCCGATCACGACGTCGACTACCTGTTCGGCCAGGTCTCCATCGACCAGCCGTTTGTCGACTGGAGCGGCAACTGCGGCAACCTCTCCGCCGCCGTCGGCCCCTTCGCCATCAGCGCCGGCCTGGTCGACCCCAGCCGCATCCCGCACAACGGCGTGGCCATCGTGCGCATCTGGCAGGCCAATATCGGCAAGACCATCATCGGGCACGTACCCATCACCAATGGCGCCGTGCAGGAAACCGGTGACTTCGAGCTGGACGGCGTGACCTTCCCCGCCGCCGAAGTCCAGCTTGAGTTCATGGATCCGGCAGCCGAGGAAGACGGCGCCGGCGGCGCCATGTTCCCCACCGGCAACCTGGTCGACGACCTGGAGGTGCCGGGCGTCGGCACGCTCAAGGCCACCATGATCAATGCCGGCATCCCGACCATCTTCCTGAATGCGCAAGCCATCGGCTACAAGGGCACGGAGCTGCAGGACGCCATCAATGGCGATGCCAAGGCCCTGGCGATGTTCGAGACCATTCGCGCCCACGGCGCGGTGCGCATGGGCCTGATCAAACATATCGATGAGGCGGCCACCCGGCAGCACACACCGAAAGTCGCCTTTGTCGCCGAGCCGGCCGACTACGTGGCCTCCAGCGGCAAGCAGGTTGCGGCCGGCGACGTCGACCTGCTCGTGCGCGCCTTGTCCATGGGCAAGCTGCATCACGCCATGATGGGCACGGCCGCGGTCGCCATCGGCACTGCGGCGGCCATCACCGGCACGCTGGTGAACCTGGCTGCCGGCGGCGGCGAGCGCAACGCAGTGCGCTTCGGCCATCCCTCGGGCACCTTGCGGGTGGGCGCCGAAGCCAGCCAGGTCGATGGCGAATGGACCGTGACCAAGGCCATCATGAGCCGCAGCGCCCGGGTGCTGATGGAAGGATGGGTGCGCGTGCCCGGCGACGCGTTCTGAAGCACGCCGGCGTGGCGGCAAGGGTTTCCGCTGGATTGCGCTTGACGGGGTGCGCCATGCCCTTAGCTTTGCGTTGCTGCGCAGATGCGTTGCTGCGTAGTGCCAGCCACGGCGCCCGCCACCGGGACTATCCCGAAGCTGCCACCATCCGCAACGATCGCCAGAGTGAACCGGCATCTCCCACCTTGTCCGCGCCGCTTGAATGGCAGTCCGGTCGCGTAGCGAGCGGACTGCCATTTTCCGTTCAATCCTTACCTCTCGCCCTGCAGGCTCGCCCGGCCTGCCGAAGTCGCGCACGGTCCGAATTGCGGGAGCCTGTGAGACGGCACCGGTTGGGTCGTTGGACGTAAATGTCTGGCCGTTAATTGCGCTAATGAAGCCGAACCATGCATCTCAATTGTGCGGCGCAGCTGGCTTGGCGGTCTGTGGCTCGACAGGCACGAAGATGACCTCCCCCGAGGCCACCAGCCGAAGCTCGCCGCCGGCCTGCTCCGCGAACACTTCGGCCCTCGCAAACACCTGCCGCTTGCCTGCCTTGGTCACGCTGGCCCGTGCCACGAACGCCTGCCCCACGGCCGGTGCCATGCAGTTCACCGAATAGTGGGAAGCCATCACCGGCCCCCCTACCGTGGTGGCCGCGAACCCGCAGGCGGTATCGACCAGGGCGCCGATCACGCCCGCATGGAGGAATCCCGCGTATTGCGTGGCTTGGTCATGCCAGGCCATGCGCAGCTCCGCCGCCCCGCCCTGCGCGCTGATCACCTCGAAGCCCAGCCACCGGTTGAAGGCGGCAGTCTGGTTGACACGCTTGACCGCGTCCAGCGAATAGGCGCTGCCGGTGGTCGCGTTGGTGGTCGCGCTGGTGCTGCTCGTATCTGCTGTCATTGCATTACCCTGCCTGATTAAGATCCAAGGAAAAACTCACTGCATGGCCCGGAACGTCGCGTTGGCCCTGGCGCAAGCCACGCCGTCGGCGGTGACGAAAGCCTGCGCAAAGCACAGCGTGCCGCCGACCTTGGTGAATGACGTTTCGAACATCAGCCACTGCCCAATCCTTGCGACGTTGAGGAAGTCGATCGACAAGTTCACAGTGACCAGGCTGCGCGGCTCCGCGAATTGCATGCCGCACGACAGCCCCATGGCGTTGTCCGCCAGGGCCGTGATCAGCCCGCCATGGGCAAAGCCGCGTGCGTTGGTGTGCGCCTGGGCGAGCTTCACCGCCAGCACGATGGCCTGGTCCGAGCGCCTCGAGTACAGCGGCTCCCAGGGGTCGGTCAACGGACTATGGCGAAAATGCGGCGCGAAGCCGGCCGGAAGGTCGGCGGGAAGGTCGGCATGTTCGGCCGTGGCGCTGGTCATCGTGGTGTCTCCTGGTTGTATGGTTGGGCTGTGATGGCTCAACCACTATTTTTAATGTAGACCAGTCTATATAATTCCAGCAGGATATCAACCCCTCCAACGACCGAGGACTTCATCACATGGCCGCTCAAGCCAAGCATCGGGACAAGATCGTCCGCGCCGCCGCCGTGCTCTTTCGCCGGTATGGCTACGCCGCCAGCGGCACCAATGACATCGTTGCATTGAGCGGTGCGCCCAAAGGCTCGCTCTATCACTACTTCCCGAGAGGCAAGGAGCAGATCGCCGAGGAAGTCATCGTGTACGCCGGTGAACTGGTGCGTGCGACGCTCGCGCAGCTATGCGCGGAACACGACTCGCCGGGAGCGATCGTGCGGGCCTATGGCGTTTTGATGGCCGGCTGGATGGCCCAGTCTGACTATCGTGACGGCTGCCCGATCTCCACCATCCTGCTGGAAATCGCCCCGGAAGCCGAGGGCGTGGCGGCTGCGGGCAACGCGGCCTTTGCCGCATGGGAAGCCGTGCTGGCGGATGCCTTCGCGGCGCGCGGAATCCCAGGGGTACGCGCCACCGAACTCGCCGGCCTGGTGATCTGCGGCTGGCAAGGGGCACTGACGCTTGCCAAAGTGGCCAGGAGCGGCCAGCCGATCCGGCGCGCCGTGGACGAGCTGGCGCGGCAACTCGACGCCGAGCCGCGAAACATCGCCCAGGGCCAGCCCGGCTGATTTCAGGACGCCCCCTCTCTCAAGAACAAGGTGCTGCTCATCAAGGCCTTGGCGACCAGTTCAACCTGGTTCTCCCCTTCGGCATAGACCGAGACCTCGGTCGCCACCTGGCGGCGCCCTCTGCGCACCACGCTGGCAACAGCGCGCAGGTTGGCCGCGCGGGCCGCTTCGAGATACTGGATATGCAGCGAACTGGTGGCGCCGCCGCGCAGGTTGCCGGCATCGGCGCCCGAAGCCGCCGCTGCCGCGCCCGCCACGTCGATCAGGGTGGCGATCACGCCGCCATGCACGATCTCGCCGACCGTCACGTTGTCGGCCCGGAACGGCAGCAGCAATTCCACCTGGTCGACAGCCAGCACATCCAGCGTGATGCCCAGGGCGCGGGCCACGGGTGAACCCATCAGCACCTGCTCGACGGTGTGACGGATACGGGGGTCGACAGGCGGCGTGGCGGCGGCGCTCGCGGCGCTGGACAAGACGGGAATCAGGGACAGCATCATGGGCTCCTCGGGGTGATCGGTACGATCAGGCTGGCTCCAGCGTAAGCGCGCCGGCGGCGCCGCTCAATTACCTCCCACGTCATCGACCAGCGGCCAAGACCGGCGCAGCCAGCCGTTTATAATGAGCGCCCATCCGCCCCGCCACCCAGCCGCATGCCGTCAAACCCGCACGACCCCAGCCAATCCGCCCAGCTAACCGATGGGCAGCCGGAGTCACAGCCAAATTCACCACGCGGCGACGAGAGCCTGTTCGACCGCCCGGACAGCCCGTGCATCGGCATCTGCTCGACCTTGTTCGACGAGATCTGCCAGGGTTGCGGGCGCAGCGCCATGGAAGTCAGCAACTGGGTCTTCATGGACGACGCGGAAAAGCAGGCCGTGTGGGAACGCATCACGCGCGAGGGCAAAGGCAAGCGCTTCCGCCAAGGCTGAGCCAGGGCCGATGCTTCCGCCCGCGGTGGCCCAGCTTAGGCTCAACCGCCTGCCAGCCGCCGCTCCATATCCTCCACCTCGCGCCGCTCCAGCCGCTGGCGTGCCAGCTTGCGCCAGTTCTCGGCCAGCGCCGGCAGCGCCGCCATGGCGCACAAGGCGCCCGCATCCAGGCGATCCACATAGAGCACGTGCAGCAGCCGCTGCAGGCTCCAGTCCGGATACGGCCGCTCGACCAGCACCAGGCTGTCGCCCCGCTCCAGGCCGCCCTCTTCCAGCACCCGGTAGTACCAGCCCGTGCGCAGGCTTTGCTGGACCGCGCGCGCCATGCCGGCGTGCCCGAACCGATGGTTCAGCTTCCAGCAAGGCTGGCGTGCCTGCGACACCTCGACCAACGCCCCGCCCAGGCGAAAACGATCGCCAATGCAGACATCGGCCTCGGTCAGGCCGGCGGTGCTCACGTTCTCGCCAAACGCGCCAGGCCGTGCCAGTACCTCTGCCGCCTGCGTGGATAGCGGCGAAAGTTCTTCGCGCCAGGCCGGATAGTGATCGAAGGCGTAGTGGTGGATGGCCTTTTCCGGGCCGCCATGGTGCTTGGGGTCTCCCTGCCCGTCTCCGGCCAAACCCAGCACGGTAACGCGTACCGCCCCGTCCACCGCATGCTTGTCGATGCCGCTAGGCACACCCTTGGGCCCAAACGGGCGCACAGTGCCCAGCAACACGCAGCCAATGGGAATGGACACCTCAGTCATCGTCATTGCCTGCCGGCCGGTTGCAGCACCAGCGTGTCGAAGGCCTCATTGCCCGGCGCGCGGCGGCCCGGCGCCATGGTGATGTACTGCACCGCGGCCCACTTGTCGGTCCAGTCGCGGTAATGGGTCGATGTCACATTGCCCGATTGCCCGGTCGAATCCATGAAGCGCGACTCGGCCAGGTCGGACAGGTCGTAGATGGCGCGCAGGCTGGCCGCGTGCACGCTCTCGAACGGCGCCGCCTCGTCGCGCAGGTTGTGGCGCCCCGCGTTGACCGCATAGGTGTCGCCGCCACTGGGTACCTTGACGTTGAACAAACCCGCCAGGTAAGGCTGTTTACCGAACGGCTTGTGCTCGGAGCGGGCCGCATGCGCCTGGCCCCAGCGCCAGCGCTCAGGCTTGTCGCCGTAGCGCCGGTCCAGGTCGGCAATGGCAAGGCGCCAGGCTCTGGCCACGGCATCGTCGCAGCTCTCCGGCGCCGGGGTCATGCTGTTGTCGCACCAGAATGCGCCCTGCCCCCGCGGATTGCGCAACACGTTGAGCATGGGCTGCTGCACGTTACGCTGCTCCCACAGGCGGTTGAACAGCGTATCGCCGACCTTGTCCTCGAACAGCACGCGCGACAGCTCGCGCAGCCATGCGGTTGCCACCAGCGGCTCGGACAGCCTGGCCTGCATATCGCCATCCCATTTGCGCAGCGACTCGATCAGCGCGCGCTCGCGCTCGGGCAGGGCCGGGTCGCTGGCGAAGGGAGAGGCCAGCAGCAGCGGCAAGGCATCGCGCACGGCGAGCGAGAGCGTGTCTTTCTGGATCGCGCCAAAGCTGTCCATGGTGTGCCGCTCGGTGGCGTCGATCAGCGTGCGGATGCGCTGGTAGCGATACGGCACGGTCCATTCGCTGGTCAGGAAATACGGGTAGTCGTCCTCGACGATCTTCTGGTTGGCGGTGGCAATCACGCCCTCGGGCGGATTGAAGCTGCGCGGTAGTTGCTCGAAGGGGATAAAGCCCGTCCAGTCGTAGCGCGCATCCCAGCCGGGGGCCGGCGCCAACCCTTTCAGGTCATTGTCGGCGCGGCGCAGCGGCACACGGCCCGGCGCGATAAAGCCGATGTTGCCGTCGACGTCGGCGTAGACAATGTTCTGCTGCGGCGAATGGAAATCGCGCAGCGCCGCCAGGAAGCTGGCCCAGTCGGTGGCACGGTTCAGCGCCAGCCCGGCCTGCACGGTCCGGTCGTCGGCACGCAGCGCGCTCCACTGGAAGGCCACCACGTACTGCGCCCCGAGCGGGGCCGCGGCGGTCGCCACCGGCTCGGCCGCATCCGAAATCACCGGGCCGTGGCGCGTCTCGCGCACGTTCAGCGTTACGTCGGGCGCGCCCTTGACGTGGATGGTCTCGGTGCGCGTGATGAAGTCTGCCCAGCCGTCCGGAGTCTGGTAGCGCTGCGTGCTGCCAGGCTGCACGCGCTCGATATAGAGATCCTGCACATCCGGCGCGGTATTGGTGAAGCCCCAGGCGATGCGCTGGTTATGCCCGAGCACCACCGCCGGCATGCCAGGCAGCGTGGCACCCGTGACATCCAGCCCGGGAGCCTGCATCTGCGCGAAGTACCACAGCGCCGGCGCCTGCAGCCCGAGGTGCGGATCATTGGCCAGCAGCGGCTTGCCCGAACGGGTATGGGCGCCCGACACCACCCAGTTGTTCGAGCCCATGCCCTCCACATAGCCTGCCGGCGCCTGCTGCTCGACACGCGCCATGGCCGTGGCCAGCGGCGCCAGGTGCCGGTAGAGATTGCCGTAGTCCATGGTGCGCAGCGGCCGTTCGCCAGGATACGGCGCCAGCAGCTCGTTGATGCGCGACACGGGCAGCACCTGCGCCAGCCGCATGCGCAACGTCTCCTGGGTCCAGTTGCCGCCCAGGTCCCACGCCATCATGGTCTGCCAGGCCAGCGTATCGGCCGGCTCCCAGCGCTCGGGCTGGGTACGCAAGATCAGGAACTCCGGCGGCAACGGCCCCTTGCGGCCATCGATATAGGCATTCACGCCATCGGCATAGGCCTGCAGCATGGCCCGGGTCTCGGCGGAGGATTGGGCCAGGATGGCTTCGGCGTTGCGCCGCACGCCCAGGGTACGCAGGAAACGGTCGGTGTCCAGCGCGCTCGGCCCCAGGATTTCCGCCAGGCGGCCGGACGCGATGCGCTTGTTCATCTGCAACTGCCACAGCCGATCCTGCGCGTGGACGAAGCCGAGCGCAAAGTAGGCATCCTGCGCATTGGCCGCCTTGATATGCGGCACGGCATGGCGGTCCCGAACGATCGATACGCTCTCGCGCAGGCCGGGCAGCTTCAGCGTGCCCGCGGTCTGCGGCTGCGATGCCTGGCGATACCAGACATAAGCGCCAAAGATGCCGACCAGCAGCAGCACCGCCAGCGTCAACACCAGCCAGGTCAGCCGTTTCAACCAACGCATCGATCCCTCTCCCCGCGTGGCGTGTCGCGCCCGCGCTTTTATTTATGTTTTTGGTCCCGTGTTTCTTGCCCCGTCCGCAGGCCGGCATTCAGTCCCACGCTCAGTCCAGCTTGCCGGCCAATGGAACTCCGGCATTATCGCCGAATCATGCAGGCAACCAACGTGAATCGAGCCAGCGAACCCACCCATGAAAAATGCCCGGACCAGCCGGGCATCGTTCCTCGCCAGCCGCCGGCCTCAGGCAGCCGGCTTCTTCATCTGCAGCGACTTGTACTCGAGGAATTCCTCAAGTCCGTACTTGCCGGCCTCGCGCCCGTTGCCGGACTGCTTGTAGCCGCCAAACGGCGCCTGCATGTTGAACGGGCCACCGTTGATGTCGACCTGGCCGGTGCGGATCCGGCGCGCCACGCGGATGGCGCGCGCCTCGTCGCCCGACCACACGCCGCCGCCGAGCCCGTAGATGCTGTCGTTGGCGATGCGCACGGCATCCTCCTCGGTGTCATAGCAGATGATCGACAGCACCGGGCCGAAGATCTCTTCCTGCGCCACCGTGGCCTTGGGATCGACATTGCCCAGCACCGTCGGCTTGACGAAGAAGCCCTTGTCCAGCCCTTCGGGCGCTTCGGGGCCGCCTGCAACCAGCTCGGCGCCCTCGTTGATGCCGCGCTGGATATAGCCGGTCACGCGGTCCTTCTGCGCGGCCGAGATCAGCGGGCCAAGGCGGCTGGTTTCCAGCAGCGGGTCGCCCACGGTATAGCCCTCGACCACCTTCTTGGCAATGGCCTTGACCTCGTCGTAGCGCGCGCGCGGCACCAGCATGCGGGTATGCGCCGAGCAGGTCTGCCCGGAGTTGAGGAAACAGGCGCCAACGGTACCCTTGACCGCGGCAGCCAGGTCCGCGTCGTCCAGGATCACCGAAGCGGACTTGCCGCCCAGCTCCAGCGCCACGCGCTTGACGCTCTGCGCGCCCAGCTCGGACACCCGCTTGCCGGCGCGCGTGGAACCCGTGAACGACACCATGTCGACTTCCGGGTGGCTGGCCAGTACCTCGCCCACCACCGGACCGTAGCCGGTGACCAGGTTGAACACGCCCGGCGGCAGCCCGGCGGCTTCGATCACCTCTGCCAGCACGAAGGCATTGAGCGGCGCCACTTCCGACGGCTTGAGCACGACCGTGCAGCCCGCGGCCAGCGCCGGCGCCACTTTCAGCGTGATCTGGTTGAGCGGGTAGTTCCACGGCGTAATGGCCGCGACCACGCCCACCGGCTCGCGAACCACCAGGGAATTGCCCACTTCTTCCTCGAACGCGAAGGTATCGAGCAGCTTGGCGGCCTGTGCCCAGTTGTAGACCGGGCCGCCCACCTGTATGGCGCGCGCCATCTTGATCGGCATGCCGACTTCGCCGGCGATCAGTTGCGCGAGTTCCTCGCTGCGCGCCTTCAGGCCCTCCGCGATCTTGCGGATATAGTCCGCGCGCACGCTGGGTGGCGTGGCCGACCAGCTGTCGAAGGCGGCTCGCGCTGCCTGGATGGCATCCTCGGCGTCGCGCGCGTGGCCTTCGGGGATACGGCCCATGACGGCTTCGGTCGTGGAGTGGATGACGTTGATCAGGCCGGTACCGTGCGGGGCAATCCACTTACCGTTGATAAAGAGTTTGTCTCGTTGTTGCATGGCCACAGTTTTCAGTTGGGTGAATAGGCGGGTGCAAATTTTGTTACTTTTATGGTGCACCACATTGTAGTGCGCTTTGGCGACTCGTTTTTTTGCAGCGCGCCAGCAGCCCAAACAACGTGGCGATAATCGGCCGGCGAGCCGCATGACGCAAAGTGCAGTACAAAGCACCGCACTGGCCGGCCTATAACAATGGAGCGAGACATGACCGACCCGGTTTTTCATAAGACCGAGCAAGGCCAGGACGAAATCCGCACGCGCGCGCGCAAGCTGGACCATAAGCTGCGCGCCTTGCTGCTGATCGTCAATGGCGAGCGCCGGCGCAGCGAGCTGCTGGCCCAGACCGGCGGCATGGGCGTCGGGCCGGAGAGCATCGACGCCCTGCTGGCTGCCGGGCTGATCCGTGCGGAGAATGCGCCACAGCCTGCGGCAGCGGATACCCGCCCCGCAAGCCCGCCAGCCAGCGTGGATCACCATGGCGATGCCAAGGCCGACAGCCTGTTCTCCATGTACAGCATGCGTGGTGCCAATGTGCCTTCATGGGACGACGCCTTGCCTGCGCCGGCCTCCCCGCAACCCGCCGGCGGCACTTACCAGCAGCTTTATCACTTCTATACCGATGTCATCGGCCATCACCTGGGCCTGCGCGGCTACCTGCTGCAAGTCAAGGTGGAAAAGGCCGGCAGCCCGGCGGAACTGGCGGCGCTGCGCGACCCGCTATACAGCGCCTTGCACAAGGCCAAAGGGGAGATTACCGCCGGCGCCATCATCGACCAGCTCGACAGGATGGTGCGCGACGACGGGCATGCATCGGCCTGAGTGGCCGCAATGGCTCCCGGCCGCAAAAACAAGAAGGGCCGCGCTTGGCGGCCCTTCTTGTTTGCCCGAGGCTTTTGCTGCTTAGTCGTTGATACCCTGCGATTCCAGGTACTCGTCATACGTGCCCAGGTAATCGGTCAGCGTGCCGTCGTTGCGCACTTCGATCACGCGCGTGGCCAGGCCGCTCACGAACACACGGTCGTGCGAGACGAAGACCAGCGTGCCGGTGAACTTGTCCAGCGCGATCTGCAGCGATTCGATCGATTCCATGTCCATGTGATTGGTCGGCTCGTCGAGCGCCAGCACATTGTGGCGGCCCAGCATCAGCTTGCCCCAGATCATGCGGCCCTTCTCGCCGCCGGACAACACCTTGACCGACTTCTTGATGTCGTCGGCCGAGAACAGCAGGCGGCCCATGGTGCCGCGCAGCGACTGGTCGTCGTCGCCGGCCTGGGTCCACTGGCTCATCCAGTCGATCAGGTCGCGGTCGACCGGGAATTCCTCGAAGGTGTCCTGCGGCATATAGCCGACATTGGCGTTCTCGGCCCACTTGATGGTGCCGCGATCGACTTCCACGCCGCCCTTGACGGTGCTGCCCAGCAGGCTGCGCAGCAAGGTGGTCTTGCCGGCGCCATTCTCGCCGATGATGGCCACGCGCTCGCCGGCCTGGATCGCCATCGACAGGTTGTTGATGACCTTGCGGTCGTAGGTCTTGGTGACGCCTTCCGCTTCCACCGCCAGGTTGTGCAGCTTCTTGTCGAACTCGAAGCGGATGAAGGGATTCTGGCGCGACGACGGCTTGATGTCCTCGACCTTGATCTTGTCGATCTGCTTCAGGCGCGAGGTGGCCTGGCGGGCCTTGGACTTGTTGGCCGAGAAACGGCGCACGAAGTCCTGCAGTTCGCCGATACGCTCCTTGGCACGGCTGTTGGCCGCCAGTTGGCGTTCGCGCGCCTGCATGGAGGCTTCCATGTAGTCGTCGTAGTTGCCCGGGTAGACCTTGAGCGTGCCGTAGTCCATGTCGGCCATGTGCGTGCACACGGAGTTCAGGAAGTGGCGATCGTGGGAAATGATGATCATGGTGGAATTGCGCTCGTTGAGCACTTGTTCCAGCCAGCGGATCGTATTGATGTCGAGGTTATTGGTCGGCTCGTCGAGCAGCAGCACGTCCGGATTCGAGAACAGGGCCTGTGCCAGCAGCACGCGCAGCTTCCAGCCCGGCGCCACGTTGCTCATGGTGCCCTGGTGCTGGTCGGTGGGGATGCCCACGCCCAGCAGCAGCTCGCCGGCACGCGCTTCGGCCGTGTAGCCGTCGTACTCGGCATACTTGGCCTCCAGCTCGGCGGCCTTCATGTAGTCTTCGTCGGTGGCTTCCGGGTTGGCGTAGATGGCGTCGCGCTCGGCGGCGGCGGCCCACATCTCGGTGTGGCCCATCATGACCACGTCCAGCACGCGCATGTCTTCATAGGCGAACTGGTCCTGGCGCAGCTTGCCCAGGCGCACGCCCGGCTCCAGCATGACGGTGCCGGCGGACTGCTCGAGATCACCGCCGAGGATCTTCATGAAGGTGGACTTGCCGCAACCGTTCGCGCCGATCAAGCCGTAGCGGTTGCCCTCGCCGAACTTGACCGAGATATTCTCGAACAACGGCTTGGGGCCGAACTGCATGGTGATGTTTGCGGTAGAAAGCACGTCTGGGACCTTGTATGGATGATGAGGCGCGGGACTTGCCGCGCTTGCCTCGGGCTGCCGCCCTGCTGATGGCTGCGCAAATGGCTGTGCGAATTGCTAATTGCCAATGGCTTAGCCTGGCTTGCTTAGCTGCATGATCGGCACAAAGCCAGGCATGGCAACCTGGCGGCGCGTTGGCGCGGGGCCCGGGCAGGGAAATCGGGAAACAACCGACGATTTTACCACTGGCTGGCAAAGGAACGAAGCGATAAGCCTCAGATGTGGGCGCAAGGCGCCGCTTTCAACACCGGGTAACCCGACAGCGACAGCGAAAACCCATCCGCACGTGCGCACAACTGCGCCTGCCCTCCCACCGGCAGCGTCAGCTTGCGCGGGCAGTGGCCGAACGGCAGGCCGGTGAGGACCGGCACCGACAGGCGCTCCTGCATGTACGCCACCACGGCGGGCAGGTCATAGCCGTTGTCGTAATCCGTCACGCGGTAATTGGAAAAGTCGCCCAGCAGGATCGCGCGCTGCGCGCCAAGCACGCCAGCCTGCTCCAGCTGCAGCAGCATGCGCTCGACCCGGTAAGGCGGCTCGTTGACGTCTTCCAGGAACAGGATGCCGCCCTGCACCGCCGGCATGAACGGCGTGCCCAGCAAGCTGCACAGCATCGCCATGTTGCCGCCCCACAGCGTGCCCGACAACGCGCCCGTAAAAGGCTGGCCGCCAGCCTGCGGCGCATCCACGCCGATGGTGTAGGCCGGATCGCGCAGCACGCCGTTGAAGTGCTGCCACATGAACGGATCGACCACGTCCGCGCCAAAATCAGCCAGCAGCATCGGGCCGGCAAAGGTGACGCCGCCGGTGGCCGCCAGGTATGCCAGCTGGAAGGCCGTGAAATCGCTGTGGCCGACGATGGGCGTCTGGCTGGCGCGCGCCTGCTCGGCAATGCGGGCAAAGTCCACCTGCTCCAGCAGCCGTGCAATACCGTAGCCGCCGCGCACAGCCAGCGTCAGCTCGTGCGCCGCGCCGGTGCCGATGGCATGCAGGTCGGCCAGCCGTTCGGCATCGCTGCCGCCAAAGCGCAGGTAGCGGCGCGCCAGCACATCCGGGTTGCCGACATGAAAGCCCTGCCCCTTGAGCCAGGCGCAGCCGCGCGCGGCGATGGCGACGTCGTGCGGATAGCCGGAAGACGCAATCAGGCGGACTTCGGTGGCTGGCGTGGGCGTAGGCGTGGGCTGGCTCATGCGTCGGGGTTCTGGTTTGGGTCGGTGTTGGTGTCGATGGAGGCAGCAGGCGCGGCAGCATCGCAATGCGCGCAGGCAGGCGCATCGCTGGCCCCCACGGCCTGCGCGGCTTCTTGCCCGGCTTCTTGTTCGGCTTCTTGCGCCGCTTTCTGCGCGGCCTTCTGGGCCCGGCGCCTGCCGCCGAAGAAATCCTTCAGCATGCGCGAGCACTCGTCGGCCATCACCCCGCCGGCAATGGTGGTCTGGTGATTGAGCTGCGCCTGCTCGAACAGGTTCAGCACACTGCCCGCGGCGCCGGTCTTGGGATCGGTGGCGCCAAACACCACGTGACGAATCCGCGCATGCAGGATCGCGCCGCTGCACATCACGCAGGGTTCCAGCGTCACGTACAGCTCGCACTCCGGCATGCGGTAGTTGCCGATCACGCGGGCAGCGGCGCGCAGCGCCTGCATTTCAGCATGCGCGGAAGGATCGACCGAGCGGATCGGCAGGTTGTGGCCGCGCGCGATGATGGTGTCGTTCCACACCACGACCGCGCCCACCGGGACTTCGCCAGCGGCTTCGGCCAGGCGCGCTTCGTCAAGCGCGGCCTGCATATAACGGCGGTCGCGCGCAAGCGCCGGATCCATGGAAAGATCCGGGCTTGCCAGGCTGGCCTCGGGCGGGAGGGTCGGCTCGGTCATCGCGGCTGCGTCATGCGGCGAGTCAGTCCTGCGCCGGCAGGCTGAAGGCAGCGCTGACCTCGGCCCAGCAGTTCGGGGTCTCGAACAGCACCAGGCGGGTGAGCTGCAACTGGTGCCCGAAGCAATCCTTGAACACCGGGGCCAGCATGTCAAAGGCGATCTGCGCCAGGTTCTCCACGGTCGGGATGGCATCGAGCACCACCGTCTTGTGCCCGTCCATGGTCTGCAGGAAGTTCAGCAGCGCGGTATCGCCGCGATGGATCAGGAAGGCGTGGTCCCACTTGGACACCAGGTGTTCCGTGGCCAGCGCCTTGATATCGCTGAAGTCCAGGATCATGCCCTCGTCCGAGGCGCCGGCGCGATGCAGCACCTCGCCCGACAGCGTCAGGTCCAGGCGATAGCGATGGCCATGGATGTTGCGGCACTGGCCGCCATGGTTGGGAATGCGGTGGCCGGAGTCGAACTCCAGCCGGCGGGTAATGGAAACTTGCTTGTTCATGTGGGCCAATGGGTGCCGAGGTGTGCCGGTGCGTACCGGCGCGATTTGCGCGATTTGCCTACCGGATGCCGAGCAGCTTGTGGGTCTGCAGCGAAAGGCGCCAGAGCGGACGGCGCTGGCAGAACTCCACCGCCAACGCGGTATTTTGCCGTGCCAGCGGGCCGTCCATGGCCTGCACCAGGAAATAGCGGAAATCAAGGCGCTCGTATGCGGCGAAATCCTGGCCATCCTGCGGGATCACCACCTTGAGTTCGTCGCCGCGCCTGACCACCAGTTCGGAGCCCATCTTGGGGCTCACGCAAACCCAGTCGATGCCCTCGGGCACCGGCAATGTGCCATTGGTCTCGATGGCGATCTCGAAGCCGCGCGCATGCAGCGCGTCGATCAGCGGCGCATCCAGCTGCAGCAGCGGCTCGCCGCCCGTGCAGACCACCAGCGGACGCCCGGCGCCGCTGCTATCCACGGCCTGCGGCCACTGGGCCGCTACCTTGTCGGCGAGCGCCTCGGCGGTGCGGTACTTGCCGCCCTCGGTGCCATCGGTGCCGACGAAGTCGGTGTCGCAGAACTGGCAGACCGCGCTGGCACGGTCTTCCTCGCGCCCACTCCAGAGATTGCATCCGGAGAAGCGGCAGAACACGGCTGCGCGGCCCGCGTTGGCGCCTTCGCCCTGCAGTGTGTAGAAGATTTCCTTGACGGCGTAAGTCATGCTGGCTGGTAAAGCTCTGGTAGCTCTTGTAGGTCGTGCTGTGGGTGGTGCAGTGAGGCAGTCGGTGCAGGCGCGCGGCGAATGCCGGGCGGGCAACTGGCGACGCGTGGCGACTATTGGCCAGGAAACTGCGGCGAACTCGCTATTTTCGCACAGGAGCGCAATCCGCTCCAGCCGCCTCCTTGATTTCCCCTATTGCCAAGGCCACGCTCAGGCGCTGGCGCTTGGCCCGCCGGCCTAAAGTTGCGCCCAAGCCGCCTCGCGCAGCTTGCCGCCGACAAAATCCAGGAAGCTGGCGATGCGCGCCGAAAGCTGGGTGTTGAGGTAATAGACCGCGTTGATCGACTGACGTTCGTCGATGGTGTGCGCCATCAGCACCTGCACCAGGTCGCCGCGGCGCCGGTCCGCGTCGGTCATGAAATCCGACAGGCAGACCAGGCCCTCGCCCGCCAGTGCCAGCTGGCGCAGGGTTTCGCCGCTCGATGCCGACAGATGCGGCGTGATCTGCACCTCTTCGCCCACGGTGCCGCGCAAGGGCCAGCGATTGAGCGATTCGGGCTGGTTGAAGCCGATCAGGCTGTGCCCGGCAAGGTCCGCCACGCTTTCCGGGCGGCCCCGCGCCTTGAGATAGGCTGGGCTGGCCAGCACGCGCACACGGCTGCTGGCCAGCGCGCGGGCATGCAGGGTGGAGTCGCGCAGCGCGCCGATACGGATCGCCACGTCGGTACGATGCTCGAGCAGGTCGATGATCTGGTCGTTGGTATTGAGCTCCAGCTCGATTTCCGGATACGCCCGGCGGAATTCCCCGACCAGCGGCACGATCACGTGCAGCATGAAAGGGGATGCCGCATTGACCCGCAGCCGCCCCGCCGGCCGCTGGCGGCGCACGGCCATCTGCTCCTCCGCCAGATCCACCGAAGCCAGGATCGCGCGCGCGTGGGCCAGCAGTGCCTCGCCCTCCTCGCTCAGCGCCAGCCGGCGCGTGGTCCGGTGCAGCAGGGTGGTGCCCACCTTGTCTTCCAGGCGGCTCAGCGCACGGCTGATGCCGGAGACGGTCTGCCCCAGTTGCTCGGCCGCAGCCGTGATGGAGCCGCTGTCCACCACGGTGGCAAAGGCCTGCAGTTCTTCGAGTGTGATCTTCATTGTTGAATACTAATCAAATATCTTATCCAGATCACCCACTTAATCTGCAAGAAAGACGGCGGCAAACTGCGTCCATCCTAATTCCGGACGCTCCTGGAGCCCACCATGCCCATTGCCCTGTTCGCGCTGACCATCAGCGCGTTTGCCATCGGGACCACCGAATTCGTCATCGTCGGCCTGATCCCCACCATCGCCGCCGATCTGCACATCACGCTGCCATCGGCCGGCCTGCTGGTCAGCCTCTATGCGCTCGGCGTGGCCATTGGCGCCCCGGTGCTGACCGCCCTCACCGGCCGCCTGCCGCGCAAGGCGCTGCTGGTATCGCTGATGGCCCTGTTCACGCTGGGCAACCTGCTGGCGTGGAAGGCGCCCGGCTACGAATCGCTGATCCTGGCGCGTATCCTGACCGGCCTGGCCCACGGGGTGTTCTTCTCGATCGGGTCCACCATCGCCACCAGCCTGGTGCCGAAGGAAAAGGCCGCGAGCGCCATCGCCATCATGTTCACCGGCCTGACCGTGGCGCTCGTCACCGGCGTGCCGCTGGGGACCTTGATCGGCCAGCATTTCGGCTGGCGCGAGACCTTCCTCGCGGTGTCGGCGCTCGGCCTGGTCGCCTTTGTCGGCAGCGTGATGTTTGTCCCGGCCAATATCCGCCACGGCGCCCCCGCCTCGTTGCTGCAACAAGCCAAGGTGCTGGCCGAGCCGCGCCTGCTGCTGGTCTATGCCAAGACCGCGATCGGCTATGGCGGCTCGTTCATCCCCTTCACCTTCCTCGCCCCCATCCTGCAGGACGTATCGGGCTTCAGCGCCGGCGCGGTCGGGCTGGTGATGCTGGTGTACGGCGTGTCGGTCGCCGCGGGCAACATCTGGGGCGGCCGCCTGGCCGACCGCCACGGCCCCATTGCCGCGCTCAAGATCGTGTTCCTGCTGCTGTCCATCGTGCTGTTCGCGCTGACCTTCACCGCGCCGCACCGCTGGCTGGTGGTTGCGACCGTGCTGGCCTGGGGCGCCGTTGCCTTCGGCAATGTGCCGGCGCTGCAGGTCTATGTGGTCAAGCAGGCGGAGCGCCATGCGCCGGGTGCCGTCGATGTGGCATCGGGCCTCAATATCGCCGCCTTCAACCTGGGCATTGCCGGCGCGGCCTGGGCCGGCGGCCTGATCGTGACCCATTTGGGCCTGATGCATACACCGTGGATTGGCGCGCTGGTGGTACTGGCGGCGCTTGGCCTGACCGCGCTGAGCGGGCGGCTGGACCGGCTGGAGCAACACCCCCAGGGCGAGCGCAAGCTGGCCGCCGCCAGGGCCTGACCCCGGCGCATCACGCCTGTCCCGGCACGGACACGCCGCCGCGCCGCTTCGGGCCCGGATAGGGCAACAGGCTTGGCACCCCGGTCACCGCCAGGCCGGCGCCGATCTCAATCAGGACAGGCCGAGATAGTCGCGCTTGCCCACCGGCACGCCCTTGTGGCGCAGGATGTCGTAAGCCGTGGTCACGTGAAAATAGAAATTCGGCAGCACAAAGCCCAGCAGGTAGGACTTGCCGTCGAGCGTGACGGGTTCGGGGCGCAGCTTGAGCTCGATGGTGCGCGTTTCGCTGCCCTCGAGCTGCCCGGGCTGGATGGTATTCAGGAAAGCCACCGTTTTGGCGATGCGCTCCTGCAGTTCCGGAAACGTGGCTTCGGTGTCGGCAAAGGACGGCATCTCGATGCCAGCCAGCCGCGCCGCGCAACCCTTTGCGGTGTCGCTGGCGCGCTGCACCTGTGCCGGCAGCGCGTCCATGTCCGCCACCAGGCGGGTCTGGATCAGGTCGGCCGGGTCCATGCCCTGCGCCTGTGCGAATGTGGCGCCTTTGTCCAGGATGGCCGACAAGCTGCCGAAAGCCCGGATAAAGGCCGGGATCGATACTTCATACATCGAGAGCGACATGGGGGTGTCCTTGGGTAGTGATTGCCAGACGCGGCATCCCGCCAGCGCGCGATTTGCGCCGCGGCGGGTTGCGCGACACGGCGAGGATAAACCTTCCGGCGGTTTCTCGCCGGCCGGCCGGTTCAATCCCGGCAAGGGCCAGCGCCCAGCGGGGCTCCTGATTCTTGATTTAAGATATCCCCTCCCCCCCGGATGAAGCGCACATCGCCTCGACGACATGAACGCCCCCTTCCCGATTCGCAAGGAGTGTCCGCCAGGCGCCTGCACATGCGGTCGCGAAGCGCTGCTGGACGACCCGCAATCCGACATGCGGATCCTGAGGCTGACCCGGGAAGAGGAAAAGCGACTGATCGCCCGCCTGGAAAGCCTGTCGAGCCTTGCCGAGCTCAAGGACATGGAAAAGCGCATGCATGCGCAACTGGGCATCGTCCTGACGATCACACCCAGCATCCACGAAGTGCGCACGGTGCGCGGCATCAACATCCAGGTGGAAGAGCAAACCGGGCTGTGCCGCAAGACCAAGCAGGCGATTCCCGCGGCGATACGCCGTTGCCTTGAGGCAAAGCCGGATATGGTGTACGCGATCCTGAATGCGCACGACCTGCTGGGCGGCGCCTGAGGCCTCTTCCCCCCTTCCTCGCTCCACCCCTCATTCCGCCACGATCTTCCTGTCGCTGGCGATGTGCTTCCACTGCGCAAGGTCCTGCCTCATGCGCGCGCCGAATTCGGACGGACTCATTGCCTTGGGCGCCGAGCCGTCCGGTTCCAGCACGACACGCACATCCGGCGACGCGGCAATCTCATTGATCTCGCGGTTCAGCCTCTGGACCAGCGGCGCGGGCGTGCCGGCAGGTGCGAGGACGCCGACCCAGATCTCGATCCCGTAGCCTGGCACCGATGCCGCCAGCGACGGCAACTCGGGAAACGCCGGGTTCGGCCGCTGCGAGGTCACCGCCAGCGCCCGTACCTTGCCGGACTTCAATTGCGTCACCAGCGAGCTGTAGTTGGACATCATGACGTCGATCTGCCCCGCGGCCAGATCGATCATCGCGTTGGAAGCGCCTTTGTAAGGGACATGCATCATCTGGACTTTCGAGATATCGCACAGCAGCTCCGTCGCCAGTTGCGCCAGCGAACCGATCCCCGCCGAGCCGTAGGTGAGCGCGCCCGGCTTGGCGCGCGCTGCCGCGATCAGCTCGGCCGGCGACCTGATCTGGGTCGAGGACGAGACCGCCAGCAACAGCGGCCCCTCGGCGACCATGGACACTGGCGCAAACGCGGCAAGCGGATCGTAGGGCGAACGAGGCTGGGTGGCGGCAGCGGTCAGGAAGGTCGACGACGTCAGCAGCAGCACGGACCCGTCCCGCGGCGCCTTGGCAACCGAATCGGCGCCAACGACGCCTGCCGCACCCGGCTTGTTTTCCACGATGACCGTAGTCCCCAGGCGCTTTGCCAGACCCGGCACGATCGCACGCGCGATCACATCGTTGCTCGCGCCCGCCGAAAACGGCACGACAATTCTTATCAAAGGCGGCACCTTGGCATCGGTCTGGGCCGCGGCCATGGTTACCACGGACATCGCGGCAAGCAACAGCGCAATGTGGGCTAACGTCTTTCGCATTCGGCGCTCCTATCTCAATGGGTAGCAATCGGTAGCAACGGGTAGCAACGGGTAGAGCAGCATGGGTGCCGGGATCCGGACCCCGGGTGGACACCCGGGGTCCCGTGGAATCCGGCGATGTCCTGCCTAGGCCGGGATATCAAGGCCCAGCAGCGGCGCGTACTGCTGGGCGCCAAAGATGTCGCCATCGCCGGCGCTGCCGCTGGGCCGGGTGCGATAGATCGTGAACTTGATGGCGTACGCGGGATCGTACTCGACGAAATCCGAGATCCGTTCGACCGGAATCCCATAGAGCGCGGCCATGCTTTCCCGGCTCAGCGCGCGCGAGCGCTTGACGCGTTCGTACTCGGCCGCCTCGCGAAAGATGATGTCGAAGGTGATCTTGTTGACCCCCGCATTCTTGCTGCGGATGGTCTTGGCGAGTTGATGCAGTTTTTGCGTTGTCATTGCTGTCGTCGCTGTCGTCGTAGTCATCGTTGTCGTTGTCGTCGTCGTTGCCATATGCGGCGCCAGGCTCAGACGCCAACTTCAATGAGGTGGGTGGGGAACAGCGCCATGGGGTCTTGCACCTCCACCGTGTGGTTCAGCGTCCAACGGTAGGCCGCGCTGGCGTGCAGGACTTCATCCAGCGGGAACGACACCGAACCGGCCGTGCCTTTGACGTCAGGCAACCGCGCATAGAACATCTGGCGCAAGCCGATCATCGTCACCTCCTCGGCCATCTCGCGGGTCGGGGCGACCCCTTGCACCAGCACGCAGAGCTCATGCCCCGGCCGGTCGCGCAGCGGCTCCAGCTCGCCCATCACGCCATCGCGGCCATATACGTTGTAGTGCAGTTGATAGCCGCTGTCGCCAAAACGCGCGCGCACCTGCTCGCGTGCCCACGCAATCACCCGGTCCACGTTGGCGATGGTGTAGGGGTCGCGGATGCCGCACAGGCCGACGAAGCGCTCGCCCACCTTCCCCGCGCCTTCCAGCTTGACCCGGACCGTTTCCGCCTCGATAAAGCGCGAGCCCGTGATGCGCGTGGTGCGATCGTCCACCTGCGCGTAGCGGCAATGCGTCATGTCCAGCCTGCCCCCGGCGACAAACTCCTCGTACGGATTGGAGCGCTCGTACATCGCATGGCCGGATACGGAGGCGACGGTGCAGCGCTGCTCGGGATGCATCGCCGTGACCTGGACGTCCTCGTGCGAGATGACGCCCATTACGGTCTCCTTGCCGCCATAGGGCTCGGCGCAGAACGATGCGCACTCGAGCACCTTGCCCAGGTAATAGGAATGATCGGCGGAAAAGCCGTGGTGCAGTGCCGGCGCGGCAAAGACCGCGGCATCCGAGCTGCGCCCGCCGATAATCACGTCGGCGCCCTGACGCAGCAGCGCCACATAGGGATGGACACCCGCCATGGCGACGATACGGTCGGTTGCATCGAGCTCGCTTTCGGTCAGGTCTGCAAAGCCATCGAGCCCGCTCACCGTCTTTCCGCGCCGCATTGACTCGCGCAGAAAAGCCTTGTCCACCTCGGAATAGAAGTAGCCGACCCGGAACTTCTTCAGGCCATGCTTGGCGGCCAGTTCGCCGATGATCCGCACGAACAGGTCCACGCGGCTGTTCGACCCTGTATCGCCGGCCGAGCCGATGATCATCGGTACGCCGAGACGGCGCGACGCCAGCAGCATTTGCTCCAGATCGTGGCGTTGCCAGGCTTCGGGACTCGTCGAGGTGTCCGACCCCAGCGGCACCGGGCCCACGTCGTCGCTTCCGGAATCGGCCGCGATGTAGTCAGGGCCCGCCTCCACCCCCAACCCAAAGCTCTCGGTGCGCAACGGCGCGAAGCCGAGATGGCCATTAGGGCAAATGATCTTCAGGGACTGCATGCAGTGTTCTCCAGATGGTGTCTTCCCCAAGCCGGGCTTGACGATTCATCTAGAGCAGATTGCATGCCACAGGGTGAATCCTGAAAATATCTTTATATTTCATAGATTTAGCGTTACGCCCTCCACCTTCCGCGTGATTCTCACGCAAAATCAGCGCCCGCAATTGCGTGAAATTCACGCATCGTCCTCGTCGCTTCCCGCAGCCGGGGCCAGCAGGCCCAGCTTCATCATCTGGTGCCGCAAGGCGTGCCGGCTCAACCCCAGTTTCTCGGCCGCCGCACTGAGGTTCTGGTGGCACGACACCAGCGTCTGCTCGATCAGCGCACGCTGGAAGCGAGCCGTGGCCTCGTGATAGTCCTGCCCCGGCCCGGACCCGGCACGCCCATTCATTGCATCCGGCTGCGCCACGGCATCCTCCAATGCGTCCGCAGGCCGCGCCACGTCCCGCAGGATGCGCGCCGGCAGGTGGCACGGCCGGATGCAATCGCCCTCCTCCAGCAGGCAGATGCGTTCCAGCAGGTTTTCGAGTTCACGCACATTGCCCGGCCACCGGTACGCGCGGAAAATGCGCTCCACCTCCGGATCCAGCCGCCGGAAATGGCTGCCGTACTGGGCGTTGTACTTCGCCAGCGCGCTGCTCGCGAGCAGGAAGATGTCGTCGCCACGCTCGCGCAGCGGCGGGATGTTGATGGCGATCACCTGCAGCCGGTAATACAGGTCCTCGCGAAACTTGCCGGCCTTGACCTCGCTCAGCAGGATCTTGTTGGTCGCTGCGATAAAGCGGGCGTCCACGCTGATGGGACGCACCGCGCCGACTCGCCGGAACCGCCGCGTGTCCAGCAGCGTCAGGATCTTGGACTGCATCACGGGATCCAGCTCGCGGACTTCGTCCAGGAAGACCGTGCCGCCATTCGCCGCCTCGATCAGTCCCTCCTTCCTGCTGACCGCGCCGGTAAACGAGCCACGCTCATGGCCAAACAACTCGGATTCGAGCAACTGGGCGGGAATCGCAGCGCAATTGATATCGATGAACTCGCGCCCGGCCCGATTGGACTGCGCGTGGAGCATGCGTGCCACCAGGCTCTTCCCCGTCCCGGTCTCGCCATAGATCAGCACGGTGCTAGCCTGGCTGCGCCCGACGCGGGCGACCAGTTCACGCAGAGCGACAATGGAGGGATGCTCCCCAACAAGCTGCGGGCGAGAAGGTTCGTTCATCATGGGATACGAGAGCCGGCCGCCCGGGCGGAGGACGCCCGGGCGGCCGGTAAGTTGAGGCCGGTCATCTGCGCGGAAGATTAACCTATTCCGGCACGGCGACGGAGGCTGAGCCTCAACGAGAGCAGGTCGACCGTGTTCAACGCACGGCTTGGGCCAAGATCGCTTCGATCTGCCGATCCTTTTCCTCCCACAGTTGCGTCAGCCAGCGATGAAACTCGCGGCGGAACGCGGCATCTCGATCGTAGTCACCGCTGCAGAATTCGACCGGGATCGGCAGTTCGCGAATGCGCACGACGACGCGTCCGGCCCGGCCGCAGGCTAGTTGCCAGAAACTGGGGGTGCCGTCGGGATAGACGATGCTCACGTCCAGCAGCGCGCGAAACTGCGAGCCCATCGTATTGAGCGCCAGCGCCAGTGCGCCGGCCTTCGGCTTGAGCAAGTGCCGGTAGGGTGAAGACTGGGCCCGGTGCTTGGCGGGGGTAAAGCGGGTGCCCTCGGCAAAATTCATTACGCTGGTCGGCACCAAGGCGAACTTGGCGCAGGCACGCCGCGTGGTCTCGCGGTCTTGCCCGCGCAACTGCGGGCGCTTGCGCAGCGCCGCCTTGGAATGCCGGCGCATGAACGGAAAATCCAGTGCCCACCAGGCCAGGCCGATCACCGGCACATAGACCAGTTGCTGCTTCAGGAAGAATTTCAGCAACGGGATGCGCCGGTTCAGGATGCGCTGGAGCACGAAGATATCGACCCAGGAGCGGTGGTTGCAATTCACGAGATACCAGCCGGCATAGCGCAATTGGTCCACGCCATCCACATCCCAGGGCTCGCGTTGCAGAAGGCCGATCCAGGCATCGTTGCAACTGATCCAGGCAGTGGCGAGGCGATTGAGGACAGGATCTATGCGTAACCGTACGGCGGGAAACGGCAATAGCAACTTCAACACCGCGAGGACGAAAAGCGGTGTGCACCAGAACAGTGTGTTCAGCGCCAGCAGCGACAAACTGAGCAGGCCGAGCATGGCGATTTCCTTGAACGAGTTGAAAGAGCTCCGGAAACGAGCATGCCATGCATTCTGTCTTCTTTGCTTCGCAAAACAAGCAGGATGCATGCGCATTTTAAAAATGCCTGACCCAGATCAAATGCCTTCGCTGCGACGGCTCCCGTCAAACGGCGGCAATCAGCGCATCTCGACATGCCCGCTGTGCCCAGCCTCCCGCCGATCCGGGTGCCGGGGTGGCAGCCCGCCCGTGGCCATGACATGGCGGAAACACCGCACAGCGCGCAGCAGTTGCAGGCCGAGCCAGACGTTGGCAGCCGCAAACAGCACGCCACCGGGCCAAGCCAGCCATCGCGGCGCCAGTGGCAGCGCCAGCAGCAGGACATAGGCAAGCAGCAGCAAGTTGGCTTGCCAGCGCTGCTGCCCGGGTGAAATCATCGCTTGCATGGCGGGGATCCGGGCCGGCAGTGGCAACCGGCGGCGCAAATGCAGCCAGATCAGGAAAGGCACGATCTTGCCAGTCATCGCCGTTACCGGCAGCACCCCGCATCCGACCAGCACGGCGCATCCTATCCACCACGGGATCGCGACGGCCGTTGGCAGGGCGATGGCCGCCAGTGACAACGCCACCGCGCCCAGGGCGCTCGCGCAGGCGGCAACCCAAAGACGCCAGCCGGGATCGTGGCGGCGCCGCGCACGCAGCATGCCGCCCAATCCGAATGCCGAGAGTGTCCCCAGGAGCAGCAGAAGAGGCGCCGCGCCGGCGCCGGCGCGCTGCGGCAGATCGATCACCGCGCCGCTATAGCCCAGCAAGAGCAACCAGATTCCCCAGGGCAGGAAGCGCTCCAGGCCGGCAGGCAGGCGCCTGGTCTGCCAGAACATCGGCACCACCGTGGTCGCGACACCGGTCGCGAGCGTGGCCAGCCAGCCAACCAGCCCCCAGGCGACATGCAGTTGCAGCAGCGGCCCCAGCGCTAGCTGCCATTGCCCGCCAAGCACGCCGGCCAGTGCCGCGCCGGTCGTGACCGTCGCGATCAGCGCCGCGCCTATGCCTGCCAGGGTGCGCGTGGTGGCGTCCACGGCAACCACGCGCGTGCCCGCCCGCAGCAATGCCAGTCCGACCAGGCTGAGAAAAGGTGCCCCCAGCATGATGGCCACGCGAAAGCCGAGTGGCCGGCCAGCAAGGAATCCACCTGCCAGCGCGAGCGCGGTGCTCCCTCCTATCAACGCGACCCAGGGTGCCAGTCCGGCAGTCCCGCGTATGCGCACCCCGGCGACCACCGGCATCATCTGGAACAGTGCCCCCAGCATGACGGGAACCAGCATCCCCAATGCGAGCAGATGGACCGCCGCCAGCACGGTCGGGGAAAACCGGGATGGCAGGCCGTCCGCGGAGCCGAAGGCCAGCAGCAAACCCGCGGCGGCGCCAAGCCATGGCGCCGGCAGCAGGCAGCCAAGGACCACCGATGGCCGGGGAGCATTCTCGTATTTCAGGTGCGCGGCCTTCATGCTCGCTGCCGTGCCGCAAGATGCTGCCGGGATAAGGGATGTGGCGCACAGGGGTCCTCGCAGATATCGGAAGGGGAAAGTGGTCTCGGCATCGTGTCAATCTCCGCGCTTAGGCAAGTGGGGGGGCAGCGACTGCCCTGCCCTCGCTGTCAATCTTGGCGCAGCCATGCTAGCCGCCAAAGACCGGCGCTGTCCTTGATCGCGGTAAAGCGTTGCACTACTGGTGAAGGGGCGAAGGGGCGAAGGGGCGAAGGCCGCCAGCGGACCATCACCGCGCCTGCTTGCGCTATCTCAAAAAGGCGCGCCGCGCTTCGGGCGATACTTGAAACTAGACCAGTCTGTCCGCGCATGGCCGAACCCGGCAGCGGGCGATTAGCGATGGCCTGGCCAGGCCAACCCGGAGCGCGACAATGTTTTCTCCCATCGCCAGGCTTCCTGGCTTCGATTCACCGATTGAGATGCTGCTGGCCTGCCACGACAAGGTGCGGCGCTTCGCCGGCCTTTGCCCCAGGCTGGAACAGCATGCGGCGCTGCACGGCGCGGATGAAGAGGCACGAGCCGCCGCCACCAGCGTGCTGAGGTACTTCCAGCTGGCTGCGCCGCTGCACCACGCGGACGAGGAGGAGGACCTGTTTCCCGCACTGCGCGAGCTGGGTGATGCCAGCTTGACTGCGCGTATTGACGAGCTCGATGCCGAGCATGGGCACCTGGGCGAGCTGTGGTACTGCGTGCAGCCCTGGCTGGAGGCGATGTCGCAAGGGGCAAGGCACCCTGCCCCGCCAGAGCTCGGCGCGTTCGCCACCCTCTATCCCGAGCACGCATCGCGGGAGGAGCGCGAGGTTTATCCCGCAGCCGTCCGGCTGTCGCCCGATCGCCTTGCCGGAATTGGCCAGCGCATGGCGCAAAGAAGAGGCGCCCGCTAGTGACCGCGCGCGGGCATCCGTGCGTCACGTCACTGGCGGCGAAGCTTGCCAGCCAAGGCGGGATGACTTGATCTGCCACAAGATCCGCTTGGCCCTGGCGTGGAATCCTAGCGGCTACGAGCCTGTCGTAGCGCTCCGGATACGCCACCATGCCGCCGCCCCGCGCGGCCGGTTTGCCCTGGAGGCCTGCTCCGATGGATTGACCGATGCAACTACCGCCACTGAGGCATGCCATGCGCCACAAACTTAACCTCGATGGACTGCTTGGCAGCTTGCCGCTGTTCCGGAACCTCGATACAACCCAGTTGGCCGAGCTTGCGGGTTCCTGCCATGAGGTCAGAGTCCCCAAGCACAGCCATGTCTTCCGGCGCGGCGACGCGGCTCCGGGTTTATATGTTGTTGCTGTTGGCCAGATCAAGCTGGCCCTGCCGTCGGCGCACGGCAATCCCGAGAAAGTCGTCGAGTTCTTTGGCCCCGGCGAGGCATTTGGGGAGGCCGTCATGTTTCTCGACCGCCCCTACCTGGTGGATGCCCAGGCGCTTGAAGACACGCTGCTTATCCTGCTCGACAAAGAAGATATATTCGCCGCCATCGATCGCGACCCGTCCTTTGCGCGCCGCATGCTTGCCGGGCTGTCGATGCGTCTGCATGCCCTGGTGCAGGATATCGAGACGGTGAACCTGCACAACTCGCAGCAAAGGGTGATCGGCTACCTGCTGAACGGGCCACGCGAGGGTAACCTGACGCGATTTGCCGTCAACAAGAACCTGATCGCCTCCAAGCTGGGGCTGTCGCCGGCGACGCTCTCGCGCACCCTGCAGCGGCTCAGCGAAGCTACCCTGATCAGCGTGGCCGGCCCCGAAGTCTTGATTCACGATATCCAGGCGCTTCAGCGCCGGTTTGCCGGAGGCTAAACGCCTCTTGGCGGCGTCGAACCCGAAGCGGAATCCATACGATGCGCCTTACCACCATGACCGACTACGCGCTACGGCTGCTGATCTACGTGGCGCGACATCCAGACCGGATGTGTACCAACAGCGAGATCGCGCAGGCTTACGGCATCTCCAGGGCGCACTTGGTCAAGGTGACGCACAAGCTGAGCCGCCAAGGGTGGATCGCGACCGTGCGCGGCAGAGGCGGTGGCATGCAACTGTCGTCCGGGCCAGGGAGCATCAATCTAGGCGACGTGGTTCGTAGCGTGGAGCCGGATTTCGATCTGGTTGCCGGCCTGGCCGACGGCAGCGCCCGCAAGTTCGCGAGCGACGAGCATCTTTGCTGCGTCATGGATGGCGCTCGCAGGAGCTTCCTGCAGCATCTTGAAAGCTATACCCTCGCCGACGTGCTGGCGCGGGCGTTCCCGGCCGCGTCTGGCGGCACGATCAGGGCTGCCGGGAACGCGGCGCCGCGCGGACTCGCCATGCCCGCGCCGCGGCGGCCATGACGGCAATGACGCCAATGAAGACCAGGATGGCAGCAACGTTGCCGCTCGCCGCCACGGCCTTGACTGCCGGCAACTGGTGGCCAAGGCTCAGCCGTGCGGCCAGCGAAAGGTGCAGCATGGCAAGCGGCACATAGAAACTGTTGCCGAACCGCAGCTTGATGCGCGTGATCGCCGGCAGGATGACAGGCGCATGTGCCATCACCATGCTGACGATGAAGCCCAGTCCCAGCGCATGGAGCGCCGCGTCGCGCCAGGGCCACCCCGCCGCGGTGCCCGCCCACGCCACGCCAGCCACCAGCAGCCAGCCGTAGCCCAGCAGCAAGCAGACCGCCATGTAGCGGCTCAGTCCGGGGCTGCGCACCGTACGGCGCGCAATGTCGAACAGTGCCAGCCAGGCGGCAAGCAACGCCAGCGATGCGCCATACACGACACCCCCGATCCTTCCCGCGTTCCCTTCCAGCGCCGAGCCGGCCGCGCCCAGCACAAGCGCCGCCAGAATGGCAAGCAAGGCCGCTTGCACGCCGGGTCGGCGGCGCATCAGGCGCGTCATTTCAAGCCGCTCGGCGGCCACCGTGACAACCAGGAAAATAAAGTACCAGGCGTTGACCGAGGCCAGCCAGCGGCCTGAGGCCAGCCCCGCGCTGCCGGCCAGCCAGGCGGCCGAGGCAACCAGCAGCAAGGCGGTATGGGCAGCCGGCTGGCGCCGCAGCACCGCCACGTTGACGCCCACGAACACCAGCGCACCCGCCGCCATGGCCCACGCGCCCGCGGCAGGAAATCCCGCCATCATCAGCAGCGCGCCCAGCCCCGACGCCACCGGCGCGGCGAAGGCGGCGGGACGGCCGAGCGCCACCGCGCGCTCGATGCCGATGACCGTGCCGAAGAAGCCGCCAGTCATCAACGCACCGTGGAATAACAGCGCTTGCCAAGGCAGCTTGTAGCCGTCTGCCCCGGGCAGCGCCACGCCGGCGCGCAACAGACCGCCGAGCATGCCCGCGAGCAACGCGGTGACGGCCAGCAGCAGCACCGCCAGCCGAGGCCAGGTCTTGCGCTGGCGCCCTTGCGCGCTACGCGCGGCCACGCTCACCATCCCATGGCGTGCTTCGCGCTGGCGCTCATGCGCTCCGGCGTCCATGGGGGCTCCCAGCATAATTCCAGTTCGATCGAGTACCCGAGCGGCATCACGCCTTCAAGCTCGAGCTGGACGTCGTCCAGGATC
The DNA here is from genome assembly GCF_054515855.1 of Cupriavidus sp. PET2-C1. Classification (NCBI taxonomy): domain Bacteria; kingdom Pseudomonadati; phylum Pseudomonadota; class Betaproteobacteria; order Burkholderiales; family Burkholderiaceae; genus Cupriavidus; species Cupriavidus sp. PET2-C1. Next base: position 2,194,875 of record NZ_CM137259.1, read on the forward strand.
ATGTCGGCCACCGGGCATGCGGCGGACGTCATGGTCATCGAGACATGGACTGTGCCCTCCGATACGGTGACGGCGTAGATCAGGCCAACGTCAAGGATGCTTAGCGCTAGTTCCGGATCCACCACGCGGCGCAGGGCATCCCTGATCGGCATGTGCCACGCCTCTGGACCCTGGTAGTCGAACCTGTCCGTCGCGTTCGAACTTTGTCTGGTGAGCATGCTGGCCTCCTTGCGCATTCCCGTTGGTTTCCTGTTGGTTTCCAGTTGGTTTCCTGTTGGTTTCCAGTTGGTTTCCTGTCACGCGTCATCCCATCGTAGTACGGATCACGCTGGCTGCGTGGCCCCTGCCCGCCGATCGATTGACATAGCGCAATGCCGACGTTTCCGTCACGCCTTGCGCAGCGTGAAACTGCTGAAGTGCGATGCCAGCCTGTCGATATCGCGGCGGTCAAGCGAGGCGCTCGCGCCGCTGCCGCGGCACGCCTGCAACGCCCAGTGCGTCACGCCAAGCGCGGCGATCCTTTGCGCCAGCGCATGCAGCTCGGCGATATCGAACAGGCCGGCGTGCCAGGTGGTGCGGCACTCGCCCGCCACGCCGCTGGCAAGCCACCGGCGCAGCGATTCCCAAGCCCTCTCCCCGCTGCCCGGCACCCCTGTGATGGCGTCATAGCGATGCAGGGGTGCCTTGAGATCGAGGCCGATCCAGTCCAGCCGGGGCAGGATGGCGGCCAGGCGCTCGGGGTACATGCCGGCGGTGTGCAGCGCAACCTCGAAGCCCCTGGCCCGCACGCCCGCAATGGCGCCGGCCAGGGCCGCTTGCAGCGTTGGCTCGCCCCCGGAAAACACCACGCCGTCGAGCAGGCCCTGCCGGGTTTGCAGGAAGGCCAGCACGTCCGTCCAGGCGATGGCGGACGGTGCGCCGGCGTCCAGCAGGTCCTGGTTGTGGCAATAGCCGCACCGCCAGGGACAGCCCTGGCAGAACACGACGGCGGCCAGGCGGCCGGGAAAATCGATCGTGGTCAGCGGCGTCATGCCGCCAACGCGCAACGTGGCCGAGTCGTGCCGGCGCCGGGCCGCCGCCGCGCGTACGTCAGGCGTCGGTGGCATGGGGCTGCGTGAAGAAGCGCCGCTCGCGGTGCTCGCCCTGCTTGCCGGTATTGAAGCTGGAGACCGGCCGGTGGTAGCCCATCACGCGGGTCCAGACCTCGCAGGGTTGGCGCTCCTCGTCGCGCAGCACGGCGCTGCAAGATTGGGATGGCGTGGATGGCGAGGATTGAAATTGAAATTGGTGAGTCATCAGATTTACTCCGTCTTGAGAGTGGGTTGAAAAAACTAGGGCACGAGAAGAACGGCTGATCCTGGTCAGGCGGCGAGCTGGTCTCGTTTGCGTGCAAGGATCTCTTCATCGCAGCGCGGGCAGAACGGATGCTCGCCGGCGAGGTAGCCGTGCGTGGGGCAGATCGAGAACGTCGGCGTCACCGTGATGTACGGCAGGCGAAAGCGCGTCAGCGCGCGCCGCACCAGTTCGCGGCAGGCCTCGCCGCTGGACAGGCGCTCGCCCATATACAGATGCAGCACCGTGCCGCCGGTGTACCTGGACTGCAAGACCTGTTGCCGCGCCAGCGCCTCGAAGGGGTCGTCGGTCCATCCCACCGGCAGTTGCGAAGAGTTTGTGTAGTAGGGCTGCGCCGCCGTGCCGGCCTGGCGGATCTCCGGCCAGCGCTTGCGGTCTTCGCGGGCAAAGCGGTATGTCGCCCCCTCGGCCGGCGTGGCTTCGAGATTGTAGAGATGGCCGGTTTCCTGCTGGAAGGCCACGATGCGCTCGCGCACGTGTTCCAGCAGGCGCAGCGCGAAGGCATGGCCCCATTCCGAGGTGATGTCGCGCCGGTCAGCGGTGAAGTTGCGGATCATCTCGTTGATGCCGTTCACGCCCAGCGTTGAAAAATGATTGCGCAAGGTGCCGAGGTAACGCTTCGAATAGGGGAACAGGCCCTGATCCATCAGCCGCTGGATCAGCTTGCGCTTGTTCTCCAGGCTCTCTTTGCCCAGTTCAAGCAGACGGTCCAGCGCGCGCAGCAGCGCCGCTTCGTCGCCGGCATGCAGGTAGCCCAGGCGTGCGCAATTGACGGTGACCACGCCCACGCTGCCGGTCTGCTCGGCACTGCCGAACAGGCCGTTGCCGCGCTTGAGCAGCTCGCGCAGGTCCAGCTGGAGCCGGCAGCACATGGAGCGCACCATATTTGGCTCCAGCTCCGAGTTGATGAAATTCTGGAAGTACGGCAGCCCGTACCTCGCCGTCATCTCGAACAGCCGCGTGGCATTCTCCGATTCCCACGGAAAGTCGCGCGTGATGTTGTAGGTCGGGATGGGGAAGGTAAACACCCTGCCCTTGGCATCGCCCGCCGTCATCACCTCGATATAGGCGCGGTTGATCAGGTCCATCTCTTCCTGCAATTCGCCGTAGGTGAACGGCATCTCCTGGCCGCCGATGACCGGCACCTGTTCGCGCAGGTCATCGGGACAGGTCCAGTCGAAGGTCAGGTTGGTAAAAGGCGTTTGCGTGCCCCAGCGCGACGGCACATTCAGGTTGTAGATCAGCTCCTGGATGCACTGGCGCACCTGGGCGTAGGACATGGCGTCCTTGCGCACGAATGGCGCCATATACGTGTCGAACGACGAGAACGCCTGCGCACCGGCCCATTCGTTCTGCAGCGTGCCGAGAAAATTGACGATCTGCCCCACGGCGGACGACATGCGCCTGGCCGGCCCCGCTTCCACCTTGCCCGGCACGCCGTTGAAACCCTCATGCAGCAGCGTGCGAAGCGACCAGCCGGCACAGTAGCCGCTGAGCATGTCGAGATCGTGGATATGGATATCGCCGTTGCGGTGGGCCTCGCCGATTTCCGGCGCGTAGACATGGGACAGCCAGTAATTGGCGGTCACCTTGCCCGCCACGTTCAGGATCAGCCCGCCCAGCGAGTAGCCCTGGTTGGCATTGGCATTGACGCGCCAGTCCGCCTTGCTCAGGTATTCGTTGATCGATGCCTCCACGTCGACCAGGGCCTTGCGGTCCTGGCGCAACCGGGCGTGCTGGCCACGATAGGCAATAAACGCGCGCGCCGTGTTCGCGTAGTTGGCGGCAATCAGCACCTGCTCGGCCACATCCTGAATCTGCTCGACACCGGGTGTCTGGTCATGGAAGCGGTGCGCCAGGACCCTGCACACCTGCTCGGCCAGGCTGGCTGCCTGCGCTTCGCCGAATTCGCCGGCCGCGGCGCCAGCGCGGCGCAATGCGGACCGGATGCGCTCGACGGCGAAAGCGGTTCTTTCTCCATCGCGCTTGACGACCTCCCCGGGCAGGCTGGCAACGACGGCTTCCGTACTGTGTTCCATATCTTCTCCCAACAGCATTCACATTCACATTCACACTAAATGTGGGATAGAGCGTACCGGGCAAACACTATATGTAGATTGACGGCGGGCAAGCGTATGCCATCTTTTCCGGTCTTTTCCAGTCTTTGCCGGCGGCACGGGAGTCCGCGCCGCCGGACTGGCTTCAGCGCGTAGTGCCCTCCCGGTAGATCGCCGGGTCTGCCTTGCCGGCGACATCCAGCACGCCGACCAGGCCCTTGCCGGCACGGGACAGCGCATGGTCCACCAGCAGGTAGCTGCCGGGGTACTGCACTTTCAGCTCGACGATCGTGGCGCCGCCGGGCGGCACCAGAGTGGTCTGCACATCGTGCTTGATGCTGCTCAGCGAGCCCTCGCTGTAGACCGTATCGAATACCTCGCCGATCACGTGGAACGATGACACCTTGTTGGGACCGCCCACGCCGAAATAGATGCGCACCGTCTCACCGACGTTGGCAAGCAGCTTGTGGGTCTTGGACAGCGAGCCGACCGCGCCATTGAAGACGTAGTAATCCGGCAGCTCGGCGGCCATCTTTTCGAGATCGGCTTCCTGGTGCACGGGCGCGCCATGCGGCCGCGTGGTGTACATCTCGCCCTGCATCACGTAGTACTCGCGATCGACCTTCGGCAGGCCACCCTCGGGCTCGACCAGGATCATGCCGTACATGCCCGCCGCGATGTGCTGAGGCACCAGCGGCGTCGCGCAGTGGTAGACGTACAAGCCCGGATTGAGCGTCTTGAAGGTGATCGTCTTCTCCTGCCCCGGCGCCACCTGCGTATGCGCGCCGCCGCCGTGCCCGCCGGTGACCGCGTGCAGGTCGATGGAGTGGATCATCTTGCTGTCGCGGGCATTGGCCAGCGTCAGCTCGATGGTGTCGCCTACCTTGGCGCGCAGCATCGGCCCGGGCACCTTGCGGTCGAAGGTCCAGTAGGTGAATGAGGTGCCATCGTCGAGATGCCCGGCCAGCTCGACCGTCTCCATGCGGTACTTCAGTGTCTGCGGGGCGCGCGCGCCGATGGGCGCGGGCACGGCGGCGGGATCGCCCGCGACGCTGACGGCGGCCGGGTCGGGTGCGCGCGGCGACGCTGCCGCCACGGTGTACAGGGCAGTGGCCGAGCGGCCGGCCTCGCCCTGCGCCGAGGCGGGCGTGCTGGCCGTGCCGCTGACCTCGAACACGCCTTCCATGCCGATCTGCCGGTGGCCGGCCACGGTGCAGATGTAGGCGAACTTGCCCGGCTGCGTCACGGTAAAGCGCAATGTCGCCGGGCCAGTGGCGGCGCTGAAACGCTTGGATGCGACGTTCAGCCCGGGAATGGCGAGGTCATGTTCGGCACCCTCGCCGCTGGCGATGGAGATCTCCACCGTATCGCCGACTTCCGCGCGCAGCAACGGGTTGACCTTGCCCGCATGATCGACGAACACCATCTTGCCGTCGACGATATTGGTTTGCAGGGCATAGCGCTTCACGCCGGCCTGGGCGGCGCCGGCCGGCTCATGCTGGCCAGGCGCCTGCCCGGGTGCGGCCGCCAGGCCGCCCGTGGACAGTGTGCCCGCCAGCACCGCGGCGGCAATGGAAATGGAAACGGGAGAGAAGAAGCGGCGTGTTTTCATGATGATGTTGTTCTTGTTGTTGACTTCAACCAAAGCGGGTTGCCGCGGCAGGTCCGCCGCAACCCGCTGCCTGCTTACTGTTGCGCCGCGTTCAGGCGCCCTTCCGGCGCGCTCAGCGCCGGTGCCTTGCCGGCGAGGCCCAGTACCACTTGCAGCGCCATCGAGAGCGCGCCGGCGATGAACACCACGTCGCCGAAGGTGCGCACCCAGCGCAGCGTCTGCAGGATGGGCTGCTGCATGAAGGCCTCGCTGCGCGCATACCACAGCCCCTGGCTGACGCTGGCGTGGAACTGGATGATGCCGATGGGCAGCAGGCTGGTGCCGATCATCAGGACCAGGCCCGCGTTGAGCCCCCAGAACGCTGTCTTCATCAAGCCTTGGTTCAGCGCGTAGGCAGGCCGTATATAGCGCAGCACCAGCAGCGTGAAGCCCAGCGCCAGGAAGCCGTAGACGCCGAACAGCGCGGCATGGGCATGCACCGGTGTGGTGTTCAGGCCCTGCACGTAGTACAGCGAGATCGGCGGGTTGATCATGAAGCCGAATACGCCGGCGCCCAGCATGTTCCAGAACGCCACGGCGACGAAGCACATCACCGGCCACTTCAGGCTGGCCATCCACGGTGCGCGGTCCTTCAGGCGCCAGTTCTCCCAGGCTTCGTGGCCCAGCACGATCAGCGGTACGACTTCAAGCGCGCTGAAGCTGGCGCCCACCGCCATCACCGGCGTCGTGGTGCCGGCGAAGTAGAGATGGTGGAAGGTGCCAGGCAAGCCGCCCAGCATGAACAGCGACGCCGAGGCCAGGCTGGCCGCCGTGGCCATCGGCCGCGACACCAGGCCGAGCGTGGAGAAGATAAAGGCCAGCGCCGTGGTGGCGAACACTTCAAAGAAGCCCTCGACCCACAGGTGCACGACCCACCAGCGCCAGTACTCCATCACCGACAGGTTGGTGCGCTCGCCGTAGAACAGGCCGGCCCCGTAGAACAGGCCGATGGCCACCACCGAGGATGTCAGCAAGGCCAGCAGGTTCTTGTCGCCGCCCGGCGTGCGCAGCGCCGGCGCGATGGCGCGCAGCATCAACACCAGCCAGAACAGGATGCCGGCGAACTTGCCGATCTGCCACAGGCGGCCCAGGTCGACGTACTCGTAGCCTTGATGCCCCAGCCAGAAGTTCAGGTTCTCGGGCATGACCTGCGCGATCGCCAGGTAGTTGCCGGTAAACGAGCCCACCACGACCACCACCAAGGCCCAGAACAGCACGTCCACGCCAAGCTTCTGGTACTTCGGGTCCTTGCCGCCGTTGATGAGCGGCGCCAGGAACAGGCCGGCGGCCAGGAAGCCGGTGGCGATCCAGAACAGCGCGCTCTGGATGTGCCAGGTGCGCATCAGCGTGTACGGGAACCACTTCGACAGCTCAAGGCCGTAGAACTTCTGCCCTTCCACCGTGTAGTGGGCCGTCAGGCCGCCGATCAGCACCTGGAACACGAACAGCGCCACCACCAGGAACAGGTATTTGCCCAATGCGCGTTGCGACGGCGTGAGCGCGAACGCCGTGAGCGGGTCGCGCGCGGCCACGGCGGGCGGTGCCTCTTCGTGTCCGCGCAGGAATGACCAGGCCCATACCAGGAAGCCAACCCCCGCGAGCAGCACCACCACGCTGGCGATGGACCAGATGATGTTCTCGCTGGTGGGCTGGTTGCCGATCAGCGGCTCGTGCGGCCAGTTATTGGTGTAGGTGGCGGTGAGGCCGGGGCGCTCGGTGGCGGCAGCCCATGCGGTCCAGAAGAAGAAGTGCGTCAGCTTCACCCGGCGTTCGGCGCTGGGCAGCGTGTTCTCCTTCATGGCGAAGCTCTCGCGGCTCTTGCGCAGCTCCGGCGCGTCGGAGAACAGCCGTTCGTAGTAAGCGGCGGTGGCGGCAATGGCTTGCGCTCGGCGCCTGGAGACGGTGAGCACGCCGCTGTCCTCGTCGGCGCGGTTGCCACGGTACTCGGCGCGGAGCTGCTCGCGCAGCGCGGCCTGGGTTGGCCCGTCGAGCGCGGCATAGGTGCGGGCGTAGGTATCGCGCGCGGCCAGGTCGAGCCAGGCGGTCAGCTCGCGGTGCAGCCAGTCGGCGGTCCAGTCCGGCGCCTGGTAGGCGCCGTGGCCCCAGATGGAGCCGAGCTGCATGCCGCCGACGGATTGCCATGCGGTCTGGCCGTCGAGGATATCGTCCTTGCTGAACAGGGCCTTGCCGTCAGCGGTCGCGACTTGCAGCGGAATCGGCGGCGCCTTGCGGTAGACCTCGGTGCCGTAGTAGCCAAGCAGCGAAAAGGTGACCGCCACGACGGCGATCAGGGTGAACCAGAGTCTTTTGTATTGTCCCATGATGGGTCTCGCTGTGATGCGTGTGCCTGTCGCGGCGGGATCAGGCGTGGGCCGGAGCGGCTTGCTCAGCGTTGTCGAACAGGATGTTGTTCTCGAGATGGATGTGTTCCATCAGGTCTTCGCGCAAGGTGCGCAGCCCGAGGTACAGCGCGCGCCAAGTGTTGCACGCGGCGCGGGGCAAGGTAATGTCGTTGGTCAAGGCATTGAGCTGTTGCAGCGCCTGCCCGTGCTCGTCGTGCTCCATGCGCATGACCGAGATGGGGCCACCCGCCATGTTGCCGAGCTCGCGTGCAAGCAGCGGGAACAGGACCTGCTCTTCCTTTTGCATATGGCTCTCCAGCTCCTGCTGCATGACCCCGAGGTGGTCCGCCAGGCCAAGCGGGCAATCCTCGCGGTCGCCATGCACCTGCTCCACCCGGCGCGCCAGGCGGATCAGCTCGGGCAGTTGCTGGCGATGGACCTCGTGGTAACGCGCGAGGATATGGGCGATCAGGTCGGCCGCGGACGCGGTGCCCCAGTCGCGGCCGTCGCGCTGCGCCTGGGCTTGCAGCAATAGCAGGCGTGCCTCGATCGCCTGCGCATCCAGGCCCGCTGCTTGCGCAGCCTCGCCCAGGCTCTGCTTGCCGCCGCAGCAGAAATCCAGCTGGTAGTCGTGAAACACGCGGGTGGCGCCTGGGATCTTGCGGGCAAGCTGGCCCAGCGATTGTTCAGTCATGCTCATGATGTTCTCCTTTGTAAGGGGTGCATCACTCACATAGCGAAACCCGTGCCCGAAAAATTCATGCAAAGAATCAATGGCTTATTTTTTTGAGGGTATTATTTACCCTTACCGAATAAGGGTGAAAAATACCCAACAGGGTTTAATTGACCATGATGGAAAATCTCTTGCTGACGGACCTCGTTGCCGATCTTCCGCAGGCAGTGCGGCTGCAGCGGCTGGTCAGCAGCCTGCGTGCCCACTTCCGCTGCGGCGCCGTCGCGCTCCTGCAACTGGAAGCGGATCAACTGCGGCCGGTGGCGATCGACGGACTGGTGCGCGATGCCCTCGGGCGGCGTTTCGCGGTGGGACTCCATCCACGGCTGGCCGCTATCCTGGCCAGGCGCGGCGTGACCTGCTTCCACCATGACAGCGTGCTGCCCGACCCCTACGACGGGCTGATCGACGAGCACGTGGGCGAGCCCCTGCCGGTGCACGACTGCATGGGCACGAGCCTGCATGTGGAAGGCCAGCCGTGGGGCGTGCTGACGCTCGACGCGCTGGCCGTCGGCACCTTTGGCGAAGCGGCGCAGGCCGATTTGCGGCAGTTGACGGTAGTCGTCGAGGCGGCGATCCGCACGACACGGCTGGAAGCCGAGATCCGCGCGCTGCGGCTCACGCGCGGCGAAGCCCCGCTGGGCGACGCAGCCCGCGACGATGGCGAGATCATCGGCCAGAGCGAAGCAATCAGCCGCTTGCTGCATGAGCTGACGGTGGTGGCCGACTCGGAGCTCCCGGTGCTGCTGCTGGGTGAAACCGGCGTGGGCAAGGAACTCTTCGCGCACCGGCTGCACCGGCTCTCGCGGCGGCGCGCGCAACCGCTGATCCATGTCAATTGCGCCGCCCTGCCGGAATCGCTGGCCGAGAGCGAACTGTTCGGGCACGCCAAGGGCGCGTTCTCGGGCGCGGTGGGCGAACGGCCGGGCCGCTTCGAAGCGGCCGACGGCGGCACGCTGTTCCTTGACGAGGTGGGCGAGCTGCCGCTCTCGATCCAGGCCAAGCTGCTGCGCACCTTGCAGAACGGCGAAATCCAGCGCCTGGGTTCCGACCGCCCTCGCCGCGTCGACGTGCGCATCATCGCGGCCACCAACCGCAGCCTGCGCGATCACGTGCGCGACGGGTCGTTTCGCGCCGACCTATATCACCGGCTCTCGGTCTACCCGATCCCGATTCCGCCGCTGCGCGAGCGCGGCAACGACGTGCTGCTGCTGGCGGGCCGGATGCTGGAACTCAATCGCGCCCGGCTCGGCCTGCGCAGCCTGCGCTTGTCCGCCGCCGCGGAAGCCGCCCTGCGCCGCTACCCTTGGCCGGGCAATGTGCGCGAGCTGGAGCATGTCATCAGCCGGGCGGCGCTCAAGACCGTCAGCCGCGGCGCGAACCGCAACGACATCGTCACCCTGGAGGCGGAACGCCTCGATCTCGACGGGCTGGACCCGGCGCCGGCCGGTGCCGCAGCCCCGCCCCCAAGCGCCGAGCCGGTTGCGTTCGCCCCTGCGGCAGCCACCTTGCGCGAGGCGATGGACCAATGCCAGCGGCACTGCATCGAGCAGGCACTGGCCACGCGGGGCGGCAACTGGGCACAGGCCGCCCGCCAGTTGGGCGTGGACGCGAGCAACCTGCACAAGCTTGCCCGCCGGCTCGGCATCAAGCATGACGACAGGGCGCACCGCATAGCGGGCTGAACGTACCTGTCACTCCGCCTGGCGCCCTCTTCCACGGCGCCAGGCCTGCCCCGAGCGGGCACCCCCTCCCCATTGGAACTAGCTCCACCGGCACCTGCACATGTGCTGCCGGCGAATGGTCAATTGCGGTCGCGCTCTCTACGCTGGGAGCCGATCGTCATTGTTGACACAGGAGCATGGCCATGGCCACCCAACCCCTCCCGCATGAGCCGGTGCCACGCCGCGCCTATGCGGTGCTGGCGTCCAGCACCTTCGCCTTCACCATCTGCTTTGCCATATGGATGATGTTTGCGGTGCTGGGCATTCCCATCAAGCAGCAGCTCGGCCTGTCTGAAACCCAGTTCGGCCTGCTGGCCGCCACGCCCGTGCTCAGCGGCGCGCTGATCCGCCTGCCGCTGGGCATCTGGACCGACCGCTACGGCGGCCGCATCGTCTTCTTTGTGCTGATGCTGGCCACGGTCATTCCGATCTGGATGATCTCGCACGCCACCACGCTCCCGCAGTTGCTCATCCTGGGCTTGTTCGTGGGCCTGGCGGGCGGTTCGTTCTCGGTGGGCACGCCCTATGTGGCGCGGTGGTTCCCGCGCTCCCGCCAGGGCCTGGCCATGGGCATCTTCGGCGCGGGCAACTCCGGCTCGGCCCTGACCAAGTTCGTGGCGCCGGCGCTGATCGTTGCCGCCGGCGGCAGCTGGACCGTGGTGCCGCGCGTGTATGCGATCGCCATGCTGGTCACGGCGGTGTTGTTCTGGGTGTGCTCGTCCAGCGATCCCGCCCACCGCGCCACGTCCTCGGCCAGCCTGCGCGCCCAGCTCGCCATGCTGCGCGACCCGCGCGTGTGGCGCTACTCGCAGTATTACTCGGTGGTGTTCGGCGGCTATGTCGGCCTGTCGCTGTGGATGACCAAGTACTACATCGGCGAGTATGGCTTTGACATCAAGATCGCCGCCCTGCTGGCGGCCTGCTTCTCGCTGCCGGGCGGCGTGCTGCGCGCCATCGGCGGCTGGATCTCCGACCGCTACGGCGCGCACCGCACCACCTGGTGGGTGATGTGGGTGTGCTGGGTGGCGTTCTTCCTCCTCAGCTATCCGCAGACCGATTTCATCATCCACACGGCGCGCGGCCCGCAGGCTTTCCATATCGGCCTGTCGGCGCTGCCGTTCACCGCGCTGCTATTTATCGTCGGCATTGCCATGGCGGTGGGCAAGGCCTCGGTGTTCAAGTTCATCGCCAACGATTTCGGCCACAACCTCGGCGCCGTGTCCGGCGTGGTGGGGCTGGCCGGCGGCCTGGGCGGCTTCATCCTGCCGGTGCTGTTCGGCCTGCTGGCGGACCTGACCGGCGTGCGCAGCAGCTGCTTCATGCTGCTGTACGGCACCGTTTGCGTGAGCCTGGTGTGGATGCACTACAGCCAGCGCGGCAAGGGCGCGGGCGCCGGCCAGCGCGCGCTGGCGGCGCAGCCGGCCTGAACCGGCGTTGCTCCTCCCCGATTTCCCGATTCCTCATTCCTCCTTCCGTCACATAGGACATTGTCATGTCTAGCTCCGTACTAACCCGCTGGGAGCCCGAAAGCGCGACCTTCTGGCGCACCCATGGCGAGCGCATCGCCTACCGCAACCTGTGGATCTCGATCCTCGCCCTGATGCTCGCCTTCGCGATCTGGATGCTGTGGAGCGTGGTGGCGGTCAACCTGGACCGCGCTGGCTTCCGCTTCAGCAAGAACCAGCTGTTCTGGCTCACCGCGCTGCCCGCGCTCTCGGGCGCCACGCTGCGCATCTTCTACGCCTTCCTGGTGCCGATCTTCGGCGGCCGCCGGTTCACGGCCATCTCCACCGCCACGCTGCTGGTGCCGGCACTCGGCATGGGGTTCGCGCTGCGCGACCCAACCACGAGCTATCCCACCTTGCTGGTGCTGGCGCTGCTGTGCGGATTCGGCGGCGCCAACTTCAGTTCCTCGATGTCCAATATCAGCTTCTTCTTCCCCAAGGCCAAGAAGGGCCTGGCGACGGGGCTCAATGCCGGCATCGGCAACCTGGGCGTGTCGGTGGTGCAGTTCCTCACCCCGCTGGTGGTCTCCGTGGGGCTGTTCGGTGCCTTTGGCGGCGATGCCCAGACCTACCAGGCCGGCGAAGTCAGCAGGAGCCTGTGGCTGCAGAACGCCGGCTTTATCTGGGTGCCGTTCATCCTGGCCGCCACCCTCGCCGCGTGGTTCGGCATGAACGACATCGCCGATGCGCGCGCCTCGTTCGCCGACCAGGCGGTGATCTTCAAGCGCAAGCACAACTGGCTGATGTGCTGGCTGTACGTGGGCACCTTCGGCTCGTTTATCGGCTTCTCGGCCGGGTTCGCGCTGCTCACCAAGTCGCAGTTTCCCGGCGTCAACCCTACCGCCTATGCCTTCCTCGGGCCACTGGTGGGCGCGCTGATGCGCCCGGTGGGCGGCTGGGTGTCGGACAAGCTGGGCGGAGCCCGGGTCACGCTATGGAGCTTCGTGGCGATGATTGCCGCCGTGTTCGGCGTGCTGGCCACGCTGCCGCATGACGGCGCCGGCGGCAGCTTCCAGGGCTTCCTGGCCGCGTTCGTGGTGCTGTTCGCGCTGACCGGCATCGGCAATGGCTCGACCTTCCGCATGATCCCGGTGATCTTCCTGACCGAGCGCCAGCGCGCCGCGCGCGGCAAGGACGCCGCGGCGCAAAAGCAGGCGCTGCTGGACGCCGGCAAGGAATCGGCCGCGGTGCTGGGTTTTTCCGGCGCCATCGGCGCCTACGGCGGCTTTTTCATTCCCAAGAGCTTCGGCACCTCGCTGGAGCTGACCGGCTCGGCGGACGCGGCGCTGTACTGCTTTGTCGTCTTCTACGTGAGCTGCGTGCTGGTGACCTGGTGGTACTACGCGCGCAAGAACGCGCCCATGCCTTGCTGAACGGCGCCGGCCGGCCTAGCCCGAGCGCATCGCACCCTACTCCTCCACCAGCGAATGGGCACGGCCGGGCCCTGCCCATAAGCTTGGAACATCCCTGGACCGATTGCCCAACGGTCAGCAAAAGCACTCGCGGAGAACAACAATGAGCCATTTTCTGGATCGACTGAAATTCATGTCGCGCGTCAAGTCCACCTTCGCGGGCGGACACGGCGCCGTGGTGGACGAGGACCGCCGGTGGGAGAACGGATACCGCAGCCGCTGGCAGCACGACAAGATCGTGCGTTCCACCCACGGCGTGAACTGCACGGGTTCGTGCTCCTGGAAGGTCTACGTCAAGAACGGACTGATCACCTGGGAGACGCAGCAGACCGACTATCCGCGCACCCGGCCCGACCTGCCCAACCACGAGCCGCGCGGCTGCCCGCGCGGCGCCTCGTACAGCTGGTACGTCTATTCGGCGCAACGCGTGAAGTACCCGATGATCCGCGGCCGCCTGATGGAGATGTGGCGCGAAGCCCGCAAGACCATGGACCCCGTGGCCGCCTGGGCTTCGATCAGCCAGGATCCCGTCAAGGCCAAGCGCTACAAGAGCGTGCGCGGCCTGGGCGGCTTCGTGCGGGCCGACTGGGACACCGCCACGGAGATGATCGCGGCGGCCAATGCCTTTACCATCAAGCGCTTCGGCCCGGACCGCGTGGTCGGGTTCTCGCCGATTCCGGCCATGTCGATGGTGTCCTACGCCGCCGGGGCGCGCTACCTGAGCCTGCTGGGCGGGGTCTGCCTGTCCTTCTATGACTGGTACTGCGACCTGCCGCCGGCCAGCCCGCAAGTCTGGGGCGAACAGACCGACGTGCCGGAATCGGCCGACTGGTACAACTCCACCTACCTGATGGTGTGGGGCTCCAACGTGCCGCAGACGCGCACCCCGGACGCCCACTTCTATACCGAAGTCCGCTACAAGGGCACCAAGACCGTGGCCGTGTCGTCCGACTTCGGCGAGATGGTCAAGTTCGGCGATATCTGGCTGACACCCACCCAAGGCACCGACGCCGCCCTGGCCATGGCCATGGGCCATGTGGTGTTGAAGGAATTCCACCTGAACGCACGCTCCGCCTATTTCCGCGACTACATCAGGCAGTACACCGACATGCCCATGCTGGTGCTGCTGCGCGACAACGGCGGCACGCTGGTCCCCGATCATTTCCTGCGCGCCTCCCACCTGGCCGGCGCCCGCGGCGAAGCCAACAACCCGGAATGGAAGACCCTGGTCATCGATAGCGCCAGCGGCGACTTCGCGGCCCCCAACGGCACCATCGGCTTTCGCTGGGGCGAGGCCGCCCACAACGACGGCGAGAAGGTAGGCCGCTGGAACCTGGAAATGAAGGACGGGGGCAGCGGACGCGCGCTGGACCCCCTGCTCTCGCTGATGGCGGCCGAGCACGAAGTAGCCGAAGTCGGCTTCCCGTATTTCGGCGCGGAGCACGATGCCTTGCTCAAGCGCCGCGTGCCGGCCAGGCGCATCACGCTGGCGGACGGCAGCAGCGCGCTGGTGGCCACGGTCTATGACCTGCAGATGGCCAACTACGGCGTGGACCAGGGCCTGGGCGGCGACAACGTGGCCACGTCCTTCGACGACGATGTGCCCTACACGCCGGCCTGGCAGGAGAAGCACACCACGGTACCGCGCCACCTGGTGATACAGGTGGCACGCGAGTTCGCCGACAATGCCGACCGCACCCAGGGCAAGAGCATGGTGATCGTCGGCGCCGGGCTCAACCACTGGTACCACAACGACATGATCTACCGCGGCATCATCAACCTGCTGATGATGTGCGGCTGCGTGGGCAAGAGCGGCGGCGGCTGGGCGCATTACGTGGGCCAGGAGAAGCTGCGCCCGCAATTCGGCTGGGCACCGCTGGCCTTTGGCCTGGACTGGGCACGCCCGCCGCGCCAGATGAACGGCACCTCGTTCTTCTACAGCCACACCAGCCAGTGGCGCCACGAGAAGCTCGCCGTGGACGAGATACTTTCCCCGACCGCCGACAAGGCCAAGTACGAGAACCTCTCGCTGCTCGACCTGAACGCCCGTTCCGAGCGCATGGGCTGGCTGCCCTCGGCACCGCAACTGAGCAGCAACCCGCTCGATGTCGCCGATGCCGCCGCGGCGGCTGGCCAGGACCCGGTCGCCTATACGGTCGAACAACTGAAGTCCGGCGGCCTGCAGTTCGCCTGCGACGACCCCGACAACCCGGAGAACTTCCCGCGCAACATGTTCGTCTGGCGCTCGAATATCCTTGGCAGCTCGGGCAAGGGACAAGAGTACTTCCTCAAGTACCTGCTCGGCACCCAGAACGCCGTGTTCGGCGACGAGGCCGACGCCATCACGCCGAGCGAGGTGAAGGTCCGCCCCGCCGCCGAAGGCAAGCTCGACCTGCTGACCGTGCTCGATTTCCGCATGAGCACCACCTGCCTGTACGGCGATATCGTGCTGCCGACCGCGACCTGGTACGAGAAGGACGACCTCAACACCTCCGACATGCATCCCTTCATCCACCCCCTTTCGGAGGCGGTGCAGCCGCTGTGGGAGAGCCGCACGGACTGGGAAATCTACAAGGCGATCGCCAAGAAGTTCAGCGAGATCGGCGGCGCCCACCTGGGCACCCGCAAGGACCTGGTCTGCAGCCCCTTGCTGCATGACACCCCGGGCGAGCTGGCCCAGCCGTTCGAGCCGAAGGACTGGAAGCGCGGCGAATGCGAGCTGATTCCCGGCAAGACCGCACCATCGATGACCGTGGTGGAGCGCAACTATGCCGACATCTACAAGAAGTTCACCTCGATCGGGCCGCTGCTCGACAAGCACGGCAACGGCGGCAAGGGCATCAACTGGGATACCCGCCACGAAGTCAAGGAGATCGGCGCGCTCAGCAAGACGGTCGACGAACCCGGCGTGAGCCAGGGCCGGCCGCGGCTGGATACCGCCATCGACGCCGCCGAGATGATCCTGACCTTCGCGCCGGAAACCAACGGGCACGTCGCGGTGAAGGCGTGGGAAGCGCTGTCGGCCATCACCGGGCGCGATCACGCCCACCTGGCCGCCGGGCGCGAGCACGACAAGATCCGCTTTCGCGACGTCCAGGTGCAGCCGCGCAAGATCATCTCCGCGCCGACCTGGTCCGGGCTCGAATCCGAGGAAGTCAGCTACAACGCAGGCTATACCAATGTGCACGAGCTGATTCCCTGGCGCACCCTGACCGGCCGCCAGCAGTTCTACCAGGACCATCGCTGGATGCTGGACTTTGGCGAGGGCAACTGCGTCTACAAGCCCGCCATCGACACCAAGACCGTCGCCCCGATGCTCGGCGCCAGGCCCAACGGCAATACCGAGCTGGTGCTGAACTGGATCACGCCGCACCAGAAGTGGGGCATCCACTCCACCTACTCGGACAACCTGCGCATGCTCACGCTGTCGCGCGGCGGGCCGCATGTCTGGATCTCCGAGACCGAGGCCAAGGCCAGCGGCATCCGCGACAACGACTGGGTGGAAGTCTTCAACGTCAATGGCACGCTGACCGCGCGGGTGGTGGTGTCCCAGCGGGTCCCCAAGGGGATGTGCCTGATGTACCACGCCCAGGAGAAGATCGTGAACGTGCCCGGCGCCGAAACCAGCGGCATGCGCGGCGGCATCCATAACTCGGTGACCCGCACGGTCACCAAGCCCACCCACATGATCGGCGGCTATGCGCAGCTGGCCTACGGTTTCAACTACTACGGCACCGTCGGCAGCAACCGCGACGAGTTCGTGATCCTGCGCAAGATGAACAAGGTCGACTGGCTGGAAGGCCCGCTGGTGGAAAAACAAGCCAAGGAAGGAGCTGAGCAATGAAAATCCGCGCCCAGGTAGCCATGGTCCTGAACCTGGACAAGTGCATTGGCTGCCATACCTGCTCGATTACGTGCAAGAACGTCTGGACCAGCCGCGACGGCGTGGAATACGCCTGGTTCAACAATGTCGAGACCAAGCCCGGCATCGGCTATCCCAAGGAATGGGAGAACCAGGACAAGTGGCATGGCGGCTGGACGCGCAATGCCGCCGGCAAGCTCGAGCCGCGCCAGGGCAGCAAGCTGGGCATCCTGGCGAAGCTGTTCACCAATCCCAACCTGCCGCAGATCGACGAATACTACGAGCCGTTCACCTACGACTACGAGCACCTGCAGAAGGCCCCGCTGGTGCAGACGCCGCCCACCGCCCGTCCGGTGTCGGTGCTGACCGGCAAGAAGATGGACAAGATCGAATGGGGCCCGAACTGGGAAGACGACCTGGGCGGCGAGTTCAGCGCGCGCAGCAAGGACAAGCTGTTCGAAGACGTGCAAAAGGAGATGTACTCGACCTTCGAGAACACCTTCATGATGTACCTGCCGCGCCTGTGCGAGCATTGCCTTAACCCGACCTGCGTGGCCTCCTGCCCGTCCGGCTCGATCTACAAGCGCGAGGACGACGGCATCGTGCTGGTCGACCAGGACAAGTGCCGCGGCTGGCGCATGTGCATCTCCGGCTGCCCGTACAAGAAGATCTACTACAACTGGCAAAGCGGCAAGGCCGAGAAATGCCTGTTCTGCTATCCGCGCATCGAAGCGGGCCAGCCCACCGTCTGCGCGGAAACCTGCGTCGGCCGGATCCGCTACCTGGGGGTGATGCTGTACGACGCCGACCGCATCCAGGAAGCCGCCTCGGTGGAGAACACACAGGATCTCTACCAATCGCAGCTGGACATCTTCCTGGATCCGCATGATCCGGCCGTCCAGGCCGAAGCGCTGCGCCAGGGCATTGCGCAAAGCTGGCTGGATGCCGCGCGCAAGTCGCCGGTCTACAAGATGGCCTGCGAATGGAAGGTGGCCTTCCCGCTCCACCCCGAGTACCGCACGCTGCCGATGGTGTGGTACATCCCGCCGCTGTCGCCGATCCAGTCGGCCGCCGAGGCTGGCCACATGGGCATGAACGGCGT
This sequence comes from Cupriavidus sp. PET2-C1, assembly GCF_054515855.1. Taxonomy (NCBI): domain Bacteria; kingdom Pseudomonadati; phylum Pseudomonadota; class Betaproteobacteria; order Burkholderiales; family Burkholderiaceae; genus Cupriavidus; species Cupriavidus sp. PET2-C1. The sequence continues at coordinate 2,212,616 of NZ_CM137259.1, forward strand.
GATTCCGGACGTGAAGAGCCTGCGCATCCCGGTCAAGTACCTGGCCAACCTGCTGACCGCGGGAGAAGTCGCGCCGGTGCTCAAAGCGCTGGAACGCATGCTGGCCATGCGCGCCTACAAGCGCTCGGAAGTGGTGGACCACGTGCAGGACCTGGCTGTGCTGGAGCAGGTCGGCCTGACGCCGGCACAGGTGGAAGACATGTACCAGATCATGGCGATCGCCAACTACGAGGATCGTTTCGTGATCCCGTCCTCGCACAAGGAAATGGTGGAGGACAGCTTCAACGACAAGGCTAGCTGCGGCTTCACGTTCGGCAACGGATGCTCGGGCGGGACGTCGGACGGCTCCCTGTTCGGCAAGAAGCCGCAAGGCAGCGTGATGTTCGCGGACATGCCGAAATCGCGCAAGAAAGCCGTGGCGGCGTCATGACCTGCGCCTGACTTCCTGCCCCGCCCCCGTTGGCAAACGGGGGGCGGCCGGCACCCGCATTTTCGCCATCCATACAGAACAGGAGCCTTCCCATGCCGCTTTACCCCATCCTTAGCGCCCTGCTGTGCTACCCCGAGCAGGACCTGCTCGACGCCTTGCCTGAAATCGACGCCGCGCTGGCCGCGTGGCCGCAGGCGCAAGCCACGCTGGCGCCGCTGGGCGATCTGCTGAAGACGAACACGCTGATCGAGCTCCAGGAGAACTACGTCGCCACCTTCGACCGCAACCCCGCCCACTCGCTGCACCTGTTCGAACACGTGCACGGCGAGAGCCGGGATCGCGGCCAGGCGATGGTCGACCTGATCGACGAATACCGTCGCGAGGGCTTCGAGCCAGCCGAGGCGGAGCTGCCCGACTACGTGCCGCTGTTCCTGGAGTTCCTGGGCGCGCTGGCTGCGGACGGCAAGGACGCGCATGCCGAACAACTGCTGGGCGACGCCATCCACGTGCTCGCCGCGGTCGGCAACCGGCTGGCGCGCAACGAGAGCCCGTATGCCGCGGCGTTCGCCGTACTGCGCACGCTCACGGACGTGCAGCCGCAACCGCAGACCGAGCCACCGGTGCGCGACATGGACGAAGCGCTGGAGACCTTCGGCCCCGGCGCGGACGGCGTGGAGCCGCTGCTCGCGCCGCGCCCGCTGGGCGACCAGCCCGTGCACTTCTACGCCCGTGGCACCACTCCAACCCGCCCGCCCATGCCCACCGCTTGCTGAGGCAACGACCATGAACCTGCTCAACCAATTCCTCTACGGCATCTATCCGTACATCGCCCTGGTCGTCTTCCTGTTCGGCAGCCTGGCGCGCTTCGAGCGCGAACAGTACGGCTGGAAGAGCGACAGCTCGCAGCTGCTGCATCGCGGCAACCTGCGCGTGGGCAGCATCCTCTTTCACGTCGGCATCATCGGGCTGTTCTTCGGCCATCTGGCGGGCCTGCTGACGCCGGTGGCGGTCTGGGATGCGCTAGGCGTCTCGCATGGCTTCAAGCAAGGCGTGGCCATGGCGGCCGGCGGCCTGATGGGCACCATGTGCCTGTCCGGCCTGCTGATCCTGCTCCACCGCCGCTTTACCAATGCCCGCGTGTCCGCGGTCACGCGCACCGGTGACAAGGTGCTGCTGCTGTGGATCCTGGTGACCTTGCTGCTGGGCCTTTCCACGATCTTTGAATCGTCCCGCCATATGGACGGCCACATGATGGTGCAGCTCATGACCTGGGCGCAGCACATCGTCACGCTGCGCGGGGACGCCGCCAGCTATATCGCCGACGCACCGCTGCTGTTCAAGATCCATCTGTTCATGGGGATCTCGCTGTTCGTCATCTTCCCCTTCACCCGGCTGGTGCACGTGTGGAGCGGTTTTGGAACCGTCGGCTACCTGGGCCGCGCCTGGCAACTGGTGCGCAGCCGTTGAAGCCCGCCCCGCGAACCCGCCATCCTGCAAGGAGAAAACCATGCCCATCCTAGTCAACGGCGTCGAACTGGAAGACGCCGAGATCGAACGCGAACTGGACCATCATACCGACTCGCATGAGCCCACCCGGCATGCCGTGGTTACCCTGATCCTGCGCCATCTGGTGCGTGCGCAAGCGCGGCAGCTCGGACTGCCCGGCAGCGACGACGAAGCACTGACGCAAGCCCTGCTGGAGCGCGAGGTCGGGCTGCCCGAGCCGGACGAGGCCAGTTGCCGCCGGCATTACGATAGCCACATGGAGCGCTTCCGCGAGGGCGAATGGGTCGAGGCCGGGCACATCCTGTTCCAGGTGACGCCACGCGTCCCGCTCGATGCGCTGCGCGAAACGGCCGAGGCCACCCTCGCGCAGGTGCTGGCCGATCCTTCGGCATTCGACGGGCTGGCCAGAGCGCGCTCCAACTGCCCCACCGGCGCCGGCGGCGGGCGCCTTGGCCGCGTGTTCCGCGGCGAGACCGCGCCCGAGTTCGAGCGCGCCATCTTTGCGGCACGCAACCCCGGCGTGCTGGCCCGGCTGGTCGAAACGCGTTATGGCCTGCACGTGGTGCGGGTCATCGAGCGCTGCGAAGGCGTGCAACTGCCGTTCGATGCCGTGCGGCAATCCATCGCCCGCGCCCTCGCGGCGGCGGCGCGCGACCGCGCCTGGAAGCAGTATGCAAGCCTGCTGATCGGCGGGGCCAGCATCGAAGGGATCGACCTGGGCGGCGCCGGAACGCCGCTGGTGCAATAGGCAACCTTCACCGCCACCTCCGGCAACAGGCCCCGGCACTGGCACTGGCAAGCCAGAGGCGCACGCATCCTGCGCCTCTGGAACGCGCGCCGTGCTTCGCCAGTCAGCCTGCCCGGACGCAATCCATGGGAGAACAGTCATGCAACCCGCCATCATTGGCATCGCCGGCACCTCGGGCAGCGGCAAGACCACGCTGATCACGGCCATGCTCGCCTGGTTCCGCCAGCAAGGGCTGAGCGTCAACGTCATCAAGCATAGCCACCATCCCCTCGAACTCGAGCCGCCGGGCAAGGACAGCGCGCGGTTTCGCCAGGCCGGTGCCGGCGAGGTACTGGTGGCCTCGCCTTTCCGTTTCGCCATCCTGCACGACCTGAACGGCGCGCCGGAGCCCACCTTGCGCGAGCAGGTGGCACGCCTGGCGCCGGCGGACCTGACCCTGGTGGAAGGCTTCCGCAGCGAAGCCATCGCGCGCATCGAAGTGTATCGGCCAGCGCACGGGCGCGCGCCCTACTACCCGCGCGACGCGTCCATCGTCGCGGTGGCCAGCGATGTGCCGCTCGATATCGGCATGCCGTGCCTGCCGCTCGGCCAGGCTGCCCAGGTGGCGCGCTTTATTCTCAGGCTGTGCGAGCTGGACGGCGCTGCCGCGCCGCGTGCCGAACGCCTCGCCGCTTCGTCCGCGGGCATCACCCGGTGCGAGCCGTCGGCGATCGCTTCCTGAGGGCTTTCCGACGTTCCCCAAGACCGCACATCAAGTCCGGAGATATCTCAATGCCCAAGGCTGACACCACATCCTTGCCCCTCGTCTATGCCTGCTCCGGCTGCTCCAGCGTGGCGCAGCTCGCCAACACCTTCGCCGTGCGGCTGGACCGCAGCGGGATGGCCGAGATGTCCTGCATCAGCGGGGTTGGCGGCGGCGTTGCCGCGCTCACCAGGGTGGCCCGTTCGGGCCGCCCGATCCTGGCCCTGGACGGCTGCCCGCTGGCCTGCGTAAACGCCTGCCTGGCCAGCGCCGGGGTGGAACCCGACCAGCATCTGGTGCTCAATCGCCTGGGCGCCACCAAGCGGCAGCATGGCGAATGCAGCGAAGCGGAGGCAGGCGCGGCCTGGCAGGCCGTAATGTCGGCGCTGTCGTCCATCCAGGATGTGCCGCCCCGGCCCGCTGACAAACCGGCGGCATTGGCCGAGGCCGACAAGATGCGCCAAAACAGCCTGGAATGACGATGGCTTTCTCTCCCTCTCCCCTCAGGGGGAGAGGGCCGGGGAGAGGGGTGGCTTAGCTAGGAGCCGCTTGAAGCGAAGCCCGTGGTTGTTTCCAGCACGCAGGCATAACCAGCGCACGCCCTCTCCCTGTGGTGGTCAAGTTATTTCAGACAGGTGTTTAGGTTGTCTGGTGCTTTAGCTTGTCCTCGTATTTCTGCGGCGACTCATAGCCCAGCGTCGAGTGCAATCGCACCGGGTTGTAGAAGCCAACGATGTACTGCGTGATGTCGCGCCGGGCCTCGGCCCGGTCGACGTAGCGCTTCTGCCATACGCGCTCCATCTTCAGATTCAGGAAGAAGCGCTCCATGACAGCATTGTCCCAACAGTCGCCCAAGCGGCTCATGCTGCAAACCAGTCCGTGGCGCGCCAGCAAGCCCTGATACTCCTCGCTGGCATACTGGCTGCCCCGATCCGAATGCACGATCAGCCCAGGTGCCGGATTGCGCTGCTGGATCGCCATCTTCAGCGCATTGACGATCAGCGAGGCCGGCATCGTCGGCGCCATCGCCCACCCCACCACCTTGCGCGAATACAAGTCCAGCACGACCGCCAGATACAGCCAGCCTTCGACCGTGCGGATATACGTCATGTCCGACACCCATGCCTGATTGGGCTGCGCCGGCCTGAACTGCCGATTCAGCACGTTGGGCGCTACCGGGCGGTCATGCCGGCTGTTCGTGGTGGCTACGAACTTGCGCTGCCAGACCGGGCGCAGGCCCGCCTTGCGCATCAGCGCGCGCGCCCTGTAGCGACCGATCTTCACGCCCTGTGCGCTCACCGCCTGCGCCACTCGACGGCTGCCGTAGCTGCGCCCACTGCCCTCGAAGGCCGCTCGCACATGGACTTCTTGCCTGGCACGCGCCATGTCGCCTGGCCCCCTCTGCCGGTGTGCGTAATAGCCTGCACGGCTCACGCTCAACACCCGACAGGCACGGCTGATCGAAATGGCCTCCTTCTGCAACGCGGTCACGACGCGATAAATCACTTCAGTTCCCGGGCGAAGAAGGCCGATGCCTTTTTTAGGATCAGGTTGTCCTCCTTCAGGCGGCGATTCTCCTCTTCCAACTGCCGGATCCGCAGCTGCTCGGGCGTGAGCGGCTTGCCAGTGCCCTGGCCGCCAGCCAGCTCCAGGTCATACTGGGCGAGCCAGCGCCTGAGCGCCGTCTCGCCAATCCCCATCGTGTGGCATACCTCGGTAACCGAAAGGGCCTGCTCCCGGACCATTCGGACCACTTCCAGCTTGAAGCTGGCATCAAAATTACGGCGTTGCTTTGTCATCTGCTTTCCTCGTCGATCGTGATTTTCCACCTATCGACCTGTCTGAGGAAATTAGACCACTACACCCCCGTCCCCTCTCCCACAAGTGGGAGAGGGGAGCAAACCAGCAGCATCGGCCGAAGCCGGCAGGATGCGCCAAAACAGCCTGGAATGACGACGGCTTTGGCTCCCTCTCCCCCAGCCGCCCTTGCTGCATCATCAGCTAGCCTGCGGCGTGACGGCCTCCGCAGCCAGATGCCTGGTCAGGCCGGTGAGCCATTCCGGCCGGCTCACGGTGTCCAGCCAGTACTTCACCTCCAGCCCCAGCGCAGTATCACCACCGATCGCCAGGCGCCGCTGGAAGAACAGCGTATCGGTATCGGCCTCCCCGCCCAGCAGACGCAGGTAATCGACAGCGTTGGCGCGCAGCGTCAGCTCCGGCGGGCTGCCATCAAAGGGCCCGGCGGCAAAACGGCCGTCCGTGCAGCGAAAACGCACCCGCAGGCCAAGATCCTCCACCGTGAGCAGGAAGCAGTGGCCGTCGAGCGCCGCCGGTGGCTGCAGCCACCCACGCCGCCGCGCAAGCTCCAGCGCGGCCACCAGGGGTAAGGCCTGGGCCTGCGCCGGCACCGCGCGGTGCAGCCGTGCGAGCATGGCTTTGGGGCCGATCATGCGTGCGCCTCCTGCCAGGCGATGCCGGCGCGTCCATCCCAGTAGCCGTTGCTGGGCTGCGCCCCCGCCGGCAGCAGGCCGCCGGGGGCCGTGGTCCGTGCGCCGGACCGCAGTCCCGCCAGCGCCGCCACCACATGCAGCGTGGCGCTGGCATGCGGGCTGACGCGCACCGAGCCGATCCCCATGGCCATCAAGGCCGGCACTTCGGCGCACAGGTCGAGACAAGTCGCGGACTGGATCTGCACCCCGTTGAGCGTGAAGAATGGCTGGCCCTCCCCGGTCGAGGCCACCAGGCCATCCGGGTAATCCAGACAGCGGAACTCGCAGTTGTCCTTGCGCAGCCGGTGATGGCGCGCTGTGAAACAACGCGCCGAGAACGCCAGCGGCATGCGGCCCCAGACCAGTACCTCCAGCCCCGTGGCCGCCGGGCGAGCCGCCGCCAGCGCCGCCAGCGCGGTGCGGTCCATTTCCAGCGGTGGCACGCATGCGATGGCACCCAGCCCGCTCAGCCAGGCAAGCGTATCCGCGTGATACACGTTGAGATGCGGGCCGCAGATAAAGGGGCGTCCATCCATCCGGTTGACCGCGCCGAGGTCGTTGGCCTCGACCAGATATTCGGTCTGCTCGCAAACGCGTTGCATGCAGGCGATATCGCTGTCGGACTCGACCAGCACCGGGGTCGAAAGCACGACTTCCTTGCCGGCCTCCCGCAGCATCTGCGCGATCTCCAGCCAGTGGGCATGGCGCAGTTCATGGCGGCGGGTGCAAACGGTTTCGCCCAGGTAGACGCGGTCGACCGCGGAGTCGGCGACCTCGGCATAGAACTGCATGACCGTGGCACGCGGCCAGTAGTACAGCAGCGGGCCGAGCGAGATGCCGAAGCGGGCCGCCGTGGCTGCGGCGGGGTCGATCATCGAATCGTTCATTGGTAGTTTGGTTCCAGAGGAAAGTTGGATGCCGTGAGGCATGAGGAATGCGGCAGGCAAAGGCACGGCGGACCTCTCTTAGCGCCACGGCCGGTCGTACGCGCCCTGGGTAACCTGGTCACCCTCGGCGTGCCGCCCTAGCACGCCCTGCCATTCCTGGCGTGCTGTGAAGCGCGCCGGATCGATGCAGGCCGCGTCGATCGCCGCGCGCAGCACGCCGACCACATCGCCCACATAACGCGGGCTGCGCTGGCGGCCTTCGATCTTGATGGCAGCGATGCCCATGCCGATCAGCGCCGGCAGCAGCGACAGCGCGTTGAGGCTGGTCGGCTCCTCGAGCACGTAGCCCCGTTCGCCTTCCACCTCGAACCGCCCTTTGCACAACGTCGGGTAGCCGGCGGGCTCGCCCGGTGCGTAGCTGTCGATCAGGATGCCGGACAGCCGCGCCTGCATGGTTCCCTCGCGCTCTTCCCAGCGTACCGCGTGCGCGGGCGAGCACACCCCCTTGTTGTTCGGCGAGTCGCCGGTCGCGTAGGAAGACAGCAGGCAGCGGCCTTCGGCCATCACGCACAGGCTGCCGAAGCCAAACACTTCGAGCTCCGCATCGGTTTGGCGCGCGAGCTTGCCGATCTGCGCCAGCGTCAGCACGCGCGGCAGCACCACCCGGTGTATGCCGAAACGCGCGCGCATCAGCGCGATGGCGTCGGCGTGCGTGGCCGAGCCTTGCACCGACAGATGAAGACGCAATTGCGGATGGCGCTCGCGGGTATAGGCCATGAGGCCGGGGTCGGCCATGATGACTGCGTCAGCGCCCAGTTCCGCCGCGGCATCGACGGCGCGATGCCAGTTCGTCACCGCGCCCATCTGCGCGAAGGTATTGATGGCGAACAAGACTTCCGCGCCTTGCGCATGGGCCTCGGCCACGCCTGCCTGGATGTCGGCCTCGGTGAAGTTCAGCCCGCCGAAGTTGCGCGCATTGGTGGCGTCGCGCAGGCCGAGGTAGACGGCGTCGGCGCCACGTTGCAGCGCCACGCGCAGCGCCGCCAGCGAGCCGGCGGGCGCAACCAGTTGCGGTCGGCGCGTTGCGCCGGATGTGTTGGATGTCATTGGATAGGCTCAACGGGGTTTCGGAGTCCGCATGCGCCACGGTGGCGGCGAACGCCTGTGAGCCAGGATCCTAGCCAAGCCCCGCGACGAACCAGTTGACCAGGCGCAAAAGCGTGCGCCGCGGCGCGCGCACCGGACGAGGGCCATCCGCCGAGTGGCATAGGCCATTGGTATCGTGCCGTGCGCTGATTGATCCAGCGCAAGTTTCCCGGCGCGCGTCCATGCAAACCTATGCCGCTTTCCTGCCGCGCACGGCATCTTCGCCGGCGAGCGGGATGCCTCACCGAGAGTGATATGCAACAACATTGGCTGAAGCTGATTGGCCGCCGGCTGGTCCCGGTGGTACAGGGCGGCATGGGTATCGGCATTTCCGCGCACCGGCTGGCGGGCGCGGTGGCAAGCCAGAACGGCATGGGCACCATTGCCAGCATCGACCTGCGCCACCATCATCCGGACCTGCTGGCGGCCACCGCCAGGTCGCGCGACAAGGCCAGGATAGAGGCGGCCAACCTGGTGGCGCTGGATCGCGAGATCCAGGGCGCGCGGCGCCTCGCGGGCGGGCGCGGCGCCATCGCGGTCAATGTCATGAAGGCCGTCAGCTCGCATGCCGCGCTGGTCCGGCAGGCGTGCGAGAGCGGTGCCGATGCGATCGTGATGGGCGCGGGACTGCCGCTGGACCTGCCCGACCTCACGGCCGGGCACCCGGACATTGCCTTGATCCCTATCCTGTCGGATTCGCGCGGCGTGGGGCTGGTACTGCGCAAGTGGATGAAGAAGAACCGCCTGCCCGACGCCATCGTCATCGAAGATCCGGCGCACGCCGGCGGCCACCTCGGTGCCTCGCGCATCGACGATATCGGAGACGGGCGCTTCTCCTTCGCACGCGTGCTGGCCGAATGCCGTGAAGTATTCGCCGGGCTGGGGCTGGCCTGGGAAAGTGTGCCCCTGATCCTTGCGGGCGGGATCAACAGCCACGCCAAGGTCCGCCACTGGCTGGGTGAAGGCGCCAGCGCCGTGCAACTGGGCACGGCGTTCGCCGTGACCGAGGAAGGGGATGCGCACCCGGCTTTCAAGGAAGTCCTGGCCAGCGCGCGCCCCGAACAACTGAGCGAATTCACCAGCGTGGCCGGCCTGCCGGCACGCGCCGTACTGACGCCATGGCTCAAGCGCTACCTCTCGCGCGAAGCCACGCTGCAGGCCCGCGCCAAGGTCCGCGACTGCCTCGAAGGCTTCGACTGCCTGCAGGCCTGCGGCCTGCGCGACGGCATCGGCCGTGTCGGCCAGTTCTGCATCGACCTCAAGCTGGCCCAGGCCATGCGCGGCGACGTGGAGCGCGGGCTGTTCTTCCGTGGCAAGGGGGGCCTGCCGTTCGGCGCGGCCATCCGCCCGGTACGCGAACTGATGCACTACCTGCTCACCGGCGAAATGCCCGCGGGCCTGGGCACGCCACAAGGTCTGGCAGCCGCGGCGGCCTGACGGCCTCGCGCGGATGACCAGGCCGGTGACCTGCGTCGATGCAGGCTTCAAGGGCATGGCCGGGCCGCCGAGCGAATGGAAACGGAAATGGAAATGCATGGCACAAAGCCGTTGGCGGCGATGTCCGGCAGGCTTCCCGGTCACGCGCCCGGCGCCGCGTCATTGTGTCACGCCATGATATTTTCAGAAAGTGCACCCGGAACTACCTGTAGCCGCATATGACCTTGATCTGGCGCAAGCCCGCTCGCCGGCTTGCCGTCAATAATGCGACAAGCCCCTGAAGCGCCGTTGCAGAGCGCAAACCTGATGCCAGGGGCCGGAACCCCATGGTAGACCTCACGCCCCCTTGCCCACCCGCTCCCGCCACGGAGCCGTCCGTCACCCCACCGCGTACCCAGGCAGCGTTGCCGGGCTTGCGCCACCGCCTGTCGACGCGGATCGTCTCGCTCTCGCTGGGCGCGCTGCTGATCGTGCTGACCATGATCTCCGGGACGCTGTGGCTGTCATGGCAACTCGAAGGCGCGGGCGCGGCCATCAACGATGCCGGCAGCTTGCGCATGCGTGCCAATCGCGTCGCCATCGAGCTCGCCAGGGCACGGGCCGGCGCAAGCCATCAACTGGAGGCTCAGATCACCGGGCTGGATGCCACCCTGGCACGCCTGCGCCAGGGCGATCCGGCACGCCCCTTGTTCCTGCCGGATGACCCTGGCATCCACGCGCAGCTCGACCGGGTAGACCTTGACTGGCACCGGCGTATCAAGCCGCTCGCGCTCGCCGACCTGGCCGCCGCGAATAGTGAGCCGCCGACCTACCCGGCGGCGCTGACTTCCTTCGTGGATCAGGTCAATCGCCTGGTCAGCATGATCGAGCAAGAGAACGCCATGAAGACCACCCTGCTGCGGTTGTCGCAGGCGGGACTCGCGGCCATGGCCTGCATGGGCACGGTAGCCGTCATCTACCTGCTCTACATCTGGATCATCCTTCCGGTCATGCGCTTGCAGGACGGCTTGTACCGCATGGCCGCGCGGGAGTTCTCCCTGCGGCTGCCAGTGGAAACCAGCGACGAGTTCGGCATGCTGGCGCAAGGCTTTAACCAGATGGCAGGCGAACTGCAGGGGCTATACCAGGATCTGGAAGCGCGCGTGGCGCAGAAGACGGCGGAGTTGGCGCGGCACAACCGCGACCTCGCGGCGCTTTACGACATGGCCGCCTTCCTCAATATGCCAAACGACGGCGAGACGCTTTGCCGCGGCTTCTTGCAGCGCGTGATGAAGCAGTTCGATGCCGACGGCGGCAGCGTGCGCATGATCGATGCGGACCACAACCAGCTTCATCTGCTGGTATCGGTCGGCCTCTCCGCGGAACTGGAAGAGGCCGAGCACTGCATGAAGGTGGATGCGTGCTTCTGTGGCGAGGCGGCGAGCGAATCGGTCGTGCTGATCGAAGATCTCAACAAAGGCCCGGCGCTGTCAGCCAGCGGGCCGTCGGCCGGTGTGCGTTTTGGCTGCGCAAGGGAAGGCTTCCCGGGGCTTGCGGTGTTCCGCATCGAAACGCAGCGTGCGGTGCTGGGCACATTCTCACTACACTTTCGCGATCCCTTGCAGCTGCCTGCTTCGGACATACGCCTGCTTGAGACGCTGGGGCAGCATATCGGCGTGGCGCTCGATCATCTGCACCTGTCGGAAACCGCGCGCCAGCTCGCGGTGGTGGAAGAGCGCAACCTGGTGGCGCAGGGCCTGCACGACAGCATTGCCCAGGGCCTTAACTACCTGAACCTGCAGGTGCAGGTGCTGGAAGATGCGGTCTCGCGCAACGATATGGACGAGACGCGCACCATCGTGCCGCTGTTGCGTTGCGGTGTGGAAGAAAGCTACCAGGATGTGCGTGAACTCCTGCTCAACTTCCGCAGCAAGCTGGCGCATGGTGAGCTGCGCCAGGCGGTGGAAGACACCGTGGCGCGATTCCGGCGCCAGAGCAGCACGGAGCTTGCCCTGGTGTTCAATGACGCCCAGGGCGGGCCGCCCCTGCAGCCCGAGCAGCAACTGCAGGTGCTGTTCATCCTGCAGGAGGCCCTGTCCAATGTGCGAAAGCATGCGCGTGCCGGCTATGCCAGCGTCATCGTGCGCAATGGACGCACCTTCAGCATGATCGTGGAGGACGATGGCGATGGCTTCGACCCCGCGGAGCCGGCGGCGGACGATCAATCCCATGTGGGATTGCACATCATGCGCGAGCGCGCGGCGCGGCTATCGGCCACGCTGCGGATCGTGGCCGAACGGGGCACGGGCACGCGGGTTGAGCTCATCCTGCCGCGCTAGTTTGCTCCCCTCTCCCATGAAATGGGAGAGGGGCCGGGGGAGAGGGCGGGAGCTCGCTCAATGTGAAGCACCTCGCTCTTGCGCAGGCCCGCCCTCTCCCCCAACCCCTCTCCCGCCGTGCGGGAGAGGGGAGCCACGGCAGCGCTGGATTTGGCCCAGCGATGCATCGACCCACATGAAAGCCTGAACCACCATTTTTTCAAGGTGAATATCATGACCATCCGTATCCTCCTGATAGACGACCACTCCCTGTTTCGCTCGGGCGTGCGCGCCCTGCTTGCGCGCCAGACCGATTTCGAGATCGTCGACGAAGCGGCGGATGGCGTAGAGGGCGTCAAGCGGGCCAAGCAGCACCGGCCCGATGTGATCCTGCTGGACCTGAACATGCCCGGCCTGTCGGGGCTGGAAACCCTGCAGCTGCTGGTGGAGGACTTGCCCGACACTGCCGTGGTGATGCTCACCGTGTCGGAGGAAGCCGAGGAACTGGCGGCCGCCCTGCGCAGCGGCGCCCGGGGCTATCTGTTAAAAAATATCGAAGCGGAAACGCTGACCAGCGCCATCCGCCGCGCCGCGGCGGGAGAGGCGGTCATTTCTCACAGCATGACGGCAAAACTTGTCGCGCAATTCCGTGCGCCCACCAACCCCGCCGCGACTGCGGCAGCCAGCGTGAGCGACGAGCCCCGGCTTACCTCGCGCGAACATGAGATCGTGCGTGGCCTCACGCGCGGCGAAAGCAATAAGGAGATCGCGCGCGAGCTGGGCGTGGCGGAAAGCACCGTCAAGATCCATGTGCAGAATATCCTCAAGAAGCTCAACCTGACGAGCCGCGTGCAGATCGCGGTCTACGCCGTCGAGCGCGGGCTGACTGCGCCCGGCTGAAGCGGCCGCGCATCACTTGCTCTCAAGCCATGACCGAATCCGTCATTCCCATTTTCGACCTGCGCGATCATCGCTACCGCTCGATGACGCCAAGCATTCCGGCCGTGCTCGCCGCACCAATCGGGCTGGTTGCCGACACGCGCGGCAGGCCGCTCCATGATCTGCGCATCTCGGTCACGGATCGCTGCAATTTCCGCTGCGTCTACTGCATGCCCAAGGAAGTGTTCGACAAGGACTACACCTTCCTGCCCCATTCCGAGTTGCTGAGCTTCGAGGAAATCGAGCGCGCGGCTCGCCTCTTCGTTGCGCACGGCGTGGAAAAGATCCGCCTCACCGGCGGCGAGCCGCTGCTGCGCAAGAACATCGAGAAGCTGGTGGAAATGCTGGCGCGCATCGACACGGTGTCTGGCAAGCCGCTGGACCTCACCCTCACCACCAACGCCTCGCTGCTGGCTCGCAAGGCGCGCGCGCTGCGCGATGCGGGCCTGACGCGGGTGAGCGTGAGCCTGGACGCCATCGACGACGCCACCTTCCGCCGCATGAACGATGTCGACTTCGCGGTGCGCGATGTGCTGGACGGCATCGAGGCCGCCCAGGCGGCCGGGCTGGCGCCGATCAAGGTCAACATGGTGGTCAAGCGCGGCACCAACGATGGGGAGATCGTGCCGATGGCCGCGCATTTCCGCGGCAGCGGCATCATCCTGCGCTTTATCGAGTTCATGGACGTGGGCGCGAGCAACCACTGGCAGATGGACGAGGTGCTGCCCTCGGCCGACGTGGTGCGCCGCATCCACGAGGCCTTCCCGCTGGAAGCCATCCCGGCCAGCTACAGCGGCGAAACCGCCGAGCGCTGGCGCTACCGCGACGGCGCCGGCGAGATCGGCGTGATCTCCAGCGTCACCCACGCCTTCTGCGGCGACTGCAGCCGCATCCGCCTGTCGACCGAAGGCCGGCTCTACCTGTGCCTGTTCGCCACCGAAGGCTACGACCTGCGCGCGCTGCTGCGCGGCGAGCATGGCGACCTGGAAATCTCCAACGCCATTGCCGGGGTCTGGCAAGGGCGCACCGATCACTACTCGGAACAGCGCAGCGACCCCGCGGTGCGGCAGGCGCGTGCCGAGAACAAGATCGAGATGTCGTATATCGGCGGCTGACGGCATCTAAGCACCTAAGCACCTAAGCAACGAAGCACCCCGGGCGCCGCAGTACCGCCGCCAATCCTGCCTATATCGAAACCGCTCCATGCCATCACTGCAATCCGTTATTTCCTGCCTGTCCGACTACGATCCCGGTGCGTTGCCGGTGGCGCAGGCCAACCAGATCATCGGCGAGGTGGTCGAGCCCGTGCGGGGCACCGAGCAGGTCGCCCTGCGCACGGCGCTCGACCGCGTGCTGGCCGAAGACGTCATCTCCAGGCTGGACGTACCCGCGCACGACAACTCCGCCATGGACGGCTATGCGTTCGCCAGCAGCGAGTTGGCCGCCGGCGGCAACGTGACCCTGACGGTGGTCGGCAGCGCCTTTGCCGGCGCTGCCTGCGAGCAAGCGGTCGCGCGCGGCCAGGCTGCGCGCATCATGACGGGCGCCATCATGCCGGCCGGCTGCGACACCGTGATTCCCCAGGAATTCGTCGACGTCGAAGGCGAGCGGATTCGCTTTGACGCCAAGGCGGTACGGGCCGGCGACAACCGCCGCCTGCGCGGCGAAGACCTCGCCATCGGCCAGCCCGCACTGGCCGCCGGACGCATCCTGCAGCCGGCCGACCTTGGCCTGCTGGCGTCGCTGGGCGTGGCCGAAGTCAAGGTGCGGCGCCGCCTGCGCGTGGCGTTCTTCTCCACCGGCGACGAACTGCGCTCCATTGGCGAGCCGCTCGATGCGGGCTGCGTCTACGACTCGAACCGCTACACGCTGCACGGCATGCTGCGGCGGCTGAACGTCGACCTGATCGACATGGGCGTGGTGCCCGACGATCCCGCCGCGCTCGAAGCGGCGTTCCGCAGCGCGTGCGAAAACGCCGACGCGGTCATCACCTCGGGCGGCGTCTCAGTGGGAGAAGCCGACTACACCAAGCAGATCATGGCCCAACTTGGCGATGTGACCTTCTGGAAGATCGCCATGCGCCCCGGGCGGCCCATGGCCTTCGGCCGCATTGCTTCCCACGGCCGCGAAGCGCTGCTGTTCGGCCTGCCAGGCAACCCGGTGGCGGTGATGGTGACGTTCTATCACTTCGTGCGGGCCGCCCTGCACCGCCAGATGGGCGCCAAGGTGGCGCCCCTGCCGCTGATGCGCGTGCGCAGCGCCCAGGCGATCCGCAAGAAACCTGGCCGCACCGAATACCAGCGCGGCATCCTGGCGCCGGCCCCGGAGGGCGGCTGGCAGGTGAGCATCACCGGGCAGCAGGGCTCGGGCGTGCTGCGCTCGATGAGCGAGGCCAATTGCTTTATCGTGCTGGGGCCGGAGCAGGCCACCGTCGCCGCCGGCAGCGAGGTGGACATCATGCTGTTCGACGGTCTGCTGTGAAACCCGGCAGAACCGGAGCAGCGATCTCCCAGCGTCTGCGCGTCCATCCAGAATCGCCATGGCATGACCATCGCACAAACGCCTGTCGCGGCTAGGAATGCCCTCAGACGACAGACAGCGGCGCAGGCGACAGATCGAGCATGATACGCAGTTCGACGTTGTCCGGATTGCGCGGCTGCCAAACGCGACCGATGACCACAAAGATGATTGGCTGCCCCGGGAACTGAATCAGGTCGCCGATCACGGGTGTGATCGCGCCGGTGTGGGGTGTCAGATCCAAGTCGATGTCTCTTGCTGCGGCTTGAGCGGCTGGGGTGAACTCAAGGGTGATCGTGAGCTTCATATGGACCCGTTCGTGGTTGAGAATATTGGATCGTTGGATTCTTCCATTCTTCCATTCTTCCATTCTTCCACATTGCGCTGGCCCGCTCCTGCGCCAGCGCGGCCTGCTTGCGCGGCGCATGCGTTTTGCCGGCCTAGCTTTTCGGATTGGTGTGTTCGCCGTAGTAGAACATTGCCGAGCGGGCTCTGTGAGTCAGGAAGGATCGGCAGTCTTCGTTTCCGATGCAGATCTTGGAGCGTTCCGTCGCGGCGCCAAGCAATACCTCCTTCGCCGCGCTGTCGGCCCGATCAAGGGCGACGGCGCGTGCGCGCTGGTCGGTGAGATCGTCATCGACCAGGAAATAGCGTTTTGAGAGCAAATGCGAAAGCATGAAATCGCTCAATGCCTCCTGTACCGATATCGACAAGCCAAACACTCTCTTCGGCATGTTTGCCGGATTGACGCCTCCCCAGTCATAGGTCCCACCCTCTCGGTTTCGACGTGGGTTGACGGTGAATTTTGACGACATGGTACCCACCGCCATCACATGAATACGGTCTGTCGGCTGCCCCATGGCCGACTGCGCTTCGTGGACCGCGAGCATGCCCGGCGCATTGGCGTACAGGCCGCCGTCAACATATTGATTGTTGTTGAACGTATATCGTGGAAAGTATGCGGGCGCCGCGCTAGTCGCCATGGCGACATCCACCAGCCGGCATTTATGATCTCGCTTGAAATCCGGATGATGCGGCGTCTTGAAGATCTGCGGCCTGCCCGTCGAGTAATTGATGACCGGTATGATCACCGGATGCCGGCATGCGCCGAGGACTTGATCGCCAAAGATCTTCTTGTCACAAAGCAGCGACTGCAAAGGCGCTGAAGAAAATGGTGCGCGCCAGATTCCCGCCAGAGACCAGCGCCGCTTGAAAATCAAGCCCCCATGACTGGCGAGAAGCTCAACAATGCGCTGCGCAGGGATTTCCATCGCAATGGCCAATGCCAGGATGCCACCGATCGATGTGCCCGTCACAAGATCGAACCGAGTGGCGATTGGCGCGCCAATCTCGTCTTCGAAGTCAGCTAGCAATTTGGCCGTGTAAAGGCCTCGGAAGCCTCCACCTGACAGCGCCAGGATCTGAAACCGTCCGGAGTCTGCGTTTGTCATTCGGGACCTCCTCGCCGGAACTTCGATGACACGTCCTTATCCCGTTGCTTCTCACTGTGCAGCAAGAAGCATGATAATCATTTGTCGAAGCCGTTGTCAGCATTCCGAGATGCAGCCGGACGCTGGCGCCGCGTATGCAGATGGGCAACGAGGGCATGCAAGCCCAGGCCCGCGGCGCAGCTCGATAGCGCTTGAGAGCGAAGCATAGCCGCGTCGGTCCGTGGCAAGCGAGAAATGCCCGTGTGCGTTTCGCGTCGCAAAAACCGTGCATGCGATGCCCCCTGGATGCCGGACCCTACGATAGGATCGCCTTTCCGGGCGCAATGACACAAGATCATACGTTATGCCTGCTATTCGAAGCACATCGACGGGCGATGAAATCGCAGCTGAAATCGGTGCCCGCCTGCGCTCCAAGCGCATAGAACGCAACATCACGATCGAGGACCTGGCCAAACGCGCCGGGATCGGCCGGACCGCTCTGGGCGACCTGGAGGCCGGACGGGATGTGCGCGTATCCACACTGGTAAAGGTGATGCGAGCACTGAGCATGATCGGCAGCCTGGACGCAGCCTTCCCGGATACCTTGCCATCAAGTGAAGCGCTGTCTGCGCGAGGCGAAGTCCGCAAGCGCGCCTACAAACCCAGGGAGCGATAGGCGCGCAAGTGCAACCGTTGCCAAAGCGGCTCTGGCGCCAACCCGAGGGATGGACACGACGGTCGTGCCGCCGGCGGCGACCCGCTTCATCGGCGGCGACACCGCGTGCCAGCACCAGGGCGCCCGAGCGCCACCGTGGCTGGACCCGGCCTGTTCTTCAGACGGATTGCCAGATTGCCGCATCAATGCCCGATACCATAACGGCCACGATAGCGATGACAATTAGCAACAAGATCAACTCAGCGAGTGTCACCAACAGGTATGCGCCACCGCCCGCTTCTAACCCGCCGATGCATCCGAACTGGCAATCAGCATGCAGCCGCACTCTGTTCCGTCGCCCTCGCAGGCGGCTTCACCGCCATCCAGCATCAGATCCGAGCTGGCCTCGATGATCTTGTTGATACCGTGAGGCCGGCCATCCGGGTACTTGGCCGGGCAGTCCACCAGGTCGCCCAAGCGCGCTATTGGCTCGCCGTCCAGCAAGTCGTTCTCTGAGCCGGTGATAACTACGCCGCCATGGGTGGTCTTGTCGCCCTTCTTGATGAGCTTCTTTGCCATAACATTTCCGCCTTCTGGTTATTCCGCCGTCTCACCACTGACCGCCTCGCGCGAAACGCGTGGCACAAAATGCCATGCGCCAGCCTCTGGATCGAATACGGCAATCTGGTTCATGTCGCGCACATCGATATCACTTCGGAAATCCTTTGCCGACCAACACATTTCTTTCACCGCGCGGTGGTATCGCTCTGCATCCCACATGCTCTGGCTGGCAACGGTCTCCTGCCACGCAAACAACCCCGCGCTCTCGAAGATGAGATCGACCTCTCGCCAAACGTCAAGACTGGTGCGCAGCGATACACTCTCCCCAACTGGGTAAGCATGCACAGCATCAGGAATGTTATATGCCTGCAACCCGCCGCGCGGTCCCATGATCAGATGCTCATCCTTCGCGCAAAAGCCGCAGATAACCTCCACACGCACAAAACCATCCGCGCGGGCTAGCCTGAGCCAACCCGGGTCAAGATGATCCAGCCGAACGTGGGTGTGCGTGCTTGACGACGCCTTGCCCCTGCGCGACGAGTGCAGCATGGCATCGAGCGGCGACAGGTAGGTCGTCAGCATGATTTCACCTTCCCATTGCATCGCCAGCAGGCGCGCATTTTCATTGCCGTTGGCCAACCGGTCCGAGACACGCACGCAATAAAGCGTAGGCGGCGTTGTGATGGTCGTCATGCCGTGGCCTCCGTCTGCTGCCGGATCAGGTCTTCCGCCTCCGCACGAGTCAGGGCGCCTTCGCGCCTGCGCTGCGGCTCCAGCTCCCACACCCGCGCCAGGTCTTCTCGCGATGGCTTGGCATCGGGTCCACCTGGTACGCCAATGTAATCGTCGGCATACGGTCGGGCGTAGGGATCGTTGGGCTCTGGCTTGCAAGCTGCCTCAATCTCCGGCGGCCACACCGGGTTGCTACACGTAACGAGCACGAGCCAGCGGGCGAAGGCGTCGAGCAGGGCGAAAGGCGCAAAAATGACGTCTGTCAAGTTCAAGAACAGCCCAGACGATTTCCCCCCTGCGCAAATCTTGTAGCCCTCCCAGAACGTTTCCCGTGCTGCCCAGAAACGATACGGCTCAGGCAGATTGGCGGGGCCGTCCTGCATGTAACGCCGGTAGTACTCCCATTGCTCGTAAGCTTGGTCGAGCGTGAAGACGAACTTGCCGAGCACGAAGGCCCGCACCACGTTGCCTTGCGCATCAAGTTGGTAGTGTCGGATGTCGTACATATCATAGGCGCGCGAGAGTCCGCCCATGCGCCGGTGACCGACACAGAAAAACTCGTCCTCGCTCCATGGCACCTCCCAGATGCCGCCGGGGCCTTTGGTACGGATGGCGTAGATGCGGCGCGTCTTGCGGTTCAGCCGAATCGGGCGGCGTTTCAGCGTGAACATGTTCCGCCGCATCGGATCGAAGGCCAGCAGGCCGAAGAAGCCGGCAGCGGACAAGGCTATCAACGCACCGATAATCGTGCCCGGCCAATATCCGCCCTTTGCCATCATTTCGGCGCTATCTCTGAACGGACTCGTTGCTGCGAGCACGCCAAGGAGAAGGAATAGACCGGTGAGTACTGAACAGATCAACCAAAGCATTCCCACGTTTTGTATCCGCATTTGCGATTCATCCGTGATCTCCAGGCAAGTCGAATCGATACGATATACGTTGCCGTACTCCACGGCTTCCTCAATGGCGGGACGGGTAATGGACAGTCGGTGTTCCAGCTCCCACTTCCCCAGCGGCTTTCCGGTCTGCCTAAAATAGAACGGCGTGCGCTCATCCTTGGTCGGGAATTTCATCGGCGATCCCTACCCGACATTCTTGAGGCTAAGTTGCGCGAACTCGTGCCTCCGGCTTGCCATAGGGCTCGCGGGCAAGCACCTTGTCGACGCAGCCGCGTGCCGCCTATTTGAGCGTGTAGTTGTCATCCAGCCCTCTTGCGCAGCAGCGCTTCAGCTTCGTCGCGCGTTAGTACCCCGTCACGCCGCCTTGCTTCGAGTTGGGCGAACATACGATCCCGGTCCGCCTCCGAAGGTTGGGCGTATGCACCACTAGCGAATCCAATGTAATCATCAGCGTAAGGGCGTGCGTAGGGATCGTTGGGTTCCGGCTCGCAGGCGGCCTCAATATCCGGTGGCCAGACGGGATCGCGACAGGTGGCAAGGATCAGCCAGCGGCAGATCGCATCGAGCAGGATGAATGGCGAGAATACGAGATCGGAAAATGTGGAAAGAACACCGGCGACATTGTCTTCCCGGCAAATCTTGACCCCTTCCCAGAAGCTCTCGTTCGGCGCCCAGAAACGGTGCGGTTCGGGCAACCCGGCAGGCCCTTCCTGCATGTAGCGGCGGTAGTATTCCCACTGGGCGCAGGCCTGCTCCAGCGTAAAAACGAACTGACCCAGGACGAAGGCGCGCATTACATTGCCATCTTCGTCGAGCTGGTAATGGCGAATGTCGTACATGTCATAGGCGCGCGTCAGGCCGCCCATGCGCCGGTGACCGATGCAGAAGAACTCCGTATTGCTCCAGGGCACTTCCCACATGCCATCGCGGTCCTTGGTGCGCATGGCATAGATGCGCCGGGTCTTCCGGTTCAGCCGGATGGGCCGCCGCTTCAGGGTGAACAGGTTGCGGCGCATCGGATCGAAGGCCAGCAGGCCGAAAAAGCCCGCGACGAAAATACAGAATATCGTGCCAAATATCACGCCGAACCAGTTGCCCTTTCGGGCCATGACTTCAGCGGACAAGTCATAGGGCGCTGTAGCAAACATCCCGGCCATTCCCAGAAACAGTATCGTCGCTACCGAGCAGATCATGCAGAGCATCCCGACATTCTGCATGCGCGTCTGCGATTCGTCAGTGATCTCCAGGCAAGTCGAATCAATGCGATAGACGTTGCCGCTTTCCAGCACGTCCTCGCTAGCAGGCTTGTCGATATACACGCGATGTTGCAACTCCCACGCCCCTAACGGCTTGCCCGTTTGTCGGAAGTAAAACGGCGTGCGCTCATCTTTGGTCGGAAATTTCATGGTGCGATCTCTATTTGCTGTCCTTGAGGCCCAATTGCACAAACGCCGCCGACTCTGCCTCCAGGCTGCTATAGCGTTCGCCGGCGGGCGCCTTGCCGAAGTGGCAGCGCGTCGCCCATTTGAGGGTGGCGGGATCATCGAGCACCAGGATGCCCACGTTCACGGCGAACAGCACTACGAGAAATGGCCAACTCGGGACACCAACCAGAAAAGCCAAGAGTTCTTCTGTTGCCAGAGGAATAACGGCTGCTGCGGTCCCAGAGCCTGCTGATACCGCATACAAAACTGCGAGAGTCATGTTTCCTTTGCTTTTTTCATCGTAGGCATGATAGGTATCCCACCCCACGCCCACCACCGCTCCAGCAAAGCCGATCCAGCGCCCTTTCACAGCCAATCGCTTCCCTGTCGAAACCCACTCCGCCTTTGGCTGCGAACGCATGATGCGCTGAACCAGTGGATGCGTAGGTGCCTTTTCCAACGCGACACCCGCCTGTTCGGCGACGATGCCGGCCATGGCCACCAGGCCGCCGATCAGCTTGGAGCCTTTTTCCCCCTCATCGAATTCGCCGGCGGCGCGGAAGGATTGCGTGGCGTGGTAGAGCGCCAGCCCTTGCAGGATGCAGGCGACCGCGCCAACGTTCACGAAACGGGAGCCCAGGACTGCCTTGACTTGTCGCACGCCGGGTACGTCGTTTTCCGTGCGCAGCCTGATTGCGCCAAGTTCCGCATTATTCGCCAGATCCCCGGTCCTGAACCAGACCAGGTTCGCGCTTTGCCTGAGCTTGCTGCTGGCCCGTCGCGCCCAGGCCGCAGCTTCCTCGCGGCGCTGGGTTCGGCCTAATTGCTTGTAGAGGGCTGGGTTGAAGGCCTCAAGATCCGCCAGCACCATAGCGCGGATCTGCGTGAAACTCGCGGTACGGGAAGCCAGCCGCACGCCACTGAACAGGCTCATTCCATACAAGGCCAACCGGGCGGAAGTCGAGCCCGCCTTGTTGGCCAGAGTTGGAATGATCTGATCAGCAAGTATCCACGTCAGGCGTGGCACCAGGCCCATCTTCGCCAGCGCTTCCGGTAGGGTGAGGCCCTGTGCCGTGACGTCCATCTTGTCGATGCCGCTTTTCAGGATACCGAAGATGGCCCCATATCCCTGGTCGGTCGGGTCCGGCACGGTGTCGATGATGGGCTTGTGGTCCAGCATCAGCGCACGCGCCAGCAGATTGCTGTGGTTCTCCGGATTCGCGTCATTGAACCAGCGCTGGACCACCCTGCGGCATTCCACGGTATCCAGCGCATTTTCCAGGCATCGGGTCAGCGACTCGTTGTAGACATAGCCATGCGGCAGCTCCAGCTTGTCATGGCGGTATTGCATGTAGGCGGCAAGCTGGAGGCTCACGAGCCATTGTGCGAGGGAAGCCGCGATAGGTGCGAGCACATTCTCGTTGAGTGCCTTGAGCCGTGGCGCCAGGTCCTGGTGGCGCTTGCCTGGCGCCAGTTCATCTTCATAAGGCTTCCAGGCGGCATCGCTGGCGGTCTTCAATCTCCCAAGGCGCGTGGCCTCCCGCGCGGCGTCTTCGCGCTTCCAGCGCTCGGCCGTCGCCTTGCCGTTGAACACAGCCTGAAAGAGCTCGTAAGTTGGAAATCCGTCTGGTGTGGTCGCCGTGCGCTCCGCCTCAGCAGCGGCCGCCTCGGCCTCCTTCGTGTGCTGCGCCTCCGCGTTGGCGCGAATGTTCTTTTCAAGCGTATTCAGGAACAGATCGGTTGCCTTGTCCCGGATGACGCCATTGTTGGCCTTCGGATGCAGCTTCGGATTGGTAAGTTTGCCCAGGTCCTCTGCAATGCCGAGCGGATCGTTGAAGGCCAGCATCATCGCGTCACCGGGCGAGGTGCGTTCCATGGCTTCGTTGAGGATGGCGCCAGGTGTGGCGCCGATCAGGTCCACCCGCTTCCCGGCACCTGTCCGCGGTGGAGCGCTCAGATATCGGAACGCCTCTTCGTAGGGCTGGGGTTGCATGGCAAATGTTGCAACGCTCTTGACCAGTTCTGTGGTGCGCGCCGCATGCGCCTGGCTATGGCTGCCCATCCATGCCTTCACATACAGAGACTGCATGTGCTTCTTGCGCAGGTCTGGCCGGTTCTTGTTGTCATCCAGTTGCGCCTGGGTCCACTGCACATGCGAGTAGGCATACCAGACGGTCGTCGCGTGCTTCGGGTCGGGAATCGTGAAGTACATCGACGTGTAGGCGTGACCGAAGCCCACGCTGCAAAAGAACTCGGTCGGCGTCCTGGGCGGCGCTGGGCGCTCGGGGATGATTTTCCACAGGTGCCCGCCATTCAGCACGAGATAGCAATCCCAATGTTGCAAGGCTTCGTGGAACACGTACAGAAAGCCCGGCCGCATGACACGCAGCGTGTACTGCGCACCGCCGCCAAGCTGGGCCGGCGCGTTCTCGATCTTGAAATTGCCAGACAAGGCGGGGGCGCCTTGCTTGCCCTCCGGGCCGACCACGGCATACCGCACCGGCAGAACTGCCAAGCCGGGCAGATGGTGGCAGAACGAACAACCCTTGACGGGCGGCGTAAATTGATCCGCAAAATACTTGGCGTTATCCATGGTGTGGCGTGCTTACGGTCTTCCTGGCGGTTTCCGCCATGATCGTCATGAGTTGCCAATCGTCGGAGGACAATTGGGCCAGCGCCTGGCGCAGGGTCATCTCGCCGCTGGCGACGACCGGCCACAATGCCTGCAATTTCGTGTGGTTCTCGAAGGGCTGACCAAGGGCAGCGGCATAGGTGGCGTAGTGCCGGCAGTCCAGGTCACTTGACACGTGCAATTCCGCGGCTGCAAATCGCAGCAGCCGGTCCACGTTGGGTGCCTGCGTAATGGATGGCTTGGCGTTGCCCGCCAGACGAAGCAACACTTGTTCGATATCGGTGGTCTGCATAACCGTCGGCCATTGGGTCGCATCCGGCCACCAGGGCCGGGGATCGGCACTATCTGGGTGTGCCTGTGATTGCGGCCTCTCGAGTTCGTACCAGCCGCCCGCCCAGACAAAGCTCCAAGTCTCGCACGGACCGAACAACGCTTGTAGTTGCGCCGGACGCAGCAGCCAGGCCATGTGCATGAAGACGCGCGGATCGTAGAAGCGCCAGAGGGCATGTCCCTCGGCGTGGTCGGTGCCGGTCAGGCACGCCGCCAAATGGCTGGCGACATCCTTCACGGCCGCTGGCCCTCGCAGCCACGCACAAACGACGGGCGGGTCGCCGCGCTGGACCGCTTGCCAGGTATGCAGCAGCAATGCGTGCCGCGCCTCGAGCCGGATCTGCGTTAGGTCCAGCAGCAACGGCATGAGGTGCGCGTTGTCGCCGATCCCGGCCGGCAGGCACTCCTGCAAGGGCAGTTCCGACAGGTCCAGCGTCGCCGGATCGTGGTTCAGCAAGTCCAGCACCAGTACGCCTGACTCCCAGATGCGCGGCCAAGGCTTCGCGACCAGATGGTCGGTCGTGTATTTCGCCATGTCCGCCTCTTAATGAAGCGGCACGGTGCCCGCACCGCTGGCGGCCGCTCCCGCTGCGAGGTGGGCGCAAATCTTCGTGGTAGGCATCGCATAGGACGCCGACTTCGGCCCGGTCAACAGCTTGCTGCCCGCGTACACGGCCCATTTGCTGTCCGTCAGGTTCTCGATGCCCTCCGGCGTGATACGGATTTCGCTGCTTCCCACGTTCAGGCGAATGCCTTTCTTGCCGCTGATCTCGACCCAATCGGTGGTGGACAGGATGCGCAGCACCTTCTGTGCGATCAGATCCAGGCCGTCCGATTGCGCCTGCACCTCGACCGGGCCCCTGGCGGCGAATAGCTTGATGCCATCCTGCTGCACGAACAGCGAGAAGCGGTCTGTCGCTGTCGCGTAGATCCCGCCACCGGTCGAGAACGACAGGTGCTGGCCGCTGGTGAGCGCGATGTGTTCGCCGCTGGCAATATGCGTGCTACCCGGCGCGGAGGTCAGGATGCCGGCCTGGCTGGCGACGGTGATATGGGGCTCGCGGAACTCGGCCAGCTTTCCGCCGCCCTTGACGGCATCGGCCTGCTGGTGCAGGGCCTTGGCAACCTCTTGCTGCTGGCCAGTTTGTGCCTGGCCGTTGACCGCGCTCTTTGCTAGCGAGTCAGCCAGCGTCAGCGCCTCCTGCATGAGCCCGATCACGTCCTCGACGCTCATCATGCCGCCCTCGGCCTTGTCGCGGCGGTAGGTGGTGAGCAACAGGCCCAAGGCCGCGCGCAAGGCAGCATGACCGTCCGTGCGCGCTTCCATTCCCTCGCCGCGCTTGTCCTGCCGCCCGGTGTTGTCAGGTATCCCGGTGAGATACCCCATGCTGATTTGGGAGGTCAGGTGGTCCGATGAAAGCTGCGCCTGAATCTGCCCCTTGGTGTCATCGAGCACGAGGTGGTTGCTGCGCGAGCCATCATGCTCGCGGCTGCGGATGCCGGTCAGTGCCTGTTGATCTGGCAGTCGCCACGGCGGCATGTTCGAACTATTGGCAATGGCCGCTGTGATGATCGGCTTGTCGGGATCGCCGCCGTCCAGGAACGACACCAGTACCTCAGAGCCAATGCGCGGAATGCTGATCTGCCCATGCTGCGAACCGGCCCACGGCGTGGCGACCCGCATCCAGCAGGCCATCTTGTTGAAGCGGTCCCACGGGAACTGCACGCGCACGCGGCCATAGACATCGACATGCGTGACGTGTCCCTCTGGACCGACGACGGTCGCGCTTTGGGGGCCGCTGACGACCGGCCACGGAATGCTCAAATCGGGCCGGTAAATCTCCTGCGTCGGATGGCATTCGAACTCCACGCGACAGTGCCAGCGCTGGCCTTCCCCGGAGGCTTGCGCGATATCCTCCAGCTTGAGCGTCGCGTCGAGAATCACATACTCGCGGTTGGCCGCCTGCTGGGGGTGACCCTTGATGACCGTAGTACAGCCCGGTATCACCGAGCGCAAATTGCCTGCGCCGAAACAACGCAGCCCCTTTGAGCGGATCGCTTCCATGCGGATGCGCGCGATCATGTCGCCTTCGTCCCACGGGCGGTTGTCGGTGCCAGGCTGGGCGTGCTCGCTCGGGAAGTCGTAGACCTCCTGATGCAGGTCTGTGGTGTTCCAACCGGTCTCGCGCGGGTCCGAACTGCTGGCGCTCAGGTCGCCGAGCGGCTGCGTGAAGCTGTAGGCGCTGGTGGTGTACTTGCCTGCGACCACGGCGTCCACCACGGTGAAGCTGTCCAGGTATTCTTCGTCAATCTTGACGCCGGGCGGGTGGATTTCGAGTGTTTGATAGGCTTCGCTCGGGTTGCGGTAGTAGCCCCCCGGCATGTCGGCCAGAATCAAGCGGTGTTTGCACTCTGAATGCTCGAAGAACCACGAGATCCCCCAGTGCTGCATGAGACGGGCAATGAAAATGTAGTCGCTTTCGTCGCATTGGGTGCGATAGGTGCGTCTGGGATATTTCGCCACGTCCAGCCTGCGCTCGACGGGGAAAGAATAGGCCGACAGCACCTCCTCGATGACCTCGATGTCGGTCTTGTTCTCAAAAATGCGGCTGTTCCTGTTCTGCGAAGCAATCCACAGCCAGGGACGCAACGTCAGCCCATAGACGAAGTGCCGCCCCTCTGCGCGCAAGTACCTCGCCCTATCCACGATGCCACTGATCTCGCGCGTCCCTGCACCAACGCCGCCCGCCATGCCGGTGCCCATGCCATCCAGTTCGATGTGCACGGTCAACTCGCGTCCGTTCATCTGGCGCAGATCGAAGTTGCCTTCGGGACCGCGAAAGTTGTAGTCCTTGTCGGCGGTCTTGAGTTCGATCTCATATTCGAACAGGTCGCAAAGGGCTTCCTTGCCCTCCATGCGCACAAAGGTGAAGGGGGACTGTCCAAGAATCTCCGGCAAGGCGGGGCCAGAGACAGTAACAGTACGAGCGGAAAACGGCAGGTTGTCGCGGATACCCATGCGAGTGGCCTCCTGAGATGAGGATTACCGCAGGGCACCCGTGATACGCGCGAAGCACCTTCTGCGGAGCAGAAAGCGATGTTATCTGCAAAAAATGCGTCACGATCGTCAAATATTGCCATATTTGGCGATATAGGTACATTTTCAGATAAATCTCAGTCATCATGCGTCACATTTGACTCACGCCAGTCGTGGCGATGGGGCGTGGCCCAGTGTTGGCGCATCCAAGCGCTCCTCATAGCGAATCGTCTTCTTTGGATTGCAATTCCTGCAGGGGCCGCAGCGAGCACGAAGCGCGTCGAGCCGATCCACCGCCTGTTGAATGACAAGGGTACGCGCGCCGATGCTCGCGTTGGCCAGCGCCCAGAGGCAGCCGACGGCCTTTGCGGCTGGCAGCCTTCCCTGGTGCTTTCGCGCCCCAATACGGCTCAGGGCTTCTTTGGCCGTACTGCGTTCGCCGTACCCTGGATGACAGCCTGAATCTTCGCCACGTCCCGCGCAGTCAGCTTGCCGGTGAGATCCGGCACGCCCTGCTGTACGAAGGGACCGTTGAACGCGATCTTGCCCAGGTTCTCGATCAGGCCGGACCCGGCGTAAGCCAGATTGGGGAGTTCGCCGCCTTGTCCACCCCCGGCACACCATGGTTGGCCACGCAGGCCGGATCCACGTCAGGCAGCAAAAACGCAGCTCAGCGCCTAGTCTTTTCTTGTGGTAGCAGCCAGGAGAGCGCAATGAACGAAGAAACCTTCAACCTCAGCATCCGCAAGTTCCTCAAGGTCGTCGGCGTGAGCTCGCAGCGGGAAATCGAGCTGGCGGTGTCCAAGGCGATCGCCGCCGGCACCATCACCGGAACCGAACGCTTCCCGGTCGTGGTCACGCTGGAGCTGGCCGCCTTGCAGGTCAAGGTCCGGTTCGACGGCGAGATTCAGCTCGAGTGACGCCACTTGCCAATGCACTGGCGCCCTATGGCGTATTGCGAGGGTGGCCTGGCGCCACCATGCAGATCGCGGTCAATGCCGATGCTACGGCTGGAGAACCTCACGGCGTTTGCAGCG
Organism: Cupriavidus sp. PET2-C1; assembly: GCF_054515855.1. NCBI lineage: Bacteria > Pseudomonadati > Pseudomonadota > Betaproteobacteria > Burkholderiales > Burkholderiaceae > Cupriavidus > Cupriavidus sp. PET2-C1. The sequence continues at coordinate 2,240,491 of NZ_CM137259.1, forward strand.
ACACCCCGTACTGCGCGAAGATCTGCTGCAGCTCGCCGCTGCGGCGGATCGCGTCCAGCGCGTTCTGCAGTGACTCGGCGAGCTCGCTCTCGTCGGCCTTGACCGCCATGCCGATGGCCCAGCCGCGCGCGGGCAGCAGCGGCGAAGCAACGTCCACGGCGGCGAAACGCGCGCCAGACTGGCCGGCCGCCTTGAGCGCGCTTTCGTATTGCGAGCGCGTGACCATTGCCGCGGCAATCTCGCCGGCAAACAGCGCGCGCAGCGTTTCGTCTGGCCCGGGATAGATCTTCACCTTGTCGCGCAGCGCGCCCTGCGCCCCGGACAACAGGGCATTGGCACCGGCGGAGCCGGCTTCCGCGCCGGTAGGCTGCCCGGCCAGATCCCCTAGCTGCCGGACCTCGGAGACGCGCTCACGGTCGTGTACCAGCACGAACATCTCGCGGTGATAGGGCGCAAAGATCAGCGCCTTGTCGTTCGCACGCATGAACGCACGGTCCACCGGCACATGCAGCATCACGTCCGCCGGGCCATAGCCCAGGTAATGGCCACGCCAGACCATGTTGCGCAGGTCGTCGGACATGTTCTCGTCGCCATCGAACGGCAGCAGCGACACCGCCAGCCCCATCTGCTTGCTCAGGGCCTTCGCCAGCGCCACGTCGATGCCCGGCAACGGGTTGCCCGCGGCCGTGGAGAATGGCGGCAGGCTCTTATAGACGGCCACCTTCAAGGTCCCGCTCTGGCGGATCTTGGCCATATCGGCCAGCGACGGTTGGGCGCAGGCGAGCGCGGCAACCGCCAGCAGTGCGCCGGCCAGGCGACGCAGGCCAGCCTGGACTGGCATGGAGGGTGCGAGGCCGCGAAAAGAGCTGGCGCGCATGGGAGGTCTCCTGTTTTTTTGATCGTTGTGGTTGTGAATCCGGGGGGTACGGGAAGCCGGCGAAGCGCGGGCAGCCCCGCCTCCCCTTACTCGTGGCGCGATTCGAGGTAAGTCTTGATGGACCAGACGGCTTCCTGGCTCAGCACGCCCTCGAACGGCGGCATGTAGACCCGGCCGTCGCGCGTACGCCCCTTGCGCACGGTGGCGGTGAAGTATTGCGAGACCTCGCCCATGCATTCCTGCTTTTTCTTCGCGTTGGCCAGCGCCGTGCAATCGCCATCCAGCTTGCGCAGATCCGGCGCGATGCCGCCGGACACCGCTTCCAGCCCATGGCAGCGCGCGCAGTTCTGGTTGTAGGCCGAGGAGCCGATACGCAGTGCTTCCTGCTGCGCATCGCCGGCCCTGTATGGATTATCCGGACGCCATTCTTCGCCGAGTTGCGGTAGTGTCTTGGTGTCCACAGCTTGCGGCGTGACGTCGCCATGAGCCGATGCGGCTTGGGGCAGCGCTCCGGCCAGGAGCGTGCAGATGGCAATCAGGGCAAGTGTGCGGCGTGGTGTTTTCATCAGTGTCACCTCCAGTTGTTGAACGTGTTTTGAAGGTGACTTCCGCAAAAGCCGTACCAAGCGCAAAGTGGGCCAAAAACCGGGCCGGGCCCCGGCAAATGGTTAGCGTGCGACACAGCATGCCAAGACCAGTGCCCTGGAATGCAACACCCTGGCAAGCGTTTTGCTTCATGACGCAACACTTCCGGGCCATGTCGATCACGCCAGGACCCGGAGCGACCCGCGCACAGATCGCGGGCGACTTCCACAGGAGACAGAAAAATGACATTCCAAGCGGCCGCTGGCCCGCATGTGCCCGGCGCCTCGCCGGCGGTAACGGGCAACCCGGCGGAGGGCAACCCGGCGGAGGGCGACCGGCCCGGCCTGATCGCCCAGGCCCACCAGCGCTCCGAATCCTATGGCTTGCGGCCCTATGAATCGCCGGACTTCTGCCCGGTGCTCCAGAACGAGCTGAAAACCCAGATAGAGCGCAGCCAGTCGCTGTTTACCTACGCGCTGCCGGTCATGGAGACACTCTATGACCAGATCGTCAACACGCAGAGCATGGTGATCCTGACGGACGCTGCCGGCCTGATCCTGCACTCGCTGGGCGATGACGATTTCCTGGCCAAGGCCAGCAAGGTGGCCTTGCAGCCCGGCGCCCTGTGGTCCGAGGAAAGCCGGGGCACCAACGCCATCGGCACCGCGCTGGCCGAGAACAAGGCCACGCTGGTCCACGGCGCGGAGCATTTCCTGGAGGCCAACCGCTTCCTCACGTGCTCGTGCATGCCCATCCTCGATGCCTACGGCAAGACCGTCGGCGCGCTCGACGTAACGGGTGACCAGCGCGGGTTCCACAAGCACACCATGGCGCTGGTGCGGATGTCGGCGCAAATGATCGAGAACCAGCTGTTCGCCAACGCCTTCCAGGACATGGTGTGTGTGCGCTTTCACTCGCGCGCGGAGTTTATCGGCACCCTGGTCGAGGGCATCGCCTCCTTTACGCCGGGCGGACGCTTCCTGTCGGCCAACCGCAGCGCGCAGTTCCAGCTTGGGATGTCGGTCGGCGCCTTGCACGCGCACACCTTCTCCTCGCTGTTCGGCCTGTCGCTGTCGCAGCTGTTCGACGCCGAGCGCAAGGCCCAGGGGGGCGTCGTGCACTTGCCGCTGCCAAGCGGCGTCAAGGTCAGCGCCCGCATCGAGTGGAAAGCGCCCGCCGCTTCCGTGCCGGCCGTGGCCATCGACCGTGGCGGCGCGCAAGCGGACTGCAGGCCTGAAGCCACCTCCCTGCCCCACCGCGCGGCCACGCAGCCGGCCCAGCCCGGGCTGGACGACCTGGACACCGGCGATGCCCAGATCAAAAGCGTCATCACCAAGCTGCGCAAGGTGATCGGCAAGGATATTCCCGTCATGGTGCTGGGGGAAACCGGCACCGGCAAGGAACTGCTGGCCCGCGCCATCCACGCCGACAGCCCTCGCCATGGCGGGCCCTTCATCGCCGTCAACTGCGCCTCGATACCCGAGACGCTGATCGAATCCGAGCTGTTCGGCTACGAAGAAGGCGCCTTCACCGGCGCGCGCAAGAAGGGCGGCATCGGCAAGATGCTGCTGGCCAATGGCGGCACCCTCTTCCTCGACGAAATCGGCGATATGCCGTTGCACCTGCAGGCGCGCATGCTGCGGGCGCTGCAGGAGCGCGCGGTCACGCCGCTGGGCAGCAGCAAGGTGATCCATGTCGACGTGTCCGTGATCTGCGCCACCAATCGCAATATGCGGGAACAGGTGGCCAATGGCATGTTCCGGGAAGACCTTTACTACCGCCTGAACGGCCTCGTGGTGCGGCTGCCGGCATTGCGCGAGCGCTGCGACCTCGATGTGGTGGCCAACAAGCTGTTGCGCGAGGGCCAGGCCAGCGGGGGACCGCGCATCAAGGATTCGGTCATGGAGATGTTCCGCAGCTATCACTGGCCGGGCAATATCCGCCAGCTCGGCAACCTGCTGCGCACCGCGCGGCTGATGGCCGAAGGCGAGGCGGAGATCACCGAGGACCACCTGCCCGACGATTTCCTGGAAGACCGGCTGGCACGCCAGGCCACCCATCCCGCGCACGGCGCCACGGTGGCGGCAGACGCCGCGCCGGACGGCGAGCGCGCCGCGCAGGCCGCACCCCGTGCCCAGCCCACCCGCCTGGCCGACGTCGAGGTGCTGGCCATCGTCGCCGCGGTCAAGGCGCACCACGGCAATATTTCCGCGGCGGCCAAGGCGCTCGGCATCTCGCGCAATACGGTCTACCGGAAGCTGGACGAGGCCAACGCGCTGCCGCAGCAAGATGGCTGAGACGGCAGCCGTGCGCGCCGGCTGGCGCTCAGGCCAGCGGCTCGCCGTTCATCCACAGGTCTTCCAGCTCGCGCCAGGCGTGCTGCACGTTCAAGGGATGGCGCGAAGCGAAATTGCGCCAATGGCGGTACGGCTCGGCGGCGGCCGGGCTGAGCACGCGCGCCGCATCGCCGCCCGCTTCCAGTGCGGCGGCAACGCCGCCGGCCAACGCGTCCAGGTAGGCCAGCGTGGGCGCCAGCGTTTGCGCCGGCGTGCCCGGTGCGGTGCCCACCACGATATCGGCGGGTAGCGCGGACACGGCGCGCAGCGCGCGCCGCCAGCCTTGTAGGGAAGCCTCCTGCATCTCCGGAACGCGGTCGCGGTAGGCCAGGCCGCCCACGCATAATAGCCGCCGCCGCGGCGCATACAGCACAGTATCCGAAGCGCTATGGGCCCCCGCGTGGACCTGCACCTCCCATGCGGTGGCGCCGGTCTGCAGGCGATCGCCATGGCGCAAGCCGGGTTCAGGCAACACGATCTGCGTGCCGCGCATCGCGGCTGGCCCCAGTTGCGCGGCCAGCCGGGCCAGGCACGCCTCGCAGCGCTGGCGCATCAGGCTAGCGGTGGCGGCAGAGGCCAGGAACGCGGGGCGCGGCTGCAAGCGCGCGAACGCCGCGTTGGCCAGCACGTTCTCGGGATGCGCATGGGTGTTGACCACCCAGCGCACCGGCTCGGGCGTCACCGCCCGGATCGCCGCCAGCAGCCCCTTCCCCCAGGCCAGATGCGGGCCCGGGTCGACCACCAGCACCCCGGCTCCGGTCACATGGACCAGGGTCGGCACCACCTCCCCGGCATTGGCCCGCGCCACCTCGGCATTGGCTGCGCTGGCCACATACACACCAGGCTGCAACCTCGCCAGCACCACGCGGCCCGATGCGGCAGCCGGTCCGGCGCCGCCGAGCGCCATCGCCAGCAGGGCGCCCATGAATCCGCGCCGGGCGGGATCCGTCACCGCTGCCCGCCCGCTGCGCGGATGGCTGTCCGCAGGGCCTCGGCCATGGCACCGGCAGGCAAGTGTCCGCCTGGCACCCAGACCAGCCGCGCCTGGGGCATGACCGCCTGCAAGCGCAAGGCATTGGCCGGCCGGCAGACCGCATCGGCACGGCCATGCAGCAAGGTCACCGGCACGTTCCGCGCGCCGATCCGCGCCGCCGCCTTCAGCAGCGCCGGCTTGCCCAGCCCGGCGCGGCGGCGCAGGTAATGCGCCTGGACCCGGTATTTGTCCACCGCCGCCATGCGCTCGCGCCACGGCTTGCGCACCGGCTGCATCCGGCCAAGACCCAGCATCCGCCGTTCGGTGCGCTGCCACTGTCCGGCAGTGTCCAGTTTTTGAACAGGCGTACCACTTTGCAACACTTGTGACACAGTGAGCAGGCGGGCCCGGGCGTCGGACGACCGCTCGCCCCTAGTCATGACGCGCCGCAACACCGCGCCGCCGCGCGGAGAAAAAAGCCGATGGATATCGTCGCGGCCAGTCAGGAAAGCGCCCCGCAGCACCAGGGCCGCCACCGCGTCGGGATAGCGCGCGGCATAGGCCAGCGCCAGCGCGGCTCCCCAGGACCCGCCCACCACGCTCCAGCGCTGGACGCCAAGCGCTTCGCGCAGCTGCTCCAGGTCTGCCAGCAGCGCGCCCACCGTATTGCGCCGCAGCGTGCCAGCGGGGCGCGAACGGCCCGCGCCACGCTGGTCGGGCATCACCACGCGGTGCCGCAACGGATCGAACCACGCCCCCATCGACGGGCTGCAGCCGCTGCCCGGCCCGCCGTGCAGCACCAGCCATGGATCACCCGAGGCCGGGCCAGCCTGTCGCACATGCATGCGGTGGCCATCCCGCATGCGGAGAAAAGAACAATGGGACGGCGGCGGCGCTGCGGGCATGGATGTTGCCTCGGAAAGAACGCGGCGATATCCGCCGCAAGACCACACGATGCATTCACTAACTATGCCACCCCCGAGGAGGAGACATGAACTGGACCACCCCCGCCTACAAAGAACTACGCCTGGGTTTCGAGATCACGATGTACATCGCCAACCGCTGAGCCCCTTTGCCTGAACGCGCCAACCTGGCAAGGCCCGCTCCCCGCGGGCCTTTTTTCTCGCTGGCGGGCTTTTTGCTCTTCGACTCCGTCACGAACCCTATCGATACGCGCCATGACAATACTCCGGGTCCTGGGATCGGCCGCAGGCGGCGGCTTTCCCCAGTGGAACTGCAATTGCCGCCAATGCGATGGCGTACGCAACGGCACGCTGCGCGCCACGCCACGCACGCAGTCGTCGATCGCCTTGAGCGACGCAGGACAGGACTGGGTGCTGGTCAACGCCTCCCCCGACATCCTCGAGCAGCTGCGCCAGTCGCCAGCGCTGCAGCCGGCGCGCCGGCCGCGCGACACCGGCATTGCCGGGGTGGTGCTGATGGACGCCCAGATCGATCACGTGACCGGCCTCCTGATGTTGCGCGAGCATCGGCAAGCGCTGCCGGTCTACGCCACCGCGGCGGTACTGCAGGATCTCGGTACGGCGTTCCCGCTGACACGCATGCTGTCGCACTACTGCGGGCTGGACACGCACACGCTGGCCCTGGACGACGCGCCCTTCACGGTGCCACCGCTCCATAGCGTGATGCTGACGGCGGTGCCGCTGGAGAGCAAGGCGCCGCCCTACTCCCCCAACCGCAACGCGCCACAGCGTGGCGACAATATCGGCCTGCGCATCGTCGATGCCGCCACCGGCCGGCGCGCCTTCTATGCGCCCGGGCTGGGCCGCATCGAACCGCGCGTGCTCGACGAACTGCAGCGCGCCGACGTGGTGCTGGTGGACGGCACCTGCTGGCGCGACGACGAGATGCAGCAGCTTGGCTTTTCCGCCAAGACCGCCGCGGACATGGGGCATCTCGCGCTGTCCGGCCCGGGCGGCATGATCGAGACGCTCGACCGCCTGCCCGCGGCACGCAAGATCCTGATCCACATCAACAACACCAACCCGATCCTGGTGGACGACTCGCCGCAGCGCGGCCTGCTGGCGGACCACGGCATCGAGGTGGCCTACGACGGCATGGAAATCACGCTATGACACAAGCCACGGCCTGGAGCCCCGCCGAATTCGAAGCGCGCCTGCGCGCGAAAGAGACCGGCTATCACATCCACCACCCGTTCAACCTGCGCATGGCGGCCGGGCAATGCACGCCGGCGCAGATTCGCGCGTGGGTGGCCAACCGCTTCTACTACCAGACCAGCATCCCGCTCAAGGACGCTGCCGTCCTCTCCAACTGCACCGACCGCGCCACGCGCCGCGAGTGGGTCGTGCGCATCCTGGACCATGACGGCACAGACACCCAGGAAGGCGGCATCGAAGCCTGGTTGCGGCTGGGCCAGGCGGTGGGACTCACGCGGGACGCGCTGTGGTCGCACCAGTACGTGCTGCCCGGCGTGCGCTTCGCCGTTGACGCCTATGTGACCTTCGCGCGACGCGCGCCCTGGCAGGAGGCCGTGTGTTCCTCGCTGACCGAGATGTTCGCCCCGGAAATCCACAAGGAGCGCCTGGCCGGCTGGCCCGGGCACTATCCGTGGATCGAAGCGCAAGGCCTGGATTATTTCCGCTCACGCATTCCGCTTGCGCAGCGCGACGTCGATCACGGCCTGCGCGTGACGCTTGGCTACTTCCGCACGCCGGAGCAGCAGCAGCGCGCGCTGGACATACTTCAATTCAAGCTCGACATCCTGTGGTCGATGCTCGACGCCATCCAACTCGCCCACCCATGACCCCGACCGAAGCCGACCTGACCAAGCCGACGCTGCACCGGACCTTTCGCCTGCAGTGGGAAGACGCCCAGCAGAGCTGGATCCTGCTCTATCCGGAAGGCATGGTCACGCTCAACGACAGCGCGGCTGCCATCTTGCAGCGCTGCGATGGCAGCCACACCCTCGACATGCTGATCGACGACCTGCAGTCCGCCTTCGGCGTGCAGGGCATCGCACCGGAGGTACACGCCTTTGTCAAACATGCCATCGAACGCGGCTGGCTGGTCTGAGCCACCAGTGCCACCAGCAGCCATGGCGCCGCCCGGGCCGCCGCTATGGCTGCTGGCGGAACTGACCTACCGCTGCCCGCTCCATTGCGCTTTCTGCTCCAACCCGGTGGACTATGCCCGGCATGATGCCGAGCTCGACACCGCCCAGTGGTGCGACGTTTTCACCCAGGCGCGCGCGCTGGGCGCCGTGCAACTGGGCCTGTCGGGTGGCGAACCCCTGCTGCGCAAAGACCTGGAAACACTGGTCGAACATGCCCACGGGCTGGGGTTCTACACCAACCTCATCACCTCCGGCATCGGCCTCACGGATGCGCGGCTGGCCGCCTTGCGCGTCGCCGGGCTCGACCATATCCAGCTATCGTTCCAGGACTCCACGCGCGAACTCAACGATTTTCTCTCCAGTACCCGCACTTTCAATCTGAAGCAACGCGTGGCGCGCCTGATCAAGGCGCACGGTTATCCGATGGTGATGAACTGCGTGCTGCACCGGCATAACCTGCCCCATGTCGGCGCCATCATCGAGATGGCGCTGGAGATGGGCGCCGAGTACCTGGAACTGGCCAACACCCAATACTACGGATGGGCCTGGGAAAACCGGCAGGCGCTGATGCCCACGCATGAGCAGCTGCGCGAGGCCGAAGCGGTCGTGAACGCATACCGCGCACGCATCGGCAACCGGTGCAAGATTTTGTTCGTGGTGCCCGATTACTTCGAGCAACGGCCCAAGAAATGCATGAACGGCTGGGGCACCACCTTCCTCGGCGTGGCGCCCGACGGCGTCGCGCTGCCCTGCCACGCGGCCCGCATGCTGCCCGGGCTCGACCTGCCGAATGTCACCACGCAATCGCTGCGCGAAATATGGCGCGACAGCGACGCCTTCCAGCGTTTTCGCGGCACGCACTGGCTGCCGGAGCCTTGCCGATCCTGCGATTCGCAGGCGGAAGACCATGGCGGGTGCCGCTGCCAGGCGTTCCTGCTGACCGGCGATGCCGCCGCCACGGATCCGGTTTGCGATCGGTCGGGAGAACATGGGAAGGTCATGGAGATCGTGCTACAGGGCAGGCTGGCCGAGGTGCAGGCGCGCGGGCGGGAGCACGGGATGGTCTTCCGCAGCGACGGGAATTCGCTCAGGCTAAGCAGCGAAGCGGACTGCGCTGGTGGCGAGAAACGGAAGTAAAGAGAAGGTTCGTCCGACATGCGTGTGGGTCGATTTATCGCTGAGCTAAATCCAGCGCCGCCGTAGCTCCCTGTAGTGGTCTAATTTCCTCAGACAGGTCGATAGGTGGAAAATCACGATCGACGAGGAAAGCAGATGACAAAGCAACGCCGTAATTTTGATGCCAGCTTCAAGCTGGAAGTGGTCCGAATGGTCCGGGAGCAGGCCCTTTCGGTTACCGAGGTATGCCACACGATGGGGATTGGCGAGACGGCGCTCAGGCGCTGGCTCGCCCAGTATGACCTGGAGCTGGCTGGCGGCCAGGGCACTGGCAAGCCGCTCACGCCCGAGCAGCTGCGGATCCGGCAGTTGGAAGAGGAGAATCGCCGCCTGAAGGAGGACAACCTGATCCTAAAAAAGGCATCGGCCTTCTTCGCCCGGGAACTGAAGTGATTTATCGCGTCGTGACCGCGTTGCAGAAGGAGGCCATTTCGATCAGCCGTGCCTGTCGGGTGTTGAGCGTGAGCCGTGCAGGCTATTACGCACACCGGCAGAGGGGGCCAGGCGACATGGCGCGTGCCAGGCAAGAAGTCCATGTGCGAGCGGCCTTCGAGGGCAGTGGGCGCAGCTACGGCAGCCGTCGAGTGGCGCAGGCGGTGAGCGCACAGGGCGTGAAGATCGGTCGCTACAGGGCGCGCGCGCTGATGCGCAAGGCGGGCCTGCGCCCGGTCTGGCAGCGCAAGTTCGTAGCCACCACGAACAGCCGGCATGACCGCCCGGTAGCGCCCAACGTGCTGAATCGGCAGTTCAGGCCGGCGCAGCCCAATCAGGCATGGGTGTCGGACATGACGTATATCCGCACGGTCGAAGGCTGGCTGTATCTGGCGGTCGTGCTGGACTTGTATTCGCGCAAGGTGGTGGGGTGGGCGATGGCGCCGACGATGCCGGCCTCGCTGATCGTCAATGCGCTGCAGATGGCGATCCAGCAGCGCAATCCGGCGCCTGGGCTGATCGTGCATTCGGATCGGGGCAGCCAGTATGCCAGCGAGGAGTATCGGGGCTTGCTGGCGCGCCACGGACTGGTTTGCAGCATGAGCCGCTTGGGCGACTGCTGGGACAACGCTGTCATGGAGCGCTTCTTCCTGAATCTGAAGATGGAGCGCGTATGGCAGAAGCGCTACGTCGACCGGGCCGAGGCCCGGCGCGACATCACGCAGTACATCGTTGGCTTCTACAACCCGGTGCGATTGCACTCGACGCTGGGTTATGAGTCGCCGCAGAAATACGAGGACAAGCTAAAGCACCAGACAACCTAAACACCTGTCTGAAAAAACTTGACCACCACACCCCTCTCCCGCATGGCGGGAGAGGGGTTGGGGGAGAGGGCGGGCCTGCGCAGGAGCGAGGCGCATCACCTTGAGCGAGCGCCCGCCCTCTCCCCCGGCCCCTCTCCCATTTCATGGGAGAGGGGAGAAAAACAGCGTTTTGCTTCCCGCCACTCGCACTCGCACTCGCACTCGCACTCGCATGCAGTAGCCACACGAAATTCCGAAGCACCAAAAAAATAGGAAACAAAAAATCAAAGACGTTTCACACCGTGCCTGGGCAGCCATGCGGGCCGATGTGAAACGCCTTTTGCGAATCCTTCCTGCGTATCCGGTTTTTTATCCGACCGTCAGGTCCGACACCGGTCTCTTCCAATGCTCATCTAGTGCTCATCTAGTGCTCACCCGATACTCAGGACCCAATCCGCCAGCTTCCTGGCATCCGCCTCGCTGAGATTGTCGTGTGGCGGCATGGGTATCCGTCCCCAAACGCCTTTTCCGCCCTCGCGGATCTTTTTCGCGAGCCGCTCGGGTGCTTCCCCGTCGCCCTTGTACTTGCCCGCCACCTCGGCAAAGCCTGGCCCGACTACCTTGGTCTTCATGCCGTGACAAGAAAAGCAGCCGCTCTTGTCAGCCAGCGCCTGCATGTCGGGCGCCGCTTCGACCCGGGCGGCACACAGCACCAGCGCCACCATCGCGACCGTGGCCGTCAACGGCAGGTATCCTTTCGCCTTCTGCATATCTACATCCCAATGCTCTGATCATCGACCCGCCCTTGCGCGTGCCGGCGCCGGTGTGCGATGCCGGCACGCGCAGGACAGTTGCGCTACATGGTGTCCGGCAACGTTCAGCTCTTGTGCAGCTTGAACACCCACACCGATCCGCCCTGCTCCAGGAAATTCACGCGCTTGGCGACTTCCCCGCCCCACAGCGGCACGGCGCCGCCCCAGCCCGACACCACCGCCACATACTGCTCGCCGCCCTCCTCCCAGGTAACCGGCGGCGCCACCACGCCGCTGCCCGTCTGGAACTTCCACAGTTCCTTGCCGGTCTTGGCGTCCGCGGCCTTCAGGTAGCCCTCCGGCGTGCCCCAGAACACCAGCCCGCCGGCAGTGGTCATCACCCCGCCCCACAGCGGCGCGTAGTTCTTGACTTCCCACTCGATCTTGCCGGTCTTGGGGTTGATCGCGCGCAGCGAGCCGATGTAGTCCTCGTTGAGCGGATGGATGGTGAAGCCGGCGCCGAGGAAGGCGGCGCCCTTCTTGTAGCCCACGGGTTCGTTCCAGATATCCATGCCCCATTCATTGGCCGGCACATAGAACAGGCCGGTCTGCGGGCTGTAGGCCATCGGCTGCTGGTTCTTGCCGCCGAGGAAGCCCGGCGCGGCGAACACGGACTGGCCCTTCTTCGGATCGCTGCCCGCCGCCGGGTCGCCCGGCCGGCTTTCCGCGATCATGTTGGGGCGTCCGGTCTTGAGGTCGATGCTGCTGGCCCAGGTGATCTTCTTGACGAAGGGGAAGGCGTTCACCAGCTTGCCGCTGGTGGCGTCGTTGACGTAGAAGAAGCCATTGCGGTCGGCCTTGCCGCCCAGGCGCTTGCCGTCCTGGTCGAAGGTCACGAACTCATTGACGCCGTCAAAGTCCCAGCCATCGTTCGGGGTGTTCTGGTAGTGCCAGACAATCTTGCCGGTGGCGGGGTCGAGCGCAACGGTCGAGGCCGAATACAGGTTGTCGCCCTTGCGCATGTGGCTGTTCCACGGCCCCGGGTTGCCGGTGCCGAAGTAGGCAAGGCCGGTCTGCGGATCGTAGGTGCCGCCGAGCCAGGTGGCCGCGCCGCCCGTCTTCCAGGTCTCGCCGGGCCAGCTGGCGTTCTGGGTGCCGGTCACGCCGTTCTCGGTCTTGTTGCCGTCCTTGTCATACTTGTAGCCCATATGGCCTTCCACCACGGGCCTGGACCACACCATCTGCCCGGTCTTGGCGTCGCGTGCCTCGACCCGGCCCACCACGCCGAACTCGCCGCCTGAGACGCCGGTCAGCACCATGCCTTTGACGATCAGGGGGGCCGCCGTGTAGGAGTATCCGGCAGCATAGTCTTCGATCTTCTCCTTCCACACCACCTTGCCGGTCTTCTGGTCCAGCGCCACCAGTTGCGCGTCGAGCGTGCCGAAGATCACCAGGTTGTCGTACAGGGCCGCGCCACGGTTGACCACGTCGCAGCAGGGCATGATGCCTTCGGGCAGGCGGTGCTCATATTTCCACAGCTTGGCGCCTGTCTTCAGGTCGAGCGCGTAGATGCGCGAATAGGAGGCGGTCACGAACATCTTGCCGTCGTGGATCAAGGGCTGCGCTTCCTGCCCGCGCTGCTTCTCGCCGCCAAACGAGAACGACCAGGCCGGCACCAGCTGGCTGATGTTCTTGGTGTTGATGCGGTTCAGCGTGGAAAAGCGCTGGCCTTGCGGGCCCATCCCCCACGACAGCACGTCGCCCGGCGACTTCGCGTCGTTCTCGATCATGGCATCGGTCACCGCGGCCTGCGCCACCAGGCTCGCGGTAGTTGCCGCGAGCACCATCATCACGCGTAACGTCCTCATTGTCTGCTCCTCTCTCTTGTTGTCGATCTTCGCCGGTGTGCCACACACACCAGACAGACTCTTGGCAATTCCCATGCCAATGGAAAACACCCGCATTCGGCCCCACAGCGGCCCAATAACGGCCCCATCGCGGCCTGCCGATGCCTTGATGGCGTACCAGCGCGGAACACTCCGTTGCCGTTGTTGCGGAATTGAACAGCACACCTGCCCTGACTCAGCGTCTCAACGCGGCGTCCTCATACGCCGGGTAGAGGTGCGTCACATTGCGCAGGTACTCCGCCGGCATGGCGCCCCAGCGTGCGTATGCGTCCGGCACCGGCATGGCGATCACCTCGGCCAGGTCGCGCCCCTGGGATGCCGCCTGGGTCATGCGGGCATCCAGCCACTGCAGGTAGCCGCGTGTCTGCGCAATGGCGTCCGCGCTGCCGAGCGCCGGTCCGTGGCTGGGGATCAGCAGCCGCGCGCCGCTGTCGCGCAGCAGCGCCTCCAAATGGTCCAGGCTGGCCAGCCAGCGCTTGAGATCCGCGTGCGGTGTGGTCGGCACGCGCTCGCGGAACGCCACGCCGCCCGCGAACACAATGCCGGCGCTGCGGTCCACGACCACGAGGTCGTCGGCGGTGTGGCCGTCCATCCGGATCAGATCGAAGGTGTGCCTGCCGATCGTGCGCCGGCCTGGGGCCAGCACGTGGCGCGGCGGCGCCGGTTCGGTGTCGCGCATCCAGTTGCCGCACAGGCGATAGAGGTTGTCGGCATAAGCGGGCCCTTCGCGCCGGGCGCCGTCGATGGTGCCGGCCAGTGCGCTGCCGCCCACGTCGGCATAGGCCTGGTTGCCGAAAAAGTAGTCCGGATGCAGGTTGAGATTGAGCACCAGCCGTACCGGCGCCGCCGTGACCGAAGCAATGGCACGGCGCTGCTGCTCGCCATACTGGCGCGACGGCCCGGTATTGATCACCACCACGCCATCACCCGTGTCGATAAAGGCGGTGTTGATGATGTTGCAGCCGTTGTCCGGGGCGAAATCCGCGTTCGCCCCTTCCAGCAGCCACACGTCGGCGGCGACCTGGCGCGGCGCCAGGTGGTAGTCCCCTTCCTGCGCCAGCGCCGCCTGCGCGGCCAGCCATAGCAGGATCCCGAGCACGCGCTTCATGGCGTCACCTGCGCCGCGAACCGGTTGCCGTTGTTATCGCGTCCGCTCACCGTCATGCCGCGCTCGATGGCCCCGCGCAGGTCGAAGGAGAAGATCGGGTTTTCAGCGACCGGCTCGTATAGCGTCAGCCGCAGCATCGCCTCCCGGTTGGCGTCGAGCAGGTTCAGCGACTCCACATGGAAGGCGGGGATACCGGCCACCAGCCCGGTGTCCATCGGGTGCATCACGCGCAGCCGCACCCGGCCACCGGCGCCGCCGAGGCCGGGAAACACGCGCGATTCGACCCGGTTCAGCGTGGTGCTCCATGAGCCATCGCGGCGGGTCGCGCCCGGCACCGTGCAGCCGCCGCCGCTGGCATCCACCATCACCCCGCCCACATGCCACACGCCGTCCGGCGTGCGGGCCGCCACGCGCACCGGCGAGGCCTGCTCCAGCTTGAAGCGGAACGACAGCGAGGGGCGCACCTTGCGCGGCTCGAACTCCAGCACCTTGCGGACCGGGTTGCGGTCCACCGCCACCACGATGCGATCCACCTCGCCGAGCGCCGATGCATCGAAGGCGATCGGCACCCGCATCGGATCTTCGGCAAAGGCCGGCCCGGTGACCTTGACGCGGCTGTCGAACACGAACGGCGCCTGCTGCAGCGCTTCCTTGTGCACCAGCGGCCATTGCGGCGACTGCAACGGATCGCGGCTCTCCAATGCCCACGCGCCCGCCGCGGCGAACGCCAGGCAAGCTGCCAGCGCAGCGGCATGCCTCATGCCGGCCCCCCAGCCTGGCGCACGCGGCGCACCATCCCGCGCTGCGGGTCGTAGCCGAGCAGCGCCAAGGCGAAAAAGACAGCCGTGCAACTGGCCACCACCGCGAGACTGACTGGCGCGGCCTGCCCGTACAAGGCGAAGCGGATCGCTTCCACGGCATGGGTGAAGGGATTGAAGCGCGCGAGCTGGTAGACCACGGTGGCGCCGGACTCCTCCAGCTTCCAGAGCGGATACAGCGCCGAGCTGATGAAGAACATCGGGAAGATCACGAAATTCATGGTGCCGGCGAAGTTCTCCAGTTGCCGCACATGCACCGACAGCAGCAAACCCAACGCCCCCAGCATCAGCGCGGCCAGCACCATCACGGCCAGCGCGCCGGGCAGGCATGCCGGCGCGAACGTCACATCGAAGGCCATGGCGACAAGCAGGAAGGCGACCATCTGCAGCAACGAAAGCAACGTGCCGGCGGCCAGCTTGCAGGCGAGCAGCCAGGCCCTGGGCAGCGGCGCGGTCAGCAGCAAGCGCATCACACCCATCTCGCGGTCGTACACCATCGCCAGCGAGGACTGCATGCCGTTGAACAGCGCGATCATGCCGAGCAGGCCGGGCGTGACAAAGACCTTGTATTCGACATAGGTGTCATAGGGCGGCACGATGGCAACGCCGAGCGCGTTCTGGAAGCCGGCCGCGAAAACCAACAGCCACAGCAGCGGCCGCACCAGCGACGAGAACAACCGCCCGGGTTGCCGGAAAAACTTGTGCAGTTCGCGCCCGGCCACCGCGCGCAAGGCGCGCCAGGCGTGGATCAGGGTGGTAGTCATGGCTCGGGCGTCGCCTCCTTATTTGCCTGGCCGGCACGCGGTGTCGGCGGCGTCGGCGCCCAGCGTGTCGAGATTGTTCTTCGGATGCAGCACGCCCTCCACCGGGGCCACGCCTGCCACGCCGTCGGGATGCGCCAGCAGGACCGGCTGGCGCAGCTGGCGGTCCCAGCGCCGGAAGGACAGGGGCGGCCCCTTGAAGCCATCCACCACCACCGCTTCGGAGACCAGGGCCTCGGCCTGCCCGGCAAAGCCGCCCTTGGGCTGCCGCGCCACGCTTTCCGCAATCGCCTTCACAGCCACCCACGCGGCCCAGTCGTAGCCCGTCATGGGGCGGCCCGCTGCCTTGATAAAACGCCGGTTCAGCTGCGGCCCGCCGTTGCGCTCCCAGGCCCAGTGCCAGGCCTGGGCGGTCAGCCCGCTGGCGCCCACCACCGGGCGCGGCAACTGGGTGGCATAGGGCACGCCGCGCGCGAATTCGCCGTCGGCATCGGCCACCACCACCACGTCGTAGTCCACGCCGGTGGTCAGCAGGCTGAGATTGCCCAGCTCGCGCTCGCGCGGATCGTTCGACAGCTTGAACGCGCGCTGCGCCGACCAGGCAATGCCGAAGCGGCGGGCGGCCTGCGTGAGCACGGCGCGCTGCGCCGCGTCTTCCGGCGACGGCCCGCTCAGCAGCAGCGCGCGGCGCCACTTTCGCAGCGCCAGGTATTGCATCAGCGCATCCGCCTGCATGCGCTGGCTGGGCAGCGTGTGGAGCAGGTGCGGCGCGCAGCCGGCGCCGCGCAGTTCATCGTCGGCAGCGGAAACGTTGAAGAGCAGCGCTTCGCCGGGCTTGACCGCGCGCGCCGCCAGCCTGACCGCCGGCGCCGGCAGGTCGAGCAGGATAAAGCGCGTGCCCTGGCGCGCCAGCGCGGCTACCATGGGGCCCACCTCGGCTTCGCTTTTGGCCTCCTGCGCATCGAGCCGCAGGACCTGCCCGGCGGCTTCCAGCGCAAAGCGCGATTCCGCCGCTGCCACGCGCGCGCCGTCCACGGGACGGCCTTGCGGCTGGCCGGGATAACGTTGCTCCATCCGCCTGGGCGCGTAGCGCGCATCGTCGGCCATGGAAACCACGGCCACCCGTACGTCAGTCGCGTGCGCGGTGGCCGCAAGCCACGCGAACACGGCCAGCCAGCGCAGCCTGGCCGCCGGGCTAGTCATCGATCGCCACCGAATGCGGCACCCTGCCCGCCTTGAGCGTGGCCACGGCCTTGTTGCTTGCGGTGTCGACCACGCTGACGTCATCCGACAGCCCGTTGGCCACATAGAGCCAGGCGTTATCGCGCGTCAGCGCCAGGCCCCAGGCGCGGCGCCCCACCAGCACGTAGTCGAGCACCCGGCGCGAGGCGACATCGACCACGGCCACGTGATTGGCGCGGCCCAGCCCGATATAGGCGCGCTTGCCATCGCTGCTGGCGGTCAGCCCGACCGGGGTCACGTCCTCGGCACGAAAGCCCTTGGGCGTGAAAGCGATGGTCTGCACCACTTCCAGCGTATCGGTGCGGATCACGCTCACGCTGGCGGCCAGTTCGTTGGTCACCCACAGCTCCTTGCCGTCCATGGCGAGCAGCAAGCGGCGCGGGCGGTTGCCGACCCGGATATTCTTGATCAGCTTGCGCGAAGCCACGTCGATCACATGGACCAGGTTGGCCACTTCCGAGGCGACATAGACCCGCTTGCCGTCCGCGCTGGCCCTCACGCCCTCAGGCTCTTCGCCCACCTTGATGGCAAACACCTTCTTGCCGGACGCGATGTCGTAGGCCGACAGCAGTCCGTCCTCCTCGTTGGAGACGTAGAGCGTGCGGCCGTCGGGACTGAGGTCGAACAGTTCCGGATCGTCGCCGACCGGCAGCGAGGCCACGGTCTTGCGGCTCGCCACGTCGATCACGTCCACCCGGTTATCGTCGCTGCAGGCCACGTAAAGGCGCCGCCGGTCCGGCGACAGCTGCAGGTGGCGCGGGCGCTTGCATTGCCGCCAGACGGCGATCAGCTGCCTGCTCGCGGCGCTATAGGCGGCCACGGCATCGTCTTTTTCGCTGGAGACGAAGACCTGCCCGGTGGCGTTGCGGCTTTCAGCGGCACCGGCCACGCCGGCGGCAATCAGCAGCAGCATGGCGGCCAGGGTGGCGCAGGCGATCAAGCCAAGGGTGGGCGGCTTGTTCATGCGGGGACACGCTCGGTGGCACGCAATGGCGATGCGGGAAAGGTAGTCAGGGCCAGGAAGGCCTGCTCCAGGCTGTCGCGCTCGGCCGCGCCGCGCAGCGCCGCCGGGGTGCCATCGAAGCGCACCGCGCCGCGATGCAGCACGATCACGCGATCCGCCTGCTCCACCTCCTGCACCAGGTGCGTGGCCCACAGTACGCCGGCCTGCGCCTGCGCGGCAAGCCGGCGCGCATCGGCAACGAGCTGCGCGCGCGAGGCCGGATCGAGCCCGACAGTGGGCTCGTCCATCAGCAGCACGGCGGGCTCGTGCAACAGCGCGCGCGCCAGCTCCACCTTGCGCCGGTTGCCGCCCGAGAGCTCGCGCACGGCCGCCCCGGCCCGCCCGGCCAGGCCGAAATCCTCCAGCAGCCGGGCAATCCGCCCGGCGGCAACGCGGCGCGCCATTCCGTGCAGGCCGGCATGGAAATGCAGGTTGGACAAGACCGACAAGTCCAGGTCGATGGCCGGCTGCTGGAACACGATGCCGAGCCGGGCCAGCGCGCGCACCGGGTGGCGCCGCATATCCGCCCCCATGACCGTGACCTGCCCCGCGTCGGCCACGAACAAGCCGCTGAGGATCTGGAACAGCGTGGTCTTGCCTGCGCCGTTGGGGCCCAGCAGCGCTACGAATTCGCCGCGCCGCACGTCGAGCGAAACGCCGTCCAGCGCGTGCTGGTTGCCAAAGCGCTTGCGCACGGCTTCACAGCGCAGCGCCAGCGGGGATTCCGGGGCCATCACAGGTGCTCCTTCGGCAGGGCCGTGCCCACCCGCTCGGCGAAGCGCCGCTCCGTCTCCCAGGCGCGTTGCAGGTAGGCTTCGTACCGGGCGGTGTTCAGGTAGGTCAGTTCCTGGTCGTACCTGGCCAGCTCGGCCACGTGGCGAGGCTGGTACATGGCGACGCGGAACGCGTCGTGCAGGCGGCTGACGATCAGCGGGTCGGTGCCGCGCGGCACACCGATGCCATAGGGCGAGTTGTGGATCGCGTTGTCGAAACCCAGCTCGCTGACGGTCGGCACCTCTGGCCAGCGCGCCGAGCGCTGCGCGCTGAACACCGCCAGCAGGCGCATCCGCCCGCTGTCCACGAAGGGCGCGAAGCCGGTCGAATTCACGCCCGCCATCAGCGAGCCATTGGCCACCGCCAGCATCTGGTCCGCGGTGCCGCGGTAAGGCACGTGCACGTAGCGCACGCCGCTGCGCCCGAGCACATCCTCCATGGCCAGGTGCGCGGTGGTGCCGATGCCGGTGGAACCCACCGTCAGCTCCCCTGGATGGGCACGGCCCCAGCCGATCAGGTCGTCCAGCGTGTGGAAGGGGCTGTCCGCGGGCACCACGATGCCGAAGGTGTAGCCGGAGATCATCAGCACCGGCTGGATGTCGCGCAGCGGCTGCCACGCGGTTTTCTGCTGATGCGGGAAGCGATAGACCGTCAGCGGCAACTGGCCGATGGTGTAGCCATCCGGCCGCGCGGCGGCAAGCGCGCCGCCCACCAGCGTGCCGCCGGCGCCCGGTTTGTTCTCCACCACGATGGGCTGGCCGAGTTCGCGCCCGGCCAGCTCCGCCAGCACGCGCATCGAGATATCGGTGGCACCGCCCGCCGGCCACGGCACGATCAACGTGATCGGGCGCACCGGAAAGCGCCGCGCCGCCTCCGCCGCCTCCGCCGGCGCGGCCAGCGCATTGGCCAGCCCATGGGACAGCCCCAGGCAGAGCAGCAGCGCGAAAGCGAGGCGAAGAAACATGGCGTGACGGGAGGCGGAAGTGTTCATGCCGGTTAGAGGAGCAAGGCCGATACCATCTGCGGTGCAGCATGAGCGCTATGCGCCGCCAGGCCTTCTCCCGCATCGCCCTGGAGGGCGCCCGGCCATCAGGCAGGGACGCGCGTTGTGCAGTGCGCTGGCGAGCGTTGTACCGCCACGGAACACGGCTCCTGCCCGCGGGGCAACGCTGTCCCGTTTTGAAACAGAGGCTCAGCCGAAGCCGTGCTCCACCGCATAGCGATGCATTTCGACCCGGTTGGCCAGGCCCATCTTCTTGCGGATCAGCGTCTGGTAGTTGGCCACCGTCTTGGTGCTCAGGTAGAGCTGCGCGGCCACTTCCTCGATCGCCGTGCCGCGCGCAAACAGGCGGAACAGGTCGAACTCGCGCGGCGACAAGGCCAGGTGGGGCGGAAGCTGGCTGCCGGCGGCGGCCAGGCCGGCGACATCGTCGGACAGCGCCTGCCGCCCGTTGGCCACCTTGCGTACCGCGTCCACCAGGGCCTCCGGCGCGCTGCTCTTGGTCAGGTAGCCGGCGGCGCCGGCCCGCATGGCCTGGCTGACGATGGCGGCGCTGTCGTGCATGCTGAACACCAGGATCCGCAATGCGGGCACCCGCGCGCCCAGCCGCTGCAGCACTTCCATGCCGCCGCGTCCGGGCATCGACAGGTCCAGGATCAGCACGTCGGCGGGATGCTGCGTCAGCCAGGCGTAGGCGGCATCGCTATCGCCAAACTCGGCCACCACGCGCACCCCCTCCTCCAGTTCGAGCAGCCGCCGGTATCCGGTGCGCACTACCGCGTGATCATCGGCAAGAACTACGTCGATCGTTTTCATTCGCTCTGGCTCCCATGCGGTTGTACCGGCGTGGCGAAGGCCTGCTGCGCTAGCGGAAAGCTTGCACTCAGGCGGCAGCCGGGTGTGGCGAGGGCCGCGGCGCAGGCAGGTTCGATGTGCAGCGTGCCAAGATGGGCCCACGCACGTTCCTGCATGCCCCGCAGGCCATGACTGCGCTGCAGCGCCGCGGCGACGTCGGCAATGCCCTGGCCGTCGTCCTCCACACTCCAGCGCACCGCTTCGCCGGCGGCCGTGGCGGCAATGCGGATCGCCACGCGGCGTGCGCCGGCATGGCGCATCACGTTGGTCAGCGCTTCCTGCGTCATGCGGTACAGCGTCAGGATCAGCTCGGGGCCCGGCGCCACGCCGTCAAGCGCCACCGCATAGTCCACCTCCACGTGCTGGCCGGGCTGGTCGCGCCAGGCCTGCACCAGGTCCTGCAGCAGGCGCTCCACCGAAGCCAGCCGGCCGTCGGGCTGCACGCCGTGCGGCCGCAGCCGGTGCAGCAGATGGCGTACCTCGTGCTGGATCCTGGCGCAATGCCCGGCCAGGTCGTTGGCCACGAGTTGCAGCACCGGCTCATGGACGCTCTTGCGCACCAGGTAGGCGGCATCGGCACGCATCGCGGTGAGCACCTGGCCGAACTCGTCGTGCAGTTCTCGCGCCAGGCGCGCGCGCTCGCTTTCCTGGGCGGTCAGCAGCTTGCGGCTCAGGGCGCGGCGCTCCGCCTGGGTTTCGTCCAGCGCGCCGGCCAGATGGTTGAGCGCGCGGCGGAGCTGGTCCATCTCGCGCGTGCGCATGGGCGGCAGGCGCGCACTGTAGTCCTTGTCTTCGTAGCGCCGGATAGCCGCCAGGATCTGTTGCAGAGGGGCAAGGGCCCGTCCCAGGGCCCAGTGGATGCCAAGCAGCAGCAGCGCGCCAAAGACCGCCAGCACGGCGAGGTTGCCGGCCATGTCGCCGCTGGCTTCCCGGATTTCGCTCTCCGGGCTCCAGCGCAAGGCGGCGCGGTAGGTGGCGCCGTCGCGGGTGTGGATCTCCCAGCTGCTTTCCAGCCGCGCCGCATCGGCACCCAGGCCCGGAAGGGCAAGCAAGCCGCCCCAGGCGGCGCTATCCCGCGGCTGCGGCGCGCTCACCAGCACCCGGCCCGTTGCATCCTCCAGATGCAGCCACAAGTGGCGCATTTGCGCCGAGGCGTTGATGGCGCGCAGGGCGGCAAGATGCGCTGCGCGTTCGGCCGGCGCCGCCGTCTGCAAGGCCGACAGGCGCGGTATCAGCTGCGCCATGGCGTCCGCGCCACGCCGCTCGTCGCCGATGGCGCGCACCGCGAGCCATAGCGCGACCACCAGCGCGCCGCACAGGCAGGCCGCGCAGATCCAGATGGCGCGGCTTAACAGATAGCGAGACATCGTCATGGCAATGACGCCCCCGGAGGTTGCAGTGGACGGTAGAGATGGCCCGCGGATCGGGAGGTTTTCCCGAAGCCCGAGGTACGGAACCTGCTCCCCGTCCCTCAAGTTGTTTCCACCAAGCCGGCACCCAACGCAGGTGCCCCGGCCGATCATTCCGAGGAGATGCAAGATGCCAGCCAACCTACCCCCACCCAGGCGCAGGGCCTCGCCTGGAGGCGCAACCCTGCGCCGTGGCGCGCCACGGCGCAGCGCGGCCACCGCCATCGCACTGGCCGTGGCATTGCTGGCCGCCCTGCCCGCTGTTGCACAACAGGACAGTGGTGTGCAATCCGGGGACAGTGCCACGCTGCCCGAAGTCATGGTGGTAGCCACCGCACCGCTGCCGGGCATTGGCGTGGACCGCGATCTGGTGCCGTACACGGTGCAGACGGTCAGCGGCGACGACCTGAACGGCACGCGCACCGGCACCCTCGGCGAATACCTGGCGCGTAACTTCACCGGCGTCAACGTCAACGACATCCAGGGCAGCCCCTTCCAGACCGACCTCACCTACCGCGGCTTTCGCGCCTCGTCGATCCCGGGTATGCCGCAAGGGCTGTCCATCTACCTGGACGGGATCCGCGTCAACGAGCCCTTCGGCGATGTGGTGAGCTGGGACATGATTCCCGAAGCCGCCCTGGAGAGCGTCTCGCTGGTCTCCAGCGCCAACCCCGCTTATGGCCTCAACACGCTCGGCGGCGCGCTGGCCATGACCACCCGCTCGGGCCTGACTTCACCGGGCCTCACCGCCGATCTGTCCTATGGCAGCGGCAACCGCAAGCGCGCCGACCTGTCCGGCGGCATCCGCAGCGACAGCGGCTGGCACGCCTTCGCCGCCGGCACCCTGTTCCAGGAGCACGGCTGGCGCGATCATTCCGAGGGCCGGCTCGGCAACCTGTTCCTCAAGGCAGGGCATGCCAGCGACACCACTAGCTGGGACGTTTCCGTGCTGCACGGGCGCAGCACCCTGATCGGCAACGGCCTGGTGCCCAGCTACCGCGCGAGCGGCAATGCCATGCTGCCCGGCCTCTACGAAAGCCATCGCGGTGCCGTCTACACCTATCCCGACAAGACCGAGAACATGGTCACCCAGGCTGCCTTCAACGGCCGCCACTGGTTCGACGACAAGACCAGCGCCGCCGTGCTCGCCTATGTGCGCACCGGCCGCCGCGATACCACCAACGGGGACGTGAACCCGGACTACGGCGCTTACGCGGAAGACTGCGAAGATGGCTTCAAGGCCGACGGCAGCCCGCGCAAGTCCCGCTGCGGCTTCACCCGGAGCGAAGGCGCGGCGCTGGATCCGGCGGTGCTGAACACCACGCACATGTGGCAGCAGTCCGTCGGCATGGCGTTCAGTTTCGCCAAGGAGACGGAAAAGCACCTGCTCAACGCCGGGCTGACGTTCGACCGCAGCCGCCTGACTTACTCGCAGTATGAGCAGCTAGGCACCTTTACCGACGACCGCGGCGTGATCGCGGACCCGAATGCACCGAACGCGCTATTCTCCGGCGTCAGCGGCACCTCGCGCGCGATTGGCCTGTACCTGTCGGACACCTGGGCCATGACACCCAGCACCTTCGTGACGGGTTCGGCCCGCTGGAACCACGTGACCGTGAACAATACGCTGCGCAACAGCGACGGCAGCGAGCAGCCGAGCGAGAGCTTCACCTACCGCCGGCTCAACCCCGCGCTTGGCATCACGCAGAAGCTGGGCGCCGGGGTCTCGGTATTTGGCGGCTATGCCCAGAACAACCGCGTGCCGACGGTGCTGGAGCTGGGTTGCGCCGATCCCGCCCAGCCCTGCCGCCTGCCTGCAGGCCTGCAGGCCGACCCTTACCTCAAGCAGGTCGTCTCGCACTCCTATGAAGCGGGCGCGCGCTGGCGGCCCTCGAAGGACACGGAAGTATCCGGCTCGTTCTACCGCATCGATAACCACGATGACATCCTCTTCCTGCGTGCCCCCAACACGCAGCAGGGATACTTCGCCAACTTCGACCGGACCCGTAACCAGGGCTTCGACCTGTCCGCCCGGCAGCGTTTTGGCAATGTCACGCTGCGCCTCGGCTACAGCTATCTCGAAGCCACCTATCAGGCCACCGGGCAGCTCGCGGTGGGAGAACGGACCATCGACATCAAGCCGGGCATGCGCATGGCCGGCCTGCCGCGCCACACCATCAAGCTGGGCGTGGACTGGCAGGCGCTGCCCGAACTGACCCTGGGCGCCGACCTGGTTGGCGTGTCAAGCAGCGTGACCAGCGGCAACGAAGACGGCCTGCGCGCCGACCCGCAGCCCGGCAAGGCGCCCAAGTACGCGGACTGGAGCACGCCCGGGTACGCCACGGTGAACCTGCGAGCGTCCTACCGCGTCAACAAGCATTTCGAGATCTATGCGCGCGTGGCCAACCTGTTCGACCGCCGCTACGAGACCTATGGCCAGATCTCCAGCGACCTGTTTCCCAACGGCAACCTGCTGCGTCCGCACGTGACGCCGGAAGACAACGCCAGCGCACGGTTCGTCGCGCCCGGCGCGCCGCGCAGCGCCTGGGTCGGCGTGATTTACCGCATGTAATCCGACGATGGGAGCGCTCCTGGCTACGATCAATGGGCTATGCCGGCATCAGGCCTTTGGCGGCTAGCCGGGGTGTCTGCGCGCAGGCTTCGACCGCATCGAGGCTGGCCGCGGCGCCCGCCCGGCGTGCCCGAATCCATGTACGCTTCCAAGGTGACACGCGTCAGCCGCTGCCTGACGCACCTACCCCTTCCCGGAGATTGCGATATGGCCATCCAGCTCAACCACACCATCGTCTTTTCTCATGACAAGAAGGCGTCCGCCGACTTCCTCTGCGAGATCCTCGGACGTCCCGCGGCCGTGCCGTTCGGGCCGTTTCTTGCCGTACGGCTGGACAACGAAATCACCCTGGACTTCATGGACGCGAAAGGCGATGTGGCTCCGCAGCACTATGCCTTTCTGATCAGCGACGCCGAATTCGAGCAAAGCCTCGCCCGAATCCGCGCGCGCAATCTGATGTACTGGTCGGACCCATACCGCCGCCGCCCCGGCGAGGTCAGCACGGACGATGGCTGCCGCAGAATCTATTTCGAGGATCCGAGCAGGCATTTTCTGGAGATCTTCACGAAGGGATAAGAGATGTGCGCATCGAGAGGAAGAGGCACGGCGACTATTGGCAGTGGCCAGCAGTCGACAGCATGATTTTCGGCGCATCGGCCGCGCCTTTTTGCTCACATTCCGCGGCGAATCCCCCAAACGCCGCCATCTTCACTCCCAACGATCCCAGTCCCTCTACGGCGTTGGGAAAATGCCTCATGGCCCTTGCGACGTCGGTCGGCTACCAATTCAAATGCACGTTCCGCTCGCCCATCCGCAATTGGGTGTGCTTTTCCACACCGTTATAGGTTGCCACGACCTGATAAGTCGCCCTTGGCGCTTTGATCAGGCAGCGCGGCCCACTCGAGCGGAAGGATGCAACCTCGACTCCGTTGCGCGAAAGGGTGATTGCCACATCGGATAGATACTCACCGCGTGCGCCCTCGGTGAATAACAGTCCCATATCAAAATCCTTCGACTCCGACTTGATTGCCTGCTGCTCGTCCTCACCAACACCGCCGCAAACGTAGCTGACCGGGCCTATGGTCTGGCGCGCGAGATCGGTTGCGTGTGCGCCAGGGCTCGCCAACAACGCAACAAGTGCGCCGGCCGTAAGCGCGCAGAGGCCGCTCTGTTTGAGCGTAGGACTGCACATAGGGAACATGTGGCGCCATATATGACTAATTGATTGCATGGAGTTTCTCCAACTCTGTCCATGCAAATTCGACGGCTTAATATTGAATTTGTTCTTTATTATTTTAAATTAATTAATTCTATTAAGGACGCTCACTTATAGGCGATAATTATATTCATAAAACGTGCCTTAAAGGCATCAACAAAATAAATAATATTATGAATCTTACGATTAGTTACATCGAATATTCCCACCGAGTGCCGACAACTAGGTAGGACAGCGTCCGATGGCGAATTCTAGCCACCTCTTCTACGCTGTAGTTACGGGCTCCGGAGGCGTTGAAGAGGCATTATGGTTTGTGCCGTGCGAGCATCACGCTACGGTGTGGTGTGAATCTCGTCATCGAAGAATCGCACGGCATGTTGCAGTTCGCTCGCCCGGCTTTGGCGTTGGCGGCCTGACTGAAGTCCTGAAGTCCTGAAGTCCTGTAGGAGCCTTCCCCTCGTGGGCAGGTCCGCATGATCCTGCCACCGATTTCGCCCCGTCGTCTCGATCCTGCGTCGGCGGGGCGCTCTTCCCGCGAGTTGTGTCCCCGCGTGTTGTGCCCTGATGCCAGCGTCGGCTATTTCTGGGCTATTTCTGGCTATTTCTCGACCTCAAGGCCGTCCACCACGGATTGCACGCCCTCCACTGCACGGATAGCGTTCAAAGCTGTCAGCTTCTCCGAATCGTTTTGAACCTTGCCATCGAGATGCACAACACCGTTTTCGGTTCTCACTCGAATCCCCCCGGGTCGGAGTCCCTTCGTAGCAAGGAGCTCGGCTTTGACTTTCGTCGTGATCGCGTTGTCACTGAGCTTCGTCGCTAATTCGGTAGGCGGCGTCATGCTGCCAGATTCGGGACGCCCCGGCATTCCGGGCGGGCTGTTCATGGGCAGAGCACCATCCGTTGCGGCTAGTGTTCCTGCATCCGCCAAACTAGTAGCAGCCGCCGAAGCGGCAAGCAAGCCGACAACACTAGCAAGGCATATCCTTTGAATTGATTTCATCACTGTCTCCTGCTGGTATTCGCGCAGGCCGCGACACATATCCTCCGGGCAACGCGCCCCTGCAATGACTCCTTTACAGAAGGGACCATCCAGAAAAACAGTGAGTTCCGCAGTGACGTGGCTACGTTACACATGGAAATAGGTATTGCCATTCGGCCACAAATGAAGAAGCCACCCGGAGGTGGCTGGCAGACTGTGCCGCTCCGGCTATCTGCCGGTTTCCTCTTGAAACGCTACCTGCTGCACTGCGGCATACCCTAAGATCCTCACGCCATCGTTGTCAAGCTTCCTAGCCTGTTCAGGTAACTCTACCGCTGGCATATCCGGATACATTGCCGAGAGAATTTCATCTGCCTCATCTCTGGACTCAAATGGTCCGAAGTGAACAACTTGATGCCCGGTGATTGCTGCGAACAACCACTCCCCTGCCTCCAGCGGGTAAATTACCGCCAGTGAATGTGCTTGCCGGTACATAAATGACTCCAGATCTTGTTGTGTTCTCCAACACAACTAACGATGCTGACGAGCCCCGTCCTCGACGGAACGGGTGCCTCATGCCCTCTGTATGAGCTATTTTAGTAAACCCATCTGGTCTGACAGGGGTCGAGTCTTACCGTGCCGGATGCAGCCGCATCGCGCCAATGTCGATGCCGTCAATGTCTATGAAACAGCCAGCGCCGTTGCTACAGTCAAGCATCACCTCCGGGAGCGTGTTGCTTGCGCATCCTGTTCGCGCCATGTCTTGCACTGCTGGAAGAGTGTATCGGCCTCCAAGTTCTTCGGACAACACGGCGCGGGCCTTTTGCCACGGGCGGCTAAGATAAGACATAGGAGATATGCCAATGAAAACGCCACAAAACATCGACGTACTCTTCGTCGCCGGTTTTGGCCCGATCGTTAGCGACCCGGCCGCAAGCCGGAAATTCTATTCCGAGGCATTGGGACTGTCGTTCCAAGAAGAGGCCAACGGCTATCTGCATACGGGAGCGCTGGATGGCGTGAAGCATTTTGCCCTGTGGCCGTTGGCGCAGGCGGCCGAGTCCTGTTTTGGCACGGACCAATGGCCTGGCGATCTTCCCGTGCCACAAGCGTGGATCGAATTTGACGTGGCGGATATCGAAAAAGGCACCGCGGAACTGAAGTCGCAGGGCTACAAACTGCTGGTTGCGATGCGAGCGGAACCCTGGGGTCAGACCGTCACGCGGCTGCTGGGACCGGAAGGTCTGCTGGTGGGCATAACCCATACGCCCTCGATGCGGAAGTGAACTCGTGCACCCTCACTCTCCGATTCCATTCCGAAGCAGTCATGCCCGCGGTGCCATGTTGAGCGAACAGCACGCTTTTGGTGCGCTCTCATTGCGATTCCGCACGCTTGCTTCGATCATTGCAAGAGACCGCGCAGCCTGCATCCGGTGAATCGGTAGGCGCTCAAACCTGGGGCAATGCGGGCTCGACAATGACGAATGAGCGAATCCCACTCCCCCCTTGCCGGAGGACAGCAGAGTGGCGCAGAATCCTCCCTGCAATACCCATATCACGGCATGACGGGCTTGTACGAGGTTGATAGTGCCTCAACGGCATGTAACTTCGCGATGCCGGGACCCTGCGGGCTGTGGAAGACGGCTAAGGACTGGTGAACACTATGGAAAGCTTCCTGGTACGGCAGGCCACGCGCAAACAAGCAATGCTCGCCGGTATCACGGCGCTGCTTATCCTGTGCGTCTTCGCGATTGCAGTCCCACGGGCAACCCAGGTGCTACCAGCGGTCCCCCCCTTCATGCCGATGTGCGCGCTGACGGTATTCACCACCGCCTGTATCGCCAGCTTTTTGCTCGGCGCACAATTCACGGTGACCCGGCAGCCTATCCTTGGCGCACTGGGTGGGGCATACGCATTTACCGCATTGGCGGTGGCTTTGCAGCTGCTAACGTTTCCCGGCGTTTTCACCCCTGGGGGCCTCTTTGGCGCCGGTCCAAATAGCGCCACGTGGATGTGGGTCTTCTGGCATGGCGGCTTTCCGTTTTTTGTGATTCTCGCAGTGGCGGCGCGCAGTTTATCCATGAAAGATCTGATCCGCCCCAAGCATGTCAGCCTATGGGCATGGGGGCTGGTCGGTGGGCCCGCCGCGATTGGCGTGGTGCTCTGTGGGTTCGCCATCTACGGTGATCTGCCATCCGCCCTGAACGCTGCGGGAGACTCCGGAGCCTACGAGAAGAATGCAACCGCGCTGGCGATATGGTCGCTCAATGTCGTTGCGATTGCTTTCGTGCTGCTGAGCGGCCGCTTGCGGGCCGTACTTGACATATGGCTATCGATTGCCTTGCTCGCTTGCCTCATCGATACCAGCTTGAACCTGCTGAGTGCCGCCAGGTTCAGCGTGGGCTGGTATCTCGCCAGGATATTCAGCATGTTTGCCCCGGGTGTCCTGGTGTGCGTTCTAGTGTGGGAGGTCACCGTTCTGTACCAGCGCTTATTTGCGGCCCATGCCCGCCTGCTGCAAACATCTGTCCATGACGCGTTGACGGGGATCTATAACCGGAGCTATTTCAAAGAGCACTTCAGCAAGGAATTCGACCGTGCGAAGCGTAAGAATTTGCCACTATCGCTAATCATGATCGATGTCGATCATTTCAAGCTGTACAACGACACCCTGGGCCACCTGAAAGGGGATGCTTGCCTTGTCGCAGTGGCGACTGCGCTGGCCGGGGTCGTTCGCCGGCCGTCGGACCTTGTCTGCCGTTACGGCGGAGAGGAATTTGTGATAGTTCTCCCGGATACAGACCGTCGTGGCGCTTCCGAAGTCGCGGCGCAAGCGCTCCAGATGGTGACGCAGTTAAAGCTCGACGCTCCGACTCCCCTTGGCTATGTCACAGTCAGCGCCGGCTGCGCAACCCTTAAGCAAGAACGCTTCCCCGACGAGCTTGTCGAGGCGGCCGATGCAGCGCTGTACAGAGCGAAAGGCGCTGGGCGAAATTGCGTTTATCTCGCGAAGACGGAATGAAAGTACCTTCGTGCTCTGTCGCGTTGGTCGCTTCACTTTGATGGATGAATGCGTTTAGGCGCAGCCTCTAAATACGCGTCACGCGCGGCATCTGCACAACCCCGCCTCCCCGTTCGGGGGGATTGTTTGCCGACGATAAAACGCTACCATAGGAGGATCACAACAACGCCAACATCATCTTGCATGCCGGCATGACAAGGATTTCTTTCAGATCGCGACGCATTGCACGGTGGGTTGCCGCGAGCATCGCGATTGTTGTCGTGGGCGTTATCAATGACCGAAATGCTGTCGATATTCACGCAGGTACCTCTGACGATGAACAACCAAACTCCATTGGCGACCTCTGGCATCTGACCGTCACGAAGGCAGAGTCGAGTGACCCGGCAGCGCGTAAATATTTTTCCTTTACTAGCCAGCACGAGTGCGAGAAGCTTCGGCGAGAACTGCAGCTAGAGAATGCCGGCATGGTATCGGTATGTCGGATCAGTACCATGCGGAATATTTAGCAGAATTTCTAGCCGGCCACGCTTGTCCAATGAGCGACGACGTGGCCTTGGCGTCTCGTAAGGCTATCGCGCGGCTAACAACCCGCGCAGCAGCAAATCCAGAGCCACCATACCTCGCGCCAGTCGCGCACTGCCGTCCTCGCTGTCCGCGATCCAGAACGCCGCTTCGGCCAAGCTGCCGTATATCAGCGATGCCAGTGCCTGCGGGTCGGCTTCGTCCACGACGCCTTGCCGGATGAGGTTGTCGATCAGCCGTTGCATTGACTCGACGCAATGGCGTTGCGATTCGGACGAAGTGCCGCCCAGCACCGCCCTGGCATCGCGCAGCACGATGCGCTGGATTTCTGGTTCCAGCGCCATTTCCAGATAGGCGCGGCAGCGACTACGGAAGCCTTCCCAAGCATTCTCGGCAGTGTCGGAGATGACTTGCAGGCGCGCATCCATCTCGGCGTCGATCTGCTCCACCACAGCGGCCAGCAATCCCTTCTTGTCGCCGAAGTGGTGATAGAGCGCGCCACGGGTCAAGCCCGCCTGCGCGGTGAGGTCATCCATTGAGGTGTCGGCGTAGCCGTGCTCGCTGAAGACCTTGCGGGCGGTCGCCAACAACGTGGCGCGGGTTTCCTCCATCTCGACGCGAGTGCGACGAACCATCCGCCTTCTCCTTACATACGATCTGCATGATTATTTACATACGCAGTGTATGAATATACGATCTTATTCATACGCTGCGTATGTATTGTCGCCGCACCGTCATACGCTGGCAAGCGGAGGCAACCTGGAGAACGAGATGGACAACCCTTACCGAGAACTTTTCGCTGCGCCCGCCACCAAGGGCTTTGCCTTGGCTGGCCTGTTGGCGCGGATGCCGCTGCCGATGACCGGCATTGGCATCATCACCATGCTGTCGCAACTGCGCGGCAGCTATGCGCTGGCCGGAGCCATATCCGCCACCTTCGTGCTGACCTACGCGCTGCTGTCGCCGCAGATATCTCGCCTGGTGGATCGCCATGGGCAGCGCCGGGTGCTGCCAGCGGCAACGGCCATCAGCGTCATCGGCGTGCTGCTCTTGCTCGCCAGTTCCTGGTGGCTGGCACCCGACTGGACTTTGTTTGCAGGCGCTTTACTGGCCGGCTTCATGCCCAGCATGTCAGCGATGGTGCGCGCGCGCTGGACAGAGATCTACCGGGGCCAGCCATGCTTGCAGACGGCCTATTCGTTGGAAACGGTGCTCGATGAAGTCAGCTTCATCGCTGGACCTCCGCTGTCGGTAGGGCTGTCCGTAGCGGTGTTCCCCCAGGCCGGACCGTTGGCAGCGGCGCTGTTGCTGATGCTGGGTGTGTTCGCCCTGGTCGCGCAGCGCGGTAGCGAACCACCGGTCGAGGCGCAGGACGCTGCCATGGATCGCTCGGGATCGGTGATCCACCTGGCGAACGTGCGCTTGCTGACGCTGCTGATGGTGGCGATGGGCGTCATCGTCGGCACCGTGGATATCGTCAGCGTGGCCTTTGCCGAGCAACTTGGCCGGCCGGCTGCGGCTAGCCTGGTGCTGTCGGCCTATGCCGTGGGCTCCTGCTTAGCCGGACTGCTGTTTGGCGCACTCAAGCTGCAAACCCCCTTGCACCGCTTGCTGTTACTGGGCGGGCTGGCGACGGCCGCTACCACGCTGCCGCTGCTGCTGGTCGAAAGCATTCCCGCGCTGGCGACCGCCGTGCTGGTGGCGGGGCTGTTCTTCGCGCCCACCATGATCGTGGCGATGTCGCTGGTCGAGCGCCTGGTGCCCGAGCGCCGCCTGACGGAAGGCATGACCTGGCTGCTGGCGGGGCTCAATGTCGGCGTGGCGCTGGGCGCAGCGGCATCCGGCCATATAGTGGATGACGGTGGCGCACGGGCCGGATTCACGGTCGCGCTGTGCGCGGGCGTCTTGGTGTCGCTGGTGTCGCTGTGGGGGTATCACCGCCTGCGTGCCCATGGCTCGCCCGTACCCGATGCGGCGTGATAACCACTCAACCTGTTTCTCCATTTCAAGGACTTAAGTGCCCCTCATTTCCACGGGCTTCAGGCTCCAGTTATTGAGTCAGCACCTCGCATACTTGGCGGACCTTCCGACGCGGCCTCCTCTTCGGCTAGCGTACAATTTGCGCTCGCGCGCGTGGCCGTTCAACGACCCAAGAAGCATCCCGATGGCCTTGGCCTACGACAGATAAGTGACGTTAAAGTACCCCAACCTTTTCATGACAGCCAGCGTTGGCCTTGCGATGGCCATCGCCGCCATTGGAGCCGGAGCGCTCGTTGAGATGCGCCAGGACGCTTTTGCGCGCGCGCAGGAAGCATCCTCCAACCTCTCACTCATCCTTGAGCGAGATATTGCCCGCAACCTGGAGATCTTTGAGCTGTCGATGCACTCCGTGATCGACGGCGTCAAGGATCCGGAAATTCTCCGGTTGAATCCCGCCATCCGCCAATTGGTGCTGTTTGACCGCTCCACGAACGCAACCGACTTGGGCTCCCTGTTGGTGACGGACGAGCAAGGCAATCTCGTTCTCGATTCACGCTCCACCCCTCCCCGCCCCGTCAATGTCGCTGACCGCGACTACTTCAAAGTGCATCACGATTCGGCAACGGCTGGGTTGTTTATCAGCCAGCCGTTCCAGCCTCGCTTGACGGAGCAAGCCCAATCGATCGGCCTGAGCCGGCGGTTGTCGCATGCGGACGGTAGCTTTGCCGGCATCGTCGTCGGCACGCTGCGCCTCAACTATTTCAGGAGGCTCTTCGAGGGGACTAAGCTCGGGCCCGGGGGCACCATCACATTGCTGCGTGACGATGGCATCGTGTTGATGCGTCGTCCTTATGACCCGGCCACCGTCGGCCGTAGCATTGCCGCCAGCGCATCCTTCGCGCCGCTTGTGCAGGCACCGGAAGGCTCGTTTGTCGGCATTGCCGCGCTGGACGGTAGCGAACGGTTATACGATTTCCGCCACATTGCCGGTTTCCCCCTCGTGGTTGTTATTGGCCTGTCGACCGACGATATCTACGCGGAATGGCGAAAAAGGGCATGGCTGCTCGGCGGACTGATCCTGACGCTAGACCTCGCGATCCTGATCCTCTCCATCCTGATTTCCCGGCAGTTCAAGCGCAGGCAAGCAATGGAAGAGCACCTTCAGCTGATGGTCAACACGGACGGGCTGACAGGCATCGGAAGCCGGCGTGCACTGGACGAGGCCGCGGACATCGAATGGCGCCGGGCATGGCGCAACCAGCAGCCCTTGTCGTTGCTGATGATCGACGTGGATCATTTCAAGAATTTCAATGACCATTACGGGCACGCGGGCGGAGATGATGCGCTGGCTGCTGTCGCCCGATGCATTGCCAGCAACATCCGCAGGCCCGGCGACTATGCGGCCCGCTACGGTGGCGAGGAGTTTGCTGTGCTGCTGCCCAACACGGGTCTGGACGGAGCCATTGCGGTTGCCGAGAAAATCCGGTCGGCCGTCCAGGATCTGGCTATCCCGAATGCGGGAAGCGTTAACCGGATACTCACGGTCAGTATGGGCGTGGCTTGTGCGGATGGCCGTGCACGTTTCCCTAGCCTGCGGTTTTTCTTCAATGCCAGTGACGAGGCGCTGTACAAGGCAAAATCATCCGGACGCAACCGGGTAGCCGTCGCGGAAACGCGGCCGGAGATTCAAGCCCGCAGCGAGATCCCGGAGCACTAGAGCCACGGGAAACCACGCGGTCCGCTGGGCGGCCTCGGACAACCGAATCAGCGCCTGGTTGTTCTGTTCGGCGCCGTCGGCCTGGGCCTGCATGCTCTCCTTGCTATTTGCACTCCCGGAGCCAGCAACTGCACCTGGCCGATGAGCACGGGCTGCTCGTAGGGGTGCAGGCGGCAGCGCCATCGGCATCATGATGGCGCTGCCCTACCTCGGCGATCCGCGCGATCAGAGCGATCAGAGCGCCGCCGTATCGTATCGGCTCGCGGCGATCATCTCCTCTTCGGACAGCGCGTCCTGGAGCACAAAGTCGAAACGCACGTGCGTAAACGGACCTGTTACGCCAAGCGACGCATACTCCGTCGAGCCCTCCACCTTCGTGAGCGCCACCACCAGGCCGTCGCGGGTGGCGAAGGCGAAGTCGTCATCCAGGAAGGTGTCTCCCGGGATGTTGACCTGCGTGGTCAGCGCGCGCTTGCCGCCACCCGATACCAGGAAGTGAATGTGGGCCGGCCGGTTGCCGTGCCGCCCAAGCAGGTCGAACAGCTCGGAAACCGGGCTGCCCGGCGGAATCGCGTAGCCAGGCGGCAGGAAGCTGCGGAAGCGATAGTTGCCCTCGGCGTCGGTCTCGATCCGGCGGCGCAGATTATAGGCGGGCTGATCAGGATCGAAATGCGAGTAGCGTCCGAGTTCGTTGCAGTGCCACACATCGACACTGGCGTGCGGCACTGGCTTGCCGTCGAGGCCCAGCACGCGGCCTTCCATTACCAGCACTTCGCCTTTTCCTTCGTTGCCTTCGTCCAGGCGGACCTCGCGCATGGCCAGCGGCGCGCCGGCCACGTACAGCGGCCCTTCGATGGCGCGCGGCGTGCCCTTCTCGCGCGCTTCGGCCTGGTCTGCTTCTTCTGCCAGGATATCCAGCAGGCGGTCGAAACCCAGGCCCGCGGTGATCAGGCCGACCATATTGGCTTCGCCCAGGCGGTTCAGCCATTTCATGGCCGACCAGAATTCGTTGGGAGTGACCTTGAATTCCTCAATGGTATGGAACAGATCGGTGACGATACGCGCGGTGACGGCACGCACGCGCTCGTCGCCAGCGCTGACCTGGCTGCCATTGACCAGCGCCAGAAGTTGGGAGGTGGTGTACTCGGCCATGAGGCATGGTCTCCTTAGATTTTAGAGTTTGTGGGGGGGGTGAGAAAGATTGACAATCACGTCAGCGCCGGCAACGTTGCCTTGCTCCGTGGCCACCGACGCCGATCGCGCGTGGTTGATGATCAGCACGGCGGCTGCCGCGACGACGCCTGGCACCGCGATGGACATGAAGTTCTGCTCCAGCGGCAGCCCGAAACCGACCAGCATGCCGATCACGATCGGCGCCAGGATGGCGCCGCCACGGCCGACGCCCAGGGTCCAGCCAATTCCCGTGGCACGGATGGCAATGGGATAGAACTGCCCCGCATAGGCGCAGCCGACAATTTGCGTACCAATGGTCGACGCGCCTGCAAGTCCGACGAGTACGTACAGCAAGCCGACTGGTACCTGGTGGCCCAGCATGGTGATCGATACGGCAGCCAACAGGTACATGCCCATCAGGACGTACTTGATGTGGAACCTGTCGGCCAGCCATCCGCCGCCAATCGCGCCGATCATGCCGCCGAGGTTGAGCACCAGCACGAATGTCAAGGCGGAACCGAGGCTGTAGCCTGCGCTCGCCATCAGCTTGGCCAGCCACGAACTGAGCGCGTAGACCATGAACAGGCACATGAAGCACGACAGCCAGAACATCAGCGTGCTCGAAGCGCGTCCCTCGCTGAAGAGCTGGCGGAAAGGCGCGCCTGCGGCTACGTCCGTGCCGGTAATCACGAAGTGGTCGTCGGTCCGCGGGGCGTAGCCAGGGTCGATCTGCCCGGCCAGCCGCTTCAACTCGTCACCGCGGCCGCGCCGGATCAGGAATGCCACCGATTCCGGCATCGACTTGAGGATCAGCGGGATCAGCAGCACGGGGAGTCCCGCGGCGATGAATACGGATTGCCATCCGTAGGTCTCGATCAGACCCTTGCCTAGCAGGGCCGCGAGCATGCCCCCGATGGAGTAGCCGCTGAACATCAACGTCACCATCGTGCTGCGCACGCGCTGCGGTGCGTACTCGGTCATCTGCGCGATCACGTTTGGCATGACGCCGCCGATGCCAAGCCCGGCCAGCAGGCGCGCCGCGCCGAACGAGAGCGGGTCTGTACAAAGCCCCGCGACGGCGGTGAAGACGCTGAACAGCGCGATGCAGATCGCGATCGCCCAACGCCTGCCGATCCTGTCGGCGATGGTGCCGAGGAAGATGTTGCCGAACATCATGCCGAACAGCGCCGAGCTGACCAGCAGGCCGGCCTGCGTGGGATCGATCGCCATCTGCTTCATGATCGACGGCAAAGCGATGCCGACCACGGCCAGATCATAGCCATCGAACACGATAATCAATGCGCACCAGATCAGCACGCTGTAATGGAAGGTGTTGAGCCTGGCGTCACCCGCCAGTTTTTGTATATCGATTTTCCGCATAGTCTCCTCTCTGTTTTTCTGTTTTTCTATCTTTCTATCTTTCTATCTCTGGATGACTGTCAAAGCTTGGCCAGTGACACGCTTTCGTCAGCCAGGCTTTCCGGACTGACAGGAGTGCGTCTCTCGATCAGGCGGCGCGCAAAGCGCAGGTCGCGGGCGGCGTTGCCGCCCAGTGCGGCTACCACCCGTTCGCCTTCCAGGTAGAAGAAAATGAAGCCACCCGCCGCTGGCAGGTCGCGTACGACCACTTGATGGGATGGCGACGGCACGCCGTAGATCTGCAGGTTCAGGCCGTATTGGTCAGACCAGAACCACGGCAAAGGCTCGTAGTGCACGGCAACGCCGAGCACCGACTTTGCCGCCGCGATCCCCTGCTCCTGAGCGTTCTGCCACGACTCGAGCCGCACGTTGCGCCCGGCCCAGCCGTTGCGCGCGACCGCGAGGTCTCCGGCAGCGAACACGTCGGGATCGCTGGTCCGGCACTGTGCGTCGACCAGCACGCCGCCGTCGCAATGCAGTCCAGCCGCACGGGCCAGCTCGTCGTTGGGAACCAGGCCGATGCCCACCACCGCGACGTCGCAGACGATCTCGCGGCCATCGATCAGCTTGACCATGAGCGCGCCGTCCGCCATGCGCGCGAAGCTGGCGACAGTGGCCTCCAGCAGTACGTTGGTACCGTGTGCCGTGTGCAGGTCAAGCAGCCGCTCCGACAGCGCGGCCGGTACGCTACGCTCGCATAGCCGGCGCATCGCCTCGATCACAGTCGCTTGCGCGCCGCGCTGACGCGCGGTAGCGGCCACCTCCAGGCCGATCCAGCCACCGCCCACGACGGCAACGCGGGCGCCGGGGCGCAGCGCGGGCGCCAGGCGCAGGGCGTCGTCAATCGTGCGCAACACATGCACGCCCGGCAGGCTCGCGCCGGGAACGTCGAGCGCGCGGGCACGGCCTCCGGTACACAGCACAAGCCTGCTGTAGTCGATGGTCTGCCCGTCAGTGAGCATGATCCGCTTTGCCGCGCGCTCCAGCCGGGCAACGCGTGTGCTCGCCAGCCATTCGATCGATAGCGCGGCCATCGTCTCGGCGCTCAGCAGATGCACGCTTTCCGGTATTGCCTCGCCCGAAAGTACCGCCTTGGACAGTGGCGGGCGCTCATAGGGAGGATGCGCCTCGTCACCGATCAGCACGACCCTGCCCTCGAAGCCTTCGTCGCGCAGCGTGCGCGACGCCCAGCTTCCGGCCTGGCCGGCACCGATGACAACGATTGTGGTGAGGTTCGAATTCATGGCACTCCAGGCGCTCAGGTGGCCGCTACGACTTGGGGCAAGACCTGGATCTGCACCCGGCCGTCCGCTACACGCAAAGGAAAGGTCTGGACCGGCTTCACGCACGGCGCCTTGCGCGCTTCGCCGGTACGGAGGTCGAACAAGCCCTGATGAAGCGGGCACTCGACGCAGCCGTCTTCGACAAAGCCTTCCGACAATGGCACACGCTCGTGCGTGCACAGGTCGTGCAGCGCGAAGAGCTCCTCGCCCACCCGGAACACAGCGACGGGCAAGCCCGCCGCCTCGACCGCGCGCGGCTCATCCTCGATGAATTCGTCGGCCGCGCCGACGTCATGCCATGTACTCATGGGACCCGCTCCTAGATCGGCGTAGCCAGAAGGGTCTGGACACGCGAGGTGTCATAGATGACCCGTTTTTCCTTGTAGCGCCACTGGCCGTCCCGCTTGACGACGGTGTCGCGATAGCAGCCCGCCTGGTACACGACGCTCTCGCCGGCCGCGCCGGTATTGACGACGATATAGCTCGAGAGCGTGCGCACTTCCTCGTCACTCATCGACTCGATCACCAGGCCGCCTAGTGCGTGGCGATAGGCGTGTGCTTCAAAAATGTTTGCGTGGCGCAGCGCGACGATGCGGTCTCGCATCATCATCTGGTTGCGGCAGTGGATCACCGGCGCCGGCAGGCCGCGGTCGGCGTTCTCGCGCGAGATGATGGTGTACGTGCCATCCTCCGTGAAGAAGCCTGGCCAAGCCTCGAGCAGGTTGTTGTCGATCGCGTGAACGTAGCGGCTTTGCAGCTCGCTCAACTCACACCAGATCTGCAGGTTCTTTTCCATCTCAGTACCCCATCGCCTGCTGATACCCCGCCCAGAAGCGGCGAATCAGGTTTTCGGTGATATTGCTGTTGGTCTGTTCGGGCGCATCCAGGCCCATGCCCATATAGGAAGTCTTGTCGCCATCCCGGACGGTGCCACGCTGCACCAGTTCGGTGGCCTCGGTATCCTCCATCGAGATAAAGCCCGCCGGCCCGACGAGGTTGGCTTGCAGGAGCCGCAGCTCGCGCAGCTCCGGGGTGTCGTCCTCGTAGCCGAAGAAGTGAAACACCAGCTCGAAGTTGCTCGGACCCTTCGGCAACAACTGGCGCGCAACCAGCGTGTTGTGGATCTGCTGGATGACCAGCTGCGGGAAGAGCGGCTGGATATGGTTGGTGCAGTCTTCTTCGAACTCGGAGATCTGCCCCAGCACGTAGGGATCCTCGAGCGCGAAGCCGTCCTGCATGGAGCGGATCTTCTGGTCGGTGTACGCCGCCGCGGTATTGGTGTCGACCTTCGGCTTGGTCACCGTGATCAGGCTGTGCAGGCCGTGCGTCGCATCCGGAATGGAGCGCGCGCTCATGCCAACACGGAAAATGTTGAACGTGGTGTGGAAGAGATGCAGCAGGCTCGCGTGATACGGATCCTTCACGTTCTCCAGATAGAGCTTCCAGTTCGACTTCGAATACTGGCGCGTACAACCCAGGTACACGATCGGCTTGTGGAAGACGCGATCCACCCAGGGACGCATCTCGGCGCCCAGGTATTCGGGCAGTGGCGACGTCTCGTCGCTAAAGGTGGCGAAGAGCAAGCCCTTGTACTCCTCGACGCGCAGCTTCTGCAGCCCATGTGCCTTAGGGTCGAAGGCCTTCGCCATGCCGACGAGCGTGACCGCGCCTTGCTTCTGGCCGCGGCGGAACGGCACCCCTTGCAGGTCGCCCTCGCACGAGTAGTTCCACTGGTGATAGACACAGGTATGCGATTCCGCATTCCCATATTTCTCGCGACATACCATGGCGCCGCGATGCGCGCAGCGATTGACCCAGCAAGCGAACCCGTTGGCGGTGCGCGTTACCACCACCGGTGTATCGCCGACAAAGGTACTCTTGAAGTCATTGAGGGCGGGAATCTCGCAGGCCAGAGCAACGAAGCTCCAGTACGGCCCGCGATAGATACGTTCCTGCTCCCGGTCGTAGACCTCCTGTGAGCTGAAGACGCTGTAGGGGACGCAAGAGCCGTCCGTCTGTGGGAAGAACACCTGCCGGCTGGCGGCGCTCTGCGCGATCTGTGGAGAATCTGACATCGCTGTCTCCGTGAAGTTATGTGTGTTATCGGATGGAGACAGTGTAGAAATCGGCCATGCCGCGGACTATCCGGAAATGGTGAACTTGTGGCGCGGGCAAGTCCGTTTCTTGCGATTCGCGGCGGGACTATCCGAAAACGGCAGCGACGCTGCCGGCGCCTATCCGATTCCGGCAAAGCTGC
The DNA here is from genome assembly GCF_054515855.1 of Cupriavidus sp. PET2-C1. Taxonomy (NCBI): domain Bacteria; kingdom Pseudomonadati; phylum Pseudomonadota; class Betaproteobacteria; order Burkholderiales; family Burkholderiaceae; genus Cupriavidus; species Cupriavidus sp. PET2-C1. The sequence goes on from NZ_CM137259.1 coordinate 2,280,539, forward strand.
GTTGCAGCCTCGCACGGGCACTACTTCCGCTGCGGGCGCTGTGGCAAGATAAGACGCATAAGAGGGGCGACCGACCCCTAGTCAATGAATCTGGGTCTTTATGTAGCGGTTCCAGGATGAAAGGCGCTCCGGTCCTCGCGTACGCGACTTGGCGATACAGCGAATGCGACAAGGCGGCGCCGCGGCGCTAGCGTCTTACGCGTCGCATGGAAGCTGCCATAAAGTCAGAATGGGGACAAAAGATGCCACTCTCGCCGCGGACCCCCGCCCTGTCGGCCTTGTACAGGAATCCACTCTTCCGCTCGGATGTGCACGTCGAGGCGCACGAGCAGGTCGCCCACGAACTCGCAGACCATGTCCTGCGCTGGAAACCTGGCGCGCCGGATGCCGCGATGTTCAAGGGCGAACTCTACCGCCTGAAAACCTACGCGCTACGCTATGGCGCCGAAGTCGAAGTCTCGGCACGCCCGTTCGATGATTTCGTATTGGTCCATACCTCCCTGCACGGCGGCGCCGAGATCCAATGCGACGGGCATCGCCTCTGGGTTGCCGAGGGGCGCACGGCGGTGCTCGCACCGAAGGAACGCATTCGCCTGCGCTGGAGCCCTGGCAACCAGCAGATGATCGTGCGGGTTCCACACAGCCTGCTGCGCGCGGCCATGGGATGCGAAGAAGACGAACGCATTGACCTGGTGCCGGGCTTCCTGCTGCCGCGAGCGTTCGAAACGCACTGGGAACTGCTCGCGCATTCGATGCTGAACCTGCTCCCGCCCGCCAGCGATGAAGCCGCGCATGCCAAGTGGGTAGAGCACTTTGAACGGCACCTGGCATTGTTCCTCCTGCTGCACCAACCGGCGGAAGTCGCCTCGCTGACCGCCTCTCGCAGCCACATCATGCTGCCAAGCGAGACAGTCGATGCTACCGCGAGCCGGGGTACCCGCCAGATGGACGCCGTCATTGCGTACATCGAGTCCCACCTCTGCGCGCCGGTTTCGCTTGAGGATCTGGCCAGCGTTGCCAGAGTGAGTTGCCGCACGCTGAATACCCTATGCCATCGCTACACCGGCATTGCACCGATGGAACTGTTGCGCAACGCACGCCTGGACGCCGTGCGCACGCGCTTGCTACTCGACCCCGGCGCCAGCATCACCGAGACCGCGCTGGCGTATGGGTTCGGGCATCTAGGTCGCTTCGCAGCCTACTACGCGGCCCGCTTCAATGAACTGCCGAGCGACACCCAGAAGCGCCGAGACTAGGACAGCCAAGGGCACCCGGCAGACGCCGTTCCTCACTACGGGTGTCAATATTTTTTCTCTATTTTTCTCCAGTATTTCGTAAGCTCGGTGATGGTCGGTAGATACGAAATTCGAATATGTCCTTGATCGCCTAAGAATAAGAATAAGAACAAGACATCAAAAGATGATCGGATTGGTATCGACGTGGACAACGTCACTTCGCGCCATATCCTCAGACACCTGAGTTCCTGAAGCGATCGCCTGACACGGAATTCGCCCACCTTCCGGCGGTTACGCGATTTTTGCCAATACATTTTAAATATCAAATATTCATATCTAAATCATACAAAAGAACATCCTCGCAAGACCCGGACACGATTCGGGATTCCGGCGAGTACGTCACGGCACCTCGGCCAAATCCATGGCACGGCGCCGTCACCACAAATCATCGAAAACATTAAATCTCGTCTTGGGGAATCAGGGTGAAGAATCACCATCGTCTCGTTAGTACTGCCACACTGCTTGGCTCGATCATTGGCGCTGCGTCATCTTCGGCAGAAGCACAAAGCAAGTACGAAATTACCGGCCTTCTTGACGCCGGAGTCGGCTACGTCAGCAATGTAGGCGGCAATAGCAGCTATCGCGCCAATCCTGGAATCTTTCGACCCAACGCGCTGATCTTCCGGGGTGAAGAAGATCTTGGCGGCGGCAACAAGGCGCTGTTCTATCTCGGCTCTCTGTTCAGCATCCAGAGCGGCAGTGTCTTTGGAGGACCGGGCAGCCTCTTCTCGCGAGAATCCTATGTCGGCCTGTCCAATCAGTATGGCAAGCTGACGATCGGGAATCAGCGAGACTTCATGTTCGACACCCTGACGCTGAACAAGTACCCTGGCAGCTTCGTTGCCGGCTCGTATGCGGCGCACCAGGGCCCGTTCCCGACCTTCGCGGTTCCATATTCGTCACAGCCCGCCTTTGACTTCGACCGTGTGAATGGCGAGGCCATCGCCAACACCATCAAGTTCAAGAGTGCCGACTTCAATGGCTTGACGTTTGGTGCGATGTACGGTTTCGGTGAAACCACTGGCAGCTTTGGAAAATCGAATTCGACCAGCTTCGGCGTCAACTACGACGTCGGACCGGTGGGCATCGGTGCGGCCTATACGATGTCGAAGGCGCCATCCATCAACAACGGCAATGACGGCATCCGAAACATCGGTATCGGCGCGCGCTACGAGTCAGACAAGCTACTGATTTCGGGGCTGACGACGCTATCGCGCAATACGGCGACGGGCGCCCTCATCAATGCCAACGATATCAGCGTGGGATATAGCTTCACGTCGGCCTGGACCCTCTCCACTATCTATACGTACATGCGCGGCAACGAGCGACTTAACAGCGTTCACGCCAATCAGGTGACGTCGATGCTCAGCTACCGCTTCTCCAGGCGAACCATGGCGTACGTGGACGCCGCGTGGCAGTTGGCCTCGGGCCGCGGTGCCTTCGCTCAGGTCAATGCCTCGCCAGGCGCCTCGAATGGCGTACGGCAGTTCATCAGCACCTTCAGCATCCAGCACACGTTCTAACACGCCCCCCTCCGGAAAGGACCGCCGGCGTCGCCCCCCCCCCGGGAAGACATCCTGGCGCGTCTGCATCCGGCGATGCCGGCCCCGTGCCACTGCGTTGGTGCGGGGCGGCTCGACGCGAAACTCAACACCGTCACGCACTCACGCGCCGCCATTTCAAGAAAAGGACTCTACATGCAACACCTGCCCCCTCCCTCACGCCGTACCTTCCTGAAAGCATGCGCGGCGATAGCCGGTTGCGCCTCGGTGCCGGCCGTCTTCGCCAGCCCCGCCAGCGCGCGCACCACTGCCATGGGCGGCCTTCCCGAGCAAGGTGAATACATTTTTCGCGGCGGCTACATCCTGACCATGGATCCCACGCTCGGCGAGTACCCTACTGGCGATGTGCATGTGAAGCATGGCGAAATCGTCGCCGTCGGCGCTTCGGTCGATGCGCCCGGTGCAACGGTCATCGACGCGCGAAACAACATTGTCTTGCCGGGCTTCGTCGATACCCATCAGCACCTTTGGACAAGCCTACTGCGCGGCTCCATCCGTGGAGACGATTCCAGGTTCGGTTACTTTCCGAGCAAGGCACGTGCCGGCGCTGTGATGACGGTCGAAGACATCTATCACTCCGTCCGCCTCGGCGTGGCGGAAAGCCTAGGCTCCGGCATCACGACCATTCACGACTTCTGCCACAACGTGCCATCGCCCGCTCATGCGGCCGCCGACCTGAAGGCGCTGGACGACCTCGGCGTGCGAGCCAGGTTCTCCTATGGAAGGTTTGGCGAACCATCGGCAACGCCCACGGACTGGCAGGACGTCGCGCGGGTAAAGAACGAGGTGCTGCCCAAGAGCCCACGCCTGTCGCTAGGTGTGATCGTGGCGCCAACCCTGGAAAAAGACGGCACAATGCGCGCTGGCGTACTCGACGATCTGCGCACGTCGATCGCGAACGCGCGCGCGCTCGAGCTGCCTTACACACTCCACTATGGCAACCTGACACACGGCCTGATCGACATCATGGCCAGGAACGGATGGCTCACGCGGGAGCTTCTGCTGGTGCATCCGCAAGGCTTCACTGCGCCCGAGCGCCAGTTGCTGGTTGCCAACCAGGTTGGGATCAGCATCGCGCCCGCCATCGAAATCCAATACTCGACGGTCCGCAGCGGCTACACGCAATTCGCCGAAATGGAAGCGCTCGGCGCCCAGATGGGGCTCTCCGTAGATTCTGCCGCGGCATCGGCGAATGCCAACTTCTTCAATGAAATGCGCGCGCTACTCTGGGCCCACCGCACGCGCAGCGACACCAAGGTCAAACTGACGCCGCGTCGACTCGTGGAATTGGCAACCATCGACGGTGCCAAGACACTCGGCCTGGCCGACCGCGTGGGATCGCTGATCCCTGGCAAGCGCGCCGATATCATCCTCGTGCGCACCGGCGACATCAACATTGCCCCGGTGATTGACCCTTTCAATTCGCTTGTCTATTCCGCGCAGCCGAGCAATGTGGATACCGTGATGGTCGACGGCCGCATACTGCGCAGCGGCGGCAAGTTCACGGCGCTGGACATGGAAGGGGTGATCCGCGACGCCACGCGATCCGCGCTGCGCCTGCGCAGTGAGGCCGGACTGGCATAGTGTGGCGCCGCCGCGGACTCCTCGCGGTGGCGCCTACATTCGCATCGGCGGGAACACGCGATGACGCCGCGGCGCTAGGCCACCCGTCTCATTCCGCCGGGTGTACCGCACTGCGGCGGCTAGGAAGCAGGATGCGCACGCAGCTCCGTGATGAAGCCATTCAGTTCAGCTTCGCCGGCATCGGTAATCGCCCAGTAATTCATCCCCGCGGCACTCCAGTGGGCAAGGTGATAGCCCTGCTGCGCGTAGATGCGGGGCGTGGCGCCCGCGTCGTTGCCCGGCCACACATAAAGATTGATCGGGTGCAGCTTGTAGCGATAGACCATCACGGCTACCGCCCGCCCCTTCAGGTAATCCAGGCGCCCGCCGATCAGCGGATACCCCTGCTGCACAAGATCGACCACAGGCGGCGCAAAGTCCAGCTTGCCGTCAAACCACGGCTTGACCGTATGCCGGTCGGTTGAAATCACATCGGAGAGGTGATTGACCTGCAGCGAGCGAATATGGTTATCCACGAGTTCCTGGGTCAGGCGCGTCTCGCTCGATGGCACGGATAGGTACAGCCCCACGCTCCAGGTCAACGCCACCACACTCATCAACATCGCACCAGCCGGCGCCCAGGCCAGCGACCCGCCGCCGCCCCACCGCCCAAATCGCTCACCCAGCCGCTGCCAGAGCGTGCGGCGCACCGGCAGCGCAGCCTTGATGCGTTTCACGAGTTCCTGCGGCGCCGCAACGCGTAAATCCGCCTGGCGCAGCTGCGCACTCACCTCGCGGTGTTGTGCATAGGCCTGTTGGCACTGCTCGCAGTCAGCAAGATGGCGCTCGAATTCGAGCGCTTCGGACAGGCTCAACTCCTGGTCGAGATAGCCCGGCAGTAATGCAAACGCTTGGTTGTGATCCATCACGCCTCCTGATCCGTCGGGGCGAGCAGCGCCGCGAGTTGCTGGCGGCCTCGGCCCAGGCGAGACATCACCGTGCCGATCGGGATGCCCACGATGGTGGCGATTTCCTTGTACGACAAGTCCTCCAGCTCCCGCAGCACGACCACCTCCCGGTATTCCAGCCGCAAGCCCAGCAACGCCTTGTGCACCCGCTTCTGGCTCTGGCTACGTATGAGCATGGCCTCAGGACTGTCGTCATGGTCGGCGACACTCGTCTCAAGGCTATGCATGTCTTCTTCGAACATCATGGTTTGTGCTGCATGTCCCCGGTTCTGCTGATGCCAGGTGTAGAAGGTGTTGCGCACAATGCTCAATAGCCATGCACGGGCATCCTCGCCGCGGAATCCGCCAATGAACCGGAACGCGCGCAGGTACGCCTCCTGCACCACGTCCTGGGCATCCTGGTCGTTATGCGTCAACCATCGCGCAACATTGAAGGCCGAGGTCATATGCGGCATTACAAGTGTCTCGAAGCGCTGTGCGGTGTCTGGATCGGCCATTGTGAAGTGTCTGCTGTAACCGCAATCCGTGACCGGCAGTGAGTTAATAGCAAGACCGCCGGCATGCCCTTTTTATTCCCGGAACCGCCGCCTGAATTGGATCCCGTGTTCGGATCCCGTGTTGATTCGGCATGGTAAGCACCGATAATGTGACAAGTGCGCCACCCATGGTCATCATCTTCACGGGCAACCGTGCGCTGCAGGCAGATGAGTGAGCGTGGGAGCGGGAATATCTGGCAACGTATCGGCGTCTACGCATTGCATATTAGAGAAGATGGCCTGCGTCCGACTGCCGGGTTAGCCGCTCGGCGGCTGCTGTGCCAGAAGTTCTCTCCATGATGAGCATCAAGGGGGAAGGAAAGTGCAACCAGTTATGCGCCGCTTGCAACTCGGATCGGGTGTGGTGCTGCTGATCTACCTCTTTCTCCACCTGGTCAATCATGCACTCGGGATCTGGTCGCTGGATCTTGCCGGGCGCGGTCTTACGCTGGCTCTGCGGCTCTGGCATAGCGTGCCCGGAACGATCTTGCTGTATGGTTCGGCCTCGCTGCATTTCGCACTGGCGCTGCGCACAGTCTACGGGCGCCACCACTGGGTGCTGTCTCCCACCGAATGGATCCGCCTCTGGGCGGGACTCAGCCTCCCTCTATTGCTTATCCGCCATGCGGTGGCGACCCGGCTTGCCGCCTCCCTCTACGGCTTCGAGCCGAACTATGAGCGGATCGTGATCATGCTGATCACGAGCGGCACGCAGGGCCTGCAGGTTGCATTGCTCGCCCCGGGCTGGGTACACGGTTGCCTGGGACTGTGGCTCCGCTTGCGCCACTATGCGATGGTGCGCCGCGCCAAGCCTGCACTGCTTGCTCTGCTCGTGTTCATGCCACTCCTGTCGGCGGCCGGGCTTGTCCGGATGACCCAAGCCGTCGTGGCGAGTCGAGCTAGCCTCCCGGCGCCCGATCCGAAACTGGCTGCGCACCAGCTCGCTCTCGATGCGTGGCGTCACAATCTCCTAATCCTCTACCTGCTGCTGATCATCAGCGCTTTTGTGGCCGGCCAGCTGCGCAATCGGCTTGCGCGTCGAAGGATCGCGCAAAACGTCGCTGAACGCTTGACTCGCAGCCCCGAAGAAAATGCACATACAGCCGAATGATAGGCACTATGCCCCCCCCTAAATCAGCTTCCGTGGGCATTGGTTCACCGATGGGCAGTAAAAGAGAAGACCGATGGGTATGGGTTATCGTGCGATTGCCTGGCTCCTTCCAGGCAATCGCATGCTCAACCGGCAGCCATCTGATCGTTAAACGTGTTGACCCAGGCGTGCTCGTTTGGTCCCGGATTGGCACGCATGTCCACGGCGGGGCCTACCAGTATTTCGTTGGCATCTGTACCCAGTTGCTCGATCGCGCCCGCGATGAATGCTTCGAGAGGCATCGCGCGCTCCTCCTCGCTGCTGTTCATCAGCTCGGTGCGGACCCAGGGTGGCGCGATCTCGATGACCGAGACCTTGCTGTCCCGAAGCAGGTAACGTTGGGAGAGCGTGTAGGAATGCAAGGCCGCCTTGGTCGCGCTGTACACGGCCGCGATGGCCATGGGCACGAAGCCGAGTACCGAAGTGACATTGACCACAACGGCACCCTCTCGCGCCTTCAGGTGCTCGATTAGCGCCGAGGTCATGCGTATCGGCCCCAGCAGATTCGTCTCGACGGTGGAGGTCAGCAGGTCGTCGCCGACCGGGCCGCCAGCGCCATCAGGCAGCATGATGCCGGCGTTGTTGATCAGCACGTTGAGCCCGGGATAGTCGGCAATCAACCTGGCAGCGACCTTTGCGACATCCGCCGGATCGGTGATGTCGAGCGATACCGCCTGCATGCCGGGGTTCGCATCGATCGTCGCTTGCAGACGCTCCGCGCGTCGGCCGGAGATGATGACCTGGTTGCCGAGCTTGTGGAGCGCTTGGGCGAGACCGCGGCCGATGCCCGAACCACCGCCGGTGATGAATATGGTGTTACCTGTGAGTTTCATGATGTCTCCGATGGAGATGACGGTTGGAGTCAGCGCGGAAAGCCGTTCCCGAACATGGGCAGGCCGCTTTTCGACTCGGCCTCGGTTGCCTCGTCCTGCAGCACGTCCCAATGCTCGGCGAGTACGCCATCGGCAATCCGCAGGATGTCGGCGGCAATCCAGGCGACAGGACGGCCAGTGCCGGAAAAGCGCCCATGAATCATCACGTAATCGCCATCCGCCACGATCGCGCCGGGTTCGTGTCGCAATGTTGGCGGCAGGGTCTTGATCAGGTTGAACAGACCGTCGCGGCCCGGTTCGATATGGGCGCTGTGCTGGATATAGTCGGGCGACCAGAATCGTTCGGCGGTGGCGTAGTCGCGTTGATTGAAGAGCGTGTCGAACGCTTCGAGCACGAGGGCCTTGTTGGCGGCTTCGGTGGTAGTGGTCAAGTTGATTCTCCTGAGGGGTGGGTGCCGTGGCGGCGCCATGGCGATGCGGTTTTGCAACTCCGGGTCTCCGAGGCGGATCGGCTTGAGCAAGCGTTGGTGACTTTCGATTTGCATGGCTATCTCCTATGAGATGGACCCGCTCAAACACGATGGTGACTGACATTGAGTTTTGTTGAGCGAGCCAAGAAAGTCAAGGTCAATCACCATTGTCTTTCTCGAGGACGGCTATACTTGAGGCGACAACCGCACAGAGGAGCATTGAGCAATGGGTGTCTCAAAACAGCAGGCGGCAGAGAACCGCAAAACCATCATTGCGGCGTCGGAGAAGCTATTCCGCGAGCACGGAATCGATGGTGTCGGCCTGAGCGCACTGATGAAGGCCGCAGGCTTTACCCAGGGTGGCTTCTACAACCACTTCGAATCGAAGGAGGCGCTAGCGGCCGAAGTCGTGGCGACTGCGATGGACAAAGCCAACCACGATCTGAAGGAAGCCATCGCAGCGCCGATTGCACCGGGCGGCAACCGTTTGAGGCGACAGGTCGACTTCTATCTGTCTGGCACGCATTGCACTGATATCGAGCAGGGTTGCGCGGTAGCCGGCCTCACCGCGGACGTCCGCCGGCTAGGCCACGAGGCGCAAGCGCGCTTTGCGAATGGCTTGCAGGAGATGATCGAAACCTTGACGGGGCTCGTCGCGGAGCAGCGCGCCGAAGGCAGAGACAGCCAGGAAGCGCGCCGGGAGGCCATCGCGTTCTACAGCGAGATGGTAGGCGCGCTCATCCTGTCGCGCGCGGTAGCCGGCGCCGATCCCAGGCTCGGGCAGGAAATACTGAACGCAAGCCGGCAGATGCTTCTCAGGGATTTCGCACTGGAGGTGGCGCAGGGCAAGCGGTAAAGCCAGGGAACGCTCACGGCTGTCCGGCAATGCCTGCGCGCTGATTGGCTCGGCTGTCGTTCCACTTACCTATCGTTCGGGTAACGCTGAAACACAAACGCAGGTGCGTAAGGAGTGGGAAGCTGTGCCAACGGAGTTGGCGCGCATACGATCCGCCCGACGGCATCGGGCGGATCACGGCACGGGTCAGACCAGATGCAGTTCAACGTGGACGTTGCCGCGCGTGGCTTTCGAATACGGACAGATCTGATGCGCCGCTTCAACCACCGCTTGCGCCACCTCCGGGTCGAGGCCCGGCAGGCTGACGTTCAGGCGGGCCTGCAGGAAAAAGGCGCCATCGGTAGTGCCGAGGTCCACCTCGGTATCCAGTGCAAGGTCCGCTGGCAGCTTGATCTTCATCTGGCTGGCGGCGCGGCCCATGGCCCCGATAAAGCAAGCCGACCACCCCGCGGCAAACAGTTGCTCAGGGTTTGTGCCGGCGCCGCTGCTGCCCGGTGAGGACAGCTTCAGATCCAGCCGGCCATCGTTGCTATGGGCTTGGCCATCGCGGCCGCCGGTGACGTGGACCTTGCCTGTGTACAGGACGTTCTCGATGCGGTTCATGATCAATTTCCTTGAGATGGATTTGCGCTGGGCATTGCGCGGCCTGAGATCGCTTCGCAGGTGCTAGGCATCGGGCCACGGAACGTATTAAAGGCGGTCGACGTATCAGGCACGTAGCACGTCGGGCCCTGTTCTGTCTGGATACGTATCCCGGTGGCCGCGTGATACAGACGCATACAAAAACCTGTGAAAAGTGGCCCGGACGCGACACTGGACCGCGATCTGTGATGCGGTATTTGTATCGCTCTGTATCCGGCGGCCTGCCGGATACGCAACGTTTCAAATCGAAGGGTTCGGGAAACAGGCGCGATACGTCGGTCGCCGATGCTTCCCATCAGCATCAGTCCCAATGGAGAGAACCATGTCCGAACCGATCAATCAAAAACGGCGCCGCCTGTTTGGCTCGGCCGCGCTCACGCTGGCCGCCGCGCCATTTGGCTTATCTGACCTGGCGCACGCGGAATCCAGCCAGACGGCAGCACGCCCGCCGGCCGCACGGCCGGGTACGCATGCCCAATTCACGACGATCAAGCAGGTGACTGCCGGCGAACTCAATATCGGCTATGCCGAGGAAGGTCCTGCCGATGGCCCTCCCGTCATCCTCCTGCATGGCTGGCCGTATGACATTCACAGCTTTGTCGACGTCGCACCGGCGCTGGCGGCGGCGGGGTACCGCGTGATCGTGCCGTACGCACGCGGCTACGGCAGCACGCGCTTCATGTCGGCCGAGACGGTTCGCAATGGCGAGCAGGTGGCGCTCGCGCTCGACACCCTCGCCCTGATGGACGCGCTGGGCATCGGCAAGGCGATCCTCGCCGGCTACGATTGGGGCGCGCGGACGGCATGCATCATCGCGGCGCTCTGGCCGGAGCGATGCAAGGCGCTGGTTTCCGTCAGCGGTTACCTGATCGGCAGTGTCGAGGGCAACCGAAAGCCGCTTGCGCCGCAGGCCGAGCTCCAATGGTGGTATCAGTACTATTTCGCCACCGAGCGCGGGCGGGACGGCTATGCGCAGCACCGGCACGCGTTCACGAAGCTGATCTGGCAACTCGCCTCGCCGACATGGCACTTCGACGACCGCACGTTCGATCGCAGCGCGGCGGCTTTCGACAACCCGGACCATGTGAGCATCGTGATCCACAACTACCGCTGGCGGCTCGGCCTTGCCGAGGGCGAAGCCCGATACGCCGATCTGGAACGGCGGCTTGCTGCGTTTCCGAGCATCGGCGTGCCCACCATCACGATGGAAGGCGACGCCAATGGCGCGCCGCACCCGGAACCGAGTGCCTATGCCAGCAAGTTCTCAGGCAAGTATCAGCATCGGCTCATCACGGGCGGCATTGGCCACAACTTGCCGCAGGAAGCGCCGCAGGACTTTGCCAGAGCCGTGATCGACGCAGACCAACTCTGACGGCGGGTTGCCTGGTCAGGCTCGTCGCAGCGAGCGTGACCAGGCTTCGACGTGGACAGCGGCGCATTGAAACCGTGGCCCCGCCGAACAACCAAGCAGGCCTGCCCCCTCCCCTTTGATCAGCCTAGCCTGACGATCGCTGCCAGCCCGCCCCCTTCACGGTTGCGCAGCTTGAGCGAGCCGCCGATGGCCACCGCAAGCTGCTGTGCAATCGCGAGGCCCAGGCCGGAGCCGCCGGTCTCGCGGCTGCGCGAGCCCTCGAGCCGCACGAACGGCTGCAGCACGGCTTCGAGCTTGTCTTCCGGGATGCCCGTGCCGCGATCGAGCACCTCGATGATCACGGTGTCGCGCTCGCGGTCCACGCGCAGTTCCGCCGCGCCGCCGAACTTGATTGCGTTGTCGATCAGGTTGGTCAGGATCCGGCGCAGCGCATGAGGGCGCGTCACGATGGCGCCGCCGACGTTCTGCTCGATGGTCACTGCCTTACCGGTATCCTGATAATCGTAGGCCAGGCTCTCGATGAACGATCCGAGGTCGATTCGCGATGGCTTCTCGCCATCGCCATGCGTGGCGCGCGCGTACGCCAGCCCTTCCTGCACGAGCCTTTCGATCTCGGCCAGGTCCTGCACCATCTTGCGCTTCTCCTCGGAGTCCTCTGCCAGCTCGGCGCGCAGTTTCATGCGCGTGATCGGCGTCTGCAGATCGTGCGAGATGGCCGCCAGGATCTGCACGCGCTCCTCGATGAACTGGGCGATGCGCTCGCGCATGGCATTGAACGCCCGCGCGGCGCGCGTCAGCTCGGTGGGGCCTGTTTCGGCCAGCGGCGGCGTCTTCCTGTTGGGATTGAGCGTATCAGCGGCATCGGCCAGTGCCACCAGCGGCCGGATCGACACGCGTACGGCGTACCAGCAGCACACGACCAGCAACAGCAGTTGGATCACCAGCACATAAGGCAGCCACTGCGCGATCGGGATCATGCGCGGATGCACGTCGATGGTCAGGGGGCTGCCGTCGCTCAGCGTCAGGTGCGCCTGCAACTGCTTGCCGTCGCCCGGGATCGACTCCACCGTGACCGGAAAGCGGCCTTCGCTGGCTTGGGTGATCCGCGCGGCAATATCCTTGCCGCGTGGCGTCATCTCGGGCACGCCCGGCGAGCCCGGCCCCAATATGTATTGATAGTTGCCGCGATTCACGCGCGGCAGCCATTGCGCTCGCTCGGCGGCGGGAACGCGGTCGAGGATGGCGACCGAGGTGGCCACGTCGGTTTCCAGCGTGCCGAGCATGACTTCGCGCGCTGTCATGTAGCGCTCGGAGAACAGCACGCCAAACGACAAGCCATGCGCGATCACCAGCCCGGCAAGCAAGATCAGGAACAGGCGCGAACCCAGCGAGCGCGGCCAGGGCCAGAGGCGCGCGCTCAGTGTGCTCATCGTGCTCGTTGTGCTCGTTGTGCTCGTTGTGCTCATTGGCGGGCCTCCTTGATCTCCACCGGCGTCGCAAGCACGTAGCCCTCGCTACGCACGGTCTTGATGTAGCTGGGTTCGCGTGCGTCGTCTCTCAGGCGCTGGCGCAGGCGGCTGACCAGCAGGTCGATGGAGCGCTCGAACATGTCCGCCTCGCGGCCCTGCGTGAGGTTGAGGAGCTGGTCGCGGTTGAGCACGCGCTGCGGATGGTCGACGAACACGCGCAGCAGCCGGTACTCCGCGCCGCTCAGCGTGACGATGGTGCCTTCGCTGTCGATCAGGTGGCGCGCGGTGGTATCCAATCGCCAGTGGCCAAACGCGAGCATCTGCCCTGCTTCGGTGATCTGCAGATTGGGCGGCAGCATCCTGGTGCGGCGGAGCACGGCCTTGATGCGCGCCAGCAGCTCGCGCGCGGCAAAGGGCTTGGCAAGGTAATCATCCGCGCCCATTTCGAGGCCGATGATGCGATCCGTTTCATCGTCGCGCGCGGTCAGCATCAGCACGGGCGTGGCCTTTTGCTTTCCGGACCGCAATTCGCGGCACAGCACCAGGCCGTCATCGCCGGGCAACATCAGATCGAGCACGATCAGGTCGACGGTATTGGCCTCCAGGAACGACCGCATGTGGCGGCCATCCGGCGCCACCGTCACGCGCAGGCCGTTCTTGGTGAGATAGGTCGAAACGAGTTCACGGATTTCCCGGTCGTCATCGACGATCAGGATATGGTCGACGTGCGCGTCCATCGGGTTCACCTCGGCAGGATTGGAAGGGTTCGGCCAGTCAGCTTCGCCGCCATTGTATGGCGGCCTTCGGCCCCGCGTGTATCGCAATGTATCCCGCCGTCGCACAGCCACAGAGAGGTACATATCCGCTTGTTTGCGACACATCCAGGCGACGTCCGTGGTGCCTGATGGAGGGCAGCCCAGCCGCGCCAACAGACCCGCCCCCCCCCCCCCGCAGCCGGTTGCTTACCTGGGCTGCTTGCGAATCTCGGTGGTCGTCCGGCCCCCGAAACCCCAGTTGTCGGTATCCACCTCTTCGATGGCGATATGCGTCCATTCGGGCGGTTTGTGCAGCACGCGCTCCAGGGTCTCGGTGACTTCCTTGATGACCTGGGCTTTCTGCTCGGCGGTGGTTCCCTCGCGGGTAATGCGAATGCTGACGAAAGGCATGGCGGCCTCCTGCATGGATTGACGTTTCGAGATGAGAGCGATGGATTCCGGGCCGCGGCAGGACACGTGTCCGGCCGCGGCTGCCGGCTTCAACGGCCTGCGCTGAAGCCGCCGTCCACCGGCAGCACGGTGCCGGAGACAAAGTCGGCCTTGGCCAGGTAGAGCACGGCGTCGCTGATCTCGGCGATGTTGGCGATGCGGCCCAGCGGGTGCAGGCTGCCGAGTGCCGCATGGGTTTCGGCGGCATGCATCGGGGTGTCCACGACGCCCGGGGCGACCGCGTTGACCGTCACGCCGTGCGGCGCCAGTTCCAGCGCAAGCGCGCGCGTGGCCTGGTTGATGCCGCCCTTCAGGGCCACGGCCAGCAGCGCAGGCACACCGCCGTGCGGCTGAAGCGCCAGCGACGCGGTGATGTTGATGATCTTGCCGCGCTTGCGTTCGCTCATGTGCCTGGCCGCTTCCTGCGACGGATACAGCACGCCCTTCAGGTTGGTGGAGATCTGCTCCTCCACTTCGTCCGGCGTGAACTGCACGAACGGCTTGGCCGTGAAGATGCCCGCGTTGTTCACCAGCACATCGACCTTGCCGTACTTGGCAATGGCCTGCGCGAAGACCTGGCGCGCCGATTCGGGCTTACCGACGTCGCCCGCCACGCCCAGGAAGCGCTCGCCGGCATTCAGCCGTTCGGCGGTGGCTTGCAGGCGCTCGGTGGAACGGCCGGTGCCGACGACGTTGTAGCCCGCCTTGAGGAAAGCTTCGGCCAAGCCCAGGCCGATGCCGCTGGTGGCGCCGGTGATGACGACGGTGTTGTCGGTGTTGTCGATATTGTCGGTGTTGCGCATGATGGTCCTCCGATGGATCCAGATTCAGATTCAGGGTCCGGTGCCGGACTCCAAAGCCGTCACCGGTGTGGAGGGACTATATTGCTGCTGTCGAGCGCAATAAACGGGGTTTGCTACACTTGTCCTATTACATGGCGTAAAGAATATGCACCGGCAATTCGACGATATCCTGCTCGGCAGCATCGAGCTCTTTTGCCTGGCCGCCGAGGCCGGCAGCTTCACGGCGGCCGCCAATACCGCAGGCGTCACGCCTGCCGCCGTCAGCCGCTCGATCTCGCGCCTGGAAAAGCGCCTCGGCGTGCGCTTGTTCGTGCGCTCCACGCGCAGCATCCGGTTGACTGAAGGTGGCAAGGATTACTTCGAGCAATGCCGCGCCGCGCTCAATCAGCTGGTCGAAGCCGAGCGCAAGGTCACCGGCGAGCAGGTGCAGCCCTCGGGCACGATCCGCATCAGCGCGCCAACCACCTACGGGCACCATCGCCTGTTGCCGCTCCTGCCCGCGTTTCGCGCCAAGTACCCGCAAATCAAGGTGGAAGCCCACATCAGCAACCGCAACGTCGATTTCCATGAGGAAAACTTCGACGTGGCGATCCGCTTCCGTGCGCAGCCGGACTCGATGATGGTCTCCCGGCACCTTGAAGACGCGGCACTGGTGGTGGTCGCGAGCCCCGCCTACCTGAAGCGCGCAGGGGTACCCAGAACGCTGTCGGACCTGGACCAGCACGAGTGCATCCAGTTCGATCTACCGAGCAGCGGGCGGCAGATCTCGTGGCTGTTCAAGGAAGGGGGGCACGAGAAGGAGATCTTCTCGACGGGCAACTACATGTGCGCGGAAGACGTGCTGGCCGGCGTGACGCTGGCCAGAGCGGGCGCGGGACTGTTCCAGACCTACCAATTCGTCGTCGAGCGGGACCTCGCGCAAGGCGAGCTGGTCGAGGTCCTGCAAGCTTTTGCCGGGCGCATGCGCCCCGTCAGCCTGATGTATCCGCACGGCCGCCTGCTGCCATCGCGCGTGCGTGCGTTCGTCGAGTTCATGATGGAACAGGTGCGTCCGCCAGTTGCTGCCTAAGATGGGGTACGACGACGTTGACAATCGTATTGCCCGCACAGACTCGTACTAGCACTTGAAGATAGCAAAGCCTTGGATTGTCAACGGCGCACTGGTGAAATGCCTGCAGGGCCAATGCGCCGGAGGGCGGTAGGTAGTGCGACCACCTTACTGCTTCCCGCACTCCCACCGCGCCACCACCGCAAACGCGGCGTCTTCCACCTCCGGCAGCAACGCCAGCGCTGCCTGCGCGGTCTCGTCGTTGATCATCTTCGCCGCCTCATCATCGGGTTCCGGCAAGGCATCGGCGAGCACGCGCTCCAGTCCGGCCCTCATCGCCTCGGGCAGATCCCCCCCCAAGGCCTCGATGTTCGCTGCCACGCACTGTACCGCCTCGGCGGGGCTGTAATCGTCGTCGAGCAGATGCGAGAAGTCCGCCGCGCTGCGCACCAGGGCCTCATAGACGAAGGCCGCGAATGACGCGGCTTCGATCCGGCTTTTGCCGCGGTCGTGCCAGACCAGCGCCACGCCGATGTCGCCATTGGCTAGCGGCGTCAAGCAGTAGGCGTCGCCCGCCCCGGTCTGTGCGAACGGCAGGAAGCGCCGGCCGTGCTGGAAGGCCGGATTGAGCCATTCGGCGATGAACTCGCCAGCCTGCTTCGCGTCGATCCACTCCAGATCATAGGCGCAGGAAAGCACCGGCTGCGCGGCCAGCGTGCGAGCCTTCCAGTCGGTGCGCCAGGCCTCGATGTCGGCGCCGTAGCCGGTGCGGCCTGCGTCGATCAGTTGCCTCAGCATGGCTGGCAAGGGGATGCCGCTGGCGTCCGCCAGCGCTGAAAAAGCGTCCATCCGTGTTCTCTCCGTGAGATGCTGCCGGTCAGTGCCGATCTGGCCAGATCTGTGCTGGGGGATGCACGGCGTCAGCGCATCCAGCCATGGCTCGTCAACCTAACTGGCAGTAGCCGCCACATTGGCCCGCGCCTTATGCAATTTCTTGTAGCTGTCGATCAGGCGGTGGTGCCTATCGAGACCCTCCAGTTTCATGCTCGTTGGCGCTAACCCGAAGAAGCGCACGCTGCCGTCCACTGACCCCATTACCGCATCCATCCGAGCGTTGCCAAACATCCGACGGAAGTTGACCGCGTAGTCGTCTAGTTCCAGGTCGTCGTCGAGCAGCACCTCCAGCACCACATTCAGGGCCTGGTAAAACAATCCGCGCTCGACCGTGTTGTCGTTGTACTGCAGGAAGGCGCCCACCAGCTCTTGCGCCTCCTCAAATTGCTGCAAGGCGAGGTGAATCTGCAGCTTCAACTCGAGAACGGTCAGCTTCCCCCAGTCCGTATTCTCGTCAAATTCGATGCCGATCAACGTGGCAATATCGGAGTACTCATCCAGCTCACTGTTATCCAACCGCTCAAGCAGAGCTGCCAGGCCGGCATCGTCCAGGCGATGCAAGTTCAAAATATCGGCGCGGAACAACAGCGCCTTGTTTGTGTTATCCCAGATCAAATCCTCTACCGGGTAAACTTCCGAATAACCGGGCACTAAAATCCGGCAGGCTACGGCGCCCAACTGGTCATACACTGCCATGTACACCTCTTTGCCCATGTCTTCGAGAATGCCGAACAACGTTGCGGCTTCTTCGGCATTGGAGTTTTCACCTTGGCCAGAAAAATCCCACTCAACAAACTCGAAATCCGCCTTGGCGCTGAAAAAGCGCCACGACACCACACCGCTGGAATCAATGAAATGCTCAACAAAGTTATTTGATTCAGTCACGGCGTTACTGACGAAGGTGGGCTGAGGCAAATCGTTCAGGCCTTCAAAACTGCGCCCCTGCAGCAATTCCGTCAGACTCCGTTCCAGCGCCACCTCGAAGCTTGGGTGCGCGCCAAACGAGGCAAAGACACCGCCTGTCCGCGGGTTCATCAAGGTGACGCACATCACCGGATAGGTCCCACCCAGCGACGCGTCCTTGACCAGCACCGGAAAGCCCTGCTCTTCCAAGCCCTGAATCCCGGCCAGAATGCCAGGGTATTTCGCCAGCACTTCGTGCGGCACATCAGGCAATGCAAGTTCACCTTCCAGAATTTCGCGCTTTACCGCCCGTTCGAAAATCTCGGACAGGCATTGCACCTGCGCTTCGGCCAGCGTATTACCGGCACTCATGCCATTGCTGACGAACAGGTTTTCGATCAGGTTGGACGGAAAATACACCACCTCGCCGTCCGACTGCCGCACATACGGCAGCGAACAGATACCGCGCTGTACATTGCCGGAGTTAGTGTCGTACAGATGCGAGCCATACAACTCGCCATCGGCATTATAAATTTCCAGGCAGTACGCATCCAGAATTTCGGCCGGCAGCGCATCCTCAGGGCCAGGCTTGAACCAGCGCTCGTTCGGGTAATGAACAAACGCCGCATTGGCGACGTCTTCGCCCCAGAACGTACCGCCATAAAAATGGTTGCAATTCAGGCGCTCGATAAACTCTCCCAACGCCGATGCCAACGCGCTTTCTTTGGTCGCTCCCTTGCCATTGGTAAAACACATCGGCGAGTGCGCATCGCGGATATGCAGCGACCACACATTGGGAACGATATTGCGCCACGAAGCGATTTCAATCTTCATGCCCAAATCTGCCAAAACGCCCGACATATTGGTGATGGTCTGCTCCAACGGCAGATCCTTGCCCACAATATAGGTGCTGGCGTCAGATGCCGGCTTCAACGTCAGCAACGACTGAGCATCGGCATCCAGGTTCTCTACCTCTTCAATGACAAACTCGGGTCCGGCTTGCACCACTTTTTTCACCGTGCAACGCTCGATCGAGCGCAAAATACCTCGGCGGTCTATTTCCGAGATATCCGACGGCAACTCAACCTGAATCTTGAAAATCTGCTGGTAACGGTTTTCCGGATCGACAATGTTATTCTGCGACAGGCGGATATTTTCGGTAGGAATATTTCGGCTTACGCAGTACAACTTCACAAAGTAAGCGGCACACAAGGCCGATGAGGCCAGAAAATAATCGAACGGACCAGGCGCCGAGCCATCGCCCTTATAACGGATGGGCTGGTCGGCCACTACCGTGAAGTCATCGAATTTGGCCTCAAGGCGTAGCTTATCGAGAAAGTTGACTTTAATTTCCATGGGGAATTCTAAAAATGATGCTCAAAATGATGTAGCCACTATTATCCGCCGCCGCGCAGGTGCCGTGCAATGCATCGATGCTTTTCACAAACGCGGCCGCATGCGGATAATTTGACAGGCGAACGCCATGGCGCAGGACATGGCCGGAACCGGACGATCTTCCATGCGCCATGGCATTATCCAAAAATTCGATAACTACCAGGCGATAATCCGAAATATAAAGCCCTGTAAAAACAGGGCTTTAATAATCAATCAACTAGCGAACAATGCTTCCCAACGGGAAACTTACTCCCACTCCATGATTAACAGGCCGCCACAAACCCGCGTGGTTAATGGGATCGGCTGTGATCGACTTGGGGCCTTACCGTCGCTCTTACCGACAAGCGCGCAGAGCATTTTCTCGCGCGGGAGATGGAGCGATTTGCGGGACGACGGCTCTGGCGGCACCATGGTCAAACGGGTTTAAGGATACAGAAAAAGGCCCTTCCGCGAAAGGACGCCGCGGGCCATGTGGTCGCGGCGCCGTTTCTTGCCGTGCACTGCGATCGACGCCGCGCCCTCCCCGTTGCAGCTATGCAGGAAACTGCACACCATCTGGTAGAAGCCTACCGTGAGGACCGGCCTCGATCCAACCGACTGGCCCGAGCTTCCTCGCGGTAGTATGGCAAGCCCCACACAAGGCGCGGTTTCGCGGAGCCTGGATGACGTCGCCCCTGCCCCCCGTTTTCCTGCTGGACGCCCTTCTGCGCGGCATGCTGCTGGCGCTGCTAGGCTTGCTTGCCTGGGCGTTTGGGCGTGACCGGCCGGCCCTGCCGGCCGTGCGGGCGGGCGTGGCGCTGGCCGTTGGACTGGCCGTGCAGACTGCAGGGGCGATGCCGTGGTTCGAGCAGGCGGCGCCACGGCTGCTCCAGGCGCCAATCGTTGCCGTATCGGTGGGCAATGCCGTGCTGTTCTGGATTTTCGTGCAGGCGTTGTTCGACGACGCTTTTAGCTTCAGGCCGATTCACGCGCTGGCGTGGGGTGCGGCCGCCGGGCTCGGCGGGCTGAACTGCGCGGTATTCGCGCACAGCGGCACGGTAATCGCGCCATTCACGATGGGCTTGCAGCGCGCGGTACCGCTGCTGTTCGCCCTGTTGACCGTGCAAGCTGCGGTGGCGGGCTGGCGTGTCGATCTGGTTGAAGGCCGTCGGCGCTTGCGCGGCTTCATCGTGGTCGCCGGCGTTGCCTATACGCTGCTGCAGCTCGCCGCGCGGCTCGCCGCAAGTGGCGGCCGCCTATCGGAGGCGGGCGCCACGCTCGATACAGCGATGCTGCTGTGCATTGTCGCGCCGCTGGCATTCTCGATGCTGCGTATGACCCGCTCGGAGCTGTTCCCTTCACCCCGCCCAACGCCCGCCCGCTCGCCTGCCGGCTCCGATGTGCCTGCCCCGCCCGTTCGTCCCCGGGGTGCAGTGGCCGACGCCGCGCAGCCGTGCGTCGCGGATGAGCCTGAGCAGGCGCTGGTGGACGCCCTGCTGCGCCTGATGTCCGACGAACGCGCCTATCGCCGGGAAAATCTCAGCATCGCAAGCCTGGCTGCCCAGCTTGCCGTTCCCGAATACCGGCTACGGCGCTTGATCAACCAGCGGTTGGGGCACCGCAATTTCAATGCCTTCGTCAACGGCTTCCGGCTGGACGAAGCACGCGCTGCGCTCAGCGATCCAGCATGCCGCACGCTGCCCGTCTTGACGATCGCCCTGGAGGCCGGCTTCCAGTCAATCGGCCCCTTCAATCGCGCCTTCAAGGCGGCCACGGGCTCCACGCCCACCGAATATCGCCGGGAAAAGCTGGCCGATTTCTGAAATCGGCTGGCCGAAGGCCATCGCCGTTCACTTTCGGCGAGACGCCAGGCGCGCCACCGCACATGCTTCGGACACCGGGAGATGGTCTCCTGCCAATGACGAGGGTTCCGATGCGTATGTTTCGTTGGGCCGGCCTGGCGCTGGCATTGCTGTGTGGTGTTGCTCGCGCCTCGATGGGCTTGAGCGAGTTGCCGGCCACCACCGAGGACGGTCCGGTAACCGTGTATTACCCATCGAGCGACGCGAGCCAACCCCAGCGGCGTGGACGATTCCTGCTGGACGTTGCGGCGGAAGGCCGCGCCGTGCCGGGCAACGGGAGGCTGGTTGTCATCTCGCACGGATCGGGCGGCTCACCCTGGGTGCATGCCGACCTGGCACGCGACCTGGTTGAGGCCGGATTCATCATTGCCATGCCGCAGCACCGGGCCGACAACTACCTGGATGACAGCGACCCCGGCCCCGATAGCTGGACGATCCGGCCCGCGGAGGTGTCGCGCGCGATCGACGCGATGGGACGCGATCCGCGTTTCGCCCCCATGCTCCGCCTCGACAAGGTGGGCGTGTTCGGCATGTCCGCGGGTGGCCACACCGTGCTGAGCCTGGCCGGTGGCAGGTGGTCGCCGGCCCGCTTCATGCAGCATTGCGATGAGCATATTGCGGAAGACTTCCAGTCCTGCGTCGGATTGATCACAAGATTGACCGGTGGCCCGCTGGACGGGCCGAAGAAGTGGGTGGCCCTGCGCGTGATCCATCACCGCTTCGATGACGATACCCCGCGCGCCGCGGCCGACCCCCGTATTGCCGCAGCGGTAGCCGGTGTGCCTGCCGCCGCCGATTTCGACATGAGCTCGCTGGCCCGGCCAGCCGTGCCGCTTGGCCTGGTCACGGCCGAGCAGGACCGCTGGCTGATCCCGCGCTTTCACGCAGACCGCGTGCTCGCGGCTTGCCAGACCTGCGAGCATATCGCCGACCTGCCCGCGGGCGGGCATGGCGCGCTTTTATCGCCGCACCCACCCGGCCTCGACGGGCTCGTGGGAGACCTGCTCAACGATCCGCCGGGATTTGACCGCGCCGACGTCACCGAGGCCAACCGCAAGATTGCCGCGTTCTTCGAGAGGCATCTGCTGCCTTGATCATCGGCCTGCCTTACGAGCAGATCGATATCGAGCCGCACAGTGGCAGCCTGCATACGCCGGAATTTCTTGCGCGGAGTCCTTTCGGGGAGGGCCCCGCCATAGATGCCGCCATATATGCTGCGATCAGTGCCTGATCAAGATGGATGGGCCTCTGACCGGCTTCCAGTCCGCGACGACACTTCACCGGCTGACGTCAGTTCCGCAGTTCGCGGCGCAACACCTTGCCGACGGTGGACTTGGGCAGGCTGTCGACAAATTCGATCAGCTTCGGCACCTTGTATGCCGTCAGCCGCTCGCGACAGTACGCGGCAAGCGTGTCGGCATCCAGCGCTGCATTCGCGGTCTTCACCACGTAGATCTTGACGGCCTCGCCGGTCTTGCCGTCGACGACCCCGACGCAGGCGCAGTCCGCCACGCCGTCGCACGATCAGCTCCAGGCCTTCGTGGAGCGCTACCTCGTCGCGGCGGCGCCTCGGGCAAAGGCTTCGCTGATCGACCAGGTGCTCCAGATCTTGCGCACCCAGATGAGGCTGGGACCGGTCAACCTCGTGGTCGTCGCGCGCGTGCTGCACCTGCATCCGCGCACCCTGCAACGACCGCTCCGGGAGGACGGGCAGACCTTCGAGATACTCAAGGACGCGGCGCGGCGCGAACTCGCCGGCCAACTGCTCGCGCAAGCCGACATCGGGCTTTCGCAGGTGGCGCAGTTGCTGGACTTCGCGGACCAGTCCGTGCTGACCCGAGCCTGTCAGCGCTGGTTCGGGAAGCCACCGTCGGTTGTTCGCCGGGAGTCGCTGGCACGCAGCGCGGATCGCTGAGGCGCCCTTCGGGACAAGCCGTCTTCCCGAAAGGCGGATGGCGTGACAAATCTGCTGCGCATGAGCGGCGCTCGGTCAGCGCAACAGCAATCCGGCCAGCAGCAACAGCAGCACATCCAGCCCCAGCAGGCTGCGTGGCCGTATCCTCCCTTGCAGCAGGGCGCCCAGACCAGCCAGACCGGCAATCAGCAACAGTGCCAACCCCCACAGCAGGCCGCGCCCCATCTGATCGCTTTGCCACAGATAGCCGGCACTTGCCGCCATCAGCAGCGCGAACTGCAGCAGGGCCGCTGGCGCGGCGCCGGCCACCAGCGGCGGATCGAAGCGCTGGCGTGCACGCTGCAGGTCAAAGGGCGCACTATCGTCGCTCACGCCGGGTGGCAGCCAGCCCGGCGCCTTGAACCACACCTTGAGCTTGTCCTGCCAGCGTGGCGCACGGCGCGCCAGCTGCCACAGCGGCACATAGCCGGAAGCCACAGCCCATAGCGGACTCCAGCTATTGAGCGGGCTGCGAGTACCATACACCGGCTTCTCCCCTTCCTCGGCAAACGTGCCGAACAGCCGGTCCCAGATGATCAGCATCCCGCCGTAGTTCTTGTCCAGGTACTGGTCGTTGACCGCATGATGCACACGATGGTTGGACGGCGAGGAAAACACGCGGTCAAACCAGCCCAGCTTGCCGATGTGCTCGGTATGGATCCAGAACTGGTATAGCAGCACGATGAGGCCGGCCAGCGCAAACTGCTGCGGGGCAACCCCGGCCAACGCCATCGGCAAGTAAAACGGCCATCCCAGGAAGGCAACCGTGCTCTCCTGCCGCAGTGCGGTGGACAGATTGAAATCCTGGCTCTGGTGATGCACGGCATGGGCGGCCCAGAACACAGCACTTTCATGCCCGACCCGATGTAGCCAGTAGTCGCAGAAATCGAACATCACGATCGCCAGCAGCCAACCCCAGACACTGCCCCACAGGCCGGCATGTGGAAACAGTGCCACCCGGCGCCACGTCAAGATATACAGGCCGATCTGAAAGAGCTGGCTGACACTGGCCACCAGCTGGCTTAGCAAGCCCTGGCTCAGATTGCTGAGGGCATCATTCAGGCGATAGGTATTGCGACCGACGAACAGGCCGTAGGCCAGTTCCGCCAGCATCAAGAGCAGGAATACCGGGAAAGCGTAGACGGTGATTTGTTCTTCCATGCGCCACTCAAAAAAGTGCCTTACGACTAACAGACGATTGACCGATCCCTTGCGGGATCTGGTCAGAAACGGTCGCTATTATGGCAATAAACGGGGGTCTGGACAAAAAGTACGATCACCCCGAAAGCGAGACTGGGAGTCACACGCGACAGCCCGCCCTCGGCGTGAGCTCAGACCGAGGGCAACGCCTTGACAAGGTGCCGCAGAAGGGTGCCAGCTACCGGCGACAACGGCCGCCCGGCTCGCGTGACGACGTGGATGCGGCTGTTATTGAGGATCGGATTCGCCAGCGGCAGCGATATCAGATCGGCAAACTGAGCGCCCTTCAGCGCCACCGAGCGCGGCGTCATGATGTAGCCCAGCCCCATCGCCGCGAATTCCCACAAGACCTTGAACGAGTTGGTGACCAGCATGGGCTTCAGCGTGACGTGCTCGTCCAGCTCCGCCGCCTGTACGTGCTTGCGCACGCCGAAGGACTCGACCAGCGCCGCTCCCTGGTGCGGCGCCAGGTCCGCCAGTGTCAGCGCATTGCGGCGCCGCGCCAGCGGATGGTCCTTGCGAACGTGTAGGCGGATTGGTGCCAGCCGCGAGTAGTGCGAGCGCAGGCGCTCGTCGTTGGGCGGCTGGAACACCAGGCCGATGTGCGCGACGTCTTCCAGGATGCAGCGTACCGTTTCTTCGGTGCCCGCCACCCGGATGTTGTAGGTCACGTCGGGATGTGCGACCAGGAACTCGCGCAGCACCGGCTCGAACACCAGGTCGATGAAGCCCTCGCCGAAGACCACTTCGATGTGCCCGCGCTGGGCGTTCTTCAGGTTGTTGACCTCGGCCAGGAACGTGTCGTGCAGGTCCTGCTGGCGGCGGGCGAAGAGCGCGATCATGCGGCCGGCGTCGGTGACGACCACGCCTCGCCCGCGCCGCTCCAGCAACGTCAAGCCCGTGTCCTCCTCGAGCTTGGCCACCGCGCGGCTCACCACCGAGGGGTCCAGCTCCAGCACCTCCGCCGCGCCCCGCACGGAGCCCGTCTCGATGATCTGCAGCAGGCACAGCGCCCGCTTCCGATCCAGCATGTCTTCCATCCGCTATCCCTGACTCGTCGTCTGATTGTTGTCTGACTGTTGTCGTTTATACAACGATTTGCCCTCAGAGTTGTCATGGATACGACGGAAGCATCCGAAGATAATCGGGCAATTCACCTGATACCGACGAACCCATGAGCCCCTACCCCGCCGACCTGCGGCGCGCCATCAAGGCCATCGCGCCAGAGTTCGTGGCGATCCGCCACCAGATCCACGCGCATCCCGAACTGGCGTTCGAGGAGCATCGCACCGGTGACCTCGTCGCCGAACTGCTGGCGGGCTGGGGCTACGAAGTCCACCGCGGCCTGGGCACGACGGGCGTTGTCGGCACACTGAGGAAAGGGCGCGGCGAGCGGACCCTGGGCATTCGCGCCGACATGGACGCGCTGCCTATCCAGGAAAAGACGGGGCTGGACTACGCCAGCACCCTGCCCGGCAAGATGCACGCCTGCGGTCACGACGGGCACACGGCTATCCTGCTATGCGCGGCGCGGTATCTGGCCGAGTCCGTCGATTTCAATGGGACGCTGACCCTGATCTTCCAGCCGGCCGAGGAGAACGAAGGCGGCGCGTTGCGCATGCTGGAAGACGGCTTGTTCGAGCGATTTCCCTGTGATGAGGTTTATGCCCTGCACAACTCCCCGGGCTTGCCGGTCGGGCAGATCGGCCTCATCACAGGTCCGGCCATGGCCTCGTTCGACCGCGCCACGGTGACACTGACCGGGCGGTCGGCCCATGGCGCCATGCCGCATCACGGCATCGACGTGATGCAGGGTGCGGCCAGCATCGTGCTTGGCCTGCAGTCCATCGTCAGCCGCGAGATCGATGCACTGAAGTCGGCGGTCATTACCGTCGGCTCCATTCAGGCCGGCGCGACCTACAACATCGTCCCGGAAACCGCGACGATCAAGATTGGCGTGAGAACGCTCGACCCCAGCGTGCGCGCCCACATCGAAGCCCGCCTGCGGGATTTCGTGGTCACGCAGGCCCGCAGCTTCCAGCTCGACGCCGACGTGGTCTACGAGCGCAAGTATCCCGTCCTGGTCAATCACGACTGCCAGACCGAGCGTGCACGCGAGGTGGCGATCCGCCTGCTGGGCGAGGAGAACGTCGTGGCGCGAGCGCCGGTGATGGGCAGCGAGGACTTCGCCTACATGCTGGAACATCGGCCCGGCGCCTACGTCCGCCTGGGCAATGGCACCGGCGAAGACGGTGGCTGCATGGTCCACAACCCCATGTACGACTTCAACGACGAGGCCCTCCCGGTAGGCGCCGCATTCTGGGCAAGCCTCGCGCGCAGCTACCTCGCTTAAAAGAAATAAACGACAGGAGACAAACATGATTTCGCACACCCGCCGCCGCTTCCTGCAATACGCCAGCCTGACTGCCGGCTCCCCATTGCTCGCAACCCTGCCAGCCTTCGCGGCGGAGATCTTCCCGAGCCGGCCCCTCTCGCTGGTGGTGCCCTATCCGGCGGGCGGTGCCAGCGATACGTCTGCACGCATATTCGGGGAGTCCATCGGCAAGAGCGTGAAGCAACTGGTGGTCGTCGAAAACTATGGGGGCGGCACCGGGGTGATAGGCGCCAACAAGGTGCTGGCCGCGCCGGCCGACGGGTATACCTTCTTTCACGGCTCGATCAACGAGGTGTTTCTGTCCCCGTTGCTGAATCCCGCAGCCCGCTACAAGCCCCAGGACTTCATGCTGGCGGCCCCCATCAGCGACGCCAATATCGTCCTCCTCGTGCGCAGCGGCCTGCCTGCCGACACGCTGGACAAGTTCCTCGACCTGGCGAAGCAGAACAAGAGCAAACCGCTGACCTACGCCACGGTCGGCATCGACTCGATCTATCACCTGATGGGCGACGCCCTCGGCACCCGCATCGGCACGCCCTTCCTTCACGTGCCATATAAGGGCGCCGCCCCCGCGCTGCAGGGCGTTGCCGGCGGCGAGGTGGACTTCGCCATCCTGCCCTACCAGTCCGCGTTCGACAGCATGCAGGGACAGGGCCGCCTCAAGGTCCTGACGAGCTTTTCGAAGTCGTTGCCTGCGCCGCTCAGACACATCCCCCTGATCTCGCAAAGCCGGCAGGTGCCCGACTTCGAATACGTGATCAGCGGTGGTTACTTCGTCAAGCAGGGCACGCCCGCCGAACGGGTCGCCTTGCTGCGCGGTGCGATCGGGGACGCGCTAGCCAAACCGGAGATCCGGGCCAAGCTCGAAGCCGAAGGCCGCACCGTCGCGCGGCCCATCGACAGCCAGGCACAGGCCAACCAGTACTTCGACCAGTACATGGGGCGTGTCTCCCAGCTCATTCGCAGCGTCGGGCGCAAGCCGGTAGCCTGAACCCGGGTGCCACCACTTCTCCCCGATGAGCGGCAGGCCAGTCGACGCGGATATTGGCCTGCCGGATCAGCGCGGCGAGCCGCCGTCCGAGACCGGCTTCTTTTGCCTCTACCATGACCACGCTCCCGGCATAAGTGGGCCCTTCTCGGACGGACCCGGAAGACCGATCAATCATTTCGCAGCGCACAGAGCACGGAGCACGGAGCACGGAGCACAGAACATTAAGCGCCCGCATTGAGGAGGCTCATGTCGGCTTGATCATGTCACGCGCATACGCGAGGCCCGTGCCATACCCGCCACCATGCTCAACCACGATCGAGCGAGCCTTCTCATAGGTGTCATGACGAGTCCAGTCCCTCTGGAATTCGAGAAGAAGCTGGAGCCAGGAAGTCATGACTGCGCCGGCGGAAGCCATCCGTCTCAACGCAAGGTCATGGCTTGCTGGTGTCAGTCCACCGCAAGCATCGGCAACGACGACGACTTGATATCCCTCGGACAGCGCCGAAAGAACCGGGAAACTCACGCAGGCCTCCGTCAGCATGCCGGCGATGACCAGCGTGCGCTTTCCGGTAGCCGTAATCGCGTCGCGCACCGCATCGTCTTCCCAAAGGTTCATGTTGCGGCGTTCAATCGGCGTGACGTTTTGCAGCACGTCTCGAAAGGCCGGCATCAATGGGCCGCTGTACACCTTCGAGGCCGAGGTGGAGACCACAACCGGCAAGCCAAAAGCAACCGCCGTCTTCGCGACCGCAAGGCCATTGCTGCGCAGAATCTGGGGGTCTTGAGAACCCGCAGCGAACGCAAGGCCTGCCTGTTCATCAACGAGGATCAATGCACAATCGGCGGGTTCGAGCAAAGGTAGTTTGGACATGGGAGTTCCCTTTTTCATTTGAGATCGTGATCTAGCTTCAAGCCGCGACTGGACGCCCTATGAAGCGTCCAGCCCGCGAATGCAGAATTAGCGCTCGATCACCTGCGCATGGACCGGCGCCAGCGACTCGTGCTTCGTGGCGGTGCGCTGCTCGGCCTTGTGGACCATCGTGTAGGCGTAGTCGACGCCCATGCCATAGGCGCCCGAGTGCTCCTTGGCCACGGCCATCACATCGTCGTACGTCTCGCGGTTCTTCCAGTCACGTTGCCACTCCAGCATGACCTGTTGCCAGGTCACGGGCACCACGCCGGCCTGAACCATGCGCTGCATGGCGTAGTCATGCGCTTCCTTGGTCGTGCCGCCCGAAGCATCGGCCACCATATAGATCTCGTAGTCACCTTCCAGCATCGCGCACAGCGCAAAGGTGGTGTTGCAGACCTCGGTCCACAGGCCGGCCACCACCACTTTCTTGCGGCCATTGGCGGCCAGCGCGTCGCGCACCTTCTGGTCGTCCCAGGAGTTCATCGAGGTACGCTCCAGCGTTTTCTTGCCGGGGAAGACGTCGAGCAGTTCGGGGTAGGTGTAGCCGGAGAACGAATCGCTTTCGACCGTGGTGATGGTGGTCGGCACATCGAAGATCTTCGCCGCCTTGGCCAGGCCCACGACGTTGTTCTTCATGGTCTGGCGGTCCATCGACTGCACGCCAAAAGCCATCTGGGGCTGGTGGTCGATGATGATCAGTTGGCTGTTGCGCGGGGTCAGGACTTCAAGTTTGGCGTTCGACATGTGATATCTCCGATGAAATTTATTCAATGAATTTGGGTTCTTGCATGGCGGCGCCTTGTTCGCCCTGTTGCGTATTCGCGCCGTCCATGTGAAGAACTATAGCGAAGGAAAGTGCGCGAACAGCCAATCGGTATTGTCAATGTTGTTCAAAAATTTTGATATCACCTGGGATCGCACGAGATGACGGGGATCGATGCGCGAACCAACCGTGCGCAAGTGAAAGGAGCGGCCACGGCCCGAAACCATGAGCGCAGCCTTAGGGGATTGGCGTCGCGAGGAAATTGAGCGGGATCCAGACGTGAAGGCCACGGGGATCGCCGGCCGATTCGAACATCCTGTGATGCCTTCGAGCCAATCGGCCATACCAAAGGTTGATTGGTATATCAGACGCTTTGCGAAGATACTCGAGGACAACCAGTATGACGAAGACGTTGAAATCCGGGTTGCCGATCGAAACTCGCCTCGCGTGACGCTGCGCTGGTTCACGCCAACCACCGCCAAACTTCCCGAAGCTGACGGTTCTGGCGATGAATCCACCGGACTCCGCTCTCGCGAGGAGCAGGCTCATATGATGCAGCAGCATGCAGACGGTGCCGGAGAGCGCAGGCACCAGATATACCCCGTCCTGACACCGATCCAGGTTGAGGCGGCGCGCCGGTTCGCGAGCGGTCCGCCGCGGTATTTTGGGGCGGGTGAGATTGTCTTCGCCACGGGAGAAAGGAATGTGCCCGTGTGGCTCGTGCTGGATGGCTCGATCGATGTTCTGCGCCGGGATGGCCTTGACGAGAAAACGCCAATCACCACCCATCGCGCAGGGCAGTTCACGGGAGAAGTCAGCCAGATTGACGGCCGCGCATCGCTCGCCTCGGCGCGAGCCGGTCGGCACGGCGCTACCCTGCTTCCGTTCGATCCGCCGCATTTGCGAGCCCTGATGATCGGATCAGCGGAGGTCGGCGAGATCGTCATGCGTGCGCTGATCTTGCGCCGCGTCAGATTGATCGAACACGGCGGCTCGGGCACGATCCTGATTGGTGCGCCAGACGATGCGCACCTTCTGCGCCTCCAAGGTTTCCTGACCCGCAGCGGCTATCCCAACCAAGTCATGGACCCCAAAGTCGATGGCGGGGGCCGCAGCTTTATTGAGCGGATGGCGCTTCTCCCCACCGACCTGCCGCTGGTGGTCTGCCCTAGCGGCAATTTGCTGAAACGGCCCAATGAGCGGGAGCTGGCGGCCTGTCTCGGCATCATCCGTAAAATCGATCAGCAGAAGACCTACGACGTCGCCATCGTCGGCGCGGGACCGGCTGGGTTAGCCGCGGCGGTCTACGGCGCTTCGGAAGGCCTCTCGGTGATCGTTCTGGACGAGCGTGCTATGGGCGGCCAAGCCGGCGCGTCGGCGCGAATCGAAAATTATCTAGGTTTTCCTACAGGCATCTCGGGACAGGCGCTCGCTGGCCGCGCATTCAACCAGGCCCTCAAATTCGGGGCTGAGGTGGCCATCCCTGTGAGCGTGGGGCAGCTCGATCGCAACGCGGATCGGCTGACGCTCAAGCTCTCCGACGACTCGACAGTGGCAGCGCGTGCTGTCGTGATTGCCTCGGGCGCCGCCTACCGACAACCCGACATTGCCGGTCTCGCGCATTTCGAGGGCTCCGGGGTTTCCTATTGGGCGTCCCCAATCGAAGCCCGCTTGTGTGCCGGAAAGGAAATCGCTCTTGTCGGCGGCGGCAACTCGGCGGGCCAGGCCATCGTGTTTCTCGCGCCACACGTGAAGCGGCTTCACGTGTTCGTCCGGCGAGACCTGTCGGAGACGATGTCACGCTACCTCATCGACCGCATCTCGGCGCTGTCCAACGTGGAGATCCATGTCGGTACGGATCTGACCGAACTCGCCCCCAATGGCGACACGCTCGCCAGCGCCACTGTTCGCGATCGCGCCAGCGGAATCTCGACGCACTACGATATCTGCCACCTGTTCCTGTTCATCGGCGCGACGCCGCATACCTGCTGGCTCAACGATTCAATTGCGACGGATGACAAGGGCTTCATTCTGACTGGCGCATCGACCTCATCGCTCGAGACCAGCATGGCCGGAGTCTTTGCGATCGGCGACGTCCGCGCTGGCTCGACCAAGCGCGTTGCCGCCGCAGTCGGCGATGGAGCCGCTGCCATTTCCCAGATCCACAGTTACCTCAGCAGACTGCCAAAGGAGGTGGAATGAAGACCTGTGACCATACGAATACGATCCGCGATGTCGTGCCAAGCGCTCTGGGTTGCGAAGAATGCCTCAAAGTGGGCAGTCCGTGGGTGCATCTTCGCTTGTGCCGATCCTGCGGTCACGTTGGCTGCTGCGATAGCTCTCCCCTCAAGCATGCACGCGCGCATTTCGAGAAAACCGGACATCCAATCATTGAGGGGTATGACCCGCCTGAGGGTTGGGGGTGGTGCTACATCGACCGGAAAGAGATCGCGCTCCCGGACCAGACGCCGCAACGCGGGCCCATCCCACGGTTCGTCTGACGGGACGCCCATCGGGCTTGTATGAGCGCGTGGGGCAAACCGACGTCTATCTCACGACCGCGTGGGCGCATAACGGCAGCCTGGCCAATGATGGCCCCTTCACCGGCTACCTGTTCAACTGCGCACAGGCGCCCGGACAGAAGAACATGATTGGCGCGCAGGTCGGCATCCGCCACGTCTTCTGAGCGCCAGGCCCGCCGGGGCTAGCCGGAGCGAGGCGGCTCAATGAGCGCCCCCCCCCCCCGAAAGACACTAGACTTCGATACACCGGCCGAACGATGCCATCAATCCGTTGCATCGACAGGTTGAATCCGCAGCAGACGAGCGACGGTTCGTCGGCCCGGCCGCAGTTATACTTCGGTTTGCGCTGCCATTCCGAGCGCGTCGTCCACTTCGATACCAAAGTGGGCGTCGCTAACCGGCTCCGCGGCGAGTCACTGTGCATGCGCGATTTGGGCTGCGGCAAATCCCAATCGCGCCAGTCATCTTTGTGAAAAAGTGCTTCTTCGATAATTCGTGTATGGGAACCGAAGGGGCTATATGCACCCGACTTTCGATGTGGGCACCATTATTCTTCTGCACAACACCTCGTTGATTGCAGGCGCTGCGGCGATCTTGCATAGCCGCAAGCGTTCGTCCCGGCCCACGGGTTTAGGGCGTCTCGCCGTTGCTTTGATTGCCTTGGCAATTGGTGCAGTGCTGGCTGCGTTTGGGGAGCGGGCCGCCTTACCGCTTTGGCTGTGGACGCATTTGAGTCTTCTTTTAGGGACGATCGCCTATCCGCTGCTCTGGGACGGCATACGGCGCCTGAGTGGCCGCCGCCGGAGCCTTTACTGGATTGTCGTACTCGTGCCGGCAGTATGGTTCCTATTTGGCATCGTGTCGGGATTCCCGCTTGTGAATTCTCAGCGGGCGAGCGTCTTTCACTTGACTGCGGTAATGTCACTGGCAGCTTCGGCAGTCGAGATATGGCTGGACCGACATAGCGAGCCACTGCCTGCGCGTCGTCCGTTGGCTGCGTGCCTGCTCGTGAGTGCGCTGATCTATGCTGTGCGCCTCGTTTGCATCGTTCTCGATATTCCATCGGAATTTGACTTTTCGACTGCCTTTTTTCTTCAGATATTCTTCAATTTCTGGATTGCACTGCTGGTTGTGACGCTCGTCAGGGAGCGGCGCGAAGCGGGTCTTCAGCTTGCAGCGGACACCGATGCGCTGACCGGCGTCGGTAACCGCCGATGGTTCCTGGGGCGCCTTCCTCCAGCGCCGCTCGCAAACAGCGCTCTCGCGATCCTGGATGTGGACCACTTCAAGCAGATCAACGACAGGTTCGGACATCCTGTGGGGGACCTCGTTCTGGCGTCGGTTGCTACAGCTGTCCGAGATGGATTGCGGGAGGGGGACGTCCTTGCGCGATACGGAGGCGAGGAGTTCGCGCTCTTTCTTCCGAACGTCGACGAGCAAGCTGCCAGAGCGGTCGCTGAACGGCTTCGCAAGCGAATCGAAGCGATGTCCATTGTGATCGACGGCGGGCGCGTTAGCGTTACCGCGAGCATCGGTGTGGCCTGGAGCGACCGGAATGGCGGGGCGTGGGATGCCTGGATAAAGACAGCGGACAGTGCTTGTTATGCGGCGAAGGGCGGCGGGCGCAATCTTGTGAAGACGAGCGTCGTGTAGATCCAGCCATTCCAAGCTGAGGTCTGGAGCGGCATCGAGACGTCTTGACGACGCCACTCACCACTCATCGCGAGATGCAATGCGCGATCTTGCCGTCCGGATGCGTGATATCGACAATGTAGTCGAGTCCGATGAATGCAGTGTTTGTCATGGCCTGGATCGAGCCGTTGCGGTAAGGTGGCCAGCATGATCTGGCCACCTGAGATGTCAAAGCGGCTCTTCTACGGCCAAAACCCAGGGACGCGCCTCACGCAGCGCCGCCTGGTACGCCTCGATCTCGGCCCGGCGCTTCAAAGTCAGGCCAATGGCATCGAGCCCTTCGAGCAGCAGGGTGCGTTCGCTCGGGGGGACGATGAACGGCAAGCAGCGGCCCCGCGGGTGCCGCACCGTGCAGGACTCAAGATCGACGATCAGCTCCAGCACCTCCCGCTCGGCTTCGGCAGCCAGCACGGCAATTTCATTCGCGGGCAGCACCACCGGCAGCACGCCATTGCGGTAGCAGTTGCTCTGGAAGATCGCGCCGAACGACGGCGCGATGACGCAGCGAAGGCCAAACTGCCGCACCGCCCAGACGGCGGCCTCGCGCGAGGATCCGCTGCCGAAGTTCTCGCCGGCCAGCAGGATCGTCGCCCGGCGGTAGGGTTCGCGATTGAGCACAAAGTCGGGGCGCTCGACACGCTGTCCGTTCCCGCTCCCGCTGGCTTCATAGCGCCAAGGCGCGAGCAGCTTCTCACCATAGCCATCTCGCCCGGGTGAGTTGATCTCGCGCGAGGGAATGAGAAGGTCAGTATCGATGTTGGCTCGCATCAGCGGCGCGGCGATTCCCTTCAGTTGGATGAACTGTTCCATGTGATGCTCCCTAGCGCAGCAGCGGGCGTGGATCGGCGATGCAGCCGGCGACGGCTGAGGCCGCCACCGTTGCCGGGCTGGCCAGGTGAGAGCGCACACCCGGGCCCTGCCTGCCCTCGAAGTTGCGGTTGGTGCTGGTGATCACGCGGCGCCCGGGCTTGCCAGGCTGGTCGAAGTGATCGCCGCCGGCGAAGAAGCACAACGAGCAGCCGCTTTCGCGCCACTCGAAGCCTGCTTCCGTGAACACGCGATCCAGGCCCTCACTTTCTGCGGCATGCTTCACACTGGTCGATCCGGGCACCACGATGGCCTTTACGCCAGGGCGCACGCGTCGTCCTCGCACCACCTGCGCGGCGGCGCGCAGGTCGGGCAGGCGGCTATTGGTGCAGGAGCCGATGAAGGCCGCGTCGATGGGAATCCCCAGCATCGGCTGCCCGGGGTGCAGCGCCATATAGCGGAGCGCGCGCTCGGCATCCGCGTCAGCGGGAGGCGGCACTGCGCCGGTGATGCCCACGACCTGGCCGGGATGGGTTCCCCAGCTCACTTGGGGAGCGAGCTCCGCGCAGTCCAACTCCAGCTCCTTGTCCCAGTGCGCGTCGTCGTCCGAGCGCAGCGCGAGCCAATCCGAAACCGCTGCATCCCAGGCGGCACCTGAAGGGGCAAAGGGCCGCCCCGCCAGCCATTCGACGGTACGCGCGTCTGGCGCCACCAGACCAGTCCAGGCGCCGAACTCGACGGCCATATTACATAGGGTCAGCCGCCCCTCCACATCCAGCGTCCGCACTGCCTCGCCCGAAAATTCGATGGCATGCCCGTCGCCACCGCTGACGCCGAACCTGCCGATCAAGGCCAGCACCATGTCCTTGGCCGACACCGCCGGCCCGAGGCTGCCATGGAACGACACCCGCATGGTCCGTGGCTTGCTTCGCACCAGGCACTGCGTGGCGACAGCGTGCTCGCCTTCGGTAGTGCCGATGCCCCATGCCAGCGCGCCAATGCCCCCAACCGTGCAGGTATGGCTGTCGCAGCAGACCAGGGTGGTGCCCGGCAAGGCGATGCCCAGCTCCGGCGAGATCACGTGCGCGATGCCCTGACGTGGAGTGCCCAGGTCGAACAGGCGGATGCCCGAGCGCTGCGTGGCGGCGCGAAAGGCCTCAATGAAGCTGCGCCCGCCCCGAACCAGCGTGTCGTCGCCCCGGCCCGGCTGAGTGTCGACGATGTGGTCCATGGTGCCGAACACAAGGCTCGGATGCGCTACGCGATGCCCCCCCTCCTCCAGGCCGGCCAGCACGCGCGGCCCGGCGCGGTCGTGCAGGAAGACCCGGTCGACATGTAGCAGCGCCTGCTCGCCATCCAGCTGCGCCACAACGTGCTGGTCCCAGATTTTCTCGATGATATTGCGCGGTGATGCATACATAGTGCCCACCTCACTGTGCGGTGCCGGGATGCTGCAGCCCGGCCAAATAGCGCTGCTCCAGCGCGAACACCTCCTTGAAGCCGACCAGCTCGAGCTGCTCGCGAAAGTCCGCCAACCGCGCGCCGGGGCCACCGGCGTAGCCGTTGGCGCGCAGCGCCGCCAGCGCGTCGCGCATGCCCTGGATGGCAGCCAGCATCAGCGTGGCGGGCAGGCTCACGCGCGCAATGCCGATGCGCTGCATCTCCTCGAACGTGAAGGCCTCGGGTGACTTGCCGCCTTCCACCACATTGATCGCCACTGGGCCGCGAATTCCCTGCACGGCCTGCCGCGCCAGCTCCTTGGACGTCATGCCGTCCACGAAGATCATGGTCGCCCCGGCCTCCAGGTAGGCATTGCCGCGACGGATCACTTCCTCGATGCCGCCTACCGCAAGCGCGTCGGTGCGCGCGTTGATCACGAAATCCGGATCCGTGCGCGCCTCGGCGCAAGCGCGAATCTTCTGCACCGCTTCGTCCAGCGGCACGATGGACTTGCCCTCCAGGTGGCCGCAGCGCTTGGGCATGACCTGGTCCTCGATATTGACGCCCGCGCAGCCAATGCGCTCAAAGGCCTTGACCGCATACCAAGCGTTGACGGCATTGCCAAAGCCGGTATCGCCGTCGGCCATGACCGGCAGGTCGATGGCGTCGACTATCTGCTGCGTGGCCGCGACCATATCGGACAGCGAGAGGAAGCTGTAGTCCGGCAGTCCCAGCCGGCTCACGGAAATGCCGAAGCCGGAGCACTGCACGGCGGGAAAACCCGCCTCCTGCGCGATGCGGGCGGACAGAGGGTCAAAGGCACCCGGCATGACAAGAAGTTCCGGTGCGTGGATCAGTTTCTGGAGCAAGGCAGTCTTTCGCATGATGAGTCAGGCTGGTCGTGGTTCGAGCAGTATGTATGCATGTTTTCATTTTTTCAAGAAATAAAGTATTCTTAAAGCATTCAATACGCCATCATGCATACATGAAGAAAACAGGAGACCTGCACATGCCTACCCTGAAATCCCTCTACCGGACTCGGCCCGTCCTGCTGCTCGCGCTCGTCGGCACCGTCTGCACCGCCTCCTGGGCGCACGCCGAAACGAGCGTTGCGTGGCCCGCGCGACCGCTCTCGCTGGTCGTGCCATTCCCTGCTGGCGGGACCACCGACACGATCGCCCGCCTGCTGTCGAAGAACCTGTCCCGGCAGTTAGGCCAATCCGTGGTGGTGGAGAACAAGAGCGGCGCCAGCGGCACGCTGGGTGCCGCGCAGGTCTTGCGCGCGCCGGCGGACGGCTATTCCCTGCTGCTGGGGACGCCCGCCGAGCAGATCAACGCGCCATTGATGATGGCGCGCCCGCCCTACGATCCGGCCCGCGACTTCACGCCGGTCGGCTGCGTCAGCCGCGGCCCGAACGTGCTCGTCGTCAATTCGGCATCGAAGGCGAAGACCTTGGCAGACCTGCTGCGCATGGCACGGGCGCAGCCCGGGCAGATCAACTTCGGCAGCGCGGGCAATGGCAACACTTCCCACCTGTCTGGCGAACTGTTCGCGCAGGCGACCGGCGTCGTGCTCACGCACATCCCCTATCGCGGCAATGCGCCGGCCATCGCAGACACCATCGGCGGCCAGGTGCAGATGATGTTTTCCAATCCTGCCACCGTGCTGCCCCATATCCGCAGCGGCACGCTGCGGCCGCTCGCGGTGACATCGCGCGCGCGGATCGCGTCGCTGCCGGACGTGCCCACGCTGAAGGAATCGGGCATCCCGGTAGAGATCTATAGCTGGACCTGCCTGTTTACGCGGGCCGAAACGCCGAAGGAGATTGTCGGCAAGCTGCATGGCGCCCTCGCGCAGGCGCTCGATGACGGGCAGCTCGCCCAGGCGATCGAGGCCAGCGGAGCAGAGAAATTCCCCTCGACGCCCGAGCAGACCAGCCGGTTCCTTGCCGGCGAGCGGACAATGTGGGGTAATCTCATCCGCAGCCGACACATCCACACCGACTGAATCCTCAAACCAGAAAGATGTCTTCTCCCGAAACTTCCCGGACCCGCGCGCTATCAGTCGCGGATATCCTGCGCAACCGCATCTTCGACGGCGAGATTCCGCCCGGGTCCCACTTGATGGAGGTCACACTGGCCCAGGAGTTGGGCGTCTCCCGCACGCCGGTGCGCGATGCGCTGGCCCGGCTCGCCGACGAGGGCCTGCTGGTCTACCAGCCCAATCGCGGCTTCCTGGTCCGCCGCTTCCAGCCCAAGGACATCAAGGACGCCTTCACCGTGCGGGCCACGCTCGAGGGCTTGGGCTGCCGGCTGATCGGCGAGCGCGGCCTGATGCACGCCGAACAGGAGCACCTGGGCGGCCTCCTGGCGGCTCAGCGGCGGGTGCTGCACGAGGAAGAGTGGAACGACCAGCAGGCCCTGCTGTGGCAGAACATGAATCTCGACTTTCACTACGCGCTGCTGGAGTTGGCGGACAACAGCTGGCTGACCGACGCCGTGCGCCGCGCGCGGCAGTTGCCCATCATCTTCGACAGCAAATCGCATCCCCACGACCATGACGCCCTGATGCTGCTGTACCAGCGCGACCACAGCCGGCAAGCGCTGGCGGAGCACTACCGCATCGTGGACGCGCTGGCGCTGCGCGAGGTCGGCCGCGCCGAGGCACTGATGCGCGAGCACATCCTTACCAATCGTGACGTGCTGATCCGCGCCCTAGCGACGAACAGGCTGGGCGCAGCGGCGCAGGTGCCCGGCAGCGGCGGCCAACTGCTTTCCTACTAGAGCGGCGGCGTTTCCCCCGGCTCGTGCTCGTGCTCGTGCTTGGCGAGCTAGCGCAGGTGGCAATTTCGATCGATATGGTGGAGTAGATGACGAAATTTTGGGAGGCGCGGGATCCAGTGTTGTATCGTTTCCGCAAACGCGAATTTCCGTAAAGGCACGGATACGGTGAAATTCAATGCAGCACAGCCGTGCTGATGAGCCAGACCGAAGGCCTGCTCGCAGCGGCCCAGCCGTAGGCTCTGGCCCGGCCGATCCGGCGCACGCCGGTTTGGCGGCATCAAGGGGCGCCAAGCCATGCGCAGCGGGGATAGCCCGCAGGGCTTTCCCCCGGAGGCAAGCCCGCAGGCGCGAAGGCATGAGGGATTGGAGCCGAATGGCCATGACGGCGAAGTTGGCACGGGGCGCAACCCGCAAAGCCCGGCGGTGCAAGGCATCGACACGTCATCACTCCGAATGCGCATGGCAACAGGAAGTTCAGAAAGCGGCTTAAAGTAGAGAAGAAAACAAGCTCCGCCAGCGCGGCTGGCCGACTACAAGGTCTTCAAGCGGCAATAATCTGCTAAAAGAAGGATCGTGGGTAGCAACAGGGAAAGGACACAATGCCTAATCCATTTATGGATCATTTCAGGCTACGGCCGATTTCAGAACCTGATATTGACCAAGTTGTTGAAAATTCCGGGGGGAAACGAGCACACCCAGATGCTGACCGCCGAGAGCAAATTGGAGCGGACTATGTGCTGGGCAACTGCGTTATAGAGTTAAAGGCGCTCGATGATGAGGGCTTAGCCAAACCAGAGCGACAGGCCAAACTTGCCGCGCTATTCCGCCCCCTTAACTCCAGTAAACCAGTCGTCGTTTTGGATCGTGACTCTTTGCCTCCGCCTGAGCAGAGAAATTTTGATCGGATTTTGGAAGGTCCAATCAAGACGGCAATCAGCAAAGCAAAAAAACAACTCAAACAGTCCAGGCTTGAACATGAAGGCACAACGACTTCAATTATTTGGTTTATCAATAATGGCTACACCGCACTCGATCACGATGCATTACTCAAGCTAATCGCTCACAGGGTACGAAATGACACCAATGAGGTTGATGGGGTCATTGTTTCTGGCTGCTACTTTCACAGCGATTCCTTCGACAGCTTTTTCCTGTGGCCCTTTGAATACGTCCCCATAAATCTGGAAAAACCTTTTCCAGAGTACGATGACTTGCACCGGGCCTGGAACGATCTCGCCACAAAGGGAATGACTGCTATCATGCAACAGGCTCCGGGAAAGCAGGAAGTAAAAGGGCCAGTGGTAGATACCCAATTCGACATTGATAACGTCACCTACGTCAAACCGGCGCCGCCAATCGGAGGGAAATCAAACTTCTTCAGTAACGGCCGCCCAAGGTTGAATAGTACAGGGATAACGACATCCCCTTCAGTAGGGTTGGTTTTTGGTGATCTGTCGCTTGAACAGTGGACAAAATTTCGTGAAAACCTGCCGGATGCGCAATGGATTCTGGCGAACTATGAAGACTGGAATCTAACAAGAGCAGATGCTATCAAACAAGCGACAAACAGAAGGGTTTTTATCTCAATCCACGTGACCTGGGATGCTTGGTTAGACTGGGATGGGCAGTCAGCAGATCATCAGAATTTGACAACACATCATTATGCGACCCATATCTTTCAAGAGAAAATATCCAAACTTCTAAACGAAGCAAAAGATATAGATGGGGAAAAAATATTGCCCAACAGGTACATGCTTATCGTTACCGAAGAAATTGGACAAGACCAAGGCAACGACATCTCCCACGCAGCCATTGTTGTAGAGAATCCGGACGGAACCCAAGATTTTGAAGAGGTCTTTTCCGACCAAAGGCTGTTCCATGAATATGCAATGACGCTGGGCTGCGCACATGCGATTGCCCGAGGCGTTGAAGTGGTCAGATGGCGTAAGAACAGGGCTTTCGCATGGCGCTAACCAGACGGTGGGGTGAGCACTGCGCCCCGCCGCATGGTCCGGGCGCTGGCGGCCATCAGGCCGCCTGGGGCTTATTGCGCGACCAGATCAGCTTATGCGTGCCGTCCTCTTCCTCGATCAACCGGGCGTAGACCGTTGCTGGGAACGAAGGGGCGTCGAGGATCACGGAGATATAGAGGTGCTCGGCCTTGCTGACTTTCTTCCACGCCGCGCCAATGTCGAAGCCCGCCGCCTGCACGCGGTAATCGGGGGCGCTTTCGTTGTCGCCCTTGTCGTTGGGAGCCAGCTTGACCTTGACGTTGAGCGTCAGGGTGCGAAGCGTGCCGGTGTAGCCGGCTTTGTCTGCGGTGAAACTGCCGATGTTGGCCATAATGGATCTCCTTTTGGTGGAACAAGGTTCGCGCCCATCTCGTCCTTGTTGTGATCCGGCCGGCGAGGGACGGGCTGGCTGCACCGCTTGCGGTCGCAACGCAGTGGAGAGCCGGGAGGCGAAGAGAATTTGTCCCGCGAGGAATGCGCCGAACGCAATGACAACGCAGGGGAAATTGTTTTCGCCGGACGGTTGCAGCCATGAAGCCCGAGGCGCAGCCGCACCACCGCCAGGATTCACAACAACACAAGGACGCCTTGGGCCGAACCGCTCCGAAAGGAGACGGGGCCGCTTTGGCTTCCGCGCGCAACGACTGCACCGGCTCGCTCCCGGACGCGGGCTAGGTCAGTACCTCGACGACTGGCAGGAACGCCCCCGCCGTACCCTGCGGCGGCGCCAGTCTTGAGGCGTGGCGTGGAAGTTCCAGAGCAATGCCGGGCGGGATGTCCGTGAACCGTCCTTCGTGCCGTGATGGGCGAGAACCGCCAGCGTTGAGGACGGCACGCATCTGCACAACCTTCCGCAGCAAGCCCCGGCTTACCCGCCCCAGCCCCGCCCATGAGGCGGGGCGCTGGCCTGGCCGATCCGGCCTAGTCGGTTCGGCGGTATCGAGGGGCGCCAAGCTCGCGCGGCGGGGATAGCCCGCATGGATTTCCTCCGGAGGTAAACGTAGCGCCGCAGGCGCGAAGGCGTGAGGGATCGAAGCCGAATGGCCGAGACGGCGAAGTCGGCACGGGGCGCGGCGGCGCTTTGCGCCGACACGCTGCACACATCCCGCCTCATCAACACCCACGATGGCAAAGCACAGCGTCCGTGGGAAAGCCATGGCATTATGGAAAATCAGCGCATAACCAAGGTGGGCCGCACAAGCACAGCGTCCATGGCAATTCAAACAGAAGGGGCGAAATGCCCGCTGCACGGAGCGCAGAGAAAACAAAAAATGAAAGGGAAGAAATCTTGATGGAGCAGGAGAACATCGTCCGCTACTGGCATGCAGTCGAATTGCTGCAGCCGCAATCGGCGCCCAAGCTCAAAAAGCGCAGCAGCACCTATGGGGCATTCTTTCATGACACGCCCAGCACGCGCCCCATCCCTCCCTGGGCACCCGGGAGTATCGTTAGCAAGCAAGCGCTTCCCGACAAGCGCGAATGGAGTCACACGCTCTATGCCCACCTGTACGACAGCCGGCTCGTCGCCGCTGCGCTCAAGGAGCTGTACGGTGCCGACCAGGGCTACCGCGAGCCGCAACACCGAGAGTCGGCGCTGTTTGCCGCGAAGTTCACCATGGCCGGGCAACTGGTAGAGAACAGTTTCGTGCTCTCCAGCGAAGCCTGGTTCCTCGGGCGGGCGCTGGCCGGACGGGATTGGACGCGCGGATTCGAGGACGATCAACGGGCCGCAGCCGAACAAGCACAAACGCAACTCCAGGGGCAGGTTTCCGGCGATGCCCTGCGAGACCTCACCCAGTGGGTGCTGCAGTTCCTCGGCGTGGCGGACTTCTTTCCAGCCGAGGGGCATCCGCCGCTGCGATTCCGCTCCCAGCCCGTCAAACCCGACAAGCCCGCTTCGGAGGACGATCCGCTCAACAGCTTCCTGCTCGAAGACCTGGCAGTTGTCGCCGACAGCATCCGCAAGGGCGTCACAAGCGAAGCGCTAAACCAATACCTGCGCCGCCACGATCCGCAGCCACGCCTGCACATCGACGCCGACGTTGCCTCCCAGTCACTGATCGAACGGCTGATGCCACAGGCCTATGCCGACAGTTGCTGGCCTTCCGAGCGGCACCTGGGGCTTGTGCATTCCCAGCAACTGGCTGTGAACACCGTTCTGTCCACGCTTGCTGGCGGACAGGGGCTGCTGGGAATCAATGGCCCACCGGGCACGGGCAAGACGACCCTGCTGCGCGACTTGATCGCCGCCATCATCACCAGCCGAGCCGACGTGCTTGCCACGCTGCGCCGTGCATCCGACGGCTTCGCCAGCAACGCGCGCGAAGCCAGCAACGATGGCGGCAAGGAGCAGGTAGCCTACAAGCTCAATCCTTCGCTGTACGGTTTCGAGATTGTGGTCGCTTCGTCCAACAACGGCGCCGTGGAGAACGTCACCCTCGAACTGCCCCAGCGCGACAAGATTGACGAGAGCTGGCTGCCCGAGGCCGAGCATTTCGCTGACTTGGGCGAGTTGATCACCGGCAAGCCGGCCTGGGGATTGATCTCTGGTGCACTGGGCAGCAAGGCGCGGCGTAAGACGTTCGTGGATCGCTACTTCTACGGCCAGCGT
Organism: Cupriavidus sp. PET2-C1; assembly: GCF_054515855.1. Taxonomy (NCBI): domain Bacteria; kingdom Pseudomonadati; phylum Pseudomonadota; class Betaproteobacteria; order Burkholderiales; family Burkholderiaceae; genus Cupriavidus; species Cupriavidus sp. PET2-C1. The sequence continues at coordinate 2,323,425 of NZ_CM137259.1, forward strand.
CCGTCGGCCAGCCAAAACAGGGTGGACAACAACGAGGAAGCCAGCGACGACACTGACGATGAGATTGTCGCCAAGGCCTTGTTTGCTGGCCCTGCTACTGTGGCCGAGACCGATGGTGAGCAAGCGGCTTCGCAACAAAAGAAAGTGCCGCAAGGCCTGATGGCATGGCTGGGCACGCACAGCCAGCGCAACAAAGAGCGTGGACCGGAACAACGCCAGGCACTGTGGCAGCAAGCTGTCGCGGAGTACGAGGCGGCTAAAGCGCAGGTTCGCGCCGCAAGCGCCGATGCTTGCCGCATCCGCGCACTGATCCAGGTCTTGCAATCGACAAGGAAGAAGATTGCCGAGGCAACCGCCACTGTGCAGGCGCTCGAACAGCGCCTGGCGCGCACGGCAGAACAGCTAGCGCGCTTGGATGCCGAGGAAGGCCGCCCCGCCAATGCGGCATTCAAACATGCACTGGAAGCGCTCGCACGGCACCAGGCCAGCAAGCCTGGGTTCTGGGCAAACCTACGCAGCCTGTGGGGAGCGTCACGCGCCTGGAACGCTGCGCTGACGCTGCTACAAGACCAACGTGACCACGCCAAGGCCGAGTCTGATCGGGTCGCACGGCTCGCTAAGCAGTTCGAGTCCTCCAGCCAGCAACTGGAACGGCAGATCGCCGCTGCACGGCAGGCGTTGCGGCAATGGCAAGCGGAGGATCAATCCCTGACGAAACAAGCCAGCGATTTGGCCACCGCCTGCCGAGCCGACCATCTGCTGGCATGGCTACGCAGTGGCGTCATCGGTCGCGGCGACGCCACCGAACTGGCCGAGCCCTGGAACATCGAGGGCTGGCGACAGGCCCGTGCGCGCGTCTTCATCCAAGCACTGAAGCTGCATCGGACGTTCTTTGAGCTGGAGGCCGCGCGGATTCGCTCCAACCTGTTCCTGATCAACGCGCTGTTGACCGGCCCGCGCCTGCAGGGGCTCTCGCGCGATGCGATCCGCTCGGCCTGGGCTTCGCTGTTTATGGTCGTGCCGGTACTCAGCAGCACCTTTGCCTCGTTCGCACGCTCGTTCTGCTCGCTGGGTCCTGAGGAAATCGGCTGGCTGCTGGTGGATGAGGCCGGACAGGCGACCCCGCAAGCGGCGGTGGGCGCACTGTGGCGCTCCCGGCGCGCGCTGCTGGTGGGCGACCCCCTGCAACTCAAGCCCATCGTTACCGTGTCCGACGCGGTGCTGGAACACATGCGCACGCGCTACCGCGTCGATGCACATTGGCTCCCCAACAGACAGTCTGCACAGACCTTGGCGGACCAGGCTACGGCGTGGGGCCGCATGGCGGGACCGGCCGACAGCAAGACATGGGTGGGGTTGCCACTGGTCGTGCACCGACGCTGCGACAAGCCGATGCACGGGCTGGCTAACCGCATCGCCTACGACGGCGCCATGGTGTACGGCACCATCGCACCGCGAGCCGACAAGGAAACCCGCGCCCGACTGCCTACGGGATGGATCCACGCCAGTGGAACATCCGACGGGAACTGGGTGCCGGCCGAAGGAAAGGCCCTTCGGGCACTGCTCGCATTGCTGCGCGAGGACGGCGTGAATGCTGCCGACATCTCGGTCATAACGCCCTTCAAGGCTGTCCAGGAGAACCTCAAACGCCTGCTTGGCGACACGATGGTTTCCGGCACCATCCACACCATGCAGGGCAAGGAAGCGCCGGTTGTCATCATGGTGTTGGGCGGGAATACAGAAGGTCCCAGCGCACGCGACTGGGCAGTCTCGGAGCCCAACCTGCTGAACGTGGCGGCAACGCGGGCGAAGCGGCGCTTCTACGTGATCGGCGACCGCAACGACTGGCAAAACCGCTCTCTGTTTTGCGATGTCATGGATCTCTTGCCGCTCCAGCACCTTCCCGAGTGCGAAGCAGTAGTGATGGCCCAATCGCAGTAATCCTGCCGGGCTGGGATCAGTCCGCGCGCGGGCCGTACACCGTCCGGTGAAGGCAAGCCCAAGGTATTCAGCGCATAGATCAATGTGAAATCGTGAACCATCATCATCGCTCCATCCGCTTGGCTTCCCACCGCATCAGCGCGCCATGATGCGTGCCAGCGCCTCCGCCAACTGACCTCGATCTGCCTCGCGCTTGGCCGCTGTGCGCAGCGCTAGGTTGTGCAGCTTGCGCCGAACGCCCGGCAGATCGGCCGCATGGGCAAGCCCGATCAAGCTGAAATCCGGCTGCTCATCTTCGACGGATTGCAGAAAGGCGCGCGACGGCTCATCCAGCCACGCTGCCACGCGCTCCAACAGGCGCTCGCGGCTCTGCAGCAGGGCCTCGACCTCGATGGGCTCGGTCGTCATGCCCTTGAAATGGGCCTCGAAGGTGGCCTCGAAATCCGCAGGCACGCGAGGCACCAGCATCTCCCAGGCCGGCTTGGGGCTGCACGTCAGGTACACGAGAAAGGTGCGCCAAAGCACTTCGTCCGCTCGCTCGTCCTGCAGCAACAAGCCCACGTCGAAGAGATCGCGTGGATGCTGCCGCGACAGCGCCGCCGCCAGCTTGCCGGCATACAGGTCAGCAAAATCCAGCACCTGCACCTCGGCGAAGCCGAACGCATCCTCCACCCTCGGACGCACAACCATGCTGCGCACTGGATGCACCGTGCCACGCATGACCGGCGTTGTCTCGATCTGCACGCGCGCGCGGCCGCGGCTAGCCACCAGCCGCGTGACCGTCCCTGCGCCCTCGCCCGCCGAGGTCTGCACCTGCAGTTGCAACGGGCGAGCGCGCAGTACATCTGCCAATTGTCCAAGGGCTTCGGCAATCAGCTTCGCATCCTCGGCATAGTCGTGAACCGGCAGCCAGGCCAGATCGATATCCACCGACAAGCGCGGCAGGTCGTGCTCGAAGAGGTTGATGGCCGTGCCGCCCTTGAGCGCGAAGCGCGGCTCCTGCGCGAGCACCGGCAGGATCTCGACCAGCAGCCGCACCCGATCGGTGTAGCGCCGGTCCCAATGGTCAAGCCAGGTGCTCATCGAGGTCTCCCGGCAGGGTGATCTGGTAAGTCGGATGCAAACGCCCGCCGGGTACCAGCGCGCGCTTGCCCCGGCCCAGCTCGACCCCATCGAGGGGCACATGTGACAGCCACGCATGCTTGTGGCGTTCGGCCAGGGCCAGGAACAGCCGCTTCGCCTTGATGCTGCGGCAGCGGCGCAGCATCAGGCCGACACGCTGCGGCCGCAGCGTCGTCATCGCCTGCATCAGCGCATCAGCCTCATAGACCAGCGCCGCATCCGACACGCCATCGCACAGCTCCAGCATGGCCCGCTCAGGCGTGGAGCACACCAGCGCCGACTCGGCACCCGAGTCCATCCGATGCCACGCCAGCCCCTGCCCGGCCAGCACGGACTCGGACACCTCGGCCGTGAACGGCACGGCAGGCAGATCGAACGGCCCCTTTCCCAGGAACGCGAAGCGCTCCTGCAATGGCAGCTTGCCCACCCAGCCCGGCGGCCGCTCCGGCCCATAGAGGGTAATCGTCCCGGCATCGCCGAGGCGCAGGTAGTGCTCGTGCCCTTGCAGGGTCAGCGCGAAGCGCCCCCCCGCATGCAGCGGCATCCCCTCCCCGGCTTGCAGGCTTCGCACCACTCCATCCCACTGCAGACGCCCGCCCTGGCGCATGTACACGCCACGGGCCGGCGACACCAACCAGCCACTGCCGACATAGCGTGCGACGAGGCTGTTCGAGTAGCCGTGCGCCCGCAGCCAGCGGCTGGAAACCAGGCGCGTATCGCCCAGTTCGGCCAGCAGACGGTTCAGTTTTCCTGTATTTTGTTCACCCATAGTGCTCAAAATACAGTTTTCTCGAACACTTGCCAAGACTCGATGGTTCGACAGATGAGAAATTCGATCACTTACAGTGATCTTTTTGCGACAACGGCAAACCACCCGTCGCCCATCGGCAGCACGCACAAGGATCCTCATGCCATCCTCCTCTCACGCGGTCGCACTCAGCACCGGCACCACCACGTTCTCCGGCATCAGCTTCGGCACGTAGGTCTGGCCGTCGATCCATGCATCGACCATGTTGGCCCACTCCTGCAGCATGTGGCGCCGCTGCTCGGCGTACTCGGTCTTGTTGGTTCTGGAAGGCCGGCAGGATGTCCCGATCGACGATGCTCTTGCGCATCGCCTTGGTGCCGTCGGCCATTCGGGCATCCGCCAGCCACTTGTCGGCCACGTCGCCAAAGGTCTTGGCGGCGGTCAGTCAGCGCTTTTCGCGCTGCTTCTCAAGTGCGGGGGACTTGCCCTGGGTGACGGCCTTCTTGGCGTCAATCAGCTTCTCACGCGCCAGGGCGAGCGAGACGCCGGCCGGCCCATAGCGGCCGATGGTCAGCGTCTCGCGGCGGCCGTTGAGACGGTAATCGTAGCGGAAGGTGACGGTACCGACGGGCGATACCGTCACGTACATGCCATCGCGGTCAAAAGCCTTATAAGTCTTGGACTTAGGCTTGAGGTTGCGCAGTGCGGTGTCGGTAAACATCGAGGTTTTTCCTCCTGTTCATGACGGCTTTTACCGTCAGGGGCCAGGAGACCTGCTGATGCCGGGAAAGCCGCATAAAGCCAGCTTTCCCGAAGAGTGTTTTACCGTCAAAGACCGGTTTGGTCCGGATAGTAAACGGGAGGGTCTTAATCCGGCCTCCGGTTCCTACCGTCACTTCTACCGCCAATCCGTTTCGCTGCCCGGTGATAGTCACCGATAGCTACCGCGACGTATTTTCTTTAAAATCAACACGTTACGGCGGATTTTCAATAGGTTTCGATAGTCCCCGAAGAACCTGATTTCACTCCCACTCGATCGTCGCCGGCGGCTTGCCCGACACGTCGTACACCACGCGATTCAAACCACGCACCTCATTGATGATGCGGTTCGAGCAGCGGCCCAGCAACGCGTACGGCAAATGCGCCCAGTGCGCCGTCATGAAGTCGGTGGTCTGCACCGCGCGCAGCGCGACCACGTAGTCATAGGTGCGGCCGTCGCCCATCACGCCAACCGACTTGACCGGCAGGAACACCGCAAAGGCTTGGCTGGTCAGGTCGTACCAGCTCTTGCCGACTTGCGAAGGCTCGCACATGCCGGCAGCGGCATCCTGCTCGGTAGCAACCGTGCCACGCAGCTCTTCGATGAAGATTGCGTCGGCGCGGCGCAGCAGTTCGGCGTAGTCACGCTTGACCTCGCCCAGGATACGCACACCCAGGCCCGGGCCCGGGAACGGGTGGCGGTAGACCATCTCCGGCGGCAGGCCGAGCGCCACACCGAGCTCGCGGACTTCGTCCTTGAACAGGTCGCGCAGCGGTTCGAGCAGCTTCAGGCCGAGCGTCTCCGGCAGGCCGCCCACATTGTGGTGGCTCTTGATGGTGGTGGCCTTCTTGGTTTTGGTGCCGCCGGACTCCACCACGTCGGGGTAGATCGTGCCTTGGGCCAGCCACTTCGCGTTGGTCAGCTTCTTGGCCTCGGCCTGGAACACTTCGACGAACTCGCGGCCGATGATCTTGCGCTTTTGCTCCGGATCGGTCACGCCGGCCAGGTGGCCAAGGAACTGCTCGGATGCGTCGATGGCGATGACCTTGGCGTGCAGGCGGCCGGCGAACATGTCCATCACCATCTTGCCTTCGTTCAGGCGCAGCAGGCCGTGGTCGACGAACACGCAGGTGAGCTGGTCGCCGATGGCGCGGTGGATCAGGGCTGCGGCCACCGAGGAATCGACGCCACCGGACAGGCCGAGGATCACTTCTTCGTCGCCCACCTGTTCGCGGATCTTGGCGACGGCTTCAGTGATGTGGTCATGCATGACCCAGTCAGGCTTGGCGCCCGCGATCTTCAGCACGAAGCGCTCCAGGATGTCGCGGCCCTTGGCGGTATGCGTGACTTCCGGGTGGAACTGCACGGCGTAGTAGCCGCGCGCTTCGTCGGCCATGGCGGCGATCGGGCAGCTGGGCGTGGACGCCATCAGCTTGAAGCCCGGCGGCAGCTCGGCGACCTTGTCGCCGTGGCTCATCCAGACCTTGAGCATGCCGTGGCCTTCGGCCGTGGAGAAATCTTCCAGGTCCTTGAGCAGCGCGGTGTGGCCATGCGCGCGCATCTCGGCGTAGCCGAACTCGCGATGGTCGCTCCACTCCACCTTGCCGCCCAGTTGCACGGCCATGGTCTGCATGCCGTAGCAGATGCCCAGCACCGGCACGCCGAGGTCCCACACGGCCTGCGGCGCGCGCAGCTGGTGGTCTTCGTAGGTACTGGCGTGGCTGCCGGACAGGATGATGCCCTTGGGCGCGAACTCGCGCACGAATTCGTCCGTGACGTCGTTCGGGTGGATTTCGCAGTAGACGTGCGCTTCGCGCACGCGGCGGGCGATCAGCTGCGTGACTTGCGAGCCGAAATCAAGGATGAGGACTTTGTCGTGCATGATGGGCGGATGGCGTTTCGTCCGGTGCGGGCTCGGTCATCACTTCGGTGCCCGGACCATAGCCGGGCGGCGGCGTGACACTCGGCTCGCGCCGGTATTCGGGTGATTGCGGCCGGCGTGCCACGGGGACTGTGCCGGCATCCTTGTTTTGCGTCTCTTTTTGCAGCTCGCGTTGTTCACGCTGCTCGCGTTCGCGCACGCGTACGCGCTTGGCGGCCGGGATCTGCACCGCGGCGAAGAAGGCCAGGACCGCGGCCAGCACCGGCAGCCAGATCTTTCCGGCGCCCTGCACCGGCAGGTCGAACATAAGCATCCACGCCACGATCAGCACCGCGCTGGCGAGGTTGACCTGCCCGACTGTTCGCGCCACCGCCACCGTGAGCTGCCCGTTGACGGTTGCCTGCCACAGCAGCAAGGCCAGGCCGGTCAGGGCCACGCCGAGTAACTGCCCGTACATCGCGGGCTGCGGCTGCGGCAGTTGCAGCGCGCTATAAAGGGTCGTGAAAGGCGACAGCAGCATGACGATGCCGAGCAGCAGATTCAGCAACGCGTCCAGAAACAGCACGGCACGCAGCAATACTTTCATGAGAACTCCTTCGGCCAGGCGCTCGGCCTGGCTTGGGGGCGGCGCCGGTTGGCGCGGCCGGCGCGCGGCTGCGCGGGATCCGGGAATCCCGCACAGCCGCCAGTTCATAAAGACCTGCCGGGTCGACTCACTGACACCAACTTAGTCGATGTAGTAGTTCGGCGCTTCCTTGGTGATCTGCACGTCGTGCACATGCGACTCGCGCATGCCCGCGGCGGTGATCTGCACGAACTCGGACGTCTCGTGCCAGTCGGCGATCGAGCTGCTGCCGCAGTAGCCCATGGAGGCACGCACGCCGCCGCACATCTGGTGGATGATGGCGGTGACCGAGCCCTTGTAGGCCACGCGACCTTCAATGCCTTCGGGGACCAGCTTGTCGACGTTGGCGGTGTTGTCTTCCTGGAAGTAGCGATCTGCCGCGCCGTCCTTCATCGCGCCGACCGAACCCATGCCGCGGTAGCTCTTGAAGGAACGACCCTGGTACAGGAACACTTCACCCGGTGCCTCTTCGGTGCCGGAGAACATGCCGCCCATCATGACCACATGCGCGCCGGCAGCCAGTGCCTTGGCGATGTCGCCCGAGTAGCGGATGCCGCCGTCGGCCACCAGCGGCACGCCGGTGCCCTTGAGGGCTTCGGCCACGTTGGAGACCGCAGTGATCTGCGGCACGCCCACGCCAGCGACGATGCGGGTGGTGCAGATCGAGCCCGGGCCGATGCCGACCTTGACGCCGTCGGCGCCATGATCGACCAGCGCGCGCGCGGCAGCACCGGTGGCGATGTTGCCGCCGATCACCTGCACTTGCGGGTAGTTCTGCTTGACCCAGCGCACGCGGTCCAGCACGCCCTGGCTGTGGCCGTGGGCGGTATCGACCACGATCACGTCCACGCCGGCCTTGACCAGCAGGTCCACGCGCTCGTCGTTGTCAGGGCCCACGCCGACTGCGGCACCGACCCGCAGCTGTCCGCGGTCATCCTTGCTGGCCAGCGGATGTTCCACTGCCTTCTGGATGTCCTTGACGGTGATCAGGCCGTTGAGCTCAAAGTCCTTGTTGACCACCAGCACGCGCTCGAGGCGGTGGCGGTTCATCAGGCGCTTGGCGTCTTCCAGCGATGCGTCTTCGCCCACCGTGACGAGCTTTTCGCGCGGCGTCATCTTGGCGCGCGCAGGCGCATCCAGTTCTTCCTCGAAACGCAGGTCGCGATTGGTGATGATGCCGACCACGGTCTTGCCTTCCACCACCGGGAAACCGGAGATGCCGTATTGATGTGATAGTGCAATCACATCGCGGATCTTCATGTCGGGGGGAATGGTGATCGGGTCACGCAGCACGCCGGATTCGTAGCGCTTCACGCGCGCCACTTCCCGGGCCTGGTCAGCCGGCTTCAGGTTCTTGTGGACAATGCCGATACCACCGGCCTGCGCCATGGCAATTGCCAGGCGGGCTTCCGTGACGGTATCCATGGCGGCGGATACCAGCGGAATGTTCAATTCGATCGAACGGGTCAGGCGGGTACGGAGCGAAACATCCCGGGGCAGTACCGACGAATAGGCCGGCACGAGGAGCACGTCATCGAATGTGAGTGCTTTCTGGACAAGACGCATAGCAATTCCTCTAGGCGCAAAACCGAATTATACAGGAATGGCACGTTTCTTGACGCGCCTGCGAGTGCCCTTGTTCAAGTCTGCTATGCTCTTTGTCTTTTTTTCAGGGATAGGCAAGCCACAATGGGTATTGGCGTACTGTGCGGCCTGCTGGCCGGCGCCTTCTGGGGCATGGTGTTTATCGCCCCCAAGCTGCTGCCCGTATTCTCCCCCTGGGAACTCGCGATCGGCCGCTACCTGGCCTATGGGCTGGTTGCCTTCATCGCCGCGCTGCCGCTGATGAAGCGCATTGCGCGCAAGCTCACGCGCGCGGACTGCCTTGCGCTGCTGCGCCAGGCCTTCACCGGCAACCTGCTCTACTACGTGCTGCTGGCGTTCGGCGTGCAGCTGGCCGGCGTGGGCCCCACCTCGCTGATCATCGGCATCCTGCCCATCTCCGTCACCATCATGGGCCGGCGCGACCATGGCGCCGTGCCGCTGTCGCGCCTGATCTGGCCGTTGCTGGTGGTGGCCGCCGGCATCGCCTGCATCAATATCGACCTGTTCGCCGGCGGCGGACACGCGCACGGCGCTGCCGCGGGTGAGGTGGTGCGCACTGTCTGGCAACGGCTGGCCGGCGTGATGTGCGCGGCTGGCGCGCTGGTGTGCTGGACGCTCTACGCGGTCGACAACGCACGCTACCTGCAGCGCAACCCGCAGTACAGCGGCAATGAATGGTCCGCGCTATATGGCATCTCCACCGGCGTGGTGTCGGTGGTGCTCGCGCTGCTGGCACTGCTGGGCTGGCTGGTGGCCGGCGACAGCCTGGATGCGGCCAGCGGCGGCCGCGACTGGCAGTGGTTCTGGATGGTCAACGCGGCCGTGGCGCTTGGTGCGTCGCTGATCGGCAACAACCTCTGGAATATCTCCAGCCGCCGCCTGCCGCTTACGCTGTCGGGGCAAATGATCGTATTCGAGACGCTGTTCGCGCTGGCGTACGGCTTTGTCTTCGATCACCGCCTGCCGCGCCCGCTGGAGATCGCGGCCATCGCGTTGCTGATGATTGGCGTGGCCTGGTCGGTACGCTTGCACGCCGTCGACAAGTCTGCCTAAACTAGCGGCCAATCCCGGCAGCCAAGGGCGCGCGCGTCACTCGCACAGCGGGGCTCCAGCCCTGCGCGCCCTGCTGCCGCATTCACTATCACCGCAGGCTGCCCCAACACGCTAAGCCATGAAACGATCGACCGCGCACATCAAGCTCGCCACGCTGGCCGCCCTCGCCTGCCTGTGCCAGGCAGCCACCGCCCAGGTGGATTCGCCATGGCAGTGGCGCGACGGCAGCGGTCACATGGTCTACAGCGACGTGCCGCCGCCGCCCTCGGTGCCGGCCGCCCGCGTGATCAAGGCACCCGGCCGCTTTGCCGGCAGCTTGCGCCCGGTCGAGCCGCCGGGCGGCTCGCCAGCCGCGGCAACCGCGGCAGCCAGCCCCGCAGGCGTTGCCGCCGCCACCCAGACTGCGCCGGCGCCGGGCGCAAAGGGCAATGGCAACGTGAAAGCAGAGTCCATGGCAAATGCCGAGGAAGCCTTCGAGAAACGCCGCGCCGCGCAGGCGAAGGCCGAGGCGGATCAGGCTGCCAAGGACCTGGCCGCGCAGGAACGCCAGGTGCGCTGCGCGCAATCGCGCAACTATGCGACGTCCTTGCAGCAGAACCGCCGCATTGCCGTGTCAGCGCCCGATGGCTCGCCGCAGCAACTGAACGATGACGAGCGGCAGGCCGAATTGCAACGCATCAACACCACGCTCGCGCAAAACTGCACCTGAGCACCCGAGCACCTGCGCGCCGGGGCCTGTCAGCCGCCACGCAGCCATTTCTGCCCTTCGCGGGTGCCGCCCTTGCGGGTCTTTTGCACGCGCCGGTTGCGCGCCGACTGGGGATCGGCGACCAGCGGGCGATAGACCTCGACGCGGTCGCCGGCCCGCACCAGGGTATCCGGCGTCTTGAGCTTGCTGAAGATGCCGACCCGCATGGTGGCGGGATCCACTTCCGGACAAGCCTGCAGCAGGCCCGAAGCTGCGATCGCGGCGACAATGCTGGTGCCGGCGGGCACCTCGACCTCCTTCAGGAAGGCGTCGCCTGGGCGGGCATAGCAAACCGAGATGCGCACCGGGGCCGCGGTGCCGGCGTCGTGCTCAGCCATTGCCGTAGACCATTTCGGCACGCTTGACGAACGCATCGACAAACGTATTGGCGATCATGCTGAACACCGGCCCGATGATTTTCTCCAGCAGGAAGCTGGAAAACTCGTAGTGCAGGTGGAATTCGATCTTGCAGGCATCCTCGCGCAGCGGCGTGAAGCGCCAGGAACCGCTGAAGGTCTTGAAGGGGCCGTCCTCGAACACCATATCGATCTTGGTAGGCCGCTCCTGCGTATTGCGGGTGTGGAAATACTGCTTGATGCCGTTGAAGTGGATGTAGATCTTGGCGTCGAGCATCGTCTCGGTCTGCTCGAACACCTCCACGCCACCGCACCAGGGGAGGAACTTGGGATAGTCCTCGACTTGCGTGACCAGGTTGTACATCTGCTCGGCGGAATGGCCGAGCAGCACGGATTTATGGACGTCTGCCATGTAGTGGGGAATCATGGCCCGCGCGGGCGCCGCCAGCGCCATGACGCACTGCGGAATCCACCGGAGCGGGCCGGTTTGCTAGAATCGTGATTTTAGCCCACGCGCGCGCCGACGGCACCCGGGACGCGCACGATAGCGCCCAAACCGTGGCCTGAAGGCCTTGCACGGCCCTGCAGCGCCTTTCCCCTTCGTTTTTTGGTGTTTGTTTTACTTATCTCCATTTCCACTATCCGGACCGCATGACCATCGCAGACAACAAGAAAGCCTTTTTCGACTACTTCATCGAAGAGCGATATGAGGCGGGGATCGTGCTCGAGGGCTGGGAAGTCAAGGCGATCCGCGCGGGACGCGTGCAGATCAAGGAAGGCTACGTGGTCATTCGCGATGCCGAGCTGTTCCTGATCGGCGCCCATATCAGCGCGCTGAACAGCGCCTCCACCCACATCTCGCCCGACGCGGTGCGCACCCGCAAGCTGCTGCTCAAGGCAGAAGAGATCAAGCGCCTGATCGGCAAGGTGGAGCAGCGCGGCTTCACGATCGTGCCGCTCAACCTGCACTACACGCGCGGACGCGTCAAATGCGAGATCGGCCTGGCCAAGGGCAAGAAGATGTTCGACAAGCGCGAAACCGAGAAGGACCGCGACTGGCAGCGGGAGAAGGCGCGCATCATGAAGGGCGCGGGCAAGGAGTAAAAGACCGAGGCAGCCCGGCGGCACGCCGCAAGACTGCCTGCTCTGCGCAAGCCCGCTTCTTCAAGCCCCCTCGCTTCAAGCCCCCTTCTGCTGGCCTTTGACGATCTGCAGCGCCGACGCAATCATGGTGCTCATGTCGCCAAGGTTGCCCGGCACGATCAGCGTGTTGCCCTGCTTGGCCAGGTTGCCGAAGGCGCTCACGTACTCCTCCGCCACCTTCAGGTTCACCGCCTCCATGCCGCCGTCCGTGCGGATGGCATGCCCGATCTTCTCGATGGCCTGCGCGTTGGCCTCGGCCACCGCCAGGATCGCCGAGGCCTCGCCCTGCGCCCGGTTGATGGCCGCCTGCCGCTCGCCTTCGGACTTCTGGATGGCGGCCTCGCGCGCGCCCGTGGCCAGGTTGATCTGCTCCTGGCGCTTGCCCTCCGACGCGGCGATCAGCGCGCGCTTTTCACGCTCGGCGGTAATCTGCGCCTGCATCGCATGCAGGATTTCCTTGGGCGGCGTGAGATCCTTGATCTCGTAGCGCAGCACCTTCACGCCCCAGCTCGCGGCGGCCTCGTCCAGCGCATTGACCACGCTGTGGTTGATGTACTCGCGCTCCTCGAAGGTCTTGTCCAGCTCCAGCTTGCCGATCACCGAGCGCAGCGTGGTCTGCGACAACTGGGTGATAGCCACCACGAAATTGCTGGACCCGTAGGATGCCTTCATCGGGTCGGTCACCTGGAAATACAGCACGCCGTCCACCTGCAATTGCGTGTTGTCCCTGGTGATGCAGATCTGGCTCGGCACATCGAGCGGGATTTCCTTCAGGACATGCTTGTAGGCCACGCGATCGATGAAGGGCAGCACGACGGTCAGCCCCGGCGTCAGCGTGGCGCGGTACTTGCCGAGGCGTTCCAGCACCCAGGCATGTTGCTGCGGCACGATCTTGAAGCTTTGCGCCACCAGCACGATGACGGCGACCAGGATCAGCAGGGGCAGCAGGCTGCCGAAGAATTCGAACATGGGACCTCCGTGACGGGGTTGAGAAAAGCGAACAGCAGAAAACGGGGAAAACGGGGTAAAAACCGGGGGCGCGCCCTGCCTTGCTCTATCGCGGGCTGACGAAGAGCGTGTTGCCGCGCACCTCGACGATGCGAAAACGCCCAGGCGCTGCCGGGCCGGCCGCCTGGAGTTCCACGTCCCAGTCGGTGCCGCGGTAACGCACGCGTGCCCGCCCGGCCTCACCCCAGGCTGGTACCTCGAGTTCCTGGCCGATGTCCGGGTTGACGTTGGGATCGCGCTCTGCCGCGTCGCGCCTCACGCGCCCATAGCGGGAGCGCCGCAGCGCGACGAAGCCGGCTAGCGCCACCAGCGCCGCCACCAGGGTCTGGGCGGCTGCGCCAAGCCCGGCCAGCGCACCCAGGCCACCTGCCGCGGCGCCAAGCGCCACCATCAGCAAATACAAGGTGCCGAGCCCCAGTTCCGCGATCACCAGCACCGCGGCCAGCGCAAACCAGATGTAGTACGGCGCCATCTTTGCCTCCTTGCTTACCTGCTTACCTACGTTTGTCCTGGCCACGGCCAAAACAAAAAACCCCCGCAGCGCCAGAGCGCCTGCGGGGGTTCGGAACACCTGGCGCAGGGCCGGTGTACCGCTATTGTGACGTCAAATGCCTCAGGAAGCCAGTTGCTTCCAGGTATCGACCACCGAATCCGGATTCAGCGAGATCGACTTGATGCCTTCCTTGGCCAGCCACAGTGCAAAGTCCGGGTGGTCCGAGGGGCCCTGGCCGCAGATGCCAACGTACTTGTCCAGGCGCAGCGCGGTAGAGATAGCGCGCGACAGCATGAACTTGACGGCCGGGTCGCGTTCGTCGAAGTCCTTGGCCAGCAGCTCCATGCCGGAGTCGCGGTCCAGGCCCAGCGTGAGCTGGGTCAGGTCGTTCGAGCCGATCGAGAAGCCGTCGAAGTACTGCAGGAACTCTTCAGCCAGGATGGCGTTGGACGGCACTTCGCACATCATGATGACGCGCAGGCCATTCTCGCCGCGCTTCAGGCCGTGCTTGGCCAGCAGGCCGATGACCTTCTCGGCCTGGCCGAGCGTGCGCACGAACGGCACCATGATCTCGACGTTGGTCAGGCCCATGTCGTCGCGCACGCGCTTCATGGCCTTGCATTCCATCTCGAAGGCTTCGGCAAAGTCCTCGGAGATGTAGCGCGAGGCGCCACGGAAACCCAGCATGGGGTTTTCTTCGTCCGGCTCGTAGCGCGAACCACCGATCAGCTTCTTGTACTCGTTGGACTTGAAATCCGACAGGCGCACGATGACGGGCTTCGGGTAGAACGCCGCCCCGATGGTGGCGATGCCTTCGGCCAGCTTGTCCACGTAGAACGCACGCGGGCTGGCATGGCCGCGGGCCACGCTTTCCACGGCCTTCTTCAGGTCGGCATCGACTTGCGGGTAGTCGAGGATGGCCTTCGGGTGGACACCGATGTTGTTGTTGATGATGAACTCGAGGCGGGCCAGGCCAACACCCTGGTTCGGGATCTGGCAGAAGTCGAAGGCCAGTTGCGGGTTGCCGACGTTCATCATGATCTTGACGTCGATCTCCGGCATTTCGCCGCGCAGCACTTCGGTGACCTCGGTTTCCAGCAGGCCATCGTAGACGCGGCCTTCATCGCCCTCGGCGCAAGACACCGTCACCAGCGTGCCGTCCTTGAGCAGGTCGGTGGCGTCGCCGCAGCCGACCACGGCGGGCACGCCCAGCTCGCGCGCGATGATGGCCGCGTGGCAGGTACGGCCACCGCGGTTGGTCACGATGGCGGCGGCGCGCTTCATCACCGGTTCCCAGTTGGGATCGGTCATGTCGGCGACCAGCACGTCGCCGGGCTGCACGCGTTCCATTTCGGACGGGTCATTGATCACACGGACGCGGCCGGTGCCGATCTTCTGGCCAATGGCGCGGCCGCTGGTGAGCACGGGCGCGGTGCCCTTGAGCTTGAAGCGCTGCTCTGCCTTGCCGGCGGACTGGCTCTTCACCGTTTCCGGGCGGGCCTGCAGGATGTAGATCTTGCCGTCGCGGCCGTCCTTGCCCCACTCGATGTCCATCGGGCGGCCGTAGTGCTTCTCGATGATCATCGCGTACTTGGCCAGCTCCGACACATCGGCGTCGGTGATGGAGTAGCGGTTGCGCAGTTCGATGGGTACGTCGACGGTCTTGACGCGGCCGGCTTCGCCCGGCGCGGTGAATTCCATCTTGATCAGCTTGGAGCCGATCGAGCGGCGGATGATGGGGTACTTGCCCGCTTGCAGCGTGGGCTTGAAGACGTAGAACTCGTCCGGGTTGACCGCGCCCTGCACCACCGTTTCGCCCAGGCCGTAGCTGGAGGTGATGAAGACGACATCGGGGAAGCCGGATTCGGTGTCGATCGTGAACATCACGCCTGCGGCGCCCACATCCGAGCGTACCATGCGCTGCACGCCGGCGGACAGCGCGACGATGTCGTGCGCGAAGCCCTTGTGCACGCGATAGGAAATGGCGCGGTCGTTGTACAGCGAGGCGAACACGTGGCGGATCTTGTCCAGCACATCGTCAATGCCGCTGACGTTGAGGTACGACTCCTGCTGGCCGGCGAACGATGCATCCGGCAGGTCTTCGGCGGTAGCCGACGAGCGCACGGCGAACGAAGCCTCGGCGCCTTCGCGCTCTTCGGCACGCGCGTAGAACTCGCGGATTTCCTTTTCCAGGCGGGGCTGGAACGGCGCTTCGACGACCCAGTTGCGGATTTCGGCACCGGCTTCGGCCAGGGCCTTGACGTCGTCGACGTTGAGGGCCTTCAGGCGATCGGAAATGCGTTGGGTCAGGTTGCTGTAGGCGAGGAAGTCGCGGAAAGCCAGCGAAGTGGTGGCAAAGCCGCCGGGCACACGCACGCCAGCCTCGGCCAGCTGCGAGATCATCTCGCCGAGCGACGAATTCTTGCCGCCCACGGTTTCCACATCTTCCTTGCGCAACTGCTCGAACGGCAGCAGGTATGCGCCGTCAATTGCCGGGTTGTTCATAAAAGCCTCAAAACAAAGTAAGAAACCTGTTGCTGACGCCCGGAATATTGTTGGAGTTCTGCTACCGGACGGATCGCTTGGCTAAACAGCCCCAGCGGCTCACAATCGGTGTGCGATCGTGATTGCTGCAGCGCACATTGTTGACAATTCGTGGCCGAATCGTTGTGCCAACAGCGCTGGCGGAATTGCTTAGCGAAAAGATCGCCGCTATTCTACCGTGCCGCACCGCACTTTCGCGGAACGCGGATTCAAAAATAATTGTCCATACATGTCCTTCCCCGACGCTCCCCAGCCCGACGCTCCCGCCGCGCCAATTGCGCCGCAGCAACCCCAGGAACCGCGTAAGGAGGAGGAGCGCCCCGCCATCCGCACAGTCTTTATCGTCTCCGATGGCACCGGCATTACCGCCGAAACCTTCAGCCACTCGATCCTGGCCCAGTTCGAGATGCGTTTCCGCAAGGTGCGCATGCCGTTCGTCGACACGCCCGAAAAAGCGCACATCGCGGTAGGCAAGATCAACGAGGCCTTCTACGCGGAAGGCGTGCAGCCCATCGTCTTCACCACCCTGGTCAACCAGGAGTCGAACAAGGCGATCCGCCGCGCCAAGGCCATGATCCTGGACATGTTCCAGACCTTCATCGAGCCGCTGGAGAAGGAGCTCGGCCTGAAGTCCACCCATGCGATCGGCCGTTTTCACCAGAATGCGGACACCGAGGCGTACCAGAACCGCATCGAGGCGATCAACTTCTCGCTCGCGCATGACGATGGCCAGTCGCACAAGAACCTGGCCGAGGCCGACATCATCCTGGTGGGCGTGTCGCGCAGCGGCAAGACCCCGACCAGCCTGTACCTTGCCATGCAGTACGGACTGAAGGCGGCCAACTACCCGCTGATTCCCGACGACTTCGAGCGCGGCAAGCTGCCCACCGCGCTCTACGCGTTCAAGAGCAAGATCTTCGGGTTGTCGATCAATCCGCAGCGCCTGGCCGAGATCCGCAACGAGCGGCGTCCGGGCAGCAAGTACGCCGCGCCGGAAAACTGCCGCTACGAGGTCAACGAGGCCGAGGCCATGATGCGCCGCGAGGGCATCAAGTGGCTGTCGTCCACCCACAAGTCGATCGAAGAGATCGCCACCACGATCCTGCAGGAGATCAAGGTGGACCGCGACAGCAACTATTGAGTCAGGCTGACGCCGCACGGCGGGCGCGCGGGCCCGTCAGTACGGCGAAGTGGTGGCAGGCTTAGCCAGGGCGGCGCTGCCGCACCGCCTCGAACAGGCAGATCGCCGTCGCGGCCGCCACATTCAGCGACTCCAGCCCGCCCGGCTGGGGAATGCCCACCGTGCGGCTGACCTTGGCCATCCATTCCGGGCTCACGCCCGCACCTTCATTGCCGACCACCCAGCCTACCGGTGCGCGCAGGTCGGTGTCGAACACGGCTGCCTGCGCGTGCGAGGACGTGGCCAGCAGCGGCACCGCCAGGCGCGGCGCCAGCATGTCGAGCGTGCAGTGCTCGACAATGTTCAGGTGAAAATTGGCGCCCATGGCGGCGCGCAGGGTCTTGGTGGACCAGGCGAAGGCGCTGCCCGTGACGAGGAAGGCGTGCTGGATGCCTGCGGCCGCGGCGCTGCGCAGGATAGAGCCGACGTTGCCGGCATCCTGGACGCCGTCCAGGATGATGCAATCGGTGTCGATATGCGACGGCAGGTGGCCGGAGGGCGTTTCGATGACCAGCATCAGGTCGATGCCATTGACCACGCCGGCGATCAGATCGAACAAGGCATCCGCCAGCAGGACCACGCGCTCGGGCTCGATCTGCCTGAGCAGCTGCGCCACCTCGGCATGATCGTAGTGCCGCTCCGACACCACGCACTGCACCGGCTGGCCCAGCGCATCCAGGTAGGCTTGCGCCAGGTGCACGCCATCGAGCACCGACTGCCCTGCCTTGCGGCGCGCGTGCGTGGAACCAGTCAGTGCCTTGAGGTGCTTGAACAGCGCGTTTTCGCGCGACGTGACGTGTTTCACAGTAGCGGCTCCGGGAGTGCTGGCGCCGGGATGGCGGCCACGGGCGCGATCCGCCCCATCGCGATGGCTTCGCGCACGGGCGCGAATGAGCGCCGGTGGTGCGGCGTGGCGCCGAATTCGGCAAGCGCGGCCAAGTGCTGCGGCGTGCCGTAACCGGCGTGGGCATCGAAGCCGTACTGTGGGTACGTGGCGTGCAGCACCAGCAGCTCGCGGTCGCGCGCCACCTTGGCCAGGATGGAAGCCGCCGAGATGGCCTGCACCTTGGCATCGCCTTTGACGATGGCCTCGACCGCAAAGCGCACCTGCGGGCAGCGGTTGCCGTCGACCTGCACCAGGTCCGGCTCCAGGCCGGAATCGGCCAGGCCATGCACGGCACGCTGCATGGCCAGCATGGTGGCATGCAGGATGTTGATCGTGTCGATTTCTTCCACCGAAGCCTGGGCGATATGCCAGCCCAGGGCGCGCTCGCGAATCTCGTCGAACAGCGCTTCGCGACGGCGCGCGGTCAGCACCTTGGAGTCCGCCAGGCCCTGGATCGGGCGAGCCGGATCCAGCACCACGGCGGCGGCATAGACCGGGCCGGCCAGCGGGCCCCTGCCCGCTTCGTCCACGCCGCACAAGTGGCGTACCTGCGCGGCGGTGCCGGCAAGGTCAAAGCCGAGCTGGGCCGAATCGCCCTTGGCGGTGGCTGTGGGTCGGCGCGCCATTACACGCCCCTCCGCTGCCGGATCAGGTCGGCGACCACAGCCGAAGCGATCTCGGCGGTATTGCGTTTAAGCGTCTGGTGCATCTGGGTGAAATGGTCCCGCAGGAACGCGGTATTGCCTTCGTCGTTCAACTGCAGCAGCGTCTCGCGCGCCAATGCCTCGGGCGTGGCGTCATCCTGCAACAATTCGGGCACGACAAAACGCCCCGACAGGATGTTGGGCAAGCCCACATACGGCAGGTAACCCTGCCGCTTCATGATCTGCGCGGTCAGCCAGGGCACCTTGTACGAAATCACCATGGGCTTCTTGTACAACGCGGCCTCCAGCGTGGCGGTACCGCTCGCCAGCAGGATCACGTCGGCGGCTTCCATGGCCAGGTGAGACTGCCCGTCGATGACGGTCAGCGGGATCTGCGGATACTGCTGGTGCAGGCCCGCGACGATCTCTCGCAGCGGCGCGCTGGCAATCGGCAGCACAAAGGCGAGATTGCCGTCCATGCTGTGCATGCGCGCCATGGCCGCGAAGAACGTCGCGCCCAGGTTGCGCACCTCGGATTGCCGGCTACCGGGCAGCACGGCCACCACGCGTGGCCCGGCTGGCAGGCCAAGCTTCTCGCGGGCACCCTGCGTGTCCGGCACCATCGGGATCACGTCGGCCAGCGGATGGCCCACATAAGTGGCGGGAATGCCGGCACGGGCGTAGATCTCCGGCTCGAACGGGAACAGGCACAGGATGTGGTCGACCGCGCGCGCGATGGTGCGGATGCGCCCGCCGCGCCAGGCCCAGATCGATGGGCTGACAAAGTGCACCACCGGAATGCCGGCACGGCGCAGCGGCACTTCGAGCCCGAAGTTGAAATCTGGCGCGTCCACGCCGATAAAGCACAGTGGCGGCTGCGCCAGCAGCTTTTCCTTGATGGCGCGGCGCGTGGCGAGAATCTCGCGCAGCGAGCCCAGCACCTCCACGTAGCCGTTGACCGAGAGGGTGTCCATCGGCCATTGCGACTCGAACCCCTGCGCCATCATGCGGGGGCCGCCAATGCCGGCGTAGCTCACTTCACCGAGGCGGGCCTTGAGCCCACCCATCAGCAGGGAGGCAAGCAGGTCGCCAGAGTTCTCGCCAGCCACCATGGCAATGGTGCCGCGATTGCCCGCGCCCGCCGCAACCGGCGTGGCCTCCATGGCCGGTAGGACACCTTCGACCATGGCTGTATCCGGCTTCAGCGCACAATGCCGCGCTGCGTGGCGGCAATGAAGTCGAGGAAATCCTGCAACGGAGCCGTGGCGGTGCCTTCGGCCTGCGCAATGAGTTGCGCGATCTCGTTGCGGGCGGCTTCAAAGCTCAGGTCGGACTTGTACAGCACCTTGTAAGCCTGGCGCAGGGCCGCGATCTGTGCGGCGTCAAAACCACGGCGGCGCATGCCTTCCACGTTGATGCCGTGCGGCGTGGCCTTGTTGCCGCCCTTGTCGCCAGCGGCGATCACGAACGGCGGCAGGTCCTGCACCAGGGCCGAGGCGCCGCCCAGCATGGCGTGCGCGCCGATGCGCACGAACTGGTGCACCCCGCTCATCCCGCCAAGAATGGCCCAGTCGCCCACCTGCACGTGGCCGGCGATCTGCGCGTTGCTGGAGAACACCGTGTGGTTGCCCACCTGGCAATCGTGCGCGATGTGCACGTAGGCCATGATCCAGTTGTCGTCGCCGATGCTGGTCACGCCCCGGTCCTGCACCGTGCCGGTGTGGATGGTGGTGAATTCGCGAATGGTATTGCGGTCCCCGATCACAAGCCGGGTCGGCTCGTTGCGGTACTTCATGTCCTGCGGCGTGCCGCCCACCGAAGCGTAAGGCCCGATGCGGTTATCCGCGCCAACAGTGGTATGCCCTTCGATGGTGGTATGCGCGCCCACCTGGGTACCGCTGCCAAGGCGCACGTGCGGACCCACGATGGAAAACGGCCCGACGGTCACGTCGGCTGCAAGCTCGGCCTTCGGGTCAACCAGTGCGCTGGGATGGATTTGCGTCATGCGTCCTGTCCTATGGTCTGAGATGAAAAGATTGAACGGTCAACACAGTGAGCCAAATACGTCCAAGTCCTGCCTTCAGGACGTAGCCCTGAGGGAGCCCTGAAGGCAGGTTTCTTAGTCGGCTTGTTTGACGGTGCACATCAACTCAGCTTCA
The DNA here is from genome assembly GCF_054515855.1 of Cupriavidus sp. PET2-C1. Lineage (NCBI taxonomy): Bacteria > Pseudomonadati > Pseudomonadota > Betaproteobacteria > Burkholderiales > Burkholderiaceae > Cupriavidus > Cupriavidus sp. PET2-C1. Next base: position 2,344,322 of record NZ_CM137259.1, read on the forward strand.
CAAGCCACCTTGTCGTCGACGGTGGCAAATGCCTTGAACTTCCAGATGCCGCGGATATAGCGTTCTACGGATACCGTCATGTGCAGCTGGTCGCCCGGCGTCACGACCTGCTTGAAGCGCGCGCCGTCGATGCCGACGAAGTAATACAGCGAGTTTTCCTTGCGCTCCATGTCGGCGCCGAAGGTCAGCAAGCCGGCCGACTGCGCCAGCGCTTCGAGGATCATCACGCCCGGCATCACGGGGTGACCCGGGAAATGGCCCTGGAAGTACGGTTCGTTCATGGTGACGTTCTTCAGCGTTTTGATACGCTTTTGCGGCTCCAGTTCAAGCACGCGGTCTACCATCAGGAACGGGTAACGATGCGGCAGCAGCTTGAGGATCTTGCGGATGTCGATATCGACGGCGTTCATGATTTTTTCTCTTCGGTATGCTGGATAGATTTGCCGGCGTCCTGCCCTTGCAAGCGCTTCTCGAGCTGGATCACGCGATCGCGCAATTTGCTCAGGCCTCGCAAGGTGGCTGCAGTGCGTTCCCACTCGCCATGCGGCTGGACCGGGAACACGCTTGTGAAATGCCCGCCGGGCTTGGAAATGGATTTAGTGATCGAAGTGCCACCGGATACCGTGGTGCGGTCGGCAATGTTCAGGTGGCCGGCAAAGTTGGCCGAACCCCCGATCACGCAGAAGCGCCCGACCTTGGTACTGCCGGCAATCGCCGCGCATCCCGCGATCACAGTATGCGCGCCCACCCGCACGTTATGCGCGATCTGTACCTGGTTGTCGAGCTTGCAGCCGTCCTCGATGACCGTGTCGGCCATGGCGCCGCGGTCGATCGCGGTATTGGCGCCGACCTCGACGTCATTGCCCAGCACGGCGCGGCCGGTCTGGGGAATCTTGACGTATTCGACGCCAGCCGGGCCGATGTCCGGGGCAAAGCCGAAGCCATCCGCACCCAGCACCACACCGCTGTGCAGTATGCATCTCATACCCACCACGCATTGGTGGTAGACCGAGACATTGGCGTAGATCAGCGTGTCATCGCCGATCTGCGCCCCGGCGCCGACAAAGCCGTTGGCCAGGATGCGCACCCGCTCGCCGAGCCGGGCCCCGCTCTCGATCACCACGTTGGGGCCGATGAAGCAGGACGCCGGCACCACGGCATCGGGCGCCACGCTGGCGCGCGGGTCGATGCCGGTACGGTGGTCGGTATTGGCGCGGCGATCGAACCCCTGCGCGATACGCGCAAAGCACACGTAAGGATTGCGTGCCACCAGCCAGTTGCGGCCGTCGGCCTGCCCTTCGGCGCGAATGCGCTCCAGGTCGGCCGCCGACACGATCACGGCGCCGGCGCCAGAGGCCAGCGCCTGCGGCAGGTACAGGGGATTCGAGAGAAACGAGAGCTGGTCGGGACCGGCCTGGTCGAGCGGCGCGAGGCCGCGCACGGCGAGGTCGGGATCACCCACAACCTGCGCGCCGGTATCGGTGGCGAGCTGACCCAGTGTGGGTGTTTGCATGGCAGTACTTCCTTGGACGGCGAAAACTGGCAGCTTACTTGCTGCCGGCATTCAACGCTTTCATCACATCGTCGGTAATGTCGATGCGAGGATTGACATACACGGCCTCTTGCACGATCAGGTCGTACTTGCGCTGCTCCGCAAGCTGGCGGATCACGCGGTTGGCGCGCTCGAGCACCTGGGCCAGTTCCTCGTTGCGGCGCTGGTTCAGGTCCTCGCGGAATTCACGTTGCTTGCGCTGGAATTCGCGATCGAGATCGGCCACTTCGCGTTGACGGCGCTGGCGGTCGGCATCGGCCAGCACGGCGGTGTCCTTGTCGAGCTTGTCGGCCATGCCCTTGATCTTCTGGGCCATGTCCTGCAACTCGCGGTCACGCTTGGAGAACTCCTGCTCCAGCTTGACCTGGGCCTGCTTGGCAGGCACCGAATCACGCAGGATACGCTCGGAATTGACCGCGGCGATGCGCGCTTCCTGTGCCATGGCGGGCGCGGCTGCCAGCAGCGCGCCAACCGTCAGCGCAGCCGCCGTGAGGCTTTTGATCAGTGGAAATGTTGTTTTCATGAATCCGTTCCTCAATCTTCTATCTTCTATGCCCGATCAGAACGCAGTACCGATCTGGAACTGGAAGCGCTGTACCTTGTCGGTCTCGTCCTTCTTCAGCGGGAAGCCCACGCTGATCTTGAGCGGGCCGATCGGCGACAGCCAGGACATGCCCAGGCCCGTCGAATACTTGAGCTGGCTGAACAGTATCGGGGCCCCTTCCTCGTACACGTTACCAAAGTCGAAGAAGGTGAACAGGCGCAGGGTCCGGTCCACGCCCGAGCCCGGCAGCGGGAAGATGAATTCGACGTTGCCGATCATCTTGGAGGCGCCGCCAATCGGGTTGCCGTTCTGGTCCTTCTTGCCCAGCGTGCTGGTCTGGTAGCCGCGAACCGAACCGATACCACCGGCGTAGAAGTTCTTGAACACCGGGAACGGCGTGTTGCCATAGCCGTGACCGTAAGCCACTTCACCGTTGAAGGCCAGCGTGAAGGCCTTGGACAGCGGATAGAAATACTGCTGCTGGGCACTGGCGCGATAGTACTGCGTATCGCCGCCGGGCACGCCCACTTCAAGGTTGACCTGCGTGTAGGGTCCCTTGGTCGGGACCAGCGCGCTGTCGCGACGGTCACGGGCCCAGCCGATCGTGAACGGGAAGTTGTTGATCGGATCGCCGCTCGACTTGCCGATCTTGTTCAGCCACTGGCCGTACTGGATCGGCGTGTTCGGCGAGATGGTCACCTGGGTGCGCTCGTAGCCGATACCGAAGAACACGGTATCGGTTTCCGTAAACGGCACGCCGAACTTGACGTTGCCGCCTTCCGATACGATCTTGTAGTCCTGGTCGCCGGTGTAGTACAGCGGCCGCGACGTACGGTAGTAGATATCGGTCGAGCGGCTGATGCCGTCCACCGTGAAGTACGGATCGTACTGCGTCAGCGAAATGGTACGGAAGGACTTCGCCGTGTTCACGTCCAGGCCCAGGCTGGTACCCGACCCGAACACGTTGTCCTGGCGCAGGCCGGCTTGCAGCACCAGCTTGTCCGTGGAGGAGAAGCCTAGGCCCAGGCTGATCTGCCCGGTCGGCTTCTCGGTCACGTTGACGTTCACATCGACCTGGTCGGGCGCGCCCGGCACGTCCTCGGTGGTGATGTTGGTGTCGGTGAAGTAGCCGGTACGGTTGATACGGGCCTGCGATTGCGTCAGCTTTTCGCTGTCGAACCACGAGCTTTCCATCTGGCGCATTTCGCGGCGCACGACTTCGTCGCGCGTCTTGCTGTTGCCCACCACGTTGACGCGGCGCACGTAGACGCGACGGCCCGGATCGACCATCAGGGTCAGCGCGACTTCACGCTTTTCCTTGTCGATCTGCGGCTGCGGGTTGATGGTGGTGAACGCGTAGCCGTAGGTGCCCAGCAGGTCGGTAATGGCCTTGGTGCTCTGGGTCAGCTTCTCGGACGAGAAGACCTCGCCCTTCTGCAGCTTGAGCAGTTTTTCCATCTCGGCCTGCTTGCCGAGCAGTTCGCCCGCCAGACGGATGTCCGACACCTTGTACTGGTCGCCTTCCTTGATGTTCAGCGTCAGGAAGATGTCTTTCTTGTCCGGCGTGATCGACACCTGTGTCGATTCGATGGAGAACTCGAGGTAGCCGCGGTTCAGATAGTACGAACGCAGTGCTTCCAGGTCGGCGGTGAGCTTTTGCTTGGAATACAGGTCGTTCTTGGTGTACCAGGACAGCCAGTTCGGGGTCGACAGCTGCATTTCATCGCGCAGCGTGCTTTCCTTGAAGGCCTTGTTGCCGACGATATTGATCTGGCGGATCTTGGCCACCGGACCTTCGTCGACATTGAACACCACCGACACGCGGTTGCGGTCGACCGGGGTGATCGTGGTCTGGACGTCGGCAGCATAGTAGCCGCGCGCCACGTACTGGCGCTTGAGCTCCTGCTCTGCCTTGTCGATCAGGGCCTTGTCGTAGTACCGGGCCTCGGCCACGCCCACCGCGCGCAACGAGCGGCGCAGGGTGTCCTTGTCGAATTCCTTGATGCCGACGAATTCGAGCTGGGAAATGGCGGGACGTTCTTCCACCTGGACCACCAGCACGCCGTCCTCGGAACGGATCTGGACGTCCTTGAAGAACCCGGTGTTATACAGGGCACGAATGGCGTCCGCGCCCTTGTCGTCGCTGAAGGTTTCGCCGACCTTGACCGGCAGGTAGCCGAACACCGTACCCGGCTCGACCCGCTGCAGGCCTTCGACACGAATGTCCTTGACGACGAATGGCTCCGCGGCCCAACTCACTGGGGTCCAGGCCGCGATGATGGCACTCGCCAGCACGCCCAGCGAGATGCGCTTATGTCTGATCAATCTTGATCCCCTCTTTGATTCCATGCAGGATTGGGCTCCGATGCTTCACGGGGCTGCGCCTTGGCTCGGCATCCGGCGCGGGGTGTCAGTGACACCCGCACGCCGCAGCCGGCAACCTATGTCTAGCCGCGCGCTAAGAACAGCCGGCTGACATCGTTGAACAAGGCGAGCGAAGTCAGGAGCAAGACGCAGGCGATGCCGACCTTCTGCAGCACAGCCTGCCAGTGGTCTGGTACGGGCCTGCCAGTCAAAAATTCAACGCAATAATACAGCAAATGCCCCCCATCCAATACCGGAATAGGTAACAAATTCAATACACCGAGGCTAACACTGACCAACGCCAGGAAGCCGACAAAGGGCTGCCAGCCGAGGTGGGCGGCGCGCCCCGCGTAGTCCGCCACGGTCAGCGGGCCACTCAGGTTCTGCAGCGAAGCCTGCCCCACCAGCATCTTTCCGAGCAGCTTGAGCGAGAGCGCGCTGGTGCTCCAGACCTGCCCGACCGCACGGCTAAGCGCCTCGACCGGCTGGTAGCGCACGGTTTCCATCTCGACCGCCTGGCTCAGCGCGGCGCCCAGCTTGCCGGTGGCGCCGGCTGCCGCGCTGGCGCCCTGCGCCGCGGCAACCGTATCGAGCTTCACGGGCACATCCAGGCGCCGGCCCTCCCGCTCGATGCCAAGCGTGACCTCGGCGCCGGGCTGCGCCCTGACCCCGCGGATCAGTTCGCCAGCCTGGGTCAGCGGGCGTCCTTGCCAGGCCACCACGCGATCGCCCTGACGCAGGCCGGCGCGTTGCGCGGCGGAGTCCGGCAGGACTTCGGTGATCGTCACCGGCCCGCCCTTGAGGGCCAGCCCCAGCGTGGCAAGCGGGTCTTGCTCGGGATTGCCGCCGGTATTCGGCAGCCGCGGCAGCTTCACATCGCGCTCGGCGCCATCGGGGGCGCGCACGTGCAGCACCGCGCTGGCGTCGCCAAAGCCCTGGGCGAACACGGCCATGCGCAGGTCGTTCCAGGAACGAACCTGCTCGGTCTCGCCGTTGGCCTGCAGCGCCAGCACGCGGTCGCCCTCGCGCAAGCCCGCCGCCGCCGCGGGGGTGCCGGCAGGCGGCGCCGCGACGATGGGCGCGGCCTCGCGCATGCCGCCGGCAAACAGCACGAAATACAGCACGATGGCCAGGGCAAAGTTGGCCAGCGGCCCGGCTGCCACGATCGCGAAGCGCTTGGCCACCGGTTGCCGGTTGAAGGCGCGTGGCAGGTCCGCGGGATCGACCGGCGCATCATGGCCCGGATCGCTCTCCCGCTCATCGAGCATCTTGACGTAGCCGCCGAGCGGAATCGCGGCGATGGTCCACTCGGTGCGGTCCCGCCCCTTGGACACCCAGCGCACCAGCGGCCGCCCGAAGCCGATCGAGAAGCGCAGCACCTTGACCCCGCACAGGCGCGCGGCCAGGTAATGACCCATTTCATGGAAATAGATCAGGATGCAAAGGGCGGCGACGAAAGCAATTACGGTTTGCATGGCAGGCAGCTTGTCGTCAGGGGCCGGAATGCCCCGATGGCACAAAGTAGACGCCGGGCACGAGACCCGGCAACCGGTGCGCCGGCATGGGCCGGTGCGCCGCTATTGTCGCCGATCCCGGCCGCGCCGCCACCGGCGTCAGCACGAACGCGCGCTTTCCAGCAGGGCGCCGGCGCGGCGGCGCGCATCCTGGTCGATGTCCATCACGCCTTCCAGCGTGTCGACACTGCCCGGCGAGTCCTGCGCCAGCACCTGCGCCACGATGCGCGCGATGTCGGTAAAACGGATCCGGCCTTGCAGGAACGCCTCGACGGCAACCTCGTTGGCGGCGTTCAGGATGGCCGGGGCCACCCCGCCCGCCCGCAAGGCGTCGAACGCCAGGCCCAGGCAGGGAAAACGCGCCAGATCCGGGGTTTCGAAGGTCAGCGCGCCCGCACGGGTAAGGTCCAGCGGGGAAACGCCCGCGTGCATGCGTTCGGGATAGGCGAGCCCATAGGCGATCGGCGTACGCATGTCCGGGTTGCCGAGCTGGGCCAGCACCGAGCCGTCCGCGTAGGACACCATCGAATGCACGATGCTCTGCGGGTGGATCAGCACCTCGATGCGGTCCGCCGGCGCGGCGAACAGCCAGTGCGCCTCGATCACCTCCAGCCCCTTGTTCATCATGGTGGCGGAGTCGACCGAGATCTTGCGGCCCATCACCCAGTTCGGGTGGGCACAGGCCTCGTCCGGCGAGATATCGTGCAAGGTGGCCGGGTCCCGAGTCCGGAACGGGCCGCCGGAAGCCGTCAGCAGGATCTTGGAGACGCCCGCGCTCAGGCGCGGATCGTCCGCCGGCAGGCACTGGAAAATGGCATTGTGCTCGCTGTCGATCGGCAGCAGCGTGGCGCCGTGCTCGCGCACGGCATCCATGAAGAGCCGGCCCGACATCACCAGCGCTTCCTTGTTGGCCAGCAGCACGCGCTTGCCCGCCCGCGCCGCGGCCAGCGTGGGACGCAACCCGGCGGCGCCGACGATGGCGGCCATCACCGAATCGGCCGCGGGATCGACCGCCACCGCTTCCAGGGCCGCTTCGCCATAGCCCACCTCGGTTTTGATGCCGTCGGCACGCAGCAGCGCCTGCAGCTCGCTTGCGGCCTGGGCGGTGCCTACCACGGCGTGCGCCGGGCGGAACTCGCGGCACTGCGCCGCCAGCTTGTCGACCTGCCGGTGCGCCGTCAGCGCATGGACGGCATAGCGCTCGGGGTGGCGCTTGACCACATCAAGCGTACTTTCCCCGATCGAGCCGGTGGCACCCAGGACGGTAATACGACGCATATCAGATCAACTCAAAGATAGATGGCCAGCAAGGCGGCCAGCGGAAACACGGGCAACAGCGCATCGATCCGGTCGAGCACGCCGCCATGGCCGGGCAACAGCCGGCTGCTGTCTTTCATGCCAACCTGGCGCTTGAGCAACGACTCGAAGAGATCGCCGACCACGCTGGCAACCACCAGCAGGGTCGACAGCAGCGCCACGACGGCCAGGCCGTTATGGTCGGCCATACGAGAGAACCAGGTCGGGGAAAAAGCTTGGGTAGCGGCCAGCCCGAGTGCGATCAGCAGCACCACCAGCCAGCCGCCGATGGCGCCTTCCCAGGACTTGCCCGGGCTGATGGTGGGGGCCAGCTTGCGCCGCCCGATGGCCTTGCCGACGAAATAGGCGCCGATATCGGCCGCCCAGACCAGCACCGCTACCGACAGCAGCACCCCGATGCCCAGCTCGCGCAGGATCAAGGTGGCGTGGCCGAACGCGGGCAGCATGAACAGGCCGAGAATGGCGCCCAGCAAGGTAAAGGACGGGCTCGCCTGGCGTACGCCGCGCGCCAGCAGCACCACGGCGACACCCCAGCAGGCCACGCCGATCTGCAGCAGGCGCGTCAGCGCCTGGCGGTCGGCGGCGTCATGCCAGCCGATCAGGGCGACCAGGCAGGCCACCGCGTAGACATAGGGCCAGAAGCCGCGCAGCCCGATCAGGCGGCCGAATTCCCAGCCTGCCAGGATGACGATCACCGCCACCAGGCCGGCCAGCGCCGACGGAGGTGCCAGAAACAGGATCGGCAGGATCAGCAGCAACAGGCATACGGCGGTGATGACACGGGTAAGAAGCATGCGCTGCGGGATTCCGGTGAAAAAATGGAAAACGGGCTTCAGGCGGTGCCGGAAAGGCCGGGTGGCGCGACCACTTGCGCGCTGGTACGGCCGAAGCGGCGCTCGCGCTGCCGGTACGAGGCAAACGCCTTGTCAAGCTCCGCCGCGCTGAAATCCGGCCAGAACACGTCGGTGAAATAGAGCTCGGAGTAAGCCAGCTGCCACAGCAGGAAATTGCTGATGCGCTGCTCGCCGCCAGTGCGGATGAACAGGTCCGGCTCCGGCGCGTAGGCCATGGCCAGGTGCGGCGCGAGCACGGATTCGTCCACGGATTCCGGATCGAGCATGGGCGAGCGCGCCAGCATCTTGCGCATGGCCTGGAGCAGGTCCCAGCGGCCGCCGTAATTGGCGGCGATGGTCACCGTCAGGCCGGTGTTGCCGTCCGTGCGGGCCTCGGCGTCGGCGATCAGCTGCTGGATCCGCGGGCTGAAGCGGCTCAGGTCGCCAACCACCCGCACGCGGATGTTGTTGGCGTGCATCTTGATCACCTCACGGCGCAGCGCGGTCATGAACAGCCGCATCAGGAACGAGACTTCGTCCGCCGGGCGGCGCCAGTTCTCGGAACTGAACGCGAACAGGGTCAGGTACTGCACGCCACGCGCGGCACAGGCCTCCACCACGGCCCGGACGGCATCCAGGCCACGGCTGTGGCCGGCTACGCGTGGCAAGTGCCGCTGGGTCGCCCAGCGGCCGTTGCCATCCATGATGATGGCGACGTGGCGGGGCACATAGGTAGAGTCGGGGACGCTGAGCGTGGAACTGATGTGATGCATGATGGGAAACGGTACCGGACACAGCGGCGGCTGGCAAGCCGCCGCATCATGCGTCACACCGTCATGATCTCCTTGTCCTTCTCGGCGACCATCCTGTCGATCTCGGCAACGAACTTGTCGGTCAGCTTCTGGACATCGTCCTGGCCGCGGCGCTCGTCGTCCTCGGAAATGGCTTTGTCCTTGACCAGCTTCTTGAACTGCTCGTTGGCATCCCGGCGCAGGTTGCGCACGGCAATCTTGGCGCCCTCGGCCTCGCCCTTGACGACCTTGGCGAGTTCCTTGCGGCGCTCTTCGGTCAGCATGGGCATGGGCACGCGGATGGTCTCGCCCATGGTCGACGGGTTCAGGCCCAGGTCCGCGTCGCGGATGGCCTTCTCGATGGCGCTGACCATCTTCTTTTCCCAAGGCTGCACGCTGATGGTGCGCGAATCGGCCAGGCCGACGTTGGCCACCTGGCTGATCGGCACGGGGGAGCCGTAGTAATCCACTTGCACGTGGTCGAGCAGACCGGTGTGTGCACGACCAGTGCGAATCTTGGCCAGGTCGGCCTTGAACGCTTCAATGGTCTTTTGCATTTTCTGCTCGACGCTCTTCTTGGTGTCGGCGACGCTCATCTTTACCTCCGAAAACGGGTAATCATGATCCCGGACGGCGGGATCGAAAATGAATCATTCTACTCTTTGCCAGCACGCGCGCCACCTTCGGCGGCAGCGTGCCAGCGCCTGGTGCAGCACTTATACATGCACCAGCGTACCTTCGTCTTCGCCCAGGATCACACGTTTGAGCGCGCCCGGCTTGACGATGGAGAACACCTTGATCGGCAGCTTCTGGTCGCGGCACAGGGCGAATGCCGTAGCATCCATCACCTGCAGGTTGCGCGAGATCGCCTCATCAAAGGAGATCGTGGTGTAACGCGTGGCGCTGGGGTCCTTCTTGGGGTCGGCAGTATAGACGCCGTCCACCTTGGTCGCCTTGAGCACGATCTCCGCACCGATTTCCGCGCCGCGCAGGGCCGCCGCGGTATCGGTGGTGAAGAACGGGTTGCCGGTGCCGGCGGCGAAGATCACCACCTTGCCCTCCTCCAGCTGGCGGATGGCGCGCGGGCGGATGTAAGGCTCGACCACTTGGTCCATGCGCAGGGCCGACTGCACGCGGCCCACGATGTCGGCGTGGCGCATGGCGTCCTGCAGGGCCAGCGCATTCATCATGGTGGCCAGCATGCCCATGTAGTCGGCCGTGGCGCGGTCCATGCCCGCTGCCCCGCCGGCCACGCCGCGGAAAATATTGCCGCCGCCAATCACCACCGCGACCTGGACGCCCAGCCTTACGATCTCGGCGATGTCATTGACCATGCTTTCGATGGTGGAGCGGTTGATGCCGAAGGCATCATCGCCCATCAGGGCTTCGCCGGACAATTTCAGTAGGACGCGCTTATAGGCTGGCATATTGATCCCCGGAGCTGGTTCGGCTCGTTCTGTTGAGCCGCAAATTTGAAGGCAGGCGGCACGGATCGGCGTGCCGCCGCTATAAAAGCCGGTTTTCGCGGTGGCCTGGTTCCGGCACGGCAACAGCGCAATAGCACACGAAAACTCGCGTACAAAGCGCCCCTGAAGCACGGCTGGTCAGACGACTGCGGAAACGGGCTACCAAGCCCGCGCCGCACGGGTAAGCGCGGCGCGGTCATTTGTGCCGAGGGGCACCTTGCGGTGCCCCTCGGCATTATACGGCGACCGGTAGGGCACCCTACCGGGCACCCTGGCCGCCAGGACTTCAGGCCTTTTGGGCAGCTGCCACCTGGGCGGCCACTTCAGCGGCGAAGTCGTCCTGCTTCTTCTCGATGCCTTCACCGACCACGTACAGGGTGAAACCCTTGACCGTGGTGTTGGCGGCCTTGAGCATCTGCTCGACGGTCTGCTTGTCGTTCTTCACGAAGGTCTGGTTGAACAGCGACACTTCCTTCAGGTACTTCTGCACCGAGCCGTCGACCATCTTGGCGACGATTTCGGCCGGCTTGCCCGATTCGGCAGCCTTTTGCTCGGCGATGCTGCGTTCCTTGGCGATCAGGTCGGCGGGCACGTCGGCGGACGACAGCGACACCGGCTTCATCGCGGCAACGTGCATGGCCACGTCCTTGGCGGCGGTTTCGTCGCCGTCGAACTCGACCATCACGCCGATGCGGGTGCCGTGCAGGTAAGCAGCCAGCTTGCCGCCATTGGCGTAGCGGGCAAAGCGGCGGATCGCCAGGTTTTCGCCGATCTTGCCGATCAGGGCGGTACGGGTGGCTTCCACGGTCACGCCGTCGATTTCCAGCGCCGACAGCGCAGCCACGTCGGCCGGGTTCTGCTTGGCGACCAGTTCGGCGACCTTGTTCGAGAACGCCATGAAGTCATCGTTCTTCGACACGAAGTCGGTTTCGCAGTTCAGTTCCACCAGCGCGCCGGTGGTACCTTCGATGAAGGACACGACCACGCCTTCGGCGGTCACGCGCGAAGCGGCCTTGCTGGCCTTGTTGCCCAGCTTGACGCGCAGCAGCTCTTCAGCCTTTTCCAGGTTGCCTTCGGCCTCGGTCAGGGCCTTCTTGCATTCCATCATCGGCGCGTCGGTCTTCGCGCGCAGTTCTGCCACCATGCTTGCGGTAATTGCCGCCATTTGTCACTCCTTGAATGGTTCGCCCCGCCCTACCCCGCCGTCGATGTGGCGCGATCCGGGATCGGAGGTAAGTTCAACTTCACCCGCGCCAGATCATGCCAGGGGCGGATGACAACAATTCGAAAAAAGGGGGCGTAAGATTCGCCCCCTCGGTTGCCGGAAAGCCCCCGGCTGCGCGCAGCACCCCGGCCCAGGGGCCGGTTGGCTAGCGATGATGTGTCAGCTTGCGATGCGCGCGGTACGGGGTCCTCTCGGCAGCAAGCCTTAGGCTTCTTCGACTTCGACGAAATCGTCGCCGCCGCGTGCGGCTTCAACCACGTCCTGCACGGCGTTTGCACGGCCTTCCAGGATCGCGTCGGCCACGCCGCGCACGTACAGGGCAACTGCCTTGCTCGAGTCGTCGTTGCCCGGGATCACGTAGTCGATGCCTTCCGGCGAGTGGTTGGTATCGACCACACCGATGACGGGCACGCCCAGCTTCTTGGCTTCGGTGACGGCAATCTTGTGGTAGCCGACGTCGACCACGAAGATGGCGTCAGGCACGCCGCCCATGTCCTTGATGCCGCCGATGGACTTTTGCAGCTTGTCCATTTCGCGCTCGAACATCAGCGCTTCCTTCTTGCTCATGGTTTCCAGCGCGCCAGCTTCCTTGGCGGCTTCCATGTCCTTCAGGCGCTTGATCGAGATCTTGACGGTCTTGAAGTTGGTCATCATGCCGCCGAGCCAGCGGGCATCGACGTAAGGCATGCCGGCGCGGCCTGCTTCTTCAGCCAGGATTTCGCGCGATTGACGCTTGGTGCCCACGAACAGCACGGTGCCGCGGTTTGCTGCCAGCTGACGCACGTACTTCAGCGCGTCCTGGAACATCGGCAACGTCTTTTCGAGGTTGATAATATGGATCTTGTTGCGATGGCCGAAGATGTACGGAGCCATCTTGGGGTTCCAGAAGCGGGTTTGGTGGCCGAAGTGGCAACCGGCTTCCAGCATTTCGCGCATGGTAACGGACATGAAAAATCTCCAAAAGGGTTAGGTCTGAAGTCCGCCCCGACATTCCTGAAAAGGAACACCCCGGATGGACGGACTCGCAATTTCAAGCAATTTCAAAAACTTTGTATTTAATAGGCGCAAGGCGCCTGCCAAATACCGCAGCACAGTAGTGACTGCCCCAGCCCGCGAGCCGCTGCCGGCAAGTCACATCGACCTGCCAGGTAGCCGCAAGAAGGCTAGCCAGAGATTGTAGCAACAAAACTGGACTTCGCTCAAGGGGCCACTCGCCATGGAAAGCAGGCGCCCGTCGCCGGCGAAGCCCGTTTTCGGCTGCGGTTGGTGCCCGATGGTGCGATAATCCCACTTTCAGATTCAATTTGAGGCGCAGCCCGTGGCTTCGCCGCCACTTTTGCGAGCAGCATGAGCATCCATATCAAGAACGCCGACGATATCGCCCAAATGCGGGTGGCCTGCCGGCTGGCCTCCGAGGTCCTCGACTACATCACGCCCTTCGTCAAGCCGGGGGTCACCACCGGCGAACTCGACCGGCTGTGCCACGCCTATATGCGCGATGTGCAGGGCACGGTACCCGCGCCCCTGAATTATGCGCCGCCCGGCTACCCCCCCTTCCCCGGCGCCATCTGCACGTCGGTCAACGACGTGATTTGCCATGGCATCCCGGGCGAACGCGTGCTGAAGTCCGGCGACGCGGTGAACCTCGACATCACCGTGATCACCAAGGAAGGCTACTACGGCGACACCAGCCGCATGTTCATTGCCGGTGAGGGCTCGATCCTGGCCAAGCGCCTGGCGCAGATCACCTTCGAATGCATGTGGAAGGGCATTGCCCAGGTGCGCCCCGGCGCCCGCCTCGGCGATATCGGCCATGTGATCCAGGTCCATGCGGAAGCGGCGGGCTACACCGTGGTGCGCGAGTACTGCGGCCATGGCATCGGCAAGAACTTCCACGAGGACCCGCAGATCCTGCACTACGGCCGCCCCGGCACCGGCATGGAAATCCAGGCCGGCATGATCTTCACGATCGAGCCGATGGTCAACGCTGGCAAGCGCGATATCCGCACCATGCCCGACCACTGGACCGTCAAGACGCGTGACCGCAGCCTGTCCGCGCAGTGGGAGCACACCATCCTGGTGACCGAGACCGGCTACGACGTGCTTACCGTCTCCGCGGGCACGCAGGCGCCGCCGTCGTTCATCACTGATTCTGTTGCAGCCTGACGCTACGGGCGCCAAAGTTGGCGCCCTTCTTGTTTCAGCCGTCCCTTCGATGCCCCAAGCCCTAGCCATGGACGCCACGCCGGAAATCATCCTCGCCACCCGTGTTCGCGATCAGCTGAAAGCCGACAAGCAAGCCGTGTTCGCGGACTTCAACGCGCACGGCCATGTCGGGCACCTGCTGACGCGCCTGCGGCGCGCGGTCGATGCCGCGCTGGTCGAAGCCTGGCGCGGCCTGGGCCTGCCGGACGACAGCGCGCTGGTGGCGGTGGGCGGCTATGGGCGCGGCGAGCTGTTCCCGTTTTCCGACGTGGATGTGCTGCTGCTGCTGCCCGCGGAACCCGACGAGGACACCACCTGCAGGCTGGAGAAGTTCATTGGCCTGTGCTGGGACCTGGGCCTTGAAATCGGCTCCGCCGTGCGCACCGTGGACGACTGCATCCGCGAATCGCGCCAGGACGTGACCATCCAGACGTCCTTGCTGGAAGCGCGCCTGCTTACCGGCAACCGCAAGCTGTTTGCCGAGCTGCAGACGCGCTACCAGGCCGACCTGGACCCGCGCGCCTTCTTCCAGGCCAAGCTGCTGGAAATGCGCCAGCGCCACGCCAAGTACCAGGACACGCCCTACTCGCTCGAGCCCAACAGCAAGGAAAGCCCCGGCGGCCTGCGCGACCTGCAGGTGATCCTGTGGATGACCAAGGCCGCCGGGCTGGGCGACAGCTGGAAGGAACTGTTCGAGCGCGGGCTGCTGAGCGAGCGCGAAGCGCAGGAACTCGCCCGCAACGAGCGCCTGCTCAAGACCATCCGCGCGCGCCTGCACCTGGTGGCCGGGCGCCGCCAGGACGTGCTGGTGTTCGACCTGCAGACCGCGCTGGCCGAGGCCTTCGGCTACCGCCAGAACAACAACAAGCGCGCCAGCGAGCAGCTGATGCGCCGCTACTACTGGGCAGCCAAGGCGGTCACGCAGCTCAATATCGTGCTGCTGCTCAATATCGAGGCCATGCTGTTCCCGAGCGAATCCAAGGTGACGCGCGTCATCAACGAGCGCTTCGTGGAACGCCAGGGCATGCTCGAGATCACCAGCGACGATCTCTACGAGCGTGAGCCCCACGCCATCCTGGAGACCTTCCTGGTGTACGAGCGCACGCCGGGCGTCAAGGGCTTGTCGCCACGCACGCTGCGCGGCCTGTACAACGCCCGCACGGTGATGGACGCGAGCTGGCGCAACGATCCGGTGAACCGCCGCCTGTTCCTCGCCATCGTGCAAGAGCCGCAGGGCATCACCCACGCGCTGCGCCTGATGAACCAGACCAGCGTGCTGGGCCGCTACCTGATCAACTTCCGCCGCATCGTCGGGCAGATGCAGCACGACCTGTTCCACGTCTACACGGTGGACCAGCACATCCTGATGGTGGTGCGCAACATGCGCCGCTTCGCCATCGTCGAGCACACGCACGAATTCCCCTTCTGCAGCCAGCTGATGGCCACCTTCGACCGCCCCTGGGTGCTGTGGGTGGCGGCGCTGTTCCACGACATCGCCAAGGGCCGCGGCGGCGATCACTCCAAGCTCGGCACGGCGGATGCGCGGCGCTTTTGCAAGCAGCACGGTATCGAGCGCGAAGATACCGATCTGATCGCCTGGCTGGTCGAGCATCACCTGACCATGAGCCATGTCGCGCAAAAGCAAGACCTGACCGATGCGGACGTGGTCCACGCCTTCGCCCGCGTGGTCGGCACCGAACGCTACCTGACCGCGCTCTACCTGCTGACCGTGGCCGATATCCGCGGCACCAGCCCCAAGGTGTGGAACGCGTGGAAGGGCAAGCTGCTGGAAGACCTCTACCGCATCACGCTGCGCGTGCTGGGCGGCGCGCGCGTGGACCCGCACTCGCTGTGGGCGCAGCGCAAGGACGACACCGTCGCGCAACTGCGGCTCAAGGCGTTCGACCCGGAACTGGGCAAGCCATTGTGGGCCCAGCTCGACGTGGCCTTCTTCCTGCGCCACGACGCACGCGACATCGCCTGGCTCACGCGGCACCTGTACAACAAGGTGGACAGCCCGGTGCCGGTGGTCAAGGCGCGCCTGTCGCCCGCGGGCGAAGGCCTGCAGGTGGCGGTCTACGTCAAGGACCAGCCCGACGTGTTCGCGCGCATCTGCGGCTATTTCGAGCGCAAGAGCTTCTCCATCCAGGAAGCCAAGATCCACACTACGCGCCACGGCTATGCGCTGGATACGTTCCAGGTGACCGACCCGGGCATCCGCAGCGATGCCAGCGGCAACTACCGCGACATCATCGCGCTGGTGGAGCACGAACTGGCCGAGCGCCTGCAGCAGCAAGGCACGCTGCCGGAACCCGCCCAGGGGCGGCTGTCGCGCCAGTCGCGCAGCTTCCCGATCAAGCCGCGCGTGGACCTGCGCCCCGACGAACGCGGCCAGTACTACCTGCTTTCCTTGTCGGCCAACGACCGCACCGGCCTGCTGTACGCGATTTCCCGCGTACTGGCCAAACATCGCACCTCGGTGCATACCGCCCGCATCAATACGCTCGGCGAGCGGGTGGAAGACGTTTTCCTGGTCGATGGCAGCCGCCTCGCCTCGGATAACAAACTGCAGTTACAGCTTGAACAGGACCTGCTGGCGGCGCTGGCCATCTAGGCCGGACGCCCCACATAGAAGATATGACCGATAGCAATTCGCCCAAGCGCAAGACGCTGGGCATCAAGACCGCCGCGCCCGAGGGCAATGCCCGCAAACCCGCCGCCACCCGGCCGGTGCGGGTGTCCGACCTGAACCGCGGACGCGTGCGCGCCGTGGTCGACGGCATCAAGCAGGCACAGGAACGCGCCGGTGGCCGCAAGAAAGCGGAAGACGCTGGCCAGCGCCCGCCGCGCGGCCCGCGCACGGGCGACGGCCAGGACCGGCCGCGCCGCTTTGGACCGGGCGAAGGCCAGGATCGGCCCCGCCGCTTCGGCGGCGACAGCAACGACCGCCCGCGCAACTTCGGCTCCGGCGAAGGCCAAGACCGGCCGCGCCGCTTTGGCCCGGGCGAAGGCCAAGACCGGCCGCGCCGCTTTGGCCCGGGCGAAGGCCAGGACCGGCCGCGCCGTTTCACCCCGGGTGAAGGCCAGGATCGGCCCCGCCGCTTTGGCGGCGACAGCAACGACCGCCCGCGCAACTTTGGCTCCGGCGAAGGCCAGGACCGTCCGCGCCGTTTTACCCCGGGCGAAGGCCAGGATCGGCCCCGCCGCTTTGGCGGCGACAGCAACGACCGCCCGCGCAACTTTGGCTCCGGCGAAGGCCAGGACCGGCCGCGCCGTTTCACCCCGGGTGAAGGCCAGGATCGGCCCCGCCGCTTTGGCGGCGACAGCAACGACCGCCCGCGCAACTTTGGCTCCGGCGAAGGCCAGGACCGGCCGCGCCGTTTCACCCCGGGTGAAGGCCAGGATCGGCCTCGCCGCTTTGCTGGCGAAGGCAATGACCGTCCGCGTCGTTTCGCCCCAGGCGAAGGCCAGGATCGGCCCCGCCGCTTTGCCGGTGAAGGCAATGATCGTCCGCGCAATTTCGGCCCGGGCGAAGGCAACGATCGTCCGCGCCGCTTCAGCCCCGGCGAAGGCCAGGACCGGCCGCGCCGCTTTGCGGGCCAGGGCGACGACCGCCCTCGCCGTCCCGCTCACGCTGGCGACAATGACCGTCCGCGCCGCTCCGGCGATGCCGGCCAACGCGACTACCAGGGCGGCGCCCGCGCGGAGCGTACGGAACGTGCCGCCCCCGTGCAGAACGCGCCCCAGCCTAGCTCCGATGGCCTGGTGCGCCTGTCCAAGCGGATGTCGGAACTTGGCCTGTGCTCGCGCCGCGAAGCCGATGAATGGATTCCGCGCGGCTGGGTATTGGTCGACGGGCAGCCCGTTACCGAACTGGGCTCGCGCATCAGCCCGGACGCCAATATCGAGATCCACCAGGCCGCACGCTCCGAGCAAGGCGAACGCGTGACCGTGCTGCTGCACAAGCCGGTCGGTTACGTGTCGGGCCAGGCCGAAGATGGCTACGAGCCCGCCGCCGTGCTGTTCGCGCCGGAAAACCAGTGGGAGCTGGACCCCACCCGCAAGCGCTTTGCCCCGTGGCAGCGCAAGAGCCTGGCGCCTGCCGGCCGGCTCGACATCGACTCCACCGGCCTGCTGGTGCTGACCCAGGACGGCCGCGTTGCGCGCCACCTGATCGGCGAGGACTCGACCGTCGAGAAGGAATACCTGGTGCGGGTGAGCTGGGATTCGCCGGAAGGCCTGGTCGAGCGCGACATCTCGCACGTGTTCCCGGTGGAACTGATCGAGAAGCTGCGCCACGGCCTGTCGCTGGATGGCGAAGCGCTCAAGCCGGCCAAGGTGAGCTGGCAGAACGAGGAGCAATTGCGCTTCGTCCTGCGCGAGGGCAAGAAACGCCAGATCCGCCGCATGTGCGAGCAGGTTGGCCTGCGGGTCGTGGGCCTGAAGCGCGTGCGCATGGGCCGTATCGTGCTGGGCGACCTGCCGGTGGGCCAGTGGCGCTTCCTCGGCGCCTTCGAGAAGTTCTGAGCGCCAGGCAAAAAGGCAAGCTGGCGGCCGCCATGGCCACCAGCGCGCATCTGCCGAGCCGCGTACCCACCGGCTCGTAGCATGCCCAATGTCTCAAGCCATGCCTCAAGCGCGCGCCCTGCCCTGCGCCAATCGCTTCACAGCTGCGGCGCACGGCAAGCCGCGCCGTCCGCATTGGCCGTCTCCGCCAGCCCGAACACCGCCTTGGCGCCGCATTGCGAGCCAAGCATCCGGTGCTGGTTGTGCCCGACACCAACCACCTCGAACGCCTGGTGGCGCACCGGCGGAAGCTGGCTGCCCATCGGCGTGGCAAGGTACCGCGCGTAGCGCAGGTAGCCACGCGCGCGCTCCAGCCGGGTCGGGCCTTCGGCCTCGGCGCCGCAGGCCTTGTCGAGCACGCGGTGGTTGGGGTCGTTATCTTCCGAGCCCACGAGGTAGGTCACCTGGCGCTGGAGATAGCGGCGGAACAGCGCATCGCCGCTCGCGCCGCGCGCATAGGGCACCATGTCGCGCATGCCGTAGCGGTATTTGTCATAGTCCGCGCAAATGGCCGTGTCATAGGGCGCAAAGCGCGTTCCGCGTGGGCGCTCCGGCGTGAAATACAGATACGACGAAGGATTCGCCACCACGTAGCGCAGATCGATGCCGCCCGTGCGGATACGCTCGTCGACATTGTTCAGCACCGCATAGCGATGCACCAGTTGCGCGCCACCCGAATGGCCGGCCACGGTCACGCGGGTCACCGCGGGAAAGCGGGCCTTGTTGGTCACCATGCCGACGAGGTCGTCCAGCACCTGCAGCGAGCTGACCGAGAACGGCGGGTTGACCGCATCCTCCCCGCTCATCCAGCCCTGCACGCTCCATATCGGCATGCCGTCGAAATGCTTGCCCTTGGCCGCATCCGGCGTGCCGGGGAAGTTCGGCGCGATGAGCAGCACCTCGTCGGGATTGCGCCCGGTTTGCTTGAGCAGTGCCGCGCCGGCTGCGAAGTAGTCGTCGCCGTTACGCTGCAGCCCGTGCTGGACGAAGATCACCTCGCGGATAGCGCGCAGGTCTGCGTCCAGCGGATGGTTGGCATAGACCGGAAATTCGTAGGCGCTCGCGCCCGTGCCGAGCCTGACCCGCTGCCATTGGGGCGCTGCAGCTTGCTGCGCCGTGCCGGGCGCCGGTGCAGCCTGCTTCGCGCTCGCGGCACTGTCCGCGCCTGGGGCGGCGCAGCCAGATTGGGCCGCCGCGGCTAGCGCAACTAGTGCGATCGAGGCGATCGATGCGCAGCGCGCAAGGCAAAGTGTCTTCATATCCTGTCTCCCGGTGCTCGATGCGGCGCGCCGCCTGGCACGCGCGCCCGTATTTTCGTTCGTAAGGCCGCACCATCCTAGGCCGCCGCGACCTCGATGTAAAATATATGCCACAGTGGAAATACATATCGAAAAGATATGCTTGCTGCGGCGCCCGGCCCGGAAAGACACCATGGAACTGAGACACCTTCGTTACTTTCTCGCGGTAGCCGAAACCGGCCACATCACGCGCGCCGCCGAGCAGCTCGGCATCCAGCAGCCTCCGCTGTCGCAACAGTTGAAGGCGCTCGAGGCGGAGCTGGGCGTGATGCTGTTCGAGCGCCAGCCGCGCGGTGTGGCGCTCACCGCCGCCGGACACGCGCTGCGCACTGACGCGCTGGACATCTTCGCGCGCCTGGACCAGACGCGCCAGCGCATGCGCCGCATGGCACGCGGCGAAGAAGGCATGCTATCGGTCGGATTCACCAGCTCGGCAGCCGCGCATAGGCTGACGCCCGAGGTCCTGCGCGCCTGCCGCCGCCGCTTTCCCGGCATCGCGCTCAAGCTCAGCGAGAACAACGCCGCCGAGGTCATCGAGCAACTCACCGCAGGCACGATCGATGTCGCACTGCTGCGCGCGCCGGTGGGGCGCCCCGAAGGCCTGCGTTTCGAGTTGCTGCTGGAAGAGGAAATGGTGATCGCGCTGCCGCTGGACCATCCGCTTTTGCGCAAGCGCGGCGCGCCGGCCCACGCAGCGGCCCAGGAAGCCATCTCGCTGCGCGCGCTGGCAGACGATGCCTTCATCCTGGTGCGGCGCCCGGGCGCGCCGGGCATGTATGGCGATCTGCTGAAGGTGTGCGAGCGGCTGGGCTTCACGCCGCGCGTGGGCGCGGAAGTCGAGCGCATGCTGAGCAACTTGAACCTGGTAGCCGCCGGCGCCGGCGTAACCGTGGTGCCAGCCTCGATGGCCGGGCTCAATCCGCACGGCGTGGCCTATCGCCGCATGGAAGAAGCCGACCAGCTGCGCGCGCCGCTGACCCTGGCGTACCGGGAGCGCGACGACAATCCCGCCTGCGCGGCGCTGGTCGCCCTGACCCACCGCATCGCGGCACGCCATCGCCGCCAGGGCAATCGCTGATCAGTCGTCGCCGGTCAGTCGTCGCCAGTCAGTCGTCGCTATTTGGAGGCAGCTCGGGGAACAGCACATCGGTAAAGCCGAAGCGCGTGAAGTCCCTCACCCGCATGGGATAGAGGATGCCCTGCAGGTGGTCGCATTCATGCTGCACCACGCGCGCGTGGAAATCCTCTGCAACGCGCTCGATGCGCCCGCCCATCACGTCAAAGCCGGTGTACTTCAGGCGCGTGAAACGCGGCACCACCCCGCGCAGCCCCGGCACCGACAGGCAGCCTTCCCAGGCTTCATCCTGTTCCTCGCCAAGCGGCGTCAGCTCGGGATTGATCAGCACGGTCTTGGGCACGGTCGGCGCGTCGGGATAGCGCGGATTGCGGTCAAAGCCGAAAATCACCACCTGCAGGTCCACGCCGATCTGCGGCGCGGCCAGGCCAGCGCCGTTGGCGTGATCCATGGTGTCGAACATATCGTCGATCAGGATGCGCAGCTCGGGCGTGTTGAAGCGCGTGACAGGGCGCGCTACCTGCAGCAGGCGCGGGTCGCCCATCTTGAGAATGTCACGGATCATGCTTGATCTCCGGTATTAAGCTCGGCCAGCAAAGCCAGCAAGGCGGCCTCGTCCAGCACGGGCACGCCGAGCGCCTCGGCCTTTTCCAGTTTGCTGCCGGCTTCCGCGCCAGCCACCACATAGTCGGTCTTCTTCGACACCGAGCCGGCCACCTTGGCGCCGGCCGCTTCCAGCTTTTCCTTGGCGTCTTCGCGCGACAGCGTGGGCAGCGTGCCAGTCAGCACGAACGTCTTGCCGCTCAGCGGCGCGGGCGCAGCGCGCTCCGCCGGCTCGCTTTCCGGCCAGTGCACGCCGGCGGCGCGCAGTTGCTCGATGACTTCCACATTGTGCGGCTCGGCCAGGAAGTTGGCGATGGACTGCGCCACCACCGGCCCCACGTCGTTGACCTCCAGCAAGGCGGCCTCGTCGGCGGCCAGCAGCCCATCGAGCTTGCCGAAATGCTTGGCCAGGTCCTTGGCCGTCGCTTCGCCCACATGGCGGATGCCAAGCGAGAAGATAAAGCGGTTGAGCGTGGTCTCGCGCGACGCCTCGATGGCCGCCACCAGGTTGGTGGCCGACTTGTCGGCCATCCGGTCCAGCGCGGCCAGCTTGGCAACGCCGAGCTTGTAGAGATCGGCCGGCGTGTGCACGATCGCCATGTCGACCAGCTGCTCGACCACTTTGTCGCCCAGGCCTTCGATATCCATGGCGCGGCGCTGCGCGAAATGCAGCAGCGCCTGCTTGCGCTGGGCCGCGCAGATCAATCCGCCGGTGCAGCGCGCGATCACCTCGCCTTCCAGCTTCTCGATGTGCGATCCGCACACCGGGCATGCGGTGGGCATGACGAAGGCGCGTGCGTCGGCGGGCCGGCGCTCCGGCACCACCGCCACCACTTCGGGAATCACGTCGCCGGCGCGCCGCACGATCACGGTATCGCCGATATGCACGTCCTTGCGGCGGATCTCGTCCTCGTTGTGCAGCGTGGCATTGGTCACCGTCACGCCGCCCACGAACACCGGCGCCAGCCGCGCCACCGGCGTGATGGCGCCGGTGCGGCCAACCTGCACCTCGATGTCCTCGACCACCGTGGTCATTTCCTGGGCTGGGAACTTGTGCGCCAGCGCGAAGCGCGGCGCGCGCGACACGAAGCCGAGGCGCTCCTGCTCGGCCAGCGCGTTGACCTTGTACACCACGCCGTCGATGTCGTAAGGCAATGCCGCGCGCCGCTCGCCCACTCCGCGATAGAAGCTCAGCAAACCGTCCGCGCCCCGCACGACTTCGCGCTCCGCGCAGACTGGCATGCCGAGCCCGGCGAACCAGTCGAGCATGGCGCTGTGCGTCTCGGGACGCGCCACGCCTTGCAGTTCGCCCAGCCCGTAGGCAAAGAACGACAACGGGCGCTTGGCGGTGATGCGCGGATCCAGCTGGCGCAGGCTGCCGGCGGCAGCATTGCGCGGATTGACGAAGGTCTTCTCCCCGGCCTCGGCCTGCCGCGCATTGAGCTTGTCGAACTCGCGGCGATACATGAAGACTTCCCCGCGCACTTCCAGCACCGCCGGCAAGGCCTCAGCCTCCCCGCGCAAGCGCAGCGGAATCGCCTTGATGGTGCGCACGTTGACGGTCACGTCCTCGCCGGTCTCGCCGTCGCCGCGGGTGGCGGCCTGCACCAGCCGGCCGGCCTCGTAGCGCAAGGACATGGCCAGGCCATCGAACTTCAGCTCGCAGGCATACTCCACCGCCTCGGCGGCGCTGAACAGGTCGGCCGTGCCCTCGGCGGGGGCGGCACGCCCCAGCCCCTGTGCGCAACGGCGGTCGAAGGCCAGCACATCCTCATCCTCGAAGCCGTTGTTGAGCGACAGCATCGGGATGGCGTGGCGCACCGTATCGAAGGCCGACAGCGGCTGGCCGCCCACGCGCTGCGTGGGCGACTCAGGTGTCAGCAATTCGGGATGCTTGGCCTCGATGTCCTGCAATTCGCGGAACAGCGCGTCGTACTCGGCATCGGGCACCGAAGGCGCATCGAGGACGTAGTACTGATAATTGTGGCGCTCCAGCTCGGCGCGCAGCCAGTCGGCGCGCGCGGCGGGAGAATCGCTGACAGGCGCGGGGGCTTGCGCCGCCGCACCTTCTGGTTTGGTGCTCATGCTGAAGGACTGAATCCGTTGTCGTCGTTATCGTCGATGCCGAACTGGCGTATCAGAGACTGAACAAACGTAGCGTCACCGGCGAGCCCGCGGGCATGCCGCGGGCTTCCAGCTTGTCGTAGAGTGTTTGAAGCTGGCCGAAGATGGCGACGAAGGACGATTCGCTCAACGGCCGCATATTGTCGTCGACCAGTTGCGCGCCCATGCGCTGCGCCAGGCTGTAGCCGTACTCGCACACGGTCTTGAACGGCTTGGTCGCCTGCGCCGCGGACGGCACATCGAGCAGCAGCGTGATCTGGCGGCCGGCCTTGGCCGTGAGGTCATCGCGCAGGAAGTTGGTATCGCCGAACTGCAGCGTGAACAGCGCCCGCTGCACGCCCTCGGCGTTGGCCTGATAGCGCGTGAAACGAGTGCCGTCGCGCGACAGGACCAGCCCGTCCTGGGTCGCCACCGTCTGCACATAGGCTGCCGACCACGGCGCGCCGTCGGAGATCACGTTGACGCCAAGCTGCACATCGCAGCTGGCGGCAAACGCATCCAGCTCGCGGCCGTTGGCGACCGTCTCGGTCATGTCGGGCAGATCGGCCGAGGCGTCGAGCGCTTCTGCCAGCGCTTCCACCGCATTGACGAACTCCGAAAACTCGAGCGCATTGAGCGCGCCGCCGCGGTTGGCAAGCTGCACCGCCACCTGCAGGTCTTCATACTGATGGCCAGCGGTGACCGCCTCCCAGGCATTGGCTTCGCTGCGCAGGCCTTCGATGTGCACCTGCTTGGTCCCCGCACGGCGCAGGCGGCCGGTGAGCGGCAGGATGCGATCCCCCGAGCTTTTGCGCTCCAGGTGCAGCGGCACGATGCAGTCGATCAGCGGATCGATGACGGCCGGCGTGGGCTGGCCATCGAGCGCAACGGGCTCCGGCTGCGCTGCCTGGGCAGGCGCGGCCTCTTGCTTGGGCTTTTGCTGTTCAGTGCGTTCCCCGTGGTCCGCGTGTTCTTCGTGGTCCGCAGCGCCGTGCGATTTGGCGGGCCCGGCAGACTCTCCGGCCTCCTCGGCATGCCCGGGCTTGCCGGCAGCCGCATGGGGCGCATGGGCCGACGACGGCGCCGCGGCAACGGCGACTTCATCCGCCAGGGCGTCGTCGGCATCGGCCGAGCTGGCGGCCATGCCAGCCGCCACGGCGGCGGCGTCCAGCGGCGAAGCCGACAACGTGGGCTCGCGCCGCTCGACCTGATGCTCGGGCAATGGCTCATGCAGCTTGGCGCTGACTTCCGGCTTGACCACCGGGCTCACCACCGGCTCGCGCATCGGCGGCAGGTCGTCATCGGGCTGTAGGGCGCGCGGGCGGCGCGCCTTGCGGATCTGCCACTGGTTGTAGGCGACTACCAGCAGCAGCAGGACAATGCCTGCAACGATCAGGGCGGTCTGGAGCGTCATGCTGCCTCCGCCATCGAGAGCGCTGCGTCCATATCCACGGCGACGATACGCGATACACCTTGCTCTTGCATCGTCACGCCAATCAACTGGTGTGCCATTTCCATTGCGATTTTATTGTGGGAAATGAAGACGAACTGGGTCTTGTCCGACATGCGCGCCACCATATTGGCGTAGCGCTCCGTATTGGCATCGTCCAGCGGCGCGTCCACCTCGTCCAGCAGGCAGAACGGCGCCGGGTTGAGCTGGAACATGGCGAACACCAGCGCGATGGCCGTCAGGGCCTTCTCGCCGCCCGACAGCAGGTGGATGGTCGAGTTCTTCTTGCCCGGCGGCTGCGCCATCACCTGCACGCCGGCGTCGAGGATTTCGTCGCCGGTCATGATCAGCTTGGCTTGCCCGCCACCGAACAGCGACGGGAACAGCTCGCCGAAGTGATGGTTGACCTGGTCGAAAGTCCCTTGCAGCATCGCGCGGGTTTCCTGGTCGATCTTGTGGATCGCGTCTTCCAGCGTGGTGATGGCGTCGATCAGGTCGGCCGACTGCGCATCGAGGAAAGTCTTGCGCTCGCGCGCCGCCGCCAGTTCGTCCAGCGCGGCCATGTTCACCGGCCCGAGCGCATTGATGGCGTTGTTCAGGCGCGTGACCTCGCCCTGCAGGTAGGAGGGCTTGAGATCGGGTGTGAGCTTCTCGGCCAGCGCAGCCTCGTCCACCTCGGCGGTCGTCAGCTGCTCGCTGAACTGCTCCTGGTTCAGGCGCGCGGCCTGCTCCTTCAACTGGTACTCGGTGATGCGGTCGCGCAGCGGCTGCAGGCTACGTTCGGCGGCCAGGCGCTGGTCGTCGTACTGGCGCAATTGCGCCGACAGCGCATCGAGCTCGGTGCGGGCGAGCTGGAGCTTTTCTTCCTTCTCGGCACGGCGCTCCAGCGCATCCTGCAGGCCGGTGTGGGCGGTCTGCTCATTGATGGTTTCCAGCTCGACGCGGGCATCTTCCAGCGACTGGGCAAGACGCTCCGACTGGTCGCCCGCGGTCTGGATATTGCGGCGCAGCTCGTCGATGCGGTTAGCCAGGTTGCGCTCGGCGAACAGCGCTTCCTGCGCCGCGCGCTCGAAGTCGCGCAGCTGGTGCCGCGCCGACGACAGCTTGCTGTCCAGCGCCTCGAAGGCCATCTGGTGGTCTTCGTGCGTGGACTGCATCTCCGCCAGCGCGGCGTCGTGCTGCTCGAAGCTGGCTTCGGACTCGGCGCGGATGGCGCGCTGCTCTTCGATCTGCGCGGCGATTTCGGCCAGTTCCTCACGGATCTGGCCGCTGCGCGCGGCGTAGCGCTCCATGGCCTGCGACAGCTTGAGCACATCCATCTGCAGCGCGTGCACGCGGCGTGTGGCCTGCTCGCTGCGTCCGCGAGCCTCGGTGAGCGCAGCGCTGGCCTGGGTGTAGGCTGCCTCGGCCCGGACCGCCTGGCTTTTGGCTTCGTCGGACAGCAGCAGCTGGGCGCGCGCCTGCTTTTGCAGGTTTTCGATTTCCTGCTCGCGGGCCAGCATGCCGGCCTGTTCGGAATCGGCCGCATAGAGGTGGACCGAGCTGCGGCCCACCAGATGGCCCTCGGCCACGACGAACGACGCGCCTTCGGGCAGCGTGGCACGCTGGGCCAGCGCCGACGCCATGTCGGTGGCGGTGTAGATATCGGCCAGCCAGTCCTGCATCACGGCCCGGATGCCGGGCTCGGTGATCTGCACCAGCGCCATCAGCGGACGCATGCCGGCGGGGGTTTCCTGCGGGCGCGCGGCCGGCGGCGGCGAGTAGAAGGCCAGCTTGGCGGGCGGCGCGTCGGACAGGAAGGACTTGATCCAGTCCAGGTTGGAGACTTCGAGCGCGCCGAGCTTTTCGCGCAGCACGGATTCCAGCGCGCTCTCCCAGCCCGGCTCGATATGGAGCTTCTTCCACAGGCGCGGCAGATCGGCCAGGCCGTGCTTGGCCAGCCAGGGCTGCACCTTGCCTTCGGTCTGCACGTTTTCCTGCAGCTGCTTTAGCGCGGTCAGGCGCGCTTCCAGCGACCCGATCGCGGCGGCCTCGCGCTGCACGCGCTCCTGCGCGCTGCGGCGCTCGCCATCCAGGCGCGGCACGCTGTCGGCGGAGTCGGCCAGGATGGCCTGCGCCTCTTCCAGCACGGCTTCCTGCTCGGCCAGCTCGGCGCGTTGCTCTTCCAGGCGGGTTTCATCGGGGCGGTCCAGCCCCTTTTCTTCCCCGGACAGGCGCTCGCGGCGTTGCTCCAGCTGCTGCTGCATCTGGTCGGCGCTGCGCTGCTGCGCGGCCTCCAGCTTAAGCGCCTGCTCAGCCTGCATGATGCTGGCGCGCTGCTCGTTGGACAGCACCTGGGCATCGCGCCACTGGGCTTCCAGCGTGGGCAGCTCATCGGTCTTGTGCGCGACGGCCTCCTGGGCTTCGATGGTGCGGCCTTCGGCCACCGCCAGCTCTTCCTCGGCCTGCGCCAGGGCATCGGTAGCCTGCTCGGCCTTGCCCTGCCACTGCTCGCGCTGCGCCGTCAGTGCTGCGATCTGCGCCTGCACGCGGTTGCGCGACTCCACCACATAGCGGATCTCGGCCTCGAGCTTGCTGACCTCGGCATTGGCTTCGTACAGGCCGCCCTGCGCGGTGTGCATATTGTCCGAGGCGGCGTAATGCGCGGCGCGCATGGTCTCGAGCTCGGCCTCGACGTGGCGCAGTTGCGCGGTTTGCGCTTCCAGGTCGATCTGTGCCTGCTCGATGGCGCGCGTGTGCCGCTCCTGCTCGGCCTGGGCCTCGCGCTTGCGCAGCAGCCACAGCAGGTGCTGCTTTTCCTCGCCGTCGGACTGCAAGGTCTTGAAGCGCTGGGCCACTTCGGCCTGCCCTTCGAGCTTGTCCAGGTTGGTGCCGAGCTCGCGCAGGATGTCTTCCACGCGGGTCAGGTTCTCGCGCGTGTCGGACAGGCGGTTTTCGGTTTCGCGGCGGCGTTCCTTGTACTTGGACACCCCTGCGGCTTCTTCCAGGAAGATCCGCATGTCGTCGGGCTTGGCCTCGATGATGCGCGAGATCATGCCCTGCCCGATGATGGCGTAGGCGCGCGGCCCCAGGCCGGTGCCCAGGAAGATGTCCTGGATATCCCGGCGGCGCACGGCCTGGTTGTTGATGTAGTAGGAGGACGTGCCGTCGCGGGTCAGCACCCGCTTGACGGCGATCTCGGCGTATTGGCTCCATTGCCCGCCGGCGCGCCCCTCAGGGTTGTCGAACACCAGTTCGACGCTGGCGCGGCCAGCTTGTTTGCGCGCGGTGGAGCCATTGAAGATCACGTCCTGCATGGACTCGCCGCGCAGCTCGGAGGCACGCGACTCGCCCAGCACCCAGCGCACCGCGTCGATGATGTTCGATTTGCCGCAGCCGTTGGGACCGACAATGCCGACCAGTTGGCCGGGCACTTGAAAATTGGTGGGATCGACGAAGGACTTGAAGCCCGCCAGCTTGATCGAGGACAGTCGCACGGTTGGTCGTGGGGTATCTAGCGTAATGCAGCGTTCAGGAGAGCCGGGCTCCAACGAGAAGCGGGGCCGACGCGTGCCGGTTGCGCCCCATGCCTTCTCTCTTGTGCCCGATAGATGGCGCTAATCATACCATCGCGCCTTCGGCGTCCGGGCGCTTTCCGGGCTAAGCGCAAGCCATTTCCCCAGGGGATTTGGGCCGCTTCCGATACACCTTGTGCGGTTCAAGCCTCACACTTGCGACGATGCTGCCATGCGACAAAAGACACCACCCTGCACGGAAAGTCCTCGCATCTCTTGGCACCGGCGGGAAACTTCCAAGGGTTAGTGCTAGTCTCTTTATTGTCAGCGTGATCCTTGAGGCCTATTGCACCTGCCGCCCCGTATCCGGCGCAATGGCTGCCTCCGGCCAACACGGAACCCGGCTTCGCGACCCTTCTGGGAGTGTCCAGCATGACCGCCTTCTCACCGGCGATATCAGACAGCAGCTTACCCGGCCAAGATGCCGGGAATGTGGCTAAAACGCCACCATGGTCCTTGAGCGACATCGATTTCCAGGCCATCGACACCGCCCTTGTCCGGCCCGATCGAGAGTTGTTCTACCTGCTGGTGTCGGCATCCTTTGTCGAAAGCGGCTCGGACACATACGCCGGCAACCTGGCCGACTACTACGCCACCAATCCCGAGGCCTCCAGCTGGCTGTCCGAACACTGGGAGGCGGAGGAACTGCAGCACGGCCTGGCCCTGCGGCGCTACGTGGAACATGTCTGGCCCGAATTCGACTGGGAGCGCGGCTATGCGCGGTTCTTCGACGAATACCGCCATACCTGCTCGATCGACAATTTCGAGCCCACGAAAGCCCTTGAGATGGCCGCGCGCTGCGTGGTCGAGACTGGCACCGCGGCGCTCTACCGCTCTCTGGAGCAAGCCAGCGATGAGCCGGTGCTGCGCAACCTGACGCGGCGCATCGCTGACGACGAGGTGCGCCACTACAAGCACTTCTACCGCTACTTCAACACCTTCGACGGCGTGGAACAGCTCGGCCGCCTGCGCGTACTGGGCGCCTTGGTGCGCCGCTTGCTGGAAATCAAGAACGAAGACGCGGAGATCGCGCTGCGCAACGTGCTGCGCATCGAGCGCGGCACCGAGGATATCCCGCAAAGGGACGTGCGCAGGCTCAACTCCCGGGTGAGCGCCGTGATCCGGCGCAACCTGCCGATCGAGATGACGGTCAAGATGCTGCTCCGCCCGCTGCACCTGCATGCCGGCGTGGAACGCGCCATCCGCAAGCCGCTGGTGGCGGTGGTGTCGCGGGCGATGCTTTATTGAGGCGCGGCGCCAGCTATTGCGGCTGCAGCGCCTGGTCCGCCACACCGGCGGCATTGCCGGCGCGGCGCGCCTTGGTGCGGTGCACCAGCCCCGACAAGGCGCCAGCCGCCACGATGCACAGGCCGCCGGCGGCCTCCTTCCAGCTCAGCGTCTCGGTCGCCAGCCACCACGACGACACCGCCGCGATCACGATCTCGAACAGCATCAGCAGCGATACCCGGTTGGCCGGCAGGCGCTGCAGTCCGTACTGGACCACCGAATTGCTCAGCACCAGCGTGGCGGCAAGACCCAGCATCAGCGCCACGCCAGCCCAGCCGATAACCGGCGACAGCACCACGCCGCCCGGCTCCAGCAACAGCGCGCACGGCACGCCGACCGCGGTGCAGCCCACGTAGACCATCACGGTGCGCAGGCGCGCATCCATCTCCGGGTAAAGCTGCCCGGCCCGGCGCGACAGCACGTTGTTGACGGCAAACCCCATGCCGCCGATCAGGCCGGACCATTCCGCCGCGCGTGTGGGCAGCGGCAGGCCCACTTCCGGCGTCCATAGCATCAGCCCTGCGCCAAACAGCGCCAGCACCACCAGCAGCAAGCCGGAGGCAGACAGCTTCTCGCCCAGGAAGACGCGGGCAAACAAGGCCGTCCATACCGGCGTCAGGTAAAACAGCAGCAACACCCGCATCACATGGCCGTTGACGCTGCCCCATACAAAGCCGGCGTTGGTCACGCCCGCCGCCAGCCCGATCGCCACGAACAGCCACGACCAGCGCAGGCCGCCCAGGTGGCGGGCGAAGGCCACCAGGGCAATCAGCGCGGCCATGGCGCTTACCAGCGCGGCTGCCGTCATGCCGCCCAGCCCCCAGCCGGCGAGGACCCGGTAGGGGAACCAGGCGATGCCCCAGACCGAGGCACCCAGCAGGATGGACAAGGTGGATTTGAAGGCATGCGGGTCGGCCGGGGCCGAAGCGGTGGAAGTGACGGGCAAATTACTCATGGGAAAACGGTTAGGGCTGCCGCTTGGGCAGCCATTCAGTATTCGGTGTCGAAAAATCACCGCGGCGCGACCGGGGCCGGTCGCGGACGGCCAGGGATAGCCAGGGACAAGCCGGCGCGGGGCGCCGCCAAGGCCTTGCCGGCACGCGGGAATGCCCGGCAATCCTTTATAATGACCGGCTTTGAGCTTGGCCCTACCGGCCTGAACCCGATCGTGAATCCCCGCCTCGACCTGCTCCAGCCCTATCCGTTCGAGAAACTGCGCGCGCTGCTGGCTGACGTCAAACCAAACGGCGCGCTGTCCGCGATCAGCTTCGGCATCGGCGAACCCAAGCACCCCACGCCCGAATTCATCAAGACGGCGCTGTCGAACGCGCTGCAAGGGCTGGCGAATTATCCCACAACGGCCGGATCCGATGCACTACGACAGTGCATGGCCGCGTGGATCCAGCGCCGCTACAACCTGCCGGCGGTCAATGCCGCCACCCAGGTGCTGCCGGTCACCGGCTCGCGCGAGGCGTTGTTCGCTTTCGCCCAGACCGTGGTCGACGCCAGCCAGCCCGGCGCGCTGGTGCTGTGCCCCAACCCGTTCTATCAGATCTATGAAGGCGCGGCCCTGCTGGCCGGCGCCACGCCGGTATTTGCAAACAGCGATCCGGCGCGCAACTTCGCGCCCGCTTTCGACCGCATCCGCGACGAAACCTGGGCCAAGGTGCAACTGGTCTTTGTGTGCTCTCCGGGCAACCCGACCGGCGCCGTGCTGTCGCTGGAAGACTGGCGCGAGCTGTTCGCGCTGTCCGACCGCCATGGCTTCGTGATCGCCTCGGACGAGTGCTACTCCGAGATCTACTTCAAGGAAGGCGAGCCGCCGCTGGGCGCGCTGGAAGCGGCGCACAAGCTGGGCCGCGCCGAAGGCGCACATCCCTTCGAGCGCCTGGTGATGTTCTCCAGCCTGTCCAAGCGCTCCAACGTACCGGGCCTGCGCTCGGGCTTCGTGGCCGGCGATGCCGCCCTGCTGAAGAAATTCCTGCTATACCGTACCTATCACGGCGGCGCCATGAACCCGGCGGTGCAGACCGCCAGCGTGGCGGCCTGGAACGACGAGGCCCATGTGCGCGACAATCGCGCCGCCTACGTGCGCAAGTTTGCCCAGGTCACGCCGATGCTGGCCGAGGTGCTGGACGTGGCCTTGCCCGATGCCGGTTTCTACCTGTGGGCGGATGTCTCGCGCACCGGCCTGTCCGACACCGAGTTTGCCGCGCGCCTGCTGGCCGAGCAGAACGTCACCGTGCTGCCGGGCAGCTACCTGGCACGCGAGGCCGACGGCATCAACCCGGGCGCCAACCGCGTGCGCATGGCGCTGGTGGCCACGCCCGAGGAATGCCTGGAAGGCGCGCGCCGCATCGTCGCCTTCTGCAAGTCGCTGGGCTGAAGCCAGCGGGTGCGGGCAAAGTGCACCGCACCGCACACACCGTATTTTGTTGTAGACAACGATCAACCACTGAAAACACGCATATGACGCAAGCACTGCAAGCCCTGATCGACCAGGCATGGGAAGACCGCGCAAGCCTCTCGCCCAAGTCCGCCCCCAACGACATCCGCGAAGCCGTGGCCAACGTGATCGGCCAGCTCGACACCGGCGCCCTGCGCGTGGCCGAGAAGCAAGGCAAGGAATGGATCGTCAACCAGTGGATCAAGAAGGCCGTGCTGCTGTCGTTCCGCCTGGAAGACAACGCGCCGATGTCCGCTGGCGGCTTCGCCCAGTTCTACGACAAGGTGCCGACCAAGTTCGCCAACTGGACCGCTGACGACTTCGCCAAGGGCGGCTTCCGCGTGGTGCCCCCGGCGGTCGCACGCCGTGGCTCGTTCATCGCCAAGAACGCCGTGCTGATGCCCTCGTACGTCAACATCGGCGCCTACGTCGATGAAGGCACCATGGTCGACACCTGGGCCACCGTCGGCTCGTGCGCCCAGATCGGCAAGAACGTCCACCTGTCCGGCGGCGTCGGCATCGGCGGCGTGCTCGAGCCGCTGCAGGCCAACCCGGTCATCATCGAAGACAACTGCTTCATCGGCGCGCGCTCGGAAGTGGTCGAAGGCGTGATCGTGGAAGAAAACTCGGTGATCTCGATGGGCGTGTACCTCGGCCAGTCGACCAAGATCTATGACCGCGAAACCGGCGAGATCCACTACGGCCGCGTGCCGGCTGGCTCGGTGGTGGTGGCGGGCAACCTGCCCTCCAAGGATGGCAAGTACAGCCTGTACTGCGCCGTGATCGTCAAGAAGGTGGACGCGCAAACCCGCGCCAAGACCAGCCTGAACGACCTGCTGCGCGGCGACTGATCTCGCCCGCTGCATCGAGGGGAGCGCCCCTGGCCCGGAACCGCGCGCGTGCGCGGCCGGTCTGAATCGGAATGCCGGATCAGAACGCTAACGCTCCCCTCGCCCCGTTTCTCGTTTCCCGCTTCCTTTTCCCGATTCCTGTTTCCCGCTCTCCAACGGTTCCCGCTCAATGGATACCGCCGCCGGCCGCCGCTGGCCCGCCCTTCGCAAGCGAATCATGGCCCTGGACCCGACCACTGTCACCACCGTTCTCTCGCTGCTGCCCACGATCCTCGAACAGGCCAACAAGACCATCGAGAAGATCAAGAAGGGCAAGCGCCGCGATGGCGGCGCCGACGACATGCCTGGCCCGGACGCGCGCGACCCTGCCGCGCGCATTGCGGAGCTGGAAAACGCCGCCATGCAGCAGGCCGAGGCCGTCAAGCTGCTGGCCGAGCAACATGCCATCACCATCGAGGCCCTGCGCCGCGAAGCCGCGCGGCTGGATCGCCGCCTGCGCCTGATGACCGGCGTGGCCATGGCCGGCTTTGCGCTCGGGCTTGCCGGCCTGGTGGTCGCCCTTAACCTTCTGCTGCGCTAGCCAGACCGGCCGGCCCCGCGCTTCTCCGCTCATCGTCTCCCTCATCGCCATGACTGTCCTGCTCTACGGCATTCCCAACTGCGATACCGTCAAGAAAGCCCGCACCTGGCTTGAATCCAACGGCGTGGAATACACCTTCCACGACTTCAAGAAGCAAGGCGTGGACGAAGCCATGCTGCGCGGCTGGCTCGCGCATGTGCCGCTCGCCACGCTGCTCAACCGCAAAGGCACCACCTGGCGCGCGCTGTCCGACGCGGACAAGGCGCTTGCAGAACAGGAAGCCGGCGCGATTGCGCTGATGCAGCAAAGCCCGTCGCTGATCAAGCGGCCGGTGCTGGCCCACAAGGGCAGCGTCAGCGTGGGGTTTTCACCGGATAATTACGCCAGCTTTTTCTAATAAGCCCGATGGCAGCGCCAGGACATGCGCGCTGCCAGGACGCAAGACTCGAACCATGCACCCGCCGGATTCCGGCGCCACATGCCTCCTCGCTGCCACCATGAACCCCACCCTCGCCCTCACCGAAGACCTGATCCGCCGCCGCTCCGTCACGCCCGCCGATGAAGGCTGCCAGGCCGTGCTGGAAACCCGCCTGAAGGCGCTGGGCTTCGCCTGCGAAGCCATCGTCAGCGGCCCGGACGACTTCCGCGTGACCAATCTGTGGGCCGTCAAGCGCGGCACGCGCGGCCAGGACGGCAAGCTGCTGGCCTTTGCCGGCCACACCGACGTGGTGCCCACCGGCCCGCTGGAGCAATGGGGCTCCGACCCCTTCCTGCCCAGCCACCGCGACGGCAAGCTGTACGGCCGCGGCGCCGCCGACATGAAGACCTCGATCGCCGGCTTCGTGGTGGCGGTCGAAGAATTCGTGCAGGCCCACCCGGACCACGCGGGCTCGATCGCCTTCCTGATCACCAGCGACGAAGAAGGCCCGGCGCATGACGGGACCGTGAAAGTGGTCGAAGCGCTCAAGGCGCGCGGCGAACGGCTCGACTACTGCGTGGTGGGCGAGCCCACCTCCGTCGACACGCTCGGCGACATGGTCAAGAACGGCCGTCGCGGCTCGCTCTCCGGCAAGCTCACCGTCAAGGGCGTGCAAGGCCATATCGCCTACCCGCATCTGGCCAGGAACCCCATCCACCTGGCCGCGCCCGCACTGACCGACCTGGTGAACGAGCGCTGGGACGAAGGCAACGAGTACTTCCCCGCCACCAGCTGGCAGATGTCGAATATCCACGGCGGCGCCGGCGCCACCAACGTGATCCCCGGCCATGTCACCGTCGATTTCAATTTCCGCTTCTCCACCGCCAGCACGCCCGACGGCCTGAAGGCACGCGTGCATGCCATCCTGGATCGCCACCAGCTCGACTACGACCTGGACTGGACCCTGGGCGGCGAGCCCTTCCTGACCGCGCGCGGCGATCTCTCCGAAGCGCTGGCCGGCGCCATCGCGGCGGAAACGGGCGTCAAAACCGAGCTGTCCACCACCGGCGGCACCTCGGATGGCCGCTTTATCGCCAGGATCTGCCCGCAGGTGATCGAGTTCGGGCCGCCCAATGCAAGCATCCACAAGATCGACGAGCACGTAGAAGTGCGATTTATCGAACCCCTCAAGAACATTTACCGTGGCGTGCTGGAACGCCTGATCGCCTGATCGCCGCGGACCAGAAAAAGACGTTATGGCAACCTCCTCCCCCCTGCTCACCGTGCGCGACCTGCTGCGCTTCGCGGTATCGCGCTTCACCCAGGCCAAGCTGTCCTTTGGCCACGGCAGCGCCAATGCCTACGACGAAGCCGCGTACCTGACGCTGCACACGCTGCACCTGCCGCTGGACACGCTCGACCCGTTCCTCGACGCGCGCCTGCTGCCCGAAGAAGTCGACGCCGTGCTGCAGGTCATCGAGCGCCGCGTGACCGAGCGCGTGCCCGCGGCCTATATCACCAACGAGGCCTTCATGCATGGCCTGCGCTTTTACGTGGACTCGCGCGTGATCGTGCCGCGCAGCTTCGTTGGCGAACTGCTGCATGAAGGGCTGGAACCGTGGGTAGGCGACAGCGCCGAAATCGGCCCGGTGCTGGAGCTGTGCACCGGCTCGGGCTGCCTGCCCATCATCGCCGCGCATGTCTGGCCGAAGGCCCGCATCGATGCGGTCGACATCTCGCCGGATGCGCTGGCCGTAGCCCGCCGCAATGTGGCGGACTACAAGATGGAAGACCGCATCAGCCTGTACGAGGGCGACCTCTACGCACCGCTGCCCGCGGGCGCCAAGTACGATGTGATCCTCACCAACCCGCCCTACGTCAACGAAACCTCCATGCAAGCGCTGCCGGCCGAATACCAGGCCGAGCCGCGCATCGCACTGGCTGGCGGCGACGACGGCATGGACGTGGTCCGCCGCATCATCGCCGGCGCCAAAGCGCACCTGAACCCGGGCGGCGCGCTGGTGGTGGAGATCGGCAACGAGCACGCCAATGTGGAAGCGGCGTTCCCCGAACTGGAGATCGTCTGGCTGCCGGTCAGCGCTGGCGAGGAACAGGTGTTCCTGCTGACTTATGAGGCGCTGCCGGATTGAGGGATTGAAGGATTGAAGGTATCCGGCGCTTCAGCGCCAAAGCGTGACGGTGTTACGCCTTGCATTGGGAAAAGCCCTTCTTCGCTAAGCCGAAGAAGGGTTTTTTCAACGGGCCGCCAAGCCCGGACTAAGCTACCACCCCACCACCCCCTTGACCACCGCCTCCCTCACCTGCTCCACCACCCCCTCCCGCCAGTCATCGGCATCGCCATAGAACGCATGCCACATCGCCTGCCGGATCAAATTGCGCTGGCCTTCATCCGCCTCGGGATGCAAATGCAGCCAGTGATCTCCCCGCAGCGCCTCAAGCACCTCGGTCACCGGCAACGTCCCGAACTCCAGCGCAATCCCGTTGTAATCCAGCGTGGGCAGCGTCTCCGGCACAGCTAGCCATGCCATGCCGTTCAGATTGGCCGAAGCCGATGAGCCGTCATAGATTGAGGTCACGGTATTGCCCCAGATGGCACGCACCTTGTCGATCTGCTCCGCGCTGTCCGGCCCCATGTAAATCGGCTCGCCATAACCCCACGGCCCCAGGCCGGTGTGCACGTCGATCCAGCGCACGGCCTCGCGCCCGGCGCCGAAGCGCGCCAGGATGCGGCGCAGCGTGTAATTGCTCCAGGTCGCCTTGTTGCCGCCGAAGAACAGCCCGTCCGGCGCCTGGTACTGGCCGCTGCTCACCGCCGCCTGGTACCAGGGCAGGCCTTTCTCGGCCACCGCCCTCATCAGCGCGGCCTGGTCGGCCTCGGAGGGCGGCCAGTGCTCGGGCAGCAGCATGGGCGCCACCTCGGCGTACGGCGCGTTGTCGGGCAGCGGCCGGGTGAAATCCATGAAATTGCGGTTGAGGTCGATGTTGTCCTCGTTGACCCGCCGCATATGCGAGAAGCCGTAGGGATTGACCGCGTGCACCAGCAGCAGCGCCACGCCGGCGCCGGCGCACGCCTGCAGCAGTTCCACGTCGGCCAGCATGGCGACCTGCGCCCCGGAGCCGCAGAAGCCTTCCACCCCGTGCATGCCTGAGGTCACCATGAGCATGCGCCTGGCCTCGGCGGCGCCCACCCAGGCGACATCCATGGCGAGTTCCTCGTCGGCGCAGCCGCGCTTGGTGGGATGGGGAAAATCGGTCAGGGTGCCGCCGGCAGCCTGGGCCGCGTCACGGAATTTCTGCCGGGCTTCGGCATAACTGCGGGAAAAGCTGGTGTGCAAGGACATGACAGCAGATTTCGCGCTTGGCGAGGAGTGGGGGGTGCCGCTATTAAACGCCAACTTGGCCGGCATTGCCATCCGAAGCCACCCGAAGCCAGGCAGCTAGCCTTTGCCGCCCTTGGCAGCGTTCTCGCCCTTGGCCGCCATATCGGCCTTACCGCCCTTACCGTCCTTACCGTCCTTCTTGCCCTTGGTGGCATCCGCCGGCACCGCCTCACGCAGCAACAGGGAGCGGAACGCATGCGGATGCATCTGGATGCCTGCCGCGGCAATCTGGGCGGCGGACAGCACCAGGTGGCGCGCCAGCCAGTCATGGATGCTGCGCAGGAACCGGCGCTGTTCGACGCGGTTGGATTCCTGGATCACGCGCTCCAGCTTGACGTGCGCGGTGTAGACATCGAGCAGGTTGATGGTCTTGAGCTTGGGCGGTGTGGTTGCGCTGCGCTCGATGGCCAGAATGCGCTTGACCTGGGCATCTGGCAGCTCGCCGGTTTCAAGGTAGGACTGATACACCCCTTCGAGGGCCGGAAAACGCACGGTGGGTTGCACGCGCGGCACGCTAGCCACCTTTTCCATGCGCAGCACGAGGTAACGGATGGCGGCCGTGCGCCGCAGCGCGGCGTCGCTGGCCTTGCTTTGGCGGCCGCCGCCCGCCGCGCCGCGGGCACGCGGGGTGGCCGGGCCGGTGGCCTCGAACTCGTCGTTGTCCGGCGCAGTCGCTTCGGGCACGGGCTGGCCGGCGTCCCGCTCGGTGTAGTCGGGCACCAGGTACAACAGGTCCGGCTCAGCAAGCACGGCCCGCGCGCAGGCCTCGCCAAAGGGGTACTCGTGGCCTTGCCCGTCGCGCAGGATGAAGGCCTGGCCGTTGCCGAAGCCGTGGTGCCGCCCACGGCCGGCCTGCTGCCGGCAGCGCGTGCCGGGTTCGACAAAATCCTTGCGTACGGGAGTCCAGCTCCCGTCGTTGACTGCGATCATGAATCTGCTTGTACCTGCCGTGATGAGTGCTGCAAAGTGGCTGATGGCTTGCGGAGCGCCACCGGCGCCCGCCACCCGCCATTGTCCACCATGCGGCCAGCAGCGGCACAAGCGGGCACGAACGCCTCAACCACCAGAACCACCACAACCGCCACAAGAGGCCAGGCCGCGCCCTACTTCAGCATGAACGACATCGCCGACAGGCAGTTCAGCATGCGCACGGCCGCCTGCACCGAAGCGGCGTCGAATACCAGCGTCACGCCGTCCACGCGCTCCAGCGCGGGCCACTGGCAGAACAGGTCGGCATAGGCCGGGCCCTGGGTTTGCAATCGGCAGCGGATCGGGCCGCTGATCTTCAGGGGCTGCCCGCCCCGCTCGCGTACGGCTTGCTCCGCTTGCGCGGCAATGGCATCGCGCGCTGCGGCAAGCGACAGCGTGGTACCGCTGCCTTGCCCGCCGGCTTGCTTGGTCTGCACATAGCGCACCCAGGGCATTAGCGGCCGGGTTTCATCCACGAAGACATCGTCGCCGCTGGCCATCAACACCGGCACGCCGAGTTCGCCCGCCAGGGCGCCGTAGATCCCGGCCTCGCCCAACTCCTGGCCGTTGAGCCAGATGCGGGCGAACGCGCTGCTGTTGATGGTGTGGGCGAGGATACCGCGGCTTTGCGCGCGGCCGTGGTAGCCGATCATGAAGACGCCGTCGCAGCCGAGCACCCCGGCCATCATGCCGAGGTAGCGCGGCTTGCCTAGCACCAGGCTCGCGCGCGGGTCGAGCTGGTCGGGCAGCAGGTTGCGAAAGCCGCCGTGGGAATCGTTGACCAGCACTTCGGCCGCGCCGCCCGCGAAGGCGCCCTGCACGGCGGCATTGGCTTCGGCCGTCATCCAGGCGCGGGCGCGTTCGTACTCGCCGTTGCCGGCGCGGGTCTGCTCGGGATGGAAAACCCCGGCAACGCCTTCGATGTCGGTGGAAATCAGGATCTTCATGGTTTGTGGAGATTCAGTTCGTCGGCGCCGCGCGCAGCAGCCATTGCGGCAGCTCGGGCATCAGTTCGCGCAGCGCGACACGCTGGTGCCCATCGCGGCCATGCACGGTTTCGGCCTGCCACAGCGCATGCAGGATGGCCTGCTCAACGCCGTCGGCGGCGGCATGAAACAGCGCATCGAGCCGGGTTTCATGCAGCATGGCCAGCGCCGGCATGGGCGCGCCAGCTTGCTGCGGCACGGTGTAGGCGGTGGAAAAAGCGAGCGCGATGTCGCCCGAGCCGTGGCCGAATACCGAGCCGGTACGCGCCAGGCCCGCCCCCGCGCGTCGCGATAGGCGGCGCAGCTGGCGGGCGTCGAGCGGCGCGTCGGTGGCGAGGATCATGATGATCGAGCCCTTCTCCGGCCCTGACTCCGCCGGCGCTTGCGTATGCGCCTGGAGCCGTTCAGCCAGCACGCCGCCAAGGCGCGCGCCGGCCACGGTGAAGCTGGGCAAGGTGCCGAAATTCGCCTGCACCAGCACGCCCACGTGGTATCCGCCCACTTGGCGGGAGGCCGAGCCGATGCCGCCTTTCAGCCCGAACGACGACATGCCGCGCCCTGCCCCGACCGCGCCCTGCGCGAAATCCACGCTGGCCGCGGCGCAGGCTCGCGCATAATGCGCCTCCTGCACGGCCATCGCCTGTATGTCGTTCAGGTAGCCGTCATTGCACTCGAACACCAGCGGGTTGACCGTTGGCCAGGCGCGGCCAATTTCCGGATTGGCCGCAATGGCCTGCCGGATCTGCGCCTGCGACAGCGCGCCCACGGCAAAGGTGTTGCTCAGCGCGATGGGCGTCTCCAGCACGCCGAGCTCTTCCACCTGCACCAGTCCCACGCTCTTGCCGAAGCCATTGAGCACGGTCGCGGCGGCCGGCACCTTGTCGGTGAACAGGTTGCCGCCGTGCGGCAGCACCACCGTCACACCGGTCTGGCAGGCGCCATCGGCCAGCGTGCATTGGCCAACCGCCACTCCCGGCACGTCGGTGATGCTGTTGCGCGCGCCAGCTGGCAACGCGCCGATATGCGGCATGGATCCGGACATCCGCGTGCGCTCCTTAGCGCCGGTCGATCTTCGGGTCCAGCGCGTCGCGCAGGCCGTCGCCCAGCAGGTTGAACGCCAGCACGGTCAGGAAGATGGCCAGGCTGGGGAAAATCGCCACGTGCGGCGCGGTCACCATGTCGGCGCGGGCTTCGTTGAGCATGGCGCCCCACTCCGGCGTGGGCGGCTGCGCGCCCAGGCCCAGGAAGGACAGGCTGGCGGCGGTGATGATCGAGGTGCCGATGCGCATCGAGAAATACACCACGATGGACGAGATGGTGCCCGGCAGGATGTGGCGCATCAGGATGGTGAAGTCCGACGCACCAATGCTGCGCGCGGCTTCCACATACGTCAGGCGCTTGAGCATCAGCGTATTGCCGCGCACCAGGCGGGCGAACGCCGGGATGCTGAACACAGCCACCGCGAAGATCACGTTGGTCATGCCATTGCCGAGGATGGCCACGATGCCGATCGCCAGCAGGATGCCGGGGAAGGCGAACAGCACATCCGAGATGCGCATCACGATGCGGTCCCACCAGCCTTCGTAGTAGCCGGCCAGCAGGCCGAGCACGGTGCCCACGATAGCGCCGATGATCACCGAGAAGAAGCCCGCCGCCAGCGAGATGCGGGCACCGGCCAGGATCCGGCTGAAAATGTCGCGCCCGAGCGAATCGACGCCGAACCAGTGCGCGGCGGAGGGCCCGGCATTGAGCGCGTCGTAGTCAAAGAAATTCTCCGGATCGTAAGGCACCAGGTGCGGGGCGAGGACCGCCACCGCCACCAGCAGCAGCACGAACACGCCGGCGCCCAGCGCCAGGTGCTGCTTGCGGAATTTGCGCCAGAACTCGGTCCAGGGCGTGCGCACGGCTTCTTGCGCGGCGGCGGCGGCCGGGACGGCGGGTTCGCCGTTGGCGGGCGTGGATAGCTGGGTCATGCCGGCCTCACTTACTTGTAACGAATGGCGGGGTTGATGACGGTGTACAGCACGTCGACCACCAGGTTGATCAGGATGAACTCGAGCGAGAACAGCAGCACTTCGGCCTGGATGACCGGGTAGTCGCGCATCTCGACCGCGTCCACCAGCAGGCGTCCGAGGCCAGGCCAGTTGAACACCTTTTCCACCACGATCGAGCCGCCCAGCAGGAAGCCGAACTGCAGGCCCATCATGGTCACCACAGGAATCATGGCGTTGCGCAGGCAGTGCTTGGCCACCACCAGGAACTCGCCCACGCCCTTGGCGCGCGCGGTGCGCACGAAATCTTCATTCAGCACCTCGACAAAGGAGGCGCGGGTAAAACGTGCCATCACGGCGGCCACCGCGGCGCCCAGCGTGATCGACGGCAGGATGTAATGCTTCCAGGTATCGGCGCCGATCGACGGCAGCCAGCCCAGCTGCACCGAGAACACCTCCATCAGCAGCATGCCCAGCGCGAAGGCGGGAAACGAGATGCCGGACACGGCGAGCGTCATGCCGAAGCGGTCGGGCCAGCGGTTGCGCCAGACGGCCGAGCTGATCCCGATCACCATGCCGAAGATCACCGCCCACACCATCGAGGCCAGCGTCAGGTACAGGGTCGGCATGAAGCGGTCGCCGATTTCCTCGCTGACCGGACGCTTGGTGCGCAGCGAATGGCCAAACTCCCAGCGCACGGCGTTCGAGAAGAATTGCACGAACTGCTCGGGCAGCGGCTTGTCCAGGCCGAGATCGCGGCGCACCAGTTCCACCGTGGCCTGGTCGGCCTCGGGGCCGGCCGCGAGCCGGGCGGGATCGCCGGGCAACAGGTGGACGAACAGGAACACCAGCACTGCCACGATCAGCAATGTGGGGATCACGCCCAGGAATCGTTTGAGAAAGTAATTCAGCATGATGCACCGGATGATTAAAGACCGCGGGCCGCCCGCCCTGCCCCCGCGACTGTGGGCAGGCGGCCGTGCGCGGCTTGCTGCGCTGTACCGCTAAGCGATGGCTTGACGCGTGGCATCGTGCGGATGGGACGCGCCACGCGTCAAGCCAAAGCGCTTACTCTTACTGCTTGATGTCGATCTCGTCGAAGCTGAACGAGCCGTCCGGCGTCACGTAGGCGCCCGTCAAACGCTTGCTGCGCGCATACAGCACCTTTTCGGTCACCAG
Organism: Cupriavidus sp. PET2-C1; assembly: GCF_054515855.1. NCBI lineage: Bacteria > Pseudomonadati > Pseudomonadota > Betaproteobacteria > Burkholderiales > Burkholderiaceae > Cupriavidus > Cupriavidus sp. PET2-C1. The sequence goes on from NZ_CM137259.1 coordinate 2,386,890, forward strand.
GAACGCCCAGGGCGCATCCTTCCAGATGTGTTCCTGCGCGTCCTTGTACAGACGGGCCTTCTCGCCGCGTTCGGTGGTACGCAGGGCGCCGGCGATGTCGGCGTCGACCTGGTCGTTCTTGTAGTACGCGGTGTTCAGCAGCTTGGGCGGCATCGATTCGGAGGCCAGCAGCGGACGCAGCGCCCAGTCGGACTCGCCGGTCGACGACGACCAGCCCACGTAGTACATGCGCACGCCGGCGTCTTCCGGCTTCTGCACGCTCTCGACCTTCTCGACACGCTGGCCGGCCTCGAGCGCTTGCACACTCGCCTTGATGCCGACTTGCTGCAGTTGCTGCTGCACGAACTGGATCACCTTCTGCGCGGTGGTGTGGTTGTACGCGGACCACAGCGTGGTCTCGAAGCCGTTCGGGTAGCCGGCTTCCTTGAGCAGCGCGCGTGCCTTGGCCGGGTCATACGGCCACGGGCCCAGCTTCTCGGCGTAGTCCACGCCCGCGGGCACCACGCCGTCCATCGGCGTGGCGTAACCGGCAAAGGCTACCTTGGCCAGCGCGTCCTTGTTGATGGCGTAGTTGATGGCCTGGCGCACCTTGGGGTCGTTGAACGGCTTGACCATGGTGTTCATGCTCAGGTAGCGCTGGATGATCGAGGGCGAGGCGATCAGGTCCACCTTGGCACTGCCCTTGAGCACCGCCGCCTGTTCGAACGGAATGCTGAAGGCAAAGTCCGCTTCGCCGGTCTGCATGATGGCGGCGCGGGTATTGTTGTCCACCACCGGCTTCCAGGTGATGGTGTCGATCTTGGGATAGCCGGTCTTCCAGAAGCCGGCAAATTTCTTGCCCTTCAGGTGATCGGGCTGCTTCCACTCGACGAATTCGAACGGGCCGGTGCCGACCGGATGGAAGGCGATGTCCTTGCCGTACTTCTGCAGCGCGGCGGGCGAGATCATCACGGCGGACGGGTGGGCCAGCACGTTGATGAACGGCGAGAACGGCTCCTTGAGCGTGACCTTGACGGTGTTGGCGTCGACCACTTCGGTCTTGGCCACGCGGTTGAACAGCGTGTAGCGCTTGAGCTTGTTGGCCGGGTTGGTAACGCGGTCGAAGTTGGCCTTGACGGCGGCGGCATCGAAGGCGGTGCCGTCGTGGAACTTCACGTTCTTCTTCAGCTTGATGGTGTACGTCAGGCCATCCTTGCTGGCTTCATAGCTCTCGGCCAGCACGTTGATCAGCTTCATGTCCTTGTCGAAGCCGAACAGGCCCTGGTAGAAGGACTTGGCGGCGGCTTGCGACAGCGTGTCGTTGGCGTCGTACGGGTCGAGCGTGGTGAAGGTGGAGTACACCGCCATCACGGCATCCTTGGCGGCAAAGGCGGGACCTGCGCCGAACGCGGCCAGGGCCAGGCCACCGGCGATCAACTTGGAAGGGGCCAAACGGGTCATCATCGATTCTCCTTGGTTTCGTCAGTTCAGTAGGCGCCGCCGATGGCGTGCCGGGCTACAAAATGATGGGATGCGGCGTTGCCGCCGACGGCGACGAGCGGCTGCACCACCGGCTCGTCGCCGAGCGCGCGGATCGGGCTGGGCATTTCGTCCGAGAGCGGCTCGCGCTTGAGGTGGCGGCGCGCCGGATCGGCGATCGGCACCGCCGACATCAGCTTCCTGGTGTACGGGTGCTGCGGGTTTTCAAAGATGGCGCGGCGCGGGCCGATCTCGACGATCTGGCCCAGGTACATCACCGCCACGCGGTGGCTCACACGCTCCACCACGGCCATGTCGTGCGAAATGAAGAGGAACGCAATGCCCATCTCGCGCTGCAGGTCCAGCATCAGGTTGACGATCTGCGCCTGGATGGAAACGTCGAGCGCGGAGACCGATTCGTCAGCGACCACCACCTTCGGGTTCAAGGCGAGCGCACGCGCAATGCAGATGCGCTGGCGCTGGCCGCCCGAGAACTCGTGCGGGTAGCGCGAGGCGTGGGCGGCCGACAGGCCCACTTTTTCCAGCAGCCACGCCACGCGCTGCTCAGCCTCCTTGCCGCTGGCCACCTTGTGCACCAGCAGCGGCTCCATGATGGAGTAGCCCACCGGCACGCGCGGGTCGAGCGAAGCAAACGGGTCCTGGAAGATGAACTGGATATTGCGGCGCAGGGTCTGCAAGGCGCCGCCTCGCATCTGGCTGATGTCCTGCCCGTTGAATTCGATGGTGCCGCTCTGGCTGTCGACCAGGCGCAGCAGCGAGCGGCCGGTGGTGGACTTGCCGCAGCCGGACTCGCCCACCAGCGCCAGGGTCTCGCCGGGGTAAAGATCAAAGCTCACGCGCTCCACCGCATGCACGCGGCGCGCCACACGCCCCAGCAGGCCGCCCGGCACGTCGAAGCGGGTCACCAGGTCGCGCACGCGCAGGATCGGCGAGGCGTCCGCCGCCACCGTATCCTGCGGCACCGGCGCCACCGGCTCGCCCTGGTCCAGTTGCACCAGCGGGAACTTGGCCGGCCAGTCGGTGCCGCGCATGGCGCCCAGCTTGGGCACCGCGGACAGCAGCGCGCGGGTGTAGGGATGCGCGGGCTTGCCGAAGACTTGCTCGGAAGTGCCCTCCTCGACCTTCTCGCCGCGGTACATCACCAGCACGCGGTCGGCCACCTCGGCCACCACGCCCATGTCGTGGGTGATGAAGACCACGGCCATGTCCATCTCGGACTGCAGGTTGCGGATCAGTTGCAGGATCTCGGCCTGGATGGTGACGTCGAGCGCCGTGGTGGGCTCGTCGGCGATCAGCAGCGCCGGCTTGCACGACAGCGCCATGGCGATCATCACGCGCTGGCGCATGCCGCCGGAGAGCTGGTGCGGGAAGCGGTCCAGCACGCGGCGCGCCTCGGGTATGCGCACGATCTCCAGCATGCGCAGGGCTTCGGCGCGCGCCTCGGCGCGGCTCTTGCCCTGGTGCAGGCGGATCGACTCCGCAATCTGCTCGCCCACCGGAAATACGGGGTTGAGCGAGGTCATCGGCTCCTGGAAAATCATCGCCACGTCGCTGCCGCGCACGCGGCGCATGGCCGCGCCATCGGCGGTGGCGAGATCGAGCACCTGGCCATTGCGCCGCCGCAGCGCCATGCTGCCGGTGGCGATCTTGCCGCCGCCGTGTTCCACCAGGCGCATCAGCGCGAGCGAGGTCACCGACTTGCCCGAGCCCGACTCGCCCACCACGGCCAGCGTTTCGCCACGATCGACGTGGAAAGACAGGTTGCGCACGGCTTCCACCGTGCGCTCCGAGGTGGAGAAACGCACGGTGAGATCGTTGACGGCTACCACGCGTTGCGCTGGCAGGACGATGGTCGACTGGGAAGAGGATGCAGCCACTGGGCCCCCTTTAGTGCCTAGGTTGATGCTTTGCTTGATGCGTTGCTTGATACGTTGCTTGATACGTTGCTTGATGCTTTGCTTGCCATGCGGATGCCTCCGCCGTACTCGCGCACGCTCAGCCGTAGATCCACACATTGACCGGCTCGCCCACCCGGGCGAAACCGCGGTACATGCCTTCGGTATTGAACGGCAGCGTGACGTTGCCTGCACGGTCCACGGCGATGAGGCCGCCACGCCCTTCGATGGCAGGCAGCTTTTCCATCACCACGCGGCGTGCGGCGTCTTCCAGCGGCACGCCTGCGTAACGCATTTGCGCCGCCACGTCGTACGCGGCCACGGTGCGGATGAACATTTCGCCGGTGCCGGTGGCGGACACCGCCGCCACATCGTCGGCAAAGCAGCCGGCGCCGACGATGGGCGTATCGCCCACCCGCCCCACCTGCTTGTTGGTCACGCCGCCGGTGGAAGTCGCGGCGGCCAGGCGCCCCTGCGCATCGAACGCCACCGCGCCGACGGTGCCGAACTTGGTGTCCGGGTCAATGGGCTCCGCGGCCAGCGTGGCGGCGTCGTGGTCCAGCAGGGTCGTGCCGCTGGCGGCGCGGGCGCGTTCCCACTGATCGGTGCGCGCCTGCGTGAAGTAATAGTCCGGTGTCACCAGTTCCAGGCCCTGCGCTTGCGCGAAGGCCTCGGCGCCGTCACCGGCGAACAGCACGTGCTGGCTCTTCTCCATCACCGCGCGCGCGGCCAGCACCGGGTTGCGCAGGTGCTTGACGCAGGCCACCGCGCCGGCGCCCAGCGTGGCGCCGTCCATGATCGCGGCGTCCAGCTCATAGGTGCCGGCGTGGGTCAGCACCGAACCGCGGCCGGCATTGAACAAAGGGCAATCCTCCAGCAGGCGCACGGCCTCGGTGACGGCATCGAGCGCGCTGCCGCCATCGGCCAGCACGCGCTGGCCGGCTTCAAGCACGGCGCTCAGCGCGGCGGTGTATTCGGCTTCCTTGGCGGGGCTCATGGCGGCACGGGTGATGGTGCCGGCGCCGCCGTGGATAGCAATGACTGGGGTGTTCATGAGGTTCACGATGCGTTCTGGGAAGTCTTTTTGCTGCGTGCCGTGGCCGCCTTGGCGCGGCCTTCGGCCGCTTCGCCGTGGCGCTGTTCGCGTTGGTCACGTTGGTCACGTTGGTCACGTTGGTCACGTTGTTCGCGCCCATCCCGTCCTTGTCCCGGGGGCGCGCCGTGCAGCCACGGCAGCAGGAAGTCGGTCATCTCGGCGGCGGCCTTGACCGCATGCGCGGCGCGATACGCCACCGCGCCGCACAGCGCCTCGATAAAGGCCAGCACGGCTGCATCCGAATTGGCGGAAAGCTGGCGCCCGGTGTGGGCGTACAGCGCGATATCGGCCAGCGGCGCCAGCGGCGAAGTGGGCCCGTCGGTCAGCGCCAGGATGTGGGCGCCATGCGAGCGGGCACGCTTGGCGATGGTCACGGTGTCATACACATAGCGCGGGAAGCCGATCACGATCAGCAGGTCGCGCGGCTGCAGCTTGAACAACTGGCGCGCCGCGGTGGACGCACCGCCAGCACCCGAGACCGAGATCACGGTGCGGCAGGACATATCCAGCCCATGCTGCAGCAGGCCCGCCAGGAACCCGCTGGCGCCGAAGCCCACCACGAAGATGCGCTCCGCCGCCAGGATGGCCTCCACCGCGCGCTCGCAGGTCTCGGCATCGAGCGCGCGCCGCGAGGCTTCGAGGTTGCGCACATCCTCGTCCAGCGACGCGGCAAACACTTCGGCCACCGTGGCGGGACGCGCCAGTTCGGTGCGCAATTTCTCAACCGGTGCAAGCGTTGCCTCGAAACCGCGCACCAGTTCGGCGCGGAACTGCGGGAAGCCTTCGAAGCCCAGCGCACGCGCGAAACGGTTCGCGGTGGCCACCGACACCGCCACGGCATCGGCGAATTCGTCGATGCGCATGGTGGCGGCGCGGAACGGATTGCCCAGCACGTACTCCGCCATGCGCTGGTGCGCTGGCGTGAGCGTGGGCAAGGCGCGGGCGATGCGCTCCGCGATCGAAGCGGTGCCGCTGCTACCGTTACTGCCGTTACTGCCGTTTTTTCCGGCGGTGCCGTGGGTACCGTTACCGTTGGTCATGGCGCGTGCATTGGGTTGGTCGGAGATGCGCGCGGCGGGAAACATCGTTTTCATCCGGCGCGGATCCATGTAAATAAATTTACACGCAAACCCCATGCCATGAAAATAGAGTTTTACCAGTCCAAGGGTTTTCACCTAGGCATATCGAAAACGGAGACGGCCATACGCCATGCGCCGAGCGTTCCGGGGGCGCCGCCATGCGAAGCGGCTACAATGCCGGGTTGCCCCGTGCCATGCCGGGGCCGGTTAGATTTCGAGCTAAAAGGGCAACCGCCCCAGACCCGACCCGCAGCCTTCTTCAGCCTTTCCCCTCCCGTGATCCGAATCGACCAGCTAGTCCTCCAGCGCGGCACCAAGGTGCTGTTCGACCACACCAGCGTGACGCTGAACCCCGGCGAGCGCGTCGGCCTTGTCGGTGCCAACGGCAGCGGCAAGTCGACCCTGTTCGCCATGCTGCGCGGCGAATTGCAGGCGGATGGCGGCGACGTGGCCATCCCGCCGCAGTGGCGTACTGCCCACGTGGCGCAGGAAACCCCCGCGGTAATGCGCAGTGCGGTGGAGTACACGATCGACGGCGATACCCGGCTGCGCGACATCGAAGCGCGCATCGCCGCGGCCCAGGCCAGCGGCGATGGCAGCGCCGAGGGCGAAGCCCACGGCGCCTTTGCCGATGCCGACGGCTACACCGCGCCGGCACGCGCGGAGGCCCTGCTGCTGGGGCTGGGCTTTACGCTGGCGCAGGTATCGCAGCCGGTGGCCTCGTTCTCCGGCGGCTGGCGCATGCGGCTGAACCTGGCGCAGGCGCTGATGTGCCCGTCCGACCTGCTGCTGCTCGACGAGCCCACCAACCACCTGGACCTGGACGCCATCGTCTGGCTGGAAGACTGGCTGGCACGCTATCCGGGCACGCTGGTGATGATTTCCCACGATCGCGAATTCCTCGATGCGATCTGCAACGTCACCGTGCACATCGAGAACCAGCAGTTGCGCCGCTACGGCGGCAACTACAGCCAGTTCGAGACGCTGCGCCTGCAGCAGATGGCCTTGCAGCAGTCCGCCTACTCGCGCCAGCAAAAGGAAATCGCCCACCTCGAATCCTTCATCACCCGCTTCAAGGCCAAGGCCAGCAAGGCACGCCAGGCGCAGAGCCGGGTCAAGGCACTGGAGAAGATGGAGCGGCTGGCGCCGGTGCATATCGCCGCGGGCTTTGCGTTCGAGTTCCGCGAGCCGGATTCGGCGCCCAACCCGATGATGGTGCTCGAAGGCGTGGACTGCGGCTATCCCGCTCCCGCGCCGGACGCACCGCCCGTGACCATCCTGCACAACCTCACGCTGTCGATCCAGACCGGCCAGCGCATCGGCCTGCTGGGCGCCAACGGCCAGGGCAAGTCAACCCTGGTCAAGACGCTGGCCGCCTCGCAGGAAGCGCTGGCCGGCACGCTGCGCCAGGGCAAGGGCCTGCAGATCGGCTACTTTGCCCAGCACCAGCTGGAAACGCTGCGCGATCACGAGTCGCCGCTGCAGCACTTGGCCCGGCTCGCGCCGGACACCCGCGAGCAGGAACTGCGCGACTTCCTCGGCAGCTTCAACTTCCGCGGCGAAATGGCCACCGCGTCGATCGAGCCCTTCTCCGGCGGCGAGAAGGCGCGCCTGGCGCTGTCGCTGATCGTCTGGCAAAAGCCCAACCTGCTGCTGCTGGATGAGCCGACCAACCACCTGGACCTCGACACCCGCGAGGCCCTCACCATGGCGCTGGCGCAGTTCGAAGGCACGCTGATCGTGGTCTCCCACGACCGGCACCTGCTGCGCGCCACCACCGACCAGTTCCTGCTGGTGGCCGACGGCACCATCCAGCCCTTTGACGGCGACCTGGACGATTACCGGGACTGGCTGCTCAAGCAAGCCGCGGCCAAGCGCAACGCCGCCACCGCGGCGCACTCACAGGAAGACGGAGAAACGCCAGCCACCTCCATCGCCAACCGCCGCGACCAGCGCCGCGCCGAGGCCGACGAGCGCCAGCGCCTGACGCAATTGCGCAAACCGCTGGCCAAGGAGCTGGAAAAGGTGGAGAAGCGCATGGCCGTGTTGCAGCAGGCCAAAAGCGAGATCGACACGTTCATGGCCGACGAAGCCAGCTATGCGGAGGCCAACAAGGCAAAGCTGATGGAGATGCTCAAGCGCCAGGGCGAAGTCGGCGGCGAGCTGGACACGCTGGAAGAGCGCTGGCTGGAGCTGCAGGAGCAGATCGAGCTGATCGTTTGATGGTCTGATCGTTTGATCGTTTGATCGTGCGAGGGGTGCCGGGGGCGCCAGCCCCCGGGATGCGCGCGCCGGCCGGCGCCAGTGCGCGCCAGGCAGGTCAGCGGTAGTTCTTCTCGCGCCGGATCATGCCGACCGCCAGCGTGGCGGACAGGATGAACAGCCAGATCAGCGACCAGGCCGGGATCGACAGGCCGAAGATCGGGGGCAGCGGCGTGGTGCACATGCCATCCGAGTAGAACACCTGCGGCAGGATCTTGGCCGTGGGCAACTGGTTGACCCAGTTCTCCAGCGGGTCGATGCCGCAGCTGGCCTTGGGGTTGAGCAGCAGCGACACGTGATAGCCCGCCACCGCGATGCCGGCCACGCCGGACAACATGCCCAGGCCCTGCCACAGGCTGCGCGTGTTCTGCGCAATGGCGGCCAGCAGCGAGAACAGGCCGATGCCGACGAAGGCAAAGCGCTGCATTACGCAGAGCGGGCAAGGCTGGTAGCCCTCCACATGCTGCAGGTAGAGGGCATAGCCGACCAGGCCAAACGAAATCGCGGCGATCAGCAAAAAGAAACTACGGGAATTGGCTTGCATGGCTCACTAGCAGAAAAGGGCCGGGCGACATGCGCCGGCGCGCAATACGAGGCACATTATTACCGATTTTGCGGATCGCGCCCGCCCAATCCGTTGCGATGGGCAAGGCGCTGCTTGCGGCGGATTGACGCATGCCAGCGTGCCAGCGGCAAGCGGTAGAGCCAGTGCTTGCGCAGCGGGCTGTCCGGCGCGACCGCCGGGTGCTCGAAGGTGCCATCCGCCACCATGCCCAGGCGCTCCATCACGGCCCGCGAACGGGCATTTGGCAGCGCGGTGAACGAGACGATTTCCGCCAGCGCAAGCTGCTCGAAGCCGAAGCGCAGCGCAGCCTGTGCCGCCTCCGAGGCATAGCCCTGCCCCCAGTACGCGTGCGCCAGGCGCCAGCCGATTTCCACGCAGGGCGAAAACGGCAACGCGGCGGCAGGCTCGTGCAGGCCGACAAAGCCGATGAAAGCGCCATCGGCCTTGCGCTCCACCGCCCAAAAGCCCCAGCCCCGCTGCGCGATCAGCGCCTGGCAGCGCAGCGCCATCGCGTCGCTGGCCGCGCGCCCCAGCGGCGCGGGGAAACACGCCATCACCACAGGATCGGCATTGAGCGCGGCAAAAGGTGCGAAATCCGCCTCACGCCACTGGCGCAGGCGTAGCCGCGCGGTTTCCAGCACGGCCGGCGCATGGCCAGCCGTGCCTGGCGCCGAAGTGCGTTGATCGGGCATGGGGCGGTTTCTCCTGGGCCAGGGTCAGCGCGCGGCGGCGCCCTGCTCCGCCCGGCTGCGCTCGTAGGCTTTGAGCGCCCGCGCATCCGCGTGGGTGACGAGCTCGCAGACCAGCAGCGTCTTGCCCGGCAGCGCTGCGCTTTCGCGCGCCACGATGGAAACGGTGCCGAGATCGGGCAGGGGCTGCTGAGCGGCCGGCAGCGCGCGGGCAAAGCCCTTGGTGGCGGTGCCCAGCAACGTCGAAGGCTCCTGCTTGAGCTGGTAGCGCGCGGCCAGCGCTTCGGCCTGCAGGCCTTGCACCAGCACACCCGCCGACGTACCGGCGAATACCACTTCATCGCTTTGGAAACCGTCCCGCCCGATGGGCTGCGCAAGCTTGTAGATGGCCGCGCCCAGCCTGGACAGATCCGGCTTGGCGAGCTTCTCGGCGGCCTCGTAAAGCGCGGTGGCGGATTTCGTGGTGTAGGGCGGCTTGCACAGCGCTGCGTCAAAGAACGCCTTGCTGGCATCGGCCGCGGCGGCGGCGCCCGACACCAAGAGCAACGTGGCGCCGCAGCCGATCGCGGCTAGCATGCCGGCGTGACGGCGGATATTGAAAGTGCGCATGGATGAACTCCGATTAAAAAAAGTGCCTCGGAATATACCCAAAATTGCAGAAAAAAGGGCCAGGCATGGACCAGGATTAGACCAGGAACGGGCTGAACGCCTCACTCCATATGCCGAACCCGGTCGATGGCCTGCTCCAGCCGCTCCACCGCGATCACTTCCAGGCCCTCGATCTTCTGCTTGGGCGCATTGGCCTTGGGAATCACCGCGATCGAGAAGCCCAGCTTGGCCGCCTCGCGCAAGCGGTCCTGGCCGCGCGGGCTGGGCCGGATCTCGCCGGCCAGGCCGATTTCGCCAAACACCACCAGGCCGCGTGGCAGCGGCTTGTTGCGCATGGAGGAGTGAATGGCCAGCAGCACCGCCAGGTCGGCCGCCGGCTCGGTGATCTTGACCCCGCCCACGGCGTTGAGGAAGACGTCCTGGTCGAAGCAGGCAATGCCGGCATGCCGGTGCAGCACCGCCAGCAGCATGGCCAGCCGGTTCTGCTCCAGACCCACCGCCAAGCGCCGCGGGTTCGGCACGTTCGCGGTATCGACCAGCGCCTGCACCTCCACCAGCAGCGGCCGCGTGCCCTCCTGCGTCACCAGCACGCAGGAGCCGGGCACCACCTGCTCATGCTGCGACAGGAACAACGCGGACGGGTTGCTGACCCCGCGCAGGCCGCGCTCGGTCATGGCGAATACGCCCAGCTCGTTGACCGCGCCAAAACGGTTCTTGAAGGCGCGGATCAGGCGGTGCGAGGAATGCGTGTCGCCCTCGAAATACAGCACGGTATCGACGATGTGCTCCAGCACGCGCGGGCCGGCCAAGCTGCCGTCCTTGGTCACGTGGCCGACCAGGATGATGGTGGTGCCGGTGCTCTTGGCGATCCGGGTCAGCTGGGCCGCGCACTCGCGCACCTGGGCCACCGAGCCTGGCGCCGAGGTCAGCGCATCCGAGAACAAGGTCTGGATCGAGTCGATCACCGCGACCTCGGGCTTTTCCACCTCCAGCGTGGCCTGGATCTTCTCGAGCTGGATCTCGGCCAGCAGCGCCAGGTGCGGGCTGTCCACGCCCAGGCGCTGCGCCCGCAGTGCGATCTGCGCGCCGGACTCCTCGCCGCTGACGTACAGCACGCGGCGCTGCGCGGACAAGTTGGCCAGGGCTTGCAGCAGCAAGGTGGACTTGCCGATGCCGGGATCGCCGCCGATCAGCACCACCCCGCCCGACACCAGGCCGCCGCCGAGCACGCGGTCGAACTCCTCGATGCCGCTGGAAAAGCGTGGCACGTCGGCGGCGTCGATCTCGGACAGGCGCTGCACCATGGCCGAGGCCGCCAGCGGCTGGAAGCGCTTGGTCGACGGGGTTTCCGCCACGGTCTCCACCAGCGTGTTCCATTGCTGGCACTGGGGGCACTGGCCTTGCCAGCGCGGCGAGGTGCCGCCGCACTCGGTGCAGGTATAGACGTTCTTGGGCTTGGCCAACTGAGGTCCTAGGGGAGGCTGAAAACGATGCTGAAAGGGATGCTGAAGAGGATGCGCAAGGGAATGGCGGGAATGACGGGAATGACGGGGGATCGGGATCGATCGCCTGGGCCGAGACGAACGCCCCGGCCCCCTGCCCTGCATGGCCGCTCAGGTCACAGCGCGGGCTGCTCCGGCGCAGTGAGGGTCGCCACGGTGACGGGCACCCGGGGCGCCAGCGCGCACATCAGTTCGTAGCCCACGGTGCCGCTGGCCATGGCGACGTCGTCGATCGGCAAGCCCTGACCCCACAGGGTCACGGCGCTGCCCACCTTGGCCTTCGGGCAAGGCGTCAGGTCGACACAGATCATGTCCATGGAGACCCGTCCCACCAGACGGGTGCGCACGCCGTCGACCAGCACCGGCGCCGGCTTGTCGCCCCAGCCTGCCGCGTGGCGCGGATAGCCGTCGGCATAGCCGCAGGCCACCACGCCGATGCGCATCGGCCGCTCGGCCGTGAACAGCGAGCCATAGCCGACGGTATCGCCCGGCTGCAGGTCCTGCACCGAAATCAGCTCGCTGTGCAGCGACATGGCCGGCTGCAGCCCAAAGCTGGCGACATCGGCCGCGACGCCCGTGGGCGAGGCACCGTACAGCACCACCCCGGGACGGACCCAGGCGCGATGGGCCTGGGGATGCCACAGCGTGGCGGCCGAGTTGGACAAGCTGGCCTCGCCCGGCAGGTTGGCGGTTGTGGCGTCGAAGACTTCCACCTGATGCGCGACACCGCGCGCGCTGTCGGCGTCCGAGAAATGGGTCATATGCACAATGCTGCCCACACATGGCAGGGTTCGCGCACGCTCCCAGGCCGTGCGGTACTGGTCCGGGCGGAAGCCCAGCCGGTTCATGCCGGTGTTGAGCTTGAGCTGGATGCCCAGCGGCCCCTTGGGACGCGCCACTTCCAGCATGCGCAGTTGCTCCTCGCAATGCACCGCGGTGGTGAGGCGGTACTGCTCCAGCAAGGGCACGTCCTGCGGCTGGAAGAAACCCTCTAGCAGCAGGATCGGGCCTTGCCAGCCCAGATCGCGCAGCAGCACGGCTTCGTTCAGGTCGAGCAGGCCGAAGCCGTCGGCGGCGCGCAGGCCGGCGAATGCCCGGCGGATGCCGTGGCCGTAGGCGTTGGCCTTGATCACGGCCCAGACGCGCGACTGGGGTGCGCAACGGCGCACTACGTCCAGGTTGTTGGCCAGGGCCGGTTGATGAATGACGGCGTGAATGGGTCTTGGCATGGGATCGCTTCTAGTGCTTTCTAGTGCTTTCTACTGCTTCTAGTGGCTTGCGGCGCTGCGGATCGGCGGGGGTCCTGGCTGTCTGGCCGGACCACTCCCGCCGCCTGGATGCACCATATCCGGGAAGACCCGGTACGCGCAGCGCGTCGCACGGACGTTATTTGAACACATTAGGGCAAACATTTAGGGAATCGCTGCGCGCTTGCGCTGTCCAACCGGCGGCCCGTGGAAGCTCGGAATCGCCTTATTTTCGTGTTATAAAGCCGGACGTTCCGGCCATGTTTTAAAAGTGATGCAATATGTCGAACACGGTCAGGCAAGCTGCGCAGCAATCCCAAGACTGGCCCGGGCATCACTTTGACAACGACATGGGCCCAGGTTCCCCACAGGCAATCACAGCGCCCAGCGGCGCGCTGTTGCCTGACATGTACGGAGATAGCGATGGAGACAGAGTCCAAAGTATGAAGAAGGGTTTTTATACCATCATGGCCGCGCAGTTCTTCTCCTCGCTGGCCGACAATGCGTTACTCATCGCCGCTATCGCCCTTCTGACCGAGCTGCACTCCCCTCAGTGGATGACGCCGCTGCTCAAATTGTTCTTCGTGCTGTCCTATGTCGTGCTGGCTGCCTTCGTGGGCGCCTTCGCCGACTCGATGCCCAAGGGCAAGGTGATGTTCATCACCAACACCATCAAGATAGCGGGCTGCGCCATCATGATGTTCGGGTTGCACCCGCTGCTGGCCTACGGCATCGTCGGGTTCGGCGCAGCGGCATACTCGCCCGCCAAGTACGGCATCCTCACCGAACTGCTGCCGCCCGAGAAACTGGTCGCCGCCAATGGCTGGATTGAAGGCCTGACGGTGTGCTCGATCATCCTGGGCACGGTGGTGGGCGGAGCGCTGATCTCGGTGCACATCTCGCAACTTCTGCTCGGCATCGACGTTCCCTACGTCAACACCGGCATCAACACCCCGGCCGAGGCCGCCATGGTGGTGATCATGCTGTTCTATGTGATCGCAGCCGTGTTCAACCTGTTCATCCCCGAGACGGGCGCCCGCTACCCCCAGCAGGAAAAGAACCCGATCAAGCTGATCGCCGAGTTCGCGGATTGCTTTACCGCCCTGTGGCGCGACAAGCTCGGCCAGATTTCGCTGGCCGTGACCACGCTGTTCTGGGGCGCCGGCGCCACCTTGCAGTTCATCGTGCTGAAATGGGCGGAAAAATCGCTCGGCCTGAACCTGTCGCAAGGCGCCCTGCTGCAAGCGGTGGTGGCGGTGGGCGTGGCGGTAGGCGCGATCATGGCGGCCATGCGCATCCCCTTGCGCAAGTCGCTGTCGGTGCTGCCGTTTGGCGTGGCGATGGGTGTGGTGGTGATGCTGATGGCCTTCTACACCAAGAACAGCCTGCCCGAGATTTCGCTGAATGTGCTCGGCATGCACATGCCGCTGTACATGGCGATCGCCTACGTCTTCCTGATGCTGGTGGGAGGCATGTCTGGCTACTTCGTGGTGCCGATGAACGCGCTGCTGCAACACCGCGGGCACGTCCTGCTGTCGGCCGGCCATTCGATCGCCGTGCAGAACTTCAACGAGAACGTCTCGGTGCTGCTGATGCTGTGCCTGTACGCGCTGCTGATCAAGCTCAATGTGCCGATCGGCATTGTCATCGTGGCCTTCGGCATCTTCGTGTGCGCCACCATGCTGCTGGTGATGCGCCAGCACCGCTACAACGTGCGCAACTTCAATTCGCTCGCCATGATCGGCGAGGACAAGCACCACTAAAGAGGCTGTTTCAAAATGAAGCGAAGCGGTTCTGGCTAGGCGCGCGGCCGCAGACAGTACAAGTGGTACGGCAAGGTCGCGCAACGACGCCAGAATCTTTTTGAAACGGCCTCTAAGCGGCGCTTTCGCCACGGGCCGGTTCAACCCACCGGCCTGGCGATGCGCTCGCGCGCCCGCTCCTCCCAGCCCGGCGGCACCACAAACCCGCGGGTGCGCTCGCGCCACACGCCGGGCTGCCCCGCCGGCTCTACCTCGCACAGCATCACCGGCGCTTCCCGGCGCCAGTTCTTCTCGTGATGCGTCTCCGCAAAACGCAGTGCCAGTGCCTCATGAATCGCCTCGGCGGTTTCCGTGTGCGCTTGCGCCACCCTGGCCGGCGCCATCCACGCCGAGCGCGGCAGCCGGTACCAGCGCGAGCCTTCGCGCTTGCCAGCCCAAGCCAGCCAGTCCGGCAAGGTGGACCACCATCCGTGCAGGTGATCCGGCGCTATGCCCAGGCTGTCGATGGCGAGCGGCACCACGCCGTCCCGGTAGAACAGCCAGCCGAGCAGATAGACCTCGCTGCGGTCGACGGGACGGCCCAGCAGCGCCAGAGCCTCGGGGGTGCGCGACAGCGGCAGTTGCCTGCGCACGATATGTTCGAGCTTGTCGCCCAGGCGGTCCACCAGGTTGGGGCCGACGAAGCAATGGCGGTCCAGCACGGCAGCGCCGGGCCCGCCGCCGCCCGGCGCGCCGTCCGCCGCAGGCTCGACCAGCAGGTAGAACTTGGCCGCCATCTCCCAGTGCACGGTGGCGCCGCTGGCCACGTCGCGCCAGACAAAATCGAGCTCGCCCAGCGTCTGCACGCCATGCGCGCCGGCACGGCGCACCGGCAGGTTCGCCGCAAGCAGCTCCAGCCCCTCGGCGTGTTCTAGCGTGAATTGCAGCAGGCGCTCCGCATGCCGGCCCAGCCTCAGGCTGGGCGCGGGCGACGGGCCACGCACGCGTTGCTGCTCCAGGCCCGCGGCAAGTTCGGCAATGGTGGGGGGCAGCGCGGCGGGGTCGGCGGCGGGCAGCCAACGCTGCCAGGCGGCCAGCGCGCCTTCCGGCCAGCGCGCCAGCGCCGCTTGCGAATGCCCGGGGGCGTTGCCGTTGATGATGGCGTTGCCTGCGTCGTCCGTCGGCAGGAAGGCCAGCAGCGGAGGCGACAGCGAGCACCAGGCGAGCTCGCGCAGGCGCTGCGAGACGGCATGGCGCCAGAGCGGCGCCATCTCGATGGCGCCGCCGGGGCTCAGCGTGAACTCAGGCCTTGGCTCCCGCACGGGCATGTACCTCGCGGGCCAGGCACAGGTCTTCCCAGGCACGCGCCTTGTCGGACAAGGTGCGCAACAGGTAGGCCGGGTGGTAGGTCACCACCACCGGAATGCCTTCGTAGCTGTGGACGGTGCCACGCAACTTGCCGATCGGCGTGGTGGTGCGCAGCAGGGACTGGGCGGCAAAGCGCCCCAGCACCACGATCAGCTTGGGCTGGATCAGCGCGATCTGCCGGCGCAGGTAAGGCTCGCACTGGGCGACCTCCTCCGGCTCGGGATTGCGGTTGCCGGGCGGGCGGCACTTCAGCACGTTGGCGATAAACACGTTGCGCCCGCGTGCCAGGCCGACGGCCGCCAGCATGTTGTCGAGCAGCTTGCCGGCCTGGCCCACGAAGGGCTCGCCTTGCAAGTCCTCGTTTTCGCCCGGGGCTTCGCCGACCAGCATCCATTCGGCCTGGCGGTCGCCCACGCCGAACACGGTCTGGGTGCGGCCATCGCACAACTGGCAATCGGTGCAGCCGGAGACCCGCTGCGCGAGCGCGGCCCAGTCCAGGCGCGCAATCACGGCTTCGCGCGTGGCGGTATCCGCCACCGCCACCGCCACAGCAGACTCTGGCGGCATGCGCGCGACAGCAGCTTCAGCCGGGGCTTCGTCCACGTCGGCTTCGTCCACGCCGGCGTCGGCCACGGCGGCAAGCGTCACGGCGGCCTGGGCCGCTTCGCGCGCGGCCGTGTCGTCGTTGACGGCGGGATCTTCGGCGCTCGGGGCGGCGAGCCCCGTCATGGCGGCTGGCTCGCCCGCCTCCGGCAAGACCGGCGCGCGGCGCAGCACCCATTCATCGGCAATGCCGAGCACTTCGAGGAACCTGGCGCGGCGGCTCATGGCATGGCCTCCGTGGGTGCCCACGCGCGGCGCAGCACAAGCGCATCCTCGCGCGTCTGGCCGGCTGCGGGGTAATAGCCCTTGCGCCGGCCGATCTCGGCAAAACCTGCCTGACGGTACAGCTCGATGGCGCCCACATTGGAGGGCCGCACTTCGAGCAGCATGGTGTGCAGATGATGCACGTGCGCGGTCGCCATGGCAGCGGCCAGCAGCAGCCGGCCAAGGCCGCTGCGCTGGCGCGCCGGGTCCACGGTGATATTGAGCAGGTGCATCTCGTCGACAACCGGCATCAGCACCGTGTAGGCGGCCAGTACGCCCCCGTTATCCCGCAAGGTCAGGCCGATGTGCCCGGCCTTGACGGAATTCTCGAAATTGGCACGGGTCCACGGGTGGGTGTAGGCCCGGGCTTCGATCTGTGCCACGGCTTCCACATCCAGCGCCGTCATGCGGCCAATGCTCCAGCCAGCCGGCACGGTTGGCATCACCGGCACCTCGGGCCATGCGTACCCGCTGCCGCACGCTGCATGCGCGCCCTGGCCGGGATTGGCCGAGCCGGTTTCCGGTGGCGGGTTCCGCTCCACGCTCACGGCTGGTCTCCCGCCGCCAGCGCTGCGCGCTGCGCCGCCACGGCCTGGCGCTCGGCGATGGTCTGGGCCACCTTGTCGCGCAGATAGATCGGCATGGCATCAGACGGCGCCACGGTTTCATGGCGGGCCAGCGCGCGCAAGGCAATCGATACCAGGGCCGGCGCGGCGGGCAACGCCTCGGGCACGCTGTGCAGCGCCAGCGCCGTGGCCTTGAGGCGTTCGCCAAACACGGCCGCGGCACTGCCCGCGAGCCAGAACGGCCCGGTGGGCAGGTTGACGGCCTCCGGCGGGCACACCTGCATGCCGGTCGCCGCTTGCCACTCCTGCGCGGCGCCGTCCCAGCGGAACGCGCCTGCGTAGGCTTCGTCCATGCGGGCGTCCAGCGCTACCAGCACGGATACGTCGGGCGGCAACGCCGGCATCCCTTCCCCGCCCAGGCGCACGCGTTCGGCGCAAGCCATCAGCGAATTGACGGGAATCACAGGCAGATCGGCGCCAAAGGCCAGGCCCTGGGCCACGCCGCAGGCGGTGCGCAGGCCCGTGAAGGAGCCCGGCCCGGCGCCAAAGGCGATGGCGGCACAGTCCGACAGGGCAATGCCGGCTTCGGCCAGCAACTCGCCAGCGGCCGGCAGCACGCGGGAAGACGAGCGCGGACCGGTGTGTTCATGACGAACCAGGCACTCCAGGGCGCCGCCATCGGCAATGCGCCCGAGCGCGACGGAACACCACTCGGTGGAGGTTTCAACTGCAAGAATCCAGGACATGGCGAGATTGTATCCGGAGCGACCTCAAAAGCCGAACTAGCGCGGTGCCAATGCCTCGCCCCCGGCGCGCCGGACCGAAGCGTTCTTCGGTTTCTTTCAGCTCAAACGCGCGATGGCGGGCGCTATCATCGCGGCTACCGGGTTTTTCCCGAACACCAAACCCAGAACGCATCCCCACATCCAGCCAGGAGAGCCCCATGAGTGACCTGCAGGCACGCTTCGCCCAAGCCCAGATCGACGTCAAGCAACTGACCGAGCGCCCCAGCAACATGACCCTGCTGCGCCTCTACGCGCTGTTCAAGCAAGGCAGCGAGGGCGACGCCCATGGCGACAAGCCGGGCATCACCGATTTCGTCGGCCGCTACAAGTTCGAAGCCTGGGAAACGCTCAAGGGCACCGCCCAGGAAGACGCGCAGGAGAAATACATCGCGCTGGTGGAAGAACTGCGCAGTGGCGCCACCGCCTGAAGCCATTTGGATTGGCCGGCGTTCAGCCGGCCAATCCTTCAAGCCTGGGCAAGCGGTCTTGGCCGTATCCGCCAGGCTGCCAGGATGGCAGTGGCAATGACGAGGCCAACCGCCAGGAAGGTCTCGTCGAAGGCGCGAATGCGCGCGGCCGGGTCGCCGTCGGTACCGAGCACCGCACCTTGGGCCGCCAGCCGCCATTGCAGGCCGACGCCGGCCAGGCTTACCCCGATCGCACCGCCCAGTTGCCGGATGAAGTTGATGCAGCTGGAACCCTGCGCAATCAGCGAATAATCCACGCCCCGCATCGAGCCCAGCGTCAGCGACGGCAGGATGCAGCCAAGCCCGACCCGCCCCAGCACCGCAAACCCCACCAGCAGCAGGTAAGGCGTGGCCTGGGACCCCATCGCCATCAGCAGGAACGAGGCCGACAGCAGCGCGAGCCCGAACGACACCTGCAAGTGTGGCGAGACGCGATTGGTCAGCCGCCCCGCCGCGGCAATGGTCAGGGCCAGCGCGATGCCGGCCGGCAGCAGCACCAGCCCGGCGCGCGACGGCGTATAAGCCAGCGCCATCTGCATGTAGACGGGCAGCAGGTAGGTCGATCCGAACAGCCCCGCGCCGTAGATGAAGGCCACCACCGCCCCGGCCGAAAACTGCCGGTAGCTGTACAGGCGCATGTTCATCAGCGGGTTCGCCGCACGCAATTGCCACAGCACGAACACCACCAGCATCAGCACGCCAAAGCCAGCCAGCGCCATGCCGGCAAGCACGCTCTCGCGCATCTGCACCAGCCCGTTGAGCAGGCTCACGGTGGCAATGCCGGCCAGGCCCAGGCCCTGCCAGTCGAGCGGCTTGCGCTCGCCCATCATGGCCGAGTCCACCGCCATGAAGCGGCGCGCCATCCACAGCCCGATCAGCGTCAGCGGCACCACCACGAAGAAGATCGAGCGCCAGCCGAAAGCCTCCACCAGGAAGCCACCCACGCTGGGGCCGAGCGCCGGCGCCAGCACCACCCCAAAGCCGAACATGCTGATCGCCTTGCCCTGCTCGCGCTCCTCGAACACCCGCAGGATCAGGATATTGGGCAAGGGCTGCAGGATCCCTGCCGCAATGCCCTCGGCCACCCGCATGGCGATCATCACGCCATAGGTGGGCGAGAATCCGCCGACCAGCCCGCCCATGCCCAGCAGCAGCAAGCTGCCAATGAACGTGCGGCGCAAGCCGTAGCGGTTAAGCAGCCACGGCGTGAGCAGCATTGACAGCGTCATGGCAATCATGAAGCTGGCCGCCACCCATTGCGCGCTGTCCTGCCCCAGCACGAAATGCCGGCTCAGGTCGGGAATGGCCACGTTGACGATGGTCGACGACACGATCGAGGAGACCGTGCCCAGCATCAGCGTCAGCAGCACCAGCCAGCGCAGCTGGCTGCCATAGCGTGCCCGCAGCGATTCCCGGGTCGGGCCGCCCGGCTGCCTGCCGGAGGCAGGCGACGAGGGCTGCCCGCTCACCCCAGCCGTCCGAGGGCGGCCAGTTCGCGGATCTTGCGCACGGTGTCGAGGTCGGCCTCGTGATAGGCCGACTTGACGATTTCGGCGAAACGGTCATCGCCGCTATCGTCCACCGCGGGCATGGTGGTTTCGTAGACAAAGCGCAGCAGCAAGGCGCCCGGGCCCGGCGTCTCGATCGCCATGGTCAGGGTGCCGCCGGCGTGCTCGTCGGTGGGGGCGGTTTCATAGCGCACGACGCGGCGCGGCTCGAAGACGACGCGGTCGCGAATCGTGGCCTTGCCGAAATGCAGCTTGCGCTCGACCCAGTTGTCGCCACGCTCCACGATCTCCGCGCGGTCCAGCCCCATGACAAACAGCTCGGGCTCGGCACTGCGCAGCACCAGCCCTTGCCAGAGCTGCTCCGGCGTGAGCGTGTCCAACTGGATATTTTGTGGATCGTTGATCTCCACCAGGTGCTCGAAACGCAACTTAATTCTCCCGATCTATGTTTAGCCGATATTATGAAGGTCTGTGCCAAGGTCCGCAGCAAAACTTCCCGGAGCCCACCCATGAGCGCCCTGCCGTCTCCCGACACCCGAAGCGATAGCCTTTGCGCCGTCGATCCGCTGCAGGTACTGGTCTACGCCGACTCGCTATCCTGGGGCATCGTGCCGGGCACGCGGCAGCGCCTGCCCTGGCCGGTGCGCTGGCCCGGCCGGCTGGAACTCGCCCTGAACGGCGGGATTGGCGGCGGGATTGGCGGCGGGAGCGGCAGCGGGCAGCGCCCCGTGCGGATACTGGAAGACTGCCTCAACGGCCGCCGCACGGTCTGGGACGATCCCTTCAAGCCGGGCCGCAATGGCATCCAGGGCCTGGCGCAGCGCATGGAGATGCACGCGCCGCTGGCGCTGGTGATCCTGATGCTCGGCAGCAACGATTTCCAGTCCATGCACCCGCATAACGCCTGGCACGCCGCGCAAGGCATCGGCGCCCTGCTCGACACCATCCGCGGCGCGCCCATCGAGCCCGGCATGCCCGTGCCGCCGGTGCTGGTGCTGGTGCCCCCGCCCATCACCACGCCGCGCGGGCCGCTGGCGCCGAAGTTTGCCGGCGGCGAGCACAAATGCGTGGGGCTGGCGCAAGCCTTCCAGGAAGTCTGCCGCGCGCGCGGCTGCGACTGCTTCGATACCGGCACGGTTATCCATAGCAGCGAAGTCGACGGCGTGCACCTGGACGCCGCCGACCACATCGCGCTGGGCGATGCGCTGGCACCCGTGGTCAATGCGCTGCTGGCGCCAATGCGCGCCTGAGGCCCTTCGAGGACGCTCCCGGGGCCGCTTTCAGCCTTGCGCATCACAGGCGCCGAGTAGAACACTCCTGACAGTACGTGTCAGGAGTGCCGGCGCACAATCCTGGTCTTCGGGCGGAGTGCTTCCATGCGGGCCCCGCCCCCCATTCCATGCAGGAGATTGCGATGCAATTGCTGATCAATATCGACGTCGACGACCTCGCGCACGGCATCGGCTTCTACCAGCACGGCCTTGGCCTGCGCCTGGCGCGCAAGCTGTTCGACGGCTCCGTGGCGGAAATGCTGGGCGGCGGCGCGCCAATCTACCTGCTGGCCAAGGCCCCGGGCACCAAGCCAAGCACGCGCGCCGACGGCCGGCGCGACTATCGCCGGCACTGGACGCCGGTGCATCTCGATTTTGTGGTGGCGAACCTGGAAAGCGCGGTGGAGCGTGCGCTGGAAGCCGGCGCCGAGCTGGAGGACTGGCCGCAGGATTTCGCCTGGGGGCGGCAGGCGATGCTGTCCGACCCTTTTGGCCACGGGCTCTGCTTGATCGAGTGGAAGGGTGACGGTTATAGCGCCACCGAAGCGGGAAAGGAAACCAGGGAGCCGGCGTTGCAGGATCGATAGCGCCAGAGCATCCACAAAAGTGGATATGCAAGCGCGGTTTGCTTCGTTGGTGGCGCGCAAACCTTGCTCTATCGTGTCTCGGGTGCAACTTCGAGAAGACAACGCGGCATGTCCAACTTCGGCCCGGATCTGAACGATCCCTTCGTCGCCCGCGCGGTGGTGCTGCGCGAGACCTTCCATACCGACGCCGTCGCCCGCGACAAGGCTGGCGGCCGGCCTACCGAACAAATCCGCCTGCTCAAGGAAAGCGGCCTGCTTTCAGCGGGCATTCCCACCGCGTACGGCGGGGGCGGTGCTTCGTGGCTTTCGCTGCTGCGCGTGGTGCGGGAATTCGCGCGTACCGATGGCTCGCTGGCCCACCTCTTCGGCTACCACCATCTGCCCGTGCACGCCGTGCAGGCACGCGGCACGCCGGCACAGCAGGAGCGCTGGCTGCGCGCCGCCGCCAAGGCGCAATGGCTGTGGAGCAACTCGGGCAATGCGCTGTCGAAGACGTCCAGTGCACAGCGCGCCCCCGGCAACGATGGCTGGGTGGTCACCGGATTCCGGCCCTTCTCCAGCGGCAGCCATGTGGCGGACGTGATCCAGCTGGCATGGGAGAACGCGCTGGGCCAACGCCTGATGGGCGTGGTGCCCGCCGATCGCGCGGGCATCGTGATCGAAGATGACTGGGATGGCATCGGCCAGCGCCAGACCGGCAGCGGCACCGTGACGTTCAACGGCGTGCTGGTGCGCGACGATGAACTGCTTGGCAAGCCCGACGATCCGCTCACCCCTTTCGCATCGCTGACCACGCTGCTGCAGCAAAGCGTGCTGCTCAACGTGTTTGTCGGCACGGCACAGGGCGCGCTCGACGAAGGCCGCGCCTATACCGCCACGCAATCGCGCCCATGGATCCACTCGGGCGTGGAGCGCCATGTCGATGATCCCTGGGTCCAGCGCAAATACGGCGATCTCGCCATCCGCACCTTGGCGGCAACCGAGCTGGCCGACCAGGCGGCGCGCAGCCTGGATGCCATTTATGGCCATGGACAGGCGCTGACGCTGGAGCAGCGCGGGCCGGTAGCCATTGCGCTGGCTACCGCCAACCTGTACGCCGGGGAAACCGGCCTGGCCGTATCGAACGAGATCTTCGAGGTGATGGGCGCGCGTTCTGCCACCAACGCCAATGGCTTCGACCGCTTCTGGCGCAACGTGCGCACCCACACGCTGCACAACCCGGCCGAGTACAAGAAACGCACAGTGGGCACGTGGTTGCTCACGGGCGAGTTCCCCTCGCCTGCCCTCTATCGCTGACCCCGCTGAACTCGCTGACCCCGCCAAACATCATGAGCCGCGACCGACTGTTCCATGGCTTTGCCAAGGTGCATTGAGCCTTCGCTGACGGCTACCGACCGAGACCCCATCATGACCGCCAACGTCGCCTATCTCCATGCGCAGGCCGAACCAGCGCCCGCGCTGTTCGAGCCGGACACCAGCAACCCCTTCATCGCCCGTGCCGTCTCGCTGCGCGAGCGCTTCGCCGAAGACGCCATCGCCCGCGACCAGGCCGGCGGGAAACCCGCGGAGCAGATTCGCTTGCTCAAGGCGCACGGCCTGCTTACGCTGCTGCTGCCGCGCGAAGTCGGCGGCCAGGGCGAAACCTGGTCGACCGTGCTGCGCATCACGCGCCTGTTCGCGCAGGTGGACGGCTCGCTCGGCCATCTGTTCGGCTATCACTACAGCAGCCTGCTTAGCCCGCGCTTGCGCAACGCGCCGGAGAAGGCCGCCAGCCTGTGGCGCCGCTCGGCCGAAGGCAACTGGTTCTGGGGCAACACGGCGAACAGCTTTTCCAGGAGCCTGTTTGGACGGCGCGATGGCGAGTGGTTCGTGCTGGACGGCTATCGCCCCTTTACCTCCGGCTCGCACGTGGCCGACTTCCTGGCGATTGCCTGGGAAGACGCCGACAGCGGCGAACGCCGCTTTGCCGCGATTCCCGCGGACCGCGCAGGCATCGTGATCGAGGACGACTGGGACGGCATCGGCCAGCGCCAGACCGGCAGCGGCCGCGTTACCTACCGGGGCGTGCGCGTGCACGAGAGCGAAGTGCTCGGGCAGCCGGTGCCCTTGAACCCCACCGGCGCGCCGGCCGAGCCCTACCGCACGGTCACGCCGCTGCAGCAGCAAAGCGTGCTGCTCAATGTGTTTATCGGCACGGCGCAAGGCGCGCT
Organism: Cupriavidus sp. PET2-C1; assembly: GCF_054515855.1. Classification (NCBI taxonomy): domain Bacteria; kingdom Pseudomonadati; phylum Pseudomonadota; class Betaproteobacteria; order Burkholderiales; family Burkholderiaceae; genus Cupriavidus; species Cupriavidus sp. PET2-C1. The sequence continues at coordinate 2,410,684 of NZ_CM137259.1, forward strand.
GCGCGCCGGCCGTGAATACACGGTGCATCAGTCGCGCCCGTGGATTCACTCTGGCGTGGAGCGCCATGTCGATGACCCGTGGGTGCGCCGGCAATACGGCGAGCTCTGGGTCAAGACCCAGGCCGCCACCGCGCTGGCCGACCGCGCGCTGCTCGCGCTCGACGGCGTGATCGCACGCGGCGAAGCGCTCAGCGCCGAGGAGCGCGGTGAAGCCGCCGTGGCCATTGCGGCGGCCAACGTGCTGGCCGGCGAGGTCGCGCTGCAGGTGTCCAGCGAGATCTTCGAGGTCACGGGCGCGCGCTCGGCGGTGCGCAAGACCGGCCTGGACCGTTTCTGGCGCAACGTGCGCATCCATACCCTGCACAACCCGTCCGAGTACAAGACCCGCAATGTCGGCCGCTGGGTGCTGGGCGAAGGCCATCCGGAACCGGGGACCTACCAATGAGTGCATCGAACGGGGCGCGCCAGCGCCAGCTCCACCTCAATATCAACATCCTGCACTCGGGCTTCGTGCCCTCGGCCTGGCGGCTGCCCGACAGCGATCCTGCCGCCTTTACCGACGTGCGGCACTACATCCGCGTGGCGCAGATCGCCGAAGCCGGCAAGCTCGACGCGGTGTTCCTGGCGGACAACGCCGCTATCGTCGACCAGATTCATTTCCGCCCGATCCCGGCGCTGGAACCCACGGTGCTGCTGGCCAGCATCGCGGCGGCGACCACGCATATCGGGCTGATCGGCACGGCATCCACCAGCTACAACGAGCCCTACAACATCGCGCGGCGCTTCGCCACGCTAGACCATGTGAGCGCGGGGCGCGCCGGCTGGAACGTGGTCACCACGGCCGATGTGCCGTCGGCGCGCAATTTCGGGCGCGATGCGACGCCGGACCATGCCCAGCGCTATGCGCGGGCGGCCGAATTCACGTCCGTGGTCAAGGCCCTGTGGGACAGCTGGGAGGACGACGCCTTTATCGGCGACAAGGCATCGGGCCGCTTCGTCGACACCGCCAAAGTGCAGCCGATTGCGCACCAAGGCGAGCATTTCAGCGTGCAGGGGCCGCTCAACCTGCCGCGCTCGCCGCAAGGCCATCCGGTGGTGGTGCAGGCCGGCGGCTCCGCCGACGGGCGCGAGCTCGCCGCACGCCATGCCGAGGCCGTGTTCTCGGCGTCGCAATCGTTCGAGGAATCGCTGGCCTACGGGCGCGAGCTCAAAGCGCGCGCACAGGCGCTCGGGCGCGGGCCCGATGCCGTGCAGGTGCTGGCCGGCCTGACCACCATCATCGGCGCCACCGAAGCCCAGGCCCGCCGGCGGCGCGACGATCTGATCGACCTGATCCCCTGGGACTACAGCCTGGCGCGGCTGGCCGGCACGCTCGGCATCACGCCGGACCGCCTGAAGCTGGACGAGCGGCTGCCGGACAACCTCGCCCTGCCCGCCAACGGCAACGGCAACCACACCTTCTTCAACGCCACGCTCGCGCTGGCGCGGCGCCATGGCTACACCGTGCGCGAACTGATCCGCGAGCTGGCGGGCGGCGGCGGCCATCGCGTGCTTGTGGGTACGCCCGAGCAGATTGCCGACGACATCGAGCACTGGTTCCGCCACGGCGCGGCCGATGGCTTCAACCTGATGCCGGACGCGCTGCCCGACGGGCTGCAGGACTTTGTCGACGGCGTGGTGCCGATCCTGCAGCGGCGCGGCATTTTCCGCACGCAATACGAAGGCAGCACGCTGCGCGAGCACCTGGGGCTGGCACGGCCGCCAGGCCGGCAAAGCACACGCAAGGCCGCCTGACATCCCTCAACAACCAACAAGCAATCATGGCTCAACGTAGCGGTTTCCTCAGCCTGGGCGCCTTCCTTTACCCCAGCGGCCACCATATCGCCGCCTGGCGCCATCCCGATGCCAAGGCCGACGCGGGCATCGACTTCAAGCACTACATAGCGCTCGCCCAGGCCGCCGAGGCGGCAAAGTTCGACCTGGTCTTCCTGGCCGACGGCGTAGGCACGCGCGGCGACGATGTCGAGTTTCTCAGCCGTACCGCGCACAGCTACCAGGCGCAGTTCGAGCCCATCACGCTGCTGTCTGCGCTGGCCGCGGTGACGCAGCGCATCGGCCTGGTCGGCACCGCCTCGACGAGCTTCAACGAGCCGTATCACGTGGCGCGCAAGTTCGCCTCGCTGGACCATATCTCGGGCGGGCGCGCCGGCTGGAACCTGGTCACCTCGTCCAACGAGCACGAAGCGCGCAACTTCAACCGCGACCACCATTTCGCCCACGCCGAGCGCTACGAGCGCGCGGCGGAATTCGCCGATGTGGTCACCGGGCTGTGGAACAGCTGGGAGGACGATGCCTTCCTGCGAGACAAGGCCAGCGGCCGCTACTACGAGCCCGCCAGGCGCCATGTGCTGGGCCATAAGGGGAAGCATTTCTCGGTGCAGGGGCCGCTCAACGTGTCGCGCACGCCGCAGGGCCATCCGGTCGTGGTGCAGGCCGGCTCCTCCGAAGCCGGCAAGGAACTGGCCGCACGCACGGGCGAAGCCGTGTTCACTGCGCAGCAGACGGTGGAGGATGCCGTGGCGTTCTACGCCGACGTCAAAGGCCGGCTCGCCCGCTATGGGCGCGAGCCCGATGACCTGAAGATCCTGCCCGGCGTATTCCCGGTGGTGGGCCAGAGCGAAAGCGAAGCCAAAGAGAAATTCGAGCAATTGCAAGCGCTGATCGACCCGGTGGTCGGCCTGGCGCTGGTATCTGGCCTGACGGGCGGCTTCGACCTGTCGGGCTATCCGCTCGACGGCCCGATTCCCGAGTTGCCCGAGACCAATGCCAGCAAGAGCCGGCAGCGCCTGGTGATCGACCTTGCGCGGCGCGAGAACCTGACCATCCGCCAGCTTTACCAGCGCGTTGCGGGTGCGCGCGGCCACTGGCAGGTGATCGGCACGCCAGCGCAGATCGTCGACCAGCTCGAAGAGCGCTTCCGCAAATATGGCGCCGACGGCTACAACGTCATGTCGCCGGTGCTGCCGGGCGGGCTCACCGATTTCATCGCGCTGGTGCTGCCTGAGCTGCGCCGCCGCGGCCTGTTCCGCGCGGAATACGACGGCAGCACGCTGCGCGAGCACCTTGGGCTCAAGCGCCCCGCGCATCCCGCCACGTCCTCCAGGCCCGCCGCCTCAACCCTTGCCGCTGCAGCATGACGACAACCTCTTCCCTCCCCGGCTCCGATCCCGATTTCCTCGCGCGCGAAACCCTGCGCCTGCTCGGCCCCGCGCCCGACAACTGGGTGCCGGACCACGCCGGCATCGACCACAACGTGGCCATCGTCGGTGGCGGCCAGAGCGGCAGCGCCTATGCCTTCGCGCTGCGCCGCGCGGGCATCGGCCGCGTGACGGTGCTCGACGCCGCGCCAGACGGTGCGCTGGCCGGCGTCTGGCGCACGCGCGCCCGCATGCAGAAGCTGCGCACGCCCAAGAACCTGGTCGGCCCAGAGCTTGGCGTGCCGACGCTGGGCTTCCAGGCCTGGTATGAAGCGCGGCACGGCGCCGAGGCCTATGCCGCCATCGACCGCATTGCGCGCCTGGACTGGGCCGACTACCTGGACTGGTACCGCAGCTTCCTCGGCGTGCGGGTGCGCTACGCCACGCGTGTGGTACGCATTGAGCCGGTAGCCGGCGCCGCGCTGCCGCACTTCCGGCTGCATCTTGAGGTGAACGGGCAGCCGCGCATCGAGACGGCGCGCAAGGTCATCCTGGCCAATGGCGTGGCCGGCAATGGCGCTCCGTTCGTGCCCGCTGTGTTGTCGCAGGCCATGGCCGCCGGGCTGGCCGCGCATACGGCCGATGCCATCGACTTCGACGCGCTGCGCGGCAAGACGGTAGCCGTGCTGGGCGCAGCGGCCTCCGCCTTCGACGCCGCCGCCGTGGCGCTGGAATCCGGCGCGGCCGCCGTGCACCTGTTCGCGCGCCGCGACCATATCGCCGCCACGCCGGTATCGCGCGTGCGCGCCTACCCCGGCCTTTACGACAATTACCACGCCCTGCCCGATGCCACGCGCTGGGAGCAAGCCATCCGCTATCGGCGCTCCGGATCCACGCCGCCGGCCGACTCGGTGGAGCGGGTGCTCAAGTTCCCGCAGTTCCATTTGCACCTGAGCACCTCGCTGTCCGCCGCCGAGGTGGAGTCCGGCCGCATCGTCACCGAGGTGCAAGGGCAGACCCTGCGTTTCGACTTCGCGATTGCCGGCACGGGCTACCTGGTGGATCCGTCGGCGCGCCCGGAACTGGCCGACATTGCGCCGCATATCCTGCGCTGGCGCGACCGCTACCAGCCCCCGGCCGACGCGCGTGACGACGAGCTTGCCGCGTCGCCCTATCTGGGCAGCGGCCTTGAGTATCTTGAGAAAACACCAGGCGCCGCGCCGTGGCTGCGCGATCTGCACGTGCATAACCCTGCCGGCTTCGCCAGCGTTGGCGTGCCGCTGGGCGATGTGCCCAGCATGCGGCGCGATATTCCGGGCTCGGTCGCCCGCATCAGCCGGGATCTGCTGCTGGCCGACCTGGCGCTGCATGAGCAGCGGATTCGCGGGGACGTGCCGGCGGATTTTGGGGCGGCGTTTTATGCTGGCGCGGTCTGGAAGCCCACGGGCGCAGCGCTCGCGGCGGCCTGAAGTGGCTTGAGGCGGCGGCAGGGCCTCTTGCGCTGCCTGACCCTCAATCCCCCGACGCCTCATGCTCCAGCCATCGCGCGACGGCAATGGTGGTGCGGTCGCCCAGCAGCGGCCCGATGATCTGCACACCGAGCGGCAACCCGGATGCGGTCGTCGCCACGGGCGCCACGGTTGCCGGCAGCCCCGCGACGGTGGCCAGGCCCGACCAGGCGAGTTGCTCGCGATACAGGGAAGGCTCGCCATCGATGCTCAGCGTCGTGTGCTCCCAATCGAGGGCGGGGATATGCTCGAACGCCGCCGTGCCAAACGGCGGCGCGATCACCACATCGAACGAGGCGAAGAGGCGGCTCCAATCGCTGCGCAGATGCATGCGCCGGTCCAGCAGGAATAGCCACTCGTGGGCAGACATGCACGGCGGCGCATCCGGCGCGCCGCGTGTCACGATCGTCATCAGGAGCTTCGCATACTCTTCCTGAAGGACCGCAAGATCGGGCAACAGCGCGCTGGCATATTCCACATGCGCACCGGCACGCGCAAGCCGGTTAGCCACGTCACCGAGCGCGCGCCGAACGTCAGCGCCCGTGCGGGCCGAAGGATGCTCGCTGAGTGCCAGCACGCGCAAGTCCCGGATATCCGAGAAGCGCGCGGGCGGCAACGCCAGGCGGTAGGCCTGGGCCTCATCCGTATCGGGGCCGGCGAGCACGTCGAGCGCTAGCTCGAGGTCGGCCGCGCTGCGTGCCAGCGGCCCGATGGCCGACAGCACATCGGGGGCGGCCTGGTAGCCAGGGAACTGATGTCCCCGCACCGGCAGCAGGCCATGGGTCGGCTTGTGTCCATGGACGCCGCAGAAGTGCGCAGGCACGCGAATCGAGCCGCCAATATCCGAACCCAGCTCCAGCGGCACCATCCCTGCCGCCAGCGCCGCCGCCGCGCCGCCGGACGACCCGCCAGGGGTGCGTGCCGCGTCAAGCGGATGCCGCGTGCGCCCATATACCGGGTTGTTGCTTTCGTAGTCTCCAAGCGCGAAGGCAACATTGGTCTTGCCCAGGATCACGGCGCCCGCTGCCTTTAGCCGGGCGACAGCGACCGCGTCTTCGGTGACCGGCAACGCACTGGCAAACGCAAAGCCCCATGTGGTTGGCAGGCCTGCGACATTGAACGATTCCTTCACCGTCATCGGCACCCCGAGCAACGGGCGGCGCTCTCCCCGTTGCAAAGCGGCATCGGCAGCGCGCGCCTGGTCCCGTGCCCGCTCGAAATCGCGCACGACGACCGCATTGATGTTGCCGTCACGCTGCTCGATGCGAGCGATGGCAGCATTGCAAAGCTCCAGCGCGCCCACCTGGCGCGCTGCCAGTGCCTGGACAAGCTGGGTAGCGCTGGCGGTATCAAGATCGGGGATGGAAGCGGTCATATCGGGTGTGTGCAAGTTGCAATATTCGAGGTGGCGGCCAGATCCTTGAACCGCCGCCCGCGACAAGGCCTTTTAACTTGAAGAGATCAAGCCAGAAATATCATCAAGATCCAATGTACTTGTAGTACAGATCCAGTTTTTCGTTATTTTCTGAAACTTCAATATGAAGAATGGCCTCACCGGGCCTGCCATTTTCAAAGAGCACACACTCCATTCCCAATGCTTTTCCGTTGGTTTCATAGACATCTATGCACGGCCTTTTCCGCGTACGCGAATCAAAGGCCGCCTCCGGTGGCGCAATGGATAGGATTACCCCCTCATCGAAGTATTCATCAATGCACGCGAATATCTCTTCGGCCACAGCGCTGGAAATGCCAAATTTGTGCTGTAGCGCCAGTGCGTCCCGCAGGGCAATGGTTTCGATAAATCGCTTCGCCTCGTCATAGGCTTGCTGCCTTGTCGGCGTTCGCATGGGTCGACTCCGTGATGGCAAGACATCGAGGCGCCAATCTAGCACGACAAGGACTTGGCGTAAATTCTGTAGGGCGTCCCGTGGTGTACAGCACAAGTTCCGGTTCGAGACGGACGGCTCTGCCGTTGGCTGGCATCGTCCGGGCCCTTCCGAAATGCCGGGATATGCTCCGCGGCTATTGAGCAATTGTCGGATCTGGTGTACACATCGAGTTGCCCCACTTTCAGTGACACGTCCAGTGACACTTATGTATTGCTCGGGGCAGAGCAGGCCATTCTCCGTCCTTTGGCGTGTGCGCAATGCCGGCCACACCGGGCCGCAGCGTGGCACCGCCGTAGAGGTTTCCAATGTTCCCCGGGGCCCCATCGTAGACACGATGCCTTTCACTACCTGCCGCGCTAATGGAAAGCAGTCCGATCCGCCGCCTTGCCCGCACGCAGAGGCAACTGAGTCTCGTGCTGTTCGCCGTCGTTCCGCTGGCGCTGATGTTGGCCGGCACGCTTGGCTGGGGCATGTTCCGCATTGTGGAGGATCAGGAAGAACGGATCGCCACCCATTTTTCCGAACTCACTGGCCATATCCGAGAGCAGGAGGCCTTCCTGATACGCCTGCGCACGCGAGTCCAGAGCTTGCATCCCGATGATTACACGGGCGATATCAACCTGCGGCGCATCGATTCGAGCATCCATGGCGGCGTGATGCTGTTCGAGGCGCGGGTTCCGCGCACGTCGGTCATGTTCAGCATTGCCTGCAGGGGCACGGCAGACTGTCCTCCGCAAGACAGATCCGTGCTCCGGTTTGGCTTCTTTTTTTTCGATTACTACAGCGCGTACTGGGCAGCATCCCAGCATCCTCCGGCAGATGTCTTCCTGATCGCGGCGCACGCCGATGCCAGTGTCGCCATGCAGGCATTCCGCTCCGATTCGGACAGCAGGTCCGAGGAGTACGGCATGGTGTTCTCGACGGTCTCGCAGCCTGCCGGCACGCACCTAGGCGAGCGCGACGTTGCATCGGGGGCTGTCAGCTGGCTCCGCGCAGATCCGGCGGCCGGGGGGGCAGGCAAGATGCTCGCGGTCCTGTCTCTCGATGCCGCGGCGGCCATACCGCGAGAGACGCATTCCGGGAACGATACGCTCTACGCTGCCGCGCTACTGAGTCTGGACAGCATTGGCAGTGTTCGGGGTTCTCTGGAAACACCCAGCTACGACGATTTCTGGCTGGAAGACAAGGCCCGCACCCCCTTGGCGGGCAAGTCGCCGATGCCCGCATCGAAGGCGGATGGCGTCACCTATGCCGCCGACGGACTGTACTTTCGGCTAAAGGACCCGAGCGGGTCGTGGCACGGGCTATACCGCATCGGTTACCCGACCCTCTTGCGCCATAACAAGGGCCTGCCAGTCAGCCTCGCACTGCTGGCGCTATTCGGGCTGGGTGGTAGTTTGTGCTTCGTCCGCTGGTACCACCGGCGCGTGGTATTGCCAGCGCGCCAGGCGCACGAGCGGCTGGCGGAAACCAACGCATTTTGCCGCGCGCTGATCGAGACCGCGCCTGTGGCGCTGTGCATTTACAGCCGGGCGGACGGAACGGCGCTGTTCGGCAACCATCTGGCAAAGCAATGGCTGAACCTGGACCCGGGGCTGGACACGCACCAGGACCTGCAGTGCGTTCTCGACAATGCCTCTCAGGCCACGCAAGTGCTTGCCGCTACCCTGCCCGGCGTTATCGAGGAAATCCGGGGCGACGGCAACCGGCCGCTCTCCCTGGCTTTCTCGCCGACCCGCTACGGTGGCCAAGCCGTGCTGCTGTGCGCGTTCGCCGATATCAGCGCACGCAAGGAAATCGAACGCGCCCTGGCCAAGGGAAAGCAGGACGCCGACAACGCGAGCGAGGCCAAGACCACCTTCCTGGCCTCGATGAGCCACGAAATCCGCACGCCGCTGTATGGCGTCATGGGCGCGCTGGAACTCCTGGATTTCACCGGCCTTGGCAACGCGCAAAGGCAGTATGTCCAGACTATCCGTAACTCGTCGGAACTACTGATGCAAATCATCAGCGACGTCCTGGATATCGCCAAGATCGAGGCGCGGCAGCTGTCCGTCGAGGCCGACGACTTCAGCCTGCTATCGCTGGTGGAGACGACCGTCAGCCGCTATGCCGCCAGCGCCGGGAAAAAGGGCCTGCTCATGTACGCCTGCGTAGCGCCCGACCTGCCTGAACACCTGCGTGGCGACACCATGCGAATTCAGCAAATACTGAATCATCTCCTGAGCAACGCCGTTAAATTCACCGAATCCGGTCACGTGATTCTCCGCGTACGGCAAGTTTCGAAAGATCGCGTTGGCGTGACGCTGCAGTTCCAGGTGGTGGACACAGGGGTCGGGATACCGCGGGAACGTCAAGCGGAACTCTTCACCCCGTTCTACCGGACCGACAGCAATATGCATACGGTCGGCGGCGCCGGACTAGGCTTGTCCATCTGCATGCGCCTGGCAAAGCTGATGCATGGGGACATCCGGGTGGTCAGCGACCCGGGCCTGGGAAGCAGCTTTTCGCTGATGCTCCCCTTGTCGCATGCTGCGGTGCAGGTACCCTCGCAAGCGCCGGTGCTGACGGGGGAATCCGTCTACGTGCGATCCCCGAGCAAGGAGTTGACCGACAATGTGTGCGCATGGCTGAAGCGCTGGGGGGCCACCACCCACGCGGCAGACGATATCCCTGTCGATGCCGCGCGGCACGCGCATCTGCTGGACCTTCTCGTCTCCTCCCCCGTTCCCGAGGGCTGGACCGGGCATTATCTGTTTGCCGGCAGCCAGCCTGCCGCGGCGGACGCTGCGTTGTCAGCGAGGCGTGGCTACCTGAGCGCGCACAGCGTGCAAGCGCTCGCCAGCGCCATCGCCCTGGCGGGGCCGGGCATATCCGAGTCACTTGCCGCGCCGGCGGAACCGCACTCCGCCGGCGCACAGCTTCGGGTTCTCGTGGCCGAGGATAACGCCATAAATGGAATGATCCTGAAGGAGCAACTCGAACAGATCGGCTGCCTGGTTGCCCTGGCCTGCGATGGGGTGGATGCGCTGGCCCGATGGCATCCCGATCTGTTCGATGTCGTGATCACGGACATCAACATGCCAAGGGCAAACGGCTACGAGTTGACCGAAGCGCTGAGGCAACAAGGCTACGAGGGCCCGATTATCGGAATCACCGCCAATGCGATGCGCGAAGAGGCGCAGCGCTGCATGGACGCGGGCATGACGTCCTGGCTGGTCAAGCCATTTGACCTGGGGGTGCTACGGTCTCATCTTCAGTCCATCCGCTCGCCTGCTGTCATGCGGCACGTGGCGCAAGCCGTGCCGGAGTCCCCGGCCAGTCACGATGAAGTCGGGTTCGTGCCACTCAGGTTCCGCAACATATTCGCCGAGACCATGCGAAGCGATATCGCGGCGCTCAATCGAGCCATCGCGAATTCGTCCGCCAGCAGCGCCCTGGATACGTTGCATCGTATCCGCGGAGCGCTGGCTACCGTAGAATTGTTCAGACTCGTGAAATCCTGCGAAGCCCTGGAGGAAGACATTCGCAGCGAAGGCCTCCAGCAAAAGCAGAAGGCCGGCATAGCGCTGGTTGCCTCGCAGATCGAGGCCATTCTTGCTGAGTTTTGACAATCTTTTGACAATCAAACAGGCGGTGGCTTCTCTTTATCCGATTTTTGAACTCCATGAAAAAAACCAAAATCATCTTAGCGGACGATCATCCCCTGGTGCTCATGGGAATACGCGAAGTCATTGAGCAGGACCTGCGTTTCGTGGTAGTTGATTCCGCCTCGGGTCCCTCGGACCTGATCGCCAAGATTCCCCTTGCCCGTCCGGATATTATCGTCACCGACTATGCCATGCCCGGTGATTCGGTCTTCGGGGATGGCCTGAAGCTCATCGCATACCTGACCAGGACGTTTCCCGGCGTCAAGCTGCTGGTGCTGACAATGCTCACCAACCCGATCATCATATCGGCCCTGTACGATGCCGGCGTGCACGGTGTGGTGTTCAAGGGCGACTCGCTCAACGACATCCTCGCCGCCCTGTTCGCGATCCGGAGCGGCCGCAGGTACATTCCAGCCTCCCTCCAGGCATCTCTTCGCGCGAGTCCGGGGGCGGAGTCCATTGGCGAGCGAATCAAGACGCTGTCGCCGCGGGAATATGAAGTGCTTCGCCATTTCGTTGGCGGGGAGTCGGTTCAGGATATCGCCAAGCACTTCAACCGCAGTATCAAGACAGTGAGTGGCCACAAGGTGTCAGCAATGCAAAAGCTCGGTGTGACAACCGATCAGCAGCTCATTACCTTCTGCATTGCTACCGAGCTGTTTCAGTAGCGGGACGCGCCCTGCCGGGCGCAAAAAAAACCCAAGCTGCCCGCGAGGGTCGCTTGGGTGGGTAGAAATCCGGGCCGAGGGAGGGAATCCTCGCCGGAATCGGGATTCGGCATCACCAGGGAATGTTGATGCCGACGACGTCCAGAATACTGAAGTCATCGCGCTTCTTCTACCAGAATAATCTGGTTCTGCAGCAGCATGTCGGCGCTGTCCGATGGCGCGTGAACCTGGAGAGCCGAACTCCGGCGCATTTCCATCGGATGATGAGGCTCGGCGCAATAAGCGCCAGTTCGGCATTGACAGCCGCTGGGCGGCTGGCTAGCGGGGATCGTTGCTCATCATCAGCTAGAACGCAGCAAGCATCCGCGCCACTGAGCAGTAGCGAGCAGGCGTGCGCCGGAGAACTGCCCTGGCTTCATCCGCGCCGTAGAGTCCTATTTCCTTTAATCACCCAACCAACAATACGACGCCTGTTAATTAATCATTATTTCATTTTTTTGTATACTTTATTACAGTCATATTCACGAAAACGAATTGTAATTCCACGATAGACGAAGCATCGATATCTCCTGGCGCGCCCAAAGAACAGCGCACGTTCCAGATCAGGTTATGGTTTTTGTGCACGCCAGAGGCTAAACTCGGGATGGGCTGGGCAAACTGCTCCGGACCTGACCTTGATGAGAGGCTGACCTTCCCCGACGGGGCGCCCTTAGCACACACTCGTTGTTAAGTTTGGCGATAATCTCAATTTATTTATTTTTAACGAAAACAAGAACTGTCCTATGTCGCCACAGGGGAATTCTGGCGAATATCTGCTGATGCACGCGAGCCAAACCGGGGCTTTGGCGGCCAATATAACTTTCATGGAACCAAGCCATCGGAAGGTATTTCCCGCCCCCCAATTGATCTGGGCCATTCTTTGCCACTACCCGCAGGAGGATCGGCTTGCTGCCAGGCCCTGTCGCCTTGAAGCAGGGGCGAGATATTGCTACGCCATTCCGGTCATCGCTGCCGCACCGGGCACCGTCCGCCGGGCGCCGGATCGGCTTTACACAGATTCGTTGATCGGAGGGCCTAGTTGTGCCAATCAGAGTGCTTCTTGCGGATGACCACTCCACATCGCAGAAAAAGTTGCGCCAGGTGTTAGCGCTGATGGATGAGGTCGAGATCGTTGGAGAACCCGTGGATTCCGCCGAACTGATGCGATGGCTGGGCAGAGCCAGGGCCGATGTCCTGCTCTGCGCCTTTCATCGTCCGGGCGGGCGACATGACGACAATATCGCATTGCTGGATCTTCTGCATGGCACCTGTCCTCGCTTGAAGGTCGTGATCATCACCAAGGTATCCAGCCCGTTGGTCCTGCGAGCCATGATCGTCTCGGGTGCCCATGGTCTGCTGCTGAGGAGCGATCCGGCCAGGGAGATCGCGAGTGCCATCCGGGCCGTCGCGCGAGGGCGAATGTACATCGCGCAATCGGTGCGCAGGCTGATCGCCCATTCGCGGATGGCGGAGGAGCCGATCGACGTCTTTGCCAACGACTGCATTTCAGCACGGGAGACCGAAGTGCTGCGCCGCTATACGCGAGGCATGAGCGTCGGTGAGATCGCCACGGCGCTGGGCCGCAGCGTCAAGACCGTGAGCACGCAGCGCATCACGGGCATGAAAAAGCTGGGACTTGCAAACGACCGCGAGCTGTACGAGTACGCATTCGCCTTTCGGTTTGCCCCTGCCAACGAGGAGACCGCCGCATTGGAGACGGTCAATTCCCTGCGCGGATAACGACACTTCGGGGTCTTGTCAGCGGAATGGCGCGGGGTCTATGGAAAATCGCTGCTGAAATCGAAGATTGAGAATTGTCCGATAGGAAAGCATTCCGATCGGCGGCACTATTCGATCATGCATTTCCATCGACTTCGTGCTGGGCGCCGTCGCGTCAAGATATCTCCGCCGCGCGTAGCCGTTGTGATGCTATATCTTCTAGCCGCGGCGTTGCTGCTGTGCGCGGGCTTGGCTGCGGTGTTGTACCTGGAGTCTCAATTCGAGAGAAGTATTTCCGCATATCGGCGCCAGATGAATGCCGCGGCGTATAACGCGCAGGTTTTCCTGGGGCGACGTAGTTCGCTGCTGAGATCCTTGATCGACTCCATCTCCGAAGGCAGCGGCGAGGCCGTCGCGTTGCCGACAAGCGAGGCACATCACATCGAAGGGATTTCGCTCGCCATCGATCGGCAGGCCGGGAAGAGCTGGACCTTGTATGTGACTGAACGGGACAGGGCTGCCATTGCGCGCTCAGGCGCCCATCTGGTCTACTGGACCGCCGACCGGTCCACGCAGATAGGGCTGGAGAGCGATCGCCGTGGAATTCGGGAGGCTCTCTCGCCAGAGGTGACGAACATCCTGGCTGCGCGGCACGCGCAACCGGCTGACGCCAGGTCGATCATCTGGGCCAGCGATCGTATTCATCATCGTCTTTATATGTTTGGCCGGGTCGATCCTGGCGAGAAGACAGCCGGCTGGCTTGGATTGGCGTTGGACAATGTCGAGCCGGGTCTCCTGCTGTCCAAGCCTGGCCTGAGCTATATGCTGCTGGACCGCCATGACAACGTTGTTCTCGAACGCGCGGAAGATGCCGAATTTAGGCATGATCTGGCAAGAATGACGCGCGAGGATGCGTTCATTCGATACGGAAAAGGCCCGATACCCAAGTACCTCACGCTCAGCAAGGCGGTAGGCGACGACGGCTGGCGTGTGGTTTATTTCATTCGTGCGAGCGCGCTGCTGAAGGTGTGCATGCCGGCCATCCGGCTGGCACTGGGGGGCTTCCTTCTGCTGATCATCGGCATGGGCATCGGCATCGTGTATATCCATCGGCACCAGATGCGGCCGGCGCTGCGGCAATTCGACAGCCTGATTGAAAGCGAAGCGTTTAGCCGATCCATCATCGAGGCGGCACCGGTGGCCCTGTGCGTGCTTCGCCGCCGCGACGGCAACGTGCCACTTGCCAACGGATTGGCGCGAAGCTGGTTTGATCCCGACGTCTCGTGGCGCGAAGCCGCGCTGTCCAGGGACCGCCATCCGAGCACCGGGAGGGAGCTGGTGCTGCATGACGGCCGCAGCGTCTATGTGTCTTTCGCGTCGGCACGCTACCAGGGCGAAGACGTGGTGATCTGCGCGTTCAACGACATCACGGCCCGCAAGGAAATGGAAGCAGCAACGCAGTTGGCTATGCAACGGGCGGAAGCCGCCAATGAGGCCAAGACCGTTTTCCTGACCACCATGAGTCATGAGATTCGCACGCCGCTTTATGGCATTCTGGGAACCCTTGAGCTCCTGGCCTTGAGCGGCATGTCGGGGCAGCAGCGAGAGTACATCAAGGCCATCGAACGGTCCTCGGATGCGCTATTGCAGGTAGTGGATAACACGCTGGACATCTCGCGGATCGAAGCCGGGAGCCTGATGCTCGAACCAGCAGCCTTCTCGCCGCTCGACCTGACGGAGGACGTGCTGTCCTCGTACGCTGCACGCGCGCAGCGCAAGGGCCTGCTCATCTACGCCTGTATCGATGCGGACATGCCCGGGAACTTGCTTGGCGATGCAGCTCGCGTGCGCCAGATCCTGAACAACCTTCTGAGCAACGCCATCAAGTTCACGCAGATGGGCCGGGTGGTGCTGCGCGCGCGGATGGTGGCAACCCGGCCGGAAGGCGTCGAACTGATGTGGCAGGTGGCGGACACCGGCGTCGGCATTGCCGCGCAAAGCCAGGAGCGCATCTTCGAGTCGTATTATCAGGCAAGCGGTAGCCCGCAGGCGACCGCCAGCTCCGGACTCGGACTTTCGATCTGCCATCGGCTTGCCCAGTTGATGGGCGGCGCTATCCAGGTGGTCAGCGAGCCCGGGCTCGGAAGCCTCTTCTCGGCTACGCTGCCCTTCTCGTTGCCCATCGATGCACCGGATATCGTGATGCCTCAACTACGGCCCGGCGTGGTGTACGTGCGCTCGGACGTAAAGGAGGTCGCCACGCACCTGTGTGCCTGGCTACGCCGTTGGGGTGCCGTCGGACAGCCTTACTCCGAAACGCAGGGTGGCTTGCATCGGGACGACATATTGATCGACGTGCGGCCATCGGCGCGCAGTGAAATCCCCTGGGCGGGGCTTAGGGTGCAGGCGATACCGTTTGGCCCCGATCATCCGCAGAGGACCGGGGGTGGCTGGCAGGTGAACGGATATAGCCTACGGGCGATCGGCCTTGCAGTCCAGTTTGCGCAGAACGATGCTGGAGAAAGCGGCTGATCACGCCCAGGCACATTTGAGCGCCTCGATCGGCTCCGGGTTCCGGACTTCACCTGCGTCTCCGCTTGGCAGGCTACCCATTATCCATCGCCACCCTCCCCCTCATCGTCCTGCGCGGCCAACTCGCTCAACACCAGCGTTTCATGAGCGAGCACGGCCGCCAGCGAAAGCAGATGGCTCTGCGTCTCTTCGGTGATGTTGCACAAGGAGCCGCCGGCAGCATTCTCGACAGCCACCGATAGCAGCGCGTTGAGTTGCGCGGTTTTTTCGGCGGCGAGGCTCAGCGGGCTTTCGGAAGGCGCGTGGGCCGTGAGGAAGGTGTCACGCCCGGCGCGCTGGGCGGTGATGTTGTAGTGCGGATACCTATGCATCGGGCGCCCTCCGTTGGAAGGCGCGCAGGCGCTGGCAGGGAATGGCTGGCTTGGAAGATACGATTTGCCCGGGATGGGCGAGCGAAGACTGGGGCATGGGTGTGCCTCCTTCTTAAGGGATTTCGACATGTCCGCGTTCTTAGCAGGCTGTCAAACCCGGTCGCTGTGGTTGCAACGACCTGCGCAGTATAAAGGCACAAAGTACGCTCCAAACCTCCCGCTACAAAAAGTCACACTGCTACGCCAATGGTGGGCAAAAAAAACCGCCCACCAGCCGGTTGAAGCTGTCCCGGATGAAGCGCGCGCCCGTGCCGTTGGTCACGCGAGGTCACGCGATTGGTCAGGTTGCCGCGCTCGTCCCAGCTGTAGTGGGTGCCGGCATATGCCTTGAGCAGGTTGTCCAGCGACTGCAGAATCTACGCTATGCGGGGCGTCCTGGCATCGTCAGGAATGATGCAAAGCTGTCGGAATCTTGAACCGTCTCACCGGTCTCGTGTGACCATCGAACGACGACGGGCTCCCCAGCACCGCCTAGCTTCGCATAGTCGAAGCAATAGTAATCCCCTGTTCCGAACTCCGCGAAAGGCAGCAATTGAGAGAAGTCAATTGATGTATCTCCAAAATTGTCCAGCCATTCCTTCCATCCCTCGTTGAAATGACGGACTATGGATTCCCATGTCTTTCTCGGATCGCGGGAATCGAAGACGGGAAACACGGTCAATGCACCCAAGGATCTCCCATTGTTTACTAAAAGCCAATCCGAGAAAGACTTAGGTAGCGTACGTCCCAATTCTGTCTCAGCAGCACGAATAGCATCTATAGATGTTCCAATTACACGAGCCTTAGACATCGTTCCTCACTTTACGGAAGTACGCCCGGTTTCGGCAGACTAGGCTTGCCCCTCCCAGGAGAACCGGCCGGGTCGTTTATTTCCTCGCCCAAAGGGACGTAGTACCTGACGTTATCTCGGCCAGTTGACCTTCACTGTCGTAGCGATAGAACCATTCATCTTCGCCGGGCCACCCTTTGGCAATGGCTCGGCCGGACAGGACCTTCCCGATGGAAGCGTACTTGTAAAGAAATACGGAAAAAGTGTCGCCGACACCGACCCCAACGTAGACTATGTCGCCGTCATCAAGTTGAAGTAGCCTTCCCAAGCCGATCAACCTGGACTCGCGTTTACCTGGACGATCCATCCCTTTAAAACCAACTGTACGAATCTCCGAGAAGCCGTCACCGTGGTCGTATAGCGTCGCCTGGATCGCCTGGATCCCTCTTTGCCCAGGAAAAACGGTAATAATATGGCTGCCGCCATAAAAACCAGAGCAATATTTCCCCAGCACACGTGCCTCTTCTACGCTTGCGTATTTTTTCTTCATCAATCGAGGCGATGAAAACCCCATACGCTCCGTTTCATGTGGCAGGTGCTCAAAATAATCGCCGTCGGAGAATTTCCATTCGCCCACCATATCGCAACGCGCCAAAAAGGAATTGTACAATCCGGTTACATCGAACCCCTGAAATTCTTTTCTTAGATCATCAAGAGTCGAACGCACGTTGGAAATATCAAGCAACATCATCATCCCCATCATCAACAGCAACACTTATACGTTGCTTTCCATTGGCCACCTTCCATCCTATACCCACCACCACGTTTCTCGACACCCTTAATCGGAACACAGACCCGCGACACTGGCGAAATCGTCCACGTTCATGCCGAATTTGGCATCGAAACCGGGTGAGGCAGCTCCTCGATTTCATCTGATGGCTCGCATATGGTCAGATCGGCGTTGCCACCCCGCTTCTGGACACCATCCTCAGGGGAAAGTGAAGGTGAACTCGGCTGAGCCTCCCGCATAGCCGGCCTTCACCTCGGCGTCGCCACCGGTGCGGATGTACTGCGCCGACAGCGGAAGCTTCGCGGTCCTGCCCGGTTTGTCGAGCGTCATCTCGTACTTCTTGGCAACGCCCGGATCGCCATAGGCGATGCGCTCCCGGCTGCCATCCTCGCGCGTCATGATGATGCCAAACCCCTGGGCCAGGCTTTGCCCGCCCGGCGCGCTGAGCCGCAATACCGTCTTGTCCGCATTGGGAGGCGTGGCCTTGTCCCTGAAGCTGATCGTGGGCTTGGCGTTGGCCGCGCAATTGCTCAGGGCAATCTCGAAGTACTTCGGCGGGGAGGTGTCGTTGAGCCTCTTGAACCGATCAATGGGAATACTCCCCAGATTGACTGGAATGATCTGATTGGCCACCACATCGCATTTGTTCGGAATCGGGGGCGGAGGGCCGCCGCCGATGCTGACGAGACCCGTACTGTCATAGGTAATGGACTGATGGCATCCCGGGCCCAAGGTGGGCACCTGGAACGTGCTGCCCAGGCTCACCCCCACCGACTTCAGAAAATCCGCTGCGTAGATCTTCACCTGGAGACCACCCGCCACATTGGTCACCTTGATCTCGCCCGAGGGGAGCGCATTCGGGTCCTTGGTCAGCACCAGGTACTGTTTGTAGCTGGCGATGGTGGACCCGGTCCTTATCCCCAGATTGGGCTGAAACAAGACGTTGATCTTCTCGACGGCAAGCGGGTCGGCCTCTTTGCGCAGGATTCTCGCGACGCCGTCCGACGATAGGGCTTCCCACTTGAAGCCGATGCCGTCAATATTCGTTGGCACAATGCCATCCGCACCGATGGGCGGCCCGAACCCCGTTGCCCAGTGCGCGCCCGTGACCAGCTCGTGAGCATCCACTGCCGGCGTCGAACCAAAGGTGAAGGACGTCGACAATGCGAACCGCCGCTCCATCAGGATCGTGCCGACGGCCGTGCTGCTGGTCAGGGGATTGGTGACCGTCCACGGCTGGATCTCCTGCGGATTGGGGTTCGTGCAGTTGGTGGCCAAGCGGTTTTCAAATTGTGCCTGGGCGCTGCCGCTCGCCAGCCCCAGCATCAGCACGGCAAAGAACAGGCGTGCCGATCGGCGCGCCCCGTGCAATTTCCGGCTACCCGGCCGCCCGGCGATAGGCAGTACATTCGTATTCATGCAGCTCTCCATCTCCCCGCCCCTGCTCCCCAGCCTTTCGAGGCGGCGTCAAAATCCATGGTGCTCGCGGCCAGCAGGACCCGCCACCTGTGCCGCCAGCAACGCATATCCGTCCTTGTGTTCCATGGCGCGGTATTGAAATGCCCTTGCATGCCATGCCGAAACACGGCATGCAAGGTGCAAGGGGCCTGCTAGGCAGGCAGGCCCGTGGACGGCTTCAGCACCTTATTGAATGATGGTGCCGTAGTTGATGCCGGCCTGCGGCAGCAGGGCGGCATTGCCGGAAACCCGGTTGCCCTGCATACGACCGAAGTTCACACCGACCAGGCCACCATAGTTCTGGGTGTAGTTCGGCGTGAAGCTGACCTTGCCGCTCGCGGTCGAGTAATTGACTTCGCCCTGATTCAGGCCGATCAGGCCGCCCATCGTCACATAGCCGCCACCGCTCACCGTGCCGGTAGCCGACGAAGCACTGACCGCGCCGTAGTTCTGGCCAACCAGCCCACCCACCACGCTGCGAGTGTCACCCTTGACGTTGCCGCTGGCCACGCCCGACACGATCGCGGTTCCATTGGTGGCGACGTTGGTGCCGACCAGGCCGCCGACAAAGCTGTTGTCGCGGGCATAGACTTCGCCGCTCGCTTCCACCGCCAGCAGGTCGCCGCCGTTGTAGCCGACCAGGCCGCCGGTGTGGCTGTTGCTGCCGCCCGTGGTCTTGCCTCGCGCCACCGAACTCTGGATGCTACCGCTGTAGTTGCTGCCGACCAGGCCGCCCACGCGGTTGTTGGCGCCGCCGATCACGGCGCCGGTGGCTTCTGCGCCGAAGATGGTGCCGCCCTCGTTGCTGCCGGCCAGGCCACCCACATCGATGCCCGAATTATCCGCGACGACACCGCTGGTCTTGACATTGGTCAGGCTACCGTTCCGGTTCTGCCCCACCAGGCCGCCGATGGCCGCGGCACCGCGGCCGTCGACGTTGCCGATGGTGTAGGAATCGGAAATCCGGCCGCCGCTGTCGTTGAGGCCGACCAGGCCACCGATCACGGCGTTGCCGGAAGCGCCTGTCTTACCGGCGGAGAAGACGCGCTCGATGACGCCACCGCTGTTGTAGCCCACCAGGCCGCCCACGTTCACGCCGCCATTGGATGCGCCGACGGTGCCCCGGCTGGACGAATCGGCAACATAGGCGTTAGGCCCGACGTTCAGCCCGACCAGGCCGCCCACGCCGCCCATGGCCGTGCGCTGCATGCCCCCCGAGATGGTGGCATCCGACGTGCTGCGTGTCACCCTGCCCGCGTTTTCGCCGACCAGGCCGCCGATCGACTGGGTCAGGCCGCTGCCAGCCAGACAGGAAGCGCTCACCGAAGCGCGGTCGATGGAGCCGTCGATGAGGTTCTTCCCTACCAGGCCACCCATGGAATGGGCCCGCCCGGTGTTGCTACTGAGGCGTACGCCGGTGGCGCTGACGTTGGAGATGGTGCCGGAGTTCTGACCGACCAGCGCGCCCAGCGCAGCGGCGCCGGCATTGGCAGACGTCGCGTTGACCGACAACGTTGTCAGGCCGAGGTTGCTGATGCTGCCGGACGATGCCGAAAACAGGCCGGACAAAGGCCCGGTGCTGGTCACCGAGAGATTGTTCAAGGTATTGCCCAGGCCGTCGAAGGCGCCGTAGAACGTGCCGTAGTCGCCGCCAATCGACTTCAGGCTGCCGCCGTTGATCCTGTTGCCCAGCACGTAGTAGCCGCCCAGATTGTCGTTGATGCCCTGCAGCTGCGCGAGATTCTGGATCACGTTATAGGAAAAGCCGTTCGACCTGAACGACGCCCCCGTCCCCGACAACGTGACCACCGCGCCGTTGTTCAGGTTCTGCGAACGGCCATAGTTCAACTCCAGGCCGTTGCCGGCCCCGCTGAGCGTGACCTTGTTGTTCAGGTTGATATCCTTGCCGCCGCCCGCGGTCATGGCCAAGCCGGCGTTGACGCCGGTGGCGCTCAGCGCTCCGTTCACATTGACATCGCCCGCCGAGGCCAGCGTCAGCTTGTTGCCGCTGTTCCAGCTGATCGGCGCGTTGACCGAGATATTGCCAACGGTGCTGGCCAGCTCGATATTGGTGGTGCCGAGGTTGCGCGAAAGCGTGTCGCTAAACGCGGTAATCTCGCCATTGCCGGCGGTCTGGCCGACGTTGACATCCATCGCGCTGAGCTTCCAGGTGCCCGTCTGCCCGTTATTGGCCTGGGTGTTGACCTGGGTGGCCAACTGCACCTGCACATCGGCGCCGCGGGTCTCGATGGTGCCGCCGTTGCCCGGGCCGGCCATCGCGCTGGCGTTCAGGCTGCCGGCCACGCGCACGACGCCGGCGCTGCCGCCGTCCAGCGTGATCTTGCCGGTATTGCCCCGCAAGGTCTTGGCCTCGATCATGCCCGTATTGTTCACCACCGCCTGCTGCAGGCTGCCGGCGGCGCGGGCCGTCATCAACACCTGGCCGCCGTCGGCCTTGAGCAGGCCGCCGTTTTCCACCAGCGAGCCCACCAGGCCGTCATTCACCTTCAGGTTGAGCAGGTTGCCGGCGTCGAAGCTCACGGTGAAGTCATTGCCGGCGCCTAGCGCCACCCGGCCCATCTGCGCCTGGATCATGCCAGTGTTGCGCACGGTGCTGCCCAGCAGCGCCACGCTGCCGCCCGGGGCGGCGGTGATCCGGCCGGCATTGATGATCGATGCACCCGCGCTTCCGGTAAAGCGGTAGTTCCCGCTAGTGAAATCCGCGTTGCTGATGTCCTGCGTCGAGGCCACCAGGCCGCCCACGTTGACCTGAGCGGTCTGCCCGAACACCATCCCGTTGGGGTTGACCAGGAAGACGCGGCCATTGGCATCGATCTGGCCCTGGATATTGCTGGCGTTCGCGGTGATCACGCGGTTGAGCGCGATCGAGTTGCTGTCGGGCTGGTTGAAGGAGACCTTCTCCCCCGCACCAATGCTGAACCCGTTCCAGTTGATGATCAGCTTGTCGCTCGACTGGTTGATCGACATGTCCCGGCCATTGTTGTAGGACGCGACATTGCCGGTGCCCGACACGATCGCATTGCCGGTCGGCAAGGCATGCGCCGGCGCAAGCGCGCCCAGCCCCAACAGAGCAACAGCCGCGGCAATCACGCGCCTGGCACCGCCAGACTTGCCGCGGCGGCGAGCTCCTTCGCTGGCAACGTTCCAGCATCCCTGGGCCTGATTCCAGACCAGTGCATAGCTTTTGTTCATATTGACCTCATTCCTTGTTATTGAAAAAGCTGCAAACATCCCGGCAGCACGGGTACTGCACCGACACGGTCCACGGCGCGCTCAGAAGTACTGCGCGCCCTGAACCCAAAACCTGGGGCTGCGCACCGGCCCCCCGCTTGCATCGCGCTGGCCCACCGGCCAGGCCAGCGCCAGGCTGACCTGATGTCCCTGCCCGGCCCAGGCGCCACCGATGCCCGCCCCCGTCAAGCGGCGCGTATTGCGCTCCTTGGTCCAGGGCTGCTTGTTGACGTCCACCACGCTCTTGTCCACGAAGGCGCTCAGCTGCCAGCCAGGGGCCACCGCGTAGCGCAACTCCAGGCTGGCCTGCCAGCCCTGGTCGCCGCTGCCGGCGCCGAGCGCGTAGGCGCGCACGCCATAGGGCCCGCCCATGCCGAACTTCTCCGAGCCGTCCAGGTTGCCGGACGCCCATTGCGCATTGGCCTGGGCATAGAGCTGGAAGCGATTGCCCAGCCGCTGCAGGCGCGCCGCGCTCAGGTTCATCTTGCTGAAGCTGCCGCCGGCTCTCGCGCTGATCTGGTCGATGAACTCGGTGAGTGGATCGTCGATGCGAAGCCGTCCCGTGCTGTAGCTCGCCGAGAACATGGTCTGGCCGCCGCCGAATACGTTGTCCTGGCCGTTGCCGCTCACGCCAGCGGTCCACAGCCCCACGCGCTTGCCGACATTGGTTTCGAACAGATCCATCTCGTCGCGCAGCCGCTTGTCGTCGTACTGCAGCTGGGCGCTCAGGTTGAAGGCGCGGCCGCGCAGCAGCGGCTGCGAGACGAAGACGCTGCGGATGCTGGCGCGGCCGTGCGCTTCGAGCACCGCGAAGTCCTTGCCGAGGTGATAGCCCATGTCCGAGTACGACACGCCCACGCGCGTGGACCAGGGCCCGGCCGGCAACTGGTAACCGGCGCGGTAGTAGCGCTGCCGCTTGTCGCTGCCAAGCACGCGCAGGCTCAGCTGGTCCCCCAGCCGCAACGGGTTGTTCAGGTAGAAGCTGCCGCCCAGGCGGTATTCGCCGGTGTAGTAGCCGCCATAGTTGTCCGCCTCCAGGCTGCCGCCGGCCAGCGGCCCGGGCTCCGCCTCGACCAGCAGGTCGGTGGTACCGGGCTCCGTGCCGGACTGCAAGGTGCCCTTGGCCTCGGCGCCGGGGATATCGTTGAGCAGCAGCAGGCTGCTTTCCAGTTCCGCGCTATGCACCGCCTCGCCGCTCCTGAGCCTCGACAGCGGCTGGCGCAGCACGCCGTCAAATGCGCGCGACTTGTTCTGCAGCACGATCCGCCCGTACCTGCCCTCCATCACCTGGAGCCGGATCATGCCGTCCTCGATATCCTGCGGCGGCAGGAAGGCGCGCGCCAGCAGGTAGCCGCGTTCGTGGTAATACGCGGTGATGCGGTCCGCCGCCGCGCGCAGGCCTGCCAGGTCCTGCTCGCTGCCGTTCAGGTCGTCCAGCAAGGGCAGCAGTTGCGCCGAGTCGAACACCTTGTTCCCGTCGATGCGAAAACCCTGCACCTTCAGGCGCATCCCCGGGTCGGCGGGCGCGGCGGGCGCGGTGCGATCTCCCGCCTTGGGCAGGTCCAGCTCCACACTGGACGGCGCAGGCAGTTCCGGACGCACGGTTTCGAGATCGCGCATGGTCTGCCCGGCCCTGGGTATGTTGGGTACATTCACCGCATTCGCCGCAGTGGGCGCATTGGACGCGTTGGGCCCACCGGGCACCTGCGCATGCCCCGCGACCGGCAGCAGCAACATCAGGCCGACACCGCAGGCACGCAGCCCGAAGGTGCGGCGCGCAGCCCGGCCACCGACCGCCCGGCAGGCTTGCGCATCGGCATCGACAAAGGTTTCACGGCCAGCAGTCACTTGATTTCTTCCCATGGCAATTCATTCATTTCACGAGCGGCCCAATCGATGTGCATGCGCCGCTCCCAGCCCGATGGCGTTGGACTTCCTCATCGGGCCACCCCTCGACCTGCATCGAAACTACCTTTTGACGTTTGCGTTCCCGACGATCAGTTCGCCGCTATCCCTGACGGCTTCGTAATGCACCACCGCCTCGTCCGCGGTGGCGCCCTGCCAGCCGGGCAGCGTGAACCGCGTGACGCCAAGCGGCGCGATGGTCTGGCCGTCCAGTTCCACCGATGCGCCGCCGCGCCCGACCTCCATCCGCGCCAGCGACACGTGGTATGGCGTAGGGTTGGTTGCTTCCAGGACGGCGCCGCCCGCCTTGCCTGCCCTGCCGAACGCCCATGTCACCTGCCCGATGGCCTCGTCCGCAGTGCCGGGCAATCCCGCCGGCCGGAACAGCAGCTTCATGCGCGTGCGGTAAGACAGGCGAAGCAGACTGGCGCTGTCCTCGGCCAGCGGCGGCACCTCCAGAAAATTGATCCAGAACACCGACTCGCGGTCTCCCGGCAACGGCTCACCGGTGTAGCGCAGCCGGAGCACCGTCTTGCGCTCCGGGTCCAGCCTGAGCAACGGCGGCGACAAGATGAAGGGCACGCTCAGCCTGGCCGGATCGGCATTGACCTCTCCCTGGTCCAGCCAGGCCTGGACCAGGATCGGGCTGTCGCCCGCATTGCGCAGCCTCACGCTCAGCGCCGACAGATCGGCGGGGTAGACAAAGCGGGTGCCGATGATCGACAACGCCGCCAGCGCACCGGCCGGCGCCAGGCACAGCAGCAAGGTCAGCATGGCCCCGGCACGGCGCCACGGCCGCTCGCAACGCGGCCTGCGATCGCTTCTGCCCGGGATGATCGGATTGGTCATGCGGCTCGCCCTTCCCTGGTTCTGCATGCCGGCCGGATTGCCTGGCGCTGCCGTCCTGGTACTGCACAGTTGCCCGGCTCCGGGTTGCTTCGGCTTCACGGACGCGCGGCCAGCTCTTTGCTGCCCACGCCACCGGCCGGCAATGGAAGGCACGGCAGGTCCAGCATTTCGTAGCCGCTGCGTTTGCCCTGCACGCGCGCGGGCAGGGTGTAGTCGATCACGCAGCGCTCTTCGGGCTTCTTGCCCCATTCGACGCGGATCGAGCCGCGGTCCGTCTCGGTGCGCACCACCAGGCGGCTGCCCTGGCCCACGGCGCCGATCGCCATGCCGCCTTCGGCGTCGATGGCGGTGGCGGCGAAGGGCAGCAGTTCGCCATTGGGCATGCGGCTATTGATGAGCACGGCGCGCGCCCTGCGGGTTTCGTAGGTGAGCATCACCACCGAGCCAGCGCGCGGCGCGACGCTGCGCGAGGTCACCTTCAGTTCGACGTCGTCGGGGATGCCCTTGGGATCGACATCGATGCTGTTCAACTGATAAGGGATCAGGCTGGGCACGACCGCGTAGCCGCGCCGGTCCACGCTGGCGCCGCCGTAGCCGACCCGGGCGCCCCGCGCATCCGCCGCATGGACCACGCCGATGGTCTCGCCAAGGGTCTGTGCCATAGAGATGCCGCCCGGATGAACGACCAGGCCGCCCTGCGCGTTGGCCGATGCCTGCCGATAGCCTTGGCCCTGGCCAATGCTGGCACCCAGCGTGACGTCGGACAGGCGCCAGTTGATGCTGGCGTTGCCCGAGGCGGCATGGCGCCGGTCGTCATAAGTGCCGGAGAGCGAGTACGAGCCCTTGCCC
Organism: Cupriavidus sp. PET2-C1; assembly: GCF_054515855.1. Taxonomy (NCBI): domain Bacteria; kingdom Pseudomonadati; phylum Pseudomonadota; class Betaproteobacteria; order Burkholderiales; family Burkholderiaceae; genus Cupriavidus; species Cupriavidus sp. PET2-C1. The sequence continues at coordinate 2,436,189 of NZ_CM137259.1, forward strand.
TGCTGGTCGATGAGCCCCGAAACGCCGGAAGAAACCTGCGTGCCGGCGCTGTCGTCGTGCGTGACGAAGGTGTTCAGGACGGGAGCGCCGCGGGCGGACTTTCCCAGTGGAATCGACAGGTTGAGGCTGACCAGCGTGCTGTTGCCACTGCCGGCTCCCCCATACAAGGCCCCACCGCCCCCCGCGTTCTGCACGCGCTGCACGGACACGGAATAGGTGTTGCCGCGCCACTGGTTGCTATAGCCCAGCGTGAAACTGAGCGCCTGGCCACGCTGGTTCCAGTACTGGAGCGAGGAGCCGTTGAGGTAGACATTGCCGCCATTCGCGCCGAGCTGCTGGCTGATGTTGGCATCCACTCTGCTGCGCGTGCGCGCGAAGGAATCGACCGCCGCGCCGCGCTCGACGGCATCGTGCAGCATCAGCGCATCGCGCAGGCCAAGATAGCCGCGCGTGGAATAGCGGTACGCCAGCAGCGAGAAGCTGGTACCGCTGTTCGGCAAATTCTTGCTGTAAGAAACACGGAAGCTGGAGCCGCGCAGGCTATCGCCGTTTGGCACGGTGGCCCTGGCCCACGTGACGTCGGCGCCAAAGCCACCGAAGCGCGTGTTGAGCGCCCCGCCCAGCAGCCCGGACACATAATTGCTGGCGAAGGCCACGCCACCGTAGCCGGTGACCATATTGTTGATGCCGTGTTGCAGTGTGCCCTGCACGACGTACTGTCCGCTGCCTTGCAGAGAGGGGTCGCTAGCCCTGCCCGCGGTCACGCTGTAGCGCGTGACGCCCGGCCGCAGCAATTGCACGGTGGTGGCAAAGGGCACCAGGAAGGTACGCGCCTGCCCGTTGGCCTCTGTCACGGTCACCTGCAGGTCGCCGCCGTAGCTGGCAACCTGCAGGTCGTTGATCTCGAACGGCCCCGGCGCCACGGTGGTCTCGTAGACCAGGAAGCCGCGCTGGTGGACCGAGACCCGGGCGTTCGAGCCGGCGGTACCGCGCACCACAGGTGCGTAGTAGCGCTGCGTCTCGGGCAGCATGCGGTCGTCGCTGAAGATCTGCGCGCCGCGGAACGACACCGAATCGAACAGCTCGCCGCTGGTCGAGCTCTCGCCGACCAGCACTTGCGAGCGCAGCGCGGGCAGATCGGTCTGGCCATAGATATAGCCACGCTGATAGCGCGTGCCGGTCAGCGGCGACCAGGTAACCGAGCCGTTGTGGCGCAATCGCAGCGGCCCGAGGTTTGCCCCCAGGTTCAGGCCCGCGTAGGCCTGGGTGGTGTTGCGTCCCTGGCTCTGGGTGGTGAAGATATTGGTGTTGTAGTTGAGCAGCAGCGCCGGAACGCCACTGTCCCAACGCTGCGGATCGACATAGTTTTTCGATGTGGTCAGCCGCAGATAGTATTGCGGCACGGAAAGATAGATCGCCTGCTCCGCCTGGTCGAACTTGAGTTCGGCGCCGGGAACATAGTTGCCGATGTCGGCACAGACCGGGCCTTCCGGCATCGGGTTGGGCGGCCGTGCGGGATCCTGGCCGCGCGCGCTCTTGTTCAGATCGACACCTGCGCGGGTGAGCAGATCGCGGTCGTAGCATGCCTGTGCGCTTTCCCGGCCCACAACCTGCTGGAACTCGATATCCTCGGTGCCGCGCCATTGGCCATTGACATGCAGTTCGACGCGGTACTTGCCCGGCGCGACGATATCCAGCCGCTCGAAACGGCTGGTATCGATCGTGATGCCCTCGGCGCCCTGCGCCAGCATGTAGGTGTCGAATATCACCCGTTTGCCGTCCAGGGCGGACAGCAGCCGCGGCTCGGGCGCGGGCCCGCCTCCATCGCTGCCGGCACTTCGCGCGCGCTCCGGGTCCCCGCCCTGTGCCTCTTTACTTTCCTGCGCCAAGGTCTCGCCAATCTGCGCGCCGAGATCCATGGACTGGCGCGTCCCCGCGCCCTGCCCACCCACAACGGTCGCCGCCGCCCAGGCGGTCGGCGACATCACGATCGCCGCTACGGCGCCGATCAGGCGAGGCGCAAGGCGCCCCGGCCTGGAGGTCGGCAGCGCAGCCACACTGCCGACGCGAGCCGGGCAAGCGGGTTGAACAAGGCGAACGGAGGATTGCATAGAGCGACGAATTTGTCCTATCTGCGGAAGCTGGAGGCCGCTGTACAACCGATACGGCGAAAGGAATCGGGACGGGAATGATTAGAGGCCGTTTCCAAAAGATGCTGGCGTCGTTGCGCGGCCTTGGACGTGCCACTCGTACTGTCTGCGGCTGCGCGCCTGGCCAGAACCGCTTCACTTCATGTTGAAACGGCCTCTTAGTGGCTAATTTGCCAATGCCTTTTCTTCCGTGTACCGGCCACCGTAGTCATTGATGACTTCGTATCGGACCAGGGCGCCGGGATGATTGCCGGGCTTTGCTTCGGGCAGTACAAAGGTCTCCTTGCCGAGCGGAGCCACCATGCCACCACCCGCGGAGACAAACTTGCCGTCCAGCCTGGCGTCGACCCGGCCGAAGGAAACGTAGTAAGGCGTGGGGTTGCTGACCTCCACGGCAAGCTGCTTCGCCGTCTTTCCACCCGGCCCCTTGCCATCGACATTGGCCAGCTTCCAGGCAAGCTTGCCGGGAGCGGCATCGACGTCCGTCAGTTGCACGGGCCGGAAGAAGACCTTGATACGGCTGCGGAAGGCGAACAGGAGCGCATTCTCGGCGCCCTCTTTCGTCGAGGGCACCTCCAGCACATTGAGCCAGAACACCGTCTCGCGATCGGCCGGCAGTGGTTCCTGCGTATAGGCGATGCGCAGCACCGCGCCCTTGCTCGGCTCTACCCGGCCGACCGCCGGCGAGACCATGAAGGGAACCCGGACTTTCTCGGGCGGCATGTCCGCCTGGCCATCGTCCAGCCAGTTCTGCACGAGAACGGGCTCGCTGCCGATGTTGTTCAGCCTGACGGTAACCTCGCGGGCATCGGACGGGAAGACCAGTCGCGTACCCTGTATGACAATGGAAGCCTGCGCCACGCTGGCGCAGGCGGCGAGCGCCACGACACCGGCGGCAAGAAGTGAAGAGATGCGAGCGACCGACGTCATGGCATTCCTGGCAATTAAACCCGGCTCGATTTAGTAGTAGGCCATCGTGTAGCGGATGAACGAGTTACCCGCACCCGCCGTGACGGCGGCAGCGGTCTGGACATAGGCCGCGCTGTAGGTCAGCGTTGCGGTGTTGTCCGTGATCGTGGCCACCTGCGGGTTCGTCTGAGCCAGGTGCAGCGGGATCTTGCCAGTGGCCTTGTTGCCGTTGTCGCTAACCTCGATCTGCACGCCCTTCGCCGCAGCGGTGCCCTGCAGGATCAGGTTGCCGGTGACGGGATCGATGTTGGCGGAGCCCGTATCAAAGGAAATGGAGGCCTTCGTTTTATCCTTGCAGGCCGTCCCGCCGCCCAGTACCAGGCTGAACGGTACGGCGGGGGATTTCACGCCAATGCCCGTGAAGATGACGGGGTCCACGCGGCCCAGATCCACGGTGGTGCGATTGTTGGGCCCGGCCGGCTTGCCGTTGATGGTGCAGGTGACGTCCGTGATGGAGCCGGTGAAGTCCAGCTGACCATCGAACGCATGCGACAGCGAGGGAGCCATGGCGGCCATGACCACACAGCCGGCTGTGAGAGAGCCGAGAATAGTACGCTTCATGTGATTTCCTTCTTCCGTTGGTAATTGGGGCAATGAATCAATCTATTAGATGCACCCCGGTTTAAATGCAGGTCCATATGGGACCGATGCACCGGCTTCCGAATCGAACCGCATCCTGCCTGACGCATTCCACGCCAGATGCAGTCACGGTAAGAAACGCAATGGCACTGAGGCCACTTGACGGTGACCAAATCATAGATCTCATGAAATAAAATAAGCCCAAGAAAATTCTTGTTTTACGGAAAAGAATTAAATCAATACCTGGATACTTACAGCCCTATCGTCATGCGAAAGTCGAAGCCCCGCCTCAACGACATGCAGCCGGCAACTAGCGGAATGTGGGCACAGCGGGCTGTAAACATGCGCGGACGCGCCTTCACTCTCGTATTCTTTGGCGCGGATGGCCAAGGCGTCGGGGCGCGCGGGTGGACGAAGAATTCGAGGGGCTGGATCCGAGCGCTCCGAGGCGGGATCGGCGTGCAAAGGCGCTGCGCAAACAGCTTGCGGCCAGGCCGACGGCGAGCGTTCCGGGCGCGTGCGATGGATGCTCGGAGAGCATCCATCGCCGCCTATCGATTTCCCGGCGGCGAGGAGATCGAGTGAGTGCGCCCTGCCGGGCGCACCAAAAAAAAAAACCGCAGCACCAGGCTGCGGTTTTTTTCGCCGAGGCAAAAGCCCCGGCCAGGCAAGTGCTACCGCCCGATCAGATCTCTTCGTACAGCGGCAGCGTCAGGAACTCGGCAAAGTCCTCCGACGTGGACATCTGCTCGAAGATCTCGCCGGCGCGGTCATACGTCGTGGTCTCGCCACCGACGAAAGCCTTGACCTTGGCCAGTTCTTCCGGGATCAGCGCGCGCACCATCTCGGCGGTCACCTTGCGGCCGTCTTCCAGCTTGCCCTTGGGCGAGCGGATCCACTGCCACACCTGCGAGCGCGAGATCTCGGCGGTGGCGGCGTCTTCCATCAGGTTGTGGATGGGCACGCAGCCGTTGCCAGCCAGCCAGGAGCCGAGGTAGTGGATGCCGACGTTGATGTTCATGCGCAGGCCGGCTTCCGTGATCGGGGTTTCCGGCTGGAAGTCCAGCAGGTCCTTGGCCGCCACGTTGACGTCGTCGCGCTGCTTGTCGAACTGGTTGGGCTTGTCGCCCAGCACTGCCACGAATTCCTTCATGGCCGGCTCGACCAGGCCCGGGTGAGCCACCCAGCCGCCGTCGTAGCCGTCGGTGGCGTCGCGCTTCTTGTCGTTGATGATGCCTTGCATGGCGATGGCGTTCTTCTCCGGATCGTTCTTGATCGGGATCAGTGCGCTCATGCCGCCGATGGCGGGCGCGCCGCGCTTGTGGCAGGTCTTGAGCAGCAGCAGCGCGTACGAGCGCATGAACGGCGCGGTCATGGTGACCTTGGCGCGGTCGGCCAGGCAGAAGTTCTTGTCGACCTTGAACTTCTTGATGCACGAGAAGATGTAGTCCCAGCGGCCAGCGTTCAGGCCGGCGCTGTGCTCGCGCAGCTCGTACAGGATTTCTTCCATCTCGAAGGCGGCCAGGATCGTTTCGATCAGCACGGTTGCCTTGACGGTGCCTTGCGGCAGGCCGATTTCGTTCTGGGCCATGATGAAGACGTCGTTCCACAGACGCGCTTCGAGGTGGCTTTCCATCTTCGGCAGGTAGAAGAAGGGGCCGGCGCCGCGTGCGATCTGTTCCTTGGCGTTATGGAACAGGAACAGCGCGAAGTCGAAAATGCCGCCGGAGACGCGCTGGCCGTCGATGGTGACGTGCTTCTCGTCCAGGTGCCAGCCACGCGGGCGCACTTGCAGCGTGGCGATCTTGTCGTTCAGCTTGTAGTGCTTGCCGTTGGAATCCAGCGTGAGGGTGCGGCGCACGGCGGCCTTGAGGTTGACCTGGCCCTGCAACTGGTTATGCCAGTTGGGGGTGTTGGAGTCCTCGAAGTCGGTCATGTAGCTGTCCGCGCCGGAGTTGAACGCGTTGATGACCATCTTGGCTTCGACCGGGCCGGTGATTTCCACGCGGCGGCAATGCAGTGCCGGCGGCACCGGCGCGACCTTCCAGTCGCCTTCGCGCACGCTCTTGGTCTGCGCAAGGAAGTCGGGCAGCTCGCCGGCGTCCAGGCGCTTGGTGCGCTCGACACGGGCGGCCAGCAGTTCCTGGCGGCGCGGCTCGAAGGCGCGATGCAGTTTGTCCACCAGGGCCAGGGCCGCCGGCGTGAGGATGTCTTCGTAAGCCGGCAGGATTTCGCCGGTAATCTTCATGCCCGCAGGCAGCGTGATGGCCATCAGTGTTCTCCTGTGATCGATGGTTGATTAAAGGTGCCCGCCGTCAAACCGCCGCACCTTGGGCGCGGACGAATTCGAGCAGGTCATTCATGTCGTGCCCGGTGCCGGAAGGGCTCACATCGAGCCGCTCCGCCGGATGACCGGCACGATTGATCCAGAACGTGGTGTAGCCGTACCAGGTGGCGCCGCAAGCGTCCCAGCCATTGGACGAGACGAAGAGGATCTCCCCTGCCGGCACGCCAAACGCCTTGGGGCCCAGCGCGTAGGCCTCGGGCGCGGTCTTGTACATGCGCACCGCGTCGACCGACAGCACGTGGTCGAACAGCCCGTGCATGCCGGCACTCTTGACCGAGATATCCAGCATCTGCGGATTGCCGTTGGAAAGAATGCCCAGCGGCAGCCCGGCTGCCCGCAGGCGCTTGAGCGCGCCGAGGTTTTCCGGGAAGGCCGACAAGCACGCGTACTCCTTGAGCAGTTGCGCCTCCAGGGCAGGATCCAGCACCAGTTGCAGGCGCTCGGCCGCATAGCGCAGCGCATCCACAGTCAGCGCCCAGAACGGCTTGTAGTATGCGCCGTCGGGCGCGGCCATCGAGCGGATGCGGGTGTAGTCGATCTGACGCTCGCGCCACAGCAGCGCCAGCGCCTCGCCCTTGCCCGGAAACAATTGCTCCGCGCGCGCGGTGACGGAATACACGTCGAACAGCGTGCCATAGGCATCGAAGACGACTGCGCGGATCTTTTGCATGAGCTGGAGCGGTTCCCTTGGACAAACCCGAAAAACCCGGCATACCCGGCAGGCCAGCGCCACTGCGTGGGCCTGTACACCAATGAATGCATAGCATTGTAGGGAGACGTTGCAGTGCGGCAAAGTCGGTCAGGGTCACTTGATCTTTTACTTTTACCCCACTAATCTTCGCTAACGGTATAAAGATAAGGCACCAAATCCACCCCATTGCCTCTGCCGCCCCCTGCTTTGGGCGGCATGAGGCACAAAACCGGCGAGCTTCGTGGATCATTTCAAACAATTGGAGACGTTCGTCTCGGTAGCCGCACGGGGCAGCCTTTCGGCGGCCGCGGCGGCTGAAGGCGTGGCGCCGGCCATCATCGGCCGGCGCATCGATGCGCTGGAAGAGCGCCTGGGCGTCAAGCTGCTGCTGCGCACCACGCGCAAGATCAGCCTGACCTTCGAAGGCTCGGCCTTCCTGGAAGACTGCCAGCGCATCCTCAACGACCTGCACAACGCCGAGGCCAGCGTCTCGGCGGGCGGCGTCAAGGCCAGCGGCCACCTGCGCGTGACCGCGCCGGCGGGCTACGGGCGCAAGCACGTGGCGCCGCTGGTGCCGCTGTTCATCGAATCGCACCCGGATGTGACCATCACGCTGGACCTGTCGGACCGCGTGGTGGATCTCGTCAACGAGGGCTTCGACTGCGCCATCCGCCTGGGCGACCTGCCCGACTCCAGCCTGGTGTCGATCCGCCTGGCAGAGAACCGGCGCGTGGTGGTGGCGTCCCCCGATTACCTGGCGCGCCATGGCGTGCCCGCCCTGCCCGAGGATCTCACCCGTCACAACTGCCTGGCCTTCGGCGCCAGCGCCAACGTGCAGCGCGGCTGGGCCTTCCAGCAGGAAGGCCGCGCGGTCACGGTCAAGGTGGGCGGCACCATGGAATGCACCGATGGCGCGGTGCTGCACGCGTGGTGCCTGCATGGCCACGGGCTGGCATGGCGCTCCTGGTGGGAAGTCGGGCAGGAAATCGCCAGCGGCCGGCTGGTCACGGTGCTCGACGAGTTCCAGGCGCCGCCGATCGGCATCCACGCTGTCTTTCCGCAGCGCAAGCACCTGCCGCTGCGGGTGCGGCTGTTCATCGACCACCTGAAGAACACCTATGGGAACCCGGCCTACTGGCGCCGCGCGGAACAGGCATCCGCCGCCGGCAGGCCGCAACTGGCGGTCAATTCCTAGTTCGATTTGATTTAAGGCAATGCCGCATGCGCCACCCCTGCCTACAATGAATGCTGACAGGTGCCGTGCGGCCTGCCTCCGTCCAAAGGTAAATCCGGTCCATTCGCCCCAAAGGAGCCCAGCATGTTCAAGCACATCCTGCTACCCACCGACGGTTCGGAACTGTCCAAAAAGGCCATCGACGGCGCGCTGGAGCTGGCCAAGACAATCAACGCGCGGGTCACCGCCTATGTCTGCCTGGAGGAGTATCCCTACACGCCGTTCAGCGAGATCGTGGTGGAGGCGCCACAGGCCTTCAGGGACCGCATCGAAAGCCAGGCCAAGCTATACCTGAAGGAAGTGGAAACCGCCGCCCGGGCCGACGGCATCAGCTTTGACGCCGACATGTCCACCTTCGCGGTGCCCTACCTGGGCATCATCGACGCGGCCGAGCGCCATGGCTGCGACGTGATCTTCATGGCCTCGCACGGCAGGCGTGGCTTGTCGGGCTTGCTGCTGGGCAGCGAAACCCAGAAGGTGCTGACGCACACCGATATCCCGGTGATCGTGTATCGCTGAGCGCGCCCTGGCGCCAAACGACAAACGACAAACGACAAACGACAAAAAGGCTGGCCGCCCGGAACCGGGTAGCCAGCCTTTTTGCTTGACCGGCCCGCCTATGCGGCAGGGCCGGCCAGGATCAGTTGCCCTTCGTGATGCGGTCTTCGATGTGCTTGGCGCGATCGTCCGAGCCCGGATGCGACGAGAACATGCTGGATTTGCCGCCATCGAGCTTGGCCAGCTTCTGGAACGCCGTGACCAGGCCACGGGTATTGGCCTTGTTCTTGGTCAGCACATCGAACGAGTAATCGTCGGCGGCGCTTTCCTGCGTTTGCGAGAATTGCGCGTTGATCAGTTGCTCGCCCATTTCGCCCAGCTGCGAGGCCGACAGCGCGGCCGCGGTGCCACCGGCGGCGGCCAGCGCGCCGCGCGCCGCCATGGCGGTGTACGCCACCTGCATCTTGTTCTTGGTGTGGCCCAGCGCCACGTGGCCCAGCTCATGCCCCACCACGCCGCGCACTTCGTCGTCGTTCATCATGTCCATCAGCCCGCTGTACACGCGCACGCAGCCGTTAGCCATGGCCCAGGCGTTGACGTCCTTGGTCAGGTAGACCTTGGCGTTGACGTTGGGCAGGCCGCTCGACTGCAGGCCCGCCATGATCTTGGTCAGGCGCTTGTTGTAAGTGCTGCCGGGGGCTGCGATCTTGTTGGCCTTGTCGAGCTCGGCGCAAGACTGGTCGGACATGGCCTTGACATCGCCGTCGCTCAGCGAGGCCGCCTTGAGCAGCGAGGTGCCGGCACCCATCATGCCGTCGACATTGGTGCCGGCGCAGCCGGCCAAGGCAGCGCAGAGCGCGACGATAGCGGCCAGGGAAAGTTTGTGCTTCATGTTTGTTGCCTTCTTGGGATCGACACCGGCCGGGTTGCTCGCCAGTGACTTGAATAGAGATGTGCCGGCGGCTGGCCGGCGACCTGCGGTGTGGCTCTGCTTACACACGGGCAGCATCATATCGCCAAAAAACATCTCAATTTACCCATAAATGGCCAAATTGCAAAAATTCACAATTTTTGACATTTTTCACGGACCGCCCCCCAAAAAGCAAAAAACCGCGCCGTCCCTGAGAGGGAGACGGCGCGGCGCCTAATTGAAGGGCGTGATGGTCGCACGCCCCTCAAGATGACCGGCTATTGGGCCAGTCAGCCATTCTGCTTTTCGATCTCGCGATCTGAAGCTTCAGGCTACCTTCTTGTCGAAGAATTGTTCGTCTTCGGTCGAACCCTTGAGGGCGGTCGTGGACGACTGGCCGCCTTCGATGGTCTGGGTCACGGCGTCGAAGTAGCCGGTGCCGACTTCGCGCTGGTGCTTGACGGCGGTGAAGCCCTTCTCGGCGGCCTTGAACTCGTCTTCCTGCAGTTCGACGAATGCGCTCATCTGGTTGCGGGCATAGCCGTAGGCCAGGTTGAACATCGAGTAGTTCAGCGAGTGGAAGCCGGCCAGCGTGATGAACTGGAACTTGTAGCCCATGGCGCCCAGTTCCCTCTGGAACTTGGCAATGGTGGCGTCGTCGAGGTTCTTCTTCCAGTTGAACGACGGCGAGCAGTTGTAGGCCAGCATCTTGCCCGGGAACTTGGCGTGAACAGCCTCGGCAAACTTCTTGGCGAATTCCAGGTCAGGCTTGCCGGTCTCGCACCACACCAGGTCGGCCACTTCGGCGTAGGCCAGGGCACGGGAGATCGATTGCTCGATGCCCGGCTTGACGCGGTAGAAACCTTCCACCGTGCGCTCGCCGGTGCAGAACGGGCGATCGCGCTCATCCACGTCGGAGGTCAGCAGATCGGCGGCTTCTGCATCGGTACGAGCGATCACCAGGGTCGGCACGCCGGACACGTCGGCAGCCAGCCGCGCGGCGGTCAGCTTGGCAACGGCTTCACGCGTCGGCACCAGCACCTTGCCACCCATGTGGCCGCACTTCTTGACCGAAGCCAGCTGGTCTTCGAAGTGAACGCCGGCAGCGCCTGCGTCGATCATCGACTTCATCAGTTCGAAGGCATTGAGCACGCCGCCGAAACCAGCTTCGGCGTCAGCCACGATCGGCGCGAAGAAATCGGTATCGCCCTTGCCTTCGCTCCACTGGATCTGGTCGGCGCGCTGGAAGGTGTTGTTGATGCGGCGCACCACTTGCGGCACCGAGTTGGCCGGGTACAGCGACTGGTCGGGGTACATTTCGCCGGCCAGGTTGGCGTCGCCTGCGACTTGCCAGCCCGACAGGTAGATGGCCTTGAGGCCAGCCTTGACCTGTTGCATGGCCTGGTTGCCGGTCAGCGCGCCCAGCGTGTTGACGAACGGCTCGGTGTTCAGCAGGTGCCACAGCTTCTCGGCGCCGCGGCGGGCCAAGGTGTGCTCGATCTGCACGGAGCCGCGCAGGCGCACGACGTCATCGGCGGTGTAGTGACGCGCGACGCCCTTCCAGCGGGGATTGGTATCCCACTCATTTTGCAGGTTCTTTGCTTCGGTTTCGCGGGACATTTCACTCTCCTAGAGTTCAAAGCGGGGATGGCATTGGAAACTTGCGACAGGCTGGGCGGACCGTGGTGCCGACTTGCCGACCGGGGCACCTTCGGGGTGTTTCGGCGCGTTGATCTGCTGGCCTCGTCACCCCTTTTTTTTGCCGCTTAGGTCATGTGTCTTATATAAGAGTGTAGAAAAACACCTCGCGTCGCAACAGCTCGGAATGCAGTCCTTGCTTCGTTTTTTTATCTTTTACAATCAATTGGTTACAAGATATTTTTCACAATGCGGCAAGCAATCTTCCATCATGAGAAATGCCCGTTGTGCTGCGCATCACCATTTTTTGCCGCACAAAACAGCTTTCCGCATTATGAAATTTCAGGATTTGGCGCCATCCGTGCCTGGTGCAATGCCAGCGGCTCCGGATCGCCGTCGATATGCCCGGCCAGGTCGCGCACCATCGCCGCCATGCCGGCGGGGTCCGCCAGCGGCAGCCAGTGCCGCGCGCTGACCTCCCGGCGCCACCAGCGCTCCACCCAGCGCGACAGATCCTCGGACAGCGCCGGCCTGACATAGCGATCCAGCAGCGGCACGATCACCTGCACCGGCGCGTGCGCGTGACGCTCGCCCGGTGAAAGCAGGCGCGGCAGCATATTGGCGCGATACAGCGCCAGCCCGTGGCGGCCGTCCTCCGCCCGGGTGGGATTGGGATCCGCCTCGATGCCCTCGGTCCGCCTCAGGTAAAGCGGCCAGGCGCGGCCCATCCAGAGCCGCCAGCTTAGCTCGGGCAGCCACGGCAGATGGAAGATATAGATGTACCAGGACGAGACCATCTGCCGCAGCGAGCGCGAGAGCGCCGTGAACGACAGGCGCCGGTTTCCTCGCATCCAGTGGCCGACATGGTCCAGGCAAGGCCCGGAGCACGACGTGAACGAAGCGATGCGGCCGCGCAGGCGTGGCTCGGTGACAAACTCCCAGCATTGGATCGAACCCCAGTCATGGCCGACCAGGTGGACGGGCGCATCGGGAGACATCGCGTCGATCACCGCGCTGAAGTCGTCCGCCAGGCGCGCCAGGCGATAGGCGGCCACGCCCTTGGGCGCCGAAGAGCCGCCGGCGCCGCGCACATCGTAGGCCACTACGTAATAGTCATTGGCCAGCAGAGGCGCCACGCCATGCCAGACCGCGCTGTTGTCCGGATAGCCGTGCACCAGCACCATGGCCGGGTGCGCGGGATCGCCCCAGGTCTTGACGGCAAGCCGCACGCCGCCGGACTGGACGAATCGCTGGTTGGGAAGGGAATGGGGAGCGTGCATGCTTAACCATGACATCGGACGATGGAATGGTTGCCGATGCTACGCCAAGACCGGCCGCGCGGCGAGCCCGCGGCGTGGCGTTTCAAACGCAAGCGGGCTAACGGACTAACGGACTAACGGACTAACGGGCGCGCCGATAGGCCACCCAGTCGCCGGATGCAATGCGCGGCAGGCCCGCGACTGCCTCCTCGCCTACCGGGTAAAGCAGGCAGCTGACGGCTTGATCGCCAACCGCCACCACGCGCTCCTCGCGCACGAACAACGAGGCCTGGCCCGGATAGACCTCCTCGATCTCGTCGAGCACCGGCACCAGCGCGGCATCGACCTCGTACAAATCGCCAGCCACGCCGGGCGCATCGGCGTCCAGCACCAGCCCGGGATACGTGCCGAAGTCATAGAGCCGCCCCGCCACGGTCGCGCTGCCGATCAGGCGCGGCGCGGCAATGCCGTGCCTGCGTGCGGCCGCGTTGAGGTCGTTGACTTCGCCAGCACGCAGCGTGCCATAGACAAAGACCACCGGCATGCTCAGCCCTCCAGCTTGGTGTCCGACACCAGCACGCCATCGGCGTCGGCATAGATCCAGTTGCCGGGCCGCACCACGGCGCCGGGCATTTGCACGGTGACCTCGCGCTCGCCCACATTGCGCTTCTGGCTCTTCTGCGGATGCAGGGCCAGGGCGCGCAGGCCGATATCGCACACCGCGAGCTCCCCGCTGTCACGCACGCAGCCATTGACGAGGATCCCGACCCAGCCGTTCTTCTCAGCCAGCACGCCAAGGTTGCCGCCCACCAGCGCGCAGCGCAGCGAGCCACCGCCATCGACCACCAGCACGCGGCCGTTGCCCGGCGATTCGACCGCCTCGCGCACCAGCGAGTTGTCCTCGAACACCTTGAGCGTGGCCGCTGGGCCAGAGAACGCGGCACGCTTGCCGAAGTGCCGGAATACCGGCGACAGCACGCGCAGCGAGCCGTCGGCCAGGCGAGCCTCATTGGCGTCGCACAGGTCAGTGGTAGCAAAGCTCATGAAGGGCTCCCGAATCAGAAAAATGGAAAGTGGAAAGCGGAATGTGGATGAGGTACTGGTGCCTGCGTGTGCCTGTGTCAGCCGGCGGCCGCCCGCTTGCCCGCCACCTCGCGGCGGGAGCGGTTGCCATTGCCAACCGTGACGGCAGTGAAGATCGCCAGCATCTGGAAGGCGCCGATCATGAAGAACACCCAGCTTGGCCAGTGCCCATCCATCAGCATGCCGAAGAACAGCGGCCCGCTGGCCAGGCCGATATCCAGGCCAGAGTAGACCACGCCATAAACCCGGCCGGTGGCGCCGGCAGGCGCTGCCGCACGCACCAGCAGGTCGCGCGAAGGCCCGGCCGTGCCCGCGCCGAAGCCGATCACGCCCATCAGCACCGGCACCATCACGGCCGGCAGCACGCCCAGCCCCACCACGATCGCGACCAAGCCCGACAACGTGAAGCTCATTGCGATCAGGCGGTCGTGGTTGCTGGTGCGTCCCGCGGCAAAGCCACCCACGATCATGCCGCCCGCGCTGCACAGCATATAGATGGTGTACGACGCCGTGGCGAGGGTCAGCGGCATGCCATAGAGCTGGGTCAGCGCGGTCGGCGCGAAGCTCTGGATGCCGGAGAACGAAAAGGTGGTGACGAGAAAGAAGGCCCAGCAGATCCACACTTGCGGCAGCTTCAGGAACGCCAGCATGCTGCCGCCCGCCTTGGTCGCCGCGGCGGCCGTCCTGGGCGCGGCACCGGCGGCGGCGCGGGGATCCAGCACATGCCGAAAGGCCAGCAGCACGGCCAGCACGCCAAAGGCCACCGCCGAGGCGCTGGCGAGCGCGGTGCGCCAGCTGACGAGCTCGGCAATGGTCACCAGGAAGATCGGCGCGGCGGCCCAGCCGAGGTTGCCCGAGATGCCATGCACCGAGAACGCATGCCCCAGCCGCGGCTGGGAAACATGCTTGTTGAGCAAGGTGAAATCGGCGGGATGGAACACGCCGTTGCCGATCCCGGCCACGCCCGCGCCAAGCAGCAGCATCGCGTAGCTCGGGCTGATCGACAGCAGCAAGGCCGCCGCGCCCAGCAGCCCGAGGCCGCCGAACAGCACCGGCGTCGCGCCAAAGCGGTCCACCACGAAGCCCGACGCGGTCTGCACCACGGCCGACACGGCAAAGAACACCGTCATCAGCAAGCCCAGCTCGGCATAGCTCAGGCCGAACTCGGCCTTGATCCACGGGAACAGGGGTGCCAGCAACAGGTGAAAGAAGTGGGAAACGCCGTGGGCCAGGCCGACCAGGCCGATGACCTGGGCGTCGTGGCGCAGCGGATTGCGAACGGGATCGAGGGTGGCGGCAGTCATCGGGCGGCTATCTGGCTAGGCTTGGCATGGCGCGTTGGCCATGCTGCCAGGCTCAAGAGGCGCGCTGCGAATACCGCATCATAGAGTAAAACCCCACGTGGCAGGGGTGCCCTGCGCGTTACATCTGTTTAAACAGATAGGCGTACTGACGCGCCACCGGCAAGGTTTCAGAGCGATTGCGCAGCTTGAGCGAGAGCCGCCCCAGCGACTGGTTCACGGCACTGGCCACGCAGTCGATATTGACCACCGTGCCGCGATGGATCTGCCAGAAGCGCTCGGGGTCGAGCTGCTGCGACAGTTCGCGCAGGCTGGTGCGGATCAACGCCTCGCCGCTGGCGGACACCACGTTGACGTACTTGTCCGTCGCCTCCAGGTAGATCACTTCATCCACCGGAATGATGCGGATCTCCTGGCCGACCAGCGCCTTGATAAAGCGCAGGTAGCCATGTTGCGGCGCGCCCGCTGGCGCTTGCTGCCCGGGCCCGCCTGACTCCAGGGTCTCCAGGCGCGCCAGCAATTGCGCCAGGCGATCGGTATCGAGGGCGGCGCCGCCCTCCTCGCTGGCCTGCGCCTGGGCCGCCAGCCTCGCCTTGAGGCGGTGCACCGTGGCCTCCAGCCGCTCGGGCTGCACCGGCTTGAGCACGTAATCGACCGCCTCGCGCTCGAAGGCTTCCAGCGCGAACTGATCGTATGCCGTGACGAACACCACTAGCGGCGGCAGATCGAACTCCATCAGCTCGCGCGCCACGTCCATGCCGCTCATGCCTGGCATGCGGATATCGAGAAACGCGACCTGCGGCTGGTGCTGGCGGGCCGCCTCCAGCGCGGACACGCCGTCATGGACCACGCAGACGATCTGCGCCTCGGGCCAGAGGCTGGACAATTCGGCATGCAAGGCACGCGCGAGCAGCGGCTCGTCGTCGGCGATCAACAGGGTCGGGGCCATGGAAACGGAAGTAAGGGGCGGATGGGTCGAGGCAAGTCCAATCAGTCTAATCAGTCCAAGCAGTCGAAGCGGCTAAGCGGCAAAGCGGCGAGGTGCATCAAGAATGGGAAATGCCTTGCGTGGCTGCGCTCACGGGGGGGATGGCGCGCGCGCCGGCGGCCTTGCACGCGGGCACCGGCATGGGTGCGTGGGCGGCGGCAGCCGCCGCCGTGCGCACAACGGGCAACGTCAGCCGGACGATCACGCCGCGTGGCGTGTTTTCTTCCATCTGCATGCTGGCCGCCGCGCCGAAAATCCGCGCCAGCCGCTCGCGCACATGGGTCAGCCCGAGGCCGGAGCCCTTGGTCACGGCATGCCCGAAACCTACCCCGGTATCGGTGATGACCACCTGCACGGCGTTGTCGCCCTGCGCCCTGGCCGACAGCACGATCCTGCCGCCACGCATGCACGGCTCGATGCCGTGGCTGACCGCGTTCTCCACCAGCGGCTGGATCAGCATGGGCGGGATCTCGACCTCCGCCAGCTCGGGCGGAAGCTCGATTTCATAGGCCAGGCGCGTGCCGAAACGCAGGGCCTGGATGTCCAGGTAGCTGCGCAGCAACTCGAACTCCTGGCGCAGCGTGCATTGCTCGGCGCGCGTGTGGGACAGCGACATGCGCAGGAAGCCGATCAGCCGCTGCAGCAGGCGCCTTGCGGCCTGCTGGTCGGTGGCAATCAGGCAATCCAGGTTGGCCAGGGAGTTGAACAGGAAATGCGGCTCGATCTGCGCCTGCAGGGCCATCAGCTGCGCGCGCACCAGTTGCTTTTCGGCCTCTTCGCGCTGCAGCGCGTCGAGCGCGGCCTGCCGCTCGAGATGGGCGAGCTTCTCGCGCGACCAGTAGAAGTAAATCATGCTGGCCGATGCAAGCATGCCCACTACCAGGCACATGCGCAGCATATCGGTAGCTTCCTCGAAGGACTTCGCCGGCTCGTTCAGTACCACGCGCGTGGTCCAGCTGCCCATGATCACGCCCAGCGGCACGGCAACGGCGGTCAGGCACAGGAAGGGCCAGCGCGTGGGACGATCATTCCACCAGATCACTACGCGGGCGATATCGATCAGCAGCCAGATCGACAGGCCGATAAGCTGACTGTAGACGAAGTTGTGCCACAGCGAGCCGCCCGTGCGGAAACCGTAGTTCAGGCTGACGGCGATGATGGTGTTCGCGCACAGCACGAACACCAGGTCGCGCGCGAGGATCGAGATCCTGGAGGGGATGGCGGCGGGACAGCGATCCAGCGCTTTCATAGGGGCAAGGTCGAGGATGACTGAGCGTTATTGGTTATTGTAAAGGCCGATCACAGGTGCTGACAGCCGTCGCCCGGCTCGCAGGCACGCGGCGCCACGTTGGCGTCATCCATCGCGGGATTGGCACCGTGGCCGTGCAACGCGGCCCACCACTGCCCCGACAGCACATAGCGCGGAAACGTGATCCATTGCTCGGCCAGGATCCGCCGGGCGATGTCGAGCGGGCCGGCAAACGGCTCGGGCCTGACCGCCTCAAGCCGGTGCCCGCGCCCTTGCAGCATCATCGACAAGGCCATGCACAGCACGCCAAGCCCTACCGCGGGCACGGATAGCGACAGCACGCCATAGGCCAGCAGCACATTGCCGGCCATGAACATCGGCACCGCGACAATGTGCAGCAGCAGGCTGCGAGGGTGATTGTGGTTGCGGGCGTAGCCGCGCCATTGCCAGCTCAGCAGCCCTTCAGGGCGCGCGCTCATGGCTTCGGGCCGCGCTGGTCGACGCGCCGCCAGGCCAGGCGGCGCACAAGCACGATGGCGCCCAGGGCGATCAGCAGCACGGGCCAGCCATCCCGCACCAGGTAGGCCGGCAGCAGGCCGCCGTTTTGCGCGAGGAACACCGCGCCCAATGCAATCAGGATGATCGGGGCGATCAGCCCCTTGCCGCCACGGCCTTGCTTCATCGCGCTCTCCTCTCGTGCGGACCCGCGCACCGTCGATATTGCGGTGCATCAAGCCATGTGACGGTATCAACGTATTCCGCCACGGACAGTAGCGACTTTACGCGGACACCGGTCGCGACGAAAGTAGCGTGCGACGAATGGAGTGCGGATGGCGCGAATCGCGAGGATGCGGCGCGATCGGCACCGGGCCTGCCCAGGTGCCGCTAGCCCAGGCTGTCAGGCCTCGACCACCTGCCCGCCCGCCGGCTCGGACAGCGCGCTGCTGACGGTGTCGCGCGAGAGGTGCGGCGCGAACATGTTGATGAAGGCATGCGCGTAGCCGCGCAGGTAGGCGCCGCGGCGCACGGCCACGCTGGTGGTGTTGGGCTCGAACAGATGGTCGGCCGCGATCCGCACCAGCCCGGCGTCCTTGCGCTCGTCGTAGGCCATCGAGGCGATGATGCCCACGCCCAGCTCCAGCTCCGCGTAGGTCTTGATGACGTCCGCGTCCATGGCGGTCAGCACGATCTCCGGCTGCAGGCCGGCGGCGGCAAAGGCGCCGTCGATCTTGCGGCGCCCGGTGAAGCCGGCATCGTAGGTAATGATCGGGAAGCCGGCGATGTCTTCCAGCGTCGGCTCCGGCAGGTGCGTCAGCGGGTGATCCGGCGACACCACCAGCACGTGGCGCCAGGTATAGGCCTCGAACGAGGTCAGCCCGGCCTCGCTGGCCACCGCCTCGGTGGCGATGCCGATATCGGCCTGGCCGCTCAGCACCAGCTCCACGATGTGCGCGGGCGAGGCTTCCTGCAGCGCCAGCGTCACATGGGGGTAGGCGCGGCGGAAACTCTGCACCACCTTGGGCAAGGCATAACGCGCCTGGGTGTGGGTGGTGGCCACCGTCAGGCGGCCGGTATGGCGCCCGGCGAATTCGTCGCCCGCCTGGCGCAGGTTCTCGGCCTCGAGCAGCAGGCGCTCGACGATGCGCACGATTTCGCGCCCGGGCTCGGTCAGGCCGGTCAGGCGCTTGCCGTAGCGCTCGAAGATCTCGACGCCGAGCTCTTCCTCCAGCTCGCGGATCTGGCGCGAGACGCCGGGCTGCGAGGTATAGAGCGCATTGGCCACCTCGGTCAGGTTGAATTGGCGGCGCACCGCCTCGCGGATGGAACGCAGTTGCTGGAAGTTCATTGTGCGGCTCCTGCCGGCGTGCCCCTGGCGCTAGCCGGGGCGGATGAATGGGGTTGGACGAAGACACGCAGCCGGCGCGGCCGCACGGCGAGCAGCTCGCCCTCGCGGAAGCCCTGGTGGCGGAAGCGCTCGAGCGGCAGCGCCACTTCGATGACTTCCTGGGTGTCTTCACGCTCCAGCTCGAGCTGGGCCACGGGGCCCAGGGTAAGCGCGCGGCGCAGCGTCACGGCAATGCCGTCGGTGCCGGGCGAATAGCGCTCGAGGTCGAGATCGTGCGGGCGGACATAGGCCACGGCGTCGCCGGCGGTCTCATGGCCGCTGCCGATCACCGGCAGGATCGAGTCGCCGGTATGCAGCAGGCCGCCCCGCTCCCCGACCTCAAGCCGGCCGTGGAACAGGTTGACGTTGCCGAGAAAGCCGAACACGAACGGCGTGGCCGGATGGTTGTAGACCGCCTCCGGCGTGCCCGCCTGCTCCACATGGCCGCGGTTCATCAGCACCACCTGGTCGGCCACTTCGAGCGCCTCTTCCTGGTCGTGGGTGACAAACACGCTGGTGACATGGAGCTCGTCGTGCAGGCGGCGCAGCCAGCGGCGCAGTTCCTTGCGCACCTTGGCGTCGAGCGCGCCGAAGGGCTCGTCGAGCAGCAGCACGCGCGGCTCCACCGCCAGCGCGCGGGCCAGCGCAATACGCTGGCGCTGCCCGCCGGACAACTGCGGCGGATAGCGGTCGGCCAGCCAGTCGAGCTGCACCAGTTCCAGCAGTGCGCGCACCTTGTCGCGGATCTGCGCCTCGCCGGGGCGCTCGGCGCGCGGCTTGACGCGCAGGCCGAAGGCCACGTTCTCGAACACCGTCATGTGCTTGAACAGCGCGTAATGCTGAAACACAAATCCGACCTGGCGCTGGCGCACGTGCTGGTGCGAGGCATCGCGCCCTTCCAGCAGGATCTGGCCGGCGTCCGCGCGTTCCAGCCCGGCGATGATCCGCAGCAGCGTGGTCTTGCCGCAGCCCGAGGGCCCCAGCAACGCCGTCAGCTGGCCTTCGTCGAAATCGAGGGTGACGTCGTCGAGCGCAACGAAATTGCCGAAGCGCTTCTGCACATTCTTGACCTGGATGCTCATGATGCCTGTCCTTGCAATTTGCCAGCGCTCGGGTTCTCCGGCGCAAAGTTCTCGTCTTCCCTGTGCTCGCGGCTGGCCCGGTACTCCACCAGCGTCTTGATGCCAAGCGTGACCAGGGCCAGCAGTGTGAGCAGCGACGCCACCGCAAAGGCGGCCGCGAAGTTGTATTCGTTGTAGAGAATCTCCACGTGCAGCGGCATGGTGTTGGTCAGGCCGCGGATATGGCCCGACACCACCGAGACCGCGCCGAACTCGCCCATCGCCCGCGCATTGCACAGGATCACGCCATACAGCAGGCCCCAGCGGATGTTGGGCAGCGTGATGCGGCGGAAGGTCTGCCAGCCCGAGGCGCCCAGCACGATGGCGGCCTCTTCCTCCTCGCTGCCTTGCGCCTGCATCAGCGGGATCAACTCGCGCGCCACAAACGGAAAGGTGACGAAGATGGTGGCCAGCACGATGCCCGGCACCGCGAACATGATCTTGATGTCGTGCGCCTCCAGCCACGGCCCGAGCCAGCCCTGCGCGCCGAACAGCAGCACGTAGACCAGGCCGGAGATCACCGGAGACACCGAGAACGGCAGGTCGATCAGCGTGGTCAGCAGGCTCTTGCCGCGGAATTCGAACTTGGCGATGGCCCAGGACGCCGCCACGCCAAACACCACATTGAGCGGCACCGCGATGGCGGCCACCAGCAAGGTGAGCTGGATCGCGGCCACGGCATCGGGCTCCACCAGCGAGTCGAAATAAGTCTGCGCGCCTTTGCGCAGCGCTTCATAAAATACCGAAGCCAGCGGAATGAACAGGAACAGCGCGAGGAACAGCACCGCAATCGCGATCAGGGTGTAGCGCACCCACGGCGCTTCACCCGTGGCATCCCGGAAACGCGTGGCGGCGGGGGCAGCACGGCCGCCCAGGCCCTTGGTAACGACGCCAGCCATTTCAGTTCTCCTTGTCCGGTGAGACGGACGCACGCACGGCCTGGTGGTGACGGCGCGTCCACGCCTGCAGCAGGTTGATCAGCAGCAGCAGCGCGAAGGAGATCACCAGCATCACCACCGCCACCGCGGTAGCGCCTGCGTAGTCGTATTGCTCCAGCTTGGAATAGATCATCAGCGGCGCGATCTCGGAGACCATCGGCATGTTGCCGGAGATGAAGACCACCGAGCCGTACTCGCCGGTGCCCCGCGCGAACGACAGCGCAAACCCGGTCAGCAGCGCCGGCAGGATGGTCGGCAGGATCACGCGGACAAAGGTCTGCAGGCGCGTGGCGCCCAGGCTGGCCGCGGCTTCTTCCAGCTCCTGCTCCGCGTCTTCGAGCACCGGCTGCACCGTGCGCACCACGAACGGCAGCCCGATAAAGGTCAGCGCCACCACCACGCCCAGCGGGGTGAAGGCCACCTTGATGCCCAGCGGCTCCAGGTAGCGGCCGATCCAGCCGTTGCCGGCGAACAGCGCGGTCAGCGCAATGCCGGCCACCGCGGTGGGCAGGGCAAAGGGCAGATCGACCAGCGCATCGACCAGACGCTTGCCGGGAAAGCGGTAGCGCACCAGCACCCAGGCCACGACCAGCCCGAACACCGTATTGACGATGGCGGCGATCAGCGAGGCGCCGAAGCTCAGTTGCAGGGAGGCGACCACCCGGGGCGAGCTCACCGCGGCCCAGAAGGCCTCCCAGGTCATGGTGAAGGTCTTGAGGAAGGTGGCCGACAGCGGGATCAGGACGATCAGCGTCAGGTAGAACAGCGTGAAGCCCAGGGAGAGGCCAAAGCCCGGCAGCACGGTAAAGCGCGGCTTGCCTGGCTTGGGCGGCGCGCTCTTGCGCGCTTGGGGGGCATCCGGCCTCGCCGGGGGCGGATTGTCCGCCAGGGAAATCGAGGGTGGCATGTTGTCTCGTCTGTGCCGTCACGGTCGTATCCGCCTCCGGAGAATGGCTTCCGGGCGGAATTCGCGGGAAACCGAAGCAGCGGGGGCGGCTTCTTTATGACGCCGGCGCATAACGCACCGGCCTACGAGACAAATTCTGCAGATACCGCCTTATAAACAGAACGAATCTTTGCGTATGTTCTTAGGCGTTTTAGATATAAGGGAACGTGGACGACACTTCCAGCCCGCCTTCCCAAGGCCCGGCGCAGTCTCCGGACGGGCCGGCGCTGCCGTCCGCCTCGATCCGCTGGATCAAGGCATCGAGCAAGGCAAGCCCCTCGGGCCACTGGTCAAGGCCGGATTCGGCGTTAATGTGACCCAGCATGCCCGCGTCATGGAGTTCGCTGCCCCACAGCGTGCCCCAGCTGAAGGCGGTGCGCTGCTGCATCCAGGGATCATTGCGGCTGGCCACCAGGATGGTGGGAAACGGCAGCCGGTACGCGGGCAGCAGCCCGGCCACGCCAAACTTGTCGGGATCGGCCGGCGCCACCAGCACCGCGCCCGCGATGCCCTCGGGGTCGAGCGCTGCCTGGCGCAAGGTGGCCAGGCAGCCGAAGCTGTGCGCCACCAGGATGGCCCCGCGCGGGGCCACGCGCTGCGCCCGCATGACGCTCTCCGACACGCGCTCGGCCCACAGCGGCAAGCTCGGGCGCGACCAGTCGTGCTGCTCCACGCGCTGCCAGTCCGGAAAGCGCTGCTCCCAACGGCTCTGCCAGTGGCCCGGGCCACTGCCATGCAACCCGGGCACCGTCAGGATCTGCAAGCCCTTGGGCACCTTCAACCGTACGTCGGCGGGTCGCGCGCTTGCGCCCGCCTGGCCGCCGCGCTGCTCCCGCACGGCCGGCCTCTTCGTCTGCGTCATATCGGCTCCTTGGTCAACGCCATCGGGATGCCGCCGGATCCGCTCCGTGGCGCCCCGCCCTCGAACTCCTGAATGCCGGCCTCGCCGGCCACTTCACGCAGGTGGCGCGCGCTCACCGCCGCGCCGGTGAAGCTGCCCTGCCCCAGTACGATGCCGGCCGCCTGCAGCCGCTCGGCGTTTTCGGCGTTCTCCAGCCGGCGACCGATCAGCGTCACGCCGGCGCTGTCGGCGCTGGCCTGCAGCCCCGCCAGCTGGCGGTCGGTCCAATTGCGGCGCATGTCCAGCTTGAGCCAGTCGGGCAACGCGTGCGCCATCAGCGCGCCGGCCTCCGCGGGGTCCGACGCCTGCAGGCTCACCGCAAAGCCGTTGCGGCGGTAGTTGCCCACCACATGCAGCAGCAGCGGCAGGTCGTCGTTGGCGCTGGCCGGCACCTGGATCACGAACCGGTCCAGCGGCAGGCCGAGCGACTGCAGCGCGCGCCGGAAGGCCGCGCCGTGATCGTCGGCCACGGCGGCCAGCAGCCGGTTGTGCACGTTGAGCACCAGCTTGCGATCGCCATCGGCCGCGAAATAATTGATGGCATGCACCAGGCGCGAGAGCCGGTCGAGCGAGACCAGCGAGGCATCGTCCGCCGCCATCGCAAACAGCTTCCAAGCGGTCAGGCCGACGCCATCGCCAGCGTATGTGCGCAGCGTGCCTTCGTGCGCCACCACGCCGCGGCTGGACAGGGTGATGAGCGGCTCGAACGCGCTGGTCAGCGAGCAGTTATAGAACTGGCCCTGCACCTGCCCACGCTCGTCGCGCCACAGCTGGCGATCGCGCTCGGGGCGGCGCGGCAGCCCATCCAGGTAGTGGGTAAGCGCCGTCGGTGCCGCGCCTGCTTCGTTCGCGCTTGCCATTGCGATTTCCTTTGCGTTGCGCTTGCGCCTCGGGCGAGGCTTCAAAGCTTGGCCAGGGATACCTCGGTAGCCTTGACCAGGGCAACGACTTCGCTGCCGATGGCAAGGCCGAGATCCTTGACCGAGCGGGTGGTGATGACCGAGGTGACGATGCCGGCCGGCGTCTCGACGTCGACCTCCGAGACCACAGGGCCTTCGATGATGGCGGCAACCTTGCCGCGGAACTGGTTACGTACGTTGATTGCCTGAATGCTCATGATAGAAGTTCCTTTGCGTGAGTGAAAATGACAATTGCGTAAAACTCTGGTTTAACGGATGGCCCCCGCGCGGGTGAGTGACGTTGCCCGCTCACCCAGGGCTGCCAGCGCTTGCGCGGGTTGCGCCGGCTTCGCTCAAGGCTGGCCGCGCGTCCTTTGCTTCATTCTTGTTTGCTGCTTCCTTGGCGGGCTTGCCTGCGCCGCTGCTTGCGTCGCTGCTTGCATCCCTGCTTGCGTCCCTAGATTGCCCAGCGCACTGAATCGAACGTGCGCGCCACCGACCAGTCCACTGCGGGCAACAATGCTTGCCCTTGCTGGCGCTCATCGGCAGCCGGCGCGCCGTCACGCCGCATCACCCGGCGCAGCACCGCGTCCTCCAGTTGCGCGAACGCCGCCGAGCCGCGCTGGCGCGGACGCGGCAGCGCCACCCTCTGGTCCAGCGCGATGCGGCCGTCTTCGATCAGCACCACGCGGTCGGCCAGCGCTACCGCTTCCGATACATCGTGGGTGACCAGCAGCGCCGTGAAGCCAAGGCGCTGCCACAAGGATTCGATCAAGCCCTGCATCTCGATGCGGGTCAACGCATCCAGCGCGCCCAGTGGCTCGTCCAGCAGCAGCAAGCGCGGGTGATGCACCAGCGCGCGCGCCAGTGCCACGCGCTGGCGCTGCCCGCCCGACAGGCGGGCCGGCCACTCCCCCGCGCGCTCGGCCAGGCCGACCTGGCCCAGCACCCTGGCTGCATCGGCCAGCTGCGCGCGCGCCAGCCCCAGCGCCACGTTGTCCAGCACCGTCTTCCACGGCAGCAGGCGAGCATCCTGGAACATCACCCGGACCGCCTCGCGCTGCTTGTTGCCAGGCGCGCCGTCCAGCGTCACGCCGCCGCCGTCGCTGTCTTCCAGGCCGGCCACCAGCCGCAGCAAGGTGCTCTTGCCGCAACCGCTGCGGCCCACGATGGCGAGAAACTCGCCGGGCGCGGCCTGCAGGTCGATGCCGTGCAGCACCTCGCGCCCGCCGTAGCGCTTCACCACCTGTTGCACGCGCAGCGCGAGGCCCTTGCCATCCTGGCTGGCGGGCACATCGGCCAGCGCGGCTTGCTCGATCGGGTTGCTTTGCATATCGGGTTCTCCTTGGCCGGCCACGCTCAGTGCGCCTGGTAGCCGGGGTGCCAGCGCAGCCAGAACCGCTCCAGCCCGCGTGACAGCAAATCCGCCAGCTTGCCCAGCAGCGCGTAGAGCAGGATGCCCACCAGCACTACGTCGGTCTGCAGGAACTCGCGCGCATTCATGGTCATGTAGCCGATGCCCGACTGCGCCGAAATGGTCTCGGCCACGATCAGGATCACCCACATCAGGCCGAGCGAGAAACGCACGCCGACCAGGATATTGGGCAAGGCGCCCGGCAGGATCACCTCGCGGTAAAGGCGCCAGCCCGACAGGCCGTAGCTCTTCGCCATCTCGATCAGCCCGGGGTCGACCGCGCGGATGCCGTGGTACGTGTTCAGGTAGATCGGGAAAAACACGCCCAGCGAAACCAGGAACAGCTTGGCGGTCTCGTCGATGCCGAACCACAGGATCACCAGCGGGATCAGCGCCAGCGGCGGAATGTTGCGCACCATCTGCAAGGTGCTGTCGAGCAGCGTCGCGGCCGGCCGGAAGGTGCCCGTCAGCAGGCCCAGCGCCAGCCCGAAGCCGCCGCCGATGGTGAAGCCGAGCACGGCGCGCCAGGTACTGACCCACACGTGGCGCCACAGCTCGCCGGTCACGGACAGGCCCCAGGCGGCCTTCACCACGTCGAGCGGCGCCGGCAGGATGCGGTTGGACAGCCAGCCCAGCTGCGAGGCCAGTTGCCACGCCGCCACCAGCAGCACCGGCACGATCCAGGGCGCGGCCGAGCGAGCGGCATGGCGCAGCCAGTCAGGGTTGCGCGCGGGCAAGGTCAAGGGAGCAGACATGATTGCCTCCTACCCGCGCGCCGCGCGCGGCACGATGCCGGTTGCCATGACTTCGCCGAAGGGGCCGGACAGCGCCTTGCCCTGCAGCTTGTCGCGCACCGAGCGCGGCAGCAGCGGAAAGACCAGTTCGGCGAAGCGATAGGCTTCTTCCAGATGCGGGTAGCCGGACAGCACCAAGGTATCGATGCCCAGCGCCGCGTACTCCTTGATGCGCGCCGCCACGATGTGCGGGTCGCCCACCAGTGCCGTGCCCGCGCCGCTGCGCACCAGGCCCACGCCGGCCCACAGGTTGGGGCTGATCTCCAGCTCCGCGCGGCTGCGTGCGCCGCCACCGGCATGCAGCGCGGCCATGCGGCGCTGCCCTTCGGAATCCATCTTGCCGATCACCGCCTGCGCGCGCGCCACCGTCGCATCGTCGAGCTTGCTGATCAACTGGTCGGCCGCGGCCCATGCCTCGTCCTCGGTCTCGCGCACGATCACGTGCAGGCGGATGCCGAACTTCACGCTACGCCCATGGCGCGCCGCGCGCTGGCGCACGTCGGCGAGTTTCCTGGCTACCTCCGCCGGCGGTTCGCCCCAGGTCAGGTAGGTATCCACCTGCTCGGCCGCGAGCTCATGCGCGGCGGCCGAGGAGCCGCCGAAGTACACCGGCGGATGCGGGCGCTG
Organism: Cupriavidus sp. PET2-C1; assembly: GCF_054515855.1. NCBI lineage: Bacteria > Pseudomonadati > Pseudomonadota > Betaproteobacteria > Burkholderiales > Burkholderiaceae > Cupriavidus > Cupriavidus sp. PET2-C1. The sequence continues at coordinate 2,462,610 of NZ_CM137259.1, forward strand.
CAGCGGCGGGAACAACACCTTCGCGCCCTTGACCTTGAGATGCTTGCCCTCATAGTCGAGCTCGGCGCTTTCATGGCTGGCGGCCAGCACTTCACGCCAGATACGGATGAACTCGGCCGAGGCTTCGTAGCGCTCGGCATGGTCCAGGAACAGGCCATCGCCCTCCAGCTCCGCTACATCGCCGCCCGTCACCAGGTTCACCAGCAGGCGGCCGCCCGACAGGCGGTCGAAGGTCGCCGCCATGCGCGCGGCCAGCGTGGGCGCCATCAGTCCGGGGCGCACCGCCACCAGGAAGCGCAGCCGGGTGGTGACCGCGGCCAGCGTGGAGGCCACCACCCACGGATCCTCGCAGGAGCGGCCGGTGGGAATCAGCACGCCTTCGTAGCCAAGCGTATCGGCCGCGGTGGCGATCTGCTTCAGGTAATCGATATTGACCTCGCGCGCCCCTTCCGAGGTGCCGAGGTAGCGGCTGTCGCCGTGCGTGGGGATAAACCAGAAGACCTGCATGTCCGTGCCTCTTCAGCGCTGTTTGTGGATCGTGACCGTGCGGCCCTCGCCCGCCGCAACCAGGCCGATCGCCAGCAAGGCAGCGCCCAGTGCGCCGGTGACTAGCGCCACCAGCAGTACATGGGTAGCGGGGCGCAGCGGAGCGCCGGCTCGGATCGGCATCGGCATCGGCATCGGCATTGGCATCGGAACAGGAAGCGGGATAAGGCACGGAAGATGCGCGGCGGGCGCCCGCCCGCCGCCGGCTACGTCTTACTTCTTGCCAGGCTGGTAGACCTGGTCGAACGAGCCACCGTCGGCGAAGTGCGCCTTCTGCGCTTTCTGCCAGCCGCCAAAGGCCTCATCGATGGTGAACAGCTTGACCTTGGGGAAGTTGCTCGCATACTTGGCGGCAATCTTCTCCGAGATCGGGCGGTAGTAATTCTTGGCCGCGATTTCCTGGCCCTCGTCGGTGTACAGGAACTGCAGGTAAGCTTCGGCCACCTTGCGCGTGCCCTTCTTGTCCACCACCTTGTCCACCACCGCCACCGGCGGCTCGGCCAGGATGGAGATCGACGGCGCGACGATGTCGAACTTGTCCGGGCCTAGTTCCTTGATCGCCAGGATGGCCTCGTTTTCCCAGGCAATCAGCACGTCGCCCAGGCCGCGCTCGACGAAGGTAGTGGTGGCGCCGCGGGCGCCGGAATCCAGCACCGGCACGTTCTTCAGCAACTGGCCGACGAACTCCTTGGCCTTTTGCTCGTTACCGCCCGGCTGGCGCAGCGCGTAGCCCCAGGCCGCCAGGTAATTCCAGCGCGCGCCGCCCGAGGTCTTCGGGTTAGGCGTGATCACCTGCACGCCCGGCTTGACCAGGTCGTTCCAGTCCTTGATACCCTTGGGGTTGCCCTTGCGCACCAGGAACACGATGGTCGAGGTATAGGGCGACGCGTTGTGCGGCAGGCGCTTTTGCCAGTCCGGCTTGAGCAAGCCCTTCTCGGCGATGGCGTCGATGTCATAGCCCAGCGCCAGCGTGACCACATCCGCATCCAGCCCATCGATCACCGAACGCGCCTGCTTGCCCGAGCCGCCGTGCGACTGGCGGATGGTCAGCGCGTCGCCGCCCTTGGCCTTCCACGCCTTGGCGAAGGCGGCATTCACGTCCACGTACAGCTCCCGCGTGGGATCGTACGAAACGTTCAAGAGGGCGGTGTTGGCCCAGGCGGTCTGGGTGGAACCGATGACGGCCAGTGCCGCGAGTCCGATGGCCAGCTTGCGAATCATGTGTCTTGCTCCCGTATTCTCGTCGTGAAATGGCGCGTGCGCGCCGCGTTTCATGGCCCTCCTTGTGTGGGAAGGCTTGCGTCAGGGATGAAGACTACCGAGGGGCCTATCTGAAAGGAACGAATGGTTTCGCCGATCCTTGCACGTTTTCCGCATAAGATTCGACGGAAATATGAACATGCCGGAGGGGGTGGGAGAGGGGCTAGCCGAGGCGAAGACCTTGCGCGCCCCGCCCTTCAATGCGCCTCAACGTACGTCAACGTGCCCCAACGTGCCAAAAACGGCATATTCAGCAAGTTCGAAATTCAACTGCCGGCGTGTCCGGTATTCAGCGACGTGCAGCCGCCCTGCCCGCGCTGTTGACGCGGGCCGGCCACTGCCCACCGGCGATCAGCGCGCGAACCGTTTCCATCAGCAGATCCAGCACCGCCGAGACCGCGATCGACAGCGGCATGGTGGCGGAGCGGCACAGATAGACCGGGCGCGACATGCTCGGATGGGTGATCCGCGCCGCGGACAGCGAGCCACTGTGCAACTCCTCGCAGACCGATGCGTAGGAGAGGATCGTGCACCCCACGCCTGCCGCGGCGAGATTGATGAGTTGCGGTATGGCATTGACCTCCGCCAGCACCGGGAGCACGACCTGATGAGCGCGCAGGTATCCATCGATCAACGCGCGCAGGCCATGCTCGCCGGCGGGCAGGATCATGGGGAAGCGATGCAGGTCCTTGAACCGGACCGTCTTCGTCAGCTCGGCTCCGCTCCTGCGGGCATCGGCGAACTGCCCCGGGGGCGCCAGCAAGACCAGATCCTCGTCGACCACGTGTTCGAACAGCAGGCCGGAGCCAGCGTCCGCCTGGAAGGTCAGGCCGATATCGATGCGCCCGCTCAGCAGTTGGTCGGGGATGTACCCGGTGCTGAGCTCGACCACCTGCAACTGGACCTTAGGCCAGCGCCGGATGGCTTCGCGCACCAGCGGCACGGTCAGTATCTTCGCCATGGATTGCGGCAGGCCGATCGCAACCCTGCCCGCGGGATCGGTTACCAGGTCGCGCACGTCCTCGCAGGCAACGTCGAGCCGCTTGAGGATATCCCTGGCGTGGCTCTCGAATCTCTGCCCGGCGGCAGTCAGGACGACGCCCTTGTGACTGCGCATGAAGAGGGCCACGCCAAGATCCTGCTCGATGTGCTTGATCTGGAGGCTCAGCGCCGGTTGCGCGAGATGCATGTTCTCCGCGGCCCGGGAGATCGATCCCGCCGACACCACCGCCAGAAAGCACCTGAGTCCACGTACATCGATCGACATAAGCAAGTCTCCGCATGTGACACCACGGGGCCGGCCGGGCGGCGGCACGATGGCGGCAAGTTCCAGCTGGGTATAGCATAAAAATATACTCAATATCAAAAATCTATCTTAGACATATAGCGGTACCGAAGCCCATAGTGACGCCAGCTTCCACGCAACGCACGCGGAATGCCAAGACACATCATCCACGGAGACTCAATGGGACTCAGCCGCCGTACTTTCCTGACGGGCGCAGCCGCATCGTTGCTCGCCCCGTCGCTCCATGCCGGGCAATGGCCGTCGCGGCCGATCAAGCTTGTTGTCCCGTTCGCGGCGGGTGGCCCCGGTGACTTCGTGGCACGCCTGATTGCCATACCGCTGGGCAACCGGCTCGGCCAGCCCGTGGTGATCGAGAACAAGCCCGGCGCCGGCGGCAATCTCGGCACGCAGAATGTGCTCGACGCCAACGCCGATGGCTATACGCTGCTGCTGAACACGGTCGGCATGCATGCCGTCAACCCGCTGCTGTATCCCGACTTGCGGTTTCGCCCGCAACGCGACCTGGTAGCCATCGGCGTGGTTGCGACGGTGCCAAACGTGCTGGTGGTGCATCCAACCAAGCTGGGGGTCAGCTCCCTGGCGGAGCTGGTCCGCGCCGGTAAACAGCGGCCGGACAATCTCACCTACGCCACCTTCGGCGCGGGAAGCTCCCCGCATATCTATGGCGCGCTGCTGCAGAAGGCCGCGGGCTTCACCGCGGTGGCCGTGCCCTACAAGGGCAGCGCGCCGGCAAGCACTGACGTCATGGCCGGGAATGTGGATTTCCTCTTCGACAGCATGACCACCTCCATCGGCCAGATACAGGGCGGCAAGCTCAAGGCCTTGGCGATCACTTCGGCTGCGCGTTCGCCCCTGCTGCCGGATGTGCCGACGCTGCAGGAAGCCGGCTATCCGGCGCTGGACCTGAAGTTCTGGCTGTCGTTGCAAGCTTCCGCGAAGACGCCGCCCGCCATCGTCGAGACGCTGCGCCAGGCCGTGGCGCAAAGCGCTGGCGATCCAGGCTATGGCCATGCGCTGATTGCGCGGGGAGCCGAGCCGTTCCACATGGCGCCCGCCGATGTGCAGGCCTATGTGAATCGCGACACCGCGCGATGGACGGCCCTGGCCCGCTCCATCGATATCAAGCCCGAGTAGCCGCCCCGACTCACCCGGCATCCCATTGCCACAACACGACGCCGGACCTGCGCCCCCAATCCCGGGCGGCGTCCGCCGCCGATCCCGCCGTTGATCCGTTTTGGAGACACATCCATGATTGCATTGCAGGGCATTCGCGTCCTCGACTTGAGCAAGGTGCTTGCCGGCCCCTTGTGCGGGCAGTATCTGGGCGAACTTGGCGCCGAAGTCATCAAGGTCGAGCCGGTCGGCAGCGGCGACGATACGCGCGCCTGGCTGCCGCAGGAGCGCGGGCAGTCCGCCACCTTTCTCGCCGTCAATCACAACAAGCGCAGTCTCGCCGTTGACCTCAAGACCGGCGAGGGCAGGCAGATCGTCCAGAGGCTGGCGGCCAAGGCGGACGTTGTGCTGCAAGGCTTCGGCAGTGGCGCCGCCGCCAGGCTCGGTGTGGACTACGACACGCTGTGCGCGTTGAACCCGGCGCTGATCTACTGCGAGATCTCCGGCTACGGACGCACGGGGCCCCTGGGCCAGGAGCCCGGCTACGACGTCATGCTGCAGGCCTTCAGCGGCATGATCAGCACGATGGGCCAGGCCGGCGGCCAGCATGCGCGCGCCAGTTTTTCACCGGTGGACCTGGGCACCGGCATGCATGCATTCAGTGGCATCCTGGCGGCACTGATCGAGCGGCAGCAGACAGGCCGCGGCATGCACCTGGAGGTGTCCCTGCTGGATACCGCGATGGGCTTCATGGGCTATCTCGCCCAGAACTATTGGCTCAGCGGCAAGGTGCCGCGGGCCATGGGCACCGCGCATCCGGCCATGGCACCCTACCAGGTGTTCGACGCAGCCGACGGGCCGGTGATGATCGGCGTCGGCAACGACGCGCAGTGGCGGCGCTTCTGCCCGGTCGCCGGGTTGCAGGATGTGGCCGACGCGCCGCGGTTTGCCACCAATGCGGCCCGTGTCGCGCACTTCACCGAAACCGTCGAGATGGTCCAGGCGCGTATTCGGACCCAGCCGGTTGCCTACTGGCTCGACGCGCTGCGCAAGGCTGGCGTGGCCTGCTCCCCGATCCACACGCTGGACCAGGCGCTGGCGCACCCGCAAGTGGCCGAGCGCGCGCTGATCGCCGAGTCTGAGCATCCGGTGCTGGGCAAGGTGAAGAACATGGGCTTGCCCGTGCGCTTTCGCGGCGGCAGCCGGCGAGCGCGCCGCGCGCCGCCTTTGCTGGGCCAGCACACCGACGAAATCCTGTTGCAGACAGGCTATACGCCCGAGTCCATTGAACGATTCAAGGCGCGCGGCGTGATTGCCAGCGCCGATGCCAGCAAACCCGGTGGCCTTTGCACGGCCGCTTGAGATCAGGAGTCACCATGCCCTCAGTCAGATACGAAGTGCGCGACAAGGTCGCGGAAATCCTCCTGGATAGCGCGCCGGTCAATGCCTTGAGCGAGGCGATGATCGACGAAATGCTGGCGGCGCTGCGGCGCGCGGCACAGGACGATTCGGTCAGGGCCGTCATCCTGGGCAGCGCCCTGCCCCGGCGCTTTTGCGCCGGGTTGCGGCTGGATGCGCTGCACGGGGCGCCACAGGCCCGGATCCATAGCCTGGTCGACAAGCTGTACAACGAACTGTGCGACGCGCAATTCAACCTGGGCAAGCCATCCATTGCCGCCGTGAACGGCACCGCCCGCGGCGGCGGCATGACGCTCGCGATCTCCTGCGACATGATCGTCGCCGCCGACACGGCCACCTTTGGCTATCCGGAAATCGACGTCGGGCTGACGCCCGCCATCCACTACACGCACCTGCCGCGCGTGATTGGCCGTCACCGGGCCTTCGACCTGCTTTTCACCGGACGCGCGTTCGACGCCGCCGAAGCCATGTCCCTCGGACTGGTCAGCCGCGTGGTGCCCGAGCAGGACGTCATGCGCGAGGCCAGAGCGCTTGCCCAGACTTTGTGCGCGAAATCTCCGGTCGTCGTCAAGATGGGACGCAAGGCCTTCATGCGCGCCAATGACAACGACTACCGGCGCGGCGTTGCCGCGGCGGTGGAGAGCTTCGGCAATGTGGTGGCGACGGACGATGCGAAGGAAGGCATCGCCGCGTTCGTGGAAAAGCGCAAGCCATCCTGGCAAGCCTGATCGTGCCGGCTTCAACAATCATTCGACAATCGCCCTCAACGGAAGCGGAGTGAACGCATGCGATTACTGAACACCCTGCGCCGGAGCACCCCCCTCATCCTGGCGCTGCTCGCGGCGCAGCCGGGCGGCGCCAGCGCGAAGGAGGCATGGCCCGCCCAGGCCGTGAGGCTCGTGGTGCCGTATGCGGCCGGCGGACCGACCGATGCCTTTGCGCGCGTGCTGGCTGAGCAATGGGGCAAGCAGCTGGGCGAGCCGATGATCGTGGAGAACCGCACGGGCGCCGGCACGGTGGTTGGCACCGACTATGTGGCCAAGGCCAAGCCGGATGGCTATGTGGTCCTGTTGACGACCGTGGCACACGCGGTCAACGAGAGTATCGTGCCTCGTCTGCCCTACCGCACCACGCAGGACTTCGCGCCTGTCGGACTGGCGGCCAAGGCGCCCCTGGTCCTGCTGGTGAACAAGAACTTCCCAGCCAGGAATCTCCCCGAATTCCTGGCGTACGTCAAAGCGCATCCTGGGCAGATCAACTATGGGTCCGCCGGCAATGGCAGCGCACCTCATGTCGCGACCGAGCTGCTGAACCTCAAAGCCGCGCTGAAAACCACGCACATCCCGTATCGCGGCACCGGGCCCGCCATGACCGACCTGATCGGCGGGCAGATCGGCTTCATGATCGACAGCGCGCCGACGGGACTCGCGCAGGTCCGCGCGGGAACAGTGCGGCTGATTGCCACGTCGATGCAAGCGCGCCTTGCACAGACACCGGACACGCCGGCCATCGCCGAAGCGGTACCCGGCTACGAAGCCTATACGTGGAATGGCGCCTTCGTCCCCGCGGGAACGCCGGCGGCGGTGATCACCACACTGAACGGCGCGTTGCGCCGTGCGCTTGCCGACCCCGGCCTGAAGAAGCGAGCCTTCGAGATGGGCCTGGTCATCGAGGCCGACCCAACGCCGCAGGCACTCGCCGCGCACGTGGACAGCGAGATTGCCAAATGGCGGACCGTTGCGCAGGCGGCCGATATCAAGGAGCAGTGAAGCATGACCCGACCCGACTTTGCGAGCGCGTTCGACCCCAGCCAGCACCGCATGTGCGCACAGCGGTATTTCGAGGATTTCTCCGTTGGGGAGCGCTTCGTACTGCCATCCCGCACCATGACCGATGCCATGTTTGCCGCGTTTCAACTCGCCAGCGGCGATAACCATCCCGTGCACTACGACGTGGAATACTGCCGCGCGCACGGCATGCCGCAACTGCTCGCCCATGGCTTCCAGGTCGTGATCCAGACGGCCGCCGGCGCCGGACTCTTTCCGCACATGGTCGAGGCATCGCTCAAGGGGTTCATCGACCAGAGCAGCCGCTTCCTGCATCCCGTCTTTGCCGGCGATACCCTCTACAGCACGCTGGAAGTCAGCGAACTCGCGCCGAACCGGAGCACCGGCGTGCTGACCATGCGTTCCACGGTGCATAACCAGTCCGCGGTGCTCGTGATGGAAGGCACACAGCGCTACCTGCTGAAGAAGCGCCAGCCGGACTAGGTTCCTGCCGCAACCTGGAGTCCAGGGCCAGCGGTGCTCTCCTTGCGGCACCAGGGGAGGCAGTCACACCTGAAGCGAAAAAAACTAGTCCGCATGAAATGCCGGCAGGACGTCGGCGGCCAACTCTTCCATCACCTCTCGCGGCGCGCGTTTGGACACCTGCAGGTTGAGCGAAACATGATGCGTGCCGCTGCCGCGCATGTCCCGCAGCAACTCCCTCAGCCCATTTCGCCCGGTGCGATAGCCAAGCGGGATTGCGGTAGGCGGCTCGCCGGCATCGGCGCTCAGGTCCAGTTGCATCGCCACGCCAAAGGCGCGGAACTGCCCGGGCGCGGCACGCTCAACCGCCGCGCGCCACATGCGATAGCGCTCCCGCTGCACCGCAGGCTCGCGGTGATAGGTCATCCAGCCGATGGCATGGCGCGCGATCCAGTCAACGCTCTGCCCGCCAGAGCCCACGGCCAGCAAGGGAATGGGCGCGGGAAGCCTGGGGAGCACGAAAAACTCGGGCGTGTCGTCATGGAACTGATCCGGGATCACCCGGGAAGGCGCTCCCACCGCCGCCGCCACCGTCTCCCAGTGACGCAGGTACAGATCGCGCCGTGCGGCCGTAGCCTGCCCAAACGCAGCGTACTCGGCCGGACGGTCGCCAGAGCCCAGGCCGAGCACGAAGCGGCCCTGCGACAAAGCGCTGACTGAAATCGCCCCTTTGGCGACATGCAGCGGATGCCGCAGCGTCGCACGATGGCACCGCTCACCAGCGCGATGCGCTCGGTCTGGCTGGCCAGCGCGCCAAGGAACACCCAGGGATCGAGATGCCCGACCGGGTCCGGGTAGTCGGCGCTGTTCAGCGGCACGTCGCGCACCCACAGCGCGCGGAATCCGAGCGCGTCGGCAAGCTTGGCCAGCGCCACCTGCTCGCGGAAGTCCGCGACGACCTGGCCGGATTGCAGCATCGGCAAAGTCAGGCCAAGCGAGAGGCGGCCTTCCTGGAACACGCGGTCTTGCACGGCGGCGTCATGCGGCGAAGGGGCGTCTGTCTGAGGCATTCGAGTCCTCCGGATGTACTTGCGGGTCGCTGGCCCGTCTGCGGGGACCGTCTGCGGGGACCGTCTGCGGGGACCGTCTGGCATATTAGCAGTTGCCACGCGCTGGCCGCTGCGCACAACCGGGGGAGCCGGGCCGATAGGATCCGATAGGAACCAATAGCGCCGGGCAGACGAGCGACAAGAAGAGCGACAAGAAAAAAGCCCGCCCCACTTGCGTGGCGCGGGCCAAGTTTCCGTATTCTGGAAACGGGTAGACAAGTCATGAAGAGCGCCCCCGCATCTCCATGACGGAAATCATATTAGCGGGCGGCACCATTTTGGTTCTTGACCCATGTCAAATGGGCGTCCGGTTTGTGCGAAGGTAGTGCAAAGGTGGGCGGCCGATGTATGGCGCTTGTAGGGATTTGCCAGCGTCAAGCCAGCCTCAAGCCAGGTCATCCAGCTTGACCGCAAAGCCGCGCTGCACGCCGGGACGCGCGAACAGGGCGTCGTACCAGCGCCTGACATTCGGAAACTGCTCCAGCGAGACCTGATGGCGCTCGTGGCGCCAGGCCCAGCCCAGGATCGCGAAATCCGCCACGGACAGCTCGCCGGCCACGTATTCCACCTCCGCCAGGCGCCGGTCCAGCACGCCGTAAAGGCGCCGCGTTTCTTCCGAATAGCGCTTGAGCCCATAGTGCCGGTCGGCCTCCGCCTCGACCGTGCGGAAGTGATGCACCTGGCCCGGCATGGGCCCGAAGCCACCCATCTGCCACATCAGCCACTCCAGCACCGGCACGCGGTCACGCAGGCTGGCGGGCAGGAACTTGCCGGTCTTCTCGGCCAGGTAAAGCAGGATCGCGCCGGATTCGAAGACGCTGATCGGCTGTCCATCGGGGCCATCCGCATCGACGATGGCCGGAATCCGGTTGTTGGGGCTGATGCGCAGGAAATCCGGCTGGTGCTGCTCGCCCTTGGTGATATTGACCGTCTTGACAGCATAAGGCAGCGCCATTTCCTCGAGCGCGACGCTGATCTTGCGCCCGTTCGGCGTGTTCCAGGTGTGCAGGGTGATAGTCATGGCTCAGCTCAAGGGCGCTGCAACGTATTGGCGGAAACCGGCGCGCTCGCCCACACGCGCATACCAGCGTTCGAGATTGGGCAGCGCGGGGCGATCGATCTGGGCGTCCAGGCCGAACCAGCGGCGTGCGTAGGCGCCCAGCACCAGGTCGGCCAGCGTGAAGACGCCGCCTTCCATATAGTCGCGGCCTTCCAGGTGCTGGTCGAGCAAACGCCACAGCCCTGCCACCACGCCGGCGTCAGCGCTCAGGCGAGCCACATCGCGTTCGGCAGCGGGCGTGCGCACAAAGCCCCAGAAGACCGGCCGTTCCGCCGGCTGCAAGGTCGACAGCACCCAGTCCAGCCAGCGGTCGACGCTGGCGCGCGCCTTAGGCCCGGCCGGGTACAGCGCGCCTGCCTTGCCGTACTCCATGGCGAGGTAGCGCAGGATGGAATTCGACTCCCACAGCACAAAATCGCCATCGATGATCGTCGGGATGCGCCCGTTGGGATTCATGGCGAGATAGTCGGGCTCGTTGTTGCCGCCGAACTGCATGCCGGCGTCGATCCGCCGGAACGGCACGCCAAGTTCTTCGCAACCCCACAGTACCTTTTGCACATTGACCGAATTCGCACGGCCCCAGATCGTCAGCATTCGATGTATTCCCGTTGAAGATTCCCGCGTTTCGCGCAATCTTCAACGATACACCAAGGTGCGGATCGGGGCCCCGGCGTGGCACCCGCTCAAGCCCTGGCCGTTCGCATGGCCCGCGCGGTACCCGGCAGGAGGTTCGATGCATTCGCCTGCGCGCTGGACACCGAGGTGCTGGCGCTACGCCGCAATCCAATCCTACCGGCGAAGCGTCAAAACGACCTCGGCATGCCAAGGATATGCTCCCCGACATAGGACAGGATCAGGTTGGTCGAGATCGGCGCAACCTGGTACAGGCGGGTCTCGCGGAACTTGCGCTCCACGTCGTATTCCGCGGCGAAGCCAAACCCGCCGTGATACTGCAGGCAGGCGTTGGCGGCCTCCCAGGAGGCATCCGCGGCCAGCAGCTTCGCCATGTTGGCTTCGGCGCCGCAGGGCTGGTGCTCGTCGAACAGCTTGGCAGCCTTGAAGCGCATCAGGCTCGCGGCCTCCACGTTGACGAACGCCCTTGCGATGGGGAACTGCACGCCCTGGTTCTGGCCGATGGGCCGGCCGAACACAATGCGCTCGTTGACGTACCTGGTCACCTTGTCGATAAACCAGTAGCCGTCGCCGACGCACTCCGCTGCAATCAGCGTGCGCTCGGCGTTCAGGCCATCCAGGATGTACTTGAAGCCCTTGCCCTCCTCGCCGATCAGGTTCTCCGCCGGGATCTCCAGGTTGTCGAAGAAAAGCTCGTTGGTCTCGTGATTGACCATGTTGATGATCGGCTGCACCGTCAGGCCCTTGCCGATCGCTTCGTGCAGGTCGACGAGGAAGATGGACATGCCTTCCGACTTTTTCCTGCACTCCGCCAGCGGCGTGGTCCGCGCCAGCAGGATCATCAGATCCGAGTGCTGGACGCGCGAGATCCAGACCTTCTGTCCGTTGACGACATACTTGTCGCCCTTGCGCACCGCGGTGGTCTTGATCTTGGTGGTATCCGTCCCGGTGCTCGGCTCGGTGACCGCCATGGATTGCAGGCGCAGCGCGCCGCTCGCGATCTTCGGCAGGTACTCGCGCTTCTGCTCTGCCGAGCCATGGCGCAGCAGCGTGCCCATGTTGTACATCTGGCCGTGGCAGGCGCCCGAGTTGCCGCCGGCGCGGTTGATCTCTTCCATGATGACCGAGGCTTGCGTGAGGCTCAGCCCCGAGCCGCCGTATTCCTCGGGGATCAGGGCCGCCAGCCATCCGGCGGCGGTCAGCGCATTGACGAATGCCTCGGGATAGCCCCGGGCCTCGTCGATCTTGCGGAAATACTCCGACGAGAACTGCCCGCACAGGTCGCGGATGGCTTCGCGGATTTCCTGGTGTTCATCGACTTTGTTCAGCACGACATGTCTCCGTGAGTGTGCTTCGTTGCCTGGTTCGGCTAGATGTGGATTAGCCCTGTGGATGAGCCCGGCTTAGCCAAGCTCGGCGGTGGCGGTCATGGCGAGGGCGCCGCCCGCCTGGCGAATCCACAGCGAGACCGTCTTGCCGTCCTCGCTCAGTTTCCCGCAGGCCTGGAAACGCTGGGGCACGTGGGTCGGCCGCACGCCCTTGAAGGAAAAACTGCTGACGGTGGCATCCGGGAGGTTCCTGCGTACCAGGTCAAGGAGCAGCACGGCCAGCAACGGGCCGTGGACGATCAGGCCTGGGTAGTGCTCGACCGTGGTCACGTAGTCGTGGTCGTAGTGGATCCGGTGGCCATTGAAGGTCAGCGCGGAAAAACGGAACAGCAGCACCGGGTCGGGCACGATTTCGCGGGACCAGTCTTCGTCCGTGCGCGCGGCAATCGGGTCCGGCGCGGCCGCGCCCGGGATGGCTTCGTCGCGGTAGACGATGTCGTGCTCTTCCGTCACCGCAAGGCCCTGTGGCCCCGAGTACCGATGCTCCACGGTCACAAAGGCCAGCGAGCCTGTGCGGCCGGCCTTGGCGCTCACGTCCAGGATGGTGGAAGTTTTCGACACGGCATCGCCCAGGCGCAGCGGCTGGTGAAAGCGCAGGCGCCCGCCGGCCCACATGCGGCGCGGCAGTGGCACGGGCGGCAGGAACCCGCCTCGATTGGCGTGGCCGTCGATGCCCAGCTCGGACTGCCGGTGCAGCGGCAGGAAGTAAAGCCAGTGCCAGAGCGGGGGCAAGGCATCGCCGTGCACGGGCGGCGCGTCTTCGCGGTCAAGAGTCGCGCTAAGCGCCTTGACGGGAAACGCGGTGATGTCGTCCTGGGACTCGGTTGACTTACCGGTCCACGCCTTCAGTTTGGCAATGTCCATCATTCTCTCTGTGAAGCTCTCTGTGGTTATGTTCTCGTCAGTGGTTGATGCCGATCACGCGGGCGCCCTGCCCGCGCGCTCGAGCAGGCTCACGGCGCGCGCAATGACGGGTGCATCGATCATCTCGCCGTCGAGCTGGAACGCGCCCGGGCCTGACCTTGCCTGCTCGGCCACTCTCGCGGCCCAGGCAAGCTGCGCTTCGGTCGGCCGGTAGGCGGCGTTGACTTCGCCCACCTGAGCGGGGTGAATGCAGAGCTTTGCCCCGAAGCCCAGGCGCCGCCCGCGTTCGGCAGCGTTGCGCAGTGCCTCGACATCGGAGATAGCAACCGTCACCCCGTCCACCGGCGGCGCAATGCCCGCGACCCGGGACGCGAGGACGAGCATGGAGCGGAAAAACAGCAACTCCTGGTCGTCGCCCTCGATGCCCAGTTCGGTGCGAAAATCCACGGTCCCGAATATCAGGCGATCGACGCCCGGCGCGCCGGCCACCTCCTTGACGCTGGCCATGCCCCTGGCCGTCTCGATGAGCGGGAGCACCTGCACGCCGGGCCGAAGGTGCCTGGCCACCAGCGCGACGTCCGCCGCGCTTTCCGCCTTGGGCAGCACGATGCCCGTCACGCCTGTCTCGCGGCAAAGGCGCACGTCATCGTCAAACCATTCGGTCTGCGTGGCGTTGATCCGCACCATGCCGCGGCCGCCGTCGGCCAGGTACGCCTCCAGCAGCCCCCTTGCCCGGCACTTGTCCTCGTCGGACACCGCGTCCTCGAGATCGAAAATGACCGCGTCCGCGCCTGATGCGTTGGCCTTGGCGAAACGCTCGGGACGATTGGCGGGCACGAAGAGATAGGAACGGGCAATAGCGGCGGCGGCGGCCATGCGGTCTTTATCGGGGATGGCGGGCATAGGTTCAGATCGCGCCTTCGGCACTGAGCCGAACCACGTCGTCCGCGGTGTAGCCAAGTTCGAGCAGGATGCTCTCACTGTGCTGGCCTAGTGCGGGAATCGCGTCCATCCGCGGCGCGAACGACTGTGGCGTACCGGGCGGCAGCAGCGCGGGAATGATGCCCACGGGCGACTGCACGGAAGTCCAGCGCTCGCGCGCCTTGAGCTGAGGATGGTTCCAGACGTCGAGCATGTCGTTCATGCGGGCATTGGCGATCTGGGCGCGCTCAAGCCGCTCGATCACCGCCTCGATGCTCAGGGCGGAGAACACCGACGTGATGATGTCGGTGAGCGCCGCGCGGCTCTGGGTGCGCAGCGAGTTGGAGACAAAGCGTTCGTCGGTCGTCAGTTCCGGCCGCTCCAGCACGACGCGGCAAAAGGCGTCCCACTCGCGCTCGTTCTGCAGGCCCAGGATGATGGTCTTGCCGTCGCCGGCGGTAAACGGGCCATACGGGAAGATGGTGGCATGCGAGGCGCCGGCCCGAGGCGGTGGCGTGGCGCCATCGAACGCGTAGTAAAGCGGATAGCCCATCCACTCGACCATGCTCTCCAGCATCGATACGTCGATATGCGCGCCCTTTCCGCTCCTGCCGCGCTGCAGCAGCGCCGCCAGGATGTTGGAGTAGGCATACATGCCAGCCGCGATATCGGCGATGGAGCAGCCAGCCTTGGCCGGGCTATCTGGGGTGCCCGTGATCGAGACAAAGCCGGATTCCGCCTGGATCAGCAAGTCGTAGGCCTTCTTGTCCCGGTAGGGACCATCGCTGCCATAGCCTGAAATATCGCAGACGACCATGGCGGGATAGCGCTGCGACAGCGCCGCATAGGAAAGGCCGAGCCGGTCCGCCGCGCCCGGCGCCAGGTTCTGCACCAGCACATCGGCCTGGCCGAGGAGCTTGCCCAGGATGGCCGGGGCCTCGCTGTGCTTGAGGTCCAGCGCAAGGCTTTCCTTGGAACGGTTGGTCCAGGCGAAATGCGAGGACAGGCCATCCACCCGCTCATCGTAGCCGCGCGCGAAATCGCCCACCTTGGGCCGCTCGACCTTGATGACCCGGGCGCCGAGGTCCGCCAGTTGCCGGGTACAGAACGGCGCGGCAATGGCGTGCTCGAGGGAAACGACGGTGATGCCATCCAGGGGGCGCATAGCAGCCTTGTTCAGTCAGGGCCCGCCTGCCCTGCGCAGCGCAGCAGCAAACGGGAAACGGGAAACGGGAAACGGGAAAAGTGGGTCCACGGCGCCCCGGCCCGGCCGGAAGTCGCCACGCATGGGCAGCACGCCTGGTGCAGTGCGCACCGAAGCTAGTCTCCCAGAGTGGAGGGAATCGGACCATCTCGTTTTCTCGAACCAGCCATTCGCGTCAATGGAAACCATCCCTTTGCCGGCGGCCCGCCGCATGAATTGCGGCACCAGCGACCCCTTGGTACAGTGGCGGCGAAGGAGTATCCATGCACTTTGACTTTGCCGACCTCAGGCTCTTTGCCCGCATCGCCGAGGAAGAAAACCTCTCTCGCGGTGCGAAAAAGGCATTTCTTTCCCCCGCCGCGGCCAGCGCGCGCCTCAAGT
Source organism: Cupriavidus sp. PET2-C1 (assembly GCF_054515855.1). Taxonomy (NCBI): domain Bacteria; kingdom Pseudomonadati; phylum Pseudomonadota; class Betaproteobacteria; order Burkholderiales; family Burkholderiaceae; genus Cupriavidus; species Cupriavidus sp. PET2-C1. Next base: position 2,478,063 of record NZ_CM137259.1, read on the forward strand.
CCCTGGAGGAGCAGCTGGGCACCCGGCTGTTCTACCGGGAGAGCAGAGGGCTGGCGCTGACGCCCGCCGGAGAACGGCTGCTGCGCCATGCGCGGGTCATCGAGCGGCAGTTCGAACACGTGCGCAGCGATTTCGAAGAGTTCTCGAAGGATTCCGTCGGTCACATCCGCATCTTCGCGAACACCACCGCAGTCACGGAGTTCATGCCGGAAGTGCTCTCGCGCTTCATGGCGGAGCGCCCCGCCGTGACCGTCGACCTGCAGGAGCGCCTGACGCGGGACATCATCCGGGGCGTGCTCGACGGCAGCGCCGACCTCGGCATCATTTCCGGGCCCGTGAACCCGGAAGGGCTTGAAGTGGTGCACTTCAGCACCGACAAGCTCGTGCTTGCCACGCCCGTAGGCCATCCCCTCACGCAAAAGAGCAAGGTCTCGCTCGCCGACACCCTCGAGTACGAGCACGTCAGCCTGCACGAGGGCAGCACCCTGCATGCTTTCCTCACCGATCTGCTCCACGAGCAACGGCGCAAGCTGCAGATCCGCATCCAGATTCGCAGCTTCGAAGCCATGTGCCGCATGATCGAAGCGGGCGTGGGCATTGGCGTGGTGCCGCTGTCCGCGGCGCTGCGGCACCGCCAGACCATGAAGCTCGCCATCGTCGAGCTGGACGACCCGTGGGTGATCCGCGAGCGCGCGGTCATCGTGCGCGAACTGCAGGGGCTGCCCGGCTGCGCGCGCGCCCTCATCGACGAGCTGATCAGCGTGGCGCAAGCTGCCGGCGGGAGCCCGGCAAAGCTGATCGCGTCGTCATAGCGGGCACCTGGCCAGGTGTATCGGCGTTAGTCCGCTTCCACCTTCATCGTTCTCAGCAGCGGTTGCCATTTGTCGCTTTCCGTCTTGAGCCAGCTATGCAGCCCTTCCGGCGTCTGCTTGTCGACGGGCACGATCTCGGCGCCGAGGTCATCGAGGCGCTTCGCTACCATCGGGTCCTGCAAGCCCTTCTGCAGTGCCTTGGTCAGACGCGCGGTGACGGCTGGCGGCGTGCCCTTGGGTGCGTAGACCCCATGCCAGACCTTCATCTCGAAGCCCTTCAGGCCGCCCTCCTGCAGCGTCGGCGCATTGGGCAGCGCCTTGATGCGCTTGGGCGTGGTCACGCCGTAGAACCTGAGCCGGTTGGCGTTGATATGCGGCAGTGTCGATGTGGTCTGGTCACATAGCAGGTCGACCTGCCCGCCGAGCAGCGCCGTGAGCGCCGGCCCGGTGCCCTGATAGGGAATCGCGTTCAGTTTCACGTGCGCCGCCTCCTCGAACAGCAGCCCGCACAGCTGGGATACCGCCCCCAGCCCGGCGTTGGCCAGGGATACCTTGTCCTTGTTCTGGGCGACGTACTTCATCAGGTCTTGCGTGGTGGCCGGGGGCAGGTCCTTGCGCCCGAGCAGCGTCATCGGGACATCCGCGACTTGCCCGACGTACTCGAAATCCTTCAGCGGGCTATATGACAGCTTCTTGTACAGCGCGGGCGCCGTTGCCATCCCGTTGTGGTGGATCAGGATCGTGTAGCCATCCGGCTGGGCCCGCGCGACGTAGGCCGCCGCGACCGTGCCGCCGGCACCGAGGCGGTTCTCCACGATCACGCTTTGCCCGAGATCCCTGGACATCGCCTGCGCAAGTGCCCGCGCTACGACGTCCGTCGGGCCGCCAGCCGAAAAGGGAACCACCAGCGTGAGCGGCTTGGATGGGAACGCTTCCGCGGCCATTGCGCCCGAGGCAAGCCCCGCCGCAAGCGGTCCGAAAACCATCCACTTCAAGCCAGTGCCTACGTGCTTCATCACGGTCATGCCAATCATCGTTGTCTCCGAAACTCAGGCCGGCAAGCTGGGGCGCTTGCCTGTTCTAGGGTGCTAGGGTGCTGGCCGAAGGTTGCCGGATAAGCCGGCGCGAGAGAATCACGATTATCTGAACGGACCATACGCCGTGGCCGAACGCGGGCCGGCCGCCCGCTATACTCTAGCCCCCCAAAAGCCTCAAGCAACCGGAAGCCGTCATGCCCACCATCCCCACCATCCCCGCCTGCCCCCAATGCGCCCTGGAGAACACCTACCCCGACGGCGACAACTACGTCTGCGCCGACTGCGGCCACGAGTGGGCCATGGTGGCCGCCGCGCAGGACGATGACAGCGCCCAGGCCGTGGTGAAGGATGCCAACGGCGCCGTGCTGAACGACGGCGACGCCGTGGTGCTGATCAAGGACCTGAAGGTCAAGGGCTCGTCCATCACGCTGAAGATGGGCACCAAGGTCAAGAGCATCCGGCTGGTGGGCGGCGACCACGAGGTCGACTGCAAGATGGACGCCGGCAGCTTCATGCTCAAGGCCTGCTATCTGCGCAAGGCCTGAGCCTGGCCGGATCAGCGCGCGTCGCGCGCTGCAAAGCGAGTCTCCAGCAGCGCGGCGAATTCCTCGGTAATTGCAGAGCTGGCCGACTGGCTGGACAGCGCCATGCGCACTTCCACCGGGCAAGCCGGCAGCAGCGGCAGCACGCGCAGCCCATGCGCGAATACCTCGGCCACATACGGGTTCACGATGCCGATGCCGGCCCCCTCCGCCGCCATGCTGCAGATCGTGCCGGAGTAAGTGGTCTCGATGGTGGCCGATGGCTCCACCTGCCATTGCCGCATGCCGCGCAGGAACGCCACATGCAGTTCGTCATCGGCGTTCAGGGTGAGCAGGAACTGGTTCTGCAGGTCACGCACGTGAATCGTGCCGTGCCCGGCCAGCGCGTGACCGGGATGCATGACGCAAACGGCATTGGTGCGGTGCATGACCCGCACATCGAAGTGGGGATCGTCGAGATGGCTGGTGGACAGCACCAGGTCATACTGGCCATTGAGCAGGCCCTCGCGCAGATGGTGCCCGCCTACGGTCTGCAGGTTGACATGCACATCGGCGTGGCGCCGCGAGAACTCGCCGACCACTTGCGGCATCACGCCCAGCCCGAGAGACGGCGTACAGCCGATGCGCAGCACGCCGGTGCCCGACTTACGCAGCACCGCCACGTCCTGCTCGATCCTTGCCAGCCCCATGAAGTGATGCTGCACCGTCTCGAACAAGCGGCGCGCTTCCTGCGTGGGGCGTAGCCGCCCCTTCTGTATATCAAACAGCTTGAGCTCCGCCGCGGTCTGCATCTGGGCCAGCAGCCGGCTCACCGACGGCTGGGTCGTGTGCAGCATCACGGCGGCGGCGGTGGTGGTGCCGGTGAGCATCACCGCCCGGAAGGCTTCGATTTCACGGAAATTCAGGGGTCTGGGCATGGGAAACGTCACGATCGATCAGATCGGGAGGATATATCACGGCTGCATAGCCCCCTCCCGATAAAGCATTATTCAGAATAAGGTCGCCCCCCTACACTCGCCGCACGATCAAGACGAACGCCGCCGCCGATAGCCGGGCCAGGCGGTCAAAAACGAGGGAGAACACACCGATGAAGCGGAATTTGCGGAAGTTGCTGTTCAAGCATGGCTGGAAATCCTGCGTGGCCACAGCCGTCCTAGGCGCCACCTTCGCGGGCAGCGCGTTCGCCCAGCAGGGATACCCCGACAGGACCATTCGCATCATCGTGCCATTCAGCGCTGGCGGCAGCTCCGACATGCAGGGCCGCATGCTGGCAGACCGCCTGGGCCGGCTCTACAAGCAATCCGTGGTGGTGGAAAACCGCCCGGGCGCGGGAGGCCATATCGGCGGCAAGGCGGTGGTCGATGCACCTGCCGACGGCTACACCCTGCTGCTTGGCTCTATCGGCCTGCACGCCACCTACAACACCTACAAGAAGCTCAACTACAACCCGGCCACGGACCTGAAGATCGTCACCGTGCTGGCCGAGATGCCGCACGTGGTCGTGGTGAACCCGAAGGTGCCCGCCAGCAACCTGCAGCAGCTGGCAGCGGCCGCGCGCCAGCGCCCGGACACGATGACATTCGGCTCGGCCGGTGTCGGGTCCTCGGTCCATATGATGGGCGAACTCTTCAAGCTCAACGCCGGCGCGCCGCTGGTCCATGTGCCTTACAAAGGCAGCGCGGCGGCCATGACCGACCTGCTGGGCGGCCAGATCGACATGATGTTCGAGAATCCGCCGACCACGCTGTCCTACATCCGCTCGGGCAAGCTCAAGGCGCTGGCCGTGACCGGCAAGGTGCGCTCGCCCGCGCTGCCCGACGTGCCGACGGCAGCGGAGTCCGGCTATCCCGGCTTCGTGGCAACGTCCTGGACCACGGTGGCCGTCAGCGCCAAGGTGCCGGACGCGATCGCCGACAAGCTCAACGCCGATATCCGGCAGATCGTCGCCACGCCCGAGTTCCGCCAGGGTCTGCAGGAGCAAGGCATGACCCCGGTGGCCAACACCCGCGACGCCGCGCAGCGCTTTATCGCGACGGAAAAAGCGCGCTGGGACCTGGTCATCGCCAAGGGCAAGATCAGCGCGGAATAACACGGACTAACACGGAGCAAGGCGGCGCAATGCCAAGGCGGCAAACCCGCCTTGCACCAGCACACCCAGTCTCAACGGAAACCCAGCCTCATGCATTCCTCACGCATCATTGCCAGCCCGCAGCCCTACCGGCGGCTGGGCGCGGACGGCCTCCACCATTTCTTCGGCTACTACAACAAGAGCACCTGGGACCGCAGCCAGCGCTACGTGCTGGCACAGCGCGTGCCGATGGCCGACGCCGAACTGACGCCGGACCTGGTGGCCGAGATCGGCTTCTTCGACCTGCAGGACGGCGACCGCTTCCACCGCGTAGGCCAGACCACCGCCTGGAACTGGCAGATGGGGGCGCAACTGCAGTGGCTGGATGGCGCGCCCGGAAGGCAGCTCATCTACAACTGCCGGACGGACGACGCGTCGGCCATTTATCCGCACCTAGGCGCAACGGTGCACAACGTGGAGACGGGCGAAGACAAGACGCTGCCCATGCCCGTGTATGTGGTCGCGCCGAGCAGCGAATACGGCCTTTGCGTGAATTACCGCCGCCTGTACATGACGCACCAGACCATCGGCTACAGCGACGCGACGCCTCAACCGCCTCTGCCCAACGCGCCGGCGAACGACGGCATCCACTACATGGACCTGCGTACCGGCAAGACGCGCCTGGTGCTGAGCTACCAGGACCTGCGCAACTTCCACCCGAAGGCCTCGATGGACAAGGCCATCCACTGGGTCAGCCATATCGAGATCAACCCGCGCTCGTCGCGCGTGCTGCTGCTGCACCGCTGGACCGAGCGCGTCAAGGACGAGACGTGCTTCCTGCACCGGCTCATCACGGTCAATCCGGACGGCTCCGACCTGCGCCTGCTGGAGTGCTCCGACCATCCGCTGCCGCAGCTCGCTGAGGATTTCGATCCCAACGCGGTCGGCACATTCGACTACGAGAAGTCCGAATACCAGATCTCGCATCCGCTGTGGCAGGATGACGAGCACATCATCGTGTGGGGGCCGCACGCCGGCAGCATCCATTACCACCTTTATCACGACAGCGTGGGCGGCGAGGTGCAGGTCGTCGGTAAGGGCGTGCTGACCGAAAACGGCCACATGACGTTCTCGCCGGTGGCGCGCAACTGGTTGCTCAGCGACACCTATCCAGACAGTGCCACCAACGAGCGGATCCTCTTTCTCTACGACGTGGCCACCGGCCTGCGCCACGACCTGGGCAGCTTCTACACGGACCCGGGTCTCAAGAAAGAGAACCGCTGCGACCTGCATCCGCGCTGGAGCCGCGACGGCCGCCACGCCTGCATCGACTCGATCCATGACGGCGAACGGCAGATGTACGTGATGGACGTCAGCGCGCTCACAGCCAGCGCCTGAAACAAGCCCCGGCCCCGCCCTTAGCGTGTGGCCACGATGAAGAACCGCGGGAACGGCAGCAGCACCGTGCCGTCCGCCATCGGCGGATAGGCGCGCGCCACTTCCGCGGTGTAGCGCTCCAGGTAAGCCGCGCGCTCGGCTTCATCCAGCGGGTCCAGGAAGGGGCGCAGGCCGGTGCCCTTGAACCACTCGACAATCGCCGCCGGGCCGCCGGCCAGCGCGTGGTGGTAGGTGGTGTGCCAAACATCGACCGCTGCGCAATGCGCGCGCAGCAGTTCGTAGTACCAGCCGGCGCCCTGCAGCCCGGTACGCGCCTGCGAAGCGGCGGCCAGCTTGCCGGCCCACGGGCCGTCGGCGGCGACTTCGCGCATCAGGCGGTGCGCTGGCGTGTCCAGCGTGTCGGGCACCTGGATTGCGAGGCTGCCGCCGGGCGCCAGCTTCGCGGCAAGCGCGGGCAGCAGGCGGCCGTGGTCGGGCAGCCATTGCAGCACGGCATTGGCGAGGATCACGTCATAGGGGCCCGGGTCGTACCAGGTTTCGATGCGGCTTACCTCGAACTGCAATTTCGGCAACCGCTTGCGCGCGGCTTCGACCATGTCGGCCGAGCTGTCCAGCCCGGTCACGCTCGCGCCGGGAAAGCAGGCGGCCAGCACTTCGGTCGAGTTGCCCGGGCCGCAGCCGATGTCCACCGCGACGCGCGGCTCGCGCCCCGGTACCGCGGCCAGCAGGTCGCGCACCGGGCGGGTACGTTCGTTCTCGAATTTCACGTATTGCTTGGCTGACCAAGTCATTGCTGCTCCTTTGCGGGTTCGGTTCTAGTGATTTGGAAGATCTGGCTTGTTCGGATTCTTCGGCATCGCGGGCTGCCTGGCCTGCTGCAACGCGGCCCTGCCCTTGGCGGTCAGCGCGACGATGGCCTGCGCGCGCGGCACGCCGGGCCGGGACGCCATGCCCACCAGGCCGGCCGTCGTCGCATCCTCCCACGCGGACAGCCGTGGGCAGGACGTGCGCCATGCCTCCATGGTGTCGGCGAAGGTGCGCGGCGTGGCGTCTAACTCAAGCAGGTTGCCCGGATGCGACGACGCGGGAAGATTGGCGTCCTTGTCGTTGTCCCTGTCGTTGTTCCCGTCGTTGTCCTTTGCCAGATCTTGTTCTTGCATGGCCGTGCTCCGTGGATGCCCGATGCATGCCGTCAGGATAGGGCCGAACTGCTATGATTTCCAATGCATATTGAGCACGTTTTCAATACTTTGAGAGTATGGCAATGATTGATCTACGCCGGCTGCGCGCCTTCGTCGTCCTGGCCGAGGAAAGCCACGTCACCCGCGCCGCCGAGCGCCTGGGCATGCAGCAGCCGCCGCTCACGCGCCTGTTGCGCGGGCTGGAAGAGGAGCTGGGTGTTTTGCTGATGCGCCGCCTGCCGCGCGGCGTGCGCCCGACAGAGGCCGGCCTGGCGCTGCTGGAAGAGGCCCGCGCCGTGCTGGCCCGGGCCGAAGGCGTGGCCGATGTGGTGCGCCGCGCCGCGGCCGGCGAGCAAGGGCGGCTGGCGGTGGGCTTTACCAGCTCCGCCGCCCTGCACCCCTTCGTGCCCGCCGTGCTGCGCCGGTTTCGCGAGAGCGTGCCGGGCGTTGCCGTGACGCTGGAGGAAGCCGGCACCAGCGAACTGGTGGACGCGATCCTGCACGAGCGGCTGGACGCCGCGTTCGTCCGCTCGCCGGTGGGCAGCACCGCCGGGCTGGTGCTCGATGCCGTGCTTGACGAGCCGATGCTAGCGGCGTTGCCGGCCGGGCACCCGCTGGCGGCGCAGGCCGGCGCGCTGCCGCTGTCAGCGCTGGCGCGCGAGCCGTTCATCCTCTATCGCCGCCCCGCCGGGCCCGGCTTGTATGACGCGATCCTGACCGCCTGCCGCGCCGCGGGCTTCAGCCCGCTGGTGGCGCAGGAAGCGCCGCGCCTGCCGGCCACGCTAAGCCTGGTGGCAGCAGGCCTTGGCGTGTCCGTGGTGCCCGCGTCCATGCACCGCCTGGGTGGCGAGGACATCGTCTATCGCCCGCTGGGCGATAGCCCGCCGCTGAGCGCGCCCCTGCACCTCGCGATGCGCCAGGGCGCGCTGCCGGCAGCCGTGATGCGCTTTCGCGCCATGGTGCGCGAAATGGTGGCGGCTGCGCCCATCGCGCCAGCGCGCACCATGCGCAATTGAAGGCATGTGTCGTTTCCAGTGCGTTCTTGCTCCGGCTTTGCAGCACGTTCCGGGCGAGCAGCCGCGAGGCCTTCATTGTCCAGGCAGCGGGAATCTCTGTTCGCCCTGGTAGACAAGTTTGCCCTACAGCTTCACCCGCCTGCCTGCCCGGGGGCTACCCACCACGCGCGCGCCCGATTTGCTCCGCGCGTTCGTGCTTGTAGCAAACAGCCAGCGCGTCGAGGCCTTGCTTCAACTTCAAATGGCGTCGCCGTAAACGAGCATTGAGATCCCTCTCAATCCATGGATTAAACAATGCTCCCCAACTTAACCATCAAGGCACGGCTCGCCATTGCGATGCTCGTGCTTTCCGTCTTGCTGCTTGTCGTCGGTGCACTGGGCTTGCTCGGCATGTCGCGCAGCAACGCGGCGAACCATGCCACGTATGCCAACCAGATGCCGAGCGCCATGGCGATCGCGGAGGCCGATATCTGGCTGGGCCGGGTCCGCACGGCGCTGTTCAGTGCTGGCATGGAGCCGGAATCTCCCCACGCTGCCGAACTGCTGACCCGCACGGAGAAATTCCTGGCGCAGTCAGAGTCCGCCTGGCAGCGTTACCTGTCCTTGCCGCGCGACGCGGAAGAAGAGCGGCTGGCCCAGGATGTCATCGCCAAGCGCAAGGCGCTGTACGTTGCGCTCGATGCCTTCGCCGCCGCCGTCAAGTCGGCCGACCACCAGAAGATCGTCGAGGCGGGGGTCGCGCAAACGCCGTACTACGCCGCGCTGCAAGCCAGCGGCGAAACGCTCAGCCAGTTCCAGTCGGCGCTGGCCAAGCGCAGCTATGAGGCCGCCGAGGCGTCTTATGCCACCTTCAGAGCGATCACCATTGCCGCGTTGCTGGCGGGGCTGGCGCTGGCCATCTATAGCTGGGTAGCCCTGCGCCGCGCCATTGCGCGCCCGCTCGACGCGGCGCTCGCGCACTTCGGCCACATCACCGCGGGCGACCTGAGCCGCCCCGTTGAAATCCACTCGCAGGATGAAATGGGCCAGTTGCTGTCAGGCATCGCGAAGATGCAGGACGGCCTGGCGCAAACCGTCTTGTCCGTGCGCACGGGCAGCGAAACGATCGCGGCGGCCACCAAGCAGATTGCCGCCGGCAACATCGACCTGTCGTCGCGTACCGAACAGCAAGCCGCGTCGCTCGAAGAAACCGCGGCCAGCATGGAAGAGCTCACCACCACCGTCAAGCAGAACGCGGACAACGCGCGCCAGGCTGCGGTGCTGTCGGCCACGGCATCGGAAACCGCCAATCACGGCGGCGAGGTGATCCGCGACGTGGTCGCGACCATGAGCGAGATCAACGAGAGCTCAACCCGCATTGCCGACATCATCAGCATCATCGAGGGCATCGCCTTCCAGACCAACATCCTGGCGCTGAATGCGGCCGTGGAAGCGGCGCGCGCCGGTGAGCAAGGCCGGGGCTTCGCGGTCGTCGCCGGCGAGGTGCGCTCGCTCGCGCAGCGCTCCTCCAGCGCCGCCAAGGAGATCAAGGACCTCATCGACAAATCCTCGGCGCGCGTGACGACCGGCACCGCGCTGGTGGACCAGGCGGGCTCGACCATGACCGAGATCATCCGCGACATCCAGCGCGTCTCCGACATCATGGGCGAGATCTCCGCCGCGTCCGTCGAGCAGACCGCCGGCATCGACCAGGTCGCGCACGCGGTGAGCCAGATGGATGAAGTGACGCAGCAGAACGCATCGCTGGTGGAGGAAGCGGCGGCGGCGGCGCAATCGCTGGAAGAGCAAGCCGCCAAGCTGAAAGACACGGTGGCGGTGTTCCGGCTGGGCAACCAGGGCGTAGCCGGCACGGCGAGTGCGGCGAGTGCAGCTGTGCCCCATGCCGTGCGAGCCGCAGGCCGGCCTGCGGCATCGTCGCCGCGCCGCGCCGCACCGGTGGCACAGGTGGCACCGCGTGCTGTTGCGGCTTCGGCGCCGGCCTCGGCATCCGACTGGTCGTCCTTCTAAGCGGAACGCCGCGCGGCCGCGTAGAGCCGCGCCAGCTGCGCGGCGGCGGCTTCCAGCAGCGCCCCGCCCTGCGCGATCGACCAGGCCAGCGACGCAGGGCCGGCCTGCACCGAGAAGCAGCCATCGAATGCCTCGCGCAGCAGCGCGCCATCGGCAATCGCTCCCGATAGCAAGGTCACGGGCACGCCGTGCCGGCGTCCCAGCGCCGCGATCAGCGCCGGGCCCTTGCCAAGCAAGGTCTGGCGATCAGAGCGGCCTTCGCCGGTCAGGATCCAGTCGTACCCGGCCACCGTCGCCAGCCCGGCGGTATCGAGAATAAAGCTGCCTCCCGGCAGCAATGGCGCGCCAAGCAGCCGCAAGGCAAAACCCAGCCCGCCCGCGGCGCCCGCGCCCTGCGCTAGCGCTGCGTGGCAACCGAGCGCCAGCTCGCAACGGCCCGCGAACTCGCCGATCACCTCGTCCGCTTGCGCGAGGTCCGCCACGCCTTTTTGCCCGCCAAACATCATGCTGGCGCCATGCGGCCCGCACAACGGGCTGGTGACATCGGTGAGCGCCACCAGGCGCAGCCCTTGCAGCAGATCCGCATCGACGCGAGGGCGCAGGCTGCGGATCGACGCAAGATTGTCGGGCACCGGGTCGATGCGCTCGCCCGCGGCATCGAGGAAGTCCAACGCCAGCGCCGAGAGCATGCCGGCGCCGGCATCGTTGGTCGAGGAGCCGCCCAGGCCAATGACGATGGTGGCGAAACCCCGCGCGGCAATCCCGCGTATGGCCTGCCCCACCCCGCGCGTGGTGCGCGCGCCGGGCGCCGCCACCGCGTCGGGGAGGCCGGCCACCGCCGCCACATCGAAAATCGCGAAGGCGCCAAGCGCCGTGCTCTCGCAGGCGGCAAACGGCATGCGCACCGGCTGGCCGTTGGCATCCGTCACGTCCACCGCATGCCAGCGGCCGCCGCATGCCGCGGCCACCACGGCGGCCGTGCCTTCGCCGCCATCGGCAATCGGTACCTGCGTGACCACGGCGTGCGGCAGCGCATGGCGGATGCCCTCGGCCATATGCCGGGCCACCGCCGGCGCGTCCAGGCTGCCCTTGAACGAATCGGGCGCGAGCAGCACGCGCAGCGCTCGCGCCGGCACGTTATTCAACGCCATCGCGCTGGTCACGGCGCCGCCAGCTCGGAGATCTCGATCAGGTTCAGGTCCGGATCGCGCACGTAGACGGAGCGGATCTTCTGCGTGGCGCCGGTCCGCGCGACCGGGCCCGCAACGATGGGCCAGCCGGCGGCGCGCAGCCGCTCGATCACCGCATCGAGCGGGATCGACGCAATGAAGCACAGATCCAGCGCGCCGGGCACCGGCAGGTGCGCCTTCGGCTCGAACTCCGCGCCGCGCACGTGCAGGTTGATCTTCTGGTTGCCGAAGCGGAACGCCACGCGGTTCTCACCAAAGGTCTCCATCTGCATGCCGAGCACGCGCGTATAAAAATCGATGGTGGCGCCGGCATCGGTGCTGGTCAGCACCAGGTGGTCGAGGTGGTCAATCATGTCGCGCTTGCTCTCTTTGCGGTTTAGCCGAAAGCCATCATGGCAGTCGCGCAAGCAGATGAACATGTCGGAATGCGCCAGCACCCTTTCCGAAAGCGCAAGGCTGAAGCGGCCGCCTCAGTGCGGCGCCAGCAGGTGATCGAACAGCTTGCGCGCCTCGGGCTGCAGCGCTGCGGCCGATTTCACGCCAAGCCACAGCGTGCGCGAGGCCCACGGATCAGCAAGGCGGATGGCGCGCAACCCGGCGCCAAGGATCTCGGCGCGCACGGCGCCCTCCGGCAAGACCCCGATGCCAAGGCCCGCCTCGATCATGCGGCAGATCGCATCGAAGCTGCTGACCTGCACGCGCAGCTTGAGCACGCGCTCCAGCGCGGCCGAGGCGTCGGCCAGCCGCTGCAGCAGCGAGCTGCCCGGGTTGAGGCCGACGAAATCGTATTCGAGCGCGTCGGCGAAGGCCACCTCGGCGCGCGCCGCCAACGGATGATCCGGCGGCACCAGCACCACCAGGCGGTCGCGGCGGTACTCGAACTTTTCCAGTGCGCCGGCTGCGACGTTGTCGGCAAACACACCGATATCCGCCTGCCCGCCCGCCACCGCCGCGATCACCTCGCCGCTCATGCGCTCCTCCAGGCTGACGCGGATCAGCGGCTGCGCATGCAGGAACACGCCCAGGTCCCGCGGCATGAACTGGATGATGGCCGAGGTGTTGGCCCACACGCGCACATGCCCCCGCACGCCGATGGCGAAATCGCTCATGTCGCCCGCCAGGCGATTCACGGTATCCAGCACGGCCCGCGCATGGCCGACCAGCCCATGGCCGGCCGGGGTGAGCTCAAGCCCGCGCGGCAGCCGCACGAACAAGGCGCAATCGGTGGTCTTTTCCAGGTCGGCAACGCGGCGGCTGAGCGCCGACAGCGTCATGTGGGTGCGCTCGGCGGCCTTGGTAAAGCTGCCGCTCTGCGCCACCACCAGGAACAGGCGCAGGGACTGCAGGTCGAGATGGGCGGGATTGATCACGCGAAAGCGTCCGGTGGGCGGCGGCATCGATGGCGGCTGGATGGCCAAGGCCATCCAGCCATGCCCCGAGGTTTGAGAATCGGGAAAGGCTAGTGGACGAGAACGGCATTGTCAATTTGGGCGCCCGGGGCCACCATGGCCGGTCCGCGCGCGCCGCCCGATGGCCGGCGGCATGGCGCATTCACCACCCGGGCTGACCGACAGGCTTACCGACAGGCAAACACCATGAACCCATCCCAGACCACGCCGGAAGTCGTTTTCCTGGACCGCGGCACGCTGGCCCCCGAGACCGTGCTGCGCGCGTTGCCGTTCGCGCACCGGCTGACGGTCTTTGACGCCACCGCGCCGCATGAAGTGGCCGCGCGCATCGCCAGCGCACAGATCGTGATCACCAACAAGGTCAAGCTGCCGGCCGAGGTGCTGCGCCAGGCCACCAGCCTGCGCCTGGTGGCGATCGCGGCCACCGGCACCGACCACGTCGACCTGCACGCCTGCGCCGCCCGGGGCATCTGCGTGTCGAACGTGCGCAACTATGCCGTGCATACCGTGCCCGAACACACCTTCGCGCTGATCTTCGCGCTGCGCCGCAGCCTGCATGCCTATTGCGACGCAGTGCGCGCGGGCCGCTGGCAGGCCTCGGGGCAGTTCTGCTTTCACGACTACCCGATCCACGACCTGGCCGGCTCGACCATCGGCATCGTCGGCGGCGGCACCCTGGGCCGCGCGGTGGGCGAGATCGCCCGGCTGCTGGGGCTCAAGGTGCTGTACGCCGCCCGCAAGGGCCAGCACAGCGCCGACGCGCAACACACGCCCTTCGCGGACATGCTGCGCCTGAGCGACATCATCACGCTGCACTGCCCGCTGACCCCCGCCAACGTGGGGCTGATCGGCCGCGAGGAGTTCGCGCAGATGACGCGCCGCCCGCTGCTGATCAACACCGCGCGTGGCGGGCTGGTCGACGAGGCGGCGCTGGTCCAGGCGCTGCGGCAAGGACAGGTGTCCGGGGCCGGTTTCGACGTAGCCACCCAGGAGCCGCCCGGCCCCGGCCACCCGTTCCACGCACTGCGCGACCACCCCGCCTTCCTGCTCACGCCGCACGTGGCCTGGGCGAGCCGGGAGGCCATGCAGGCCCTGGCGGACCAGTTGATCGACAATATCGCGGCGTTCGCGGCTGGCTCGCCGCGCAATGTGGTCGCGGGCTGAGTCCTGTCCTACCCCGTCCCACCCTACCCTGCCATGCCCCGTCCGATTCGCATGGGACACGCCAGCCGCAGCGGCCGCCGGCATGCACCCCGGCGTCTGGCCGGGCAACAACCAAGGCGCTCGGGCGACGCCAGGATCCGTGCCGGATAGCCGCTTCGCGTCTATATTGTTTCTGTTCGGGATCACGACGGAGGGAGCATGCGTGCGCAATGCTGCAGGCTTGTGCTGGCGGCAGCGGCTGCCTGCGCGCTGGGCCTGGCCCTGAATGTCGCGCCGTGCTTCGCCCAGGCCGGTGGGGGCGAGCAAGCGCCTTTCGTGCAAATCAGGCTCGCCAGGCAGATTGCCGTTCAGGTTCCCAGGGACTGGACCATCCTGTCCGGCGCCCAAGGCCGGGCCCACGGCACTATCGCGGACGCGGTGGGGGGCGTCTCCATCGTCCCGGCGCCGCCGGGCCAAACGGTCAACCTCCTGCATGCCGTATCCAATGTGCGGAATCCGTACGCGGCCGTGATCGTCAACTCGATGGCGCAAGGGCCGGTCACGCCCGAGCAGGTCCGCCGGTTCGACAGGTCACTGCTTCTGGCATATGGCGCGAGCTTCGAGCGCAGGATGCGCGACTCCCTGAAGACATCGGGCAGGGAGATGCTCTCCATCGACGAGCCCCGCATCGAAAAAATCGGTGGCTGGCCGGCGATTGCAATCAACTACGTGCGCACCGGCGCGCAAGGCACGATCTTCGTCCAGCATTTCGACATCTATACGCCGGACCAGGAACTGCTGCTCATCCTCTCGTGCCGCGACACGGCGCGCGGCGCATGGCTGCCGCTGCTGGACCGGGTGCGCGGCTCGATCGTCGTTGACGAATAGCCTGGATGGCGATCGGCCCGGCTCCCATCGGGCCATCGGGCTGGTTCCCCTAGTGGCTGATCATCCAGGGCCGCGTGCCGGGAAAGGACTTGGCCGCGCCCGGCTTGCCGGCCAGGCCGACGCTGCCGCCCGAACAGCCACAACCTGGCCCATGGCGGTGCCCCTGGGAACTCAATGGCGCGTGGGCGCTGCGCTCGTTGCCCGCATGCGCGGCGCGGCGGGACGATGGCATCAGGGCCAGCATGGTCGCGGTGACCTGGCGCCGGGCTGCGTGGCCGCAGCCGGGGCATGGCTGCGGCGCGTCGCGCTCGTCGATGCGGCGCACCGCGGTGAAGCTGCCGCACGCCTCGCAGGCGTATTCATACATTGGCATACAGGTCTCTCCGCTCAGTGGAAAGTGGCAAGCGCGGGCCCCCGAGGAAGGCGGGAGCCCGCGCCCGCCGTGACTTCACATCTCTGGCTGGCGCTCAGGTCGGCATTCAGGCCACATCCTGCGAAAGCAGGACGTCGGCACCGCCCTTGATATGCACAATGGGCCCATTGGCCTGCGGCCGGATATCGAAGTCGAAGATCTGCGTCGGTATCCAGAGCGTGGCGCAGGAGTTCGGGATGTCCACGACGCCGCTGATATGCCCCTGCACCGGTGCCGTGCCCAGGATGGCGTAGGCCTGCGCGCGCGAGTAGCCGAACTTGGTCAGGTATTCGATCGCGTTCAGGCAAGCCTGGCGGTAGGCGACGTTCACGTCGAGGTAGTGCTGCTTGCCTTGTTCATCCACCGAGATACCCTCGAAGATCAGGTAGTCGTTGTAGGTCGGCGTGATCGGGCTGGGCTTGAAGATGGGGTTCTTGATGCCGTACTTCGCCATGCCGTCCTTGATCACGTTCACCCGCATGTGCACCCACCCCGCCATCTCGATGGCACCGCAGAAGGTAATCTCGCCGTCGCCCTGGCTGAAGTGCAGATCGCCGACCGACAGCCCCGCCCCATCCACATACACCGGGAAGTACACCTTGGAGCCACGTGACAGGTCCTTGATGTCGCAGTTGCCGCCATGCTCGCGCGGCGGCACGGTACGCGCGCCCTCGGCGGCCGCCCGCCTGCCGGCGTCCCCAACGAGCTTGCCCATATGGGCGGTCGCGGCAAACGGCGGGTTGGCCAGCGGCGGCACGCGGTCGGGGTCGGTCTTGATCAGCCCTGTCTCGCGTTCGTTCCAGGTATGGAGCAGCTTGGGGTCGGGCAGGCAGCCGATCAGCCCGGGATGGATCAGCCCGGCGAACTCCACGCCGGGCACATGGCGCGAAGTGGTGTAGACACCATGGAAGTCCCAGATGGATTTCTGCGCCAGCGGGAAATGGTCCGTCAGGAACCCGCCGCCGTTCTGCTTCGAGAAGAAGCCGTTGAAGCCCCACTGGCTTTCTGGCTTGGCGCCTACGTCCAGCAGGTCGACCACCAGCAGGTCGCCCGGCTTGACCCCGTGCACGCCCACCGGCCCGGAGAGAAAGTGGACGATGGACAGATCGATGTCCCGCACGTCATCCGCCGACTCGTTGTTCTTGATGAAGCCTCCGGTCCAGTCATAGGTTTCCAGGATGAACTCGTCGCCGGGGTTGACCCAGCAGGCCATGGGAATGTCCGGGTGCCAGCGGTTGTGGACCTGTTCGTTCTCGTACGCCGATTGCGCGAGATCGACCTTGATCAGGGTATCTGCCATATGCCTGTCTCCTTGGTGTGTGTCCGGTCAATCGCCGGATTGCGGCCGTGAAACGATGCAGCCGCCTTGGCTGCATGCCTGGATCAGCGTTGGTCGCGTGCGGCTGCCCGCCGCCGCTTTGGGGTCTATCGTTGGGGTCTATCTGAATGATTCGCTCAGCAGCAGATAGCCTGGCAGCCAGCCGGTGGCGATGCCTGCCAGCACAGTGGCAACGCCGGTGAACTTGAGGATCGGGCGCTGCATCGCCAGCAACAGGAAGTACAGGAACCACAGCACGCCCCAGCCGACCCAGCACCAGGCGAACCAGGTATCCCAGACGGAGTTGGCATGGCGCAGCGCATCAATGGCGACAGGAATCACCGTGACCGACACGAACAGGCTGAACCAGCCCAGGCCACGCCCGTCCGCACCGTTGAAGCGGTTGAGCGCAACCCACAGGTAGGTGAAGGTAAACAGCAGCGTCAGCGCACCGGCCTTGATGGATGCGCTATCCGCCTCGCCGCCGAAGATCAGCCGCAGCGACACCAGCATCGTCACCCCGCCGGCAAAGATATTGACGACCCAGATCTCGCGGTCGCCAATCTTGCCCAGCAACCACAAGCCGTTCAGGCACAGCACGGCTCCTACGTAAAGCAACGTCAGGCCTAGCATGGCGTATCTCCTCCGTGACGGATTCTGGTTGTTCTTTTTCTGTTGGCGCCGGCTGCCTCGCGGCACCGCGTGGCGACGGGTCAACTATAAGCAGGCCCGCGCGGATGCGAATCCTTCACGGCGAGGATTCCGCGCGTCATGCGGCTGGGTGAGGCTGCCTCACCCAATTGGATGAGCCGACGGATAAGGTGGCGGCGCGATGGCCAGGTGAGGGATGTTCAGGCCGGCGGGCAATGCTGCGCGTGCAGGCGCACCAATTCCATCTGGCCATGGGTGTTGGTCTTCTGGAAGATCTGCTTGAGGTGGCTGCGCACCGTGTTCTCGGACACGTGCAGTACCTGCGCCAGGCTGGCAATGGAGTGGCCGGCGAAGACCAGCGCGTTGACCCGCGCCTGGGCCTCGCTCAGCTTGAACTGGCGCGCGAACAGGCAATCGTGGTGCGCATGCTCCGCGCCCTGCCGGCGCGCGCTGACCACCACCAGCGCGCGCTCCTCGCCCAGCCCGTTGCGCATGGATGCGCCGGCGGGCTGCAGCGTGAGCGTCGTGGGCAAGGCAAAGCCGGGCGCGGAAACCGACAGCACCTGCGTGGGCACCAGCGCGGCCTGGCCCGGGTGGGCGTCGCGCGTGTCGCCGGCGTTGGGGGGAAGTCCTTGGGCAGCCCCGGCCAGCGTGGCCAGCATCTCGTGCAAGGTGCGGTGGTCGGTCGGCATCACCGCGGCAAGATACTCGCCATCCCGGTACAGGCCGCTGCCCTGCCCGCACAGCGCCTGCGCGCTGCGGTTGCAGTAGACGATGCGCCCATCCTGCTCGACCAGGAAGGTCGCGTTAGGATGGCCGTCGATGACGCACATCAGCGCCTGGCTCAGGTCGGCGGCGCTGTGGCGGTGCCAGCGGTTTTCCAGCGACAGCGCCATATGCGCCAGCAGGCCGCGGAACTCCGCCTTCTCCTTGCTGGCAAAGCGCCGCTGGTCTTCGCGCCGGTACAACTCAAGGTAGTAGACGACATCCGCCTCGCGCGCCACCACCCCGCACAAGCGATGCAGATAGCGATGGGGCCGCAGCAACGCCTGGTAGTAGTCCGTGCGGACCAGGTCGCCGCTGCCCAGCATGTCGTCGCCGCTGATCACCTGCAGGGGCTGGTAGGCCGTGCTGGAGAGGAACCACGGGTTGCGCGCGGAGTACTGCGCAAAGGTGCGAAAAAACGCCGGGTCCTCCGGGGCGCCGTGCAGCACCGCGCCCTGGCCGCCGGCCAGGTGCCGCCGCGCCAGCACGGCCATGCCCGCGGCGAACTGATCGCGCACCAGCGCAACCACGCCACGCCAGCCATCGTCGTCGCGCGCGGCGTGGATACGGTAGATCAGCTCCCCGGCCTGGCTATTGGGGCTATTGGGGCTATTGGGGCTATCGGCGCTATCGGCGCTATCGGCGCTATCGGTATTCTGGGCGGGCAACCGCGCATTCTCCTTGGCATCGGGCACAGCGGATTCGGGCAACAGCGAGCGCGATGCCGGCGGCTCCCGGCCTCTTCGATATGAGGACTGCCGGCCAGTGTTTGCGCTGGCACCCTAAATGTCAAGGCGCCGCGCCATGCTGCCGCGCAGCATCCCCGCGGCAGGTTGCGGCGCGCTTCGGCCCCTTCCAGCGCAGCGCGCATGTCATTGCGCGAGGGGCGGATTCAGACAATAATCGGAGCGCCCGCTGCCAGCCATCCCGACCCGGATCGCACCCCCCCTCCCGGAGCCGCATCGCACCCGACGCCACCACGCCATGCGCATCAAACGAGAATATCAATCCTGGGTCGCGAACGAAACGCTGGAGGATTACGCGCTGCGCTATGCGGCACGCTCTTACCGGCGCTGGTCGCCGTTCACGCTGGCCAACACGGCCATCGGCGGCGTCTCCTTCCTGGCGCTGGAAGCCATCGGCGCCAGCGTCACGCTCAGCTTTGGCTTCCAGAACGCGTTCCCGGCCATCCTGCTGGTCTGCGCGCTGATCTTCCTGATCGGGCTGCCGGTGGCATACCACGCCAGCGTGGCCAACGTGGACATCGACCTGCTCACGCGCGGCGCGGGCTTCGGCTATGCCGGGTCCACCATCACCTCGCTGATCTACGCGTCCTTCACCTTTATCTTCTTCGCGCTGGAGTCGGCCATCCTGGCCCAGGCGCTCGCCATTGCCACCGGCCTGAACCTGACAGTGGGCTACCTGGTCTGCTCGCTGGTGATCGTGCCGATGGTGTTCTTCGGCGTCACGCTGATCAACAAGCTGCAGATGTGGACACAGCCACTGTGGGCGGTGCTGCTGGTGCTGCCCTTCGCCTACATCCTGCGCCACGATCCGGGCGTGCTGGCGCAATGGGCGGCATTCACCGGGCGCGACGCGGCCTCGCCGGCGTTCAATGTGCTCGCGTTTGGCGCCGCCACCGGCGTGCTGTTCTCGCTGATGGGCCAGATCGGCGAGCAGGTGGACTACCTGCGCTTCCTGCCCGACCGCACGCCACAGAACCGCTGGAGCTGGTGGAGCGCGCTGCTGCTGGCCGGCCCGGGCTGGATCGTGATCGGCGGCCTCAAGGTGCTGGCGGGCAGCCTGCTGGCGGTGCTCGCGCTGCAAGCCGGCGTGCCCGCCAGTCGCGCGATGG
Source organism: Cupriavidus sp. PET2-C1 (assembly GCF_054515855.1). Lineage (NCBI taxonomy): Bacteria > Pseudomonadati > Pseudomonadota > Betaproteobacteria > Burkholderiales > Burkholderiaceae > Cupriavidus > Cupriavidus sp. PET2-C1. The sequence goes on from NZ_CM137259.1 coordinate 2,497,755, forward strand.
AGCCGATCCACATGTACGTGTGGGCATACGGGCAGGTATTCGATCGGCCCGAGGTGGTGCTCGCGGTGGCGATGCTGTTCGTGCTCGTGTCGCAGATCAAGATCAACGTGACCAATGCCTATGCGGGCTCACTGGCCTGGTCCAATGTGTTCGTGCGGCTGGCGCACTACCATCCGGGCCGCGTGGTCTGGCTGGTGTTCAACGTGCTGATCGCGCTGTTGCTCACCCTGCTGGGCATCTTCAGCACGCTGGAGGCCGTGCTGAGCGTGTATTCCAACCTGGTGATCGCCTGGCTCGGCGCCCTGGTCGCTGACCTTGTCGTGCTCAAGCCGCTGGGCATCAGCCCGCGGCACATCGAGTTCCGCCGGGCCTACCTGCATGCGTTCAACCCGGTGGGCTGCGGCGCCATGCTGATCGCCTCGCTCGCCGGCATCGGCGCTTACTCCGGCTTGCTTGGCGCGCTGGCGCAAGCCTATTGCGCCTTTATCGCGCTGGGCGCTTCGTTCGCCAGCGCCATCCTGATCGCCTATGCGACCCGCGGCCGGTACTACATCGCGCGGGAGGACCCGCATCCGCTCGACAAGCACACCGACGAGCCGATCCGCTGCTGCATCTGCGAGCGCGACTACGAAGCGCCGGACATGGCGCACTGCCCCTTCTATGCGGGGCCGATCTGCTCGCTGTGCTGCGGCCTGGACAACCATTGCCACGATGCCTGCAAGGCGCCCGGCACCGCCGCGCAAATGCAGGCCGCGCCGTGGCAAAGCAGTTTCCTGCGGATACTGCCGCCGCATTTCCTGCGCAGGCTGGCGCGCTTCCTCGGCCTGTTCGTGATTGCCGCGGCGGCCATGGGCGCCGTGTTCCTGCTCGCCTACCGGCTGATCGGCGAAGGCCATGCCGCCCACGCCGACGGCATCGGCGGCCTGCTGCTGCGCGTGTATTCGGCCACCCTGCCGCTGCTGGCTTTCGGCGCGTGGTGGATCGTGCTGTCACACGAAAGCCGCGAGCTGGCACAGGCGGAACTGATGGAGTCGCTGCGCCATCTCGAGTCCGCGCGCAAGAACCTGGTGGACGCGGAAAAGATGGCCTCTCTCGGCGGACTGGTCGCGGGTGTCGCGCACGAGATCAACACGCCGGTGGGCATCGCCGTCAGCGCCGCCTCCTACCTGCAGGACCGCACCAGCGCCACGCAGGCGCTGGTGGCAAGCAACAGGCTGGCACCAGAGGCGCTGCAGCGCTACCTGTCGGATGCCGCGCAATCCGCCCGTTTGCTGTTGTCCAACGCCAACCGCGCGGCGGAGCTGGTGCAGAGCTTCAAGCAGATGGCGGTCGACCAGACCAGCGAGAAACGGCGCGGCTTCGACCTCGGCGACTATATCCGCGAGACCGTGGTCAGCCTCGATCCGCGCCTGCGCGACACGCACGTGCAATTGCTGATCGACTGCCCGGCCGGCATCGCCATGAACGGCTACCCCGGCGCGATCGCGCAGATCCTCACCAACCTGGTCATGAACTCGCTGGTGCACGCATTCGGCAGCGGCGACACAGGCCCTGTGCGCGGCACCATCCGCATCGCCGCCCGGCTCGCCGCCGGTGACGAAGTCGTGATCCGCTACGCCGACGACGGCAGCGGCATTCCCGATGCCCTGCATGAGAAGATCTTCGAGCCCTTCTTTACCTCGCGCCGCGGCAAGGGTGGCAGCGGCCTGGGCCTGCATCTGGTCTACAACCTGGTGACCCAGCGCCTGGGCGGCACCATCGCCGTGGGCCATGCGGGGCGTGCCGAGGGCGGCGGCACCGTCTTCACCCTGCGCATGCCCCGCATCACGCCCTCGGCGAAGGCCACCATCCCGATCGTATCCACCAGGACTCTGCCATGAACGCCCCCTTGTCGATGCCCGCGTGGCAGGTCCTGCTGGTCGATGACGACCCCGACGTGCACGAGATCACGCGCCTGGTGCTGATGGACCTGACCTTCTCCGGGCGCAAGATCCAGTTCCACAGCGTCTATTCCGGCGAAGCCTGCAGGGCCCACCTCGCCGCTCACCCCGATACGGCGCTCGTGCTGCTCGATGTCGTGATGGAAACCGACGATGCCGGCCTGGCCACGGTGCGCTACATCCGCGAGCAACTGCGCAACCCCGACCTCCAGATCGTGCTGCGCACCGGGCATCCCGGCATGGCGCCGGAGCGCGAGGTGGTGACCGGCTACGAGATCAATGGCTACTTCCTCAAGACGGAGATGACCGCGCAAAAGCTGACCTCCGTCGTCATCGGCGGCCTGCGCGCGTACCAGTACGTAAAGGCTTTGCAGCAAGCCCATGCCCTGCCCCAGCCGGCCCCGCACACGCAAGGCGCGCCGTGCGCGCCTGGGCGCCCAGCCACCGAGGCAGGTAGCGGCGCGCAGATCGAAGCTGCCATAGAACAAGCGCTGCACAGCGGCCAGTACCGGCTGCAAGCCGTCTCCCAGTTCGACCTGGGCTCCGCCGCCATCGCGGCCATCGCGCTGCTGCCGGCGTGGCCGGGCCCCACCGGCTGGATGCCGCATGCCGAGATCGCCAACCACGTGCGCAGCCCAAGCCTCATTGGCGCGATCAATGCCGCGCTGCTGCGCCGCGCCTGCGAACTCGCGCTAGCCTGGCACACGGATCCGCAAGCCGCCCTATCCAGCCCGGCCCGCGTCAGCGTCCCCATCCTGCTGCCGCTCATGGCCGGCGCCGAGGAGTCCGAATTGCTGGCGTTGCCGGAACTGCTCCGCCAATACCTGCGCGAGACCGCCCAAGCCGGCAACGTGCTCGACCTGCAGTTGCCGGGCATCCTGCTGGGCACCGCCACCGAAGCCGCCCGCCTGGCCTGCGCCCGCATCCAGGAGCAAGGCGCATCCGTCACGCTGGCCGACGTTGGCAACACGCCCATCTCGCTGGCCAACCTGCAGCGCTTGCTGCCCGACCGGCTGCAGATTCCCCAGGACTACGTGCGTAACGTGGCAACCGATGCCAAGCGCGCTGCCATCGCGCGTGCCGTGATCGCGCTGGCGCACACGCTCGGCATGCAGGTACTGGCCAATGGCCTGGCCAGCTCGGAAGAGCTGCAGTTCTTCAAATGGGAGGGTTGCGACGTTGGGCAGGGGGACGTGCTGGGCAGCGTTCGGGAGGCCACGGAGTGGAAGGCTTGAGGCGGTCCGGGCGCGGTGGCGCCGGCGCCGCCATCCACGCATGACGCCTGCTATCCGAGGCAGGTCAAAGGCCAACGTTGCGCGCCGCGTGCAATTGACCTTGCCCGAGCCTGGACATACCGACTCAGGCTTCACGTCCCGTGTTGCGCTTAGCGTGCCGCGGCACCCGGCTCGGTGATGGCGCTGTAGACCAGCGTGCGCAACTGGCGGCGCACCGGGTAGGCGGACGAGGGCAAGAGCTGGGTCAGGAACAGTCCGATCAGGTCCTCCTGCGGATCGACCCAGAAGAAGGTGCTGGCCGCGCCGCCCCAGAAGAAGTCGCCGGCGCTGCCGGGAATCAACGTGGTCGCCGGCGTCACCGTCGTGGCGAAGCCGAGCCCGAAGCCAACACCATCATAGGTGGCTTCGCTGAACATGGAGCGCGACATGCGCGGCAGGTCCACCCCGCCCGGCAGATGGTTGGCGGTCATCAGCGCCAGGGTCTTCGGCCCCAGCAGGCGCACCCCATCCAGCTCACCGCCTTGCAACAGCATGCGTGCGAAGCGCATGTAGTCAGCCGCGGTGGACACCAGGCCGCCGCCGCCGGAGATGAAGCTGGGCGGCTTCAGGTAGGGGCTGGTGCGGGGATCGTCCTGCAGGACCGGCGCGCGCGCGGATACCACCTTCGAACCGAGCGAGCCGACGGCGTAGCAGGCGCAAAAGCGCGAGGCCTTGTCTTCCGGCACGTGGAAGGCAGTGTCGACCATGCCCAGCGGATCGAATATGCGTTCCTTCAGGAAGGTCTCGAAAGGAATTCCGCTGATCTTGCCGACAAGGTAGCCCAGCACGTCGGTGGCGACCGAGTAGTTCCAGGCCTCGCCCGGCGAGAACTCGAGCGGCAGCTTGGCCAGCTTCTCGATCATGTCGTCCAGCGTGCCGCCGGTGGCGAGTTCGCCCAGCATCTGCTTGCGGTAAGCGGCGTCGACGTTGGTGTTCTGCTGGAAACCATAGGTCAGGCCGGACGTGTGGCGCAGCAGGTCGACCACCAGCATCGGGCGCGCGGCCGGGCGCGTCTGGAAGCTCTCCATGAAGCCCCCGGCGTAGACGCCCAGGTTTTCCCATGCCGGGATGTACTTGCTGACCGGATCGTCCAGGGCGATCTTGCATTCCTCGACCAGCATCATGACCGCCACCGAGGTGATGGGCTTGCTCATCGAGTAGATGCGGAAGATCGAATCCTCGGCCAACGGCACCTGGCGCTCGCGGTCAGCCAGGCCCAGCACCGAGTTCAGGACCAACTCGCCGCGCCGCCACACCTGGATGAGGGTGCCGGGCAACTTGCCGGTCGCGACATAGGCGTCGTCGATGAACCGTTCGACCCGCCCAAGCCGCTCGCCGGACATCCCCTGCGTTTGCCTGCCTTGCATATCCATGTCTCCTCATTGTCATTGCATTGATGCCCGCACCGCCAGCGCATGGCCGGGGCAGCCTCCCGATGTCCCGAACCGGCAGGGCACGGCGATCTTGGTCGCGCCTACCGTGCCGACCCAAGGATACCGTAGGTGAAATGCCGGCTCGCCATCATGACATCGGCGCCTCCCCACGCCAAGCGGGCTGCACGGGCTGGGCAACGTTCGATGAAACCGGAGAGGCAGTGAACGCCACGGCGTGGGCCGGCGTCTACCGCACGGATTGCCTCGATGCACCGAACAATGCGATGCGCTATGCGGCCTCTACCCTTACTCCAGGGTCACATTGGCCTTCTTGACCAGGGCCGCATAGCGCGCCGCTTCGCTCTGGAAGAACTTCGCGGCGGCCTCCGGCGTGCCGGGATTGATCATGTTGCCCTGCTTCTTCATCGCTTCCAGCACGTCCGGGCTGGTGAATGCCTTGGCGAACAACGTGTTGAGGCGCTTGACCTCGGCCGGCGGCAGCCCTGCGGGACCCACCACGGCAAACCAGCCCTCGACCGCGTAGTTGGGCGGGCCCTGTTCGGCGATCGTGGGAATCTCCGGTGCGGCGGGTGAGCGCGTCGCGCCGCACAGTCCGATTGCACGTAGCATGCCGCTCTTCAGATGCGGCGCCACGGCATTCAAGGCCACGACACCCATCTCCACCTGGCCCGCGATCAGGTCGGTCATCATCGGCCCGGTGCCTTTGTAGGGCACATGGCGAGCCTTGACATGCGCCTCGTCGAGGAACATTTCAGCGGCGAGCTGCAAAATGGTGCCGTTGCCCGACGATGCATAGTTGAGCGAATCGGGCTTGGCCTTGAGCAAGGCAATGAGCTCCTGCACGTTCCTGGCGGGAACCTTGGGGTTGACCACCAGGACCAGCGACGTGAAGCCGATCACGCTGATGGGCGTGAAGTCCTTGATCGCGTCGAACGGCATCTTCTTGTACACGCTCGGGTTGATCACATGGTTGTTGGAGAACAGCCCCAGCGTGGTGCCATCGGGTGGCGCCTTGGCCACCACCGCCGCGCCGGTAATGCCGCCGGCGCCGGGAAGATTCTCGATCACCACCGGCTGGCCCAGGCTCTTGCCCAGCGAAGGCCCGGCAGCGCGTGCGATCGCGTCCACGCCCGAGCCAGCGCTGATCGGCAGGATCAGGCGCACCGGCCGGCCCGAGCCTTGGGCCAGCACGGTGCCGGCCGGCAAGGCAAGCGTGAGTGCGATCGCCGAAGCGGCCATGCCGAGCGCGGCCCGGCGCGAAAGGAGGAATGCCATGTCTGTCTCCGTATGTTTATCGTTCTAGTCCGCGTGGCCGTCCGAAGCCACGTGGCAAAGCGCGAAGCTTCAGTCCGGGATATGCGCGCCCAGGCCGGACAGGATTTCGTCGTTGTGCTCGCCAATGGCCGGCAGCGGCATGCGCACGCCAGGCCTGCGCCCGCCCATCAACAGCGGCAGCAGCACAACGTCCGTGGTGCCGCCGTCCTCGGTCTGCATCGGCACCAGGCCACCGCTTGCCTTGAGGTGCGGATCCTCCAGCAGTTGCTCCGGACGCATGATGGCCGCGTAGGGAATGCCCGCGGCTTCGAGCTTCGGCGAAAGCGCTTCCACGCGATGGTCCTTGAGAATCTCGCCCAGCCGCTCCAGCAATGCCGGACGGACCGCAACGCGCATGGCGTTGGTGGCAAGTGCCGGATCGGCCGCCAGGTCGGGACGTTGCAGCACGTCGCACAAGGTGTTGAACTGCTTGTCGCTGACGGCCCCGATGAAGAGCTGCTCGCCTTCGGCCAGCGTGAACACGTCGTAGACGCTCCAGGCGGACACGCGCGACGGCATCGGCGGCGGCGGCTCGCTGGTCATCGAGAACTGCTGCATATGCTGGGACGACAGGAACACGCAATTCTCGAACAGCGCGCTCTGCACTTCCTGTCCCTTGCCGGTGCGGTCGCGTTCCCGCAAGGCAGCCATCACGCCGATGGCGCCGAACATGCCGCCCATGATGTCGTTGACCGAGGTGCCGGCGCGCAGCGGGCGGCCCTTGGGCCCGGTCATGTAGGACAGGCCGCCCATCATCTGCACGACTTCGTCGAGCGCCAGGCGGTGTTCATAGGGCCCGGGCAGGAAGCCCTTGTGCGAGACGTAGATCAGCCTGGGAAACCTGGCGGACAGCGTGGCGTAGTCCAGCCCGCATTTCGCCATCAGCCCCGGGCGGAAGTTCTCCAGCAGCACGTCGCACTGGCCAGCCAGCTCCGCTGCCGTGGCCTGCCCTTGCGGGGTGGTGATATCGATGACGACGCTCTTCTTGTTGCGGTTGAACGAGCGGAAAAAGCCAATGCCAAGGCCGGGCAGGTTGCGGGTCTTGTCGCCACCGGGCGGCTCGACCTTGATGACTTCGGCGCCCAGGTCCGCGAGGATCATGCCGCAGGTCGGGCCCATCACCATATGCGTGAACTCAACCACGCGGACGCCGGCGAGCGGCAAGGAAGCATGTTCAGTGTGCATTGTTCTCTCTCAGGCGGAACGCCGCATCGGCAACTGACGCGGGAAATGTCTTGGGCAAGCCGGCGCGCCACAACGTGCCGTGCAGGGTTTCATGGGTCAGCCAGCCGGCCACGCGCTCGCGCAGCGCCAGCAGCCGGCCGATATCAATGCCGGTATCGAAGCCCATGCTGCCCAGCAGGTAGGCCAGGTCTTCCGTGGCGACATTGCCGCTGGCGCCGGGCGCGTGCGGGCAGCCGCCGATGCCGGCGAGGCAGGCATCGAAACGGGTCACCCCGGCTTCCAGGGCAGCATGGACATTGGCCAGGCCAAGCCCGCGCGTGTCGTGGAAGTGGCCGCACCAGAAACGGTCGCCGGCAATTGCCGTGGCGCGTTCGAACAGGCGGCGGACCATGGCGGGGTCGGCATAGCCCACCGTGTCGGCCAGGCTGACGCGATCCGCGCCGGCATCCAGCAGGGCCTGCATCAGGCGCAGCACCTCGTCCGAATCCACATGGCCCTGGATCGTGCAGCCGAAGGCCGTGCCCACGCCACCTTCGATCAATGTCTTGGAGCCGGCCGCGTCACGAGCGGCACGGATCCTCGCGACCTCAGCCACCACGTCGTCGGGTGTCTTGCGCAGGTTGGCCAGGCTATGCGCATGGCTGGCGGAAAGCGGCATCAGCATCAGGTCCGCGCCGCTGGCGATGGCGTTCTCCGCGCCTCGCAGGTTCGGCACCAGGACCGAGACGAACAGCCCCGGCAGCGACTTGGCAAAGTCCACGAGTTCCGCGGTATCGGCAAGTTGCGGCAACAGCTTCGCCGGGACGAAGGAGCCCACTTCGATCTCCCGCTGGCCTGCCGCGTAGGCCGCCTGGATCCACTCGCGCTTGGCGGAAGTCGGCAGGATGGTGGCGATGCTTTGCAGCCCGTCACGCAGCCCGACCTCGCGGATCACGGCTTGGCGCGGTGCCGATGGCGTGTGCGTTGTCATTGGATCTGTGTCCCCTCGGAGGTTGGTGCTTTGGTTTGGCCTATGCACTCTATGTTGTTCCGGCCTGAGCCAGAAGCGGTAATCAAGAAGCGCCAGCATTCCGGATTGGAACTTCTAAGCGAATCACCCCGATGCATGCCCAAGCCAGCGGCCCGCCAGCTGCCGCGCACGAGGTGCCAAGTGCCGCCGCTTGCGGCCATCCCGGGGAATTTCCGGTTATGACAAAAAACGTTAAGATAACCGCACTAAATTTCCAGATTGGAAATCCTCTGTTGAAGGCTCTCGATGCGTGATCTAGACCTCACCTCCCTGCGCCTGTTTGTTGCGGTTTGCGAGACACGCAACATGGCGCGCGCCGGCGAACAGCAGCACATCGTGGCTTCGGCCATCAGCAAGCGGCTGGCGCAACTGGAAGACACGGTGGGCGTCACGCTGTTCGAGCGGCGCAGGCGCGGCGTGATCCCGACCGCGGCGGGTGAGATCCTGCTTGAGCACGCTCGCGCCATGCTGGCCGCGGCTGATCGCGTGGAGCGCGACATGGCCGACTACGGCACCGGCGTCAAGGGGCAGGTCCGCTTGCTGGCCACCGTATCGTGCATGGCCGAGTCGCTGCCCGACGATATCGCGAGCTTCCTGCAAGTGCCCGCGCATCGGGACATCCGCGTCACCGTCGAGGAAAGCCTCAGCCGCGATCTCGTCCGCTCGTTGCGTGAAGGATCCGCATCGCTGGGTATCTGCTGGGATGCCGCGGATCTGGAAGGATTCCAGACCCGGCCCTATCGCAGCGATACCCTGGCGGCCATCGTGCATCCCGAGCACCCGCTCGCTAGCCAGGCGGATTGCACGTTCGAGCAAACGCTGGCGTTCGACCACATCGGGCTGCCCGGGCAGACGGCTGTGCACACCATGCTCGCGCGCGCCGCGGCCATCATCGGCAAGCCGATGGCGTACCGCGTGGTGGTTTCCTCGTTCGATGCGTCCCTGCGCTGCGTGCGCGCGAATCTGGGTCTTACCATCGTACCCCGCGAGGTGGTTGAGCCCATGTACGCCAGCTTTGGCGTACGGGTGATCCCGCTCACCGATCGCTGGGCGCAGCGCCGCTTCGCGATCTGCTTGCGCGACGAGGCAAGCCTCTCGCCGGCGGCAAGACTGCTGGTGGACTACCTGGAACAAAAGGCGGCAGGCTGACAGCCCGCCGGTCCTTCATCCCAGGCTTCATCTCAAGCTTCATCCCAGGCTTCAGCGCATGGCGTTGCGCAGTCGGCGCAGGCTGGATTCACGATGACAAGGCGTACAACAAACCGAGGGCCAGCAGGCATCCGGTCAGTTTCAGGTAGTACCCGCCACCGTGATGAAGTTGGCCTGTGCGTGGTGCATTGCGGCTGTGCGGCATCATGTTGCTCACCGGATTGGACAACCCACAGGTTAAGAACTCGTCCATGCAAATGGCGTAGAAAGCTATCAGCCAGGCATAAACAGCCCGTAAATGTCCATCAGCCGCCAGATGATTCCCCACCTACAATGAATTGTCGGGCGGGGCCGGCTTGGACCTTTGCCTTGTTGCGGGCAGCCGCAGGCCACGGATGACGGTCCGGCAAAGGAGCATGATCGATGCGCTCGCCAGGGATATCCGGCCTGCGCCTGAGGCGCATTGCCGCCAGGGTTGCGGTTGGCATCATCGGCCTGATCGTCATCGGCCGCCTCACCGGCATGCTGATCGACTGGCTGTGGTTTTCCTCCATCGGCTATGTCAGCGTTTTCTGGACGGTCCTTGTCACCAAGGTGCTTCTGTTTGCCGCCGTCTTCGCTGCGTCGGCGGGCGCGATCTGGGTATCGGGATCGCTGGCGCACCGCTATGCGAGCCCGCCTGGCTCCTGGAAGGCGGAGGTCTTGAGCGAGCTGGTCGGCGAAGTCGCGCCGCACCTGCCCTGGCACGCCGCCATCGCCGGTGCCGCCGTCCTCCTGGGCCTGCTCCTCGCCACCAGCGCAATCCCGGACTGGGACCTCGTGCTTCGCTACTTCAACCAGGTGCCCTTTGGCAAGGCCGATCCGATCTTCGGCAAGGACATCGGCTTCTATCTCTTCTCGCTGCCTGCCTATCTTGCACTGAGGAACTGGCTGCTACTGCTGCTGTGCTGCAGCGCGGCGGCCGCCGCCGTGGTGTACGGGATGCGCGGCGACATCGCCTGCATGCGCTCGCCGCGCGGGCTTTCGCCTGCGGCCGCCGTCCACGGCTCGGCCCTGCTGGGCTTGTTCTTCCTGCTGCAGGCCTGGTCCTACTGGCTCGACCGCTTTCTGCTGCTCTATGGGGACAACGGCGTGGTGGTGGGCGCCAGCTATACCGATATCCATGTGGGCCTGCCAGTCCTGTGGCCGCTGATCGGCCTGGCCACCGCGGCCGCAGCCGCTTCATGGGCCAATATGCGCTGGCGGGGCTATCGCATTCCTGCCGCCTCGGCACTGGCCGTGTTCGGCAGCGCATTGGTACTGGTGCTGATCTACCCGGCGCTGTTCCAGCGTTTCTATGTCAAGCCGAACGAACTGCAGCTGGAGACGCCCTATATCGCCCACAATATTGCGCTGACGCGCGACGCCTATGGCCTGGCGCAGATAGCGGTAAAGCCGTTTCCCGCCGACCAGAACCTGGATCTCGCCGCGCTGCAGGCCAATCGCCCGACCATCGACAATATCCGCCTGTGGGATCTGCAGCCGTTGCGGGATACCTACGCGCAGTTGCAGGAGATCAGGACCTATTACAAATTCCTGGCGACGGACATCGACCGCTACCGGTTCGACGCCCGTTACCAGCAGGTGATGCTCTCGGCGCGGGAGTTGGAACCGTCGCTGCTTCCTGCCAATGCCCAGACCTGGGTCAACCTGCATCTGCTGTTCACCCACGGCAATGGCGTCGTGATGTCGCCGGTCACGGAGAAATCCACGGAAGGCCTGCCTACGCTTTACCTGAAGGATATTCCGCCCGTCTCCAACGGCGGCCCGCGCATGGTTGAGCCGCGCCTGTACTTTGGTGAAGGCGGCAAGGGCTATGTGATCGTCAACGGCAACGCCCCCGAATTCGATTACCCCAAAGGCGATGAGAACGTCTATACGACCTATCACGGGCGCGACGGCATCGCGATCGGCAGCCTGGCGCTGCAGGCCCTCTTCGCCTGGCAATTCGACGATCCCAACATCCTGGTGACCAGCTACATCACGCCCGCGAGCCGAATCCTGCTTCATCGCAATATCCAGGACCGGGTGCGCACGATCGCCCCGTTCCTCAGCCTCGACCATGACCCCTACATTGTCGTGAGCGGCGGGCGGCTTTTCTGGATCCAGGATGCCTACACCACCAGCCGGTGGTTCCCGTACTCCCAGCCTGGCACCGGTGACGGCGACAATTACATCCGCAACGCGGTCAAGGTAGTGATCGATGCGTACGACGGGACTGCCGATTTCTACGTCAGCGATCCGGCCGATCCCGTCGTGCGGACGTACCAGCGCATCTTCCCGGGCCTGTTCAAGCCGCTGGGCGCGATGCCGCAAGACCTGCAGTTGCATATCCGCTACCCCGAAGACCTGTTCCTGATCCAGGCGCAGGTCTACCGCGCCTATCACATGGAAACGCCGGAAGTCTTCTACAACCGCGAGGATCTCTGGCAGTTCCCGCGCAAACAGGCCGACATCGATGCGGGCACCGGCCCTGGCTCGCCCATGACGCCCTACTACATGATCGTGCGGCTACCCGCGCAGCCGCGCGCCGAATTCGTGCTGATGCTGCCGATGGTGCCCAGCCAGCGCGAGAACATGATTGCGTGGCTGGCGGCGCGTTGCGATCCGCCTGACTACGGCAAGCTCGTCGTCTATGCCTTTCCCAAGGACAAGCTGGTCTATGGGCCATTCCAGATCGAGGCGCGCATCCAGCAAAACACCGAGATCTCGCAGCAGATTTCGCTGTGGAACCAGATGGGTTCGCGCGTCATCCGCGGCCACCTCCAGGTCGTGCCCATCGACAACTCGATTCTCTACGTCTCGCCGCTCTACTTGCGCGCGGAGTCCGGCCAGCTGCCCGAGCTGAAACGGGTGATCGCCGCCTATGGCGACCATGTGGTGATGGAGGAATCCTTGGGCGCGGCCCTGGCGGCGCTCTTCAAGGAAGCGGCCCCGGTGGCGGCCGCGCCCGGTGGCGCGCCAGACGGCCGCGCCCGCGAGGCACTCGCCCACTATGAGCGCGCCATGGAGCGATTGAAGGCAGGCGACTGGGGCGGCTTTGGCGCGGAACTCGATGCACTGAAGCCACTGCTCGAAGCGCTCGGCGCCAGGCGCGCCGATGCGCAGAAATGACGAACGATCATGCAAACGACCGCGCCGGCCGCCACGCCGGCGATAAAGCCGACGCGCGCTTGCAACGGCTAGAATGAGCGGCTACGACCGCCGCACAATGTTCGCTTGCTCTGGAGGAAGACCCATGAAAGCCTGGATCGCAATGGCCGTTGGCGCGCTTGGCTGCGCAATGGCGTTCCTGGCGGGTCCGGCTTGCGCCGCGGACACGGCGACGCTGACCATTGCCGCCGGTGCGCAACAGCGCAACTACACGCGGGATGCGCTGCTGAAAGACCGTCGCCTGACCGACGTGACGGTGGACGACGACAACCTGAAACGCCGCCTGACATTCAAGGCGATCCCCTTGGCCGCCTTGCTGCGCGGCATGCCGGTGACGGCCGACGCGAGCGCGACGACCGCAGCCAGCGATGGCTATGTCTCTCACCTGCCGACGCGCCTGTTGCTGGCCGAAAGCGCCGACGAGCCGCGCGCCTGGCTCGCGGTGGAAAATCCTGCCGCGCCGTGGCCGACGCTCAAGGGCCAGGACATCGGGCCGTTCCGCCTGATCTGGACAGTGCCGGCGGGCCGCGCCGCTTCCCTTGTCAACGAGAGCCTCTGGACGTACAGCATCGTGCGCATCGACATCACCACGCCGCCGGCGGAGCGCTTTGCGGCCATCCGGCCCGCCCCCGGCCTGCCGGCGGACGGCGCGGTCATGCGCGGCTTCGCGACATTCCAGCGCGTTTGCTTCTCGTGCCACTCCCTCAACCGGGTCGGCGACGCGCACCTTGGCCCCGACTTGAATGTGCCGCACAGCGCCGTCGATTATCTGGGCGACGACAAGCTGGCCACGCTGATCCGCGACCCGCAGTCGCTGCGCTGGTGGCCCAACGCGCGCATGTCGGCGATCGACGAAAAAACGCTGTCCGACGCGGATCTGAAGGACTTGCTGGCGTATCTGCATCACATGTCTGGACGCAAGGCGGCGGCGCCTGCGGCGGGTTCCTGAGCCCTGCTGCACCCGTGCCGGATGGCACGGTCCGGCATCCGGTTCAATTGGCGATGTGATAGATGACCGAGTGCGCCTCAACCGGCGACACCACCTCCCACCTGTGGAGCATTCTCCCGATGGCCGCGTTGGTCAGCGTGGTGTCGCGCTTGCGGTTGCGCGACAGGATGGTCTGCTCCGCGGCCTCCAGATAGACGACATTGACTTCGGCGCCGTACGCGAACAGCAAGTCGAGGGTTTTCGCGCGCATCTGCCGGCTCAGGTGCGTCGCGTTCCAGACGAACGGCCTGCCCTCGCGCAGCAGCGCTTTTGCCTGGTCGACGGCAAAGTGCATCGCCGCGCCCTCGTTCTTCCCGTACTTCAGCCCGAGGGCCTCGCGTGCGTCGTCAAACCCCACAACCGGCAGACCGGCGCAGCATGTCTTGATCCAGGTGCTCTTGCCTGTGGCCGGCAGGCCGCTCAGGACCGTCACGGTGGAGCCCGCCTCGCGGTGGTAAGCATAGTCCGGATGGACGTCTTCTCCCCGGAGGTAGCGCATCCGAGTCCAGCGGTCCGCGAAGGCGCGCGGCTGGCCGTAGCATCCCTCCTCGCGCGCCAGCTCGCGAAACAGCGCGATGTCGACCAGCACGTCTTCGCTGTCGGCGCAAACCCGCCCACGCATGTCGGCCTCGGCCAGCGCCGCCAGCTCGCGTATATCGAGTTCCAGCGACAGGCGCCGCACCACCATCTCCGCGGACTCGCCGGACCGGCTTCCCCGGATGGCATAGAACGGCAGCTGATGCACGTGGATCAGCCGGCAAACCGCTTCGCGCAAGGCAAAGGGCACACCGCTGCGCCACAGCAGCACGCGGGCATCGACAGCGCCGCGCGCCGAGTGGCCCGGCTGGCCAATCGCCCCGGTTTGCGGGTCTACCCGCGTGGTGGCGGGCTTTGCGATGTCGTGCAGCAGCGCCGCATGGAACAGGACGAAACGGCGCTCGGGCGTGGCCATCGCATAGTCATCCAGCCCCACCAGGGACTGGACCACCAGCTTTGTATGGGTCCAGACGTCGCCCTCCGCGTGATAGCGCGGATCCTGCGGCGTGCGGCGCAACGGCTCCAGGCATGGGAGTGCCGCCATCAAGGCCTGCCAGTCCGGGTCAACGCCCGGGGCAGGCACAAGTGCCATCAGGCTCGCGTAGGCAGACGCCCGCAGCACGGATGCCGTGCGCAGCGATTGCAGGTTCGCTGCGGTCAACAGCTCGGTCATTTCCATTGCGGCTCTCCTGCGTGTTCACGCATGTGGTTCTGCTCGAACGCGTGGTTGTGCATCCAGTGCGCGTCCGTCTGCACATGCCCGCTGCGCACGAACTTCGCCACGCAGCGTTTGAAACCGGCATAGGGAAACTCGCCCGCGATCCGGACCACATAGCCCTCCATCCGCTCGCGCTCACGTTCGCGCCAGAGGGCCTGGATCGCCGCGGCGTCGAACACGCCGTCGTAAAGCACCGGCACCGGCTCGATACCGAGCAGGGCAAACCACTCCAGCGTTTCATCCCAACCGAGGCATACGTTGCGCGCGTTCCAGATCGAGAACCCAAGGAAGAACGAGGCCAGCTCCCGGTAACGGATCGAATGCGTGGCGAACAGGTTCTCGCCGCAGACGCGCCAACGCTGCGGGATATCCATGCGCATCGCGCCCCAGAATCCCTTGAGCCAGTCACGGCTTGGATGATGGCGGCTGTCCAGGCTCCTGGCGTGCATGCCCGTGCGGTAGAGCGAGGTGTTTTCTCCGTCCATCTTGGACGTGACAATCACACGGCAGCCCTGGAAGGCATCCAGGGACTCGATCCTCCGGTCATCGTCGCTAAGTCCTGGCGACCACGGCAAATGCGGCGTGCGCGGATATTTCACGCGATCGGCAACCGGGTCGGCAGGGTTGGTTTCCCGAAGCACTTCGGGTTGTTGCATAGTCATTTCGAACTCCAGAAGACATTGGAGCCGACGATGGGATGGCGCGTGGCGGTATTGGTGGTGCCGGCAGGCAACTCAGGCCTGGGACAGCGTAAGCGCTTGAGGCAAGCACAGCAGGCGAAGAGCGCGGGCGCGCCATCGGCACTCTGCGTGTGCAGGTGTCGTCGGCATCAGAGGGTGATGGCGAACATGCGGGGCACTTTGCTCTCCAGGAACAAGGGGGGAACGATCAGCAGCACAGGCGCTGCAGGTGCCGGATATTACACAGGCGGCGCGGCTGCGTAAATCGTGCGTTGTTCGCTTTCCACACCACGCACGCCCGGACCTGCGGCCCGATTGGCGCTTTGCAGCGGGGACAGTCGTTCATGTTTTGCGCAGGCTCGTATAGGTATCTCTTGCCGATGATGCCGCGATTGGCCGTGCGGCTACGCACGCAGGCAACCGCCGGCACGTGTCTTCTGGTCCTTACACTACTGGAAAATCGTTTCTATGCTGGTGGTGCCTTTCAAGAACAATGTCACTGGCGTTTGCTCACAGACTTTAGCGAGCTGGGCACGTTCAGCTTCACCGAGTTCGCTGCCCACCGCGACCTCTCTGAGGATGAAGCGCACGTGGCCGAGTGTCTCGAACGTGGCATAGACGCGTATCTGTCCAAGGTCCCACTTCTTATGCTCCGCAAACATCTTCAATGTGGTTGCGGTGCACGCGACGAGCCCGGAAAGGATGAACGCAAAAGGCTCGGGGCCACGGTCCCCGCCTCCACGCGTCGCCGATTCGTCGCCAGTGAGAACGTGCGTGTCTACCTGCAGATTAACTAGATAGTTGGGGGCGCCGGCTTCAATCGTGGCGATTGCTTGCGTGGTATGCATAGCCTATCTCCCAAAAGCATCATTGCGCATTTCTTGTGGGCTGTGGCATTCCAATAGGATGCGCCCGGTTTCGCCAGTAGTCCATGGGCAGGCATCGCCAGGCCCAAAGAGCGCGTAGCCGTGACGCACCTTCGCGGAAATCGCACCACCAGTCGCACTATGCTGTTACCAGCGTGACAATACGCACGAGTACCAACCCAGCCGCGACAAGCAGATAACCGCGCAAGGCTAGCATCCATGTGCGATTCAGCAGGGTGAGTTTTAGCGCCGGTAGCTCGGCTAGCGGCGGCATCGCCCACGCTGCCTTGTCGGTCACCGATGGTGGCGCCGATGGCAGTGGCATGAAGAGACGGCGCTTCTCATAGAGCATCACAAAGAGAGAGAGCACCAGCGCGAGGACCGTTCCGCCTAGCAGGATGCCCAGAATCTCCCGCTCGCCCATCTGCGGGAACAGGACCGATGCCGTCAGGATGATGGAGAGCATGACGAGGCCTGCCACCACCGTTCCCGTGAACAGGTTTGTCCAGCGCCCATTCACCCACGGTCCAAGGACAGCCTTGTCATTGCAAAGCAACAGCAGGAATACCGTGGCACTGGGCAAGAGAATGCCAGCCAATGACTGGACCGCGTTGGTTAGCAGCCCAAGCGGCATTCCTGGCGTCAGTACCAGTCCTGCCGCCAGCATGGTCAAGCCGAAGTAGACCGCATAGAAGCCTTTGGCTTCAGTTGGCTTGCGGTGCAGGGAATGGCGCACGGCAAAGACATCCCCCAGCGCATACGCCGTTGACAGGGAGACGGCGCAGGCGCCAATGATGCTTGCGTCCAGCAAGGCGATGGCGAACAAGACGCCGCTCAGCCGTCCCGAATGTTTCTCGAGCCCGACCGCCGTGCCAAGCGCATCGGTGTAGTTGCCAAATTCCGCCGTGCCGCGGAACGCTTCGGCGCTGAAGGCAATCATGGCCACTGCGCCAGCAATGACGAGCGCAATGCCCAGCCAGAGGTCAGCCTTCTCATAGCGAATGAAGCGTGTCGTAATCCGCTTGTCGATGACGTAGCTCTGCTGGAAAAAGAGTTGCCACGGTGCCACGGTAGTGCCGGCGATAGCGATGATGAGCAGCATGACCTCGCTGAGCGGCGCATGCGCAGGCATTGCGGGTGCAAAAAAATCCCGGGCGACCTGGCCCAGGGGCGGATGGACAAGGAGGAAGACAGGAATCAGTGTGAGGCTCCCGACCACGAGTCCCATGGCGAACCGCTCAAAGCGCCGAAAATCTCCGGTCGAGGCGGCCAGCATCACCAGCAGCGCCGAAGCGCACACGCCCCAGTGACGGGGGATACCCAGGTACTCCAGCGCGAGGCTGATGCCGATGAACTCGGTCACCAGCGTCAGCGCATTGACAAGAAACAGGTCAATGACGCTGAAGCTGCCCCATAGCTTGCCAAAGCGCTCAAAGATGAGGCGCGCATGGCCCACCCGGGCCACGGTGCCAAGCCGCACCACCATCTCCTGATTGACGTAGAGCACGGGTATCAACAACAGGAGCGTCCACAACAATGTCGTACCGTAGTTTTGCCCCGCCTGCGTGTAGGTGCCAAAGGCGCCGGCGTCGTTGTCCCCGACCATGACAATGAGGCCGGGGCCAACAATGGCGAGCAGAGTGCTGAATCTCTGGCGCCATCCAGTGCGAGGGCCGGTGTCGTGCTGGGCGATGGTGCCCAGCGCGCCTCGAATGTCGCCAACGTGCGCCTCATCAAGCCCGCCATGTTGTGGTGGCCCTGCCAATTCCGTCGTAAGGTTTGCCATTTTGTTCTCCTCGCGGTCTTTGTATGTGCTCTTTCGTCATAGCGGCATTGAGGCGTGCAAAGGCAGTTACCAGAGCGTCCGAGATAACCGGATGGCGGCGTCGGCAAATTCCCGGTTGGTCCGTGGCGCATGTGCGTCCCGATTCCGCAAATCCAGGTCTTTTGTTGGCGCCATGCTGGCGGTGCCTGGTTCAATCCGGTGCAGGAATGGGGATGCCAGCCGCGCGGCGAGGGCCGTGAGGGCGGAGAGGGCGGTGAGGGCGGTCATCCAGCTGGATGGCATGAGAATCTTACGCATGCTTGACTCCTCGCCGCCCTGTAGCGCGGTTCGCAGGACAGCACGGCGCCAGACGGTTCTGGCGAGATAACACAAAGGAGCGGAGCTGGCCGAATGGCCGGATGACACCGCTGCCTTACCTGTCAGGCAAGACAGCGGTCGGAGAACGACTGATGGCTTGCCTAGAAACGATACAAAGGTCGACTAGAACAACTGTCCACTTGAATCCCTCTTTCGGGTCGCAAAGCCAAGCCCGGGTCGCCTGAAGGAGCGCGAACCCGCACTTAAGGTTTGACGTCTATGGCGTCTCAAAATTCCCCATGGAATTGCATGCCCACGAATTTCGCCGGACCCCGGCCACGGTTGTAGCCGGGGTTCTGGATAAGCTGAAAACCGGGACTCAGCATCTTCCGGCGGGTGGAAAGCAAATCGGCCTCAGACGCTTGCGTCAGGGAGCTGATGCCCCTGTGCCGCCTCACCAACGAGCGCTCGGCCTGATGCCCCCTTGCGTCCGGTACGCCGTGAAATATCGTTACAGTTGTAATCCCCGGCAGTGCGGCGGCATGGCTAGAGTCAGCTTATTGCGACTGCAAGAAGAGGATCGACATGCAGCAAGGTAACTTCTACGCGCTGGGGCTTGGCGCATTTGTCCTGGCGCTCGCCCAGCCCGCATTGGCACGCGTCGATGTGGACCTGAACGTCGGCGTGCCTGCGCCGGTGGTGGTAGCGCCGGCCTACCCCGCGCCCGTGTATCAAGCGCCGCCCGCTTATCCCGCGCCCCCGCCGCCCGCGGCCTATCCTGCGCCGGCTCCGGTCTATGGGCCGCCTCCCGGGTATGTCGGATATGGGCCGCCAGTGGTAGTGGCGCCGGCGGTGGTGATCGGTTGGCACGGTGAGCGCTACTGGGATGGAAGGCGCTGGTGGGGCCGCCGCGACTGGTATGCCTACCATCACCCCTACCGGCGCTGACAAGCGGATGTCCGGGATGCGCGTGATGCGTGTGATGCGTGTGATGCGTGTGATGCAGACGTGACCTGAGGGTGGCGCGGATGCAACGGCCCGGCCCGCATTTTATTAACGTTGATTACAAAGAAAAACCGCCCCGGCAAAGGGGCGGTTTTCCGTTTTGGCGTGATGCCGTGCCTCAGTGGCCTTTCGGGCCGAAGGTGTACTCCCCATCGTGGTAATCCACCGGCACCACATCCTTGGCGGCGAACTTGCCTTCGAGGATGAGGCGCGCCACTGGGTTCTCGATCTGTTGCTGGATCGCGCGCTTGAGCGGACGCGCCCCGAACACCGGATCGTAGCCAGCACTGGCGATCTTGGCGAGCGCTGCCTCGCTCACCTCCAGCGTCATGTCCATGCGCGCCAGCCGTGCCGTCAACCGCTCCAGCTGGATGCGGGCGATCGACTCGATATGCTGCTGGTCGAGCGAATGGAACACCACCACCTCGTCGATACGGTTCAGGAACTCGGGCCGGAAATGCGTCTTCACTTCCTGCCATACCGCGCCCTTGACCGCTTCGTGCGGCTCGCCGGCCATCGCCTGGATGATGTGCGAGCCCAGGTTCGAGGTCATCACGATCACCGTGTTCTTGAAGTCCACCGTGCGGCCCTGGCCGTCGGTCAGGCGGCCATCGTCCAGCACTTGCAGCAGCACGTTGAAGACGTCCGGGTGGGCCTTCTCGACTTCGTCGAGCAGGATCACGCTGTACGGCTTGCGGCGCACGGCCTCGGTCAGGTAACCGCCCTCTTCATAGCCCACGTATCCCGGCGGCGCGCCGATCAGCCGGCTCACGCTGTGCTTCTCCATGAACTCGCTCATGTCGATGCGGATCAGGTGGTCCTGCGAATCGAACAGGAACTCGGCCAGCGCCTTGCACAGCTCGGTCTTGCCCACGCCGGTGGGGCCGAGGAACAGGAACGAGCCGTAGGGCTTGTTCTCGTCCGACAGGCCGGCACGCGAGCGCCGGATGGCGTCCGACACCAGGCGCACGGCCTCGTCCTGGCCCACTACGCGGCGGTGCAGGTAGTCCTCCATCTGGATCAGCTTCTCGCGCTCGCCCTGCATCATCCGGGACACCGGGATGCCGGTCGCGCGGCTTACCACTTCGGCGATCTCCTCGGCGCCCACCTGCGTGCGCAGCAGCTTGTTGGGCTGCTTCTGCTCGCTGGCTTCGGCAACCGTGGCGGCCTTGAGCTTGCCTTCCAGTTCAGGCAGCTTGCCGTACTGCAGCTCAGCCACTTTGTCGAGCTTGCCTTCGCGCTGCAGGCGCGTGATCTCCAGGCGGATCTTGTCGATCTCCTCCTTGAGCGCGGCCGCGCCCTGGGCGGCACCCTTCTCGGCCTTCCAGATCTCTTCGAGGTCGGCGTATTCCTTCTCCAGGCGGCCGATTTCCTGCTCGATCAGTTCGAGCCGCTTCTTCGACGCCTCATCGGTTTCCCGCTTGACGGCCTCGCGCTCGATCTTGAGCTGGATGGTGCGGCGCTCGAGCTTGTCCATCACCTCCGGCTTGGAGTCGATTTCCATCTTGATGCGCGCACCGGCTTCGTCGATCAGGTCGATGGCCTTGTCGGGCAGGAAGCGGTCGGTGATATAGCGATGCGACAGCTCCGCCGCCGCGACGATGGCCGGGTCGGTGATTTCCACGCCGTGGTGCAGCTCGTACTTCTCTTGCAAGCCGCGCAGGATGGCGATGGTGGCCTCCACGCTGGGTTCGTCGACCAGCACCTTCTGGAAGCGGCGCTCCAGCGCGGCGTCCTTCTCGATGTACTTGCGGTACTCGTCCAGCGTGGTGGCGCCGATGCAATGCAGCTCACCGCGCGCGAGAGCCGGCTTGAGCATGTTGCCGGCGTCGATGGCGCCCTCGGCCTTGCCGGCGCCGACCATGGTGTGTAGCTCATCGATAAAGACGATGGTCTGCCCTTCGTCCTTGGCGATGTCCGACAGCACGGCCTTGAGGCGTTCCTCGAACTCGCCGCGGTACTTGGCGCCGGCCAGCAGCCCCGCCATGTCGAGCACCAGCACGCGCTTGCTCTTGAGGCTTTCCGGCACTTCGCCGTTGACGATGCGCTGGGCCAGGCCTTCCACGATGGCGGTCTTGCCCACGCCCGGCTCGCCGATCAGCACGGGATTGTTCTTGGTGCGGCGCTGCAGGATCTGGATGGTGCGGCGGATTTCGTCGTCACGGCCGATCACCGGGTCGAGCTTGCCGATGCGGGCGCGCTCGGTGAGGTCCACGGTGTACTTCTTCAGCGCTTCGCGCTGGGTTTCGGCATCGGCGCTGTTGACCGAATCGCCACCGCGCACGGCTTCGATGGCGGTCTCGAGCGATTTGCGCGAGAGGCCGTTTTCACGCGCGATGCGGCCGGCCTCGCCCTTGTCATCGGCCACCGCGAGCAGGAACAGCTCGCTGGCGATGAACTGGTCGCCGCGCTTGATGGCCTCTTTCTCGGTGGCGTTGAACAGCGCGCTGAGTTCGCGCCCGACCTGGACCTCGCTGGTGCCCTGCACCTGCGGCAGGCGCTTGATGGCAGCATCCAGCGCGGTGGTCAGGCCGCCGACGTTGACGCCGGCACGCGCCAGCAGCGCGCGGGCGGCGCCGTCGTTCTGCGCCAGCAAGGCGCGCAGCACGTGCAGCGGGTCGATGTATTGGTTGTCGTTGCCGATCGCCAGGCTCTGGGCATCGGCCAGCGCTTCCTGGAATCGGGTAGTCAGTTTGTCAAGTCGCATATAGGAGCCCTCTTTTTCGGATGAGTGCCCGATGCGGTAGGCAGGGTGCTTGCGCCCCGGCCTGCCGATCCCGCCACGCGGGCCGGACACTGGTGTCTGATCGAAAGATAAGGCTTTGCGCGTGCATTTCAAGGCCTGACTGCACGGCCCTTGATGTGGCGCAGGAAATACGTTGCGCCTTGGCCGCCACGCGGCCTCAGGCGGCCGCCAGCGACCGCTTGTCTTCCAGGTTGCGCACCAGCACCAGCGCCTCCCCGGCCAGCACCACGCGGCCATCGTCGCCGGTGACCACCGTGGCCAGGTTGACCAGGTCCTTGTCGCTGCGCAGGCGCACGATGCGCACCGATGCGGTCAGCAGCTCGCCCAGCCGCGCGGGCGAGCGCAGCCGCAGCGACTGCTTCATCCAGCCAGTGCCGCGGCCCGGCAAGCGCGTGCCCAGCAGATCCGAGAACATACCGGCCAGCAACGGCAGCGGCACGATGGTGCCCTCGAAGCCGCGGCTGTGGGCGAACACCGGGTCGGTATAAAAGGCATTGCCATCGTCGGTCAACGCCACGTATTCATCGATATCGCCCGCACTGAAGCTGCGTACCGCCGAAGCCTCCTGGCCCACGCTCAGGTGATAGAGCGTACGGTCGCCGGCGGGCTGCACCACACGGTGCCCGGCGGATTGCCCAGCTTCGTCGGCATCCTGGCGCTGGGCCTCGGCCAGCGATTCCGCGCTGGCATCGACCAGCAGCACCGCGTCGCCATGTGCCGTAATCTGCTCATCGGTGACGGGCGTGCGATTGCGCCCGCGCTGCACGCAGCGGACCGAAGTGTCCAGCGCGATCCGGTCCCGCCCGGGCGTTTCATTCAACACCAGCACGGCGGCCACACCATCGCCGACAAAGGTGGGACGCGGGAACATCAGCGTTTGCGCGATGGGCAGCACCGGCCGGGGGTTGCTGCGCTGCATCTGCGCGCACAGCAGCGAGAACAGGAACATGCCATGCGCGACCGTGGCGCCGAAATGCGTCGTGCGGGCGAACGCCGGATCGCAGTGGATGGGGTTGTCATCGCGCGAGAGCGAGGCGAAACGGTCGAAGTCTTCTTGCGTCAGAACGCGTGGGCGGGATGCCTTCATCAGTTGGGTACCTCTACGGTGCTGCCGTTGACCGTGATCCGGTCCGCATCGGCGGGCGTTGCGGCAAACGGCGGCAGATTGGTGGGCAAGATGGTGGGTGCCGGCGACGCGGTGCCGCCGCGCGCGACCGTGCGCACCACCTGCGAGGGTGGCAGCGCGCGGCCGTTGGCGAGGTTGTCGTAGACCGCGTCGAGCGCCCGGTTCAGGTAGACGTGGAGCGGGATGAAGCGGTTGTCGTAGCCCGCTACCGCGCCGATGAAACTATCGAAATGCTGGCCATTGGTGACTTCCATATAGGACAGCTTGCTGGCGCTGCCCTCCTGGAGCCGGTTGTAGCCGAGATACGGCCGCGACGTATGGTTGACCGGCAGCAGCGCATCGCTGCGCCCATGCACGATGATGGCCGGCTTGCCGTGCAGGTTGCCCGAGCGCAGGGTCTGGGCCAGGCCCGCCTGCAGCGCCTGGGCCTGCGCGCCGGTGCCGGTGAGCAGCCCGCGCAGGCAGCGCGCGCCGTCAAGGTTGGCGTCGGCCACATTGCTGCCCGGCGACTGGGAATAGATGTCGCGCAGCGGGCCACCGGGATTGTTGTCGTTGATCAGCTGCACACCGGCCGCCGGCGGCACGCCATTGCCAGTCGCGTACAGCACATTGAGCGTAGCCGGCGCAATCGCCGCCGGGGTCAGGACTGCCGTGCCGGTCGCGGCAAAGCTGAAGCCGCACAAGCGATCCGCCACGCCGGCCCGCGCGAGCGCGTTGGCAAAGGTCACCGAGACCGCATTGGCCACCTCGAACAGGGCCAGCGACGGATGGAGCGCATCGGACTCGGGCTCCCAGCCAAAGGCGTGCAGCGCCTGCAACGCGCTGGCGGCCTGGCTGGCGGCATCCGGCCCGGTCACCAGGCCCGCGTTGGCCAGCGACTGGCAGCGGTTGAGCGCCGGCTGCGCCAGCCCGACGGTGGGCAGCGCGTACAGCGCCACACCCGGCGCATTCACCAGCGCGGCCGCCTGCGAGGTGCACAGCTGCAGCAGGTTGGCCGTGGTGGTGTAGTCATACAGCGGGCGCCCGGACAGGCTGACCGGCACGCCGCCACGGGTGACGGTGACGCCCGTGTTGCTGGGCAGGTTGAGGTTCGGCTCGCCCACCGCCACGCCGTCGATCAGGCCCTGGGTGTCCTGCTCCGCCGCGGCAATCGCCGCGCCGCCGCCGTTGGACACGCTGGACGCGATCACCACGACCTTGTCCGGGCCCAGGCTGAGCTGGCGCGTGCCATCCGGGGCCACGTTGCCAAAGCGGTCGTTGATGGCCCAGATGGCGAAACTGGCGGCCTGCAGCGTGAACGTGCCCCAGTCCTTCTCGGGGTTGCGCTGCGAGTGCGCGTGCTTGAACGCCAAGCGGTGCGGCGCCAGCGCATTGAACGCGGCCAGGCTGGTGTTGGGAAATGGCGCGGCAAACTGCGCGTTGGCGCCGGCCGCGGCGCGGCTGGCGCGCGTGCCGTCGATCAGCGCAACGGTGTCGGTGTCCAGGTCGTGCGGCGCGGCGCCGGTGCCTTTGTCCGTGTAGGCAACGGCGCAGCCGCGCTTGAGTGCCCACTCGCCGGTGGAGATCGCGCCATAGGCGCCGCGCGAGCCGGACGACGTGGCAGTGATCAGGCACGGCTTGGCCACATTGAAGCTGTCGGGAATCTGCACCAGCATGGTTACGTTCTGCTGGCCGCTGCCATCGTCGGAGAAGGCCAGGTACTCGCGCCCGGCGACCTTGCCCTGCCCCGTCGTGATGTTGCCTTGCGCGTCCACATTGGGGCCATACAGCGAGCCATAGCCACCGCCCGCCGTGGTGTCCACCAGCGCGCGGTAGTTGGTGTAGATGGCGTAGCGGCGCAGCTCGGCCGCCGTGGGCGCGGCCGGATTCAGCGGCAACGGCGCGGTGGCGGAGCCCAGGCCATCCTTGCCGAGGCCAGCGGTGAGCAGGTCGTCCGTGTTGCCGTCGTAGGTCTTGATCGTGACCGTGCCGATATTGGCCGGCTTGGTATTCGGATTGGTGCTGCTGCTGGTGTTGTGATCGCCCGAGCCGCACGCCGCCAGCAACAGGCCCGCTGCTCCTGCCAGCGCCAGGCGCGCGCCGTATCTGGTCAAATCGCTATGCCCTGCAAGTCCGCGCAACATGTTGTGCTCCCTTATTGCATGCCGGCCCGGCATGCTGGATCGATCGGAACGCAATACAGAAACGGCAGAAACAAGATTTTCACGAGACAGCCACTGCATGACTTCACACTGCGCGCCGCCCTCACTGCGGCTGGAAGCGCGCGCGCAGCTTGTGCTTTTCCACCTTGCCCGACGGCGTGCGCGGCAGCGCCTCGATCATCCGCACGTGGCGCGGCACCTTGTAGCTTGCCAGCGCGGCGCGGCAATGCGCGAGCACGCCTTCGGCATCGAGCGCCATGCCGGGCTTTGCCACCACCAGCGCCATGCCGACCTCGCCCCAGCGCGCATCGGGCACGCCGATGACGGCGGCCTCGGATACGGCAGCAAGCTGAAACAGCACATTCTCCACTTCGGCCGGGTAGACGTTCTCACCGCCGGAGATATACATGTCCTTGGCGCGGTCGACGATGTAGTAGTCGCCCTCCTCATCCATGTAAGCGATATCGCCCGAGTGCAGCCAGCCGCCACGGATGGCAGCGCCGGTGGCCTCGGGCAGGTTCCAGTAGCCGGGCGTGACGCCGGGCCCCTTGATCAGCAGCTCGCCGCGCTCGCCGGGCGCCACGTCGCGGCCCTGCGGATCCACCACCCGCGTCAGCATGGAGCCGACCGGCTTGCCGATGGTGCCGATCTTGCGGCGCGCCGTGGCTTCGTCGCACACGAACACGGTTGGCCCGGTCTCGGTCATGCCAAAGCCGAAGCAGATCGTCACGCCCTTGGCCAGGTAGGCCTCCAGCAGCGGCCGCGGCACCGCGGAACCGCCCGCGGCCATATTGCGCACACGGGAAAAG
This sequence comes from Cupriavidus sp. PET2-C1, assembly GCF_054515855.1. Lineage (NCBI taxonomy): Bacteria > Pseudomonadati > Pseudomonadota > Betaproteobacteria > Burkholderiales > Burkholderiaceae > Cupriavidus > Cupriavidus sp. PET2-C1. Next base: position 2,523,911 of record NZ_CM137259.1, read on the forward strand.
TCCGCCGCCGCGAAGCCGGCATGCTGGCTCAGGAACAGGTAGACCGCGGGCACGGCGAAGAACATGGTGATGCCCTCCCCGGCACTGGCATCGAGCTTGCGCAGCGTCACCTCGGCGTCGAACTGCCGCATGATGTGCACGGTGCCGCCGGCATGCAGCACGGGATTGGCGTACAGGTTCAGCCCGCCGGTATGGAAGAACGGCAGCACGTTCAGGAACACGTCGTCGCGCGTGATCTTGTTGGCCAGCATGGCGTTGACGGCATTGAAGAACACCATGCCGTAGGTCTGGATCACGCCCTTGGGCTGTCCCGTGGTGCCCGAGGTGTAAAGCAGGTGCCAGACCTCGTGCTCGTCGCGGCACGGCATCTCGATGACGCGCCCGGAACTACCCGCCAGCATCGCCTCATACTCGGTCCAGCCGCCCGGCACGTCCGCGCTCTCGTCGTCGGCCAGGTGCAATACCGCGCGCAGCGGCAAGGCGTCGGCAAGCGCGGCAGCGGCGGCGAGAAAGCCGTCGCCGGCCACCAGCACGTCGGGCGAGCAGTCGCGCAGGATCGGCAGCAGCTCCGCCGCCGCCAGCCGCCAGTTCAGGCAGACCATCACCATGCCGGCCTTGGCACAGCCATAGAGCATCTCGAAATAGTCCGAGCTGTTGTGGGCCAGCACGGCCACGCGGGCCCCGGGCGCCAGCCGCAGGCGCTCGCCCAGGTATTCCGCGAAGCGGCTGGCGCGCTCGTCGAATTGCCGGTAGGTCACCGTGCGGCCGCTCTCCACGTCGACCAGCGCGACTTTGTCCGGCATATGGAGGGCATTCTTGTGCAGCCAGTCGACTACGTACATGGCCTGGAATCTCCGCTTGTGGATGTTCTTGTTATCTTGCTAGCTTTGTATCGCATGCAGGTCTACGACGCCACCTCGTGCTCGGCGCGGTCGCCGCGCAGCCGCCCGACAATGCCTTGCGGGAAGTAATACACGCTGAGGATGAACAGCAGGCCGAGCCACAGCAGCCAGCGGTCCGGATGCAGCAGCCCCGACAGCAGCGGGATCGCCGCGGTGGCATCGCTCGCCAGCTTCATCACGTCCTGCAGGTAGGTCTGCGCCACCAGGAACAGCGTGGTGCCGATCAGCGCGCCATACAGCGTGCCCATGCCGCCGATCACCACGATCAGCAGGATGTCGACCATGATCTCGAAGGACAATGACGTGTCCGGGCCGTTGTAGCGCAGCCAGAGCGCCATCAGCACCCCGGCCAGCGTGGCAAACCCGGCCGACAGCACGGTGGACACGGTACGGTACACCACAGTGCGGTAGCCGATGGCCTCGGCCCGGAAATCGTTCTCGCGGATCGCCTGCAGCACCCGGCCGAACGGCGAGTTCACCACGCGCAGCAGCAGCAGGAACAGCACCAGCGCGCTGGCGAACACGAAGTAATACGAAAACAGCTTGCCGTTGAGCGGCACGCCAAGCCACTCGGCGTCGCCCAGCGAAAAGCCCGGCGTGAACACCTCCGGCACCTTGAAGCTGATGCCATCCTCGCCGCCGGTCCACTCGGAGAGCTGCGACACCAACGTGGCAAAGGCGGTGGCCACCGCCAGCGTGATCATGGCAAAGAAGATCGCCCTGACCCGCAGCGAGAACAGCCCGATCAGGAAGGCCAGCAGCATCGACACCAGCAGCGCGCCCAGCGTGCCGAGCGCCAGCGCGCCCCACCCCGGCTCCAGCCGCGACATGGCGATCGCCACGCCATAGCCGCCAATGCCGAAGAACATGGTGTGGGCAAAGGAGACGATGCCGGTATAGCCGAGCAGCAGGTCGTAGCTGGCCACCAGCACCACGAAGATGCAGATCTTGGCCGCCATATTGAGCGCGCGCGCACCGGGAAACAGGAAAGGCGCGCACGCCAGCGCCAGCAGCATGGCCACCAGGATCACGGTCAGCACGCGGCTTCGTGGCAGGTCGCCGGAAAGCAGTCGGGTCATGGTATTTTCCTGGGCGCTCAGCGCTTGGCTACCGGGTAAAGGCCCTGCGGACGCCACAGCAGGATCATCACCATCAGCAGGATGTTCGAGAACAGTGCCACCTTGGGAAACAGGAAGCCGGTGTAGTTGGCCATCAGGCCCACCAGCAAGGCGCCGACAAAGCAGCCGGTGGTGGAGCCAAGCCCGCCGATGATGATCACGATAAAGATCAGCACATTGACCTGGGCACCGATGGACGCGGTAATGTTCTGCTGGTACAGCCCCCACAGCACGCCGCCCATGCCGGCCAGCCCTGCCCCCACCACGAACACGCCGATGAACAAGAGCCGGATGCGGTAGCCGAGCGACTCCACCATCTCGCGGTTCTCCACCCCGGCGCGGATCAGCAGGCCGATGCGCGTGCGGTTAAGCACCAGCACCATGGAGATAAAGATCACCAGCCCGAGCACCACGGCGATGAGCCGGTACTTCTCGATGGCCGCGTCGCCCAGCAGCACCGCGCCGCGGAAGGTGGTGGGCACCTGCAGCGCGATGGTCTCGGCACCCCAGATCGCCTTGATCAGCTGCTCGGCCACGATCATGCCGCCCATGGTGATCAGGATCTGCTTGAGGTGCTGGCCGTAGACCGGGCGCACCACGATGCGCTCGAACAGCAAGCCGATGGCGCCCGCCGCCGCCATCGCCGCCAGGATGGCCAGGCCAAACACCGCCAGGTTGAGCCACAGGCTGTCTGCCTCGACCCAGGCGCCCAGCGGCAGCAGCACGGATGCTGCCACATAGGCCCCCAGCGCGATAAACGCGCCGTGCCCAAAGTTGAGCACGTCCATCAGCCCAAACACCAGCGTCAGGCCCGACGACACCACGAACACGATCATGCCCATGGCAAGGCCGGCGATGGTCAGCGTAAGCCAGGTCGAACCGCTGCCGATCAAGGGATAGGCCAGCAGCATCAGCAGCGGCGCCAGCGCCAGCGGGGTCCAGTCGAGCCGGACCTTGGGCAGATCAGCCGGCGTTGCCGGGGTGGTGGGTAAGGAGCTTGTACTCGCCATTGTCTCGGTCCTGACGATATCTTGTTATGTGTCTTGTCTTGCTGGCCGCTATCGATGCGCACCGATGACGCGCTACTGGTGCGCCGCCAGCGACAAGCCGAGCAGCCGCTGCTGCAGGCTTTCGTCCCCCGCCAGCGCTGCCATCGTGCCCGTATGCACCACGCGCCCGTCATCCATCACGGCAACGGTGTCCCCCACCGACTTTGCCATGTGGAAGTTCTGCTCCACCAGCAGGATCGATACGTCCGTCTGCTTGAGCTCGCGGAACACCGTGATCATGTTCTGGATGATGGCAGGCGCCAGGCCCTTGGTCGGCTCGTCCACGATCAACAGCTTGCGCGGCTCGATGATGGCGCGCGCCACCGACAGCATCTGCTTCTGCCCGCCGGACAGCACGCCGGCGCGCTGGTGCCAGAAGATCTTCAGCGCGGGAAACATGCGGAATACCCAGTCAAGCCGCTGCCCGTCGATCGCGCCGCTGCGCGCGGCCAGCCGCATGTTCTCGGCCACCGTCAGCTCGGAGAACACGCTCATGTTCTCCGGCACATAGGCGATGCCGGCCTGCGCGATGGCGGGCGTGCCGCGGCGCGTGATGTCGGCCCCGTCGAACACGATCCGCCCTTCGCTAGCCAGCCACAGGTTCATGATGGTGCGCAGCGTGGTGGTCTTGCCCGCGCCGTTGCGCCCCAGCAGCATGGTCACGCCGCCGCGCGGCACGGCAAAGCTCACGCCGTGCAGGATGTGATACGGCCCGATATGCGTCTGCACGCCATCCAGGCTCAGGATGGCTGCTGCGGGTGCTGCGGGTGCTGCCGGTGCTTCAGCCATGACTGCCCTCCTGCTGCGCGCTTTCGTCGCCGGCAGCGATTCCCAGGTACGCCTGCTGCACGATCGGCGAGGCGATCACCTCGGCCGGATCGCCGTCGGCCATCAGGTTGCCGTTATGCAGCACGATGATGCGGTCGGCCAGCGAGCGCACCACATCCATCTTGTGCTCCACCAGCAGCACCGTCTTGCTCTTGTCGCGCTTGATCTCCTGGATCAGGCCCAGGATCACCGGCACCTCGTCCACGCTCATGCCGGCGGTCGGCTCGTCGAACATGAAGATGCGCGGCTGCAGCGCCAGCAGGATGCCCACCTCCAGCTTGCGCTGGTCGCCGTGCGGCAGAGAGGCCACCGGCAGGTGGCGCTTGTCGGCCAGGGCCACCCGTTCGAGACAGTCCTCGGCCTGCTCGCGGACCGCGCGGTTTGCGCTCCACACGCTCCACAGATCCAGCCCGATGCGCCGGCGCGACTGCACCGCCAGGCGCACGTTCTCGAACACTGACAGATTGGGAAACAGGCTGGTGAGCTGGAAGGCGCGGCCAATGCCGCGCAGCGCCTTGTGCGGCACCGGCAGGCGCGTCACGTCCTCGCCGCCGAGCAGGATCTGCCCGGCGCTGGGCGGCAACTGGCCCGAGATCAGGTTGAAGTACGTGGTCTTGCCGGCCCCGTTGGGGCCGACGATGCAGGTCAGCTCGCCAGGATGAAACGCGCAGGACACCGCGTTGACCGCCACGTGGCCGCCAAAGCGGATGGTGAGATCCCGCGTCTCGAGCGCGGGCGGCCCCGCCACCGCCCGCGAGAGCGCTGCCGTTGTATCGATGGAAGCGGCGCCCACTGTCATCACCGCTTGTTGCGGATCGGCACGTTCATTTCTTCCGGCTTGATCTCGCGGACCAGCTCGGGCACCCCCCAGGCGAACGCGGGATCGACCTTGATCTTGAAGTGGTACATCGACTGCAGCGCCTGGTGGTCTTCCTTGCGGAAGGTCATCTTGCCCTTGGGCGTCTCGAACGACATGCCCTCCATCGCGCCGATCAGCTTCTCGGTGCTGGTGTCGCCATTGGTCTTCTTGAGCGCCTCGACCAGCGCGATGCCAGCCGTCATGCCGCCGGCGGTGAAGAAATCGGGTGGCGACTTGAACTTGGTGTAGTGGTTGGACACCAGCCACTCGTTGGCCTTGTTCTTGGGAATGCCGAAGTAGTAATACGTCGCGCCTTCCATGCCGGGGAAGTTCTTGTAGTTGCTCATGGCGGGCAGGATATTGCCGCCGGTGGCGATCTCAATGCCATAGCGCTTGGGATCGAGGTCGGCAATCTTGAACGGGTTGCCGGCGCCCGCCCAGATGATGAAGATGATCTTGCGGCCCGGCTTGTCCTTGAGCGAATCAAACAAGCGCTGCGCCCCGGCGGTAAAGTCCGTCGTGTTGGTCGGCAGGTATTCCTCGTGGACGATCTTGGCGTTCTTGAGCGCGCCCTTGAAGGCCTTCACGCCGTCACGGCCGAAGGCGTAGTCCTGCGCCAGGGTGGCGATCTGCACGCCGGGCTTGTCCAGCGCCACGGCGTTGGAGATGGCATCCTGCGACGAATTGCGGCCCGTGCGGAAGATATAGCGGTTCCACTTCTCGCCGGTGATGGAATCCGCCACGGCGGGCTCGACCAGCAGGATCTTCTTGTACTCCTCGGCCACCGGCAGCATCGCCAGCGCCGTGCCGGAGGACGTCGGCCCCACGGCGATGTCCGCGCGATCGTCGCTATACGCCGCGGCAAGCTGGGCCTTGGCCACGTCGGGCTTGCCTTGGGTGTCCTTCTCCATCACCACCAGCTTGTTGCCGTTGACCATCATGGTGCCGTTGGTGGCGTAATCCAGCCCCATCATCAGCCCGGTCTGGGTCTGCTTGGCGTAGGCCTCGAGCGCCCCGGTCTTGTCGTAGACGTGGGCGATGCGGATATCCTTGGCAAGGGCGCCGCCGGCGGCCAGCAGGCTGGCCAGTGCGATGACGCCAGCGGCTTGGTGCTTGAATTGCATTCTTGTCTCCTCTAAGGGTGTCGCTTGTCGTTGCAAGTGCAGATCCTGCCTGCTTGTTGCTGCTTCGCTTTCCTGTACTCTTTCCTGCGCTCTTTCCTGCGCTCCTTCCTGCCGTCCTGCCTTTCCGTTTGCAGCCTTAGCCTGGCCCATCGCCAAGGAAGCGGCGCATGCCTGCCGCCGCCTCGGCGCTCGTTACCTGCGCCACGAACGCCACGCGCTCGCGCTCAAGCCCAGCGGCCAGCGCATCGGCATCCCAGCGCAGCAGCGCGCGCGTATGCGCCACGCTGCCGGGCACCTTGTCCTTCAGGCCGGCCGCCAGCGACAGCGCCATCGCCTCGGCCTCGCGGGCTGGCGCGAGATGCGTCGCCAGGCCCAGTGCCACGGCCTGGCTGGCCGTCAGCGTGGTGTTCTCAAGCTGGATCGCCCGCGAGCGCGCGGCGCCGATCAGTTGCGGCAGCATCGCCGTCCAGCCACCGTCCGGGCTGAATCCCACCACAGTGTAGTAAGGCGCAATGCGCGTGCCCTCGCCCAGCACCGTCATGTCGCAGGCCAACACCAAACCCAGCGAGCCCCCCGTCAGCCAGCCCTCCACCGCCGCGATCACCGGGCAGCGCAGCGCCGCCAGGCGCAGGATGGCTGCATTGAGCAGGCCGAGCAGGCGCTGCGCATACTGCGCCAACTCCGCGCTTTGCGGCACGAAGGCGGCAAAAGCACCGACATCGCCGCCCGTGGAGAACGAGCGCCCCGCATGGCTCAGCACCACGGCGCGCACATCCGGGTCCGCCTCCGTGCGCGCCAGCGCGGCCAGCAGCGCTTCAAGCAGTTCCGGCACCAGGCTGTTGTGCCGCTCGGCGCGATTGAGCCGGAGCACGGCCGTGCTGCCAACACGTTCGACCAGCACCAACGCGCTCATCGCGCCGCCAGCCCGTGCGAGATCATGTCGAAGGCCGTATCGACCACCTTGTCCATCGACGCCGGCCGTTTCCACAGCGCGTAGCGCATGCCCAGGAAATTACTGATGCCGATCAGGCACCACGCCCGCACTTCAGCGTCGCCCGGCGAGATCTCGCCCTGCTCCTCGGCCTTGCCCAGGCGCCGGCTGTAGACGTCGGCAAACACCTGGAAGTAACTGCTGTAGATGGTCTCGTCAACCGAGTAGGAATCGAGCACGATGCGGTACAGATTCTTGTGGCGCGCGACAAAGGACAGGAAAGCCTTGAGCCCGAGCCGCTCGGCCTCGATCTGCGTCTGCGCCGGCCCCACGTGCTTGCGCAGGTGCGCCCGCACCAGTTCCAGCATGTGCTGCACCAGCGCGCGGAAGATGTCTTCCTTGTCCTTGAAATAGAGATAAAAGGTGCCCATGGCCACCTCTGCCTCCTGCGTGATCTCGGAGATCGAAGCCACGTAGTAGCCCTTCTCGCCGAACACTTTCTCGGCGGCGCGCAGCAGCGCTTCGCGGGTCTTCTGGCCGCGCGCGGTCTTGGGCTGGCTTACGCCGGATTCGGTAAGGGACATCGGGGCTCCGCAGTGGCTGGTCAGGCCGGAAAACAGCAGTCAGGCAGCGGTATTGCACCGCGGAAACTGCCTCCTCCGGCGACCCTCAAAACATGATAACTGATTCATGTTTCATGATATAAAGTTAGCGATCCGTATGTCAACACATGGCTTACCCGGAGCCTTGGCCACACACGTGGCCAGGCCCGATGCCCAGACTGCAAGTTCGCCATTGGATGCTTCGCACGCGATGACTAACGCCGAGCCCGCCCCCGCCTTCGATAGCCACCCTGCCTGCGGTTCGCGGCCCGGCTGGCGGGAGGCCGGCACTGGCCGGGCACTGCTATTGCTGCATGGCTGGTCGCTATCCGGCGAGGCGTTCGACGGCCAGCGCGCGCTGGCGCGTGACGGCTATCGTGTCATCGCCCCGGATCATGCGGGGCATGGCTTGTCTGCTGCACTGCCGCACGCCGGGCAAGCCAGCCTGGCGCAGCTTGCCGCCGATGCCGCCGGGTTGATCGGGCACCTGGGGTTGCGGGACGTGGTGGTGATTGGGTGGTCGATGGGCGCCATGGTGGCCTGGGAATTGATGCGCGGGGACCCCGCCCTGCCGCTGGCGGCAATCGGCGCCATCGACATGACACCGCGGCTGGCCAGCGCGGCGGACTGGCCGCATGGCCTGCATGCGCACTACGACACCGCGCAGGCAGCCCACATGGCCGCGCATGTGCGCCGGGACTGGCCGCGCCTGATCGATTCGGTGCGCGCCGGCTTGTGGGCCACCGGCAGCAAGCCCGATGCGCGCGAGACAGGCCGCATCGCCCGCATCATGCGCCAGTGCGCGCCGGATGCGCTTGCCGCGTTGTGGGAAGACATGGCCCGCCAGGATTACCGCCCGGCATTGCGCCAGGCTCGCCTGCCTTTATTCCATCTGGTTGGGGAGCGCAGCCGCCTCTACGCGCCGGCGGTGGGACAGGCCACGCTGGCACTGCAGCCGGCTGCCCGGCTTGTCACCCTCGACGGCACCGGCCATGCCCCGCACATGGAACGGCCGGCCGCCTTCAACGCCGCGCTGGCGGAGATGCTTGCGTGGCTGGATTCATTGGATTCATTGGATTCAACGGGCGTTCAGGCCAGCAGCCGGTAGGTCCACAGGCCCAGCACGGTCAGCAGCAGCGAGCCGCCAAGGTGCGCCAGCAGGTGCACCGCTGCCCAGCCATAGTCGCCAGCCATCAGGTTGCCCACGACCTCGCTGGAGAACGTGGAGAACGTGGTCAATCCGCCCAGGAAGCCAGTCACCGCCAGCAAGCGCCATTCGGGCGACAACTCAACATGCGCGCCGAAGAATCCCACCGCCAGCCCGATCAGGTAGCCGCCGACCAGGTTGGCCGCCAGTGTCCCATAGGGCAATGCCGGGTTGGCGGCATTCCACAGCACAGAGAACGCCCAGCGCAGCCAAGCCCCCGCCGCGGCCCCGACCCCGACCGCCACAAAACCAAGCGCGCCCATCAGCGCTTGAGACCCGAGGGTTCCGCCGGCTCCGCCTCGCCGCTGGCATTGAGCGAGCGAATGCCCCATCGCGCCAGCGCGGACGCGTCGGTCACGCGCGCGTCGACCCAGCGCGCGCCCTCCGGCGTCTGCTCCTTCTTCCAGAACGGTGCTTCCGACTTGAGGTAATCCATGATGAATTCGCAGGCGGCAAAGGCATTGCCGCGATGAGCGGAGGCCACCGCCACCAGCACGATCTGGTCCAGCGGCATCAAGGGGCCAACGCGGTGCACGATGGTGACGCCAAGCAGCGCCCAGCGCTCCCGCGCCACCGCTTCGATCCGGGCCAGCGCCTTTTCGGTCATGCCGGGATAGTGTTCCAGCTCCATCGCGCTGACCGCGCTGCCGTCGTTCATGTCGCGCACCGTGCCAACAAAGCTGGCCACCGCGCCCACGCCTGGCTGATCACGGCGCAGCGCCGCCACCTCGGCGCCCAGGTCGAAATCCTCTCGCTGTACTCTGACGCTCATCTCAGCCTCCGGTCACGGGGGGGAAAAACGCCACTTCGCAGCCCTCGGCCAGCACGCTGTCCGCACTGGCCACCTCATGGTCCACGGCCATGCGCAAGGCACGGCCCTCGGCCAGCACCTCGGCCCAGGCGCCGCCGCGGGCGCCGAGCCAACGGCGCAGGTCCGCCACGGTAGCCACCTCGGCCGGCACCGCGACGCGCTCCTGCCCCAGGCCCAGCTGCTCGCGCACGCTGGCAAAAAAACGGAGTTCGATGTTCATGGCGGTCTCGCTCCTCATGCCAGCAGGCCGTCGAAGCCGATGAACTGCACGGTATCGCCCCGCGCGATCGGCTGGTTGGGCGGGTTGTCGACCAGGCCCTCGCCCCACACCGTGGAAGTGAGCACACCCGAGCTCTGGTTGGGGAACAGGTCTAGCCCGCCGGCCTGGTTCAGGCGCACGCGCAGGAACTCGTTGCGGCGGTCGCCCTTGGGCAGGTCGAAATCGGCACGCAGCGGCAGCCGGCGCGGCATCACGTCCTGCACGCCTTGCAGCCGCAGGATGAAAGGCCGCACGAACAGCAGGAAGGTGACGAAGCTCGAGACCGGATTGCCCGGCAGCCCCAGGAAAAATGCCGGCGCCTGCTCACCGCGCGCCACCTCGCCGAACGCCAGCGGCTTGCCCGGCTTGATAGCGATCTGCCACAGGTTGAGCCGGCCTTCGGCCTCGACTGCCGGTTTGATATGGTCTTCCTCGCCCACCGAGACGCCGCCCGAGGTGATGATCAGGTCGTGCCCCTGGGCGGCCCGGCGCAGGGTGTCTCGCGTGGCAGCCAGGGTGTCGGGCACGATGCCGAAATCGCTGACCTCGCAGCCGAGGTTTTCCAGCAGCCCGCGCAGCGTGAATCGGTTGGAGTTGTAGATGGCGCCCGGCTTGAGCGGCTCGCCCGGCATGGCGAGCTCGTCGCCGGTAAAGAACACAGCCACCTTGACGCGCCGCACCACGTCCAGCGACGCCTGCCCCACCGAGGCCGCCAGACCCAGCGCCTGCGGCGTCAGCCGCGTGCCGGCAGGCAGGATCACGCTGCCGGCGCGGATGTCCTCGCCGGCCCGGCGGATCCACTCGCCCGGCTGCGGCATGTGATTGACGATCACATCCTCATCCTGCGCCACGCACTGCTCCTGCATGACCACCGCGTCGGCCCCCGGCGGAATCAGCCCACCGGTAAAGATGCGCGCCGCCGTGCCGGCCGCCAGCGCCGTGCCGACATGGCCGGCGGGGATGCGCTGGGCCACCCGCAGGCGGGTGCCGGGCGCCGCCAGGTCGGCGCTGCGCACCGCGTAGCCGTCCATCGAGGTGTTGTCAGCCGGCGGCACGTCCAGCGTGCTCGACACCGGCGCGGCCAGCACGCGGCCATTGGCATCGAGCGTGGCGATGCGCTCTGCCTCGGCGAGCGGGCGGGCGCCAGCCAGCAGGGCTTCGAGGGCCTGAGCCATGGTCAACATTGGGGGATGGGCGGGCGCGGCGGCTTGGGTCATGAGGAAAACGGGTAAGTGAGACAGCGTAGTCAGCGTAAGCAGCGTAGGCAGTGTCAGACCGCAAACCCATGACCATGCAGCGCCCATGGGAAACGGCCCGCGTACCGCCCCCGATACATCCGGAGCAATGCGAGGGCCGTGCGATTTCTGCTCGGCAAGTCTGATTGTAGCGAGTTGGCGCGCTGCCGGCAGGAACACCGCCGGCAGCGGCCGGGGCTTAAAGGCCGGTGTGGCCGGCGATGTAGGCCTTGATCCGGTCGGCATCCGCCGGCATCACCTCGAAGCGCTGCGGCAGGTTTTCGATGCCTTCGAAGGCTGCCGGACGCTCCGGCTCATGGCCAAGCGCCTCGCGGATGGTATCGGCGAACTTGGCCGGCAGCGCGGTCTCCAGCACCAGCATCGGCACGCCGGGCGTGAGATGCTCGCGCGCGACCTTGATGCCATCGGCGGTGTGCGTGTCGATGGTGATACCGTAGCGCTCTGCCAGGTCGCGGATGGTGGCGAGGCGATCTTCGTGCGTGCTGCGGCCCGAGACAAAGCCGAAGGCGCGGATGCGCTCGAATTCCGGCGTGCCGGACAGGTCGAAGCCGCCCTTGGTGTCGACGTCTTCGCGGAACATCTTGGCCAGCTTGTCGCCATCGCGGCCCAGCAGGTCGAAGACAAAGCGCTCGAAGTTCGACGCCTTCGAGATGTCCATGCTCGGGCTGGAGGTGTGATACGTCTCGGCCGACTTGCGCACGCGGTAGGTACCGGTGCGGAAGAACTCGTCGAGCACGTCGTTCTCGTTGGTGGCAACCACCAGCTTGTCGATCGGCAGGCCCATCATGCGCGCGATATGGCCGGCGCAGACGTTGCCGAAATTGCCCGACGGCACGCAGAACGAGACCTTCTGGCCCGGTCCGTCGGTCGCCAGCAGCCAGCCCTTGAAGTAGTACACCACCTGGGCCACCACGCGCGCCCAGTTGATCGAGTTGACCGTGCCGATCTTCTGGCGAGCCTTGTAGCCGAGGTCGTTGGAAACCGCCTTGACGATGTCCTGGCAGTCGTCGAACACCCCTTCCACCGCCAGGTTGAAGATGTTCGGGTCTTGCAGGCTGAACATCTGCGCGGTCTGGAACGCGCTCATCTTGCGGTGCGGGCTGAGCATGAACACGCGAATGCCGCGCTTGCCCCGCATGGCGTATTCCGCCGCGCTGCCGGTATCGCCGGAGGTAGCGCCCAGGATGTTCAGCTCCTGTCCGGCACGCGCGAGCGCGTACTCGAACAGGTTGCCGAGCAACTGCATGGCCATGTCCTTGAAGGCCAGCGTGGGGCCGTTGGACAGGCCCAGCAGCTGCAGCTGCGTGCCGCCCTCTTCGCCCAGCGTGCGCAGCGGGGTGATGTCGGCGGTGTTGTCGCCGGGGCGGGCGTTGCAGTACACCTCGGCGGTGTAGGTCTTGCGCGTCAGGGCGCGCAGGTCCTCGGCCGGGATGTCGTCGCAGAAGCGGGACAGGACTTCGAAGGCGAGATCGGCGTATGACAGCTTGCGCCAGGCTTCCAGCTCGTCGGCCGTGACCTGCGGGTACTCCCGGGGCAGGTACAGGCCGCCGTCCGGCGCCAGGCCGCCCAGCAGGATCTCGGAGAAGGTTTGCGGCATCTCATGGCCGCGCGTCGACTGGTATTTCATCGGTGCGTTCAGTTCAGTTCTTCCATGCGCAGGCGCGTGACGGCCGACAGCACGGTCGGCAGCGCCTCGATCTTGGCGATGGCGGCGTTGACCTGCTTCTCGAGCGTGAGGTGCGAGAGCATGATGATGTCGGTCTGCGGCTCGCCTTCGCGCGATTCCTTCTGCAGCATGGCATCGATGGAGATGCCGGCATCAGCCAGGATGCGGGTGATGTCGGCCAGCACGCCGGTCTCGTCCGCCACGCGCATGCGCAGGTAGTACGAGCTGGTGACTTCCTCGATCGGCAGCACCGGCACGCTCGACAGCGCATCCGGCTGGAACGCCAGATGCGGCACGCGGTGCTCGGGGTCGGCGGTGTGCAGGCGGGTCACGTCGACCAGGTCGGCGATCACGGCCGACGCGGTCGGCTCGGCGCCAGCGCCCTTGCCGTAGTACAGCGTGGCGCCCACGGCGTCACCTTGCACCAGCACGGCGTTCATGGCGCCTTCCACGTTGGCGATCAGGCGCTTGGCCGGCACCAGCGTCGGGTGCACGCGCAGCTCGATGCCGTTTTCGCGGCGGCGCGTCAGGCCCAGCAGCTTGATGCGGTAGCCCAGCTCTTCCGCATAGCGGATATCCACGGCCGACAGCTTGGTGATGCCTTCCACGTAGGCCTTGTCGAACTGCACCGGCATGCCGAAGGCGATCGAGCTCATCAACGTGATCTTGTGCGCGGCGTCGATGCCTTCGATGTCGAAGGTGGGATCGGCCTCGGCATAGCCCAGCGCTTGCGCTTGCTTGAGCACGGTGTCGAAGTCCAGGCCCTTGTCGCGCATTTCCGACAAGATGAAGTTGGTGGTGCCGTTGATGATGCCGGCGATCCATTCAATGCGGTTGGCGGTCAGGCCTTCGCGCAGCGCCTTGATGATGGGGATGCCACCGGCCACCGCGGCTTCGAAGGCGACGATCACGCCCTTCTTGCGCGCGGCTTCGAAGATCTCGTTGCCATGCACGGCCAGCAGCGCCTTGTTGGCGGTGACCACGTGCTTGCCGTTCTCGATGGCCTTGAGCACCAGCTCGCGGGCGATGCCGTAGCCGCCGATCAGCTCGATCACGATGTCGATCTCGGGGCGGGTGACGACCTCGTTGGCGTCGGCCACCACCTCGACCTGCCCACCGGTCAGCTCGCGGGCGCGCTCGGTGTTGAGGTCGGCCACCATGGCAATCTCGATGCCGCGTCCGGCGCGGCGGCGGATTTCTTCCTGGTTACGTTGCAGCACATTGAACGTGCCGCTACCGACGGTACCGATGCCAAGCAGGCCTACTTTGATGGGATTCATGGACGATCTGACTCTGAGTTGCTGAAAAATGGATTGCGCCGCAAGCGTGCCGGCTCAGGCCGCGCGGCCGTGGCGTTTGCGGTAGGTCTCGAGGAAGCGCCCGACGCGGCTGATGGCCTCGCGCAGGTCTTCCTCGTGGGGCAGGAACACGATACGGAAATGGTCGGGCTTGCCCCAGTTGAAGCCAGTGCCCTGCACCAGCAGCACCTTGGACTCCTGCAGCAGCTCATAAATGAACTCCTGGTCGTCCTGGATCGGGTACATCGACAGGTCGAGCTTGGGGAACAGGTACAGCGCGGCCTTGGGCTTGACGCAGGTGACACCCGGGATCTGCGTGATCAGCTCATGGGCAAGATCGCGCTGGCGGCGCAGGCGCCCGCCTTCGCCCACCAGGTCATTGATGCTCTGGTAGCCGCCCAGCGCGGTCTGGATGGCCCACTGGGCCGGCACGTTGGCGCACAGACGCATCGAGGACAGCATGTTCAGCCCCTCGATATAGTCCAGCGCGGGCCGCTTGTCGCCCGACACCACCATCCAGCCGGCGCGGTAGCCGCACGAGCGGTAGTTCTTGGACAGGCCGTTGAAGGTCACGGTCAGCACATCGGTCGACAACGCGGCGATGGACGTATGGCTATGGCCGTCATACAGCACCTTGTCGTAGATCTCGTCGGCAAAGATGATCAGGCCGTGTTCGCGCGCGATCGCCACGATGGACTTGAGCAGCTCATCCGAATACAGCGCGCCGGTGGGGTTGTTCGGGTTGATGACGACGATGGCCTTGGTATTCGGCGTGATCTTGGCGCGGATATCGTCCAGGTCGGGCATCCACTCGTTAGCCTCGTCGCACACATAGTGCACCGGGGTGCCGCCCGACAGGCTCACCGCCGCGGTCCACAACGGATAGTCCGGCGCTGGCACCAGCACTTCGTCGCCGCTGTTGAGCAGCGCGTTCATGGACATCACGATCAACTCGGAGGCACCGTTGCCGACGTAGATGTCGTCCAGGCCCACGCCCTCGATATTCTTCTGCTGCGTGTAGTGCATGATCGCCTTGCGCGCGGCGAAAATGCCCTTGGAGTCCGAATACCCGGCCGAATTGGGCAGGTTGCGCATCATGTCCTGCTGGATCTCTTCCGGCGCATCGAAGCCGAAGACGGCCAGGTTGCCGATGTTCAGCTTGATGATCTTGTGGCCTTCCTCTTCCATCTGCTTGGCCTTCTCCAGCACCGGGCCGCGGATGTCATAGCAAACATTGTTGAGCTTGTTGGATTTCTGGATCGGTTTCACGGCGATGTTGGCAGGAGGCAAGCGCCACCGGGTAGCGGCGGCTATCTAGGGAATCTGGGTGGAAATGGAGCGGCCCGGGTAGCCTGTGCGCTGCGTTGCAACGCAAAACGTGGCAGGCAGGGAGGCAAAAGCTATAATTTATCGGATTATGACAGACTTCGGCAGGGATTCTTGCATTGCAGCGTACGCCGCCGGTACCACGGGGCCGCAGCAAAGCCGCCCGGCCCGCCTGCCCCAAAATGCTCTCAACCCGCCCTGCGCTGCCCCGGCCGAGTCGCCGCGCGCGCCGCGAAGGGCAGCGCCAGATAAGGTTCGCCCTTGAAACTCCACGCTGACCAGCCCAATGCCCTGAATACGGTAACGTCGTACGGCCCGGGCTATATCGAAATCAATATGGTGCGCCACACGGAATCCGTGCTGGTCATGCCCGAAGGCGAGATCCGGCCCTGGCCGGTGCAACGCTTCGAAGACCTGGAACCCG
This sequence comes from Cupriavidus sp. PET2-C1, assembly GCF_054515855.1. Classification (NCBI taxonomy): domain Bacteria; kingdom Pseudomonadati; phylum Pseudomonadota; class Betaproteobacteria; order Burkholderiales; family Burkholderiaceae; genus Cupriavidus; species Cupriavidus sp. PET2-C1. The sequence continues at coordinate 2,539,571 of NZ_CM137259.1, forward strand.
CGCATTTCGAGAGCCTGCTGGCGCACTCGCCCGAGGTGGTGCTGCTGGGCACCGGCAGCCGCCTGCGCTTCCCACACCCCCGGCTGACCGCCTCGCTGGCGCGCCTGCATGTCGGGGTGGACGCCATGGATCTGCAGGCCGCCTGCCGCACATACAACATCCTGATGGCTGAAGGGCGCAAAGTGGCGGCCATCTTGCTGCTGGAGGAGCCTGCCTGAGCCCGCCCGGGCGGCCCGGGAGGCCGGTTCGCGCAAGTTAAGCACACGCCTCGCTTGAAGTTGGCCACCCCGCCCCCATCTGCCGCCACCATGGTGGCCGCACTCACGCAGCCACCCCCTTCCTGTCCCTCCCAGGAGCCATAAGAATGACAACAGCCAGTCTCAGCCAGCCCGTACCCGATTTCAGCGCGCCCGCCACCGGCGGCACGTTCAGCCTTGCCGCCCAGCGTGGCAAGACCGTCGTCCTGTATTTCTACCCCAAGGACAACACCCCGGGCTGCACCACCGAAGCCATGAACTTCCGCGACCAGCATGACGATTTCGTCAAGGCGGGCACGGTGGTCTTCGGCATCTCGCGCGACAGCCTGAAGTCGCACGAGAACTTCAAGGCCAAGCTGGAACTGCCCTTCGAGTTGATCTCCGATGGCGATGAAGCCGTGTGCCATCTGTTCGATGTCATCAAGATGAAGAAAATGTATGGCAAGGAAGTGCGCGGCATCGAGCGCAGCACCTTCATCATCGACGGCAAGGGCATCCTGCGCCATGCGCTGCGCGGCATCAAGGTGCCCAACCACGTCGACGAGGTGCTGGAAATCGTGCGCGGACTCTGATCCGGGGCGTGATCCACGGTGATTCGGCCCGGCGCTTTAATGCGGCGCAGCAACACCTTCAAAAGTCCTCTCGGCAAGCGATTGCAAAAGAGAAAACCTTCGGATACATTGGCCTTTAATGAGTTCAAGATCCGGATGCCACGCTGCTTCATCGTCCCGGCCCAGGCGCACCCTGCCACAGGCCGGTAGCGGACCTGCCGTGTCTCCGGTCCGAAAGAAAGCCGCCAAACCTGCTACCCAGGTTGGCGGCTTTTTTGTTTGTGTGTTTTGTACGCACAGGACACGATCCCCATGTACGCGGCGCCATGCGGCCGCGCCAGTGTCCTGCGCCGTTTTCCAGCCGTCTTCTCCCCCTGAAAGGAAAGCCTAGCATGCCGCTGCCGACCATGCCCGCCAAGCCTGCCCAATTGCTTGACCCGAGCGAATTCGCCCCGGTGACCAAGCTGACTAAGGCCAAATCAGCGTCGCAGGGTAAGAAACCTGTGCCGGCGCTGGAGCGAGTGGCCTTGCTGGAAACCGGAACTAGCAAAGCGGAGAATGCGCCGGCCGTGGTGGCCAGCGCCAGCGGTTCGACGCGAGCGCGCACCAAGGATGCGCCGCCGTCCGCGCTGAAGTCCGTGCCATCGCTGGCCGCCGTGCCCAAGGCTCCCGCCAAGGCCCCCGGCACGACCAACCGTCGCCTGCAGAAACACACCGGCCCCAGCAAGCTGTTCGTGCTGGACACCAATGTGTTGATGCACGACCCGTCCTCGCTGTTCCGCTTCGAAGAGCACGACGTCTATCTGCCGATGATGACGCTCGAGGAGTTGGACAACCACAAGAAGGGGATGAGCGAAGTCGCGCGCAACGCCCGCACCGTCAGCCGCACGCTCGATGCGCTGGTGGGCGGCACCGACGGCGTGCTCGACGACGGCTTGCCGCTAGCCAAGCTGGGCAACCGCGACGCGCAGGGCAAGCTGTTCCTGCAAACCAGGCTCAATGAGATCAAGCTGCCCGACGGCCTGCCGCAGGGCAAGGCGGACAACCAGATCCTGGGCGTGGTCAGCGCCCTGCAGCAGCAGTTCCCGGAGCGCCAGGTCGTGCTGGTGTCGAAAGACATCAACATGCGCATCAAGGCGCGCGCGCTCGGCCTGCCCGCCGAGGATTACTTCAACGACCAGGTCCTCGAGGACAAGGACCTGCTGTACTCGGGCGTGATGCTGCTGCCCAACGACTTCTGGGCCAAGCATGGCAAGGGGGTGGAAAGCTGGCAGGACCCGAAGTCCGGCGCGATGTTCTATCGCCTGACGGGCCCGCTGGTGCCCTCCTTCCTGGTCAACCAGTTTGTCTTCCTGGAACCCAGCGACGGCAGCCTGCCGCTGTACGCCCAGGTCAAGGAGATCAACGGCAAGACCGCGCTGCTGCAAACGCTCAAGGACTACACGCACCACAAGAACAATGTGTGGAGCGTGACCGCCCGCAACCGCGAGCAGAACTTCGCGCTCAACCTTCTGATGCATCCGGAGATCGACTTCGTCACCTTGCTGGGCCAGGCCGGTACCGGCAAGACCCTGCTGGCGCTGGCTGCCGGCCTGGAGCAGGTGCTCGACCAGAAGCTCTACAACGAGATCATCGTCACCCGCGCCACCGTGCCGGTCGGCGAAGACATCGGCTTCCTGCCGGGCACCGAGGAAGAAAAGATGCAGCCCTGGATGGGTGCCTTCGACGACAACCTGGAAGTGCTGCAAAAGAGCGACGACAGCGCCGGCGAGTGGGGCCGCGCCGCCACCCAGGAACTGATCCGCTCGCGCATCAAGGTCAAGAGCATGAACTTCATGCGCGGACGCACCTTCGTCAACAAGTTCGTCATCATCGATGAGGCCCAGAACCTGACGCCCAAGCAGATGAAGACGCTGGTAACGCGTGCCGGCCCCGGCACCAAGATCATCTGCCTGGGCAACATCGCGCAGATCGATACGCCTTACCTGACCGAAGGATCGTCCGGCCTTACCTACGTGGTCGACCGGTTCAAGGGCTGGAGCCACAGTGGCCATGTGACGCTGGCGCGCGGCGAGCGCTCGCGCCTGGCCGACCATGCGGCGGACGTCCTTTAAGGAGGGGCGCATCGTCGCCAAAGACCAAGCCGTCGCAACCTCTGGAACCGTCGGATGCCTTGTAGGACCACGACCGGCAGATTTGCCTGCCGGCGTGGCCTAGCATCAAGGCATCCGGAGCGCCCGCCATTTCGGCATCTCGCGTGCCGGCGCTTGGCGGGCGCTTTTTTTTGCCCCCCGCCCCCCGGCTTGTTGGATCGATGGAGACATTGATGGACAACCACCTGCACCACACACCGTTGCGGCTCGCGCTGGCCAGCAGCGTCGCGATTGCCGCGGCCTCGCTGCTTGCGGGTCCCGCGCTCGCCGCCGACGAAATGGTGATCCGCACCATGGGCCCCGTCAGCTACGTCTGCGGCGGCATTGGAGCGGACGAACTACAGCAACTGGCCGCGCAGCAGAAGAACTTCAACATCGGCCTGCTGTTTACCCAGGGCGAGCGCGGCGAATTCCTTGCCGACGTAGCCGTCAAGATGACGCGCGAAGGCCACGAAGTGGCCAGCTTTACCGCTTCCGGGCCCAAGTGCCTGATCAAGGCCCCGCAAGGCAGCTACAATATCGAAGCGACTTATAAGGGACAGGCCAAGTCGGTCAACGTGAGCACGGGCACCTACAACGCGCAACTGCGCTGGTAAGGCGCCAGGGCAGCCCCCTCGCCGGGCGGCTCCCCTCACGCCACGGCTCCTGGCCCGGGATCGAACCGAGAAGGATGCCTCTGCGCCAGATAGCCCCTGCCGGAAAACATGCGCCCAGCCCGGCCCACGTCTTCCACACTGCCCGCCTGCCCCTGCTTTGCGCGGCGGCATTGCTGCTCGCCGCCTGCGCCTCGACGCCGCCTGGGCGCTATAGCGCCCAGCCGCGTCCGGCAGGCACCCCCATGGTGGATCCCAGCGCCGGGCTGGAAGAAGTCTCCATCCAGGCAATGTCGCTGGTGGGCACGCCCTATCGCTACGGCGGCAATACGCCTGACTCGGGCTTCGACTGCAGCGGCCTGGTCCGCTATGTGGTGCTGCGCGCCGCCAACGTCAACCTGCCACGCACCACCGAAGCCATGGGCGACCGCGGCGTCTCGCTGGAGCGCAGCCAGGTGGCCTCGGGCGACCTGGTTTTCTTCAATACCACCGGCCGGGCCAATTCGCATGTCGGCATCTATGTCGGGCAGAACCGCTTTGTCCACGCCCCCTCCACCGGCGGCACGGTACGGCTCGAAGACATGACCAAGTCATACTGGGCTTCCCGGTACAACGGCGCGCGGCGGGTTGCGTCGGGCATCAACCAGGCGCCGGCATCGGCCGCACCTCCGGCGGCACCAGCAGCACCGCCAGCTTCCGTTGCGCCCCCGGCCCCCGTGGATGACGATCCGATTGCCGCGTTCGCCAACCGATAGCCATCGGCTCCGGCCTTCCCAACAAGCAAAAAGCCAGGCATTGCGCCTGGCTTTTTGTTGGCTTGTCGAACGAGAATCCGATGGCCCGGAGGCTTAGAGGATCTGCCGGCCAATCCACCATGCGATGGCGGCCATGAAGGCGGATGCGGGAATCGTCAGCACCCAGGCCCAGACGATGTTGCCGGCCACGCCCCAGCGCACCGCCGACATCTTCTGCACCGAGCCCACGCCGACGATGGCGCCGGTGATGGTATGGGTGGTCGATACCGGCACGCCCAGCGCCGAGGCGATGAACAGCGTGATGGCGCCGCCCGTCTCCGCGCAAAAGCCGCCTACCGGCTTGAGCTTGGTGATCTTCTGGCCCATGGTGCGCACGATGCGCCAGCCGCCAAACATGGTACCCATGCCGATCGCCACGTAGCAGGAAACGATGACCCAGATCGGCGGTTCCGCACCGCCCTGCGCCACGTGGCCGCTGGCGATCAGCAACATCCAGATGATGCCGATGGTCTTCTGCGCGTCATTGCCGCCATGGCCCAGGCTGTACAGCGATGCCGAGATCAGTTGCAGCCGGCGGAACCAGCGATCGACCCGCGACGGCGGCGTACGGAAGAATGTCCAGGCTACGATCACCATCATCAGCGAGCCGAGCAGGAAGCCCAGCAGCGGCGAAATGACGATAAAAGCCACGGTCTTGAGAAGACCGCCGCCCACCAGGGCGCTGGTGCCGCTCTTGGCCACCGCAGCCCCAACCAAGCCACCGATCAGCGCGTGCGAGGACGACGAGGGAATGCCGTAGTACCAGGTGATCAGGTTCCAGGCAATGGCACCCATCAGGGCACCGAAGATCACGTAGTGATCGACGATGTTGACGTCGATCGTGCCAGTGCCGACGGTTGCCGCCACCTTCAGGTGGAAGATGAAAATCGCCACCACGTTGCACATGGCCGCCATGGCCACCGCGTGGTGCGGCTTGAGCACGCCCGTCGACACCACCGTGGCAATCGAGTTGGCGGCATCGTGAAAGCCGTTCATGAAATCGAACAGCAGGGCGAGAGCCACCAGCAGGCCAATGACCCACAGGCTCATTTGTATTGTTTGCATGCCGATTTGTGCCTCAGGCGTTTTCCAGGACGATGCCTTCGAGAATGTTGGCGACGTCCTCGCACTTGTCGGTAATGGTTTCGAGCTGCTCGTAGATCGCCTTCAGCTTGATCAGGCGCTTGACGTCCGTTTCGTCGCGGAACAGCTTGGACATGGCGGCGCGCATCACGCGATCGGCCTCGGACTCGAGCTGGTCGATCTGCTGCGCCGTCTTCAGGATGGCACCGGCATTGCTCATGTCCTCGAGCAGGCCGACCGCGATCTTGACCTGGTCGCAACACTGCACGCAGATCGAAGCCAGCTTGCGCGCCTCGTCGGTCAGGCTGGTCACGTCGTACAGCGAGATGGTTTCAGCCACGTCTTCCATCAGGTCGAGGATGTCGTCCATGGTGGTGATGAGCTTGTGGATCTCATCGCGGTCCAGCGGCGTGATGAATGTCTTGTGCAGCAGGTCGATCGTGTCGTGCGTGATGCGATCGGCTTTCTTTTCCGTGGCTTGCACGCGGCGGGCGTGGGCCTCGGCATTGGGCAGGTCGTTGACCAGCACTTCCAGCTCGCGGGCGGCGGTCACCGCGCAATCCGCATGCTGGTTGAAGTATTCGAAGAACTTGCCCTCAGTGGGCATGAATCGGCCGAACATGGAATGTTCCTTGTCGAAGCGCGGGGGCGCCGCGGGTAGTTACTGAATCAGGCGGATACGCATTAAACGACAGCCGCCCGAGGGCGGCTGTCATCAAAACGCAATATTTTACAGGTTTGTGCGGCGATGCCGGGGGACTTTGACATGCGGCAAGCACGATCAACTGTGGCCACCGAGCCACGATGCCCGGCAAGCCGCGCCAAGACTGGCTTCAGTTGTCGTTGTCGAAGAAGGCGGGGCCACCGCTGAAGTTGTCGAACTTGGTGAACTGGCCCAGGAACGTCAGCCGTACGGTGCCAATTGGGCCATTACGCTGCTTGCCGATGATGATCTCGGACGTGCCCTTGTCCTGCGAATCGGGGTTGTAGACCTCATCGCGGTAAATAAACAGGATCACGTCGGCATCCTGCTCGATAGCGCCGGATTCGCGCAAGTCGGACATCACCGGGCGCTTGTTCGGGCGCTGTTCCAGGCTTCGGTTCAGCTGCGACAGTGCAATCACCGGACAGTTGAGTTCCTTGGCCAGGCCCTTGAGCGAGCGCGAGATTTCCGAGATTTCGGTAGCGCGGTTTTCACCGCCGCCCGAGCCCGACATCAGCTGCAGGTAGTCGATGACGATCAGTCCGAGCTGGCCGCACTGGCGCGCCAGCCGGCGCGAACGGGCGCGCAGCTCCATCGAGCTCAGCGCCGGTGTTTCGTCGATGAACAATTGCGCATCGTTCATGCGCTGGATGGCGTGCGTGAGCCGCGGCCAGTCTTCGTCGAGCAGACGGCCGGTACGCAGGCGGTGCTGGTCAAGCCGGCCGACCGAGCCCAGCATACGCATGGCCAGCTGCGTGCCTGCCATTTCCATCGAGAACACAGCCACCGGCAGGCCCTGCTCCACCGCCACGTGCTCGCCGATATTCAGCGAGAAAGCGGTCTTACCCATGGAGGGGCGCCCCGCCACGATGATCAGGTCGCCGGCCTGCATGCCACTGGTCATGCGGTCCAAGTCGATAAAGCCGGTAGGCACGCCGGTGACGTCGGTGCTCGAGTCACGGTGGTACAGCTCGTCGATGCGCTCGACCACCTGGGTCAGCAGCGGCTGGATTTCCTGGAACCCCTTCTGCCCGCGCGAGCCTTCCTCGGCGATGGCGAACACCTTGGATTCCGCCTCGTCGAGCAGTTCCCGCACCTCGCGCCCTTTGGGGGCGAAGGCCGCCGTAGCGATATCGTCGGCCACGGTCACCAGCTTGCGCAGCACCGAGCGCTCGCGCACGATCTCCGCATAGCGGCGGATATTAGCCGCGCTAGGCGTGTTCTGCGCCAGGGAATTCAGATAGGCCAGGCCGCCCACCTCTTCCGCCTTGCCAGCGCCTTGCAGCGACTCGTAGACGGTGATGACGTCGGCGGGCTTGGTGGCGGCGATCAACCGGGAGATGCTCTGGAAGATCATCCGGTGATCGAAGCGATAGAAATCGGCTTCGTTCAGGAAGTCGGCGATACGGTCCCAGGCGGCGTTGTCCAGCAGCAGGCCACCCAGCACCGATTGCTCGGCCTCGATGGAATGCGGCGGTACCTTGAGATTGTCTAGTTGGGGGTCTGCGACAGGCGCGTTCATAGGGGGGGATTATAACGGTCGGCGCCAGCGAGCCGGCGGAGAATTCGCAGCCGGCTGCTGGGGCATCCTGCCATGTGATGGCGGGACAACCGGCCCCGCCCTGTAGCAATCAGCCAATACGCCGATCAGGCAAGCAAGGGGCGCGGCCAAACAAAAAGGCAGGAGCGCGATGCTCCTGCCTTTTTGTTTGGTCAAGCAAGCGGCGCTGGCATCCGGCTCCCACCAGCCCGAAGGACAAGTGGGAACCGGCAGCAAGGCCGATGCTTAGGCGTGTTCGCCCAGGACGGAAACCGTCACGTCGACCAGCACGTCGGTGTGCAGCGAGACGCTGACCGGGTGGTCGCCAACAACCTTCAGCGGACCATTCGGCAGGCGCACTTGCGCCTTCTCGACCTTGAAGCCTTGGCCAGCCAGAGCTTCAGCGATGTCGGCGTTGGTCACCGAGCCGAACAGGCGGCCGTCCACACCCGACTTCTGGGTGATCTGCACGGTCAGGCCATTCAGCTTTTCGCCTTCGGCTTGCGAAGCTGCCAGCTTTTCAGCGGCTGCCTTTTCCAGTTCGGCGCGCTTGACTTCGAACTCGCTGATAGCGGTCTGGGTAGCGCGGCGGGCCTTCTTGTTCGGGATCAGGAAGTTACGGGCGTAGCCGTCCTTCACGCGAACGATGTCACCCAGGTTGCCCAGGTTGATGACTTTTTCAAGCAGAATAATTTGCATCGTGTTTTCTCCTTAACGGACCTAAGGCCGATCAGTTCTTGTGCAGGTCGGTGTAGGGCATCAGCGCGAGGAAACGCGCGCGCTTGATGGCCGTGTCGAGCTGACGCTGATAGTGCGCCTTGGTGCCGGTCAGGCGGGCCGGCGTGATCTTGCCGTTGTCGCCGATGAAATCCTTCAGGGTGTCCAGATCCTTGTAGTCGATCTGTTCCACGCCAGCCACGGTGAAGCGGCAGAAGCGCTTGCGCTTGAACAGCGGGTTTTGCTGTTGGAAGCGCTTCTTGTTCTTGTTGTCACGTTTGACGAATGCCATGATTCAATCCTTTTCGAATGCTTTACATCCAGTGATGTGAAAGACGAGAGCCTTGCTGTTGCGGTGCCTGCGGGCCAGGAATCCTTCGCAGTCGAGCATCGCGCCGAGCGGGGTACGCTCAAGCCGCTGGCCGATCTGACCAATTCCCATGGCGGCGATGGCGAACTCCACCTGCCTGGGCGTTTGCGCCTCGACCGTCTCGCCCGCGTACTGCAAGATGCAGTTGACCACGGGGACCCCGGCCGGGGTGTAACGCAAGGCATCGCGTTCCGCGAGCGTTGCGCAGAGCCTTAACTGGTTCAACGCACTCTCCCGCACCGATGCCCGCACTTGCCGCCGCGGCGATCAACGCCGGCGGCAACCACAACAGTCCGCACTTAGGCGGCCTGGACTTCGCTGGTCTGTTGCGCGGCCTTGCGAGCTTCTTCGCGCTGCACTTCCTTCATCATCGGGGACGGTGCGGTTTCAGCCTTCTTGGTCTGAACGATGAGGTGGCGCAGCACTGCATCGTTGAACTTGAACGCGTGTTCGAGTTCAGCCAGGGTTTCCTTGCCGCATTCGATGTTCAGGCAAACGTAATGAGCCTTGGCCAGCTTCTGGATCATGTAGGCCATCTGACGGCGACCCCAGTCTTCCACGCGGTGGATCTGGCCTTCCTGGGACGTGACCAGCGTCTTGTAACGCTCGATCATGGCCGGGACTTGTTCGCTCTGGTCCGGATGGACGATAAATACGATTTCGTAATGACGCATTGACGCTCCTTTTGGATAAGCTGCCCGAGCGCCATGTCCGGTGCAGCAAGGTTGAATAGCCTTAGAGTATAGCGTGCTTTTGCTATCGGGAGCAAGCCGCCTCAGTTTTCGGTGAATAGCGCCTGCAGCGCCGCCGGATCCTTTGCCAGTCCTGGCTCCGCGGCCAGAGCCAGCGCCAGGAGCACGCGCGCTTTATAAGGATTGAGGTCGCCGGCCGAAACAAAAACGCCCGCGGCCGGCTTGGGAGGCGCTGGAATCGCCACATGCCCCGCCCCGGTGCGCGAACTGCGCACCACTGCCACGCCGGCGCTGGCAGCATCAGTTAGCGCCTCCACCAGCGACTGGTGGACCGACCCGTTGCCAGCGGCCGCCACGACCAGGCCCGACACGCCCGCCTGCGCCAAGGCATCCACCACGATCCGGCCCGGTTCCGCATAGCTAGCCACGATCTCGACCTGCGGCCATGCACCTGGAACCGGCCAGGCCTTGGCCGGCAAGCGGCCGGGGGTGCGCACAAAGCGCACGAGGTTGTCCTGGACAAAACCAATCGGCCCGGTTACCGGCGACACAAACGCATTCACCGCCGACGTGTGCGCCTTCATCACATCGCGCCCTGCGTGAATCTCCTGATTGATCACCAGCAGCACGCCCTTCGCCGTCGCGCCGGCATCCGCCGCTACGCGCACCGCATCCAGCAGGTTCAACGGACCATCCGCCGACAACGAGGTCGACGGCCGCATTGCAGCCGTCAGCACAACCGGCACCGTACCCACGCAAGCCAGGTGCAGCAGCATGGCCGTCTCCTCCAGGGTATCGGTGCCGTGCGTAATGACAATGCCCGACACATCGGGCTGCGCGGACCAGTACGCCACGCGCCCCACCAGCCTGGACCAGAGCGCGAACGACATGTCCTTGCTATCCACCTGCGCAACCTGCTCGGCCTCGATCCGCGCCACCGCCCCCAGCGCCGGCACCGCGTCGAGCAGCGCCGTCACCGGCACCGTCGCCGCCTGGTACTTCGCGCTGCTGGCTGGGTTGGACGACGAACCGGCAATGGTGCCACCGGTAGCGAGCACGACGACACGAGGCAGGAGAGACATGGCGGGAAAGTGGGAAAGTGGGAAAGTGGGAAAGTGGGACCGTGGCCGGGAGCCAGAAAAGTTGAACAGTACGCAACGCAAGACGCTTCAGTGCCGCGGATTGTAACCCTCCGCCCACCCGCCACGGCACGCGCCAAGACCCGTGGGACGCACCTGTCAATGCGCAAACTCCCAAAAATTCCGCTTGCACTTCACTCGATACTGTATAAAATCACAGCATACTGTTTAAACATACAGTGCTTTCAAACACCGGCGACCATGGCGACCCTGACACCGCGACAGCAGCAGATTTTCGACTTGATCCGCAGCAGCCTCCAGCACACGGGCTTCCCGCCCACGCGCGCAGAGATCGCCGCCAAGTTCGGCTTCTCCTCACCCAATGCAGCCGAGGAACATTTACGTGCCCTGGCCCGCAAAGGCGTGATCGAGCTCACCCCCGGCGCCTCACGCGGCATTCGCCTCAAGGTCTCCCGCAGCGACTCCGAGCTACCCGACCAGTTCTCGCTGCCTATGGCGGGCGTCATGCAGCTAACCCTGCCATTGGTAGGGCGCGTCGCAGCCGGCAGCCCGATCCTCGCCGCCGAACACATCGACCGCCAATACCAGGTCGACGCCTCGGTGTTCGACGTGCAGCCCGATTACCTCCTGCGGGTGCGTGGTCTCAGCATGCGCGACGCCGGCATCCTCGATGGCGACCTGCTCGCCGTCAAGCGCGCCAGCGAAGCCGCCAACGGCAAGATCGTTGTAGCGCGCCTGGGCGACGACGTCACCGTCAAACGCCTCAACCGCCGCGGCGACACCATCGAGCTGATCGCCGAGAACCCCGACTTCCCCAGCATCATCGTGCAAGCCGGCCGTGAAGAGTTCTCACTAGAAGGCATCGCTGTCGGTCTCATCCGCCCCGGCGCCTTCTGACGAGTGCGGCTGAGGCGGGCGAACCCCGTACAAGCCGACACCCGATTGTGCCAACGCACCCGCGTAGCGGGTACCGCTAACTGTTGTTGCAAGTCACCAGGTGTAGCCATGCTGCCAGCCAACCGCCTCTCCGCCCGCCGCCCCGTCAAGCCCGTGCCCTTCCGCCAGTCCAAAGGCGTACGCATCTACCAGGGCGCACAACGACGCACCATGGTTGGCAGCATGGCCGCCATCTGCCGAATGCTCGAGTTGGAGGAATCCTCCAAGCTGGCTGGTTAAGCAGGTGGCACTGAAAAAAATTTGTGCAGAGTACTAGCCATCCTGCTCTTGGCATTGTATGATCTTGTTCTTCGTCGTTCGGCACCAAGCAGAACGACATCGACGGTGGCTGTAGCTCAGTTGGTAGAGTCCAGGATTGTGATTCCTGTCGTCGTGGGTTCGAGTCCCATCAGCCACCCCAAGAATTTTCTTTACAAAACAGCGACTTAGCCAAGTCGCTGTTTTTGTTTGTGGACTCAACGCACGTTGAAAGGTCCCGCAGCGGTAATTCGGATCAAGGGCATTGCGACCCAAGCTCGCAACGCAAGCAGAGGTATCGCTATGCCGGGCCGCCCATGTGCGCCGCGCGCTCCTACCCTCCCCCCGCAATCCCATCACACGTTCTTGCCCGGCGAAACCATCCGTTGACAATTCGGCGCTCTGCTTTCTACGCTCGCATTCGGATTCACTGCGAATCCGCACAGTAGCTGTGCACTGCAATGCCCCCGCCCGATACTCGTTGCCTGGAGACGTGAGTGATGCACTGACTCTTGGGCGCGCCGGCGTGTCCAGCAACGAATATTGGCATCGAATTTGGATAAAGATATTTTAATTCTGCCTATAAGGCCTTCATTGCCTCAAAGTGAAAAACCAACTAATCGGCAAGAGGGAAGCCAAAGACATCCTGCAGCAGGTCTTGCTCGAACGCCGCTATCCACGAAGACCCCGCCCCGTCTGGATAGCGCCGAACTTCGCTTCCGATTACACGGGTGACGGTGATTTCCCGCAGCGTGTGATTCAGGCTGTCGGCCAGCGGAGTGCCCTCCTCTGCTGCGACATCGAAATCCTCTGGTACAAATCCGTGCCGCGCGCAAGCGGACTCGAAATTCTCACGCTCGTCCGCGGGTAGTTCGTAGAATAACTTTTGAACCATGGCCATCTCCCAGAGCCTCGCTGAGATCCTAACATGGCCAATCCGCGCATCCCTGAGCAGTTCGTCGGCTACCCCATCTGCAATGCAATCACGCTCCAGGAGACCGAGTCGCGGCCCTGCGTATCCTTGCGCTGCCCGATATAGCGTTCAACCAAGCCGATCGCTCGGCCAAGTTCCAGCGTCTCATCGGCAGACACGTCAAACATCCTTCGACCATGGGGAATAGGCCCATGTCTGAGCGACATGATGACACTAGCGCCCGGCGCCAGCAGTTCCGCGATGGCACGCATTGCAATCGCTCGCTCAGCCGCGTCAAGATGCATCCATACGGCAGTTAGCAATATGAGATCAAAATGCTCACGCCTGGCTCGCATCGCCGATAGGCACGGCAGCGCGTCATCCACCCATTCAATGGGCAAAGCCGCGTGAATACGCTGCCCCTCTTGACGCAGTTCAAGGGTGGGTTCCAGAGCCACAACGCGATGTCCCAACCGAGTAAGCGCGGCTGCATCGCGGCCCGATCCAGCGCCGATGTCCAGAATGCCGCTGGGCGTATGTGGAAACAGGTGCAGAACGTCGCGATGGACATCCTCGAACAGAATGTGCTCGTATTGTTGCGCCAACGCGAGTGCGTTGGCGCTATAGCCTGCGGTACCCGCCACTGTTCTACGCATGTGGATCCCTGTTTTCACCCCACCAACGGCGTATAGGAAGCTTCCGCGCCCCTTGGCATATTGCAATTGCTCGTTGACTGACCCCGACGAGACTTCCCGTAGACCGCCTTGCCATCGCGCCGGCGGCCTTCTTTTTTGCCGGACGCCGCGGTTGCCTTGATGTTCATCCGGAACGGCCGGACTGACCATGGCCTGCATCGAAGGCGACGCCTGTGGCACAGCATCGTGCGTGCCACCTCGGCGTGAAGAGACACGCGTTTTAACCTGCGGAGCTGTGGATATGGCCGGCACCAGCCTGCTTCTGCTGATGTCACGGCTGTGGTCGCCGTTGCAAGACTTGGAACGCGGACCCTGCGGCCGTCGACGGAATAGATCCACGCTTGTCTTCTGAAGCCGTTCTAAATCGTTGCCACAAACCGCAGCCATAAAAGCAAAACCCCCCAGTACTTTCGTACTGGGGGGTTTCAAGGGAGAGCCTGGCGATTACCTACTTTCACACGGGTATCCGCACTATCATCGGCGTGGAGTCGTTTCACGGTCCTGTTCGGGATGGGAAGGGGTGGTTCCAACTCGCTATGGTCACCAGGCATAAACGGTGGCCGCGCTGAGGAATGCTCAACGCAGCGAATAGGGATGTAGTAGGGGTTGTGCGTATCGGCCTAGCTGCTGGGCAGCGGCACGCGACACTCACACCAGGTAGAAACACACTGGTTATAGGATCAAGCCTTACGGGCAATTAGTACTGGTTAGCTTAACGCATTACTGCGCTTCCACACCCAGCCTATCAACGTCCTGGTCTCGAACGACCCTTCAAGGAGCTCAAGGCTCCAGGGAATCCTCATCTTCAGGCGAGTTTCCCGCTTAGATGCTTTCAGCGGTTATCTCTTCCGTACATAGCTACCCTGCGATGCCTCTGGCGAGACAACAGGTACACCAGCGGTACGTCCACTCCGGTCCTCTCGTACTAGGAGCAGCCCCCGTCAAGATTCCAACGCCCACGGCAGATAGGGACCAAACTGTCTCACGACGTTTTAAACCCAGCTCACGTACCTCTTTAAATGGCGAACAGCCATACCCTTGGGACCGGCTACAGCCCCAGGATGAGATGAGCCGACATCGAGGTGCCAAACACCGCCGTCGATATGAACTCTTGGGCGGTATCAGCCTGTTATCCCCAGAGTACCTTTTATCCGTTGAGCGATGGCCCTTCCATTCAGAACCACCGGATCACTATGTCCTGCTTTCGCACCTGCTCGACTTGTCGGTCTCGCAGTTAAGCACGCTTTTGCCATTGCACTTTAGGTACGATGTCCGACCGTACCAAGCGTACCTTCGAACTCCTCCGTTACACTTTGGGAGGAGACCGCCCCAGTCAAACTGCCTACCATGCACTGTCCCCGATCCGGATTCACGGACCAAGGTTAGAACCTCAAACAAACCAGGGTGGTATTTCAAGGACGGCTCCACGCAGACTAGCGTCCACGCTTCAAAGCCTCCCACCTATCCTACACAGATCGGTTCAAAGTCCAATGCAAAGCTACAGTAAAGGTTCATGGGGTCTTTCCGTCTAGCCGCGGGGAGATTGCATCATCACAAACACTTCAACTTCGCTGAGTCTCGGGAGGAGACAGTGTGGCCATCGTTACGCCATTCGTGCAGGTCGGAACTTACCCGACAAGGAATTTCGCTACCTTAGGACCGTTATAGTTACGGCCGCCGTTTACCGGGACTTCAATCAAGAGCTTGCACCCCATCATTTAATCTTCCGGCACCGGGCAGGCGTCACACCCTATACGTCCACTTTCGTGTTTGCAGAGTGCTGTGTTTTTATTAAACAGTCGCAGCCACCATTTTATTGCAACCCCTTCACCCTCCTGGCGCAGGCCAGTCAAGCTACAAGGGCGTACCTTATCCCGAAGTTACGGTACCAATTTGCCGAGTTCCTTCTCCCGAGTTCTCTCAAGCGCCTTAGAATACTCATCTCGCCCACCTGTGTCGGTTTGCGGTACGGTCTCGTATGACTGAAGCTTAGAGGCTTTTCTTGGAACCACTTCCAATTGCTTCGCAGCACTAGGCCGCTCGCCCCACATCCTTGAATTCCGCGCCCGGATTTGCCTAAGCGCCTTCTCCAATGCAGGGACCGGGACTTCCAACACCCGGACAACCTTCCGCGATCCGTCCCCCCATCGCATCATACGACGGTGCAGGAATATTAACCTGCTTCCCATCAGCTACGCATCTCTGCCTCGCCTTAGGGGCCGACTCACCCTACGCCGATGAACGTTGCGTAGGAAACCTTGGGCTTACGGCGAGGGGGCTTTTCACCCCCTTTATCGCTACTCATGTCAGCATTCGCACTTCTGATACCTCCAGCATCCTTTACAAGACACCTTCACAGGCTTACAGAACGCTCTCCTACCATGCGTGCACTCCTTTAAATCCACTCTACTTGCATCCCAACGATCTCTGTTGGGCGCTTTGTCGATGCGCAGCATCGACAAGCAAGGTGCACTTAAAGGAATGCACGCATCCGCAGCTTCGGTGACTGGCTTAGCCCCGTTACATCTTCCGCGCAGGACGACTCGATCAGTGAGCTATTACGCTTTCTTTAAAGGATGGCTGCTTCTAAGCCAACCTCCTGACTGTTTTAGCCTTCCCACTTCGTTTCCCACTTAGCCAATCTTAGGGACCTTAGCTGGCGGTCTGGGTTGTTTCCCTCTTGACACCGGACGTTAGCACCCGATGTCTGTCTCCCGTGATTGCACTCTTCGGTATTCGGAGTTTGCTATGGCGGGGTAATCAGCAATAGACCCCCCAACCATGACAGTGCTCTACCCCCGAAGGTGAGACACGAGGCACTACCTAAATAGTTTTCGGAGAGAACCAGCTATTTCCAGACTTGTTTAGCCTTTCACCCCTATCCACAGCTCATCCCCTAACTTTTCAACGTTAGTGGGTTCGGTCCTCCAGTACGTGTTACCGCACCTTCAACCTGGCCATGGATAGATCGTCTGGTTTCGGGTCTACACCCAGCGACTGAACGCCCTATTCGGACTCGCTTTCGCTACGCCTTCCCTAATCGGTTAAGCTTGCCACTGAATGTAAGTCGCTGACCCATTATACAAAAGGTACGCCGTCACCCGTTTCCAGGCTCCGACTGTTTGTATGCATGCGGTTTCAGGATCTATTTCACTCCCCTCCCGGGGTTCTTTTCGCCTTTCCCTCACGGTACTGGTTCACTATCGGTCGATCACGAGTATTTAGCCTTGGAGGATGGTCCCCCCATCTTCAGACAGGATTTCACGTGTCCCGCCCTACTTGTCGTACACCTAGTTCCACAACGCTGTTTTCGCATACAGGGCTATCACCTGCTAGGGCCGGGCTTTCCATCCCGTTCTGCTAACAATGCTGCTAAAGAGTACAAGGCTCTTCCCATTTCGTTCGCCACTACTCTGGGAATCTCGGTTGATTTCTGTTCCTGCAGCTACTTAGATGTTTCAGTTCGCCGCGTTCGCTTCCCTGACCTATGTATTCAGTCAGGGATGACCCATTCGGGCCGGGTTTCCCCATTCGGACATCTCCGGATCAAAGCTTGTTTGCCAGCTCCCCGAAGCTTTTCGCAGGCTACCGCGTCCTTCATCGCCTGTGATCGCCAAGGCATCCACCACATGCACTTGTTCGCTTGACCCTATAACGAGTGTGTCTCAAACTTGCGTTCAAGCCGTGCTCGCTACAGGATGAGTTCTCGCATTTGTGCCGTATTCCAAGTCATCTTTCGATCACTTAAATACATTTCGGTTGATACAATCACAACCCGGTATCGTGTTTTTACTACAGCGTCTCATCAACGCTCACGACACCTTTACTACATCCCATATTGTTAAAGAACAGCCGTGCGAGACTTGGTCTCGCAACGTCTTGGCCAAGGCCAAAGGCAAACGCTCAATCCTAAGCGCTTGCCTTTGACGACCAATCCAAGGTACCAGGTAATTGGTGGAGGATGACGGGATCGAACCGACGACCCCCTGCTTGCAAAGCAGGTGCTCTCCCAGCTGAGCTAATCCCCCAAATACTACTGACGCCGGAAGCTCAACATCGAACCACCGTCTATAACTTGGTGGGTCTGGTAGGACTTGAACCTACGACCCCCGCCTTATCAAGACGGTGCTCTAACCACCTGAGCTACAGACCCTTGGCTGTAACAGCAAACAAACCGATAAGTGTGAACGCTCGACTTAAGATGCACGCTCTTGAAAGGAGGTGATCCAGCCGCACCTTCCGATACGGCTACCTTGTTACGACTTCACCCCAGTCATGAACCCTGCCGTGGTAATCGCCCTCCTTGCGGTTAGGCTAACTACTTCTGGCAAAACCCACTCCCATGGTGTGACGGGCGGTGTGTACAAGACCCGGGAACGTATTCACCGCGGCATGCTGATCCGCGATTACTAGCGATTCCAGCTTCACGTAGTCGAGTTGCAGACTACGATCCGGACTACGATGCGTTTTCTGGGATTAGCTCCCCCTCGCGGGTTGGCAACCCTCTGTACGCACCATTGTATGACGTGTGAAGCCCTACCCATAAGGGCCATGAGGACTTGACGTCATCCCCACCTTCCTCCGGTTTGTCACCGGCAGTCTCTCTAGAGTGCTCTTGCGTAGCAACTAAAGACAAGGGTTGCGCTCGTTGCGGGACTTAACCCAACATCTCACGACACGAGCTGACGACAGCCATGCAGCACCTGTGTCCACTTTCCCTTTCGGGCACCTAATGCATCTCTGCTTCGTTAGTGGCATGTCAAGGGTAGGTAAGGTTTTTCGCGTTGCATCGAATTAATCCACATCATCCACCGCTTGTGCGGGTCCCCGTCAATTCCTTTGAGTTTTAATCTTGCGACCGTACTCCCCAGGCGGTCAACTTCACGCGTTAGCTACGTTACTGAAGAAATGAATCCCCAACAACTAGTTGACATCGTTTAGGGCGTGGACTACCAGGGTATCTAATCCTGTTTGCTCCCCACGCTTTCGTGCATGAGCGTCAGTGACGTCCCAGGGGGCTGCCTTCGCCATCGGTATTCCTCCACATCTCTACGCATTTCACTGCTACACGTGGAATTCTACCCCCCTCTGACATACTCTAGCCTTGCAGTCACAAGCGCCATTCCCAAGTTGAGCTCGGGGATTTCACGCCTGTCTTACAAAACCGCCTGCGCACGCTTTACGCCCAGTAATTCCGATTAACGCTCGCACCCTACGTATTACCGCGGCTGCTGGCACGTAGTTAGCCGGTGCTTATTCTTCCGGTACCGTCATCCCCCCGCCGTATTAGGGCAGGGGATTTCTTTCCGGACAAAAGTGCTTTACAACCCGAAGGCCTTCTTCACACACGCGGCATTGCTGGATCAGGGTTGCCCCCATTGTCCAAAATTCCCCACTGCTGCCTCCCGTAGGAGTCTGGGCCGTGTCTCAGTCCCAGTGTGGCTGATCGTCCTCTCAGACCAGCTACTGATCGTCGCCTTGGTGGGCCTTTACCCCACCAACTAGCTAATCAGACATCGGCCGCTCCTATCGCGCGAGGCCTTGCGGTCCCCCGCTTTCACCCTCAGGTCGTATGCGGTATTAGCTAATCTTTCGACTAGTTATCCCCCACGACAGGGCACGTTCCGATGTATTACTCACCCGTTCGCCACTCGCCACCAGGATTGCTCCCGTGCTGCCGTTCGACTTGCATGTGTAAGGCATGCCGCCAGCGTTCAATCTGAGCCAGGATCAAACTCTTCAGTTTAATACCTGTGTGGTTCCGAAGAACCTCGCTCTTTCGAGCGGTCGCTCACTCTCAGAAAACTGACTGGTTACGTCCGAAGACATAACCAACATGTTTTACTGTGCGAGCACTTTATAACTTGTAAGCTAAAAGACCGAAGTCTTCCGCATCCGCTATCAAGCGCCCACACTTATCGGTTGTTTGTTTGTTAAAGAACTGGCCACGGTTCGCTTTGCTTACCGCGTCGCTGCGTTTGCTGCAGCAGAGAAACGAGATTATGAAGCGTGATCATCGTTTCGTCAACAGGTTTTTTTCCTTCAGTTTGCTGCGCCATCCGCGCCGCCAACCACCCCTGCCGACCCCGCAACCCTTGTCCCGTCTGCTTTGCAGCGGTGTTTCGTGTTGCGAGGGGGCGAATCATAGGCGCCGCCCTCGGCCTTGGCAAGCGTTTTCTTGAGCGAATCTTTCGAGAGGAATAAAGTTGATCATAAGTAACATCCAAGATCAAATCCGCTCGTATGCCTACGCTAGCAAAGCATCACAACTCACAAACAATGAGATAGCCGGGATGACGCGGCCCCGTCGCGTGGCCCACACGAGTTCGCTCAAATCGTCTATTCAGGGTTGCGGCGGGCCTTGTGCCGCTCGCAGCAGAGGCACCCGAACGCCAGCAAGGCACCCAGCACAAGCACGCCAATGGCCAAGCCCTTGGCGGCACACCCCCCTGCGGAACATTCCCCATCCAAATCACACTTTCCCATAACCATCTCCTCAAACCCGTGCCAGGAAGATCTGACGGTTCCATGCTAGATCACAGCAAAGGGAGATCAAAGTGCACACCACCAGTCATCAGCCGCGCGGTGTAACTGGCCAGCGCACGGAGTCTTGGTGGCCTCCGCCGGCCCCCAGCATCCAACGCAGGACGTCTTCCGCAATGACGCCCCCGCCACAAACCGTACTCCAGTGCACCGCCCCACCGCTTATGCGCCCTAGCGTCGAATCTGGGCCAAGAAACGGCGGAGGGTGACAACATGCTTGCACCGACCCGGCCACGCAAAACCGCAAACAATTGCATACGCCGCCAAGTGCGCTGTCAGCCGCCTCGATTCGACTTAATTCTGACTTAGAAAAGTCTCAGTCGGTTTGGGTGCAGTTTGCGCTATTTTCACAAACATTCTTGGCATGCGCCGAGCGCCCTACCCGGCACACCGTGGGGCTCACAATCCAAGTGGAAAGAACAACGATGCGGTCCTTCAGCACCAAACTCACCCTCAAGCTAGCCGCCACGCTTTGCCTGGTCGTCCTTCTGTTCGGGAGTGCGTACGGACTCTTTGGCCCGCATAGCGGAAGCGAAGTGTCGCAGGCCACGAACGCCGACCACGCCGATACCCTGCTTTCCTTGCTGATGCATATCCTTGGTCCGATTGCGGCCATCCCCGCCCTGATCGGTATGTGGTCGCAACGATTCCCCGCACTGGGCGGACTGGTCCTCGCCTGCCCGGCCATTGCGACGTTGCTGCTACACCGATTTGTCATCGGATAAGCCAGACGTCCGACGCTCGCAAGGCAGCAACCCCCTCCTCCTCCCCGCCTCTTTTCGCCTAGTTTGTCCGCAAGAGCTCGCAGCCGCTGGTTTGCATCGGTCACCTCCGGACAGGAACTAAACCCGGCGCCGGATACCCAATGGAGAATGCTGTTTCCGCGGCAACACCGGGAAAGGACCATGAAACAAACGTTGTGGGGACTGCTGGCGGGATGCGCGCTGCTGGTGGCCCTTGTTGGATGCGCCAGCCAAGGGGCCGATGGCCGCGAGGCAAGCATCACCACATACGGCACCATTGATGTCGGCGTCTCGCGCACCAGCGACAAGTAGTGCGCAGTGCCTGCCAAAGCGGCCAGCGGCAACAGGCGAAAAAAGCAAAAAAAAGAACCCGCAGCGCGGGTTCTTAAATTAGCGATCTCAATTGCCCTGAAGGCTTTGGTAATCTAACTGTCGTTTGCCGTTCGTACCATCCGGGTAAACCGAAGTCGACCACGCAGTCGCAGCTACCATGATAAAAAAAAGCCCGCACTAGGCGGGCTGAACAATCAGTTGAAGAAAGCCCTGTATTCGAGGGCAAGCACAGTGTAAGAACTTGCGGCTCCCTGACTAATTAGGGGAATCCCTTTGCCATGGCGGGAAAGCGGCCCGCCACAACGATCAAGTGCGCATCACAGCCCCCCGCGGCTCCCTCGCATAAAAAGGGCATTCGAAGTTAGAGGAAATATTCCAGCTGACGCCACAGCAAGCGTTCAACACCCATTATGCTCAGAGTGCGCAAATGCGATCCATTCGCAATCAAGGCCTGCTTGCTGGCCGCGCACGCGAACACTTCCCGATAATCCGGAATCCCCCCCGCCAACCCTAGCGGATCTTGTTCAAGCCGCCTCGAGGGATGGCGCGCCTCCCTGCAGCAGATGCGCCCGCGCCTCTTCAAACATGGCGTCGACGGCTGCGCGTGTGCGCACCGCGTGCATGCGGCGCGCATCCGACAAAACCCGCCGCCAGCCGCGGCCACCATGGATACCACGATGCAGGCCCAGCATATGGCGTGTCACCGCGCCCATATAGCCGCCCTTCTCGACGATATCCCCAATATAACGCTGCATCGCCAGCTCGACGTCCAACCGTGATGGCACCGGGGTCTGCGCGGCGTAGAAACGTCCATCCATTTCCGCCAGCACGTAGGGCTGGTGATAGGCCTCGCGTCCAATCATGACGCCATCCACATGTGCCAGGTGTGCGTCCATCTCGTCGTGCGTGACGATGCCGCCATTGATCAGGATCTCGAGATGCGGGAATTCCTGCTTAAGTTGGTAAGCCACTTCATAACGCAGCGGCGGGATCTCGCGATTTTCCTTTGGACTCAAACCCTTCAGGATCGCATTGCGCGCATGCACGATAAAGGTCTCGCACCCCGCATCGGCCACGGTGCCAACGAAGTCGCGAACAAAGTCATAATGTTCGATTGTGTCAATGCCGATGCGATGCTTGACGGTCACGGGAATCGATACCGCGTCGCGCATCGCCTTCACGCAATCCGCCACCAGCTCCGGCTCCGCCATCAGGCAAGCGCCGAATGCACCGCGCTGCACCCGCTCGGAAGGGCAGCCGCAGTTCAGATTCACCTCCACGTACCCCCATTGCTCGCCCAGCTTCGCCGCGGCGGCCAGGTCAGCAGGCTCGCTGCCGCCGAGTTGCAGGGCCACGGGTTGCTCAGCGGCGTCGAAGTCGAGATGACGAGCCACATCGCCATGGAGCAGCGCGCCGGTGGTCACCATCTCCGTGTACAGCCAGGTATGGCGGCTCAGTTGCCGGTGAAGCATGCGGCAATGACGATCAGTCCAATCCATCATCGGTGCCACAGATACCCTACGAGCGCCCGTAGCAGCCATTTTTCCTTTTAAATCAGTCATTTCTTGTCGAATCGGCTGGACCGATCCTTACCAATAACACATCACATTTACCGTCATTTCTGCTTCGATTGCTACGAGATTGCTACACGCACAGGACGGAAAGTGGCTTCCATCATCAAGATAGGGGACAAGTGGCGCGCTCAGATAAGACGCAAGGGCCACCCCACAATCACGCGCACCTTCGACTAAAAGGCGCTGGCAGAACGCTGGGCTCAGCAGGTAGAAATCGACGTGCGGAACGGAGGGTTCGCCGACGATCGGAGATTAAGCGAGTTTACCATCGGGGCACTAATCACGAAGTACGAGGAAGAGGTTGGAAAGCTGCGCCCGATTGGTCGTAGTAAGGCTGGATCGCCAGGCCCAAGCGCTGCGGCTAGTCGTCGCAGTCAACGCTGATCTGATCAATCTCGCGTTTCGCAACTCGATATGCATCATCGATCGCGATCTCTTCCGAGGCCGCAGGCTCCCGAGTGTTTTGCCTGTGTCCGTGCCCACGGATGACATACGACCAGTCCCACCGATTGCTCGCGACCTCTCGCGTCTGGATGGAGATATCCCGGCCTCTGTACTTGAAGTCCATATGTGCCTCCCCTGATTTCGGAAGACCGTAGCACGCAGTGTGGTTGACCCGGATGGGGGTACGGTGCGCGGATCAGTGAGCGCCTGGGTCCGCCCGGCCTTCGTCTATCAGCTTCTCGGCATAGTCGCGTGCATGCTGCCAGGCCTCGCCTTCGGAAAAGTATTGCCCAGGCACGGGTTCGTGCTCGAAGATCTTGATCGAGCTGCCGTCCGCTGCCTTTGCACAGATCGTCACCTCACCATGCCAGGGCCCACCGGTTGGGGACGCCGCGGAAGCCTCGTACCAGTGATCCTTGTAGTACGTGAAGCCTTGGAGATCCATAGCTTTCTCCAGTTGTTCAAGAGAATCGTAGCACGGCCCAAGGACCTACTCTTCATCCTGGCGGCGCGCTACGACGGCCGTGTGCTGCTCAATCTGGACGATGTATGCGACGCCCTCGGCAGCGGGAAGCGGTACGCCGGGAACACCAGGCTGCGCTCGCCCATACGTAAGGCAACTCATGTAAGGCAACTCATCCGGAAGTTACCTGTGCCCCCCTTTCGTATATAACCGGCCCTAATAAGCCTTATGAGGAAACGGTCCACGTGTACGACAAGACGGACATCCAAACCGCACGATTCATCGCATGCAAGGCGACCAAGTGAGGTGGGAGTCAGGCTCGGTGCGGCACTCGGTGACCTCGGTCACGAAGTGATAGAAACAGGTCGGCAGGAAGATGATGAACAGATAGCCCACCTTGGCGAGCAGCAGCGCCACATCGGGCTGCTCGGCCTGGAACAGGAGCCCAGGTCCCCTGCCAGGCAAAGTCGGCGCGCCCGGACGGGCGTCAGGCCGACCAGCAGCCGCCATTTCAAGTCGCAGCAAGCGCACCTGTGCAACGTCCCGCTAATGACGGCCCTGCACGTTATTGAAGGCAGGGGCCCGCCCGGCTAGTTCACCTGCCCGGCGTCGATGGTCCGCATGGCCGAGGCTTCCGCCAGGGCAATCGCGGCTTCCGCCGTGTCAGCCACGCCGGCCTCTTCCTCGAATGAAGGCTGCGGCGCGTCGCCGAAGGCGTCGGAAATGATAACCGTTGCCGTATAGCCGCCACCGGCCAGTGCAGCCGCACGTGCTACCACGGCATAACCGCCGTACTCGAATCGTCGTTCCATCGCGCGGCTCCTCGTCGCTGGGGATGAAGCCATGATAGATGGACACATCGCTGCGTGGCCAGGAGAAGGCATTGAGCCCGCATGCAGCGTGGCGCGGGTCAAGCACCTCAGCCCACCCTGAGCGCTGGCGGGAATACGCACCAGCACCCATCGTCATGGCGGAAAAAGAACATCGACAACTGCCCCGACGGGCGGGCCACATCCACCCGGATACAGCCGCTGCGGCAAGCCCGCGGACTGCGCACGCGGGTGATCCGCGCGGGAGCCGCCAGGTTGGAGCCGAGCCATTTGTCGATCAGCCCACGCAGGGATATCTTGGCGGTTTGCATGCCGTGGTGGGCATAGCCACGGCGCTCCGTGACCAGGTGCGCGCCTAGGGGAAGGTCGGCATCGATGGCCTTGTCTTGTTGTTGGTGTTGGTGGTTCATGGCTGCCTCTGATCTGTTTGCTTGCTGCAGGCATTGCCTGCTGGTTGCCACACCATTCGCATCAACCGTGCCAACGCCGCAGCCCCAGGCAGATCAAGGGATTACGGCGTTTTCAACCGGCCAGGCAGGGGATAAGCGTCTCCGGCCAGCCAACAGTCTGATGCCAGTAGTGTTGGCGGCACGCCATCAGGGAGTTCCGCGAGACCGTGGAAGCCATGACGAAGCGGACGTGATGGCAGTGGCAGTGGCAGCGGCAGTGCGCTGCCGGGCGGCGAGCCCGAGTCAAAACGGTGGGTTTCCCCCACCATGCCGGTGGAGGATGTTGGCGTTGCGCCAACGCTTATGGCCCTGCCGCGAAGTCCGAGATCGGCCCGGCATCGCCAGCAAGAAGGGGAAACACAGCAAATTCAGGCACTTGCGGCGCCGCATCGGGCCAGCCACATCACTGGCATGCGCTTTGCTCTATAGACGCATGGCAAGAAGCCACGGACCGCAACACAGCCCCTACCCATCCCACGCACCGGAGACCATCATGGCGGCGCTCACCATCAACGACCTCTACACCAACCGCACGCTGGATGGCCAGGCCATGGCTGCCATCCGGGGTGGCGGGGCGCCCTGGGTATTCGGCTGGATCCAGCCCTATTCCCCGCCCCGGCAAAGCATTGGGCCCGTCGTCAACTTTTACGAGATCAACAACAGCTTCTATGCTGATCAGATGGTTAACCAATTCCAGAACATCGACGTTCGCAATACGGCGCCCGGCGCGAACATCAATGTGCAAGCGGGACAAGGGGCAAGGAACGACGGCCGGATGTAAGCCGGTTCGCGCGCAGCCCGCACGGTCCGGCCATGCGCCGCCCGCCACGCCAATGCCGCCCAGGCGCTGGCGTGGCGTTGTCGCGTTCTGGCTCGCCCGAACACCGGAGATGATCGTGACCTGTGCATCGCAATTCCGCTGGACTTCAGCCGCTCGCACCGATGTCGGCCTGGTACGGGAGCGCAATGAGGATGCCTGTCTCGACCAGCCGGAGCGCGGGCTCTGGGTGGTGGCGGATGGCATGGGCGGCCACGCGGTTGGCGACTATGCCAGCAATCTGGTCGTGGAGACGCTGTCCCGGCTGGCCCTGCCGCACAGCCTCGAAAGCTTGCTCGACGGGGCCCGCATCGCCTTGCAGGAGGTCAATCGCGAATTGCTGGAGGAAGCGGCACGCCGGCAGGTCCGGCGCATTGGCAGCACGGTGGTGGTGCTGATGGCGTGCGAACGCTTCTGTGGCTGCCTGTGGGCGGGCGACAGCCGCATTTACCTGTACCGCGACGCGCACCTGACCCAGTTGACCCGAGACCACAGCCGCGTGGAAGAACTCAAGGCGCGCGGCCTGATCACCGCGGAAGAAGCTGTGCATCACCCTGCGCACAACACCATCACCCGCGCGGTCGGCGCGAACACGGCGCTGGAACTGGACCAGACCTGGGTGGAAGTCGCGGATGCCGATATGTTCCTGCTCTGCAGCGATGGCCTGAGCAATGAGCTGCGGGACCCGGAGATCGCCAGCGTGCTGGCCTGCGGCGATTGCGAGCTGGCTGCGCAGGCACTGGTGACCGCGGCGCTGGGCCGTGGCGGTCACGACAACATCTCGGCGGTGGTGGCGCGCGCCGAGGATCTCTACGCCTCGGACAAGACCATGGTGAATCCCGCGCTGTAGGCTGGCGTGCGGCTTAGCGCCCCTCTTACCGCCCCCTACAGCCCCCCTACAGACAGCCCTCCTATCGCGCCTTGCCGCCCTGCACCGCGCCCTGGTTGCGAAAGTCCTTGGAATGGATGCCGTGCTTCTTCAGCAGCATCTGCAGGTGCGAGCGATTCATGTCGAAGCGCCTGGCCAGCTCCGCCACCGTGCCGCCGACCTCCTGCAATCCCCGCTCGAGAAATGCACGCTCGGCTTCATCGCTGGCAGCGCGCTTGGCTTCGCTGAGCGAGGTGGCGGTGGACGCATCCACCACGAGCGGTGCCACGGCGCCACTGGCTGCCGGCGCCGATGGCCTGGGCCGCAGATCCTGCGGAAGATGCTCCAGATCGGCCGTGTCGCCGGCGAGGCAGGAGGTCCGGTACATCAGGTTGCGCAACTCGCGGATATTGCCCGGATAGGCGTAATTCATCAAGAAGTCGCGCAGGCGCGGGGTGAGCTTGATGGGCCGGCGCTTTAACGCGCCGGCGGCCTCGTCGCCGAAATACGCCACCAGCAAGGCGATTTCGTCGCGCCGCTCGCGCAGCGGCGGCAGCGTGACGTGGATCACACTGAGGCGGTAGAACAGGTCTTCGCGGAACTTGCCCTCCTCGCTCAGGCGCCGCAGGTCCCGGTTGGTGGCTGCCACGATGCGCGTGTCGACCGAAATCGTCTCGTCGGAGCCGACCCGCTGGATCTCGTGCGACTCCAGCACGCGCAGCAGCTTGACCTGCCCGGTGAGTGGCAGTTCGCCAATCTCATCGAGGAAGATGGTGCCGGTATGCGCGCTCTCGAACTTGCCGCGGCGATCGTTGGCCGCGCCCGTAAAGGCGCCCTTCTTGTGGCCGAACAACTCCGACTCCAGCAGGTTCTCAGGGATGGCCCCGCAGTTCACCGAGATATAGGGCTTATCCGTCCTGGAGCCGTTGGCATGGATCACCTTGGCCATCAGCTCCTTGCCCGTGCCGCTCTCGCCATCGATCAGCACCGGCAGATCGGTCGGCGCCGCCTTCTCGGCGATCTCCAGCGCCTCCAGCAGCTTGGGGTTGTCGCCAAAAGTGCCCTCGAAAATAAAGCTGCGCTCCAGCAACGCCTGGCGGCGCTCGCGCGGCGCCAGGTCGGCCGGCACCGGTTCCGCCACGGCTGCCTGCACAAAGCGCTCCTTGTGCGATAGCTGCATCACCTCGTCGCGCAGCGTAGTGGCCTGCTTGAGCAGCTTCTCGATCTCCGTGCGCTCGAGCTTGGAGGCCCAGCGCAACGTCGAGCGCAGGATCTCGATCTTCTCGATCAGCCCGGCATAGGAGATGGCCGACCCGACGGAGCCACCCTGGTTGAACAGCTTCATGTCGCGCTCCCCCATGCGTCGCGATACAGCAGATATGCCAGATGCGCCATTGCTGCCCGGCGGCACCCGGGCCGTGCGAAAGCGCTCACTCCGAGCTCAGCTGCTTCTGCACCAGCTGGTAGTACATGCCCTTGCGCTCCAGCAGTTCCTCATGCCGCCCTTGCTCCACGATGGCCCCTTCGTACAGCACCAGGATCTTGTCCGCACGCATGATGGTGCTCAGGCGGTGCGCGATGATCACGGCCGTGCGGCCCTGCAGGATCTCCTGCATGTTGCCAAGGATGTTGCTCTCCGATTGCGTGTCCAGCGCCGAGGTTGCCTCGTCGAAGACCAGCAGGCGCGGATCGTGATAAAGCGCGCGGGCAATGCACAGGCGCTGGATCTGCCCGCCGGACAAACCCACGCCGCGCTCGCCCACCACTTGCTCGTAACCCAGCGGCAGCTTGCTGATGAACGCGTGGGCATCGGCCATCTTGGCGACTTCCTCGATATGGCGGCGATCCGGGCTGTCGTCGCCGCAGGCGATGTTCTCGGCGATGGTGCCTGAGAACAGCAGGTTGCTCTGCATCACGTAGCCGATCTGCGCGCGGTAATACTCTTTGTCGATCACGCCGAGGTCGTAGCCGTCCACGGTGATCTTGCCTTCCGTGGGCACGTAGAACCCCACCAGCATCTTGGCTAGCGTGGTCTTGCCTGATCCGCTGCGTCCCACGATGGCCAGCAATTCTCCGGGCTTGATGCTGAAGCTGATGTTCTCCAGCACGTAGGGCGTTTCGGCGCCGCCGTAGCGGAAATAGACGCCCTCCAGGTTGATCTCGCCTTGCAGGTCCGGCAGCATCACGCGCGACGCCAGCTCCTCCGGCTTTTGCTCCGGATCGAGGTCCAGCACGTCGCCCAGGCGCTCCATCGCCACGCCGGCATCGTTGAGCTGGCCCCACAATGCCACCAGCCCCATCAACGGCGCCAGCACGCTGCCCATGAAGGCGTTGAAAGCAATGAGCTGGCCAACGGTCAGCTCGCGCTGCAGCACCAGGTTGGCGCCCACCCATAGCACCGCGATGGTGGTCGCGGCATTGAGCAACTGGCTGGCCAGCCCAACCAGGATATGGAACGCCTGCGCCCTGTACTGGACCTCCAGCGCCTTGGCGTACTTCTTCTCCCACTTCAGGCGCACCGGGCGCTCGATTCCCATGCCCTTGACCGTTTCCACCCCGCCCAGCGCCTCCATCAGGTAGGACCGCGCATCGGTCGTGGTGGTGAACACCTCGCGCGCGAAGGCCTTGACCTTTGGCGTTGCCACGATCGTCAGGATCGCGATAGGGATCACGAAGGCGATCAGCACCAGCGTCATCTTGACGTTGTAGAGAAACATGATGGTGAAGTAGATAAACACCATCAGCAGATTGAGCGCCGTCGTCACCGTCGACTCGGTCAGGAAGGCGCGGATGGTCTGGTTCTCCTGGAAGCGCGCGAAGATGTCGCCCGTCTTGCGCTTGGCGAAGAAGGAAAATGGCAGCGACATGGTGTGCTTGAAGAAGTGCGACATCATGGCGAAGTCCATATTGCGCACCATGAAGTTGGCGAGATACGCTCGCACCGAACTCATCAGTTGCGAAAACACGCTGGAAACGATCAACCCAAGTATCAGCAGGTTCAGCAGGCCCATGTTCTGGTGCACGACCACCCCGTCAAGGATGTTCTGGATGATCAGGGGCGGCACCACGCCCAGCACCTGGATCACGAAGGTCGCCATGAACAGGTGCGCAAGGATCCGTTTGTACGGCGCCAGGTAGCCGATGAAGCGCAGCCAGGGCGAGCGCGCCACCGCCAGTTGCGCCATGCTTTCGCCGGAGGTGAAAAGCAGGCAGGTGCCGCTCCACCCGCGCTCGAACTCCTCCACGCCCATCTTGCGAAAGCCGAGCGCTGGGTCAGCCACCCACACCCAGCGCTTCGATACGCCGTAGACCACCACATAGTGGTAGCCCTCCCAGTGCACGATGAACGGCAGCTCGAAACCCAGCAAGGAATCATGCGTGCACTGCACACCGCGCGTGGTAAAGCCGAGCGACTCGCCGGCGCGGGCCAGGCTGTCCAGCGTGGCGCCCTGTGTGGTCACGTTGGCCAGCTCGCGCAGCTTGCCGAGTGTCATGGGGATGCCGTGATGGCGGCAGATCATCGCCAGGCAGGCAGCGCCGCAATCCATCTCCTCGGCTTGCTCGACCAGGGCGAAGCGGCGGATCACCCGCTCGCCGAACTCCGGCTTCGAGCGCAGGTCGAGCATCACCGGATGCTTGCGCCGCTCGGCCATCTTCTTTTGCCGGTGCAGCTCCCGGTCGATAAAGCGGATACGCTCTTCCAGCACCTCGCGCAGCTTGGGATTGCGCTCCAGGATCAGCTGCACGGTCTTTTCCGGAATCACCAGCAGCCGCGCATCCGTGCCGGCGATGGCCGACGCAATCTGCTCCTGGCGCATCACGCAGGCGCGCTCGCCAAAGATGTCGCCCTGGCGCAGGGTCGCCAATGGATACTCGACGCCCTCCTCGGTCCGCACAATGCGCACTTCGCCCTGGCGCACCACGTACAGGCGGCGGTCCTCCCGTGCATCCTGCTTCAGGATTTCCTTGCCGGCGGAAACGCGCTTCACCCCCACGCTGCGCACGGCCTCCTCCAGCTCACTCTTGTCGAGCTTGCCGCGCAGGTCGAACAAGCGGGCGACAAAGCCGCCGGCCGAACTGATCGCCACATAGCTGGCGACAAAAGCCATCGCCTCCGGATTCTGCGCAATCATGGGCTCGGTCACGCTGCGCGGAATAAAGAGCAGCTCGGTCTTGGCGGACGAGCGCACCGAGGATTCATGCCGGTACTCACGCAGCATGGCAATGTCGGCGAACACCTCGCGCGCCTTACGCACGCCCAGGCTGACTTCCTTGCCATGATCTTCATTGAAGATGCGCACGGACCCCGACTTGATGATGAAGAGCCCGTCTGCCGCCTCGCCCGCATTGCAGATGGTCTCGCCAAAGCCGTACGAAAGCGCTTGCGCATGCTCCGCCAGCCGCTCCATTTCCTCGCGAGAGAACGGCGAGAGTATTTCCACGCCAGCCAGGAAGTCGGCGAGCGGATGCAGTTCGGGGCTGGCTTCCATATGCGTCTGGGCGCTAGCGGCTAGCGCGCTTCGATGACGTGTTCCTGCGCCCTGGCCATCAGCCAGTCTTCGCGCAGGAGTCGGCGCACCTCCGCCGCCACGTCGGCATCGAGCGCGGCAGGATGCTTGGCGCTTACCATGAAGATCTCGAAGAAGGAGCGGTCCTGGGACGGGAACGGACCGAGCAGGTCGCCGGTGGCGGCGTTGAACACCTTGGCTTCAATATCCGTCTTCAGCGAACCGCGCAGGACCTTGCCGATCGCGCCGCCCTGCTCTTTCGTGTCCGCGATGGAGTGCTCGCGCGCCATCTCGGCGAAGCTGTCGGGATCGTCCCGCAGATAGGAGATCAGCTCCTTTGCCTTGCCCTCGGCGTCCACCACGATATGACTCACCTCGATGCTGTCGAATTTCGGCGAGTGCAGCTTGAAGTAGGCCTCGACGGCCTTGTCGCTGGCCACCTCGGCAAGCATCTTTTCCTGGTAGAGGCTATCGGTCACGAACGCTTCAAACTCGTCCAGGCTCACACCGAGCACGTCGAGATAATGGTTCATCTCCGTCGCGCGGTGCAAGCCCTGCACGCGCCGGAACTGATCGGCACGTTCCTGGATTTCCTCCGGCGCCACGGTAATGCCCTGCTTCTTTGCCGCGTGCACCGTGAGCTTGTCCCTGACGATCTGCTCGACCAGTCCTTCGAACTGGCCCGTGAGCTTCAAGACCCGGATGAATTCCTCGACCCCGATGACTTCATCGTCGACCCGCACAATCGCTGTCATCTCGTCAGCTCCTTGTTAGTTTTCCATTCGCCAAAATCCGCCCGCACGCCGGTGCGGGCCGCCGATGCATCCCTGGCCACCTTCCAGGTGTTGCCGCTATCCGCTGGCTTCAGCCCGCCACCTGCCGGAACGGATCCAGCCCCAGGTCGATCAGGCGCCGCTCGCGCACCACGATTTCGGCCGTGGCGGTCATGCCGTAGCGCAGCGGGTACTTGTTGTCCGCCACCGTGTAGTAGTCTTGCGCCAGCCGGACGCGCCCCTCGTACACCGGCTGCTTGTTCGGCCCCGCCAGCTTGGTCGCTGGCGAGATGTACTCGAGCGTGCCGGCAATCAAGCCATAGCGCTGGTAGGGAAAGGCGTTGAATTTCAACTTGACCGGCAAGCCCTCGCGCAGGAAGGCACGATCGCGCTCGGCAATCTCGATCTTGAGCACGGGGCGCGCGTTCTTGGGCGCGATGCCGCCCAATGGCGCATTGGCCAGGACCTTGTCACCGCGCTGCGTGGAGCTCACATCGGTAATCACGCCCGCCACGGGCGCCAGGATCAGCAGGAAGTTATCCTTGTCGATATTCTCGAAACGGATGCGCGCCGCCGCCTCGGCAACCAGCCGCGCGGTCTGCACCTGCAGGCGCAGCTTGTCTTCCGTATTGGCAATCTCGCGCAGCGCGGCGTCGTACTGGATGCGCAGGTTGGTCAGCTCCTGGCTGCTGCCTTCGAGCTGCACGGTGGCCTGGTTGAATTCCTGGCTCAGCTTGGAGTCCAGCTCGGCCAGCCGCGACTGGGCAATCTGCAGCGCGTTCTCCGCTTCCACGGCGGCAATCCGCTTGCTCTCCACCTGCGATTGCGAGACCCCGCCGCCGCCCGGCAGCGCAAACAGGCGGGCATAGCGGTCCTGCTCCTGGCGCGCGAATTCACGCGTGCGCCGCGCGCTGTCCAGGTTGCTGCGCGCCTGCTGCAGCTGTGCCCGCTGTTGTTCCGCGAGCCGGGTCGTGCCCTCCGCCGTACGGTTCTCGTGCAGGCGCTCCGCCACATCGATCTGCTGCTTCAACGCTGCCGCCTTGCGCTCCATCAACAGCTTCTTGTCGGGAAACTGCTTCCACTCGCGCTCGGAATCCTGCAGCTTGAGCTGCGCCTCCAGCGCATTGGTGGCAGCCTCGATCGCGCCACGCGCATTCAGCCGCGCCAGCACGTCGTCCTTGTTCACCGGCTGGCCCTCGGCCACATAGAGATCCGCCAGTTCACCGTCCACCGGCGCATAGAACCGGCGCACTTCCGACTCCGGGGCGAGGGTGCCGTCCGCGGACACGATCACATCCGCATGGCCCACGAACGACCAGACCAGCGCGCAGACGACCAGCGACACCATGACCAGCACGGAGATCTGCATCAGCTTCCAGGGCTCCGCGCTGAGTATGGCAATGCCCTCAGCGCTGTGGTCCTCAAGCGCCTCGGACAGCGGCTTAAGGCGATTGTCTCGGCTGTCGTCCTTCATCACCCTCCCCTCCAATCAATGCCAGCTTGGACTTGAGCAGCGCCGGGCTGAGCACCATGCGCAATTCCTGCAGGGAACGCCGCTGCAGCTCCGTCTCCGAATCGATATCCTCCCGGACCTGGCTCCATTGCGCCGTGTCGCCGACCTTCAACTGCGCGTAAATGCGCATACCTTGGCGCGCTTGCGCGCTGGCATTGGACAGCAGGCGTGCCTGCGCGCGGAACTTGGCGGAGATGTCGGACTCCAGCCGCTGCTCGCCGCCGATGGCGCCATCGCGGCGATACTGGCGCCACGACGCAAGCGCGGCGTTCATCAGTTCCTGCGCACGCCGGATCGCCGCGTCGTGTATCGCCGCCACATCGGGCTCGACCGCCTTTAGGAAGTAGGCATCCTCGGCGGGATCGAGCATGGCGTAGAACGACAGCAAGGCGTCCTCATCGCTCTTGCCGCCGCGTGCCTTCTGCAGCTCGACAAACTGCGCGGCGACCGCCTGCTTGCGCGCAAGGTCCCTGGCCGCGGCCTCGGCCCACGGCCCCGTCTTGATCGCTTGCAGCCCGGCGAACGCCTTGGCGCTGTCCCCCGTGCGCCAGGCCTTGTCCACCTCGGCGTACTGGCGTACCAGTTCCGGCGCCGGCAGGCGCCTGGCCGCCAGTTCGCGAAAGCGCGCCTGGAAGGGCGGTGTGGAAAAGCTGGCCTTGGCCATCTGGGCCATCAGCGGGCCCAGCGTGGCTGCGCGCGCCGCGCTGTCCAGCGCAATGTACTGCCGCAGGTCTTCCTTGATGCGATCCATGCCGGCGAGCCTTGGATATTTCTCCGCGTAGTCCGCCAGCACGGCCTGCAGCGCTTCAGGATGGTCGCTCGCCAACCCGCTGGCCAGCGATGCATTCAAGCGGTCGATGGCGGCCAGATAGACCGAGTCGTCGCTCTGCAGCTTGCGCACATAGCTGAGCGCATCGGCATATGGCTCCCTGAATTGCGGCACATAGGCGGCGATGCGGTCCAGCGCCCGCTGGTGCGCGGGCGTGTCGTCATTCCAGTGCTTGAGCAGCGCACGGATGCCGGCTTCATCGGTGAAGATGCGGATCGGCGCATCCACGCCGCCCCGGCCGGCCACGAAGCGGTTCAGCCGGCCGATCCAGTCGAGTTCATCCAGCGCGCCGCGCGCGTCGGCATTGTGCGCGCCGAGGGTCTTCATGCGCGCCAGTGCCGTCTCGGCGCCATTGAAGTCGCGCGCCTGCAGCTTGCCGATCCATCCCGGCACCTGGTCGCGCAGCAGCGCCTCGGTACCCATCGCGCGAAACTGGGCATGTTCCGGGTGGCGTTCCAGATACGCGTCGGCCACGGCAGCGGCGCGGGCGTAGTTGCCGCCGGCCATCAAGGACCGCATCTCGCGCTCGGGCGCGCCGCGCAAGTACAGGAAGAGCAGCAACGCCACGACCGCCACGGCGACGGCACCGCCCCAGCGCGCCGCGCGCTTCAGGCCAGCGCGCTCCGAAGCGCCAAAGCTGCTGCCTAGCCTGCCCATGACGAGTGCGAACTTGCCCTGCGCGCGCGCCTTGTCCGTCGCGCCGCCATCGCCTTCCGGCTGGGGCAATGCCTCCTGATTGACCTCATCCTCCTGCTGGGCGGCATAGTCGACGCAGAAGATATCCAGGAAGGAGCCCGCCGCGGCGACAAACGTGGTCTTGTCGGGATCGTGCGCCGGCGTGGCGGGTGCTGGCACCGCGGCGGGTGCCGGTGCCGACGGGGCCGAGACTGAAGCCGCCCGCTCCTGGGCGGGCACGCCGGCGGCATCGGGCGGCGGCAGCTTCGAACTGGTCAGGGTTGCGTCGGCGGCGGCCTGGTTGCATATGCCAACCCGATAGACAAAATGATTGCCACCGAACGCAAGAAGATCTCCCTCGCCGAGTGCGACCGCGTGTTCATCCACCCGCTTGCCGTTGACGAAGGTTCCGTTGGTACTGCCGAGGTCTTCGACAAATGGATCGTTCCCTTTCAGGAAGATGTGCGCATGACGGCGCGAGATATAGTTGACCTGGTGCGGATAGCTCTCCTTGTAACGGGAGAAAGACGCATCCGCCTTGCTGATCAGGAAGGGAAAGCCAGCCACCTCGATCGGCTGCAGGCCAAGATCGTCGCGCTCGGGCACGAGCGTCAGCACCATTGGCGCCTGGCTTGGCGCCTGGACCGGCGCGCGCGCGCGCAGCCGCACCAGGTAGGACAGCGCAGCGCCAAAGCGCAATTCATCGCCGTCGCGCAGCCTGGCCGGCTGCTGTGCCACGGCCGCGCCATTGACGGTGGTGCCGTTCTTGCTGCCCAGGTCAGCGATATAGGCCACACCATGCTCGGAAAAGATGCGCGCATGGCGACGCGAGAGCACGGCGGATACATTGGGCGGGTATGCGGCGAAAGGCGCTTCCGCGCGGCCCACGGCGAACAGGCTCTCGTCGATGCGGATCTCGCCGAGCTCAGGGTTGGAGATGGGCTCGAGCACGATATCGAACGCCTGCCCCACCTTTGCCCGCATCTCGACAATCAGAGCTTCGTCTGGAGCCATGTTTCGATACCACCAACAGCGCGTGCCACGACGCATGCGCCAGCGGCAAGCCATGTTTCATGGCGACGGCGCGAGCCGGTGCGGCCCGCTGCGTCGTGAACGTGTTGACTAAGGACATAGTAGGCCACGCTTGCCGGTAGTCAAACGTCCACCGGTGGCGCACTTCGCGCCTTGCCGGGCGTGCCCGGCTTCTCGTGCGCTACGGGTTGCAGCCCCCTACTTCGACACCTGCTGCGAAGTCTCTTTGGGCGCGTTGCTCACCTCGGTGCTTGGCCACCCGCCCCCCAGTGCCTTGTAGAGGGTGACAGTGTCGGCCAGGATCTGTTGGTGGTTGGCCAACAATTCCTGTTGCGCGCTCAGCAGCGATCGCTCGGTCTCGAAGACATCGAGCTGGGACACCACGCCCTCCTTCAGCTGGGCCTCGATCTGCGCCGACACCACGCGCAATTGCGCAACCTGCTGCTGCAGTTCCACGCGCTGCTTCTTGTGCGCGTCGACGTTGACCAGCGCGTTCTCCACTTCCTCGAATGCCGTAATCACGGTGCGGCCGTATTCGCTCTCGGCGACCTTGGTCTGCGCCTCGCTGGTCTTCACCCGGGCACGCACGCCCGGGTCCAGCATGGGCAGATTGATGCTCGGCATGAAGCCGAAGGTGAAGGACTTCAGCAGGTCGCTCAGCGCGAAACTCGCCGTGCCGCCGCGGCCCGTCAGGCTGACGCTGGGCAGCTGTGCCAGGCGCGCCTGGCCGACCAGGTTGACGGACTCGAGCACGCGATACTCCGCCGCCACGATGTCAGGGCGCCGCGAGAGCAATTGCGACGGCAGCCCCGCCGGCACCGCCGGCAGTTGCACGCGCTCTTGCAGTCGCCCGGCCGGCACCTTGAACACGCCGGCAGGCACCCCCACCAGCGTGCCCAGCGCGTTCTCGGAAATGTCGCGCGAGCGGCGCAGCTCCAGCAAGTCCTTGGTGAGCCGGTTGATCTCGGCCTGCTGCTGCATCACGCGGATCTTCGGGATCAGGCCGTTCTGGAACATGGCCTGGTAGGTGGTGAGGATCTGCTTGTTCCTCGCCAGCGTTTTGCTCTGCTGATCGATCTGTTCGTCGAACTGCAATATCTGGAAGTAGGTGGTGGACACATCCGAGACCAGGGTGAGGTAGCCGGCACGCCAATCCGCTTCGGTTGCGTTGAATTCGGCGGTCTGGGCCTGCACGCCCTTCTCCACCTTGCCCCATATATCGATGTCCCAGTTGACCTGGGTGCCGAGGTTGTAGGTCTTGACGAGCGACGTGCCCGTGCTCTTCTCGAAGCTTGCCCCTGCCCCCACGTCAAAGACCGGCAGCGCGCCGGCCTTGACCTCGGCGATCTGCGCGCCCGCCACCTTGATGCGTGCGGCCAGCACCTTGATGTCGTAGTTCCCCGCAATCGCCTTGTCGACCAGTCCATCCAGGTACGGATCCCGGAACGCCTGCCACCAGTTCGGCACGATCGTTTCCGCCGGCGAAACCGTGATCGATCCCTGGCGCGCCCAATCCGGCTTGGCCGGCGTTTCGGGCCGCTGGTACACCGGCGGACGAAAGTCGGCGCAAGCGGCCAGCACCAGCAGGCAGGCGCCTGCCATCAGGCACCGCCGCAAAGTGGTGCGCGCACCATGCACGATGAACGGGGTGAAAGGGTCTGGCACGATCGCCTCCTGCGAGCGTCGGCGGGCTGAAGAGGCCACGGCGGGCACTGGCCCCCGTCAGCCGCATCGCCGGCGCCATCGGCGCCGGGTCAGTCATGGCCCGGATGCAAAGGAGCCGCGCCATCAACACGCCCTGCATGCATTGTGTATCCGCTAGCGGCGCGATCCAACCTGTAAATAAAGGCCCTGCGGCAAAAAAAAAGGGCCGCCCTGCCCGGCACGCCGGGAGGGCGGCGGTGGCTTCAACGATAGATGTTGTTGCTGGCGTTCTGCGTCGACGTCACGTGGGACTTGATGTCATCGGCAAAGGCCGTGTTGTTGCCGTTCATGTTGACGACGTTTTGCGTCTGCCCGATCAGTTGCTGGGCATTGAAGGTCGAGTCGATCTTGGTCAGGCTGAAGACGGGCATGAAGGGCACGAAGCCGCCGCGCACGGCGCGCATGGCGCGGGTGTCGAGTTCTTCGGTGACCGACAGGTCCTTGATGGCGAGGGTGGTAGTCATGGCAGTTCTCCTTGGGAGCGATTGGGACTTGGGTTCATTTGGGTTGAGCATCTGTGCTGCGCTCGGGAGGTACAAACGCATGGAGTGTGCCAAGGCGGGCCATGCCATCGCAGATCGCCCGCAAACGCAGGCTGGGCCTGGGGCAAAAATGGATCGCGCCGGAAAAGACGTGCCAGCAAGCGCGCCGGGGCGGCCTGGATCTGATGGGCGGCGGCCAACACAACAGACACCATGTGTTTGCTCGCTGGCGACAAACGCCCGCCGCCTGCGGCGGGCACGGCCGGTGCGATGAAGACACGAGGGCGTTGTGCGGCGAGCGCCGCCTGGCAAGCGCGCAATGAGATCCGCGGCGATGCGCGAGCGGGACGCGTCATGCGCCGCCGCGCAAAAAGTGCGAACCCGAATGAACGACCTGAACGACCGGAGTTACTTCACGTAGATCGTGATCTTCTTGGAGTAGATCGGCGGGTTGTGCGGAATGTGCTTGTCGTCGGCCATCAGCAGTTGCAAGGTATGTTTGCCGGGCGGCAGCTCGATCGTGGTCTCCGTCTCGCCGGCGCCGAAATGCAGATGGTTGCGGTCGTTCGGGATTTCCTTGTCCATGGGCGGCAGGTCGGTATCGATCAGCAGATGGTGATGGCCGCTGTTCGGAAACTTCACGCCGCGTGGCGCTACGCCCATGCCGCGCAGCCCGAACCACACCTTGATCGGCTTGCCCGCCGGCAGGACCTGGTTGTTGTTGGGAAAGCCGATATACAGGTAGGCATGGGCGGGCGCGGGCGTGGCATCCGCGATTGCGCCGCTCGGCGTGCCACCGATCAGAAGCAGGCTGGCGGCAAGCGCAGCAGCCGGAATGAGCTTACGCATGGACTGTCTCCCGTATCGTGCCGCCGGCCCGGCGGCCCGGGGCCTTATCGAACGGTGATGGTGATCTTCTTGGAGTAGATCGGCGGGTCGTGGGGCTTGTGATCCTTGTCGCCAAGCAGCAACTGCAAGGTGTGCTTGCCCGGCGGCAGTTCGATCCGCGCCTCGGTCTCGCCAGCGCCGAAGTGCAGGTGGTTCCGGTCATTCGGAATCTCCTTGTCCATCGGCGGCAGGTCCGTGTCGATCAACAGGTGATGGTGGCCGACGTTGGCCATGTCGATGCCCTTGGGGGCGATCCCCATATTGCGCAGGCCCATGCGCACCCAGAATTTGCCACCATCGATCACGGCGCCATCGGGCGGCCAAATGATGTAGACCTCGGCATTGGGTGGGGATGTCGTGGATAACGAGATCGAAGGCAACGGAGCCAGCAGCGACGCTGCCAATGTGCCGAGCACGGTTCGCCTGTGCATACGTTAGCCCTCCCGAACAGCTTGTCTCGAACGCGGTGAATTCTTGCTATTTGTGTTTGGCTTTTTGGCTTTTTGGCGGATTCGTCGATTGGCTTCAGGCCGGCACGCTGCATTTCGTCATCCAATTTCGTCATTCAGCTTAGAACGGAAAACGGCAAAAAGATACTTGGCGATACCCTGCGCCGCGTCGGCGCCGCGCGGATGTGAGCTTGCTACGCCACCCGGTGTTGCGAAGCACCTCCGGATTCACAATCGCTGTGCTATGGTTAATTGAGCCAGCCCAGTGCCGCTAGCGCTGCATCACGTCAGCGCAAAGGACAAGGCGGGCCGGCCAGGTGATGGCCGGGCATCATCGCTCTCGCGTGCGGCGTGACGCCGTTGGCACGTGGACCGCCGATGCACTTCGGCGCCGTACGAACAAGGCCTGCATATGTGGCGAAAATTCCTTGTCGTGTGCCTGCTCGGGTTGGCTGCGGCCGTGCGCGCCGAAGCCGGTATCGACACGCCAACCCTCCCCCCCGAAGCAAGGCACCCGGCCGCCGCCCACGCGAGCGCTCCGGGCAGGCGCCTCGCCCTGGTCATCGGCAACGGCGCCTATGTGGACGAGCCGCTGCCCAACGCCGCCAATGACGCCCGGGCAATGCGTCGCACCTTGGCCGCGCTCGGCTTCGACGTCATGCTGCGCGAGAACCTGGACCGGGAAGGCATGGCGCGCGCGCTTGCCGAATTCCAGCAGCGCCTGCAGGCCGGCGGCACAGCTTTATTCTATTTCGCGGGACACGGCATCGAGGTCGCGGACAGCCCGGTGATGATTCCCGTCGATACCGGCAGCCGCACGCCTGGCCGCTTGCTCACCGCGGGCACCGAGCTTGACGCCGTACTGGCCAGCATGTCGGCGCAAAGGCCGGACATGCTTAACGTGGTGATCCTCGATAGCTGCCTGGACAATCCCTATCGCGGCAGTGCCATCGAGCCGCCCGCCGCCCCCGCGAACACGCTGATCGCCTATGCCACGGCCCCCGGCGCCGTGGCAGCCGAGGGGGCGCGGCACGGTGCGTTCACTGGCGCCCTGCTGCGCACGATGCGCATGCCCGGCCTTGATGCCGAGGCCGCCCTGCGCCGGGCTGGTGATATCGTGAGCCGGCAAACGGGGCGGCGGCAGCAACCGTGGATCTCCTCGTCGTTATCCGCCCCGCTCCGATTCGCGGCGAACGCCTCGGCCACCAGCGAAAACGTCAACGTCGACGACAATGACAACGACAACGCAGCCTTCACGCACGCACACAGGCAAGCCGATGCGCTGATCCTCGCGCAGCATCGCGGCATCCTTCCCAAGGACAGCGACGAGCAGTACGAACTCAGTTTCTGGGACTCCATCAAGAACAGCAATTTCGCAAGCGACTACGAGGCCTACCTTAAGGCCTATCCGAACGGCCGCTTTGCGCCTCTGGCGCGCGCCAGGATCGAGCGGCTGCGCGCGGCCGGGCCGCAGGCCGGGGCGCCTGCCGAGCGTGCTCGCACGCCAGGCACCTCATCCGGGCCAGCCACCGCGCAAGGCACCGTCACGCCGCCGCCAGCGCGCACCCAGTCCGGCAAGGTGCAGGCGCCGCCTGCCGCGCCCTCGCCAACCGCACCATCCGCACCTGCCGCATCCGCTCCACCCGCACCGGCCGCAAGCGCACCCGCCACGCAACGAGCTGCCGTGGCCGGCGCCGTGACAGTCGAGATCAGGCCGGGCGAGGTCAAGGACTGCCCGGCCTGTCCCGTGCTGCACAGCCTGGCGGCGGGCAGCTTCACCATGGGCAGCAGCGGCGGTGACCCGACCGAGAAGCCGCCGCATCACGTCACCATCGGCCAGCCCTTTGCCATCGGCAAGTACGAAGTCACGGTGGAACAATGGAGCGCCTGCGCCGATGCGGGGGCATGCCAGCGCATCGCCACTGTCGCCAGCGCACCCAGGAACGCCCCAGTGCGCGATGTGAGCTGGGACGATGCCCAGCAGTACGTCGCCTGGCTGAGCAAGGTCAGCGGCAAGCACTACCGCCTGCCGACCGAAGCCGAGTGGGAATACGCCGCCCGGGGCGGCACCGCAACGCTCTACTGGTGGGGCGACCAGATGCGCAAAGGCACGGCCAACTGCAAGGACTGCGGCGAACCGTGGAATGCCGACGCGCCCGCCAACGTTGGCTCTTTTGCCGCCAACGGCTACGGCCTCCACGACATGAACGGCAGCGTGTGGGAATGGGTCGCCGACTGCTGGCACATCTCCTACAAGAACGCGCCTGCCGACGGACGTGCCTGGGACGAGCCCGGCTGCAGCGTGCGCGTGATCCGTGGCGGCTCATGGCATGAAGGCGCGAGCTACATGCTCTCCTCCACCCGTTTCAAGTACAGCGCGAGCGTGCGCCAGTCGCAAAACGGATTTCGCGTCGTGCGGGACCTGAAGTAGCCGCTGCCAATGTCGCCCTGCCTGGCTAGCGCGCGTTGGTAGTTATCTGCACCATGTCGGCACCGATATGGCTTTCTCCGCGCTTGGCCGCCATTGGACCCAGTTGCCGGTCGAGCGCGCGCAGGTAGTCCTGCCTGGACTCCGACTCCGGGCGCAGCGCGTCGAACAGCGGCGCAGGCGTGGTGATCAGCACGATCAACTCGGTGCCGAACGGCTTCGAGATCACCCAGTCCCCGAGGCTGCCCACGGCAGCGGTGTAGCTGGCGGGTGCCTGGTTGGCCTTGGCACGCTGGCTTGGCACCATATGCACGACCTTGCCATCGGCCATGTAGTAGTCGACGTAGACATAGGTGTCATAAGCCGGCGTGGTGATGTCCACGATCAGCGGCGTTCCCTCCGTGAGTTGCGCGCCGGGTGCCCGGGTGCGGATCGTGGTCAGCGCGGTTGCGCTGCGGCGCCCCGACCAGTAAGGCGAGATCAGCTTGATCACGTCGCACTTGTCATCGCCCAGCGTCTGCACGTCCAGGTTCAGCGTCCGCACGCCGGGTACTGCGCTCAGCTCGTCTTTCAGCCGCTTGATGCCAAGGCGCTCCGCCACGTAGCCACGCACCTGCAGTACATGGTCCTGCCCGGAGGCCGACAGCAGCGAGCAAGGCGCGCGCGCCAGCACCGGCGCCACG
This sequence comes from Cupriavidus sp. PET2-C1, assembly GCF_054515855.1. Taxonomy (NCBI): domain Bacteria; kingdom Pseudomonadati; phylum Pseudomonadota; class Betaproteobacteria; order Burkholderiales; family Burkholderiaceae; genus Cupriavidus; species Cupriavidus sp. PET2-C1. Next base: position 2,581,954 of record NZ_CM137259.1, read on the forward strand.
GCCTGCATGGAGAGCATGCGCTCGGGCCGGGCTTCCTCGCTCGGTTGCGCGGGCGGCGGCGAGCCCGGCGCGGCGGACGGCGTCACTGCGGCTTGGGGAGTGGCGGATAGCACCGCGCTTGCCGAGGATTGCGCCGCAGGCTGCTGGCCCTCCTGCGCGGTGCGCGCGCGCCACACGTAGTAACCCAGCCCGCCGGCCAGCAGCACGCCGGCCACGGACGCGGCGCCCAGCTTGGCCATTGGCATGCCACCATGGCGCTCGGTGCCCATCTCGGCCAGGAAGCGCGCCACGGTAGGCGTGCGCGTTGCGCGATCGAAAGACAGCGCTGCGCGCAGCGCGCGCCACTGCCCGCGGCTGAGCACCTTGGGACGCTGTGGCTTGAGGCCGGCGCCGCGCGCCTGGTTGGCCGACAGCCGCTCATAGGGGTGCCTGCCAGTCAGCAGTTCATAGGTCACGCAGGCCAGCGCGTAGATGTCGTCGCGCGGATCCGGCTCGCGATGCTCGAACATCTCGGGGCTGGCATAGGCGGGGGTCATGCCGCCGAGCGTGCCCGGGTCGAATACGGTCGGGTCCGCGTCGTCCGCCGGTTGCTGGAAGACGCGCGCGATGCCGAAATCGATCACCTTCACTTCACCGCTATCGGTGAGGAAGACATTGGCGGGCTTGAAGTCGCAGTGGACGAAGCCACGCTCGTGCGCATAGGACAGGGCCCGGCCCATGCCGGTGATGATCGGCAGCGCCTTGGCATAAGGCATGCCGGCAAAGTCTGGCGCGCGCAAGACACGATTGAGCGACTTGCCCGACAGGTACTCCATGGTCAGGTAGACCACCGAGCCATCACGGTCGAAGTCATAGACCGTCACGATATTGCGGTGCGCCAGCGTCTGCGCCTTGCGCGCCTCGCGCTGCAGCGCGATCAGCGATTTCGGATGACCGCGGAACTGCACGTTGAGGACCTTGATGGCGATGTAAGGCTTGCGATCCGAGGCCTCGAGCTTGCGCAGGTCGAGCGCCTTGTAGACCGTCCCCATGCCGCCCACACCCAGGCACTCCTCCAGCACGAAGCGGCCATTCAAGGTATCGCCCACCCCTTTGGTCTGCTCCGCGCCGGCAATCGCCTGGTCGCTCGCGGGCGGCTGCGATGGCGAGGATGGCGCGGACGCCATGCCGGCGTGGCCAGTCTGCACGCGGGTTTCCTCGCCGCCATCCTCGAACTGGGTTGTCCCGCGGCGCTCGATGCGCTGCAACACCTCTTCATAAACGCCAGGCGGCAGCGGAAAGCGGGTGTTCTCCTCGCTGAGCATGTCCGCTAGCTGCGTGGCGCTTGCCTGGTCCACGGCCAAGGTGCTGTCAATGCGGGCCAACAGCTCGTCGTGCGACAGACCACCGCTTTGGAAGGTACGTATCAGGTCTGGAATGCTAGGCATCGATGCAGCCACGACGTGATTGCGCAAAGTTGCGCATTGAGCGCCCACTCGCCCTTCTACAGCGAGTACCTGCCCACGATGGATACTAGTGCGCACTCACGCCAATCGCAAACCCCTCGTGCTTTGCATCAACGCCGGCAAGCCACGCCAGCGGCACGACGGTGCCACACGAGCCGCTGCCTGTCGCGCATGCGCGAACACCCGGTGTTGTTGTGTTGGCCGCCGCCCATCAGATCCAGGCCGCCCCGGCGCGCTTGCTGGCACGTCTTTTTCGGCTCGATCCATTTTTTCCCCAGGCCCAGCCTGCGTTTGCGGGCGATCCGCGATGGCATGGCCCGCCTTGGCACACTCCATGCGTTTGTACCTCCCGAGCGCAGCACAGATGCTCAACCCAAATGAACCCAAGTCCCAATCGCTCCCAAGGAGAACTGCCATGACTACCACCCTCGCCATCAAGGACCTGTCGGTCACCGAAGAACTCGACACCCGCGCCATGCGCGCCGTGCGCGGCGGCTTCGTGCCCTTCATGCCCGTCTTCAGCCTGACCAAGATCGACTCGACCTTCAATGCCTCGCAGCTAATCGGCCAGACCCAGAACGTTGTGAACATGAACGGCAACAACGCCGCCTTCGTGGCCGACATCAAGTCCCATGTCGACTCGACGCAAAACGCCAGCAACAACATCTACTGAGCCGCGGGCCACGCCTCAAGCTGAATTCGCAAACGACTGAATACCCCGGAGAACTGCCATGACTACCACCCTCGCCATCAAGGACCTGCCGGTCACCGAAGAACTCGACACCCGTGCCATGCGCGCCGTGCGCGGCGGCTTCGTGCCCTTCATGCCCGTCTTCAGCCTGACCAAGATCGACTCGACCTTCAATGCCCAGCAACTGATCGGGCAGACGCAAAACGTCGTCAACATGAACGGCAACAACACGGCCTTTGCCGACGACATCAAGTCCCACGTGACGTCGACGCAGAACGCCAGCAACAACATTTATTGAATGGTCACGGCACCGGCAAGAGGCGGCGCCGCCGCCTCCGCTGCCGGCCAGTAGCCGCCATGTCCAGCAATCAAGTCAAGTGAAGTCTAGGAGAACCATCATGTCATCCATCATCGTGCGCGACCTCGCCCTGAACCAAGACCTCGACAGCAAGTCCCTGGCCGCGGTGCGCGGCGGCAATTCCTGGTTGCAAGGACTGGGCCCGGTGGCCAACGTCAATGTCAACGTCAACCAGAACATCGCCCAGTTGCAGAGCATCAACGTGAACACGCTCAACAACGTCGGCGTGATCGGCTCCGGCTTTGGCCCGCTGAGCATCGACGTCAACCCGTCGCAGTGGGCCGCCACGCACGCCGCGGTCTGAGCGAGATGCGCCCCGCTCCGTGGAAACCCAAGGGTTTCCACGGCTGTTGCGCGCGAGCTGGCACTGCCCCGGAGGTAAAACCCGTGGCCTATACTGATCTGGCTGGGCTTGCCGCATCGCGCGCACCCACCCGGCGAACCCCGGCAGAGCCGGCCTTCGCCACCCTGCAGGAGGAAGTCATGGCCGTCATCGTCATCAAGGATTTGCCGGACAGCGTGGATCTCGACAGAGAAGCCATGGTGGCAATCACAGGCGGCGCGAGAACGCGCGCCGGTCATGCATGGACGTCGCGCAAGCTCGGGGGAGCCTTGCGCGTCATCAGCTATCCGGAGGGCTTTCCAGGCCAACCGCTGGCAGGCACGCAGTCGCAGCCGGCCGGGGACATCAAGCGCAAGTAAGTCGAATCAGAAGCGCAAGGCAGCGATATTCTGCCCTCCGCGCCCGTTGCCCTGTCGGCAACGGGCGTCAGTGTTTTTGGGGGATGGGTTTTGGGAGCTTTAGCGGTGACTTTGGCGGTTGCTTTGCCGGCTAACGAGCCGCGTTGCGCTCGATCCAGGCGGCATAGGTAGCCAGGTATTTGCCCAGGAAGCCGCGAGTGGACTCGCTGGCGATACCGCCCTGCTCGTCGAAGAGCTTGTCAACGCCGCTGATGTAGGCCTCCGGTTGCTGAAGGACCGGGATATTGAGGAAGACGAGCGACTGGCGCAGGTGGTGGTTGGCGCCGAAGCCACCGACAGCACCGGGCGAGGCGCTGATGACGCCGCCGGGCTTGCCGTCCCAGGCGCTCTGGCCGTAGGGACGCGAGCCGACGTCGATGGCGTTCTTGAGCGCGGCCGGCACCGAGCGGTTGTGCTCGGGTGTCACGAAGAGCACGGCGTCGGCGCGCCGGATGCGGTCGCGAAAGGCGACCCATGGTGCGGGCGGGCTGGTGTCGTCGTCCTGGTTGTACAGGGGCAACTGGCCGATTTCGACGATGTCGAGCTTGAGCCCGGCGGGCGCCATCGCGGCCAGCGCGAGTGCCAGCTTGCGGTTGAAAGAGTCTTTACGCAGGCTGCCTACCAATACGGCTACATCACGTGGAGTACTCATCGCAATTCCTTTCTCGTTCACAGCACTATGGGTGGGCGGAGCCGGCGCTCGCGCGCCGCATTGCTGCGCCGCGGCGGCCGGTCCAAGCGTCACTCTAATCCATTTGTGCGAAAGGAGCCGCCAGTCGCCCGCCTACAGCGCCGCCAGCGGATGCTCGCCGTGCGCCCAGGGGCTGTCGAAAAACGCGTGCACGCGCTCGCGGGTGACCTCATCGAGGCGCGCGGGCTGCCACTTCGGCGCGTGGTCCTTGTCGACTGCCAGCGCGCGAATGCCTTCGACGCCGTCGCCATGGCGGAACACGTAGTACATCATGTCCAGCTCCATGCGCAGCTCGTCGTTCAGCGCCATGGTGCGGGCACGGCGGATCTGCTCCAGCGTGACGTTGAGCATCAGCGGCGAACGCGCGCGCAGCATGGCGGCCGTCTGCGCGGCCCAGTCGGAGCCGGCATCGCTCACCGCTGCCACGATCCCGGTCACCGAGGCGCCGGCAAACAGGCCGTCGATCTGGTCCTGCAGCTTGGCCAGCTGGCTTTCGCCCGGCGGGCAGGCGGCGCGGTGCGCCGCGGTGGCCTCGTCGATGCAGGCGAGCACGGCATCGCCATCGGCAAACTGACGCGCGCGCAGCACCTCCACCAGTTCCGCCATGGCATTGCCCGGCAGATAAGCATCCGCCAGGCCTGCGTACAGCGCGTCGGCAGCATGAATCATGGCGCCGGTCAGGCCCAGGTATTCGCCCAGGCGACCGGGCGTGCGCGACAGGAACCAGCCGCCGCCCACGTCCGGGAACAAGCCGATATTGGTCTCCGGCATTGCCATCTTGGTCCGCTCGGTCACCAGACGACGGCGTGCGCCTTGCGAGATGCCCATGCCGCCGCCCATCACCACGCCGTCCATGAGCGCGATGTAAGGCTTGGCGTAGGTATGGATCAAGTGATTGAGCGCGTATTCCTCGACGAAGAACTGATCGAGCGCCGGATCGCCGGCAAGCGCGGCCTTGTGGAAGAAGCGGATGTCGCCGCCAGCGCAAAAAGCCTTGCCGCCCGCGCCGGCAATGACCACGGCCGCCACTTCGGGCGCCACCGCCCATGCATTGAGCGCCTGGGTGATGGCGCGAATCATCTCGAGCGACAGTGCGTTGAGCGCCTGAGGCCGGTTCAGCGTCAGGTAGCCGATGCCGCCCCGGATCTCGCTTGTGACCAAGTCAGTCATGTCTCTTTTCTCCGCGAATGCAACCCGCAACTTTACACCAGCCAAGCTGCGCTCCGCACCCCCCTGAGCGGCGTCCGAGGCACTGCCTTCAGGCCACCCGAAATGCCGACATCAGCCCGGTGAGCCGCTGCGCCTGGTCCTCCAGCGAAGCCGCAGCCGCAGCGGCCTGCTCGACCAGCGCGGCGTTCTGCTGGGTCATGCCGTCCATCTGCGCCACCGCCTGGTTGACCTGCTCGATGCCGCGCGATTGCTCATCGGACGCCGAGCTGATGCCGCCCATGATGCCGCTCACGCGGCGCACCGCGCCCACCATTTCCTGCATCACCTGCCCTGCTTGCTCGACCATCTCGCCGCCGGCGCGCACGCGCGACACCGAGTCGCCAATCAGCGTGCGGATCTCCTTGGACGCGCCCGCGCAGCGCTGCGAGAGATCGCGCACATCGCCCGCGACCACCGCGAAGCCTCGTCCGTGCTCGCCGGCCCGCGCGGCTTCCACCGCCGCGTTGAGGGCGAGGATATTGGTCTGGAACGCGATCTTCTCGATCACGTCGATGATGTCGACGATCTTGTTGGCGCTGGCGTCGATCGCCTGCATGGTGCTGGCGACGCGCGCCACCGCGTCGCTGCCACGCTCGGCCAGGCCGGTGGCGCTGCTGGCCAGGTCATTGGCCTCGCGCGCGCTGTCCGCGTTCTGGCGCACCGTGCCCGTGAGCTCCTCCATGCTGGATGCCGTCTCCTCGAGCGACGCGGCCTGCTGCTCCGTGCGTTGCGACAAGTCGCTGTTGCCGCTGGCAATCTGCTTGCTGGCAGCGGCAATGGAATCGGCCCCGCCGCGCACGTCGCTCACCATCGCGGCCAGGCTCTCTTGCATGTGCCCGAGCATGGCAAGCATGCGGCCAGTCTCGCTGCGCTCTGCCTCGGCGCCCGAGCCGGCGCCATCCGCCTTCGCGCCCAGATCGCCGGCGGCGATACGCTCGAAGCGGGCGATGGCGGTATCGAGCGGCCCCACGATGGAGCGGCGCAGGCGCCAGGCCACCACCGTGCTGAAGCACAAGCCAAACCCCAGCACGCCGATCGACAGCGAGCGCAGCGTGGTGTAGCGCTCCTGCGACCCGTGATAGACCTCCAGCGCGCCGGCGAGCTGCAGCTTGCCCAGCTCGGTATTGACGGCGGTGAAAGCGATGTCGAGCTTGGGAATGGTTTCCAGCACGGCGCGCATCACCGCCTCGCGGTCGCCTTGCTTGAGCGCTGCGATCATCGGCGACACACCTTGCGTGAACAACGCCTCGCGCTTGGCGGCGACGTCCGCGGCCGCGCGGGCTTCTTCCGCCGAACGCGGCAGCGCCAGATAGGCCTTCCAGGCCGCATCGGACTGGCGCGCGAACCCCTCCGCGGTATCGGCGCGCGCACGGGCGTCGGCGGGATCGGCGGCGAAGGTGGCCTGGTCGAGCAAGACCCGCACGAGCAACTGGTTGGAACGCGCCTCGGCCAGGTTGACCGCGGCGGAGAGCTGATGCTGGTAGATCTGCCGCGTGGCGTCATTGCTGCGCGACATGCCAAGCCAGCCTACGGCACCGACAATCAGCAACAATGCATTGGTGACGATAGTCAGAATCCACAATCTTGTACCGATAGTCGTGTTGCGAAACATGAAGGCTCCCCGTTGGTTTTAGCGCTGATGCGGCTCCGTTTTTGGCCGCCCCGCTATAACGGCGCCCCTCACCGCTCCTTGACCCCGCGCATGTGGATATTCAGTCGTGCAAAATGGTCAGGAATGCGAATGTGCGTAGTAGGCGGTTTTGGGTGCCTCAGCGTGCGCATTTGGCAACACCGCACGACCGTATAGAGGATCGCCTCCAGGCAAAACCGACAGAATCGGGCAACACTTTGCGCATGACACCGTCAACAATCGATCCCGGCCTGATCCTGCTGGCATTTGCGCCGGTCTTCGTGCTGACCATCGGCGCGGAGGCCTGGTACTGGGCACGCCGTGACCCCGCCATCTACAGCCTGCGCGATACCGCGTCCAATGCCGCGCTGGCGCTGATGCACCAGGCGTCGGACGCGTTCTTCCTGTGGCTGATGGTGCGCACGGTCTACACATGGAGCTACCAGCATGGCCTGAAGGCGATGCCGCAGACGGTCTGGTCGTTCCTGCTCTTGCTGCTGCTGCAGGATTTCCTTTACTACTGGTTTCATCGCGCCAGCCATCGGGTGCGCTGGATGTGGGCTTCGCACGTTACCCATCATTCCTCGGAAGGCATGAATTTCTCGACGGCGTTCCGCCAGAGCCTGACGTATCCGCTCTCGGGCATGTGGCTGTTCTGGATTCCGCTGGCGCTGATCGGCTTCACGCCCGACTGGGTGATCCTGGCGGTGGGGTTGAACCTGGCCTTCCAGTTTTTCGTGCACACCCGGCTGGGCGGCCGCTGGCACCGGCTTGAATGGCTGTTCAATACGCCGTCAGTGCACCGGGTGCACCATGCGCGCAACCCGCAGTACATCGACCGCAACTATGCGGGCGTGCTGACCGTGTGGGACCGCATGTTCGGCTCCTTCGTGCCTGAAGAAGCGCCGCCCGAGTACGGCATCACGCGTCGCATCGCCAGCCATAACCCGATCACGCTCACCTTCCATGAATGGCGCGGCATGTTCGCCGACGCGTGGCGTCATCGCGACCTGCGGCATCTCTGGAAGCCGCCCGAGTGGCGTCATCCGCACGATTCGGCAGCCGGGGATGCGCCGCTGGCCGGCATCCCATCTGGGACGGATCGCAGCCAGGACGCATGATGGCTGGATAGCCTGGATAGGCTGGATCGGCTGGATCGCCAAAACAAAAGTGCCAAGAAAGACAGGCAACAAAAAACCGCGCACAAGGCGCGGTTTTTTGCTGGCAAAGTAGCCTGGGACGAAAACGCTTACACGGATTCGCGCGAAGCACGCTTACGCTCGTGCTCCTTCAGGTGACGCTTGCGCAGACGGATGCTCTTCGGCGTGATTTCCACCAGTTCGTCGTCGGAGATGAACTCCACGGCGTATTCCAGCGACATCTGGATCGGCGTGACCAGGCGCACGGCTTCGTCGGTACCCGAGGCACGCACGTTGGTCAGCTGCTTGCCCTTGATCGGGTTCACAACCAGGTCGTTGTCGCGGCTGTGGATGCCGATGATCATGCCTTCGTACAGCGCATCGCCCGGCTTGACGAACATGCGGCCGCGATCCTGCAGCTTCCACAGCGCGTAGGCCACTGCATCGCCGTCGTCCTGCGAGATCAGCACGCCGTTGTGGCGCTCACCCAGGCCGCCTTCGCGCAGGGGCGCGTAGTCGTCGAAGATGTGGCTGATCAGGCCGGTGCCGCGGGTCAGCGTCAGGAACTCGCCCTGGAAGCCGATCAGGCCACGGGCCGGAACGCGGTACTCGAGGCGGGTACGGCCCTTGCCGTCGGACGCCATGTCGAGCAGTTCGCCCTTGCGGCGGCCCAGCTCTTCCATCACGCTGCCCTGGTGGCCGTCTTCGACGTCCACGGTCAGCAGTTCGTACGGCTCGTGCTTGACGCCGTCGATTTCCTTGAACACCACGCGCGGGCGCGACACGGCCAGCTCGTAGCCTTCGCGGCGCATGTTTTCCAGCAGGATGGTCAGGTGCAGCTCGCCGCGGCCCGACACTTCGAAGATGGTGTCGTCGCCGGTCTCGGCCACGCGCAGCGCCACGTTCGACTTCAGTTCGCGGTCCAGGCGTTCGCGCAGCTGGCGGCTGGTCACGAACTTGCCTTCACGGCCGGCCAGCGGCGACGTGTTGACGCAGAAGTTCATGGTCAGCGTGGGCTCGTCCACCTTCAGCATCGGCAGCGCGTCTTGCGCGTCCGGGGCGCACACGGTGCAGCCAATGCCCAGCTCTTCGATGCCGTTGATCAGCACGATGTCGCCGGCTTCGGCTTCTGCCACGATCTCGCGCTCCAGGCCCTGGAACTTCAGCACCTGGTTGATACGACCCTTGATGGGGTTGCCTTCCGGGCCGAACTTGACCACCACGTCTTGCAGCGAACGGGCGCGGCCACGCGAAATGCGGCCTACACCGATCTTGCCGACATAGCTGTTGTAATCGAGCGAGATGATCTGCAGCTGCAGCGGACCGTCCGGGTTGTCGTCACGGACCGGCACCTTGGCCAGCACGGTCTCGAACAGCGGCTTCATGTCGCCTTCGCGCACGTCGTCGGTCAGGCCGGCGTAGCCGTTCAGGCCGGATGCGTAGATTACCGGGAAATCGAGCTGCTCATCGGTGGCGCCCAGCTTGTCGAACAGGTCGAACGTCTGGTTGATCACCCATTCCGGGCGCGCGCCCGGACGGTCGACCTTGTTGATCACCACGATCGGCTTCAGGCCCAGCGCCAGCGCCTTGCGCGTGACGAAACGGGTCTGCGGCATCGGGCCTTCGACAGCGTCAACCAGCAGCAGCACGCCGTCAACCATCGACAGCACGCGCTCCACTTCACCGCCGAAGTCGGCGTGGCCAGGGGTATCGACGATATTGATGTGGGTGCCGTTGTATTCGACAGCACAGTTCTTCGCGAGGATGGTGATCCCGCGTTCCTTTTCAATGTCGTTCGAGTCCATCACGCGCTCGACCATTTGCTGGTTGTCGCGGAAGGTGCCTGCCTGGCGCAGGAGTTGGTCGACCAGAGTGGTCTTGCCATGATCGACGTGAGCGATGATGGCGATATTGCGGATGGCGCGGGTCATTGCAGCGTCTCGCTTTGGGGCTGAGCATCAAAAGATAACCCGAAATTATAGCATGCTGCGGCGCAAAACCCGAGGACGACGTTGGGAAGCTTCCCAAGCCGCCGCCCCGCCACAAACTCAATTATTGCGATATCCGCAATAGCAAATTGACGTCCTTGCAGATCGGCGAACGTGAACATATAGTTGCCATGGCAAACATTGCACCGACAAGCACCGAGCCGAGATGTCCGAGCAGAGCCAGCCCATTTCCGACGAAGCCTTCCCATTCGACCCGGCCGAGTACCGCATGGGCGAGAGCATCGGCTATCTGATGGCGCGCGCCAAGAGCTTGCTGTCGCACGGCGTGGAACAGGAGGTCGATGGCCTGGATATCACGCACGCCCAGGCCACCTGCCTGATGATGCTGGCCGCCGGACGTGGCAGCACGGTGACTGACCTTGGCCGGGAACTCAATTGCGATATGGGTTCGGTCACGCGCCTGCTCAGCCGCCTGGAAAAGCGCGGCCTGATCGAGCGCCAGCGCAGCGATGCCGACCGGCGCGTGGTCGACCTGTCGATCACGCCTGCCGGCCAGATCCTCGTGGACCAGTTGCCCCAGATCTACTGCCGCGTGCTGAACCGGCATTTCCGTGGCTTCTCCGAAGCCGAACTGCAGACCTTCCGCTCGATGCTGCACCGGATCATCGGCAACAACAGCGGGTAGCGGCCAGGCTTGGCGGCCAGCGGCGCCATTGGCGCCACGATCTCTCAAATACAAGAACAAACACTAACGCTCTATCGCAGGGCACCCAGATGAACCAAGCTCTCTCTTCTTTTTCCGCTTTGTCGCCGCGCGCGCGCGCGGAGGGCCGCCGGGCCGCCGCGCTGGTGCTGACCGCACTGGCGGCCGCGGTGCTGGCGGGCTGCGCCGCGTTCGGCAACTCGCACAGCACGCAGACCGTTACCGCGCCGGCCTCGCTCGCCAGCGCCCAGGCCCTTCCCTCGCAGCATGGCCAGTGGCCTTCGCTTGACTGGGTCGACCAGTTCAAGGACCCGCAACTGCGCGCCCTGGTCGACGAGGCGGTCAAGGACAGCCCCAACCTGCAAGCCGCTTTCGCGCGCGTGGAAGCCTCCCGCGCGATGGCGGACGCCACGCGCAGCGCGCTGTACCCGCACGTCGACTTTGACGGCAGCCTGGTGCGCCAGCGCTTCTCGCAAACGGACCTGTTCGAAGGCACGCCGCTGGCCGGCTCGTGGCAAAACCAGTCGCGCCTGCAGGCCGGGCTCTCCTATGATTTCGACTTCTGGGGCAAGAACCGCAAGGCGCTCGAAGCCGCGCTGTCCGACGACCGCGCCGCCGAGGCCGAAAGCCAGGCTTCGCGCCTGATCCTCACCACGTCGGTCGCCCGCGCCTATGCGCGCCTGGCCGCCTTGTACGCGCAACGCGACGTGGCCGAGCGCGCCATTGCCCAGCGCCGCGGCCTGAGCGACCTGTCACGCGACCGGCTCAACGCCGGCCTGGACACGCAGGTCGAAACCACGCAGGCACGCGGCACGGTGGCATCGGCACAGACCGACCTGCTGCGCGTGGATGAAGACATCCTGCTGGCGCGCAACCAGCTCGCCGCGCTGCTGGGCAAGGGCCCGGACCGCGGCCTGGCGATCCAGCGCCCGACCATCCTGGCGCAAAGCACGCCGCTGCTGCCGGACAACCTCACCATCGATCTGCTGGGCCGCCGCCCGGACCTGGTTGCCGCACGCTGGCGCGTGGAGGCCACCAGCAAGGATATCGAGGTGGCGCGCACGGAATTCCTGCCGGCCGTCACCTTGTCCGCATTTGCCGGCGTTGCGTCGCTGGACCCATCCAACCTGCTGATGGGCATCAGCCGGACCTTTGGCATCGGCCCGGCGATCAGCCTGCCGATCTTCGAGGGCGGCAAGCTGCGCGCCAACCTGAAGGGCAAGTACGCGCAATACGACCTCGCCGTGGCCAACTACAACCAGGCACTGGTCGATGCGCTGCGCGAAACCGCCGACACGGTGAGCAGCATCCGCAGCGTGGACACGCAGATCACGGCCCAGCGCGAGGCGCTGGCTCTCGCCGAGCGTGCCTACGCACTGTCCACCATCCGCTACAAGGCCGGGCTGGGCACCCAGCTCACGGTGCTCAATGCCGAAAGCAACGTGCTGCAGCAGCGCCGCCTTGCCACCGACCTGCAGGCGCGCCGCCTGGACCTGCAGATGGGCCTGATGAAGGCGCTCGGCGGGGGTTACCAGGAGCAAGCCGAAGGCGCCGGGACGGATGCGCAGAAGCCAGCCGAGGCACGCGGCTAAACGGTTAGGTGGCTACGGCAAAGCAGCCGGAAGAACAACGAGCAGTACCGACAGCATTCTTAAAAGACGATCATGAGCGATAACAAGCAAGCGGCCCAGACTCCCGCCTCCCCGGCGGCGCCCGTCAACAACAACGGCAAGCGCAAGCGCCTGCTGCTCTCGCTGACCGCCGCGGTAGTGGTGGCCGGCGTGGCCTACGGCATCTACTGGGGCGTGTACGCGCGCCACTTCGAGAGCACCGACGACGCGTATGTCGCGGGCAACGTGGTGCAGGTCACCCCGCTGGTCGGCGGCACCGTGATTTCGATCGCGGCCGACGACACGCAGCTGGTCACCGCGGGCCAGCCCCTGATCCAGCTCGACCGCGCCGACTCGCAGGTCGCCATGGAGCAGGCCGAGGCGCAACTGGCGCAAGCCGTGCGTGAAGTGCGCACGCTCTACGTCAATAACGGCTCGCTGGCGGCCAACGTGACCATGCGCGAAGCCGATGTGGCCAAGGCGCGTGAAGATCTCAAGCGCCGCGAGGCCATCGCCGGCTCCGGCGCGGTTTCGGGCGAAGAAATCTCCCACGCGCAGACCGCCCTCACGGCCGCGCAATCGGCACTGCTGGCCACGCGCGAGCAACTGGCATCCAACAAGGTGCTGACCGACCAGACCACGGTGGAGAAGCACCCCAATGTGCAGCGCGCCGCCGCCAACCTGCGTGCCGCCTATCTCGCGTTCGCACGCTCGACGCTGCCCGCGCCGGTGACCGGCTACGTGGCCAAGCGCTCGGTGCAGGTCGGCCAGCGCGTGGCCCCGGGGGCGCCACTGATGGCCGTGGTGCCGCTCGACCAGGTGTGGATCGACGCCAACTTCAAGGAAGTGCAGATCACGCATATGCGCGTGGGCCAGCCGGTCACGCTGGAGGCCGACCTGTACGGCTCCAAGGTGACCTACAACGGCAAGGTGGAAGGCTTCTCGGCCGGCACCGGCTCGGCCTTCTCGCTGCTGCCGGCGCAGAACGCCACCGGCAACTGGATCAAGGTGGTGCAACGCCTGCCGGTGCGCATCGCGCTGGACCCGCAGCAACTCAAGGACCACCCGCTGCGGGTTGGCCTGTCGATGAACGTGACGGTGGATGTGCGCAAGGAAGAAGGCGCGGCCATGACCAACGCCACGGTTGCGCGCCCGATGCAGACCGACGTCTATGAGAAGGTCGCGCAGGACGCCGACGCGCTGATCGCCCGCATCATCTCGCTGAACAACGGCGGCCGCCAGGCGGCCGAGCCCATGGCAGCACCAGTGTCGTCGGCCGGCGCCAAGCCCGCCAACACCTGAACATGGCTACCTCCCTCCCCGCGCGCGACGGCGCCTCGCCTGGCTCAACAGCGCCAGCGGCGCGCCCCGCCGCGCCAGTGCCGTTGTCGGGCGCAAAGCTGATCGTCGGCACGATCGCGCTGTCGCTGGCCACGTTCATGAACGTGCTCGACTCCTCGATCGCCAACGTATCGATCCCGGCCATCTCGGGCGACCTTGGCGTGGCGCCCAACCAGGGCACTTGGGTCATCACCTCGTTCGCCGTGGCCAATGCCATCTCGGTGCCGTTGACCGGATGGATGACCACGCGCTTCGGGGCGGTGCGGCTGTTCATCACTTCGATCCTGCTGTTCGTGATCTCGTCGTGGCTGTGCGGTGTCGCGCCCAACCTCGAAGTGCTGCTGGCCGCGCGCGTGCTGCAAGGCGCCGTGGCGGGGCCGATGATTCCGCTGTCGCAATCGCTGCTGCTGTCGAGCTACCCGCCGCAGAAGAGCACCATGGCGCTCGCCCTATGGGGCATGACCACGCTGGTGGCGCCGATCATGGGGCCGCTGCTGGGCGGCTGGATCTCGGACAACATGACCTGGCCGTGGATCTTCTACATCAACATCCCGGTGGGCCTGGGCGCCGCCTATGCGACCTGGTCGATCTACCGCGACCGCGAGACGCCGATCAAGATCCTGCCGATCGACCGGATCGGGCTGGCGCTGCTGGTGATCTGGGTAGGCTCGATGCAGCTCATGCTCGACAAGGGCAAGGAGCTCGACTGGTTCCACTCGACTTCGATCGTCGTGTTGACGGTAGTGGCCATTGTGGGCTTCCTGTTCTTCCTGATCTGGGAGAGCTACGAGAAGCATCCGATCGTCGATATCACCTTGTTCAAGGGACGTAACTTCAGCGCGGGGGTGGTGGCCATCTCGGTGGCCTACGGCCTGTTCTTCGGCAACCTGGTGATCCTGCCGCTGTGGCTGCAGACCATCGTCGGCTATACCGCGACGGATGCCGGCATCGTGATGGCGCCGGTCGGGATCTTCGCCATCCTGCTGTCGCCGCTGATCGGCAAGAACCTGCCCAGGATGGATGCGCGCTGGGTCGCGACCCTCGCCTTCGTCACCTTTGGCGTGGTCAGCCTGATGCGCTCGGGATTCACCTTGCAGGTCGATACCCGCACGCTGATGATCCCGACGCTGATCCAGGGCGCGGCGATGGCGATGTTCTTCATCCCGCTGACCTCGATCATCCTGTCGGGCCAGCCACCGGAGAAGATCCCGTCGGCCTCCGGGGTGTCCAACTTCGTGCGGATCACGTTCGGTGCGATCGGTGCGTCGATCTCGACCACCATCTGGGAAAACCGCACGGCGCTGCATCACGCGCAACTGGTTGAACAGGTCAACCCGTACAATGCGACCTATCTCGACCAGCTCAACCACCTGATGCAACTGGGCATGAGCCAGGCCCAGGCCAACGGCCAGATCGAGCGCAGCATTTCGCAGCAGGCGGCCATGCTGGGCGCGAACGATATCTTCTGGATCTCGGGCGTGCTGTTCTTCGTGCTGATTGTCTTTGTCTGGCTGACCAAGCCGAAGAAGGGGGGCGATCTGGACGCCTCCGCGGCCGGGGCACACTAGCTTGCATTAGCTGCACTAAGTCCACGCGCTGCACAGCGAGGCCGATGCCGTCACAGGCATCGGCCTCGTGCTTTCCGGCTCATCGTCAATATCAATAGCACCACGTAGCCCGGCTTTCTTGTCGGATGCAGCCGCATTGGCCGCATTAGCCGCATTAGCCGCATTAGCCGCGTTAGAGCTTGACCAGCCGCTCGGGCCGCAAGGCGCCTTCACGCATGCGCGCCACGCCAAGCAAGCGGCGCGGCTCGCCGCCATAGACACTGGCGAGTTCGTCTTCCGCCAGCGCCACGCCCGCCGGCAAATCACGTTGCGCGATGCGCTGGCCCTGCAGGAAGCGCGCCATCGCGGCCTCGTCGAGCGTCACCGCTACGCAGCGCTGCAACAGCGCATCGACCGGCGCAAGCATGCCGGGGCGCTCCTCGTCGGCGCGCTGCTCGATCTGCTCCAGCGTGACCGCGCCGTCCAGGCTCAGGTCGCCTACCGCCGTACGGCGCAAGCCGGTCAGGTGCGCGCCACACCCAAGCGCCTCGCCGATGTCCTCGGCCAGGGTGCGGATATAGGTGCCCTTGCTGCAGGTCACGCGCATGCTGAAGGTAGGCGCCTGCGGCAGCCCGCAATCGAGCAGCGTGATCTCGTGGATGGTAACGCGGCGCGCGGCGCGCTCCACGGTCTGGCCAGCACGCGCGTATTCGTACAGCGGACGTCCGTCCTTCTTCAGTGCGGAATGCATCGGCGGCACCTGCTCGATTTCGCCCGCGAAGCGCTGCATTGCAGTGCGAAGCGCCTCGATATCGCAGGTTACCGGACGCTCGGCGATCACCTCGCCCTCGGCGTCGCCGGTCGCGGTCTTGAGGCCCAGGCGCACGGTGGCTTCGTACGTCTTGTCGGCCTCTAGCAGGTCCTGCGAGAACTTGGTCGCCTCGCCAAAGCACAGCGGCAGCAAGCCGGTGGCCAGCGGATCGAGCGTCCCGGTATGTCCTGCCTTTAGCGCGCGCAGCATGCGCTTGGCACGCACCAGCGCGTCGTTGGACGAAAGGCCGAGCGGCTTGTCGAGCAGCAGCACGCCATGCACCTCGCGGCGCGGTTGCCGGGGCGGGCGATTGGTTTTGGGATGGGTCATGACGGGAAGCTATGTGACGCCGGCAAGGCTTTGGGGCCGGGCGCGACAGACAGGGACAAGGGAGACGCGAAGCAATCAGCGCGAACAAGAAAACGGCCCGTGGTTACGGGCCGTCTTTCAGTCTTCTTTTGCGCGTGTGGAGTTGGCTTCTTTGATCAGCTTGGACATCTCGATCGCTTGTTCCACCGAGGTATCGTGGAAGAAGCGCAGCGTTGGCACGGTATGGATATGCAGCCGCTTGTAGAGCAGCGAATGCAGGTAACCGGACTTTTCGTTGAGGATGCCCTCCACTTCCGCGGCATCAGCCGCCAGGACGGTGAAGTACACCTTGGCGTGCGCGTAGTCGGGGGTCAGCGTGACCGACTGCAATGTGACGAGCCCCAGGCGGGGATCGCGCAGCTCACGCTGGATCATCTCGGCCAGGTCGCGCTGGATCTGGTCGGAAATCCGGAGATTACGAGAGGAGATATTGCCTTTCTTGGCCATTCAATACGCTTGCTGTCGAGAAGGGCAGCGGCGGGCCAGTTGGCCCGCCGCCCGCAACACGCCTTACAGCGTGCGCGCCACCTCGGTGATTTCATACACTTCGAGCTGGTCGCCTTCCTGAACGTCGTTGAAGTTCTTGATCGACAAACCGCACTCGAAGCCTTGCTTGACTTCCTTGACGTCATCCTTGAAGCGCTTGAGCGAATCCAGCTCGCCGGTATGGATGACCACGTTGTTGCGCAGCACCCGTACCAAGGCGGTACGCTTGACCAGCCCGTCGGTGACCATACAACCAGCCACCGCGCCAATCTTCGGCACGCGGAAGACCTGGCGCACTTCGACCGTACCCAGCGTGACTTCGCGCTTTTCCGGTGCCAGCATGCCCGACATTGCCGCCTTGATCTCGTCTACCGCATCGTAAATGATGTTGTAGTAGCGAATATCGATGCCGTTGTTCTCGGCCAGCTTGCGCGCGCCAGCATCGGCACGCACGTTGAAGCCGATGATGACCGCCTTCGAGGCCGTAGCCAGGTTGACGTCCGACTCCGAGATGCCGCCCACGCCGCCGTGCACGATCTGTACGCGCACTTCTTCGGTGGAGAGCTTCTGCAGCGATTGCACCAGCGCTTCCTGCGAACCCTGAACGTCGGCCTTGACGATCAACGGCAGCGTCTGCACTTCGCCTTCGCTCATCTGTTCCAGCATCGTTTCCAGCTTGGCCGCCTGCTGCTTGGCCAGCTTGACGTCGCGGTACTTGCCTTGACGGAACAGCGCGATTTCGCGCGCCTTGCGCTCGTCCGGCAGCACCAGCACTTCTTCACCAGCCGCCGGCACTTCGGACAGGCCCTGGATCTCGACCGGAATCGAGGGACCGGCTTCCTTGGTCGGCTTGCCGGTTTCGTCCAGCATGGCGCGAACGCGGCCATAAGCGCTGCCAGCCAGCACCACATCGCCACGCTTGAGCGTGCCGCTGGTGACCAGGATGGTCGCGATCGGGCCCTTGCCCTTGTCCAGCTGGGCTTCCACCACCAGGCCCTTGGCCGGGGCGTCCACCGGTGCCTTCAGTTCCAGCACTTCGGCCTGCAGCAGCACTTGCTCGAGCAGGTCGTCGATGCCGGCGCCGGTCTTGGCGGAAACCGGAACGAACGGCGAATCACCGCCGTACTCTTCCGGCAGCACCTGCTCGGCCACCAGTTCCTGCTTGACACGGTCCGGGTTGGCTTCGGGCTTGTCGATCTTGTTGATCGCGACCACGATGGGCACGCCCGCCGCCTTGGCGTGGGCAATGGCTTCCTTCGTCTGCGGCATTACGCCGTCGTCGGCCGCGACCACCAGGATCACGATGTCGGTTGCCTTGGCACCGCGAGCACGCATGGCCGTGAAGGCCTCGTGACCCGGGGTGTCCAGGAAGGTGATCACGCCGCGCTCGGTTTCCACATGGTAGGCACCGATGTGCTGCGTAATACCCCCGGCCTCGCCTGCCGCGACCTTGGCACGACGGATGTAGTCCAGCAGCGAGGTCTTGCCGTGGTCGACGTGACCCATCACGGTCACCACCGGCGGACGCGGCAGCTGCTCGGCGTCGGTGTGGTCTTCACCACCCACGACCAGCAGCGCTTCCGGATCGTCCAGCTTGGCGGCAAACGCCTTGTGGCCCATTTCTTCCACCACGATCATGGCGGTTTCCTGGTCCAGCACCTGGTTGATGGTCACCATCTGGCCGAGCTTCATCATCTGCTTGATGACCTCGGAAGCCTTGACGGCCATCTTGTGCGCCAGGTCGGCCACCGAAATGGTCTCGGGGATGTGCACTTCGCGCACCACCGGTTCCGTCGGCGCCTGGAAATTCGTGCCGCGATCGTCTTGCTGGTGGCGGTTGCCACGACCGCGCGGACCGCCGCGCCAGCCGCCAACGCCACCCGACGAATCGCCGCGGGTTTTCAGGCCGCTGCCCTTCTTCTTCGAGCCTTCGTCCTGCCAGGTCGAGGAAGTCCCTGCCTTCACTACCTTGCCGGTCTTCTTGTCGACGGTGGTGGTAGCGGTGGCCGTGGTCGTTGCGGGCTTCTTCTCGTCTTTCTTGACTTCGGTGCCAGGCGGCTTGACCGGCTTGTGCAGCGTGCCGGTCTGCTCGGCCTTCTTTTCTTCAGCCTTGCGTTCCGACGGCGCCTTGAGCACGCGCGCCGGCGCATTCAGCATCTGCTGAATGGCACGGGCTTCGGCTTCGGCGGCCTCGCGGCGCTTGCGCGCTGCGTCCTGTTCGGCACGCGCCTTGTCGGCAGCCTGCTTGGCGTCGTCGGCGGCCTTCTGCGCGGCAGCGCGTTCGGCGGCCAGGCGAGCCTTTTCGTCTTCGGCCTTCTTGCGCGAATCGTCGTCTTCCGGCGCTTTGGCCGTAGCGGCGGCGCGCAGGGCGACAGCTTCCTCTTCCGCCTTGCGGGCGGCGAGCTCAGCCTGGCGGCGCTCTTCAGCCTCCAGCGCTTCCTGCTTGGCGCGACGCTCGGCCTCCTCGCGTTCGGCCGCTTCCTGGCGTGCCTTCGACTCGGCTTCCTGGCGTGCCAGCAACTCGGCCTGCTGACGATCTTCCTCGTCCTGGCGTGCCTGCTCGGCCGCATCGACCGGCATCTCGACCACTTCGTGGCCATCGGCGCCATCGGTGGAAGCCTCGTCGCGCTTGATCAGGACGCGCTTCTTGCGCACCTCGACCTGCACCGTGCGAGTCTTGCCGGTGGAATCAGCCTGGCGGATCTCGGAGGTCTCACGCTTGGTCAACGTGATCTTCTTGCGCGCGCTGTCATCGGCCGCCCCGTGGGAACGCTTGAGGTAATCCAGCAACTTGGTCTTGTCGGATTCGGTGATGATGTCGTCAGGCGTCACCTTGCCCACCCCAGCTGCCTGCAATTGTTCCAGCAGGGCAGCTGCGCTGCGGCTCAGTTCTGCGGCCAGTTGGGCAACTGTTGTGCTTGCCATTCAAACCCTTTCAATGCTCGGTTTATACGTCGGGACAATTGTGTGTGGAATGCGCGCTCAAGCAGCCTGGAAAAGCACTACGTGAGCGTGTCCCTCAGTTAAACCAATGTTCCCGTGCTTTCATGATCAGCGCGCGGGCATCATCCTCGCCAAGACCAACCATGTCGACGAGTTCGTCGACGGCCAATTCGGCCAGTTCGTCACGCGTGTGAATATTGCCTTCGGCCAGCTTGCCGATCAGTTCCGGGGTCAGGCCGTCGAGCGAGCGCAGATCCTGCGACACCTCTTCCACCTTTTCTTCCCGGGCCAGTTCCATCGTCAAGAGCGCATCGCGGGCGCGGTTGCGCAGCTCGTTGACGGTATCTTCATCGAAGGCGTCGATTTCCAACATCTCGCTGATGGGCACATAGGCCACTTCTTCCAGCGTGGAGAAACCTTCGTCGATCAAGATGTCAGCCACTTCTTCGTCCACGTCCAGCTTGGCCATGAACAACTTGCGCACCACGTCGCTTTCCTCGGCTTGCTTCTGTGCCGATTCTTCCTGCGTCATGATGTTGATCTGCCAGCCGGTCAGCTCGGACGCCAGGCGTACGTTTTGACCACTGCGGCCGATGGCGACGGCGAGGTTTTCCTCGTCGACCACCACGTCCATGCTGTGCTTTTCTTCGTCTACAACGATCGACTGTACCTGTGCCGGCGCCAGGGCGCCAATCACGAACTGCGCCGGGTCTTCCGACCACAGCACGATGTCAACCGCTTCGCCGCCAATCTCGTTACGGACCGCGGTCACCCGCGTGCCGCGCACGCCGACGCAGGTACCGATCGGATCGATACGCTTGTCATGCGCCACCACGGCAATCTTGGCGCGCACGCCGGGGTCGCGGGCAGCTGCCTTGATTTCCAGCAGGCCCTGCTCCATCTCCGGCACTTCGTTCTCGAACAGCTTGATCAGGAACTCGGGCGCGGTGCGCGAGAGCTCGATCTGCGGACCGCGTGCGGTGCGATCCACATTCAGGATATATGCGCGGACACGGTCGCCGGTGCGCAGGTTTTCCTTGGGGATGATCTGGTCGCGGGCCAGCAGCGCTTCCACGCGGCCGGACTCGACGATCAGGCCCTTCTTGTCGGCACGCTTGACCGTGCCGGTCATGACCTTCTCGCCACGATCAAGGTAATCGTTGAGGATCTGCTCGCGCTCGGCGTCACGGATCTTCTGCAGGATCACCTGCTTGGCGGCCTGCGCACCGATACGGCCGAACTCGACCGACTCGATCTGCTCTTCGACAAACTCATCCAGCTGGATGTCCGGATCCTGCTCGCGTGCCTCGAACATGAGGATTTGCTTGTCCGGCTCCTGCAGGCCCTGTTCATCGGGGACTACAAGCCAGCGGCGGAACGTCTCGTGCTCACCGGACTCACGATCGATGGCGACGCGAATATCCACGTCTTCCTCGAAACGCTTCTTGGTTGCCGAAGCGAGTGCCGCTTCCAGCGCACCGAATACCACATCCTTGTCGACGTTCTTCTCACGCGCAAGCGCATCGACGAGCAACAGAACTTCGCGGCTCATTGCTTGTTCCCTTTTTTCTGATTTCCTTTGAAGTCGATCACCGGCACCAGGCGTGCGCGATCAACATCGGATATGGTGAATTCCAGCAGCGCCGTGCCGTTCTGGCCTTCGAACTCGAGGCCAATCTGCTCCGCCCCCGGCTCACCGGTAGGCGTCTGCAGGATGCCGACGAAGTTCTTCTGCCCGTTGACCGGAAGGCGCAAGGTAACCCTGGCTTCCTGGCCCGCGAAGCGGACGAAGTCAGCCAGTTTCTTGAGCGGCCGGTCCAGCCCCGGCGAGGACACCTCGAGGCGCTCGTAGTCGATGTTCTCGACGGTGAGCACATGGGTAAGCTGACGGCTTACCTTCTCGCAATCCTCAATGACGATGCCGGTTTCAGGCTGATCGATATAGACGCGCATGAGTCCGCCTGGAGCGCGCTCGAGCTCAACCAGCTCGTACCCCATGCCGTTCAGGGTGGTTTCGATCAAATCTGCCAGATGCACTGTATTCCCGAATAATGGCCATCAATACCGTGGCAGACCCAGCCCATCGGCACGGCCGTCTTGATTGACGGCTTCAGCCAGCTTGCCTGCCAGTCATCCCGACCGGCGCGCCGCGAAACACGGCAAGCACACGAAACGGGCGAAGCAAAAAAAAATGGGCGCAATGCCCATCATTCGCCCACCCTTTTGCAGGATGACTTTTGAATAGACTTTGATTATACGCTGTCGCGGTGCAAAAGGCAAAGGCACCCGGCTTTGGCGCGGCAGGGATGCGGCCTGTGCCGCTCTTTCCCCCGCCAGGCCCGCCCAAGGCGCCCTGCCTCGCATCGCTCAACGATTGCCGTCGCGGCCACCGCCACGAGGACGGCGGTTGCCGTTGGGCTTGCCGGCCTGCGGCATCACATTCCCATTGGCTTCGCCGCCACCGCGGCGCTGGGAACGATTCTGACCGCCGCCCATGCCACCCATACCGCCCATGCCACCCATGCCGCCCATGCCGGCGCCACGGCCACCACTGCGGCCGCCACGGCCCGGGCCGCCCGGGCCGCGGGGGGAACCCGCCGCGCCACCGCCCAGCTTGGTGGTATGGGACGTCAGCAGGGTCGGGCCACCGATGTAGCCCATCGACGTTTGCATCGGATCCGGCTGACCGCGGCCAGCGCCGCTGCCGCGCGGGCCGTTGCCGCGGTTGACGCGCGGCAGGCCGTCCATGCCGGTCGGCATCGGCATGCCGGCAATGGCTGCCTCGGTGCGCTGCTGGCGGCCACCCACCTTGCTGCCGCCGCGGGGACCGCTATCCCCCTTGGACGGTGCCTTCAGGCCGATGGATGCCATCAGCGCGCGCACGTCGTCCGCCGCGAGTTCTTGCCAGCGGCCGCGCTTCAGGCCGCGCGGCAGCAGAAACTGGCCGTAACGGGTACGGATCAGGCGCGACACGGTCAGGCCGACGGCCTCGAACATGCGGCGCACTTCGCGGTTGCGGCCTTCAGTCAGCGCCACGTGGTACCAGTGGTTGATGCCTTCGCCGCCACCGTCCGCGATGCGCAGAAAATTAGCCTCGCCGTCGTCGAGCTTGATGCCATGCAGCAGGCGCTGGCGATCGGCCTCGGCCAGCTCACCCAGTGTGCGCACCGCATATTCGCGCTCCACGCCGTAGCGCGGATGCATGAACTTGTTGGCGATATCGCCCGAGGAGGTGAAGATCAGCAAGCCCTCGGTGTTGAAGTCGAGGCGGCCCACGGCCACCCACTTCCCCGCCTTGATACGCGGCAGGCTGTCGAACACGGTCGGACGGCCTTCCGGATCCGACTGGCTGACGATTTCGCCGGACGGCTTGTGATACAGCAGCACGCGCGGCGGCTTGGACGACACACGGCGGTGGATCAGCTTGCCGTTGACCCGGACCTGGTCGGCCGGCAGGATGCGCTGGCCGATGTGGGCAGGCAGGCCATTGACCGAAACCCGGCCCTGCAGGATCAGCTCTTCCATTTCCCGGCGCGAGCCCAGCCCACCCTCGGCGAGCACTTTGTGCAGCTTGGGCGCATCGTCGTCTGCAGACAGCTCACGCACCGGCTTGACCCGGGCCTGCGGACCGCTCGACTCTTCCTGGTCGTACTGACCGGAAATGACAAAGCGGAACAGGTCCTCACCGCTCGCGGCGGCGGCGGGCGCCTTCTCAGACACACCCGCGGCTGGGCGCTGCGTGCCGCCTTTGCCCTTGCTGCCCTTGCCTTGCTGGCGCGGGCCGCCCTGCTGCCCTTCAGCGCCGCCGCGGCGGGCGGCGCCTTGCGGCTGCTGGCCTTGCTGCGGCTTGCGCTTGCGGGCGCCATTCCCGTTCGGGTTAGCGCGGGTGCCATCGCGCTGGCGCTCGCCCGCGGCTTCTCCGCCAGCTTCGCTTGCGCCTTCGGCATTGTCGTTACTGAAGTTGCGGCGGCCTCGCGGCGCCGGGCGCTCGCCCTGCTGCTCGCCGGCCTGCACCGCCTCGCCTTCCGCGGGCTTGCGCTTGCCACGCGTACGTCCCTTCCTTGCGCCGTCGCCACGCGCGTCTTGCGCGGCGCCCACATCGGGGCTGCCAGCAGGGATTGCCGCCCCGCCGTCCGCGGCACGGCCGCCATCGCGGTCCTGCGCGGCCTGGCGGCGCGTGGCCACCAGATTGCGCAAGCCACGGCGCAGGCCCTTGCGGCGCGGCGCGCCATCGGTGCCGGCGCCGCCTTCGGCGCCATTGCCGGCATCGCCGGCCGGCGTATCCGCCTGGCGGACGTCTTGATCAGAATCGGACAAGGTATTCACATTCGGATGTTGCATGGTGTTCAGTTGGACACGCGCTGGTCGTGCTCGTCGTGCTCGCTGGGGTGCGCCGGATTCGTCGTGGACGCCCCCGGGACTTCGGACGCCTGCGCGCCGGAGGCCACTTGTACGTGGTAACCGTTGGCGGGCGTGTCCGTTTGCTCATTTGTTTCACCGTCTTCGACGGCTTGCTCCTCGGCTGTGTCGCCGGACTGCGCGCCGGCGGGGTCGGCGGACATCGGCTCGCTCGCCAGCTCACTGCCTGGCCCGGGCGTCGCCGGCACTTCCGACTCGGCCCCGGGCGCGGGTGTGAACCCGGCTTCCGCTTGCGCCAAAGCCTCCTTCCTTTCAAACGCATCCACCAAATCGGCGATGCCATCCGTGGCGCCGGCCGCAAGACCGTCGGGGGCAACCACGCTGGAAAGGGTCGGTTCACCCTCTCCGGCATCCGCCGCAACCAGAGCGGCAGCGCCGGCCTGATCATCGCCAGGTTCCGCGAATGCCTCTTCGTCGCTATCCGCCGGCACCGTGCCCAGCGCCTCGAAGTCAATCGGCTCCTGATTCAGCAGCGCGACCTGCGCCTGGGCCTGGATGTCTTCCAGCGGCGGCAATTCATCGAGCGTGCGCAGGCCAAGGTCATCAAGGAAGTTCTTGGTGGTGGCATAAAGCGCAGGCCGTCCGGGCACGTCACGGTGGCCGATCACCTCGATCCAGCTGCGATCCTCGAGCTTCTTCACGACTTCGGTGCTGACCGCGACACCGCGGATTTCCTCGATATCGCCCCGCGTGACCGGTTGCCGGTAGGCGATGATCGCCAGCGTCTCCATCACGGCGCGGGAGTACTTGGGCGGCTTTTCGGGATTCAGCCTATCCAGGTATTCACGCATGACAGGGCGGCTCTGGAAACGCCAGCCACTGGCCAGTGCCACGAGTTCCACGCCGCGCTGCTCCCAGTCGCGGCGCAGCTCTTCGAGCAGCACGCGAATGGTGTCGGCACCGACGTCGTCGGCAAACAGCCGGCGCAAGTCATTGACGCGCAAGGGTTCCTGCGCGCAGATCAGCGCGGTCTCGAGGACGATCTTCGCCTCTTGGGTATTCATGTTGATTGCGTGCAGCCTGTCTTTGCACCTGCGCCCCGGTTGATCCCGGGCGCACTGGAGATTGCGGGTTCAGCGGTAGGGATTGCCACCGCCATCTGGCCGCGCAGCCAACCGCATGCTTGATGCATGCCAGCCGTGCGCCTTCTTTTATTGCATCGGGTGCCGGACCTGACCGGCAGGAGATCGCCCGGCCACCGGCTTTATCTGCCAGTCGACGGAGCCCTTGCGTCGCGCCTTCCCCCTGATGTGGCGGACCTGTCCGGCGCGGCGTCTATCATCGAACGCGCCGGGTGCAAGAAAATACGGATATCGGGCCTGCTGGCCTATTTCACCCCGCCCTGCCGTAGCTGGTCTTTTGAACCGAATCTTGTGAACCGGACGGCGGATGGGGAACGGTCCCTGGCGCTGATGCCTGCCTGGGTGTTCCTGGCATGCATCCCTGAGCAGCGGATGCTACCTGACGATGCCACGATGAAGTACGCTGCGCGATATCGCTGTTCTTGCGATTGTATGGCATTCCCTGGCAAACCTGCAACCGATTCGCACAGCTACCTCAGCGAGGAAGTGACAGATGCACCACGAAACAGCGCTTCAGAAGACCAGACAGAATCCATGCGCGGCAAGCGTCTCAGGCAAAAGCAGCGCGCGCGCCACCCCGGCCAAGCCAAAGGCCACCACTGCAAGGCCAGCGCCAGCCCGCAACGCCGGGCGCCGCGAAAGCTGCCTGAGATAGCCGGACAGGCCCGAGATCACCAACAGATTCGGCAGGGTGCCCAGGCCAAACACGGCCATCACCAGCGCGCCCGACGCGGCATTGCCGGCCAGCAATGCCATGGCAAGGGCGCCGTACACCATGCCGCACGGGACCAGCCCCCAGGCTAGCCCCATGCCGTAGCGGCGCAGCAACCGGCCCTGCCCCTGCACCCGGGCCACAGCCGGCAAGCGCACCCCGACGGCGCCAAGGCCGCGCAGCAAGCCGCCCGCGCCACGGGCGGCGAGCCGCTCCAGCCAACCCGTACCCATGGTGCGCCCGCGCAACATCCACAAGCCCGACAACACCAGCATCACACTGCCGATCCCAAACAGCCAGCGCTGCAGCGGCAGGTACTGTGCCTTCCAGACGCCAGCACCAAGGGCGCCCAGCAAGGCCCCCAGCACCGCATACATGCTAAGCCGCCCGGCATGCATGACAAGCAGTTCCAGCAACCAATGGCCGGGACGCCGCAGCACCGTGGCAGGCACGCGCGCAACGCCGCCCTGCTCCGCCGCCAGCGCGATCCCGCCGCACATGGCGGCGCAGTGCACGCCGCCCAGCAAAGCCAGGGTAAATACGCTGATAAGCACGCCTATGGTCAACTTCTCCTCCCAATCACACAATCGCAACGCCCGGCGCGGTAAAATGCGTCGAACGCGCCCCCGCAGCTCCAAGAGGCGCTATCAACATGAGGCCTTGCGCCCGCGCACACCAGCGCGCTCGCACAACATGACGACGGGCACGGCAAGCCGCGCTGCACAGATAGCGCACTGCCGCAAGACCCGCGCGCCAGGCCGATGTGGATGGCGCTTCCAATCGACGACTCTCAACGTCAAGCTCTCAACTCAATGCGCCCGCCACATCGCGCTTGATTGACTGCGCTAAACCGACAGGCCCCAATTGCTCACCACCATTCCTATTACCGAGATGTCGCCCCGCTGCTCCACTTGCTCGCTCGGCCAGCTCTGCCTGCCCGTCGGCATGTCGCAGCAGGACCTCGAAAAGATGGATACGCTGGTCCAGGACCGGGTGCGCGTACGCAAGGGCGAAACCCTGTACCGCCTCGGCGATCCTCTCACCGCCGTCTACGCGATCCGCTTCGGCACGCTCAAGACCCACCTGACAATGGAAGACGGCCGCTCGCAGATCACGGGCTTCCACCTTCCCGGCGAAGTCGTCGGCCTTGACGGCCTCGGCGAGATGCAGCACGCGTCGGATGCCACCGCGCTGGAAGATACCGAAGTCTGCGTGGTGCGCTTCGGCGATCTCCAGACGTTGTCCAACGTCCTGCCTTCCCTGCAGCATCAGTTCATGCGCCTGATGAGCAAGGAGATCTCGCAGGACCAGGTCATGTTGATCACGCTCGGATCGATGCGCGCCGAGGAGCGGCTTGCCGCTTTCCTGATCAACCTGTCCGAGCGCTTGTCCGCGCGCGGCTATTCGGCCTCCGAATTCGTGCTGCGCATGAGCCGCGAGGAAATCGGCAGCTACCTGGGGCTCAAGCTCGAAACCGTCAGCCGCCTGTTCTCGCGCTTTGCGGAAGCCGGCCTGATCCAGATCCGCCAGCGCCACGTCAAGCTGGTCGACATGGTGGGGATCAAGCAGATCGTCAACAAATCCTGCTGACGTGCTCGTCGCGGGCCGCCCTCGCCCGCCGCGGCACGCCGCGATGCCGCGCCTGCTGGCCTGAACCGGCAAGGCGCGCATCGCAATCACTCCAGCTCGTCCGTGTCCGCCAGCCGCGTGGGCATGGTGTACAGCGTCAAGCCGCTCGACAGCGCGCACAGCACCCACGCGATCAGGAAGCCCACGGTGTAGACCGCCTCCCGCGATGCCTCGACCGGCTGGCCGAAGAAGCGCAGGTCACCGGGATCGACCATGGAGAATACCAGCGCGGTGGTCAGCCCGGCGACCAGGAAAGCGGGCCACAGCACCCACATCAGCCAGCGTAGTCTCATGATCACCTCGCTTGCGCCGCGACCGGCGCTGCCTGGCGTGCCGCGCTGCCCGCCTTCTCGACCACCAGGCCGTGGCGCGCCACCCCTTCCTCAATGGGTGGATCCGGGTGGGTCATAGCCAGCCAGATCGTGACCCCGCAGGCCACCATGGCCACGAACGGCCCACTCATCAGCAGCCACGGCCATGGCTCCTTCCACCAGGGATTGCTTTGCTGCGTCATCTGGCCTCCTCCTCTAGATCTAGATCGCGTATGTTGCGTACGGATTGGTGCATCCAGCGTCCCCGCCGCCTCATAGATTGCGCGGCACGATAAAGCTGGTGCTCTGTCGAATCTCTGCGCCATGGCTGCCCGCGCCCTCGTCGGGCACCGCGGTGACCGTGACCTCGATCTTGTGCGTGCCCTGCGCCGCGGCCTCGATCGGCACGCGCACCCGGATGGGAATCAGGCGATTGGACGTGGGTTCCAGGTTGCCGGCAGCGTGATCATATTCCACGGCCAGGCCCTTGAGCTCGCCGCTGCCCGCGCTGACGGCGACGCGCATCGGCGCCTCGGTCGTGTTGATCAGCTGCAGCCGGTACACGTTCTCGATCCAGCGCCCTTCCACCTCACGCCCCAGCGCGCCGCGGTCGCGGATGATATCGACCTTGAGCGGCGTGCGCATGGCCAGCGAGGCCATGAAGCCGGCGACCAGCGCCAGCCAGATCACCGAGTAGATCACCGTGCGCGGCCGCACCAGGCGCTTGCGCGCCACGGTCTCGGAGAGCGCGCTGCGCATGGCGTTCTCGGACGTATAGCGGATCAGCCCGCGCGGGTAGGCCATCTTGTCCATGACCTGGTTGCAGGCGTCGATACACGCGCCGCAGCCAATGCAGTCGTACTGCAGGCCATCCCGGATATCGATGCCAGTGGGACAGACCTGCACGCAGATGCTGCAATTCACGCACGAGCCCAGCCCGGCGGCCTTGTGGTCCGCCTTGCGCGAGCGGCTGCCGCGCGGTTCGCCGCGGCCCACGTCATAGGTGACCACATAGGTGTCGCGATCCACCATCACGCTCTGGAAGCGCGCATACGGGCACATGTACTTGCAGACCTGCTCGCGCATGAAGCCGGCGTTGCCCCAGGTGGCAAACGAGTAAAACAGCATCCAGAACGTCTGCCACGGGCCCAGCGAGAGGCTCAGCACCTGCGCGCCGAGCGTGCGAATGGGCGAGAAATAGCCGACGAAGGTAAAGCCCGTCCATAGCGCGATCACGATCCAGAGCGTGTGCTTGGTGGCCTTCAGGCGCAGCTTGCGCGCGCTCCAAGGATCGCCGTCCAGGCGGATGCGGGCAAAGCGGTCGCCTTCCACATGCCGCTCGATCCACATGAAGATCTCGGTGTACACCGTCTGCGGACACGCGTAGCCGCAGAACAGCCGCCCCGCGATCGCCGTGAAGAGAAACAGCGACACCGCGGAGATCACCAGCAGCACGGCAAGGTAGATCACGTCCTGGGGCCACAGCACCAGGCCGAATATATAGAACTTGCGCGCGCCGAGATCGAACAACATGGCCTGGCGGCCATTCCACTGCAGCCAGGGCATGCCATAGAAGAACAGCTGGGTCAGGACCACCATCCAGACCCGCCAGTTCGAGAACGCACCCGACACCGAGCGCGGATAGATCTTGCGGCGGACTTCGTACAGGGTCTCGTCCGACGTTTCCGCGTCCGCCGCGCCAGGCGTGGGCGCTCGCAGCGGTGCCCACGCGGCCCCGTTCCTTTGAAGCGGCTCCGGTCCGGGGGCGTTCATGAGCGAACACCCCCGCCGCGGTGCCGGCCCGGCTGACAAGCACAAGCGTGGTGGCTCATTGCTTGCCCCCCTCGCCTGCACCGCCACCGGTGTTGGACAGGCCCCAGACATAGGCCGTCAACATGCGGATACGCTCCGGCGTGAGGATTTCCTCGTGCGCCGGCATATGGTTGTTATGGCCCTTCAGGATGGCGTCGACGATGTTCGCCTCCGAGCTGCCGTACAGCCACACGCGGTCCGACAGGTTAGGCGCGCCAAGCGCCTGGTTGCCCTTGCCGGTGGAGCCATGGCAGGCCGCGCAGGTGGACTTGAACGTGCTCTCGCCGCGCGAGGCGCGGATCGGATCGTAAGACAGGCCGGACAGCGAACGCACGTATTGCGCCACGTCGCCAGCGAGCTTGCCGTCGATGGTCGAGGCGAACGACGGCATCACGCCGTTGCGGCCCTTGGTAATGGTCTGCGTGATGGTCTCGGGCTCCCCGCCGTACAGCCAGTCGTTGTCGGTCAGGTTGGGAAAGCCGTGGCTGCCGCGCGCATCGGAGCCGTGGCATTGCGCGCAGTAGTTGAGAAACAGGCGTTGCCCGATCTCGCGCGCCGCCGGGTCGGCCGCCACCTGCTTGACGTCCATCTGCATGTACTTGCCATAGACCTCGCGCTGCAGTTGCTCGGCTGCCTGGCGGTGCGCCTCCAGCTCAACCCGGCTGGAGGTCTTGAGCACGCCGGCGTAGGAACCCAGGCCGGGATACAGCACCAGGTAACCCAGGCCAAAGATGCATGCCAGCAGGAACATCCACATCCACCAGCGCGGCAACGGGTTGTTCAGCTCGCGCAGGTCGCCGTCCCACACGTGGCCGGTGTCCTCAGGGGCGCCCACAACCTTGGTGACCTTGCGCTGGGAGAACAGCAGCCACACGCACCAGACGATGCCGACCAGCGCGATGGCGGCAATGTAGTAGCTCCAGAAATCCGTGAAGAAGTCGCTCATGACTCAGTGTTCCTGCTTGGTGTTGTTTGCGCCGCCGGCATGACGCGCGACGCGGTGGCCGGCATCGGGGCGGGCGTCTTGGCATGCAGCCAGCGGCTCGTCGGGCAAGGCGAACGGCAGCATGGCCGACTCCTGGTTGGCCGCCTTGCGCCCGGACGACCAGGCCCACCAGCAGATGGCGATGAAGGCAGCCATCGAGACCACGGTGGAAAACGCGGTGAGCATTGCCATGGCTTACTCCTTGGCCGGCGTGGCCGCGGGCTGCGCGGCGGCCGCGGTATCGACCCGCACATTGCGCTTGGCGATCCCAAGCTCCTGCAGGTAAGCGACCATCGCGTCTTCCTCGGTCTTGCCGGCCAGCGTGGCAGGCGCCTGCTCGATCTCGGCGTCGGTGTACGGCACGCCAAGACGGCGCAGCGCACGCATGCGGTCGCGGACGTCATTGGTCTGCAACGGCGTTTTCTCCAGCCACGGGTAGGACGGCATCACCGATTCGGGCACCACGTCGCGCGGATTGCGCAAGTGGATGCGCTGCCAGTCATCGGAGTAGCGTCCGCCCACGCGCGCCAGGTCGGGACCAGTACGCTTGGAGCCCCACAGGAAGGGATGGTCGTAGACCGACTCGCCCGCCGTGGAGTAATGGCCATAGCGCTCGACATCGCCCTGCAACGTGCGCACCTGCTGCGAATGGCAGCCCACGCAGCCCTCGCGGATATAGATATCGCGGCCCATCAGGCGCAGCGCGGAGTACGGCTTGATCCCCGCGTCGGGCTCGGTGGTGGAGTGCTGGAAGAACAGCGGCACGATCTGGACGAGCCCGGCGATGCTGACCACCAGGATGGTGCAGAGGATCAGCCACCCGATATTCTTCTCCAGGGTCTCGTGCGTAAAGAAGCTTCGTTTTTCGGACATCGTTTCTATCCTGGAATGATCAATGGGCGGAGGCGGAAACGCTGGTCGGGATCAGTGCATCCACGGCAGGCTTGCCGATGATGGTCCTGGCCACGTTGTATGCCATCAGCAGCATGCCGGAGAGGAAGCACAAGCCACCCAGCAAGCGGATCAGGTAGAACGGGTACTTGGCCTTGACCGCTTCCACGAAAGCGTAGGTCAGCGTGCCGTCGGGCTGGGTGGCGCGCCACATCAGGCCCTCCATCACACCGGCGATCCACATCGAGGCGATGTACAGCACCACGCCGATGGTGGCGATCCAGAAATGCAGCTCGATCAGGCGCACGCTGTACATCTCCTTCTCGCCGAAGAGCCGCGGGATCAGGTAGTAGAGCGAGCCGATCGAGATCATCGCGACCCAGCCCAGCGCGCCGGAGTGCACGTGGCCAATGGTCCAGTCCGTGTAGTGCGACAACGCGTTGACGGTCTTGATCGACATCATCGAGCCCTCGAAGGTCGCCATGCCGTAGAACGACAGCGCCACCACCAGGAACTTGAGGATGGGATCGGTGCGCAGCTTGTGCCAGGCACCCGACAAGGTCATGATGCCGTTGATCATGCCGCCCCACGAAGGCGCCAGCAGGATCAGCGAGAACACCATGCCGAGCGATTGCGCCCAGTCCGGCAGCGAGGTGAACTGCAAGTGGTGGGGACCGGCCCACATATAGGTGAAGTTGAGCGCCCAGAAGTGAACGATCGACAGGCGGTAGGAATAGATCGGGCGGCCGGCCTGCTTGGGGATGAAGTAATACATCATGCCCAGGAAGCTGGTGGTCAGGAAGAAGCCCACCGCGTTATGGCCGTACCACCACTGCACCATGGCGTCCTGCACGCCGGCATAAGCCGAGTAGGACTTCCACATGCCCACCGGCATCTCGGCATTGTTGACGAGATGCAGGATGGCGATGGTCAGGATGTAGGCGCCGAAGAACCAGTTGGCCACGTAGATATGGCGGGTCTTGCGCTTCATGATGGTGCCGAAGAACACGATGGCATAAGCCACCCAGACCAGCGTGATCAGGATGTCGATCGGCCATTCGAGCTCGGCGTACTCCTTCGAGCTGGTGATGCCCAGCGGCAGCGTGATGACTGCGGCCACGATCACCAGTTGCCAGCCCCAGAACGTGAAGGCCGCCAGCGGGCCGCAGAACAGCCGCGCCTGGCAGGTGCGCTGCACGATGTAATACGAAGTAGCGAACAGCGCGCTGCCGCCGAAGGCGAAGATGACCGCGTTGGTGTGAAGCGGGCGCAAGCGTCCGAACGACAGCCATGGCGTGTTGAAATTAAGCTCCGGCCAGATCAACTGTGCCGCGAGCAGAACGCCTACGGCCATACCGACAATCCCCCAGACTACCGTCATGACGGCAAACTGCCGCACAACGCCGTAATTGAAGGTGTCGGCGCGAGAATACGCGGCGGTGACAGCCATTCAGACCCCCAGATTGGATAAACATGAATTGATGTTGTGACTGTAGGAAAAGCGGGCGCCGACCGTCTTGATCTGTGTCAAGCGCACCGGAAAGCCACCGAAAAGCATGGGAACTCAGGTGCGATGGCGTCTCACATCCGCACACACGGCAACGCGGCCGCACACGGCCACGGCTGCATTGCCGCGATCACTCAGGGCTTGTCGTTGTCGAGCAGAATGGCCTCGCCGGGCCGGTCGAGGTCGTCGTATTGCCCGGCATGCAGCGCCCACCAGAGCGCGCCGGCGATCACCGCGACCAGCACCAGGCTCATCGGCACCAGCAGGTAGAGCATGTCCATGGCGTCAGCCTCCAGGCTTGCCGGCGCGCAGCAGGCGCCAGGCGTTGGCCACCACCAGCAGCGACGACACCGACATGCCGATGCCCGCCATCCAGGCGGTGACATAGCCGCTTGCCGCCAGCGGGATGGCGATCACGTTATAGGCAAAGGCCCAGGCCAGGTTCTGGCGTACCACACGGCGGGTGCGGCGGGCCATCTTGAGCGCGTTCGCGATCTCCGCCACGCGGCCATGGGTCAGCACCGCGTCGGCGCCGGCCTGCGCCAGCGGCGCGCCGCTGCCGATGGCGATCGAGACTTGCGCCTGAGCCAGCACCGGCGCGTCGTTGATGCCGTCGCCCACCGCCAGCACCACGGCGCCGCCACGCTGCAGGCGCGCCACGTACTCGCGCTTGCCTTCAGGCGTGACGCCGCCCTCGCGGCGCGGGATCTGGAAATGATCGGCCCACCAGCCGACGGTGGCCGGCGTATCGCCCGAGACGAGATGGCAAGTCACGCCGAGCGCGCGCAACTCGCTGAGCAAGCGCGCGGATTGCTCGCGCGCCACATCGGCCAGCTCGAACACCGCCAGCGCACCGGCGGCGCTGCCCAGCCACACCAGCGTGGCGCCGCGGCGCTCGCTGCCGGCAAGTTCGGCGTGCCAGTCGGCGGCGCTGCCGTGCTCGCACAGCGCCTCCACGAACTCGCGGCGGCCAAGGCGGTAACGCTGCCCATCCACATCGGCTTCAAGGCCCTGCCCCGGCACATTGCGCATGGCGTCGATGGCGAGCGTCTCGTGCGCAAGGCCTTGCGCCTGTGCGGCTTCGACGATGCCGCGCGCGATCGGGTGCTCGCCGGAGCGTTCCATGGCCGCGGCCAGGCGCAGGCAGGTGCCGGCATCGGCATCGGCATCGCCGTTGGACTGCGTGCGCACCAGCGCGAATCGCCCTTGCGTGAGCGTGCCAGTCTTGTCGAGCATCACGTCCGTGACGCTGGCCAAGGTCTCCAGCGCGTGGCCGCGCGTGAGCAGCAAGCCGCGGCGCGACAGCGCGGCTCCGGCCGCGGCCAGCGCCGCCGGCGTGGCCAGCGAGAGCGCGCACGGGCAACTCACCACCAGCACCGCCACCGTCACGAGCAACGCGCGCGCGGGATCGATCCAGGCCCACCAGACGGCGCCGGTGACGGCCGCCAGCACCAGCAGGATGGCGACGAACCAGCCCGCCACGCGGTCGGCCACGGTGGCCAGGCGCGGCTTCTCGGCCAGCGCGCGGTCCAGCACGGCGACGATCTCCGCCAGCCGGGTACCCGCCCCTACCTTGACCACGCGCAGCTCAAGCGGGCTCGCGGTATTGAAGCAACCTGCCAGCACGGGATCTCCGATGCCGCGCGGCACCGGCCGGCTCTCGCCAGTCAGCATGGATTCATCGAGCTCGCTCGCGCCGGCGATCACCGTGGCATCGGCGGGTACCACCTCGCCCGCCTTGACGCGGATCAGGTCGCCAGCGCGCAGGCGTGCCACCGGCACCCGCTCGCCCGCGCCGCCCTCGGCACGCAGGCGCTCGCAGGTGGCGGGCAACTGCCGCGCCAGCATCTCGGCACCACTGCGCGATGCCTGGCGCACGCGCAGTTCCAGGTAGCGCGCCAGCAGCAGGAACGCCACAAACATGGTGACGGAATCGAAGTACACCTCGCCGGTGCCGCGCAGCGTCGCCACGGTGCTGGCGATAAAGCCCGCGCCCACGCCCAGCGCCACCGGCACATCCATGCCCAGGTGGCGCTGCCGCAGCCCGCGCCACGCCCCGGTGAAGATCGGCGAGGCCGAGTACAGCACCACGGGCAAGGTCAGCACCAAGCTGGCCCAGCGCATCAGCTGCAACTGGCCGGGATCGATGGTGGCTTCATGGGTATAGATGGGCCATGCGTACATCATCACCTGCATCATGCCGAGCATGGCCACCGCCATGCGCATCAGCAGCCCACGGCGCGCGTGGCGGTCCTGCCGGTCCGAGCGCGAAACCTCGAACGGCCAGGCCAGGTAGCCGATCCCCGCCAGCGCGGCGAGCAAGGCGGAGACCGGCTGCTCGGCCGCGCGCCAGCGCACCACCACGCGGCGCGTGGCCACGTTGGCGATCACCGATTCCACGCCGGGCAGGCTGCCCAGGTGCTGCTCGATCAGCCAGGCGCAGGCGGCGCAGCGGATGTTCTCCGGCGCCAGCGTGATCTCGGCCCGACGTTCGTCCAGCGGGCGCACGAACTGGGCCCGTAGCTCCTCGGTGTCGTAGGCGGCCCATACAGGCTCGGCCTCGCGCCGCGCCGCGTCGTCGATCGGCCGGGCAAAGCGGGCCTGGTCGCCATAGAGATGGCCGAACCCGGCTGCGTGCAGTGTCTGCGCCAGGGCCTGGCAGCCACCGCAGCAAAACGCCTGTTCCTCACCGTTGATGCTGGCATGCAAGGGCGACTCGCCGGCCACGAGCGGCTGTCCGCAGTGGAAGCAGCCCGCGCGCCCGGCGGCCGCAGGCGCGCCGCTTGCGCGGGCAAGCGGCGGATCGGGCAGGACAGGATAGGCTGGGGCTGGGGAAATCGGCATCGGGACTCTTTTTTACCAACTGCATGGTAAGAGTCCCGGCGGCAAGCCGCTTTGATGCAGATCAAGCGGGTGGCCAGACGGCGCCTTGCGCGCCGCTTGCGCAGGGCGTCAGGTCAGCGAGGTGTCGACCGTGCGGCGTGGCGCTTCCAGGTATTCACGCGACTGCATCTCGATAATGCGCGACACCGTGCGGCTGAACTCGTTGGCCATCTGGCCCTCGGTGTAGAGTTCATCCGCCGGCACTTCCGCAGAGATCAGCAACTTGACCTTGTGGTCGTAGAACACGTCGATCAGCCAGGTGAAACGGCGTGCCTCCGACGACATGCGCGGCGTCATCCTGGGCACGTCCGAGAGGATCACCGTGTGGAACTCGGTGGCCAGCTCCAGATAGTCGTTCTGCGAGCGCGGGCCGCCGCACAGCGTATTGAAATCGAACCAGACCACCCCGCCCGCCTTGCGTAGCGCGCGCAGTTCGCGGTGCTCGATATGCAGGATGGGGGATTCGTCGGCCACGCCGGCAATGCCGGTAAAGGCATGGCGCAGGGCTGAGCTGGCCTCGGGTCCCAGCGGCGTGTGATACGCCTCTACCTGCTCCAGCGCGCGCTTGCGGTAGTCGATGCCGGCATCGACATTGAGCACGTCGAGCTTCTCCTGCAGCAGCGCGATGGCCGGCAGCACGCGATCCCGGTGCAAGCCGTCCGGGTACAGCAGGTCCGGCCGGTAGTTCGACGTCATCACAAACTGCACGCCGTTCTCGAACATCTGCTGCAGCAGGCGGTGCAGGATCATCGCATCGGCCACGTCGCTGACGTGGAACTCATCGAAGCAGATCAGGCGGAACCGCCGCGCGATGCGCTTGGCCAGTTCGTCCAGCGGATCCGGGCGCCCGCGCAACTCTTCGAGCTGGCGATGCACCTCGCGCATGAATTCGTGGAAATGCAGCCGCGTCTTGCGCACCACCGGCACGCAGGTATAGAAACTGTCCATCAGGAAGGACTTGCCGCGCCCTACCCCGCCCCACAGGTACACGCCCTTGGGCACGTCCGGGTGCACCAGCAGCTTTTTCAACGTGCTGTTGCGCCGGCTCTTGTAGGCCACCCACTCGTCGTAGCATTGCTGCAGGCGCTCGACGGCGCGCAACTGCGCGGGGTCGGTGGTGTAGCCACGTTGCTTCAGTTCCTGCTCGTAGTACTCACGGACGTTCATGCTGACTGCTTGCGCTGGATGCCGGGCGGGCGCCGGCTTGAATGAGGATCGGGGCGCGTGACAGGGCAAACTGCCCCTGCCGCCCCGAAAGCGAAAACGGCGCGCCGCTGGAGCGGCGCGCCGGTACTGAACAATACTCGGGCTATTGCCTTACATATTGAGCTGGCGCTTGTCGACAGCCAGTGCGGCTTCGCGCATGACTTCCGACATCGACGGATGCGGATGGCAGGTGCGGCCGATGTCTTCGCTGGCGGCCTTGAACTCCATCGCCACCACGGCTTCGGCGATCAGGTCCGAGGCATTCGCGGCAACCACGTGCACGCCCAGGATCTCATCGGTCTTGGCATCGGCCAGCATCTTGACGAAGCCATCCGAATGACCCATGCCCAGCGCACGGCCGTTGGCCATGAACGGGAACTGGCCGGACTTGTACTCGCGGCCTTCGGCCTTGAGCTGCTGCTCGGTCTTGCCCACCCATGCGATTTCCGGGAAGGTGTAGATCACCCACGGAATGCAGTTGTAGTCGATATGCGGCTTCTGGCCGGCGATGCGCTCGGCAACCGCCACGCCTTCGTCCTCTGCCTTGTGGGCCAGCATCGGGCCGCGCACCACGTCGCCGATGGCCCACAGGCCCGGCACCTTGGTCGCGCAGTGGTCGTCCACCTCGATGAAGCCGCGCTGGTCGGCCGCCAGGCCGATGGCGTCGAGGCCGAGGTTGTCGGTGTTGGGCACGCGGCCAACCGACACGATCAAGCGATCGACTTCCAGGGTCTGGGCAGCGCCGTCCTTGTCGGTGTAGCTGACGGTGACGTTGTCCTTGCCGGTCTTGACCTCATTGACCGTCACGCCCAGGCTGAACTTCAGGCCTTGCTTGGTCAGCAGCTTCTGCGCTTCCTTGGCCACGCCTTCGTCGGCGGCGCCCAGGAACGCGGGCAGCGCTTCCAGCACGGTCACTTCGGCACCCAGGCGGCGCCACACGGAACCCAGCTCGAGGCCGATCACGCCAGCGCCGATCACACCCAGCTTCTTCGGCACGCCGGCGAACTTGAGCGCGCCTTCGTTATCGCTGACCAGCACGTTGTCCACCGCGACGCCCGGCAGGTGACGCGCCTTGGAGCCCGTAGCGACGATGACCTGCTTGGCCGTCACGACTTCGGTACCTGCCTTGCCGGCGACCTCGACCTGGAAGCCCTCGGCGGTCTTGCCGACGAACTTGCCGTAGCCCTTGAGCAGCGTGACCTTGTTCTTGCGGAACAGGAACTCGATGCCCTTGGTCATCTTGCCGACGATATCGTCCTTGCGCTTGAGCATCTTGGCCACGTCGACCTTGACATCGCCAACCGTGATGCCGTGGTCGCCCAGGTGATGCTGTACGTTCTCGAATTCTTCCGAGGATGCCAGCAGTGCCTTGGAGGGGATGCAACCCACGTTCAGGCAGGTGCCGCCCAGGCGCGGTTCGTCCTTGGGATCGTCGTAGGCATTGCCTTCGCAGCAGGCCACATTCAGGCCCAGCTGGCCGGCACGAATGGCGGCGATGTAGCCGCCGGGGCCGGCACCGATCACCAGCACGTCGAATTGTTTGCTCATGGAGATTCCTTTTGCAGCCACGGCGGGGCAACGTCGCCCGCCGGGCCGCTTTCAACTCTTCGGTCCGTCATGCCCGCCAGCGCCGCGCCCGATGACGGACACGGCGGGAGAAACGCGGGCAAGACCTCAGGCTTTGCAGATGATTACAGGTCCAGCAGCAGGCGTGCCGGATCTTCCAGCGCGTCCTTCATGGCGACCAGGCCCAGGACGGCTTCGCGGCCGTCGATGATGCGGTGGTCGTAGGACATGGCGAGGTAGTTCATCGGACGGATCACGATCTGGCCGTCTTCCACCACCGGGCGGTCCTTGGTGGCGTGCACGCCCAGGATCGCGGATTGCGGCGGGTTGATGATCGGCGTCGACAGCATCGAGCCGAAGGTACCGCCGTTGGAGATCGAGAACGTACCACCGGTCAGTTCTTCCAGCGACAGCTTGCCGTCACGGGCCTTGGCGCCGAATTCAGCGATCTTCTTCTCGATCTCGGCCAGGCTCATCTGGTCGGCGTTGCGCAGGATAGGCACCACCAGGCCACGCGGCGAGCCCACGGCGATACCGATGTCGAAGTAGCCGTGGTAGACGATGTCGTTGCCGTCGATCGAGGCGTTGATCAGCGGGAACTTCTTCAGCGCGTGGACCGCGGCCTTGACGAAGAAGGACATGAAGCCCAGCTTCACGCCGTGCTCCTTCTCGAAGCGGTCCTTGTACTTGTTGCGCAGGTCCATCACCGGCTTCATGTTCACTTCATTGAAGGTGGTGAGGATGGCGTTGGTGCTTTGCGATTGCAGCAGGCGCTCGGCGATACGGGCGCGCAGGCGGCTCATCGGCACGCGTTCTTCCGGGCGGTCGCCCAGGGCGGCAAAGTCCACCGGGGCGGAAACCTGCTGCAGCGCCGGCTTGGCAGCGGCCGGAGCCGGTGCTGCCTTGGCGGCCGGTGCGGGAGCGGGCGCGGCAGTCGCGGCCAGCACGTCGCCCTTGGTGATGCGGCCATCCTTGCCCGTGCCTGCAACCTGGCCTGCGGACAGGCCGCCTTCGGCCATCAGCTTGGCTGCCGAAGGCATGGCCACGGCGCCGGCTGCTGCCGGAGCGGCTGCGGCGGCCGGGGCGGCGGCAGCGGGTGCCGGTGCGGCAGCGGCGGGAGCGACGGCGCCAGCGGTGGCTTCGGTGTCGATCTTGGCGATCACTTCGTCGGCAACCACGGTGTCGCCGTCGTTGCGGATGATCTGCGACAGCACGCCAGCCGACGGGGCCGGCACTTCGAGCACGACTTTGTCGGTCTCGATTTCAATCAGGATTTCGTCTTGGGCAACGGCTTCGCCCGGCTTCTTCTTCCAGTTCAGCATGGTTGCTTCTGCAACCGATTCAGAGAGTTGCGGAACCTTGACGTCAACAATAGCCATGGTTGGAATTTCCTTGATGTATTCGTTTTGCTTAAGGCAGGTGGCAAAAAACATGGCGGTGCGCGCTTTTCGCGCGCGCCGCCATGCTGGCCACGATCATTTGGTCAGGACAAAGCCCTTGAGCTTGGAGAACGCCGCATCCAGCAGCGCCTTTTGTTGCTCGTTGTGCTTGGCGTAGTAGCCCACCGCCGGCGATGCCGAGGCGGGACGACCCGCGTAACCGAGCTTCTGGCCTTCCGCCATGTTCTCCATGATGAAGTGCTGGACGAAGAACCAGGCACCCTGGTTCTGCGGCTCGTCCTGGCACCACACGATTTCGTTGGCGTTCGGGTACTTCTTCAGCTCGGCTGCCACTGCCTTGTGCGGGAACGGATACAGCTGTTCCATGCGAATGACGGCCGTGTCGGTCGCGCCGCGTTCCTTGCGGGTATTGACCAGGTCGTAGTAGACCTTGCCCGAGCACATGATCACGCGCTTGACCTTGCTGGCGTTCAGCTCTTCGTGATCGGGGATGACCGTCTCGAAGTGACCCTTGGCCAGGTCGGACAGCGGCGAGACCGCTTCCTTGTTACGCAGCAGCGACTTCGGCGTCATGATCACCAGCGGCTTGCGGAACAGACGGATCATCTGGCGGCGCAGCAGGTGGAAGATCTGGGCCGGGGTGGTCGGCTGGCAGACTTGCATGTTGTGGTCCGCGCACAGCTGCAGGAAGCGCTCGATGCGCGCCGAGCTGTGTTCCGGACCCTGGCCTTCGTAGCCGTG
The DNA here is from genome assembly GCF_054515855.1 of Cupriavidus sp. PET2-C1. Taxonomy (NCBI): domain Bacteria; kingdom Pseudomonadati; phylum Pseudomonadota; class Betaproteobacteria; order Burkholderiales; family Burkholderiaceae; genus Cupriavidus; species Cupriavidus sp. PET2-C1. The sequence goes on from NZ_CM137259.1 coordinate 2,622,761, forward strand.
CGGCAGCATCAGGGTCAGGCCCGAGGCGCGGCCCCACTTCACTTCGCCGGAGGAGATGAACTGGTCGATCACCACCTGGGCGCCGTTGACGAAGTCGCCGAACTGGGCTTCCCAGATCACGAGCGCGTTCGGCTCAGCGGTGGAGAAGCCGTATTCGAAACCGAGCACAGCCTCTTCCGACAGCACCGAGTCGATCACCGTGAACGGTGCCTGGTTCTCGGACACGTTCTGCAGGGGCACGTAGCTGCCTGCATCCCAACGCTCGCGGTTCTGGTCGTGCAGCACCGAGTGGCGGTGGGTAAAGGTGCCACGGCCGGCGTCCTGGCCAGTGATACGCACCGGGTAGCCCGAAGCCACCAGCGAGGCGAAGGCCAGATGCTCGCCCATGCCCCAGTCCAGCGGCTGGTCGCCGCGGCCCATGTTGGCGCGATCCTTCACCACCTTCTCGACCAGCGGATGCAGCTTGAGGTGTTCGGGGATGGCGGTGATGCGTTCGGCCAGGCGCTTGAGCTCGGTCACCGGCACGGCGGTGTCGGCGGCGTCGGTCCACTTGCGGTTCAGGAACGGCATCCAGTCCACGGCGAACTTGTTCTTGAAGTTCGACAGGACGGGGTCGACCGTGTGCTTGCCCGCGTCCATCGCGGCACGGTATTCCTTGACCAGCTGGTCGCCGAAGTCGGCAGCCACCAGGTTCTGCGCGGTCAGCTTGTCAGCGTACAGCTTGCGCGTGCCCGGGTGCTGGGCGATCTTCTTGTACATCAGCGGCTGGGTAACGGCCGGCGTGTCCTGCTCGTTGTGGCCCAGCTTGCGGAAGCAGATGATGTCGACCACGACATCCTTCTTGAACTCCATGCGGAAGTCCACGGCCAGCTGCATGGCGAACACCACGGCTTCGGGATCGTCGCCGTTGACGTGCAGCACCGGTGCCTCGATCATCTTGACGACGTCGGTGCAATACAGCGTGGAACGCGAGTCACGCGGGTCCGAGGTGGTGAAGCCGATCTGGTTGTTGATCACGATGTGCATCGTGCCGCCCGTGCCGTAGCCGCGGGTCTGCGCCAGGTTCAGCGTTTCCATCACCACGCCCTGGCCTGCGAATGCCGCGTCGCCGTGCACTTGCACCGGCAGCACTTCCGCATGGCCTGCGGGTTCGCCGCGGCGTTCCTGGCGGGCCTTGACCGAGCCTTCGACGACCGGGTTGACGATTTCCAGGTGGGACGGGTTGAAGGCGAGCGACAGGTGAACCGGACCGCCTTCGGTGGAAACGTCGCTGGAGAAGCCCTTGTGGTACTTCACGTCGCCGGCCGGCAGGTCATCGACGTGCTTGCCTTCGAACTCGGCGAACAGGTCAGCCGGCATCTTGCCCAGCGTATTGACCAGCACGTTCAGGCGGCCGCGGTGGGCCATGCCGATCACGATTTCCTGCACGCCCTTGCTGCCGCTGTGCTGGATCAGTTCGTCCATGGCAGCGATGAAGCTCTCGCCGCCTTCCAGCGAGAAGCGCTTCTGGCCAACGTACTTGGTGTGGAGGAAGCGCTCCAGGCCTTCGGCCGCGGTCAGGCGGTCGAGCACGTGCTTCTTCTTTTCGAGGGTGAACACCGGCTTGGAACGCGTGGTTTCCAGGCGCTCTTGCCACCAACGCTTTTGCGCCTGGTCGCTGATGTACATGAATTCGGCGCCGATGCTGCTGCAGTACGTTTCGCGCAGGTTGTTGAGCAGCTCGCGCAGGCTCATCGATTCCTTGCCGAAATACGTATTGCTGGCGTTGAAGACGATGTCGAGATCGCTTTCGGAGAAGCCGTAGAACGCGGGGTCGAGGTCCGGCAGGGGCGGACGTTCCTGGCGCTTGAGCGGATCCAGGTCTGCCCAATGCGAACCGATGTTGCGGTAAGCGGCGATCAGCTGCGTGGCAGCGACGCGCTTGCGCCCCATATCGGAGTCGGCCGAGGCAACAATAGTCTTGATCGGGCCCGCCTTGGCGCGCTCTGCGAACGAGGCGACAATGGGAGCGTGGGGAATATCGCGGGCGTTGGAGCCATCGACAGCCGGCACGTTCTGCATCGCGTCGAAGTACGCGCGCCAGTTATCGGGAACCGAGGAGGGATTTTCGAGGTAGGCCTCGTACAGCTCTTCTACATAGGGGGCATTGCCGCCGAAGAGGTACGAATTGCTCTGATACTGCTGCATCATGGGGCGCTCACTATTATCCGGGAATGCCGGAATAAAGCGGGTTCATCAACCTTCCGCGACACGGCTTGACCGGTTAGCGGATTGCAAACAACTCTTTCTGGGCAGCAACTGAAACACATTAAATGCATCATTATGCAAACGGCACCGCAGCGGGTGCCGATCTGTTCAGTCGCCCTGAAAGGGTCAGTTGTGCGTGGAAGGACCTAAGTCTTCACTCGCATAAGAATAGCACGTTTGCCACGTGAGCCGAGGGAATTTTGCCGTAACGCGCGCGGGCCGCTCCGCAGTGTTGCGATGCGGCCAAGACCGCCTCCCGAGGCAGACGACGAAACCCATGCGTTCGATAGCATGGAGCCGGAAACCAAAGGAGCGATCCGTGCACCTCTTGCCACACCCGCCACGGGCCAGCGCCCGGCCCCGCCAATGATGCCCGCCCCCACCGCCGACGCCGCGGCACCAAGCGCCGCTTTCGCCACATGGCGCGCGGACCTGGTGGCCGGCCTGGCCATCGCCGGCCTGCTGCTGCCCGAGGCCGTAGCCTATTCCGGCATTGCCGGGCTGCCGCCGCAAGCCGGCGTGATCGCGCTGTTCGCGGGCCTGCTGGTCTACGGCCTGCTTGGCAGCAGCCGCTTTGCGATCGTTTCGGCCACCTCGTCGTCTGCCGCGGTGCTGCTGGCAGCCACCACGGCTGCCGCCGAAGGCGACGTCGGACTGCGCATTGCGCTCGGCGCCGCCGTGATCCTGCTGGCGGGGGTGCTGTTCCTGCTGGCGTCGCTGGCGCACCTGGGGGCGATCTCCAACCTGATCGCCAAGCCGGTGCTGCGCGGCTTCGCGCTGGGACTGGCGCTGACCATCGTGCTCAAGCAATGCCCAAAGGTCCTGGACGTGCATCCGGCGCACGGCGACTTCCTGCGCCTGGCCTGGGAATTGCTCGCCAGCTGGCGCCACTGGAACCTGGCTGGCGCGGCGGTGGCACTGATTGCGCTGGCGCTGCTGCACCTGTTCGCGCGCTGGCGCGCCATGCCGGGCGCGCTGCTGGTCATCGCCGCTGGCATCGTGCTCGACCTCAGCGGCTGGACCCAGGCACATGGCGTGGCTGCCGTCGGCAACATCGCCCTGCAGTTCTCGGCGCCACGGGTGCCGGACCTGAGCACGGCCGACTGGATGCGGGTGGGCGAACTGGCCGCCGCGCTGGCCCTGATCCTGTACGCCGAGAGCTACGGCTCGATCCGCACCTTTGCCATGCGCCACGGCGACATCGTCTCGCCCAACCGGGACCTGGCGGCGCTGGGGCTGGCCAACCTCGCTTCGGGGCTGTTCCAGGGCATGCCGGTGGGCGCGGGCTTTTCCGCCACCTCGGCTAACGAAGCAGCCGGCGCGCAAAGCCGCCGTGCCGGCTTGATCGCGGGTGCCGTGGTCTTTGCCGCGGTATGCACCCTGCTCCCCTGGATTTCGCACACGCCCGAACCGGTACTCGCGGCCATCGTGATCCGCGCGGTCGGGCACAGTCTCAACCCGGGCAGCCTCAAGCCCTATTTCGACTGGCGGCGCGACCGCCTGGTCGCGGTGACCGCCTTTGCCGGCGTGCTGTTGCTGGGCGTGCTGCATGGGCTGCTGCTGGCGATCGGGGTCAGCCTGGCGATGCTGCTGCAGCGCTTGTCGCGCCCGCAGGTGAGCTGGCTGGGGCGGTGGGCCGATAGCCACGACTTCGTCGACACGGCGCGCCACCCTGAGGCCACCGCACCCAAGGGACTGCTGATCGCGCGCCCGGAGGTACCGCTGTTCTTCGGCAACATCGATAGCGTGCTGGGCACCGTGCGCCAGGCGCTGGCGCGCGAGCATCCCCAGTACGGCCTGATACTCAGCCTGGAAGAATCGTCGGACCTCGACGGCACCGCCCTTGAAGCCCTGGGCGAACTGGCGGTGTTCGCGAAGGCCCACGGCATGCCGCTACGGCTCGCGCGGGTCAAGGACGAGGTGCGCGACCTGCTGACGCATGCGCGCAACCCAGCCCTGCCCGAGGAAATATGGCGCGGCTGGAGCGTGGACGATGCGGTGCGCGACGCGTTGGCGCAGCCTGCGTGAACAGGCCGCGCCAGCACCGCCGGGCGGGCTAGTCCTGGCGCGGCGCGATCAGGTCGACCGCGTCGGTAATCAGTGCGTCCAGCCCCCAGCTCAGCAGCTCCGTCGCGCGCGCCGGGTCATTGACGGTATAGCAGGCCACCCGGAAGCCAGCCGCATGGGCCGCCTGGATGACCTCGGCGGTAAGCTCGCGATGGTTGGCATCGAGCGCCACGCAGTCCAGCCGGCGCAGCCGCTCCAGCCAGTCGGGCGGCAGCTTGTCCAGCAGCAGCGCGCGCGGCAGGCCAGGCGCTGCCTTGCGGGCCGATTCCAGCGACTCTTCCGAGAATGACGACAGCAGCGGCAGCACATCGCTGCCGGCCCACAGCGCCTGCGCGTCGAGGGCTACCGCCGCGCCGGTGCGCCATTCCGCGCCGGGCACGGGCTTGATCTCGATATTGACGAAGAAGCCGTTGGCACGGGTATAGCGGGCAATCGCCGCCAGCGTGGGCACTGGCTCGCCGGCATAGGCAGGGCTGTGCCAGCTGCCCGCGTCCAGCATGGCGATCTCGCCCAGCGTCAGCGCATCGGCCCGCCCCTGGCCGTTGGTGGTGCGGTCCAGTGTGGCATCGTGCAGCAGCACCGGGCGTCCGTCGCCCGACAGCTTCACGTCGAACTCGAACATGCGGTAGCCAAACGATGCGCCGTGGCGGAATGCCGCCAGGGTGTTCTCGGGTGCGAGCTTGCCCGCGCCACGATGGGCGACATGGCGCGGATAGGGCCAGGCGGCTAGGGTCATGTCAGGCCTCGATGCGCTTGCCGGAATCGGTGTCGAAGAAATGCAGGTGCTCGGCCGTGGCCGTGATCGGCAGGCGATCGCCGCCGCGCACCGGCATGTTGCTGTCCAGCCGCACCACCACCGGCTGGCCGCCCAGCGTGCCATACGCAAAGGAGTCGGCGCCGAGCGCCTCGACCAGGCGGACCTCGATCTCGGCGATCGCCTCATGCGCCGCGCACGGCTCGATATGCTCCGGACGCAGGCCCAGCAGCGCGCGCTCGGGCAGGTGCAGGCCCATCGGCAGGTGGCCAAGGGTGGCGGGCGCGCCTTGCGCACCCGGCTTCTGCTCCACGCGCATCTGCGCTTCGCCCTGCCCGCCGTTGGTCCGCGCCACCGGGACCAGATTCATCGGCGGCGAGCCGATAAAGCTGGCCACGAAGGTGCTGGCCGGGCGTGCGTAGACTTCCAGCGGCGTGCCGATCTGCTCCACGCGCCCGCCATTGAGCACCATCATGCGGTCCGCCAGCGTCATGGCCTCGACCTGGTCGTGAGTCACGTACATGCTGGTGGTGCGCAGGCGGCGGTGCAACTCTTTCAACTCCAGGCGCATCTGCACGCGTAGCTTGGCGTCGAGGTTGGACAGCGGCTCGTCGAACAGGAACACGGCAGGCTCACGCACGATCGCGCGGCCCATGGCCACACGCTGGCGCTGGCCGCCCGACAGCGCACGGGGCCTGCGCTCCAGCAGGGGCGCCAGCTCCAGGATGCCGGCGGCATGCTTGACGCGCTGCTCGATCTCGCTCTTGTCCATGCCGCGTATCTTCAGCCCGTAGGCCATGTTGTCGTACACGCTCATATGCGGGTAGAGCGCGTAGTTCTGGAACACCATGGCGATGTCCCGCTCGGCGGGCTCGAGGTTATTGACGACCTTGTCGCCAATATGCACCTCGCCGCCGCTGATGGCTTCCAGCCCGGCCACCATGCGCAGCAGCGTGGACTTGCCGCAGCCCGAGGGGCCGACGATGACGATGAACTCGCCATCGTTGATTTCCATATCGATGCCGTGCACAACCTTGACGTTGCCGGCGTAAGTTTTCTGTACGTTGCGAAGCGACAGTTTTGCCATTGCTATTCTTTCTCGCTGGGCAAGCGTGGCGGGCGCGTCATCCAATGAGCGCCCCGCCCCGCCCGCTTATTTTTCGGTTTCGACCAGGCCCTTGACGAACCACTTCTGCATCAGCACCACCACGATCGCGGGTGGCACCATGGCCAGCATCACGGTGGCCATCACCAGGTTCCAGTCGGTCGCGGCATCCCCGGAGCGGGAGATCATCTGCGTGACGCCCACCACCACCGGCGTCATCGACTTCTGCGTGGTGATCAGGAGCGGCCACAGGTACTGGTTCCAGCCGTAGATGAACTGGATCACAAAGAGCGCCGCGATGCTGGTCTTGGACAGCGGCAGCACCACGTCCTTGAAGAAGCGCAGCGGCCCGGCACCGTCGATGCGCGCGGCCTCGGCCAGCTCATCCGGAATGGTCAGGAAGAACTGGCGGAACAGGAAGGTCGCGGTCGCCGAGGCGATGATCGGGATGGTCAGGCCGAAGTAGCTGTCCAGCATGCCGAGATCGGACACCACCTTGTAGGTCGGCAGGATCCGCACTTCCACCGGCAGCATCAGCGTGATGAAGATCATCCAGAAAAAGGTCTTGCGCAGCGGGAACTGGAAGTACACCACCGCGAAGGCCGAGATGATCGAAATGGTGATCTTGCCCAGCGCGATGCCCAGCGCCATGATCAAGCTGTTCAACATCATGGTGGAGACCGGCGAGGCGGCATTGCCCACGCCGGCGACCAGCACGGTGCGATAGTTCTCCAGAAAATGGCTGCCCGGCAGCAGCGTCATCGGCGCCTGCAGCACCTCGTCGGCAGTCAGCGTCGAGGCAACAAAAGTGACATAGACGGGGAAAGCCACTACCACTACGCCCAGCACCAGCATCAGGTGCGAGAGAAAATCTAGAAAGGGTCGTCGTTCTACCATTTTGCCAATCCTTCAGTACTGCACCTTGCGTTCCACGTAGCGGAACTGCACCACCGTGAGAACAATCACGATCCCCATCAGCACGACCGACTGCGCGGCCGAGCCGCCGATATCGAGTCCGCGGAAGCCATCCTGGTAGACCTTGTAGACCAGCGTATTGGTAGCGTTGACGGGGCCGCCATGCGTTACCGCGTCGATAATGGCAAAGGTGTCGAAGAAGGCGTACACCACATTGATCACCATCAGGAAGAACGTGGTCGGCGACAGTAACGGGAATATGATCGACCAGAACCGGCGCCAAGGCCCCGCGCCATCGATGGCGGCTGCCTCGATCAGCGATTTAGGGATGCTCTGCAAGCCGGCCAGGAAGAACAGGAAGTTGTAGCTGATCTGCTTCCACGCTGCGATCAGCACCACGAGCAGCATGGCCTGGTTGCTATTGAGCAGGAAGTTCCAGTCCACACCGAATCGATGCAGCGCGTAGGACACCACGCCCAGCGTCGGATTGAACATGAACATCCACAGCACGCCCGCCACCGCCGGCGCCACGGCATACGGCCAGATCAGCAGCATCTTGTAGCCACTGGCGCCCCGCACCACGCGATCGGCAAAGTAGGCAAGCATCAGCGAGACCGTCAGCCCGACCAGCGTCACCCCGACGGCGAACACCCCCGTGACGCGAAACGAGTTCAGGTACTGCGCATCACTGAACAGATCGCGGAAGTTCTCCAGGCCAACGAACTGGAGATCAATGCCGAAGGCATCCTGCCGCAGCACAGACTGGTACAGCGCCTGCCCGGCCGGCCAAAAAAAGAAGATCAGCGTCACCGCCATCTGCGGCAGCACCAGCAGATAAGGCAACCATGAAGATCGGAATACGACCCGTTTTTCCATCACGCATCCAAGCCACCGCTATGCGCGGCGCGTCATCAGTCATAGCCAGTGCGGCGAGGCTGCCGCACAAACCAAAGACGGAGGCACAGCCTCCGCCTCCCAAACACTCAAGAAGCCGCAGCGCTTATTCGCGGACCGTCTTCTGGAAACGCTCCAGCAATTCATTGCCGCGCGCAACCGCCGAATCCAGTGCCTCCTTAGGTTGCTTCTTGCCGGTCCACACCGCTTCGAGCTCTTCGTCGATCACCGTACGGATCTGCGGGAAGTTGCCCAGGCGGATGCCGCGCGACTTGTCGGTGGTCTTGACGATCATCTGCTTGACCGCCACGTCCGCGCCGGGGTTCTTCTCATAGAAGCCCGATTTCTTGGTGAGTTCGTAGGCTGCCGTCGTCACCGGCAGGTAGCCGGTCGACTGGTGCCAGTCGGCCTGCACCTCGGGGCGCGACAGATAGGTGAAGAACTTGGCTACGCCCTTGTACTCCTCGGCCTTCTTGCCGCCCATCACCCACAACGAAGCGCCGCCGATGATGGTGTTCTGCGGGGCGCCCGGCACGCCTTGCTCGTACGGCAGCTGCGCCACGGTGAAATCGAACTTGGCGTTCTTGCGGATATTCGCCAGCGCCGCCGAGGAACCGGTCAGCATCGCGCACTGGCCGGCAATAAACTTTGCCTTCGGCTCGTCCTTGCGGCCGCCGTAGACAAAGTAGCCCTTCTGCTGCATGTCGAGCAGGTTGGCAATATGCTTGACGTGCAGCGGCGAATTGAACACCAGGCGCGCGCCCGTGCCACCGAAGCCATTGTTCTCGGTAGCGAACAAGACGTTATGCCAGGCCGAGAAGCTTTCCAGCTGCACCCACGACTGCCAGTCGGTGGTGTAACCGCAAGAGATGCCGGCAGCCTTGAGCTTGGCGGAATCGGTGGCCACCTCTTGCCAGGTCACGGGCGGCTTGTTCGGATCCAGCCCGGCCTTCTTGAAGGCGTCCTTGTTGTAGTACATCACCGTGGTGGAGCTATTGAACGGGAACGACAGCATCTCACCCTTGTTCGAGGTGTAGTAGCCAGCCACCGCCGGGATGTACATCTTGGCGTCGAACTTCTCGCCAGCGTCCTTCATGACCGTTGCCACCGGCTTGATGGCACCCTTGGCGCTCATCATGGTAGCCGTGCCCACCTCGAAGACCTGCAGGATCGCCGGCGCGTTGCCCGAGCGGAAGGCAGCGATGCCCGCGGCCAGCGACTCGTCGTACTGGCCCTTGTAGATCGGTACGATCTTGTAGTCGGACTGGCTGGCATTGAACTGCGTGGCGATCGCGTTCACCTTCTCGTTGAGCGCACCTTCCATCGAATGCCACCACTGGATCTCGACGGCGGCATTGGCCGATCCTGCGCCGGCCAGCATGGCAAAGGCGGCCAGGGTCAACGCGGTACGTTTTACGGTCATGGAAATTTCTCCTGTTCTATCTTGTACATTGGACAAAAATCGTCCGACTGTATGCAGTTTTTGTGACAGGCGGATGTTACCCCGCCTTGTTGGATTGGAAAACCGGGCATTTCCACTAAATTACAATAATATGACAACGATTTATCGGCAGCTTGACAGGGTAGAATCTCGCGCTATGCAAGCCATACAAAGCCTTCCCGCCCCGGCGCTGCGCCGGATTCGCGGCGTGCTGACCGATATCGACGGCACCATCACCACCGACGGCAGGCTGCCGGCGGCCACCTACCTGGCGCTCGACCGCCTCAAGGCAGCCGGGCTGCACGTGATCCCGGTCACGGGACGCTGCATCGCCTGGGCCGAGATCCTGACGCGGTTATGGCCGGTGGACGCCATCATCGGCGAGAACGGCGCCTTCTACTCGCACCTGCGCGCGGGCAAGCTGGTGATCCGCTACCTGGACGATGCGGCCACCCGGGCTGACAACCTGGCGCGCATCCACGCGCTTGGCAAGCGCATCGTGCAAGAGGTGCCAGGTTGCGCACTGGCGTCCGACCAGGCCTGGCACGCCGCCGACCTGGCCGTCGACCACGCCGAGGACGTCGCCCCCCTGCCGCCCGCCGCGGTTGAGCGCATTGCCGGGCTGATGCGGGAAGCCGGCATGACCGCCACGGTCTCGTCCATCCACGTCAACGGCTGGTTCGGGGATCATGACAAGCTCAGCATGAGCCGTTTGTGCGCTGCGGAATTGCTGGGCGCCGACCTGGATGCCGAGCGGGAGGAGTGGTTGTTTATCGGCGACTCCGCGAACGACGCCAGCATGTTTGCCCATTTCCCGTTGTCGGTCGGGGTGGCCAACATCCGCGACATCCTGCCGCAGTTGCCGGCAAAGCCCGCCTATATCACCGAGGCAGCCTGCGGCGAGGGCTTTGCGGAAATGGCCGAGCTTCTGCTGGCCGCGCGCGGCTGACCTGCCAATGGCGCGCCGCCAATAAAAAACAGCCGGGCAAGCCCGGCTGTTTTTTTATGCGCTGCCACTACGGCCATGAGCCGATTCAATCGAAGCCCAGTTCCTGCAGCTTGCGCGTGATGGTATTGCGGCCAATGCCCAGGCGCGTGGCCGCCTCGACGCGGCGTCCGCGGGTGACGCCCAGCGCAGCCTCCAGCACGGCCTTCTCGAACCGCCGCGTCAGCGCGTCCATGACTTCCGGCTGGCCGGACTCCAGCATGGCGCGGGCTTCCCCCGCCAGCAGGTGCTCCCAGCCGGCCAGCGCGCTGGCCGCAGCCGAGCGGCCGGCGTAAGCCAACGCAGCGTCTGGCTCCCCACCCAGGGTGGAAGGCGCGGCGCCGTAGTCGACGGCGTCATGGCCGTCGGCATCGTCCGCCCTGCCCTCTGCCCGGAACTCCGCCTGGCGCGCCGCGCCGGCACCGCCGCCCGGCGCCGTGCCGGTGCCGATCATCTCGGCCGGCATGTCCTTGACCTCGATGGTCTGCGCAGGCGCCATCACGGTCAGCCAGTTGCACAGGTTCTCCAGCTGCCGCACGTTGCCGGGGAACGGCAGCGTGCCGACATAGGCCAGCGCCTCGTCCGACATGCGCTTGGGCTCCACGCCCAGTTCCTTGGCACTCTTCTGCAGGAAATGACGCGCCAGCAGCGTGATGTCTTCCGGGCGTTCGCGCAGCGGCGGCAGGCGCAGGCGGATCACGTTGAGGCGGTGGAACAAGTCCTCGCGGAACAGACCTTCCTTGACGCGCGTTTCCAGGTTCTGGTGGGTGGCGGCAATCACCCGCACATTGGCGCGCAGCGGGTTGTGGCCACCCACGCGGTAGAAGTTGCCATCCGACAGCACACGCAGCAAGCGCGTCTGCAGGTCGAACGGCATGTCGCCGATTTCGTCGAGGAACAGCGTGCCGCCCTCGGCCTGCTCGAAGCGGCCGCGGCGCATGGTCTGCGCGCCGGTAAAGGCGCCGCGCTCATGGCCGAACAGCTCCGACTCCAGCAAGTCCTTCGGGATGGCCGCGGTATTGAGGGCGATAAAGGGCCCGTTGGCGCGCGGGCTGTGCTTGTGCAGCGCCTGCGCCACCAGTTCCTTGCCGGTACCGGACTCGCCGGTGATCAGCACCGTCACGTTCGATTGCGACAGGCGGCCGATGGCGCGGAACACGTCCTGCATGGCCGGCGCCTGGCCGAGGATCTCGGGCGCGTCGACCAGGCGGTCTTCGAGCTCCTCCTCGCGCAGGCTTTCCTGCAGCGCGCGGCGGATCAGCTCGACCGCCTTATCGACATCGAAGGGCTTGGCCAGGTACTCGAAGGCGCCGCCCTGGAAGGCCGCTACCGCGCTATCCAGGTCGGAGTACGCCGTCATCACGATGACGGGCAGCCCCGGGTGCCGTGCCTTGAGCGCTTGCAGCAGGTCCAGCCCCGAGCCACCCGGCATGCGGATATCGGAGATCAGGACCTGTGGTTCGTCGTCTTCCAGCGCGGCCAGTACATCGCGCACGTTGGTGAAGCTGCGTGAGAGCAGGCTTTCGCGGGCGAGGGCCTTCTCAAGAACCCAGCGGATTGATTGATCGTCGTCGACTATCCAGATCGGCTTCATGTGCGTCGCTTGTCTGCTCGGTGTCATTTGGTCTTCCGTGAACCTGGCCGCACACCGCCGGCAAGCCGGTCGGCAGCAATCATTGGGGCAGTTCCAATTGCTGTCGCCGATGCGATCAATGCAGGGGCAGCAGGATACGGAAGTCGGTACAGCCCGGCCGGCTCTCGCATTCGATCAAGCCCTCGTGCTGCTGCACGAAGGTTTGAGCGAGTGTGAGACCGAGGCCGCTACCGCCATCCCTGCCCGACACCAGCGGGTAGAAGATGCGTTCGCGGATATCCTCGGGGATGCCCGGACCGTTATCAATGACATGCAAGTCCAATGCCAGCTTGAACAATCGCTTCGCTATGGTTACCTGGCGGGCCACCCGGGTCCGCAGGATGATCTGCGCATCGCCCCGCGCCACGCGCTCCGCAAGTGCCTGGGCAGCGTTGTGGACGATGTTGAGCACGGCCTGGATCAACTGCTCCATGTCGCCGCGCAGGTCTGGCAGGCTCGCGTCGTAATCGCGCACGATATCCAGCCCGGAAGGGAATTCGGCCAGCACCACCGAGCGCACGCGCTCCAGCACCTCGTGGATGTTGAGGTCGGACACGATGTGCGGATGGCGGTGCGGCTCCAGCAGGCGGTCCACCAGCGTCTGCAGGCGGTCCGACTCCTTGATGATGACCTGGGTGTACTCCCGCAGCGAACGGTCAGGCAACTCGAACTCGAGCAATTGCGCCGCGCCGCGGATGCCGCCCAGCGGGTTCTTGATCTCATGCGCCAGATTGCGGATGAGTTCCTTGTTGGCCGAGGTCAGGTCGAGGATGCGCTCCTCGCGGTCGCTGCGTACCTTTTGCTCGTTGGGCAGCACTTCCACCAGGACCGTGTCGGCCGTGGCATCCAGCGCGCCGATCACCACGTGCGCATGCATCGGCTCCTGCAGGGGCGGATGCAGTATCACATCCTGCCGGCGCGCATCGAACTGCCGTGAGATCACGGTCTCGATCATGCTGCCGAGCTCTTCCGAGGCACCGAACAGGTCTGCCAGCGACAGCTCCACCATGGCTTTGCGCGACACCGCGAAGCTAGCCTCGGCGGCGGGATTGGCGTAGACGATGCGCAGGCCTGGCTGGCGCACCAGCAACACGGGGTTGGCGACCACGTCCAGCCCCTGGTGGTAGGACACATCGCCCAATGGCAGCACCGTGGCTCCATCCTCTGCCGGCGTGCCAGCCCCGGCCGAAGCCACCTTGCGCGAGACGCTGCGAATCAGGCGACGCATAGTGCTAGTCCTTCAAATTGGAGAGTTCGCGCCGCAGCGATGCGGCATTGGCCTCACCACGCGCGATGTCGTCGCGCAGCGTGGCGGTGCGGTCGAGGTACTTCTGGTAGTTACGTTCATTGCCCTGGCGCTCGGGCTGGCCGTTGTTGAACTCGGCGCGCAGCGCGGCCAGCTTGGCCTCCTCGCTTTGCAGCTCCTGCTCAAGCACCGCGCGGCGCTCGCCATCGCGGCTTTTCTGGGTCGCGCTGTCCACGCGCGGAAACGCGGCGGGCGCCGTCGCGGGCCCGGCACCCTTGCCTGCCGAAGGGGCGCTCACGCGGCCGCCCGGCACCGTCGTGACTTCCGGCAGGCTGAGCCGCTTGCAGCCCTTGCCCCCGTTGCCGTTGCGGTATTCAGGCACGCCGTTGGGGCCAGCGCAGACATAGATGTCCGACTGCGCCGGAGCCGGCCGGCTCCAGCACACCAGCACAAGCGCCAGCATGGCGCAGGCAGCCGCCGATACGTGCATGGAAGCACTGAACCGGTGCATCGGTCGAAGCGAGGAAAGCGGGAATTCGAGCGCGTCCATTGACATCAGCAGGGATGGTGGGAAAGGAGCCCCATTCTAGCGATCAAACCGGCGAACAAAACAAAAAGGGACAGCCGAGGCCGCCCCTTCCTGGTGCAACTGTTGCCCGGTCACAACCTGGCAACGCCTCGCCTTACAGCGAGTAGTACATGTCGAACTCGATCGGGTGCGTGGTCATGCGGAAGCGGGTGACTTCTTCCATCTTCAGCTCGATGTAGGCATCGATCATGGAGTTGGAGAAGACGCCGCCGCGCGTCAGGAACTCGCGGTCGTTGTCGAGGTATTCCAGGGCCTGGTCGAGGCTGTTACACACGGTCGGGATCTTTGCATCCTCTTCCGGCGGCAGGTCGTACAGGTTCTTGTCGGCAGCTTCGCCCGGGTGGATCTTGTTTTGCACGCCGTCCAGGCCAGCCATCAGCAGCGCCGAGAAACCCAGGTACGGGTTCATCAGGGGATCCGGGAAGCGGGTCTCGATGCGGCGGCCCTTCGGGTTGGCAACGTACGGAATACGGATCGATGCCGAACGGTTGCGAGCCGAGTAAGCCAGCTTGACCGGTGCTTCGAAGCCCGGCACCAGACGCTTGTACGAGTTCGTGCCCGGGTTGGTCAGGGCATTCAGCGCGCGAGCGTGCTTGATGATGCCGCCGATGTAGTACAGCGCGAATTCCGACAGGCCGGCGTAGCCGTTGCCTGCGAACAGGTTCTGGCCATCCTTCCATACGGACTGGTGCACGTGCATGCCCGAACCGTTGTCGCCAACGACCGGTTTCGGCATGAAGGTAGCGGTCTTGCCGTAGGTGTGGGCGACGTTCTGGATCACGTACTTTTGCAGCTGGGTCCAGTCGGCGCGCTGCACCAGCGTGCTGAAGCGGGTGCCGATTTCGTTCTGGCCCTGGCCGGCGACTTCGTGGTGGTGCACTTCCACGGGGATGCCCAGCGATTCCAGAATCAGGCACATTTCCGAACGGATGTCCTGGAACGTGTCGATCGGGGCAACGGGGAAGTAGCCGCCCTTCTTGCCCGGACGGTGACCGCTGTTGCCGTGCTCGAATTCCTTGCCCGACGACCACGGTGCTTCTTCCGAGTTGATCTTGACGGAGCAACCCTGCATGTCGATGTTCCACGTCACGCCGTCGAAGATGAAGAACTCGGGTTCCGGGCCAAAGTAGGCGGTGTCGCCCAGGCCGGTGCTCTTCAGGTAAGCCTCGGCGCGCTTGGCGATGGAACGCGGGTCGCGGTCGTAGCCCTTGCCATCCGACGGCTCAACCACGTCGCAGGTCAGGATCAGGGTCGGTTCTTCGTAAAACGGATCGACGTTAGCGGTATTCGGATCCGGCATCAGCAGCATGTCCGAAGCCTCGATACCCTTCCAGCCGGCGATCGACGAACCGTCGAAAGCGTGGCCGCTTTCAAACTTGTCTTCATCGAAGTGCGACACGGGTACCGACACGTGCTGCTCTTTGCCTTTGGTATCGGTGAAACGGAAGTCGACGAACTTGACGTCGTTTTCCTTCACAAGCTTCATCACATCTGCAACGCTGTGGGCCATGCCTATCTCCTGGAAATTCGGCTGAATCTAGAAAAGCCATTCTTGCGTCGACCTCCGCTGTGCAACGCCTCAAAGGCATTTGCATCAACACAAAGATCGGCCACGAAAGGGACGAGGAATGTTAGCAGAAAGCATGCCAAGGCAACCCCCTAGTTACCCCTGCGTTCCCGAAAAAAGTGCAGCCAGGCGGCACGATATGGGGGCCCAGGCGCGTTTCGGGTGCCGCATATGGCATACGCATAAACCCGGTCAGCTCCCGCCTCATTCCGGGGATGCCAGCGGCTCTCCCCGGCCCCCGCGAAAATCACCAAAACCGTGCACTCGAACGCCTTGATGCACTATTTTTGTGCCAACGCACCAAATTAGAACATTTTGGTGCAAGCCGGGCGCCGTTGCCTGCTTGCGGTGCAAGATGCGGCTACCAGGATGCCCGCACGCGCGGCCAAGCCAACGCAACCGATGCCGCTCGCTGCCGTTCGCGGCCAAAGGCCGCCGGCAAGCACGCGCGGCGCGCTAAAATATCCGGCAGCCTCTGCCTGATGCCATTTCACCCACCGATTTTGTCACCCAGATGACCACCCGAGACGATCTACTTCAAGCGGCGCGCGAGCGCCAGCAGCAAGACCAACTGCCGTACTTCGGCGCCCTCTCCCCGCAGGAAGCCTTTGCACTGCTGCAGCGCGACCCCACCGCCGTGATGGTGGACGTGCGCACGCAAGCTGAGCTCGACTGGATCGGCGGGCCGGACCTGCCGGAAGCCCAATCGGCGCATGTGGAATGGAGCAGTTATCCGGGCGGTGCGCAGAACGCCGCCTTTATTGCACAGCTCAAGGCCCGCGTGCCCGCCGATGTGCCCGTGCTGTTCCTGTGCCGCAGTGCGGCACGCTCCAAGCACGCTGCCCGCGTCGCCACGGAAGCCGGCTATCAGTTCGCCATGGACGTGCTGGAAGGCTTCGAAGGCGCTCGCGACGAGCAGCACCACCGCAAGACCGTGGAAGGCTGGTGCTTCCGCGGCCTGCCCTGGCACGGCGCCTGAAGTTCGGGAACGCGCGAATCGAACAAGACGCACAAGACGCATAAATCGCGCAAAAAGGCAAAACGGGACAGCATGGCTGTCCCGTTTTTTCATTGCATGGCCACGCCTGCCCCGCGGCTCAGTCCCCTGCAGGATCTCCCGGGCGCCGCGCCGCGACCTCCACCAGCTCGAAGCCCATCGCCTGCACGCCTTCGCGCAGCATGGCATAGGCCGGCTCGATCTGGTCGGCCAGGCCCTTCACGCCCAGGTCGATGTGGCGGCGCGCATAGAGCTCGCCGCGCTTGGCGTCGCCCACCGACGGCAGGCTGAACACGCGGACGCCCTCGAAGGCGGCCTCGACCCGTTCCATCAGCGGCGTCAGCGTGGATTCCGGCGCCTCGAACACCAGGAACGACCGCTCCACTTGCACCGCCTGATGGAACAGGTGGGAATAGTAGGTATCCAGCACCCATTCCATCATCGGCCACGCCATGACCGGGAAGCCAGGCATGAAATGATGGTCGGCCACGGAAAAACCCGGGATGCGGTTGTAGCTGTTCGGGATGATGCGCGCCCCGGCGGGGAATTCGCCCATCTTGAAGCGATGCTGGTTCTCCGGCAGGCTCAGGTCGGCCTTGGCGGGATCGCCCGCCGCGGTCTCCGCGATGCGCAAGGCGATCTGCTCGCGGGCATCCGGATGCAGTGCCAGCGGCACGCCGAGCGCGGCCGCGGCGCACTGCCGGGTGTGGTCATCGGGCGTGGCGCCGATGCCGCCTGTGCAGAACACCACATCGTTGCCCGCGAACGTGCGGCGCAGCGTGGCGGTGATGCGCGCGCGCTCGTCGCCCACGTATTCCGCCCAGTCCAGCGCCAGCCCGCGCGCCGCCAGCAGTTCGATGGCACGGCGCATATGCTTGTCTTCGCGCCGCCCCGACAGAATCTCGTCACCAATGACGATCAGGCCGAAACCCATGATGCCCTCGCTTCAGGATTGTTCAATGCGCCGCACATCGGACGGCGCCAGGTCGATAACGTCCACCACCGGCGCCGCCGCGGCTGCCGCAGCAGCGCGCTCGGCGCGCAATTGCTCCAGCGCGCGCAGGCAGAAATGGCCAAACCACAGCGCCGAGAAAATAAAGATCAGCACATACAGCCACAGCGTGCCCGCGAGCACGAACGGGAACAGGAAAATCAGCGCGGCCGAAGCCACCCAGATCAGCGTCGGCGCCGAGCCCAGCAGGCCCACCGCCACGCCAATGGTGAGCAACGCCATGCGATGGCGCTTCATCAGCGTCTTGCGCTCCTCTGGCGTGGCATGCTGCGCGAGCGCGTCGTAGGTCATCACGCGATAGGTCAGCCAGCCCCACAGCAAGGGTGGGATCAAGGCGAAGAAAGGCGGGATCAGCCACAGCGGCAGCGTCACCAGCGCCAGCAGCAGAAACACCATGGTGCTGCCCAGCGCCTGGAACACACTGCCCAGCATGCTGCCACCCTCGGCCTTGACCAGGTCCGGATAGCTGCGCTCCAGGTGCCGCACTGCGGCAGGCACCGAGAACAAGCTGATAAAGACCAGCATGGAAGCAATCACCAACGGGATCATCAGCGCGATCACAAACAGCGGCGCCACCACCGTGCGCAGGGACTGCAGGCCGAACCAGTCGAGCGCGCCATAGATCCAGCTGGTCAGCACCGACGTCTCGAGCACGCCGCGCGCAGCTGTCATGATCGGCTCCCACCCCCACAGCAGCAGGCCACCCCACAGCCCGGTGGCGAGCAGGAAGGGAATGACGGTCAGCATCAGCATGCGCGGATGCAGCTGGCTGATCAGGGCACGGCCTAGCGCGCGAAAAATATCGTTCATGCAGTAAATTGGGGTTCCACAAAGGCGGGGACAACTAGACTAGCACACGTCATAAGTGCCGCGGGGGACGCGTGCGCCGCTAGCGCAAGATGGCAGGGCGCGGGAGCGCGCCTTGCGCGGGCATGCGCCTGCCGTGGCAGCCCCGGCAGGCGCCCCGCCGCTTCAGCCGAGCCGCAACAGGCGCTTGATCCCGTACCACTGCTGGGACAGGAAGCCAGCGCCGTAGTCGCGCCCCTTGCCTGCCGGTGGCGGCATCTGGTCGCGCACACCGGTGGGGTAGTAGGCGTCGGTAAACACGGCGGTGCGGAACAACATGTCCCACCAGGGAAAGATCACGCCGTAGTTGCATCCGCCCAGCTTGGTGGGCCGGCCGATGGCTTCGTGGCCGACGCCAACCGCATGATGGGTGCGGTGAAAGCGCGGCGAGACCAGCAGCCGCTCGCCCAACGCGCCGAAGTGCAGGCGCAGGTTGGCATGCTGCAAGCTCTGCAGCAGTTGCGACAGCGCCACCAGCAGCACGTACTGGGAAGGCTCCACGCCCACCGCCAGCGCCGCCACCGCAAACACCACGTCGCGCAGCATGTCGTCGAGCAAGTGGTTGCGGTTATCGCTCCATAGCGTCATCTGGCGCTGGCTGTGATGCAGCGAATGCAGGCTCCACCACCAGCGGTAGGTATGCGAGAGGCGGTGGTACCAGTAGTCGAGCAGGTCGAACAGCAGTAGGTAGATAAAGAAGCTGACCAGCGGGATCGACGTCACTGCCGGCCACCAGTCTTCCACATTGACCCGCTGCCAGCCGAGCAGGCGCAGATGCCCTTCCAGCCCGTCCATCAGCGGGCCGAGCAGGAAGAACATGGCCAGCCGGAACAGGCCGAGGCGATGCACGACGGTGTAGAGGATGTCGGTGCGAATGGCGGCGCGGTCGGTCACGGCTTCGACCGGACGCAGCTTTTCCAGCGGCCCGAGGATCAGCACCATCACCACGATCTGCACCAGCCCGACCAGCAGCCATTCGGTGCCGGTGAAGGCGTCCTCGGCATAGCCGCCCAGCCCAAGCTGGTAGACCACCGGCAGGATCACGTCCTGGAACAGCGTGGCTTCAATCTGGCCGATCCAGCCGTTGAGCAGGTCAAGCATCAGCGGCTCCCGGCTGGTTGCCCAGCCACCGCCGCGGACTGCCCGCGCAGCCAGTCACGATAGGCGGGATGCTCGCGCAGCGTGGCGAAGCAGAAGCCCTTCTGCTCCAGGCCGCTGATCAGCGGCTCGAGCACGCCGGGCGCCCAGGGGTCCTTGCGCGACCAGATGCCGAGGTGCGCCATGGCGATGTCGCCGTCGCGCAGCCCGCGCAATGCGCGCTCCAGCAGCACCTTGTTCGGGAAACGCTCGGACGAAAGCTCGTCACCCAGGAAGCCGGCCGGCGCCCAGGCCACGTGCTTGAACCCGCACTGCTCGGCCCATTGCAGCGTCTGCGGCGCGGTATGGCCGCCAGGTGCCCGCCACAGCGGCGACATGGTCGCGCCGCTGAGGTGCTTCAGCGCCTGCGCGCTGCGGTTCAGCTCGCTGCAAAAGCTTTGCTGGTCCATCACCACGTCCTGCCCCGCATGTGCGCCGAACTGCGGCCGCATGGTGACCTTGCCGTCGCGTACGCCGCGCAGGTAGACGTGATCGAACGTGTGGCTGCCAAAAACATGGCCGTCGGCGGCCAGCGTCTTCCAGTACGCGGCCCAGCCCGGGTCGAGCGAGCTGTCCTTGTTGACCGTGGGTTCGTTGGCGAGGAAGAACGTAGCCTTGATATGGTGCCGGCGCAGCGTATCGGCGATCAACGCCGCCTGGCTCATGCTGCCGGTATCGAAGGTCAGGTAGAGCGTGCCGGCGCGGCAGGCCTGGGGCGCGGCGGCAGGCACCGCGCGCGCCGAACTGGCCGGCCCGGCGGCCAGCGCCAGTCCGGTGGCTGCAAGCCCGGCAGCCACCGCGCGGACCAAAGCGCGGGGCAACCGGGACTGCGAATGCTTGCTCATGATGCCTGTCCTGATTTCCTGTGACTGCATTGGAGTGGCGGCGGCCATACTAGTTCGATGCCGCGCCCGCCATGGCGTTCCCGGACGGGCGCCCTCTCTCAATAAAGCGGTGCGCGGGTACGGAAATAAATGCCGTGCGGCGAGCGGCCCACGCGGATGGTCTTGACCAGCTTGCGGCTGGCCACGTCGATCAGGCCCACCGAACGCGCCCAGCGGAAGCTCACCCACAAGGTCTTGCCGTCGGCGGTCAGCTCCATGTCATCGGGGCCAGCCGGCAGGCCGGTGATGTCGCCAACCTTGGTCAGGGTCTGCTGGTCGACGATGCTGATGGTGCCGGAGACCCGGTTGGACAAGAACAAATGGCGCTTGTCGCCTACCGCGCGGAAATTGTGCGCGCCCTTGCCGGTCTGGATCTGCTTGACCACGGTGCGGGTATGCCAGTCGATCACGGCGACATAGTCGGCGCCGGTCATGCCCACCAGCAGGTATTTCTGGTCCGGCGTAACCCACACGCCCGCCGGCGCCGAGCCGGCGTTCATGCGCCACATCACGGTCTGCGTGGGCAGGTCGATGGCGACCACCTCGTTGGAGTCCTGCAGCGTGACGAAGGCAACACGGCTGTCGGCGGTAAAGGCGATATGGCTCGGCGTCTTGGCCAGCGGCAGTTGCTTGGCGATCTTGAGCGCCTTGCCGTCCCAGCGATACACGTCGACGCGATCAAGGCGGTTGCCCGTGGTCAGGAACCACTTCTGGTCGGGCGAGAAGCCGATCTGGTAGGGATCGTCGATATTGGCCACGCGCTGCTGGACCTTGCCGGTGACCGGGTCGAGGAACACGAGGTCGTTGCCGACCGCATTGGCAACGATCAGCGATTTGTCGTCGGGCGTGGCGATCAGGTGGTGCGGCTCCTTCCCGACCGGGAACGTCTCCAGTACCTTCTGGGTGTCCTTGTCGATCAGGGTGACGGTAGCATCACCCGAATTGAGCACCACCACCACTTCCGCCAACGCCGGCGCCGCTACCATCCCCAGGGCCAGGGTGCCGATGGCGGCAAACCCGGAAACTACACGACGCAATGCGAGCATAAGACTGTTAAACAATGACTTAATCGATCATTCTAACGTTTTCGGACTGCGATCCGATGACCTGGCGCAACAAACTAACAATTGGTCACACTCTCCACACGGGGGGTAGCGTTCGCGCGAAAGGCTGGCAACCCTGACTTCAGCGCTGCATTGCCTCCCACACCTTTTGCAGACGCTTGACCGACATCGGCACGGGCGTGCGCAGCTCCTGCGCGAACAGCGCCACACGGAGCTCTTCCAGCATCCAGCGGAACTCGTCCAGGCGCGCGTCTTCCACGCCCCGCCCCTGCTGGCGCAACTGCGTCTCGGCCCGCTGCCATTGCTGCAGCAGCGGCGTGATTTCCTGCAGCCGCTGGGTGTCGCGCGCCGGATCGCCCTTGATCTTGTCGATCCGCATGGCGATGCCCTTCAGGTAGCGCGGGAAATGCACCAGTTGCAGGTAAGGCGTATCGGCCACAAAGGTCTTGCCCATCAGCCGCGTCAGCTGCGCCTGCATGTCGGTATGCGCCGCGGCAAACGGCTTGGCCTGGATCAGCTTGCGCGGCAGCGTCGCGTACTCGGCCAGCACTGCCCCTACCAGCCGGGCGATCTCCTGTGCCAGCAGGCTCAAGCGTGAACGCCCTTCTTCCTTGCGGGCGGCAAACTCAGCCTCGTTGCGCGGCAGCGGCGCCTGCAGGCAGGCCCGCTCCAGCGCAAGCATCACGATCTGGTCGCGCAACATCTCCTGCGTGCCCAGCGTCATGTACTGCATTGCCATCTGCTGCATGCCGGGGATGTTCTTCTCCAGGAACTTCACCTGCTCGCGCAACTGCAACGCAAACAGGCGGCGCAGCCCGGCTTGGTGGATGCGCGCGGCTTCCTGCGGATCGTCGAATACCTCCACGTCGCAATGCGTGGCGTGGTCGACCAGCGCAGGATAGCCATACAGCGTCTGGTTGCCCTTGCGGACCTCCAGCAGCTCGGGCAGTTCGCCGAAGGACCAGCTGGTCAGGTTCTCGTATTGCCCCGCCTCGGCCGCCGGCACATCGCGCGCGGCGATGTTCTGGAACGACTGCTGCGCCTGCCCGCCAAACTCGGCACGCAACTGCGCCAGGTTGCGGCCCATGTCCAGTTGCCTGCCGTGCTCGTCCACCACCTTGAAGTTCATGGCGTGGTGGGCGGGCAAGGTTTCCAGCTTGAAGTCGGCGCGCTTGACCATGGTGCCGGTCTGCTCGCGGATGTCGGCAATCAGCACATCCAGCAACTCGCCCTCGCCAAAGGCATTGCGATCGACGAAGCCCGCCGCGTAATCCGGCAGCGGCACGCAATGGCGGCGCAGCTTCTGCGGCAGCGACTTGAGCAGCAGGTGCACCTTCTCCTTGACCATGCCCGGCACCAGCCAGTCCGCGCGCTCCTGGCGCACCTGGTTGAGCGCGTACAGCGGCACCGTCAGCGTCACGCCATCGCGATGGCTGCCGGGCTCGAAGTGGTACGTCAGCGACATATCCACGCCCGCCACCGGCATCAGCTTGGGGAACAGGTCCGTGGTGATGCCAGCCGCCTCGTGGCGCATCAGCTCCTCACGGTTCAGGTAAAGCAGCTTGCGCTCGCGCGCGCTCTCAGCCTGGTACCACTGCTCGAAGGTGGCCTGCTGGTGAATCTCGGCGGGGATCAGGCGATCGTAGAACGCGAAGATCAGCTCATCGTCGACCAGAACGTCCTGGCGGCGCGCCTTGTGCTCCAGGTTTTCGATCTCGCGCGTGAGGCGCTGGTTATGGGCAAAGAACGGCAGCTTGGTATCGAACTCGCCTTCCACCAGCCCGCGGCGGATAAACAGCTCGCGCGCCTCGGCCGGGTTCATCGGCCCATAGTGCACGCGCCGGTGCTGGTAGACCACCAGCCCGTACAGCGTGGCGCGTTCCATCGCCATCACCTGGCCGGATTTCTTCTCCCAGTGCGGGTCGCTCCAGCTAACGCGGAGCAAATGGCGGCCGACCTGCTCCAGCCATTCAGGCTCGATCTTGGCCAGCGTGCGCGCAAACAGCCGGCTGGTCTCGATCAGCTCGGCGCCGATGATCCAGCGGCCAACCTTGCGCGCGATCAGCGAGCCGGGCCACAGGTGGAACTTGATGCCGCGCGCGCCCAGGTACTCGCGCCCGCGTCCGTCGGCGTCCTCAATCTTGCAACCTACGTTGCCGAGCAACCCCGTGAGCAGCGCCTTGTGCACCTGCTCATAGGTGGGCTCGCTCTCGTTGAGCTTCCAGCCCTGCTCGGTGACGGTAGTCAGCAGCTGCGAATGCACGTCGCGCCATTCGCGCAGGCGCACATGCGACAGGAAACTGGCGCGGCACTGGTCCTGCAGCTGGCGGTTGGTCTTCTTGTGCGCCACCGCGTCCTCGAACCACTTCCACATCTTGACCCAGCCCAGGAACTCGGAGCGCTCGTCCATGAACTTGCGGTGGGCCTGGTCGGCGGCTTCCTGCGCCTCCTGCGGACGATCGCGCGGATCCTGCACCGACAGCGCGCTGGCGATGATCAGCACCTCGCGCAAGCAATGGTGCTCGCGCGCGGCCAGCGTCATGCGGGCCACGCGGGGGTCCAGCGGCAGGCGGGCCAGCTGGCGGCCGACCTGGGTCAGCGCGTTGGCGTCGTCGCCCACGCTTTCCACCGCGCCCAGCTCCTGCAGCAGCTGGTAGCCGTCGGCAATGGCCCGGCCCAGCGGCGGCTCGATAAAGGGGAATTCCTCGATCGCCGTCAGCTTTAGCGCCTTCATGCGCAAGATCACCGCGGCCAGCGACGAGCGCAGGATTTCCGGATCGGTAAAGCGCGCCCGGCTGGTGAAATCGGCCTCCTCGTACAACCGGATGCACACGCCGTCAGCCACCCGGCCGCAGCGCCCAGCGCGCTGGTTGGCGGCGGCCTGCGAGATCGCCTCGATCTGCAGCTGCTCGACCTTGTTGCGGTAGGAATAGCGCTTGACCCGCGCCATCCCGGTATCCACCACGTAGCGGATGCCCGGCACGGTCAGCGAGGTTTCGGCCACGTTGGTGGCCAGCACGATGCGCCGCGCGTTGGAAGGCCGGAATACCCGTTCCTGCTCCTGCACCGACAAGCGCGCGAACAGGGGCAGGATCTCGGTATGCGGCGGATGGTGCTTGCGCAGCGCCTCGGCAGCCTCGCGAATTTCGCGCTCGCCGGGCAGGAACACCAGCACATCGCCCGGGCCGAGCCGGCACAGTTCGTCCACCGCCTCGACGATGCCGTCGAACAAGTCGCGATCTTTCGATTGCGCGGACTTGGGCGCGCCCTCGCCCGGCGCCGGCTTGTCCTTCTCGATCGGCCGGTAACGGATTTCCACCGGATACAGGCGCCCGCTGACCTCAATCACCGGCGCGGGCTTGCCGCCCTGCGCAAAGTGCTCGGCAAAGCGGTTGGCGTCGATGGTGGCCGAGGTGATGACCAGCTTCAAGTCTGGCCGCTTCGGCAGGATCTCCTTCAGGTAGCCGATCAGGAAATCGATATTGAGGCTGCGTTCGTGCGCCTCGTCGATGATGATGGTGTCGTAGGCGCGCAGCAGCGGATCGTTCTGCGTCTCGGCCAGCAAGATGCCGTCGGTCATCAGCTTGACCGACGCGCCCGCCGACATGGTGTCGTTGAAACGCACCTGGTAGCCCACGTGCTCGCCGAGCGGCGTGCCGATCTCCTGCGCGATGCGCTTGGCCGTGGAGGTGGCGGCGATCCGGCGTGGCTGCGTGTGGCCGATCAGGCCGCCGCTGCCGTCAGCGCCCGGGCCGCGCCCGATCGACAGGCAGATCTTGGGCAACTGGGTGGTTTTGCCTGAGCCGGTTTCGCCGGAGACGATCACCACCTGGTTGGCCAGCAGCGCCTGCGCGATCTCCTCGCGTCGGCCGGATACCGGCAACGCCTCGGGGAAGGTGATGGGCGGGAGCGGGTTGGCCTGGCGCACCGGGCGGCGTGCCTCGCGGGGCGCCCGCTCGGTGCGCTCGGTGCGCTCGGTGCGCTCGGTGCGCTCGGTACGCTCGGTGCGCTCGGTGCGCTCCGGGCGCTCCGGGCGCTCCGGGCGCGGCGGCCGGGGCGTGCCGTTTGCCGGCTGCGGCCTGGCTTGCCGGGCCTGGCCCGGCTGCCGGGGCTGGCGTTCGGCCGGCGGACCGGCGGCCGGCGTGGCGGCCACGGCCGGCGCGCGCGCCGGCCTGGCGACAGGCTGGACAGCAGGCTGGGCTGGCGAGGGGGCGGCCTTGGGCGCGGGGCGGCCGGCATCGGTTTTCCGATCCGGCGACAAAGGTTTGGCGGGGCGTTGTGCTGACATTGGCCGGGATTATAATCCGCGGCATGAATGCAAGAACCGACACGCCAGCCGACGCGCCCGCGCCGTCCGAAATGGACGAGCCCCTGCCCGTCACCGACCCTTCCACGCTGCCCGCGCCCGCCATGGGCGCGGACCCCGTCGAGCGTGGCGCCCCCGACCATCAGCAGTTCGTCGACTGGCTGCGAGCGGTTGCGCCCTATATCCACGCCTTCCGCGGCAAGACCTTCGTGATCGCCTTCGGCGGTGAGCTGGTCAAGGCCAACATCCTTAACGCCCTGGTCAATGACGTGGCCCTGCTGCACGCCATGGGCATGCAGATCGTGCTGGTGCACGGCTCGCGCCCGCAGGTGGAAGAGCAGCTGGCGCTGCGCCACGTCGAGTCGCAATTCGCCGACGGCGTGCGCGTGACCGACAACGCGGCGCTGGAGTGCGCCAAGGAAGCCGCCGGCGAACTGCGCCTGGATATCGAGGCCGCCTTCAGCCAGGGCTTGCCTAACACGCCCATGGCTGGCGCCCAGCTGTCGGTGATCTCCGGCAACTTCGTCACCGCCCGCCCGCTCGGCATTGTCGACGGCGTGGATTACCAGCACACCGGACTGGTGCGCAAGATCGACGGCGAGTCGGTTCGCATGTCGCTGTCGCACGGCAAGATCGTGCTGCTCTCGCCGCTTGGCTTCTCGCCCACCGGCCAGGCCTTCAACCTGTCGATGGAAGACGTGGCCAGCGCCACCGCCATCGCCTTGAAGGCTGACAAGCTGGTGTTCATCACCGAGGTCCCCGGCGTGCAAGACCCTGTTGGCAAGCTGATGCCGGAGATGTCGCTGCGCACCGCCGTCGAGCGGCTGCAGAACAACCACCTGCCGCCCGATGTCTCCTATTACCTGGAACACCTGGTCAAGGCGCTCAAGGGCGGCGTGCCGCGCGCCCACCTGATCCCCTTCCAGCTGGACGGCTCGGTGCTGCTGGAGCTGTTCCTGCACGACGGCGTCGGCACCATGATCTCCGACACCGACCTGGAAAGCCTGCGCGAAGCCACGCTAGACGATGTCGGCGGCATCCTGCAGCTGATCGCCCCGCTGGAGCAGGACGGCACGCTGGTGCCACGCGGGCGCCACCTGATCGAGCGCGACATCGCCAACTTCTCGGTGATCGAGCACGATGGCGTGCTGTTCGGCTGCGCCGCGCTCTACCCCTACCCGCGCGAAGGCATGGCCGAGATGGCCTGCCTGACTGTGTCGTCCGAAGCCCAGGGCACCGGCGACGGCGAGCGCCTGCTCAAGCGCATCGAGCGGCGCGCCCGCAGCCTCGGGCTTGACCGCCTGTTCGTGCTCACTACCCGCACGGAGCACTGGTTCCTCAAGCGCGGCTTTGTCCACGCCACCGTGGACGACCTGCCGGAAGACAAGCGCAAGCTCTACAACTGGCAGCGCAAGTCGATGGTGCTGATGAAGAAGCTGTGACGGCGGTGGGGGTAGCCTGAAGGCTGGCCCCCGCTTCGTTACAATAGCGGCACCGCAACGGCCGGCCCCTTGCCGCGCCGGCTACATCACACGACAACAAGGAGTTCCCCATGGCCCGCATGGTTCAATGCGTCAAGCTCAACAAAGAAGCCGAAGGGCTCGACCTGCCGCCGCTGCCAGGCGAACTTGGCAAGAAGATCTGGCAAAGCGTGTCGAAGGAAGCCTGGGCTGGCTGGCTCAAGCACCAGACCATGCTGATCAACGAAAACCGCCTGAACATGGCCGACGCCCGGGCGCGCCAGTACCTGCTCAAGCAGACCGAGAAGTACTTCTTCGGTGAAGGCGCGGACCAGGCACAGGGCTACGTGCCGCCGCCGGCTGCCTGATCTGGCTGAGCGCGGCTTCGCGCCGCGCGTTGGAAAACAAAAAGGGTGCCTGTTACGGCACCCTTTTTCATGCAACGATCCGCCAGTGGGACCGGCAGATTCAATAATCGCTGCGCTTCACGCCCTCTGGCGTGCCCAGCAGCAGCACGTCCGCGCCGCGCAGGGCAAACAGCCCCACCGTGACGACGCCCGGCATGTGATTGATGGCTTCTTCCATCGACTTCGGATTGCTGATCTTCAGGCCGGCCACATCCAGGATCACATTGCCGTTGTCGGTCTTGAAGATGCCGCCTTCCTTGGTCATGCGCAGGCGCGGCTGGCCACCGAATGCGGCCAGTTGGCGGGCGACCGCGGCGCGTGCCATCGGAATCACTTCCACCGGCAGGGGAAACGCGCCCATCACATCCACCAGCTTGCTGCCGTCGGCGATGCAGACAAAGCGCTTGGCCACCGAGGCCACGATCTTCTCGCGCGTCAGCGCGCCGCCGCCGCCCTTGATCATGGCGCCGCTGGCGTCGATCTCGTCCGCGCCGTCGACGTACACGGGGATTTCGTCGACTTCATTCAGGTCCAAGACCTGGAAGCCGTGCTGCTGCAGGCGGCGCGTAGACGCCTCCGAGCTGGAAACCGCGCCGGAAAAGCGTTCCTTGAACGCCGCCACCGCATCGATAAAGAGGTTGGCCGTGGAGCCCGTGCCCACGCCCAGCACCGCACCCGCCGGCACTACCTCTTTGACATAGTCGGCCGCGGCTTGCGCCACCAGCGCCTTGAGTTCATCCTGTGTCATGACAACAGCCCATCTGCTTTGGGGGAAACCGCATAGTGTACCGGAATGCCGTGACATCCCCGGCGTGGGCGCGAGCCGACGGTACAATGGCCCGAGGCATGCATCAGCGCGGCGTCCGGGGCCTGCCGTTTTGGTCCTGCGCCATCACCAACCCTTAAAAGCAACTCACTGACCATGAACCAGCTCGATCAGCTCAAGCAGTTCACCACCGTGGTGGCGGACACCGGCGATTTCCAGGTGATGAAGCAGTACACGCCGCAGGACGCCACGACCAACCCTTCCCTGATTCTGAAGGCCGTCCAGAAGGCCGAGTACCGTCCCCTGCTGGAAAAGGCCGTGCGCGGCAATGAAGGCACCGACGCCGTGATGGACGCCCTGCTGATCGCCTTTGGCTGCGAGATCCTGGCCATCGTGCCGGGCCGCGTGTCGACCGAGGTCGACGCCCGCCTGTCCTTCAACACCGAAGCGACACTGGCCAAGGCCCGCCACCTGATCTCGCTGTATGAGCAGCGCGGCGTGGCCCGCGAGCGCGTGCTGATCAAGATCGCCTCCACCTGGGAAGGCATCCGCGCAGCCGAAGTGCTGCAGCGCGAAGGCATCAACTGCAACATGACGCTGCTGTTCTCGCTGGCACAGGCCGTTGCCTGCGCCGAGGCCGGCGCGCAACTGATCTCGCCCTTCGTTGGCCGCATCCTGGACTGGCACAAGAAGCAAGCCGGCGACAAATGGGACGCAGCCGCCAATGCGGGCGACAACGATCCCGGCGTGCGCTCCGTGCGCCAGATCTACGACTACTACAAGAAGTTCGGCCACCCCACCGAAGTGATGGGTGCCAGCTTCCGCAGCACCGAGCAGATCCTGGCGCTGGCCGGCTGTGATCTGCTCACCATCAGCCCGGACCTGCTGGAGCAGCTGGCCGCCAGCGAAAGCACCGTGGAGCGCAAGCTGTCGGTCGACCAGGCACAGGCCGGCAATATCGCCCGCATCGAGTGCGGTGAGGCGGCTTTCCGCTGGCAGCTCAATGAAGACGCGATGGCGACGGAAAAGCTGGCTGAGGGGATCCGCGCATTCGCGGCGGATGCGGTGAAGCTGGAGGCGTTGATTACGGCTTGAGAGGGGAAAAACGGAAGCCGCCCGGGAGTCCAGGCGGCGAGCCGGTTCAAGCTGGTGTTGCGCACACACCGTCCCACAGCAAGGGCAAGACCACGCCGGCCGGGCCACGCAGCACGATGTCGGCGGTCTGATCCAGCGCCGAGGGCTCGGGATTGACCACGATGACATGCGCGCCATGGTCCTTGGCGGCGCCGGGCAAGCCGGCTGCCGGATAGACCAGGCCGGAGGTGCCCACCACGATGCAAAGATCGCACTGCTCGGCTGCGTGCTCGGCGCGATAGCGGGCCACGCGCGGCAGTTCCTCGCCGAACCACACCACGCCGGGGCGCATCATGGCATTGCAAAGGGAGCAGCGCGGCGGCACGCCCGGCACGGCGGTCGCCGGGTCGCAACGGCCGCAGCCGTCAAGCCACTTGTTGGCGAACAGGTTGCCGTGCAGCTCGATCACATCGCGGCTGCCGGCGCGCTGGTGCAGGCCATCCACGTTTTGCGTGACCAGGGTGACGGTTTTCTGCGCGGCGAGCGCCACCAGGGCGATATGCGCCGGGTTGGGCTCGGTGGCCGCCACCAGCTCGCGCCGGTGCAGGTACCACTCCCAGACCAGCGCGGGCTGGCGCCGGTAGGCGTCTTCCTGGGCCAGCTCCTCGGGATTGAAGCGCGACCACAGGCCGGTCATGGCGTCGCGGAACGTGGGCACGCCGGACTCGGCCGATACGCCCGCGCCGGTGAGCACCATGATATTGGTGGCTTCGCCGATCAGGCGGCGCGATGCCGCGAGCGTCTGTGCGTCGATGTCCGCCGTCACGGAGGCCGCCCCAGCGCTCAGCGCTTCAGGCGGCGCTGGCGCACCGCCTCATACAGGCACACGCCGCTGGCCACGGAAACGTTCAGGCTTTCCACGCCGCCGGCCATCGGGATGCTGACCAGCTCGTCGCAGGTTTCGCGGGTGAGGCGGCGCATGCCCTCGCCTTCGGCGCCCATCACCAGGGCAACCGGTCCCTTGAAATCGACGTCATAGAGCGTCTTTTCCGTGCCGTCGTCCGTGCCGATCACCCAGATGCCGCGCTCCTGCAACTCGCGCAGCGTGCGCGCCAGGTTGGTGACGGTGATGTAGGGAACGGTTTCCGCCGCGCCGCTGGCCACCTTGGCCACCGTGGTGTTCAACCCCACGCTGCGGTCCTTCGGGGCGATCACAGCGTGCGCGCCAGCACCATCGGCCACGCGCAGGCAAGCGCCCAGGTTGTGCGGATCGGTGACGCCGTCGAGCACCAGCAGCAAGGGCGTGCCCTCGATGCCGTCGAGCAGTTCGTCAAGATTGAGGGCCAGCGCCACATCTTCGGCGCGGGCGACCACGCCCTGGTGGCGGTCGGTGCCGGCCATGCCGCGCAGGCGCTCGGCATCCACCGGGTGCAGGCGGACTTTGAGGCTTTCGGCAAGGCGGATGAAGTCCTGCATGCGGCGGTCACGCCGCGCGGATTCTACGTAGACATCGGTGACGCCAGCGGCGTCCTGGCGCAGGCGCGCGGTGACGGCGTGAAAGCCGATCAGGAGTTTTTGTTTAGCCATGGCGAGATTGTACATTCCCGCCGGAGCTTGCCCCGTGTCCGCAGCCATGGCGCCGGAACCGGGCAAGCCGGCGCCGGCGCCACGGCCGTCAGGTGCGCTTGCGCGAAGCGCGGCTGCTCTTGCCGGCCGGCTTGGCGCCGCCCTTGTGCGCCGAGCCCAGATGCTGCGGCTTGGGCTTGGCGGCGCGCTTGGCCGGCTTGCCGCCGGCCTTGGCGCCCTGCCCCACGTGCGGCTTGACCGGCGTCATGACAGCTTCGAACACCGGCTGCTCTTCGATCACGCGGTCCAGCGTTTCGTCGAACGACTCTTCCGGCTTGGAGCTGCCACCCAGCAGCGCGGCCAGCTGACGGCCCTTCTTGCGCGCGGGCACGGCGTGCGCGGCGGGCACGCGCGGCGCGGCATCGACGGTCGGTGCGCGGCCACGCAGGTTCTTGGCCGAGGGCTCCTGCACCAGGCGGAAGTCGATCTTGCGCGCATCGAGGTCCACGCGCGAAACCTGCACGCGGACGCGGTCGGTGAGGCGGTAGCGGATGCCGGTACGCTCGCCGCGCAGTTCATTGCGCGCCTCGTCGTACTGGAAGTAATCGCTGCCCAGCTCGGTGACATGGACCAGGCCTTCGACATAGAGCTCGTCGAGCTGCACGAAGATGCCGAACGAGGTGACCGAGCTGATGGTGCCCGAGTACTCGCTGCCAAGCTTGTCGCGCATGAAGTAGCACTTGAGCCAGGCTTCCACATCGCGCGAGGCTTCATCGGCGCGGCGCTCGTTGGCCGAGCAGTGCAGGCCGAGCTCGTCCCAGATGGCTTCGTTGCGCTGGGCGCGCGCGGCGCTGCGCTCTGCCTTCTCGGCGGCGTCCTTGGCCTGCATGCGGCGCGCCTTGGGCGCGATCGCGGTGTTCAGCGCCGTGCCCGGGGCGAATGCCGGCCGGTACTTGGTATGGGCCAGCACGGCCTTGATGGCGCGGTGCGTGAGCAAGTCCGGGTAACGGCGGATCGGGCTGGTGAAGTGGGCGTAAGCCTCGTACGACAAGCCGAAGTGGCCGATGTTGTCCGGGCTGTAGACCGCCTGCTGCATCGAGCGCAGCAGCATGGTCTGCAGCATCGGCGCGTCGGGACGACTCTTGATCTTGTCCATCACGTCGGCGTAGTCGCCCGCCTGCGGCTTGTCGCCACCGGCCAGCGAAAGCCCGACGGAGCGCAGGAAATCGCGCAGGTTCTTCAGCTTTTCCTCGCTCGGGCCGGCGTGGATCCGGTACAGCGTGGGATGCTTGAAGCGCTCGAGAAAGTCTGCGGCGCACACGTTGGCGGCCAGCATGCACTCCTCGATCAGGCGGTGGGCGTCGTTGCGGGTGCGCGGCAGGATCTGCTCGATCTTGCCCTGCGCATTGCAAACGATGTAGGTCTCGGTGGTATCGAAGTCGATCGCGCCACGCTCGCGCCGCGCCTTGAGCAGGACCTGGAACAACTCGTACAGGTTCTGCAGGTGCGGCACCAGGTCAGCACGCTTATGCGCCTCCGGGCCCTTGGTGTTGGACAGCACCGACCAGACCTCGTTATAGGTCAGGCGCGCCGCCGAATGCATCACGGCGGGATAGAACTGATAGCCCTTGAGCTCGCCCTTGGCGGTGATCACCGCATCGCACACCATGCACAGGCGGTCGACTTGCGGGTTCAGCGAGCACAGGCCGTTGGAGAGCTTCTCCGGCAGCATCGGGATGACGCGGCGCGGGAAGTACACCGAGGTGGCGCGATCCAGCGCATCGGCGTCGAGCGCCGTGCCGGGGCGCACGTAGTGCGACACATCGGCAATCGCCACCACCAGGCGCCAGCCCTTCGAGCGGCCGATCTTGACGGGTTCGCAGTAGACAGCGTCGTCGAAGTCGCGCGCGTCTTCGCCGTCGATCGTCACCAGCGGCACGTCGCGCAGGTCGATGCGGTGCTCCAGGTCGGACTCGCGCACCTCGTCGGGCAGGCCGGCGGCTTCTTTGGCGCAGGCATCCGAGAATTCATGCGGCACGCCGTACTTGCGCACGGCGATCTCGATTTCCATGCCGGGATCGTCGAAGTCGCCCAGCACTTCCACCACGCGGCCCACGGGCTGCACGTAGCGATCGGGGTAGTCGATGATCTCGACGCTGACCACCTGGCCGACTTGCGCCTTGCCTTGCGATTTCGGCGGGATCAGGATGTCCTGGCTGATGCGCTTGTCTTCGGGCGCCACCACCAGCACGCCGCCTTCGCTCAGCAGGCGGCCGATCACGTAGCGGTTGGCACGCTCGAGGATCTCGACGATCTGGCCTTCGGGCCGGCCGCGCCGGTCGTAGCCGATCACGCGCACCTGGGCGCGGTCGTTGTGCATGGCCTTCTGCAGCTCGCGTTCCGGCAGGAAGATGTCGTCATCGCCATCGTCGCGGATCAGGAAGCCGAAGCCATCGCGATGGCCCTGCACACGGCCGACCACAAAGTTAGGCTGGTTGGCCAGCTCGTAGCGGCCCTTGCGGTTGAGTTCGATCTGGCCGTCGCGCTCCATGGCGGCGAGGCGTTTCTGGAAGCCGTCGTGTTCTTTGCGCGTGACAGCGAGCGCCTTGGCGATATCGCCGCCCGACAAGGGCGACCCCGACGTCCGCAGGACGCCAAGGATTTCTTCCCGACTAGGGATCGGATAGTTATTCTGATTCAATTTTTTCTAGAATTATTTGACAAACGATTTGCGGTCGCTATAATGAGCGCTTCGGTTGTTTCGACGCCCGCCCAGGTGGCGAAATTGGTAGACGCACTAGGTTCAGGTCCTAGCGGTGGCAACACTGTGGAGGTTCGAGTCCTCTCCTGGGCACCAGATCAAACGGAAAACCCGCAGCGCTTTCGAGCCCTGCGGGTTTTTTGTTTTCCGGCGTCTGATCTTGCAACTTGGCACTCCCGATTCGATATTGGCGCGACTGCGCGACTTAACAATTAACTATTGACTAAATACCAGTCACAGCAACGACCGCTCCGTGGCGTGGAGTCCGCTCTTGCCTGTTGAGGCAGAGGCATCCACACAGCCTGGCGCTCACACGAACTGCCAGGGCGCGGCCGGAGCAGCAGCCGACTGCTGCGCTGCGGGTGAGTGTATCAGTTTCAGTGGCGCTCCCGGCATTCTTCCGCCATTCACACGCTGGAATGTCGCGTTTTCCGACGTTTTCAGGCGCAAACCACCCTATTGCTGCAGGCGCATGCCACATCTACATGCCTGCGTGGCCCGCCAGTCGCTTGACAGCGACGGCTATCTGTAACTAAGATAGTTTCACATTGCCTCACCCACCATGACCACCAGCAGCCGATTCGCCGTCGCCGTCCATATCCTCACCTTGCTGGCCAGCGCCGCGGAGCCCTTGCCGTCGTCGCTGATCGCGGGCAGCGTGGGCACGAACCCGGTCCTGATCCGCCGCCTGGTCAGCCAGTTGGCCGAGGCGGGGCTGGTGAACACGGTGATGGGGAGCAACGGCGGCGCCTCGCTGGCGCGCGCGGCGGCATCGATCACGTTGCTCGATGTGTTCCGTGCGGTGGAGTCGGCCACGCTGATCGCGCCGCACCACAGCGTGCCCAATCCGGCATGCATGGTGGGACGGGAAATTACCGGCGCGCTGAAGCACGCCGCGGACCGGGCCCAGGCCGCGATGGATGGCGCGCTGGCCGGGATCACGATTGCCGGCATGCTCGCCGATGTGGAGCGCGCGGCCCGGCAACGCAAGCCGTAAAATTTTTATCCCGATATGTAACTAATATAGTTTCATATCGATATTCAACAGCGCAACAAAGGAGTCAACATGAAGATCGCAATCATCGGCGCCACCGGCCGTGTCGGCACCCGCCTCATCGACGAAGCCCTGAGCCGCGGACACACGGTCACCGCTATCGCACGCCAGGCCGACAAGCTTGCCGCGCGGCCGGGCCTCGCCACGATCAATGCTGATGCCGCGGACACCAAGGCCCTGGCGGCCGCCCTCGCCGGCCACGACGTGGCAATCAGCACGGTACGTTTCCTGCAGACCACGGCCGAACAGATCACCTCCGCGGTCAAGGCCGCCGGCGTGCCCCGCCTGCTGGTGGTGGGCGGCGCGGGCAGCCTCTTCGTGGCACCGGGCGCGCAACTGGTCGACACGCCGCAGTTCCCGGAAGCCTATAAGGCGGAGGCCCTGGCGGGACGCGACTTCCTCAACGCCCTGCGCAGCGAGACAGCGATCGACTGGACCTTCCTGTCCCCCGCAGCCCTGTTCGAGCCGGGCACGCGCACGGGCAAGTTCCGCGTGGGCGAGGAGACGCTGCTCTCCGACGCCAGCGGCAAGAGCTGGATCTCGATGGAAGACTATGCCATCGCCATGATCGACGAAGTGGAAAAACCGGCGCACTCGCGCCAGCGCTACACGGTCGCGTATTAAGCAGGAAACGAGCGGCAACTGCGAGGGCGGCTTGCCGCTGCCCCCGCAGTTGCCGCTCGTTTGCCCGGATCGCCCGCGATCAGGCCTGCGAGCTGCCGGCGGCGTGCTTGCCGCGCTTGAGCCAGGCCGCCAGGTTGTGCGGACGCAGCGTGTCGTACTCTTCGAACGGCTGGTGAATCCAGGGATTCGTCGGCAGGTAGGTCACGTGGTAGTCCGGCTTGACCTTGGAGCAGGCCTTGTACCACAGCACGGACGAACGCACTTCCGTCACGGCGGGATAGCGCTCCTGCAGATGGCGGCCCACGCGCTCCAGCGTGACGCCGGAATCCACCAGGTCATCGACCAGCAGGATCTTGCCGGAGAGGTCGCCCTTGGTCATGGTGATGTACTGCGCAATATCGAGATCGCCCTGCTGCGTGCCCGCTGCCTCGCGGTAGCTGCTGGTGGCCAGGATGGCGAGAGGCACGTCAAAGATACGGGACATCTGGTCGCCAACGCGCAGGCCACCGCGGGCCAGGCACAGGATCTTGTCGAACTTCCAGCCCGACTCGTGGACGTTCAGCGCCAGACGCGCGATCAGGCTGTGGTAGTCGTCCCACGAGATCCACAGGTTCTCTTCGTCGTTCGATGGCAGGGTCATGATTGTTTTAGCTCTTCGGCTTTAGGCTTGAGGTCTGTCGACCGATAAAGTTTCGGCCCGCTTGCGCGGGCCGATTTGCTCTTGTGCAGCTGCCGTCTTTTTGCCTGCGCGGCCTCGTTGAGCCGCGCGGCGCCCTTACGGGCAAGACAACATCAGGCTACGTACGGGTGACGCAGCAGGATGGTTTCGTCGCGGTCCGGGCCGGTCGAGATCATGTCGATCGGGATGCCGACCACTTCCTCGACGCGCTTCAGGTAGGTGCGCGCCTGTTCCGGCAGCGCATCCCAGGCCTTCACGCCGAACGTGGATTCGTTCCAGCCCGGGAATTCCTCATACACCGGCACGCAGCGCGCCACGGCATC
Source organism: Cupriavidus sp. PET2-C1 (assembly GCF_054515855.1). NCBI lineage: Bacteria > Pseudomonadati > Pseudomonadota > Betaproteobacteria > Burkholderiales > Burkholderiaceae > Cupriavidus > Cupriavidus sp. PET2-C1. The sequence continues at coordinate 2,659,164 of NZ_CM137259.1, forward strand.
CGAGCCACGCGGCAGGATGTCGACGGTCTTGCCGTCCAGCTCATAGCCCACGCACAGCTTGAGGGTTTCAAGGCCATCCAGCACGTCGAGCTTGGTCATGCAAAGACCCGACACGCCGTTGATCTGCACCGAACGCTTGAGCGCGGCGGCATCGAGCCAGCCGGTACGGCGCGGTCGCCCGGTCACCGAGCCGAACTCCTTGCCGACGTTGGCCAGGCGCACGCCCACCGGGTCCTGGCGCTTGGGGTTGTCGTTGTCGTACAGCTCGCTGGGGAACGGGCCTGCGCCCACGCGGGTGCAGTACGCCTTGGTGATGCCCAGGATGTAGTTCAGGCGGCCCGGGCCAACGCCAGCACCGGCAGCGGCCGCACCGGCTACGCAGTTGCTGGAGGTAACGAACGGATAGGTGCCATGGTCGACGTCGAGCAGCGTGCCTTGCGCGCCTTCGAACATCAGGTTGCCGCCGGCAGCATTGACCGCGTACAGCTCAGCCGACACGTCGGCCACCATCGGGGCCAGGCGCGGCGCGTACGCCAGCATTTCGTCGAGCGTCTGCTGGTAGTCGACCGCTTCCGCGCCCAGGTACTGGGTCAGCATGAAGTTATGCAGGTCGAGGTTCTCGCGCAGCTTTTCGGCGAAGCACTTGGGATCGAACAGGTCCTGCACGCGCAGCGCGCGGCGGGCCACCTTGTCTTCATAGGCCGGGCCGATGCCGCGGCCGGTGGTGCCGATCTTGTCGGCGCCACGGCGCACTTCACGGGCCTTGTCGATGGCCACGTGGTACGGCAGGATCAGCGTGGTCGCTTCGGAAATGCGCAGGCGGTTCTGCACCTGCAGGCCGGCGGTTTCCAGTTCCTCGATCTCACGGAACAGCGCCTCCGGCGACAGCACGACGCCGTTGCCGATGTAGCAGATCGTGCCTTCACGCATGATGCCCGAGGGAATCAGGCGCAGGATGGTCTTCTTGCCGCCGATGATGAGCGTATGGCCGGCATTGTGGCCGCCCTGGAACCGCACCACGCCCTTTGCATGATCGGTAAGCCAATCGACGATTTTTCCCTTGCCTTCGTCACCCCATTGGGTGCCGATCACGACGACATTGCGTCCCTGGCTTACTGCAGAAGCGGACATGTTGATTTTGGTCAGTGGGTTAAAAACGTATTTTACTCTCGTTGCAGGTCAACTCCCCGATTTTGGGGAGATCGGCCCGCAACGCGGGGGAATTCCGCGGCTTGGCGCTTGCGCTCAGGCCCCGTCGCTGCGTGGAATCACCGTCCAGCCGCCATCCTGGCGTACCAGTTGGCGATCGCAGTTGAACTCGTCGAGCTGGTGCGTGTGCCCCGGCAGCGACTGGATGACGATCTCGCCAGCGGCGCGCAGCGCGGTAATCGCGGCGCGCAAGGCAGGATCCGCATCCCACGGCGCGAAAATGGCAAAAGCGCGCACTTCCAGCGGCGAAAGCGAGGCTACTTCGCGCAAATCCAGTGAGAAGCCGGTTGCCGGCCGGGCGCGGCCAAAGGCCTCGCCGACCTTGTCGTAGCGGCCACCGCGCGCCACGTAGTTGGGCAAGCCAGCCACGTAGGCCGTGAACATCACGCCACTGTGATAGTGGTAGCCGCGCAGGTCGGACAGGTCGATATTGACGCTCGCCCCGCTCACTTCCGCGGCCAGCGCAGCCAGTTCGTCCAGCGCACGGCCAATCACCGGGCTCGCCGGCAGGGTCGCGCGGGCGCGCTCGATCACCTCTATGCCGCCGTACAGCGTCGGCAGCGCCAGCAGCGCGTCGCGCTCAGCCTGCGGCATGCCTTCGGTCAACTCGCGCAGCGCCGACACATCCTTGGTTTCCAGGGCCGCGAACAGCACGTCCTCGATCTTGCGGCTGGACGGCAGGCCGTCCAGCAACGCTTCCAGGATGCCCGCGTGGCAAAGGTCGAGACGGATCTCGGTCAGGCCGGCAACCTGCAGCGCAGCCAGCATCAGGGCCTGGATTTCCACATCCGCTTCCAGGCCGGCATGGCCGTAGATCTCCGCGCCAACCTGGATCGGCTCGCGGGTTGCGCGAAAGCCGGCCGGGCGAGCGTGCAGCACATTGCCGGCGTAGCACAGCCGGGTCACGCCGGAGCGGTTCAGCAAGTGGGCGTCGATGCGGGCGACCTGCGGCGTGATGTCGGCACGCAGGCCCATGGTGCGGCCGGAGAGCTGGTCGACCAGCTTGAGCGTGCGCAGGTCGAGGTCGTGCCCGGTACCGGTGAGCAGCGATTCCAGGTATTCCAGCATCGGCGGCATGACCAACTCGTAGCCGTAGGTGCGGAACAAGTCCAGCATGCGGCGGCGCAGTTCTTCGATCTTGCGGGCCTCCGACGGCAGCACGTCGGCGATGTTTTCAGGCAGGAGCCAGTGATTGGACATGGTAAATCTCTTCACTTCACACAGTTGCCGGGGGGCCTTGAGCCACCCGTTGAAATTCGATCCCGCCGCGCGCCGTGCCGCAGGCGCCAGCCGCAAGCGGGGAGCCAGTCACCTGGCATGGCGGATGAGACGGCAGCGACGCCCCTCGGGAGCCTCGCTGGCCACCCCTCCAGCCGGACAAAACCCCGGCAAGCCGGGGTTTTGTCGAAGCGCCTGGCGGACGGAACCGCCTAGCTTAGCGACGGCTCGCCGGAGGCGCTGCCGCCGGCGCCGCTGCGCCGCCCGACGACCGCATATAGCGGAAGAAGTCGGAATTGGGCTCCAGCACCAGCACGTCGCGCTTGTCGCGAAACGTATTGCGGTAAGCCTCCATGCTGCGCCAGAACTGCGCGAACTGGGGATCCCGGCCAAACGATTCGGCGTAGATCTGCGAAGCGCGGGCATCGCCCTCGCCCTTGATCTTCTGCGCATCGCGGTAGGCCTCGGCCAGCACGACTTCACGCTGACGATCGGCATCGGCGCGGATCTTCTCGCCCTCGGCCGCGCCGGTGGAGCGCAGCTCATTGGCCACGCGCTTGCGCTCGGCTTCCATGCGGCGGTACACCGATTCGCTGATCGCGGGCAGCAGGTCGACACGCTTGAGGCGCACGTCGATGATCTCGACGCCCACGGACTGCGCATAGTCGGCCATCGCGGAGCGGATATTCTGCATCACCTTCTCGCGCTCGCCGGCCACCAGCTCCGCCACCGTGCGCTTGCCGAATTCCTCGCGGGCGACGGAGTCGATACGCTGGGTCATGCGGTCCTGCGCGCCGCGGATGTTGCCGTTGAAGGCCACGTAGAACTTGCGCGGATCGGTGATGCGCCACTTGACGAACCAGTCCACCACCATGCTCTTCTTCTCGGCCGTCAGGAAGCGCTCCGAAGCGGCCACGTCGATCGTCAGCAGGCGGCGATCCATGAAAATCACGTTCTGCAGCGGCGGCGGCAACTTGAAGTGCAGGCCCGGCTCGTTCACCACCTGCTTGATCTGGCCAAAGGCGAACACCACGGCGTACTGACGCTGGTCCACCACGAATACCATCGAGGAGCCGATCGCCAGCACGATGAAGAGGCCGATTACTACGGAAATCAGTCGGTTCATGTCGGGTCTCCTCAGCGCGAATCGCGGTCACGGTTGCGCAACAGCTCGCGCGACCGGTTATCGCCGCTGGCATCGGGCGCGGGAGACGTGCCGCTGCCCGCGGCAGGGGCCTGCGCGGCACCGGAAGCCGGCGCGCGCGCATCCACCGCCGATTGCGACATCAGCTTGTCCAGCGGCAGGTAGAGGAGATTGTTGCCCTGGCGTGAATCCACCAGCACCTTGGTCGAATTGGTATAGATCTGCTGCATGGTCTCGATATAGATGCGATCACGCGTCACCTGCGGGGCCTTGGCATACTCGGCCTGGACCTGGCGGAAACGCGAGGCATCGCCTTCGGCCTGGGCGGTCACTCGCGCCTTGTAGGCTTCGGCTTCTTCGTTCAGGCGCGCGGCGGTACCCTTGGCGCGCGGAATCACGTCATTGGCGTAGGCCTGGCCTTCGCTGATGGCGCGTTCGCGGTCCTGGCTGGCCTTGTTGACATCGTCAAAGGCGGCCTGGACCTGCTCGGGCGGCTGCACGCTCTGGACGTTGACGGAAATCACGCGGATGCCGGTCTTGTACGCGGTCAGGATCGACTGGATCGACTTGGCCAGGTTCTGGGCAATCTGTTCACGGTTCTCGTAGAGCACCGCGTCCATCTTGTTGCGCCCGACGATCTCGCGCACCGAGGTCTCGGCAGCCTGGGTCACCAGTTCTTCGTCGCCACCACGGTCGGTCTTGTTGTAGAACAGGAATTCGCTCGCGTCCTGGATGTCGTACTGCACCGTGAAGCGGACGTCGATGATGTTCTCGTCCTGCGTCAGCATCGACGCGTCCTTCAGGTTGCTGTCCTTGATCGAGGTGGAACGGCCCACCTCAACCGAGCGCACGCCCGACAGGTTGACGATTTCGGCGGACTGGATCGGGTACGGCAGGCGCCAGTTGATACCCGGGCCCGTGGTGTACTTGAACTTGCCGAACTGGAGGATAACGGCGGTCTGGCCTTCCTGCACCATGAAGAAACCGCTGGCCAGCCAGATGCCGACCGCTGCGATCACCACCACGCCGGCGCCGATCCCCGAGCCCTTGCCCGGCGTGCGCGCACCGCCGCCGAAGCCCTGGTTGCCGCCACCACCGTTTTCCTTGCGGCCAAGCAGGCCGTTCAGGCGACGGTTGAAATCGCGCCAGAGCTCGTCGAGGTCGGGCGGGCCATCCTGGGGCGGACGCTGGTTTTGCTGGCGATTGTTGTCGCGGCTATCCTTGTCCTTGTCTTTGTCTTCGTCATCCGGGCCGCCCCTACCCCAACGGGGATCGTTCAAAGACAGGATCGCGCGCAAACGCTGCCAGGCCGTTCGCGACGGTGCATGGCCGCCGTTGCGGCCACCTGCGCGGCTGCCAAAGGCATGGCTCGATTCAGAATTCCGGGGAAACAGGGGCATGAAGTGCACGGGTCCGGGATAGTTGGAACAGGGGGATTCTAACAGTCATCGACGCCACTTTTACCCATTTGGGGCAATCTGGCTGCGATTTCCGTCGAACTGGCTCACTGCGTGTCGGGTTCTTCCGGATCCACCCGGGTGTCATCGCCGTCAAAATCGCTGTCGAAATCGTCATCCGGGTAAGGCTGCGCATCGGCAAGGCGCGGATCCAGCGGGGGACGCTCTGGCGGGCGCTCGGCCAGCCAGCGCGCCACTTCCACCAGCGCCTCGCGCAAGGTATCCAGGCCAATGCCGTCGCGCGCACTGACGAACACGCGGGTCGGCACACCCTCTTCGTTGCGCTCCACGCGGGGGCCCAGCTCGAGCAGTTCCGGCGACGCGTCGATCTTGTTCATCACCACGATCTGCGGGATGTCGTCGGCATTGATTTCGGCCAGCACACGGTTGACCTGCTCGACCTGCTCGTGGCGCACCGGGCTGGAAGCATCGACCACATGCAGCAGCAGGTCCGCGTGCACGGTCTCCTCCAGCGTGGCGCGGAACGCGGCCACCAGCTGGGTCGGCAGGTCGCGGATGAATCCCACGGTATCCGACAGCACCACGTTGCCCACGCCTTCCAGGTACAGCCGGCGCGAAGTGGTATCCAGCGTGGCGAACAGCTGGTCCGCGGCGTAGGCCCTGGCCTTGGTGAGGCCGTTGAACAACGTCGACTTGCCTGCGTTGGTATAGCCGACCAGCGAGATGCTCAGGGTGTCGTTGCGCGCGCGCGCGCGCCGCTGGGTGCTGTGCTGGCGCTGCAGTCGCGTCAGGTCAGCCTTCAGCCGCTTGGCGCGCTCGTCCAGCAGGCGGCGGTCGAGCTCGAGCTGGCGCTCGCCCGGGCCGCCACGCATGCCAATGCCCCCCTTCTGCCGCTCCAGGTGGCTCCAGGCGCGGACCAGCCGCGAGGCCTGGTACTGGACCTGGGCAAGCTCGACCTGCACCTTGCCGACGTGGCTCTGCGCCCGCTGGCCGAAGATGTCCAGGATCAGCCCCGTTCGGTCGATGACATGACGCTGCAGGAAGCGCTCGAGATTGCGTTGCTGGGCAGGGCTGAGCGAGTGGTTGAATACCACCACGTCGGCATCGAGTGCATCGGCGGCCTCCTTCAGTTCCTCCGCCTTGCCGGAACCGATGAACAGCGCCGGGTCGGGACGGGACCTGCGCCCGGTCAGCGTGTGCACCGGCGTGGACCCCGCGGTCGACGTCAGCAACGCCAGCTCGCTCAGGCTTTCCTGGAAATCATGCTTGCCGAAATCGACACCAACGAGGATGGCGCGGGAAGACTCGGAATTGGAAGTGGCTCTAGATTGCAAACGGGAGGATCGCGAAACGCGAGAAAGGAAAACGGGTTGGAGGCTACTGGATGGCAGCGGCTTGCGCCGTTAGGCAAGAGCCCTGGCCGGGGGAAGACGCTTGAAGCGGGGACGCTGTCCGTGGCGGAATGCACCAGGGTGAAGCATGTCCGTGTCCGTGGCCACTTTGCAGCCAGGATGGGCTGGCGTCTTTTGGTGTCGCGCCGGAGCATCTGGCCCCTGCGCGACACCGGCAACTGGCGGCCGTGCCGTGGTACGACTGGCCTGCCGGAAAACTGCGGTGCTATCCGCGAATGATCAGCCTTCAGCCGTTTCGTCCACGCGGAAATTCACGGCGCGGGCCGGTACGACGGTGGAAATCGCATGCTTGTAGACCATCTGCGTCACGGTGTTGCGCAACAGGACGACGTACTGGTCGAACGACTCGATATTGCCTTGCAGCTTGATGCCATTGACGAGGTAGATGGAAACCGGTACGTGCTCTTTGCGCAGCGCGTTCAGGAACGGGTCTTGTAGCAATTGCCCTTTGTTGCTCATGGCACACTCCAAATTTATAGATTTAGTGATAGATGATGGGGACGGTAATCCCCGATTCAAGTCAAACGGCGCAAACCGCGCCAAAAAAAGATCAAAACGGTACCAAGCTAGCATCGCCTCGCAGGGAACCCCCTGCTACCGTGAATTTAGCCTCAGTTCCAAACGAACGCAAACGAAACTTGCCCGCCCGGGCTCCCGTCGACTGACTCAATCCTTCGAGTCTGCATATGGGTTTTTGTTCGTTCTAAATTCGATGCGAAGCGGTGTGCCCTTCAGTTTGAAAGCCGAGCGGAAACGGTTTTCGAGATAGCGCCGATAGGTGTCGGCGATGCCCGAAAGCGAATTGCCGTGCACGATGATGATGGGCGGATTGGACCCGCCCTGGTGCGCATAGCGCAGCTTGGGCCGCGTCGCGCCGACACGCCGCGGCTGCTGGAACTCGACCGCTTCCTGCAGGATCCGAGTGAGCTGCGGCGTGGGCAGCTTGACCATGGCCGCGGCATACGCGTCGTCCACCGAGCGCAGCAGCGCGCTGATGCCCGTGCGCTGCTGCGCCGACACAAAGTGGAAGTTGGCGAAGTCCAGGAACTGCAGCTTGCGCTCCAGATCGTGCTTGATACGGTCGCGGCTATGGCCGTCGAGGCCGTCCCACTTGTTGACGCCAACCACCAGCGCGCGCCCGGATTCCACGATGAAGCCGGCGATGTGCGCATCCTGCTCCGACACGTCCTGCTGCGCGTCGAGCAGCAGCACCACGACGTTCGCATCGGCGATCGATTGCAGCGTCTTGACCACCGAGAACTTCTCGATGGCCTCGAACACCTTGCCGCGCTTGCGCAGGCCGGCCGTGTCGATCAGCGTATAGGGCTTGCCGCCGCGCTCGAACTCCACATAGATGGCATCCCGCGTGGTGCCGGGCATGTCGAACGCGATCACGCGTTCTTCGCCGATCAGGGTGTTGACCAGCGTGGACTTGCCCACGTTCGGCCGGCCCACGATCGCGATCTTGACGCCGCGCTGGGCGCCCTCGTCTTCCTCGGCGAGTTCCGGGCGCTCTTTCACCGCCAGTTCCAACGCCTCGTCGACCAGCTCGCGCACGCCATCGCCGTGGGTCGACGAAATGGCATAGGGGTCGCCCATGCCAAGCTCGTAGAACTCCGACACCACGGTCGTGTACTTCATGCCCTCGGCCTTGTTCACGGCCAGCATGACGCGGCGCCCGGTCTTGCGCAGGTAATCGGCGATCACCCGGTCCTGGGGCGCCAGCCCGAGGCGGCCGTCGACGAGGAAGATCACCACGTCGGCCTCGACCACCGCCTGGCGGGTCTGCTTGGCCATCTCGGCAACGATGCCTTCCTTGGCCACCGGCTCGAAGCCGCCGGTGTCGATGGCGATGAACGGACGTTCACCGATGCGGCCTTCGCCATAGTGGCGATCGCGCGTGAGCCCGGGCAGATCGGCGACAAGCGCGTCGCGCGATCGGGTCATGCGGTTGAATAGCGTCGACTTGCCCACATTGGGACGGCCGACCAGAGCGATAACTGGTTTCATGCAATAAACGGAAATGGGGGCCGGCAGATGCCGCCCCCCAGGAACTCCGGAGTGATATGGGTCCGACGGCCGGGCGTCGCGCGCCTGGCCACTTTTCCTGTCGGGTGATCAGGCTTGCGTTGCAACCCGACCTCGTTCACCTGCACAGCCAGAAGGGCCGCGCTACCGGATTGGCGCCGCCCGTGCCGACAGGTGCACGGACAGTCGCCATGAATGTCGACCGCCTCAGTCCGGCACGAAGCCGTAGAGGTTGCCGTCGCGTGTCTGTACCACCAGCGACGGGCCCGCCACCACCGGCGCAGCGGTAATCTCGCTGCCATCGGTTTTCAGGCGTGCCACGAACTGGCCGTCCTCGCGCGACAAGAAGTGTACATAGCCTTCGTAATCGCCCGCCACCACCGAACGTCCCACCGCCAGCGGCGTGCCGAGACGGCGGTACAGCAGTTGATCGTTCTTCCAGCGTTCAGTGCCGTTCTGGCGGTCAAACGCATGGACCACGGAGCGCTCGTCCCCGGCGTACAGCGAAGTGTCATCCTGCGCGGGGCCGGTCGGCGAAGAGAAATCCTTGCCCCACTGCGGCTGGCCATTGGTCAGCTCAAGGCAGGCGATCCGGCCCTGGAACGTGGTCGCGCAGACCTGGCGGCCACTGACCATGGGCTGGCCCGTCACATCGTTAAGCCGTTCGATCTCGGACACGCCCTTCGGATAGGAAACCGTGCTCTCCCAGCGCAGCACGCCGTTGCCCGGAGACAGCACACCCAGCTTGCCGCCGGGGAAGCCCATCACAATGCCGTCGCCGGCAAACACCATGCCCATCGAGGCACGCAGATTGAGGGCGGTCTGCGAGCGCTGGTAGATCCAGCGGCGCTCGCCGGTCTGCGCATCCAGGCCAAGCACCCGCGTATCGGTCGTGCGCACGACCACCAGGCCGTTGCCGACCAGCGGCGCCGAGAGAACCTCCCCATTGACCTGCTTCTTCCAGATCTGCTTGCCGCTGGCGTCAAAGGCGAAGACCGCGCCCTTCTCGCCCGCCACGGCCGTGACGGTGCCGTCGCTGCCGGGGCCGGAGGTCAGGTCGATGTCGGTCTTGGCCTCCCACAAGGTGCGTCCCGTGACGCCATCGAGCGCCAGCACCTTGCCGCCATTGGCAGATGCATAGACGGTGCCGCCGGAGACGGCGGGCTGCAGCGAGTACGGGCCGCTCTTGCCGACGCTGGCCTTCCAGGCCTGGCGCACCGACAGCGTCTGGGTGATCGGCTTGAGTTCGACCGGCGTGCGCTTGTCAGCCTTGCTGAACAGCGAGCAGCCGCCCAGGCTGGCGACGCTGGCCGCACAAGCGGCGGCCACCACCAGGCCGCGGACAGATTTGCCGTGTTGCTGGTTCTGGGCCGTGCCGGAAAACAATGACTTCATGAGGTTCCGATCCTGATTTAAGTTGAGGCGCAAGGGTGCGGGCAAGCGGGGCATGCATGGCATGCGAATCCCGCGGGCCTGTCGGCGAGCCGGGCCAACCGCCTTCAGGCGGTGCCCAGCGCGTCAAGCTTGAACTGAATGATCTGGCGCATGGCTGCATCGTTGGCGCTCAGCTTGTCGAGCGCCTTCTGGTAGGCCGAGCGGGCTTCCGGGCGCTTGTCCTGGGCAGCCAGCAGATCGCCCCGGCGGTCCGCATACAGCGCCACGAACGGTGCCGGCGGCTCGTCCTTGAGCAGTGCCAGGCCCTGGTCGTAGGCCTTCTCGTCAAGCAGCACGCCAGCCAGGCGCACGCGCGCGAGGTGAGCATACTCGCCATCGCCATGGTCGATCGCCCATTGCAACTGGGCCTTCGTACCAGCCAGGTCGCCTGCATCGTACAGCACCTTGGCCGATACCAGCGCGGTCATGGGGCCGTAGGCGGTCTTGCCGAACTTTTCCTCAAGGTCGCCGGCGGCGCGCTTGATCCGCTCGACATCGCGGCTCTCGGCCGCCTTGACCACCTGCTCGTACAGCAGCGCCGCTTCCCCGGCCTGCTTGCGCTGCCAGTAGTTCCAGCCGCTCCAGGCAGCGAAGGCCAGCAAGCCGGCGATCAAGGCCCAGGTCACGGTGTTGCCGTACTGGCGCCACCAGGCCTTGAGGCTCTCAAGCTGTTCCTGTTCTTCTAGATCGTAAGCCATGTCGAGGGATCCACCCGCGTTTGTTTGTATGAAGGACCGCGCTCTTGCGGTCCCTGGTTCCGATGCCGCCTGCTGACCTGCAGGCTTACTCGCTGGCGCCAACCATGGCGTCGATGATGTGGTCGACCAGCTTTTCAGCCTCCACCGTCACCTGCGCGCCGCCGCCTTCGGCCTGGGCGCCCTGGCGCAGGTCCTTGACCTGTGCCGTGCCCGCCACCACCTCATCCTCGCCAATGATAACGGCATAGGCCGCACCGCTACCGTCGGCGCGCTTCATCTGCGACTTGAAGCTGCCGCTCTTGCCGTCGGGCGTGGCATGCAGCAGCACGTCGAGGCCGGCATCGCGCAGGCGCTCGGCGATGATCATGGCCTGCTGGCCAGCCGCTTCGCCCTGGTGGACGAGGTACACATCGGCGCCTTCCGCCTGCGGCACGAGCTTTTCCTCGCGCAGCAGCTCAATGATGCGCTCGATGCCCATCGCCCAGCCACAAGCCGGTGCCGCCTTGCCGCCCATCTGCGCGATCAGCGGATCGTAGCGGCCGCCGCCGGCGATGGTGCCCTGCGCGCCGAGCTTGTCGGTGATCCACTCGAACACCGTCAGGTTGTAGTAGTCCAGCCCGCGCACCAGGCGCGGATTGATCTTGAACGGGATGTTGTTGGCCTTGAGCAGGCGCTGCACGCCGTCGAAGTGGGCAAGCGACTCCTCGCCCAGGAAATCGATCAGCTTGGGCGCGTTGCTTGCCATTTCCTGCAGCGCGGGATTCTTGGTATCCAGCACGCGCAGCGGGTTGGTGTACAGGCGGCGCTTGCTGTCTTCGTCAAGAATGTCCTGGAAGCCTTCCAGGTATTTGATCAGTTCTTCGCGGTGCGCGGCGCGCTCTTCGGCCTGGCCCAGCGAATTGAGTTCGAGGCGCACGCCGACCAGGCCCAGGTCATCCCACAGGCGCTGGCACATCATGATGATCTCGGCATCCACGTCCGGGCCGGCAAAGCCGAGGGCCTCGGCGCCGAGCTGGTGGAACTGGCGATAGCGCCCGCGCTGGGGACGCTCGTGGCGGAACATCGGACCGGTGTACCACAGGCGCTTGGGGCCGTCGTACAGCAGGTTGTGCTCGATGGTGGCCCGCACCGCGGCCGCCGTGCCCTCGGGGCGCAGCGTCAGCTGCTCGCCGTTGAGCGCATCGGTGAAGGAATACATTTCCTTCTCGACGATGTCGGTGACTTCGCCGATGCCGCGCACGAACAGCTGCGTGTGCTCAACGATGGGTGTGCGGACCTGCTGGTAGCCGTAGGCACGCAGCATCGCGCGCGAGGCGTTCTCGAAATGCTCCCACAGCGGTGCGTCGGCGGGCAGCATGTCGTTCATGCCCTTGACGCCCTGCAGTGCTTTCACCGCCTTGCTCTTGCTCTCTGCCTTGCTGTCGGCAGCCTTGGCGCCATCGCTGGCGGCCGCCGGATTCACGGGTTGGTTCATTGTGTCTTGTCTTTCCCTGTAGCGCCTGGCCGCAACGGCTCAGGCTGCCACCTCATTGCCGGCGCTCCCGGCCTTGTTGCCGTAGTGGGTGCGCACATAATCGTCCACGATCGCCTGGAATTCCTCGGCGATGCGATCGCCGCGCAGCGTCTTGACCTTCACGCCATCAACAAACACCGGCGCTGCCGGCGATTCGCCCGAGCCCGGCAGCGAGATGCCGATATTGGCATGCTTGCTTTCGCCCGGCCCGTTCACGATGCAGCCCATCACCGCCACATCCATTTCTTCCACGCCAGGGTAGGCGGTCTTCCAGGTCGGCATCTGCTCGCGCAGATAGCTCTGGATGCTGGACGCCAGCTCCTGAAAGGTGGTGCTGGTGGTACGGCCACAGCCCGGGCAGGCAATCACCATCGGGGTGAAGTTGCGCAGGCCCATGGTCTGCAGGATCTCCTGCCCCACGTAGACTTCCTTCTCGCGCGCAGCGCCGGGTTCCGGCGTCAGCGAAATGCGGATGGTGTCGCCAATGCCTTCCTGCAGCAGCACCGACAGCGCGGCGGTGGAGGCCACGATCCCTTTGCTGCCCATGCCCGCCTCGGTCAGCCCGAGGTGCAATGCGTAGTCGCAGCGCTTGGTCAGCTCGCGATACACAGCGATCAGTTCCTGCACCTGCGAGACCTTGCACGACAGGATGATCTGATCACCCGAAAGCCCGATTTCCTCGGCCTTCTTCGCCGACTCGATCGCGGAGGTGATCAATGCCTCGACCATCACGTTCTGCGCCGGCCACGGCTCGGCACGCTGGGCGTTCTCGTCCATGATGCGCGCCAGCAGCGACTGGTCCAGGCTGCCCCAGTTCACGCCGATGCGCACCGGCTTGTCGTAGCGGCAGGCCATCTCGATCATCTGCGCGAATTGCGTATCGCGCTTGGCGCCCTGCCCCACGTTGCCGGGGTTGATGCGGTACTTCGACAACGCCTGGGCGCAGTCGGGATAATCGCGCAGCAGCGTGTGGCCGTTGTAGTGGAAGTCGCCCACCAGCGGCACGTTCACGCCCATGCGGTCCAGCTGCTCGCGCAGGGCGGGCACCGCAGCCGCGGCTTCCGGCGTGTTGACCGTGATGCGCACGATTTCGGAACCGGCACGCGCCAGCTCCTTGACCTGGATCGCGGTGCCGATGGCGTCCACCGTGTCGGTGTTCGTCATCGACTGCACGCGCACGGGAGCGTCGCCACCGATCGTGACCACGTTGTCGCCCCACACCACGCGCGCCTGGCGCGTTTTGCGGCGGGGCAGCGGGCCGGGCAGCACCGGCATACAAGCCTTTTGGTTCATAGCATTACCACCTTGCAATGCGGCGTTGCGCATGGCTGGAGAAACGATGTTCAGGGCAGCGTCAGGCGCGCCACGTTATTGCGGTTGGCCGCCTTCAGGTCGACCGGCGCGCCGTTGCGCGTCAGCGACTCGACGCCCTTGACGTTGCCGATCACGATTTTGTACGGTGGCGTACCGCCGCCGCTGAGATCCTGGCCCGCGCGCGCAGTCCCGCCGAGCACAACCTTGCCGCTACGGTCGCGGATCTCGTACCAGGTATCCGATGCAAAACGGATGCGCAGCTCGGCGGCCCCGTCTGCCGCTGCGGGGGCAGGCACTGCCGCTGAAGCAGCGACCGCGGAGACGGCGGCCACGGCGGCCGGAGCGGGTGCTGCCGAAGGTGCGGGTGCCGCCGAAAGCGCTGGCGCCACCGCCGCCGGGCCGCTGGCGGGCAGCGACTCGGACGGCGCGGGGGCATCGGACGCGGCCATCACCGGCGGCAGTGCGGCCGTGACGGTACCGGGCTCGCTGCCTTGCACCGTGGCTTCGGCCGCCGGGGGTGCCGTAAGCGTGTCCTTGCGCGCCTCGATCCATTGCTTGAAGTGGTCCAGCCCGAACAGCACCCCGCCACCGATCACGGCGACCACCAGGGCCAGCCAGATCCACCGGCCGCCGGAGCCGCCGGAGCCAAAGCGGTTACGGTCGTCGAAGCTCTCATTCAGGCCACCTTCGCGGCGCATGCCGATTTCCACTACCGGCACAGCCTGCGCGTGGAAACGCGCAAGCAAAGCGTCGATGTCGATCTGGAGCATGCGTGCGTAGGCGCGCATCACACCCTTGGCAAAGGTCACGTCGGGCAGTGCCGCGACGTCGCCCTGCTCGATGGCGGCCAGCTTGTGCGAGGCGACCTTCAGCCGCGCACTAACATCTTCCAGCGAGAAACGCTGATCCTTGCGCGCTTGCGCCAGGCGTTCGCCGATCTCGCGCGCCACCGCCTCGCGCCCGGCATCCGCAGGGGTACCCCCCGCATGACCCGTCGCTGCAGTCTGGCCTTCGGCGCGCTCGTGCTCACTCATCCCATGCTCCTTGTTCGTATGCGGTCAACTCACGCGAATCGGGGAAACGGCTGCGCAGCTGTGCCACCAGGGCATTCTGCGCCGCTACATCACCCTGACGGCGGGCAATGCGCGCACCCAGCCAGAGGGATTGCGCGCTGACGAAATTGCTGCTGTTGATGCGGCCGACATACTGCTGGGCACGCTGGTAGTCCCCGCGCTGGTAATACAGCAGCGCCAGGTTGTTGTTGGCTACCGGATTGTTGCGATCGTAGCGCAAGGCGCCGAACAAGCTCTTCTCGGCTGCCTCGCTGTTGCCATTGCGCAGCTGGCAGGCGCCAAGGCTGGTCAGTGCCTTGCCGGGCCCGCTTGCCGAAGGCGCGTTGACCGCGCGCTCCAGGTAGGGCACGGCCTCGGCATAGCGCCCGTTCACGCACAGGAACCAGCCGTAGTTGTTCAGCACGTCGCCGTCATCGGCGCGCATGGCCAGCGCGCTACGGAAGCTCTCTTCCGCCAGCACGCGCTCGTTCATGTTCATGTAGACCAACGCGCGGATATGGTACGCGTCGACCAGCGTCGGGTCGATGGCGATGGCCTGCTTGGCCTCGTCCAGCGCGACGGTGTACTGTCCGGCTTCAAGGTAGCTGGTAGCCAACTGGAGACGGATAGTGGCCCGCCGGCTCAGCTCGGTCTGGTCGGATGCGGTCGGCAACTCGGGCTTGGCCGGCGGCGGCAACTGGCACGCGGACAGCAGCACCAGCCCCATCAGGACCGCAACTATCAGACGGGTCATGCAGGCCGGGCCTCTTGCGGCTGGCCGGCCGCGGGCGCCGCCACAATCGGCGTGATCTTGCCGAACTTGCCGCGCTGGGCCAGGCGGGTACGGTCCTTGACCTCGCCCGCGAGCTGGCCGCAAGCGGCATCGATATCGTCGCCGCGCGTCTTGCGGATGGTGGTGACGATGCCGGCGTCCATCAGGACCTGGGCGAAGCGGCGGATCTGCTCGTTGTTTGAGCGCTTGAGGCCCGACTCCGGGAAGGGGTTGAACGGGATCAGGTTGAACTTGCAGGGCACATCGGCCACAAGCTTCAGCAGTTCCCGGGCATGCTCGACGCCGTCATTGACGCCATCCAGCATGCAGTATTCGAAAGTGATGAAATCGCGCGGGGCGAATTCCAGGTAACGGCGGCAAGCCGCCATCAGCTCGGCGAGCGGGTACTTCTTGTTGAGCGGCACCAGCATGTCGCGCAACGGATCGTTGGACGCGTGCAGCGATACCGCCAGCGCCACGGGCAAATCCTTGGCCAGCCGGTCCATCATCGGCACCACGCCGGAGGTGGACAGCGTCACGCGCCGGCGCGACAGCCCGTAGGCATGGTCGTCCAGCATCAGGCGCATGGCCGGCACAACCTGGTCATAGTTGAGCAGCGGCTCGCCCATGCCCATCATCACCACGTTGGAGATGACGCGGTCGTCCTTGGCGCCACGGCCCAGTTGGGCACGCATGGCAAACTCGGCCATCCACAGCTGGCCGATGATCTCGCCAGTGGACAGGTTACGCGAGAAGCCTTGCTTGCCGGTCGAGCAGAACCGGCAATTGACGGCGCACCCCGCCTGCGAAGACACGCACAGCGTGCCGCGCGTCTCCTCAGGGATGTACACCGTCTCCACCGCATCGCCGGCGCCAACGTCCAGCAGCCACTTGCGCGTGCCGTCGGCCGACAGGTTGTCGGTGATGACGGCAGGCGAGCGGATCTCGGCGCGCGTGGCGAGCTTTTCGCGCAGCGACTTGGCGAGATCCGACATGGCATCGAAACGGCTGGCGCCGAACTGGTGAATCCAGCGCTGCAACTGCCGCGCACGAAACGGCTTCTCGCCGAGCTCTCCGCAATAGGCGGTAAGCGCGTCCGCATCCAGATCGAGCAGGTTGACGAGAGTGTTCATGACGGCAGTATCAACTTCTATGGCAGTCTAGTCTTGTGGAATAGACGAGACAATCAGCGGCTGTAAACGTTCATGCCGGGGAAGAAGAAAGCGATTTCGACGGCAGCGGTTTCTGCTGCGTCCGAGCCGTGAACGGCATTGGCGTCGATGCTGTCAGCGAAATCGGCGCGAATCGTGCCGGCTTCTGCCTTCTTCGGGTCGGTTGCGCCCATCAGGTCGCGATGCTTGGCGATGGCGTTCTCGCCTTCCAGGGCCTGGATGATGACCGGGCCGGAAACCATGAAGTCCACCAGGTCCTTGAAGAACGGGCGGGCAGCGTGCACTGCGTAGAATTGCTCGGCTTCACCGCGCGACAGGTGAACCATCTTGGCAGCCACGATCTTCAGGCCTGCGGCCTCGAAACGAGCGTAAATCTGGCCGATGACATTCTTTGCCACGGCATCCGGCTTGATAATCGACAGGGTGCGTTCGATCGCCATAAAAACTCCAAAAAATGAAGGGGTTACAAGTCAAGTAAACGTGCAATTCTAGCACGAGACGGTTATGGTTTCGAGATGCCCCATGGCCGCAGGTTCCCGGGAGCCAACCAAGGCACGGCACACACCCTAAAGCCACTCAAAGATCACTTTAAACGACTTGCCACGCGCAGGGAACGCGGGAGGCCGGTTGCGATCAAATCACCACTGGCAGCGCGGATTTTGCGAAAATGTGGCTGATACGTTCCCTCAACCCTTGCAATTCCGTTACTGCGATGCCACATTGGCGTTGTGCCCGCCTGGGTTACCCCGGCGCCTCACCGTTTTGAGACAGGAGTCACCATGGATAACAAGCTGAACACATACAGTTTCGGCAGCGGCACCGCGACGAGCGACGTCGTGGTGCGCAATCGGGTCATGCGCAACACCTACTGGTTGCTTGCCATTTCGATGATTCCCACCGTCATCGGTGCGTGGATCGGCGTCACCACGGGCTTCAGCCTGATGAAAGGCAGCCCCGGCCTGTCGATGATCCTGTTCCTGGGCATCGCGTTCGGCTTCTTCTATGCCATCGAGAAAACCAAGAACAGCAGCATGGGCGTGGTCCTGCTGCTGGCCTTCACCTTCTTCATGGGGCTGATGCTGTCGCGCCTGATCGGGTCGGTGCTGCAGTTCTCCAATGGCCCTGCACTGATCATGTATGCCTTTGGCGGCACAGCGGCGGTGTTCGGAGCCATGGCCACCATCGCCACCGTCAGCAAGCGCGATTTCTCCGGGCTGAGCAAATTCCTGTTCGTCGGCGTGATCCTGCTGATCCTGGCCAGCGTCGCCAACATCTGGCTGCAACTGCCGTCGCTGATGATCACGGTTTCGGTGATCGCCATCGGCATCTTCTCCGCCTACATCCTCTTTGACGTGCAGCGCGTGCTGAACGGCGGCGAGACCAACTACATCACGGCAACGCTGGCGATCTACCTGGACGTGTACAACGTCTTCGCCAACCTGCTGGCGCTGCTGGGCATTTTCGGCGGCAACCGCGACTAAGGCGGGCGGCCCGGCCGCCCTGCCCCAGACCAAAAGGCCAGCGCACCCGCGCTGGCCTTTTTTCTTAGCTGCGGCCGCAAGGCCGCGCCCGCCGCCTCAGCCGCTCAGCCGCGGTCGAACACCGCAATCGATTCCACGTGCGAGGTGTGCGGGAACATGTTGACCACGCCAGCACCGGAAAGCCGGTAGCCGGCCTCGTGCACCAGCAAGCCGGCGTCGCGCGCCAGCGTGGCCGGGTTGCACGAGACGTAGACGATGCGCTTGGGCAGCACGTCGCTGCCAGCCTGAGCCAGTTCACCCAGCGCCTTGCTGACCGCCAGCGCACCTTCGCGCGGCGGATCGATCAGCCAGCGGTCGAAACGGCCCAGCGCGGCGATGTCTTCTGCACCCACCTCGAAGAGGTTCCTGCAGGCGAATTCGGTTTTGTGGTCCAGCCCGTTGATGACCGCATTGGCCAGTGCCCGGGTGGTCAGGACCTCGCTGCCTTCGATGCCCATCACCGAGCGGCCGCGCGTGGCCAGCGGCAGCGTGAAATTGCCAATGCCGCAGAACAGGTCGAGCAGCCGGTCATCCGGCTGGGCATCCAGCAAGCGCAGCGCCCGGCCGATCAGCGCGCGGTTGATCTGGTGGTTGACCTGGGTAAAGTCGGTCGGCTTGAACGGCATGCGGATATTGAATTCCGGCAGCGTGTAGGCCAGTTCGCGGTCCAGCGGATAGAACGGCACCACCGTGTCCGGGCCCTTGGGCTGAAGCCAGAACTGCACGCCGTGCTGGTCGGCGAAGGCGCGCAGCAACGCCTCGTCGGCCTCGGTCAGCGGCATCAGGATGCGCAGCACCAGCACCGTCACGTCCTGCCCCACCGCCAGTTCCACCTGCGGCAGGCGGTCGCGGATCGACAAACCCGTGATCAGCCCCCGCAGCGGCACCAGCAGGGCCGATACGTGCGGCGGCAGAACCTTGCAGCTCGCCATATCAGCCACATAGCTGCTCTTGCGCTCATGGAAGCCGACCAGCGCCAAGCCTTTCTTTGCCACGTAGCGCACCGTCAGGCGCGCCCGGTAGCGGTAGCCCCAGTCCGGGCCGGCGATCGGGCGGAACACCACGTCCGGGCGCAGCTTCGACAAGTGCCAGAGATCGTCTTCCAGCACGCGTTGCTTGATGGCCACCTGCGCGCGGGCGTCCAGGTGCTGCATCGAACAACCGCCGCAAACGCCAAAATACTCGCAGCCCGGCTTCACCCGCATCGATGAGGCCTTCTTGATCATGCCCAGGTTGGCCTGCTCGAAGCTGGCCTTGCGCTTGAAGCTGCTGTAGCTGACGGTCTCGCCCGGCAGCGCGCCCTCGACAAAAATCACCTTGCCCGGGCTGCCATCCTCATTGACCAGCCGGCCAACGCCGCGCGCCTCCATGTCGAGGCTGTGGATCTGCACGACGGGCAGCTGCACGGGCACAGGCTTGACCGGTGCGGGCACGGCCGGGGAGGCGAAAGCGCCACCTTCTGGCGCAGAATGGGCTTGCGTAAGAGTCACGGCTTGAGACACCTGGGGAACCTGACGTATTGTTTTGTGAAAGCGCGATTGTAGTCCAGACGCACAGCCGGGCGGCCTTGCGGCAAGCCCGGTGGCATGAAGACCGGGACAAGCGCGCGAGATAGGCGCAACATGGGTGCAGCACGCGCGAGGCACTCCCGGCACAGAACACCGGCACCGCGCGCCGCGCAAACCGAGCAGGGGGCGACATGGAACTGATTTCCTGGAATATCCAGTGGGGTCGTGGCGCCGACGGGCGCGTCGACCTGGCCCGCACCGTCAGGACGCTGCACGCGATCGCCGACGCCGATGTACTCTGCCTGCAGGAGGTGACGCGCGGCTATTCCGACCTCGCAGGCGCGCCTGGGCCCGACCAGGTAGCCGAACTGGCGGCGCTGTTGCCCGGCTATCGGATCCTCTACGCCCCTGCGGTGGACCGTTTCACAGTGGACGGCGCGCCACGCCAGTTCGGCAACCTCATCGCCACCCGCCTGCCCTTGCTCGAAGTGTTTCGCCATGCCCTGCCCTGGCCCACCGATCCAACCGTCCCGTCGATGCCGCGTGTGGCGCTGGAAGCGACGGTAATGACGGGAGAACGTCGCCTGCGTGTGATCTGCACCCACCTGGAGTATTACTCGACACATCAGCGCGCGGCCCAGACCGACGCGCTGCGCGCCTGGCACCGCGAGGCCTGCGAGCACGCCAGCCAACCCGGCCTGCGCGAGACGGGCTCCGGCCCGTTTACACCCGAAGCGCGGCCCGCTTCCGCCGTGCTGTGCGGCGATTTCAACGGCGCGCCGGACGATATCGCTTACCTGCGCATGTTGGCGCCATACGACGGTTGCCACGAAACCGGCATCATCGGCTGGCACGACGCCTGGACGCATACCCACCCCGGCAAGCCCCATGCGCCAACTTGCGCCTTGTATGACAGGGAGCAATGGCCGCAGGCGCCGTTTGCCTGTGACTTCGCATTCCTGACAGAGGACCTGCTGTCGCGCGTGCTGTGCTGCGAGGTGGACGGCGAGACGCGGGCATCCGACCACCAGCCGATCTACTTGTCGCTGGCGGACGAATAAGGGCCTGTCACGGAGGGGCGCTTAGATTTCCGGCTCTTCGTCGTCATCGCCGCCGGCATACACCGGCTTGATGCGGAAAGACTGGAGGTACTGGATCCACTGCGAACCCGGCAACTCGGCGAGCGACTCCTGCACGAATTCGATCTCGGTATCGAACTGCTTCGGCGTCAGGCCGCCGCGCATCAACTGGAAGCGGCAGTACACCAGGTAGGTATTGACGACATCGGTTTCGCAGTAATCGCGGATCGCGGGCAACTGGCCGTCCTGGTAGGCCTGCCAGACCTTGCTGCCGTCCATGCCCATCTTGCCGGGAAAGCCGCACAGCTTGGCGAGATCGTCCAGCGGTGCGCTGGCACGCGGCTGGTACATCGCCAGCAGGTCCATCAGGTCCAGGTGCCGCATGTGGTAACGACTGATGTAGTTGTTCCACTTGAATTCGCGGCTGTCGGACTCGCTGCCTTCGCCCATTTCCCAGTAGCGCGGCGCCACGATGCCATGCACCAGCCCGCGGTAGTGCAGCACGGGCAGGTCGAAGCCGCCGCCGTTCCACGACACCATCTGGGGCGAATAGCGCGCCACCAGGTCATAGAACTTCTGGATCAGCACCGCCTCGCCGTCTTCCAGCGTGCCAAGCGAGCCCACGTGGAAAACCGGTGTGCCGTCGCGCTGGTTACGGCGCAGCACGCAGGAAATGGCCGCGATGCGCTGCAGGTAGTGTGGCAGGAAATCGGTGCCGTTTTTCTCGCGGCGGGCCGCGAAAGCATGTTCGGCGACCTCGGCATCGGTCATGGAGTCGGGATGGTCGTGCAGACGACGCAAACCATCGACATCGGGAATCGTCTCGATGTCGAATACCAGCACAGGTGTCATAGAACAGCGTCCTTGCGCACGCCTTGCGAAGCAAAATGGCGTTTGAGCTTGACCAGCGCCTCTTGCTGGATCTGGCGCACACGCTCGCGCGTCAGCCCCATTTCCTCGGCAAGTTCTTCCAGCGTGGCCGGCTCGATGTGATTAAGCCCGAAGCGGCGCTCGACAACATAGCGGTGCTTTTCGGACAAACGCGCCAACCATTGTTTCATCAGGTTTTCCAGCTCGCGGTGAGCGACTTCCTGGTCGGGCGCGGCATTGTGCTCGTCCGAGAGGAAATCAAGCAGGCTGGATCCGGGATCGAGATCGAATGGCGTGTCGAGCGAGGTGGTGTGCTCGTTGAGCGCGAGCACGTCTTGTATTTCGTCAGGGGTCTTGCCCAGCAGGTGGGCAATGTCTTCCAGGCTGGCATCGCGGCCGTCGGTGCCGCCCTTCTCCAGATGGCGCTTGGCGCGCAGCACCTGGTTGAGCTCGCGGATGACGTGGACCGGCAGGCGTACGGTGCGCGCCTGGTTCATGATGGCGCGCTCGATGCTCTGGCGGATCCACCATGTGGCGTAGGTCGAGAAACGGAATCCGCGGGAAGGATCGAATTTCTCGATGGCGTGCATCAGGCCGAGATTGCCTTCCTCGATCAGGTCCAGCAGCGGCACGCCGCGATTGAGGTAGCCCTTGGCGATGCTGACCACCAGCCGCAGGTTGCGCTCGATCATGACCTGCCGCGCCGAGAAATCCCCGCCCTTGGCCAGGGTGGAAAAATGCAGTTCCTCCGGCGCGGACAAAAGCGGCTTGATGCTGATGCGATTCAGGTAATGCTGGACGGTGTCGGCTGCCAGTTCGGTGTGCAGCACGGTGCGGAAGTCGTCATGATCGGGCGCGGCCGGCTCGGCTGCCGCCTCGCCCTCTTCTTCGTCCTCGGACTCTTCTTCGTCCTCGTCGCGGGCCTGGCGCTCGACTTCCTCGACCATCAGGTCGGCCTCGCGCAGGCCTACCGCCGTGCCCGTGGTGATGGGCTCATCGGTAAGCGGCACCAGGTCGGCGGCCGGGTCCTGGCCGTAGGCCTCGGAATCTGCATCGGCATCGGCTTGCGCCACGCCAGTGGACTGCTGCAACTCCGGCTGCTTGGGACGCCGAGCGCGGCTGGTGCTTCCGGTGGAGACAGTTTTCTGGCGTGGCATGAACCCTCACTGTGGCGGCAGATACCGCATCGGATCGACTGGTTTCCCGTTCTTGCGTACCTCGAAATGCAGCTTCACACGATCGGTGTCACTGTTGCCCATCTCTGCAATCTTTTGTCCCTTGCGGACCGTTGCCTGCTCCGTCACCAGCACCTTGTCATTGTGGCCGTACGCAGTGAGATATGTATCGTTGTGTTTGATGATGACAAGATTCCCGTAGCCGCGCAAGGGGCCAACGTGAATCACGCGGCCATCGTCGGCCGCTTGCACCGGATCGCCCTTTTTGCCGGCGATATCAATGCCCTTGTTGCCTTTTTCGTCGAATCGCCCGATCAGTTGGCCGGTGACCGGCCATGCCAGCTTGACCGAGCCATCGGCGGCTGGCGCGGAGGCCGCCGCCACGGGCGCAGCAGCCCCGCCAGCAGTGGTTGCCGACGGAACCGGCGTAGGCACAGGACGCGCCTGGTCGATCGGCTGGCCCTGCACGCCGCCTGGCGCCACCGGCATGGTGGCTACGCCGGTGCCCGCGTTGACGTCGGCGCCTGGAGGCGCCACGCGCAACAATTGCCCCACTTCGATCTGGTTGGCATTGGCCAGAGAATTCCAGGCCGCGACATCGCGATAGGACTGGCCGTTCTCGAGCGCAATTCGATAAAGCGTATCGCCTCGCTTGACGCGATAGTACCCAGGCGGCGCGGGTTCCAGCGGGACGACACCGGCGACGCCGGCTCCCGAGGTGCGGTCCACCACGGGCGCCGGCATGGGCGATGAGGCGCAGGCGGCCAGCAAGGCCAGCAGCAGGGAGGCGGTAGCGAGCTGCCCGGCGCGGGCGAAACGTTCCGTGTTCACGATATTGTGCATAGTTCGACTCAGATAGTGCCCGATTTTAATGGCACAAAGAAAACGGCTTCAAGCGCGGTCCGGTGAAAGCGATGCCGGTTACGCCGCTCGATCAACAATAATTGCTGTGTGACGGTCTGCCCGGCCCCGCCGGCGGAGGGAGGCACCGCCACGGGCGCGATCAGCCGCCCGCCAATGGCAAGCTGCTCCAGCAACGCCTGAGGCACCTCCATGCCGGCCGCCGCCAGGATAATCGACGAAAACGGCGCCGCCTGGGGTAAACCCAACATGCCATCACCATAATGCAAGCGCAGGTTTGGCACCCGCAGCGGCCGCAAGTTCGCCTTGGCTTGTTCGTGCAGCGGACGAATACGTTCGATGGAGAACACTTCGCGCGCCACCAGGCTCAGCACGGCCGCCTGATAACCGCAGCCGGTGCCGATTTCCAGCACACGCTCCAGCGGCTCATCCGCGCCGAGGCCATCGCGCAACAGCTCGATCATGCGAGCCACCACCGACGGCTTGGAGATGGTCTGCTGGTGGCCGATCGGCAACGCCGCATCTTCATACGCCTGCGACGACAGGCCGGGCTCGACAAACAGGTGGCGCGGGATGGTGGCAATCGCGTCGAGCACGCGGTCGTCGCGGATGCCGGCCGCGCGCAGCCGCGCCGCCAGCGCGCCACGCGCGCGCTCCGAGGCCATGCCGCCACCGCCCGCCGTAGCGGCACTGGCGCGCGCCTGCACGGCGCTCGCTGCAGGGGTGGGCGCAGCAGGCGCCTTGGCCGCACGCGATTTGGCGGCCATCGCCGCGCCGCGCGCGCCGCCCACGGCAGGCATGCCAGCGGTACGCGCCGGCGCGGGCTTGCGCTCGACCACCGCGTCCAGCGACAAGGGAAATTTTGGGCGACGCGGGACGGAACTCATGACGGCCGGCTACTGCGCGGGCGAGGGCTTATGCCAGCCACTGATTGATCTGCTCGAGCTGCCCGCGGTGAGTCAGGTCCAGCTGCAAAGGGGTCAGCGACACGAAGCCTTCGCCCGTGGCATGGAAATCCGTGCCCTCGCTCGCATCGCGCGCATCGCCGGCGGGGCCGATCCAATAGTTGGTATCGCCGCGCGGGTTGACCTGCTTGATTACCGGCTGGGACGGATGGCGCTTGCCGAGCCGGGTGGCACGGTAGCCCTTGATGTGTTCGAACGGCAGGCTGGGAATATTGACGTTGAGCAGGAACGGCTCGGCCGAGGGCCTGGCGATATAGCGCTCGACAATGTCGCGTGCCACGCGCGCGGCGGCGTCGAGATGGGTCCAGCCCTTGTCCACCTGCGAAAAAGCGATCGAGGGAATGCCAAGCAGGAAGCCCTCGATGGCGGCGGCGACGGTGCCGGAATACAGTACGTCCTCGCCCATGTTCTGGCCCTGGTTGATGCCGGACACCACTAGGTCGGGTTTTTCGTCGAGCAGGCCAGTCAGCGCGATATGCACGCAATCGGTCGGCGTGCCGTTGACGAAGCGGAACCCTTTCTGCACGCCCTCCCGGGCTTCATAGATGGACAGTGGCCGCTGCAAGGTCAGCGAGTTGGAAGCACCACTGTGGTTCTGCTCAGGCGCAATGACCGTGATGCGCGCCAGCGGCGCCAGCGCGGCATGTAGCGCGGCTAGCCCCGGCGCCAGGTAACCGTCATCGTTTGCGAGGAGGATATGCATGGCCGGGATTGTACCTGACAAGGCTGCCGCAAGCGGCCTGTCCGCAGCGCAAATCCTGCTGCAAAACCCGTACCCAGGGGCGGCTCGCCAGCCTGTAACAGAACGACCGTGCTATTTTTGCGCTACACTTGCCCGGGCCTGCCTGGCGCAACTGGCATGGACCACGCGTGCATCGCGCATGCACCCTTTTGCGCCATCTTCTGCCGGGCATCGAACATATCACCGGAGACATGATGAAAGCCGTACTTTGCAAAGCCTGGGGCCCGCCTGATTCGCTGGTGCTCGAAACCCTGCCTGACCTCGTGCCCGGCGCGGGCGAAGTCGTCATCGACGTGAAGGCGGCTGGCGTGAATTTTCCCGACGTCCTCATCATCCAGAACAAATACCAGGCCAAGCCGCAGCTGCCCTTCTCGCCCGGCTCGGAACTGGCCGGCGTGGTCAACGCGGTGGGCGAAGGCGTGACGCACGTCAAACCCGGCGACAAGGTTATCGCCTACCTGGGCAACGGCGCCTTCGCCTCGCAGGCCAAGGCCCCCGCCGCCGCCGTGGTGCCGATGCCACCGGGCATCGACTTCGAGACCGCCGCGGCATTCACCCTCACCTACGGCACCTCGCACCATGCGGTGATCGACCGGGGTGAGCTGAAGGCGGGCCAGACCATGCTGGTGCTCGGCGCTGCCGGCGGCGTAGGCCTGGCCGCCATCGAAATCGGCAAGGCCATCGGCGCGCGCGTGATCGCGGCCGCCTCCACCGACGAAAAGCTCGCGGTCTGCAAGGACCATGGCGCCGATGCGCTGATCAACTACAGCACCGAAGACCTGCGCGAACGCGTGAAGGCGCTGACCGATGGCCGCGGCCCCGACGTCATCTATGACCCGGTGGGCGGCATCTACGCCGAGCCGGCGTTCCGCTCGATCGGCTGGCGCGGCCGCTACCTGGTGGTGGGCTTCGCCAATGGCGAAATCCCCAAGCTCCCGCTGAACCTGGCGCTGCTCAAGGGCGCCTCGCTGGTGGGCGTGTTCTGGGGTGACTTTGCACGGCGCGAACCCAAGGCC
The DNA here is from genome assembly GCF_054515855.1 of Cupriavidus sp. PET2-C1. Lineage (NCBI taxonomy): Bacteria > Pseudomonadati > Pseudomonadota > Betaproteobacteria > Burkholderiales > Burkholderiaceae > Cupriavidus > Cupriavidus sp. PET2-C1. The sequence continues at coordinate 2,685,284 of NZ_CM137259.1, forward strand.
AACCAGGCCAACATGGCACAGATGCTGGGCTGGATGAAGGAAGGCAAGATCCGCCCGCATATCTCCGCGCGCTATCCGCTGGAGCAGGCGCCGCAAGCCCTGAAAGACATGGAAGCCCGCAAGGTCACCGGCAAGATCGTCATCGTGCCCTGAGGTGGCGCGCCTCTGGCGCCGTGCAAGAGCAAAAAAAGCGCCTGGGGCCGTAGCACCAGGCGCTTTTTTCTTGCTCAGCGGCGTTTTACGCAGCCATCACTGCCCCCTTCAGAAGCGATGCTGCAAGCCGGCGGTCACGCCCACCTGGTTGTTTGCATAGCCGATGAAGTCCCGGGACAAGCTCACGTTCTGCCCGTTGCGCGCCTTGGCATAGCCACCCGACAGGTAGGCCGTGGTGCGCTTTGACAGCGCATACTGGGCGCGCATCGAGAACAGGATCGGATCGGCATCGCTGCCGCCCTTGATATTCTGCTTGTAGACCGCGCCATACAACGTGAACGCAGGCGTGAAGTCATATGACGCGCCGCCCCAGTACATATCGCTGCGGTGAGACGCGGCCGCCGTGGTGAAGGTCCGCTTGTAGTTGCGGTAGCCCGCGTAAAGCTTCAGGTCGCCGAAGTCATAGCTGGCGCCAGCGTGGATGCCCTGAATGTAATTCGTGACATCGGCGGGCGTGGTGCTGGTGCCCGCACCGTTCTGGCGGTCCCAGGTAGCGGCCGCGGCAAAGCCGCCCGCGCTGTAGCCCACGCCGAGATCGTACTTGGACGAGCTCTTGAAGCTGCCGGCCACTTCGCCCAGCGCCACCGTGGCACCCAGCTTCACGCCGCCAAAGGTGCCGTCGTAGCGGATCGCGTTGGACGCGCGCGAGAACAGGCCATCCTTGCGGTCGCCGGTAGCGGTCGCCGAGGTCGCCCACGAATAATTCGGCGCATAGCCCATCGGGTCGAACGGCAGCATGAAATCGTAGGTGGTGGTGAAGGTGCGGCCCAGCACCACTTGGCCATACTTGCTGGACAAGCCAACGATGGCGCGGCGATCGAACAGCGTGCCATCGGAATCCAGCCGGCCTGTATCGATGGCGATGCCGCTCTCCAGCTGGAACAGTGCCTTGAGCCCACCGCCAAGGTCCTCGCTGCCGCGCATGCCCCAACGCGACGTGTTCTTGCCGCCCGAGGTCATCTTGAGCACCGAGCCGTTCGGGCCGGCATGGCTGGCATATTCGATGCCGGCATCCATGATGCCGTACAGGGTCACGCTGGATTGCGCCGCGGCGCCACCGGCCAGGCTCATGCCGACTGCTGCCAGCGCGATCGATTTCAGCTTCATGCTGTCTCCTCTTGTGATTTGTGATTTGTGATTCTTGTGGTGATATCCGGGCAGCCCCCCCGGGATGGCACGCATGGTATGGCAGGTGCACTTTCAGTTCGCTTTCGAAATTCGACGGATTTCATCGCCGCGCGGCATTCGGAGTCGGGAGTTTCCCTAGCTTCAAAGTCGGGCCGGATACCTGTATTCCTCAGCGCAGCCGCCGTTGCGGCGCCCCCCCGCTTTTACCGATTTCACCCGGGCGCCCCGCCCCGCCAAGAGAATGCGAATCCTGCTCGTTGAAGATAATGTGATGCTGGCGAATGCCCTGGTCGAGGCGCTCAGCCAGGCGGGCTTCGCCGTGGACTGCATGCACGATGGCCGCGCGGCCGATCACCTGCTCTCGACCCAGGACTACGCGCTGGTCATCCTCGACCTGGGCCTGCCTAAGCTCGATGGCCTGGAGGTGCTGCGGCGCCTGCGGCAACGGCGCAATGCCATGCCCGTGCTGATCCTGACCGCGCACGGCTCGGTCGAGGATCGCGTGAAGGGGCTCAACCTGGGTGCGGACGACTACCTGTCCAAGCCGTTCGACCTGTCGGAACTAGAGGCCCGCGCACGCGCGCTGATACGCCGCAGCTTTGGTCACGAGAGCACGCAATTGCAATGCGGCCCGCTGTGCTATGACGGCATCAGCCGCGCCTTCGTGCTGGGCGGCGAGCCCCTCGCGCTGACCCGGCGGGAGCGCGCCGTGCTCGAGGTGCTGATGCTGCGCGACGGACGCGCCGTCAACAAGGAAGCCATGTCGGAGAAGATTTTCGGCATCGACGAATCGGTCAACCCGGACGCCATTGAAATCTACGTGCATCGCCTGCGCAAGAAGCTCGAAGGCAGCGGCGTGGCCATCGTGACCCTGCGCGGGCTGGGCTACCTGCTCGATGCCTCCCCGCAAGCAAACGTGGCCACGCCCGCCGCCCGATGAGAGTCCCGAGCCTGCGCCTGCAGCTGTCGCTCTGGCTGCTGCTGCCGTTGCTGGCCCTGCTGGCAATGGACGCATGGATGACCTATCACCGCGCGATGGACGCGGCCCACGTGGCGTTCGACCGCACGCTGGAAGCCTCGCTCAAATCGATGCGCGAAGGCATCCGCCTGCATGAGGGCCGCTTCGCCATCGACGTGCCTTACCTGGCGCTGGAGATCTTCGAGTCCGAGGCCGGCAGCCGGATCTACTACGTGATTCGCGACGAGCACGGCGCCACGCTGACCGGCTACGACGACCTGCCGATGCCGGCCGCGCCGAAGCAGCCGCTCTACAAGACCGTCTTCTACGACGCCGTTTTCCGCGGCGAGCCAGTGCGCATGGCAGCGCAGCCGCTGCCGGTGCGCGACATGCCGTCGGGGCAGGCGCGGCTGGTCTGGGTGCTGGTCGGCGAGACCATCGAGCCGCGCCAGTCGCTGGCGCACGAGATCCTGGCCGGGTCGCTGCAACAGGAAATGATACTGGTCACGCTGGCGCTGGGCATCGTGTGGTTCGGCGTGCGGCGCGGCCTGCGCCCGCTGCACCGGCTCAGCGCCACGGTGGCCGAACGTGGCGCCGACGACCTGGCGCCGCTGGAGCAAAAGGACCTGCCTGCCGAAATGAAGCCTCTGGTCGAGGCGATCAACCAATACGTCGCGCGCCTGCACCGCATGTTGCGGGCGCGCAAGCGCTTCTTTGACGATGCCGCCCACCAGTTGAAGACCCCGCTGGCCATCATGCAGGCGCAGTCAGAACTGGCGCTGCGCGAGCGTGATGGCGACCGCATCCTTCGCCACCTGCGGCCGCTGCACGATACCGTGCGCCACGCCGCCAAGGGCGTGCAGCAACTGCTCTCGCTATCGCGCCTGGAACCGGATAGTGGCTACGCGCCGGCATTGCTGCCCTTGCGCCTCGATACGCTGGCCAGGGACGTGGCGCTCGAATGGGCACCGGTGGCGCGCGCCGCCCAGGTCGACCTGGGCTTCGAAGCCGATGCGCCGGTACAAGTGCTGGGGCAAGCGGAACTGCTGCAGGAGTTGGCCAGCAACCTCGTGGATAACGCGATCCGCTACGGCGGCGCCGGAGCACAGGTGACCGTCCGCGTGCTGGGTCCGGAGAACCAGCCGTTGCTGCAAGTGGTGGATAGCGGCCCGGGCGTTGCTGGCGACGAGCGCGACAAGGTATTCCAGCGCTTCTATCGCGGCGAATCCACCCTGGGGCAGGCTGGCAGCGGCCTGGGCCTGCCGATCGTGCGCCAGATCGCGCGCGCTCATGGCGCCACGGTGGCGCTCGAGGACACCCCCGGCGGCGGCCTGACCGTCAGCGTGCGCTTCGCGGTGACCGCGGTGGCGGGCGCCGGGGCCGGGCTCGCATCGCACCAAATCTGGCGGGACCGCTAAGGCGGGCAATTGGCCGGCAGTGCCAGCTCCTGCCGAAACGGATCGACCTTCAGGCTTGGGTCCTTCATGCGCAAGCAGTAAGTTCCTGCGGCGCCGCGCACGCGCGCAGTGCGGTTCGTGCCCGCCTGCGACTCGACAAGGGCTTCGCCCTGCGCGGCCGCGGCCATGCCCGCGGCAAGCCGCTGCGCAGGCGAGGCCACCGCGTCAGAGGCGGCGCGCTCGAAGACGGCCTCGCCCCGCTGACGACTGCGGGCGATATTGTCCCGCGCATCACCGGTGGCAGATGCCGGATCTGCGGAGCGCATCGGTGCCAGCGGCAGCATGGGCACGCTGGCCGCGCTCGAACTGTTGTAAGGTACGCCCGCCCCGGGCGGCAAAGCCATCGCCGCGACTGGCTCCCGGCCGGACTGCCCGGCGGACACGCGCTCAGGCCGAGACGCGGACAAGGCCTGCGGCTTGCTGGAGGATGCAGCGGGCCTGGCGGTGGCAGCGGGCGTAGGCAACCTGGCGAACGGCAACACTGCCACCCACTGCATGGCCCGCTGGTCCCCCTCGCCAGGCCGTGGCAACGAGAGCGAGGCCTGCCGTGCCGGCCAGGGCACCGGACCCAGCACGAGCCCATGCGCCACCAGCACCAGCGCCACCACGATCAACCACTGCCGGCGGCGCATGGCGTGCGCGCCGCGGTCAGCATTGGGCATCACGCTGGCTTAGCGCCGGCTGATACGGACGATGTAGACGATGCGGACGATGCGTGAGAAAACAGGCAGATGCATGGCGACTCCGGTGACGGTGAGCAGGCCGTGATTTTATGTGGAAATGATTGTTTTACAAACACATTTTATTGTAAAACAATAAATTATTACCAACCTCCACCACGTCCCGCCTCACTCTCGCCATCGCCCAAACGCCGGCCCGAGGGCTGGCTTACAGCCGCTCGGTCTCTCCGCTCTTGGGCTGCCACTTCATCAGCCGCTTCTCCACGTTGCCGACCAGCGTATCCAGCATCAGCGCCGCCGCGGTGAGCACCACGATGCCCGCGAACACGGTGTTGATGTCGAAGGTGCCCTCGGCCTGCAGGATCAGGTAGCCGACGCCGCGCGCCGAGCCCAGGTACTCGCCCACCACCGCGCCCACGAAGGCCAGGCCGACTGACGTATGCAACGAGGAAAACACCCAGCTGGTCGCGCTCGGCAGATAGACATGGCGCAGCAGCTGCTTGCGGTTGGCGCCCAGCATGCGCACATTGGCCAGCACCACGGGGCTGACTTCCTTGACGCCCTGGTAGACGTTGAAGAACACGATGAAGAACACCAGCGTCACCGCCAGCGCTACCTTGGACCAGATGCCAAGGCCAAACCAGACGGCGAAGATCGGCGCCAGGATCACGCGCGGCATCGAGTTCATCGCCTTGATATAGGGATCGAGGATGGCCGAGGTGAGCGGGCTGAGCGCCAGCCACAGGCCAACGCCGAGGCCCGCGGCCGTGCCGATGCCAAAGGCCAGCAGCGTCTCGATCAAGGTCACGCCGAGGTGGACGTAAATGTCGCGCTCGATGACGAACCAGTTCCAGATGCGCTGGGCCACCATCAGTGGCTCACCGAAGAAGAAGGCAACCTGCTGCGAGCGCGTGGCGGCATGCCAGGCGCCGAGGATCACAACGAGGACGAGCAGCTGCCAGAATCGCAGCATGCCCTTGGAGTCGGGACGGAAAGCCATGGGAATCGAAACTCGAATTGAAATCAGACTGGATTGATCAGACCGGATTGAATGGGAACGAAGCGCGCCAGGCCGTCTCAGGCCACTTTGCGCTGCTGCGCGTAGCCCTTGAGCACTTCCTCGCGCAGCACGTCCCAGATGGCCGCGTGCAGCTCGATGAAGCGAGGATGGTTGCGGATCTCGGCCACGTCGCGCGGACGCGGCAGGTCGATGGCGAACTCGCCGATCGGGTGCGTGCCGGGACCTGCCGACAGCACCACCACGCGGTCGCTCATGGCGATGGCCTCGTCAAGATCGTGGGTGATGAACAGCACTGCCTTGCGCTTGGCCGCCCACAGCTCCAGCACCTCGTTTTCCATCAGCTGGCGGGTCTGGATGTCGAGCGCGGAGAACGGCTCGTCCATCAGGATGATGTCCGGATCCAGTATCAGCGTCTGGGCCAGGCTCACGCGCTTGCGCATGCCGCCGGAGAGCTGGTGCGGGTAGCGGTCGCCAAACCCGCCCAGGCCGACGCGGCGCAGCCAGGCCTCGCCCTCCTGCTGCGCTTCGGCACGCGCCATGCCGCGGAACTCAAGCCCGGCAATGACGTTGTCGAGCGCGCTGCGCCACGGCATCAGCGCCTCGGCCTGGAACATGTAGCCGGCGCGGGCGTTGATGCCGCGCAGCGGCTCGCCGAACACCCGTACCTCGCCGATCGAAGGCTGCAGCAAGCCGGCCCCCACATTCAGCAAGGTGGACTTGCCGCAGCCGGTCGGCCCCACCACGGAGACGAACTCGCCGGGCTGGATGTCCAGGGTGGTCTCCTTGACGGCGGTATAGCGCTGGCTGCGATCGTCGCGGGAGACGAAGGTGCAGGTGACGTTGTCGAGGGAAAGTGCGGGAGTGCTCATGGCAGGCTCTTGGCGGATACGGTGCTGAATGACGCAACGGGTGCGATGGATGCAGGCACCGCGGCTCCGCGCGATAGTAATGACGTGGAAAGCAGGTTCAGGACGGCGCACCGGATGCCATGGATGGCATCGGTATGCGCCAATGCAAAGGCCCGCTGCACGCAGCGGGCCGCCGGCACCCTGGGCGCAGGCGATGCCTTACTTGTACTTGGCGTTCGCCTTCTGCACGAAGGTGTTGGTGAAGGTGTTCTCCAGCTTGATGGTCTTGCCCTTCAGGTCCGGATCGAACTGTTGCAGCGTGTTGAGCGCGGTCTTGGGACCGTCGGCCGGCATGGTGCCGTCCGGCGAGATGGCTTCCTTGACCTTTTCCCAGGCGGACAGGTACAGCGCGCGGTCGCCCAGCAGGTAGCTTTCCGGCACGGTCTTGACGATGTCCGACGGGCCAGCCTTCTGCAGCCACTTGAGCGCGCGCACCATGGCGTTGGTCATGGCCTGCGTGGTGTTCGGGTTCTGCTGGATAAAGGCGGTGGACGCGTACAGGCAACCCGACGGCATATTGCCACCGAAGACAGCCTGGGTGTCCTTGAGCGTGCGGGTGTCAGAGGCGATGTGCACTTCGTTCTTCTGGGTCAGCATCGACACGACAGGATCGAGGTTGGCCATCGCGTCGATCTGGCCGGAGCGCATGGCCGCCACCGCGCCAGCGCTGGCGCCGACACCGATGAAGGAAACGTCCGATGCCTTCAGGCCGGCTTTTGCCAGCACGAAGTTGGCCATCATGTTGGTGGAGGATCCCGGCGCGGTCACGCCGATCTTCTTGCCCTTGAGGTCGGCCACCGACTTGAAGTTGGGCATGGTCTTGTTGGAGACCACCAGCACGATCTGCGGGGCGCGGCCCTGCAGCACGAATTCCTGGTACTGCTGGCCCTTGGCCTGCAGGTTGATGGTGTGCTCGTAGGCGCCGGAAACCACATCGGCGCTGCCGCCCACCACGGCCTGCAGCGCCTTGGCGCCGCCGGCGAAGTCGACGATCTCGACGTCGAGCCCTTCATCCTTGAAGTAGCCGAGGCGCTCGGCAATGGTCAGCGGCAGGTAGTAGAACAGGTTCTTGCCGCCTACGGCGATGGTGACCTTGGTCTTCTCGGGCTTGCCCTGTGCCTGGGCGTAGCCGCCAAACGTGAACCAGCCCGCAAGGAACAGCGCCAGCGCGAGCAGCGCCTGCTTCCAGAATTTCTTGTTATACATTTCTCTCTCCTACCTGATTACCCGTCAACTGCGGCTCTCGCGCTGATGCATGCCACGTGTGCCACGGCATGCGTAGTGCCGCGTAGCGGCAAGTTGCGATGCTAGCCGATGCCGCAGAGCGCCGCATCGGGATCAACACCTATGCCACGCCGGCATCCGCGCCAGCGTGTGGGCATCGAAGATACAGGGTGCGCCTTTCGGCCGGCTTACTGCCGGCCCCGGGCGCAGGCATCATTCCGCGTGGATATCGGCCGCCTTGATGACCTTGGCCCAGCGGACCAGCTCGTTGCGCTGATAGGTCGCGAGTTGCTGCGGGCCCATGAACTTCGCCTCGGCGCCGAGCTCCTCCGCCTTCTTGCGGAAGGCCTCGGTCTGCATGATGCGCTCGATCTCGCCGGCGAGCTTGTCGATGATCGGCTTGGGCGTGCCGGCCGGCGCGTACATGGCGAACCAGGACGACACATCGAGATCGGGGTAGCCCGCTTCCGGTGCGGAGGGCACGTCCTTCAGGCTGGGCAGGCGCTGCTTGCTGGTGACCACCAGCGCGCGCAGCTTGCCGCCCGCGATATGCCCCATCAGGGGCGGCGGCGTGGTGATAGTGAGATCCACCGAGCCGCCCAGCAGGTCGGTCATGGCCGGGCCAGTGCCTTTGTATGGGACATGGGTGATCTGGATGCCGGCCATCTGGTTCAGCAACTCGGTGGAAACATGCTGCAGCGAGCCGTTGCCCGACGACGCGTAGTTGAGCTTGTTGGGGTTGGCCTTGGCATAGGCCACCAGTTCCTTGAGCGTCTTCACCGGCAGGCTCGGGCGCACCACCAGTACTTGCGGCGCCGACAGGATGTTGGCGACCGGGGAGAAATCTTTCACCGGGTCCCACGCGTTCTTCATCAGCAGCGGCGAGATGACCTGGTAGCCCGAGTACTGCACCATCAGGGTGTAGCCGTCCGGCTTGGCGCGCGCCACCGTCTGCGCGGCAATGCCGCCCGAGCCGCCGGGGCGGTTGTCCACTACCACCGGCTGGCCGAGGGCCTTGGACAGGGGCTCGGCGATCATGCGCGCGGCCAGGTCGGTGGTGCCGCCCGCGGCGGCGGACACCACCAGCGTGACCGGACGCGTCGGGTAGGCGCCGTCCTGCGCCCATGCGGCCGTGCCGGCCAGGCCGGCGGCAGCCAGCGCCACGGCGGCAAGCATCTTGCGGCGCGCGCCGGATGCGCACAGGGAAGATTGGGGACGTGCGATGGCAAATGCCGGATTGCGAGGCATGGAGTGTCTCCTGCTTGGTGCTTGTTGATCTTGGTTTTTTGATCAGCGCCCGCCGGCCCTCGCCGTGCGGTGCGCACCCGTCGTTCGGGATTCTTGTGGGCGGGCCCGGTGTCGGCCCCGGTGTCAACCCTGCCCGGCGAAATGCCCGGCCAGCCAGGCCGGCGGCTGGTGCGTGCGCAGGCGCGTGCCGGCGCGCAGCAACTGGCTGGCGGTGTCACGCTGGACCAGTGCGGGCAAGCCAGCCACCACGTCGAGCAGGCGCGCCAGGTCCACGCCGGTGTCCACGCCCATGGCATCGAACATATGCACCAGTTCCTCGGTGCTGACGTTGCCGCTGGCGCCGGGCGCAAAGGGACAACCACCGAGACCGCCGGCGGCGGCGTCGAAGCGGGTCACGCCCGCCTGCCAGGCGGCCAGCGCGTTGGCCAGGCCCATGCCGCGGGTGTTATGCAGGTGAATGGTGAGGCCCGCCTGCGGCAAGCTTTGCTGGAAACGCTCGCACAGCGCGGCCACCTGCGTGGGATACGCCATGCCGGTGGTGTCGCACAGCGTGATGCCGGCCGCGCCAGCATGGGCGAAGGACTCAGCCAGGGCCATCACGGCACCGGCATCGACCTCGCCCTCGAAGGGGCAGCCGAACACGGTGGACAGAGAAACATTGACCGGCACACCCGCCGCGTTGGCCGCCTCGATCATTGCCAGCAATTGCGCTTGCGATTGAGCGCGCGTCATGCGCAGGTTGGCGCGGTTATGCGTCTCGCTGGCCGACATCACCAGGTTGAGCTCATCGGGCCGGCACGACAACGCGCGCTCCAGGCCGCGCAGGTTCGGCACCAGCGCGGTGTAGCGCACGCCCGCGCCGCGCCGCATGCGGTGCATGACCGCCTCGGCATCGGCCAATGCGGGGATGGCCTTGGCCGAGGTAAATGACGTAGCTTCGATGCGGGCAAAGCCGCAGGCGGACAAGGCATCCAGAAAGGCCACCTTGGCGTCAGTGGGCACCACGGCCGGCTCGATCTGCAGGCCATCGCGCGGCGCGACTTCGTTGATCTCGATGCGGGCCGGGCCGCGCAGCATGCATGACGCGCTCATGCCACCACCCCGCGTGCGCGCATGTCGGCGATGGTGGCAGCGTCGAAGCCGGCCGCCTCCAGTACGCTGTCGGTGTGTTCGCCCAGCGTGGGCGCACGGTCGTGGATGGCGCCCGGGCTGGCCGAGAGCTTGGGCATGATGCCCGGCACTTCGACAGTCAGGCCGCTGGCCGCGGTCACGCTCTCGATCACGCCGCGCGCACGGTAGTGCGGGTCTTCCGAGATGTCCTTGACGGTGTAGATGCGCCCGGATGGCACTTCGGCCTGCTTGAGCACCACCAGCGCGTCTTCCACGCTTTGCGTGCGGGTCCACGCGGTGATGGCGGCATCGATCTCGTCGACGCGCTTCACGCGGCCGTCGTTGCGCGCGAGCGCCGGGTCGTCGCCCAGGTCGGCGCGGCCGATAGCGTGCATCAGGCGCTTGAAGATGGCGTCTCCGTTGGCGGCCACCAGCACGTACTCGCCACTGGCGCAGGGATAGGCGTTGGACGGCGCGATGCCGGGCAAGGCGCCGCCAGCCGGCTGGCGCACGGCGCCAAACGCCGAATACTCCGGCAGCAGGCTTTCGCTCAGGTTGAACAGCGACTCGTACAGCGCCACGTCGATCACCTGCCCTTCGCCGCCGCGCGCATCGCGCTCGTACAGCGCCAGCAGCACGCCAAGCGCGCCATGCAGCCCGGCGATGGTGTCGCCCAGCGACAGGCCGGCGCGCACCGGGGCACGGCCCGGCTCGCCCGTGAGGTAGCGCAGGCCGCCCATGGCCTCGGCCACCGCGGCAAAGCCCGGCTCGTCCTTCTTCGGGCCCGTCTGGCCGTAGCCGGACACGCGCACCATGATCAGGCCGGGGTTTTCCGCGCGCAGCGCTTCATAGCCCAGGCCCCATTTTTCCATGGTGCCGGGACGGAAGTTCTCGATCAGCACGTCGGCCTCGGCGGCCAGCTTGCGCACCACGGCCTGCCCTTCCGGATTGCGCAGGTCGATGCAGATGGATTGCTTGTTGCGCGATTGCGCTTCCCACCAGACGGAGGTGTCCTCGTAAAGCATGCGCCATTTGCGCAGCGGGTCGCCCTGTCCGGGCGGCTCCACCTTGACCACGTGAGCGCCGAAATCGGCGAGGGTCTTGGCGGCGAAGGGGCCGGCAATCAGTTGCCCGAGTTCGAGGACCCGAATGCCTTCAAGGATCTGTCGCGCCATGGTGGGGGTGTCTCCGTGCGGTGTGGGTTGCAGCAGGCGTGTGCCGATGGGAAGCGCCGCGGCTAGTGCGGCTAGTGCGGCTGGCGGCACGCCTTGTTTCGACGCAGTGTGCCCCAGCCGGGCGGCTGGCGGAATCGGCATTCGGAGAAGCGGGCCTTCTCGGAACGCGAAAGCCCCGAACGAGCCACGTTGAAGCCCTGGGGCGTCAGAACGGCGCGCGGTCGCCGCAGAGATGGGTGATGAGCAGCCGCGCCGACACCGTCAGCCCCGCGGGGTCACGCATGCCGATCAGCAGCGTGCGGCGGGCCCACGCATCCTGCAGCCCCACCAGCGACAAACCCATCGACTGCACGTGCGGCTCGGCCGCGATGCGCGGCAGCACGCCCACGCCCAGCCCCGCCATCACCATGCGGCACATGGCGTCGAAGCTGCGCACCTGGATGCGCAGGCGGAAAGGCCGGTCCAGGCGGCTGCTTTCCTCCAGCAAGCGGGCCGCCAGCGAGGTGACCTGCGGCAAGCTGACGAAGTCGTATTCCAGCGTGTCCGCATAGCGCACGGGCCCGCGCTCGGACAGCGGATGGCCCGGCGGCGTGACCAGCACCAGTTCGTCCTGCCGGTACTCCACCGTGACCAGGCCCGCGCTGGGCGTGCGGTCGGCAAAAATGCCCACGTCCGCGCGGTTTTCCACCAGCGCGGCCACGATCTCACTGCTGTTCTGCTCTTCGAGCTCGATGCGGATGGTGGGATGCAGCGCCATGAAGGTCGCCAGGTCGTCGGGCAGGAACTGCGTGATGGCCGAGGTATTGGCGCACACGCGCACCTGGCCGCGCACGCCGCTGGCGTAGTCCGACATCACGCCGGCCATGCGCTCCACGTCCTGCAGGATGGTCAGCGCATGGTGGAAGCAGGCCTGCCCGGCCTCGGTCAGCTGCACCCCGGCCGCGTGGCGAAAGAACAGCGGCGCGCCAACGGCGGCCTCCAGGTCGGAAATGCGCTTGCTGGCCGCTGCCACCGCCAGGTGCGACTGGCGCGCGCCGGCGGAAATGCTGCCCTGGCGGGCCACGGCCACGAACAGGCCAAGCGTGACAAGGTCGAAACGGGCAAGATTCATGCGGTTGTGGCCCCGCGCACGGACCCGGGCATGGCAATGCGATCGGGCACGGCTACACCGCGCGCCGGTCCATCACCGCGCGGGCAATGGTGCCGGCATCGACGTATTCAAGCTCGCCGCCCACCGGCACGCCGCGCGCCAGGCGCGACACCTTGAGGCCGCGCGCTTTCAGCATCTCGCCAACATAGTGCGCCGTGGCCTCGCCTTCGCTGGTGAAATTGGTGGCGACGATCACCTCGGTCACCGGGCCGCCCATGGCGGGGTCGGTGGCGCGCGCCAGCAACCGGTCCAGGTGGATCTCGCGCGGGCCGATGCCGTCGAGCGGAGAAAGCCGGCCCATCAGCACAAAATACTGGCCGCGATAGGTCAGCGTCTGCTCGATCATGATCTGGTCGGACGGCGTCTCCACCACGCACAGCAGCGAGGCGTCGCGCCGCTCGTCCAGGCAGGTCGAGCAGATTTCCTGCTCGGTGAACGTATTGCAGCGCGAGCAATGCTTGATGCCGTCGGCCGCGCCGCGCAAGGCGTCGCCCAGCTTGCGGGCACCGTCGCGGTCGTGCTGCAGCAGGTGGTAAGCCATGCGCTGGGCCGACTTCGGCCCCACGCCCGGCAAGACCCGCAACGCCTCGATCAGCGCCTGCAACGAGGTCGGGGGAGCGCCCTTCATGCCGGCCTCCCGGACGCCGCCATGCTCACCACCGGCAAGTGATGCAGCACGGTGGGAAACGGCTCATAGAAATGATGCAGCAAGGCTCTCCACTGCTGGTACTCGGGCGAGCCGCGAAAACCCTCGGTGTGGTCTTCCAGCGTGCGCCAGCGCACTGTCAGCAGGTACTCCGACGGCTGCTCGATGCCGCGATGCAACTCAAGCCCAAGAAAGCCCGGCATGCCCGCGATGATATGACGCGCCTGCCCGAAGGCCGCTTCAAAGGCGGCTTCCTGGCCGGGGCGCACCGGCAGCACTGCGGATTCGAGAATCATGCGGGCTCCGTGCCAGGCTCAGAACGGCAGCTTGAAGCCCGGGGGCAACGGCAGGCCGGAGGTCATCGAGCCCATCTTTTCCTGCGAGGTGGCCTCGGCCTTGCGCACGGCGTCGTTGAACGCAGCGGCGACCAGGTCTTCCAGCAGTTCCTTGTCTTCGCCTTCGGCGAGCAGGCTGGGGTCGATGGAGACGCGCTTGACGTCGTTCTTGCAGGTCATCACCACCTTGACCAGGCCGGCGCCGGACTGGCCCTCGACCTCGATCAGGGCAAGCTGCTCCTGCATCTTCTTCATGTTTTCCTGCATCTGCTGGGCTTGCTTCATCAGCCCGGCCAGTTGGCCCTTCATCATGGAGTACTCCTGATTAACGTTTGGATAGAAGTTACGGGCCGCCGCGCGTCTTGGGCGCCGGCGGCCTGGCAAAAATAAGCGGTCAGGCGGCGCGCGGCTGGATCGATCCCTCCAGGATCGTGCCACCAAACTCGCGCAGCAAACCCTGCACGAAGGGATCCCCTTCGATGGTGGCCTCGGCTTCGCGCTGGCGCTCGGCGCGAGCCTGCGCATCCGCGGCGGCGGCGGTATCGGCCACCGCGCCAATCTCGCACTGCACCCGCACTTCGGTGCCGAGGTGCTCGGCCAGCGTCTGCTGCAGGCGTTCGACGACGCCGGCCTCGGTAATGGGCGCCACCGGCGCGCGCAGGTGGAAGGTGCGGCCCACGACCTGGACAAGCTCGCTCTGGTAGGCCAGTTGCTGCGCAAGGCCCTTGAGCGGCAGGCTGGCAGCCAGTGCCGGCCACGCGCCGGTGAACACCGGCGGCGTGCCATCTTCGCCGGCCACCGGCGGCTTAGGCGGCGTGAGCCGCACCGGGGCCACCGGCTCGGCCGGCGCGGCTTGCACCGCGGCGGGAGCAGGCGGCGCCGCGCGCGGGGCCGGTTCGCGCCGGGGCGCCGCCTGGCGCGAGGGCATTGGCTCGGGATCGCTGTCGTACGGCCCGATCACGGGCAGGTCGGGCGGGAGGTCTTCCCAGGGCGGCACGTCGCTGCTGCCCGCGTGTTCCCACGGCGGGACGTCGTCGCTCGGGCCGCTATCGCGGACATCGCGCGCATCCGTGGCGGCTTGCCGCGCGGGCACAGGCTCCCGGCGCGATGGGGCTGCGGCCTGGGCGGCAGGCATCGGGGCCGCTGGCCTCGACACCGCAGCGGGTGGGCCAGGCGGACGCAAGGGCTGGGCCGAGGGCGGGCGCGCGGCCGGCGCAGCCGCAGCGGGAGCGGCAGCAGGCGGCGGCATGCGCGGGCTGCCCCCTGCGCGCGCGGCGGAGGCCAGGCGCGCCGCGGCCAGCGCGGCACGGGCCGGCGACATCGGTGCCCCGGCGGCGGGAGCGGCAGCCGGCTCGACAGCTGCAGGAGCGACGGATGCTGGAGCCGGGCTCAGCATCCTTGCCGGTGCTGCCGGCATCGGAGCCGGCGCTGGTTGTTGTGCCTGGACTGGCGAGGGATCGGCGGCCGGCCTCGGCGCGGCTGCACGCAGGCTCGGAGCAACGGGCGCCACGGCGGCGCTGGCGGCGGCCGCATCTGCCGCAACCCGGGCCGCCGGCGCAGCGGCACCGCGTGCGCGCGGCACCTGTTGGCCGCCACCCTGCGCCACCGCAGGTGTGGGGCTGGCCGACGGGCGGAACGCCAGCATGCGCAGCAGCGTCATGGTGAAACCCGCATACTCGTCGGGCGCCAGCGCCAATTCACTGCGGCCAAGGTTGGCGATCTGGTAGAACAGCTGCACTTCCTGCGCATCGAAGGCGGCGGCGAAGCGGCGCACTTCCGCGGCTTCCGGCCACTCTTCCTGGACCGAGGCGGGCACCGCCTGCGCCAACGCAATCTTGTGCAGCAGCGAGGCCAGGTCCTGCAGGGCACCGGCGAACGACAGGCTGCGATCCGCCATGCCATCGGCCACCGCCAGCATGGCGGTGCCGTCTTCGGCGGCCAGCGCATCCAGCAGTTGCACCAGGTAGCTCTGATCGATCGCGCCCAGCATGCCGCGCACGGCGGCTTCGGACACCTGGCCGGCGCTGTAGGCGATGGCCTGGTCGGTCAGCGACAGCGCGTCGCGCATCGAGCCGTGGGCGGCCTGGGCCAGCAGGCGCAGCGCGTTGGGCTCGCGCACGATGCCCTCCTCGCCCAGCACGTGGTCGAGGTGGCTGACGATATGGCCCGGCGGCATCTGCTTGAGGTTGAACTGCAGGCAGCGCGACAGCACCGTGACCGGGATCTTCTGCGGGTCGGTGGTAGCCAGGATGAACTTGACGTGCGCCGGCGGCTCTTCCAGCGTCTTCAGCATGGCGTTGAAGGCGTGGTTGGTCAGCATGTGCACTTCGTCGATCATGTAGACCTTGAAGCGCCCCGCCGTGGGTGCGTACACCGCCTTGTCCAGCAGTGACGCCATTTCGTCGACGCCGCGGTTGGAGGCCGCGTCCATCTCGATATAGTCGACGAAACGCCCGCTATCGATCTCGGTGCAGGCCTTGCACACCCCGCAAGGCTGCGCGGTGATGTCACCCGTGCCGTCTGGCCCGATGCAATTCAGCGCCTTGGCGAGAATCCGGGACAACGTGGTCTTGCCGACGCCCCGCGTGCCGGTAAACAGGTAGGCATGGTGCAGCCGCTGTTGTTCCAGCGCGTGCGTGAGCGCGCGGACCACGTGCTCCTGGCCGACCAGCGTGGTGAAATCCCGGGGGCGCCATTTGCGCGCTAGCACTTGATAACTCATGGCGGCGATTGTAGCAAAAGGCAGCCGTCCTTCAGGCGGGATTCACGCCCGCTTCACATGATGGCCAGGTGCGTTGCCCTGCGCCCCAGGCCCCTAGCCACATTCCCCGACATACCCGCAGTTGGCGCACTTGGCGCAGCCATCGACCTTGTGCAGGGCATGGGCGCCGCACTCCGGGCAAGTCTTGCCCGAGCCCAGCCCCAACCCGGCGGGCGGCGTACCGCCGCCACCCGCTACAGGGGACGCGCCCCTACTGTCGACGGCACCCCCGCCGAGCCCTTCCAGCCCGGCCAGGCGGGCGGCAAGCGCCGCCACCGGCACTTGGACGCCCTCCGCATCGAGGAAACCCCGCTTGATCAGGATGCGCTGCAGGGCGTACCCGATCGCCGCCACCTCGGAATCGTGGAAGCGCGGCACCTCGGTGCCGTCCTGGCGCACCAGCGTGCCATAGCGCACCGTGCCCTTATCCCATACGACGCTGCGCATGTCGGCCAGTGCCTTGGCGATCGAGCCCCCGGAGCGGGCCACCATCGACAGCAGCCGCATGGTGGACGTGATCCACTGCTGGCCGTCGTTGCGCTGCCCGGCCGGCATGAAAAACTCCACCGGACGCTCCACGGCCACCGCCTTGCCGTCGAGCTGGCCGGCGACACGCATGAAATTGACCGTCAGGTAGACCGTCTTGTGTCCCTCATAGGTCATGTATTCGACCTTGGACGTCACCCCTTCGAGGTCGCCCACGGGACGGCTCGCGAATGGCTTGCGCAGCGGGTCGTCCGTCACGGCGGCCGTGGCGGGTGCAGCCGGGGCGCCGGCCGGCGGCGGCGTCACCGACAGCACCGCGCCCAGCACGCTATTGGGGCGGTAGGTGGCAAGCCCCTTCAGCCCGGCGCGCCAGGCTTCCAGGTAAAGGTTGCGGAAGGCCTCGTATGGATAGTCCTCCGGCACGTTCACCGTCTTGCTGATGCTGGTGTCGATATAGGGCTGGACCGCCTCGAGCATCTTCATATGATCGAGCGCCGACATCTGCAGCGCCGTGACAAAACTGTCAGGCAACTGCGCCATGTCGCCGCCGAGGTGGCGATAAAGGCGCCAGGCATGATCCGCCACCTCGAACACCTTGTAGCTATCGTCCGCCATGCGCTTCTTGCGGTTGTAGGTCCACGAGAAGGCGGGCTCGATGCCGTTCGACGCGTTGTCGGCGAACGCCAGCGTGATGGTGCCGGTCGGGGCGATCGACAGCAGGTGCGAGTTGCGGATGCCGTCGCGGCCGATGGCGTCACGCACCGCCGGCGGCAGGCGCCGCGCGAAGCCGCTGGCCAGGTAGGCCTCGGCCTTGAAGAGGGGGAAGGCGCCCTTCTCCCGTGCCAGCCCGGCCGATGCCAGGTAGGCAGTGTCGCGCAGGGTCTGCGCGATGCGCGCGGCCAGCGCGCGCCCCGCCTCGGCGTCATAGCGGATGCCCAGCATCACCAGCGCGCTGCCCAGCCCGAGGAAGCCCAGGCCAATGCGCCGCTTGGCATGCGCCTCGGCCTGCTGCTCCGGCAACGGCCAGTAGGTGACGTCGAGCACGTTGTCGAGCATGCGCACCGCCAGCCGCACCACCTCGGCGAAGGCTTCGAAATCAAAGCGGCTGCCCGTGCCGAAGGGCTGGCGCACGAAACGGGTCAGGTCGATCGAGCCGAGGTCGCAGCAGCCATAGGACGGCAGCGGCTGCTCCGCGCAGGGATTGGTGGCCTCGATGCGCTCGCAGTAATAGAGATTGTTGTCGTCGTTGATGTGCGACAGAAACAAGATGCCCGGCTCCGCATGATCGTAGGTAGCCTGCATCACCTGATCCCACAACTGGCGCGCCGGCACGCGGCGATAGGCCCACTGGCCGTCGTCGCGCCGGTAAGCGCCGGCGGCGATGGTTTCCGCCGCGGGCTCGGCCTCGTGCACCAGCTCGACCTCGCCATCGGCTTCGACTGCGCGCATGAAGTCATCACTGACGCCGATCGAGATATTGAAGTTGGTCAGGTCGCCGCGGTCCTTGGCGTGGATGAAGGTCTCGATATCCGGGTGGTCGCAGCGCAGCACGCCCATCTGCGCGCCACGGCGCGAACCGGCAGATTCCACCGTGGCACAGGAGGCATCGAACACCTTCATGAACGACACCGGCCCCGAAGCGCGCGAGTGCGTGCCCCGCACCAGCGCGCCGGCCGGGCGGATCGCGGAGAAGTCGTAGCCCACGCCGCCGCCGCGCCGCATGGTCTCCGCCGCCTGCGCCACCGCGGCGTAGATGCTCGGCTTGCCGTCACGCACCTCCGACACGGAATCGCCCACCGGCTGCACGAAGCAGTTGATCAGCGTGGCCTCGATGCGCGTGCCTGCCGCCGAGTTGATGCGCCCGGCCGGCACGAAGCCCTGCTCCTGCGCCCACAGGAAGCGCTCAGCCCATTGCGCGCGCTGCGCCTCGGGCTCTGCCTCGGCCAGCGCGCGCGCCACCCGCTGGCGCACTTCGGCGGCGCTCGCCTCCTCACCCTTGGCGTACTTCTCCAGCAGGACTTCCGTGGAGACGTCCTGGGGCGGCAGCGTGGCGCGGAGCAACTGGTCTTTGGCATTCATCGTGGATCTCGCAGGTGTCTGGGTTGCATGGCTCAATCAAGCGACTCAATCAATTTACGCAATCAATTTCGCGGAAAACCGCCGGACCCGCACGCTCTGGGTTACAATGCCGACCGGACGGGCCTCCTCGCATGGTGGCGCGGTCAACCTGGTCAGGTCGGGAACGAAGCAGCCACAGCCGTTTTCCGCCAGTGCCGAGGGTCAGGCTCGTCCCCCTAACATCCCCCTAGCTGTATTCCGCAGCTATCCAGCCTCAGTTATCCAGCCGCAGTTGTCCGGCAGTAACATCCCCTAGCATCATCGCGCTTTCTTCAAGTCTGCGCATCAGGCCGCCGATAGCATGGTGTTCGGCAGGGCCTCGCCGAATCCGCATCCGCGCAATGCCCTCCCGCTTTTCATGACCCAGGACCCGCTTAGAACAGCGCGCCCTGGCGCGACGTTTGCAGCGCATCCGCCGCAATCCACTCCCCGTCGGCCGTGGCCACGCCGGCCTCGACCCGCCGCCCGGGGAACATGGGCCTGACCGCTGCCACATAGCCCGCGAGCTGCTGCGCGTAGGCCGCGTGCTCCTGCGGCAGCAGGCGCAGCTTGTAATCGATGATCACCACCCGATCGGCAAACTCCACCAGGCGGTCGATCCGCAGCAGGCGGCCGCGCGCGTCGTAAAGCTCGACCTCGTTGCGGGCGCTGAGCGCGGCCTGCGGGAACAGCAACGGCCGCAATGCCGGCGCTTCCAGCATCAGCCGCGCGCCTTCGACCGCGGCATGCGCCTGGTCCCGCCACAGCGCGGGCGCCTGCGCCGTGCCGGCGCCCGCCAGCGGGAACCAGCGCATCACCACCTCGGGCGTGGGCAAGCCCTCGAACGCCTCCGGATAGCGTGTCACGCGTTCCAGCAGCGCATGCAGCAGCTCGCCGTGGCGCGCCGCGTCGGCATCGAACACGATGGTATGGCCGCCATCCTCACCGGGGACAGCACCCTGCTCCGCTTCCTCGTCTTCCCACGCCAGCACCGGTGCCAGGCTCTCGGCCGCTTCACGGTAACGCTGGCGAAAATCGGTAAAGCGCACGCGTGCATCATTGCTGGCGGCGGCATCCGCCACGTCCTGCGCGGTGGCCGCCGGAAAGGGCTCGACTTCCACGCCGACGCCGGCCGCAAGCAGCCGCGCATACCAGCTACCGGCGATCTCGCGGTTGCCCTCGGCGCCATCGGCACTGCGCGATGCGCGCCCCTTGACGCCGCTCACCAGCAACCCCTGGCGCGCACGCGTCATCGCCACATAGAGCAGGTTCCAGTTCTCGCGCTCCGCCAAGGCGGCCTCAGCCTCGAACAACGGCGCGCGAGCGAGCCCACGCGTGCTGCGCTTGCCATAGGCGGAAAAATGCACCGGCACGTCCGAGGACGGCGGCCAGTCGATCAGGATGCCGGCCCGGTCCGCGGCGGCGTCGCTGTGGTTGGCGTCCAGCAGCACGACGAACGGGGCCTCCAGCCCCTTGGCGGCATGCACGGTGAGAATGTGGACCGCGTCCTGCGCATTGTCGGTGGCGTCGTCGGCATCGGCTTCGCCTTCGGCGTCTTCGGCGCTATCGGCCATGCCGCCTTCATCCGGGCTTTCGCCTTCTTCGCCGCGCCGGATTTCCTGTAACTCGTCAATAAACTTGGGCAGGCTCGGGTAGCGCCCGCCATCGAGGTCGAGCGAGAGCTTGAGGAAGGCATCGAGGTTGGCCAGTACCTGGTCGCGGATCTCGGCCGGCGCGGCCTCGGCGTAGCGCCGGCGCACTTCGCCGCCATGGTAGATGTGGTCGATCAGGTCATGCACCGGCCGATGCGGCGCCACCTCCAGCCAGTGGCGCAGGCGCGCGACACCATCGCGCAGTGCCGGGCTGCCGAACTCGGGCAGCCCCTGCTCCCGCAGGCAGGCCCACCAGCCTGGCCGCGCCTCACCCGCCTGGGCCATCTGCGCGATGGCGATCAGGTCCTCGTCGGTCGCGCCCACCAGCGGGCTCTTGAGTACATGGGCCAGGTCCAGGTCAGACTCCGGCGTCATCAGGAACGCCAGCAGCGCGGACAGGTCGAGCGCTTCCAGCGTGGCCAGCAAACCGCCGCGGCGCGGGCTCAGGCAGGGAATGCCAGCCTCGCGGAAGGCGCGTTCGTACTCCGCCAGATGGGTCTTGCGGCGCACCAGCAAGTGCACATCGCTCCAGCGCGCGGGCCGCGGGCCATTGCTGTCGGCAACCGGTACAGTGGCGCGGACATGCTTTAGCCAGGCCGCCACGCGCCGGCCCTCTTCGAGCCGCAGCGAATCGCCTTCGTGCTGGCGCGGCTGCGTCAGCGTATCGCGGTGCGTGGCGGAGTCCCGCGCGGCCTCATCGTCATCGCCAGCCGCGTCGTCCTGCGGTGCCGGCTCCGCCTCGGGCTCGACCAGCGGCAACAGCCACACCGGGCCGCCGGGCTCGTCCAGCGCGGTCGTCTGCGTCTCGAACAGCGGATAGCGCCCATCGGCGCGCGCGGTGTCGAACACCGCGTTGACCCAATCGAGCACTTCCGGGCGGTTACGGCGGGTGCGATTGGTCCGCAGCACGGTGGCGCCGAAACCCGACTGCAGCATCTCGCCGGCGGTCTGGAACAGGCGCGCATCGGCGCGGCGGAAGCGATAGATCGATTGCTTGGGGTCGCCCACCAGGAATACCGTGGGCCGCTCACCCAGGCCTGCGTAGCCGGCCAGCCAGCCTTGCAGGATGCGCCATTGCAGCGGGTTGGTGTCCTGGAACTCGTCGAGCAACAGGTGCCGGTAGCGCGCATCGAGCCGGACCTGCAGGTAGGTCGCGGTCTCTTCGTCGCGCATCAGCCGCGCGGCCAGCCACTCGAGGTCGGCGAAGTCCATCGCGCGCTGCTCGGACTTGTGGTGCTGGTAGCGCGTCAGCAGCGCGTCGCCCAGCTCGTACAGCGCCAGGTTGACCGCCAGCACTGCGGCCTCGCAGCGGCGTTGCGCGATCTGCTCCAGCGCGGCGCACATGTCGCTGTGCTCGGCGAGGAACGCATCGACCATCGCCTCACCACCGAGCGCCTTGGTCAGCGCCGTGGTGGCGCGTAGCGAACGCGGCTTGCCGGCGGCGGTGAAAAACGCGTCGCGCAATATCGCGAAGGTGCGCTCCGCGGGCTCGCCCCCTTCGGCGCCCGCCTCGCGCCAAGCGCGGATCGCCAGGATCGCATCGGCCAGGCGCGTAGCGTGAGCCTGCTCGGTCTTGCCGCCCCGGCCCAGCTGCGACGCCATGCCCTGGCAAGCGTCAAGCCAGCCGTCATCGGCCAGCACTTCCAGCAGCACGTCGACCTGGGCATCCTCGCCCAGGTCCGCGGCGAGCATCTCGGCGGGATCGGCGCTTTCGCGGAACGCAAACCACTCGCTGCGCGCGTGGAACATGGCGTCGAGCAAGGCTCGCGCCTGGAACTCGCCGATGGCATCCACCAGCCGCTCGAAGGCGACGCGCAGGTTGGCATACGGCGGCGTGGCCAGGGCCTGCCAGAACGGCGCCCAGGCCTCGCGCTTCATGCGCAGCGCGTCTTCGCGCAGCGTGGCGCCCGGCACGATGCCCGACGCCAGCGGCGCGCCGCGCAGCAGCGTGCCAAACCAGCCGTGGAAGGTATCGATGGCCATGCGCCCGGGCGCGGCCAGCACTTGTGCATGCAAGCCGCGCGCGCGCGGCAGCGCGGCGCGTGCGGCATCGGACGACAGCCCGCGCTGCGTGAGCGCGGCGATCACCGCGTCGTCATCGTCGCGCGCGAGCTGTGCCAGCACTTCCAGCAAGCGCTCGCGCATTTCCTCCGCGGCCTTGCGCGTGAAGGTGATGGCGAGGATCTCGTGCGGCGCCGCGCCGGCCAGCAGCAGGCGCAGCAGGCGCGCCACCAGCAGCCAGGTCTTGCCGCTGCCCGCGCAAGCCTCGACCACCACGGAGCTGGCGGGGTCGCAGGCCGCGCGCGTGAACTCGGCCTCGGCCACCGGCTGGCCATCGCGCAGATAGGCGTGGATGCTCATGCGCGGCCCCCGATCCCCGGCGGCAACGCCGTGCTTTCCCAGAAGCCCTTGCGGCACAGGCCGCGGGCGGTGCAGTAGGTGCATGCGCTGGCGTCCCCGAAGGCCGGCAGCGGCGCGTCCTGGCGCAGGCGCATCACGTCGCTGCGCAGTTGTTGTTCGAGCCACGCCACTGCGGCGTCGAAGTCAGGCAGGCTCACTTCGCGCTGGGGCGCCGGCGGCCCGTCCTTCGCGCCTTCGAGCGCCACCCAGCTGCCGGCGGCGACGTCGGCGCGCAGCAATCCATAAAACGGCAACTGGCAATCCTCTTCCACGTCCCCGACCTTGCGCTTCAAGCGCAGCACGGTCTGGGTCTTGTAATCGAGCACCGCACGGCTGCCGTCGCGCGCGCGATCGAGCCGGTCGATGCGGCCATTGACGCGCAGCGGCTGGCCGTCGGGCATAGGCAGGTCGACAGTGGCGTCGAGCTCGCCATCGTCCCAGAACCAGCCCTGCGCCTCGCGCTCCGCCTGCCATGCCACGTAGGACGGCAGCACTTCGCACCAGCGGCGGTAGTAGCCGATGGCGTTGCCGTCTTCCTTCATCAGCGCGCCGAACTCGTGATCGGAAATCTCGCGCAGGCGCGCCAGGCGAGCGTCTTCACGGCGCAAGCCCTCCTGCGACGCTTCGCGGTGGTAGCGCAGCAGCACGCGGTGCAGCAGCTCGCCGATGTCGCGTTTTTCCAGGTCGTCGCTGACGACTTCCAGCCCCGCCAGCCCGAGCATGCGGCCGGCAAAGAACTGGTAGGGACAGCGGCGCAGCATGTTGTACGCCTGCGCGCTCCAGCGCGCAGGCACCAGCTCAGATGCCGCCGGCGCGGGCATGCCGCCGGCTTCGGCGAAGGTCTCGTGCAGCACCGGCAGCGCGCTCGCCTCGATCGGCGCGCCCGCGCGCGAGCACAGCGCGCTGAGCCGCTCGATCCAGCCCGACACATGCTTGGGCTCGCCACGCGCGCCAAGGCGCTGCCAGGTGAGCACCACGTCGTCGTTGTTCAGCAGGACCTCGGCCAGGTCGCGTGCCTGCTGGGCAAAGCGCACCTCGCGGTCTTCCAGTGCGAGCTCGCGCCGCATCTGGTTGGAAAAAAACATCAGCTCGGCCGCACTGGAGGGAAGCTGCGTGTCGTCGCACCCCACCACCACGACCCCGTCGAAGCGGCGCATGCGCGCGCCGTTAAGCGGCAGGATGGTGATGCGCGCGGCGCCGCTGGCCGAGGGCTCCTTGTAGGCCACCGACTCCAGCAAGGCTGACAGCATGGAGCGGAATTCGCCGAGATTGAGCGTGGCGCCCGCACCTGTCTCGTCCTGCGGCAGATCGGCAAGGCGCGCCAGCGCGTCGAGCAATTGCGTGCCCGCATCGTCGGCCGACAACGCCTCGCGCATGCCGAGCACCTCCAGCGTGGCATCGAGGCGTTCCAGCCAGGTCGAGACCGGGTGCTGCGCGTTGCCGCGCGGCCAGGCGCCGGCTTCGGCCGCAAGGTGCTGCACCAGCTCGCAAGCGGCCTGCCGGGCGACGCGGCGGGCGTCGTCTTGCGTAGCGTCATCTTGTGCGGCGTCGGCGGCATTGCTATCGCCGCTGGCCTGGCCAGCCGTGTCAGGACGGAAGCGCTGCTGCAAGCGGCGCCAGCCACCAATGATGCCATCGCGCCGGATCTGCCGCTCCAGCGCGGCAATGGCCTCCCCCCGTAGCGCAAAGCCAGGCAGGCAGAACGGGCTCTTTAGCAGATCGAGCAGGGCCGAGGTATCGCCGTCCTGGTTGAGCAGGTCGAACCATCGCATCAGCGCAGCCGCGGCTCGCGTGGTCGAGAGCTTCCAGCCGGTTTCGTCGCGCACCGGCGCGCCGGCCCGTGCCAGCAACGCGCGCGCGCGCCGCGCTACTACGCGATCGTGCGCCACCAGCGCCACGTGGCGGCGGCCTTCGTTGAGCCACTGCACCAGTTGCTCGGCGGCAGCGCCGGCTTCGTCCTCGAAGCGCGCGCTGCCGATCACGCGCACGCGCGGGCGCTCGGCCGGCAGGCTGCGTGGCGCGCGGCGCGCGGCCGCTTCGTTCGCGCCAGGCAGCCGTGCCTCTGGCCACAGTGCCAGCAAGGTGCCGTACCAGCCGAGCTCCCCGTCCTCATCGCCCAGATCGGCATCGAGCGCGCTGCTCTGCGCCTGCGCTAGCTGCGCGGTCCAGTCATAGCCGATGCGGATCACCGGCACGAGCTCGGCGGCCTGCCGCAGGAATGCTTCCTCGATCGGCTGGGGCGGCGTCGGCCCGAGCCAGATGACCGGCCCGTCCAGGTGCTGGGCCAGCCGGTGCAGCGTGCGGCGGCGCGCGGGCATCGGATCGTCCGGGCCGGACAGGGCTTGCCAGAATGCCATCACGATGCGGGCTTCCTCACCGAGGAAACGGGAAGACAGATGCGCGTAGGTCCGCTCCAGCGCGCCCTGCAGCAGGGCCGCGCGATCGTCCCCGTCGACGTCTTCATCGCGGATGGCATCGTCGTCGAGCCAGCGCGCGCTCAGTTCGTCGCTGATGGCGAGCAGCGTCTGCGCCAGCCCCCATGCCGCAGCCTCGGTCTGCGCACCAAATGCGCGCCGCAGCCAGTCCTGCGCACGGATGGCCTGCTGCACGGCCAGCAGCCGCGCAGCATGGCTGCGCACCGGCATCGGGTCGGGCGGCAGGTCGAGCAGCCAGTGGCCAATGGTGACCACCCGCGGCAGCAGCCGCGGCTTGCCGGCCGCGCGCGCGGCGGCATCCAGCGCCTGGCGCACACCGGGGATCTGCGCGGCGGTGGGCACCACCACATGCGCGGCGGCTTGCTGCTCCCCGCAATGGTCGAGGAAATACCAGGCCGCGGCGGCGGCCTGCGGCAGGAAGTCGGGGCCGGGACGAAATTGCAGCGAGGTCATGAAGCGAGAGTAACGGCCGGATCGGATGCCATGGCGAGAAGGCGCGCGGCGGTCAGCGCGCACACCCGGGCATCGCGCACGGGATGCGCGAAAAACGCGGAAATAACCGGAGAGCCCGGAGCGCCTTCAGTGGCTGCCGGCCTCGAGGCGCGAGCGGATTTCGCGCGCGGTCTCCAGCAGGCCCTGGTAGCCGGAGCGTGCGTGCTCTGGCAGGTCGGGGTCGCCCACCAGCGCACCCAGGGTCTCGATGACACTGTAAAGGAGGCCCTTGGCCGCGCCGCCGGCAATGCTCTCTTGCTCGACAGCGGCATTGATGTGATCCAGCGCGTCGCTCAAGTGTTCCACTTCGGGGGGTTGCTGCGGATCCGGCTTGGAAGGGGTGTCTGGCGTCATGGTCTGTAGCCTTGTCTGTTGCGCGGGAAGGCGCCGGGCCGAGGCCGGGCGCATGATTCTATTCTACGCGCCCGGGGGCGCCGCGCGACCTTTGCATCGCATGGGATTGCGTTTGCGCAAGGCACTCGCCCCGCGTATCAAAGCCGTGACGGCGTTACTCATAAATCACATACCGGGCGCCTGGCGACGAGCTTCGGCGCGGCTCCCGATTGATAAAAGCTCTTGCGCCGATTAATACAATCATCCCACCAGGCTTGGCTTCGCGGGCAGAATGGCGCTACACGCTGCCGTATCGGCCGGGTTTCATCACCGCGTACGGCAGCGCACCGTGAGGCTGATGGGCAGGGTATTGAATTCCCATCAACTGGTAACATATGAGCAGCATCCCGCCAATCGTGGCTGTCCCGTCGCTCGGGACAAGCCCGCACCGGGTAAAGCGCCTGCCTACAGGTATGCGCAAACTCGTGTAATGTAGCGGTTCGGCAAATCCCGCCTTCAAATTAAACAGAGCGAAACCAGAGGTTTTCCGCCATGAGTGAACAAATCAAGTATGTGAGCGACGCCTCCTTCGACGCAGACGTGCTCCAGTCCGACAAGCCTGTCCTGCTCGACTTCTGGGCAGAATGGTGCGGTCCCTGCAAGATGATCGCCCCGATCCTGGACGAAGTGGCCAAGGACTACGGCGACAAGCTGCAAATCGCAAAGATCAACGTCGATGAGAACCAGCAAGTGCCGGCCAAGTTCGGCATTCGCGGCATCCCCACGCTGATCCTGTTCAAGAATGGCGCGGTTGCCGCGCAAAAGGTCGGCGCGCTGTCCAAGTCGCAACTGACCGCATTCCTCGACGGCAATCTGTAATATGCCGGCCCGGGGCGCGGCGCCATCAGGCGTGCCCCCGGTGTAGCCACAATCCGACGTGCGTGCGCCTTCCCTGGCGCACCGTCCGGATTGTGCTAAGATGGCATCAACAACTTCCCCGAGCGTTCGCTCATTTCCTCCCCCTCCTTTAGGTCCAGCCCGTCCGGGCGCCTCTGTACCCCTCGTCTATGCACCTGACAGAACTCAAATCGCTTCACGTGTCTGCGCTTCTCGAAATGGCCGCGACCCTCGAGATCGACAACGCACAACGGATGCGCAAACAGGAGCTGATGTTTGCCATCCTGAAGAAGCGCGCCAAGCTGGGCGAAATCATCTTTGGTGACGGCACCCTGGAAGTCCTGCCGGACGGCTTCGGCTTCCTGCGCTCGCCCGAGACCTCCTACCTGGCAAGCACGGACGACATCTACATCAGCCCTTCGCAGATCCGCCGCTTCAACCTGCATACCGGCGACACGATCGAGGGCGAAGTACGGACCCCCAAGGACGGCGAGCGCTATTTCGCACTGGTGAAGGTGGACAAGGTCAACGGTCAAGCGCCTGAAGCGGTCAAGAACCGCATCATGTTCGAGAACCTGACGCCGCTGCACCCGAACCGGCCGCTGACGCTGGAGCGCGAAATCCGCGCCGAGGAAAACATCACCGGCCGAATCATCGACATGATCGCGCCGATCGGCCGTGGCCAGCGCGCCCTGCTGGTGTCTTCGCCCAAGTCCGGCAAGACCGTGATGCTGCAGCACATCGCCCACGCGATTGCGAACAACCATCCGGAAGCGGACCTGTTCGTGCTGCTGATCGACGAACGCCCGGAAGAAGTGACCGAAATGATGCGCTCGGTGCGCGGCGAAGTGGTGGCGTCGACCTTCGACGAACCTGCCATCCGCCACGTGCAGGTCGCTGAAATGGTGATCGAAAAGGCCAAGCGCCTTGTCGAGCTCAAGCGTGACGTGGTGATCCTGCTGGACTCGATCACCCGCCTGGCACGTGCCTATAACACGGTGGTGCCGGCCTCGGGCAAGGTGCTGACTGGTGGTGTGGACGCCAACGCGCTGCAACGCCCCAAGCGCTTCTTCGGCGCTGCGCGTAACCTGGAAGAAGGCGGCTCGCTGACCATCATCGCCACCGCGCTGATCGAAACCGGCAGCCGCATGGACGACGTGATCTACGAAGAGTTCAAGGGCACCGGCAACATGGAAGTGCACCTGGAACGCCGCCTGGCGGAAAAGCGCGTCTATCCGTCGATCAACCTGAACAAGTCCGGCACCCGCCGCGAAGAACTGCTGATCAAGCCCGAGATCCTGCAAAAGGTCTGGGTGCTGCGCAAGTTCATCTCGGACATGGACGAAGTGCAGGCCATGGAATTCATTCTCGACAAGATGAAGGCGACCAAGAACAACGCCGAGTTTTTCGATATGATGCGCAGAGGCGGCTGATCGTTCGCTATGCCGCGCGCCGCGGTTCGCGCGTTGGCACTGCACTGGAAGGGCGCGCCTCGGCGCGCCCTTCTGCGTTTCCGCCCTGTGCCTGCAGGAGTCCCATGTTCGGCCGACTGAGCCACTTCCTGCGCGCGCGCTCGCGCGTGCGCAAACTCGAACACTACGCGATTCCCGACGCGCTGTGGACGCACACGGTGGCCAAGCTGCCGTTCGTGCAGCGTTATGGCGCCGCCGATCTCGCCGCCTTGCGCGAGCTCGCCACATTGTTCATCGCCGAAAAGGAATACTCCACCGCGCACGACCTGCCGCTCACCGACGAGATGGTGACGAGCGTCGCGCTGCAAGCCTGCGTGCCCATTCTCAAGCTGGGCATCGAGTGGTATCGCGGCTGGCGCGGCATCGTGCTCTACCCCGGCGAATTCGTCATCCGCCGTACCGTCGAGGATGACATCGGGCTGGTGCATGGCGTGGTTGAGGAAGCCAGTGGTGAAGCGTGGGAACACGGGCCGGTCATCCTCTCCTGGCCCGATGTGCAGGCGCCCGGCGCCGGACTGAATGCGCGCCATGCCCACCACCCCGACGACACCTACAACGTGGTCATCCACGAGTTCGCCCACAAGCTCGACATGCTCGACGGCGAGCCGGACGGCGTGCCGCCCTTCTCACGCGTGCTCCATCCGGGCATCGACCGCGAGCAGTGGGCCGAGACCTTCCTCACCGAGTACGACCGCTTCGCGGATGCGTGCGAGCAGCAGTCCGACCATGCCTGGGACCATCCGGAACGGCTGCCGCCGGCGCTGCGGGTGATCGACCCATATGGCTGTGAAGCGCCCAGCGAGTTCTTCGCGGTGGCCTCGGAAACCTTCTTTGTCGAGCCGGCCGGCCTGCGCAGGCACTGGCCGGCCCTCTATGATTCGCTCGCGGCGTTCTATCGCCAGGATCCAGCCTCGATGTGATTGAAGATCAACCTCTCGGCGCCCCCGGCCGCCGTGCGCATCGCGCACTCAAAACTTGCCCAGCTTTTTGTTTTTCTGCGATAATCCCGGATTGTCCGTTATCGGCAAGTGGTTCGTTCGCCGCAACGCTGCCAGTGCAATCAGCGCATCCAGCTTCTGGTGCTTTTTTTAGCGCTTTTGGCAAAGGCAGCAGCAGCAGCACGGCAAACAACGGACTGGCTACCCAACCTGAAAGGAAACACCATGAAAGAAGGCATTCACCCGAATTATCGCGAAGTCGTATTCCTCGACGTGTCGAACGACTTCAGCTTTGTGACCCGCTCGACCATCCAGACGCGCGACACCATCACCCGCGACGGCAAGGAATACCCGCTGGCCAAGATCGAAGTGTCGTCGGAATCGCACCCGTTCTACACCGGCACCCAGAAGATCATGGACACGGCCGGCCGCGTCGAGAAGTTCCGTCAGAAGTTCGGCAGCAAGCTGAACAAGCTCACCGCGAAGTAATTCGCCGCGAGCCCGCTCGCTGCATGGCCTCGGACAAAATGCTCCGGCGCCGCGCACCCAAGCAAAGAGGCAGCATCGGCTGCCTCTTTGCTTTTGCAGCCTCCGCGCGATCGGCGCCAACCGGCGCCCCCGGATGCAGCTAACCGGGAGCGCCCCGCCCCGGCGGCCCCCAAGACCCACCAATCAATGAGCGCAGCCAAGACTTCCCGTGTCCACCTGACCGCAGCCGCCACCGGTACGCTTCCGCGCGCACTGTTGCTGGCCATCTGCATCATTTACGGCCTGGCTGGCCTGTTCGGCCGAGATCCGTGGAAAAACGAGGATGCGGCCGGCTTCGGCGTGATGTGGCAACTGGCCACCGGCGGCACCCAGGACTGGCTGATGCCCAATATCGTGGGCCGCCCTTATGGCGAAGACGGCCCGCTGGTGTTCTGGGTTGGCGCCCTGATGATCCGCCTGTTTGGCGGCTGGCTCGGCGCGCCGGACGCGTCGCGTATCGCCACGGCACTCTTTTACTTCGGCACCTGCGCACTGATCTGGTACGCGACCTACCTGCTCGGCCGGCGTGCCGAGGTGCAGCCTTTCGCCTATGTCTTCGGCGGCCAGCCCAACGCGCGCGACTACGGCCGCACGCTGGCCGACGGCGCCCTGCTGATCTTTCTGGCCTGCGTGGGCCTGGCCATGCGCGGCCACGAAACCACGCCACAGGTTGGGCAGGTTTGCTTTGTCGCCATGAGCCTGTATGGCATGGTGCGCAGCCTGGACAAGCCAATCCAGGGCGGCATCTGGCTGGGCGTCGGCCTGGGCGCGCTGACCCTGTCCAGCGGGCCGGTCATCCCGCTGGTCTTGCTCGCCTCCGTCATCCTCTGCGGCCTGGCCTGCAAGCCCCTGCCCCTGCCGCGCGTGCTGCTGGCAAGCGTGCCGCTGGCGCTGGTGCTGGTGGCAGCCTGGATGGCCGCCGCCTACTTCGGCGCAACCGACCACAACGACGCGGTGACCTTTATCCGCGAGTGGTCGCGCTACGATCGCCGCACCTACGGCGCGCCGAACGCCGCCGCGCTCAACTTCATCGCGCGCAACCTGCTGCTGTTTACCTGGCCGGTGTGGCCAATTGCCTGCTGGGCCTGGCTGAGCTGGTCGGGCATGCGCCGTGCGCCGCATGTGGCGCTGCCCCTGGCGATGCTGCTGCCGCCGCTGCTGCTGCTGTTTCTGCTGCGTGCGCCGGGCGACGTGCAGTTCATCCTGCTGCTGCCGCCGATGGCCGTGCTTGCCGCGTTCGGGTTGCCAACGCTCACGCGCGCCGCCATCAATGCGATCGACTGGTTCGCCCTGCTCTTCTTCACCATCTTCGGCGGCTTCGTCTGGTTCATGTGGATCGCCAGGACGACGGGCCAGCCGCC
Source organism: Cupriavidus sp. PET2-C1 (assembly GCF_054515855.1). NCBI lineage: Bacteria > Pseudomonadati > Pseudomonadota > Betaproteobacteria > Burkholderiales > Burkholderiaceae > Cupriavidus > Cupriavidus sp. PET2-C1. The sequence continues at coordinate 2,716,389 of NZ_CM137259.1, forward strand.
GCGCATCGCCGCCAATATCTACCGCCTGCTGCCGGGCTTCCAGCAAGATTTCACCGTCAGCGCGATCATCTATGCGCTGCTGGTGACGGCCGCCTGGGTCCTGATCGTGCGCTGGCGCCTGTCGCGCGCGCCTAAGCAGATCTGGCGCCCGGTGGTGATCTCGGCCGCTGGCACCACGCTGATGTGGGTGCTGGCCATGACGCTGTGGATGCCATCGATCAACTACGGCAAGACCTATCGCGACGTGGCCCAGGCCGCCTCGATGGCGCTGCCCACGGCGTATAAGTGCGTGCAGCCGATTCGCATGGGCGACGCGCAGCTGGCCTCGTTTGCCTATTTCGGCCATATCCGCTTTGGCGGCCCGGAGGACGGCTGCGACGTCCTGCTGCGCCATGACCCCGTCGACTACGGCGAGCCCACCAGCATCTCGCACTTCGAATGGCGCCTGATCTGGGAAGGGCGGCGCCCCTCCGATCGCGACGAGCGCTTTCGCATGTATCGCCTGGTCGATATGTCCCGGGCCGCGCCGCCCCGGCCCAGCCTGCCCGGACGCCGGCTGCCAAGCCACCCCTGAGGGGGCTGCGCCGCACCTGCCCGCATGAACTTGTTCCACGATATCCGCCGCATTTCCGTGCTGGCCGCGCCGGTCCTGGTCGGCCAACTTGCGGTGATCGCCTTTGGCGTGATCGACACCATCATGGCCGGGCGAGCCTCTGCCATCGACCTGGCCGCCGTGGGGCTGGGCGGGTCCATCTACGTCACGGTCTACATCAGCTTGATGGGCGTGCTGCAGGCGCTTGCCCCGATCGCCGGTCAGCTCCATGGCGCCGGGCGCGCAGCGGAAATTGGCAGCGAGGTCAGGCAGGCTGCCTGGCTGGGACTGGCGCTGGCCATCCCCGGCATGTTGCTGCTCTTGTTCCCCGGCCCGCTGCTGGCGTTTGCCCAGGCACCGCCGGAGCTGGTCGAGAAGGCAACGCACTACCTGCATATCCAGGCGTTTGGCTTGCCAGCCGCACTGGGCTTTCGCATCTACTCCGCGCTCAACAACGCCTTGTCGCGCCCGGTCATGGTGACCGTACTGCAGCTCGTCGGGCTGGTGGTAAAGATTCCGCTCAATGCCTGGTTCATCGACGGCGGCTTCGGCCTGGCGCCGATGGGCGGGCCGGGCTGCGCGCTGGCCTCAGCACTGATCAGCTGGATCTGGTGCATCTCCGCCATCCTGATCCTGCGGCGCAACGCGGCCTACCGCCCTCTACAGATCTTTTCCAGCTGGGCGTGGCCACAAGCGCGGCCGATCCGCGCACTGCTGCGCCTGGGCGTGCCGATGGGGCTGACCTACCTGATCGAGATCACGTCGTTTACGCTGATGTCGATCTTCATCACGCGCATGGGCACCGTGGTGCTGGCTGGCCACCAGATCATTGCCAACCTCGGGGCGGTGGCTTATATGTTGCCGCTGTCGCTGGCGATCGCCACCTCCACGCTGGTAGCACAGTCCATCGGCGCGCGCGACCAGGACAGCGCACGCCGCATTGCCCGGCGCGGCATCTGCCTGGCGGCTGTGCTGGCGATCATGGTCGGCGGCCTGCTGTGGATCCTGCGAGAACCGCTGCTGCATGCCTACGCTAAGGATCCGGCAGTGGTGCGCGCCGCCCTTCCTCTCATGTTGTTCATCGCCTTCTATCAGGCATTCGACGCGGTCCAGGTCATGACGGCATTCATCCTGCGCGCATACAAAATCGCACTGGTGCCGACCTTGATCTACGCAGTGTCGCTCTGGGGAGTCGGCCTGGGGGGCGGCTACGTGCTGGGCTTTGGCTTGATCGATGCCCTGCCCGCCTTCACACGGGGGGCCGCGGGGTTCTGGCTGGCCAACAGCATCAGCCTGGCCATTGCCGGCTCGCTGCTGGTGCGCTACTTCGTCACAATCAGCCGGCGCAGTGCAAGCTGAGCAAGCCTGGAACGTGCAGCGGATGGATTATCTCAGCGGCGACGAGGGCATATAGCCGAACAAGCGCTGACCGCCGCCAGCCACAACGCGATAATGCCTGCCTGGCTAGCAGGCATGGCCCGGCATAATACCGCCACGCCATCACCGTGTGCGCGCCGAATCAAATAGCGGGGATTATCAAGAACTGCCGGAGCGAATGCCGGGCAGCAAAAGAAAAAACCCGCATGGCATAACCATGCGGGTTTAGTTTTGGCGGAGTGGACGGGACTCGAACCCGCGACCCCCGGCGTGACAGGCCGGTATTCTAACCAACTGAACTACCACTCCATACTCTTACTTGCCACCGACAGCGATGCTTTCGACGACAAACCGAACGTTTGGTTACGTTCGTTATTTGGCGTCCCCAAGGGGATTCGAACCCCTGTACTCACCGTGAAAGGGTGATGTCCTAGGCCTCTAGACGATGGGGACAGAAACTTGTCTTTCGACTTATTCCGTCGGACACCGTGAATATCTCAAAAACCAGATTTTCACAGCACCCTGGAAGTTTCGACTTACTACACTCGAACCTCCGGCATTTTGGTGGAGCTAAGCGGGATCGAACCGCTGACCTCTTGCATGCCATGCAAGCGCTCTCCCAGCTGAGCTATAGCCCCATGGTACTACGTTACCGCCTACTTCTTTTACCACCGCTGCTTTCGCAGCGTTTCGCGTTTGTTTCTTCGTTTCAGCGAAGACAAGATTATATAAACAACCTTGCTTTTTTGCAACCCCTTTTTTTAACTTTTTTCTGCGATCCACATTACTGCGGGATTACTTCTTATCGCTTCCATCCGTTATGCCCGCTTGGTTTTTGTCCGCGCTGCAGGGAGAACAAGATTATGCTGAATTCCTGGCAGGAGCGCAAGCCCCTGCCAGGAATTTCTGCAAAATATTTCAAGCAAGCCCGGCCTGGATGCGGCGCAGTACCGTATCGCGCCCAAACAACTCCAGCACGGCATCGATGGCAGGCGTCTGCAACTGCCCCGCCACCAGCAGGCGGACCGGCATGGCCAGCTTGGGCATCTTCAGGCCAAACTCGGCCAGCACCGCCTTGAAGGCCGCGCTGATCTCCTCGCGCTTCCACTCGGTGAGTGCCGCCAGCCGCGTGGCCAGGGCCTGCAGTGCCGGCAGGATGTCGGCGTTCAGGTGTTCTGCCTTGAGCGCCGGATCCGGCTGCGGCTCGCCGCGGTAGAACAGCAGCGCGGCCTGAGCCACGTCCTTCAGGGTATTGGCACGGTCCTTCACCAGCCCGATGACGCCCTCCAGGCTTGCGCCCTCCACCTTGCCGCCCAGCGCCTCGATGAACGGCTGGGTCAACCCGGCCAGGCGCGCATTGTCGCCCACCTTGATGTAGTGGTTGTTCAGCCAGGCCAGCTTTTCCGGGTTGTACTGCGCCGGGGACTTGCCCAGGTGCTCCAGGTCGAACCACTCCACGAACTGCTCGCGCGAAAAGATCTCGGCATCGCCGTGCGCCCAGCCCAGGCGGGCCAAGTAGTTGAGGACGGCCTCGGGCAGATAGCCTTCGTCGCGGTAGCCGGTCACGGGCATGGCGCCATGGCGCTTGCTCATCTTCTCGCCCTGCTCGTTGAGCACCGTCGGCAGGTGGGCGTACACGGGGGCAACGCCGCCCAGCGCACGGATAATGTTGATCTGGCGCGGGGTGTTGTTGACGTGGTCGTCGCCGCGGATCACGTGGGTGATGCGCATGTCGAGATCGTCGATCACCACGCAGAAGTTATAGGTCGGCGTGCCGTCCGGGCGCGCGATCACCAGGTCGTCCAGTTCCTCGTTGGAGATTTCGATCCGGCCCTTGACCGCATCGTCCCAGACCACGCTGCCGCCAATCGGGTTCTTGAAGCGGATCACCGGCTGCACACCGGCCGGCGGCACCGGCAGGACCTTGCCCGGCTCGGGACGCCAGAACCCGTTGTAACGCGGCTTCTCGCCGCGCTCGCGCTGCGCGTCGCGCAGAGCGTCCAGCTCTTCGGTGCTCATGTAGCAGGGATAGGCCAGCTCGCTGTCCAGCATCTGCTTGACCACCTCGCGATAGCGGTCCATGCGCTCCATCTGGTAGAACGGGCCTTCGTCGATATCGAGATCGAGCCAGGCCATGCCTTCCAGGATCACGTCCACCGATTCCTGCGAAGAACGCTCGACGTCCGTGTCCTCGATGCGCAGGATGAAATCGCCCTTCATGCGGCGCGCAAAGGCCCAGGGGTAGAGCGCGGAGCGGATATTGCCGAGGTGAATGAAGCCGGTCGGGCTCGGCGCGAAGCGGGTGCGGACGCGTTGTTGTGTCATAGAGGAATGAAACAAAAAAGCCCGCGCACGAATGCGCGCAGGCCGGGGTGTAGGATCGCCGCATTATAGCAAGCAGGGCGCTGTATCCCGCCCCGCCCGGCGCCAGGATGCCCGGCCGCGCGGAATCATTTATGCTCTGCCCGGTCTGAATGCTGTCGCGTGGGACGCGTGGCCAGCGCGAACGGCACATTCCTGCCGTCGTGGTGCTGGCCACGCCGAATACGCCACTTCTCATCCCCTGGTTATCCATGCAACGACGCAACTTCCTTGGCGCCGGCGCGGCAGCACTGCTGGCCGCCTGCTCCTTTGGCCCCAAGCCGGGCACCCTCGCCGCCACACCGGAAACACCGGCCGTGCCGTCCCTGGTGCCCGTGGCGCCATCTCGCCCCATCAGGATTGGCCTCGCGCTTGGCGGCGGCGCCGCGCGCGGCTTTGCCCATATCGGCGTGATCAAGGCGCTGGAGGCGCAGGGCATCCACCCGGACCTCGTCACCGGCACCAGCGCGGGTGCGGTGGTCGCAGCGCTCTACGCCTCGGGCATGAGCGGCTTCCAGCTCAACAAGCTGGCGCTGACGATGGACGAAGCCGCCATCGCCGACTGGGCCCTGCCCTTCGGCACCCGTTTCGGCGGCTGGCTCAAGGGCGAGGCGCTGCAGAACTATGTGAACAAGCTGATCGCCAATCGCCCCATCGAGTCCATGAAGCTGCCGCTGGGCATTGTTGCCACCGATCTCAAGACCGGCCAGGGCATCCTGTTCCGGCGCGGCAACACGGGCCAGGCGGTGCGCGCGTCGAGTAGCGTGCCGGGAGTGTTCCAGCCGGTCTCGATCCAGGGACACGACTATGTGGACGGCGGCCTGGTCGAGCCCGTGCCGGTGGACTCCGCGCGCACCATGGGCGCGGACTTCGTGATCGCCGTGAATATCTCCGCCGAGCCTTCCAGCCAGAAAAGCAATGGCCAGAGCGGGGTATTGCTGCAGACCACGGCCATCATGGGGCAGTCGATCAGCAAGATGGCACTGGCGCGAGCCGATGTGGTGATCCGCCCCGATCTGCCGGACATGGGCGGCAGCGACTTCAACTCGCGCAACCGCGCCATCCTGGCCGGCGAGCAAGCCGCCGCTGCCGTGATGGCGAGCCTGCGCGACAAGCTCGCCCAGGCACGGCCGCGGCCCGCCGGAACGGTAGCCGCGCAGTAAGGAGCGGGCGGCACCAACGAAAAAAGGACTGCGTCGCAGTCCTTTTTTTCTTGACAGCGCGGACCGCGTCCGCGAGCCGGTCAGCCGCCGTAGAGCGGGCGGTTGACTGCGTTGGGATCGAAACGCTTCAGGGTTTCGACCATATTGCCAAGGTTGTTGGCGCTGCCGCTGTCCTGCGGCGCGTCGTCGATACGGCGCGCACCGTTATAGCGCGTCACCCAATACGAGGCGCGCATGTCGTCGACGCGGATCTTGCTGCCGGTGGACGGTGCGTGCACGAACTTGTTGTCGCCAATATAGATGCCAACATGCGAGAAGGTGTGGCGCATGGTGTTGAAGAACACCAGGTCACCGGGGCGCAGGTCGTTGGATGCCACGGTGGTGCCAACCTGGCTCATCTCGACCGAGCGGCGCGGCAGCACGAAGCCAAAGGTGTCATTGAACACGTAGCGAACGAAGCCGCTGCAGTCCAGGCCCGATTCGGGGCTGTTGCCACCGAAGCGGTAGCGCACGCCAATCAGCCCGAGGGCATTCATGACCAGGTCGCCGGCCTTGCTGGCCACATGGCTGGTGGAATTCATGACCGAAGAGAGCAAGCCGCGCTTGCCTTCCGGATGTGGGTCCGCACTCAGTTCGGTACGTGCATCGATGCGGGCGTCGGGATCCTTGAACACCGTATCAGCCAGCACTCCATTCGATAGAGTGGCACCGCAGGCAATGGCAATTCCTACGGCGCCGCGCGCCAGGGAATGAAGCATTCGCTGCATTGGTTCTCCTGATGAATCGTTCTTGACCGGACCCGGGAAAACGCACCGGGCGGGCTTGAAATCAATGGGATGACTCGCACGCAAAAAGCGGACCAAGTGATGCAAACCACTCGCCACACGCATAAGCGACGCGCGAACCACCCCCGAAAATAGTTCTCGCCGGATGGTATAAGGTTGTCATCCACATGTCAAAGTTCGTTACAAAATTCAAATAAAACGCTTTGCAATCAAGGCTATACGACGAAAGTCGCAGATGCTTTCTCGGTTTGATTATGTCAACCGCAGGTCAATCGGGTGACACCCTGAGCTCGGCTGCACCAATTTGTGGCGGCGTCGGGTCGCTCGCACCAATTTCGGCCGCGATCATCAGCTTGCGGGTGTATGCGTGCTGCGGAGCACCCAGGACGGCCTCGGTATCCCCTGCCTCGACCACCTCGCCGGACTTCATCACGATGACGCGGTGCGCCATGGCGCGGATCACGGCGAGATCGTGGCTGATGAAGAGATAGCTCAGGTTGTACTTGCGCTGCAATTGCGTCAGGAGCGCCAGCACCTGCTGCTGGATGGATACGTCGAGCGCCGAGGTGGGTTCGTCGAGCACCAGCACCTGCGGCTTGAGGATCAGCACGCGCGCGATGGCAACGCGCTGGCGCTGGCCGCCGGAAAACTCGTGCGGATACCGCCCCAAGGCGGTGCGGTCCATGCCTACCTCTCGCAGCGCCTCGGTGACGCGCTGGCGCATGGCATCGCGCGACAAGCCGGGCTGGTGCAGGGCCAGGCCCTCCCCCACGATCTGCTCGATGGTCATGCGCGGCGACAACGAGCCGAACGGATCCTGAAACACCACCTGCAAGCGCGAGCGCAAGGTGCTGCGCTCGCGCCGGGAGACCTCGTCCAGGCTCTTGCCCAGGAACTGGATATCCCCGGCGCCGCGGCGCTGCAGGTTCAGCACCGCATGGGCCAACGTGGTCTTGCCAGAGCCCGACTCGCCCACGATGCCGATGGTCTCGCCCTCGCGCAGCGCGAAATTCACGTCCTTGACGGCGGCAAACTGGTCGCGGCCAAACCATCCGGCCAGGCCCCGGCGCTTGCGCGCATAGTTCACGCACAAGCCGCGCGCCTCCAGCAACACGGGGGCTAACGGGACCAGCGGAATCACCTCGCGCCGCGGCCGGCTGTCGATCAGCTTGCGGGTGTAAGGATGCTGGGGCGCTGCGAAGACCGCGGCAGTCTCGCCAACCTCGACCAGCACGCCCTTCTCCATCACCCCCACTCGCTGGGCGAAGGCCCGCACCAGGTTGAGGTCGTGCGTGATCAGCATCACGGCCATGCCGAACTCCGCCTGCAGGTCGCGCAGCAACTCCAGGATCTGGACCCGGATGGTGACGTCCAGCGCCGTGGTGGGCTCGTCGGCCAGCAGCAGCTTGGGCCGGCAGGCAAGCGCCATGGCGATCATGGCGCGCTGGCGCTGGCCGCCCGAAAGCTGGTGGGGAAAGCTGTCGAAACGGTGCGTGGCGTCGCTGATGCCCGTGCGCTCGAGCAACGCGATGGCACGCTCGCGCGCCGCGCGCCGGTCCAGGCCCTCATGCAGCGCCAGCGTCTCCACGATCTGGTTGCCAATCGTGTAGAGCGGATTGAGCGCGGTCATCGGCTCCTGGAAGATCATGGCGATGTCGGCGCCGCGGATGCCGCGCATCTCGCGCTCCGACACCTTGAGCAGGTCGCGCCCCTCGAAGCGCACCGAGCCCTGGTAGCGCGCGTCGTCCACCAGGCGCAGCATGGCCAGCGCCGTGACAGTCTTGCCCGAGCCTGACTCGCCCACCAGCGCGAAGCGCTCGCCGGCGCGCAGGTCGAAGCTGACATCGCGCACCGCCCGGGTGGCACCCTCGCCATGGCCGAAGGTGACCGACAAGCGTTCGATGCACATCAACGGGCCGCCGGCATCCCCCTTGGCTTGCACGGGTTGCGTCGGGTCGTTGGCGCTGGCTTGCGTGGCCCGTGCAGCCTGTGTGGCTTGTTGCATTGCGCTCATGACACCGCCTCGGCCGCGGGAGAACCCTCTGGCGCCTTCGGCTCAACACGGCCGCGCAGCTGGGCCAGGCCCAGGCGCGTATCGAAGGCGTCGCGCAGCGCGTCGCCCATGAACGTCAGCAGCAGCAGCGTCACCACGAGTACGGCAAAGGTCGACAAGGAAATCCACCAGGCGTCGAGGTTAGCCTTGCCTTGCGCCAGCAGCTCGCCCAGGCTTGGCGTGGTGGGTGGCACGCCAAGGCCGAGGAAGTCGAGACTGGTCAGGGCCAGGATGGCTGCGCTCATGCGAAATGGCAGGAAGGTGATGACTGGTGTCAGGCTGTTGGGCAGGATATGGCGCCACATGATCTGTACATTGGACAGTCCCAGCGCCCGCGCCGCCTTGACGTAGTCGAGCGAGCGGTTGCGATAGAACTCGGCGCGCACGTAGTCGGACAAACCCATCCAGCCGAACAGCGAAAGCAGGATGATCAGCAGCGCCAGGCTCGGCGTGAAGATGGACGCAAAGATGATCAGCAGGTAGAGCTCGGGCATCGAACTCCAGATTTCGATGGCGCGCTGCGAGATCAGATCGAAGCGCCCGCCGAAGAAACCCATCAGCGCGCCCGTCAAGGTGCCGATCACCACGCCGATCAACGTCAGCGCCAGGCTGAACAGCACCGAGACGCGGAACCCATAGAGCAGCCGCGCCAGCACATCGCGCCCGCGGTCATCGGTACCCAGCCAGTTCTCCGCAGAAGGCGGCGCCGGGTTCGGCTCCTTGGAGAAGTAGTTGATCGAATCGTATGAGTACCGGTTGGGCGGGAAGATGGCGAAATTGCCGTTGCTGGTGATGCGGTCGTGGATAAACGGATCGAGATAGTCAGCCTTGGTGGGAAAGTCCCCGTCGAAGGTGCTCTCGGCGTAGGTCTTGACGATGGGGAAATACCACTCGCCCTTGTACTTCACCACCAGCGGCCGGTCGCTGGACAGGGTCTCGGCGACCATGCTCAGCAGGAAGATGGCAACGAAGAGGATCAGGCTCCAGTAGCCCAGGCGATTGCGGCGAAAGCGCTGCCAGGCGCGCTGGCGCGGTGACAGGGAATGCGGCAGCCCGTTGGGGAGCGTGCGCGAGCTGAATTTCATCGGTGCACCGCCTCGAAGTGGATGCGCGGGTCGACCATCACATAGCAAACGTCGGAGATCAGCCGCGTCACCAGGCCGATCAAGGTGAACAGGTAGAGCGTGCCCAGCACGACAGGATAATCCCGCCGCAGCACCGCCTCGTAGGACAGCAGGCCAAGCCCGTCGAGCGAAAACAGGGTTTCGATCAGCAGCGAGCCGGTGAAGAAAGCACCGATGAAGGCCGCCGGGAAACCGGTCACAAGCGGAATCAGCGCGTTACGGAAGACGTGTTTCCAGAGCACGCGCCGCTCCGCCAGCCCCTTGGCGCGGGCGGTCAGGACGTACTGCTTGCGGATCTCTTCTAGGAACGCGTTCTTGGTCAGCATGGTGACGACCGCGAAGCTGCCCACCACCGAGGCGGTGATCGGCAGCACGAGGTGCCACAGGTAATCCATCACCTTGCCCATCAGCGTGAGCTGGTCCCAGTTATCCGATGTGAGGCCGCGCAAGGGGAACCACTGCACGAAGGTACCGCCTCCGAACAGCACCAGCAGCAATACGCCCAGCACGAAGCCGGGAATGGCATAGCCCACCAGCACCACCATGCTGGTCACGACATCGAAGCGGCTGCCCGCCCGGATCGCCTTGGATATGCCGAGCGGCACCGATATCAGGTAGGTCAGAAAAAAGGTCCAAAGCCCCAGGCTGACCGAGACCGGCATCTTCGACTTCACCAGCTCCCACACGCTGCGGTGCTGGAAATAGCTCTGCCCCAGGTCAAACTGGGCGAAGCGCTTGAGCATCATGAAATAGCGCTCCAGCGGCGGCTTGTCGAAGCCATACAGCGCCTGGATCTCCTTGATCTTGTCGGGGTCCACGCCGCGCCGGCCGCGATACTCCGCGCCGCCGCCGCTGGCCTCCCCGCCACCGCCACCCCGTCCCTTGAGCTCCAGCATCATTTGTTCGACCGGCCCTCCCGGAACGAACTGGATCACCGCGAAGGTCAGGGTGATGACGCCGAGCAGTGTCGGGATCATCAACAGTACGCGCTTGAGCAGATAGGCGAGCATCTTGTTTCCTTGTCGCGCTTATTGTGCGGCCGGCTTGGTGTCGGCACGCCACCAGTTGCTCAGGATCCAGCCTTCCGCCGTGTAGTAGTACGGCAGGCGCTGCGGATAGACCAGCTCTTTCCGGTATGCCACCCGATGCGACGCGCTATACCAGTTGGGCACGATGTAGTAGCCGTGCATCAGCACGCGGTCCAGCGCGCGCCCGGCATTGACCAGTTCTTCGCGAGTATGGGCGTGCAGGACATTGTCCACCAAGTGGTCGATCGCCGGCGATTTCAGGCCAAACAGATTGTCGGAGCCGGGCGTGCCAGCCGCCTCGCTGTTGAAGCGGTCGCGCAGCTCGTTGCCCGGGCTCTGCGAATCGGGGAAACGGATCGATACCATGTCGAAGTCGAAGTCTTCCAGCCGCTTCTGGTACAGCGCGAAATCGGTGGTGCGCTGGTTCACCTCGATCCCCAGCTTTTCCAGGTTGCGCACGTAGGTGGTGATGACGCGGCTCATGGCCCCGCCGTCGTCCAGGAACTCAAAGACAAAAGGCTCGCCCTTGGCATTGCGCAGTGCACCATCCGCGTAGGTCCAGCCAGCTTGTGCCAGCAATCGGCGCGCATCGCGCAGGTTGTCGCGCAGCGAACGCGGCGGATTGGTTGTGGGCATCGACACGATGGGGCCAAACACCTCGGGCGCCAGTTGCGCGCGCAGCGGCTCCAGCAGTTCCAGCTCGCCGGGGCCGGGCCGGCCGTCGAACGTGGCGCTGGCGGCCAGCTCGCTGTTGGAAAACCAGCTATCGAGGCGGCGATACGCGCCATAGAACAGCTGGCGATTGAGCCACTCGAAATCCAGCGCCAGGATCAGGGCCTGCCGCACCCGCACGTCCTGGAACATCGGCTTGCGCATGTTCATGACGAAGCCTTGCATGCCGGCTCCGTTGCGGTGCGGAAAATCGGTCTTGAGCAGTTCGCCATTGGAAAAGCGCTTGCCCTCGTAGCTCTTGGCCCAGCTCTTGGCCTTGTACTCGACGATGGCATCGAACTCGCCAGCCTTGAAGGCTTCGAGCTTGGCGGTCTCGTCCTTGTACAGGCGATAGACCACCCGGTCGAAGTTGAAGGTGCCGCGGCGCACCGCCAGGTCTTTGCCCCAGTACGACGGGTCGCGCTTGAAGGTGATGCCGCGCCCGGCATCGTAGCGCTCGATCAGGTAAGGCCCGCTGGCCACCGGATCCTCGAAGGTCAGCTTGTCAAACGACACCGTGGCGGTCCACTTCTTGGAGAACACCGGCAAGGAGCCAACGATCAGCGGCAGTTCGATGTTGCGCTGCCTGAAATCGAACCGTACCGTGCGCGAATCCACCACCGTGACGGCCTTCACGTCGGTGCACATGCTGCGGTAGCCAGGGCTGGATGCCTTGCTCATCAGCATGTCGTAGGAGTGCTTGACGTCGCCGGCCAGCACCGGATCGCCATTGCTGAAACGCGCCTGCGGCCGGATGTGGAAGGTAACGGACAGTTCGTCCGGCGCCACGGTCACGTCATCCGCCAGCAAGCCATAGGCGCTGGCGGTTTCATCGCTGCTGGCAATCAACAGCGACTCGAACATCAGCGCGTTCACGCCCGGGGCGGAGGTACCCTTGAGCGTGAACGGGTTGAACTTGTCGAAGCTGGTGCGGCGGTCCGGGTTGGCGAGCGTCAGCGTGCCGCCGCGCGGCGCGTCCGGGTTGGCGTAGTCGAAATGGGTGAAATCGGCGGGATACTTGAGGCCACCATACTGTGCGAAGCCATGGGCGGCTCCGGCTGACAAGGGAAAACCCGCGGTACACAGGGCTATTAATCCACAGCCCAGCGCCGCAACTGTGCGGAAGCGCTGCCATGCCGCCTGAAGCGGTCTACGTGCGCGAATATGCATCCGGTTTGGGTCCTCCACCTGAATCGGATCGTCCGCAGCCTTCGGCGGCGCGGTCAAGTTATGAGACAATTTTACATGGGTTCGGCTGGCATCCAGCCATCCGGACATTCCAGTACGCGGCACCGCTGTTTTGCCGGTCGTCAGCCTGCTGAAAAGCAGCCGCCCGCAGTGCGCGCCGCAACCCGGACGCCATTGCACGAAACGTGCCCGTCCACCTCGAACATCATTGGAGAAGTTATGGGATTTCTCGCAGGTAAGCGAATCCTGATCACCGGTTTGCTGTCCAATCGCTCGATCGCCTACGGCATCGCAACCGCCTGCAAGCGCGAAGGCGCCGAGCTCGCCTTCACCTATGTCGGCGAGCGGTTCAAGGACCGCATCAACGACTTTGCCAAGGAATTCGGCAGCAGCCTGGTATTCGATTGCGATGTTGGCAGCGACGAGCAGATCGCCGCCACCTTCGCCGCGCTTGGCCAAAGCTGGGACAAGCTCGATGGCCTGGTGCACTCGATCGGCTTCGCCCCGCGCGAAGCCATCGCCGGCGACTTCCTGGAAGGCCTCTCGCGCGAATCCTTCCGCATCGCGCACGACATCTCCGCCTACAGCTTCCCCGCGCTGGCCAAGGCCGCCTTGCCCATGCTGTCCGACAAGGCCTCGCTGCTGACGCTGACCTACCTCGGCGCGGAGCGCGTGGTCCCGAACTACAACACCATGGGCCTGGCCAAGGCCTCACTGGAAGCCAGCGTGCGCTACCTGGCCGCTTCGGTGGGCCCGCGCGGCATTCGTGCCAACGGCATTTCCGCCGGCCCGATCAAGACCCTGGCCGCATCCGGCATCAAGGGCTTCGGCAAGCTGCTGGGCCACATCGAGGAGGCAGCGCCGCTGCGCCGCAATGTGACCATCGACGAGGTCGGCAACGTGGCCGCCTTCCTGCTGTCGGACCTTTCCAGCGGCGTGACCGGCGAGATCACCTACGTGGACGCCGGCTTCAATACGGTAGGGGCGAGCCTGCCCGAAGAAGCGTAACCCCGGCACGGCCGCCTCGCGCGGCGGCCATTGCTAAAAAAGGGGCGTACGGCTTTGGCCGACGCCCCTTTTTCGTGCCCGCCCGGCGGCGCAGCGCGCGCGGCCTATTCGGCGCCCTGCCCGGCGAGGCGGCCCGAGCGCAGATAGGCGACGATAGGCGCCCAGAACGCGTCCTGCCGCTCCGGCTGGATCGCCGCATCGTGCGGCAGCGCCGACAGCGCCACCAGCCGGCTGGGGCCACCGGCGGCGCGCTCCAGCCGCTCGGCATAGGCAAAGGGAATCACTTCGTCCGCGCGGCTGTGCACAAGCAGCAGCGGCAGCATTGAATTTCGCAATTGGTCCTCGTTGTCCCACGGTTCCGGAAGCAGCCTGGCCATCCACGCCGGCACCCGCCCGGTCACCACCGCCGCCTCGCGTGCGGACGTGAAGCCGGCGGCAATCACCAGGCCAGCAGGCGCCGGGCGCAAGGCGGAGATCACGTCCAGCAGCACCCCGGAACCCAGCGAAAAGCCCATCACATAGCGCCGGCTGGCACGCGGCGTCATGGCGAGGAACTGCCCATACGCGGCCAGGCCGTCCTCATGCAGGTTGACCACGCCGGGCTTGCCGCCGCTGCCGCCATAGCCGCTGTAGTCGAATACGCAGGACGAGATCCCATTGCGGTAGAGCAACGCCTGCGCGCTGGCCCAGTCCGACAAGTTTTCCTCGTCGCCGTGGTAGATCAGCACGGCGGGCGCATCACCGCCCTGAGCCAGGACGCAAGAGGCGCGCAGCATGCGCGCGCCGCTGGCAAACGCGAACTGGCGCGACGCGGCGCCCAGGCGGTCCGGCGTCATCGCATCAGCCGCGCCGGCCGGCTTGGGCTCGAACGCGTCCTCCTCGACCGCCAGGAACAAGGCATGGCGGGCAATGGCGGCCAGCATCAGCAGGCACGCGCCACCGGCCAGCCAGTAACGGAGCTTCCTGCCCACGCCTGTGTTGAACTTCGCCATGGGACTAGCCTCGGGAAAGGCGCCGTGCAGAAAAAACCACGGCAGCCCCGAAATATTAGACCGGACTGGCGGCCATCGGCAGCGCATCGTTCGAGTTCGCGATGCGATGGCGCCTCTGGGCGATGGAGAATGCTGGGGGGGAATGCTGAGGAATGCGGGAGAAAATGGTCCGCCCTACACGATTCGAACGTGTGACCGCTCGCTTAGAAGGCGAGTGCTCTATCCAACTGAGCTAAGGGCGGACAGGAGGAACTACTGAAATGCAGAGGACTTGGCATGCCGCTGAACGCTCAGCATGCGAAGCCCGGTATTCTACCTCAGCCCCGCGGCCGATCCTACCGTGTCGGCATGTGGTCTGGCACAGCCCGGCTCAAGAGGCCTGCGAAACCCGCATTCGCGGTGTCGTCGCCATGTCGGCAAGCCGCTCGATGGGCTGCGTGGACACACAGTTGCGCCCCATGGTCTTGGCATCGTAGAGCGCGTTGTCGGCGCGGCGCATGAGCGTATCAGCCCCCTCCCCCGGCAGCCGCTCGGCCATGCCGATGCTGACCGTGTAGGAAATCGCATCCGGCTCGGAGGGGCACGGTGTGGTGCGCACAAGTGCACTCAAGCGCAGGCTGATCGCCCGGCCCTGGTCCAGCGCGGTGCCGGGCATCACGATGCCAAACTCTTCCCCACCCAGCCGGCCGACGAAATCGTCCGCGCGCACCGACTTGCGCAGCAGGCCGCTGAAGTGGCGCAGCACGCTGTCGCCGGCCAGATGGCCGTAGAGATCGTTGATGGCCTTGAAATGATCCAGGTCGATGAACGCCACAGTCAGCGGGCGTTGCTGGCGGTCCGCTTGCTTGCAGGCCTCTTCCAGCGCCTCCCAATAGGGCCCGCGCGACAGGACGTCAGTCAGGTCGTCATAACTGGCGCGGCGCTCCAGACGTCGGCGCAGGCTATCGTGGGCAAGCAGCGCGAAGCTCACCGCCAGGCTGACAATGCCAAAGGCGTGCAGGACGGCAAAGGTTTCCCGGGGCGGGCGCTTCGCCAGCCAGGCAAGGCCAGCGGGCAGCAGCTTGAGGTCGATGGCTTGATAGAGGCCCATGGCCGCGCAAGCGAGCGCGATCAGCCCGAGCGACAGCGCCGCCAGGCGGCCGGTGCCGCGCTTGGCGCGCACTTGCGGCGCCACCACGCGCAGCAATGACAGCGGAAGATACGTATTGGCCAGACTAAAGACGAGCGCCGGCTCCGCCGGCGACACGCCCGCCCAATCGAAGTAGGCGGCATTGGCCAGCACGGCAAGATTCAGCAAGCAAAGCGCGGCCGCCCCCCCGCGCTTGCCGAAAAAACGGCGCGTGCCATAGACCATCAAGGACAAAGCCGCCGTCATGACCAGATCCACCAGATCGAGCGTAAGCCATTCCGGCAGATAGTCCTGCGCAGCGAGCAAGACGGTGGCTGCGGTGACCAGCAACGCGCCAGCCACCCAAGAATTCAAACCGGCGCGGCCCATGCCGGGTGTGCGCTGCAAGACTGCGAACACTACCGCCATCTGCAGCCCGAAAAGGCCCGCGACCAGCACACTAACCTGCGACTGAAACATGATTTCCCCGTCCAACTTGGCAGGCAGCGTTCCGTCACGCCACCATCCGCCCCGGGACCCGCGCGGACCCGAGGTTTTCGCCATTCTTTCTTTTTAAGCTTCTGACCGTCTTCATGCGCCCCGGCGGACAGGGGCTGGGCCTCGCGATCGTGGCGAGGGCACTCTTATTCTCATGTTCGGCGCCAGTCCCGCCAGCGGCACGGATTGCCTGCGCGCCTGACCGGGCGCGGGGCCTGGCCGCTGCGGTGTGCGGATTATGTCAGCGCTTGCGACCAAGTCAAGCGAACCTTATATCCATCAAATCCCACGGCAACCCCCACACCGGCCTGCGCCTCGCTGGGTCGGTGCAAAAGTAAAATTTGACCCCGGCCCCGACGCCGGGCTACAATCCAAGGCTTCGGGGCGTAGCGCAGCCTGGTAGCGCATCTGATTTGGGATCAGAGGGTCGCATGTTCGAATCATGTCGCCCCGACCAGTATTTAGCAATAAGATCAAAGGCTTAGACCGCAAGGTCTAAGCCTTTTTTTGTTGCCTGATTTTGTCTGGGCTAGTGCTGGCCACTGCGCCGGCCAGCCAACTTCACTGCACCGCAGCACCCCAATGGCAATGCCATGAATATGGGATCCCCCTGCGCGCTTGAAACACAGACACTGGCAGCGGGCGGGTCCGCGAACCGCCCGCACCACTTTCAGGCCCGCAACCCACCCGGCGGCGGGCTTTTTCTCTTGTTTTCGCGGCCATACCCGGGTAGAGCGACCACGCGCGCGCCACGCTTCAACCGCACACCCATGATATAATCGCGCGTTAGCCCGGGGTTTATGCAGCATGCCCTGTAACCGGGCGCCCTTGCCGAGGAATGCAGCCATCACACTGCTGCGCAGTATCCAGCGCAGTTCGGCAAGCCACCGGGAACATCTTGCCCGCTTCATTACCCCCGCGCCTATCACGGTAGCACGGCCGCATTAACTTGGGCCGCAACCGGCAAGGCAATCGGCCGGGCACTGACGCGCCCCCTGGCGATTCCCTAACGTGGACTTTTTTGCACGCGCTTTTTTGCCGTGCCGGTCCGGGTCAGCTTGCCTCCCGCAACTTCAAGGCGCAACCAAGCAAGCCGGCGCTTGTCACTGCTGGCACCCGGACCTCGCGAGCATGCAGCCATGCTGGCGCTCGCCACACCGGATTTACCTAAATTCATGCAGCCCAAGGCTGCCGTAAAGGAAGAAGATTGGCTAAGGAAGAACTTATCGAATTTGGCGGTGTTGTCTCGGAAGCCCTGCCGGACAACCGTTACCGCGTGACGCTGGAAAACGGCGTGGAAATCTGGGCCTATGCCTCGGGCAAGATGCAGAAGCACCGCATCCGCATTCTGGCTGGTGACCGCGTGACGCTGGAAATGTCGCCCTACGATTTGACCAAGGGCCGCATCAACTTCCGCCACAAAGTCTGATCTTCTTCCACGCTCGCCCACGGCGAGCGTTGCGCTAGACCGCATTCCAGGGCACCGCATCGCGGCGGTCCCGCCCTGGGAAACATCTGGCCATTGCCACCCGCACGCATCGACAATAGTGGTTCCACTGAAACAATCATGATGGCTATTCCATCCTGATGCCTTGGGTGTGGAGCGCGGGTCGATGCGGGTGGCTTACCGGCCATCGCGCCCCCTATCGCCTCCCCCAGGCTGCCACCGCTTCCGCCACTTATGGCTCACCACATGCGTGTCATTTGGCAGTGCGATGCTGCGCTCCCGCCCGGTGTTTGCCCGTCTTGCACGTGCCTGCGCGCGTGGCCATACTCGAAATATCCATTTCCCATTTCCCGTTTTCCCTTCTCCCTTCCGCTCTTAGCTTGAGCACACCGCTCCCATGAACCTGATCCTGTGGCGTCATGCCGAAGCCGAGGAGTTGTCTGGCGCGCATGGCTTTTCCCGCAATGCCGACCTGCAGCGCCCCCTGACCAGACGCGGACATAAGCAGGCGGATGCCTCCGCCGCATGGCTGCGCAGCCATCTGCCTCCCGGTACGCGGGTGGTCTGCAGCCCGGCCCTGCGTACGCGCGAAACCGCCGCCGCCCTGCGCGAGAACGCAGAGGTGTTGCCCGAGCTTGCCCCGGGCGCCGATGTCAGCGCGGTGCTGGCCGCGATCGACTGGCCCCAAGGCACCGAGCACACCGTGCTGGTCGGGCACCAGCCTTGGCTTGGCCAACTTGCCAGCTTGCTGCTGGCGGGCTCGGAAATGAACTGGAGCGTGCGCAAGAGCGGCATCTGGTGGCTGTCGGGACGCACACGCGAAAGCGAATCGCAGGTCGTGTTGCGCGCTGTCATCAATCCGGAGTTTCTCTAGCATTTTTTTGCACCCCGCAACGGCGCGGCCCGGCTTTCCGGGCTGCCGTCACTGAACCGTCACGACCGCTTCACGGCACTGTCACCTGCCCTCTCTACATTCGACCGCAACAGTTTCGTCACCGAAAGGACATACTGATGCGAGAGCTCCCGACGCCCACCCAGCCGTTGTTCGATTCCCTGCCCAGTGGCCTGTCAGGCCATTCGGCGCGGAGGCGTCTTCATCGCCAGCAACCTGCACAAACACATGAACAAGCGCATGACCAGCCTGCTTTCAGTGTGGCGTGGGCGCGCCACCAGGATGAAGTAGAAGAAGCGCAGCGCCTGCGCTACAAGGTCTTCGCCGAAGAAATGGGCGCCAGGCTGAACCCGTCGAGGCCTGAACTCGACGTGGATATGTTCGACGCCTATTGCGACCACCTGATCGTGCGCGATACAGCCACGCTCAAAGTGGTCGGTACCTACCGCGTGATGGCGCCCCACCAGGCCAAGCGCATCGGCTGCCTCTATGCCGAGTCGGAGTTCGACCTGGTGCGCCTGGCTCACCTGAAGCCCAAGATGGTGGAACTGGGCCGCTCGTGCGTGCACCGCGACTACCGCTCGGGCAGCGTGATCATGGCGCTGTGGGGTGGCCTGGGCGAGTACCTGCAGCGCTGGGGCATCGAGTCGATGCTGGGATGCGCGAGCGTGCCGATGAGCGATGGCGGCCACTATGCGGCCAGCCTGTACCGGGTCTTCGCCGAGCGCGCCCTGGCGCCGATCGAATATCACGCGTTCCCGCGCCTGCCTCTGCCGATCGACGAGCTCAATCAGACGCTGGACGTCGAGCCGCCGGCGCTGATCAAGGGTTACCTGCGGCTAGGCGCGCGAATTTGCGGCATGCCGGCGTGGGATCCCGACTTCAACGTGGCGGACTTCCTCACGCTGCTGCGCGTGAACGACATGAACCCCCGCTATGCGCGCCACTTCCTTGGCCTGAACCGCGACGCCTGAGCCTGTGCGGGCGCTCGCCGCCTGCATTGGCTTGCCCCGCTGGCCAAAACGGGGGCCGCCATCTGGCCGCCCCCGCGCATTGCTTAGGCGTACACGACCTTGTAGCGCTTGCCGATGCGTTCCCACTCGTCGGCTTCCTGCGCCAAGCTGTATTCGACCAGCGGGTTGGCCTCGATCCAGGCCTTGGGCAAGCGCACCTCGAACCCTTCGTCCAGCGCATCCGAACGCTGGCCCACGGTGATCTCGGGCAGCGGCTCGTCGGCACGGCGCCGGCACAGCACGAACGCCAGGCGCAGGCTGAAGAGCATCCGCCAGTCGAGGAACTTGCCGCTGCCGGAGAGCTTGCCTAGCTTGCCGGCATGCCCGAGCAGCAGCGTTGCCAGCCGTGCCTGGTCGGTCTTCGAGAAGCCCGGCATGTCGGCGTGCGTGGCGATGTACGCCGAGTGCTTGTGGTAGCCGCTGTGCGAGATGGTCATGCCGATCTCATGCAGCCCGCCGGCCCAGCCCAACAGTGCCAGGTTGTCGTCGCGGCGCTCATTGCGCGGCTCGGGAAACTGCGCCAGCAAGCCCAGCGCGGCCTGGCGCACGCGCTGGGCTTGCGCGCGGTCGACGCCATAGCGGCGCATGAACTGATCCACGGTGATGGTGCGCATGTCCTCGTGGTGCGTGCGGCCCAGCAGGTCGTACAGCACACCCAGGCGCAGCGCGCCATCGGTGACGTCCATGCGATCGATGTCGAGCTCGGCGAACACGCCGAGCATGATCGACAGGCCACCTGGCAGCACGGGAATGCGGTCCGCCTTCAGGCCCACCAGCTTGACCCGGTTGGCGTTCTCCGCCTTGACCAGCGCGCGCTTGAGGCGCTCCAGCCCTTCGCGGGTGATGCCGTGCTCGGCCGGGTTGTCGTTCATGCCGTTGAGCTCGATCAGTTCAGCCAGCGCGCGCGCCGTGCCGGACGAACCCACCGCCTGCTGCCAGCCGGCCGCCCGGTACTGGCGCACGAGCACCTGGATCTCCCTGCGCGCGGCCAGTTCCGCCTGCTTCATCGCGTAGTCATCGACGTTGCCGCTGGGGAAAAACTGGCGGCTGTGCGAGACGCAGCCGATGTAGAGGCTCTCCATCAGCTTGGACGTGTAGCCGCTGCCGATGATGAACTCGGTCGAGCCGCCACCGATATCGACCACCAGCCGGTTGCCCGCACAGGCCGGCGCATCGTGCGAGGCGCCCAGGTAGATCAACCGCGCTTCTTCGCGCCCGGCAATCACTTCAATCGGGAATCCAAGCGCGTGCTCGGCCTCGATCAGGAATTCCGACGCGTTCTTGGCTACCCGCAGCGTATTGGTTGCCACCGCCCGCACCTGGTCAGGGGAGAAATCGCGCAGGCGGTCGCCGAAACGCCGCAGGGCATCGATGCCGCGCCGGCGGGCCGGCTGGTCCAGGTACTTGTCTGGCGTCAGGCCCGCGGCCAGGCGCACCGGCTCGCGCAGCGCATCGACCTGGAATAGCTGGCTGGCCGGCCCGGATGCGGTCAGGCTCTCATCCACCCGCCCGATCATCAGGCGGAAACTGTTTGAGCCCATGTCGACGGCGGCCAGCAAGCGAGGGGTTTGGTTCATCGCAGTAGGGGAATGTGGGTAAAAGCCGCAAGCCGCGGCGTAAATAACGGTGTCGGGCAGTCAGGTTCACCCAACCGTAGAAAATATGTCTTTATCATGTCTGCATCGTGACAAAATCACATTGTCATCAATTTGACATGATTCTATGAAAAAGTCGCCGCATTACCAAAAGAAGGTCATGCCTATGTCGACAAGCCCACCCGGCACGCTGCTCAACCGCGAAATGGGCATTCTGGAATTCAATACGAGAGTCATGGCACAGGCAGCTGACGCCAGCGTGCCGCTGCTCGAACGTCTGAAATTCATCTGTATTGTTTCAAGTAATCTGGACGAGTTCTTCGAGATCCGCATGGCCGGCTTGAAGGAGCAGATGCGTGACAATCCTTCCGGCATCACGCCCGATGGCCTTTCCTTGCAGCAGGCATACCAGATTGTCACGGAGCGCGTGCAAAAGCTGGTGGCCATGCAGTATGACATGCTGCAAAACGTGATTTTCCCCCTGTTGGAGAAAGAAGGGGTGTTCTTTCACCTCGCCTCCACCTGGAACGAGGCGCAGCGCGAATGGGCGCGCAGCTTCTTCACGCGCGAGCTTGGCCCGGTCCTGACGCCGATCGCGCTGGACCCCGCCCACCCCTTCCCTCGGGTGCTCAACAAGAGCCTGAATTTCATCATTGAATTGTCGGGCAAGGATGCCTTCGGCCGGGAGGCCGACCTGGCCATCGTGCAGGCGCCCCGCGCGCTGCCGCGCGTAGTCAGGATGCCCGAGGAGCTCTCGGGCTATCCCTACGGATTTGTGCTGCTGTCGTCCTTCATGCAAGCCTTCGTGCATGAGCTGTTCCCCGCGATCAAGGTCAACGGCTGCTATCAGTTCCGCGTCACCCGCAACTCTGACCTGTTCGTGTCGGAGGACGATATCACGGACCTGCGCGAAGCACTGCAAGGCGAACTGCCGACCCGCCACTTCGGCGACACCGTGCGCCTGGAAATCTCGTCCGATACCCCGCCGGCCATGGCGCGCCGCCTGCTGCTCGAATCCGGCCTGGGCGAGCAGGACGTGTACCGCGTGAGCGGCCCGGTCAACCTGGTGCGGCTGATGCAGATCCCCGACCTGGTCGACCGCCCTGCCCTCAAGTACCCGCCGCACGTGCCGGCGCCGGTCAAGGTGTTTGCGCCCGGCGCTTCGATGTTCGACGCGATCCGCCAGCAGGACGTGCTGCTGCACCATCCCTACGAGAGCTTCAGCTCCGTGCTCGACCTGCTGCAGCAGGCCGCCGTCGACCCTGCCGTGGTAGCCATCAAGCAGACCGTCTACCGCACCGGCAACGAGTCGCCGGTGATGGAGGCGCTGATGACGGCGGCGCGCAATGGCAAGGAAGTCACTGTGGTGGTGGAACTGCTGGCGCGCTTTGACGAGGAAACCAACATCAACTGGGCCGAGCGGCTCGAATCCGCCGGCGCGCATGTGGTCTATGGCGTGGTTGGCCACAAGTGCCATGCCAAGATGCTGCTGATGGTGCGCCGCGAACTGGAAGGCGCCAAGAGCAAGCAGTTCAAGCTGCGCCGCTACGCGCACCTGGGCACCGGCAACTATCATCCGCGCACCGCGCGGCTGTACACCGATTTTGGCCTGCTCACTGCCAACGAGAAGATCTGCGAGGACGTCCAGCACGTGTTCCAGCTGCTAACGGGCACCGCGGGCACCATCCGCCTGAATCACCTGTGGCAGTCGCCGTTCACCATGCAGAGCAACCTGGTGGAGCACATCCGCGCGGAAGCCCGCAACGCCCGTGCCGGCAAGCCCGCGCGCATCATGGCCAAGATGAATGCGCTGCTGGAGCCATCCATCATCGACGAGCTGTACAAGGCATCGCGCGCCGGCGTGAAGATCGACCTGATCATCCGTGGGGTGTGCGCGCTGCGCCCAGGGGTGCCGGGCCTGTCGGAGCACATCACGGTGCGCTCCATCGTCGGGCGCTTCCTCGAGCATCACCGGGTCTATTACTTCCTGGCCGGCGGCACGGAGGTGGTCTACCTGTCCAGCGCGGACTGGATGGACCGCAACCTGTTCCGTCGCGTCGAGGTGGCATTCCCGGTGCTGGACAAAGTACTGAAGGCGCGGGTCATCAAGGAGAGCCTGCGGGTGCATCTGCACGACAATGCTTCCGCATGGATCATGCAGCCCGACGGCAGCTACATCCGCAAGCACACCAAGGCCAAGCAGCCCCACGTCAGCCAGAACGACCTGCTGGCCCTGTTCGGCAGCACCTGAGTCAGGTCGGCAGGGCGCTCGCGCGCGCCCTGCCCCGCACGGCGCCGCGAGCGGGCGCCGCTCAGGCCGCCTTCTGCGGCGACTGCCCTGGCCGTGGCAAGGCGCCCGGCATATAGCCGCTGCGATCAACCGGGAAAACCACACGGAACACGCTGCCGCGCCCCACTTCACTGGTGATGCGCAGGTCGGCATGGTGGCGCGACAGCACATGCTTGACGATGGCCAGCCCGAGGCCGGTCCCCCCGGTATCGCGCGAACGGCTGCGGTCGACCCGGTAGAAACGCTCGGTCAGGCGCGGAATATGGTCGGCGGCAATGCCCAGGCCCGTATCGGTGACCGAGAAAATGGCGTGCTCATTCTCGTAGTTCAGCGCGATGCTGATGCGCCCGCCCTCCGGTGTATAGCGCACCGCATTGGAAACCAGGTTGCCGAAGGCCGACAGCAGCTCACGCTCCGCACCGCGGATCGTGACGGCCGGATCGATCTGCGCGGAGATCTGATGCTCGCCCTGGGACAGCGCCTCGGCGTCGTGCACCAGGTGCGCAACCAGCTCGGCCAGGTCGATCCGGTCCTGGCTCGGCGGCTGCTCGTCGCTTTCCAGCTTCGCCAGCACCAGCAAGTCCTCGACCAGGTGCTGCATGCGCATGGACTGCACCAGCATCATGTCGAGGTAGCGGTTGCGATCCTGCTCCGACACCGGCAGGTCGCGCACCGTTTCCAGGAAGCCGGTCAGCACCGTCAGTGGTGTCTTCAGTTCGTGCGAGACGTTGGCGACGAAATCCCTGCGCATTGCCTCGGTGTTCTCCACCTTGGTGATGTCGTGTGTCAGCACCAGCTTGCGGCTTTCGCCGTAAGGCAGGATCTGCACGGCGATCACGCTGCGCTTGTGCTCGCCCATGTCGCGCATCACCAGCGGCTCATCGAAACGCTGCAAGTGCAGGTACTGGACGAATTCCGGCCGCCGGATCAGGTGGGTGATGCGCTGGCGCACGTCGCGCCGCGCATTGAGGCCAAAATGCTGCTCGGCCACATCGTTGCACCATTCGATCTGGTCGGCATCATCCAGCATCAGGACGCCATTGGGCGACGCCTGGATAGCCTGGATAAAACGGGTATGTTGCTGCTCGACCTGCAACACCTGGGTGCGCCAGCGCTTGACCAGGCGATGCAGGCGGTAATACACCTCGCCCCATAGCCCCAGCGCGCTGGGAATCTCGCCGTAGGCAGGCGCGTCCAGCACTTTCCAGAGCCGGTTGATCTGGTAGATGTAATAGAGCAGATGCCCCAGCAACCCGACACACAGCACGGCCAGCGCAGGCACGGGGCCAAGGAAGAAGTACAGCCCCGCCGAAGCCAGGGCCAGGAAAATCAGGATGGCCGCCGAACGGGCCCAGATGACGTTCATGAAGAAGTGAGAAGGTCAGGCAGGCGGCAAGACCGCATGGAATGCGGTGGAGTGTGCCACGAAACGGGCAAACTGTAACAGGCGCCACGCCGGAAACGACGTGGCAAGCCTGCCGATCAGTGGCTGGGCGCGCGAGCCAGGCGGTAGCCGCTACCGCGCACCGTCTCGATCATGTTGCTGTAGCCGCCAGGGGTCAGCGCGGCGCGCAGGCGCTTGATGTGCACGTCGACGGTCCGCTCTTCCACGAACACGTGATCACCCCAGACCTGGTCCAGCAACTGCGAACGGCTGTGAACGCGCTCCGGATGCGTCATCAAAAAGTGCAGCAAGCGGAACTCGGTAGGACCCAGGTCCAGCTTGATCAGGCCAGATTCATCCTGGCCGGTGACCCGGTGCGTGGCCGGGTCCAGGCGCAGGCCATTGATGGCAACGACGTCGTCGGTCAGTTGCGGGGCGCGGCGGCGCAGCACCGCCTTGATACGGGCCAGCAGTTCCTTGGGCGAGAACGGCTTGGTGACGTAGTCATCCGCACCGGCCTCGAGCCCCAGCACCTTGTCCTGCTCCTCGCTGCGCGCGGTAAGCATGATGATAGGAATCTGCTTGGTGCGGTCGTTATTGCGCAGCTCCTTGGCGAAGGTGGCTCCCGACTTGCCCGGGAGCATCCAGTCGAGCAGCACCAGGTCGGGCAGCACGTCGCTCATCAGCGACAGCGCCTGCTCGGCGTTATAGGCCCGGATCGGATAGTGTCCCGCGTGTTGCAGGTTGACCGCGATCAGTTCGGCAATCGCGGGTTCGTCTTCGACAACAAGAATGCTGCTTGGCATGTAATTTTCTCCGCGGTGGCGCCTTAACTCAGCGCTTCGCGCTCCATGTCCTCACGCGAGGCGTGGCGGACGTCGGTTCCCTTGACGATGTAGATGATGAATTCAGCAATGTTCTTGGCGTGGTCGCCAATGCGCTCGATCGCCTTGGCGATAAAGAGGAAATCCAGCGCGACCGAGATCGTGCGCGGGTCTTCCATCATATAGGTGATGAGCTTGCGCACGAACGCACGGAATTCGTCGTCGATGGCCTTGTCGTCCTTGACGATCCGGGCGGCAGCCACGGTGTCCAGGCGCGCAAAGGCATCGAGCGCCTGGCGCAGCAGCGCGATGGCCAGATCGCCCGAGAGCTTCACCTCCGAGTAATTGATCTGGTGGGCGCCTGCGTCCTCCATGATGTGCTTGGTGCGCTTGGCGATCTTTTCCGCCTCGTCGCCGGCGCGCTCCAGGTTGGTGATGGTCTTCGAAATCGCCATCACCAGGCGCAGGTCACGCGCGGTCGGTTGCCGGCGCGCGATGATGTTGCCGCAATCGGCATCGATCTCGAGTTCCAGGGCATTCAGGTGGTGCTCGCGCGCGATGACCTGGTCGGCCAGGCCCGCGTCGAACTCCGAAAGCGCCCGCATGGCGTTTTCGATCTGCGACTCGACCAGACCGCCCATCTGCAGCAGTTTCGTGCTGATGGCGTTGAGGTCGGCGTCGAACTGGGTCGACAGGTGCTTGTCAGACATGTTGCTCTCCTAGCCGCTCTATTCGTATGCTATGCGTTATATGGGTAACGCTCAATCAGCCGAAACGGCCGGTGATGTAGTCTTCGGTTTCCTTGCGATGCGGCTTGATGAAGATCTTCTCGGTCTCGCCGAACTCGATCAGTTCACCCAGGTACATATACGCGGTGTAGTCCGAGCAGCGCGCGGCTTGCTGCATATTGTGGGTCACGATCACCACCGTGTACTCGTCCTTCAGCTCCGCGATCAGTTCTTCGATGCGGCCGGTCGAGATCGGGTCAAGTGCGGAGCACGGCTCATCCAGCAACAGCACTTCGGGGCGGATGGCGATGCCGCGCGCGATGCACAGGCGCTGCTGCTGGCCGCCGGACAGGCCGTAGCCCGACTGGTTGAGCTTGTCCTTGGCTTCGTTCCACAACGCCGCCTTGGACAGTGCCCATTCCACGCGGTCGTCCATCTCGGAGCGTGACAGCTTCTCGAACAGGCGCACCCCAAAGGCGATATTGTCATAGATCGACATGGGGAACGGCGTGGGCTTCTGGAACACCATGCCAACCTTGGCGCGCAGCAGGGCGATGTCCTGCTTGGCGGTCAGCAGGTTCTCGCCATCCATGTTGATCTCGCCCTCGGCACGCTGCTCCGGATAGAGCGCATACATCTTGTTGAAGGTACGCAACAGGGTCGACTTGCCGCAGCCGGACGGGCCGATAAAGGCCGTCACCTTGCGCTCGGGGATCGACATGTTGACGTTCTTCAACGCATGGAACTGGCCGTAGTAGAAGTTCAGGTTGCGCACGTCGATCTTGGCGCGGGTCGTGTCGGGAATGTCGATGACGGTCGAGGTCATGCTCGTCTCTCGCAAAGAATTTGGGGTAGGCCGTGCGGCTGTCGCGCTGCCGGTCATTTCTTGAACAGCATGCGTGCCAGGATATTGAGCGCCAGCACACCAACGGTAATCAGGAACACGCCGGCCCAGGCCAGTTGCTGCCACTCGACGAACGGGCTCATGGCGAAGCGGAAGATGGTCACCGGCAGGTTCGCCATCGGCTTGTTCAGGTCGCTGGTCCAGAACTGGTTGGACAAGGCCGTGAACAGCAGCGGCGCGGTCTCGCCGGCGATACGCGCAACCGCCAGCAGCACGCCGGTGACGATGCCTGCATACGACGACTTCACTGTGATCGACAGCACCATCTTCCACTTGGGCGTGCCGAGCGCGAAGGCGGCCTCGCGCAGCGCGTTGGGGACCAGGTTCAGCATGTTCTCGGTCGTGCGCACCACGATCGGAATCTGCAGCAACGCCAGCGCGCAGATGCCGGCCCAGGCGGAGAAATGGCCCATGCGGGTCACCACCAGCGCGTAGACGAACAGGCCGATCACGATCGACGGCGCCGACAGCAGGATGTCATTGATAAAGCGGATGAAACTGGCCAACGGCGACGTCTTGCCGTATTCGGCCAGGTAGATGCCGGCCAGGATGCCCAAAGGCGTGCCGCACAGCGTGGCGAGGCCCACCATCACGAAACTGCCGTAGATCGCATTGGCCAGGCCGCCGCCGGCGGTATTCGGCGCCGGCGTCATCTGCGTGAACAGATCCATCGACAGGCCGCCCACCCCCAGCGAAATGGTGGTCCACAGGATCCAGGCCAGCCAGAACAGACCGAACCCCATGGCGCCCAGCGACGCGGTCAGGGCATAGAAGTTGGTGCGGCGGCGCCGTGCCTGCAGGCGCGTGCGCGTGGCATCCGCATCCGGACTGACTGCCGGAATCGACGTAGAGGAAGAGGAGGACATGGCGGCTTGGCTCATTTTGCACCCTCGTTCTTGGCCAGGCGGAGCAACAGGATCTTGGACAGCGCCAGGACCACGAACGTGATAAAGAACAGGATCAGGCCAAGCTCCATCAGCGCGGCGGTATGCAGGCCGGCGCCGGCTTCGGCGAACTCATTGGCCAGTGCCGAGGTGATGCTGTTGCCCGGCGAGAACAGCGAGGCGTTGTCCAGCAGGTTGGTATTGCCGATCACGAAGGTGACCGCCATGGTCTCGCCCAAGGCGCGGCCCAGGCCCAGCATCACGCCGCCGATCACGCCGGCACGGGTGAAGGGCAGCACCACGCGCCACATCACTTCCCACGTGGTGCAGCCGATGCCATAAGCCGATTCCTTGAGCAACACCGGGGTAACTTCGAACACATCGCGCATCACAGACGCGATGTAGGGAATGATCATGATCGCCAGGATCACGCCGGCGCACAGCAGGCCGATGCCCAGGGGCGCGCCCTGGAACAGCTTGCCGATCAGCGGCACCTGGCCCACGGTAGCGGCCAACGGCTTCTGGAAGTACTCGCCGAAGATCGGCGAGAAGACCAGCAGGCCCCACATGCCGTAGACGATCGAGGGTACGGCGGCCAGCAATTCGATGGCGGTGCCGAGCGGGCGACGCAGCCAGGCCGGCGACAGCTCGGTCAGGAACAGCGCGATGCCAAAGCTGATGGGCACCGCGATGATCAGGGCGATCAAGGAGGTGACGATGGTGCCGTAGATCGGCACCAGCGCGCCATAGACGTCCGCGGGTGGATCCCACTCTGCGGTCCACAGGAAGCGCAGGCCGAAGGCCTCGATCGAAGGCCAGGCGCTGATCGCAAGCGATACGATGATGCCGCCAAGCAGCAGCAAGGTCACGATGGCGGCGCCGCGCGTCAGGCCACCAAACAGGATGTCACCGGTACGGCTAGGCGGCCGTACTGCGGATAGATCGGATGTAGTCGCCATGATGTGGTATTGGAGTTCGTTTAGTAGGCGGCTGGCTGGCCGCACCGAGCGCTCGGGCCAATAGGCCCCTTGCATTGCGTCGTGCTTGCCCGCGCGCGTTGCCGCGTTTGCTGCGCTGCTTCTTCTGCTTCTTCTACTTCTTAGACTGCTGCTTCTACTGCTTTGCTGTCTTCAATGCTGCCGGTCCTGCGCCCTTGGGGCGCCGGACCGGCACGGCGCGGGCTGCCGTGGCAGCCCGCCGATCAGTTGTACAACGCCTTGCCCGAGCCATCCTTGACCGAGTTCTTCCAGGTCGCGCGGATCTGGTTCACCACGGCGTCCGGCAGCGGTACGTAGTCAAGGTCGCTGGCCATGTTGCCGCCGCTCTTGTACGCCCAGTCGAAGAACTTCAGCACTTCGGCGCCCTGCGTTGCCTTTTCCTGGTTCTTGTGCACCAGGATGAAGGTCGCGCCGGCGATCGGCCATGCCGTCTTGCCCGGTTCGTTGGTCAGGATCTGATAGTAGGTCTTGCTCCAGTCGGCGCCTGCCGCTGCTGCCTTGAAACCGTCGTCACCAGGCTGAACCACTGCACCGGCAGCGTTCTTCATGTTCAGGTGGGTCATCTTGTTCTGCTTGGCGTAGGCGTACTCAACGTAGCCAATGGCGCCGTTCAGGCGTTGCACGAAAGCGGCTACGCCTTCGTTACCCTTGCCGCCAGTGCCACCGCCCGGCCAGTTGACCGTGGTGCCCTCGCCCACCGAGCTCTTCCAGTCCGAGCTGACCTTGGACAGGTAGTTGGTGAAGATGAAAGTGGTGCCCGAACCATCGGCGCGGCGCACCGGCAGGATGTCCTGGGCCGGCAGCTTGGCGTGCGGGTTCAGTGCCTTGATGGCGGGATCGTCCCACTTCTTGATCTTGCCCAGGTAGATGTTCGCCAGCACGTCGCCGGTGATGGTCAGTTCGCCCGGCTTGATGCCTTGCAGGTTGATCACCGGCACCACGCCGCCGATCACCGTGGGAAACTGCACCAAACCTTGCTTGGCCAGTTCTTCGTCCTTCAGGGGCGCGTCCGAAGCACCGAAGTCGACAGTCTTGGCGCCGATCTGCTTGATGCCGCCAGACGAGCCGATGGATTGATAGTTGACCTTGTTACCCGTTGCCTTTTGATATGCATCGGCCCACTTGGAATACACGGGCGCCGGGAAAGAAGCGCCAGCACCGGTAATTTCCGCCGCGAACGCAGTGCCCGCTACCACCAACGACACAATGCCTGCAACGGCAGTCTTGACCAGCTTCATATGTCCTCCAGAGACATGGTTGGGGAATGACAATTTTTTGACAAGTCGAACTTTAAGCCCAGACTATGACAATTCAATGACATCACGAGATCTTCTTCAAAGTCAGCGGAGATAGCCTCCCGCATCACTTCGATCCACCCGCCGGCAACGCCCTCCCCGACCCGCATCCGGTAGCAGGCAAGCCCAAAAACCTGCGGTTAATTGCTTTTCAGCAAAAAATAACGCCGGGCGAAAAGCCCGGCGTTTTGACAACAACTAGCGGCGATGACCCGGTTTCAGGCCCGCAAGGCGTCCGCCAGCGTCTGCGCTGCCTGCTCCGCGGTCTCGACCTTCTCGGCTTCGACCATCACGCGCACCACCGGCTCGGTCCCCGATGCTCGGATCAATACCCGGCCCCGGCCCTCGAGCTGCGGCTCGATCACAGCGCGCGCCGCGCTCAGGCCCGCGTGGGACTGCCAATCAAAGCCCTTTTCCACGCGCACATTGATCAGCGTTTGCGGGAACAGCGAAACGCCTTCCAGCAATTGCGACAGGGTCTTGCCGCTGCGGCGCAACGCGGCCAGCACTTGCAGCGCGGAGACGATGCCGTCGCCCGTGGTGTGGCGGTCAAGGCAGAGCAGATGGCCCGAGCCCTCGCCGCCCAGCGTCCACTTGCGCTTGTTCAGCTCTTCCAGCACATAGCGATCGCCCACCTTGGCGCGCACGAACTCCACGCCTTGGCGCTTCAACGCGAGCTCCACCGCCATATTGGTCATCAGCGTGCCTACTGCGCCCTCCACGGCTTGGCCCGCCTGCAGGCGGTCCTGGACGATCAGGTACAACAGTTCGTCCCCGTTGAACAGGCGCCCGTCGCGGTCCACCACCTGCAGGCGGTCCGCGTCGCCATCGAAGGCCAGACCGAGATCGGCGCCATTGGCCTTGACCGCTTCGATCAGCTTTTCCGGGGCCGTCGCGCCGTAGCCGGCGTTGATGTTGCGGCCATCCGGCTGGTTGCCGATCGAGATCACGTCGGCGCCAAGCTCATGGAAGACGTGCGGAGCAATGTGGTAAGCGGCGCCATGCGCGCAGTCCACCACCAGCTTGAGCTTGTGCAGGTCCTGCTCGTAGGGGAACGTGCTCTTGCAGAATTCGATGTAGCGGCCAGCGGCGTCCTCGATGCGGCGCGCGCGGCCGAGATCGTCCGAGCGCACGCAGACCATTGGCTCTTCCAGCGCTTGCTCGATCGCCATTTCCACGGCGTCCGGCAGCTTGTCGCCATCGGCGGAGAAGAACTTGATGCCGTTGTCGTAGTACGGGTTGTGGCTGGCGGAGATCACCACGCCGGCCGACAAGCGCAGCGCACGCGTGAGATAGGCCACGCCGGGTGTTGGCAGCGGCCCGGTCAGCAGCACGTTGACGCCTGCGGAGGTAAAGCCGGCCTCTAGCGCGGCCTCCAGCATATAGCCGGAAATGCGCGTGTCCTTGCCGATCAGCACGGTCGGGCGTGCCTGATCGTGCTGCTTCGCGCCATGGGCGAGCACCATGCCCGCCGCATAGCCCAGGCGCATCACGAAGTCGGGCGTGATCGGCGCCTCGCCAACCCTGCCGCGAATTCCGTCCGTGCCGAAATACTTGCGTGTCATATGGTCATTCTCCCGTTGTTCGATGTTGCGGATGCCGAATGCTAAAGGCTAAGCGCGCAATGCTGCATGTCCGCAATCAAAACAAATGTTAACTGGCAATAGCTTCATGACGGATGGCCCACCAGATCTTGAGCGCATCCACCGTTTGTTCCACATCGTGCACACGCACGATATACGCACCCCGTTCCGCGGCGCATACCGCCGCTGCCAGGCTGGCGGCGATCCGCTGCTGCGGCGGCCGCCCGCCCAGGATCGCGCCGAGCGTCGACTTGCGCGACAGGCCCACCAGCAAGGGCAGGCCATCCACCGCCAGTTGCGGCAGCTGGCCCAGCAACTGCAGATTATGATCCGGCGCCTTGCCAAAGCCAAAGCCCGGATCGAGCGTGATGCGGCTATCAGCCACGCCGGCGGCGCGCAGCGCATCCACCCGCTCGCGCAGGAAACCGGCCACCTCGCGCACCACATCCTCGTATTGGGGTTGCTCCTGCATGGTCTGTGGATCGCGCTGCATATGCATCACGCATAGTCCGGCCTGCCCCGCCTGTGCCTCGCTCACCGCCTCGACGGCGCCAGGCATGCGAAAGCCCCAGATGTCATTGATCAGGTCCGCCCCGGCAGCCAGCGCCGCGCGCATGACTTCCGGCTTGTAGGTATCGATGGATAGCGGCCGGCCGCAGTCGCGCAGCGCCTCGACGATGGGCAGCACGCGCGCCAGCTCCTCGTCCAGCGGCAATGCCGCCGACCCCGGCCGGCTGGACTCGCCGCCGATATCGATGATGTCCACGCCTTCGGCAATCATGCGCTCGGCATGGCGCAAGGCGGCATCGCGGCCAGCATGCTGGCCGCCATCGGAAAAGGAATCGGGAGTGACGTTCAGGATGCCCATCACCAGCGGACGGCGGTCGCGCGCGAAGCGGTAGCGGCCGCACTGGAAACTCGAATCGGTTGAGATCGACGACAAGATACGAAAGGACAAAAGCCAGGAAAGTGGAAAGCCGCCGCGCGACGTACGCGCCGGCAAAGAAAAAGCCGGCGCACAAGGCGCCGGCTTCAGGCTTGGTGAACGACCGTTACAACCACGACAACCGCGCCAGCGCGCTTCCGGATTACCGGAGCGCCGGCGGCACCATCGTGCCGGCCATCCGCTCAGGCCGTGGCCGGAGCGTTGGTCGGGGCCACCGGCGAGCCACCCGACGGGGTGTTGCCACCACCGTTCTGGCTGGACGCGCCACGCGGCGGCCGCGGCGGCTTGCCCGCCATGATGTCGTTGACCTGGTCCGCATCGATGGTTTCCCATTCCATGAGGGCCGCAGTCATGGCTTCAACCTTGTCGCGGTTTTCTTCGAGCAGGCGCTTGGCCAGGCCGTATTGCTCGTCGACGATACGGCGGATTTCCGCATCGACCTTGACCTGGGTAGCTTCCGACACCGTCTTGGACGACATCTTGCCGAACATGCCGTCCTGCTCGGTATCCACGTACACCATGGTGCCCAGGGTGTCGCTCATGCCGAAGCGGGTGACCATGTCGCGGGCCGTCTTGGTGGCGCGCTCGAAGTCATTGGAAGCACCGGTGCTCATGGCGTTGAGGAAGACCTCTTCCGCCGCGCGGCCGCCAAACAGGATGGCGATCTCGTCAAGCATGTTGTCCTTGTACTTCGAGTACTTGTCGTGCTCCGGCAGCTGCCACGTCACGCCCAGTGCCCAGCCGCGCGGCATGATGGTGACCTTGTGCACCGGATCCGCCTTGGGCAGCAGCTTGGCCACTACCGCATGGCCGGACTCGTGGTACGCGGTTGCGCGGCGCTCTTCTTCGCGCATGACCGTGGACTTGCGCTCCGGACCCATGTAGATCTTGTCCTTGGCGTCCTCGAAGTCTTGCATGTCGACCACGCGCTTGCTGCGGCGGGCGGCGAACAGTGCGGCTTCGTTGACCAGGTTGGCCAGGTCGGCGCCGGAGAAGCCCGGGGTACCACGTGCAATCACCGAGGCGTCGACGTCGTTGCCGATCGGCACCTTGCGCATGTGGACCTTGAGGATCTGCTCGCGGCCGCGGATGTCGGGCAGGCCGACATACACCTGACGGTCGAAACGGCCCGGGCGCAGCAGCGCCTTGTCCAGAACGTCCGAACGGTTGGTCGCGGCAATCACGATCACACCCGAGTTGGCCTCGAAACCGTCCATCTCGACCAGCATCTGGTTGAGGGTCTGCTCGCGCTCGTCGTTGCCGCCGCCCATGCCGGCGCCGCGGTGACGGCCGACCGCATCGATTTCATCGATGAAGACGATGCAGGGCGCCTGCTTCTTGGCATTCTCGAACATATCGCGAACACGGGCCGCGCCCACGCCGACGAACATTTCAACGAAGTCCGAGCCGGAGATGCTGAAGAACGGCACCTTGGCTTCGCCGGCGATGGCGCGTGCCAGCAGCGTCTTGCCGGTGCCCGGAGGGCCGACCAGCAGCACACCGCGCGGGATACGGCCGCCCAGTTTCTGGAATTTCTGCGGATCCTTGAGGAAGTCCACCAGTTCGATCACCTCTTCCTTGGATTCATCGCAACCGGCGACGTCCTGGAAAGTGACTGCATTCTGGTTTTCATCGATCAGGCGCGCGCGCGACTTGCCGAAGGAGAAGGCACCGCCTTTCCCACCGCCCTGCATCTGCCGCATCATGTAGAACCAGAACACGATGATCAGCAGGGTGGGCCCGAGGTAATACAGGGCCTGGACCAGCATGTTGGGCTCGTCGTCCGCCTTGCCGGTGACCTGGACGCCGAACTTCATCAGATCGCCAACCATCCAGATGTCGCCCGGCGAAATAATGGTGTACTTCTGCCCTTCCTTGGGCGTCACCACCAGATTGCGGCCTTGCACGTCAACCCGGCCCACCTTGCCGGCCTTGGCATCATCCATGAACTGCGAATAGGTGACGCCTTCCTGCGTGCGGGGCTTGTCGAACTGCTTGAAGACGGTAAACAACACCAGCGCGATCACGAGCCAGATTGCCGCCTTTTGAAACAGGTTGTTATTCAAGGCCAAACTCCTTTACGAACGCCTTGCCAACGGGATAGCTGCATTGTAATGCAGCGCCCGGCGTCGGGGTAAAAAGCAAATTCATCGAAGCGATAGGCACCGCTTCACCCCGCCGACTTGAGGAAACGCCCAAGAATGAAGGTCTCTGAAGACTTATCGCGTGACGCCTTGGGCTTGCGTTTCGCGACCACCTTGAACTGGCGCTTGAACTTCTCCACGATCTGGCTGTAGCCACTGCCATGGAAACACTTTACCAGCAATGAGCCCTCCGGCTTCAGATGGGCCTGGGCAAATTCCAGCGCCAGGTCACATAAGTAATCGATACGGGCCGCATCGGCAAAGGCTACACCGGACAAATTGGGGGCCATGTCCGACAAAACAAGATCAATCTTTGCGCCGCCGGACGCTTGCAGCACGATTTCCTCCAACTGGCGAAAAACGTCCTCCTCGCGGAAGTCACCCTGGATAAATGTGACGTCGGCGACAGCCTCCATCGGCAACAGGTCGATGGCGATCACCGCGCCGTCGATGCCGCCGTCCTTGGCGCGCGTAGACGCCGCCAGCTTGTTGCGTGCGTACTGGCTCCAGCTGCCGGGGGCCGCGCCGAGGTCGACAATGACCTGGCCTGGGCGGATCAGCTTGTCCTGCTCGTCGATCTCCTTCAGCTTATACGCTGCGCGAGCGCGGTAGCCCTCGCGCTGCGCCATTTTGACGTAGGGATCGTTGATATGGTCGTGCAACCACGCCTGATTGAATTTGTTCTTGGCCATTCCGGATACATCTGTATGGAGAAAAACGCCGCCGGCCCGCGGCCGCCCGTGCGTTTTTCACTCGTTTTGCTGTTTTTGCAGCCTGACCGCGCCAGTTTGACGGATAATACGCGCCGATTCGCTTTTTCGGCACTTCGGTGCCTTGGTTTGCGCACCACTTGCGCGCCCATTTGCGCCCTCGCCTGCGCTTTACTTATGCCCGCTCTTCAACTTATTCCCGCCCAGCGTTCAGAACTCCGCTCCCGTGCCCATGGCCTCAATCCGGTCGTGATGATCGGCGGCGAAGGTCTGACGCGTCCCGTCCTGGCCGAAATCGACCGTAGCCTGGCCTCTCACGACCTGATCAAGATCCGCGTATTCGGCGACGACCGCGAAAGCCGCATCGCCATGTACGAAACCATCTGCGAAGATCTGGACGCCGCTCCGATCCAGCATATCGGCAAGCTGCTGGTGGTATGGCGTCCGGGTCCGGCCGTCCTGAAGGAAAATCGTCCGCAGGAACTGGGCCGCCTGGCCCCGCGCGGCGGCGCCGCCCCGCGCACCGTCACGGTCAAGAAGCCTAGCGCCGCGCCCAATCGGCGCCCCAAGCGCTCGCAAGTGACGGTGCTGGGCAATGAACGCGTCACCGCCGGCGGCAACGTCAAGCGCGCGCGCGTTCGTCCGACCAGCCAGAAGAAGAAAGCGCTCGACTGACGTCGAAGCCATGCCAGCGGGCCCGTCCGGGCCGCTGGCATGGCAAGGGACGGCCACCTGGGCTCGTCCCTTGCGCCTTACTCGCCAGCCGAGCGCGGCGCCGCTGCGCGCCACACGGTGACCAGCGCCAGCAAGCTGTGCACCAGGTAGAAAACGCTGGACACCCCATGCAGCATGCCGAATTGCCCCTTATAGGGCGACTCGGACACGCCCACGCCAAGCGCCGCCGCCTTCTCCTTCAGGGTTTCCATGAAGGGCTGGATGCCGAAATACCCCGCCAGCACACATAGCAGCATGCCCAGCACAAGCCAGCGCAGGCCGCGATAGCGTCCCGCGCCACGGCGGATCATCAGGTTGCACAGCGCCAGCTGCAGCACACCGACCACCACGCCGAGGATAGCCTCTGTCCTGAAGAGCTGCCCGGCGATCAAGCCTGCCGTCTCGCGGCTGGGCAGCACGGAAAACAACGTCGGGGCCACCATGTAGCCCACTGTCCACAGACTGCCGGCCCAGACCACGGTCAGCAGGAGGAAGATCCGATGCGGCAGCGGCGGCAGGCTCGAATAGGAGGAAGAGAACACGCAGCCTCGTTTAGACGTAGCGAACCGTGATGACTTCGTATTCGCGCTCGCCGCCAGGGGCCAGCACGATCGCCACATCGCCCTCGAACTTGCCGATGAGCGCACGCGCGATCGGCGAGCTGACGGAAATCTTGCCGCTGTCCAGGTCGGCCTCGTCGTCGCCGACGATCTGGTAGCTCACGGGCTTGCCCGACTCCAGGTCTTCGAGGTCGACGGTAGCGCCAAACACGATGCGGCCATCGGTATCGAGCTGGGTCGGATCGATGACCTGCGCCGCCGACAGCTTGGACTCCACCTCGATGATCCGGCCTTCGATAAAGGCCTGCTTTTCCTTGGCGGCGTCGTACTCGGCGTTCTCGGAGAGGTCACCTTGCGCACGTGCTTCGGAAATGGCGTTGATCACGGCGGGACGTTCGACGGCCTTCAGGCGCTGCAGTTCCTCTTTCAGCAGCTCGGCACCGCGCTTGGTAATCGGAATGCTCATGTCTTCGTTCAACAAAAAAATGAGCCGCAGCGGAGCAGGAACCATGCGCCGGCATCACTGCCCGGGGCACTTCCGCTCAACCGCGGCTTTGAGGTTGTCAGGTTGTATCGACGGTTAGATCGACGAAATTGCTGCTAGTTTAGGCCAAGACGGCCGCCCGCAGCAACTGCGGGCGGCCCGGAGGCCTTCAGCCGTCTACGCTACCGTCGTCTGGTCTTCGCGCCTCAGGCCAGCGAGGCGTGCAGGCTTTGCAGGTCATAGACCTCCAGGCTCTGCATGTGCTTGAGGCCCTCCACCGCGGCGCGCGCGCCGGCGATGGTGGTGTAGTAAGGCACCCGGCTAGCCAGCGCCGAGATACGGATCGAGCGCGAGTCGGCAATCGCGGTACGCGTCTCATCCACGGTGGTGAACACCAGTGCCAGCTCGCCGTTCTTGAGCATGTCGACGATGTGCGGACGGCCGTCCTTCACCTTGTTGACCACGCGCACCGGGATGCCGGCGGCTTCGATGGCCGACGCGGTGCCGCGGGTGGCGACAATCGGGTAGCCCATGTCGTGCAGCATGCGCGCCACGCCAACCGCGTGCGGCTTGTCGCTGTCCTTGACGGTCAGCAACACGGTGCCCTTCTCCGGCAGGCGCGAGCCCGCGGCCAGCTGGCTCTTGAAGAGCGCTTCGCCGAAGGTCTTGCCCACGCCCATCACCTCGCCGGTGGAGCGCATCTCTGGTCCGAGCACCGGGTCGACGCCAGGGAACTTGTTGAAGGGGAACACCGCTTCCTTGACGCTGAAGTACGGGGGCACCACTTCATCGAACACGCCTTGCGAGTCGAGCGTCTGGCCTGCCATGCAGCGCGCGGCGATCTTGGCCAGCGACAGGCCGGTGGCCTTGGACACATAAGGCACGGTACGCGAGGCGCGCGGGTTCACTTCCAGCACGTAGACGATATCCTCGCCATTGACTTGCTGGATGGCGAACTGCACGTTCATCAGGCCGATCACATTGAGGGCCTTGGCCATCGCCGCGGTCTGGCGCTTGAGCTCGTCCACGGTGGCTTGCGCCAGCGAGTACGGGGGCAGCGAGCAGGCGGAGTCGCCCGAGTGCACGCCGGCTTGCTCGATATGCTCCATCACGCCGCCGATAAACACGCGCTGGCCGTCGCACAGGGCGTCGACGTCGCACTCGATGGCGTCGTTCAGGAAGCGGTCCAGCAGCACCGGGGAGTCGTGCGACACCTTGACGGCCTCGCGCATGTAGCGCTCGAGGTCGCGCGGCTCATGCACGATTTCCATCGCGCGGCCACCCAGCACGTACGACGGGCGCACCACCAGCGGATAGCCGATCTCGGTGGCCAGGCGCAGTGCTTCGTCCTCGGCACGGGCGGTACGGTTGGGCGGCTGGCGCAGGCCCAGTTCATGCAGCAGCTTCTGGAAACGCTCGCGGTCTTCCGCGGCATCGATCATGTCGGGGCTGGTGCCGATGATGGGCACGCCGTTGGCCTCCAGGTCCAGCGCCAGCTTCAGCGGGGTCTGGCCGCCGTACTGCACGATCACGCCGACGGGCTTTTCGCGGTCGACGATTTCCAGCACGTCTTCGAGCGTCAGCGGCTCGAAGTAGAGGCGGTCCGAGGTGTCATAGTCGGTCGACACGGTTTCCGGGTTGCAGTTGACCATGATGGTCTCGTACCCGTCTTCGCGCAGCGCCAGCGCGGCGTGCACGCAGCAGTAGTCGAACTCGATGCCCTGGCCGATCCGGTTCGGGCCGCCGCCCAGCACCATGATCTTGCGATTGGTGGTGGGGTCGGCTTCGCACTCGCCATGCTCGGCTTCATACGTGCCGTACAGGTAGGCGGTGTTGGTGGCGAACTCGGCGGCGCAGGTGTCCACGCGCTTGTACACCGGGCGCACGCCGGCGGCATGGCGTGCAGCGCGCACGGCTGCAGGCTCGGCGCCCATCAGCTTGGCCAGGCGGCGGTCCGAGAAACCCTTCTGCTTCAGGTGACGCAGCTCGGCGGCCGACAGGCTGTCCAGCTTGCGTGCCTTGACCAGGGTCTCGGTCTTGACGATGTCTTCGATCTGGGCCAGGAACCACGGGTCGATGGCGGTCTCGGCGTGCACTTCTTCCAGCGACATGCCGATGCGGAAGGCGTCGCCCACGTACCAGATGCGGTCCGGGCCGGCTTCGCCGATTTCCTCGACGATCTCGTCGCGGTCGGTGGACTTGTCATCCAGGCCGTCCACGCCCACTTCCAGGCCGCGCAGGGCCTTCTGGAACGATTCCTGGAAGGTGCGGCCCATGGCCATCACTTCACCCACGGACTTCATCTGGGTGGTCAGGTGGCTGTCGGCCTGCGGGAATTTCTCGAACGCGAAACGCGGCACCTTGGTGACCACGTAGTCGATCGACGGCTCGAACGAGGCCGGGGTCGCGCCGCCGGTGATCTCGTTCTTCAGCTCGTCCAGCGTGTAGCCCACCGCCAGCTTGGCGGCAACCTTGGCGATCGGGAAGCCCGTGGCCTTGGAGGCCAGCGCCGACGAACGCGACACGCGCGGGTTCATTTCAATCACGATCATGCGGCCATCGGCCGGGTTGATCGAGAACTGCACGTTGGAGCCGCCGGTATCGACGCCGATCTCGCGCAGCACCGCCAGCGAGGCGTTACGCAGGATCTGGTATTCCTTGTCGGTCAGGGTCTGGGCGGGCGCCACCGTGATGGAGTCGCCGGTGTGGATGCCCATCGGGTCCAGGTTCTCGATCGAGCAGATGATGATGCAGTTGTCCTTTTTGTCGCGGACCACTTCCATCTCATACTCTTTCCAGCCCAGCAGCGACTCTTCGATCAGCAGTTCGCGGGTCGGCGAGAGATCCAGGCCACGCTTGCAGATTTCCTCGAATTCCTCGCGGTTGTAGG
Source organism: Cupriavidus sp. PET2-C1 (assembly GCF_054515855.1). Lineage (NCBI taxonomy): Bacteria > Pseudomonadati > Pseudomonadota > Betaproteobacteria > Burkholderiales > Burkholderiaceae > Cupriavidus > Cupriavidus sp. PET2-C1. The sequence goes on from NZ_CM137259.1 coordinate 2,756,662, forward strand.
CGATGCCGCCGCCGGAGCCGCCCAGCGTGAAAGACGGGCGGATCACGATCGGGTAGCCGCCGGTCGCGGTTTCCTTGGCGATCTGCGTCTGCACGGCCAGCGCTTCTTCCATCGAGTGGGCGATGCCGGACTTGGCCGAGCCCAGGCCGATCTTGGTCATCGCTTCCTTGAACTTCTGGCGATCCTCGGCCTTGTCGATGGCTTCCGGCGACGCGCCGATCAACTCGACGTTGTACTTTGCCAGCACGCCATGGCGATGCAGGTCCAGCGCGCAGTTCAGCGCGGTCTGGCCGCCCATGGTCGGCAGGATGGCGTCGGGACGCTCTTTTTCAATGATGCGCTCGACCACTTCCCAGGTAATCGGCTCAATGTAGGTCACATCAGCCGTGTTGGGATCGGTCATGATCGTGGCTGGGTTCGAATTCACCAGCACGACCTTGAAACCTTCCTCGCGCAGCGCCTTGCAGGCCTGGGCGCCGGAATAGTCGAACTCGCACGCCTGCCCGATGATGATGGGGCCGGCGCCGATGATCAGGATGCTCTTTATGTCTGTGCGCTTTGGCATTGCACGCTCTCATTATTGGCCGGCCCGCACAATCGCGCGGGCCGCACCGGATATCAGGATTCGATTCAGTTCAGGGTGGCCGTCGCCAGCTTGGCGCCGAAGCCGATGAACATGGCGCCTACCCCGCTCGCCATGCCCGCCGACAGGCGTCGTCGGCGGCGAAATGCTTCGGCCAGCCTGGCGCCCACGAAGATGATCGTGGTCAGGTAGACGAAGCTGCACAACTGGCACACCAGCCCCAGCGCGACAAACGACAGCACCGGGTAGCCGAACTGCGGATCGACGAACTGGATGAAGAAGGAGATGAAGAACAGGATGGCCTTGGGGTTGAGCAGGCTCACCACCAGCGCCTTGCGCAACGGGCTGACCGCGCGGTCCACAGGCGTTTCAGCCTGCGCCGCCGTCCCGCCGTCGCTGCCACGGCTCAACCATGCGCGCACGGCACCGCGCAGCATCTGGAAACCGATCCAGCCCAGATAAGCGGCACCGATGTACTTCACCACGTAGAACAAGGCGGGGCTGGCCTTGAGCAGCGAGGCCACGCCCGCCGCCGACAGCACCATCAGGATGGCGTCCCCCAGGAACACCCCGCAGGCACCCTTGTAGCCTTCGCGCACGCCGCGTTGCGCCGCAACGGATAGCACATACATCGAGTTCGGCCCCGGCAGCAGCACGATAAAGATCGTGCCGAGCACAAAGGTCCAGAAATCGGTAATGCCCAGCGCGGTATGCATGAAGGCGTTCATCGGGTCGTCCTGCGGTCTGCTTGTCTACGTAACTTCTCGTCTTGGCTTGAACGTGCTTACTGGCGTGCGTCCGCCATCATCTTGGTGAAGCGGTCGAACAGGTAAGCCACGTCGTTCGGGCCCGGCGAGGCTTCCGGGTGGCCCTGGAAGCAGAATGCCGGCTTGTCGGTCAGCGCGAAGCCCTGCAGCGAGCCGTCGAACAGCGACACGTGGGTGGCGCGCACGTTGGCAGGCAGGGTGTCGGCGTCCACCGCAAAACCATGGTTCTGCGAAGTGATCACCACGCGGCCGTCGTCGAGGTCCTTCACCGGGTGGTTCGCGCCATGGTGGCCGAACTTCATCTTCAGCGTCTTCGCGCCAACGGCCAGGGCCATGATCTGGTGGCCCAGGCAGATGCCGAACGTGGGGATGCCGCGGTCGATGAACTCACGGGTGGCACGGATCGCGTAGTCGCAGGGCTCGGGATCGCCAGGGCCGTTCGACAGGAACACGCCGTCCGGGTTGAGCGCCAGGGCGTCTTCCGCGCTGGCTTGCGCCGGCAGCACGGTCACCTTGCAGCCGCGTGCGGCCAGCATGCGCAGGATGTTGAACTTCACGCCGTAGTCAAAGGCCACCACGTGGAAACGCGGCGACTCCAGCTTGCCGTAGCCTTGGCCCAGCACCCATTCGGTCTGGTTCCACTCGTACGGCTCCTTGACCGACACCACCTTGGCCAGGTCCATGCCGGCCAGGCCGGGGAAGGAACGCGCCAGGTCGATGGCCTTCTGCACATTGTCCTCGCCAGCGAGGATGCAGCCGTTCTGCGCACCCTTCTCGCGCAGGATGCGGGTCAGCTTGCGGGTATCGATGCCGGCAATCGCCACCACCTTTTCCTGCTTCAGGTAATGGCCGAGGGAGTGTTCCTTGCGGAAGTTGGAGGCCAGGAGCGGCAGATCCTTGATGATCAGGCCGGCGGCATGGACTTTCGTGGCTTCGACATCCTCAGTATTGACCCCGACATTGCCGATATGCGGATACGTCAACGTGACGATCTGCCGGGAATAGCTGGGGTCGGTGAGGATTTCCTGGTAACCGGTCAGAGCGGTGTTGAACACCACTTCGCCGATGGTATGGCCGGAAGCGCCAATGGAATAGCCACGAAAGACCGTGCCGTCTGCAAGCGCGAGAATGGCGGACGGAAAAGACGGTAACACGGGTAGGCTCCTGCTGGATTCACCCCGTGACCGACCTGCTCAACGCCTCTTGCCCCGTTTGTCCGGCGGGGCGACAGGCAGCGCGCGGATTGTCGATTTCGTCGACTGGGCGCGATGCTTGTCGCCGGGGCCGTTCGCTCGGTGCTCGATACGCCACATAAAACAATGCGGCGGAGCCAGGGCGAAATGGGGGCGGCGGAAGGTGGAATTCGGTAGGCGCTAGGGTGAGGGGTTCTGAAAGCGAAACTTTTGGATTATACCCCGCGCCACCCATTTTCTCAAGTTATCAAGGACTTGCGGACGCCTCCGCCCTCTTCCGCGGGCCCGGCAGCCCGGCGGCATGCCAGGCCGCTGGCGTCATTCGCCGGCCGGCACCACCGCTGTCACCTCGATCTCCACCTTGGCGCGCGCCTCCACCAGATCGGCCACTTCGACCGCCGTCATGGCCGGAAAATGACGCCCGATGGTGGCGCGGTAGTGCTCGCCGATGGCGCGGTAGGCCGCCACATATTCCACCTTGTCCTTCACATACCAGGTCATGCGCACGATGTGCTCCGGACGCGCGCCGCCCGCCGCCAGCACCGCCACGATATTGCGCAGCGCCTGGCCAACCTGCTCGGCGAAGTCGTCGGTCTCGAACTCGCACAGGCCGTTCCAGCCGATCTGTCCGCCGACGAAGAGCAGGCGGCTGCCCACCTGCATTTCGGTCATGGTGCCGTTCGAGTAGCCGCGTGGCGCGGCCCAGTCTGGTGGCTGGAGAATCTTCATGGTCGGTTTTCCGTAAGGTAAGAAGGGATTAGGAACTTGGATCGGGATCTTGTTTTCTGTTTGGCCGGCTTCGCCCTACGCCCCGGACGCGCGCATCGGTGCGGCCGCCGGCGCATCGGCCGCCAGGAACCGCTCCATGGCCGCGCGGACTGCCTGCGGCAGCGCGCGCGACGTCATCTGCGCGGTATCCACGCATACAAGCCGCTGCGCGATCTCCACGCGCAGGTCCCCTGCCGGCCCGACAAAGCGCACCTGCAAGGAGAAACTGCTGCGCCCCAATCGCGTCACACGCAGCTCCCGCGTCAACAATTCGCCCAGGCGGCTGGGCGCGACAAAACGGGTGGACAATTCTGCCGTCGGCACGCCGGCCTGCCCCGCGCCATGCATTTCGGCAAAGGGCCAGCCGAGCGCATCGTGGAACCAGTCCTCGACCAGGTCGTTGAGCATCTCGAAGTAGCGCGGAAAGAACACGATGCCGGCAGCATCGCAATCCTTGAAGCGCACCCGTGCGGTGTTGCTGAAGAACGCGTTCACGGCTGCCTCGCACCCTCCGGCGCTCCGCTCTGCTCGGCCATCTGCCGCAGGCGGAAACGCTGCAGCTTGCCGGTCTCGGTGCGCGGCAGCGCATCGACAAAAATCACCTTGCGCGGATACTTGTACGGCGCGATCTCGGCCTTGACGTAGGACTGCAGTGCCGCGCAAGTCTCGTCGCTTGCCGCCACGCCCGGGCGCAGCACCACATAGGCGGCAACAATCTGGCCGCGCTCGGGGTCGGGCATGCCGACCACGCCGCACTCGGCCACCGCCTCGTGGCGCATCAGCGCGCTCTCCACTTCCGGCCCGGCGATGTTGTAGCCGGCCGAGACGATCATGTCGTCGGAGCGCGCCTGGTAGTAGTAATAGCCGTCGGCATCCGCCTTGAAGGTATCGCCCGGCAGGTTCCAGCCGTCTTTTACGTAGTTGGCCTGGCGCGGGTCGTCCAGGTAGCGGCATCCGGTGGGGCCGCGCACCGCCAGCTTGCCAACCGTGCCATGCGGCACCGGCTGCATCTGCTCGTCGACGATCTGCGCGATATAGCCGGGCACCACCTTGCCGATGGCACCGGGGCGCACCTCGGCGCCCGCGCTGGAAATGAAGATATGCATCATCTCGGTGCCGCCGATGCCGTCGGTCATCTCGATGCCCGTGGCCGCCTTCCAGCTCTGGCGCGTGGCGTCCGGCAGCGCCTCGCCTGCCGACACGCTCTTCTGCAGGCTGGAGATATCGTAGCCCGGCGCCAGCGCCGCCATCTGCCGGTAGAAGGTCGGCGCGGTAAACACGATGGTGGCGCGCCAGGCCTGGATCAGCGCCAGCAGGCTTTCGGGCGTTAGCCGTTCCGCCAGCACGGTGGACGCCCCGACCCGCAGCGGAAAGCACAGGATGCCGCCAAGGCCAAACGTGAAGGCCAGCGGCGGCGTGCCGCAGAAGATATCGTCCGGGCCGGGCTTGAGGACGTGGCGGGGGAACAGGTCGCACATCGCGATCACGTCGCGATGGAAATGCATCGTGCCCTTGGGCTGCCCCGTCGTGCCGCTGGTGAAGGCAATCAGGCAGATATCATCGGCCGCGGTATCGCAGGCTTCGAAGCTGTCGGGCTTGTTCGCCATCGCGGCTTCCACCGAACCGGCGCCGCTGCCGTTGAAGTACAGCGCCTGGGCAAGGCTCGGGCAATGGTGCTCGCCACCTGGCTTGAGGTTGGCCTCCAGCTCCTCGCGCAGGCGTTCGTCGCACAGCGCGGCGCTGACTGACGCGCGGTCGATCACCTGCTTGAGTTCCTTCGCGCGCAGCAGCGGCATGGTCGGCACCGCGATCAGGCCCGCCTTGACCACGGCCAGCCAGCACGCCGCCATCATCAGGTTGTTCGGGCCGCGCAGCAGCACCCGATTGCCCGGCACCAGCTTCATGTCGCCGGTCAGCACATGGGCGATGCGATTCGATAGCGCAGCCAGTTCGGCATAGCTGACGGTGCGGTGCGCGCCGTCTTGCTCGTAGCGGATTGCCACGCGCTCGCCGCGCCCCTCGCGCACGTGGCGTTCGACCAGTTCGAGCGCGCAGTTCATGCGCTCCGGATACCGGGTATCGGCATTGAACAGGAACGCCGGCCACTGCTGCGGGGGCGGCAGGCGGTCCAGTGCATAGGTATCGAGGTGGGCTGTGCTCGCCATGGTTGTCTCCGCTTCCTTCATTCTGGTGATGCTGGTAAGGGTTATCCGCTCGCGCCGGCCGCGTCAGGCGCGGTGCTGCGCCAGCGTTTCGCGCGCGATGATCAGCTTCTGCACTTCGGTGGCGCCCTCGTAGATCCGCAAGGAACGGATCTCGCGATACAGGCTTTCCACGCGGGTGCCAACCTTGACGCCGAGGCCGCCGAACATCTGCACCGCGCGGTCGATTACCTGCTGCGCGTTCTCGGTGGCCACCATCTTGGCCATGGCTGCTTCACGCGTGGTGCGTACGCCAGCCACATCGCGCAGCCACGCGGCGCGGTAGGTCAGCAGCGCCGCCGAATCGATGGCAGTGGCCATGTCGCCGATGGCGGCCTGCGTCAGCTGCAGGTCCGCCAGCACGCCGCCGAACATCGGCCGTGCGGTGGCACGGGCCAACGCTTCGTCGAGCGCGGCGCGGCCAAAGCCCAGCGAGGCGGCCGCCACCGACGCGCGGAAGATGTCCAGCGTCATCATGGCCACCTTGAAGCCCTGCCCTGCCTCGCCAAGCCTTGCGGTGACGGGCACTCGGCAGTTCTCGAAACGCAGCGTGGCAAGCGGGTGCGGCGCCATCACGTCGATGCGCTCGGCGATGGTCAGGCCTGGGGTGTCCGCATCCACGACAAACGCGGAGATGCCGCGCGCACCCGGCGCCTCGCCGGTGCGGGCGAAGACGCAATAAAAGTCAGCGATGCCGCCGTTGGAGATCCAGGTCTTGACGCCATCGAGCACGTAGTGATCGCCATCCGGCACAGCACGGCATTGCATCGCGGCGACATCGGAACCGGCATCGGGCTCGGACAACGCGAACGCGGCAATCGCCTCGCCGCGCGCCACGCGTGGCAGGTAGCGTTCGCGCATGGCGTCGCTGCCGGCCAGCGTGATCGCGCCGCTGCCCAGGCCTTGCATGGCGAAGGCGAAGTCGGCCAGGCCATCATGGCGGGCCAGCGTCTCGCGCAGCAGGCACAGCGAGCGCGAGTCGAGCGTATCGAGCGCACCGCCATAGGCGGCTGGCACGCAGTAGCGCAGCCAGCCGGCCGCGCCGAGCTGGCGCACCAGCGCGCGGCAGGCGGCATCGGTGTCGCTGTGGTCGACCTTGAGCGAGGCCGTGGCCCACGCATCGAGCCGTTGCTCCAGTTCGCGGTGCGCGTCGTGGAAGAACGGCAGGGAGAGATAACTTTTGTCGGACATGGCTTGCTGTTCCTTTCAGTCGCCTTCGAACACGGGGCGCGTCTTGGCCACGAACGCGTCGTAGGCGCGGCGGAAATCCCGGGTCTGCATGCAGATGGCCTGCGCCTCGGCCTCGGCCTCGATGGCTTCGTCCAGGCCCATATTCCATTCCTGGTGCAGCAGCTTCTTGGTCACGCCGTGGGCAAACGTCGGGCCCGCCGCGATCTGCGCGGCCAGTGCCTGCGCCTCGGCGAGCACGGCGTCCGGCGCATGCAGTGCATTGAAGAAGCCCCACTGCAGCCCTTCTGCCGCGGTCATCGCGCGGCCGGTGTAAAGCAGCTCGCTCGCACGGCCCTGCCCGATCACGCGCGGCAGCAGCGAGCAGGCGCCCATATCGGCACCGGCCAGCCCGACCCGCACGAACAGGAAAGCGGTCTTGGCCTGCGCCGTGCCCAGACGCATATCCGAGGCCAGCGCCATCATCGCGCCGGCGCCGGCGCAGATGCCGTCGACGGCGCTGACGATGGGTTGCGGACAAGCCCGCATGGCCTTGATCAGGTCGCCGGTCATGCGCGTGAATTCCAGCAGCTCCGGCATGGTCATGCGCGTGAGCGGGCCGATGATTTCGTGCACATCGCCGCCCGAGCAGAAGTTACCGCCGGCGCCGGTGATGACCACCGTCTTGATGTCGGTGGCGTAGCACAGGCCGCGGAACAGGTCGCGCAGCTCGGCGTAGGAATCGAACGTGAGCGGGTTCTTGCGCTCGGGGCGGTTCAGCGTCACGGTGCCGACCTTGCCGTCGGCCGAGACCGACCACAGGAAGTGCCGCGGCTGGTAGCCAGCGAAGCTGCGCTTGTGGTGGCGCATGTCCAGTGCTATTTCGCTCATCTCGTTTCTCGCTTGTTCGTTCTGATTCTGGTTGGCTTGCATGCGTTGGCGTTCAACCCGCCATGACCTCGCCGCCGGCCACGGCGATCGACTGTCCGGTAATGGCGCTGGCCGATGGCTGGCACAGCCACGCCACGGCGTCCGCGACTTCTTCGGGCTGCACCAGCCGCCCCTGCGGATTGCCTTTGGCCAGTTCGGCGCGGGCCTGCGCCTCGGTGCGGCCGGTCTTGCGCACGATGTTGGCGACCGCGTCGCGCACGATATCGGTTTCCGTATAGCCGGGGCAGACGGCATTGACGGTGACGCCGCTGCTCGCCGTTTCCAGCGCCAGCGCGCGGGTCAGGCCAATCACGCCGTGCTTGGCCGCGCAATAGGCGCTCACATAGCCATAGCCCACCAGCCCGGCCGTGCTGGCCACGTTGACGATGCGGCCCCAGCCATTGGCCAGCATGTGCGGCAGCGCGGCCTGCGTGCAGAGAAAGGTGCCGGTGAGGTTGACCTCGAGCATGGATTGCCATAGCGCGAGATCGGTCTTGCCGAACGGCGCACTGCGCGCCTGGCCGGCATTGTTGATCAGCAGGTCGATGGGGCCTGCCTTGCCTGCGGCGTCGGCAAAGGCCGCTGCCACGCTGTCGGCCTGCGAGATATCCGCCGCCACGGTGCATAGCATGGCGGGCGACACGACCGCCTCGGCCAGCGTATCGGCGGTGGCCGCCAATGTCGCCGCGTCGCGGCCCAGCAGGGTTACGCTAGCGCCGTGCGAGAGCAGGCGGCGCGCAATGGCAGCGCCGATGCCGCGCCCGCCGCCCGTGACCAGCGCGTGCCGGCCCTGCAGGGAAAGATGCGCATTCATGCTCAGTGATCCTCCGGCTGGCGGGCTTGCTGGGCTTGACGGGCGAGTTGCGCCGCTCGCTCCAGATTGGTCTCGAGCTGGCGCTTGCCTGCCTGGTATTGCTTGGGCCAGGCCAGGTCGCGATGACCAAGCCGCGCCGCTTCGTGAATGGTCCACGCCGGATCCGCCAGATGCGGCCGCGCAATCGCGCACAAGTCCGCACGGCCGGCGGCGATGATGCTGTCGACGTGATCCGCCTCGAAGATCGCGCCAACAGCGATGGTGGCGATGCCGGCTTCGTTGCGGATGCGGTCGGCAAACGGCGTCTGGTACATGCGGCCGTACACCGGTGCCTGGTCCGGGCTCACCTGCCCGGACGAGCAGTCGATCATGTCGGCGCCCGCAGCCTTGAAGGCGCGCGCAATCTCGATGGCGTCGTCGGGCGTGATCCCGCCTTCGACCCAGTCGTGGGCCGAGATCCGCACGGACATCGGGCGCTCCTGCGGCCATACGGCACGCACGGCGGCAAAGACTTCCAGCGGGTAGCGCAGCCGCGCTTGCAGCGAGCCGCCGTATTCGTCGCTGCGCTGGTTGGTCAGCGGCGAGATAAAGCTGGAGAGCAGGTAGCCGTGAGCGCAATGCAGCTCCAGCCAGTCGAACCCGGCTTCGGCAGCGCGCCGCGCGCTGGCCACGAAATCGTCACGCACGGCGTCCATATCGGCGCGGCTCATCTCGCGCGGCACTTGCGAGATGCCCGGCATATACGGCAACGGCGAGGCCGACAGCACCGGCCAGTTGCCTTCGGCGAGCGGATAGTCCATCTGCTCCCAGCCGAGTTGCGTGGAGCCCTTGCGCCCGGCGTGGCCGATCTGCATGGCGATGCGCGCGTCGCTGTTGGCGTGCACGAAATCGACAATGCGGCGCCAGGCATCGCGCTGCTCATCGTTCCACAAACCCGGGCAGCCCGGGGTGATGCGCGCATCCGGCGAGGTGCAGGTCATCTCCGCCACCACCATGCCGGCGCCGCCGAGCGCGCGCGCCCCCAGGTGCGCCAGGTGGAAGTCGCCCGGCACGCCGCCGTCGCAGGAGTACATGGCCATCGGCGACACCACCACGCGGTTCTTCAGCGTGACATCGCGCACGCGGAACGGCGTGAACATCGGCGGCACGGCGCGGGCCTCTGCCACCGGTCCGGTGCTGGTGCCATTGGCGACGTTGACGGCCGCCTGCCCCGCCAGCCAGCGCTCGAAGCCCTCGACGTAGCCGGGATCCCGCACGCGCAGGTTTTCGTGCGAGATGCGCTGCGAGCGCGTCAGCAGCGAATAAGCGAACTGCTCCGGTGCCATGCCCGCGTAGCGCTCGACATTTTCGAACCACTCGGTGGAGTTGCGCGCGGCATTCTGGATCTTGAGCACTTCTACGCTGCGGGTGGCCTGGTAGCGCTCCAGCGCCTGCGGCAGCACGTCGGCGCCGCCCGCGCCGGCATCGCGGATATTGTTGGCCAGGTCAATGGCGTCTTCCAGTGCCAGCTTGGTGCCGGAGCCAATCGAGAAATGCGCGGTATGCGCGGCGTCGCCCATCAGCACCACCGGCACGCGGCGGCCATCGGCCAGCGTGTTCCAGCGCACCCAGGTGCCGCAAATCACGCGGGGGAATCGAATCCAGTTGGCGGAGCCGCGCAGGTGCGTGGCGTTGCTGATCAGCGCATTGCCATCGAGGTAGCGGGCAAACAGCCGTTCGCAATAGGCCACCCCCTCCTCCTGGCTCATCTGCTCGATGCCGGCGGCACGCCACACGTCTTCGGGCGCCTCGACGATAAACGTCGACGTGTTGTCGTCGAAGCGGTAGGCATGGGCCTGGAACCAGCCGTGCTCGGTTTTTTCAAAGGCGAACGTGAAGGCGTCAAACAGCTTGCGCGTGCCGAGCCAGACAAAGCGGCACAGGCGCGTATCGATATCGGGCTGGAAGGTCTCGGCATAGCGCCCGCGCACGCGGCTGTTGATGCCGTCGGCGGCGATCACGAGGTCAGCCCGGTATTGCTGCGCCAGTTCCTGGTCGTCCGCCACGTCGGTCTCGAACACCAGGTGTACGCCAAGCGCCTCGCAACGCGCCTGCAGGATGTTGAGCAAGCGCTTGCGGCCGATGCCGATAAAGCCATGCCCGCCGGAGCGCAGGGTGCGCCCGCCGATATGGATATCGATATCGTCCCAGTGGTTGAACGCCGCGTTGATCTGCTCCGCGCTGACGGGGTCGGCCTGCTTGAGGTTGTCCATGGTGGCATCGGAGAACACCACGCCCCAGCCAAAGGTGTCATAGGGCCGGTTGCGCTCCACCACGTAGACCTCGTTGGATGGGTCCCGCAGCTTCATCAGCAAGCCGAAGTACAGGCCCGAGGGGCCACCGCCGATACAGAGCACTCGCATTTTTTCGTCTCCTGCGTGCCGGCTTGCCCCCCAGGGATTCTGAGTTCCAGGAGCGCCGTGCGGCACATGCGATGCGCGGGAGCGCATCTAGATCATGCTTAAATATTTGATGCTTAAAATATTAGTCCGCATGCGCGCCCCTGGCAAGGACAATCTTTTGCGCAGTGCAGCGCCCGCCGGAAGGCGGGCGCCCGTGCCTTCAGCCTTGCATCGCCGCCTGCAACTGCGCGAGTGCGGTCGGATCCTCAATCGTGGTCAGGTCGCCCGGGTCGCGCCCTTCCGCCACCGCCTGCATGGCGCGGCGCAGCAGCTTGCCGGAGCGCGTCTTGGGCAGCGCATTGACAAAGAACACGCGTGCCGGGCGCGCCACCGCCCCCAGTTGCTGGTCCACCGTCTTCATCACGTCGCCCTCCAGCACCAGCCGCTCTGCCTGGGTGGCGGTACGGCCCGCGTCGCGCACGATCACAAAGGCCATCGCCACCTGGCCCTTGAGCGCATCGTGCACGCCCACCACCGCCACCTCGGCCACCGCCGGGTGCGACGAAATGCTCTCCTCGATCTCGCGCGTGCCAAGACGGTGGCCCGCCACATTGATCACATCGTCGGTACGGCCGAGGATAAAGATATAACCATCCTCGTCCTGCACGCCCCAGTCGAACGTGGAATAGCAGCGCCGTCCCGGCACGCCTGACCAATACGTCTTGACGAAGCGTTCGTCGTCGCCCCACACCGTGGTCATGCAGCCCGGCGGCAGCGGCCCGTCGATGGCGACCACGCCCTTGTGCCCCGGCGGGCATTCGGCCCCGGTGGCCTCGTCGACGATCTTCAGGTCGTAGCCATACACCGGCACGCCCGGCGAGCCGAGCTTGGCCGGCAGCGGGTCAAGGCCGCGCTGGATGGCGATGATCGGCCAGCCCGTCTCGGTCTGCCAGTAGTTGTCCACCACCGGCTTGCCGATGCCCTGCTGGATCCAGCTCGCGGTGGGCTCATCCAACGGCTCGCCGGCCAGGAACAGCAGGCGCAGGCTGGAGAGGTCGTAGCGCGTGAGCCAGGCCGGGTCCTGTTTCTTCAGCACGCGAATGGCGGTGGGCGCGCTGAACATGATGTTCACGCGGTACTGCTCCACCAGCTGCCACAGGATGCCGCCGTCCGGGCGGATCGGCGTGCCTTCGTACATGACCGTGGCCATGCCCGCCAGCAGCGGCCCGTAGACGATATAGCTGTGCCCCACCACCCAGCCGATATCGGAACTGGAGAACATGGTGTCGCCCGCCTTGCCGCAGAAGATGTACTCCATCGAGGCCGCCAGCGCGACCGCGTAGCCGCCGGTATCGCGCTGCACGCCCTTGGGCTTGCCGGTGGTGCCGGACGTGTAAAGCACGTAGGACGGCTCGCTCGACTCGAGCCACACGCACGGCACGCGCGCCGCGCCAACGCGTTCGCGCCAGGCGCCATAGTCTTCATCGCGGCCAGGCGTGAGCGTCATCGGGGAAAGCTGGCGATCCACCAGCAGCACGCGCTCCGGCTTGTGCGTGGCCAGTTTCACCGCCTCGTCCAGCAACGGCTTGTAGGGCACCACCTTGCCGGCGCGCGAGCCGGCATCCGCGCTGACGATCACGCGCGGCTGCGCGTCGTCGATGCGCGCGGCCAGGCTCACCGAGGCAAAGCCGCCGAACACGACGGAATGAATGGCGCCGATGCGCGCGCAGGCCAGCATGGCAAACGCGGCCTCTGGAATCATCGGCATGTAGATCAGCACGCGGTCGCCCTTTACCACGCCCAGCTGCTGCAGGATCGCGGCCATGCGGTTGACCTCGCCGTGCAATTCGGCGTAGCTGTAGGTGCGGTGCTGGCCGGTTTCAGTCGATACGTAGATCAGCGCGGCCTGGTCCGCGCGCTCGGCCAGGTGGCGATCGACGGCGTTATGGCAAAGATTGGTGCGGCCACCGACGAACCACCGGGTGAATGGCGGGCGGCTGTCGTCCAGCACGGTGTCGAACGGGGTTTCCCAGTCGATGCGGCGAGCCTGTTCGGCCCAGAAGCCTTCAGGGTCGCTCAGCGAACGGGCGTGCAGGGCACGGGTAGCCGTCATGGCTTGTCTCCTCCGCTTGGATGCGGGTTGTAGGTTTGTTGATTTGCTGCCGCTAGTTTGCCACCACTGGGGCGGCATGGCGCCTGGCATGCCGTGGCCGATCCGGGCCACAGGTTCCCGCAGTCTGGGCATGCCGCCTTACGCAAGGCTTACCCACGATACGCCGCACCAAGCAAAAGGGCGTGCCATTGGCACGCCCTTGATCTGGCTCAAACCCGCTACCGCTTCAGCGCGCGTGCGCCTTGGTCCTTGCCGGCCCCGCCGCTGATTTGCTGGCCGGCTTCGCAGAGACCGGCTTGGCGCTGGCCTTGGCTGCCGAAACGGTCGGCACGGGCTTGCCCGATGACCTTGCCGTGGCCGCGGCGCCCTTGCGTGGCGCAGCCTCGACCGTCACGCGCTGGCGCGGCGCGGCGCGTCCCTTGGCCGATCCCCGCACCGGCTCGGCCCGCACGGGGACCAGCGCGGAAGCGGTGGGTGCCGGGTCGGGCGCGCTGGCCAAGCGAGCCGCCGAGCGCGCCGGCACCATCAGCACCAGGCTCTGCCCCGCCACCAGCTTGGTGCCGGAGAGCTTGTTCCAGGCCTGCACCTGGCCAGCCGACACGCCATAGCGATGCGCGAGCGTTGCCACCGTGTCGCGCCGCCCGGCTCGCACCACCACGCGGCGTGCGTCGGGCACGTCTGGCTCCATGGCCATCGTGGCGCTTTCAGCCAGCGTGGCGCTGATGTCCTGGTTGTGATCCTCGGAGCGCGGCACTACCACCGTGGAGCCGGCCTTCAGCCGCATGCCCTTGGGAATGCGGTTGATCTCGCGAATCGTGTCCGCATCGATATTCAGCCGTGCCGCCAGCGCCTCGATGCGCTCGCGGTTATCCACCGTCACGGCCGTCCAGCTCGACAGGCCGCCACGATAGGTGTTCAGGTTGTACTGGAAGCGCTCGGCGTTATCGAAGGGCAGCAGGATCTGCGGATTTGCCGCGCCCAGGATCACCGGCCGGTTGAAGGACGGATTGAGCGCCTTGAACTCGTCGAGCGGCAGGTTGGCGAGCTTGGCCGCCAGCTTGACGTCGATGTCGCGCGAAGTGGTCACCGTGACAAAGTACGGGTGATCCGGAATATCCGGCAGCTTCACCCCATACAACTGGGGATTGGCAATGATGTTCTTGACCGCCTGCAGCTTCGGCACGTAATAGCGCGTCTCGTTGGGCATGTTCAGGCTGGCGTAGTCGGTTGGCAGCCCGCGCGCCTGGTTGCGCGCGATGGCGCGCGACACCGCGCCCTCGCCCCAGTTGTACGCCGCCAGCGCCAGTTGCCAGTCGCCGAACATGTCGTACAGCCGCTGCAGGTAGTCCAGCGCAGCGTCGGTCGAGGCCAGCACATCACGCCGCTCGTCGCGGAACATGTTCTGCTTCAGGTTGTAGCTCTTGCCGGTGCTGGGAATGAACTGCCACATGCCGGCGGCCTTGGCGGTGGACTCGGCCTGCGGGTTGAACGCACTCTCCACGAACGGCAGCAGCGCCAGCTCCGTGGGCATTTTGCGGCGCTCCAGCTCCTCGACAATGTGGTAGAGGTAGCGGCTCGAGCGCCCCACCATCCGTTCCATGTATTCCGGGCGCTGCGCGTACCACTGCGTGCGATCGTCAACCAGCGTGCCTTCCAGGTCCGGCATGCCGAAGCCGCGGCGGATGCGGTCCCAGATGTCGCTCGACGGCCCGCGCAGCCAGTCCAGGCTGTCGCGGTCCACGTTGATGACACCTGCGCTGTTGATCGAATTGAGCGGATCGGGCTTGGAAATCGCAGGCCTGGAAGCGGAGGCGGTCGCTGTGGCGCCATCGGCGCCATCGGGCGGAGTGGGCGTGCTGGCACACGCTGCTAGCAGCGCGGCACACGCAACTACCGCCAGTAATCGACCAATTTTCATTAAGTTCTCAAATCGTGACGCTAAAAATTTGCCTGATGCTAAGAAAAAGCGGCTTTCGCGTCAATGAAATTCTCCCTGCCGCGGCACTGGGCCGAGGCCGGCAGGGACGTATCGGGTACGTGAAAAACGCCGTCCCGGCCAGACGCGCCCAAGGCTTGCGGGCGCGCGCAAGGACGCAACGGCAAGTGGGAATCAGCGCAAATCAGCGGAAATTATCTTTCCAGCCGCGCAGCGCGCCAAAGGCCGCCGCGTCATTGCCGGCCACCCCGCCGGCGTGGGCCGCCACCGCCTCGCGCACTGCGGGCACGCGCGAGCGCAGGAAGGGATTGACCTCGCGCTCC
Source organism: Cupriavidus sp. PET2-C1 (assembly GCF_054515855.1). Taxonomy (NCBI): domain Bacteria; kingdom Pseudomonadati; phylum Pseudomonadota; class Betaproteobacteria; order Burkholderiales; family Burkholderiaceae; genus Cupriavidus; species Cupriavidus sp. PET2-C1. Next base: position 2,771,838 of record NZ_CM137259.1, read on the forward strand.
TGCCCGATGGTGGTCGGCACGGTCGGTGTGCCGGCCGCGCGCAACGCTTCCACCCGTGCCTCCCAGGCAGCCAGCTCGGCATTATGCGGCTCCACCGCGCGGGCGAACCGCACATTGCTGCGGGTGTACTCGTGGGCGCAGTACACCCGGGTGGCGCCGGGCAGCGCCGCCAGCTTGTCCAGCGACGACAACATCTGCGCCGGCGAGCCCTCGAACAGGCGGCCGCAGCCGCTGGCAAACAGCGTATCGCCGCAGAAGACCGAAGGCCCTGCGCCCGGAAGGTCCGCCACGTACGCGACATGGCCGGCGGTATGGCCCGGCACGTCGAGCACCTTGAGTTGCAGCGACGGGTGCGCCACGTTCACGGTGTCGCCCTCGCGCACCGCCACGGTACGAGCGCCGATGCGCTCGCCGGCCGGGCCAATGACCGGCAACGGGGCGCCATCCGGCGCGGTGGGATGCGCCGCCAGCAACGCGGCCACCCCGCCCTGGTGATCGCCATGGTGGTGGGTGATTACAATAGCGCCCAGCGTCAGCCCCTCGCGTGCCAGGAAGGCTTCGACCGGCGCGGCTTCGCCCGGGTCGACCACGGCGGCGCAGTGACCGTCGTGGATTGCCCAGATATAGTTATCCTGGAATGCGGGAATCGGCTCCACCTTCAACATGCGTGCTCCTATGTCCAAGCGTCCGATTATAAATTGGGAAGACTGGCTTGCCTCGCCTCCCGGGCAATACATGCTCGAGTGGGAGCAGGCGCAGTACGACCGGATCGTGGTGGATATCTTCGGCTACCACGCGGTGCAGCTCGGCCTGCCGCACATCGACACCCTGCGCGAGAACCGCATGCCGTTCTCCGCTCTGGCCCTTGCCCCCGGCAACGGACCCCACGGCCCACGGGCCCAGGCCGATTCGCGCCAGTTGCTGTGCCGCTTCGACGAACTGCCGTTCGAGACGCAAAGTATCGATCTGATCACCCTGCCCCACATCCTGGAGTTTTCGGAAGACCCGCACGAGGTGCTGCGCGAGGTGTCCCGCGTGCTGATGCCGGAAGGCCGGGTAGTGGTGACCTGCTTCAACCCCATGAGCCTGTGGGGCGCCCGCCAAGGACTCAAGCGGCTCGGCGCCGACCCCTTCCTGCCCAACGACAGCCAGTCCATCGGCTTCGTGCGCATCAAGGACTGGCTCAAACTCCTGGGTTTCGATATTATCCGCGGCCGGTTCGGCTGCTATTGCCCGCCGTACCGCACGGAGCGCTGGCTGCAGCGCGCCGCCTTCATGGAGAAGGCCGGCGACCGCTGGTGGCCGATCTTCGGTTCAGTCTATATGATCTCGGCGGTCAAGCGCGTGCGCAATATCCGCCTGGTCGGCCCCGCCTGGAAGAGCCCCAAGGCTGCGCTGTCGCCGGTCGCAGCGCCAGTGGCGACGCCCACGGGCACCCACGGCAAGTCCCCTGGCGACGAGCATTAAGAGCCATTAAGCGCCATCAAGCGCCATCAAGCGCTGCCGCGCCCCAATCACCCCGGTTGGCCCCGCCTCATCGCGGTGCCCTCCCTTAGCTTAGCCAATACCCAATGGAACCCAGCGAAATCGAAGACGTCATCATCTATTCGGACGGCGCCTGCAAAGGCAACCCCGGGCGCGGAGGCTGGGGCGCCGTGCTGGTGTCCGGCACCAACGAGAAAGAGCTGTTCGGCGGCGAAGCCCTCACCACCAACAACCGCATGGAAATGACGGCCGTGATCGAGGCCCTGCGCGCGCTCAAGCGCCGCTGCCGGATCAAGGTCTACACCGACTCCCAATACGTGCAGAAGGGCATCGGCGAATGGCTGCCGGGCTGGAAGGCCCGCGGCTGGAAGACCGCCGACAAGAAGCCGGTAAAGAATGCCGACCTCTGGCAGGAAATGGACAAGCTCGCGCAACAGCACGACATTACCTGGCACTGGGTACGCGGCCACAACGGCCACCCCGGCAACGAACGCGCCGACGCCCTCGCCAACCGTGGCGTCGATTCGCTCAAGGGATAGAGCCGGCCCCGTACCGCCTCATCGCGCCCCACACCGGCCCGACTCCCCCGCCCCACCGGTTAGAATGCCCGCCATGCGACAGATCGTTCTCGACACAGAAACCACCGGCCTGAGCGCCGCCACCGGCGACCGCCTGATTGAAATCGGCTGCGTGGAGCTGCTCAACCGCCGCCTCACGGGCAGGCATCTGCACTTCTACGTCAACCCGGAACGCGATATCGACGAAGGCGCGATCGCGGTGCACGGCATCACCGTGGACTTCCTGGCCGACAAGCCCAAGTTTGCGGAAGTGGTCAACGAGATCCGGGACTTCGTCCAGGACGCCGAGCTGATCATCCACAACGCGCCCTTCGACCTTGGCTTCCTCGACATGGAGTTCAAGCTTGTCGGGCTGCCGCCGTTTCGCGAGCACGCTGGCAATGTGATCGACACCCTGCGCGAAGCCCGCCAGATGTTCCCCGGCAAGCGCAACTCGCTGGACGCCCTGTGCGACCGCCTCGGCGTCAGCAACGCCCACCGTACCCTGCACGGCGCATTGCTCGATGCCGAGCTGCTGGCCGAGGTCTACCTCGCCATGACGCGCGGCCAGAACTCGCTGGTGATCGACATGCTCGACGGCGGCGGCGCCGAGAGCGACGCAGTGGCCGCCACCGACCTCTCCCGCCTCGACCTGCCCGTGCTGATGGCCAGCGAGGAAGAAGCCACCGCCCACCTGGCAGTGCTCAAGCAGCTGGAAAAGGCGAGCGGCGGCAAGGTCGTATGGAAGGAAGCACCGCCGGCGACCGAAGCGGCATAGACGGGCCACGATTGCCGCCCGAAAGTAGCCAACGGATTTTTTGCAGAAATTTCCAGGAAGGGCTTTACAAGATACAACGGCGCTGACATAATCTTGTTTCTCTGCAGCACAGCAGTAACAGCGCAGCAGCAGGGGTGGTTAGCTCAGCGGTAGAGCACTGCCTTCACACGGCAGGGGTCACAGGTTCAATCCCTGTACCACCCACCAAATTAGTGGCTAGCAACTGCCTACGTTGCCGAGAAACCCAGACAGCGAAAGCTCTCTGGGTTTTTTGTTGCCCGGCATCAGCGCAACGTGCGCACTACGCGGTGTATCCCGGCAGGCCGACAGCCAGCTTGCCTTTTGCCAGCGCAATGCCTCGCTGGACTGCCGCGTGGAAGTCAGCACTCAGGTCCTCGACGGCGATGGAGCGGCGAAAGAAGTCCGCCCACACGAACTCCGCAAAGGCGGTAGGCGTCTTGGTGTAGCCACCAGCGTCTCGCACATACCCGGCCAGCGACCGGTATGGATCGTCGACCAGTTTCTCCAGGTGGTGGGGAACCGCAGCGTAGCTGTGCCGTACGCCATGTTCGTCCAGGGGATGAACCCATAGGCTCTTGTCCATCTCTACCCAGAACTCGTCCTGCGCGCAAGCCGACAGATCGGCCTCCACGGTGAAAAAGCCGCTGGTGACACCGGCCTCCAAGGCCGCCCGCCCGAGATGATGGTGATCGGTAATGTAAAGCTTGCCGCCCGGCCCGTTGACCGCCGGGATCGGATGGGCCTGCAGGAACTCGCGCTGCTCGGCGGGCTTTAGCGAAGCCAGGTGCTTCTTTTTGTCCTGCACTTCGATCATGCCCACCGTCAGCTGCGTCGGGTGAAGCTCATGAATCAAGGACTCGCGGACCGCTGACATGTTGCCCTCCTCTTCATTTTTCCGCACAAGTTCTGCACAAGGCAAGATTAGCAGGCATATCGCCAACAATCAGAACGGATATGGGATGGGTGCCAGCCCGATGCGGGTTTCCCTCGCCGTCAGGTGCGCCGGTAGTGCCGCCGGCAACGCCGGACGGGTCTTCCCCGCGCCTTGGGTTCGCGATGAAAGATTGCCCGGATCGCGAACGCGTACACCCCGACGATCAGCAAGGCAGCAACAAGGAAGGGGAGAACCGGCATGACGGGCTCCGATCAGGCCTGCTCCAACGCTCATCGACCATGGCCGCCGCCATGGCCGCCACCGTTATGACCACCACCGTTATGACCACCACCTTCGTGACCGCCGCCATGGCCCTCCCCATGCCCCTCGCCGTGGCCGCCGTGACCGCCGTGACCATGGTGGCCATCACCGCCGTGGCCACCGCCATGGAAAAACACGGCACCACCTCCATAGAACCCCGGCCACCAGCCGTAGTCATAGTAGGGGCCATAGGGGTAAGCGGGATAGTAAGCGCCGTATGGATAAGTGTCTTCGGCCGGATAGCCGTAGCCATAGCCGTCATAGGCAGGCACTGCCGCGCACCCGGCCAGCGCCATGGCCGCACCGATTGTGAGGGTTCTGATACATGTGCCCATCGCCAATTCCTGACGCGTTCGTGTAGTTAGACACGAATTCCCAGTGCACATTCCAGGCCCCTGCCAGGCCCGATGCCGGATTTGCGCGGCAAGGGCAAGTCGCGGTGCTTGCCCGTCACTACCAGGCGACGAGCCTGGTGCCGGCCTGGCCGGCGCCCTACAAATTAACTACCGCCCCACCTTCCGACGGACGATAGTCCAGCAACCGGGATAGTTCCCCCGCAGCACTCCTCACCTGTTCCACCATGCCATCGAGCCGCTCCGGATCGATCCGCGAAGCCGGGATGGTGGCGCCAAGCGCCGCCACTACCTTGCCGCTGCGGTCCCGCACTGGCGCGGCGATGGTCGAGATGCTGGTCTCGAAGAAGCCTTCCTGCAGCACGTAGCCGCGCTGACGGTCGCGCTGGACCATATCGAACAGTGCTTCGACGGTCTTGGGTGTGCTCTCCGAAAAAACTTCCAGCTGCGGCTCGGGATAGAGTTCACGCAGCTCCGCCAGCGTCAGGTCTTCAAGCAGGACGCGGCCAAGCACGGTGGCGTGCGCCGGCAGGCGGGTGCCGACGTTGACCGAGCTGGCGAACGGCGTAGGCGCCACGGACTTGGCCACGTAGACGATGGAGCGGCCGTCACGCACCACCAGGTTGCATGGGAAGTTGATCTCGTCGCGCAGGCGGTCCAGCAGTGGCCGGCCGAGTTCGGTCAGCTCCAGCGAAGCGAGGTAGTCGAAGCCAAGGCGCAGTACCGCCATGCCGAGCCGGAATTCACGGCCGCCATCGGTGCGCTCGACAAAGCCCATCATCTCCAGCGTGGTCAGCAGGCGGAACACCGTGGAGCGCGGGACCTGCAGCCGGCGCGCCAGCTCGGCGGCAGACAGGGTCCGCTCGTTGCGGCTGAACTCGCCCAGCAGGCGCAGGCCGCGTTCCAGCCCCGGCACGATGTACTTGTCCTGGAGATCGGTAGGCTCGAGGGCATCTGTCATGGTGATATCTCTGCGAATGAGTACTTTGGCGTGCTATATGGTAACGGCTTTGGCTTCGGCCCTGCCCTGCGGCCCGCCCGGCGCGGATGACGCACCTTGCATCCCGACTCGCCGCCCGCGACTGTCCGATATAACACGCCCTGCATCGATCCTCCAGCACTTCCATCACCAAAGCCGCGCAGGCTCACTTCAGATAGTCCCGCAGCCATGCGGCGCACTCGCCCGCGTGCTGTGCCGGCCAGCGCACGGTAATGGTCGCATCCGGCTGGCGCACTTCGATGCAGATATCCGTGAGCGGGCCCCTGTCCACGGCGGGCGCGGGCGAGAACAAGCGCGACCACCAGCCAGCGCTGCGATTGGGGCTGGCTTGCACGGCGTGAGCCGGGATGACGGCCGGGCGAGCGGGAATCCCCTCGATGACTGAGGCTGGCGAAGCGGCCTGCGCCTTCGCCTCCGTTTGCGCCACCGTTTGCGCCACCGCGGGCGCTGCGGGCGCCATGGCCGGCACCGCCTCGGCAGGCGCCACCAAACGCGCCGACAAATTCGTGCCGAATTCCTCCCACATCCGGTCCGCCTTCGTCTTCATCACGCTCAGGCCGAACGTGCCAAGGCGGCCCAGCACGTCCACGTTGATCTTCATGCGCAGTTCGGTCGTGCCGTCGGGCTGCCCGGTCAGGAAGATCTCGCTGGATTGCTTGAGCGAGCTGGCCACGGAGGCGTCCTCGCCCGTGCCTTCGCTACGCAGGTAGTTGGGCGCGCGCATCTCCACGATGGTGGTCTTGATCTTGAAGCGCGCGCTGACAAAGGCGATCTTGACCTGGATGTGCGAGATGTACTCCACATCGCTGACCACCTCGATCGACTGCATGCCCGGCACGCAGCCGCCCATCACATTGGGATCGAGCAGCAGTGCCCAAACTTGCGCCGGCGCTGCGCCGACGATCAGGGTTTTTTCAATTTCCACGCATTTTCTCCGCGGCGGACAGAATGGATTCGACGATGCCGACGTAACCGGTGCAGCGGCACAGGTTGCCGTTCAGGCTGGCGCGGACTTCTTCTTCTGTCGGGTTGGGGTTATGCGCCAGCATGGCGCAGGAGGTCATCAGGAAGCCAGGGGTGCAGTAGCCGCACTGCAGGCCGCCGCACTCCATGAAGCTTTGCTGCAGCGGGTGCAGTTCGCCGCCGGCGCTGAGGCCTTCGACGGTGGTCACATCGCGCCCGCGTGCCTGCACGGCAAGCACCAGGCAGGACTTCATGACTTCGCCGTCCACCAGCACGGAGCAGGCGCCGCAGATGCCGGTCTCGCAGCCGCGCTTGGTGCCGGTCAGGTTGAGGTCGTCGCGCAGCAGGTCCGACAGCAGGCGCCGCGCGGGCACTTCCACGCTGTGTGCCTCGCCATTGACGGTGAGTTCGATTTGGATCTTTTGCATGGGGAATCCTTAGTCCGCCGCCAGCCCGAACAGCGTGGCGATGCTTCGCCGCGCCACGGTCCGTACCATCTCGCGGCGATAGTCCGCGTTGCCGCGCATGTCGGAGACGGGGTCGATGTCCGCGGCAACGATGTCCGCCGCCTCGGCGGCCACTTCCGGCGTGACGGCCTTGCCGGCCAGGAACGCCTCGGCACGCCGCAGCCGCGCCGGAATCGGCGTGGACGCGCCGACCGCAAGGCGCGCCTCGATACACGTGGCGCCAGTCCGGCGCGCCAGCAGCGCGACGCTGGCCAGCGGCCGGTGCTCGGCGGCCGTGCGCAGGAAGCGCGCGTAGTGGCCAAGCGCATCCGGCGCCGGCGCGGGAACGCGGATCTCGGTCACGATCTCATCGGGCTCGAGCGCGGTGGTGTAGTAGTCGACCAGGAACGCCTCCATCTCCAGCACGCGCTCGCCGCTCCTGCCGGCGAGCACCACCTGCGCCCCCAGCGCCATCAGGCAACCCGGCGGATCGGTGGCGGGATCGGCATAGCAAAGGTTGCCGCCGATCGTGCCCTGGTTGCGCACCTGCGGATTGGCCACGCGCCCTGCCATGCTGGCCAGCATGGGGTAATGCGCCTGCACCAGCGGCGAGCGCGCCACCTGCGCATGCAAGGCCAGCGCACCGATGCGCAAGCCGGCGCGCGGATCGAACTCGATCTTGCGCAACGCATCGAGCCGGCCAAGCGATACCAGGTGGGTGGGCGTGAGCATGCGCTGGCGCATGCCGAGCATCAGCGCGGTGCCGCCCGCGATGACCCGGCACGCGTCGCCCAGGTCGGCCAGCATGTGGCTGGCTTCCTGCACCGTGCCCGGCTCAAGAAATTCGAAATTACGCATGGCGCGCCTCCTTTTCCTTGCGCTCGCGCAGCGCGGCCAGCACCTTCTCCGGTGTGATGGGCAGCGAAGCAATGCGCACGCCGATGGCGTCATAGACCGCATTGGCAATGGCCGCCGCGCCCGGCAGGATCGCGGTTTCGCTGGCGCCCTTGGCGCCGTAGGGCCCGTTGGGCTCAATGGACTCGACCACATCCGTGCGCAGCGCGGGCACGGCGTCGGCGGTCGGCATGGTGTAGTCGGCGAAGTTGCCGTTCAGGATGCGGCCATCCTCGACCTGCACGTGCTCGTACAGTGTCCAGCCGATCGCTTGCACGGTGGCGCCGTGCGTCTGGCCGTGCACGGCCAGCGGGTTGATGGCCTTGCCGCAGTCGTCCGACACGAAGCTGTCGATCAGCGTGACCTGCCCGGTGGCCATGTCCACTTCCACTTCGACGGCCTGCGCCGCGAACGAATAGGCAGGCGCGATGTTGCCGTAGTAGCTGGCGTCGTGCATCACGGTGGGCGCATCGTAAGTGGCGCGCACCATCAGGCCTTCGCCGCCATGGCGGAAGATATGCAAGCGCGCGATCTCGGCGAGCGTGGCGCGCCTGGTGTCGTCATTGCGGGCGCGGATCACGCCGTCGAGCAGGTCCAGTTCGTCCTGCGGCACGCCGAGCTTGTCGGCGGCAACGCTCAGCAGTTTCTGCTTCGCCTCGCGCGCGGCCCGCATCACTGCGTTGCCGGCAATGATCGTGACGCGCGATGCCAGCGAGCCGAGGCAGAACGGCGCCACATCGGTATCCGGCGCGCTCACGGTGACATGCGACAGCGCAATGCCCAGTTCCTGGGCACAGATCTGGCTAAGCATGGTGTTGGCGCCCTGCCCCATGTCGCACTCGCTGGTGAGCAGCATGACGCGCCCGTCCTCGTTGACCTTGAGCACAATGGTCGAGCCGTCCCAGTTGCCCAGCGTGCGGTTGCCGCTGACGTGCATGGCGGCCGCGATGCCGAGCCCGCGCCGGCGCGTGCCGGTTCGCCGCGAGGCATCGGCGCGGCGCGCATCCCACTGGATCGCTTCGCGCGTTTGCTCGAGGCATTCCACCAGGCCGCTGCTGCCGATCTTCCAGCCATGCACGCTGGTGTCCCCGGAGCGGATGGCATTGCGCTTGTGGACTTCAATGGGATCCATGCCAAGCATTTCGGCCAGCATGGTGAGGTGGCTGTTCAGCGGAAACTGCATCTGCTGGCCGCCAAAGCCGCGGAACGCGCCGCGCGGCGGATTGTTGGTATAGGCAAGCACGGCGCTGGAGCGCACGTTCTCCACGCGATGCATGTTATCGCTGCGCATGGCGGTCACGTGCATCACGTCGCCAGCCAGGCCCGCATAGGCGCCGCATTCGGCCACGATATTGACGTCCTTGGCGACAATCATCCCTTGCGCGTCCAGGCCCATCTTCAGCCAGACCCGCGCCGGCACGCTGGAGCGTGCGCCGAGAAAATCCTCGAGCCGATTGTTGACGAAGCGCACCGGGCGGTCGAGCCGCGTTGCCAGCAAGGCCGCGATCAGGCTGTTGCTCTCCTCCACGATCTTGGCGCCAAAGCCGCCGCCGGTGACCGCCTGGATCACGCGGATGGTGGACACCGGCCGGTCCAGCGCTTCGGCCAGCCGCGCGCGCGCCAGGAACACGGACTGCGTCGAGGCCCAGACCGTCAGCCGGCCATTGCCATCCTGGGCGGCCACGGTAGCCATCGGCTCCAGGTAGCCGGGATACTGCGAATGCATGTCGTACGTGGCCTCGTAGACCACCGCGGCGCGCGCGAAGCCGGCTTCGACGTCGCCGCGCTCGATATGCATCTCGTGGGCGATATTGCGCGTGCCCGGGTGCAGCTGCGCCGCGCCATCGGCAAGCGCTGCATCGGGGCTGAATATCGCGGGCAGTTCTTCGTACTCCACACGGATCAGGTCCAGCGCATCACGCGCGGTTTCCTCGTCCACCGCCACCACCGCGGCGACCTCCTCGCCCACGTGGCGGACCACGCCAGCGGCAAGAATGCGCTGCTCCTTGCGATGCGTGCCCCACAGCCGCGACGGCGTGTCCTCGCCGGTCAGCACCAGCTTGACGCCCGGCAGCGCGCGCGCCGCCGCGGTGTCGATGCGAACGATGCGGGCATGCGGATACGGGCTGCGCAGCACCTTGGCGTGCAGCATGCCGGCCTGCTTGATGTCGCCGGCATACACGGCCCTGCCCATCACCTTCTCCCGCGCCGTCACTTGCGGCGTGGAGCTTCCCACTGTCGACGTGCTCAAGCCGACCTCCTGCTAGTCAGAAAACCACTGAAAACCATGAAGACGCCGGCGAGCGTTGCCGCCGGCGTCGCGTCACTCGGCGCTGATGCCGAAATCCTTGATGACCTTGCCCAGCCGCTCGTAGTCGGAAGCATTGATCTTTTCCAGCACGGCGGGCGCGCCGCCCACCGGCACCGCGCCGAAAGTGGCCATCTTCTCGGCGATGTCCGGCATCTTGACGATCTCATTGAGCTGTTCGTTGAGCAGCTTCACCACCTCGGCCGGCGTGCCCTTGGGCGCCATGACGCCGTGCCATGCGCCCACGATGACGTCCTTGTAGCCAAGCTCGGCCAGCGTCGGCACATTGGGCAGCAGCGCAGAGCGCTTCGGATCGGTCACCGCCAGCGCGAGCAGTTTGCCCGTGTTGATGTACTGGGCCACCGGCCCCAGCGTCACGTAGGCAAAGTTGACGTGGCCTGCCACGACATCATTGACGGCGGGCGCAACGCCCCGGTACGGCACATGCTGGATCTTCACGCCAGCAGCGCGGTTCAGCCACTCGCCGGCGATATGCATGGGCGAACCCGCGCCGGGGGTGGCATACGTCAGCGGCTTGCCGGCCTTCGCCGCGGCCACCATTTCCTGCACGGTCTTGATGCCGGTGCCCGGATACGCCACCAGCAGCAGGGTCTGCGTGCCGGTCTGGATGACCGGGGTGAAGCCATGCAGCGCGTCGTAGCTGGAGCTGGCGGGGAGCTTGAGCACCATCGGCGCCGTCGTAAACGGGTTGGGCGTGAACAGCAGGGTGTAGCCGTCGGCCGGCGCGCGGCCGACCATGGCGTTGCCGACCACGCCGCCGGCGCCCGGCTTGTTCTCCACGATCACCGGCTGCTTGAGGCGCATCGACAGCTTCTCCGCGTACATGCGCGCCATGGAGTCCGTGTCGCCGCCCGGCGGATAGGCGACCACGATCGTGACCGGTTTGGTGGGATAGCCGAGCGCGAAGGCGCTGCCGCCTCCCAGGGCAATCGCGGCGAGCGCTGTGGCAAGGATGTGTCGGCGGACAAGGTTCATCTACGGCTCCTGTGGGGGCGCTCCACTTCAGCGGGGAATGGCATGGTGGGTGCAGGGTTAGGCACGGCTAAGGGACGGGAACGCATTCGATGTGCGTTTTATTAGCGAAACACTAGTTCAGGAGAGGAACGTTTCATGCATACTAGATCTCGTTTGTTGACTACTCAACTTACGTTAATACCTAATTGACATATCTATTTTTTAGAAAAATAAAAAGAGGGAAATCACGACGAGAACGGGGCAGCACACCGGAGTCCCTATGAGACAATCGGCTCCCCCCTGATCAGCCGCCGTCCGGCGGCATCTCTTGAGCGACATGGATCTGATGAAGCGCGCAGCCGGAACGACAACCGACACCGGCGACACGGCAGTGCCCTCGACAGCTGACTGCCCCTGGGCGCAACTGGACGAGCAAGGCAACGGGCTCGATGTCGACGACTTCCTGACGACGATGCTCAGCCAGTTGGTCAACGCCCTGCGCCGCACCGTGACGCTGCCCTACGCCGAGCAGTTCGCGCTCACGGTGCCCGAGTGGCGACTGCTGGCGCTGCTGGCGCACGCGCGGCAGCTGCCTTTTGCCGAACTGGTGCTGCAATCCACATCGGACAAGGCGCTGGTGAGCCGAACGCTGCGGCTGCTCGAGGGCCGCGGGCTGGTGAAGCTGGATGCCGAGGGCAACACGCCGCGCAAGAAGCTGATCTGCAGCATCACGCCGGAAGGCCTGGCGCTGCATGAGCAAGTGATGCCGCTGGCCAGGAAGGGCCAGGCGGAGGTGATCCGGCTGCTGGAGCCGGAGGAGCGCCGCGCGATGTACCAGGCGCTGAGGAAGCTGCACGGCCTGTGCGTGACGCCGGGGCGCGGCGACGCGGGCGGGGGCGAGGGCGAGGGCAAATAAGCACGCACGAGAACGAACAAAGCCCGTGGCAGCTGGCGCTGCCACGGGCTTCATGCCGTGCGCCGCGGATCAGGCCTCGAGTTGCTCGAGCACCTTGCCCTTGGTCTCGATGCCAAGGAAATGGATGGTCAGCGCCGCCACGAACGGCACCGTGGCCAGTGCGTAGAAGGCGGTGCTGAGATTGCCAGAGCCGATCGTGCTGGCCACCAGCGTCGGCGCGAAGATCGCCGCCAGCTTCAGCCACGCCCCCCCAAAGCCGCAGCCCATGGCGCGGATGCTGGTGGGATACAGCTCCGGCGTGTACACGTAGGCCGTGATAAAGCCACTCGCCAGGAAACCGAGCGAGAGCGCGCAGAGCCCGGCCACGACGTACACCGACTCCGCGTGGAACACGCCAGCCAGCGCCAGCGATATCGCGCACAGGATGAACGAGACGTTGATCACCGGCTTGCGCCCCACCTTGTCGACGATCATCGCGCACACCAGCGAGCCGATCACCCCGAGCACCGATGCGCCCGCGGCCAGGTTCAGCGCCAGTTGCAGCGGTGCGTGATACACCGTCTTGTAGATCGTCGGCAACCAGGTCGACAGCCCGTACTGGATGAAGCCGCAGGTCGCCCACAGCATCCACACCGCCAGCGTGCGGCCAATATAGGCCTTGCTCAGCAGATCCCGGACACGCCGGCGCGGGTGCTTGCCGGTCATCGCGTCGTACGCAGACACATCGCCCAGCGGCGCCAGCGGCCCCTTGGCCCGCGACTCGAACACCGCGAGCGCGCGGTCGGCTTCGGCCAGGCGGCCCTTCTCCGCCAGCCAGCGCGGCGACTCGGGAATGGCCCGGCGCAGGATGAAGAACAGGATGACCGGGGCGCCGCCGATGAAGTACATCACTGTCCAGCCGAACCGCGGCACCAGCCACGCGCCGACGGCATTGGAGATCAGCAGGCCGATCGGGAACACCACCTCGTACAGCAGCACAAAGCGCCCGCGCCCGTGGGCACGCGTCACTTCGTTGATATAGGTCGCGGCCACCGGCAATTCGCCGCCCAGGCCAAGGCCCTGCACGATGCGCAGCAGGGCAAAGATCTCGAACGAGGGCGCGAAGCCGCAGGCGATGCTCATCAGCCCGATGATGCCCGCGCTCCAGCCAATCGAGTTGAGACGGCCAAAGCGCTCGGCCAGGGCGGGAAACAGCAGCGCGCCGATCAGTTGCCCGACCGACGGCGCCGCGATCAGGAAGCCGATCTGCCCCGGCGTGAGCGACCACATGGAAATCAGCAGCGGCAGCGTGGCGGCGATGGCGATGACGTCGAAGCCATCGAAGAACGTGGCCAGGCCGATCAGCAGCCGCGCCCTGACATGCATGCCATTGCTGGGCAGGCGCTCGATGCGGGCGATGATCTCGCCCCGGGTGGTTGCCGCGCGGGCGTCCGTGGCGCGCTCGCCACCGCCTGCCGTGATGCTGCTGGATGGGGTCGCCACACCCTCGGCGTTCGCGTTGGCGAACGGGGCCTCTTGTCTCTGGATCAACACGGTGTTTCTCTTCTAAAGTATCCGAGGCAGGCAGCCGCCCCGCGCTGGCGCATTACCGGACTTGCCCGGCAATGGCCACCACCGTTGGCGCCGCGACGGATGCGGCGCGCGGTGGCGCGCTTAGAGGTCCAGGACCAGGCGCTTGCCTTTGCAGCCTGACACGCAAACCATCATGGTCTGGTTCGACTCGCGCTCGCTCTTGCTGAGCACGCCGTCACGGTGTTCGGGAATGCCTTCGAGCACGCGCGTCTCGCACGAGCCGCATACGCCTTCCTTGCAGCTGTGCTCCACCGCAATGCCCGCTTCGAGCAAGGCGTCCAGCAGGGACTTGCCTGCGGGCACTTTCAGCTCGCTACCCGTGCTTGCCAGCGCCACGGTGTACTCGCCGTCCTGCACCGCCGCCACCGACGGGTCGGCGGCGAAGCGTTCGATATGGACTTCGGGATAGCCATGGCCGGCGCAGGCGGCTTCGAAGGCATTCAGCATCGGGCCCGGGCCGCAGCAATAGAAGTGCGTGCTGGCGGCTTGCCCCGCCAGCAGCGCCGGCAGGTCCGGCGGGCTGCCCGCCTCGTCGTCGAAGTGCATGCGCACCGCGTCGCCGTAGGCGGCCAGCTCGTCCGCGAAAGCAGCTTCCTCACGCGAGCGTGCGCAGTAAAGCAACGTGAAGGACCGCCCGAGCTGATGCAACCGGCGCGCCATGCACACGATCGGCGTCACGCCGATGCCGCCGGCCACCAGCACCGTGTGTGCCGCCCCCTCATCCAGCGCGAAGTGGTTGCGCGGCGCCGCCACGGCGAGCGTGCTGCCCACCCGCAGTTGCTCATGCACATAGCGCGAGCCGCCACGGCTTGCGCGGTCGAGCAGCACGCCCACCACGTAGCGGTCGCGCACTTCCGGCGCGCCGCACAGCGAGTAGCTGCGCACCAGGCCATTGCCCAGATGCAGGTCGATATGCGCGCCCGGCGCGTACTCGGGCAACGCATGCCCGTGCGGATCGCGCAGTTCCACGCTGACGATGCCGCGCGCTTCGAAACGCATGGCCTGCACGCGCAGGCTCAGGGATTGGCTGGTACTCATGGCACTTCCTTCGGTTGCTTCGTATTGCTTGTCTTGCTCGTCTTGCTTGCGTTGCTTGCGTTGCTTGTGTTGCCTGTATTGCCACGCCGTGCTCAGCGCTTCTCCGTCAGGAACTTGCCCTGCGGGCCGCCCGCGTTCTTCTGCCGGCGCGTATTGCCATCCAGCCCGCCCTCCACCGCCCATTCGGCGAACATGGTCGGGCCCGGCTCGAAATCGCGCGGCTCCCATTCGGCATCCAGCTGGTCTTCATCGGCGTAGTACTCGATCAGGCCGCCGGCCGGATTCTTGAAGTACCAGAAATACGCCGACGAAATCGGATGCCGGCCCGGGCCAAGCTGCGTATCCCAGCCACCGCGCGACACATGCAGGCCGCCGCCGAACACCTCGTGGATGTCGCGCACGGTAAAGGCGACATGGTTCAGCCCGCTCTTGGCCTGCGGCAGCTGCAGCAGAAACAGGTCGTGGTGGCCGCCGTCCGGCGCGCAGCGCAGGAAGGCGCCACGGCCCGGATAATGGTCCGACGGCACGAAACCCAGCTTCTCGGTGTAGAAGCGCTCGGTCGCCGCCACGTCCTTGACGAAGAACACCACGTGCCCCACCTCGATCGGCGTGGCGCGTTCGTAGATCGGGCTGCGCTGGTTCAGGCGCGGCTTGTCGTTCCACGTGTTCATCGCGGCGCATTCCACGTCGACCTCGCGCTTGCGGGTCAGCTGGAAGCGCACGGCCAGGCCGTTCGGATCCGTGCAGCCTACGCGTTCGCCTTGCTCGCCCCGCACGCCGTGCTCGCCCGTGCTGACGAAGCCCGGCTCGGCGCGGATGGCATCCGCAATCCGGTCCAGCGCCGCTTGCGTGTCCACGCCCCATACCACCTCGCGCAATGTCGGGCCGTCTTCCATTGCCGCTGGCAGTGCCGGGTCGCCGATGCGGCGCACCAGCACGCGGCAGCCGTTCAGCGTCTCGAAATCCAGCCCGGCCGCGTCCTCGCGCACCAGCGTGAGGCCCCAGTCGGCGAAGAAGCGCCGGCAGGCGTCCAGGTCGTCGGCACCGTAGACGATTTCGTCGATGCCCAGAATCGTGTTCATTACCCTCTCCTGCTGTGTCGCTTTTGCAGCGTCCAACGTCGTCGCGCTCACTTAGTTAGCCCACGGCAGCGGTTGTTCATGCATGCCCCAATACACGCTCTTTTGTTCCATGTACTGCAGGATCCCCAGTCGTCCCTTCTCGCGCCCCAGCCCGCTGTCGCGCCAGCCGCCGAACGGCGTCGAGATCGAGAACTGCTTGTACGTATTGATCCACACGTTGCCCGCCTGGACCGCGCGCGCAAAGCGCCATGCACGCTTGTAGTCGCGCGTCCACACGCCGGCCGCCAGCGCGTACACGCTGTCGTTGGCTTGTGCGATCAGATCGTCCTCGTCGTCGAAGGCCATCGCCACCAGCACCGGCCCGAAGATTTCCTCCTGGCAGACGCGGGCGCTGTTATCCAGCCCCTCGATGATGGTCGGCGTGTAGAAGTAGCCGTTCTCGCAGCCCGCCACCGTGGGGCGGATGCCACCCGTGCGCAGTTGGCCGCCTTCGGATACGCCAAGCGCCACATACGATTCGATCGAGTCGCGGTGGCGGTCGCTGATCAGCGGCCCCATCTGGGTGCCCTCGTCGGCCGGATCGCCTACGCGCAGGCGCGCCGCGCCCTCGGCCAGGCGGTCCATGAAAGGCTCATACAAGGAACGTGCCACGAACAGGCGCGAGCCCGCGATGCACGATTCGCCCGAGGAACTGAAGATGCCGTACAGCACGCCGTTGACGGCGTGGTCCAGGTCCGCATCCTCGAACACCATGGTGGGCGACTTGCCGCCCAGCTCCAGCGACACCGGCATCATCTTGTCGGCGGCGATGTGGGCGATATGGCGTCCCGTGGTGGTGCCACCGGTGAAGGACACGCGGCGCACCAGCGGGTGCTTGGTAATGGCGTCACCGATCACCGAGCCCTTGCCCGGCAGCACGCTGACTAGGCCCTTGGGCACGCCGGCTTCCTCGCAGATGGCGGCGAGTTCCAGCGCCATCAGCGGCGTGATCTCGGCGGGCTTGATCACCACCGCGTTGCCGGCGGCCAGCGCGGGCGCCAGCTTCTGTGCCTCGCTGGCGATGGGCGAATTCCACGGCGTGATCGCCGCCACCACGCCCATGGCTTCGTGCACGCTCATGGTGAGGAAATCACCACGCGCGGGCGTGAGCGTCTCCTCCAGGGTTTCGCAGGCCGCCGCGAAGAACTGGAACGTGCCGGCGGCGCTGGCCACCAGCGCGCGCGTCTCGCTGATGGGCTTGCCATTGTCCAGGCGCTGGCGCTGGGCCAGCGGCTCGGCGCGCGCGCGGATCAGGTCGGCCACCCGATGCAGCACGGCTGCACGCTCGTGCGGCTTGCGTTGCGCCCAGCCGCTGGTGAGGAACGCGCGATGCGCGCCCTGCACGGCCTCTTCCACGTCGTCCAGGCTGGCCGCGTTCAGCTCCGCGACGACCTCGCCGGTGGCCGGGTAGCGTGTTGCGTAGCGCTCGCCGCCGCCCAGGCGCCACTGGCCTGCGATACAGATGGGGAGAATCTCTTGCTTCATGATGATTGCCTTGCTGCCTGCTTAAATCGACATGGCGTGGGCACGGTTGCCCAGCGCACGCACCACGCTGAACACCGTCAGCGCCGAAGTCTTGGGGTTCGCCTCCAGCGGCTTGCCGCGCATGGTCAGCTCGAACCCACCGAAGGCGCCGCGCGCTTCCACGTGGTGCACGTTTTCATTCACGCCCGGATCCGCCAGCAGCTTGACCTGCGTGTGGTCCAGCCCGAGGCCGGCCATCGACAGCGTGGCTGCCACGTTGGCGTTCTTCGGGTAGAGCCGCGCCGCTTCGCGGGCGGTGCCTTCGAAGATCACCGTGGATTCGGTCAGCGCGTCGAGGTCGAACAGCGCCTCGGCCGGCGTGTCCTTCCATGCGCCGGGCGGCTTGCGCCCGGTGTAGACCACCGAGTCCAGCCCACCCACGCGCGCTGCCGCCAGTGCGTCGATGGCGCCGATTGCGCCGGAGAGCAGCTGCACCTGCGTGCCGCCACGCCGTGCCGCGGCTTCCAGCCGCTCGGCCAGGCCCGGCTCGGAGAGCGCGCCCACCGACACCACCATGCAGGCGATGCCGCGCTCCAGCGCCGGCACGATGTGCTCTTCCAGCGCATGGTGGCCAGCGCACTCCACCAGCAGGTCAGGCCGTCCGTCCGCCTGGCTCAGGCAGGTGGCAACCCGTGCGTGCGGCGCCAGCGCCGAGACATCGTGGCGCGCCTGGTCCATCTGGGCCTCGGGCACCACCACCACGTCGAAGACCACGTCCGGATCGCTCTTGAGCAGCTCGAGCACACCGCGCCCGATCGCTCCGCATCCCACCATCGACACGTGCAGCATGTTGCGTCTCCCTCAGGCGGTCACAGTGCTGCGTTCGGCCGCGCGTGCGGTCTTCTCAGCCTGCTCGTCGGCTTCCTTGTTGACCGGCGGGCCTGCGAACGCGGTCTTGAAGGTGCCGATGGACAGCATGTCGATCTCGAGCAGGAACGGGCCGGGTTCGATGGTGGCTTCTTCCAGTGCCACACCCACGTCGGCCAGGTTGCTGACGCGGCGATGGCGCAGGGCCAGCGATTGCGACAGTTGCGCGTAGTCCGGCGTATGCAGATCCACGTAGTGGCGCCGTCCGCCGTACTGCGCGTCCTGGATGTTCTTGATCACGCCGTAGCCCTTGTCGTTCATCAGCACGAAGACCACGTCGGCGCGTTCCTGCACGGCGGTAGCCAGTTCACCCAGGTTCAGGATGAAGCCGCCGTCGCCGGCCAGGCAGAACGTCTTCTTGCCGGAAGCCGTCACTGCCGCGC
Source organism: Cupriavidus sp. PET2-C1 (assembly GCF_054515855.1). Lineage (NCBI taxonomy): Bacteria > Pseudomonadati > Pseudomonadota > Betaproteobacteria > Burkholderiales > Burkholderiaceae > Cupriavidus > Cupriavidus sp. PET2-C1. The sequence continues at coordinate 2,790,234 of NZ_CM137259.1, forward strand.
CCACGGCGGCGCCGATGCCCATCGCCAGGCCCTGGCCGATGCCGCCGCCCAGCGCATGCACGCCGGCACGGGAGTCAAAAATGTGCAGCTGGCGATTGCCCCAGGTGCTGTTGGAGACGGTCACGTCGCGCACCCAGTTGAAGTTGCGGCCTACCGCGCCCTGCAGCGCTTCCACCAGTGCCGAGTACGGGCCCAGGCCGTCGATCAGGCCGTTTGTGGCGGTCTCATGCGCGGCGCGCAGGTCGGCGGCGAAATCCGGATCGACCTTCAGCTTGCCTTCCAGGCGGTCGGCCAGGCCTTCGAGTGCGAGGGCTGCATCGCCGCTGGCAAAGTAGTCGCTCTGATAGCAGCGGCCTTCGGCGGATGCATCGGCGTCCACGCGGAACAGCGGGCGCGGCAGCTTCAGTTCGTACTTCAGCGTTTCATTGCCGCGCAAGCGCGAGCCCACCACCAGCATGGCGTCGCAGGTTTGATAGAACTGCTCGACTGGCTTGTGCAGGTTGAAGGCACCCAGCGAGCGAGGATCGTCTTCGGCCACGATGCCGCGGCCTTGCGTGCTGGTGACAACACCAAAGCCCAGCGCCAGCAGACGCTTGACCTGCGCGCCGGCGTGGCGTGCGCCGCCACCCAGCCACAGCAGCGGGCGCTTTGCCTTGGACAGGCGTTCGGCGAGTTCGTCCAGCGCATGGGCCGAAGGCACGTGGGTGGGAACCGCCAGCGGACGCAGGTCGGTCGGCATCGGGATCAGCGCGGCCTGGATGTCGATGGGGATTTCCACGCTGACGGGGCCGCTCGGCGCGGTCAGCGCGGTTTGCACGGCGAGCTTGATGGTGCTCAGCGCGGTATCGGCGCTGCGGATGCGGAACGCGGCCTTGGAGATGGCCTTCAGCATGGTCAGCTGGTCCGGCGCCTCATGGATGTAGGCCAGGCTCTGGTCCAGGTACGGCGTTTCGATCTGGCCGGTCAGGTGCAGCAGCGGCGTGCCGGCGGTCAGTGCTTCGACCATGGCGCCGGCGGCGTTGCCCGCGGCAGTGCCGGTGCTGGTCAGGCACACGCCCAGGCCACCGGTGGTGCGGGCGCAGGCGTCGGCCATATTGGTGCCGCCGGCTTCGCCGCGCGCGGGCACGAAGCGGATCTTGCCGCGCTCGCCCATCGCGTCGAGGATGGGCATGTTGTGGATCGAGATCACGCCGAACGCTGCCTTGACGCCGCATTGTTCGAGGAAGGCGGCGATGGCGTAGCCCACCGTGACTTGTTGCTGTTCGTTACGCATGACGGGAAAGTCCTCCGGAAATATCGATATGGCTGCCCGTGGTGTACGAAGACAACGGCGAGGCAAGGAACAGGATCGCGCGGGCGGCTTCCTGCGGCAGGCCAAGACGGCCAAGTTGAATATGTTTTTGCTGCGCCAGGCGCGCGGTCCACGTGGCCCAGTCGAGGTCGCGCTCGGCTTGCGGGCGCGCGTCGAAGCGGCGGCGCCACTGGCCCGACTCGACCAGGCCGAGCAGGATGCCGTTGACGCGGATGCCCTTGGGGGCGAACTCGGTTGCCAGCGAGCGCACCAGGTTATGCACGCCGGCACGCGCCGCCGACGTTGCCACCATATGCGGCTCGGGTTGCACGGCCAGCAGCGAGTTCACGCAGACGATGGCACCGCTGTCCGAGCGCTCCAGCTGCGCAAGGAACGCACGCGTGGCATGGATCACCGAGAAGAACTTGAGCTGCAGCTCTTCGAGCCAAGCCGCGTCCTCGGTGTTCGCGAACGTGGAGACGCGGCCCTGCCCTGCGTTATTGACCAGCATGTCGGCCGGACCGAGCGCGGCCTCGCTGGCGGCGGCAAAAGCGGCCACCTGCGCGGGATCCAGCACGTCGCAGGCAGCGGCGTACAGGCGGGCATCGGGGAAGCGTGCGCGCAGATGGCTTTCCGCCTCGCGCAGCCGCGCTTCGTTGCGGCCGCACAGCGCCACGGCGGCGCGCGATTCCAGCAGTTGTTCGACGGTGGCCAGGCCGATGCCCGAGGATCCACCCGTGACGACGGCAACCTTGCCGTCGAGTTCAATCATGGACATCGTCCTCACTCCCGATACAGGTTGACCACCTTGCCGTGCTCGCGCGGGCGGTAGTCCAGCAGGCGAGACAGCTCGCCCGCGGTGTCTCTGACTTTCTCTTCCATCATGTCCAGTTGCTCCGGATCGATGCGCGAGGCCGGGATGGTCACGCCCAGCGCCGCCACCACCTTGCAGGTACGATCCCGCACCGGTGCCGCGATGGTCGAGATGCTGGCCTCAAAGAACGCTTCCTGCAGCACCACGCCGCGCTCGCGGTCGCGCTGCACCATCTCGAACAGGGCTTCGACAGTACGCGGCGTGCTGGGCGTGAACACTTCCAGCTGCGGCTCCGGATAGAGCTGGCGCAACTCGGCCAGCGTCAGGTCTTCGAGCAGCACGCGTCCGAGCACGGTGGCGTGCGCCGGCAGGCGGGTCCCCACGGTGACAGAACTGCTGAACGGCGTGGGCGCCACCGACTTGGCCACATAGACGATCGAGCGGCCGTCACGCACCACCAGGTTGCACGGGTAATGGATATCGTCGCGCAGGCGATCCAGCAGCGGGCGTCCCAGCTCGGTGAGTTCCAGCGAAGCCAGGTACTCGAAGCCCAGGCGCAGCACCGCCATGCCGAGGCGGTAATCGCGGCCGCCGTCGGTGCGTTCGACAAAGCCCATCATCTCCAGCGTGGCCAGCAGCCGGAACACCGTGGAGCGAGGCACCTTGAGCCGGCGCGCCAGTTCGGCCGCCGACAAGGTGCGGTCGCGGCGGCTGAACTCGGCCAGCAGGCGCAGGCCCCGTTCCAGCCCGGGCACGATGTACTTGTCCTGGATGTCTTCCGACAGGCGTTCTTGAGTCATGAGATGGCTTGTGTTTCAACTGGGCCGGCACCCGGATTGGCGCGCCGGCCGCGCGCAATTCAGCGCTTGACCTTGGTGAGCGGATGCTCGGGCGGGTACGTCGGCGTGATCGGCTTCTTGGCGCCGAGCATCACGCACATCAGCGCGTCTTCCTCGCCGATGTTGATTTCCTCGCGGTACACACCGGGGGGCACCGAGACCAGGTCGCGGTCGGTCAGGATGGTTTCGAAACGCTCGCCGTCCTTTTCCAGGATCAGCTTGATCTTGCCGCGCATGACGAAGAAGACTTCTTCCACGTCCGTGTGCAGGTGCGACGGGCCTTCGTGGCCGGCCGGGATGATCATGGTCGAGAAGGTGAAATTCTCGGACGGCACGGTATTGGTGTCGGTGGCCACGCCGGTGCCGCCGGTGCCGAGGTAGCGCATCTGCGCACGGCGGTACTTGGGGTCGTAGTCAGCCTGGAACTTCAGCGCGTCCCAGTCGTAGCGGCGGGTGGAGAAGCGCGCGACGCGGCTCTCCATCCACTGGTCGAAGGACGCGCCGGACGGCTGCTCCCAGGAACGCTTGATGTTGTCTTGTTGGGAAAGATCGCTCATTTGGATTCCTTCTAGCTCAGTGCATGACGAAGCCGCCGTTGACGGCCAGCGTCTGGCCCGTCACGAAGCGGGACAGGTCGGAAAGGGCGAACAGCACGGCCCCGGAGACATCCTCGGGTAACTGCTCGCGGGAAATCGCGCGTTGCTCGCGATAGAGGTCGCGCCGCTTCTGGGGCACGTATTCGGTTGCCTCCACCAGGGTCAGCCCCGGTGCGATGGCATTGACGGTGATCTGGTCGTCGCCCAGCTCGCGCGCCAGCGAACGGGTCATGCCGATGATGGCGCTTTTGCTGGCCACGTAGGCCAGCAGGTTGGGCGCGCCCCACAGCGGCGTGTCGGACGCCAGGTTGACGATGGCGCCGCGCCCCGAGGCGCGCAGCGCCGGCAGGCAGGCGGTGGTCATCAGCCAGGTGCCGCGCACGTTGATGTTCATCACGCGGTTCCAGGTGGCGATGTCGATGGCGCTGGCGTCGCGGCCGCCGGAGTCGGTCACCGCGGCGTTGTTGACCAGCCCGTCCAGGCCGCCGAGCCCGGCTGCGGCAGCGGTGGCGCAGGCGCTCACCGATTCGGGGTCGCCCAGGTCGAGCACGAACGGCAGCACCTTCAGCCCGCGGGCCTGCAGCGCAGCGGCTTGCTCAACCAAACGGTCCGCAAGGATGTCGGCCATGGCGACCGCGCCGCCGGCTTCGGCAATCGCGGTGGCAAAGGCCAGGCCAAGCCCGCGCGCCGCGCCGGTCACCAGCACGCGCCGGCCAGCCAGCAGGTTATGGCGATCGATCTCAGGCATGGCTCGCCACCCCGCCAACCGGCTTCAACATGGCAACGGGCTCGTCTGCGACTTCCTGGTCGGCACGGCGGCGCAGCAGGCGGCGCACGCGGGTGATGCCGACATCGTGCTGGTACAGCGTTTCATGCTCGCGCGCGTTCGGCGCCATCATTTCCAGCACCACGCGGTCTTGCTCCAGCACGTCCCAGTGCAGGCCCTCCAGGCGGTTGCGGTACAGGAAGCGCCAGACATCGCGCTCCCAGCCCTGCACGTGACGGGTGCGCCAGAAGAACACCATGCAGTGCTCCTCATCCACCGGCGTAGCGATGCCGACGATGCCGAAGGGACCGCCGGGGCCCACCTTGGCGCGATACGGAATGGCCAGGCGCAGCCACATCGTGCCGGTTTCGCCGAATTCCACCCAGTCGAAGTTCACGCCGCGCTGGCCGGTCTTCTCGAACACCAGGCCGGTGTCGGTCTCGCGCACGGCCATCACAGCCTGCTTTTCGCCGCTGGCCATCGAGTGCGACACCGCGTGCAGGTAGGCGCCGTGCATCGGGTCCATGACGTTGTCGATGGCGTAGCGGTAGTTGCAGTCCCAGTGCGCCACGCACAGGAAATTGGTGTGCTCGTCGCTTTCCAGTTCTTCCGGCAAGCGCAGCGCATCGGCTTGCCCGGGAGCGCGCTCACCGAACCACAGGAAGATGGCGCCCGCCTTTTCCTGCACGGGGTAGCTGCGCACGCAGGTCTTGCCCTCGAGCGGGCAGCTGTCCACCGCCGGCACGCTCTTGACCTGGCCATCGCCGCCCACTTCCACACCGTGGTACCAGCAGGCCACGCGGTCGCCAAGGTTCCAGCCCATCGACAGGCGCGCGCCGCGGTGCGGGCAGCGATCTTCCAGCGCGTGCACCTGGCCTTCGCCATCGCGCCACAGCACGATGTTCTGGCCCAGGCGCGTAATGCCGACCGGTGCATGCGTGACCGCCCACGCGGCCGATACCGGATACCAATAGTTGTGCAGGCCGGTGTTCAGGCGCGCCTCAGCACGCGCTTGCTTGTTCGATTCCATTGTTTGCTCTCTTGCGGGTACCGGATCGGATCGCTCTGTCGAGGGGCGCCTGATTGCACTGCCCTTCGTGACGCAATCGCTTTGATGTTCTTGAACTGCGTGGTGCCTCGTTCAGGCGCCCAGGCGACGCATTTCGGCGAGGAAACGCGCTTTGGTCCAGGCCTGGCCATCCGCGCCCAGCAATCCCGCCTGGTTGAACGAACGCACGATGTCTTCCGGGCTTTTCGCACCGGCTTCGAAGGCGGCCTCCAGCGCGTCGCCCAGCGCGTCTTCGTAGGCGGTGGGCATGGCGGCGCGGGTCTGCCACACGATGTTGGCCACCTTGCCGGGCTGCTCGATGTAGCCCTTGCCGGCGACGTTGTTTGGAGCCGGACGCTCCCAGGGCGCCAGATTCGGGTTGTATGCGAGGTTTTCCATTGCGCTACTCCTTTCCCTAATTGCCAACCGGCTAACCGAGCGTTTTGTTTCACCTATAAAACGCTGATTTAAATATTGAACACAGACATCACTATAGACAACGAAACTTCAAAAATTGACTGGGGTTTACCCTTTTGAGTTACCAATGCCACGAGAACGTGGCACGGCATCGGCGCGGCAGCCTGAGGCGGGGGGATACGAAGGAAGAGGATGAGGAAGGGGAAGGCTAAGCCGTGGCAAGCCCATGGCGAATCCAGCGCGCGACCCGGCTGGCCTGTTCCACATAGCAGGCATGCCCGGCATCCGGGATCAGCTCGAACGGCAGGGCAAAGCGCTCCGCCAGCGCCGCGCACCCGGGCGGCGGCGTCACGACGTCCAGCGCGCCGCAGCCGACCCGCACACTGATGCCCTGCCCCCGGCGGCCAAGGTAGTCGTCAATGACATCGCCGCACAGCATCGCCACCGCCTGCCGGTAACCGTCCGGATCCAGCCGGCGCATATTCCAGCGCACCCAGGCTTGCATATCGGCGCTGGCCGCGGCGCTCAGCAAGCGGCCGGGGCCCCGCTCGGCCAGGCCTTCCACGCCCACGGCCGCCAGCGCTTCGAGCCGCTGGCGCGCCACGTCCCTTGCCTTGTCCTCCTTGCCGGGGCCGCCGTATCCCTGCGCCGGGCTAAGCAGCAGCAACTGCGCGGGCAGCAGCGCCGGGCTAGCCTCGGCCACATAGGCGGCCGCCATCAGCGCGCCGAGCGAGTGCCCCACGATCACATCGGGCCGTACATCCAGGGCGCGCATCAGGTCCTGCAAGCGCAGCGCGTAGTCGGCAGCCTTGGGCGCCGCGATGGGCAGGGCCTGCGAATTGCCATAGCCGGGCGCGTCCCACGCAATCACGCGCGCGTGCGCCGCCAGCAGGCTTGCGCACGAGAGCCAGGAGGCCGCGCCGGAACTGATGCCATGCAGCAGCACCACCACCGGCCCGTGGCTGCCGCCGCACCGGTAAGCGAGCGGCGCGCCGTCGCGGCCGGCGGCTATGCGCCGCTCGCTGAAGCCGCTATCGAGTGCGCGGAGCAACGCTTCCGCCGGCTGGAGAGGCTGCACCGGATTATTTTGTTCCATATATGAAACCATAGTTTGCAAATAAAACTTAAGAAATATAGACCGCCTGAATCCGGAAATTGATCCGGGTTAACCCCCTCCAAAAATAATTCATCAGGCGCGGCTCTCCGCCGGCGTTGAAGCGCCCGCAAATCCCTTTTTTGGCGCGACGGCCTTGCACAGCCTTGCATACCAATACGGGAGCGGCTCCCCGGCTTGGCGGCTGCGCCCCCGCTCTCCTCGCTGTTGCGCAGCATGGTGCGCAACAGCGCCGTTCTGGTGCAGGCCGCTCGTCGCGTCTGTGCATCACTAGGGATTACCCACCCATGTGTTTCCCGAAATGACCAGCTATATTTTGCTCATTGTTTCTTATGTAATCTGATGTTTTACCTATAAAACAAAAAAGCGGGAAAGTGCTCCTGGCAGCAGGCATAGACCCAGCTCGACGATGGCCTGACGAAGCGCTGCAACGCCAACCAACCGACACGGCGGAAAAGCAAAAGGAAAAGGAAGAGGAAACGAACAATGAAACCTGGACGGATTGCACTGGCTGCCCTTGCAGCCGCAGTACCCATGCTGGCCTCGGCCCAATCGACGGTGACGCTGTATGGCGTCGTCGATACCGGCATCGAGTATGTGAACAATGTTGGCGCGGCGAAGGACAACGTGGCCCGCGTGAACACCCTGACGGGCACGGTGCCTTCGCGCTGGGGCATCCGCGGCACGGAGGATCTCGGCGGCGGGCTCAAGAGCCTGTTTGTGCTCGAATCCGGATTCGCCCCCGATTCCGGCACCTCCAACCAGGGCGCTCGCCTGTTCGGCCGGCAGGCCTTGGTGGGACTCTCCGGCCCCTGGGGCCAGGTCGCCCTGGGCCGCCAGTACACCATGCTGTTCTGGGCCACGCTGGACCCGGACATCCTCGGCCCCAACGTGTACGGCTCGGGCTCGCTCGACAGCTATCTGCCGAACGCGCGCGCCGACAACGCTGTTTCCTACAAGGGCACGTTTGGCGGCTTCACGGTGGGTGCCACCTATAGCTTTGGCCGCGACACGGTGAACGCCGGCCCTAGCCCGGCCGGCACCAACTGCGCGGGCGAGAATGCGGCTGACAGCAAGCAATGCCGTGAATGGTCGGCCCTGCTCCAGTACGACAACAAGTGGTGGGGCGTGGCCGCGGCCTATGACTCGCTGCGTGGCGGGCCTGGCGCGTTTGGCGGCCTGACCAAGAGCAGCCTGACGGACAACCGGCTCTCGCTCAATGGCTACGTGCTGCTGTCCAAGACCAAGATGGGCCTGGGCGTGATCCGCCGCGACAATGACGGCAGCCCCACGCCGCGCAGCGACCTCTGGTATGCGGGCCTGGCCTATGACATCACGCCGGCGTTCACGCTGGCCGGCCAGGTCTACTACCTCAAGTACCACAACAGCGACAACAAGGCGCTGCTGTACGCGCTGCGTGGCACCTACGCCTTCTCCAAACGCACCTCCGTGTACGCCACGGCTGGCTTCATCGACAACGGCGGCCAACTCGCCCTGTCGGTCAGCGGCGCCCAGGCGGGTTCCAACCCGAGGCCCGGCGGCAACCAGCTGGGCACGATGATCGGCATCAAGCACACGTTCTAAGCGCCGGCGCGTCGCTGCGCGGCACTGGCTGGCATGCGCGCGCAACGCGCCGCATGCCAGCACGAAGTCAATCTAGAGGCGTTTCCCCATGAAGCTCGCAACTCGCATTCTGTTTGCTGCCGTCGCGGCCACGACTGCCATGATGGCAGGCGGCGCCGGGGCGCAGGCCTACCCCACCAAACCGATCACGCTGGTCGTTGCCTACCCGGCCGGCGGCGACACCGACGTGCTGGCCCGCCTGCTCGCCGAAAAGCTCTCGGCGCGCCTGCGCCAGTCCGTGGTGGTCGAGAACCGCACCGGCGCGGCCGGCACCATCGGCAGTTCGTACGTCGCCAAATCCGCCGCCGATGGCTACACCTTGCTGGTCGCGCCCAACACCGTTGCGATCGCGCCGCTGGTGCTCAAGAACGGCACGGGCGCCAGCTACGACGTGCGTGGCGATTTCACGCCGGTGGCCCAGCTTGGCGTGCAGTCGCTGTTCGTGGTGGTCAACAAAGGCACGGGCATCACCAAGCTGCCCGAGCTGGTCGCGCGCGCCAAGGCGGGCACGGTGCGGACCTACGCCTCGCCCGGCAACGGATCGCCCATGCACATCCTTGGCGAGCTGTTCAACAAGGCCGCGGGCGTGAACATCGCGCAGGTGCCGTATCGCGGCTCCGCGCCGGCAGTGGTCGACGTGCTCGGCGGGCAAGTGCCCATGACGTACTCCACGCTGGGCGCGGTGACGCAGTACATCGGGACGGGTGCCATCGTGCCGCTGGCCGTCGCGGACATGAAGCGCTCGCCGTTCGCGCCGAATGTGCCGACGCTCGCGGAGCTGGGCTACAAGGATGTGGAGGTGGGCGCGTGGCAAGCGCTGCTGGCACCGAAGGGACTGCCGCCGGAGCTGGTGAAAACGCTGAATACGCACGTCAACGACATCCTGAAGATGCCTGACGTGGTGGCACGCATGGCAACCATCGCCATCACGCCGGTCGGTGGCGAGCCCGCTACGCTGAGCAAGCTGATCGCGTCGGACTCGACACGCTACGCCAGGATCGTCAAGGAGTTCGGCATCCAGGCCGATTGATGGATCGACGCTGAGCCTGTGCAAGGCGGCGGCGTCCGGTTTCCCCGCGGAAACCGGACGCCGTTTGCTTTCCGGCGCAGCCTAGCGCTGCCCGAAACTCGCATCGATGAACAGGTCCTTGTACTCGCGCGGCTGCGAGCGCCAGTATTGCTTCGGCGCATGCACCTGCGCGCCAAGCTTGGCCGCCGCATGCCACGCCCAACGCGGATCGTAGAGCATGGCGCGCGCCAGCGACACCGCATCGGCTTCGCCGTTGGCAATGATGGCTTCCGCCTGCTCGGGCTCGGTGATGAGCCCCACCGCGATGGTCGGCAAGCCCACCTCCGCCTTGACCCGCTGCGCGTAGGGCACCTGATAGCCCGGCCCCAGCTTGATCGCCTGCGCCGGCGAAACGCCGCCGGTGGTCACATGGATGGCCGCGCAGCCGCGTGCCTTGAGCGCGTTCGACAGCGCGATCGTGCCATCGATATCCCACCCGCCGGGCACCCAGTCGGTGGCCGAGATGCGAGCCCAGACCGGCTTGTCCGCGGGAAATGCCGCGCGCACTGCGTCGAACACCTCGATCGGGAACCGCATACGGTTCTCCAGGCTGCCGCCGTATTCGTCATCGCGCTTGTTCGCCAGCGGCGACAGGAACTGATGCAGCAGGTAGCCATGCGCCATGTGGAGCTCGATGCCATCGAGCCCGAGGCGGGCCGCGCGCTTGGCCGCGGCAACGAAATCATCCCGCACCTTGTCCATGCCCGCGCGGTCGAGCGCCAGCGGCGCATCCTCGCCCTCGGCGTGCGGCACGGCGGATGGCGCCAGTGTCTTCCAGCCCAGCGGCTGGTCCGGCCGGATCTGGCTGCCGCCTTCCCAGGGTGCGTGGCTCGATGCCTTGCGCCCGGCATGCGCCAGCTGTATCGCCAGCGCGATCGGCGAATGGGTCCTGGCAGCCTTGATGACCTTGCCGAGCGCCGCCTCGTTTGCATCCGAGTACAGGCCGAGATCCCCCGGCGTGATGCGCCCCTCCGGCGACACAGCCGAGGCTTCGATGATCAGCATCGCAGCGCCCGACAGCGCGAGCTGGCCGAGGTGGATCATGTGCCAGTCGGCGGCCGAGCCCTCCTCGCCCGAGTACTGGCACATGGGCGCGATCACGATGCGGTTTTCCAGCCGTAGATTGCCAATCGAAAAGGGTTGGAACAACTGACTTTCACTCATGGGGGAGACTCCTTGCTGTCTGTGGCGCCGGCTTGCGGCATGCATGGCGTTTCATTCTAGAACGCCTGGTTTGATTGCGTTGCCGCGCCATTTCAGTGCGCAGCCACCGCGAGCGGCGCGCGCCGCGTGACGAGATCGGCGACCAGCGCCAGGCCCAGTGCCGTGGCGCCGCACAGGAAGATCAGCGCGTAGTTGTTGCGGGACAGCGTGAACAGGTACGAGTAGCCGTAGCCGCCAAGCGCCTGGAACAGCGCGAAGGCGGTGGTGGCGCGGCTCCACGCGGCGCGCTGCTCGGCATGGTCGTGCGGCACCATCTCGTGGATGCGCCCAAGCACGAGCGGCACGATGCCGGGCGTGAACAGGCCCAGGACCACGGTGGCAACGCCGACCAGCACCGGGCTGCCCGACAATGCGAGCGTGCCCACGGCAATCGCCTGCGACAGCAACGCAAGGCGATAGGCCGGGCCAAAGCCTATGCGGTCGGCCACGTTGCCGCACACCAGAGGGCCGGCGATGGCAGCGACACCATACAAGACCCAGTAGCCGGCGCCGATCTCCGCGCCTTGGCCAAGCCCGCGCGCCACGTAGTCGACCAGCAGCACCATGGCCGGCACAAGGCCCAGCGCGTTCGCGGCGTATTGCCCGTACAACACGCGCATGGCTGTGCCCTCGCGCCGAGCCGGCCTTGCGCTCACGCTGGCCGCCGGTGCCACCGGTGCCGCCGGTGCGGCGCCCGGCCAACCGAACCAGCTCACGGCGGTGAGGATGGCCGCGAACACGCCCAGGCCGATCCAGGTGTCCTTCAAACCCAGGCGCAGCAACTCCGGAATGATGGTGCCCGAGGCGGCGATGCCCAGCCCGAGCCCCAGGAAGATCATGCCGCTGGCAAAGCCGCGCCGGGCGGCCGGGATATGCGGCAGGATCGTGGTGGCGACCAGCACCATGATGGCGCCGCCGGACACGCCGGAAGCAAAGCGCCAGACAAAGAACCAGCTCACCGACAACGGATACGCGCAGGCAAAGAACGCGGCGGTGGCGATCACCATCAGCGCACGCAGCGCATTGCGGTTCGACAGCGCCGTGGCGATCGGACGGCCCAGCAGCGCGCCGGCCAGGTAGCCTGCGAAGTTTGCCGCGCCCAGCGTCACCGCCTGCGACGACGTGAACCAGTGCGCCTGGATCAGCGGCGGAATCAGCGGCGTATAGGCGAAGCGCGCCAGGCCGATGGCCACCAGGCTGGCGCACAACCCGGCCAGTGTGGCGAACAACGCGCGGGCATCGAGTGTCGATGCCGCGGGACCGGGGACGGTGGCTGTGTGCTCGGACATGATGGATTCCTGCGGATACGGCGTGTGTTTGTTGCGCTCATGCGGGCTCATGCCGCGCGCGCTCCGGCGGGCAGCGGCGGCAGGCCCAGCAGGCTAAGCGCCGGGGCAACGGCCCCCGTCAGCAACGCCCGTTCCGGCCTGACCCGGGCCAGCACGCGCACGCCGAGCAGCACCGCCAGCAGATGCGCAGCCGCATCCGCCGCCGGCATGGCCGCGGGAATCTCGCCGCTCGCCTGCCCCGCTGCCATGCAGCGCTGGAAAAAATCCTGGATCTGGGCGAGCTCGTCGGCGATGCCTTTCCGGCAGGCTTCGTCGCCGGGCGTGGACTCCACCGCGGCATTGACCAGCATGCAGCCGCGGTGCCGCACGTCCGCGACCGAGCGCTCGACGATCTCGCCAAAGAACGCTGCAATGGCATGCGCGGGCGATTGCGAAGATTCCAGCCGGCCGATGCGCTCGCGCAGGGTACGGTCGAGGTAGTGCTCCAGCGCCCGCAGGAACAACCCGCGCTTGTCGCCGAAGGCGTTGTACAGGCTGGGCTGCGTCAAGCCCGTGCACTTCACGAGATCGCGGGTGGAGGTGGCCTCGAAGCCATTCGCCCAGAATGCGTCTCCCGCTGCCTCCAGCACCTGCTGCTCATCGAATTCGCGTGGTCGCGCCATGGTGGCTCCGGCTTGCCTGACTCGGGTTGGTTGGGGTGGATACATTTTGTATCACACGATATAGAACGCATTATATATCGGTCGATATAGAACACAAGGCGAGAATGCGGGCAAGCGCGGGCAACGCAGATGGCCGCCCGGCTGGACGGCCTGCATGCCGTGATGAACAAGGGGGAGCGGCGCGGGCACCGGGAAGCGCCGGTGCCGCGCAAGTGGGCAAGTGGACAGGACGCCCCGCCGTTGCAGCGGGGCGGGCGACGATCAGCCCTGGCTGGCGGCCACCAGCTGCGGCCTGGACTGGCCGCCCGTGACCTCGCCGATCGCGGCGAGCACGTCCGCGATCTCCGGCACCACGCCACGCGCGCCAACGGAGACGGACTGCCCGGGCGTATTAATGCCGAAGTGCTGGCTGTCGGTGACCGTAAACAGCATTACCGACGGCTTGCCCAGCGCATCCGCCAGATGCACGAAGCCGGTATCGGTGCCAACCACGAGCGCGGCGGCATCGACCCGTTGCGCGCATTCGGTGATGGTCATGCGCGGCAGCACCTCGGCACCGGGGATCTCCGCTGCCAGGGCTTCGGATTGCTGGCGCTCCGCGGGCGAGCCCCAGGGCAACTGGATCCGGTAGCCGCGCTCGGTGAGCGTGCGGCCGACCGAGATCCAGCGCTGCGCAGGCCATTTCTTGGCCTCGACGGAGGTCGCGTGGAACAGCATCGCGCGCGGCACGCCATCGGCATTGAGCGGCACCGCGGGCGCGGGCACACGCAGCGCGTAATGCTCAACGGGATCCAGCGGATAGCCAAGCGCATTGGCCACCACCATGCGCATCTTGTGGCGCGCGGTAGCGTCGCCATGCGGCCCGAAGATCTGCGTGTAGGCAAACACGGCGCGCGCCTCGCCAAGGTACTCGGCGGCGTAGCCCAGGCGCCGGCTGCAGCGCGCCAGCCAGGCCACGATGGCGCTCTTGTACACGCCGTGCACATCCACCACCACATCGTACTTCTCGCGGCGCAGGGCCCACAGCGCGCCGATGATGGCACGCAGGTCGGCCCAGCTGCGGGATTTCTTGAAGCCGCGCAGCGGCGGCGCGATCACGCGATCCACGCCCACGGCCCAGCGCGGAATATCGGCACACGACGCATCGGCCACCCAGTCGATCTTGGCCTCGGGATAGGCGCGCCGCAGGTCGGACACCAACGGCAACGTGTGCACCATATCGCCCAGAGAGGTGATCTTGATGAGGAGAATGCGTTTCATGGAAATGGAAAATCGGGTTGCGGACGGATCTCGCCGGCTGGCAGCGAGGCCGTAGTATGCACCAGCCCCAAGGGCGACGCACCAATTTGCAAGCCCCGCGACGGCCCCGCATGGGGTTCGCGCGGCACCCGGCGCAAGCCAGCGGCGTGCCGCGTTTTCCGTTTTCCTTCAGGCCCAGGCGCCCGGGCCAGCCACCACGGTGGCAAAGCGGTCATGCAGCGCGGCCAGCGAGTGACGGTGGATCTCCGCCGCCGACAGCGGCGCGCCGCCCAGCGGGTCGGGCAGATCGCGCGTAGCGCAGGCCGATGCCAGCACGGTGCTGCGATAGCCATGATCGAGCGCGGAGCGCACCGTGGCGCTGATGCACATATGCGTCTGGAAGCCCGCCACGATCAGTTCCTTGCGCCCGAGCTTGTCCAGCATGGCGGCCAGCGTGGTGCCGGCAAAGCTGTTGGGCAGGCCCTTGACCACGGTATGCTCGCCGCCAAGCGGCTCCAGGCCTTGGATGATGGCCGCATATGGGCCCTCGGGATCGAAGGCGCCGCCGCTGCCGGCCCGCCCGTGATGCACCACGTGCACCACCGGGCTGCCATGCCGGCGCGCCAGCGCCAGGAGTTCGCCGCAGGCCGCGATGGCGCCGGGCATGCCCACCAGCGGGAGCTTGCCGTCGACATACTCGCGCTGGTGGTCGATCAGCACCAGCGTGGCGGCCTCCCACGCTGAAGGAAGACGGCTGGCGCCGGCGAGGTCGAGCAGGGTAAAGGGTGTGGTCATCATGGCTCCTTTTCTTTTGCTTGTGCGTCAGGTGTCGGAAACGGCGTGGGGATACACGGGCAGGCGCCGCGAGGGCGACTACCATGCAAGCGATGATAAGCCGCGCTATGCTGTTCGCCAATTCTCAACTGGCTCACATCCATTGTGCAAAAACGTTCACTCCACTGGGACGACCTGCTCACCCTGTCCACGTTGATCCGCACCGGCAACTACTCGGCCTGCGCCCGTGAGCTCGAGGTCACGCACGCGACAGCGATCCGCCGCATCCGGCGCCTGGAGACAGCGCTCGGCAAGCCCGTGGCAACACGCACCGATGGCGCGTTCGCGCTCTCGGCGGCCGGCCGCTCGGCGCTGGCCGCGGCGCAGCAGATGGAGGGTTCGGCGCAGCGCTTGCTGCGCGAAGTGGAGGACACCGGCAGCGGCGTCTCCGGCGTGGTCAGCATCGCCTGCACCGCCGCGCTCGGCAGCCACTTCCTGACACCACGCATGTTCGGGCTCTATCGCGCGCACCCGCAACTCGAGGTCAGGCTGGAAACGGACAACCGCATCGCCAGCCTCGCGCGGCGCCGCGCCCACATCGCGGTGCGGCTGGCGCGGCCGCAGGAAAGCGATGCCATCGCGCAGCGCGCGGGCAGCATGGGCTTTGGCCTGTATGCGCCGGGGCGGCCCGCCAACGCCGGCCCGTGGCGCGAGCAGGATCTCGACGGCGCGCCATTGTGCGGCCTGCTGGACGAAGGCCTGGCGTTGCCGGAATCGGAATGGACGCGCACGCTGGCGGCACGCACGGGGTTCCAGTCGAACAACCTGCTGGCAGTGCGCGAGGCCATTCGCAACGGCTTGGGCATCGGCCTGCTGCCGCACTACCTGGCGCGGGACGATGCCCGGCTCGCGCTGGTGCGCGAGGTGCCGGAGGTGGTGCGGGAGATCTGGCTGGCATATCCGCAGGAGTTTCGCGGCGCTTCCCGGTTCCGGCCCGTGATCGACTGGCTGGCCGGGGAACTGCGGCAATGCCCGTGAGCCCACGGAAGCGGTTGAAAACGCGGGGGCAGGCAGTATAGTTGCCTGAAGCATGCCCGCCCCCACGGGCTCGCGCACGGTGCTGTCGGCAGGCCGTCACCGGCCACCGATGGCACGGGGAGCTTCGCCATGGATCGGAAGTCACCGGCAACGCTGGACGCAGGCGCACTCGGGCTGGGCGAATCCGTCGTCATGGGCGTGGCGGGCACGGCGCCCGCCTTCAGCCTGGCGGCCACCACCGCCACCCTGGTCGCGACGGTGGGAGGCCTGGCGCCGGCCAGCCTGCTGTATTGCGGCCTGATCATGTTCGGCGTGACGCTGTCCTACCAGCAACTGAACCGGCTGCAGCCCAGCGCGGGCGCCTGCTACACCTGGGTCTGCGAGATCTTCCATCCGGCGCTCGGCTTTTTCGCGGGCTGGACGCTGTTGGTAGCGTCGGCGGTATTCATGGTATCCGGCACCATTCCGGCCGCCACCGCCACCCTGCTCCTGTTCGATCCGGCCCTGGCGGAGCGCCCGCCCGTGGTGACCCTGGTCGCCGCAGGCTGGCTGCTGGCGGTTAGCGTGATCGTGGTCAAGGGGGTCAAGCTGACCAGCTACACCCAGGTGGCGATGACGCTGGTCGAGGTCGGGGTGCTGGCGGCGATCGTGCTCGCTGCCGTGCTGCGCGCGCCGCTGCCGCTTGCCCACCCGCTCTCGCTGGCGATGCTGTCGCCATTTGGGTTTACCCCGCAGCTGTTTGCCAATGGGGCACTGGTGGCGTTGTTCTTCTTCTGGGGCTGGGACGTGACGGCGAACCTGACCGAGGAAACGCGCGATCCGGCGCATGTGCCCGGGCGCGGCGCATTGATGGCGATGGTCATCGTGCTGGCACTGTTCATGACCTTCGTCATCGCCAGCCAGGCCGTGCTGAGCGACCAGGAGATCCGCCAAGCCGGCACCAACGTCGTATTTGCGCTCGCCGCGCGGCTGTTCCCGCGGCCGTGGGACTACCTGGCCGTGCTGGCCGTCATGCTCAGCACCGTGGGCACGCTGGAAACCTCGATCCTCCAGTTCACCCGCACGCTCTACGCCAAAGGCCGCGATGGCCTGCTGCACCCGCGCTATGCGGAGTTGCACCACACCTGGCGCACGCCGTGGGTGGCCACCGCGGTGATCGCATCGTTCGGCTTGCTGCTGCTGGCGCTGTCCGCGCGCTTCAACAGCGTGGGCCAGATCATCCAGGACTCGGTCAATGCCATCGGCTTCCAGGTGGCGTTCTACTACGGCCTAGCCGGCTTCGCCTGTGCCTGGCACTGCCGGCGCGGTGCCGCCCGCGCACCCGGCAGGTTGTTGCTGCTAGTGCTTTGGCCCGCTTGCAGCGCGGCGTTCCTGTGGTTCATCGGGCTGTACAGCATTCCCAGCTTCGACCCGGCCACGCGCGTGGTGGCCCTGGGCGGCATCGCGGTTGGCGCGGTGCCGCTCTGGCTCAACCGGCGCCGGCGGCTCGCCGCGCGCGGAGCGCTCAGGGCCCCGGGCCCGTGACATGCGCGGGGCCGCCTAGGCGGAGACCGATGCCGTCAACAGGTCCGCCGCCGCCTCGATACGCTGCGGCGCGCCGAACAGCCGCGCGACCACCAGCCCGCTTTGCAGCGCGCCGAACACGGCTTGCGCCAGCGCCTGCGGCGGGATCGGCAAGGCCTTGTGCTGCACGGCCTGTGCGGTTTCCAGCAGGCGCGTAAGCCAGGTCTCGTGCAGGCGGTAGAAATCCTTGAGGATGCGATGCACCGCATCCGGCAGGAACACGGCATCCGCGGACAGCATGCCCACCAGGCAGATGGCGTCGCCGCCCGCGGTGGCCAGCCAGGGCGCGAGGTAAGCGCGAGCCTGCTCGTCCACCGGCAGGCTGGTGTCGATGCCGCGCACTCGTTCCGAGTTGCGGGCGCTGTACTCCGTCACCGCCGCCTGCACCAGGTCCTCCTTGGAGGGAAAGTGGTAATGGATGCTGGAGGTCTTGACCCCTACCCGCTCGGCCAGGTCCCGGTAACTGAATCCATTGAACCCACGCTGCCGCACCAGCACCAGGGTGTGCTCCAGCAGTTGATCGCGTACGGACGGAGTCGTCATGGCATGCATCCACCTTTCGGCGGACCCTCGAGGTGCCGGCAATGGCAAAGAGCCGGTGTTACCGGCTCTTTGCATGCATCACCGCATTCATTGGATTACCGATTGATTCACAGTGTGTTCAGGCATCACACGTAGCTCAGGCGTTGGCGCCTTGCGTGAACACATCGAACTTGCCGGTACGTGCACCGTCGGTATAGGCATCCACGCTACGGGCCGGGGTGGCAGACACGCCAGCGCGATCCAGGCCGGCGACCGTACGTGCGCCATCGGTGTACGGGTCGAACTTGCCTGTGCGGGCACCATCGGTGAAGGCATCCACGCTGCGAGCCGGGCTGGCCGACACGCCGCTACGATCCAGGCCGGCGACGATACGTGCGCCATCGGTGTACGGGTCGAACTTGCCGGCACGGGCGCCGTCGGTGAACTGGTCAACGGTACGCGACGGCGAGGCCGACACACCCGCGCGGTCCAGGCCGGCCACGATGCGGGCGCCGTCCGTGTACGGGTCGGCCTTGCCAACGCGTGCGCCTTCGGTGAACGGGTCGAACTTGCCGCTGCGGGCACCGTCGGTGAAGGCGTCGGGCGTGGTGGCGCGGAACACGTAGCCGTACTTGTCACCGGCGAAGGTGCTGTCCTTCGGGCCCGAAGCCTGAGCGGTGCCGGCAACGAAAGCGGCGGCAAGGGCGGCGGCGGTGATCAGGGTCTTGGCGAAGAGGTTCGAGGTCATGATGTTCTCCATTGGCATTTGAGGACCCGCGCTTGGGCGGAATCGAATCGGTACGCTTTGGAACCCTTCGCTTCTTCTGTTTGTTATCTACTAGTAGATAGATAAACTGGCCAAAAAAAACGGGGATTCCCCGGGTGATGCGCTGGATCCTCTTTCCTGCTTCAGCTTTTCTTGCTGGGGCGGAGCAGCGGCTTCCATGTCGTGAATATTATCTACTGGTAGATAGATAGTCAAGGGGTTTTTCGAGAGCCCGCGCTATGTCGATAGCGCATCACAAACCCCAGAAGAAAAAACGGTGGCACAAGGCCACCGTCCGCTATGCCATCGAGGATGGCGCTTACCGCACCTTCCCTTCCTTCCATGCCTGCAACAACTTGTCATAGGCGATGGTCTCGCCCTTCGGCTTCTCGTTGGCCAGCTTTTTCCATGGCGCGTGGTCGTCGGACAGCCACTTGGCGGGATCGCTCTTGGGATTGAGCTTGGGCGCGCAGTTCGTCATGCCGGCACGTTGCAGCCGCCCCATCACCTGGTCCATTTCGTCGGCCAGGTTGTCCATCGCGGATTGCGGCGTCTTCTCGCCGGTCACCGCGGTCGCCACGTTCTTCCACCACAGCTGGGCCAGCTTGGGGTAGTCGGGCACGTTGGTACCGGTGGGCGTCCACGCCACCCGCGCCGGGCTGCGATAGAACTCGATCAGGCCGCCGTACTGGGCCGCGTTCTTGGTAAGGTATTCGTGATGGATGTCGCTGTCGCGGATAAAGGTCAGGCCGGTAAGCGACTTCTTCAGCGATACCGTCTTGGACGTCACGAACTGCGCGTACAGCCAGGCCGCCGCGAGGCGGTTGGGATCGGTGTTCTTGAAGAAGGTCCAGGAACCCACGTCCTGGTAGCCGTTCTGCATGCCCTGCTTCCAGTACGGGCCATAAGGCGACGGCGCCATGCGCCATTTCGGCGTGCCGTCCGCATTGACCACCGGCAGCCCCTTCTTGGTCATGTCGGCGGTGAACGCCGTGTACCAGAAGATCTGCTGCGCCACCTGCCCTTGCGCCGGCACCGGGCCGGCTTCGGAGAAGGTCATGCCCATGGCTTGCGGCGGCGCGTACTTCTTCATCCAGTCGATGTACTTGGTGAGCGCATAGACCGCGGCCGGGCTGTTGGTGGCGCCGCCGCGCGAGACCGATGCGCCTTCCGGCGTGCATTTGTCAGCGCCAACACGGATGCCCCATTCGTCCACCGGCATGCCGTTCGGCAAGCCCTTGTCGGCCGACCCGGCCATCGACAGCCAGGCGTCGGTAAAGCGCCAGCCGAGCGACGGATCCTTCTTGCCGTAGTCCATGTGGCCGTAGACCTTCTTGCCGTCGAGTTCCTTGACGTCGTTGGAGAAGAAGCTGGCGATGTCCTCGTAGGCCGACCAGTTGGTGGGCACGCCCAGGTCATAGCCGTACTTCGCTTTGAACTTCTCCTGCAGGTCCTTGCGCGCGAACCAGTCGGCGCGGAACCAGTACAGGTTGGCGAACTGCTGGTCGGGCAGCTGGTAGAGCTTGCCATCCGGCGCGGTGGTGAACTTGGTGCCGATGAAATCCTTCACGTCCAGCCCGGGATTGGTCCACTCCTTGCCGGCGCCAGCCATGTAGTCGGTCAACGGCAGGATGGCGCCATAGCGATAGTGCGTGCCGATCAGGTCGGAGTCGGAAATCCAGCCGTCATAGATCGACTTGCCGGACTGCATCGAGGTCTGCAGCTTCTCCACCACATCGCCTTCCTGGATGATGTCGTGCTTGACCTGGATGCCGGTGATTTCCTCGAAGGCCTTGGCCAGCGTCTTGGATTCGTACTCGTGGGTCGTGATGGTCTCCGAGACCACGCTGATCTGCGTCACGCCTTTCGCCTTGAGCTTGGCGGCAGCGTCCATGAACCACTTCATTTCAGCGAGCTGCTTGTCCTTGGCGAGCGACGACGGCTGGAACTCGCTGTCGATCCACTTCTTGGCCTCGGCCTCGCCAGCCCAAGCGGCGTGGCCGCAGGCGAGCGCCGCTGCGCAGGCCAGCGCCGTCATGCCCAATTTCACGTGCACCTTCATTGACGTCTCCTCGAAAATCCCCCTCCCTGCTCTTTGTCTGGGTCGCGGTCCGGGGAAGGTGCAGGCCGCTATGCCCATTGACGAAAAATCCGTCGCTTTATTCTTGTCGGCTCAGGTGCGCGATCCGCATGCGGCTCAGCCCTTGCGCATCACCAGGCCCAGCGCAAGCATCGAAAGCACCAGGCTGATCCAGATCGAAGGCTCTTCCGCCAGCGAAAACCACGCCATCATCTTCTCACCCAGGCCCACCCACGCCAGGTTGATCCAGGCCGCGCACATCAGGCCGATGAACAGGCGGTCGCCGCGGGTGGTGGCGATGGGCAGGAAGCCCTTGCGCTCCATGGTGGGAGCGCGCGTCTCCCACATCGTCATGCCAACCAGCATCACCGCGATGCTGATGAAGAACACGGCCACCGGTGTGGTCCATACCATCCAGTTGAACATGGCACCCTCTCCTTACACGCGGCCCATCGCGAAGCCTTTCGCGATGTAGTGCCGCACAAACCAGATCACGATGCCGCCCGGCACGATGGTGAGCACACCGGCCGCGGCCAGCACGCCCCAGTCCATGCCGGAGGCCGACACCGTGCGCGTCATGGTGGCAACGATCGGCTTGGCGTTGACCGAGGTCAGCGTGCGCGCCAGCAACAGCTCCACCCAGCTGAACATGAAGCAGAAGAAAGCGGCCACGCCCACGCCGGCCTTGATCAGCGGCAGGAAGATGGTGATGAAGAAGCGCGGGAACGAATAGCCATCCACATAGGCCGTCTCGTCGATTTCACGCGGCACGCCCGACATGAAGCCCTCCAGGATCCACACCGCCAGCGGCACGTTGAACACCAGGTGCGCCAGCGCCACGCCCAGGTGCGTGTCCATCAGGCCGATGGTGGTGTAGAGCTGGAAGAACGGCAGCAGGAACACCGCCGGCGGCGTCATGCGGTTGGTCAGCAGCCAGAAGAAGACGTGCTTGTCGCCGATGAACCGGTAGCGCGAGAAGGCATAGGCCGCGGGCAGCGCCACGGTGATCGAGATCACCGTGTTCATCGCCACGTAGATCATCGAGTTGATGTAGCCCGAGTACCAGGACGGATCGGTGAAGATGGTCTTGTAGTGCTCCAGCGTGAAATCGTTGGGCCACAGCGACAGCGTGGAAACGATCTCCTCGTTGGACTTGAACGACATGTTCAGCATCCAGTAGATCGGCAGGATGGCAAAGACCAGGTACACCACCAGGAAGACTGCGCGCCAGTAAGTGGCGCTTTGCTTGGCTTCACGCATTGGGCATGTCCTCGCTGCCGGCGGTGCCCGCGCGCTGCATCCAGTTGTAGAGGATGAAACACGTGAGCAGGATGATCAGGAAGTAGATGATCGAGAATGCCGCGGCCGGACCCAGGTCGAACTGGCCCACGGCTTTCTGCGTGAGGTATTGCGACAGGAACGTGGTCGCATTGCCAGGCCCGCCGCCGGTCAGCACGAAGGGCTCGGTGTAGATCATGAAGCTATCCATGAAGCGCAGCAGCACCGCGATCATCAGCACGCCGCGCAGCTTGGGCAGCTGGATGTAGCGGAACACCGCCAGGCGCGAGGCGCCGTCGATCTGCGCGGCCTGGTAGTACGCGTCGGGAATCGCGCGCAAGCCGGCGTAGCACAGCAGCGCCACCAGCGGCGTCCAGTGCCACACGTCCATCACCAGCACCGTGAACCACGCGTCCACCGCGCTGCCGGTGTAGTTATAGGCAAAGCCCATGCCGGCAAGCGCCGCACCCAGCAAGCCGATGTCGGTGCGCCCGAAGATCTGCCAGATCGTGCCCACAACGTTCCATGGAATCAGCAGCGACAGCGCGATCACCACCAGCACCGCCGACGCCTTGACGCCCTTGGCCGGCATCGACAGCGCCAGCAGGATGCCCAGCGGGATCTCCACCGCCAGCACGGCCAGCGAAAAGCCGAGCTGGCGCAGCAGCGCGTCGTGCAGCTCGCCGTCGCGCAGTACGGTGCGGAACCATTCGGTACCGACGAACACGCGCCGCTCGGGCGAGATGATGTCCTGCACGGAGTAATTGACGATGGTCATCAGCGGCAGGATGGCGGAGAACGCCACGCACAGGACCACCGGGATGACCAGCAGCCAGGCCTTCTGGTTGACGGGCTTCAGCGTGCTCATGCCACCAGCTCCTCGTTGACGTAGTAACAGGTATGACGATTGAACACGGACAGCCACACGGTCTCGCCCGCCCGCAGCGCCGCGCCCTCGTGGCCAAGCCGGCCGCGCACGGTGGCAGCGTGGCCGCCGGCATCCTGCACGGTGGCGGTGACCAGCCAGTAGGTGCCAATGTCCTGCGCGCGCTCCACGCGCGCGGGCACGGCCTGCGGATCGGTGCTCGCGGCCAGGCGCAGGTACTCGGGGCGCACGCCGACCTTGAAGCTGCCGGCCGCCTGCAAAGCCGTGGCGACGGTGGGCGCGAACTCCGGCATATAGCGCCGCCCGGCGATTTCGATAGCGCCGTCGCGCCATGCCCCTGCCAGGAAGTTCATGCCCGGCGAGCCGATGAAGTTGCCAACGAAGGTATGCTCCGGGCGCTCGAACAGCGCATCGGCCGGCCCCACCTGCACCGCCCTGCCGCGCGACATCACCACCACCTGGTCGGCGAAGGTAAGCGCCTCGGTCTGGTCATGCGTGACGTAGATCAACGTCAGCCGGAACTCGTGGTGAATCTCCTTGAGCTTGCGGCGCAGCTGCCATTTCAGGTGCGGATCGATCACGGTCAGCGGCTCGTCGAACAGGATGGCCGATACGTCCTGGCGCACCAGGCCACGCCCGAGCGAGATCTTCTGCTTGGCGTCGGCCGCCAGGCCGCTGGCGCGCCGGTCCAGCGATGCGGACAGGTCCAGCATCTCGGCCACGCGGCCCACGCGCTCCTTCACCTGGGCCGCGGGCACGCCGCGGTTGCGCAGCGGGAAGGCCAGGTTTTCGCCCACCGTCATGGTGTCGTAGATCACCGGAAACTGGAACACCTGGGCGATGTTGCGCGCCTGCGGCGTGGCTGCGGTCACGTCGCGGCCATCGAAGGAGACGGTGCCGTGCGATGGCCGCTGCAAGCCGGAAATGCAATTGAGCAAGGTGGTCTTGCCGCAGCCGGAGGGCCCAAGCAAGGCGTAGGCGCCGCCGTCATTGAACGTGAACTTCAGCGGCAGCAGCGCGTAGTCCTCATCCGCTTGCGGATCGGGACGGTATGAATGAGACAGGTCGAGGTCGATGCGTGTCATCTCAGGCTCCCAGCTCGGCCGTGGCGGGGGCAACCTTCAACTGCCGGCTGGGCGCATGGATGCGCATGCCATCAGCGTCGAACAGGTAGAGCTGCGCGGGATCCAGGTGCAGCGTGAGCGGCGCGCCCAGTTCCAGGTCGACCACCCCCGGAAACTGCGCCACCAGGTTGCCGACCGGGGAATCCATGTGCACGAAGGTGTCGGACCCGGACAGCTCGGCCAGCGCCACCCGGCCCGCCACCGGCACCGAGCCGGGCACGGCGTCCAGGCGCAGCGCACCGGCCCGCACCCCGACCGTTACCGTACCGCCTTGTTGCACGGCCCCGGGCAAGGGGACCACGACGCCGCCTGGCAGCGTGACCGCGCCGGCCAGCAGGTTGCCGGCCATCAGGTTCATGGGGGGATCGCTGAAAGCACGCGCCACGCGCAGCGAGGCGGGATAGTGAAAGACCTCTGGCGTGGGGCCGTACTGCAACAGCTCGCCGGCATCCAGCACCGCGGTATAGCCGCCCAGCAACAGCGCCTCGGCCGGCTCCGTGGTGGCATAGATCACGGTGGCATTGCCATGCGCGAAGAGCTGGGTCAGTTCCTCGCGCAGCTCTTCGCGCAGCTTGTAGTCCAGGTTGACGAGGGGCTCGTCGAGCAGCATCAGCGGCGCGCCTTTGGCCAGCGCGCGCGCCAGCGCCACGCGTTGCTGCTGCCCGCCCGAGAGCTCGGCGGGAAAGCGCTCGAGCAAGTGCTCGATATGCAGGCGGGTGGCCAGCGCCCTCACCTGTCCATCGATATCCTTGGAACGCCGCAGCTTGAGCGGCGAAGCAATATTGTCGAAGACGGTCATCGACGGGTAGTTGATGAACTGCTGGTAGACCATCGAGACGTTGCGCTCGCGCACCGGCATGCCGGTCACGTCGATGCCGTCCACCTCCACACGGCCGGCACTGGGCCGGTCCAGCCCCGCCATGACCCGCATCAGCGAGGTCTTGCCGGCCTGGGTGGCACCCAGCAGGATGGTCACCGCGCCCGGCACGGGCGTCAGCGACATGGGATATAGATACGCCTGCGAACCTGCTTGCTGGGCGATGCCTTCCAATCTGAGCTGCATCGAGTCTCCGATTCCGAATGCTACATACATCACATATACCGCAATGATGCAAACGCACAAATCCTTGCTTCCCGCTCGTTTTAGAGCAAAAACGAAAATAAAACAATCATGCACTGCATCATTTGTTTTCGTTTGTGTTTGAACTAGAATGCCGGCATGACGCTAAATCCACGCCAGACCGCCCTGCTGGAAGAGGTTCGCAGCCAGGGCTTCGCTTCCATCGACGAACTTGCCCGCAAGTTCGGGGTGACCCTGCAGACCGTGCGCCGGGACGTCAACCTGCTGGCTGAAGGCGGCATGCTGGCGCGCTTTCACGGCGGCGTGCGGGTAGAGGGCTCCACGGTGGAGAACATTGCCTATCGGCAGCGCCAGGTGCTCAATGCCGAGGGCAAGGCCCGCATTGCGCGCGCGGTGGCCAGCGCCGTGCCCGAGGGCTGCTCGCTGATCCTGAATATCGGCACCACGGTCGAGGAAATCGCGCGCGAACTCATGCACCACCGCGGCCTGCGCGTGATCACCAACAACCTGAACGTGGCGAGCATCCTGGCCGACAACCCCGATTGCGAAGTGATCGTCGCCGGCGGCGTGCTGCGCTCGCGCGACCGCGGCATCGTGGGCGAGGCCACGGTGGAGTTCATCAGCCAGTTCAAGGTGGATATCGGCTTGATCGGCATCTCGGGCATCGAGGCCGACGGCACGCTGCGCGATTACGATTTTCGCGAAGTGAAGGTAGCGCGGACCATCATCGAGCATTCGCGCGAAGTCTGGCTGGCGGCGGATGCCAGCAAGTTCAACCGGCAGGCCATGGTGGAACTGGCGCACGTCTCGGAGATCGACCGGCTCTTCACCGATGAGCCGTTAATGCCGCCATTCGAGAGCATGCTGGAAGAAAGCGGAGTGCGCTGTGTGGTCGCGCAGGCCTGAGAGCGGCCAGCCGCGGCGCCGGCTTCCCTGCGGGCGAGGCGGTGCCGGCGCGGCTGGCGCCGGGCACCTGGTGAAGGACTTGCTTAGGGGCTTGCTTAGGGGCTTGCTTAGGGGCTTGCCTGGGGACTTGCCTGAGGCCTTACTTGAAGACGACGGTCTTGTGGCCGTTGAGCAGGATGCGGTGCTCGGCATGCCATTTGACGGCACGCGCCAGCGCCACGCATTCCACGTCACGCCCCACCGCGGTAAGCTGCTCGGGATCCATGCTGTGGTCCACGCGCTCGATTTCCTGCTCGATGATCGGGCCTTCGTCCAGCGCCGCGGTCACGTAGTGGGCGGTCGCGCCGATCAGCTTCACGCCACGGTCGTGCGCCTGATAGTAAGGCTTGGCGCCCTTGAAGCTGGGCAGGAACGAGTGATGGATATTGATGGCGCGGCCGGCCAGCTTGCGGCACAGGTCGTCGGACAGCACCTGCATGTAGCGCGCCAGCACCACCAGGTCGATGTTCTGCTCGCGCACGATCTCGAACACCTTGTTCTCTTGCGCGGCCTTCTGCTCAGCCGAGGCGTTCATCATCGGCAGGTGGAAGAACGGGATATCGTACGACGCGGCAAGCTGGTAGAAATCACGGTGGTTCGACACGATGGCGGCGATCTCCACCGGCAGGCCGCTGGCCTTGGCGCGGAACAGCAGATCATTCAGGCAATGGCCGATCTTCGACACCATGATCATCACGCGCGGCTTGACGCTGGCATCGAACAGGTCCCACTGCATGGCGAACTGATCGCCGATCGGCGCGAACGCGGTCTTCAGCGTGGCCAGGTCCGGGCCGCCGGCGGCCGGCGTGAAATGCACCCGCATGAAGAAGCGGCCGGTGAACTCATCGCCGTACTGGTCGGAATCGACGATGTTGCAACCGTGCTGGAACAGCAGGCCCGAGACGGCATGGACGATGCCCGGCTGGTCCGGGCAGGAAATGGTGAGAATGAATCCGGTATTGCTCATCGTGTGTGGTTTTGTCTAGTGCGCGCCGATCAAGGGCGGGGGATGCCGGGGGCGCTCCAGCCGCGGCGATTGAGCGCATCCAGCGTCACCAGGGTCGCGTCGACCGTCATGGCGCCATCCGCCATGATAGCAAGCAATGCCTCCGGCTCGATACGGCGGTGCTCGGCCACCTCCCCGTCGCGGTTATGCGGCACGAAATCCGGCGGCAGCAACAGGTCGTACACGTACACGGCCTCCCACTGCACGCCCTCGGGGATTTCACGCAGCACTTCGATCACGCCGTGCGCCTCGGCGCGCTGCGCCAGCACGGGCGCAATGCCCGACTCCTCGTCGCACTCGCGCACCAGCGTGGCAAGCGGATCACTGCCGTGCGGCATGCCGCCTGCCACCAGGTTGTCCCACATGCCGGGGTCGACCGCCTTGGCGGCGCTGCGCCGTGAAATCCACAGCGCGCGCTCGCCGGCAATGACGCCATTCATGTGCGAGGCAAAGGTCAGCAGCCCCAGAAAGCGCGCGGCTGCGCGCTCGATCACCGCGAAGGCCGGCGCCGCGAGTTCCGGCGTGACGGCGAACAGCTCGTCGCGCCAGCCGCGCACATGGCCCGCATCCGCCAGCCAGTGCGCCAGCACCTTCAGCGCCGCGCTGCGCGTGCCAGCATCGCCGCAATCCGGCAGCAACGCCACGCTGCCATCCCGCGGCTCGCCCAGCACGGCCGGCACCGTATCCTGCGCGCGCAGGATAAGCGCATGCGCGCGCGGCAGCCAGCCCACCTGGCGCCCTGCCACGGTCAGCCGCCAATGCGCGTCGGCATCGAAACGGCTGCGCGCCGCCAGCGAGGCGGCAACGCGGGACACGACGGGGTTCTGGCTAGCGCAATCGGGCAAGGTATCGGACATGAAGGATCCCGGCGGCCGGCAAGGCACGCCTGCAATGGCTAATGTAGTGGTAGAAGCAGTCAATCCAGGACAAGACGCATGAAGCAAACCCAGCCTTCGGGCCTGCCGCAATTCGTGCTGGCGCTCGACCAGGGCACCAGCAGCTCGCGCGCGATCCTGTTCGATCACGCCGGCAACGTGGCGCGGGTCGCGCAGCGCGAATTCCGCCAATATTACCCGCACCCCGGCCACGTCGAGCACGATCCCTACGAGATCTGGCAGTCGCAGCTGGCGGTGGCGCATGAGGTGCTGAACGACGCCGGCGTCGCGGCCAGCCAGGTGAGCGCCATCGGCATCACCAACCAGCGCGAGACCACCGTGCTGTGGGACCGCCAGACCGGCGAGCCCATCGGCCGCGCGCTGGTCTGGCAGGATCGCCGCACCGCGCCGATGTGCGAGGCACTGCAGGCCGACGGCCACGGCGAGCTGTTCCGCGACAAGACCGGCCTGATCATCGACGCCTACTTCTCCGGCACCAAGCTGCGCTGGATGCTCGACAACACCGAGGGCGCCCGCGAGCGCGCGGCGCGTGGCGAGCTGGCGTTCGGCACAGTCGACAGCTGGCTGATCTGGCAACTGACGGACGGCAAGCGCCATGTCACCGATGTCTCCAACGCGTCGCGCACGATGCTGTTCAACATCCATACCTTCCAGTGGGATGATGACCTGCTCGACCTGCTGGACATCCCGCGCAGCCTGTTGCCCGAAGTGGCGCCCTCCAGCGGCGAGGTGGCGCGCACAGCGTTGCGGCTGTTTGGCGCGGAGATCCCCATTGCCGGCATCGCCGGCGACCAGCAGGCCGCCACCTACGGCCAGGCCTGCCTGTCCCCGGGCATGGCCAAGAATACCTACGGCACGGGCTGCTTCCTGCTGATGAACACGGGATCGCAGCCGGTCACTTCGCAAAATCGCCTGCTCACCACCATCGGCTGGCAGCTGGGCGGCACCACGCCGCCCGCCAGCCGCACGCAATATTGCCTGGAAGGCGGCGTGTTCATGGGCGGTGCCACCATCCAGTGGCTGCGCGATGGGCTGCAGATCATCAACAGCGCGCCCGAGGTGGAGCCGCTGGCGCGCCAGTGCGACGACACCGCAGGCGTGGTGCTGGTGCCAGCCTTTGCCGGCCTGGGCGCGCCGCACTGGGATCCGTTCGCGCGCGGCACGCTGGTCGGCCTGACCCGCGGCACCGGACGCGCGCACATTGCCCGCGCCGCGCTGGAGTCGATCGCGCTGCAGAGCGTGGATGTGCTGGACGCCATGCAGAAGGATGCCGGCATCTCGCTGGCCGAGCTGCGTGTCGACGGCGGCGCGTCGCGCAGCGACCTGCTGATGCAGATGCAGGCCGACCTGCTTGGCACGGCCGTGGTTCGCCCGCGCGTGACCGAGACCACCGCGCTTGGCGCCGCCTACCTGGCGGGACTGGCCACCGGCTACTGGAGCGGCGAGGACGAGATCGCCAGCCAGTGGCAGGTGGAGCATCGCTTCGAGCCCAACCTTAGCGCCGACGCGCGCGCGTACCGGCTCTGGCGGTGGCATCGCGCGGTAGAGCGCGCACGCGACTGGGCGCGCGAAGACGGCGCGCCACCGCACTCGGCAAATTGAGCGCGGGCTGAGCGCAGCGCACGAGCCACACAAGACAAGTACAAAAGTACAGAAGTACATACAAGCAACACCGCGACACGCATTCGCACCAAACAAGGAATCATGCAGACATTGCACCCCCCCATCCTGCCGCCCGACCGCGCCACCTTGCTCGCCACCCTCGAGCGCGAGCCGAAGTGGGATGTCATCGTCATCGGCGGCGGCGCCACCGGCCTGGGCACGGCGGTGGACGCCGCCTCGCGCGGCTACCGCACGCTGCTGGTGGAAGCCGCCGACTTCGCCAAGGGCACCTCCAGCAAGGCCACCAAGCTGGTTCACGGCGGCGTGCGCTACCTCGCGCAGGGCAATATCAGCCTGGTGCGCGAGGCGCTGCATGAGCGTGGCCTGCTGGCCCGCAACGCGCCGCACCTGGTGTGGCCGCTCGGCTTCGTGGTGCCGGCCTACCAGTTGTTCGACCAGCCCTTCTACGGCATCGGCCTGAAGCTATATGACATGCTGGCGGGCGGCCTCAACCTGTCCGGCAGCCGCTGGCTCAACCACCGCGAAACCCTGGCGGCGGCGCCGACCCTGGCCGAGCACGTGGGCGGGCGGCCGCTGCGCGGCGGCAACCTGTATTTCGACGGGCAGTTCGACGACGCCCGCCTGGCCATCGCGCTGATGCGCACGCTGTTCGACGTAGGCGGCACGGCCATCAACTACCTGCGCGTGAGCGGGCTGTCGCAGCGCAACGGGGTGATCGACGGCGTCACCGTGAAGGACGTGCTGGGCGACGCCAGCTTCGACCTGAAAGCGTCCTGCGTGATCAACGCCACCGGCGTGTGGGTCGATGCCGTGCGCCAGATGGAAGACGGCCGCGCGCGCAGCATGGTGGCCCCCAGCCAGGGCGTGCACCTGACCTTGCCGCGCAGCTTCCTGCCCGGCGACCGTGCCATCCTGATCCCCAAGACCGATGACGGCCGTGTGCTCTTCGTCGTGCCCTGGAACGGCCACACCATCATCGGCACCACCGATACGCCGCGCAAGGACCTGCCGCTGGAGCCCCGCGCGGGCACCGACGATGTCGATTTCATCCTGGAGACCGCCACGCGCTACCTGTCGCGCGCGCCAACCCGCGCCGACGTGACCAGCGTCTGGGCCGGCCTGCGCCCGCTGGTCAAGGCCACCGGCGAAGCCTCCACCGCCTCGCTGTCGCGCGAGCACACCATCCTGGTGTCCAAGGCCGGCCTGATCACCGTCACCGGCGGCAAGTGGACCACCTACCGCAAGATGGCCGAGGACGTGGTGGGCACGGCCATCCAGCGCCAGATGCTGCCGGCCGCGCCCTGCGTGACAGCGGATCTGCCGCTGCACGGCGCGCAAGGCTTGCCCGCGAACCTGCCCGCGCCTGGCAGCGGCTCGCCGGACCGTTACTACGGCAACGAGGTCGGCATGCTGCACACGCTGCCCGGCAACGACGAAATGCTGGTGCCCGGCGCCGGGCTGACCGCCGCCCATGTGCGCTTTGCCGCGCGTTTCGAACTGGCTCGGCGGGTCGAGGACGTGCTGGCACGGCGCAATCGCGCGCTGTTCCTGGAGGCTGGCGCCGCCAGCGCGGCAGCGCCCCGGGTGGCCGCGATCCTGGCCGAGGAGCATGGCCACGACGCCGCGTGGCAGGCCGCCGAGGTGGAGAGCTTCCGGGCACTGGCCAGCGGCTATATGCTGTCCTGAGGAACGACACAGCCGGGCCTGTCTCATCTCAGCGTCCAGCCGCCAGGCTAGCTAGCAAGGAAACCACAGCGCGCCGCCGGCCTACGCCAACTGCCACGCGGTCAAGTAGGCCGCAAGCAGGTCATCGCCAGAACATTTTGGTGCTTGTGCCCTGGCCGAGCGATAATGCGGGTTATCGAATCAGGGAGAACACCATGGACGAGATTGATGATCTGTCCGATCTGCCGATGCCCCGCTTTATCTGGGGCTTCGCGATCTTTACGCCCAAGGGCGGCGAGGTCATGCATGACGAATTTGAATATCTGACCCACACCCGCGCGCCCCGCTTCACCTGCCGGGTGGTGGAGCTGGAAGACATGCCGGTCGACAGCGAGGAAAGCGGCATCGACGGGCGCATCGTGCATTACGAGGAGCCCGGCCGCCTGTTCTACATCTCCGACGCCGGCATCGCGCTGGTGAACTTTGAGCTGTTCGACAAAGTGCCGGAAAAGCAGAAGCTCAAGAAGATCTGCGATGAAGCCATCGAAAACTGGATGCTTCGCCGCGACTTCCTCGACTCGGAAGAAGGCGAAGAGGACTGAGCGCCCTTTGCACCACCCCGAGGCGATGACGGCCAGCACAGGCCGTGGTCCCTGGAGCGGTCCCCGCGGCCGCTCCGTTCCTTCGCCCAGGCGTGCCTCGCCGGGCACTAAGCCCCTGCCCTCGCTGACACGGGAACGGCATCCGGGTGACAAGTCCGCAAGTCCGCAAAAGCAAAACGCCCGCTGAAACCCAGCGGGCGTTTTGCTTGCTTCTGTTTGCTACGGTCCTGCATGCCACTGCGTTCGCGTGGACAAAAAAGCACAAATCAGTGCTTCATGGCCACCCGGCCCGGCGCGCTGCAATCAGGCTGCCGCGTCTTCCTGCGGCAGGCCGCGTTCCAGCGCTTCTTTCAGCAGGCCGCTCATGCCACCGGCATGTGCCGGTGCCAGTGCCTGCAGGCGCTTCACCAGTTCGGCATCCAGCTTGCACGCAAACGGCACCAGGCCTTGTTCCTGGTCGAGCCGGCGCTGTTCGCGGCGATCGACCTTGGCCGGGCCGGTATCACGGCCGGCACGGACTGCGGCGGACAGCTTCAGGCTGTTTGCGAGCTTCAACGCTTTGTTCTTTTCGAGGTCGGTCTTTTTCACGGCTTGTTCCGCTAGAGTCTGTCTGGGGCGGTATTGTACGCAGGTCGGCGGGAGAGCCCGCCATTCCGACGTGCACATGACGCGATGCATGCCTGGCCGGCACTGCATGGCGTCACCGCGCCAGTCCCCTACCGCGCCTCCCTCACCTCGATCAAATCCGCCGCCACCCGCTCGATCTCCGCATAGACGGGAAACGCCTCGTCGGGGCCGGTGCATCCGACACCGGTCGCGCTGGCTTCGTCCGCGCCCAGCGGATGAAAAACAAAGGCCATGCCTGGCTTCCACCTCGGGTCGTTCTTGAGGCTTTCATTGAGGATGGCCAGGTACTGGCTGCGAGTGAACACGTGTTTTGCCATCTTCACCTCCGATGATTTGTCGGGATCGTAATTTGTCGGGATCGTAGCATGGCGCGCGGCCCGATCCGGGTGAGCCTCGATACACGCGCGCCACGCTGCATGCCATGATCGCACTGCTTTTGCCGCAATCGAGCCCTTCCCGATGCCACATCGGTGCCACACCGATGCTGCATCGATAAGACATTGCCAAGACAACGATAAGACAAAGGATGAGACAAATGATACGTAGCACTTTGCCGGCGCTGGCGGTCGCACTGCTGGCCGCCTGCGCGGCCCCGGCCAACACGCAAGATACCGCGCCGCTCACGACCGGCTTCTCCGCCACGCAACTGGACAGCATGAGCGCACGCGTGCGTGCCGATGTCGCGCAAGGGCGCATTCCGGGCGCCGTGTACCTGGTGGCCCGCAACGGCAGCATCGTCAACACGCAGACCATTGGCTGGCAGGACGCGGCGGGTAAGGTGCCGATGCGCCCGGACTCGATATTCCGCATCTACTCGATGAGCAAGCCGATCGTCTCGGTGGCAGTCATGATGATGGTCGAGGACGGCCGCATCCAGCTGGCCGACCCGGTGTCGAAGTACCTGCCCGAGCTCAAGGACCTGCGCGTTGGCGTGGAGAAGACCGACGCTGCCGGCAAGCCCGTGCTCGAACTGGTGCCCGCCCAGCGCGAAATGACCGTGCAGGACCTGCTGCGCCACACTTCTGGCCTGACCTACGGCGTGTTCGGCAAGTCGCTTGTCAAGGAAGAATACAAGCGGCTTGACGTGGATGCCACCGAGCAAAGCAATACCGAGTTCATCGCGCGTCTCGCCAAGGTGCCGCTGCAGTTCCAGCCCGGCACCACTTGGGAATACAGCCGCTCCACCGATGTCCTGGGCGCCCTGCTCGAGCGCGTGTCGGGCCAGACCCTGGCCACGCATCTGCAGCAGCGGATCTTTACGCCGTTGCGGATGAAGGACACCGGTTTCTGGGTTCCGCCGGCGCAACAAGGCCGCATTGCGGAGCCCTTTGCCGTCGATCCCGACAGCAAGGTGCCGGTCGGGCTGATCGACGTACGCCGCGCCCCGAAGCTTGAATCGGGCGGCGGCGGCCTGGTGTCGACCGCGGCCGACTACTTCCGCTTTGCCCAGATGCTGCTCAATGGCGGCGAGATTGACGGGGTGCGCCTGCTATCGCCCAAGACGGTCGCCTACATGACGGCCGACCACCTTGGCATCATCGGTCCCCGCTCCCTGGCGCGCGGCGCGGCCTACCTGCCGGGACCGGGCTATGGCTTTGGCCTGGGCTTCGGCACACGCACGGGCACCGGTGAATCGGCCACGCCGGGATCGGTCGGGGACTACTACTGGGGCGGGGTCGGGGGCACCTACTTCTGGGTCGACCCGAAGGAGAAGACCGTGGCAATCTGGATGATGCAGGCGCCGGGGCAGCGCGAGTATTACCGCGCGTGGTTCCGGAACACGGTGTACAGCGCCATGACACCGTGATGCCGTGACGCCATAACGCCATAACGCCATGATGAAGCGCCGCGGTGGCCGCCCGCCGCCGCCGCGGCTGCCGTGGCTGCCGCACCTGACCGCACCCCATGGCGCCCTACAGTACCCTACAGCGCAGCAACTGACTCGCCCGGCACCAGGCCGTTGATGATGTCCTCGCCGAACTTCACGGCGCCGCGGCGGGCGGTGCCGATATTGTCCCAGGGCGCGGCGCTAAGGCGAAACACGCGCGAGCGCTCGGTTCCCGGCTCATGCCCCTCGCGGCAGATCACCACCGACGCGTTGAAGCTGCGATCCGGCCGGCGCTCGGGCCAGGTACGTTCCGCCTGGTGACGATAGATCAGCGGGTAGAGATCGAAGCCTTTGTAGCGGGTGAAAGGTCCAGTGTCCAACTTGCGCTCCCCTGTCGATGATGGATGGGTGGATGCGGCCAGCGCCGCGCCTCCACGGATTCGCCCCGCCCTGTTGCCAGGCGGTGGCGGGAATGCTTTCAGGCAAATTCAGGCCGCGTATTTCAGGCCGCGTCAGTCTGCCGGCTGTATCGACCAACCCGGCCCCTTGCCGTTCTTGTCGCTCTCATGGCGCCAGCGGCAGCCGCAATCGGCACAGGTGTAAGTGGCAAAGGTGATCGCGGGCTGGCCACGCGGCTTGATGCGCTGCGTATCCGTCAGAAGCAGCCGGGGATGCCCCGTGCCACCGGTCGAGCCGGGCCGTATCTGCGCACAGGCCTCGCACATGCTCATCATCGCTCCCGCGCCTTGCGCATGCGGTCAGCAAGCGGGCCGCTGCGCGCCGGCAGTGTCAACGCTGCGCTTTCCCATGGCGCGCGTAGCGGCTACTTGTCCGCCGCCATCGCCTTGAGCTGCGCGTCGCCAGCCACGCGCGCCGCGTCCGAGGTGGTGAAGGTATCGTCCGAAACAATGGTGCGTTTGATCATCTGCGCAGCGAAGTCGACCAGCGTGATCACCCACACATAGCGCCCGGCCTGCGGCGCTGTCTGGACAATTGCCTGAAGATGCGGCGTGGAATCCTTAGCCATGATGCTCCTCCGGAGAGTCGGATCGGGCCACTGTAGCACGAGTTGCGCATGAGGCTGCCGCAGCGCCGGCATGCCGCGCTTGTCAGACCACCTGCAGTTCGCGCAGCGTTTCCAGATCGGCCGGCGTCAGGCCAAGCTCGGCGTAGAACGCCGCGTTGTGCTCGCCCACCGCGGGGCCGCTGCGGGGCGCCGGTGGCGCATGGCCGGAAAACCTCGGCACCATGCAGGGCGCGGGAATCGAGCCGAGATCGGGGTCGGGCAAACGGACGACCGCGCCGCGCGCCTGGAAATGCGGATCCTCCAGGATATCGACAATGGTGAAGATCTTGCTGAACGGGATCTCATGCGCGCCCAGCGCCCGCGCCACGGCTTCGTAGTCATGCGCGGCAAACCAGGTCTTGACGATGGCGTCGAGCGCATCGAGATGGCACACGCGCGCCGGGTTGCTGGCATAGCGCGGATCGTCGGCCATGGCAGGTTCGCCGATGGCATGGCAGAGCCGGCGGAAGATCGGGTCCGATGACGCGACGAGCGAAACCCACTGTCTGTCCGCGGTAGCGTACATATTCGATGGCGCGGTGTAAGTGGCGCGATTGCCCGCGCGCTGGCGCACCTGCCCCAGTTGCTCGTACTCCACGGCCAGTGGCTCCAGCAAGCGCAACAGTGCCTCGGTGGCCGACAGGTCGATCTCGCGGGCGCGCGCCTCGTTGCCATGCATGTGCGCGCGCCGGCTGTCGGCCACGGCGGCCGCAATCGAGAACGCGCCGAACAGGCCGGCCACCATGTCGCCCATCGGATAGTTCATGTGCATGGGTGAGCCCGACGGATCGCCCGCCAGGTTGGTGAACCCGCTCATCGCCTCAAACACGCGCGCAAAGCCGGCTCGCCCCGCATGCGGCCCGGTCTGGCCAAAACCGGTCAGGCGCAGGATCGTCAGGCGCGGATTGGCCGCGCGCAAGGTCTCGGCGTCGAGGCCCCAGCGGTCCAGCGTGCCAGTGCGGAAATTCTCTACCAGCACATCGAACCGCGGCAGCATCTTGAGGAACAGCGCGCGTCCTTCCGGCTTGCGCACATCCAGCGTGATGCCGCGCTTGCCGCGATTGGTGACCTTCCAGTACAGCGGCAGATCGCCCTTCACCGGCGCGAGCCCGCGCAACGGATCGGTGCCATCGGGCAACTCGAGCTTGACGACGTCCGCGCCCATGTCCGCGCACAGCGTGCTGGCAAATGGCGCGGCGACTACCGTGGCCATGTCGAGGATGCGCACGCCGGCGAGCGGGCCGTTCTGCTGCGCGGCGCGCGCGTCTTGATCTATGTGGTTCATGCGGGTGCCCAGGTGATGTGCTGGCGTGATGGAAATAGGCTCAGGGCAGCGTGCTTAGAGGCTGTTTCAAAATGAAGCGAAGCGGTTCTGGCTAGGCGCGCGGCCGCAGACAGTACAAGTGGTGCGGCCAAGGCCGCGCAACGACGCCAGCATCTTTTGGAAATGGCCTCTTAGTCGAGCGTGGTGCCGGTCGACTTCACCAGCGCGGCCCACCACGCCGTATCGCTGCGGATCAGTGCGGCGAACTGCTCGGGCGTGTTGCCTACCGGCTCCGCGCCGAGGTCCACCAGGCGCTTGCGAATCTGCGGCTTGCCCAGGATCTTCACGGTCGCATCATGCAGCTTGGCAATGATCGGGCGCGGCGTGCCAGCCGGCGCCATCAGCCCCTTCCACGCGGTCACCACATAGCCCCGGAGCCCGGCCTCCTCGACCGTCGGCACATCGGGCAAGGCGCTGGCGCGCTTGTCGCTGGCCACCGCCAGGGCACGAAGGCGGCCC
The DNA here is from genome assembly GCF_054515855.1 of Cupriavidus sp. PET2-C1. Lineage (NCBI taxonomy): Bacteria > Pseudomonadati > Pseudomonadota > Betaproteobacteria > Burkholderiales > Burkholderiaceae > Cupriavidus > Cupriavidus sp. PET2-C1. The sequence goes on from NZ_CM137259.1 coordinate 2,827,357, forward strand.
GATTGCACAAACGGCAGCAACGCCGGCATGTTGTCGATCATCAGCGTGATATGCCCCGCGATCAGGTCGGCCACCGCCGGGCCGCTGCCTTTGTACGGCACGTGCTGCAGCTTGATGCCGGCGGACTGGTTCAGCAATTCGCCCGCGAGTTGCGCCGTGGTGCCGTTACCCGGCGAACCAAAGCTGAGCTGCCCGGGCTTGCTCTTGGCATAGGCGATGAACTCCTTGAGGTTGTGCGCCGGCACCGACGGGTTGACCGCCATCAGGTTGTGCTCGCGCGCCAGCATCGTGACCGGTGCGAGGTCTCGCAGGGGGTCATAGGACATGCGCGCGTAAAGGCTGGGGTTGATCACCGTGGGACCGGCCGCGGCCAGCAGCAGCGTGTAGCCATCGGGCGCAGCCTTGGCCACCGCATCGCCGCCGATATTGCCGCCAGCGCCAGCCTTGTTCTCGACAACCACGGTCTGGCCGAGTTCTTCCTTCAATTGCTCGGCCAGCAAGCGCGCCAGCGTGTCGGTGGACCCGCCCGGCGGGAACGGCACGACCAGGCGGATCACCTTGGCGGGATAGCTTGCCTCGGCCAGCGCCGGTTGCACAAGCCCAAGCAGGGTCAGCAGGACGGAGCCCGCGGTAAGCCAGGTTTTCAACATGGTGTCTCCTTGACGCAATGACGCCGCCTGGCAAGTTGGCCGGCGGCTGTTCTGCACTTTCGTGATCAGCTCGCCGCGGCCTGCGCCAGCGTGCGCTTGGCGATATTGAGCTGGTGGATCTGGCTGGTGCCCTCGTACAGGCGGAACAAGCGTACGTCGCGATAGAAGCGCTCGATGCCGAAGTCCGCGATATAGCCGTAGCCGCCAAACATCTGCACGCAGCGATCCGCCACGCGCCCGCACATCTCGGAGGCGAAGTACTTGCACATCGAGGCTTGCATGGTCACGTCTTCGCCGCGATCGCGCTGGCGCGCCGTTTCCATGATCAGCGCGCGCGCAGCAAAGATCTCGGTCTGGCAATCGGCGATCATCGCCTGCACCAGCTGGAACTCCGCCAGCGGCTGGCCGAACTGCCGGCGCCCGGTGACGAAGCGGATCGCTTCGTCCAGCATGCGGATGGCCGGCCCGGTGCACAGTGCCGCCAGATGGATGCGCTGCTTGTTGAGCACCTTCATCGCCGTGCGAAATCCCTGCCCTTCCTCGCCCCCGATCAGGTTGGCGCCGGGCACGCGGCAATCGTTGAAGTGCACCTCCGAGACCGGCGAGCCCTCTTGCCCCATCTTGCGATACGGCTGCCCTGTGCTCAGGCCCGGCGTGCCGCGCTCCACGATAAACGCCGAGATGCCGGCGGCCCCGCTGCGCGCGGGATCGGTACGCGCCATCACGGTGAACAAGCCCGCAATGGGCGCATTGGTGATGAAGCACTTGGTGCCGTTGAGCACATAGTGATCGCCGTCGCGCCGCGCGGAAGTCGTCAGCGCCGTGGCATCCGAGCCGGCCTCCGGCTCGGTCAGCGCGAACGAGCCGGTCAGCTCGCCACTGGCGAGCAAAGGCAGGTAGCGGCGCTTCTGCTCCGGCGTGCCATCCGCCACCAGCGCCTCCGAGCCAATGCCGGTATTGGTGCCCACCCGCGCGCGGAAGGCCACCGAGCACTGGGACAACTCCAGCGCCGCCAGCACGAGTTCCTCGGTTGTCATGCCGGCGCCGCCGTACGCCTCGGGAATCGAAAAGCCGAACAGGCCCAGTTCGGCCATTTCCTTTACCAACGCATCGGGTATGGCATCGAGCGCGGCCACCTCGGCCTCGCGCGGCACCAGCCGCTCGCGCACGAAACGCCGCAATTCGGCCAGGAAGGCTTGAAAGGCGTCCGGTTCCCTGATCATCGGTCTTGCTCCATCCGGTAAGTGCGGCCGAGATCGGCTGCGTGGAAACCAGCGTAGCAACCCGTGCCTGAAAAGCGGATCGAAGTTTCGCTATCTTGAACGCGAAGCGTGCCCGGAATGCCCGGCAATGGCTATGATGAATGCGTACCCGGCCCTGCGATGCAGCCCATGCGCCGCCTTTGAACCGCTTTTCTCCCACGCCAGATGCCGCCCCGCCCCCATCATCCGGACCCCGCCTTCGCCACCACGCTGGCGCACGGGCTAGCGCTGCTGCAGTGCTTTCGCGTGGGCGAGCCGGTCATGAGCAACAAGCAACTGGCGGAGCGCACCGGGCTGTCCAAGGCCACCATCAGCCGCCTGACATACACGCTGGCGGCGCGCGGCCTGTTGCGCTACGACACCGATCTGCGCCGCTACCGGCTGGGCTCCACCGCGCTCTCGCTTGGCTACCCGCTGCTAGCCAGCCTCAAGGTCAGGCAGCTTGCGCGCCCGCTGATGAAGCAGCTCGCCGACGAAGTGGGCGGCTCGGTCTCGCTCGGCCTGCGCGACCGGCTGCAAATGGTCTACGTGGAAACCAGCCGCGGGCACGACGCCATCGCCTTCCGGCCCGATATCGGCGCATCGCTGCCCATGCTCCCCACCGCCATCGGACGCGCCTGGCTGTGCCAGGCATCCCCCGACGAGCGCGAGCCGGTGCTGGCGGCGCTACGCGCCAGCGACGCCGCGCAATGGCAGGCGCACGCCGCCGCGCTGGAAGCCGCGGCGCACGATTTCGCCACGCTCGGCTTTTGCCTGTCGCGCGGGGAATGGCAGCGCGATGTGCATGCCGTGGCCGTGCCAATGCGTGCCGAGATCGACGGTGAGGTGCTGGTCTTCAATTGCGGGGCGCCAGCCGGCAGAATGACGCCACGAAAGCTCGAACGCGAAATGGGGCCGCGTCTGCTGCGGATGGTGCGGCGCGTGGAAACGTCGCTGGGGATCGCGTGATGGCATCGGCGCCATCACCCGGCACGCCCGTGGCCGACGAGCGCGACACCGGCGACCGCCAGTTCGCCACCACGCTCGCGCACGGCATCGATATCCTGCTGGCCTACCGTCCTGGCGAATCCCTGCTCGGCAACAAGGAGTTTGCGCAACGCACCGGCCAGTCGAGATCAGCCGTGGCAAGGCTCACGCACACGCTGACCGTGCTCGGCTACCTGCGCCGCGACGCCACGCAAGCCAAGTACCGGCTCGGTGCGCCCGTGCTCTCGCTCGGCTATCCGCTGCTGGCCAGCATGCATATCCGCCAGATCGCCCGGCCGCTGATGAAAGAGCTCGCCGACCGTGTCGGCGGCGCGGTATCGCTAGGCATGCGCGACCGCACGCAGATGATCTATGTGGAGACCGCCCGCTCCACCGACAGCCTTGTCGTGACGCCGGACATCGGCGCCGCTCTGCCCATGCTCACCACCGCCATCGGCAAGGCCTGGCTATGCAAGGCACCCGCCGAAGAGCGCGAAAGCGTGCTCAATCGCCTGCGCCTCCAGGACCCCGATGCCTTCCTGCGCTTCCAGCCACAACTCTCCCGCCTGCGGCAGGATTTCGAGGCCAAGGGCTACTGCGTGAACCGTGGCGAATGGCGCAGCGATGTCCATGCCTTTGCCGTGCCGCTGTTCCGGCCGGTGGATTCGCAATGGCTGATCTTCAACTGCGGGGTATCGGCACAAGCCAAGCCATTCGCCGCGCGCGAGCGGGAAGTCGCGCCGGGGCTGATGGATCTGGTGCGAAACGTGGAGAGGCTGCAGGGCATGCGGTGAGATCGCCCGAACAGCTCGGTCTCAATGCTCGAAATCCAGCCCGCCGAGCAGCACGGTAGTGTCTGCCTGCGAGCGCGTCCCGAAATCGATCTGCCGGGGCGTTTGCCACGCGCGCATCTTGCCCGGCAGGGCCGCGAGATAGTGCTCGAATTTTTCCGCGCCACCGGCAGCGAACAGCGCTTCCACCTCGAGGCTGTCCCACGACAGGTAGACGTTCAGCTGCTGCGCGAACCGCCGCGGCTCATCGAACGGCTCGCCGGAAAGGCGGACGCGCGCGGCGCGGCCGGACCTCTCGTCCGGCACCACCTCGACGTGAATGCGGCGCTTGAATAAATCCGCGATCGTCTGCGCAATCCGCGGGGCAAACTCTGCATCGAAACGCGCTGCAATGTCCTGGCTCACTATGTGTCTCATCCCGATTTTTTATCGATCGTAGCACGGCGCGTTTGCCGCGACGGCATCGGGAATACGCGTGTATCACCACGTGCAGCAGAGCTCACAAGCACGATGGCCCGCCGGCAAAAGCCGTCCATGAGAAGCACCAGCATCCCGCCATTAAACTCAGGTTGACCCCGACTTCTGCTGACCTATACTGGAGTCCTGCCGACTGAGACACGCAGTAGCAAAGCGAAGGTAAGTGGCAGATGATCCTCTGGCCAGCATGGCAGTGAGATCGAGCAAGCCGATTAGGCTTGCAAGTCCGAACCGGATCCCAATGAGTTTGCCGACCCGGTTCGGTCCCCTCCCCCCTTCCCCGTTCAACCGCGGGAAATAAAAAAGCACCTGTTACAGGTGCTTTTTTTATGCGTGGGGAATCCGCCCGTGCCAGGGCGCAAGACGCGCGCGCTGCCCCTGAACCTGCCCCGGAAATAGAAAAAGCCCTTGAATATCAAGGGCTTTTTCCGTTGTTCTGGCGGAGAGACGGGGATTCGAACCCCGGATAGGTATTAACCTATACACGCTTTCCAGGCGTGCGACTTAAACCACTCATCCATCTCTCCAGCAAGTCCGCGAGTATATCAGAGTGTTGTTTCGCAAATCTAGTGTTTCATGATCGAAGGCCCTATCCGCGTCGCAAGTACGTCACGAGACGGTCGATCACCGGGGCGTTGCGCGGCGTCAGCAGGCTGACCAGGATGGCCACGGCAAAGCCGGCTGGCACGCCGAATGCGCCGGAAGCGATCGGGTCCACGCCGAACCAGCGATTGCCGAAAATGCCGGTCATGCGGGTAAAGAACGGGTAGTTGACGAAGATATAGTAGACCGCCACGCCGAGTCCGGCCACCATGCCCGCCACCGCGCCCGCAGCCGTGGTGCGGCGCCAGAAGATCGCCAGCACCAGCACGGGGAAAAAACTGGACGCGGCCAGCGAGAAGGCTGCGCCGACGAGAAAGAGAATATTGCCGGGACGCAGCGAGGTGACGTAAGAGGCAAACAGGGCCACGCCCAGCAGCACGATCTTGGCGGTGGTGACACGCCGCTGGTGACTCGCGGTGCGGTCGACCATGTGATAGAAAACGTCGTGCGACAGCGCATTGGCAATGGTGAGCAGCAAGCCGTCGGCGGTGGACAGCGCCGCCGCCAGCGCGCCGGCGGCAACCAGCCCCGAGACGACATAGGGCAAGCCTGCGATTTCCGGTGCGGCCAGCACGATCATGTCGGGCTGGATGAGGATCTCCGCCCATTGCACGATGCCGTCGCCGTTCACATCGCGAATGCCGAATACCGGCGGATCGACCTTGCGCCATTGCACCACCCACTGCGGCAGTTCCGCGTATGGCGTGCCAACCAGGTGCTGGAAGAATTCGTACTTGACCAGCGCCGCGAGCGCGGGCGCGGAGACATAGAGCAGCGCGATGAAGAACACCGCCCACGCCACCGAGTTGCGCGACTCCTTCACCGAGGGTGTGGTGTAGAGCCGCGTCAGGATGTGTGGCAGGCTGGCGGTGCCCAGCATCAGGCAGAACACCAGCAACACGAAGTTCAGCCGCTTGGTCTTGCGCTCCGCCTCCGAGGGCGACGGATAGGGCTCGGTCGACGGCGTGGAAGGCTGGCTGCGCGCCAGAGCTTCTTCGCGCTGCTGGTTCCATTGCTGCTGGGCCGTCGCTATGTCACGCGGAAACTCGACCCGCTCGCGCTCCACCGTCTTGATCTCGCGCAGCGGGGCGTTACGCAAGCGTAGCTCCTGCAAGCGCGCGGACAGCGCATTGCGCTCGTCATCGAACGATTGCGGCAGCCGCGAGATACGGTCCTGCATCTGGATGGCCTGCTGGCGGTAGTACTCGCGCACGGCCTGCTCGGCCGGGTCGCGCTCGATGCTGCGCTCGCGCGTGTCGAGCTGCTGCAGCAGCGTGCCGTAGCTCAGCTGCGGCAGCGCTTGATGATGGTGCTTCCACGCGATCATCGAGACCGTGACCAGGAACGCCGCGATCAACATGATGTATTGCGCGACCTGGGTCCAGGTTACCGCGCGCATGCCGCCAAGGAAGGAGCACACCAGGATGCCGGCCAGGCCGAAGAACACGCCGACGGCGAACTCCACGCCGATAAAGCGCGTGACGATCAGCCCTACCCCCTGGATCTGCGCCACCAGATAGACGAACGAACATAGCGAAGCCGCTATCACGGCGATCGCGCGCACCGGCATGTTGCCGCCGAGCTTGCCATTGCCATAGCGCGCGGCGAGGAAGTCGGGGATGGTGTAGCCGCCGTACTTGCGCAGGTAGGGCGCGAGCAGGAACGCGACCAGGCAATAGCCGCCGGTCCAGCCCATCACGTAGGCCAGGCCTTCGTAGCCCGACGCGAACAGGATGCCGGCCAGGCCGATGAAGGATGCCGCGCTCATCCAGTCGGCCGCGATCGCCATGCCGTTGAACAGCGCGGGCACGCGCCGGCCAGCTACGTAATATTCGTTGAGGTCGGAGGTGCGGCAGATCAGCCCGATGCACGCATAGATGGCGATGGTGACGAACAGGAAGACGTAACCGAGCCAGAGGGCGTCGCCGCTGGAATGCTCCAGCAGGCCCATCATGCCGATAAAGACAAACAGGCCTATCGTGAACAAGCCGTAGTACAGCAGCAGCCGTCGGCGAAAGCGCGACTGTTCATCAGGCATGGGAGCAGTGGTTGGGCAGCCGGGTTGGGCGAGCAAGCTACCTGCCGGCACGCGCAAGGCGTGCCGGCAGGGGCGGATGACCGCGCTATCGCGCTATCGCGTTATCGCGTTATCGCGTTATCGCGTCATTGTGCCTGCTTCAACTGCTCCAGGATGGCGGGGTTTTCCAGGGTGGATGTGTCCTGCGTGATCTCTTCGTTCTTGGCCAGCGAGCGCAACAGGCGCCGCATGATCTTGCCGGAACGCGTCTTGGGCAGGTTGTCGCCGAAGCGAATGTCCTTGGGCTTGGCGATCGGGCCGATCTCCTTGCCCACCCAGTTGCGCAACTCGGCGGCGATCTGCTTGGCCTCTTCCTCGTTCGGGCGGGAGCGCTTGAGCACCACGAAGGCACAGATGGCCTCGCCGGTCATGTCGTCAGGGCGGCCCACCACGGCCGCTTCCGCCACCATTGGGTTGGAGACCAGCGCGGACTCGATTTCCATCGTGCCCATGCGGTGGCCCGAGACGTTGAGCACGTCATCGATACGGCCCATGATGGTGAAGTAGCCGGTCTCCTTGTCACGGATCGAACCGTCGCCGGCAAGGTACAGCTTGCCGCCGAGCTCTTCCGGGAAGTAGCTCTTCTTGAAGCGCTCCGGGTCGCCCCAGATGGTGCGGATCATCGAAGGCCAGGGCCGCTTGACCACCAGGATGCCACCGCTGCCATTCGGCACGTCCTGCCCTGTCTCATCGACGATGGCCGCGATGATGCCCGGCAGCGGCAAGGTGCACGAGCCCGGCACCAGCGGCGTGGCGCCCGGCAGCGGCGTGATCATGTGGCCGCCGGTCTCGGTCTGCCAGAAGGTGTCGACCACCGGGCAGCGCTCGCCGCCGATATTGCGGTGGTACCACATCCACGCTTCGGGGTTGATGGGCTCGCCCACCGTGCCCAGCAGGCGCAGGCTGGACAGGTCGTATTGCTTGGGATGGATCTTCTCGTCGGCCTCGGCCGCCTTGATCAGCGAGCGGATCGCGGTCGGCGCGGTGTAGAAGATGCTGACCTTGTGGCGCGCGATCATGTCCCAGAAGCGGCCGGCGTTGGGATAGGTGGGCACCCCTTCGAACACCACCTGCGTGGCGCCGGCGGCCAGCGGGCCGTAGGCGATATAGGTGTGCCCGGTGACCCAGCCGATATCGGCGGTACACCAGAACATGTCGTCGGGCTTGATGTCGAAGCTCCACTTCATCGTCATCAGCGCCCACAGCAGGTAGCCGCCGGTGCTGTGCTGCACGCCCTTGGGCTTGCCGGTTGAGCCCGAGGTGTAGAGCACGAACAGCGGATGCTCGGCGCTGACGGGCTCGGCTTCGCAGGTCAGCGGCTGGCCGGCGGCGACATCGTCCATCCAGCGGTCGCGGCCTTCGGCCCAGTTGACCTTGCCGCCCGTGCGGCGGTACACGATCACGCTCTTCACGGCTTCGCAGCCGCCCAGCGCCAGCGCTTCATCGGCGATGGCCTTGAGTGGCAGCGCCTTGCCGCCGCGCATCTGCTCGTCGGCGGTGATCAGCGCCACCGCGCCCACGTCGACCAGCCGCTCTTGCAGCGACTTGGCGGAGAAGCCGCCGAACACCACCGAGTGCGTGGCGCCAAGGCGCGCGCAGGCTTGCATGGCTACGACGCCCTCGACGGACATGGGCATGTAGATGACGACGCGGTCGCCCTTCCTGATGCCCAACGCCTTGAGGCCGTTGGCGAACTGGCACACCTGGGCATGCAGCTGGCGATAGGTGACCTTGGTAACAGTGCCGTCGTCGGCCTCGAAGACAATGGCCACCTTCTCGGCATTGCCGTTGTCCAGGTTGCGGTCCAGGCAGTTAAAGGAGGCATTGAGCTCGCCGTCCTCGAACCACTTGTAAAACGGCGCATTGCTCTCGTCCAGCACCTTGGTGAAGGGCTTGGTCCAATGCAGTTGCTCGCGGGCGTGGCGCGCCCAAAAACCCTCGTAGTCGCGCTCGGCCTCGTCGCACAAAGCCTGGTAAGCCTCCATGCTGGGGATCGCAGCTTGCTTGGCGAACGACTCCGGGGGATTGAAAATGCGATGCTCCTGCATCACGGACTCGATGGCGGACATTTGTTTGTCTCCTGATATAGCGTGGCTGCCTGGCTGCGAACTTACGCTCGACGGCTTACTTAAACCTGACGCTGCCAAACCCAACCCGCGCGCATGCCGGCACCGTGCGCCGGCTGCTGCAGTGCACCATGGATAACGGCCTGGCACGGGGATGGATGTGCAGACTTCTCCATTAGGCTAGCACAGCTATAATGCCGCGAGCCCTATCCCGAACGCGGCGCTGCGGCATTGCGGTCCTTCGCTGGCAGAAGTGCTCAGCGCAATGCGCCACCGCGAGCCACCGGCCATCACTCGCCAGGTCGTCGCCAAATCGTCGCCAAACCGCGGCCAGTACCGTGCCAAAACCACGCCAGAAGCCGGCCGGATCCCGACCAAACAGCGCCGCCACCCAGACCCCGTGCCCATCCACGCCCTCTTCCTGATTGCCTCAATGGCCCTCGTCGGCAGCAATGTCGGGCTGGGCAAGGCCATCGTCGCCTACGTACCCATCCTGCTGTTCGCGCTGCTGCGCTTCGCCATCGCCATTGTGTGCCTGGCGCCCTGGTACCGGCCCGCGCGCATGCGCGCCGTCTCGCGCGGCGAATGGTTCAACCTCTTCCTGCAAGCCTTTTTCGGCACGTTCCTGTTCACGCTGCTGATGCTGGGCGGCGTGCGGCTGACCAGCGCCATGGCCGCGGGCGTGATCACCAGCACCATCCCGGCGACCGTGGCCCTGCTCTCGTGGCTGATCCTGCGCGAACGGCTATCGCGGCGCACGGTATTCTCGGTCTTGCTGGCGGTGGCGGGCATCGCGGTGCTGAACGTGGCACGTGGCACGGACCATGGCGGCGGCAGCGCTGCCAGCATCGGCGGCGAGCATGCGCTGCTCGGCAACCTGATGATCATGGGCGCGGTGATCTGCGAATCAATCTACGTGATCCTCTCGCGGCGCCTGGCGCAAACCCTGGCGGCCATCGAGATCTGCGCCTATACGCACTTGATCGGCGGGCTGCTGATGCTGCCACTGGGCCTGATGCCGCTGCTGCAATTCGACATGGCATCGGTTCCGGCGAGCATATGGTGGATGGTGCTCTGGTATGCGCTGTCGGCCAGCATCTTCTCGTTCTGGCTGTGGATGAAAGGCGTGCGCCATGTGCCGGCACAGATGGCGGGCGTGTTCACTGCGGTGCTGCCGATCGCGGCCGCCACCTACGGCATTGTGTTCCTGGGGGAGACGCCGGGCTGGCCGCACGGCGTGGCACTCGCCTGCGTGCTGGCCGGCATCGCGCTGGCGAGCTGGCCCGGGCCGCTGGCCCGCCGCGCGTGGCGCGCCAGCAGGACAGGCAAGGGCTAGCCCATTGAGGGGCTTCGGCCCAATGCCGGCATCACGAAACCGCGGCCAAGGCTGCGGTTTTTTTCGCCGGAAGCCGGCGCTTCATGCCACCGGATGCGCTGGTGGTTGCGGCGCGGGCAGCACGAGGCAGACCTGGAAACCGCCCCCGGGCGCATTGCGAGCGAGGCATTTGCCCCCCATGCGTTCCACCAGGCGGCTGACGATCGCCAGCCCAAGGCCACAATGGCCGTCGCCGCCGCGCGAGGTGTCTAGCCGCACGAATGGACGCATCGCCACCTCGACCTGCGCATCCGGCATGCCCTCGCCATGGTCGCGTATCACGATATGCCAGTGCGCGCCGTCCAGCCGGGTCTCGATCTGGATCGGCGGCATGCCATACTCCAGCGCGTTGTCCACCAGGTTGGTGACCATCCGGTCCACCAGCGTGCGCGGCAACACGAACCGCGGCCCGGCGTCCAGGCGCAACTGAAACAACGCGCCGGAAAACTGCTGGCGCAGGAAAGCATCGACTTCGATGGCCGGGCCGGGATCGGGAGTCTCGTTCGCGTACTCCAGGAACTGGTTGACGATATGCGTGATCGAGTCGATGTCCTGCACAAAGCCACCGCGCTCTGCGGTGTCCGCGAGCACGTCGGCGCGCAGGCGCAGCCGGGTCAGCGGCGACTTCAGGTCGTGCGCCACGCCGGCGAGCATGACCGCCTGGTTCTCGCGGCTCTCCGCCTGCCTGCGCATCATGTCGTTGAAGGACTCGGCCAGATAGCGCAACTCGGACGGGCCCGTGACCGGAATCAGCGCCGCGCTCCCGCCATTGCCAAGCTCGCGAGCGGCACCGGCCACGCGGGCGATCGGGCGCTGCATCTGCCATGCCACGAACAGGGACAGCAGGATCGCCGCGACCAGCATGCCAGTGGTTTCAAAGACGAACGGCGGCAATGGCGGCGGCCGCATGTCCAATGCCATGACCGCCCAGCGGGACTGCCCGGGAAGGCGCGCCCAGAGATGCGGCGGCCACGCCTGGTCCACACGCAGCTCCGACCCCGCTGGAAGTCCTTGCCGAAGGTCACGCAGCAGATGGCGCAAGGGTCCATGCTCTGGCAACGGGCCGGCAGCGGGCTCGGTGCCAAGGGCGGCAAGCCGGATGGCGGCGGCCGGCTTGCGCTCCGCGCCCGCGCCCGGCCTCCCGTCGAGCGTGCCCAGCGCCAGCACGATGCCCCGTGCCATGCCGTCCGCCTGGCCATGCGGGCGCAGGTGAAACATCAGCGCGGTCCAGCCCAGATGGACAATGACGAGCACGGAGACGGATAGCACCGCCATGCGCCCAAACAGCGTATTGAACGGATTCCTCATGCGTCCGGCGCTTCGTCAAGGTCGTCGGCTTCGTCGGCGCAGAACGCGTCGAGCCCGGGGACAAAGACGTAGCCGCGGCCCCGCACGGTCTGGATGTAGCGGGGCTCGGATGGATCCTCCTCGATCACGCGGCGCAAGCGCCAGACCGGCACATCCAGGCTGCGGTCGCGGAAATGCATGTCAGAGCCATAGAGACGGTCGTGCAGCCGCGCGCGCGAAAGCACCTTCATCGGGTGGCCGGTGAAGACCTTGAGCATGGCGAATTCGGTATCGCGCAACGGCAGGCGCTCGCCGTCGCGCGTCAGGATGCGGGCGGAAAAATCGACGTCGAACGGGCCAAAGCTGTAAGAGAGGCGGTGCTCCGGCGCGCTCCCCGGGGCCTGCGGGCGGCGGCGCAGCACCGCGTGGATCCGCGCCAGCAATTCGCGCGAGCAAAATGGCTTGGGCAGGTAATCGTCGGCGCCAAGCTCCAGGCCCGCGGCGCGGTCGGCGGCCTCGCCGCGCGCCGACAGGAAAATCATGGGCACATCGTCACCGGCAGCGCGCACTTCCTGCAACGCGCTCAGCCCATCCTTGCGCGGCATCATGATGTCGAGCAACACCACCGATGGCCTCTCTTGCGTGAGGCGGCGCGACAAATCGTAGCCGTCATGCAGCACCGACACCGTCATGCCGCTGGATAGCAGGATGCGTGACAGCAGGTCACAGGCGACGGGGTCGTCGTCGACGAGAAGCACGTGAGGAGTCATGAATGTGAAGGCGCACGCACGCTGCCGGGGCAGCGTGCGCAGGGCGTGCCGGGAATAGCAGCACGCCTTTGCGGGTGGTTCTTTATGCCTGCGTGGTGACGAAGTTACCAACGGTGCTCATCGTACCCTTGCCGCTGCTCAGGTTAGCCGAGAGCGTCTGCAGGAACGACTGCAAGGATACCGTCGATCCCGAGCTACCGGATTGTTGAAGTGCGGAAAAATCCGTCTCAAGGGTCGCGAGCGTTGCTGAGGCCGGGTTGCTGGCGCTGTCCGAGCTGGTGCCGCTCGATGAAGTGCTGCTGGCGCCAGCTTCCTGCGCCAGGCTGGACAGATCCGCGCTGACGCTTTGGTAGTGATGGTGATGGTGGTGATGGCCGGTTGCGGCAGCCGGCGATTGGGTCGCCTGCGTCGCGTCGGTGCCGGTCGCGCTCGCTACGGTGCTATCGGTCGCGCCGGCGGCGGTGGTAGCGGAGGTAGCAGCGCTCGTGCCCTGGCTCGCGGTGGTGCCGGCAGCCTGGGCGGCAAGTGCCTGGAACAGCGCGCCGACGAACGCCTGCACCGCGTTGCCCGATGCATCCGCGCTGTCCGTTGCGCTGGACGCGGTGGTGGTGTTGCTGGCGGCGGCGTCCGCAGCGGTGCTGGCGGAAGTGGCGGATGTGGCAGAAGAGGCGGACGCCGCGGTCGTCGAGCTGTCCGTGCTGGACGACGAGGTCGTGATGCCCAACTGCGCCAGCGTTTGCTGAAGTGCCTGCATCAGCGCATCGGCCGGGTTGCTGACCGAATTGCTGGTGTCGCTGCCACTGGACGCATCCTGGCTACCGCAGCTTTTGCTGGCGGACTGCGTCTGGAAAAGGCTGGACAGCGCCGTGTTGCTGCCAATTGCGCTCAAGGTCATGGTCACATCTCCGTTATTGAGGAGATGCCAAGATAACCGCCGGCCCACCGGGAACATTCTCCAAGGAGAAAACGGAATCGGGGCCATTTCGCCTGCCCGTAAGGCCCTGTAAGGCAAGCGTGGCAGGCCGGGGAAGAACTCCGCGGCAGGCGGCGCGCATCGGCCAGCCGTGCGCAGCGAAGCGCACCTGCGCTCCTGTCGACAGCCGCATGCAGTCCGGCACCTCCCCCCTCGCTAGGTGTATGATTTCGGGCTGAATTTCCCCTCGACTGTCCTCCCCACAAAAATGACTGTCATCAAACAAGAAGACCTCATCCAGAGCGTCGCCGACTCCCTGCAATACATCAGCTATTACCACCCGATGGACTACATCACCAGCCTGGGCCGTGCCTATGAGCTGGAGCAGAGTCCCGCGGCCAAGGATGCGATCGCGCAGATCCTGACCAACAGCCGCATGTGCGCTGAAGGCAAGCGCCCGATCTGCCAGGACACCGGCATCGTGACGATCTTCGTCAAGGTCGGCATGGATGTGCGCTGGGATGGCGCCACCATGGGCCTGTCGGACATGATCAACGAAGGCGTGCGCCGCGGCTACACCAACCCGGACAACGTGCTGCGCGCATCCATCGTGAGCCCGCCCGAAGGCGGCCGCAAGAACACCAAGGACAACACCCCTGCCGTGATCCACTACGAAGTGGTGCCGGGCAATACCGTGGACATCCAGGTGGCGGCCAAGGGCGGCGGCTCGGAGAACAAGTCGAAGTTCGTCATGCTCAACCCGTCCGACTCCATCGTCGACTGGGTGCTCAAGACCGTGCCGACCATGGGCGCTGGCTGGTGCCCGCCGGGCATGCTGGGCATCGGCATCGGCGGCACCGCGGAGAAGGCCATGGTCATGGCCAAGGAATCGCTGATGGACCCGATCGACATCCAGGACGTGATCGCTCGCGGCCCGCAGGACTGGATCGAGGAAATGCGCGTCGAGCTGTACGAGAAGGTCAACGCGCTGGGCATCGGCGCGCAAGGCCTGGGCGGCCTGGCCACCGTGCTGGACGTCAAGATCATGGGCTACCCCACCCACGCGGCTTCCAAGCCGGTCGCGATGATCCCGAACTGCGCGGCCACCCGCCATGTGCACTTCACGCTGGACGGCAGCGGCCCGGCCAAGCTCGAAGCGCCCGACCTGTCGGCCTGGCCGAAGGTCGAGTGGGCACCGAACACCGAGACCTCCAAGCGCGTCGACCTGAACACGCTGACGCCGGCAGAAGTCGCCTCGTGGAAGCCGGGCCAGACCCTGCTGCTCAACGGCAAGATGCTGACCGGCCGCGACGCCGCGCACAAGCGCATCGCCGACATGCTGGCCAAGGGCGAGAAGCTGCCGGTGGACTTCACCAACCGCGTGATCTACTACGTGGGCCCGGTCGATCCGGTGCGCGACGAAGCCGTCGGCCCGGCAGGTCCCACCACCGCTACCCGCATGGACAAGTTCACCGAGATGATGCTGGCCGAAACCGGCCTGATCTCGATGATCGGCAAGGCCGAGCGCGGCCCGGTGGCGATCGAGGCCATCAAGAAGCACAAGTCGGCCTACCTGATGGCAGTCGGCGGCGCAGCCTACCTGGTGGCCAAGGCTATCCGGCACGCCAAGGTGGTCGGCTTCGAAGACCTGGGCATGGAAGCCATCTACGAGTTCGACGTCAAGGACATGCCCGTGACGGTCGCCGTGGACAGCGAAGGCACCTCGGTGCACAAGACCGGCCCCGCCGAATGGCAAGCCAAGATCGGCAAGATCCCGGTCGCTGCGCTGTAACGCGAGCCACGCCGTGACAGCGACGCTGTCTGCAAGAGCCGGGTCATCCGACCCGGCTTTTTGCTACCTAACCTCTTGATTGCCTCGATCCCTCCTGTGAACAACGCACCCATCGGCATCTTTGATTCCGGCCTCGGCGGCCTGTCCGTATTGCGCGAAATCCGTGCCCTGCTCCCGCAGGAATCGCTGATCTACGTGGCCGACTCGAAGTACGCGCCCTATGGCGAGAAGCCCGAGCATTTTGTCGAGGCGCGCACGCTGCAGGTTTGCGAATGGCTGGTGGCCCAGGGCTGCAAGGCCCTGGTGATCGCCTGCAACACGGCGACCATGCATGCGGTGCAGACGCTGCGCGAAAAGCTGGCGTTGCCGATCATCGGCGTCGAGCCCGGCCTGAAACCCGCCGCCGCCGCCAGCCGCAGCAAAGTGGTTGGCGTGCTGGCCACGGGTAACACATTGAAGAGCACAAAGTTCGGCCGCCTGCTTGCCTCCCTGGAAGGCGAGAGCCGCTTCCTCTGCGAGGCTGGCGTCGGGCTGGTGCCGCTGATCGAGCAAGGCGATGTGAATGGCCCGGCCGTACGCGAGAAACTCACCGCCTACCTGTCGCCCATGCTCGAGGCCGGCGCCGATACGCTGGTGCTTGGCTGCACCCACTACCCCTTCCTGTCGGACACCGTGCGTGAGCTGGTGGGCGACCGTTTGACGCTGGTCGATACCGGTGACGCGATCGCGCGGCAACTTCGGCGCAAGCTGGCCGAGCACGACATGGCTGCAAACGCGGACGCGGTGCCCAACGACCGCTACACCTCGACCAAGGACGCCGCCCATCTGCGCGCCATGGCCGCGGCGCTGCTGCATGTGGATGCGCCCGCGGAAACCCTCGTGATCGAGCCCGCGCCGGCATTCGAATGAGGCATCGGCTCCCGCTTCAGGTCATTGCAGGAACCCCAGCGGCCGGCGCTGCCGCACATCCGGCTTGACGGCATGCTCCTGGCGCAACTGCGCCAGGAACTCGTCCGGCGTCAGCGTCTCGCCAAGCAGCACGCACTGACGCTTGACCGTGGCGAAGTCGCCCGGCGTCAGGCAATCCATCTTCGCCAGTTCCTCGCGCATGGTTGCATCCATGCGCTGCGGATCGGCATCCAGCGCTTCCTCGACGAACATCGCCGTGCGTTGCTCGGGCTTGAGCGGCAGGAAACGGATCTTGAACGAAAAGCGGCGCAGCGCCGCCTCGTCGATCCGCTCGAACAGGTTGGTGGTGCAAACGAAGATGCCGTTGAAGCGCTCCATGCCCTGAAGCATCTCGTTGACCTCGGACACCTCGTAATTGCGCACGGCATTCTGCCGGCTTTGCATGAAGCTGTCGGCTTCGTCGAGCAGCAGGATGGCGCCGTCTTCCTCCGCGCGCGCGAACATCGCCGCGATCTGCTGCTCGGTTTCCCCCACGTACTTGCTCATCAGGTCGGAGGCGCGCCGGATCATCAGCGGTTGCTCGAGCGCGGCGGCGATGTGCTCGGCCAGCGCGGTCTTGCCGGTGCCGGGGGGGCCATAGAAACACAAGGTGCCGCGCTGCCGTGCCTTGAGCGCCTGCACGATCTTGCCGACCTCATAGCGTGTCTCCAGGTTCAGGTAATCCAGGCGGTAGTGCGTCACCACCGGGCGCCCCTCCACTTCCGGGCGCAACCCCATGGCGCGGTCGGCATGGTCAAGCTGCCGCAAGATCAGCGCCTCCACCGGCTCGGCCACGCCCGAGCCCGCCAGTTGCACGAAGCGCGCGGCCGATTGCACCTGCGCCGGCGTCAGGGTCTTGCGGGCGGCCAGCGACGCGATAAAGGCGTCGCTCACGTCCAGCGTGCCCAGGTGCTTGCGAATGATGTTCTCGCGCACCAGCGGGGGCGGGATCTTCAGCTCCAGGTGAAACTGGAAACGGCGCAGGTAGGCCGGATCGATCTGGCGAATCGAGTTGGAAATCCAGATCACCGGGACCGGGTTCTGCTCCAGCGTCTGGTTGACCCAGGCCTTGCCGTTCACCGAGCCGCGCGGGTCCTCCTGGCCGAACAGGCTGGTGAGTTCGCGCGCGCTGCCCGGGAACACATCCTCGACTTCATCGAATAGCAGAGCCGTGCGCGGGCGGCCACGCAGGAACGCCTGCGACACCTGCAGCGAGCGATAGCGATCCTTGCCTGACAAGCTGTTGCCGTCGCGGTCCAGGCAGTCCACTTCGTACAGCTCGCAGCCAGCCTCGCGCGCCAGCAGCCGCGCGAACTCGGTCTTGCCGGTGCCGGGTGGGCCGTAGATCAACACGTTGACGCCGCAGGCATGCTGCTGCGTGGCGTTGGCCAGCAACGCCGACAGGTAGCGCGCATCGGTCTCCACGTGCGGATAGTCGCCGGTGCCAAGCGTGGGGGCTGCCGCCGGGCGCGTGAACACCGCCATCATCTCGGCTTCGTTCGCGTAGTTGCCAAGCAGAACATGCAGCAGCCGATCCGACAGGCGCATCAGGTCGCCCAGATCGGTCACGCTGTTCTCGGGCAGCGGCTGCTCGATCAGGTTGAGGGTCTCCAGGCGCGAGCCGGGCCGCAGCGAGATCGCCACCGCGGCCGGACTTGCGCCGGTCAAGCCGGCGAGGATCTGGAAGGCTTCCTGGCTGTGCGCCACCTTGCAGTCCACCATCACCGCGCGCAGGTCCCGCTTGTACTTTGCGAGCGCCGCGTACAGCAACAGCTTGCGCTCATGCTCGGGCAAATCCAGCACATGGCTGAGCATGTCGATGTTACGCACCAGCAACACGCGCTCGCCATCCAGCCGCGCTGCCAGCGCCGCCGCCGACGCATCGAACACGGCGAACATATCCTTGGCGTGATGCTTGACGTACTCATCCAGGTAGTAGAACAGCGCGCTCTCGTCGAACGCGCTGTTCCATTGCCCGTGCCGCTCCAGGAATTCTTCGGGCGTGAGGCGGGCGGCGCCTTTCCAGGCCGGCATATCGGCGCAGCGCGCGGCAAGGAAGCGCTGGACGCGCAACACCACGCCGTACGGCCACACCATTTCCTGGGCGCTGACGGTCAGGATGTCGTTGATATTGCTGCGCAGGTTGAATCTGGGCCCCAGCGAGCACACGACCCGCAGGGCGAACTGGGCGCACATCCAGTCGAGCGCGGAGGTGCATGGCGAGCCGGTCGCGGCACGCAGGAGGGTCGAGCGGTCGTCGTCGGCGAAACGGGTGAAATCCATGGCCTGGTCCTCTCGCACGGGGGGCGCCGCGGCCAGCGCGGCAAAATGCTCGAATGGCTCGAATGGCTCGGTTGGTTCGTCTTTTTCCTATGCTAGCGCGCTTTGTGGCAGATCGGGCATTGCCGGCAACCCTGTGCCGTGCGAGAGCGCGCATTTTGTCGCAGCCACGGGAAGCCATCGCCAAATCGGCGTATAAAGACGGCTGCGCGGCAGCGATTCAATGCATTGCACAAAATGCCACCAAATAAGAATCATTATCGTTTATACTGGCGACCTGACACGCTGCCTCGAGAGCGGCGCTCCCACCGGCATCACTGTTGAAGGAGCGTTTATCATGGAATTGCTGCTTAGCTTGCTGGTCGGTTGTGGCATCTCGCTGATCCTGTTCTATCGCAAATAGGCCCTATCGCTAATAAAGCCGGCGCCGCGCCAATTCGCCGACATCTGCTGTTTTCTCATGTTCGATCAACGTTTTTTCAAGATCACGCTCGCCGTCCTGCTGTTCCACGCCGGCCTGCTTTACCTGATCCAGAGCGGGCTGGGGCGCAAGATCACGGAGGCCGTGATCTCGCCCGAAGTCGTCGCCCGCATCATCCCGCTTGAGCCACCCCAAAAACCCGCCGTAGAGACGCCAAAGCCCAAACCGGAAACCCCGCCCAAGCAGGTGAAGGTCACCACACCCAAGCCTGCACCGCCGCAACCGCGCCCCACGCCGACGCCGGTGGCATCGCTGCCGCCTACGCCCAATGCCGTGGAAGCGCCGCCCGCGCCGCCTGCCCCGCCGGCACCGCCTGCGCCCGCCCCCGAGCCAGCTGCTCCTGTGTCGGCAGCGCCACGCGCGGTCGGCATTGGCGAGATCCAGTGCAGCCCGCCGCAGCCCACCTATCCGTCGCAATCGCGCCGCATGGGTGAAACCGGCAAGGCCGTGGTGCGTCTGACTACAGACGATACCGGCAAGGTGGTCAAGACCGCGGTCGTGACCTCAAGCGGATCCTCCAGGCTGGACCAGGCCGCCGAGGACGCGGTGCGACGCATGCGCTGCAAGCCCTATCTGGACAACGGTCGTGCCGTGGCGGTTACCGCCCAGCAGCCGATCGGGTTCGAACTCAACTGATTTCAATACCGACCTCACCAGGAACCAACATGCAGGACCTCGGACTTTCTCACCTCTGGACGCAAGGCGATTTCGTCATGCGTGCCACCGCCATCATTCTGCTCATCATGTCGCTGGCTTCGTGGATCGTGATTCTCACGAAGGCGTGGGACCTCTTCCGGCTCAAGAAGATGGCGCATGGCGCCGAAAAGCAGTTCTGGCACTCCGACGATTTCGACCACGCCCTCGAAACCCTTGGCAGCAGCGAAGCCAACCCGTTCCGCACGCTCGCCATGACCGGCAAGGAAGCCGCGCAGCACCATCGCGCCAGCCAGCCGCAGCTGCACGACGTGATGGACATCTCGGACTGGATCACCCGCTCGCTCAAGAGCGCCATCGACGAGGCCGTTGCACGCATGCAATCGGGCCTGGCCGTGCTGGCATCCGTCGGCTCCACCGCGCCTTTCGTTGGCCTGTTCGGCACCGTATGGGGCATCTATCACGCGCTGATCAACATCGGCGCCTCCGGCGTGCCGACCATCGACAAGGTGGCAGGCCCGGTGGGCGAGGCGCTGATCATGACCGCCTTCGGCCTGGCCGTTGCGATCCCCGCCGTGCTCGGCTACAACGCGCTGACCCGCGGCAACAAGGGCGTGATCTCGAAACTCAACCGCTTCGCTCACGACCTGCACGCCTACTTCGTCACCGGCGCCCGTGTGCGCCCGACCAGCGCCAGCGCGCGTGCCACCGATGACAACGGTGTGCGCCTCGCAGTCAAGAATCAGTAAGGCCGCAGCAAGGCAACAAGGAAGTCATCATGGCATTCGGCACCCTCGACTCGGACGATGACGAAGTAATGAGCGAAATCAACATGACGCCGCTGGTCGACGTCATGCTGGTGCTGCTGATCATCTTCATCATCACCATTCCCGTGATCAACCACACGGTCAAGATCGACCTTCCGCGTGCAACCAACACGCCCAACGATCCCAAGCCGCAGAACATCAACCTGGCGATCGACGCCAGCGGCAAGATCTTCTGGAACCAGGCTGAGGTGGACGAGCCCACGCTCGAAGCCAACATCGCCCAGGCCGCGCAGCAGCAGCCGCAGCCTGAACTGCATCTGCGGGCCGATCGCGACGTGCGCTATGAGCGTGTGGCGGAAGTCATGGCAGCCGCGCAGCACGGCGGCTTGGGCAAGATCGGGTTCATCACGGAACCCAAGCATTAGCGTTGTTCGCGCCGTGCCCTTTGGGCCGGCGGCGCAGCATCGACAAAAGGGCACTCCATGGAGTGCCCTTTTTGTTTGCGCTAGCCCATCCTGCATGATTAAAAATCTCTATTGTAATGATAACAATTCTCATTTAAGATTGAGCCAACTTGAACCCGGTCGTGACCGCTCGCAGTCCCGCGTAGCCGCCACAGACCACCGGACCGGAGCCCGCCCATGAGCACCCTGACCCTGCCGCTGTCGCAACCGCATGAAGTCACCCGTCGCCGCCTTTCTCTGCGCCGGGTCGAAGTCAATCCCAACAAGTCTGCGCAGGCGCGGCGCGAAAGCCCAGCCAGCGCGGCGATCGAATCGATGAAGTCTGCCGTAGCTGCCCTGCCCGCCCGGCTCGAAGCCCTGGTGCGCGACAGCCTCCCCGCGGCGCCCGCAGGGGATGCGGTGCCCCTGGATTCGCTGATGCGCGGCGCCAACCTGTTGCCGATCCTGCATAACGGTGAGGTCTACACGCTACGCATCACGCGCTATGGCAAGCTGATCCTGACGAAGTAACCGTGCCCAGGCGCGCACGCGCCGGCACAAGCCATGCCGTGG
Organism: Cupriavidus sp. PET2-C1; assembly: GCF_054515855.1. Lineage (NCBI taxonomy): Bacteria > Pseudomonadati > Pseudomonadota > Betaproteobacteria > Burkholderiales > Burkholderiaceae > Cupriavidus > Cupriavidus sp. PET2-C1. The sequence goes on from NZ_CM137259.1 coordinate 2,848,532, forward strand.
GAAACCATCGTGGCAACCATGTAATGCTGTACGGGATTTCGATGCAAGAAGGGCTACCGGAACCGGCAGCCCGATGCCAAAGCCCGTCGACAGGCTTCAGCGTCATGTAGCACAAGCGATTCGCTCCGCAGTCGGCAGGAGGTGCCTGGACAGTGAGCCACGCTCACTGCCGGCACCACGGCCGCCGCTGTTTGCTGGCGAGTATCAGACGCCCAGGGCGGCAATGCCCGCACGGGCGATCTGTGCGTCTTCGGTCGACTTCACGCCCGACACGCCAACTGCACCCACTACCTGGTCATTGACCACGATAGGCACACCACCTTCCAGCATGCCTTGCAGCACCGGCGCGGTCATGAAAGAGTGACGGCCGTTGTTGATCATGTCTTCGTAAACCTTGGACTCGCGACGGCCCAGCGACGACGTGCGTGCCTTTTCGGTGGCGATGTAGCTCGAAATCGGTGCAGCGCCGTCCAGGCGTTGCAATGCCAGCAGGTGACCGCCGTCGTCCACGATGGCAATCGAAACCGCCCATTGGTGATTCTTGGCTTCCAGCTCGGCTGCGGCCAGTACCTTCTTCACATCATCTGCCGTCAGCACGGTTTTTTGCTGCATACCACTCTCCTCGAAGATCATTTCAGTGAGCCGGAAGTATAGCGCCACGGCCCTTGGCATGACCATGCCGCCACCGTCCTGGCACCTGCCCGCAAAAAGCAAAAGACCCGCTCGTGGCGGGTCTTTCGATGATTCACGGCGTTGCCGGATGCGGACCGCCGAAGCCCTCAGGGCTGCAGGCTAGTGTCCGGCAAACTCAGGCTCCGTCGCTGAACTGGTCGCGGCGATCGCCAACCTTGGCGCCGTCGGTGTACGGATCCACCTTGCGTGCGCCGTCGGTGTACGGGTCAACCTTGCCGATCTTGGCACCATCGGTGTAGGGATCAACCTTGCCGATCTTGGCGCCATCGGTGTAAGGGTCTGCCTTGGCAATACCGGCTGCAAAGGCGGAGGCGGAGAGTGCGGAGAGGGCGGTCAGGGCTGCGATCGCCACCAGGCTGTTTTTGATCTTCATGGGCGGATCCTCTTGGGAATTAGGTCGTGCTGGAGGGGCGCCGGATGATGAAACATTGCGGAATCTTGTCATCACGGCGTCACAGCAGCAGTATAGGTGGAAACCCTAATAAGAATATGAGAGACGGTTTGACCTGTCTCTTCAAATTTTTTGACCCTACCGCTAACAATGGAACCATGTCCGGATTGCCGCCTACAGTTTGCCTCCCAAGGCTGCGCCTGAAAAACGAAAGGGCCCCGCAGGGCCCCTTTTACCAACCTGCGCGAGGCAGGTCGTTCATGCTTATCGCCAATGGCGGCCATGTCCCGGGCCGTAGTAGCCCCGCCCATAGTAGCCGCGACCGTAGTAGCCACGGCCGTAGTAGCGCGGGCCGTAATAGCCCGGCCCCGGACCGTAACCGTAGTAGACCGGAGCCGGCTGCACGATGACCGGCGGCGGTCCGTAGTAGACAGGGGCAGGTGCCATGACCACGGGCGGCGGATAGTACGCCGGGCCGCCGACCACAACGCCAGGCACCCCAATCGCCACACCAACGCTCACATGGGCCATTGCCGCACCGGATGCCAGCGCCCCAAGCAAAGCGAGTCCTGCGAGCCACCAACGTTTCATGATCCTTGCCTCTTGCAAATGCGTTATTCGATAAGAGTATTGTAGGTTCCTGAAAAAATGCAGGTGAAACCGAGAACGTTACATTGTTACCAGGAGTAACAAACGACACATATACACGCGGCCTCCACCCACCTGACTGCCCACGGTGCAAATCCCGCGCGGAGCTTGCATCACCGCGCCCAACCGACCACAATATCGGGCTTGCCGTGCGGCCGTGGAGAAATTGGTAGACTCAGCAGACTTAAAATCTGCCGCCTTTACGGGCTTACGGGTTCGACCCCCGTCGGCCGCACCAGCATCCACCCCCCTCCCCGGCAGCACCCTCCCCTGTCCCGGTTTTGCGCGCTCAGGCCACCGCCGCACACAACAGCGCGCCACCGCACACCAGGAACACAAACAGCAGGCCTGCCAGCACCAGGGGCTTGCGCCCAGCGCGCAGCAAGGTGCCGATGCGGGTGTGCAAGCCGATTGCCAGCATCGCGCAGGCAAGCAGCCAATTGTCGAAGGCCAGCAGGGCAGGCTTCCAGTCCTGGGGCACAAGGCCCGCGGAATGCACGGCCATCACCGCCACAAACCCCACCGCAAACCACGGGATCGCCTTCAGGATGGCACCCCACGGACGCCCGCCCGCCGCCTTTTCGCCTTTGCCTTCTTCCTCGAGCCCGATGCCAGCCTTCGGCCACAGCGCCAGCACCAGCAAGAGCGGGCCCAGCGCCAACACGCGCACCATCTTGGTCACCACAGCGGCATCCGCGGTGGCATCGCTGACCATCTTGCCCGAGGCGATGACCTGTGCCACTTCGTGCAGCGTGGCGCCAGTGTAGATGCCGAATGTGCGCTCGCTGATGGCAAGGTGCCAGTGCTGCGTGGCCAGCTCGAACAGATAGGGATACAGCAGCATGCCAGCCGTGCCGAACAGCACTACCGTGGCCACGGCAACGGCCGTCTGGCGGTCGTCGGTGCGCACCACCGAAGCCACCGCGATGGCCGCCGCGGCGCCACATACGGCGCTGCCCGCGCTGACAAGGATGGCTTCCCGGCGGCTTAGTCCCAGCAAAGAAGAACCGATCCAGATGCCTAGCAGCATGGTCGAGACCAGCATGGCCAGCGGCACCAGCACGCCTGCCAGGCCCAGGTCGGCAATCGCGCCAAAGGTGAGACGCAGGCCATACAACGCCACGCCGAGGCGCAGCAGTTGCTGGCGCGCCAGTTGCATGCCCGGCGCAAGCGGGGTGAGCCAGCGTTGCGGCAGCGTATTGCCCGCCACCATGCCGGCGAACATGGCCAGCGTCAGCGCGCTCATGCCGAGATGCGAGACCGCCGGGTGCGCCGAGAGCACCATGGCCAGCCAGGCGATGAAGCCCAGCGGCACCAGCGTCAAGACCCGGGTCGGCCACGAGGGAGGTTCGGCGCCGAGATTGGCAACTGCGGACGATTGAATGGAAGACATGGCGGGGGTCCTGCCCGTAACGCCGGAGGGCTTCGGGGCGCATATTGAATATGTCCGAAGCGTACTTAGCAGGTGGAAATCTGTAAAACAGGTAATATCGCTATACATTACCTGTTTTGTAGATATGACTCATCGCCCGCTCCGCCTGACCCTGCGCCAACTCTCCGTTTTCGTCGCGGTGGCGCAGCACGGCAGCACCGTGGCTGCGGCCGATGCGCTGGCCATGTCGCAATCCGCGGTCAGCGCCGCGCTGGCGGATCTGGAGGCCGCGCTGGGCGGCGCCCTCTTTGACCGGGTCGCGCGTCGCCTGAGCATCAATGAGACCGGCCGGCTGTTTTTCCCGCGCGCGCTGTCGCTGCTGGACCAGGCACAGGAACTCGAGCGCTTCACCGTGCAACCCGGGGTGCAACTGCGCATTGCCGCCAGCAACACCATCGGCAGCTATATCCTGCCGGGCCTGCTCGCGGGCTTTCGACATGCGCAGAGCGGGCCCTGCGCGCTCGACATGCGCATCGGCAACACGCGCGAGGTCCTGCAGGCGTTGCTGCATTTCGAGGCGGACATCGGGCTGATCGAGGGCACATGCCACGAGCGCGACCTGCGCAGCGCCCACTGGCGGGACGATGTGATGGTGGTGGTGGTCAGCCCGTCACACCCGCTCGCAAGCTACCCTGGCAATCTGGCCGCCTTGCGCGACGCCGACTGGGTCGTGCGCGAACCCGGCTCGGGCACGCGCGAGATCATCGAACAGCGGCTGGCACCACTGCTGGGCGAGTTGCGCTTCGCGCTGGAGCTGGGCAACTCCGAAGCGATCAAGCGTGCCGTGATGAGCGGCTATGGCGTGAGTTGCCTGTCGCTGCAGGTGGTGGAAGACGAATTGCAGCGCGGCACGCTGGTGGCGCTGCGCGATGGCCTGCCCGACGTGGTGAGGCCGCTGCATCTCGTGGTTCACCAGGACAAGTACCCTACGCAGGGCCTGCTAGCCTTTACGGAGTATCTTCGCCGCGATGCCGCGGCGACCAGCCAGTGAGCTGCACGGGCCGCCGCATGCGCTCATGCGGGGCGGGGATCCGCTTCGCCTGCCTGCTTGGCGGTATAGCGATCGAGCAGGTGGAACAGCAGCGGGTTTAGCACGATGGACAGCAATGCGCCTGCCAGGATCAGGGCGTGGCCCCGCTCAGGCAGGATCTTCAGATAGACGCCGAGGCCCGCGAGGATGAAGGAGAACTCGCCGATCTGGGCCAGGCTGACCGCGATGGTCATGCCGGTACGGGTGGAATGCCCGAACACCCGAACGATGCAAAGCGCAGCGAGCGATTTGCCCACCACGATGATGAACAGCGTGGCCAGCACGCCCCAGGGGTCGTTGATCAGCACCATCGGGTTGAACAGCATGCCGACCGAAACAAAGAACAACACGGCGAACGCGTCACGCAGGGGCAGCGACTCCTCCGCCGCGCGGTGACTGAACTCCGACTCCGCCAGCACCATGCCGGCAAAGAATGCACCAAGCGCAAACGACACGCCGAACAGCGAGTACGCGCCAAAGGCCACGCCGAGCGCCGTTGCCAACACCGCCAGACGGAACAGTTCGCGGCTCCCGGTCCAGACGATGCGCTCCAGCATCCAGGGAATAAAGCGACGGCCGATCACCAGCATCACCGCGACGAAGGCGGCCACCTTGCCCAGGGTAGCGAACACGGCGAACACGATGTCACCCGAGCCCGGTGCGGCCGCGCCTGACGCCGGCGAGTCCGCGGACGGCGTGAGCAGGCCCGCCAGCGCCGGCAGCAGCACCAGCGTCAGCACCATGGCCAGGTCTTCCACGATCAGCCAGCCCACCGCGATCCGGCCCTGCGGCGACTCCACCAGCTCGCGCTCCTGCAAAGCCTTGAGCAACACCACGGTGCTCGCCACCGATAGTGCCAGCCCGAAGACCAGGCCTGGCCCCCAGTCCCAGCCAAAGCCCCAGGCCGCGCCCATCCCGAGCAAGGTAGCAATGCCGATCTGTACCACCGCCCCCGGAATGGCGATCGTTTTCACCGCCATCAGGTCTTTGAGCGAGAAATGCAAGCCGACCCCGAACATCAGCAGAATCACGCCAAGCTCCGCCAGTTCCGGCGCCAGCGCCTGGTCCGCGGTGTAGCCCGGCGTATACGGGCCGACCACGATGCCCGCGCACAAGTATCCGATCAGCGGCGGGAGCTTTAGCCGGTTGGCCAGCGCGCCCAATATAAACGCCAGGACGAGACCGCCGACGATGGTGCTGATGAGCGGGGTAGCGTGATGCATGCGTTCTGGGTTCCTCGTGCTTGGCCATGGCGGCGGTGACTGGACAACCCGCCCGCCCCCAGCGGCCGTATGGCGGGGACCACAAAGCGACCTCTGGGCAGCGCTGCGGCGTTGAACGCCGGGCACAGGCCGAGAGGTACCGCACTGATTGAGGGAAAACGGGAACGGGAGTTTTACGGCAGCCTGGAGGCGAAAAGCGCGGCATGAGTCCAAGCGGACGACGATGGCACGCCGTTCAGGTCGGATATCCCCTGAACGCCTCGTGAAGACTACAACATGGAATGTAACACGATCACCACAATGGCAAAGCGCGGAATCGGGGCAGGATGTGCCCCCATCCCCGCAGAAGTGCGCCGCCGCCCGGCCATCCCGCCGCCCTGAAGCCCTACCGTCCGGCCAGCTGGAACGTCGCCACGGTATCGCGCAGCTTGTCGGCCTGCTCTTCCAACGATTGCGCAGCCGCTGCCGCCTGCTCCACCAACGCGGCGTTCTGCTGCGTGACCTGGTCCATCTGGCCCACGGCCTGGTTGATCTGCTCGATCCCGGTGCTCTGCTCGCTCGAGGCCGCGGCAATCTCCCCGATGATGTCGGACACGCGCCGCACGGCCTGGCGAATCTCGCTCATGGTCTTGCCCGCACCCTCGGCCTGCGTCGAGCCCTGGCGAACCGTGTCCACCGAGGTGTCGATCAAATCCTTGATTTCCTTCGCCGCGCTGGACGAACGCTGGGCCAGGCTGCGTACTTCGCCGGCCACGACCGCAAAGCCGCGGCCCTGCTCGCCGGCGCGCGCCGCCTCGACCGCCGCATTGAGCGCGAGGATATTGGTCTGGAAGGCGATGCCTTCGATCAGCGTGGTGATTTCAGCAATACGGGTGGAACTGGTGCTGATTGCACCCATGGTTTCCACCATCTGCTGCACGGCCGTGCTGCCCTGCTCCGCCACCTCGGCGGCATTGTCCGCCAGGCCGCTGGCCTGGCGCGCGTTGTCGGCATTCTGGCGCACGGTCGTGGTCAACTCTTCCATGCTGGCGGCGGACTGCTCCAGCGATGCCGCCTGCTGCTCGGTACGCGTGGACAGATCTGCGTTGCCCGCCGCAATCTGGTGGGCGGCCGTACTGACCGAGTCGGTCGACGAGCGGACTTCACGCAGTGCCAAAGCCACACGCTCTATCAACTGGTTGAAGGCAATCGCCGTGCGCCCGATCTCATCCTCATGGCGCACCGAAGCGCGGCGATCTAGGTCAAGCGACTCGCTCACATAGCGCAGGGTCTGCTCGATCTCGGCCAGGCTGTTGTGAATGCGGCGGTAGAGCGAATAGCCAAGCGCACCGGTGACCAGAAAGCCGCAGGCAATGATCGCCGAGAAGACCATCAAGGCCAGTCCGTACGCCCTGCCGTTGCTCGCCACCACTTGCTCGCCCAGTCCCGCGTTGTACGCCACGTGCTCGTTGATGGCAGTGTGCAACGCCGAGACCGCGACAAAGAGCGAGCCCCCCATCAGCATGCCACGCGCACCTTCATCGTCGTTGGCGGCGAAGCGCGCCAGGAAGCGCTCCCGCTCCGCGCGATATTGCCTCACCGCGGCGCGGTCCGCCTCCAGCATCTGGCGGTCGGTCTCGTCGGAAATATCGCTGCGCTCGTAGGTTGCGACCGTGCTGTCGAAGCTCTCGTCCGCCTTCGCCAAATTCTTCACGGCGTCCGAGCGGCTGCTTGCATCCGGCGACAAGGCATAGCGGTAGAGCGACACGCGCATGGTGCTGACGGTATCGCGCAGGTCGCTCAGCATGCGAACGCTGGTGAGCGTGTTGTCGTTGAAGTAGGTAAAACGCTCCTGCGACTCGCGGAGTTGCCAGAGTCCGCCAACTCCGACGGCAAGCAGCGCCAGCAGGGCCAGCGACAAGGTGGCTAAGAGACGTTGAGTGATGTTCATGACGCAATGTCGGCGCGCGCGCGAGCGCGGCACCGATTCTCCAATAAAGGTGGACGATGAAATGACGCCCGTGGGCAACGGGAACGGGGTCAGGCAGTCTGTTTTGGAAGCGCGCTTGCAACAATCTCGGAATCCGGCGAGCCGTCTTTTGGACGACCCTCACATCCGCCTTTACGGCAGCCGCGTGAATAGCTGAAGCAAAATTGGGAAATACAACAAAAATAAGCGACGATATTAGGACTTGTCCTAAAAATCGAAGAGGATAAACGACAAAAAAGAGCCGAGACGCGTGAGCGGGCGGAAAATTGAGGGGAAAAAAGAGGGGGAAGGAGGAGGGAGTTGCCGGTACGGATAGCACCGGCGATCGGATCGCCAGAAAGCAAAAAGCGCCACCGGTTAGGGTAGCGCTCTGTGCTTGACTATCTTGGAGGCGGGGGTCGGAATCGAACCGGCGTACACGGCTTTGCAGGCCGCTGCATGACCACTCTGCCACCCCGCCGGGTGACGGCTGCTGGATTGTAGCCGCATTCGCCAGACCCTGCCGGGTTGCGCTTGCGCACTACCATCACAAACAAAAAGGGAAGCGGTGCTTCCCTTTGGGATTGGAGCGGGAGACGAGGCTCGAACTCGCGACCTCAACCTTGGCAAGGTTGCGCTCTACCAACTGAGCTACTCCCGCATTTACTACTTTGACTACTCTGCGTGCCAACCTGGAACCACAAAAACACACCGTGGATTCCAAATTTAACCGAAACCTGGAGCGGGAGACGAGGCTCGAACTCGCGACCTCAACCTTGGCAAGGTTGCGCTCTACCAACTGAGCTACTCCCGCAGGATCCTGCTAACTTCTTACTCAAAACACAGCTTCTGTGCCGATACTGCTCACATCTCGCTACATTCTTGCTGCTTTTCGCTTCGTTCGGTTTGTTTCGTCAGAAGCGAGAACAGGATTATTGCAAATCAGCGGCGTGGTCGTCAAGCATATTTTTCATCGAATCATCACTTTTGTGCGGTGGCCTCGCCACTTAGGCCACTGCGCTCGCGAATCTGCGGCCACGCCAGCTTCATGTAATAGAACATCGACCACAGGGTCAGCACCGCCGCCACATAGATCAGCCATGCGCCCAGCACGGAAGCATCGACGATGCCGAGCAGGCTATCGTTGAAGAGCAGCAGAGGGATCGCGATCATCTGGAAGGTGGTCTTGAGCTTGCCGAGGAAATTCACCGCGACGCTCTTCGACGCCCCGATCTGCGCCATCCACTCACGCAGCGCGGAGATGGTGATCTCCCGCCCAATGATCACCAGCGCGATCAGGTCCGCCACCCGGCCCAGCGCCAGCAACGACAGCAGCGCGGCCGCCACCATCAGCTTGTCGGCCACCGGATCGAGGAAGGCGCCGAAGGACGAAGTCTGGTTCCAGCGCCTGGCCAGGAAACCGTCCAGCCAGTCGGTGACCGCGGCCACGATGAAAAAGCCGGCTGCCGTCATGTTCTTGGCATGCATGGGCAGCCATGCTTCGGGCAGGTAGTACACGCCCACCACGAGGGGAATCATGGCAACACGGAGCCAGGTCAGCAGGATCGGTATATTCAGCGGCATGGGGGCTCGGAACGAGACGACGGCAATGGGCAACGCCGAGATTGTCGCCTATTTCAACGATGGCCGAGCATTTCCTGCCACATGGGCGTCGGATTTGGCCGGATCAATGTAGCTGGCGATAGATTTCCTCGGCCAGCGCGTGCGAGATGCCATCGACGCTGGCCAGTTCGTCGATGCTGGCCGCGACCACCCCGCGCAAGCCGCCAAAGCGCGTGAGCAGCTTCTGCCGGCGACGGGCGCCGACGCCCTCGATCTCCTCCAGCCGCGAGGTGTTGCGCACCTTGGCGCGGCGCGCGCGCATGCCGGTAATGGCAAAGCGGTGCGCCTCGTCGCGGATCTGCGCCACCAGCATCAGCGCCGCACTGCCCTGCCCCAGCTCCAGCGAAGGACGGCCATCGGCGAAGATCAGCGTCTCCAGCCCGACCTTGCGGCCCTCGCCCTTGGCCACGCCGACCAACAGCCCGATATCGAGGCCAAGCTCCTCGAACACCTGGCGCGCAACCTCCACCTGGCCCTTGCCGCCATCGATCAGCACCACGTTCGGCACCAGCGCCAGCGCACTGGACGCCCCCGCCTCGCCGCCCTGCTCGCCCCCCTCGGGGACGGGCTCCTGCCCCTGCGCCTGCTCCAGCATCTCCACCAGCTTCTGGTAGCGGCGGGTCAGCACCTGACGCATGGCGGCGTAGTCGTCGCCGGGCGTGATGTCCTGGATGTTGTAGCGGCGGTACTCCGCGTTCTGCATCTCGTGATGGTGGAAGACCACGCAAGACGCTTGCGTGGCCTCGCCAGCGGTGTGACTGATGTCGAAGCATTCGACCCGCAGCAACGCGAGGTCTTCCATGTCGATGCCGATCGTCTCGGCCAACGCCCGCGTACGGGCCTGCTGGCTGCCTTGCTCAGCCAGGCGGCGTGACAGCGCCAGCTCGGCGCCTTTCTGCGCCATCTCGAGCCAGGACCGGCGCTGCCCCTGCGGCTGGCGCACCAGCGTGACCTTGCGCCCCGCCTGCATCGTCAATGCCTCCAACAGCGCCTTGTCTGGCGGCAGGTGGCTCACTACCAGGATCGGCGGCACGGCCTGGTCAAGATAGTGCTGCGCCATGAAGGCGGACAACACCTCGGCGGCGATGCGCTCGACCGGTATGCCGGCCGGACCGCCGGGCGCTGCCGCGCCTTCGCCAGCCGCAACGCCCGGCTCGATCGCCGCGCTGGCACCGGCATCGTCGTCCTGGTGCCCGACAATCATCGCGCCCTCCTCGACGTGCGCCGGGAAGTAAGCCTTGTCGCCGAGATGGCGGCCGCCGCGCACCATCGCCAGGTTGACGCACGCACGCCCCCCCTCCACCGCCACTGCAAGCACGTCGATGTCGCTGGACTGCCCAACCTCCTCCACGGCCTGCCGCTTGAGCACGGTGGACAGCGCGCCAATCTGGTCGCGCACCGCCGCCGCCTGCTCGAACTCCAGCCGCCCGGCGTGCTCTTCCATCTTCGCCTGCAAGCCTTCGAGCACCTCGTTCTGACGGCCTTGCAGGAAGCGCGCCGCGTTGCTGACGTCGCGCGTGTAATCCGCCTCGCTGATGGCGCCCACGCAAGGCCCGGTGCAGCGGTGGATCTGATGCAGCAGGCAAGGCCGCGTGCGATTGGCAAATACAGTGTCCTCGCAGGTACGCAGCTGGAACACGCGCTGAAGGATCTGCATGCTTTCCCGCACAGCGCCAGCGCTGGGGAAAGGCCCGAAATACTGATGCTTGCGGTCAGTGGCGCCGCGGTAATACGCCATGCGCGGGAAGCGATGGCTGGTCAGCTTGACGAACGGATACGACTTGTCGTCGCGGAACAGGATGTTGTAGCGCGGCGCCAGCGCCTTGATCAGGTTGTTCTCCAGCAGCAGCGCCTCGGCCTCGGTGGGCACCACCGTGGTATCGATGCGCACGATCTTGGCCACCATCATGGCAATGCGCGGCGACAGCAGCGTCTTGTTGAAGTAGCTGGAGACGCGCTTTTTCAGGTCGCGCGCCTTGCCCACGTAAAGGACATTGCCCTGGGCATCGAAGTAGCGGTAGACCCCGGGCAGGCCGGGCAATTGCGCAATCACGGCCTTGGCGTCGAACGGCGCATCCGGCACGGGTTCGGCAGGTGCCGCGCAAGGGGCCGCCGAGGACGCTTTGGTCGGCTGCTCGGGCAGCCCATCCGGCTGGGCGGAGGCGGGCGCGCCCTGATCGTGGGGTTCAGGTTCCTGCTGGGACATCGGTAGCGAATTGACCGTGGGTTGGCTGGTGGCGCGCATGCCCGGCGGGGCCATGGCGCAACAAGCTCTAAAATCGCAAGTTTAGAGCAAATCCTCGCGGAGTCCCGCCACCATGCCCACTCAGCCCGATCGCGCCATCCGCTCCTGGGACATCTTCTGCACCGTCATCGACAACTATGGCGATATCGGCGTCTGCTGGCGGCTGGCACGCCAGCTGGCCCAGGAACACGGCCACGCCGTGCGCCTGTGGGTGGACGACCTGGCCAGCTTCGAGCGCCTTGCGCCTGGCCTCGACATCGCCGCCCCAGAGCAAGTGCTTGCCGGCGTGACGATTCGCCCGTGGCAGCGCACGGACCAGGAAAGCGCCCAGGAGAGCGCCGCGCGCTTCGCGGGGGTCACGCCGCACGACGCGGTGATCGAGTCCTTCGCCTGCGACCTGCCGGCCGTATTCCTGGCCGCCATGGCCGCATGCGAGCCCAAGCCGGCCTGGATCAATCTCGAATACATGAGCGCCGAGCCCTGGGTCAGGGAACACCACGGCATGGCCTCGCCCCACCCGCACCTGCCGCTGGTCAAGTATTTCTTCTTCCCCGGCTTCGAGCCCGGCACGGGCGGCCTGCTGCGCGAAGCCATGCTCGGCATGCAGCGCGAGCACCTGCGCACCAGCCCCGCGGCCCAAGCGGCACTCTGGCATCGCCTTGGCTTCCAGCCCATCGACGGCGCGCTGAAAGTCAGCCTGTTCGCATATGCCAACGCCGCGTTGCCGGCGCTGCTCGCGCAATGGCGGGATGGCCCGGAGCCCGTCCAGTGCCTGGTCCCGGCCGGCCTGGCGGCGCAACAGGCAAGCGAATGGTTCGGGGCGGCAGGTTGCATGCCCGGCAGCGCCTTCGAGCGCGGCAACCTGACCGTACAGGTGGTGCCCTTTGTGCGCCAGGAGCACTACGATGAACTGCTCTGGCTATGTGACCTGAACTTCGTGCGTGGCGAGGATTCGTTCGTGCGCGCGCAGTGGGCCGGCCGGCCCTTTGTCTGGCATATCTACCCGCAATCCGACGCGGCGCACATGGTCAAGCTCGATGCCTTCCTGGCTTTGTTCCTGCAGCGGCTGGAGCGAAGCGGTCATACTGAGGTTGCCAATGCACTTTCCACCTTCTGGCACAGCTGGAATAAGGATGGTGAATCACCTGACTGGTCGCGCCTGCGTGCCCATCTGCCCGTGCTGGGTGCGGCCACCGAGCAGTGGCAGCGCAGCCTGCAGCACCTTGGCGACCTGGCCGCAAATCTCGCGGCCTTCTGCGAAAATCGGGTAAAATAACGGGTTATTTTGATGGTGACCAGGCCGGAAGACGGAAACGCCCCGCGCAAGCTTGCGTGCAGTGTGTCGGCAGAGCGCCTTCGCCATACCGAATTCCGAGACATTCTTTTTCAGGAAATAGTTCAGATGAAAACCGCACAAGAACTCCGCGTCGGCAACGTATTCATGATCGGTACCGACCCGATGGTCGTGCAGAAGGCTGAGTACAACAAGTCGGGCCGCAACTCCGCCGTGGTCAAGATGAAGTACAAGAACCTGCTGACGGAAGCCCCGGGTGAATCCGTCTTCAAGGCTGACGACAAGTTTGAAGTCGTGATGCTGGAACGCCGCGAATGCACCTACTCGTACTTCGCCGACCCGATGTACGTGTTCATGGATACCGACTTCAACCAATACGAAGTCGAGCAAGACAGCATGGGTGACTCGCTGAACTACCTCGAAGACGGCATGACCGTCGAAGTGGTGTTCTACAACGACAAGGCCATCTCGGTGGATATGCCGACCACGCTGGTCCGCGAGATCACCTACACCGAGCCGGCCGTCAAGGGCGACACCTCGTCGGGCAAGGTACTCAAGGGCGCCAAGATCAACACCGGCTTCGAGCTGCAAGTGCCGCTGTTCTGCAGCATCGGCGACAAGATCGAAATCGACACCCGTACCGGCGAATACCGCAGCCGCGCAAACTAAGCGCAGCCGATTCGCCGCCATCCGCAGCGCGGGTGGCGCAACGGAAAAAGGGCAGCTTCGGCTGCCCTTTTCTTTTCCCTGCGACTTGCCGGCCCTCGGCGAATGCAGCGTCAGGCTATCAGGCCGTGGCGCTTGAGCACGCCCATGGCGGCGGCGTACTCCGCCTCTTGCATCAGCTTGTTCCAGTCCAGCGGCTTGCGGCGCCCGAACAGTCGGCGGATACGGCGTTGCGAGGTCTTGCCGATACGCACATCGAGCTCATCCAGCAACTGGTCGGCCCGCTCCGGATGGTTGCAGATCAGCACCATGTCGCATCCGGCGCCCAAGGCAGCACGCGCGGCCTCGGTCACCGTGCCTGCCACGCTGGCCCCTTCCATGCTCAGGTCATCGCTGAAGATCACGCCCTCAAAGCCCAGCTGGGTACGCAGCACGTCCTGCAGCCAGTAGCGCGAGAAGCCGGCCGGGTGCGGGTCGACCTTGGGGTAGATCACGTGCGCCGGCATCACCGACGACAGCGTCATCCCCATCCACTCGTAGGGGCGCGCATCCTGCGAGAGGATCTCGTCGAGGCCGCGCTCGTCCACCGGCACGGCCACGTGCGAATCCGCGGCCACAAAGCCGTGCCCCGGGAAGTGCTTGCCGCAATTGGCCATGCCGGCAAGCAGCAGGCCGTGGGTCAGGTGGTTGGCGAGCATGGTCACCACACGCGGGTCTGCGTGGAAGGCACGGTCGCCGATCACGGCGCTGAGCCCGTAGTCCAGATCGAGCACGGGGGTGAAGCTCAGGTCGATATCGCAGGCGCGCAACTCGGCCGCCAGCACGTAGCCGCAGGCAACGGCCGCCTTGGTTGCCGCCAGCACATCCTGGTCCCACAACGCGCCAAGCCGGGCCATCGCCGGCAGGTGCGTGAAGCCATCGGTCTTGGCGCGCTGCACCCGGCCACCCTCGTGATCGATGCAGATCAGCACATCGTCGCGCACGGTGCGGATTTCGTGCGTCAGTGCCTGCAATTGCGCGCGCGACTCGAAGTTGCGCGCGAACAGGATCACGCCGCCGGTCAGCGGGTGAGAGATGCGGCGGACATCGTCCGCATCGAGCTGCTTGCCTTTGACATCGAGTACAACCGGACCCGGCCGTTTACCGGAAATCTTCTTGATCATTTGGATTCTTCACTAGGCTGGGAGGCGAGCGGCGGGCTGACGCCAGCGCCGCCCGGCTCGGCAATCGCAAAAGCGACCGCATAATCGTGTTCGTCGCTGACACTGACCCGCACCACGAGGCCGCGTTCCCGCAGCCAGGCGTCGAGCTCGCCGTGGCAATGCGGATACGGCTCGCCGGAGGGCAGGTTCAGCAGCTCCATCGCGCGCCAGGTCATCGGCCAGCGCATGCCCAGGCCGATCGCCTTGGAGAAGGCCTCCTTGGCAGCGAAACGCGTGGCCAGGAAAGCGAGCCCGCGTTTTTCCGAGCGCGCCTTGCGGGCGTGGTACTTCTGGAGTTCCTGCGGACCGAGCACCTTCTCGGCAAACCGGCCGCGCGTGCGCTCCATCACGCCCTGCACGCGATCGATCTGGATAATGTCGGTGCCGATGCCGTAGATCACGCTGCGGCGTCCGGGCGCGGATAGGTGGTGCCCAGACGCGCGGCAACCATGATGGCCTTCATCTCGCGCACGGCGTTCTGCCAGCCGACAAAGACCGCATGCGCGACGATGGCGTGGCCGATATTCAGTTCCTTGATGCCATGCAGCGCGGCCACCGGCTGCACATTGGTGTAGTGCAGGCCGTGGCCGGCGTTGACCACCAGGCCAAGCCGCACGCCGGCATCGACGCCTTCGGCGACGCGGCGCAGCTCGGCGGCCTGCTCCTCGGCCGAATGCGCATCGGCGTAGCGCCCGGTGTGCAGTTCCACCACCGGCGCGCCGCAAGCGGCAGCGGCTTCGATCTGTTCGACCTGCGCATCGATGAACAGCGAGACGCGAATGCCCGCGTCGGCCAGTTGGCGGCAGGCGGCCTTGACCTGCTCGAAGCGCCCGGCTACGTCCAGGCCGCCTTCGGTGGTGACCTCCTCGCGCCGCTCGGGCACCAGGCAGACATCCTGCGGACGGATCCCGCAGGCGATGTCGAGCATTTCCTGGGTGATCGCGCACTCCAGGTTCATGCGCGTGGCCAGCAGCGGGCGCAGCGCGTGCACGTCGGCGTCGCGGATATGACGACGGTCTTCGCGCAGGTGCAGCGTGATCAGGTCGGCGCCGGCCTGCTCGGCCTGCAGCGCTGCCTGGATCGGATCGGGATAGGCCGTGCCGCGCGCATTGCGCAGCGTGGCCACGTGGTCGATATTGACGCCAAGGTCGATGACGCCGGGATGCGCGTGGAAAATCATGCGGGTGGGCTCTAAAGGCTCAGAAATAAATCAGAGATAGTGCAGGTCGATCAAGATCTGGCGCGTCTTCAGCGGCGCGCCTTGCAAATAATAATGCAGCAGGAAGCGCATCAGGGCGCGACTTTGCGTGACAGTTTGTGTACGGCTATAGTCGTCCTGCGACATGTCGAGCAGCGTCTGCCCCGAAACCACCGGCCAGGATGATGGATCGCTGGCCTGCGCGCGACGCACGCCCCGCTCGGGCTGGTAGACATAGTCCAGCGCCGGCTCGACCGTCTCGCCGGAATTGGCGCACTCATCGAAAGCCACCGCAAAGCCGGTTTCCTGCAGCAGCACACGCTCGAAGCCGCGCAGCACCAGTCCGGCCGGCTCGCCGTGCGAGAGCTGGGTCAGCGTGGCCATGTACTGGCGGAACAGGGTAACGTGGGCGTCTTCGCGGGCGCAAAAGCGCAGCAGCAATTCGTTGAGATAAAAACCCGAGAGCAACGCGTCGCTTGCCAGCGGCAGCATGCCGCCAACCCACTCCGCGCGCGTGAGCGTCTTGACCTCGCCGCGGCCGCTCCATGACAGGGAGATCGGCTGGAAATGCTGGAGTACCGGGCGCAGCGCCGAATGCGGCCGCTTGGCGCCCTTGGCCACCATGGCGACGCGCCCGTGGTCACGCGTGAACACGTCGAGGATCAGGCTGGTTTCACGGTAAGGCCAGGCATGCAGCACGAAGCCGGGCTGGTTGGCGACGCGCAGCTCGGTGCGCGCCGGCACAATGCGCAACGCGCGATCCATCATCGCGCGTTGCTCCGCCACTGCCATGCCAGGCACGGCATGGCTGCCCAGCAGTTCGGCGGCTTCTTCCACTACCGGGTCAATGCGGCGGGCCTTCAGGGCAGGCCCGCCCGCTCTATCACTCATAGCCGTAGGCGCGCAATCCAGCTTCGTTGTCGGCCCAGCCGCTCTTGACCTTGATGAACATCTCCAGGTAAACCTTGCCGTCGAACAGCTTCTCCATGTCGATGCGGGCTTCCGTGGAAATGGTCTTGAGCTTGGCGCCCTTGTTGCCGATGATCATGGCCTTGTGCCCGTCACGCTCGACCAGGATGGTGGCAAAGATGCGCCGCAGCCGGCCTTCGGTCTCGAATTTCTCGATGATGACCGTGCTGGTGTAGGGCAACTCGTCGCCGGTCCAGCGGAACACCTTCTCGCGGATGATCTCCGAGGCCATGAAGCGCTCGCTGCGATCGGTCATGGAGTCGGCGTCGTACATTGGCTCGCCTTCCGGCAGGTAAGGCCGGATGATGGTGAGCAGGCGTTCGATGTGATCGTGCGTCTTGGCCGACATCGGCACCACTTCCGCGAACTGGAACTGGTGCCCCATCTTTTCCAGGAAGGGCATCATCACCTCAGCCCGGTCCGCGCCAAGGCGATCCAGCTTGTTGGTGACCAGCAGCACCGGCACTTTCTTGGGCAGCAGCGACAGCACCTTCTCGTCGTCGGCGCCGTAGTAGCCGGCCTCGACCACGAACAGCACCAGGTCCACCGAGGATAGGGTCGAGGTGACGGCACGGTTCAGCGAGCGGTTCAGCGCGCTGGCATGGCGGGTCTGGAAACCCGGCGTATCGACGAAGACGAACTGGGCGTCCTCGGTGGTCTGGATGCCAACGATGCGGTGGCGCGTGGTCTGCGCCTTGCGGGAGGTAATGCTGACCTTCTGGCCAACCAGCGCGTTCATCAGCGTGGACTTGCCGACGTTGGGACGCCCGACGATAGCCACGGTGCCGCAACGAAAGGCTGCGCTTGGGGTACCCGCGGCGTCTTGCTGCGGATTGGTAGATTCGGTCATTCCTTCAACCTGAGAGACAACTGGGGATCGGGCGGCACCGGCTGCTTGCGCGTCTTGCCGGTGCGCTCGGCCCGGCTGCGCTTGAGCAACTGGGGCACGAGCTTTTGCACCTCGTCGAGCGCCAGCTTGGCAGCGGCTTGCTCGGCGGCACGGCGCGACGCGCCGGTACCGAACACCCGCACTTCCAGTTTAGGCACGGTGCACTCGACTTCAAACTGCTGATTATGCGCGGCGCCATGGGTGGCGATCACGTTATATTGCGGCAGGGCTATCTTGTGGCCTTGCAGGTACTCCTGCAACAGCGTCTTGGCATCCTTGCCCAGCGTGCGCGGATCCACCTGCTCGAGGATGGGGATGTAGAGCTTGCGGATCAGTGTGCGCGCACCTTCGAAGCCGGCATCGAGGAATACGGCGCCGACGATGGCTTCCAGCGCATCGGCAAGAATCGAAGGGCGGCGGAAACCGCCGCTCTTCAGTTCGCCCTCGCCCAGGCGCAGCGCCTCGGACAACTGCAGCATCTGGGCAATTTCATACAGCGCCTGCTGCTTGACAAGGTTGGCGCGCACGCGGGAGAGATCGCCTTCGTCGAGTTTGCTGAACATGCCGTACAGCATATCGGCCACGGCGCAGTTCAGCACCGAATCGCCCAGGAATTCCAGGCGCTCGTTGTGCAAGGCACTGTGGCTGCGGTGCGTCAGCGCCTGCTGCAGCAATTCTGGCTTGCTGAAGCGGTAGCCGAGGCGTTGCTGCAAGGCATCGAGGTTCATGTCAGTACTGCGTTCCCGAATAGGTAATCATAAGGCTCAGAGGGCCGTATAACGGCACCTCGTTACGGTAGGAAAAGCCCACCGAGCGGATCGTGCCATTGTCGTCCTCCTGAATGTCCAGATCGTCGCTGCGCACAGCGGTGATACGGTCAATCTGTGCCTGCTTGGCGAAATAATCGGCCACTTCGCGCTTGTTGGATGCCTGTTGCTTGGCATAACTGATGGCGCGCTTGACCGAAAAGTACTCCAGCAAGCTTGGGATCGCCCTGACCGCCGGGATCACGATGCCTCCGACAATCAAGATGACGATCAGCAAGCTGCCAAGGGAGAATCCGCGCGCCTTGTACCGCCCCGCCAGACGCGCCCCCCCCCTCTTTGAACCAACCTCCCGACACGATTGATCCGATTGCTCTGCTTGTTCTGCCTGTTTTGCCAGTGCCGTGTGACCAGCCTGGCCCTTCTGACCTTTCTGACCCTGTTGACCCATGTTGCGCTTTCCCTCGCTTGACTGGAGTGATTTATTCGCGCCGCGGAAGGCTTACTTGAACGCCCCCACGCGTCCGATATTGCCGAGGTTCATCCAGATCAGGAATGCCCGGCCGACAATATTCTGATCGGGCACGAAGCCCCAATAACGTGAATCCAGGCTGTTGTCGCGGTTGTCGCCCATCACAAAATAGTGACCTTGCGGCACCTTGCAGGTCAGCCCTTGCTGATTGTAAGTGCAGTTTTCGCGGAACGGAAAATCGGGGTCCGCGCCGGAGACAAACGGCGGCCGGTCGGCGTCGTTGAGGATACCGTGCTCCGGGCCGTCGGGCAGCTTCTCGCGGAAATGCTTCGAATACGAAAGCCGTTCTTCATCCAGGTAGTCGGGCAGCGGGCTGTAGTCTGCGGCCTTGCCGTTGATGGTCAGGCGCTTGTTCTGGTAGCTCACCACATCGCCCGGCACTCCGATCACACGCTTGATGTAGTCGAGGGACTGATCCTTCGGGTAGCGGAACACCATCACGTCGCCGCGCTTCGGGTCGCCGACCGAGAGGATCTTCTTGTTCACCACCGGCAGCCTGATGCCGTAGTCGTACTTGTTGACCAGGATGAAGTCGCCGATCAGCAGCGTCGGGATCATTGAGCCGGACGGGATCTTGAACGGCTCGACCACGAAGGAGCGCAGCACGAACACGGCCAGGATCACCGGGAAGAAGCTTGCCGAATACTCCAGCCACCAAGGCTGGCGCAGCTTTTCCTCGGCGAGGCGGCTACGCGACGTGTCGATCTCGCCGACGCCGTAGCGTCCCTGGAGATCAGCCTTGCGCGCATCGAACTCGGCCAGCGCGGACTGGGCGGAAAGCCGCCGCTGCTTCTCGAACACCAGTTTGTCAGCCACCCAGGCAATGCCCGTAATAACCACAAGCACAAAAAGGATCAGTGCAAAATTCATGTCGGCTAGATCGTCGTGTTGTTTTGATAGAGTCCGCGTCAACCACTGCCAGAAGCCTGCCGGCAGTGCCGGCGCGGGCCAGCCGGCTTACTTGTCGCCCACCTGCAGGATCGCGAGGAAGGCCTCCTGGGGAATCTCGACCGAACCCACTTGCTTCATGCGCTTCTTGCCCGCCTTCTGCTTCTCCAGCAGCTTCTTCTTGCGCGAGATATCGCCGCCGTAGCACTTGGCAAGCACGTTCTTGCGCAGCGCCTTAACGTTCTCGCGCGCGATGATGTTGACGCCGATGGTGGCCTGGATGGCTACGTCGTACATCTGGCGCGGGATGATCTCGCGCATCTTGGACACGACTTCGCGGCCACGGTACTGCGAGTTGGAACGGTGCACGATCACGGACAAGGCATCGACCTTGTCGCCGTTGATCAGGATGTCCACCTTGACCACGTCGGCAGCGCGATACTCCTTGAACTCATAGTCCATCGAGGCGTAGCCGCGCGACACGGACTTCAGCCGGTCGAAGAAATCCATGACGATTTCCGCCATCGGAATCTCATACGTAAGCTGCACCTGCTTGCCGTGATAGCTCATGTTGATCTGCGTGCCGCGCTTCTGCGTGCACAGCGTGATCACCGAGCCGACGTAGGCCTGCGGCATGTACAGGTTGACCGTGACGATGGGCTCGAGGATGTTCTCGATGCGGCTCGGGTCCGGCATCTTGGCCGGGTTCTCCACGATCAGCTTGGTCTTGTCACGCATGTCGACCTCGTACACCACCGTCGGTGCGGTGGTGATGAGGTCCATGTCGAATTCGCGTTCCAGGCGCTCCTGCACGATCTCCATGTGCAGCAGGCCCAGGAAGCCGCAACGGAAGCCGAAGCCAAGCGCCTGCGACACCTCGGGCTCGTACTGCAATGACGCGTCGTTGAGCTTGAGCTTTTCCAGCGATTCGCGCAGCGCTTCGTACTGGTTGGCTTCCACCGGGTACAGGCCGGCGAACACCTGCGGCTTGACTTCCTTGAACCCAGGCAGCGGCTCGGCTGCCTTGCGCGCCATGGTGGTGATGGTGTCACCCACCTTGGCGGCCTTCAGTTCCTTGATGCCGGCGATCACGAAGCCCACCTGCCCTGCCTGCAGCGACTCGCGCGGCAGCGACTTGGGCGAGAACACGCCGACCTGTTCGACCAGGTGCTGCGAACCCGTGGCCATCAGCAGGACCTTGTCCTTGGGCTTGAGGGTGCCGTTGACCACGCGCACCAGCATCACCACGCCCACGTAGTTGTCGAACCACGAGTCGATGATCAGGGCCTGCAGCGGGGCGGCGGGATCGCCCTTGGGCGGCGGCACGCGTGCGATCATCGCCTCAATGACGTCCTGCACGCCGAGGCCGGTCTTGGCCGAGCAAGGCGTGGCGTCATGCGCGTCGATGCCGATCACTTCCTCGATCTCGCGGATCGCGTTTTCGGGATCGGCCGACGGCAGGTCGATCTTGTTCAATACCGGCACCACTTCCACACCGAGCTCGATCGCGGTGTAGCAGTTGGCGACGGTCTGCGCTTCCACGCCCTGCGATGCATCGACCACCAGCAGCGCGCCTTCGCAGGCGGACAACGAGCGGCTCACTTCATAGCTGAAGTCGACGTGTCCCGGGGTATCGATGAGGTTGAGGTTGTAGATCTTGCCGTCACGCGCCTTGTAGCTCAGCGCGGCGGTCTGCGCCTTGATGGTAATGCCGCGCTCCTTCTCGATGTCCATCGAGTCAAGCACCTGCGCTTCCATCTCGCGATCGGACAGGCCTCCGCAAAGTTGGATGATGCGGTCGGCCAGGGTCGATTTACCGTGGTCGATGTGGGCGATGATCGAGAAATTGCGGATATGGTCCATCTGATGCTCAGGGGTGCGCCGTTTCAGGCCACGAAGTGCCCGCGTGGGCACGCCGGGCGGCGCAGCAATTATGAACGGCCTGGAACTGGCGCCCTGCGGGGCGCACGCCGATCCCGGCCGCAGGTTGGTGACGCAGACTTTACGCCAAACTGCGATTTTACCGTATTTTCAAGGACTTCCGTATTGCGAAATGGACCACGGCGCTAGCCCCGCAGCCAAACCAGGCTTCGCCGGGCGCACTTATGTGCCATCTGGCGCCCCATGACCCACCCGTTCACGCGCCCGCGGCCCCGCATGTGCGGCCAACCACGCCCTCACCCGCTTTTCGTCAAGAAAGTAATGGCAAAGCTCCGCGTCCGAGGTGGCCGGAGAACCGGCCATCAGCACAGGCACCAGCTCGTCGAAACGGGCCATGGCCGCCGGATCGGCATCCACGTCCACCTCGTGCAAGACAAAGGAAAAATCGCGCCGGAGCAGCTCCAGCGCGATTTTCATGTCCTCGCACAGATGGCAGTAGCTCCTGCCATACAGTGTGAGATCGGCCATGATGGCAGCGCCGGTCAGCGCGAGGACATCGTGCCCGGCCGCAAGGTCAGCACCTGGGTGGCATCCCCGCGGCGCACGAACACCGCGGCGATCTTGGCTTTGTCGAGTGCCTTGACCAGTTCGTTGAACTGCTTAGGGCTGGTCACATCGCTGTCGCCCAACCGCAGGATGATGTCGCCCTGCCGAATGCCGGCGCGCATCGCCGGACCATCCGCCTGCTCGACCTCGACCCCCGACTTGATCTTGAGCTCCTTGAGCTTTGCGTCGGGAATCTCATTGACGATCAATCCAAGCGCATTGGGCTTGGCCGCCGGCGGGGTGCTATCGTCGCGCGGGCCAGTGCCGCGGGCCTTCACCTTCGCATCCGCATCCAGCTCGGCCACGGTGATGGACACCTCGCGCGTCGCGCCCTTGCGCCAGAGCTGCAACGGAACGCGCGTGCCCGGCTTGATGTCGCCAACCATGCGCGGCAGATCCGACGCCTTCTCGATGTCGCGACCGTTAAACTTGAGGATGATGTCACCGGCCTCGATCCCCGCCTTCTCGGCAGGGCCACCGGGCTCGACGCTGCCGACCAGCGCGCCCCGGGCACGGCCCAGGCCGAGAGAATCGGCAACTTCCTTGGTCACATCCCCGATCGCCACCGCGATGCGTCCGCGCGTGACCTTGCCGGTCGCCTTGAGCTGCTCGGTGACCCGCATGGCTTCGTCAATCGGGATGGCGAAGGAGATACCCATATAGCCGCCGCTGCGGCTGTAGATCTGCGAGTTGATGCCGATCACCTCGCCACGCAGGTTGATCAGCGGACCGCCGGAATTGCCGGGGTTGACCGCCACATCGGTCTGGATGAACGGCAGGTAGTCACCGGTATCGCGCCCCTTGGCGGAGACGATGCCTGCGGTCACGGTGTTATCGAGACCAAAGGGAGAACCGATGGCCAGCACCCATTCGCCCGCGCGAACCTTGTCCGAATCGCCGAGCGTCAGCTTTGGCAGGCCGGTCGCGTCGACCTTGAGCAAGGCGACATCGGTGCGCTTGTCCGAGCCGATCAGCTTGGCCTTGAATTCACGCTTGTCGGGCAGCGTGACGTAGATGGTTTCCGCATCGGCAACCACGTGGGCATTGGTCATCACATAGCCATCCTGGCTAATGACGAAACCCGATCCCACGCCACGACTCTGCTCCTCGCCTTGCGGCGGCTGGCCACGGCGCGGGGCGCCCGGCGGCGTGGGTGCACCTGGCATGGGCACGCCAAAGAAACGGCGGAAGAACTCTGCCATTTCGTCATCTTCCGTCCCCCCCGGCGTGCCGCGCGCGCGCACGCGCTCGGTGGTGCGGATGTTCACGACAGCCGGACCGGCCTTTTCCACCAGCTCGGTGAAGTCGGGTAGGTTATAGGACGGCGCGGCGGCCTGGGCGTGACTCAGCTCAGCGGCAAAGGGTGCAAAGGCGAGAATGGCAGCCATGAGCACGGTCCGAGCCAAGGCTGGAGATCTTGGTGACATCGTCGACTCCCGGGAAATCAGCGAAAAGAGGAAGAAAGCACAGGCGGCAGGGTTGCCGATCAGCGGCGGCCCGCAGGCGGTGTTCACGCCCGCGGCGGCGCCGCGATCCGGCCTAGTGGGCCTTCGGTGGTTTGTATTCTACCGCCGAGGCAAACTGCCTCACTGTGGCCGGCGGGACTTCACCCACCACGGTGATCCAGAAATCGGCTACGCGGCGTACCACGACCTGCGTGGCACCCAGCGAGGCGACGCCCTCGCGGCGCACGCGCTGCTCGGAAACCGGCTCGATAAACACCGACAGGCCGGTCAAGCCATCGCTGTAGACGATCTGGAGCACTTCGAAGACATTGCCGCGCGGGTTGGCCTGCGGTGCGCGCAACTCTCCCAGCGGGCGGCGAACCTCACGGATCTTCAGGAACCCCTTGACCGGAACCGCGATGCTCCAGCCTTCGTCGGCAATATTGGCCGGATGGTTGGTCACCTCATAGTGAGTCCAGGAGCCGGAGTTCTTGATGGCCGTGAGAATGCGCTGCTTTTCCGATGGCACGCCGATATCGACTTGCGAGAAAGCAACCTGTTCCAGCACCTTGCCGGCCTCGCCCAGGGTCTGTGCACGCATCAGCAAGCCGGAATTCTTCTCCGCCCACAGCCGCACGGCGTAGCGCGCTGCGTCATGCGGTTCGAGCGAAAAGACCTCGCACTCGACGCCGGCCACGCGCTCGCCCGGAAGCTTGCGCATATCGTAGATATCGAGCACATCGCTCTTGTTGGTGGCCAGCAGCGCCGGGAAACGATCCTTGGCCTCCTGCTTCTCCACCACCACCAGCTTGGCCTCGGGAATCAGGCTGTGGACGATGTCGTTCTGGCGCAGCACCTCGCGCGGCTTGCCGTCGAGGGTCTCAAGCCGTTCATACTCGTTGTTGACGAGATCGCTGTAGTGCTGGATACGCGATGCATGCATCACGCTGCCACGCTGATAAATCAGCGTACCGACATAATTCTCGCGCTGGGCCGCGCGATGGATCTTGTTGAGCCAGGCCGTTGCGTCGCGACGGGCCAGCGTATTGTCCGGCGGCTGCGCAGTTGCCGCAGCCGCAGTCAGACACAAGGCCAGAAAAAAGGACCTGCGAAGGGCCCTAATTCTGTGTGCGCCCGCTACGTTGGCGGGCGACCATCCTTTATGCATGTCCGGCATTATTCCTGCGAATTGTCCTGAGAGAAGTTTGCGCTGTTAGCCACTTGGCGCATGGTCGGCACTACCGCATCGGTGGCAACCGAGACGCGGTGAGCGCGGAGATATTCATCCAGACGGGGATCGCGGATCATCTGCGCGTTATCGGCGGAGACAGTCACGATGCCACCAGCCTTGGGCGCTGCAGGTTGCTCGACACGCGCCACTACCGCATCCGGCGTGCCGAGGTCGGCGGCGCCGCGCATTTGCGGCACGGCCACCCAGCTGACGGCGGCCACTGCGGCGGCAATCGCGGTGCTGGGCATGACGCGGCGCACCCACGACGGCTTGAACAGCAGGCGATGAGCCGACGACGCCTTGGCGACGGCAGGCACCAGCACATGCGGCTCACTGTCCAGACGAGCGGAAAACCGGGAAAGAAAATCATCGGTCGAGCCGGCATGCGTCAGTTCTTCCGAACGCAGGGCATCGCCAATCAATTGATATGAGGCCCAACTCGCCATGCCTGCCTCGCTTTTCGCGAGATCCAGCACTGCGTTTACTTCGTGCGGCGCCAGCTCGCCATCCATCAGCACGGAGATTTGCTCCGCTGCTTCCACTTCATGAACCGACTGCTTATGAGCCTGACCCATTTCCCACCCCTAGAAAAACCATTGAACAACCGACAATCCCGTCTACTGCTTTGTCGTTTTTCGATGCAGGAATAGGCTGCAACGCTGGCCGCACGACATTTTATTTACTGCTTACCACCAAGCATCACTACCTGCTACCACCGCTTGCCCTCTGCTGTTCCCAGCAGCGGGCGCAATTTATCGGCAATCGCCTCGCGCGCCCGGAAGATGCGTGACCGGACCGTGCCGATCGGGCAACCCATGGCTTCCGCGATCTCCTCATAACTGAGGCCCTCGATCTCGCGAAGGGTGATGGCGGTGCGCAATTCCTCGGGCAGTGCTTCCATCGCGCGGTTGACCGTCTCGGCCACCTGGCGGGTATGGAGCATCGACTCCGGTGTATTGATATCTCTTAGTTGCTCACCGTCCGCAAAAGTTTCAGCCTCTTCGGCATCGATATCACTGGAGGCTTCCGGCCGGCGTCCCTGGGTCGCCAGGTAGTTCTTCGCCGTGTTCACCGCGATCCGGTACAACCAAGTGTAGAACGCCGACTCACCGCGAAATTGCGGCAATGCTCGATACGCCTTGATGAAGGCGTCTTGTGCCACATCCTCCACTTCCGCGGAATCCCGCACCAAACGCGAAATGAGCCTGATGATCTTGCGGTGGTATTTCACCACCAACAATTCAAAGGCCCGCTTATCGCCCTGCTGGACGCGTTCAACGAGGAGCTGATCGGCTTCGCGTTCGCTCACGAATATTTCACCTGCAGTGTATCTCTTGGTATCGTCTTCACGACAAACGTTGTATTTTACCTACGTTGCGGGCCGCACGGTCAGTGCGTTGCAACGCATATTGTGAAGAATGGTTGAAATAGCCGCGCATCAGCCGGCCTCGCCGGCCGCCGGGCCTTCGCGGCGCGCAACCCGAATCGTGCGCCTCAGGGCACGCAATGCGCTGGCACCGGCAAATACGCGATTGACCACCAGCAAACGTGGCGGCCGTCCGGTCACCGGCTCCAGGGCCAGCACGAGCGCCAGCTCACCGAGTTCCCAGCTGGATTCCACCCTCGCTATCGCGCGGCTGCCGCCCGGCGTGTCGACCAGGATGCCAGGCCGGCCGGTACGGTCCCGCCCTGGCGCAAGGCCGCCGTAGGTACAGGCGGCGCCGTGCCAGAGCTTGGGCCAATGCCAGGCCAGCCAGCCGCATAGCCCGGCCAGGCCGCCTACCAACAGCCACTGCGTCAGATCCCAGCTTTGCGCCGAGCGCCCCAGTTCCTGCACGCCTTGCCGGGCCAGCAACGCGAACGTTGCCAGCTCGCAGGTCAGGAACAGCGCCAGGGCCCACCGCAAGGGATGGGCCCTGGAACGCAAAGGGGAAGCCACCCGGCGGCCGCCGGGTTCAGGCGCGACGGAAGACAAGCGTGCCGTTGGTGCCGCCGAAGCCGAAGTTGTTTTTCACCGCCACGTCCATCTTCAGGTCACGTGCCGTATTGGCCACGTAATCCAGGTCGCACTCGGGATCCTGGTTGAAGATATTGATGGTCGGAGGCGACACCTGGTGGTGCAGCGCCAGCACGGTAAAGACCGACTCAAGCCCGCCCGCGCCACCCAGCAAGTGGCCGGTCATCGACTTGGTCGAGTTGACAGCCAGCTTGTAGGCGTGATCGCCAAAGGCCAGCTTGATCGCCTCGGTCTCGTTCTTGTCACCAAGCGGAGTCGAGGTGCCGTGCGCGTTCAGATAGCCGACTTCGTCCGCATTGATGCCAGCATCCCTGAGGGCGTTGGCCATGCAGCGGCGGGGGCCGTCCATATTGGGCGCGGTCATGTGGTAAGCATCGCCGCTCATGCCGAAGCCGATCAGCTCCGCATAGATCCTGGCGCCACGCGCCTTGGCCGACTCGTACTCCTCGAGCATGACCACACCGGCGCCCTCGCCCAGCACGAAGCCATCGCGATCCTTGTCCCAGGGGCGGGAGGCGGCTGCGGGGTCATCGTTACGGGTCGACAGCGCACGCGCTGCGGCGAAACCGCCGATGCCCAGCGGCGAGACGGTGGATTCAGCGCCACCGGCCAGCATCACGTCGGCATCCCCCGCCTGGATCAGGCGGGCTGCCAGGCCAATGCTGTGCAGGCCGGTGGTGCAAGCCGTGACCGCGGCCAGGTTGGGGCCCTTGAGTCCATGGATGATGGACAGGTGGCCCGAGATCATGTTGATGATCGAGCCAGGCACGAAGAACGGGGAGATCCGGCGCGGGCCGCGATTGGTCAGCTCCGCGTGGGTATCCTCGATCATCGGCAGGCCGCCGATGCCCGATCCGACCAGCACGCCAATGCGATCGGCATTGGCTTCGGTCACTTCGTAGCCGCTATCCTTCAGCGCCTGCGAACCCGCTGCAATGCCATAGTGGATAAAGGTATCCATATGGCGGGCTTCCTTGGCCGGGATGTAGTCCTCGGCGTTGAACCCCTTGACCTCGCCAGCAAAGTGCACGGCAAGCGCGGAATGATCGAATTTGGTGACGGTGGCAATGCCAGACTTGCCGGCAACCAGGTTGGCCCAGCCTTCGGCAACCGTGTTTCCGACCGGAGACACAAGGCCAAGCCCAGTGACGACGACGCGACGACGGCTCACTATGATTTCCTACGGGTACGTGAAACAAAACCGGATTGGGAATCGATGCAGGCCAACGGCCAGCAACTGGCTGCACCGACACCGGCGCAACGCATCCAATTGTGCTTCTTCGAACAGACGAAAGCCACAGAAAACAACGCGGCGGACCCATGGGCCCACGCGCCTGCCTTCTGTGGCTCGGAATTCAGATACGACAGGCTTAGGCCTTGACGTGTGCAGTGGCGTAATCGATTGCCTGTTGCACGGTCGTGATCTTCTCGGCTTCCTCATCAGGAATTTCCATGCCGAATTCATCTTCCAACGCCATCACCAGTTCAACCGTGTCGAGCGAGTCAGCGCCCAGGTCGTTCACAAACGACGATTCGGTCTTGATGTCTGCCTCGGCCACGCCGAGTTGCTCTGCCACGATTTTCTTGACGCGTTGTTCGATATTGTCCATGTAACCCTCCAGGGAAGTTCGACAAAAAGTGGGCGCATTTTAGCAGGTTTGGGCCATAAAAATGCCCCCCGCCATCTATTGCAAGAACTGCGCCCGATCAGTTTTAAAAATAACCACTTCGTACAGCTTCTGCCGGCTTCTCCCTCGAATCCGGCCACCGCACAAGGTGATCAATTCATGTACATGCCACCATTCACATGGAGCGTTGTACCAGTGATGTAGGCCGCCTGCGGACCTGCCAGGAAGGCCACCGCATGTGCGATGTCCTCCGGCTGGCCGAGCCGGCCCAACGGGATCTGCGTCTTCAGTGCCGCATGCTGCTCATCCGACAGAACCTTGGTCATGTCGGTATCGATGAAGCCCGGCGCCACACAATTGACGGTGACGTTGCGGCTGCCGATCTCGCGTGCAAGCGCGCGGCTCATGCCTTCCACGCCGGCCTTGGCCGCCGCGTAGTTCATCTGGCCCGGGTTGCCGGTCGAGCCGACCACCGAGGTGATGTTGATGATACGGCCACCGCGGGCCTTCATCATCGGGCGCAGCACGGCGCGCGACAGGCGGAACACCGCCGTCATATTGGTCTCGATCACCGCGCCCCAGTCCTCGTCCTTCATGCGCATGGCGAGCTGGTCCTGGGTAATGCCGGCATTGTTCACCAGCACGCCCAGGCTGCCATGTGCCTTGACCAGTTCGTCGATCAGCGCTTCCGACGCCGCTGCATCATTGACGTTGAGCACGGCGCCGCGGCCCTTGCCGCCGGCTGCCGCCAGGTACTCGCTGATGGCAGCTGCACCCGCCTCGCTGGTGGCGGTACCCACCACCGTGGCGCCCTGGGCGGCCAGTTCCAGTGCGATGGCGCGGCCAATGCCGCGCGATGCGCCGGTTACCAGCGCGACCTGGTTTTCCAGAAATTTTGTCATTGCGTTGGTCCTTGTTTACTTCAGCAGCGCCAGCGTGTCCTGCAGCGAGGCCGGATCGAAGATCGCCCCGCCCACCAGGCTGCCGTCGATGCGCTTGGTCATGCCGGCCAGCACCTTGCCGGGGCCGCACTCGATCACATGGGTCACGCCTTCCGCAGCGATCTTCTGCACGCACTCGACCCAGCGCACCGGGGCTGCGGCCTGGCGGACCAGCGCGTCCTTGATGGCTTGCGGGTCATTGACGATGGCCACATCGACGTTGTTCACCAGCGGAATCGACGGCGCGGTAAACACCATGCCAGCCATGCGCTCGCGCAGGCGGTCCGATGCGGGCTTGAGCAGCGACGAGTGGAACGGTGCCGACACCGGCAGCGGCAGCGCGCGCTTGGCGCCACGTGCCTTGGCCATTTCGCAGGCCTTCTCCACGGCACCCTTGTTGCCGGCGATCACCACCTGCAACGGGGCGTTGAAGTTCACGGCCTCCACCACGCCGGCACCGGTCGCCGAGGCTTCGGCGCAAGCGGCGCGCACGTCATCGTCGGACAGGCCCAGGATGGCCGCCATGCCGCCCTCGCCAACCGGCACGGCTTCCTGCATGGCTTGTGCGCGGAAGCGCACCAGCGGCACCGCGTCAGCGAAGGGGATCACGCCGGCTGCCACCAGCGCGGAATATTCGCCCAGGCTGTGCCCTGCCACCACGGCCGGAGCCGTGCCGCCCGCGTCGAGCCAGGCGCGGTAGATGGCCACGGCGGCGGTCAGCATCACCGGTTGCGTGTTGGTGGTGAGGTTCAGGTCCTCGGCCGGGCCTTCGGCGATCAGTCGGCCCAGGTCCTGCCCAAGTGCGGCGGATGCCTCATCCAGCGTGGCACGGACTACCGCATTGCCGGCAAAGGCGTTGAGCATGCCAACTGCCTGCGAGCCTTGCCCTGGGAATACAAAGGAGAATTTCATCGCAATCGAATCGTAAAGATGAATGGCGCCAGGTCGGTGCAGCGGCATGACACCGCCGCGCCGGCCCGAATATTACATGCGCAGCAGTACCGCGCCCCAGGTGAATCCGCCGCCCACGCCTTCCATCAGCACGTGATGCCCCGCACCGATGCGGCCATCGCGCACCGCCACGTCGAGCGCCAGGGGGATCGAGGCAGCCGAGGTGTTGCCGTGCTCATGCACCGTAGCCACCATGCGCTCGGCGGGCAGGCCAAGCTTCCTGGCCGTGCTTTGCATAATGCGGATATTGGCCTGGTGCGGAATCAGCCAGTCGACCTTTTCCGCCGGGAACTGCGCGCCCGCGAGTGCTTCGCGCGCTACCTTGTCGAGCACGGTGACCGCCAGCTTGAACACAGCCTGGCCATCCATGTGCAAGAAGGGGTTGCCAGTGATATTGCCGCCCGAGACGTTGCCCGGCACGCACAGGATATCCACATGGCTGCCGTCGGAGTGCATCGCCGACGACAGGATGCCGGGCTCCTCGGAGGCCGACAGCACGACTGCGCCGGCACCGTCGCCGAACAGCACGCAGGTGGTGCGGTCGTTGAAATCCAGGATGCGGGAAAACACTTCCGAGCCAATCACCAGCGCATTGCGGTGTGAACCGCTGCGGATGAATTTCTCGGCGGTGGCCAGCGCATAGACAAAGCCGGAGCACACGGCCTGCAGGTCGAACGCCGCGCAGTTGTTGGTGATGCCAAGCTTCTGCTGCACCAGGCAGGCGGTGCTGGGGAAGACGAAATCGGGCGTGGAAGTGGCAACGATGATCAGGTCGATGCTCTGGCGATCGATGCCGGCAGCCTCCAGCGCGCGCTCCGCCGCCTTGACGGCGAGGTCGCTGCTGGTGACATCCGGTTCGGCCCAATGGCGGGCCGAGATACCACTGCGCGAAAAGATCCATTCGTCGCTGGTCTCGATGCCCTTCTCAGCCAGTTGCGCCGCGATATCTTGGTTGGTGACGCGCCGCGGAGGCAAATAGCTCCCGGTCCCGATGATTTTTGCGTAGCTTGTCATGTAATGTCGGATCGATCGTCTGGCCACGGGTCGTCGCCCGCGGCATCTACATCAAGACCTCAGGCGGCGTGCGGGCTTGGACTGGAATCCTCGGCGCCTGACTGCGGGCCGGTAGCCGGAGTGCTGTTACCTGACTTGTTGGCGAAGGCCTGAATGGTGCGTTCGATCACACCATTCCTGGCCGCATCATACCCGCGTTTGATAGCCCACTCAAAAGCGTGCGCGTCGGCGGAACCATGACTTTTGACGACCAGCCCGCGCAGGCCGAGCAGGGAAGCGCCGTTGTAGCGCGCCGGGTCCAGGCGCCGGGACAATCGCTTGAGTACCGGCAAAGCCAGGACCGCCAGCAGCTTGGTAAACCACGAACGCGTGAATTCTTCCTTGATCATGTTGGCGATCATCTTGGCCAGCCCTTCGCTGCTCTTTAGCGCGACGTTGCCGACAAAGCCATCGCACACCACGATATCGGTAGTGCCCTTGAAGATGTCGTTGCCTTCCACGTTGCCGTAGAAGTTGAGTTCCGAAGCACGCAGCAGCTCACCCGCGCGCTTCACCACATCGTTGCCCTTGATCACTTCCTCGCCGATGTTGAGCAGGCCGACGCTCGGGCGTGCCTTGTGATCCACCACGGCGACCATGGCCTCCGCCATGCGCGCGAACTGCAGCAGGTGCTCGGGCTCGCAGTCGGCATTGGCACCGAGGTCGAGCACCGTGGTACCCCAGCCCTGCTCGTTGGGAATGGTGGTGGCGATAGCCGGCCGCTCGATGCCTTCGAGCGTTTTCAGCACATAGCGCGACACCGCCATCAGGGCGCCGGTATTGCCTGCCGAGATGCACGCGCCAGCCAGCCCCTCCTTCACCTGGGTCACCGCCACGCGCATCGAGGAATCCTTCTTCCTGCGCAGCGCCACTTCAACGGGGTCATCCATGGTGATGACTTCGGACGCGGTGACAATGCGCACGCGCGGATGGTCGAGCGCGTGCAGCTTCTTGAGCTGCGGCTCGATGCTGTCCCGCAAGCCGACCAGCACCACTTCGGCGTCGCTATGGCTGGAGAGAAAACTGATCGCCGCCGGTACGGTCACGGAGACACCGTGATCGCCACCCATGCAGTCGATAGCTAGTTTGATCGTCATTGTTTCCTGGTGCAGAAGCGCTGGTCGGCGTGACTTGAAATCCTGGCTCCCAAGCCGGGCAGGCATGACCCTGACCAGCCGGTGGCAACCCGACGGCACTCCCGGAGCGCTCCACGGCGAGATCTGGCGCCGCCCTCGCCGCCGCGCACGGCATCTAGCCATGCACTCAGCTTGAGCCGGCGGCGCAAATCGGCCCGGTGGAAGCCTGCGCTACGGTTTGCGCTGCGAGCGCGCAACAAAAAAGCGGCAACGATTTTGCCGCTTTTTTGTTTTTGACCTACCAACGTGCGCGTACGAGACGCAAAGTCACGCCGAACGATCTGTCAGTCGTTCTTGGTCTTGATGACCTTGCGGCCACGATAGTAGCCGTTCGGGCTCACGTGGTGACGCAGGTGGGTTTCGCCCGTGGTCGGCTCCACTGCCAGCGCTGCCGTGGTCAGGTGGTCGTGCGAGCGATGCATGCCGCGCTTGGAGGGCGACTTCTTGTTCTGTTGAACTGCCATGATGACTCCTTCGAGAATTTTTCAATGGTAACACACGCATCCCGCACGAGGCGTAGCCGGGCCCGGCCGGATGCTGATCCTGGTGCCTTGGAACGTTGCCAGATGCCGGCGAACCGGCTTCAGTGCTTCGTTTTCAGGCCGGCCAGCGCCGCAAAGGGCGAAGGCCGTTTTTCTTCTTCCGGCAGAACCTCTGGTTCAGGTTCCGCCTGTCCGTCCACCCCGGTCACGAGGCTTTCGTGCACCGTGGGGCAAACGTCATGCTTGGGCGCCACCGGCAAAGCCAGCAGCACTTCATCTTCAATCAGCGTCAGCAGGTCGAAGCGCTTGGAGCCAACGATGACATCGAGCTCGTCGTCGTCCATGGGCGCCGCATCGGCATCCGCCTCGCTGGCGACCACCTCGAAACACATGTCCGTGGCGATCGGCTGCTCGTAGACCCGCAGGCAGCGCTGGCAATCCAGCCAGACCCGGCCATTCACGGCCAGTTCGACGAACAGGCGCTCCACCGCGGGCTTGCCGGGCTCGCTCGCCTCTTCCTCGACAAAGCCGGAAAGCGCGTAGCTGAACACCTCGTCCGGTGCCGATGCTGGCGCTTGCGCCGCAGTCTCGGCTATGATGCGCGGCAAATCGCGAGCAGCAACTTCGCCGGTGGCGTCGTCGCCAGCGCGGCAAAACGCAAAGAGATCGAGCGCGCGCAGGTCAATCGGCTGGGTCATGTCTTATCGTGCCGTCATGCCGGGAGGCCTCCCGGAGGATCGCGGCTTCGACGCATTTTTACGTATACCTGACATATACCTGTATACGCACCGTCGAAACGTGACTCGGAAGCTACACAACACCGGAAAAAACACGGTATTGCGCCGGACTTGCTTGGCTAAACGCGAGATTATACGTCGATTCTGCTGCCGCGGTCAAAATTTTGGAAGACGGTCATTCGCCGCTTTCCCTTTTCGCTCAATTACTTATGTCGCAAACTTCCCGCCCCACCCTGATCCTGGGTTCCAGCTCACGTTATCGCCGCGAACTGCTGGAACGCCTGCGCATTCCTTTCGAGGTGGCGATCCCCGACATCGACGAAACCCCGCAGCCCGGCGAAAGCCCCGAGGCCACCGCGCTGCGGCTCTCCCACGCCAAGGCACAGGCCATTGCCGAGCGGCATCCAGGCACCCTGGTCATCGGCTCTGACCAGGTCGCCACGCTGGACGGCAGGCAGATCGGCAAGCCCGGATCCCACGAGAAGGCCCTGGCACAATTGCAATGGATGCGCGGCCGCACCGTCACTTTTCACTCGGCGTTGTGCCTGCTTGACAGCCGTAACGGCGAGGCGCAGTTGGCGGACGTCCAGACGCGCGCGACTTTCCGCGATCTTCCCGACCAGGAACTGGATGCCTACCTGCGCATCGAGCGCCCTTATGATGTCGCTGGCAGCGCCAAATCCGAAGGACTGGGCATCGCCCTGCTCTCACATATGGAATCCGACGATCCCACCGCGCTGGTAGGCCTGCCCCTGATCGCGCTGACCAATATGCTGCGCCAGGCCGGCTACCCTTTCTTCCAGGATTAAGGGCTTCGCCCACCCTGCGCCAAGCCACAGAAGACAAATGAGAATCCAAGCATGAGCGGCACCCTGTACCTGATCCCCAACACCTTGGGCAAACGCGACGAGTTCGACCCGCTCGCGGATGTCATTCCGGCTGGCGTGCAGCAAATCACGGCCAGCCTGGACTACCTGGTGGCGGAAAATGCCAAGACGGCACGCGCCTTCCTGAAGAAGCTCAGCGAAACCTGCCCGCTGGCCAAGCCAATCCAGCAGATCGAAATCCGCGAGCTCAACGTCAATACGCGGGAAGGCGAACTGGCCGCACTGCTGGCACCGATCCGCGAAGGGCGCGACGGCGGCCTGCTGTCGGAAGCGGGCGTACCGGCAGTGGCCGATCCCGGCGCCAACCTGGTGCGCCTGGCTCACACCAAGGGCGTGCGCGTGCGCCCGCTGGTGGGCCCGAGCTCGATTCTGCTGGCCGTGATGGCGTCCGGCCTCAATGGCCAGAGCTTTGCTTTCAACGGCTACCTGCCGGTGGATGCCGGCGAGCGCGCCAAGCGCCTGCGCGAGCTGGAGCAGCTATCGCGCAAGGCACGCCAGACCCAGGTCTGGATCGAGACACCGTACCGCAATGGCCCCTTGCTGGAAGCCATGCGCCAGCATTGCGCAGGCACCAGCCTGCTGTCGATCGCGGTAGACCTGACCTTGCCAAGCGAGACGATCGTCACGCTGCCCATCTCCGATTGGCGCCCGGAGCGGCTGGCACTGAACAAGCGCCCGGCCATTTTCTCCTTGCTGGCAGCCTGAGCGACGGTCGGCCAACGAAGCAACAAACGAAAAATGGGGCGTTTTCGCCCCATTTTTTTACTCCGTGCCCAGCTCGGCCGACTTAATGCATGGCCTGCACGCGCGTGCCGAACAGCATGGTCTTCATCGCCGCCGTGCCCATCGCCGCGCCGAAACGCTTGGCTACCCGCTCCGCAATATTCTCCTTGACGGTGTAGTCGACGATGTCCTCGGCCTTGAAGAGATCCCGCGCCACGTAGTCCGCGTTGCCCAGGCCGTCGGCCAAGCCCAGCTCCACGCTGCGCTCGCCGGACCAGAACAAGCCGGAGAACAGGTCCGGATCGTCCTTCAGGCGATCGCCCCGGCCTTCCTTGACCACGTCGATGAACTGCTGGTGGATCTGCTTGAGCATGGTTTCGGCGTATTGCTTCTGCCTCGGCACCTGCGGCGAGAACGGGTCGAGCATGCCCTTATTGGCGCCGGAGGTATAAAGCCGGCGCTCGACGCCCAGCTTGTCCATGAGCCCGGTGAAGCCAAAGCCGTCCATCAGCACGCCGATCGAGCCGACAATGCTAGCCTTGTCGACATAGATCTTGTCGGCCGCCGCCGCCACGTAATAGCCGCCCGAGGCGCAGATCTCCTCCACCACCACGTAGAACGGCTTGGCGGGATAAAGCGTCCGCAGGCGCCGGATCTCGTCATTGATCATGCCGGCCTGTACCGGCGAGCCACCCGGCGAATTGATCTTGAGGATAATCCCGGCGGCATTGGTGTCGGCAAATGCGGCTTGCAGTGCTGCGTTGATCGATTCGGCGCTGGCCGGCGTCCCGGCGGCGATCTCGCCGTCGAGCGATACCATCGCCGTATGGCGACCGCTCGTGGCAATGGTGCCGTCGCCCTTGAAGTCGAAAACAGCAAGGAAAATCAGTACTAGCAGAGCGAGCCCGGCGAAGCGGAAGAAAATTCGCCAGCGGCGTGCCGCGCGCTGCTCGCGCAGCGTCGCCATCAGCACCCTTTCCAGCACATCCCGCTCCCAGCCTGTGCCCGTGGGGACGGGACCGACGTCACGACCTGCCATGCGCGCCTGGCGCTGGCCGGCTTCTTTCTGCGAAGCAGCATCTCCGGCGCGCAACTCTTGCTCCAGCGGGTAATCCGCCTGCGAGACGGTTTCCAGCCGTTCATCCCCCGCCCCGGGCGCCCCGGCGCTGGCCGAAGCCACCGGTTCCTGCGCCTTGCCGGATTCGTCCTGCGGCGGCTTTTGCTCTTCAGTCATGCAGTTGGCTCTTGATTATGAATAGATAGGCGGGCCTGGGCACCGGGCCTCCCGGCTGCCCGCTAGCCCGCGGGTGCTTCGTATGGACTTTCCGGCAGCCAGTACACATTGCCGTCGCGCTCTTCGACGCGCAGCTTGGACAATGAAGCGCCCCGGCAGGGGCCGCCCACGCACAAGCCGCTGTCCGGCGCATAAACCGCGCCATGTGTCGCGCACATCAAGTATAGGCCCGAGGACTCGAAAAACTGTCCCTCCTGCCAATCGAGCTCCATCGGCACATGCGCGCACTGGTTCAGGTAGCCATGGACGGCCCCCTCGAAGCGCACGACGAACGCGCTTACGGGACGCCCACCCACTTCGACCACAAAACGCACCCCGGCGCCGCCGTCAGCCAGGTCCTCGGCCGCGCACAGGTGCCGCTCTCCGGTCATCCCCTGGCCCGTTGCGTCAAGCATGCGCCAGCAGCCAGTCTTTCAGGTCGGCGATGGATGTCGCGCAATGCAGCGGCGCCATCGCGCGCAGGGCGTCCGCGGGATGCGCGCCGTAGCCTACGCCGATGCCCGCAGCGCCGGCATTGGCCGCCATCTGCAGGTCATGGGTGGTATCGCCGATCATCACCGTGCGCTCCA
This sequence comes from Cupriavidus sp. PET2-C1, assembly GCF_054515855.1. Classification (NCBI taxonomy): domain Bacteria; kingdom Pseudomonadati; phylum Pseudomonadota; class Betaproteobacteria; order Burkholderiales; family Burkholderiaceae; genus Cupriavidus; species Cupriavidus sp. PET2-C1. The sequence goes on from NZ_CM137259.1 coordinate 2,885,748, forward strand.
TGTCCTGCCCCAGTTCGCGGGTCAGCTCCTGCAGCATGGCCGGGTGGGGCTTGGAAAAGGTCTCGTCGGCGCAACGCGTGCCGTCGAACAGGCGCACGAGGCCGGTCGCTTCCAGGGCGCGCTGCAGGCCGACGCGGGTCTTGCCCGTCGCCACGCCAAGGAAATAGTGCTCGGCGCGCAAGGCTTCCAGCATCTCGCGCACCCCGTCGAACAGCACCAGTTCGGCGTCGCGGGTCAGGAAGTGGAAACGGTAGCGCTCGGCCAGCCGGGGATAGTCGGCGGGATCGAGCGTCGGCACGGCGTACGACAGCGCATCCTTGAGTCCCAGCCCGATCACGTGGCTGGCGGCGCGGTCGTCGGGCACCGGCAAGCCGAGGTCGCGGCTGGCCAACTGGATGCATTTGGCGATGGTCGGGGTGGAATCCATCAGGGTTCCATCCCAGTCGAACACGATCAGGTCGAAGCGTTGCCTGGCCATGAATATCCTTGTTAGCGCCTTAGTCAGCGGCGCGCTGGTTACGGGCTTGCTGCAGGAACGCTTCGCACTCCGGCGGCATGGGTGCAACGACAGTGGTGATTTCTCCACTTATCGGATGCGTAAATGTCAGGCTGTGCGCGTGCAGGAACATGCGCTTGAGCCCGGGATTCGCGCCGCTACGGGCCAGCGCCTTGTTGAGGGCGTAATCGCCGTATTTTTCGTCGCCCAGGATCGGGAAGCCGGAATGCGCCAGATGGACCCGGATCTGGTGGGTCCGCCCGGTCTTCAACTCGGCCTCGAGCAAGGTGTAGCCCGGCATGACCTCGAGCCGGTTGAACACGGTATGCGACGCAATGCCATCTTCCTGCACCCGCACGCGGCGCTCGCCTTCCGGGGTGGTGTACTTATATAGCGGGAATCTCACGTGCTGCCGGGCATTCTCGAAATGTCCCGCCACGCAGGCGAAGTAGCGCTTGTCCAGCGCACTGCCGCGCATCTGCTCGTGCAGGTTCACCAGCGCCGTACGCTTTTTCGCCAGCACCAGCAGGCCGGAGGTTTCGCGGTCGAGACGGTGCACAAGCTCAAGGAACCTGGCCTGCGGGCGGGCGCGCCGCAATTGCTCGATCACGCCGAATGCCACGCCGGAGCCGCCATGCACGGCCACGCCGGCAGGCTTGTTGATCACCAGCAGGTATTCATCCTCGAAGACCACAGGAAAGCTGGCCGGCGGCACGAACTTGCCGGCATCAGGTGCCGAAGCCGCCACACGCATAGGCGGAATCCGTACCACGTCGCCCAACTGCAGGCGATAGGTGGCGTCGACCCGCCCCTTGTTCACACGCACTTCGCCCGACCTCAGGATGCGGTAGACATGGCTCTTGGGCACCCCTTTCGAGAGCTTCAGGAGGAAGTTGTCGATACGCTGGCCATCGGCTTCGTCGCCAATCGTTACGTACGCCACCTGGGGCCCGGCCGCGGCGGCCCGCACCTCTTTTTCAATTTGATGGCGTAACTCATTCATTTTCAATATAATTTCCTCGCTGTTCCGGCCAAAGACCGGCAGCGCAAGTCAGGTGTAGGCGATTCGTCGTATTTTACACTTCGGGTTGCCGCCAACCCTGCCAGCCTCCCGCTTCTTTGCGTACCACGCGAGCCCGGGGCTGGTAAATGGCAGCAAAAACGCAGCACGCACGGTATCGCCCGCGCAGGAAGTCGCCCAAAGGCAACTTCGGCGCTGACGGCGGTCACGTGGGAGTAGTGTTCAGGTAGAACAGAATTTGATAGTGGATGCCCACCCGGCATCCACTCTGGTGAGAGAAGTCCCGCCCGCACCGGGAAACGGTGCCGCCGGCATGCTTCCAACGCCGCCTGACTGGTTATACCGGCGCCCGGTCGCAGAACTCCAAGAAGCAGTAGGTGCGCCCGCCAGGAGATGTCAGGAAGCGAAGCAGCATTGCCGTGACGACAAACTTGCTCTTTGACGCGTCTAGCCCTTCCGCGGCCGGCCGCGGTGCGATGGCGCCTCTTTGCGCCCGCGCCGCCGCCATGCCAGCCGGAAACCCGCTGGGTCGCTGCGCAAAGCAGCACACCGGCGTTCTCTCCGACCATGCGGACGGCGCTTTCGACGTCGTTACCTCTCTTTCACCCGTGCCCAGCCGGCCGCGCTCATTTGCGCGACGGCGCTTTCGGCAATTCTCGCGCCCTCACTCGCTCCCTCGCGTGCTCCACGGAACGAACGCCGCGGGCACCGCATGCCGGTGCAATCCGCGGCATTGAGTGAGGTAATGCGATGAAACGCATGCTTTTCAACGCGACGCAGCAAGAGGAACTGCGCGTCGCCATCGTCGACGGTCAGAAGCTGATCGACATCGACATCGAAGCCGCCGGGCGCGAACAGCGCAAGGGCAACATCTACAAGGGTGTCATCACCCGGATCGAGCCCTCGCTGGAAGCCTGCTTCGTCAACTACGGCGAAGAACGCCACGGCTTCCTGCCCTTCAAGGAAGTCGCACGCGCCTTTTTCAAGGAAGGCGTGGACGTGCGCAACGCGCGCATCCAGGACGCGTTGCATGAAGGCCAGGAACTGATCGTCCAGGTGGAAAAGGAAGAGCGCGGCAACAAGGGCGCGGCGCTGACCACCTTTATCTCGCTGGCCGGCCGTTACCTGGTGCTGATGCCCAACAACCCGCGCGGCGGCGGCGTATCGCGCCGCATCGAGGGCGAGGACCGCCAGGAACTGCGCGAGACCATGGGCCAGCTGGCCGTGCCCGAGGGCATGAGCATCATCGCCCGCACCGCGGGTATCGGCCGCTCGGCCGAAGAGCTCCAGTGGGACCTGAACTACCTGCTGCAACTGTGGAAGGCCATCGACGGCGCCGCCGGCGACAACAAGGCCCCGCTGCTGATCTATCTCGAGTCCAGCCTGGTGATTCGCGCCATCCGCGATTACTTCCAGCCGGATATCGGCGAGATCCTGATCGACACCGACGAAATCTACGAGCAGGCCCGCGCCTTCATGAGCGTGGTCATGCCCGACAACATGAACCGCGTGAAGAAGTACCGGGACGACGTCCCCCTCTTCTCGCGCTTCCAGATCGAGCACCAGATCGAGTCGGCTTATTCGCGCATGGTGATGCTGCCCTCGGGCGGCGCCATCGTGATCGACCACACCGAAGCCCTGGTCTCGGTGGACGTGAACTCGGCCCGCGCCACCAAGGGCGCCGACATCGAGGAAACCGCGCTGCGCACCAACCTCGAAGCCGCCGACGAAATCGCCCGCCAGCTGCGCCTGCGCGACCTGGGCGGCCTGATCGTGATCGACTTCATCGACATGGAAGCCAGCAAGGCCCAGAAGGACGTGGAAACGCGCCTGAAGGATGCCCTGCGCCATGACCGTGCCCGCGTGCAGATGGGCAAGATCAGCCGCTTCGGCCTGATGGAGCTGTCGCGCCAGCGCCTGCGCCCGTCGCTGTCGGAAGGCTCGCACATCACTTGCCCGCGCTGCAACGGCACCGGCCATATCCGGGATACCGAATCCTCCGCCCTGCAGGTCCTGCGCATCATCCAGGAAGAAGGGATGAAGGAAAACACCGCCGCCATCCACTGCCAGGTGCCGGTGGAAGTGGCTGCGTTCCTGCTCAACGAGAAGCGCCAGGACATCAACCTGATCGAGATGCGCTTCAAGGTCAACGTGCTGCTGATCCCCAACAAGCACCTGGAGACCCCGCACTACAAGCTGGAGCGCCTGCGCCACGACGACCCGCGCCTGGAAGACAGCATGGCCAGCTACAAGATGGCCGAGGCTGCCGCCAAGGAACTGGAAGCCGACACCAGCTACAGCAGCCGCAAGAAGGAAGACGCCAAGCCGCGCCAGGAAGCTGCCGTCAAGGGCATCACCCCGGAACAGCCGGCACCCGTCTCGGTGCCGCGCGCCGAGCGCGCCCCGCGCCCGGAAGCCGCGGCGGCAGCCGCACGTCCGGTGCCGGCTACCCAGCCGGTGGTCGGCGGTGGCTTCATCGGCTGGCTGAAGAACCTGTTCGGCGCCAAGCCCGCAGCGCCCGCCGTCGAGCCGGCCAAGCCGGTTGATGCGGAGCAGCGCAGCGCTGAGAGCCGTCGCGAACGCGGCCAACGTGGCGAACGCGGTGAAGGCCGTGGCCAGCGCGGCGAACGCGGTGGCGAGCGCGGCGGCGAACGTGGCGACCGCCAGGGCCGTGGCCAGCGCGGCGAGCGCGCACCCCAGGAACGTGGCGAGCGCGCGGACCGCGGCGAACAGCGCGCGGAGCGTGGCGAGCGCGTCGAAGCGCGCGGTGAACGTGGCGAACAACGTGGCGAGCGCGGCGAACAACGCGGCGAGCGCAGCAGCCGCGCCCCGCGCCAGGCCGCACTGGAAGTCCAGCCGGCCCGTCAACCCGAAGGCGCACCGGCCGAGCGTACGGAAGGCCGTGGCGAAGGCCGCCGCGACCGCAACCAGGAACGCCGCGAGCGCCAGCGCGACCGCCAGCGTGAACGAGGTGACGCGCCGCGCGAAGGCGAAGCCACCGAAGGCCTGGCTGCCGAAGCCGTAGCCGCGACCGCCGCAGCTGTCGTAGCAGCGCCGGCCGTAGCCGCAGCGGTTGCCTCGCACGATGACGCCGACAACGCACGCACCGACCTGCCGGAAGGCACGGAAGGCGCCGAGAACGGTGAAGGCGAAGAACGCCGCCGCCGCAATCGCCGTGGCCGCAACCGCTATCGCCGCGAACGCGACGACGGCGCCCAGGCAACCGAAGGCGCGGAAAGCGCGGAAGGCGAGTACACGGCGGAAGTGCGCGAAAGCACCCAGGCCGCCGCCCCGGCTGTGGTCGCCCAAGCGCCAGCGATCGAAGCCGCTGCCGTGCCGGTTGCCGAAAGCGCACCGAGCGCTCCGGCTTACCAGCCCGCCGAAGCTGCCGTAGTGACGCAACAGCCCGTGGCACCGCCGGCGGAGCCGGTGGTCGTGCAAGCCGCGCCGATCTCGGCGCCGGTCGCTGCGCCGATCGTCGAAACGGTTGCCGAGCCAGTGGCTGAAACGGTGGTTGAGACGATCGCAGCAAGCCCGGCCGCCTACCAGCCGGCACCGGCTCCGGTTGTGGCCGAAGCTGTCGTGGAAGCCCCTGCTGTCGTGGCGCCTGCCGTTGAAGTGCCGGCCGCTGCCCCGGTGGCAACGGTAGCCCCCGTGGCCCCTGTAGCCCCGGCAGCCCCGGTGGCGATCGAAAGCCTGCAGCCGATGCTGGCATCAGCTGGCCTGGAATGGGTCAACACCGACACCAGCAAGCTGCGCGCAGCGCAGGAAGCGGCTGCCAGCATCCCGCCGGCAGCGCGCGTCGTGCGGGAGCGCAAGCCTCTGCCGCCGTTGCCTGAAGGTCCGATGATCCTGGTCGAAACCGGTGGCGATACCGCTGGAACGCCGCAGAAGTAAGCGGCACCCTCGCGGGTAGCAAGGAAAGGGACGGCGATGCCGTCCCTTTTTCATGCCTGCGCGCTTTGTCCAGGGTGATGCCGGCGGTACCATGCCCGGCTCGGCTAGAATGACAAATAGATGGCACCCGAAAGATGGTGCCCGGAACGGGCGATGCTGCCCTGTGCAATCGCGCCAGAGCCGCCCGTCACCCGCACTGCCACGCCCCCAGGCCATGACCGAATCCGTCATTCCCATTTTCGACCTGCGCGATCATCGCTACCGCTCGATGACGCCAAGCATTCCGGCCGTGCTCGCCGCACCATCCGGGCTGGTTGCCGACACGCGCGGCAGGCCGCTCCATGATCTGCGCATCTCGGTCACGGATCGCTGCAATTTCCGCTGCGTCTACTGCATGCCCAAGGAAGTGTTCGACAAGGACTACACCTTCCTGCCCCACTCCGAGTTGCTGAGTTTCGAGGAAATCGAGCGCGCGGCTCGCCTCTTCGTTGCGCACGGCGTGGAAAAGATCCGCCTCACCGGCGGCGAGCCGCTGCTGCGCAAGAACATCGAGAAGCTGGTGGAAATGCTGGCGCGCATCGACACGGTGTCTGGCAAGCCGCTGGACCTCACCCTCACCACCAACGCCTCGCTGCTGGCCCGCAAGGCGCGCGCGCTGCGCGATGCGGGCCTGACGCGGGTGAGCGTGAGCCTGGACGCCATCGACGACGCCACCTTCCGCCGCATGAACGATGTCGACTTCGCGGTGCGCGATGTGCTGGACGGCATCGAGGCCGCCCAGGCGGCCGGGCTGGCGCCGATCAAGGTCAACATGGTGGTCAAGCGCGGCACCAACGATGGGGAGATCGTGCCGATGGCCGCGCATTTCCGCGGCAGCGGCATCATCCTGCGCTTTATCGAGTTCATGGACGTGGGTGCGAGCAACCACTGGCAGATGGATGAGGTGCTGCCCTCGGCCGACGTGGTGCGCCGCATCCACGAGGCCTTCCCGCTGGAAGCCATCCCAGCCAACTACAGCGGCGAAACCGCCGAGCGCTGGCGCTACCGCGATGGCGCCGGCGAGATCGGCGTTATTTCCAGCGTCACCCGCGCCTTCTGCGGCGACTGCAGCCGCATCCGCCTGTCGACCGAAGGCCGGCTCTACCTGTGCCTGTTCGCCACCGAAGGCTACGACCTGCGCGCGCTGCTGCGCGGCGAGCATACCGACCTGGAAATCTCCAACGCCATTGCCGGGGTCTGGCAAGGGCGCACCGATCGCTACTCGGAACAGCGCAGCGACCCCGCGGTGCGGCAGGCGCGTGCCGAGAACAAGATCGAGATGTCCTATATTGGCGGCTGACGACAGCCGCCCCGCCCAACCCATCACCCAATATCCAATCCTCCCATCCCCCCGATGATTTCTCGCGAAGACATTACCGGCCTGATCCTGGCCGGCGGCAGGGGCAGCCGCATGGGCGGCACCGACAAGGGCCTGCAGCCGTTTCGCGGCTCGCCCATGGCGATGCATACGCTGATGCGCCTGTCCGCACAGACCGGCGGCATGCTGATCAACGCCAACCGCAACCTGGCCGCGTATGAGTCCTTCGGCGTGCCGGTGGTCACCGATTCGGTGCCGGACTTCGCCGGGCCCCTGGCTGGCATGCTGGCCGGGCTGGAGCAATGCCAGACGGGCTGGATGCTGAGCGCCCCCTGCGACTCGCCTTTCCTGCCATCCGACCTGGCCGTGCGCCTGGCGAGCGCGATCGACGCGCAAGGCGCCGAGATGGCCATCCCGGTCACCATCGACGCGGATGGCCGCCGGCAGGTCCAGCCGGTGTTTTGCCTGATGCCGGTCACGGCACTCGACGGCCTGGTGGCTTTCCTCAACGGCGGCGGCCGCAAGATCGAAACCTGGGCCGCCTCACACCGCCTGGCCGAAGTGCTGTTCGAAGACGCCGGCGCCTTCGCCAATATCAATACCCTGGATGAGTTGCGCACGCTCGAAGCGCGCTGACAACCCAAGCCAGGCCGCTGCCCCGGGAACGGTCCATGCCATCACTACAATCTGTTATTTCCTGCCTGTCCGACTACGATCCCGGTGCGTTGCCGGTGGCGCAGGCCAACCAGATCATCGGCGAGGTGGTCGAGCCCGTGAGGGGCACCGAGCAGGTCGCCCTGCGCACGGCGCTCGACCGCGTGCTGGCCGAAGACGTCATCTCCAGGCTGGACGTGCCCGCGCACGATAACTCCGCCATGGACGGCTATGCGTTCGCCAGCAGCGAGTTGGCCGCGGGCGGCAACGTGACCCTGACGGTGGTCGGCAGCGCCTTTGCCGGCGCTGCCTGCGAGCAAGCGGTCGCGCGCGGCCAGGCTGCGCGCATCATGACGGGCGCCATCATGCCGGCCGGCTGCGACACCGTGATTCCCCAGGAATTCGTCGACGTCGAAGGCGAGCGGATTCGCTTTGACGCCAAGGCGGTACGGGCCGGCGACAACCGCCGCCTGCGCGGCGAGGACCTCGCCATCGGCCAGCCGGCACTGGCCACCGGACGCATCCTGCAGCCGGCCGACCTTGGCCTGCTGGCGTCGCTGGGCGTGGCCGAAGTCAAGGTGCGGCGCCGCCTGCGCGTGGCGTTCTTCTCCACCGGCGACGAACTGCGCTCCATTGGCGAGCCGCTCGATGCGGGCTGCGTCTACGACTCGAACCGCTACACGCTGCACGGCATGCTGCGGCGGCTGAACGTCGACCTGATCGACATGGGCGTGGTGCCCGACGATCCCGCCGCGCTCGAAGCGGCATTCCGCAGCGCGTGCGAAAACGCCGACGCGGTCATCACCTCGGGCGGCGTCTCGGTGGGAGAAGCCGACTACACCAAGCAGATCATGGCCCAGCTTGGCGATGTGACCTTCTGGAAGATCGCCATGCGCCCCGGGCGGCCCATGGCCTTCGGCCGTATTGCGTCCCACGGCCGCGAAGCGCTGCTGTTCGGCCTGCCAGGCAACCCGGTGGCGGTGATGGTGACGTTCTATCACTTCGTGCGGGCCGCCCTGCACCGCCAGATGGGCGCCAAGGTGGCGCCCCTGCCGCTGATGCGCGTGCGCAGCGCCCAGGCGATCCGCAAGAAACCTGGCCGCACCGAATACCAGCGCGGCATCCTGGCGCCGGCCCCGGAGGGCGGCTGGCAGGTGAGCATCACCGGGCAGCAGGGCTCGGGCGTGCTGCGCTCGATGAGCGAGGCCAATTGCTTCATCGTGCTGGGCCACGAACAGGGCATGGTCGCCGCCGGCGACGAGGTCGAAGTCATGCTGTTCGACGGGCTGATGTAAGCGCTGGCAGAAAGCCCGCCACGGTACGCTGGCTGCACCTTTGTGTCGTTTTTGTGCAGCAGTTTTGCCGGGGTTTCGCAAGCATATTGGCGGTTTTCCGTACCCCGCGAGTGCCGGACTATGCGCCGCCTCCCCCATTGGATACACTTGCGCAACATTACTTTGCTTACTGCCCAAGCTGTCATGAATCAGGAGATTGCGTACCTCCACCCGGTCAAAACCGCCCGCGCGCTCGTGCTCGTGTACCTGTGTTTTTCGGTACCCATCGTCTCGCTGGGCCTGTTCGTGGCCTTTATCCGCTATGGCGACCTGCCCGGCATCACCGTCTTCACCGCACTGATTCTCAATGCGCTGATCGGTTTCGGCCTGCTCTGGCTCGCCTGCAAGGCCTACAACTGGGTGGCAGCGCGTTTCGGCGGCATCGAGGTGACAATCCGCGACTTGTCCTGAACGGCCAGCCGCCAAAACGTAAAAAGCGCATCGAATCGATGCGCTTTTTTTTTTGCCCGGCGCCAGCGTTCTTTGTCCCTCAACCGCCTGCGGCCTCGTCATCCGCCACGGCGGCCAGGCCGAGCAGTTCCTGCGCGTTCTCGCCCGGCAGGGCTTCCACGGTGCGCAGCTTGCGCTCCATCTGGCGCGTACGCACCTCGGCCTGCTCGATGTTGCGGGCAGCGCGTTCCAACGTGTCGCGGGTCTTGGCCAGCACATCGCCGAACTTGCCGAACTCGGTCTTGACCGCGCCCAGCACCTCCCAGACTTCGCTTGAGCGGCGCTCCAGCGCCAGGGTGCGAAACCCCATCTGCAAACTGTTGAGCAACGCGGCCAGCGTGGTCGGCCCGGCTACCGTCACGCGGAAATTGCGCTGCAGCAGGTCGGCCAGCCCCGGGCGCCGCAAGACTTCGGCATACAAGCCCTCGGTGGGCAGGAAGAGGATGGCGAAGTCCGTGGTGGCCGGCGGCGACACGTATTTCTCGGAGATCGTCTGGGCCTCGCGCTTGATCGCGGCTTCCAGTTCGCGCCCGGCCAGCGCCACGCCATCGACATCGCCGCGTTCCTGCGCGTCGAGCAGGCGCTCGTACTGATCCTTCGGGAACTTGGCATCGATCGGCAGCCACACCTGCCCGCCGGCAGCGTCCTTGCCCGGCAGGCGAATCGCAAACTCCACGCGCGCACCGGTATTGCGCACCGTCTCCACGTTCTTGGCGTACTGCTCGGCGGTTAGCACCTGCTCAAGCAACATCTCCAGCTGCACTTCGCCCCATGTCCCGCGCGACTTGACGTTGGTCAGCACCCGCTTGAGGTCGCCCACGCCCTGAGCCAGCACCTGCATTTCGCCAAGGCCCCGGTGCACCTGCTCGAGCCGGTCCGAGACCAGCTTGAAGGACTCGCCCAGCCGCTGCTCCAGCGTGGCGTGCAGCTTCTCATCGACGGTGCGGCGCATCTCCTCGAGCTTGGCCGCGTTGTTGACCTCGATCTCCTTGAGCCGCTGCTCCAGCGTGGCGCGCACTTCGCCCAGGCGGCGCTCGTTGCCCTCGGACATCTGCGCCAGCTGCTGCTGCAGCCCGTCACCAAATCGGCGCAGCGCGCTGCCTTGCTCGTCGCGCGCCTGCTGGCCCTGTTGCAGCAGGTTCTGCCGGACCTGCTCGAGCTGCTGGGCGTTGGACTCGGTCAGCTTGGCAAGCTGCTGCGCGAACATGTCGATCTGGTTGTTCTGCAGCGTGGCGATACTGGTGAGCTGCGAGGACAGAGCCTGCTGGAAACGCATCATCTGCTGGCCGGCTTCGCCACGGCCGACGCGCGCGCTCTCGGTCACCTCGGTGCGCAGCTCGCGCTCCAGGCGCTCGTTGCCGCGCGCGCCTTCGGCGCGCAGGTCGGCGAGCTGGCGCAGCAGCTCCGGGCCGGCACCGTCCTGTGCCACGCGGGGTCGCAGCAGCAACACCACCAGCAGCAGCACGGCGGCCAGTGCAAGGGCCAGGGTCAACAGAGAAATCAAGGTCATGAACAGGTTGGCAGGTGTTGGCAGCGAAAAGATCAGCGGCGGTGCGCCATCACTTCGGGATTGATCACGGAAGGCGGCTGCCCTGCCTGCGGTCCCACGCCGAGCGCGGCGATCAGGTTGTCGGCGGCCAGATCCGCCATGGCGCGGCGGGTCTTCTCCGAGGCGCTGGCGATATGCGGGGTCAGCACCACGTTGGGCACCGTCAGCAGGTCGGGATGGACCTGCGGCTCGCCCTCGAACACGTCGAGCCCGGCAGCGAAGATGCGCCGTTCGCGCAGCGCCTGGGCCAGCGCAGCATCGTCGACCACACCGCCGCGCGCCAGGTTGACCAGCGTGGCCGACGGCTTCATCTGCGCCAGCTCGGCCGCGCCGATGCTGTGATGGCTCTGCGCGCTATACGGCAGCACCAGCAGCAAATGATCGGACTGTGCCAGCAGCTCGGCCTTGCTGACATAGCGCGCGTTGAGCGCGTGCTCGGTGTCACGGGCCAGGCGGCTGCGGTTGTGATAGAGCACCGACATGCCAAACCCCGCGGCGCGGCGTGCCAGCGCCTGGCCGATGCGGCCCATGCCAAGGATGCCGAGCGTGCTGCGGTACAGGTCCATCCCGAGGAACATGTCATAGCTCCACCGCTCCCACTTGCCAGCACGCAGCCAGTGCTCGGACTCGGTCAAGCGGCGCGCGGTCGCCATCAGCAAGGCCCAGCCGAAATCGGCCGTGGTCTCGGTCAGCACATCGGGCGTATTGGTGGCCACGATCCCGGCGGCGGTCAGCGCCGGCACATCAAGGTTGTTGTACCCCACCGCCATGTTGCAGACCGCGCGCAAGGCCGGCAGCCCGGCCACCAGCCCGGCATCGATGCGGTCCGCGGCATTGGCCAGCACGCCGGACTTGCCGGCGAGGCGCGCCTTGAGCGCGGCGCCATCCAGCGTCACGTCCGGCTGGTTGTCGTCGACGTCGAAGTACTGCGCGAGCCGGTCGATCACTTCGGGAAAGACGGCGCGGGTCACGAGAACGGAAGGCTTGGTCATGCTCACACTCACACGCGGAAGAAGATAAAGGTCATCACCAGGAACAGCGGCACCAGCACGCAGATCGACCACAGCATGTAGCCGAAGAAGCTGGGCATGCGCACGCCGCGGCTTTCGGCAATTGCCTTGACCATCAGGTTGGGCGCGTTGCCGATATAGGTATTGGCGCCCATGAACACGGCGCCGGCCGAGATAGCCGCGAGCGTTGAGGCGTCGCGCGTCATCAGCGTGGCGGGGTCGCCGCCTGCGGTATTGAAGAACACCAGGTAGGTCGGCGCATTGTCCAGGAAGGACGAAAGAATGCCCGTGGCCCAGAAATACATGCTGTCGATGGGCTGGCCGCCGCTATCGCTGACCATGCGGATCACGCTGGCGAAGGCGCCGTCGGTGCCGGCCTTGAGCATGGCGATCACGGGAATGATGGTGAGGAAGATGCCGGCGAACAGCTTGCCGACTTCCAGGATCGGTTCCCAGTTGAATTCGTTGCCCGTGCGCGCCGTGGTCGGCGTGATCAGCAGGGACACGAGCGCCACTACCACCAGCAACACATCGCGCACCGCCGCCGGCAGGCCGACCATGGTGCCCATCACGTTGAACTCGATGCCGGGCTTCCACAGCCCGCTCATCAGCACCAGGCCCACCACCGCCAGCAGCAGCACGAAATTGCGCTTGCCCTCGATGCGGATGCCCGCGGAATCGGGCGTGGGGTCCGCCGTCTGCGGCAACTCCTCTTCCTTGTTCAGGTAGTAGTGGCGATCGACGAAATAAAAAATCACCAGCAGTGCGATGCAGATGAACAGCGTCTCAGGCAGGATGTTGCGCAGGGTCCAGAAGAAATCCACGCCTTTCAGGAAACCCAGGAACAGCGGCGGATCGCCCAGTGGCGTCAGCGCGCCGCCCGCATTGGCCGCCAGGAAAATAAAGAACACCACTACGTGCGCCACATGCCTGCGGTTGTCGTTGGCGCGCAGCAGCGGCCGGATCAGCAGCATGGCGGCGCCGGTGGTGCCCATCAGGCTGGCCAGCACCGTGCCGAGCGCCAGCAGGCCGGTATTCAGGCGCGGCGTGCCGTGCAGGTTGCCACGCACGCAGATGCCGCCGGCCACGATATAGAGCGCGGCGATCAGCGCGATAAAGGGGATGTACTCCGACAGCAGCGCGTGCACGGCATTGGCGGCGGCGGCATGCATGCCGAAGGCCTGCGCGAACGGTACCAGGAACAGCACTGCCCAGGCTGCGATGATCTTGCCGTAGTGGTGATGCCAGAAGCGCGGCGCGATCAGCGGGAACAGCGCGATCGACAGCAAGGTGCCGGCGAAGGGCAACGCCCACATCGGCGACAGCGTGGCGCCGTCGAGATCGGCGGCATGGACCAGGCTCGGGGCCAGCGTGAACAGCAGGGGTAGCAGTGCGGCGGCACGTCGCATCGGGCGGGATCTCCTTGTATCGGATTGCGTCACCCGGGCCTGATGGCGGCCGCGAGCGGAGAAAGCGCACGAGCCCGAATGGCCCGGCAAGCGGGCCGCAGGCGCGCGGCGAGACCCTCAAGTGTAAAGCAATCGCCGCACGGCTCCGCCGATTCCGGACGCCCTGGACTGCCGCGCTCAGTCCTGCTCGACGAGGATCACGTGCACGCGGTACGGGCCGTGCGCGCCGAGCACGATGGTCTGCTCGATGTCGCCGGTGCGCGAAGGCCCGCTGATGGTATTGGTGGCACGGGGCAGCTCCCCGCGCTCGCTGCGCACCAGCGCGAAGGCGTCCTCCAGGCCATCGACGATGCGCGAGACCGGCACCACCGCGATATGCGTCTCCGGCAGCAGCGCCGCCGAAGCGAAGGTCTGCGGGCCGGACAGCAGCATCAGCGAGCCGGTCTCGGCGATCGCGCAAAAGCAGCCCGTGATGCCGACCATGTCGCCATGGTCGTGATCGGCCTGCGCATCGCGGATGGGCGGGCGGCACTCCACGGCCAAGCCCTGCCCTTGCCAGTCCAGTGCCGCCAGGGTGTCCCAGGCCACGGTGCGGCGGGCCAGGCCAAGGCTGTCCAGGTAGCGCGCGGCCGCGGCCGGCACATCGGCCATCGTGGCCACCCGCTCCACCGTGGAGGCCATTTTCTGCGCTTGCTCGTGGAAGGCCTGGATCCGGTCCACCGGCGCCGGCGGACGGGGGCCGGCGGGATGGCGCGCGAGATAGTCGGCCACCGCCGCGCGCTCGCCGTTGCTCACCCCTGGCGCGCGGCCCTGGGCGGCGCGGATGCGGGCAAAGATGCGATCGCGGGCAGAGGTGGTGTCCATGAGTCGATTTCCGGAGGTTGGCGGCTTGGAGGCTTGGTGGCCTATTGGCCTATTGGCTTAGTGGATCTGGAGGCTGCGGCGACAGCGCGCTTGCATCGAACGCGAACGCTACGCCGGCGCCTTGATGCCAAACACCTGCCGCAGGTACGCCAGGTAGGCAGGATCGTCGCACATGGTCTTCTCGGGCGTGTCCGACAGCTTGGCCACGGGCTGTCCATTGCAGCGGGTCATCTTGATGACGATCTGCAGCGGCGTGTAGCCAAGATCGTTGGTCAGGTTGGTGCCCACGCCGAAGGCAAGCCGGCAGCGCCCGCCAAAGCGTTCGTACAGCTCGATCACGCGCGGGATGTCGAGGCTGTCGCTAAAGATCAGCGTCTTGCCCAGCGGGTCGACGCGGCTGGCGGCGTAGTGCGCCAGCATGCGTTCGCCCCAGGCGATGGGGTCGCCGGAATCGTGCCGCACGCCGTCGAACAGCTTGCAGAAGTACAGGTCGAAATCGCGCAGGAAGGCGTCAAAGCCATAGGTATCGGACAAGGCGATGCCGAGATCGCCGCGGTATTCCTTGGCCCAGACTTCCAGCGCGAACACCTGCGAGTCGCGCAGCCGCGGCCCCAGGGCCTGGCACGCCTGCAGGTATTCATGCGCCATGGTGCCAAGCGGAACCAGGTTATGCGTGCGCGCGAAATGCACATTGCTGGTGCCGGCCAGTTGCGGGCCGAGTACCCGGCGCATGGTATGCAACACCTCTTCCTGCCAGTCGCGCGAAAAACGGCGACGCGAGCCATAGTCGGCAATCACGCAGTCCGCATGGGCGGGCATCTTCAGCAAGGCCAGTTTGTCTTCCAGGCGCTTGCGCCCTTCGTTCCAGTCGGGCTGCGGCTGGGTGCGGCGGAAATAGACCTCGTTGACAATGGCCAGCAACGGCACCTCGAAGAGGATGGTATGCAGCCACGGCCCGCGAATGGTGATCTCGATCTCGCCACTGCCGGGGGCGGCGGGCGCGATCGTCACGTATTTCTCGTTGAGGTGGAACAAGCCGAGGAAGTCGACGAAATCGCTCTTGATAAAGCGTAGCTCGCGCAGGTATTGCAGCTCGTCCGGCGTAAAGCGGACCTGGCAGAGCTGCGCCACTTCTTCACGGATCTCGTCCACGTAGGGCGTCAGGTCGACCCCCGCGTTGCGGCATTTGAAGCGGTACTCGACCTGTGCCGCCGGGAAGTGATGCAGCACCACCTGCATCATGGTGAACTTGTACAGGTCGGTGTCGAGCAAGGAGGTAATGATCATGTCGGGCCAAACGGCAGTGCCGGGTCAGAGCGCCATGCTACCCGAAAGCGCGGCGCTCAAGCTATGAAGCCGCATCGGCCACACTGGCCTCATGCGCCATCGAGGAAAGGATCGGGCTGGCGGCCCCGCGCGCTGCCGCGCAGGCACCACAGGAGCTGCCCGCGATAACCCGGGCAGCCAACCAGCGTGGCCTGCGCCCGGGGCACGTCGGCGGGCAGCGGTTCGGCGAAGGTTGCCGAACGGGCCGTGATGCGCTCCTGGTAGACCCGCTGCGTGCCGCGACGGAACACCAGCACCTGCACCGGCGTGCCGCGCTCGGGCTGCAGGCTGGCGTCGCATGGCAGAAAGCCGGCCTGGCCGCAGTTGGCCATGCCCTCCCCCGCCGCCTCGACCACCACGCCGAAATCATCCCAGTCAAAGAGCGCCAGCGCACTCAGGGATACCGGCCTGTCGCTCATCGTGCGCCAGGCCATCAGGCGGGCCACCACGCTATCCGGCGGTCCGGCCTTGGCCAGCGTCTGCGCATGCGCGGCTGGCGTGGCCAGCGCCGCCAGGCATAGCAAGGCGCTCACCGCCTGGCTGAAACGGCAGCTGCGCGGCGACTCCCGGACTGGTCTTGGCATGGCGCACTCCTCACTCGGTTGGGCACGCGGCAATACCGCGCAGGCAAGCTCAGGCAGCATACAACGGCAACGCCGCACCGGCCAGATAAGCACATCGGCAGGCGTGACGCCAACTGTCTTGGATCAAATGCACATAAAGAAATAAGAAAACTATCTGATCTGGCTATATAGAGCGACTACCCTAGCGTTATGGCTCAGCTACAATATCGGTCTTTGATAGGCCACGGCCTTCGCTCGCGCTGCGTATGGTGAACCCGGTGAACGCTGGGTTGGGCCCGCACCGGCGTGATGAGCAAGGCACAACAGGCCAAATCCATTCCCATCGAAGCCGATCCCGTTTTTCTGGAACCGAAATGACTCACGTTGTCACCGAATCCTGCATCCGTTGCCGCTATACCGACTGCGTTGACGTGTGTCCGGTCGATTGTTTCCGCGAAGGCCCCAACTTCCTCGCCATCGACCCGGATGAGTGTATCGACTGCGCGGTGTGCGTGGCGGAATGCCCGGTCAACGCGATCTACGCCGAGGAAGACGTGCCGGGCGACCAGCAACAGTTCATCGACCTGAACGCCGAACTCGCACGCAACTGGCCCTCCATCACCAAGACCAAGGCCCCGCTGGCCGAAGCCGAGGAATGGAAGGACACGGCCGAAAAGCTGCAGTACCTGCAACGCTGATACCTGCAACACCAAAAGACAGGTCAGAAAGCCGTCCCCACCCACGCGCTTTCCCGTAATGCCGGGCACGCCTGTGCCCACAACGTATCAGGACGAATATGGACTTGAGCATCCCTAATCCCGTCGCCGACGCCACCAACCACGTTGCCGCCGGCAACGCTGGCGGCGGCCACCCGCTGGAAATCGACGCGCTGATCGTCGGTGCCGGTCCGGTCGGACTCTTCCAGGTCTTCGAACTGGGCCTGCTCGAAATCAAGGCGCACGTGATCGACTCCCTCAAGGTGGTCGGCGGCCAGTGCGTGGAGCTCTATCCGGACAAGCCCATCTACGACATCCCGGCCGTGCCCATCTGCACCGGCCAGGAACTGACGGACAACCTGCTCAAGCAGATCGAGCCGTTCGAGCCGACCTTCCACCTGGGCCAGGAAGTGGCCGTGGTGGAGCGCCGCGAAGATGGCCGCTTCTTCGTCGAAACCTCGCTCGGTACCCGCTTCATCACCAAGACCATCTTCATCGCCGCCGGCGTGGGTTCATTCCAGCCGCGCACGGTCAAGGTGGATGGCATCGACAAGTTCGACGGCAAGCAGCTGTTCTACCGCGTCAAGGATCCGAGCCGGTTCCACGGCCGCAACCTGGTCGTGGTCGGCGGTGGCGACTCCGCGCTCGACTGGACGCTGGACCTGGTGGGCAAGGCTGAATCCGTGGTGATGATCCATCGCCGCGACGGCTTCCGCGCCGCGCCGGCATCGGTCGCCAAGATGAAGGACTTGTGCGAGCAGATGGAGATGCAGTTCCTGGTGGGCCAAATCAGCGGCTACGAGGAAAAGGACGGCCTGCTCACTGAGATCAAGGTGACGGGCGCCGACGGCGTGACCCGCCGCCTGCCGCTCGACGACCTGCTGGTGTTCTTCGGCCTGTCGCCCAAACTGGGCCCGATCGCCGAATGGGGCCTGGACCTGGAGCGCAAGCAGATCAAGGTGGACACGGAGAAGTTCGAGACCAACATCCCGGGCATCTTCGCGGTGGGCGACATCAATACCTACCCCGGCAAGAAGAAGCTGATCCTCTCGGGCTTCCATGAAGCCGCGCTGGCCGCCTTCGGCGCCGCGCCCTACATCTTCCCCGAGAAGAAGATCCACATGCAGTACACGACCACTTCGCCGAAGCTGCACAAGATCCTCGGCGTCGATTCGCCGGTGTTCGACTGAACCTGGCGCGCCTGGCTCAGTGCTTGATGCAAAAAATCGCCCTTCGGGGCGATTTTTTTATGGCACAGATCTGAAAGACCTTCTATAATGCGGCCCTGCCTCGGAACATCGGGGCGGAACCAGAAGTTCCGCAGCACCGGCAGTAAGAAATTGCAGCGCAGGTGTTGACGGATAAACGAGAAACTGGTTACAATCCTTTTCTCAGCTGTTCCCTGATAGCTCAGTTGGTAGAGCGACGGACTGTTAATCCGCAGGTCGCTGGTTCGAGCCCAGCTCGGGGAGCCAAAGAATGTGAAAGGCCCGCAAGAAATTGCGGGCCTTTTCCATTTGTGCTTCGAACTTGCCCGATGCATCGTGCTTCTGCGCCGCAATGCCGCACCCAGCCGCGGAACCGCTGCGGGTCCAAGCCCCGCAGCCACATCCCGCCCAGCCAAGCTCCCCCCTACTCGATCGCGATGCCGTTCTGCTTGACCAGCCGCGCCCATCGCGTCAGTTCGGTTTGCAGGAATTGCCCGAAGGCCTGTGGACCGCTGCCGACCGGCACCACGCCAAGATCCAGCAGCCGGGCATGGACCTTGGGATCGTTGACCGCGGCCTGCACGGCCGCTGCCAGCCGCGCCACCACCTGCGGCGGCGTGCCCTTGGGCACGAAGAAGCCATTCCACTCCAGCACGTCGAAGCCCGCCAGACCGCTTTCCACCAGCGTCGGCACGTCGGGCAATGCCGGCATGCGCTTGGCGGAAGTCACCGCCAGCGCCCGCAGCTTGCCGGCCTTCACATAGGGCAAGCCCGACGCCGCATTGGCGAAGTAGGCATCGACCTGCCCGCCCATCACGTCGGTCAGCGCCGGCGCGCCGCCTTTGTACGGCACATGCAGCAGGTCGACCTTGGCCTGGCTCTTGAGCAGCTCCCCAACCATGTGCGCGGGGCTGCCGGGACCGTACGACGCGTAGGTTGTCTTGCCGGGATGCTGACGTGCGTAGCCAAGGAACTCGCCAACCGTCTTGTAGGGGGCATTGGGCGGCACCACCAGGATATTGGGCGCCGTGACCGCCAGCGAGACCGGCAGAAAATCCTTGGCCGCATCGAACGGCAGCTTGCGCAGCGCCGGATTGACAACGAAGGTGGACGCGTCGTACAGCACCACATAGCCATCGGCCGGCGCCTGGGCGACCGCCGCGGCGCCGATGGTGCCGCTGGCGCCAGGCTTGTTGTCGATCACCACCTGCTGCTTGAGCAGCACGCTCATCTGGGCGGTGATGACGCGCGCCGCGTTATCCGCGCCGCCGCCCGCCGAATAAGGCACCACGACGCGAATCGGCTTGGAGGGATAGCTATCCACAGCCTGCGCCGCGACCAACGCCGGCAGGCCAAGGAACGCGGTGGCGAGCCACGCGGCAGGTTGCCGGCGCCGGCGGGCATGCACGGCCGGGGACGATGAGGCAAACCCTGACGGAAAGGCAGACGCAAAAGATGACCAGAAGGAACGCACAAGCGCTGACACGCTAGCCGGCAAACCCTGCTGCATATATTGTCTCCGAACGATTTTTGTGGCGCGGCACGACGCCGCGCCGATGTCATTGCAAAAGCGTACAGGATGATGCCTGAGCGTGCCGAGAGGCGTGGGTTCTAGGCTGGCGCCTGCCCTGAAGGCCGACCGAACAGGCCGCACTCGAGATCGCTCTCGAACTCCTCGATCCAGCCGGACCCTTCGCTCGCGTCATAGGCGCTCTGCGCATCCATCGCGGGGCGCCGCACGCTGACCTGGCGTTGCGCCGGGTCGCCGTCATCGGGCTGGAAGCCTTCGTCAGTGATCTCGAAGTCCTCCGGCACAAAGCCGAGCCGCGTGCACAGGGTCACGACGTCTCGTTGCTCGTCCTCGGGGAATTGGGAAAACGGATGCTTGGCCATTGCACTCTCCCATCAAGTCGATGTGGCGCCGCATGGCGAGCGGCGCCATTTCCCTGCCCGGCCAATCCATGCACGCTAGCGCGTGTGCCGGCTGTTGATGACCGCCTCGGCCACGCTCGCCGGGGCTTCCGTGTAGTGCTTGAACTCCATGGTGTAGGTGGCGCGGCCCTGGGTCAGGGACCGCAGCGAGGTCGAGTAGCCGAACATGGTGGCCAGCGGCACTTCTGCGCGCACCGACTTGCCGCCACCGCCCGCGATGTCCTCCATGCCGTGCACGATACCCCTGCGCGACGACAGGTCGCCCATCACGTTGCCAGTGAATTCCTCGGGCGTTTCGACCTCCACTGCCATCATCGGCTCGAGCAAGATCGGCTTGGCGCGGCGCATGCCTTCCTTGAACGCCATCGAGCCGGCCATGCGGAAGGCATTCTCGTTGGAGTCGACATCGTGATAGGAGCCGAATACCAGCGTGGCCTTGACGTCCACCACCGGGTAGCCGGCCAGCACGCCCGACGCCAGCGTTTCGCGGATGCCCTTGTCCACGGCGGGAATGAACTCGCGCGGCACCACGCCGCCCTTGATGGCGTCGACGAACTCATAGCCCTTGCCCGGCGCCTGCGGCTCCAGATCGAGCACCACGTGGCCATACTGGCCGCGCCCACCGGACTGCTTGACGAACTTGCCTTCGATGTCCTTCACCCCCTGCTTGATGGTCTCGCGGTAAGCCACCTGCGGCTTGCCGACCGAGGCCTCCACGCCAAACTCGCGGCGCATGCGATCCACCAGGATTTCCAGGTGAAGCTCGCCCATGCCGGAGATAATGGTCTGGCCCGATTCCTCGTCGGTATGCACGCGGAACGAGGGGTCTTCCTGCGCCAGGCGATTCAGCGCCAGGCCCATCTTCTCCTGGTCTGCCTTGGTCTTGGGCTCGACCGCCTGCGAGATCACCGGGTCCGGGAAGCTCATGCGTTCGAGGATGATCACATGATCGGGATCGCATAGCGTGTCACCGGTGGTGGCCTCTTTCAGCCCGACCGCCGCGGCAATGTCGCCAGCGCGCACTTCCTTGATTTCGCTGCGCACGTTGGCGTGCATCTGCAGGATCCGCCCCAGCCGCTCCTTCTTTTCCTTGACCGGGTTGTAGACCGTGTCGCCGGAGTTCACCACGCCCGAGTAGACGCGGAAGAAGATCAACTGCCCCACGAAGGGATCGGTCATGATCTTGAAGGCCAGCGCGGAGAACGGCTCATCGTCGTTGGGATGGCGCTCGGCCTCCTTGTCGTCCTCGGTATGGCCGAGGATCGCGGGCACGTCCGCCGGCGACGGCAGGTAGTCGATCACCGCATCGAGCAGCGTCTGCACGCCCTTGTTCTTGAACGCGCTGCCGCACAGCATCGGCACGATCTCGTTGGCAACGGTGCGCTTGCGCAGCGCGGCCCTGATCTCGTCCTCCGTCAGCGGCTCGCCGCCAAGGTACTTGTGCAGCAGCTCATCGCTGGCTTCCGCCGCGGCCTCGACCATCTTCTCGCGCCACTCCTTGGCCAGTTCCAGCAGTTCGGGCGGCACCTCGCGATATTCGAAGTGCAACCCCTGGCTGGTGTCGTCCCAGACGGTCGCCTTCATCTTGACCAGGTCGATCACGCCCTGGAAGCCTTCCTCGGCGCCGATCGGTATCTGGACCGGCACCGGCGCGCCCTTGAGGCGCTCGGCAATCTGCGAGCGCACCCGGAAGAAGTCCGCACCGACACGGTCCATCTTGTTGACAAAGGCGATGCGCGGCACCTTGTATTTGTTGGCCTGGCGCCAGACCGTTTCCGACTGCGGCTGCACCCCGCCCA
The DNA here is from genome assembly GCF_054515855.1 of Cupriavidus sp. PET2-C1. Lineage (NCBI taxonomy): Bacteria > Pseudomonadati > Pseudomonadota > Betaproteobacteria > Burkholderiales > Burkholderiaceae > Cupriavidus > Cupriavidus sp. PET2-C1. Next base: position 2,907,333 of record NZ_CM137259.1, read on the forward strand.
CCGCGTCGTAGACCATGCAGGCGCCATCGAGCACGCGCATCGAGCGCTCCACCTCGATCGTGAAATCCACGTGCCCGGGGGTGTCGATGATATTGATGCGATGTTCAGGATAATTGCCGGCCATCCCCTTCCAGAACGCCGTGGTGGCGGCCGAGGTGATGGTGATGCCGCGCTCCTGCTCCTGCTCCATCCAATCCATGGTGGCCGCGCCGTCGTGGACTTCGCCGATCTTGTGGTTGACCCCGGTGTAGAAGAGGATGCGTTCGGTGGTGGTGGTCTTGCCAGCGTCGATATGCGCGCTGATACCGATGTTCCGATAGCGCTCGATGGGGGTTTTGCGGCTCACGGTGATCTCCTGGTAGGCATCACTCAAAAGAGTAACACTTCTACAGGCGCCGCACCGTAAGGCACGCCCCGGGCGGCTCGCCGGGCCGGCAGGGCCAGTGCCAGCCCACGCGCCCTAGCTCGTGCGCCGGAGAAAAGTGCCGCAAACATCATGTTCGCGCCCGCACCGGGCAGGCAAGCGCGCCGCGAGCAGAGGCTCCTTCATTGCGCGATCTGCCTCTCGCTGAAACCAGGGTCGGCGTTAATCTCGGCATCGGTAAATGGCAGGGCGATCCAGCGCTTGCCGGAAAAACGCTCGGTCTGGTCGGCTGCATGCGGCGACGCCGGGTCCGACGACTGCGAATAGGCAAGGAACGCTTCGGCATGCGGCCCCGCAACGCTGAATGACACCACTTGCAGGTAACTGGTGCCATGCACGACCTCGCGCTTGCCATCGGGCAGATCCCGGGTTTCCATCATGTTGTAGACACCCAGCGCATCGGCGCCACCATGGATCGGAATCCTGCGCGCGCCGCGCTGTGCGCCCTGCACCTCGCCCCAGGTGATATCGGGGCGCATGCCAGTGCTATCCACCGCATGCACCGCGTCGGCCAGCGCCCGCCGCAGCAGCCCCGCGGCGGCGGCATCGCCCAGCTTCAGGCCGCGCGGCGTGCGGACCGGGTCGCGCGCATCGAATGGCACGGCCCAGACCGAGGGTTGCATGCTGATGGCTGCGAAGAACTTCTCGAAGTAGAGATAGCCGATGTTGCTGCCCAGCTCGGCCCGTCGGTCCCATTGCGCCAGGCGTTCGCAGGCGGCGCCCAGCCTGACCGGCACGCCATCGCGCGTCTGCGCCACCGGCGTGGTGCGGCACAGGGCGAGCACGTCATCCATCACCTGCTCCGCGAAGTACACACGATTGCTGAGGGTCATGTCCTTGAGCTGCGCCAGCGTCATGCGGCGCCCCGGCAGGCCATCGTTGCCCGCAAGCCGGGCTTCCAGCTGCGCGATGCCAATGCGCGTGCGCCCGCCTTGCGGATAGCCGGACTGGCTCACCAGTGGCGAGTACCCGGTGATGGGCGCGGCCGGCTGGGTCAGCCAGGCGCTGTCGTTCGCGTTCTGCACGTAGTCGTGGCGCTCGATGGCCGGCAGATGCGCGGCGTCAACGATGCCGCGTTGCGGCGTGTCTGGATAATCGCCCCAATGGCACAACTGCGTGCCGCGCAGCACAAACCTGCCTGCCGCCGTGCCGCGCCCGCATTGGGCCAGCTGAGCCTCGCTGACATTCGGCACCGGCGTTGCCGCCATGAACAATGCCGTGCCGCCGCTGTCCACCGCGATGGTGTTGTTCCACGGATTGCCCAGGACACGCTCAACCGACTCCCTGAGCTGCCGCAGCGAACGCGCACTGTTCATCGCATGCCACTGGGCCAGCATCCGGTGATTCTCGGTATTGGCATCGCGCAAGGCGTAGGCCTTGGCCGTGGTCCAGCCGTAACCTGGCACGATGTCCGGCAGCGCCAGCACCATGCCGAAATCGCTTAGGTAAAACGTGTGCGACTCCTGCACGATGATGCCGTCGGCGCGCCGCACGTCGATCGTCACCAGCTGGCGCCGCATCGGCCGGTAAGTGCCGCCCACGCGGTAGCGCGTGGGATCGGCCGGATCGAGCTCCAGCTCGAACAAGGTTTCATGCGCGGAGGACGTCGTGGTATGGGTCCAGGCGAACTCGCGCGTGAAACCGATGCCAACCAGCGGTATGCCCGGCAGCGTGGCGCCCATCACATCCATACGGCCCGGCAGCGTGAGATGCAGCTGCACCATGCGCGTCACGCCCTGCCAGGGAAAGTGGGGATTGCCCAGCAGCATGCCCTGGCCATTCTCGGTCGCATCGCGGCCCAGGGCCACGCCGTTGCTGCCGGTCCGATAGGCGCTCGCGCGTCCTGCCACCGCCGCTTGCGCTAGCGCGACCCGCGCGCGGCGCGCCGGCTCGGGCGCCGCATCGGCACGCGGCGGCTCGGCAGCCACCAACCATGGGGCGAAAGCCACCGCGCCGTCCAGCGAGGTGTAGAAGCGCATCAGGCGCAACAGGTCGCGCTCGGTGATATCCCGCACCCACGGCGCGTTGCGGCAGGCCTGAGGCAACGCCAGCCGGCCGGTTTCCTTCAGGAAGCGGTTGTAGCCCGCCGCATAGCCCTTGAGCAGCTGGCGCACTTCGGGCGGCTGCGCGCGCCACGCGTCATCAAGCGCGCTGGCCTGGTTGAGCTGCGCGTAGAAGAAATCGGAGCCGCGGTTGTCGAGGAGCCGGTCCGGGTCAGCCGTTGCGCTGCCGCCCAGGTAGCGCGCGCGCTCGCCCGCCACCGTCAGGAACTGGTCGGCCAGCACGCACACGCTATCCTCCGCCTGCGCATAGCCCACGCCGAAACCCAGGCCCGCTTCATCGTCGGCCATCACATGCGGCACGCCGTAGCTCGTGCGGCGAATCTGCGCGCGGTAGCGCTCCCCCTGTGCCTGCCCGCCCTCGTCCCCGCCGCTGCCGCAGGCCGCCAGCACGGCGCAGAGCCCGCCGGCCAGCACCATGCCACGGCCAATGCCGACGCAAGCGGCCACGGCGCAACGCATGCCCGTCATGACTTGAAATCCCAGCTCATCTGCTCGAGGATGCCGACGCCGCGCGACGTGCGCATGCATTCGCTGACATAGTCCGTGATCGACAAGGGCTCGAAATCGATCTCCTCCCGGATGCGCCCGTTGTCGAAGACATAGCCAAGCTCGGCAAAGCCCGAGTACAGCCGCAGTGCGCGCTCGATCAGGCGGCGGTTGCTGATGCGCTCCTTGCGCGCCACGTCACTCGCCAGCACAGGTAGCTCGCTGGCCGGGCACCTGCGATAGGCGGGCTCGCCATCGCTCGCGACTGCCTCGTCCATGGCCGCGATCACCTGCGCGATGGTGGGCGCGCGCGCGCCGGCCGAGAGATGGTAGGCATCGAAGGCTAGCTCGGGCTTGACCGCGAGCCGCAGCAGCGCCCGCGCGCAGTCGTCCGCCGCGATCACGTCAATGCGGGTATGCGGGCCCGCGGTGTAGCGGCGCGATTGGTGGATGATCCGGAAGAGCCAGAAAATGCTGGCCGAGGGCTGCGTGCCCAGCACGGTATGCCCCACCACGATGGAGGGACGCGCCACCACCAGCGGCAGGTCGGGAAAACGGTTGCGCAGCAGCACCTCCACTTCCTGCTTGCTGCGCGTGTAAGGCACCAGGTGGCTGAGATCGCTGGTGCCGCCATGGCCGGCATCCCGCTCGGCAATGCGCGGCCCGCGCTGCGTGCCGCAAGCCATGGCGGTGCCGACATGAATGAAGCGCCGCAGGGCTGCGCTGCCCGCGAAGCGCGAGGCAAAGCGCAACGTATCTTGCACGTTGATGCGCGTGACCTGCGCATCGGCGGAGAACGAGGCCATCGCGGCGCAGTTGATGACATGGGTGACGCCAGCAAGGCGCGCCTGCGCAGCAGGCGCAAAATCGCTGTCCAGCGCGCCAAGCAACACATTGTCCTCGGTGAGCCAGTCCACCCGGCTGCGCAACAGGCCGCATTGGATGGCGTTCTCGCGCAGGCGAGCCAGTGCATCTTCGGCATCCACGCCGCGCACCAGGCAGAGCAAGCGCCGGGCCAGGCCGGCGTTGATGGCGGCCACCATCACATTGCCGCCGATAAAGCCGGTGGCGCCGGTCAGCAGCAGCGAATCGACGCCGGGCAGGCGTGTGTCGCAGGCACGCGCACGGGCGGCAAGATCCTGCGCGGGCAGGCTGGCGTGCCAATCCCACATCATGGCGTTCTCCTCAGAACGTATAGTTGATCGAGCTCATGCCGAAGTACGACTGCTTGCTCTGCACAATCGGGCTTTTCGCGGCGTCCCCCAGCAGGCGTGTCGCCGCCACCAGGGTGCGCACCGACCATGCCTTGGAAAGGGTGTAGTTCCATGTGAGCGACAGCGTCGCGGCATCGAAGCCCGCCTTGGGGGCATACGCACTGAAGGCACTGTTGGCGGCCTGCACATCGGTCACGCCGAACAGGGTCTGCATGTAGCGGCCCGAGCCGTAGTGCACGCTCGGACCGAGCGTCACGATGTGCGCGCCCGACTGGATCACCGGCATGACCAGATCGATGTGCCCGCTCAGCCCGCGTTCGCGATGCGTCAGCGGCGCATCCAGCGTCACGCTCAATGTGGTGTCGCCGTACACGCGCGCTCCGAGTTGAAACGCGCCCATCAGCGAGCCCCGGATATCGCCCATGCCCTTCAGGTGATCGGAGCCAGGCAGGTCCACGCGGTTCTTGTCGGTACGGCCCAGCGCGTAGCCGAGCGAGGCGGTGGCAAACATGCCGTTGCCGAACTTGTAGGTATAGCCAGCGCCTTGCAGCATATCGATGAAGGCGCCGTTGCCGAAGTCGGCGCGCAACACCGGCGCGCCGACAGCCCGGTAGTCGCGGCTTCCCGCGTAGCGCGGTGCGGCGCCGGCGGCCAGGCCAACGGAATAGGTGCTTTCCGCCTGCGCTGCCGGGCACAGGGTCGCCAGCGCGGCCACGAGAAGCACGCCTTTGCACGCTGCCGGCAACCTTGCCATGCTCGCCTGAGTTCTTGTTTGCTCTTGCACGGATGCTCCGCCTTGATATCGAAGCACGCAGATTAAGGATGGCGCGCCGGGCTGTCTGTCCTGAAATCGCGCGAAATCTTGTTCAATTGTGCAAATTTGTCCTGAAGCGTCTTCGGCACCCAATACAAGTCGTTCGCCGGATAGAATCGGCACTTTTCTGCCCCAGGGAGCCCTGTCATGAGCGATACCATGGCCAAGTACAAGGTATTACTGGTCGAGGACGACGATCGCCTCGCACAGCTTGTCAGCGAATATCTGGGCAACTATGAATTCGTGGTGGAAGTGGTGCGGCGCGGCGATATCGCGGTGGCCGCCGTCCAGGCCCTGCGGCCAGCACTGGTCATCCTCGACCTGATGCTGCCGCATATGGACGGCATGGAGGTGTGCCGCGGCATTCGCGCGTTCTCGCGCGTGCCCGTGCTGATCCTGACCGCGCGCGTCGATACGTATGACCAGGTGGCGGGGCTGGAGATCGGCGCCGACGACTATGTGGTCAAGCCCATCGAGCCGAGGCTGCTGGTGGCGCGCGCCCGCGCCCTGCTACGGCGAGCCGCCGCAGAGCGGGTTGCCGAAACCGCCACGCCCGCGCAACGGGACCATGAACTGGTATTCGGCGCCCTGGTGATCTCGCCACCGAACCGGCAGGTGACATGGCGCGGACAGGAGGTGGACCTGAAAACCACCGAGTTCAACCTGCTGCTGATCCTGGCGCGCGCCGCCGGCACCGTGCTGAGCCGCGACGACATCCTCAAGGCATTGCGCGGCATCGAGTTCGATGGCATCGACCGCACCGTCGACTCCGGCATCTCGCGGCTGCGCCGCCGCTTCGAGGATGCCTCGCCCGAGCCGCACAAGATCAAGACCATCTGGGGCCGCGGCTACCTGTTCAGCCCCTCGGCATGGGAGGAATGAATGGTCCGCTCGCTACTCAAGCTCTATCTGCTGGTAATCCTGGCCGCAGCCGGCGCGGTGACCGTCATCGACAACACGTTTATCCCGCTGTTCCATGAGCATTTCACCGAGACCGAACGGGAAAGCCGCAAGGGTTATGCCTTTACGCTCTCCCAATTCCTCGGGCCGCAACGGGGCCCCGAGCGCGAAGCCGCGCTTTCCATCCTGCAAAAGCACGCGCGCGAGGCCTTTGACCTGGTCGACGCCGCCGCCCTGACGCATCTCGATGCGCAGCAGCGCAGCGACCTTGCCGCCGGCAAACTGGTGCTAAGCCAGGACGCCAAGCACTACTACCTGCCGCTGCGCGATGGCCAGATCCTGCGCGCGCACAGCGAGGAAGACGACCACACCAACATCTCGGTGCTGGCCTACGGCTTGATCGCCCTCGCCACCTTGCTGTCGATCATCGCCTGGGTGTGGTACCACTGGCGCGACCTGGACAAGCTGCAGCAGGCGGCAAGGGATTTCGGCAACGGCAAGCTGTCGACCCGGGCCGACCTGCCCCGGCGCTCCAACATCTCCGCACTCGCCAGGCAATTCAATGAGATGGCCGAACAGATCGAAGCCTCGATCGTGCACCAGCGCGAAATGATGCACGGCATCTCGCACGAGCTGAAGACGCCAATCGCGCGGCTGGAGTTCGGCATCGCGCTGCTGCAGTCGGCCGGCACCGGCGAAGCGGAGCAGGCGCGCCAGGTGCTGCGGCTGGAAGACCTGCGCCGCGACGTGCGCGAGCTCGACGAACTGGTCACCGAGCTGCTGACGCTAGGCCAGCTCGAGCAAGGCGCGGCGCCGATGATGCTGATGCGCGTGTCGGTGAGTGAGCTGATCGACAGTGTCGCGGCCAGCGTGGCCGACGAGGTGGCGGATAACAAGCTCACGCTGTCGGCCTATGCCAGCGGCCCTGCGCCCCACCACGTCTGCGATCCGCGGCTGGTGGCGCGGGCGCTGCTCAACCTCTGCCGCAACGCTGCCCGCTACGCGCACAACGCCATCCACCTGCACGCCGAGACCGACGCGGCAGGCACCTTGACCCTGACGGTGGAGGACGATGGCCCCGGCATTGCGCCGGAGGAGCGCGCCCGCATTTTCGAGCCCTTCCACAGGCCCGATTCCAGCCGCAACCGTCATACCGGGGGGTTCGGCCTGGGACTGGCCATTGTGCGGCGCATCGCACTGCTGCATGGTGGCCAGGTCAGGCTGGACAGCAGCAGCAAAGGCGGCGCGCGCTTCGTGATCAGCTTGCCAGCCATGGACGAGCCCGCCATGCCCGGCAAGCCGGCGAGTTGAGGAGCCGCCCCCCCATGAAATGGTCGACGATTGTTACCGTGCTGCTCGCGTGGATGGGCGCCTGCGCCGCTGCCGGATGGCTGGCGATGGCGTTTTCCGGCCTGACGGCGCAGTAGTAGCGCGATAGTGACGGAATCTGCCCGCGCAACAAAACAAAAAGCCTGCCGGGACTCCGGGCAGGCTTTTTAGTAGAATACGGTCTGGTTGCGGAGGCAGGACTTGAACCTGCGACCTTCGGGTTATGAGCCCGACGAGCTGCCAACTGCTCCACCCCGCGTCAGAGGGGCGTACTATACGCCACCCTGGCGGATTTGCATAGCTTTTCCGGCACGCTTTCTTGACAGCGTTTACGTAAACGTGTAAAAGCAAGTGGGCGCATTCTTTGCGCTCAAAAAAGGATTTTTCCATGGAAACTGGTACCGTCAAGTTCTTCAACGCCCAGAAGGGTTTTGGCTTCATCACCCCGGACGCTGGTGGCAAGGACTTGTTCGTCCACATCTCTCAGGTTCGCGGGGGTGCTCCGCTGCAAGATAACCAGCGAGTGCAATACCAGTCGCAACAGGGCAAGAAGGGTCCTGAAGCGGCCAATGTTTCCCCCGTTTGAACCCGCCGCTTTGCGGCAATGCTAAAGGACAGAATTGACTAAGATCGTCTTGAAACCAGGTGAGCCCGTTGAAGTTGCAATGCGGCGTTTCCGTCGGGCCATCCTCCAGACCGGCCTGATCGTTGAACTCAAGAGCCGTACCGCTTACGAGAAGCCCACGACCGAGCGCAAGCGCAAGAAGAAAGCCGCGGAATCGCGCCTTCGCAAACGCCTGCGCATGCAGATGTTGCCGAAGAAGATGTACTGATTCGGCACAGCAAGCGGCGAGCGCGCTTCGACGCGTTTCTGCCGCAGGCCGCATAAATCCGCCAGTCATTGCCTGGCGGATTTTTCTTGTTTTAGCGGCGCCGTCGGATGTCCGGCCCTTCGTGGCCTGACAACCGCCGACCGGCCCTGATACCGCCCTGCCCATCGCTCCAATCGGATCGAGCGCGGCCGGCGCCATGCTTGCGGTCGCCCTTTGCGTGCGATACGGCCAGCACTTTTACTCCCCTCTTCGCTTTTTTACTGCGCCAGACGCACGTACGTCTTGCTGCCGCCTTACTTCGCGTTAATGCCACGGCACTTGCCGCTGCGACAGGCAAAAAAACAGGCCGCACAATAAATGGCGGCCCGCTTGGCCGGCAACTTCCCCTGCCTCAACTGCGCGCCGCAATCAGCGCGCCCGCGCCAATCAGCGTGATGCCGCCCGCGCGCTGCACATTGGCCTGGGCGCGCCGGGTGGTCAGGCGCTTGGCCAGCGCACGCGCCAGCAGCGCGTAGACAGCGGCGTTGGCGGTCGCCATCACCACGAAGGTGGGAATCAGCACCACGGCCTGCGGCCAGAAGGCCTGGCGCGCATCAAGGAACTGCGGCACGAAGGCCACGAAGAACACGATGCTCTTGGGATTCAGCGCGGTGACCAGCCAGGCCTTGGCAAAGCGCTGGCGGCTGCTCCCGGACTGCGCCGTGACCGCCATGGCGCCGGCACGCGAGGCGCCGCGCAAGGCCTGGATGCCGAGGTAGACAAGGTAAGCCGCACCGGCCCACTTCAACGCCGTGAACAAGGCCGCCGAGGTGGCCAGCACTGCACCAAGGCCGGCCATCGACAGCGTGAACGCGGTCAGGTCGCCCGCAGCAACACCGGCCACGGTGGCATAGGCCGAGCGGCCACGATGGGCAAGCGCATCGCCGATCACCAGCAGGATGGTCGGGCCGGGAATGATCAGTACGACGATGCTTGTCAACACAAAGGCCAGCCAGTGCTCGAAGGACATTGCGACTCCAGGTTTCGTTGATGGGGCACCCACGGGTGACGCACCAGTATAAGCAACGCAGACTGCCGCAAACAGCGGCGCCGGGCCTGCCACGTATCAGCCAGCCGGCATTGCAAAGACCAGGCAGGTGGTAGTGGCGTAGGCGTAGAGTTTGCCCTGCGTGTCGACGATGCGGCCCTCGGCAATCCCGATCTGCGTGGTCAGGCTGATGACCTTGCCCTCCGCGCGAATCGGGCCGGTCTTGGCGGTCAGCGGGCGCACGTAGTTCACCTTCAGCTCCAGGGTGGTGTAGCCCTTGCCGGCCGGCAGCATGGTGTGGACAGCACAACCCACGCAGGAATCGAGCAAGGTCGCGGCGTATCCTCCATGCACGCTGCCGATCGGGTTGTAGTGCTGCGGGCCGGGTGTGCCCTGGAAGACGAAGCGCCCCGCCTCGAACTCCACCGGAAAGAAGTCCATCAGTTGCGCAATCGGCGCACCCGGCAGCTTGCCGGCCAGCATGTCCTCGAAGAACTGCAGCCCGGCACGTTCGCTTAACTGCGCGAGCGTCGCCACGCCCGGCCCTGCCAGCCTGGCGCGCGCCAGTCGTTCGGCTTCCTGCCACTGTGCCAGCGTGTCTTGCGCACTCATCTGCTTTGTCTCCATGATCCGCTTGGATCTGTTTTTGTGTCCCGTGCACGCGCAGCTCTTGCCGGCATGCGCGCCCCGGCGCGAACCAGCAAGATAACCGCAACCGCGAATTCTTGCTGCAGCGCGCCACAAAGCATTCGCGCAGCTGCCTGCATAATGATGATATTGCGCCCGCGGCGCGCCCAACTCCCGCTCCTGCCTTGACTGCCATTCTTGAACTACGCAATGTAAGCAAGCAATACGGCGACACCGTCGTGGTCGACGATCTCAGCCTGAGCGTGCAGCGCGGCCAGTGCTTCGGCCTGCTGGGCCCGAACGGCGCCGGCAAGACCACCACGCTGCGCTTGCTGCTGGGACTGACCACACCGGCTCGCGGCACGCTCACCCTGTGCGGCGAGCCGATTCCACAGCGCGCACCGCAGGCCCGCATGCGGGTGGGCGTGGTGCCGCAGTTCGATAACCTCGATCCCGATTTCACCGTGGTGGAGAACCTGCGCATCTTTGGCCGTTACTTCGGCCTGGAGCGCGCCGTGATCGAAGCGCGCGTGCCGGCGCTGCTGGAATTCGCGCGGCTGGAGAGCCGTGCCAAGGCGCAGGTAAGAGACCTGTCGGGCGGCATGCGCCGGCGCCTGACGGTGGCACGCGCCTTGATCAACGACCCCGACCTGCTGGTGATGGACGAGCCCACCACGGGGCTGGACCCGCAGGCGCGCCACCTGATCTGGGAGCGCCTGAAATCGCTGCTGGCCAACGGCAAGACCATCCTGCTGACCACGCACTTCATGGAAGAAGCCGAGCGCTTGTGCAACTACCTGTGTGTGATCGACAGCGGCCGCAAGATCGCCGAAGGCAAGCCGCATGAACTGATCGACAGCCAGATCGGCTGCGACGTGGTGGAAGTGTATGGCGACAACCTGGAGCCCCTGCGCGGCGAGCTGCACCCGCTTTCGATGCGCACCGAGATGAGCGGCGAGACACTGTTTTGCTACGTCAAGGAGCCCGCGCCATTGCTGGCGGCGCTGCACGGCCGCAGCGGCGTACGCTACCTGCACCGCCCCGCCAACCTGGAAGACGTCTTCCTCAAGCTGACCGGCCGCGAGATGCGGGACTGAGGCCAGACTGACAACGGAATGAACATGAGCGAACAAGACCCCCGCCCCGCCGTCGCGCCAGCCGCCGCCACCGCTGCGCACCCTGCCACCGCGCCGCGGCAGCACTACCCGCAGCCGCTGCTGCCGATGAACATGCGCAACTGGACCATGGTCTGGTACCGCAACTTCATGGTGTGGAAGAAGCTGGCGATTCCCTCGATGATCGGCAACCTGGCCGATCCGATGATCTACCTGTTCGGGCTTGGCCTCGGGCTTGGCCTGCTGGTGGGGCAGGTCAACGGCGTGTCCTACATCGCCTTCCTCGCGGCCGGCACCACGGCGTCCAGCGTGATGATGTCGGCGAGCTTCGAGTCGATGTATTCCGCCTTCTCGCGCATGCATGTGCAGCGCACCTGGGAAGCCATCATGCATGCGCCGCTAACACTCGGCGACGTGGTGCTGGGCGAGATCATGTGGGCCGCCAGCAAGGCGGTGCTGTCGGGCCTGGCCATCATGCTGGTGGCCGGCGCGCTGGGTTATGCGCAGCTGCCGGGCGCGCTGCTGGCGCTGCCCGTGATCGTGCTGGCGGGCATCGCGTTTGCCAGCCTGGCCATGATCGTCACCGCGCTGGCGCCCAGCTACGACTTCTTCATGTTCTACCAGACACTGGTGATGACGCCGATGCTGCTGCTCTCCGGCGTGTTCTTCCCGCTGGAGCAATTGCCCGCGGGCGCGCAGGCCGCCACCCAGGTGCTGCCGCTTGCGCATGCGGTGGCGTTGATCCGCCCCATCATGCTGGGGCGCCCGGTCGACAGCCTGGCGCTGCACCTGATCGTGCTCGGCGCTTACGCGGCCGTGGCGCTGGTGGTGGCGCTGATACTCCTGCGCCGGCGCTTGCTGCGCTGAGACCGCGGCAAAGGCGAAGGCGACCGTGCGCCGCGGCAACGCTGCCCCCCAGTTCTATGTGTTCGCCGCCAGAGAGTATGATGCCGGGCACGGCGCAAGGTGTCCGGTGTACCTGGATACCTGAGGCCGGCCGCCCACATCACCTCCACCGACCCGCGAGCGCGAGCTGTGCCCATGCCATTTCCAATATCCGTCCGCGTCGCGCCAGCGAAGAAAGAGCCGCAGGAGAGCCGCGTCATGCGCGCTGCTGCAACGTTGGCCGCTTTGGGCCTGTGCGGTGCAATGGCCGCTTGCAGCGTGGTTGGCGCCACCGTGGCGGTGGGCAGTGCTGCGGTCTCTACCGCGGCCACGGTTGGCTCCGCGGCAGTGAGCGTGGGGTCGACCGTGGTCGAGACGACCTACGACGTGACCAAGGCCGGGGTCAAGGCCGTGGCCGGCAGCAGCGACGACGCCGTGCCGGCGCACTGAGCGCCCGGGCCCTTGGCGCCCTGACGCACTGACGCTTTAGCCCTGCAGGCCGCGCAGCAAGTCCGCCTTCAGGTCCGCCACCGATTCAAGGCCGACAGCCAGGCGGATCAGCCCTTCGCCGATGCCCGCGGCCGCCTTGGCTTCCGGGCTGACGCGTCCATGCGTGGTCGTGTAGGGATGGGTCACCGTGGTGCGCGTATCGCCCAGGTTGCCGGTGATCGAGCACACGCGCGTGTTGTCGATCACGCGCCAGGCATTGGCGCGCTGCTGCTCCGGTGACGCCCCCTTGAGTTCGAACGACACGATGGCGCCGCCGCCGCTTTGCTGGCGCTGGGCCACCTCGTACTGCGGGTGGGACTTCAGCGCCGGGTGATATACGCGCGCAACCGCCGGATGCGACTCCAGGAACTCGGCCAGTGCCAGCGCGCTCTGGCTGTGGCGCTCCATGCGGATCGCCAGCGTTTCCATGCCCTTGAGCAGCACCCAGGCGTTGAATGCCGACAGCGTCGGCCCGGCCGTGCGCACGAAGGGGAACACCTTGCCCATGATGAAATCGTGCGAGCCCAGCACCGCGCCGCCCAGCACGCGGCCCTGCCCGTCGATATGCTTGGTGGCCGAGTGGACCACGATATCGGCGCCGAATTTCATCGGCTGCTGCAACGCCGGCGAACAGAAGCAGTTATCCACCACCAGCAGCGCGCCAGCGTTGTGGGCGATGTCCGCTACCGCGGCGATGTCGGCCACTTCGGTGAGCGGGTTGGATGGCGTTTCCAGGAAGAACAGCTTGGTGTTCGGCTTGACCGCCGCGCGCCACGCCGCCAGGTCGGTGCCATCGACAAAGGTGGTTTCCACGCCGAATTTGGCGAAGATGTTCGAGAACAGCGTCATGGTGGAGCCGAAGATGGCGCGCGAACTGACCAGGTGATCGCCCGCTTGCATCGACGACATCACGATCGACATGATCGCGCTCATCCCGGATGCGGTTGCCATGCACGCCTCGGCGCCTTCCAGCGCGGCCAGGCGGCTCTGGAACATCGCCACCGTGGGGTTGGTGAAGCGCGAGTAGGTGAAGCCCGACTCCGAATTGGCGAAGCGCTCCGCGGCCTCGGCAGCGCTGTTGAAGCAGAAGCTGGAGGTCAGGTACATCGCCTCCGAGTGCTCCATGAACTCGCTGCGCATGGTGCCGGCGCGCACGCCTAGCGTATCGATGCCGAGGGAGTCGAGGGGAAGCGGTTCGTTCATGATGGGGAGGCGGTGGTACCCGCGCGGTTATCCGTGTAAGTGGTGGTAGCCTGGCTGCCCCGGCGGCAGCAACAAAAAAGCCCGTGCGATCTTTGGCCGGGGGCCGAATCGACGGGCTGCTTGTGTTCGTTGGGATGGCCCCGCGCTGCGGCGGGAATCCGGCTTGCCAATGTGCCTGTAGTGCGCACAACCGGGAAGCCGGCGTTCCGCTTTAGCTGTTTCGGGCATTTCCCTGTGACGGGCAATTTCCTGTTCCGGGAGCCATGATCAACAACAACGATCAACCTATCGCTCCGGCAGTACCCGCGTCCGCAAGCTGACAATCAAATCGACGCCCGGCAATGTTACGGCCGGGCCTCGCTTCTCGTCAACTCCGCGCCGGTCATCACGGCGATTGCGGGCGTGCGCCGCCTTACTCGTTGCCGCCGGAGCGCTGCAAGTGCAGTTGCGAGCGCTCGCTATCGCCAAGGCCACCGGTGCCATCGCGATCGGCCTGGCTGCGCGCGGTTTCCAGGCGCTCCAGGTAGGCTTCGTCGATATCACCCGTGACGTAATGGCCATCGAAGCACGAAGCATCGAAGTCGTTCAGCTTGGGGTTGATGTCGCGCACGGCCTGCTTCATGGCTTCGACGTCCTGGTAGACCAGCTTGTCGGCGCCGATGATGCGGGCGATTTCCTCATCCGTGCGGCCGTAGGCAACCAGCTCGCTGCGGGTGGGCATATCGATGCCGTACACGTTGGGGAACTTCACCGGGGGCGCGGCCGACGCAAAGATCACCTTGTTGGCGCCGGCTTCGCGCGCCATCTGCACGATCTCGAAGGACGTGGTGCCGCGCACGATGGAATCGTCCACGATCAGCACGTTCTTGCCCTTGAACTCCACGCCCATGGCGTTGAGCTTCTGGCGCACCGACTTCTTGCGCACCGCCTGGCCGGGCATGATGAAGGTGCGGCCGATATAACGGTTCTTGAAGAAGCCCTCGCGGTAGTTCACGCCCAGCTTGTTGGCCACCTGCATCGCGGCCGGACGGCTGGAGTCGGGAATCGGCATCACCACGTCGATGTCACCCGCGGAGACTTCGCGGCGGATCTTCTCGGCCAGGTAGTCGCCCATGCGCAGGCGCGCATCGTAGACCGGCACGCCATCGATGCACGAATCCGGGCGGGCCAGGTAGACGTACTCGAAGATGCACGGCGTCAGCACGGGATTATCCGCGCACTGCTGGGTGTAGAGCTTGCCGTCCAGGTCGATGAAGATGGCCTCGCCGGGCGCCACGTCGCGCTCGAGCTTGTAGCCGATGCCTTCGAGCGCCACCGACTCCGACGCCACCATCCACTCCTTGCCGGTCGGCGTTTCCACGCTGCCCAGGCACAACGGACGGATGCCGAACGGATCGCGCACGGCCAGCATGCCGTAGCCAGCGATCTGCGCGGCGATGGCGTACGAGCCGCGCACGCGGCGGTGCATGCCCGCCACGGCCCTGAAGATCGTGGGCGGATCCAGCGCCAGGCCGCTGCTGGCGCGCTGCAGCTCGTCGGCCAGCACGTTGAGCAGCACTTCGGTGTCGGAGTGCGTGTTGATGTGGCGGCGGTCGCGGCTGAACAGCTCCTCATGCAACTGTTTCCAGTTGGTCAGGTTGCCGTTGTGGGCCAGGATCACGCCGTAGGGCGCGTTGACGTAGAACGGTTGGGCTTCTTCCTCGCTCGAGGCCGAACCGGCGGTGGGGTAACGCACCTGGCCGATGCCGGCGGCACCCGGCAGGCCGCGCATATTGCGCGTGCGAAACACGTCGCGCACCAGGCCGTTGGCCTTGTGCATGTGGAAGGTGCTGCCGTTTGCGGTAGCGATGCCGGCTGCATCCTGTCCGCGGTGTTGCAACAGCAGCAGGCTGTCGTAAATCAATTGGTTAACGGGCGTGGATGAAACCACACCGACGATACCGCACATGCCAAGCTCCCAGGAAAGGCGTTTGAATCAGGGGGCGGCCCCGCCCTTCAGGGAGGAGCCCGCGTACTACCAGCCGGGCGGGTCCGCCCGGCCTCATGTCATGTCTTGACGTATTTGGCGACTTCGGGAGGCAGCCAGGGCCGCAACGACTCCATCGCCTGCATTACGTAGGGCCGGGACAGCGCATCGCGCCAGAATGCTTCCTCAGGCAGCTTGGTGAACCCAGCCACGGTCACCACGAACATCACCACCAACGCGCCGCGCAGCAGCCCGAACACCAGCCCTAGGCCACGGTCCGCGGGCTTGAGCCCGGTGCTCTCCAGCAACTGGCCCAGCACCGTGCCGGCCAGTGCCGCGGCGATCACGGTGCCGATGAAGACCACCGCGAAGCCCAGTGCGCTACGCGCCAGTTGCCCGCCGGGCACCGATTCGGGGATCCAGCCCGCCGCCGTGCCCGCGAAGTGGTAGGCCACCAGGAACGCCACCACCCAGCCGATCAGCGATAGCACTTCCCGCACCAGGCCGCGCAGCACGCCGATCAGGCCCGAGGCGATGAGGATGAAAACAACGCTGTAATCGAAAAAAGTCGGCTGCATGCGTAATACGGTGTCCCGGTGCGGCGGCCGGGTAATGAGGATAGTGGGGCTCATGGGGCAACCAGCCCGCGCCGGGCTTTACTGTTCGATCACCTTGGCGGTCAGGCCCGCGGCGCGCACCCGCTTCTCGGCGGCGTCAGCCGCGTCGCGATCCGAAAAAGGGCCGGCACGCAGCAGCACACGCTCGCCGTCGGCCAACACCTTCTTTTCGATATAGGCGGGCACCTTGCCTGCCTTGAGCTTGCTCAGCCAGAGCTTGGCCTTCTCCTCCGAGGAGAACGCGCCGATCAGCACCAGGAACTTGCCGCTGCCCGGCTTGGCTGCGGGGGTGGCCGGCTTGTCGGCGATTTTCTCGGCAGGCGCTGCCGCGGCCGCAGCGGCCGGCTTGGCCGCAGCCGAATCGGCAACCAGTTCCTCGCCGGCATCGAGCGCCTGGCTATCGAGCTTGGATTGCGGAGCAGGCGGCAACGGATCCGCCTTGCGAGCATCAGTCTTCACCTTGCCCGCAGCGCCGCCCGTGCCACCCTCGACCTTGACCGCAATATTGTCGACGACCGGCCTCGGCTGGGTCTCGAAGACGATCGGCAGCACGATGACGGCAGCCGCCATCAGCACCACCGCGCCGATCAGGCGCCGGCGCGCCCGCTGCTTTTGCGGAAACTCAGGGTCGAGCGTGTCGTCCGCGTACTCCTCGGCCAGGCGCCGCGACGAAGCGATGCCTGCACCCGGATCCGAACGCGAGCGGCGCCCACGCTCCGGTGCCGCGGCGTTGCCCTTGCGGGAAGAAAACAGCGAAAGCAGGCCCATAGATTGGTTCGGTGCGACGGCCGTAAAGCCGGCCGTTGAAATTGTCGCTCAGATTGCGCGGCGATTTGCCCCGGTGTTAGCCCCGGAAAACTGCCCGGCGGCCGCGCGACTCAATTTGCCCGGGTGGCGCGGTATGCCATCACGCCCGCCACGGTGTAGAACGATCCGAAGACCAGAATTCTATCATCCTCGGTCGCTCTGCCGAGGGCATCCCGGTAAGCCGCCTCCGGGCTGGCAAAGCAGGCCGCCGTGGCATCTGGCCCCGGATGGAAACCGCCCTCTTCCAGCTTCTCCAGCAAGTCCGCCGCGCTGGCCGCGCGCGGCGTCGGCAGGTCGGCCAGGCACCAGTGGTCGACCTTGTCGGCCAGATGGCGCAGCACGCCGGCGATGTCCTTGTCCTCCATCGCGCCGAACACCGCGTAGGTGTAGCGGAAGAAGCCCATGTTGTCGAGGTTCTGGGCAAGCGTGGCCGCCGCATGCGGGTTATGCGCCACATCCAGGATCACCACCGGACGCCCCGGCATCACTTGGAAACGCCCTGGCAACTCCACGAAGGCGAGCCCGTTGCGCACTTCCTGCGCACTCACCGGCAGCCTCGGGCGCATCGCCTGTAGCGCGGCCAGCGCGGCCGAAGCATTGAGCAACTGGTTGGCTCCGCGCAGCGCGGGATAGCCCAGCCCGTTGAGCTTGCGCTCGCGGCTGCTCCAATCCCACTGCTGACGCTCCTGCCCCTTGGAAGCCTCCTGATGGAAGTCCCGGCCCACCAGCCAGAGATCCGCGCCGATCGCCTCGGCATGATCGATCACCGACTGCGGCGGCACCGGATCCCCCACGATGGCCGGCACGCCAGGACGGAAGATCCCCGCCTTCTCGTAGCCGATCTTCTCGCGCGTATCGCCCAGGTAACTGGTGTGGTCGATGTCCACGCTGGTCACGATGGCGCAATCGGTATCGATCACGTTCACCGCATCCAGCCGGCCGCCCAGCCCCACCTCCAGGATCATGGCATCCAAGCCCGCCGCGGCGAAAGCATGGATGATGGCCAGCGTGGTGAACTCGAAATACGTCAGGCTCACCGGATCCGCAAAGCTCGTGCGCGCCCGCTCCACCGCCTCGAAATGCGGCAACAGCTGCGCGTCTGTCGCGAACTCGCCATTGATGCGCGCACGCTCGTTGAACGCCATCAGGTGCGGCGACGTATGGCAACCCACCTTGTAGCCCGCCTCAAGCAGGATGCGCTCCAGCATGGCGCAGGTGGACCCCTTGCCGTTGGTGCCGCCGACGGTGAACACCACCGCATCGATGCGCAGCCCCAGGGCCTCCTTGACGCGGGTGATGCGCGCCAGGCCCATGTCGATGCCCACCGGGTGGGCGGATTCGAGATGGGTTAGCCATTCGGGGAGGGAGGGGAAGATAGGCATGATGGGGAGACGGCGTTAATCGGGGGGGTGGCTTATTGGAGCCGGTTTTGGGGAAAGTGGTTCTTTGCTTGGGGTTGGTTTTGTGTTGGGGTGATGTTGGGGCGTGTTGGGGTAAGTCAAAGGCCTGACGTCAAAGGCAACTGCAACTACAACTTCAACTGCAGTTTCACCACCCCTGCGGGGCGGCGACCTACTTTTTTGTCTTGCCAAAAAAGTAGGCAAAAAAGGCGCGCCGGATGGGGCGACTACCCCTCGGGATTCGACGAAAAGAGCGGCCGGGACCCAAACTCGCATCGCCTTAAGGCGATACTCAGACATGGGTCCCTCTTTTCCGCTCTTTTCGTCGAATCCCGAGGCGCCCCATACGGCCTTGGCACACCTTCACGGCTCGCTTCGCATCGCGCATGGGTATTTCCCGCCCCCAGGCGGGAAATACGGCCGACCCAGTGGGGGGTCATCGGTGTAGCCGTGATTTCCGCCCCCAGGCGGAAATCACCCACCCGCGATGCGCAGCGAGCCGTCTGGGTTTTCATCTCCCGTTATGGGGCGCCTCGTCGGAAGGCAAAAGGAGCGGAAACGAGGGGGCCATGTTTGAGCATCGCCTTAAGGCGATGTGAGTTTGGCCCCCGGCCGCTCTTTTTGTCTTCCGACGAGGAGTCTTTCGCCCCATCCGGGTCGCTTCTTTGCCTACTTTCTTGGCGAGACAAGAAAGTAGGTCGCCGCCCCGCAGGGGAGGTGAAACTGCCTTTGACTTTGCAGTTAAGCAGTTGCAGTTGCAGTTGCAGTTGCAGTTGCAGTTGCAGTTAGGCAGTTGCAGTTAAACCCACCACCCACCTCCCCATCATCCCCAAAAAGCGAAAAAGCGCGAACAACCGCCCGCGCCTGATCACTATCAACCAACCCAACCCTTATGCCACCGCATCCGCCGGCTGCTTCTGCAGCAAAGCCAGCAACTGCGCCAACTCATCCCGCAACTTGCGGCGGTCGACAATCATATCGATCGCACCCTTCTGCAGCAGGAACTCTGCCCGCTGGAAGCCCTCTGGCAGCTTCTCGCGCACGGTCTGCTCGATCACGCGGGGACCGGCAAAGCCGATCAGCGCCTTGGGCTCAGCGATCACCACATCGCCCAAGAACGCAAAGCTGGCCGAAACACCACCCATGGTGGGATCGGTCAACACGCTGATGAACGGCAGCTTGGCATTCGACAGCTGGTTCAGCATCGACGTGGTCTTGGCCATCTGCAGCAGCGACAGCAGGCTTTCCTGCATGCGTGCGCCGCCCGTGGCGGTAATGCAGATGAACGGCACCTTCTGCTCCAGCGCCGCCTGGGCGCCACGCACGAAGCGCTCGCCTACCACCGAGCCCATGGAGCCGCCCATGAATTCGAACTCGAAGCAGCTCACCACTACCGGAATGGTGTGAATGGCGCCGCCGATCACGACCATGGCATCGGTCTCGCCGGTGTCGTCCATGGCGGTCTTGATGCGGTCCGGGTACTTCTTGGTGTCCTTGAACTTCAGTGCGTCGACCGGCAGGATTTCCTGGCCAATTTCATAGCGGCCTTCGGCGTCCAGCAGCCCGTCGAGGCGGGCGCGGGCGCGGATGCGCATATGGTGGTCGCACTTGGGGCAGACGTGGAGGTTGGCCTCGACGTCGGTCCGGTACAACACCGACTCGCACGACGGGCACTTGACCCACAGCCCTTCCGGAATGCCCTTGCGGGTGGAGGGGTCGGTCTGTTGAATCTTGGGAGGGAGGAGTTTATCCAACCAGCTCATGAAAGGCTCCTTTCGGCACATGCGCGGAACATGTCAGGCCGCGAATTTACCATGCCTGCGGTCCGCAGTCCCCGTTCCGCCGGGGCGATGCGCCTGTTGCGGCACAACGGCCGTCAAAATCAGTGTTTTTTGCTGCATTCGCCGCCCGTGCGTCGACACAGGCGGCGTCGTTTCAGTCACATTCAGGCATCCAGCGCCTGACGGATTTCCGCGATGAACGACTGCAGCGATTGTACCGCCTGGTCGCGCGGCGCATCCTCGAGCAATTGCACCAGGCGGCTGCCGATCACCACGGCGTCGGCCACGCTGCCGATCGTGCGCGCGGTCTGCGCGTCGCGGATGCCGAAGCCCACGCCCACCGGCAGGTTGGCATGGCGCTTGATCAGCGGAATGCGGGCGGCCACGCTGTCGAGGTCGATGGTGGCCGAACCGGTCACGCCCTTGAGCGACACGTAGTACAGGTAACCGCTGGCCAGCTTGGCCACGGCTTCGATGCGATCGTCGGTGGACGTCGGCGCCAGCAGGAAGATCGGGTCCATCTCGTTGGCGCGCATCTGCGCGGCGAAGGACTCGCACTCCTCGGGCGGGTAGTCGACCACCAGCACGCCATCGACACCGGCGGCGCGCGCGGCCTTGGCGAAGGTTTCCTCGCCCATGCGCTCGATCGGGTTGGCGTAGCCCATCAGCACCACGGGCGTCGCCGCGTTGGTCTGGCGGAACTCGGCCACCCAGGCCAGCACCTTGGTCAGCGTCACGCCCTGCGCAAGCGCGCGCTCGGAGGCGCGCTGAATCACTGGGCCGTCGGCCATCGGGTCGGAGAATGGCACGCCAAGCTCGATCACGTCGGCCCCGCCCGCCACCAGCGCGTGCATCAGCGCGACCGTCAGGCCGGGCTCGGGGTCCCCAGCGGTGATGAACGGAATCAGGCCCTTCTTGTTCTGCGCGGCCAGCGCCGCGAAAGTCGTTTTGATTCGGGACATGGTCATTGAGCGAGAGTGGGCAGCGGCGTGGACGAGGCAGCCAGCAGGGGCTCATCGTTCGCGGCTGCGATGTTCAGGGTAGCGGGCGCGGCCTGCGGCGTAGTGATGCATGCCGCGACGCGCGCGCGCGCCACGTCGACATAGTCGGGATTCATCTCGAAGCCGACGAAGCGGCGCCCGTGCAACGCGCAGGCTACGGCCGTGGTGCCGCTGCCGGTGAACGGATCGAGCACCAGCCCGCCCGGCGGGCAGCTGGCCAGCACCATGCGCTGCACGATATGCAAGGGCTTCTGGGTCGGGTGATTGGCGCGCTCCGGATCCTGCCGGTGGATACGCGGCACGCTCCACAGGTCCTTCGGATTGTAGCCAACCTCCAGCCACTTCTTGCCTTCGAAGCGCGGACGGCTGCGCGCCTTCTTGGTCTCGGCGTCGTAAGGCACGCGCACCGGGTCGAGGTCAAAGTAGTAGTCGCGGGCCCGGGCAAAAAAGCCGATGTTGTCGTGCACCGAGGAATACTTGCGCGTGGTGCCGCCCATGCTCGGCACGCGCCGGTCCCAGATGATCTCGTTGATCATGGTCAGGCGCTGCTTGAGCATCACGAACAGCTCCGGCGAGTATTGCCAGGTGCAGAACAGGTAGAGCGAGGCGCGCGGCGCCAGCTTGGGCACCACCGCATCGATCCAGCTCGCGGACCATTCCAGGTAGGCGTCGCCGGACAGGCGATCGGAGTCATTGCCGTAGTCCTTGCCCAGGCCATAGGGCGGATCGGCCACGATCAGGTCGATGGAACCGTCGGCAATGCGCTTGATGCCTTCCAGCACGTCTTCCTGGTAGAGCGTCAGTTGCGGTGCGGCGATGGGCGCGGACGGGGCGCCGCCTTCAGCGGCGCCCGGCGGGAGAAAATCGCGCATCAGAGGGTCAGCCCCGAACGCTCGGCCACGGTATGCATGTCCTTGTCGCCACGGCCGGACAGGTTCACCAGCAGCAGCTTGTCCTTGGGCAGCGTGGGCGCGAGCTTGCAGGCGTAGGCGATGGCGTGGCTGGACTCCAGCGCCGGGATGATCCCTTCGATGCGGCAACAGTCGTGGAAAGCCTTGAGCGCTTCTTCATCGGTGATCGGGACATACTCGGCGCGGCCGATATCCTTGAGCCATGCGTGCTCGGGGCCGACGCCGGGATAGTCCAGGCCGGCGGAGATCGAATGGGTCTCGATGATCTGGCCGTTGGCGTCCTGCAGCAGGTAGGTGCGGTTGCCGTGCAGCACGCCCGGCGTGCCGCCGATCAGCGCGGCGGCGTGGCGGCCGGTTTCCAGACCGTCGCCGGCAGCTTCCACGCCGATCAGGCGCACATCCTTGTGCTCGATGTACGGATAGAAGATGCCCATGGCATTGGAGCCGCCGCCCACGCAGGCGATCACGGCATCGGGCTGGCGGCCCGTCATTTCCGGCATCTGCACCTTGGCCTCTTCGCCGATCACGCACTGGAAGTCGCGCACCATCATCGGGTAAGGATGCGGGCCGGCCACGGTGCCGATGATGTAGAAGGTGTTCTCGACGTTGGTGACCCAGTCGCGCATGGCTTCATTGAGCGCGTCCTTGAGGGTCTTGGAGCCGCTCTCCACCGGCACCACGGTGGCACCCAGCAGCTTCATGCGGTAGACGTTGGCGGCCTGGCGCTTGACGTCTTCCGAGCCCATGTAGACCACGCACTCCATGCCGAAACGCGCGGCGATGGTCGCGGTGGCCACGCCGTGCTGGCCGGCGCCGGTCTCGGCGATCACGCGCGGCTTGCCCATGCGCTTGGCCAGCAGTGCCTGGCCGATCACGTTATTGATCTTGTGGGCGCCGGTGTGGTTGAGGTCTTCGCGCTTCAGATAGATCTGCGCGCCGCCGAGCATCTCGCTCCAGCGCTGTGCGTGATAGATCGGCGAGGGGCGGCCGACGAAATGCTTCAGCTCGCGGCGGTACTCCGCGTCGAACTCCGGATCCTTCTGGAAGTGCGCATAGGCTTCGCGCAGTTCGTCCAGCGCGTGCACCAGGGTCTCGGATACAAAGGAACCACCATAGGGGCCGAAATGGCCACGGGAATCGGGCAGGTCGTACATGAGTCAGCTCTTCTGAACAGGGCCCTTGCCGGTCTGGCAGGGGTCCGATGACGTTAGGGTCGTGCGCGGGGCAGGTGCGATTTGCGGGGGACAGGCGGGAGGCCGAGCGCCTGGTCGGCGCCTTGACTCACCCGGCATCCGCGCTGCGCACCGCGCGCACGAAGGCGGCAATCCTGGCGTGGTCTTTCACGCCTTTGGCAGCCTCCACGCCGCTGCTTACATCGACAGCGTAGGGCCGCACGCGCTCAATCGCGCCAGCGACGTTTTGCGCGTTCAACCCACCACTCAAAACGATCCGAGGAGCGGCGCTTGCGGTCGGGTTGTGGGTGGGCGGAAGCCATGCCGGGGGTATCAGGGTCCAGTCGAAGACGTGCCCGCCACCGCCGTAGCCTTCGACGAAGGCATCAAGCAGCAAGGCAGCGGCATCACGATACAGATCCGCGAATTCTACCAAATCGAGGCCCGGCTGCACGCGTGCCGCGCGCAGAAATGGCAGCCGGCAGCGCTGGGCCACCAGGGTGCAGTCCTCGGGGCGCTCGTCACCGTGGAATTGCAGTAGCGTAAGCGGCACACGCTCCACCACATGGGCAATATGGTCGGCCTCGGCATTGACGAACAGGCCCACCACCGACACGAAGGGGCCGGCGGCTTCGGCCAGCGCCGCGGCGCGTGCCACCTCGACAAAGCGCGGGCTGCCCGGATAGAACACCAGGCCGATCGCGTCGGCGCCGGCGTCGACCGCGGCGCGGACATCTTCCTCGCGCGTCAACCCGCAGATCTTGATGCGGGTGCGCAGCGGCGCGCTGTCCGCTTCAGGCAACTGGGTCATTGGCAAACACTCCATGAAACAGGCTGGCGGCCGTGTCGGCGACCGGGATCTGGTACGGCTCAGGATACTTCACCCCGGCCAGGTAAAGGCCATCGGGCATGAAAGTGGGCGCTGCCTTGGCGCGGTTGCGCCCTGCCAGCACTTCGGCCAGCCACTCCGGCGGGTTGCGTCCCCGCCCTACCGCCACCAGGCAACCCATCAGGTTGCGCACCATGTGGTGCAGGAAGGCGCTGGCGCGAAAGCGCACGAACAGCCAGTCGCCGTCGGCCTTCAAGGTGATGTCGTACATGGTCTTGACCGGCGACTTCGCCTGGCACTCGGCGGCGCGAAAGGCCGAGAAATCGTGCTCGCCCAGCAGGCAGCCCGCGGCCGTGCGCATGGCGTCGACGTCCAGGCCCTTGCCTGGCGGCAGCATCAGGTAGCCGGCCCTGCCGTGCACCAGCGGCACGCGGTGCGGCCCCACGTAGAGCGCGTAGTAATACATGCGCTCGAAGGCCAGGAAACGCGCATGGAAGCTGTCGTCCACCGGCTTGGCCCATTGCAGCGAGATGCTGGGCGGCAGGAAGGCGTTGACGCCGCGCACCCAGGAAAACGGTTCGCGCGTCAGCTCGGTGTCGATGTGGATCACCTGGCCGAGCGCGTGCACGCCGGTATCGGTGCGGCCCGCCACCGTGGTCGGCACGCGGCTGCCGGCGAACTGCGCGATGGCGTCCTCGAGCCGGTCCTGCACCGTATTGCGGTGCGGTTGCGACTGCCAGCCGGAGAAGGCGGCGCCGTCATAGTGGAGGCCGAGGGCAATGCGGGTCATGGGGCGGAAATTGACGACGGAAATTGACGATCTACGGGAGCTAGCGAAAACGGCGCGGCGCCGATGAGAATCGCCCGATTGCCGGCTCGCGGAAAAACAAATGCGCCGGGAGCCACGCTCCCGGCGCATTGGTGGCGAGCTGCCGGGCGCATCGCTTGCGCACAGCCCGCCATTCTACAGCTTGCTTGTCAGCCCGCCTGCAGGCTGGCGGTCAGGCCACGTCCCGCAGCAAAGTCTTGGCTTCGGTCAACAGGGGATCCTGCGACTGCTCCACCACTTCCTGCAGCAACTCCCGCGCGCCTTCCTTGTCGCCGATCTCGATATAGGCACGGGCCAGGTCGAACTTGATCTGCATGTCGCGGCCACCATCGGCGGCGTCGGCCGACAGCGTGCTCGGCGAGATGCCGCGCGCCGTGTCCAGCCCGCTTTCCGCGCTCACGCGCGACAGGTCGATCGGCTCGGACAGCTTGCCGTCGCGCAGCATGGTCGGCGCCGGCAGCGACGCACCGAACGAGGAACGGGCCTCGTCATGCACTTGCGCCAGGCTGTCGGCCCGCGCGTCGGCATGGCCTGCCGGACTGAGGTCCAGCGAGATGCCGGACATGTCGAAGTCGAGCGGACGGCTACGCGTAGGCGTATCCAGCGCCGGCACGTCGTCATGACCGCCGACGTCATGGGGCTGCGGCAGATCCAGGCCAAGGCCATCGTCCAGGCGCGCGGCGAGCGCCGAAGGCACCGCCTCGCCATTGCCGAACACGCGCGAGGCGGACTCGGGCGCGGTGATCGGCGCACCGGCCGCCGGCGCGGGGAACCCATCCAGCGGCAGCGCGAAGTCTGCCAGGTCGGCCAGCGGGGTTTCGCGCGGTGCCGCCGCCAGGTCTTGCGACGGATCGTGGGTGCGCCACTGATCGGCCGGCAAGGTGGTGGTGTCAAGCGACGCGACATCGGGCGCCACACTCAAATACAAGGCATTGTTCGGATCGAGGCTGCGCCCCATCTCCGCTGCCTGTGTCCACTCCGCCCCGTGTCCTCCAGTCTGGGCGAACATTTCTTCTGCAATCACGCGAAAACCTTCCACATCCTGACGAGTGTTGTAAATCTCCATGAGCTTGAGGCGGATCGCCTGGCGCTCAGGGTTTTGCTGCAGGGCTTCGCGCAGGATTTCCTCGGCCTGCACATCGCGCCCGTAGGCGATATAGACATCGGCCTCGGCGATCGGATCGACTTCGTTGGCTTCCGCGGCATTGTTGCCAATGCGGAAATCCGCTCCGAACACGCTGTGCTGCGAGGTGTCCACGCTTTGCCCGCCCGCAGTACCGAACAGCGAATTGCCGCCGGCCATGACGGTGCTTTCCTGCGACAGGATGCTGTCCCCGAAGGCCGCGCCGTCGCTGGACTTCTGTTGCTGGCGCCGGCGATAGATCGCGTAGCCGCCCAGCAGGGCAATCAATAGCCCGCCGCCCGGCAGCAGCATCGGATTGGCCAGCAGGTCTTCGATGAAGGACGGCTGGGCCACCGGCGTGGGCTGCGTCACGACCGGCGGGCGCTTGGCGGCAGGCGTGGAAGCGGCAGCAGGATTGGCGGCAGCCGCAACGGTGGCGTCAGCGGCATTCGTGCCGGCGCTACTGGCACCAGCAGTGGCCGCAGGCGCGGACGCCGGGGAGGCTGCGAGCGGCGCCGCTGCGGCGGCGGCCGTGGCCGCGCTAGCGCCAGCGCTGGCCACGGCCGGGGCCGGGGCCGGCGCGGCTGCGTCGGCCTTGGCAGCCTCAGCCGGAACCACGGCAGGTGCGGCCGCAGGGACTGCAGGGGCTGCTGCCGAGTCCTTGCCTGCCCCCTTCTCCTTCTGTACCTGGGCCAGCTTGGCGATCTCGGCGTTCTTCAGCTCGACCAGCCGCTGCATGTCGTTCACATTCTTCTCAAGCTGCGCGAGGCGTGCCTCGGCCTCCTTGAGCTGCCGTTCCTTGGCGATATTGGCTTCGGTTGCCGCAGCGGCAGCAGCCTGGCTGCCACGATCGGGCTTGCTGAGCTTGAGCTCGTCGCGTGGGCCGGCGGCCGGTGCGGCTTGCTCCTGCACGCGCGCGGTGACGTTGCCCGACTGTTCGCGGCCACTGCCGGCCTCGACCGAGCGCCCCGCCGCCGCCGTAGCCAGGCGGCTGCGGTAAGCGTCGAAGCCCTGCGTGCGCGCCACCACTTCGCGGCGTGCCGCGCGGGGCGTGACCGATTGCGCTTCCTGCTGGCTAGGCAACTTGAGCACGGCGCCCGCCTTGAGGCGGTTCATATTGCCGCCAACGAAGGCGTTCGGATTGTTGCGATAAAGCGCGACCAGCATCTGGTCCAGCGATACCGAATCCTGTCCCTGGGACGCCTCGCCGGCAATGGCGGAGAGGTTGTCGCCGCGCTGCACGGTGTAGGTGCCGCCCGCCGCGGCAGCACCATCCGCCGAAGCCTGCGTGGCGGCGCGGTGCTGCCGCGGCGCCGGGGCCTTGGCCTGGGGCCGTGGCGCCGGGCTGGCCGCCACGGGAGGCGGAGCCTGCACCGACGGCGCGGGCACGGGCGCGGCGCTTGGCGCGGGCGCCGCCGGGCTGGTGGCGCCGGATTCGTCAGGGGTGCCCGCCTGCACTACCGTGGCAGGCGAGAAAGTCTGGTTGGAAGGCTTGGCTCCTGCCGGATCCAGCAGGAAGGTGTACGCGCGCGACACCTTGCCGCTCGCCCATGTCATGTCGACCAGGATGTCGACAAAGGGCTCGCTGAGCGGCTGGGTTGACCGGACCCGCGCCACATAGCTCCCGTTGGGGCGGCGCTCGACCTGCAACCGCAGGCTGCTGACCGCGGGCAGATACGTCAGGCCGGCCTTGGCATACGCATCGGGCGACGCCAGCTTGACGGCCAGGCCGTCCGCTTCTTCCGCACTGACGCCACTAATATCGATTTCCGCTTGCAGCGGCTGACCCAGATTCGACTGTACCCGCAATTGCCCAAACCCCGCGGCATAAGCGGCCGGCTGCGCGAGCAGCAAACCGAGTGCCGTGAAGGCCAGCGTTGACCAGCGCTGGCGGGCGGTAGGCGCATCTTTCCGGCGATGTTGGCTCACACTCACCTTGTGCTCCGTTGTGTTCTAGTAGTGAAATTAACTTAACATCAATGGTTTAGCGCAGCAAGTTAGCGTCCCGACTGAGCCCCGCGCCAACTCGTACGGACGTGCGGATAACCGCCCCGCAGCCCGGCATATGCCGCCTGTATTGTGACGCAACGCCGGGAAGAATAGGCGCCCGGGCGTGACAACGCCGCGCACAGGCGCGGCGTTGTTATCAAAGCCCGTGGTTTCTGTTGCCTTGCTGCAACGGAACCACGGAGGCCTTGCGCGGAGCCTCAAGACATGGACCAAGACATGACTCAAGCGCTCCTTGGGAGCAAGTCCCTGGCTCAGGCTTCGATCAGGATGCGCAGCATACGACGCAGGGGCTCGGCGGCGCCCCACAGCAGCTGGTCGCCGACGGTGAAGGCCGAGAGGTATTCCCCACCCATCTGCATCTTGCGCAGGCGTCCCACCGGAATGGTCAGGGTGCCGGTCACGGCGGCCGGCGTGAGGTCGGTCATGCTGGCCTCACGGGTATTCGGCACCACCTTGGCCCACTGGTTGTTTTCGGCCAGCATGGCTTCGATCTCATCGAGCGGCACGTCGCGGCGCAGCTTGATGGTCAGCGCCTGCGAATGGCAGCGCATGGCGCCAATGCGCACGCACAGGCCGTCCACGGCGATCGGCGCAGCGCCGGTCGCACCCAGGAAGCCTTCGCCGCGGCCCAGGATCTTGTTGGTCTCGGCGCCGGCCTTCCATTCTTCCTTCGACACGCCGTTGCCCAGGTCCTTGTCGATCCAGGGAATCAGGTTGCCAGCGAGCGGCACGCCGAACTGCTTGGTTTCGTCGGCGGACAGGCCGTGCTGGGTCGCCAGGATGGTGCGGTCGATTTCCAGGATGGCCGATGCCGGGTTATCCAGCAGCGACTTGACCGATGCATTGAGCGTGCCGAACTGCGTCAGCAGCTCGCGCATGTGCTGCGCGCCACCGCCCGAAGCAGCTTGGTAGGTCATGGACGTCATCCAGTCGATCAGGTCGTGCTGGAACAGGCCGCCCAAGCCCATCATCATGCAGCTGACCGTGCAGTTGCCACCGATGAAATTCTTGACGCCCTTCGCCAGCGCGTCCTTGATGACACCAAGGTTGACCGGATCCAGCACGATGATGGCATCGTCCTTCATCCGCAGCGAGGACGCCGCGTCGATCCAGTAGCCCTTCCAGCCAGCTGCGCGCAGCTGCGGGAAAATCTCGTTGGTGTAGTCACCGCCCTGGGCGGTGAGGACAACGTCGCACTTCTTCAGCGCTTCGATGTCGTTCGCGTCCTTGAGCTTGGTTTCATTCTTGGCCATGGCCGGAGCCTGGCCGCCAGCGTTGGACGTGCTGAAGAATACGGGCTCGATATGGTCGAAATCGCGCTCTTCCTGCATGCGTTGCATCAGGACGCTGCCGACCATTCCTCGCCAGCCGACGAGACCTACAATCATGACTAACCTCGGATGTGATTTGAACTTCCCCGCGCTTTCCTCGCCCGACGTGACTGCGCGGGGAAGACGAGCAGGCACGACGAACGATCTAGCCGATCGTTTTGGTAGTAATGGTTTTAATCGTCGTTGCGGTAAGCGGGTGGCCGTGCGAACCCAGGCCAACCGGGCTGCGGGTAGCAACCGGGGCGGCGATGGCAGTCGAGGGGGACTGGAAGATTCGGACCATCCGCAAAGTCTACACGATTTTGTGGCGCTGCCACACGGGGGAAATCGGGGACAAATGAAAGAAAAGGCGCCGCATGCGGCGCCTTTTCAACTTTAATGCGGCTTACAGTGCCGCGAGCACGGCCTCGCCCATTTCACGCGTGCCGACTTGCTTGCAGCCCGGTGTCAGGATGTCGCCGGTGCGGTAGCCCTGGGCCAGCACCTTCTTGACGGCGTTCTCGATGCGGTCGGCCTGCTCGGCGCGGTTCAGCGAGAAACGCAGCATCATCGCGGCCGACAGGATGGTGGCCAGCGGATTGGCCACGCCCTTGCCCGCGATGTCCGGTGCCGAGCCGTGCGACGGTTCGTACAGGCCCTTGTTGTTGGCGTCCAGCGAAGCCGACGGCAACATGCCGATCGAGCCGGTCAGCATGGCAGCCTCGTCCGACAGGATGTCGCCGAACATATTGCCGGTGACGATCACGTCGAAGCTCTTGGGCGCCTTGATCAGTTGCATGGCCGCGTTGTCCACGTACATGTGCGACAGCTCGACTTCCGGGTATTCCTTGTGCACGTCGATCACGACGTCCTTCCAGAACTGGAAAGTCTCGAGCACATTGGCCTTGTCCACGCTGCACAGCTTCTTGCCGCGCTTGGCCGCGGCCTGGAAGGCCACGTGGGCGATGCGGCGGATTTCCGGCTCGCTGTAGCGCATGGTGTCGAAGCCTTCGCGTGCGCCCTTGAAAGGACCGTCCGGGGCTTCGCGCATGCCGCGCGGCTGGCCAAAGTAGATGTCGCCGTTCAGCTCGCGCACGATCAGGATGTCCAGGCCGGCCACCAGCTCGGGCTTCAGGCTGGATGCACCGGTCAGTTCCGGATAGCAGATCGCCGGACGGAAGTTGGCGAACAGCTGCAGGTGCTTGCGCAGGCCGAGGATGGCCTGCTCGGGACGCAGCGGGCGATCCAGCTTGTCGTACTTCCAGTCGCCCACGGCGCCGAACAGGATGGCGTCGGCATCCTTAGCCAGCTTGAGCGTGGCGTCGGGCAGCGGATGGCCGCTGGCCTCGTAGCCGGCGCCGCCCACCGGGGCGGTTTCCATCTCGAATTTTTCGTCGAGCGCGTTGAGGACCTTGACGGCCTCCGCGATGATCTCGGGACCGATGCCGTCACCCGGCAGGACTGCGATTTTCATGCTTTGTCTTCCTTGTTTTGTCTCAGCGTACCAACCGGCCTCAGCCGACCACGCGGTTATTCAGCCACGGCATCTTGGCCACGCGCTCGGCCTCATACGCCTTGATCTTGTCGGCATGGCGCAGGGACAGGCCGATATCGTCAAAGCCGTTGAGCATGCAGTACTTGCGGAACGGCGCGATGTCGAACGGGTAGCTGTTGCCGCCCGGCGTGACCACCACTTGCTTATCGAGATCGATGGTCAGCTTGTAGCCGTTGAACGCATTGGTCTCGTTGAAGATATGGTCGACCTGCAACTCGGTCAGCACCACCGGCAGCAAGCCGTTCTTGTAGCAGTTGTTGAAGAAGATGTCGGCAAAGCTCGGCGCGATCACCGCGCGGAAGCCATATTGCGTCAGCGCCCAGGGTGCGTGCTCGCGTGAGCTGCCGCAGCCGAAGTTGCGGCGGGCCAGCAGGATCGAGCCGCCCTGGTAGCGCGGCTGGTTGAGCACGAAGTCCGGGTTCAGCGGGCGGAGGCTGTTGTCTTGCCCGGGCTGGCCCACATCCTTGTAGCGCCATTCGTCGAACAGGTTCGGGCCGAAGCCGGTGCGCTTGATCGACTTGAGGAATTGCTTCGGGATGATGGCGTCGGTGTCGACGTTCTCGCGGTCCAGCGGCACCGTGAGCCCGCTGTGTACAGTGAACTTATCCATGGTCGGTTCCTTACTTCTTTGCCGCGCTTTCGAGCGAGCGGCCTGCGGCCTGTGTGTCCTTGCCAAGGCCGGCCATCGTATGGCAGCCGGCCAGTTGCAGCATGCCCAGGCATGCGAGCAACACAATCAGGGCTTGTTTCATGATGAGCCTGCGCGAATTAGCTGAGCTGGCGGATATCGACGAAGTGGCCTTCGATGGCAGCCGCGGCGGCCATCGCCGGGCTCACCAGGTGAGTCCGGCCACCTGCGCCCTGGCGCCCTTCGAAGTTGCGGTTCGAGGTCGACGCGCAGCGCTCGCCCGCCTCCAGGCGGTCGGCGTTCATGGCCAGGCACATCGAGCAGCCCGGCTCGCGCCACTCAAAACCCGCGGCCTTGAAGACCTTGTCCAGCCCTTCACGCTCGGCTTGCTCCTTGACCAGGCCCGAGCCCGGCACCACCATCGCCAGCTTCACGTTGGACGCCACGCGGCGTCCCAGCTTCTGCACGACCCAGGCAGCGGCGCGCATGTCTTCGATGCGGGAGTTGGTGCAGGAACCGATAAAGACCTTGTCGATCTTGATGCTGTCCACCGGCACGTTGGGCTGCAGGCCCATGTACTCGAGCGCGCGCTCCATGGCGTTGCGCTTGTTCGGGTCTTTTTCCTTCTCGGGATCCGGCACGCGGTCCTCGATGCTGACGACCATCTCGGGCGAGGTGCCCCAGGTCACCTGCGGACGGACCTCTTCCGCGCGCAGCTCGACCACCTGGTCGAAATGCGCACCGGCGTCCGAATGCAGCGTGCGCCAGTAGCCCACGGCCTGCTCCCACTCCACGCCCTGCGGCGAGAACGGGCGGCCCTTGACGTACTCGAGCGTGACATCGTCCACCGCCACCAGGCCAGCGCGCGCGCCCGCCTCGATGGCCATGTTGCACACCGTCATGCGCCCTTCCATGCTCAGGTCGCGAATGGCCGAGCCAGCGAACTCGATGGTGTAGCCGGTGCCGCCCGCGGTACCGATCTTGCCGATCACGGCCAGCACGATGTCCTTGGCGGTGCAGCCGCGCGGCAGCTTGCCTTCCACGCGCACCAGCATGTTCTTGGCCTTCTTGCCCAGCAGCGTCTGCGTGGCCAGCACGTGCTCCACCTCGGAGGTGCCGATGCCGTGCGCCAGCGCGCCAAACGCGCCGTGCGTGCTGGTATGCGAATCGCCGCAGACCACCGTCATGCCCGGCAGCGTGGCGCCCTGCTCCGGCCCGATCACGTGCACGATGCCCTGGCGCAGGTCGTTCATCTTGAACTGGGTGATGCCGTATGCGTCGCAGTTGTTGTCCAGCGTATCCACCTGCAGCTTCGACACCGGATCGGCAATGCCCTGGCTACGATCCGTGGTCGGCACGTTGTGGTCCGACACCGCCAGGTTGGCGCTGATGCGCCAGACCGGGCGCTGCGCCAGCTTCAGGCCTTCGAACGCCTGCGGGCTGGTGACTTCGTGCAGCAGATGGCGATCGATGTACAGCATCGTGGTGCCGTCATCCTCGACGTGCACGGTGTGGTCATCCCAAAGTTTGTCGTAAAGCGTCTTGGCCATGATGCAGGGGGGGCGGGCCGGGACCGTTCGGTACAGCACGGTTGGCGGCGTCGCGCGGTAGTTTGGGGGATTTTTCGCAGGAATGCGGGCAATAAAATGCGGCTTGCTGCGATGCTTGACTTCACAATCGATTATGCCACAGCGATAGCGCGCGACCGGGCCGTGCCCGGCCTGCGCGGCGGCGGAAATGTAATGTGATTGGCGAAAGGGGGATTTCGCCGATGGCGAAAAGGGGGCGTGGCGCTGGCCTCCCGCTCACCCGCCAGGCGGGTGTGCGGGAGGCAGGCCGGGTTAGCCGCCCAGGTAAGCGCTCTTGATGCGGTCGTTGGCCAGCAGATTGGCGCCGGTGTCCGCCAGCACTACGCGCCCCGTCTCCAGCACATAGCCGCGATCCGCCACGCCCAGCGCCTTGTTGGCGTTCTGCTCGACCAGGAACACTGTGACGCCTTCGTCACGAATGGTCCGGATGATGTCGAAGATCTGCGCGATCACCAGCGGTGCCAGGCCGAGCGTCGGCTCGTCCAGCAACAGCAGCCGGGGCCGGCTCATCAGTGCGCGGCCGATGGCCAGCATCTGCTGCTCGCCCCCGGACATGGTGCCGGCGCGTTGCGTGGAGCGCTGCTTGAGCCGCGGGAAGAGCTTGTAG
This sequence comes from Cupriavidus sp. PET2-C1, assembly GCF_054515855.1. Taxonomy (NCBI): domain Bacteria; kingdom Pseudomonadati; phylum Pseudomonadota; class Betaproteobacteria; order Burkholderiales; family Burkholderiaceae; genus Cupriavidus; species Cupriavidus sp. PET2-C1. The sequence continues at coordinate 2,940,877 of NZ_CM137259.1, forward strand.
ACGTGCTCGACGCCCGCCTCGATCTCGTCGCGCTTGCCGAAGAAGGCGCCCATCTTCAGGTTATCCAGCACCGTCAGGCTGGGAAACACGCGCCGCCCTTCCGGCGAGATCGCCATGCCGAGGCGCATGATCTCGTGCGTGGGACGGCGCGTGATGTCCTGACCTTCAAACATCACACGCCCGCTCGACGCGCGCGGCGAGCCGCACACGGTCATCATCAGCGTGGTCTTGCCAGCGCCGTTGCTGCCGATCAGCGTGACGATCTCGCCCTTGTTCACCTCAATCGATACGCCAGACAGCGCTTCGATCGCGCCGTAATGGGTATGGACTTGTTCCAGCTTCAGCATCAGTCCTCTCCCAGGTAAGCCTTGATCACGCGCGGGTCGTTGCGCACTTCGGCCGGTTTGCCGACCAGGATCGGGCGGCCGTGCTCCATCACCAGGATGCGGTCGGACACGCCCATCACCAGGCTCATGTCATGCTCGATCAGCAGCACCGAGATCTTGTGCTCGCGCCGCAGCTGGTCGATCAACTGCGACAACTCGACCTTTTCCTGCGGATTGAGGCCGGCAGCCGGCTCGTCAAGCATCAGCAGGCGCGGATTGGTGATCATGCAGCGTGCGATTTCCAGCCGGCGCTGGTGGCCATACGACAGCGTGCCCGCCTCGCGGTTGGCCACGCCGCGCAAGCCCATGCGCTCGAGCCACAGCGCGGCGCGCTCCAGCGCCTCGCGCTCGGCGCGGCGGTAGGCCGGCGTGGCAAACAGCCCGCGCAGCAGCCCGGAGCGTACCTGCAGGTGTTGCGCCACCAGCAGGTTCTCGACCACCGTCAGCTGCTTGAACAAGCGGATATTCTGGAACGTGCGCACCAGGCCGCGGCGCGCCACCTGATGGCTCGGCAGGCGGGCGATCGAATGCCCGTCCAGCATGACCTCGCCGGCAGTGGGCTTATAAAAGCCGCCCACGCAGTTGAACACCGTGGTCTTGCCCGCGCCGTTGGGGCCGATGATGGCGAAGACTTCATCGCGGCGCACATCGAAATCGATGCCGTCGACCGCCAGCAGGCCGCCGAAGCGCATCTGCAGACCGGAGACTTTCAGCAGTTCCGCTGATTGAACTTGGCTCATTGCGGCAACTCCACATGGGGGCGGCTCGCGGGCAGCAGGCCCTGCGGACGCCACATCATCATCAGCACCATCACCAGGCCGAAAATCAGCATGCGGTATTCGGCGAAGCCGCGCGCCACTTCCGGCAGCGCGGTCAGCAGGATGGCGGCCAGGATCACGCCCAGCTGCGAGCCCATGCCGCCCAGCACCACCACCGCCAGGATCAGCGCGGACTCGATAAAGGTGAACGATTCGGGATTGACCAGGCCCTGGCGCGCAGCGAAGAACGCGCCGCCCAGGCCGGCAAACGCCGCGCCCAGCGTGAACGCCGACAACTTGATGCGGGTCGGGTTCAGGCCCAGCGAGCGGCAGGCGATCTCGTCCTCGCGCAGGGCTTCCCACGCGCGCCCCATCGGCATGCGGATCAGCCGGCTGGTGACGAACAGCGTGAAACCCACCAGCAGCAGCGCCAGCAGGTAGAGGAAGATCACCATGTGCTCGCCGCTGTAGTCCCAGCCCAAGAGCTCATGGAAGGTCTTGACGCCCTCCACGCTCGAACTGCGCGCCATCTCGATGCCGAACACAGTCGGCTTCGGGATGCCCGACACGCCATCCGGGCCACCGGTGAGGCTGGTCAGGTTGTTGAGCAGCAGGCGGATGATCTCGCCGAAGCCCAGCGTGACGATGGCCAGGTAGTCGCCGCGCAGCCTCAGCACCGGAAAGCCCAGCACGAAGCCGAACAACGCCGACATGCCGGCGGCGATCGGCAGGCACTCCCAGAAGCTCAGCCCGAAATATTGGTTGAGCAGCGCGTAGGTGTAGCCGCCGACCGCGTAGAAGCCGACATAGCCCAGGTCGAGCAGGCCGGCATAGCCCACCACGATGTTCAGGCCGAGGCCCAGGATCACGTAGATCAGCGCCAGCGTGGCCACGTCCACGGCGCCGCGTGAACTGAAGAACGGGAACACAAGGCCCACCGCCAGCAGCAGCCAGATCACCTTGCGCTGCTGGGTCGCGCCCAGCGCGGGCAGGCTCGGCACCTTGACGCCGGCCGTAGCGCGCTGGAACAGCGGCTTGAAGAGCTGGAACAGGAAGACCGCGCCCACCGCCAGCCACACCGGCTGCCAGTGCGGCTCGAGCACGACCTTGTAGCCGTCGAGCTTGAGCTGCAGCCCCAGCACGGGAATGGTCAGGATGGCCGTCATCACGGCCGCGACGATGGCGTTCTTCAGGGTCTGCCCTGCCGGCGCGCCCTGCGCCAGACTGATTGGCGTAGCAATAGCTTGTGTCATAGCGTCCTCACACCTTTTCAACGTCAGGCTTGCCCAGCAGCCCGGTCGGGCGGAACAGCAGGATCAGCACCAGCAGGCCGAAAGCCACCACGTCCTTGTACTCGGCCGGCATATAGCCGGAGGCAAAGGTCTCGGCCAGGCCCAGCAGCACGCCGCCAAGCATCGCGCCCGGGATGCTGCCGATGCCGCCCAGCACGGCCGCGGTAAAGGCCTTTATGCCGGCCACGAAGCCGATGTACGGGTTGAGCTTGCCGATGGTCAGGCCGATCAGCACGCCGCCCACCGCCGCCAGCATCGCGCCCAGCACGAAGGTGAAAGAGATCACGCGGTTGGTGTCGATGCCGAGCAGGTTGGCCATGCGCATGTCTTCGGCGCAGGCACGGCAGGCGCGGCCCATGCGCGAGCGGCCGATGAACAGCGTCAGCGCGAGCATCAGCACCAGCGTCACGCCGACGATCAGCAGGCGCGAATACGGTACGGTCACGGTGAAATCGCCGCCCATCTGGAACTCGATGGCGCCGGAGATCAGCACCGGCACGGACATGTCGCGCGCGCCCTGCCCGATCTGCACATAGTTCTGCAGGAAGATCGACATGCCGATGGCGGAGATCAGCGGCACCAGCCGCGGACCGCCGCGCAGGGGCCGGTAGGCCACCCGCTCCACCGCGAAGCCATACAAACCGGTGACCAGGACGGACACCAGCAAGGCGGCCCCCAGCACCAGCGGCAGCGGATAGCCCGCGCTCGCGCCGATGGCGGTGAGCGTCACCAGGCCCACGTAGGCGCCGATCATGTAGATCTCGCCGTGGGCAAAATTGATCATGCCGATGATGCCGTAGACCATGGTGTAGCCAATGGCGATCAGCGCATAGATCGCACCCAGCGTCAGGCCATTGACCAGCTGCTGGGTAAACTGTGGAAGGAACTCGTTCATGCGGGAAGCCCCATAACTTTGAAGCTGGAGAAGCCGGCGTTGCAGGAGGTGCGCAAGCGCCGGGCCGGCTCCGTAATGCCGGATATGCCCAGGCCCCGGACGCGGCGGATAAACCGCGCCGGCCGGGCAACCGGACCCCGATACCAAAACGCCCCGCTCAAGCCATGAGCGGGGCGCGCAAAGCCAATGTGCGGCTTAGTTGGCGGCGGTCTTGGTGGCGTCCCTGTGCCAGGTGAACACAACGAACTTGAACGACTTCAGGTCGCCCTGCGCGTCGTACTCGACCTTGCCGATCGGGGTCTGGAAGGCGTTCTTGTGCATGTAGGCGGCGACCTTGGCCGGATCCGTGCTCTTGGCGCCGGCAATGGCGTCGCCAATGATCTGGACCGCGGCGTAGGCCGGCATCTGGAACGGGCCGTTGGCATCGCGCTTCTTGTCGGCGAAGGCCTTGACCAGCGCGGCATTCGACGGATCGGCGGAGAAGTCGGCCGGCAGCGTGACCAGCATGCCTTCCGAAGACGCGCCGGCGATGGCCGTCACGTCCTTGTTGCCCACGCCTTCAGGCCCCATGAAGGTCGCCTTGACGCCCTGCTCGCGCGCCTGGCGCAGCAGCAGGCCCATTTCCGGGTGGTAGCCGCCGAAGTAGACGAAGTCCACGCCTTGCGACTTGAGCTTGGTAATGACAGCGGAGTAGTCGGAATCGCCTGCGTTCACGCCTTCGAACACCGCCACGGGGATCTTGGCGGCTTCCAGGTCTTTCTTCACCGACGAGGCAATGCCCTGGCCGTACGACTGCTTGTCGTGCAGGATCGCGACCTTCTTGGGCTTGACCTTGGTGATGATGTACTGGGCGGCGGCCGGGCCTTGCTGGTCGTCGCGGCCGATGGTGCGGAAGATGAACTTGCGCTTCTTGTTCTCGGTCAGCTGCGGCGCGGTGGCCGACGGCGTCACCATGACGATGCCTTCGTTCTCGTAGATGTCCGAAGCCGGAATGGTCGAGCCCGAGCACACGTGGCCGATCACGTAATGGATCTTCTGGCTGACGATCTTGTTGGCTACCGCCACGGCCTGCTTCGGTTCGCAGGCGTCATCCATCATCACCACTTCGAACTTGTTGCCGCCCGCGCCGCCGGCGGCATTGATCTGCTCGATGGCAGTCAGCGCACCAGCCTTGACCATGTCGCCGTACTGGGCGACCGAGCCGCTCATGGGGCCGGCAATGGCAATCTTGACGGTTTCAGCGTTGGCGGCGGCGCCGAAGGCGCACAGGGCCGTGGCCAGGGAGATGGACGTAAGACGGGACAGCGTCATTCAGGTGCTCCTCGATTATGGTTGGTCATGGGCCGAGACGGCATGACCTGCGCAATCGAACAACACCCGCGAGCGAAAACTGGGAAAAACGCCCGAGACGCGGAAGACGGGCCTGCAAGAAAAGAAGCGTGTGCGGGGCCCGGCGTGTGTCAGCCCTCCTCTGCAATCCATGCAGCGGAAGACCTTGGTTCGGAAAGACAACGTTAATGCGTTCTCTATTGCGCAGGTGATTCGCCTGCCCCGCTCGCCTCAACGCAGTCCGGAAGGGTGGCCCGGCTGCTGTCGACAAAGCAGCCCGCATTATAGGGTCAAATTCCGCGCCGGATGGCACATTTGCACAACAAATGAGGATCTTAATGGTAGTAACACAGCACAAATCGTCGGAAATTGGCGTCTTCGCCACCTTTCACGCAATAAATCTTTTGCGCCGCACAAGTGCTGCCGGGCCTGGAGGACAAGGCCTTGGCAAGGCCGGGGCATTGGGTATTGCTGCGCCGCCCCGGCGAGTCGCTCCCCATCTTGGCTCGTCTTGGCTCGTCGTGGCTGGCGGATCAGATCTGCGCAGGTACACGCGCACAAAAGCAAAACGCCCCGGCCAAGGCCGGGGCGTTTCATGATGCATGCGGCGCCGTGACTGCCAGCGCCACCTTACCGGGGCATCAGCGCGTGCCCATATCCGGGACGTTGCGGCTTGCCGCGCCGTTGAACAGCTGGCGCGGACGGCCGATCTTGTACTCCGGATCGGTAATCATTTCTTCCCACTGCGAGATCCAGCCCGGGGTACGTGCCAGGGCGAAGATGCAGGTGAACAGCGACGTCGGGATGCCGAGTGCGCGTTGCACGATGCCCGAGTAGAAGTCGACGTTCGGGTACAGCTTGCGGCTGACGAAGTACTCGTCTTCCAGCGCGATCTTTTCCAGTTCCATGGCGAGCTTGAACAGCGGGTCGTTGTGCAGGCCCAGTTCATTCAGCACTTCATAGCAGGTTTCGCGCATCAGCTTGGCACGCGGATCGTAGTTCTTGTACACGCGGTGGCCAAAGCCCATCAGGCGCACGCCCGAGTTCTTGTCCTTGACCTGCTTGATGAACTCGGTGATGTTGTCGACGCTGCCGATTTCCTCAAGCATCTTGAGGGCGGCTTCGTTGGCGCCACCGTGGGCCGGGCCCCACAGGCAAGCCACGCCCGCGGCGATGGCGGCAAACGGGTTGGTACCCGAGGAGCCAGCCAGGCGCACCGTGGAGGTGGAGGCGTTCTGCTCGTGGTCCGCGTGCAGGATGAAGATGCGGTCGAGCGCGCGCTCGAGCACCGGGTTCACCTTGTACGGGGCGCACGGCGTGGAGAACATCATCTGCATGAAGTTGCCCGAGTAGGACAGGTCGTTCTGCGGATAGATGTACGGCTGGCCGATGTTGTACTTGTAGGCCATGGCGACCAGGGTCGGCATCTTGGCGATCAGGCGGATCGCGGAGATTTCGCGCTGGTGCGGATCATCGATGTCCATGGCGTCGTGATAGAACGCGCTCATGGCGCCCACCAGGCCCGTCAGGACGGCCATCGGGTGAGCATCGCGGCGGAAGCCGCGCAGGAAGAACTGCATCTGCTCGTGAACCATGGTGTGGTTCATCACGGCACCGACGAATTCTTCCTTCTGCTTGGCATTGGGCAGTTCGCCCTTGAGCAGCAGGTAACAGGTTTCCAGGTGGTCGCACTTGGTGGCCAGCTGCTCGATCGGGTAGCCGCGGTACAGCAGCTCACCCTTGTCCCCGTCGATATAGGTGATCTTCGAATTGCACGAAGCCGTCGACATGAAACCGGGGTCATAAGTGAACTTGCCGGTTTGTCCGTACAGCTTGCGAATATCGATTACGTCGGGGCCAACGGTACCCGTATAAATCGGCAGCTCAACGCTGGGGGAACCATCGGAAAACGATAGCGTGGCTTTCACATCGGACGGCGTCATGTCGGTTCCTTCTAATGCTGACTAATAATGTTGACGAAACTCAGACCGAACGCAGCAGGGCAATCACGTGCTGCATCGGGGGCGTGTCGAGCTCACCGTCCAACTCCTTGCGCGCAAGAAGCAGGTCCATCAACTCGTTGTCGCTCAGCTCGAAGAGTTCGGAGAGCGAGGCCACGTCCTGGTCGGAGAGGCTTTCTTCGTAACGGTTGAAAAAACGTTCGACGATGATGTCGTTCTCCAGGAGGCCGCGCCGCGCGCGCCAGCGCAGTCGTGCACGCCGGTGCGGATCGGCCTGGTGGGAGAAACTGGGGGAAACACTTTCGGTCATAGGTACCTACTTCCGGCGCGCCGGTCGGGTATGCAGTTTGATAGCCCGGACTGACGCGCCGCTTACAACAACCGCGCAGGATCAGACCGAGCGGCGAACCATCAGCTCTTTGATCTTGCCGATGGCCTTGGTCGGGTTCAACCCCTTCGGGCAAACGTCGACGCAGTTCATGATGCTGTGGCAACGGAACAGGCGGTACGGGTCGTTCAGGTCGTCCAGGCGCTGGCTGGTCGCCTGGTCGCGGCTGTCCGCGATAAAGCGATAGGCTTGCAGCAGGCCGGCCGGGCCGACGAACTTATCCGGGTTCCACCAGAACGACGGGCACGACGTCGAGCAGCTTGCGCACAAGATGCACTCGTACAGGCCGTCCAGCTCGTCGCGTTCCTCGGGCGACTGCAGGCGCTCTTTCTCGGGCGGCGGCTCGTCGTTGATGAGGTACGGCTTGATCGAGTTGTACTGCTTGAAGAACTGCGTCATGTCGACGATCAGGTCGCGCACCACCGGCAGGCCGGGCAGCGGACGCAAGACGATGCGTTCCGGCAGCTCGAGCATATTGGTCAGGCAGGCCAGACCGTTCTTGCCGTTGATATTCATCGCGTCCGAACCGCACACGCCTTCGCGGCACGAGCGGCGGAACGAGATGGTTTCGTCCAGCTTCTTCAGCTTGACCAGCGCGTCGAGCAACATGCGCTCATGACCGTCGAGCTCGACCTCGTACGTTTGCATGCGGGGGGCCGCATCCTTGTCCGGATCGTAGCGGTAGACTTCGAAAATACGCTTCATTTCTGTGGGTCCTGTGGGTCCTACGCGGTGCTTAGAAGGTCCGGGCCTTGGGAGGAACGCTTTCCACCGTCAGCGGGTTCATCTTCACCGGCTTGTAGTCGAGGCGGTTGCCTTCGCTGTAGAACAGCGTGTGCTTGAGCCAGCTCTCGTCGTCGCGATTCGGGAAGTCGCTGTGCGCGTGCGCACCGCGGGATTCCTTGCGGGCAGCTGCCGAAATCATGGTGGCCTTGGCCACTTCCACCAGGTTGGCCACTTCCAGGGCTTCCACCAGCGCGGTGTTGAAGACCTTGGACTTGTCCTTCAGATGGATGTTGTCAGCACGTTCCGCCACTTCCAGGATGCGCTCGACGCCTTCGTCCATCAGCTTCTGCGTACGGAACACGCCCGCGTGCGACTGCATGTTCTTGCGGATGTCGTTGGCCACGTCCTGGGTGTATTCACCTGACGACGACGATTGCAGCTTGGCCAGGCGCGACATGGCGCGGTCGGCAGCATCGGCCGGCAGCGGCTTGTGCTCTTTCTGCTTGATCGAGGTCGCGGCGATGTGGTTGCCGGCCGCGCGGCCGAACACCACCAGGTCCAGCAGCGAGTTGGTGCCCAGGCGGTTGGCGCCGTGCACCGACACGCAGGAGCATTCGCCGATCGCGTAGAAACCGTTGATGACTTCGTTGGGGTTGCCGTTCTTCGGCGCCACCACCTGGCCATTGATGTTGGTCGGGATACCGCCCATCTGGTAATGGATGGTCGGCACCACCGGGATCGGTTCCTTGATCGCGTCGACGTTGGCGAACTTGACACCGATCTCGCGGATCGACGGCAGGCGCTTCATGATGGTGTCGGCCCCGACGTGCGTCAGGTCCAGCAGCACGTAGTCGCCGTTCGGGCCACAACCGCGGCCTTCCTTGATTTCCTGGTCCATCGAGCGCGAGACGAAGTCGCGCGGCGCCAGATCCTTCAGCGTCGGCGCATAGCGCTCCATGAAGCGTTCGCCGTCCTTGTTACGCAGGATACCGCCTTCCCCGCGCACGCCTTCGGTGATCAGCACGCCCGCGCCGGCCACGCCGGTCGGGTGGAACTGCCAGAACTCCATGTCTTCCAGCGGCACGCCTGCGCGCGCTGCCATGCCCAGGCCGTCACCGGTGTTGATGAAAGCATTGGTCGACGCGGCGTAGATACGGCCGGCGCCACCGGTGGCAAACAGCGTGGTCTTGGCCTCGAGGATGTAGACCTCGCCGGTTTCCATTTCCAGCGCGGTCACGCCCAGCACGTCGCCGTCGGCGTCGCGGATCAGGTCCAGCGCCATCCACTCGACGAAGAAGTGCGTCTTGGCGCGCACATTACGCTGGTACAGCGTGTGCAGCAGTGCGTGGCCGGTACGGTCGGCAGCCGCGCAAGCGCGCTGGACCGGCTTCTCGCCGTAGTTCGACGTATGGCCGCCGAACGGACGCTGGTAGATGGTGCCGTCGGCGTTACGGTCGAACGGCATGCCGAAGTGCTCGAGCTCGTAGACGACCTTGGGGGCTTCGCGGCACATGAATTCGATTGCGTCCTGGTCGCCCAGCCAATCGGAACCCTTGATGGTGTCGTAGAAGTGATAGTGCCAGTTGTCCTCGCTCATGTTGCCGAGCGAAGCGCCAATGCCACCCTGCGCCGCCACGGTGTGCGAGCGCGTCGGGAAAACCTTGGAAAGCACGGCGACATTCAGGCCGGCTTCCGCGAGCTGGAGGGATGCGCGCATCCCAGCGCCGCCCGCCCCGACGATGACCACGTCAAAGCGACGACGCGGCAATCCTGTCTTGACTGCGACCATTTATTACACCCTCCAGAGAATCTGAGCTGCGTAGCCCGCACAACCGACGAGCCACAGAATCGTAAGAACTTGCAGCACGAGGCGCACGGCCATCGGCTTCACATAGTCCATCCAGATGTCGCGCACGCCAATCCAGGCGTGATACAGCAGCGACAGGATGGTGAGGAACGTGATGATCTTCATCCACTGGTTGGAGAAGAGACCCGCCCACGCTTCGTAGGAAGCGCCGTTCGAGAGCAGGAAGGCGACTGCCAGCACGATGGTGAAGACCACCATGATGACAGCGGTGACGCGCTGCGCGAGCCAGTCTTTGAGACCGTAGTGCGCACCGACGACCAGACGCTTGGGACCGATATTATTATTTGCCACGTTGACTCTCTCCTCAGAACAGGCCGAACAGCTTCAGGCCGAACACAGCGGTGAGCAACAGGCTGATGATCAGCACGGCAACAGCGGACTTCGCCGAAGCGGGCTTGGTCACGCCAACGTGCACGTCGAGCAGCAGGAAACGGATGCCGGCGCAGAAGTGGTGCAGGTAACCCCAGATCAGAGCCAGCAGAACCAGCTTGACGAAGCCGCCGGACAGAAGCGCCGAGAACTTTGCGAAGCTCAGTTCGGAAGTGACGCTCTGTTCGAAGAGATACAGGACGAAAGGAAGGAGGAGGAACATCAGAGCGCCGCTTGCGCGATGCAGGATGGACACCTTGCCGGCCCAGGGCAACCTGTAACGCACCAGCTGCGTCACATGGATGTTCCTGAACTCCGGCCTGGCTTGTTTGGCTTCAGCCATTGCTAGACCCCATTTGCGGTAAACAAAAAACGAAACTTCTGAGCGCCCTGGATGCAAATGGATGCAGCCGGAGCAAATCCCGATAATTTTAGCGCCTTTGTTGCGCGGCGCACCAATAATTTTCAGCTATCGCGCACCAACATGGCGTGCCCGACAATCGCACGCAACCATGCCGCGAGGTAATCATCCCTGCTTTGCGCAACAGCGGGGGCTGCCGTGGCTGCAACAGCAATAATCGACATGGATTGCATTCCGGCGGGTCAGCTCAAATCGTTCTGATAATAGTGCCGGGTGGTTACATACAGGCCGCGACGGACTTCGACGGGCCGGTCGCCATAGGTGAACGAGACGCGCTCGACAGACAAAAGCGGCGTGCCAGCGTCCACGGACAACAGCGACGCGGTGGCCTGGTCAGCGGCCACCGCGCGGATTTTTTCGGTTGCCCGGATCATGCGCGTGCCGAATTCAGCCTCGAACAGCGCATACATCGGGCCCTTCCATTCGGTCAGCTTCTCGGCTGTCAGGCCCTTGAAGTTGGTGCCCAGCAGCCAGATTTCGTCCAGCACGGTCGGCTCGCCGGAGAAAAACAGCACGCGGCGGATCTGCACCACGCCATCGCCGGTGCGGATATCGAGAAGGCGTGCGATTTCGGCCGGCGCGCGCAGGCGCTTGCATTCCAGCACCTGGCTGGCCCCATAATGGGGCTCGCCCTCGTCCGGCACCAGGCGCAGGAAGCGGAACTTCACCCCATCCTCGTGGTGCGTCGTGACAAATGTGCCCTTGCCCTGGCGGCGCGCCACCAGGTTCTCGGCTGCGAGTTCGTCGATGGCCTTGCGCACCGTGCCCTGGCTGACCTTGTAGCGGGCTGCCAGGTCCATTTCGCTGGGGATCATGTCGCCAGGCTTCCATTCACCGGACTGCAGGCTCTGCGTGATGAGCGCCTTGATCTGCTGGTAGAGTGGGCTGAAGGTTGGCGAGGCCGCCGCGGCGGACGGCTGCGTCCCGGCGCCGGACGTTGCGGCGCCATTATCCTGCACTGCAGCAACGGCAGTGCCGGCGAGGGACGGGGGCAGGGATGACATAAGCGAATTTCACCACAAAACGAGGAAGCACGTCCAGCCCGCCATCAAATGTCTTATGTCTTATATAAGACATATGAATTGACAACACAAATGTGCAGGCCTACACTCCCGCAGGTTTCACGCCTGCACCCGCTCTGGATACGGCACCCCTCTTCGCAGTAGACTTACGCTTTGTCGCACCCCATGACCCGTTGTGGCTCTCTCCAGTCGGTACCGCTAGCAGCGCGCCGGCGGATTGCCGCTTGCCGCCGTGGCGACAAACCCGCAACCGGTGACGTCCGGACTACCCTCCGGCCAGGCACCGACCAGTTTCCCCCTCTTCTTGTTTGGAGAATTACTCATGGCTAAAGCCCCAATGCGCGTCGCAGTCACCGGCGCCGCTGGCCAGATCGGCTACTCCCTGCTGTTCCGCATCGCCAATGGCGACATGCTTGGCAAAGACCAGCCGGTCATCCTCCAATTGCTCGACCTCCCGCAAGCCCAGGCCGCCGTCAAGGGCGTGGTGATGGAACTGGAAGATTGCGCATTCCCGCTGCTGGCCGGCGTGGTGATCACCGACGACCCCAAGGTCGCGTTCAAGGACGCCAACGTCGCGCTGCTGGTCGGTGCCCGTCCGCGTAGCAAGGGCATGGAGCGCAAGGACCTGCTCGAAGCCAACGCACAGATCTTCACGGTGCAAGGCAAGGCGCTGGACGAAGTCGCCGCCCGCGACATCAAGGTGCTGGTGGTCGGCAACCCGGCCAACACCAACGCCTACATCGCGATGAAGTCGGCTCCGAGCCTGCCCAAGGAGAACTTCACCGCCATGCTGCGCCTGGATCACAATCGTGCCCTGTCGCAAATCGCCGCCAAGACCGGCAAGCCGGTCGCGTCGATCGAGAAGATGTTCGTCTGGGGCAACCACAGCCCGACCATGTACGCCGACTACCGCTATGCGACCGTCGACGGCCAGAGCGTCAAGGACCTGATCAACGACCACGCCTGGAACAACGACGTGTTCCTGCCGACCGTTGGCAAGCGCGGCGCCGCCATCATCGAGGCCCGTGGCCTGTCGTCGGCAGCTTCGGCCGCCAACGCTGCCATCGACCACGTGCATGACTGGGTCCTGGGCTCGAACGGCAAGTGGGTCACCATGGGCATCCCGTCGGACGGTTCGTACGGCATCCCCGAAGACACCATGTTCGGCTTCCCGGTGACCACCGCCAACGGCAAGTACGAAATGGTCAAGGGCCTCGAAGTCGACGCCTACAGCCAGGAAAAGATCAATATCACGCTCAAGGAACTGGAAGAAGAGCGTGCCGGCGTGCAGCATCTGCTCGGCTGATCCAGGATCCAGGCAGCGCCAATGACCAGACCGGAGCCTCGCATCGATTCACGAATCGGCGCAGGCTCCGGTTTTTTCATTCTGGCGCCCCGCCCCTTCCTCCCTCAACCGCTATTCGATTGAATAAAGTGCATCCTTCCGAGGTCTTGTTCCAGGGCGAAGCCATTCCGACGCAACTGCCGGTCTGCGACCACTATGCCGGCAACGAAAAGCTGATGCTGAAGTCGCTTGCCCTGCAGCAAGAGCTTGGGCCCGTCTTCGATATCACCTTCGACTGCGAAGACGGCGCCGCCGTCGGGCTGGAGCGCGAGCACGCCGAGTTGTGCGCACGCCTCATCAACAGCCCGCAAAACCACTTCAACCGCGTGGGCGTGCGCATCCATGACCCGGCGCACCCCTGCTGGCGCCAGGACATCGACATCCTGGTGGGCAGCGCCGGCGCCCGGCTGGCCTATGTGGTGGTGCCCAAGGTGACCGATGTGGTCGAGGTCGCGCGCGTGACCGACCACGTGAACCAGGCGGCCCGCGCCGCCGGCATCGCACGGCACATCCCCATTCATGTGCTGATAGAGACACATGCCGCATTGGACCAGGCATTCGACATCGCCCGCCTCGTGCAGGTGGAATGCCTCAGCTTCGGGCTGATGGATTTCGTCTCCGCCCACCACGGTGCCATCCCGGGCGACGCCATGCGCTCGCCGCAGCAGTTCGAGCACCCGCTGATCCGGCGCGCCATGCTGGAGATCTCGGCCGCCTGCCATCGGTACGGCAAGGTGCCCTCGCATAACGTCAGCACCGATATCGAGCAGCCGTCCCGCGCCGGAGACGATGCCCTGCGCGCCCGGGCCGAATTCGGCTACCTGCGCAAGTGGAGCATCCACCCGAGCCAGATCCAGCCGATCGTGGCGGCCTTCCGCCCCAGCGGCACGGAGATTGGCGCGTCCAGCGAGATCCTGCTGGCCGCCTACGAGAACAACTGGGCGCCGATCCGCCACCAGGGCCAGCTGCACGATCGGGCCAGCTACCGGTATTACTGGTCGCTGCTGCAGCGGGCGCACGCCACCGGTGCTGATTTGCCCGGCACGGTGCTCGAACGCTTCTTTGCATGAACGTTGCCTGGCGCGCGCCGGGCGATGACCATGGTGTGCAACAGGATCGACCCCACGCTTGGCTCGGGCAAGAGAGCAAACAGGAAACGCGATGTCAGAGCAGCCGCCAGTCCCGCAGAACGCCCCGAAGCCCAAGAAATCCGTCGCCCTGTCGGGCGTGACCGCCGGCAATACCGCGCTGTGCACGGTCGGCCGTACCGGCAACGACCTGCACTACCGCGGCTACGACATCCTCGACATCGCCGAGACCTGCGAATTCGAGGAAATCGCCCACCTGCTGGTGCACGGCAAGCTCCCCACCCGCGCCGAACTGGCGGCCTACAAGGCCAAGCTCAAGGCCCTGCGCGGCCTGCCCGCCAACGTCAAGGCCGCCCTCGAATGGGTGCCCGCCAGCGCCCACCCGATGGACGTGATGCGCACCGGCGTGTCCGTGCTCGGCACCGTGCTGCCGGAAAAGGACGACCACAACACCCCCGGCGCGCGCGACATCGCCGACCGCCTGATGGCCAGCCTGGGCTCCATGCTGCTGTACTGGTACCACTACAGCCATAACGGACGGCGCATCGAAGTCGAGACCGACGACGACACCATCGGCGCGCACTTCCTGCACCTGCTGCACGGCCAGAAGCCGTCCGCGCTGTGGGAGCGCGCCATGCAGACCTCGCTCAACCTGTACGCCGAGCACGAGTTCAACGCCTCCACCTTCGCCGGCCGCGTGATCGCCGGCACGGGCTCGGACATGTACTCGTCGATCTGCGGCGCCATCGGCGCGCTGCGCGGCCCCAAGCACGGCGGCGCCAACGAAGTGGCGTTCGAGGTCCAGAAGCGCTACGACAGCCCGGACGAGGCGCATATCGACATCTCGCGCCGCGTGGAGAACAAGGAAGTGGTGATCGGTTTCGGCCACCCGGTGTACACCACCGGCGACCCGCGCAACCAGGTGATCAAGGAAGTGGCGCGGCGCCTGTCCAAGGATGCCGGCTCGATGAAGATGTTCGACATCGCCGAGCGCCTGGAAACCACCATGTGGGACGCCAAGAAGATGTTCCCCAACCTGGACTGGTTCAGCGCGGTGAGCTATCACATGATGGGCGTGCCCACCGCCATGTTCACCCCGCTGTTCGTGATCGCGCGCACCTCGGGCTGGGCTGCGCATATCATCGAGCAACGCATCGACAACAAGATCATCCGCCCCAGCGCCAACTACACCGGGCCGGAAAACCTGAAGTTCGTGCCGATCGGAAAACGGAAATAGGCTGTGCAGGCCGCAAACCGCCTTGCCATGTAGCGAAGGCGCCCCCTTGCGCGGCCTGGGGTACACCGAATTATGTAACCGATAGTAGGGGCACTACGCCCCGACTTTCAAATCGTAGAGAATAGCGGCGGACCCGTGACTGCCGACCTTCCTGGCAATCACCGCCTTTGACCCAACTCCAGAAGGAACCCACAGAATGAAGCATCTCGTCCTCGCCGCCTGCATCGGCGCATTTACGCTGACCACCGCCGGTGTTGCGATGGCCCAGGAGCCGGCCAAGAAGGCCGCTCCCGCCAAGAAGGCTCATGTGAAAAGCACCAAGAAGGCTGCCGCGGCAGCACCTGCGGCCGCCCCCAGTGGCGAAAAATGGCAGTGCGAACTGGGCCATGTCATGTACATCGGCGGCAACATGCAGCGCGATGAAGTCATCACCGTGAACTGGGAGGGCAAGGAATACCGCCTGCCCCGCCTGTCCACCGTAACCGGCGCCGACCGCTACTTCGACGCCCGCTCCGGCCTGGACCTGGTTGTGATCCCGAGCAAGGCCATGCTGTTCAACAAGAACGCCGGCCAGCGCCTGGCCGACGAGTGCCAGACCGCGGACATGCAGGCTGGCGGCTCGGCCCCGACCCAGGCAGGCGCGCTGCGCGCTCCGGTAGCCACCCCGCTGCTGGTTGCCCCGTCGGCACCGGCAGCCGATGCCGCCCAGGCACCGGCCGCCCCCAAGCAGTAAGCACCAACCTATAAGCAGTAAGAGCAGTAAATTGCGGTAAAAGCAGTAAGCGGTAATCAGTAGTAAGGGGCTGTAGCCTGGCATCGTCCGGCCACAGCCCCATGGGCACCAGGAAGCACAAAACGCCGAGGGAATCCCATGTCCGCGCATATTTCGAACGTCCGCCCCGAACCGGACCCGGTCATGGCCGACATCGTCGACTACGTCACCAGGTATCAGGTCAAGAGCGCGCTGGCCTACGACACGGCCCGCAACTGCCTGATCGACACGCTCGGCTGCGGCCTGGAAGCCCTGTCGTACCCGGCCTGCACCAAGCTGCTGGGCCCGATCGTGCCCGGCACGATGGTCCCCAACGGCGCCAAGGTACCCGGCACCCAATTCCAGCTCGACCCGGTCCAGGCCGCCTTCAATATCGGCGCCATGATCCGCTGGCTCGATTTCAACGACACCTGGCTGGCCGCCGAATGGGGCCACCCGTCCGACAACCTCGGCGGCATCCTCGCCACCGCCGACTGGATCTCGCGCAACAACGTGGCCGCCGGGCGCAAGCCGTTGACCATGAAGGACGTGCTCACCGGCATGATCAAGGCCCATGAGATCCAGGGCTGCATCGCGCTGGAAAACGCATTCAACAAGGTGGGCCTGGACCACGTGGTGCTGGTCAAGGTGGCTTCCGCCGCCGTGGTTGCGCAGATGCTCGGCCTCGCCCGTGACGAAATCCTCAACGCGGTGTCCCTTGCCTGGGTCGACGGGCAAGCGCTGCGCACCTACCGCCACGCCCCCAATACCGGCAGCCGCAAGAGCTGGGCCGCCGGCGACGCCACCAGCCGCGCGGTGCGCCTGGCGCTGATTGCCCGTACCGGCGAGATGGGCTATCCCTCGGTGCTGAGCGCCAAGGGCTGGGGCTTCTACGACGTACTGTTCAAGGGCCAGCCCTTCAGGTTCCAGCGCCCGTATGGCACCTACGTGATGGAGAACGTGCTGTTCAAGATCGCCTTCCCGGCCGAATTCCACTCGCAAACCGCGGTGGAGGCCGCCATGACCCTGCACGGCCAGCTGTCCGCCGCGGGCAAGACGGCAGCGCAAATCAGGCAGGTCACCATCCGCACCCACGAAGCCTGCATCCGCATCATCGACAAGAAAGGCCCGCTGGCCAACCCCGCCGACCGCGACCACTGCATCCAGTACATGGTGGCGGTGCCGCTGCTGTTCGGCCGGCTGACCGCCGAGGACTATGAAGACAAGATAGCGGCGGACCCGCGCATCGACGCCCTGCGCGACAAGATCGTATGCGTGGAGGATCCGCAGTTCACCGCCGACTACCACGACCCGGAGAAGCGCTCCATCGCCAATGCGCTGACCGTGACGCTGAACGACGGCACGGTGCTGCCCGAAGTCGTGGTGGACTACCCGCTCGGCCACAAGCGCCGGCGCGACGAGGGCATCCCGCTGCTGGTGGAGAAGTTCAAGACCAACCTGGCCCGCCGTTTTCCGGCCAGGCAGCAGCAGGCGATCCTGGCGGTGTCGCTGGACCAGGCGCGCCTGGAGGCCATGCCGGTCAATGAGTATGTCGACCTGTACGTGATCTGAGTGATCCCAGTGATCTGAGTGATCTGAGTGGCCTGAGCAAAAAAAACAGGGGCGATTCGCACGCGCCAAAGCCAACAGGGGCTGACGGCGGCAGACGCCTTGGCCTAAAATCCACGCGGCACGTGCCTTGATTTAGCGATTCGGCAACAAGGCAGTCCTGCAAGATCAAACAGCAAGAAAAGCAGTAGGCATGAACACGGCGCGCAAACCGCGCCGCGCGCCGCGCGGCGACCCTGCTTCTCCGGCAGCCGGCGGCAATAGACGATTTACGAGTCCAAGCAAGTCCGCACCATCCTTCGATTGGAGTAAGGCAATGCCCCACAATCTCAATAAGACTCTGAAAGAATTCAAGATCGGCCCGTCGAGCAAGGGCCAGTTCTACTCCCTGCCGCAACTGGGCAAGGCCCTAGGCGTGGCGGTCGAGCGCCTGCCCGTATCGATTCGCGTCGTACTGGAATCCGTGCTGCGCAACTGCGACGGCAAGAAGGTCACCGAGGAGCACGTCAGGCAGCTCGCCAACTGGAAGCCTGTCGCCGAACGTGTCGACGAGATCCCCTTCGTGGTGGCGCGCGTGGTGCTGCAGGATTTCACCGGTGTGCCCTTGCTGGCCGACCTGGCCGCCATGCGCAACGTGGCCGAGAAGATGGGCAAGAACCCGAAGAAGATCGAGCCCCTGGTTCCCGTGGACCTGGTGGTCGACCACTCCGTGCAGATTGACCACTTCCGCGAGAAGAACGCGCTGGATCTCAACATGAAACTGGAGTTCGAGCGCAACAACGAGCGCTACCAGTTCATGAAATGGGGCATGCAGGCCTTCGATACCTTTGGCGTGGTGCAGCCGGGCTTCGGCATTGTGCACCAGGTGAACCTGGAGTACCTGGCCCGCGGTGTGCACAAGAAGGACGGCGTGTACTACCCCGACACCCTGGTCGGCACCGACAGCCACACCACCATGATCAACGGCATCGGCGTGGTGGGCTGGGGCGTGGGCGGCATCGAGGCGGAAGCCGGCATGCTGGGCCAGCCGGTCTATTTCCTGACGCCTGACGTGGTCGGCGTGGAACTGAAGGGCCGCCTGCGCGAAGGCGTGACGGCAACCGACCTGGTGCTCACCATCACCGAAATGCTGCGCCGCGAGAAGGTCGTCGGCAAGTTCGTCGAGTTCTTCGGCGAAGGCACGGCCAGCCTGGCACTGCCGGACCGCGCCACCATCGGCAACATGGCACCGGAGTACGGCGCCACCATGGGTTTCTTCCCGGTCGACGAGAAAACCATCGACTACTTCAAGGGCACCGGCCGCACCGAAGAGGAAATTGCCGCCTTCGAAGGCTATTTCCGTGCCCAGAAGATGTTCGGCGTGCCCAAGGCCGGCGAAATCGACTACACCAATGTGGTCACGCTGGACCTGGGCACCGTGGCCCCCTCGCTGGCCGGCCCCAAGCGCCCGCAGGACCGCATCGAAATCGGCAACGTCAAGTCCACCTTTGCCTCGCTGTTCGCCAAGCCGACCGCCGAGAACGGCTTCAACAAGGACATCGCGGAACTCGACAAAACCTACACCACCGCCGACGGCGTGAACGTGAAGAGCGGCGACGTGCTGATCGCCGCCATCACGTCCTGCACCAACACCTCCAACCCGAGCGTGCTGCTGGCCGCCGGCCTGCTGGCCAAGAAGGCGGTGGAAGCCGGCCTCAAGGTGGCGCCGCACATCAAGACGTCGCTGGCCCCTGGCAGCCGCGTGGTAACGGAATACCTGCAAGCCGCCGGCCTGCTGCCGTACCTGGAAAAGCTGGGCTTCGGCGTGACCGCCTACGGCTGCACCACCTGCATCGGCAACGCCGGCGACCTGACGCCGGAACTGAACGAGGCCATCACCAAGAACGACCTGGTGGCCGCCGCCGTGCTGTCGGGCAACCGCAACTTTGAAGCACGCATCCACCCGAACATCCGCGCCAACTTCCTGGCCTCGCCGCCGCTGGTGGTGGCCTACGCCATCGCCGGCAACGTCACGCGCGACCTGATGACCGAGCCGGTGGGCACGGGCAAGGGCGGCCGCGAGATCTACCTGGGCGACATCTGGCCGACCTCGGAAGAAATCCACGCGCTGATGAAGTTCGCGATGGACTCGAAGGTGTTCAAGATCAACTACGAGCAGGTCAAGAAGCCGAGCAAGCTGTGGGCCAAGGTCAAGGGCACCAAGGGCCAGGTCTACGACTGGCCGAAGTCCACCTATATCGCCGAGCCGCCCTTCTTCGACGGCTTCGGCATGGAACCGGCCGCCACGCAGTCGAGCGTGCGCAATGCGCGCGCGCTGGGCGTCTTCGGCGACTCCGTGACCACCGACCACATCTCGCCGGCCGGCTCCATCAAGGAATCGTCGCCCGCGGGCAAGTACCTGCTGGCCAACGGCGTGCTCAAGGCGGACTTCAACAGCTACGGCTCGCGCCGCGGCAACCATGAGGTCATGATGCGCGGCACCTTTGCCAATGTGCGCATCAAGAACCTGATGCTGCCCGTGAAGGCCGACGGCTCCCGCGTGGAAGGCGGCGTGACGCTGCACCAGCCTTCCGGCGAAGAACTGTCGATCTACGACGCCGCCATGAAGTACATCGCCGAGGGCACGCCCACCGTGGTGTTCGGCGGCGAAGAGTACGGCACGGGCTCGTCGCGCGACTGGGCGGCCAAGGGCACCCAGCTGCTCGGCGTGAAGGCCGTGATCACGCGCAGCTTCGAGCGTATCCACCGCTCAAACCTGGTCGGCATGGGCGTGCTGCCCCTGCAGTTCAAGGGCAGCGACAGCGTGCAGACGCTCGGCATCATCGGCGACGAGACCTTCGACATCGAAGGCATCGAAGGCGAACTGAAGCCGCAGCAGGACGTGACGCTGGTGATCAAGCGCGCCAACGGCGACGTGCAGCGCGTGCCGGTGCTGCTGCGCATCGACACCCCGATCGAGGTCGACTACTACAACCACGGCGGCATCCTGCCGTTCGTGCTGCGTCAGTTGCTGGTTGCCTGACCGGAGTCCCCCTGGCCCTTCGGGGCCAAGGGGTGACGCCGCTGGCTCTGCGCCTCTTTCGGAGGCCATGGCCAGCGGCGTTTTTCTTTGGGGCGCCATCCGCGCTGGCCCTAAAGCGCATCAGCCGTCGCTTGTACCGGGCTTACCCCAAGTGTTGGCCGGTGTAAGTTCCACGCAAGGCTGTCCTGCCAAACTGCCCGGCATCCACAAAGAAAACGCCTTGCGCGGGACAGCCATGCCGGCCAACCCCGCCTGAAACGCACAGGAGACATCATGGCAAAGATTTTCATCGCATTCGTCGTCATTGCCGGCGCGGCACTGTATATGCTGTCAAAGGGTGGCGACATCTCGATGGGCGGCGAGCAGCACGGCGTGGAAACCCACGCGCCGGAGGCTGCGCAAGCACCCGCGCAGAAGTAAAACCCGGCCGGTTCCGCCGCTGCGCGGCGCTGCCTGACGCAATGCAATACAGCCGCCCGGCCCCCAGGCGGCTTTTTTTGTCAACGCAGCGAGTAGAATACCGTTTTACCGAAAAACGGATGATTTCGACTTATGGCAGGTTTTCGCCCCAAGGCTTCCCAACGTCTTTCGCCTGACGCCGAGCGTCTGGTGGCCGATGCGCTTGCGCTCGATGCCTCGGGCAGCCGCATGGAGGATGGCTACTGGGAGCGGCGTCTTTCGCAACGCCTGGGCCGGCTCCTGAAGAACGGCAGCCAGTCCGCGCTCGACGCAGCGCTCGAACACCTGTTCAAGCACAACGCCGACGCCTCCGACGTGCTCGCCGAGCAAGCCGAGACCCTGGCCGAATCGGCTACCGTCGAAATCGACGGCGTCAGCTACGACGCCCTGCTGATCGCCGCGCCCATCCTGGCCCACACCCGCTACGCCATCCCGTCCGGCGCGCTCAAGCCCGAGCTGTCGCAGACGCTGGCTGTGCACATGCAGGCGCATGTGCTGGCGGCCAACACCAAGATGGCGCTGTCACCCTACCTGTACAGCATCGACCAGCTGCCGCGCACGCACAGCGACACCTTTGCCCTGACCTACAAGCTGGTATCGGCCGCCATGGCCGGCACCACGCCCAAGGTCGACCTGCGCGACCTGCCGGAAACCGCGCCGATCCTGGCCGATCCGCGCTACCTGCTGGCCGTGGTGGTGGCACCGCACGAGCAGGCCCTGTTCCGCTGGCAGGAAGACGCCAAGGAGCACCATGCCGAGCGCAGCGTCTGCCTGGAACAATGGCGCACCCAGGTGCAGCCCTCGATCGCGCTGCTGATGCCCGGCTGTGAGTTCGACCTGCTGCTGCCCGACGCCTTTTTCCTGTCCTGCCGCGAATCCGACAAGAGCATCCGCCCGCTGACCGTGCGCGCTGCCGTCAACTACCTGTGCGGCACGCTGGACGTGCCGGCCGGCCAGATGGCGGCCGTGGTGGCGGCATTCGGCGAGGAAGAAGTCGAGGAATACCGTGTGGGCTTCACCATGCGCGGCGAGAAGGATGTGATCTACGGCATCGTCTGGCCGGTGTACGGCCGCGAGTCCGGCGAGATCGATGCCAGCGAGAAAGACAACCCGCTGGAGCAGATCTGCGAAGAACTGCGCAACGCCGGGGTGGAAGACATCTTCCGCCACGCCGCGCTGTTCGACCCCGAGTATTGCGAAGACTGCGGCACGCCGCTTTACGCCGACCGCTCTGGCGAGATCGTCCACGCCGAGTTGCCGGAAGACGCACCCACGCAGCAGCCACTGTTCCACTAAGCTGCCTCGCATCGCCTTGCCTGACCAACGGCCCGCCTTGCGCGGGCCGTTTTTCCTTCAGCCGGCGGGCGCCGGGCTGATGCAGCGCCACAGCGCATGGCCGGAGGCCGCGTACTTGCGCTCGAACGGCGTGATGGCCTCGGCCGGCTGCCACAGCTCGACCTGCGCAGGCCGGCCGACCAGCGCCAGGGCCTGGGCGAACTCGTCGATATAGACCCGCCAGTTGCTGCGGCACTCCAGGTACCGGCCGCACGCAGCCAGCGCCGGGAACACCGCATGCCCCTGCCAGCGCCGCCCCAGGTGGCCGATCTTGGGCCAGGGGTTGGGATACAGCACGTAATGGCGATCCACCGCGATGCGATCCGCCTGCAGCATCCGCCAGACGTCGACCAGGTCCGCGCGCGCCCAGGCAAAATTGGCCGGCATCGGGCCATCCCACCAGTCCTTGCCCCCGGTCAACCGCTTTTCCGACTGGTCCACGCCGATCACGAAGTGCCCGGGGAACGCCGTGGCCAGGCGCAAGGTGCTCTCCCCCACGCCACAGCCAGCGTCCAGGATCAGCGGGGCCGCCCCGGCCTGCTGCCATTGCTGCAACGCAAGATCCAGCGCGCGCCGGCTTGGCTCGCCAATGGGCTTGCGAAAGGGCTCGGCCAGGTGGCGGGCAAGGCGCGCCTCGAGGTGGTCGTGGACATCGGCCTGGGCCGAGGTGATGGTGCGGGAGTTGGCAAACATGGGCGGGATTCTACCCGGCTGCCGAGCGCTGCGGGATCGCCGGGGCTTGCGGTTCTGGCGACGGGCGTGGACGACGGGCGTGGACAAATGCCATCCACTGCTGCGAGCATATGGATATGACGTCGATGTCGCACGCAGATGTCGTTTTGACGGCACAATGCGGGCAACCGGGGTGGACAAGCGGGCGCCCCAAGCGTGTCCCGCCACCCCATCTGAGAACCCGCCGCCGCCATCCCATCCTGGCGGCGGCCCGTACGAGGAGCGCATCCCGATGACCGCCACACGCCGCACACGCCACACCTCCAGCCTCACCGCCATGATGCCGCGCCGCGCGCTGCTGCAAGCCGGTGCCGCGCTCGCGCTCGGCAGTGCCACGCTGATGCTGTTGCCCGCCGGTGCGGCGCAGGCCGAAGACCTGCGCATCGGCTTGTCTGCCGACGTGACCTCGATGGACCCGCAGTGGAACAACTCCGGCCCCAACAACGCCATCGCGCTGCACATCTTCGAGTCGCTGGTGTTCCTCGACAAGAACGCCCGCTACATCCCCGGCCTGGCGCTGTCGTGGAAGCCGGTCAACGCCATCACCTGGGAAATCAAGCTGCGCCCGAACGTGAAATGGCATGACGGCACGCCGTTTACCAGCGAAGACGTCAAGGCCTCGCTCGAACGCCCCGACAAGCTCACCAACAGCCCGGGTTCCTTCACCAGCTACACCAAGCCGATCGCGCGCATCGACACGCCCGACCCGTTGACCGTGCGCCTGACCATGAGCGTGCCGAACTACGCCAACCTGGCCAACGACCTGAACAGCGTGCCGATCATGCCGAAGAAGGTGGCTGCCACGCTGAGCCAGGCGGACTTCGACTCTGGCAAGGCGATGATCGGCACCGGCCCGTTCAAGTTCGTGCGCTTCGCGCGCGGGCAGGAAATCGTGATGGCGAAGAACCCCGACTACTGGGGCCCGAAGGCGGAATGGGATCGCGCGATCTTTCGCATCATCACGGACAACGGCGCGCGCAGCGCGGCGCTGCTGTCCGGCGACGTCGACGTGATCGAAAGCGTGCCGTCCGCGGACGTGGCCAAGCTCAGGCAGAACCCCAAGTTCCGCATCGAGCAGCAGGTTTCGTGGCGCACCATCTTCTGGCAGATGGACCAGTCGCGCGACAACCCGCCCTACGTTACCGACAAGGCCGGCAAGCCGCTGGGAAAGAACCCCTTCAAGGACGCACGCGTGCGTGCCGCCATCAGCCGCGCGCTGAACCGCGACGCCATCGTCAGCCGCATCATGGAAGGCCTGGCCGTGCCGGCCTCGTCGATCGTCTCGCCGCAGATCTTCGGCCACCCCGGCACCAAGCCAGAGGCCTATGACCCCGAAGGCGCCAAGAAGCTGCTGGCCGCGGCGGGCTATCCGGATGGCTTCGGCCTGACGCTGCACGCCACCAACAACCGCTACCTGAACGATGCCGCCGTGGCCCAGGCCACTGCCAGCATGCTCACGCGCATCGGCATCCAGACCAAGGTGGAAACGCTGCCGGTAGCCGCGTACTTCACCCGTGCGCGCCAGGGCGATTTTGCGTTCGAGATGCTGGGCTGGGGTTCGGCGGCGGCCGACGTGGCGCTGCGATCGATCACCGGCACGCCGAACCCCAAGACGGGATACGGCACGTGGAACTGGGGCAAATACAGCAATACCCAGCTCGACCAGCTGATCGAGAAATCGCTGACCACGGTGACCAGCGACAAAGCCCGCGAGGAGAACGCCCGCGCCGCGGCCAGGTTCGCCCTGGCCGACCACGCCATCATCCCCTCGCACAGCCAACTGGCGATGTGGGCCATGCGCAAGGACCTGAGGTACGAGGCGCGCACCGACGAATGGTCGCTGGCGCAGTTCTTCCACAAGCAGTAAGAGCGAGGCAAAGAGGCAGAGAGGCGGCGCTGGGCGTTGCACCCGGCGCCGCCAGCTGCCTCGCGGCTTGAATCAGATCCGCAGGCCGTCTTCCTGGTTTGCGTTCGCCGCCCGCAAACCCTTCACCCAACCCCGTGCCGGCAGCCCGGTCGTATCCTCCAGCACCTTCGCGCGAATCTCCAGCACATCCCACGACACATCGATCGCCGGCCCATTGAAGGCAAGCGCAATGACATTGCCGTCGTGCACTTCGGGGAACACCAGCACGCGGTTATCAAACGCTTCGCAGATCCGCACGATGTTCTTCGGGAAGCTGTCGTGGTCGCCGAACAGGTTGATCGTCATCACGCCCGGCGCCTTGAGCACGCGGCGGCACGCCTTGTAGAACGCCGTGGTGTCAAGCACCGGCCCGCGCGCGGTGGCGTCATACAGGTCCACCTGCAGCACATCCAGCGCGCCGGTGTGCGCGCCATCCATCACGTAATCCCATGCATCCTGCTCCCGCACGGTAAGGCGCTCGTCGTCTTCACGCAGGCCGAACATGCTGCGGCCCGCAATGATCACGGCCGGGTTGAGCTCCACCGCCGTCACGCGCGCGCGGCTGAACTGGCGATGGCAGAACTTGGTGAGCGCGGCGGCACCCAGGCCCAGCTGCGTCACGTGAAACTCCGGCGCCGAGGGCGACAGGAACAACAGCCACGCCATCATCTGCTGCGCGTACTCCAGCTCAATGGCATCGGGCTTGCGCAGGCGCATGGCGCCTTGCACCCATTCGGTGCCGAAATGCAGGTAGCGCACGCCGTCCATCTCGGAGAAAGTCACCGGCGCGAAGCGCGGGGTCATGCGCTTTTCCTCGCGCTGCGCGGCTTGCGCGCCGCGTGTGCCGCGTCCGTCCTCAGGGCTGCGCGCGCCGCGCGCGGGACGGCGCGAGGCCACGGCTTCAATCGATTTGCGTTTGAGAAGAGTCATGGTGGTCAGGAAGAATGCGTGTAGGCGTGCCGCCCACCGGGGCAGCACGTAAGTCGGTTCGGATCGATCCGGGATCAGGCTTTGCCGAGCGCGCCCTGGGCACGCTGCAGCCACTCCCGGTTGTGCTCGCGGGCGTGGCGCGGCCAGTGCTTGCCGTCGTGCACGATCTCCGCGTACAGCGCCTGGGCGCGCTCGCGGTCGGCTGGCTCCCCGCGTACCGTCAACCAGTCGGCAAACAGGCAGCGTGCGGCGGCATCGCTGGCACAGGTCAGCGCCTGCTCGAATGCGGCGCGCGTGCCGGGCGCGTCCGACGCGGCCAGCGCGCGAGCGTACAGCAATGCAGGGTCCGCTTGCTGGCGGGCCTGGGGCTGGGCGGCGAACAAGCGCTCCAGCGCTGCCACGGCAGCGGCATGGCCACCGGTGGCGAACTGCGCGCGCGCCAGCCCCAGCAGCAGCGCCGGGTCAGTGGCGAACGGTCCGCTGGCGGCAGCCTCATAGTGTTCCAGCGCGGCTTTGGGCTCGCCGGCCTCAAGCAAGGCGGCGCCCAGGCGCATGCGGTGATCCACGGTGGGCGCGCGGTCGAACGCGTCGCGCGCCTCGCGCACCGCGCGGTTGGGGTCGACCAACTGGCCGATGGCGCGCTTGGCGGCCCGCGCGCCCCGCGTCTGGCGCAGCCCGGGCAGGTAGATGGCGAAGAAATACACCACGCTGCCCAGGCCCGGGAAGGCGAACAGGATCAGCAGCCAGTACATGTTCTGCTGGGTGCGCACCGCGTGCACGGCGAAGAACACGGCGATGATGACGTGAAAACCAATTCCTAGATACGGCATTGTCTATCTATCCTGCAAAGCGTTGGCCGGCGGACCTTCCACCGGCATGCATGGCCGTGATTGTGACAGATGCGGCCGGGGTGCCCGATGCGGCATGCTACTTGCTACTGTCACAAATGCCTTTTACGGTAAGGCTGTTTTGCGTCCACGTTCTGCGCTTACCTTCCTGGCTTACCTTCCTGGCTTACCTTCTTGACTTACCTGCCGGGATTACCTTACCAAAACCCGGGACACCCCCTCCAACCTGGCCCTCCACGACAAAGGATCCGCAGATATGAGCTACATCCACTTCATCGGTGGTGAAAAAGGCGGCGTCGGCAAATCGCTCGTCGCCCGCCTGCTGGCCCAGCATTTTATCGACCGGAGCATGCCCTTCCTGGGCTTCGACACCGACAAGTCGCACGGCGCCCTGCTGCGCTTCTATGCCGACTTTGCCGCGCCCGCCGTGCTGGACAAGCACGACAGCCTGGACCCCATTATCGAGCACGCCGTGGAAGACCCGCAGCGGCGCATCCTGGTCGACCTCGCGGCCCAGACGCAGCACGCACTCGCAACATGGATGGACGACGCCGACGTGCTGGCGCTGGCCGAAGAGCATGGCCTGACGCTCACCTGGTGGCATGTGATGGATGCAGGCCGCGACTCGGTCGACCTGCTGCGCCAGTGGCTTGACCAGTTCGGCGGCCGCATCAAGCTGGTGCTGGTCCTCAATGAAGTCCGCGGCGACCGCTTCGAGATCCTGGAAGCCTCGGGTGAACGCGCCCGCGCCGAAGCGCTGGGCGCCAGCGTGATGACGCTGCGCCACCTGCCCGATACCACCATGCAGAAGATCGACCAGCAAAGCACCAGCTTCTGGGCCGCAGTGAATCATCCGGATCGCGCCGCCACCGGGCTCGGCATGCTGGAGCGCCAGCGCGTCAAGGTCTGGCTGAACCGGGCTTATGGGGAGATGGCAGCGCTGGCGTTGTGAGTGGATCGGGCACCTTGAGCATCGCATCGATGCACGTCGGAATCAAAGAGTGCTCGACACGCGGGCGGCCGATGCCCTCGACCCGCGATCCGCGATCCGACGTCCAGGCTCAGGCTGCTGTCCGGCTGGCCCGCCAGCGCGAAACTCGGTGCTTAGTTCAGCAGCGCACGCCACAACGCCAGCTTCTGCTCGAAATTGCGCGCCGCATGTGCCGGGCTCGATGAGGGCAGCACGACCGTCTCATAGCCTGCCGCCGCGAACTGCGAGGCGAAACGACCCGACGTACCGCCGTTAAAGCCGACGCGGCGCAACGCAGGCGCCAGCGCCTTGAGCCGTGCGAAATCGTTGGCCTGCGGATAGCGGATATTGGAGTCCAGGCTGCCCTCGCGCACGCAGGCGCCGAGCACGTCCCACACGCCGATGCCATGGGACAGCAGCCGCACCAGCCGATCGGCGTAAGGCAAGTCAGCCAGCGGCTCGCCGGTCAGCGCGCCCAGCAGCGGCCAAAACTGGTTGCGTGGATGCGCGTAATACTGCTGCGCCGCCAGCGACGCCGCCCCGGGAAAGCTGCCCAGCACCAGCACGCGGATGTGCCGATCGATGACCGGTGCGAGGCCTTGCTGTAGATCGGGGGGAAGAAGCGGAGGGGATGCGGGAGATGGGACTGGCATGGGGTGAGTGTACTTGGCCCCGGGGGAGGACAGGACAGGCGCCTGCGCGGCTTGTGTGCGTCAGCTTGATGCCGGCGCCCGCCCTCTGCTCCGCCCCCTTTCCCATAACTGCGCACACATGGGAAAGGGGAGCAAGTGAGCAAACCCGCTACGCTTACGCCAGCAGCTTGTTGACGCGCTGCACGTAGATCGACGGATCTTCGAGCGTGCCGCCCTCGGCCAGCAGGGCCTGGTCGAACAGCACATGCACGCGGTCGCCGAAGGCGTCGTCCGTGGGACCGGCCTCCGCCAGCGCGCGCAGCTTTTTCACCAGCGCGTGGTCGGGGTTCAGCTCCAGGATGGGCTGGGCGTCGGGTGCCTTCTGACCAGCCTGCTTCAGCAGGCGTTGCAGGTAGCCGCTCATGTCGCCTTCATCCGAGACCAGGCAGGAGGCCGACGCGGTCAGGCGCAGCGTGACGCGCACGTCCTTGGCCTTGCCATCCAGCACGGCCTTGGCGCGTTCCAGCACGTCCTTCCAGTCGCCTTCAGCCTTTTCCTGCTCGGCCTTCTCGTCGGCGTCGGCCAGCGCGCCAAGCTCCAGGTCGCCGCGTGCCACCGAGACCAGTTCCTTGCCATCGAACTCGCGCAGGAAGGACAGCATCCATTCGTCCACGCGGTCCGTCAGCAGCAGCACTTCGATGCCCTTCTTGCGGAACACTTCCAGGTGCGGGCTCGACTTGGCGGCGGCCCAGCTATCGGCCGTGACGTAGTAGATCTTGTCCTGGCCTTCCTTCATGCGGCCCACGTAGGCAGCCAGCGCCACGCTCTGCTCGGCGCTGTCCTGATGCGTGGAAGCAAAGCGCACCAGCTTGGCGATGCGCTCCAGGTTGGCGGCGTCTTCGCCCAGGCCTTCCTTGAGCGCCTGGCCGAACTGCTGCCAGAAGGTGGTGTACTTGGCGCGTTCGGCTTCGTCCTCGCTGTCCGCCAGCGTTTCCAGCATCGACAGCACGCGCTTGGTGCAGCCTTCGCGGATGGCCTTCACGTCGCGGCTTTCCTGCAGCAGTTCACGCGACACGTTGAGCGGCAGGTCGGCCGAATCCACCACGCCCTTGACGAAGCGCAGGTAAGCCGGCAGCAGCTGCTCGGCATCGTCCATGATGAAGACGCGCTTCACATAGAGCTTGAGGCCGGCCTTGTGGTTGCGGTCCCACATATCGAACGGCGCGCGCGCCGGCACGTACAGCAGCTGCGTGTATTCGCTGCGGCCTTCGACGCGGTTATGGGTGTAGGCCAGCGGCGCTTCATTGTCGTGCGCGATGTGCTGGTAGAAAGCGGTGTACTGCTCTTCGGTGATGTCCGACTTGGAGCGGGTCCACAGGGCGCTGGCCTGGTTCACGCTCTCCCACTCGCCCGTTTCCTTGTAGGCGCTGGTCTCGGCATCCCAGACTTCCTTGGGCATGCGGATCGGCAGCGAGATGTGGTCGGAATACTTCTGGATGATGCCCTTGATCTTCCAGGCGGAGAGGAAATCGTCCTCGCCTTCGCGCAGGTGCAGCGTGATGGTGGAACCGCGCTCGGCACGATCGATGGCATCGACGGTGAACTCGCCGTCGCCTGCGCTTTCCCAGCGCACGGCTTCGCTGGCGGGCAGGCCGGCGCGGCGCGTTTCCACGGTGACCTTGTCAGCCACGATGAACGCCGAATAGAAGCCCACGCCGAACTGGCCGATCAGGGCAGCATCCTTCTGCTGGTCACCGGAGAGCTGCTGGAAGAATTCCTTGGTGCCCGAGCGGGCGATGGTGCCAAGGTTGCGGATCGCCTCGTCGCGGCTCATGCCGATGCCGTTGTCGGTGATCTTCAGCGTGCGGGCCTTGGCGTCGGCCTCGATGCGGATCGCCAGGTCGGCGTCGTTCTCGAGCAGGGCCGGGTTGGCAATCGCCTCGAAGCGCAGCTTGTCAGTGGCGTCGGAAGCATTCGAAACCAGCTCGCGCAGGAAAATTTCCTTGTTGCTGTACAGCGAGTGGATCATCAGGTGCAGCAGTTGCTTCACTTCCGCCTGGAAGCTCATCGTCTCGTGCGGTGCGGTCATGGTTCTCCTCTTAACAATCTTGGCTAACTTGGCTGATTTGGGAATCTAGGCAATGTGGCGGGCCGGCGCCCCGGGAGGGAGGCTGCGGGCCGGCGTCAGGCCGGTGACCCGAAACATAAGGGCATCCGACCGGTTTTCAAGACATGACCCGGTCAGGCACCGCTTAGGCCCCCGGTTAGCGCCGCTCCAGCTGGCGCGCCAGGAAAGCCAGCATGGCAGGGTCCTGGCTGCTGGCCACATTGAAGCGCATCCAGCCGGACGGCATCTGCGACGGCGAGAACAAGCTGCCGGGGGCGAACAGGTAGCCCTCCTCATGCCCGGCGACGGCAATGGCGTTGGTATCGCGCCCGGTGTCCGCCCACAGGTACATGCCGGCGTGCTGGCCCGGAAAGAGCGACAGGCCCATCCGCTCGATGGTGCGCCGGGTCTCGTCGCGCGCCCGGTCGAGCCGGTTGCGCACGCGCTCCACGTGCTTGCGGTAGTGGCCTTCGGTCAGCACCTTGTACAGCACGCGCTCGTTGATCTCCGGCGACGCCAGGCCCGCCAGCAGCTTGCTGTCGGTCAGGCTGGCGACCAGTTCCGGATGGGCGGCGATAAAGCCCACGCGCAGGTTGGCGGCCAGCGTCTTGGAAAAACTGCCCAGGTAGATCACCCGGCGCAACTGGTCCAGGCTGGCCAGCCTGGTGGCGGAGTGACCCGGGGGGCACAGGTCGCAATAGATGTCGTCCTCGACGATCAGCAGGTCGTACTGCTCGGCGAGGCGCAGCAGCTGGAAGGCCTTGGCGGCCGACAGCGAGGTGCCAGTGGGGTTGTGCAGCACCGAGTTGATCACCATCAGGCGTGGGCGGCGCGCCTGCAGGATGCGCTCCAGCGCCTCCAGGTCCGGGCCCTCGGCGGTGTAGGGCATGCCGATCAGCTGCGCGCCCTGGGCGGCGAAGCGGCCGAACATGACGAACCACGCCGGGTCGCCCACCAGCACGGCGTCGCCGGGGCGCAGGTAGAGCCGGGCGATCAGGTCGAGCGCCTGGGTGATGCCGGAGGTGAGCACGATCTGCTCGGGGGTGGCGCCGATCTCCAGTTCGGCCAGGCGGTTGCGCAGTTGCTGGCGCAGCGGCAGGAAGCCCTGCGGCGTGCCGCTGGCCAGGAAGTGGCTGCCCGGCTGGCGCCCCAGGCCGCGCAGCGCGCTGGCGATCAGGTCGCCGTCGAGCCAGTCGTTGGGCAGGAAGCCCATTCCAGGCGACTTGTGCGGCTCGGTCGAGTGGAACATGCTGCGCAGCAGCCAGGTCACGTCGATGTTGCGCGCGCCGGTCGAAACCGGGGCCACCGCCGCCACTTGCGGCGTGCGCTCGCGCACATAGAAGCCCGAGCCGCGGCGGGATTCGAGATAGCCCAGCGCCACCAGCCGCTCATAGGCCTCGACCACGGTGAAGCGCGAGATGCCCTTTTCCTGCGCGAGCTGGCGGATCGAGGGCATGCGCATGCCGGCGCGGAAGACCCGCTCGTCGATGCGCAGCCGCGCCCACTCGGTCAACTGCTCCACCAGCGTCATCTGCGCCGAGGGCACCGGGTCGGGCATGCGCTCGGTGGGGGGCGGCATGACCAGGCGCAATGAGCGCACCTGCTCGTCAGCCTGTTTGCCAGCCTGTTTGCCAGCCTGTTCGCCAGCGTGGAACGCCGCGCCCTCCTGCTTGCCTGCCGCGGCTCCTTTATCCTTGAGCCCTGGCGCAACCGGTTCCCTGCTGTTCATGCCCTGCTCCCACCACTGTACTGAGAATGTTCTGCATAACTGTATCGGTACTGTACCGACAACCTTGTCTACCATCAACACACAATGACCATTGCCCTCGACCATCTCGTGATCGCCGCGCCCACGCTTGAAGCGGGGGCGCAGCATGTCGCCGACGCGCTCGGCGTGACGCCCCAGCCGGGCGGCGCGCACCCTGGCATGGGCACCCACAATTGCCTGCTCGGCCTGTTCGGCGGCATCTACCTGGAAGTCATCGCCATCGACCCCGAGGCACCCGCCCCGACGCGGCCGCGCTGGTTCGGCCTGGACACCGAGGCAGTGCAGACCCGCCTGCGCCATGGTCCCTTCCTGATGCACTGGGTCGCGCGGGTGGAACGCCCCACCGACCTGTCCCTGTGGCAGGCGCAGTACCCCACGCGTATCGCGCCGGTCATCCCGATGACCCGTGGCGACCTGCGCTGGCGCATCAGCGTGCCGGAAGACGGCAGCCTGCCCGCGTGGCCGGCTGACGATGCACAGGCTACGGACGGCGCGGCGACGCCGGGCGATGGCGTCCTCCCCACGCTGATCCAGTGGGATGTATCGACCCATCCGTCGTCCCGGCTGCCGAACCAGGGCCTGGCGCTGCGCTCGCTGCGGGCGCGCCACCCGCAGGCCGCACGGCTGGCCGAGGCCTTGCAATGGCTGGGCGGCACCCAGTTCGTCCCCGAAGCATCCACGCTCGCGGAACTAAGCGCGGAGATAGAAACGCCCGATGGCGTGCGTACGCTGCGCTGAAGCTAGCGCCGCCTGCCGCGCGCCGCAAGACACAAAAGAAGCTGCAACCACAAGAACAACCGCCAAGGAGACCCTTTGATGTCCGCCACCCGCAAACGCTTCGACGACGACGCCTATCTCGGCAGCTGCACCGCCACCGTGGTAGCCGTGCACGCTGAAGGCATCGAGCTCGACCAGACCGTGTGCTACGCGCGCAGCGGCGGCCAGGCGGGCGATACCGGCACACTCAAGCTGGCCAACGGCGCGGCCATCGAATTGCTGGAAACCGTGTACGCACCGGACCGCAGCCATATCCTGCACGTGCCGGCGCCGGGTACCGCGCTGCCGGAGCCGGGCGACATCGTGGCCGTCACGATCGACTGGGAGCGCCGCCACCGGCTGATGCGGCTGCATACCTGCCTGCACCTGCTGGGCTCGCTGATCCCGGTGCCAGTGACCGGCTGCGGCATCTCGCCCGACTCGGCGCGCATCGACTTCGACCTGCCGGAATCCACGCTCGACAAGGCTGTGCTCACCGAGCAGCTCAATGCGCTGATCGGCGCCGACAGCCGCGTGCAGGTGGAGCGCATCACGGCCGAGCAACTCGCCGAGCAGCCCGAGCTGGTGCGCACGGTGGGCGCGGCGCCGCCTGCTGGCAGCGGCGTCATCCGCATCATCGACATCCCCGGCGTGGACCGCCAGCCTTGCGGCGGCACCCATGTGGCGGCCACCGGCGAGATCGGCGCCGTGCTGGTGACCAAGATCGAGAAGAAGAGCCGCACCAACCGCCGCGTGGTCGTGCAGTTCGCTGCGTGAGAGCGGCAGGACCATAGATGGACCCCGCTCTGCTCACCGGGCTGTCGGCCGCCCAGTTCGCCGCGCTGCTGTCGCTGATGGCGGTCGGCGCCTTCACGCCCGGCCCCAACACGACCATTGCCGCGGTCACCGGCGCCAACTTCGGCCTGCGCGCCACGCTGCCGCATTGCGTGGGCGTAGCGTTCGGCTTTGCCAGCATCCTGGCGCTGTGCGCGGCGGGCGTGGGCGCGCTGATCCTGGCCAGCCCGGCGCTAGCGCTGCTGGTGCATGCCGCCGGCGTGCTCTACCTGCTGTGGCTGGCGCTCAAACTGGCGCGCAGCACCGCGCTGTCGGACAAGCAGGTGCTGCGCCCGCTGTCGGTGTGGCAGTCGGCCGTGCTGCAGTACGCCAATATCAAGGCGTGGATGCTGGCGCTGGCGACGGCCGCCTCGTATATGGCGGGCGCGCAGTCGCCAGTGCATCGGGCCTTGCTGGTGTGCGCGGTGTTCGCCGTGTTCGGCTTTGTCAGCAATGGCGTGTACGGCGTGATTGGCGCCACGCTGCGGCAATGGCTGCAGGTAGGCCACCGCATCCGCTGGTTCAACCGCGCAATGGGCCTGGCGCTGGCACTCACGGCGCTGTGGATTGCGCTGGCCGGCCGGCCCACCCTGCACTGACTCAAACTCGAACGCCATGGCTGCCAAACCCACCTCTGTCCAACCCATCGCTAGCGCCCCTGCCGACACCCACAGCGGCGGCATGCTGCTTGGCTTTGTCGGCGTCGCCGTGTTCAGCCAGACCTTGCCCTTCACGCGCATGGCGGTGGCCGAGCTGGACGCCACCTTCGTCGCGCTCGGCCGTGCCGTGGTGGCGGCGCTGCTGGCGCTGGTGCTGCTGTGGCAGCGCGGCGCCTTCGCCCGCGCGCGCCGCCCCCGGGGCGGCCAGTGGTGGCGCCTGGGGGTGACCTCGCTGGGCGTCGTGGTGGGCTTTCCGCTGTTTTCCTCGCTGGCCATGCGTGAAGTGCCGGCCGGCCACGGCGCCATCATCACCGGCCTGCTGCCGCTGGCCACGGCGGTCTTCGCCGCGTGGTTCGGCCGCGAGCGGCCATCGCCGGCGTTCTGGCTGTCGGCGGCCGCCGGCAGTGCGCTGGTGGTCGCCTTTGCCCTGTGGCAGGGCGCCGGCGGGTTGCAGCATGCCGACTGGCTGCTGTTCGCGGCGATGGTGCTGGGCGCGCTGGGCTATGCCGAGGGCGGCAAGCTGTCGCGCGAGCTCGGTGGGCTGGAAACCATCAGCTGGGCGCTGGCCGTGGCACTGCCGCTGCTGCTGCCGGTGGTGGCGTGGCTTGGGCTTGCGCATGCCGGCCAGATCGCAGCCGCCTCGCCGCGCGCCTGGCTTGGCATGGGCTATGTTTCCGTATTCTCGATGTTCATCGGCTTCCTGTTCTGGTACGCCGGGCTCGCAAAAGGCGGCGTGGCGCGCGTCGGACAGATACAATTGCTGCAGCCGTTCCTCACGCTGGCGGGCGGCGCCCTGCTGCTGGCCGAGCCGCTCGATGCCGTCACCCTGGCGTTTGCGGTGGCGGTGATCGGCGTGGTGGCCCTGGGCCGCCGTACCGCCGTGCGCAGCGCGCCCGCGAGTCCCATGCCCGCGCGCGCCGTCGAAGAACCCCACCCTGCCCCTACGGCACGATCCCTCTGACTGGAGACCCTATGTCCGTTCACGACACCCTTGCCCGCCTTGGCATCGCACTGCCCACCGCTGGCGCACCGGCCGCCGCCTACGTCATGGCCGCGCAAACCGGCAACACCGTATTCCTTTCGGGCCACATTGCCCGCAAGGATGGCAAACCCTGGGTAGGCAAGCTGGGCAAGGACCTGGGCACCGAAGACGGCAAGGTTGCCGCGCGCGGCATCGCCGTGGACCTGCTCGCCACGCTGAACACCCACCTGGGCGGCGACCTGGACCGCGTCACCCGCATCGTCAAGGTGATGAGCCTGGTCAATTCCACGGAAGACTTCACCGAGCAGCACCTGGTGACCAACGGCGCCTCGGAGTTGCTGGCGGAAGTCTTCGGCGAGGCCGGCAAGCATGCCCGCAGCGCCTTTGGCGTAGCGCAGATCCCGCTGGGCGCCTGCGTCGAGATCGAGATGATCGTCGAAGTGAAGTAAGCCTGCGTCACGCTAGAAGGCAGAGCAAAGTGAATTGAAGTAGGGCCAGGGACCGGGGGATACCCCCCGCCCTGCGCCCGACCAACTGAAGGCACCTCCCACCCATGCGCATCGACAACCTGCCTTTCGGCACCACCGACTGGTCTGACATCACCCCGACCCGCCACCCCGGCGACGCCGGGGAAGCCCTCTGGCGCACCCGCCAGTTCGGCGACATCCGCGTTCGCATGGTGGAGTATTCTGCCGGGTATCTCGCCGATCACTGGTGCACCAAAGGGCACATCCTTTTTGTGCTGGAAGGCGAGTTGCATACCGAGCTGGAAGACGGCCGGCATTTCGTGCTCCGCGCGGGCACGAGCTACCAGGTCGCCGACCAGGCCGAGCCGCACCGTTCGTCCACCCCGACCGGGGCGCGGCTTTTTATCGTTGACTGAGTCGAGCCAACCCGACTCCCCACACACCAAGAGAACATCATGAACTGGGCCATCTCCCGCCGGGCGCAACAGCTGACCAGCTCGGCCATC
Source organism: Cupriavidus sp. PET2-C1 (assembly GCF_054515855.1). Taxonomy (NCBI): domain Bacteria; kingdom Pseudomonadati; phylum Pseudomonadota; class Betaproteobacteria; order Burkholderiales; family Burkholderiaceae; genus Cupriavidus; species Cupriavidus sp. PET2-C1. Next base: position 2,977,194 of record NZ_CM137259.1, read on the forward strand.
CGCGAAATCCTGAAAGTGACCGAGCGTCCGGAAGTTATTTCCTTCGCGGGCGGCCTGCCGTCGCCGGCCACCTTCCCGGTAGCGGCCATGGAACAAGCGGTGGCCCGGATCTTCGCCGACAACCCGCAAGCCGCCCTGCAGTACGCCGCCACCGAAGGCTACATGCCGCTGCGCGAATTCATCGCCAAGCGCCATAACGTGGACGTGGAGCGCGTGCTGATCACCACCGGCTCGCAGCAGGCGCTGGACCTGATCGCCAAGGTGATGATCGACCCGGGCAGCCCGGTGCTGGTGGAAACGCCCAGCTACCTCGGCGCGCTGCAAGCCTTCTCGCTGTTCGAGCCCGAATTCGTCTCGGTGCCGGGCGACGACAAGAGCCTGCTGCCGGAATCGCTCACGCCCGAGCTGACCGCCGGCGCGCGCTTCCTCTACGCCCTGCCCAACTTCCAGAACCCCACCGGACGGCGCATGCCGCTGGAGCGCCGCCAGGCCCTGGTGGCCCGCGCCCGCGAGCTCGGCGTGCTGCTGGTCGAGGACGATCCCTACGGCGAACTGAGCTATAGCGGCGACCAATTGCCGAGCCTGCTGTCGATGAACCCCGACGGCGTGATCTACATGGGCTCGTTCTCCAAGATCCTGGCCCCCGGCCTGCGCCTGGGCTTCGTGATCGCCCCGCCCGAGCTGCACTTCAAGCTGTGCCAGGCCAAGCAGGCGTCGGACCTGCATACGCCCAGCTTCACCCAGCGCCTTGCCTATGAAGTGGTGCGCGATGGCCTGCTGGACTCGCATATCCCCACCATCCGCACGCTCTACGCGGCGCAGTGCCAGGCCATGCTGGATTCGCTCGCGCGCCACATGCCGGAAGGCGTAACCTGGAACGCGCCAGAGGGCGGCATGTTCATCTGGATGGAGCTGCCCGAAGGCCTGGACAGCATGGAGATCCTGCAAGAAGCGGTCAACCGCAATGTGGCCTATGTGCCGGGCGCGCCGTTCTACGCCAGCAACCCGCGCCGCAATGCGCTGCGCCTGGCCTTTGTCACGGTGGCGCCGGAGCGCATCGAGCAAGGCGTGGCCATCCTCGGCACGCTGTTCCGCGAAGCCATCGCCAGGCACGCGCCGCAAGCCAAGGCGGCCTGAGCGTCGCTTGAGCGACACGCGTGGCACGGATACGTTTCCTGGCTGATACCGGGCTGGCGGGCTTCATGGCAAGATAACGGCCATCGCCTGTCAGTCCGGGCCGTGAACGCGCAGGCATTGCGCATGCGCGGCCCACGCCTTAAGGAGAAGGTCTTCGTGCTGCGTATCTGGGGTCGACTCTCATCGATCAACGTGCAGAAAGTGGTCTGGTGCGCGCGCGAGCTGCACCTGGATCACGAACGCATCGACATTGGCGTCAGCGAGGGCGACCTCGATACCGAGGCCTATGTCCGGCTCAACCCCGACCGCAGCATCCCGGTGATCGAGGATTTCCGCGGCACCGACGTGGGCGGCGAGCCCTTTGTGCTGTGGGAATCCAATGCCATCGTGCGCTACCTTTGCGCGCACGACGGCGAGGACACCCTGTGGCCCGGCAACGTCAAGGCGCGCGCGCAGGCCGACCGCTGGATGGACTGGCAAACCAACGCCTTCAGCCCGGCCATGGTCGACGCATTCCGCCATCTGGTGCGGCTGCCCGCCGAGCAGCGCGACCCCGACCTGATCGCCCGCTCCCTGGAGCGCACCGAACCGCTCGCGGCCCGGCTCGACGAAGCCCTGGCGCAGCGTGAATTCATCTGCGGCGACCGCTTCACCATGGCCGACATCCCGGTTGCCTGCGCCGCCCACCGCTGGCTGGGCCTGCCGGTCACACACCAGCCCCGCCCGCACCTTGAGCGCTGGGCAGCGGCCATGCGTGCACGGCCTGCCGCCCGCAGCATCCTGACGCTGCCGCTGGTCTGAGCCGCCTCCTTATTTGCTGATTTATTTGCTGTTGCGCCCGCCCGACACCGCGGCAAGCAGCCCCAGCCCGATCAGCGCGCCGCCCGTCAGGTAGCGGCCCACGGCCTGCGCGCCCCTGGCGCGCGCGAGCAGGGGCAACAACGCCGCCGCGGCCAGCACATAGCAGCAATCGGTGGTGGCGGCGATCAGGACGAAGGTGCCGCCCAGGGCCACGCTCTGTGGCAACGCCGCGATGGCGGGGTCCATGAACTGCGGCAGGAAGGCAGCGAAGAACAATGTGGTCTTGGGGTTGAACAAGGCCACCACAAAGCCATCGCGAAACACCCGCCGCAGCCCGGCGCTGCCAGCAGCCGGGTCCGCCTGCGCAGCAGCGGCCGGTCGCGCGCGCAGCGCGCGCACCCCCAGGTAGACCAGGTAGGCCGCGCCGGCGTACTTCATCACGGCAAAGGCCAGCGACGACACCGCGAACAGCGCCGCCAGGCCCAGCGCGGCCGCCAGCACATTGACCAGGTTGCCCAGCACCACGGCCGTCACCGAAGCCAGGCCGGCAAGCCGGCCTAGCGACAGCGTGCGCGCGACGATGTAGATCACCGCCGGCCCCGGCGTCACCGCAAGCAACAGGCTGGACAGCAGGAAAGCGGCAAGCACGTGACCGCCGGGAAGGATGGGCAGCATGGCAATGCTCCTTCGGAAACAGGGAACGAGGCACAGGGAACGAGGAACGCCACCTTTCATGCCGGACCGGTCGGCTTATCGGCAGCGCCAAGGCGCAAAAGGACGACCGGCACATTCTGCCACCACGGGCCTGGCCAGCATACATTTGCGTATCGAGTGGTTTGGAGTACTCTGCCAATAAGGCAGCGAGTGCGCCAACCTGCCCCCCAGGCAAACCCTGAGCCATGAATCCGGCTCACGATGACGGTGACCGGATTTAGGGCAGCGCGGCAGGAACCCATCCTTAAAATCCGGAGTTTGCCGGTCGCTCGGTTGGCAGGTTGGCAATGCGCGCCCGGACAAAAAAGACGACACGGCAGCCTGGGCCTAAGAGGCCTGATACAAAAGACAAAAGCAACCTGTCGCCCCAACCCGAGGAGGATTCATCGTGTGGACCCAAGTCTATGACCCGCTAGGCAGCCTGGCATTGTCCACGCTGGCAGCAGGGATTCCCGTCGCCGTACTGCTGGCGGCGCTAGCCTTCTTTCACTTGCAGGCCCACCTGGCCGCGGGGCTGGCGCTGGTGGTCGGCGTGGTCATTGCCTCCGCGGTGTTCGGCATGCCCGCCGCGATGGCCGGCAAGGCCGCCGGCCTTGGCATCGCTTCGGGGCTGTTCCCGATCGGCTGGATCGTGCTGAACATCATCTTCCTGCACCGGCTGACCACCATCAACGGCTCCTTCAAGGTGCTGCAGAACTCGATCTCCGGCATCACCGAAGACCGCCGCCTGCAACTGCTGCTGGTAGCCTTCAGCTTCGGCGCTTTCTTCGAAGGCGCCGCGGGCTTCGGCACGCCGGTGGCGGTCACCGGCGCCATCCTGATCGGCCTCGGCTTTTCGCCACTGGCGGCATCCGGCCTGGCGCTGATCGCCAATACCGCGCCAGTGGCCTTCGGCGCGCTGGGCGCGCCGCTGATCGGCCTGTCCGCGGTGACGGGCCTGGACCTGCTGCATCTCTCGGCCATGGTCGGCCGCCAGTTGCCCTTCTTCTCGGTGCTCGTGCCGTTCTGGCTGATCTGGGCCTTTGCCGGCTTCCGCGGCATGCTGGCGATCTGGCCGGCGATCCTGGTGGCCGGCGTCACCTTTGCCGTGCCGCAGTTCCTGGTGTCGAACTACCACGGCCCCTGGCTGGTGGACGTGATTGCCGCGCTGGTGTCGATGGGCAGCCTGACGCTGTTCCTGAAGGTCTGGAAGCCCAAGGAAATCTGGACCTCCACGCGCATCCTCGGCCGCAAGGACGACTCCAAGGTCGACGACCCCGAAGCGGTGGCCGCCGAAGCCCGCGCCAGCGCCGCCTCCACCGGCATCTCGGTGGTCAAGGCCTGGATGCCCTGGGTGATCCTGACCGTGTTCGTCTTCGTCTGGGGCGTGCCGGAATTCAAGAAGCTGATGGACGGCCTGTGGCAATGGAAATTCCCCATCCCCGGCCTCGACAAAGCCGTGTTCAAGGTGCCGCCGGTAGTGCCCAAAGCCACTGCCGAGGGCGCGGTCTTCACCTTCAACGTGTTGTCGATGGCCGGCACCGGCATCCTGGTCTCCGGCATTCTCGGCGGCCTGCTGATGGGCTACTCCGTGCCGCGCCTCGTCAAGGAATACTGGGAGACCATCAAGCTGGTGAAATATTCGCTGCTGACCATCTGCGCGATGTTCGGCGTGGGCTACCTGACCCGTTACTCAGGCCTGGATGCCACGCTGGGCCTGGCGTTTGCCCACACCGGCGTGCTCTACCCGCTGTTTGGCACCATGCTGGGCTGGCTAGGCGTGGCGCTGACCGGGTCCGACACCGCCTCCAACGTGCTTTTTGGCGGCCTGCAGAAAACCACCGCCGAGCAGCTGGGCCTATCGCCGATCCTGATGGCCTCGGCCAACAGCTCGGGCGGCGTGATGGGCAAGATGATCGATGCGCAGTCCATCGTGGTGGCGTCCACCGCCACCAAGTGGTACGGGCACGAAGGCGAGATCCTGCGCTATGTGTTTTTCCACTCGATCGCGCTGGCGATCTTGGTGGGGCTGTTCATTACGCTGCAGGCCTATGTGCATCCGTTCACGCAGATGGTGATTCACTAGGCTGGCAAACCAGCGGCCATGAAAAAGGCCCCGCTCGTGCATGGGCGGGGCCAGACTGAAGCCGAAACGCGGGCTGGGCGCCGGAGCCCGCGCTCAGCCCCCAAACCAGTTGGCCAGCCGCAAGCCCGCCAGCCCGGCAAAATCCCTGACATTGCGCGTCACCAACGTCAGGCCGTGCGCCATCGCGACGGATGCGATCTGTCCATCCACGAAGGGCAGGCTCAGCCCAGCCCGCTCCCGCGAAATGCGTATCTCGGCATGGATCCGTGCCGCGGCGCTGTCATAGGGCAAGACCGGCAAGCTGCCCGCCACTTCCTGCACGAAACGGCCAACTGCGTCCTTGCGCTGGCCATCCGGCATACGCAGCCAGCCATAACGCAATTCATGCCAAACCGGTGCCGGAATAACCAGTTCGCCATCAAATCGGGCCAGATTCGCCATGACCCCTGCATCCGGCTTTGGCCGCATTGCCTCCGAGACAATGTTGGTGTCCAGCAGCCAACTCGCAGCGCTCACCATGTGAAGTCACGCCCGTCGCCGGGTTGACGCACATGCTCGAATGGGTCGGCTTCATCTTCCGGTTGCACGTGCTTGCTGCGCCATTCGCTCAAACGGCCAAAGAAGCCAGACGCGGAACCGACAAGCAGCCGGTATTGCGACCAGGACATCAACACGGCAGCCGGCTGACCGCGCCGGGAGATCAGCAGCGGTTCCTGCCCACTTTCCGCTTCCCGAAGCGCATCAGCGAGATGCGCTCTTGCCTCCGAAAATGGAATGGTTTGCATAGCGTTGCTCCCTGCTCGAAATGTACAATTCAATTGTACAAGATTGAGCCGCCGCGTGCCGGCGTACGGCGCTAACCGGCACCTGCTTGATCCTGAGCGCCGGCCGCAGCAAGCCAGCCGTTGAAACCCGAAGAAAGAACCCCACCACTATCGGCGGGGGTTTTCCTCACTGCGCGCACCGTATTTGCGGCCCTCAGGCCATCAACCGGTAAGCCAGCCGCGCCGCAGCCCGAGCGCCGCAGGTGTCGCGGTCATAGAGCGGATTGAACTCCGCCAGGTCCGCCACGCGCAGCTTGCCGCTGGCGCGCACCAGCGCCACCACCTCCTCCACCACGGGCAGGGGCACGCCATAAGGGGCGGGCGCCGAGACTGCCGGCATCACGGCCGCCGGCAGCACGTCCAGGTCGATCGTGAGGTAGACGTGATCGACCGCATCCATCAGCCCCTGCAATTCGGCAAGCCGCGCGTCCAGGTGCCGTTCCTGCATCTGCACGTCCTCGACATAGTGCACGCCAAGCGCGTTGGCATGCGCGAACAGCGCTGCGGTGTTGCCGAGACGGCTCACGCCCAGGCAGGCGTACTCGAAGCGCTCGCCGCGCTCGCGGCACGCTTGCGCGATCTGGTCGAATGGCGTGCCCGAACTGCCGGGGCGGCCGGTGCGCAGGTCGAAGTGCGCATCGAGGTTGATCACCAGCACGCGGCCGTGATCGCCACGCGCATCGAGATGCGCGCGCAGGCCCTGCCAGGTGCCCCAGGCGATCTCATGGCCACCGCCGAGCACCAGCGGGAATGCACCCTGCCCCAGTTCGGCCGCGACCGCTTTTGCCAACGCTTGCTGCGCCGTCTCGAGATCGCCATCGTGGCAGACGACGTCGCCCGCATCGTGGAACGCTTCCAGGCCATGGGCCGGGATGCCGGCCAGCGCGCGGCGGATCTCGCGCGGGCCACCGGCCGCGCCGGGACGGCCCTGGTTGCGCAGCACGCCAGCGTCGCAGCAAAAGCCCAGCAGCACGGGTGCGCCGGGCACGCGCTCGGCGCCTTGCGCGCGCACGACATTGAACAGCCGGCGCGTGTCGCCCAGCTCGCCCGCATCGCTGCGGCCGTGCCAGATACTGCTCGGCGCTGCGGCCTTTGGATCCCTTTCGCTCATGACAGGCGGCGGCCCAGGGTTTCCGGCACCATCGCCAGGCCGATCAGCGAGATCAGGCCGCAGCCGATCACGTAGAACGCGGGCGCATTGGGATTGGCGGTGAGATGGATCAGCTCGGTCGAGAAGAACTGCGCGAAACCACCGAAGATGGCAATCGCCACGCAGTAGGCAATCGACAGGCCGGTGGCGCGCATACGCTGCGGCAGCACCTCGCTGACCAGCACCATCGACGCGGGTGAAGTCATCGACATCGGCACCGAGAGGCAGCCCACCACCAGCAGCAGGCGCGTCAGGCCGGGCTCGGCGTTGATCAGCACGAAAGCGGGGTAGATCATCAACAGCAAGGCCACGCGCGACCACAGCACCACCGGGCGCCGGCCCACCCGGTCGCTCAGCCAGCCGGCGAACGGCGACAGCACGACCTGCACGGCAGCGGCCACGCAAGCGGCCCAGATGCCCAGCGACAGCGGCATATGCAGCTGGCTAACGGCATAGTTGCTCAGGTAGTACACCACGATATAGGTCGACGACGCCACGCCGATCATCAGCAGGATGCTGGCCACCAGCGCACGCCCATGCTCACGCAGCAGCTGCAGCGTGGAACCGTGCTCCGACTCGCCGGCGGCGGGCGCCGTCTCTTCCAGGCGGCGGCGAATCACCAGGCCCACCGGGATCACCAGGATGCCGATCACGAAGGCCAGGCGCCAGCCCCATGCCTCCAGTGCTTGCTGCTCCAGCACATTGCTGAGCAGCAGGCCAACCAGCGCGCCGAACAGCGCCGCCAGGCCCTGGCTGAACGGCTGCCAGCTGGTATAGAAGCCGCGCGAGCGGTCGTCGGCATATTCCAGCAGCAGTGCCGTGGAGGCACCCATCTCCCCGCCGATGGCAAAGCCCTGCACCAGGCGCGCGAGCAGGATCATGATCGGCGCGAGCATGCCGATCTGCGCATACGTCGGCGTCACCACGAAGATCACCGAGCTCAGGCCCATCAGCCAGAGCGTCAGCGCTACAGCCGGCTTGCGCCCGACACGGTCGGCATACATGCCGATCAGCAGGCCGCCCAGCGGGCGCATCAGGAAGCCCACGCCGAAGGTGGCGAAGGACAACAGCAACTGCCCGGTGGGATCGGAGACCGGGAAATACAGGCGGCCGATCAGCGTCGCGAAGAAGCTGTAGACCACGAAGTCGTAGAACTCCAGGCCGTTGCCGACGGTGATGGCCGCGATGGACTTGAACCTGGACAGCGGCCGGGCCGTGGCGGCATGCTGCGCCGCTATGCCGGGAATGGTGTTGTCAATGGACATGATGAAACTCCGAAGCAAGAAAATCCTGGCCGCCCGCAAGCGGGCGGTGAGCGCAACCCAGAGCGGGTGTTGTTCGCGCCACTACGGCAGCGCGCGGGGCTGGCGTGCGCTGCCGGTTACCCTGGCATCCGGCTAGACGGATGCCAGGCAACGCGGACCATGCCCAGGCATGGTCCGCGCATGTCTCAGTCCGCCGCAAGGGAGGAAGCAGGCGCCCCCTCCTGGTCGCGCGGGCGCCCCCAGCACCACCACGCCACCACCAGCAGCAGCAGCCACACCGCGCCTACCAGCAGCGCCGCGCGGGTCTGCGGGAACCAGCCAAGCACGCCGAAGATGAACAGCATGAAGGCGATGGCCGCGAGCGGCGCTACCGGCCAGAACGGCACGGGGAACTTCAGCGCCGCCACCTCGGCGCGGCTCATGCGCCTGCGCAAGGCGACCTGCGACAGCAAGATCATCAGCCACACCCAAACCGTGGCAAAGGTGGCGATGGAAGCGATCAGCGTGAACACGTCCTCGGGCATCACGTAGTTGAGCACCACGCCGGCCAGCAAGGCGAAGGCCATCACCACCACCGTCATCCAGGGCACGCCCTTGCGCGATACGCTGGCGAAGATGCGTGGCGCCTGCCGTTGCACCGCCATGCCGTACAGCATGCGGCCAGCGCCGAAGATGTCGCTATTGATGGCGGATACCGCGGCGGAGATGACCACGACATTGAGCAACGCGGCGGCCGAGCCAATGCCCAGCCGGCTGAAGATCTGCACAAAGGGACTGCCCTCGCTGCCGATGCGGTGCCAAGGATAGAGAGACATCAGCACCGCCAGCGTCAGCACATAGAACAGCAGGATGCGCAGGGGCACCGCGTTGATCGCACGCGGAATCACGCGCTCCGGGTCGCGCGCCTCGCCGGCCGTGATGCCGATGATCTCGATGCCGCCAAAGGCGAACATCACCACGGCGAACGAGGCGATCACGCCAGCAATGCCGTTGGGCATGAAGCCGCCGTGCGCCCAGAGGTTGTGGATGCCGGTGGCAACGCCGCCGTCGGCCATGCCGAAACCGAACAGCATGATGGCAACGCCGCCGCCGATCATCGCAGCGATGGCGCCGACCTTCAGCAGCGAAAGCCAGAACTCCAGCTCACCGAACACCTTGACGCTGAGCAGGTTGAGGCCGCCGATCAGGAACACGATGCCGAGCACCCAGATCCAGCGCGGCACGTCCGGGAACCAGAAGCCCATGTAAATACCGAAGGCGGTCACGTCCGCCAGGCAAACGACGATCATCTCGAAGGCATAGGTCCAGCCAAGCAGGAAACCCGCCAGCGGCCCCAGGCCGGTGCTGGCGTACTGGCCGAACGAACCCGCCACCGGATTGCGCACCGCCATCTCGCCCAGCGCGCGCATCACCATGTAGACCGCGGCACCACCGATCACGTAGGCCAGCAGCACCGCCGGTCCCGCGGCCTGGATGGCCGAGGCCGAGCCGTAGAAAAGTCCCGTGCCGATGGCCGATCCGAGCGCCATGAAGCGGATATGACGGGCGCTGAGGCCGCGCTGCAGGCCTTGCGACTGCTCTTGCATCTATTTGTCTCCGAATCATTATTCTGTCTTCTGTCGCGCCCGGGGCGGGGCCTGCTGCGTGGCAGGCGTCCCGCCCCCGGGCGTCATGCTCAAGCCTCAGAGGCTGGGCAGCAACCGCGCGGGCAGCAGCGCGTTCAGGGTGCCGGCCGCCAGCAACCGGCTCGCCGTCTCGATATCCGGCGCGAAGAAGCGGTCCTTCTCGTAGTAGGGCACTTCGGCGCGCAGCAGGCTGCGTGCCTGTTCGAGCTTGGGCGAACTCTTCAGGCCTTCGCGGAAGTCCAGGCCCTGGCAGGCGCCCAGCCACTCCACGGCAAGGATGCCGCGCACGTTCTCGGCCATCGCCCACAGGCGCTTGCCGGCATTCGGCGCCATCGACACGTGGTCCTCCTGGTTGGCCGAGGTCGGCAGGCTGTCGACACTGTGCGGATGGGCCAGCGCCTTGTTGTCGCTGGCCAGCGCCGCGGCGGTGACCTGGGCAATCATGAAGCCGGAGTTGACGCCGCCGTTCGCTACCAGGAAAGGCGGCAGCTGCGACATGTGCCGGTCCATCATCAGCGAGATACGGCGCTCGGACAGCGAGCCGATCTCGGCGATGGCCAGCGCCAGGTTGTCGGCGGCCATCGCCACCGGTTCGGCGTGGAAGTTGCCCCCCGAGATCACGTCGCCTTCGGCGGCAAATACCAAGGGATTGTCCGAGACCGCGTTGGCCTCCACTTCCAGGACCTCGGCGGCCTGCCGCAATTGCGTCAGGCAGGCACCCATCACCTGCGGCTGGCAGCGCAGCGAGTAGGGATCCTGCACCTTGTCGCACTGCGCATGCGAACGCGCCAGTTCGCTGGTATCGGTCAACAGGCCGCGATAGGTGGCGGCCGCATCGATCTGGCCGCGCTGGCCGCGCACCGCGTGAATGCGCGCGTCGAAAGGCGCGCGCGAGCCGAGCATGGCCTCGACGCTGAGGCTGCCGCATACCGTGGCCGCGGCAAACAGATCCTCGGCCTCGAACAGGCCGCGCAGCGCGTAAGCCGTGGATACCTGGGTGCCGTTGAGCAGGGCCAGGCCTTCCTTGGCGGCCAGGGTCAGCGGCTCCAGGCCGGCGCGGGCCAGCGCCTGGCGCGCCGGCAGCCATTCGCCCTGGTAGCGCGCACGGCTTTCGCCCAGCAGCACCAGCGACATATGCGCCAGCGGCGCCAGGTCGCCAGAGGCGCCCACCGAGCCCTTGAGCGGAATATGCGGATAGACCTCGGCATTGACCAGGGCGATCAGCGCATCGATCACCTTGCGGCGGATGCCGGAGAAGCCGCGCGCCAGGCTATTGATCTTTAGCAGCATGATCAGCCGCACCATGGCGTCGTCGAGCGGTTCGCCCACGCCGGCGGCGTGCGACAACACCAGCGAGCGCTGCAGGTTCTCCAGGTCCTCGCGGGCGATGCGGGTCTGCGCCAGCAGGCCGAAGCCGGTATTGATGCCGTAGGCGGTCCGGCCTTCGGCAACGATGTTCTCGACGCAGGCCACGCTGGCGGCGATGGCCTCGGCGGCCCCGGCGTCCAGGCTCACGCGCAGCGGCTGCAGATAGGCCTGGCGCAGCTGCGCCAGGGTCAGTTGACCAGGTTTCAGGTTCAGCGCGTTCACGTTCAGGCTTCCTTCTTGCTGTTGAGCATCGGCAGGTTCAGGCCCTGCTCCTGTGCACATTCGATGGCGATGTCGTAGCCGGCGTCCGCATGGCGCATCACGCCGGTGGCGGGATCGTTGTGCAGCACGCGGGCGATGCGCGCGGCCGCCTCGTCGGTGCCGTCGCACACGATCACCACGCCCGAATGCTGCGAGAAGCCCATGCCCACGCCGCCGCCATGATGCAGCGAGACCCAGGTCGCGCCGCTGGCGGTGTTGAGCAGCGCGTTGAGCAGCGGCCAGTCGGACACGGCGTCGGAGCCGTCCTGCATGCTTTCGGTTTCACGGTTGGGGCTGGCGACCGAGCCGGAGTCGAGGTGGTCGCGGCCGATCACCACCGGCGCCGACAATTCGCCACTACGCACCATCTCGTTGAACGCCAGGCCAAGCTTGGCGCGCAGGCCAAGGCCAACCCAGCAGATGCGCGCCGGCAGGCCCTGGAAGCTGATGCGCTCGCGCGCCATGTCCAGCCAGCGGTGCAGGTGCGCATCGTCGGGGATCAGTTCCTTGACCTTGGCGTCGGTCTTGTAGATGTCCTGCGGATCGCCGGACAGCGCGGCCCAGCGGAACGGACCGACACCGCGGCAGAACAGCGGCCGGATGTAGGCCGGCACGAAGCCGGGGAAATCGAAGGCATTGTCCACGCCCTCTTCCTTGGCCATCTGGCGGATGTTGTTGCCGTAGTCGAACGTGGGCACGCCCATCTTCTGGAAGTCGAGCATGGCCTGCACATGCAGCGCCATCGATTGCTTGGCGGCCTTGACCACACGAGCCGGCTCGGTCTGCGCACGGTCGCGGTACTGGCCCCAGGTCCAACCCACCGGCAGGTAGCCGTTGAGCGGATCGTGCGCGCTGGTCTGGTCGGTGACCATGTCCGGGCGCACGCCGCGGCGCACCAGTTCGGGCAGCACTTCGGCGGCGTTGGCGCACAGCGCGACGGAAACGGCGCGGCCTTCGGCGGTGTATTTGGCGATGCGCGCCAACGCGTCGTCGAGGTCGGTGGCCTGTTCGTCGACATAGCGGGTGCGCAGGCGGAAATCGATGCTGGCCTGCTGGCACTCGATGTTCAGCGAGCAAGCGCCGGCCAGCGTGGCGGCTAGCGGCTGCGCGCCGCCCATGCCGCCCAGCCCGGCGGTCAGCACCCAGCGGCCCTTGAGGTTGCCGTTGTAGTGCTGGCGCCCGGCTTCGACGAAGGTCTCGTAGGTGCCCTGCACGATGCCCTGGCTGCCGATATAGATCCAGCTGCCGGCGGTCATCTGGCCGTACATGGCCAGGCCCTTGGCATCGAGCTCGTTGAAGTGTTCCCAGGTGGCCCAGTGCGGCACCAGGTTGGAATTGGCGATCAGCACGCGCGGCGCGTTGCTATGGGTCTTGAACACGCCGACCGGCTTGCCGGACTGCACCAGCAGGGTCTCATCGTCGTTCAGCGTCTTGAGCGTCTCGACGATCTTGTCGTAGCACGCCCAGTTGCGCGCGGCGCGGCCGATGCCGCCGTACACCACCAGCTCCTTGGGGTTCTCCGCCACTTCCGGGTCGAGGTTGTTCATCAACATGCGCAGCGGCGCTTCGGTCTGCCAGCTCTTGGCGTTCAGTTGGTTGCCGCGCGGGGCGCGGATCTCTACATCGCGAAAGCGGTCGGTGTTGCTCACGGGAACTCCTTGGGTCAATAAGGCCGGCTCGAACCGGTCTGTTCAGCCATGCTAGGTATGTATAGTGTTGTATAGACAAGCTTGGATAAATTGGGGTATTCCCGGAGACAAGCCGCCGGCATAGATAGAAAAGTGCGCTTATGATTGCTTAAGTGATGAGAACGACGGAACGTGCTCGCCGTTCCGAGCACGCGGTCAAGCACCGCGACATGGACGCTCCGCTGCCGCTGCTGCCGCGGGTACGGATAGCGGCGATGTGCAAGCGCGGTATCATGCTCCTGATCCGCCGCATGCCCATGGCATCGATACCACCCTGGCGAGCACGCCTGCGACCCGGACGAAGCGGTCACCGCGGAACACCCCTGGACTCCCCTGGACTCCCATGCTGATGCGTTTCCTGGAACGGCTGATCGACCCGTTCCGCGCCCTCCCCGACACCCAGCCGCCCGGCCAGATCTGGCGCTTCTACGCCTATTTCCTGCGGGAGGTGTGGCCGGTCTTTGCGCTGCTGCTAGGCGTGGGGCTGGCTGGCGCGCTGATCGAAGTCTCGCTGTTCGGCTTTCTCGGCCGCCTGGTCGACCTGGCGCAAGCCACGCCGCCCGCCGACTTCTTCGCGCGCCACCGCGCCGAGCTGGTGTGGATGGCGGTGGTGGCGCTGCTGCTGCGCCCGTTCTTCAACGGCCTGCACGACATCCTCGTGCACCAGGTCATCAACCCGAGCCTGGGCAACCTGGTGCGCTGGCAGAACCACCGCTACGTCCTCAAGCAGAGCCTGTCGTTTTTCCAGAACGACTTTGCCGGGCGCATTGCGCAGCGCATCATGCAGACCGGCTTCTCGCTGCGCGATTCAGCGGTGCAGGCCGTGGATGCCATCTGGCATGTGCTGATCTACGCGGCCAGCTCCCTGTACCTGTTCGCGCAAGCCGACTGGCGCCTGATGATTCCCCTCGTGGCGTGGATCGCATGCTACGTGGCCGCCATGCTGTACTTCACGCCACGCGTGAAGGCGCGCTCGGTTGCCGCCACCGGCGCGCGCTCGCGGCTGATGGGACGCATCGTCGACGGCTATACCAACATCACCACGCTCAAGCTGTTCGCCCATACGCGCCATGAAGAGGATTACGCGCGCGAAGCCATGGCCGACCTGACCGACAAGGCACGCCTGTCCGGGCGCATGGTCAGCGCGATGGATTTCACCGTGACCTCGCTCAATGGCCTGCTGATCGCCAGCACCACCGGGCTGGCGCTGTGGCTATGGAGCCAGGGCCATGTCAGCGTCGGCGCGATTGCGCTGTCGAGCGGGCTGGTGATCCGCATTGTCAGCATGTCAGGCTGGATCATGTGGGTGATCAGCGGCATCTTCGAGAACATCGGCCAGGTGCAGGATGGCCTGCAGACCATCTCCGTGCCGCGCACGGTCGGCGACCGCGACAACGCGCAGGCGCTGCGCGTCACGCGCGGCGAGGTGCGCTTCGAGGGCGTGGGCTTTCACTACGGCAAGGGCTCGGGCGTGATCGAGAACATCGACCTGATCGTGCGCCCGGGCGAGAAGATCGGCCTGGTCGGCCCCTCCGGCGCCGGCAAGTCGACGCTGGTCAACCTGCTGCTGCGGCTGTACGACGTGGAGCAAGGACGCATCCTGATCGACGGCCAGGACATCGCCGGCGTCACGCAGGAAAGCCTGCGCGCGCAGATCGGCATGGTGACGCAGGATACGTCGCTGCTGCACCGCTCGATCCGCGACAACCTGCGCTACGGCCGCCCCGGCGCCAGCGAGGCCGAGCTGCTCACCGCGGCCAACGACGCCCATGCCGGCGAGTTCATTCCACGCTTGCGCGATGCGCATGGGGCTACGGGGCTGGATGCGCAAGTGGGCGAACGCGGCGTGAAGCTGTCGGGCGGCCAGCGCCAGCGCATTGCCGTGGCGAGGGTGCTGCTGAAGAACGCACCGATCCTGATCCTGGATGAAGCCACCTCGGCGCTGGACTCCGAAGTGGAAGCCGCCATCCAGGAGAACCTGGAGACGCTGATGCAGGGCAAGACGGTGATCGCCATCGCACACCGCCTGTCCACCATTGCGCGGATGGACAGGCTGGTGGTGCTGGAGGACGGGCGGATCGCCGAAAGCGGCACGCATGCGGAGTTGCTGGCGCGCGGGGGGCTATATGCAAGGTTGTGGGCGCATCAGACTGGGGGGTTTGTGGGGGTGGAGTAGAGGTTTGATGTGTTTGGGGGTGTTGGTTGATACGGCGTTGGTTTTTGCACCCAAGGTGCGATACGGCATGCCCCTGCGGGGTCTTTCGCTGTTTTTTTGAGCGGCGATGGTTTTTGCACCCAAGGTCCATACGACATCCCCCTGCGGGGGCTGCCGGTCACTTTTCTTTGACCGGCAAAGAAAACTAACGAAAAGAAAGCCGCCCTGCCGGGGGCAGAGCAATCAGGCTTATGTGGGGCTGTGGTTGCGTCGTATGGCCCGGAGTGTTGGCTGGCGTGTCCAACCGGCCCGAAGGACATCGCTACTGCATGACCCAATGGTCACGTGGTGGTGCCCCTGATCGCTTTGCGCGGTGAGCGTTCGGGCATCTGCCGTTCGCGGTGCGCAGCGCCACGATCCTGCCTGCATTGGTGGTTTCGTGGTTTTGTCTCTGGCGGTGGCCGCCCGGCCATTTGATGCCCTGCCGTACCGGCGCGAGCGGCACCTTGCTACCAACTCCCCTGGTTTCGTGGTGGGCACCGTGGCCCGTCCGCGAGGGCCGCGCTCGCACCTCACGGCGCTCGTCCTCTGAGACAAAACCACGAAACCAGCCACACCCGAAACGGCGCAGCCCCTCGCGCCGCGAACGGCAGATGTGGGAACGGTCACCGCATACGAGGTCAGGGGCCGCACCACGTAACCCATAGGTCATGCAGTTGCGATGTCCTCTGGGCCGGTAGGATTCGCCAGCCAACACTCCGGGCCGTACGACGCAACCACCGATATTCGAGAGCCTTATTGCTCTGCGCCCGGCAGGGTCGGCTTTCTTCTCGTTAGTCTTCTTTGCCGACGCAAAGAAGAGTGACCGGCAGCCCCCGCAGGGGGATGTCGTATGGCACTTGGGTGCAAGATGCCAACGCCGCACAAAAAAACAGCAAAAGACCCGAGCATGGAGGCTCTTGGCCCCAACAGCCAACACCGCATCCTCCACCCACAATCAAGCTCAAACCAACCCCATTACCCCCGCCCCGGCCCCCAACCCCACCAGCACCAGCGGATGCACCTTCGTCTTCAGCATCAACACGATAGTGACCACCGTCACCGCCACGGCGGTCCAGCGGTGATCCACGCTCGCGGCAAGGATCCAGCCGGTGGAAAACAGCAGGCCGATGGTCAGCGTGGCAAGGCCGCGCCGGATCAGGCCGGGCCACCGCGCCTGCGGCGAGCGGCCGGCGAAATACTCGAAGCCGAGCGCGATCACGCTGGACGGCCCGCAGATGCCGATCATGCCGACGATGGCGCCGGCCAGACCCGCCACCTGCCAGCCGAACAAGGCAACGAACAGGATGTTCGGCCCCGGCGCGGCCTGCGAGATGGCGTACATGGCGGAGAACTGCGCGTCGCTCATCCAGGCGTTCGACTCCACCAGGAAGCGATGCATGTCGGGGATCGTGGTACTGGCCCCGCCGATGGCGAGGAACGACAGCGTCAGGAAATGCGTGAGCAGGCTGGAAAGCACGTTCGGTGAAGTCATTGCCGCGGCTCCCCGGGTACAGGCTGCATGGGTGGCATGGGATCGATGCCGTCATCGCTGGATGGCATGGACGGCATGGGCGGCATTGACGAGACCTCGATAGCAGCCGGCGCCTGCGCGCGCCGCGCAAGCTGCTCGCTGCGCCACTCCAGCACCAGCCCCATCGGCACCAGCACCGCCATCACCGGCACCAGCGGCCAGCGCAACAGCCCGATGCCGACAAACGCCGCGCCGCCGATCATCAACCCGCGCACGGTGCGTGGCTGGCTCTGCGCCAGCTTGAAGCCGGTCGACAGCACCAGGCCCGCCGACACCGCCGTCATGCCCGTGAGCATGCGCTGCACCGCCGCCACGTCGCGGTAGTGCTCGTACAGCAGCATCAGCGCCAGCACGCCCACCATCGGCACCATCACCAGCCCCGCAAAGGCCGCCAGCGCGCCGCGAAGCCCGGCAAAGCGCAAGCCCAGCATCAGCGCGAGGTTGATCACGTTGGGGCCGGGCAGCACCTGCCCCAGGCTGAGCAGTTCGACAAAATCGCGGTCGCCCAGCCAGCGGTTGCGCTCGACCACGGCGCGCCGCACGAAGGGCAGCACGCCGCCGAAGCCGGACAGCCCCATGCGGGCGAATTCGATAAACAGGCGCCGCGGCGTGGGTGGGGGTGCTAGCGCTACCATCGGATCGTCGCCGGCGGGAGAGGGAGTAACTGGCATCGCTTGTAACGGGAGAGGCATGGCCGCCGGGGTGGTCCGGCATGCCGGGAAAGAAAAAAGCCCCGCGCATTGTCGCGCAGGGCCAGTTCGGGTTGGCGCGGCTTAGTTGCCGCTCGCCGGAGGCACGATCCGTACCGGCTCGATGCTCGGCTCCTTGAGCTTGAGATCCAGCGCGCGGCCCTTGCGGGCGCGCTTGCCCACATAGGGCAGCAGCAGCTGGCCGTAGAGCTTCTGCGAGCTCGGCTTGCCGCCGCGCCCGGCACCGGACACCACCAGCCCCGGGGCGCCGACGGCAATCGCCTGCTGCAGCGTCTCCTTGGGTTCCAGCTCCATCAGGATCACGCCGCGGCCACCGGCCGAGAGCGACTTGATCTCGTCGAGCGCAACCAGCAGCATGCGGCCGTTGGCCGACAGGCAGGCCACGTGCGTGGCATCCTCCCCGATCGGCGCGGGCAACAGCGGCGCATCGCCCTCGTCCAGCGTCAGGTAGGCGCGGCCGCCCTTCTGCCGGCTGACCATGTCGCCGACCTTGGTCTGGAAGCCATTGCCGCCGCGCGTGGCGATCAGCAAGCGCTGGTCGACGCCGCCGGCAAAGGTGTGGGCGATCTGGCTGCCGGGCTGCAGCTCGATCAGCGTGGTCACGGGCACGCCGTCGCCGCGCCCGCCCGGCAAGCCGGCCACCGGCACCGTGTAGGCGCGGCCATTGGTGCCGAACACCAGCATCACGTCCACGCTGCGGCACTCGAAGGTGCCATAGAGCGCGTCGCCCGCCTTGAAGGTGAACTGCTGCGCGTCATGGCCGTGGCCCTGGCGCGTGCGCACCCAGCCCTTCTGGGAGACCACCACGGTGACGGGCTCGTCGACCACGCGCACCTCGGCGTTGGCGCGGCGCTCTTCCTGGATCAGCGTGCGGCGCGGATCCTTGTCTTCCGGGCTGTATTGCTTGGCGTCGGTCTCGATCTCCTTGATGATGCGCCGGCGCATCATGGTCTCGGACTTGAGCAGCACATCCAGCTCGGCCTGCTCGTCGCGCAGGCTCTTCAACTCCTGCTCGATGCGCAGCGCTTCCAGCCTGGCCAACTGGCGCAGGCGGATTTCAAGGATGTCTTCGGCCTGGCGGTCCGACAGGCCGAAGGCTTGCATCAACGCCGGCTTGGGCTCGTCGCTCTCGCGGATGATGCGGATCACCTCGTCGATATTGAGCAGCACCAGCATCCGGCCTTCGAGAATGTGGATGCGGTCTTCGACCTTGCCCAGGCGATGGCGCGTGCGGCGGGTGACGGTGGCGAAGCGGAAGGCGATCCACTCGCGCAGGATGTCGGCCAGGCCCTTCTGGCGCGGGCGGCCATCGGTGCCGATCATCACCAGGTTGATCGAGGCCCCGGACTCCAGGCTGGTGTGCGCCAGCAGCGTCTGGATGAATTCCTGTTGCTCGATGTTCTTGCTCTTGGGCTCGAACACCAGCCGCACCGGCGCGTTCTTGCCGGATTCGTCGCGCACCGCGTCGAGCACCGCCAGCATGCCTTGCTTGAGCTGCAACTGCTCGGGCGTCAGCGATTTCTTGCCTGCGCGGACCTTCGGGTTGGTGATTTCCTCGATCTCCTCGAGCACCTTCTGCGACGAGGTGCTCGGCGGCAGCTCGGTCACCACCAGTTGCCACTGGCCGCGCGCCATGTCCTCGATGATCCAGCGCGCGCGCACCTTCAGGCTGCCGCGGCCGTTCTCGTAGATCTGCGCAATGTCGGCCGCCGGCGAGATGATCTGGCCGCCGCCCGGATAGTCCGGACCCGGCATCAGCGCCAGCAGCTCGGCCAGCGTGATATTGGGGTTGCGGATCATCGCCACGGTGGCTGCCGCCACTTCGCGCAGGTTGTGCGGCGGCACCTCGGTGGCCATGCCCACGGCAATGCCCGATGCGCCGTTGAGCAGCACAAAAGGCAGGCGCGCCGGCATCAGCCTGGGCTCTTCCATCGAGCCGTCGTAGTTGGGGATGAAGTCCACCGTGCCCTGGTCGATCTCGTCGAGCAGCAGGCGCGCGATCGGCGTGAGCCGGGCTTCGGTGTAGCGCATGGCCGCCGCGCCGTCGCCGTCGCGCGAGCCGAAGTTGCCCTGGCCGTCGATCAGCGGGTAGCGCAGCGAGAAGTCCTGCGCCAGGCGCACCAGCGCGTCATAGGCGGACTGGTCGCCGTGCGGGTGAAATTTACCCAGCACGTCGCCCACCACGCGCGCCGACTTGACCGGCTTGGCGTCGGAGCGCAGCCCCATCTCGTGCATGGCGTACAGGATGCGGCGCTGCACCGGCTTCTGGCCATCGGCCACTTCCGGCAGCGCGCGGCCTTTGACCACGCTGATGGCGTAGTCGAGATAGGCGCGCTCGGCATAGTGCGCCAGGGTCAGCGAGTCCGCTCCGTTGTCGGGCGAACCTGGGTCAAGCGGAATGTCTTGTTGTTCCATGGATTGGCAAGAAGACGGCGCACCGCATCGTTGGCCGGTGCGCCGGTTGCATGTTGTTCGTTATGCGGTTCGTCGTATGGTTCGGGATGGGATCAAGGCATGTTGCGGCGGCCACCGATCACCATCTTGACGCGATTGACTCCCGCCCCGCCCACCCCCGCGGGCGCGCCGCCCGGACGGTAGAAGCGATAGAACTGCAGCACCGTGCTGACATACTGCTGGGTCTCGGGGAAAGGCGGAATCTTGTTGTTGTAGCGCTGCACCGCGCCCTCGCCCGCGTTGTACGCGGCCAGCACCAGCTCGAGGTCGTTGGGGAACAGCTCCATCAGCCAGCGCAGGTAGCGCACGCCGGCCGAGATATTGGTGCGCGGGTCGGCCAGTTTCTGCTCGACCGTGCGCCGGGCATCGGCGCTCACGCCAAAGCGCGCGCCAGTGCCGGGAATCACCTGCATCAGCCCGATCGCGCCCTTGGGCGAGACCGCGCCTGCGTTGAAGCCGGACTCTACCGCCATCACCGCCTTGACCAGCGCCGGGTCGACATTCTGCGCCGCCGCGATCTGGCGGATCATGGGCTCGACCGTGGCGATATTGGGATGGTTGACGACATATCGGTAAAGCTTGTGCGTCTCCAGGTCGATCTGGCTGCCGGCTCCGGCACGGTACGGCAGCGGGCTCTTGAGCTCGCCGCCGTTCTTCATGAACAGCGTGTAGCGCTCGTCCAGCTTCTCGTCCGAGAAATGCGCCACGCCGTCGTCGTCGATATAGCCATACAGCGCAGCGTGGGCCGCTGGCATGAAGCCCATGCCGGCCAAGCCGGCCAGCAGCGTGCCGGCGGCAATCCATTGCCGTGCACGGGTGCTGCCAGGTCGGGTCTTAGCCATCGGGGCTCCTTGCGTCATGCGGGTATCGAACGGTTCGATTCGTGCCGCCTAGATATCGGCGATCACCTCGTTGCCGCGCTCCTCGAGCCAGGTGCGCCGCTGCGCGGCCTCGCCCTTGCCCATGAGCATATTCATCACGCCCACGGTCTGCGGCAGGTCGAAGTGTCCAAGCGCCACCGGCAACAGGCGGCGCGTGTCGGGATTCATGGTGGTTTCCCACAGCTGCTCGGCGTTCATCTCGCCCAGGCCCTTGAAGCGCGAGATCTGCCAGCCGCCGTCCTTGATGCCATCCTTCATCAGCTTGTCCTGGATGGCCACCAGCTCGCCGTCGTCCAGCGCATAGAGCTTCTGGGCCGGCTTCTTGCCGCGTGCCGGCGCATCCACCCGGAAAAGCGGCGGGCGGGCCACGCACACGTTGCCGTTGTCGATCAGCCTGGGGAAATGCTTGAAGAACAGGGTCAGTAATAGCACCTGGATGTGCGCACCGTCCACGTCAGCGTCGGACAAGATACAGATCTTTCCGTAGCGCAGGTTGGACAGGTCGGGCTCATCGTTGGGGCCGTGCGGGTCCACGCCGATTGCCACCGCGATGTCGTGCACCTCGTTATTGGCGAACAGGCGGTCGCGCTCGGTCTCCCAGGTGTTGAGCACCTTGCCGCGCAGCGGCAGGATGGCCTGGAATTCCTTGTCGCGCCCCATCTTGGCCGAGCCGCCGGCGGAGTCGCCCTCGACCAGGAAGAGTTCGTTGCGGGTGACGTCGGTGGATTCGCAGTCGGTCAGCTTGCCGGGCAGCACGGCCACGCCGGAGCCCTTCTTCTTTTCCACCTTTTGCGCCGCGCGCGTGCGCGCCTGCGCCTGGCGGATCACCAGCTCGGCGAGCTTCTTGCCGTACTCGACGTGATGGTTGAGCCACAGCTCCAGCGCGGGGCGGCTGAAGGTGGACACCAGCTTGACCGCGTCGCGGCTGTTCAGGCGCTCCTTGATCTGGCCCTGGAACTGCGGGTCCAGCACCTTGGCGGACAGCACGAACGAGGCGCGGGCGAACACGTCTTCGCTCATCAGCTTCACGCCCTTGGGCTGCAGCGCGTGCATCTCGATAAAGCTCTTGACCGCCTGGAACAGGCCTTCGCGCAGGCCGGACTCGTGCGTGCCGCCAGCCGGGGTGGGGATCAGGTTGACGTAGGACTCGCGCACCGGCGCGCCATCTTCGGTCCAAGCCACCACCCAGGAAGCGCCCTCGCCCTCGGCGAAGCCATCTTCCGCCGGGTTGGCGTCCGGGTCGGCAAAGTGCTCGCCTTCGAACATCGGCACCACCAGCTCGGCGCCACTGCCCTGCGCCAGCGCTTCCACCAGGTAGCCTTTGAGGCCCTGCTCGTACTGCCAGGTCTGGCGCTCGCCGTTTTTCTCTTGCAGCAGCGTGACCTTGACGCCCGGCAGCAGCACCGCCTTGCTGCGCAGCAGCCGCTGCAGCTCGGCCATCGGGATCGCGGCCGAATCGAAGTACTTCGCATCGGGCCAGACCTGCACCCGCGTGCCGCTCTTCTTCTCGCCGCGTTCGAGCTTGCGCGTGGCCAGCGGCACGGTGACGTCGCCGCCGGAGAAGGTCAGCGTGGAGCAGTTGGCGTCACGCCATACGGTGACGTCGAGACGGGTAGACAGCGCGTTGGTGACGGAGACACCCACACCGTGCAGGCCGCCCGAGAAGGCATAGGCACCGCCCTTGCCCTTGTCGAACTTGCCGCCCGCGTGCAGGCGCGTGAACACGATTTCCACCACCGGAACCTGCTCTTCGGGATGGATGCCGACCGGGATGCCGCGGCCATCGTCCTCGACGCTGATGCTGCCGTCGCGGTGCAGGGTGACCATGATCTCGGAACCGTGGCCGCCCAGGGCCTCGTCGGAGGCATTGTCGATCACCTCCTGCACGATGTGCAGGGGATTGTCGGTACGGGTGTACATGCCGGGTCGTTGCTTGACCGGCTCCAGGCCCTTCAGGACCCGGATGGAGGATTCGCTGTACTGACTGATTTTGCTCGCCATGGAGTCGCTTGCTTAGTGGGATTCTCGGCCAGCCTTGGCGGGGGCGCGGTTGCCGCACGCCAGCCAGGGGGGCCGGGCAGCCTGCATTGTAATGGAAGCGGGTAGCCGTCTTGATGCCAATCGTCACCAGCAATTGCCGTGCGCGATTCGGCACATCCGGTGTCTCGGGCGGCGCCGGAGTGACGCCCGACGTCCTCCCGCGATGCGGAGTACACTCGCTCGCACCGGCGTGGCCAAGGCGGTTCCGGACCGCGCCGACAGAACTAAAACAGCACTACGCACACCGAGCCAGGATGCAGGACGCCATGCAGAACACGATTCAACACACACCAAGAAAACCACTCTCCCTCACAACTGTATTGATTTGCGGTGGCCTGCTCGTCACCTTGTCGATGGGTATCCGGCACGGCTTCGGCCTGTTCAACCTGCCGATCACGCAGACACACGGCTGGAGCCGCGAGACCTTTGCCTTCGCGCTGGCGCTGCAAAACCTGATGTGGGGCGTGACCCAGCCGTTTACGGGCGCCCTGGCCGACAAGTTCGGCGGCTTCCGCATCATGCTGGTCGGCATTGCGCTGTACGTGGCGGGCCTGGTCGTGATGGCCATGGCCACCTCCGGCACCGCCTTCGCCTCGGGCGCCGGCATCCTGATCGGCATTGCGCAGTCCGGCACCACCTACAGCGTGGTGTACGGCGTGATTGGCCGCGTGGCCAGCCCCGAGAAGCGCGTGTGGGCCATGGGCATCGCGGCGGCCGCGGGCTCGTTCGGGCAGTTCCTGATGATCCCGGTGGAGCAGACGCTGATCTCGACTGCCGGCTGGCAGAACGCGTTGTTCATCCTGGCGGTGCTGGCCTGCCTGATGCTGCCGCT
Organism: Cupriavidus sp. PET2-C1; assembly: GCF_054515855.1. Classification (NCBI taxonomy): domain Bacteria; kingdom Pseudomonadati; phylum Pseudomonadota; class Betaproteobacteria; order Burkholderiales; family Burkholderiaceae; genus Cupriavidus; species Cupriavidus sp. PET2-C1. The sequence continues at coordinate 3,000,737 of NZ_CM137259.1, forward strand.
GGCCTTCAGCCTGCGCGAGCCGCAAGGCGCCACGCATGCGCCCGGCTTCCAGCAAACCATCGGCCAGGCCGTGCGCGAAGCGTTCGGCAACCGCAACTTCCAGTTGCTCACGCTGGGCTACTTCGTCTGCGGCTTCCAGGTGGTGTTCATCGGCGTGCATCTGGCGCCCTACCTCAAGGACCGGGGCCTGACCGACCCGAAGATCGCGACCGTGGCGCTGGCGCTGATCGGGCTGTTCAATGTGTTCGGGACCTATAGCGCGGGCGCGTTGGGGCAGCGCGTGCCCAAGCGCTTCCTGCTTTCGCTGATCTACATCACCCGGTCCGTGGTGATTGCCGGCTACCTGCTGCTGCCGCTCACGGCCACCAGCACCTGGGTGTTCGCCGCGATGATGGGTTTCCTGTGGCTGTCCACGGTGCCGCTGACCAATGGCATCATCGCGCAGGTGTTTGGCGTGCAGTACCTGTCGATGCTGTCGGGCGTGGTGTTTTTCTCGCACCAGATCGGCAGCTTCCTGGGTGCGTGGCTGGGTGGCTTCCTGTATGACCGGACCGGCACCTACAACACGGTCTGGATGATCGCGATCGGGCTGGGCGTAGTGGCCGCCCTGGTCAACCTGCCGATCCGCGAGCATGCGATCGCGCGGCCACAAGGGGCCGCCGCATGATCACGGCACGCCCCGCCGGCCTTGCGCTTCGGGCAGCAGGCTTCACGGCGCTGGCCGGGGTGCTGGCGCTGGCCTTCATGGCCTACCTGCGGCCGGCCTTCATGGTGGACCTGACGAACATGGTGCTCGCCTGGTGCGGGTGAGGATGCGCCAAAGCCGTCGGCAATGACGACGGCTGCGGCTCCCCACGGAGCCGCAGCCGTAGCGGCCTTACTGCGCCTCGGCCTTGGTCTTGGCTTCCAGCACTTCCCAGCGCTCCAGCGCCTCCAGCAGTTCCAGGTCGATCTCATCGTGCCGGGCCGCCAGCTGCGCGGCCTTGCCCGCGTCGCTCACATACAGCGAGCCGTCCGCCAGCTGTGCGCCGACGGCCTTCTGCTCGTTTTCCAGCGAAGCGATACGCTCGGGCAGCGTGTCCAGCTCGCGCTGCTCCTTGTACGACAGCTTGACCAGGCGGTTGGCCGCACGGGCTTCGCGCGGCTTCGTGCTTTCCGCGGCGGCCTTGCCCTCGCCACCGCGCGCGTCCTGCATGGCCGCGCTGCGCGCCGACTGGACCTGCCAGTCGGAGTAGCCGCCCACGTACTCGCGCCAGCGTCCGTCGCCTTCGGCGGCGATGGTGGAGGTCACCACGTTGTCCAGGAAGGCCCGGTCGTGGGACACCAGGAACACCGTGCCGCTGTAGTCCTGCAGCAGTTCTTCAAGCAGTTCCAGCGTATCGATGTCGAGGTCGTTGGTCGGCTCGTCCAGCACCAGCACATTGGCCGGGCGCGCGAACAGGCGCGCCAGCAGCAGGCGGTTGCGCTCGCCGCCGGACAGCGACTTGACCGGCGAGCGCGCGCGTTCCGGCGCGAACAGGAAATCGCTGAGATAGCTCATGACGTGCTTGCGCTGGCCGTTGATCTCGACCCAGTCGCTGCCAGGGCTGATGGTATCGGCCAGCGAGCGCTCCAGGTCCAGCTGCGTGCGCATCTGGTCGAAATACGCCACCTGCATGTTGCTGCCGTTCTTGACCGTACCGGCGTCCGGCGCCAGCTCGCCCAGGATCAGGCGCAGCAGCGTGGTCTTGCCCGCGCCGTTCGCGCCGATCAGCCCGACCTTGTCGCCGCGCATGATGGTGCCGGTGAAGTCGCGCACCACCATCTTGTTGCCAAAGGCCTTGCTGACATCCGTCAACTCGGAAACGATCTTGCCGGAGCGCTCGCCTTGCGACACTTCCAGCTTGACGTTGCCCTGCACGTCGCGGCGGGCCGCACGGTCGGTTCGCATCGTCTCCAGGCGCTGGATACGCGCCACGCTACGCGTGCGGCGCGCTTCCACGCCCTTGCGGATCCAGACTTCTTCCTGCGCCAGCAGCTTGTCGAACTTGGCCTGCTCGACCTGTTCGGCGGCCAGCAGCTCGGCCTTGCGCGCCTGATAGGCGGCGAAGTTGCCAGGAAAGGAAATCAGCCGGCCACGGTCGAGTTCGATGATGCGGGTGGCCACGCGGTCCAGGAAGGCGCGATCATGGGTGATCAGCAGCACGCTGCCGCGGAAGGCCAGCAGCAGGTCTTCCAGCCAGCGGATCGCTTCCACGTCGAGGTGGTTGGTCGGCTCGTCGAGCAGCAGGATGTCGGGTTCGGCCACCAGGGCCTGCGCCAGCGCCACGCGCTTTTGCATGCCGCCAGATAGCGCATCCACGCGCACATCGGCACTCAGGCTGAGCTGCGCCAGCGTGGTTTCCACCCGTGTGCGCAAGCCCCAGGCACCGGCGGCGTCGACTTCCGACTGCAGCCGGTGCAGCTCGGCCAGCGAGTCCTCGTCGTGGTTGTCGTCCAGCCCCGCCAGCGCCGCTTCATAGGCGACCAGCAGGTCGTGGATCTTGCCCAGGCCCTGGGACACGGCGTCGAACACGGTCACACCCGCCTCGAACTGCGGCTCTTGCGGCACATAGGCCGAGGTCACGCCGCTCTGGCGCGCGATCAGGCCATCGTCCGGCGCGGACAGGCCGGCCACGATCTTGAGCAGCGACGACTTGCCGGTGCCGTTGCGGCCAATCAGGCCGACGCGCTCGCCGGCTTCCAGCGAGAAGTCGGCATGGTCGAGCAAGGCCACATGCCCGAAGGCAAGCTGGGCGTCGGAAATCGAAAACAGGGCCATGGGAGCAATACGAAAGGAGACAGCAAAAAAGAGGCAGATCAAGGAGGCAGCTCGAGGAGGTAGCTCAAGCGGCTTGATCCCGCGGCCGCGCGCCGGCGTCGGACAGCAACCGGGCGGCGGGGTGCCAGGTAGCCGGCATTGTAGACCACCGGCGCCCGCCCTCGCCGGCGCCGGCGCAAACCCCGGGCCTGCGGCCGCCACAAAAAAAGAAGGGCCCGCGCTCGCGCGGGCCCAAGAGTCTCTCCTCGGTGCCCTGCTCGCAAGGCACGGAAAGGAGCATAGCAAGCGCCCCGGCCTGGCTCTAGTCGTACAAGTCCGTAAGGGAAAGTCCCGTCAACGCCCCCTTCGGCGCGCCTCTTATGGGTCTGCGATGCATCTGCCTTGCGTCTGCTACGCATCTGCCACGCACCTGTTGCGCGCCGCGCAACACCCTCCCGCCGTGGCGATTGCCGGGCCGCTTTCCCCCATGGAACAATGGCGCGCGGCCCGCAGGCCGCAGCACAACGGCAGCTATACAAGAACCGGTCCGAACCGGTGAAAGGCGACCCAACGCCAATTCCGCTTGATGCCTTTTTCTTTGTACGGGGAATTCCATGATCCATCCGCGTGCGCAGCGCTTGCCGCTGCTACTTGTGCTATCGACCCTGCTTTCGCTTTCACTCGGCATCGGCGCCATGCCCGCCGCCGCGCAGTCCGGCGGCACGCCGGTGCTGCAGCGCATCGAACAGACCGGCGCGCTGCGTATCGCCCACCGCGAAAGCTCGGTGCCGTTCTCCTTCGTGGTCGACGGCAAGCCTTACGGCTATGCCATCGACCTGTGCCTGCGGGTGGCCGACGCCCTGCGCGGCGCGCTCCGGCTCCCAGGCCTCAAAGTGGAATTCGTTCCTGTCACGCCGGCCAGCCGCATCGCCGCCATCGTCGACGGCAAGGCCGATCTCGAATGCGGCTCCACCACCAACAACCGCGAGCGGCGCGCGCAGGTTGCTTTCACCATCCCGCACTACATCGCCGGCAGCCGCATGCTCGTCAAGACCGACTCCGGCATCCGCACGCTGGGCGACCTGCGCGGCAAGACGGTCGTCTCCACGGTAGGCACCACGTCGCTCGCGGTGGTGCGCCAGATCAACGGCTCCGGCGCCATGCAGATCCACGTGGTGGAAGCCAAGGACCACGCAGAAGCCTTCGCCATGGTCGAGCAAGGCAAGGCCGACGCCTTCGTGATGGACGACGTGCTGCTCTACGGCCTGCGCGCCAATGCGCGCGACCCGGCCCGCTACACCGTCACCAACGAGCTGCTGACGATCGAGCCCTACGCCATCATGCTGTCGAAGCAGGACGCCGAGTTCAAGCGGCTGGTGGACAAGACCCTGATCGCTGCCATCTATTCGCTCGATACCCAGAAGCTCTACAAGAAATGGTTCCAGTCGCCGATCCCGCCGCAAGGGGTCAACCTCGACATCCCCATGAGCTACCTGCTGCGCGATTCCTTCAAGTTCCCTAGCGACAAGGTCGCCGACTGAGAGGACTGAGAGTCGTGTCCGGCACGGCGCAACTCGTGCGAAGATGGCGGCCCAGCCGCTTTTTCCGCACCCGTTGCGTCGGGTGCTGCCTCATGTCTCGCCCCATGTCCCGCCCCATCTCCACCTCGCCACTGAAGCTGACCGATCTCTCCGTCTCCGCCCTGGTCGCCGGGCTGATCGCCATGCTGACCGGCTACACCAGTTCGCTGGTGCTGATGATCCAGGCCGGCCAGGCCGCCCATTTGTCGGACGCGCAAGTCGCCTCGTGGATCTGGGCGCTGTCCATCGGCATGGGCGTGACCACCATCGGGCTGTCCCTGCTGACGCGGGCGCCCATCGTCGTTGCCTGGTCCACCCCTGGCGCCGCCCTGCTGATCGCCAGCCTGCCCGGCGTGCCCTACGCGCAGGCCATCGGCGCCTTCATCATGGCAGCGGTGCTGATGACCGCCGCCGGCATGACCGGCTGGTTCGACAAACTGATGCGCGCGCTGCCTGCCAGCATTGCCTCGGCGCTGCTGGCAGGGATCCTGTTCCGCATCAGCGTCGACGTGTTCGTGCAAGCCCAGCACCAGACCCTGTTGCTGCTGGTGATGTTCGCGCTGTACCTGCTGGGCAAGCGCTTCTGGCCGCGCTACGCGGTGCCCGGCGTGCTGCTGGCGGGCGTGGCGCTGGCCGGCGCGCTTGGCCAGCTGCATTTCGAATCGTTTCATTTCGCGCTGGCCAGGCCAGTGTGGACCACGCCGGCGTTCTCGCTGCAGGCCTTCGTCAGCATCGCGGTACCGTTGTTCATCGTGGCGCTGGCGTCACAAAATATTCCCGGGCTGGCGGTGCTGCGCGCCGACGGCTATCACGTCCAGGCTTCGCCGCTGATCACTGTCACCGGCATCGCCTCCGCCCTGCTCGCCCCGTTCGGCTCACACGGCATCAACCTGGCGGCCATTACCGCGGCCATCTGCACCGGCACGCAAGCCGATCCCGACCGCAACCGGCGCTATACGGCGGCGGTGGTTTGCGGCATCGGCTATCTGGTTGCGGGGGCGCTGGCAGCCAGCATCGCCGCGCTGTTCGCGGCGTTCCCCAAAGCGCTGGTCGTGGCGGTGGCCGCGTTTGCCTTGCTCGGCTCGATCGCCAGCGGCCTGACCACCGCCATGCAAACGCCGGCCGAGCGCGAATCCGCCCTGCTGACGTTCATGATCACCGCCTCAGGCATGACGCTGGCCGGCGTGGGGTCGGCTTTCTGGGGCGTGGTGGGCGGCATGCTGGCACTGATCGTCTTGCGGCCGCGCACTGCCGCCAAGGCCGGATAAGCGCGAGTGCTTACAGCAGCAGGAAAGCGATGTCCGCGGCGCCGATCCCGGAAACCGGCGTGCCCTTGCGCCGCTGGAACAGGATGTGCTGCAGCACCCGGTCGCGGTGCTCGGCAAACGTGGCTGGATCGAAGCGCAGCGCGGTGAGCGCATAGTGCTCGGAGAGCAGCTTGTAGACCCGGTGGCGCACCATCAGCATTTCGCTATCGGCGCGCAGGCGGCTCATCTCGCCAGCGTTATCCTCCTCCAGCTGCCGCATGCCGACCACCACGCGCGCATGCATGCCACGGTAGCGATCCAGCTCGTCGTGCGCCTTGCGCAACTCCTCGCGCAGCGCTCTCACTTCCTGCTGGAGCTTCAGGTTGTGCTGCACGCCTCGCTGGATGCGCGACGCCTCTTCCAGTGCCACATCCGCTGCGGCAATCGTGTTCTGCCAGAGCCCCTGACCCATCGTCTGGCCATCCACCTGCGGCCACACGGTCTGAACCCCACCCTCGCCTTCCATGACGCTCCCCCTGCAAACCTGACTCACCCGCCGCTGGCTTTATCACGACTGCCAGCTGGTCGGGACAACCGCGACCACCCCACAACGAGACTCCGGACTACCGGCACCTGAACAACGCGCTCTACCTCGATTGAAGATGGCATCCCGGCAAGGAACAACCACACGAAAGGAGGGATCGCCAGCCCGCAAAGCGGCCTCGAGCATGCTTTGCACTGTACACCCGGCAAGGCCCGCCGGGCAGCTATGGGAAAATGTGGCCCCAGCGACAGCCAATGTGAAGGACCCATCGATGAATGCCTATGTACTACTGGCCCTCGCCATCGCGGCTGAAGTCATTGCCACCAGCAGCCTCAAGGCCGCCGAGAATTTCACGCGCCTGTGGCCAAGCGTGCTGGTTGTGGCCGGCTATGTCAGCGCCTTCTTCCTGCTGATGCAGGTCATGAAGACCGTGCCCGTGGGCATCGCCTACGCAATCTGGTGCGGCGCGGGGATCGTGCTCGTGACGCTGATTGCCAGCGTGCTGTATCGGCAAGTGCCGGATCTGGCGGCCTGGCTGGGGATCGGGCTGATTATTGCGGGGGTGGCGGTGATTCAGCTGTTTTCGAAGATGGGGACGCATTGAAACCTGCGCCGTGCGGCTGCAAGCCACTGCACTTCAACTTTGGGGAGCTTTGATGGACCGCTGGGCACCCCGTGAGGGTGGTCCCGCCGGCAGGAATCGAACCTGCATTTCACGCTTAGGAGGCGCGTGTTCTATCCATTGAACTACGGCGAGACGATAGACACTCCCGGGTCGATGAATGCGCTTTGGCGGCGTGGATCCTGGAGCAGGCCGGAGTATATCAAAATCCTCACCGCCCAAGAAACGCGCCGCCCTCGCTATTTAGCACTCGCCTTTCTTGGCGTGCCCCGGGGGACAGTGGTAGCCCTTGTCCTTCTTGCCATACCCGCCGTCGCCCCGTCCGTCCCAGCGCTCGGGCATCAACACCCAGCCACCGCTGGCCTGCACCCAGCGCGGCGCCTCGTAGACGTAGCCAGCGCGCTCGCGCTCCCATTTGCCCTTTTTCCATTTGTGCTTGTGGCCACGATCGTCCCAATCCCAGTAGCCGGGGGCCCAGACGTAGCCGGGACGCGCAACCGGGACGGCTTCATAGACGGGGGCCGGCGGCGGAACGCCGATCGCCAGATTGATTGACACCTGGGCCAGCGCCGCCGGCGCCACGCCCAACCCGCCCGCCAAGCCCGCTACCGCTGCCGCGCACAACAGAATCTTTCGCATATTGTTCTCTCGCTTGCCTGTGTTGTTCAGGAGCGAGAATAGCCTGACCCGGAACTTCAGGCTGTTAGCAAAGGTATCCATGGATGACTTCTGTCGCGCGAAGGAAACGCAGCGGCGTGGCGAGGCGCGGTTAGCAGAACCGCCAGCCCCACAAACGAGAAGCCCGCCAGGAGACTGGCGGGCTGGTTGCGGACGGTCCGGGCCTTCCAGGTCAACGCCGGCGCTATCGCGGCAACAGTCGTTGCAAGCAGCGTTTCCCATGATTCCGCCCATGACGCGGACGTCCCTCCGGACCACCCGGAGAGCCGAAGGAAAGCTGGCAGTGACGCCGACTGCCGCGATATCAGCGGCTAGCAGCACTTAAAGCAAAGCGCCGAGGAAGGTCAGCGGGTATTCCAGGTCCGCCACCTTGCCGGGCAACCGTGTGCCCGACGGCTTCAGTATAGGCAGGCAGCCCACGGATGCAACTTTGAATGCGGCAGGGGAAAATGCCAACAAAAGTGCGCGATGACACGCAAAATCTCGTGCTTCGGCCGCATATCGGCCTCAAAAAGGAATTCCTATCGCAGTGCAACAAACTTACTTTTGTTTCTGCTATAATTCGCGCCGTGAGTTCGCACTGTGAGTTGTGCAACACGCCAGCCGGGTTCTTCCGGCAGGCGATACCGCCCCCGCTCTCAAGCTCTGCTCCCCGGTCCCGCCGACTGGCCTGCTTTATGTTGCCGCGCTGTTTGCTGCATCAAGGCCAAGTGGTGATACCCGACAGAACGCATTTCTCACCGACGTCGCCTCGTCTCCGATCCTGTTGAATAGCTCTATAGAGCTGTTTGCCTGCCAGGGACTGCCGCCCGGCCTTGTGCCCGGTGTCACCCTGCCTGCCGCCGTACTGCCAGCTGTGTCTGTCGTAACGGCCTCACCGATTGGCGCCGAAGCCTTTTTAAGACTTTGCACTGCGCCCGCCCCTGTTCGCTAGTTCGGCATGGGGTGCCATGCATTTAAAGAAAATTACGACATGACCCAGCACGACATTCGTGCGGAGCAAGATTTTGCCTCCGCCGCCGACGCATCGATCGAAGCCGCAGCCATCGCCACCCCCGCTATCCAGGAACCGAGCCCGCTCGACAAGCTCGACGCCATCCTCAGCCCGGAAGCCGCCGTGGCGCCTGCCGCTGTTGCCATCGATGCCGAAAACGGCTTCGCCAAGCTCGGCCTCGAAGAAGCCATTCTTCGCGCCCTGGTTGAACTGAACTACACCACCCCGACCCCGGTGCAGGCACAAGCGATCCCCGCCTTCCTGGCTGGCCGCGACCTGCTGGTATCGAGCCAGACCGGCTCGGGCAAGACCGGCGCCTTTATCCTGCCGGCAATCCAGCGCATCAGCGAGAAGGCTTCGCCGAATCGCCCGCGTTCGGACGATCCGGTCAAGCGCATGAAGGGCAAGCGCCCCCGTCCGTCGCCGGCGCAACCCGCGCTGCTGGTGCTGACCCCGACCCGCGAACTGGCCCTGCAAGTTACCGAAGCCACCGCCAAGTACGGCCGCCACCTGCGCCGCATCGTCTGCGCCAGCATCCTGGGCGGCATGCCTTACCCGAAGCAGCTCGCCGCGCTGTCCAAGATGCCTGACATCCTGGTCGCGACCCCGGGCCGCCTGCTGGACCACGTTGAAGCCGGCCGTATCGACCTGTCCCAGCTGGACATGCTGGTGTTCGACGAAGCCGACCGTATGCTCGACATGGGCTTCGCCGACGACATCGACGCCATCGTTGCCGCTACCCCGGCCACCCGCCAGACGCTGATGTTCTCGGCCACGCTGGACGGCCGCATCGCCCAGTTGGCCTCGCGTCAGCTGCGCGATCCGCAACGCATCGAAATCGCCGCGACCCGTGCCGACCAAAGCAATATCGAACAGCGCCTGCACTTCACCGACGACATGTCGCACAAGGAAAAGCTGCTGGACCACCTGCTGCGCGACACCACACTCAAGCAAGCCATCGTCTTCACCGCGACCAAGCGCGATGCCGATTCGCTGGCCGAGCGCCTGTCGGACACCGGCTTCGCAGCCGGCGCGCTGCACGGCGACATGACCCAGGGCGCGCGTAACCGCACCCTGACCTCGCTGCGCCGCGGCAACCTGCGCATCCTGGTGGCAACCGACGTGGCCGCACGCGGCATCGACGTGCCCGATATCACCCACGTGGTCAACTTCGACCTGCCCAAGCAAGCGGAAGACTACGTCCACCGTATCGGCCGTACCGGCCGCGCTGGCCGCTCGGGCGTCGCCATCAACCTGGTGAACCACGGCGACATGTTCCAGTGGAAGCGCATCGAGCGCTTCACCAACAACCGTGTCGACGCGTCGGTGATCGAAGGCCTGGAGCCGCGTCGCTCGCCGAAGCCGCGTTCGGGCTTCGCCGGCAAGCCGGGTGGCGACCGCGGTGGCTACCGTGGCAACAGCAATGGCGGCGGCTATCGCGGCGGTGAAAACCGCAGCTTTGGCGACCGCAAGTTCGGCGGCGGCGAAAGCCGCGGCTTCGGCAGCCGTGACGGCGCCCCGCGTCCCGCAGGCGATCGCCCGTTCGGCGACCGTGACGGCAACCGTGGCTTCGGCGACCGCAGCAGCCTGGGCAACCCCAATGGCAACAGCACCGGCTATCGTGGCCAGGGCGGCCAAGGCGCGGCCGGCGGCCAGCGCAGCTTCAACAACGAAGGCGGCGGCTACCGTGGCGGCGACAATCGCGGCTTCGGCAATCGTGACGGCGCGGCTCCCCGCAGCTTCGGCGACGGCAATCGTGGCGCCGGCTTCGGCGGCGGTGCAGCCGGCAATGGCGGCAACGGTGGCTACCGTGGCGGCGAAGGCCGCAGCTTCGGCAACCGCGATGGCAACCGTGACGGCGCACCCCGCAGCTTCGGCGACGGCAACCGCGGCGGCTTTGGCGGCGGTCAGCGCAACGGCAACGGCAACACCGGCGGCCGCTCGCGTTTCGAGCGTTAATTCGCCGGGCTGAATAGGTTCACCGCTTAGGCGGTGATCTCTCTCACAGCCAAAGAAAAAGGCACCTTCGGGTGCCTTTTTCTTTGGCTGGCGACTTTGGCCGCCTCAACCAACGGTGCTCGCCACGGGTAACCAGCGCCCCGCTACATCGAACAACTGCGAAAGCCGACGAACGCGAAATCGTCCTCGGGCAGCAGCGCCATCCGCGCGCGTGCATGGCGCTGGCGCGCCGGGCTGGCGAAAGAGGTGCTCCGCACCGCCTGGTGGCTGGCAAAGCAGTACACGTATTCCATATCGGCGGGGTCCGCCTCGAATCCCGCGTAGGGCTCGTACGGCGTCGCCGTCCACTCGCGCACCATGCCCCAGCGCAGGCCGCCCCGGTCCTGGACTGCAGCCAGCTCCCATTCCGTTTCCGTCGGCAGGCGCCGGCCTGCCCAGGCGCACCAGGCTTGCGCCTCGAACAGGCTGACGTGACGCACGGCCTCGTCAGGGTTCAACGTGCGCAGACTGCCGAAACGCAAGGCCATCCAGGCCCGCGACTCAGGATGGCGGGCCCAGTAGCGCGGCGCCGAGCGATCCTGCATCATCAGCCACTGGCGCCCCGCCGCCGACCACCACGACGCGCGCTCGTAGCCGCCGTCCTCTACGAAATCGAGGAACTGCGCATTGCTGACCGGCGCGGCATCCATCTCGAAAGCCGGCACATAGGTGGGCTGGGCCGGCCGTTCATCGGGCAGCGCGAAGCCATCCGGCGCGTTCCAGCCCTGGATGAAACGCCCGCCGGGAAACTGCAAGGTGCCGCCGTGCGGCACCGATACCGATGGCAGGACGACCGCAGGCTCCACGGGGGCAACGCCCAGCGCCTGCAGCAGCGCGGCGATGGCCTCGCCCTGGCGGTCCTCGTGGAACAGCGCGCGGCGCCAGGCGTAGAGCGTGGCATCGCCATCGTCGGGTTGCGCCGCCAGCCGGCGCAGGACGGCATCGAGCACGTCGGCGGCGTAGCGCTTGACCACGGCCACGTCGGGCAGCGTGACCTCCCAGCGGGCATCGGGATCGATGCGATCGGGATCGAACCACTCATCCGCGCCCGTCAGCAGCGACGGCACACTGGCCACCTGCAGCCAGGCGCCATCGCGCTCGAGCGTGCGCACGTCGCGCAGGCACCACCATTCGGCGTGCCAGGCCACATGACCGAGAGTCCACAGCGGCGGGTCGGCAAAGTCCTGCCGTGGCACCTCCCAGCCGCGCCGGGTCTGGCCAAAAGCTGCCAGCCAGGCCAGGGTGCGGTTGCGCGCCTCCACCAGTGCCTGTGCCAGGCCTTCGCGCGGCAGCCGCCGGGCATCGGCCCAGACGGCCTTGCCGCCGTTGAAATGAAGGTCAGGAAGCATGGAGAAGCCGCTCATCGAACACCCTGCCGGAAAATGGGATTGGCACCCGGTTGCGTGATCCGGCGAGCCGCGTGCGCCATGCGCCGCACCTCTCGCCGGAGAGATGCGGGCATTATGACACCAGCCCTACCGCCCCCTCGCGGTGCGCCCCGTGGCTTCAGGCGTCAGGCTTCAGACCCGGGCGTGGAACACCGCGAACCATCCGCGCGGATCGCTCCACCAGACCGGATCGTCGAAGCCCGCGGCCTCGAGCAAGGCCGCGAAGTCGTCCGGGCGGTATTTATACGAATCCTCCGTATGAATTTGCTCGCCCGCGCGGAAGCCGCGGCTGCCCTCCGCCCAGCGCACGGTGACCTCGCGCTCGGCTTGCAGGTGCATCTGGATGCGCGACCCCTCGCGGTCGAAGCTGGCCACATGGCGCCAGTCCTCAAGCTGGAAGTCACTGCCCACGATGCGGTTCAGGTTGCGCAGCACATTGCGATTGAAGGCGGCGGTCACGCCGAGCGGGTCATCATAGGCAGCCACCAGCGCCTGCTCGTCCTTGAGCAGGTCCACGCCAATCAGCACGCCATCCCCCTTGCCCGCCGCGGCCCGCAGCCGCTGCAGCAAGGCCTGCGCCTGGGCGGGTGCGAAATTGCCGATACTGGATCCTGGATAAAAGAACAGACGGCGCCCGTGCCTGACCTCGGGCGGCAGATCGAGCGGCACGCACAGGTCGGCGCCCAGGCCAAGCATGGGAATCTGCGGATGCTGCTGCTGCAGGCAGAACAGCGTGCCGCGCAGGAACTCCACCGAGATGTCGAGCGCCACGTATTGCGCCGGCTGCAGGCTGCCGAAGAGCCGGGCCGCCTTCTGGCAGTTACCCGCGCCAAGGTCGATCAGCACGCAGCCGCTGCCGGCGCGTGCGGCCATGGCGGGAGCAAAGGCCGAAAAGACCGCGGCCTCGGTGCGCGTGGGGTAGTACTCGGGCAGGTCGGTGATGGCCTCGAACAGGCGCGAGCCGAGCACGTCGTAGAAGAACTTGGGGCTGATGCGGGCGGCGCCGGCCAGCAGGCCGCGCGTGATCTCGCCGCGTAGCGCGCCGCTGTCCTCGTGGTACTGCTGGATGAAATCCAGCCGCGGCACCGGGTTCGGCTGTGCATGGCCGTTGCCGACGACGACGCTGCCGGCGGGAGAGCTGTTGGGTTTCAGGGAAGAGGTGCCGTTGTGATTGGCTTGGGTGTGCTTGAGGCGTGCGTTCAGCGGATTCAGCGGGGTCGGGACTGCCGGCATGACGTTTCCTTGATGGTCGATGGGCACTGCATAAAACCCCCAGGGGCCCGCACATCACGGCATGTGCGGGGCTCGCACGGGATCCGCCTCCGGTGACGTCTGGGGCGCATCAGTTGATGCAAGTCTTTTCAGGATAGCTGGCGAGCGTGGAGTGTGCTTACCGCACTGCACAAAAACCTCAGCGCGGTAAGAGACAGAAAGTGCGCCTTATTCAACAACAGCCTGCCGCCACAGCGCCACCACATCGCCACCACAAAAAATACGCGGCATCGTTTATAATCCGCCCCAGCGTATCTGCTCCGGGCTCGCCCGGATTGGATCGCCCCTCAAAGGGGAGTAGCTCCGGGGCCATGCCCTTAGCACAATCGTCATTCCGGGACTGACAGTCTCCGGTTGTGCTGACCGCGCCAAGTACCATCGGCGGTCGAGCAAGACCTTTGCAACCTGGTTTCATGGTTTGCAAAGGCGCCTCCCAAGCCCCCCACACATCATGTCTCCAGGCCAAACCGGTGCGTACGCACGGCTCTTAGCTATTCGTTGTTCGAGGAGATTTCATGGAATGGTTTACCGATTTGTTCACGATGCAGTTCCTGACGGCACTGCTATCCATCGTCGTCATTGACCTTGTGCTGGCCGGCGACAATGCGATCGTGATCGCCCTGGCGGCGCGCAACCTGCCGCCCCACCTGCAGAAGAAGGCCATCATCTGGGGAACTGTCGGCGCGGTCGTGGTCCGTTCGGCCATGACGGTCGGCGTGGTGTGGCTGCTCAAGATCCCTGGCCTGCTGCTGATCGGCGGCGCGGCCCTGGTGTGGATTGCCTACAAGCTGCTGTCCGATGACGGCAATGGCGACGAACATGGCGCGGGCGCAACCACCCTGGTGGGCGCGATGAAGACGATCATCATCGCCGATGCGGTGATGGGCGTGGACAACGTGCTGGCTGTGGCCGGCGCGGCGCACGGCAGCTTCCTGCTGGTGGTGCTGGGCCTGCTCATCAGCATCCCCATCGTGGTGTGGGGCTCGAGCCTGGTGCTCAAGCTGATGTCGCGCTTCCCCTCGGTCATCTTCGTCGGTGCCGGCGTGCTGGCCTTCACCGCAGTCAAGATGATCGTCAGCGAGCCGCTGGTGAAGGATTTCTTCAACAGCAACGCACTGGCCTACTACGGCTTGTTCGTGGTTGTCGTCGGCGGCGTGCTGGGCGCTGGCTACCTGGTGCAAAAACGCCGGGCTCCGGCTACGGCCGCGCAGTAATGCGCGGCGGCGCCAGCGCCGCCGAGCTAGCTGGATCCTGAAAACGGGTCGCCACGGGTCGCTGAAAGGCGGCCCGTTTTGCTTTGCGATAAAATGCTAAACCTTTAGCAATTTGCTATCCGGTTATTTGCTATTCGGTTAGCAGATTGCCGCCATACGCGCACGCCGCTGTCGCGTCACTTTTCCCCAACACCCGCGCCGATGAAACAGTACCTCGACTTCATGCGCCATGTGCAAGAGCATGGCACCGAAAAGGCCGACCGCACCGGCACCGGCACGCGCTCGGTGTTTGGCTACCAGATGCGCTTCGACCTGCGCGAAGGCTTCCCGGTGGTGACCACCAAGAAGCTGCACATGAAGTCGATCATTCACGAACTGCTGTGGTTCCTGAAGGGCTCGACCAACATCCAGTACCTGAAGGACAACGGCGTCAGCATCTGGGACGAATGGGCCGACGCAAACGGCGAGCTCGGGCCGGTCTATGGCTCGCAGTGGCGCGCGTGGCCCACGCCGGACGGCCGCCACATCGACCAGATCACCGAGCTGATGGCGCAGATCCGCAGCAATCCCGATTCGCGCCGGCTGATCGTATCGGCCTGGAACGTCGGCGAGATCGCGCAGATGAAGCTGCCGCCCTGCCATGCTTTCTTCCAGTTCTATGTGGCCGACGGCCGCCTGTCCTGCCAGCTGTACCAGCGCAGCGCCGATATCTTCCTGGGCGTGCCGTTCAATATCGCCAGCTATGCGCTGCTGACGCACATGATCGCGCAGCAGACCGGGCTGGAGGTGGGCGACTTCATCTGGACCGGCGGCGACTGCCACATCTACAGCAACCATGCCGAGCAGGTGGCAACCCAGCTCGCGCGCGCGCCGATGGCGTTGCCGCAACTGAAGATCCTGCGCAAGCCGGACAGCATCTTCGACTACAAGTACGAGGACTTCGAACTGGTGGGCTACGAATCGCATCCGGCCATCAAGGCACCGGTGGCCGTATGACGCTGCTGACCCTGATCGTGGCGAAAGCCCGCAACGGCGTGATCGGCCGCGACAACACCTTGCCCTGGCGCCTGCCCGAGGACCTGGCGCACTTCAAGCGCACCACCATGGGCGCGCCCATCGTGATGGGCCGCAAGACGTGGGAGTCGATCGGCCGGCCGCTGCCAGGCCGACGCAATATCGTGGTGAGCCGCAACCGCGACCTGCGCATCGAAGGCTGCGACGTGGCGAACTCGCTCGAAGACGCGCAGCGGCTATGCGTGGGCGTTGAACAGATTTTCCTGATCGGCGGCGCGCAGCTGTATGCCGAGGCCCTGCCCTGCGCTGACCGGCTGGTGGTGACGGAAATCGATGCGGATGTGGAGGGCGACGCGGTGTTTCCGGCCATCGACCCGCAGCAGTGGGTCGCGACGCAGCGCGAGCGGCATCATTCGGAGGCGAACGGTTTCGACTACGCGTTCGTGACGTACGAACGCCCGCCCTCGGGCGAGGAATAACGGCCGGCTCAAACGCCAGGTTTAAAACGACGCTGACGTTCTACGCGCGGCGGCCTGTCTTCAGGCCGCCGCTGTCGTTTTAGTTGCCGCCGGCGATGGTCATCTGCTCGATCAGGACCGAGCCAGTTTCCTTGGTGCCGCGCACCAGCGCATCGGCGCCAATGGCCACGATCTGCTGGAACATCTCCTTCATGTTGCCGGCGATGGTGATCTCTTCCACCGGGTACTGGATCACGCCGTTCTCGACCCAATAGCCCGACGCGCCGCGCGAGTAATCGCCCGTCACGTAGTTCACGCCCTGCCCCATCAGCTCGGTCACCAGCAGGCCGGTGCCCAGCTTGCGCAGCATGCCGGCGAAGTCATCTTTCGGCGTGGTCAGCTTGCTGGAGAGCGTCAGGTTGTGCGAGCCGCCGGCATTGCCGGTGGTCTTCATGCCCAGCTTGCGCGCCGAGTACGTGGAGAGGAAATAGCCTTCCACCACGCCGCCGCGCACCACATCGCGCGCGTGGGTCTTCACGCCTTCTTCGTCGAAGGGCGCGCTGCCCATGGCGCCCGGCAGGTGGGGCTGCTCGTGGATATGGATATGCGGCGCAAACACCGCCTTGCCCAGCGTGTCGTAGAGGAAGGTCGACTTGCGGTACAGCGCGCCGCCGGACACGGCCTGCACGAAGGCGCCGAGCAAGCCGGCGGCCAAAGGTGCTTCGAACAGCACCGGGCAGCGGCGCGTCGACAACTGGCGCGCATTCAGGCGGGCCAGCGAGCGCTCGGCGGCATAGCGGCCGATGTCCTCGGGCGCGGCCAGCGCGCCGGGTGCGCGCTTGGACGAGTACCAGTCGTCGCGCTGCATGCCGCTGCCGGTGCCGGCGATCGGCGCGCAGGAAATAAAGTGGCGGGAATACGGGTAGCCGCCCGTGAAACCGCGCGAAGTGGCCAGCACGAACTGCGAATGCTGGGCCGAGACGCTGGCGCCGTCGCTGTTGCGAATGCGCGGCGAGACCGCGAAGGCGGCCGCCTCGGAGCGCCGCGCGATCTCGATGGCTTGCTCAGCGTCGATATTCCAGGGATGGAACAGGTCGAGGTCCTGCGGGTTGCGCTCGAGCAGCGCCTCTTCCGCCAGGCCGGCGCAATCGTCTTCCGCGGTGAAGCGGGCGATGTTGTAAGCCGCCTCGGCCGTGGCGCGCAGGGCCGCCGGCGAGAAATCCGAGGTGCTGGCGTTGCCGCGCCGCTGGCCGATCATGACCGTGACGCCCACTACCTTGTCGCGGTTTTGCTCGATGGTTTCCACCTGGCCCTTGCGCACCGACACCGACAGGCCGCTGCCCTCGGAGATCTCGGTAGCCGCGTCGGTGGCGCCCAGCTCGCGTGCCACCCGCAGCACATCGGCGGCCATCTCGCTGAGCTGGGCCTGGGTATAAGTGAAGTGGGTGGTCTGGTCTGCGGATTGATCCATTGTGGGCGCGGTCATCAAAAGTCCAAACAAGAATCATAGCAAGATAAAATGCCAACCATGACGCGAAACACCCGCCCCTCCCCCCGGAACGCCTCCGGCTTCCCCGACCCGTTCTCCCCTGAACCGGCCGACGACGACGACATGCTCAAGAGCAAGTCGCAGAAAAAGCGCGATATGCTCGCCCTGCAAGACCTGGGCGTGGAACTCGAAGCCCTGCCCAAGGACCGCCTGGCGCGCGTGCCCATGCCCGAAGCGCTGGCCGACGCCATCCGCGACGCGCGGCGCATCACCAACCACGAAGGCAAGCGCCGCCAGATGCAGTATGTCGGCAAGGTCATGCGCAGGCTGGACGATAACGAAGTGGCCGCCATCCAGCGCGTGCTGGAAGGCTTCAAGGGCACCAGCAAGGCCGAGACGGCTAAGCTGCACCTGGTCGAGCGCTGGCGCGAGCTGCTGCTGGCGGACGACGCCGCGCTGACGAAGTTCCTGGCCGAGCACCCGGCCAGCGATGTCCAGACGCTGCGCAACATCATCCGCAACGCGCGCAAAGAGCACGAGATGAACAAGCCGCCGCGCTACTTCCGCGAGCTGTTCCAGGCCATCAAGACGGCGCTGGAAAGCAAGCAGGCCGCAGCCGCCGGCGAGCAGGAACCCGAGCCGGAAGCCGGCGAATAACCAGCATCCCAAACGCAGCAACCAAGGAAATGGGGACAAGATGACGCAAACCACAACGCCCGCGCTGGTCCATCCCGTTGCCCGCAGGCACCCGGACGAACTGCTGGTTGGCTTTGTCTCGATCTCCGACCGTGCCTCGACCGGCACCTACCAGGACGAGGGCATCCCGGCGCTGCGCGACTGGTTCGGGCGCGCCCTGACCTCGCCCTGGCAGGCCGTGGAGCGCCTCATCCCTGACGAGCAGGCACTGATCTCGCGCACGCTGATCGAGCTGGTCGATGTGGCGGGCTGCGATCTGGTGCTGACCACCGGCGGCACCGGCCCGGCCCGCCGCGACGTCACTCCCGAGGCCACGCTGGCGGTAGGCACCAAGGAAATGCCTGGCTTTGGCGAGCAGATGCGCCAGGTCAGCCTGCACTTCGTGCCCACGGCCATCCTGTCGCGGCAGGTGGCGGTGATTCGCGAAACCGCCAGCCGCGCCGCCCTCATCATCAACCTGCCGGGCCAGCCGCGCGCCATCCGTGAAACCTTGGAAGGCCTGCGTGGCGAGGACGGCAAACCCATCGTGCAGGGCATCTTTGCCGCCGTGCCCTACTGCGTCGACCTGATCGGCGGGCCTTACATCGACACGGACGAAGCCGTGGCCAAGGTGTGGCGCCCCAAGCACGCGATCCGCGCCAAACCCGCCGCGTGAACCTCCGGGGGCAGCAACGCTATCGCAGCCCCAGATACAGCCCCACCGGCACGAACACCACGGCAGCCACATTGCCCAGCAGCACGATCGACGCCACCTGGTCCGGCTCCTGCCGGAAATGATCGGCCACCAGGAAGTTGAGCACGGCCGGCGGCAGCGACGCGAACACGAACAGCAGCCCGCGCTGGAGCTGGGTCAGCGGCACCACCTGCGCCAGCAGCAAGGCACAGGCGATGCCGGTCAGCGGACAGGCCACGGCGCCGACCGCGCCCATGCCCCAGTTGCGCAGGCTCACATCCTTCATGCGCACGCCAAGCGCGAACAGCATCAAGGGCACGGTGGCGTCGCCCAGAAGCTTGATCGACTGGAACACCGGCTCCGGCAGCGAGAACCACGGCCGCGCCAGCGACAACCCCACCCCCGCCACCGTTGCCAGCACCATCGGATTGCGCGCGATCTGCGTGATCGACGCGTGCCGGTTGACGATCTTCATGCCGATGGTGAAGTGCATCAGGTTGGACGCGGCGAACAGCGCCACCGCGGGCGCCAGCCCGACCGGCCCGAACGCGAACACCGATAGCGGCAAGCCCATGTTGCCGCAGTTGTTGAACATCATGGGCGGCACGAAGGTGCGCGGATCCGCCCCCAGCAGCCGCGCGCCAAGCCACGCCAGCAACCCCGAGCCCAGCACCACGGCAACCGCGCAACCGAGCAGCACAAGCTGGTCGGCCAGCACGAATTCCTTGCTGACAAAGGCCGACACCACCAGCAGCGGCGCGATCACATCGAGCGTGGCGCGGTTGATCCCGGACATGTCGGGATGCGCGCGGCGCCCGTAGAGCCAGCCGACCAGGATGATCAGAATGACCGGCGTGATGATCGAGACGATGCGCGCAAGCATGGGCGGGCTGCAGTTAAGCCAAAGCGCCCCGCAGGGCGCCTTGGCAGTGACATGGGAGGAGAAAAAATCAGGCGGCCGGGGTATCCGGCGTTGCGCTCGCCTCGGTTGCGGCCGCGGTTGCGGTTGCGGGCGCTGCCGCCGGTGCCGACTGGCGGATGAAGTGGGTGCGGTAGTAGCGCAACTCTTCCACGGATTCCAGGATATCGGCCAGCGCGGTGTGCAGCTGGCGCTTGATGAAGCCCTTGTGGATGGCCGGCTCCCAGCGCTTGCACAGTTCCTTGAGCGTGGAGACGTCGAGGTTGCGATAGTGGAAGAACGCCTCCAGCTTGGGCATGTAGCGCGCCATGAAGCGGCGGTCCTGGCAGATCGAGTTGCCGCACATGGGCGACTTGCCGGCCGGCACCCAGCGCTTGAGGAAGGCCAGCAGCTCGACCTCGGCCTGCGCTTCGGTCAGGGTCGAGGCCTTGACCTTGTCGATCAGGCCCGAACGGCCATGGGTGCCCTTGTTCCAGTTGTCCATGCCATCGAGCACGGCGTCTTCCTGATGGATCACCAGCACCGGGCCTTCGGCCAGGATGTTGAGTTCGGAGTCCGTCACGACGATGGCGATCTCGATGATGCGGTCCGTGTCGGGCATCAGGCCGGTCATCTCCATGTCCAGCCAGATCAGGTTGTTTTCGCTCTTGACGGATTTGACGCCGCTGGGGACGTGGGTATTTTGGCTGGTCATCTGGACTGCAATCGAAAGGGAAGCAAAAGAGGGCGCGCCCGCTCCCCGGATCAGGAACAAGGGGCAGCAGGCACGAACAACTTATAATTCTCGCATATCCGCCGCCGCAGCCGGTTCCAACGCGTTCGGAAACCCGCTTCGGCGGCCCGGCCGCCACCGCGTACGCCAAGGCTTCACACGACAAGGCTCTGCCCGATGTTCACGTTTCTGTTCCTAGCCGCCCTGATGCTGATGGTGCTGACCAAGCTCTGGCTGGCGGCCCGCCAGGTGCGCCATGTGGCGCAACACCGTCATGCGGTGCCTGCCCGCTTCGCCGACACCATCACGCTGTCCTCCCACCAGAAGGCGGCCGACTACACCATCGCCCGCACCCGGCTGTCGATGCTGGAAGTGCTGGCTGGCGCCGCGCTGCTGATCGTGCTGACCATGCTGGGCGGGCTGCAGTGGATCAACCAGTTCTGGATCGACACCTTCGGCCCGGGCTACGCCTACAGCGTGGCGCTGATCGCCAGCGTGGCCGTGATCGGCGGCCTGGTCGACCTGCCCTTCTCCCTCTATGGGCAGTTCGGCATCGAGCAGCGCTTTGGCTTCAACCGCATGAGCTGGAAGCTCTACCTGGCCGACATGCTCAAGATGACCGCCGTTGGCTGCGCGCTCGGCCTGCCCTTGCTGCTCGCCGTGCTGTGGCTCATGGCCCATATGGGCGAGTACTGGTGGGCCTGGACGTGGCTGACGTGGATCGCCTTCACGATCTTTGTGCAGATGATTGCCCCGACGGTGATCATGCCGCTATTCAACCGCTTCGAGCCGCTGGCCAATGCCTCGCTGGAAGCCCGCATCACGCGCCTGCTGCAGAAATGCGGCTTCCGCAGCCGCGGCCTGTTCGTGATGGACGGCAGCAAGCGCAGCGCGCACGGCAATGCCTACTTCACCGGGTTCGGCGCGGCCAAGCGCATCGTTTTCTTCGACACGCTGATGGAGCGCCTTGCCGATGACGAGATCGAAGCCGTGCTGGCGCATGAGCTTGGCCACTTCAAGCGGCGCCACATCCTGAAGGGCATGCTGGTCAGCTTTGCGCTGAGCCTGGTCTTCCTCGCCGCGCTGGGCTGGCTTTCCAGCCG
This sequence comes from Cupriavidus sp. PET2-C1, assembly GCF_054515855.1. Lineage (NCBI taxonomy): Bacteria > Pseudomonadati > Pseudomonadota > Betaproteobacteria > Burkholderiales > Burkholderiaceae > Cupriavidus > Cupriavidus sp. PET2-C1. The sequence continues at coordinate 3,022,117 of NZ_CM137259.1, forward strand.
CACGTGGTTCTACACCGGGCTGGGCGTGCTGCCCAACCTGGGCACCACCAATCACGCCCTTGCCCTCGTGCTGTTCTTCCTGACCTTGCCGGTATTCACCTTCCTGCTCGGCCCCCTGGCCAGCCAGACCTCGCGCCGCCATGAATTCGAGGCGGATGCCTTTGCGGCCGGCCAGACCGATGCCGGCCACCTGGTCTCGGCCCTCGTCAAGCTTTACAAGGACAATGCCTCTACCTTGACCCCCGACCCGATCTACAGCGCCTTCTACTACTCGCACCCACCGGCAGCACAGCGGATCGACCGCCTGCTGGCGCACGCATGAGCCGCGCCGCCAGCCGGGGAGGCCCGCAGCGCGCCCCAAGCCCTGCCAAAGCCAAAGCCAATGGCGCCGCCGCCGAGGAGGCGCTGATCGTCGCCGCGCACGGCCGCCACTATGTGATCGAGCTGGACGACGGCAGCCGCCTGCACGGCTTCCCGCGCGGCAAGCGCAGCGAATGCGCGGTGGGCGACCGCGTCACCATCGAGCGCGCCGCGTCCGACCAGTGCGTGATCACCGGCTTCAAGCCGCGCAAGAACCTGCTGCATCGCTCGGACCAGTTCAAGTCCAAGCTGCTGGCCGCCAACATCGACCAGGTAGTGATCGTGCTGGCGACCGAGCCGGGCTTCTCGGAAGACCTGCTGGGCCGCGCGCTGGTGTCCGCCGAAGCACTGGGCATCCGCCCGTTGATCATCCTCAACAAGATCGACCTGACCGAGCGGCTGGAAGAAGCGCGCGGCCGCCTCGAGCTGTACCGCGGGCTGGGCTACGAGACACTGTTCCTGTCGGTGCACGGATCGCCGGAAGATACGCTGGCGCAGTTGCGCCCGCAGCTGGCGCACCGCGCCAGCATCCTGATCGGCCAGTCGGGCATGGGCAAGTCCTCGCTGCTGAACCTGCTGATCCCGGGCGTGGAAGCGCAAACGCGGGAAATCTCCGCCAAGCTGGATTCGGGCAAGCACACCACCACTTTTACCCGCCTCTACCACCTGCCCGCCAGCGTGGATGGCGAGGCCAATGGCATGGATGGCGTCGATGGGGTGGATGGCGCGGATCCTCAAGCGCGCCAGCGTGGCTGCCTGATCGATTCGCCGGGTTTCCAGGAGTTCGGCCTGCACCACCTGAGCGAAGGCATGCTGGAGCGCGCGTTCCCTGAATTCCGCCCACGCCTGACCGAGTGCCGCTTCTACAATTGCCACCACATCAACGAGCCCGGCTGCGGCGTGCTGGCGTCGATGAAGACCGGCGAGATCTCCGGCCGGCGCCACCAGCTCTACACGCAGCTGCTGCACGAATCCCGCCAGCAAAAGCCGTGGTAAGGTAATCGGGCGCGCCACCTGCGGGCAAACGGGCATGTGGCGCACCCGATCACCATGAAACTACTGCTATCGACCCCTTCCCTCGTCCATGCCGCGCACTGCCAGAACGTACTGGAAGCCGCCGGCATCCGCGCCGACCTGCGCAATACCTGGCTGGCCGGCGCCATGGGCGACATCCCGTTTCGCGAAAGCGCGCCCCAGGTCTGGCTGATCGACGATGAGCGGGAGGCCGAGGCCTGGGAGGTATTGCACGCCGCCGCCAATCCGGCGCCGGGGCCGCGATGGGCCTGCGCGTCCTGCGGGGAATGGCACGATGCGCAGTTCGGCTCGTGCTGGCAATGCGGCGCGCCGCGGCAACCCTGACAGCAAAGCGCCCGCGGCAAGCGCGGGCGTCGATGGTAAACGGGTACAGCGGAGCGGGTACGGCGGGGTTGGCTCAGCCCACCCAGAGCGCCAACGACAACATCGCCAGCAGCAGCATCCACAGCACGACGGCACGCCACACCAGGCCGATGGCCGATTGCAGCGTACGCACGTTGGGTTCCACCCCGAATTCCGGCGCGACCGCCTCGGGCTCGCTATCGTCTTCCATGCCCGGCGCATAGTCCACCGCCGGGCCGGCCAGGCTGGTGCGCAGCACCACGGCAGTACTCTCTTCCGCCAGCGGTACCCCCAGGCGCACGCCAAGCGCGCCGCCGCCGCTGGCAAGCAGGATGCCGTTGACGGCATCGTTCCACTTGCGCGCGTGGTTGCGCCACGCATACACCGCGTCCTCGAAATTGCCGACGATGGCAAAGCCGACCGAGGTCAGCCGCGAGGGAATCCAGTCCAGCAGGTAGAAGGCACGCGCGGCAAAGCGGCCCAGCGCGGGGCTGCGGTCCGTGGAGGGGATATTCCAGTGGCGCGCGAGGTACTCGGCAATGCGGTACAAGACCACGCCGCCCGGGCCGATCGGCACCAGGAACCAGAAGAACACCCCGAACACATGCCGGTGCACAGCCACGATGGCAGCTTCCAGGGTATGCCGCACGATTTCCGTGACCGGCATTTCGATGGTTTCGAGACCGGTCCACTGGTGCAGCAGCGCGCGGGCGCGCGGCAGGTCATCGCGGTTGAGGGCCTCGTGGATATCGGTGAAGAAGTGGCTGAACTGCCGGAAACCCAGGGTGAGGTAGAGCAGCAGGACATTCCACGCCAGCGTGAGCGCCACGCTGATGGAGGCCAGCAGGTAGTGCACCACCATGGCGGTCAGCGTGAGCGGCAGCACCACCGTGAACCAGGCCAGCGCGGTATCGCGCGGGCGCCCGGTGTCAAAGGCATGCTCGGCGCGCTCGGCAAGAACGCGCACGATGTCGTAGATCGGATTGTTGCGGCCCAGGGCGCGGAACTGCTCGGCGATCAGCGCGAGGAGAACGGATACAAATGTCATCTCTGGTCTGGGTGTCGATGGCCAGGGCGCATCAGCCGGCGCGTGTGCCGGGCTGATCGCTTATCTTATCTATAGCGAGACGATAGCATACGGCAACCCCGCCCAGACGAAGCACCGCAGCCCGCCGGCAAAGCGGGCGGGCTGCGGGCTGCCGAAGCAAGGCCTCAGGGCAGGTCAAACACCAGCACTTCGGCACCATCGCCGTGCGCCAGGGTCACGGCCTCGGCGCCTTCCAGCTGTGCGGCATCGCCCGCTTCCAGCGCCTTGCCATTGACGGTGACGCGGCCACGCGCCACATGGACATAGGCCTTGCGCTTGGGCGCCAGCGCCAACGTGGCGGACTCGTCGCCGTCAAACAAGCCGGCATACAGGCGCATGTCCTGATGGATCACCACCGAGCCTTCGGCGCCGTCGCGGCTGCCCACCAGGCGCAGCCGGCCGCGCTTGTCGGCCGCCGCAAAGTGCTTCTCCTCGTAGCCGGGCTCAAGGTCGGACTTCTCCGGCAGGATCCAGATCTGCAGGAAGTGCGTGGTGTCGTGTGCGGCGTGGTTGTACTCCGAGTGCCGCACGCCGGTGCCCGCGCTCATGCGCTGCACGTCGCCGGGGCGGATCACGCTGCCGTTGCCCATGCTGTCCTTGTGGGCCAGCTCGCCTTCCAGCACATAGCTGATGATTTCCATGTCGCGGTGGCCATGGGTGCCAAACCCCATGCCCGGCGCTACACGGTCTTCATTGATGACGCGCAGCGGCCCGAACTGGACGTGCTTGGGATCGTAGTAGTCCGCGAAGGAAAACGTATGGTACGACTTGAGCCACCCATGATCGGCATAACCACGTTCACCCGCCTTTCTGATTTCAATCATTTTGACGGCCCTCCTTCAGGCCACATTGGCGCAGGAACTGGGTTAATCCTAGTCCTGGCCTTGAGCAACGTTTCGATACTAGGCAGTTTAGGGTGGCAGGCGTATATTTGGCGGACCGATCTTAGAAGCATTCATTCAGAAATTCTGAACATGGCACTCTCTCTCGAATCCCTGGAAGTTCTTGACGCCATCGAGCGCAAGGGCAGCTTTGCCGCCGCCGCGCACGAGATGGGCAAAGTGCCCTCCGCGCTCACCTATGTGGTGCGCAAGCTGGAGGAAGACCTGGACGTACTGCTGTTCGACCGGCGCCGCCACCGCGCCGAGCTCACGCCCGCCGGGCGCGCGTTGCTGGACGAAGGCCGCCACCTGCTGCACGCCGCCGACGACCTGGCCCGCCGCGTCAAGCGGCTGGCCACCGGCTGGGAAGCCACCCTGACCATCGTGGTCGACGACCTGATCAACTTCCGCGCCCTGCTGCCGGTCATCCAGGACTTCTATGCCGAGAACAATGCCACCCGGCTGCGCTTTGCCAAGGAAGTGCTGGGCGGCGCGTGGGATGCGCTGGTCAGCAGCCGCGCCGACCTGGTGATCGGCGGCGCCTACGATGCGCCGAGCACCCAGGGCTTCCAGGTGCGCCCGCTGGGCTCCATGCCCTTTGTCTTCGCGGTGGCCGCGCATCATCCGCTGGCGACCGAGCCCGGCCCGCTGACCACCCTGCAGATCGCCAAGCACCGCATCGTGGCCGTGGGCGACACCTCGCGCAACCTGCCGGCCCGCACCCATGGCGTGCTCGCCGGGCAGGACGTGCTGGTGGTACCCACCATGCGCGACAAGCTCGAAGCCCAGATCCGCGGCCTGGGCTGCGGCTGGCTGCCGGCGCCCATGGCGCAGCCCTTTATCGAAAGCGGCGTGCTGCAGGCACGCGAGACCCTGGAGGTGCGCGCCCCCGGCAATTTCAAGGTTGCCTGGCGCACCAGCACGCGCGGCAAGGCGCTGCAATGGTGGGCCAACAAGCTGGACGACCCGCGCCTGGCGCAAGCCCTGCTCCAGCAGCAGCCGGGCCAGCCTGACTAAGCACCAGGCCAAGCGCCGGACCCATCACCGCCTAACACCTGCTTTCGCCATGCCTACCCGCCCTAGCCCGGCGCCCAGCTACCGGGGCCGCTTTGCGCCCTCCCCCACCGGCCCGTTGCATATGGGCTCGCTGGTCACCGCGCTGGCCAGCTGGCTCGACGCACGCGCCCATCTTGGCATCTGGCTGGTGCGCGTCGAGGACATCGACTATCCGCGCTGCGTGCGCGGCGCGGACCAGCAGATCCTGCGGGCCCTGGCGCGCCTCGGCCTGCATCCGGACGAGCCGCCGCAATGGCAGAGCCGGCGCGAAGCGCTGTACGCCGAGGCGCTGCGCAAGCTCGATGCCGACCATCGGACCTATCCCTGCGGATGCTCGCGCAAGGAAATCGCCGACTCGCTGCTGCATGCGCGCGAGCGCCACCAGACGCTTGGATATCCCGGCACTTGCCGCGACGGCCTGCATGGCAAGCTGCCCCGCGCCTGGCGGGTGCGGGTGCCAGACGGCGACGCCGCGCTGATCTGCTTCGACGATCGCTGGCAAGGCCGGCAATGCCAGGACCTTGCGACCGAGCTCGGCGACTTCGTGCTGCGCCGCGCCGATGGCTTGTGGGCTTACCAGCTGGCGGTAGTGGTCGACGATGGCCACCAGGGCATCACGCATATCGTGCGCGGCGCCGACCTGCTCGACTCCACGCCGCGGCAGATCCACCTGCAGCATCTGCTGGGGCTGCCCACGCCGTCGTACCTGCACGTGCCGGTGGTGACCAACGCGCTGGGCGAGAAGCTCAGCAAGCAAAGCGGCGCGCAGGCCATCGACGATCTCGATCCGCTGGCGGCGCTGCGCACGGCCGGCGCGCACCTGGGACTGTCGAGCGCGGCGCAATCGGTGGAAAGCTGGCTGAGCGATGCGACGGCCGGCTGGGCCGCCATGCTGGAACGCCTGCCCGCCCAGGCGCACAGCGAAGCGACGACATCCCCCTGAATGGCGTGAGCCCCAAAACAAGACAGGCGCCCGAAGGCGCCTGTCTTGTTGGTTGCGGCGGCAGCGACTCGCTACGCCACGGGTCGCGCCGTGACGGTCAGGACTTGCGCGGCACGCCGCCCAGCAGCGCCGCCAGTTGCCGCTTGGGCGCCGGACGGCCGCGGCCAAAGGCGGCGGCGTTGTTGTCCGTCACGTCGGGCTGCGCGGCAACCGCCGCGGCGCTCGGCTCGTAAGGACGCGAGAAGAAGGAATCGTCGGAGGGGCGGAACGTGTTGCGCGAGCTGGCCGGATCGTTGCGGCGCGGACGCGGCTCCTCGCCGTCGCCATTGGCGCGCGGGCGGCGCACTTCGGTGCGGGCACGGCGGCGGTCGTTCTCGTCAGCGCGGGCGCCGGCGCCGGTGGGGTCGAACCCGGTCAGCGCGGTACGCGGCAGGCTGCGCTTGAGCAGCTTCTCGATATCGACCAGCAGGCGCTCATCGGCCGGCACGTAGATCGACAGCGCATCGCCGCTGGCGCCGGCACGGCCGGTACGGCCGATGCGGTGGATGTAGTCTTCGGCGCTGAACGGCAGGTCGAAGTTGATCACGCAGGGCATGTCGGGAATGTCGAGGCCGCGCGCCGCCACGTCGGTGGCGACCAGCGCATCGATATTGCCTTGCTTGAAGCCATCCAGCGTCTGCATGCGCTCGGTCTGGGTCTTGTCGCCGTGGATGGCGGCGGCGTTGATGCCTTCGCGCTCCAGGTGGCGCGCCAGGCGCGAGCAGCCGATCTTGCTGTTGACGAAGACGATGCACTGGCGCGACAGGCCTTCGGCGGCGCGCGTCTTCAGCAGGTGCACCACGGCGGCCTGCTTGTGGCCGTCTTCGACCTGGAACACGGTCTGGCGCACGTTCTCGTTGGCCGAGTTGCTGCGCGCCACTTCGATGGTGACCGGCTGGTGCAGGTAGCTGGCGGCCAGCCGCTTGATTTCGTTCGAGAAGGTGGCCGAGAACAGCAGCGTCTGGCGCTTTGCCGGCAGCAGGTTGATGATGCGCTGCAGGTCGGGCAGGAAGCCCATGTCGAGCATGCGGTCCGCCTCGTCCAGCACCAGCATCTGCACTTGCGACAGGTTCACCGATTTTTGCTGAACGTGATCGAGCAGCCGGCCCGGGGTTGCCACCAGGATTTCCACGCCGCGGCGCAGGGCCTCGGTCTGCGGGTTCATGTCCACGCCGCCGAACACCACCGTGCTGCGCAGGTCCGTGAAGCGCGCGTAGCGGGCCACGTTGTCGTAGACCTGGTCGGCCAGTTCGCGGGTGGGGGTGAGCATCAGGGCGCGCACCGGATGGCGGGCCGGCGAGGCGCTGGCGCTGGCCAGCGGCAAGAGGCGCTGGATGATCGGCAGCGCAAAGCCGGCGGTCTTGCCGGTGCCGGTCTGGGCCGCGCCCATCACGTCCTTGCCCAGCAGCACCACGGGAATCGCCTGCTCCTGGATGGGAGTGGGCTTGGTGTAGCCCTGCTCGGACAGCGCGCGCTGGATGCGAGCATCTAGCCCGAAGCTATCGAAGGTGATCTCGGGGGTGGTCTGGTCAGTGGTCGTAGTCGTCATGGTTTCCGTGTCTTGCAGGAGGCGAACCCGGCGCCAACGGACACGCGTCTTGAACCGAGCGGGGGAGATCCGCGCATGGATTTAAGGGCCGGCCGCATGGGGCGCGCTGTGCTGCCGCACGCCATTGCAAGCCGTCGTCTGTCCGTGCCTCTGCGGGCAATTCCGCCGCGCGATCAATAGCTCATGTAAATCAAAGACTTAGATTGTAGCATTAGCGACCCATTTAAGGGTAGTGCGGGTGTGGCGGCTACGCCAGTTTCGGCGTCGCGGATTTCAACTTTATGTCACCGGGTGCGGGGTCGCCGTGTTGCCCGCCGTGTTGCCCGCCGTGTTGCCCGCCGTGTTGCCCGCCGTGTCGCCCGCCGTGTTGCCGATAAGCCCAGGCTCCTCGCCGCAGCCTATATCCTGCAAGTTATCCGGCAAGTGCGCCGGATCTCATTTGCCATTTTTTGTTTTCAAACGTATACAACCGATGGCGCGCGACCTATGCTTGGTACCAGTGAGTCCCTTCAGGCCGCAGGCCGATCCCGATGCAAACCGTTTCTGTCCGAATCCCCGAAGAAGACCTCGCCTGGCTGGCCGGCATCCAGCTGGCCGGCGCCAGCAGCCCCAGCGACAAGATCCGCGCCCTGCTGGCCGACGCGCGCCGGCGCGCCGATGGCTCGAGCGACTACCTCGGCTGCGTCTCGCTGCTGCGCGAGCAAGTGCGCCCCCTGCTCGATGCCACGCAGGCCCTGGAGCACGATCACCAGCAGCATTCGGCCATCGTCCCGCTGCTGGCCATGCAGTTGCCCGAGCTGATGGCCAGCCTGATTGCCGGCGTGCCGTCAGGGGAGCAGGCGCCTGCGCAAGCGCGCGATCTGGAGGCGCGCCTCACCGCCCGCGCCATGCGCATGCTGCTGGGCCTGCTGCGCCTGGGGGTCACCCAACGCGCGCCGGCCTACGACCCCGCCGTACTGGACGCCTACATTCCCGAAGTGTTAGAAATGACAAAACTGATCCAGAGCGCTCGACAGACCACCTAGAATCCCGACTTTTTGCGTTGCGCCATCGCCGCCCAAGCGGCGCCTTACCGATGCACCGAGGAAACACACCATGACGACAGAAGGCCTGGGTAACCGTGTGAAACGACTGCTGACCGCCAATGTGCACGCGCTGGTCAGCTCGCTGGAGGCGCGCGCGCCGCAAGCCGTGCTGGAGCAGTACCTGCGCGAGTTCGACGAGGTGATCGCGCAGGCGCGAGTCGGGCTAGGCCAGCACGAGGCGGCCAAGCACCATGCCGCCAAGGCCATCGCGCGGCTCAACAACGAGATCGAGCGGCTCGACGAACAAGTCGCAGTGGCGCTCCAGCACGGCGACGATGCCGCGGCGCGCGCGGGCACCGAGCGCCAGATCGACCTCGAGGACCAGCTCGGCACGCTCAACGGCAGCCTGCAGGAAGCCGTTGAAAAATCCGAGGCAGCCGAAGCCGACCTGCTTGGCCTGCGCGCCAAGCGCGCCGAGATGGAGCAGGCGCTGGCCGGCATGGTGGCCGCGCGGGCTGCCGCCGAGCGCGCGGGCGCCAGCGTCGGCGCCGCGCCAGGCACCAGCGCCGGCGTGCGTGCCGAACAACTCGAGCAAGGCTTCAACCGCGCCATGACCAGCGCCACGGGCGTGGCCGGGCTCGGCGTCGGCAGCTCCAGCGCCGATGCCTCCTTGCTCAAGCGGCTGGAGACACTGCACAAGGAACAGCGCATCAACGAACGCCTTGAGCGCCTGAAGGCCGCACGCGACGCGGCGCGCTCCTGAGCGCCGCGCACCAGACACCGGCTCCGCCGCTCCCGACCGATTCAGCACAATAAGAACGCCGAAATGAATCAGCTGTTATTGCCGGGCAATGCCCCGTTCGTGGTGGCGATTGGCTTGATGGTAGTCATCGGCGTGCTGGAGGCGCTGGCCATGCTGCTTGGCCTCGCCCTGTCGCAGCAGGCCGACAGCTTCCTGGTCACGCATTTCGCGCTGGACCACACCGACGCCAGCTCGGCCGATGCCGGCGCCATCGGCCAGTTCCTCGGCTGGCTGCACTTGGGCCGCGTGCCGCTGCTGATGCTGGTGGTGCTGTTCCTGATGGGCTTCGCCATCGTCGGCCTGATCCTCCAATGGGTGATCGCCGCCGTGGCCGGCCACCTGCTGCCCGTGCCGCTCGCGGTGGTGCTAGCCACGCTGGGCGCCCTGCCCTTCGTGCGCGCCACCGGCAGCCTGGTGGGACGCTATTTTCCGCAGGACGAATCCTCCGCCATCTCCGAGCTCGATTTTGTCGGGCGCGTTGCCCAGGTCACGCTCGGCGAGGCCTCGGCCGGCAATCCGGCGCAAGCGCGCCTGGTGGACGAGTACGGCCAGGCCCACTACCTGCGCGTCGAGCCGGACGAGCCGGGCCAGCGTTTTCCGCGCGGCGCAACCGTACTGATCGTCGCGCGCACCTCCGGCACCTTGTATCGCGCCATCGTCAACCCGCGGCCCGACCTGCTGTAGGCCACGCGCGGGCGCCAGCCGTCCGCGGTATTTTTTTCCAAGTTCCAAGGGAGCATCAGAACCAATATGGATTCCATCATCTTCTGGGGTGTCATCGGCCTGGCCGGCGTACTCGGCCTGTGCATCATCGGCCTGATCTTCTCGCGCCTGTACACGCGCGCATCGGCCGAGCGCGCCTTCGTGCGTACCGGGCTGGGCGGGCAAAAGGTGATCATGAGCGGCGGCGCCATCGTGCTGCCGGTGTTCCATGAAATCATCCCGATCAACATGAACACGCTCAAGCTGGAGGTCAGCCGCGCCTCACGCGACAGCCTGATCACCAAGGACCGCATGCGCGTGGATGTGGTGGTGGCGTTCTTCGTGCGGGTCAAGCCCACCGTGGAAGGCGTGTCCACCGCCGCGCAAACGCTGGGCCAGCGCACGCTGGCGCCGGAGAGCCTGCGCGCGCTGGTGGACGACAAGTTCGTCGACGCGCTGCGCTCCACCGCGGCGCAGATGAGCATGCAGGACCTGCAGGATGCGCGCGAGCAGTTCGTGCAGGGCGTGCAGAACACCGTGGCCGAAGACCTGACCAAGAACGGGCTGGAACTGGAGAGCGTGTCGCTCACCAACTTCAACCAGACCTCGAAGGAGTTCTTCGACCCCAACAACGCCTTCGATGCCGAGGGCCTGACCAAGCTCACGCAGGAAACCGAGCGCCGCCGCAAGGAACGCAACGAAGTCGAGCAGGACACCGAGGTCTCCGTGCGCGAGAAGAACCGCGACGCACTGGCCAAGAAGCTGGAGATCGAGCAGCAGGAATCGTTCATGAAGCTCGAGCAGGAACAGCAGGTGAAGACCCGCACCGCCGAGCAGAACGCGCGCATCGCGTCCTACGAGGCCGAACGCAGGCAGGAGGCCGAGCAAAGCCGCATCACCGCCGAGCGCCAGGTGCAGGAATCCGAGATCCAGCGCGAGCAGGCCGTGCGCACGCGCAAGGTGGAAGCCGAGCGCGACGTGCGGGTCAAGGAAATCGAGCAGCAGCGCGTCACCCAGATGGCGGCCATCGACCAGGCCAAGGTGACGGAAATCGCCGAGCAGGAAAAGGCCATCGTGATCGCCGCCAAGTCGGAAGCGCAATCGCAGGCGCAGGGGCGCGCCAACGAGGCACTGGCTGAAGCGGTCAAGGCCGAGCAGATGGTGGAGACCACACGGCGCACGGCGGAAGCCGACCGTGCCAAGCAAGTGGCCCTGATCGAGGCCGCGCAAGAGGCCGAGACCCAGGCGGTGCACGTCACCACGCAGGCACGCGCCGAGCGCGAGGCTGCGCAGATGCAGGCCACCGCCATCGTCGAACTGGCCGAGGCCGCGCGCAAGAAGGGCCTGGCCGAAGCCGAGGCGCAGCGCGCGCTCAACGACGCCATCAACGCGCTGTCGTCGGACCAGACCAGCCTGAAGTTCAAGCTGGCGCTGCTGCAGGCGCTGCCGGGCGTGATCCAGCAGAGCGTGGAGCCGATGAAGGCGATCGACGGCATCAAGATCATCCAGGTCGACGGCCTCAACCGCGGCGGCGCGGCGGCAACCGCCGACGCCGGCAACGGTGGCGGCAATGGAAATGGAAATGGCAACGGCAATCTTGCCGAGCAGGCGATGTCCGCAGCGCTGTCCTACCGCGCGCATGCGCCGCTGATCGATTCGTTGCTCAAGGAAGTGGGCTTGGCCGGCGGCTCGCTGCAGGGCCTGGTTCCCAGCCTCGCGGCTGCGCAAGCGGCATCGCACACGGACAACGCGCAGGTCTTGCCGCTGAAGCACGCCAGCCATGCCGTCAACGCGCCGGGGATCGAGCCGGGAAACAACGCCAGCAACTGACGGCCACCTGGCTGACCGCCGGACTGGCTGACCGGCTAGACAACGGGCCGCATGCATTCACTGCATGCGGCCCGTTTTCCATTTCGGTTTCATCCAGCTTCGCGCCCGACCAGACTCAGTCGCTCTTGATGCCGTTGTCCTGGATCACCTTGCCCCACTTCTTGTAGTCGTTGCGCATGCGCGACGCCAGTTGCTCAGGCGGCTGGTAGGCAGCGACCGTGCCCGCGCCGAGCATCTTTTCCTGCACCACGGGATCGGCCAGCGCCGCCTTCAGTTCGGCCGACAACTTGGCGATCACGTCCTTGGGCGTGCCGGCGGGGGCCAGCAGGCCGCCCCAGGCGGTGGCCTCGAAACCGGGAAAGCCCTGCTCCGCCACCGTCTTCACATCGGGCGTGAAGCTCACGCGCTTGGCCGAGCCCACGGCGATGGGACGCAGCTTGCCGGCCTTGATGTGCGGCAGCGCCGCGATCATGTCGGAGAACATCATCGGCACCTGGCCGACCAGCAGATCGGAGATCGCCGGCGCGCTGCCTTTGTAGGGCACGTGCTGCACGTCGAAATGCCCGGTGCTCTTGAGCAGTTCGGTGGACAGGTGGCCAAAGCTGCCGTTGCCGGCGCTGGTGTAGTTGAGCGCGCCGGGCTTGGCCTTGGCGCGGGCGATGTATTGCTGCAGGTCGGTCACGTCGGGCATGGCCTGCGGGTTGACCACCATGACGATGGGCAGGTCGTAGGCGGAACCGATCGGCGTGAAATCCTTGAAGATGTCATAGCCCTTGCGGCTGATCAGGTGCGGCGCCAGCAGTGTGGGCGTGGCCAGCACCATCAGCGTGTAGCCATCCGGCGCGCTCTTGGCGACGGCTTCCGCGCCGATCGTGCCGGAAGCGCCCGGGCGGTTGTCCACCACCACCGTCTGCTTGAGCGATTCGCCCATCTTCTGGCCGATGATGCGCGCGGCGGTATCGGTCGGGCCGCCCGGCGGGAACGGCACCACCAGGCGGATCGGCTTGGACGGATAGGCTTGCGCGAAGGCCTGCGGCGCACACAGCGGCAGCGAAATGCCCAGGATGGCCGCACCCAGGCGGCGCGAGAAAATACGACGGCTTGTCTTCTGCATGATGAGTATGAAACGTAATCCAGCAATGACGCGTGCCAGCTTGACAGCCTGCGCGCGCGTCGGCGATCCAGCAAAACTAACGGGAAAGACAGGACAAAGCTTCGATGGCCTCCTCCATGACCGGTCGTGGCCGGCCGTTTGTTATCGGGCGGCGGCGCAGCGCGCCTCAGCGCTTCAGAGCTTCAGCGGACCTGGGCGGAACAGCCGCGCATCCATGGTGCGCAGGTCGGGCGCTACAGTGACCGCGGTGGCGCACTGGTCCAGCACATCGCGCTGCAGGTCGATGCCCGGCGCGATCTCGATCAGGGTCAGGTGCTCCGCGCCAATGGCATCGGGGCGCATCTCAAAGACGGCACGCTCGGTGATGTAGAGCACGGGGATGCCGAGCGAGGCCACATAAGGGCCGTTGAAACTCAGGTGCGAGACCTGCGGCACGATCTTTTTCACGCGGCCTTCGCGCGCGATGCGCAGGGTGCCGTTCTCGGCGCGCACCTCCAGGCCACCGGCGGTGAGCGTGCCGACGAAAACCACGGCCTTGGCGCTCTGCGTGATGTTGATGAAGCCGCCGACGCCGGCGATCAGCGCTTCGGCGCCTTCGCCAAACTTGCTGACATTGACGTTGCCGTGCCCGTCCAGCTCGGCCAGCCCGAGGATGGCGAGATCGATGCCGCCGCCCTCGTAGAAATCGAACTGCGCCGGCTGGTCGACGATCGCTTCCGGATAGGCGGACGCGCCAAAGCTGAGGCCATCCGCGGGCGTGCCGCCAATCGGGCCGGCTTCCACCGTGAGCGTGAAGCCTTCGACGCCGGCCTCCACCGCCAGCATGCCGACGGCGGCGGGCATGCCAACCCCGAGGTTGACCACGCGCGGCTGCCTGCGCGCCAGCTCCAGCACCGCGCGCCGCTGCACGATGGTGCGGGCATCAAGCACGGGGGCTACGGCTGGCACCTCTGGCGCCGGTGCGCTGGCGGCGTTGGCGGCATTGACGTTGCTGGCGGCTTCCCCTTGCCACGGCGTCACGTAGGCCGGATTGAACTGCTCCGCGAACGTCATCTGGTGATGCGCCGGGTTCTCGCTCACCACCACGTAGTCGACCAGGATGCCGGGCACGTGGATGGCCTGCAGGTTGTCGTGGTGATCCACCAGCGACTCCACCTGCGCGATCACGATGCCGCCGGAGTTGTGCGCCGCCTGCGCCATCGCCAGCAGTTCGTGGTGAAAGGCCTCGCGGTGCGTGCTCAGGTTGCCGCGCGTATCGGCGGCGGTGCAGCGGATCAGCGCGCAGTGGATCGGGAAGCTCGGATAGAACAGGTATTCGTCGCCGCGGAAATCGACCGCCTCGACCCAGTTCGCGCGGCCCTCGGCAATCGCCGCCTGCGCGCTGCGGTTGATGGCGCCACCGTGGTAGCGGCTGTCCTGCGCGGTGCGCGGATCAACGAACGTGTGCAGGCCGATCTTGGTCAGCACGCCGGGCTTGCCGCCGGCGATGGCACGGTACAGGTGCGTCAGCACGCCCTGCGGCAGGTTGTAGCCCTCGCACGCCTCGGCCATGGCCAGCGAGGCCAAGCGCGTGGCGGAGCGCCAGTGCCCGCCCACGATGCGCCCGGTCATGCCCGCATTGCCGAAGTGGTTCACCCCGCGCGCGCCGCGGTCGCCCTGCCCCGCCGAATACACCAGCGTCAGGTCGCGCGGCATGCCGGCGTCCAGGAAACGGCGCTCGAGCGCGTCCGTCACCGCCTCGGCATGGCCGGCGCCCACGAAACCAGCGCTCGCCACCGTCCACCGGGATTGCACGAGCGCAGCCGCCTGCTGCGCGCTGATGACCTTCATGGCTGTCTCCATCGTGTTCTTCTCGGCGCGGCGTGCTGCCTGCACGCACTGCGCCGGACCGCATTCCGCACCACATATTCCGCGAACATTTGTTCGCAAAACACCTATCATACGTAGTCATGCCGGCATCGCGCAAGTGCGTTCATCGCACTAAAATCACCCTATTTCCGTCTCCCCACGCTATGAACAGCCCCGAAACGCCCCTGGCCAACCCGCAGAAAAAGGAAGAGCTGCTCGATTCGCTGACCAATGGCCTGGCGCTGCTGCGCCTGTTCGCCTCCGGCGCGGGGAGCCTCACCATGCAGGACGTGGCGGAACAGCTCGACGTGACCCGCGCCGCGGCGCGGCGGCTGCTGCTGACCCTGCAGCACAACGGCTATGTCGCGCAGGACGGCCGGGACTTTTCCATCACCCCGCGCGTGATGGACCTGGGCTACGCGTACTTTGCGTCGATGAACCTGCCGCAACTGGCCGCGCCCTACCTCAAGGCGCTCTCCGAGCAGACGGGGGAAACCTGCTCGCTGGGCGTGCTGGACGGCGAATCGGTGGCGCTGGTGGCGCGCGAGGAGCCGCCGCAGATCCTGCGGGTCGACATGGGCGTGGGGCGGCGCATGCCGGCCTACGCCCACTCGCTCGGCCGCGTGCTGCTGGCCGGGCTGGACGACAAGGCGCTCGAGGCTTACCTTGCCACCGCGCAGCTACGCAAGCTCACCCCGTTTACGGTCAGCTCGCGCACGGCGCTGGCGCGCACGCTCAAGCAAGTGCGCAGCGACGGTTACTGCACGCTGATCAGCGAACTGGTGGACGGCTTCGCCGGCATCTCGGTGCCGGTGCGCGCCGAGTCCGGCAAGGTGGTGGCGGGACTGGGCCTGAGCATGGTGCTGGGCAGCCGTGGCGCGGTGCACCTGGAGCAGCACTACCTGCCTGCGCTCAAGCGCGCCGCGGGGGAGCTCGAGGCGCTGCTGCGCCGGCGTTGAGGGCATCGGCGCCCAAGCGGCGCATCGGCAATGCACAACCAGGACGAGACGCCTAGAATGGGAAACGGGTCAAGGCCGGCACGCACCGCACGTGAAAGCATCACCGCATGAGTATCAGACCGCTCGACTGGGCGCGTGACGGCGCCGGCATCCTCAAGCTCGACACCACCTACGAGACTGATCGCATCTACGCGGTCAAAAGCGGCCCGCTGGGCATCTGGCTCGTGGAGCAGGTGCTGGGCCAGCCCGTCCTCAACCACTACGACCCGTCCGGCTTCGAGCAGGATTGCGCCAAGGCCGACCACGCGCTGGTGTTCGAGAGCGCAAGCGGCGACATCGGCGGCTTTGCCGCCGTCCGGCTCGAAGCCTGGAACCGGTCCGCGCTGCTGAGCGCCATCTTCGTCGCGCCCGCGTTCCGCGGCACTGGCATCGGCCGCGTGCTGCTGGGGGAAATCAACCGCCTGCTGCTAACAACGCCGGCACGCTGCCTGCGCGCGGAAACGCAAAACACCAACTACCCTGCCATCGGCTTTTACCGCGCGCTGGGATTCTCGCTGTGCGGGCTGGACTGGGACCTCTACGACCCCGACACCGCCGGCACCGAGACCGCGCTGATCTTCACGCGGCCGGTGGTGCGCAAGTCTGGCTAGCCATCCGCTAGCCAGCCCCCCTCCTGCGCATGGCAAAAACCGATCCATGCGTGCAGCACGCCGGCGTGCGCGAATGAGCCGACGCCGAACACCACGGCAATCGCCGCGCTCCACGGCGCCGTCGCCACTGCTGGCGCAGCCGCGTCGACCGTGCCAGCCATCGCCGCCACCATCTCCGGCAGCACGCCCGTGCCCCAGCCCAGGACCAGGAACATGGCGCAGCCCGCCGACATGCCGGCGCACGAATACCGCAGCGCCAGTGCCGCGCGCCCGGTGAAGGCGGCGTGCCGGTGCAGGTGGTTGATGCGCAGGATCGCCACGGCGTTGGCTGCCGCCACGATCCCCATCAGCGAGGGCCAGAAGAACGGATGATCGCTGCGCGCGTCCTGCATCAGCAGCACGCCGATGGTGAGGAAGGTGGGCGCAGCCAATGTCGCCACGCTCCATGACAACACTTGCCACGCCCACCACGGGTGGCGCCATTGCAGCCGGCGCGCGCGCGGGAGCGCCCCCGCCAGGGGCTCAGCGCCGGAGATTGCGGCGCTCCGTGGCGCTCAACTGGCTGAGCTGCGACTCACTCAGGTCCATCTGGCCCAGCACCTGCACCACCCCGTTGGGATCGTAGCTGGCCGGCGCCGCCTTGGCCCCTTCCCTCGCTTTGGGCGCTGCCTCATCCGTGTCCGTGCCAAAGCCGAGCACGCGCACGGTGAAGATCGAGGGCAAGCCCTGGCGCGCCGCCGTGCGCTCGCGCTGCAGCGCGTCCTGCGCCGCGCCCACCGCCTGCGAAGCCACCGCGCTGGCGTTGGTCAGCGCGCCAACGTTCACCGCGGCCAGCACGGGGATGCCGGTGGCCTTGCCCTGCACCTGGATGTTCTCGGCGTTGACCACGTGCAGCGCGCCAATGTTGATGTTGCCAGACACGCGGATGCCGGCTTCGCCCGCGTCGATGGTGCCCAGCGGCGCGATCAGGTCGATGTCGCCCGGCGGCACCTCGGGAACCGGGTTGAGCGTGGCGATGCCCGCGCCGGTGTTCGGCGTGGTGGGCGACAGCGTGACCAGGCCGATGTTGTCGTACACGCGTCGCTGCGGCGTGTAGACCACGGTGGACTTGGAGCCACGCCCGGCGTTGATGTCGCCCTGCGCCGACCACGCCAGGATGTTGCCGCCGAAGGTGGTGAAAATGCGGCTCTGCCCCAGCAGGATGCTGTCCCTGGCGTAGATCTGGACCTCACCCGCCCCCTGCGTCAGCACGCCCGAGCCTTCGCCCGGTACGAAGCCGCCATCCACGCCGACCAGCGTGCGGCCACCCGGCGTCATGATGTCGATATCGCCGCCGAAGTCCGTATGGATGCCGGCGTCCAGCAGGTCGTACACACCCATGTTGTACGGGTTGCCGGCCGCTTTGTACTCGTCGCGCCGCAGGTAGGTGACGCCCTTGAGCGGCCGCTTGGTGGCGGGCGCCCCGGAGACCGGGGCGTAGTAATTGGCGCTGCTGAACATGGTCAGGTCGCCCTGGTAGGCAAGCGCGTTGCCCTGCGCGTCATGCGTGGGGAAGAGCGTGGCGATGGCCTCGCGGCCACGCAGGTAGCTGCCTGCGCGCGGGCCGCCCACCTGGTTGTACTCACGCCCGGCGGCCTTGAGCTCGGCGTAGTACACGTTACGCAGGAAGGCCCGCTGCTGCTCGGGCGGCAACGCGGCGAAAAACTGCCGCGCGTCCATGCTGGCCGCGTCGAAGTGCAGGTCCAGGCCGTTATGCCCGCCAAAGCGGCCACTCAGCCAGTTGACCAGATGCAGCTGGCTGGCCAGCCCGTACTCGCGCCGCAGGTCGCGGTTGGCGGCGGCCGCACCGGCCGCCAAGGCTTGCTGGCGCGCGCTGTCAAGCTCCGCCTGCTTGCCTTGCAGGTAGGCCGGCGCGCCGGCCTCGTCGCCCGCGTAGCCGAACTGGGCGCGCAGCCAGTCGGCCAGCTTCAGCTCACCGCCATAGACGGCCACCACCTTGCCCGGCTGGTCGGCAAGGGCGCGGCCCGCATCGGCCTGGTTGGCGGGATCCAGGTAGCGCCTGGCGAAGGCGTTGAAATCCAGCCCGTTGCGGCCCACGCCCGCCGCCACCGCAATGCTGGCGCCGCTGCCGCGGTCGCCCGGAGTCACGTTGGCCACCGGCCCGATGCTCTTGAGCTCGGCCCGGTCGGCCATGTACAGGTCGCGCCCGGCGGTGACTTCCAGCAAGCCGGGGCCGGCCACGTAGAAGTTGCTGAAGCGGATATCGCGGCCGGCCGAGACCACGGACACATCGTCAGGGTTGTTGTGCACGATCAGGTTGCCACGCGCGCTGGCATTCAGGACCGGGACGGGTTTCTCGGCAAAGGTGCCGTCGCCACGGCGAGGAGGAATGTACCAGCCGTGGCCATCGGCGGGCACGTCTTCGGCCTCGCCCAGCGCTGTGCCCGCATTGACAAGGTCGCGCCCCGCGCGGATCGCCACCGGGCCGCCGCCTTCATACCAGTTACCGAACGTGAGGGCCGAACCGACGCCATTGGCACGGGAAATGATCGACCCCGTGCGCAGGCCGACGATATCGCCATCGACCGCATAGAAGCGCGCCGGCTGGCTGCCGGGGACCGCGTAGCCCGAGGCCGTGGGCGGCGTGAAACTGAACAACGGGTAGGCCTGGTATGTACTTGCACCGCCGTTGTTCGCCAGGAACACGCTGGCAGCCAGCCCGTCCGGGCTGATATTGCTCAGTTTCAGCGTGCCGTAGACGATCTTCACCGTGCTGCCGCTGAACGCGGCGTTGAACGGATTTGGCAGGGCCGTGGGATCGGCGCCAGACTGCGTGATCCCATAGCCGCCGGCGTAGATCGAGTCGGCGGCCAGCAGCTCCAGCTGGCCCGCGCCCGTGCGGGCATATTGCGGCCCCACCGGCGACGGGGCCAGCATCAGCGTGGTGCTGGACTGGACCGGCCGGCTCGTGCCATCGATGGCGCCGGTGCTGGAATTGCCGTAGTAGAAACTGCCGCTGGCCGCCACCGCGCGCAGCACCGACGGCATCATGAAACGCCCGTCGGTCGCGGTATGGTTGCCGGTATAGCCATTGTCCGCCGCCGCGGTGGACGGCGTCAGATTACCGCCCGCGCTGAACAGGTCGATGGCGGTGCCCGGCGTCCACAGCGAGAACCAGGTCCAGCCGTCGCCGGTGTAGCTGGCGCCGTTGGCCAGGAACGGCGTGCCGTTGTTGACCAGCGCCACGCGGCCGGCATCGCCCACGGCGCCGAGCACCAGGTCGCCGCGCGCGTCGATGCGCACGCCGGCATCGCCGGGTACCAGCACCGGCCCGCCGCCGGCGATGGAGGACGTGGCCTTGTACACGTCGTAGGCGCGCGATTCGGCGGGATCCGCGCGGTCGAAACGCAGCTCGATGCCGCCCACCGAACCGGCCTCCATGCGCAACGCCCCGCGCAGGTTGACGAAGGTGCTGTTGAGATCGCTAGATACCCCCGAGAAGCGGGTGGCCGGCGTGACGTCACCTGCCTGCGAGGAGAAGGCGCGCACTTCCGCCACCGGGTTGAGCCCTCCGCCGATGCGGATGTCGAGGTCGCCGCCGCCGGCCAGGGTGAGCTGCTTGCCATCGGCCGAAACGCGGCCCGTGCTGGCCACCGCCAGGTTCAGGCCCTGGCTGCGCGACACATAGTTGCCGGATGCCGTCATGCGCGACGACAGCATGCCGGCGTCGCCGCCGGCCTCCAGCACCAGGTTGCCGCCGCCCAACGTGCCGATGCCGGTGAACCCGACCAGGAACGGCGCTTTCGCGAACAAGTCGTAGCCTTCCGTCGGGCCGGCCACATAGCTGCCGAAGTTGACCCACCAGGCGGTGGGCACGCCTTCGCTGCCTGTCACGGCGCTGCCGGTGCCCTGGCGCCACAGCCAGTTGCCCACGGCGGTGGAGCCGACGTGGGCGCGCAGGGCGCCGATCGCGTCGGTCCGGTACTGGCCGCCTCTGACGCCGATCAGGTCACCCTTCACGTCGCCCTGGGCACGTACCAGCACGTTGCCGCCGTGCTCCGGGTACCAGGCGCGGTACAGGCTCTGGCTGCCGCCATCGATATACGGCGCAAACGTCGTGCCATCCGGGCCCAGCAGCGTGCCGTCGAAGGCGGTGGCGCGTGGCAGGTTGTACGCCGCGCCCACGCCAGCGGACTGCGTACCGGCGGTGTAGACGCCGAACGGCGAAGTCATGGTGAAGTCGCCGCCCGAGATCAGGTCCAGGTCGCCGGTGCCGGTGCGCAGCACGCTGAAGAGCTGCTGGCGGGCCGGCTGCAGCTGCGCCCGGTACACCGGGGGCGTGCCGTCCTTGACCTTGACGACCACCAGGCCATACCCTTGGTCGTTGAACTTCTTGACCTCTTCCTCGCCGCCCCATTCCTCCAGGTTGATCGGCGTGCCGGGCTCGTAGCCCGAGAATCCCAGCGAATCCGCCCCCCACACGTATTCGCCCGGCAGGCCGGTGCCCGGCAATAAGACGTTCGCCGAGACCAGGCCGTAGTGCGTGTCGGCAAGCAGCATGGACGCCTGCTTGCTGCGCGCCTGCAAGGCACGCGTGTCCGCGGCCTGCGTGTCGGCGCCGCTCACCAGCCGCACCGACCACGATTGCGAGCCCTCGGGCAGCATCGGCGCCAGCGCCCAGTTGCGGCCCTGGTTGCCGCTGGCGTCTCCTGGGCGCAGTGACACCATGAACGCATCGTCCGGCAGCTTGACCACCGTTTCGCTCGGGATCACCGCGCCCTTGCGCAAGGCGAGCGCGTTCGCCAGGTAGACCCCTGGCGCGGTATCCACGCTCGTGCCGGTCTGCGGCAGCGGCACGCCGGCCGGCCAGGTCATGGCCGCCACGCTGGCCCCGCCGATGAGCCGGTTGCCGGCGTCGAGCTGCATGCCGCTGGCCAGCGTCAGCGGCTGCGACAGCACCGTCCCCGCCGCCTGCACGACGTTGCCCTGCGCATCGCGCACCGCCCCGCCCAGTACCGTACCGGCTGGCAGCACCAGGTCCGCCGCCAGCGTGGCGCGCGCCGGCAGCACCGTGCCGGGACGCAGGCTCACGGCCTTGATCGGCAGGTCGTAGTTGAGCGTGCGGCCGGACAGGAAGAAGGTGTCTTCCGCCAGCGTGACCAGCTGGCCCTGCGGGATGACGACGTCGCCGCCCCAGGGCACCCGGCCCTTGACCAGCACCCAACCCTGATCGTCCGGGGTGACCGGCAGCGCCGAGGCGTCGAAGCCATCGGTCAGGCTGCCATAGACGTTCAGGTTGCCGCCCGCGCGCAGCACCAGCGCGCCGGCTTCGCCGGAGCCATAGACACTGGTCTGCTGCGTGCGCGGGTTGACGCTGGCGTAGCGGTAACGCGACAGGTCGATGTCGCCATCGATGTGCAGGTCGCCATCCGGCGTGGCGCTGACAATCTCCACGCCTGGGCGCAGGTGGAAAGCGTCCGCGTAGCCGCGCAGGCCGGCGAGCTTGCGGTTCATCAGGTCGGCGTTGGCCAGCGCATTGCCCATGAACGCCAGGCTGTCCGCGTGCTTGGCGTCCAGGTAGGCCTGGTTGATGACCTGGTAGGGACGGCCGTCGGCCATCAGGTCGGTGCCCCAGGCCGCGTCCTTGTAAGACCAGAAACCGTTGACCGCGATGGAGCGCGCGCCGTCGATGCGCAGCGCGCCGCTGGCGTCGATATCGATATCGTTGCCGGTGGCGCCGCCCAGGCGCGGGGCGTTGAGCTCGACCGTACCGAGCGACTGTGCGCCGGCGCCGGTGCCGGCGCGCAGGTCCATGCGCGCGCCGCTCTCCAGCGTGAGCCGGCCCGTGCCGGCGTTGATCTCGATGGTTGCGCGATTGGGCGCTTCGATGACCTGGCCGTAGCTGTCCACGCGCAGCACCGTGCCGTGCGCGTCGAGCAGTGCGCCGCCGCCAATGGTGACGCCGTTGCGCGCGGCCAGGCGGATGCTGCCGACCTGCTCGCCGCTGGCGTCGATGGTGCCGGTCACGGTGAGCTTGCCGCCGTCCACCGACACGCTGACCTCGCGCGCCTTGAGCTCGTCGCCGATGGCCAGGTCGCCCTGCTTGAGCTGGAAGCTGCGGATGCCGGAGAGCTTGCCGTCGTTGAGGCGCTGATTCAGTCCCGTGAAATCGGCGATGTGCTGCGCGCGGATATCCGCCCCGCCGGCCGCGAACGGCACCAGGGTGCCGCCGGCATCGTAGTGGCCGCTGCTGCCGCCCAGCACGCTGCCGCGCAGGTCGATGGTGCCCGCGCCCGCGCCCAGCGCGAGCACGGTGAGCTTGCCTGCGCGGTTCTCCCTGGCGGAAACGTCGATCAACGCACCCGCCGCCTGGCGCACGTCGCCGGCACGGCTTTCCAGCACCACGTCGCCGCCCCAGCTGTACTTGCTGACGTCATAGAAATCGAGCTTGCGGCCGCCCAGGTCGAGCCGCGCGCCATCGCGCAACACCACGTCGCGCTCGGCGGACACGGTGAGCTTGCCGCTGGGCAGGATCACGGTGCTGTCCAGCGCCACGCTGTTGCCGTTGAGCGCGATCTCCGCGCCCAGGGCCTCGGCCAAGGCCTTGCCGGATAGGGCCGGCGCGGCGGTACCGGCGGGCGCCGTCAAGCGGATGTCGCCGCCGGCGGTGATCTTGTTGACCGAGCCCGCCCGGCCGGTCAGCAGCGGCGTGTTGAGATTCAGGTTGCCGCCGCTGTAGGCATAGCCCTTGGCGGCGTCGTCCCAGGCGCCTTGCGACTGGTAGACCGCGAGCGATCCCTTCTGGTTGGCCGTGATGCGCTCGCTGGCGTTGAGGTCGACCTGCGCGAAGCCCAGCACCATCCGGTCCATGGCGTGGATGGTGTCGGGGCGGCTGTTCGGGCCATAGCCGAACTCGATCTGCTTCGCGTCGACCTGCAGGCGGCCGCTGCCCGTGCCGGCGCCGCCGGTTGCCACCAGCCCCGGCGCATTGGTCGCGCCGTTCCACACCAGGATATCGGTGTGAATGCGGGCCAGTGCATCGGCATTGCCGTAGCCCTGGATGGCCGGCGCGCCCAGCACCAGGCGCGCGAGCGAGGACTTGCCGGTGGCCGGGTCGATGGTGGACAGCGCCACCGAATCATAAAAGCGCAGCGCATCGCGCGCGGTCAGCGCCAGGTTCTCCAGCGCCGGCGCGCCGGTGCTGGTGTCGCCCTTCAGGAGCCGGTCCAGCACCTCCTGGTTCAGCGTCAGGCCTGGCGGCAGCGCATTGCGCGCGGCCAGGTCCGCCAGCGTGGCCTGGTTGCCCGCATTGATGCCGCCGACCGACAACACCAGGTTGCGCGTGCCGTAGCGTGCCGCGTCGCGCAGGTTGAAGCTCTGGTCGGTCGAGGCAGCGATGGTGCCTTCGGAATACAGCGGCGTGGTGCCGTGGCAGACGGCGCCCGGGCTGCAGGCGCCGATGTCGATGCGGCCCGCGCCCCGGAGGGGATCCGCGCTGTAGCCCGGCGCCAGCATGTCCAGCCAGCCGTTGGAGACCGCCAGCACGCTGCTGGAGCCCGGGTCGTAGACATAGCCGTTGGTGGAATCCCAGGCGGCCTTGCCCCGCCCCAGCGTATTGATGCCGCCGCCCGGCTCCACGAAGATGCCGCCCGATTTGGTATTGGTCACCAGGTACACCTCGGCGGCCTTCAGCACCGCGCCTTCGCGCAGGAAGATGCTCCACGCCCCGCTATCGAACGTGGCGATGTTGGCGCGTTGCCTGCTGCCGGTGTAGTCGACATAGCGCACTGACGGCAGCCCGCCGATGCCGATGCGCGAGGCGCCGATGGCATTGATATCGGCCGCGTACAGCGAGGTGCCGCTAAAACCCGGCGTCGGCGCCGCGCCGGCGGCCAGGATTTCGTAGCTGGTTTCGCCCATCATCAGCGCACTGCCGCCAAAGCCGCCTGCGGCGGGCGCATACAAGGTGCGCCCCGCAAAGTGCAGGACAGGTTCATCGCCAGGGGCGCGCGGCGCGGTCGGCGCGAAGGACAAGCGCAGTGTCTTGGCGTCCCGCTCCAGCTGGACGCGCGGCACGCCCTCGCGTGCGGCCTGGGCCAGCGCGAAATCCGCGTAGCTCATCTCGTTGTATTGCGAATAGCTGCGCAGTACGTCGGCAGGCGTCAGGAAGACCTGGGTAGGCACGGCGTTGCGGATGCCTGTGTTGGCCACGCCCAGCTGCGCCGAGGCCGCGTACGAGCCATTGCGCATGGCCATGGCGCCGCTGGCCGCCAACGTGCCATTGCCAAGCCCGTTGAGCTCGACGCGGAACGCGCCGGGCAACAAGGCGAAGGTGGAAGGCAACAGCGTGTAGCTGCCGGCGGGCAGGCCCGGCACGCCGGCGCCGATCGTGATCTGGCGGCCGATGGCCGGATCGCTGGCCCCTTTCTCCGCCACCACCGGCGCATAGCCGGGCTGCACGCCCGGCACGATCGCATAGACCGGGTTGGTCGACAGGCCCGGCAAGGTGAAGCCGCCGCGGGCACCGACCTGCACCAGCGGATTCATGCGCGCATCCACCGAACCACCGCGCCCGGCGAGGAAGGCCGCGCCGGTCAGCGTGCCGCCACCGCGCAGGTCCAGCACCGCGTCCTGCCGCACGTCGATGGTCTTCCCGGTCAGGGTCATGGCGGGGCCATTGCCCACGCCGTTGAACACCACGTCCTTGCCGTCCTGCAGATAGCTGAGCCCGTCCAGCGAGCCGCCATAGGGCATGACCAGCCCGTTGGCGCTGATCGAGCTCACGCTGCCCGGCAGCAGGTTCAGGTGCTCCGTCACGGCGCCATAGCCCGCCGATCCCAGCTCGAGGTTGCCCAGCGGCGCCCGCACCACGCCACCCTGGTTGATGGTCGGGGCGCTGAAGCTCAGGCGGCCGAAGACGGAATAGGGCATGGCGGGCAACTCATCGCCCACGCGCTCGATGTTGAGGTGGCGCGCCGGGTCGAATTCGCGCTGGACGTTGCCGTAGTTGTCGAGAAAACTGCGCTGTCCGACCGTCACCGAGCCACTATCGCCCATGCCCGGGTAGATCTGCGCGGCCGCCAGCGTGAGGTTGCCGGGTACGTTCAGCGAGGCGTCGCGGTACATGCGCATGTCGCCGCGGCTGCGCAGGGTCGTTTCGTCGAAGGCACCTCGCTCCACCGCCAGCGATGTGTCGGCGTTGCGCTTGATGACGCCGCGCACGCCGATCTGCGTGGCCCTCACCAGGTCCAGCAGGTCCGCCTCGACTTGCAACCGGGTGCCTTGCGACACCAGCGGCACGCCCGTGGTGTTCACAGTGGGGTTGGGCATGTAGTAGAAGTCGGGCGGAACGCGGGTCGTGCCGGCCAGGCGGACATAGGGCGCGGCCAGGCTGACCTGGGTGCCGGCTGCGGCATGCTCCGCCAGCGCGATCGCGCTGGTCGTCAGGCGCAAGCTCTGCCCCACGGCCAGGTTGACGTTGCCATCGAAGCTGATCAAGCCGTTGGCCAGCAGCGCGACGTTGTCGAACCCACCGGCCCCGATGCGGTCCACGCCAATGCGCCCGGCGCCGTAGACCAGGGCGGCATCGCGCTCGCCAGGCCGCAGTCCGGCCGCCAGCGCGGTGGCGCCCTGCGTTTGCGCCACCACCAGCTCGCGCGCGGCCCGCACCGCGTCTTCGACGCTGGGGCTCTTCTGGCTATAGTTGTCCACCGGGCCGTAGGCCGGCGTCTCCAGGTTCAGCGCCAGCGTGCCGCCGGCGGCGCCCTGGCCGCCGGCGGCCGCGCGCAGGCTGCCGTCCAGGAACAGGCCGCGGAAGGAACTCAGCGCGATGACGCCACCGTCGCTCGCCACCTGCGTGGCGCCCAGCCCGGGCAGGTCCAGCCGCGCGGAAGCGCCAGAGGCATCGATGCGCGCGCCGGACCGAACCACGACGAAGGCGTCCGCGGCGTCGATCTGGGTAGCGTCCAGGTTATGGCGCGCGCCGATCTCGATCGTGCCACCCTGGCCCACCTTGCCGTATACGTTCCCGCGTGCGTCGACGGCAGTGACCGCGCGGCCGGCGGCATCGAGCACGGCGCCGTTGCCGATCCAGATCGACATGGCATTCGCGATGCCGTTGGGCCGGTCCGCCTGGTTGCCGGTGCCAAGCTTGCCGGGCAGCAATGCGATATTGCCGCCCCAGGCGTTCAGCGTGCCCTCGACGGTGATCTGGCCATTGCCCTGCAGGCTCAGCGTACGGCCCGGATCCACGGTCACGGTGGCGCCCTGCCCGACGACCAGCGGCGCCTGGGTGTAGACCGAACCGGCCGACAACGCCAGGTCGGCGCCGCCGCGCTGGGCCAGCGTGGCCTTGAGCGGGTCTTCCTGCCACAACGGCGGCAGCCAGCGCTCCAGGACTTGCGCCGGATCGGCGCCGCTGGCCACCGCGTGGCCCGCGGCGGCGTCAAAGCGCAGCACCGGCATGGCTACCGCCACGTTGGCATCCCGGGCCACCTGCACGCCTTGCTGGGCGGCCACGGCATAGCGCGAGAAGCCGCTCTGGAACACCTCGTTGCCGAGCACCAGCAGCGGCTTGACCGCCACCGCGCCCGGCAGTTTCGTGCCGGCCAGCAGCCTGGCGCCCTCAGCCAGCACCACGTCCTTGGACAACGGCGTGCCGGCCAGCAGGGTGCTATTGAACTCGGGCACGGGGATGCCGTTGGGAAAGACGTCCGCCGGCACCACATAGCCCGGTGCCAGGTCGCCCGATGAGCCTACCAGCACGGTACCGGCGGGGGCGATGTTGCCGTTGGAATAAAAGCGGCCCTTGTCGTCGATGACCGCGAAGTTCCAGGTCGTGCCGCGCGGCACCAGCCACGGCGCTTGCAACGTGACCTTGCGCGTCGCGCTGAACAGCGGGTTGCCTTGCATCGCCTGGCCCGGCGCAACGGTGTCCGCCGCGTACGTGAAATCACTGGCCAGCACCGTGCCGGCCGGCAGCGTGACCGACTGCGCCAGCGTCAGGTTGACCGATACCGACTGGCCCGCCGGCAACAAACCGCTGTCCGCCAGCAAGCCACCGCCGATGGCAATGCCCACGCCGGTGTCGATGGTGAGCGTCCCCCCGCCCTTGACGCCGTAGCCGCGTAGTTCGCCGTTCATCCGCAAGGCGCCGGAACCGTTGCCGGCAACGTCGTTCTGGTTGGACAACAGCGTGATATTGCCGCCCCGCCCGCCCTGAACCTTGTTGCCGGCAAGCAGCGCCGCGCCCGACGACACATCCAGGACGCTGCCGGTGCCAAGGGTGACGTCGCCAGTGCTGCTGATACTGATCGCGCCACCGTTGACGTAGGGCAGCCCGCCAATCCGGGTGAAGTCCAGCTCGAGGTTGGACCATAGCCCCCGCCCATCCAGCGTGACACCGTTGCCCACCGAAACGCCGGGCGTATAGCCCTTGGCCGGTATCGCCGCCACCGGCACGTCCAGCCAGGCGCCACCGGCGCTGCTGGTGTACTGATTGATCATGTTGCCCAGCGCGATGCGGCCGCCGCGCGCCGCGAGGTCCGCCCGCACGTCCACCTGCGTGGCATGCAGCGCGAGGTCGCCGCCCGCGGCCACTTGCACGGCGGCGCCAACGTCGATGCCGTCCCTGGCGTAGACCTTCAAGGCGCCCAGGCCAAGCCCATTGATCCACCCGGCATCCAGGCGCAACTTGCCCTTGCGCTCGTCGGGCAGCGCGTCCGTCATGGCCAGGCCATCCGCGATGCCTTGCACGATGCCGATATCCACCTGTTTCACCAGTGCCTGCGGGCTGTCGCGCAGCGTGCCGGTCTTGCTGTCGTAGATCGGCGTGAGTTGCCCGACGATCAACTGGCCGGCACGTGGCGCGGCGATCTGCGATTGCTTGTAGCCGTCCAGGCTGACATCGCGCGCCTCGCGCTGGCGATCGCCCTGGAATACCGTGGTGTCGATATGGCCTTCGAGCACCGCGGACTGCGTGCCAACGACCACGCGCCCGGCATCGCGCCCGAGCGTGTAGCCGTTTTCCAGCCGCTCGCCCGGCGCGATCAGCGGGCTGAGGAAGTATTCCGTGGTGTTCTTGCCCCAGCGCGCGTGCGCGTTCTCGAAGCCGCGATACAGCCCGGTGTAGAGATTGTCCGCAGGCGCGGTAGCCAGGTTGTACAAGCGCCCGTCGGCTCCCCTGAGCCAGGTCTGCTTGATGATGCCGCTCTGCACGTTCAGCGAACCGCCGGAGACGTTGATGCCGGATCCGGCCTGCGTGACCAGCTCGCCGCCGCTGAAGCCCACGGTGCCGCCCTGCGCGGCCCATTCGCCGATGCTGTGGCCGCCGGTGCTCAGGTAGCCGCTGACTTCCAGCAGGCCCCCGCCCGTGTACATGCGCTCGGTGGCATAGCCGTTGGTGCCCGCGGCGACGCGCACCAGCGTGCGGCGGTCGATCCAGATATTGGCGTTGTTGAGCAGCTTGCTGTCGCGGTTGAGCGGGGCGTCGCGCTGCTCGTTGCCCTGCACGTTGATCATGACGTTGTTGGATTCCATCGCCACGCTGACACCCACGGCGCCGGCCACGTCGATCGCGGCGCGGTCCGCCACGCGCGTGCGGCGCACGGCGCCCACCATCACCTGGCCGCCGGTGGCGAGCGTCATGGAGTCGGACTGGAAGTCGACGTCGCCGCTGGAATCGATCTTCACCAGAGACTGGTCGCGCCGGTTGTAGGCGCCATCGCTCGGCCGGGCGGAGTCCTTGATCAGCACGTCGCGCTGCGCGTCCAAGGCCGTGGCGTTGCTGTCGTCGAGCAGGATGGCGCTAACGCTGCCGGGCGCCAGGATCACCCGGCTCTCGGCGTCTCCCACGGCTTTCAGGTGCAGCGTGCCGCGCGTGTTGACCGAGGTGCTGGCAAGCGCCACGCCGGCCTGCTCCACGCTGCGGCCAACCAGCGTGATGTCGCCGGTCGCCGCCTGGAGAAAGCCGCTGTTGCTCACGCGGCCCGCCAGGCTGCCGGCGTTGCGCTGCACGCTGACCTCGTTGCCGCGCGTGCTCGAATCCTGGTTGGCATCGGTGCCAACGCCCCTGCGGATGATGAAGCTGTCGCCGGCGGCCAGCGTGACCTGCCCGCTAGGTGTGGAGATGGACCCGTGGTTGTGCGCTTCGCGCCCGGCCAGCAGTACATAGCCGCCACCTTCGGTCACCGATTGCGGCTTGCGCGTTTCGATGCGCGCGCCGGCCTGGACGATCACGTCGCCCGTGGCATTGCCGTTCGATGACGTGCTCGGCGTGGTGACCAGGTCGTTGGCAAAGGTCGGCACATTGCCGACGCCAAGCGCATCGCTGTAGAGACCCTTGCGCATTTGCGAATCCGTCATGCCCGCTGCTGCCGCCACCAGGTTGCGCGTATCGACCTGGCTGCTGCCCGAGAACACGATGCCGTTGCGGTTGACGATCATCACCGTGCCGTCTGCCTTGATCTGCCCCTGGATCTGGCTGGGCCGCGCCTGCGGATCGTTGACGCGGTTGAGCACCGCCCAGCTCGGCTGCTGGTCGAACTGCACCGTCGTGTTCCGGCCAACGTTGAAGGTCTCCCAGTTCAGGATGGCCTTGTCCGCGGTCTGCCGGACGGTAACCTGCGTCCTGCCGTCGACGACCTTCTGCCCGGTTTCCTTGTCCAGCGGCCTCGCGTTGATCCAGCCCGCGGTCAGGCTGTTGGTATCCACCTTCAGGCCGCCTTCGGCCAGGCCATCGGGCACCGACGCATCGTTCATCGCCGCCTGCCGCGCGGCGGCCTGCGCAGCCTGCATGGCGGCAATGCCGCGCGCAGCCACGTTGAGGTTGTCGATGGAGCGTTGCAGTTGCTCGTTGGCGCGTTGCTGTTGCGCCTGCGGGTTGGTGAGCGATGCGGCGGGCTGGCCGTTGGGCAAGCGCCCGGTTGCCGCCGCCGTGTCCTGCATCAGGTTCTTTTGCGCCATCCAGGCGCGGCTGAAGGCTTGTTGCGCATGCGCGCTCTGCATGCTGCCGCCGGCTGCCACGAGCAATGCGATGGCGTGGGCCAGCGGTCGGATCGTGAGTACCGTTCTGCTGAATCGCGTTGTCTGTCGCGAGGGCATCTTCTTGTAGTGAACGCGCATGTTCATTCTGGCTTCCATTCCCGTCTAGCTCATTCGGCGTGGCCCGCTCGCCCGGCATGGCTTGGCATGGCTCGGCGAGCAGGCACTGCGATCGTGTCCATCGATGGCAAGCGCCGTCGATGCTCCTGGGATCTAGACCGTTGGGCGCGGGGGAATCGGCAAGGTTTTATTTGAAGATTTCGTGACAGGGGGATAGGGGGGTGTTAAGCGGGCTTGGGGTTGCTGCTGGCGTGGGTGGGCGATGTTTTATTGCTTCTGGCTGCTGGCGCGGCTGTACGGGGTTGGCCGTTTTAGAACGTGTGAGATGTCACTTTTCTTTACTCGTAAAGAAAAGATGGTATGAACGCGCCCCGTCCCCGCAGTGGAGCGCGAGGTAGCGAGACGGTAGTGTGGGTCAGGCAGAAAAGAGTCTGATGAGAGGGGGTCCCTCCAGACCGAACGGCATCGCAATGTGCCAGAGTGGAAGATGTCACCACCACTACAGGAACGGAGGGACCCGAAATGAATGCTATGACATTTGGGCTGGATATTGCAAAGCATGTGTTCCAGCTGTACTGGGTTGACCCTGAGACTGGCGAGATTCACAACCGGCGATTTCAGCGTCAAAAGCTGATCGAGTTTCTAGCTCAGCACAAAGGACGCGTGGCGCTGGAGGCGTGCGGCAGCGGGCACTGGTGGGCCCGCAAGCTCCTAGAGATGGGCTATGAGGTGAAGCTGTTGCATGCGAAATACGTCCGCCCGTTCGTGCAAACCAACAAGACTGACGCCGCGGATGCGCGCGCAATCTGGACGGCGGCGCAACAGCCGGGCATGCCGACAGTGACGCCGAAGACAGTGGAGCAGCAGGCCACGCTGGTGTTGCATCGGATGCGAGAGCAGCACATCAAGATGCGCACCATGATGATCAACGCTTTGCGCGGCGCGCTCTATGAGTTTGGCTTGAGCTTCAAGAGGGGGCGTCAGGCAGGTCTGGCGGAGATGAACGAGAGACTGGCCGAAGTGGAGGAAGACGTGCCGGCGAGGGTCTTCGAGGCGTTGCGCGAACAGTTCGAGCTGATCGGTCGGCTAGACAAAGGCATTGAGCAGTTGGAAGGACAGATCAAGGCCTGGTCCCAAACGCAGCCAGCGTGCGAGCAACTGATGGCGATTCCGGGGATTGGCATGCTCACGGCCACGGCGATGCTAGCGACGATTGGCGATGCGCAGGGCTTCGAATCGGGGCGGCAACTGTCGGCCTACTTGGGGCTGGTGCCGCGCCAGCGTGGCACTGGGGGCAAGGTGCAACTGGGGGCGATTAGCAAACGCGGAGACCGTTACCTGCGCATGCTGCTGATCCACGGTGCCAGGGCAGTCCTGTTCCGGGCCAAGGACAAAGGGACTTGGTGCGACCAGCTGGCGCGCCGACGCCCGACCAACGTGACGGTGGTGGCGATGGCGAACAAGGCGGCGAGAATTGCCTGGGCGGTGCTGAGGGGCAAGGAGCCGTATGAAAGAGACCACGAATTGAAGAAAGCGGCGAGGGCCAGGCAAATGGCGGATTCCGCGCTAGGGCATCTGCGCCTACCAAAACCGTAGGCACAGCAGCCCTAGCTGCGGCTATGAAGCAGGTTAATTGAATTCGACTAGCAGGTTGCGCGGGTAGACGTGAAGTGATGGCAAGGCAGGTTGGACCGCAAGAACGAGACCCTGATCGGTTACAAGTGCTTCGAGCACGCTGAAAAGACGAGGGCCGCTCTTGGCGAATTCCATAGGGGCCCGCAGGCTTGACCTGCATGAGGCCGGATATAAGGCTGCAACCAAATCCTCGCCGAGCATCATGAGATGATTTACCTGGCAAACCGGGGCGCGTTCATATAAGTAACCAAAAGAAAGCGATCCTTGCAGGAGGCTGGCTTGTCGGGGTTGCGCAGCCCGGTGGTTTCGTCGTCAGGCCCCGGGTTTTAATGGCCTCGTGCCGTTACCGGTTTAAAGGA
Organism: Cupriavidus sp. PET2-C1; assembly: GCF_054515855.1. Classification (NCBI taxonomy): domain Bacteria; kingdom Pseudomonadati; phylum Pseudomonadota; class Betaproteobacteria; order Burkholderiales; family Burkholderiaceae; genus Cupriavidus; species Cupriavidus sp. PET2-C1. The sequence goes on from NZ_CM137259.1 coordinate 3,054,433, forward strand.
CCACTATCCAGCAAATGACGCTGATTTCGTGGTGAGGCTGCTCGGTAGCGGCATCCCTGCTCGTTCACACATCTGCCGGTACCGGTTCGAAACGCCACGATATATCACGTCGTGATGGTTTCGTGGTGGGGTGGGCGCGGTGGAAGAATTCTTCGGCCTATCAATCCGGCGCCACCGCGCCCACGACGGAAACGGGACGCTTGCAACTTCGTGGCCGGCCACCCCGCGAGCGACAGACGGCTTGAAATTCGTGGTGGCCGCTACCGGGGGGGCCACCACGAATCCCTGGGCATTGGCTGGTTCGTGGTGCTCTGAACCGGTAACGGCACGAGGCCATTAGAACCCGGGGCCGTACGACGAAATCATTGGGGTACCCAATGACGTCACGCCAGCCTCCTGCAAGGATCGCTTTCTTTTGGTTACTTATATGAACGCGCCCCGGTTTGCCAGGTAAATCATCTCATGATGCTCGGCGAGGATTTGGTTGCAGCCTTATATCCGGCCTCATGCAGGTCAAGCCTGCGGGCCCCTATGGAATTCGCCAAGAGCGGCCCTCGTCTTTTCAGCGTGCTCGAAGCACTTGTAACCGATCAGGGTCTCGTTCTTGCGGTCCAACCTGCCTTGCCATCACTTCACGTCTACCCGCGCAACCTGCTAGTCGAATTCAATTAACCTGCTTCATAGCCGCAGCTAGGGCTGCTGTGCCTACGGTTTTGGTAGGCGCAGATGCCCTAGCGCGGAATCCGCCATTTGCCTGGCCCTCGCCGCTTTCTTCAATTCGTGGTCTCTTTCATACGGCTCCTTGCCCCTCAGCACCGCCCAGGCAATTCTCGCCGCCTTGTTCGCCATCGCCACCACCGTCACGTTGGTCGGGCGTCGGCGCGCCAGCTGGTCGCACCAAGTCCCTTTGTCCTTGGCCCGGAACAGGACTGCCCTGGCACCGTGGATCAGCAGCATGCGCAGGTAACGGTCTCCGCGTTTGCTAATCGCCCCCAGTTGCACCTTGCCCCCAGTGCCACGCTGGCGCGGCACCAGCCCCAAGTAGGCCGACAGTTGCCGCCCCGATTCGAAGCCCTGCGCATCGCCAATCGTCGCTAGCATCGCCGTGGCCGTGAGCATGCCAATCCCCGGAATCGCCATCAGTTGCTCGCACGCTGGCTGCGTTTGGGACCAGGCCTTGATCTGTCCTTCCAACTGCTCAATGCCTTTGTCTAGCCGACCGATCAGCTCGAACTGTTCGCGCAACGCCTCGAAGACCCTCGCCGGCACGTCTTCCTCCACTTCGGCCAGTCTCTCGTTCATCTCCGCCAGACCTGCCTGACGCCCCCTCTTGAAGCTCAAGCCAAACTCATAGAGCGCGCCGCGCAAAGCGTTGATCATCATGGTGCGCATCTTGATGTGCTGCTCTCGCATCCGATGCAACACCAGCGTGGCCTGCTGCTCCACTGTCTTCGGCGTCACTGTCGGCATGCCCGGCTGTTGCGCCGCCGTCCAGATTGCGCGCGCATCCGCGGCGTCAGTCTTGTTGGTTTGCACGAACGGGCGGACGTATTTCGCATGCAACAGCTTCACCTCATAGCCCATCTCTAGGAGCTTGCGGGCCCACCAGTGCCCGCTGCCGCACGCCTCCAGCGCCACGCGTCCTTTGTGCTGAGCTAGAAACTCGATCAGCTTTTGACGCTGAAATCGCCGGTTGTGAATCTCGCCAGTCTCAGGGTCAACCCAGTACAGCTGGAACACATGCTTTGCAATATCCAGCCCAAATGTCATAGCATTCATTTCGGGTCCCTCCGTTCCTGTAGTGGTGGTGACATCTTCCACTCTGGCACATTGCGATGCCGTTCGGTCTGGAGGGACCCCCTCTCATCAGACTCTTTTCTGCCTGACCCACACTACCGTCTCGCTACCTCGCGCTCCACTGCGGGGACGGGGCGCGTTCATACCATCTTTTCTTTACGAGTAAAGAAAAGTGACACCTCCATGTGCGTAAACGGCCAACCCCGCACAGCCGCGCCAGCAGCTAGAAGCAGTAAAACCCTGCTCCAAAAACGCCAATCTGCGCCAGCAGCCAGCAGCGCAAAAACCGCCACCTTCAAGAAACCGCTTAACTAAGCAACACAATCCCCCCCGGCAACGACCGCACCTCCAACCCAAGCGAGCGCTGCATCTGCGCAATCGCCTTATCCAGCGATCGAATCTGAAACCGCCCCGTCACATGCCTGCCCGCCACCCGCTTGTCCAGCAGCACCACCCTACCCGGCCGATAGCGATTGATCTCCTCAACCACTTCGCGCAACGGTGCATCGGCAAACCGCAGGTAGCCATCGCGCCACGCCGGCATCCACGTCGGATCGACATGCACAATGCGTCCTAGCGCAGCACTATCGTAGGTGAGTTGCTGCTTGCCGCTCAGCGTCGCGATGCCCGCGGCATGCGCCACCTGCACGGTCCCCTCGACGCAAGTCACGCACACGCCGGCAGGCGTGACCCGCACTTCAAACCGGGCGCTCTGCGCAAACGCGCGCCCCGGCCCGGCGACAACCGCGAACGGCCGCGGCGCATTCAAGGTATCGACGGCGGCTTCGCCGGAGATCAGGTCGATGCCCTGCACGCGCCCCGCTCCGGAGCGCACGGCAATACTGGTGCGCGTATTCAGCTCGACGGTGACATCCTCGGCCAGCGCCAGCCGGCGTTGCTCGCCGGTCGCGGTGCGGTAGTCCGCGCGCAGCTCTTCCACGGAAGGCCACAGGCCCAGCGGTGGCTGGATGACGGCCACTGCCGCGGCCGCCGCCGCCGCGCTCATGGCGCCGCCGAGAAAAGCGCGCCGCTGCCAGTTCGGCGCTTGCCGCGCCTCGACAAAATGCAAGCTCGCCGGGTTACGCGCCACGACCAGTTCGCCCGCGTGGCCCAGTTGGTCCCAGCGCTGCCGTGCCAGGGAAAAGGCAGCCCGGTGCGCGGGATCCGCCATGCACCAGCGCCGCAGCGCAGCGCCGTCGGCCGGTGTCATCTCGCCCGCCGCCACGCGGCGCACCCAGGCAAGCGCCTGCCGCTCGATCGCGTCAAGCGTGCGTTCCGGTTGTAGCGCAGGATTCATCTTTCGTATCATGGCATCAAGCGAGCCGCCACCGTGGTTTGCCTGTGGACATAGACAAGACGGTTGGGAAGCAATAGATCGGCATGCTTTTTTTCATCCATGCTTGGGGCTATGCGCCATGCAGTACTCATGGGCCCGCTTGAGCTCCAGGCCGATCAGGCGCGGCGACACGCCGAAGCGCACCGCGGCCTCCTGGTTCGACAGTTCATCGACCCGCACCGCGAGGAAGATCGCCCGCCGGCGTGGCGGCATGCTTTCGATGAGGCGTGCAACGGCCTCGACCTCGTCACGCGCCGCGACCGTTTGCGCGGGGCCGGGCGCGGGGTCGACGATCTCGGCCATAAGCGTCTCCATCTCTTCGGCGCTCATGTAGCGGCGGTCGCGCTGCAGCCGGTCCAGCGCCAGGTTGGTGGCCATGCGCATCAGGTAGGCAGCCGGGCTCTTGACCGGCTCGCCCTCTTCCTTGCGGTCTTCCAGGTGCACCCAGGTATCGTGCAGCGCATCGCTGGCGAGCTCGGCCGAGCCCAGGCGCCATGTCAGGCGGCGCTTGAGGTCGTCGTAGCGTTGCGCGAGCAGCTCGCGCAAGCTGGAGCGGCTGGAGTCGCTCATCTATCGGCTCGCCTGCCGGCCGCAGGGTGGTTGGCACGACCCGGAGCGGGCCGCGGCGGCGTCACAGCGCACCGGCTTGACCAGCAGCACGAATGCCTTGGCCGGATTCCCGGGCGGCTGGCCCACATCGACGTGCTCCACGGTCTCGATGATGGCCGCATCGCGTGCCTTGTCGCCGGTGGTATCCAGCAGGCGCACGTGCGCAACGCGGCCGGCCGCATTGAGCTGCACATAAAGCGCGAGGCGATATTCCCCGAGCGCGAGTGCGGGCCGCGCGCAGAGCGCCCGATAGACCTGCGACTGCACAGCGCCCTCATATTGCCGCGCGGCGCTGGCCGGCGGCTGCGCAATGGCCGTGTCCGCCTGGTGCGGCGCGGGCACCAGCACGAAGGCATCGGCCGCGGCTGCCTGCACGTCCAGCCCCGTGCCCTCGAGCATCTTGCGCAGCGCGCTTTCCGGGCTGAAGGTGCCGTGGACGGCAGTCGAGGTTCGCCCCGCTGCCAGCTCGGAGGAAAAGAAGACGGACAGGCTGGTCTGCGCATCGTATTGCGCCAACGCTTGCTTGAGCGGCTGGGCCGGCAGGTCGAATGCCATCTCCACCGCGCCGCGGTTGGAGGGCTGCTGGGCGCGGGTCTGCTGGCAGGCAAGGCATAGGGCCAGGACCGCCATATAGACAACCAGTACGCGCGCACCGGGGGATGCGACCAAGCTTGCCATCACGATCCAATGCCATGTGCGTTGAGGAGTCCCTGCCGCATCGGGCGCGCGGCCCAAGTGCATACTCGTGCGCATCGTAGGGATCCAATGTGACGCCGCCGTGACTGCGTGCCAGCACTGCCGTGACACGGCTCACTCCTCCTGCCCGGGACCCGGCGGCTGCCGTGTCTCGATCGCGATGAACAACCGTGCGTTGCCACGCTGGACCAGCAGCGCCACCGCGCCGTCCGCCGCGCTGGCCTCGTCGGCCAGCGCCTCGATGCTGTCGACCGGCTGGCCGTTGAGCGCGAGGATCACGTCGCCGGCGTTCATGCCGGCGCGCGACGCGGCCGCGTTCACGCGCTGCACCAACAGGCCGCCGTCGATACGCAGCACCTGCCGCTCTTGCGCCCACAGCGGCCTGACCATCATGCCCAGCGGCGCGTGCCCGGGCGCGGCCGGGCGCGCCACCCGTGGCGCGTCGAAGCGATCGGGCCGTACCTCCAGCTCGAGCGCGGCGCGGTCCCGCCAGACGCGCAGCGGGACAGCGACGCCGGGCGCCAGGTCCGCAATGAAGATCAGCGCATCGGCGGACTGCACGACGTCGCGCGCACCCACCTGCAGGATCACGTCGCCCGGCTTCATGCCGGCCCGGCTGGCGGCCCCGCCGGGCTGGACATAGCTCACCAGCGCGCCCGCGGGCCGGGGCAGGCGAAACGAATCGGCCAGGGCTTGCGAGACCTCCTGCACCGCCACGCCGATACGCCCGCGCGTCACCGCGCCCTGGCGCAGCAACTGGTCCTTGATGCGCATGGCCACATCGATGGGGATGGCGAACGACAAGCCCTGGTAGCCGCCGCTGCGGCTGTAGATGCGGGAATTGATGCCGATCACCTCGCCCTTGAGGTTGAACAGCGGGCCGCCGGAGTTGCCGGGATTGACCGGCACGTCGGTCTGCAGGAAGGGCATGTACTCGGCGCCAGGCAGCACCCTGCCCTTGGCGCTGACGATGCCGGCCGTGACCGAGTTGCTGAACCCATAGGGTGAGCCGATGGCCAGGGCCCAGCTGCCCACCTCCACGCTCGCGGCGTCGCCGATCTTCACCGTCGGCAAACCGGTGGCGTCGATCTTGAGCAGGGCGACGTCGGCAACGGCATCCAGCCCGATCAGCCTGGCCTTGAACTCGCGCCGGTCGGTCAGCTTCACGCTGACCAGCGACCCGCGCGCGACCACGTGCGCGTTGGTGAGGATGTAGCCGTCGCCGCTGAGGATGAAGCCCGAGCCCAGGCTGGTCTCGTCGACATTGTCCTGGCCCGGCGCACGCCCGCGCAGCGGATCGGGCGATGCCTCGCGGGCCACACCAATGTTGACCACGGCGGGGCCATTCTCGCGCACCAGCCGCGAGAAATCGGGCGCGGCTCGCCATGGCGCCGCCTGCAGCGGCGCGCATCCGGCCGTGCCTGCCGCCAGCACCAAGAGCAGCGCCAGCGCGGCAAAGGCCAGCGAGCGCCGCACGCATCCGCTGCGGTGGCCCAGGTCGAAAGCCATCGCCACATCAGCTCGCTTGCGCGCCATCCAGCCCCAGCTCCAGCACCATGGGCTGGCGCATATCCGGCGGCGGCGGCTCGGGCAACGCCTTCGTCATCAGCACCGCGCGCAGGTCCGCGTCGGCCTGCGGATTGCCCAGCGAGTCGAACTCCATGCGCTCCACGCGGCCATTGGGGGCAAGCCATACACGCATCACCAACGACGCGGCCGGCTGCGCGCGGGCCTGCATCCAATCCCGCAAACGCAGGGCGCTCGCATCGGCCGGATCGCCCAGCCGCGCCTGGAACTCCGTGCTGGCCAGTTGCGCATAGCGCATCCAGTGCTGCGGGAACGGCTGCGCCGGGGCGGCGGCAGAAGACGCCGCGCCCAGGCCCAGGCCCACCAGCCCCAGCGTACGGAGCAAACGCCGCCACACTTTCTGCGGCACAGCCAGCTTGCGTGTCATTACGCGGCGGCTCCCTCTTCCAGCACAGGAGCGGCAGCAGGGGCATCCGCGGTTGCATCCGATTGCGCCGGCTGAAAGTTGCGCAGATGCAGGAAGAACTGGCCCATCATCTGCGTCCACAGCTGCAGCGCCACGGTGAGATAGTCGGGGCCCACGCCGCCGGAGATCACCACGTCCATCTCAAGCACCAGGAATTCGCCGTGCTGCGCGACGCGCGCGAAGCGCTTGGCGCGATGCCAGTCGCCCAGCACCCCCTCGGGCAACGCGCCGCCTTGCACCCGCAGCGGGCAGCTCAGCGTGAAATCCAGGTACGCATCTGGCGCGACCGTGTTGCCCCAGAGGACCTGGAAGCCAACGCCATGGCTAGCGCTGTGCAGGCGCAGCACGCCGTCCTGCTCGATGGCCGTCACGGCGCAGCCGGCGGCCTTGATGGCATCGGAGACCTGCTCCGAGGTGACTGCCATCAGCAGTGCGGGCTGGCTGGATGCCGAGGTTTCGATCTGGGTTGCGGTGGTGGTCATGGATATCCTGACGTTAAAAAGAATGGAAATTGGGATTGGGTCTGGCTTGAGGGGGCGGCTTATGCCGCGCCCCACCCGCTTCAGTTCACTTTTTGCAGCACGGCATCCAGCGCGGCGGTGTCGATGCTGGCCGTGCCTGGCGCAACCAGCTTTGCCATATAGGCCTGCACGAGCTGCTGCTGGCGTTGCTGGCGCATGGCCGCCACCAACTGCGGCTTGATCTCGTCGAGCGTTGCGGTGCGGCCAGCCTGCGTGTCCAGCAGCTTCATCACATGGAAGCCCGCGGCCGATTGCACCGGGTCGCTTACCTGGCCAACCTTGAGCCTGGCAACGGTGTCGCGCACTTCCGGCAGCATCTGCGCCAGCGGCAGCGTGCCGACTTCCCCGCCACGCTCCGCGCCACGGGGATCCTGCGAGCGGCTCTTGGCGAGCGCCGCGAAATCGCCCTGGCGTGCCTGCGTGGCCAGCTTGCGGGCTTCGTCGCGCACCTTGGCCGCAGCCGCGGCGTCGCTGCCCTGGGCAGCCAGGAAGATCTGCGCGACGCGGTAGGTGGCGGGCACCTGGAAGTTCGCCTTGCCTTCTTCATAGGCCGCCTTCACCTCGAGCTCAGACGGATAGTCCGCCGGCACCTGCGTGACCGACTCCAGGTAGGTGGAGGAGACGATCCGCGCGGCGATCTCGCGCACGGCGGCATCGACGCGCGCCTTCACCTCGGGCCGTTCCGCCCAACCCTTGCCCTGTGCCTCGCGCAGCAGCGCTTCACTGGCCAGGCGCTGGCGCAGCCAGTTCTCGATGCCCGCGCGGTTGCCCCTGGCCGCGGCGCGGTCCGCTTCCGGCAGGCCCTGCAGCAGCCGCTCCACGTCATCCTGGCCAACGGTGACCGAGCCAGCGCGCGCTACCACCGGACCGCCTGCCGTGGCAGGCTCCGCGGCCTGCACCGGCGCTGCGCTCAGCCACGAGGCCAGCAGGACGCCGATGGCCATGCGCACGGGCGGCAGCATGGACTGGACGTGCAATTTCATTCGAATCATCTGTGTCTTACCTTTTTTCTCCGGGAGCGCGGGCAAACGCCTGTGCGGGCCAGCGGCATCGCCTTGCCCGCGCACTGGCCTGCGCTCCTCATTACATCGCAGCAACATGACAAAACACTCACGCCCCAGCAACAGCAGGCTCGGCGCCACCGCCATGCGCGGTCCGTTGCTGGCGTTGCGCGTCATGGGCGTGGCGCCTCTGCCGCACCCGTGGCGCTCGTGGCGCTCGCCGCAGCATTGACATCGGCAGCCGCCTGCGCGGGCGCGTCGGCGGCTGCCGCGGCGCCGGCCGCGAAGCGCCCTTCGTACAGCTTGTCGCCATACTCCTGCGCGATCTGCTCGAACTTCACCCGGCTCTGCGCCGCGAAGGGCTGGCGCGCGATCATCACCGTGCCCAGGCCCACCGTCTCGTAGGCGCGCAGGATCTCCTGGCCCGCTGCGTAGAGCTTCACGTTCTTGGCCTCGCACTGCGCCACCGTGGCGTGCTGCGCCTTGGCCTCCAGGGCCAGGCGCTGGCGCTCCGCCTCGGCTGCGCGCGCGAGCTTGAGCAGTTCGTCATAAGCATTGCGGTACTGCGCAATCTGCGTGCTCGCCTTCTCGGCAACCGCCTGTGCCTGCTGTTGCGCCTGCTGGTTCCTGTCACTCAGCCGCTCGCGCTCCTGGCGCTCGGCAGCGAGTTGCGCGCGGGCACGCTCCAGTTCCTTCTTCGTGTCGGCATCCGCGCCGGATGGCGCGGCGCCTGCATGTGGCGCGCCGGCCTTGAGCGCGGCCAGTTCGTTCTGCGCCTGTTGCAGCTGCGTGGTGGTGATGCGCAACTGGGCGCGCAGGCGCTCTTCCATGGTCTGGGCCGGCTGGGCGTGAGCCGCTGCGCCGGCCATCGCGAAGCTGGCGGCGAGCGCCAGCGGACGCCAGGCGCCGCGCAAGCATGATGTGGATGGCACGGTATCCCTCCTAGAAGCGCGTGTTGATCTCGACCTGCAAGATATCGATCGCCAGCGGCGGGCCATAGACCTCCTTGGTCGACGTCCAGCGCCCGGTCACCCACGTGTTCTTGTCGAGCGCGTACGAGCCGCCCACGTAGTAGCCGCGTGCGTTGGTGCCGCCCAGGTGGAAGGTCGAATCGTTGTAGCCGTCCGGCATGGCATCCGGCTCGATGCGCTTGTAGCCAAGCAGCATGTTCCAGTCGCCCTTGGCAAGCGTAACGGGCTTGCCCAGCGTGGCCTGGAACATGTAGGCGTTGCCGCCGCTCTTGAAGTCCGCGCGGCTGGTGCCGCCGCTGCCGCCGAAGTTATTGACGATGCCGCCGTTTGCGCGCGAGAACATGCCGCCCTCGTCGTAGGCCAGGTTGCGGATGTAGTTCGCATCCATGCGCAGGCCGAGGCTGCCCGCCACCTTGGTTTCCCAGCGGAAGTTCAGGTCCAGCAGCTGGAACTTGGACGCCAGGCCCACGTATTGCGGCTGCGGGGTGCCGGCCGGATCCAGCGGATTGAGCGCGATATTGCGCAACAGCATCAGCGTGTTGCCCTTCTGCATGAAGGCCGGGCGCGACCAATCGGTGCTGCAGCCGTCGGCGCCGGCGTACAACGCGCAAGGCTGCGACACCTGCCCGCTGACGTTGCGGAAATCGTAGTACGCCAGCGCGCCGCGCAGGTGATTGTCGTTGTTGAGCTTCCAGCTCGCGCCGATCTGCGCACCCAGCAGCCATTTCTTTTCGCTGCTCGCCTTGTTCTGGCTGCGGCTGGGGAAGCTGTCGGAGGAGTACTCGAGCGGCACCAGGCCCAGCGTGCCGAACAGCGCGACGTCCCGGTTGGGCAATGCCTTGTCGAACTGCGCCGCCAGCCCGTCGAAGTTCAGGTCGTGCGAAAACAGCAGGTCGGACGACACGAACGGGTTGCCGAAGCGGCCGGCCGTGAGGTTGAGCCATTCCGCCGGCTTGTACGACAGCCAGCCCTGGTCGAGCCACACGTTCTTCTTGGCCAGGCCGCCGCCCAGCGTCTGGTTGGTGGACACCGGGCTGTCGTCGTTGCCGGTGGCAATGCGGATGCCGGCATGCGTGCTGTCGGAGATATCGGCCAGCACCCCGAACCTGGCGCGGGCACGCAGCAGGCTCACGCGGTTCTGCCGCGTGTTGGCCAGCGGCGGCAGCGAGAGGTTGGTGTTCGGGTTGACGTCGAAGCCGCTGCCCTGGTTGATGGCCGCCCAGTCGATGGCGATGTCGCTGTTGTTGCTGGAGTAGAAGCGCGATTCGTCGCGCACGCGCACGTCGCCTTCGATGCGGATGCGCTTGGTCCATTCCGGTGTTTCGTTCGGTGCCGCCCAGCCTTCGGCCTGGGCCTGGGCCATGACCTGACCCTTGACCTCGTCGCGAATCCGGTCGCGCACGGTCTCGGAGATATAGGGCACGCGCACGTCGCCCGGCTCTACGCGCATGCCGCCGGCAGCGGCGGCCGGCGCTGCCGACGCCACGCGCTGCGCCTGCTGCTGCGCCATGGCTTCGGTCTGGGCCTGGGCAAGCAAGGCTTCGCCAACATCTTTTTTCAGGGCGCCACTTTGCATCAGGCCACGGATCAGCTTGACCATGGTGCTATCGGCGGGCGCCGCGCTTTGCGCATAGCCCGCGCCGCTTGCGCCGAGCAGCGCGATCGCCATGGCGACGGCCAGCGCGTGGGTCTTGCGAGCCGGCTCCGCATGGCGCCGGGAGTTTGCTGGATGGTTCATCGGTTCGTTCACGAGAATGAGGTGGAATAGGTTGGGCATGCGGTGAGACATGCGGCGGCGGCCCGCTGGCCGCGTCACGGCCGGCGCCCCTTGATCGACATGCGCATCGGAAAGCGCAGCGATGCCGGCGGCCGTTCGTCGGCCCGGAAATCACGCACCATGGCCAGCACGGCTTCATCGGTCTGTGCGTTGCCGGTGCTGCGCAGCAGTAGCGCGCGCGTGGCGCGGCCGTCGGCGTCCAGCCACAGCTCGATGCGGATGTCCTCGAACGCCAGCTGCCGGGTGCGCTGGTCGCGCGCAAAGGCCTGCTGCAAGGCACCCGAGACGTAGCTCGAGTAAGACCGGCTGCCCAGCCCGCCGCCACCGCCGGTCATGCCGCCGCCGCGCCCGGCCTGGATGCCAAATGCATCCGTGCCGGCTTGCGCCGCGCCGTCGATCGTGACCGGGTCGCCGAGATCCTTCGACGGGCTTGGGGGTGCGTCGTCCTTCGGCGCTTCCTGCGGGTCCGCCGGCTTGGGTTCAGGCTCGACCACTTCCGGCTTGACCTTCTCCGGCACCGGCTCGGGCGGCTTCTCGGGCTCGGGAGGTGGCGGCGGCGGCGGTGGCAGCACCAGCATCGGCGTGGCCGCCACCTCGCGCTTGGTGCTGGCGGTGTCGGACAGCAAGCGCCAGACCAGCACGGCCAGCCCGATGATGACCAGCGCGCCGATGATCAGCCCGCCCCAGCGGCGCCACAAGGCGATGGCGCGCTGCCGGGGAGGAGGAGTTGGATCACGATGTTTCACCCGACTCTCCTCACGCCGGCTTGCCGGTGACGAGGCCGATCTGGTTCAGGTCGATGCGCCTGAGCAGGTCCAGCACCTCCACCACCTTCGCGTACTGCACGGCGGCGTCGCCCCGCACGATCACGGGGAAATCCGGCGTGAGCGCCTTCTCCGTGCGCAGGCGCTCCTCCAGCTCCGGCAGCGTCACCGGATAGGCGTCGAGGAACACCTGGCCCGCGTTGTCGATCGTGATGGCCTTGGTCTTGGGCTTCTCCAGCGCGACCGACGAACTCGCCTTGGGCAGGTCCACCTTGATGCCCGGGATGCTGGCATTGCTGGTCAGGATGAAAATCACCAGCACCACCAGCAGCACGTCGACGAAGGGCGTGATGTTGATGCCGCCCGTGCGCTTCTTGGTGCCGAACTTGGCTGCGTATGCCATGGCCGCGCGCTCCCCTTAAGCCCGGTGCAGGGCAGCGGGGACGCGACGTCCCTCGCCCTGCTCTTCGGCCAGGCGCGTGGCGAACTCGTCCACGAACACCGCCATGTCGGCGCCGATCGAATCCGAGCGCGAGGCGAGCCAGTTGTAGCCGAACAGCGCGGGAATCGCGACGCCCAGCCCGGCAGCGGTACACAGCAAGGCCGCGGCCATGCCCGGTGCCACCGAGTTGATATCCACCGCGCCGGCCATGGCCGCCACGACGAACACCAGCATGATCCCGATCACGGTGCCGAACAGGCCCACATACGGCGCGCCTTCGATGGTGGTCGACAGCCAGTTCATGCGCTTGGCCATGCGCTCGCTCTCGCGCACCATCACGCCATCCATGGACGCGCGGATCGCGCTGATGGTCGCGTCGGAGACCGCGTTGAGGTCGTAGCCCATCTGATGGCGGCGGTGCAGTTCCTCGACCGCCATTTCATACAGGCGCCACAGCGACGAATCCGCCTTGACCGCCTCGGGTACGCGGTTGCTCTTGGCCAATTGATCCAGCGGCGCGCCGGCCGCTTCGCGGAAATGCACCATGAAAGCAGCGTTGGCGCGCGAGGTGGCGCCGTAGCTGCGGCCCTTGCTGATCATGATGGCCCACGACAGCGCCATCATGATGCCGAGCAGGCCCACCACGATCCAGGCGTCCAGCGGCATGGCGGCCAGGATGAAGCCGAAGTGGCTCTTGCCGGCCTGCTGCTCGTCCGCGCCGAACACGGCCAGGCGCGATTCGGCGCCTTGCGATACGGCGTCGGCGAGGATCAGCGCATCCGGGCGCGCGACCTTGGACAAGCGCACTTCGTCGATGGCACCGGTGAACGGGCTCAGCGCGGTAGCCGCGGCCGGCGCGTTGGCCGCTGCCGCGTCGGCGCCGAGCGTGGCCGGCGTGTTCAGCGCCGGCAAGGCGGTTGCCAGCGATGCGGCAGGACGTCCGCCGACATACAGCGACACGCTCTTGCCATCGGACTTGACTGCCAGGTGCGACCACTGCCCCGCCTGCACGGGCTGGCCGGGATTGCTGCGCTGGCCATTGACCTGCACGAAGGGCACGCCCTGGTCGATGCCGATGACGAGTTCGCCCGCGCCATCGCGGCGTGCATAGACGACTTGTTGCGCTCCGAGCTTTTCGGGGCGTACCCAGGCGGAGAAGCTGAACGGCGCGCCGGCGGCCAGCGCCAGCGACGGCGACGACGGCAGCACCAGCGGGGCGGCGCCGAGCTGCGCGCCCTTGCCGATGACCGTGCCATCGATGCTCACCACAGCTGTCTGGCTGTGGTTACCGTACGCCGTGGTGTCGCGTGCCGGCACGCTGCCTTCGGCAAAGTGGTAGACCAGCGTGTAGTCAGGGTCGAAGGTCCGCTGGCCATTGCCCGATGCCGGCGCCTTGGCGTTGCCGTAGTACATCCACAACTGCTGCGGGCCAGCGGCCGAGACCGATGGCACGTCGATCCAGATCAGCGCGATGCCCAAGAGCGGATCGAACTGTTCGATCTGGTGGTTGAGCACGGTCTTGTCGTCGGCGGCAACAAAGCGCAGGTCGGCGCCGGTCTCGCTCACGCCTTCAAAGCTGAAGTTGCCGGTATGCAGGCGCAGCAGCACCGGGGTACGCCCGGCATCGCCGCCGATGGCACCGGCCTTGGGGCCGGCGTCGATCGTGATCGGTTTGCGATAAGCCCAGTCGGGCTGCCACCAGGCATGGGCCAGGTCCGGCAGGAGTGTGCTCAGCAACGTGAGCACGAGCAAAAGGATGCGTCGCATGACAGTGGTTCTCGGTTAGCTCGTAAGGAGTCGATGTATCGGGTTGGAAGCAGCGCGCCGCGCGCGCTCAGTAGCTGGCGGTGACGCTGAAATTCACGCGCGGGTCGCCACGCTGCGTGCGTGGCCCGTCCTTGAGCGGATAGCCCAGGTCCAGGCGCCCCGTGACCTTCTGGCCGAGGCGGAACGTAGTGCCCACCCCCACCGAGGCGAGCGAGAAGTTGCTCTTCTGCTCGGGCAACGGATCGCGCAGGCGGACCTGGCCGGCATCGGCAAACAGGTAAGCACGCCAGTTCTCAACCACGGAAGTGAAGAAGGCCAGCGGCGGCGTGCGCATTTCCACGGACCCGACCACGCCATAGTCTCCGGTGGTCTCGGCGGACAGGTAGCCGCGCACCGAGTTCATGCCGCCGGCCGCGATCTGCTCGTTCGAGACCAACGGGGAATCCGTGATCTGGGCAGCCAGGCGCCAGCCCAGCTGCGCGTTGCCCGCGAAGGTGTAGGAGCCATTGGTATCGCCCTTGAGCACCATGAAGCTCGGCGACGCCTTGTAGCGCTTGTAGTCGAATTGCTGCGCGGTGCTGCCGTAGCCAAGGAAGCTGCGCGTGCCCGCGACCAGCGACAGGTTCAGGCCATAGGTGCCGCGCTCCGTCTGGCCGAAGCCCGAGTAGCCGAGCGTGATCGGCGCGTACTTGAGCGGCACCGTATCGCCGGCGCTGCCCAGGCGCGTCACCTCTTCGTTGTCCTTGAAGTCCACGCCCGCGCTGAATGCGTGCCACCATGCTCCGGTGTTCGGCACGGTGTAGGTGGCCTTCACGCCAACCGCATAGCCCTTGCCCAATACGTTGGTGCCGCCTACCGTCGCGACGTTGCTGTCCGATTTGTAGCCGGAAGCCTCGATGCCCCAGTTGGTGCCTCGCAGCGGCGCCACATACGAGCCGGACCACACCTGGGTCTGGTTCAGGTCCTGCGGGGCGCCAAAGAAGCTGACCGAGGCGCTGTGCCCCAGTTGCCAGAGGTTGTCGTGGCCCAGCGAAGCCGTGGCCCGCAGTTGCTTGGTATCCGCGCTGTAGTCGTTGTTCAGGCCCACGCTCGCCCGCCACGGGCTGCTGTCCTCGACCTTGAGATCGACGTCCATGGTGCCAGGCAGCGCGCCCTGCTTGACCAGCGGCATCACCTGCCGGTTCGCGGTCCGGTTCAAGGCTGTGAGCTCCGTCTGCGCCTGGTTGAAGTCCGGCACCGCGCCCTCCGCCAGCGCGGGCACCTGCTCACGTACCTCTACCGGCGAGTTGTACTGCGCTCCCACCACGCGCACGCGGCCCACCTTGGTCTCGCTCACCTGCAGGAAGACCACGCCGCCAACCGCCTGCTGCTCAGGCAGGTCCACGTACACCGACTGGTACCCCTTTGCCTGGTAGGCCGCCAGCAGCGCGTCGCGCGCGCCCTCGATATCCTTCATCGTGCGCTTCGGTCCAAGGTAAGGCGTGACCGCGCGCTCGATCGCGCGCGCATCCAGCACTGTGTTCCCGCGCACGATGTACTCGTTGATGTCGACGCGCCGTTCCGCATCGGCCTGCACACCCGGCGCTGCCGCCTCGGTGGCAGCGGGCGCCTGCGCCATCGCGGTTCCCTGCGTCCCTAGTCCTAGTACCGCCAGACATAGCGCCCTCCAGCGCGCGGACGCATCGTTCTTGTTCTTGTCATGCATGTGTTTGCTCAATCCCTTGCGAAACAATTGCCGTCGTTCCCTTGCGCCGGCGCCTCGACCAGAGGCAAGTCGTAAGCGATCGCATCCGATGAGGCCATGATGAGCGGTCATCATTTCAGCGCCGCGTACGATTGGTTAGACGAACGGCCCGCGCGCCGACTGTCGTTTGTCACGAAAGCTTCATGTGCGGGTGCGGGACGTGGCGACGCGCCTCAACGGCTGCGATATCGCTGAGGAATTGGATGCCGCGCCATTCGAAATGGAGCGCTACACTTCAGGCATATCGCCAATGGCATGGTTGGCAATCAACGAAGACGGAGCACGAAATGCGCGGATGGCTGAACGTTGTAGTGATTGCCGCAGGCAGCCTTGGCGCGGCCTGCCCGCTGCTCGCTGCGGAAGCGTCCCCACCCACGGGGGACGCCACGGCGAGCTGTGTCGAGGTCGAAGTCAATGGCATGCGGGCCCCATCGTTTCCTTGCCTGACGCAAAAGCTAAGCCCCAAGCCCGCCCCCGGCCAGCCACCCTCGGAGCACAAGCTGGCGTCCGAAGCCATCGTGGAGCGTCCCTCCAATGCGCTGGGGCTGTTCAACTACTCCGCGACCAGCCACCGCATGGGCAATACCTTCGGCACATCGGTCACGCCGCAGCGGCCATCGCCGCCTTAGCCGCAAGCCTGTCCCTTCACTGCGATTTCTTTAAAGGAAAAGACGTGCCATTCATCATCGCCGGCCTCGCCCTGATCGGCGCCCTCATCTACGGCGCGGTCCGCCTGTACGCCACGGTGGCCGCGGCCCATGGCGCGATCGCCGGGACCGCCGCTGTCGTGTTCTGCGCGGCGCTGCTCGCGGCATTCGTCGCAAGCCTGGTCCGCCGCTACCGCGCGATCCACGGCGTCAAGATCAAGGGCGAGCGCATCCTGTCGCTGGAGGGCGCGTGGGGCACGATGCGCGTGGATCCGGAACGCAAGCGTGGCGCCCTGGATGTCGACGGACAGCAGGCGAAGTTCATTTTTGCGGATATAGCGGGTGCCACCGCGCTGGAGAACGGCAGCGCATGGATGCTTGCGTTGCGTCTTGAACATCATGCGCAAGGCAGTTGGCAGATCCCGATGGCAAGCCGGAAGGAAGCGTTGCGCTGGGCGAAGATATTCGACTTGGCTGCCGTGCAGAAACTTTGAGGGCCTGGCGCTGCGCGGCTCGCCCGACCAGCACGAACGGCAACGCCATCGGAGCGAACGCGCCTGCCTCAGCGAGGCTCGTCTATTCGAGAAATACGTAGTCCGCGCGATACGGCACGCGGCTTTCCTGTCCTTCCTCGGTGCAGGCCAGAGCGGGTGCAATGCCGCCTTGCGTGTTCAGGCGCTGAACGTAATGCACTCCCGCTAGCAAGCCAGCCCCTCCGGAACTTGTCGCCTGCAACAGCAATAGCGCAATGCTGTCGGGCGTCCTGGCATTTGCGGCCTGCCGCAGGACTTTGCCGGTTACCTTGCTGCCGTCAGGCGCCTCCCAGGTCGGCCCGGCGTAATGCCTGGCGATGAGCTTGCCGGAATCGTCGCGCAGATCCGCTTCGGGGGATTTGAACGCCCACGCCAATGCACTGCCCTGATCGCGCTTGCATACATAGATCTGCACGCCGGATGCATGCAGGGTCGCGATCGTACGATGGGCGTCGGCGGGCTGGAGCTCAGGCGGCGCGGCCTCCTGGACAACAGCGCAGGAAACCAGCAGGCATGCGCCGGCGAGGGCGATGCAACGCGCTTTGCGACTGGTGTGGAAATCTTGCGGCATACGCCCTCCTTGCCTGAGCCCGCTCAGCATAGTACCTCCGGCGCGATGGCAAGGAAACGGCGGAAGGCAGAGCAAACGCAGCAAGCGCGGCAGGCCCGGTCGCCCGCGTTGCCGCTGGATGGGGTTGAAGTAGCGAACGGCAGACATGAGCTCAACCACAAGTGCTCAGCCACAAGCGCGCAGCAAAATGATCACTGGAATTCTGCAAGCCTGACGGCTACGCTAATAGACGGGCCGTTGCGGCAGATAAGCGCGCGAGGGTCATCGGCTTTGCAACGACTTTGATTGGAAGGAGTCATCCATGAAGATCGCTATCGCAATGGCAATTGCAGTTCTCCTACCTGGTACCGTCCACGCCGCAGGCCCTGCAAATCCAGCGGATCGCTACGACTACAACATGCGTAGCACCAACAAGGACGGCTATGTACCGGACCCTCAGCGCACGACCAACAAAGACGGCTACGTGCCAGATACCGCGAAGGCCAACGACAAGTTTGACCCGTACACCCAGGGTGCCAACCAGAACACGGCCTCGGCGCTCACCGACTCAAAGGCTTCGGCCAAGAAGCCGGCTGGCAAGGCGTCCAGCCACAAGAAAGCGCCCACTGCCGGCATGGACAAATAGCGCAGCCTGCTTAAGTCCAATGTGGCGATAAGGGTGCGGAAGGCTGCAATACAGCGGTGGCCAGGCCACGATTTGCACCTCCGCGCAAACGCCGCGGCAAAGAAAAAGCCCCGCAGGAATCTGCGGGGCTTTTTCAACAATGGTGGGCCTCCCGTGAGTCGAACACGGCACCAACGGATTATGAGTCCGCTGCTCTAACCAGGCATGAGCTAGAGGCCCTGGAAAGTCAGACCGGCATGATACCGATCAACTGCCTTCAAGGAAACTCTTAAGCTTATCGGAGCGGCTCGGGTGACGCAGTTTGCGCAATGCCTTGGCTTCTATCTGGCGGATCCGCTCGCGGGTGACGTCGAACTGCTTGCCGACTTCTTCCAGCGTGTGGTCCGTGCTCATCTCGATGCCGAAACGCATGCGCAGCACCTTGGCTTCGCGCGGCGTGAGCGAGTCCAGTACGTCCTTGACGACGTCGCGCATGGAGCCGTGCAGCGCCGCTTCGGCCGGGGCCAGCGTGTTGGTGTCTTCGATGAAGTCGCCAAGATGGGAGTCGTCGTCGTCACCGATCGGCGTTTCCATGGAGATCGGTTCCTTCGCGATCTTCATGATCTTGCGGATCTTGTCTTCCGGCATCTCCATCTTCTCGGCCAGCGTTGCCGGATCCGGCTCGTTGCCGGTTTCCTGCAGGATCTGGCGCGAGATGCGGTTCATCTTGTTGATCGTCTCGATCATGTGCACCGGGATACGGATGGTGCGCGCCTGATCGGCGATCGAGCGGGTGATGGCCTGGCGGATCCACCACGTCGCGTAGGTCGAGAACTTGTAGCCGCGGCGGTATTCGAACTTGTCCACCGCCTTCATCAGGCCGATATTGCCTTCCTGAATCAGGTCGAGGAACTGCAGGCCGCGGTTGGTGTACTTCTTGGCGATCGAGATCACCAGGCGCAGGTTGGCCTCGGTCATCTCGCGCTTGGCTTCGCGGGCGCGCTTCTCGCCCTCGCTCATCTTGCGGTTGACTTCCTTGAGCTCCTTGAGCGGCAGCACCACGCGCATCTGCAGGTCGATCAGCTTTTGCTGCAGCTCGCGCACGGCCGGCACATTACGCTCGACGATGGTGCTGTACGACTTGCCGTCCTTGATAATCGTGTCGATCCACTCGAGGTTGGTCTCATTGCCCGGGAAACGGGCGACGAAATCCGCACGCGGCATGCCGCACTTGTCCACCACGATCTTCAGGATGGAGCGCTCGAGCTTGCGCACTTCGTCCACCTGGCCACGCAGCGTGTCGCACAGGCGTTCGACGTTGCGGGCGGTGAAGCGGATGCTCATCAGCTCGTTCAGGATGGCTTCCTGGGCCTTGACGTAGGACTTGGACTTGTAGCCTTCCTTCTCGAACGAGCGGCGCATCTTGTCGAACTGCTCGGCGATCACGCGGAATTTTTCCAGCGCGGCCTGCTTCAGTTCTTCGAGCTGGCGTGCCGAGGCAGCCAGGCCGCCGGCATCGTCATCCTCGTCCTCGTCGGATTCTTCGCCGTCGGACTCCAGCTCGTCTTCTTCGGCGGCCGCCACCACGGCCGGAGCCGGCGGGGCCACGGGCACGTCCGCTGCGTTCGGGTCGATCAGGCCGTCGACGAACTCGTCGATCTTGATTTCATCGCTGGCAACGCGCTCGGCCAAGGCCAGGATCTCGGAGATCGTGACCGGGCAGGCGGAGATCGCCATCACCATGTCTTTCAGGCCGGCCTCGATGCGCTTGGCGATTTCAATTTCGCCTTCGCGCGTCAGCAGCTCGACCGTGCCCATTTCGCGCATGTACATGCGCACGGGATCGGTGGTGCGGCCGAATTCGGAATCAACGGTGGAAAGTGCAGCTTCAGCCTCTTCCTCGGCTTCTTCTTCGCTGGTGGCCGACGGTGCGTTGTCGTTGAGCAGCAGCGTTTCTGCGTCGGGCGCTTGTTCGTAGACGGCGATGCCGATGTCGTTGAGCGTGGCGACCAGCGTGTCGATCGTTTCCGAATCGACCATGTCGTCCGGCAGGTGATCGTTGATTTCCGCGTACGTCAGGTAGCCGCGCGACTTGCCAAGCTTGATCAGCGCCTTGAGCTTCTGGCGGCGTACTTCCAGTTCTTCCTCGGTACCCTGCTGCGTCGAGGCGAACTCCTTCAGCAGAGCCTTTTCCTTGGCTTTGCGGTCGCGCGCCTTTTGCTTTTCGCTCTTGGGCGCGGCGGTCGGCGTTGCCGCCGCAGGGATCTCGTCTTCGTAAAGCTCTTCAGTCACGTCGTCTGGTGTGCTGTCGTCGTGCTGCGCTCCGGCCTTGGGCTTGCGGCCACGCTTCTTCGGCTCCGGCTTGACTGCCGGAGCGGCGGGACGCTCGGATGCAACGGGGGCGGAAGTTGCGGCATTCGGCGTGGCCTCGGGCTCGGCGACGCCTGGCTTGGCGTCTCCGGTCTTGGCGCTGGTCGCTGCCGCTTTCTTGCTCTCGACTTCGGTATTCTGCTGTTTCGCCACGGTAATACTCTTGCCTTTCACAGGTACAGATGCGGCGTGCTTGCCGCTTGTATTGGCGCTATCGCCGCTCTCGTGTGCCGAAGTCGAGGGCTTCAGGTTTTCGGATGGGCTGGTCCCGGTGGAAGTGGACGCTGCGGGCGCCTTGGCGCTCCGAGCTGTCTTAGCTGGCACAGGCTGGGCTGGCGCCTTGACTGACGCGGCTGTCTTCGCAGCCGCCGTTGTTTTCACGGACGCCTTGCCGCTCCCCGATTGGGGAGTTTTAGTGGAAACCTTTTCGGTTGCTTTGGCCTTTGCCATTGGCACGCTCACTTTCACCAGAAGGGGAGAGAAAGATCTCGCTATCCAAACCGGCTATTGTAACACTAGCAATTAGCCGGCTTCCCAACAGGTGAGGTTTTCACCTGAAAAATCAAGGCTTAAGCGTAGCCAGGCCGCGCCAAACCTTCACTTATTTGTTACCACCCATCTTGCCCGACCTACCGGACGGTCAAACCCATTCAGCCAAATTCAGCCCGATTCAACCTAACTGCCGCCGGCGATTGATCTCGCTGACCAGCCATCGCATGCGGCTCTTGCCTTCCTCATCCGCTGTGCCCATGATCACCGACTGCTGGAGCATGTCGAGCTCACGGCGCAATGGCCCCGCCAGCAGCTTGGCGATGGCGGTGTCGAACTCCTGCTCGGCAGGTTCCTCATCGATCTCTTCGCGCAGTACCGCGGCGCGCACATTGGCGTAGACCTCGGCGTACGGCGACTGCGCGAGATGCTCGCTGAAGGCCGCGAAGTTCACCTCGCCCTGCAACTCGTCGCACGCGGACACCAGGTGCGCCAGCACTTCGGCGTCGGCCTGCTCGTCTTCCAGCAGCAGTGCCCGGCTATCGGCGTCGAGCCGGGTCGACAGCTGCGGGTAGCGCATCAGCAACTGCAGCACCCGCTGCTCCAGCCCGGTGGGGGCCTGGCGCTTGGTGCGCGGCCGCGGCTGGGCAAAGCGTCCGACCCGCGCCGGGTCGCTCGCCAGCCCGCAGACGGCTTCGATTTCGGCCGGCGTGGTGCCGGTGGCATCGGCAAGCTCGCGCACGATCTGCAACCGCAGGCCGCCTGCGGGCATGGACTGCAGCAGCGGCTTGGCCTCGTACTGGGCGCGGGCGCGCCCCTCGGCCTGGCGCAGCTCCTGCCCCTCCGACACCACCTGCAGCAGGAAGCGCGACAGCGGCATGGCGTCGCGCACCTGCGCGGCAAACGCGTCGGTGCCCTGCTCGCGCACATAGCTGTCCGGGTCGTGCTCGGCGGGCAGGAACAGGAAGCGGATGGTCTTGTTGTCCGCCACGTACGGCAGGCAAGCCTCCAGGGCCCGGCGCGCCGCGCGGCGCCCGGCGGCGTCACCGTCGAACGAGAACACCACGGCATCGGTCTGGCGCAACAGCTTTTGCACATGCACCGCCGTGCAGGCCGTGCCCAGCGTGGCCACGGCGTTGGCAAAGCCCAGCTGAGCCAGGGCCACCACGTCCATATAGCCTTCGACCACCAAAACATAGCCGGTTTCCCGGATCGCATGGCGGGCCTCGAACAGGCCATATAGCTCGGTGCCTTTGCTGAACAGGGGTGTTTCCGGCGAATTCAGGTACTTGGGCTCGCCCTGCCCCATCACCCGCCCGCCAAAGCCGATCACCTGGCCCTTGGTGCTGCGGATGGGAAACATGATGCGGTCCCGGAAGCGGTCGTAGCGCCGCGGCTTGCCATCGGCGTCGCGCTTCTCGGCGCTTTCGATCATCAGGCCGGCTTCCACCAGCGGCCCGGCGATCGCATCGTCGCGGTAATTGCCGAACACCGACTCCAGCCCCTGCCAGTCGTCCGGGGCATAGCCCAGGCCAAACTGCGCCGCGATCTCGCCGGTCAGGCCGCGGCTCTTGAGGTACTGGATCGCCTGCGGCGCGCTGCGCAATTGCTTGCGGTAGAACTCGGTCGCGCGGGTCATGGCATCGGACAGCGCCAGCGAGCGCGCCTGCACTTCGGCGCGCTGGGCCGGCGGCAGCCGGTCGCGCTCCTCGGGCACGGACAGGCCGACCGACTGCGCCAGCTCGCGCACAGCATCGGGGTAGGATTGCCCCGAGTATTCCATCAGGAAGCCGATGGCCGAGCCATGCGCTGCGCAACCAAAGCAGTGATAGAACTGCTTGGTCGGCGAGACCGTGAACGACGGCGACTTCTCGTTGTGAAAGGGGCAGAGCCCCATGAAGTTGGCGCCGCCCTTCTTCAGCTGCACGTACTTGCCCACCACATCGACTATGTCGACACGGTTGAGCAGGTCCTGAATGAAGGATTGCGGAATCACCCGGCTTGTCGTCCTATGGCCGAACTGCCCGTGGAGCCGGGCAGCGGCGATATCTGGTTCATGAAGTGCGTGACCGGCACGGCGCTTTCCGGCCTCTTAACACTACATTGTAGTGCAGGCGCAACGGATTGCAGCCAGCGCCGGCGAGGGGTGGTGGACAAGAAGTGCCTTTAAATATACCCATCGGCCTTCAGCCGGCAGCTGCCAGCTCGCGCCCTGACCCGCTCAACGCCCCGCCAGCGCGGCCTTGACCAGACCTGAGACGGCGGTCATGTCGGCACGGCCGGCCAGTTTGGCCTTGAGCACGGCCATGACCTTGCCCATGTCCTGCGGGCCGGCGGCGCCGGTTTCCGTGACCGCGGCCTGCACTTCGGCGGCCACTTCCGCATCCGACAGGGCCGCCGGCATGTAGACCTTGAGCACTTCGATTTCCGCGCTCTCCTTGTCGGCCAGGTCGGTGCGGCCGGCCTGGGTGAACTGGGAGATGGAGTCCTTGCGCTGCTTGATCAGCTTTTCGATCACGGCCTGCACGGCGGTGTCGTCGAGCTCGATGCGCTCGTCCACTTCCCGTTGCTTGATGGCGGCCAGCAGCAGGCGGATGGTGCCGAGGCGCTCGGTCTCGCGGGCACGCATGGCGGCCTTCATGTCTTCGGTTACACGGGCTTTGAGGGACATCGCATTATTCCAGGAAAGTGTGGGCGGGATGGTGCCGGCCAGGCGCAGCGCCGGCCGTCGGGCCGCCAATGCAAAAACCCGCCGGAGCCTTGCCCACAGCGGGTTTTGATGCGGAACGCGAAGGGTACGCTCAGTACATCTTCTTCGGCAGCATCAGGCTGCGGATGCGCTTGTAGTGGCGCTTCTCGGCGGCGGCCTTCTTGCGCTTGCGCTCAGCCGTCGGCTTTTCGTAAAACTCGCGAGCCCGCAATTCAGTCAGCAAGCCGTTTTTCTCGATGGTGCGCTTGAAACGACGCATGGCAACTTCAAACGGCTCGTTTTCTTTAAGGTGGATCGTGGTCATTTTGCTGAAATAAGTAGCAGCTGTTAGCGGTTTTACGAAAGCTACAAGTGTAGCACAACCGCTGTCAAGCCCGTATGGCGGTTTTTTTGCCGCTATGCTGCTTACGACGCTCAGGCCGTCCCCGCCACCATGGCCCTTGCGCTCTCCGCCACGGCCTGCCCGGCGGCGACACCGGATGCCCACGCCCATTGGAAGTTGTACCCGCCCAGCCACCCGGTGACGTCGACCACCTCGCCGATGAAGTACAGGTTGGGTACGGTGCGCGCCATCATGGTCGCCGACGACAGCGCGCGCGTATCCACGCCGCCGAGGGTGACCTCGGCCTTGCGGTAGCCCTCGGTGCCTGCCGGCACCAGTTGCCAGCTGTTGAGCGCCGCGCCGAGCCGGCGCAGTGCCTTGTCCGGCATATCATGCAGCGGCTGCGCGCCGTTCAGGCCCGCTGCCGCGCACCAGGCGTCGGCCAGACGGGCCGGCAGGCGCTCGGCGAGCAGGTTGGCCAGGTGCTTGCGGCTGCCACCCTTTTGCTCGAGCAGCCATTCACTGGCGTCGTTGCCGTCGAACAGGTCAATGGTGATCGGCGTGCCAGGGCGCCAGAAGCTGGAAATCTGCAGCACGGCCGGGCCGGACAGGCCGCGATGGGTCCACAGCAAATCCTCGCGGAAGGCGCCGGCCGTCTTGCCGTTGCCCGTTGCAATATCCACCTCCATCGACACGCCGGCCAACGGCACGAACGGCGCCCAGCCCTGCCCGTCGAACGTCAGCGGCACCAGCGCCGGGCGCGTCTCGACAACGCCCAGCCCAAACTGGCGGGCAATGCGGTAGCCGATGTCGGTGGCGCCGATCTTCGGGATGGACAGGCCGCCCGTGGCCACCACCAGCGCGCCGGCACGCACCGGCCCGCTTGCCGTCATCAGCAGAAAATCGTCGCCTTCGCGCCTGACCTCGTCCACGCCGCAGCCGGTGCGCCAGTGCACGTTGCCCGCGCCGCATTCGGCACGCAGCATCTCGATCACCTGCTCGGCGCTGTCGTTGCAGAAGAGCTGGCCGCGGTGCTTCTCATGCCAGTCGATCTCATGCTTGCGCATCAGCGCGAGGAAATCCTGCGGCGTGTAGCGGGCGAGCGCGGATCGACAGAAGTGCGGATTAGCCGACAGGAAATTGGCCGGGCCCGCTTGCAGGTTGGTGAAATTGCAGCGCCCGCCACCGGAGATGCGGATTTTCTCCGCCACCTTGGTCGCGTGGTCGATCAGCACCACGCTGGCGCCACCCTGCCCCGCCACGGCGGCGCACATCATGCCCGCGGCCCCGGCGCCAAGCACCGCCACGTCGAAGCGCCCGGCGCGCGCACCGGCCCGGCCGGTCTCTGCGGTCTGCTTGCTGCCCATGTCTGTCTTGCCCAATGAATGCCTGATTAGTGCCTGCGGAAGAAGCGGCGATTGTAGCGAAAAGCATGGCCAGCGCCGCTGTGCTACCCTGCTGGCCTCATGCCAGGCTGCCGGCCCGATGGTCGTCAGCCCGCTTCAACCCTTTGATTTGCCGGCCTCGCTTGATGCCGGCCTTGCCTGCCCCATGCTTGTCCTCGGCATCGAATCCTCCTGCGACGAAACCGGCCTCGCGCTCTACGACACGCAAGCCGGCCTGCTCGCCCACGCCCTGCATTCGCAGATCGCCATGCACCGCGACTACGGCGGCGTCGTGCCTGAGCTCGCCTCGCGCGACCATATCCGCCGCGTGCTGCCGCTGTTGCAGCAGGTGCTCGACGAAGCCGGCCGCACTCGCGCCGATATCAATGCGATTGCCTTCACCCAAGGCCCCGGCCTGGCCGGCGCGCTGCTGGTGGGTGCGTCGGTGGCCAACGCCCTGGGCTTCGCACTGAACGTGCCGATGCTGGGCGTGCACCATCTCGAAGGCCACCTGCTGTCGCCGCTGCTGACCCCCGATCCGCCGCCATTCCCGTTCGTTGCCTTGCTGGTTTCGGGCGGGCACACGCAGCTGATGGAAGTGCGCGGCATCGGCGATTACACCTTGCTGGGCGAGACCCTGGACGATGCCGCTGGCGAAGCGTTCGACAAGACCGCCAAGCTGCTCGGCCTGAGCTACCCGGGCGGCCCCGAAGTCTCGCGGCTGGCCGAGTTCGGCGTGCCCGGCACGTACGCCCTGCCGCGTCCGATGTTGCATTCTGGCACCCTCGATTTCTCCTTCGCCGGCCTGAAAACCGCCGTGCTCACGCAAACCCGCAAGCTGGGCAATGTGTGCGAGCAGGACCGGGCCAACCTGGCGCGCTCCTTTGTCGATGCCATCGTCGACGTGCTGGCCGCCAAGTCGATGGCCGCGCTCAAGCAGACCGGGCACCGGCGCCTGGTGGTGGCTGGCGGCGTGGGCGCCAACCGGCAGCTGCGCGAGCGGCTGAACCAGCTTGGCGCGCAGAAGAAGATCGAGGTCTACTATCCGGACCTGGCCTTCTGCACGGACAACGGCGCCATGATCGCCTTCGCCGGCGCCATGCGGCTGCAAGCCGCGCCGGAGCTGGCCACGCGCGACTACGGCTACGGCGTGACGCCGCGCTGGGAGCTGTCGGATATCCGGCTGCCGGAGCGCCCCGCCGCCTGAAGCAAACGCCTCGATGCAATAAAAAAGCCACCTCACGGTGGCTTTTTTACTGTGGCATGGCGGGATTACTGCGCGCGCTTGTCGCGCTCGATCACGGCATAGGCGCTGTGATTGTGGATGGACTCGAAGTTCTCGGCCTCCAGCACATAGGTCACGATGCGATCGTCCGCATTCAGGCGCATGGCGATATCGCGCACCAGGTCCTCGACGAACTTGGGGTTCTCGTAAGCGCGCTCGGTGACAAACTTCTCGTCCGGGCGCTTGAGCAGGCCCCACAGCTCGCACGAGGCTTCTTCCTCGGCCATGCGCACCAGCGCCTCGACCGGCAGGTCGGCCGCCAGCTCGACGTTCATGGTGATGTGCGAGCGCTGGTTGTGCGCGCCGTACTGCGAGATCTTCTTCGAGCACGGGCACAGGCTGGTGACCGGAACCAGGGCTTTCAGGAAGACCTTGGTGGCGCCGTTGCGCACTTCGCCGATCAGCGTGACTTCATAGTCCATCAACGATTGCACGCCGGATACCGGCGCGATCTTGTTGATGAAGTACGGGAAGGTGACTTCGATGCGGCCAGCCTCGGCTTCCAGCTTGACCAGCATCTTGTCGAGCAACGTGCGGAAGCTCGCCAGTTCCAGCGGCTCGCGCTCTTCTTCCAGCAACGCCACGAAACGCGACATGTGCGTGCCCTTCTGGTCGGCAGGCAGGTGCACGTCGAGATTGAAGGTGCCAACGGTGGCCAGTGCGCCGGCCGGCGTCTTCAGCGTCAGGGGGTAACGCACGCCCTTCACGCCAACCCGCTGGATGGGGATCTGGCGGGTATCGAGGCTCGACTGCACGTCGGGCATCACAAAGGCGGGATTGATGTCATTCATATCGATCAGGTTTCCTCTACGGTCGCGGCATTTTTCGCAGTCAACCTTGCCGCGCAACGAGTGTGAAACCGCGGGGATGGCAAAGCCGATGGCTTCCCGCAGCTGCGAACACAGAACCTGGGATTCTAAGGGAATTTGCCTTTGGCTGCCCACGAGCGGGGCGATACCCGTACGGGGTGCACGGGTGATGGCATCGGGAAGCCATCAGGAAAACCGGCGCGCCCGCAAGCCGCGGGCGCGCCGTTGGCTCAGGCCGCGCGGGTGGCGACGGCAGGCTGGGCCAGGTTGAAGCGCTCGCGCACCGATTGCTCGATGCCCTTGGCGTCCAGCCCGCACTGCGACAGCAGGAAGGCCGGGTCGCCATGATCGACAAAGCGATCGGGCAGGCCGAGCTGCAGCACCGGCATGGCGATGCCGGCGGCAGCCAGCGCTTCGAGCACCGCGCTGCCGGCGCCGCCCATCACGCAGCCTTCTTCGACGGTGACGAGGTAGTCATGCTCGCTCGCGAGCTTCTTCACAAGCGCTTCGTCGAGCGGCTTGACGAAGCGCATGTTGGCCACCGAGGCGTCGAGCGCCTCGGCCGCGCCCAGCGCCGGATGCAGCATCGAGCCGAACGCCAGGAAGGCCACGCGCTGGCCGGCGCGCGCGCCGCCCGTGCGGCGCATCTCGCCCTTGCCCACCGGCAGCGCGGTGAGCGCGGCCTCGGTCGCCACGCCCGTGCCGGCGCCGCGCGGGTAACGCACGGCGGTCGGGCAATCCTGCTGGTACGCGGTGGTCAGCAGCTGGCGGCATTCGTTCTCGTCGGCCGGCGTCATCACCATCATGTTGGGGATGCAACGCAGGAACGCGATGTCGTAGGCGCCCGCATGGGTGGCGCCGTCGGCGCCGACCAGGCCGGCGCGGTCGAGTGCGAACACCACCGGCAGATTCTGCAGCGCCACGTCGTGGATCAGCTGGTCATAGCCGCGCTGCAGGAACGTGGAGTAGATCGCCAGCACGGGCTTGAGGCCTTCGCAGGCCAGCCCGCCGGCGAACGTCACGGCATGCTGCTCCGCGATGCCCACGTCGTAGTAGCGGCTGGGGAAGCGCTTCTCGAACTCGACCATGCCGGAGCCTTCGCGCATGGCGGGCGTCACCGCCACCAGCTTGGGGTCGGCGGCGGCCATGTCGCACAGCCATTCGCCGAACACCTGCGTGTAGGTCTTGCGGGCAGGCTTGGTCGACGGGCGGATGCCTTCGGCCGGGTTGAACTTGCCAGGGCCGTGATACAGGATCGGGTCGGCCTCGGCCAGCTTGTAGCCCTGGCCCTTCTTGGTGACCACGTGCAGGAACTGCGGGCCGCCGCCTTCGAGGGCGCGCTGGCGGATGTTCTGCAGCGTCGGCACCAGCGATTCGAGATCATGGCCGTCGATCGGGCCGATGTAGTTGAAGCCGAATTCCTCGAACAGCGTCGCCGGCACCATCATGCCCTTGGCATGTTCCTCGAAGCGCTTGGCGAACTCGAGCACCGGCGGGGCGACCGACAGCACGCGTTCAATGCCCTTCTTGGTGGCCGCGTAGAACTTGCCGCTCATCAGCCGCGCGAGGTGGCTGTTGAGCGCGCCCACCGGCGGCGAGATCGACATGTCGTTGTCGTTGAGCACCACCAGCAGCGGCAGGTCCTTGTAGACACCGGCGTTGTTCATGGCCTCGAAGGCCATGCCGGCGGTCATCGCGCCGTCGCCGATCACGGCGATGGAAACGCGCTTCTCGCCCAGCGTGCGGGCGCCCAGCGCCATGCCCAGCGCAGCCGAGATGGAGGTGGACGAATGCGCGGTGCCGAAGGTGTCGTACTCGCTTTCCGAGCGGCGCGGGAAGCCCGAGATGCCGCCCCACTGGCGCAGCGAATGCATGCGGTCGCGGCGGCCGGTCAGGATCTTGTGCGGATAGCTTTGGTGCCCCACGTCCCAGACGACGCGGTCGTCCGGTGTATTGAACACATAGTGCAGGGCAATGGTCAGCTCGACCGTGCCCAGGTTGGACGACAGGTGGCCGCCGGTCTGCGACACCGATTCGAGCACGTAGGCGCGGAGTTCGTCGGCCAGCGTATTGAGCTGGCGGCGGTCCAGCCTGCGAAGGGCTGCGGGGTCGTCAATAGTTTTGAGCAGTGCGTAGGTCATGATGTCCGTTCGGCGGCCGGATTCTTGTGCCCGGTTGTCAGTTTTTCCTGCGTATCCAATCAATTCGAGCGCAGCACGATGAGATCGGCCAGTTCGCCCAGGCGTCGGGCGCGCGCGCCGAACACCACCAACGCTTCGTGCGCCGTGACCCGAAGCTGCTCCGCCAGCTGGCGTGCAGGCTCGAGCCCCATCAGCGACACGTAGGTCGGCTTGTCGTTTGCCGCGTCCTTGCCGGCGGTCTTGCCCAGCGTGGCGGTATCCGCGGTCACGTCGAGGATATCGTCCACCACCTGGAACGCCAGGCCCACGGCTGCGGCGTAGCGGTCGAGCGCGGCCAGGCCGGCTTCATCCACGGCACCGCAGCAAGCGCCCATGCGCACGCTGGCGCGCAGCAACGCACCGGTCTTCATGCGGTGCATGCCTTCCAGTTCGTCCAGCGACATGGCCAGGCCGACATGCTGCAGGTCGATCGCCTGCCCGCCTGCCATGCCCACCGAGCCGGAGGCCCGGGCCAGTTCCGCTACCAGGCGCAGGCGCGCGGCGGCGTCGAGCGAGGCCAGCGAGGCCGATTCGGCCAGCACCACGAAAGCCTGGGTCTGCAGCGCGTCGCCCACCAGCAGCGCCGTCGCTTCATCATAGGCCCTGTGCACGGTGGGACGGCCACGACGCAAATCGTCATCGTCCATGCAGGGCATATCGTCATGCACCAGCGAATACGCGTGGATCATCTCCACCGCGCTGGCGGCCGCGTCACAGGCCTCGGGGGCAGCACCCGCTACTTCACCGGCCGCGTGCACCAGCAAGGGGCGAACCCGCTTGCCACCGCCGAGCACAGCATACCGCATGGCTTCGTGCAGCGTGCAAGGCACTGTCTCCACAGCCGGCAGCCCGGCGTCGAGCGCGGCCTCGGTCCTGGCGCCCGTGGCGCGCATCCACCCGGCGAAATCGCCGGCTTCGGTAGTTTGTTGCGACTCGCTCATTCCAGGTCTCCGGTGTCGGTGGCCATGGGCTTGAGCACATCGCCGTCCAGCACTTTAACCTGTTGTTCCACGCGTTCGAGCATCTGCTGGCAGTACCTGACCAGTTCGGCCCCGCGCTTGTACGCGGCCAAAGAATCTTCCAGCGGCAAGGCGCCGCCCTCCATGCTGGCTACCAGCGCCTCCAGTTCGGCCATGGCGGCCTCGTAGGAGACGGGCGGCGCGGAGGCGGACCGCTGGTCGGTCGCGGCCGGATCGGTCTGGGCCGGGGAGCTCGTAGTCTTTGGCATTGCGGACATTGAATCTGGGGAAGCTGGGATTTTACGCCAAAGCGGGGCATTGCCCGCATCCCATGCAACAGGGGGCATCGACAGCGTTGCCGGAAAGTGACTTGTGCGCTTGGGTCGTCTTTCCGAATGCGCCCCGAACGACACCTCCATGACGACCCGGGTCGACTTTTTCGCTAAAAAGGCTAAATAATCAGTCCCTTAACTTTTTCGCTCGGGTACAATCCGCGGTTCGTCAGCGCGATCTCCATCCTTTCGGTCCGGAAGCGGGCCAGGGCGCGGCTGACTGTCTTTCCCATATCGATTTCTTTTTCGATGGTTGGGTTGTTCACTGCTTTCGCCTGTCATAGGGAGTGGGGATAATGTCCAATCTCAGCACCGCGCTGAAACTGGTGCCGGCTGATACGCAGTTGCCCGTAAACGTCTACATCGACGAGGCACTGCATCAACAAGAACTGGAACTGCTGTTCAAGAAGGGCCCGGGCTATGTCGGCCACGAGCTGATGGTCCCCGAAACGGGCGATTTTCAGGCGCTGGCCGCCGAGGACGAGGGCCGCATCCTGGTACGGAATGCCGACGGGATCGAGCTCATGTCCAATGTCTGCCGCCATCGGCAGGCCATCATGCTCAATGGCCGCGGCAATGCGAAGAACATTGTCTGCCCCTTGCACCGCTGGACCTACGACCTGAAGGGCGAACTGCTCGGCGCGCCGCATTTCGCCGAGCGTCCGTGCGTCCACCTGAACCGCTCGCCGCTCCAGAACTGGAATGGCCTGCTGTTCGAGGGGCAGCGCGACGTTCGCGCCGACCTGGCCCGCCTGGGCGTAGCCGAAGATCTGAACTTCGAAGGCTACCTGCTCGACCACGTCGAGATCCACGAGTGCAACTACAACTGGAAGACCTTTATCGAGGTCTATCTGGAGGACTACCACGTCGTGCCGTTCCACCCGGGCCTCGGGAGCTTTGTCTCCTGCGACGACCTGAGCTGGGAATTCGGCGACTGGCACAGCGTCCAGACGGTCGGGTTGCACGCGGGCCTGAAGCGCCCGGGCAGCCCTACGTACCAGAAGTGGCATGAGGCCGTGCTGCGCTTCAACAACGGCGTGCTGCCCAAGTACGGCGCGATCTGGCTCACCTACTACCCCAACATCATGGTGGAGTGGTATCCGAACGTGCTGGTGGTCTCCACCCTGCACCCGCTCGGGCCGAACAAGACGCGCAACGTCGTGGAGTTCTACTACCCCGAGGAAATCGCGCTGTTCGAGCGCGAGTTCGTCGAGGCCGAGCGCGCCGCCTACATGGAAACCTGCGTCGAGGACGACGAGATCGGCGAGCGCATGGACGCCGGGCGCCGGGCGCTGGCCAAACGCGGCGTCAGCGAGACCGGCCCATACCAGTCGCCCATGGAAGACGGTATGCAGCACTTTCATGAATGGTATCGCCGCGCCATGTCCTTCACGGACTGACCCGCCAGCCAAGGCCCAGCGGGCCGCAGCATCGGCACCACAGTGAAGAATCAAGCAAAACGGACCGCCCAGGCGGTCCGTTTTGCCTTTGGTGCGGTGCACACTCGCTGATACAATCGCCGCTTCCGGTGTGCGCCCGGCGCCTCGCCGCCTGCCTTGCCGGCCATCCGCCCCATGCGGAGCCTTTCGCGATCCAGTTCCCCGCCCCCGCCAGGAGCCGCTTCGCGCGCTGTCCATTCTTCCTTTCGCCCCACCATGCAATCGCTCTGGATGCTGTTCGCCGCCTTCGCCTTCTCGTTAATGGGGGTGGGCGTCAAGCTGGCATCCGAGATCTATGCCACGGGCGAG
Source organism: Cupriavidus sp. PET2-C1 (assembly GCF_054515855.1). Taxonomy (NCBI): domain Bacteria; kingdom Pseudomonadati; phylum Pseudomonadota; class Betaproteobacteria; order Burkholderiales; family Burkholderiaceae; genus Cupriavidus; species Cupriavidus sp. PET2-C1. Next base: position 3,086,795 of record NZ_CM137259.1, read on the forward strand.
ATCGTGTTCTATCGCAGCCTGATCGGCGTGATCATCATGTGGACGGTGCTGGCTTCGTCGGGCACGTCGGTGCGTACGCCGCACATGGCCATGCATATCAAGCGCAGCCTGTTCGGCGTGACCGCCCTGCTGCTGTGGTTCACCTCGATCACCATGCTGCCGCTGGCCACGGCGATGACCCTGAATTACATGTCGCCGGTCTGGATCGCGCTGATCCTGGGCGCCGGCGCAGCCTTGACCGGCACCGGCGGCGCGGACCGCAAGCTGATCGGCGCCATCCTGATGTCGTTCGGTGGCGTCATCTGCCTGTTGCAGCCGTCCGTCGGCCATAACCAGCTCACCGGCGGCCTGATCGGCCTGATCTCCGGCATGTTCACCGCGCTGGCCTATGTCGAGGTGCGCCAGCTCGGCCAGCTGGGCGAGCCCGAAGGCCGCATCGTGTTCTATTTCTCGGCAGTCGGGATGGTGGTAGGCCTGGCCTGGATGCTGTACACCGGCCCGAGCCCCCACACCTGGCGCGGCGCGGGCCTGCTGCTGGCGATCGGCATCCTGGCCACGCTTGGCCAGACCGCGATGACGCGCGCCTACAAGCGCGGCAACACGCTGCTCACCGCCAACCTGCAATACGCCGGCATCGTGTTCTCCAGCCTCTGGGGCATGATTGTCTGGCGCGACCAGCTCAATTGGCTGTCCTGGGTCGGCATGGCGCTGATCATCGCCAGCGGCATCGCCACCACGCTGACCCGGGCGCGTGAAGGCTCCAACCGGCAGCCAACCGCCGATACCCCGGTCAAGTCGGCCGAGGCGGAAGTGCACCCCGAGGTGTAGCATCTGGGGGCGGCGGACCGTGCTCGCTCCGCCCCTCCACCGCGCCTGCCCGTGCCGTTGCGGCGCAACGATCCCAACCCAAGGTTACGCCATGTTCACCACCCTGATCTCCAGCCAGGACCTGCGCGCGCTGCGCGAAGACGGCAGCCGCCACAGCGTCGTGATCGACTGCAGTTTCGACCTGGCCAACCCGGCCGCCGGACGCGAGGCCTATCACGTGGGCCACCTGCCCGGCGCCTTCTACCTGCACCTGGACAACGAGCTGTCCGGCGAGAAAACCGGCACCAACGGCCGGCACCCGTTGCCGGACCCGGACACGCTGACCGCGCGCCTGCGCGTGCTGGGCGTGAACGAAGACACCCAGGTCATTGCCTACGACGCGCAGGGCGGCATGTACGCGGCGCGCGCCTGGTGGCTGCTGCGCTGGCTGGGCCACGGCGCGGTGGCCGTGCTGGATGGCGGCAAGAATACGTGGGTGGCGGCGGGCCTGCCGCTCGAGGCAGGCAACACGCCAGAGCCCGAAACCCCGGGCAACCTGACGCGCAAGGCGGCGCTGGTGGCCACGGTGGACGCCGGCGCCGTGCTGGCGAACCTGGCAAATCCGGCCCGGCTGGTGGTGGACGCCCGTGCGGCAGACCGCTTCCGTGGCGAGAATGAAACGCTGGACCCCGTAGGTGGACATATCCCGGGCGCGGCCAACCGCTTCTTCAAGGACAACCTGGGGGAGAACGGCAGCTTCAAGCCGGCTAGCGCGTTGCGCCAGGAGTTCGGGCAGGTGCTGGGCAGCAAGCCGGCCAGCGAGGCGATCATGCAGTGCGGATCGGGCGTGACCGCCTGCCATAACCTGCTGGCACTGGAAGTGGCCGGCATGCCGGGCGCGGCGCTCTATCCGGGCTCATGGAGCGAGTGGTGCGCCGACCCGGCGCGGCCAGTGGCAAGCGGGGCCTGATGGCGAGCGGCGCAAGCCGCCCGGGCCAGCTTATCGGGCGGCAGCCGCCACGCCATGCGCATGGCCATGCGCTTCGTGCACGCCATTGGTGATGAAGAAGATAGCGCAGATCCCGGTGGCGACCAGCACAACCTGGATGATCGACTCGCGCCAGCGCGGCTTGCGCTGCATCTGCGGCATCAGGTCGCTCACGGCGATATAGACGAAGCTGCTTGAAGCTATCACCAGCACGTAGGGAATCCAGCCGCTCATCTGGTCGAGCAGGTAGTACCCCACCACCCCGCCGGCGATGGCCGCCAGGCTGGACAGCAGGTTAAAGGCAAAGGCGCGCGCCTTCGAGAACCCAGCGTTGAGCAGCACGATGAAGTCGCCCACCTCCTGCGGGATCTCGTGCGCGGCGATGGCCAGCGCGGTGACCAGGCCAATATGCGGATCCGCCAGGAAGGCCGCGGCGATCACGATGCCGTCGGCGAAATTGTGGAAGGTATCGCCCACCAGGATGGTCATGCCGCTACGGCCAGCTTCCTCGCGGTCATGGCCGTGGTGGTGGTGGTGCCCATCGCCCTCGTGATGATGCGAGTGGCGCAGCAGCGCGACTTTCTCCAGCAGGAAGAAACCGAGCAGGCCGGCCAGCAGGGTACCGAACAAGGCTCGCGGATCGGCGCCGGACTCGAACGCCTCGGGCAGGGAATGCAGCAGCGCCGTGGCCAGCAGCACCCCCACCGAGAAACTCACCATGCGCTCGACCACGCGGGAGGCCACGGTCAGCGACAGCAGCGCCGCGCCAAAGATACTGCCCACCCCCGAGATGGTGGCGGCAAGCAGGATGTAGACAAGCGTGGAATCGATGATGGGCTCCCGGGATCGGCTTTTCCGTTCTTAGGGAGCAGCATCGATCTCAAACGCAACACGGTTGCAAGAAACGAAGCCCGCATTGTACGTAGGTTGCAGCCGGTTTTGCAAATCCCGTGGCACAGGCCGATCCTGGCTGCGGGCGCGGCAGCGCCGCACCCTGCCGCAAATGCGTGCCAGGACGTGCCCGCGCCTCAAACCCCGTGCTGCTTGAACCAGGCCAGGCAACGCTGCCAGCCGTCCTTGGCATCCGCTTCCCGGTAGCTCGGGCGGTAGTCCGCGTTGAAGGCATGGCCGGATTCCGGGTAGACCACGAACGAGGAAGCCTTGGCAAAGGGGTCGCTCGATGCCGCCAGCGCCGCCTTCATCTTCTCGACCTGTTCCTGCGTGATGCCGGTGTCCTTGCCGCCGTAGAGGCCCAGCACCGGCACCTTGAGCTGGCCGGCCAGGTCGATCGGGTTGCGCGGCTTGATCGGGGTCGGCTCGCCCACCAGCTGGCCATACCAGGCCACGCCTGCCTTCACCTGCTGGCTGTGCGCGGCGTACAGCCAGGTAATGCGCCCGCCCCAGCAGAAGCCGGTAATGGCCAGGCGGCTGGTGTTGCCGCCGTTGGCCTTGGCCCAGGCTACCGCAGCATCGAGATCGCCCATCACTTGTTCGTCGGGGACCTTGGAGATCAGCTTCGCCTGCAGTTCCTGGATGGTGCCGAAGCTGCTCGGGTCGCCCTGGCGCGCGAACAGCTCCGGCGCGATGGCGAGGTAGCCCAGCTTGGCAAAGCGTCGGCAGATGTCGGCGATGTGCTCATGCACGCCGAAGATCTCGCTCACCACCAGCACCACCGGCAGGCTGGTCTTGCCTTCCGGCTGGGCGCGGTACGCCGGCATGCTGAAGCCGCCCGAGGAAATCGTCACCTCGCCGGCGGTGAGGCCGGCGAAATCGGTCTTGATGGCCTGTGCCATCACGGGCAAGGCTGCTGCGGCAAAGGCCGAACCCAGCGCCGTCTTGACGAACGCGCGGCGGTCAAAGGACTGGCTGGGTACGAGGCTGTCGACTTCTGGCTTCAGCATGCGGTCTCCTGTCTGGCGTGGATGGCGAATCTGGATGGACAGCGCACGGCGCGGCACAGCCGCCGTGGCGAGATCCGATTCTAAGCAAACATGGAGTCCAGCGCACGCGGCCGGCAAGCGGGGCGATTCGCAGTGCGATTCGCCCTGCGCCGGCGCGTGTCAGTGCAGCTTGACGCGCGGGCTGGTCTTGCTGCGCAGCCAGTGGGTCACGGTATCGAGCCCCATGCCCACGGCGCCGTGCAACGCCATGACGTGCATGCGGTACAGCGAGCTGTACATCACGCGCGCCATCAGCCCTTCGATAAACATGGAGCCGCCGATCAGGCCGCCCATCAGGCTGCCGACCGCGCTGAAATGGCCCAGCGACACCAGCGAGCCCAGGTCCTTGAAGGCAAACGACGGCAGCGGCTTGCCGCCCAGGCGCGCGCGCAGCGCGCCGTAGAGGAACATGGCCTGCTGGTGCGCGGCCTGGGCGCGCGGGGGGACCGCGCCCTGCTTCTCGGGCCAGGGGCAGCTGGCGCAATCGCCAAAGGCAAAGATATCGGGATCGGCCTCGCTTTGCAGCGTGGGCTTGACGATGATCTGGCCCATGCGGCTGACCGGCAGGCCCAGGGTGGACAGCACCGCCGGCGCGGTAATGCCGGCGGCCCACACCGTCAGGTCGGCGTCGACCCGCTTGCCGCTGGCGGTCAGCACCGCGTCCTCGGTGACTTCGGTCACGCGCTCGGCGGTGAGGACTTCGATATCGAGCTTGTGCAGCAGCTTGGTGGTTTCGGTGGACACGCGCTCGGACAGCGCGGGCAGGATGCGCGGGCCGGCCTCGATCACGTGGATGCGCACATCGCGGCGCGGATCGAGCTGATGCAGCCCGTAGGCGCTGAGCACATGCGCGGTATTGCGCAACTCGGCGGAGAGCTCGACACCGGTGGCGCCGGCACCGATGATGGCGACGTCCACGCGCGGCCGGTTGTCCTCGCCGATGCGCCCGCGCCCGTTCTGGGCGCGCACGCAGGCCGAGATCAGCTTGCGGCGGAAGCGCTCCGCCTGGTCCACGGTGTCGAGCGCGATGGCGTTCTCGGCAGCGCCGGGCACGCCGAAGAAATGCGTGACGCAGCCAATCGCCAGCACCAGGGTGTCATAGGAAAGATCGCGTGCGGGCAAGAGCTCCGTGCCGTCGAGGTCGACGCAGGCCGCCACCGCGATGGTCTTGCGATCCCGGTCGATGCCGGTCAGCTCGCCTTGCTGGAATTCGAAATGATGCCAGCGGGCCTGCGCCACGTATTCAAGCTGATGGGTGTGGGGATCCATGCTGCCGGCGGCAACTTCATGCAGCAGCGGTTTCCAGATATGCGTGGGGGAGCGGTCCACCAGCACGACCTGCGCGGCCCCGGACTTGCCGAGCTTGTCGCCCAGCCGCGTGACCAGCTCCAGCCCGCCTGCTCCTCCTCCGACTACGATGATGCGATGCGCCCTTCCCTCTGTGCTCATGATCTACCCAGTGTCGTCGATATTCTTTTGCGGGGCCTGACGCGAGCCAGTGACCTCGGCTTTTCATCAGTCTGCTGCACAGCAGCACAACTGGCAAGACGCCATTCACCGATTCAGCGGTCGCTTCAATCGAAACCAGGATGCAGGAATACCGGGACGGGTGCAATCCCGGGGCGGCCCCGAAGGCCACCCCGCGCGCTTAGTGGGCCTCCTCCCAGTTGCTGCCGGCGCCAACCTCGGCCACCAGCGGCACACGCAGTTCAGCCACGTTGCACATCAGTTCCGGCAACTTCACCTTGACCAGCTCCAGCTCGGCCTGCGGCACTTCCAGCACCAGTTCATCGTGCACCTGCATGACCTGGCGCGTGCCCAGGCCATCGCGTTCCAGCCAATCCTGCACCGCGATCATCGACAGCTTGATCAGGTCGGCGGCAGTACCTTGCATCGGCGCGTTGATGGCGGCGCGCTCGGCGCCCTGGCGGCGCGGGCCGTTGCCGCCATTGATGTCCGGCAGCCACAGGCGGCGCCCGAACACGGTCTCGACAAAGCCCTGCTCGCGCGCGGTCTGGCGCGTTTCTTCCATATACCGCGCCACGCCGGGATAGCGCATGAAATAGCGGTCGATGTAGTGCTTGGCAGCCTCGCGCTCGATGCCGAGGTTGCCGGCCAGGCCGAAGGCGCTCATGCCGTAGATCAGGCCGAAGTTGATGACCTTGGCATAGCGGCGCTGCTCGCTGCTGACGGCATCCGGCGCCACGCCGAAGATCTCCGCGGCGGTGGCGCGGTGCACGTCCTCGCCCTCGGCGAACGAGCGCATCAGGTTCTCGTCGCCAGAGATATGGGCCATGATGCGCAACTCGATCTGCGAGTAGTCGGCCGACACGATCACGTTGCCCGGCCCGGCGATGAAGGCCTCGCGGATACGCCGGCCTTCCTCGGTGCGCACCGGGATGTTCTGCAGGTTGGGCTCGGTGGAAGCCAGCCGGCCGGTCACCGCGGTGGTCTGCCCGTAGCTGGTGTGCACGCGGCCGGTGGCCGGGTTGACCATCTTCGGCAGCTTGTCGGTGTAGGTGGACTTGAGCTTGGCCAGGCCGCGGTAGTCCAGCAGCAGCTTGGGCAGCGGGTAATCCTCGGCCAGCTTCTGCAACACTTCTTCGTCGGTGGACGGCGCGCCGCTGGCGGTCTTCTTGACCACCGGCAGCTTCATCTGGCCGAACAGGATCTCGCCGATCTGCTTGGGCGAGCCCAGGTTGAAAGGCTGGCCCGCGGCCTCGTACGCGGCCTGCTCCAGCGTCAGCATGCGCTGGCCGAGCTGCGTGCTTTGCGCGCCCAGGCGCTCGGCGTCGATCAGCACGCCGTTGCGCTCTATCTTCTGCAGCACCACCGAGACCGGCATCTCGATCTTTTCGTAGACGTAATGCACCCCCGGCAACGCCTCGACCTGCGGGTACATATTGCAATGCAGGCGCAGCGTGACGTCGGCATCCTCGGCCGCGTACTCGGTGGCGCGCGCGATGTCGATCTGGTCAAAGCCGATCTGGCTCGCGCCCTTGCCGCACACTTCCTCGTAGCTGATGGTCTTCAGGCCGAGCAGGCGCTCGGCCAGGCTGTCCATGCCATGGTTGCGGTGGGACGCCAGCACGTAGCTCTGCAGCATGGTGTCGTGCACGATGCCGCGCAGGCTGATGCCGTGATTGGCAAAGACATGCGAATCGTATTTCAGGTTCTGGCCGACCTTGCCGCGCGACGGGTCTTCGAGCCAGGCGCGCATGCGCGCCAGCACGGCCTCGCGCGTGAGCTGGCCATTGGCTTCCAGGCCCACCACATCCGGGCCGCGGTGCGCCACCGGGATATAGCAGGCTTCGCCCGGCTCGATCGACAGCGAGATGCCGACCAGTTGGGCCTGCAGCGGGTCCAGCGAAGTGGTCTCGGTATCGATGGACACCAGCGGCGCGGTTTCGATGCGCCGCATCCAGGCCTCCAGCGCCGCCTCGGTGGCGACGGTCTCGTAGCGGATCTGGGCCGGGGCTGGGGCACTGTCGAACAGGCCGCCCTGGGCCGGGCCCGCATCGGCGCCGGCCGCAGGCGCCGCCGCGCTTGCGCGCGCCTGGGCGCGCGGGTTGGGCAGGCTTTCGCCGGTGGCCTCGCGCAGCCAGGTCTTGAAGCCATAGCGCGCAAAGAAGTCAATCAGCTTGTCCTTGTCCTCGCTGCTGCCCTCCAGCTGGTGGAAGTCGGCCAACGAGCTCGTCAGGTCGCAATCGGTCTTGACCGTCACCAGCTCGCGCGCCTTGGGCAGCCACGCCAGCGTGTTGCGCAGGTTCTCGCCCACCACGCCCTTGATGCCGGGGGCATTGGCCATGACATCGTCGAGCGTGCCGTACTCGGCCAGCCATTTGACCGCGGTCTTGGGGCCCACCTTGGGCACGCCGGGCACATTGTCCACGGCGTCGCCGATCAGCGAGAGATAGTCGACGATGCGCGCCGGCGGCACGCCGAACTTGGCGGCCACGCCGGGCGGGTCGAGAATCTCCCCGCTCATGGTGTTGACCAGCGTGACGTGGTCGTCGACCAGTTGCGCCAGGTCCTTGTCGCCAGTGGAGACCACCGTGCGCATGCCTTCGGCGGTGGCCCGGCGCGCCAGCGTGCCGATCACGTCGTCCGCCTCCACGCCTTCCACCACCACGATGGGCCAGCCCAGCGCACGCACCGCTTCGTGGATCGGCTCGATCTGCTTGGCCAGGTCCTCGGGCATCGACGGGCGATGCTCCTTGTAGGCCGGATACAGGTCGTCGCGGAAGGTCTTACCCTTGGCGTCGAACACGCAGGCGCTATACTCTGCCGGGAAATCGCTGCGCAGCTTGCGCAGCATATTGATCATGCCGTAGATTGCCCCTGTGGGCAGGCCCTCACCGTTCCTCAGGTCCGGCAGAGCGTGATACGCACGATACAGATAGCTCGACCCATCGACGAGCAAGAGTGTTTTTGGACTATCCGACATTCCCATGGACTCAAAATTGACTGGTGCCGCCGCAGGCGGTGCGAACGCCGCCCCCCCTTCCGACGCAGCCGGCGCCGATAACCCGGCGGCAGCCCTCAAGCAGGCCGCGCATGGCAGTATTACCACCGCGGCCGATATGGACGTGAACGTGACGGTCAGCGCCGCTGCCGATGGCCCGGGAGATACGTCTCCCGCCGCCGGCATCCGCGCCAACCCACGCAAGATGATTCCCAGCCTGCGTGCGCTGGCCGACGAAGACCGCGCGACTGCAAAGAAGGCGCGCGCTTCGTGGCAAATGTTCACGATTATGGCAGAGTTCATCGAGGCGACCGAGTACCTTTCGGAGATCCGCCCGGCGGTATCGATCTACGGCAGCGCGCGCCTGCGCGAGGATTCGCCTTACTACCAGCGCACCATCGAGATCGCCCGCCTGTTCTCCGACGCCGGCTTCGCGGTGATCTCGGGCGGCGGCCCGGGCATCATGGAGGCGGCCAACAAGGGCGCCCACGCGGGCAAGTCGGCCAGCGTGGGCCTGAACATCGAGCTTCCGCACGAGCAGCAAGGCAATCCCTACCAGGACATCGCCATGCGCTTTCGCCACTTCTTCACGCGCAAGGTCACCTTCGTCAAGAACTCGGACGCCTTTATCGTGATGCCGGGCGGTTTCGGCACGCTGGATGAGCTGGCCGAAGTGCTGACGCTGGTGCAGACCGGCAAGTCCCGCGCCGTGCCGGTGGTGCTGTTCGGCAGCCGCTTCTGGAAGGGCCTGCTTGACTGGTTCCGCTTCACGCTGCTGCCGATGGGCCTGATCGCCGAGCATGACCTCGACCTGATGAAGATCGTGGACGAGCCGCATGAAGTGCTCGAAGCGGTATATGAATACTACGAGCAGCGCGGTGGCGACAACCCGATCCCGCCCAAGGAAGAGATGTTCTACCTGTAAGCCAGGTAGAACAGGCCCAACAGGCCCGCCAGCCCGCTTCCAGGCGCGCCGCCCGCCCCGCAAAGGTGCCCGCAGGGTCACCGCGAGCGGCCCGGCGCGGGCAGGAATTGCTAGAATGGAAGCCTGACACACTGCCAAAGCCCGGCGCCGCCGGGCTGCAGCGCCATTTGTGGCGCAGCATGCCCCCGGCCTGCTGCACCGCGCAGGAGCCATCAATGACCTCCCCCTCACTCCTGGCCACCGCCCGCGCGCAAGCGCCGGAGCCGCTTGGAGCCCCCCGTCCGGCCGCCGTCCGCGTGCTGGCTTTTGCGGCACTGGTGGCGCTTGGCGCCCCGGCCGCGGTGATGGCGCAGCCGGCCGAGCAGGCAGGCGGCGCGCTGACCCAGCAAGAGCTGAACCAGATCAACAACAAGCCGATCACCTCGCCGGCCAAGACCCAGCTGAACCAGCCTCGCGAACCGAGCTTCCAGCTCAATGAGCGGGATGGCACCCAGATCCGGGAATACAAGAACAAGGGCCAGGCCACCGATATCGAGGTCAAGTCCGGCATGGGCACCAAATACCAGATGAGCAAGCCGGAAGACAGCTCGCCGAAGATCCGGGACCACGATACGAACCGCGTACCATCGGTCAAGGTGCTGCAATTCTGAGCACCGGGCGCCAGGTTTTGGAATCCCGGCTTGCGCACCCTGATTTTCGCGTCCGTTCTTGTGTTTCCGCTGCCTGGTTTCTGCTGTCTTGTTTCTGATTTCCCACGACCCCGCCAGATGATCACGGCGGGGCCGCGCCGGCGCTTCCGGCATCCATGCCGCGAAAGCCAAGCTCTGCTTGCGCCCGCCGCCATCCGTTTCGATTCACACAAAGAGTATGGCCGTATTCACCACGGTCTCGCCGGACGAGATCGCCAGTTGGCTCCTTGATTACAACCTGGGCGAAATGCGCGACTTGCGCGGCATTGCCTCGGGCATCGAGAACAGTAATTTCTTCCTGACCATGGAGCAGGACGGTGTCACACGCGAGTACGTGCTGACCATCTTCGAGCGCCTGACGTTCGAGCAACTGCCGTACTACCTGCACCTGATGGCCCACCTGGCCGCGCACGACATCCGCGTGCCGGCGCCCATCCCGGGCCGCGACGGCGAGATCCTGCGCGCCCTCAAGGGCAAGCCGGCGGCCATCGTCACGCGCCTGCCGGGCGGCTCGCAGCTGACGCCTGGCGTGGGGCACTGCGCCCAAGTGGGTGACATGCTCGCCCGCATGCACCTTGCCGGCCAGAGCTATCCGCGCCAGCAGCCCAACCTGCGCAGCCTGCCGTGGTGGCAGCAAACGGAAGGCGAGATCCTGCCCTTCCTGGATGCCGGCCAGCAGGCGTTGTTGCGCGAGGAACTGGCCCACCAGACCGCTTTCTTCGGCGGCGCGGAGTACGCGGCGCTGCCCGGCGGCCCTTGCCATTGCGACCTGTTCCGTGACAACGCGCTGTTCGAGGATGGCCCTGCCGGGCAGGAGAAACTGGGGGGCTTCTTCGATTTCTACTTCGCCGGCAACGACAAGTGGCTGTTCGACCTGGCCGTCACCGTCAACGACTGGTGCATCGACCTGGCCAGCGGCGCGCTCGACGCGGCCCGCGGCCAGGCCTTGCTGCGGGCTTATCATGCCGTGAGGCCGCTGGGCCCCATCGAGGCGCAGCACTGGCGCGACATGCTGCGCGCCGGCGCATTGCGCTTCTGGATTTCCCGCCTGTGGGACTTCTACCTGCCACGCGAGGCCGACATGCTGCAACCGCATGACCCGACCCACTTTGAACGCATCCTGCGCCGGCGCATCGAAGCCGCCGCGCTGCCCTGGACCTGACCGTCATGCAATTACTGGAAGTCTCCGCCAAGGAAGGTTATGTCTGGTTCCGCCAGGGTGTCTGGCTGTTCCGCAAGAACCCGCTCGCCTTCCTGATGCTGTTGTTTGTCTACCTGATCGCCGCGCAACTGGCCGTGTTCGTGCCGTTGATCGGCATCATCGCGCTGCTGGTGGTCACCCCGGGCCTGTCGGTCGGCATCATGACCGCCTGCCGCGAGGTGATCCTGAACAAGCGCGTGCTGCCGACCGTATTACTGGCGGGATTTCGCGGCAACGGCAAGCAAGCGAGCCGCAACCTGCTGGTGCTGGGCGGCATCTATGCAGGCCTGGTCTTCGTGCTGAGCCTCATCGCGGGCAGCCTCGTGGACATCAGCACGCTGGTGCCGATCCTGCTCAAGGAAGAAGCGCCGTCGGCGGAATCCGTGCGGCAGCTTTACTTCGCGCTGATGATCGGGGCCGCGTTGTACACGCCGATTGCCATGCTGTTCTGGTTTGCGCCGCTGCTCACCGCGTGGCACAACGTGCCGCCGGTCAAAGCACTGTTCTTCAGCTGGACCGCGTGCTGGCGCAACCGTGGCGCGTTCCTGGCCTATGGCTTGGTGTTCGCGGTCTTGCTGGTGGCGGTGCCTTTTTTCCTTGAGGCGTTGTTCGGCGCATTGGGCGCTGAGGCGGTGCTGTCCTTCCTGGTCACGCCGTACTCGCTGCTGATGCTCGCGATCATGTATTGCTCGTTCTACGCCACCTACCGCGGCTGCTTCAATGTCGTGCCGGAAGAAGCCGGCGGCAGGCCGGACATGGCCGCCTGAGGGCGGGTCACGCGGGTCACCCGGCTCACGCGGCTCGCAGGCCGAACAGCCGGGCCGCGTTTCGGTCCGGCGCCTCGCGCAGCGGGCCCAGCCACTCCCACACCTTGCGCTGCAGGCCGGCATAGCCGGCCTCGGCCTCGTGATTGGTCCAAGGCCAGTCCGATCCCCATAGCAAGCCTTGCTCGCCGAGGCAGTGGTGCCAGGCAGCCACCACGCCTGCCAGGTCCGCCGTGTCCGCCATATACGCCGCCAAGCGATACGGCGCACTCAGCTTGACGTAGACCTCCCTCTGCCCGCGCCAGTGCGCGGCGCAAGCCAGCATCGGCGCGTCGGCCTGCGCGCCAGGCGCGGGCTTGCCAAAATGATCCAGCACCAGCGCAATCGGCACCGCCGGCAGCCAGGCCCGCAGTTCGTTGAGCCGGCCCGGATCGGTGTGCAGCTCCAGGTGCCAGCCCAGCGCGTGGGCCGCCTCCAGCAGCGCGGGCCAGCGCGCATCGCGCCATGATGCGTCGTTGTGCCGCCCCACCATATTCCAGCGCAGGCCACGCACGCCCAGGCCGTGCAGCCGCGCCAGCTCGCCGGCGGATGCCTCCGGGCCCACCACGCAAACACCACGCAGCGCGGGCGAAGCCGCCAGCGCTGCTTCCAGCTCGCTGTTGTCGCAGCCGAAAAAGCTTGGCTGCACCACCACGCCCGCGCGCACGCCATGCGCCCCGGAGATGGCTTGCCACTGCGCCAGGCTGGCGCCGTAGGCGGGCCGGTAGCGCGCCCCGCCCACGGCGGGGGCATCGGCGGAAAACACGTGGAAATGGGAATCGATCTGGAACATGTTCTGGCCCAAGGAACGGCGCGTGCCGCCATGAATGGTAGCGCCGGTTGACACCCGCGCCCCTCCATTCTATGCTCTAGTCCTATAGATGACTAGAGTTCACCCCTCTCCCCGAACAGGCGCCGCCGCCGGGGCACGCATGGAGACACGAATGCCAGACCGTTCCGCCCTGCCCGACCCGACGGGAGCCGGCCTCGACGCCTCGCCAGCCAGCCTGGCGGCGCCGCGCTGGGCCCGCATCGCGACCGCGCTCAAGGGCCGCATCCTGGCCGGCGAATGGGCTTCCGGCACCGCCATTGCGGCCGAGAGCGCACTGGCCGAGCACTACGGCGTGGCGCTGGGCACCATGCGCGCCGCCATCCAGGCACTGGTGGACGAAGGCTTGCTGGAACGCGTGCATGGCCGCGGCACCTTTGTGCGCGGCGCGCTGACCGGCGCCACCATGGCGCGGTTCTTCCGCTTTGGCGATGCCGGCTCGGAGATCCCCGAGTCGCGCATCGTATCGCTGCGCACGCTGGCGGCGCCGGCGGATGTCGCGGTGCAGCTTGGCCTGGCTGCGGGCACGCCGGTACTGCGCGTACTGCGCCAGCGCGGCTGGGAAGGCCAGGTCCGCCTGCTCGAGACCATCTGGCTGCCGGCGCCGCTGTTTAGTGCGCTGGCCACGCTCAAGCCGGCCGAGTTCGCGCCCCTGCTCTACCCGATGTATGCCGAGCGTTGCGGCGTCACGGTCGGCCGCGCCGTCGACGACCTGCGCTTCACCCGGCTGGGCGCGCGCGAGGCCGCCCAGCTGAGCTTGCCAGAGGGCCATCCCGCGCTGGCGGTCAGCCGCGTGGCGTTTGACCTGGCGGGCCGGCGCGTGGAGTTCCGCCAGACGCTGGGCAATGCCGACGATTTCCACTATCGCGCCGAGGTTCGCTGAGCCCGCGCGCGGCGCCACCGCAAGCGCGGGCCGGCGCAGCACCCAGACCTACACATCCCGAGGAGACCCATGCGATTCCCGATCCGTCTTTGCGCCACCGCCCTGTGCTGGCTCGCCGCCGGCACCTGCAGCCTTGCGCACGCGCAGGCCTGGCCCACGGCCAAGCCCATCCGGCTGGTGGTCACGTACGCGCCCGGCGGCGGCGCCGACACCATGGCCCGCATGATCTCGCCGCGCCTGGGCCAGGAGCTGGGACAGACCATCGTGGTGGACAACCGGCCCGGCGCGGGCGGCCAGATCGGCACGGACCTGGTCGCCAAGTCCGCCCCGGATGGCTATACGGTGCTGCTCGACGCCGCCTCGTTTGCCGCCAACCCTTCGCTCTACAAGCGGCTGCCCTACGACCCGGTCAAGTCCTTCGCCCCGGTCTCGGTGCTGGCGCTGTATCCCAACATGCTGGTCGTGAACCCACAGTTCCCGGCCAAGACCACGCAGGAGCTGATCGCGATGGCACGCGCCAAGCCAGGCAGCATTGCCTATGCGTCCTCGGGCAACGGTTCGGCCCAGCACCTGGCGGGCGCGCTGTTTGCGCAGCGCATGAAACTGGACCTGCTGCACGTGCCCTACAAAGGCGGCGGCCCGGCCATGGCCGATGTGATTGCCGGGCAGGTGCCGGTGTTCTTTGCCAACACCGCGTCGGGCCTGCAGCATGTGCGCGCGGGCAAGCTGCGCGTGCTGGGCGTGACTGGCGCCAAGCGCACGGCCATCCTGCCGGACACGCCAACGCTGGCCGAGGCAGGCGTGCCGCACTATGAGGTCTACGAGTGGAATGGCGTGTTCTTGCCGGCGGGCACGCCGCCGGAGATCGTCAAGCGCCTGTCGGATGCGATCCGCAAGGTCATCAACCTGCCGGAAAATCGCGAGCGCGTGACCAGCCTGGGCGGGGAGATCGTGGCCGGCACGCCCGCCGAGGCGGCGAAGTTCATCCAGGCCCAGACCACCGAATGGGCCAAGGTGATCAAGGAAGGCCACATCCAGCTGGACTGATCCCTCCGCCTGGCCCGGGTGCCCGTCCGCTCAGTCGATCGGGTCCAGCTTGGCGACCGACAGCACCAGCCATTTGGCGCCGTGGCGCTTGAACTTGATATTCGCGCGGGCGGCTTCGCCCTCGCCTTCCAGCCCGGCGATCACGCCTTCGCCAAACTTGTTGTGGAACACGCTCTGGCCAATGCGCAAGCCGGAGCCGGCCTGGCGCTTGGCGTCGGCATAGCCGTTGCCGGTGTCCATGCCGCCGGTAGGCTGGGTGCCAGAATAGGGAACGTCCTCCGCCTTCTTGAACCAGTCGCGGCCCCAGCCGCCCTCGTTCTGCTGGCGGCGCTGCGAGCCACCGCCGCCGCCATAGGCCTGCGCAGGCGGCATCAGCCACTTGAGCGATTCCTCGGGCAGCTCCTCGAAAAAGCGCGAGCGCACGTGGTAGCGCATCTGCCCGTGCAGCACGCGGCTTTGCGCGAACGAGAGATAGAGGCGCACGCGCGCACGCGTGATGGCCACGTACATCAGGCGACGCTCCTCCTCCAGCCCGTCGGCCTCCGTGGCGCTGTTCTCGTGCGGGAACAGCCCTTCTTCCAGCCCGGTGATGAAGACCGCGTTGAACTCCAGCCCCTTGGCGGCATGCACCGTCATCATCTGCACGGCGTCCTGGCCCGCCTGCGCCTGGTTGTCGCCGGCTTCCAGCGAGGCATGGGTGAGGAAGGCCACCAGCGGGGTCATCACCACCGGCAGCGCCTCGGGATCCAGCACCTGCTGCGCCTGGTCGCCCTCGGCCAGCGCGGGCAGCGGCTGCGCGCCATCGCGCCCGACCGGAATCGCGCTGGCCAGCGCGTCCAGCCCAAAGCCTTCCTCCGTCACGAACGCCTGCGCCGCCGTCACCAGTTCCTGCAAGTTCTCGATGCGGTCCTGGCCTTCTTTTTCAGCGCGGTAGTGCGTGATCAGGCCGCTGGTGTTGGTCACGTACTCGACGGTTTCCGGCAGCGTCATGCGGCGCGTCTCGGCACGCATCTGCTCGATCAGCCGCACAAAGGCGCCCAGCGTGCTGCCGGCCTTGCCGGGCACGAAGGCCACGGCTTCGGCCAGCGAGCAGTCGTACTGGCGCGCCGCATCCTGCAGGGCTTCCAGCGAGCGCGCGCCGATCCCGCGTGTGGGGAAATTCACCACGCGGCCGAAGGCAGCGTCGTTGCGCGGGTTTTCCAGCAACTGCAGGTAAGCCAGCGCGTGCTTGACTTCGGCACGTTCGAAAAAGCGCAAGCCGCCGTACACGCGATAGGAAATGCTGGCCGAGAAGAGCGCGTGCTCGATCACCCGCGACTGCGCATTGCTGCGGTAGAGGATGGCGATCTCCGAGCGGCTCATGCCCTGCGCGATCAGGTCACGGATTTCCTCCACGATCCAGCCGGCTTCCTGGCCATCGGTGCCGGCCTGGTACACCCGCACCGGCTCGCCGTGGCCGGCATCGGTGCGCAGGTTCTTGCCCAGGCGGCGCGAATTATGGGCAATCAGGTGGTTGGCCGAATCCAGGATGTGGCCATGGGAGCGGTAGTTCTGCTCCAGCTTGATCATGTGGCGCACGCGGAACTCGTGTTCGAAGTCGCGCATGTTGCCGACATTGGCGCCACGGAACGCGTAGATGCTCTGGTCGTCGTCGCCAACCGCGAATACCGCGGCCGGATTCTGCGTGCCGAAGCCGGCCAGCATCTTGAGCCACTGGTACTGCAGCACGTTGGTGTCCTGGAACTCGTCCACCAGCACATGGCGGAAGCGGTGCTGGTAGTGCTGGCGGATCGCGTCGTTGTAGCGCAGCAGCTCGTAGCAGCGCAGCAGCAGCTCGGCGAAGTCGACCACGCCTTCGCGCTGGCACTGCACATCGTAGGCGGCGTAGAGATCGACGAAGCGGCGGTTGAAGTCGTCGTTGGCCTCCACGTCGGCCGGGCGCAGGCCTTGCTCCTTGGCGTTGTTGATGAAGTACTGCAGGTTCTTGGCCGGGTACTTCTCATCATCCACGTTCAGCGACTTGAGCAGGCGCTTGAGGGCGGAGAGCTGGTCCTGGCTGTCGAGGATGGCGAAGGTCTGCGGCAGGCCGGCGTCGCGGTAATGCGCGCGCAACATGCGGTTGCACAGCCCGTGGAAGGTGCCGATCCACATGCCGCGCGTGTTGATCGGCAGCATCGAGGTCAGCCGCGTCATCATTTCCTTGGCGGCCTTGTTGGTAAAGGTCACCGCCAGCAGGCCGGCGGGCGACACCCGGCCGTTCTGGATCAGCCACGCGATGCGGGTGGTCAGCACACGCGTCTTGCCGCTGCCCGCGCCAGCCAGGATCAGCGCCGGCTCGTCAGGCAAAGTGACGGCGGCTAGTTGTTCAGCATTGAGATTGGCAAGCAGGTCGGACATCGGGGAGGCCTTGTGGAGTGCCCCGAATTATACCGGGGCGCCCCTCGTGCCCGTGCGGCGCCCGCTGCCGCACGGGGGGATGGCCCGGCAGCGGGCCGGGAACCACGCAAAACGGCACAAAACAGCACGGCGGATCCCCTCGCGAGCGGTAAGCAGAGCACTTTCCGGCAGGGCAAAGCACCGGCAAAATGACGCCACGCGTCCGAGCCCGGGCCGAAATCGCGCCCCCCCCACCCGCCTCCCCTATAATTTGACGTTTTCCCGGCGCGTTTCCCCTGCCCGCCTGGCCCGCAGAATCCGACGTAATCATCGACATCCGAGCATGACCGCCCAAGACCAGTCCCTTGCCAAGAGCTTCGAACCCGCCGCCATTGAGGCCAAGTGGGGCCCAGAGTGGGAGAAGCGCGGCATCGCGAAGCCGACCCTCGACCCGGACCGTCCGGACTTCTGCATCCAGCTGCCGCCGCCCAATGTGACCGGCACGCTGCACATGGGCCATGCCTTCAACCAGACCATCATGGACGGCCTGGCCCGCCATGCCCGCATGAGCGGCGCAAACACCCTGTGGGTGCCGGGCACCGATCACGCCGGCATCGCCACCCAGATCGTGGTGGAGCGCCAGCTGGAAACGCAGGGCGTATCGCGCCATGAGCTGGGCCGCGAGAAGTTCGTCGAGAAGGTGTGGGAGTGGAAGGAAGAGTCCGGCTCGACGATTACGCGCCAGATCCGCCGCATGGGCGCGTCGATCGACTGGAGCCACGAGTACTTCACGATGTCGCCGGAGATGTCCAAGGCGGTCACCGAAGTCTTCGTGCGCCTGTTCGAGCAAGGCCTGATCTACCGCGGCAAGCGCCTGGTCAACTGGGACCCGGTGCTGGGCACCGCGGTGTCCGACCTGGAAGTGGACAACGTCGAGGAAGATGGCTCGATGTGGCACATCCGCTATCCGCTGGCCGAAGCCGATGCCGTGCACGGCCTGACCCACCTGACGGTGGCCACCACCCGCCCCGAGACCATGCTGGGCGACGTGGCCGTGATGGTGCACCCGGAAGACGAGCGTTATGCGCACCTGATCGGCAAGTTTGTGCGCCTGCCGCTCACCGGCCGCGATATCCCGGTGATCGCCGACGACTACGTCGACCGCGAATTCGGCACCGGCGTGGTCAAGGTGACTCCCGCCCACGATTTCAACGACTATGCGGTTGGCCAGCGCCACAAGCTGCCGCAGCTGTCCATCCTGACGCTCGACGCCAAGATCGTCGCCGACGCGCCCGCCGCCTATGCCGGCCTGGACCGCTTCGAGGCGCGCACCCGCATCGTGGCGGACCTGGATGCCCAGGGCCTGCTGGCCGAGGTCAAGAAGCACAAGCTGATGACGCCGCGCAGCGAGCGCACTGGCAGCGCCATCGAGCCGATGCTGACCGACCAGTGGTTCGTCGCCATGAGCAAGCCGGCGCCGGAAGGCACCTTCCACCCGGGCCGCTCGATTGCCGAAGTGGCGCTGGACGCCGTGCAGAGCGGCGAGATCAAGCTGATCCCCGATAACTGGAACAGCACCTACAACCAGTGGCTGGAGAACATCCAGGACTGGTGCATCTCGCGCCAGCTGTGGTGGGGCCACCAGATCCCGGCCTGGTACGACGAGGCCGGCAAGTGCTTCGTCGCCCGTACCGAGGAAGAGGCGCAGGCCCAGGCGCGCGCGGCCGGCAGCACCGGGCCGCTGCGCCGCGAGGACGATGTGCTCGACACCTGGTTCTCCTCGGCCCTGGTGCCCTTCTCGTCGCTGGGCTGGCCCGCCGAGACGCCGGATTTGCAACATTTCCTGCCGTCGTCGGCACTTGTTACCGGTTACGACATCATCTTCTTCTGGGTGGCGCGCATGGTCATGATGACCAAGCACTTCACCGGCAAGGTGCCGTTCCATACCGTCTATGTGCACGGCCTGGTGCGGGATTCGGAAGGCAAGAAGATGAGCAAGTCCGAGGGCAACACCCTGGACCCGGTCGACCTGATCGATGGCATCGAGCTCGAGCCGCTGCTCAAGAAGCGCACCACCGGCCTGCGCCGTCCCAAGGACGCGCCCAAGATCGAGAAAAAGACCAAGAAGGAATTCCCCGATGGCATTCCGGCATTTGGCGCCGATGCCCTGCGCTTCACCTTCGCCTCGCTCGCCACGCTGGGCCGTAACATCAACTTCGACACCGGCCGCTGCGAAGGCTATCGTAACTTCTGCAACAAGCTGTGGAACGCCACGCGCTTCGTGCTGATGAACACCGAAGGGCACGACTGCGGCATGGGCCCGTGCAGCAACGACTGCGGCCCCGACGGTTACCTGCATTTCTCGCAGCCGGACCGCTGGATCGTGTCGCTGCTGCAGCGCGTGGAAGCCGAAGTGGAAAAGGGCTTTGCCGAGTACCGCTTCGACAATATCGCCAGCGCCATCTACAAGTTCGTCTGGGACGAGTACTGCGACTGGTACCTGGAACTGGCCAAGGTCCAGATCCAGAACGGCACCCCAGCACAGCAGCGCGCCACTCGCCGCACGCTGTTGCGCGTGCTGGAAACCGTGCTGCGCCTGGCCCACCCGATCATCCCCTTCATCACCGAAGAGCTGTGGCAAAAGGTAGCGCCGCTGGCCGGCCGCGCCAAGGGCGACGGCAGCGAGACGCTGGCGCTGCAGGCCTATCCCCTGCCCGCCATGGCAAAGGTCGACGAGGCCGCCGAGCAATGGACCGCGCAGCTCAAGGCCGTGGTCGACGCCTGCCGCAACCTGCGCGGCGAAATGAACATCTCGCCGGCCCAGCGCATTCCGCTGTACGCGGAAGGCGACAGCGCGTTCCTGACGTCGGCCCAGGCTTATGTGCAGGCACTGGCGAAACTTTCGGAGGTCAAGGTGTTCGAAGATCAGAATACCTTGATGGCGGAAGGTGCCGGCGCGCCGGTGGCCATCGTGGGCGGCAACCATCTGCTGCTGAAGATCGAAATCGACGTGGCCGCGGAACGCGTGCGCCTGTCCAAGGAAATAGAGCGCATCAGCGCCGAACTCGGCAAGTGCCGTGGCAAGCTGTCCAACGAGAGCTTTGTCGCCAAGGCACCGCCCGCCGTTGTCGCGCAAGAAACCCAGCGTTTGTCGGATTTCGAACAGACGCTGGTCAAGCTGCAGGATCAACTACAGCGTTTGCCGGCATGAGCTTTGCATCACCAGCAGGGTTGTCTACACCGAATTGATAAGGAAAACCGATATGGAAACCCGCGTCACCAAGGCTGTCTTCCCGGTAGCCGGTCTCGGCACTCGTTTTTTGCCGGCTACCAAGGCAAGCCCGAAGGAAATGCTGCCGGTGGTCGACAAACCCCTGATCCAGTACGCCGTGGAAGAAGCCATGGCTGCCGGCATCACCGAGATGATCTTCGTCACCGGCCGCTCCAAACGCGCCATCGAGGATCACTTCGACAAGGCCTATGAGCTCGAAGCGGAGCTCGAGGCAAAGAACAAGCAGGCCCTGCTCAGCTTGGTGCGCTCGATCAAGCCATCGCACGTGGAGTGCTTCTATGTGCGCCAGCCCGAGGCGCTCGGCCTTGGCCATGCCGTGCTCTGCGCGGAAAAGCTGGTGGGCGACGCACCGTTCGCCGTGATGCTGGCCGATGACCTGCTGGATGGCGATCCGCCGGTCATGAAGCAGATGGTTGACATGTACGGCCACTACAACTGCTCGGTGCTGGGCGTGGAAGAGATCGCGCCGGAGCAGAGCCGCTCCTACGGCGTGGTGGATGGCCGCGAATGGGACGAAGGCGTGATCAAGGTGTCGGACATTGTCGAGAAACCTGCACCCGAGAATGCGCCGTCCAACCTGGGCGTGGTCGGCCGCTACATCCTGACCCCGCGCATCTTCGACCATATCCGCAACCTCAAGCCGGGCGCGGGCGGCGAGTTCCAGCTCACTGATGCCATCCAGTCCCTGCTCAGCCAGGAACAGGTGCTGGCCTATCGCTACAAGGGCGTGCGCTACGACTGCGGCAGCAAGCTGGGCTACCTGAAGGCCACCGTGGAGTTCGCGCTCAAGCACCCGGAGGTGATGGACGAATTCAGCACCTACCTGCGCGCGCGCGCCAATAGCATCTGAGTGCCTGAAGATCTGGAGCCATGAAAAAAGCCGCAAAACGCGGCTTTTTTCATTTGGCGCGGGGCGCGCCCGCGTCGCGCTGTCGCCGATTCAACGCCGGCGCATGTAGAACACGAACACCTTGTCCACTTCCTGGTGCGACAGCAGCTCGTTGCCGGTCTGCTTGGCAAACGCCTGGAAATCCCGCGTGGCGCCGGGATCCGTGGCGAGAATCTTGAGAACGTCGCCGCTGGGCATGTCGGCCAGCGCCTTCTTGGTGCGCAGGATCGGCAGCGGGCAGTTCAGGCCGCGCGCATCCACTTCTTTCTGGAACTCCATTCCTCTCTTCCTTGGTTCTGTGCGCTCAGGAGCCGGCATGGCCCATGGTGGCCGTTTTAGGGCCATTGGGACCGTGCCTGCCGCTGTCGCATCGATGACTGATGATTATGGCCGGTATTGTAGCGAAACGCCCGGCTGCCCCTGGCCATCGCGCCGGCGCGGGTCGGGAATGTCCTCGCCGGTCTGGCGATCGAAGAACCGCACCGGATGGCCACGCGAGGCCAGCCAGTCCGCCACCGCGAAGCCCGTGCCCGCCGACCAGATCCGCATGTCCTCCGGCGCCACCAGCTTGTAGTCGACCAGCTCCTCGGACAACGCGATGGTGCCGCTCGCCTGCACATGGTAGGCAATGATCAGCTCGTTCTTGCGCATGAACTCGTACACGCCGATCAGCGATACCGAATGCGCGTCCAGGTTGGTTTCTTCCTTGAGTTCCCGCGCCACGCCCTGCTCCGGCGTCTCGTCGCGCTCCATGAAGCCGGTCACCAGCGCAAACATTTTTTCCGGCCACGCGGCGTTGCGCGCCAGCAGCAGCTTGCCTTCATATTCCACCACCGCGGCCAGCACGGGCAGCGGGTTGTTCCAGTGGACAAAGCCGCACTCTGGCTGGATGCAGGCATCACGTTCGCGCCCGGAATGCGGCAGCAATTCCAGCGGCGAGCCACATTGCGGACAGTATCGGTAAACGGCCATGCGGGAGCTCCTGTCTTTGTTGTTTTGTTGTCTTGTTATGTTGTCATTTTATAAGGACGGCGGCATTCACGCACCGCAGGCCACGCGCATATCCGCGGCCAGCGCCTCGACGGTTTCCGGCTGCAGATCCCACGAGCACATGAAGCGGCAGCCGCCGGCACCGATAAACGTATAGAAGCGCCAGCCCTTGGCACGCAGCGCCTCGATGGCCGCGAGCGGCAGCTCGGCAAAGACGGCGTTGGACTCGGTCGGGAACATGATGCGCACGCCGGGGATGCTGGCGATGCGCTCATGCAGCAACTGCGCCATGGCATTGGCATGACGGGCGTTGCCGAGCCACACATCGTTCTCGAGCAAGCCCAGCCACGGGGCCGAGATAAAACGCATCTTGGAAGCCAGTTGCCCGGCCTGCTTGACGCGGTAAGCAAAGTCCTCGGCCAGCTTGCGGTCGAAGAACACCACCGCCTCGCCCACCGGCAGGCCGTTCTTGGTGCCGCCGAAGCACAGCACGTCCACCCCTGCGCGCCAGGTGATCTCCGACGGATGCACGCCGAGTGATGCCACGGCGTTGGCAAAGCGCGCGCCGTCCATGTGCACGCGCAACTGGTGGCGCCTGGCGATGGCGGCAATGGCTCGCACTTCCTCCACGGTGTACACCGTGCCGACCTCGGTCGACTGCGTCAGCGACACCACCTTGGGCTTGGGATAGTGGATATCGGAGCGGCGCGTCACCAGCGCTTCCACCGCATCGGGCGTGAGCTTGCCGTTGGCGCCCGGCGCGGTCAGCAGCTTGGAGCCGTTGGAGAAAAACTCCGGGCCGCCGCACTCATCGGTCTCGATATGCGCCAGCTCATGGCAGATCACCGAGTGGTAGGACTGGCACAGCGCCGACAGCGCCAGCGAGTTCGCCGCGGTGCCGTTGAAGACGAAAAACACCTCGCAATCGGTCTGGAACAGCTCGCGGATCCGGTCGCAGACTTTTTGCGTCCACGAATCGTCGCCATAGGCCTGCTCGTGGCCGCTGCCGTTGGCTTCGAGAAAATACTTGAGCGATTCCGGACAGAAGCCGGCGTAGTTGTCGGAGGCGAAATGCTGCATGGGGAGATCCGTGGCGGGTGGCGTGGCGCGTGCCATGGGCGTCGGGGCTTGTGGCCTTTGGCCCGGGGCGGCTTTTGGCAGGGGGCGGTCTGTTGCGAAGCTGCGTGTGGCTTACTTCTTGTCAGCCCACAACTGGCCGCCGGTGGACCAGTTCTCGCGCTTGATGTCGGTGATGATGATATCCACGGCCGAGGCCGAGCAGCCGAGCGTCTCGCAGGTGACGCGGGTGACTTCCTCGACCAGCTTGCGCTTTTGCTCGATGGTGCGGCCTTCGAAGAGTTCTACGTGGTAAGTCGGCATGGCTTGTTTCCTGTTTCCTGTTGTCGTTTTGTTTTTCGTTGTCCGTTGCGGATTGCCCTGGCGATGCGCGGAGGGATCTGCCAGCACCCGTCAAGGTCAATCGCGGTACGAAGCATCGATTCTATCGAGTTTGCGCAACAGCGACGGCCATTCCAGTTCGCCCTCGACGGCGCCGCCGTCGTCAAGCTGTTCGGACGCCCGTTGTGCCAGCGCATGCGGTGGCTGCACGACCTGTCCGCCGGCCTGCGCGCCAAGCTGGATCTCGCAGGCCTTGATGAGCGTCGCCATCAGCACGTACGCCTCGGCTACGGTCCGGCCAACCGTCAGCGTGCCATGGTTGCGCAGCAGCATGGCGGGATGCCGGCCAAGCGACGCGGTCAGCCGCGCGCCCTCGGCGGGCGTGAACGCCAAGCCTTCGTAATCGTGATAGGCCAGCCGGCCATAGAAGCGCAAGGCGTGCTGCGAGAGCGCCAGCAGGCCGCAGGCCTGGGCCGATACCGACACGCCAGCGCTGTTGTGCAAGTGCATCACGCACACCGCATCGGGGCGTGCTGCATGCACCGCGCCATGCAGCGCGAAGCCGGTGACGTTGACCGCATGGGTGCTGTCGCCCACCACCTCGCCGCGGCCATTGATCTTGACCAGGTCGCTGGCGCGGATTTCGTCGAAGGCAAAGCCGAACGGATTGATCAGGAAGTGATCGGGCTCATCCGGCACGGCGGCGGAGATATGGGTGTAGATGAGGTCGTCCCAACCTTGCAGGGCGCACAGGCGGTAAGCCGCGGCCAGGTCGACGCGCATGCGCAACTCGGCTTGCGTGACGGGTTGAGTGGCGCCCGCGGCACGGGCGGGCTGCAAGGCAAAGGACATGGTTCGGCTCCTGCGCCGCGCGGGTGCCGCGCGCCGGTTCAGCCAACCGGCGCCGGGGGCGGCAAAGGCGATACTGTAGCGCAAGGCAGGCGCTGCGTCAGGACGCGCCCCGGCACCTTGGCAAGGCCGGATTATCTGCGTTGTTGCCGGCTCATCCAGGCGAAGATCGCGCCACCCAGCAACAGGGCCGCCACCGCGCAGCCAAGCGAGGCGGCGAAGCCGCCGGTGCGTGCCACCAGCGCCGTGGCCAGAGGCGGCCCGACGATCTGGCCGAGGCCGTAGCTGGCGGTCATCAGGCCCATCAGGCGCTGCGCCTGCGCGCCCCACAGCCTGCGCGCCTCGCGCATGGCGAAGGACACCAGCGCATTGAACGGCAACCCGGCCAGCATGCTGCTGAGCGCGAAACCCGCCACCGTTGGCCAGACCACCGCGATGGCCACGCCGATCGCCTGCATCACATAGGTAAAGGCCAGCAGCCGGCGATTGTCGCGCTCCGTGCCGACGCGCGAGGCGACGAAGGCGCCGATGGTCACCCCCACGCCGAAGATGGGCCAGAACAGGTCTGCCCACAGCGAGCCCGGCATGGCCTGGCGCGCGATCACTGGCAGGAACGTGGCCGTGATGATGTAGCCGAAGCCCGCCAGGCCGTAGGCAAAGGTCAGCAGCCAGGTCTCGCGGCCCAGCCGCGGCGCCGCTTGCGCCGGCGCGGCCGGGCCGGCTGCGTGCGCGGTGCGCCGCGCGGGCGTGAAGACATGCCAGACCGCGCCGACCAGCAGCACCGCCAGCGCGCCGAAGGCCAGCCAGCCCCAGCTGGCGCGCCAGCCGGCGCTGACCATGGCAAAGACGGAAACGCCCGTGATGACGATGCCGATGCCCGGCCCGCAAAAGATCACGCCGCCCAGCGACGCCCGGCCCAGTTCGGCCAGCCGGTGCATGCACCAGGCCGAGCCGTAGACCATGACCATCGCGCTGGCCACGCCGGCCGCGGCGCGCCACAGGCCCCAGGCCGCCATGCCGCCGGGCGCGGCCATGCCAAGCGTCAGCACGACGGTGGCCACCATGCCAAGCCGGACCATGCGCGCCGGGTCGGGCCGGATGAACAGGCAGGCGGCGGCGCCGGCGAAGTAGCCCAGGTAATTCAGCGTGGCCAGCCAGCCGCCCTCGCCCAGCGTGACGCTGCCGTCGTGCAGCATCATGGGCAGCAGCGGCGTAAAGGCGAAGCGGCCAACGCCCATCGCCACGCCCAGCGCCACCAGCCCCGCCAGGGCCACGGCCCAGACGCCAGGCTGTGCCTGCGCCGGCGCGGCGGCGGCGCCGGATGCCAGGGTGGATGTGGATTTCATAGGCGCATGCTACGCTCGGATTGGCGAACCGAAAAATGAATAATTGAGAACTCAATCATCTTTTCCAGAGATGATCTTTTGTTCGTCGTCACTTGTTCGTCGTCACTTCATCATCACACCCTGCAAGGGGATCGCAATGGACCTGGCTTCCCTGGAAATCTTTCGCTCCGTCGTGGAGGAAGGCGGCATCACCCGCGCCGCCACCCGCCTGCACCGCGTGCAGTCCAACGTCACCACCCGCATCCGCCAGCTGGAGGCCTCGCTCGGCGTCGATCTGTTCCTGCGTGACGGCAAGCGCATGGTGCTGACGCCGGCCGGACAGACTTTGTTCGACTACGCCCGCCGCGTGCTGGACCTGGCCGAAGAAGCCCGCCAGGCCGTGCTGCCGGCCAGGCCGCAAGGCCGCCTGCGCATCGCCTCGATGGAGAGCACGGCGGCCAGCCGCCTGCCCGCCGTGTTGGCCGCCTATCACCAAGCGTGGCCGGACGTGGAGCTTGAGCTGGTGACCTGCCCCACGCGCCAAGCCTTGCAGGCGCTGGCGCGCTTCGAGGTGGACTGCGCCTTTGTGGCTCAGCCGCTGGACGATCCAGCGCTGGCGTCGCTGCCGGCGTTCGAGGAAGAGCTGGTGCTGATCGCCCGCGAGCGCCATGCTCCCATCCATAGCGCGGCTGATCTGGAAACCCGCACCATGCTGTCGTTCGAGTCCGGCTGCAATTACCGCGGCCGGCTCGAAGCCTGGTTCGGCGCCGGCGGCAGCCCGCCGCGCCGGGTGCTGGAGCTGGGCTCGTATCACGCCATCATTGCCTGTGCGGCAGCCGGCATTGGCGTAGCGATTGTGCCGCGCTCGGTACTTGGCCTGTACCGCGACCTGCCCAAGATCAGCCTCCATGACCTCGGCCAGGCCGGCAAAGTCACCACGTTGCTGGCCTGGCATCCGGCCATGGCCAATACCGCGCTGGGCGCCTTGGCCGACACGTTCCGCGCCCCACGGCCAGGACTGGCCGCGGCCGCCTGAGTCCGCCAGCGGCCGCCGCGCCCGGCAAGATGTGCCCGGTCGCCTACACTTGAAGTGGCGCCGCGTTTGCACCCCACGTGCCGGCGCCACTGCCATGACGCATGTCCCGATGCTTCTGCGATGGTTTGCCGCGACCTTGTGGCTGACCCTCGTTGCCTTGGTGGCGACGCCGCTGGTCCCCGCCACGCCGGCCAATGCGCAGGCGAGCGCGCCCGCGGCCGCCGGCGCCGTCCCCCCCGTTTTCGTCATCCCGCTCAAAGGCGCGATCGGCCCGGCCAGCGCGAGCTTTATCGAGCGCGGCATGGCGCGAGCGCGCGATGCCGGCGCGCAATTGATCGTGCTGGAAATGGACACCCCGGGTGGGCTGGATCTGTCGATGCGCGAGATCATCCAGGGCATCCTGGCCTCACCGGTACCGGTGGCGAGCTACGTCTATCCGGGCGGCGCGCGCGCGGCCAGCGCCGGCACCTACATCCTCTATGCCAGCCATATCGCCGCGATGGCACCCGGCACCAACCTGGGCGCGGCCAGCCCGGTGCAGATCGGCATCGGCGGGCCGCAAAAGCCGGAGGCGACCCCGGCCTCGGCCCCTGCCGGCACGCCGCCGCAGGACACCATGGAGCGCAAGCAGATGCACGACGCCTCGGCCTATATCCGCGGCCTGGCGCAATTGCGCGGGCGCAATGCCGAGTGGGGCGAGCGCGCGGTGCGCGAGGCGGTCAGCCTGTCTGCCAGCGAGGCGGTCGCGCAGAAGGTCGCGGACCTGATCGCGCCCGACCTGCCTGCGCTGCTGCGCGCCGTGGACGGCAAGCACATCCAGGCCGCCGGCGTGGACCGCGTGCTGCGCACGGCGCACGCGCCGGTGCAGGTGCTGGAGCCGGACTGGCGCGACAGCTTCCTGGAGGTCATCACCGATCCCAGCGTGGCGCTGATCCTGATGATGGCCGGCATCTACGGCCTGATCTTCGAGTTCTCCACGCCGGGCATGGTGGTGCCCGGCATTGGCGGCGCGATCTGCCTGCTGCTGGCGCTGTTCGCGCTGCATATGCTGCCCGTCAGCTACGCGGGCCTGGGGCTGATCGCGCTGGGCATCGGCTGCATGGTGGCGGAGCTATACCTGCCCACCTTTGGCGCGCTGGGCGTGGGCGGCATCATCGCCTTCATCTTCGGCGCGGTGATGCTGATCGATACGAATGTGCCCGGCTTCGGCATTCCGCTATGGCTGATCGGCAGCCTGGCGCTGGCCAGCGCGGTGTTCCTGTTCGCCGTCTGGACGCTGCTCTGGCGCGCGCGGCGCATGCCCGCGATCAACGGCGGCGATGCGATGATCGGCACGCCCGGCGTGATCCTGGACGATCTCCAGGAGGACGGCTGGGCCGAGGTGCGCGGCGAGCGCTGGCGGGTACATAGCGTGCGCCCGCTGGCGCGCGGCGAGCCGGTGCTGGTCATCGGGCGCAATGGGCTGCTGCTCGAAGTGCGCGCCCTCCATGCGTCTGGAACGACAGCCGGCCCGATTCCCCCATCCACCCAAGGAGCATGATCATGGCATTTGGATTCAGCGCAGGCGGTCTGGTCTTCATCATTGCCTTGCTCATCGTTTCCTCGATCCGCGTGCTGCGCGAGTACGAACGCGGCGTGGTGTTCATGCTGGGACGCTTCTGGAAGGTGAAAGGGCCAGGGCTGGTGATCCTGATCCCGGCGGTGCAGCAGATGGTGCGCGTGGACTTGCGCACGGTGGTGATGGACGTGCCGCCGCAAGACGTGATCTCGCGCGACAACGTGTCGGTCAAGGTGAATGCGGTGGTGTATTTCCGCGTGATCGACCCGGAGCGCGCCATCATCCAGGTGGCGAACTTCCTCGAGGCCACCAGCCAGCTGGCGCAGACCACCTTGCGCTCGGTGCTGGGCAAGCATGAGCTCGACGAGATGCTGGCCGAGCGCGAGCAGCTCAACATCGACATCCAGAAAGCGCTCGATGCCCAGACCGATAGCTGGGGCATCAAGGTCTCCAACGTGGAGATCAAGCACGTCGACCTCAACGAAACGATGATCCGCGCCATCGCGCGCCAGGCCGAGGCCGAACGCGAACGGCGCGCCAAGGTCATTCATGCCGAGGGCGAGTTGCAGGCCTCGGTGAAACTGCTGGAAGCCGCGCAGATGCTGGCAAGGGAACCCCAGGCGATGCAGCTGCGCTATCTGCAGACGCTCACGCAGATTGCCGGCGACAAGAGCTCGACGATCGTGTTTCCGCTGCCCATCGACATCCTGACGCTGATGGGAAAGCTAAGCCGCGAACAGACGTGAAAAAAGGCGCCAAGGCGCCTTTTGGATGCTACGGAGGGATCGGGCTCCTGCCGGTCTGCTCCGGTCTCCCGCCTGCCGGTCGTGCTCCCCTCTCCCGCGTGCGGGAGAGGGGCCGGGGGAGAGGGCGGGCGCTGGATACGTGGCCATGCTGGCAACAACCATGGGCTCCGCTTCAAGTGGCTCCTAGCTGATATGACTCCCCGTGTCAATCGAGATTGGTTTGATTCGGTTTCACAATTGCATGGTGTTCCCCAATTTCCTGGAGGGCGACGTAGCAGTAAGTCTCGACGGTGGATCACGCTGATATCCGCGGGTTGGTTACCGCATTACAGAGGTCCGCCCAATGAGCCTGCCGCTATCTAAGGCCGCAAGTCGGATGAAATCCGTTGCCTAGCTAGGTCGCGGGTTGCTCGTGTGCCGGGCTACGTCGCCCTTCAGGAAACTGGCTCCACAGTAGGTGGCAGATAGGTTGATACCTTGGCGCTGGGTTACGTTGTCTGCGCCGCGTTCGGTATGGCAAGCGACATGGCGAGCCGGCTGATGTCCCAGATGAACCCGCTCAGTTCGCGGGCCACCGCAACCACCGCAATGTTCGGGTTCTTGCCGCGCGCGGCAAGTCTCCGATAGCGCCGGCACAGTCGAACCTGGGCGTCCCAGGACCGGTCAACGATGGCCTTCGGGATGCCTTCGTGCCGGCGCTGAATCTCGGGGCTCACACGTGCCGGGTGCCGGTAACTCCAGGCGGCTTCGATTAGCAGCTTTCTTGCATAGCTATTGCCGTTCTTGGTGATGCTGCCTTGGCGCCGTTTCCCCCCCGATGAGTGTTCTGCGGGCGTCACGCCGAGCCAGGCCATCAGTTGGCGCGGATGGACAAAGCGCGAGAGATCGCCCAATTCGGCGAGCATGCCCACCGCCGTGGTGAACTGCACGCCACGCATGGCCTGCAAGCCCAGTACGGCCGGATAGAAGCGCCAGTTGACCACTGCCTCGCGCAAGGCCGCTTCGAGACGGCTGCATTGCGCGAGCCGATCCTCGATGGCACGTCGATATTCGTCAAAGGCAAGTTGCTGCCACACGGTGTCGAACGCAAAGGTACTGATCCAGCGCTGGTGCGCCGGTCCCCAGTCGGCTCTGCCGCTGTAGCGCACCCCATGTGAAAGCAGAAAGGCCTTCAGCCGTTGCCGGGCGCGCTTCAGATCGTCCTTGGCGCTGACCCACGCGCGTGACAGATCCCGGAATGCTTCGTCCTCCACGCTGGGCACGTACACGGCGGAGAGGTCACCGGCGCGCAGCGATCGCACGAGCTTGACCGCATCGCGCCGATCGGTCTTGACGCGCTCGCCGGGTTTCTTCGGGATCAGCGACGGCGCGCACACCATGCACTCGAATCCCTTCCCTGCAAGCTGCCGGTAAAGGCCATAGCCGCAAGGGCCTGCCTCGTAGACGATGTGGATCCGGCTCGCTTTAGACTGCAGGCGCTTGCACAGGCGATCGATATCGGCCTTCGAGGTACCGATCTTGCCAAGCAGTTCGACCTCGCCCACGCCGAGTGCGTAGGCGACCGTGATCGAGTCCTTATGGACGTCAAGACCCACGTACAAAGTGCTATCGTGTTCCATGCTGGCCTCCGCGCTGGAAATCGCCGGGTGTGGCACTGTCCACACCATGCGGCTCTGGCAGTCATGCTAACCCGCGTTTGATTCCTCGCGGCGGGCCAGCCCTCTTTGCCCCAGGGGAGTCATATTGACTAAGCCACCCCTCTCCCCGGCCCTCTCCCCCTGAGGGGAGAGGGAGAGACAGCCGTCGTCATGGCACGCGGTTTTGGCCCGTTCCTCGACTTCGGCGAATGCCTCAGATCTGCCTCAAACCTTGCTCGCGACCCACTCGCCGACGCCAGCCAGCGCCTTCGGCAGGTTGGCCGGCTCCGTGCCGCCAGCTTGCGCCATGTCCGGGCGGCCGCCGCCCTTGCCGCCAACCTGCTGCGCGACAAAGTTGACCAGCTCGCCAGCCTTGACCTTGGCGGTGGCATCGGCGGTCACACCAGCGATCAGGCTGACCTTGCCGTCGGCCACTGCGCCCAGCACGATGGCTGCGGTGCCCAGCTTGTCCTTGAGCTTGTCCATGGTTTCGCGCAGCGCCTTGACGTCGGCGCCGTCGAGCTGTGCGGCCAGCACCTTGATGCCCTTGACGTCGATGGCCTGCGCCGCCAGCTCGTCGCCCTGCGAGGCAGCCAGCTTGCTCTTGAGGCGCTCCAGTTCCTTCTCCAGCGCGCGCACTTGCTCCTGCACCTGCCCGATACGCGGCACCAGTTCGGACGGCTGCGCCTTGAGCGCAGCGGCGGCTTCGTTCAGCTTGGCGTCCAGCGCTTGCAGGTAATGCAGCGCGTTGTCGCCGGTGATGGCTTCGACGCGGCGGATGCCCGCTGCCACGCCGCTTTCCACCACGATCTTGAATACACCGATATCGCCGGTGCGGGTCACGTGAGTGCCGCCGCAGAGTTCCTTGGAGCTGCCGATCGACAGCACGCGCACGTCGTCGGCGTACTTCTCGCCGAACAGCGCCATCGCGCCGCTCTTGACCGCGTCGTCGAAGGGCATGACTTCAGCACCGGTGGCTGCGTTTTGCAGGATCTCGGCGTTGACGATCTCCTCGACGCGACGGATCTGCTCGTCGGTCATCGGCGCGTTGTGCGAGAAGTCAAAGCGGGTCTTGTCCGCGTCGACCAGCGAGCCCTTCTGCTGCACGTGGCCGCCCAGCACTTCACGCAATGCCTTGTGCATCAGGTGGGTGGCCGAGTGGTTGCGCACGGTGCGCGCGCGGCGTTGCGCATCCACCTGCGCGGTGACGCTGTCGCCCACCTTGAGCGCGCCGCCCGCCAGGGTGCCCTGGTGGCCGAACACATCGGCCTGCACCTTGGTGGTATCGACCACGCTGAACACTGCGCTGCCGCTCTTCAGTTCGCCCTGGTCGCCGGCCTGGCCGCCGGACTCGGCGTAGAACGGCGTGTTGTCCAGCACGATCACGCCGGTCTGGCCGGGCTGCATCGTGTCGACGGATGCGCCGTCCACATACAGCGCGGTGATCTTCGCGCCGTCCACGCCCAGCTTCTCGTAGCCGTGGAAGGTGGTCTTGTCGCCCTTGTATTCCAGGCCGGCCGCCATCTTGAACTTGCCGGCGGCGCGGGCCTGCTCGCGCTGGCGGTTCATGGCCGCGTCGAAGGCGGCTTCGTCCACCGTCATTTCCTGCTCACGGCACACGTCCTGCGTCAGGTCCAGCGGGAAGCCAAAGGTGTCGTGCAGCTTGAAGGCCAGTTCGCCGTCGAGCACGGTGCCGCCCTTGGCCTTGACGTCGGCCAGTGCCGAATCAAGGATGGACATGCCGTTCTCGATGGTTTCGAAGAAGCGTTCCTCTTCTGCCTTGAGCACTTCCACGACACGCGATTCGGCGTCGGACAGTTCCGGATAGGCTTCGCCCATCTGACCCACCAGATCGCCCACCAGCTTGTGGAAGAACGGCGTCTTGCGGCCCAGCTTGTAGCCGTGGCGGATGGCGCGGCGGATGATACGGCGCAGCACGTAGCCGCGGCCTTCATTGCCGGGGATCACACCGTCGACGATCAGGAAGGAGCACGCGCGGATGTGGTCGGCGATGACCTTCAGCGAGTTGTTGCTGAGATCAGCGGTGCCGGTCTCGCGCGCAGCGCCCTTGATCAGTGCCTGGAACAGGTCGATCTCATAGTTGCTGTGCACGTGCTGCAGCACCGCGGCGATGCGCTCCAGGCCCATGCCGGTGTCGACGCAGGGCTTGGGCAGGCGCGGCATATTGCCTTGCTCGTCCCGGTTGAACTGCATGAACACCAGGTTCCAGATCTCGATGTAGCGGTCGCCGTCTTCCTCGGGGGAGCCCGGGGGGCCGCCCCACACGTCAGGGCCGTGGTCGTAGAAGATTTCCGAGCACGGGCCGCAGGGGCCGGTGTCGGCCATCTGCCAGAAGTTATCGGAGGCGTAGCGCGCGCCCTTGTTGTCGCCGATGCGCACGATGCGCTCGGGCGGCACGCCGACTTCCTTGGCCCAGATGTCATAGGCTTCGTCGTCTTCCGCGTACACCGTGACCCACAGCTTGTCGGCCGGCAGCTGGTAGACCTTGGTCAGCAGTTCCCACGCGTACTGGATCGCCTCGCGCTTGAAATAGTCGCCAAACGAGAAGTTGCCGAGCATTTCAAAGAAGGTGTGGTGACGCGCGGTGTAACCCACGTTCTCCAGGTCGTTGTGCTTGCCGCCGGCGCGCACCGAGCGCTGCGACGAGGTCGCGCGGGTGTACGGGCGCTTGTCGGTGCCCAGGAACACGTCCTTGAACTGCACCATGCCGGAGTTGGTAAACAGCAACGTCGGATCGTTCCCCGGCACCAGGCTGGACGAGCGGACCACGCTATGGCCCTTCGATTCGAAGTACTGCAGGAACTTGCTGCGGATGTCGGAGACTTTCATGTTCTGGGCAAGGGCGTCCCACGTCGTGGCAGGGCGCTGTCGGTCAAGATGGTTTTGCAAACCGTTGATTATACGGGGAAGCCTGACCGTGCGGCATTCCGCCAGGGATTCGCCTTGCGCCGCCCGCAACACCGCGCCCCGCCGCGATCCGGGCCGGCCGCGATGTGCTCCCGGCGGCCTGCCGGTGGTAAAGTGCTGGCTGTCCCAGCCGGACGCCCCCGGGCCTGGTTTCGCGCCAGCTTCCGATTGCCCCGCAAGCCGCCACCCAGACCAGACGGCGGGGCCGCCCGGCCTTCCCTCGCCCACCCCTTGCCGGATCCGCAATACACCCCATGGGAGCTTTAAGCCACCTCCGCGTCCTCGACCTGACCCGCGTTCTCGCCGGGCCATGGTGCGCCCAGAACCTTGCCGACTTCGGCGCCGACGTGATCAAGATCGAGCGCCCCGGCGCCGGCGACGATACCCGCACCTGGGGCCCGCCCTGGCTGCAGGACGGCGAAGGCCGCGATACCGCGGAAGCTGCCTACTACCTGGCCGCCAACCGCAACAAGCGCTCGGTGACCTGCGATATCAGCACGCCCGAGGGCCAGGAGCTGGTGCGCGCGCTGGCCGCCCAGAGCGATGTGGTGCTGGAAAACTACAAGGTCGGCCAACTGAAGAAGTACGGGCTGGACTACGACTCCCTCAAGGCGATCAAACCGGACCTGATCTATTGTTCGGTGACCGGCTTCGGCCAGACCGGCCCCTACGCGGCGCGCCCGGGCTACGACTTCATCATCCAGGGCATGGGCGGCTTCATGAGCCTGACCGGCGAGCGCGACGACCTGCCCGGCGGCGGCCCGCAGAAGGCCGGCGTGGCCATCTCCGACCTGATGACCGGGCAGTACGCCACCAT
The DNA here is from genome assembly GCF_054515855.1 of Cupriavidus sp. PET2-C1. NCBI lineage: Bacteria > Pseudomonadati > Pseudomonadota > Betaproteobacteria > Burkholderiales > Burkholderiaceae > Cupriavidus > Cupriavidus sp. PET2-C1. Next base: position 3,121,213 of record NZ_CM137259.1, read on the forward strand.
CGCCGTGCTGGCCGCGCTGGCCCACCGCGAGCGAACGGGCGAAGGCCAGTACATCGACATGGCCCTGCTCGATGTGCAGGTGGCCATGCTGGCCAACATGAACACCAACTACCTGGCCAGCGGCGAAGCGCCCAGGCGCTGGGGCAACGCGCACCCCAATATCGTCCCCTACCAGACCTTCCAGGCCGCCGACGGCTGGATCATCGTGGCGGTGGGCAACGACGGCCAGTTCCGCAAGTTCGTCGTTGCCGGCGGACGCCCCGAACTGGCCGACGACCCGCGCTTCGCCACCAACCCGCAGCGGGTTGCGCATCGCGATGTGCTGGTGCCGATCCTCGCCGACATGGTCAAGCCGCGCACCCGCGCCCAGTGGATCCTCGACCTGGAAGCCGCCGGCGTGCCCTGCGGCCCGATCAACACGCTGGACGACGTGTTCGAGGATGCCCAGGTCAAGGCACGCGGCCTGCGCGTGGATCTGCCGCACCCGAGCGCCGGCGAGGTCAAGCTGGTGGGCAGCCCGATCAAGATGAGCGCGACGCCGCCCGAGGCCGTGCGCCACCCGCCGCTGCTGGGCGAGCACACCGACGCGGTGCTTGGCGACATGCTGGGCTACACGCCGGAGCAGATTGCCGCGCTGCGCGCCAAGGGCGTGCTGTAGGGTGCTTGCCGCCCGTGCCCGCAGTGGCGGCGCGCGGGCGGCAAGCCGAAGTTTGCCGTCGTTGCCGTCGTAGTTGCCGTAGCGTAAAAAAATAGCAAGAACCCTGCCCCCCGCGCGCGCCGGCGTACGGCGCATGCCTAACCACAAAGGAGTTTGGATGCTGACCGACGCCCTGCTGGCCTTCCTGCACTACACCTTCATCTTCCTGCTGATCGCCTTGATGACCGCCGAAGCGGTCGTGCTGCGCCCCGGCATGACGCCGCCCGTGCTCAAGCGCCTGTCGATCTACGACCTGCTCTACTTCCTCACTGCCATGGCGGTGCTGGCAACCGGCCTGCTGCGGCTGTTCTACGGCGCCAAGGGCGCACAGTTCTACCTGCACAACCCGTGGTTCCACGCCAAGATCACCGTGTTCGTGGTGATCGCCCTGTGCTCGCTGCCGCCCACCTTCGCCATCCAGCGGTGGCGCCGCCAGGCGCGCAGCCTGCCGGACTTCGTGCCCATGCCCGCCGAGCTGAAGTCCACGCGGCGCTGGGTCATGATCCAGGCCCACCTGCTGATCCTGCTACCGCTGTGCGCGGTGATGATGGCGCGCGGCATCGGCATGAAATAGGCCGCAGCGCCTTCGCCGCCAGATGCCCCCGGGGCGCCTGGCGCACCCAGATTCCCAATCCAACCCGACGCATCTCCATGCTCAAGAAAAAACTCGCCGCGGCGTTGCTCGCCGCCGCCCTGCCCGCTATCGGCACCTTTATCGCTCTTGGCGCCCTTAGCGTCTTTAGCGCCACGCCGGCCGCCGCGGCCGCCGCCTACCCGACCAAGCCGCTCAAGTTCGTCGTGCCCTACCCGGCCGGCGGCCCGCTGGACACGGTGGCGCGCGCCATCGGCGACAAGCTCAAGGACAGCCTGGGCCAGCCCGTGGTGGTGGAAAACCGCCCGGGCGCCGGCGGCAATATCGGCGCCGACTACGTGGCCAAGCAGCCGGCCGACGGCTACACCATCGTGATGGGCGCCGTGGCCACCCACGCCATCAACCCCAGCCTCTTCGCCAAGATGCCGTACGACCCGGTGAAGGACTTCAGCCCGATCACGCTGGTGGCCGACGTGCCCAACGTACTCGTCATGCACCCCGGCAAGGCCGCCGAGCTGCATATCAGCAATGTGCGTGAGCTGGTGGAATACGCGCGCAAGAACCCCGGCAAGCTGGACTACGCCTCGGGCGGCAACGGCAGCGCGGGACATTTGTCGGGCGAGCTGTTCAAGAGCATGGCCAAGGTCAGCATGGTCCACATCCCCTACAACGGCGCCTCGCCCGCACAACTGTCGGTGCTGTCCGGCCAGACCGACATGATCTTCGATAACCTCGCCTCCGCCTCGGCCAACATCAAGGCCGGCAAGCTCAAGGCGTTCGCCGTCACCACCGCCACCCGCGCCGCAGCCTTGCCCGAACTGCCCACGATCGCCGAAGCCGGCAAGGGGCTCGGCCTGGAAGGCTTCGACATCTCCACGTGGTTCGGCGTGTTCGCCCCGGCCAACACCCCGAAAGAGATCGTCGACCGCCTCAACCACGAGATCGTGGCCATTCTCAAGACCGACGACATGAAGGCAAAGCTGGCCCGCATCGGCGCCCAGCCGGCACCGACCACGCCGGAGCAGTTCGGCGCACTGGTGCAGCGCGAGCTGAAGAAGTACGCGCAGATCGTGAAGGTGTCGGGCGCCAAGGTGGATTGACACGCGCGGGGCATCTGCCAAGGGCATTGGCCGAAGCCGCCGAACAGGCCAAAGCCGCACGCCATGACGACGGCTGTCTCTCCCTCTCCCCTCAGGGGGAGAGGGCCGGGGAGAGGGGTGGCTTAGCTAGGAGCCGCTCAAAGCGGAGCCCGTGGTTTTTTCCAGCTCGACAGCATAATGAGCGCCCGCCCTCTCCCCCAGCCCCTCTCCCACAAGTGGGAGAGGGGAGACCACCGGCGCAAATCCTGCTTTGTCAGATTGCCTCCGGCTCCGCCCGAGGCAACAACAACCCCACCTGAATAATCCGCGGCCCATCCATCCGCATCACAGTCAGCTTCAGCCCGGCAATTTCCACGGCATCCCCCTCCACCGGCGGTGTTGCGAAGGCCTCTTGCATAGCGGCTTCCAGCGTCCGTGCCGCCTCGGCATGGCTCAATTCCCGCGTCCCATAAAGCCCCGCCACATCCCGCAGCATGGCCTCCCCGGACAGCAGGAAATCATGGCTAGCCTTGCCCCAGGCAGGTGCCGGCCCAGGCCGATGGAACAACAGCGCCAGCATCGGCACGCTGGTCCCCGGCGCCAGGATCGACACCATGTCCCCAGCCCGCAGCACGGTCTGCCCGAGCGCAGCCAGCGCTTCGTCCCGCACCACGGTCAGCAGCCGGCAACGGGGCGGCAATTCGAGCTGGTCGGCGCGCAGGTTCTCAGCCGGCGAATCGGCCTCGACCCTGAACTGCATCACCTCCAGCGCAGGCGCATGGGTGCCCTGCAGCCGCGAGCGGGCCAGCGGCTCCGGATAGGCGGGACGCAGCACGCGCGCCAGCCGCGCCGCCAGCGGCACGGTGGTGCCCTGCAGCAGCAGGCTGGTCAGCACCACCGCAAAGGCGATGCGAAACAGCAGGCCGGAATCAGGCATGCCCTGCAGCATGGGAAACAGCGCCAGCACGATCGGCACCGCCCCACGCAAGCCCATCCAGGCCACGAAGCCCTTCTCCCGGGCACTGAAGCGAAACGGCAGCAACGCCAGCCAGACCGCCGCCGGGCGCGCCACCAGCATCAGGAATGCCGCCACCGCCACCGCCGGCAACGCCACTTCCCAGATCCGGTGCGGCGCCACCAGCAAGCCAAGCAGCAGGAACATCACGGACTGCGACAGCCAGGCCATGCCGTCCATCGCACGCATGGTGTCGGGGCCTACCGCGCGGTCGCGGTTGCCCACCAGGATGCCGGTCAGGTAGACGGCCAGGAAGCCGCTGCCGCCCGCCGTCTGCACGATGGCGAACACCATGGCACCGCCCGAGCACAGCAGGATGGCCTGCAGGCCTTCGGCCACGCGGATGCGCTCCATCACGTTGGCCATGCAGTAGCCCAGGCCCAATCCGAGCAATCCGCCGACCCCGAACTGCACCACCAGGCGCCACAACAGCGCGCCGGGGCTCAGGCCCGCGGGCGCGGCGATCCAGTCGATCAGGGTAAGGGTCAGGAAAATGGCCATCGGGTCGTTGATGCCGGATTCGATCTCCAGCACGCTCGCCACCCGCTCCTTGAGCCGGATGCCGCTGGTATTGAGCAGCGAAAACACCGCCGCGGCATCGGTCGAGCCGACGATGGCGCCCAGCAGCAGGCCCAGCTTCCAGTCAATCTCCAGCACCCAGGCGGCAAACAGGCCCACCAGGCCGGTCGTGACCAGCACGCCTACGGTCGCCAGCGACAGCGAGGGTTTCAGCGCCACCCGGAACGTGGCCAGCCGGGTGCGCAAGCCGCCATCGAGCAGGATCACCGCCAGCGCCAGGTTGCCGACCAGGAAGCTCAGCCAGGTATTGGAGAAGCGGATGCCGCCGGGGCCATCCACCCCGGCCAGCATGCCGACCGATAAAAAGACGAGCAGGAAGGGCACGCCCACGCGCGCCGAGAAGGCGCCCACCACAATGCCCAGCGACATCACGACAGCGCCGATCAGGATGACATGGTCAATGCTTTCCAAAACGGCCTTCCTTTTTCACTTTTCACTTTCCATGCCGTGCCGCATCGGCCACAGGCTGCGGACGCATCGGCAACGGCAGTGCAGCCGTTGATGATAGCGCAGCCCTGTGACCACTCTGCCGCGGGGATGTGAAAGCGGCACCCGGCAACGGAGCGAGCGGCCTCTGGATGTCTCCTAGGGAGATACCCGCAGATTGACCATTTTTGCAGACATCTGAAAGGTAGCTGAAAGGTCTTCCCCTTAATTTCCTCCCTGCCAGCGGCGGGACGGTTGCGCGCGCGCTTTTAACGCACCGCAACATCCATCGCCGCACGGATTTCAAGCAGTTTTTTCGAGGAGAATCATTTTGCGCATTCGTAGCCAAAAGGACTTTGCCTCCGGCCTGATGTTCATCCTGGTCGGATTCAGCTTTTCCTGGGTCGCACGCGGGTATTCCATGGGCACAGCCGCGAAGATGGGCCCCGGGTATTTCCCGTTCTGGCTCGGCATCGTGCTCGCCTTGCTGGGCGCGCTGGTGCTGTGGAGTTCCCTGTCCGCCAAGAAGGAAGAAGACCAGCTCGCACGCTGGGACATCAAGACCCTGCTGTGGATCCTGGGTTCGGTGGTGCTGTTCGGCCTGATGCTCAAGCCGCTGGGCATGGTGCTGTCGGTGCTGGTGCTGGTGCTGGTGTCGTCGATGGCCAGCCATGAATTCAGCTGGAAGGGTGCCGTTGTCAACGCCATCGTCCTGGTGATCATCAGCCTGGGCGCCTTCGTCTACGGCATCAATCTTCAGATGCCGGTGTGGCCGGCATTCTTGGCAGGATAAGGAGACGGCCATATGGAACTACTAGCCAACCTGGGCCTGGGCTTTTCGACCGCCCTGACCCTGCAAAACCTCGCATACGCCTTCCTGGGCTGCGTGCTGGGCACCCTGATCGGCGTACTGCCGGGCCTGGGGCCTCTGGCCACCATCGCCATGCTGCTGCCGGTGACCTACACGCTGCCGCCGGTGGCCGCGCTCATCATGCTGGCCGGCATTTATTACGGCGCCCAGTACGGTGGATCGACCACCGCCATTCTGGTCAACCTGCCGGGTGAATCGTCGTCGGTGGTGACTACCATCGATGGCTACCAGATGGCCAGGCGAGGGCGAGCGGGGGTGGCGTTAGCCACCGCCGGCCTAGGCTCGTTCTTCGCCGGCTGCGTGGCAACCCTGATCCTGGCCGCGTTCGCAGCGCCGCTGTCGGAACTGGCCTTCAAGTTCGGCCCCGCCGAATACTTCTCGCTGATGGTGCTGGGCCTGATCGGCGCCGTGGTGCTGGCGTCGGGCTCGCTGGTCAAGGCCATCGCCATGATCGTGCTGGGCCTGCTGCTGGGCCTGGTCGGCACCGACGTGAACTCGGGCGCCGCGCGCTTCTCGTTCGACGTGCCTGAGCTGACCGACGGCCTGAACTTCGTCTCGGTCGCCATGGGTGTGTTCGGCTTCGCGGAAATCATCGCGAACCTGGAACAAAAAGATGCCCGCGAAACCTTCACGGACCACATCACCAACCTGTTCCCGACCAAGGAAGACTTCAAGCGCATGATCCCGGCGGTGCTTCGCGGCACGTTCCTGGGCTCCGCGCTGGGCATCTTGCCGGGCGGCGGTGCGGCGCTGGCTTCGTTTGCAGCCTACTCGCTGGAAAAGAAGACCTCAAAGTTCTCGCATGAGTTCGGCAAGGGCGCCATCGAAGGCGTGGCAGGTCCGGAATCGGCCAACAACGCCGCGGCGCAGACCTCCTTCATCCCGCTGCTGACGCTGGGCATTCCGCCCAACGCCGTGATGGCGCTGATGGTGGGCGCGATGACCATCCACAACATCCAGCCGGGCCCGCAGGTCATGACCAGCAACCCCGCGCTGTTCTGGGGCCTGATCGCCTCGATGTGGATCGGCAACTTCATGCTGATCATCCTGAACCTGCCGCTGATCGGGATCTGGGTCAAGCTGCTCAAGGTGCCTTACCGCTACCTGTACCCGGCCATCCTGGTGTTCTGCTGCATCGGCGTGTACTCGGTCCAGAACACCACGTTCGACGTGTTCCAGACCGCTGCTTTCGGTGTGATCGGCTACCTGTTCATCAAGCTCAAGTGCGAGCCGGCGCCGCTGCTGCTGGGCTTCGTGCTGGGGCCGATGATGGAAGAGAATTTCCGCCGCTCCCTGCTGCTGTCGCGCGGCGAGTTCAGCGTGTTCCTGACCCGCCCGCTGTCGCTCGGCCTGCTGATCGCAGCCGCGGTGCTGGTCCTGATCGTGGCGCTGCCGTCGATCAAGAACAAGCGCGAGGAAGCTTTCCAGGAAGAATAAGAGAGCAAGTCCCGCGGCCGGTATCCGTGCCGGCCGCGGGCGACGCTGCCAGAGAAAGAAGACCCTCAAGGTGCCGCAAGGCACCTTTTTTCATGCCTTGCCCGCTGCGGCGCTCAGATACTGGCGGCAAGCGCACCGGCTCGCGCCAGCCAGGCATCCCGCTGCCCGGGCTGCGAGCCCAGTACCGGGCCGAACGCCATGGTGCTGACCGGCCTGATCCCGCAGAACTCCAGCGTGGTCTTGCGCATCTGGCGGATGCCCGGCATGCGGTAGATCCACTTGAAATACCAGGGCGGCGTATCCATGGTCACCAGGAGATGCGCCGAGCGGCCCTTCAGGAGCTGCTCAGGAAACGCTTTGCCGGCGCGGTACTTGAAGGCGAAGCCGGGCAGTAGCACCCGGTCCAGGAAGCCCTTGAGCAAGGCGGGCGGGCCGCCCCACCAGATCGGGAAGACGAACGCAAGGTGTTCCGCCCAGGCCATGGCGTCCTGTGCCTCGACCAGATCGGGCTCGAGGCCCTGGATGGCGTTGTAGCCCGCATGCAGGATGGGATCGAACTTCAGCACATCCAGCCTGAGCAGCCGGACTTCGTGCCCCGCGGCTTCGGCGCGGGCCGCATAGGTCTTGGCAATGGCGCCGCACAAGCCATCGTTCGAAGGGTGACCCATGATCACCAGTACTCGCTGCCGCATCGCGACGCTCTCCCAAAAAGGTTGACGCCGCGAGCGTAAGGCTTGCCCCTTGAGGCAGAGTCAAGGCCGCGGGCACGCCGTTGCATCGTGCGGCGGACCGCTGGCCGCTTCGCGCGCTTCGCCACGGCCAAGGCACGCGCGGATTTCCGCGCCGATCTCGCCAAGCTCGGCGTCCAGCTTGCGCAACCTGTGGATCTCCTCGCGCAGGCTCGCACGCTTGCTGTCGACCTGCTGCACGAGCCGGTGCCAGTCCGGCTCCCCAGCGCCCGCATCCATCACCGGAAGCAGCTCGGACAGGCGAAAGCCCAGGGCCTGCGCCTGCCGGATCAACCCGACCTGCCTGACTGCGTCGTCCGCGTAGACGCGGTATGAGCCGGCGCGCGTGACCTGCCCTAGCAAGCCAAGCGATTCGTAGTGGCGGATCGCCTTCGGCGACGCGCCCGTGCGCCTGGCAATTTCTCCGATGAACATCCCCGTTCCTCCCTTGCATTGGTACGAAACGCCAGTGGCATCCGGCGGCTTGCCCTGGCTTGGCTTGTGGCGCGAGCCCTGTCGCAAGCGCTTCACAGGGTAAGGCTTGCCCTTAGGGGCAGAGTCAAGCTTCCTCGGCGTGCTCCTGTCCCTGTCCGGACCCTTGCCCCTGCGCCGCTACGCCGGCGCCAGGGACATCGAACAGGCCCGCGCAGGCGTCCCGCACGGCCGCCGTGACGTGGCGGCGCGCCTGGTCGCGCCGCTCCAGCATGCCGATGGTGCGCAGCACCGGCGCGCCACCGATCTCGAGCGGCAGGATGCGCAGGGCTTCGTCCTCCAGCCAGCGTGCGCGCTGCAGCAACGGCACCACGGTCACGCCCACCTGCTGGCGCACCAGTTCGACGAGCGCTTCGATCGAGTTCAGCTCGAGGAACTCGTTGACGCGCAGATGCGCGCGGCGCAGCGCCCGCGCAACCAGCATGCCGGTGCGCTGGCCGCGGTCGAAACGCAGGAAGGGGTTGGCTGCCAGCGCTACGCGCGCGTTCGCGCCCAGGCTGTCGCGCCCGGCAATCGCCACCAGCGGCTCCTGGTAAAGCGGTGTCCACACCAACGTGCCGGGCAGGCGGCCCGCCCCTTCCACCAGCATCGCCGCGTCCAGCTCACCGGCTTCCACCTGCGCCGCCAGCTCGATAGACTTGGCGCTGACCAGGCGCACGTCCAACGCCGGGTATTCGCGCTTCATGCGCGCCACCACATGCGACAGGCCGCCCATGACCGACACCACCGCGCCCACCGCTACCGCGCCGGCCATCGCGTCCGGCGCTTCCGGAGGCAGGCGCATCTCGTCGTAGAGCGCGAGCATGCGGCGCGCCTGCGGCAACAGTTCGCGCCCGCCGGCATTGAGCGCCACCACCCGGCCTCCCCGGTCGAACAGCTCGCGGCGCAGTTCCATCTCCAGCGCGCGCATCTGCAGGCTGACCGCGGCCTGGGTCAGGGCCACCCGCTCGGAGGCGGCGGCAAAGGAGCCGTGGTCGGCCACGGCGACGAAGGTGCGCAGGAAACGGATGGTGCTCATGGCGAGAAAGTCATGATGTGCGGCTTGGTGCGTGGCTTGGTGCCTGGCTTGGTGCGTGGCTTTCCATGTTACTTATTATCGACATCAATACTTAAGAAAACCTTTAGACATAAGAAAGAAATATTAGCTTTCATTATGATGACCTGCACGGAATAATGGATCCGCAGCACCGCCTGGCAGCATTCGCAGCGGAGTGTGTTGCCCGAGGGCCGGCCCCGGCCTGCGTTTGCCTTGCTTCCCCGATCCGGAGATCACCATGAAACACTGGCTGCGCCTGTTTGGCACGAGCCTCGCCACGGGACTTGCGCTGAGCGCCGTCCCGGCACTCGCCGACACCTACCCGAACAAGCCGATCCGCCTGATCGTGCCGTTCCCGGCCAGCGGCGCCACCGATTTGCTGGCTCGCGCCATCGCGCAGAAGGTGGGCACCAACATGGGCCAGCAGATCGTGGTCGACAACCGGCCCGGCGCCGGCGGCGCCATCGGTTCCGACATGGCCGCCAAGGCCCCGGCCGACGGCTACACGCTGCTGATCGCCACGACCAGCACGCATTCGATCGGGCCGTACATCAACACGCGCCTGCCGTACAACACCGAGACCGACTTCACGCCGATCGGCCAGGTGGCCATCGCCACCAACGTGCTGGTGGTGCCGAACAGCCTGCCGGTGAAGAACGTCAAGGAGCTGATCGACTACGCCAAGAAGCATCCGGGCGAGCTGAACTACGCGTCCAGCGGCAACGGCACCGTGGTGCACCTGACCGCCGAAGCCTTCAAGGCGCAGGCCGGCGTATTCATCACGCACATCCCGTATCGCGGCACCGCGCTGGCCGTGCCCGACCTGATCTCCAACAAGGTGCAGGTCCTGTTCGACAGCATCGTCTCGGGCCTGCCGCACGTGAAGGACGGCAAGCTCAAGGCGCTGGCCGTGACCAGCCTGAAGCGTTCGCCGCTGGCACCCGAGATCCCGACCGCCAGCGAGTCCGGCCTGCCCGGCTTCGAGTCCGATACCTGGTTCGGCATCTATGGCCCCAAGCAGATGCCGGCCGAGCTGGTGAACCGCCTCAACGCCGAATTCAACAAGGCGATCCAGGCGCCCGACGTGAAGGAGCGCCTGGGCAAGCTGGGCGCGGAACCCGTTGGCGGCACGCCGGCCCAGTTCGCCGCGATGGTCAAGAAGGACAGTGCGCGCTGGGGTAAGCTGATCAAGGATCGCAAGATCACCGTGGAATAACGTACGAACGCTGGCAAGCCGGCCGCGGCATCGCGGCCAAGCGCTGCCAGCGCATCGAACCGAGACAAGCATGCAGAACTTCAACTGGACCAATCCCTACCCTTCCGTGCGCATCCCGCTGTTCGCGCGCAACGTGGTGTCCACCTCGCACCCGCTGGCGGCGCAGGCCGGCCTGCGCATGCTGCTCAAAGGCGGCAACGCGGTCGATGCAGCCATCGCCGCGGCGGCGGCCATCACCATCGTCGAGCCGGTCTCGTGCGGCCTGGGCAGCGACGCTTTTGCGATCCTGTGGGACGGCAAGGAAATGCATGGCCTGAACGCTTCGGGCGTGGCGCCGGCGGCATGGAGCCCCGAGTATTTCAAGAGCAAGTACGGCACCGATGCCAACGGCATCGCCAAGCGCCCCGTGCGCGGCTGGGACGCCGTCACCGTGCCGGGCGTGATCGCCGGCTGGGCCGCGCTGCATGAGCGCTTTGGCAAGCTGCCCTTTGCCGAGCTGATGGAGCCCGCCATCGAGATCGCCGAGCGCGGCTACGCCGTGCCGCCGGTGGTGGCGCACAAATGGGCCGCCGCCGTGCCGGAACTCAAGGACCAGCCTGGCTACGCCGAGGCCTTCATGCCCAATGGCCGGGCACCCAACGTGGGCGAGAAGTTCACGCTCAAGGCTGCCGCCGACACGCTGCGCAAGATCGCCGCCAGCAAAGGCCGCGCCTACTACGAAGGCGAGATCGCCGAGAAGATCGTCGCCTTCAGCCAGGAATGCGGCGGCGCCATGACGGCCGACGACCTGCGCAACTACAAGCCCGACTGGGTCAAGCCGATCAGCAAGGCCTACCGCGGCTACGAGCTGCACGAGATCCCGCCGAATGGCCAGGGCATCGCCGCGCTGGTGGCGCTGGGCATCCTGGACCAGTTCGACATGGCCGCGCTGCCGGTGGATTCGGTCGAGTCGCAGCATCTGCAGATCGAGGCGATGAAGCTGGCTTTTGCCGACCTCTACCGCTACGTGGCCGACCCTGGCAGCATGGAAGTCACGCCCGAGCAGATGCTGGACGACGCATACCTGAAGTCGCGCGCCAAGCTGATCGACATGGAGCGCGCCACGCACTTCGATTTCGGCATGCCCAAGGTCGGCGGCACCATCTACCTGACCGCCGCCGACGAGAACGGCATGATGATCTCGTTCATCCAGTCGAACTACATGGGCTTCGGCTCCGGCGTGGTCGTGCCGGGCACCGGCATCAGCCTGCAGAACCGCGGCGTGGGCTTCTCGATGGATCCGAAATCCCCCAACGTGGTGGCCGGCGGCAAGCGCCCCTTCCACACCATCATCCCGGCCTTCCTGACCAAGGACGGCCAGCCAGTGATGAGCTTCGGCGTGATGGGCGGCGACATGCAGCCGCAGGGCCATCTGCAGACCGTGGTGCGCATGGTGGACTACAACCAGCAGCCGCAGGCCGCGTGCTGCGCGCCGCGCTGGAAGGTCAACCGCGACTTCACGCTGGACGTCGAATCCACCATGGATCCGGCGGTCGTTGCTGGCCTGAAGGCTCGCGGCCACCAGCTCAAGTCGGTTGACGACCCGTACATGGATTTTGGCTCGGGGCAGTTTATCTGGCGCCTGTCGGACGATGCCGAGCATGGCTATGTGGCCGCCAGCGACAGCCGGCGCGACGGGCAGGCCGTAGGGTTTTGAGTACCCGTAGGTAGCACTGGGAGCGCCCGCCGCAAGGCGGGCTTTTTTTGAGAGACCAGGGGCATTGGACGAGGCCGGCAGGACGCACCAAAGCCGTCTGGAATGGCGACGGCTGGGAGAGGGTCGGTTTGACTAGGAGCCGCTGGAAGCGAAGCCAATGGTTTTGTCCGGCATGCCGGCATAACGAGCGCCCGCCCTCTCCCCCGGCCCCTCTCCCACAAGTGGGAGAGGGGAGCCAACCGGCGGGAAAAGAGAACCATTCGGTGTAGCCGTGATTTCCGCCGCCCAGGCGGAAATCACCCACGCGCGATGCGAAGCGAGCCGTCAAGGTTTGAATCTCCCGTTATGCGGCGCCTCGTCGGCAAGCCAAAAGAGCGGAAAAGAGGGACCCATGTCTGAGCATCGCCCTAAGGCGATGTGAGTTTGGGTCCCGGCCGCTCTTTTGGCTTGCCGACGAGGAGTCTTTCGCCGCATCCGGGTCGCCTTCTTTGCCTACTTTCTTGGCGAGACAAGAAAGTAGGTCGCCTCCCCGCAGGGGAGGTGAAACTGCAGTTGACTTTAAGCTTTTGACCTTCTGACCTTCTGACGTCAAGCAGGCCAATGCCACGGAGCAACCCGACCCAAACTGTCAGCAACTGGCCTGCCCGCCTTCCCGGCGAGTGTGCATGGTGTACGCAGCGAGGAGACTTACACTGATGTCTTTGCCTCCACTACAACTGCCATGACCACCTACGCTTTCCGCCTGCTCAACGTCTTCGCCGAATCCACCTTCGGCGGCAATCCCCTGTGCGTGTTCGAGGATGCGCGCGGGCTCGACACGGCCACCATGCAGGCCCTGGCGCTGCAGTTCAACCTGTCCGAAACCACCTTCATCCTCCCCTCCGAACAGGCCAGCGCGCACGTCCGGATTTTCACCACGGGCTATGAGATGCCCTTTGCCGGCCATCCCACGCTGGGCACCGCCCATGTGGTGCGCGACCTGGCCGCTACCGGCGACGCGCTCACGCTGGAGTTCAAAGCGGGCGTGGTGCCGGTGACCGCGCAGGGCGACGTGTGGACCTTCACCGCACCCCATGCGGGTGCGCCCAGGACCGCGCCGGCGGGCCTGCCGGACGCGCAGATGGCATCGCTGCTCGGGCTTGCCGAGACCGACCTGCTGGCGGCGCCGATCTGGGTCGACACCGGCGCCGACCAGCTGATGGTGCCCGTGAAAACCGTGGACGCGGTGCGCCGCGCGCAGCCTGACAGCGCACGCCTGGCGTCCTGGCCGCAGAGCAGCCTGGGCCGCAAGACGGCCTACGTCTTCGCCTTCGACCCGACCCGGCCGGGCCAGGTGGTGTCGCGCTATTTCTTCACCAAGCAAGGCGGCGGCGTGGCCGAGGACCCGGGTACCGGCTCGGCCTGCGCCAATCTGGGCGGCTGGCTGATCGCCAACGATTACGCGCTGCCGGCCGCCTATCAGGTCTCGCAGGGCGAGGCGGTCGACCGGCCGTGCACGCTGCGCCTGGAAGTCACCGGCGAGCGGGCCATCCGTGTGGGCGGACGCGTGATCGAGCTGGGACGCGGCACCATCAACCTGTGATGCGCAGGCTTGCGGCGTCAACGCGACAAAAGGCGCGCTACTGCGTTACAGTGAGCGTCTGCCCGGTCTTCCCAACGCCCTAACGAGCGCCCCACATGCGCCGCCTGACATGACCACGCCGCACGCCCTGACCACGCTGGCCGAGCTGGAGGCCCACTACGCCGAAGCCGGCGAAGCCTCGCTCGCCAAGGAAGTCGACTACCTGCACCCGCACTACCGTGCTTTCGTCGAGGCCGCCCCGCTCTGCATGCTGTCCACGGTGGGCGGCGAGTACGCGGAAGTCTCCCCGCGCGGTGATGCGCCGGGCTTTGTGCAGGTGCTGGACGAGCGCACGCTGCTGCTGCCGGACCGGCGTGGCAACAACCGCCTGGACAGCCTGCGCAACATCATCGCCGACCCGCGCGTGGGCCTGCTGTTCCTGATCCCGGGCGTGAACGAGACCATCCGCGTGGCGGGCACCGCCCATGTCTCGGTGGACCCGGCGCTGATCGCGCGCTGCATCGTGGATGGCAAGGCGCCGGCCACCGTGCTGGTGATTTCGATCCAGTCGGTGTTCTTCCAGTGCGCCCGCGCGCTGGTGCGCTCCAAGCTGTGGGCACTGGAAACACAGGTGGCGCGCAGCAGCCTGCCGAGCAACGGCACCATCCTTGCCGCCGTGAGCCGGGACCCCTTCGACGGCGTCGCCTACGACGAGTCGCAGCCCGCGCGGATGAAGCAAACCCTGTATTGACCCCATGTACACGCCATCCCACTTCGCCAGCACCGAAAGCGACGCCATCGACGAAGTCATGCGCCGCTACCCCTTTGCTACGCTGATCGGCAACGACGCCGACGGGCTGCCGTTCGCCACCCACCTGCCGGTGGTGGCCCAGCGCAGCGGCGACGCCTGGCAGATCGAAGGCCATATGGCGCGCGCCAACCCGCACTGGCGCTGGCTGGAGCAGACACCCAGCGCCCTGCTGGTGTTCCAGGGGCCGCATGGCTATGTGTCGCCAGCGTTGTACGAGCAAAAGCTGTCGGTGCCGACCTGGAACTACGTGGCCGTGCATGTGTACGCGGAGATCGCCACGATCCATGACGCCGATGCCAAGGATGCGTTGCTGAAGCGGTTGATCGCGCAGAACGAACCCGGCTACGCTGCGCAGTGGCGCGCGCTACCGGAGGATTTCCAGCAAAAAATGCTGGGCGCGATCGTGGGCCTGCGCATCGTGCCCACACGCATCGAAGCCAAGTTCAAGCTCAGCCAGAACCGCCCGGCGGGCGACCGCGCCCGCATTCTCGCGGCCCAGCAGGAAGGCAGCCCCATCGAGCGCGACATGGCAGCGTGGATGGCACGCATGACGGGCGCCTGAAGGGCGCCTGAAGAGCGCCTGAAGCCCCTCTCACGGCCAGCTTCGAACCCGGCTCTCGCGCCGCTCAGGCGCGCGGCAGCCACTCCGGCGCGTGCGTGCCCAGCGGCACCGAAGGCAGCGCCCAGTGCGCGGGTGTCTCGGACAAGCGTCCCGCGTGCGACACCGCGCGCAGTTCGCCAAAGCCCGACGGCAGGGTCACCAACAGGTCGGACACGTCCTCGAAGCGCTGGTCCGGCGCCTCCAGGCCACCGTCGACCCGGCCCAGGCCGCGCAACCACTGGCCAACCTGCGCCAGCGACACCCGCACATGCCAGCTGCCACCCTCGGCCGCACGGCGATGCAGCCCGGCCATGGCGCCAAGCGCCAGCAGGTAGCCGGCCGCATGGTCCAGCACTTGCGCCGGCAGCGGCAGCGGCTCCTCGCTGCGTGCCGCGGACGCTTCCGCCTGATTGAAGCCGCTGGCGGTCTGCACCAGCGAATCGAAGCCGCGCTTGCCAGCCCAAGGACCCACATGCCCGTAGGCACTTAACGTCACATAAACGATGCCGGGGCGGGCGCGGGCCACCGCCTCCGGCCCCACGCCCAACTCCGCCAGCCCCTGCGGGCGATAGCCCTGGATCAGCACGTCGGCGCCGTGCAGCAGCTTGTGCAGGGCGCGTTTGTCGTCGGGGTCGCGCAGGTCCAGCTGGCAGGCGCGCTTGCCGCGCCCGGTGTCGATCACCAGCGGGGGAATGCTGGGCAGGTGGGCCGCGCTCACCTGCAGCACATCGGCGCCGTGGGCGGCCAGCGTGCGTCCGGCTACCGGACCGGCGATGATGCGGGTGAAATCCAGCACGCGCACGCCGCCGAGCGGGCGCGCGCCGGCCGTGGGCAGCGCGGCAAGCGGCTGCGGCGGCGCTTCGCCGATGCGCTCGATGGTGAGTGGCGGCATGCCATGCAACGCCTGCCCCTGCGCATGGCGGTCCCATTCGTCGAAGCTGCGCAGGGCGGCCACGACCAGGCCGGCCTCGGAGGCGGTGGCCTCGAAGGCCTCGGCGTCCCATTTCTGCAAGGCTGAGCGCACCGCGGCGAGATCGTGCGGGCAGCCCAGGATGCGCAGCACGCCGTCCCGGTGATGGGGAAAATTGGCATGCACGCGTACCCAGCGGCCGTCGCCGCAGCGGTAGAGGCCAGACACCTTGTCGCGGAACTCCGCCGCGGGCTCGCCGCCCACGCGCAGGTAGCGCTCGCTGCGGAACTCGGCCACGGCATGGCGCATGTCGACGGCCACGTCCTGCCAGCGCCCGCTGCGCTGCTGCCACAGCATGGCGGCGGCCAGCGCCGACGCGCCCAGGCTGGCCTGGGCGGCCGTGCCCACGGCGAACGACGACGGCAGCACCGGATCGGCACCGCTGAGCTGCAGCCGGTCCAGGGCGGCGGCTGGCAGCCCGGCGGCCAGCCAGAGCCCGGCTACGGCCTCCAGCGGGGTTGGGCGGGTGGCTTGGGAAATAGTTGGCGTCGGCATGGCGGCAAGGCTCCACAGGGCGGGTGCGCTCTCTCCATCCTAGGCCGCGCCGGGTGTTTTTGCGCCCGTGCGCGGAGTTTGCACGACTCCGGTCCCCGGCACGGTAAAATCACCCGATCCGGCATTCCGCCATGCAATCGAGCAGCGCGGCAGGCTGCGCGCCAGACTCCGGCCGCCGCCCCGCCTCCTGACTTAACCGCCCACCGGCGCCACCATGAGCAACGACCCCAAAGCCAACGACAGCACGACCGCCGCATCCAATTTCCTGCGCAGCATCATCGACCAGGACCTCGCCGCCGGCACCTACGCCGGCCGCCAGGATGCCCAGGGCGAGCCGTTGCCCCCCGTCATCACCCGCTTCCCGCCGGAGCCCAATGGCTACCTGCATATCGGCCACGCCAAGAGCATCTGCGTGAACTTCGGCATGGCGCGCGATTTCGGTGGCCGCTGCCACCTGCGCTTCGACGACACCAACCCGGTCAAGGAAGACACCGAATACGTCGATTCCATCATCGACGCGGTGCACTGGCTCGGCTTCAGCTGGGACACCACGGCCAAGGACGGCAGCAAGCAGCCGCACCTGTACTACGCCAGCGACTACTTCGACCAGCTCTACGCCTTCGCCGAAAAGCTGATCGAGCGCGGCGTCGCCTACGTGGACAGCCAGAGCGCCGAGCAGATCGCCACCAACCGCGGCGATTTCTCCCGCCCGGGCACGCCCTCGCCGTTCCGCGACCGCAGCGTCGAGGAAAACCTGCAGCTGTTCCGCGACATGCGCGACGACAAGTACGCCGACGGCGAGCACGTGCTGCGCGCCAAGATCGACATGAACGCGCCCAACATCGTGATGCGCGACCCGGTGATCTACCGGATCCGCCACGCGCATCACCACCGCACGGGCGACAAGTGGTGCATCTACCCGATGTACGACTTCACCCACTGCATCTCGGACGCGCTGGAGAACATCACGCATTCGCTGTGCACGCTGGAGTTCGAGAACAACCGCCCGCTGTACGACTGGGTGCTGGCGCAGTTGCGCGAATGCGGCGTGTTCAGCGAGCCGCTGCCGCACCAGTACGAGTTCGCCCGCCTGAACCTGACCTACGCCATCACCAGCAAGCGCAAGCTGCTGCAACTGGTCGCGGAAAACCGCGTGGACGGCTGGGACGATCCGCGCATGCCCACCATCGTGGGCGTGCGCCGCCGCGGCTTTACGCCGGAATCGATCCAGTTGTTCTGCGACCGCATCGGCGTGGCCAAGTCCGATAGCTGGATCGACATGAGCACGCTGGAAGGCGCCGTGCGCGACGACCTCGACGCGCGCGCCGCGCGTGGCGCCGCCGTGCTGGATCCGCTCAAGCTGATCCTCGACAACTACCCCGAAGGCCAGAGCGACGACTGCACGGCGCCGGTGCATCCGAAGAAGCCGGAACTGGGCATGCGCGTCTTCCCGCTCACGCGCGAGCTGTGGATCGAGCGCGACGACTTCAGCGAAGCGCCGCCCAAGGGCTACTTCCGCCTGTTCGCGCCCAAGGACGGCACCCCGGGCAGCAAGGTGCGCCTGCGCCACGGCTACGTGATCGAATGCACGGGCGTGGACCGCGACGCCGACGGCAAGGTCATCGCCGTGCACGCCAACTACCTGCCCGAAACCCGCAGCGGCACGCCGGGCGCGGACAGCGTCAAGGTCAAGGGCAACATCCATTGGGTCAGTGTGGCGCATGCCTATGAAGCCGAGGTGCGGCTGTACGACCGCCTCTTCAACGACCCGAACCCGGACGCCGGCGGCAAGAACTTCCTCGACGCGCTGAACCCGGACTCGAAGAAGGTCGTCACGGCCTACCTGGAACCCGGCCTGGCGCAAGCCGCTCCGGAAGATCGCTTCCAGTTCGAGCGCCAGGGCTACTTCGTGGCCGACCGCGTGGATTCGAAGCCGGGCAAGCCGGTCTTCAACCGCATCGTCGGGCTGCGCGACAGCTGGGGGAAGTAAGCCCATGCAAACCGTAACCTTCCCGCTGGAGGGCGAGCATATCGCCCTGAACGACCTGCTCAAGGTCGCCGGCGTGTGCGACAGCGGCGGCGCCGGCAAGGCGCTGGTGGCGGCCGGCGAAGTCTCGGTCGACGGCACGGTGGAATCGCGCAAGACCGCCAAGATCCGCGCCGGCCAGGTGGTCAGCGTGGCTGGTGTGAAAATCCGCGTGGTGGCGGCCTGAGGCCATCTCGTTCGCGAGCACGCCCGGCAGCCGGCCAGTCCGGTCGCCGGGCGTTTTCCTCCAAGCAAAGGAAATGACAATGCCGATTGCATTCTGGTGTGTGCTGCTGGCGGGGATCCTGCCCGTCATGACGGTGGGCGTGGCCAAGGCGAGCGGACGCGCCTACGACAACCACGACCCGCGCGGCTGGCTGGAAAAGCAGGCCGGGCGCGCGCGGCGCGCCGACATGGCGCACCGCAATCACTTCGAGGCCTTCCCCTTCTTCGCCGCGGCGGTGCTGTGCGCCACGCACCTGCAAGCGCCGGCGGCACGCATCGATGAGCTGGCGCTGGTCTTCCTCGCCGCGCGCATCCTGTACACCGTGTGCTACCTGGCCGATCGCGCCACCTTGCGCACGCTGTGCTGGACCATCGGTTTCCTGTCGGTGATCGGCATCTTCCTGTTGCCGGTGTTCGTCCACTGAGGACACGCATCATGCGGCTTTCGACAACCGTCGCTTGCGCGCTCTGCCTGCTGGCGCCGTGCCTGCCCGGCACGGTGCAGGCCGAGCCCGTCAACTTCACGGTGGACCCGACGCACACCACCGTGTACTTCGCCGCCAGCCACTTTGAGCGAACCTCGGTGCGCGGGCGCTTCGGCAAGATCGATGGCCGCATCAGCTTTGACGAAGCCAGCGGCAGCGGCGCGATCGATTTCACGGTCGATGCCGACTCGGTCGATTCCGGCAACCGCACGCTGGACGGCATCCTGCGCTCGGCCCAGTTTCTCGATGCCCAGAATTTTCCCGTGGTCCGGCTGCGCGCGAATCGCTTCGTGCGGGACGGGGACCGGCTGGTGGCCGTGGAAGGCGAGCTGACCCTGCATGGCGTCACGCAGCCGCTGCGGCTGGAAGCCGAGCGCTTCAGCTGCGGCGAGACCTCCCTGTTCGGCATCAAGCGCCATGTGTGCGGCGGAGACTTCCGCGCCGTGCTGTCGCGCAGCGCGTTTGGCATGACGCGCTTCCTGCCGGAGGTGAGCGATACCGTGGTTCTGACCCTGTCGGTGGAAGCCGCGCCGGCACTTCCGCCGCTGGAGTGACAGCCACGTCACGCTCGCCTTCTTGCCGCCGCGACATGTCGGCCCAGCGACACCTGAAAACCGGAATTCTTCTGTAGAATCAGCGGTTTGCATTTTTCCGGCCGGTCATTTCCCGGCCTCCGCCTGAACGGGGAACCCGAGAACAATGATCACGATTCAAGTTGGGGATGTGGTGGCAGCCTCGCTAGCCGCCGCGGGCGCCTGCCTGATCTGCAGCATCCCGATGGCCTTCCTGCGCAATTTCCCCGCGTGGGCGCTGCGCACCTATGGGCGCCGCGCACTGCTGGTGCCCCTGATGATCCTGCCGGTAGGCAGCTGGCTGGCCAGCCTGGCGCTGTCGGGACAGATCGACAGCCCCGCCGGGCACGCCATGGTGATCGCCCTCGCTTTTCTCTGCCTGACGCTGGCGTCGGCGCTGCTGCGCTACTACCTGAGCGACTACAAGAAATCTCGCTGAAGCGCCGCCAGGCCCACCATGAACACGCCCCTGCGCTTTGACATCAAGGCCGGCGCCGAAACGCTGGCTGCCGACCGCGTGGACGCCGGCAACGGCGCGAGCTGCCTGCTGCTGCACGGCGCGGGCACCAGCCACCGCGCGCGCTGGCTGGCCTTGCGCCAGGCGCTTGCCGCGCAGGGCGTGGGCAGCGTTGCCATCGATTTTTCCGGACACGGCGAAAGCTCGGCGCGCACGCCCAACTCGCTGGCCAAGCGCCTGCGCGAGGCCCAGGCGGCGCTGGCGCACCTTGACGGCACCAGCCCCCGGGCCGTGATCGGCATCAGCATGAGCGGGGAAATCGCCGTGCGGCTGGCCGCCGATCCGAGCAACCGCATCGGGCGGCTGCTGACGCTGGTGGGCGCCGCCTATGACCCGGCCGCGTTCGAGCTCCCCTTCGGCCCGGCCTTTACGGCAGTGCTGCGCACCCCCGGCAGCTGGCGCGCCTCGCTCGCCTTCGACCTCATTGCCGGGTTCCGCGGCCGCCTGACGCTGGTGCGCGGCGCCGAGGATGCCGTCATTCCACCCGGCATCGCCGATACGCTCGCCGAACGCGCCGTCCTGGCCGAGCGCGTGGAGGTGATCGACCTGCCGGATACCGGTCACTTGCTGGGCGAGGCCTGGCAGAACCAGCCCGGCTTTGCCGGCAGGCTGAGCGCGATCGCGCTGCGCGCCGTGGGCGCCTGAGCGGGCACTTGAAAGTCCGGCGCGAGATCGCCCCGCCCGATTCACGTATGATGCGGCCTTTCGCTTCTCGCAGCCTTTGCCGCCCCCGCTTCCTTCATGGCTCTTAAATCCACCATCTACAAGGCCGAACTGTCCGTATCCGACATGGATCGGCCCTATTACGGCAGCCACGCCCTGACCATTGCCAAGCACCCGTCGGAAAACGACGCGCGCATGATGGTGCGGCTGCTGGCCTTTGCCTGCGAAGCCAGCGACACCTTGACCTTCACCCGTGGCCTGGACGAGCCCGACGAGCCGGACCTGTGGGAAAAGACCCTCACCGGCGACATCGCACACTGGATCGAGCTGGGCCAGCCCGACGAATCGCGCCTGAAGCGCGCCGCGGCCCGTGCCGATCGCGTCACCGTGTTCACCTACAATGGTGCGAGCGCGCGTGAATGGTGGAAGGGCATGGCCGGCAAGGCGGGCAAGCTGCGCAACGTGACCATTTACAATGTGCCGGCCGAGGCCGTGGAAGCACTTGCTGCCCTCGCCCAGCGCGCCATGCGGCTGTCGGTGACGATCCAGGATAGCGAGATCTGGGTCAGCGACGACGACCATAACGTCCGCATCACGCTCGAAGTCCTGCAACAGCCCGCGGGCTGAGCCAAACCCGTTCAACCAATCCGCCCGGTGCGGCCGGTTTGCCGCCAGCCTCACCGAACCCGTGACCCTCGCTGATACAGCACAAGGAAGCCATCCATGAATACCACTCCCTCCGGCCTGCAATTTGAAGACACCGTCACCGGCGAAGGCGCCGAAGCCACGGCAGGCAAGCATGTCACGGTGCACTACACCGGCTGGCTCTACGAAAACGGGCAAGCCGGCCGCAAGTTCGACTCGAGCAAGGACCGCAACGAC
The DNA here is from genome assembly GCF_054515855.1 of Cupriavidus sp. PET2-C1. Lineage (NCBI taxonomy): Bacteria > Pseudomonadati > Pseudomonadota > Betaproteobacteria > Burkholderiales > Burkholderiaceae > Cupriavidus > Cupriavidus sp. PET2-C1. The sequence continues at coordinate 3,142,885 of NZ_CM137259.1, forward strand.
CCGTTCGTGTTCCCGCTGGGCGCCGGCCACGTCATCCGCGGCTGGGATGAAGGCGTGCAAGGCATGAAGGTTGGCGGCACCCGCCGCCTGGTGATCCCGGCCGAGCTGGGCTACGGCGCGCGCGGCGCGGGCGGCGTGATCCCGCCGAACGCCACGCTGCTGTTCGAAGTGGAACTGCTGGCAGTCTGATCGCCTGGCCGCCGCTACGGCAGCGGCCAATCGCATCCATCCGCGCCTTGCGCGGATCACGCAAGCAAGAGGGGCGCCCACGGGCGCCCCTCTTTGCATTGCGCCGCGGACAGGCCGCGATCAGAAACTGATCGCGGCGTTGCCCACGTCGACCCGGACCTTGTCGCGGTCCAGCAGGCGGGCGGCATGGCGGGCGTAGTCCTGGGCCCATGCGGCATCGCCGCTGAAGCGCTGCTCGCCGGAGAACTTGGCCACGCTGAGGATCTTGTCGATCACCAGCACCTTGCCTACCGGACTGGAGGCCTGGCAATCGAGCTCGGCGTATTCGCGGTCGAACCAGCGCCAGCCAGCATCCTCGGTGACAGCAGCCAACTCTGCGTCGCCAATGGTGAAGCCAAATTCCTTGCCGGTACCGAAAACTACCGTGAGCGTGCGCGCCATAGCCTGTTCTCCTGGTTGATGCCACATTGTAAAGACATAGCAGGCGATACCGCCACCTTGCCCGGCAGATAGTGCCAGTGTGTGACAGGAATCCCTGCGTCACCCGGACAATTCGCAGCGCGGCGCCAGCACCGCCTGCGCCACCTCGGCGCCGGGCTGCTGCGCGAAGGCGACCCAGGCCAGTTTGTGCGGGTCGGCGCCGGCTGGCAGCGGCACGCTGCCCGACCAGGCCAGCCCCTCGGCCGGCACCGCGAAGGGGCCCAGCCAGAGCCGCACGACGCGCTCGTGGTGCAGCGTGGCGCCCTGGTTCTCGCCGGCCTTCACCGACGACACCAGCCCGTCCTCGACCAGCGCGGCATAGGCTTGCAGTGGCCCGGAGCGGGCCGCCGGTGTCACGTTCAGCGCGACCTGCACCTGTCCGGCGGCGAGCGCCTGCCAGCCCAGCCGAAGCGAGGCGCCGGGCGCTTGCGCGTTGATCTCGGCGACGCGCGCCGCGACCTCGCCTGCATCGTGCCAGCGGCGCTGCTCGCGCGCGCCGATAAACACCTCGGGCGTATATACCGTATGACTGCCGACGGCGCCCGCGAGCGTACGCTGGCGGGCGGTGAACACCGGGCTGGCAAAGCGGTCGCGCCAGCCCAGGCTGTCCCAGTAGTCGACGTGCAGCGCCAGCGCCAGTGCCTGCGAGGCCGGCAGCCGAGCGGCCTGCGCGCCGAGCCAGTGATCGGCCGGCGGACAGCTGCTACAGCCCTCCGAGGTGTAGAGCTCGATCAGCGCCAGCCGCTGGGGCGGGCTGTCGTGCAGGCATGCGGCCGGCACGGCGCCGGCCGCCGCGCGCGCCGGGCCGGCCAGCGCGGCGAGCATCAGCACCGGCGCCCAGCGCACCGGCAAGGACCTGGGCTTGCAGGATTTCCGGGATGGGGTGCGCGGCCCGGCTTGCCGGTGCGCGATGGCATCGGCCTGCGCCGCTTGTTCGAGATGCTTGTGCATGCTGGACCTCCGAAGGCTGCCTGACCGTTGTCAGTCGCATACAGCCTGCCGGACCTTACAGACATTTCTGCGTGCCATGTGGTTTCCATGCCGCCTGCCGCGCGGCTTTGGATTATGCTTGCATCATGGCCATCACCCGACAAGATCTCGAAACAGATCGGCTGCGTGCTTCTCTTTGCAGCACGCCGGTGGCTTCCTCGCTACTTCCCGAAGACGTTTTCGAACGCTCTCTGCGCGCTACGCTGGACCAGCGGCCGGATACGCCCGGGCTGGCCGGCGATGTCCTGCTGTTCGGCTACGGCTCGCTGATCTGGAACCCGATGGTGATTCACACGGACCGCCAACTGGCTACCGTGCATGGCTATCACCGCGGCTTCTACCTGTACTCGCGCATCAACCGGGGCACCTGGGACGACCCGGGCCTGGTGCTCGCGCTGGACCGCGGCGGCTCGTGCCTGGGCGTCGTCTTCCGCATCCCCCATCACATGATCGAGCAGGAATTCCGCCTGCTGTGGCGCCGCGAGATGCTGACCGGCGCCTACCATCCGCGCTGGCTCAATGTGAAGATGACCGGCAGCCCGCCGCAGCGCGCCCTGGCCTTCGTGATGAACCGCGAGCATGAAGCCTATGCCGGACGCTTGCCGGACGACCACGTGGTGGCCCGCCTGCGCCACGCCTGCGGCCTGTATGGCCCGGCCCGCGAATACCTGCAGCAGACGCTGCTTGGCCTTGCCACCAACGGGGTCGAAGACCCCTACCTGGGCCGGCTCTGGCGCCGGCTGCAGGATACGGATGCCACGGCCGCACAGGCTGTCAGCGAACCCGCCTGACCCAGGAACGACCAGGATGCCACGCCCTGCTGCCCGCCCCCGCCGACTGGTGCTTGCCGAAGTGCTGGGCCTCACCGGATTGCTGATGGGCGGCGCGCTGCTGGCCGGCCCCGGCGGATCGACGCTGGCGGCGCGCCCGGCCAACGGCGGCCCGGCCCAGTCATCGCCGCGCTCGCACGGGCAAGGCGCTGCCGCCTCCACCGCTCCCGCGCACGATGGCGTTGGCGGGCTCGACCGCAATCTCCTTGCGGCGGCAACACTGGGAGACCTCGAACTGGTCAAGCGCTTGCTGGCTTCGGGCGCTTCCGCCCAGGCCGCCGACGAACGCGGCCGCAGCGCCTTGCTGGTGGCGGTCTATAGCCGCCATACCGAGGTCGCCAAGGCGCTGGTGGCGGCTGGCGCCGATGTCAACCACAAGGACATGGAATCCAACAGCCCCTTCCTGCTGGCCGCGTCCACCGGACAGCTCGAGCTGGTGCAACTGGCGCTGGCGCATGGGGCCGACATCAACAGCACGGACAGCTACGACAACACCGCCCTGATCGCCGCGTGCGAGCATGGCAATACCGAAGTGGTGAAGGTGTTGTTGAAAGCCGGTGTGGCGGTCGACCATATCAACCGCCAGGGCTGGACCGCCTTGCTGGAGACCATCGTCATGGGCGATGGCAGCGCGCGGTATGAAGACACGGTGCAGTTGCTGCTGGACGCGGGCGCGGACGCCAACCTCGCCGACCGGGATGGCACCACCCCGACCCGGCACGCCCGCGAGCGCAGCTACAAGACCATGGTGAAGATGCTGGTGCGCGTGCGCGGGCACTGACGCGGGCACGGATGTGCCCGCGCATCCCGCCGATGCGGCGCTATCCGCTCAGGCCACTCAGCACACTCAGGCCGCTGCCGGCTTCGACTCTGCGCTGCGCGCGTTCTCGCTCTCCTGCAGCGCGCGCCACATCACCTTGCCCGTGCCCGACTTGGGCAGCGCGTCGACAAACTCCACCACGCGCGGGTATTTGTAGGCCGCCATGTTTTCCTTGGCCCACTCGATGATTTCCTCGGGCGTGGTCTTGCCCTTGGCGTGCGTCTTGAGCACCACCACCGCCTTCACGGTTTCGCCCCGATACGCATCGCGCGTGCCGATGATGCAGGCCTCCTGCACGTCGGGATGCTTGTACAACAGGTTCTCCACCTCAGCCGGCCACACCTTGAAGCCCGACGCGTTGATCATGCGCTTGAGCCGGTCGGTGATGAAGTAGTAGCCCTCTTCGTCCATGCGGCCCAGGTCGCCGGTACGGAAGAAGGTCTTGCCATCGAACTCGATGAAGGCATCGCGCGTGGCATCCGGCTTGCCCCAGTAGCCCTTGAACACCTGCGGGCCGCACACGATGATCTCGCCGGTCTCGTTGACCGCCACTTCCTCGAGCGTGACCGGATCGATCACGCGCGCGTCGGTATTGAAGGTGGGCACGCCCAGGCACTGCAGCTTGGGCCGGTCGCCCGGATTGCTGTGGGTCGGCGCCATGGTCTCGGACAGGCCGTAGCCTTCAATGTAGTTAAGGCCGAACTGCTGCTTCAGGCGCTCCGCTACCGCCTGCGGCATGGCCGCGCCGCCGCCGCCGATATAGCGCAAGCTCGACAGGTCGAACTGGTCCAGGTTCGGGCTGCCCAGGAAGTCGATCACCATGGTCGGGATGTTGGTCCAGTGCGTGATCTGGTAGCGCGAGATCAGCCGGCCCGCGACTTCGCGGTCCCAGCGCGGCAGCATCACCACGGTAGCGCCGCTGTAGATCGGGCCGTTCATGCCGTACTGCATGCCGGTCACGTGAAACAGCGGCAGCACCGCCAGGATCGTCGATTCCGCGCCGCTGCCGCTCCAGATGCCACCGCCGATCACGTTATGCATGACGGAGCGGTGAGTGTGGATGCAACCCTTGGGAAAGCCGGTGGTGCCCGAGGTGTAGGGCATCACCGCCATATCGTCCGGGCCCGCGGTATGCGGGCCAGGCACCAGTTGCGCGGCAAGCGCCTCGGCCCAGGGGGTGGCGCCGGCCGGCAGCGGATGCTGCGTGGTCAGCCAGGCGCCCGGTGCGTCTTCGGGGTTCTCGTAGGTGGCCGGCAGCGCATCGCTGTATTGCGTGACCAGCAGGTGCTGCAGGCGCTGCTCGGGCGGCAACTCGTCATTGGCCTGCTCGGCGCCCATGGCCAGATCCGCGCTGCAGATCGCCACACTGGCCTGCGCGTCGGTGATGTAGTGCTTGAATTCCTCGGACCGGTTCATCGGATTGACCGGCACGACCACGGCATCCGCGCGCAGGATCGCGTAATAGGCAATGATGAACTGCGGGCAGTTCTGCATATACAGCAGCACCCGGTCGCCCTTCTTCACGCCGGCCTTTTGCTGCAGCCAGCCCGCCATGGCGCTGGCCTGGGTTTCCAGCGCCCGGAAGGTGATGGCATTGCCGAAATACCGGATGGCCGCCTTGTCGGCGTAGCGATGGGCGGAGACCACCAGGTTGTACCAGAGCGAGGTCTCCGGCAGCACGATCTTGGTAGGCACGCGCTTGGGCCAGAACTGGAAATGCGGGCGTGCGGGCTGGGGGGTCTGCATAAAGGTCTCCTGTGCGGTCTATCCGACCTGATCTTGGATGCGAGGCGAGAGGTGAATCTGGCGAAACCAGCAATCAGTCAAGCAATATAACCGAACGATCGTTCTTTTTTCAATCCATCGCTTACCCTTGCCTGCGCCAGCATCCACGCCCGCGCGGCGCGCAAAGGTTGCATTCGGCGGGGCGGTCCTAATATGAGAGGCAAGATATCTTTGCGCGAGTGGAGCCATTCGCGCCAGCGTTCCACACTCCGAGGCCAAGCCATGAGCGACGTAACCCTGCAGAATTTTGACGCCAACGTGATTGAGACGTCGCGCCACATCCCCGTGCTGGTGGATTTCTGGGCACCGTGGTGCGGCCCTTGCCGCACCTTGGGGCCAATGCTGGAAAAGCTTGAGGGCGAGGCGGCCGGCAAATGGCGGCTGGCCAAGGTGAACGTGGATGAGAACCAGGAGCTGGCCTCGCATTTCGGCGTGCGCAGCATTCCCCACGTGGTGGCGTTCGCCGACGGCCAGGCGGTGGACCAGTTCACCGGCGTGCTGCCGGAATCCGGGCTGCGCGAGTTTATTGCCCGCGTGATGCCGGATCCGGGCAGGGTGGCCCTGCGTGCCGCCCGCGCCGCCGCAGCCGCGGGCGAGCGCGAGGCGGCCAGGTCGGCGTTCCAGGCGGCGCTGGCATTCGACCCCGGCTTCGATGCGGCGCGCCTTGAATACATCGGCTTCCTGCTGGATGAAGACGCACTGGACCAGGCCCAGGCCGAGTTCGGCATGCTCTACCCCGACGCGGCCCAGGAGGACGGCTACGCGGCGCTCGCCACCCGGATCGAGGCCATGCGCGGCGCCTCCGGCCTGCCCGACACGGCCACCCTGGCGGCCCGCGTCGCCGACGCCCCCGGCGACCTGCAGGCGCGGCTGGACCTGGCGCGCGCGCTGATCGCGCACAGGCAATATGAGCCGGCGCTGGAGCAACTGCTGGCCATCGCGCGCACGGATCGCACCTTCGAGGACGATATCGGCCGCACGGCCATGTTGTCGGTATTCAAGCTGATGAGCGATCAGCCCGACGTGGTGTCGCGCTATCGCCGCCTGCTGGCCTCGGCGCTCAATTAAACTGGCGGGTGAACGCGGCGGGCCGGGCCCGCCGTTTTATTTCCCTGCAACCGCCCTGTTCCGCCGTGACTGCCTCCCCGCCCCGCCTGATCGACTTCCAGACCGACCCCGAACCGCTGCCCGGCCACGATCGCCCACGCCCAGACCGGCTGGTTGCCGGCAACCCGGAGCGCACCACCTGGACGCACTACAGCGCCAGCCAGGGCGATTTCGATTGCGGCATCTGGGCTTGCGAGCCGGGCGCGTGGCGCATTGCGTTTCCGGCCGGCAAGGAGGAGTTCTTCCATGTCATCAGCGGCCGCCTGCGCATCAGCGACGACGCGGGCAACGCCCGTGAATTCGGGCCCGGCGACGCCTGCGTGATCCCGGCCGGCTTCACCGGCCTGTTCGAGGTGCTCGAACCGGTGCGCAAGCACTTTGTCGTGCTGGACCGGGCTGCCGCCGACGCAATCTAGGCAATCGGGCCATCCAGGTCATCCAGGCCATCCAGGCCATCCAGGCCATCTAGCCCGCCTGCTCCGACGGCGCCTCGATCAGGCTAAAGCCGTTCTCGCGCATGTGGTTGACCATCATCGCGTCCATCGCCTTCACGTGCTGGTCGAACCAGCCGGGCAGCTCCGACAAGAGCCGCCGGCCCAGCGCCAGGTCGCCCTCGGCCACCTTGTCGCGCACCGCGCCGGCCACCGCCAGCACCTGCTCGTGCTCGCCGCGGTGGCAATGCTGCGGGCCGAAGGCCATCGCCTCCATCCAGGCTTCCTCCTGGCCGAAATGATGGCGGGTGTGGTCGATCCACTCGTCCAGGGCCGCCAGGAAGCCCGCATCGTCGGCGCGCGTGGCGGCGTCCAGCAGTTGGACGAATTCGGCGTGGGTGGCATCGGTGACCGGCTCGCCCAACAGCAGGTCGGGGGCCAGCGTGGCGGTGCCAGGCGAAGAGGAATCGGTCATATCGGAAGGGACAACATCGCGAAAACCGCAAGGATACCGAATCCGCGGCGGCTCGGACTGATCCAGGACAAAGCGCGGCGCCGCCAGAGCCACCGGCACGCGCAGGGTATGCTCAAGGCTGGCTCTATCACCGCTCCAGGCTGATCCCTGGCTTCCCATGCCCCGACTGCTCTTCTTCTGCGGCCATGCCGGCACCGGCAAGACCACCCTGGCCCACCGCCTGATCGGCCCACTGATGCAGGCCACCGGCGAGCCGTTCTGCCTGCTCGACAAGGACACGCTCTACGGTGGCTACAGCGCCGCAGCCATGGGCGCGCTGACCGGCGACCCGAACGACCGCGACAGCCCGACCTACCTCAAGCACCTGCGCAATGCGGAATATCATGGCCTGCTGGATACCGCGCGGGAGAACCTCGCGCTGGGCATCAGCGTGATCGTGGTAGGCCCGCTATCGCGCGAGGTGCGCGACCACCTGCTGCACGATCCCGAATGGCTGCGCGTGCCCGCCAGCACCATCGTGCGCACCCTGTGGGTGCACCTGCCGGAGGACGAGGCCCATGCGCGCATCGTCAAGCGCGCCAACCCCAACGATGCCTACAAGCTGGCGCACTGGGACGACTACCGGACCCGGCGCTTCATGCCCGAGCCGGCGCAATACCCCGAGCTGGCCTACTTCGACAATACGGCGCCGGACGACGCCGCGCTGAACGCCCTGCTCGCCACGCTCGCGGCGTAGCCAGCCGCCGCGATGCTCACTCCGGCGCCGTCGGAACGTCCGGCGCCGTGAGGGCGGCCAGCACGCTGGACGCCGCCACCATCCCGAACACCGCGGTGACCGCCACCGAGGAGCCGAAGCCGGCGCAGGCCAGCCCCTGCGGGCCGGCCGGCGGCTCGGCCGGGGCGCCTGGCGCGGCTTCCGGGGCCTCGTCGATCTCGCAGGACTGCTGCTCGGGCTCCGGATAGCGCAGCGGCTCGTCGGAGAAGACCGCGTCGATGCCGAACTTGCGCTTGGGGTTGCGCGGCCAGCCCCAGTCCTTGCGCAGGGTGGAGCGCACCTTGGCCAGCAGCGGATCCTGCACGGTGCGGGAAAAGTCCACCACGCGGATGCGGGTCGGGTCGAGCTGGCCGCCGGCGCCGCCGCAGGTGATGATGCGCCGGCCCACGCGGCGGGCCCAGCCCAGCATGGCGATCTTGACCTTGACCGAGTCGATCGCATCAATGATGTAGTCGTGCCCGTCGAGCAGTTCGACAAGGTTTTCCGGGGTCACGAAATCGTCCACCTCGGTCACCCGGCAGCGCGGGTTGATCTGCACCATGCGCTCCGCCATGGCCTGCACCTTGGCGCGCCCATAGGCGTCGCCCAGCGCGTGGATCTGGCGGTTGGTGTTGGACACCGCGATATGGTCCAGATCGATCAGCGTGACGCGGCCGACCGCGTTGCGCGCCAGCGCCTCGGCCGCCCAGCTGCCCACCCCGCCGATGCCGACCACGCAAACGCTGGCTGCCTCCAGCCGCGCCAGGCCCGCCGCGCCGTACAGGCGCGCCACGCCGCCGAAGCGGCGGTGGTAGTCGTCATCCTCCGGGCTCTCGTGGGTAAGGGCTGGCGGCAGTTGCGCCAGCTCCGGTTCCGGCTGGGTGGCGGTTGCGGGGACGGGGTTGCTCATTTCTACGCTCGAAACTGGCTGAATTGGAGGACACTGCGGAGGAAAAGCGCGCGTTGCCGCACCTTGTCAGCCAAGCGCCGACAGGGGAGCGGGGCGCGCAACTATACAATACCTACAGCAGTGGTTCGATCGCCGTATTGTCTCGCAGAGCGCGCGCGGCTGCCGGCGCCAACCAGGAAACCGATCCCATGCCCCTGCGCCGCAAGGCCCTTCTCTGGAGTGTACTGACACCGCTGGTGCTGATCGCGGCGCTGGTCGTGATCATTCTGACCTTCGACTGGAACCGCCTCAAGCCGTGGCTGAACCAGAAGGTCACCGAGGCCATCGGCCGGCCCTTTGCCGTCAATGGCGACCTCACCCTGACCTGGCGCAGCGCCGAGGGCGAGACCGGCTGGCACACCTGGGCCCCCTGGCCACGCCTGTCTGCGCGGGATATCACCGTCGGCAACCCGGAATGGGCACACGAGGCCAACTTTGCCACCGTGCGCGAGCTGATCTTCGTGCTACGCCCGCTGCCCCTGCTATCGCACCAGATCTCGATCTCCAGCATTACCGTCGACAGCCCCGCGGTCTGGCTGGAGCGGCTGGCCGACCAGCGCAACAACTGGACCTTCGTCACGCCCGCCGGCAAGGCGCCATCGCCATGGCGGCTCGACATCGGCGAGATCTCGCTGGCGCGCGGCGACCTCGCGCTGAACGACCAGGCAATGAAGATTGAGCTGCAGGCGCGCCTGGACACCATCGGCGACGCCGCCCTCTACGACAAGACCCGCGACGGCGCCCTGATCGCGCCCCCGGCATCCAGCACGGCCAGCGCGGTCGGCCAGCCCGGCGGCGCTGGCGCCGTCGGCAACGCCGGCCAGCGCTATGGCCTGCGCTGGAAGGCCACTGGACGCTACAACGAGGCCACCATCAATGCCACCGGCAAGGCCGGCACCGTGCTGAGCCTGCGCGACACACAGGATCCCTTCCCGCTGCAGGCCGATATGCGGGTGGGCAACACCCGCGCGGTCGTGGAGGGCACGCTGACCAACCCCGCCCACCTGGGTGCGCTCGACATGCACCTGCAGTTGTCCGGCGACAACATGGCCAAGCTGTACGCGCTGACCGGCATCGTGCTGCCGAGCACCCCGCCCTACGAGACCAGCGGCCGGCTGGTTGCCACCTTGCGCAAAGGTGCTTCCGTGTACCGGTACGACAAGTTTTCCGGGCGCGTCGGCGGCAGCGACCTGAATGGCTCGCTCACCTACACGCAGCGCCAGCCACGCGCCCTGCTGTCGGGCGAACTGGAATCGAAGCAACTGCGCTTCGAGGACCTGGCTCCGCTGATCGGTGCGGATGCCAAGCCCGGGCAGGCGGCATCCGACAGCACGGTGCGCCAGCCCGCCGACAAAGCGCTGCCGGTGGCGCCGTTCCGCACCGAGCGCTGGGACAGCATCGACGCCGACGTGAAGTTCACCGGCCAGCGCATCATCCGCACCGCCGACCTGCCGATCACCGACCTCGTCACCCACCTCAAGCTCGACGATGGCGTGCTGACGCTGGACCCGCTGAACTTTGGCGTGGCCGGCGGCAACCTGGTGTCGTCGCTGCAGCTCAACGGCAAGCGCGAGCCGCTCGCTGCCACCATCGACATGAAAGCGCGCCACCTCCGGCTCAAGCAATTGTTCCCGAAGTTCGAGTCGATGCGCGCCAGCGTGGGTGAGGTCAACGGCAGCGCCAAGCTGAGCGCCACCGGCAACTCGGTGGCGGCCTTGCTGGGCTCGTCCAATGGCGAGGCCAAGCTGCTGGTGGAAAACGGCACGGTCAGCAAGTTCCTGCTCGAGGCGATGGGCCTGAACGTGGGCAGCGTGGTGATCTCCAAGCTGTTCGGCGACAAGCCGGTGCAGATCCATTGCGGCGTCAGCGATTTCAGCTTCACCAACGGCGTGGCGCGCTCGCGTGTCTTCGTCATCGACACCCAGGACGCCGTGATCGACACCAGCGGCGCCATCGACCTTGGCAGCGAGCGCCTAGCGCTCACCGTGCGGCCGGATTCCAAGGGGCTGCGCATCTTGTCGCTGCGCTCGCCGCTCTACGTGGGCGGCACGCTGAAGAAGCCTTCGGTCAGCCCGGACATCGGCGTGCTGGCCTTGCGCGCCGGCGGCGTGGTGGCACTGGCGCTGGTAGCGCCGGTGGCCACGGCAGTCCTGCCCCTGACCGATCTATCGCCCGCACCCGACGGCCAGTGCGGCAAGCTGCTGGCGGAGATTCGCACGCGCCCGACCGCGCCGCCGCCTGGGCAGGCCTACCGCGACCCGAAGGCCGGCAAGACCAACCAAGCGGCCGGCCCTGCCCCTTCGCCGGACACGCAGGCCGCGCCCGCCGCTTCGGCACCCGTCAAGCGGGCGGCGCCGTCGCGCCCCGCCGCATCCGACCGGCCAGCGCCAGGCAATTCGCTCTATCAGGGCGGCTAACCGGCGGTGCGCCACACGGCTTCAAGCCCGGTTTCAAGCCGGACGTTGCCTGTTTGCGACACCGTGCGCCCGCCCTTCTGCCACCGACGCAATTACGCAACACTTTGGTGCATTGCAACGCAAGGCATCGTTGTGCATCGCCCACGTTCGACCGCATAATTAAACGGCCATTTACAACGAAGTTCTCAATACGTGGCATGAAGCGGATGTCTGGCTCCGATGCATTTCGAGGCTGGCGTCCTTCTCAAGGTGCGGTTTCGGCCGCACTTGTTTTTCCCGACTTCCCTTCCAGCCCCCGCCCCTGCATGACGCCGCTACATGCCACCGTCCCGCCGATCAGCTGCCTGATCGCACTAACGGTGTGCAACCACGTAGCCTTCAATGCCAGCCGCGTCGTGGTTTCCCTGTTTGCCCTTTCGCTCAAGGCATCGACCGTCACGCTCGGCATCCTGATGTCGCTCTATGCGCTGCTGCCGATGCTGCTCGCGATCCATGCCGGCAAGCGCATCGACGAGATCGGGCCGCGCAAGCCGATGACCGCGGGCTCCTTGATGGTAGTCGCGGGCACGCTGCTGCCGGCGGTGTGGCCGGGCATCGCGGCGCTCTACCTTTCCTGCGCGCTGATCGGCGTCGGCTTCATGCTGGTGCAGGTCGCCATGCAGTTGCTGATCGGGCAGATTTCCACCGATGGCACGCGGCTGCGCAACTACACGCTCCAAGCGCTGGGATTCTCGTTCTCCGGCACGCTGGGCCCGGTGATGATGGGCTATGTGATCGAGCACGCTGGCTACCGCCCGGCTTTCTTTGTGCTGGTAGCGGTAGCGGCCGCAGGGCTGGTCGGCCTGTACTTCATGCGCGGGCGGCTGCCGGCACACGGCGGGCGCGCCGCGCGCGGCGCCATCGTTGACGGCACCCGCAACTCCACATTGGGCTTGCTTGCCCACCCGGAGTTGCGCGCGGTCTTTATCGCCAGCGCGGTCCTGTCGGCAGCCTGGGACCTGCACGCCTTCCTCATTCCCATCCAGGGCACCCGGGTTGGCCTCTCGCCGTCGTCGGTCGGCTGGGTGCTGGGCGCCTTCGCCATTGCCACCTTCGCCATCCGCGTGGCAATGCCGCTTGTCTCGCGCCGGCTCTCGGAGTGGAAGGTGATTCGGGTCGCACTGCTGGTCGGGGCGGTGGCCTACCTGCTCTACCCCTTCGCGGCCGAGTTCTGGCTGATGTGCTGCCTGGCCTTCCTGCTGGGCCTGGCGCTCGGCAGCGCCCAGCCCAACGTCATGAACATCCTGCACACGGCCTCGCCCTCCGGGCGCGCCGGCGAGGCCCTGGGATTGCGCTCGGCCGTGCTCAATACCAGCCAGGTGGTGTGGCCGCTGACCTTTGGCGTGGTCGGCACGGCGCTTGGCATGCTGCCGATTTTCCTGTCGATGGCAGGGGCGATGGGCGTGGCCGGCTATTACTCGCGCGGCCAGGCCCGCAAGCTGCCCCAGCCACCAGCCTGAGGCGCCCACGGCATCGCGCATGAGTTGCGTAGGCGCAAATGCGGTCCGCTGCGCTTTCGCTATACTCAAATCAGACAGGCCGCCGGCGCCGTGCATGCTTGCCTCGCGCGCGGCCTGCTGACTCGATACCTGATCTGACATGACCCAACTCGCCGACCTCCGCCGCACCTACGTACTCGGATCGCTGTCCGAATCCGACGTGGCGCCCGATCCCATCAGCCAGTTCCAGCGCTGGTTCGATGAAGCCATCCACGCCAAGCTCCCGGAACCCAATGCCATGACGCTGGCCACCGTCGACGCCGACGGCCAGCCCTCGGCACGCATTGTGCTGCTCAAGGCCATGGACGCCCAGGGCTTTACCTTCTTCACCAACTACGAAAGCCGCAAGGGCCTGGACCTTGCCGCCAACCCGCGCGCGGCGCTGCTGTTCCACTGGGTGCAGCTGGAGCGCCAGGTGCGCGTGGAAGGACGCGTTGAAAAAGTGACCGATAGCGAGAGCGATGCTTACTATGCGACGCGTCCGCTCGGCTCGCGCCTCGGGGCATGGGCCTCGGAGCAGAGCCGCGAGGTGGCGGACCGCACGGTGCTGGAGCAGCGCGAAGCGGAATTCCGCGCCAAGTTCGGCGATAACCCGCCGCGGCCGGCGCACTGGGGCGGGTACCGTCTGGTGCCGACCCGCATCGAGTACTGGCAGGGACGCCCGTCGCGCCTGCACGACCGGATCGCCTACCGCCTGGCGCCGGACGGCAGCTGGCAGATCGTGCGTCTGTCGCCCTGAGCGCCCTGAGCGCCCTGAACGCGGTGCCGCCGGCCGCCAAGGCCGCGCACTGCACAAAATTAGGAATTGTCGTAAAGTAAGTCAGGGTCGCTTTCCGGTTTTGTGAGGAGGCGGCCACCAGGAGCAGGCCTCGCCTGCCCTGTGCTGTAGTTCGAGGAGTGTGCCGCAACCATCAGGAGGGAGGCCGCATGTTTTTCAAGCAAGCACTGGACAAGCAACTGGACCACTGGATCGCCGATCTGCGCGACCGGGCCAACCTCCCTGTGAGGCTGCGGCTATGGAACGGCAACGAGTATCCGCTCGGCCGCTTCGAACATCCCGCGGTGACCCTGACCATACGCGAGGCGGGTGCCTTGCCCCTGCTGCTCACGCCCAGCCTGGACAACCTCGGCGAAGCCTATGTCCAGGAAAAAATCGACCTGGACGGCACGCTCAGCGACATCATTGCCGTGGCTTACCGCTTCTCGGCTGCCGCCAGCGCGCAGGCCGGTGGCGCGCTGGCACGGGTGGCCCAGCATTTCGCCCACACCAAGGCCGCGGACAAGGCCTCGATCCAGTATCACTACGACGTATCGAACGAGTTCTACCGGCTCTGGCTGGACCCGGGCATGGTGTACTCCTGCGCCTACTTCGAGCATGGCAATGAAGACCTCGCCACCGCTCAGCGCAAGAAGATCGACCACATCCTGACCAAGATCCGGCTGCAGCCCGGACAGACCTTGCTCGACATCGGCTGCGGCTGGGGCGCGCTGGTCATCCGCGCGGCGGAAAAGTTCGGCGCGCGCTGCGTGGGCATCACGCTGTCGCAGAACCAGTTCGACCTGGCGACCGAACGCGTCAGGCAGGCTGGCCTGTCCGACCGCATCGAGATCCGTTTGCAGGATTACCGCGACATGGCCGGCACCTTCGACCGCATCACCAGCGTCGGCATGTTCGAACACGTCGGCAAGAACAACCTGCCCGCCTATTTCGGCCGCATGCGCGAGTTGCTCGCCGATGATGGCTTCGCCATGAACCATGGCATCACCTCGCCCGACCCCGAAAGCGGCGCCACGCCCATGGACGGCTCCGAGTTCATGGACCGCTACGTGTTCCCGCAGGGCGAGCTGCCGCACATCGGCATGGTGCTCAACACCCTGCAGCGTGGCGGCCTGGAGGCTACCGATGTGGAGCTGATGCGCCGCCACTACCGGCGCACGCTGCAACATTGGGCGGACAACTTCGAAGCGCAGGGTGATACCATCCGCGCCATGGTGGGCGAGAAGAAATACCGCATCTGGCGCGTCTACCTGGCAGGCTGCGCCCATGCCTTCGATACCGACCAGATGTCGATCTACCAGGTGGTTTGCCACAAGGCCGGCCTCTCGTCGCAGAGCTTGCCCTGGTCGCGCCGCTACATCTACGACAATTCGCTTGACTGAAAATCGGCTTGACTGAAGACCTGTTCGGCGGCCTGCTGGAGCCGCCAGGGGTGGCCGCTGCCGGCAACGCCGCACCATTTGCCGCAGCTACCCCGACCGATGCCGCCGGCACCAAGCCATCCCGCGGCAAGAGCGTGCTGGCGCCGCCCCCGGACCCCGCCCTGCTGGCACTGGCGCAACGCCTGCCGGCCGGGCTGCATCTGGGCACGTCGTCATGGTCTTATAACGGCTGGAACGGATTGGTCTATCAAGGTGAGTACACGGACAGCCTGCTCTCGCGCAAAGGCCTGGCCGCCTACTCGCAGCATCCCTTGCTGCGTGCCGCCGGCATCGATCGCGGGTTCTACGCGCCGATCCCGCTTGCCGACTACGTTGCCTACGCGGCCCAGGTGCCCGCGCACTTCCGCTTCCTGGTCAAGGCACCTGCCAGCGTTTGCGATCCGTGGCTGCGCACGTCCGAAGGCGCCGGCCGGCTGGCCAACGCCAGCTTCCTCGATGCCGAGATTGCCGCGCGCGACTTCGTCGCGCCGGCCACCGCGGGCCTCGGCGCCAAGTGCGGGCCGCTGCTGTTCCAGCTCTCCCCGCTAGGCGCGATGGCCGCCGACAGCGCCGGCTTCCTGTCGCGGCTCGACGCCTTCCTCGGCGCCCTGCCCGCGCTCGACGCCGCCACGACACCGCACGCCTGCTACGCCGTGGAGTTGCGCGATGCCGCCTTGCTCACGCCGCGCTTCATCAAGCTGCTGCGCGCACGCGGCGTGCGCTTCTGCCTGTCCGCGCGCGAGCGCATGCCGCCGGCCGAACGGCAACTGCCGGCACAAGCACTCATGGACGAGGGCGCACCAGGACCGCTGGTGCTGCGGTGGATGCTGCATGCGGGCTTTGCCTACGAGCAAGCCGAATCCCGCTACGCGCCGTTTGACCGGCTGATCGACGAAGACCCGCATACCCGCGCGGTGATCGCCGAGCAGGTGGTGCGCACGCTGCGCGCGGGCCAGCCCGCCTATGTCATTGTCAGCAACAAGGCGGAAGGCTCGGCGCCGTTGACTTGTGCGCGGCTGGCCGAGGCCATTGCCGAGCGGCTGGAAGCAAGCTGAGCGCAGGCCAGGCGCATCAGCGATTCAGGTGATGCGCGAACTTCTGCCGGAACTTGGCCAGCTTGGGTGAAATCACAAACGAGCAATAGCCCTGGTTCGGGTGGTTCTGGAAGTAGTTCTGATGGCCTTCTTCCGCGCGCCAGTACGGTTGCGTGGGCTCGATCTGCGTCACCAGCGGCGCATCGTAGAGCTTTTGCTCCGCCACCTCCCGCATCACATACTCGGCCACCGCACGCTGCGGCTCCGTGTTGGTGAAGATCACCGAGCGGTACTGCGTGCCGACATCGTTGCCCTGCCGGTTGAGGGTGGTGGGATCGTGGATGGCAAAGAAGATCTCCAGGATCTCGCGGAACTTGATCACCGTGGGATCGAAGGTCACGCGCACCACTTCGGCGTGCCCGGTGTCGCCACCGCACACCTGCTCGTAGGTTGGATGGCTTACGTGGCCGCCGGTATAGCCCGACTCCACGGCCCGTACGCCCTTGACTTGCTGGTACACCGCTTCCAGGCACCAGAAGCAACCACCGCCCAGCGTGGCAATCTCATGCTCGTTGTCCATCTTGATCTCTCCGGCTCATGACTCGTGACTCGTGACGCGTGACTATTGGTAGCATACTCGTTCGCCATCCGTCACGCCGCCGGAGACTGCAATGGACGCTGCGCCTAACGGATCGGCAAAGCGACCGGCCGGATCGGCGCGGCGTCGGCCCCGCGGAACTTCAATGAGGCGCCGATAAAAGCGAACTGGTAGACGCGCTCGCGCGACAAGGCCTCCAGATTCACCAGCTCGATGATCGGTGCGCCCTGCTGCGCCAGCAAATAGGTATGGACCGGGATGTAGTTGTCGGGCACCTCCGCCGGGAACGTCTCGAAGCTCAGGTTATCGGCCCCCACGACCATCGCCCCCCCTTCCTCGACCAGGAACCTGGCTGCATCCAGTCCCAGGCCAGGCGGGTTGGCCATATAGGCCTGGGCGTTTTCATAGTGCTGCATGCGCCCGGTGCGGATCAGCACCACATCGCCCTGCTCCAGCGCCACGCCTTGCTTGTCCAGCGCTTCGCGCAGGTCCTTGCGCGTCACGCGGTAGTTGTCGGGCAGCATGTCCAGCCCCTTGGCCGCGGCCACGTCGATCAGCACGCCACGGGCGACGATCGGCGGCAGCTTCTCCGCGCCTGTCACTTTCCAGCCGCGATCGCCCAGGTGCTCGGCAGCGGAATAACCATTCCAGATCTTGCCGTTCAGGCCGAAGTGGTTCAGCGCATCGATATGCGTGCCCATGTGGGCATACATGGAAACCGCCGAGCCGCTGTAGCTGACATGCCGGTTCATCGCCTCGCCCACCTGCATGGAATCAGCCACCAGGTTGCCGTGCGGGGTATGGGTCATCCACATCTGGTAGGGCGGATCGCCGGCGGCCTGCCAGCTCGGCATGCCGATGAAGTAATCCACCGCCAGGTCGTAGGCCTGCGTGCCGGAAACCCGCGCCATGATGGCGGCGCGCGAGGCCGGGGTGATCAGGTTGAGGCGGCCGATCTCATCCTTGGGGCCCCAGGGGCTGACGCCCACCTGGGGCGCCGCGCTGGCGGCACCGCTCAGTAGCGCGAACAGCAGCGGCAGGGAAAAAGCGGCCAGGCGGCGCGTGGCGCTGGCGGCAGGGGTGAGACGAGAGGACATAGGGGACTCCTGACTGAATTGACGGTTTCCACAGCAACGTGGAAGGCATGCCGCCATCCTATTAGGCATCCGGTGGTAGATAATCTGCGAATCCAGACAAACATATTTAACTGAAAGGAAAATATATGGATCTGCTCGCGGCGATGCGCACCTTCCGGCGCGTGGTGGAACGCGATAGCTTCAGCCATGCCGCCGCCGATCTCGGGCAATCGACCGCCGCGGTCAGCAAGCAGGTGCGCCAGCTGGAGGCGCGCCTGGGCGCGCTGCTGATCCAGCGCACCACGCGCCGCATGCGCCTGTCGGAAACCGGCCGCGCCTACTTTGCCGAATGCTGCCGCCTGCTCGACGAGCTCGATGCGCTGGAACGGGCCACGGCCGCTGGCACGGATGAGATCAGCGGCCGCCTGCGCGTGAACGCGCCGCTATCGTTCGGGCTCAAGGTGCTCTCGCCCCTGCTGGTGACGTTCATGGCGCGCTATCCGCAGGTGCAGGTCGAACTGACCCTGGACGACCGCTTGCTGGACGTGGTGTCGGAGGGCTTCGACGTCTCGCTGCGCATCCGCTCGGCATTGACGGACTCGTCCCTCATCGCGCGGCGGCTCGGCGAGGTAGAGCAAACCATCTGCGCCGCCCCCGCCTACCTGGCGGCGCGCGGCACGCCGCGCACCGTCGAGGACCTGCGCAGCCACGACTGCCTGGCCTACCAGCTGGCCGACTATCCCGGCAGCTGGCACCTGGAAGGGCCGCAAGGCACCACCAGCATCGAAGTGCCCGCGCGTTTCTCGGCCAACAACAGCCTGCTGCTCAGCGATATGCTGCTGGCCGGGCTTGGCATCGGCGCGCTGCCCTCGTTCATCGCGCTGCCCTTGCTGGCGCGCGGCGAGCTGGTCAGGGTGCTGCCGGAACATGCGCTGGCCGGCCGGAGCATCTATGCGCTCTATGCCAGCCACCGGCACCTGCAACGGAAGGTGGGCGCGTTCGTGGCGTTCCTGGCCGAGGCTCTGCAAGGCCAGCCGGACGCTAGCTTGACGACGCCGCCACCATCGCTCGCAACTTGGGCTTAAGGACCTTGCCAAGCGCGCTCTTGGGCAGGCTATCCACCAGCACCA
Organism: Cupriavidus sp. PET2-C1; assembly: GCF_054515855.1. Classification (NCBI taxonomy): domain Bacteria; kingdom Pseudomonadati; phylum Pseudomonadota; class Betaproteobacteria; order Burkholderiales; family Burkholderiaceae; genus Cupriavidus; species Cupriavidus sp. PET2-C1. Next base: position 3,161,687 of record NZ_CM137259.1, read on the forward strand.
CCCGCTGCGGCAACTTGAACCGCGCAATCGACAGCGCCAGCGTTTCACGCAGCGCCTCTGGCGCCAGCGCGGCGCGATCCGCGCCGGCGGCAGCCACCACGACGGCAACCGGCACCTCGCCCCAGCGCGCGTCCGGCAGCCCCACCACCGCGCAATCCAGCACGCCGGGCAGGCCCAGCAGCGCGTTCTCGATCTCGGCCGGATAGATGTTCTCCCCGCCCGAAATGATCATGTCCTTGCTGCGGCCGACCACCTCGATGCAACCATCGGCATTGCGATGCGCAAGGTCCCCCGAGCGGAACCAGCCATCGCGGAAATCCGGATGGTCAGGCTGCCGCCAGTAACCCTGCATCAGGTTGGCGCCCGCGAGCCAGAGCTCGCCCACGTCACCGTCGGCGACCGCATTGCCTTGCGCATCGGCTAGCCGTACCCGCACCTCAGGCTGGGGCCAGCCGGCATAGCCGGGCCGGGCCCTGGCCTGGTCCAGGCGCAGCACGACCGATACGGGACCGGTCTCGGTAGCGCCGTAGACCTGCCCGAGCGCGACGCCGCGCGCATGGAAAGCATCGATGTACGCGCGGGGAATCGGCGAGGAGCCTGCCATCACGCCGCGCAGCGATGAGAGGTCCGCGCCTGGCCAGCCGGGATGCTCCAGCACGGCGCGCAGCGTGGCTGGCACCATCAGCGACAGCGTGGGCTGCGTCTGCGCGCACGCATCGAGCCAGGCATCCGGCGCGAAACGCTGGTGCAACGTCACCTGCGCCCCGGCCAGCAATGCCGGCAGCGTCTGGATGCACAGGCCGCCTACATGAAACAGCGGCAGCACGGACAAGACATGGTCGTCCCGCGTCATGCCGTGCGCCCACCAGCTCGCGCGCGCGTTGGCCAGCACCCCGGCCTGCGTGTGCAGCGCGCCCTTGGGATGGCCAGTGGAGCCCGAGGTGTAGACCAGCAGCAGCGGCGCCTCGCCGGGCGGCTGCGATGGCCTCGGCAGGGGGGTGTCCAGCGGCGCCGGCCGGTCGATCAGGCTATCGATCGGCGCCCGCGCGGCTGGCTCCGGCAGGGTAGCTGCCACCGCCGCCGCAGCCTGCGCGTGCGGCGCATCGTGGAACAGCAAGCGAATGCCCGCATGCGCGGCGATGGCGCTCAGCTCCGGCACGGCCAGCCGGAAGTTCAGCGGCACGAAGATGGCCCCGAGCCTTGCGCACGCGAACAGGATGGCGAGCTGCAGATCGTGGTTCAGGCACAGCGTACCCACGCGATCGCCCGGCTGCACGCCCCAGGTGCCGGCCAGGTGCGCGCAGACGCGTTCCACGCGGCGCCACAGCTTGCCGTAGTCGATGGTGTAGCCGAGGCTATGCAGCGCCGGGCGCAGGGGCGCGGCGCTGACATGCGCATACAGTGTGCGCAGCAGCGCGCCCGGCTCCGGCGTGCCGGCGAACAGCCGGTTGGCGCGCTCGCTCATTCGTCGCGCTCGCCCGACTCGTACAGGGTCTCGCGGCCCATGCGGTCCAGGATCAGCTCGGCGGTCCAGGGCAGCATCAGCGCGCCGCAGCGCGAATCGCGATAGAGCCGCTCCAGCGGCAGGTCCTTGAGCATGGACTGGCCGCCGCAGGTGCGGATCGCCAGCCGGGCGATGTCATTGGCGCCTTCCATCACGCTGTAGTGCGCAGCGTACAGCCGCATGCGCGCATCCTTCCCCGGGCTGGCGCAGGCTTCATGAATCACGCGCCAGAAGATCGAGCGCATGTTCTCCAGCTGGATGCGCATCTGCGCTACGGCGATCTGCTTGGTGGGATACATGCGGCGCTTCACCGGCCGCTGGCCCGGCACTTCGCCGCGCAGGTACTGCACGGTGAAATCGTAGGCGGCCTGCGCCACGCCGAGATAGGTCGGCGAGAGCGTGAAGAACATGGCTGGCCAGGTCTGCGCCGCTTTGTAATAGACGCCGCGCGGCATCAGCTGCTCCTGGTCGGCGACGAACACATCCTTGAGCAGCAGCGTGCGCGACACCGTGCCGCGCATGCCCATCGGATCCCACTCGCCGGTCACGGTAAGGCCTTCGGCCTTGCCTGGCACCGCGATGTAGAGCGTGTCGCGCATATCGGCCGAATGGTCCGCGCACGCCTCCGTGCAGAGGATCCCGTAGTAGTCCGCCGCGCCCGACAGCGATGCGAAGATCTTGCGGCCATTGAGCACCCAGCCGCCGTCCACCTTGCGCGCGCTGGTGCCGAAGGGCGCGCGCCCGGCCGCGGCGGCCGAGCCCTCCGAGAAGGGCTGAGCGTAGATCGCGCCGTCCTTCACCACGCGCGCAAAGTGCAGCTCGCGCCGGGCCTCGTGCTCGGCGCGCTGCTCGGGCGTCATGGCAATGCCGTCGGCCAGCATGCCGGTCCACATGGTGGAACAGATATGCATGTTGTAGGTCAGCGCGGTGGCGCCACAGAAACGGCCAATCTCCGCGCCCACCATGCAATACGTGGCGAAGTCCGCGCCCTCTCCGCCGAACTCGCGCGGCACGCACAAAGCCAGCAGGCCGGCCTCGCGCAAATCATCATAGTTGGCAAAGGGAAAGCTGGCCTCGCGGTCCCACTGCGCCGCGCGCGGGGCAAAGCGCTCGCGGCCGAGCCGGTTGGCGAGCGTCAGCAGGCGCTCCTGCGCCTCGGTGAAATCGGCGCTGCCGACGGCGGGGATGAAGTCCAGTGGCATGATCGTGTCTCCCGGGCATCGGCCACGCGCGTGGCGATGCCGCGATGTTCTTGTGGATTCAGTGCAACGGAGATTGCAGCGGGGATTGCAACGGGAAGTGCCGCCCCAGGAAGCCGAGCACGGCGGCATTGAAATCCGCCGGGCGCTCCATGCAAGCCAGGTGGCCCACCGCGGGCAGGCACAGGTACTCGGCGCCAGCGATCTTCTGCGCCATGCGTTCCATCACGGCGGGCGCGGCGTTGGCGTCGTGCTCGCCGGCCAGCACCAGCACCGGCACGGTGATGCGCGCCAGCACTTCGCGCCGGTCAAAGCGCACCAGCGCCTGCAGGGCAGCGCGATAGGTGTCGGGCGGCACGGCCGCCATCACGCTGGCGGCGAACGCCACCGCGCGAGGTTCGGCCTGCGGCGCGACCATGGCGCGCACCAGCCCGTTGGCCATCTCCGCCATGGTCTTGCCGGCATCGAGCGGCGCCGTGCGCGCGGCCACGAAATCGCGTTGCCACTGGCCATCGGCCTTGCCGAATGCGGGCGACGTACCGGACAGCACCATGCCGTCGATCAGTCCAGGCATGGCTGCGTAAGCTTCCTGCGCGACCATGCCGCCCATGCTGTGGCCTAGCAGCACCACGCGCCGGCCCGCATCGCGCTCGGCCTGCAGCACCGGCTGCAAGGCTCGCGCCAGCCCGGCGAAATCACAGGGATCGATCATGGCACTGTCGCCGTAGCCAGGCATGTCCCAGGCCACCGCGCGATAGCCCGCTTGCACCAGCGCGGCGATCTGCGATGGCCACGCGGCCTTGCCGCCGCCGATGCCATGCAACATGACGACGGCCACGGGGCCGGTGCCCTGCGCGATGGTGGACATGCCATTGGCATGGGTCTGCGTCTGGGTCTGGGTCTGGGTCGTGCCAGGATTCACGTTCTCGTTCATGCGCTTGCCTTGTTGTTGGTTTGGGCCGCCTCCGGCGTGGCCGGGCCGGCGAGCCGGCCCTCATCCACCTCGCCCACGCCGTCGAGCGTGATCGTGCAATTGCGCAGCGGCAGGTCGAAGTGGCCCAGCGTGTGGCGGCCGGCGACCTCGTTGGCGCCGGTGGAGTAGAGGAAGTTGCCGGCAAAGGCGCGCAGCTCCGTGCCATTGCAGTCGCGCTTGTCGTAGAACGTCATCGCATCCCAGCGGGCCTGCGGGTTCAAACCCCAGCCCACGTGCGAAACCGCGTAGGCGTCGCGCGTGCCTTCGCGGTCGGCCCACGCCGCGTAGTAGCCGCGCATCATGTCGGCATCCATGCCCTGCCCTTCGATGCCGACCATGTAGTCATCCTCGATATGGCAGACGATGGTGTCGCGCAGGTAGGTCTTGAAGGTCAGGTTGACGTCGCCCGGCGCGAGCACCAGCGTGCCGTTGACCTGCCCGCCGGCGGGGAAGGCCAGGCACAGGCCGCCCGGCCAGTGCGCAACCTGGCCCGGCTTGTTGCAGTAGCCCCAGACGCCGCCTACGCGCGCGCTTGCGAGCCCGACGCGCAGCTCGGTGCCGGCGGCCGAATGCACGCGCATCTCGCCTGCGCCGCGCAACCGTTTCATGGCCGCGCGCACGCTGCTCTCCAGCGCTGGATCGGGCAGGCAGCGCTCCAGGATCTCGGGATGTTCGTTGCTGACCATCAGCAGGCGCGGCACGATGCCGTCGGCGCCTTTGAGGATCAGCGGGAGTTCGGGCGCATGCAGCAGGCCCTCCACGGTGCAATCGATCACCAAGTGGCAGCGCTGCAAGGCGGCCACCACCGGGGCGAGTTGCTGCAAGGCATCGCTGGCGCCGGTGGAACGCACGGGCGCGGGGGCAGCAAGCGCCGGGGACGGCACCCGGATGCGTACGGGCGTGGCGCCCAGCGATTGCACCGCCAGTTCCGCCAACTCCACATTGACGCGTCGGGATTGGGACTCCGTTACAATCCCAACCACTTCCTGGGCGGACAAGGCGCACAGTTCAAGGGTGCGCCGAAAAGCCGCTAGCCAGCGGTGCTCGATTTGCTCGATGAGCATAGGTCTCCTCCTGGTGCGATCTGCTGCGGTCCTGGCAGGGTCCCGGGGGAATGGCTTTGGTGCGCCAGCCCACCGATGCCTCCTGCCGGACGCATTAGCTTTGTGCTTGTGATTCTTGTCGCTGGCGCAAATAATATATGAAATTTCATGGATCCCAGTGGAGCCCGCGCTATGGGCATGCCTGAGGCCACGCCAAGCATCATCGGCAAGGCCGCTTCTCCCGATTTCGATACGCTGCACTTCCGGCGCACGCTGTCGCAGTTCGCCACCGGCGTGACGGTGATCACCACCCGCGCGGGCCCTGGCTCGCCGCCGGGCGCGCCGTTCGTGGGCATTACCGCCAGCTCGTTCAACTCGGTCTCGCTCGATCCGCCGCTGGTGCTGTGGAGCATGGCCACGCGCGCCAACAGCCTGCCGATGTTCCGCGACGGCTCGCACTACATCATCAATGTGCTGTCGGCCTCGCAGCTGGACCTGTGCCAGCGCTTCGCCACGCTCAAAGGCGACCGCTTCGCTGGCGTCGACTACCGCCTGTCCGAGAACGGCCTGCCGATCCTGGCCAACGCGCTGGCCTGGTTCGAATGCCACAACCGCAGCCGCTACGACGAGGGTGACCACGTCATCTTCGTGGGCGAGGTGGAGCGCTGCGGCGTACACGACAACGCGGGCAACCCGCTGGTGTTCCACGACGGCCGCTTTGCCACCACCGATCCGCTGACGGACTGAAGTCCGGGCACAGCACATGAAGGATTCGCCCAAGCCGGCCCCGGCGGCCCCAGACGCTTTTGTAGACGGCTACCTGCCCTATCTGCTGGCGCGGGCCAGCCACCTCGTGTCGGGCGAGTTCCACCGGCAGGTCGAGGCAGCCGGGTTCTCCGTGCCCGAATGGCGCGTGCTGGCCACGCTGGCCGACCGGCCAGACTGCACCATCGGCGCGCTGGCCGATATCACGCTCACCAAGCAGCCCACCCTGACCAAGCTGATCGACCGCATGGCCGCCGACGGACTCGTCACGCGGCGCAACGGCGCCCTGGACCGCCGCCATGCGCTGGTATCGATCACCGCGCGCGGCCGCAGCCGCGCCCGCGCCTTGCTAGACCAGGCCGCCGCCCACGAGCAACAAGTGCTGGATGACTTTGGCGTCGCGCAGGGCAATCAGCTCAAGGACACCTTGCGCCGCCTGATCGCGCTGCACGCGCCGCGCTGAGTGCCGGCAGCGTTCAGGGCCGCGGCTCGCTCTTGACGACCGCTAGCGGCGAGCCATCGGTCTTGATCCTTTGCAGCACGATGTTCGAGCGGATATCCATCACGCCCGGCGTGCGGTAGAGCCGGTTCACGATGAAATCCGAGTAGTGCTTGAGGTTGCGCGCCTGCACGGTCAGGATGTAATTGCTGTCGCCGGTGATGATGTAGGCCGACACCACTTCAGGCCAGGATTGCACCGCCGCGTTGAAGGTATCGTGCCAGCCTTCGGTTTCAGGACGCATCGACACCTGCACGATCGCCTCCAGTTCCAGGCCGAGCCGCTCGGCGTCAAACCACGCCCGGTAGCCGCCGATCACACCGTCCTCCTCCAGCAAACGCACGCGCCGCAGGCAGGCCGAAGGCGACAGCGCCACGCGGTCGGCTAGGTCCTGGTTGCTGATGCGTCCGTTCTCCTGGAGGCAGGTCAGGATGCGCAAATCGATGGGATCCAGGTTCATTTCGCAGATTCTTCCATAATTCTCTTCGCAGATGAAATTCTATGCGAAAACCAACGGAATCTACGGGCCAATTCGCAAGCCTCTTGCCCGTAATATTGACTATCATGCCGTCATCCGCTCCGCGATGAGCCTTGGAACGCCGCTCCCAGGCGTCTGCCCCCGATGACGACCCGCCCCACCCCCGATACCTACGATAGGCCGCGCCAGCTCTGGGACATCAGCCCCGCGCTCTCGCCCGACACGCCAGTGTGGCCGGGCGACACGCCGTTCCAGCTCGAGCGCAACTGGCAGATCGACGCCCACTGCCCCGTCAATGTCGGGCGCATCACCTTGTCGCCCCACACCGGCGCCCATGCCGATGCGCCGCTGCACTACGCCGCCGACGGCGCGCCCATCGGCGCGGTGGACCTGGCGCCCTACCTCGGCCCGTGCCGGGTGATCCATTGCATCGGCGCGGCCCCGCTGGTCGAGCCCCGCCACATCGAACATGCGCTGGCAGGCGTACCGCCGCGTGTGCTGCTGCGCACTTACCAGCAAGCACCGCTGGCAACGTGGGACCCGGGCTTCTGCGCGGTCGCGCCGGAAACCATCGCGTTGCTCGCAGAGCACGGCGTGATGCTGGTCGGCATCGATACGCCCTCGCTGGACCCGCAGGAATCCAAGACCATGGCCGCGCACAACATGGTGCGCCGGCATCGCCTGGCCATCCTCGAAGGCCTGGTGCTCGACGCCGTGGCCGAGGCCGACTACGAACTGATTGCCCTGCCGCTGCGCTTCGCCGGACTCGATGCAAGCCCGGTGCGTGCCGTGCTGCGCAGCCTGGCCTGAACGATCGCACTGAACGACCCGAACCCAACCTCCCCCCAGGAAACCTCTCAGACATGACCGCACTGACTCGCGAGCAATGCCTCGCCCTCGACCAAGAAGATCCGCTGCGCCACCTGCGCGACCAGTTCGCGCTCCCGGAAGGCGTGATCTACCTCGATGGCAACTCGCTGGGCGCGCGCCCGCGCAGCGCCGCGGCACGCGCCGCCGAAGTGGTGAGCGAAGAATGGGGCACGGGACTGATCCGCAGCTGGAACACGGCCGGCTGGTTTGAACTGCCCCAGCGCCTGGGCAATATGCTGGCACCGCTGGTCGGCGCCGGCGAGGACGAAGTCGTGGTGACCGACACCACCTCCTCCAACCTGTTCAAGGTGCTGGCAGCCGCGCTGCGCGTGCAGCAAACCCGCGACCCGAAGCGCAAGGTAATCGTATCGGAAGCCAGCAACTTCCCCACCGACCTCTACATCGCACAGGGGCTGGCCGACCTGCTGCAGCAAGGCTATTCGCTGCGCCTGGTGAATGCGCCCGAAGAGATCGATGCGGCGGTGGACGCCGACACCGCCGTGCTGATGCTGACCCATGTCAACTACAAGACCGGCGAAATGCTCGACATGGCCAGCGTGACCGAGATGGCGCATGCCCGCGGCGCGCTCACGGTGTGGGACCTGGCCCACTCGGCCGGCGCCGTGCCCGTGGCGCTCAAGGCATCGGGCGCGGACTACGCGGTCGGCTGCACTTACAAGTACCTCAACGGCGGCCCCGGCTCGCCCGCCTTCCTGTGGGTCGCGCCCTCGCTGCGCGATGCCTTCTGGCAACCGCTGTCCGGCTGGTGGGGCCATGCCGCGCCGTTCGCCATGGAACCCGGCTACCGCCCGCGCGAAGGCGTAGCGCGCTTCCTGTGCGGCACCCAGCCCATTGCCTCGCTGGCCATGGTCGAATGCGGGCTCGATATCTACGCCCAGACCGACATGGCAGCGCTACGCGCCAAGTCGCTGATGCTGACCGACCTCTTTATCGCGCTGGTAGAAACACGCTGCGCTGCGCACCCGCTCGAACTGGTGACCCCGCGCGCCCATGCGCGCCGCGGCAGCCATGTGAGCTTTGCCCATCCGGACGGCTTTGCCGTGGTGCAGGCCCTGATCGAGCGCGGCGTGATCGGCGACTACCGCGAGCCACGCATCGCGCGCTTTGGTTTCACACCGCTGTACACCAGCTTCACCGAGGTCTGGGATGCAGTGGAAATCCTGCGCGATGTACTCGACAGCGGCACCTACAAGGCCGAGCGTCACCAGACGCGCGGCCTGGTGACCTGAGCAGGAGCACGCCATGAGCAACCACAAGGGATGCCCGATGTCGGGCGCAGGCGCCACCGAGGCCACCGACACCGGCGATGCCAGCTGGCACGACGCCCAGATGGATTTCGCCAAGGACATGAGCTACGGCGATTACCTGGCGCTGGACCAGATTCTCAACGCCCAGCACCCGCTCTCGCCCGAGCACAACGAGATGCTGTTCATCGTGCAGCACCAGACCAGCGAGCTGTGGATGAAGCTGGCGCTGCACGAGCTGCGCGCCGCGCGCGATTGCGTGCGCCAGGACCAGTTGCCGCCTGCCTTCAAGATGCTCACGCGAGTCTCGCGCATCATGGAGCAACTGGTGCAGGCGTGGAGCGTGCTGGCGACGATGACGCCGCCGGAGTACTCGGCGATGCGTCCTTACCTCGGGATGTCGTCTGGTTTCCAATCGTTCCAGTACCGCGAGATCGAATTCATCCTCGGCAACAAGAACGCGGCCATGCTGCGTCCGCATGCGCACCAGCCGCAACACCTGGCGCTGGTGGAAGAAGCCCTGCGCACGCCGTCGCTGTATGACGAAGCGATCCGACTGATGGCGCGGCGCGGCTTTGCCATCGATGCGGCCTGCATCGAGCGGGACTGGACCAAGCCGGCCGGCGAGAACGCCTCGGTGGAAGCGGCATGGCTGGAGGTCTATCGCCGGCCAGAGGCGCACTGGGAACTGTATGAACTGGGCGAGAAGTTCGTCGACCTGGAAGATGCGTTCCGGCAGTGGCGCTTCCGCCATGTCACCACCGTCGAACGCGTGATCGGCTTCAAGCGCGGCACCGGCGGCACCGAAGGCGTCAGCTACCTGCGCAAGATGCTTGACGTGGTGCTGTTCCCGGAATTGTGGAAGCTGCGCACGGATCTGTAAGCAGGCAGAAGCGGACAGAAGCGGGCCGTATTGGCAACGCGACACCGGCCAAGGCGGGTGTCGCGTTGCTTCAGAGCGCCGGGTCCGACAGCCGCGCTGCCAGCGCGCGCAAGGCCGGCGCCAGCTTGTCGTGGAACACCGCTTCCTCGACCGAGCCATAGGACGCACTGCAACTCAGCATGTGCAGCTCCTTCTCCCCCACCGGACGGAATGCCACCGCGCATGCGTGGATGGCCGGGTGCCAGTCGCGGAACGACGCCGCATAGCCCAGGGTGGACGCCTGCTCCACCGTGGCACGCATGGCCGCCTCCTGGGTTTTCCACTGTTCCGGATAGGCCAGGGCAAACTCCGCCAGCACCCGTTCGCGCTTGGCTGCCGGCAAGGCCGCCAGGTAGGCGCGGCCCATGGAGCTCGACACCAGCGAGAGCCGCGACCCCACTCCCAGCCCCAGCATCACGCCCGCATCGTTGCGGATCGATTCCAGATAGATCACCTCCATGCGCTCGCGCTTGCCCAGCGAGACCGACACCCCATAAGCCTGGGCAAACGCCAGCATGTGCGGACGCGCCAGCGTCACCACATTGGACGCGGACAGGTAGGAATAGCCTAGCGCCAGCACACCGGCATCGAGTGCGTACTTGCCCAGGCTATCGTCGTAGCGCAGGTAGCCCAACTGCACCAGCGTGCCGGCCAGCCGGCTCACGGTGGCTTTGGGAAAGCCCGTGCGGCGCACGAAATCCTGGTTGCCCAGCATCGACTCGCCAGTGCGAAAGCAACGCAGCAACTCAAGGCCGCGCGCCAGCGCGGCAACGAAATTGGGATCGCTTTCGCGCGGTGTGGCGTTGGCGGCATCCGCCGCAGGCGTGGCTTGCGATTCAGTGGCCAAAAGTGATCTCCGCGGATTGGATGGAGGCAGCACGCCCTATTGCATGGATCGCGCATTGCGATATACTACATCATCGGAACAAAGTTCCGCAATGCGGAACCGCAAAAGCACCTCGGCGGACCGCGGAATGCGCCGATACTTCCTGAATTCAGGGCCGGCTCGCGAGGCCGCCCATCCCGATCCGCACTAGACCTGCACTACCGAAGGAGACCTACATGGCTGCCAACGCCGAATTCCACTGGGCCGACCCCCTCTTGCTGGACGACCAGCTGAGCGCCGACGAGCGCATGGTGCGCGATGCCGCCCTGGCCTATTGCCAGGACAAGCTCGCCCCGCGCGTGCTGCAATCGTTCCGCAATGAGAAGACCGACATCGAGATCTTCCGCGAGATGGGCGAGCTCGGCCTGCTCGGCCCCACCATTCCCGAGGAATACGGCGGCCCCGGCCTGAACTACGTGGCCTACGGCCTGATCGCGCGCGAAGTGGAGCGGGTGGATTCGGGCTATCGCTCGATGATGAGCGTGCAGTCGTCGCTGGTGATGGTGCCCATCCACGAATTCGGCAGCGAAGCGCAAAAGCAGAAATACCTGCCTAAGCTCGCTACCGGCGAGTGGATCGGCTGCTTCGGCCTGACCGAGCCGAACCACGGCTCCGACCCGGGCTCCATGATCACGCGCGCCAAGAAGGTTGCAGGCGGCTATGAGCTGTCCGGCGCCAAGATGTGGATCACCAACTCGCCCATCGCCGACGTATTCGTGGTGTGGGGCAAGCTGGTCGGCGACGACGGCAAGGAAGCGATCCGCGGCTTTATCCTCGAAAAGGGCTGGAAGGGCCTGTCTGCACCTGCCATCCACGGCAAGGTTGGCCTGCGCACCTCGATCACCGGCGAAATCGTCATGGACCAGGTGTTCGTGCCGGAAGAGAACCTGATGCCCGGCGTGTCCGGCCTGAAGGGTCCGTTCACCTGCCTGAACTCGGCCCGCTACGGCATCGCCTGGGGCGCCTTGGGCGCCGCCGAGTTCTGCTGGCATACCGCGCGCCAGTACACGCTGGACCGCAAGCAGTTCGGCCGCCCGCTGGCCGCCAACCAGCTGGTGCAAAAGAAGCTGGCCGACATGCAGACCGAGATCACGCTGGGCCTGCAAGGCTGCCTGCGCCTGGGCCGCATGAAGGACGAAGGCACCGCCGCGGTGGAAATCACCTCGATCATGAAGCGCAATTCCTGCGGCAAGTCGCTGGACATCGCCCGCGTGGCGCGCGATATGCTCGGCGGCAACGGCATCTCGGACGAGTTCGGCGTGATCCGTCACGTGGTCAACCTCGAAGTGGTCAACACTTACGAGGGCACCCATGACATCCACGCGCTGATCCTGGGCCGCGCACAGACCGGCATCCAGGCGTTCTTCTAAGGCACGCCGCCCGGGCCCGCCCGCTCTCTCGCAAGAAATAAAAATGGCCCGGCTGCAAAGCCGGGCCAAGCACACTACCAAGGAGAGACGACGGGCGAGCCCATCGTTGTACAACACTGGTCCGCCGGCCCGGCGCTACGTGCCCCGGCCGGCTGCTTGCTTACTTGTTGGGTTGCGGCGTCAGCCGCAGGTAAGGCCGAACGGCCTTGTATCCCTTCGGAAATTTCTGCTTTATCACGTCCTCGTCCTTCAGCGAGGGCACAATCACGACATCCTCGCCGTCCTGCCAGTTGCCCGGCGTGGCGACGCTATGGTTGTCGGTGAGCTGCAGAGAATCGATCACCCGCAGGATCTCATTGAAGTTGCGCCCGGTGCTGGCCGGGTAGGTGATGGTCAGCCGCACCTTCTTCTTCGGATCGACCACAAACAGCGAGCGCACCGTCAAGGTCTCGTTCGCATTCGGGTGAATCATGTCGTACAGCTCGGAAACCTTGCGCTCGCCATCGGCGATGATGGGAAAATTGACCGTGGTACCCTGGGTCTCGTTGATATCCTTGATCCACTCGCGATGGGACTCGACAGGATCGACCGACAGTGCGATGACTTTGACATTGCGCTTGGCAAAATCACCCTTCAGCTTCGCCGTCAGGCCGAGTTCGGTCGTGCAGACCGGTGTGAAATCGGCCGGGTGCGAGAAAAGCACGCCCCAACTGTCGCCCAGCCATTCATGAAAGCGGATCGGGCCTTCACTGGAATCCTGTTCGAAATCCGGCGCGATGTCACCGAGACGTAGAGCCATGCGGGTCTCCTCAAGAGGCAAAATAGGGTTGAACCAGTCTAGTGCGATTGCGATCCAACCCAAACGAATATAAAGTCACTACAAAATCACCTTTTTGTATTAAGACCTTTGTTAAGACCTTTGTCCTGCGTCACAGTCCTGCACGCTGTGTCGGACTCGTGGTGTTGAAACCACGGCGGTTCCCCGCATATGCTAGTAAAGAGGGCGAGAAGCTGCCCGACAACGTGCGAGGAAGGCAAAATGTCACAATCCGAAACCACCGCCCGCAAACAGGAGAAACTGATGAGCGATGTCAAGACCGTTTTGTCCGATGCCGAAGAACTGCTTAAGCAAGCGGCCTCGACCACAGGCGAGAAAGCTGCCGAACTGCGTGAGCGCGGCATGGGCCTGCTGAAACAAGCCAAAGAAAAGGCCCAAGACCTCCAGGACGCCGTGGTCACCAAGAGCAAGGCGGCTGCACGTGCCACCGACGACTACGTCCATGACCATCCGTGGCGCGCAGTCGGCGTCGCCGCCGGCGTCGGCCTGGTGATCGGCCTATTGCTGAACCGCAAGTAATTCGCCGGGCCGCAGGCCTCGCGCATGAACCCAAACGCCTTGCATCTGGGCCGCCGCATATCGCGGCGCAGTGCCGGGCAACGCCCCGCCAGCGGTCCCGCACCGCTGGCGGGGCTCCCCGTCTGCTGCAGGTGCAGCGCTTCGCCGCTGCACGCCTTCGCCGGAATTGAATGAGCGACCCCACCTCTTCCCCCAAGTTTATGGATGCCCTGCGCAGCCTGGCAGGATCACTGGTGGCAATGGTGCAGACTCGCCTTGAACTTGCCAGTGTCGAACTCGCGGAAGAACGCTCCCGGCTGATGAAGATGGCCTTGCTGGCCTGTTTCGGCCTGGTGTTCTTTGGCCTGGCCATGGTGACGCTGACCGTATTGATCGCCATCGTGTTCTGGGACACCTACCGCTGGCAGGCCCTGGGCGTGCTGGTTGCCTTATACCTGGCCGCCTGCGCGATCTGCCTCGCGGTTGCCCGCCATCTGGTGCGCAATGCCCCGCCCCTGTTCGAAGCGACGCTGGCCGAGATCGATAAAGACCGGGAGATCCTGCGCCGATGAGCACACCACACACCCCAGGCGAGCCGGCCGACAACACGGCCGGCACCGCATCCACCGCCAAAGCGCCTCGCTCGCACCAACGCCCCGTACGTTTCGCGCGGGAGGTGCGCCTGCCCCTTGCCATTCGCAAGGAGCTGCTGATCACGCGTGCCGCGCTTGAGCGCTACGACTGCGCCCAGGCGCTCCATCACGTCCGTGGTAGCGCGACCCGCCTAGGCCGTTTCAGCGCCTGGCTGCCGCGCATGACCCGGCCCGCCTCCTGGCTCAAGCTGCTCGGTCTCGCCAAGGAATACCCGCTGCTCAGCTCAGCCGTGTCCCTGGCGCTGCCGCTGCTGCGCAAGACCCCGGTGCTGCGCTGGGGCTGGAAGCTGTCCAAGCTCGGCGCGCTCGCCGCAGCCGGCTACTGGGCCTACGAGACCTTTCAAAAAAGCTCCGTCCAGGATGCCCGCAAGACCCCGTCCGACACCGTCGACACAGGGTTCCGCGACCCGCTGGTGCGTTAGCACCGCGATACGCCATGCAAGGCCGCCACCTGCGCCGGCCTTGCCTACCTAAGGCCTGCCATACGGCAATGAAGGCAATCAGCGCCACGCGCCGCGGCGAGCCGCCGTACGCCACCATAGCAGCGCGCGCTCCAACGCTTTTTCGACGCAAGGTGACAGCGCAATGACCCAACGAGTGGAAATGCAGCAAAAGGCGTTCTACCTGCTGCTGGCAGTAGTGTCGATAGCCTTCTGCTTCGTCCTGCGGCCCTTCTTCGGCGCCGTGTTCTGGGGCGCCATTCTGGCCATCATCTTCACGCCGCCCAACAACTGGCTGACCCGGCGCATGGGCGGCCGGCGCAACCTGGCATCGCTGACCACGTTGACGCTGTGCCTGCTGATCGTTGTGCTGCCGCTGATCTTTGTCACTGGCGCCCTGATCCAGGAAGGCAGCACCGTCTACCAGCAGATCAAGTCCGGCCAGCTCAATTTCGGCGCCTACTTCCAGCAAGCCTTGCACGCCCTGCCGCCGTCGGTGACAAGGGTGCTGGACCGCTTCGGCCTGACCGATATCAGCGACCTGCAGCAAAAGCTCACCACGGGGGCCGCCCAGGCCAGCCAGATCATCGCCGCGCAGGCGCTCAGCATCGGGCAGAACACATTCCAGTTCGTGGTCAGCTTTGGCGTGATGCTGTACCTGCTGTTCTTCCTGCTGCGCGATGGCCCGCAGCTTTCCAAGATCATCATGCGGGCGATCCCGCTGAGCGAGCCGCACAAGCAGCACCTGCTGCGCAAGTTCACCACCGTGGCCCGCGCCACCGTCAAGGGCAACATCGCCGTGGCCGCGGTGCAGGGGGCGCTGGGCGGCCTGGCCTTCTGGTTCCTCGGCATCCAGGGCTCGCTGCTGTGGGCCGTGCTGATGGGCTTCCTGTCGCTGCTGCCTGCGGTAGGTGCCGCACTGATCTGGGGACCGGTGGGGATCTACTTCCTGCTGACCGGCGACGTGGGTAAAGGCTCCATCCTGATCGGCTTCTGCGCGGTGGTGATCGGCGCGGTGGACAACGTGCTGCGCCCCATCCTGGTCGGCAAGGACACCCGCATGCCCGACTGGGTGGTGCTGATCTCCACGCTGGGCGGCATGGCGCTGTTCGGGCTGAGCGGCTTCGTCATCGGCCCGCTGATCGCCGCGCTGTTTATCGCCAGCTGGGACCTGTCCACGTCCACGCGGGAAGAAATCGAGCGCCGGGATGCCGCGCACGACAAGGACCCGACGCCGCCCGCACCGTCCGACGGCACCACCGGGCAAGCCGCGCGTACGGATTGAGCCCTGCCGCCGTTTGCCGGCCCCAAACACACCAAGGAGTGAGCATTGCGTCAAGACAACCCATCGCCCGGTGCACAGGCGCCGGCAAAGGTGAAGCACTACAGCGTACGTGAACTGTTCCGCAAGCCGGACCGCTCCCAGTTCTCGATCTCGCCGGATGGCCGCCACCTGTCTTTCCTCGCCCGGCACCAGGGCCGCCAGAATGTCTTTGTGCAAGCCATCGACGCAGATGGCAACCTGCTGGGCGAAGCCCGGCCGCTGACCGGCGAGAGCGAGCGCGACCTGCCCTTCCACACCTGGAAAGGCAACGCGCACATCCTGTACGCGAAGGACTTTGGCGGCGACGAGAACTTCCACGTGCTGTCGGTGCCGATCGACGGCGGCGAACCGGTCGACCTGACCCCTTACCCGGGCGTGCGCGCGGAGATCATCGACGATCTCGAGGACGACGACAGCCATATCCTGCTGTCGCACAACAAGCGCGACCCGGAAGTATTCGATGTGCTGCGCGTCGATGTGGTCACGGGCGAGTCCGTGCAGATCGCGGAAAACCCGGGCAACGTGATGAGCTGGGGCACCGACCACGCGGGCCGCCTGCGGGTGGCGACCGCCAGCGACGGCGTGAACACCACCCTGCTCTACCGCGATACCGAGGACGAGCCTTTTCGCCCGATCCTGACCACCGACTTCCGCGAGACGGTCTCGCCGCTGTTCTTCACCTTCGACGACAAGCAGCTGTATGTGCAGTCGAATCGCGGCCGCGACAAGACGGCGATATTCGAATTCGATCCCCGGACCGCCAAGGAAGGCCGCCTGGTCTTCGAGCACGACGAGGTCGATGTCGGCGGCCTGTCCTACTCGCGGCATCGCCGCGTGCTGACCGCCGCCTGGTACACCGACTGGAAGACACACCGCCATTTCTTCGACGCCCACGCCGAACAGATCCATGCCGACCTGGAGCGGCAACTGCCGGGCTACGAGCACCACGTCACCAGCATCACGCGCGACGAGACCCGGATGATCGTCTCCGCGTCGAGCGACAAGACCACCGGCACGCGCTTCCTGTACGACAGCGGCACGCAAAAGCTGGTCACGCTAGGCAAGGTGCAGCCTTGGCTGGATGAAGCCGACATGGCCGGCATGCAGCCAATCCGCTTCACCTCGCGCGACGGCCTGCAGATCCACGGCTACCTGACGCTGCCGGTGGCCAGCGCGGGAGAGCCTGTGCCGCAAGGCCTGCCGCTGGTGGTCAACCCGCACGGTGGCCCGTGGACGCGCGACGTATGGGGCTTCAACCCCGAGGTGCAACTGCTGGCCAATCGCGGCTATGCCGTGCTGCAGATCAACTTCCGCGGCTCCACTGGCTACGGTCGCGCATTCTGGGAGGCGAGCTTCAAGCAGTGGGGCAAGACGATGCAGCACGATATCGATGACGGCGTCGACTGGCTCGCCGCGCAAGGCATCGTGGACCCTAAGCGCATCGCGATCTACGGCGCCAGCTATGGCGGCTATGCAACGCTGGCGGGCGTTGCCTTCACGCCGGAGCGCTACGCCGCGGCCATCGACTATGTCGGCGTATCGAACCTGTTCACGCTGCTGGAGACCATTCCCGCGTACTGGAAACCGATGCTGGACATGCTGTATGAGATGGTCGGCAACCCCAACGTGGAAGCCGAGCGCCAAGCCCTGCACGATGCCTCGCCGGTGTTCTTCGCGGACAAGATCCGCACGCCGCTGCTGGTGGCGCAAGGCGCCAACGATCCGCGCGTCAAGCAAGCGGAGAGCGACCAGATCGTCCAGGCGCTGCGCTCGCGCGGCGTGGATGTGGAATACCTGCTAAAGGAAAACGAGGGCCACGGCTTCCACAACGAGGAAAACACCTTCGACTTCTACGAAGCCATGGAAGCGTTTCTCGCCAGGCACCTGGCCAAGGAAGGCTGATTTGCGACGGCTCCGCGCCTGATCTTCGAGCGCGGAGCATGAAACAAAAAAGGCGTAGCGGTTGCCCGCTACGCCTTTTCGCAATGCTGGTGGGTCGTGCGTGACTCGAACACGCGACCAACGGATTAAAAGTCCGCTGCTCTACCGACTGAGCTAACGACCCGGAAAAACTGAAGCCGCGATTATAGGAATATCTTGGCCCTAAAGTCAACCTTTTAACACGAACTACTCACGAACTACTCACGAACTACTCACGAACTACTCGTGCTAGATCATGCGCTCAAGGCGCCATATCTGGTAGCGGAAGCCCAGCACCGAGCCAAGCAGGATGCCGGCCAGCGCGATAAACGAGCCAATCGCCAGCGTGGATACGCCTGACAGCCCCTGGCCGATGGTGCAGCCCAGCGCGGTCACGCCACCCACGCCCATCAGGATGCCACCTACCAGATGGTTGCCGACGTCCTCGGCGTTGCCAAAGCCTTCCCAGCGAAAGGTGCGGGTCACCAGTGCGTACGCAGCGGCGCCGGCCACCACGCCGAACACGCTGACGATGCCGATGGTCAGCACCTTGCTCTTGTCGCTGAACATCATCAGCCAGTCGAGCGTGTAGGCGTAGGGAGCGACAAAACTCAGGCTCTCCATGCGGCCGCTGTTGCTGGCAACGAACAGCTCCTCGAGCGTATTGGGATCCTCAGCGACGTAGCCGAGATGCCCGGACACGTACCACATGGCCACGATGATCAGGCCCACGGCCAGGCCACCAAGCAGGTTATCGAAGGTACGGAAACCGCGTCCCGCCAGCGCCCAGATCACCAGCGCCCCGCCCACCACCAGCGCGATGCCGACTTGCAGGGTGGCGCGCGCCATGCCGCTGGCGTGCGCCAGCACGGAGGGCAGATCCTGCGTGGTGGGCAGCGTGAGCGCCACGGCATCGACGGTGTTCACGCGAATCACGCCAAACAAGCCGCGCAGCGTCATATAGGCCGACAGCCCCAGGAAGACGAAGACCACCAGCGACTTCAGGTTCCCCGCGCCGATACGCACCAGCGTCTTGCTGCCGCAGCCCGAGGCCAGCACCATGCCGAAGCCGAACATCAGCCCGCCCACCAGGGCGGAGAGCCAGCTGAGCTTGCTGGCGGCATAGATGGTCTTGGTGGGATCGATGTAGCCGCCCGCGGCCAGCGCGGCGGTGCCGATCATGGCCACGCCGATGGCCAGCCCCCACATGCGCATGCGGGTCCAGTCGCCCATATTGACGATGTCGGAGACCGCGCCCATGGTGCAGAAGTGCGTGCGCTGAAGCACGGCCCCAAACAGGAAGGTCAGGATGAAGGTGCTAGCCAGTATGGTACGGCTGAGCGCGGCAATATCGATTTCGGGCATGGGTGTCCGGCGGGGGAAGCGGAACGCGTGGGTGCGCGCAAGCGCGCTGGTGGCAACGGCAACTGTCAGGCCGCGCCCTGGTAGCGGGTGGGATCGGGCACGCCAGCGGCCTCGAAGCCCGCGCGGCGGATGCGGCAAGAGTCGCACACGCCACAGGCCCGGCCGTCGTCGTCGGCCTGATAGCACGACACCGTCATGCCGTAGTCCACCCCGAGCCTGACGCCGGCGCGGATGATCTCGCCCTTGGTCATGTCGATGATGGGCGCGTGCACGCGGATGCGCTCGCCTTCGACGCCGGCCTTGGTGGCCAGGTTGGCAAGCGCCTCGTAGGCCGACACGTACTCGGGCCGGCAATCCGGATAGCCGGAGTAGTCGACCGCGTTGGCACCGAAGAACAGGTCGCGGCCGCCGACGGCCTCGGCCCAGCCCAGGGCCAGCGACAGCATGATGGTATTGCGGGCCGGCACGTAGGTCACCGGAATGCCGCCGACGGCACCGTCCGTAGGCACCTCAAGGCTATCGTCGGTCAGCGCGGAGCCGCCGAAGCGGCGCAGGTCCAGGTCGATGATCTCGTGGCGCACCGCGCCCAGGGCGGCGGCCACGCGCTTTGCGGCCTCCAGTTCCGAGGAGTGGCGCTGACCGTAGCGCATCGACAACGCATAGGTCTCGAAGCCCTGCGCATTGGCCATGGCAAGGACGGTGGCGGAGTCCAGGCCGCCGGAAAGCAGGACGATAGCGCGTTTTTTCATGATGGCAGGGCGCGGCGCCCGGAGGCGCCACGCAAAATTCGGGGCGAATCGCGTATTTTAGCGCGACCAAGACAAAGGGCCCGCGAAAAGCGGGCCCTTTGTCTTCTGTCTGCCACCTGGGCCGCGCACCGGCGCCCCAACCTCCCGGGCGCTTACTTCAGCGTCTTGAGGCGGTTGCTCGCCGCCTGCGCGCCCTCGGTGCCGGGGTATTTGGCTACCACCTGCTCCAGGGTCTTGCGGGCCGCGGGCTTCTGGCCCGATTCGATCTGGTTGTTGGCGATGGCGATCAGCGCATCCGGCACCTTGGGGTGATCCGGATAGGCCTGCACCATGTTCTGCAGCACCGAGGTCGAGCCGCGGTAGTCCCGCTGCGCGTACAGCGAGTTGCCTAGCCAGAATTGCGCCAGCGGCACGTACGGGCTCTGCGGGTACTTCTTGATGAAGCTCGCGAACACGTTGCCGGCACCCTTGAAGTCCCCGGTCTGGAACTGCTTGAGCGCGGCATCGTACTCGGTCTTCTCGCCAGGTTGCGACAGCCCTTCGCGGCCATCCACGGTGACCTGCTGCGGCTCGAATTTCTTCAGGCGCGCGTCCAGGTCCGCGTAGTAGTCCTTCTGCTGCTTTTGCAGCGTCGTCACCTCGTTCTGCAGCATCTCGTTCTGGCCGCGCAGCCGCGCCACTTCCTGGCGCAGGCCTTCGAGCTGGTTCTGCATGTCGAGCTGGGCGCGGCTGTTCTGGTCGATGCGCTGCGATGCCGTCGCCTGGAAACCGTTGAACTGGTCCCGCATGTTGACGATGGCTTTGCGCGCCTCGTCATCGTCGAACACGCCAGCCCGCGCCTGTGCCACCGGCAGCAGGCTGGCGCAGGACATCGCGGTAAGCAATACCAACTTGGAGACGCGTGCTTTCATGAGATGGCTGTCCGCGGATTAGTACGTGATGTCCGCGCGGCGGTTTTCCGCCCAGGCGGCTTCGTCGTGGCCGGTTGCCTTGGGCTTTTCCTTGCCCAGGCTGACGGCTTCCATCTGGGTTTCCGGCACGCCCAGCGAGGACAGCGAGCGGCGCACGGCTTCGGCGCGCTTCTGGCCCAGTGCCAGGTTGTATTCGCTGGTGCCGCGATCGTCGGTGTTGCCCTGAATCAGGATGCGGCGGCCCTTGTTGGTGGCCAGGTACTTGGCGTGCTCCGACAGCATGCCCTGGTAGTCGGACTTGACGCTGTAGCTGTCGAAGTCGAAGTACACGCTACGCTTGGCCAGCGGGCTGTTCGGATCGTTCAGCGGATCACGCGACACGTCCACCGGCGCCACGGCGCGGGCGTCGGTCGAAGGCGTGCCCTTGTTGCCGGCACCGGCGTTAGCGGTGTCGTCCAGCTTGACGCCGGAGCTGCAAGCGCCGAGGGCCAGCAGAGCGGCGACGGCAAGCGTTTTGGTCATCATATTGGTCATGGCTAGGAACTCCTCGTTTATTGCATGAATGGTCCCCAGGACGGCTCGCGAACCTCGCCGGACTGGAGCGACAAAACCTGCCGGGTACGCCCGTCAGTGGACACTGCCGCCAGCACCGAGCGACCTCCCACCCGGGTGGCATAAAGAATGTACTTGCCGTTGGCGGCGAAGCTCGGGGCCTCGTCGTTGGCGGTGTCGGTCAGCGAGGTCACATCGCCGTTGCCGATATCCATCAGCTGCAGCTTGAAGCCGCCGCTGCGGGTGATGTAGGCCAGCTGCTTGCCATCCGGGGAAATGCGCGGGCTCACGTTGTAGCTGCCCTTGAAGGTCACGCGCTGGGCTGCGCCGCCTTCTTCGCCGCCGGCCGGCATGCGGTAGATCTGCGGCGCACCGCCGCGATCGCTGGTGAAGTAGATGCTGCGGCCGTCGGGCGCATATTGCGGCTCGGTATCGATGGCGCTGCTGCGGGTGAGGCGCTTGAGCCCGGAGCCATCGGCGCCAACCTGGTAGATCTGGGTATTGCCGTCGCGCGACAGCGCCACCGCCAGGCGTTGGCCGTCAGGCGACCACGAAGGCGCGCTGTTGTTGCCCTTTTGGTTCGACACCAGCGTGCGCTTGCCGGTCGCCAGGTCGTGCACGTAGACCACGGGCTTCTTGGCTTCAAAGGACACGTAAGCGACCTTGCTGCCATCCGGCGACCACGAAGGCGAGATGATCGGCTCGTTGCTGGTCAGCGCCACCTGAGAGTTCTGGCCGTCGGAGTCCGAGATCAGCAGCTGGAAACGCCCGCCGACCCGCGAGACATAGGACAGCCGCGTGGCAAACACGCCGCGCTCGCCCAGCAGCTTCTCGTAGATGTAGTCGGCGATCTTGTGGCCGGTCACGCGCAGCTGGTTGCCGCTGACAGTGAAGGCCAGGCCACCCAGGCTGGTGCCCTTGACGGTGTCGTAGAGGCGAAAGCGCACGTCGTACTGGCCGTTGCCGGTGGGTGTGACGCTGCCGGCCACGAAGGCATCGGCGCCGCGCGCCTTCCAGCTGCCAAGGTCGGCATTGGCGGACTCCGCCACCGTGGCGCCGCCCGGGTCGACATTGCGGAAGCGGCCGCTGCGCTGCAGGTCGCTGCGGATGATGGCGGTGAGATTTTGCGGGGCCTGAGCTTCGCCCTGGAAATTTGCCGTGGCGATGGGGAGCTGGCTGGCGCCAACACCGGTGATTTCAACGTTCAATTGCGCCTGTGCGCTGCCGGCCGAACAAGCCAGCACCACGGCCAGCCCGGCAAACAGGGCGTGCGCGCGGGTGCCGTGCCGCTGCGCGGCCAGCCAAAGGGGGGCCCAAAGCTTTCGCATGCTGCTCCTCAATCGAGATCAATATTCATCGAGCGCGGCCGGCAAACGGGAGCCGTGGAACGGGCAAGCATGCTGAAGGCTTGTCGCATGCCCGTATCGCGTGCCCTGGGCACATTTGCCGGCTGCGTCAGGCAACCTGTCATCGTAGCGTTGGGACTGCAGTGCATCGACGTAGGTTGCAATATGTTGCAATTCGAGTGTTCCCGTGCCGTCGACATCGCCGTCCCTCTTAATCCTTAGGCTTGAAGGTGATCGTGAAGCTGGCTGGCGCCTTGCCGTTTTCGTCGCGGGGGAGCGGATCCGAGCGCTCCACGGCGCGCAGCACGGCGTTGTCCCAGCCCGAATTGCCGCTGGACTTGGACAGCCGCGCGGACATCAAGGAGCCGTCCGGCGCCAGTTGAACCGACACCACCGCGGCCGGATTGCCAGGCACGTCTTCAGTAAATACGATATTCGGCTTGACGCGGCGACGCACGCGATCCGGGTAGCCAGGCGAGGCCTTGCCGCCCGACCCCGCACCGCTGCCAGCGCTGCTGCCGACACCGCCGGCGCCGCCAACTGCCGCCCCGCCGCCGGCCATGGCCTGCAGCCGCGCCAGTTCACTGTGGCGCTGGGCATTGGCGGCGGCGTCGCGCTTGGCCTTGGCATCCGCATCAGCCTTGGCTTTCGCGTTGGCGGCGGCCTTGGCTTCGGCGTTAGCCTTGGCCTTGGCGTCAGCGGCTGCCTTTGCCTTGGCGTCAGCCTCGGCGCGCGCCTTGGCATCGGCCTCGGCACGGCTCTTGGCCTCGGCGCGGGCCTTGGCGTCGGCTTCCTTGCGCTCGCGCTCAGCCTGCTCCTTGCGCTGCTCCTGCAGCACGGCCTGCCTGCGCGCGTCTTCCTTGCGCTGGGCTTCCTTCTTCAGCTCGTCCTTCTTCTGTTCTTCGCGGCGCTGCTCTTCGCGGCGCAGGTCGTCCTTGTGCTGGGCATCCTTGCGGGCCGCCTCCTTGCGGGCCGCTTCCTGCCGCTCGGCTTCCTGGCGCGCGCGCAGGTCGGCCTGCTGGCGCGCCTCTTCGCGGGCGGCGGCCTCGGCCTGGCGGCGCTTTTGCTGCTGGAGGGCGATCTCGGCGTCTTCTTCGGCACGAGACCTCACCGCTGGCGCAGGCGGCGCCGGACGGGCTTGTACGATGGGCAGGGGTGCGGGAGGCGGCGGTGGCGGCGGTGCGGTAGTGGCCGGGATCTCATCCCAGAGCTCGGCTTCGGCACCGACCGGGGTGCTGCTCTGCCAGTGCACACCGAAATACAGCACGATGCCCAGCAGCAGGTGCATGAAAACCGCGAGCAGGAAGGAACGCAGGGTTCCCCGCTCCGGGGCCGGCTGATAAGGATAGGCGGCGGTTTTCATCGCGTGGGGCGGTGCTTACTTGGGCTTGACCATCAGGCCGACGCGCTTCACGCCGTCGGCCTTGAGCACTGACATGACGTCCAGCACGGCTTCGTACTTGACCGAGCGGTCGGCGGCGATCACCACCGGCTGATCGGGATTCTCGTTCTGGCGCTGATGCACGAAGTCGATCAGGCCCTGCTTGTCGAGCTTGCGCTCGAAGCTGTTGCCGGCGTTATCCTTGCCGCGCGCGGTCAGTGTGCCGTCCTCATGCACGGTCACGACGATGGGGGGCGCCTTTTGCTGCTGAGTGGCGTTGGCCACACTGGGCAGGTCAACCACGGCGGGATTCACGATCGGTGCCGCCACCATGAAAATGACGAGCAGCACCAGCATCACGTCAATGTAAGGCACGACGTTGATGTCGGCACTGGCCCGGCGGCGCGAGCCGCCACGGCGCTGTATCGCTGCCATTGCTGGTTCTCCTTGACCGAAGACGTTGGTGGTTTCGGCGCTTTAGCGGGTCTGCCGTTGCAGGATGTTCAGGAACTCTTCCATGAAGCTCTCGAAGCGGATGGCCAGGCGATCTACTTCGGTGGCGTAGCGGTTGTAGGCAATGACCGCCGGAATCGCCGCGAACAGGCCGATGGCGGTGGCGACCAGCGCCTCCGCAATGCCGGGCGCCACGGCTGCAAGCGTTGCCTGTTGCACATTGGACAAGCCGCGGAAGGCGTTCATGATCCCCCATACGGTGCCGAACAAGCCGATGTACGGACTGACCGAACCGACCGACGCCAGGAATGGAAGATGCGATTCCATCACATCCATCTCGCGCTGGTAGGCCGCGCGCATCGCACGCCGCGCGGCATCGAGCAGCGCGCCGGCGTCATTGTTGCGCTCGCGCGCCTTCAGGTACTCGCCCATGCCGGATTCAAAGATCCGTTCCAGCGCGCCGGTGTTGTGACGATTGTTGGCTGCGCTCTGATACAGGGCCTGCAGGTCGCCGCCGGCCCAGAAGTCGCGCTCGAACCCCTCGGTCTGGGTCCGCGCGGCGCGCAGGGAGAAATGCTTGCGGAAGATATATGTCCACGAGAACAGGGACATCACCAGCAGCAGGGCCATGACGGCCTGTGCCAGCACACTGGCGTGCAGCACCAGCGAAATGATCGACAGGTCTTGCGTGACGGTCACGGGATTCATCGAGCGGTCTTGATGGTTGCAAGGACAGGAGCGGGAATGGGAGTCGGGCGAAATGTGCTACGATCAACACACCCAACCCGGATGGCGCCAGTAGCCAGCAATTGCTCACCACGCCAGGCTTCCTGGGCGAATTGGACCGACGCCGGGCCAACCCGTTCAATCTGTGTCCGGATCTCAAGCAAGTCGTCCAGACGGGCGGGGGCATTGTAGTCCACCGCCGTGCTTCTGACGATGAAGACGACGCCGGTCTCATCGGCCAGCGCTTGCTGTTCGATGCCAAGCGAGCGCAGCCACTCGGTACGGGCGCGCTCGAAAAACTTGAGGTAATTGGCGTAGAACACTACGCCGCCCGCGTCGGTGTCTTCCCAGTACACCCGCAAGGCCCACACATTGTTGCTCATGGCCGCGATTGTAACGGGAGCCGGCCCGACCCGGTGTAAACCCTTGTCTGACATTACAACAATTACATAGCTTGACAGACAAGGCATTGACTTTCGGTCTCAGGCCCCGCAGCACCGTCTTGCAGCGAGCCAGCGCCTCGCGTTAAACTGCCGCCAACCATTCCATCTTGCGCGACTGGCGAAGTCAGTGGGTACTACCACGAGGAAGCGCAAAGTTCTCTGGCGCGATGTTTCAAGCGCCTGCCGCTCGCCTGGGCAGCGAATGGGAAGCAGGGTGCGCCCTGCGCCGGATAGCTAACGCGACCGGCGCCGGTCGCCTGTGCCTTCCCCGCGCGCCCTACCCCGAAGCCATTCGGAATTCCCCTTTTTTCAGACGAGTTTTCGCCATGTTCGAACGCAGCCGCTATACGATCGACCAGATCGACCCCGAGCTTTTTGCCGCCATCCAGAAGGAAGACCAGCGCCAGGAAGAGCACATCGAGCTGATCGCCTCGGAAAACTACACCTCGCCGGCCGTGATGGCCGCGCAAGGCTCGCAACTGACCAACAAGTACGCCGAAGGCTATCCCGGCAAGCGCTACTACGGTGGCTGCGAGTACGTCGACGTCGTGGAGCAACTGGCCATCGACCGCGTCAAGCAACTGTTCGGCGCCGAAGCCGCCAACGTGCAGCCCAATTCCGGCTCGCAGGCCAACCAGGGCGTGTTCTTCGCCGCCCTGAAGCCGGGTGACACCATCATGGGCATGAGCTTGGCCGAAGGTGGCCACCTGACCCACGGCATGGCGCTCAACATGAGCGGCAAATGGTTCAACGTGGTCAGCTACGGCCTGGACGCCAACGAAGACATCGACTACGACGCGCTGGAAAAGCTGGCGCAGGAAAAGAAGCCCAAGCTGATCATCGCCGGCGCCTCGGCCTTCGCCCTGCGCATCGACTTCGAACGCATCTCCAAGGTAGCCAAGTCCATCGGCGCCCTGTTCATGGTCGACATGGCCCACTACGCCGGCCTGATCGCCGCCGGCGTGTACCCCAACCCGGTGCCGCACGCCGACTTTGTCACCACCACCACCCACAAGAGCCTGCGCGGCCCGCGCGGTGGCGTGATCCTGATGAAGGCCGAGCATGAGAAGGCCATCAACTCGGCCATCTTCCCCGGCATCCAGGGCGGCCCCCTGATGCACGTGATCGCCGGCAAGGCAGTGGCGTTCAAGGAAGCCCTGTCGCCCGAGTTCAAGACCTACCAGCAGCAAGTGGTCAAGAACGCCCGTGTGCTGGCCGAAACGCTGATCGAGCGCGGCCTGCGCATCGTCTCCGGCCGCACCGAAAGCCACGTCATGCTGGTCGACCTGCGCGCCATGCAGATCACCGGCAAGGAAGCCGAAAAGGTCCTGGGCGAGGCACACATCACCGTCAACAAGAACGCCATCCCCAACGACCCGGAAAAGCCGTTCGTCACCTCGGGCATCCGCCTGGGCTCGCCGGCCATGACCACCCGCGGCTTCAAGGAAGAAGAAGCCCGCCTGGTGGCCAACCTCGTCGCCGACGTGCTGGAAAACCCGCACGACCTGGCCAACATCGCGCGCGTGCGCGAGCAAGTGGCAGCCCTGACCAAGCGTTTCCCGGTCTACGGCTAAAGCCCGGCGCCACCCGCCACGCGCGGGTGGCCGGCAGCCCCGCCGCGGCGCGCGCCGCGCCTGCGGCGGGCCTTGCCAACCCAGCCCGGCGCGACACAGAATGACAAAACGCTGCCTGCGCGGCACGCGCCCCGGCTCAAACTTCGAGGTGGTCAGGCATGAAATGCCCTTTTTGCGCCCATTCCAACACCCAGGTCCTGGACACGCGCATGTCGGAAGAAGGCGATACGGTGCGCCGCCGCCGCCGCTGTGAATCCTGCGACCGCCGCTTCACCACCTATGAGCGGATCGAGCTGTTCTTCCCCGCCATCGTCAAGAAAAACGGCTCCCGCGCGGACTATACCCGCGACAAGCTGAAAGACTCGATGCGCCTCGCCCTGCGCAAGCGCCCGGTCTCGGCTGAAGCCATCGACGCCTCCATCACCCGCATCGAAGAGAAACTGCTCGCCCTCGGCGAGAAGGAAATCCCCAGCAGCCAGGTCGGGGAACTGGTCATGCGCGAGCTGCGCCGGTTGGACAAGATTGCTTATATCCGGTTTGCTTCGGTGTATCGGAGCTTTGAGGACGTGTCGGAATTCCGCGACATGCTGGACGAGTTTTCGGCGTCTACCCCACGGAAGGGGTAGCAGACTTCCAAGGAAAGCGGTTTAATCTGCACTGCCTTCTTATATAAGAACAGAAGGTACGGTGGACTCGCCCGGAGAGGCGAAACACACCAACAAGAAAAAAAAACAGTTTTCGGACGGGAGTCGAACATGGGTCAGCCTTCCTGCCTTGCGGCAGCGGGCTTGGTTGCGCTTGTGCGCACCAGGCTATCGTGGGCACCGGGGAAAGCGCTGCGCAGTGCATGGGCAGCGCTGGCCGATTCACGCCCCTACGCCCTCTGGCACGCTGCCAACCGCTCCTCCCTCCCCTCTGCGCTACGCGCCACTCGGCAAGCCGGCTTCACTCTCATCGAACTGATGGTGGCGCTTTCGGTTCTCGCCATCCTGGCGGCAGCAGCAGTCCCGAACTTCAGCTCCTTCATCCATCGCAGCAGGATGACGACGGAATCATCCAATCTGGTCAGCGACGTGGAGATCGCCCGTAGCGAAGCAGCACGTCGCAATACAACAATCACCGTCTGCCCCACCGCCGACGGCACCAACTGCACCAGTGACTGGGCCCAGCGTCGCGTGGTCTTTGTCGACAGCAATGGCGACAACATCATCAGCAAAGGTGAAGAGGTGATCCGCAAAAGCGATCCGCCTGCCAGTTCCATGGCCATCGTGGCCAGCAGCTTGAGCACCGGCGCCACCAGCATCCGTTTGCGCTCCTGGGGCGCGCCAGATTCGCTTGGCTCCTGGCAGTTCTGCGCGAAGTCATCGACCAGCGCCGGCCAACGCGTCTCACTCACGGGCAGCGGCAAGCCCACCTCGCAGCAAGTCGCTTGCCCTTGATGCCATGAAGATAGCGCATCCCGAACGCACGCACAGCCGGCGTCGCCCCGCTTCCGGATTCACCCTCATCGAGGCCCTGGTGACGATCGTGGTGCTGTCATTCGGCGTGCTAGCGCTGGCTGCCCTGCAGTTGCGCACACTGGTCGATGGCCGTACGGCTTCCATGCGCAACGTCGCGACCGTGCTGGCCTACAACCTTGCTGACCAGTTACGAAGCAACGAAGCCGCGATGACCGCGGGTGCCTACAACCAGCCCGTCGGCCTGACCACGGTCGCCTGCTTCACTACCGCAGGGTGCACGCCAGCGCAGATGGCCGCAAGCAGCTACAAGGCCTGGCTCGACGACACGGCGGCCGCGTTGCCCAGCGGGCTCGGCACCGTCTGCATCGACAGCACGCCGGACGATGGCACGCCGGCCAATCCGCAGTGCGACAACGCAAGCGGTGCCCCCTACGCGATCAAGATCTGGTGGCAGGAAGATAAGGTGCCGACTAACCAGGACCCGGTCTATCAACGTTTTGTCACGGCGTTCGTACCATGAGAAAGGCAGGCCGCAAACTGACGCGCCGCGCGCGCGGCTTTACGCTTGTCGAGCTGATGGTCGGCTTGGTCATCAGCATGCTGCTGCTGATCGTGATCTCGTCCTTCTACCTGTCACAGCGGGCGTCCTACGGCACGCAGACGGACCTGGCCGGCATCCAGGAGAACGCGCGCGCGATTGCTCAATTGCTCCAGCGCGACGTGCGCCAGGCCGGCTACAGCGACTTCCCGGCAGGCACCACCTTTGCCAACGCCAACACCATCGACGCGACCAACGACACCGGCACTAACACAAGCGACACGTTGACGTTCCGTTATTTCGGTTCGGACGCGCTGGCCGCCGCCGCGTCCGTGCCGACGCCAAACCCTGACGGCACCATCGTCGACTGCACCGGCAAAGGTGTCAGCAATATCGTGCTGCAGGCGGAAACCTTCTCGATCGCCAACGATGCATCCGGCATGCCGTGGCTACAGTGCACCGCGAATGGCACCACCACGCCCCTATTCCCCGGCGTGGAGCGCTTCCAGGTACTGCTGGGCGAGGACACCGATGGCGACCAGGCGATCAATCGTTATGTGCCGCCGGGTGTCGCGGTCATGGCCAATGTCCGGGCGATGATGGTTTCTGTGGTGCTGGTCGGTGACAGCCGGACCAACCCCGCGCCGCTCTCAACCACATTGAGCCACTTCGGCACAGCCTATGCGCCCGCCAACGTGGCACCCGCCAGCGATGCAGGCAGCGTCGTGCATCTGCCTGTGGACGGGCGCCTGCGCAAGCATTTCACGTTCTATATCGCAGTCCGCAACCGCTTGAACTAGGCCAGAGATGAACAACCGACCCGACCGTCCCATGACCTGCCGCGGCGCCCCAGTGCGCACGCAACGCGGCATGTCACTGATCGTGGTGCTCCTGTTTCTCGTGATCCTGACGATGCTGGGATTGTCTGCCAGCCTGACCAGCCTTTCCGGCGAACGCATGGCGCGAAACTCCCGCGACCAGAACATCGCCCTGCAGGCGGCGGAAGCGGCTTTGCGGGATGCGCGCACCGATATCAGCATGACACGCGCCCTGAGCGGCCGCACCGGCGCGTCGGACACCTGCGATGTCGCCAGCTTCAAGGGCTTCTGCATACCGGCCACCTCGGGACAACCGGTATGGGAACGCTACATCGAAGATGGCGCGCACTCCGTCACGCTCGGCGAAATGACCCAGCAGGCAGCGCTGACCGCCGGGAATGTGTCGAAGCAACCGCGCTACATCATCGAATCCCTTCCGGACATCGCCGACGGCAGCCTGCGCGCCGGCTCCACCCGCTATGTCTTCCGCGTAACCGCCATTGGTTACGGAGCCAATCCGAACACCAAGGTCATGGTGCAGGAAGTCGTCCGGTTCTGAGCCGTTCTGCGCAACCATCCTAAACATCCGTCGAGCGCACCATGACCCAGCAAGCCCGTTTCCGCCCCGTCACCGGCCTCCAGTTGTTGCTGGCCCTCGCGTCCGCCATCCTGGCCGTCGCATCGGCATGCGCCACGCAGCTGAACTTGGCAAAGCGCCCCCTCTATGCGGGCGGCAATGTGCCGCCCATGGTGATGATCGACCTGTCCAAGGACCATACACTGCACCAGAGGGCCTACAACGACTACACCGACCTGAATGGTGACGGCGTGCTCGACACGACCTATACCAACAGCATCGACTACGCCGGCTACTTCGATTCGTACAAGTGCTACACCTACGATGGCAGCACCCAGCATGCCTTCGTGCCGTCAGCCGTCACTACCGACAAGTACTGCAACGGCTCCGCCTGGAGCGGCAACTTCCTGAACTGGGCGAGCATGAGCCGCATCGACGAAGTGCGCAAGATCTTGTACGGCGGCTTCCGCTCCACAGATACCGCGACCACCACTGTGCTGGAACGTGCCTTCCTGCCGATGGACGCGCACGCATGGGCCAAGTTCTACAACGGATCCGATGTCAGCAAACTGGTTCCGCTGACGGTGGAAGCGGCCGGGCCCACATTGACGTCGAGCACCACGGTCACCGTCGCGGCCAATGTCATCACCGGGATCAAACTCAGCTCGGTCGCGAACATCAGCATCGGCGACCAGATTGTCATGACCGCCAACTCACCCGCACCGGCCAACACGACCCTGACGGGCTGGGTCATGAGCGTGGATACCAGCAGCAACAAGACCATCAGCCTTGCGGTCTATCCAGACGGGGTTTCCAAGCCTAGCGGCGCCGCAAACAGCTACAACAGTTGGGCGGTGACCAACCTGACCCGAGGCGGGCTCACTATCTGCAACGTGACTCCTAAGGATTCAAGCAACGTCAACTCCCAGAGCAATACCCAGGCGCCGCAACTGCGGGTTGTCTCCGGCAATTACGCCACTTGGGGCGCCAGCGAAAAATGGCAATGCAACTGGTCGGAGGAGCAAAATAATACGCAAAGCTCCTTCCTGACCAAAATCAACGGCACGAGCGTAACCGGCTCATCCAACGGCAACCGGGCAGCCCTTTCCGGCATCAATGCCTCGGCAGAGAATCCAGTGAAAGCGGCCCGCGCCCTCGGCACCGGCGAAAGCAGTGGCACCTTCAATGCACGCGTGCAGGTCTGCGTGCCGGGCCTGCTTGGCACCGAGAACTGCAAGCAGTACGGCTCGTCCTCCTACAAGCCCTTCGGCCTGCTCCAGAAATACGGTGAAAGTGGCCAGATGTTGTTCGGGCTGATGACCGGCACCTATGACAAGAACATCTCGGGTGGCGTGTTGCGCCAGAACGTAGTGAATTTCTCCCAGGAAGTCGATCCGTCGAACGGCACCTTCACCTACGCGGCGAGCTCGCCTGTGAAAGGTATCGTCTGGAATGTCAATAAGCTGCGGCCGTACGGCTACAGCTACAGCGACGGGAGCTACGTCAATGCTGACAGTTGCAACTATCAGCAGACTTCCATCGTACCCAACAACGGTTCCACATCGCAAAACCAGCCAGCTAACGAAGGCAACTGCTCCACCTGGGGCAATCCGATCTCCGAGATCTACCTGGAGTCCTTGCGCTATTTCGCCGGAAAGACCGCGAATTCCAGCTTTGCACCGAAGAGCAGCAACAGCAAGGATGCGGCGCTGAGTCTGACCACGCCCACATGGGCGAATCCAATGGACTTGCCCTCCACCAACGCGAACAAGGCGCCCTACTGCACGCCGTTGAACACGCTGGTGTTCAACTCAAGCGTCTCTTCGTACGACAACGATCAACTCGCTGGCTTCACGGATCTGAACACAGCCGATGCCAACAGCACTTGGACCGATAAAGTCGGTGCCGGAGAGAGCATCAATGGCGGTAGCTGGTTCATGGGTGGGGTCAACGGTGGCCTGATCGACAACCTGTGTTCCGGCAAGACAATCTCCAAGCTGAGCGACGTACTTGGCATTTGCCCCGAAGGTCCTTCACAGAAGGGGACGTTCCAGATCGCAGGTGCTGCGCTCTACGCGCACATGAACCGGATTCGCTCCACCAGCCAGGCGGCAACGCTGGGCGTGCCAACGGCCGACGCCACCTCCCTCAAGGTCACGACCTACGCCGTCCAGCTGGCCACCAACACGCCCAAAATCAACGTGAATGTAGGCGGCAAAACCGTCACCATCATGCCTGCGTACCAGTTGCACCCGCAGTCGCCCAACTCGGTAACTGCGGACGCCA
This sequence comes from Cupriavidus sp. PET2-C1, assembly GCF_054515855.1. NCBI lineage: Bacteria > Pseudomonadati > Pseudomonadota > Betaproteobacteria > Burkholderiales > Burkholderiaceae > Cupriavidus > Cupriavidus sp. PET2-C1. The sequence goes on from NZ_CM137259.1 coordinate 3,194,313, forward strand.
GCACCGGAACACTAGTGGACTTCAAGGTCATTTCGCAGACGGCCTCGAGCGGCAAGTTCTACGTCAACTGGGAAGACTCTGTCGCCGGCGGCGATTATGACCAGGATGTCTGGGGCATCCTCAGCTATACAGTGACGGGCAATACAATCCAGGTATCGACCCAAGTGGTCTCCGGCTCGTCGGCGAACGGCCAGGGCTTCGGCTATGTCATCTCCGGCACAACTAAGGACGGCCCACACTTCCATTCAGGCATCTACAACTTCAAGTACACCGACCCGGCACCTGTCGCCGTCACGCCTTCGAGCGCGCCCATCAACACATCAGGCGGCTGCAATCTGTGTAACTTCGGCGATCCCCAGACCACCGTCAGCTACACGGCCAGCGGGACAGTGGCTTCGCAGTTCATGGATCCGCTTTACTACGCAGCAAAATGGGGCGGCTTCAAGGACCTGAACGGCTCGGGCACACCCGATCAGGTCTCCGAATGGGATGTACGCTTGTCCGATGGCAGCGGCGGTTCCGACGGCTTGCCGGACAACTATTTCTACGCCACCAACCCAGGCGCGCTCAGCAGCGCGCTGGAGCGCGCGTTCCTGTCGATCCTGCAGACTTCCTCGGCGGCATCGGTGGCGACCAGCTCCTCGTCACTCACGACCGGATCGACGATCTACCAGGCTCGTTTCAATGGCACTGACTGGTCCGGTCAATTGCTCGCATACGCTGTCGATACCAACGGCATCGTCAGCAACCCTGCCCTGTGGGATGCGGGCGCAAAAATGAAGACGGTCAACGCGACCGCCCGCAACATCCTCACTTACGATGGCACGTCATCGGCAAATGCCGGGATTCCGTTCCGCTGGGGCAACCTGCCGGCAAGCTATCAGAGCACGCTTAACCGCAGCGACACGCTAGGAAGTGCACGCCTTAATTGGATTCGCGGCGACCAGAGCAATGAAGGGACTGCAACCGGCAAATTCCGCGTCCGGCCCAACTCGGTCCTTGGCGACATCGTCAATTCCAGCCCGCAGTATGTTGGCCGCCCCAACGCGGGCTACGTGGACGCCGACTATGCCACCTTCGTCCTGGGCAAGAAAAACCGCAAGCCCATGCTCTATGTCGGCGCTAACGACGGCATGCTGCATGCGTTCTCCGCGAACCCGATTACGAGCGGCAGCGACGCCGGTACGGAGTTGTTTGCCTACGTGCCTTCCGCGCTATACGCCAATCTGCCCGGGCTCAGCGACCTTGCCTACACGCACGCTTACTATGTCGACGGCACGCCCGCGGTGACGGATGCCAAGGTCAATGGCAGCTGGAAGACTGTGCTGGTGGGCGGGCTTGGCGGTGGCGGAGCGGGCATCTACGCATTGGATGTGACCAACCCGGAGAGCATCAGCGAGGGCACGGCCGCCTCGACCGTCCTCTGGGAGTTCACCAGCAACGTCGATGCGGACCTGGGCTATACCTTCGGGCAGCCCTCGATCATCAAGATGGCGAATGGCAGGTGGGCAGCAATCTTCGGCAATGGCTACAACAGTGCCGCAGGCAAAGCGTACTTGTACGTCGTGTTTCTTGACAGGCCCGCAGGCTCGAAAAGCTGGGTCCTGGGCACCGACTATCTGAAGCTGGCCACGGGTGCCGGCTCGGTCTCCACGCCGAACGGGCTTTCGCAACCGTTCCCCGCTGACGTCGACGGCGATGGCACTACCGACTTCATCTACGCCGGCGACCTGCTTGGCAACTTGTGGAAGTTCAACATGAAGAGCACCACGGCTTCTGCCTGGGGCCTGCAAACCGCGAACACGCCGCTGTTCGTCGCTACCGATGCCAGCGGCACCCGGCAGCCGATCACATCGTCCGTGGATGTCACGCGCAACCCCGCGGGCGGCTATGTCGTGCTGTTCGGCACGGGCCGCTATGTAGACACGGCTGACCCCGTGAATATGTCGACGCAGACTTTCTACGGCATCTGGGATCAGAATTCACCCACTTTGAGCACGGTTGCCCGCAGTTCACTGGTCGCGCAGACCATCAACCGGGAAGTCGATGCCAACGGCTACACCTATCGTATGGTGAGCCAGAACCAGGTCCTCTATGCCGCCAACGGCAAGCAAGGCTGGTATCTCGACCTGGTGTCGCCCGCTTCCGGCATTCAGGGCGAGCGGGTGGTCTACAGCCCACTGGCGCGCGGAGACCGCATCATCTTCACGACACTGATCCCTTCAGCGAACTCCTGTGACAGCGGAGGGACCAGCTGGTTGATGGAACTCGCATCGCTATCCGGCGGGCGCCTGACGGTCACGCCATTCGACGTGAATAATGATCGCACCTTCTCTTCAGCCGATTTCCTCAACGACGGCGCCAATGGCAACGTGCCGGTTGGCGGACGGAAATCCACCGTCGGCATTACGCCGGCGCCCACGGTCACAAAGTGCGGGACGAGCAAGGAATGCAAGTTCATGACCGGCACCACTGGCAACCAGGAGACCGTGGGAGAGAGCGCATCGAGCCAGACGGGGCGGTTGTCTTGGCGGGAGATCCTGCATTGACCTCGCCACGTAGCATCAAGATCATGAGGAATATCGCCATGAAAGCAGTACGTTTGGCGCGAACACCCGCACGGGGCTTTACGCTGATGGAGGTGATGGCCGTTGTGGCCATCGTCGGGATCCTGACGGCAATCGCCATCCCGAACTACACGCAGTACGTGCTGCGTGCGAAGCGAACCGAAGGCAAGGCCGCCCTGCTGAAGACGCAGGGCGCGCTCGAGCGCTACTACACGGTGAACAATACCTACACGCAGGATCTCACTGCCCTGGGCGCGAGTGCTTTCTCCGGGGATAACGCCGCGGGTAGCGCCTATACCATTGCGGTTGTCCCTGGCGTCAACGGCATCGCGGTGAGCTATACCGTCAACGCGACGCCGGTCGGACAGGACGCGCTATGCGGGGTCCTGTCCATTGACTACCAAAACACCAAGACGGCCAGCGGCACGGGAACACAGTCACAGTGCTGGTGAATCACCAGATCACGCAGGAAGAGGGTTAGCGGTTTCGAGGTCGAAGTGAAGGTCAAGAAATTTGCCCCCTGGCCCTTTTGAGAATTCTCCTCAGTCAAACTCTACAATTCGGAACATTTGCAGCGCACCATCCTGGTTATCTTCTGGCATCCCGTCTTTGATGCGAGATTGCCATGCCGCTGGGAACCGGACGACTGCCTCACCCATCATCCGTAAAGCAGGGGCTCCCCTCCCCGCCTCGCGGCTTCATCCTCATCGAATCCCTCACCGCCCTCGCCGTGGTCGGCGTCGGGCTGCTCCCGCTTGCTGCGCTGGCGCCGTTCGCTCTAGGCGCGCTGCGCGGCTATGAGGCCCTCGGCCAAGCTACACGTGCAGCCGCGGAACTAGCGGAGTTGGAGGATCCGGGCCTTGCGCTGTCGCCCCTTCAGGCCCGCGGCATTGGCCCGAATGACCTCCAGCTGTGCCAGTCGCTTGCTTCGGCGGAGGATGGCGGGTGCTCGCCGGGATCAAGGCTGGCGGTCGTCGGGCCGCTGTCCTTGGCTTCGTCGAGACCTGCCGGCGGCGTGCGGGGCGCGGCCGCGCTGCGCGTTGTTGCCCTCTGGATCCGGCCATGAGGGCTCGTCGCGCACAAGGATTCTCGTTGATCGAACTGATGGTTGGCCTGGCTCTCGGCCTGCTGGTCAGCGCGCTGGCTGTGTCTGCGTTCCATGCCGTCCAGGTCGCTTACCGCACCGCCGTCGATCTCGTGCTGCTGGAAGAACGCGGCCAGCGGGCGCTTGCGATCCTCACCCACCTGGTCCGGCATAGCGGTTGGCAGCCGGTCGGCGCGGCCTTGCCGGCCAATGCGCCACCGGCGCTGTCAGGGCGCGACGATTGCGGCCAGCCGGGCATTGCCGCGCTGCCCACCTGCCCTCGCCGTGGCGTCAATGGGAGCGATGCACTGCTGGTGCGATTCAGCGGCAGCGGGCGCGCGCAGGATCCGACGTTGCCGGACCAGACCATGATCGATTGCAGCGGGTATGCGTTGCCGGCGGTAAGCGTTGGCGGATCGGCTGGTGACGCAGCCCGCGCTTATGCGGGAGAGAGCTTGCTCTATATCGCCACCGGCGCGGATGGCGAGCCGCAGCTGTTGTGCCGCTATGCCAGCCGGCGCGACGGGCGGGTGCTAGGGGGAAGATGGACTTCGGGCGCCCTGGTGCGTGGCGTGGAGGCCATGCAGCTGAGATACGGCATCGATACCGATGGCGATGGCAAGGCCGACACGTTCCTGCGCGCCGAGGAACTGCGCGCCAGGGGTGAGGCGGCCTGGCGCGAGGTATTGGTGGTGCAAGTGGCACTGGTGCTGCGTGGTGAGCGCCCACTGGCACTGGCAGCGACGCCACGCGAGCTCACCTTGTTCCCACCAGGCGCCCCGGGCGCGCATGGCGGCGCCGGCCTCCATGCCGACGACCTCGTTTTCACGCCGCGTGACCGGCCTGCCTTGATGCGCCGGGTGTACTCGGCATCCGTGCGGCTGCGCAATGCCTTGCCCTGCACAGAGACACTATGCTGAGCGCCAAGGTTGCGCCTTGCCTGTGGCGCGGCAGCCGGGGCAAAGGGAGCACCACGCTCCTGCTGACGGCCACGATGCTTCTGCTTGTGGCCGCCACAACCCTGGCTGGCCTTCAATTCCTGCTCGCCAGCAGGCAAGTGACCACTTACCTGCTCGAACAGGAGATCGCCTTTCGCGCGGCGGAGACAGCCTTGCTCGACGCGGAAGCGGAGTTGATGGCGGCGCTCAGCAACGGCGCGTCCGGCGTGGATAGCCGCCTTGCCGCATGGCCGCCGCCGGGCCAATGTGGCGCCGGCGCGCAGCGGGGACTCTGCCGGCCCGCCCCGGGCATGCCGCCGCCATGGCTGAACTGGCTCGATTCGCGCCGGCCGGATGAGGCCACCGGCATCGCGATGGGCACCTTCAGCGGCGTTACCCTGCCGGCCTTGCCACTCGGAGCGGCTGGGGCGGGCGCCATGCCGCGGTACGTTGCCGAGTTGATGCACGAGCGCCCTCCAGGCGAATGGCTGGGATCCGACTACGCGCCAGGCGCGGGGCAACGGCTGCGTTTTCGCATTACTGCGCTAGGGTTGGGGCGCGACCCGGCGGTACGCAGCTTGCTACAGAGCGAGTTCCAGCCATGACCCGCCCCGCCCGGTACCACAACTCGCTGATTGCGCTCGCCGCCGGGCTGCTGTTTGCAGGCACGGCACAGGGCGCGGGGAGCACGCCGCCTGTCCTGGTACCGCCCCCCAAGTGGATACCTGGCTGGCCGGGCCACGCGGAGTTCGTCGGTCAGCACGGCTCGCGCGCTGCGCTGGCCTGGCTGGGCATGCGCGATGGCAGCCTGCGCGCGTTCAATGCGACGTCCGGCGACGAAGTACTCGCTTACCAGCCGCGCCCAATGCGAAAACAGGGCGCCACGCCCTGCCCCCACCCCGAGGCTGCCGACGTCTCGCTCGAACCCGGCCGCTGGCGCACCGTGCTGCTGTGTGGCCTTCCGGCGAACGCAGCCGATCCACAGGCAAGCGTTTTCGCCCTCGACATCACGAATGCAACGGTGCGGCCACCAGTAGCGCCGCTCTGGGAGGCCAAGGCCTCCGACACGCTGCCGCTGGCCCCGTCGGGCCCCGTCCGCGCATTGGCGCTCTCCACGCATGAAGGCCCGCGCTGGTACGCCATGGTGACGCTGGGCGCCTCGCACGGTCGCCAAGCCCACCGAGGCGGGCCGCATCGCGATCCGCCCGGGCAGCAAGCCGGCATCGCCATGCTGCCCCTGGACAAACCCACGTACGCGCCGTGGCAAGGACGCCACGCGATACGGCGGCTGCTCCTGCCGACCGGCGGTTGCGAGAGCGCCGGACCCAACCCCGCACTGCTTGCCGCGAGCATCCTGCCAGATACTTCCGGCGTGGCCCTGGCGGCGTATGCGGTGGACGCCGCCGGCGGGCTCTGGCGTTTCGATTTGCGTGGCGCGATGCCATGGCACGATAGCGGCCGGCGCGTCGACTGCATTTACCGGATGGACAACCCAGCGCCATCGTCGCGCGCGATCGTGCCCCCTGCCCTGATCAGCGCCGCCGGCGGCCACCTGGTGGTGTACGGAAACGGCACCCATGTCAGCGCGGTGTTCGACAGCACTGCCCTCGCGGACACAGGCAGCCCAAGTCGCGGCGGCGCGCGCATTGTGGCCCTGCCCCAAGGAGGCGGCGTGGTGCTGCGCCGGCAGGTTCACACGCCGGATATGCAAGGCCGACCAGCATCCACCGCGGGCTGGCACTTGCCTCTTCCCAATCCCGGCGAGCATCTGGAACGGCTTCTCCCGGCCGACCCGGGCTACCTCGGCTTTGTCACCCGGACGCCCGACGCGCGCCAGCGCGCGTACCTGATCCACGCGCTGAGCGGCGAATCCACTGCCAGCGCACAGGCTGGCGGGCCTCTCACTCACGTAGCAACCGGGTTCGAGGCCAGCGCCAAGGCGACCGTCGTTCTCGAACGCGCAGCACTACCGCCAACACTTGCGCCGCTACCGGGTGTCACGTCGCAAGAAGACGTGACCCTCACGCTCTGGTCCCTGGAGCAAGGAAGCGCCGTGCTACTCAACCGCACCGTCGCCAGCCGCCGCACCGGCCGCCTCAGCTGGCGCGAGCTGATCCGCTCCGGGTCGCCGTGAGACTCGGATGCGCCCCCCAGACCCATCCACTGCCAACCGCGCCACCGCATCCCGGAGACCCATGCATGACACCCCGCCATCGCCCAACCGGCTTCACCCTGCTCGAGTTGCTGATCACGCTGACTGTCTCCGCCATCCTGATGGCAATGGTGATGCCTGCCTGGCACCAGCATATGGAACGCGGCAGGCGCGCCGAGGCGCGCAGCGCACTGATCGGCTTGATGCTGGACCTGGAGCGCCATGCGCTCGCCAGCACGAGCTTCGCCGCCCAGCCGGGCGGCGCGACGGTGGCCGGCAAGTGGCCGCAGTCGGTGCCCGCCCAAGCGGCGCACCCGCGTCATTGGATCAATGCCAGTGCCTGCCCGGGCAGCGGGCTGGCGCATTGCGTGGAACTGCGCGCCGTGCCGCAGACGCCGGACGCGTCATGCGGCACGCTGATACTGCGCAGCACCGGCGAGTGGCTTGCCCAGCCCGCTTTTGCCGCGGAGCCGGTGCCGCTGCCCCAGGCGTGCTGAGGCGGCCGTGCGTCGGATCTGGCACTGGCATTGGCATCGGAATTGGCACCGGCATTCGCGTCGCGGCGCAACGCTTGCCGAACTGCTGACCTGCGTGGCTGTGCTCGCCATCCTGGCGGCGCTGGCTTTCCCGTCCTGGCAGCGCTTGCAGGCGCGCCAGCAGGTGATGCTGGCGGCAGACCGCCTGGCCGGCTCGCTGGCGGTGGCGCGCTCGGCCGCCATAGCCCGGCGATCCGACGTGGTGCTGACGCCCTTGCCGGGTGCTTCGTCGCTGGACCACGGCTGGCGGCTGGCACTGGAGCCAGGAGACGAGCCGGACCAGGACAATGCCGGCTTGCTCGCTGTCGTCGAACTGCGCGACGCCTGCCTGCGCATCGTCCTGCGCTCGACCGCGCAAGGCAGCAATACGCTGCGCATGACAGCTGTGGGATACTCTCGCTCAGAGCAAGGCGGGTTTCTCGCCGCCACCTTCACCGTGACCTGCCGGGGCGAACAGCGGCAGCTAAGGCTCGGTGCCCACGGCCGCGTCCGCTTGTGCACGCCGGGGCAGGATGCCGATTGCGACGGCCTCGCACAGTCCGAGCCGCCCTGATACCTGATGACTGTAACCCTATCCAACTCACCGCCCGCGCGGCAGGAAGCACCAGGCCACATGTTCTCCGATACCGACCACGCAGCCATGGCACAGGCTCTCGCGCTCGCCGAGCGTGGCATGTACACCACCACGCCCAACCCGCGCGTTGGCTGCGTTTTGTCCAAGGACGGCAAGATCATCGGCCAGGGCTTCACCCAACCCGCCGGGCAGGATCACGCCGAGATCCAGGCGCTCAAGGATGCCGCGGCGCGCGGGAACGATCCCAAGGGTGCCACGGCCTTTGTCACGCTTGAGCCCTGCAGCCATTTTGGCCGGACGCCGCCCTGCGCGGACGCGCTGGTGCGCGCCGGCATCGCGCGCGTGGTGGCCGCCATGGAGGACCCGAACCCGACGGTTTCGGGCCGTGGCTTGCAGCGGCTGCGCGAAGCCGGCGTGGACGTACGCTGCGGCCTGCTCGAAAAAGAAGCCCGCGAACTCAACATCGGCTTTGTCAACCGGATGACGCGCGGCCTGCCCTGGGTGCGTGTCAAGGTGGCCGCCTCGCTCGACGGCGGCACCGCGCTGCACGACGGCAGCAGCCAATGGATTACCGGCCAGGCGGCACGCGACGACGGCCACGCCTGGCGTGCGCGCGCCAGCGCTATCCTCACCGGCATCGGCACCGTGCGCGACGACAACCCGCAGCTCAATGTGCGTGCCGTGGACACGCCGCGCCAGCCTCAGCGCGTGGTGGTGGACTCCCGGCTGGAGATTCCCCTGGATGCGCGCCTGCTGACACCGGACACCGGTGACTTTGCCAAGCCCGTGCTGGTGTTCTGCGCCTTTGACGATACAGCGCGCCGGCGCGCCCTGGAAGCCCGCGGCGCGGAAGTGGTGGTGCTGCCCAATCCGCACGGCAAGGTGGAATTGCGCCACATGCTGGAAGAACTTGGCCGGCGCGGCATCAACGAGCTGCACGTGGAAGCCGGCTTCAAGCTCAACGGATCGCTGATCCGCGAGCATTGCGCAGATGAGTTGCTGATCTACCTCGCGCCCAAGCTGCTAGGCGACGCGCAAGGCATGTTCCAGTTGCCGCCCCTGGCGCGGCTGCAGGACGCCGCGGCCTTCCGCTGGCACGACGTGCGCATGATCGGCGAAGACCTGCGCCTGATCGCGCGCCGCGCCGATCACGTCTGATCGCCTGACGGCAAGCTATGCGCAAAACGAATCCGCTGCGCACCTGCTAGCATGCGTGTTTTCCCATTGCATCAAGCATCGATCATGTTCACTGGCATTGTCGCGGCCGTCGGCCGCATCGAAACCGTATCCCCGCTGGGCGCCAGCGAAGCCGCAGCCGATGCCGGTGTGCGCCTGCGCATCCGTGCCAACGGGCTGGACCTGTCAGATGTCATCCTTGGCGACAGCATCGCTATCCAGGGTGCCTGCATGACGGTCATCGCGCTGGACGGCGACGCCTTCGACGTCGATGTCTCCCGCGAATCGCTCGACAAGACCGCTGGCCTGGACAAGCCCGGCCGGGTCAACCTGGAGAAAGCGCTGACCCTGGCCGACCGCCTCGGCGGCCACCTGGTCTCGGGCCATGTCGACGGGCTTGGCGAAGTCACCCACTTCGCGCCGGTCGGCGAGTCGCATGAACTGCGCGTGCGCGCCCCGCGCGAGCTGGGACGCTACCTGGCCTACAAGGGGTCGGTGGTGGTCAACGGCGTGTCGCTGACGGTCAACAAGGTCATCGACGACGAAGACGGCTGCACGTTCTCGATCAACCTGATCCCCCACACGATCGAGGTCACCACGCTGCAGGACCTGAAGCCCGGCGCGCGCGTGAACCTGGAGATCGACCTGATCGCGCGGTACGTGGAACGCATGTTGAGCGCGCCAAAGCCCGCCTGACACACGCCTTTTTGGCACCCGGGTGGCCCGCCAAGGCCACCCGTCTTTCCGCCCCCGCCGCCGCACGGAGGGCCATCTGCATTGGCCCTGCGGGCGCCGCGCGCCCTGCGGCGCCTGGTTGACGTACAATATTGGGCCAGACCGCTGCCGCGGCCAGCCGGTATACCGCTGAAGCGGCAGCCGGCCAGCAAGCCATCCCGCCCGAAATTCAGCCAGAATTCCAGCCCAAACCTCAGCCAGCTTCCCAGCCTGCAAGCTATGACAATCGCCCGTACAGAAGAAATCATTGCCGAAATCCGTGCCGGCCGCATGGTCATCCTGGTTGACGAGGAAGACCGCGAGAACGAGGGTGACCTGGTCCTGGCTGCCGATTTCGTCACACCGGAGGCGATCAACTTCATGGCCAAGTATGGCCGGGGCCTCATCTGCCTGACGTTGACCGCCGAACGCTGCCGCCAGCTCGAGCTGCAACCCATGGTGAGCCGCAATGGCACGGTGCATGGCACCAACTTCACGGTGTCGATCGAGGCAGCCGAAGGCGTCACGACCGGCATCTCGGCGGCCGACCGTGCCCGTACCGTGCAAGCCGCGGTGGCCAAGGATGCCCGTGCCGCCGACCTGGTCCAGCCCGGCCATATCTTCCCGTTGACGGCCCAGCCCGGTGGCGTGCTGATCCGCGCCGGCCATACCGAAGCCGGGTGCGACCTGGGCGCGCTGGCCGGCCTGACGCCGGCCGCGGTGATCTGCGAGATCATGAAGGACGACGGCACCATGGCGCGCCTGCCGGACCTGATCGAGTTCGCACAAGAGCATCACATCAAGATCGGCACCATTGCCGACCTGATCCACTACCGCAGCCGCACCGAGAGCATCATCGAGCGCGCTGGCGAGCGCACCATGCAAACGCCATATGGCACGTTCCACAGCATCATCTATCGTGACAAGCCGAGCGGCCGCGCCCACCTGGCGCTGGTCAAGGGCAACCCCCAGGCTGATCGCGAAACGCTGGTACGCGTGCACGAGCCGCTTTCCACGCTGGATCTGCTGGAAGTGTCGCGTACCACGCACTCCTGGAGCGTGCCGGCCGCGCTCGAGGCTATTGCGCAGTCCGAGCATGGCGTGATGGTGCTGCTGAACTGCGGCGACACGGCCGAACAGCTGTTCACGCAGTTCTCGGCGCTCGACACGCCGCAAAACCGCCCGCGCGTAAAGCCGGACCTGCGCACCTACGGCACCGGCGCCCAGATCCTCAAGGATCTCGGCGTGGGCAAGATGCGCGTGCTGGCATCCCCGCTGAAAATGCCGAGCATGACCGGCTATGACCTTGAAGTGACTGGCTACCAGCCCATGAGCGGCGGCCAGGCTAACTGAACTACCGGATACACGGCGGCCGCGAGCCTGTCGCGGGCCGCCACCCCGAACCCAGGAGAAGATAAGATGGATCACGGTTTCTACCCCAGCAACCTCGAAGGTGAAGGCCTGCGCATCGGCATCGTGCAAGCGCGCTTCAACGAGCCGGTTTGCGCCGAATTGCTCGAAGCCTGCGTTGCTGAACTGGAAAAGCTGGGCATCGAAGGCGAGGACACCCTGGTGGTGACCGTGCCGGGCGCGCTCGAAGTGCCGCTGGCATTGCAAAAGATGGCTGAAAGCGGCCAGTTCGATGCGCTGGTCGCGCTGGGCGCGGTCGTGCGCGGCGAGACCTATCACTTCGAGCTGGTGTCGAATGAATCGGGCGCCGGCATCAGCCGCGTCGGCCTGGACTTCAATGTGCCCATCGCCAACGGCATCCTGACCGTCGACACCGACGCCCAGGCCCATGCCCGTACCCGTGAGAAGGGCCGCGACTGCGCCCGTGCCGCGGTGGAAATGGCCAACCTGGTCTCCGCGCTGGATTCGCTGCGCAGCCAGGAAGCGGATGAAGACGAGGACGACGATGAGTGATGCGCCCGAGAGCAGCAACCCCGCCGGCAAGCCGGCGGACGACGCCGGCGCGAAGCCCGTCGCCAAGGCCGAGCCTAAGGCAGCGCCCAAGAGCGCGCGCCGCCGCTCGCGCGAACTCGCGCTGCAGGGCCTGTACCAGTGGCTGCTGAACCGCAACGATACCGATGCGATCCAGGCCCACCTGCACGACGCCCAAGGCTTCAACAAGGCTGACCGCGAGCACTTCGATGCACTGCTTAATGGCGCGATCCGTGAAGAAACCCGGCTGACGGGTGCTTTCGAGCCGTTCCTGGACCGCCCGGTCAGCGAGTTGTCGCCGGTCGAACGCGCGGCCCTGCTGATCGGCAGCTACGAGCTGATCCACTGCGTGGACATTCCGTACAAGGTTGTCATCAACGAAGCCGTGGAACTGACCAAGACCTTCGGCGGCGTCGAAGGCTACAAGTACGTCAATGGCGTGCTGGACAAGCTGGCCGCCAAGGTGCGCGCGCCGGAACTGGCCGCCCGACGCTGAACAACGGCAACCGGCGCCGTTCACGGTGCCATGCTTGCCGTACCGACACCCGCTCCGGCGGGTGTTTTTACTTCTACCGCGGCCAACACCCGCCTAATTGCAGCTTAACTGCGGCTTAACCGCAGCCCAACCCCGATCAACCCGCCTATCAGGCCCACCAAGCCTATCCCACCATGGATCTGCAGCGCCTCGCCACTGCCTCCCGTCTTGCCAATATCGATGCCTTCCACGTGATGGAGCTGGCCAAGCAGGCCGCCGAACTCGAGCGTGCCGGGCGCCACATCATCCACATGGGGATCGGCGAGCCCGATTTCACCGCCGCCGAGCCCGTGGTGCGGGCCGCCGAGGCTGCGATGCGCCGCGGCGTCACCCAGTACACCGGCGCGCTGGGCATTGCGCCGCTGCGCGAGGCCATCGCCGGCTATTACAAGACCATGTACGGGATCGACATCCCTGCGCGCCGCGTGGTGGTGACCGCCGGCGCCTCGGCTGCGTTGCTGCTGGCCTGCGCGGTGCTGGTGGAGATTGGCGCGGAGGTGCTGATGCCTGACCCTAGCTACCCCTGCAACCGGCATTTTGTTGCCGCCTTCGACGGCCGCGCGAAGATGATCCCGAGCGGCCCCGCCCAGCGCTTCCAGCTCACGGCTGAGCAGGTGGAGACACATTGGGGCGAGCAGACCCGCGGCGTGCTGCTGGCGTCGCCATCCAACCCCACCGGCACCTCGATCCTGCCGGACGAACTGGCGCGCATCCTGAAGGCCGTGCGGGCCCGCCAGGGCTTTGCCATCGTCGACGAGATCTATCAGGGGCTGTCGTACGATGCACCGCCGGTATCGGCGCTGAGCCTGGACGACGACGTCATCACCGTCAACAGCTTCTCCAAGTACTTCAATATGACTGGCTGGCGCCTGGGCTGGCTGGTGGTCCCGGATGAACTGGTAGGCGCCTTCGAGAAAGTGGCGCAGAACCTGTTCATCTGCGCGTCAGCCGTCGCCCAGCACGCCGCGCTGGCCTGCTTCTCCCCCGAGGCGCTGGCGATCTACGACGCGCGCAAGGCGGAGTTCCACCGCCGCCGCGATGCCATCGTGCCGGCGCTGGAGTCGCTGGGCCTGCGGGTGCCGGTCAAGCCAGATGGCGCCTTCTATGTGTATGCGGACTGCCGTGGCGTCAACCACCCGTCCGCCGGCGATGCCGACGCCCTGACCCAGGCCATGCTGCACGATGCCGGCGTGGTGCTGGTGCCGGGCCAGGACTTCGGCCCCTACACGGCGAGCGACTACATCCGGATCTCCTACGCAACCTCGATGGAGAACATCGAGGAGGCCATGGCGCGCCTGGGCAAGTTCTTCGCCTGAACGCCAGCCAGAGCCGTCAGGCAACGAAAAAAGCACCCCGGAGGGTGCTTTTTTTCTGTGCTGCCCGAGATACGAGGATCTCGCGATCAGGCGCTTTTCGGCACGTTGCCTGCCGCTTCCAGCTTGTCGCCGGCCGTGCCGTGACGATGCTCGGCCTGTGCCTTGGCATCCACCGCCACTTCCGGCTTGGCCGACACCGGCTCAGCCGCGACGCTGCGCACGCCAGGCAGTTGGCGCAGGCGGGCACGCTCTGCCAGCACCTTGGCGCCATATCCGCCATCGGTGTTGGTGGTCGCCGCACCCACGTAATACTTCAGGCCGCCTTCCAGCGAACCGGCGCGGGCGATGCAGTCCTTGAGCACCAGCGCACCGATCTTGATGTTGGCGTACGGGTTCAGCGCGGCTGCCACGCCGCCCACGGCCTCGTACTTGTCCTGATGGACCTTGGTCATCACCTGCATCAGGCCCTGCGCGCCCACGCCGCTCTCCGCGTACGGATTGAAGCTGGACTCGATCGCGATCACACCCAGGATCAGCAGCGGATCGATGCCGACCTCGCGCCCCGTCAGGTATGCGGCCTTCACCAGTTGCGCCGTGGCCTGCGCCGCCACGCGATACTTGCGAGCGATGTACTCAGCCACCACAGCCTGCTCGCGCGCGCTGCCCAGCGTGGCCGGGTTACGCGCGTCAAGCGCCACGCGCTGCGCCGGGATCTGCGCGGCCAGGTGCGCCACGGAGGGCACCTTGCCGGCGGGCTGCTGGCCCCAGTCGTCCGTGCCGGACACGGTCGGCAATCCTGCCGGCTTGGACTGCGCCATCGTCAGGCCCAGCTTGGCCGCGGCCACGTCGGCCGTGGACGCAGGCACTGCCGCTTCCATCAATACCGCAGGCGCTTCCTCGCCGGCCAGCGCACCGGCCAGGGCCGTACGCCATTCCTGGCTGACAGACAGCGATACCGCGGCGACTACAGACACAACCCCGAGAGTGTTCAGGGCATATTTCAACGTTGCGCGACCGCTGCGTAAAGCGCGGCCAGCGACCGGATGCGCAAGGCGGACCTGCAATGCCCGACTCACTCCGGGTACCGGGTGTCTGAAACGGACCTGCAATGCCCGCCCGACTCCGGGAAGATGAAGGGTTTTCCAACCACTCATACTTACCTCCATCCGCTGTCCGCTTCGTGCCACGCTGCTGCGCCACACGCCCGTTGACCGCGTATTCAAGTAAGGATGCCGCGCCGCCCAGCAAAGACGTCCAGCACCTGTTGGTGGGCGCTCCCCATGCGCCCAACGAGAAACAGGGTAGGCTCTTGGGGGAGCCTGCCCTGCCGCGAACTACTCAAAGCACCCGGCCACGGCCGGGGCGATCGATCGAATCCGTCCTGCTCAGACGCATCCGCTCATATGATCAGATATGGATAATTCCCCACTAATCCCCTTGACAGGGCAGAAGAAAATGTGCTGCACCGCAACACTCCAACGAGCAGAACCGGATTGTAGGAACCCTTTTATACATCGTCAAGAATAACGTTTCGAATAAACAAAGCTTTTGGTTATATGTAACAAGGGTCTTTGACGCACTTCCGTGCCCCCTCCAATGGGTGAAACTCAGTACTGGCAAAGCATGGAGGCCATCCTTGCCGACCGAGGCGGAGTCAAAAAATTTACAATTTGGACATGCAAATTGGGACGATTTTTTTGTGCCCCACCCTATTAATGTGAATATTGCATCACACAACTTGCATGGACAGGTGCGCTAACGTGCCTGCGCCTCAATCGAATAAATCATGAAATACAACGACTTGCGCGATTTCCTGGGCCAACTGGAAGGCCTTGGCGAACTGAAACGGATCGGTGCGCCGGTGTCCCCCAACCTCGAAATGACCGAAATTTGCGACAGGCTGTTGAGAGCGGGCGGGCCGGCAGTCGTGTTCGAAAACCCGAGCGATCCCCATCGGCCTGGTCACACTTATAGCGTGCCCGTACTGGCCAATCTGTTCGGCACGACACGCAGAGTCGCCCTCGGCATGGGCGCGGAAAGCCTGGCCGACCTGCGCGACATCGGCCGCGTTCTGTCAGCGCTCAAGGAGCCCGAGCCGCCCCGTGGCTTGCGCGAAGCCGGCAAGCTCTTCACCCTGGTCAAATCGGTGTGGGACATGGCGCCCAAGCGCGTCAGCAGCCCGGCCTGCCAAGAGGTGGTGTGGGAAGGCAACGACGTGGACCTGGCGCGCCTGCCGATCCAGACGTGCTGGCCGGAAGACGCGGCACCGCTGATCACCTGGGGCCTGGTGATCACCAAGGGTCCGCACAAGAAGCGCCAGAACCTTGGCATCTACCGCCAGCAGGTGATCAGCCGCAACCAGGTCATCATGCGCTGGCTGGCGCATCGCGGCGGCGCGCTGGATTTCCGCGAGCACGCGCTGGCCAACCCCGGCAAGCCGTTCCCGATCGCGGTAGCGCTGGGCGCGGACCCCGCCACCATCCTCGGCGCCGTCACCCCGGTGCCCGACACCTTGTCGGAATACCAGTTTGCGGGCCTGCTGCGCGGCAGCCGCACCGCGCTGGCCGGCTGCATCACGCCGACGCTGTCCGAGCTGAGCGTGCCGGCCTCGGCCGAGATCGTGCTGGAAGGCCACATCCAGCCCGACCCGGATCACCCGTCCGGCTACCAGCATGCGCTGGAAGGCCCGTACGGCGACCACACCGGCTATTACAACGAGCAGGACTGGTTCCCCGTCTTCACCATCGACCGCATCACCATGCGGCGCGATCCGATCTACCACTCCACCTATACCGGCAAGCCGCCCGATGAGCCCGCGGTGCTTGGCGTGGCGCTCAATGAAGTGTTCGTGCCGCTGCTGCAAAAGCAGTTCCCGGAGATCACCGACTTCTACCTGCCGCCGGAGGGCTGCAGCTACCGCATGGCCGTGGTGCGCATGAAGAAGCAGTACGCTGGCCACGCCAAGCGCGTGATGTTCGGCGTCTGGAGCTTCCTGCGTCAGTTCATGTATACGAAGTTCATCGTGGTGGTGGACGATGATGTCGATGTGCGCGACTGGAAGGAAGTGATCTGGGCCATCACCACCCGCGTCGATCCCGCGCGCGACACCGTGCTGGTGGAGAACACGCCGATCGACTACCTCGACTTTGCCTCGCCGGTGTCGGGGCTGGGCTCGAAGATGGGCATCGATGCCACCGATAAATGGCCTGGCGAGACCACCCGCGAATGGGGCCGTCCGATCCAGATGGATGCCGCGGTCAAGGCCCGGGTCGACGGCATGTGGGACGCCTTGTTCGAAGCCCGCGCCAACGCATGATGGCGGGCAGCAGGTAAGATCACACCAAAACCGCACCGCAACCCATCCGCACGTCCGCGCGAGACGGACCCGAGGAGGAGACATGACTACCCTTGAAGAAGGGCAACTGAGATGGACGCCGTCGCAGGCGTTCCGCGACGGCAGCCGCATTGCGCACTTCATGCGCTGGCTGGAGAGCGAGCGCGGCCTCGCCTTTGCCGACTACAGCGCACTGTGGCAATGGTCGGTGACCGACCTGGAAGCCTTCTGGGACGCCATCCGCGCCTATTTCGACCTGCGCTTCGATACCCCTGCCGAGCGCGTGCTCGGCAGCGCGCAGATGCCCGGCGCGCGCTGGTTCGAAGGCGCCAGCCTGAACTACGTGCAACAGGTGTTCCGCCATGCCGGCAGCGGCGCCGCGCGCCAGCGCACGGCCATCCGCTACGCCGGTGAATCCATCGCGGTCACCGATCTGAGCTGGGATGTGCTGGAGCAGCAGGTTGCCTCGCTGGCGCATGCCTTGCGCGGCATGGGCGTGGCGCGCGGCGATCGCGTGGCGGGCTACCTGCCGAACATTGCCGCCACGGTCGTCGCCTTCCTGGCCACCGCCAGCCTTGGCGCAATCTGGTCGGGCTGCGCGCCCGACATGGGCCAGGTGGCGGTGAGCGACCGTTTCCGCCAGATCGAACCCAAGGTGCTGATCGCCGTCGATGGCTACCGTTATGGCGGCAAGGCCTACGATCGGGCGCCAGTGCTGGCCGACCTGGCCGCCGCCCTGCCCTCGCTCACCGACCTGATACTGGTGCCGGGCGAGCACACTGACGCGCATGCCGCGCCCGACGCCATCCCGCTTCCCGCCAACGTGCGTCGCCACGCATGGCAGACGGTGCTGGCGCATCGCGTACCGCTGGCGATCGAATCCGTGCCATTCGACCACCCGCTGTGGATCGTCTACTCCTCCGGCACCACCGGCATGCCCAAGCCCATCGTGCACGGCCACGGTGGCATCGTCATCGAGCAGCTCAAGCTGATGGCGTTTCACAACAACCTCGGGCCAGACGACGTCTTCCACTGGTACAGCAGCAGTGGCTGGATCATGTGGAACGCGCAGATCGCGGGGCTGCTGCTGGGCAGCACCATCGCGCTCTACGACGGCAATCCCGCCTGGCCCGATGCCGGCGTGCTGTGGCGCTTCGTGGATGCCGCGCGCGTCACCGCCTTTGGCGCGGGCGCGGCGTTCTTCACGGCCGGCATGAAGGCCGGGATCGAGCCCGCGCGCGTGGCCGACCTTTCCCGGCTGCGCGCGCTCGGCTCGACCGGCTCGCCGCTGCCGGCCGAGGCCTATGACTGGATCTACCGCCACGTGGGCACGGACATCTGGCTTGCGCCGATGAGCGGCGGCACCGACTTCGCCGGCTCGTTCGTGGCAGGCTGCCCGATCCTGCCGGTCTACTCGGGCGAGATGCAGTGCCGCTGCCTGGGTGCGAAGGTCGAAGCCTTCGACGAAGCGGGCAATGCGCTGGTGGGTGAGGTGGGCGAGCTGGTCTGCACGGCGCCGATGCCGTCGATGCCGCTGTTCCTATGGGGCGACACCAACGGGCAGCGTTACCGCGACAGCTACTTCGACACCTATCCCGGCGTGTGGCGCCACGGCGACTGGATCAAGATCACCGCGCACGGCGGCGCCATCATCTACGGCCGCTCGGACGCGACCATCAACCGGCATGGCATCCGCATGGGCACCAGCGAGCTGTACCGCGTGGTGGAGGACCTGCCGGAAGTGCTCGACAGCATGGTGGTGGACCTCGAATACCTGGGGCGCGACTCGTATATGCCGCTGTTCGTGGTGCTGCGCGAGGGCATGGTCCTGGACGATGCATTGCGCGACACCATGCGCGCACGCATCCGCAGCGCGCTGTCCTCACGCCATGTGCCCAACGAGATCCTGCAAGTGCCCGGCGTGCCGCGCACGCTGTCGGGCAAGAAGATGGAAGTGCCCATCAAGAAGCTGCTGCTGGGCCACGCGCCCGACAAGATCGCCAACCGCGACGCCATGGCCAACCCGGAAACGCTGGACTGGTATTTCGCCTACGCCGAGCGATTTATCGCGGCGCGCGCCAGCGAGTCCGCAGCGGCGTGAAAGGAGAAAGGGCGCACCGCAGCCTTGAACGCCGCGATGCGCCCTCTTCTTTCTCCTGGCAGGACAGTCAGAACTCCACTTCGAGTTCGCTGATTTCGTCGGGCTCCTTCTTTGCCGCGGCAATCCACTCCTGCAACTCCGGCATGGCGAGGATCTGCTTGCAGTACTCCACCGGCGCCGGATCCAGCATCACGCCATAGGTCACGAAGCGCGTCACCACCGGCGCGTACATCGCATCGGCCATGGTGCGCGTTTCGCCAAACAGATAGGGGCCGCCGTATTGCGTCAGGCACTCGGTCCAGATCTGCGCGATGCGGTCGATATCGGCCTGCGCGCGCGACCACACCTTGAAGCCAGGAAAGTGCCCCTTCAAGTTCATGGGCAACGCCGCGCGCATGGCAGCGAAGCCCGAATGCATCTCGCCGCAGATGGCGCGGCAATGCGCGCGTGCGGCGCGGTCATCGGGCAGCAGGCCGGCCTTCGGGCGGACCTCGTTGAGATACTCGGCGATAGCCAGCGTGTCCCACACGGTCACGCCCTGGTGCAGCAGGCGGGGAACGAGAATCGAAGGTGACAGCAGCAGGATTTCCGCGCGCGCCGCGGCGTCATCGGGGGGCACCAGCACCTCCTCGAACTCCAGTCCCGCGAAGCGCACCAGCAGCCAGCCGCGCAGAGACCACGATGAATACGTTTTACTGCTGATGGTGAGTGTCGTCCTTGCCATCCCGCCTCCTTGCCACCTGGAAAAGCCATTGCACGGCGGGCGATTTCCGTCGTCTGTGTGCCAGCAAACGGTGCGCCCGTGTCTCCCGCTGCAGTGTCGCGCTATGCGTTGTGTGCTTTTTGTTCGCTGCTTCTACTATGAATTTGTACTACATCATGGCGGGGACATAGTTCCTGATTGCGCTTACCTTGCTCTTGCCTTGATGTGGCGCAATGGCCTGCGCCGCAGCCGAAACAAGCACGCACCACGCACGTATCACGCACGTATCACGCACGTATCAGACACGCCGTTTCACGGTTAAACATGCCGCGGCCACAGCGGCACCGGCACGGTGCACCGCATAGCACCAGCATGAGGCAGATGGTCTGGCGAAGATCCGCGCGCGCACTTCGCGCGCGGCGTTTGCGCCGCATACGAACCAGAACAGGTCACCCCGTTCCGCCATACGGGCAGGCCCGCAAGCCGCATGCCAACGCGATTCGCCGTGGCACGCATATTGCGGCTGATGAGGTCAACGCATCAAAGGGGGCCAGCCATGCTGTATCAGGTGTACCAGACTTATGCGGATCTCATGCAGCCCGCCTGCAGCCTGGCGCACATGGTGTCGAGCACGCTTGCAGAAAACCCGCGCCTGGCAGGATGCGAGCCGATGCTTGCCACGCGCGCGGCCTGCGAGGTGCTCGCACTGAGCCGCCTGACGCACCATCGCCCGCCGTTCGCCATCGACAGCGTCATGGTGAACGGCGCACCGGTACAGGTTACGGAGGAAGTGACCGCGAGCACGCCGTTCTGCTCCCTGTTGCACTTTCGCAAGCACGGCGTCTCTGGCCACCCGCGCGTGCTGCTGGTGGCGCCGATGTCGGGCCACTTTGCCACGTTGCTGCGCGGCACCGTGCAGACCATGCTGCGCGATCACGATGTCTACATCACCGACTGGCACAACCCGCGCGACATCTCGCTGGCGCACGGCCGCTTTGGCTTTGACGAGTACGTCTATCATCTGATCGATTTCCTGCGCGTGCTGGGCGGCGGCACGCACCTGATGGCGGTGTGCCAGCCCACCGTGGCAGCGCTCGCCGCCGTGGCGTTGATGGCGGAGGATAACGATCCGGCGCAGCCGCCGAGCCTGATCCTGATGGCCGGCCCCATCGACGCGCGCATCAACCCGACCAAGGTCAATGAGCTCGCCACCAGCCAGCCCATCGAATGGTTCGAGCGCTCGCTCACCAGCTACGTGCCGCTTCGCTTTGCCGGCGCGATGCGCCGCGTCTACCCCGGCTTCATCCAGCTGATCGCCTTCATGAGCATGAACAGCGAGCGCCACCAGCAAGCTTTCCGCGACCTCTACGATCTGCGTGCCAGCGGCCAGCATGACCGCGCGGATGCCATCCAGGTGTTCTACGAGGAATACTTCGCCACCATGGACCTGACCGCGGAGTTCTATCTCGAAACCGTGAGCATGGTGTTCCAGGAATTCCTGCTGGCGCAGGGCCTGCTGGACGTAGGCGGGCGCCGCGTGAACCCGCACGCGATCCACCGCACGGCGCTGCTCACGGTGGAGGGCGAGCGCGACGATATCTGCGCCATCGGGCAGACCATGGCCGCGCAGGAACTGTGCGGCAGCCTGCGGCCCTATATGCGCATGCACCACGTGCAAACCGGCGTGGGGCATTACGGCGTGTTCAACGGCAAGCGCTGGGATCTGCAGGTCTATCCGCTAGTGCGCAACGCCGTCTATATGAGCGCGTGAGGTTGAACGCATGAGGTTGAATGCATGAGGTTGAACGCATATGGCCGCGCGGCGCGGCCAGGCGGCCAGGTGTCTAGGCAGCGGTCTGGTCTGCCGGCCACGGCGTCACCGCCGGCACCGCGCACGGGCCCTCGACCTTGACGGTGCCAAAATCCGCCGGCCCCACGATCTCCAGGTACTCCATGTCCGGCGAGTAGTCGAACAGAAAATGCGTAATGCCGGGGCGCTGGTGCACGCAATCGCCTGCCGCCACCAGTGTCTCCTTGTCCTCGTACATGAAGCGCGCCCAGCCCTTGAGCATCAGTACCACATGGAACTGCGCCTCGTGCCGGTGCCAGCCGGTGCCTTGCTCGGGCGGCAGGTTGGCCTTGACCAGTTGCACCAGCAGCTTGCCGCCGGTGGCCTCCGCAATGCCCAGGTCGCGATACAGGAAGAAATCGCGCAAACCCTGGTCGACGAAGGCAGTGTCTTGCGGGCGCACGTGGGAGAACTTCGTGGGAGAGGCGTCCGTGGCGGCATCGCCGGCGGACGCGGTGGACTTGCTGAGGGACTCGGCCATGACAAGCTCCTTTCGCTGAGGGAAACGCTCTGCGCTGCGACGCAACATTCACGCCAGCGGCCGCGTGCCCACGCAGCGCCGAAAGCGGCGAGAGCCGGTCCGAATGTGGCGCACCGATCGCTGCAAAAGGCGCATGCCTGATGAACGCCCGACGCCTGTGCACCCGCCGGGGGCGCAACCGAGCACCGGACATGTGCCGCGGCACGGCGCGTTGACGGCTATCATGCAGCGATGCCCACTCCCGCCGCTACTTGCATGCCGCCTCTCAATTCTATGCATTTCCAAGGCCAGGAACTGATCCGGGTCGGAGACGAGTCCAGCTTCATGCTGCTAGCCCCGCAGTTCGGCGCCCGCCTGGTGCGCTGGGTACATCGTGGCGAGGACATCCTTTACTGGCCAGAAAACGCCGACTGGTCCCAACTGGCCCGTGTGCGTGGCGGCAACCCGATACTGTTCCCCTTCATTGCCAGGCACTTCGTCGACAACGCGCCCGGCGCGTGGAAAGACGCCAGCGGCACCGTGCGGGCGCTGCCGATCCACGGCTTCGCACGCGACCTGCCCTTCGCGGTCACGCAGTTTGAGGCGGGACGCAGCCTGACCATGACGCTGCAAGCGTCGGACGCGACGCGCGCGGCCTACCCCTTCGAGTTCCTGTTCGAGGTCACCTACCGGCTGCTCGACGACAGCCTCGAGGCCACGTTGCGCACGCGCAATGCCGGCGAGCAGGCCCTGCCTTACTACGCTGGCCACCACTTCTACTTCCCGCTGGCCCACCAGGCCCGCGCCGCTTCCACGCTGGCCATGCCGGCCGCGCAACGGATGCGCCAGCACCCCGACGGCTCGCTGGCATCGAACGGCCAAGGCGCCGAGACCTATCAGCTCGACGACCCGCGCCTGCAAGACACCTTTCACGTCCTGCACGCGCAGGCTGCGGCGCCACGCCACTGCACGCTGGCCACGCCGCCCGATGCCACCGCCCCGCATGGCCGCAAGCTGGCGATCGAGCTGGACACGCCGGGCAGCACGCCGTGGTTCGCGGTCACCACCTGGTCGGAGCGCGCCGACTCCGACTTCTACTGCGTGGAACCCTGGCTCGGCCTGCCCAACGCCATCCACCACGGCACGGGGTTGCGCTGGCTCGCGCCGGGACAGGAGGAGGCGGCGGTCTGCCGGCTGCGGGTGGCGCCATAGGGCGCCATCGCGCCTTCACGTTTCCCCCCGATCGGCCATTGATCGAAATAGCGCCCACATCACCCAGAGGCGCTTCAGCACAGCGCGCCTCGACCACGAGGAGTCGCCGCCTCCGGATAGTGGACAAGCACTTTCCTGACGGAATCCCTCTACGCCGGTCTCTTTCTCACGGCAGATAGCTTTTACGTGGTGGGTACTTTGTCCGCTCTGCCGACACTTGGCGGCCTGCATCCCGAAGCTTGACGCGGCAACTCGCCCCGGGGCCCCATTTCTCCCCTTCCGCCAGGAGCTACCACCCCATCAACTATAATCGCGCGGTCGCGACGGGCATTCCGCCGCTGTTTAGAGTCGAGCGGAGTTTATGACGTTCCGAGCAACAAAGCTGGCTACCTTTGCCAGTGCCCTGGTCCTGGCATTTCCAATTCTTCTTCTCTGTGTGCCGCGTGGTTCAGGGATCTTTCTGGCCGCTGTGGTGGTGCTAGTGTTATGCGCTAGCCACCGAATGACCAAGACTTGGGGGACATACCGTGACCTGCTAAATCCCTTGGGTCTGGCCATTCTGGCCCTGATGGTCGTTTACCTCGGATCAAAGGTGTACTTCGGCGTGCCGTGGAACGTGATTGACAACCCGTCAAGAATTCTGCTTGCCCTACTGGCCTGCCTTGTAGTCATGCGCACCACCCCGGATCCCACGGCAATCTGGCGCGGGATCACTATCGCACTGGCAGCTAGCCTCGCAATCGTCGCCATTCAGCACTACACGCTGGGCGAGGAACGACCGTCCGCGTGGACACAGGCCATTGCATTTGCCAACATGGTCGCAGCTCTTGGTCTGATCGGCTTTGCTCGACCGGGCACCAGTCGTTGCGCGCACGCGTTGGCCTGGGGGAACCTTGCGCTTGCAGCGATGATCCTGTTCTTGAACGGGACACGAGGGGCGACGCTCGCCATGCTTCTTACCGCGCTTCCGCTGCTCTTTGTCCGGTACCGCAGACTGAGCGTAGCAAGATTCTTTGCTTCAATAGCGTTTTTTGCGGCATTGGGTGTTGGCCTTTATCTGATCCCTAGCGGTCCCGTGGCGCAGAAGATTGATCAGGTGCGCAGTGAGGTCGAGCGGTTCGAGAAAGGGGATGTGGATACTTCCGTCGGCGCGCGCCTGGAGGTGTGGAAAATCGCGACAAAGTCGATCACCGCGCACCCTTGGATGGGTGTGGGCGTGGGGCAGTTTGCCCGCATTCTGCATGCATCTGACTTCTGCGAGAGCACCAAGTCCGTCGCCTGCAATCTGGAGCATGCACACAACGACGTGGTGGAGGCTGCCGCAACCACCGGCCTACCCGGCATGCTAGCGCTGCTGGGGATATTCCTTATTCCTGCGGTCCTGTTTCTGCGGACGTTGCGCGAATGCTGCAGCAATGACAACGCGCTCGGCGTCAGCCTTAGCGGGGCTGGCCTTGGCGTCGTGATGGCAAGCCTGATCAGTGGCCTTACGCAAGTGACGATGGCGCACCAGGCGAACATCGTTTTCTACGCCGGCATTGTCGGGCTGTTGCTTGGGCTAGCGGGGGTACAAGCAAAGCTCCCCCGCGCAGACAAGGCAGATGCCTAGGAAGCCCTACCAAATGAATTGCCGAATAGCTCCCGAACGCGGAAATATGGACGCGTCGAAAACCATGCTAGAATCCGCCTCCAGCAAGCCTTAGCGGGCGTCGTATAATGGCCATTACCTTAGCTTCCCAAGCTAAAGACGTGGGTTCGATTCCCATCGCCCGCTCCACATCAGATTGAGACGAGCCGCCTTCGCCACTGGTCGCATACCCGATCAGGATCGCCCGGCGGCTTTTTTGTTGCCATGCTCCCCCAAGACCCCAGTTCCGACCCGACGCCAGCCGACGACGCTGACAACGCGCCCGCCAAGGCTGCCGACGGCAGCGACGTGGCGCACCCGCGCCGCATCCGTTCCTTCGTGCGCCGCGCGGGGCGAACCTCCACCGGCCAGCAGCGTGCCATCGATGACCTGGGGCCGCGCTTCATCCTGCCCTACGCACCGCAGCCGCTCGACTGGGAGGCCACGTTCGGCCGCGCCGCGCCAGCGATCCTCGAGATCGGGTTCGGCATGGGCGAGACCACCGCGCATATCGCGCAACTACGCCCTCAGGACAACTTCCTGGGCTGTGAGGTGCATGAACCTGGCGTGGGCGCCCTGCTCAAGCTGCTGGGCGAGCGCGAGATCGGCAATGTGCGGATCATGCCGCATGACGCCGTGGAGGTCATCGCGCACATGCTGACGGAATCCTGCCTGGACGGCGTGCATATCTTCTTCCCCGACCCGTGGCACAAGAAGCGCCACAACAAGCGGCGCCTGGTGCAGCCGCCGCTGGTCAAGCTGCTGGCCAACCGCCTCAAGCCGGGTGGCTACCTGCACTGCGCGACCGATTGGGAAGAGTATGCCCACCAGATGGTGGAAGTGCTGTCGGGCGAACCCACCCTGGCCAACACCTCGGACGCCGCCGGCGGCTTTGCGCCGCGGCCGGACTACCGCCCGGTGACCAAGTTCGAGCGCCGCGGCGTGCGGCTGGGCCATGGCGTGTGGGACGTGGTGTTCCGCAAACGGGCCTGAAGGCAAAGGCCGCGCCGCACGCCGCACGTCGTCGGCACCATGAAAAAAGCGTGGCCTGGAGCCACGCTTTTTTTTCCTGCGACGGTTGCCGCCGGCGTTATCTACCGCGACCGCCTTCAGGCATGCCAGGCAATCAGCCCCGAGTATGCGGTCGCCAGCACAACGATGCCGAAGATGATCCGGTACCAGGCAAACGGCTTGAAGTCATGGGTGGCGACAAAGCGCAGCAGCCAGCGCACGCACAAGAAGGCGGACAGGAAGGCGAAGACGAAGCCGATGCCGAAGATGCCCAGGTCGTCGGCGGATAGCAGCGCGCGCGACTTGTACAGCTCGTAGACGGTGGCGCCGAAGATCACCGGGATCGCCAGGAAGAAGGAGAACTCGGTCGCTACCTGGCGCGACAGCCCGAACAGCATGCCGCCGATGATGGTGGCGCCGGAGCGCGAGGTGCCCGGGATCAGCGCGAAACACTGCGCCAGCCCGACCTTGATCGCATCGCGCCAGTTCAGGTCGTCTACCGACTCGATCCGCGGCGCGCCGGCCTTGGCGGCCTCCAGCAGCGCGTTGCCCTGCGGGTGCGATACCTGGCCGCGATGGCTTTCCCGCCATTCGGCCCACAGGATCACCACACCACCAATGATGAATGCGGTGGCCACGGTGATCGGGTTAAACAGGTGAGCCTTGATCCACTTGCCGAATACCAGCGCCAGCACGATCGCCGGCACGGTGGCCACGATCACGTTGATGGCAAAACGCCGGGCCTTTTCATCGCTGGCCAGTCCGCTCACCACGGTGGCGATGCGGCGGCGGAACTCCCAGCAAACCGCCAGGATGGCACCGAACTGGATCACGATCTCGAAGATCTTGCCCTTTTCATCATTGAAGTCGAGCAACTGGCCGGCGAGGATCAGGTGGCCTGTGCTGGAGATGGGCAGAAATTCGGTCAGTCCTTCGACGATGCCGAGGATCACGGCTTTCAGGGCGAGGGCAATATCCATGCTGATTGGAATGTGTGGAATGCTGAATGGAAGAGCGAAGGAAAAGCCAAGGACAGGCGAGCAAGACGGCAACGGGCAACCGTCAGCCCTATGCCATCAGCCACGCACCAGGCGCCAGGAATCACAACTATCCGCCACGACCATGACACCGCAGTGGCTGGGCAAGGCACATGCCTGGGCGCGGCGCGTCATCAAGGCCGATTGATCTTGACGTTGATCCCGTTGGGCAAAACGGTGATTGTACCGGGTTCGACACTGGCGCCGGCGAGGCGCAGCTCGTCAGGACGGAAGGTATAGAGCGGATAGCCCTGCAGCAGCTGCTCCGCAAGGATGCCGCCGAGCGCATTGAGCTGACGCGAGAATTGCGGTGGCAAGCCTTTGACGTCGAACTGCTGGACCTGCGGATCCTGCAGCACCACCGCACGGCTGGCCGGATCGTAGCGCAGCCCGCTGTCCAGCGCGAAGCGGCCAGTCATCGGCTCGCCAGAGAACAGGCGGTTGTTCACCGTCGCGTCGAACTGCACGTTCACCCGGTTGCGGCTGGGATCGAGCGTGAGCTGCGGGTTGGCGAGCTGGATGTCGAACAGCTCCATATAGCGCTTGTTGAACGGGAACTTGCGCTCCAGGGCCGATTGCAGCTGGCTCTGCGAGAAGGTGTAGTCGTTGCCCATCATGCCGCAGCCGACGAGTGCCGCGGCCAGCGCGACGCTGGCGCTTGCTGCCAGCCAGCGCCGGCGATTGATCATGACCATCTGTTTGTTCCTTGCGGGTTCAGGCGGCGCGGCCGGGCGCGGTGGCAACCTCGAGTTGCGTCAGCCAGGCCAGCGCATGCCGGCGGGTTTCGCCGCACATGTCGGCAGAGGGCTTGAGCCCGGCGCAAAATGCCGGCCGCGTGGGCTCGCCAAAAATCGCGCAGCGCCGGTCGGGCAGCAACTGCACGCAGGGTACGCCGGCCGGCTTGCCGCCGGGCATGCCGGGAATCGGCGAGGTGATGGAGGGCGCGGTGCAACAAGCGCCACAATCGGGCCGGCAAGAGAGTTCAGACTGTGGGGACATGGCAATGGTTCAGGCGCGGACGACGCCCGGCAGACCATATTGTGCCCCAAGCCGTACGGCCCTCCCCGCGCTTGACCGGCGGATTCCCCTCCACTACATTACTGACCCAAGAGTTATTTATTTGCACCTCTCGCGGAGTGCTCCCCGCAGAGGTGCACAGCGCCCCAGTGAAAAACCCGCCAGACCAGAGCCAGAATCAGGAATCCG
Source organism: Cupriavidus sp. PET2-C1 (assembly GCF_054515855.1). Classification (NCBI taxonomy): domain Bacteria; kingdom Pseudomonadati; phylum Pseudomonadota; class Betaproteobacteria; order Burkholderiales; family Burkholderiaceae; genus Cupriavidus; species Cupriavidus sp. PET2-C1. The sequence goes on from NZ_CM137259.1 coordinate 3,222,386, forward strand.
CCAACACCAAACGCTGGGCTCGCCGCAAGGCAGCACGCCCGCAGGAACTGGTGGCCGCCGCGCTCGATCTCTTCGTCGAACGCGGCTATGCGGCCACCCGGCTGGAAGATGTTGCCGCCGCGGCGGGCGTGTCCAAGGGCACCGTCTATCTGTACTTCGCTAATAAGGAAGAGCTGTTCAAGACGGTGGTGCGCGAAAACCTGGTGCCGACGCTGGCCAGGGGCATCGACCTGGTGGAGAACTACCAGGGCTCGACGCCGGAGCTGCTCAGGGAATTGCTGCGCGGCTGGTGGGGCCTGGTCGGGGCGACGCCGGTGGCCGGCCTGACCAAGCTGATCATGGCCGAATCCAGCCATTTTCCGGACATTGCCCAGTTCTACCACGAGGAAGTGGTGTTGCCGGGCGATGAGTTGTTCGCGCGCGTGCTCAAGCGCGGCGTGGCGCGTGGCGAGTTGCGCGACATGCCGGCCAACCCGACCACAACGCTGATCTGCGCGCCGCTGATGTTCCTGATGCTGTGGCAGCGTGCGTTCAGTGCGTCGTCGCGCATCGAGATCGACCCCGAGGCGTTCCTCGACAACCTGCTCCAGATGTTGCTGTTCGGCCTGACCACCGGCGCGGCCCGCGATACGCCGCTGCCACCCAAGGTCGGCCCCTACGTCTGGGAACAGATACAACAAGAAGCCCTGGCACAAGCGCAGGGGCAGCAGGCCGCGCGGGAGACCCCAGCGCCGCCGCCGGAGACCGCATGACCCGACGCAAGAAAATCCTGATCGCCGCGATCGCCACCATCGCGGTGGTTGCCGTGCTCAGCGCCGCTGCCGCCGTGCGCAAGGCAAGCAATGGCAAGCCCGGCGCAGCCCCGGCTGCCGCGGTGCAAGACCTGGTGGAGTTCCTGCCATCCGACCTGGTCGAGGCCACCACGCAAGACTTGCGCGTGTCGCTGCCGCTGTCGGGCGGGCTGCGGGCGCTCAACCAGGCCTCGGTCAAGGCCAAGGTCGCGGGCGAGGTACAGCAAGTGCTGGTGCGCGAGGGCGAAGCCGTGCGCGCCGGCCAGGTCATCGTGCGCATCGATGCGACCGAGTACCAGGCCAAGGTGGCGCAGGCGCGCGGGCAGATGCTGGCGGCGCGCGGCCAGTATGAGAATTCGAAACAGACCTTCGAGCGCAACCGCGAGCTGGTGGCCAAGGGCTTCATCTCAAAGACCGCCTTCGACAACTTCCAGAGCAACCTGGACGTGGCGCGCGCCAATCTCGATGCCGCCCAGGGCGGCCTTGAAGTCGCGCAGAAAGCGCTCGCCGACACCATCGTCAAATCGCCGCTGGATGGCCTGGTGGCCGCGCGCGCGGTGCAGCCGGGCGAGAAGGTCTCGCCCGACACGCGCCTGATCGACGTGGTCGACCTGCGCGCGCTGGAACTCGAGGCGCCGATCCCCATGGCGGATGTAGCTCGCGTTGCCATCGGCCAGGCCGTGCAGCTCGACGTGGAAGGCAGTGGCCGCTTCGAGGGCAAGCTGGTGCGCATCAACCCGGCGGTAAGCCAAGGCACGCGCAGCATCATGGTTTATGTGCGGGTGGACAACCCCGAGGCGCGCCTGCGCGCGGGCATGTTCGCCCAGGGCTCGCTGGTGCTCGGCCACCACGCAGGCGTGGTGGCGGTGCCAGCCACAGCGGTGCGCAACGATGGCGAGCGCGCGTTCGTCTACAGCGTGGAGAATGACGTGCTGGCGGAACGCCAGGTCAAGCTTGGCATCCACGACGATGTGAGCGGGCTGGTGGAAATCACCAGCGGCCTGGCCACCGGTGCCAAGGTGGTGCGCAACAACCTCGGCACCCTGCGCGCGGGCAGCCGCGTCAAGCTGGTCAAGGCGTAGGAGCCCCCGCCCATGTGGTTCACCCGCCTGTCCATCCACAACCCGGTGCTGGCCACCATGATGATGATGGCCTTCATCGTGATCGGCCTGTTCTCTTACCAGCGCCTGCCGGTTGACCAGTTCCCTGACATCACCTTCCCCATCGTCGTGGTGCAGACCGAGTACCCCGGCGCCGCGCCGGAATCGGTGGAGTCCGACGTCACCCGCAAGATCGAAGAAATCGTCAACACCATCTCGGGCATCGACGAAATCTTCTCGCACTCCTACCAAGGCACCTCGGTGGTGGTGATCAAGTTCGACCTGTCCGTCGATGTCGGCCAGGCAGCGCAGGATGTGCGCGACAAGATCGCGCTGATCCGCCCGCAATTCCGCGACGAGGTGAAAGACCCGCGCGTGCTGCGCTACGACCCGTCGGACGCGCCGGTGTTCTACCTGTCCGTGTCGAACGCGCCAGGGGCCGAGCGCACGCAGCGCGAGCTGACCACCATCGCCGACCAGATCGTGCGCAAGCGGCTGGAGACCGTGCGCGGCGTGGGCGCCATCAGCCTAGTTGGCGGCACCAAGCGCGAGGTGGAGATCCGCATCCGCCCTGCCCAGCTGGAGGCGCTCGGCATCGGCGTGAACCAGGTGATGGACGCTATCCGCAACGAGAATCAGGAACTACCCGCGGGCGAGCTGCGCTCCACCTCCACCGAGACGGTGGTGCAGATCAAGGGCCGCGTCATCACGCCGGATGCCTTCCGCCACATCATCGTGGCGCGCCGGGCCGGCCAGCCGGTCACGCTGGAGCAGGTCGCCGACGTGCGCGACGGCGAGGAGGAGCAAGAGAGCCTGGCCATGCTGGACGGCAAGCGCGCGCTGTTCCTGGCGGTGGTGAAGGCACAGGGCCAGAACACGGTCGACACCGTCGACGGCCTGATCAAGATGACCGATGAAGTGCGCAAGCTGGTGCCCGCGGGCGTGCAGCTCACCGTGGTCAACGACGCCGCGCGCGGCATCCGCAGCAGCGTCAAGGAAGTCCGCTCCACGCTGCTTGAAGGCGCCTTCCTGACGGTGGCCATCGTCTTCCTGTTCCTCGGCTCGTGGCGCAGCACGGTCATCACCGGGCTGACCCTGCCGATCGCGCTGATCGGCACGTTCGGCGTGATGTACATGTTTGGCTTCACGCTCAACGTGATCACGCTGATGGCGCTGTCGCTGTGCGTGGGCCTGTTGATCGACGATGCCATCGTGGTGCGCGAGAACATCGTGCGGCACAACCTGATGGGCAAGAACCATCGCACGGCAGCGCTCGACGGCACCAACGAGATCGGGCTGGCGGTACTGGCCACCACCTTCTCCATCGTGGCGGTGTTCCTGCCGGTGGGCTTCATGGGCGGCATCATCGGCCGCTTCTTCCACCAGTTCGGCGTGACCGTGGTGGCGGCGGTGCTGATCTCCATGTTCGTCTCGTTCACGCTGGACCCGATGCTGTCCTCGGTCTGGCACGACCCCGACCTGCACGGCACCGGCAACAAGAAGAGCCTGTACGGCCGCACCGTGGGCCGCATGCTGGACTGGTTCTCGGCGCGCATGGATGCGCTCGGCCACGGCTATGGCTCGATGCTGGGCTGGGCGCTCAAGCACCGGATGGCCACCGCCATCATCGCGGCGGTAACGTTCTTGGGCAGCTTTGCGCTGGTGCCGCTGATCGGCACGGAATTCGTACCGGCCGCCGACCTGGGCGAAACCCAGGTGGGCTTCACCACGCCGGTGGGCACCTCGCTGGCCGTCACCGAAGCCAAGGTCAGGCAGGTGGAAACCGCGCTCAAGGCCTTCCCCGAGGTGGCCTACACCTACGCCACCATCAACTCGGGCAATACCTCCGGGCGCAACAACGCGCTGGTGTCGGTGCGCCTGACCGAGCGCCGCTCGCGCAAACTCACCACCAAGCAGCTTAACCCGATGATCCGCGAGCGCATGGCCAGCATCGCCGGCATCACGCTAACCATGGTCGGCATGCCGGACGGCGCCGGCGGTCAGAAAGCACTGCAGGTGTCGATCCAGGGCGACGACCTGGAAACGCTGCGGCGCCTGTCGCTGGAAGCCAGCCGGCGCATGGCCGCGGTGCGCGGCCTGGCCGACCTCGACTCCAGCATGAAGGACGACCGCCCCACCGTCGAAGTGCGCATCCGCCGCGAGCTTGCATCCGACCTGGGCGTGGGCATCGTGCAGATCGGCAACGCGCTGCGCCCGCTGCTGGCCGGCGACGCCATCAGCTCATGGCGCGCCCCCGACGACCAGAACTACGACGTGCGCGTGCGCCTGCCCAAGGACGCCCGCACCGGCATGGCGGATCTCAGCGCGCTGATGATCGCCAGCAACCAGAACAATGCCGACGGCTCGCCGCGCATGGTGCCCCTGCGCCAGATCGCCGAACTGGTGCCAACCACCGGCGCCAACCAGATCAGCCGGCGCGACCTCTCCCGCGAAGTGGAGCTGACCGCGAATACCGCCGGGCGCTCGCAAGGCGAGGTGGCACGCGAGATCAAGGCCGCGCTGGATGGCATGAACTGGCCGGCGGGCTACAAGTACCGCTTCGGCGGCTCCACCAAGTCGATGAATGAGTCGTTCGGCTTCGCGGTGTCGGCGCTCGCGCTGGCGGTGATCTTCATCTACATGATCCTGGCCTCGCAGTTCGCCAGCTTCTTCCAGCCGATCGCCATCATGACCTCGCTGCCGCTCACGCTGGTGGGCGTGTTCGCGGCGCTGCTGCTGTTCCGCTCCACGCTGAACATGTTCTCCATCATCGGCTTCATCATGCTGATGGGGCTGGTGACCAAGAATGCCATCCTGCTGGTGGATTTTGCCAACCAGGCCCGGCGCGGCGCCGACGGCCAGCCGCCGATGTCGCGCGAGGCCGCGCTGGTTGCCGCTGCCCGGGTGCGGCTGCGGCCGATCCTGATGACCACGCTGGCCATGATCTTCGGCATGGTGCCGCTGGCCTTCAGCCTGGGCGAAGGCGCCGAGCAACGCGCACCGATGGGCCAGACGGTGATCGGCGGCATCATCACCTCGTCGATCCTGACCCTGGTAGTGGTCCCGGTGATCTATACGTACCTCGACGACTTCAGCGCGTGGCTCGGCCGCAAGTGGCGCGGCAAGCAAGCCCAGGCGGCTCCCGCCACCGCGCCGGCGGCCGACGACACGGCGGCGCACAAGCCAGCAAGCGCGGAATGAGGCAAGCCACCCCGGAATGCCTCAGCCAAGGCCGGACTGCGGCATGGAGGCCACAACTTCGGCGACGCGCTTGGGCAAGTGTCTTGGTGCGGGGTTAAAATATCAGGTTTGACGGATTTCCCCGGCCCCTCGCACCGCGCGGCCGGAACTCTGAACTGATTAGCGGTTGGCATTGGAAGGAATGGCAAGATGGACCTCGAGAAAGCCCGATTCAATATGATCGAACAGCAAATCCGCCCCTGGGATGTGCTGGATCAGGAAATCCTGGACCTGCTGGCGGTGGTCAAGCGGGAACAGTTCGTGCCGCAGGCCTACGCCGCGCTGGCCTTCGTCGACATGGAAATCCCCCTGCCGGGCGGCCAGAACATGCTGGCCCCGCGCGTGGAAGCCCGCATCCTGCAGGACCTGGCCGTGCGCAAGCATGAACAAGTGCTGGAAATCGGCACCGGCTCTGGCTACATGGCTGCCCTGCTCGCCCACCGCGCGCGCCACGTGCTGAGCGTGGACATCTTGCCGGAACTGGCCGAGCTGGCCCGCAAGAACCTGGCCGACGCCGGCGTGACCAATGTCGACGTGGCCCAAGGCAATGCCGCCACCGGCTGGGCCGCGAGCGCCCCCTACGACGTGATCTGCATTTCCGGCGCGTTGCCCTCGGTGCCCGCGTCCATCCTGTCGCAAGTCAAGGTCGGCGGGCGCATCGCCGCCTTCGTCGGCGCGCTGCCGGCCATGGAAGCGCAGATCATCACGCGCGTCAGCGAGAACGAGTACAAGACTGTCAACCTGTTCGAGACCGCCATCACGCCGCTGATGGGCGCCGAGCAGCCGTCGCGCTTCCATTTCTGAGCGGGAAACAAGACATGCAGGTAATCAACGCACCCGAACTGGTGCAATGGCTGGCGGATGCCAGCCGGCCGCAGCCGGTGCTGCTCGACGTACGCGAGGGCTGGGAGGTGCAGACCTGCGCCATGCCCGGCATCACGCATATCCCGATGGGCCAGATCCCGGCACGCGCCGGCGAGCTTGACGAAGACGCGGACATCGTCTGCATCTGCCATCACGGCGCGCGCAGCATGCAGGTGGCAAGCTTCCTCGAGCGGCAAGGCTTTGCCAAGGTCTACAACCTGACCGGCGGCGTCCACGCCTGGGCCGAGCAGGTCGACCCGGCCATGCCGAAGTACTGAGCACAGCAAGCATCAACCCCAGGGCGCCGGCCTCCCGCGGCGCCAATTCCCTTGAACGCTGATCGTTAGAATCGTTAGCCGCGCGCCCGCTGCCCGGCAGACTGGAGATGTCATGAGGTTTGCGCTTTTCCCTGCGCGGGGCGTGCCCAAGACGCGCCTGGCACTGACGGGTTCCCTGCTTGCGCTGCTGCATCTGCCGGCCGCGCATGGCGCCGACTTGCTCCAGGTCTACCGCGATGCACAGGCCAACGACGCGCAGTTCGCCAGCGCGCGCGCGCAGCTGGTGGCCAGCCAGGAAAAGCTGCCCCAGGGACGCTCCGGCTTGCTGCCGCAGGTCAGTGGCACGCTAAACGCCACGCGCACCAATGTGGACCAGACCGTGCCCTTGGTGTCGGACCGCTTTATCAACAACAATAACTGGTCGCTGCAACTGATCCAGCCGCTGTTTCGCTGGGATCGCTGGGAAACCTACAAGCAGGGCGAACTGGCCGCGCTGGCTGGCGAAGTGACCTTCAGCCAGGCGCAGCTCGACCTGATCACCCGCACCTCGCAGGCCTACTTCGACGTGCTGGCCGCGCAGGACAACCTCTACCTGGCCGGCGCGCAGAAGAAGGCCATCGGCGAGCAACTGGCGCAGGCCAAGCGCAACTTCGAGGTCGGCACCGCCACCATCACCGACGCCAACGACGCGCAGGCCCGCTATGACCTCGCCACCTCGACCGAGATCGCGGCGCAGAGCGACCTCGAAATCCGGCGCGCCAACCTGCAGCAGATCACCAGCAAGCCGGTTGACGAACTGCTCGGATTGCGCACCGCCGCCACGCTGCCCGGCCCGCAGCCGCCCGATGTGAACACCTGGGCCAACCAGGCCGAGAACACCAACCCGCAGGTGGGCCTGGCGCGCTACAACCTCGACTCTGCCCAGCGCGAGTACAACAAGGCACGTTCCGGCCACCTGCCATCGGTCGACCTGATCGCGTCGTACGGCTTCGTCAATGCCACCGGCAATGCCGCGCAGCAGGTCAATGTCTCCAGCCGCTACAACAGCGCCCAGATCGGCGTGCAGCTGAGTGTGCCGATCTACAGCGGTGGCCAGATCCAGTCGCGCGTGCGTGAAACCGCCGCGCTGGCCGACAAGGCCGCCAGCGACCTCGAGTTTGCCCGCCGCACCGCAGCCCAGAGCGCGCGCCAAACCTACTCGGGCGTGTCCAACGGACTCGCCCAGGTCAAGGCCCTCGAGGCCGCCGAGCACTCCGCACAGAGCGCAGTGGAATCCAACCAGCTCGGCTACGAAGTCGGCGTGCGCATCAACATCGACGTGCTGAACGCCGAAGCGCAGTTGTTCTCCACTCGCCGCGACCTGGCCAAGGCGCGCTACGACACCATCATGAACGGGCTGCGCCTGAAGGCCGCTACCGGAGCGCTGACCGAGGACGACGTGGTGCAGATCAACACCCTGCTGACCTCAACCCCGGGCTCGATGTACAAGCTGCCAGAGAAGGTCAAGCTTGGCACGGCATCGCCGGCAGGCACGGCACCGGCAAGGCGCCCCGCCACGCGCAAGGAAGCGATTGCCGGAGCGCCCGCGCCACGCAGCTGAATGTGAATGCCGGGCGCCTGGCAGCCATCGGCATCCGCTCAGGACAAAAGCAAAAACGCCGCGGCTGTGAACCGCGGCGTTTTACTTTCTGGTCCCACATTGCTCAGTTAGCCCGGGTGCGAGACTCCACGCTCAACAACTGCCAGCGAATCGCGGACGCATCCATCGGCGGGTTCTCCACCCGCGTTTCGCGCACCCGCAAGGTGTACGCCACGCCCGGTTCGAAATCCAGCCCCTCGATCGGTCCATACCAAAGCGTCCAGGGCGCGTCCGGGTTCTCGCGCACGCGGTAGCAGGTCTGCCGGCCCATGCCTGAGCACTCCACCCGCTGCGAATCCACGTACACCGTCTTCTCCACGCCGCCGGCGGCCGCCTGCGCATCCATCTTCGCGCCGCGCCGGCCCACGCCCTCGCGCTCGACGAACTGCAGCAGGTCGCCGTCAACTGTCTTCCAGATGATCTGGCGGCCCGTTGACCCGGCCGACGGCTGCGTGCCCACGGTGGTGAACGGCGACTGCATTGCCTTGAGCAGCGCGCTCTCCAGCTCGCCGCGCGGCGGCACGCAAGCCATGCGGGTTCCCGCCAGCCGATCGAAGCGCATGCCCGTTGCCGTCTTGCCATAGCCCCCGGTGAAGCGATTGCAGCCGCTGTATCCGCTCACCGTGCCCTGCGCGGAATCGATCCCGCCATTGAACTCAAAGATGATCGGCTCGCCGTTGTCGCCATGGGGAATGGACTTCAGCGTGCCATCGGCCAGCTGCCAGCGCACCAGCTCCCAGCGGCTAGGACCGCCAGTCTGCGCCTGGTTCAGGCTGGTGCCGGCACCTGGCGAATCCGGCGCGGGTGACGTGGCGCAGGCACCCAGGGCGGCAGCGAGCAAGATGGCGGCAGCCGCACGCGCAGCCAGCGCACCAGAAGTGAGACGAATGGATATCTGCATCTGAAAGCTCCTGAAAGGGGGCCGCGGCTTGGTCGGCCACCGCGGCTCCGAGGAGGCTGGCGAGCCCCGTGGGGAGGCCAGTCCGGGCCTCACGCCGGACAGTGTAGCGAACTGTGTGGAGGCAGCCCATCGGAAGCGGACCTACAAGCCATCCGGCAGGCGTGGCGATCGCCAAAGCGGGATTCGAACAACACCAGCGTGCGCTGGACTCAGCTTGGCTGAGGATCCCATCCAACTTCCATTTTCCGGACAATTGCGTGTCGGCAGTTTTGTAAGCTGGTGCTGCATGGCTTTGCGATGACGTGTCGGATGACATCGGCGCGGCCAGCCCTTCGCTCAAACACCTACACTGACTGGACGCGCCCGTAGTGATCCTCGAAGCGCACGATGTCGTCTTCGCCAAGATAAGCGCCGGACTGGACCTCAATCAACTCGAGCGGAATTTTTCCAGGATTTTCCAGCCGGTGCGTCACGCCGAGCGGAATATAGGTCGATTGGTTTTCCGAGAGCAACAGCACCTCGTCCCCATTGAAAACCTTGGCGGTTCCGCGCACGACGATCCAATGCTCCGCCCGATGGTGATGCATCTGCAAGCTGAGCGACGAGCCCGGCTTGACCACGATACGCTTGACCTGGAAGCGATCACCCTGGTCGATGCCTTCATACGAACCCCAGGGCCGGAACACCCTCCGGTGCGTGACCGACTCGTGTCGGCCCGAGCTATTGAGCTGCTCGACGATCTTCTTCACGTCTTGCGCCTTATCGCGGTGCGAGATCAGGATGGCATCGGCGGTTTCCACGATCACCAGATCCGTCACGCCAACAGCAGCGACCATGCGATGCTCCGCGCGCACGTAGGTATTGCTTACGTCCTCGCTCAACACGTCGCCAAAGAATGCGTTGCCGCTGTCGTCGGAAGCAGCAATATCGGCCAGCGCAGTCCACGAGCCGATATCGTTCCAGCCCAGGCCCGCCGCGGTCACCACTGCGGCCCGCTCGGTCTTTTCCATTACCGCATAGTCGATCGACACATTCGGGCTGGCACTGAACGCCTCGGGGTCAAGCCGCAGGAAGTCTGCATCGCGCTTGCCGGCTTCCACGGCAAGTTCCGCCTGGCGGAGGATCTCCGGTTCGTGGCGACGCAGTTCTTCCAGATAGGCCGACGCCTTCAGCATGAACATACCGCTGTTCCAGTAATAGCCACCCTCTTCGAGGAAACGCGTGGCCGTGGCGGCGTCCGGCTTCTCCACAAAACGTTCGACCAGATAGGCGCCATTGCTGGCAACCAGGTCTTCGCCACGGCGGATATAGCCATAGCCGGTATGCGGCTCGGTTGGCTCGATGCCGAATGTCACCAGGTAGCTGTCCTTGGCGATGCCCGCGGCGATCATGGCCAGCTTGCCGAACACGGCGTCGTTCAGAATCACATGATCGGAAGGCAATACGAGCAGAAGCGCTTCCGCCGTTTCCTTCAGCGCGAGCAACGCGGCCACGGCCACGGCGGGCGCCGTATTGCGCCCAGTCGGCTCCAGCACGATCGACGATGGCATCACATCGACGCTGCGCAACTGTTCGGCGACCAGGAAGCGCTGCTCCGCGTTGGTGATGACGATTGGCGCAGTCACATCGGCGATGCCTCGCAGACGTAGCGCCGTCTGCTGCACCAGAGTGTTTTCGCCGGTGAGTTTCAGGTATTGCTTCGGATAACCACCGCGAGACATGGGCCACAGACGGGTCCCACTGCCGCCACAAAGAATGACGGGATGAATGTTCATGCCAACTCCAACAAGGACTAAGACTCGATCAACGAGGACCACCTTGTTCTGATGCAAGGCTGGTTCCCAAGTACCACCAGAAAATCAATGGGCATGTCTCGGCCCGCGCCGCTGCCATGCCCAATATCCATGCCGTACTGCGTTCCGGCACCAGCGCCAGATCTTGCGCAGGAGGCGGCCGCGGTCGCTCGCAATAGATGTCAGTGGGCGCCCCGCGGTCTGCCCGAGGTTGCGTACAACCGCCTCTGGCGTCGTAAACAGCCCGGTGCGCCAATCCCAGTAGATCGGGTAGCGCAGCAGCGCGCCGGCAACCAGCATGTCCAGCGTTAGCGTCCGCCGACGCCAGGGCTGCGGAAGCACGTCCTCGGTCAAACCCCAGCCCGCATAGAACGGCAGGCCGTATGTAAATACGCGCTTGCCGCGCAGTAGAGCGTCGAAGCCCGCGAGCGAAGACAACACATGTACTTCGTCAGCGAGATCGACAAGCGACAACAAGTCGGCCTCGCCATCGACGATGTCGGCCAGTTCGCGTGCCTCTACCAATCCCGCCCTGTTGCCCGACAAAACATCGGGGTGCGGCTTGTAAACGATAAAACTCTCCGGATTTCGCCGGCGCACCTCTTCGAGCAGTGCTTCGGCCGTGCCTAGCACTCCGGTGCCGAAGCGGATCGAGGCGTCGTCAGCCACCTGGCCCGGCACCAGGATCACCTTTTTCCCATCCGGCGCATGCCAGGCTGGCGTGCGCCTTCCTAAGTTGTATTTGGTTACGCCCAGTCGAGCGACCAATTCGCGCAGTCGTCCCGCACGCTCCAGCTCGCCGGTATCGAAATGGGTGTCGTTCAGGATGTGCGTCAACTCGCTTGGCCGGCGCGCATCAAAGTACAGGCCCAGACGGTCAACCACCTGGCTGCAGGGCGCATTCATGTCGGATCCCAACCCATCAGAATGAAAGAAGCCGTCTTCCATTCTCAGCACGGAAGTATCCGAGGGTATGCCATCGTCGCTTTTGGCGCCCCATAGCGCCACAAATTCGCCTGGCTTGACATCAGCCGGCCGACCGGACCAGCGGAGTTCACCACCGCCCGCCGAGAGGAACGGCGTGGCGAAATGCCGCTTCCAGAGCCGGAACTCCAGGCCCGCCACCTGTGCGCAATCTGCGTAGCGGCCGCGTACGTTACGCTGCAGTTCGATGCTGTCAAGCACCTGCGCCAGCGTGCCGGCGCGGTGGGTTTCCGGGTCGAAGTAGCGTGCAAGACGTAGATAAACCACGTCGAACAGCGAGGCAAGCGTTGGCTTGGCATGGCGATCTGGCATTTTCAGGTCGTCGTGGGTCAGGCCCCAGCCAGCATAGAAAGGCCTGCCATACACATGCACCGGAACGCCGGCCAACAAGGCCTGCATGCCCTCGGGAGCGCTGACGGTATAGAAATGATCGACATGCGGCAGCGTCGCAAAAAGGCTGAAGCCATAGTCGATCATGCGAATACCGGCGGGCAATCCGCGCAAGCGCGCCAAGTGACCGCGCTTGCCCCCAGATACCGGCCAGACCCAGAATTCCGCGGCTGGATGCTCCGCGAGCGCGGCAGCCACCATCCGCTCAAGCGCTGCCCCATCGCCTCTATCGCCGCAAGCCTGATCAACAAGTAACACGCGTAGCCTATTGCTCAATGCCGCCAGCCCCGGTGCGCACAAAGGTATTGCATCGCAGGCAGCCTCCGCGCGAGCGGCTAAGACTCGCACCATCAGTTCAGATGATTCCGAAGAAGTCGCACCTGAGCGACTAGCGTCCTCCAGCGCTTCTGCCACCGCCTGCTCCATCAAGGTAGCTGGCCTGCCTCGGCCACTCAGTTCAAACCAGGACAACATCGGCCGCCCATTCCTGCCTGAAGACCAAACAGGACCGGGCAGCAAGGCCGGCGCAGTGCTGCGACCGAGTCGCGCAAGACCGAGCGTCGCCCTGCTTGGATCGAGTGCGGCCTGCGGCAGTGGCCCTCCGTTTGCACCCGCACCGGCCATCTACACCAACTCCTCGATGAATTGATCCACCACGTCGAAATGCTCCCGCCAGGTCGGCTCGCGAAAGCGCCTGATTCTCGCCATCTGGGCCATGCGCTCCGGACTTGCCGTCGCTGCGTACGCCATGATGCGACGCATCCAGCCCGGACCGTCGAGCGGGTCGAGATAGTCGGGAATGTCCGCCGCAATTTCACGGAATACAGGCAGGTCACTGGCAATCACTGGCACCCGAAGCGCCAACGCCTCAGCCAACGGCATGCCGTATCCCTCTACGAAGGAGGGGAAGAGGAGCGCTTGCGCATGGTGCAGATAATTCTGCAGACGCTCGTCCGAACAGTCGCCTTCCTCGATCACCATGCCACGCAGCGGCGCGCAGCGTTCGAGCATGTCGACCACGTTCTCGCACTCCCACCCGCGTCGCCCAATGACAACCAGCGTCGGCGCGCTAGCTCCATGGATTTCAACCAGGCGGCGCCAGATATGCAGGGCGAACCAATGATTCTTGCGAGGCTCGATGGTGCCAAGCATGACGAAATAGGGCTGCGGGAGAGGGCGCGCGCCGGGCGTACCGGCAGGCACGCCCGAGGCAAGGCGGGCGACAACCGTTCGGGGTACGGTCCAGCCGGCGCGGAGGGACTCCTCCGCAAAGGAATCCAGGGTCGACTGGGAATTGGCAATGATGCCTGCCGCATGAGCAGATGCCACGGTCATTCTTCTGCGATGCATTGCCAGCACGCCGGGCCGGCAATACTCGGCGTGCGTGAGCGGGATCAAATCGTGCACCATGAATACAGGCCGAATCTGCCGCCTCCTCATCGCCGCGAAATACCGGCCGAACTCCATCCCGGAATGACTGGTATGCAGCAGCACCCCTGGATCAGCCCGGTCACGCCTCAGGCTGCTGAGAACAGCCCGTGCCATCAGGCCCCTGGCATCCCTCGAGCGGGTAAAATCCTGGTTCAACAACATCTCGAAAGCCCGTGCCGACTCGCGCTCCGACATCACGATGTGGAAGCCGCGTTCGCTCAGCACGGCCCGCGCTCGGTGCGAATAGTGCCTGACGTACGCAAGACCAACGCGATCCACGCCAGTGGGCAGCGTCCGCTTGGCCAGTCGATCCAAAAGCCGCGTAACGTCCAGGTATATGGGATTCACTGTGCAACTGCGCGAGGGAACATGCAAACGAAAAGTGTCAAAAATATTCCAACAAGTCCATAAACGAGATTGTCGGCACATTGGCGTATTTTAGCCACGAACATGCCATAATTGCAAAAATTCACCCAGCCTTAGGAAGAATCACCTCAGAATGCGTAGCCTGTCCGCCTTGTTGGTGGCCGTGTCGACCATCAGCACAGCCAGCCTTACTGCTTGTTCCTTCGTCCCATCCTCCGGCCCCACCAAGTCTCAGGTACAGGACTCCATTCAGGCATCGGTCACTGCCGGCATTCAGATTGTCGATGTCACGGAAGATGTCGCGCAACGCCTGCTGAAAGAGCGCCAGCCCGGCGATTTTTCCCATACCCTGGGCAACAACGCACAATTCCAGCAACAGCTTGGCGTAGGCGACACCCTTGAGGTCTCCGTCTGGGAAGCACCACCGGCCACGCTGTTTGGCGCCTCGGCAATGGATCCCCGGGTTGCGCCCACCAATGCACGCGTCACCGTCCTGCCTGAGCAAATGGTCAGTGGCGACGGCCATATCAATATCCCGTTTGCCGGCCAGATCAAGGCAGCCGGCCGCACCACCACCGAAGTGGAGCGGGCCATTACCGCCGCTCTGAAGGGCAAGGCGAACCAACCGCAAGTTCTGGTACGTTTGTCGAAGAATGTCACTTCCTATGTGACAGTGGTCGGCGACGTTGGCGCAAGCACCCGCATGCAGCTCACCCCGCGCGGCGAACGCCTGCTGGACGCCGTCGCAAGCGCGGGAGGCGTTCGCCAGCCTGTGGATAAAACGACCATCCAGGTCACCCGCGGCAGCGAAGTCCAGACCCTGCCACTGCAAACCATCATCCGCGACCCCCGCCAGAACGTGCAGCTTCGCGCAGGCGACGTAGTAACCGCCCTGTATCAGCCTCTCAGTTTTACCGCACTGGGCGCGACCGGCAAGAACCAGGAAGTCAACTTCGAAGCGCAAGGCATCACGCTGGCCCAGGCCATCGCCCGCGCCGGCGGCCTTGAAGACACCCGCTCCGACGCGCGAGGCGTGTTCGTCTTCCGCTTCGAGGACGCCTCCGCCCTGCCCTGGCCCAATCAGCCCGTACGGACCACGCAGAATGGCAAGGTGCCGGTGGTCTACCGCATCGACCTGAAGGACCCGGGCAGCTTCTTCGTGGCTCAGACTTTTCCGATGGACAACAAGGATCTCCTGTATGTATCGAACGCCCCGATCGCGGAGCTTCAGAAATTCCTGAACGTGGTGTTCTCGGTGGCTTATCCGGTGGTAACCACGGTCAATACTTTCAAGTAACACGGTCCTTATTGCCAGCCGCGCCCGAGTCGGCGCGCCCCCATCTGTTGCGCTTGCCTTTCGTCAGGAATGCAAACGCAGGTGGCAGGGACCTCAAGCTTTCCACGCCATTTTGCCGTTGACGAGCTGCTCAACCAATCAATTCATCATTCGCTTTAGCGTTGGAGTCTGTCTGTGCGTTTGTTTATCTGTGATCCGGTTTGCGCGCAACCTTTCGGCCACAACGTCGTTGCATTGCACTATTTTTCGAATGCATTTAAAGATGTATTTGAAGAGATCGTGCCGTTGTGCTGCAAACACCTGCCGGAAAAGACGGTCGACGAATATGGTTTCGTCCCGTTCTACGATTTCTATTATCACGAGTATATTTCCATTGCAGCGGCTCCCAAACCGGGCGCAGATAGCGCAAGCGGCTTCGCGGACGCACTCGAAGCGCAGGCAACCCGAGATGCGAAGCGGCTCATCCAGAGCTATGAGATAGATGATACCGATACGCTCTTCTTCCCCAGCCTGGATATATATGGCGTCATTGGACTCCTGAATGCGCTGGCGGAAGAACCCGTTTCCCGGCAGCCCAAGATCTTCCTGCGCTTCATCGGTGTCATGGAGAACGCTTCGCACACCTACCGCGATCCCGAGCGCGAACTGCTTCGCAGGCTTGTTATCGCGCGCGCCGCCGGAGCCCGTATCGCGTTTTCAGCGGAAACCCCGAGGCTCGCCGATCGTCTTGCTGCCCTGCTATGCGCGCCGGTCGCGGTAACGCCCTATCCCACTATCGCGACGGCATTCCCATTTCCCCCGGCAGGTCCGATGCTATGTTTCTGCCCTGGGTCGGCACGATACGACAAGGGCTTTCTCTTGCTGCGCGAGCTCTTCCTGTCAATTCGACAGCGGGACCCGGATCTGGCCATTCAGTTCGTCGTGCAAAACCTGCCGGACCGCGACGCGGTTCACCACGATGGCTATATATCGCAGCTCTACGCAATGCCCGGAGTGGAATTGCTATCCTCGATGATATCCGAGCAGGAAATGATCCGGCACTACAGGAATGCATCCGTCATTCTGCTGCCATACGATCACACCGTGTATGAACTGCGCGGCTCCGCAGCGCTGATGGAAGCAGCCTGTTTCGGGCGCCCGGTTATCTCGCTGGATCGAATGGCATTCTCCGAGCAAATCAGATACTACGGTCTGGGGACCGTCTGCGCGTCGCTCGATGAAATGGCAAATGCGGTAATCGAGCTCGCGCAGGAAGATCGTGAGCACGTTGCCCAGCGTGCGCTCCAGGCCCGTCACCGCCTGACGGCAGACATGGACGGCTCCTATGATCGATGGTTTCGCGTTGCACTATGAAAATACTTTTTGTTGACCACATCTTTCATGAGAAAACTCGCTCCAGCGAGTTCTTTCGCACCTTGCTGGCACGCTCCTTCGAGTTGCGCACACTCTACGTTGATCCTGATGAGCCCTCGCGCCTGCTGGATTCGATAGAGGATGCGCAGGAGGACCTCGCCGTGCTTTGGCAGATGGACTACCTGGCTCCCATCTTCCTGGCTATGGGTATGCGCGTCATCGTGATTCCCATGTATGACGGTTCAGCAAATATGCCGGATGTCCACTGGCTCTGGGCCAGGCAGGCGCGCTTCATCAACTTCAGCCGACGCCTTCACGCAAAAATCGGCCGCTGTGGCGGAGACTCGCTGCTCGTCAAATATTTCAAGCCGCCGGTCAGGGAGAATCGCCTGAAGAAATTTGACAAACTCAACGTTCTTCTTTGGCAACGCCGCCCCGAGCACGGCATTAACCTGAATATGGTGGAACGCCTCCTCGGCACTCAGATTGACAGCCTGCATGTGCATGACACGCCGGACGACGAAAAGTGCATATCCAGTGCATATATGCTGCGGAGCATGTCAGGCTATGAGCTGACCACTTCCAGCTGGTTTAAATCGCCGGACGACTACGCTCGCTTGCTTGACAGATGCAATGTATTCATCGCCCCTCGACGCACCGAGGGCATTGGCATGGCATTCCTGGAAGCAATGAGCCGCGGCTTCCTCGTGTTCGCAGCTGACGGCGCTACGCACGACGAATACTTAGCTAACTGGGTCAACGGCGTCCTGTTCAACCCTGATCAGGCCGGCTACACCGATCTGCATGACCGCGCGGAAGCAATGGGCCGCATGGCATGGAAGACGGCACAGATCGGCTACGAAAAGTGGCTTGCTTCGCAAGCCGATCTGCTCGATTTCATCCGCACCACCCCAAAGCCGGTATTTGCCAAGCGCCCCGACGCAGCCGACTTCGCCCGGAGTCTGATCGCTCACTACAGTGCGGGATTGGAACAGTATCGCGCGTTCCTGCTGAGCAACCTCCAGTATCTGGAGGCGTTCGGCGGAAGCGAGGCCATCGAACGGCTTGAGGCCGACGGCAGCATTTGTCCCCAGCGCCGGCGGCGCGAGAAAAGCGCGACTGAACAGTATCTGGAACAGCTCTCTTCCATGCCCTGGCTCGATCAGAACAGATTCGAGCCGTCAACCAGGGAAAGTCTTCGCCACATTGTGGAGGGGGTTGTCAACGTCGAGGACGATTGCGCGTGGGTGACCGGAGACGGCCTGACACTTGGCTTCTCGCTAGACCCGACCTTGGGCGCCACCAGCAAGATGCAGATCGCCTACAAATCGCTCGGCAGCGCCACTCATGCCGCCCAGTATCTCGTCATCCTCAACGGCTGGTCGATCGGATCTGGCGCGTTCGCAGAGACCGAGGGAGCCGTCGCGCACGACGTCCCTGTGCACTCGCTCAAGAGAAATAACACGCTACGCATCCAGATCCTGCCTGGAGCAGATGCGTCGGCAGCCTCGGCACGAGAGTCGTGGGGCATAGCGCGCGTTGAGTTCGTTTGAACGCATGGAGCAGAACCCCCAATGTTTAATCTGAAAATCGCTTTCGGCGATAAGGTCGGCAACCTGATCCGCTCAGGTGACCAGGCGCGGGAGGCAAAGCAATGGCGATCCGCCATCGCCTACTACGAGCGCGTCGTTGCCACCAAGCCCTCGCTGGCAAGTATCTGGGTCCAGCTAGGTCATGCGCGCAAGGAACACGGAGACCTGGCTGGTGCTGAAACCGCTTACCAGACGGCCATACAGCTCGAGCCGGACTCAGCTGACACAGCACTGCATATGGGCCACCTGCATAAAGTGGCCCGGCGGATGGAAGATGCCGCGGCCTGGTACCGACGGTCGTTCCGGCTGGATCACCTGAACATCAATGCTCGCGAGGAATTGACGGCGCTTGGGCAGCTTAGCGATGAGGGTGACTGGGCTGCCGACCCCTTGGAACTGACAGCCCACTCTCAGCCATTACGCCGACTCCTCTGGGACTGCACGCGGCACCATCGCTTGGCAAGTGCCGGCCAATTCTGCGCCGAGGAAAAATGGTTTGTCGACCTCGGCATCGCCAGTTCGAAGCACTTTGACGTAACCCCGGCTATGTTCGATCAGGAGGCTGGCCGCTTTCTGCGCTGCTCCTTTGAGGGCAACGTCATCGACGGGCGCGAGGCGGCTGCCTTGCCAAAAGGGAACGGCGCACACACCGATCTTGTCATCGGCGTGAATTGCCGCCGCACCCTGCCCACGGACCTGATCCGCTTGCTTTGTGCGGCACGATCACAACCGGGCATGCGGATTTTTGGCGTTGTTCGCGATGCGGCCGCTAGCGACCCCGGCCCGGGCAGTTCGGACAGCCTCGAGATCCTGAAGATCCTTGAAGAACATGCAACGGCGATTTTGGTGTGTCAGGGTAAGGATCGCGAACTGGCGGAAGATATTGCCCGCCGGGTCGGCCGCCGCCAATCGATGGTCTTCGCACTCGACCCTGCACCTTCGAGCGCCACTCCGCGCGCGGTCGTTCCTCGCGCCCGTGCCGTCAAACGTATCCTGATCCTCGAGTCACAAGACGCCCACGACATGCCGATGAGCGCACCGCGTCACAGCGAGGCGTCGGGAGAGATAATCTCGCGAGTCGCATGGGACGAATCAACGCATTCCTGCAAGGCGGAAGACGCCTTGAAACCCGGAGCGCGAATCACGCCCGCCGAGGCATGGCGCGAGCTCGCCAGCGCACGTATCCAAACGCTCCTCATCCCCCGGTCGCGCCCCGATGGCGACATTTGGGCCGCCCATGCGCTCGCACATGGGGTGGAAGTGCTATGCCACGCAGGCAATCGGCGAGTATTCCAAGTCATCGGAACGTGCGTGTCATACTTTGACGACCATGGCTCGGCCCATGCCGAAGCATTGCCACCCGTTGCCGCCACAACCGATACGCGGCCTTCCCTGGCGCAAGCGAGCAAGCGAGTCGAAGAGACCCTGCACACCCCCTGGATCCAAGCACTCAATACGATAGCAACGGCGCAGGAACACTTCTCCCCCCCCGTTATTCCAGCCAACGCAGCACGCTATGGCCTCTACTATGGTAGCGAAGAGGTTGCGGGCACCGGACGGCAATATAGCGAGGCTGATGGGCGCAGCATGCTTCTTGGGGCCGGATGGGGCGCCACCACCTCTCTCGGTACCGCCATAGCCGACGGCGATGCACGGATTCAGTTCTGCCTGCCCTTCCCTCCGGAGGGTGTGGTCACGTGCAGGGCCCTCCTGTATCGCGCCGACGCCAGCACTGACGATGCCACGCTGGCACTGACATGGGCAGAACTCGAGGCCGAACCCCTCACCAATACGCCAAGATCCGGAGGAGCCACGTACAGCGTACATATCGGACGGACCTGTCCTCAGGACCAGCCCAGGAACAACTTGCCGCGCCTCGCTGGGTTCCTGATCCATCCAAAAAAGCGCGACCACCACTGGCATGAGTTCCTGGATCGGACATCGAGAAGCATTCGGTCATTCCGAAATCTCCCGCTACGCCTGCCAGGCTCGCTAACAGAGCCCGCCAGTTCACTGGTTGAACAACACTGCGAGCTTCCTGGAAGCCTCCGCGCGCAGGATTATGCCTAGCTCGGGGACTACCGCGCGATGGAGCATGATGCGTCTATGGAAAATGCCATGGCTTTGACTATCCGGTTCGAAGAAGACAGCTTTGCCATTGTCTTCGACGAACTCGACCGGAATATTGCGCCGGCGGTACAACGCGAGCAGACCTGGGAGCCGTGGCAGCTCGAAATGTACAGGCGAACCATCCGCGAGTCGTGGACGTGCGTGGACGTCGGAGCAAACGTCGGCGTCAATGCAATTGCTATGTCGCGCCGCGCGCGCAAGGTGTATGCCTTCGAGCCGGTCGAGCTGACTCACTCACTGCTCCTGCACAACCTCGCGCTGAATGCGAGCAGCAACGTTACGCCATACAAGTTCGCGCTCGGAGAGGATACCAGTATCGCCACTATATACGCCGATAGAGCAGAGCTTGGGCGAGCCAGCATCGGCACCGGCGCACGGGAAGCCATTGCGCCAGCTTCGGACCCTTCCCTCCAGGTGGGCGGCAGCGTGCAGGTACGACCTATGGATGACTGGTGGGATGAGTTGCAGAACCCACGCATCGACTTTATCAAGATCGATGTCGAAGGCTTCGAACTGCAGGTACTGTCGGGCGCGAAACGGCTATTGAAGGCAAACTCCGAGGTACTCCTGGTCTGCGAAATGAACGTCGAGGCCCACGCTGCGAGAGAAGCCGATCGGGAAAAATCCTCATCCTCTGCCTCGCTGTTTGCGCAATTGCGGGAACTCTTCGAGCACGTCTTCTTCATGGGGCGGGATCTGCAACTCCATGAACTGCACTCCTATTCGCAGCTACGCGTCCTTCTCATGCATGGACATCCGGTGGATGACCTGTTCTGCTGCAACTGCATACCGGACACCGTCGCGGACATGATCGCGAAGAAATGGACGGTCCCGAATCGTCTCACTTGCGAGTACGAGGTCGATCAGTCATCGACCGTGCTGTTTGTCAATCGTTTCCCGGATGGCTGGACCGCGCCGGTTGATGGACATGGGAACACGCAATCCGCGGCCGTGATCACCATCAGCAGGGATGCCGTGGTCAGGCTGTCTCTGCGTCCAATCTATACAAAGCACGCCGGCCCGCAGACATTCCGCGTCAATCTGTACGGGAACAATGACGCGTTCTACTTCGATGTGACCGACAAGCCTGCGGAACTTGCGCTGCGGTTCCAAGCAGGGATTCACTGGATCTTCATCGAAACGGATTTCGCTCTGCCCGCGGGGCCGTACCTGGGTAATCCGCAGGATGGCCGCACCATTGGTGCAAACGTGCGGCTGACAATCGAATAGCGATTGCCGTCGAATCTCCACCAATATCGCCCCCCCCCGCCGGACAGGCTCCGACCAAATGCACTTCAAGAAATATCCAATCAGGAGAGGATTCACCCAATGCCATCAGTAATGGTAGATGGATACAACCTGGGCCTCGAGAAGGGGACAGGCGTTGCCACCTACGGCAGCAATCTGTGCAAGGCCGCACGAAGCGTCGGCTATCGGATCAATTTGCTCTATGGCGGCAGGTCCACACGCTCCAAGAATCCACTGCTGAGCGAGATTGCCTTCTTTGACGGAGCGATGCGCAAAAAGGCGGGTATCGCGGGTATCCCACGCATGGTAGGCGAAGCCTTCTCGGCCCCTCTTGGATGCCGTGTGGATGAAGTCCCCATCTCGGGAGGCGTTCTATATGACTCGCTCAAGACACGCCTTCCGAACTTCGACAGGCTCTGGAACAGTCCGGATCTATACAAGCGGTCTCACCGGGCTTTCAGGTGGTTCAACAGGTTCGCAAGCGTAGCCTTGCCACAAGTGGACATTGCGCACTGGACTTATCCCCTGCCGATACGCGCCAAGGGCGCGCTCAACATCTATACGTTGCACGATCTCGTGCCGCTGAGGCTGCCGCATACCACGCTCGACCACAAGCGGAACTACTTCGCGCTCTGCAAGAGGCTCGTTGACACCGCCGATCACATCATCACCGTTTCCGAAACCTCGCGAAAGGACATCATCAATCTACTGGATGCCGACCCGGATAAAGTAACGAATACCTTTCAGTCGGTATCTCTACCGAAGGCGGCGACCGAAAAAAGCGAGGCGACAGTACGTCAAGAGCTTTCAGGAATATTCAATCTCTCTTATAAGGGATATTTTCTGTTCTTTGGCGCAATCGAGCCCAAGAAGAATATCAATAGACTTATCGAGGCATATCTTGGCAGCGGGGTGAATCTTCCCCTGGTCGTCGTCGGAGCGCCAGGATGGAAGTCGGAGGAGGAGTTACGGCTTCTGAAGACGATTGGCGCACTTCCGGGCCAAGTGCAAAGCCGTATCCTGCGGCTCGAATACCTACCGCTGCCGCTCTTGATCACGATAATCCGTGGAGCCAAAGCGACCGTCTTCCCGTCCCTTTACGAAGGCTTCGGGTTGCCCGTGCTTGAATCAATGACGCTTGGGACAGCCGTCATCACTTCGAGGATTGGCAGCTTGCTCGAGGTGGCCGGAGACGCCTGTTCGGTGATCGACCCCTACGATACGCGCGCGCTAGCGCAAGCTATGAGAGCCATCGACACGAACGACGATCTGCGGCGCAGCCTGGAAGAAAAGGGCGTCCGCCAGGCACTTCAATTCAATCCGGAAGCCTATGCGAAGAGGATTGACGAGGTGTACCGGTTGGTGGTCGAGAAGAGACGGCTTTCAACCCGCTGACTGCTCGTAGAAGGCATAGGCTTCATCGACCTCGGCGAATGCATGCAGCTTTCCTTGTACAAGGACGGCTGCATGGTCGCAATGTTCGCGAATATAGCCGGGGTCATGACTGACAATGATCAGCGAGGAGTTTTTTCGCTTCTCGAACAGTTCGGCATGGCATTTCGCGTGAAATCTGCTGTCACCCACAGCAACAATCTCGTCGATCAGGAAACAATCGAAATCAATCGCCATCGAGATCGCGAAGGCCAGCCGCGCACGCATGCCTGCTGAATATGTCTTGACGGGCTCTCGCAGGTAGTAGCCCAGCTCTGAGAATTCCTGAACGAACGGCTCGACGGCCTTAGGGTCGGCACCATACACACGACAGATAAAGCGCAGGTTGTCCATTCCGCTCAGGCTGCTCTGAAAGGCTCCACCAAATGCCAGCGGCCAGGACACGCTCATCCCGCGCCGAATGGTGCCGTATGTGGGCAGCTCCGCGCCACTGATCATCCTGATCATGGTGGACTTCCCTGCACCATTGCGTCCCAGGATGCCGATCTTCTCCGTCTGTCGTACGCGCAGGTTGATATCGTGCAGTACCATCCGCCAGCCTTGACGCGTATGGTAGCCCTTGCCTAGATTCTTGATGTCAATCACTCCGGCTCCACTCGCTTGCTGGCCTCGCGTACGGATACGAGACCTATGAATAGCAGGATCAGGTCTGCAACACAGAGATAGCCGAGATCATAGTGCGGATTCACTCTAGCGCCGAAATATCCGGCACGAATCATCTCCGTACCGTGCACCATCGGAAACAACAAGACAATCTTTTGGGCCAATGGTGGAAGCCATTCCACCATAAAAACCGCACCTGAAAACGGGAAAAACAAATAGGAAATCGTGTGCCAGATGCGCTCTACCGCTTCGCTGCGCTCACTTAATCCGCCGACGGCAAAACCGAGCCCGATGCCGAAGAACGCCAGAAGAACCCAGCCAACAAAGATCAGTCCCAGGTCCACAGGTGGCTCCATCAGCCCAAGGGAGATAAACAGAAGCAGCAGGAAGGCAAATGAGGTGGTGGCGCCAGCGATCTCCAGTACAACCCGCGCCAGGAACAGATCGATCACGCGCACATTGCGGTGATACAGCAGGCTCTGGTTTGGAAGGATCGCCAAGGCGCAACGGTTCGCGCAGTTCCGCCAAAGCAGAACTGCAGAATAGCCGGTCACTGCGAAAGCCGTGATGGGCAGATTCGATCCATGCGCCGCCTTGGTGGCTGTCCAGAGCGCGGTCACGCCAAGCGTGAACATCATCGGCTCAAAGAACACCCACAGGAATCCGATGTTATGCCGCCCATAGCGTGTCAGGATCTCGCGCATCAGGAGTGCCCCGACTACCCGGACCTGGATACGAAGGGATTGAACAATAGTGGTTTCAGAACTCATGCAATTGCCTACCATTAGGCGAAACCGTGATCGGGTCCGCGCGATTGGCTTTGGGATCGATCCTCAACCTGCCGCCCCGGCCACGGAGGCCTGGAACGGTACGCCTCCCTCGCGCCCCGCTGATGCGGCACCGTTTCGGGATTCAAGGCGCGACCGGGGCGACGGAGAGAATCTTGCCGGGATACAGTCAAAATGCAGCGCCGCTATGGGCCCAAGACTCGCGGGATTTTACTATGAAGGAATCAGCGCCAAGAAACGTTTTCGGGATGTGCTGTCGATCGTCGAGCGCGCACTTCAAGTCGTTGCCGCCCGGGCGCACGGGTATCGAATCGCTCGCGCCGCAGCCGAAATTTCCGCAATGGTCTCTGCTTTGGCGACTGAGGGCACTGACGGTAGTAGTATACGGCAATGACGCCCGCTGTAACCCAGCCGGACCGTTACTTCAAGAACCTCGCATTGACTCTCCTCCTGGCAAATTGACTTGACGCCCGGCAAATCTGTGGCGTCGCGTCGGACAATCGAAATATGAGTTCCAACAAGAAAGCACTGATCACTGGCATCACGGGCCAAGACGGCTCCTATCTGGCTGAACTACTCCTTGAAAAGGGATACGAAGTGCATGGCATTAAGCGCCGTGCGTCACAGCTCAACACGCAGCGGATCGACCATATCTACGAAGACCCGCACGCACAGAATCAGCGTTTCATCCTCCATTACGGCGATCTGACCGATACGTCCAACCTGACGCGGATACTCCAGAATGTGCAGCCCGATGAGGTTTATAACCTGGGGGCCCAATCCCATGTCGCGGTCAGCTTTGAAGCACCGGAATACACAGCCGACGCGGATGGCCTTGGCGTGCTCAGGCTGCTCGAAGGAATCAGGATTCTGGGTATGGAGAAGAGTTGCCGGTTCTACCAGGCCTCGACCTCGGAACTCTATGGCCTCGTCCAGGAAATTCCCCAGCGGGAGACGACGCCCTTTTATCCGCGCAGCCCATATGCGGTTGCCAAGCTCTATGCCTACTGGATCACGGTCAACTATCGTGAGGCATACGGCATGTACGCGTGCAACGGCATTCTGTTTAACCACGAGTCACCCCGCCGCGGCGAAACGTTCGTGACGCGCAAGATCACCCGTGGCCTGGCCAACATCGCGCAGGGGCTGGAGGAATGCCTGTATATGGGTAACCTCAGCGCTTTGCGAGACTGGGGCCACGCCAAGGACTACGTGCGCATGCAATGGATGATGCTGCAGCAGGAGCAGCCCGAGGACTTCGTTATCGCGACGGGTCTGCAGTATTCGGTTCGCGAATTCCTCGCCATGGCCGCCGCGGCACTTGGCATCACCCTGGAGTTCCGAGGTCAAGGTGTCGATGAAACCGGCGTGGTAACGCGCATCGAGGGCCCCAACGCGCCGGGCCTCAAAGTTGGAGACGTGATCGTACAAATTGACCCACGCTACTTTCGGCCGACCGAGGTGGAGACGCTGCTGGGCGATCCGAGCAAGGCCATGTCGAAGCTGGGTTGGCGCCCGGAGATCACGGTTCAGGAAATGTGCGAAGAGATGGTTGCCGACGATCTGAATGTCGCGAAGCGCTACGCATTGCTCGCAAAGCACGGGTACGCTGTTCCCGTATCCCTGGAGCACAAGGCATGAATAACAGCAAGGACGACGCAATCTTCGTCGCGGGCCACCGCGGAATGGTCGGCTCGGCGATAGTGCGAAGGCTCGAAATCCTGGGATACCGAAACATCGTCACCGCCTCCCGTGACAAGGTGGATCTTACCCGGCAGAGCGAGGTGGAGGCATTCTTCGCCGATCGCCACATCGATCAGGTCTACCTGGCCGCGGCCAAAGTGGGCGGCATCCATGCAAACAGCACCTATCCTGCCGAGTTCATCTACGAGAACTTGATGATCGAGGCCAACATCATCCACTCGGCCCATCGCGCCGGCGCGGGGAAGCTGCTGTTCCTGGGGTCGTCGTGCATTTACCCGCGCGCGGCCGAACAACCGATGTCCGAGGATTCGTTGTTGACCGGCATCCTTGAGCCGACCAATGAGCCGTATGCCATCGCGAAGATTGCGGGCATCAAGCTTTGCGAGAGCTACAACCGCCAGTACGGGTGCGATTTCCGGAGCGCCATGCCAACCAACCTGTACGGACCGCATGACAACTTCCATCCAGAAAACAGCCACGTCATTCCGGCGTTGCTGCGCAGGTTTGATCAGGCTGTCAGGGATCAGGAGGAGGAAGTGGTGATCTGGGGGAGCGGCAAGCCCATGCGTGAGTTCCTGCATGTAGACGATATGGCCTCCGCCAGCGTCCATATCATGGAGCTTGATGCGGCCACATACCAGGCCAATACGGAGCCGATGCAATCGCACATCAATGTTGGAACCGGTGAGGACTGCACGATTTCCGAGCTTGCAGAGAGCGTCAAGCGCGTCACCGGATTCAAGGGCCAACTGCGCTTCGACAGCAGCAAGCCGGATGGCACCTTGCGGAAGCTTCTCGATGTCTCGCGCCTAAGAAAACTCGGATGGCAAGCGAGTATTTCGCTGGAAGACGGCCTGCGGAACAGCTATCAATGGTTCGTCCAGAATCAGGGATCATTCCGGAACTAAAGAAGGGGGCATTGCGCCCCTTCTTTGACGATATGCCAGAGTGCATGGCATGAAGCAAGGCGGGGCCAGGGAACCCCACCCGCCTCCGTCAGGCTAGCTGTGCGGCATTAATGAGCTCCCTGACGCGCCTTGTCAGGGAGTCCATGATGAAAGCCTGGGAAGATTCGTAATAGGTCGGCACGTCCCCATACTCGTGCGCGAGCGCCCGATATTTCGTCTGTTCGTTATGAATAAACGGCACAAACGGGATATTCATCGCGTGCGCTACGATATGCATGTGGAAACGCTCGCCAATGAAGAAATCGCATTGCGTGCAGAACCCCAGCAAATCATCGGCACTGGCGAAGTCAGCCCACTTGATCAGGCCATTGGAGACGGAGTGGAGCACATCCGCTTTTGCAAGATCGCTCTGGTTGTGTGCGGAGACGTGGCTGCAGAACGGGATATAGTAGAGTTCCAGCTCATCCCGGAACTGATGTGCGATCCCGGAATATATCTGTTGCAGGTGCATCGAAAACGGCTCGTCATCGATAAACCGGGTAGAGGCGATATTGATGCCAATCTTCAGCTTTCCCGTCTTTGCGGTGCGTTGCACCGGTTCGATGATGCCACAGGCGTAGTCTGGTTCGACTACCGCGCTGTCGCACCCTAGATGCCTCCGCGCGAGATCCAGGGAGTCATGCTCGCGAAAAGAAACGCGTTCGGCAAGACGCAGAAGATGGCGCGAAGCAGTCACGTTGTAGTGGAATCCATGAAGTCCCACCCTGCTTACCTGCAGCTCGCATCCGACCGTCTTCGCGGCCAGCGCGATAATCAGCAACTCTTGAATATGCTCGGGAGACCAGAAGATCCCACCGCCACCCATAACCAGAGTCTTGTGGCCCTCGATATGCCGTTCCGGATCGGCGAGGAAATTCGTGAACTCGACATATTCATGGTACCGCTCTAGCCCGGGCCTTCCATAGGCGACAACGGTCGCTGAAGGCTCCTGATTCAAGATCGATTTCAGGATCAAGTCATCGCCGACATTACCTGCCCCATACCCACCCACATAAATGGTCATACTATTCAATCCAATCTTTTATACTAGTATCGACCTCGACCCTGCTCTTTATCTCTTTGACCGTCGGTGCCGGGACGACAAGAGGAAGCACGCTCGGCGAGGTGCCAACCGGGTTGCACGCTCACTCTATTGAACAGATCAATCGTGGTGCTCGCGGACACCCGCGATCAGCAGGCTTAGCACACCCCAAGCTATCATTCCGAGTGCGAACACAATCAGGATTGACTTTATCCGCTTCGGCTCTACCGCGACATCGGGCTCGTTCGGCTGCACCAGCCGCTCGAGGTAAAGCTGCTTCCGCTGCGCCTCCGCCCGCGCATTTTCCAAAGCGCTCATTGCCGACGCCAGTTGCTTTTCCGCAAACTGTGCATCAAGTTGCAAGCGAGCGTAGCTTGCGGCCTTGTCCGAAAGCGACCCCTTGCCGCCGGCAACACCACCCGCGGCCTCCTGGATCTGCTTCGTCAGCGCTGCGATATTCGTCTTCAGCACCGAAACCTGCGGATTTTGCGGAGCGATCGACTGCAGCTGTATCAGTTGCGCCTGCGCATTGAATAGCTGCGTCTGGAGGCTGGTTACCTGCTGCAACTGCAGCGCGGACTGCCGGTCCGGATCAAACACTGTATTGGACTTGCGGTACGTGGCCAGTGCAGCCGCTGCGTCCTTCGCCTTGGCGGCTGCGGCATCCACCTCGCCACGTGCAAACTGCACCATGTCCTTGGCGGCGCGCTCATTCATGCGGTTGATCAGCCGCTCACTCAGGTCCAGCAGCGAGGCATTGATTCTAATGGAGTCCTTGGCCGAGAAGGCGCGCACCTGCAGCGTGGTAATCGACGAGGTGGAATCGAACTCGATGGATACGATACGCTTGGTGTAATACTTCCAGAGCGCTTCGAAGCTATCGTCCAGCTGACGGAGGAAGCGACTCAGGAAATCACCATGATTGCCATAGGCGTCGAAAATATATTTATCGCGGTTCAGTTCGCCAAGGGCATCGCGCGACCCCATGTAGTCGAGCACCGCATAGGTATCATCCTGAGCCCGAGAGAAACCTGTTCCCTGCAGAAGGGCGCCAAGCGCGCTGGTCTGGCTTTGCCGTTGGGGGCTGCGCACCACGAAACGTGATTCCGAGACGTAGACATCGGACGCGATGACACCGAAGTAGATTGTCGCGAGGACGGTTGGCACAACGACAGCACCCAGAAAAAGTCGATTGACGCGCTTGAGACGCGGCCAGAGACTGTTCTTGCTTCCGGCCGCCTGCGGCGCCGTGTCCTTCTCGATTACCGTATCCAACGTATTTTCCAAAGCTATACGAGCCGGCACCACGCAACTCCTCCTCCCTAGACAGATTTCAAGATTGCCCTCGATACAGGTCAATCCGAGGAATTGGGGTGTTTCTGGCGCTGTGTTCTACAGGGCAGATCTGCGGGAATCGGCCTTCCAGCTCCGTCCGCGACCAAGCCGGTTTCAAGCCGGCGATTATATAGCGACTCTTCGTCGGCGAGACTGCCGGGCACACCTCAATGGCGTCCCAATTGCAACAATAGCTAAGCAGTTCCTTACAAAACCCAAACCGCTGCGGTATCCTTCCAACCTTCTCGGAAACCCTTAGACACCGGCATAGCGATCTTGCCATATTTGACAAATCCAAGTGCCTGCGGTGTCGCTAACCTCTCCCTGCCGCCCCTCACACCTCTGATGCAACGGTCCTTTTTAGCCCTGCAAGGCACGGCATCTCCCTTCTTCAGGCAGTTGTCCGCAGCGCTGCGCGAACGCGGCCATGGGGTGCGACGAGTCAACTTTTGCGGAGGTGACCTCGCATACGCGGGCATGGAAGACGCCTGCAACTTTTCTGATACATTGCAATCGTTGCCAGATTGGTATGAAAATATCATCCAATGTGGCAATTTTAGCGATATTTTGCTTTTTGGTGATTGCCGCGAAATCCATCGGGCTGCATATGGCACGGCAGGCCGGTTGGGCGTGAGAATCCACGTCTTTGAAGAAGGCTACGTCCGCCCTCACTGGCTAACCCTCGAACCCCATGGCGTCAACGGCCGCTCCCTCCTCCCCCGCGACCCGGACTGGTATCGCGGCCACCGCAGCGTGACGCCGCCCAGCCCACCCGGTAAGAGCACCGGCTACAACATGTACGAACGCGCGTTCCACGACATCCGCTACCGCGCCGCCAATGTAGTGCACGCCAGGCATTTCCCGCACTACCGTAGCCACCGCCCGCACAATGGCTTCCGCGAATACGCCGGCCTGGCAAGTCGCTTGCTGCAGCAGCGTCGGCACAAGGCGAAGGCGCACGAGGTGACCGAGCGTCTGCTCGGCTCGAAGCAGCCCTATTACGTGTTCCCGCTGCAACTCAACTCCGATTCCCAAATTCAGGTGCATTCCCCCTTTGAGGGCGTACGGCAGGCAATCGAGCAGGTCATAGCGTCGTTCGCCAACCACGCCCCCGGCAACGCCAGGCTGCTGATCAAGAACCATCCGCTGGACACCGGCCTGATCGACTATCGCAAGTTTTCCCGCCATCTGGCACAGACGCTGGGCGTGGCGGACCGCTTCGACTTCATCGATGCGGGCCACCTGCCCACATTGCTAGACCACGCGCGCGGCGTGGTGGTGGTCAACAGCACCGTGGGGCTGTCGGCACTGCACCATCGACGCCCGCTGATGACCTTGGGCACGGCAATCTATGACATGGCGGGGATGACCTGGCAGGGCGAACTGGACAATTTCTGGCTGGAGGCGGAAGGGCCGGATATGAATCTGTACCAAGCCTTCCTGGACTACGTGCTGCACCACACGCAGATCAACGGGGATTTCTATACCCGCACCGGTATTGCCATGGCCACGGCCGGCGTGGTGAAGCGGCTAGAGGCCACCGCCCATGGCTAATGCGGCGCCCCGCCATATCGTGATCACCGGCGCCAGCGCAGGCATCGGCCTTGCATTGGCGCTCGCCTATGCCGCGCCGGGCGTGACGCTGGGCCTGGTTGGCCGCAACGCGTCGCGGCTCGCGGCCGCCGTCGCGCAGTGCCGCGCGGCCGGCGCCACGGTGGTTAGCGCCGAACTGGATGTGCGCGACGCCGCCACCACGGCCCAATGGCTCCACGCCTTCGACGACTCCCACCCGATCGACCTGCTGATCGCCAACGCCGGCGTCGCCAGTACCTTGTCATCCGCCCGAGACTGGGAAGACCTGGAGCGCACGCGCGCGGTCTTCGACACAAACTTTTACGGTGCCATGCACACGGTATTGCCTATCATCGGCCGGATGCGCCAGCGCCACCGGGGCCAGGTAGCGATGATCAGTTCGCTGGCGGCGATCCGGGGCATGGCGATCTCGCCGGCATATTGCGCGAGCAAATCGGCGATCAAGGCGTATGGCGAGTCGGTGCGTCCGCTGCTGGCGCGAGCTAGTGTGGACCTGTCGCTGGTGTTCCCTGGTTTCGTGAAGACGGCAATGAGTGATGTGTTTCCCGGTGACAAGCCGTTCCTGTGGTCCGCCGAGAAGGCCGCGCGCCATATTCGCGCGGGCCTGGCGGCCAACAAACCGGAGATCGCCTTCCCCGGCCTGCTGGCCTTTGGCATGGGCTTGCTGCCCCTGCTGCCGGCGCGCCTGGCCGATGCAATTCTCGACAAGCTGTCTTATCTGCCGCGGGAGGAGCACTAGCCCGGCATGCCGCCTTTGCTCTATTTCCTCGCGGCGCTAGCCGCTTCTTTCCTGCCGGACGCGATCGCCCTGCCCCGACCGCGCGTGCCCTGGCGGCGCCCTCGTGCCGCACTAGCCATCCACGCGATGGCGGCGGCGGCGTCGTTCTCGCTGACGCTGGCCGTGTCGGGCCGCCCCGCCTTTGCCGGACTTGTGGCGTTTGCCCTGGCGGCGTTAATGACAATTGTTAACAATGCCAAATTCGCGTCCTTGCACGAACCGTTCGTTTTTACGGACCTGAGCCTGTTCGGCCAGTTGTTTCGCCATCCCCGCCTTTATCTCCCTTTCCTCAGCCTGGTGCAGGTGCTGACCATCATGCTGGGCGCCGCACTGTTCGTCGGTGCCTTCCTGGCGGCGCCGCGCCTGGAGGCCGTTCCCTACGGCGCGCTCGTGGCGTTGGCCGGCAGCGCCCTGGGGCTCGCCGCGCTGCTGGCCGCGCGGTTGCCGCTGACGCTGGAGCCGGGCGAGGACCAGCGCCACCATGGCTTTATCGCGGTGTTCGTGGCGTACCTGTTGAACGGCTTGCGCCCGCGTACTGTGCGCGCGCTGCGGGAGGCCTTGATGGCGGGGCCGTTCTCGCGCACGACAGCGCCGGCGTTGCATCCGGACGTGATCGTGATCCAGAGCGAGTCGTTTTTTGACGCGCGCCGACTGGGTGCGGCGGTGAACCCGTCGATTCTGGCGAACTTCGACGCCGCTTGCCGCGCGTCTTGGCAGTATGGCGAGCTGCGGGTGCCAGCGTGGGGCGCCAATACGATGCGCACGGAATTCGCTTTGCTGTCGGGGCTGTCCGAGGCGGAGCTGGGCTATGCGCGCTTTTATCCATATGCGTTTATCCGGCAGCCGTGTGCCTCGCTGGCCGGATGGTTCCGGCGCGCGGGTTTCCGCACCTTGGCGATTCATCCTTATTTCGCGGATTTCTTTGGCCGGAACCGGGTGTTCCCGTTGATGCATTTCGAGCGGTTCATGGATATCCGGCATTTCGACGGTGCGCAGCGCGCCGGGCCGTACGTGGCGGATGCCGCGGTGGCGAACGCGATCATTGCGGAACTGGATGCCGCCGGCGATCAGCCGGCGTTTGTCATGGCAATGACGATGGAGAATCACGGGCCGCTGCATCTGGAGCGGGTGGAGCCAGGCGAAGGCGCCCGTTACCACGCACTGGGCGATGGTGCGCCGTGGGAGGATCTGACCGCTTATCTGCGCCACCTAGCCAATGCCGATGCCATGATCGGCCGCCTGACGGATTACCTGGCCAGTCGCCAGCGCCCAGCCATCCTGTGTTTCTACGGTGACCATGTGCCTGCGCTGCCTGGCGTTTATGGCAATTTGGGCACCATGCAAACCCATAGCGATTATTTTATATGGCGTAACAACGGAGAGCCGGCCGCGCTCCGCAAGGAAATGAACGTGGCGGGACTGGGACTGGTTTTGCTTGACGCGATCGGGCAGCCGGCAGTGACCGGCGTGCATACATGAAGAGCAGAGAAGCGGAAGTTCCGATCCATTCAGAGAAAATCAGATTTTGCAGGGCCGAGTAAGAAGAAGATGAAGAAAGCAATCGCAATTGTGGGAATGTCGTGCAGGTTTCCTGGAGGCGTCCGTAATCCGGACGATTTCTGGAACCTCTTGGTCAACGAAGTCGATGCGATCACGGAGATCCCCGCTGATCGCTTCGGCACAGAGTTCTATCTCCACCCGGCCAAGCGTGAGCCGGGCAAGAGCTATACATTTTCTGCCGGCGTACTGGATGACATTGCTGGCTTCGATGCGGATTTCTTTGGTGTTTCGCCACGCGAGGCCCGGCAGATGGACCCGCAGCAGCGCCTGCTGCTGGAACTTGCCTGGGAGGCCTTCGAGAACGCCGGCCAGTTGCCGGCCGAAATGGCGGGCAGCAATTGCGCGGTCTTTATCGGCGTGGCCAGCCAGGACTACGGCGACCGCGGGGCAGATGACCTAAGTGTGGCGGACGCGTATTCGGCGACCGGCAATACGCTGAGCATCGCCTCAAACCGGATTTCCTATTTGTTCGACCTGCGTGGTCCCAGCATGTCGATCGATACGGCGTGCTCGTCGTCGCTGGTCGCGCTGCATCAGGCCTGCAACGCGATTCATGCGGGCGAGGCCGATACGGCGCTGGCGGGCGGCGTGAACCTGCTCCTGCACCCGTCCCCCTTCGTCAGTTTCGCCAAGGCGTCGATGTTGTCGCCGACCGGGCGTTGCCGCGCTTTTGATGCGGCGGGCGACGGTTATGTGCGGGCCGAGGGCGGCGCTCTGGTCCTGCTCAAGCCGCTCGACAAGGCGCTGGCAGACGGCGATAGCGTCCATGCGGTCATCGTGTCGTCCGGCGTGAATTCCGACGGCCATTCGCAAGGCGGCATCAATGTGCCGGTTGCAGCCACGCAGGCGGCGCTGCTCAACGACGTCTATGCCCGCGCGGGCGTGGATCCGCTGGATATTGCGTACGTGGAAGCACATGGCACCGGCACCGCGGTAGGCGACCCGATCGAGGCCCGTGCGCTGACGGAGGTGCTGGGCAAGGACCGGGCACCGGACCGGCCGCTGCTGATCGGCTCGGCCAAGACCAATGTGGGCCATCTGGAGACGGCCTCCGGCATGGCGGGCCTGCTCAAGACGGTGCTTTGCCTGAAGCACAAGGCTGTGCCGGCCACAGTGCACTTCAGGAACCCCAATCCGAATATCGACTTTGCCGGCGGCGGCTTGCGTGTGGTCGACCAATACCAGCCGCTCGATACGAACGGCAAGCCGCTGCTGATGGGCGTGAATTCCTTCGGCTTCGGCGGCACCAATGCCCACGTCCTGCTGGGCGAGGCTGAGGCCCGAAGTGGCGCCGCGGACAAGACCGTGCCGGCTGCGGTGCCCTCGGCCCTGATCCTGAGCGCACGCAGCCTCGATGCCGTGCGCGAGCTGGCGAGCCGGTTTCACGCGCGTCTGCAGGCTGGTGCGTCGTGGGAGGCACTGGCCAGCGCAGTCGCGCGCAAGCGCCAGTGGCTGCACCAGCGTGCGGTAATCCTGCCGACTAGCCCGGAAGACGGCATGGCATCGCTCGACATGCTGGCACGCGGGGAGAGCGCCCCCGGCGTCACCCTTGGGGAAGCACCGGCCGGCGCAGACAACAAACTGGCGCTGGTCTTCTCCGGCAATGGTTCGCAATGGGCGGGCATGGGTCAGCGATTGTTGCTGGAAGACGCCGTGTTCGGCGAAACCATCGAGAATATTGATGCCATGTGGCAGGAAGATGGCAGCCCGTCACTAGCCGCGGTAATGCGCGAAGGCGCCACCGCCGCCTGGCTCGAAAGCACGGAGAACGCGCAGCCGCTGCTGTTCGCGCTGCAGGTTGGCGTGGTGCGCTCGCTGCAGGCACGTGGCCTGCGCTACGACGCATGCGTCGGCCATAGCGTAGGCGAAGTGGCGGCAGCCTGGGCGGCGGGTGCGCTGACACTGGTGCAGGCTGTGCATGTGATCAAGGAGCGCAGCCGCGCGCAGGCCACGACGGCCGGCAACGGCAAGATGGCCGCCGCCGGTGTCAGCGTGGAAGCCGCGCAGCAACTCATCGACCGGCTTGGGCTCGGTGAAGATCTTGAGGTGGCGGGGGTCAACAGCCCCGAAGCCGTCACTCTGGCCGGCTCGCCCAAGGCCATTACCACCATGCTGGAGGAATTGGCCCAGAGCGGAAAATTCTTCCAGGCGCTGAATCTCGATTACGCCTTCCATAGCAAGCGCATGGATCCAATTCGCGATCTGGTGCTGACGAGGCTGGCCGACCTGCGGCCGCGGGATGCGCCCACGCCGTTCATCTCGACCGTCACCGGCGCGCAACTGCCCGGCACGATGCTCGACGCGCAATACTGGTGGCGCAATATCCGCGAACCAGTTCGGTTCGAAGCCGCCGCGCGCCACCTGGTGGACGCTGGCGTGCGCGTGTTCCTGGAGATCGGTCCGCACGCGATCTTGCGCAGCTACGTCACTCAGACGCTTGAGCACGCCAAGGCCAACGGCAGCGCCCTGCCCACCCTCAAGCGCAATCACGACAGCGCCGCGCAGCTGCAGCACGCGTTCTGCGTAGCGTTGGCGCAGGGCGCCAGCCTCGACATGGACGTGGCCTACCCGCCAGCAGACCCGGACTTGGCGCTGCCGACCTACCCGTGGCAGCGCGGCCGCCACTGGCTGGCGCCCACCAGCGAGGGCTATGACCTGGTCAACCGGCGCCGCGAGCATCCGCTACTGGGCTATCGCCTGAAAGACAGCGCAGTGGCCTGGGAGAACCAGATTGACCCGGTCAAGCTGCCGCTGCTGGCCGACCACATGGTGGACGGCGCGGTGATCTTCCCCGGCGCGGGCTACGCGGAAATGGCGCTGGCCGCCGCGCGCCTGCATTTCGGTACCGAAACCTGTGCGGTGGAAAATCTGGAAATCCGTTCGCCGGTGGTGTTTCAGGCGCAACAAGGCCGACTGTTCCGCTTTACCGTAGATCCCCGCACCAACGGCTTCGTCATCGAGACGCGCCCGCGCCTGAGTACGGATCCGTGGACCATCGGCGTAGCCGGCCGGCTGCTGCCCGGCGGCCCCGCCGCGGTGCCAGCCGAGACCATCGGCGCGGCGGAACTGGCTGCCCTGGAGGCTGCATCCGATATCGACGGCGAATGCCTGTACGGCAAGGCCGCGGAGATCGGGCTAAACTTCGGTCCGGCCTTCAAGTGGGTAAAGTCAGTGCGCGTTGCCGGCGACACGGCCGTGGCGGAGCTGGTGCAGCCCGCCGTGCTGGAAGACGCGCTGGCGCCCTACGCGATGCACCCGGCGGCGATCGACGGCGGCTTCCACCCGCTGCTGGCCCTGATTGGCGCGGCGGCCGGCGAAGATGAGGCGGTGGCCGACGTGGCCGCCTACGTGCCGGTACAGATGGGCCGCATCGACTTCTACGGCCGCGGCGAAGCAGTGCGCCGCGTAGTGGCCCGCATCGAGCTACGCAGCCCGCATTCGCTGGTGGCTTCGTTCACCTACCTGGACGCAGCCAGCCAGGTAGTCATGCGCGTGGGTGCCTGCCGCTTCCGGCGGGTCGACCTGCAGGCCCGGCTCCACGCGGCACCTAGCCGCTTTGCCTTCGTCACGGAGGCCCGGCCGTATGCCGCCGACATCAGCGCGGCCGCCCTGCCCGCGCCGGCCACGCTGATCGCAACGGCCGCGGCCAAGCTGCTGGCGCAGGAAGATGCGGCCCACCGCCGTACCCACCTGACCGAAGTCATGCCTTTGCTCGACGTGCTGGCAGCGGCCTATGCCCTGCGTGCGGTCGAGGCGATGGATGTGCTAGGTCAGCCGCAGTTGCCCGCGAGCGCCAACCCGGCGCTGCTGGAGCGCCTGATCGGCATGTTGTTGGAAGATGGCGTGCTGGCCCGGCGCGACGGCCTGCTGGTGCGCGGCAACGAGACGCTGCCGGCCATCGACGAACTCTGGCGTAGCCTGCTTTCCGCTTCGCCGGGCCATGTAGCCGAACTCACGCTGCTGGCGCACTGCGGCGCTGCGCTGCCCGCCGTGCTCGACGGCAGGCTCAGCCCACAGGTCGTACTGCCGAACGGGCACAGCAGCCTGGTGGACCACCTCTACGAGGCCTCGCCGACCTGGACCCACGTCAACGCGCTGGCCAGCGCCTGCCTGGACACCGCGGTCGAGGCATGGGATGCTCCACGGCCCTTGCGCGTGCTAGAAGTGATCGCACCGGGCACCAACCTGTTCCAGCCCTTTGGCTCACACCTGCAATCGCGCTGCGACTACGCCATTGCCGGCAGTGCCGAGCAGTTGGGCGCCTTCGATGCCACCGAACATCCGCTGATCCGAACGGTGCAGATCGAGTTGGGCGACACGCCGTCGCTGGCGGCCGAGCCCGGCCGCCCCGCTCAGTACGATATCCTGATCATCAACAACCTGCTGCGCGCGGGCGCCCATCCGGCGCGGCTGATCGAAGCCGCGCGCGCATGGATGACGCCCAGCGCGCTGCTGATCGTGGCGGAAAGCCAGTCGAGCCGCTTCTCGGACATCGTGTTCGGCCTGTCGCCGGACTGGTGGACGCTGGGCCGTGGCGAGTTGCTAGGTGCCAGCGCCGTCATCGCCCTGCTGCAGGAGCACGGTTTCGAAACACCGGTCCGCCACACGGAAGCCGATCTTGAACTCGAGGGCGTGCCAGCGTTCCTGCTCGCGCGTCGTGGCGCGGACCCCGTAGCCGCGCCCGCTCCCGTGGCACCTGCCGCCCAATGGCTGCTGCTGAACCCCGCCGCGCGCGGCCGGCTGATGGCCGCCGTGAGCGATACGTTGCAGGCCGACTCCACCAGTGCGCAGATCGCGGTGCTTGACTCGGTGCAAGGGCTGCTTGCCCATCCATCGCTCGGTGCGGCAGGGAATGCGCCATGCCACGTGGTCTTCCTCGCCGCCGATATCGACGGCAGGGATGCCGGGACCGATGGCGAGGACATGATGCGCGCGCAAGCGAGCACCTCGATCGCGCTGGCGCAACTGGTGCGCGGCCTGGCCGATGCGGCCGCGCCGGTGCGTCTGTGGGTGGTGAGCCGTGGCGGCGCGCCGCTGGCCGCGCCCGGCGCGCAGCCGTCATCGTTCCAGCCGGAACAGGCAACACTGTGGGGCCTGGGCCGCGTGCTGATGAACGAGTACGCGGAGCTATCCTGCCACCTGATCGATATCGATCCCGCCTGCGAACGGCCTGCGCCCATGCTGGTGCGCGAATTGCTATCGGAAGAACGCGAAGAAGAAGTGCTGCTCACGCGCATTGGCCGCTTTGTGCCGCGCATGCTGCCGTGCGCCACCATCGAACTGCGTGAGCAAGGCGCCGGCACCGGACAGCCGGACCAGCACAGCGTGCTGGCCTTCGAATCACCGGGATCGCTGCGCCACTTGCAGTGGTTCGCCCTGGAAGAGCGCGAGCTGACTCCGGACGAGGTAGAGATCGAACCCGCCGCCACCGGCCTGAACTTCCGCGACGTGATGTACGCCCTGGGCCTGCTGTCCGACGAAGCCGTGGAGAATGGCTTCGCGGGTCCGACCATCGGCATGGAACTCTCCGGCCGCATCACGCGCGTCGGCAAGGATGTACAGGACTTCGCGCCCGGCGACGCGGTACTCGGCTTCGCCCCGGCCTGCTTCGCCAGTCGCGTGCGCACCCGCGCGGGCGCCGTGGCGCTCAAGCCCGAGCGGCTGAGCTTCGAGGAGGCGGCGACGATTCCCACCACCTTCTTCACCGCCTTCTATGCGCTGTGCGAGCTGGCCCGCCTGCGCAAGGGCGAACGCGTGCTGGTGCACGGCGCGGCTGGCGGCGTGGGTGTCGCCGCCATCCAGTTGGCCCGCCATCTCGGTGCCGAAGTGTTCGCTACGGCGAGCACCAATGAGAAGCGCGAATTCGTGCGCCTGCTGGGCGCGGACCATGTATTCGATTCACGCAGCCTGGCGTTTGCCGACGACATCCTGCTGCGCACTGGCGGCCAGGGCGTGGACATTGTCCTCAATTCACTGGCGGGCGAGGCAATGGTACGCAGTATCGATGTGCTGCGCCCGTTCGGCCGTTTCCTGGAACTGGGCAAGCGCGATTTCTACGAGAACAGCCGAATCGGCCTGCGCCCTTTCCGCAACAACATCAGCTACTTCGGTATCGATGCGGACCAGCTGATGCATGCGCAACCCGGACTGACGGCAAGGCTCTTCGCCGAGATCATGAAATTGCTGGCCAGCGGCACGCTTGATCCGCTGCCGTACCGCACGTTCCCCGCGCACCGGGTTGAGGAGGCCTTCCGCTACATGCAGCAGGCGCGCCAGATCGGCAAGATCGTGATCACCTTCCCGGCCGGCACGCCGGCACCACAGACGCCCAAGCCCACGCGGCTCGCGCTGAACCCGCAAGCCGCCTACCTGGTGGCAGGAGGCACCGGTGGGCTCGGCTTTGCCACGGCGCGCTGGCTGGTGGACAGAGGTGCTCGGCACGTGGTGCTGGCCAGCCGCAGCGGTGCCTTGTCCGAGGACCTCGCGGCGCAAGCGCGGCAATGGCATGAGACGCTCGGCGTCACCGTCACGGTGGCTTCTTGCGACCTAACGGACGGCGCCGCCGTCAAGGCGCTGGTCACGCGGATAGAAAATACTGGTACGCCGCTCAAGGGCGTGGTGCATTCCGCCATGACCATCGCCGATGGCCTGATCGCCAACCTGGACGACGAGCGCTTTAGTAGCGTGCTGGCGCCCAAGGTAGCCGGCGCGTGGAACCTGCACCGCGCCACCCACGCGCTGCCGCTCGACTTCTTCGTTGCGTATTCGTCGGCAACGACGTTCCTCGGCAGCCCTGGCCAGTCCAGCTATGTTGCCGCCAACACCTTCCTGGAGTCGCTGGTGCACCTGCGCCGCGCCAGTGGGCTGCCCGGCTGCTTCATGGCCTGGGGACCGCTAGAGGATGTCGGGTTCCTGGCGCGCAACGCGCAAACGCGCGAAGCGCTGCAAGCACGTATCGGTGGGCGCTCGATCACCTCCGCC
This sequence comes from Cupriavidus sp. PET2-C1, assembly GCF_054515855.1. Taxonomy (NCBI): domain Bacteria; kingdom Pseudomonadati; phylum Pseudomonadota; class Betaproteobacteria; order Burkholderiales; family Burkholderiaceae; genus Cupriavidus; species Cupriavidus sp. PET2-C1. The sequence continues at coordinate 3,262,566 of NZ_CM137259.1, forward strand.
GAGGCCATGGCGGCGCTGGAACATGCGTTGCTGGCAAACCGCGCCGGCGAAGCGGTGCTCTGGCTCGACTGGCAAGCGGTCGCACGGGTAATGCCGGCGGCGCGCTCGCTGCGCTACGTGGAGATGCTCGGCAGCGACAGCCAGGACGCGCAGCGCGCAGCGGGCTCCAGCCTGGATGGCGAGGTACGCGCCTTGCCGCACGCCCAGGCGCTGCAGTTGGTGATCGAGACCATGCAGGCGCAGATTGCGCGCATCCTCCACCTGTCCGCGAAGAAGGTCGACATCGACCGCTCGGTGGTCGATCTCGGCATGGATTCGCTGATGGGGATGGAACTCGGTATGGCCGTGGAGGAGTCCTTCAAGGTCAAGCTGTCGGTGATGCTGCTGGCGGACGGCGCCACGGTGCGCTCGCTGGCGCAGAAGATCGTCGATTCCATCCGCACAGGTGGTACTGGCGAGATGGGCGGCGCGGAAGATGCGCCGTCGGAGGCGCGGCAGAAGATTGAGGCGCTGGTGGCGCGCCACGCGCTGGATATGGATGCCGAGGATATCCGCGTGCTCGCCAACAAGGTCGAATCCAACGCCTCTGCCGCGCCAGCGCTGCCATGACTGGCATAACTGGCATGACCGGCTGGCAGGCAAGCCAAGGCACGCTGGCGCGCGATCTGGTGATCGCGGGCCACGGCCTGCACACCGGCCGGCGCGTCAATGTGCGGATCCGGCCCGCCGGCGCGGGCCAAGGCATCGTGTTCCGACGGGTGCGCAATGGCCAGCCCCTGGCCGATCTGCCTGCCGTGCCCGGTCTGCGCCTGGCGCAGCCGCTGTGCACTGCCTTGCAGGCCGGCAACGGCCTGCGCGTACGCACCGTGGAACATTTGCTGGCCGCGCTGCTGGCCTGCGAGATCGATCACGCCACGGTGGAACTCGACGCGGAAGAAGTCCCCATCCTCGACGGCAGCGCCCTGCCGTGGATTCAGGCAATGCAAGCTTGCGGCCGCACTGCGCTGCCGGAGCCCAAGCGCTTCCTGCGCGTGCTGCGCCGCCTGACGGTGGCCGACAGCGAGATGCGCGAACTGATGATCGAGCCGGCCGCACGCTATGAACTGAAGGTCACCAACGACCTCAAGGGCTTCGGCGTGCTGTCCTGGCAAGGCGAAATCAATCCGGAGCGCTTCGCCAGCGAGATCGCGCCGTCGCGCTCGTACGGCCGCCTGAAATGGGCGATTCCCACGATCGCCTTTGGCTACCTGCGCGGCAAGCCCATCCTGCGCGGCGCGCGGCCATCGTGCACGGCGACCATCGTCGGTGGAAATGTGCTCGGCGGCATGCGCCTGCCCGAGGAGTTCGTGCGCCACCGCGTGCTGGACCTGATCGGAGACCTGGCCTTGCTGGGCGCGCCGCTGTTAGCACGGGTGACGGCCCTGCGCCCCAGCCATGAGATGAACTATCGCCTGTGTTCGGCGCTGCTCGCGCAACCCGATGCGTGGGAGTGGACCGGACCGGCCACCTGATTGAACAAGGAAGACGTATGGGATTGGGCGACCACCTGAGGCAACAACTTGCCGCCAAGGCGCTGCGGCGCCAGCTTGAGCGGGTGACCAACGAAATCGAGGCCGCCCCAGCGGCCATGGTGCGGCCGGCCGCACCGTCGGAGCTGGCGCAGCTGTGCCGATTCGATACGCTGCCGGCGTACCAGCAGGTGGCCATCGGCCGCCAGATGAGCGAGCAGCTGCGCATTGCATCGCCCTTCTTCCGGGTGCACGAAGGCGTGGCCGGCGCCACCACGAAGATCGGCGGCAAGAGCTATATCAACTTCGCCAACTACAACTACCTCGGGCTGGCTGGCGACGCGCAAGTGTCCGCCAGCGCCAAGGCCGCCATCGACCGCTACGGCACCTCGGCTTCCGCCAGCCGCATGGTGGCCGGCGAGCGTCCCGTGCAGCGCGATCTGGAGCATGCGCTGGCCGAGCTGTACGAGGTGGACGACTGCGTGGCGTTCGTGAGCGGCCATGCCACCAATGTCACGGTCATCGGCTCGCTGTTCGGGCCGAATGACCTGGTCCTGCACGACTCGCTCGCCCACAACAGCATCGTGCAAGGCGCGCAGCTCAGCGGCGCCAAGCGGCTGAGTTTCCCGCATAACGACTGGCAGGCGCTCGATGACATCCTGACGCGCGTGCGCCGCGAGTACCAGCGTGTGCTGATCGCCATCGAAGGCCTTTACAGCATGGATGGTGACCTGCCGGACCTGGAGCGCTTTATTGACATCAAGCGCCGCCACGCGGCGTTCCTGCTGGTCGACGAAGCGCACTCGCTGGGCGTGCTCGGCGCCAACGGCAAAGGCATCCGCGAGCACTGCGGCGTAGCGGGACGCGAAGTGGATATCTGGATGGGAACCTTCAGCAAGACGCTGGCCGGCTGTGGTGGCTATATCGCCGGCGAACAGGCGCTGACCGACATCCTCAGGCACCTGGCCCCGGGCTTCCTGTACAGCGTGGGCATTGCCCCGATGCTGGCCGCGGCATCGCTGGCCGCCTTGCAGCGGATGCTGGCCGAGCAGCAACGCGTCGCAACATTGCGCGAGCGCGGGCAACTGTTCCTCGCGCTTGCGCGAGAGGCGGGCCTGAATACGGGGAGCAGTGCCGGCTATTCCGTGATCCCAGTCATCACGGGGAGTTCGATGAAGGCCGCGCAGTGGGCGAACACGCTCTTCGACGAAGGTATCAATACCCAGCCGATCTTCTATCCAGCCGTAGAAGAAAAGGCGGCGCGCCTGCGCTTCTTTATCTGTTCGACGCACACGCCCGAGCAGATTCGCACCACCGTCGACGCCCTCGCACGGCTTGCACACAAGTGACTGCATGGCCGCCGGTGCCGTTGAACGCGTTGACCGAAATCGTCTTCCGCCCAGCTACGGCACACGATGCAGCGGCCCTGGCGCCGCTGGTGATGGCCTCGGGCCAGCTCGAGTTTGATTACCTGCTGGGAAACGCCGGGGAGGCACGTGTGGCTTTCCTGCGGCAGGTCATTGCGTCTGACACTGGTAAATTCTCATGGCGGCGGCATCGCGTCGCCACAATTGAAGACCAGCCGGTAGCGGTGCTAGCGATCCAGGATGGCCGCACCAACCTGCTGGACGATCCACACATTGCGCTGGCATTCCTGCGTTTCTTTGGCTTGCGGCAAACCGCCAGCATCGCCGCACGAGGCCTGATACTGGAGCGGGAGATTCCGCCGCCAAAGCGCACGCAAACCCTGCTCGCGCATTGTGCCACGCGTGACGATATGCGTGGGCAGGGCATCTTCCAAGGGCTCTTTGCGGACACCATGCGCTCGGGATTGCTACCCGCTCGAGCCGGCCAGGGCCTGTTTCTCGACGTGCTGCGCAGCAATGTGCGGGCGGCGGCGCTCTATCGCAGGCTGGGCTTTGTCACCGTCGATGCGCGCCTTGACCGGCCCCGAAAGCTCCCGCCGCACTTACGCTCGGCGCGAATGCGGTTCCAGCCAGCCTAACGGACCAACCAATCACGAAGCCAGCACCTGCCCCAGCGCAGCCATCGTGCGCGCCGTGGCACCCCGGTGAAGCACCGCGAACTCACGCGCATTGCCGCGCATGGCTTCGAGCCCCGGCACATCGCCCAATATCGTGGCCGCCGCGCGCATCAGCGCATCGGCATCCGCCACGCGCTGGCAGGCGCCGGCAGCGATGGCATCTTCAGTGGCCTGCGCAAAGTTGAAGGTATGCGGCCCGATCAGGACGGGCGTGCCAGCGGCGCAGGATTCGATCAGGTTCTGCCCGCCCAGCGGCAGCAGGCTGCCGCCGATAAAGGCGATATCCGAGGCGGCGAAGTACATCGCCATCTCGCCCATGGAGTCCCCCAGCAGCACATCCGCCGTGACCGGCTCAGGCAGTCCCGCTTGCTCCCACGCAGCGGAATCGCCAAGCATGCCGCGGCGCTGCAGCGTGAAGCCGGCACGCGTGACCAGCGCCGCCACTTCATCGAAGCGCTGCGGATGGCGCGGCACCAGCAGCAAAGCCGGGCGCGGCACCTCGGCGCCGAGCGCCTGCCAACGCGCGAACGCTTCCAGCAGCAACGCTTCCTCGCCGTCACGCGTGCTGGTGGCGGCGAACACGGCGCGCGAGCCAAACCCCTGGCGCAGCACGCGGCCGCGCTGCAGGCCTGCCTCGGGCAGTTGCATATCGAATTTGAGGTTGCCGGTCACCTGCACCGACGGCAGCCCGAGCGCGCGGAAGCGTTCAGCGTCGCCCTGGGTCTGCGCCAGCACCGCGGTGAAGTCGCGATACATCGCGGTGGCAGCGCTGCCAAAGCGCGCGGTGCGGCGGAAGCTGCGCGGTGACAGCCGGGCATTGACCAGCAGCAACGGCACGCCGGCCACGCGGGCACCGCGCACAAGGTTGGGCCATACCTCGGTTTCCATCAGCATGCCGGCATCCGGACGGAAGTAGCGCAGGAAGCGCCGCACCAGCCACGACAGGTCGTACGGCAGGTAGCACTGCAGCACGCGCGGCTCGGCGCCATACAACTGGGCGCCGGTTTGCCGCCCGGTGGGCGTCATGTGCGTGAGCAAGAGCCGATGGCTCGGATATTGCGCCAGCAGCGCGTCAATCAGCGGCTGCGCGGCACGGGTCTCGCCCACCGATACGGCGTGGACCCACAGCCACGGCCCCGCCGACGGCAGGCCGCCGTAGGCGCCAAGGCGCTCGCCCACGTGCTGCACGTAGCCGGGCTCCTTACGAGCACGCCACACCAGGCGCAGCAGCGCGACCGGCAGCGCCAGCAGCCATAGCAGGTTATACAAAACGCGCAGCATCAGTTCCCCTGCCCGCGCACGCGCCGGGCGGCTGCGTAGACTTCATCGACGGACGGCACGATGCCATCGTCGCCCACATTGGCGATGCGGTCCGACCAGTAGCCTTCCGTCTTCCAGCGCCACGTCGCGGTATAGATCTCGACCGTGGGCCGGCACAGCGCCGCGGCGATATGGACCAAACCCGTATCGACGCCGATCACCACCTCGGCGCGATTGATCAGGCCAAACCCCTGCATGACCGTGAAGCGCGGCAGCACCTGCGCCTGCGGCACGCCGGCAGCGATGTCTTGCGCCGCGCGCCGTTCCGCGTCGTTGCCCCAGGGCAGCAACATGGTCAGGCCATCGTCCAACAGCCGGCGGCCGAGGTCGTGCCAGCTGGCCAGCGGCCATTTCTTCTTCGCGCCCGCAGTAGCGTGAAAGCACACTGCGTAGCGCGTTGGCAGGCCGGCCCATAGCGCATCGTCGACGTGCAGCGTGCGCGCGCCGGGGCCGAAGAATTGGGGCGGCTCCGGCGGCGTGCCACCCGTCAGCGCCGCGCCCAGCAGGCGCGAACGCCGCACCGAATGCGTCTGGCGGGGTACGGTCACGGGCTCGGTATAGAACAGCCGCGCGGCCGGCTCATAGCCAGAGCCTTGCGTGGCATTGGCCAGCCCGATCACGGGCGCGCCCTCGCGGCGGTTGGCCACGCGTGCCACCACGGCAGTCTTGAGCAGGCCCTGCGTCTCGATCACGGCGTCGTAAGCGTCCTCTCGCAAGGCGCGCTTGAACGCACCGATCTCCCGCCAGGTCGCAGCCTGGTAGAAGCGCTTGCGCCAGCGCCGCAGCGCGAACGGAATCACCCGCCGCACTTCGGGCAGCAAGCGCACGAGATCGGCATAGCCCTCCTCGACCACCCAGTCGATCTCGCAATCCGGCCAGCGCGCGCGCAGGTCGTGCACCAGCGGCATGTTATGCACCACGTCGCCTAGCGACGAGACCTTGACCACCAGGATGCGCGGCCGCGCGGGCAGCGCATGCGGGGTCAAGGATTTGCCCGTTGTTCCCGTCAGGGGCTCAGTCAACGGCATCCGCTCAGAAGGGGAGTTGCGCGTCCGGCTTTTCCGCCAGGATCACGCGTTTGAATTCAGCCTGGATACGCGCCAGCGCGGCATCGTTGTCGGCCTCGAAACGCATCACCACCACCGGTGTGGTGTTGGACGGACGCGCCAGGCCAAAGCCGTCGGGGTACTCCACGCGCACGCCATCGATGGTGATGACTTCACGCGCGCCGTCGAACTTTGCATTGGCGCGGATCTTGTCGAGCAGCGTGAAGGCTTCGCCTTCCGCGCATTTGAGCTGCAGCTCGGGCGTGCAGTTGGAGTTAGGCAAGGCATTGAGCACCGCGCTCGGATCGGCCTGCTTGGACAGGATCTCCAGCAGGCGCGCGCCGGTGTACAGGCCGTCGTCGAAACCGTACCAGCGATCCTTGAAGAACACGTGGCCGCTCATCTCGCCGGCCAGGGGCGCGCCAGTCTCCTTGAGCTTGGCCTTGACCAGCGAATGGCCCGTTTTCCACATCAGCGGCTCGCCGCCATGCGCGCGGATCCAGGGAGCCAGCTTGCCGGTGCACTTCACGTCGTAGATGATCTGCTGGCCGGGATTGCGCGACAGGATCTCCTCGGCAAACAGCATCAGCTGGCGATCAGGAAAGATCACCTGGCCGTCCTTGGTCACCACGCCCAGGCGATCGCCGTCGCCGTCAAAGGCCAGGCCCAGTTCGCAATCCGTGTCGCGCAGGCACTGCATCAGGTCCTGCAAGTTTTCCACATGGGCCGGATCGGGATGGTGATTGGGGAAATTGCCATCCACCTCGCAAAACAGCTCCGTCACCTCGCATCCCAGCGCGCGGAACAGGTCGCCCACGAAGGCACCCGCCACGCCATTGCCGGCATCCAGCGCAATCTTCATCGGGCGCGCCAGCTTGACGTCGCCAACGATGCGGTCTAGGTACTGCTGGCGGATGTCGACCTGCTGATAGCCGCCCGCGCCGCTGGCGAACTTGCCGGCGTCGATGCGCTGGCGCAGCGACTGGATCTGCTCGCCGTAGATCGCCTTGCCGGCCAGCACCATCTTGAAGCCGTTGTAGTCGGGCGGGTTGTGGCTGCCGGTCACCATGATGCCGGAAGTGGCGCGGCGCCCCGCCAGCTCGACATTGGTGCCGAAGTACACCATGGGCGTGGCCACCATGCCGAGGTCGATCACGTCCATGCCTGCGGCACGCAAGCCCTCGACCAATCCGCCTAGCAGGTCCGGTCCCGACAGGCGCCCGTCGCGCCCGACCACCACGGCGCGCTCGCCTTGCTCCGCGGCGGCCGTACCGAACGACAAGCCAATCGCACGCGCCACGTCACGCGTGAGGGTCTTGTCAACGATGCCACGGATATCGTAGGCCTTGAAAATGGAAGGATCTGCTTGCATGGGTCATCCTGTGTGTAAGCGGTAGAACCAGTCGACGTTGCCAGGCACGGATTCCGGCCAGGGCCGAGTCGGCGGGCAAATGCGTCAAAGACCGTATTTTGCCGGATTGCGAGTGGCGCGCCAGTTATAATCGAACGGTTTTGCTGGAAAATGGCGCGGCAAGCCTGCCTGAAAGTGGATCGATCCCCACCTGAGCGGGGTGCCCCAGGTGCCTGGCCAGTGTCTGGGGACAGGCCTGCCGGACAGCCTGCCGCCGGCCCTGCCCCAGGCTCGTCGGCCATGCTGAAATGCCCTGGTAGCCTGTTCCTGTTGCCCGCCCTCGCGCTTTTTTGCCCAGTGCCTTCGCCCCTGCCCCCCCATCGCCAGCGTATCGCCTTCCTGATCACGAACTCCGAGATCGGCGGGGCGCAGACGCACGTCGCCGATCTGCTGCACGCCCTGCGCGACCGGATCGATCCCGTGCTGCTGGCCGGGGGCGACGGGCCCTTGCTGGACGCCGCCCGAGCCGCCGGCGCCCGCACCATACGCCTGGCCCTGCTCGACAACGCCCTCTCGCCGCTGCGCGCGCTGGCCGCGCTCAGGGAACTGCTCAAGGCCCTCCGGGAGACCGCGCCCGACCTGATCCATGCGCACAGCGCAAAGGCCGGCGCGCTAGGCCGGGTAGCCGGCTGGCTGCTCGGCATCCCGGTGGTCTATACGGTGCATGGCTTTGCCTTCAAGGCCGCCGCCCCGGCTCGCCAGCGCCTCATCTCTCGCTGCATGGAATGGCTGCTAGCGCCGCTGGCCGCCCGCCTGATCTGCGTGGCGCAGGGCGAACGCGCGCTGGCCGCGTCGCTGCCGATCCCCGCCGCGCGGGTCAGCGTGATCCGCAACGGCATCGCCGACAGCAGCGCGCGGGCCACACCCGGCGCGCCGCTGCGGCGCATTGTCATGGTGGCGCGCCTGGCCGCCCCGAAACGCGCCGATCTGCTGATCCGTGCCTTCGCCCGCGCCGCCCTGCCCGATTGCGAGCTGGTACTGGCAGGTGTTGGCCCCCAGATGGCCACCCTGCAGTCCCTGGCCGATAGCATGGCACCGGGCCGGGTAAGGTTTGCTGGCCCGGTCACCGACGTGCCATCCCTGCTGGCTTCGGCCCAGGCCTTCGCGCTGGCATCCGACCATGAAGGCTTCCCGCTTTCGGTACTGGAGGCCATGCGCGCCGGCCTGCCCGTCGTCGCCAGCGACCTCCCGGGCATCCGGGAGCAACTGGACAGCGGCGCCAGCGGCCTGCTGGTCGCCGGCGATGACGAACACGCCTGGGCGGCCGCGCTGGCACGGCTGGCCGACGACCCCACACTGCGTGAGACACTGGGACGCAATGCCCGGACGCGCTGGGTAAGGGAATTTGGCCTGGAGCCAATGGCCGACGCCACCTGGACGATCTACCAGCAAGCGCTGGCGGGCACGCCAGGCGCCGCCCGCGCGGCGGCCAGCACTGGAGCAGGCGGACAATGAACAAGACACACGGCGTCGGCCGCCCTGCCCAGCTGAGCCGCCCGCAGGGCTCCGAAACCGTCCGCCGCGCCAGCCGCATGCTGGCCTGGGCGCTGCTGGGCCTGCTGCTGTTCGGTCTCAATATCGCGCTCGCCGAGTTCGCCCATCACGCCGCCCTGGTCACTTACGTCTTCACCCGTACCCTGCTGTGGTCGGTACTGCCCTATCTGTTCGCCTTCGTGCTGCTGCACCGCTCCCTGCACCTGCCCGCCATGGAAGGCAACAGCCTGGTCGGGTTGGCCGCCACCCTGCCCTTTGCCGCGCTGCTCTTCGTCTTCGCCGCCTTCCATCTCGAGTATTCGCGCGGCGCGCTGCTGCTCAGCTATGTCACCACGTTAGGCTGGATCTGGTTCGGCTACCGGCGCTTCGTGCGCAACTACGTACCCTTTTTCGGCTATACCGATGCCGCCACGCTGGCGCAACTGGAGCAGATCCTCGCCATGCCCGGCGCGGCACCGGCTAGCCCCACCCGCTTCCAGGCCATCAGCTCGCTGGACGAAGCCGTGCATTGCGACGGCCTGATGCTGGACCGCAATGCGACCGCGGACCCCGAGCGCACCCGCGTGCTCGCCCAGTTCAAGCTCAGCCACGTACGCATGTATTCTGTCGAGCGGATCGGCGAGATGCTGACCGGCCGCGTGGGGCTGGCGCACATCGACGAGAACTTCCTCGACGACTACGCCGCGCACTACTTCTACAGCTTCGCCAAACGCCTGATAGACCTCGCCGCTGTACTCTGCATGGCGCCGCTCGCGCTGCCGCTGGGCGTAGTTGTAGCACTCGCAATCCGCCTCGAATCCACCGGCCCCGCTCTGTTCCGCCAAGGGCGGGTGGGACTGTTCGGCAAGCCCTTCACCATGTTCAAGTTCCGCAGCATGGCGTTCGACGCCGGCGCGCCGGCGCAATTCGCCGCCCGCCGCGATCCGCGCGTCACCCGCGTGGGCCGCGTCATCCGCAAATACCGGCTAGATGAAATCCCCCAGTTGTGGAATGTGCTGGTAGGCGACATGAGCCTGATCGGCCCGCGTCCCGAGCAGGTGCCGATGGTCGACGAATTCGCCCATACGATTCCGTATTACCCGTACCGGCACCTGGTGCGGCCCGGCTTGTCCGGATGGGCCCAGGTCCAGCAGGGCTATGTAGGCACGCATGAAGAAACCGTGACCAAGCTCAGCTATGACCTGTACTACGTCAAGCATTGTTCGTTTGCGCTGGACCTGCTGATCGGGGTGAAGACGTTGCGAACGTTGCTGACGGGGTATGGGGCGCGGTGAGCAGACCATCCCCCTCTCTCCACCAACAAGCCCATGCGCATTCTGCTACTCACTACTGGCCTTAAGCTCGGTGGCGCCGAACAACAGGTGGCAGCGCTGGCGCGCCAGTTCATCGCACTTGGCCATTCGGTTGCGATAGTTAGCTTGACTCGAGGCTGCGAAGTTATTCTGCCCGACGCGGCGACCATACTGGAACTCAACATGCACAAGACGCCCACTTCAATGGCGCGTGCACTTTGGCGCTTGCGTGCATTTGTGCGCGACTGGCGCCCGGATATCATCCACGCACACATGGTTCATGCCAACCTGTTTGCACGTGCCCTTTCCGCCATCACCGCCGCACCGCCCGTTATCTGCACCGCCCACAGCGTGCGGGAGGGCGGCAGGCTGCTCATGCTCGCCTACCGGCTCACCGACCGCTGGGGTAGTCTTATCACGCATGTGAGTCCACAAGGGCGTCAGGCAATGATTGAGGCAAGAGCAGCACCAGGTGAGCATTTCGCAGTGATGCCCAACGGCATAGACACCACGCAGTTCAGCCCTGACCCCGCGGCCAGGCAAACCGGCAGGACAGTGCTGGGACTTTCGTCCGACACCCGATTGATTCTTAACGTCGGTCGCTTAGTGCCGCAGAAGTCCCAACTCCTGCTGATCGAAGCTTTCGCGCTACTCGATCCTAACAGCGATACGCGCCTGATGATCGTTGGTGACGGACCGGAGCGTTACGCCCTCGGGCAGGCCATCCGAAAGCACAATCTGGAGTCGCGTGTCACCCTGGCGGGAACTCGCCGCGATATCACAACGTTACTCAACGCGGCCGACCTCTTTGTGCTTTCCTCCAGCATCGAAGGCATGCCGCTGGCAGTAGGCGAGGCCTTGGCTTGTGGGTGCCCGGTGGTTGCCACAGACGCAGCCGGCGTGGTGGAATTGCTTGGCGACTGTGGAGACATCGTACCAAGAGGCAACGCTTCGGCATTGGCTGACGCTATACGCAAGGCCTTGGCCGCAGGTATTGGCTCTGCGGCCGATCAAGAGGCACGCCGGCAACGCATCGCGTCGCGATTCGGGCTGGAAGCCGTCGCCCGGCAGTGGCTGATTTGCTATGCGAAGTTGCGATCTGCCGCCCCCGCAACCTGCGCTGGATCCGCGTAATGCAGCGCAGGGTTGCCAGTAACCTGATCTGGATGCTCGTGGAGCGAGGCCTCCAGGTCGTCGCGGGTATCGGCATCGTCGCGATGCTGGCGCGCGGGCTCGGACCGGATGGCTTTGCACATTTTCAGTATGCGCAAGCACTAGTCTATATTGCATCCTCCATTGCCCTGATTTGCGGGAGCGAGGTTGTAGTCCCACGCCTGGTTGCAGATACGAACCCGCTGGCCCAACACCGCTTGATCAGCCACGCTTTTAGGCTTCGGCTGGCGGCTGGGGCGACAGGGTACCTGCTGATGTGCGCCTTCCTCTTCATCACCGTTCAATCTATTGAATTCTGGCTACCATCGCTAATCCTCGGCGTGGCCGTGATGTTGCGCGAACCTTTCGGCATCGTGACTGCGTGGATGCAGGCACATACGCAGACCAGGCCCAATACGCTGTTCAATTTGGCATCCTTATCGGTAAAGGCGGCCTGTGTTGCCCTGCTCTTCATGCTCGGCACTCGCAATGTACCAACCTACGCGTTGGCTTTCGCGCTTGAATCCGTGGTAATGGCTGGGCTGCTAACAACCTTCTACCTGAGCCGTGCTCAGCACCCCCCCACCTCCCATGACCCTGCGCTGACCCGGGAATTGTTCGGCAACGGGCTTTTTTTCTGGGCCAGTTTCATGCTGATGATGGCATCACGCAGAATTGACCAGTTACTCCTGAAGCCGCAGGTATCGCTTGGCGACCTCGGTGCTTATGCAGCATCAATGCAAATCCTCGACAACTTTGTGGTACTCGCCACGATCCTGGCCGCAGGGGTTGCACCGATCTACGTTTATGCGCAGCCTACCCTGGCCCAGGCCCGCCGCAACATCCTGAAGATCACCGTCGCCATGACAGTCGTGGGCATGACTGGCGGTATTCTGATAGCGCTGAGCGCCCACTGGATAGTCCACCTTCTCTATGGCGCGGCGTTCGCCAGAGCGGCCAACCTTTTGCAATTCACGGCACTGGCTTCAGCCCTTGTCTTCGCCGATGTCGGCCTGACCTTGCTGCCGATCTATTTGCGCCGGCCGCGTCTGGTGGCGATAAAGTGGGGGTTAGTGTTCGGCGTCACCATTGCTATCGACCTCATCGCCATCCCACGTATTGGGGCCTATGGCGCCATCCTCGGCTATGCCACCGCCAACCTGCTTTCAGTATTGTTTGGCCTTGCACTTTGGATACATAGTGCACACACCACGCTGGTAGCTCAGGAGGCCCGCGCGTGAAACAAAAGCTCCCGAACGTGTGCTTCCTGACGGGAACGCTAAACGTCATGGCGGGCGCTGAGCGGATGACGGCCACAATTGCAAATGCACTGGCCGAACAAGGCTACGCAGTAAGCGTCCTGAGCCTGTGGGATCCCGCGAGTTGCTTCCCGCTACACCCAGCTGTCAAGCACAGCGCGCTTTTCCAGCAGCGTCCGTCTTTCAAGCGTGCCTATGCGGCAACGGTGGCGGGCATCCGACGCCATGTCAAGCAATGCAAGATTGACGTACTGGTGCAGGTCGACACAATGCTGGCGCTGTTCGTACTGCCTGCAACGCTGGGCCTCTGTCTACGGCATATCGCATGGGAGCATTGTCACTTCGATGAAGACCTTGGCAGGCCGGCTCGCAAGCTGGCCCGCCGGCTGGCCGCACGCTTCGGTGACCATATCGTGGTACTCACCGAGCGGGACCGACGACGATGGATCGAGGTATTGAATCCGCGCTGTCCCGTCGTTTGCATTCCCAATCCCCTTCCCTTTCCGATGCCCGCGCACCCCGCTCCGAGAACGGGCACGTCCGTCATCGCCGTGGGACGACTGGTACCGGCAAAGGGATTCGATACGCTTCTGCGCGCTTGGTCGCAAGTCGTCGCCCAGGCACCGGATTGGAGGCTCGTCATCGTGGGAGATGGCGAGGAGCGCCCCGCTTTGGAACGCTGGCGCTCGCAACTTGGCCTGAACAGCATTGTCACGCTTCCCGGTGTTTTCCCGGATATTACGAACGCGTATAAGCAAGCCTCGATATTTTGTCTTAGCTCCCGCTACGAGGGCTTCGGGCTGGTGTTGATCGAGGCGATGGCCTTCGGCTTGCCGATCGTGTCCACAGACTGCGAGACGGGTCCTCGCGAGTTACTCGAATCCGGGCAGGATGCCCTGATCGTACCTGTCGATGACAGCGATGCAATGGCACAAGCGTTGCTGCACATCATCCATCATAAAGACGACGCCAGGCGGCTTGGAGAAGCCGCGCGACAGAAGGCGCGTCGCTTTTCAATGGAGCGGATCGTAGCGCAGTGGCAGGCGTTGCTGGCCTAATACGGGGATGGCAGGTAATCCGGGCCTGCCGCCGGAATGCTGATCGAACTCGACGGCTTGGTAGAAACGTAAGCCAACGCTCCCGCCACCGCCGACAGCCCCCTGCGGCTAACCACTCCAGTGAGCACCGTGATCGAGAGTTTCACGTCCCGCCATCCGGTTGGATGGATCCTCTAACTGGATGGCCAGCGTACAGTCCGAAACGATAGCGCCTAATCTATCTTCGCGCCTGCCGGGCGCAAGGCATTCATCAGAACTTCGCGCCAGAGGAAAACCGCGCTCAGCAGCGCAGCAAGCAGCGCAGCAAGCGCCATCACCATCAAGGGACGCGGGCGTTCAGGCAGACTGGGCACAGACGGCTCCGCGATAAAGCGCGGTTGCGACTGGAACCGAACCGTCGTCGCCGATATATCGGCTGCTAGCGACGATAACTTCTCCTTCTGGGCGTCAGTCGTGGCCTTCTTGCCGAAGTCAGCGATCACGGCGGACACCTTGATCACGCTATCACTGCCTCTGTGCGCTTGTGCCACAGCGGTTTCCGCCTGATCGGCCAGATCCTTCATCAAGGTTTGTTGGTCAGCTTCGCGATCGAGCCTCTGGATCTTCTCGCGGAGTCCGATGATCTCGGACTCGGCCCCGACAAGCTGCGCCATCGGAGACATGAATTTCTCATTGTCTTTACGTACATCGACCACTTGCGAGGCCTCGCGTCGGGCGGCGTCCGGATAGTCAGTCAGGATTTTCTTCAGCGCCGTTGCCTTGATTTGTGCCTGCTCGATATCAAACTGATACTTGCGTCTGCGCTCAGCAGCGCGATCGGAAAACTGCCTGCTATCTGACGTCCAAACTGAAACGAGCTGACGCACAGCCTCCAGCGTTGCCATATCCTTGAAATATGCACCAAACCACGTGGCTACCTTGGCTGCGTCATTGGGATCCGAAGTCGTGGCAGTGAAGCGTACTCCCAGGTACACGATCGGAACCAGCGCAGTATCGCGGCTTTCCTCTGCAGCCCTCTCACGCCCTGCAGGCCGATCGCGCTCGCGCTCGCGCTCCTTCCCCTTCTCGCGCTCCTGCTCCAACTGGAGGATGAGATCAGGCAGTTCCTTGGCGTCGCCTCTGCTTACCCGCGGCACCGGCTTCTGCCATTCACCTTTCACCACGTCCTTGATCAAGTGGTTGACATCATAGCTATCCAGGCCCGCGGGCGGCGACACCGCCACGAACTGGCGCACAGTCCGGGCATCATTAGCCAACTCGGAAATCCGCTTGTACTCCGACGTACTCATTTCCACTTTAAGGACACCCTCGGATCTATAGCGCAGCAGCGGCCCATAGCCCAAACCTGCGCCCACAGCTGCGCCAGTCAAAGCAGTCGCCAAAACTATCAATACCTTCTTTCGCATATTCATTCCAAACTTCTGTAGGGCAATTTTTTTATATTTGACGAATCACATTCAGGCGGCGATCACACAACTCTCGGTGCCTGCCGATTGCGGGTTATACCCGTGCACCAGTTGCTTCAGGATGCGCTTGATCGTCATCTCATCATTGTGCCCTGCAGCCTGTCGCATCTCACCTAACACCAGCGCCAATTGCCGCCATGCCACGAAATCTTCGCGCGCTTTCATGATTCGCTCGTGCGCGGTGGACTCCGGATTGTCACCGATCAACAACTCTTCGTAGAGTTTCTCTCCTGGCCGCAGGCCGGTAACCTTGATTTCGATGTCACCGTTGGGATTATCATCGTCACGCACCGTCAGCCCGGACAGCTTGACCATCCGCCGGGCCAGATCCATGATTTTCACCGGAGATCCCATATCCAGGACGAACACATCGCCACCATGGGCCATGGCGCCGGCCTGTAATACCAACTGTGCGGCCTCGGGAATGGTCATGAAGTAGCGGGTCACGTCCTCATGGGTCACTGTCACGGGGCCGCCTTCACGCAGTTGCTTGCGAAACAGCGGCACCACGCTACCACTGCTGCCCAGGACATTGCCGAATCGCACCATGGAAAATATGGTGTCGTTCCGCACTTCCTGACTTTGCGTGCCGTCCTGCAAGTAAAAATCCACGGTTTCGCTGGCTGCCAGCGCTTGCAGGACAAGCTCGGCCATGCGCTTTGTGGCTCCCATGACATTGGTGGGCCGCACCGCCTTATCCGTAGACACAAGGACAAAATGTGCCACCCCGCTTTCCATGGCGGCCCGTGCCGTGTTGAGGGTTCCGAACACATTATTCAAGACACCCTCTGACGGATTGCATTCCACCAGGGGGACATGCTTATAAGCAGCTGCGTGGTAGACGGTGGCCGGCCGATAAAGCTGGCAGATCTCCCGCATACGGCCAAAATTGCCCACACTCGCCAGCAGGGGAACAACGTCAACAGGCAGTTCATGCTCGGCGCACAAGCTCTCCAGTTCGCGATGGATGGTGTAAAGTCCGAATTCGCTATGTTCTACCAGCACCAGTTGTCGCGGCTCCTCCAATAGTATCTGGCGACACAACTCACTGCCGATACTCCCGCCGGCACCGGTAACCAGCACCACCTTGCCAGCCAGATTGCGTGCCAGCAAAGCTGGGTCTGGGGGTACGGCCGCGCGCCCCAGCAGATCTTCAACATCCAACTCCTGGAAGTCATGCACCGTTACCCGCCCAGACGCGAGGTCCACCATACCTGGTAGCGTACGAACGTGGACCGGCAATTCCCGCAATTGCGCAATAATCGCGTTGCGGCGCGCACGACCCAGGGATGGGATCGCAAGCAAAATGTCGGTCACGCCCATACGGTCGACTGCGTCGGACACTTCGTCGGGGCTCATAATGTCAACGCCGTTGATGCTGCGGCCGACTTTGGCCCCATCGTCATCGACAAAGCCCAGCAACACAAACTGGTGCGCGACACCCAGGGCGGAAGCTGTCTGCACCCCTGCCTCACCCGCCCCGTAAATCAGTAGCCGACCTTCGGAATAAAGCGCCTTCCCGGACCAGCCGGCCAGCCAGAATCTTGCGAGGGCCCGGCTGGCGCCAACCAGCAACAGGAACAGCATCGGTTGGATCAGTCCTACGCTACGGGGCACCCCCTCCCATTTGACCAGGAGGAGAACGACAAAGAACAGCGCTCCATAGATGCCGACTGCCTTGGCCGTGCTTGCTAATGCGGCCATCCCGGTATATCGGAAGATGGCACGGTAAAGGCCAAAGCGGACAAAGATGGGGAACGCAATCAATGGCGCCAGAAGGTAGACGTACTTTTGCTGCTGTTGCGGGAGTCCCGTCTGGTCAATGCGCAAATAGAATGCAACCCAGACCGAAACCAACGCCAGAACCAAATCCAGTGCAACCACCACCACGCGCTTGGCAGGGCGCGGCAACGCCAGCAATGGGACTGCAAACTTGTTCAACGACATGCCCGCCCCAACACATCGGCCACTACCTCGCGGGTTTTCTGTATCTCCGCTCCAGTAAGCGTAGGATGAACCAGGAACATCAGACTGGTTTCGCCCAGTTCGCGGGCCACTGGCAAGCGTTCTGCCGGGCGCCAGCCGGTATCGTCGAACGCTTTTTCCAGGTACACCTCGGAGCACGAACCCTGATAGCAGGGCACGCCGCCCTCGTTGATAGCCTCTGCGATGCGATCGCGGGTCCAGCCAGGAGCGAGGTGCTCGGCTTGCACATAGACGTAGCACTTGTAGTGCGCGTGTACGCTGCCTTCAGGCACGGACGGAACGCGAGTCACCGGGAAGGGGCGACAGGCCGCCCAGACGGCCTCGGCGTTGGCCGTGCGTTTAGCAGTCCAGTCTGCCATGCGTTGCAACTGAATGCGCCCAATGGCCGCCTGCATTTCCAGCATGCGCCAATTGGTACCAAAGCTCTCGTGCAGCCAGCGGAAGCCAGGCGGGTGCTGACGCTCGTATACCGCCTCGTAGCTCTTGCCGTGGTCCTTGAATGCCCACATGGCGCGCCACAGGGCTTCGTCATTGGTGGTCACCATGCCGCCTTCGCCGCCTGTGGACATGATCTTGTCCTGACAGAAGGACCATGCGCCCACGTGGCCGATGGACCCTACGCTGCGGCCTTTGTAACGAGCGCCGTGCGCCTGGGCGCAGTCCTCGATCACCTTCAACCCATGCTGCTCGGCCAACGCCATGATCGGGTCCATGTCGCATGGCCAGCCGCCAAGGTGAACGCAGAGCACGGCCTTGGTGCGCGGCGTAAGCACGCGCGCAATAGTGGCAGCGGAGAGATTCCCGCTATCTGCCTCCACATCTGCAAATACTGGCGTGGCCCCCACGTTGACCACGCTGGAGACGCTGGCAATAAAGGTTCGCGGCGTCACCACCACTTCATCGCCTGGGCCGATCTTCAGCGCGCTAAGCGCTACATCCAACGCCAGCGTGCCATTGCCGAGCGCTACAGCGTGGGATGTCTGGCACCAGGCCGCAAACTCTTTTTCAAACTCACGGCATTCAGTGCCCGTCCAGTAATTCACCTTATTGGACAACAGCACCTGCTGCAGGGCGTTGGCCTCTTCTGTAGTGAAGCTAGGCCACGGGGAAAATGAAGTATTCAACATAGGTTGTCAAACCATCAAAAAAGTCAGTTGCGCCAAACTAGACGCCTCATATTCGGACAAGCGGCATTGCGGGGCACCCAGCCACCGTCAAGCCATCCCCTACTGCCTTTACCACTACAGCGCCGGCACCTACCATCGCGCCTGCGCCAATACAAGTTCCCTGGCGCACTGCAGCCCCAATACCCACCCAGCTGCAGCACCCCACGATCACATTACCCGACAGATGCGCGCCCGGGCCGATATGCACACCCTCCGCCAAAACGCAGTCGTGATCCACCGTGGCCCCAGTGTTTATGATGCAGGCCTCCCCTACGGCGGCATCGACAGTCACTACGGCGCCCGCCATGACCACGGTACCTGCGCCCAGGCGAGCGAACGGGCTCACGCAAGCACGCGGATGTACCACCGTGGTCAGCCGCGCGCCCGCTGCGCGCAAGACCTGTTGCTTCTCCCACCGCGCTACGCAGTTGCCAATGGACACAAGCACCCCGTCGAATTCCAGAACACACGTCAACAGTGCCGCCGTATCACCACTCACAGGCCAATGGCCATTGACGGATACTCGCGGCCACGCATCGTCGAAAAACTCCACGCTTTGCCAGCCCGACGCCAGCGCAGCGTCAGCCACTACTTTGCCGTGGCCGCTGGCTCCCAGCAAAGCTAGCCGCTTCATTGCTTGCTACCCGTGAACTTGGACATTGTCGCCTCACCGGCAGCACTGATACCTTCGCGCACCAACACCTTTCGTACTGTTAGCCACAGTATCTTGACATCCAGCCACAGTGACCAGTTATCGACGTACCACACGTCGAGCTTGAACTTGTCCTCCCAACTCAGCGCGTTCCGGCCATTTACCTGCGCCCACCCGGTGACCCCTGGGCGTACCTCGTGACGACGAGCCTGCTCGGTCGAGTACAAAGGCAAGTACTCCATCAGCAGCGGACGCGGGCCAACCAGGCTCATGTCGCCCTTGAGGACGTTCCACAGCTCGGGCAGTTCGTCCAGGCTGGTACCACGCAGAAAGCGTCCAAAGGCGGTAAGCCGGTCAGCGTCTGGCAGCAACTGGCCATCCGGCCCACGCGAGTCCGTCATCGTGCGGAATTTGATCATCTCGAATGGGCGACCGCGCAAACCTGGCCGTACCTGTCGAAAAAACACGGGACTGCCAAGCCTCCTGCGCACCAACAGGATCAGGATCAGAAGCGGTAGGCACAGAAGCAACAGTGCCGCCGCGGCCAAGAGAAGGTCAAAAACACGTTTCATGCGATGCCCATTTCACGCAACATCACGGCGTTAACCTTATGCACGTCGTACTTATCTTCCGCGATCTGGCGCGAGCGTTGACCCATGCGTGAGACTTTCTCCCCATCTTCAATGAAGTTCAGCATAGCTTGCTCCAAACCGTCCACGGACTTGACGGGCACCAGGAAGCCGTTATCTCCGTTCATGACCGTCTCGCGGCAGCCCGGCGCATCGGTCGTAATGATCGGCCGCCCCATCGCCATGGCCTCGAGCACGGAACGCGGCGTACCCTCACGGTATGAGGGCAGCACGTAGACACTGCTATTGGCAATGGCTGGCCGCACGTCCGACAAACGACCAAGGAACTCCAACGTACCATCCTCCACCCAGGCATCCAGTTCATGCTGAGCAATGGCATCAGGATTGGAATCAATCCAGCCAACCAGCGCGCACCGGACATCCGTGTATTTTGTCCGAATGCGACGGGCCGCCTGCGCATATTCACGCACCCCCTTGTCGCCCAATAGCCTCGCGATCATCAGGAAGCGCGGTGATCCGGTCGGCACAGGGGCCACTGCGAAACTGGAGACGTCCACACCCGAACCATTCACCACACATGAAGGCGTGGCACCGCTCAGGATTGACCTCTGACGAAACAGGGCCTCATCATCAGGGTTTTGAAAAAATACACCATGCGCCCGCCCAAGGGCCAAAGCATACAAGCGCTGTACCATTGCCTGCAGCGCGCCGCGCCCGCCCTCGCCCTGGAATGCGTAGCCCAGACCGGTGATCAATGCGAAGCGATGCGGAACACTGGCCAGCCACGCTGCCAGGGTCCCATAAATGACTGGCTTGACGGTGTACCCCATGACCCATTGAGGGCGAATGCGACGCATCACACCGCACAGCGACCACAGCGTGCGCAAATCCGCGAGCGGATTCGTCCCCGTGCGCCGCATGGGGATGTCGTGCACGGTCAGCCCCCGGGCTTCCAACTGCAAACGGGTCGGATGCCCTACGGGCACATCCGGTGCGGCTACGTGCACCTGCAGGCCCTTGGCCTGCAGTGCAGCAATCAAGGGGGCCCTGAAGCCCATGAGCGACTCGGCAAAGCCTGCAATCATCAGGAATTTCACGTGCTTCCTCCCAACGACACCGACTCTTCAGCCAGCCACGCCTGAAACATCAAAATACACCACAGCGGGTGCTGCCAGTTGCGCTGCCCGCTTAGATGCTCAGCCCACTTCTGACGGATGGGCACAGGATTCAGGAACCCTTCGCGCTTGAGGCGAGATTCACTCAGCAGCTCCTCGGCCCAGGGGCGGAGCGGCCCCCGCAACCAAGTGTCAATTGGCACGCCAAATCCCATCTTCGGTCGTTCTATTAGCGCTTGCGGTACGTGCCGATAGAGTACCTGGCGTAGCGCCCACTTCGTGGTGTAGCCATTCTCTTCACGACGCAACTTGCATTCGAGCGGAAGTTGCCATGCGAATTCGACGACGCGATGGTCCAGGAACGGCACGCGCGTTTCCAGACTCACCCCCATGGCCGCGCGGTCTACCTTTGCCAGAATGTCATCGGGGAGGTAGGTCAGCATGTCTAGCGCCATCATGCGCTCCACGTCGGTCAACCGAGCCAGCTCAGGCAACGCCTTGGTTAGCAGTGTGACGGGCTCGCCCCCTCCCAGTACAAGCGAAGCCGGATCCTGCCACTGCGATACCATCCCGCGGTACAAATCCTCGGCGGAACGCGCCGCCATGACCCCCGCGCCTTTGTGGAGCTTGTCGCCCACGTTCGCCCACCGCGAGGCCATAGGCACCAAAGTAGACAATTGATTCAGGCTTTGGGGCGAGAAACGCGTCAGGCCCCATGCGATCGCCGAGCGGACGCTCGATGGAGCAACAGACAGTCTCTTCCACAGACTGGCCGTTAGCTGATACCGGTTGTACCCACAAAAAAGTTCGTCGCCCGCATCGCCCGAGAGCGAAACCGTAACATGCCGCCGTGCCAGCTCACTCACCAGGAAGGTGGGTATTTGCGACGAGTCAGAGAACGGCTCATCGTAGAGCCTGGGCAATTTCGGAATGACTGCCATCGCTTCCTCGGGCGTAACATACAGTTCCGTATGCTCTGTCCCCAAGTGCCTTGCTACCGCCTTGGCATGGTCCGCCTCGTTATACGCGGTCTCGTGAAAGCCGATGGAAAAGGTTTTCACGGGGCGCGAGGATTGCGCTTGCATCAGCGCCACCACAGTTGAGGAGTCCACCCCGCCAGACAAGAAGGCGCCAAGTGGAACATCGGCCATCATCTGCTGGCGTATGGCGTCTTTCAGCAACGCCTCCAAAGCGTCCACGGCATCCGTCGTGCTGCCGGCGAAAGGCTGTGCGGAGCCTTTCGCCGCGACTTCGGCACCAGACCAATAGGCACGTATAGAAGGCTCCCGCGCCTGCAAGGAGACGCTCAGCAATTGTCCCGGTAGCAGTTTGCGAATGCCCTGGTAGATTGAGTACTCGCCGCCCACATTGTTGTGGCGCATATAGAGACACAAAGCATCACGGCTCACCTGCCTCTCAAACGCCGGGTGCGCATGCAACGCCTTCAATTCTGACCCGAAAAGGAAGACGGCGGCACGGCCGCGTCCCTGCCAGCCATAGTACAGCGGCTTTTCTCCAAGACGATCACGCCCCAGTGTGAGCATGCGCTCTTGCCGATCCCACAAGGCAAAGGCAAACATCCCAATGGCACGCCCCACTGTGGCCTCGATACCCCATGCATCAAACCCTGCCAGCAATGTTTCCGTATCGGAATGCCCTCGCCAGTCAGGCGCCACTCCTTCGCTTTGCAGTTCCTCTCGTAAGTCGAGATGGTTATAGATCTCGCCATTGAACGCAATGATGTAGCGACCGCTGCCTGAGGCCATCGGCTGATGCCCCGCCGGCGATAGATCCACGATAGCCAGGCGCCTATGCCCGAAACCGATCTGCGCGTCCGGGTCGCACCACACGCCACCATCGTCCGGGCCACGGTGGCGGATTCGGTTGGCCATGCTCTCTAATAGGACGGCACGATCCGCTGCACTTTGCGAGTCTCCGCCCAGGAACCCTGTAAAACCGCACATGTCTACCGCGCTCCGACTTTCTGCAGCAGTTTCGCCAAGCGCGGCGCCACCTGCTGAACACAATACTCCGCTTCCACACGTCGGCGGCCCTCTCGACCCATGGCAGTGCGCATGGCCAAATCTTCAAGCAACTGGCTCAATCTAGCCACCCAGGCCTGCGCGCCATCGGCCAGGAAACCATTCTCCCCATCGCGGACAATCTGCGTGTTCACGCCTATGGGCGAAGCCACGACGGGCAACCCACACGCCATATATTGAATCAGCTTGTAGCCGCACTTGCCATGCTCCCACGGAGAATCGACCAACGGCATAATGCCAATGTCGCACTGCGCAATGGAGGCGACTTCCGTAGCTTCGGTCCAGGGAACGCACTCCACATCGACGCCAGGCAAATCCACGTCGGCACCGATCACCCGCAACTTGAAAGCAAAACTGCGGGCGAGTTCCTGTAGCGGCGCCTCCAATGTCGACAAATAGCGCGCCGTTGAGGGAGAGCCGATCCATACAATACGAGGCACTTGCCCTTCCTCGTAAGACCGCGCGGTCAGATCGTAGCGCTCCAAGTCCACCACAGTCGGCACAATTTCCACCCATGGCGCACCTGCATCGCGCGCGCGTTGCGCCAAGTACTCGTTACCCGCAACCACGAGGCTTGCTCCGGCCATCAGCCGGTCGATGCGACGACCCAGCATGCATCGCACCAACGATGAGCGATGTAGGTCGTAATTATGGAAAAGCGCATCGTCGTAGTCCAGCACGTAAGGCACTCCGCGCAGCAGAGCACGTTCTAACGAGGCCGGGAACCAGGGCAAGGCTTCCTTTTCAATCCAAAGCAGGTCGAACGACTGGCGGCGTACGAGTTGCTTGATCCTTGCCCAATAGGATTGAATCAAGTGGCTACGTTGATAGCGTCCGCCTCGATATCTTGCCATCAGCGAGTCATCGTCGAGAAATGCTTGCGTGCTGCAGACGACGCCGGCGCTCTCCAGCCTTGACGCAAACTGCATGAAACGCATTCGGGACGATGCGCCCATGCGCCCATAACGAGTCAGGACGAGACCATTAATAGTTTCCATCAACGCGCCTCTACCGGTCGGATCGATCGCAAGAAAGAGAAGGAAATAAAAACAAATGCAAACAGGTAGACGTACGTTGCGTTATATTTCGGCACAAAAAAACTGAACATCGAGACCAGCACCAGATTTGCCCAAAGAAATAATCCTGGCACGGACCTTGACCGAAGCGCAACCAAGGAAACGAGATCAATCGCAAAAATGATCAGTGGCGCACCAACGAAAACAAACAGCAATCCACCGTCGGAAAATAATGGCTCAAGAAAGGTACCGACATTGGTCAGAAACGGCACCTCTCTAAACTCGAGGATCTGCGGAGGAACCCCAGAAATTGCGCCAAACCCCTCCATAATTTTGGCTAACGGATAGAATACCCTGGACAGCCCAAAATCCGGACTCACATCACTGATTAATACGGAGAAATATCCAAATCCCCCAAGGATGTAGACAAAGAAATTATTCAGCAACCCTTCCCCAGCATCGTATTTCCCGGTATATAGCGCCTGCGCGAAAAAAATCACCAGCGGCCCCAAAAATACAGCAAGGTAAAATCGAAATGGGCTCTTCATAGACCCAAATTTGATTAACCCGAACCCCAGCGCGGAGGCAAGAAACAATATGGTCGGCCGAGTTCTATCTACAAACAACAAATTCAAAAAGAAACCAATCAAACCGATCAAGCTGAATAAAAATTTATCAACCAGGGTCGAAGCCTTCCCCGCAAATATCGCAAACAGGCAGTAAAAAATTGATAACCAGCTAAAATAAGAAATCTGGAAACCAATCGATGAGGAATCCTCTGCCAACGCTCGAATTTCAAGCGGGTCGTTAAAAAAAGCCGTGAAGAATCCACCGATTCCGCCAAAACTCGCAGAAAAGTCGTAAATATACAAAAACAAGCCGATAAAGCCAAACAAAGTACTCAGAGCAAGGAGGACATGATCCGACTTGTCATAGACAACATTCTCACCCACCTTTCCGATCTCAATACTGTAAAAGTGCCCACGAATCAAGACATTTGACACCAAGAAGCAAACCACTACATAACCAAATATCAGCATCGCATTGACACTGACATCCAACTCAATGACACCGACCCCCAAAAGGGACAACAGGAAGGTCCAGATCAAGAACCCGTAAGTCGAGGGGATCAGGAATAGATTCCAGAATCTTTGCTTCATTTTAGCTTCAAGCAAAAATAAACCAACAATGCCGCATCAACGCTAACCCTAATCACCCATGCATAGGCTGCCCCCACAGCACCGAAATGCAAGATGCAAAAATAGATAAGAGCAAGAAAGAAAGGGAACTCGATGAGATTTATCTTGGCCGTGGTGTCGGTTTTCCCGTCCGCGTGAAGTAAAGATATGCACATCGTTCCGATCGTATACGGCACCAACCCAAAACTGAGCACCTCAATGACGCTCCGCGACTCCGGAGAAAGCACTTTCCCGAGCCATAGTGTCAGCACAAAGCCGCCGAGAAAAAAGTAGCAAACAGCTACAAAAAACATCCCTCCCAGCGACACCCCCAACATCTTATAAAATATCTTTTTCGCTCTGACAGAATCATGGACCCTGAGCTGACTCAAGAACGGGAACGCAACCGTGGTGACGGCCCCGACAATAATCAAGCTCTGCGCCGCCATTTCATATGGAATGACATACGCAGTAACAGCGGCCGCAGATACTACCGAAGCAATATAAAATCTATCAGCAGATGCGACAATAGGATTCAGCACACTGCTTAACGTAAACCACCCACCAAACTTAATCAGCTTCCTAGCAATTTCCGGCGAATAAGACGACGGGTGAGAAACCAACAAATCGCGAATGCAAATTCTGGCAAGGATCCGATAAACCCACAAAGCCAATCCACGGGAAACAACCAGGCTAAGGATAAGCCAATGGATTTTCGTGGTGTAAATCGCAATAAGGAATGGAATCCCAAAATTAGCCGCGCCCAAGAAAATTCTCAGAACGCTAATCCCTTTGAAATTGAGATATGCCTCATTCACACCTCGATAAGCCGCACTAATAGCCTGGAGCGGCAAAGCAATTGCCAAAAAACATATCGAGATCCTAATCTCGACAGGCGGCACCTGATCAGCCTTTACCAACCCTTCCAAACCAAATGGCAGCGCCAGCAATATGACTATCGCCGCCAGCCCACCGGTTACCAAAGTAATGCGAACCGCAGTAGCAAGCACCGCCGGAATCTGCTGTTTCTCGGCTCCAGCCCCGGCCCTCATTTCCGCAATTCGATGAGTCGCCGCTCTTCCGATACCTAAATCAAGAGCCCCAGCATAGCCAATCAAACCCCAAGCCAGAGCCAGAAGCCCAAACCTCTGGTTTCCGAGGGTCGCGACAAGATGCGGCACCGTGACGGCCGCGATCAACAAGGGCAAACCCAACCCAAAAAAGTTCCAGGAGATATGAGATGCTCTCATCGATTAGAGGATATGCACGCAGGGAAAACTCTCCCGACGCTTATTAAAGTGGATATGTGCACAACGCTTCCGATGGATCATCAAATCTCGAACTAACGATTGCCGGTTACTCAGCACCGGCCCACGTTCTTGGAACAACGGTGCTCGATACAAACGGACTCATGGCACTAGGAGCACTCATCAGCACTACGCAAGCCTAAGCTCCGGGCTCAGAAGCTGGATCTATCTTGTGCTCCCTGATATACCAACTCATCGCTTCCCGCAGGCCTTCGCCAATTCGATGGCTGGGCTCATACCCCAACAACTGGCGCGCTTTTCCCACGTCGGCTTGACTATGACGCACATCCCCCGCGCGAAAGTCGCGATAAACCGGTTGTACGTCCGCACTCACACCATCAGACAAAAGATTTTCACGAAGCGAGGCAAATAGGCCATTCAAGGTCGTGCGATCACCAACTGCGACGTTGTAGACCTGGTTTCTGGCGCTAGGATTGTCCACGGTTGCGGCCAGCAAATTCGCCTGAACGGCGTTGGCAACATAGCAGAAGTCGCGACTGGTTTCGCCATCTCCATTGATGTAGACGTTCTCGCCTTTTAGCAGCGACGCCGTCCATTTTGGAATAACGGCGGCATAAGCACCGTTAGGATCCTGCCTAGGCCCAAACACGTTGAAATATCGCAAGCCAACGGTATTGAAACCGTAGCAGCGCGCGAAGACATCCGCATAGAGCTCGTTGACATATTTGGTCACGGCGTATGGACTCAACGGCTTGCCGATGCGATCCTCCACCTTTGGCAATCCCGGATGGTCCCCATACGTGCTACTGCTGGCCGCATAGGTAAAGCTCTTCACTCCGGCATCACGCGCCGCCACCAGCATGTTCAGGAAACCCGTAATGTTGGTCGCGTCAGTGGAAATGGGGTCCGCCAAACTGCGGGGAACGGAACCCAAGGCAGCTTGATGGAGAACGTATTCGACCGCAATGGATTGGCTGGCGGTCGACGCGTCCGTGCCAGGTGATCCAGCCGATTGGCCGAAGGTCATGGCGCGGCGGCAGTCATCCAGATTGCGGATGTCGCCTTCGACCAGCTGAAAGCCAGCCCACTGCCCCGCTGTCACCAGCGTTCGAACTTCATCCAGATTGCGCCGATACCCCGTGGCGAAGTTGTCCAGACCCACAACGCGCTGGTTTAGTCGAAGCAATGTCTCCAGCAAATTGCTACCGATAAAACCTGCAACGCCTGTCACAAGCCAGGTGTGTGATTCGTTGCTCAGACGCTGCTTGAGCTGCTCGAAGGAACTCGTTTGAGGAGAGAGGTCGGTCATATTGTTGCTGTCCTGGCTTTTACAGACGGCCGTCTGCCGCGCCCAGCGGCAGAATGCCCTTGACGTCAAACAGCACGGAGCCGGGCTGACCGAAAGCCTTGATACCCTGCTCGCCCAGAGCAACAAACTGGTGGTGACCCACAGCGAGCACAATGGCCGCATACTGGCCGCGGGCCGGCATTTCAGTCAGGCATTTCAGTCCGTATTCATGCTCGGCATCGGCCACATTGATCCATGGGTCATACACGTCCACGCTCGCGTTGTAGCCGTGGAGGGTACGCACGATGTCGACGACCTTGGTGTTGCGCACATCCGGGCAGTTTTCCTTGAACGTGAGGCCGAGAACCAGCACTTTGCTGCCAAGCACGGGAAGATTCTTGCGCAGCATCAGCTTGATTGTCTCGTCAGCAACATGGCTCGCCATGTTGTCGTTGATACGGCGCCCCGCCAGAATCACTTCCGGGTGGTAACCCACTTCCTGGGCCTTGTGCGTAAGGTAGTAAGGATCGACACCAATACAGTGGCCGCCTACCAGACCAGGGCGGAACGGCAAGAAGTTCCACTTGGTTCCAGCCGCTTGCAGCACTTCCAACGTGTCGATGCCTAGCTTATGGAAAATGAGGCTGAGTTCGTTCATCAGGGCGATGTTGACATCGCGCTGCGTGTTCTCAATGACCTTGGCAGCTTCGGCTACCTTAATGCTGCTGGCTTTGTGGGTGCCAGCGGTAATGATCTGCCCGTAGAGCTGATCGACAGCCTCAGCCACTTGCACGGTGCTGCCGCTGGTCACTTTCCTGATTGTGGGCAGGCGATGTTCCTTATCGCCAGGGTTGATACGCTCCGGGCTATAGCCGCAGTAAAAGTCCACGTTGAACTTCTTGCCGCTAACTCTCTCAAGCACCGGTACGCACATTTCCTCGGTGGCCCCTGGGTATACGGTGGATTCATAGATCACCACGGCGTCTTGCGGCATGACCCCACCAACGGTTTCGCTGGCTTTGATAAGGGGAGTCATGTCGGGACGGTTTGCCTGATCTACTGGAGTAGGTACCGTGACAATGAAGACTTGGCAGGCCCTCAAATCGTCCACATTGCTGCTGAAGCGCAGATTACTTGCGGTCTTCAGTTCTTCCGGACTGACTTCGAGCGTGCCGTCCTGGCCGGATTGCAATTCGGCGATCCGGCCAGGATTGATATCAAAACCCACCACTGCGCGCTGTTTACCAAATTCCACGGCCAGGGGCAGGCCAACGTAACCGAGGCCAATAACGGCGATTTTTGCGTGGTTCAAGTTCATGGGCAGAAAAAAACGTAAAAATTAAGCAGGTTCATCGACGTCCAGCAATAGCCATGGGGATTGCAGGCAGCAACTAACTACGCATCCTCAATCGAACACCTCAGCCTGCGTGAGCCTTTTGCCTTGCTGATCCTTGGCGGACAGCACGGGTGAGCCGCCAAGATCGGGCCACTCGATGGCGATATCCGGATCGTTCCAAGCAATGCAACGCTCGTGCTGCGGGGCGTAGTAG
This sequence comes from Cupriavidus sp. PET2-C1, assembly GCF_054515855.1. Lineage (NCBI taxonomy): Bacteria > Pseudomonadati > Pseudomonadota > Betaproteobacteria > Burkholderiales > Burkholderiaceae > Cupriavidus > Cupriavidus sp. PET2-C1. Next base: position 3,291,467 of record NZ_CM137259.1, read on the forward strand.
TCAGTGGTCTTGTAGAGGAATTCAGCCGATTCGCTCAGCGCAACAAAGCCGTGCGCGAATCCCGGTGGAATCCAGAATTGCTTGTGGTTGTCCTCCGTCAACTCAACGGCCGCCCAATTTCCAAACGTGGGCGAATGCTTGCGGATATCCACCGCCACGTCAAACACAGCCCCTCGCACCACGCGCACTAGCTTTCCTTGCGGCTGCTGAACTTGGTAATGCAAGCCACGAAGCACGCATTTGCTGCTCCTGCTGTGGTTGTCCTGCACAAAATTCAGGTTAAGCCCAGTCGCGTCGAAAAAGGCCTTCTGGTTAAAACTCTCGAAGAAGAAGCCGCGCGCATCCCCGAACACTTTGGGTTCGATGATCAGCACCTCGGGGAGGTTTGTACGAGTGACGTTCAAGCTCATTTGATCGCTTTCAGAATGATCTGCTGCAGGTACTGGCCATACCCGTTCTTGGAAAGCGGCGCAGCCAATTGCGCCACTTGATCGGCGCTAATCCACTTGCTGCGATAGGCTATTTCCTCCGGGCACGCCACCATTAGCCCCTGCCGGTTCTGCAGGGTCGCAATGAATGTGGCCGCTTCCAGGAGAGAATCGTGCGTGCCTGTATCCAGCCAGGCGTAGCCCCGCCCCATGATCTCCACGTTCAACTGCGCCATCTCCAGATAGCGCTTGTTGACGTCGGTAATCTCCAACTCCCCACGCGCTGACGGCTTGATGTCTGCTGCGATATCGCATACCTGGTTATCGTAGAAATACAAACCGGTAACTGCGTACTGAGAGCGCGGCTTGACAGGCTTCTCTTCAAGCGACAGCGCTCGGAAGCTATCGTCAAACTCGACCACGCCATAACGCTCGGGATCAAGCACGTGGTAGGCAAACACTGTCGCGCCATTTTGCTGAGTGCCCGCGTGCTCCAGTTGCCTCACCAGATCGTGGCCGTGGAAAATGTTGTCGCCAAGAATTAGTGTGGACGGATCGTTACCAACAAAGTCGCGGCCGATGATGAAGGCCTGCGCCAGGCCGTCTGGCGAGGGCTGCACTGCATATTGCAGATTGATGCCCCATTTGCTGCCGTCACCGAGCATGTCGGCAAAGCGCGGGGTATCCTCCGGCGTGGAGATAATCAAAATGTCACGAATCCCTGCCAACATTAGCGTGGACAACGGATAGTAGATCATCGGCTTGTCGTACACCGGCAGCAGCTGCTTGGACACCGAGCGGGTGATCGGATATAGCCGGGTGCCGGAGCCGCCCGCGAGAATAATGCCTTTGCGCATAGTGTATGAATTAGGGAAGAATCTGATCCAGCAGGTGCTGCATCCCCTGCCACCAATCTGGGAGATGGATGCCGAAGGTTTGACGCAGCTTGCTGGTATCCAGGCGCGAGTTCCCCGGACGCGGCGCCGGCAACGGGTAGGCGGCAGATGGAATCGCTTCGATACGCGTTAGATCCACCTTCAGGTCAACGCCACGTGCCGAGGCATAGCGCAGTACTTCAGTAGCATAGCCGTGCCACGTGGTTTCGCCGGCGGCGGCCAAGTGATACAAACCCGAGGGGAACGCTTCACGCTCGCCGTGCAGCCAGTAACGCGCCACGATCTGTGCGGTGACGTCTGCGACCAGTGCAGCGCTTGTCGGTGCGCCGAACTGATCGGCAATCACGCGTAGGCTATCCCTTTCGCGGCCCAACTTAAGCATAGTTTTAGCGAAGTTGCCGCCATGAACGCCTGCCACCCAACAGGTACGTAGGATGAGTGCCGCGCAGTCGGCGGCGGCAATAGCCTGCTCGCCCGCTAGCTTGCTCTTGCCATAGACGGATTGAGGATTGGCTGTATCCGTCTCCGTGTAAGCGGCGCCCTTGCTACCGTCGAACACATAGTCGGTGGAATAATGCACAAGCAAGCTACCCAGCGCCTTGGCCTCCTCAGCGAGCACTCCTGCTGCAGTGCCGTTGATGGCGTAGGCGGCATCAGCGTCCGTCTCGGCCCTGTCCACTGCTGTATACGCGGCCGAGTTGATAATCACGTCGGGGCGCAGCTCGCGCACGACGCGGCGCAACTCGTCCGGACGCGATAGGTCGCATGCAGCGCGACCCAGTGCCACCACCCGGCCCAGTGGCATCATGCTACGGCGCAACTCGAAACCAATCTGGCCGTTGCTTCCGGTTACAAGAAGGGTGGGAACGGAATACGCCTTATACGTCATATTGCTTGGCAACCCAGTTCCGATACGCACCAGACATCACATTTTGCACCCAAGGCTGGTTTTCCAGATACCACTGGACGGTCTTGCGAAGCCCGCTCTCGAACGATTCGGCGGGCTTCCAGCCGAGTTCGCGCTCAAGCTTACGAGCATCGATGGCATAGCGCTTGTCGTGACCCGGGCGGTCCTTGACAAAGGTGATCTGGTCCCGGTACGACCCCGCAGCTTTGGGGCGCAATTCGTCGAGCAGGTCACATAGCGTGTGCACTACCTCCAGGTTGGTCTTCTCGTTCCAACCACCAACGTTATAGGTTTCGCCCACCTGACCACGTGCAAGTACTTCGCGAATGGCAGCGCAGTGATCACCAACATACAACCAATCACGCACATTCAAGCCGTCGCCATAGATCGGTAGCGCCTTGCCGCCGAGCGCGTTGGCAATGATCAGCGGGATCAGCTTCTCCGGAAAGTGATATGGCCCATAGTTGTTCGAACAGTTTGTCGTCAGAACCGGCAAGCCATAGGTGTGATGATAGGCCCGCACCAGATGATCGGAGGCGGCCTTGGAAGCCGAGTAGGGGCTATTCGGTGCGTAGGCCGTGGTTTCCGAGAACTGCGGGTCGTTCGAGCCAAGGGAGCCGAACACCTCGTCTGTGGAGACATGGAGAAAGCGGAAGCCTGCACGAGCAACACCATCAAGCCCCCCCCAATACGCACGGACTGCTTCAAGCAACGTAAAGGTGCCGACGATATTAGTCTGGATGAACTCAGCTGGACCGTGAATCGATCGATCAACGTGGCTTTCGGCCGCGAAATGAATCACGGCACGTGGCTTGTAAGCCACGAAAAGCTGATCCAGTGCTGCCCGGTCTCCAATATCGGTTTGCGAGAAAACGTGACGGTTGTTGCCCTCCAGCGAGGCCAACGTCGCGAGATTGCCGGCGTAAGTGAGCTTGTCTACATTGACAATGCTGTCCGCCTCCTCCCTGCCTAGCCAGTTCAGGACAAAGTTGGCGCCAATGAACCCCGCGCCGCCCGTAACGAGAATATGAGACAAAACCTTTGCTCCCTGCTTATCGATATGTTCCGAGAACCCGACCAATGCCGAGCGCCCGCCTTGGTCCATTGTGGGGACGGCGGGATCTTAAGTGCCTGCAGAAGTGGCGGTATTCTAGCTGACCGAGGGCGGGGACTACCCTTCACCCCCCATCTTTTTGTAGCCTGATGTAACTCGTTGACAAATTTGTAGGCACAATGGTGTAGTGAAACATCAATTTAGCTGATCTGTCACGCTTAAGAATAGGTATTTGTGCCCACTACGCCTCATTACGCCATCGGCGACCTCCAGGGCTGTGCTGAGTCCCTTGACGATCTCGTTGCCAGGCGGCTACCGCCTTCAAGCCATTTGCGCTTCGTCGGCGACCTCGTCAATCGAGGACCAGACTCTGCCCGCACACTACGCATTGTTCGGAATCTAGGCAGCCGCGCCGAAAGCGTTCTCGGCAACCATGATATTCATTTGCTTGCTGTCGCCGCTGGCGTGCGCAAACAGGGTCGCAACGACACGCTAAACAACATCCTTGAGGCACCAGATTGTGATGAACTGATAACTTGGCTTCGTCACAGGCCACTAGCCCTCTTCGAAGACGGCTTTCTGCTCGTGCATGCGGGAGTCCTGCCACAATGGACCGCAGAACAGACACTCGAACTTGCGCAAGAGGTCGAATGTGAATTGCGCGGCAGCAACTGGAAGACGTTCCTATCTGAAATCTTCGGGAACACGGCGAATCGATGGGATCCGCGCTCGCACGGTATCGAGCGCCATCGCGTCGTGGTCAACGCGCTCACGCGCCTGCGCTTTTGCACCGTGGATGGGGTAATGGATCTCAAGACGAAGGACGGGCTTGGTCATGCATCGGACGGCTTCATACCGTGGTTCGACGTGCCTTATCGACGCACGGAGAACGTGACTGTGGTCTGCGGGCACTGGTCCACCTTGGGCCTGCTGATGCGCCCCAACCTGATGGCATTGGATACGGGCTGTGTCTGGGGAGGTAGGTTGACGGCAGCGAGGCTCGTTCCGGATCCTCTCGCACGTACCATTGTCCAGGTTTCTTGCCCGCAATCTTGCGATCCACTTGCGTAAGCTAGTGAGCATGCAACGACTTTGGGAACGGGGCTGCCCAGCTTCAAGGCTGAGCCACTACGGAATTCACGAGCACTGAAAATGGCGCATTGAGCCCCGCGGCATGGCATCTCCTCTCACGCTTCAAGAACCCCCACCCGGCTCCCCTGCGCTAGTTCTCTTGATGGCGTCCAATGAGAGCAGACCCAGGCATACGATCAACGTCGCCCCCAAAAGAGAAACAAGCAATAGCACGAAGAGATTCGGCCCCGAGCGATGATCCGCTATGGTCGGGCCGGAAACAAACCTAGCGTTCAGAAGATGCTTGGTTTGAAGTTGTTCGGCTATCACGTCTACGTCATTGAATACTTGTCGGATACTGTCGTCCTCAAGACTTACATTATCAAAAACCTCTTTTTGCAGCAACGAGTAATCCGCGAGCAATGCATTACCCGCTTTTGGCAATCTGCCTAGTACTTCCGCACGCGAAAAAAACTCTCCACGCAGCTTATTTTGCGCGGCCTCACGTTCAAGTGAAACAAGCTCAGCTCGAAGCCCAACAATCTCCGATTCGGCACCGACAAGCTGTATTACCGGAGACAAAAATTTCGAGCCATCGGAGTCAGAAGAGAGAAACTGCCTGTACCCGAGCCTGGAGGCTGCGGGATATTTATCCGCAATACCCTGCAAGGCATTCAACCTCCCAATCACCTCGTCAAGCTGCAACTTCTTCAAAATCAGCCGATTATCGATCGCCTGCTTCTTGACCTTGAATTCGGCGACCTTGGCATGCAGAATTTCCAGGAGCTCCTGGCGCAGCATCGCATCTTTGAGAAAATCACCCATCAACTTTACCCTCGCCGCAGCCTCAGCAGGCGACGAACCCGTGAAAGAAATGGAAAATCCCAGGATATCCGGATCGACGGCGCTCTTGAGATCGCCAATGTATTTGAGATCCGCCTTCGAATATGGCAGCACAACTCGCACATGCTTCTGCAGAAAGCTGTCCTTCAGGGCATGGGCCAGATAGATCCCGGCCGGATTATCGTTCAAATTATTGGACGCAAGGAAGCGCGACAGGGAACTTCTGTCGGAAAACGACGACTTTTGCGCATTATATTCAGTTAGCTTTCTGTACGCCTTCAGGAAGCCCTCACTCTTATAGTTAGAGCTGAGTGAGAACACAAAGAAAAACAAAAAAACTGCGACAAGCGGGACGCAAAATAATAAATGACTCCGACGCTCCCGAAGCGAAAGGCACATAGCACGAAGAGTGCTGACGAGATCCTGCTGATTCCTCGTTACCTCGCTTCCCTGCATAAATAGCCTGCCTAGTAACTATTCAATCGGACGTCAATAACCCACGATGACAGAAGTCAACCCCCACCCGATCGGACGTACATTATTGGTTGGCGCACAATGCGTCAAACATACTCTGAAGCGGGGCGGGCGGAAAAAATATGTCCACCAGTGCGATCTTATGCAACCTAGCATCTATGAAGTGTAACGCCGACCATACTAAATAAGTATTCTCGAGACAATTGTCACAATGTTCCGGGTGTTGTCGGCGGTTAGGTAAGCCAGCAGGACCTATCCGTCTTTGCTGCCGGAGGGGTCAGCCCTTGCCAATCCTGACCAGCCGCATTCGCAGCCATGTAGGCATCCAGTCACGTAGACGATCAAGCAAGCTGAACTTGGTGCTGACCACGTGGCTCGATATTTGGCACCTGCCCCCCTTGTGCCGGGAAAGCCGCCCCGGCGAACAATGCAGCATCATATAGCGCAAAACATAGGGACATTAGCGTCCACGCAGTCGACACTAGGGCAAGCCCCATCAAGCGCCACGCCCTTTCGTCAGCGACGCCTTGTCAGACGGCGCGCAGCCCTGTGCACGCTTTCGTTCATCAACCGTTGTTGCGTTCGCAGTGAAGTCGCTCCTGAATTCGGCGCACCGCCGAAGAGTCAGTACAATCGCGGGGCAAATGGAACACCCTCTCGTCAGAACGGCTAGTCGGGGAGCAGAGGAGACGCGGCAGTCATCTGGATTCTCATTGCAGCGCTTCATGAAGAATTCGGTGGGCTTGGCAGTCTGGAGTTGCGCTGATGCACCGAGTCGTACTTGGGTGGAAACGGGAGCCCTCCCCCGGGAATCCCGCGCGGACATTCTTAGAGTCAATTGGCTAACGATGCATTACCTGTCACAAAAGAAATTCAAACAGAATCTCCAGATACTGTTACTGGCAGCGGGAACCGTGCTGGCGCTCTTCCTCTGGCAAGGCCACAAGGGCTTTGAACTGTGGGATGAGGGCTACCTGTGGTATGGAGCACAGCGCGTACTGCATGGCGAAACGCCGTTGCTCGACTTCATGTCCTATGACCCCGGCCGCTACTACTGGTCAGGCGCATGGATGGCGGCTTGGAACGATACAGGCATCGTCGCCCTGCGCATGGCCGCCGCCATCTTTCAGGGGCTCGGACTCGCCCTTGGGCTCTGGGTCATTTCGAAGGAAGCGAAACGCGGGATGTGGCCGCTCATCGTGGTGGCGTCCGTCGTGCTGACAGCCTGGATGTTTCCCGCATTCAAGGTATTTGATGTTGTCTCCTCGATTGTGCTGGTCAGCGCCTACGCCGCACTGGTCCGGGCGCCGTCGGCCGCGCGCTACCTCCTCGCCGGTATCGCGGTTGGTCTGATGGCTGTCGTTGGCAGGAATCACGGCGTCTATGGCGTCTGCGGCGGCCTGGCGATCCTGGCTTTTCTCGCTGGCCGCACCGGCGGCCCGGGCATCTTCCGAGCGGTACTTTACTGGGGCGCAGGCATCGCGGTCGGATATTCACCACTACTCGTGATGGCAGCCACGATCCCGGGCTTTGGCGCCGCCATGCTGGACAGCATCATCTTCCTTTTCCAGATCAAGGCCACCAATCTGGCATTGCCAGTTCCCTGGCCCTGGACTGTCCAATACGGCGCACTTACGGCCTGGGAAGGTCTGCGTGGCTTTGTGCTCGGATGTCTCTTTATCGCCGTTCCACTTTTCGGCATCGTGAGCATCATCGCCTGCATCGTGAAGCGCATACGAAATCAGGCCGTGTCCCCGTTACTGGCTGCGTCGGCCGCCATGTCATTGCCGTATGCCCACTACGCACTCTCGCGGGCCGATATTGTCCATCTTGCCCAAGGCATCATGCCTTTCCTGCTCGGCGGTTTCGCGTGTATCGCTGCGGGAAGACATCCGGCGCGGTGGCTGGCCGCCATCGCATTGCTCGCCGCAAGCCTTGCCATCATGTTCCCGGTGCAGCCCGGCTGGCAATGCCATATCAGCCCAAGCTGCGTGAACGCAACCGTCGGCAACGACCGCATGAAGATCGAACAGGGCGCTGTCAACGATCTTGCCATGCTCGACGATCTGGCGAAACAGTACGCGCCCAGGGGACAGACATTCATCGCCGCGCCCTTCTGGCCCGCCGCATATGCGGTCTTCGACCGCAAATCGCCAATGTGGGAAATCTACGCACTGTTTCCCCGCGATGAGGCATTTCAGCAAGCGGAAATCGATCGAATCAAGGCATCGAATCCGGGTTTCGCGCTGATTCTGGATATTGCCATCGACGGCAATGAACAGACTCGGTTCCGCAATTCACACGCCATGGTCTTCGAATATATCGAATCGCATTTTGAGCGGCTCGGATCTTATAAAGGCAATTCCGCCTACCAGGTATACCATCGCCGCTAGCGCAACGGCAATCGATCTAACGTGCACCTTGCAAGGTGCGACAAGGGCAGATGAAACCAATAACCAGACTTCCCGATTACCGGTTGGCATTCCTTGCGTATGCGCTGCTGTTCGCCCTGTTGACATTCCGTTACTGGGGCGCACGGCGACGTCATCGCGCCGCACCGCCAGGCCCAGGAACTAGGTGTACCGTCCGCCATCGTCAATGAATCTCCAAAGAATCGGAAGTTTTCGGACTATACGAATGCTTATATTCCGGAGATCGAGCAACTGTTGCACGGCCGCCGCTCTGGCTGGCTTGGGCTGTGGTCCGACGCAAACGAGTTGGGCCGCCCGCTATTTCACCTAGGTGGGTTCAGTCCCGCTTACCCGCCAGCGGCGATACTCGCATACGTCGCGCCAGACCCGCAGCGATTCATTACGTTCCTGTCCCTGGGCTCCTGCCTGCTTGGCGGACTATTCATCATGCTGCTCTGCCGACAACTGGGGCTAGCGCCCTTGGCCGGGTTGATGGCGGGGAGCGGCATGGCCACCTCGCCATTGTTTATGTACTGGCTGACGTTCCCGGTATTCTCCGCAGTCGCTACGTGGTCTGCAGCCACACTGTATGGCATGACCCGACTGTCGAAGAGCAAGGACCTCGGTGGCTGGGCAATACTTTGCTTCAGCGTCTACAGCCTATTGATGACCGCGTATCCGCAGCCGGTTGTGGTTCACACTTACATGTTCGTTGCCTATGGCCTGGTATTGGTCACGCGACAATGGCGCGAAGCTGGAAGAATGGCGGCGCTACGCTATATCGGCTTACTGGTTGCGGCCTGTGTCGTGGCTGGAGCCCTGTGTGTGCCGGTCTACCTTGATCTGTATCGAATCACATTGGAATCGACGCGCCTCACCGCAGATCCATTGTTTTTTGTTGAGTATCTGCCTCATATTGAGAGCTTCGCAGATCTCGCGCGCTTTCTGACTTTGGCGCTCTATCCCGAAGTACTTGGCAACCCGATTGCGTCCAATTTTGCGTTGCCTTATGACGGGCTCAGCATGACACCCCCCGCTATCTTCTTTGCCATCTGTGCGCTGTTGATTGCGTTCAGGCGATGCTGGGGATGGTGGGTTGCCATTGCACTGACTGGTCTATTTACCTTTAGCCCTACTGCTTATCTGTTCGGGGTCAAGTATCTCGGATTCAACCTTTCACCGAGTGCGCCCTTGGGCAATGCCCTACTGCCGATGACCATCGTCGTCGCCTATGGTTTGGATTCGCTATATGACGCGACCCGGGCCCCTAGGTCGTGGAAAGCCGCGACAATCCTGGCGAGCATGGTTGCGTTGGCCGGCCTGGCAGGATCTCTGGCATTCGCGTTGCATAGCGGTCTCGCCATTAACTGGATGGCGGGATGCATGGCGCTGGCCGCCATTCTGATTCTCGGGGCACAGGTTGCCAGACGCTCGCTGCTGCTGCCCAGTGCTGCGCTCGCTGTGACTGTCGCATATTCGAGCTATCCCCTGATGTTGCATCAGGACCCGGCAAGTATATCGATATCGTCCCCATTGGCTAGCGCCGTGCGGGCTCACCTCCCACCGGATTCCCGATATGCAGTGCTCAGTCCAGGGCTAAAGGTGCTGCCGCCGAATCTCAATGCGACCCTTGGTCTGGATTCGATTCACAGCTACAACAGCCTTTCGTCATACCGCTACCGCAACCTGCTGAACGCACTAGGAAGCGATACACGCGCCTTCGGCCGGTGGAACGACGTTATACAACCGGACTTCAACAGCATTGCATTCTGGATGAGCAATATCGCGGTCGTTCTATCGCCAGCGGAGTTGCCGTCAGCGGCGGCCCTGCAGCAGGTGGAACGGCTCGGTACAGCTTATGTGTATCGTGTGATCTCGCGCATGGGTTGTTGCGTCCAGGTAAGAACCTCACAATCTGCCGCCGATCGCAACAACATCGATATCCCGGATGCGGCACTCCGCATGGGAAACGCAGTTACCAAGACAAGTGATATGGGTGATATCAAGGAGTTCGACATTCCCGACCGGGCGCCATCACTCTTGGTACTGAGCCAGAAATTCCATCAAGACTGGCATGCGCAGGCACTCACGTCGCGCGGATGGGAGCCCGTACCCACCGTGGCAATTGACGGCGTATTCCAAGGCGCCGTTTTGCCTGATGACGTGCGGCAGGTACGGTTGCGTTTCGAACCATACGCTAGGTTTGCCTGGATTGCCCACGCCTTCTGGCTGGTTGTACTGGTAGCAATCGCAGCCCAGTTTGCGATGCGGCGTGCGTCTCGAAAGGGCGCCTTCGAGACACGAGGCAGCGCGGCTTGACAGTCCATGCCCCACGAGGCGTGACCCGGTCAAGGCGCGCTATGCACGCTGCATCTCAAGCCTGTTCTAGCGCAACAGCCAGCTCGGCTACCACATAGTCCTGCTGCTCCGAGGTGAGCCCGATCCACAAGGGCAGACGAATGAGGCGGCTTGCTATGCTGTCCGTCACATCCAGCGTGCCATGCGTCCTTGCACAACGTACCCCTGCCGGCGCGGAGTGCAATGGTACGTAGTGGAAGACTGCATTGATGTTCCGCTTGCCCAGGCGCTCCAGAACCTTTTGGCGATCGATGCCTGGTGCCACGAGCACATAGTACATATGCGCATTGTGGGTACACTCCACTGGCACCACCGGGCGCCGGATACATCCGCCGCGTTCGAGCATGGCCAGCCGTTCGTGATAGTGCTCCCACAAGGCCAGACGGCGGGCCGTCAAATTGCCTGCCTCTTCAAGCTGTGCCCACAGGAATGCAGCAGTCATCTCGCCTGGCAGGAACGACGAGCCCACTTCCTGCCATGTGTACTTGTCTACTTCCCCGCGGAAATAGCGGCTCCGGTCGGTACCCTTCTCCCTGATGATTTCCGCCCGCAGCGCAAGTGCTGCATCGTTGACGAGGAGCGCACCGCCCTCGCCCGAAATCACGTTCTTGGTTTCATGAAAGCTGAAGGCCCCGAGGTCGCCAATGCTACCCAAGGCGCGTCCCTTGTAGCTCGCCATAACACCCTGCGCCGCGTCTTCCACCACGCGAAGTCCATGACGCCGCGCGATATCCATGATCGCGTCCATTTCGCATGACACGCCCGCATAGTGGACCGGCACAATGCCGCGCGTGCGGGACGTAATTGCTGCTTCGATCAGTCGCTCGTCGAGATTCAGCGTGTCTTCACGAACATCGACGAAAACGGGAACGGCACCCCTCAGTACAAATGCGTTCGCGGTCGACACGAACGTGTACGAGGGCATGATGATTTCGTCGCCAGGCTCCAGATCCATCAGCAGTGCCGCCATCTCCAATGCCGCGGTGCAAGAATGAGAAAGCAAAGCCTTCGCTGTATGGGTCTGGCTCTCAATCCAGCCATGGCATCGTTTGGTAAACGGGCCATCACCAGCGAGCTTCCCATTCATATGAGCCTCGGCAATATAGTGCAGCTCCCGGCCAGTCATGTGGGGCCGATTGAAAGGAATGAAGGAGAAATTGTTCATGGCGAATGATGCTGCGTGTTATTGAGATTTACAAAAAACATGACAGCGGATTCTGGGCTGGCACGTTTTATCTCTAACGGGTTGAATGGAGGTGCGCGCCGTGTCGAAGAAGCCGTTAGACGAAGCAACGAAGAAGCGCTTGCGCGCTGGTCGGATGCTGTTGGCTGGCAAGCGACCGGCCGAGGTGGCATTGGCCGTGGGGGTAGCCCGACAAACGGTGTACACGTGGAAGGCTCTGCTCGATGAAGGCGGAATTGATGCGCTACGAGCTGTGCCAGGTCGAGGCCGCCCAGCCAAGCTCGAGCCGGAGCAATTGGCCGAATTGTGCGGGGCGTTGCTGCAAAGCCCGACTGCGCATGGCTTTGGTACCGAGCTATGGACACTCAAGCGCGTCGGTTCGCTCATCAAGCGCACGTATGGCGTCGAGTTCAGCCAAACGCAGATCTGGCACATTCTTGGGGTGTTGGGTTTCAGCGCGCAGAAGCCAGATCGTCGCGCGATCGAGCGAGACGAAGTCGCGGTGCGCCACTGGAAGCGCCACACCTGGCCTGCGCTTAAAAAAAAGCCCAACGTGACGGCCGATTGATTGTCTTTATCGACGAGAACGGCATCAGCGAGCGCCCCACGCGTGTGCGTACCTGGGCGCCCAAGGGGCAGACACCGATCATCCAGTTTCATTTCAACTGAAATCATGTGTCGGCGATCGCCGGGCTCAGTCGCACGAACTACCTGTTTCGGCTGTACGAAGTCAGCGTCAAGAAAGAACAGGTGGTCGAGTTTCTCAAGGCGCTCAAAGCGCATCTGAAGCAGCCGTTGCTGATCATCTGGGATGGTGCCAGGCCCCGTCGTGTGGCGATGGTCCGCGAATATCTGGATTCTCTCGAGGGACATACTCATGTGACCTTCCTTCCACCGTACTGCCCCGAGCTCAACCCCGTCGAGTACCTGTGGGCATGGCTCAAGCGTCATGCGATTGCGAACTTCTGCCCCGACAACCTCAATGAGTTGCATACCGTCGCCCGCAACAAGCTCAAAAGCGCTCAACACCGGCCTTCGATCATCGCCGCGTGCTGGGCTCAGGCAACGTTGTGGTGACGTCATGATTTACGGAAAGATCAATAGCTACGTTTCCTGGCTACAACTAGCCGGGAGCCACCTGCAGGGAAATCAATTCCCATGCGCATGATTTGTCGCTCCACCGCAAGTATTCCTTCCAACGTGCGATTCAATGCAGGAGGAATATTAAACTCGGACAGAGGATCGAAAGGTTTGTCACGATGCTTACCGCGCCGAGACAACATCATTGCCGGCAACAGCAATGACGTAAAGGAGGTGGACCGCACAATATCGAAGCCGGCACGCTCCAGCTTTGCATGTAGTTCATCGGCATGGTATCTCCGCACGTGACATGCATACGTATCGGCCTCACTCCAGAGCCATTGATGTTGAGGAACCGTCAACAGGATGCCCCCGCCTGGCTTTAGGGCTTGCCAGCAATTACGCAGCACTAGCTCGTCTTCCTCGATATGCTCGAGGACATCGAATGAGGCGACGACATCGAACTCCTCGACGTATGGCATATGGCGCGCGTCCATTTGCACGAAGCGGGCATGTTGCACGCGCTCGGCCGCAAATGACAAACCGTCTATGAAAATCTCGCTACCGGTAAGCTGCGTCGAGCCACAAACCTTCGCGATACCGGAAAGCACAAAGCCGGTGCCGCATCCCACCTCGAGCAGCGATCGAGGCTCGCCGAAATACTTGCGCAGTGCCCACCCAACGATGGCATTGCGCGCACGAAACCAGAAGTTGCTCTCCTCCAACTGCACCAGTGTGGAAAAATACTCTGCCTTGAATCCGCCGCCGCCGGCAGCCATCTCAGGCGCCCAGGCAAGGATGCCGCGAAGTGTCTGGGGTTGAAATGCGCATGCAGGGCATGCTGCGGCAGCGGTCGAATAGTGCGTGCCGCATTGGGGACAAGCAATCATGATGGAAGCTTTGGGTTGCTATGCGGAAAAACGAACAACCTGAACATGACGAACAGAAACCCCGCCACGACAAACACTGCTACCGCCTGAACCAGCTGGTGTGGATAACCGAGACGGTCGGCAAATACATAGAGCAACAGGAAATTCAGGCCGAAGCCGATGCAATGTGTGATCCAGTAGCGCACCAGACTTGGAAGTGCTTTGCCCTCATAGGAAAACGCCCATTTACGATTTCCTATGAACCCAATCAATGCGCCCGCCGAGTATAGCAGCGACATGGCAACCAGCGGCGGAACTCCCGCCCAGGTTACAAGCACATAAATGCCATATCCGCAGGCATTGCTAAGCAGACCGACTACGCCGTAGCGGAGCAGCGTTGGGAAGAATCCTCTATCCCGCACAGTCGTAGATTGCAGGACCGAATCCCGATTTACCATATCCATTTCCGTTCCAGTGAATCAGCCAACACGCTGCCGTGCTCGAACACATGGAAATATTCGAGATTCTCCGAGACCCGACCAGCTTCGCCGCCAAAGCCGGCAAATCTGCACCAATCCCACACACACCACTTCAATATCATTCGTCCCGCAGACGGTCAAAAAGACAAGCAGAGCCGGGCGCCATTCGGGTCAGGCATAGCGATACTAGCGATCATCAGTCTACCGGACGCCGCGAGAGCTTCCCGCCAATTCGCGTGCCAGAGTACAGGTTCTCGTAGTAATACTCGCTGAAGCCGGCTGCCCGCATGGCTGTTGCGGTCCTGTCGATTTCATATGGAACACGATGCAGGCTGAAGTCCGCACCATCCCACGTTGCAAATGCGGCACTTGCATCGCCATCACGAGGCTGTCCGACCGCGCCAGGATTGCAGTAGGTTACACAATTGCCTTTCCAGACGTATTGCACATGCAGGTGTCCCGATACGAAGAACCTCCCGTTCATGTGCTCGAAATACTCGTCGGATGGCACCAAGTATTCCTCCAGCGGGTCTCGCCAGCCTCCATGGATCAGTTGCAAGCCATCCACCGCAAGATCACGCGGTAGGTCTCTCAACCAATCGAGATGCCCGGGCTCGATCACCGATCGCTGATAGTCGAGGCAATCGTTGGCACTTCGCGATCGCTCGCAGGATGCGCCGCTTGCCAAATACCAGTCGTGGTTACCCATGATTGTGGGGATTTGCCGGTTGCGAAGCATGGCACAACATGCATTGACCTCGCTGTAATACCCCGCGACATCTCCGAGGCATAGAATGCGCTCGACACCCAGGGCATCCAGCGACGCGAGCACTGCTTCCAGTGCGGCCGCATTTCCGTGAATGTCAGAAATCAGACCGATCATGAATGACATAGTCCTCGATATATCGCGCGGCGAAGCCTTGGCGAATGACGGGTTGCGCTGGCAGGCGTCCGTCGACATAGAAATCCACGCACATGCGGCTTTCGTTGTAACCGAATGCCGTTCGCAATGACGTCGAGGATGAGATCCGCGGATTGAACTCCAGCAACCGCCAGCCATCCGCATCCGCCCTGAACTGCAGGTTGGTAGGACCCACTGGGCGGAACCGCGCTACCAACCTTGCCACTTCGGCATCCAGCGTGCTGTCCTCCACAACCCATGCCTTGGCAGTCGATCCGTCAGTTGCCAGCCTCCGCCTGAGGGTAATGGATGCGGCAACCCCACCCTTGCCGTCGCCGAACAAGCCGACCGTGTATTCAGCGTCGTCGGAACCCACGATGGGCTGCGCCACCAGCCGCTCGCCCAGTGCATGGGCATGCATCGCGAAGACTTCTGACGATGTCACACGGACCAGCCCCTTCGATGCATAGCTGCGACGCGGTTTGAGCAGGAAGGGCACGCCAAGCTGCTCGGCAAGCTCTTGGTATGTACCGGATGCGAATGTGGGGATTCGCAGTGGATCGTTTTCCGACTGGAGCGCCTGAAACGTGTGCCACTTGTCCTTGGAAAGATCCACCAAGGCTTTGTCATTAAGTACGCACCGAATGCCCAGTCCAGGGAGCAGGTCACGTGCATCTGAGAGCCTGTGGAGATCCTGCTCGATACCCGGTATGACCAGATCCACCTGATGGCGCCGCACCACGTCGGAGAGCCATTTAAGGTAACCATCCGAATTTGTCAGCGGCGCCTGCTCGAATTCGTCCGCCCAGAACTGTCCCACAGCATCCGCGTAGATGTCGGTACCGACCAGCCTGTACTCCGGATTTGATGCGCGCAATGATCGCAGCACACCGTATCCAATGATGGCCCCGACGCCGGTCGTGAGAATAGTGGTCATTGTGCAATCACCGCTTCGGCAAGCAGCGCGCAACTCAGCTCCGGATAGCCAACGCCCAACTGGCAGAGCGCGTTGGTAACCGATTCCGGCAGCGCCAGGCTTTGCAGTTGCTGGGTCGTAAACGGCTTCAGGAAAATGCCTTCCACATCGCGGACTTCATATCCGGCGGCTTCCAACTGTGCAATCAGGCTGGACTTCGAGTACTGGCGAAGATGCCCCAGTGCAAGATCGCCCTGCCCAAGCGACATGACATCATCGAGCAGGCCGGCCAAATGGCCGAGTCGTCGGTGCATCGACTCGCCATTGGGTACCGCGACAAAACAGCGGCCGCCTGGGGCGAGATACCTTGCAAAATGCCGCAACACCAAATCTGGATCCGCGACGTGCTCGAGCACAAAGCCCATCACGATGACATCAAACCTTTCTTCGGTATCAAAGTGCTCGAAGTAGCTCTCAATGACCTCCGCCGTGCAGTCGGGAAATTCGCTATGGAATCGGGAAATTACCGCGGCAGAGCCATCTACCACGACCGTCCTGGCGAAATGCTTTGAGAATCGCGCTGTCGTATAGCCGTGACCGACGCCGAGTTCGAGCACGCGCGCCTGGGCGGGAACGCGTTGAATAATGCGCTGCGGATACCAGTTAAGCATTATTTCGTTGTCAAAGGCATAGGCAAACGATTGGCCATATGCCCCCACAAAAGCATCAAGCGACTGGCTCATTGGGACTGTTCCGGATGACATTTCGTACGATGTAGAGCGGGCGGCGCTTGACCTCCTGGAATATCTTGGCGATGTACAAACCGAGAATCCCGAGCACCAGAATCATCGTTCCGCTCAAGAACCAGAGTGACAGCATGAGCGACGCGAAGCCAGACAGGACGGTCTCTGGAGCAAAAAGCTTTTGCGCAAACAATACCAGGCCATATCCGATGGATCCCAGCCAGATCACCAGACCTGTCAGGAAAACCATCGTCAACGGTGCCACACTGAAGGAAGAGAAGGAATCTGCCACCTGCACGAGTTTTCGTGTCAGGTTATAGCTCGACGCTTGTCGCACCGGGCGAGTGCTTTTCACGCGCGGCAGTGCTTCCTGCCGGAAGCCCGTCCACGCGAAAACACCGGCAAGATAAAGGACCCGGTCCTCCACCGAGAGCAGTGCATCGACATAGCTTCGCTTCATCAGCCGGCAGGTCATTGGGTTGTGCCCGATGCGCACCGCCGAAAAAGCATTCAAGGCACGCCAGAACAACTCACCATAGACATTCGACCAGAAACTCGCCGTACGCTCCTGCTGCACGCCGTACACTACATCGGCTTGGGTTTGCTGCATGTGCGCCGCAAATTCACCCAGCCACTCCGGATGCTCCTCCAGATCGCAATCGATCAGGAAAACCAGGTCTCCCACGGCCTGGCCGAGCCCCGCCACGATGGCTGCGTGGTGCCCGAAGTTGCGCGACAGATTTACGACAACAACGCGCGGATCCCCACTACTCAGGCTGATCGCGCGGTCCAGGCTGTCGTCGGGCGACCCATCGTTGACGAAGATGAGCTCGTAGTCATCCCCGGCAAATGCACGCGCTGCGGCACTTACACGCTGATAGAACGCATCGAGGAATGGTGCCGACCGATACATCGTCGAGACAACGGACAGCTTCATTGACGTACATACCTCATGAAATTGGGGGCCTCTTTGCCACAGTTAAACAACAGGTCCAGAATCGAGACGGCGTGCTCGAATTCTCCCCAGAGCTGCGGATACTGTCGATAACCAACATAGTCAAACCAGCGAACACCGATCCCCTGTTCGGCAAATACCTCCTCACGGAGATATGCCTTCGCGGAAGGCCCCGATATATATTCGCCGGCTCCAGCCTGGCGGCACAGATCGACGAGCCGTTCGGACTTGCCGTCGCACGGCGCATAGTCCCAGGAATAGGAGAGCGTCGTCGTAATACCAAGGTATCTGCAGATTGCCTCGATCAATGCACGGTTCAGGCCGGACAGAAGCGTGTGCTCTCCTTCGAGATATAGCGGTGCAAGCCACTGCGCTACGTCTTCAAAATGTGCGGCTTTCCCATAGCTATGCTCCAGCGACTTCCAATGAGTCTGGGTCCATTTGCGTCCGTCAATAGCGGTGTCGCATATGTGCTGGCCAAAGTTGGCCCGCACAGGCACGGTCAACCACTGCAAGCCCTGCCGTGTCTTGATCTGATTGCGATTGCGCCAATCCTGGCGGGTATACTGCACATCGTCGTACAAAATGAACTCATCGACACTTGCAATCAGGTCGAAATATCCCTTCCAGGGAATGTAGTTCGATTGGAGAATGGCAACCTTCTTCATATGGCGTTATCAAAACCGACACACGGCCTCTCGGCGCGGGCCTTGGCGACGAGGGTGTGTTGATATTCACGGCGGGATATCTTAGCAATCATGGGAAGCTCTTCAAGGCAGGGGTGGCCTCATGCCTCTGCAATTTGTCGCAGTGGACTCTTGGTGTAGTGGGCGCTTGCGGCGATGGCCCGTATTCTATCCGAACCGCTTCGGGTGCCCATGCGTGCACACGCGGGCAGATTGCGTGCCGCCTGCCGCAAGGATGCGGCGAGTCGGTCCAGAATAGGCATCCCGGTAGTTGGAAGGAAAATTCGCCCTCAGGACGACGCTACCTCCGCACACGGCTCCAACGAAAGCGCCTGATTCACACGCCCCGCCGCCTTCGCCGCAGCCTCATGCGCCCCCTGGCTCAGATGCCCCACCACTTCCTGTGCTGCCTCGGCCAGCTCCCGCCGGCTGGCACTGGCGGCAGCAAGGGCCGGAGCAAGACACAGGCGCGCCGTGATCGGGCCCGCCCGCAGCACCGCGTCGAGCGTGTCCAGCAAGGTCAGATCCCCGATATACGCCGGCGCCGGCGTCGGTTTTCCCGTAGCCGTATCCAGGTAGGCCAGCCCGACCGGCTGCACCGGGAGCCCGCCGGAGATGGGGGCCTGCATCAGGTTGGCGTGGAACGGCAACACGCTGGCGCCATCCGTGGTGGTGCCTTCCGGGAACACGCAGACGAGGTCGCCCTGCAGCATCACATCGGTGATGGCATGCAGCACCCGATGCGCATCTCGCTTGCGCGCCCGTTCGATGAAGATGGTGCCGGTCTGCCCGCACAGCCAGCCGATCACGGGCCAGTCGCGGATCTCTGACTTGGCGACGAAGCGCACCGGGTACCAGGTGTTGATGACATAGATGTCGAGCCAGGAGATGTGGTTGGACACCACCATGGCGCCGCGCGGCGGCGCTTCCCCGAGCTTGAGCCCTTGCACTTCGACCGTGATCCCACAGATGCGCAGCAGCCGGCGCGACCAGCGCCGGATATGCCATTGGCGCGATTCGGTGCCCAGCCACGGGAACAGTACTGCGCAGGTGAGGATGCCGCGCAGCAGGTGGAGGATGAGCGCGGTCTTGCGCAACCAGATCATGCAAGGCTCTCCGGCGTAACGTCAGTGCAGTTCGTAGACGACGTGGCCGCCGACCAGCGTGGTGCGCACGCGCCCACGCATCTCGTAGCCGAGCCACGGCGAATTCTTGCCCTGGCTCTTGAGCGCGCGCCGCTCGACCTTCCATTCCTGCTCGGGATGGAAGATGCAGATATCGGCGGCACTGCCTGCGGCCAGTGTGCCGGCAGCCAGGCCGAGCACGCGAGCCGGCTCGGCCGTGATGCGGGCGAGCGCCTTGCCCAGCGGCACCTTGTGCTCCTCGGCCCAGCGCAGTGTCAGCGGCAGCAGCAGCTCCAGCCCGGTGGCGCCTGGCGAGGCTTCGGCGAAGGGCAGCAGCTTTTCGTCGTCGTCCACGGGGGTGTGGTCCGAGCACAGTGCGTCGATGGTGCCGTCGGCCAGCCCGGCCACGATGGCGTCGCGATCGCGCGCGCTGCGTAGCGGCGGTGAGAAGCGCATCTGCGAGTTGAAATAGCCGATGTCCATGTCGGTCAGCGACACATGATGGATGTTGACGTCGCAGGTCACCTTGAGGCCTTCGCGCTTGGCCTGGCGTACCAGCTCAATGCCCGCGGCCGACGACAGGCGGCACAGGTGCACGCGTGCGCCGCAGGCGCGCATCAGCTCGAAGATGGTGTGCAGGCGCACGGTCTCGGCAATCACCGACATGCCGGACAAGCCCAGGCGCGATGCCACGGCACCGCTGGCGGCCACGCCGCCACCAAGGTACGGGTCCTCCGGGCGCAGCCAGACCGTGAAGCCGAAGGTCTGCGCGTACTGCAGGGCGCGCAGCAGCACCTGGGTGTTGCGGATCGGCGCTTCGGCCTGCGAGAAGCCAATGCAGCCGGCCTCGGTGAGCTGCGACATCTCGGTCAGCGTCTCGCCCTTGAGGCCCAGCGTGAGCGCACCTAGCGGATACACGTGGGTCTGGTTGAGCGTGCGGGCGCGGTACTTGAGCATCTCGACCAGGCCGGGCTCGTCGAGCACGGGGTCGGTGTCGGGCGGGCAAACCAGGCTGGTCACGCCGCCGGCGGTGGCTGCGGCCACTTCGGATTCGAGCGTGGCCTTGTATTCATAGCCCGGCTCGCGCAGCCGCGCGGACAGGTCGACCAGGCCGGGGCAGACGACCAGCCCGCTGGCGTCGATCGTCTTGTTGGCGTGGAAGTCCGCCGGCGCGCTGCCCACGCCGACGATCTTGCCGGCGGCAATGTAGAGGTCTTGCTGCGCATCGACGTTCGCGGCCGGGTCGATCAGGCGGCCGCCCTTGATGTGGATCTTCATATCGTGTCGCTTGGCTTGTATTCGGTTGTTCTGGCTTGCCTGGACCTTGTCGGTCGGGCGCTATCCGTCATGAGGTCAGTCGTGGTTTCCAGCCACGATGCCCATCACGGCCATGCGTACCGCAATGCCGAAGGTCACCTGGTTGAGGATCACGGACTGCGGCCCGTCGGCCACGGCGGAGTCGATCTCCACGCCACGGTTCATCGGGCCCGGATGCATCACGATGGCATCGGGCTTGGCCAGCGCCAGACGCTCGGGTGTGAGGCCATAGGCCTTGAAGTATTCCTGCGCCGAGGGCAGCAGCGCGCCGCTCATGCGCTCGTTCTGCAGGCGCAGCATGATCACCACGTCCACGCCCTTCATCCCCTCTTCCATATTGTGGAAGACGCGCACGCCCATCTGCTCCAGCCCCGAGGGCAGCAGCGTGCGCGGGCCGATGGCGCGCACTTCGGGCACGCCCAGCGTGGTCAGCGCGTGGATGTCCGAGCGCGCCACGCGCGAGTGCAGGATGTCACCCACGATGGCGACCGTGAGATTGGTGAAATCCTTCTTGTAGTGGCGGATCGTGTACATGTCGAGCAGCCCCTGCGTGGGGTGCGCGTGGCGGCCGTCGCCCGCGTTGATGACATGGACATGGGGCGCAACGTGCTCGGCGATCAGGTACGGCGCGCCGGAACTGGCATGGCGCACGACGAACATGTCGGCCGACATCGCCGACAGGTTGTTGATGGTGTCGAGCAGCGACTCGCCCTTGCTCGTGGACGAGGCGTTGATGTTCAGGTTGAGCACGTCCGCCGACAGCCGCTTGGCGGCAATCTCGAAGGTGGTGCGGGTACGCGTGGAGTTCTCGAAGAACAGGTTGAACACGCTTTTGCCGCGCAGCAGCGGCACCTTCTTCACTTCGCGGTCGGAGTCCGACAGCGAGACGAACTGGCTGGCAGTGTCGAGGATGTGCGCGACCATATCGCGCGACAAGCCCTCGATCGAAAGCAGGTGCTTGAGCTCGCCGTTCTTGGTCAGTTGCGGGTTGCGGAACGTCTTGATCATGGCAGGTAGAAAGGGCCGGGCGGTGGCGTTGACTGGTCTGGGCAGGTCTGGGTCTGGCTTGCCGGCGTGCCGTTGCGGGCGCGCCGGCCGGTGGGCTGGGCAGGCTTAGTTGCCGGTGGCCTCGTCGGCGAAGGCAAAGCGCATGTCGGAGCCGGTGCCCTCATGCGACAGCACCAGCGTGGTCCCGGGCGGCAACGCGACGTGCGTGGCGGCAAAGTCCGCAGCCGCCGGCAGTTCGCGGCCGCCGCGATCGACCAGCACGGCCAGCGCCACGCGGGCCGGGCGGCCATAGTCGAACAGCTCGTTGACGGCAGCACGGATGGTGCGCCCGGTGGCCAGCACGTCATCGATCAGCAGGATCTTGCGGTCTTGCACGTCAAAGGGCAGCGTGGTCGGCTGGGCCTGGCTGTGCAGGCCCTTCTTGGCATAGTCGTCGCGGTGGAAGGCAACGTTGATGACCCCATGGGCCGCCAGTTGCAGGTCCGCGGCGAGCCGCTCGGCAATCCAGGCGCCGCCGGAATAGATGCCGGCGACCGACCATTGCGCGCGTTCGGCCTCAGGCAGCGCGGCCTGCACCTGGTCACGCAGCGTACGGTAGAGCGCCTCGGCGTCGAGAGAGGAAGTCTGGGTCATAGCGGATGCTGGTCGAAGTACTGTTGCAGGATGATGCTGGCGGCCTCGGCGTCGAGCGCGCCCTTGCGGGCGCCGGCCATCTCGGCGGCGATCGACGTGTAGCTTTCGTCCACCCAGGCCACCGGCAGGCCGAAGCGGCCGTTCAACTGGTTGCCGAAGCGGCGTGCGAGCCGCATCGATGGCTGCTGGCTGCCGTCCGGATTGGTGGGCATGCCCACCACCAGCTGCACCGGCGCCCACTCATTGATCAGCGCGGTCACCGCCTCGAAGCGGCCTTCCACGGTGATATTGGGAATGATGACGAGCGCACGCGCCTCGCGCGTGACGAAGTTGCCAAGCGCAACGCCGATCTTCTTTTCGCCGTAATCGAAGGCCAGGACGGTGCCGTCGGTGGGCAACTGGCGCGGCGCTGGCGTCGCTCCGTCGTCAGGCATGCCCAGCCTCGCCCGAGAGCATGGTGAAATCGATGCCCAACAGGCGTATGGCGGCGGCGAAGCGTTCCTCGGGGGGCACGCTGAAGATGATTTCGGGGTCGGCCTGGACGGTCAGCCAGCCATTGCGGCTAAGTTCTTCCTCCAGCTGGCCCGCGCCCCAACCGGCATAGCCGAGCGTGAGCAGGAAGCGTTGCGGGCCGCTGCCGTTGGCCACGGCCTCCAGCACATCCTTGGAGGTGGTCATCTCGAGTCCGCCGGGCACGGCCAGCGACGAGACATAGATGCCGACCGGATCATGCAGCACGAAACCGCGCTCGGTCTGCACCGGTCCGCCGAAATAGACCGGCTGCTGTGCCACCGGCTGGATCTCCAGCTTGAGGTCGATCTTGTCGAACAGGGTGGCCATATCGATATCGATAGGCCGATTGATCACCAGGCCCAGCGCGCCGCGGTCGTTGTGCTCGCACAAGTAGACGACGGAACCCGAAAAAGTCGGGTCTGCCATGCCGGGCATGGCAATCAGGAACTGATTGGTGAGGTTGATTGGGGCTTCCAGCGTCGCCATTCCTGCATTTTATCAAATCGTTGCCATCCGTCCGGAAAAGATTCGCGGAATGCCGCAACGCAACATTCCGACGCTTGCCCGGTGCGCTTGCTTGCTGGCCTCTGTGCCAGCGTCAATGCTTGCTTGCCGCCGCCCGCCTATTCCTTGCGCGTCAGGGCGGCCAGGTCTTCCGGCGTCAGCCAGCGCCAGTCTCCCAGCGCCAGGGTCGGCTCCAGCACCAGCCCGCCGATGGCGCTGCGGTGCAGGGCTTCCACATGGTTGCCAGCCGCGGCCACCATGCGCTTGACCTGGTGGTACTTGCCCTCGGTCAGGCTAAGGCGCAGGCTGCGCTCGCCGGTAGCCTCGCAGGCGGCCGCCGCGATCGGGGCCGGCTCGTCCTCGAGCTGCACGCCAGCCACCAGCGCATCGACCTGCTCTTGGGTGACCGGCTCGGCGGTCGTCACTTCGTAGACCTTGGGCACCTTCTTCTTGGGCGAGGTCTGGGCGTGGATGAACTGGCCATCGTCCGAGAGCAGCAGCAGGCCGGTGGTGTCCTGGTCCAGCCGCCCGACCGCCTGCACTTCGCGCTGGCGCAGCGGCACCGGCAGCAGGTTGTACACGCTGGGATGGTGGCGCGGGCGCTGCGAGCATTCGTAGCCCACCGGCTTGTTCAGCAGGATGTAGGCCTTGGTGTGGCCGATCCAGTCCTCGCCGTCCACGGTCAGGCGCAGGCCGTCGACCTCGAACTTGGCGCCCGGATCTTCGCACAGGGTACCGTCGACCTCCACCAGGCCGGCCCCGATCAGGTCGCCGCAATAGCGGCGGGTGCCGAAGCCTTGGGATTGGAGGATGCGGTCGAGTGTCATGGCCATGGCTTGCTTTTTGATATCTGGATTACTGGATTGCTGGATTACTGAAATACGGGCCGGCCTGTTCGGCGCTGCGGACAACGCCGGCCGGCATGCCGGGCCAGCCCGCGCGCGCGCGCGGCGCATGCCTGACGCTATGGTAGGGTAACAGGCTTCGCCAGCCCAACTTCCGGAACGCCCGATCTTGCCCCCATCCCCCTCCGACGCCCGCCTACCCTATCGGATCGACCGGCAGTTCGAGCGCGGCCTGGTGTGGTTCCGGCGCGACCTGCGCGCCGACGATCACGCGGCGCTGCATTATGCCCTCAAGCACTGCCGCCAGGTATGGTGCGTCTTCGTTTTCGACCGCGAGATCCTGGATCCGCTGCTGGCGCGCGGCCTGGCGGCCGACCGCCGGGTGGCGTTCATCCTGGCCTCGCTGGCCCCGCTGGACGAAGCGCTGCGCGCGGCCGGCGGCGGCCTGCTCGTGCTGCACGGCCACGCGCGCACAGCCATTCCCGAGCTGGCCGCCGAGCTTGGCGTCACCGCCGTGTTCGCCAACCACGACTACGAGCCCGCCTCGCTGGCCCGCGATGCCGAGGTCGGGCAAGCGCTGGCGGGCCAGGCCTGCGCCTGCTTCAGCTTCAAGGACCAGGTGATCTTTGAGCGCGACGAGATCCTGACCGGCCAGGGCAAACCCTTCTCGGTCTTCACGCCCTACAAGAACGCCTGGCTGAAGGCCTTGCTTCCGTTCGACCTCAAGCCCTACCCGGTCGAGCCTTATCTGAAGTCGCTGGCCGCCCCACCGAAGGCTTACGTACGGCCGCTGCCCACGCTGGAGGCACTGGGCTTCGCCCCCTCCAACCTGGCCGAGATTGCCATGCCCACCGGCAGCGCCGGCGCCCACGCGCTGTTCGACGAGTTCTGCGAGCGCATGGGCGACTACACGCGCCGGCGCGATTTCCCCGCCCTGCGCGGCCCGAGCTACCTGTCGGTGCACCTGCGCTTTGGCACCCTGTCGATCCGCACGCTCGCCCGCACCGCCCATGCCGCCACGCTGCGCGGCGGCGCCGAGAGCGCTGGCGCCGCCACCTGGCTGTCCGAGCTGATCTGGCGCGATTTCTACTTCATGATCCTGCACCACCACCCCCGCGTCGCAGTTGGGTGCGCCTTCCATCCCGCCTACGATGCCATCCGCTGGATCGATGGCGACACCGGCGAGCGCTACTTCCAGGCCTGGTGTGACGCCAGGACCGGCTACCCGCTGGTGGACGCCGCCATGCTGCAGATCCGGCAAAGCGGCTACATGCATAACCGGCTGCGCATGGTGGTAGCGAGCTTCCTGGTGAAGGACCTCGGCGTGGACTGGCGGCGCGGCGAGCAGTACTTCGCCGACCAGCTCAACGACTTCGACTTCTCCGCCAACAACGGCGGCTGGCAGTGGGCCGCCTCCACCGGCTGCGATGCCCAGCCCTACTTCCGCATCTTCAACCCGACCACGCAGTCTGAGAAATTCGACCCGCAGGGACGATTTATCAGGAAGTACCTGCCGCAACTGGCGCGCCTGCCGGACAAGTACATACACGCACCGTGGACAGCCTCGGAAGACGTGTTGCTCGCAGCCGGGGTCAAGCTAGGGGAAAACTATCCGCGGCCGATCGTGCAACACGACGTGGCACGCAAGGAGACCCTGGCGCGGTATGCGGTAGTGAAGGAAAAGGCGGGGCTTGAGCCGGCCTCGGGCAAGGACGATCGATATGGAGACCCTGAGGCACAGAACGAAGCCGCCTGACTGGCCCAAACCGCTTGCGATGACGACGGCTGTCTCTCCCTCTCCCCTCAGGGGGAGAGGGCCGGGGAGAGGGGTGGCTTAGCTAGGAGCCACTGGAGCCGAAGCCCTCGGTTTTGCGCGGTCAAGCCGCCAAAATCGCACCCTCCCGATAATGCCGCTGCGCCTCCTCGGGCCGCTCAGTCTCCTCGAACATCTTGGCCAACGCCAGATGCGCCCGAACCCGCAACCTGCGCTGCAGGTCAGCATCCGCATATTTCAACGCCCGCTCAAAGCTGGACTGCGCCTTGCCCCACAGCTTCTCGCCCAGGCACAACACGCCTAGCGTGAAGTAAAGATCCGCATCCACCGGATGCTGCGTCAGCCATTTCTCGGCCTGCTGAATCTGCGGCAGCGCACGTCCCGGCTCCGCGCAGTCGGCATAGCGCAAGACCAGCCGGCTATCCCAGTTGACCTTGAGCGCGTCCTCCACGATCTTGCGCGCTTCATCCTGACGGCCCAGCGCCGCGAAATAGCGCGCCGCGGGCTCGGCGATGCGGGCTGTGCGGCGTTCGTCGGTGGACAATGAACGCCAGAAATCCTGCAGGCCCTGCACGTCATGGCGGCGCTCCTCCAGCAGGGCCTCGCAGGCCAGTTGCTTGAGGCGCAGCGCCAGCACAGGATGCAGGGCGTTGCGCTTTTCCAGCGAGCGCGCCAGGCGCAGGACTTCGGTCCAGTTCTTCAGGTGCTGGTGGGCACGCAGCGCGATGCGCTGCACATGGATCTGGCGCGCGCCCTGGGCCTGCAGCTGCGCGATGGTTTCCAGCGCGCCGTCGGCATCGCGCGCGTCGACCAGCAATTCGGCCATCGACACCAGGCGGGCCTGCTCGCGCTCGGGGTCGGTCACCTGCGCCATCCAGGCGTCGCGCCGCTCGGTTTCCTGCATGCGGTGCGCCGCGCGGGCGCCGATCAGCGCCGCCGTCTGGGCCTGCTCGGGCCAGGCCTGGGCCTCGCGCGCGGTACGCTCGGCGCGGGCAAAGCGGCCTGCGAACAGGTTCTCGATGGACTCGCGCAAGGCCGCCTGCGCGCGGTTCATGCGGCTGCGCTCGCGGTAGGCCGCGGCACGCGCCGGCATCTCGGACAGATGGCGCGCGGTGCTGAGGATGGTCCAGACCACGAAGAACGTCAGCAGCAGCAGGGCCAGCGCCAGGTTCAGCGACAGCTCAACCCGGTAAGGCGGGTAGAACAGGACCAGGTTGCTCTGGTTGAATTGCGTGAACAGCGCGAGCCCGACCGCGCCGCCAAACAGGATAGCTACCCAGAAAAGAAGCCGCATGCGCTACTCCTTCTTGAGCGCTTGCAGCGCGCCGAGGCTTTCCGCCATGGTGGGCAACTGCACCGTCACGGCGCCGGCCTGGGCCTGCTTGAGCAGGGTCAACACGGCCTGCACGCGGCGCGACTTGGTGTCGCAATAGCGTCCGATCATGGCTTGCGCGGCCGCCAGGTCATTGCGGAACACGGGCTCGTTGCGCGACAGCAGCGCCAGGCGCGCATTGAGCAGGCGCAGCTTGACGTTCTCGCGCAGGAACCAGCCCTGGTCGCCGGTCAGCAGCAGTGCCTGGGCATCATCCACGCGGCGGATGCGGATGACTTGCATCAGCTCGTCGCGCACATTGCCCCACAGGCGACCAAACCAGTTGCCGATCGCGTTGCCGGCCGACACTGCCTCGTCCTTGGCGGCAATCTTGCCAGCCTTGGCGCCGGCGGGCTTGGCGGGCTTGTCGACAGCCTCGGCCTTCGCGTCCGTCTTGCGCGCGTCCGCTTCACTGCGTTCGAGCATGCGCTCGCTCGACAGCAACGGCAGCGTATCAATCTGGTTGATGGCTTCGTCGAGCTTGATGGCGGCGCCGGTCAGGTCCGTATCCGGCACGGCCTTCATGCGCGCCACGTCGCGCGCGATGGCACGGCGCAACAGGTTGTACTGCGGCTTGTCGGTCCGTGCAAGGCGCGTGTCGGCGCTTTGCAGCGCGGCCAGCGCTACCTGCACATTGCCCGTCAGCTGGAGTTGCTGGCCGGCGTTGGTGAGCAGTTGCTGGATCTCGGCGATCTCCCAGTCGTCGCGGTTGCGCATCAGGTCCTGGTAGACCTGCTCCAGCGCGGATTGCTTGTCACGCGCCTCGCCCACCTGGCCGTCCAGCGAGCCAACCTTGGCCTGCAGTTCCTTGACGGTGTCCTGCGCATTGCGCGAGAGCACCCGGGTTTCCTGCACCAGCGCATCGTTGCTCTGCTGGCGCCGCGCCAGTTCCTGGGTCAGGTGGTCCACGCGCTGCTGCAGCCACCAGAAACCGCCGCCTATGGCGAGGATCAGCAGGAACAGCAGCAGCCACCACGGATTGACGCGGGGCGCGCCGCGCGCGGGCAGCGAGGCGCCAGCCGCGGGAGGCGGGCTGGAGGCGGGAGGAGCGGTATTGTCTTGCGTCACGCGATCGACCTTCGTTGACGTTGCGGGCGGTGGGTTAACTGGTGGTGCTGCCGGGAGCGGCGGCGGCATCGTGGCGAGCGGGACGGGCGCGGCGGCAGCCGGCGGCGCCGCGACAGGCATCGGCGCCGGCGGGCCGGCATGCGCCTGCGCCCACTGGCGGCAAGCCGCCAGCAGGCCTTCGTCTCCGGGCGCCGCGCGCAGCAGGTGCGTGAAGCCGAGGGCCAAGGCCTGTTCGGCGATTCTCGCATGGGGCGCGATGCACTGCACCTGGCGCAGGCAGGCGAGCTCTTGCGAGCTCAGGGCCTGGCGCGCCATCTCATCGAGATTGCGCACGGCTTCGGAGCTGGTCAGCAGCCAGGCCTGCGGTGCCGCGCCCGGCTTGAGAGCGTCGCGCACGGCTTGCCATTGCATGCTGCCGGGTGTGGGGACCGAGCGCTGGTAGGCCTCGACCGCCTGCACCTCGGCGCCGGTGGCGCGCAGGCGCTCGGCCAGCCAGTCGCGTCCGCCGTTGCCACGGATGATCAGGACCTGGCGCCCGGCAAGCGCCCCGGCGCCAAGCTGGGCTTCGAGCTGTTGCCACAGGGCCTCGGAATCGAAGCGCGCCGCGGTGCCGTCGCCACCGTTGGCGGCGTCGCCGTTGTCTGCCTCATGGCCGGTCGTGCAGCCGGCCGGGGCGATCACGCGGTCGTTGGGCGCGGCAATCCCGCGCTCGGCCAGCGCAGCCACGCTGGCGGGGCCAACCACGGCTACCGCTACGGATGCCGGCCACTGCGGCGCGGGCTTGTCCTGCACCTGGGCCAGTGCATCGAGCGCGAAGGCCACGGCATTGGGGCTGACGAAGACCACCAGCGCGAAGTCCGCCAGTTGCGCCAGCGCCGCGCGCAAGGGGGCATCGTCGGCCACGGGGCCGATCGCCAGCAGGGGAAAGCCAAGCACGTCCAGGCCGGCGGCCGACAAGGCCTCGGTAAGTTGCCGGGACTGCCCGGCGGGTCGTGTTACAACGACGGTCGGGCGGGGCATGGGCCGGTCTCAGGCAGGGGCTTGGGGGGACGCCGGATCCGCCAGCGCCGCGAGAATGTCAGCCGCGCCCTGCCCCAACAGGTCCTGGGCAACGGCCTTGCCAAGCGCTTCGGCCTGGCTGGATGCATCGGCGCCTTCCACCACGGCGGCGGACTGGGCCCGCACACAACGGCTGCCATCGGGCAGCGCCACGAAGGCGTCGATGTGCAGTTGCGCGCCGTCCCAGCGCGCATGCGCGGCAAGCGGCACCTGGCACGAACCGCCCAGCATGCGCGACACGGCGCGCTCGGCGGTCACGGCCAGCGCGCTGGGCTCATGGTTCAGCGGCGCCAGCCAAGCGGCCAGCTCGGGGCGGCCGGACCGGATCTCGATGCCCAGCGCACCTTGCCCGGCTGCCGGCAGCGAGCTGACCGGATCCAGCACGGCACGGATACGATCGGCCAGGCCAAGGCGCTTGAGGCCGGCAGCAGCCAGGATGATGGCGCCGTAGTCGCCACGGTCGAGCTTGGCCAGGCGGGTATCCAGGTTGCCGCGCAGCGGCTGGATCACCAGGTGGGGGTAGCGGGTGCGCAACGCGGCCTCGCGGCGCAGGCTGGAGGTGCCTACCACGGTGCCGGCGGGCATGTCGTCCAGCGAGGCGAAGCCGCTTGAGACCAGCGCATCGCGCGGGTCCTCGCGCTCCATGATGGCGGTCAGGGCAAACCCCTCAGGTAACTCCATCGGCACATCCTTGAGGGAGTGCACGGCAAGGTCGGCGCGGCCTTCGGCCATCGCGATCTCGAGTTCCTTGACGAACAGGCCCTTGCCGCCAACCTTGGACAAAGTACGGTCTAGAATCTGATCTCCGCGCGTAGTCATTCCGAGAATGGACACATCGCACGCGGGATAGTATTGTTGCAATGCAGCACGCACATGCTCAGCCTGCCACATAGCCAAACGGCTTTCACGGGAGGCAATGACTAGCTTGCGCGGCGCAGCGCTGGAAGACGACGGGGAGACGGATGCTTGCATCCGCGAATGTTAGCACGCACCCCAAGCCGCTCCGGGCCAACAGACAATACACAATAGATAAGAAACGACAGGAGATTGCATGACGCAGCAAGCTGCGCGCCCCGCAGGCCGGCGCAAGCCAACCGCCAGCCGGGCAGACGCCCCCGACACCGCATTGGCTTCCGCCTCGATTCCCGCGACCGCCCCATCTGCCCCATCCGCCAAGGCCACCCGTACCAGGCGCGCCAGCGCCGCGAAGCCTGAAGCCGCGCCCGCCGCGACCCCGGCCCGCCGCGCCAGCGCCAGCGACAAGGACGTGCCCTTGCGCGAAGACATCCGCTTCCTGGGCCGCTTGCTGGGCGACTGCGTGCGCGAGCAGGAAGGCGAAGCCGCCTTCGAGGTCGTCGAGACCATCCGCCAGACCGCCGTGCGCTTTCGCCGCGAGAACGACCGCGCCGCCGGCGCGGAGCTGGATCGCCTGCTCAAGCGCCTGTCGCGCGACCAGACCAACTCGGTGGTGCGCGCCTTCAGTTATTTCTCGCACCTGGCCAATATCGCCGAGGACCAGCACCACAACCGCCGCCGTCGCGTGCACGCGCTGGCCGGATCGCCGCCGCAGCCAGGCAGCCTGGCGCATGCGCTACAGGCCATCGACGCGGCTGGCGTGACCGGCAAGACACTGCGCAAGTTCTTTGACGAAGCGCTGATCGTGCCAGTGCTGACCGCCCACCCGACCGAAGTCCAGCGCAAGAGCATTCTCGACGCCGAGCGCGAGATCGCCCGCCTGCTGGCCGAGCGCGACCTGCCCATGACCGCGCGTGAGCGCGAGCACAACACCGCGCTGTTGCGCGCGCGCGTCACCACGCTGTGGCAGACCCGCATGCTGCGCAATACGCGGCTGATGGTGGTGGACGAAATCGAGAATGCGCTGTCCTACTACCGCACCTGCTTCCTGCGCGGCATCCCGCAACTGATGAGCGAGCTGGAAGAGGACATCGCCGCGGTGTTTCCCGCCACGCGCAAGAGCAAGGCTGCGCCGGCCGCCTCTACCCAGCTCGCGCCCTTCTTCCAGATGGGCTCCTGGATCGGCGGCGATCGCGACGGCAACCCCAACGTCACCGCCGACACGCTGCAGCACGCCGCCAGCCAGCAATCGTCGCTGATCCTGGAGTGGTACCTGGACGAAGTCCACGCGCTGGGTGCCGAACTGTCGATGTCGAGCTTGATGGTGGAGGCCAGCCCGGAACTGCTGGCGCTGGCGGATGCCTCGCCCGACCACTCCGAGCATCGTGCCGACGAACCGTACCGCCGCGCACTGATCGGCATCTATGCGCGCCTGGCGGCAACCTGCCAGGCCGTCACCGGGCAGGCCGCGCCGCGCCACCCGGTGGCCGACTCCGCGCCCTATGCCGACGCGCAATCCTTTGCCGCCGACGTGCAGGTCGTGATCGACTCGCTGCGCGCCCACCACGGCGAGGCGCTGGCGCGCACCCGCATCGACGCGCTGGCCAAGGCCATCGCCGTGTTCGGCTTCCACCTGGCCTCGATCGACATGCGCCAGGTCTCCGACGTGCACGAGGCGGTGATCGCGGAACTGTTCGCCGCAGCTGGCGTGGAGACCAACTACGCCGGCCTGACGGAAGCCCGCAAGCTGGAACTGCTGCTGGCCGAACTGCGCCAGCCGCGCCTGCTGACGCTGCCCTGGCATGCCTATTCCGAGCAGACCCGCAGCGAGCTGGCCATCCTGAACATGGCGCGCGAGCTGCGCGCCCGCTATGGCGCGCGCGTGGCCCGCAACTACATCATCTCGCACACCGAGACGCTGTCCGACCTGGTCGAAGTGCTGCTGCTGCAGAAGGAAACCGGCATGCTGCACGGCACGCTGGGCAGCAAGACCAGCCCGGCGCGCCCGGAACTGATGGTGATCCCGCTGTTCGAGACCATCGAAGACTTGCGCAACGCTGCCGGCATCATGCAATCGCTGCTGGAACTGCCGGGCTTTGCCTCGGTGATCGCCCACCATGGCGGCGAGCAGGAAGTGATGCTGGGCTACTCCGACTCCAACAAGGACGGCGGCTTCCTGACCTCCAACTGGGAGCTGTACAAGGCCGAGCTGGCACTGGTGCAGGTGTTCGAGGCGCGCCGCGTGAAGCTGCGGCTGTTCCATGGCCGCGGCGGCACCGTTGGCCGCGGCGGCGGCCCGACCTACCAGGCCATCCTGTCGCAGCCGCCGGGCACGGTCAACGGCCAGATCCGCCTGACCGAGCAGGGCGAGATCATCAACAGCAAGTTCGCCAACGCCGAGATCGGCCGGCGCAACCTGGAAACGGTGATCGCCGCCACGCTGGAAGCCTCGCTGCTGCCGACGCAAAACGCGCCGAAGGACCTGGCGACGTTCGAGGCCGTGATGCAGCAGCTCTCGGATCGCGCGTTCACGTCGTATCGTCACCTGGTGTACGACACGCCCGGCTTCAAGGACTACTTCTTCGCCACCACGCCGATCACCGAGATCGCCGACCTCAACCTGGGTTCGCGCCCGGCCTCGCGCAAGCTGATGGACAAGAAGCAGCGCCGCATCGAAGACCTGCGCGCGATTCCCTGGGGCTTTTCCTGGGGGCAATGCCGGCTGCTGCTGCCGGGCTGGTACGGCTTTGGCAGCGCGGTCAAGGCGCTGCTGGACGAGGCGCCGGACGAGCGCGCGCACAAGGCCGCCGTGGCCACGCTGCGCCGCATGGTCAAGACCTGGCCGTTCTTCACCACGCTGCTGTCCAATATGGACATGGTGCTGGCCAAGACCGACCTGGCCGTGGCCTCGCGCTACGCCCAGCTGTGCGAAGACGCCGCGCTGCGCAAGACGGTGTTCGCGCGCATCAGCGCCGAGTGGCATCTGACGTGCGAGATGCTGGCCCTGATCACCGGCCGCCACGAGCGCCTCGCCGACAATCCGCTGCTGGCGCGTTCCATCAAGAACCGCTTCGCCTACCTGGACCCGCTCAACCACTTGCAGGTGGAATTGCTCAAGCGCTACCGCTCGGGCAAGGACGGTGACGACATCCGCGTGCGGCGCGGCATTCACCTGACCATCAACGGGGTGGCGGCGGGCCTGCGCAACAGCGGCTAAGGCGAGGCTGCGCGCGCTGCGCAAAAAAACCGCCATGGTGGCTGGCACCATGGCGGGGAACCCGTCCGGCCAGCAGGCCGGACGGCGCAGAGTGCGGCTCGTCTACCGAGGATAGCGGCTATCCGGACAGAAACGGCCGACCGGGCGCGCCATCCGATATTGACGGCCAGGCTTCAGCCGACGAACGCGCCCGGCACCGGGTCTTCGCCGAGCACCGAGAGCAGGATGGCCCAATGCATCGCTTCGTCACCCAGGATGCTGCCGGCGGCCTTGGTCAGCTCGCGATTGTGGAAGTTCGGCAATACACCCAGGTAGGCCGCGGTGGCACCTTTCTCAAGACCTGCGGCAAAGCGCAATACATCGGCCTGAGTCTTCAGCTGGTCGGTCGGGAAGCCGTATTCACCCGGCTTTTTGGTCATCACGGGGCTGCCGCCCATCTTGGACACCGTGCCAGCCAGCACCTGTGCGTGTGCCTTGTGGTGCGTCTGGAACTTGACCGCGGTTTCCAGCACGGGTTTTTGCAGCAAACCGCTCTCCGCGCCAACCTGATAGGCCGCGATGGCCTGGTATTCCAGCCCGAGGGCAACATTGAGAATGGCGATGTCGTCCTTGGTGCTGCCGGACTGAACCTGCGCCCATGCTGGCATCGACTCGCCCAGGCTCATCACCGCCAGCGATCCCAGCGCAAATAGGCCGGGGACTTTCAGCAAGCCGCGCCGGCGCGCATCCGGCGCAACAAGGATGCGGCTGTCCGTGTCCTCGCCGGCCTGGCGCTCGTGCTGCGCGGTGCTCGACTGCATGCGTTCCATGGTGTTCTCCTGTACAGGGGTGGATGGCGCCTTGATGGGGTCGCATGCACTCGGATGCGGCTTGCATCGCGACTGCAACGGCGGCGCCTGTCTCTTCTACGCGCGCAATTGGCAATCGGATGCAGCGATCCTTCGCATGCCGCACGCAAGCCGTGCCTATAATCCGGGAACGTCACTTGCTGATATCCACCCCCGGTGCCCTCCTCCTCCGCCGACTCCTCTTTTGCCCCCAGGCCGGCCGACGCCGACCTGCTTGCCGCGTTGCTGCAAGGCACGGCCATGGGAGACCGGCACGCCTTGCGGCAGCTCTACGACCAGACCGCAACGAAACTGTTTGGCCTCGCGCTGCGTATAACCAGCAGGCATGATTGGGCGGAGGATGTTGTGCAAGAGAGTTTCGTCAGCATCTGGCATCACGCCGGCGACTACCGGCCGCACCTGGCTGCCCCGATGACCTGGATGACAGCCATCGTGCGCAACCGGGCGCTGGATTGCCTGCGCCGCCAGGCAGCTGCCCGCACCAGCCAGACCGTGGAGCTGGACGACAGCCTCGGCGAGTGGCTGGCCGACGAAGCGGCCGGCCCGGCGGAACTTGCGCTCGCCAGCCAGGAGGCGCGGGCGTTGAACCAGTGCCTGCAGCGGCTGGAACAGCCGCAGCGGCAGGCGATCTCGCTGGCCTACCTGAAGGACATGAGCCATAGCGAGCTGTCTGAACAATTGCAGGTGCCGCTTGGCACCGTCAAGTCATGGATACGGCGCGGCCTGGAGCGCCTGCGCACGTGCCTGGAAAGCCTGTCATGAACCTCAGCCGCCGTCCCGACCTGATCGACCGCCTTGCCGCGCAGTACGCGCTGGGCGTGTTGCGCGGGGGCGCGCGCCGCCGGCTGGAAACGCTCGCCCGCGAGGAACCCGCGATCCGCGCGGCCATCAGCCACTGGCAGTCCAGGCTGTCTGGGCTTGCCGAACTCCAGCCTGCCTCGGCGCCGGTGGAGAAGGTGTGGTGCGGGATCGAACAACGGCTGGGCTGGCAAGCCATGAAGGCGTCCGACGCGGCGGGCCCAGCCGGTGCGGCACCCGCAGCCTGGTGGCAACGGCTGTGGGCCGCCCCCGGCTTCTGGCGCGGCGCCACCATGGCGACCGCCGTGCTGGCGGCCGTGGCAATCGGCCTCAACGTGCGGATGGTCCGCCAGTTGGACACTGCCCCGCTGGTCAATGCGGTGGCCGTACTCAACGACGATCGCGCCCAGGCCGCCGTGCTTGTGACTTGGGATGCACGTTCGCAGGCGCTGACCTTGCGCCGCCTGGACCACCTGCCACTGAACGATGCGCAGGCCCTGCAGCTTTGGGCCCTCCCGGCCAACGGCAAGCCGCAGTCGCTCGGCGTGATCGGGCACCAGCGCCAGTTGCGCCTGGCGGTCGCCCAGGCGCTGGGCAAGGTGCCGGCGCTGGCCATCAGCGTGGAGCCGCGCGGCGGCTCGCCCGACCCCAACGGCCCCACCGGGCCGGTGGTGTTCAAGGGCCAGGTCATCGACAACACCTTATAGGGCGTATAGGGCGGGCCGGGAGGTCCTCTCGGACCCGCTACCGTCTGCGCAGAGCCCGGCAGCGATATAATCGCGCTTTCCCCGAATTTTCTCGTTCGCCCCGCGGCCCGCCGCCGGCTTGCGAGCTAACCCAGCCTTACCGCCCATGACCTCCCAACTTGCCAAGAAAGGCGAAGCCTGGTCCGCCCGCTTCTCCGAACCGATGTCCGACCTGGTGAAGCGCTACACCGCTTCGGTGTTCTTCGACAAGCGCCTGGCACTCTTCGACATCCAGGGTTCGCTGGCGCACGCCGCCATGCTGGCCAAGCAGGGAATCATCGCCGAGGCCGATCGCGCCGAGATCGAGCGCGGCATGACGCAGATCCGTGGCGAGATCGAGGCCGGCGGCTTCGAGTGGAAGCTCGACCTGGAAGACGTCCACCTGAATATCGAAGCGCGCCTGACCGCGCTGGTCGGCGACGCCGGCAAGCGCCTGCACACCGGCCGCTCGCGTAACGACCAGGTCGCTACCGATATCCGCCTGTGGCTGCGCAGCGAGATCGACACCATCATCGGCCTGCTGGGCGCCCTGCGCGGCGCGCTGCTGGACCTGGCCGAGAAGAACGCCGACACCATCCTGCCGGGCTTCACCCACCTGCAGGTGGCCCAGCCGGTCACCTTCGGGCACCACCTGCTGGCCTACGTGGAAATGTTCACGCGCGACGCCGAGCGCATGGCCGACTGCCGCCGCCGCGTGAACCGCCTGCCCCTGGGCGCCGCCGCGCTGGCGGGCACCAGCTACCCGATCGACCGTGAGTTCGTGGCGCAGCAGCTGGGCTTCGACGGCGTGTGCCGCAACTCGCTGGACGCCGTCTCCGACCGCGACTTCGCCATCGAGTTCTGCGCCGCCGCCGCGCTGGTGATGACCCACATCTCGCGCTTCTCCGAAGAACTGGTGATCTGGATGAGCCCGCGCGTGGGCTTTATCGACATCGCCGACCGCTTCTGCACGGGCAGCTCGATCATGCCGCAGAAAAAGAACCCGGACGTGCCCGAACTGGCGCGCGGCAAGACCGGCCGCGTGAACGGCCACCTGATCGGCCTCCTGACCCTGATGAAGGGCCAGCCCCTGGCGTACAACAAGGACAACCAGGAAGACAAGGAGCCGCTGTTCGACACGGTCGACACCGTGGCCGACACGCTGCGCATCTTCGCCGACATGGTGCCGGGCATCTCGGTCAAGCCGGACGCCATGCGCGCCGCTGCGCTGCAAGGCTACGCCACCGCCACCGACCTGGCCGACTACCTGGTCAAGCACGGCCTGCCCTTCCGCGATGCCCACGAAGCCGTGGCCCACGCGGTGCGCGCCTGCGACGACCGCCGCTGCGACCTGGCCGACCTGACGGTGGCCGAGCTGCGCGACGTCACCGGCCTGGGCGACAAGGCCGCGCTGATCGGCGATGACGTGCACGCGGTGCTGACGCTGGAGGGCTCGGTCGCGGCGCGTGACCATATCGGCGGCACCGCACCGGCGCAGGTGCGCGCGGCGATTGCCGCAGCGCGCGCTACGCTCTAAACACAGGCTGCGGATTCCATGCAGCGCAGCGTGCCGATGTAAGTTTCACGTAAGTTTTGTTTTGAAAGAAAGCCGCCAGGGCAGGCCCCTCCTGGCGGCTTTTTTTATTGTCTCCCGGCGCTTTTGATTTTTGCGCGATGCGGTAGGTATTAGCCCCAAGCGCCGAAGTATTTTGTTACAGATAAACTAATCGCCGCAAAAACAGGGGAGACAACCCATGTATTACTTGCTTGGTCTGTCACGACAGATCGACAGGTTGAATCAGCACACGGGCAGGCTTGCAAACATCATGATCCTGCTGTCGTGCCTGATCAGCGCAGGCAACGCCCTGCTGCGTTACGGCTTCAACCTCAGCGACAACTGGCCGCTCGAGCTGCAGTGGTATATGTTTGCCATCGCGGTGATGTTCGGCGCTTCCTACACCTTCCAGCGCAACGAACACGTGCGCGTGGACCTGATCTACGGCAACGTATCGGAGCGCGCACAACACTGGATCGACATCTTCGGGATCATCTTCTTCCTGCTGCCTTCGTGCGTGCTGTTTGCCTGGCTGTCGTGGGATTCCCTGTTCCTGCCCTCGTGGCGCATCCTCGAGCAATCCGGTAATTCCGGCGGCCTGCCGCGATACCCGATCAAGCTGGTGGTGCCCCTCGGCTTTGTCCTGCTGGGTCTGCAGGGCGTGTCCGAGCTGATCAAGCGCATCGCCGCCCTCAAGGGCCTGGTGCGCATCGAATCGAAATACGAGAGGCCGGTGCAATGATTCCATTGGAATATATGCCGCCGCTGATGTTCGGCGGCCTGGTGGTATTCATGCTGATCGGTTTTCCGGTCGCATTTTCGCTGTCGGCGGTGGGCCTTGCCTTCGGTATCCTGGCCATCGAGT
Source organism: Cupriavidus sp. PET2-C1 (assembly GCF_054515855.1). NCBI lineage: Bacteria > Pseudomonadati > Pseudomonadota > Betaproteobacteria > Burkholderiales > Burkholderiaceae > Cupriavidus > Cupriavidus sp. PET2-C1. The sequence continues at coordinate 3,329,801 of NZ_CM137259.1, forward strand.
TCGGCTACTTCCCGGTCAGTTTCCTGCAGGCGGTGCCGAGCCGCGTGTTCGGCAGCGTGCTGGCCAACGAGTTGCTGCTCGCCATCCCGTTCTTCACCTTCATGGGGGCGATACTGGAGAAGTGCGGGCTGGCCGAGGACATGCTGGACTCCATGGGCCAGTTGTTTGGCCCGGTGCGCGGCGGCCTGGGCTACTCGGTGATCATCGTGGGCTTCATCCTCGGCGCCATCACCGGCACCGTGGCGGCGCAGGTGATCGCCATGGCGATGATCTCGCTGCCGGTGATGATGCGCTACCGCTACAACATGAAGTACGCCACCGGCGTGCTGGCGGCGTCGGGCACCATCACCCAGCTGGTGCCGCCGTCGCTGGTGCTGGTCGTGCTGGCCGACCAGCTCAAGACGCCGATGGGCAGCGCCGACGTGGGCAGCATGTACCTGGGTGCCTGGGGCCCGTCGGTGATCCAGATCGCGCTGTTCGCGCTTTATACCTTCGTGCTGACGCGCGTCAAGCCCGACTGGCTGCCGCCGGTGCCGGTGGAAGAACGCACGCTGCGCGGCTGGCCGCTGTGGCGCAAATGCCTGCGCGGCATCATTCCCTGCGCGGTGCTGATCTTCCTGGTGCTGGGCACGATCATGCTGGGCATCGCCACGCCGACCGAATCCGGCGCCATGGGCGCGGTCGGCGCGCTGGTGCTGGCGGTGCTGCGCGACCCCGGCTTCGGCAAGCTCGACCGTACCTTGTACCGCATCGGCATTGCCGCCACGGGCGTAGCCGTCATCGCCGGCACCGTCGCGTTCGGCTCGCATGCCTTCCGCATTCCGCTGGCGGTGGTCTACCTCGTGATCACGTGGCTGCTGCTGCGCGCCGGGCAACTGAGTGCGCTGCGCGGGCTGATCATCGAGGCTTACCAGTCCACCGCCCGCATCACCGCCATGGTGGTGTTCATCCTGATCGGCTCCACCTGCTTCTCGGTGGTGTTCCAGGGCGTGGATGGCGGTGCCTGGGTGGAGCACATGTTCACCTCGCTGCCGGGCGGCTGGATCGGCTTCCTGCTGGTGGTCAACCTGTTCATCTTCTTCCTCGCCTTCTTCCTGGACTTCTTCGAGATCGCGTTCATCGTGGTCCCGATGCTCGCCCCCGTGGCGGTCAAGGTGCTGGCGCCGGTGGTCGCCGATTCGATGGGCGGCAATCCGGAGGCGGCAGCCACCGCGGCGCTGGTGTGGTTCGGCGTGATGCTGTGCGTGAACATGCAGACCTCCTTCATGCACCCGCCCTTTGGCTTCGCGCTGTTCTACCTGCGCGGCATTGCGCCCAAGGAAGTGAAGAGTTCCGACATCTACTGGGGCGCGTTGCCCTGGGTCGGCCTGCAGCTGATCATGGTCGTGCTGGTGATGTTCTGGCCGGGCTTGGTGACGATGTTCCTGGACAAGGGGTCGTTGCACCATAGCAATGCGGCGGAGGTCTCGATCCCGCTGGGCGGTGAGAGTCCGGGCGGTGCGGCCTCGGTGCCGGCGCCGGTGCCGGGCGGGCGTAGCGAGCCAGGCACGCTGGAGCTGCCGTCAGCGCCTGCCGACAGCGAGCCCGCCACGCCGCAGTTCGAGTTCGACAAGAAGAAGTAGTTAGTGAAAGCGCCGGGGGCTGCGGTCGCCGGCATGGAAAAAAAGGCCTCGGGTTTGAACTGAACCCGAGGCCTTTTTTTGATTTCCGGGGCTGCCCCCGCGTCTTGTCTGGTTAGTTCAGGTCACGGCAGCAGCAGGATGGCGCCCGTGGTCGCGCGCGCCTCGGCCACCCGATGTGCCTCGGCCACCTGCTCAAGCGGGAAGCGCGCGCCGATGGCCGCCCGGATCGCGCCCTGCCCGATCGCCTGGAACACATCCGCCGCGTTGGCGCGGAACGTCTGCGCGTCGGCGTTGTGCGGGAACACCGATGGCCGCGTCAGGAACAGGCAACCCTTCTTGTTGAGCAGTTCCGGCTCGAACGCCGGCACGGGGCCCGAGGCGGCGCCATAGAGCGCCACCAGCCCGAATGGCGCCGCGCAGTCCAGCGAGCCCATGAAGGTATGCTTGCCCACCGAGTCATAGACCACGCGCGCCTTGCGCCCGCCGGTGGCGGCAATCACCTGCTCCACCCAGTCCGCCTGCGAATAGTCGATGGCGGCATCGCACCCTGCCGCGCGGGCCACTTCGCACTTCTCGGCCGAGCCGGCGGTGCCGATCACGGTGGCGCCGAGCGCCTTGGCCCAGCTGCTGAGGATCTGCCCTACGCCGCCCGCGGCGGCATGCACCAGCACGATGTCGCCGGCTTGCACGGGATGTGTCTTGCGCACGAGGTATTGCGCGGTCATGGCCTTGAAGAAGACCGCCGCGGCGGTGAGGTCGTCAATGCTATCGGGCAGCTTGACCAGCTTGTCGGCGGGCACGTTGCGCCGGCTGGCATAGGCACCGATGCCAGCATGCATGTAGACCACGCGGTCGCCTTCGCGCAGGGCGGTCACGCCCTCGCCCACCGCTTCGACCACGCCGGCGGCCTCATGGCCCAGCCCGGTCGGCGACGGCAGCGGGTACTTGCCCGAGCGCTGGTAGACGTCGATGTAATTGAAGCCGATCGCGGTCTGGCGCAACCGCACCTGGCCGGCCGCCGGCGCGGGCAACTCGGCATTCACCAGGCGCATCACTTCGGGGCCGCCGAACTCCGTCAATTCCACCACGCGTGCTGATGTCATTTCCACTCCGTCGAGGTTGCATAGATTTGTGAGCGCCACTCTATCGCAATCTCGCGCGGCGCGTCGGCCGTGCACAAGGCATGAGCGAGCGCAGAAAAAAGGCCTCGCACGCGCGAGGCCTTTTTTCCTGTCGCCAGCCTGCGTTACTTCACGCAGTCGACGAAATACGCCTTGCCACCACCCTCGACCTCTTCCTCGACCAGGCCGTGGATGTCGGTCTCGAAGCCGGGGAACAGCTTGTTGAACTCACGCGCGAACTTCAGGTACTGCACGATGATGCGGTTGAAGCGCTCGCCCGGGATCAGCAGCGGAATGCCCGGCGGGTACGGCGTGAGCAGGATGGCGGTGACGCGGCCTTCCAGCTCGTCGACGGCCACGCGCTCGATCTCGCGGTGCGCCATCATCGCCCACGCGTCCGACGGCTTCATCGCCGGTTCCATGTCCGACAGGTACATCTCGGTGGTCACGCGGGCCACGTCATTGGCCTTGTAGACGCTGTGGATCGCGTCGCACAGGTCGCGCAGGCCGAGCTTCTCGTACTGCGGATGCTTGCCGACGAATTCCGGCAGCACGCGCCACAGCGGCTGGTTCTGGTCGTAGTCGTCCTTGAACTGCTGCAGCTCGGTCACCAGCGAGTTCCAGCGGCCCTTGGTGATGCCGATGGTGAACATGATGAAGAACGAGTACAGCCCGGTCTTCTCGATGATGATGCCGTGCTCGGCCAGATACTTGGTGACGATGGCCGCAGGAATGCCGCGGTCGCTGAACTCGCCGTCCACGTCCAGGCCCGGGGTGATGATGGTGGCCTTGATCGGGTCGAGCAGGTTGAAGCCATCGGCCAGGTCGCCGAAGCCGTGCCAGCGTTCGTTGGCCTTGAGCATCCACTCTTCGCGGTCGCCGATGTCGTCCTCGACCAGCGCCTCGGGGCCCCACACCTTGAACCACCAGTCGCCGTTGTTGCCGGCATCGTAGTCGCCTTCCACCTTGCGCATGGCGCGGCGGAAGTCCATCGCTTCCTGGATGCTTTCTTCGACCAGCGCGGTGCCGCCCGGGGCTTCCATCATCGCCGCCGCCACGTCGCACGAGGCAATGATCGAGTACTGCGGGCTGGTGGACGTGTGCATCAGGTACGCCTCGTTGAACCGGTAGCGGTCCAGCTTGCGCGTGTCCGAATCCTGCACGAGGATCTGCGATGCCTGCGACAGGCCGGCCAGCAGCTTGTGCGTGGACTGCGTGGCGAACACCAGCGCGTCCTTGCTGCGCGGGCGGTCCTTGCCGATCGCGTGCATGTTGCGATAGAAGTCGTGGAATGCCGCGTGCGGCAGCCAGGCTTCGTCAAAATGCAGCGTGTCGATCTCGGTGGCCAGCATTTCCTTGATCTGTTCGGCGTTGTACAGCACGCCGTCGTAGGTGCCTTGGGTGATGGTCAGGATGCGCGGCTTCTGGTTCTTGGCCTGGCTGGCGAACGGGTGCGCGGCAATCTTGCGGCGAATGGTCTCGGGATCGAACTCGCTCTTCGGGATCGGGCCGATGATGCCGTAGTGATTGCGCGTGGGCATCAGGAACACGGGAATCGCGCCCGTCATCATGATCGCGTGCAGGATCGACTTGTGGCAGTTGCGGTCCACCACCACGATGTCGCCCGGCGCCACGTTGGCATGCCACACCATCTTGTTCGAGGTGGACGTGCCGTTGGTGACGAAGTACATGTGGTCGGAGTTGAAGATGCGCGCGGCATTGCGCTCCGAGGCCGCCACCGGGCCGGTGTGGTCGAGCAGCTGGCCGAGCTCGTCGACGGCATTGCAGACGTCGGCGCGCAGCATGTTCTCGCCGAAGAACTGGTGGAACACCTGGCCGACCGGGCTCTTCAGGAACGCCACGCCACCCGAGTGGCCGGGGCAGTGCCACGAGTACGAGCTGTCCTGCGCGTAGGCGATCAGCGCCTTGAAGAACGGCGGCGCCAGCGAATCCAGGTAGACCCGGGCTTCGCGGATGATGTGGCGCGCGACGAATTCCGGCGTGTCCTCGAACATGTGGATGAAGCCGTGCAGCTCGCGCAGGATATCGTTGGGGATATGCCGCGAGGTACGCGTCTCGCCGTACAGGAAGATGGGCAGGTCGGTATTGCGGCGGCGCACTTCGTTGACGAAGGCGCGCAGCTTCTCGATGGCCGCGGCTTCGGGCCGGTCGTCTTCGCTGACGAACTCGTCGTCGTCGATCGATACGATGAACGAGGAGGCGCGGCTGGACTGCTGGGCGAAGGAGGTCAGGTCGCCATAGCTGGTCAGGCCCATCACCTCCATGCCTTCTTGCTCGATGGCCTGCGCCAGCGCGCGGATGCCCGAGCCGGAAATGTTCTCGGAGCGGAAGTCTTCATCGATGATGATGACGGGGAAGCGGAATTTCATTTGGCATCCTTGGACGGCAAGAAGGACTTGAGCCACATGGCCCGGGGATTCGTCCCCCTGGGTCGGCATGTGGCTCGACGTTCAGGCTTGGCGCGCGGCCCCGGGGTTACCCGTAACACCGCAACGCGCGCATTGTATGCGATCAGGTCTTCGGCAGTGTGACACCTTGCTGACCCTGGTACTTGCCACCGCGATCGCGGTAGGAAGTCTCGCAGATCTCGTCGCTCTCGAAGAACAGCACCTGGGCACAGCCTTCGCCGGCGTAGATCTTGGCAGGCAGCGGCGTGGTGTTCGAGAACTCCAGCGTCACATAGCCTTCCCATTCCGGCTCGAACGGGGTCACGTTGACGATGATGCCGCAGCGCGCGTAGGTGCTCTTGCCCAGGCAGATGGTCAGCACGCTGCGCGGAATGCGGAAATACTCCATCGTGCGGGCCAGCGCGAAGGAGTTCGGCGGGATGATGCAGACATCGCCCTTGAAGTCGACAAAGGACTTTTCGTCGAAGTTCTTCGGATCGACGATGGTGCTGTTGATATTGGTGAAGATCTTGAATTCGTCGGCGCAGCGGATGTCGTAGCCGTAGCTCGAGGTGCCGTACGAAACGATCTTGCGGCCGTCTTCTTCCCGTACCTGGCCGGGCTCGAAGGGCTCGATCATGCCGTGCTGTTCCGCCATGCGGCGGATCCACTTATCGGATTTGATGCTCATAGGGGTATCGGGATGAACAAATGAGGGCAGGCTCGGGCGCGGTCCATGCTGACCGGGAACGCTGCTCGCATTTGCTCACAGGCGCGCCGGACCTGCCGGGGCCTTGCGATGGGCCGCATTGTACAACCAAAATCCGGCATCACCGCCTTAAATGCCACCCCGGCCCCGGAACGGGCCGTCCGCCCCCGGGCGTCAGGCCGTGGCCTGCTCCGGCAACTGGTGCCGGAAGCGTTCGCGGCCGGTATAGAGCAGGAAGTGGCGCCCCGTGCACCGGGCAAAGAGAGCCAGGTTGACGCGCTGGGCCATCTGGTAGCCCATCTGCGTGACACCCGAGCGCGACAGCAGGAAGGGGATGCCCATCTGGGCGCCCTTGATCACCATCTCCGAAGTCAGCCGCCCGGTGGTGTAGAACACCTTGTCGGCGCCGCTCATGCCTTCGAGCCACATCAGGCCCGCGATGGCATCCACGGCGTTGTGCCGGCCCACATCCTCGATGAACATCAGCAGCTCGCGCCCGCGGAACAGTGCGCAGCCATGCACGGACCCGGCCTGTTTGTAGACCGACTGCTGCAGCCGGATGGTGTCGATGATGCCGTAGAGCGTTTCCTGGTCCAGGGTGGCGTCGTCCGGCAGCCGGATGTTGTCCACTTCGTCCAACAACGAGCCAAATACGGTGCCCTGGCCACAGCCGGTGGTCACCACCCGGCGCGCCGTGCGCTCCTCGATGCGATCCACGCCCGTGCGGGTCGTGACGGCGGCGGATTCGGTTTCCCAGTCGACCTGGATCGCGGCGATATCCTCGACCGATTCGACCAGGCGCTGGTTGCGCAGGTAGCCCAGCACCAGGGCCTCGGGCGCCCCGCCCAGCGTCATTAGCGTCACCAGCTCGCGTTTGTCGAGGTAGACCGTCAGCGGGCGCTCGCCGGGCAGGAAGGCCTGGCGCACGCGCCCCTGCTCGTCGACCACCTCGACCTCTTCGATCAGGGGGACGCACGCGTGGGTCATTTCAGGGCGCAGGGGCATGGGCTTGGGGGATGCGGGATGGACGGCGCGCGCCGGGAACTGCCGGCCCGTGCCGCCCCGCCCCATCCGTCAGGACTTGGCGATCACGCCGCAAGCGATGCGGCCGCCGGAGTTGCCGGTGGGCTGGGTCTTGTAGTCGTCCGGATCCTTGTGGACGACCACTGCGCGGCCCACCAGGCTGGTGGGGCCGGCGCCCAAGGTCACGCCGGTCAGCTCGAAGCTGGCCTGGGCGCGGCCGGTAGCGTCGGCCTTGAGGTTGTTGATGTCGCCGGCATGATGGTCGGGCATCGACATCGAGCCGTGCGGCTTGCCCGTAGGGTTGAAGTGGCCGCCCGCGCTCATGGCGTCGGGGGCCGAGCAGTCGCCCTTCTCGTGCACGTGGAAGCCGTGCTCGGTATTGGGCGGCAAGCCGGTTACGTCGGCCTTGACCAGCACCTTGTCACCGCGCTGGGTGAAGGTGATGCTGCCCTGCGTCGCGGTGCCGCTCTTGGACGCCAGCGCGGCGACCGCGGTATCGGAGCTGCCCATCCCCATGCTCCCGCAGCCAGCCAGAGTGCCTGCCAGGGTGCCCGCTACCGCCAGACCGAAAAGTACACGTACACGCTTCATGCCGAACCTCCTCTCACGGTGATGTCCGGGGCGATTGTACCGCTCCCGTGCCCGGCGCTGCGGCCGGTTTGTGATCCGAAGGCGTGGCGGCAGGTGCGGTGGAAGGCCCTCCAGCAGTGCTTGCTGCGGCTTGCGCAGCCGGCGCTTGCGCCACGAACGGGCCCGGATCGGCGCACGGCGCGGACGTGGCAGCCGCCGGCACCGCCTTGCCTTTGGCCTGCATGTCGCTGTAGTAGCGCGCCGCCGCCTTGTCTTGTGCTCGGCAGAGCTGATAGGCAGCCACCTTGTCGGCCCAGGCGGCGCGCGCCTTGGCCTCGTCGGCCTTGAGCTTTTGCGCCTCCGTGGGCGGCGGCAGTTTGGCCAGGGCGCCTGTGGCGCCAAGGGCCAGGGCGAGCACCAGCAGAATGCGGTTCATGGATCGGGCTCCTCGTTGGGGATCGGCCATGCGCGCTCAGACTTCGCCCGGGCTGGCCCGGCCGCCGGCACGCTCGCCCGGCTCCGGCTCGGCCGCGCGCTGCGCGGGGATCTTGCCTGCCTTGATATCGTCGTACCAGAGCTCGTGGTGCTCCTTGGCCCAGGCTTCATCGACCCAGCCGTCGCGCATGGCGCGGTAGGCCCCTTCCATGCCGATGGTACCCATGTAGATATGGCCGCAGGCCATGGCGATCATCAGCACCGCCGCGATGCCATGGATGATGTTGGCGATCTGCATGGTGGCGCGGTAGAAATCCATGCCAGGCACGATCATGTCGAGCACCCAGCCGGAGGCCGACAGGATCAGGCCGAAGACCACCAGCCCGCCCCAGAACCAGGCCTTCTCGCCAGCGTTGAAGCGCCCGCTTGGCACGTGCTTGCCGGACACGAGCCCGCCAAGCTTGACGAGCCACTGCCAGTCCTCCCGGGCGGGGAAGTTGTCGCGCACGAAGATCACGAAGCCGACGATCACCGACAAGGTAAAGACCGGGCCGACAATGTTATGGACGTTCTTCAGCAGGTAGGTGAGCCAGCCGAACAAGGTGTGGCCCGTCAGCGGCAGCAGGAAATGCTTGCCGAACAGCATCACGATGCCCGAGACCGCCAGCGTGACGAATGAAATCGCCATGGTCCAGTGCACCATGCGCTCCAGCGGCGTGAAGCGCTGGATCATGCGGCCGGTACGCGGCGTCTTGAGCGGGATCGTGCCGCGCCAGAAGAAAAAGGCCAGGATCGCGGCGGGCACCACCACGATCAGCCAGCCGCCCCAGACGGTGATCACCCCGTTGCGGAACAGGCGCCATTTCTGTCCGGTGCGCTGGATCAGCACCCCGGCTTCCTTGGCTGGCAGGCTGCTGTAGTGCGCCTGGTCGGAATTCGCCTCGCGCCAGACCGGCGCATTGTTGCCAGGCTGCGCCTTGCTGCGCGCCTGCTGGGCCTGCGCCTCGGCCGCGAGGTCGCGGCGCGGCACGTTGAAGATATTCTCGGAGGCAATGCCCGCGAAGGGCTGGGCCGGATTCGTGGCGGGGTTGTTGGCATCGGCGGGTGCGCCGGCGGCCGGCGGCGCGGAGGCGGCCTGGGGAGCCTGCGCCCGCGCGGCCCCTGGCGATGCCAGCAAGGCGAGCACGGCCAGCAAGGCCAGCGCGCAGGCCACGGCCGCCAGGAAGCGGAACCAGCCAGGATTGTGCATCGGCTTCATAGGCCCTCCGTCGGGTCGGCCAGGGTGCGCCTCGGGCTTCGCATCGCCGCTGTCATGGCGTGCGGTTGTATTCGTTCTGGTACTGGTTGCGTTCGCGGATCTGGTTTTGCCAGCTGGTCTTGTCGCCCGGCGTCCAGCCCTTGGCCACGAAGGGGTCGCCCGGCGCGCCCTCGTACGCCGGCGCGTCGGATTTCTTGTGCGCCGCCGTGGCGGTCTGCGCGCGCTCGCCGCAGGCGGCCAGCGCGGTGCAGCCGGCGGCCAGCAGGATCAGCAACAGGCGGGTCATGATGGCTGCGCTCCTGAAGCGGGTGGCGCGGCGGGCGGCGCCGCGCCCGCGCCCGCTGAACCCTGCGCGGCGCCCTTGTTGCCGTAGGCCGTGCCCCAGCCGAACACATCGCCGCCCTTGCCGCGCTTGATCACGCGGTTGCGCAGTATGTCGGCAATCACGTCGCCGTCGCCACCCAGCAGCGCCTTGGTCGAGCACATTTCCGCGCACAGCGGCAGCTTGCCTTCGGCCAGCCGGTTGCGTCCGTACTTCTCGAATTCTTCGTCGCTGCCGTTTTTCTCCGGCCCGCCGGCGCAGAACGTGCACTTGTCCATCTTGCCGCGCACGCCGAAGGTCCCGGCGCTGGGGAACTGGGGCGCACCGAACGGGCAGGCGTAGGAGCAGTAGCCGCAGCCAATGCAGACGTCCTTGTCGTGCAGCACCACACCGTCGTCGGTACGGTAGAAGCAGTCGACCGGGCACACCGCCATGCACGGCGCGTCCGAGCAGTGCATGCAGGCGACCGAGATCGATTTCTCGGCGCCGACGATGCCGTCGTTGATGGTCACCACGCGGCGCCGGTTGACGCCCCACGGCACCTCGTGCTCGTTCTTGCAGGCGGTGACGCAGCTGTTGCACTCGATGCAACGCTCGGCGTCACAGATGAATTTCATGCGTGCCATGGTCGTTCCTTGCCCTTGCTCTCGCGTTTGCTTTCGATCAGGCGAACCGTGCGATCTGGCAGATCGTGGTTTTGGTTTCCTGCATCATCGTCACCGAGTCATAGCCGTAGGTGGTGGCCGTGTTGACGGCCTCGCCGCGCACGATCGGCATCGCGCCCTCCGGGTAGTAGTCCTTCAGGTCCTTGCCCTGCCACCAGCCAGAGAAGTGGAACGGGATGAAGGCGGTATCCACGCCGACGCGCTCGGTCACCAGCGCGCGCACCTTGATGTGCGCGCCGGTGGGCGTGCTGACCCAGCAGAAGTCGCCGTTGCGGATGCCGCGATCGGACGCCGCGCGCGGGTTGATCTCGACGAAATTCTCCTGCTGCAACTCAGCCAGCCACGGGTTGGACCGGGTTTCCTCGCCCCCGCCCTCGTATTCGACCAGGCGGCCGGAAGTGAGGATGATCGGGAATTTCTCGTAGAGCTTGTTCTCCACGTTGCGCTGCTGCAGCGACTTGTACAACGTGGGCAGCCGCCAGAACGCCATCTTGTCGTCGTGCGTGGGGTACTTGGCGACCATGTCGGGCCGGGTGGAATACAGCGGCTCGCGGTGCTGCGGGATCGGGTCGGGGAAGTTCCACACGATGGCGCGCGCCTTGGCGTTGCCAAAGGGGTGGCAGCCATGGTTCTTCAGCACCACGCGCTGGATGCCGCCGGACAAATCCGTCTTCCAGTTCTTGCCTTCGGCCTTCTGCTTCTCGGCGTCCGTCAGCTCATCCCACCATCCCAGCTTCTTGAGCAGCACGTGGTCGAACTCCGGATAGCCGGTGGTGATGTCCGCGCCTTTCGAGTACGAGCCGTCCTCGGCCAGCAGGCTGACGCCGTCGCGCTCCACGCCGAAGTTGGCGCGGAAGTTGCCGCCGCCGTCCATGACGTTGCGGCTGGTGTCATACAGGTTGGGCGAGCCGGGGTGCTTGAGCTCCGGCGTGCCATAGCACGGCCACGGCAGGCCGAAGTAATCGCCGGTCAGGTCGTAGCCGGTCAGCGGATCCTTGCCGCCCAGGCAACGCAGCGTGCGCACGTCGAACTTCTCCATATTGCGCATATGCGACTTGAGCCGCTCGGGAGATTGCCCGGTGTAGCCGATGGTCCAGTTGCTGGCGTTGATCTCGCGCAGGATGGATTCGACTTCGGGCTCCATCCAGGTCCGGCCCGCGCGCTTGACCTCGTTGAGCTTGAAGTTCTTCGACAGCTCCTTGCCAAAGCCGAGCCGGTCGGCGAAGGCCTGCATGATGGTGTGGTCCGGCATTGACTCGAACAACGGTTCGATCACCTTCTCGCGCCACTGCAGCGAGCGGTTGGAGGCCGTGCAGGACCCCGTGGTCTCGAACTGCGTGCACGCCGGCAGCAGGTAGACCGCGCGGTTCGGGTTGACCTTGTCGCCTTCCGCCGGCGGCATGTTGGCCATCGCGGCGGTGGCTGACGGATAAGGGTCGATCACCACCAGCAGGTCGAGCTTGTCGAGCGCCTTCTTCATCTCCAGCCCGCGCGTCTGCGAGTTGGGCGCGTGGCCCCAGAAAAACACCCCGCGGACGTTGTTGTCCTGGTCGATCAGCTCAGGCTTCTCGGTAACGATATCGATCCAGCGCGACACCGTGGTGCCGGACTTCTCCATCATCGCCTGCGAGGCGTACTGCTTCTTGATCCATTCGTAGTCGACACCCCACACCGCGGCATAGTGTTTCCACGCGCCAGTGGCCAGCCCGTAGTAGCCCGGCAGGGAATCCGGGTTGGGGCCCACGTCGGTCGCGCCCTGCACATTGTCGTGGCCACGGAAGATGTTGGCGCCGCCGCCCGACACGCCGATATTGCCCAGCGCCAGCTGCACGATGCAGGAGGCGCGCACGATGGCGTTGCCGATGGTGTGCTGGGTCTGGCCCATGCACCACACCAGCGTGCTGGGCCGGTTCTTGGCCATGATCTCCGCCACCTGGTAGACCTGCGCCTCGGGCACGCCGCAGACTTCCTCGACCTTGTCCGGCGTCCACTTGGCAAGGACTTCCTCCTTGACCTTGTCCATGCCGTAGACGCGATCGTTGATGTACTTCTGGTCTTCCCAGCCGTTCTTGAAGATGTGGTACAGCACGCCGAACAGGAATGCGATATCGGTGCCCGAGCGGACCCGTACGTAGTAATCGGACTTCGCGGCCGTGCGGGTGTAGCGCGGATCGACCACGATCACCTTGCAGCCGCTCTCCTTGGCGTGCAGCAGGTGCAGCATCGACACCGGGTGCGCCTCGGCCGCGTTGGAGCCGATATACAGCGCCGCGCGGGCGTTCTGCATATCGTTGTACGAGTTGGTCATCGCACCATAGCCCCAGGTATTGGCCACGCCGGCCACCGTGGTGGAGTGGCAGATGCGTGCCTGGTGGTCGGTGTTGTTGGTGCCGAAGAACGATACCCACTTGCGCAGCAGGTAGGACCCTTCGTTGCTGTGCTTGGAGGAGCCGACGAAGAACATCGAGTCCGGCCCGGTCTGCTGGCGGATCTCTTTCATCTTGGCGGTGATCTCGTCGAGCGCCTGATCCCAGCTGACGCGCTGGTATTTGCCGTTCACCAGCTTCATCGGGTACTTCAGCCGGTACTCGCCGTGGCCGTGCTCGCGCAGCGCGGCGCCCTTGGCGCAGTGCGCGCCCATGTTGATCGGCGAATCGAAGACCGGGTTCTGGCGCACCCACACGCCGTTCTGCACCACGGCGTCGACAGCGCAGCCCACTGAGCAGTGACCGCATACGGTGCGGCGCACAACGATATTGCCCTGGCCTTCGCCAGTGCCGGCGGCACCTGACGCATCCGCGGCATCGGCCCGGCGCAACAGCGTCAGCTGCGAAGCCGCCAGCCCCACGCCCACCCCGATGCCGGAGCGCTTGAGAAAGCTGCGCCGGTCCATGGTGGGCATGGCACCCGCCAGCCCCGCAGCCAGACGCTCGGAGAGCCGGCCGCCAGCGCGCTCGCCCGAGCCGCTAGCCAGTTGCGAAGATGCGCTGCCCTGCGCCGCGCGTTTGCGGGTCAAGATCATGTATCACCCCAGGATGGAAACGAGGTAGAGCGAGGCGTGCGCCGGGCGCGACCACTCACACCAGCGTAGTCCGGTAGTACTTGCGAATATGTTCTGTGACCCGGTAGCCGTCGCCGTCGGTCGGCGTGGCATCGGGAATGGCCGCGGCCAGGCTGGGCACGGCGGGCATGGCCGGACCGCGCGACGTCAGCGCGGCGGCGGCGCCGGCAGCGGCAACAACCCCGGTGCCGGCAAGGAAGGCGCGGCGCGCGGCCTTCGGCTGCTTGTCTTTCATTTTGGGGGGCTCCTCGGTCAGTCCAGACCGATTACCAATCCTGTTATGAACGCTATTGCCTATTTTAGAATGATATGTGTCGAAAGACCATGGATCTGCGGGATTTCCATGATGGCAATCAAGAACTTGCGTGCGATCAATGCATTTCCAGCGCGATCGCCTCGACCGCCATGAAGGCCTTCAGCAGCGCGGCCACGCGGGCATAGAGGCGCGCGTGCGGATGCGCCGCCGCGCTGTCGCACAGGGTTTCCACCCATGACTGCAGATGGCGCGAGAAAAAATGCTGCTGCTCGGCAAGGTTTGCCACGCCGGCATCCTCGCCCGCCACCAGGAAACGCATCACCTCGCACAATGTGGCGATGTGATCCTCGGTCTCGCTGACATTGTCCTGGCGCACCAGGCCATAGCGCGCCAGGTCGTCGCGCAGCGCCACCAGCGGGCGCTCGTTGAGGAAGCCGGTCTGGTAGTAGGAGCCGTACAGCAGGACTTCCGGCTTGCCCACGCCGACGAACAATTCCTGGTATTCGTCGCTGGCTTCCTCGGCCGTGGTGACCGATGCTGCGTCGCACAAATCGTTCCAGGCGTCGCCCAGCGGCGTGGCGGCGTCCTCGCCGTGCGCGCGGTTGGCGGCGATATGGTGCAGCAGCGCGGCATCCGGCGCGCGATACAGCAGCGTGGCCAGCAGGCCGTAGAGGTCCGCCCGGGCGGTGTCTTCTGCGTCGGGCGCCGCGTGGGCGACCGGAGGGATCAGCTGGATAGGCTGGAAATCTGTCATGTCGTGATGATTCTCAAGGATGGCCTGCTTGGCTATTGCAAGGCGTTGCCGCTGGCCTCGCCGCTGTTCTTTTCCAGCATGTCGACGACGCGGCAATCGCCGCACATCTTCAGGCGCTCGGCGGCCTCGCCGGCAAACGCCGGGTGGCTCGCCAGCCGGGCCAGCATGGCATGCACCATCTGGGCGGTGCCAAACGGCTTGGCGCAGCGAATGCAATGGAAGGGCTGGGTCTCGGCCAATGTCACGGTGCGCCGCGCTTGCTCACCGGTGAGCAAGCGCGGCACCAGGGTGATGGCGTCTTCCGGGCAGGTCTTCTCGCACAAGCCGCACTGCACGCAGTTGCGCTCCAGGAAGCCCAGCACTGGCTGCTCGGGATTATCGCGCAGGGCTTGCGAGGGACAGGCGCCAACGCAGGCCATGCACAACGTGCAACGCCCGGTGTCCACCGCCACCGCGCCCAGCGGCGCCCCGGCAGGCAGCGCAACGCTGGCGGCCGGGCGCGGCGCATTGCGCACGAGATGATCAAGCGCAAAATCCAGCGTCTCGCGCTTGGCGGCCGCCGCGTGGAACACGGCGGGTGGCGCGGCTGGCCGGTCGCCTCCCGGCGCGGCCAAGGCCGATAGTTGCGCATCCAGCGTGGCGGCATCCGGGCCGTCCACCAGCGACAGGCGTTCGCCGTCATAGCCGAGGCCCGCCAGAATGGCCTGCCCCACGGCTACCTGCCCGGCCAGCGCCGTACGGTATTGCGGGGCCTCGTCACCGGTGAGCATCACGGCGACGCGGCCAGCGCCCCAGCAGATGGCCGCCAGCCACAGCTCAAGCCCGCACGCAGCCGGGTGGAACAACCCCACCGGAATCACATTGGGTGGCATGCCGTGGGCCTGTCCGGCGCGCGCGGCGCGGCCCAGCGCCAGGATGGGCGCATTGCCGTGCTCCTCGCCATGCAGCAACAGCACAGCGTCGCGCCCGCCCGCAGCGCGGTAGGTCGAGATCAGGGTGCGCAGCCGCTCGCCGAGGTGATCCGGCTTGGGATAGGCATAGCTGATGGCGCCGCTCGGGCACACCGTGGTACACGCGCCGCAGCCCATGCACAGGTTCGGCGTGACCTCAATGCGGCCGCGCCCGTCGTGCCATTGCGAGCGGATCGCTTCGGTGGAGCAGATGTCGATACAGGCCGTGCAACCCGTGGTCTGGTTGCGGCCATGCGCGCAAAGTTTCTCCTTGTACTGGAAGAACTTCGGCTTCTCGAACTCGCCCACCAGCTGGACCAGCGCCAATGCCTGCGCATGCTGGCGCAGCGCATCCGCGCCGGCGTACAGGTAGCCCTGCGGCGGCGCGTGCATGAGGAAGGCTGGCGTGTCGGCCAGGTCGAACACCAGGTCAAAGCGTTCCGTGGCCGTGGCGGCCGGGCGGTCGAAGTCGATCGCGGCGGCGGCGCCGCAGGCCTTCACGCAGGCGCGGTGCGAGCGGCAGCGGTCCAGGTCCACCTGGTAGCTGAAATCGATGGCGTCTTCCGGGCAAGCGTCGATGCAGGCATTGCAGCGCGTGCACAGGTCCAGGTCGATCGGGTTGCTGCGTCCCGCGCCGGTCTCCCAGCTGGCCTCGAAGGCGCCCAGCCAGCCGCCGAGCTTGACCAGCTTGCCGCTGTGCACGGGGAATGCCCGCGAGGCGGGCAGGCCGGCCGGGGCCATGGCCCCGGCGGCGGCGGCGCTGAGCAGCACCGAAACATCCATGCCGGCTTCGGCCAGCTTACCGGCCCAGGGGATCGCGCGGTCGGCGGGGCCTAGCACCAGCACAGCGCCGCCGGAGCGGTAGTCCACCACGGGCACCGGATCCGGGTCCGGCAGCGCGGCGGCGGCCAGCAAGGCGGCGATCTTGGCGTTGGCGGTTTTCGGGTCGCGCCGCGCCCCCTGCGACCAGCCACCGGTCTCGCGGATATTGACGAAGCGCACGGGCGCCGTCATGGTGCCCTCGGCCTGGCGCCGGGCGGCTACCTCGGTAAACAGCGCGCGTTCCTGCGTGCAAGCCACGATGACATCGTCGGTGCCGGCGAGCGCGGCGTTGAAGTCTCCAATCTCGCGGCGGCACAGCAGGTGATGGACCTTGAGTGGCGTCTTCACGCCACCCGCGGGCGCAGGAACATTGCCCGACAATGCCGCCCCGTCAAGCGGCATCGTGTCGTTGCAATTGCAGATCAGCGTCGGCATGGAGAGTGCGGCTGGCCGGCCTGGCCGCTCCCTTTGTCGGGAGTCTTGCCGCCGGCGGAATGTGGGGGGAAGCCTATTGTAGGCCGCGCCGAGGGCAGCGACTACGCGTGTTTGCCTGGGGCGGAATGGTCGGCCCGGGACGCGGCAGGAGACACGCCGGCATCGGCATCGGTGGCGGCGCCGGTGGCGGTCGCAATGCCGGGCTCCCCAGCCTCGCCGGCTGTCTGTGGCAACGTGGCAGGCGGCTCTGGCGGCGCCAGGGCAGCGTCTTGCACATCGGGCCCTTCTTGCTGTGCGCGAGCCGCCGCCAGTTCCTCGTCGGTGGGCGCGAACAGCCCCAGCGTCTCGGACTGGCGCATGCGCCGCAGCACATCCAGCGGAATCGGATCGGGCTGGCTGTAGTCGTCGATATAGGTATCGAGGCCGTCCATCACGTTGAAATGCGGATCGGCGAACAAGGTCTTGAGCGCGGCGCGCTTCACGTCTTCGTCCACGCCGCGCACAACGAAGCGGGCGATGCTGTCGCCCGGCTGCAGCAAGGCGGCATCGGCTAGCGTGGGAAGCGGTTCAGCGGCTGGGGTAGGTGGAACGGGGTCTGGCAGTGCCTGGGCTACTGGCGCATCCCTGCCGGGAGGCACGGACGACTCCGCCGGCAGGCGTGGCTCAGCCTCAAGCGGCTTGCCGTCGCGCGCCGCGGCCTTGCGACGGGACCAGCGCGACAGGAAGGAAGCATCGCTCATGTGCGGCCTGCCTGCATCAGTAGCGCGCCCTGTCCTCCGGCGCCTTGAATGATTCCGGGCGGCGGCGTTTCTTGGGCTCGGGGCGGTAGTACTGGGCCACGTAGGCTTGCAGCCACTCCAGCTGGTCAGGGGCCAGCGGCACGTTCTCGACGGTTTCGCCGGCGTCAAGCCAGCGTCCGGCCTCGTTGTAGGACAGTGTCACGGTCACCGGGACCGGCAGCGGCTCGCCGTCGCGCGACGTCGGCACGGCAGCCTGCCCGCCCTCCTCTGCCATGCGCCACAGCACGAACCAGCAGGGCGTGGTGGAAGTGAGGTTGAGGTAATAGCCCTCGGCCTCGTCGCGGAACAGCGTGACGGCGTAGCCCGGGTACAGCCAGCGCGCGCCGTGTTCGTCCTGCGCCAGGCAGTGGGGCACGGCGCCGAATTCGCCAAGATCCGGCAGCACGGCGCCGAGCTCCCATTTCCAAGGCTGCCAGCGGCTGGCCAGCGGCACGCGGTGCATCACCACGGCCATGGTCACGCCGGGCCGGCCGGCGGGCACGGCGTCGGGGGCCGGGTTGCCTGCAGCGGAGTCGGCTGGCGTGTCCATGGGGATCAGGTGTTCTGCACCACGATGCTGGGGAACTTGCTGGTCATATCGCGGGCGCGGTCGGCCACCTTGATAGCCACCTTGCGCGCCATGGTGCGGTACAGCTCGGCGATCGGGCTGTCAGGATCGGACACCACCGTGGGCCGGCCGCTGTCGGCCTGCTCGCGGATCGAGCGGTTAAGCGGCATGCTGCCCAGCAGGTCCACGCCGTAGTCCTCGCACATCTTCTCGCCACCGCCCTCGCCGAAGATATGCTCGACGTGGCCGCAGCTCGGGCAGCAGTAGACAGCCATGTTCTCGACGATGCCGAGGATGGGGATGCCCACCTTCTCGAACATCTTCAGGCCCTTCTTGGCGTCCAGCAGGGCGATATCCTGGGGAGTGGTGACGATGACAGCACCCGTCACCGGCACTTTCTGCGACAGCGTCAGCTGGATGTCGCCGGTGCCCGGCGGCATGTCGACGATCAGGTAATCGAGATCGTGCCAGTTGGTCTGGCGCAGCAACTGCTCCAGCGCCGAGGTCACCATCGGGCCGCGCCACACCATCGGGTTGTCCTGCTCGATCAGGAAGCCGATCGAGTTGGCCTGCAGGCCATGGCCTTCGAGCGGCTCCATGGTCTGACCATCGGACGACTCGGGGCGGCCATCGATGCCCAGCATCATGGGCAGGCTCGGGCCGTAGATGTCGGCGTCGAGCATGCCCACGCGGGCACCCTCGGCGGACAGCGCCAGCGCCAGGTTGACGGCGGTGGTGGACTTGCCCACGCCGCCCTTGCCCGACGCCACGGCGATCACGTTCTTGACGCCCGGCAGCAGCTTGACGCCGCGCTGTACCGCATGGGCCACGATTTTCATGCTGACGGCCACGTTGGCATTGGCCACGCCAGGCAACTGGCGCAGCGCATCCACCACTTGCTTGCGAATCGGTTCCAGCTGGCTCTTGCCGGGATAACCCAGCTCCACTTCCAGCGACACATCGCCGCCTTCGACCCGCACATTGCGAGCCGAACGGGTGGACACCAGATCCCGGCCCGTGTTGGGGTCGATCACGGTGCGCAGGACTTCGGTAACCTGGTCGACGGTGAGGCTCAAGACAATCTCCGCTACTGAATATGGGAATATGGGGGAAGGCGCGTACTGTATCAAAGTATGAGCGAAGTGCGGCGCAAGGGTAACGTGAGGGTAACGCGAGGGCGGCAGGCCCATGATCCGCACGTGGAATTACACGCACTTACAACTGTCACAGCAACAGGCTTGTGCACCCGGCATCATCTCCTTATTGTAGTGCGCCAGGAACGCGAGCCCGGTGAATACGGTCCGGACCCTTGTATTCGGGTGTCTTCCGCGTTATTTCTAGCGGTGTTGCGCGCACCACGTCAAAATCAGCCAAAACAAAACGCTTCGTCCTGAAGGAGAAAGCATGAAACTCAAGCTCGTCAGCCTTGCCATTGTCGCCACCCTTGCCGCGGGCTGCGCCACAGAACAAGGCACCCAGACCGCGGTCGGCACTGGCGTGGGCGCGGCGGTCGGCGCCGGCCTGGGCAACCTGATCGGCGGCAATACCACCGGCACGCTCGTCGGCGCGGCGGTCGGCGGGGCCCTGGGCGGGGCCACGGGTTACAACTGGAACGCAATCCGCGGCAAGCTGAGCAAGGACACGGCGGGCACGGGCACGCAGATCACCGAGCAGCCGGACGGCTCGCTCAAGGTGAACATCCCGAGCCAGGTGACCTTCGATACGGACAGCGCCACCATCAAGCCGTCGTTCCGCTCGGTGCTCGACCAGGTCTCGCAGACCCTTGCCCAGCAACAGGACGTTTCCGCCACCGTGGTAGGCCATACCGACAGCACCGGCAACCCGAACTACAACATGCAGCTGTCGCAGCGCCGCGCCCAGAGCGTCGCGGCCTATCTGGGTGACCGAGGCGTCGCCCGGCCCCGCCTGGCAGCCGAAGGACGGGGCCAGACCCAGCCGGTCGCGGACAACGCCACCGAGGCCGGGCGCGCACAAAATCGCCGGGTCGAAATTTATTTGAAACCAATTCAGAGATGATGCGGTCATAGAAATAGGTACCGCTTGTCACCGTTGCTGGCTCGCGATGGGTGGCTGACCTCCCGGGCGGTACCTGATTTCTCCTCCTTTTCCGTTGTGGAAAGCTGCGCCGGTTCTGACCGGCGCTTTTTTTGTCCTCAGCTTATTGAGTGCACTTTTAGTCACTAAATTACAGCCGAAGCACTCCAGCCAAAGCAGGCTCTTCCCGCCACGCCCCTGCGCAGTGCACGCGCTGCCCGCCCCGCTTGTTAGAATAGCCCTCTCACGGTGCCCGCCCGACCTTGGTGGCGACGCCCCCCGCCTTTCCGTCCAACCCCCTCCTGACCGGCAATTTTTCCATGACCGCACGTCGCATCCTCGTTACTTCTGCCCTGCCCTATGCCAACGGCCAGATCCATATCGGCCACCTGGTGGAATACATCCAGACCGACATCTGGGTGCGCTTCCAGCGCATGATGGCGAACGAGGTCTACTACGTCGGCGCGGACGACACGCACGGCACCCCGGTGATGCTGCGGGCCGAGAAGGAAGGCATAACGCCCAAGCAGCTGATCGATCGCGTGTGGACCGAGCACAAGCGCGACTTCGACAGCTTCATGGTGTCGTTCGACAACTACTACAGCACCGACTCGGATGAGAACAAGCAGCTCTCCGAGAAGATCTACCTGGCGCTGAAGGCCGAGGACCTGATCGCCGAGCGCGAGGTCGAACAGTTCTACGACCCGGTCAAGAACATGTTCCTGCCGGACCGCTTCATCAAGGGCGAATGCCCGAAGTGCGGCGCCAAGGACCAGTACGGCGACTCATGCGAAGTCTGCGGCACCACCTACGTGCCCACCGACCTGAAAAACCCGTACTCGGTGGTGTCGGGCGCCACGCCGGTGCGCAAGTCCTCCGCGCATTACTTCTTCAAGCTGTCCGACCCGCGCTGCGAAACCTTCCTGCGCGAGTGGGTGGCTGACCTGGCCCAGCCGGAAGCGGCCAACAAGATGCAGGAATGGCTGGGCGCCGAAGGCGAGGCTTCCACGCTGTCGGACTGGGACATCTCGCGCGATGCGCCCTACTTCGGCTTCGAGATTCCCGGCGCTCCCGGCAAGTATTTCTACGTGTGGCTGGATGCGCCGATCGGCTACTACGCCAGCTTCAAGAACCTGGCCGAAAAGAAGGGCATCGATTTCGACGCCTGGGTAGGCCCGCACTCCACCGCCGAGCAATACCATTTCATCGGCAAGGACATCCTGTATTTCCATACGCTGTTCTGGCCGGCCATGCTGCGCTTCTCGGGCTACCGCACGCCCACCAACGTGTTCGCGCACGGCTTCCTGACGGTGGACGGCGCCAAGATGAGCAAGTCGCGCGGCACCTTCATCACCGCGCAGAGCTATATCGACACCGGCATGAACCCGGAATGGCTGCGCTACTACTTCGCCGCCAAGCTCAATGCCAGCATGGAAGACCTCGACCTGAACCTCGATGACTTCATTGCGCGCGTGAACAGCGACCTGATCGGCAAGTACGTCAACATTGCCAGCCGCGCCGCCGGCTTCCTGGTCAAGCGCTTCGACGGCGTGGTGGACGAGGCCGCGCTGGCCCACCCGCTGCTCAAGCAATTGCGTGAAGCCGCGCCGCAAGTGGCACAGTTCTATGAAGCCCGCGAGTACAGCAAGGCGCTGCGCCTGGTGATGGAGCTCACGGATTCGGTGAACGCCTTCGTCGACACGGAGAAGCCGTGGGAGCTGGCACGCGACGAAAGCAAGCGCGCGGCCCTGCACGCTGCCTGCTCGGTCTCGCTGGAAGCCTTCCGCCTGCTCACCGTCTACCTCAAGCCGGTGGTGCCGCAGATGGCCGCGGGCGTGGAGCGCTTCCTCAATATCGAGCCGCTGGACTGGCGCGGCATCGACAAGCAACTCTCGGCCTCGCGCCCGGTGCAGCCGTACTCGCACCTGATGACGCGTGTCGATGCCAAGCAGGTCGATGCACTGCTGGCCGCCAACCGCGACTCGCTGCAGGCCACCGCGCCCGCCGGTGAAGCGGATGCCGCCGCTGCATCGATCGAGCCCATCGCCGACACCATCACGATCGACGACTTCGCCAAGATCGACCTGCGCGTGGCCAAGATCGTGGACTGCCAGAAGGTGGAAGGCTCGAGCAAGCTGCTGCAGCTCACGCTGGACCTGGGCGAAGGCAAGACGCGCAACGTCTTCTCCGGCATCCAGTCGGCCTACACGCCCGAGCAGCTGGTGGGCAAGCTCACCGTGATGGTGGCCAACCTGGCTCCGCGCAAGATGAAGTTCGGGCTGTCCGAGGGCATGGTGCTGGCCGCATCGGCAGCGGATGAGAAGGCCACGCCGGGCCTCTGGATCCTGGAGCCGCACGAAGGCGCTGTGCCGGGCATGCGCATCGGCTGACCTGCCGCAGGCGGTGAGGCGCGCCAGCGCCGAGCCGCCAATGCGCCATGGCGCATTGGCGCCGGCGCTGATTGACGCCACGCCGCCGGGAAGCTCATACTGCACCCATGCCCGACAGGGTGTTGATGGGATTTCCTGGCATGCCCGACAGCGTTCCCGGCCACGCCCCTTCTGGCACGCCAGCGCCGCCTGCTGGCGGCGGGCCACGCCTGCGCCAGCCCTTCCCCCTCGCCGCCTTCCACCCGCGCCTGCTCGACAGCCTGCGCGACTACCACCGCGCCCTCTTCTTCAAGGACCTTGCCGCCGGGCTCACCGTGGGCGTGGTGGCGCTGCCGCTGGCGATGGCCTTTGCCATCGCCTCCGGGATGCCACCGCAGGCCGGCCTGTTCACCGCCATCATCGCGGGCTTCCTGATCGCCGCGCTGGGCGGCTCGCCGGTGCAGATCGGCGGTCCCGCCGGCGCCTTCATCGTCATCGTCTACGGCATCGTGGCGCGCTACGGCGTGGCCAACCTGCTGATCGCTACCATCCTGGCGGGCGGCCTGCTGTTCGCCATGGGGCTGTTCCGGCTAGGCACCCTGATCCGCTTTATCCCCGTAGCCATCGTGATCGGCTTCACCAACGGCATCGCGGTACTGATCATGGTCTCGCAGATCGCCGATTTCCTTGGCCTGCAAACCGGCAAGCTGCCTGGCAACTTCCTTTCGCAGATGCGTGTGCTGGGACGCTCCCTGCCCACGGTGTCCTGGCCCACGGTAGCACTGGCGGCTAGCTCGCTGGTGGTGGTGGCGGCCTGGTCGCGCTTGGCCCTGCTGGCGGGCAAGCGCTGGCGCCCTGTATCGACGATTGCGGCAAACCCGGCAAATCCGGCAAGCCCGCCCGATGCGCATGGCCGCATTGGCCGTGCGCTGGCCATGGTTCCCGGCACTGTGATAGCGCTGGTGCTAGCCACCGCGGCCAATGCCCTGCTGCACTTGCCGGTGGAGACCATCGGCACGCGCTTCGGCGGCATTCCGCAGGGCCTACCGCCGTTTGCGCTGCCGCAACTGAGCTGGCAACTGGTCCAGCAACTGGTGGCGCCCACGCTGACGATTGCCCTGCTTGGCGCCATCGAATCGCTGCTATGCGCGCGCGTGGCCGACAGCCTGATCGACGACCGCCACGATCCCAACCAGGAGTTGATGGCGCAGGGCATCGCCAATATCGTCACGCCGTTCTTCGGCGGCCTGCCGGCCACGGGCACCATCGCCCGCACCGTCACCAACGTGCGCAGCGGTGGGCGCACGCCGGTGGCGGGCATGATCCACGCCGCCACGTTGCTGCTGATCGTGCTGGTGGCGGCGCCACTGGCCAGCGCCATCCCGCTCGCCACGCTGGCCGCCATCCTGCTCTACGTGGCGTGGAACATGGGCGAGTGGCATGTGTTCGGGCTGACGCACCTGAAGCGCTACAGCAACAACTACCGCATCATCCTGCTCGGCACCTTCGTGCTGACCGTGGTGTTCGACCTGACCGTGGCGGTGCAGGTGGGACTGGTGCTCGCCTGCCTGTTCTTCATCTACCGCATGGCCGCGCTCACTCAGATCGAGGCGATCGCGCCGGCCGCGCTGCCCCCGGCGGCCGACGGCAGGCCGCTGCCGGCCGGCGAGGTGGCGGCCTATCACATGACCGGCGCGCTCTTCTTCGGCGCCGTCAACAAGGTGGAAGCGCTGATCGACCCCCGCGACCGCACGCAGCCGGTACCGGCGGTGCTGATCCTCGACGTGGGCAAGCTGGTGGCGCTGGACACCACCGGCCTGGACACGCTGGACGCATTGCGCAAGACGCTGGCGCGGCGCGGCGGCACGCTGGTGATCTGCGCCGCGGCAGCACAGGTGATGTCGCTGATGCGGCGCGCGGGCTTCCTGGAACAGATGGGCACGACGAACTATTGCGACACGCTGGCCGCAGCCTGCGCCAGGGCCGGCGTGTTGCTTGCCGAGCGGGCCGAGCGGCCCGCGGCAGGCTAACCGCCCTGCAGCCGCTCGTCGCTGCGCGAGGTGTGCGTCACCTTGCCGTCGGCGTCGAAATGCACGTTGAAGAACGCCTTCTCCTGCGCGCTTTCCCACCAGCGGTAGCCCCACACCTCTTCCTTCTTGAGCGCGAACGCTTCCACCTTGGTCGGCTTGCCGACCAGGCGGCGGATATCGTCGCGGCTCATGCCGGCGCGCACGCGCGCGAAGTTCTCCGCGGTCAGCACCTGCTCGATATTGCGCACCTTGCCATCGGCGCCGATCGTCACCATCCAGGTGGTGGCGCCTTCCGGGCCGCGCGGGTATTCCAGCCGGCGGCCGCCGTCCTCCTCTTCCCAGGTGATCTCCGGGCGCCCGGCCTGTTTGCGCACGTCGTCCTCGCTGGATTCGCCCGCCACGATGCCCTTGAACAACTGGCTGTCGGGCTTGACCGAGTTCCAGGTGGCGTGCGCGGTATCGCCCGCCTTCTTCATCGCTTCGTCGACCTTTTGCTGGTCGCACCCGAACAGGGCAAGCACGGAGGAAATCAGTCCCATGGCGGCAAGGCGTCGGTAAGACGCGGCAGTGGCGGAGGTGGGCGGCACGCACATCATGGTGCGTGTCTCAGGGCTGCGCGGGCGCGGTTGCGTCCGTTGCATTGCTATCGGCATCCTGGCTGGCATCGGTCTGGCTCCTCGCGGTTCCGGCGCGGTTGGACGCGCCCGTGAACAAATTGCCCCAACTGTCGAAGCGGCGGTTAAACAGCACAGAGAGCCCGTTGATCGAGCCGCCCTTGGCAATCAGCGACCAGCGCCGCGAGAATGCCCAGGTCATCTTGACCACGTTGCTGGCGCTGGTCAGGCTCTGCTCATAGCCCACCGAGATCTTCTCGGTCACGGCCTTGCCCACGGTGACCACCTGCTGGTCGTTGAGGCCGGCCGTGCTGGGCCCGATCGAAAACTCGTCGATGCCCAGATGCTGCACGATCCCCTTGCCCGCGCGCCCGCCCAGCATGCCCAGCGCGGCACCACCCAGGGCCCCCGCACTCAGTTGCTGCTGCTGTCCGGCCGCGGCGCCTTCCGCGCCGTAGCCGAACATCAGCCATGACAGCTTATCCTCCTCCGGCACATTCGGCTCGGACACCAGCTTGACGCGCGGCAGGCGTACCGTGCCGGTCACCTCCACCCCCGCCTCCACTTCCTGGTTGCGGCGCATGGCGCGGATATTGAGGTTGGGATTGTCCACCGGCCCGTTGAAATTGACGATGCCGCGCTCGATGTTGAGCTTGCGCCCGAACGCTTCATAGGTGCCGTCGGTCACGCGGATGGTGCCGGTGGCGCGCAGCGGCGTCAGCGGGGCGCTGCGCACGCCAAGCTGCCCGCCCAGGCGCAGGTCCGCGCCGGCCCCGCGGAAGCGGAAATTGTCGCCAAGGTCGAGCGTGAGGTCGATCAGCGGGCTGAAGCGGCTGGCCGGCTTGGCCTCCGGCACCGGCGTGGCGGCGGTCTTGATCTCGCGCTGGTCGCGGCGGCGCACCACCACTACATCGTCGCCCAGCTCCGGGGCGCCGGCCTTGGGCAGGTCGAACAAGCCGCGATCCACGCGGAACTTGCCACGGATCACGATCTGGCGGTTCTCGTTGGCGATGCTGGCATCGCCGGAAATGATCAGCGTGCGCTCGGGGCTGGCAAAGAGCTGGAGCTTGTCGGCCACGATCTTGCCCGTCAGATTGGGATCGGTGTCGCCCAGCTTCACGTTGCCGGTGGCCACGATCTTGCCATCGCCGCCACGGAACTCCACCTGCTTGAGCTCGATGGTGTTCTGGTCGAGCGCCACGTGCACGATGCCATCGGTCAGCTGGATACCCAGGTCGTAGAGCGTGATGGCGATGCCGGTGCCGTCGATATTGCCGGTAACCAGGGGCTGCCCGACGCTGCCCGCCAGTTGCAGGACTGCCGCCAGCTTGCCATCGAAGGCGTATTGCGGGCCGCTCAGCGCCTCCAGCGACTTGATCTTCGGCACATCCAGCGAGACCTTGCCCGCCAGCGTGGAAGCCGGCGTCACCGTCATCAGGCCCTGCTCCTGGATCAGCCCGGCGGACGCGTCTACCACCACCTTGCCGACCCGTGCGGCCTCGATGCCGCCTTTCAGGTTGACGCGGCTGCCGGCAAACTCGGCGCGCAGCGCGGTTTCGCCCAGGCCCAGCGCGGTGTAGCCCCGCCCGGCGCTCACCGAGACATCGCCGCTGCGCCGGCGCAGCTCGGCAAAGCCGGAGGCAGACTCGGCCAGGGTGATGTTCCAGCGGCCGTCCAGCACCAGGTCCGAGCGCACCGGCGGCGCTTCGCCGGTCAAGGCCTCGGCCAGGCGCAGCACGTTGGCCACCTGCAGGCCATCGAGGTTGCCCTGGGTGCGGATGCGGCCGTGGTCGAAATCGAAGCTGTCCACGGTCACGCGGGCGCGCTCGAACTGCAGGCTGGCCGCGCCGAGATGCACACGCTGGTCCGCCACCTGCAGCTGCGTCGGCGCGATCAGGCGCACGTTGACCGTGCCGCGCTCCTCGAGCGTGCGGATGGTGCCCTTCCAGCCGGCCGCCCCCTGCCAGGCGCCCTGCCCCGACAAGGCGAGTTGCATCGGCTTGTCGTGCAGCGCGCCGGCCACCTTCAGGTCGAAGGCGTGGCTGGCCTGGGTGCCGCTGAGCGAGGCATCGAGCGTGCGCAGCGTGGCGACCGGGCCGCGATAGTCGCGGGCGTTCAGTTTCAGCGCGAGCGTGCCGTTCAGGCCCCCGCGCAACTCGGCGCTGCCGCTGGCGCTGGCCACGTGGTGCGGGCCCACCACCAGCGACTGCGCGGCATAGCTGGCCACGATCTCGGGCCGCGCCAGCGTGCCGGTGATGTCCGCGTCGAGCTTTAGCACGCCGGCCACGCCGAACTTGAGCCGATCGAGCTGCGGCGCGTCCACATGCACTTTCAGGCGGTCGCCGCGCGCGCCAAAGCTGCCGTTGATCTGGGCCTGGTTGCCGGCCATCTCCAGCGTGGCCTGGCTCGGCAGCAAGCGCTCGCCGGCCAGGCGCAGCTTGCCCTCGCCACGCATCGGCAGCCCCGCATAAACGCTGTCGCGCACCGCGAAGTCCAGCGCCACGCGGTGCTCCGGCGCTAGCGTGCCGCTGGCGGTGAAGTCCGCATTGATGCGGCCGGGCGCCACCTCGGCCACGCGGGCCGGGTCGAAATTGATCAGCTTGCCCTTGAAGCTGAAGGGTTGCGCGTCCTTCAGCGACAGCTTGCCATCGGCGTTGAGCGTGCCCGCGCCGATGCCGGCGCGCAGCGAGGTCAGCGTCACCGCCTCGCCATCCAGATGCGCATCGGCAAAGAGCTTGTACTCGCCGCCGGCCAGGTCCAGCGCCACGCTCTGGCGGCCGGGCTCCATCCGCAGGCTCACCGGCCCGGACAGGCGCACGCGCTTCAGGCTGCCATAGAGGGCCTGCGGGTCGAGGTCGCGCACGTCGATGTCGAAGCCGCCGCGGCCATCGTGCAGCGCGCCGCCGCCGCGGATCTCGCCGCCGCCGGCCAGCGCCACGTGCAGGTCGCGCACCATCTGCGCCGCCTCGCTGACCTCGATATGCGCTTGCACCGATTCCACCGGCAGGCGCTCGGCGTCGAGCTTGCCGGCCTCGTGGTTGACGATGCGCACGTCGCCCGCCACGCGCAGGGGCGCGTTGTCGTGGGCGCTGCCAGGCTTGGCAGCGGGAGCGGAGGCCGGAGTGGCAGCTGCCGTTGCCGCCGCCACCGCCGATGCCGGCGGTGCCGCCGGGGCACTGGCCGCTGCGGCCAGCGCCGGCGTGGCGGCGCCATCCACCGGGCGCAACTCGGCCTGCACGGAGAGATTGGCGCGCGGCGCCGACGGGCTGAACAGGCGCGGGTTGATGTGTTCGCCATTGACCAGCACATGGGTAAACGGCACCTTGCCAAACGGCGTCAGGTCCGCCTCGGCGCGGCCGCGCAGGCGATCGCCGCTGGCCTCGGCTTGCGCGTGCAGGGCGGCAAGCGAGCCGCGCACATTGGCGCTGATGCTGAACGATTCCTTCTGCCAGCTGCCCTCCAACAGCGCGGCGCCGTTCAGCGCGAACGGCGCCTGGCCGGCGATCTGCGCATTGGCGGCCAGCTTGCCGTATGGCGTGACCAGCCGTTCCACGCTGACGCGGTGGCGTTGCCCGTCGGAATGCAGCGAGCCCGCCAGGTCGCTGAACACCATCTCGCTGGGCGTGGCCGGCGGCCCTTGCAGCAAGGTCAGGCGGTCCAGCGTGAGCGTATCCACGTCCACCGCCAACGGCAGGTCGAGCGATTTGGGCAAGGAAGCGGGCGCGCTGTCGGGCTGCGACGGCGGCAAGCGCAGCGTGACGGCGCCCACGCGCAGCGCGCTGACATGCAAGCGGGTCGGCGACCAGCCAAGCGCCCAACTGCCGTCGACACGGTCAACCGTCACCCGTGTCTCGCCGCTGGCAAACACCACATCGCGCAACCGCAGGCCATGCGCCACCGTGCCGCCTTCGAGCTTGCCAGACAACGCGCCTGAGGACAGGCTCGTGGCCAGCGACCACAGCTGGCGCGTGCCGGCCTCCGTACGCAGGGCCTGCACCACCGCCGCAAGCGCCGTCAGCACCAGCAGCAACAGCACCACGACGCACCACGCCAGCCAGCGCCCGAGGCGCGTGCGCCGCGGCCGTGCCGGCCCGGGCGGAACATCGCCGGAGGCGGGAACGGGAGGCATGTCGGGAATGCTCATGTGGCAAATACCCTGCAACTGCGTTCATGGCGGCCGCCGTGCTGGCGGCCGGGCCGCTTCGTCATCGTCAGAACAATCATCAGAACGCGACTCCCAGCGAGATATGCGGGCGGAACTGCTTTGCCTGGATGCCGTAGCCCACGTCGAGCTGCACCGGCCCCACCGGGCTGCGCCAGCGCGCGCCGATGCCCACGCCGTTGTAGAGCTTGACGCCCGTCAGGTTGTCGGTGGCGGTGCCCACGTCCCAGAAGATCGCGGCGCCCCAGTCATGCAGGAACCAGTACTGGTATTCCAGGCCCGCTGTGCCGAGGTACTTGGCCGGCAGCACGCTGGCGCCGTTGCGGGTACCGATCGACTGGTAGCCGTAGCCCCGGATCGAATCCGTGCCGCCCGCCCGGAAACGCAGCGAGGCGGGGATCTTGGTGACGTCGCCGTTGGTGATATCCGCGCCGAGCTCCAGCCTGGCCACCACCAGGTCGCGCTTGCCCACGGGCACGTACTGGCGGATACGCCCGTACAGGCGGAAGAAGGTTTCGTCGCTCAGCATGTGCTTGGCGGCCACGCCCACCTGCGTGTTGATGACGTTGCCGCGGCGCGGGAACACCGGGTTGTCCACGTCGCGCCGCGTCCAGGCAAAGGCAGGCACCAGCGCCCGGCTTAGCTGGTTCGCCTCGCCGAAGGGCTGCAGGTTGTCGTAGTAATAGTCCAGCGAGATGGTGGTGTCGTACTTCTCGCGCGAGCGGGACCGTTTCAGGCCGGTGCGCAGGCTGGTCAGGTCGGTGCTTTCGAGGTCGATGGTGCGTTCGTAGCTGGCATAGGCACTGTTGCGGTACGTCCTGCTGTCCGGCGGCATCGCGATCTCGCCGAACGCGTACTGGCGCTTTTGCTCGATGCGCGCTTGCGAGTCGAACAGCCAGGCGCGGTTGAACAGGTTGTAGTACGAATACCGGCCTTCGACCTGGGCGCCGGTATCGGTGGTATAGCCCACGCCGGATGACAGCCGATTGACGGGATACTCCCGCACCCGGACGTACACCGGCACGGTGACCTTGTCGGCGCGCATGTCGACCTTGGGCTCGGCGACCCGGTCCGGATTGGTGTCGACAATCTTGCCGTCCTCCGTCGTTTCCTGCTCGCCAAGGTCGATCTGCACATTGGAGAAGTACGGCTGGTTCTGGATCGCGCGCTGGAACTCCAGCAAGCGCTCCACGCGGTACGGCTCACCCTCATACAGCGGATTGACGTTGCGGATGATCTGCTCGGGATAGCGCCGCAGCCCGCTGATCTTCAACGGCCCCATGCTGTAGGCCGGGCCGCTGGCAAAGTGCGCGCTCAGGTCCGCCGCGTGCTCGTCCGGCTCGATGCGGGCTTGCGAGCCGGTCAGGCGGGCGCCATAGTAGGTATTGCTCTGCAGCGCCACCAACGCGTCTTCCTTGGCCTTGTCCCAGTCCGCCTGGCGAAACGGCGCGGCTACCGGCAGGCCCCACTTGGCCCTGATTTCGGCGATCCGCTCCGGCGACAGGCTGGCGGCAGGGCCGGTCACATTCAGGTCAACGGCGCGAATCACCGTGCGCGCGCCCAGTTCCACCGTGATGTGCACGGTCCGCTCGTCGCCGCTGCCGTCCACCTTGGTGGTGGTCTGCGGATCGAAATAACCCTCGGTGGAAGTGAACTGGCGGACCTGCTCGCCCACGGTCTCGACCATGTAGTTGAACTGGTCGGGCGAGATATCGTCGCGGGTGCGGTAGCGCGACAGGTCCAGGTGGTCCTGCAGAATTTCCTTGATCGGCTTGGGCGCGTCTACCTCGACTTTATAGGCGGCGGCAGCGGGCCCCGCGGATAGCATCAGGGCCGCCAGCAGCGGGTGCATCAGGCGGCGCAGCACGGCCGGCGCCACCGGCAGTCGGCCGGCAGGGGCGGCAAGGCCGGCGGGCATGGTGCACGGGTTCCCTGGGTCCATCCTCATCGATTGATGCACGTCGCGCAAAGTCGATATTTGACCACACCCGCGCGGCCGGCCTGTGCGGCGCCGCCAAAAAGACCGGCGCGACCGTCACCACGGCGGCCGCCACAACGGTCGCCGAAGGCTAGTGCACGGGATGAAAACCGCAGAATCGCGCGCAATCCCGTTGCCAGGCCCGCCGATACGGTAAAATCCTCGCTGTTTGTTAATTTCACCCTGTTTCCCGCCATGGCTGCCTACGAATCGGATATCACCCAGTTCCTGAAGTCGCTCAAGGACGAGCGCCCTTCCCTGGAAGCGGAACAACGCCAGGGCCGCGCCCTGCTGTGGGACAAGAGCCCGATCAACCTCGAAGAACGTGCCCGTGCCGACGCCTCGCGCGTGGCGCAAAAGCCGTACGTCTACTCGCTGGACTAAAGCCCTTACCCGCCACACCGCCCCACCTCCGAGCGCCCGCCCCTAGATGAACCAGAGCGAGCAGGACAAGCTGAAGCCGGCGATCGAGCTGCCGAGCGTGACGCCCGAGCAGGATTCCACGCCGGCCGCCGTCGACGGCATGGCGTTCGCGCGCCTGTACGGCGAACCTCTGTTCAAGCTGCCGCAAGACCTGTACATCCCGCCGGATGCGCTGGAAATCTTCCTGGAAGCGTTCGAGGGGCCGCTGGATCTGTTGCTTTACCTGATCCGCAAGCAGAACTTCAACGTCCTCGATATCCCGATGGCGCAAGTGACGCGTCAGTACCTCACGTATATCGAGCAGATCCGCAAGAGCAATCTTGAGCTGGCCGCCGAGTACCTGCTGATGGCCGCCATGCTGATCGAGATCAAGTCGCGGATGCTGCTGCCGGTGAAAAAGTCCGACAGCGACGATGAAGAAGAGGATCCGCGCGCCGAACTGGTCCGCCGCCTGCTCGAATACGAGCAGATGAAGCTGGCGGCCATGCGCATCGACCAGGTGCCGCAGCTCGGGCGCGACTTCCTGCACTCGCAGGTCTACATCGAGCAGAGCATTGCGCCGCGCTTCCCCGATGTGGAAGTGGTGGACCTGCAGGCCGCCTGGGCCGACGTGATCAAGCGCGCCAGGCTCAACCAGCACCACAAGATCTCGCGCGAGGAATTATCCGTTCGCGAGCACATGAGCCACATCCTGCGCCGCCTGCAGCATGCCCGCTTCATGGAGTTCAGCGAGCTCTTCGAAGACGCGGTGCGTTCGGGCAAGGGCGTGCCCGTGGTGGTGGTCAACTTCATCGCGATGCTCGAGCTATCGCGCGAAGCCCTGGTCGAGATCACCCAGGCCGAACCCTTCGCACCGATTTATGTGCGATTGGCGTACATTCCCAGCTAAGCCGCACCAATAGCGCCGCCCGCCTCGGGCCACATGTTCTACAATCCGCCGACAATCGGCGCCACCTAGAGCACCGGACCGGCCTCCCGGCGCCCCCCCGCGCCGGGGCATTCCTACCACGACCAGCACACCAACTTCATGAAAGTCATCTCCTCCATTCACGAGTTGCGGGACCAGTTGCGCGGGCAGAACCGGGCGGCGTTCGTGCCGACCATGGGCAACCTGCACGAAGGCCACCTGTCGCTGATGCGCCTGGCGCGCCAGCATGGTGACCCGGTGGTCGCGTCGATCTTCGTCAACCGGCTGCAGTTCGGCCCCAATGAGGATTTCGACAAGTACCCGCGCACGCTGCAGGACGACATCGAGAAGCTGCAAAAGGAAGGCGTCTATGTGCTGTTTGCGCCCACCGAGCGCGACATGTACCCGGAGCCGCAGGAATACCGCGTGGAGCCGCCGCACGACCTGGGCGACATCCTGGAAGGCGAATTCCGCCCCGGCTTTTTCAAGGGCGTGTGCACCGTAGTGATGAAGCTGCTGTCCTGCGCGCAGCCGCGCGTTGCCGTGTTCGGCAAGAAGGACTACCAGCAACTGATGATCGTGCGCCGCATGGTCCATCAGTTCGCGCTGCCGATCGACATCGTCCCCGCCGAAACCGTGCGCGCCGAAGACGGCCTGGCCCTGTCCTCGCGCAACCGCTACCTGACGCCCGACGAGCGCACCGAAGCCCCGGTGCTCTACAAGACGCTGCACGAAGTCCGCGATACCGTCCTGGCCGCCAACAGCGCCAGCGCGGACCTCGCCGCCATCGAAGCCAGCGCCAAGGCCGCCCTGCAAGCCCGCGGCTGGCAACCCGACTACGTATCCATCCGCAAGCGCGTGGACCTGCAAGCCCCCACCCGCGAAGAATATGTAGCCGGCGAACCGCTGGTCATCCTGACCGCAGCCAAGCTAGGCGCGACCCGGTTGATCGACAACCTGGAAATCTGACAAGCCAGGCAATGACGCCTCACGCCCATACGTCTTAGCCGTGTGACCCGCCCCCAGGCGGGGAACACCCCAGCGCGATGCGAAGCGAGCCGTCAAGGTGTGCCAAGGCCGTATGGGGCGCCTCGGGATTCGGCGAAAAGAGCGGAAAAGAGGGACCCATGTCTGAGTATCGCCTTAAGGCGATGCGAGTTTGGGTCCCGGCCGCTCTTTTCGCCGAAGCCCGAGGAGGTAGTCGCCCCATCCGGCGCGCCTTTTTTGCCTACTTTTTTGGCAAGACAAAAAAGTAGGTCGCCGCCCCGCAGGGGTGGTGAAACTGCAGTTGAATTTGAATTTGCAGTTAAGCCATTGAATCTAAAGCTGATTCTGCAGCCACAGACAACCAGCAAATCAAACCTCAACCACCTCCTCCCTCCCCACCTCAGCCTTACCCCCCTTAGCCCTCTCCATCGTCCGCACCACATGCCGCCGATGCCCTCGCCGACGCTTCCACCAGATCAGCACGCCGGTAACCGCAAACATCAGCGGCACCACCCCGAACACCGAAATAAACGCCCGCCCCACCAATCCGAACGCTTCCCCGGTATGCAGCGGATACATCCAGTTAAGAAACGTATCCCCAGCCGGCGCATCCATCGGATCGCGGACCCCGAGCCGCTTGCCCGTATGGGCATCCAGCCAGAGCCGCGTAGCCCCACTGCCCTGGCGGACTTCACCCGGCTGCCGCAGCCGCACCTCGAACGGATCCCCCGCCTTGCGCGGAAAGCTGACCCGCGTCACCAGCGCCGCAGGATAAAGCGCCTGAGCCGCGCTCACGGCCTGCGCCACGCCTAGCAGCGGCGTGCCCGCGGGCGCTGTTGCCGATGCCGGCTTGCCGGGCGGCGACACCGTCATCACGCCAGCCACGATCGGCGTCACCCACTTGGGCAAATCCAGGTACCAGCCGGAAAACGCCATCGTCGCCAGCACCGGCGCCGCAAAGATGCCAGCCGTGCGATGCAGCGAGTAATTAAAACGCGACCACGAGCCGCCATGGCTGATGCGAAAGGCATTGAGCACCGCGCGCGGCTTGAGCTTGGGCCACCACAGCACAACCCCGCCGATCACCAGAATCAGCAACAGCATCCCGGTGATGCCCAGGATCGTCCGGCCCGTCTCGCCAGAGAGCAGGTAGTGGTGCAGCTGGAACAAGGTGGGCAGCAGCAACGGGCGCGACAGGCCGGGCTCGCCCCAGACCCGCTCGCCCTTCACCGCCAATGTGACGGGATCGACCATCACCTGGCGCGAGCGCCCGGCGTTGGGCGTGCCCTTGAGCGGGTACCACGCGATAAACACCTCATGCGGCGCAGACGGCAGCATCAGCAAGGTGGGGCGGCCATAGTGCGGGTCGGCCTGCAGCCGGTCGGCGACCGCTTGCGCCGTGGCCGGCGCTACCGGCATGGGGACTTCGGCCGATGCCGTCAGCAGCGCCGGGTTCAGCAAGGCATCCAGTTCATCGCGCCAGGCGATGACGGTGCCGGTCAGGCCCAGCATGACAAAGAGCAGGCCCAGCCACAAGCCGAGATACAGGTGAATCTTGACGAAAACAACGCGCAGGCGGCCGGTGACCATGGGAGTCGGGGAGCAGATTTGGGGTTGTGGGGATTGTGTTTTCGGACCCCATGCCGGCGTGAGATGAACGCATCACGCCGGCATAATGAGAATGCGAAAGATTCGCGATTCTAACAGGCAGGGCCTGCCAGTGCGTGACAGACGCAAGGGCCGTGGCGAGGCTTGCCTGGATTGCGGCAGAATATTGATCACGCCCGTTGCAGGCCCCGGACAACTCCCTTGAAGATGACCCATTCCATCGAATTGCTACCTGCCGGCCCGCATGATGCCGCGCTGATTGCCGACCTGCACACGCAGAGCTGGCGCCATGCCTACCATGGCCTGTTGCCGGCGCATTACCTGGAGCGCGAAGCACCGGCCCAGCGCGCGCAGGCCTGGCAGGCTCGCCTGGTGGATGGCGCAGATGGCCCGGTGGAAGTCACGCTCGTGCGCGTGGACGGCACGCCGGCCGGCTTTGCCTGCCTGCAACCCGAGGCCGAGCCGCAATATGGCGTGTATCTGGACAACTTGCATGTGATGCCGGGATGGCACGGGCTAGGACTTGGCAAGCGCCTCCTCGCACATTGCGCGCAGCGTGCCGCCGTTGCCTGGCACGGGCAACCCCTCTTTCTCTATGTGCTGGACGGCAATACCCAGGCGCGCGAGTTCTACCGGCGCCTTGACGGCGTGGAGAGCGAGGCGTTCGATGACCAGTTTCCCGGCGCCGATCTGATGGTGGCCGTGCGCCGGGTGAGCTGGCCGTCCGTGGATGCCCTGCTCAGGCGGCTGGGCGCCTAGCCAGCGCCGGCTGCTCGAGCCAGCCGATGATCGGCTGCCACTGCTCCCAGTCCCGCGCCACGCGTGACGGCGCCACATCCCACAGCGTCAGCCCGTGCGCGGCAAGCTGCACGTAGTTCTGGGTATCGCGCAGAAAGCCCAGCACCGGCAGCCCCAGCCCCGCGACAAAGCGCTGCAGCTGCTCGGCCGCGCGGGTGCGCAGGTCGACCCGCATGCCGATCACGCCCACCTCCACCTCACCGTGGCGCACGCGCTTGTCGTCGGCGAGCCGGGTGAGGAAATCCTGGGTGGCGAGGATATCGAACAGGGACGGTTGCAGCGGCACCACCACGCGGTGCGCCAGTTTCATCACATCGTTGAAGCGCCAGCCATGCAGGCCGGCCGGGGTATCCAGCACCACATGGGTCGTGCCTTTGGGCGGGCGCGCGATCTGGTCGGCGCTGATGTCCCAGGTACGGATGGCCGGCGCCGAGGCCGGGCGCAAACCCAGCCAGGCTCGCGAGGATTGCTGCCGGTCCGTGTCGCCCAGCATCACGGCGTGGCCGGCGCTGGCGAAGTATCCCGCCAGGTTGGTGGCCAGCGTGGTCTTGCCTACGCCGCCTTTGGGATTGGCGATCACGACTACGGGCATGGTTGTCTCCGCAATGGCTTTCCATGGCAGCGCCACCGGCGAGCGCGCCGCTCCGGGCTCCGCCTTGGCCCTGCCGTGGGTCGCTGCCGGGCCCTGGCGGAGCGGGCCCGCCTGCGAGTTTAGCAGTTGGCGCGGCGGGTGGCGGGGCTCGCTCTGACACCCGCTATGACGCCTGTAGCGGCGCCAGCAAGGCATCCATGTCCAGGTGCGCGACGAGCGTATCGGCCAGGCGCTCCAGCGAGGCCTCGCGCAGCGCGGCCAGGTCGACACCCTCCGCCCGCGCCAGCCCGGCCCAGCGCAGCAGTGCGCCGCAAGCCTGCGGCTGGTCGAACAGGCCGTGCACGTAGGATGCCAGCACCTGCCCGTCCTCCGATTGCGCGCCGTCCGGGCGCTCGCCTTCCAGCCATAGCGCCGGGCGCGCCAGCGCGGGGCCGGTGGTCACGCCCATGTGGATTTCGTAGCCTTGCACGGCGGCCTCGGTGGCGCCCGCCAGCGCCAGCCGGCCGCTCACCACGCGCAGCTGCTTGTGCGGCGCCAGCACGGTGTCGTAGTCGAGCAGGCCAAAGCCCTCGCTGCTGCCAGCCTTGCCCTCGTTGCCGGCCGGGTCATCCACGCGCCGGCCCAGCATCTGCATGCCACCGCAAATGCCGATGACCTTGCCGCCATAGCGCAGGTGCCGCAGCAAGGCTGGCTCCCAGCCATTGGCGCGCAGGAAAGCCAGGTCGGCGCGCACGCTCTTGCTGCCCGGCAACACGATCAGGTCAGCCGGGGGAATCGGCATGCCGGGGCCGATAAAGCGCAGGTCCACCTGCGGATGCGCGCGCAGCGCATCGAAATCCGTGTGATTGGAAATGCGCGGCAGCACCGGCACGATCACGCGCAGCAGTTCGCCCCGCTTGGCCGCCTGCGCGCCGATGATGGCGTCCTCGGCATCCAGGTGCAGGCCGTGCAGGTAGGGCAGCACGCCCAGCACGGGCTTGCCGGTGCGCGCCTCCAGCCAGTCCAGCCCGGGTTGCAGCAGCGCGATATCGCCGCGGAAGCGGTTGATGATGAAACCCTTGATGCGCGCGCGCTCCGACGCCGACAGGCAGTCGAGCGTGCCCACCAGATGGGCGAACACGCCGCCGCGGTCGATGTCGGCCACCAGCACCACCGGGCAGTCCACCGCTTCGGCAAAACCCATATTGGCGATGTCGCGGTCGCGCAGGTTGATCTCCGCCGGGCTGCCGGCGCCTTCCACCATCACCACCTCGTAGGCGCTGGACAGGCGCTGGTGCGACGCCAGCACCGCCTGCATCGCCACCGGCTTGTAGGCGTGATAGGCCCGCGCGTCCAGGTCCATGCGTGCCTGGCCGTGGATGATGATCTGAGCGCCGGTATCGCTGCTCGGCTTGAGCAGCACCGGGTTCATATCGGTGTGTGGCGCCAGCCCGGCGGCGGCGGCCTGCAAGGCCTGGGCGCGCCCGATCTCGCCACCGTCCGCGGTGACCGCGCTGTTAAGCGCCATGTTCTGCGGCTTGAACGGGACCACGCGCACGCCAGCGCGCGCCAGCACCCGGCACAGGCCCGCCACTAGCGTGCTCTTGCCCGCGTCGGAGGTAGTGCCCTGCACCATCAAGGTACCGCGCAAGCCACCCGGCAATGCCGCGCCAGCGGCTTCGGAGGAGATTTTTTGCATCGTGGGATTATCGCACCGGCGCCCCGCGGCGCTGTCCCGTGCGCGGGCCACTGCGGGCGTGCGATCCATGGATGCGCCCGCTACAATACCCGGATGACCCCGGCCAACGCTTCCGCCACCGCCACCGAGCCCGTGCGCGCATCCACCCATGCGCCGTCCAGCGAACGCTCGCCCCAGGCTGCGGCCGCGCCGCACGCCGCTGCCGCCCCGGGCCGCGCGCGCCAGCTCACGCTGGTGCTGGGCGGCGCGCGCTCCGGCAAGAGCCACTTTGCCGAGCAGATGGCCACCGACCATGCCGCGGCCACCGGCGGCCCCGTTACCTATATCGCTACCGCACGCCACGGCCAGGACAGCACCGACGAAGAGATGGAGGTGCGTATCGCGCTGCACCGCGCGCGGCGCCCGGCCGAGTGGGGCCTGGTCGAAGCGCCGCTGCACCTGGCGGATGCGCTATATGCCCATGCCGCCCACGATGGCTGCATCCTGGTCGACTGCGTCACGCTGTGGCTCAACAACCTGCTGTTCCTCGATGCGCGCAGTTATCCCGAGCATGGCCTGGTAACGCCACCGGCCGCCTTCACCGAGGAAATCGACGCGCTGCTGTCCGCGCTGCCCACCTTGCCCGGGCACGTGATCCTGGTCTCCAACGAGATCGGCTTCGGCGTGGTGCCGATGGGCGCCATCACCCGCTTCTATGTCGACGAGCTGGGCCGCCTGAACCAGAAGCTGGCCGCCGCCGCGGACCGCGTGCGCCTGCTGGTGGCCGGCATCCCTGTCAGCGTGAAAGGCGCCGACCCGGCGTGATGTCGTGGCTGCCATCGCTGCCATCGCTCTCTTCATGGTGGCCGTTTCCCCTATTCAGCTGGCAAGCCTGCGTGGCCGCCGCCGTAGCCGGCGTCTTGCTGGACCAATGGCTGGGCGAGCCGCGCCGCTGGCATCCACTGGTTGGGTTCGGCCGCCTTGCGGCAGCACTTGAACGCCGCCTGAACCGCAGCCAGGCCGGCGCGCCGCTGCGCCAGCGGCTGACCGGCCTGGCGGCCTGGGCGCTGATGGTGCTGGTGCCGGCCGCGCTGGCCGCCCTGCTGGTGCATGTCGCCGCGCAGTTCAGCGCGGCGCTGGCGTGGCTGCTGCAAGCGCTGGCACTCTACGCGGCACTGGGCGCGCGCAGCCTGGCCCAGCATATTGCGCCGATCGCCACCGCGCTCACGCAGGGCAATCTCGCCGATGCGCGCCAGCTCACGGCACGCATCGTCTCGCGCGACACCACCGATGCGGATACCGAAGCGCTGGCCCGCGCCGCCTGCGAATCGGCGCTGGAGAATGGCAACGACGCCATCTTCGGCGCCTTGTTCTGGTTCCTGGCAGGCGGCGCGCCCGCCGTGATCGCCTATCGCCTCGCCAACACACTTGATGCGATGTGGGGCTACCGCACGCCGCGCCTGCTGTATTTCGGCTGGGCGGCTGCGCGGCTTGACGATGTGCTCAACCTGGCGCCTGCCCGCCTGACCGCGCTCTCGTACGCGCTGCTCGGGCGCACCGCCCAGGCGCTGCGCTGCTGGCGCGCGCAGGCACCGGCATGGTCCAGCCCCAATGCGGGCCCGGTCATGGCGGCCGGCGCCGGCGCCGTCGGCGTGGCGCTGGGCGGCCCCGCCCGCTATCACGGCGAATGGGAAGCGCGCCCACCGCTGGGCGTGGGGCACGCGCCCGGCGCGGCCGATGTGCATGCCTGCCTGCGCCTTGTTCAACGCACACTGTGGCTGTGGCTGGCCGCTTCCAGCGCCAGCGCCGCCCTCCTCCACTACGGCTTAGCATGAGTACTCCGATCCGCCACGGCGGCGACCTGCTCGCCGCCGCGCGCCGCCATGGCCGTCCAGTCGAAGACTGGCTCGATCTTTCCACTGGCATCAACCCGGACGGCTATCCCGTGCCAGCCCTGCCCGCCGACGCGTGGCTGCGGCTGCCGCAAGATGACGACGGCCTGGCCGAACTGGCCGCGCAGGCCTACGGCGCGCCGCGCGCGCTGCCGGTGGCCGGCTCGCAGGCCGCCATCCGCACGCTGCCGCAACTGCTCAAGCCCGGGCGCGTTGGCGTGGCGGTGCAGGGATACAGCGAATACGCACCCGCCTTCGCACGCGCAGGGCATGAGGTAGTGCCGCTCGCTGAGCCGGATTTCGCCCATGCGGACCTGGCCGCGCAGCTCGATCACCTCGTGGTGGTGAACCCGAACAACCCGACCGGGCGCACGCTCGCGCAAGCCACGCTGCGGACATGGCACGCGGATCTCGCCGCGCGTGGCGGCACGCTGCTGCTCGACGAAGCCTTCATGGATTGCACGCCCGAGCGCTCGCTGGCCGCGCTGGCGGATCGCCCCGGCATGGTGGTGCTGCGCTCGCTGGGCAAGTTCTACGGCCTGGCCGGCGTGCGCTGCGGCTTTGTGCTGGCCGAGCCCGCGTTGCTGGCGGCGCTGGCCGAGCAGCTCGGCCACTGGACCGTGGCCGGCCCCGCACGCGCGGTGGCACGCCTGGCCCTGGCCGATCGCGCCTGGCAGGCCGCCACGCGCGACCGTTTGCAACAAGCCGGCATCCGGCTCGCAACACTATTGCGCAAGCACGGCCTGATGCCTGTGGGACGCCCCTTGTTCAGCTGGGTGCCGCATGCCGATGCCGCGCGCCTGCACCAAGCGCTCGCGCGGCAAGGCGTGTGGGCGCGGCTGTTCGACGCCCCGCCGGGCATCCCTGGCGTATTGCCAAGCCTGCGCCTGGGTTTGCCACCTGCGCAGGAGCCAGCATGGCAACGGCTCGATGCCGCACTGGCCCAAGCCCTTGCAACAATGCGCTCCGACACCAGCACCCTATCCAGCTAACGCCCGATGACGCCTACCTCGATCACTACCCGTGCCCTGCTGGTCCTCGCCACGCTGCTGGGCAGCGGCCTTTGCAGCCACGCCGGCGCCGCCGTATCCGTGGTCGATGACGCCGGCCAGACCGTCACACTGGACCAGCCCGCGCGCCGCGTGATCTCGCTCGCGCCGCACGTCACCGAAATGCTCTACGCCGCCGGCGGCGGCTCGCGCATCGTCGGCACCGTAAGCTACAGCGACTACCCGCCACAGGCCCGCGACATCCCGCGGGTCGGCGACAACAAGGCGCTGGATCTCGAACGCATCGCCGCGCTCAAGCCCGACCTGATCGTAGTGTGGCGCCACGGCAATGCGCAGAAACAAACCGACCGCCTGCGCGCGCTCGGCCTGCCGCTGTTCTACAGCGAGCCGCGCAAGCTCGAAGGCATTCCCAGCAATATCGAGAGAATGGGCGTGCTGCTCGGCACCGAGCCCACCGCCAACAGCGCCGCCACCAGTTTCCGCCAGCAGATCGACAAACTGCGCCAGACCTATGCGGCGCGTCCGCCGGTGACCGTGTTCTACCAGGTATGGCAACAACCCCTGATGACGCTCAGCGGCCAGCACCTGATCAGCGACGTGCTCGCGCTATGCGGCGGCCGCAACCTGTTCGCCAACGAAGCGCTGCTGGTGCCGACGGTCTCGGTGGAATCCGTGGTAGCCGGCAACCCGGAGGTCATGATGACCGCCAGCATGGGCGCAACCCGCTCCGACCGGCCGCTGCCGGACTTCGCCATGTGGGAACGCTGGAAACAGGTCACTGCCGTGGCACGTGGCAACCTCTACGCCATCGACGGCGACCTGGTCAACCGGGCCGGCCCACGCATCGCCCAAGGCGCGGAAGTCGTGTGCAAGGATCTGGACAACGCCCGGCGCAAACGGCCGGCACAGTAAGAGCAAGACAGGTCAAAGGTCAGGTCTGACATCTCGTACTTGACGAACGCCCGCCCTCTCCCCCGCCCCTCTCCCACAAGTGGGAGAGGGGAGAAAACCTGCGGGATAAGAACGCGCGACGATAGCCAGATCAACGATTCGTTTTAGCCATGATTCCCGCCAGTCAGGCGGGAATCACCCAAGCGCGACGCGAAGCGAGCCGTGGAGGTGTGCCAAGGCCGTATGGGGCGCCTCGGGATTCGGCGAAAAGAGCGGAAAAGAGGGACCCATGTCTGAGTATCGCCTTAAGGCGATGCGAGTTTGGGTCCCGGCCGCTCTTTTCGCCGAAGCCCGAGGGGGTAGTCGCCCCATCCGGCGCGCCTTTTTTGCCTACTTTTTTGGCAAGACAAAAAAGTAGGTCGCCGCCCCGCAGGGGTGGTGAAACTGCAGTTGAAGTCGAAGTTGAAGTTAAGCAGTTGCAGTTAAGCAGTTGCAGTTGCAAGTGCCATTACCACCCCCAAAACCTCACCCCCGATTCCACCACCGCAACCGCGCCACACCACCACCCAGCGTAAACCGGCAACTCGCCCCATAACCAAGATCCCATCCCAGCGTAGTAGCCAGCGGCACCCCAAGCCAGTGCGCCGCCAGCATGCGCATCGGGCCAGCATGGGCAACCACCCACAACCGGTCTGGCGCATCCACCGGTAAGGCGTCGGCCCAAGCCGCCAGGCGCGCCATCGCCTGCGCCACGGTCTCGCCCCCATGAGGCCGCGCATGCAGCAGATCCGCAGCCCACGCATCCAGCTCGGCGCGCGGCACGGCGTCCCATGCGAGGCCTTCCCAACGGCCAAAATCGAGTTCGCGCAACTGCGCATCGGCTTGCGGCACCAAGCCGAAATCCCGGGCAAGTAAATCAGCCGTGGCGCGAGCCCGCGCCATCGTGCTGCAGACAATGCGCTGCGGCGCAAGGCCATCGAGCGCCTGCAGCATGCGCGCAGGCTCGGGCAAAACGGGCTGGGCCAGCGGCAGGTCAAGCGCGCCGTAGCAGATCCCCTGCGCAACCTCAGGCGCCGCGTGGCGGATCAGGACCAGGTCCATGCCGCCGCCACCAGATAGACCAGCAACTCGGCCAGCTGCTGCGCCATGCCGAGGCAATCGCCGGTGTAACCGCCAATGCGGCGAACAAAGTAGCGCCCCAGCAAAAAGCGCAGCATCACCAAGGCAACGATCACCACAGCAGCAAACAGCGGCGACACCAGCAGCAGCGGCAACGCACCGCAAAGCAGCGTGAAAACCAGCCCGATGCCGGACAGCCGCTGCGCCACCGGCTTGGCCTTGCCCTCGGCACGCACGTAGTCCAGCGTGGCAAGATAGCTCACCGCCATGGCGCGGCTGGCCGCATGCGCGGCCACCAGCACGAGCAGCAACTCCACCATGCCGCTGCGCGCGGCAATCGCCACCAGCAGTTGCCACTTGAGCAGCAGCGCCACCACCAGTGCGATAGCGCCAAATGCCCCAATGCGCGAGTCATGCATGATGCGCAGCACGTCCTCGCGCCGGTAGCCGCCGCCGAACGCATCCACGCAGTCGGCCAGGCCGTCCTCGTGAAAAGCGCCGGTGGCCAGCAGCGTCACGGCCATGCCCAGCAGCAAGGCCACGCCCGGCGGCCACCACTGCAGCGCGCCCCAGCTCGCCAACGCGCCCAGCGCGCCAACCAACAGCCCCACCAGCGGAAAGTAACGCGCCGCCGCGTTCAGGTAGTGCGGCGCAAAGCCGACCCAGCGCGGCACCGGCACCCGCGTGAAGTAGCCGACGGCGGTCAGGAAGTAGCGAAGTTCGTCGAGCATGGGCAGGTGCGTTGGGCCAGGTAGCGGGAGCGTGCCGCAGTCTACGCCGACGCGGTGCTGACGCCAGCCGCGCCGAAGGTGGCCATCTCGCGCAGGAAGGCCGCGGCGGACGCGACCAGCGGATAGGCCAGCGCGGCGCCGGTGCCTTCGCCCAGGCGCAGGTCCAGCGCCAGTAGCGGCTCGGCGCCGAAATAATCCAGCAGGCGGCGGTGGCCGTGCTCGTGCGAGCAATGCGAGAACACGCAGTATTGCAGCACCTCGGGCGCGAGGCGCTGCGCCACCAGTAGCGCGGCCGAGGCGATAAAACCATCGACCAGGATCACCATGCGGCTGGCGGCCGCGGCCAGGAAGGCGCCGGTCATCATGGCGATCTCGAAGCCGCCGAAGGCGGCCAGTACGTCGAGCGGCTCCACCGCGTCCGCGTGCAGCGCCAGCGCCTGCGCCAGCACCGCGCGCTTGCGCGCGAGGCCCGCGTCGTCCAGGCCAGTGCCGCGGCCGATGCAATCTTCAATCGGTGTATCGGTAAGCCGGCTCACCAGGCAAGCAGCCGACGAGGTATTGGCAATGCCCATCTCGCCAAAACCAATCACGTTGCTGCCCTGCTGCGCGTGGCGCAGCACGCGCGCCATGCCGGCGGTGAGCGCCGCCTGCACCTGCTCCGCGCTCATGGCGCGCTCAACGGCAAAATTGCGCGTGCCCGCGGCAATGCGGCAGTTGACCAGCCCGGGCGCGGACGGCAACGGCGCGCGCACTCCCGCATCCACCACCTCCAGCGCCAGCCCGTGCAGGCGCGAGAACACATTGATGGCCGCGCCCCCGGCCAGGAAGTTGAGCACCATCTGCGCCGTGACCTCGGCCGGATAGGCGCTCACGCCGGCATCGGCCACGCCGTGGTCGCCGGCGAACACGATCACCGCGGGACGCTTGAGCTCCGGCGCGCCACTGCCGGTAATCAGGCCGATCTGCAAGGCCAGATCCTCGAGCCGGCCGAGCGCGCCGAGCGGCTTGGTCTTGGCATCGATGGCGGCTTGCAAGGTCGGGCGCAGGGAGGCGTCGAGCGGGGCGATGGCGGGTAACTGCATGGTGTTTCTTGGTGTGACTGAGAAAGGATTCGCTGGAACAAGAATAGACGTTT
Organism: Cupriavidus sp. PET2-C1; assembly: GCF_054515855.1. NCBI lineage: Bacteria > Pseudomonadati > Pseudomonadota > Betaproteobacteria > Burkholderiales > Burkholderiaceae > Cupriavidus > Cupriavidus sp. PET2-C1. Next base: position 3,374,517 of record NZ_CM137259.1, read on the forward strand.
TACATCTCGACGCCACGTTGGGCCTTGATGCCTTGCTGGAAGGCATGCTTGACCGGCGTCATGTCCGTCACGGTATCCGCCGCCTCGATCAGCGCGGGCGGTGCGCCGCGGCCGGTGATGACCACGTGCTGCATCGGCGGGCGGGCACGCAGGTCGGCGATGACGGTGTCGACATCCAGGTAGTGCAGCTTGAGCGCGATATTGAGCTCGTCCAGCAGCACCAGCCCGATCGACGGGTCGCGCAGCAGCGAGCGCGCCACCTCCCACGCGGCCTCGGCCTTGGCCACGTCGCGCGCGCGATCCTGCGTTTCCCAGGTGTAGCCTTCGCCCATCACATGGAAGGCGCACTGCTCCGGAAAGCGCCGCAGGAACAATTCCTCGCCGCTGGGAATCGCGCCCTTGATGAACTGCACCACGCCGGCCTGCATGCCGTGGCCAAGCGCGCGCACCACCATGCCAAAGCCGGAGCTGGATTTGCCCTTGCCATTGCCGGTGGTGATCACGATCACGCCGCGCTCGTCTTGCGCGGCGGCGATCTTGGCATCCACGACATCCTTCTTGCGCAGCATGCGCGCCTTGTGGCGTTCGTCGCGGGCGGCATCTTCCGACGTGGAAGTCTCAATGGCTTTGGGTTCAGTCATGTTGGGTTTCGTCTGGTGCGGGAAAATGCGCCCCGTCGGCAATCAGCGCGGTATGGCGGCCGTCGCTGACGCTGACAATGGGCGTGCGCAGCGCGTGCGAGCAATGCGCGGGGGTCAGGACCTGGGCAGCGGGGCCATGCAGGCACAGGCCGTCTTCGGCCAGCAGCAAGGCATGGGTCGCATAGCGCCGCGCCAGGTTAAGGTCGTGCAGGATTACCATGATGGCGTGGCGGCCGGCGCGTGCCAGCCGGGCCAGGGTTTCCAGCACCATGATCTGGTGGCGCAGGTCGAGGTGGGCGGCGGGTTCGTCCAGCATCAGCAGCGGCGCCTGTTGCGCCAGCGTGGCGGCCAGCGAAACGCGCTGACGCTCGCCGCCGGACAGGGTCAGCACGTCGCGCCCGGCCAGCGCATCGAGATCCATCTCGCGGATCACTGCCGCGACCACCGCGTCATCCTCGCGGCCGGCCCAGCCCCAGCCGGAGAGATGCGGGTGACGGCCCACCGCCACGGCGTCGCGCACCGACATCGAGAAGGTGTCGTGCACCGCCTGAGGCAGGTAGGCGCGGCGCAATGCCAGGGCCGCGGGCGGCGTCTCCAGCGGCGCGCGGCCATCCAGCAGCACCACGCCGCCGTCCGGCTTGCGCAGCCCGGCCAGCACCGACATCAGCGTGGACTTGCCGACGCCGTTCGGGCCCACGATGCACCACAGCTCGCCCGCCTGCATGGACAAGCTCAGGCCATCGAGCAAAGCGCGCGCGCCGGCGCGCAACTGCAAGGACTGCAGCACCAGCGGCGGACACGCGGTAACGGGTTCGTTCCAGGTCGGCATGGGAGTCAGCGCGGCCTGCGCAGCAGTAGAAAGAGGAAGGTCGGCACGCCCAGCAGCGCTGTGATCACGCCCACCGGCAACTGCGCCGGCGCAATCACCGTGCGCGCCACCAGGTCGGCGGCCATCAGCAAGGTGCCGCCGAGCAAGGCCGAGGCAGGCAACATCAGGCGTTGGTCGTTGCCCCAGGCAAGGCGCACCAGGTGCGGCACCACCAGCCCGACAAAGCCGATCGAGCCGGCCGATGTAATGGCCACCGCGATCGCCAGCGAGGCCAACACGAACACCGACATGCGCACCGCGCCGACGCGCACGCCCAGCGCCTGCGCCACAGTCTCGCCCATCAGCATGGCATTGAGCGAGCGCGCCATCGGCATGGCCAGCAGCACGGCCAACGCCAGCGCACCCAGCGCAAGGCCATAGCTGGCGGTGCCGCCCAGGTCGCCGGTCAGCCAGAACAGCATGCCGCGCAAACGGGCCTCGGGCGCCACGCTCAGGATCAGGGTAATCAGCGCGCCCCAGCCAGCGGCCAGGATCACGCCGGTCAGCAGCAGGCGCGAGCCGGCCTCATGATGCCCGCCCTGCACCTGCGGATGCAGCAGGTCGCGGCGCGCCAGCGTGGCCACCAGCACCATCGAGAACAACGCGCCGCCAGCCGCGCCGGCCTGCACCGTCCACAGTGGCCACATCATCAGCATGGCGGTGAGCGCGCCGGTGGCCGCGCCGCCCGATACGCCAAGCACATAGGGCTCGGCCAGCGGATTGCGCAGCAGCACCTGCATCAGCGCGCCGGTCAGCGCCAGCAGGCCGCCGCACGCGAACGCCGCGGCCGCGCGCGGCAGCCGCAGCTCACGCACGATGGCGCCGGCGGTATCGTCGGCGCCGCCGGACAGCGCCTGCCAGACCTGCGCGCCCGACAGCGGCACGCTGCCCACCGCCAGCGACAGCAGGAACACCGCCACGCCGGCGGCGGCAAGCATCAGCCAGACGGCTAGCGCGCGGCGCATGTCAGGCAACCATCCTCAGTGTCAGTGTCATTTCTGACGCCAGCCCAGCGTGACAAAGCCGGCGCGTCCCTGCGTGTTGAAGGGATAGGCGAGCTGATAATTCTTGTCGAACAGGTTTTCCACACGGGCGGCCACGAACCATTGCTTGTCGATGTTATAGCGGGCATTGAGGTTGACGATACCGTATCCGCCCAGCGTGCGCGAGCTCCCAACCGCATCCAAACGCTCGGAGGACAGCAGCCACTCACCGCCAAAACGCCAGTTGCCGAAATTTCGCCCAATGTCGAAGGCGGCATGTCGACGCGCGCGGCGCGGCAGTAGGATATTGCTCTGCTCATCGACCGGATTCTGGAAGGTTACGCTGGCGCCAACATCTGTGTTAAGAATGCTGGCTCGCCACGAGGCCTCCACGCCTTTGACTTCGGCCTGGCTGATATTCTGCGGAATGGAACGCTGATCGTTCACGATCAGGTTGTCATATTGTGTCCGGAACGCCGTAAGACGTAGCAGGCCAAGTTGTTGCGTCTTGTACTGCGCACCGAGCTCTAAGGATTTCACTCGCTCCGGCTGCAGATTGCGGTTGCTAAAACCAGGGAAGTAGAGATTGTTGAATGTCGGCGCACGAAACGCGTTGCTTGCGTTTGCAATCACTTTGAAGGCTTCGGTCACGTTGTAACCGTAGCCGCCAAAGTAGCTCTTCTGGTTGCCGAAATCCGAATAGTGGTCACCACGCACGTTCAGTTGCAGTTGGTGTTTACCGAAGCGGCCATCATAGCCCGCAAATGCGGAAGTTACATTTCGACTCGGCGCGATGTAGGAAGCATCCAGCTCTTGGCGCACGAATTCAGTGCCAAACAAGAGAGTCTGGCCGGAGGCGATCGCGTACTCATTCTGCCAGGTGAATTGGCGATTGCGCGTATTGAATGTGCCGTTGGGACTGCCGTTCAGCGTATTGCTGCTGCGATCCTCGCTTTGCGCAACTTTGAAATGTGTGCTCCAGTTAGGCGTCAGCTTACCGTTGACAAAGCCGGACACGGTATATAGCTCGCTGTCCATCAGGTTCACATCGGTAGGCTTGCCCGCCGTACTGTCGTACGAAAGCGTGCTCTTCGAGTAGTAGGCATTGACGCCTGCGTCCCAGTCACTGGAGAAGCGATGTTTGACTTGACCCGATAAGCTCTTGTTCTCGTAGGGATTGTCATTCGGATTCGGACCGATTCCCTTCTTTGCCTTGGCCGGATTATCGCCGTTCCATTGGGCTGCATTGATCGCCGAAAAGCCATCTGTTTTGAAGGCTGACCCGGTAATGTTGAACGAGGTATCGCCCACCTGCCCGCCGTAGCCCACCGTGCCCTGGCGTGTATTGTTGCTGCCGTATTCGATCTGAGCGTTGGCCGCCGGCGCTTGGCCGGCACCGCTCTTGGTGAATATCTGCACGACACCGCCGATTGCATCCGAGCCATAGAGCGCCGAGACATTGCCGCGCACTACCTCGATATGGTCGATCTGGTCCGACAGAATATTTGACAACTGCGCCGCACCACTGCTTGCAGATGAAACGCGCACACCGTCGATCAAGATCAGGGTCTGCGTTGGACTTGCCCCACGCATGTAGATGCTGGTATTGGCGCCCATGCCCCCGGTAGTAGCAAACTCCACGCCAGCCTGCGTACGCAGCAACGAACGCAGGTCGGGCGCTTGCGAGTTGGCGATATCCTGCTGAGTCACCACCGTGGTGTGCGGCAATGCCTCGGTCAACGGCTGTGAAGTACGAGTGGCAGTGACCACCACCGGGTCGAGCTGCGCATCGGCCGCTGGCTGCGCGGCGGCTTGCCAGGCGGCCTGGGCCATGGCGGCGCCGGGCGCGCACACGGCAAGCAGGGCCAGCAAGGCGACAGGCGTGGCGCGGACTTGCCGGGAGACAGAAACGGAGACAGAAGCGGGGGCGGTGGCGGGGCGCGCCGGCAATGCCGGACGGCTCGACCTGTAAGACGATGAGCGCATGATGCGGGTTTTGGGAGAGAGCTGCCTGGTCCGTTCCCCCGCGGACCGTCTGGCGACGAAGCGCGCCGCTGGCTTGCGCGGCAAAAAGCAGCGGAGGGCGGCGCACTCTCGTTCAGGCCGGTATCCGGGCTGGCGACACCAGTCCGACCGCCTTCCCGAACCTTGCGGTTCAGTGGCTGAGTGGTCGGCCTTGCGATCTTGCGATCACGGTCGCTTACCGTTGCGGGGGCAGCACAGGTTGGCTCGGCCCTGCCCTGGCGGCGGTGGCTGGCTCCCTGTTTCCCGTTGAACTGCAACCCTGTAGTGAATAGGATTACGAGCACCTGGAACGTGCGCGAGTGTAGGCAGTTTCGAGGCAAGCGTCAATGCCACGGCAAAACGGAGCGAAAGCGCCTGGAAACAGGCATAAAGCCGTCGCCACGGATGCCGTTAAACGACGATGCATGCAACTTCGGCACGCAGGCCCGGTCACATACGTCTGCGTTCGCCGTCCGCACGATAGCGCTTGGGCTAAAATCCCAAAACCCGAGACCCTAGATATGACAGGCTCTATGCTCACCGAACTCGAACAACTCGCCGCCAAGATCGGGCGTGTGCTGCACCATGCCGATACCCTGGCGGCGGAGAACCAGCGGCTGCGGGAGGAGATCGAACGCCTGCAGGCCGACGCAAGCCAGCTGCGCGGCGACCGTGAAGCCATGGCCGCCGACCGCGAGCTGCTCAATATCAAGATCGAGGAAGCGCAGCTGCGCATCCAGTCGATCCTGGACAAGCTGCCCACCGCCAGCGACGCCCGCCAGCTCGACCTGCTGGGCGAAGGCGAAGCGGCCGGCCGCGCCGAACAGAAGGCACCCGGAGAAAACGCATGAGCAATAAGCAAGTCGAAGTGAACATTGCCGGCCAGTCCTACCGGTTCGCCATTGCCGCCGACAACGAGGCCGCGCTGCTGGAGGCCGTGGCACTGGTAGACGGCCAGATGACCCGGCTCAAGGGCGGGGTATCCGCCAAGGGCGTGGAACGCGTTGCCGTGATGGCCGCGATCAGCATCGCCTCGGACCTGCTCTCGCTCAAGCGCAAGCAGCAAGAAGATGGCGCGATTCCCGTTGATGCAGTGCGGGCGCGCATTCGCGAGCTGAACGAACGCGCGGACGAAGCCCTGCGCCAGTACGCGCATGTGGGCACCAATTCGCCCGTGCCGCGCAACTGATGCCCTGCCCTGCGCCGGCGGTGTACCGCACGGCACAGGTAGGCGGCGATACGCGCGCGATTTCGGCCCGATGTGCCCCACATGCCGCGCGCGTCAGCAAAATGTAACGACACGCAAAGACGGGCTTGGTATGGAAAGCCTCGCGGTGTATAGTGGAGCCAAGCCGCACCAAGCCACATAGTTGCGGCACCTTAGGTCGGGTTATCGCGCCTGACCGCCGTTTTCATCCCATCCAAGTTAGAAACGGCAAACGTCTGACAGCCATGCCAAAGCAGTATGCGTTTGGCAGTGCAAAAAAGTCAGACGTTTGACAGTTTCCCTGCCTGGTTCGTCAGGATCATATTCCTTGAACCGATAAGCATTTGTTGGTGCGGGATTATGCCGTGTGGGCGAGCGCGTCGCATGGTTCATAGTTGCAGTCTGGACTCCCTGAATCTGTGATGTACCCGAAATGCGGCTTCCGCAGCCACTCTGAACCTCACTTGGGTTCAGGATGCCGATCCAGCGGCCGAGGCGGGGACCCCTCTAAAGGCGGTGGTTATTCAACCACCGCCTTTTCCTTTTGCGGCGCAGGTTGACCTGCGTTGCCTCTGCAGTGCCCTCCCTCTGTTTTTGCGCCACGGCCCGCATCCGCGAGACGGTTTTCTTTTGGCCGTGCTTGCTGCACCATATCGCTGTTGCCAACGTCACGCCCGCCCTGCCCGCCCATGAGCCGATCCACGCAAGCCAATACCGCCGCGCGCGCCCGCCAGTACTGGCTGATGAAGTCGGAACCCGACGAGGCCAGCATCGATACGCTAGCCGAACGCGGCACCCTGCCATGGACCGGCGTGCGCAACTACCAGGCCCGCAACTTCATGCGCGACGGCATGCAGATCGGCGACGGCGTGCTGTTCTATCACTCCTCCTGCCCACAGCCCGGCATTGCCGGCCTGGCCGAGGTCTGCTCGCAGCCCTACCCCGATCCCACCCAGTTCGACCCGAAGAGCGATTACTACGACGCGGCCGCCAAGCTGGACGCACCGCGCTGGATGCTGGTTGACGTGCGCTTTGTCGGCAAGGGCCCGCTGATCTCGCTGGCCGACCTGCGCGCGCATGACGAACTGGCCGACATGGTCGTGCTACGCCGTGGCAACCGGTTGTCGATCACGCCGGTGACCCCGGCCGAATGGCGTTTCATCACCACGCGGCTGATGCGCTAGCCTGGCACCGGCGGCGACAGCAGCGGCATGACACAATGGCTGCCGACGACATAACTACAACACCAGCAAGGTCGATTCCGCGTCATGAGCTTTTCCCTGATTCCCGGGCTGCTGTTGCTCGGCGCCTTTACCGGCTTCTGCGCTGGCTTGCTTGGCGTAGGCGGCGGCATGCTGATGGTGCCCTTCCTCACGCTGCTGTTCACCGCACTGGCCTTCCCGCATGAGGCCATTGTCCATATGGCCATCGCCACCTCCATGGCGACCATCCTGTTCACCTCGTTGTCCTCGGTGCGCGCCCACCACAAGCGCGGCATGGTGCGATGGAAGCTGGTGCTGGCGCTGGCGCCCGGCATCCTGTTTGGCGGCATGATCGGCGGCGGCAAGGTCTTCGCTGCGCTCAAGACCAGTTGGCTATCGCTGCTGTTCGCGGTATTCGTGGGCTTTTCGGCATGGCAGATGCTGCGCAACCGCAAGCCCGCCCCGCATCGGCAACTGCCGGGCACACCGGGCATGCTGGGCGCGGGCGGCGTGATCGGCTTCTTGTCCAGCCTGGTGGGCGCGGGCGGCGGCTTTGTCTCGGTGCCGTTCATGACCTGGTGCAATGTGCCCATCCACAACGCCGTGGCCACCTCGGCCGCGCTCGGGTTTCCCATTGCGGTGGCGAGCGTCATCGGCTATGTGTGGAGCGGGCTGGGCCGGACCGGTCTGCCGGCCGGCTCGCTCGGCTACATTTACCTGCCGGCGCTAGCGGTGATCGCGGTTGCCAGCGTGCTGACCGCGCCGCTGGGTGCGCGCACCGCGCACCGCATGGATGTCGCACAGTTGAAGAAAGTCTTCGCCTGCCTGCTGTTCAGCCTGTCGGCCTACATGATGTGGAAGGCCTGGCACGCGTTCTGAGGCCGCAGGTGCCAAGCGATGCATGGTGCGGATACAAGTAGATACAAGGTCGCACGCGACGTAGCGGAACGATCACCTGGGCGGCGCGTCTGATACCCATTGTCTTGAACGGGAGAATCCAATGAAACAACTGCTTGCCGCCACGCTGCTCGGTACCACCGCCATGGTTGCCTCCGCCCAAGGCGGCGGCCCGACCCACGAGCCGGCCCCTGCCGGCGTGCTGTCGCTGTCCGCCCAGGCCACCACCGACGTGCCGACCGACGTGGTCCACCTGACGCTCGCCGCCGAGCAGGAAGGGGCGGAACCGGGCGCGATTTCCTCGGCGCTGTCGGCCAAGACGGCGGATGTGATCGCGCAGGCCAAGCGTACCAATGGCGTGCAGGCGCAATCGGGCGGCTTCACCATCTATCCGTCCAACGACAAGAACGGGCGCATCAGCACCTGGCGCGGGCGCGCCGAGGTGATTCTGGAATCGCGCGATTTCACCGCCGTGTCCAAGCTCGCGGGGCAGCTCGCCAGCCAGATGCAGGTGCAGAACATCAGCTTCTCGCTCTCGCGCGAAGCCCGCCACGCGGCCGAGGCCAAGCTGACCGAGCAAGCCGTGGCCTCGTTCCGCGACAAGGCCCAGGCCACCACCAAGCTGTTCGGCTATGGCAGCTACACCATCCGTGAAGTGCAGGTGGGCGAGGTGGGCGCGGTGCAGCCGATGCCGCGCATGTACGCGGCCAAGGCCATGATGGCTGATTCCGCACCGGTGCCGGTCGAGGGCGGCAAGGCCCAGGTCACCGTGACGGTGAACGGCTCGGTGCAGATGCTCAAGTAAGCGCTGTCCAAAGCCACAGGCTGAAGGCTCAAGGGTCAAGGCTGAAGGCAGAAGGCACGGAACAAGGCCCCTGCCGCGCAAGCGGCAGGGGCCTTGTCTTTGATGCCTAGGCCATCAGGGAGCGGCCGTGCTTACAGCGCTCCGAACTGCTGGCGCAGCACGTTCTTCTGCACCTTGCCCATGGTGTTGCGCGGCAACTCGTCCACCACGTGCACGCGCTTAGGCACCTTGAAATTGGCAATACGACCCTTGAGCCCGCCAATCAGGCTGAGCGCATCCAGCGAGGCACCGGGCTTGCCAACCACCACCGCCACCACCGCCTCTCCAAAATCGGCATGCGGCACGCCGATCACGGCGCTTTCCGCCACGCCCGGCATCTCGTCGATAAAGCTCTCGATCTCCTTGGGGTAGACGTTGTAGCCACCAGAGATGATCAGGTCCTTGCTGCGGCCGACGATGGTCAGGTAGTCGTCGGGCACCTTGCGCTCGCCAGCCTGGCTGACGATGGCACCGCCAAAGCGGCCCACGTCGCCGGTCTTGAACCAGCCGTCGGCGGTGAACTCTTCCTGCGTCTTCTCCGGCATGCGCCAGTAGCCCTTGAACACATTCGGGCCACGCACTTCCACATTGCCGATCTCGCCGGCCGCGCAAGGCTTGCCGTCGCCATCCACCACCCGCACCGACACACCCGGCAGCGCCTTGCCGACGGTGCCGCCGATACGCTCGCCGTCTTGCGCCTCGTACGGGTTGGAGACCAGCATCACGGTCTCGCTCATGCCGTAGCGCTCCAGGATGGTGTGGCCGGTGCGCTCGCGGAAGGCATCGAAGGTTTCCATCAGCAGCGGCGCGGAGCCGGACACGAACAGGCGCATGCGGCGGCAGGTGTCGTCGTCAAAGCGCGGCTCCTGCACCATGCGCACGTAGTACGTGGGCACGCCCATCATCACGGTGCAGCGCGGCAGGAATTTCAGGATCTGCGCCATGTCGAGCTTGGGCGCCCAGATCATCTTGGCACCGGCCAGCAGCGCGCCATGCGACGCGACGAACAGGCCATGCACGTGGAAGATCGGCAGCATGTGCAGCAGCACGTCGTCGCTGCGCCAGCCCCAGTACGCATGCAGCGTCTTGGCGTTGGAGGCCAGGTTGCCGTGCGTGAGCATGGCGCCCTTGCTGCGGCCCGTGGTGCCCGAAGTGTAGAGAATGGCGGCGAGCTCGTCGGCACCGCGCGCCACCGTGGCGAAGCGGTCCGGTTGCACGGCGGCGCGGGACAACAGCGAGCCTGAGCGGTCGTCGTCCAGCGTGAAAACGTGCTTGGTGCCGTGGCGGAACGCAACCTTGGACACCCAGCCGAAGTTGGCGCTGCTGCACACCACCACCGCCGGCTCCGCGTTGCCGACAAAGTAGTCGATCTCGGCTTCCTGGTAGGCGGTGTTAAGCGGCAGGTAGATGTAGCCCGCACGCAACGTGGCGAGGTACAGGAACAGCGCCTCAGGCGATTTTTCCACCTGCACCGCCACGCGCGCGCCCTCGGGCAGCTTGAGCGCGGCCAGCAGGTTGGCCATCTTGGCGGTGGCGCGGTCCAGGTCGTCCCAGCTGTAGTAGAGGCCGTCGTGGGTTTCAATGCAGCAGGCACTGCGGTCCGCCGGGAAGCGGGATTCGAATAGGGCGAACAGGTTGGCGTTCATATTGCGGAAGATGAAAAACGGAATCGGCAATAGCATGGGCAATCCGCATGGGCAATCCGATCGATAGCCGGCAATGATACCTAAAGCGATTGCCCGTGCTTTTGCCGGTGCTATTGCCCGTGCTATTGCCCGTGCTATTGCCCGCTAAAGCGCGGCGGCCGGCGCACCAGGAATGCCGCCACGCCTTCGGCATGGTCAGCGCTGTCGCCATAGCGGAAATGCGCGTCGAGCTCCGCTGCGGTGAGCGGCGCGGGCACCGGCGCCAGGCGGCGGATGCTCTCCTTGTTGATGCGGGCGGCCAGCGGCGCGCCGGCTACGATGCGCTTGACCGCCGCGGCGACTTCCTCGCCGAGTGCCGCTGCCGGCACCACGCGCGTCAGCAGCCCTTTCTCGCGCGCCTCGGCGGCGTCGAACACCCTGCCCTCCAGCAGGATCTCCAGCGTCACGGCGCGGCCCGCCAGGGCCAGCAGCCCGGTCAGCTCGCCGGGCGCCATGGGAAAGCCAAGCCGGTTGATCGGCACGCCGAAGCGGCTGTCGTCGGCGGCGATGCGCAAGTCGCAATGGCAGGCGATCTCCAGCCCGCCGCCCACGCAAACCCCTTCGATCATGGCAAGCGTGGGATGCAGACAGCCCGCGATGGCGGCCAGCGCAGGCGCAATCACCGCCTCGTGGTAACGGCGCAGCGCGGCGGCATCGCCCCGCTCCTCTGGGAATTCGGCTATGTCGGCGCCGGCGGCAAAGTTGCCATTGGCGCCGCGCACCACCACGCAGCGCAGCGAGGTATCCGCGGACAGGTCCGCAAAGCCCTGCGCCAGCGCGCGCCACATCGCCACGGAAATGGCATTGAGCTTGCCAGCGTGGGACAGCGTGACCGTGGCCACGTCGCCCTCACGCGCGAACACGACCGTGCCGCTCATGCCTGCGCTCCACGCGCACGGGAAACATCGGAAACCATGCAGCGATCCTCCATCAGTCGATCTTGGCGCCGGACTGCTGCACCACCGTAGCCCAGCGCTTGATCTCGGCGCGCTGGAACTGCGCGAACTGCTCTTGCGTGAAAGCCGGCGTATCGGAGCCGTTGGCAAGCCAGATCTGCTTCATCTCAGGCGTGTTCAGTGCTTTCTCCACTTCGGTGTAAAGCCGGTCGACGATGTCCTTGGGCGTGCCCTTGGGCACCCACATCGCGTACCAGGTGGAGACTTCGTAGTTGGGCACCCCGGCCTCGGCGGCGGTGGGCACATTCGGGAACGCGGCCGAGCGTTTGGTCGATGCCACCGCCAGCGCCTTGATGCGGCCCGCGCGGATGTGCTGCGCCGAGGAGCCGAGACCGTCGAAGTCCATGTCCACCTGGCCCGCGATCAGGTCGGACAGCGCAGGGCCCGCACCCTTGTAGGGAATATGCGTGATGAAGGTCTTGGTCTGCAGCTTGAACAGCTCGCCCGCCAGATGGTGGGACGAGCCGTTGCCGGCGGAGGCGTAGTTCAGCTTGCCGGGGTTCTTCTTGGCATAGGCGATCAGCTCGCCCAGCGTATTGGCGCTGACCTTGGTCGGGTTCACCACGATCACCTGCGGCGGCTGCGCGATCACCGTGATGGGGATGAAATCCTTCTCGATGTCGTAGTCGAGCTTCTTGTAGAACGACGGCGCGATGGCGTGGTGCGCGCCGCCGATGAAAACGGTATAGCCGTCGGGCGCGCCCTTGGCCGCGATGCTCGCGCCCACGGTGCCGCCAGCGCCGCCGCGGTTATCGATCACGAACTGCTTGCCGAGCTGCTTGGAAAGCTGCGCGGTCAGCGGGCGGGCGAAGGCATCGGTGCCGCCGCCGGCCGGGAACGGCACGATCACGGTGATGGGCTTGGACGGCCAGGTGTCAGCCTGCGCCACGGGAGCTACCGCGCCCAACCCCGCGCCCAGCGCGCAAGCCAGCCCTGCCAGTTGAAACTGACGACGATTCATGACTCTGTCTCCTCTCTCTTCTGCTGTGGAAAGTCAAAACGAAGAACTGCTGGAATGGCCCATGAACGCGGCCCGCGGCCTTGTCTGTTACCTGACCAGGGTTACAACAGCTTGCTCACCGCGCGGCTCATGCGCGGGGATCCGTTGCCAAGGCGCACCAGATTGTCATCTAGCGCCTCGGGCACGTAAAGATAATTCACCATCATCCCGCACGACTGCGCGCGACCCTTGCGCGACAGGTCGGCGGCCCAGTTCAGGCGCTCCACGCAGGCGCCATTGCCCAGGTGAAAACGCGCCACCGGATCGGCCGGCAGCGCCTGCTGGCGCTCGCGCACCAGGTAATGCGCGGCCAGCGCCAGCGCGATGTCGCGCACCATCGCATCCTCGGAATCGGCAGGCAGAGCGGCCAGCCAGCCGGCGCCGTCGGCCGGTGGCGTGCCGTGGCGCTCGCTCCAGCGCGCCAGGCGCTTGTCGCCCAGCACCTTGGCCACCGCTTCGCCATCGCGCTTGCGCAGCCAGTCGGCAAAGCCGGGAATGGGTGAGAGCGTGGCGAACTGCTTGAGCTTGGGAAACTCGCGCTGCAATTCCTCGATCACGCGCTTGAGCAGGAAGTTGCCGAAGCTCACGCCGCGCAAGCCTGCCTGCGTATTGGAGATGGAATAGAAAATCGCCCACTTCACGCGACGCAGGTCCTCCAGTGGCGCGGCTTCGTCCAGCAGCGCGTGGACGTTGGCGGCCATCTCGGGCACGAAGGCCACCTCGACAAAGATCAGCGGCTCGCGCGGCATGCGCGGGTGGAAGAACGCATAGCAGCGGCGATCGGAATCGAGCCGGTTGCGCAGGTCCGCCCAGGACGCAATCTCGTGCACCGCCTCGTAGCGGATCAGCTTTTCCAGCAGCGAGGCGGGCGAGTCCCACGTGATGGGCTGCAGTTCCAGCAGGCCCACGTCGAACCAGTTGGAGAACAGCGCCTCCAGATCGTCGTCGAGCGGGCGCAAGCCCGGCACGCGCTTGTGCCAGCGCAGCATGTCCGCACGCAGGCCGATCAGGAAATGCAGGCCGCAGACGCTCGCGCCCTCCTGCCCGTGCAGCGCGGCCAGCCGCTTGAAGAAACGGATGCGCGCATTGGACATGGCCTGCGCAAGCCCCGACGCGGATCGGGGCGACTTGCCATCCTTGCCATCGTTGACGTCGTCATCCGCCTGCGCGCCGCCGCTGGCCGCAACGTCGGCCAGCACGCCGAGCATGGCCTGGCGCGCGTCATCGCCCGCGGCTTCGTACTCGGCCCGCCAGGTTTGCGCGGCGGCATTGGCCGCGCTGTCGGTCAGGCGCGCATCGAAGCACTGACGCAGTTGCTCGCGCTGCCGGCGCAGCACGCGCACGGGCAGCGCCACGGCCTTGGCGTCCGCCTTGGCATCGGCGTCCGTCTTCGGGGCGCGGCCATCGCCCTTGCGGCCCCACCACCGGCCAAAGCGGGACAACAAGGTTTGCGCCGACGGCTCCGGGCCGCTCAGGGGCGCGCTGACTTTCTGTTCGCTATTGCTGAGGGAATCCATGGGCGTACCTGCTATTGGCTGTCTGAAAGTGCTGTCTGTAAGTGCTGTCTGTAAGTGCGGTCTGTAAGTGCGGTCTGTAAGTGCGGTCTGTAAGTGCGGTCTGTAAGTGCGGTCTGTAAGCTGCTATCGATCAACGGATGCTTTGCCGGCCAGGTGCAGTCGGCCGGGCTGTGCTCCGGGATTGGGATCGCCACCGCTATCGTCAACCACGTCAACCACGTCGACCTCGGCAACCTCGGCGGCGTCCAGTGCCCTGAGCGCGCCGCGCTGGCGCAGCAAGTGCGTCTTCATCAAGGTCTCGGCGCCCTCCGGGTCATGCGCCTTGAGCGCGGAGAACACCGACAGATGCTCAGCGCAGGATTCGCGGATGCGGCCCGGCAGCTTCAGGCTCTTGTGGCGCGACAGCCGCAGCACCTTGCGCAGGTCGCTGATCAGGCCGGACAGCCAGCGGTTGCCGGCGAGCCGCTGGATCGCTTCGTGGATCTGGTAGTTGGTTTCGTAGTAGGCGTCGATATTGCCGGCCTGCGCATACCGGGTCAGGTCGGCGTGCAGGCTTTCGAGCGCGTCAAGGTCCTCGGCGGTGGCGTTGCGCGCCGCCTCATAGGCGCAGCGTCCTTCCAGCAGCGCCATCAACGGGAAGATCTCGTCGAGGTCTTGCTCGGACAAGGCGTTGACGAAGCAGCCGCGGCGCGGCTCCAGCCGCACCAGGCCTTCGGCGGCCAGCACCTTGAGCGCCTCGCGCATCGGCGTGCGCGAGATCCCCATCGACTCCGCCACCGCGGCCTCGTCGATCCAGGCGCCGGGCATCAGCGCGTGCTCGTCGATCATGGCGCGCAGGCGCTCCGCGACTTCGAGGTACAGGGCCTGCTGGATGATGCGCATGGTGCCTCCTGGCGGAAGAATGCAATGGCATCGGGGTGGCTTGCGGCACGGTGAAATGTGTCTTGCCAGGCCCAATAATTCATAATTATGAATAACGGCGACCAGATGACAAGACAATTCGATGCTGCGCAGCCGCATGCGCGGTATGCACCACTAAGGTGAACCCGGGTTGTGCGGCCCCTGAACGGGCCGATCGGACGGCCCGGCTAGTGCGCCTCGCCAGCACCGGCGCGGCCCCGGCACAGGCCGTTCAGCTCCCGCAGCAGCCGGCGCCCGCCCTGGCACTCGCTGACGCGCCGCAGCGCACGGGCGTAGCCCAATGGTTGTCCCGGCCTAGCCTGCCTGCTGCAGGATCCTGCTTGCGCGCTCCAGCACCGGGCGATCCACCATCTTGCCGTCGACGGCCACCGCGGCGCCCTGCGCATCGGCGGCGGCCACGATGCGCCGTGCCCACGCCACCTCCGCGGCCGAAGGCGCCAGCCCGGCATGCACGAGTGCGACCTGCTGCGGATGGATCAGCAGCTTGGCGCCGAAGCCGAAGCGGCGCGCGCGCGCGGTCTGCCTGCGTATCTCCGCGGCGTCGCCGATGGCCGTGCAGACGCCATCCACCGGCGCCGGCAATCCGGCCGCGCGCGCATGCATCACCAGCTTGGCGCGGAAGTAATCCAGCGGCTCGTCCTCGTCGGCCACATCGAGATCGAACATCAGATCGATGCTGCCCAGCATCAGCCGCACCACGCCGGCGGCGCGGCTCACCGCGCGCAGGTCCGCGAAGCCTGCCGCGGTCTCCATCAGCGGATAGCAGTTGGCCTGCGGCAAGGCCCGCGCCAGCGCGTCCAGCGCGCCCGCGTCGGCCTTCGGCAGTACCAGGCCGAACGCCTGCTGGGCACGGCACCAGTCCAGATCGCCCGCGTGATATTCGCTGTCGGCGGCGTTCACGCGCACCAGCAGCGCCACGCCGGCCACGGCCGCCTGCGCCTGGCACCGCGGCCAGGATGCGGCCAGGGCTTCGCGCGCCGACACCTTGGCGTCGGGCGCCACGGCATCCTCGAAATCGACAATGACGGCATCCGCGCCCGAGCCGATCGCACGGCCGATCCGCTCGGGGCGCGTGGCGGGCACGAACAGGTAGCTACGGGCGGGCGCCATCATGGCAGCGGCTTTGCTCATACCGCGCCCGCGCCGTGCAGCGCGGCCACCTGCGCGGGCGTCAAGCCCATCTCGGCCAGCACCGTGTCAGTGTGCTCGCCCACCGCCGGCACCGGATCCATGCGCGCGTCCTGCACCCCGGGCGGCAACAACGCGGGCACCGGGCCAGCGGGCGTGTCGACCTGGCGCCAGCGCTCGCGTGCAGCTAGCTGCGGATGCGCCCAGACATCGGCCATGGTGTTGACCCGCGCGTTGGCGATGCCCGCCGCTTCGAGGCGCGCGGTGACCTGCTCGGCGCTCAGCGCGGCAAAGGCCTGCACAATGCGCGCGCGCAGCGCGGCGCGGTTGGCGCTGCGCAGGGTGTTGTCGGCATAGTCGGGGTGCGTGGCGAGCGCCGGATCCTCCAGCACGCGCTGGCAGAACGTGTTCCACTCGCGCTCGTTCTGCAGGCCGAGCATCACGGTCTTGCCGTCACCGGTTGGGAACGGGCCATAGGGATAGATGGTGGCATGAGCCGCGCCCGCGCGCGCAGGCGGCTCGGCGCCATCGAACGCATAGTAGAGCGGGAAGCCCATCCACTCCGCCATGGATTCCAGCATCGAGATATCGATGCGCTTGCCGCGCCCGGTCTGGCCGCGCTCGATCAGCGCCGCCAGGATATTGCTGTAGGCATACATGCCGGCGGCGATATCGGCCACCGAGGCGCCAGCCTTCACGCCGTCCTCTGGCGTGCCGGTGACCGAGACAAAGCCCGACTCGCTCTGCACCAGCAGGTCGTACGCCTTCTTGTCGCGATAGGGTCCGTCGGCGCCATAGCCCGAGATGTCGCACACGATCAGGCGCGGGAAGCGCGCGCTCAGCGCTTCGTAATCGAGCCCGAGCCGCGCCGCCGCGCCCGGCGCCAGGTTCTGCACCAGCACGTCGGCGCGCGCCAGCAGTGCCTCCAGCACCGGCGCTGCCTGCGCGTGCTTGACGTCCAGCGTCACGCTTTCCTTCGAGCGGTTGGTCCACACGAAGTGCGAGGACAAGCCGCGCACGCGGCCATCGTAGGCGCGCGCGAAGTCGCCCGCGCCGGGGCGCTCGATCTTGATCACGCGCGCGCCCAGGTCAGCCAGCTGGCGGGTGCAGAACGGCGCGGCAATCGCCTGCTCCAGGGAAACGACGGTGATGCCTTGCAGCGGTTGGGACATGGCTGGACTCGTTGATGCGTGGAGGCGAGGGGTGGATGCCGGCAGCGCGAACGGGCGAGCTTGACCGGCCAGCCCACAATCTAGCCTTGGCGACACCCGTTGGGAAATAGGAAATCCCTAGTCGCCCATAAGTAGAATAAATACCTCACATGCAAATACGCAAAAACGCGAAATCGCAGAACCTGGGACACCCAATGGATATCCGCTCCATGCGCTACTTCGTGGCCATCGTCGACCACGGCAGCCTGACCCGCGCCGCCGAAGTGGCGTGCGTGGCGCAGCCCGCGCTGAGCCAGCAACTGGCCGCGCTCGAAACGGAATACGGCGTGCCGCTGGTACACCGCGGCCCCAAGGGCGTAAAGCCGACCGAGGCCGGCAAGACCCTGTACCGGCACGCGCGCACCATCCTCAAGCAAATGGAGAGCGCCGGGGCCGACGTACGGGCCGCCGGCGCCGAGGTGACCGGCGCGGTGGCCATCGGCCTGCCTACCACCGCCGCCGCGGCCTTTGGCATGCCGCTGATCAGGGCGGTGCGGGCACGCTACCCGCAGGTGCGCCTGCAATTGTTCGAGAGCATGAGCGGCTATATCTCGGAGCTGCTCAACAACAATCGCCTCGATTTCGCCATCCTGTTCCGCGACACGGCCTCGCGCGCGGTCGAACTGGAGATGCTGGCGAGCGAGTCGCTGTACCTGATCGGCGATCCGCCCGAACCCGCCGCGGATGCGCCCGGCACCGCCGGCAGCCTCCGCCGCCCCGCCCGCGCCCGCCGGGACACCATCGCGCTCAAGCAGCTGGCTGGCGTACCGCTGGTCTTGCCGAGCGGCTCGCAGGGCCTGCGGGAAGTGCTCGAACGCAGCTTCGCCCAGGCTGGCGCGGCGCTCAATGTGGTGGCCGACCTGGATTCCCTCCCCTTCCTGCTGGCCTCCGCGCGCGAAGGGCTGGCCTGCACCATCCTGCCGGCCTCGGCGGTGGACCTGGGCGATGCCGCCATGCCCACGCGCCTGATCCTGCCCGAGCTGCGCCGCACGCTGTCGCTGTGCTGGCCGCGGGCGCTGCCGCGCACGCGCGCGGCGGAAGCCGTGGCAGAGATCCTGCGTGAGATCGTCGACGCGCGCATCGCCCAGGGCGGCTCGCTCAAGCCCGCGCCGGACACGCTCCAGTCCGGCACGGCCGGATAAATAAAACTTATGGTGGTAGTCGGCGATTGAATTTCCCCGGCACAAACCCCTCGTGTAGAGTCGCTGCCAGCGACAGGCAAGGCGTGGATGTCAACAGCCAAAGACAAGCGCGCCGCCACCCCAACACCGAGGAGACACCATGCAACGCACCCGCCATGTCCTGGCTGGCATCGCCGCGGCGATTTCGCTGCTCGCCGGCGCCTCAGCGCAGGCCGAGACCTACCCCGCCAAACCCATCCAGATGATCGTGCCGCAAGCGCCGGGCGGCACCAACGACATCGTCGCTCGCCTGGTCGCGGCCGACCTCTCGCAGCGCCTCGGCCAGCAGGTGGTGGTGGAAAACCGCCCCGGCGCGGGCGGCAATATCGGCACGCAGACGGCCGCGCGCGCGGCGCCCGACGGCTATACGCTGCTGATGACGATCAGCAGCACCCAGGCCATCAACCCCTCGCTGTACCGCCAGGTGCCGTTCGACCCGGTGCGCGATTTCGAGCCGATCTCGCCGGTGGCAAGCGTGCCGAATGTGCTGGTGGCCAACCCCGCCTTCCCTGCCAGGACGCTGCCCGAGCTGATCAGCATGGCCAAGGCCAAGCCGGATTACTACCGCTTTGCCTCCGCCGGCAACGGCACGCTCAACCACCTGCTGGGGGAGATGCTCAACAGCATGGCCGGCATCAAGCTGGAGCACGTCCCCTACAAGGGCGTGGCCCCCGCGCTCAACGACGTGCTCGGCAACCAGGTTCCGCTGGCTTTCGCCAGCCTGCCCTCGGTGCTCGCGCATATCAAGGCCGGCAAGGTACGCGCGCTCGGCGTGAGCTCGGCCAAGCGCTCGCCGTTCGCGCCGGACATTCCTGCCATCGGCGAGACCGTGCCGGGCTATAGCGGCGATCTGTGGGTGGGCCTGTTCGCGGTCAAGGGCACGCCCAAGGAAGTCACGCAGAAGCTCGCGCAGAGCATGCAGGCCGCGCTCGCCGACAAGACCCTGCGCGACAAGCTGGCGGCGCAAGGCGCCGAAGTCCTCTCCGGCACGCCGACGCAGTTCGCCGCCATGCTCAAGACCGACCTCGACAAATGGGCGGTGATCGTGAAGAAGTCCGGGGCGCAGGTGGATTGAGGCTGGTGCAGCCAAGCCCTTCGTCCGCGGCTCGCGGCCGCGGACGTGAATTGCCACAGTGGCCACTGGCCGCATATCCTGGCCGTATGTCGCTGGCCCTATGCCCCTATGGCTCCAGGCCCGCCGGGCCTGTGCGATCGAACCACTGCGGCACAAACGGGATCGCCTCATGCAGCGTGCCCAGTACCCGGAAACTGAATCCGGTCACGACCGCCGAAGGCGGCTTGATATCGGGCACCACCACCACCTGCGCGCCCGAGCGGCTGGCGGCCGTTGCGCCGTTCTCGCTGTCCTCGAAGGCCAGGCACGCCTGCGGCGCCACGCCGAGGCGCTCGGCGGCGAGCTGGTACAGCGCCGGGTCGGGCTTGCCGCGGCGCACCTCGTCGCCACCCGAGACCGACGAAAAGAAATCCAGCACGCCCACGCGCCCGAGCCGGTCCTTGATCTCCTCGACACGGGATGACGATGCCACCGCGCAGGGAATGCCCGCTGCGCGCAGCGCCGAGAGCAACTCCTTGGCGCCGGGCTTCAGCGGAAACCGGGGGCCGGCAGCCGGCGCATGCAGTTGCGCGCCGGCCATTGCCTGCACCTGGTGGAAGGCATGGTCGCCGCCAAGCAGGGAAACCAGGAAGGCATCGGATTCCGGCTTGGCCTTGCCGATGACCTGCACGTAGTCGCTGGCCGCCAGCGTGATGCCGATCTCGCGCGCGGCGCCAATCCAAGCTTGCATGATGGCGCGCTCGGAGTCGATCAGCAGGCCATCCATATCGAAAATGGCGGCGGTGAACGGGGTCAACTGCGGGCTCGTCTGCGGGCTCAACTGCGGGGTCATCTGCGCCCGCTTTAACGGATCGGGGCCTGCGCCGTCTGTCCGTGACGGTTCGCCCAGACCAGCATGGCGATGCCAGCCAGGATCATCGGCAGGCTCAGCCACTGGCCCATGGAGAAGTTCAGCGCCAGCAGGCCCAGGAAGTTATCCGGCTCGCGCGCGAACTCGGCGAGGAAACGGAAACCGCCGTAGCCGATCAGGAACACGCCCGAGACCGCGCCCATGGGGCGCGGCTTCCTGGCGAACAGCCACAGGATGATGAACAGCGCCACGCCTTCGCCGGCAAATTGATAAAGCTGCGAAGGATGGCGGGGAATGTTGTCACCCGCCTGCGGGAAGATCATGCCCCACGGCAGGTCGGTGGGACGGCCCCACAGCTCGCCGTTGATGAAATTGCCGATACGTCCGGCCGCCAGCCCGCAGGGGATCATCGGCGCGATGAAGTCGGTGACCTCCATCCAGTGCCGCCCGCGCAGCTTGCCGAACAGCCACATCGCCACGATCACGCCCAGGAAGCCGCCGTGGAAGGCCATGCCGCCCTCCCACACCTTGAAGATCTCAAGCGGATGGCTCAGGTAGTAATCGGCCTTGTAGAAGAACACGTAGCCCAGCCGCCCGCCCAGGATCACGCCCAGCACACCGAAGAACAGCATGTCGTCCAGGTCCTTGACCGTCCAGCCCTGGGCCGCGATATGCGGCTGGCGGATGCGCAGGCGCCCGAACCACAGGAACATGATGAACCCGGCGAGGTACATCAGCCCGTACCAGCGGATGGCAAGCGGGCCGAGATGAATCGCAACCGGATCGAATTGGGGATGAATCAGCATGGGTGCCGTGGTTAGGGTTGTAGGTAGAGAGATCGCGCACGGGCAAACTGGCGTCCGGCGCGATATCAGGGTTCAGGCTGCGTCCGTCTGGTGCTTTGCCGCAGCGGCAGTGCCAAGCTCCGCGCCCGGCTCCGTGCCCGGTGTTATGCCAGCGTTTTGCGTCAGCGTCATGGCAGCGGCCAGCGCGCCGGCGATCTCGATAAACGATCTCAGCACGGGGCTCACGCCGTCGGCACCGGCCTCCCGCCACACCAGCCCGGTCTCGATATCGGGCCCGGCATCGCGCAACGGCAGGTAGGACACACCGGTACGGCGAAGGTTGCAAAGTGAGGCCGGCACCAGCGCCACTCCCATGCCGGCGGATACCAGGCTGACGATCGTCTGCATCTGGATGGCCTCCTGGGCGATCACCGGCGTGAGGCCTTCGCGCGCATAACAGCCCGTAATGATGTCATAAAACGCGGGCGCGCTTCGCCGGGGAAAGATGATAAGCGGCTCGTGCGCCGCATCCTTTAGCGAAACGCCCTTCTCCGCCGCCGCCGAGCCATCCGGGCGCCAGCCTTCCGGCACGGCCAGCACCAGCGGCTCGCGCACCAGCGGCAGGTAGGCCACGCCATGCGGCATGGCCGGCAGTTGCGGGCGGATCACCAGCCCGGCGTCGATGCCGCCGTCCATCAGGGCCTCCAGCTGGATATCGCTGGTGGCCTCGCGCAGCTGCAACTGCACATTGGGGTGCCGCGCCCGGAAGCGCCGCAACAGGTCGGGCAGGATGCCATAGTCGGCCGTGCTGACAAAGGCCAGCGACAACGTGCCGGCCTCCCCGCGCGCCAGCCGCTGGGCCAGGCCCGGCAACGCGGCCGCATCGGCCAGCACGCGGCGCACCTCGGGCAGCCATTGCTGGCCGGCAGGGGTGAGCGCCACCGAGCGCCGCGTGCGAGCGAACAGCTGCACGCCGATCTCCTCTTCCAGCGCCTGGATCTGCTGGGACAGCGGCGGCTGCGTCATGGTCAGGCGCCGCGCGGCGCGGCCAAAATGTAACTCCTCCGCCACGGTAACGAAGTAGCGCAACTGGCGCAGGTCCAAAGGGGCTCCTGATATGTTTTTCGACTCAATAAAGGTTGAATAATATATTTGACACGATAAAAGGCAAGCGGCATGCTCTCGTCCACAACATGGCAAGAGCCTGCCCGGTCCTCGGAACCCCGGGGCGCCCCGCGCAGGCCGGCACACTTCCCCCGGAGATTCCCATGGCATACAACAAACGCTCGCAGCACATCACGCAAGGCGTGGCGCGCTCCCCCAACCGCTCGATGTACTACGCGCTGGGCTACAAGAAGGAAGACTTCGACAAGCCGATGGTGGGCATCGCCAACGGCCACTCCACCATCACGCCGTGCAACTCAGGCCTGCAACGCCTGGCCGACGCCGCCGTGGCGGCCATCAAGGCCTCCGACGCCAACCCGCAGATCTTCGGCACCCCGACCATCTCGGACGGCATGTCGATGGGCACCGAAGGCATGAAGTACTCGCTGATCTCCCGCGAAGTCATCGCCGACTGCATCGAGACCGCGGCCCAGGGCCAGTGGATGGACGGCGTGGTCGTGATCGGCGGCTGCGACAAGAACATGCCGGGCGGCATGATCGCGCTGGCGCGCACCAACGTGCCGGGCATCTATGTGTACGGCGGCACCATCAAGCCGGGCAACTGGAAGGGCAAGGACCTGACCATCGTGTCGTCGTTCGAAGCCGTGGGCGAATTCACCGCCGGCCGCCTGAGCCAGGAAGACTTCGAAGGCGTCGAGAAGAACGCCTGCCCGTCGTCGGGCTCGTGCGGCGGCATGTACACCGCCAACACCATGAGCTCCTCGTTCGAGGCGCTGGGCATGTCGCTGCTGTACTCGTCGACCATGGCCAACCCGGACCAGGAAAAGGTCGACAGCGCCGCCGAATCGGCACGCGTGCTGGTCGAGGCCATCAAGAAGGACATCAAGCCGCGCGACATCATCACGCGCAAGTCCATCGAGAATGCCGTTGCGCTGATCATGGCCACCGGCGGCTCCACCAACGCCGTGCTGCACTACCTGGCGATCGCCCACTCGGCCGAAGTGGAATGGAGCATCGACGACTTCGAACGCATCCGCCGCAAGGTGCCGGTGATCTGCAACCTGAAGCCGTCGGGCCAGTATGTGGCGACCGACCTGCACCGCGCGGGCGGCATTCCCCAGGTCATGAAGATCCTGCTCAAGGCAGGCCTGATGCACGGCGACTGCCTGACCATCACCGGCCGCACCCTGGCCGAGGAACTGGAAAACGTGCCGGATACCCCGCGCGCCGACCAGGACGTGATCATGCCGATCGAAAAGGCGCTCTACAAGGAAGGCCACCTGGCCATCCTGAAGGGCAACCTGGCACCGGAAGGCGCCGTCGCCAAGATCACCGGCCTGAAGAACCCGGTCATCACCGGCCCGGCCCGCGTATTCGAGGACGAGCAAAGCGCCATGGACGCCATCCTGGCCGACAAGATCAACGCCGGCGACATCCTGGTGCTGCGCTACCTGGGCCCCAAGGGCGGCCCCGGCATGCCTGAAATGCTGGCCCCCACGTCGGCCATCATCGGCAAGGGCCTGGGCGAATCGGTCGGCTTCATCACCGACGGCCGCTTCTCGGGCGGCACCTGGGGCATGGTGGTCGGCCACGTCGCGCCGGAAGCGCACGTGGGCGGCAACATCGCGCTGGTGCAGGAAGGCGACTCGGTCACCATCGACGCGCACAAGCTGCTGCTGGAGCTCAATGTGAGCGAAGAAGAGCTGGCCAAGCGCCGCGCCGCCTGGAAGCAGCCGGCACCGCGCTACACCCGTGGCGTGCTGGCCAAGTTCGCCAAGCTGGCTTCGACCGCCAGCAAGGGCGCTGTGACGGACTGAGGCTGCGGCTTCATCCCCAGAAGGACAAAAAGCCCGCGAGCGATCGCGAGCTTTTTTATGGCGCGTGGATTTTGCATGACGGGAAAGAGAATCACGGCAACGCCCAAACACCCGCGCGGTTGGCTCCCCTCTCCCGCCTGCGGGAGAGGGGTTGGGGGAGAGGGCGGGCGCTGGATACGCCGCCATGCTGGAAACAACCGCGGGCTTCGCTTCCAGTGGCTCCTAGCTAAGCCACCCCTCTCCCCGGCCCTCTCCCCCTGAGGGGCGAGGGAGAAACGGCCGTCGTCATGGCGCGCGGCTTTGGCCTGTTCGGCGGCTTCGTTCAGTGCCCGGTTCCCTCACATCCCGCCCGGATCCCGCTCGATCTCTTCCAGCGTGGCGTCCAGCCATTCCACCAGCCGGGCCTCCATCGCCTGCGTCAGTTCCGCCGCCAGTTGCGCGGTCAGCGGGGCCAGGCGCGATTGCAGCGTGGCTTCGGTATGGGCCTCCACCACCTGCGGCCATTCGGTGCGAAACCGCATCATCACGCGGGTCAGCAGCTCGCTGCGCACGGCGCGCAGTTCGTCCGGGCTGGGCGGCGGGCTGGCGTGGTGCGTGGCGTGCGAAACCGAGTAGGCGCCATCCTGGGTCGACGGGGTTGGCTGGTGCAGTGCCGGGATATCGGGCGCGGGAATGCCGTCGCCGGGCTCACGGGGCATGACGACATGGGTGACCGGGCCAGGCCAGGTCAAGTCATGCACGGGCTGGGCATGGCCTGGGCCGCCAGCGCCGGAATCCGACCAGGCTGCCGCTTGCGTGGCCCCCGCCGGCGTCGCGTCCGGCGCCGGTTGCCTGGCGCCGTCGGTGGGCAGGTCGATCACTTCCGTCAGCAGTGGAATGCTGTCGTTGGGCCCGATGCGCGGGATCACGCGCGAGGTGGTGCGTTCGGTCATGCGGCATCCCCCTTGGCTTGTGCGCCTTGTGTGGCTTGTGTGCCTTGGCCTGCCTGGCCGGCCTGCGCGATATCGTGATGCGCCAGCGGATAGCCGCGCTCGCGGTACAGGCGAAAGCGCTCGCGCCCGGCGGCACGGTCCTCGGCGTCGCTGCCGACCACCTCGATCATGCGCTCGAAGCTGGCGAACTGCACCGGCGGCTCGGCGCTAAGGTTGATCAGCAGCTGATGGTGCGGAGCCTGGTCCAGCGTGGCCGCCAGCACGATCGGCGTCACCTCGGCGTTCGGGCTGTCCACGCCGCAATGCGGCAGGAAATCCAGCGCGGAGAACGTCCACAAGCGCGCATCGAGCTGCGCCAGCTGCTCCGGCGCGCCATGCACCACCAGTTTCTGGCCGGCGCCGTACGCCTTGCGGATCAGCCGGCAAGCGTAGCCGAGCTTGTCGGGCACGTTGCTGTGGAAATCGATACGCGTCATGGTTGAAAGCAATCCTGTGAGAATGAAGCTAAACAGGGACGGACCCGCGCAGATGCCGGCGCCGGCCCGTCCCTGCTGTCAAGCATCAAGCTTAACCATCCAGCTTCAGCCAGCGCGGTCCATCAGGAACTGCGCCAGCAGGGGCACCGGGCGGCCGGTGGCGCCCTTGGCTGCGCCGCTCTTCCAGGCCGTGCCGGCGATATCCAGGTGGGCCCAGTCGTACTTCTCGGTATAGCGCGCCAGGAAGCAGGCGGCGGTCACGCTGCCGGCCGGGCGGCCACCGATATTGGCCATATCCGCAAAGTTGGACTTGAGCTGGTCCTGGTAGTCATCGTCCAGCGGCATGCGCCAGGCGGTGTCCATGGCCTTGCGGCCGGCTTGCAGCAATTGGTCCGCGAGGCCGTCGTTGCGCGCGTACAGGCCGCTGTTGACGTGGCCCAGCGCGATGATGCAGGCGCCGGTCAGGGTTGCCACATCCACCACGGCGGCCGGCTTGAAGCGCTCCACATAGGTCAGCGCGTCGCACAGCACCAGGCGGCCTTCGGCGTCGGTGTTCAGGATCTCGATGGTCTGGCCGGACATGCTGGTGACCACGTCGCCGGGCTTGGTGGCGTTGCCGGCCGGCATGTTCTCGCAGGTGGGAACCACCGCGATCACGTTCAGCTTGAGGCCCATCTCGGCCACCGCCTGCAGCGTGCCCAGCACCGAGGCGGCGCCGCACATGTCGTACTTCATCTCGTCCATGCCCTCGCCGGGCTTGAGCGAGATGCCGCCGGTATCGAAGGTGATGCCCTTGCCAACCAGCACCACCGGCGCCTGCTTGGCCGAGGCGCCGTCGTAGCGCAGCACGATGAACTGCGGCGGCTCCACCGCGCCCTTGGTGACCGCCAGGAAGGCGCCCATCTTGAGGGCCTCGAGCTGCTTGCGGCCCAGCACTTCCACCTTGAGCTTGTGGCGCTTGGCGATGCCGCGCGCGGTATTGGCCAGGTAGGTCGGCGTGCAGATGTTGGACGGCAGGTTGCCCAGGTCCTTGGTCAGCTCCATGCCGTTGGCGATGGCCGCGCCGCGGACCACGGCCTGGGCGGCCGCCTTGGCGTCGGCCGCGTCGACCGTGAGCACCACCTTGCGCAAGCCGGTGAGCTTGTCGGCGCCGTTGCCGTTGCTGCTGCCCTTGGCGTTGGCGCGCTTGAGGCCCGGATGGCGCTCCAGCAGGCGGTAGCCGGATTCGCGGATCAGGGTGACGGTGGTGATCAGGCGCCAGGCCAGGTCGCGGGCGTTGCCAGCCTGCTGCGGGGCCTGCTGCTGGGCGAGGCACCACAGCACATTGGCGGCGCGCGTGCCGGACAAGGCACGCAGCGCGGTGCGCACAGCCTCGGCGAACGCCTTGTCGCCGAACTCGGCTTCCTTGCCGAAGCCCACCAGCAGCACGCGGGCCGCGCCCACGCCGGCCACTTCGTGCAGCATCAGCTGGGTGCCGCGCTTGCCTTCGAAATCGCCCAGCTTGACGAGCCGGGAGACCAAACCCTTGGTTGCCACGTCGAGCGCCTTGGCCACACCGGCCAGGCTCTGTCCTTCAAACAGGCCCACCACCAGACAATCGGTCTTGGTTGCCAGGAAACCATTTTGGCCCGCTTTGCTCCAATCCAAGGCTTTTGTGCTAAATTCCATCGCGCTTCCTTCCAGGGGCTTGTCCACCACGAAAGCTCCTATTATCCGCGATTTGCTGCCGCCGGTCCGCTATGCTTGCTAGCAAGCCCCCCGGCACCGACATCGCCCGCGCCGGCCGGCAGCCCGGAACCGACTCCGCATGATCTTTCAACAAGCCTTGCGTCGCGAGCTCGCATACACCGCCGGCGCGGTGTTTCTGGTCATGCTGACCTTCATGCTGACCTCGCTCGTAATCCGTATTCTCGGCATGGCCGCCAATGGCCAGGCCAGCCCCAATGACGTCCTGATGCTGATCGGCCTGGCCACCATTGGCTACCTGTCGATCCTGCTGTCCGCCACCCTGTTCATCTCCACCCTGATCGTGCTCACGCGCTGGTACAAGGACTCGGAGATGGTGGTGTGGTTCTCGGCCGGCATCTCGCTGCGCGACCTGGTCAAGCCGGTGCTCCAGTTTGCCGCGCCCTTCATCATCATGTCGCTGCTGCTGGGCATGTTCGCCTGGCCGTGGGCCAACCAGCAAAGCGCGCTGTTCCGCGACCGCTTCGAGCAGCGCGGCGTGCTGTCCATGATTGCCGCCGGCCGCTTCATCGAGCCGGCCAAGGGCAATTACGTGCTGTTCATCGAAGGCATCGACGCCGACATGAAGCACGCGCGCAACGTCTTCGTGGCCAACGCCGAGGCCGACAAGATCGGCGTGGCGCTGGCCCACCAGGGCCAGTTCCAGACCATGCCCAACGGCGACCGCATGGTGGTCATGGAAAACGGCCGCCGCTATGCCGGCACGCCCGGCAAGATCGACTACCGCATCGTCGAGTTCGACCAGTACGCGGTCAAGGTGGACAACAAACCACCTGAGTCGGAAGCCAACCTCCCGACCAAGAGCCGCGACACCATCGACCTGCTGCGCAACCCCAACAACGAGAACCTGGGCGAGTTGCTTTGGCGCCTGTCGCTGCCGCTGCTGGCCTTCAACTTTGTGCTGATCGCCATCCCGCTTGCCTACGTCAACCCGCGCCTGGGCCGCTACACGCCCCTGGTCTTCGCGGTGCTGATCTACCTGACCTACAGTAACGTGATCAATCTCTCGCAGGCCTGGGTGCGCTCCGGCTCCATCCCGTTCTCGATGGCCTGGTGGCCGTTCCACCTGATCGCCCTGCTGGGCGCGGTGATGCTGTTCCGCTACCGCCAGAACCGCAGCCTGGGTGGCTGGCGCGCGGTCTTCGGCCTGCCCCGCAAGGGTGGCGCCCGGGGGAACCAGGCATGAAGGTATTGCGCGTCTACGAGCGTTATTTCGCGCGGCTGATCTACGGCGTCTTCGCCTTCATCCTGTTTGCGGTGCTGGCGCTGTTCGTGTTCTTCGACATGCTCAGCGAACTGGAGAGCGTGGCCGGCCGCTACACCTCGCTGGTGGCATTCTTCCACGTCATCCTGCAGGCGCCCACCCGCATCTATGAGGTGCTGCCGATCGCGGTGCTGATCAGCGCCATCTATGTGTTCTCGCAACTGGCCAGCCAGTCCGAGTACACCATTTTCCGGGTGGCCGGCCTGAATACGCGCCAGGCGCTGTTCTCGCTGTTCAAGCTGGCGATTCCGCTGGCCATCGCCACGTTTATCTTCGGCGAATTCATCGGCCCCAAGGCCGAGCAGTACGCGCAGAAGGTCAAGCTCGAAGCACTGGGCGCCACGGTTTCGGCGGGCTTTCGCTCCGGCGTGTGGGTCAAGGACCGCGACCGCGATGCCGCCAAGGGCCATGAGGTCACGCGCTTCGTCAATGTGGCCGGCCTGCGGCCCGACCAGAGCATCACCGGCGTCACCATTTACGAGTTCGACGACCAATACCGCCTGAGCGTGATCCGCGTGGCCAAGGAAGGCCGCTACGAGGGCGGCCAGTCCTGGCAGCTCACCGGCGTGACCGAGACCCACTTCCAGGAACTGCCCAGGGGCGAGCCCGGCAAGGCGGACGCCCTGGCGCCGGCTTTCCGCGGCGAGCAGCAAAGCGTGCCCACCATGGCCATGCGCTCCGAGCTGACACCGCAGATCCTGTCGGTGCTGCTGGTGGAGCCGGAGCGGATGTCCACGGTGGACCTGTTCCGCTATATCCGCCACCTGCGCGACAACAAGCAGGACACCCAGC
Source organism: Cupriavidus sp. PET2-C1 (assembly GCF_054515855.1). Taxonomy (NCBI): domain Bacteria; kingdom Pseudomonadati; phylum Pseudomonadota; class Betaproteobacteria; order Burkholderiales; family Burkholderiaceae; genus Cupriavidus; species Cupriavidus sp. PET2-C1. Next base: position 3,403,624 of record NZ_CM137259.1, read on the forward strand.
GCTACGAGATCGCCTTCTGGAAGAAAGTGATCTACCCGCTGACCCTGTTCGTGATGGTGGCGCTGGCCCTGCCCTTTGCCTACCTGCACGCGCGGGCCGGCGCGGTGGGCGTGAAGGTGTTCGGCGGCATCATGCTGGGGCTGTCCTTCCACTTGTCCAACACCCTGTTCTCGCACGTGGGGCTGCTGCATACCTGGCCGCCCATCGTCTCGGCGCTGATCCCCGGCACGCTGTACCTGCTGGTGGCGCTTGGCGCGTTGCGCTGGGTGGACCGGCATTAAGCCAGCCAGCAAGCCGGCAAGCATTGAGGCTCGATGATGAATACCACGCCCCCTCCCCGCCAGGCCATGGTGCTGTTCGGCCATGGCGCGCGCGATGCGCGCTGGCGCGAGCCGTTTGACCGGCTGCACGCCAAGCTGACGGCTGCGCTGCCTGATTGCGCGGTGCGCCTGGCCTTCCTGGAACTGATGACGCCTTCGCTGCCGGATACGCTGGCGGAGCTGGCCGCCGGGGGCGTTACCGACATCAATGTGGTGCCGGTGTTCTTTGGCCAGGGCGGGCATCTGCGGCGGGACCTGCCGGCCTTGCTGGATGATTGCCGGGGCAAGCTTCCGGGTGTGACGATCCGCTGCGCGGCGGCTGTCGGCGAGGATGACAGCGTGCTGGATGCGATTGTGGCTTATTGCGCGGGGACGCTCGCCGGCGGCAACGCCTAGCGCCCACGTAGCCCCATCGAAGCACCCAAAGAAAAAGCCGGGCAACGCAACGTTGCCCGGCTTTTTCTTTTAGCGCGCCAGTGCTTCAGGCTGCGCGCGTTTCCACGTATGCAACGTCGCCATCCACATCCTGCGGCACCACCTCGCTAGCCCGCGAGGCCAGCGCTTCGCCGATCATCAGCAGGCTGGGATGCACCGGGTTGATCCAGGCCGCCGCCTCGCCCGCTGCCATCTGGCGCAGCGTGAACTGGCGGCTGCGCTGGTGCGCCGAGGTAGCGGCCTCGACCACCCAGGCGGGGGTGGAAGCCGGCTTGCCGTGCGCGATCAACTGCGCGGCGATGGATGCCGCCTGGTCGCGGCCCATGTAATACACCACCGTATCGGCCTTGACATCGGCCTCCACGTCGATCGTGTCGGCTGCCTTGGATTGCGTCGCAAACGCCACGCTGCGCGATACGCCGCGCTTGGTGAGCGGCTTGCGGATCGCGGAAGCCGCCGCCAGCGCGGCGGTGATGCCCGGCACGATCTCGTACTCGATGCCGGCTTCTTCCAGCGCCTGCAGTTCCTCGTCGGCGCGGCCGAACAGCATCGGATCCCCGCCCTTCAAGCGCACCACGCGCTCGAACTTGCTGGCCTGATCCACGATCTGGCGGTTGATGAACAACTGCGCGGTAGAGCGCTGGCCGCAGCGCTTGCCCACCTCGATCAACTGCGCCTGCGGACACCATGCCAGCATCTCGGGCGAGACCAGCGCATCGTGCAGCACCACCTGGGCTTCGCCCAAAAGCCGTGCACCGCGCACCGTAATGAGGTCCGCGGCGCCGGGACCCGCGCCGATCAGATAGACCTTGCCCATGCCATGCTCCTTCGCGCTCACTGGATCGATTTGTCTATGCACTCGCCTCAGGCGAACGCACGGATCATGCCAGCGGCCACGGTGTGGTTGGTGGCTTCGTCGATCAGCACAAAAGCGCCGGTTGCCGGGTTGTCGCCATAGTTGTCGCAGACGATGGGCTTTTGCAGCGAGATCTGCACCGAGCCGATATCGTTCAGGCCGATTTCGTGGCGGTCGGTCTCGTGCAGCAGCGTATGCACGTCCAGCACGCGATCCACCGACGACACGCGTGCGAACACGCTGGCCGTGGTGTGCTTGAGCACATACTTGCGGGCCGGATTGAGCGATTCGTCATCGAACCAGCACAGGTCGGCGGTCAGCTTCTTGGCCGAAACGCTGTCCGCGGCGGCCGCCACGAACATATCACCGCGTGACACATCCACGTCTTCCGACAAACGCACCGTCACGGTCTCGCCCACGCTGGCCGATTCGGCCACGCCGTTGGGGGTCAGCACTTCGGCCACCAGCGCATCGCGGTTGGCGGGCAGCACGCGCAGCTTCTGGCCCACGCGCACGGTGCCTGCCTCGACCCGGCCGGCATAGCCGCGGAAGTCGTCAGCCTGGGCGCCATCCTGGCGGATCACCAGTTGCACCGGGAAACGCAGCGCAGCGTCGCCTTCGGGTGCGGGTTCTTCCACCGGCAGGGCTTCCAGCAGCGGCAGCAGCGGCTCGCCCTGGTACCACGGCATGGCCTGGCTGGCATTGACGATGTTGTCGCCACGCAGCGCCGACACCGGCACGTAGCGCACATCCTTCAAACCCAGCTGGCTGGCCAGCTCGGTGTAGGCCGCGCGGATCTGGTTAAAGCGCTCTTCGCTGAACTCGACCAGGTCCATCTTGTTGATGGCCACGATCACGTGTTGCAGCTCCAGCAGCTTCAGGATGGCCGAATGGCGCTTGGTCTGCGCCAGCAGCTCGGCGCGGCCGTCGGTCACGGTCACGCGGGTGGCGTCGACCAGCACGATGGCGGCATGCGCGGTGGACGCGCCCGTCACCATGTTGCGCGTGTACTGCTCATGCCCCGGCGTGTCCGCGATGATGAACTTGCGGCGCGCGGTGGAGAAGTAGCGGTAAGCCACGTCGATGGTGATGCCCTGCTCGCGCTCGGCTTCCAGGCCATCGGTCAGCAGCGAGAAATCGATCTGCTCGCCGGCGGTACGCTTGTTCTTGGCGTTGGTCAGCGCGGTCAGCTGATCGGACAGCACAGCCTTGCTGTCATACAGCAGGCGGCCAATCAGGGTGCTCTTGCCATCGTCGACCGAACCCGCGGTGATAAAACGCAGCAGGCCTTGGTGTGTTGCTTGGGTGCTCATGTCAAATCCTTTCTTCATCCTGCGCAGCGCTCGCTCCGGCGCATAGGCGGGAGGCAGCGCTAGGCGCGTGAGGGCGACGTGTACATTGGTACACGAGCACTCTCGCAACGACGCGATGTGCCCGCCTATGCGTCCGGGTTAGAAGTAGCCTTCTTTCTTGCGGCGTTCCATCGACGCTTCGCTGGTCTGGTCGTCCATCCGCGTAGCACCGCGCTCGGTGATCTCCGTCACGGCCGTCTCGGCGATGATCTCGATCGGCGAGGCCGCGACGCTGGCCACCGGGCAGGTGCAGCTGATGTCGCCCACGGTGCGGAAACGCACCGAGATCACTTCGCTGACGTCGCCGTCCTGCTTCGGCGTGATCGGCGTGACCGGCACCAGCAGGCCGTTCTTCTTCACCACTTCGCGCTGGTGCGCGTAGTAGATCGGGGGCAGCTCAAGCTCTTCGCGGGCGATGTACTGCCACACGTCCAGCTCGGTCCAGTTGGAGATCGGGAACACGCGCATCTGCTCGCCGGCCGCCATGCGGGCGTTGTACAGGCTCCACAGTTCCGGGCGCTGGGCCTTCGGGTCCCATTGGCCGAACTCGTCGCGGAAGGAGAAGATGCGTTCCTTGGCGCGCGCCTTTTCTTCGTCGCGGCGGGCACCGCCCATCAGCGCGTCGTACTTGTTGGCTTCGATGGTTTCCAGCAGGGTCACGGCTTGCGCGGCATTGCGCGAGTCGGTTTCCTTGCGCAGGCGCACGGTGCCGCGCTTGATGGAATCTTCCACATGGCCCACCACCAGGCGCGCGCCAAGCTCGGCCACGCGCTGGTCACGGAAGCGGATCACTTCCGGGTAGTTGTGGCCGGTGTCGATATGCACCAGCGGGAACGGCAGTTCGGTCTTGCGGTCGCCCAGGCGGAAGGCCTTGAGCGCCAGGTGCAGCATGACGATGGAGTCCTTGCCGCCCGAGAACAGCAGCGCCGGGTTACGGCACTCCGCCACCACCTCGCGGATGATGTAGATGGATTCCGCCTCGAGCTTGTCGAGGTGATCGTTTTGCACTTGCAGCAGGTGCGCCACTTCCGGCGCGCCGGTCAGTTCGTTCATGATGCCCATTTCGTCTGGCCTCAATGCTTGATGTTCTGTTCGTGAAGCCCGCACTCTTTCGAGTCCTTGCTCTCCCACCACCACCGCCCGGCGCGTACATCCTCGCCAGCGCGCACGGCACGCGTACAAGGCTCGCAGCCGATGCTGGGGTAACCCTTGGCATGCAGCGCGTTGACCGGCACGTTATGGCGCTTCAGGTAAGCCCACACCTCAGCCTCGCTCCAGTCGGCGAGGGGGTTGAACTTGGGAATGCCGCGTGCCTCGTCCATTTCCTCGAACGGCAGCTCCGAGCGCGTCACCGCTTGCTCGCGGCGCTGGCCGGTCAGCCAGGCGTCCGCATGCGACAGCGCGCGGTTCAGCGGCTCCACCTTGCGGATGCCGCAGCAGCTCTTGCGCAGGTCCACGCTGTCGTAAAACGCGTTCAGGCCATGGTTCTTCAGGTAGTTCTCCACCGCCTCGGGGTCCGGCGTGAAGCGCTCGATGTCGTAGCCGTAATGCGCCTTGACCTCATCCAGCACTGCCAGCGTTTCAGCATGCAGGCGGCCGGTTTGCAGCGTGAACACGCGGATGCCGGCGCGCACCTGCTCGGTGCCGCGCAGGATGGCATCGGTCACCACCATGTCTTCGGCCGCCAGGCTGGACGCAAAGCGGGCGCGGAAAAAGCGGCCGGCGATCTCCGCCAGGCGCAGGCCCAGCTCACGCTCCTTGGCCGCCAGGTCCGCCACGCTGCCGGTGTACTCCGGCGCGGTCCACAGCGCCGGCGGGCGCAGTGACGAGACCGGAGCCTCGACGATAGCAATCTCGCTCATGCCGTTTCCTTGCCCAGCGCTTCGGCGCGGTTGCGGCGGAACAGCGGCAGCGGCTCATCCACCGATGCCTGGTAGGCCACGGTGAACTCGGTGAAGCCCTTGATGGCGTCATCGATGTTCTTGTCCGCGCGCACCGCGAAGGCATCAAAGCCGCAGCGCTTCATGAAGTTCAGCTGGTCGCGCAGCACGTCGCCAATGGCGCGCAGCTGGCCGGACCAGTTGTAGCGCGTGCGCAGCAGGTAGGCGGTGGAAAAACCACGGCCATCGCGGAACACGGGGAAATCCACCGCCACCACGGCCACGCTGGCAAACGCGCCCTGCGCGTCGGCCGGCTCGTCTTCCGGCGCCAGCCAGATGCCGGTGATGTCGGCAGCGCGGCCAGCCAGCACGCCGTCCTTGTGCGCCAGCCATGCGGTCAGCGGGAACAGCACAGCGTCCTTGCCTTGCGCGGCGGCGACGATTTGTTCGTCGGTCAGGGCCGCGCCCTCGGCACCGCGCAGCACCGTCCATGCATCGTCGATGATGACCGGAACCGGGCTGGCGCCTTCGCTGCGTTGCAGTTGAATAATCTTTGCCATGTCGTTATCTCCGGTGCTCAGGCTTCGGCGCGTTCGCGTTGTTTGTCGGCGTAGACGCGTTCCTTGAACGGGGCGATGCCGATACGGCCCAGCACGTCGATGAAGCGTTCGTCGTCATGGCGGTTGGCCACATAGGTGTCGATGATGTGCGACACCACGTCCGGCATTTCCTCAGCCTTGAACGACGGGCCAATCACCTTGCCGATGGCGCTCTTGTTGCCTTGCGCGCCGCCCAGCGTGACCTGGTACCACTCCTCGCCATCCTTATCCACGCCCAGCACGCCGATGTTGCCAACGTGGTGGTGGCCGCAAGCGTTGATGCAACCCGAGATATTGAGCGAGATCTCGCCCAGGTCGTGCACGTAGTCCAGGTTGTCGAAACGCTCCTGGATGGCCAGCGCGATCGGGATCGACTTGGCATTGGCCAGCGAGCAGAAATCGCCGCCCGGGCAGGCGATGATGTCGGTCAGCAGGCCGATGTTGGCGGTAGCCAGGCCACCCTTCTTGGCCTCTTGCCACAGCGCGTACAGGTCGCGCTTCTTCACGTCCGGCAGCACCAGGTTCTGTTCGTGCGCCACGCGCAGCTCGCCGTAGCCGTAGCGGTCGGCCAGGTCAGCGACCAGGTCGATCTGCGCATCGGTGGCATCTCCCGGGGGCGATGCCGGGCCGGGCTTGGTCGACAGCGTGATCGCGGCGTAGCCCGGCACCTTGTGCGCATGCACGCTGCGGCTCACCCAGCGGGCGAAAGCCTTGTCTTCCAGCAGGTGCTTTTCATACGAAGCGTCGGTGTCCGGCAGCTTGTCGTAAGCCGGGGGCGCGAAGTACTGCGCCACGCGGTCGAACTCGGCCTGCGTGATGGTGGCGGGACCATCCTTGCTGTGCTGCCATTCTTCCTCGACTTCCTGCGCGAACTTCTCCGCGCCGATCGCCTTCACCAGGATCTTGATACGCGCCTTGTACTTGTTGTCGCGCCGGCCATAGCGGTTGTACACGCGAATGGCCGATTCCACGTACGACAGCAGGTGCTGCCAAGGCAGGTCTTCCTTGATCACCGAACCCAGGATCGGGGTGCGGCCCAGGCCTCCGCCGGCCAGGATGCGCAGGCGCGTTTCGCCCTCGGCGTTGCGGTAGGCGTAGATGCCGATATCGTGCATCTGCACCACGGCGCGGTCATCGGCCGAAGCGGAGATGGCGATCTTGAACTTACGCGGCAGGAACGCAAATTCCGGCTGGAACGTGCTCCACTGGCGCAGCAGCTCAGCCAGCACGCGCGGGTCCACGGACTCATCCGGCGTGACGCCAGCGAAGTGGTCGGTCGTGATGTTGCGCACGCAGTTGCCGGAGGTCTGGATGCCGTGCATCTCGACGCTGGCCAGTTCGGCCAGCACGTCGGGCACGCGCTCCAGCTCCATCCAGTTGTACTGGATGTTCTGGCGGGTGGAGAAGTGGCCATAGCCGCGGTCATACTCGCGCGCGATATGGCCCAGCATGCGCATCTGCTTGCTCGACAGCAAGCCGTACGGAATCGCCACGCGCAGCATGTAGGCATGGCGCTGCATGTACAGGCCGTTTTGCAGGCGCAGCGGCAGGAACTCTTCCTCGGTCAGTTCATCGGACAGGCGGCGGCGCACCTGGTCACGGAACTGGGCTACGCGTTCGTTGACGATGCGCTGGTCGTATTGGTCGTACTGATACATGGTGTGGGTCCGTTCAGTATTCGTTGAATTCAGGAGACGAGCTTGATGGCCACCAGCGTCAGCGTGGTAGCCAGCGCGGCGCGCACCAGCCGCTCGGGCAACGCCCGCGACAGTTGCGCGCCCAGCCAGATGCCGGGGATCGAGCCCACCAGCAAGGCCAGCAAAAGGGTCCAGTTCACCGTGCCCAGCCACACATGGCCCAGGCCGGCAAGCGCCGTCAACGGGACGGCGTAGGCAATATCGGTGCCCGCCACTTCGGCAGGCTTCATGCGGGGATAGAGCAGCAGGATCAAGGTGGCGCCAACCGCACCGGCGCCGATCGAGGACACCGTCACCAGCACGCCGATCACGGCGCCCACCACGATGGTGGCAAGGGTCTGGGCACGGCCTTCAAGCTGGAATTGGGGGTTGCGGGACAGCCACGCCAGCAGCTGCCGGCGGAACAGCAGCGACAAGACCGTCAGGATCACCGACACGCCGATGGTCATGCGGATCGCGTGCAGCCACTGCGCGTTAAGCTCACCGGCGCTCTTGAGCACCAGGATGGCCACCACCGCGGCCGGCAGGCTGCCGATGCACAAGCGGCGCACCACCTGCCACTGCACATGGCCGTGGGCGCGGTGCGCCAGCGTGCCAAAACCCTTGGTAATGGCGGCGAAAGCCAGGTCGGTGCCAACCGCCGTGGCCGGCGAAAAGCCGAACAACAGCGTCAGCAGCGGCGTCATGAGCGAACCCCCGCCTACCCCGGTCAGACCGACGAGGACGCCTACTAGCAGACCGGAAACGGTATAGGCAAGAGACATTGGGGTTCACCGGGCCGGTAAGCGCCCGTTGCTGCCTAAAAGTGAGGCATGCACACGGAGGTTCCGACCGTTCATTAACAAAGTTCGAGAATCGTAATAAACTGCCCTCATATCTCAAACTAATAAGAAGTTGTTTGTTTATACGAACACAGTTATATGAACCTGCATCAGTTCCGCTTTGTGCGCGAAGCCGTACGTCAGAACTACAACCTGACCGAAGCCGCTAAAGCGCTCTACACGTCACAACCCGGTGTCTCCAAGGCCATCATCGAGCTGGAAGAAGAGCTCGGCGTGGACATCTTTACCCGCCACGGCAAGCGCATCCGCAGCCTGACGGAGCCCGGCCGCCGCATCCTGGAGTCGGTAGAAAAGATCCTGCAAGAAGTGGAAAGCCTGAAACGCGTAGGCAAGGACTACGCCGCCCAGGACCAGGGCAACTTCACCATCGCCACCACCCACACGCAAGCGCGCTACGCCCTGCCCCGGGTGATCGCGGAGTTTACCAAGCGCTACCCCAAGGTGCGCCTTTCCATACAACAGGGCAATCCCACCCAGATCGCCGACATGGTGCTGCACGACCACGCCGACATCGGGATCGCCACCGAAGGCATCTCGGCCGACAAAAACCTCATCTCCCTGCCCGGCTACCAATGGCAGCACGTGATCGTCATGCCCCCCGATCACCCCCTGCTAGAAAAAAAGCACCTGGCGCTGGAAGACCTGATGGGTTACCCACTCATCACTTATGATCCCAACTTCGCCGGCCGCCCCAAGATCGACAAAGCCTTTGAGCTGCGCCACCTCAAGCCCGACATCATCCTGGAAGCCATCGACGCCGACGTCATCAAGACCTATGTAGAAATCGGCCTGGGCGTCGGCATTGTCGCCGGCGTGGCCTTTGATGCCGAGCGCGACCGCAACCTGCGCGGCATCCCCGCCGGGCACCTGTTCGGCACCAATGTGACGCACCTGGCTGTAAAGCAAGGCGCCTACCTGCGCAGCTTTGTGTATACCTTTATTGAGTTGTTCTCCCCAACGCTCAACCGCAAGCTGGTAGAACAAGCCATGTCGGGCGAACACGAAGCCTACGAACTCTGACGCATCACCCCTACCCTACCCAATCCTGCGCGGCTGACCATAGACATAGATAGAGACAGAGAGACAGCCACCAGCCGCGCCATGCCAGCCCCGCCACGGCGCCCCGGATAAGCCACCGGCGCACCGCGGGGACGGATCACCTTGAATGGCCAACCCAGGTTGGCCAGACTTATCAGCACAACGCAGCACAACCCATTGGCCGCCCCAGGCAGCCAGAAAGACCCTATGACAGAGCAAGCCACCATCCACTGGACCGAAAACGGCGAAGAACGCAGCGCAAACTGGCAATCCGAAGCCGGCATGCCCCCGCCCAAGCGCGTCGTCATCGCAGACGACACCACCACCGGCGACACCGCCTACCGCCTCGCCTGCGAAGGCACTGCCATGCTCTGGCGCGGCGACTTCCAAAACGCCCGCCAGCTGCTCCAAGCCCTGGCCCGCCGCGCCGACAAGCCCAAGAAAGCCGCCAAGGCCGCCAAGGTGCCCAAGGCCAAGCCCACCCCCACCGAAGCCTTCCACCTGCACCGCCAGGCCCAGTCCCAGCGCGCCCGCACGCTCTCCATGCTGCTGCTGCCCTTTGACGCCGACCACCTCGTGCCCCTGCGCCGCTCCCCCGATGTGCGCGAAGCCTGCCTCGAAGCCTACGGCGAGGTCGACGCTCCCTACGTGGCATCCATGCGCGAACTCCTCGGCCTGATCGGCGCCCACGAGTGGCGTAAAAAAGGCGTGGAAATCCCCGCCCTGGCCGAACGCATCCACCCCTACTACGGCGTGTTCTCCCCCGTGCGCGGCGAATACATCGACCTGGTGGCCAAGGCCCAGCTACCCGCCGGCGCCCTCAACCTCGCCTTCGACATCGGCACCGGCACCGGTGTGCTGGCCGCCCTGCTAGCCCAGCGTGGCGTCAAACGCGTGATCGCCACCGACATGGACCCGCGCGCACTCGCCTGCGCCAGCGACAACATCCACCGCCTGAAAGCCGCCGCCCAGGTCGAAGTGGTGGAAGCCGACCTATTCCCCGAAGGCCGCGCCCCGCTGGTGGTGTGCAACCCGCCATGGGTACCGGCACGCCCCAACTCGCCGATTGAACGCGCGGTGTATGACCCCGACTGCCAGATGCTGAAGGGCTTTATCGCCGGGCTGGCGGATCACCTGGAGCCCAAGGGCGAAGGCTGGCTGCTGCTGTCGGACCTGGCGGAACACCTTGGCCTGCGCACGCGGGACCAGTTGCTGGGCTGGATTGACGAAGCCGGGCTGAAGGTGCTGGGGCGGTTGGAAGTGAAGCCGAACCACCCGAAGGCTGCGGACATGACCGACCCGCTGCACGCTGCGCGTGCGGCTGAGGTGACTTCGCTGTGGCGTTTGGGTATCAAGTAAGCTGCAGCCGATAAACCGGGCGACGCTCGTCGCCTTGGTTCAAAGACACCAGAGCCGTTTCAACCTCCGCTCTGTTGTCTCCCCTCTCCCGCCTGCGGGAGAGGGGCGGGGGAGAGGGCGGGAGCGAGCAAGAGCGAAGCATCTCACCCTTCCACAAGCCCCCTACCCCCTACCTCAAAGCAACCCCTGCACCCGATTCAAAGCCGCATCCAACTGCTGCTTCAACGGCGTCAGCAAACAATGCAGGCCGTGACTGTCTTCTACCTCGTCACTGTCGTAATCCAGCAATCTCAGAACGGAGCCAAGGCCTGCGCTAACGCGTAGCAAGTCGGCACAGCTTTCCTGCGCGATGCCTTGGGCGTCGTTGCGCAGCGCGTCTAGTTGGTAGGCTAGTTCCTGGACGATGCAACGTATAGCACGACGCTAAGCATGACGGTGCAGCGCGCCTCGTTTTCAATAATTTGCATTTTCCCGACTGAAAATAGGAATCGTCTGATTTTCATCTGATTAAGCCTCTGCTAAAAGAGAAAATTTGGTGATGAGAGCGACTATGAAAAGGTCAGAAAGGCGGATACCATTTTTTGAGCAACGGTTCATTAAGCCCCTGTGGGTGCTCAGACGCGAACAGGAAGGATGCACCATTGAGGACGTAGAAGAGTTCTATGTCTCCACGGAACGGCTTGCACCCCTCCTACGCGACCAACCCCCATCGCCGCCCGCGCCGCCAAAGCCGAAAGCACCAGAGCGCCCGCCGAAATCGCTCATAGAGAGCATTCTAGAGTTTCGAGAATGGCTGAACACGCCGCCACCGCCAAAGCCAACGCCGACTCCCGCCGCGCCGGCAATCAAGAAGCCGCGCATTAAACCGTTTGATCTACAGGATATTCCTGGCGCGATGGATCGCATCGGCTGGCCTATGTCGGCCAAGGTCATGCGTAAATGGTTATCTGGCGAGTTGAACTATGCAGACTCGGACGAAGGCGCGCGTATTGGCATTAACCAGAACGGCGATCCATTTCCGCAAAGCATGATCGACACAACCATGTTCAAATTGAAATGGATACTGGGATTTGAACGAGCAAAAGAAAAATATGATTGGCTAATAGATGAATCGATATACTCGAAATCCGCAAGAGAAGCTATCATCAAGATATTTTCGAAACATCGCCCATCGCCCTATCACAGGGACGCGTGGAAGCTATGCGATGGCGATATGCACAGATACCATAATGAGTTCCAATTCCAGCTAAAGCAGATAGATTCGGAAAATACAGAAAAATTCCTTATGTTACTGAGAGGCATTGCAATGCCGCATGGGCTATTGATGGATGACCTATACGGCTCTCTTGGAGCGTTCTCACTAAATGCAGCAATAGGCGGATTCTTCTTCCACAAGGTCACTGACAAGCGCATGCTCGTTGAGATATTGGACATTTCTGTGTATATGCGTGATGTTTTTACATTTCACGACAGAGGAAAAAGAGGATCACAATACCTTGGTCACTGGAATAGAAAAGGCTTCATCATTGTGCCAAGCGCAACAGCTCTGGGCGAGATAACATCGAATGATTGGATTATGGCACCGGTAGCAAGGCATGGGATCATTTCTGACCACAGTATTTACCACCCCGTGAGAAACAAGGACTACCGCGACTGGCAGCTAAAGCACAATCAAGGCGGCGATCTTATTCTCTACTCGGATAGACGACAAATAAGACTTCAAAATCGGCTAATTGTGGAGTTCGACCTATGAAAATAGGCGCAGAAACCAAATCCGAACCTCGGCTACGTTCGGCAATCAGGCTAGCGGCATTAGCCGCGGCTGCTGTATTTCTTGTTCCCTATGGCTTGGATGCAAGAGACAGATCGACCGCGCACGAATGCAAGCGGGAGGATTTTGGTGATTACATAGGTGAAACCTGCTATTTAGCGCGTGAGTACGGCACTTTATTTCGCCTTTATGCTGCGCGTAGCGATGAATTACTCGCAGAGCGCACGTACCTTGACCCCGACGCTCCGCGCCTACTTTGGTTTCACGACCATGTGCTGTATGACATCGGGGCGCGCGATGGTAAGGGCTATGTGACACTGCCCCCGACGCGTTGGGACTGGCTACGGGCCAGACTCCCGTAACGAACGAAGGCGCTTGCTTCATGCCGTTTGTGGACTGACAGACGTGAACCGGCTGTTTGGGGAGGGGGCCGCAGCAGCGACACGCTCAGAGCCTACTCGCCCCCTCCTCCTACCTCAAAGCAACCCCTGCACCCGGTTCAAAGCCGCATCCAACTGCTGCTTCAACGGCGTCAGCAAGCAGTGCAACCCGTGGCTGTCTTCTACCTCGTCACTGTCGTAATCCAGCAATCTCAGAACGGAGCCAAGGCCTGCGCTAACGCGTAGCAAGTCGGCACAGCTTTCCTGCGCGATGCCTTGGGCGTCGTTGCGCAACGCGTCTAGTTGGTACGCTAGTTCCTGGACGCTTAGCTTTGTGGGGGTGTCTGCTGGGAAGGTGATGCGGATCAGGTCGGCGAGCAGGTCGGATTGCCGGGAGAGGGTGAGCGTGCGCTCGGGTGGATCGACGTAGGTGGTTTGCTCGGCACGAGCGAAGGTGTCAGACATAGCGGCTTCCTAGTTTGGGTTGGAAGACCCGCCTCTCATTTCCACGTGAGGGTGGCGGGCCCGCAGCGAGGGTGGAAATACCGGAAACGTAGGAAACCGGCCAGCCCGAAAGCTGCCCCGCTCGGCCCGCCGTAGACATACTACGCGCGCACGAACGCATGGACACAAAAAAGCCGCAAATAGCGGCTGTCCGCCTACGTTTTCCGGGTTTCCACGCCCGATCACCTTTGTTTGAGGTGATGGGGGGATTCTCGGGCAGGTGTGGGGGGTTGTCAATCTGGAGGGGACTTTCGCTGTGGACGACTTCTGCTATCCGGTCACGTGATCGGCGTGATAGCGCTTGTAGCAGTCGCTCGTCGGCCCCGTGCTGATGCCTGTTTTGAATCGAAGGGAAGCGAGGAGTCAACGTCCTGGTTTGAACCCGGACGTTGACTCCTCGGCCGGCGCTCGATCGCCCCGACTCGGCACCGAATTTCCGTAGTCGACCCGCTGCAGACATACGCGCTTGCCCAAAGCGGTCATTGCGACTTCGCGAAAGCAGACGCTCGCGGCATGCGTTCGCCTTTGCCCATAACGGTATTTGAGTTCGTTCGACAGCGGTCATTCGACAGCGCACTACGTTAGGGGGGGGCGATGCGCTGCTTGGCAAAAAAGACTAGGCCGTTAGCGAATGCACCCGAGTGGCTTAGAAGCTTCTACGTCGGAACCATTCGGATTTGAGCGGCTGACAACCTGAACTTTGCACGTCGGAGCTGCATAACGATTGAACGAGGATTGGCCAACGGCGCGCAGCTGATAGTTTCCTCCCGCTTCCGGCGTGAAGGATAAAGCCTGACCGCAACTAAAACCATCCATGCCCATCATTGTCACCAAATGGATTGGTTGGTCCGCGTTGACCCAAATTCCTTCAGCATTGATGTTCGAGATTAGGGGGTTACCACGCGAGATGACGATTGCCCGCTTGCTATCTGGATACTCTTGACCGCACTTTGAAGGACCAGCTACTACGTCAACGGTCGCGAACCCAGAAATGAGCTTTACCGTTTGTACGTCGATGCTGAGTCGGGCACGAGGCGCAGCGGAATTCGGTTCGATGTATCTTGTCTTGGTGGCGCACCCCGACAAAATAACAATCGTGGCCGCGAGAGAAAATAGACTTGTTCGGTTCATGCTTTGAAGAAACTTCGATGAGAGGGGTTGGTGACTCTTCTCGCCCCCAAAACAACAGTTCGTTACAATCAATATAACGCTGCAACGGTCAGTTTGGCAACGAATAGCCTAGGTAAAAACACTCGGCACGGCCGCGAGCTTGGCTTGGTCAACGGCGGCCCTTCGGACTGCAAGTCGAAACGGCTAAGGGACATCTCCAAAGACCGCTTCCAGGCGAATCAGAGCGCGATGTCCAACGTCTCCTCGTGGCCGCGAAGGGACCTCAGTCATCAGGCAGCCGGCCGCCGCTTCCCAACTCGGTTCATTCAATAGCTCCAGGGCGAACGACCAATGCGGCCGAGGCATGGTCGTTGATTCGCTTCAGGCCGAAAGGCAGCTCCCGACTGGGGATTCAACCCGAAGCCGACATTCAATCGCGCGATCAAGGAAAGATGCTATTCCCCAGATAGGCGGAAGCTCATCTGAACACCATCGTAATAGGTACCGTCCAGGCAGATGGCTTCCGACTCTACGCCGCATGACTGAAAACCCAAGGCAATATAGAGCGCTACTGCAGCCAGATTGGGGACGTACACGGTCAAATTGACGCGGACTATATCATTTTCTCGCGCGTGCGAAAGCGCGCATGTCACAAGGTTTCGCCCCAATTCCTGGCGTCTTCGATGCGGGGAGACGAAAACGCCCCAGAGTAGAGCTCTATGCCGCGAAGACGGGAAGCGGTTGTACAAGGAGATCGCAGCGGTTCCGACAAGTTCTTCGCCTTCGAAGGCGCCGAAGACGGCATTCGGCGCGGGAGAAGAAAGCTGATCACGGAAACCTTCAATGGGCCGGGACAACTCTTCCTCCATGGTCAAGCCCATGGGAATCGGGTTATCTCGAGTAAGCGCACGGCGGAGGCGGGAGAACGACTCCGCGTCCGCTACTCCTAGCTGCCTAAGCATAGGGCATCCTCCATTTACGTATTCACCTTGTGTCCTGCTATTGCCGCAGGCTCGCATACCGCGTCCAACGCAAACCAGCCTCGGCACTCCCATCTGCTTGGTGAGCGCTGAGCAGCGGGCCCTGGATCAGTCGCTTATGATTGCACGGATCTCAAAGGCAGCAGCTTGGAATACGAAGTCAGGTCAGGGAGCCTCGCCACACTTGGCGAAGCGAGAAGAGCGCGTGCATTCACCGAATCTGGCGGAGCAGTCCTGATGTGCTGCTCCACCGCAGCACGGTATCTCGGGTCACCATCCAACGTATTGTCTAAGTAGAACGCCAGCTCAGCGTGGTCTCCTTTGTGTATGAGCCAAGAGGAAATGTGACCGAGTGAAAAGCCTAGCAGTGCAGCGATTCGGCTTTCTTCTAAAAGGCCGAGAGACTGTGGATATCGCGACCGGATGACCTCGTACGCCTGATTGCGAAGACGAGTTCCCCACACAGTCGCACTTCCGTCCACCAATAACTCCCAGATTGGGGTCCCGCAACAGTCCTCCCCGCTCCAGTACTTTATGGCGAGTTGCTCCCAGCCAGGAACAAGATTCGCATCAGCATCGAGCATCCGCGTAATCCAGTTCGCATCGACTCGAGTTGCAGTGCCATAGGTCAGCCCAACGTCAGTCAAGTATTCCGAGTCGATGTGCCCGCCCCAAGCAGCTTGCTCGGCAGCAAGCGCGCTCTCGACCTCATCGAAGACGAACATGCCGGAAAGCCGCGAGACAGCGCTGGGGAAATCGCGCACGCGAATTGCATCGATGGCAAGCTCCGACTGCAACCGCCGAAAATCACCCGAGTCAAAAATGTTCGCAAGGCGCAGCGATACAGCGCCTTGCCCATGCTGCGTCCATATCTGTTCCCGCGACATGAGGCTACCCCGATAGGTGTTCCAGGCTACCACTGGGTGTTCGATGTCGAGGTAGATGAATCCTTCTCTGTCCATATGTTCAGTTCTCAATGTGCGTTGCACTGAAACGGTCAGCGGAACCCCGCTTCTGAAACACTAGAAATCCAGACCGTTATACACGCGTCGCGAACGCGACCACCTATCTGGAGGGATTGCGGTGCGCTCAAATGGCCGCTTCTGGCCGGTAGCGAGCGATTGTCGCCGATGTCGGGACGTCCCAGATCCGCGGAAGACCCGATAACACAGACCTCAGGATTGGGGCCGATGTTTTCGCTTTTCCCACCGCATTGCGATGGCGAATGCCTGATGCCTGAGGCGCTGAGAAAACGCTTCCTGCCGGGAGACCGCAATGAGCAGGGCGGCTATTTCTTCGTCAACTGGTAGTCCCTCACAAAGCCAGGCGAGTGCTAGCTCAGACCAATAGTCAGTTGGCCACTTGAGGCCAGCGATCACAATATCTCTGGCTAGAGGCCCGTCGGGGTGGAGCTGCGCCATCGGCCGCTCAAGATGGATTACTAGTTCGGATGGGTTCATCGGTTGCCCGTCACGTCTGATTCTTGTTCACTCTACCGGCGATAGCGCCGATTTTGGCCACGAGTTTGGGGGTAACCATATTGGTGTAGGCGAAATATGAAGACTTCAGCATAATGCATGTCTCCCGTGCTGATGCACCCCTCTTCAGGGTGAAACAAACATGAAAGTGTTCCTTGATGATGAGCGGCCAACGCCCGACGGGTGGCGCCGCGTCTACTGGCCAGATGAGGCCGTCCAACTGCTCGAAAGCGGGGCCGTCGAGGAAATCAGCCTGGACCATGACCTGGGCAACGACGCCCGGGGCAACGGCTACGATGTCATCCTGTGGATTGAAGAGGCCGTCGCGCTGCGCGGGTTCAAGCCGCCAAGAATTATCGTGCACTCTGCGAATTCTTCGGCGGTCGACAAGATGCGAGCCGGCGTGCTCGCCATTGAGCGGCTGGCCAGCCGCTAACAGTTCAACTGAACGTTATGGAATTTGAGAATCTCCTGGACCCTTCATTTGACTCCGCATTCGCCGCCCGCCCCAGCCTGCCCTGGTGGCCTTGGGTTGGGTCAAAGTTCTCAACCTCGTCGGTGCGGACCATGGTGGTCGGCGAGAGCGTCTACAACTGGGGCGAGGGATTCGATGAGCGTTACAAGCAAGCCGATGGCCTGCGGGAAACGCACTACCGGCATGCCCTGAACTATTGCCGCGACTCCCCTTACGTGCGCAACATCGAGCGGGCTATCTATAGCGCGTCCGAGCCAAGTGAGGAGCAAAAGCGTGTGCTCTGGTCAACGGTGGCTTACCACAACCTAGTGCTGCAGCCACTCAAGTCCATCAAGAAACGACCGACCTACGCCCAATATCAGAACGGCTGGCAGGAGTTCTTGGACCTGTCCCGCCTGATGGCGATCGACCAAGCCATTGTCTATGGGCTCGAAGCCAAGAAGGTCGATGCGCTGGTGGAAGCCATCAAGCTCCGCGGGGCATCCTTCGAGCAAAACCGCTTGCCGGCGAAGGTCGGGCGGACGCGGCCGCGCTTGGTTACTATCGCAGACGATGGCCGCGCGCTGAAGCTACTCTTTATCCGTCACCCGAGCGCCTTCTTCAGTTGGCGCCAGTGGGCCCCGGTTATTCGCGAACATTTGCCTTTGCAGTTTGCTGTCGCGGCCGGGGCGCCGGTGATGACTGCGTGACTGTGGTTTGTGCCAACGGTGACCGGCGCGC
Source organism: Cupriavidus sp. PET2-C1 (assembly GCF_054515855.1). Lineage (NCBI taxonomy): Bacteria > Pseudomonadati > Pseudomonadota > Betaproteobacteria > Burkholderiales > Burkholderiaceae > Cupriavidus > Cupriavidus sp. PET2-C1. The sequence continues at coordinate 3,421,420 of NZ_CM137259.1, forward strand.
TCTGTCCTGCTTTCTGACTCTCCATCTTATTGGCACACGGAACCGCGCGAGAGCGCGCTCGGCTTCTGCAAATTTCCTTGGATGATCAGTATGCAGACCTGGACACCATTTTCCAGGGATTGAAGGCCCACCAACTGCGCGGGGTCACGCGGCGGCCCATTCTTTGGGCTGCAATCCAGCACGCAGAGCACCGCAGTCTTTCTACCTTTCGCCACTGCATAGGATGCTGTCTGATTAGTAAAGCGCCGGCCATCCTCTAGAGCGAAAAGTGCCGATTTCCCAACCTTCAACTCGATAGGGATTCCACGGAACGATAGGTCGGTGGCACCACCCGCTGCGTTGGCATGTTCGTCCAGTTCGATCCCAATGGATGGGCTGCGTCGCAACGCAGCACGAACATCCTGTTGGAACTCCGCCTCAGACCGCGTGCCCGGAAACAGCGCGTCTTGAACCGCACTGCCAGCAAGATTGAACAGCGCCGCCAGGATTGTTAGCAGGTCAAGCAACTCCGGCTGCGCAATGCCCGGCACTCTGCGTAATGCTTCGCGAAACTCGATGAGGCGCCTGTCCATTGCAGGATAGCCGCACAAGGAACGCGACGGATCTGTGCCATCAATTAGCAGTGTACGATGTCCCACAATCGCAACTGGCTGCTCCGATTTGGGTGGAAAAAACTCGGCCGTATATTTGAATTCGAACGGCCTCGCATGGAGGCCTTGCGACACCTTCAAAATGGCGCGACCTCGCTGATGTAAGACGTACGGCGGATCACCAGCCGGACGGGAAAAACGAAAGCTCGGAAACTCGTACGTTGAGGCGGGCTCCACAGAAACCGGCGTAAGTTGCAATTCACTATGCTCCTCTGGCCACCGCGTGACGCGGACTTCCAACTCCAGATCGTGAACTTCTCCAGGCGTAAGCTGGTGGGTGTGCTGCGCGTCGATCAAGTCGATTTTGAACTTCAGAAATGCTACCGTGAGCGGGAGCGGTTCAGCCCCAGTCCGCTCGTCGAAGTGCGGGCCGTGCATCTTCCTTGTAAAAGGGATGTCTTGGGCAAACATGCCTAGCGGCAGCGGTACAGCACCGACTGCATTGAGAAGCTTCACGGCATCGTCCAAGCAAGATACATCAGGCAATGCTTTGCTGGCTTGGACCATACTGGCAGCCGCCACCTGGCTCTCATATTCCTTCAGCCAAAGTTGGTAGCGCGCCTTCGCGCTTCGTAAAAAGCGGTCAGCGTCCGGGAGCGCCGTCAAAACGGCATCGTGCCATTGGGCTAGAGTCGCCGAAATGCGCACCAGCCCCGCAAATGCAGCGTATGCGACAGCGGCGACTGGATGAGCAAATGACGCCGAAATCGAGTCCAGCTCGCCGGCCAGTGCACTCAGATCTTCCGTGTGTGTCTTCTCCGGGAACCCCAGCAACGCTTCCACAGCGTTCAAACGTGGCGAACGCACGTCGGGGCGGACTAGATTTTGTCTCATTCATTGCCTCTGCCGCGTTTCACGTCTTCAAAGATCTGCCGCCATTGGCTAGCACATTCGAGAGCATCCGCATGGTTTCCTACCGCTAGGTGTCGCTCGAACTCTATCCCAAGCACCGATAACTGCGCGTATTGCTTACGCACCAGCATCCGCGTTGAATCAGGCAATATGTCATGCGAATGGCCCGCAATCTTCGCGGCAATATCCCACACACCGACTACGCTGAAAACCTCGATGCAGGCTGCGGTCAACATCCAATCATCGGGGCGTTGCTCGCACAAGGTTACTAGGCTCGCCTGCATACCGAGCAAATAGTCTTTAGGAAGTTCACGCAGCAACGAGACCAATTGATCGTCATAGGTTTCATGACGCTCCTCCGACCGCAAGAGCTTCAGAAGCAGATCGGGAAAGCCTTTTATGGGTACAAGCCGCGTCAACATCCACGAGCGGCCGTGTTGTAGCACGATCGCTACGTCGACCTTCATCAATACTGCAACAAAGACGGGCCCCCATACACCAGCAAAGCGTGGCCTCTCATGCAAGCGACTCACTAGCAACTCGATACAAGTCACAAGAAACGAATCATGTTCGCGGTCGCCTTGAGCATACGCCCTGAAAATCGCCATCACCCGCTCGGTAATTCGATCTTCGTATTCCTCTGGAAAGGAAATACGCTCGAGTGCCTCGACGGCAGACTGATGAACACCGATGATCGGGTCAGACAACAGCAACAGAAATGCGTCATGCACAAGGGAAGGAAGGTCGGTCACGCGCGAGCGACGTAACTCCCGCAATGCCTGCGCGGCCGCCATCCTCACCAACGCGGACTCCCCGACCATTGCGCCATACAGAAACGGGAGTACGGCATTCGTCGATGCCGCTGTGTGCATCAACGGCGGCAAAGCCTTGATGAGAGCGCTGCGGAACTGCTCCGGCCACTGTACGTCGCTAGCGATGAAGTCAATGAATTTCCCCGCAGCAGTGGTACTTTCGGCCGCCGCGCTACTCGCCCATTCCAGAATGGCAGCACGCAGACCAGCCAATTGCTGCCGTCTGTTGCGGTGGTCCATTTGCGCAAGGAAAGCGCTCGCTTCGTCAGAAGACACCTGCACCGGCGAATTAGTGACGTCCGCGAGCGCCTGATCCAACAACGCAGCCGTTCCCAGCAGGAGTTCCATTTGATCGCATGCGACCTGAGTAAGCTGCTCCGGAAAGTGCCGCAAGGCTTCGTGAATCTCCTGCATCACATCTTGATTCTGCGTCGCTGCAACCCACGTCAAGAGGCGGCGTAGCGCTGTTCCGTAAGGCCTGAGATTGGGAATCACGTCGACAGATTCAAAGCGACTGCCTGGCAATCTCAGCAAAGTGGAGTAAACGCCGGCGATCCGCCCTTCGCCAGCAGAGGAAGCTCCTTGATAGTAATTTACGAGCAATATGTCGACCTGCTGATCGTCTGCCAGCATGGCATAGACGAGCGCCCGCTCCAGCTCGTGCACGACATTGCGCATTTCCGAGTCCGACTCGATATCGACTAAGGAATCGACTCGAGCGAGTTTTGCAGCAAGGCTGCGAACCAAACTCAATGGATAGGCATTGCCACCATACGCGAGCGGAATCGCTCTCGCCGCAGCCTTGACAATGAAACCCGAGTGACTAGCAACCGGACTATCTAGCGCCTTTTCCACAGCCTCGGGAAATCTAGACACCAAAGCCTGCAGCGCCTCGGGGCGCTTCTCGGGTTCGGAAAAATCAAAGTCGCTACGCGGCGGCGCAGCCAGCAAGCACAAGCTCTTAACGGCCGTTTTCACTTGGGAGGCATCAACCAAGTCAAGGTGTGCCAGCATGACTTCCGCTGCAGTCTCGATATTGCATTCCCTCGAGAGACATTGCATCGCGCAAGAAACGAGCCGCTTGTGGTCCTGGGATACTATCCGCAGACAGCTCAATGCCGTTTCAACCACCCACGCCTCGTTCGATTCAATCAGATAGAAGAGGTGGTCGACAACGTCATCGGTAAACACCTCGGGCGCGAGATGGGCAGTTGCAATGATCTTCTCGGACGCTGACTCCGTACGAGTTTGATCCAATGCCTGCAGGTCATCAATCAAGGTAGCAACGGGTACTGCGGCATTGGCCTGAAGTGTAGCGCGCACTTTCTGGCGGAAATCGAATTCGTCGCGAAGCTTTTTTTCCTGCCGCTCTTGATCGGCGACCCTGGCAGCCACCTGCCGGTCTCGACGGCCCACGAGCTCCACAAGATTGGGGAAACGCAACGGTTGACGGACCGTGCAATTTAAGCAATTTCGATCATAGAACGCGAGCGCCGCCTCCTCAAGATGCCAAGTTGCGAACCCGCCAGCAGGGGCGTGGTCACAGGCCATTGAGTGATGGCCGATCGGGAAACCGGTAGCGGCCTCGATCATCCCAGTACCACCGATTTTTTCGATCCTCGCGTGGCCACACCAGTTCTGGATAAGAACCTTAACTTCCTGGTTGCGCTGGCCGACTTCCACGGTCCGCTGGTAATCCCGTTCGCTAACCATGAGCTTAGAACCTCTGTTGTTTCGGAGAGAACAGATGCCGAAATTCATTTTAATCGATCGGCGCACCGAAAACGTGCAATGTCCGCTCCGGGTCGAAGCTGTGTGAAAACTCGCGCCGAACGTGCCAGCCGACGAACTCGACCGGTCAGATCGTCGCGTATTGGCTTGGAAGCGGTTCGGGAAGGGTAAAGCGCCCCCCCGAAAACCGGGTACTTGGGCGTTTTCACACAGCCTCGGCCGGTTGCCGACGCCGGCTGCAGTCAGATAGCCTTGGATCGCTGCGGCCGGCTAAGGGCGGCCGGTCGCACTTGAGACTTCAACTTCCCTGGTGCACTATCGCGTGCCGCGTCTTGCCGTATGAGGGTCTCGTTCTCTCATTTAGTCCTCGCTGCGGCCTCACCTGGGCTTCAGGTAGAGCTGCTTCTGAGCTTGGCCGGGCACGGCGCGCTCTTCCGTCACGAAGATGTCCTGGCGCGACCTCACCAGGTCGGATAGCTTCCTGAACCCATAGACCCGGGAGTCAAAGTCCGGCTGCAGTTTCGTGAGGTAACTGCCAAAGGTGCCCAAATGCGCCCAGCCATTCTCGTCGGACGACTGGTCGAGCGCGGAAAGCATGAAGTCCTCCGGGAAGCTAGGCGCCACGGCATGGGTAACGGCAGCCGCCAGTGGTAGTGCAGGAGCCACTAGGGGCTCAGGCCTGGCCGCAGCCGGGACGGTTTCCGCCGGTGCGAGCCGCAGCAACTCCGTGAGCACGAACTTGTTGCAGGCATTCCGGAACGCATCCGGCGTCTTCTGTTCCCCAAAGCCCAGCACAACCAGCCCCTCTTCCCGAATCCGGGTCGCCAGCCCGGTGAAGTCACTGTCGCTTGTCACGAGACAGAAGCCATCGAAGCGCCGGGTGTACAGCAAATCCATCGCGTCAATGATGAGAGTGCAGTCCGTTGCGTTCTTGCCGGTGGTGTATGCGAACTGCTGAACTGGCTTGATGGCGTACTTCTGGAGGACCTTCTTCCAGGAGGCGCTGTTCGGCGACGTGAAGTCACCATAGATGCGCTTCACAGTTGCCTCCCCGAATCTTGCCACTTCCCCGAGAATGCCCTCGATGACCGCAGCTTGCGCGTTGTCAGCGTCGATTAGGACGGCAAGCCGCAGCGCCGGCTCTTCAGCTTCGATTTTGGCCACGAGTTTGGGGGTAGCCATATTGGTATAGGCGAAATATGAAGACTTCAGCATAATGCAGATCTCCCGTGCTGATGCACCCCTCTTCAGGGTGAAGCAAACATGTGGAACCATGAACGTGAACTTCGGGACGTGCGCACGGAAAGAGTTGCGGATTCCTTTGTTGCATTCCTTGCGTCTGTGCACACCGCCTAGCCGATCCGTTTTCGCTGCGCCTATCCAGTTTCTACTGGGGTAATGTGCCCCGAGCGTCGAGTGCAGCGCTGAAGTTCGCTTTTGCATCAACGTATGACCGCATTGGATCGGCTGTTAGATACAATGTAAAGCTCAATAAGGAAGAGACGATGATACGGCCGCGAAATGCAATAATTCGAGTGATCTTTACCTTGGCAGTTGCGTTAACCATGATGCTTACTGCCGAGAGCCGAGCCGCCCAACTGGCGGCGAAGAATGCCTCGGTAGCGGTACTTATCAATCAAGGCGACGCTTTTGAGTATGTCCGCAAGCACGAGGCGTCAGTATTGACCGCCCTTCAGCAGGGGCGAGTACTGCGCGCGGAATTTCGTGACTTTTGGCCAACTAAGGATCAGACCTATCACCTAGACTACGACTACGTCAACGATGGCGGACTCGCGCTGAATTCACACCTGTATGTGACACGGAGCCCCTATATCGCCAAGCGAGTTCTAGCGGACGTTGTCCGTGGCACCCTTGAGGGCGCTAAGAATTCTTCTCAATCTGGGGTGCAGATCACACCGATAAGTGGGTTGGAGGGATGGCAGCAAGAAGTAACGGCTTTTCATGTGACCGCCGCTGGCCGGCCCTTCGGTATTATTGCCGTATTTCGGCGCGGAGCAAACGTTGCGATGGTGAGCGTGCTTGGACAGGCAGCTCCAAAGAACGTACAGGCGTTCAAGGTTTTCATGCAAGCCAAGGCTGATAAGATGCTTGGTTTCGTCCCCGAGTTCTAATCTCTACCTCAGGCCCGGCCATCAGATGGCCTCACCAAGAAGTTACTGGCTGCCATATGCTCTTCTTCGCCGAAACCGATTTGACTGGCTACTTTAAGAGGCTGAATGTGAGCTTCTTGACGAGCCTTTCCTGCTTCGCATCTATTGCCCTAGCAGTTTATACATCTACCAATGACGCAGATCAGCTTGGCCCACTTGGGGTAGTTCTGCTCGCAGGTGTCGTCGCCTTCTGCTACTACTTGTTCTTGTTGGATCACATCGCTTTCCGCTTGAAGAAGAATGGCAGCCTATGGGTCGTGGGTTCCCTTGTATTCGGGCCGGTAGGTTTTGTCATCGGATACGCCAGGATTTTTCTGGCTGTTCGCCGATATCTTGCGAGCGGTAGCAAGTAGCCCCGGCCCACGCAGAGAGAAAGGTCCATCTCGGGAAAGCGGACGGGAGCTAAGGGCAACTCGGAGGATCAGGGCTAGACGGCAATAGTGCGAGCACTCAGGCGGCGGCTGGCTAAGGGCGGCCGGTCGCACTTGAGACTTCAGCTTGGCTACACTTCCCTGGTGCAATCGCGTGCCGCATCTTGCCGTATGAGGGTCTCGCTCTCATTTAGTCCTCGCAGCGGCCTCACCTGGGCTTCAGGTAGAGCTGCTTCTGAGCTTGGCCGGGCACCGCGCGCTCTTCCGTCACGAAGATGTCCTGACGCGACCTCACCAGATCGGATCGCTTCCTGAACCCATAGACCCGGGAGTCAAAGTCCAGCTGCAGTTTCGTGAGGTAACTGCCAAAGGTGCCCAAATGCGCCCAGCCATTCCCGTCGGACGACTGGTCGAGCGCGGAACGCATGAAGCCCTGCGGAAAGCTCGGCGCCGCGGCTTGGGTAACGGCAGCCGCCAGTGGTAATGCAGGAGCCACTAGGGACTCGGGCTTGGCCGCATCCGGCGTGGATTCCGCCGGCGCAGGCCGCAGCAACTCCGTGAGCACGAACTTGTTGCAGGCATTCCGGAACCCATCCGGCGGCTTCTGTTCCCCAAAGCCCAGCACAACCAGCCCCTCTTCCCGAATTCGGGTCGCCAGCCCGGTGAAGTCGCTGTCGCTTGTCACGAGACAGAAGCCATCGAAGCGCCGGGTGTACAGCAAAGCGGACGTAGTAGTGGTCGAGGCGTTGAGGCCCGGGAAATGCGTGGCCGGATCATGCAGCAGGCCAGGCGGAGGGCCAATATCCCGCTTGGCCTCAGCATGCCGGCGCACGCCGGCGAATGTCCTCGAAATCCGGCGGCGGGGCGTGCCGCATCAAGCGCGGGCCGGCTTGCGATACCTGCGCCATCAAGGTGGGCCATTCAGGAAGCGAACGCCATGGCTTCCATGCTCTGTGGCACGCCAGCGCCCTACCCGGGCTCGCGTGTGCCGCAAGGCCGCCCGCCCAGGCCTTGCAAGGCCTCAGCCAGTGGCCGATTGCCGTTGCGGACCGCTTCGTCATAGGGCGTCGCGCAGCCCGGCCCAGGGGCCACCCTGCCATGGATGTCTGCACCATGACTCACCAGAAAGCGCGCCTGCTCCTGGCTTGCTAGCTGACATTCCTTCCATTGGCGCTCAAGGAACTGCGTGGTTCGATGGGCATCCTCCTGCCGCTTGCAGTTGCGCGCCAGCTGGAGCAAGACACCGGCCCGTCCCTGCGCGGGCAATGCATCGGGCGACGCGCCATGGGCCAGCATCGTTTCTCCCAACTGATACTGGCCACGCTGCACCAGCAGTCCGTAGGCGGTATCGTCCTTGTCGGGCAGATTGGGGTCTGCGCCGTTGTCCAGTAGTCGTTGCAGCGCATCGACATCTTCGGGGCGTGGGGGGATCCCGGCGGAGATGTTCTGCTTCACGAACTTGGTCAGGTTCACCGCCCTGGCGGATGCACCGTGCGCAAGCAGCAGTTTCACCAGCTCCAGCCGCTTGTCCCTGTAGAGAGAATGCCGCTCGGCCAACTCTTGCAGCAAGGTGTTGGGGTGCGCTTCGTTGATGTCCGGCGCGCGGTCGGCCAGGTAGGCCACGACGGCCAATTGCCGCGGCCGGATCGAAGGTTCGCCACTGCTGTCCCGATAGTAGTAAACCGTGCTTGCCAGGACGTCGAAAGGCTTGGCAGCGTCGGGGTGCATCTGAAGCAGCCATTGCAGTCGTTCGAGCTCGCCCTGCCTGGCCGCGTCAAGGATCAGTTCGCGGGCACTTCTTGGGGTCAGTGCCTGCACTGCCATCAGGCTGCCGCATAAGACCAGGCCGAGGGGGCCATCGCACAGTTGGCCATCGTTGGAGGCTTGAGCTGCGGGCTGCCAGGCTCCAAAAATCAGGGCGGTCACCAACGTTGGGATCAGGCGGAAGCGATTCATCGGAAGTTTGAGGTCCGTCGGAATCGGTGGACGCCAACGGTCAATCGGTGACTTGAATTAGATAGTTACGCTGCGTGCATGTGAACAGACCCCATGTAACTGCCGCGGGTACCCTGCCTGGATACTAGCGCGATATCGGCGTGGTATCGTGATGCAGGACGGAGTATGCCTTATCCAGGACGGTAAGAAGATGATCAACGCGTTTTTTGGGGAGCACTGGGCGGCCCGTTTTTGCCTACGTTGCAGCGATACTCTGATCGATGAGCATGCTTGCGCTGGTGCGCGGATCAGTGGCTCAGTTCGGCCAGGAACCGCCACTCGACATGCTGGCCTAGATTGCACACAATCCGAAACTACAGCCTATTTTGCTCTCAGGGAAAGTTCGAGTCATGTTCAAGAAAGAACCAAAAATCTCAGTATCGAAAATGCAGCTCAGCCGGGACTATTCTTTCATGTACGAGAACTTTGTCATTCTGACGCAGAGTAGCGCGTATCTCTTGCTTGAGAAGAGTGGCAATAACGTATACGCCCTACACTTTGACTCGCCCCATTGTAAGTACGGTGGCCCAAACGATGAGGCGCATGGCGGGCATCCTCTGGCAAAGCACGGACTAGGGCTCTATGGGCTATTTGCCGTTGATAACTCGCCATGGGTTCAAGAGAGGATGGTCGCCAATCGCACACATCCCCGACACTCTGACGCCATGTTTAGCCGCTACAGGCACTACATTGCATGTTTCAAAGACGTGAAGTTCGAAAGTATGTGCCAAGAGGTTAGAGAGGTCATTCTTTCCGAGAGTGAACTTGAGGAAATTTTTAAAAGAGAACTGCTCTCAATTGAGAGCTAATAACAGTTCATGGTTTATTCGATGTTAGCCCTGGGCAACTGCAAGAATCTGTGCAGGTCTGTGTTTCGGCAGCGAATGACCGCCAAGGGCGAGAGCTAAGAACCGTAACCGCCTGGGTACGGAAGCTCACGACGCTGGCGGCCGACTGGCCCCAGGCGAGTGACCTCCAAGTTCCGAGTTCGGCCAGAAACGGCCCTTCGACATTGTTGCAAAACTCAAGCGGGGCCGGTCTTGGTGACCGGCCCCGTTTGTTTTGGGACCGCCGGCTCGGCCACGGTCGAGCAGACCGAAATTAAGCGGCGGAGCCTTCTTCGCTTCCCGACGGCGCACGCCACAGGAGAATAGCGAGGCCAAGACAGTAAGGGACGAACATCATGGCCAGGCCTTTTGTCGCCAGGTGGTGTGGCGAATGGAGAGGCCAAAACGCGAGGGTGACGAGATACCACAACACCGAAAGCGGGGGGAGGCAAAGCGCGGCGGCACAAAACTGCCGGGTCTTTGGCATCGCGCGGGGCCAAATTCTCGCAACGATAGGAGGCAGCCAGAATGGCAGTGCAAACAGGAGGCCAACGCCGACCCAGAGAGCAACTGCACGGGGATCATGGTAGAGCACGAGTCGGCGAAAGTCCCAAACCAATCCAATCGCGCCAAATACAACGAAGCAGAGAAGCCCGAGAGCTGAGAGTGAAAAACTTCGGAATAGGGACATGTGGCCTCCTTCGAGCCGTAGCGTGGTATTCCCCATAAAACTCCGCGACCGCCAAGACGATTCCCTCAAGTGCGATCGATGGCGAGGCCTCGGCATCTTCATTCCGGCGTCATTTTAGGTACCTGCCGGCAGGTAGAGATACGTCGAGCATGCAGTATCTGGTGATACCTTGTTTTCTGAATGTCTCCTTTCACACATTCCAGAGGGCCGCTTCGGGTCGATCAGAGACGGTCGCGGTTTCGCGGCGGCTATCGGGCCGAGATCGGCCAGGAACGGCCGTTAGATCGGAAGCGCAGGTCTGTTTAGGGACTGAATCCGTAGGAGGGCATCTGGTAAAGTGCCGCAGCAGTCCTAGATTCGCAACGAACCTGCCGCCGCAGACAAGAAAAGGAAGGCCATACCGATGGATCTCCAGCTCTTCTTCATCTGCTTTCTCACTTTTGTGATCCACCTGATCGGGACGTTGGCCTATTCCATCCGAATTGCAGGTGTTCGCACAGGACGCATCGCCGTCTCCTTTGCGCTGTTCAGCGTGATGATGCTCGTTTCCCGTACTTCCAACTCCTTCCTCGGTCCATTTTTGGCCAAGCGTGTGGAGACAAACCTTATGGGGGAGAGTACCGGGAATTTGGTGATGGATTTTAGATGGTTACTGATGGCCGCCGCACTGGCGACGCTCTTCGGCGCCTTCCTCATCCCGACCTTTCAGCGCGTCTTTAGCAGGGCTGTTCTCCACTTTCAGGCTCATCGCTCAATCCCAAAGCTAATCCTGCATGGATTCTTCAAGGGAGGCATCAGCTATATCAAAGACGCGGCCACGGTGCCAGCGAAGGCGAACATCGTCGCTGCGCACCGGGGGCACGGTATAGCACCGTCGGTGATCTGCCTCAACATCATCTCTGTCGCACTGTGGACTGTCGGGGTTTTTGCGTCGTTATACGCAGGTTATCTCGATCCGAACGTGAGGGTCACCTCAAGTACGTTGTCGTCGATCATCAATGGAGGTGCGACCATCGCGATGGCGCTGTTCATCGACCCATATATGTCTGCGATGACCGATGATGTCGTCGAGGGGAAGGTTACCCAGTCGCAATTCAGGAAGGCCGTGGTTTGTCTGGTCGGAAGTCGGCTGGCAGGTACTCTGTTGGCGCAACTGCTCTTTGTCCCCGCAGCGGGCGTAATTGCCTACGTTGCGGCGATACTCTGATCGATGAGCTAGGCTTGCGCAGGTGTGCGGATCAGTGGCTCAGTTCGGCCAAGAGCAGAAATTTGCAACGATCCGTCTGCCAAAGGCCATCTGGTTCTGCTAGTGTGAAAGATACAGGCCAACAGTTCACCGCGAGGAGTCTCACTGCTGGAGACTCCAACCGTTGTTTAGTTTGGCGCGGTCATTCAGGAGCGTACAGACTGCTGACACCGGCACCATCCACAGGCATGCCGCCTGCATAGAGTGGCATGGGCAATCCTTGCGCCCATCCCTCAGCCAATATCTGTACATCACGGACAGGATTGGATGCCTTGGCCCGCTCGTTGCGGATGCGACAGGTTTCTGGGTCAGTCGCAAATAGGGCGCGTGCAAAGATCCGTCCCTTTTCGGCCAGCTTGGTCGTCTTGGGACTGCGGATCTCTGTGAATTGCTGGAAGACTTCGTCCAAGCTACCGCCTGTGCCCTCCAGGCACCGAGCCAGATGCCATGCATCTTCCAGTGCCTGGCAGGCACCTTGCCCCGATGTCGGCAAATGCGCATGCGCTGCATCTCCAATCAGCAGCACATTTGCCCGACTCCATGCATGCAGTGGTTCCAGGTCATGCACCGCAATCAGCCGGATGGCACGCGCAGGCGTGGCCCGAATGATGCGGGCGACAGGCTCGGGCCATCCGGCGAACAGTTCCTCCATCTCCTTGCGCATTTTTGAGGTGGAGGTTTCCCCAGGCAATGGCCGCGCCTGCGCTGCTGCCCAGTAGAGCAAATCGCTCCGGATCGCCACGCATCCGAAGCGCTTGCCCGCCCCCCAGAAGTCCTGAATCGCGATGTCGTCGACCAGCGCACTTTGTCCCTGCGCCACGCCGATCCAGTTCACGAAGCCCTGGTAGATCGGCGTGTTGTCACCCGCAACAAATTTGCGCGCCACTGAATCCATACGGCCGTCGGCCCCGATGAGCAAGTCCGGGCGGATGCTCACGCCGTTCTCAAAATGGGCCACGGCCCTGCCATGGGCATCCAGATCAATGGCCGCCGCCCGGTGTCCGAACTCCACCGGGATGCCTGCCCGCGCCGCATGCTTCAGCAACACCTCCTGCAAGTCCCGGCGCAGCACCGTATGGGTCGGATACCCCATCATCCGATCCAGTAATGCAATGTCGACGCCTCCCAGAGCGTTGCCTGCGTCATCGTAGCGATGCGCTATCACAGGCCGGCCACCAACAGCCTCAATGTCTCGCAGCAATCCCAGTTCTTTCAGTACAAAGCCGGCATTGGGCCAGAGCGTCACGCCAGCTCCCATAGTTGCAGGCTCCGCCCGGCGCTCATAGACACGGGGACGGTACCCCTGCTTGTGCAAGGCTAGTGCCACGCTCAGCCCCGCAATGCCGCCGCCAAGTATTCCAATTTCCACGCTGAAGCTCTCCTTCTCAAGCTGTCCTGATGCACGGCCAAGAGTGACTCATCGGACAAGAAGGGCATCTTAGATTCCACCAACGCGGAGAACTAGTGTGCAAAAATGGGGAGATTTCATACCTCAAACGGGATAATCAATGCGCGATGCACTCGATCTGAATACTGTCCGTGTCTACGCGGCAGTCGTCGATGAGCAGAGCTTCGCTGGCGCATCACGCCTGTTGGCCATGCCCTCGTCGAATGTCAGCCGCCACGTCGCAGCACTGGAGCGCAGACTCGGTGTACGCCTACTGGAGCGAAGTACCCGCCATCTGCGCATGACGGAAGCCGGCCGGCTGCTCTACGAGCGCGCAAAGCCCTTGCTCGACACCTTGCTCTCCACGGAGGAAGAGCTTGGCGTGGTAAAGCGCGAATTGCGCGGTCCTCTGAAGATGTGCATGCCTGGCGAAGCGCCAAGGCTGCTGGCTCCCATCCTCGCCGAATTCTGTAGCCTCCATCCCGGCATCGAGCTGGAATGCGATACACGGATGACCGGACTGGAAGTGCTTCGAGAGGACGTCGACCTTTCTATCGTCTTCCATCGGGGTCATCAGGAGGACAGTGCCTTCATCACCCGCGAACTCGCCACACTGCCCAGCATCGTGGTCGCCGCTCCCTCCTTGCTTGCCAAGACTGGAATGCCACGCTACGTGCGTGAGCTGAAATCTCTGCCCTGCATCACCACCCTCAGTGCACTGAAGGGCCAGCCCTGGCAGTTTCAGGACGCTGCGGGCGAAATCGTCAAGGTGCCGGTCCGTAGCCGCTACCGCGTCAACAGCGGAGAACTGGCCGTGGCAGGCGCACGGCAAGGCATCGGTTTCGCGATTGTGGCGGCTTACCCATGTCAGGAAGATCTTGCCGCAGGCCGATTGCAAGAGGTGACACTGGACCTATGTCCTGCGCCGTTGCGATTGCTTGGTGCCTACAGCCACCGGCATTCCGTAACAGCGCGTGTGCGGGCATTGCTGGAATTAATTCAGATGAGGTTAGGCGAATTGGGCAACCTCGCGAGGTGAAATGCGCGATGCATCTGAATCGCCGAATGTCTGCAATGGGTTGCGGATTCAACCGGTCAACGCAACAGGCGGAGGTCAACAGGCGGAGGTCGCTTGCCGGCCACAAGCAGTCATCCGAGCGGTACTGTCGCACGCCCTGACAGCCCTTTTCTTATCAAGAGCAGCCGGGTTGCGTCGACGGTATGAAAAAAACCCATGACTTTTACGCGGCAGCCTTTATCGTCTCCCTTGGCTTGCTAGTAGGTGCAAGTGGCTACCCCTTCCAATGAGGGGTGTCAGCCTGCAAAACATCTGTTACAAGATTCGTGGTCGGATAAGGACTCCAAATTTTCCAGACAGACAACGAATGAAACATAATTGGACCGCTGCATCGGAGATAAAAAAAGCGGGTGCACTAGCCTTGGCTCTTGCTACGACCGGATGTGCGTCGGGCTTGTACCAGGATGCAACAGGCCCCGATACGGCGAAGCTCCGCATCAAGATGGAGCCCCCCGTGGTCTCCAACCTTTTAGTGGCGTCGGTGGACGTCGAAAAATGCCAACAAGCAGGTCTCTTCGCTTGGGTCGCAGGCGGCCGGGACGATCTTTACGAGAAACGTGTGGGCATGTTCGATCCCCTCCCGCCAGGGGAGGAAGGCTCCCTTGAATTCGTAATTCCGGCTGGCAAGCCAGTGGCCGCACGACAGATAATTCATAACGCGAAAGCGAGCTTCGCTGAGATACTGTTCATTCTTAATCCTGTGATCAGCCAGCAAATCCGCGACAGGCAGCCGGGAAAGTGCCCTGCGCCGGTCCTGATTCCCAAAGCGGGCGAACAGTACGAGATTGCGTACACCGTTCTACCCGAATTCTGCTCTACCCGAATCTTTCAGCTAACGCAGACACAGGACGGCGTGGCACGAACCGACATCACGAGCGCTGCACACCTCGAGGTCATCGACATATCTGTTGGCGAGATTGCATGCGTCAAGGCTACCTCACAATGACACTGCGACACTGCTGCGTAGTCAATGACGGCACCTGATAGCGCGGATATCCGTTCCAAGCGTCCCTAAAAATTAGCACTTCCCGAACACTTTGGCTGTACGCCCTACAGCCTTTGAATTGGAAAATTCGAGAGGCCGCTTTGGGTTGCGGATTCAACCGGTCAACGCAACGGATTGATGGAATCGTTCAACCGGCGACCTCCCCACAGTCCTGGACCTGATGACCGACGACGTCATCTTCATGGTCCCCGGCCAGCCGCCCTTCGGCAAGAAGGAGTTCGCCGCAGCCTCCGAAAGCATGAAGAACCTCCAGATCGACGGCTCCTACGACATCCAGGAAGTCCAAGTCCTAGGCAACTGGGCCTACCTCCGCAACCATATCTGCATGACCGTCACGCCGCCTGGCGGTAGCCCTGCCGTGCACCGCTCCGGCTACACGCTGACCATCCTGCGCAAGGACCCCGACGGCCGTTGGCGGCTCACCCGCGACGCGAACCTGCTGGCAGCGGAAACGGCAGCGACCCCGTGACGACGGCGTCGCCAAGTGAATTGCAGGAGCGAAACGTTCATTGTGCAGCGCACTAAAAAAGAAGCTCCTGCTCACAATCCCCTTCCACGCACCCCACCACGTACACCGTCGCTACCCCGCCCCAGATCAGGATTCACCCCACATGGCGTTCCCACCCCATATCGCCAATAATGATCTCACTGCCATTGCCGGACGAGGGCGACCATGCTTTATAGTCCCGATGCAATTCGTACCGTCGCCCTGCTGGGGCACGCGGGGTGCGGCAAGACCTCCCTGGTCGAGGCGCTGCTGCACAAGGGAGGTGCGCTGCACATGCCTGGCAGCGTCGAGCGCGGCACCACAGTCTGCGATTTTGATCCGCTGGAGCGCAAGTACCACCACTCGCTCACCACCGCGGTGGCCCACCTCCACTATCGCGACACCCGCATCTACCTGCTGGATACGCCCGGCTACCCCGATTTCTCCGGGCTGTCGATGAGCGCCCTGGCGGCGGTGGAGACGGCCGCCATCGTCATCAACGCGCAGACCGGCATCGAGATGACGACCCGGCGCATGATGGCCTGGGCGCAGGCGCGCAAGCTGTGCCGGATGATCGTGGTCAACGGGATCGACAAGGAGAAGGTGGATCTGCCCACGCTGCTGGCCGATATCCAGGAGGCGTTTGGCAAGGAGTGCTTGCCGATCAACCTGCCGGCGGGGCGAGGCGGCGAGGTGGTGGATTGCTTCTTTAACCCGGCCGGCGAGGCGGATTTCCTGTCGGTGGCGTCGGCGCACGAGGCGCTGGTCGATCAGGTGGTGGAGATCGATCCGCAGCTGATGGAGCTGTATCTGGAGCAGGGCGAGCAGATTGCGCCGGAGCAGTTGCATGCGCCGTTCGAGCGGGCGCTGCGCGACGGCCACCTGGTGCCGATCTGTTTTACCTCGGCGGCCAGCGGGGCCGGTATCGCGGAGCTGCTCGATGTGTTTGTGCAGTTGCTGCCCAACCCGGCCGAGGGCAATCCGCCGTTGTTTAACCGCGATGCGGGCGAGCGCCAGGTGGCGATTCGCGCCGAGCCGGTGCCCGACAAGCATGTGCTGGCGCATGTCTTCAAGATCACGATGGACCCGTATCTGGGCAAAATGGCTGTGTTCCGCATCCACCAGGGCACGGTCACGCGTGACAGCCTGCTGTTTATCGGCGATGCGCGCCAGCCGTTCAAGGTGGCGCATCTGCTGATGCTGCAGGGCAAGGAGCGCGTTGAGGTGTCGCAGGCGGGGCCGGGCGATATCTGCGCCGTGGCCAAGATCGACGAGATTGCCTTTGATGCTGTGCTGCATGATGCCAGCGAGGACGGCAACATCCACCTGGCCCCGCTGGACTTTCCTACTCCGATCTACGGCCTGGCGATCGAGCCGTCGCGCCGCGGCAACGAGCAGCGCTTGTCAGAGGTCCTGCAGAAGCTTGGCGCGGAAGACCCTTGCCTGCGCATCGAGCATCCGGCGGGCACCAATGAAACGGTGATACTTGGCCTGGGTGAGCTCCAGCTGCGCTGCGCGCTGGAGCGCCTGACCGGCCAGTACAAGCTGGAGGTGGCGACGCGGCCGCCGAAGATCGCTTATCGCGAAACCATCGGCGGGAAAGCCGAGGGGCATCATCGCCACAAGAAGCAGACGGGCGGCGCCGGCCAGTTCGGCGAGGTGCAGCTGCGCGTGGAGCCGCTGCCGCGCGGCACGGGCTTCGAGTTTGTCGATGCGGTCAAGGGGGGTGCGATTCCGGGCCAGTTCATTCCCGCTGTGGAAAAGGGCATCCGCCAGGTGCTTGAGTGCGGGCCGCTGGCGGGCTTTCCGATGCAGGACGTGCGCGTTACCGTGTTCGATGGCAAGAGCCATTCGGTGGATTCGAAGGAGGTGGCGTTCGCGGCCGCAGGGCGCAAGGCCTTTATCGAGGCCGTGCTCAAGGCGCGGCCGAGCGTGTTGGAGCCGATCGTGGATATCGAGGTGACGATGCCCGAGGCGGCGATGGGCGACATCATCAGCGACCTCTCCGCCAAGCGCGGCCAGGTGCGTGGCACGCGCACCGCGGCAGGCAATAGCGTGCTCGTTGCGGGACAGGTGCCGCTGTCGGAGTTGAACGACTACCAATCGCGCCTGAACAGCATCACAGGTGGCCACGGCAACTACACGATCCAGCTCAGTCACTACGAAGCCGTGCCGCCCGCCCAGCAGCAGCTGATGGCGTCGCAGCATAAGGCGCATGGCAGCAGCGTGGACTGAGCGGATGCCAGGATACCGCGATGCCCCGATGGGCATCGCGATGAAGACTGCCGGGCTTGCGCTATGGCTCGGCTGTCTTCTGCCGTCCCCTGCCCTTGCGGCGCTGCAAGACCAGTTTCTGTATTTCCCCGCCAAGGCGGCGTTGCCGGAGTTGGTTGCTGGCGGGCTAAGGGCGTGGCCGTCTTCGCAAGACTTCAAAGGCTTGCTGGCCGAGCCCACCGGGTCAGTGCGTGCCACCGCGATTGTGTTCCATGGCAATGCCGGACATGCCGGTCACCGTAGGGCATACGCCGCAGCGCTGGCACCGCAGGGCGTGCGCGTGATCCTTGCCGAGTACCCGGGCTACGGGCCGCGCCCGGGGCCGCTGGGCGAAGTCAGCCTTGTGGCCGATGCCGAGCAGATCATCGCGCAGGCCTATCGGCAATACGGCGCCCCGCTGCTGGTGATCGGCGAATCGCTGGGGGCCGGCGTTGCTGCCGCGGCCGCAGCGCGCCAGCGGGACAAGACGGCTGGCCTGATGCTGATCACGCCGTGGGACACGCTGCGGCATGTTGCCGGCTACCACTATCCCTGGCTGCCGGTGTCGTGGCTGCTGCGAGATCGCTATGACAGCGCGGCCAACCTGGCGCGGTTCGACCGGCCGGTTGTGGTGGTGGTTGCGGAGCGCGACAGCATCGTCCCGGCGCGCTTTGGCGTGGCATTGCATGACGGGCTGGCGGCGCCTCGGCAGTTGCGTGTGGTGCCTGGTGCCGAGCACAATGATTGGTTTGAGCGGGTGGACGTTGGCTGGTGGCGCGATGCCGTTCGTTTTTTGCTTGGGGGGGCGGATTGAATTGGCGCTGCCCAATCCCCCACCTGGACAGGAGAGAATTTTGAAAATTGACGGAGCGTGGATAGTCACCGATGCGCAAGCTTTTGGCGGCATGGTTGTTGGCCCAATCACCGTTGAGCCGACGGGCAGCCTTGAACTCACTGGCATGTGTTGCTCTTCAGTGCTAGTCCGCGGCACTGCCGTCATCTCCGGCATGATCTCAGGTGATCTGCTGGTGGAAAGCGGGACAGTGGAATTGCGCGGAATGGTCGCGGGCTCAGTATTTGAGAATGGCGGGGAGTTTAAAGCCTCGCCGTCAGCCATGATTGCTGGCAAGCGCGTCAAGCGGACAGCGCTTTAGTGTCTCGACTCAGCACTCGCGACCAGCGGGCTGGCAGCCCGAAGAATGCAACCCTATGGGGCGTATGCGATGGACCGTCCTACGCAAGCACGGGCAGTCATAGCACGCGAGAGAGTTCTTCGATCACGATATCGCCGTAGTCCGGATCCTTGATGGAGAACTCTCCTACGCCACCCACCGGGTCCAGGTTCAGGAAGACTTCACCGTCGCCGCCCCGTAGAAACACCTTCGTCGCGATCCAGTTTCCAGCAGGCGTACTCGAAAACGTGCCGGCTATCTGGTTACCCGCAGGCTTGCCCGGCGATGTGCCGATGGTCACCTGCACGTTGCCATCCGTCCTGCTTAACCCGGTCCCCAGAATTGCCACGCCGAAAGGAAGCAACTTGACTTTATCAGTCATGGGCTTCGGCTCCCTGGCCATTAGTGCCGCAGAGAGCCGCTGGACCAATACGCGGGAGTCAGAGCCTTCCACGCCAGCGATGCTGCCTTTCGAGAAGGAAAACGGCATATTCGTGTCGCGATTGGGTTGTGTCATCTGTATGGAGATCAGGAACTTGGCAGTGGAACCCCACGACTCATGGGTAGCCATCCAGGTTTTTTCCTGAACGTCCCCAACCGTTCTGCTGGAGATCTCGGCGATTTTGAACGACACCGTATTCGGGGCGGACTCCGTAGGTAAACAGGCAGACAGGACCAAAGCCATCATTACGGAAAGCAGGCGGATGGCAGATCCAAGATAGGATTTCATGGTGTTGGCGAGTTGCTTGTGAAGTAAATTCCGGATCGCGTAGTCGATCCACGCTAGAGCGGGGGCGAATCGCCTATTCGTTAAAGGGACCAGCCTCAAACGTCACCATCCCGGTCGAAAACTCCCGAGCCCAGATATCGCGAGGGTCCTCGCCTACCCCTCGTACGGCAAAGTTCCTGTTCGGCAAGTGAACGGCCAGCGTGGTGAACAGAGCAATAATTGACCAGCTATCCAGATAGAAGAGCGTATTCGCCAGCCAGAACATGCCTGCGGAACACTATCCTATCGGCAGCACCGCGCGGGCTTGCACCCCTAGAGGCCGCCCGAATTTCTCCGGTTCTCGGATTGAGTTAGCGCTGCCGCTACAGGGTGAAGGTGAAGCCCAAATGTTGCATGTTCGGGCGGGCCGGCTCCTTCAGCCACTAAAGCGTGGCGCGGGCCTGGCTACCCGGCCTTTTCTCGATATCCGGCCAGACCAAGCCCTCAAACTGATCGGGCGGAACCGGCTGGGAGTACAAAAAGCCCTGGGCAAAATCACAACCCACGGCGCTGAGGAAATCGCGCTGCTCCGTCGTCTCCACCCCCTCGGCAATGACCTTCAATCCCAGCTTGTGCGCCAGCATGACCATGGCTTCGCAAAGCGCCTGATTGTCGCCGTCAGAGCCGAGGTTCTGTACGAATGACCGGTCGATCTTGAGGTAATCGATGTCGAAGCGCTTGAGATAGGCCAGAGACGAGTAGCCGGTGCCGAAATCGTCGATCGAGATGCCGATTCCCGCGTCACGGAAGGTCAACAGCTTCTCGTTCAGTTCGGCGTCCAGTAACAGGCCCTCGGTGATTTCAACCACAATGCTCTGCCCCGGCATCCCTTCCCGCATGAGATGGTCAGACCATTGCGAACAAACCTGGCCGTCTAGCCGAATCTGCATCGGCGACATGTTGACACCGATCTGGAAAGACGGATGGAATCGGCCGCGCCATTGACGGGCCTGGTGCACGGCCTGCTTGAACACCCAATCCCCGATCGGAACGATGAGCCCCGTGTCCTCGGCCAATGGAATGAAGTCCAGCGGGCTGATGGTGCCGCGTTCGGGGTGCAACCAGCGGATCAGGGCCTCGGCTTTGCGGATTTCCCCGGTGGCCAGGTCAACGATGGGCTGGTAGTAGAGCTGGAACTGTCCGCCAGGCAGGGCGGCACGTAGATCGCTGGTGAGACGCAGGCGCTTTTCTGCGACGACGCGCAAGTCGGGCGTGAAGTAGCTGAAACGGTTGCGCCCGGCGTTCTTGGCCGCATACATGGCCTGGTCGGCATTCTTGAAGAGGATATCCAGTTCGCTGGTGTCGTCGGGGTAAAGCGTGACGCCAACACTGGCGGAGATGAACGCCTCATCCGCGCCGAGCGCGAACGGCTCGGCCAGCTTGCGGATGATGGCCTTTGCGATCCGTTCAACGCTTTCGGTATCGTCCGTGTTGGGCAGAATGACGGTGAACTCGTCGCCGCCAAGGCGAGCGACGATGTCCGATTCGCGCACGCACGCAATGATGCGCCTGGCCGCCTCGATCAGCAGGATGTCTCCTGTGTCGTGCCCCAAGGAGTCATTGACCTCCTTGAAGCGATCCAGGTCAATCAGCATCAAGGCCATATGCTGCCCGGAGCGATGCGCCATGCTGGCTTCGTGCTCGAGACGACTGTGAAACATCTGGCGATTCGGGAGATGGGTCAGCGCATCGAAATTGGCCTGTTTCCAGATTGTCGCCTCGAATGCCATCCGGTCCGATAAATCACGGCCCACCGCCAGCACCGAATTCACCGTGCCGGACCGGTCAATCTCTGGCGTCAGGCGGATATGGGTGCAATGTTCCTGTCCGTCCTTGCTGCGCCATCTCAGCTCGAATTGCCCACTTCTCCCGCTTGAA
Organism: Cupriavidus sp. PET2-C1; assembly: GCF_054515855.1. Taxonomy (NCBI): domain Bacteria; kingdom Pseudomonadati; phylum Pseudomonadota; class Betaproteobacteria; order Burkholderiales; family Burkholderiaceae; genus Cupriavidus; species Cupriavidus sp. PET2-C1. Next base: position 3,442,796 of record NZ_CM137259.1, read on the forward strand.
ATGGTGTCGCTGATCTTCTCTTCGTAGATCAGCGCATTGGCGCCGCCGGGGACTTCCGAGGGCCGCTTGCCGAGCGCTTCGGCAAGGCTGCACCCTGCCGAGTTGCAGAAGGCGGGATTGGCGTAAGTGCGGCGAAGGTCTCGATCGTAGCGGGTGATGGTGTCTGGAGAGTTCTCAATCAACGTTCGCGACTCCTGCTCCTTGCTGACGAGTTCCGCGGTGCGCTCGTCGACGGTCTGCTCCAGGGAGGCGTTGATCTCGTTGATCTTCTGGATCTTCTGCTTGATGGCCCCACTCATCCGTTCAAAACGCTGCGCGAGCCGCCCTAGTTCATCCTTGCCGCCGGCATCGGCGCGCACCGGCGCCTCCGACTCGGCGCCCGCATCGTTGCCGGTGTCGTGCATCCTTCGCACCAGCTCTCTGAGTGGTGCGGAAATGCTGTGGGAAATGAAGTAGGCCAGGAAGATCGAAAGCAGGAAACCCGAGATGCCAACCAGTACGATCTGATTGCGCACGGACTGTGCCTCTGCCGTCAACTTCTTTTCAGGGACTGTGCTGACCACGAGCCATGTCGTGCCGGGAATTCCTGTGTACGCGGCAAGGTAGCGCTCCTCGCGCTTGCCCTCGAAGTCGACGAAACCACTCGGCTCCCCATTTAGCGCGTTGTTCGCGATGCGTTTGATCAGGTCAGGCTCGGCCGTCCCGTCGGTGTTCGTGGATATGCCGTCGGTGCGGACAACCAGTTTGTTGTTGCTGGCGTCGAGAACGTAGATCTCTGTTCCGCTCCCCAAGGCGACGTCATTGAAGATTGTCGAGAAATGCTCGGGGCGAATGACCAGGACCAGATTGCCGATTCGCCGATTGTTGCTCTTGCCGATGATGGCACGCACCATCCCAAGGTTTTGTTGTCCGACGCCGTTGTCGTAACTGCCCCAGTAGGGCCGGCCATTGCGGTCAGGGGCCTGCTTGACCAGACGCATGACCCCGCGCGTTAGTTGCGCGAACGTCTGGGTATCCATGATCCGGTTGTTCTTGTCGAGCAGATACTTCTGGTTGATGAAGTCAACGGAGCCGTAATGCTGCAGCAGCAGCCGGGTCATATCCTGGCGCGCCTCGTTCTGCTCCTTTGCACTGCCATTTACCGCGTTTGTCAGTGCATTTTGAACGCGATCGGAAAGGACAAGAAGGCTGCTTTCCGTCTCGACCTGCTCCATGCGCAACGCGATGTTCTTGGATACCTGCTTGACCATCTCTTTCGAGAATATCTCCGCCTTCTCCTTGATCGCGGCGGTGGAATCCACATACGAGATGTAGCCTGAAATCAGTATCGGTATCAGCGACAGCAGGATGAACGCAGTCATCAGCCGGTAACGAATTTCGACACGGCGCAGCAGGTCCAGCGAGAGATAGGCGAAAGCGCTTCGCAGCGAACCTGGGATTGTGCTCATTTGTAGTGCATCTTTGCTTCATTCTTGACGGACGCGTCGAGGAGTTTGGCTGCCTGTCCGGGCGTGATCTTCCTGACCAGCACGTCCTGCATCAATCGATGCAGCTGCTCGATCGAGTTGGAGGGTAGAACCGAATAGTAGGGGCTGGCGGTCACCGGATAGCGGCTGACCATGTTTGTGTAGTCGACCATTCTCTGATCGCTCACCAGCGTTTCCGCGCCTTGCTTGAATGGGGGGATGTTCTGGCGTTTTCTTTGGAGAATGGAGAACCCCTTCCCAGCAATGAATTCGAGAAAACGCATGGCTGCGGCCTTGTTGGGCGTCTCGCACACCGCAAACCCGGTTTCGCTGCCGATCACGGGCACCACCCGCTCGCCGGGCGCGTTCCAGGGCGGAATGAATACGCCAACCTCGAAAGGGTTGCCGTGCAGCAGAAGGCCGGCCGCCCAACTGCCGTGAAAGGCCATCGCGGCCTTGCCTTCCTTGAACAGCCGTATGCCTTCATCGTAATCCGTCGCCATGAATGCGTCTTGTACGTAACCAAGTTGCGGCATCAGCGCAATCCTGGCAAAAATATCGGCTACCTGAGGCGTGTTCAGATCCAGCGTGCCATCACCGATTTTCTGCTTCCAGGCTGGCTCGCGCGCCACCACATTGTTGGCAAAGCCAAAGCTGAAGGGGCCGTTGCCGAGCATGTTCGGGAAGCCGCCGCTCCACATGATGGGGGTCAAGCCGGCTAGCTTGAGCTGCTTGCAAACCATCAGGAACTCGTGGAAGTTGGTTGGCAGTTCCTTGATCCCCGCCTTCGCGAACAGTGCCTTGTTGTAATACATCAGCGTTGTCGCCACGCCGCCGGATATGCCAAAACGCTTGGATTGGCGACTGGTCCAGTCCCCTTTGAGGGCGCTGAGCATGTTGTGCCATGCCGATGTCGCGCTCACGTCTGTGAGGATGCCCTGATCGGCCAGCTCAGCAGCGTAGGCGTTCGGGTTGACACTCACCAGATCCGGCAAGTTGCCAGAGGCGATCCGGGGCTTGATATTCTCCTCGACCGAGTTGCCGATCATGAACTGCACATTCACGCGGACGTCTGGATTGAGCTTGCTGAATTCCGCGGCAATCTGGAGCATCTCCTCCGGCCAGTCGGGCGCCCATATCAACGCGGTAATGGAGGTCCTGACCGGCTCGGCTGCGCCCGACGCAGCGTTGTCTCGCTGTTGGCAACCGCACAAGAGCAAGACAATGAGGCTGACCAGGCCAGCTAGCCGCGAGGAAAACGCAATGCGTCGCGCTTGGTGGTTCACTGTGCGGCTTCGGGATGGATTGGCCGTGCTTCAGCAGGCACTTTCGGCGTACCGGGAAGCGAACCGTTGACGCTTGCATCGCGAAAGAACCGATGGCGAGGCTTGGTGGCGCCTGGGCGGCGATAGCTTGCAACGGCATCGAGAAGCCCGAATGCGCGGCCAACCCGCATCGGGCAACGCTTACGACGGCTGGGATGCGTATGTTTGGCCATGAGAGCAGCTCGGGCGAATTGAGGGGGGCAGTGCCTACACTGCATATCGACAACGAGTGCAAATACTTGACCGGTGCAAACCCGAATTTCTCCGCTATGACGAGTAGCTGCCGGCATCGCCGGCGTCCGCACTCTGGCCGATTGACCGCCGCTGACCGGTGTTCCCGCCGTCTCTTTCAGCGACGCGGACGGCAAAGTTCTATCCTTTGTCAATGACGTGCCGGATGCATCGCGCGGCCACGCTGGCATCATGGCCATCAGCACGTTCTCAGTCACGGCCCAATAGAACAGGACGGCGGTGTCGGCATGACGCGTGTTTATGCACTGATTGCGACTTGCATCATGTTGGTTGCTTGTGTATCGACAGGCGTCGACGTGAAGCCGGAGCAATTGTCGAACTTCATTCCCGATTTCTCTACCGTTGACGACGTTACCGCGCAGCTTGGGGCTCCCACATCCAAGACGACGCTGAGAGACGGGGCCACGATACTGATCTATTCCTTTGCGACATCCAAGCCTCACCCCGAGAGCTTTATTCCACTCATTGGCCCGCTGTTTTCCGGCGGTGAGATCCGATCGTCGACGGTCCTCTTCGAGTTCGACGAGAACGGTGTCCTCAGGAGTCAACGCAGGACGACGTCGAGCGGTGCTTCAGGGTGGAGCGTATTGCCTGCCGGTGCGCAGCCCTAGCGCAGGCGGCGTATCAGGCATATCGGGATGGCTGTGCACGGTCCTGCCTTGAAGCATTTCGACCACCCTGTCACGTAGCAGCAAGGCTGCCTCGGAACGTCCAGGCTCTCGCACAAGCGCAAACACGCGCGCCAGTCCCTGCTGCGTCGCAGCACGAAAAACCAACCTTTCGGTGGGCTGCACATCCGCCTGCGCCTGTTGCAATGTCTCCACCGCCGATCACAGGCGCACAGGAGACAAGGACATGATCGAACTACAGGGCCGCAACGCCCTCATCACCGGTGCGGCGCAGGGGCTCGGCCTTGCCATTGCCCGGCTGTTCGTCGAACGCGGTGCACGGGTCATGCTGGCCGACATCGACGAGGCCGGGGCAGCCAGCGCCGCGGACGAACTGGGCCCGCAGGCGCGCTTCGTGCCCTGCGACGTCACCAGGAGCGCCGACTGGGCCCGCGCGGTGGAGGCGACCACGGCCGCCTTCGGCGGGCTCGACACGCTGGTCAACAATGCCGGCATCGAGATCGTCAAGCCGCTGTTCGAGCAGAGCGAGGAAGAGGTCGGCCGCATCATGGGCATCAACGTGATGGGCGTGTTCCTCGGCATGAAGCACGCGCTGGGTGCGCTCGCGGCCTCGGGCAAGGGTGCGGTGGTCAACATTTCGTCGCTGGCCGGCACCAACGGCGTGCCGCTGTTCGGCTCCTACGCGGCCTCGAAATCCGCCGTGATCCAGCTCACGCGCACGGCCGCGGCCGAGTTGCGTCCCGCCGGCATCCGCGTCAACGCGGTCTGCCCCGGCTTCGTCAGCACCGCGATGGTGGACCGGCTGATCCCCACCGTGGAAGCCATCGTCGGGGTGCCCTTCAGCGCGCTGGTCGCGGTAAAGCAACTGCGCCTCGGCACGCCGCAAGAGGTGGCGGAGATGACCGCGTTCCTTGCATCCGACGCCGCCAGCTGGACCACCGGCTCCCACTACATCATGGACGGCGGGCTGTCTGCCGGATTGCTATGAGCAAGCGACTTCTCCAGGACAAGGTGGCGATCGTCACCGGCGCCGGCCGCGGGCTCGGCGAAGCCATCGCCCGCGCGTATGCGGCCGAAGGCGCCAAGGTCATCGTGTCGGACCTGCACGGGGCCGCGGCACAGCGGGTCGCGGCCACGCTGCCGGGTGCCAGCGCCGTGGCCTGCGACGTTCGCGTGCCCGAGCAGGTCGAGGCCCTGGTCGCGGCCTGCGTGCAGCAACACGGCCGGCTCGACATCATGGTGCCCAACGCCGGCATCGCCGTGGTCGCCCCGCTCGCGACGCAAAGCTACGCGCAGTGGCGCGAGGTCACCTCGACCAACCTCGACGGCGTCTTCCTCTGCATCCGCTATGCGGCGCCCACCCTGATTGCGGCCGGCGGCGGCAGCATCATCACGATGGCGTCGGTCACCGCGAAGGCGGCCTGCGCGCTGATCGGCAGCTATGCCGCGGCCAAGGCCGGCGTGGTGTCGCTAACGCAGACGGCAGCGATCGAGTTGCGCGCGAGGAATATCCGCGTCAATGCCATCCTGCCGGGCTTTGTCGACACAGAGCTGGTCAGCTCGCACCGGATCGAGTTCGAGCAGCAGTTGAACATCCCCGACTTCAACGCCGTCATCGCGCAGCGCCAGGGCCGCTACGGCACGCCAGAGGAGGTCGCCCAGCTCGCGGTGTTCCTGGCTTCGGAACGCTCGAGCTTCTCCAACGGCAGCGGCTTCGTCCTGGACGGCGGCGTGAGCTCGTCCCTGCTTTGAACGTCATCCCTTCAGGAGCCATTCCATGAGCAACAACAAGAAACCGGTCGTCGTCTATGGCGCCAGCGGTTACACCGGCCGCCTGGTGTGCGAGTACCTGCGCGAGTACGGCATCCCCTTCATTGCGGCCGGGCGTAGCGCGGAAAAACTCCACGCCGCCATGCAATCCAATGTGCCCGGCATCGAGACCGCCGACTACGAAGTCGTCGAGGTGCAGCACAACACGGAAGCGCTGACCGAGTTGTTCCGCGGCGCCAGCGTGGTGCTCAACACCGTCGGCCCGTTCGCGAAGTTCGGGCCGGAAGTGGTCCAGGCCTGCCTGGCCGCCAAGTGCCACTACACGGACACCACCGGCGAGCAGGACTGGCTGATCACGCTCGACGAACAGTACGGCGCGAAGTTCGCGCAAGCCGGGCTGCTGCTGTCGCCCGGCCTGGCACAGATGTACACCACCGGCGAGATCGCCGCGCAGCTGTGCCTGGAGACACCAGGACTGGACACGCTGGACATCGCGGTGTTCTGGGGCGGCAGCCCGACCATCGCCTCGACCCAGACCATCCTGGTCAACGCGGCGACCTCCAAGGCCTTCCACCTGCAGCAGAACCGGCTCGTCGAGTGGCAGCCCGATGCGGGCCTCTACCATCTCGCGATCCCGGGCCAGCACGAGATGGCGCTTGCCCTGCCGTGGGGCGGCACCTCGCACCCGGTGTGGTTCCGCAAGGACCCGCGCGTGGCCAACGTCAAGGTGCTGGGCGGGGTGTTCAACAAGCCGCTGATGCTGGGCGTGCCGCAGATCGTCGAGGCCGCCCTCAAGGCCACCGAAGGCATGAACCCCGACGAGCGCTATGCCGCGCTGGCCCAGACCGCAGCCGGCGTGATGAACAGCATGCCGCCACGCGAGAACCCGCGCCTGAACAAGTCGGTCGACTCCGTGCATGCCTCGGGCCCGCTTGGACGCGCGCAGTGCGTGATCTTTGGCAACTGCAACTACAAGCAGACCGGCCTGCTGCAGGCGTATGCCGCCCACGCGCTGCTGCAGCAGGCGCCGAAGCGGGTCGGCTTTGCCTCAGGCTGCCAGGCCTTCGGGCACCATGCGCTGCTGGGCCAGTTGCGCAGCTTTGGCCTGGTGGCGAAGCCCGAACTGATCGTTCACCACTAAGGCGGGCCGGCACCCATGACCAAGGCTGTCTTGCCTCTGCGGAACCTGGCCGATATCGAGGCGTTGGAACGGCTACCGATCGAGTACCGGCTAGCGCAGCCGGTGTCGAGCTATGCCGCGCTGCGCCGCCAGGCCGCCGCCACGCCACGCGCGCCCGCCCTCACCTTCGTGCCCTCGGGCGACCCCGCCGACGGCGAAGTGCGTTACGACTACGCCGCGCTTGCCGAGCGCGTCACCCAGGCCGCCAATGCCTTCGCGAGCCTTGGCGTGGGCCGGCGCGACGTGGTCTCGTACCTGCTGCCCAACCTGCCCGAGACGCACTTCACGCTGTGGGGCGCCGAGGCCGTGGGCATCGTCAACCCCGTCAACCCGTTTCTCGAAGTCGACCACATGGCCGGCATCCTCAATGCGGCCGGCACCGTGGTTCTGGTGGCGCAGGGACGCCAGGACCAGGCCGGCATCTGGGAAAAAGTGGAGGTGCTGCGCAGCCGGGTGCCAAGCCTGCGTGCCGTGGTGCGCGTCGGCGGACTGGGCGCCTGCCCACCCTGGGCGGTGGATTTCGATGCCCTGCTGGCCGCGCAACCCGCCGATGAACTGATCGCCGCGCCGCCGCAGGGCGACCACGTCGCCTCCTATTTCCACACCGGCGGCACCACCGGTACGCCCAAGCTGGCGCGGCGCACCCATTTCAACGAGGCAGCCAATGCCTGGGGCGTGGCCACGGCGGTGGCGATGAGTCCGGCGGATACACTGCTTTGCGGCCTGCCGCTGTTCCACTCCAACGCGATGATGGTCACGGGCCTGGCGCCATTCAGCGTTGGTGCCCATGTGGTGCTGCTGTCGATCGCGGGCTACCGCGACCCGCGCACCTTCGCGGCCTTCTGGCGCTCGGTGCAGCGCTACCGTGCGACGCTGTTCAGCGCGGTGCCGACCGTGCTCTCGGCGCTGCTCAATGTGCCGCGCGAGGATGCCGACCTGAGTTCGCTGCGCTTTGCCATCTGCGGCGCGGCGCCGCTCTCGCCCGAGCTGCTCCAGCGTTTCGAGAGCGCAACCGGCCTCAAGCTGCTCGAAGGCTACGGCATGACCGAAGCCACTTGCGTCAGCTCGCTGAATCCTCGCGATGGTGAGCGCGCGGTCGGCTCCATCGGACTGCGCATGCCCTACCAGCAGATGAAAGTCGCGCACCTCGGCGCCGATGGCGAGGTGCGGCGCGAGGCCGCGGTCGACGAGATCGGGACCATCCTGCTGCGCGGGCCTTATGTGTTCTCCGGCTACGTAAAGGACAGCGACAACCACGGCGTCTGCCTGGCCGATGGCTGGCTCAACACCGGCGACCTCGGGCGCCAGGACGCACAGGGCTACTTCTGGCTCACGGGCCGGGCCAAGGACCTGATCATCCGCGGCGGCCACAACATCGACCCGGGCATGATCGAGGAAGGCCTGATGCGGCATCCGGCGGTCGAGCTTGCCGCCGCGGTCGGCAAGCCGGACGGCTACGCGGGCGAGCTGCCGATGGCCTATGTGACGCTGCGCAAGGGGCAGGCCTGCGAGGCCGCCGAACTGCTGGCCCATGCCCGCGCCACCATCGCCGAACGCGCCGCGGTGCCCGTCGACGTGGTGATCCTCGATACCATGCCGCTGACGGCCGTGAACAAGATCTTCAAGCCGAAGCTGCGCGAACTGGCGATCGCCAGGGCGCTGGCCGATACGCTGCATAGGGTCTGCGGCGCCATCGAGGTACGAGTGGATGTGCAGCCGCACGCGAAACACGGGATCGAGTCGCATGTGGTCGCGCATCGCCCTGCCGGTGCACAGGGCGTGGCCTTGATGCAGCGGGCCGAGGCCGAGCTCGGACGCCTGCCACTGCACTGGCGCATCGATTGGCAGGAAGTGCCGGCGTGAGCCCGGGTTGAGCCCGGGTTGAGCCCGGGTTGACGCCCAATATGGCAAACTGGGCCGCAAAAGATCGACCGGGGACAACCAGCATGGCGCAGCAACAAGCACGTGGAAGGCGGTCGGCCGAAGCATCGGCTGCGGTGCTGGTCGAGGCCAAGCTGGCTCCGCCGCAACTCGCATCGCGCCTGCTGGCGCGCCCGCAACTCTCGAGCCTGCTGCATGCGGGCTTGGCGCAGCGCCTGCTCAGCGTGACGGCACCGGCCGGCTACGGCAAGACCACGGCGCTGGCCCAGTTCGTCGCGCAACTGGCGCCGCTCGGCATCACCACGGCCTGGCTCAGCCTCGACGCCGAGGATAACGATCCGCTGCGTTTCATGCGCTACCTCGCTGCGGCGCTGCACCATGCCGACGCGCGCCTGGGGCGCAACACGCTCGCGCAGGCCGATGGCGGCAACATGGCGTCGCTCGATGCGCTGGTGACATCGCTGCTGCACGATCTGCTCGGCCACGATCGGCGGCTGATGCTGGTGCTCGACGACTTCCACCTGGTGCAACACGAAGGCCTGCACCGCAAGCTGGAATGGCTGATCGCCCACCTCCCGCCGAACATCGGCCTGGTGCTGGCCAGTCGCACCCGGCTGCCGCTTTCAGTCAGCCAGTTGCGGCTGCGCGGCGAGCTGCTCGAACTCGATGCCGTGCATTTCGGTCTCGGCCTGGACGAGGCCGCCGACTTCGTCGGCCGCGTCAGCGGCACGCCGCTCGACCGCGCGCAAGTCGAGACGCTGCATGACCTCACCGAAGGCTGGATCGCCGGGCTGCAGCTGGCATCCCTCGCGCTGCGCGGGTCCGACGACCGAAGGGCATTCCTCGCGGATTTCTCGGGCACCGACCGCGACATCACCGACTACCTTGGCGAGCAGGTGCTCGACAGCCTGCGGCCCGACCTGCGCGCGTTCCTCCTGCGCACGTCCGTGCTGGACCGGTTTTGCGCCGAGCTCTGCGACGAGGTGCTGGACCGCGACGACAGCCGCGCGATGCTGGCCGAAGTCCAGAGCCGCAACCTGTTCCTCTCGGGCCTGGACCGCTCGCGCACCTGGTTCCGCTACCACCACTTGTTCGCCGATTACCTGCGCGGCCGGGCGCGCGAGCTGCCTGGCGACGCCATGCGCGCGGTCCACCTGCGCGCCAGCGACTGGTTCCACCGCCACAAGCTGCCGCATGAGGCGGTACGCCATGCGTTCGAGGCCCACGACCTGGAACGCGCAGCCGACCTCGTGGCCTCGTTCTCGGGCGAGCTGGTGCAACACCGCGGCGAACACGCCACCTTGCTGGGTTGGCTGACCCGCCTGCCTCAGGCGCTGGTGCATGCACGGCCGAAGATCCGCACCGGGCATGCCTGGTCACTGGTGCTCACGCGGCGCTACCCCGAGGCCGAGCAGGAACTGCGCGCACTCGAAGCCGCCTGCTCGGACAGCGGCGCCGTAGACAATGAGGGCGCGCTGCGCAGCGTGATCGAAATGATCCGTTGCGTCTACTGGGCCCATACGGGCGAGCCGCTGCTTGCCAGGTCGCGCAGCGAAGCCTGGCTGCGGCGTTGGCCGCACGCCGACGCCTTCCTGACCGGCGTGGTCGCTAACGTGCTGGCTAGCGGCTGCTGCGAGTCCGATGCCTTCGAGCAGGGTATCCAGGCCCTTGCCGTCGCCAGGCGCGCATTCGAGGAATGCCGCGCCGACTACGGCCTGGCCTGGGCCTCGGCGCTGGCGATGATGATCGCCATGCGCCGCGGTGATCAGCACGAGGCGATGGCGCAGGCGAAGGCCGGCATCGCCATCGTCGCGCGCAGCCTCGGTGTTGCGTCGTATGCGGGTTCGATGCTCACTTTGCTGGCCGCCGAAGTCTGCTATGAACAGAACGACCTGGCGCAGGCGCAGCGTTTCGTCGACCAGGGCCTGCCCTTCATCGACGAGCACGGTCTGGTCGAGATGACCACGGCTGGCTACCTCACGCGCGCGCGGCTGCTGCGCCTGCGCGGCGAGCACACGGCAGCCGATGCCTGCCTGCTTGAAGGCGAGTCGCTGGGTCACCGGCTCAGGCTGCCGCGACTGTCGCTGATCCTGGCGGCTGAGCGCTGCACGCTGCGGCTGCAGGCGGGGGCACCGGACGATGCGCTCAAGCTCGCCCAATCGTATGGCCTGGTCGCGCGTGGTGGGGAAACCGCGCCGCTGCTGGCGGCCGCCGATGAGGACATCGTCTGCCTGATGCGGCTGCGCCTGCGTTTCGCGCACGGCGCCGGGCCTGGTCCATTCGGCGCGCTCAACGATGCCATCCGCCGCGCGCAGCGCGACGGCCATCAGGGCCAACTGGCGCGCCTGCTGGCCCTCAAGGCGGTGCAGCAGCACCGCACGGGCGACCGGGCGCAGGCAATGCGTACGCTGGACGAGGCGTTGCAGCTTGCCGCGCAGCACGGCTTGCTGCGCAGCTTGCTCGATGCCGATGCCCTGTTGCTCGTCATGGTGGAAACCATGGCCGCGGGCCGCGATGCACTGCAGGGCGCCACCGATACGCGGGTGCCGCTTGACTACCTGCAGCAGTTGCTCCAGGCGGCCGGCCGCAGCGTGACAGGCGTGCGAAGCGCGCCGCCCACGCCGGCCGGGACCATGGCGCTGACGGAGCGCGAACTGAAGATCCTTCGCCTGCTCAAGGCCGGCCTTGGCAACCGCGAACTGGCGCAAAGCCTGTTCGTGTCGGAAGCCACGGTCAAATGGCACCTTCACAACATCTTTGCGAAGCTCGGCGTGCGCAACCGCACCAGTGCGCTGGCGCGCGCGCAGGAGAACTCACTGTTCTGACCGGTGCTGTCCGCGCGACGTGATGCCGAGATGGCCGCCCTGAACGGCGTGAGCAGCGTGAGCGGTGTGAGCCGTGCCAGCCGTCTCGTTGCGCATCCATTGGCTGAACGCAAGGATGCGAGGGTCCTGGCTGCTGCGCGCCGGATAGACAAGATGATAGGCATACGCCGGCGCGACGCTCACGCCGATCTCGAATAGCCGCACCAGGCGGCCTTGGGCCAGGTCATTGGCAATCATGGGCAGTTCCACGAGGCCAATGGCAGCGCCGTCGATCACGGCCTGCACGACATGGCTCGAATCGGCAAAGGCAACGCATCGGCTGTCGTCGAAATCGTCGACGCCGGCCGCGGCCATCCACATGTGCCAGTCGGGCCAGGCCATGCCGTCCACCGGGCAGTCGACATAGCACAGCGTGTGGCCAAGCAAGTCCCGCGGCGTTTGCAGCCGGGCACCGGCTTCGCGCAGTTTCGGGCTGCAGATCGGGACGACAACCGTGTCGAACAGCCGGTCCGAGCGCGTGTCTTCATAGTGCCCGGCGCCAAAGCGGATCGCGATATCCACGTCGTCCGCGTCGAAGTCCCGTACCTGATCGGAAATATCGAATGTGAGTTCGAGCGTCGGGTTGGCGGCCCTGAACCGCGCAAGCCGGGGCAGCAGCCAGCTGGTGGCGAACATCGCGCCTAGCGAGATGCGCAGATGCGCCGGTCCCCGCGCCATTCTCCGCGCCCGGCTGGCGGCCCGCTGCAAGGTGTCGAGCGCGTCGGCAGCCGCCTCGAACAAGACGGCGCCGGCTGGCGTGAGCTGGATGCTGCGGCTGGTGCGCGCGAACAGCGTGATGCCCAACTGGTCCTCGATCTCCTTGATCTGGTAGCTGACGGCCGCCGGCGTCAAGCCCACCTCCTGCGCCGCGCGGGTGAAGTTCAAGTGCCGCCCGGCCGCCTCGAAGGTCCTCAGTGCTCGTGTGCCCGGCAGCATTCGCTTCATGGATCTTCAAGCCTTTCTTAATGATCCGGCAAGAAATACTCGTTTCTCAAAGCGCGGTCAATAGCAGATAGTTGCGGCCAACCCTGCGCATGCAGCTGGGACGCGACCCTCGCCAAGCCCACTGCACGCAACCACCGGAGTCACTGCGACCCATGTCAGCTAGCCAGTCTTCTTTTATCGTTCAGCGCAATGGCCTGCCGGCAACCCTCGCCGCGTTGGCCCCCCTCGCCTTTGCGGGCTACGCGCATTTCACCGCGATGCAGGTGCGCGGCGGCCGGGTCCGCGGGCTGGATCTCCATCTCGAGCGGCTCAGGGCGGCCACGATGGCGTTGTTCGGCCGCGCATTGCCCGACGATCAGGTGCGGTCCTATCTGCGCGCGGCGCTGGCATGCACGCCAGCGGACGTCTCGCTGGTGGCCACCGTGTACTCGCCGGCGGGTGAGTTCACCGTGGCCGGCGCGGATGCCGAGCCGGAAGTGCTGGTGCGTACCGGGCCGCCCGCGTCCGGCCCACAGGGGCCGTTGGCGTTAGCCGCCGTCCCCCACGAGCGGGTGCTCCCGGCCCTGAAGCACGTTGGCGAAGTGGCCAAGACGTATTTCCTGCGCCAGTCCGTGGGCAAAGGCTTTGACGATGCCGCTTTCGTTGACGCTCAGGGGCGGCTCAGCGAGGGGACCATCTGGAACCTGGTCTTTTGGGACGGAGACGCGGAAGCGGTCGTGTGGCCCGAGGCCGAGATGCTGGCAGGCACGACCATGGGCATCGTGCGCCGGCAACTGGATCGCCTCGGTGTCCGTCAGCGCGTCCAGCCAGTGACGCTTGCCGATCTACCTGGCCTGGCCGGGGCGGCGGTGATGAACTCCTGGACGCCGGGGGTGGCGGTGAACCGGATCGGTTCCGCGCCCATGCCTGAGGCGCCGGGCTTGCTCGCGCTGCTTCACCGGGCCTATCAAATGGAAGACCCCGTCTCGCCGTGAGTGCATGGCAACGATTGCCCATTGTCGCGGATTGCGGTTGAATGGCCCATGACTTCGGGCCAGCGGCTATGCGGGAGGGCGCATCGATGAAACCTGACGGCCAGGTCCAATCCCCGGAGCAAGCTGATCGTCGCCCCGTGCTGGTGTGGGACTTGCCGACGCGGCTGTTCCACTGGCTGGCGGTGGTGCTGGTAGCGGGGGCTTATGCGACCTGGCGGCTGAACTGGATGGACTGGCATATCCGGATTGGCGAAACACTGCTCGCGCTGGTGCTGTTCCGGTTGCTTTGGGGCTGCTTTGGCAGCGAAACCGCACGGTTCCGCAGCTTTGTGGCCTCGCCCGCCGCCGCGTTCCGCCATCTGCGGCATCTGTGGCACCTGCAGCACCGCGAGGCCGACGTGCAAGTCGGCCACAACCCGGCCGGCGGGTGGATGGTGTTGCTGCTGCTCGCGTTGATGCTGGCCGAGACGCTCAGCGGGCTCTACATCAACAACGACATCGCGGACAAAGGGCCGCTCACCGAATGGGTCCCCGCATCGGTCGCCAATGCGATCACGGCGCTGCACACGATCCTGTGGGACGCGCTGCTGGCGGCGGTGGCGTTGCACGTGCTGGCCATCGCGCTGTACGCGGTGGCCAAGGGCCACAACCTACTGCTTCCCATGCTGACCGGCCGCAAACGCCTGCCGGCGCGCATCGCCACACCGCGCCTCGCGAGCGCGATGCTGGCGCTGCTTCTGCTGGGAGCCGGCGCCGCCGCGGCGGCGCTTCTCTCGGTGTATCTCTGAGCTGCGGCGTGGCTTCAGTAGCTCTTCGGTGGCAGCACCTGGCCGCGTATCTCGCCGTCCGGATGATCCTTTGTGTGGACGTTGATGTACATTTCGCCGGCAAGGAATTCTTGTGCATCGGCCGGGGATAGCGTGGCCTGGCCCTTGAGGGGACTGGTGACCGGAGCGCCCTTAACGGAGATCCAGATTTTCGCGTTCGCGTTCTTGCCGCTTGTGGCAGGCCCGTGGAAATGCGCCATGGTGGCCTCGCTGGGTAGGCCGTTGAGCGTGACTGCCCAAGTGACAACCCGTGTGCCGGGGTCGTAGGTGAGGTCGACGGAACCACTGCCCTTGCTCTGGACAGGAGGTACCTCCTGCGCGCCGCTGAGCGGCACGGTAAACGAGAGCGGCGCCGCATGCACCCAGGTCATCGACCCCGCCAAGGCGAGGCCAGAGAGCCACATGAGGTTGCGCCGCGATATGGAAACACGCATTTCATTGCCTCCTGTCCGGTATGGCACCGGTTGAACAGCGGCCGCCTGCAGTTGTTGCGTGGCGGCGAGAGTACCCGATGCCGGCACTTCCGGCGCCGGGCAAAGCTGTCAGCCAACCGGTCGCTGGCACGAGTCCGAGAAAAGGATAGACCCGGCTGTCTGTCAAATCCAGAACCGTGGTTGGCAGCCAGGCCGACATGGCGCCGCGCGTCCCCGCGCTACTCGACTTCCTGCTGGCGCGCTCCCGCCCGCGCCTGCCGGTTGCTCAGCCCGCAGCGGTCTCCAACGCCGCTTCATATTGCCCCAGGCAGGCCATGCCATTCAGCCGTGCGCGCTGCAGCAGCGCCCGTTGCGCTTGTGCCACGTTAGCGGCCTCGCCGCGCCAGGCCAGCAGGGGCGGCTCCTGCAAGGCGCGCCCGTAGGAGAAGGACAGTCGCCAGGGCAACGGGGCGAGCCGGTTCATGGCATCGAGATTGGCGGTGGCCTCAGTGGGCGTTTGGCCGCCGGACAGGAAGAAGATGCCCGGCACCGCCGCGGGCACCGTGCGCTTGAGCACCTGCACGGTCTCGATGGCAACCTCGGCCGGCGCCGCGTGCCCGGCCTCCTTGCCCGGGAGGACCATGCTGGGTTTCAGCAGCATGTGTTCGAGCACTACCGCATGCCGGTGCAGGGCGTGAAAGACTTCGTGCAGCACGGCCTCGGTGACCTCGGCGCAACGCGCCATGGAGTGCGCGCCATCCATCAGCACCTCGGGCTCGACGATGGGCACCACGCCCGTCTCCTGGCAGATCGCGGCATAGCGTGCCAGCGCCTGCGCATTGGCCTGGATGGCGAGCCGGCCAGGCAGTGTGTCGGACACGTTGTACACCGCGCGCCACTTGGCAAAGCGCGCGCCTTGCTGGCGATAGGCGGCAAGCCGCTTGGCCAGCCCGTCGAGGCCCTCGGTGATCTCGTCGCCGGGAGCGTGGGCGAGCGCGAGCTTGCCCTTGTCCACCTTGATGCCGGGCACGATGCCTTGGCGTGCAGCCAGTTCTGGCAGCGGCGTGCCATCGTCGGCGCGCTGGCCCAGCGTTTCCTCGTACAGGATCACGCCGCTGATGCAATCGCCAAGACCTGGTGTCGACAGGAGCAGGTTGCGCCACGCCCGGCGGTTTTCCTCGTTCGATTCCACACCGATGCGCTCGAACCGCTTGGCGATCGTCGGCCCGCTCTCGTCGGCGGCCAGCAGGCCTTTGCCCGCTTGAACCAGGGCATCCACGGTGGCTTGCAGTTCGCTTCGTGTGTCCATGATGCGGCTCCGTGAAGGTGACATGGGAACAAGCATTAGCGCATCAGCGCGATCGCGCAAGCGGGCCGGGGGGCGTGGCCAGTGCTGATGGTGGCCGACCGAACACTTCGCGCAGCTTGCCCTTGGCCTGCCCGGGCGTGGCGCGCGGGGCGTAGTCAGGCCCGAGGCATCTGCGCCGCCTTGGACAGCACACAGACGGGCACCGGGTCATCGCGGCCTCGCACGTGTGCGGCAAGCTGTGGCAGACCCGCGGCCGAAACGCCGGCTTGCTGGAAGACCTGCTCCGAGACGATCGCCTCGCAAGCCATCTCCTTGGTCAACTGCTCGAGTCTCGAGGCCACATTCAACGGGTCACCAATTGCCGTGAACGTAACATGGTCGCGGAAACCAATCTCGCCCATGACGGCCCGGCCGCAGTGCAATCCGATGCCAAAGCGGATCGGCGTCTGCAACTGCTGCTTGAGCGCAGCGTTGAGTTCGTCAATATTGGCGGCAACCAGCGGCACTGCGCTGAGCGCCTGGCGACAGGCCTCGGCCGGCTCGCAGCGCAAGCCAAAGATCGCGAGCACCGCGTCTCCGAGGAACTGGTTGGGCAGACCGCCCGCCTGAACCACCGCGGCGCAGACCGCACTGAGGAAGCGGCTGACCATGAACAGGCTGTCGAACGGCAATTGTGCCGCCGCAAGCTTTGTGGAGTCCCGCATATCCACGAACATGAACGCCGCAAATCGCTCTTGCGGCATGACGTCCCGCTGGCGCCGCTGCAGGAAGGCCGCCGATGCGGCCGGCGGCACCAGTGGCCACACGCAGAGATCGTGGGTCGGCCGCAACTGGCAGGCCAGGCGCACTGTCTGCGAATCCGCTCCCAGCCGCTCCAGAACGCGCCGCTCCGCCTCCGCCGGCGCGGGCAGCGGCACCGCACTGAGCACACGCACCCGGCACAACGTGCATCGGGCGCGGCCACCGCAAGTGCTGGCATGGGGCACGCCGCCCATGCGGCTAGCCTCCAGCACCGAGAATCCGAGCGGCGCGAATACCTTTCGCCCGTCCGGATACAGAACGCACAGCCGCCCGGCCCGGCGCTCCCGCGCCGCGCGCACCAGGCGCGCTGCGAGCACCAGCAGCAGCGCACCACCATCGAAGAGCAAAAAGTCGTTGCGCAGTCCGGCGAGCCAGAGGTTTTGCAGCCCCGTGCCGATGATCGTCGTCTGGGTCGCCGCGGCGCGCCAGACGGGATCCTGCGCAAGCGCGATCACTTCCCGTCCGCCCTGCAAGAAGCCGAGCAGCGCGAGCACCGGGATCAGCACGGCGACGCTCAGCAGCACACTCCGCCACGCCCCGAACCATGGTTTCAGGCGCAACCAGAACCAGATGCCGTAACACCCATGCAGCCAGGCGACCACCAACAGCATCAGTTGCACGCGGCCGAAGAACGGTGAGTCGATCCAGAACGAGTACAGCAACTGCGCATAGCCCTTGTTCAGGCCGAACTCGGCAAAGGCGACCCGCGTATTCACAACATGGTTGGCTAGCAGCGGCGGTATGCACAAGCCGAGGACGAGTTGCGCTACCTCACCCGGAGTCCAATGCAACGAGCGCCGTTCGTACAGCGCCCACAGACCCAGGAAGAAATGCGTCAGCAGCGCGCTGTACAGCAGGGCCGTTCCAAGCCATCCTTGCCAGATGAACTTCTGCACGAGCAGACCACGCTCCAGCCAGGCGAGCGAGATATTCCCCAGCGAGTGGTTCAGCAGGTGCGTACCCACATAGGTAAACAGCACCAGTCCGGAGGCCAGCCGGACCGATCGCACATCCGCCGGCCGCCACCTTTGGAGATAGGGAACGTGTGACATGCTCTACTCTACCCTCCACGCCTCGCGATGCGCCAGCGCTTGCCACCAGGCGACAGCGCGGCCGGGCGCACGCCAGGTTAGCATCACTTCCAACGTTTGAAATGGGTAGTGCAGGCGCCTGAGGCGCCCTGGCGATTTCCATTTAGGCTCATCCGGCTTTCGTGTGGGTCGATGCATCGCTGGGCGAAATCCAGCGCTGCCGTAGCTCCGGCGTAGTGCTTCTCCCCCACTCACTCCACGACGACGATGAAGTGCTACGACGTGTGCGCGGAGAATTTCGGGGTTCGTGGTTTATCGCAAGCCGGTTTAGCGCTTGGATGCATCGGACCTCAGCGGAAATCGATGCATCGCCGAGCTAAATCCAGGGCTGCCGTAGCTCCCCTCTCCCGCATGGCGGGAGAGCAACCGTGTCAAGCTGGCAGTTTGTTTTCCCACGGCTGACCGGTCTTCGCCATGGTATTGAGGACCGTCAGCAGCTTGCGCATGCAGGCAGTCACGGCGAGCTTGAATGGCTTGCCGGTAAGACTCAGGCGCTCATAGAAACTACGGATGGCAGGGTTATGACGAATCGCTGTTACCGTTGCCATGTACAGCACATTGCGCACCTCGGCTCGACCGCCGCGGATGTAGCGTTGTCCCCGGCGCTTGCCGCTGTCGTCGTTAAACGGCGCCACGCCGACCAGCGCTGCGATCTGCTGGCGGTTGAGCTTACCCAACTCGGGCAGTCGCCCCAGCAGGGTGAACACGCTGACTTTGCCAATGCCCGGGACACTGCCAAGCAATTCCACTTTGTGCTTCCATACGTCGCTGGTGCGCAGCTTGTGGGTCATATCGATATCGAGCGACTTGATGCGGGCGTCCAACCATTCGATATGCTCTTTCAGACTCTTGATGGCAAGCGGCGGCGCAGTGGCGACACGAGCCTTCTCTTGCGCCCGCATGACCACCAGCTGGCTGCGCCGATCCAACAGGTCAGCAAATTCGCGCTGCGCCTCATCGGGCAGCGGACGCACTGGCGGCCGGATCTGCTGGGCAAAACGCGCCAGCACGCGAGCATCGAGCCGGTCGGTCTTGGCCAGAATCCCGCAAGCTTTAGCGAAGTCGCGCACCTGCTTGGGGTTGACAACCGCGACCGGCAATCCGGCACCGGCCAGCGCGATACTGACGCTGGTTTCATAACCGCCTGTCGCCTCGAGCACGATGCGATCGATTTGACCTTCATCGTTATGCTCGGCCAGGTATGCCAGCAGCGAAGCGATACCCGCTTCGTCATTGATGAACTGCAAGCTCGCGCTGTCAGGCAAAGAGTCCAGATCCAGCGTGTTCTTGCTAACGTCGATTCCTACAACCTTGATATCCATTCGGCTTATCCCATCCTTGTGACCATTCGGCGTACTGCCATCCAACCGTTCGGGCTTAGGCTAAACGCTATCAAAAAATGGAAGCCTCGATCCTCGCTCTCCCTCGAACTTGGGCTTTCGCCCAGGGCATGGGGCCATCGATCTGAGGCTTCCAGGACATATTGTCCGACATACAAGGGGTTGGGGGAGAGGGCGGGCCTGCGCAAGAGCGAGGCGCATCACCTTGAGCGAGCGCCCACCCTCTCCCCCGGCCCCTCTCCCATTTCATGGGAGAGGGGAGCAAAACAGCGCTTTGCTCCCCGCCACTTGCACCCGCGTGCCGTACCCACACGACCGTCTGAAGAACCTCTATTCAAGCCGCCGGTGGATCTGGCCGCGTCTTAGCTGTGCGCGCCGTCGGTGAACGGATCGCGCCGATCCGTGATTTTTGCCCCGTCGGAATAAACGTCGAACTTGCCTGCTTTCGCGCCATCCGTGTAGGGATCGCGCGGCCCGACGATGTGGGTGTTGCTGTCAGGGGTTGAGGGGACGCTGGACGACTGGGCCAGCGCTGCGAACGAAGCCAATGCCGCGACAGCGGCCGCAATCAGGATTTTCATGACGAGCTCCAAATACAGTAGGGATAGCTTCCAAAGCGCATCTCCGTGAAGGCTACGCCTGGGCACGTAACTCGCTTCCGGTTTCCGGGGGTATCGATCCATCCCGAGAACTGGTTCGCCGTGCATTTGTAGAACCGCGCAGCCACCCGCTTTATTCCCGCACAAGCGGTTGATGCGGTCAGCGGCCAAGGGAAATTCCTGTTCCCCGGTTCATGTTCCTTTGCCCTCTTATCGCTGATGCCGTGGATCCCGCAGATGCGTCTTTTTCTGCGAGGGCAATCGGGGAATAAGCAGACCGGTGCCCCGGTTTACCCACGCAGAGCGTCCAACTGCGCAGTCGAGTCGACCGCGGGCATCGCTCGCTCGGACAACCAAGGAGTACTGACATGAAATCGAATTCGCTAAATCGGCTTTTCGTGCTGCCCACGCGCGCCTCGCTCATCGTGAGCGCTGCGTTGATGGCAACGTCCGTTGGTGTCTATGCGCAAACGCCACCGGCACCCGCCACGCAGCAAGTCACTCGTGCGCAAGTGCGACATGAACTCGAGGAATTGGAGTCGGTCGGCTACAACCCCTCCCTTGGCGACAATGGCGACTATCCCGCCGACATCCAAGCGGCGGAACGAAAGCTGGAAGCCAAACATCAGGCGGAAAGGAATGCGCTGATGGGTGGAAACCAGGCAGCACAGACCAGTGACAACCAGACCGCACAGACGAAGCCCGCGCCGTGATTCCGGGCGCACGGCGCACACGGTTTCTCGAAAGAGGATACGGCTGGCAGGGCAACTGAACGACTTTTTGTGGCGTACCAATCCAGATCGGATGGGATCATGCATCGCGACCAGTTCAAGTTCTGGAACGCCGTTGGCATCATTGCCATCGGCCTTCTCTTCTACTACCTCTTGGTCAACTAGTGCCCTGCCCGAGAAAACGACGAACGCAGGCGGCACACCGGTCACATGATCGGCGCTTGCCATGCGGAATAAAACAGATGGCCCGGCGGTTTACCTGACGAACCCAATCGGGAGGTCCGTCGGATGGTCCGGTGATCCACCTCTCGAACTTTCATTGTGAGGGCAATATGTCGTCAGATCTTCCATCCAATCCGTCGCGCCGCGGCGCGTTGAAGTGCCTCGCTTTCGGTGGCGCGGGCACCGTGTTTGTCCTGGCAGGCGGCGTTCTCGCGCCGGTGGAACTGGGCCTTGCCGCCGCCGGGAAAGGCCCGTCATCGGCCGCGGGCATCCCTCTTTTCCTGCAGATCAGCGACACGCATATCGGCTTCAACAAGGAAGCCAATCCCGACGTCGCGGGCACGCTCAAGCAGACCATTGACTTCGTCAATGCCATGCCGGTCAAGCCGGCGCTGACGATTCACACGGGCGACATTACGCATCTTTCCAAGGCGGAAGAGTTCGACCACGCGGCCCAATTGATGTCGGGGCTGAATATCACCGAGTTGCATACCGTGCCCGGCGAGCATGACGTGACCGATGGGCCTGGGACGGAGTACTTCAACCGCTTCGGTCAAGCCTCCGGCAACAAGGGCTACTACAGCTTCGACCACAGTGGCGTCCACTTTATCGGCCTGGTCAACGTGATGCATTTCAAGCCAAACGGTTTGGGGGGCCTGGGCGACGACCAGCTCGCCTGGCTGAAAGCCGATCTGAGGGGCCGCTCGTCCAGCACGCCGATCGTCGTCTTTGCACACATGCCAATGTGGACGATCTACCAGCCGTGGGGTTGGGGCACCGGCGACGCCGGCGAGGCCATGAGCTATCTGACGCGCTTCGGTTCGGTCACGGTCTTGAACGGCCATATCCACCAGATCGTGTCAAAGGTGGAAGGCAATATCACCTTCCATACGGCGCGCTCGACGGCCTATCCGCAACCGACTGCCGGCAATGGACCCGGACCCATGCCGCTGACGGTACCGGGCGATCAGCTGCCCAGGATGCTTGGCGTGACCAGCATCAAGATCATGCGTCACCCGCTCGCGGCGACGCTCGCCGACACCACGCTCGCCTGAATTGCCAGGCACTGCTCACCAACCAGGACCCAGATCATGCTAACCGCTATCCTTCGCCGCGCCTTCGTCGTCCCCCTCGGGGTCGGGATTCTCATGGCGGCATTGACTTGCGAGTTCTCCGTCGCGCAAGCGCAGGAGAACCATGTCGTCGTTGTGAAGAATTTCATGTTCTCGCCGATGTCGCTCACAATCAAAGCTGGCTCGACCGTGACCTGGAAGAATCTCGACGGCGAACCGCACACGGTTGTCAACGACGCCGGCCTGTTCCGCTCCAGCGCGCTCGATCAGAACGATACCTACAAGTTCAAGTTCGATAAGCCGGGGGTCTACAAGATCTTCTGCGGCATACACCCGAATATGATGGCGACAATCACCGTACAGTAGGGGCCGGCGAACCCGCCGTCCAGCCCCCGCTCGCCGGGCAGCCGGCGGGCGGGGGCGGCCATCCGGTTCGCGGTGGGCGATCGTCGCTTCAGCGGCTATCGCGAACGTTGTCCACACGAAACAAATGTAAGCATCTGTTAATGCCACGCGTCGCGGCCCCGCATTGATCACAGAAGCGCCCTTCCGCTTTGGTACGATCGCGCTCTTTCCGCCAGCGCCCCGCCACCGTGAATCGCCGATTTGCATCGTTGTTTTGTGCGCATTGCACACGGTGGCTCGCCCGCGTCCAACCGCTGGCCGCCGCCGGCAGCACGATCACCAGACTCGCTCTCAGTAGCGCGCTGCGCCGCCTGCGCCACCCGACGCGACGCGGCGTCGCGCTGACGCTCGCCGCGGCGCCGGCGCTCTTCCTGCTGTATGTGCTTGCGCTCGTGCCGTTTACGCCGGGCATCGGCGACATCCGCAAAGCCCGCGTCGACCGGCCAGCGTTGATCGTGTCGGCCGACGGCAAGCTGCTCGATGCGTTCAAACCGGTCAATCGCGAGTGGGTGTCTCTCAGGCAGGTCTCGCCGCACATGGTGGACGCATTGATCGCGACCGAAGACCGCCGCTTTTACGAGCATCATGGCATCGACTGGAAACGTACCGCGTCGGCCGCGCTGCATACGTTCTCCGGCGACCGGCAAGGTGGCTCGACGATCACGCAGCAGCTCGCGCGCAACCTGTATCCCGACGAAATCGGCCGCGCGCCGACCCTCACGCGCAAGCTCAGGGAAGCGATCACGGCATTCAAGATCGAAGCCGTGTACAGCAAGGATCAGATCCTGGAGACGTACCTGAACACGGTGCCGTTCCTGTACAACGCTTACGGCGTGGAAATGGCCGCACGCACCTATTTCGGCAAATCGGCCAATCAGCTCGACATTCTTGAAAGCGCCACGCTCGTCGGCATGCTCAAGGCCAACAGCACCTACAACCCTGTGCTCAATCCCGAGCGCGCGTTGCAGCGGCGAAACACGGTGCTCGGGCAGATGAACAAATACGGCAAGCTCAAGACCGATGCCTACACCGCATTGCAGCGACGACCGCTCAACGTCGATTTCGAGCTGCAGACCGCGCAGCCGGGCGCCGCACCGCATTTTTCGGCGCAATTGCGCAAGTGGCTGATCGCATGGGCCGATCGCAACGGCTACAACATCTATGCCGACGGGCTGGTCGTGCGCACGACCATCGATTCGCGTCTGCAGGCCATGGCGATGCAGGCGATGGACTGGCAGACGAACCAGTTGCAATGGATAGCGAACGGCGCATGGAACGAACGCACGGGCTGCTGGCCGGGCAACGACCTGTTCCGGACGTTCATCCGGCAGTCGCCCGACTACCGCGCCGCACGCGATGCGGGACAATCGGATGAGGCCGCGCTCAGGAAACTCGCCACGAACCCCGCGTTCGTCCGCGCGCTCTGCCGGAGCAAGACGCAGATCCAGGCGGGTTTTGTCGCGATCGACCCGCGCAACGGCGATGTCAAGGCATGGGTCGGCAGCCGCGACTTCCGTGACGAACCGTTCGATCACGTGCAGCAGGCCCGGCGTCAACCGGGTTCGACGTTCAAGCCGTTCGTCTACGGCGCGGCCTTCGCGCACGGTGCGCGGCCGAGCGATACGATCGTCGACCAGAACGTCGCCATCGCGCTGACCGGGCATGCGATCTGGCGGCCTACCGACGCGGAACCGCCCACCGGCCGGCCGATGACGCTGCGCGACGCGCTAGTGTATTCGCGCAACCGCGTCACCGCCCAGCTCATGCAAAAGGAAGGCCCCGAGAAAGTCGCACGGCTCGCGCAGGCCATGGGGGTGCGCGCGAGTCCGCTCGAAGCGGTGCCGTCGCTCGCGCTCGGCACAAGCCCGGTCACGCTCAAGGAAATGGTCTCGGCGTACAGCACGATCGCGAACCGCGGCGCCTATATCGAACCGCGCATGGTCACGCGCATCGAGGATCACGACGGCAAGGTGCTGGCCGAATTCGCGAGCCCATTGCCGGAACAGGCGCTGCCCGCCGGCGCGGCGCAAACGCTCGTCGACGTGATGCGCGACGTCGTTAGCCGGGGCACCGGCGCGGCCATCCGGACGCGCTTCGGGATTCGCGCCGACGTGGCCGGCAAGACGGGGACGACGCAGGACAACACGGATAGCTGGTTCATCCTGATGCATCCGCAACTGGTCGCGGGCGCGTGGGTGGGTTTCGACGATGGACGTGTGACGCTCGGCAACTATTGGGGCGAGGGAGCGCACAGCGCCCTGCCCATGGTGGGCGCGTTCTACGACATGGCGCTGCGCGCGCGGGTGATCGATCCGGATGCGCGGCTCGGCCCCGAAACCCGGCCGCCCCCTCGCCCGGTCCATGAGCGACGGCATCGACACTTCCTCTTCTGGAGGTTCTGATGTCGCCGCTGGCGCCCTACATCATCCGGTGCGCGAAATGCCCGCGCCGAGCTTCGGTCATGAGGGCGGCAAACTGCTCGGTGCTCATGTGCACCAGTTCCTCATGGTCGCCCGCCTCGAAGTAGACGTCGGGATGCGTCAGCAGGCTGTCGTCGAGCCAGGTCAGCGTGCCGTACGCCATACCGACCGGCGGGAGCGCGCCGATGCTGCAGTCCCTGAACACTTCAAGCACGCCATCCCCATGCGCCAGCGACAGCTTGCGGCCGGTTTGTTCGCAGATATCTAACAGCTTCAGCTGGTGGGTGGAAGGGATCACCGCGGCGAGGTAGCCTCGGTCGTCCTCCAGCAGGATAGTTCGGGCGAGCCGGTCACCGGGGACATACGCAGTCTGCGCAGTTGCCGGGCCGCTTGGGCGACGAACGGTTTCAAACTGGCTCTGCCTCTTGCTCAGGCATCTTGCCAGCGTGGTAGCCATGACCATGATTCCGACCTCCGAGCGCTGATCGCTGCAGTTGCTTACGTTGCTTACGTATCGGAACTATAGGTCAAGCACCGGGCGACAATCGGTGGGGCTAACCCCAGCACGGTCGCGGGCGGCCGATAGCGACGCGCTATTGAGGCGATTGCAAACTCATATTCTGTTGCCGAACGCTTTCAACTATATTTTGTGTGCGGCAGGCCTGCCGACGCAGGTCCCGAGTGGAAGCATTGACGCGGAAATACTAGAAGTCACTAGAAGTCACTAGAACTCACTAGAACTCACGTTTGGTACGCCTCCGAAGGAGAGAGCATGTCTAACGAAAAGTGCCCCTTCAACCACGCCGCCGGTGACGGCACCACCAACCGGGACTGGTGGCCGAAGCAGTTGCGGCTAGAGTTGCTCAGCCAGCACTCCGACAGGTCCAACCCACTGGACAAGAGCTTTAACTATGCCGAGGCGTTCAAGAGCCTCGACCTCGCCGCAGTCAAGAAGGACCTCGCGGCGCTGATGACCGACTCGCAGGACTGGTGGCCGGCGGACTTCGGCCATTACGGTGGTTTGTTTATCCGTATGGCCTGGCACAGCGCCGGCACGTACCGCATCGGTGACGGCCGCGGCGGTGGCGGGCGGGGCCAGCAGCGTTTCGCACCGCTCAACAGCTGGCCGGACAATGTCAGCCTGGACAAGGCTCGCCGGCTGCTCTGGCCCATCAAGCAGAAGTATGGCCAGAAGATTTCCTGGGGCGACCTGATGATCCTCGCGGGTAACGTTGCCCTCGAAACCATGGGATTCAAGACATTCGGTTTTGGTGGGGGCCGTGAAGACACCTGGGAACCGGACCAGGACGTCTATTGGGGGAATGAAAAGACCTGGCTGGGCGGCGACGTCCGTTACGGCAAAGGCGACGAGGAGTTGCACGGCGGTGAAGTCAGCCGCACCGACCCCGGCCGCAACCTCGAGAATCCCCTGGGTGCCGTGCAGATGGGCCTGATCTACGTGAATCCGGAAGGCCCCGAAGGCAATCCGGACCCGCTCGCCGCGGCGTACGACATCCGGGATACGTTCGGCCGCATGGCCATGGACGATGAGGAGACCGTCGCGCTGATTGCCGGCGGCCACACCTTCGGCAAGACCCACGGTGCGGGTCCCGCTGATCACGTGGGCCCCGCGCCCGAAGCCGCCGGCCTTGAAAACCAGGGCCTGGGATGGAAGAGCAGCTTCGGCACAGGGAAAGGCGCGGATTCGATCACCAGCGGTCTGGAAGTCACCTGGACGACCGCGCCGACGAAGTGGGACAGTGGCTTCTTCGAAAACCTGTTCGGCTATGAATACGAGCTGACCAAGAGCCCTGCAGGCGCCAACCAGTGGGTGGCCAAGGATGCCGGCGAAACGGTTCCGCACGCTCACGATCCGTCGAAGAAGCTCAAGCCGACAATGCTGACCACGGACCTGTCGCTGCGCTTCGACCCCATCTACGAGAAAATCTCGCGGCGCTTTATGGCGAACCCTGAGGAGTTCGCTGATGCATTCGCCCGTGCCTGGTTCAAACTGACCCACCGGGACATGGGACCGCGCGCCCGCTACCTCGGTCCGGAAGTCCCGGCTGAAGAACTGCTCTGGCAAGATCCCATTCCGGCGCTAGACCATCCGCTGGTCAATGACCAGGACGTGGCGGCGCTCAAGCAGAAGATCCTGGCATCGGGGCTGTCGGTCTCGGAACTGGTGAAGACTGCCTGGGCATCGGCATCGACGTTCCGCGGTTCGGACAAGCGCGGCGGCGCCAACGGCGCGCGCATTCGCCTGGCTCCACAGAAGGACTGGGCGGCCAATGAGCCGGATCAGCTGGCCAAGCTGCTGAAAACCCTGGAAGGTATCCAGAGCGAGTTCAACGGTGCCCAGTCGGGTGGCAAGAAGATCTCGATGGCCGATCTGATCGTGCTGGCGGGCAGCGCGGGTATCGAGAAGGCCGCGGAAAAGGCCGGGCGCAAGCTGACCGTACCATTCTCCCCGGGCCGCATGGATGCTTCGCAGGAAAAGACCGACGTGCAATCGGTTGGCGCCCTCGAACCGGCGGCCGATGCCTTCCGCAATTACCTCAACCCACGAGCGCGTGTTCCGGCGGAAGCGATGATGCTGGACAAGGCGCAGTTGCTGACTCTGACCCCGCCCGAAATGACGGTGCTGATCGGCGGCCTGCGCGTGCTGAATGTCCACACGGGGAACGATGCGCACGGCGTCTTCACCGACCGCCCGGAAACGCTAACCAACGACTTCTTCCGTAACCTGCTCGACATGGGCGTGGAATGGAAGGCGCTCTCCCAGGATGTGTTCGAGGGACGTGACCGTAAGACGGGGCAGGTCAAGTGGACCGGATCGCGGGTGGATCTGGTGTTCGGCTCGCACTCCCAGCTCCGGGCCCTGTGCGAGGTGTACGCAAGCGAGGACGGCGCGGATAAGTTCGCCAAGGACTTCGTCGCTGCCTGGGTCAAGGTGATGAACCTCGATCGCTTCGATCTGCGTAACCGATAGCCGAGCGTGAAGTAAGGGGCAAATCAGGGCGCCGGACCACGTTCCGGCGCCCGTCCGGGCCGATTGATCGTGGTAGAGTCGATCACATCATCCTCTACCGCGTAGCCTTATGTCGCCACCCGTTGAACGTGGAGCCGTCGATTCATCAGACCATCGACAGGGCATGGAAAGCACCGCTGATGCGCACAGTGTGACCATGCGGATTCAGCCAATTGTTGCAGCGCAAACCGCTCTGGTGGTCATGCACTATCAGACTGACATCCTGGCGT
This sequence comes from Cupriavidus sp. PET2-C1, assembly GCF_054515855.1. Classification (NCBI taxonomy): domain Bacteria; kingdom Pseudomonadati; phylum Pseudomonadota; class Betaproteobacteria; order Burkholderiales; family Burkholderiaceae; genus Cupriavidus; species Cupriavidus sp. PET2-C1. Next base: position 3,470,574 of record NZ_CM137259.1, read on the forward strand.
TATTTCCATCGGTCGCGCCCACTTTGCTCTCCAATACGCGCAAGCTGTGTGACGCCGCACGGGCCAAGGGCGTCAGCGTCTATTTCGCCAAGATTCACTTTCGCCCAGGCTATCCGGAAGTCAGCCCGTTGAACAGGAACGGGCAGGGAATCAAGCAACTCGGTCTTTTCGTCGACGACCAGATCTCGCCGGAACTCGGCCAACAGGCCACCGAACCGCTCATCATCGCGCATCGCGCTAGCGTGTTCTTTGGCACCGACCTGCAGGTGCGGCTTTCCGCGCAGGGCATCGATACCCTGCTCATGGTGGGCATTGCGTCGACCGGTGTGGTGCTGTCGTCGGTCGCGTACGCGAGCGATGCGGACTTCCGTTTATTCACGGTCAAGGATTGCTGCTACGACCCAGATCAGGTCGTGCACGACCATCTTTTTTCAACGGCGTTCGAATCGCGCACAACGGTGCTCTCGCTCGCTGATGCCTTGCGGTTGCTTGCCTAGCCTTTGCTGGGATGTCTGTCGCTACGACTTGAAGACCGCGTTTCCGATGTCAGAAGCCAGGCAGGCATTGGCTCGCAGACGGCTCTCATCGTTCTTTGGCAAGACTTTCGGCCTGCCGCCTCTGCATTCTCATTGCCTACTTAACCAAATCTGTTACGTAACAGATTCTTCGCTATTGTATATAGGCCGAAGCTGGCCGGGATGTCACGATGAAAGCTCTTTCACCGAGACTGCCATGAAATGAAAGCAGAGAATTTTACGTTGCAACACTACTTCGACCGGATCGGTTTTGAACGGCCCGCGGTGGCAGATATTGCCACCATTGCTGAAATGATGAGGCGGCAGCTCTTCACTGTTCCATTCGAAAATCTGGACGTGCAGGCAAAAAAAGGCGTTTCCCTCGTTCCCGAGAGAATTGCCGAGAAGATCCTTCATCGGAACCGAGGCGGGTACTGCTATGAGGTGAACGGAATGTTCGCGATGGCCCTGCAAGAGCTTGGGGTACCTTACCAGTTTGTCGCGGCGAGACCGATGTTCTACGCGGTCGAAAGACCCAAGACCCATATGGCACTCGTGCTGACCGTGGCCGGTGAACGCTGGCTATGCGATCTCGGCTTCGGAAGTTACGGAATCAGAGCTCCGATGCGACTCGACTTGATTGACGTCGAAGTCAAACAGGATGCCGATACGTTTATGCTGACCAGGACAAGCGACGGGGAGTACCTACTGAAGGCACTTGTCGATGGGCAATGGGCGAACCAATACTCCTTCGACCTGTCTCCACAGAAATGGATTGACTTTTCCCCCGCCAACTATCTGAATTCGACACACCCCGACGCGGTTTTTGTGCAAAAAGTGTTGATCGTCCTGCACAACGAGACTGGTCGAAAAATCCTGTTTGGCGACGCACTGAAGATCATCGCAAACGGACAAGCAGAGCAATACACGATCTCGCCAGACGACCGCGCATCTGTTCTGTTTCGCGAATTTGGCCTAACCACCCCGGGCAATTAAAGGTGGTGCATTCGTGTTCGAGATTACTGTCTAGCGCCGCGGCGCGACCAACGCATCATCGATGTGCGTAGCGGATCTCCATCGAATGACCGGACTCGGCGGCGCTCCGGTCGCACCACGGACGTTGATGTCCGTATAAACACTGTTAGGCTGCGGACGCCCTCCCCCGCACATGTACTCAACCATTCAGGATAGTGACATGACCGAATGCGCTCTAACATTTTCCAGTCAGACCGAATGGGAAAGTTGGTTAGGGCAAAACGGCAGCACTTCGACGGGAGCATGGCTGCGTCTGGCGAAAAAAGGCACCGAGCAGCGAACCGTAACCTACGAACAGGCGTTGGAAAGCGCCCTCTGCTATGGCTGGATTGATGGTCAAAAGAAGGCTGAGAGCGAGAAGTACTGGTTACAACGCTTCACCCCACGCTCCGCAAAAAGCATCTGGTCCAAACTTAACAAAGACAGGGCTGAAGCGCTGATCGCCGCAGGCAGGATGCGCCCGCCCGGCATGTGCGAAATCGAGAAAGCCAGGAAGGACGGCCGCTGGAAGGCTGCTTATACGTCCGCCAGTAACTCGATAGTGCCGGACGACCTGCAGGTGGCTTTGGACGCAAATCCGGAAGCCAAGAAGTTTTTTGCAACACTGAACAGCCGTAACCGCTATGCCATCCTGTTTCGGGTACAGAATGCCAAAAAACCAGAAACAAGGGCGCGTAAAGTCGAGGAATTCGTCAACATGCTGAACCGTGGCGAAACCTTCTATCCATAGGCTGCCCCCGGCCGGCAAGCGACGACCGCAATCGCCGGGCGACCTGCCGTACCGGGTATGAAGATCAGGGGGTAGTCCACAAACCCCCAAAGAAGACAGGGGGCAAAGTTTGATGCATTCTCGGCCTGCCCAGACGCGGAAGAGGCTGATCAGTATGCTGTAAAACTCCAGGACTTGTTGATCGCCACATCATTTCGCGAGCCGACGAAAGTCGCTGTGTATGTGCCGGCAGCGATGGGCTGCGTGGGGAGCAGGAACACTACCCCTCGAAACAAGCTCGCGTCCTCGACAGCCGAAGCAACCGAGCCAGCCTTGGATTCGGCAGGCACCAGGATGCGAGCCGGTACGCGACTGCCGCCAGGCCCCGTCAGGATGAAGTTCGAAACCGTCAGCACGTCAGATGGCTTTTCAACGTTGACGCGGAACATGATCGGGGGACCGGCTCTGGCCAGATCGGGCGCTGGATTCGGGATCTCCTGGCCAGGAATGAACAAGCCGTGGACGTTGGCATTGTCGGCTGGGTAGTGGGCGCCAGTGCCGGGAGGCAGTTGTTGGCCGCCCCATTGGGCGAGGCCATAGCCGCCGGTTCCGGCTGCGGTCACCACACCAAAGTTCGTCACGCAGTAATTGTCATGCATGGCGAGGCCGATGGTCTCCTGATTGCTGGTAATCCCTTGCAGGTGGTAAACCGAGTTCGCCATCGAGGCAAGGCAGCGGCCAATCTCGCCGTTGTAAGCATTCTGTCCAACCCATTGCTTGTGCCATCCGCCCACGGTGAGTACTTGCTGGTACGGATCGGGACTGGTGAAACCAGGATTCCCGGGGATCTCCGTGTGGCTCATCACCGCGTTGAGCTTCATATACTCCAGGTGGTTCTCGGCCGCGGCGTCCAGGGCGGCGTCTTGCCGCAACGCGCCTACACCCATTGCGATGCGCAGGGAGTTGAGCGCATTGAAGAATTCGAGGCGCGGGTCGGTTCTGGAGTAAGTGGACGTGAGCGCGATCGCGGTCGAAGCAGAAGAAGACGGTACCTTCCTGATGCTCGGTGTGCGTGGCAGGTTTGAAGCAATCGTTGGAGGGGTGGCGCAAGCGCTACCAATGCTGGCGCAGACCGCGACGAAGGTAGACATCGCGGCGATTGCGAAGAGGCTCTGTTTCACGTTTTTCCGGTTATTTTGGGTCTGTACAAGCGGGGCTGAGGATCCGCAGGTGACCCTGGCGAATCCGCTTCCAGAGGCTTAACGCGAGATGGGGAAGATTCGTGCACAGGAGCATGCGCGCGTGGTGCGGCAAGCTGGGGCAGTAGGTAGGGCGCGCCGTCGGCGCCCATGCAGATGCAGGAACCTAGAGACGGTCCAGGTGCCCACGCAGAGGGATCTGAGTATTAGTGCTTGACCCTGCGATTGGGTGGCGGCACAGGAAAAACTGCTTATCGGACAACCTGCGGGGAGAACGAAGGTCGCAGATCGACCCACTTCAGCCCGTCGACCCGGCGCGACCTCTACGGCGGCTTCCAAGGTACAACGGCCGTTGCTTGGGCACTGCCAACACGCCAACCAACAGGATTGCCTTCGTCTCCAAAAGGACTCTCTATTTGCGCGTGGGTTGCCCATCACTGCGGGCAAGTACACCTGACATTCATAACCCTTTCAACGCGCGGTCGTTTGCCCGTGGTAAACGACGACTGTTCGGCAGGCTATAGAGCCGCCCTTTCACGAACCAGCGCCTCAATTTCATCGATCGAGTCTATAAGATTGACGTCAAAGTCAACGGTGGCGAAATCAATATCGAATTCCGCCTCCAAATGAGCGACGAGCATCAGCATCGAGAGCGAATCAAGTCGGCCGCTGATAAAAAGCGATTCATGATCGGCAAGTTCGCCGTTGTCATTGCGATTGCGCAGTGCGTCAACGACGAACGCACGAATCTGTACCTTATGTTGATTATCCATCAATCGACTCCGATAAGACTAGCCATGAACGTGATGCGCTGTTCGAGGGTATAGAAACGCGTTTCGTTGCCAAACGGATGAAGGCATATGACGAACAGCCAAATCCCAACGAATGCGGCCAGGCGGGCCGCCCGTGTGCGCGGCACTCGTGGACCGGAAAGTGAACGGACTTGCGAAATGCCGATGCCCAGCGCCAGTACGACGCAATAAAAGACATAGCTCGTAAATGTCTCGCACGTGGCCTTGAACCCAATCACCGCGACAAGTCCGATATCTCGAACGAAGTGGTATATTGCATTGCCGACGCCCGCTGCCATGAATGTCGCGAAGAAAATCCGCAAGCGCGGATGTTGGCGGAAGGCCCTAAGAAAAGTCGGCAGGAAAAAGAAATCAACCAGTAGTTCTTTGAAATAGTAGTAGTACCGGTTCCAGAAATCCGCGAGCGAGCGCGACTCGAGCGGGCGCCACGTATTGCGCGGCAGACGATAGCCGGCAAGGCGCGCCACCGCGATCGCCTGATGCCCCGCAGCAGCGAGCGTCAATGCCGAGAACACGACATCCAGCACGAGCGCTGTCCAGCCGATCGCAATCGGATATGGCCGATGCTGAAAATACGCGGCCTGCACACCTTCGAGGGTAGGAATTCGCAGGACCGACGCGCCCATCCAGTGCGCCGCTGTGTTGATGTCCGCCAGAACGCACGACCAGAGTAGCAGCTTGACCGCTTTGAGTTGTGTCACCGCGATTTCGCGCCGCGTCGTCGACTGGACCTTGCGCAGGAATGCTGCTCCTTTACCCCACGGCGTTGAGGTCGAACCCCAGAACGGGTGAAAGAGACCTAGCTGGTACAGCATCGGTCCCCGTGCGCGGGAACGCTGATCGACGAGCGCATAGGCGAAAAACCAGATGTTCGGCGTTGCGATCGCCAGAAACGCCCATACGCCGACTCTTAGCCATCCGTGGACGAACGGCATACACGTGAGGCCGCACAGCACCGCTTCGATGGCGAGCAGCGTCGATACCGGTCGGCGCGCTACGAACAGCGCGTCGTTGTGTCGAGCCGCGCTCAGCGTGAGCCATGCGACCAGCATGAAGGCGATCAGCGCCATGTACGCCAGCACAACCGCCGACGCGCCTGCGACCCGTTCATGCGCCATCGCCGCGGCGATAATGTCGAACGAAAACCATAGGCCCGAAGCCGGCAGCAACGATAAGCTGGCAACAAACGTGGCGATGCCGCGAAAGCGCGGCGCATATGCCGACAACGCAGCGGCCCCGCCGGCGATCAACATTGGCCAGCCATTCACTCGTATCAGCACGAGGGTAAACAACGTGACGATCAGCAGCCGGCCGCGCGCGGTCTCTGAAAATGCGACGATCGGTTCGCGTCTGTCGATCGAGATGATTTCGCGGAGCGACCGTCTGGGCGTCCTTGCAACGGTCTGCGGATTCTCGATGGCCGGGTCGATTATCAGGTCGCGCCGCTGGCTCACTTTCAGCTCCCCCGTTCGAGCAGATCCAGCAAGGCATGGCGGTCTACTTTTCCGTTTCGATTGAGCGGCATGCCGGGCAACGCGATAACCCGTGAAGGCACCATGTACGCAGGTAGACGCCGCGCGAGATCGCGCCGCACCTTTGCAGTGTCGACCGCGTCGCCGGCGACGAACGCTACGATGCCGCGTGTTGCGTCGACATCGCTTGGCCAGCCTACGGCCCCCACCAGGTCGGCACCAGCGACGATCCTCAAATGGGCCTCGACTTCTTCGAGTTCAACGCGATGACCGAGCACTTTCACCTGGTTATCCACCCGGCCCAGGTAATGCAATGTTCCGGACGCATTGCGCACAACGCGATCGCCGGTTAGATACCACCGCGCGCCCGCGCGAGTCGGAAAGCGCTGTGCCGTGAGCTCCGGCGCATCCAGGTAGCCGATGGCGAGCTGCGGGCCGCCAATTCCCAACTCGCCGGATTCGCCGTCGGCGAGCATCGCCCCCGTCTCGCTGAACACGGCTGCGAGATTTCCGGGCAATGGCCGCCCGATCGCCACCACATCGCGCCCAGGCGTCAGAGGCGTCGGCTTGCCGACAACCTCATTCAGACAGTACACGGTAGTCTCGGTGGGACCGTAAAGGTTGTGGATCGTGCTGTTGGGCGCTGCAACTCGCCACGCATCGACGATTCCAGCCGACAACTGTTCACCGCCAAAAGCAGCAATGCGAATATCGGGCAGCACGCCAGGACGCAACGATTTTAGCTGACGCAGCATCCCAACCAGCGACGGCACGGAGTTCCACACGGTGAGCCGCGCTTCGACTGCACGCTTGACCGCATTCATTGCCTGGTGCTTCGGAAGGACATATAGCGATGCTCCGGCTTCCCATGTCGAAAACATGTTATGCACCGATGCGTCGAAAGACAGTTCAGCGGTTTCAAGCACCCGGTCATCGGAGGTCAATCCTAGTATCGCGGAGATCGAGTCGATATAGTGGTGTACAGCGCCCGCCGGGATGACGACGCCCTTTGGTGTGCCGGTCGTGCCTGACGTGAAGATGATGTAGGCCGGGTGTCCCGCGCCGACATGCTTCGGTTCCGACACCCGCGCGGACGGCAGCGCATCGGTCGAGACCACCTTGACGGCACCACCACTCAATGCATTCAACGCCTGTGGATCAGGCGCGACGACAAGTGGTGGGCAAACATGAAGGAGCTCCCGGGCGAGTAACGCCGCACCTTGTGTGTCCACCACGATCGCGGCGAGGCGACAGCGCGCCAGGATTTCGGCGATCCGCTCGGGCGGGGCACTTATGCTGATCGGCACATAGGTGCCCCCCGCCCAGCACGTGCCGAGCAGTGCGACATACGCCTCGATGCTTTGCGGCGCGAGAACGCCAATGCGCGGCGGATGCCCACCGTTTATGCCCCACTCAGGGCTTTCACGTAGGAAGTGAGCCAGCCGTGCGGCACGTTGTGCGAGGTCGGCATAGGTCAGGGAACGGCCGTCACAGCAAATGGCGATTGCCTCGGGCGTCTCGATACTGTGATGGTAAAGCGTCAAAGCCAGATTATGGTTGTCCATAAATTGCTCGACTGCGATCGATTTTCGTTACACTGATCCGGCAAACCGGCCGGCAATATCGATGCGATGCTCTCCGTGGGCATCGTTCTCGTGCACTTGATTCTAATGTGAAAAAAAAGCGCGAGGAGCTTTTTTGTAATGTGGGGCGGGTCGGGCAGCAGCAACTGGCCGCCAGGACACGGCCGGAGGGAACAGGGGGGGCGAGAACAAGCTGGCCTCTTGCGGGAGCCAGAGCTTCCGCCTTCAGTGCGTTGATGTTTCAGGGAAGCATATGGGTATCCCCGGCAGCCTGCGGCGGCAACTTGATTGCCAGCGCCTTGAAATCGCCGCTGGTTGCGATCGAACCCGCGTGCGCGACACCCTTTGGAATGATAATCAGGTCGCCCGGGCCGACCTCGCGCTGTTCACTGCCCAGCCAGAATGTGCCCTTTCCTGAAATGACATACTGGATCTCGTCGGCGCTGGTGTGATAGTGCTTCGGAACATTGCCCGATTGCACTGCAACGGTCCCTTGTGGCGTCGCCACCAGCCCTTTCGTACGTAGCGTGCCCATATTGGGAACCTGCGGTCCGATGTCTTCATTGCTCATGGCAACCAAGTTGATGATCTGCGGCGCCAACGTGGCGGGCGGGATCTGCGCGTGGGCCGGCGGCAGTCCCGTATGGGCTGCAAGGTAGCCACAGGCAAAAGCGATTGGGACAGCGGAAAGAGCGACAAAGCGATGCATATTCATCTCCCTTCGGTTGGTCTGCGAGCATTGGATCGCTACGATGCATAGTTCGTGCGATACGGCTGGATTGTCTCACCGCGATCCGCGCCCAGAATTGAGGGAAAACCCGCAAGCACTGAATCAGCGACCTTCCTTACTGCGGCGCGAAGAAATATGCGAGGGTCCGCTCGTCAGTACGGGGCACATAGATAATGCCCTTGCGCGTGGCCCAGGTAGTCACCTGCAGGTGGATCGGGATGATGCCGCCATCGTTGAGGGCAATTTCGGTCGCCTCCTGAAGTAGCTTGGATCGCTCGTTGTCATCCACGGTTGCCAGCGCCTTCTCCAGTACGACATCCATCTTGGGATTGCAGTATTCGCCCCAGTTGTATGTCCCGAAGCCCCTCTTATTGTCCTCGCAGGCCAGCAACGCGCGCAGCGGCGAACTGACTTCTCCGGTCTGCGCGCCCCAGCCGCTCAGCCCGAACGACCATTCGTGCTTGATGCCCTTGGACGCGTACGTGGCCATCGGCATGCCTTCCACCTTGGTCACGAGGCCGATACGCGTGAGGTTCTGCGCAATGGTCTCGGCAATCTGCTCGTCGTTGACATAGCGGTTGTTCGGAGTATGGAGCGTCAGGCCGAAGCCGTTGGGGTAGCCGGCTTCGGCCAGCAGTTTCCTGGCCCGCTCCGGTTCGTACTTGACCGGCTTAAGGTCCGGGTTGTAGCCGAACAGGGTCGACGGCACCAGGTTGTTGGTAGGCTCCGACAGGCCTTCCATCAGACGGTCCTTGATGCCCTGCCGGTTGATGGCCATGCTGATGGCATTGCGCACCCGCGCATCCTTCAGCGGGTTCTTGTCCATCGGCTGGCCCTCCCGAGTCGTCACATAGGGCGACTTGTCACGCTTGGCATCGACGTACAGGTAGATCACGCGGTGCGAGATCTTGTGGAAGAAGATCAACCTTGGATCGTTGCGAACCTTGGGTAAGTCGGGCGTTGACACGTTCTCGATGGCCTGCACGTCGCCGGAGAGCAAGGCGGCCAGGCGCGTGGCCGGATTGGGAATGAAGCGCAACGTTACCGCTTCCCATGCCGGCCTGGGGCCCCAGTAGTCATGGTTGCGCACCAACTCGACCCGGTCATCGCGCGCATAGCTGACAAACTTGAACGGCCCCGTGCCGATCATCCCCTTGCCGTGCGCAAAATCGTCCGAGGTCAGCCTCTGCGTGGCAATCTTCTGCACGATCGAGATCGCCGTGAGGTCGCTCAATATCTGCGGATACGGCTGTTCGGTGGTGAGCTGGATGGTGTACCTGTCGATCACCTTTTTGTTGACGATCGCCTTGGTATAGACGTCGAACTTGCCGGGACTGTTCTGGATGGTGGCCGGGCGGTCCAGCGACCAGGCAATGTCCTCGGTGGTCAGCTCTGAGCCGTCATGGAATTTCACGCCCTTGCGGATCTTGAATTCCCAAGTTAAGTCGTTGACCAGTTTCCAGGATTCGGCAAGACCCGGGATGATGCGGCTGTCCGCGTCCCTCGACACCATGGTATCGAAAATATGCGCGGCCACGTTGTTGTTCGCGTAAAGGTTGTAGAAGTGTGGGTCCATAGAGGTCGGCGCCGAACTCATGGCCAGTTTGAGATCCGCGGCCTGTGCCAAACCGGCCAGCGCAAGGCTTATTAGGCCCGCCGCCGCAATGGCACCAAATGCCTTCCTGAGTGCGCAAAGGGACATCGTGTAGTCCTCCCTGTCTCCCTGTAAGTAAGACATTGGACGTGACCGTGCAGCGAAGCGGTCGCCGACTGCTTTAACCATTGCCGTAGGCGCGCAGCGTTTCCGTCACCAATGCCTCACTGAGGGCTAGATTCTCTGATAGTCATGCGAAAGTGCGAATCTGTACCGTGTCCTAGTACACACAAGCAAAGAACTGCCATGCGTTGGGGCACCCGACGTACCGGTCTTGACAGGGCTATACAGCGAGGGAGGAAGTGCCCTGCCGATGGGGTAGGAGCCCAGAGAAGTCGGCGAACTTCGGAATTGGCAAATGGCAAATGGCAAATGGCAACGCCTACGCCAATCGCAGCCCCCACAACACATCAAGTACGTGTTGCGTGGAACGCTCAACGTACCCCGCACGATGTGCAATGCCAAGCCGACGCCACAACGCCGGGCGCAGCGCACGCATGACAATGCGGTTGTCGGGCAATGGCGTAGTGGCCTCGTGGGGCAACAGCGCTGCGCCGTAACCTGCCGCTACCAGGCTCTTGATCGCGTCGTTGTAGTTGAGCTGAATGCGCGGCGCAGGATGGTGCCCCGCGGTCGCGAACCACTCCGCAGTCAGACGCGAGAGACGCGTGGTTGCGTCATTGAGAATGAGAGGTTGGGCGGCGAGCCATTCAGGCGTGACGCGGGCCGGACACCGCCAATGCGCCGGCACAAAGGCCATCACGGGGTCGCGGCGCCAAGGCTTTATCACGAGTCCAGCCGCCGGGGGCTGAGGCAGTGCGATCAGGCCAACATCCAGCGTTCCATCCGCCAGTCGGGACAGCGTTTCATGCGAAGTGAGTACTACAACCTGAATGTCGATAGCGGGATGGTGCTGGCGCAGCACCTCAAGCGCTTGCGGCAACAGGTGCGCGATCACGCCAGTCGACGCACCAAGCCGCACACGCCCTTCGAGCCCCTCCACCTGGCGTTGAATATCGTCTAACGCCTGCTCCGCATCGGCCAGCAGTCGACGCGCGCGTTCCACCAGCACCTCTCCTATCGCCGACGGCCTGACGTGTCCGCGCTTGCGTGACAGGAGTGGAGCCCCAATGCGGTCTTCGAGTTCAGCAATGTGGAGGCTGACCGTTGGCGGCGCCAGGTGCAATGCACGCGCCGCATCGGCAAACGAGCCACGGTCGGCAATGGCGACCAGTGTGCGCAAACGGTCCAGGCTGATCTCTCGCATGTCGGCGTCCAGATTCAGAAAAACTGAATATTCACGTTATGAAATACAACTTTCCCTATTCTATCGCTCCATGGAACATAGGGGCTCGCTCTACTTGTCACAACCCACAGTCACCGGAGTATTTCACTTATGAGCTCTCCCGTTGTTTTCATCGACGGCGACCAAGGCACCACCGGGTTGCAGATCCACGAACGGTTGCGCAACCGGACCGACCTTAGACTGTTCACGCTTGCCGCTGCGGAACGCAAAGATCCGCGGCGTCGCGCGGAAGCCATCAACGCCTGCGACATCGCCATTCTCTGTTTGCCTGATGCCGCCGCGCGCGAGGCGGTGCACGCCATTGTGAATCCTGCCGTCAGGGTAATCGACGCAAGTTCCGCCCACCGCACACATCCGGACTGGACTTACGGCTTTCCGGAAATGACGCAGGGACAGGCTGAGCGCATTGCCAACGCACGTCGGGTCACCAATCCCGGTTGCTATCCGACCGGTGCCATTGGCTTGCTGCGTCCCCTGCTGCAGGCTGGGCTCATACCAGGCAACTACCCAATCAGCATTCATGCGGTGTCGGGCTATTCCGGACGCGGGCGTGCCGGCGTGGAGGAACATGAGGGGCAAGGTGCCGCCAGCGCGCCTTCATACCAGGTATATGGTCTGGAACTCGCGCACAAGCACCCCCCGGAGATCCAGCAGCACGCCGGGCTCGCGCAGCGTCCCATCTTCGTCCCTGCGTATGGTGCGTTCCGCCAGGGCATCGTGCTGACGGTGCCCCTGGAGTTGCGGCTGCTGGCGCCCCACGTGGATGGCGCCACGTTACACGCATGCCTCGCACGCCACTATGCCGGGGCGGCCCATGTACGTGTGTTGCCGCTGCACGAATCGTCCGTCTTGAAGCATCTGGATCCACAGGCGCTGAACGGTACGGACGACATGCGCTTAAGCGTATTTCCTAACATGGAGCACGGGCATGTCCTGCTGTCCGCGGTGTTCGATAATCTTGGCAAAGGCGCATCCGGCGCTGCGGTTCAGAACCTGAACCTGATGCTCACGCAGCAATAGTGGCCGAGGTCGGGCTAGCGGTCGACACGCTTCGCTTGCCCGCCCTCCCCGCACGGCGTGGCGATACAAATGCACCACTCAAATTGGTTCATCGCAACGAGACGACTTCACCGTGCCAGCCGGCGTCGGCCCTGCTCGCGATGACCAGCGCGGCCCCTGGTCCGTCCACTGCGACGACGCAGCGGCCGCCCTCGTCCCAAAACGCACTCTTGCCTATGGATGACCATCCGCCTGTGTCGGCGCCGTGGTTAGCCATCAGTACGGCGAAGCGGTGCTGTTCCGCATAGCGCCGGAGCAACGCGGTATCCGCGGCGTAACCGTTCGCGGTGAATAGCACGCCCGCCGCGTACAGGACCGCGCCCATGGTGGACGCTTGCGCTGCATGCTCTGGATGGCCCGTGTCTGCACAAACGGCGAGCGCGACAGTCTCGCCGTCAACGGAAATCGGCGGCCCGCCTGGTCCGGGCGCGAAGGTCGCGTCTTCTCCTGGATGCAGGTATTGCTTCGTATAGCTGGTGACCTTGCCGTCCGGCGTCAACGTCAGCGCGCCGATCCGCACCCCATCGTCGAAGCGTAAGGGAGCGCCCACGACGGCGGTCAGTCCGCTTCGCGTGCATTCGTGACGCAGGGGCGCGAGCCGCGCGTCGTCGTCGTGGATTGCGACTTCGCTTGCAATGGTGCTCTCGTATCCGGTCAGCGACAGCTCGGGAAAGACGACCAGGCGCACGCGTCTCGCGGCGGCTTCGCGTAGAAATGAGAGATGCCGGTCGACGTTCTGCTGTATGTCACCGGCGACGGAAATGGATTGGGCTGCGGCTACGACGAAAGACGCTGACATCGTGGGAATCTCACAACGGTCAATCAGATAAGACGTCCGGAAACGCGGCTCGGTATCCGTCGACCGCCATCACATCGCCCTGTGCCGCCCAGGCCGCACAGAGTGGGGAACGCAACCGAATAAATGCATCGAGATTGTCGATGATCCCGACACCAATGTCGAACAAGCGAAACTGGCCGAGAGCGGCCGTGCAGGCAAACGCAGGGCCTGCACTGAGCCACCTCCAGCAGCCCGGGGACGCACATTTGACCAGCGGGAGCTTCCTGGACTATGTTCTACTCTTGGCAAAGAAGAGAGTCGTGGAAGCACTTCAACGAAAACGGGGACCATGCGTCACGACGCTTGCGCCTCGCTATTTGCAACCGCATGGAGGACCGAGGCACCTATGTCAAAGACCACCAAGAAGCAATATCTGAAGGCACTCAACCGGCGCCTGAAGAAGGAGTCGGCAGGCAGGTTCGATACGGAGTTTGTGTGCTATCCGGTCGGCTCAAAACCGAAGGACGCGACCGGCGTGACAGCAAGTGCGCCCGCCAATGCGCAAATCCTCGCCGTCATGGATGCTGTCCAGGCTCGGGTATTTGCCAAGTTCGAGGACATGGCAAAACACGGATAGGCCAATGTTTCGGCGACGGCGGGCTGCAACCGGAACCCGCCGCCCGAGGCACGCCGCTCAGGCCTTGGCCGGACGCCCGGTCTTGATGGCTTCGACTTTTGAGACCGCGCTCAGCAATTGCTCCGGCGAGCTTGCGGCAAGCAGCAGCAATCCGGCGCGCAGGATCTCGCTCTTCTTGATGTGCACGCCCGCGTCCAGGCACCGCTGCTTGAGCTCGGCGAGCTTCGTGTAGTCGGACTTCGGCATCGTGAAGCTGTCGCGCAGCACCTTTTCCTTCTTGGCGCCCTGCACTTTTTTCGGCGCGGCCACATCGGCGCGAGCTTCCGCCTTCGATGGCTTGCTCTTCTGGGGTTTCGTCTCGGCCTTCGTTGCAGTCTTGGTCTCGGCCTTCGGTGCAGCCTTGGGCTTGGCCTTCGTTGCGGCCTTCGTTGCGGCCTTCGTTGCGGCCTTGGTCACGGCCTTCTTGCTACCCGAGCCCCTTGGGATCTTCCCCTTGGGGGCGGCTGCGTTGCTGTCGGCTACCGGCGCGCTCGTCGGGAAATGAAAGACTTCTTTCGTCGGCGGCTTGATGATGGGTGAATTCACGGTCATTCTCAAATCAAAAACAGGCTAAACAGTATATACCGTTTAGCGACGGGCATCAGGCGGCTCCTCAAGCCGCCCCCCTCGCCCGTAGGGGGCGCCTCGGTTACTTGCTAGTGGCGTCGACGGGGATCCCGGAGCCGCTGCCGGCCGCGCCGCTTCGCCCGGGCCGGCGCACGGCTCTTACCTTCCCGCTGCTTCCGCCTCCGCAGAAGAACTGGTCGCCGCCATCGGATTCGAGCCCCGACACGCCGACGCCGGCTGGCATCTCGATGCTCTCCAGGACCTTTCCCGTTCGGGGATCGACTTGCCTCAACTCGCTCTGCTCGCCTTCCCAGGTGCCGTGCCAGAGCTCTCCCTCGATCCAGGTGACCCCGGTGACGAAGCGATTGGACTCGATGGTGCGAAGAATCTCGCCGGTTTGGGGATCGACCTGATGGATTTTCCGCTCCCGGTACTGCCCCACCCAGAGCGTCCCTTCGGCCCATGCGAGTCCCGAGTCGTTGCCGCCGCCGGGCGCCGGAATCGTGGCGACCACGCGGCCGGTCTGCGGATCGATCTTTTGGATGCGATCCTCGGCGATCTGGAACAGGTGCTGGCCGTCGAAGGCCGTTCCTGCGTGTGCGGCGACATCCATCGAGCGCAGCGTCTTCCCGCTCGCCGGGTCCAGCGCGATCAGCTTGTCGCCGGTGGCAAACCAGACTTGCTGGCCGTCATACGTGACCCCATGCACGCTATCGACACCCGGAAAGGGACCATATTCACGGATGATGTCGGCCGCAGATCGTTTCATGTTTCCATCCTCGTCATGCTGTAGTGATGTGCTTTCTATGAAGTGCTTTCCATGAAGTGCATTCTAGTCACCCGGCAGTGGCGCGGGGAGTAACAAGGTCGTCGCGAATCCCGGCACGGGCGGCGTCAGCCAGCGGCGCGCCCGCCCGCGCCCAAACGACTGCACCTTGCCGGCTGCCGCAAGCGCGTCGAGCGCCCGCTGCACGGTGCGCTGGCTGGCGCCAAGGGCCACCGCCAGGGCTGAGCTAGACCATGATTCACCGTCCGCAACGAAGGCGAGCACTGCCGCATGCGCCTCGTCGACGGGCCTCGCCAGCACGACAACCTCACGGGCGACGTGCGGCACCAGCGCAAACCCGCGCTGGGTCGCGCTCACGCCAGCCAGCGGCCCGAGCACCGTGCGAAGCCGCCCGATTTCAACGCGTAGCCGCGCGCGATGCGACTCATCGGCATGCCTGGCGCGGAATGCCCGCGCAACGAGCGCGTCCCTAGGCACGTCCGCGGGCCACGCTTCGGCCAGCGCGCGTGCGAGCGCGAACAGCACCGGACGCCTTGCCAGCGAAACCACCGTGCCCGCGTCACGCACGGCATGACGGCACGCGTCGACGACGAGCGCCTTGGACCCCAGCAATACCTCCACCTCATCGAGCAGGAGGAACCGCTCCTCGCCGCGCGCAATCAGGCGCGCCGCGGGCGTTTTCAGGATGAGGAATGCGCTCTGGACCTCCGCCGTCAGCGCGGGGATGCCGGCGTGGCGCGCGGCGCGCTCGGCCCGGGCAAGCGCTGCGCGTGCCGCCTGCGTGCGCAGGCGCCGCATGGCAATCCCCGCGACGACCAGCGCATGGGCGGCGCTGGACGCGGGCGGAAACGGCGCGGGGTCGAGCTGGGCCAGCGCAAGCTCGGCCTCGTCGAGGCGCCCGATCAGGAGGAGGCGCCGGGCTTCGAGAAACCGCGCATGCGCGGCGTTCACCCGGTCGCCATGCGCCTCCAGGGTTGCGCGCGCCGCGTCGAGCGTCTTTGCCGGCCAGCTCAGGTCGCGCGAGGCCAGCGCGATCTCGGCCTCGGCGACCACGCACCGCGCGCGGGCCACGGCCTCCTTCGGGCCGAAGGCGCGCGCCGCGCTTCGCACCAGCGCCTTCGCGCGCACGAGATCGCCAAGCTGCGCCATCGCGATGCCGCGCAGCGCAAGCGCTGGCGCGTCGTCGCGCAAGGCGACCCGGTTCAGCGCGCCGAGCGGGTCACCCGCCGCGAGCGCGCGCGCCGCAGCGGTGATCAGCGAATCCATCTGAATCCCAATCGCGCCACACTTGTCACTCCCATCGTTCGGATGCCCGGCACTAATCTATCACGACCACCAACCCATACATCGTACCTAGCACTAAGTGAGCGACGATGGACACCCAACGGAGGAAAGCATGATGACGCAACACATGACCGCGACACGCGAAGAGTGGCTGGCAGCGCGGCTCGAGCTGCTCGAGGCGGAAAAGGACCTGACGCGGCGCAGCGACGAGCTGGCGCGGCGACGCCAGGCGTTGCCGTGGGTCCGGGTCGACAAGGCGTACCGGTTCGAGACCGACGAAGGCAGCGCCTCGCTGGCAGACCTCTTCCGGGGGCGCTCGCAGCTCCTTGTCTACCACTTCATGTTCGGGCCCGACTACACGGCGGGGTGCCCGTCCTGCTCGTCGATCGCGGACGGGTTCAACGGCGTCGTGGTTCACCTGGCGAATCACGACGTCACGCTGACGGCAGTGTCGCGCGCACCGCTGGCGAAACTGCAGGCGTACAAGCGGCGAATGGGGTGGACGTTTCCCTGGGCGTCCTCGTTCGGCAGCGATTTCAACTTCGATGCCAACGTCTCCTTCACCGAGACGCAACAGCGCGAGGGCGGCATCGAGTACAACTACCAGCGCGGTGGCCACGCGATGGACGCAGCACCGGCCCCGGAGCCCGTCGCCCAGTTCGCAGCCACATGCGGCACCGACGCAGCCACGTACTCGCGCGATCGGCCGGGCCTGAGCGCGTTCGTGCTCGAGGATGGCGTGGTCTATCACACCTACTCCACCTATGCGCGCGGGGTGGACGGCCTCTGGGGCATGTACCAATGGCTCGACCGCGCCCCCAAGGGGCGCAACGAGACGGGCATCTGGTGGCGCCGCCACGACGAGTACGGCGAGCGCTGAGCCAAGCCATGGGCAACGCAGACGCATCCCGGGGAGCGCAGCCTCCACGAAGCTTGGTCTCCGAGCGCGCCTTCCTGGGCGTCTGCGCGCTGCTCTTCTCCGCCTGCACGGCGGTGACGATCGCCTGGTCCGCGTCCATGTCGGCGATGGGCGCGATGCCGATGCCCGGCGGCTGGACGATGTCGATGGCGTGGATGCGGATGTGCGGACAGACGTGGCCCCGCGTTGCGGCGTCATTCCTCGGCATGTGGGTCGTGATGATGGCGGCGATGATGCTGCCTTCCCTGGTGCCCATGCTGTGGCGCTACCGCCAGGCCGCCGGCACGACAGGCCCGACGCGCCTGGGCCGGCTGACCGCGCTGGTGGGCGTGGGGTACTTCTTCGTGTGGGCCGTGCTCGGCATGGCCGTCTTTGCGCTGGGTGCTGCGCTGGCGGCGCTCGAGATGCGGCTGCCGGCGCTGGCACGCGCGGTTCCGCTCATGGCGGGCGTGGTAGTCCTGAGCGCCGGCGCATTTCAGTTCACCGCCTGGAAGGCCCGCCACCTTGCCTGCTGCCGGGAGGCACCTGGGCCCGGCCGCGGGCTGCGGGGGCACGCCGGCACGGCGTGGCGAAATGGACGAAATGGGCTGCAGCTCGGCCTGACCCTCGGCCTGCACTGCAGCTGCAGCTGTGCAGGCCTGACTTCGATCCTCCTTGTCATCGGGGTCATGGACCTGCGCGTGATGGCTGCCGTGACGGCAGCCATCACCGTCGAGCGTCTCGCACCGGCCGGCGAGCGCGCCGCGCGCGCCATCGGCGCCGTCGCCATTGGGGCAGGGTTGATCCTGATCCTGATCGCGCTGGCGTGAGACGCCATGTTCAAGCGCACGCCGATGCCGTGCCCGGCACGACGCCGGTGGACGGCACCAGAAGCCGTGCGCAAAGCAGGCTGCCGATCCCCATCAGCGCGATGACCCATCCCATCGGCCACGGCGTGCCGTCGGCGAACAGGCCGACCAGCGCCGACCCCAGGATGCCGGTGCCATACTGGATCGCGCCGATCAGCGCGGACACCGCGCCGGCGCCTTCCGGGAAGCTGCCGAGCGCGCCGGCGATCGAATTGGCGACAATGAACCCGGTCGCTGAAACATACAGAAAGAGCGGCACCACGAGGCCCGTCAGCCCGCCCCACCCCGTCCATGCGTCGACCGCCAGCAACATGCCCGCGAGCGCCGCGCCAAGGGCGCCGGCCCGCATCAGCCGATCGCTGCCGAGCCGCGCCACCAGCCTGGCGTTGAACTGGTTTGTGATCATGATGCCGATGATGCCCGCGCCGAACAGCAGGCCATAGCGTTGCGGCGATACCTGGTGATAGTTGATGTAGGCAAACGGCGTGCCGGCGATATACGCATAAAGGCCGCCATAGAAAAAACCGCCTGCGCCTGCGTAGCCGAGCACCCGGCGGTGGCGCAGCAGTGCGGCGTAATCGGCCAGCGCGTGCCGCAGCGGTGCGCGATTGCGGCGCTCCGGCGGCAGGGTTTCGGGGAGAGCGCCGAGCATCGCGAGCGTCGCCAGGCCAACCCCCACCAGCGCCCAGAAAATCGCCCGCCACGATGTGACATGCAGGATCTGCCCACCCACACTCGGCCCCAACAGCGGCGCGATGGCCATCACCGTCATCAGCGTGGACATCATCTGGGCCGCGCGGTGGCCGCTATAGAGATCGCGCACCATCGCGCGGGCGATCACGACACTGGCGCAGGCACCCACGGCCTGCAGTGCGCGCCAGCCGACCAGCATGCTCGCATTGGTCGACAGCGCGCAGCCCGCGGAACCGAGGATGAACAACACTAGCCCGACGCAGATCGGCAGGCGGCGACCGTACCGATCGCCGAGCGGGCCCCATAACAGCTGACCCAGGCTGAAGCCGACCAGATAGCCCGAAATCGTCAGCTCGACCGTACCCGCATCCGCATGCAGCGCCATGGCCATGGCAGGCAGCGCGGGCAGGTACAGGTCCGTCGAAATCGATGCAAAGGCCATCAACGTGCTCAGGATGGCAAGGATCCGCAAGCTGTGCGTGTTCGCGGCGTGACGTAGGACAGTGCTGGTTCCGGGCAACATGGCGTGAGTTAGCGGTCGACGCGCTGCTGCAGGTGGGCCGGGTAGCGATCCCCCACGACCGTGATCTGCCGCAGCGCGGCTTCGATGGCGGACAGGTCGTCAGCCGACAGTTCGACCGTGGCCGCACCGATGTTCTCTTCCAGCCGATGCAGCTTGGTGGTGCCCGGAATCGGCACGATCCACGGCTTCTGCGCAAGCAGCCAGGCGAGCGCAACCTGCGCCCGGGTGGCGCCCTTGCCGTCGGCAATGGTGCCAAGCACCTCGACCAGGGCCGCGTTGGCCTTGCGGCTTGCCTCGGAAAAGCGCGGCACGATATTGCGGAAATCGGTCTTGTCGAACGCGGTGTTCGCGTCGATCGCACCGGTCAGGAAACCCTTGCCCAGCGGGCTGAACGGCACGAAGCCGATGCCCAGTTCCTCGAGAGTCGGCAGCACCGTCTCCTCCGGCTCGCGCCACCACAGCGAATACTCGCTCTGCAGCGCGGCAACCGGCTGCACGGCGTGCGCGCGGCGAATCGACTGCGCACCCGCTTCGGACATGCCGAAGTGCTTGACCTTGCCTTCCCGGATCAGATCCTTGACGGTGCCGGCCACGTCCTCGACCGGTACCGCCGGATCGATGCGGTGCTGGTAGAACAGGTCGATGCAATCCGTCTTCAGGCGCTTGAGCGAAGCCTCGGCAACCGCGCGGATGCGCTCTGGCCGGCTGTCCAGGCCCTTGCTCGAGTCACCATCCTTGAAGCCGAACTTGGTCGCGATCACCACCTGGTCGCGAAACGGCGCAAGCGCTTCGCCAAGGAGCGTCTCGTTGACAAACGGGCCATAGGCTTCGGCGGTGTCGAAGAACGTGACGCCGCGTTCGAATGCAGCCCGAATCAGTTTGATGCCTTCGGATGTCTCGGTGGCAGGGCCGTAGCCAAAGCTCAAGCCCATGCAGCCCAGGCCGATCGCCGACACTTCGAGGCCACTGTTTCCCAATTTGCGTTCTTGCATGATCCATCTCCTTAAGCAACTACAGCAATCGAAGCAACCGAAGCAACTTCAGCCTCAAGCGGCTCGACGACCTTCGATCGGGTATCCGGGATCCGTGTAGCCCGGCGTTGACGCGTGGCCGGGAGCCACCAGGCTATCGACGAATTGTTCGTCGTCCGGGCCGAGCTGCAGCTTCCTTGCGCGTCAAGCCAGCTGAGATGATAGGGACGTACCGGCTATCGAAAAAGCCTGGAAAACCGCAAGCCTTTATGAATTGACCTCATGAATGCCCGCGCCGCGACCTAACGTGAGGTACGTGAGGTAGGTTGCGTCAGCTACGCACGGTAGCGAAGCGCATCGATGACCAGCGCCATGGCTCGTGAAGACTGGCGCCGGCTGGCGTAATAAGCGTGCAAGCCAGCAAAGGTGGGACACCAGTCTTCAAGCACCCAGACGAGGCGGCCCGCTGCCACGTGCGCCTGGGCCAGATCCGCGGGCACGTACGCAAGACCGTACCCGGACAGCGCGGCATCCAGTATCTGATAGGTACCGTTGAAGGCTAGCTGGCCCTCTACCCGCACCTGCACTTCGCGCTTCCCTTTCTTGAGCTCCCATGCGTAGAAGCCACCCAGCGTCGGCAGACGCAGGTTGATGCAGTTGTGCGCCGTCAGGTCCTGAGGGGTCTTTGGCAGCGGCCGCTCTGCCAGATAGGCGGGCGACCCAACGATGGCCATGCGCATATCCGGCGCGATGCGCACCGCGATCATGTCCTTGGCCACCTGATCGCCGCTGCGCACACCGATGTCATAGCGATCCGCGACGATATCGGTGAGGCCATAGTCCGTGATGATTTCCACCTTGATCTCCGGATACGCCCGAAGCACCTTGGACAATTTCGGCCACAGGACGGTCTTGGTGGCGTAGTCGGTGGCTGTGATGCGAATGGTGCCCGTGGGCTTATCGCCAAGCTCGGTCACCGCGGTCAGCTCGGCTTCGATCTCCTCGAAGCGAGGGGCCACCGTCTGGAGAAGGCGCTCCCCGGCCTCGGTCGGGGAAACGCTGCGCGTGGTGCGCGTCAGCAGGCGCAGGCCAAGCCGCGTTTCGAGCGCGCGGACCGTGTGGCTCAATGCGGATTGCGACACCCCCAGCTGCGCCGCCGCGCGGGTGAAGCTGCGCTCGCGCGCAACGGCAATGAAGGCAAGCAGGTCGTTAAAGTTCTCGCGCGGCATCGATGAACCCACCCAATAGATAATAGATGTTTGCGGATTCTAGCGTCTGGTCACGCGCGGGCGCGATGATTTGTGGAGGCGCCCTGGATAGTGGGCACGGATAGCGGGCACGGATCCGCCACAGCGCCTATTTCGACGGACGCGGCGACGTGTGCATCAGCCGGCTGAGGAACCAGCGGCCGGCGGGGCCGGGCGGCGTGTCCTTGCGGTAGACCGCGAACATGGCGATCGGCGGCGTACGCGGCTGAAAGCTCTCCAGCCGCAGGGTGACCAGTTCGCCCGCATCGAGATCCCCCTGCACCATGGCCGCTGGCATGTGCCCCCAGCCGAAGCCGGCGCGCAGGAAGGCATGCTTGGCGCCGAGGTCGGCCAGGCGCCAGGTCAGCGGCGAGAACACGCCGAAGGTTTTCCCCTCGGTCAGCGTGGTGCGGTCGGTCAGGACCAATTGCACGTGCTCCTCCAGCTCCCGTACCCGGATCACGCCCCTGCGCGATGCCAGCGGATGCGAGGGCGCGGCCACGGTCACCATCGGCACGTCGAGCAGCTTTTCCGCGTCCAGCGTCTCGGGAACGGCCGGCATCGATCCGCTGATGCCGAGCCGGCAAACGCGCTCCAGCACCGGGCGCATGACCGCGCCCAGTGCCTCGACATACAAGCGCAGCGGCGTATGCGGAAACGCGTCGCGGAACGCGCCGACCGCCCCCGTCAGCGGGGCCATCGGGTACATGACATCCACCACCACCGACAGCTCGGGTTCGAGCCCTTCGGCAATGGCGCGCGCCTTCGACTTGAAGCCGTCCATGCCGCCCACCACCACACGCGCCTGCGCCAGCAGCGCGGTTCCCTGCTCTGTCAGGCGCGGGTAGCGGCCGCTGCGATCGAACAACTGCACATCGATCTGCCCCTCCAGGTTGGCCAGCGTGTGGCTGACCACAGACTGCGCGCGCCGCAGCTTGCGCCCCGCCGCGGAGAAGCTGCCCTCGTCGGCGGCAGCGATGAAGGTGCGGAGCTGGTCCAGGGATACGCCGTCGAGCATGTATCTACTCCTTAGATGGATCTCATCGAGAAATATAGGCTACCAAGAGAGATGTCTGGCACCTAATCTTTGGTCATGCGATCACCGAAGGAGACTTTCATGGAAAACGCAGCGCAGGCCCGACATGCCGGGGAGCCGGCCCGGATCGATCACCGCACCGCACGGCCGGATGCGGCAAACAACCGTGGCATCGTGCTTCGCACCGGTGGCCGCCGCCATGGCGCCGTCTCGCGGATCGTCAGTCCCGGCGACGTTGGCAAGCTGATCAAGCCTTTTGTCTTCCTCGACTACTTCGACTTCGCTCCCTCCGGCGACGCGCTGTTCCCCATGCACCCGCACTCGGGCATTGCCACCCTCACCGTGCTGATCGAGGGCGAACTGCAGTATGAGGACACCACCGGCGCGGCCGGCGTGTTGATGGCGGGCGGCCTGGAATGGATGCGGGCGGGTAACGGCATCTGGCACTCAGCCAGCCCCGCGAAGGGCGACCGCCTCCAGGGCTACCAGCTATGGCTTGCCCTGCCGCGCAGCCTGGAGAACGGCACCCCGCACAGCCAATACCTGCCCGCGTCCTCCGTGCCGCGCAGCGGACCGGCGCGCGTGATACTCGGCTCGCTGGCTGGCAGGGACAGCCCGGTAGCGGCCCCGTCCGGGGCGGCACTGCTGCACGTGCGCCTGGCCGCTGGCGAGCGCTGGCGCTACCAGGCACCCGCCGGCCACACCGTGGCTTGGGCACACGTCAACCGCGGCACGCTAGCGACTGGCGGCGAGCGGCTGAAGGACGAACTCGCGGTCTTCACGCAGTCCGAGGACGCGCTCGAATTCACTGCCGAAACCGATGCGGATTTCATCGTCGCGTCAGCCGTTCCCCATCCGCACGACCTGGCACTTGGCTACTACTCCGTCCATACGTCGAACGACGCGCTGCGCAAGGGCGAAGCCGAAATCGCCAGGATCGGCATGCAGCTACGTGCCGATGGCCGCCTGCGATAGCCCGCGGCACGCGCGCCGCATTGGCGCATTGGCGCTTTGAAATCCACGTACCCAACAATCCGGGAAGGAGAACATCATGAACATCGCAGCAGAGCTATTGCAGCAACACCTCCGGTGGCTGGTTGATGACAACCAGCAATGGCAGGAACTGATTGCCGAGGACATCGTGTGGGAGTTGCCCTACGCACCCGGCATCGGGCATCCGGCGCGATTGAGCGGCCGGGACGCGGTGATCCGCCATGCCGCCTGGTTCATCGGCGCGGTCTCCGGCTTCCGCTTCTTCGACGCGCAGATCCTGCCCGCGGCGGATCCCCAGCAAGCCGTTGCGCGGGTGCATGCAGAAGGGCTGATCAAGTCGACCGGGCGCGTCTACCGGCAGGAGTACGTGGTTTTTCTGACCGCCCGCGACGGCAGGATCGCCCACCTGCGCGAGTACTTCGACCCCGTGCAGGCCGCACTGGCGCTGGACACCCCGATTGTGGGCATTACCTCAAGGAGCCTTTGATGAAAGCCATCCGTGTAGCCGCTTACGGCGGCCCCGATTCACTAGTACTGCAGGAACTCGATGATCCCCGCCCTGGCGACAATGAGGTGCTGATCGATGTTGCCGCCACCTCGGTCAACCCGATCGACTGGAAGATCGTCAGCGGGGCCATGCAGGCGTTCATTCCGCTACCGTTGCCCCTCACGCCCGGGGTGGATGCTGCCGGGACTGTCATCGCGGTTGGGCGCAACGTCACCACGCTGGCGCCGGGCGACGAAGTGCTGGGATTCATCGGCATCGTCGGTGGCTATGCAACCCGCGCCGTGGTGGAGTCCGGGCGCCTAGCCCGCAAGCCGAAGCATCTCGGATTCCTGGAGGCCGCCAGTATTCCCGCGGCTGGCTTGACTGCCTGGCAGGCGCTGCACGAGCACGGCAAGCTGCAGGCAGGACAGAAAGTCCTGATCCATGCCGCTGCCGGCGGCGTCGGCAGCGTGGCCGTGCAACTGGCAAACCTGGCCGGCGCACAGGTGATCGGCACAGCTTCGGCCGCCAACCGGGGCTACCTGCGGGAACTGGGGGCGGCGGAGGTGATCGACTACACCGCGGAAGACTTTGCCACCAAGGTTGCAGGAGTCGATCTTGTCCTCGACCTGGTCGGCGGCGACACGCAACAGCGTTCCTGGCCGGTACTCAAGCGCGGCGGCGTGCTGGTCTCCACGGTCAGCCCACCGGATGCCGGGCGCGCCCAGGAAGCCGGCGCAGCGGGAAAGCACTTTGCGACGCGCTCCGATGGCGCCCAGCTCCACACGCTGGCCGCGCTGTACGCGTCCGGAAAGCTGCGCGCTGAAATCGACGCCACCTATCCACTCGCCGATGCTGGCGAGGCAATGGCAAAGAGCATGGCTCGGCATGTGTGCGGCAAGGTGGTCATCCAGACGGCATAGGGAGCCGCACGGCCTCGGCGAATATAATGCCGGGTTGCTCCCTTGCCCCGCATCCGCCCATGAAGAAAGCCGCATTGTTGACCCTGGCGCTGGCCTTGCACGCAACCGCGCAGGCCGCCGGCGACGCGCAGGCCGGCAAAGCGGTATTCACCTCGAAGTGTGCCTCCTGCCACAGCGTCGGGCCCTCGGCGCGCGCCGCGTTTGGCCCCCAGCTCAATGGGATCTTTGGCAGGGTCGCCGGCGCGACGACCGACTACAAGTACTCCCCCGAGATGAAGACATCGGGCGTTGTGTGGTCCGAGAAAACCTTGAGCGCGTTTATCCAGTCGCCCAGCAAGGTTGTGCCCGGCACCAGGATGCGCTTCTGGGGGATCAGCAATGAGCGGCAGATCGCGGACCTGCTGGCCTACCTGCATGCGTACCAGTAGCAAGACCAGCAGCAAGACCAGTAACAAGCGCTACAGAAAGATTCAAACGCTCCGTAACCGATAGAATAGGTGCCAGCGCCACAAGGCGTGGCGCCCCCAACAGATCTGATCCGGAGTTGGCATGGAACCCCTTTCATTCGAGTTTGTTACCGTCGAGGAAGCGAGGCTGATCCTGGATGGCGCCGTGCCCACGCATGGCAAGCCCGACTGGACTGGCCAGCGGCAACCTGAATCCGCGGAAGCGAAGGCCCTCACGGCCAACGCGCTCAAATGGCTGGCCGTGCTGCCACCGCAGGTGCGGCCCCTGGAACTGTGCCGCAGCTATCCGCGCATCGGCAACCAGCTGGCAGCGCTCTGGGTTGACCCGGCCGCGCTATCGGCCTACCTGGCCGACCTGCTGATCGACAAGCGCGGCGGCCGCCAGGGGTTCCCCGACGGCATCGCGCTTGAATTATCGCAATTACAGGAGCACCTTCTGCGCACGATGGAGCCGTAACGGCTTAGCGCCATTGCCCCTTTGCCGCTTTGCTGCATTGCGGCGTGCCGGGCTAGGACTCTGCGTTCCGCTTAGTGCGCTCTTCCCGGCGTGCAGTCTTCCACCATGCCGGAGATGCGGCTGGCGCTCAGCATGGGGTGCCATTCCCCGGAGCTGCGGATCTCGACGTCGGTGCCTTCGGCGCGCTCGGTAGCGCGGCGCAGGCTGACCAGGTGGAAGAACTTGTATTCATCCGCGTCCGCACGCCCGACCCGGATATCGACCTTGCCGGGTTCCGGGTACGCAATCACGGTGGCGTCGTCGCCCAGCCGCTGCTTCAGGCACAGCACCAGGTCGCCTACGCTGGCCTTGGAGTGCACGCGCTTCGGATCCATCGCCTGGATGGAATTCGCGGTCACGCCGCCCGAACAGGCTGACAGCAATTGCGCCGCCATCGCGGCAACCAGCCATACCCGTACCCGTACCTGACCTTTTGACATTCCCGCTCCCCGGCTAAATGAGTCGGATGATGTTACATCAAGTGAATTCGGATGCTGATGCGCGCCGCGCGCATTAAGACGATGCGGCGGAAACAAAAAAGCAAAAGGCCTGCACGGATGCAGGCCTTTTGCTTTCAATCTTGGTGCCCAGGAGAGGACTCGAACCTCCACAGTGTTGCCACCGCTAGGACCTGAACCTAGTGCGTCTACCAATTTCGCCACCTGGGCTAGGTGAGGTTGCGAATTCTACCCAACGTAACGAAATTTGCAAGTGCTGGCCGCGCTGAATCAGAAGAAAAGTGCAACCCTCCCCGGGCATCGCCCGCTGCCGGCCCCGCTGGTGTCCGCCCAGCCCAGGGAAATGGACAAGCAGCCGGAAAGATTCCCATCCATCACTTGGCGCGCAGTGCACGGCCCACGCCGGTTGGCCGCCCTCCCCGCCCTGCGTATTTTTTTCTAGCATTCCTTCCAGCCCTGTCGATTTCGACGGCGCCCGTTCGTCGTCCCAATGACGGCGCGCGCAAGGCTCGCCGCTTCGCAGGCAATCCCAAAGGAGATCGGACATGCATTACATCGATGGATTTGTTGTCGCCGTGCCCAAGGCCAACCGCGACCTCTACCGCGCGCACGCCGAGGCCGCCGCCGTGGTGTTCAAGGATCATGGCGCGCTGGGGCTGGTCGAGTGCTGGGGCGACGATGTGCCCGAGGGCAAGCTCACCTCGTTCCCGATGGCCGTCAAGCTGGAGAAGGACGAGACCGTGGTCTTCTCCTGGATCACCTGGCCATCGCGCAAGGCCCGGGACGAAGGCATGAAGGCCTCGATGGAAGATCCCAGGCTGCGCAGCCAGGGGCCGATGCCCTTCGACGGCAAGCGGATGATCTTTGGCGGTTTCGAGATGATCGTCAACGCTTAGTGGCTTGACGGCGGTGCCTGATGGACCTTGCCCGGGGTTCCCGGGCTGGGTTCGTTTTGGCCGCAGGAGCATCACCGCCCTGTCCATGGCCGGCGACGGATCGATCACGGTGCAGTTCGGTGGCTGTGAAGCGCAGACGGCCAACTGCCTGCCGATCGTCCCGGGCTGGCACTACACTGTGCGCCTGTACCGCCCGCGTGCGGAGATACTGAGCGGCAGCTGGACATTTCCGGCGCCTCAGCCGCTTGATTGAGCGACCTTC
Source organism: Cupriavidus sp. PET2-C1 (assembly GCF_054515855.1). NCBI lineage: Bacteria > Pseudomonadati > Pseudomonadota > Betaproteobacteria > Burkholderiales > Burkholderiaceae > Cupriavidus > Cupriavidus sp. PET2-C1. The sequence continues at coordinate 3,497,959 of NZ_CM137259.1, forward strand.
CCACAACCGATCAGGCCGCTAGCATGATCCCGCGCCCTCCTTGGGCCCGCGTGGGCGGGACCTGACGACGGAGGCCGACAATGCCCAGGCACAACCCAGCGCTGCACCGTACCCAGAAAGCCCCTATGACACCGGGGCAGCGGCGGCTTCTCATCATTGGCGCGATACTGCTGCTGGCGGCGCTAGGCTGGGCGCTGACGATCGTGCTCAAGCCCGCCATCCAGCGCACGATCGTCATCACCACCGGGGCCGACAAGGGTATCTATCGCGGCTTTGCCGAGCGCTACGCCCCCATCCTGAAGCGCGACGGCATCAAGCTGGATATCCGCGGCTCTTCCGGCTCGATCGAGAATTATGAGCGGCTGAGGAATCCAGACAACGAATACGAAGCAGGCTTCATCCAATCTGGCACCGCCAGTCCACAGGAAACAGACGGCCTGCAGACCATCGCCGCGGTCTCCTACGAACCGATCTGGGTGTTTTACCGGGGCGATGCCACCGTGGACCGGCTGGCACAACTGCGCGGCAAACGGGTCGCCATCGGCGTCCCCGGCAGCGGCCTGCTCAACGTCGCCCGGGTATTGCTCTCATACAGCGGCATCACAGCCAGCAATACCAAGCTGCTGGAAATGAATGCCATGAAGGCCTATCAAGGCCTCGAAGAGGGCCAGCTGGATGCGGCCTTCTTTATCGGCAGGCCGGATGCCGAGATGCAGCAAACGCTGCTCAACAGCAATCTGAAGCTGATGAGTTTTGCCCAGGCCGATGCCCTAGTACAGAAATTCCCATCGCTGTCCAAGATTGTTTTTCCGCGGGCCTCCACCAGCATCGTCAACGACCTTCCGCAGACCGATGTCACGCTGCTCGCTGCCACGGCCCTGCTCGTATCCAAGGACACCCTGCACCCTGCCCTGGTCTACCTGCTGCTGGAAGCCGCCAGATCCGTCCACGGCGGCGATGATTACTTCACGCCGCTCGGCACGTTTCCCAACTTGAATACCAGTGAATTTCCCGTTTCCGACGAAAGCACGCGCCACTTCAAATCGGGCCGTCCCTTCCTGCAGCGCTACCTTCCGTTCTGGCTTGCCAGCTTTATCGAAAGGCGCCTGCTGATCCTGCTCCCCTTCATGGCCTTGCTGCTCGGCTTGCTGCAGGCATTGCCGCGCATGGCGCAAGCGCGGATAAAAAACCGGCTCGTGGTCTGGTATCGGGAGATCAAGGCGCTGGAAGATGAAATATGGACGACCACGCAGCCGACCCCCGGCCAGATTGCGCAATGGCGCGATGAAATCGAGAACATCGATGCGCATGCGAGCCGGATACGGATTCCGGAGCGCTATTTTGAGGATGTCTACGCGCTCAAGCAGGCAATCGGCGTCGTACGGGACCGGATTGCCCAGGCGGCGGCGAAGGGGAAAGCGTAGCCGCGGATACGCCAGCGCGTCCTTTGGCGCCGCCTCAGACAGCGTGGTCGTGCCGATGGCTGCGACGATGCTAGAATAATAAATCCATCTGGATGGATTTATCATGTCCGAAGCAAGCAAGCGCCCCAAGAACCCCGAACTGATCCGAACCCAGTGCCTGGCCGTGATGCGGGACCTGCTGGTCTCCCAAGGCCCTGAATCGGTGACGCTCGACCTGGTGGCACAACGCGCCGGCGTGACCAAAGGCGGGTTGCAGTATCACTACCGCAGCAAGAATGCCCTGCTCGAAGCGCTGAGAGACCAGCTCTTCGAGGAATTCGACAAGACCTATCAACGCGCGCTGTCTGCCGAGACAGATCGTCCTGGCAAACATGCCCGCGCCTACATCAAGACGTGTTTCGACGATACGGCGCCCAACAACGCAATCGGAACGCAGCGTGCCATCGCCATGCTGGCCTTGACGCTCCCCTCGTGCCGCCAGGCATGGCGCGAGCGCATGACGGACGCCCTCGCGCATGACCTCGCCGGCACCGCCGCCGAAGACCAGCTCCTGATCTGCCGGCTGGCGGCGGATGGCATGTGGTTTGCCGGGATGTTCGAGGTCTATGACGTCGATAGGCCACGCAAGGCGCGCCTGCTTGCCCTGTTGCTAGACATGTGCGACAGGGCCACCTCCTGATCAGGCTGATCAGGCTGACGGACAAGACAGACCACATTGACCTGGAGCGCTACCCACGCTCCCACCGCGAATTCCATGCCCGCCCCCACTCCCCACACCATCAGCAACACCACACTCTCGCGCAATGGCATCGTTGAAATTCTTGCGCAACGTCCGGCCCAGCTACGTTTCGAGCAATGCGGCTTTGACAATCAAGACCTGAACGGGCTGGATTTTTCGTCCGTGGAATTCCTGATGTGCACCTTTGCCGGTGCGCAGCTGAAAAGGGCGAAGCTAGTCGAGTCGAAGTGGATGCGCTGCAAGGCTGCCGGCGCCGACTTCACGCTGGTGGACGCAGTGGAAGCCCGATTCTGCAGCAGCGACCTGAACAACACGCAATGGGACCGCGCGCGGCTGTCCAGCGCCATCTTCACGGAAACCAAGCTGACCGGCGCCCGGTTCCGCGAGGCCGCCACCCTGGGCCTGGTGTTCCACAGCAGCCTGCTCGTCGGCAGCGACCTGCGCGGCTTGTCATTCCGCAAGCAACACCTGGAGCAGCTCGACTTGTCCGATGCCGACCTCGCCGGCTGCGACTTCCGGGATGCTCTGTTCGACGGCGGCAGCCTGCGCGGCGCCAACCTGAAGCAAGCCCGCTTCGATGGCGCGGACCTCCGCCTGGCCGAGCTGGGCGGACTGAACCTGATGTCTGCCGCGGCTTCGTTCAAGGGCGCCATCATCTCGGTTGAACAAGCCGCGGAGATTGTCGGCCAAGCCGGTATCCGCGTCAGCTGAATGGCCGCACAAGGCACAAGGCTATGCGGATCGCGTCCGATACGCGAAGAACGACGCGAAGCACGACGCGATCCAGGCCTTGGTACGGCCTTACCCCCGGCGTACCGCGGTCACCTTGCCGTCCTTGACGTCCAGCGTGCGGCGCTGCGGGTTGTAGTCCATGGTGCCGGGCATATGCTGGCCTTCCCGCTCACCAAATCGCCAGGCGCAGCCGTTGAGCAAGGCAACGGCATTGGCCTCGCTTTTACCAATCAGGGCTTCATCGCCAAGCTTGTCCGCCTGGCAACCCTCCGGCGTGCCGCGGCCGCCCTGCGGGCCCGGGTCAGGCACCGCGCTGGCGGGGGGCTGGGCGGCGCATCCCGCCATGAGCGTTGCGAACACGATCGCGCCCGCCGAGACATGCCGGGCCCATGTGCTTTGCTGTTTTGGCATTCAATTCCCTGATGGTGAAGTGGAAAAAGCCAAGTTTAGAGCAGAAAGGCGCCGCCCGAGCGCCTTGGTGCCCATGCCGCAGCACAGCCTCAACACTGCCATGACCTGGCCTTGGCTTAGCCTTAGCGCGTCCTCTTCGCAGCGTCTTGCGCCTCCGCCCACAGGCGCTCCTCCTGGGCCCGCAGCTCTGGCGTGAGCTCGGCACCAAAATCGTCGAGCTCGAACAGCGGGCGAATCTCGATCTCGGAATCGCTTTGCATGGGGTTGGGGCAGCGCTTGACCCATTCGACGGCCTCTTCCATGGACTTGACTTGCCACAGCCAGAACCCGGCAACCACCTCCTTGGTCTCTGCGAACGGTCCATCGACCACGGACCGCTGGCTGCCAGAAAATTGCCCCCGCTTGCCTTTGGCACTCGGGTGCAAGCCCTCGCCCGCGAGCATCACGCCCGCCTTGACGAGCTCTTCATTGAATTTGCCCATTGCGGTAAGCAGCTCCGTGCTGGGCATTTCGCCAGCCTCTGACTCTTTCGTTGCTTTGACCATCACCATGACACGCATCGTCGCTCTCCTTGAGTGAATTGAGGGTGCCGCACGTCCTGAAACCGGATCAGGATTGACGGGCGGCTCTGATACTACGACGAATCGGGATACCGGAAATCGACACCACCTTCAGAATATCTGGCGGGGAGCCGGCCCGGCTCGCCCGCGGGGCGCGACAATCACATCCGATCGGGTTCTTTAAGCCTCGCTTAAGACTCGGCCCGTAGACTGCGATCACACAAGACAACCCGGATCCCGGATAGGAGCTGCCATGACCCCCCAAGAGATGCAAGCGCTGGAAGGCTTCCTGACCCAACTCACGCAGGCCAGGGCTGGCGCCAAGGATCCCCAGGCGGACGCCCTCATCGCCGACGCGGTCGCCAGGCAGCCGGATGCCGCCTACCTGCTGGTCCAGCGCGCCATGATGCTTGACCATGCCCTGGCCACGGCCAAGACGCAGATCTCCACGCTGCAGGGCCAGCTGCAGATGGCGCAGGCCAACGGCGCCAATCGCTTCCTCGACCCGGAAAACGCCTGGGGCAACAGTGCCAACCGCGTGGCACCCAGCCCCGTCATGCCGCCGCCGATGGCCGCGCCCGCGCCCGTGGCAGTGCCGCAGGCCTTCCAGGCGGCCCAGCCTGCGCCCGCGCAGCCATCCCGGCCCGGATTCCTGAGTGGTGGCCTGGGCGGCACGCTGGGCGGCATTGCCACGACGGCAGCCGGCGTGGCCGGCGGCGCGCTCCTGTTCCAGGGCATCGAGAACATGTTCCATCGCAACGGCAATGGCAACAGCGCAAGCGGCTTGCTGGGACAGCCAGGCACAGGCACGCAGCCAACGGAGATGGTCGTCAACAACTACTACGGCAATGACGACCGCTCGCCGCTGGGCTCGCCGGATGCGGCATTGGACAGTGGTCTTCTGGATGATGCGTCGGGCAACGACGACTTCCTGAGCGACGACACCTGGAACGCCTAGCGCGTTCGGGGGCTTGCCAGGCGTGCATGGCAGCGGCCTGGCGGCCCCGCCGCGCTGATTGAACCGCGGCACCCGGGGTGGAGATGGCACCGGCAACGGCGATACACTCTTGCACTTCTTGCGCTACGCTCGCACCCTGGGAACCCGATCCATGCCGCAACCTCACTTGCTCTATCCCGCCATCGAACCCTATGAGACCGGCACGCTCGATGTCGGCGACGGCCACGTGGTCTACTACGAACGCGTCGGCACACCCGGCGCCAAGCCGGCCGTCTTCCTGCATGGCGGCCCCGGCGGCGGCATATCGGCCGACCACCGCCGCCTGTTCGATCCGGCGCGCTACGACGTCATGCTGTTCGACCAGCGCGGCTGCGGCCGCTCCACGCCCCACGCGGGACTGGAGGCCAATACCACGTGGCACCTGGTGGACGACATCGAGCGCCTGCGCAAGCTCGCCAACGTAGAGCGCTGGCTGGTCTTCGGCGGCTCCTGGGGCTCCACGCTGGCGCTGGCCTATGCGCAAAAGCACCCCGAGCGGACCAGCGAACTGGTGCTGCGCGGGATCTATACCGCGTCCCGTGCGGAACTGGATTGGTACTACCAGTACGGCGTATCCGAGGTGTTCCCCGAGAAATGGGCCCGCTTCCAGGCGCCCATCCCACAAGCCGAACGCGGCAATATGATGGCCGCCTACCGCAAGGTGCTGACCGGCAGCGATACCGCAAAGCAGCTGGAGGCCGCCCGCGCATGGAGCGTGTGGGAAGGGGAGACCATCACCCTGCTGCCCGACCCCGTCAACAGCGCCAAGCATGACGACGGCCATTTCGCGCTGGCGTTTGCGCGGCTGGAAAACCACTACTTCACGCATCTCGCCTGGCTGGAAGACGGCCAGTTGCTGCGCGACGCGCACCGCCTTGCCGGCATCCCCGGCGTGATCGTGCACGGGCGCTACGACATGCCCTGCCCGGCCCGCTACGCCTATGCGCTGCACCAGGCATGGCCGGGCTCGGAGCTGCATCTGATTGAAGGGGCGGGGCACGCCTGGACCGAGCCCGGTATCCTGGATCAGCTGATTGCCGCCACCGACCGGTTTGCGGCGGCGCAATGATCGACCAGGTGCTGCCAGCCCTGTGTGGCACAGCACCGACAGCATCGACAGCGCCGAAGCGGACTTTTGATGGCCGGCGGTTGGGGTCTTGAACACCCGTGTCCTAGACTTGAAGACCGCATTGCCACCACCCGGCTGCGCATTGGCCGGCGGATAGCAAAGCGGCATTCAAGGCTCTCACCGACAGGGTGCACTATGGAATTCCTGAACTCCGGCAAAGTCCTCCCCGCAGGGCTGCCCTTCTCCGAAGCCGTGCGCGTTGGCGATACGTTCTACCTCTCGGGACAGATGGGCATCGTCCACGGCAGCACCCGCCTGGTACCCGGCGGCATCCGCGAAGAAGCCAAGCAGGCGCTGATGAACATCCGCATCACACTGGAAGCACACGGCCTGTCGCTCAAGCACGTCGCCAAATGCACCATCTTCCTGGCCGACATCAGCGAATGGCAGGCGTTCAACGAGGTCTACAAGGAGTTCTTCCAAGCGCCCTACCCGGCGCGCAGTGCGCTTGGGGCGAATGGGTTGGCGCTTGGGGCCAGGGTGGAGGTGGAGTGTATTGCGGTGTTTAGTGGCTGAGGTGGTGGTGCGTGGCTGCGAGCGGCCATCCCCCCGTTTGGGGGAGGGGGGGTGGCACAACTCGCCCTGCTGCTCTCGCCTAGAGCATGCCTCGATCTCCCCCCTCGATACTTGCTCGCTTCTAGCCCCGCTGACGCGGGGGGCGTCTCTTGGGGGCGGGGTTTTACTGCTTCTAGCTGCTGGCGCGGCTGTGCGGTGTTGGCCGTTTTGGAACGTGTGAGATGTCACTTTTCTTTACTCGTAAAGAAAAGTAACCAAAAGAAAGCGATCCTTGCAGGAGGCTGGCGTGTCGGGGTTGCGTAGCCCGGTAGTTTCGTCGTCAGGCCCTGGGTGCTAATAGCCTCATGCCGTTACCGATTTGAATGGCCACGATCCTGCGGATGGCGATGGTTTCGTGGTGAGGCTGCTCGGTAGCGGCATCCCGGCTCATTCACACATCTGCCGGTACCGGTTCGAAGCGCCACGATATATCACACCATGATGGTTTCGTGGTGGGGTGGGCGCGGTGGAAGAATACTTCGGCCTTTCAATCCGGTGCCACCGCGCCCACGACGGAAACGGGACGCTTGCAACTTCGTGGCCGGTCGCCCCGCGAGCGACAGACGGCTTGAAAAGCGTGATGGCCGCTACCGAGGGGACCACCACGAATCCCCGGGCATTGGCTGGGTCGTGGCCATTCAAACCGGTAACGGCATGAGGCTATTAGCACCCAGGGCCTGACGACGAAACCACCGGGCTACGCAACCCCGACACGCCAGCCTCCTGCAAGGATCGCTTTCTTTTGGTTACTTATATGAACGCGCCCCGGTTTGCCAGGTAAATCATCTCATGATGCTCGGCGAGGATTTGGTTGCAGCCTTATATCCGGCCTCATGCAGGTCAAGCCTGCGGGCCCCTATGGAATTCGCCAAGAGCGGCCCTCGTCTTTTCAGCGTGCTCGAAGCACTTGTAACCGATCAGGGTCTCGTTCTTGCGGTCCAACCTGCCTTGCCATCACTTCACGTCTACCCGCGCAACCTGCTAGTCGAATTCAATTAACCTGCTTCATAGCCGCAGCTAGGGCTGCTGTGCCTACGGTTTTGGTAGGCGCAGATGCCCTAGCGCGGAATCCGCCATTTGCCTGGCCCTCGCCGCTTTCTTCAATTCGTGGTCTCTTTCATACGGCTCCTTGCCCCTCAGCACCGCCCAGGCAATTCTCGCCGCCTTGTTCGCCATCGCCACCACCGTCACGTTGGTCGGGCGTCGGCGCGCCAGCTGGTCGCACCAAGTCCCTTTGTCCTTGGCCCGGAACAGGACTGCCCTGGCACCGTGGATCAGCAGCATGCGCAGGTAACGGTCTCCGCGTTTGCTAATCGCCCCCAGTTGCACCTTGCCCCCAGTGCCACGCTGGCGCGGCACCAGCCCCAAGTAGGCCGACAGTTGCCGCCCCGATTCGAAGCCCTGCGCATCGCCAATCGTCGCTAGCATCGCCGTGGCCGTGAGCATGCCAATCCCCGGAATCGCCATCAGTTGCTCGCACGCTGGCTGCGTTTGGGACCAGGCCTTGATCTGTCCTTCCAACTGCTCAATGCCTTTGTCTAGCCGACCGATCAGCTCGAACTGTTCGCGCAACGCCTCGAAGACCCTCGCCGGCACGTCTTCCTCCACTTCGGCCAGTCTCTCGTTCATCTCCGCCAGACCTGCCTGACGCCCCCTCTTGAAGCTCAAGCCAAACTCATAGAGCGCGCCGCGCAAAGCGTTGATCATCATGGTGCGCATCTTGATGTGCTGCTCTCGCATCCGATGCAACACCAGCGTGGCCTGCTGCTCCACTGTCTTCGGCGTCACTGTCGGCATGCCCGGCTGTTGCGCCGCCGTCCAGATTGCGCGCGCATCCGCGGCGTCAGTCTTGTTGGTTTGCACGAACGGGCGGACGTATTTCGCATGCAACAGCTTCACCTCATAGCCCATCTCTAGGAGCTTGCGGGCCCACCAGTGCCCGCTGCCGCACGCCTCCAGCGCCACGCGTCCTTTGTGCTGAGCTAGAAACTCGATCAGCTTTTGACGCTGAAATCGCCGGTTGTGAATCTCGCCAGTCTCAGGGTCAACCCAGTACAGCTGGAACACATGCTTTGCAATATCCAGCCCAAATGTCATAGCATTCATTTCGGGTCCCTCCGTTCCTGTAGTGGTGGTGACATCTTCCACTCTGGCACATTGCGATGCCGTTCGGTCTGGAGGGACCCCCTCTCATCAGACTCTTTTCTGCCTGACCCACACTACCGTCTCGCTACCTCGCGCTCCACTGCGGGGACGGGGCGCGTTCATACCATCTTTTCTTTACGAGTAAAGAAAAGTGACATCTCACACGTTCCAAAACGGCCAACACCGCACAGCCGCGCCAGCAGCTAGAAGCAGTAAAACCCCACCCCCAAGAGACACCCCCGCGTCAGCGGGGCTAGAAACCTCGCACGTCAGGAGCTACGCCAAACCCCTAGGCCGGCCGCCAAGGGGAACGCCAAAATTTGCTGCATTCCCCTCCCCATCTCCCTACCTCTGAATAAACTCAAGCAAATCCCGATTGATCAAATCAGGATGGGTAGTACACATCCCGTGCGGCAGCCCCTTGTAGACCTTCAGCGTGCCCTGCTTCACCAACTCGGCAGACAGCAAAGCCGAATCCGCAATCGGCACGATCTGGTCATCGTCTCCATGCAGGATCAGCACCGGCACATCGATCTTCTTGAGGTCTTCCGTAAAGTCCGTTTCCGAGAACGCCTTGATGCAATCGTAGTGCGCCTTGATCCCGCCCATCATGCCCTGGCGCCACCAGTTCGCCATGATGCCTTCGGATGGCTTTACCCCCTCGCGGTTGAAGCCGTAGAACGGGAACGGCACGTCCTTGTAGAACTGTGCCCGGTTGGCGGCCAGCTGCGCGCGGAAACCGTCGAACACCTCCAGCGGCAGGCCGCCCGGGTTGGTCGCGCTCTTGACCATGATCGGCGGCACCGCGCCGATCAGCACCGCCTTGGCTACGCGGCCAGCGCCGTGCCGCGCGACGTAGCGCGCCACCTCGCCGCCGCCGGTGGAGTGGCCGATGTGCACGGCGTTTTTCAGGTTCAGATGGGCAGCCAGCGCGGCGACATCCGCGGCGTAGGTGTCCATCTCATTGCCGGTGTCGGTCTGCGTGGAGCGCCCGTGGCCGCGGCGGTCATGTGCGATCACCCGGAAGCCCTTGGCGACGAAGAAGAGCATCTGCGCGTCCCAGTCGTCCGCGCTGAGCGGCCAGCCGTGATGGAACACGATGGGCTGGCCCGTGCCCCAGTCTTTGTAGAAGATGTGCGTGCCGTCCTTGGTTGTGATCTCACTCATGGAATGACCTCCTTGTGGGTTGCAGCGGGACCTGCCGGATTACTGCATCGCCTGGAAGAAAGACAGCGTCCGCGCGTTGGCGGCCTTGGCTGCTTCGGCGTTGTAGTGCACGCCGGCGTTGCGCGCGAAGGCGTGCATGCAGCCGGGGTACGTGTGGATTTCCACCTTGGGGCGATCGCGCAGGGCTTCGATGATTGTTGCGCGCGCCTGCGGGGGCACGAACTCGTCTTCTTCCGCGATGTGCATCAGCAGAGGGACTGAGAGCTTGCTGGCTTCCGCCAGGTGCTGGTCGATGCCGACGCCGTAGTAGGAGACCGCGGCGTCCGCGTTGGTGCGCGTCGCCGTCAGGAAAGCCAGCAGGCCGCCAAGGCAATAGCCGACCGTGCCTACGCCGCCGCCCACGCCCGACTGTTTGCGCGCGGCCTGGATGGTGGCATCGAGGTCTGCCACGCCTTTATCCACGTCGAACGCGGTGTAGAGCGCCAGCGCCTTTTTCCATTCGGCCTCGGACTTGTCGGTCAGCTCCACATTGGGCTCTTGCCGCCAGTACAGGTCGGGGCAGAGGGCGACGAAGCCCTGGCTGGCAAAGTCGTCACAGGTCTGCCGCATGTCCGCGTTGATGCCGAAGATCTCCTGGATCACGACGATGGCGGTACCGCGCGCGTTGGCGGATGGCGTGGCCAGATAGGCAGCAAAGCTGCCGTCGGCGACGTCGATGGTGATGCGCTTGCCCATGGAAAGACTCCCTTGCATTGGTGTGTCCGAAGTACCACCGTACCGTTATAGGCGAAATCGCTGGAGACGGCGTCCGGCCGGGTGCGATGATGTGGCACATGAAACACCTGGATGCCGGCGTTGCGCGCCGCCTGGACTACGCCGTTTCTGGGCCAATAGTTTGACGCTAAGTAGAATTCGCAGATGGCAACGGGGACCCGCGGTAGTCGCCGTCACTCGATCGTCATGTCGTTGGCCGCATGTTTGCACCAGGAGTCATTTCAAAATGGAATCCTTCGATGATGACCTTACCCGCTTCGAGGCGCACGGCGCCGCGCCGCTGCCGGCCACCGGCGATGCGGGCTACGTGGACAATGAAGGCGCCCGAATCTGGTATGCCACGTACGGGGCAGCCGGCACTCCCGTGATCCTGCTGCATGGGGGTCTCGGCCATAGCGGCAATTGGGGCTATCAGGTTCCGGCGCTGGTCAGCGCCGGCCATCGCGCCGTGCTCATCGACAGCCGCGGACACGGTCGCAGCACGCGCGATGGACGCCCCTTCACCTATGCGTTGATGGCGTCCGACGTACTGGCCGTGATGGACGCCTTGCACATCGATAAGGCCGCCATTGTGGGTTGGAGCGACGGTGCATGCATCGCCTTGATCTTCGGCATGACAGCCGCTGAGCGCGTCGCGGGGGTGTTCTTCTTTGGCTGCAACATGGACCCCAGCGGCACAAAGACGATCTCGCCTGGTGCGATCATCAACCGATGTTTTGCCCGGCACGCCATGGACTATGCGCAACTATCAGCAACGCCAGACGCGTTCGATGCCTTCGTGGGCGCGGTCAGCGAGATGATGAAGACCCAGCCCAACTACGCGGCGGGCGCGCTGGCCGATATCCGTGTGCCGGTAGCCATTGTGCAGAGCGAGCATGATGAGTTCATCAAACGCGAACATGCCGAATACCTTGCGCGGAGCATTCCCGGGGCGGAGTGGGTCCTGCTGCCGGGCGTGAGCCATTTCGCGCCGCTGCAGAGGCCGGCGTTGTTCAACGGGGCTGTGCGGGATTTTCTCGGGAAGGTCGCTTCTTGAACAAGCGGACGCGAGGGCTGCGTCCGCTTGTCGAGAATCGGTGCCCCCTCAGTCCCCCTCAGTCCCCTTCAGTCTCCCTTGAACCCCGAAGCCTTGATCACCGGCGTCCAGCGCGCGGCAAGCGCGTTCGCATACCTGGCCACCTCATCCGGCGCGCCACCAGGCAGCAGGTCGTAGCCGGTGCGCGCCAGCTTCTCCCGCACATCCGGCATGGCCAGGATCTTGCGCACGGCGTCGCCCCACTGCGCGGCCACGTCGGGTGCGGTACCCGCGCGCACATACAGCAGATAGCGCGACGAGGTCACCAGGTTTGGAAACCCGGACTCCGCAAACGTGGGCACATTGGGCAGCGCATCGGCGCGCTTGTCGCCGGCCACCGCCAGCACGCGGAGTTTGCCGGCGCGGTGATATTCCATGAAGGTGGTGGTTGCGTCCATGCCGGCGGATATCTGGTTGCCCATCAGGTCCGTGACAAGGGGGCCGCCCCCGCGATAGGGCACCAGGGTGCTGCCCGTATGGGATTGGGCAACGAATTCCACCGCCAGGAAATGAAGCAACGTGCCAACGGTGCTGATGCCGATGGAGTGCTCGGCGGGACGGGCCTTGGCCGCCTGGACAAATTCCGCCAGCGTCTTGATCGGCGAGCTGGCACTCACCGCCAGCCCGAACTGAACGCCGGCCACGTCGGTGATGGCCTTGAAATCGGTAACGGGATTAAAGCGCATGTTGTTGTAGATCAGCGGGCCGATGAACATTGGATCCACTGGCGCCAGCAGCACGGCGTTGCCGTCTGCGGGCGCGTTCTTCAGGACTTCGGCCGCCACGCGGGTGCCGGCGCCGGGACGGTTGTCGACGATCACGGTGCGGCCCATCGCGTCCTTCAACTTCTCTGCCAGCAAGCGCCCCATGAAATCGGCTGGCCCGCCCGCCGGGAACGGCACGATGATGCGCGAGACGGTCTGGCCCCATGCGGCACGCGAGATCACGCTGCCCGCACACAGGACGGCGGCGGTGCCGGCCAGCATGGCGCGGCGCGAGAGCCGCACGGCGGCGTTATGGTTGCGGTCGTTCATTGGATGCTCCTGGTTGGTTTGCGGGGGGATTACCGGGCGGCGAATGGTGTGAAGTGCGCTGCGTCTTCGATGACCTGCCCTGCTCGCAGCAGCAGGTCTTCCCTGAAGCGCCAGGCCATCAGCTGCACGCCAACGGGGATGGCGCCGGCCATGCCCGTGGGTACCGAGAGGCCCGGCATGCCAAGCATGGCCGTGGCGAGCAGCGGGCTCTGGGCGTCGAGCAGGGCGTGCGTTTGTTCAAGCGTGCCGATGTCCGCGTCCTGCGCGCAGGGCCGCTGCCATGACACCGGCATCAACACCAGCGGATAGCTTTCCAGGAAGACCGACCAGTTGCGCGCCAGTGTCTGGCGGCGCGCCAATGCATCGAGAAAGCCATCGCGGCTGGTCTGCGCCATGCCCTCGATCATGTTGCGCTGGCTGCGCCGCATGGCTTCGTCGCCGTGTTGGTCCACCCCGGCGATGATGTTGCGGCGGCTGTCGTCCGTGATCAGCGTGCGCCATAGCGCGGCGGCTTCGAGGAAATCCGGCAAAGCGGCTTCTTCCACCGTGTAGCCGGCTTGCCGCAACCAATCGGCGGCGCTGTCCAGGGCGCGGCTCACCGCCGGATCGATGGGAATGCCCGGGCAGTGCTTGAACAGCGCCACGCGGATCGGCCCCACTGGTGGCGGCAACTCCAACGGCGCCGGCACCCACGCCGGATCGCGCGCGTCGTAGCGCGCCATGGCTTGATAGCCAAGCTGCAGGTCAGCCATGCTGCGGGCCATGACGCCCTGCACCGACATCAGTTGCGGCGTGATGCCGCGCTCGGCGCTGGCGCTGGGGTTGTACGCGGGCACGCGGCCGACCGTTGGCCGCAAGCCGGGCACGCCGCAGGCATAGGCCGGATAGCGGATGGATCCGCCGATGTCGTTGCCATGGGCTAGCGCGCCCATGCCGCAAGCCACCGCGGCGGCGGCGCCGCCACTGGAGCCTCCGGGCGTGATCTCCGGATCCCAGGGGTTGAGCGTGCGGCCGTGCAGGCCGTTGTCCGTGAACCAGCGCGACGAGTAGGTGGCGGTGTTGCTGCGCCCGACAATGATGGCGCCGGCATTGCGCCAGTGCGCCACCACGGGCGCGTCTTCACGCGCGATGTTGTCTTTGAGCGGGATCACGCCGTTGGTGGTGGCGTGCCCGGCCTGATCCACATTGATCTTGATCGTGACCGGCACACCATGAAGCGGGCCAAGTTGCGCGCCGCTGGCGACTAGCTGATCGGCCGCATCGGCACTCGCCATCGCTTGCCCGGCCAGCACCTCTGCCAGCGCGTTGATGCGCGGGTTGAGCTGCTCGATGCGTGCGAGCGCGCTGGCGGTGGCCTCGCGGCAGGAAATGTCGCGGCGGCGCACGGCGGCGGCAATGTCGACGGCGCTCCAGCGCCACAGCGTTTCGGGGGTATTCACGTTGAGACTCCAGGAATTTCGGGCAAAAGCGATCCCGCCCCCAGTGCAATGCGGGAGTTTGGCGAGGCGGATGGTGGATGCCGGCGAGCGGGCCCGCGCGGCGGTGGCTTAGTCGCTAGGGCTCATCAGCAGGCTTCCCCGGTCGACGCGTGATTCGGCCTCAAGGGCCAGGGCTTCGGCGTGCTCCATATGCTCGTGCATGAGCGCGCGTGCACGGTCGGCATCGCGCGCGCGGAAGGCGTCCATCAGGCCAGCGTGGCTGTGGAGGATTTCATCGTCGAAACGCGCGAAGCTGTCCTGCGCATTGCGCACCACGATCACGCGGCGAATGATGTCGTTGAGCAGGCGGCAGAACAGCGCCAGCATGGGGCTGCTGCACGCATCGGTCAGCCGGTCGTGAAACAGCAGGTCCGCTTCGCGTCGCTCGTTCCAGTCCGCGCTGCCTCCGTGCGCCGGATGGCTCAGCCCGATCAGCGCATCGAGCTCGGCCAGGTCCGCGTCGGTCAGGCGCAGTGCCACGTTGGCAGCCAGTTCGGGCTCTACCGCGCGGCGCAAGGCGTACAGCGTGGCGATATCGACTGGCTGGAAGTACAGGAAGTTGGATACAGCCTCCAGGCAACGATCGTACGAGGGCTGCGCCAGCGTGGCGCCGCCGTTGGGCCCGGTGCTGACGGTGACCAGGCCCTGCACCTGCAGGGCGGCCAGCGCCTCGCGCACGGTCCCGCGCGCCACGCCCATCTGCTCGATGAGGGCCGCCTCCTGCGGCAGCTTGTCGCCGACCTTCTGGTGGGTCTGGACGATCCAGCGCTTGATGTCGGTGACCACCTGGTCCGAGCGCTTCACGCGCCTGGTGCCAGAGATCTTGGGCTTGGGGTCATTGGACATCGCTTGCAGCCTATTTATGATCATAATTATCATGATTATGATCGGCTGGATGATTCTTCCAATACGGGTATTCCCGGTGCGGGGCGGGGGCGCCTGAAACGCCCGGGCCCCACAGGCCCGCCCGGTATCACCAAACGCTTGCGCATTGCCAATCAGGGCCAGCTATGATTTGCCCGGTGCCCAAATGCCGGCAAGCAAAATGAACCGTGAGATCACCGACGCAGCCACGCTGCGGGAAGCGCTATCCGAATTGGGAGCGGATGACATCGATCACCATGGTCGCGCGCTGTCCGCGCATCTGCTCGGAACCTATGCGCTTCTTGGCGCCTGGGGCAATCCCGGCTTCGTCGCATTGGCCGGGGCGTTCCACAGCATCTATGGCACGGAAGAGTTCGCGGCCAAGGCACAGCCGCTTTCGCGCCGCGGGGCGATCGCTGGCCTGATAGGGACCGAGGCGGAGAACCTGGCCTACTCCTTCTGCATCGCCGACCGGAGAGCGCTATACAACGTGCCGATCGAAGGCCCATTTCACATTGTTGCGCCAGAGCATGGGCATCGGGTTGCCATCAGCAGAGACACCTATGCGGCGCTGTTGGAAATCGAGGTGGCCAATATAGTGGAGCAAGCTGCAAACCAGAAGGGCGTTTCTCAAGCCGTGGTTCAATTCTGGCTGCGCGCATTTGAGTCACGGCGGCTGTTTCTTTCGAGTGGCGCCGTTGCGGCTTATCGGTTGGTACTAGCTGATTACGAGGTTCGTGGAGCGTAGACCAGGGACGTCCCCCGGCACCAATGCAGTCCATAGACAAACCCGCCATGCCAGAGACCCTGAAAATCCGGAAAGCGACCAAGGCAGATGCCCCTGCGCTTTGCTCGGCCGAGCGGACAACCGCCGCCACCCCGGGACTGCTTGTATCGCAGCCAGATGAGTTCCACGAATCTGCCTTCGAGCAAAAGATCGAAGTCCTCTCGACAAAAGGCGCCTATCTCGTCGCCGAGATCAACGGCGAGCCGGTGGGCCACGCGCTGCTGGAGCCGTTGGGACTGGCGTCCATTGCGCACGTGTTCACGCTGACGATCGTCGTCCATCCCGGGCACCTTGGCCTTGGAATCGGGACGGCGCTGATGGCGGCACTGCTGGCGTGGGCGGATCGCACGCCGGCTGTCGAAAAGATCGAACTGCGCGTGCGGGCGACCAACAGCCGGGCTCGCGTTCTCTATGCGCGTTTTGGCTTTGTTCAGGAAGGACGTTTCGAGAAGCGGATACGCCTGCCCGATGGGTCATACCTGGCCGATATCTCCATGGCCAGATTTCCCCAGCCTGGATAGAGGCCGATTGGCGCCCCCCCGAAAGCGAAGCCGGATACACCCGGCCCCGGCCACCTCGTTCGGAACCGCCAGCCACGCACTGGCGACTCGACCCGCACCGCCTGCACTTCGCGACACCATCCGGCATTTCATCGCAGCGGCCAGCACACCGCGCCGGTGTCAGCCGAATATGAGCACCATCGCGTTCCCCCCTGACAAGACTGGATGCCCCCCATGCTCACTGAAATCCTCCACCACACGCCCCGATGGGTCTGGATCGTGCTCGCGGGCCTGATCGCGCTCGGCCTCTCGCAAACCGTTCCCAGACGGATGACGCCAGCCCGCGCCACGGCCGTGCCCGTGGCCATGGCGATGGTCTCGCTGGGCGGCGTCATCTCGGCCTTCTCTGCGCAGCCGCTCGCGCTGCTTGGATGGGGAGTCGGCGCGGCTGCCGCGCTGGCGCTGGCCCACACCATCGGCGCCTGGAGCGGCATTCGCTGGCTGGAAGCCGATCGCCGCCTGCTGGTGCCGGCAAGCTGGGTGCCGCTGGCGTTGATCCTCTGCCTGTTCATCACCCGCTACGGTGTGAGCGTGGCCATGGCGGTGAACCCCGGTTTGCTGTGGCACGGCGGCGTAGCGATGCCGATCGGCTTTATCTATGGTGCCGTTAGCGGTATCTTCCTCTCACGTAGCCTGGTGACCTGGAGGCTGACCCGGCAAGCAATGCCGAGCAGCGTGCCGGGCTGATCACTCAGGCCGCCACCGCAGCCAGCAACTGAAGCCGGCAACTAAAACCAGCAACCGAAGCCAGCAACCCCCGTCCCGAACCACGTCCAGGCCTGCCGTCATGAACGCATTCGAGAAATTTCAGCTGTTTATCGCGGCCCCGTCGGTACTGGCATTCGCCTTGATCGAGGCCATCGTCTTGTCGCGCCGCCAGCGCTACGACTGGCGGGCGTTCGGGGTGTCGGCGCTGGATCTGGTGGCGCGCATCGCGGTGGGCATTGCCTTGCCGCTGTCGATCGCGGCGCCGCTGGTGCGGTTGGCGTTCGAGCACCGCTGGATGACGATTCATCCCACCGGCTGGATCGCGTTGCCGCTGCTGTTTATCGGGCAGGAGTTCTGCTACTACTGGTATCACCGCGCGGCGCACAGGGTGCGGTGGTTCTGGAGCAGCCACGCGGTGCACCACTCGCCGAACCAGCTGAACCTGTCGGCGGCGTTTCGCATCGGGGTTCTCGGCAAGCTGACCGGCACGGCACTGTTCTTCGTGCCGCTGGCCTGGATCGGCTTTGCGCCGCAAATCGTGTTTGCCGTGTTGTCGCTGAACCTGCTCTATCAGTTCTGGATTCATGCGACGTGGATTCCGCGCTTGGGCTGGCTGGAGGGGATCTTCAATACGCCTTCGGCGCACAGGGTGCATCACGCGTCCAACCTTGAGTACCTGGATGCAAACTATGGCGGTGTGCTGGTGGTGTTCGATCGCTTGTTTGGCACCTACGTGAAGGAGCGCGAGGACCTGCCCTGCCGGTATGGCCTTGTGCATCCGATCGAGAGCGCGAACCCGTTGCGGATCGAGTTCACGCAGTGGGCGCATCTGCTGCGCGACCTGGCGGGGGCGCGCAGCTTGCGCGCGTTCCTTGGGTACCTGCTCATGCCGCCGGGCTGGACGCCGCATGGCGAGGGCAGCACCACGGCGGAGCTGCGCGCGCGGCGCCCGCAGGCTGAGCTGTCCCGGGGCGTTGCTGGTGGCTGACATCCGGCCACAGCCCGTCATGCGCTATCCCACCAAGGCACTGGCCTGGCTGTTTCGCGAACTGCGGATTGGCGTGCCCGTGGCGCTCGGTGCCGCCGGCTTCTTCTCCGTCGTGTTCCGCGAGCCGTTTGGCATGAACCTGGCCTATGCCCTGTGCATCACGATGTTGATACAGGCGCTGGTGAAGCTGGGCCGCTATGGCCTCACGCGCCGGCTGCCCGACGGCTCGCCGGGCGCTTCCACCACGCAGCGGCGCTGGCCGGACTGGAAGTGGATGTTTCCGTGGATCGTCGTGTCCGGCGTAGCGGGCTATTTTGGCGGGCATGCGATTGCCGACCTGCTCACCGGTAGCCACGGCACGGCGTCGGATCTGATGCGCAATCCGCGCGCCCTGCTGCTTAGCATGACGGTGGCGCTGGTGCTGGCGCTCGGCATCTCTTACTTCCACTATGCGCGCGGACGCATGGCGGCTGCGGAAGCACGGGCGCAGGCGGCCATGCGCAGCGCCGCGGAGAACCAGCTGCGCTTGCTGGAGTCGCAGCTGGAACCGCACATGCTGTTCAATACGCTGGGCAACCTGCGCGTGATGATCGGGCAGGATCCGCAGCGCGCGCAAGAGATGCTGAACCAGGTGATCTCGTTCTTGCGCGCCACGCTGCAGGCGTCGCGCTCCGGCTCGCATCCGCTGTCATGCGAGTTCGATCGCATCAAAGACTACCTGGCGCTGATGCAGGTGCGCATGGGCGCGCGGCTGCGGGTCGAGCTGGACCTGCCCGCCGGCCTGGCCAACCTGCCCGTGCCGCCGCTGCTGCTGCAGCCACTGGTTGAGAACGCCATCAAGCACGGGCTGGAGCCCATCGTCGCGGGCGGCTGGATCAAGGTGACGGCCCGCCGCGAGGGCAGCACGCTGGTGCTCGGCGTGCGCGACACCGGCGCGGGCTTGAGCGAGCTGCCGCCCGGCTCGGATTGCTTTGGCACATCGCAGGTGCGCGAACGGCTCGCCCAGCTCTACGGCAAAGCGGCGAGCTTCGAGCTGCTGGGTGCCGGCGATGACGGCGATGACGGCGATGGCAGCGGCGGCGGCACGCTGGCCGTCGTGCGCCTTCCGCTATCCTGACTCACTGCCGCCCCCCTCCCCGATATCGCCTCCATGCAAACCACTGCCCTGATCGCCGAAGACGAAGCGCTGCTGGCCGCGGACCTCCAGGCGGAGCTGGCCCGCTTGTGGCCGGCGCTGAACATCGTCGCGACGGTCGGCGACGGCGAGGCCGCCGTGGCGCAGGCGCTCGCGTTGCAGCCCGATCTGCTGTTCCTGGATATCCGCATGCCGGGCATGAGCGGACTGGAGGCAGCGCAGACCCTGGCCGAGGACTGGCCCGACTCGGCCAAGCCATTCCCGCTGATCGTCTTCGTGACGGCTTACGACAATTACGCCTTGCACGCATTCGAGCATGCGGCCGTCGACTACGTGCTAAAGCCCGTGCAGGCCGACCGCCTGGCAAAGACCTGCGCGCGCCTGCAAGCCACGTTGCAACAGCGTGCGGCCCCGCAGGCCGCCCCGCCATCGCTGGACGCCGCCATGGATCAGTTGCGCGCGCTGCTTGCCGTCGGCATGTCCGCGCCGCCAGCCGCGCCGGCGGCCAGCCCGTTGCAGGTGATCCAGGCCAGCGCCGGCAATACCATCACGATGGTGCCGATTGACGAGGTGCTGTATTTCGAGGCTGCGGACAAGTATGTGCGGGTGGTCACCGCGCAGCGCGAGCACCTGATTCGCATGTCGCTGCGGGAGCTGCAGATGCGGATCGACCCGGCGTGCTTCTGGCAGGTCCACCGCAGCACCATCGTACGCTGCACGGCCATTGCCAGCGCGCTGCGCGATGACAGCGGCAAGCTCACCCTGACCTTGCGCGACCGGCCGGAAAAGCTGGGGGTCAGCCGGCTTTATGCGGACGCGTTCAAAGGGATGTAGGCGCCGACGGCGCCAGGGCCTGAGTCGCGCCCGGCGAGCGAAAGCACGCACAGGCGTGCTTTCGCTCGATCAGGCTTCAGGGCTTGAGAACATCAGGACTTCAGGACTTCAGCACCGAAGGCTCCAGGTTCCACAGATTGCTGTCGCTGGTGGACACCGCCACGGCGCCTTCCCGGATCGCGCTACGGATGTCTTCCTTGTTGCAGACGAACCCCGAAGTCACGATGGGCGGCAGCGCCTTGCGGTCCTGGGTGGATAGATGCGCGAGCATGGGCGCGGGCATCAGCTGCACCAGGTTGGGATCGCTTTGCTCCAGCGCCTTGACGCTGCGCGGCCAGGTCGATCGGTCGGTCACGAACACCTTCTGCATCGTGATGAGGCCAGCCCGGTTGGCGCGCTGGATGGTGGCCACCCGGGTCGAAACCAGACTGGTCACCCCGATATCGGCGAGATACTCGACGCCGCCCTTGTCCTGCGACAGCCCTTCGCAGCTGTCGATATTGACGATGACGTACTTGCCGGCCTTGGTGAGCGTGGCCACCACGGGCTGCAGCTTGCGCAGCTCCACATTGGCAACGATGCAGACCTCGGCGTGGCTCTCGATCAGGATATCCGCCTGCTCGACACCGAAGAGCGTCGCGATGACCGGGTGCCGCGTCAGGCGTGCCCCGAGTGACTTGTCCATGGTGCTTACCGATCCGGGTCGTGGGGCAGCGCGTCCGTCAGACCGAGCTTTCCGGGGTTGAGGATGTTCTTGGGATCCAGCGCTTGTTTGACCGCCATCAGCACCGGAAAGGCGCTGCCCAGCGATTCGCGCATATACGGCGCGCGCAGCAGCCCGATGCCGTGATGGTGGCTCAACGCGGCATTGTATTTGATCAACACCGCGTTGGCGGCATCCCAGGCCTGGCGATACCACTTCGCCCGGTTCTCCACCTCGACCTCGCCGCGCAGCGAGAAGTACAGGCACGCGCCGTCCACATAGGCATGCGACTGGTGCGCCGAGCCGGCGAGCGTGCCGGGCACGGCGTTGATGGCGTTGACCACATCCGTGTAGATGGCGGGCAGGTCGCTCCAGGGGCCGGACATCTCCAGCGTGTCGGCAACAAAGCCGGGGCTGCGCTTGAAGCCTTCCGCGCTCTTGCCGGTCAGGTAGCGCGTATCCAGCCAGCGCTCGAAGATCGCGTCGCTGTCCAGCGCATCGCCGAGCGCCTTGCACACGCCTTCGCTGATGGCCATCACGGCGTCGACCATCTCGCGCGCGCCTTCGTCGGCGATCAGCAGCACGTTGGTGTCGGGCAGGTTGAACTGCACGCGGCTCTCGAGCTCGTCGTACAGGCGCAGGGCTGCGGGATTGGCGCCGCGCTGCATGATCTCGCGGCAGGCTTCCAGGCCGATGGCGAAGGTCTTGAAGCCATAGGCAATGGCGCGGCCGTAGTCCGGCAGCCGATGCAGCTTGAGACGCACGCGCACGATCACGCCGAGCGTGCCTTCCGAGCCGATGAACAGTTGCTGCAGGTCCGAGCCGAGCGCCGCGCGCGAGTAGCCGCCCACGCTGATCAGGCTGCCGTCGGCCAGCACCACATCCATGCCGAAGACCATGTCCTCGATCTTGCCGTAGCGCGTCGAAAGCTGCCCGGCGCCGCGGCACGCCACCCAGCCCCCCACGGTGCTGATGGCGAAGGACGACGGCCAGTGGCCCATGGTCATGCCATAGTCCTTCTGGATGGTCTGCTCGAACACGTCGCCGAACAGGCCGGCTTCCACCTCGACGATCTGGCTTTCCCTGTCGAAGCCCAGCACCGTGTTCAGCGCGCACACGTCCAGCACGATGCCACCGCGCACCGGCAGCGCCGCGCCGGTGACGTTGCTGCGGCCCGCCGACACCGTCAACGGGATCGCCGCCGCGTGGGCGATCCGCATGACGGCCTGGATCTGCCCGATCGTGGACACGCGCACGATGACGGCCTGCGGCGTGGCCGGCCGGCCGGCGGTCTCGGTCATCATGGAGCCGGCCCACCAGTCGCGCGTCCAGGCCACCACGCTGGCGGTATCGGTCAGCACCTCATCGGCCACGCCGCGCAGCGCATCGATGTGCGCGGCATCCACGGCGACGGCGTTGCGCTGCAGGCCGGGCGCGCCGGGCCTGCCAGGCATGGAGGAGGTTTCCTTGATGGTGGCCGCATAGGCCGGCGGCGTGTGCGCGCCGACGACGTAGTTGCCACGGTTGTAGCCGCGCTTGATGGCTTCCTTGCTGATCATTGTGCTTCTCCCAGTAGAACGGATTTTTCATGTGCGACGGCAGCCAGGTAGTCATTGACCTGCTGCGCCACCACGGATTCGGACAGGCCGAGCTCGGCCTGCAGGATTGCGCCCACGCGCGACGCGGCGCGCACCGAGGCATCGCGCGCCATCAGCCGGGCGCGGATGCGGCGCGAGAGCACGTCGTCCACGCTCCCCGCCAGCTCGTGGCGCGCGGCGTAGACGATCTCGGCTTCGGTATAGGGAAGCCCTTCGACAATCGGTGCCTGCAGGCGCGCATCGGCCTGCAGGATGTCGCTGACGAAGCGGGCTTCCGTGCCATAACGCTCGCCCAGGTGGGCGGACAAGCCGCCAGAAGCCACGATGGCCTGTGCGTCGTATCCCGCGGCACCCAGCAGGTACGCGGATTTGGTCTGGCATCGGTTGCGCTGGCCAATCACTTTCTGGGCCGCGTCGATGGTTTGCTCGGCCATGTGCCGGGAGGTGGTCAGCTTGCCGCCGACGATGGTGACGAGGCCATCGGCGGCGGTATGGATCTCATGGTTGCGCTTGATCTCCAGCGTCTTGCCCCCCGGCGGCGCCACCAGCGGCCGGCAGCCCGCGATGCTGCCCAGCACGTCTTCGGCCTGCAGGTCCGTCTTCAGCGCCCAGCGCGCGCCGTCCAGCAGGAAGTCGAGTTCCTCGCGGGTGCAGCAGACGTTGTCGAGATCACCCTCGTAGTCTTCGTCCGTGGTGCCCAGGTAGGAGACGTTGCCCCAGCGCGTGATGGTGGCGCGGCGGTTGCGCCCCGGCACGGGAATGGTCACGGTGCAGT
Organism: Cupriavidus sp. PET2-C1; assembly: GCF_054515855.1. Lineage (NCBI taxonomy): Bacteria > Pseudomonadati > Pseudomonadota > Betaproteobacteria > Burkholderiales > Burkholderiaceae > Cupriavidus > Cupriavidus sp. PET2-C1. The sequence goes on from NZ_CM137259.1 coordinate 3,521,131, forward strand.
CGTTGCGGACCTTGAGCCAGGGAATGGCCACGTGCACGCCCTTGGCCGGGCGGATATGCAGCGTTTTTTCCTCGCCCTTCTTGCGGCCGGTCCAGTCGCGCAGCCACACGCCAGTGGCCATGACGACGACGCCGGCCCTGGCGCGGATCTCTCGATCCCCGGCATGAATGATGGCGCCGTCGACCTTGCCGTGACCGTTGCGCGTGATCTCCACCACCTTCGCGTGGTTGACCACTGCCGCGCCGTGAAAGGCCGCGGTGCGGGCGAGGTTCAGCGTGAGCCGGGCATCGTCCACGCGCGCATCGAAGTACATGAAGCCGCCGAGCAGGTTCTCCTCGTTGAAGGTCGGGCAATGCGACAGCACCTCGGCCTTGGTGAGCTTTTGATGCAGGATGCCTTCGCGCCAGCCGCCCGCCAGGTCGTAGGTCCAGAGCAGGCTCTCGAATGCCTTGGACAGGCGCTTGTCGAACACGCCGTCCTTCTCCATCACGGGAAACAGGAACGGCAGGCGCTGCACCAGGTGCCGCGCATTCCTGCGCAGGCGTTGGCGCTCCAGCAGGGAATGGCGCACCAGCCCGAGATTGCCCTGCTCGATGTAACGCAAGCCGCCATGCACCATCTTGGAGGACTTGGACGACGTGCCGGAGGCGAAATCGTTCTTCTCCACCAGGGCGACACGATAGCCGCGCAGGCTGGCATCCAGCGCGGCATAGGCGCCGGTCACGCCGCCGCCGACGATGAGGATGTCGAAGGTCTCGCTGCCGAGGCGATCGAGCTGCGCCTGGCGCGCCAGGCGCAGCGGTTCGGTGGATGTCATCCGGGCGCGGTCCCGGCTGGGACTTCTGGATGGAAAAACCATCATGTTTCGGTGATCTCCTGGCAGGTCAGTGGTGATGGAAGGTTTGCGCGTGGCGCAGCTCGGACGCTACCCGTGCGTGCCAGAGCGCGCGGCGCTCGCCGCGCTGGTCGGCGCCCAGGCGCGGCTCGAACACGGCATCGGTTTCATTGGTCGCGCGGGCGTCCTGCAGCGAGTCCCACAGCAGCCCCGACGAGCCCGCGAAGAAGGCGATGCCGCGCAAGCTGGCGCGATCGGTCTCGCGCATGCGCCGGATCGGCATGCCGGTCAGGTCCGCCTGGATCTGCAGCAGCGCGTCGCTGCCCGAGAGACCGCCACCGACGATGAGTTCGGCCACGGGCACGCCGGCGACTTCCTCGTTGGCCTCCATGCAGGACGACACCGCATGCGCGATGCCTTCCAGGATGGCGTAGGCCACCTCGGCCTGCGTGCTTGCGATGGAGATGCCGGTCAGCGACGCGCGGGCTTCGGGCTGCATCTGCGGGACGCGCAGCCCGGTGAGCGCGGGCAGGAAGGTCACGCCGCGCGCGGAGCCGACGGTGGCGGCCAGCGCGCTGATCTGCTTCGCGCTCTCGAACCAGCGCAGCTTCTCGCAAACCCAGTTCAGCGCGGAGCCCGTGGTGGCGACGAAGGTCTCCACGGAAAGATGCGAGACATCGTGCTGCCGGCGCGCGGTCATGGTCAGGGTGCCGTCGTACAGGCCGGCCTTGGCCGGTGGTTGCGGCCCGATCACCAGGTCCACGAAGCTGCCGGTGCCGTGCACGCACATCGACTGCCCGCGCTCCAGGCATCCGAGCCCTGCGGCGCCGGCAAGCTGGTCGCCCGCGCAAGCGAGGATCGGCACGTCGATGCCCAGCAGCGCCGGGCGCGTGCGCCCGAAATCGTCGGCGTCCTGGCGCAGCGCGGGCAGCAGCGTGTGCGGGAAGCCCAGCGCATCGAGCCAGCCGAGGTGATAGCGGTGCCCGGCCAGCACGTAGGCGCTGGCGGAGGTGGCGTTGGTTGGCGTGGTCACGCAGGCGCGCTCGGTGGACAGATGCCAGAGCAGCCAGGTGTCGATGGTGCCGAACGCCAGGCTGCCCGCGCGGAACGCCTCGGCCACCTCGGGCGTGTCCCGCAAATGGCGCGCGGCCCAGAGGTAGGGAGAACGCACGCCGACCGGGCGCCCGACCTGCTCGAGCAGCGTCTTGTCCCAGGCCGGCGCCAGCGCGTTGAGCTCGCTGACATAGCGCGTGTCCTGCCAGACCATGGCGGGCACGATCGCCCGCCCGCTGCGGGTATCCCACAGCACCGCGGTGGCACGCTGCGTGGCAATGCCCAGCGCGACAATGCGCAACTGCTCTTGCTGCGCGCGTGCGATGGTGGCTCGGCAGACGGCGATCGTCTTTTCCAGTATCGCGTTGGCATCTTGCTCGACCACGCCGGGCCGTGGCGCGTCCACCTGCAGCGTCGTGTATTCGAGGCACGAGACATGGCCGTCGGCGGCAACCACGGCCGCCCGCGTGCCGGACGTGCCTTCGTCGATGGCGAGTATGACGTTGCTGTTGGTCTTCATCGTTGGGATTTCTCTATCGCCGGGTTGAGGAACGCCGGGGCCGGCGCCTCGTCGCCGCTGAATTGCGGGGCGTCGGCTTCGTTGTCAGGATGGATGGCGGTGCGTGTCGGGTCCCACTTGATGGCAAAGCAGATGATGCTGGCCGTCAGCGGCACGATCGAGAGAATGAGAAAGGTCGTCTCCAGGCCGTATTTCTCCCGGAAGAGCGGGAAGATCAACAGGCCCAGTGCGGCGCCGGTTGAGCCCAGTGCGCCGATGATGCCGTTGGCCCCCGCGCGCAGTTCGCTGCGAAACGACAGCGACGAAAGGCTCTTGCCGTTGGCGCCGGGACCGCCTGAATGGAAAAGGATGAACAGCGACGGCACAATCACCGCCACCCAGATCGGCATCTTGCCGTTGAACAGGCCGAGGATCAGCAGCATGACAAAGACGGCGGCGAAACCAAAGGCGGAAGCACGGCGCAAACCCAGCTTGCGCCCGATCAGCGGCGACATGAAGCCACCAAGGATGCCAAAGACGTTGAAGACCAGCGCACCCACCGTGGCGTAGACAAAGTCCTTGCCGAACAACGCCGCGCTGATCAGCGGCAGATACCAGCCCACCGCGAAGTACTGGATGGATTGCCCGATCTGCACCGTCGCCGCAAGAATGGTGCGCGGCAGATACACACCGCGAAAGATCAGCAGCACATTGGCCAGCCCGCGCTTTGCCTGGTTCAGCACGGGCAGGCGCTCTCCCACCGGCGCGGCGGCAAAGGGCCGGCCATAGATGCGCGTCATTGCCTTGGCGGCGTCGACCAGGCGCTCCTTGCGCGCCAGCCAGATCGGGCTCTCCACCAGGAACGCAAGCTGCAGCACCAGGATGCCAAGCCCGAAGATGGCGGTGGCGGCCACGGAGTAGCGCCAGATGGCGTCGCCCACATTCCACGAATGGAACAGCAACGCCAGCAGCAAATTGCTGCAGACCGCGGTGTACCACATGCCCTGCCAGGTATTGAGCCGGCTCTTCAGCCTGACCGGCGTGAACTCGGCCAGCACGGCCATGGCGATGGCAAAGTCGATGCCGTAGGCCGCGCCGACAAAGAAGCGCCCGACTAGGATCACTTCGAAGCCAGGCGCGAACACCACCAGCAGCGCGCCAATCACCGCCAGGAATTTCGCGATGATCAGCGGGCGAATGCGGCCCCACCGGTCCGCCATCCATCCGCCGATGGGATTGAAGGCGATAGCCACCCACGAAGCAAAGGATGTCAGCAGCGCAACCTGCGAAGCGGCAAGCTGCAGGTTGCGCGTCATGGGCCCGAGCCCGGCGCTCAATGCCGAATTGGAAAATGCGTCGAGGAACAGTCCTCCCAGCGCAAGCCACCAGATGAGGCCGGCTCTACCTTTTATGCCCGGGCAGGAATCAATAAATGCGATGACATCATCGATGCCACGGATCTTGATCGTGGATTGCACAGCGGTCTCCTTGTTTTATTTCTGTAAGAGGCCGCAGCAAGCTGCACGCAGGAAGAGACCATCTTACAGATGGTCTCTTATCTAGATCTGCAGGCAAACTTTAGGTTGAAAGTTTCGGGGTGTCAAGCAGGGGAAGCGCGGGGCCGAGCACACATGGATCCGCTTCTATCAGCGCGATGCATGACGGTCTGTCGGCAGGCGCATGACCTGAATATCCGGCCCAGTACGCGTTTCACAGGAACTTGCTACATTGCTGACTTGCCCGGCAAGAGCAACCTCACGTTGCCGCCTCGCTCATCTCTCACCGCACACCGCACACCGACAGATCAAGGAGACATCGAATGCGCACCGGCCTTCAACTTCGTTCGCAAATCAAGAGCAGCGGTGAACTCGAGCTGTCGCTAGACAGCATCGACACGCCGCACCCCGGCCCGGATGAAGTCCTCATCCGCATTGAAGCCTCCCCCCTCAACCCGTCCGATCTCGGCCTGCTGTTCGGTGCGGCCGACATGAGCACGGCCAAGGCCAGCGGCACGGCAGAGCGCCCCGTGGTCACCGCGCGCGTCCCGGAAGGGGCGATGCGCAGCATGGCCGGCCGCATGGATGCGTCCATGCCGGTTGGCAATGAGGGCGCGGGCGTGGTCGTCGACGCAGGCTCTTCCCCTGCGGCGCAAGCGTTGCTGGGCAAGACCGTAGCTGCCATCGGCGGCGCGATGTACTCGCAGTACCGCTGCATTCCCGCGGACCAGTGCCTGGTCCTGCCCGAAGGCGCCACGCCCGCCGATGGCGCGTCGTCATTCGTCAACCCGCTCACCGCGCTGGGCATGGTGGAGACCATGCGGCGCGAAGGGCATAGCGCCCTGGTGCACACCGCCGCGGCCTCCAACCTGGGCCAGATGCTCAACCAGATCTGCCTCAAGGATGGCATCAAGCTGGTGAACATCGTGCGCAAGCAAGAGCAGGCAGACCTGCTCAAGGCACAAGGCGCGGTCTACGTCTGCAACGCCACGTCGCCCACGTTCATGCAGGACCTCACCGAGGCACTCGTCGCCACCGGCGCAACGATCGCGTTCGACGCCACGGGCGGCGGCAAGCTCGCCGGCCAGATCCTCACCTGCATGGAAGCGGCCTTGAACAAGACCGCGCGCGAATACAGCCGCTATGGCTCGGCCACCCACAAGCAGGTCTACCTCTACGGCGGCCTGGACACCAGCCCGACCGAGTTCAACCGCAGCTTCGGCATGGCGTGGGGCATGGGCGGCTGGCTGCTGTTCCCGTTCCTGCAGAAGATCGGGCGCGAGCGGGCCAACGAACTCAAGCAACGCGTGGTGGCGGAGCTGAAAACCACCTTCGCCAGCCATTACTCGAAAGAGATCTCGCTGGCCGAAGTGCTGGACCTGGACGTGATCGCCGTCTACAACAAGCGCGCGACGGGGGAGAAGTACCTGATCAACCCGAACAAGGGCCTGGCCGGGTAAATCATCCCGGGGCGCCTTGCGCGCCCACCGTGTCAAGAATCAGCCGCTGCGCCACGGCCAGCGGCGCTGCGCTGCCTGCCGGCAATGGGTGGGCGCTTTCCAGTTCCGCGGCGGTGTGGAAGCTCACCCAGGTGCTGCCCTGGCCGTCGTCGCGCACCAGCAAGCGCAGGGGCAAGTCCAGCGCAACGCTGGGCGCCGCGAGCATCAACGGCGTTCCCGCCTTGGGGTTGCCATAGATCAGCACCTGCGTCGGCGGCATTGCCAGCCCGGCGTTACGTGCAGCCTCGGCATGGTCGATCCGCGCGAAGATCGTCATGCCCTTGTCGTTGAAGGCCGCGAGCAGGCGCTCAACGGTCGTCGGAACATCGTAGCGGCTGAGGATGGTTTCCATGGCAGTGTGGCGTTGGTTGCCTCCATCACTCTATATCCCCGCCTCCCGCCTGCCACGCACAACTTGGGACAGAGCCGTCAATGAAGTGCGCGATCAGAACCTCGTCTTAAGTTGATGTGCCTTTTTGCCCACCCTGCGGGTGGGCGGCGAGTACGGTAGCTGGCCACTGCCGATTTACAATTGCCGACGCATGGCGGCGAATTCCGGAAGGGACGAACCTGTATCGATGCCTCGAGCCGGAAGTTCGACTGCCCTGTTGATCGCGCGCCAGGCCAACAACAAGAAACAAGAAACACAGAGGAGACTACCCGTGCCCCACCCGTTCGTCCGCATCCGCCTGCCATCCGCCGCCCTGCTGCTCGCTTGCCTCGCCGCCCTCCCCGCCCACGCCGACATCCGCGTGGGCGTCGACGTTTCCACCACCGGCCCCGCCGCCTCCATCGGCATCCCGTCCAAGAACACCATCATGATGTGGCCGCAGACCCTGGGCGGCCAGCGCGCGCAGTACGTGATCCTGGACGATGGCTCCGACCCGGCCGCGGCCGTGCGCAATGTGCGCAAGCTGATCTCCGAGGAAAAGGTGGATGTGGTGGTGGGCCCCAACATCACGCCCACCGCCATTGCTGCGCTGGACGCCGTGGCGGAAGGCGAGACACCGATGGTGGCGCTGGCTGCGTCGGCTGCCATCATCGAGCCGCAGTCGGACCCCAAGCGGCGCTGGGCGTTCAAGATGCCGCAAAACGATTCGCATATGGCTACGGTCCTTACCGAGTACATGAGCAACCACGGCATCAAGACCGTCGGTTTCATCGGTTTCAACGACGCCTACGGCGAGAGCTGGTGGCGCGAGTTCTCCAGGCTGGCGGACGTGCGCAAGCTCAAGGTGGTGGCCAACGAGCGCTTCTCGCGCACCGATACCTCGGTGACCGGGCAGGTGCTCAAGCTGATGGCGGCCACCCCGGATGCGATCCTGATTGCCGGCGCGGGCACGCCATCGGTATTGCCGCAGAAGACCCTGGCCGAGCGCGGCTACAAGGGCAAGGTGTATCAGACGCACGGCATCGCCACCTGGGATTTCCTGCGGGTAGGCGGCAAGGACGTGGAGGGCACGCTGTTCCCGACCGGGCCGGTGGTGGTGGCGCGGCAGTTGCCGGATGGCCATCCGGTAAAGAAGGTGGCGCTGGATTTCGTGACGCGCTATGAGGCGAAGTACGGCGTGGACAGCATCACGCAATTCGCCGGCGATGCCTGGGGCGCGTGGATGCTGCTGGACGATGCCGCGCGCCGTGCCGCCAAGAGCGGCGCGCAGCCGGGCACGCGCGAGTTCCGCCACGCCATGCGCGATGCGCTGGAGGTGACCACCAACCTGACCATTCCCAATGGCGTGATGAACCTGAGCGCGAGGGACCATCAAGGCTTTGACCAGCGCTCGCGCGTGATGGGTGTGATCCGCGACGGCAAGTTTGCCTACGCGTCAGACAAGTAAGGATATGCAAGGATATTTGAGATGAGCAATACGACGATTGGCTTTATCGGCCTTGGCGCCATGGGCACGCCGATGGTGCGCCACCTGCTCGCCGGCGGCCACGCCGTGCGCGCCTATGTACGCCGCCCCGAGGCCGCCGACGCGGCCCGCGCGCTTGGCGCCGTGCCCTGCACCACGCCGGCGCAAGCCGCACACGGCGCCTCGGTGGTGTTTACCAACGTCACGTCATCGGAAGACGTGCAGGCCGTGCTGCTGGGCGAGCACGGCGTGATCGAAGGTGCGGCGCCGGGCACCATCTGCATCGACCACAGCACCATCTCGCCCATCGTCACCCGCGAGATTGCCGCCAGGCTGGCCGAGCGCGGCATCGAAGCGCTGGACTGCCCGGTCTCCGGCGGCACGGTTGGCGCCGAGGCCGCCAGCCTCACCATCATGGTGGGCGGCAAGGCCGAGATGCTGGAGCGCGTGCGGCCGCTGCTCGCGCTGCTCGGCAAGACCATCACCCACATCGGCGATCACGGCGCAGGGCAAGTCGCCAAGCTGTGCAACCAGATCGCGCAGGTGGTCAATATCGAAGGCATTGCCGAAGCCATGCGCTTCGCGCAGGCGCAGCAGGTAGACAGCGGCCGCGTGCTGCAAGCCATGGCCACCGGCATGGCCGGCAGCCGCATGCTCGACATGATGGGGCCGAAGATGGTCGCCCACGACTTTGCCCCCGGTATCGAAGCGCGGCTGCACGACAAGGACTTCGGCCTGGCCGCGGAGATTGCGCGCCAGCTCGGGCTGGAGCTGCCGGCCATGCAAGCCACCTCGCGCCAGCTCGGCACGCTGATGGAAAAGGGCTGGGGCAAGGACGATACGTCGTCGTTGCTGCGGGTGCTGGAGGGCTGAATGGCCGAAGAGTGGCCAAAAACGAGGCGCTAAGCCACCCCCATCATCCGCCGCACAGCCAGCAGCAACGGGCTGTCCCTGTCGGCGAAATCATCCATCACGTTGAAATGGTGCCTGGCGGGCATCGGCACATGCGCCGCACCCGGTGCCTGCGCGTTGGCGGGCCAGCCAGCGCGCAGCAGATCGGTCTGCCGATGGTATTCGCCCGGCTCCAGCCCGCCCACCGCGGTAACCAGCGGTGCATCCGTGGCCGGCGGCAGGAAGGCCGGCGAGAGCCGCTCGACATCACGCGCCGATAGCTTCAGGTCGACCTGCAGGAAGTCCGCCCGGCGCAGCGGCTCCAGGTCATGCAGCCCGCTGACCGAGACCACGCCCTTGATCAGGTCGGCGGGCAGATCGCCGCCTACGCGCGGCCATAGCGTGGTGAGCATCATCGCGGCCATGTGGCCGCCGACGGAATGGCCGGCCACGAAGATGCGCGACCTGTCATGGCCAAGCCGGCCGGACTCCCGGTACAGCCAGGCCACGCTGCGCACGGCCTGCAGCACGATGGTCTCCACCGTCACCGCCGGGCACAGCGAGTAATTGATCACCGCCACCGACACGCCGCAGTGCGGCAGCGCATTGGCCACCAGGCTGTGGTCGCGCTTGTCCAGCGCGCGCCAGTAGCCGCCGTGGAGGAACACCAGCAGCGGCGGCGGCCCATCGGCAGCGCCCGGTTCGGCCGGTTCGGCCGGAAAGTAATCGAGCCGCTCGTCCGCTGCGTGCGGGCCAGGCTCGGCACCGGCGTAGCTCAGGTCCTCCAGCCAGCCGGCGCGCTTGCGCACCTGCAGCGACAGCGCCGCCCAGCGGGCCATGTGGGCGGCGTTGTCGGGCACGTTGGCCCGGTTGTTGTATTCGCGTGCATAGAAGGCGGGATCCTGCGACGGCAGCCGTGCAAGACTGGCGAGGGAGGGCTGGGCTGACATGTGGCTCCGGGGTGGATGTGAGAAACCGGGCGGTGCCACGGCTGCAAGCATGCTAGCGAGTTCGCACAGCGCCAGATATCGACAACTTCCCGGATGCCGCCCCATGGCCGTTCAGCGCCAGTTGCGCACCAGTCAGGGCCACCAGCTGGGTCCGCCCCCGACGCTTCAACCGTGCGAAGGCTTAGCCTGCAGCTGGCTTCCATGCGGCGCGCGCCATGGGGTCATCGGGCATCGATTGCCTTGGCAAACCGCAGAGAATCCTCCCTATGCCGGCGCTGAATTTAGGACTTGTACTATTTTTTGAGTAGAAATTTAGGACACGTCCGATTTTAATTTTTCCCCACAGAAAATACACTACAGCTGCACCAGCAAAACAGCCACATCATGTCACATGATATATGAGCTGCCGGCACGGGTAATTCAAAGTATTACCAGAAGATTGAGGCGGCCTGCCCGGCAATGCCAATACATCAATCCAGATCACAAGTTAAACATAACTCAACAGAAAATATCAGGTGGAGAAATGTTCCTGGAACTTGTACAGAATGCGAGACGAGAAACCGCGGTCACAGCGGCACCTGGAATCATATTATCTTTTGATAATAACGGTTCACGCATGCTTGCTGGCTACGGAACCAATAACGGTGGGCGACTCGCCTTGCGACAAGGCCTTATTAAAATCTTACCTATTCCGTAGAATGATGAAAAAACTGATTCGAATTTTTGCTTTTTTAAGCATATCCATTTTGTTGAATGCAATACCTTCCATAGCGCAAGCCCAGCTGGCATGTCCTTGGAAAACGACTATGTCACCGCCGCCGACGATTGTTTTCGATCCAGGGGTCCCAAACGGAACTGTGCTATGGAAAGGAGACATTCCTACGAATTTTCGTGGCACCGGTGAAGCTTTGGGTGGTTACTGGTGCCCCCAAGGGACCTTTAACATGGGCTACGCAGGAACAACAGCCTACCTGGGCGGTAATCTCTACGAGACTGGTATACCCGGCGTTGCGTATCGGTTCAAGATGTCTGGCACGCCGCCGTCCATGCCGTGTCTTTCGGATAAATATTTCCCAGGCGCTTGCTATACCCAATGGGGAGGGGGAATGTATAACCATACGTTGTCCGTTGAACTTATAAAAACAGGTTCAATTACCGCCGGCGGTGTATTGTCAGGAAAGTTTGCATACTGGTACGGGGCACAAGGGTCGAACGGGACACCGGAATTTGCCACCTACACTTGGTCGGGAGGAGGTGTCGTGGTACAGCCAACCCTCCCCACGTGCAAGGTTTCGATACCATCGATTGCTGTCCCCCTCAAAGACGTAAACGCGCACATTTTCACTGGCATCGGCAAAACGTCGTCGGGACAGTCATTTAATATTACACTGCTGTGCTCTGGGGGAACTACCGGCCCGGACACAAATATCTATGTGACACTGACCGATCAAACCGACCCGGGTAATTTTTCAGATACCCTGCGCCTTACAAATGACTCCACGGCATCCGGTATTGGCATTCAGGTTTTATTCGGGTCCACGGTGATCAAATATGGCCCGGATTCCAGTGCAGCCGGCAACAAGAATCAGTGGAAGGCTGGTTCATATGGCCAGGGTACATTCCAAATACCGCTGACAGCCCGGTACATTCAGACCGCATCCGCGGTGAAACCAGGAAAGGCAAATGGTCGTGCGACCTTTACGATGAGCTATCAGTAAAGGGAGAATACGCGATCATCAAGGTGGCACCAGGGTGAACGGACCGCCGTGGCCATGCCGAAAGCTGCCCGGCTGCGATCGCGGCCGGGTGACGCGGGCCAAGCGCAGGCGCCAGGGCTGCGGATGGGACGTGTTGGGGGCCGCTGCCGGGGCCAGTTGTGGCCTGGCAGGATTTGCGGCATAATTCCCGGCTCAGCACCGTGCTGGCACGCCGGACTCCCGGCAAATCCGCCAGCACCCACTCAGCCCGGGTGGTGAAACAGGTAGACGCAGGGGACTCAAAATCCCCCGCCGCAAGGCGTGTCGGTTCGAGTCCGACCCCGGGCACCACTATCTTTCCCAAGAAAACAAGTCCATACGCATACGCCCAAGGGCGAGCGCAGCTTCACCACACGTTGATATTCCGTACAGCGTGTTGGCCTGAAACTAAGCCGGAAAGAACTCGACCCGCTCCCCGGCGCCAGCCATCGACTGCCCGAACGTAATCCAGCCGTGCCCTCTCAGCGCGACTTCGTCGCGGCGCAGGATGATTTCGTCGTCGCCGTCGATGGCGACATGCGTGCCGTTCGCGCTTCGGTCGATCAGCATGTACTTCCCGGCGCGGAACTCGATCATTGCGTGGAACCGCGATGTCTGCGGATCGGCAACGACGATCGTCATCGCGGCGTCGCGCCCTATCGTGACCAGCGGCGAGGCGCCGTTCATGCGGACCTCCGTCTCCCGATACCGCAGCGTTAGCAGCGCGGGGCGGATCGCGCGCTGGCTTACGTCGGCGAGAATGGTCATGTCGGCGTTCTGCTGCCATATCGCTTCGAACAACTCCACGGGCACGTCCTTGCCGCGCACGTGTATCGGGTAGAGGTAGCGCATCGCCTGGCGCAGGCTTGCCGGCAGATGCGCCACGGCGTCCTTGCTGGTAATGATCTGCCCCTGCGATGCGAGCTTGGAGAGGCGCGCGGCAAGGTTCACCGTGTCGCCGAACACGTCGCCCGATGCATCATGCAGGAGCGGGCCGTGGTGAAAGCCGATATGGATCGACATGGGGATGCCGGATACGGGCGGCAGCGCTGCAATCGCCATTTGCATGTCGAGTGCAGCCCGCATGGCATTTTCGGCGGAGGGAAACACCGCCATGACCTCATCGCCGATGGTCTTCACCACGCGGCCTTGCTGCGCCGATGAACAGGACTTCATCAGGGCGATGCACTGCCCGATTGCACCGAAGGCGGCCGTGTTGCCTGCCTTTTCATACAGTTTGGTGCTGCTGCTGATATCCGCGAACAGCACGGAACCGTCACCGTCGGACATCGCAGGCATCGATTCCCGGTCCATATGCACCTCAACCTGTTCGCTCGCCGCGCGCCTCGCGCGGCGCCCTGCACTGATGGTAGTACGCGGCCGAATGCTCAAAGAAATGTTTCAGCGATATCGATCGATGAGCGCTGGCCGAGTGCCTCGAAGTTTGCCGCGAGCCAGGCGTCGGCCCGCTCGCGCCCCAGAGTGAACAAGCCGCGCAGGAAGGCCCAGTCCGCGTTGAACTTGCTGGGCGCGCCCAGCCGTGCCATCTCGGTTTCGGCATCGACGCTGTGGATCAGCATGCGGCGGTAGCGTGACGGGTCGAGCGCGCCTTCGTCGATCAGCCGGGTGATGAACTCGATGGCGCGCATCTCGCGCATCAACGAGGAGTTGAAGCTGAGCGTGTTGATACGGTCCAGGATTTCGCGTGCCGTGACAGGCACCTGGGGAATGTGGATCGGGTTGAGGCGGATGATCAGCACATCGCGGCTGTCTGTCTCATAGATCAGCGGATAGATCGGCGGGTTGCCCATGTAACCGCCGTCCCAGTAATACTCGCCGTCGATCTCCACGGCCTGGAACAGCGTCGGCAGGCAGGCCGAAGCCATCACGGCCTTGGCGCAGACCTCGCCAGTGCTGAACACGCGGATGCGTCCGCGCAGCACATTGGTTGCGCACAGGAACAGCTTGACGCTCTTGCTGCGGCGCAGCACCTCGAAATCGATGGTCTCATCCAGGATGTTCTGCAGCGGGTTGAGGTTGCAAGGATTGAGCTGGTAAGGCGAATAGAAGCGCGTGAGATGGTCGAACACCATCCACGCCGGCGACATCTCCATATTGCCGCCGGCACCCATCAACCGGTCCAGCCAGGTAGGTTGCAGGGGACTCAGCTTCGCGCAGTCGGACACCTTGCGCCAGCACGTCTCCAGGGCCTGCCGCGCGCCCTCCGGCCCACCGCTTGCCAGGCCATAGGCGAGCACGGTGGCGTTGACGGCACCGGCGCTGGTGCCGCTGATGCCGTCGATGCCGATGCGCTTGTCTTCCAGCAGCCGGTCCAGCACGCCCCAGCTGAATGCCCCATGGGTGCCGCCGCCTTGCAATGCAATATTGATGTGGCGGATCGCGGCGGGATGCGTGGCTTGCATGGTGGCCTCCTGTTTGCGTGCCTTTGCGTGCCTGGGGCTCGGCCCGTGCTGGCCTTCCGGCTCCCTTTGGTTGCAGCGTAGTGCATGCGGGCGAACAACCGGCTCACACTGGCTCAATCCAGCGCATTGCCCGCCTTCGCCGTCCATCGAGCGGACAGAAAGCGCCCAGATCTGTTCACCCTATGCTGACCTGCATGACGATGGGAACAGATGTGGCCGGGGTGCTACCCCTGCACGCCTGGTTCGATCCGCAAACTGTTCGAGGAGTACGTGGACCGGTACAACGAGGCCACAGGGAGCAAGGCGCGCAAGGACGTGATGAAGAAGTAAGCCAACGGCTTGTGACGGGCAGATGCCGGCATGGCCCGGCGTCCGCCTGACAGGCGCTTCCACGCGCGGCTCTGGTATGGTGGACGATCCGCCACACCGCAGCCGAGCCGCATGTCCCATTCCCTTCTCGCTACCGTCCTGCCTGCGTCCTGGTTCGCCGCGCTGCAAAGCGCCATGCCAGCGGGCTTTTCCTGGTGGTGGCCGTCGCTGTTCACACTGGCGGAATGGGCGATCCGCCTGGCCATGCTGGTCTATGTGCCGCAGCGCCGCGCCCCGGCGGCGGCGCGCACCTGGCTACTACTGATCTTCTTCCTGCCATGGCTGGGGCTGGTGCTCTATGCGCTGTTCGGCCGCATCTACTATCCCAAATCGCGCCGCCTGAAGCTGGCCCGCATCAACCAGGGCATCGCAAACGTCCGTGACCGGGTGGCGCGCTTCGCGCCATTGCAGCCGCTGCCCGCCGCCGTCGCCGCCGATGCGGCCGGCCTGATCGAGCGGCTCGGCTCCTACTCGCCGATGCGCGGCAATGCCGTGGCGCTGCTCGACGACTATGACGCGACGGTCGCCGCGATGATTGCCGATATCGACGGCGCCCGGCGCCAGGTCCATCTGCTGGTCTATATCTACGCCGCGGACGCAACCGGCCGCGCCTTTACCGACGCCCTGCTGCGGGCGAGCGCGCGGGGCGTGCGCTGCCGCCTGCTGGTGGATGCACTGGGCGCGCGCGCCGGCTGGCGCGTGTTTGCCGATACGCTGCGCGACGGCGGCGTGGAGGTGGTGCAGGCCCTGCCCATGCGCTCGCTGATGGCGGTGCTCAAAGGCAAGAGCGCGCGCTTCGACCTGCGCAATCACCGCAAGATCATGGTGGTGGATGGCAGCATTGGCTACATCGGCTCGCAAAACGTGATCGATGCCGAGTCGATGCCCGGACTACCTAATGAAGAACTGGTGGCGCGCGTGACCGGGCCTGTGGTGGCGGAGTTGCAAGCGGTCTTCCTGGCCGACCGCTACCTGGAAACCGGCGACAGCAACTTCGACCTCGACAGCTTCCCGCCCATGGAGGCGCAAGGCCCGCACATCGCGCAGATGCTGCCCAGCGGCCCTGGCTACGGCACGCAGAACGCGCAGATGGCACTGATCAGCATGATCCACCGCGCGCGCAGCGAAGTGGTCATCACCACGCCCTACTTCGTGCCGGATGAGTCCTTCCTGCAAGCGCTGCACCTGGCCTGCTACCGTGGCGTGGCGGTGCACCTGGTGCTGTCGCAACGGATCGACCAGCGCTTTACGCAGGCCGCGCAGGAGGCCTACTTCGGCGTGCTGCTGGACTCGGGGGTGCAGATCCACTTGTATCGCCCCGCCTTCCTGCATGCCAAACACGTCACCATTGACGATGAAGTTGCCATGGTGGGATCGACCAATATGGATATCCGGTCGTTCGCGCTCAATGCGGAAGCCGCGCTGGTGATCTATGACCGCGACGTGGTGGCGCGCATGCGGCGGATCCAGCAGCGGTATCTGGCTAATAGTGAGACGGTGGTGCGGGCGGTTTGGCAGCGGCGGCCGTTGCATACGCGGACTTGGCAGAATCTTTGCCGGTTGGCGGATTCGTTGCTGTAGGGAGAGAAGAAGGGAGGTGCGGCACGTGGCTATGGGGTGCGTCTTTTGCCCCGCTAACGCGGGCGTGGCTCCGTGGGCGGGGTTTTCATTCTTCTAGCTGCTGGCGCGGCTGTACGGTGTTGGCCGTTTTGGAACGTGTGAGATGTCACTTCTCTTTACTCGTAAAGAGAAGTAACCAAGAGAAAGCGATCCTTGCAGGAGGCTGGCTTGTCGGGGTTGCGTAGCACTGTAGTTTCGTCGTCAGGCCCCGGGTTCTGATGGACTCGTGCCGTTACCGGTTTGAATGGCCACGATCCTGCGGATGGCGCTGGTTTCGTGGTGAGGCTGCTCGGTAGCAGCATCCCTGCTCATTCACGCATCTGCCGGTACCGATACAAAGTGTCACGATATATCACACCATGATGGTTTCGTGGTGGGGTGGGCGCGGTGGAAGAATTCTGTGGCCTATCAATTCGGTGCCACCGCACCCACGACGGAAACGGGACGTTTGCAACTTCGTGGCCGGTCACTCCGCGAGCGACAGACGGCTTGAAACAAGTGGTGCTAACTACCGGGGGGCCCACCACGAATCCCTGGGCATCGGCAGCGTCGTGGTGATCTAAGCTGGTAACGGCACGAGTCCATTAGCACCCGGGGCCGTACGACGAAACCATTGGGGCCCCCAATGACGCCACGCCAGCCTCCTGCAAGGATCGCTTTCTCTTGGTTACTTCTCTTTACGAGTAAAGAGAAGTGACATCCCACACGTTCTAAATCGGCCAACACCGCACAGCCGCGACAGCAGCTAGAAGCAGTAAAACCCCGCCCACAAAGGCACAAAGACACCCACAACCTTAACGCGCTTCCACGTACCCCAACACCGTCTCCAACATCATCTTCAGCGTGGGCTGAATGCGTGTGGCCCGCGCTTCGTCATAGGCGAAGGGATAGGTCTCGCTCATATAGGCCGACTGCGTCAACTCCAGCTGCACGGCTTGCACGCCCTGCGCCGGCGCCCCGTACTGCCGCGTGATATAGCCGCCCTTGAAGCGCCCGTTCAGCACCGACGTATAGCCAGGCAACGCGCCTGCGATATCCAGCAACTGGTTGGCCAGCGCGGCGTCGCAGCTGGCACCATTGGCGGTGCCCAGGTTGAAGTCGGTCAGCTTGCCTTCGAAAAAGCGCGGCAGCACCGAGCGGATCGAATGCGCATCCCACAGCGCCACGGTACCGTGCTCGGCGCGCAAGCGGGCCAGTTCCCCGGCGAGCGCACCGTGGTACGGACGCCAGATGGCGTCGCGGCGCGCGGCGATTTCGTCGTCGGCGGGCAGGCTGCCGGCGTCGGCGTAGATCGGCGTCTTGTCGAAGGTATCGACCGGGCACAGGCCGGTGGTGTCCTGGCCGGGGTAGAGATTGGCGTTGTCGGGCGGGCGGTTCAGGTCCACCACGTAGCGCGAGTGGGTGGCCACCAGGATGGAGGCGCCGAGCTCGCGCGCGAAATCGTACAGGCGCTCCAGGTGCCAGTCGGTATCGGACACGGTGCGTGCCTCGGCGGTCAGCCGGTCGGACACGGAGGCGGGCAGGTGGGTGCCGACGTGCGGCATCGACACCAGCATCGGGCGCGTGCCGCGATGCAGGGTGAAAGCGGGGGTATCGGTCGAGAAGGCCATGTTTTCTTGTTTGCTACTTTGCAACATAAAGGCGCAGTGCCCATCAATGCGGGCCTGAAGCTTGTAGCGTCAAGCGTCAGGCCGCGTGGTGCACCGGGTTTTAGTCAGTCAGCAGGCTTGCGCGCGCAGCGGCGAAGCGCTTGCCAGCGTCGGCCTGCAAGGCGTGCATACCATGCTGCACGCGCGTGCAGCCCGCCGTGCGGACTTCCGCTAGTGTCTCATGCCCATGGTTGGTGAACACATGGACCGCCAGCGCCTGGCTGCCCGACAAACCCGAGAGCGCGGCATGCGCGCCGTCCAGCACGACGAAATCCGCCTGCTGCCCGACAGCAATCGCGCCGATATCCCGGCCCGACGCGCGCGCGCCACCAAAGGCCGCATCGAGGTATAAGCGGTCCGCCACCTGCTTGTGCGCGTCGGATGCCAGCACATTGCGCTTTTGCAGCGCCAGCCGCTGGCCGTACTCGAACAGCCGCAGCTCTTCCACCACGCTGACGCTGGCGTGGCTGTCCGAGCCGATGCCCCAGACACCGCTCTGCCCGAGGTAGGGCGCGGCATCGAATACCCCATCGCCCAGGTTGGCTTCAGTGGTCGGGCAGATGCCGGCCACCGCGCCGCTGTGCGCCAGCCGCCGCCGTTCGTCCCAGTCCAGGTGCGTGGCATGCACCAGGCACCAGCGCGCGTCCACCTCGGCATGGTCGAGCAGCCATGCCACCGGGCGTGTGCCAGTCAGCGTGATGCACTCGTCGACCTCGCGCTGCTGCTCGGCGATATGGATGTGCACCGGCGCTGTTGCATCCAGCGCGCGCAGGCCCGCCACGGCGTCGGCAAGGCTCTGCGGCGGCACCGCGCGCAGCGAGTGCGGGGCAAGGCCCAGGCGGGCCTGGCCATGGCATTGCGGACCCAGCCGGCCAAGCAAGGCGAGCATGGCGTCAGTCTCATGCAGGAAGCGGCGCTGATCCGGCACCGCGGGCTTGCCGCCGAAGCCGGCCGTCTGATACAGCACCGGCAGCAGCGTGATGCCGATGCCGGCGGCCTGCGCGGCGCGCAGCAGGCGCAGCGACATCTCGGCGGGGTCGGCGTAAGGCCTGCCGTCCGTATCGTGATGCACGTAGTGGAACTCGCAAACGCTGGTGTAGCCCGCGCGCAGCATCTCGATATAGAGCTGCGTGGCGATGGCCTCCAGCGTATCGGGCGAAAGCCGCAGCGCGAAGCGGTACATCAGCTTGCGCCAGCTCCAGAAGGAATCGCTCTCCTGGCCGTCGGCCAGTGTCTCGCTGCGGAACTCGGTCAACCCGGCAAAGCCGCGCTGGAATGCGTGCGAATGCAGATTGGGCATGCCCGGCAACAGCGGCCCGGCGGCGCGCGGCACGTCCACGGCGGGTTCCGCGCCGGCCTGCACCGTCGTGAATGCGCCGGCGTCGTCCCAGGCCAGCAGCACATTGCTGGCCCAGCCGGTGGGCAGCAAGGCCTGCGTGGCGAACAGGCTTCCGGCGCTCATGGCCGCACTCCTTGCGCTGGCGTGGCGGCGGGATAGACCTTGCCCTGGCGCACCACGGCGGCGGCGGGATTGCGCCCGAACCAGTACGCCAGCTCGGCCGGCGAATCGACATGCCACAGCACGAAATCGGCGGTGCGCCCGGCGGCCAGCAAGCCGTGCCGGTCGGCTGCGCCCAGCGCGCGCGCGGCGTGCGTGGTGACGCCTGCCAGCACTTCCGGCACGGTCAGCCTGAACAGGGTGCACGCCATATTCATCATCAGCAGCAGCGAAGTGACGGGCGACGTACCGGGATTGTGATCGGTGGAGATCGCCATCGGCACGCCATGCCGGCGCAGCAGGTCGATCGGCGGCAGGTTGGTGTCACGCAGGAAATAATAGGCGCCAGGCAGCAAGACCGCCACCGTGCCCGACTCGGCCATGGCAACGACGCCGGCCTCATCCAGATGTTCCAGGTGATCGGCCGACAGCGCGCGGTAACGCGCCGCCAGCGCGGTGCCACCCAGGTTGCTGAGTTGCTCGGCGTGCAGCTTGACGCGCAAGCCGTGGCGCTCGGCGGCCTGGAACACGCGCTCGGTCTGCGCCAGGCTGAAGCCCACGGATTCGCAGAAGGCGTCCACCGCATCGATGAGGCCCTCTTCGGCCAGCGCGGGCATCATGGTTTCGCACACCAGCGTGATGTAGTCGTCGGCGCGGCCCGCGTATTCCGGCGGCAGCGCGTGCGCGCCGAGGAAGGTGGTGTGCACCGTCACGCCAAAGGCCTCGCCCAGGCGGCGCGCCACCCGCAGCTGCTTGCGCTCGCTGGCGAGGTCCAGGCCGTAGCCGGACTTGATCTCCAGCGTGGTCACGCCTTCGGCTAGCAGCGGCGCAAGACGCGCGGCGGCCAGCGCGAACAGGGTGTCTTCATCGGCGGCGCGGGTGGCGCGCACGGTGGAGACGATGCCGCCGCCGGCGCGCGCGATTTCCTCATAGCCTGCGCCGGCCAGGCGCATGGCGAATTCGTCGGCGCGCTGCCCGCCGTACACCAGGTGGGTGTGGCAGTCGACCAGGCCCGGCGTGATCCACGCGTTGCCGGCATCGTGGCGCGGCAGCGCTGCGTACGCCTGCGGCAGCTCGGCCTGCGTGCCGAGCCACGCGACGCGGCCTTGTTGCACGACCAGCGCGGCGTCACGGATGGCCTTGGCGGGATCCCCGTCGGGCAGCAGGTGGCAGCGATGCCAGACGCCGTCGGCGGACTTGGCAGATTCAGTGGACGAAGCGGTAACGGCGGCCTGCGCCGGGTTCAGGTTCATTGCGGGTTCTCCAACTCCAGTTCCAGGGTGACGCACAGGCATAGCGCGGGCTCCGACATCGCCTGCAGGCGATATGGCACCGCCACGCCTTCGGCAAACAGCATGCCGTCGTCGCTCGCCAGCACGGCTTGGCCGCCCTGGCCGGCAACGCCGTGGCGCCATGCCCCCTCAACCACAAACAACAACACCACATGCGCGCCGGGAGCGATCGTGAATTCGCCGCGCGCCGCGACCACGCTCGCGCGGCACTGGCCGCGCCGCGTCATCACATTGAAGTCGCGCGTGGCGCCATCCAGCAGCGTGGCCTGCACGCCGCGCTCGCCGGCAAAGGCAAAGGGCTCGCCAACGGCATCGAGGCGATGATCGAAGCTGCCATCGTCAGCCAGCAGGCGTACACCCTCGCCGTCCAGCAGCACGATCTGGCGATCGATGCCGGGAAAGGCGGAGAACGGCCCATCGGCGGCGATGTCGGCCACGCTCACGCGCCACAGGAAGGCGTCCATGCCGGCGCCCGGCGGCCACACCGCGATCTCGCGGGTGACGCCGCCGCCGTTCTTCCAGGGCTGCGCAGCCAGCGCGCCGAGCGAGAAGCGTTCGACGCCGTTCATACGCCTGCCGCCTTCGGCACCATTGGCAGGTTCAGGCCCTTCTCATGGGCGCAGTCGATCGCGCTTTCGTAGCCGGCATCGGCGTGGCGCATCACGCCGGTGGCCGGATCGTTCCACAGCACACGCTCGATGCGCTTGGCCGCAGCGTCGGTGCCGTCGCAGACGATCACCACGCCCGAATGCTGCGAGAAGCCCATGCCCACGCCGCCGCCGTGATGCAGGCTGACCCACGTGGCACCGCCCGCGGTGTTGAGCAGCGCGTTGAGCAGCGGCCAGTCGGACACCGCATCGGAGCCGTCGCGCATGGCTTCGGTCTCGCGGTTGGGGCTGGCAACCGAGCCGCAATCCAGGTGGTCGCGGCCGATCACGATCGGCGCCTTCAGCTCGCCGTTCTTCACCATCTCGTTGAAGGCCAGGCCCGCGCGGTGGCGCTCGTCCAGCCCCACCCAGCAGATGCGCGCGGGCAGGCCCTGGAAGGCGATGCGGTCGCGCGCCATGTCCAGCCAGCGGTGCAGGTGCGCGTCGTCGGGGAACAGCTCCTTCATCTTGGCATCGGTCTTGTAGATATCCTCGGGGTCGCCCGACAGCGCGACCCAGCGGAAGGGGCCCTTGCCGCGACAAAACAGCGGGCGGATGTACGCCGGCACGAACCCCGGGAAATCAAAGGCATTGGCCACGCCCTCGTCAAAGGCGACCTGACGGATGTTGTTGCCGTAGTCCAGCGTGGGCACGCCCATTTGCTGGAAGGCCAGCATGGCCTGCACGTGCTTGACGATGGAGGCCTTGGCGGCGGCCTCGACCGACTTGGGATCGGCCGTGCGCGCGGCTTCCCATTGCGCCACGGTCCAGCCCGCCGGCAGGTAGCCGTTGACCAGGTCGTGCGCCGAGGTCTGGTCGGTGACGATGTCCGGGCGCATGCCGCCGGCCTGCGCCCGCTTGACCAGTTCCGGCATGATCTCGGCAGCGTTGCCGAGCAGGCCGACGGAGATGGCCTGCTTGTTGCGCGTGGCTTCTTCGATCATGGCCAGCGCTTCGTCGATGCTGGTGGCCTTCTTGTCGACATAGCGCGTGCGCAGGCGGAAGTCGATGCGCGACTCCTGGCACTCGATGGCCAGCACACAAGCGCCGGCCAGCACGCCGGCCAGCGTCTGCGCGCCGCCCATGCCGCCCAGACCTGCCGTGAGGATCCACTTGCCGGTGAGATCGTTGTTGTAGTGCTGGCGGCCGGCTTCGACAAAGGTCTCGAAGGTGCCCTGCACGATGCCCTGCGTGCCGATATAGATCCACGAGCCGGCAGTCATCTGGCCGTACATCATCAGGCCGGCGCGGTCCAGCTCGTTGAACTTGTCCCAGGTGGCCCAGTGCGGCACCAGGTTGGAGTTGGCAATCAGCACGCGCGGCGCGTCGGCATGGGTGCGGAACACGCCCACCGGCTTGCCGGATTGCACCAGCAGCGATTCTTCCTCGCCCAGGTTGCGCAGGCTATCGAGGATGGCATCGAAGCACTCCCAGTTGCGCGCCGCCTTGCCGATGCCGCCGTACACCACCAGGTCCTGCGGGCGCTCGGCCACATCGGGATCCAGGTTGTTCTGGAGCATGCGGTAGGCGGCTTCGATCAGCCAGTTCTTGCAGTGCAGCTCGGTGCCGCGCGGCGCACGGATCTCGCGCTGGCCACGCAGGGGGGCCGCTTTGGTGAATTGGTGTTCGTTAGCGTTCATGTCTGGTTCTCCTGCGTGTTGGGTTCAACCCTGCGCTGCAGTGTTTTTTGGGGCGTCGCATTCGGGGGCGCCCGCCCTCTCCCGTGACGGGGATAGAGTTGGGGAGAGGGGCGGTTTGACTAGGAGCCACTTGAAGCGAAGCCAATTGTTTTCTTCAGCACGGCGGCTTACGCCACGCCCACCTGCGACGGCAGCACCTGCCGCACCGACTCGGGCCAGCCGGCACCCGCATCGCCCTGCTGCACCCACTGCTTCATCGCCTCGATATCCGGCGCGAAGTAGCGGTCGCCTTCCACAAAGGCCACGCGCTCGCGGATGCGTGCGATCTCGATCTCGATCAGCGGCGAGGATTCCAGCGGGCGGTGGAACTCGATGCCCTGCGCGGCGGCCATGGCTTCGATGCCGACCACCACGGCGGTGTTCTCCGCCATATCGCCCAGGCGGCGCGCGCCGTAGGTGGCCATCGACACATGGTCCTCCTGGTTGGCCGACGTCGGCAAGCTGTCCACGCTGGCAGGGTGCGCCAGCGACTTGTTCTCGGAGGCCAGCGCGGCTGCAGTGACCTGCGCGATCATGAAGCCCGAATGCAGGCCGCCGTCGCGCACCAGGAACGGCGGCAGGCCGGACAGGCCGGTATCGAGCAGCAGCGCGAGGCGGCGCTCGGAGATCGCGCCGATCTCGGCGATGGCCAGCGCGATGATGTCGGCGGCAAACGCCACCGGCTCGGCGTGGAAGTTGCCGCCCGAGATCACGTCGCCCTGCTCCGGGAACACCAGCGGATTGTCGGACGCGGCGTTGGCCTCGATCTGCAGCACGCGCGCGGCGTGTTGCAGGTTGTCCAGGCAGGCGCCCATCACCTGCGGCTGGCAGCGGATGGAGTACGGGTCCTGCACGCGGCCGCAGCTCACATGCGAGTCCACGATCTTGCTGCCATCGAGCAGCGTGCGCACGGCGCCGGCCACGGCAATCTGGCCGGCCTGGCCGCGCGCGGCGTGGATGCGCGCGTCGAACGGCTTGACCGAGCCTTTGATGGCTTCGAGCGACAGCGCGCCCGCCACCAGCCCGGCAGCGAAGATGTCTTCGGCGGCAAACAGGCCCGCCAGCGCCAGCGCGGTGGAAACCTGCGTGCCGTTGAGCAGCGCCAACCCTTCCTTGGGGCCTAGCGTGAAGGGTGCCAGGCCAGCGTGGGCCAGCCCTTCGGCAGCCGGGCGGCGCACGCCGTCGATCATCACCTCGCCCACGCCGATCAGCGTGCACGACATATGCGCCAGCGGCGCGAGATCGCCGGACGCGCCCACCGAGCCCTTGGCCGGAATGCACGGCGTGACACCGGCGTTGGCCAGCGCCAGCAGCGCCTCGATGATTTCGGGACGGATGCCGGAATGGCCGCGCGCCAGGCTCACGGCCTTGATCGCCAGGATCAGCCGCACGGTGTCGCTGTTCAGGTCCGCGCCGGTGCCCACGCTGTGCGACAGCACCAGGTTGCGCTGCAGCTCCGCCAGCTTGTCAT
This sequence comes from Cupriavidus sp. PET2-C1, assembly GCF_054515855.1. Classification (NCBI taxonomy): domain Bacteria; kingdom Pseudomonadati; phylum Pseudomonadota; class Betaproteobacteria; order Burkholderiales; family Burkholderiaceae; genus Cupriavidus; species Cupriavidus sp. PET2-C1. Next base: position 3,544,594 of record NZ_CM137259.1, read on the forward strand.
GCGGAATGCGCGTTTGCGCCAGCTTGCCGAAGCCGGTGTTGATGCCGTAGACCACCGCATCGGCGTCGATGATGTCCTGCACGGTGGCCTGGGATGCGCGCACGCCAGCCCACGCGGATGCATCCATCGCCAGGCTCACTTCGCCGCGATGGATGCGGCGCAGGTCGGCCAGCGTGACGGAGCCGGGCTGCAAGGTCAGCAGCGGGCGGGAAGTTTGGTTGGCTTGGGTGGCGCTCATTTGTATGTCCCTGTCTATACAGCCGGGTTCGTGCGTTGGCTGGTGGATCTGAAAAAACTAACGGCCCTCGGCGGGTTCAGCCGAAGGCCGGATTGCCATCGGCGCGGAATCGGCTGCCTAGGCGGTAACGGTTGCCTGGGTGCAGGCAACGTACAAAGGTCACGGGGGTGCCGCCCGTCCAGGTGCGGCGGGTCAGCAGCAGGCACGGCTGGGTAGCCGGCATTTCCAGTTGGGTGGCCTGTTCCGCCGTGGCGGAGATGGCATCGACCACGTGTTCGATCTGGTCGTAGGGCACGTGGCGCAGCAGGTACTCGCCCGGCTTCACCGCATCGGCGGCGGCGAAATCCTGGTTGATGAAGTCCGGCGCGACGCGCGGGTTCACATAGCGGTCTTCGAGCTGCACCGGCACGCCGTCCTCGCGGTGCACGCACACGGAGTGGAACACCGATTCACCGGTGCGCAGGTCCAGCGCGGCTGCTACCTCGATGGAGGCAGCCACGCGTTCCACCACCATGACGTCGCAGGCGTAGTCGTGCCCGCGCATGCGGATCTCATCCTGCAGGTTGACCACGTTGAGCAGCGTCGACTGCGGCTTGTGCTCCGCCACGAAGGTGCCCACGCCGGCCACGCGCACCACCCTGCCCTGCTCGGCCAGCTCGCGCAGCGCGCGGTTCACCGTCATGCGCGACACGCCAAAGCGCGTGACCAGTTCCTGCTCGGATGGCACGCGGTCGCCCGGCTGCCACGCGCGGCTCTGGATATGGCGCGCGATGTACTCCTTCACCTGCTGGTAGAGCGCGGCGGGAGTGGCATCGGGAACGCCCCGGCGGTTGGCGGTGGCAGCTTTCATGGCTTGGCTGGCAACTCAGTGCTCCGCGGAGGCCATGGCCTCCGCGCGGATTTCCTCGGTCAGCACCGCCTTGAGTTCCGAGAACGCTGGCGAGGTCTTGATCGTGTAGTGGCGCGGGTGCGGAAAATCCACGTCGATGGTGCGCTTGATGCGGCCCGGACGCGCCGAGAACACGGCAACGCGGTTGGCCATGAAGATGGCCTCGTCGATATCGTGCGTGACGAACAGCACCGTCTTGCGCGAGGCTTCCCAGATGCCCAGCAGCAGTTCCTGCATCAGCACGCGGGTCTGGTTGTCCAGCGCGCCGAAAGGCTCGTCCAGCAACAGGATCTTGGGGTCGTTGGCCAGCGCCCGGGCAATGGCCGTGCGCTGCTGCATGCCGCCCGAGAGCTGCTTGGGGAAATGATGCTCGAAGCCGCGCAGGCCCACGCGCTGGATAAAGAAGTCGCTGCGCTCGCGCTGGCCGGCCTCGCTCATGCCGCGCTCGCGCAGGCCAAAGCGCACGTTCTGCTCGATGGTCAGCCACGGGAACAGCGTGTACGACTGGAACACCATGCCACGCTCGGCGCCCGGGCCGGTGACTTCCTGCCCGTCGAGCAGCACGCGCCCGGTGGTGGGCGTATCCAGCCCGGCGACGATACGCAGCAGCGTGGACTTGCCGCAGCCCGAGGGACCGAGGATGGTGACGAAGTCGTTGTCCGCCACTTCGAAATCGGTCGGCTGCAACGCCAGGGTCTGGCCGCCGCGCGGATTGACGAAGGTACGTGAGACCTGCTGGATGGACAGCGCGCTCATTTGATCGAACTCCACGGGAACAGGCGCTGGTTGGCCAGCTTGAAAGCCAGGTCGGAGACCAGGCCGATGCAACCGATCACGATAATGCCGAAGATGATCTGCCCGGTGTTCAGCAACGCCTGGCTGTCGGTGATCATGTGGCCGATGCCGGAGGACGAGCCGATCAGCTCGGCCACGATGACATAGGTCCAGGCCCAGCCCAGCACCAGGCGCAGGATCTCGGCGATTTCCGGCGCGGCGCCCGGGATCAGCACGCGCCGCACGATGCCGCTGCTGTTGGCGCCCAGCGTGTAGGCCGCCTCCACCAGGTCGCGCCGCGCGCCGCCCACCGTCACCGCCACCATCAGCACGATCTGGAAGAACGAGCCGATGAAGATCACCAGTACCTTCTGCGCTTCGCCGATGCCGGCCCACAGGATCAGCAGCGGAATAAAGGCCGACGCCGGCAGGTAGCGGCAAAACGAGACGAAGGGCTCGAAGAACGCCTCCGCCGCCTTGTACGCGCCCATGAAGATGCCCAGCGGCACGGCCAGCACAGCGGCCAGCACGAAGCCGCCCAGCACGCGCCATACCGTCATGCCGATGTCGCCGATGAAGTTGTACTCGGTAAACAACAGCACACCCTCGTGGGCCATGGTCATCGGGTCGGCCAGGAAGGTGCGCGGCACCATGCCGCCCAGGGTCACCGCCGCCCACACGGCAAAGAACACCACGAAAAACGACAAGCCCAGGACCCAGCGCGCGCGCTGGGTGACCGGCGCCAGCGGCGCCATCCAGGGATGCCGGCGCGCGGCCGCCGGCGTCGCCGCGGCGGGAGCGGGCGTTGTAGCCGCACCGGCGGCGGGCGAACCAATGTGAACCTGCGTCATGGCACCGGCCTCGTTACTTGATAAAGCGCGCGTCGTACAGCGCCGTGACGTCCGGCACCTGGCGAATTACGCCGATCTCCAGCAGCACCTGCGCCGCTTCCTTGCTGAAGCTGGCCAGCTCGCCGCCGAAGAATTTGCGGTTGGCGTCACGATCCTGCCAGCGCAGGTAGGCGGACGACTTGGCGAACTGCTCGCCGCTTTGCTTGACCGCCGCGCCCATGATGTCGTTAGCCTTGGCCGGGTCCTGCTTGATCATGTCGAGCGCTTCGAAGTAGCTGTCCACCAGCGCTTGCGCGGCCTTGGGATTGTCCTTGAGCCACTTGGGCGCGCAGCCCAGCGTGTCCATCACCATCGGGTAGTCCAGCGTGGTGGCGAGGATCTTGCCCTTGTCCGGGTTCTGGCGCACCGACGACAGGTACGGCTCATACGTCATGGCCGCATCGTTCTGGCCCGAGACGAAGGCCTGCGCGGCGGCTTGCGGCGACAGCGTGGTGGTCTTCACATCCTTCAGGCTCATGCCGTTCTTCTTGAGCATCCAGGCCAGGCCGAAGTAAGGCGCGGTGCCCGGCGCGTCCACGCCGATGGTCTTGCCCTTGAGGTCGGCAAAGCCTTTGACGTCACCGCGCACGGCCAGGCCGTCGGCGCCGTAGGACTTGTCGAGCTGCACGATCTGGGTGATGGGCACGCCGTTGGCGTTCCAGGCCACATGGGTCTCGACCGTGGTGGCGGCGCACTGGATGGCGCCCGAGGCGAGTGCCAGGTGGCGGTCCTTCTGCGGAATCATCTTGATGTCGACGTCGACACCATGCTTCTTGAAGATGCCCGCCTTGTCAGCCAGCGTCAGCGGCGCGAAGCCGGTCCAGCCGCTCATGCCCAGCGTGACCTGCGTGGCTTGCGCTTGCGCGGTGCCTGCGGCACCCAGCGTGGCGACCACTGCTGCAACGGCGACGGCTAGCGGCTTACCGCTACGGATACGAAATCCCATCTTCCTGGCTCCTTTGGTGTGATGCGAACGGGGCCGCGCCAGCGTTGGCGGCGGCCGGACCGCCCGGCTCGGGCGGCGCCGTACTTGCGGCGCCGGTCATTTGCCAGGCAATTTAGCAACCCTGTATATACAAGTCAATGCAGTAGTTAACCCGAGGCGAAACGCAGAACTGGCGTGGCCGGCACTTACGCACCGCCTGGTCTGGAACGGCACGAAACGAGCACAAGACGGGCAAAAGACGGGCACAAAATGGCCGCATTACGGGATCAGGCGGGTGCACGCCAATGCCCGTTGACGGGGCATCCGGCCCTTGCCGCTTTCGCCTCCGCGCACCAGAGCCGCGCACGGTTACGCTGAATGCATCCCTTGCTGTCTATACAGGATCGAGCGGCAACACCAATGCAAACGGCGTGCCACCGGGCGATGCCGAGAGCACCCGAATTCAGGCGTCGAAAAAGGAGGCCACGGTGGGATAGCGCAGCCGCAGGCGCAGCTCGCGTTTGAGACGGGCGTTTTCCAGCCGGCGCGATTCGCTCATAAAGCTGAGCAAGGTTGGCTCCACGGCTTCGCGCAGTTGCGCGCGCGCAAGGCGCGGCGGGCGGGGCAGGCCGCGGCGGTCGGCCACCAGGTCGAAGTAATCGGCCATGCGCATTTCCGAATCGTCGCTGGCATGCACCACCCGCTGCGCGCGGCCGCGGAACAGCGACGCCACCATGGTGCGGGCCAGGTCTTGGGCATGGATGTGGTTGGTATAGACGTCGTCCTGCGGCGCCAGCGCCGGCGTGCCCTTGGCCAGACGGGCCAGCGGCAGCCGGTCCTCGCCATAGATGCCGGGGATGCGCACGATGGAAGCACGCCAGCCGGCATGGCGGCCAAAGTCCCGCACGGCCTGCTCGGCCGCCACGCGGCGCCGGGCGCGCGCGGTCTGCGGGCGCACCGCCTGCGATTCCGCCAGCCTGGCGCCGCCCCGGTCGCCATACACGCCCGAGGTGCTGGCATAGACGAACGCGGGCGGCGCGGCGCTTCGGCCAGACCTGCCGTAGCGTCGGTCGGGTAGAATAGCGGGCTTGGCAGACCATCCGCCAGGCCGCGCGGCGGACTGCCGCCAGGCACCGCGCCGCAAGGCGCGCAGCAGCGCCAGCGTGCGGGGATCGCTCTCGCCGCGGGACGGCGGCGGCGCCAGGTGCAGCACCTTGTCGGCCAGCCCGGACAGACGCGCCAGCGTGGCGGGCCGGTCCAGGTCGGCTACCAGCGGCACGGCGCCGTTGTCCCGCAGTTCAGTGCGGCGGGACGGCTGCGAAGTGATGGCAAAGACGCGCCAGCGCGTCGATAGAATACGCAGGCAACGCGTGCCCACATCCCCACAGCCAACGATGAGTAGGCGCGGGCGACCCAGGCGGCGTCGCGACAGATTTTTGCTCATAGAGTGATTATGGCTTATCAAGTTACCGTCATGCCCAGCGGCCGCACGTTCGAAGCGGCCGCGGATGAAACCATCCTTACCGCGGCCCTGCGCCACAGCATTGGCCTGCCCTACGGCTGCAAGAACGGCGCATGCGGATCCTGCAAGGGCCGTGTCACCGCTGGCGGCATCGAGCAGGGCGATCATGCCGCTTCCGCGCTGTCCGCGCAGGAAAAGACCGAGGGCCGCGCGCTGTTCTGCTGCGCCAAGCCCACCTCGGACATCACCATCGAATGCCGCGAGGTGCAAGGCGCCGGCGACATCCCCATCAAGAAGGTGCCGTGCCGCGTCGCCACGCTGGAACGCGTGGCCGACGACGTCATCGTGACCCGCCTGCAACTGCCCGCCACCGAGCGCATGCAGTTCCTGGCCGGCCAGTATGTCGAGTTCCTGCTGCGCGACGGCAAGCGCCGCAGCTACTCCATCGCCACGCCGCCGCACCAGGATGGCCCGATCGAGCTGCACATCCGCCACATGCCCGGCGGCACCTTCACCGACTACGTGTTCGGCGCCAGGGAAGGCCAGCCGGTCATGAAGGAGCGCGACATCCTGCGCTTCGAAGGCCCGCTCGGCAGCTTCTTCCTGCGTGAAGACTCCGACAAGCCCATCATCCTGCTGGCCTCGGGCACCGGCTTCGCGCCGATCAAGGCCATCGTCGAGCACGCGGTCTACACCGGCATCACCCGCCCGATGACGCTGTACTGGGGCGGACGCCGTCCGCGCGATCTCTATATGCACGCGCTGTGCGAGCAATGGGCGCGCGAGCTGCCCAACTTCCGCTACGTGCCGGTGATCTCCAACGCCCAGGACAGCGACGACTGGGACGGCCGCACCGGCTTTGTCCACGAGGCCGTGATGGAAGACCATCCCGACCTGTCCGGTTTCGAGGTCTACGCCTGCGGCGCGCCGGTGATGATCAATGCCGCGCGCAAGGACTTTTCCCTGCGCTGCGACCTGCACGAGGATGCCTTCTTCGCCGACTCGTTCACGTCGGAAGCGGACATGCATCCGGCAGGCTCGGTACCGGCGGCACCGGCGGCCTGAGCGCCCCGCTGCCGTTCCCAAGCTACAACAATGCCCGGCTCCGCCAAAATTCGTTTTGACAGCCGGGCGCATGGCCCTTATATTGGCGGCCATGAACTACGCTATCCACAACCGACGCAGCTACCGTACGTCGCTCCCCACAGGGGTGCCTCGCGGCTGACCGTCCATAGCTTCTGTTCAGGTCAACAAGCCACGGGCAATCCCCGTGGCTTTTTGTTTTTCTGCTCTCCTCTCCCCTGTTTCACGCCGACCCCTGGAGTCCGCCATGGCATTTGCTGAGTACCCCGTCCAATCCCTGATGTACATCACCAACCGGCCCGAGCTCGTCTTTACCGAAGGCAAGGGCTCGTGGCTCACGGATCATAACGGCAAGCGATACCTGGACTTCGTGCAGGGCTGGGCGGTCAACTGCCTGGGACACTCCAACCAGGCCATGATCGACGCGCTGGTTGACCAGTCGAAGAAGCTGTTCAACCCCAGCCCGGCGTTCTACAACGAGCCCATGCTCAAGCTGGCCAGGCAGCTCACCGATGCCAGCTGCTTCGACAAGGTGTTCTTCGCCAACAGCGGCGCGGAAGCCAACGAAGGTGCGATCAAGCTGGCGCGCAAATGGGGCCGCAAGCACAAGAACGGCGCGTTCGAGATCATCACCATGGACCACAGCTTCCACGGCCGCACGCTCGCCACCATGAGCGCGTCGGGCAAGGCCGGCTGGGACACCATCTTCGCGCCGCAGGTGCCGGGCTTCCCCAAGGCCGACCTGAACGACCTGGCCTCGGTCGAAAAGCTGATCAATGACAAGACCGTGGCCATCATGCTGGAGCCGGTGCAGGGCGAAGGCGGCGTGATCCCCGCCTCGCGCGAATTCATGCAAGGCCTGCGCAAGCTGGCCGACCAGCACAAGCTGCTGTTCATCGTCGACGAAGTGCAGACCGGCTGCGGCCGTTGCGGCACCATGTTCGCCTATGAGCTGTCGGGCGTGGAGCCGGACATCATGACGCTGGGCAAGGGCATCGGCGGCGGCGTGCCGCTGGCAGCCCTGCTGTGCAAGGCCGAAGTCGCCAGCTTCGAAGCCGGCGACCAGGGCGGCACCTACAACGGCAACCCGGTGATGACGGCCGTTGGCAGCGCCGTGATCTCGCAGCTGACCGCGCCCGGCTTCCTGCAAAGCGTGCAAGAAAAAGGCGCCTACCTGCGCGAGCAGCTGCTGGCGCTGACGTCCGAGTTCGGCCTGGGCGGCGAACGCGGCGAAGGCCTGCTGCGCGCACTGGTGCTGAACAAGGACATCGGCCCGCAACTGGTGGAGGAAGCGCGCGACATGCAGCCGCAAGGCCTGCTGCTGAATTCGCCGCGCCCCAACCTGCTGCGCTTCATGCCCGCGCTGAACGTGACCATCGAGGAAATCGACCAGATGATCGGCATGCTGCGCTCGCTGCTGAAAAAGCTGGCCTGAGCCTCGTCCTGAAGCCGGCGCGCCGCCGGCCCGGCACCATGAAAAAAGCCCCGCAAATCGCTTGCGGGGCTTTTTTTCCTTGCAGCAAACTGCAGCGTCACTGGCGCAACATCACTCGCCCAGATATGCCGCGCGGACCTTCGGATCGTCCAGCATCTGCTTGGCGTCGCCGCTCATGGTGACGAGACCCGACTCCATCACATAGCCGCGGTGGGCGGCCTGCAGCGCCAGCCGCGCGTTCTGCTCCACCAGCAACACGGTCACGCCCAGCGCGGAGACGTCGCGCACCACCTCGAAGATCTTCGCGACCATGATCGGCGACAGGCCCATCGAGGGCTCGTCCAGCAGCAGCAGCTTGGGCTGGCTCATCAGCGCGCGCGCCATGGCCAGCATCTGCTGCTCGCCGCCCGACATGGTGCCGGCCAGCTGGTTGGCCCGCTCCTTGAGGCGCGGGAAGATGCCGAACATGCGGTCGATGTCGCCCTTGATGCCGGCCTCGTCGGTGCGCGTGTAGGCGCCCATCTGCAGGTTCTCGGTGATGGTCATGCGCGCGAACACGCCGCGGCCTTCCGGCACCATCGCCAGCCCTTGCTTGAGCAGCGTGTAGCTGGGCACGCCCTTGATGGACTTGCCCATGTACTCCACATCGCCGCCGGCCCAGCCCTGCAGGCCGGTGATCGCCTTCATGGTGGTGGTCTTGCCGGCGCCGTTGGCACCGATCAGCGTGACCAGTTCACCGTCCTTGATCTCGAGATCGATGCCCTTGACCGCCTGGATGCCGCCGTACGCGACCTTCAGGCCGGATATCTTCAGTAGTGTTTCTTTCATTGTGTCTTTCCCCCGTCAGTGCGCCGGGGTACCGAGGTAAGCCTCGATCACCGCTGGATTGCTCTGGACTTCGTGCGGCAGGCCTTGCGCGATCACCTTGCCGTAGTCGAGCACGGTCAGGCGGTTGCACAGGCCCATCACCAGCTTCACGTCGTGCTCGATCAGCAGGATGGTCTTGCCATCGCTGCGGATCTTGTCGAGCAGGCCGCGCAGTTCCACCTTCTCGGTAGCGTTCATGCCGGCAGCCGGCTCATCGAGCGCCAGCAGCTTGGGCTCGGTGGCCAGCGCCCGTGCGATTTCCAGGCGGCGCTGGTGGCCGTAGGACAGGTTGCGCGAGGTGAAGTGCGCGTACTTGCCGATGCCGACATAGTCCAGCAGGTCGTGAGCCCAGTCTTCCACCGACTCTTCTTCGCGCCGCACCGAGGGCGGACGGAATACCGCGCCAAGCAGGCCCGCCTTGGTGCGCACGTGCCGGCCCACCATCACGTTTTCCAGCGCGGTCATCTCGCCGAACAGGCGGATGTTCTGGAAGGTGCGGGCAATCCCGGCCTTGGCGACTTCGTGCACGGCGGTCGGCTGGTAGGCCTTGCCGCCCAGCACGAACTCGCCGGAGTCCGGCGTGTACAGGCCGGTAATCACGTTGAAGAAGGTGGTCTTGCCGGCCCCGTTGGGACCGATCAAGCCGTAGATCTCACCCGGCTCGATCTGCAGGCCCACATCGGACAGTGCCTGCAGACCGCCGAATCGCTTGTTGACCCCCTGTACCGACAGGAGGAGATTCTCGTTGCTCATGATGTCCTCCTGGTCAGAAACGGCCAACGCTGCCCGGGCGGCGGATCACCGGCCGGTCTTCCTTGCGCGGCGACGGCCACAGGCCCGCCGGGCGATACAGCATCACACCCACCAGGGCCAGCCCGAACAACAGCTGGCGCAACACTTCGGCGTCGACGATGGTATGGCCGAAGAGCATGTTCTGCGCCGGCTCCGCCACGGCGCGCAGCAGTTCCTGGAAACCCACCAGCAAGATACCGCCCAGGATCACGCCGGGAATGTGACCCATGCCGCCCAGCACCACGATGGCCAGGATGTAGATGGACTCCCACAGCACAAACGACTCAGGCGACACGAAGCCTTGGAAGGCACCGAACACCGCGCCCGACGCGCCGCCGAACGACGCGCCCATGGCAAAGGCCAGCAGCTTGATGTTGCGGGTGTTGATGCCCATCGCCTTGGCGGCGATCTCGTCTTCGCGGATGGCCACGAAGGCGCGGCCGATGCGCGAGTTCTGCAAGCGCAGGCAGATGAACACGATGGCGATCACCAGCACCACCAGCAGGTAGTAGTACATGAACACCGGCGTGAACTTCAGCCCGAAGATCTCGTGCGACTTGGAGAAATCGAAGCCAAAGATGTGGACCGGATCCACCGCGGTGATCCCCTTCGGGCCATTGGTGATGTTGAGCGGCCGGTCGAGGTTGTTCAGGAAGATGCGGATGATCTCGCCAAAGCCCAGGGTCACGATAGCGAGGTAGTCGCCGCGCAGCTTGAGCGTTGGCGCGCCGAGCAGCACGCCGAAAGTCGCCGCCACCAGCACGGCCAGCGGCAGCACGAACCACATGGAGACGTGAAAGCCATGCGGGAAGAGCTGGTGGATCCACTCGAACTGGTTGGCCAGGTGGGGCGAGCCCAGCAAGGCCATCATGTATGCGCCGACGGCATAGAAAGCGATGTAGCCGAGGTCGAGCAGGCCGGCAAAGCCCACCACGATGTTCAGGCCAAGCGCCAGCATGATGTAGATCAGCGCGAAATCGAGCACGCGCACCCAGTAGTTACCGCCCAGGGTCTGCACCAGGAACGGGGCGCACAAGGCGATGACCAGGAAGCCAAGCAACGCGGCCATGGTCTTGGCCGGCGTCTTGGTCAGCGGCGCAGCCTGCGCCGCCGGGGATGGAATCGGGGTATTCATGGATTCTCTCTCCTTAGGCGCGTTCGGAAACCCGCTCGCCCATGATGCCGGACGGACGGAATACAAGGACGATGATCAGCACGATGAAGGCGAACACGTCCTGGTAGTTGGAGCCAAACACCCCGTTGGTGAGATCGCCGATATAGCCGGCGCCCAGCGCTTCGATCAGGCCCAGCAGCATGCCGCCGACCATGGCGCCGGCAAGGTTGCCGATGCCGCCCAGCACTGCGGCGGTGAACGCCTTCAGGCCCGGGATGAAGCCCATGTAGAAGTGCGCATTGCCGTAGTTGGTCGCCATCATCACGCCGGCCAGCGCAGCCAGCGCCGCACCGATCATGAAGGTGGCCGAGATCACGAAGTTCGGGTTCACGCCCATCAGGCCCGCCACCTTCTGGTTCTCGGCGGTGGCGCGCATCGCGCGGCCCAGCTTGGTGCGGTTGACGAGGGTCAGCAGGCCCGCCATGACCATCAGCGCCATGCCGATGATGACGATTTCCTTGCCCGTGATGGTGGCGCCGGTCGAACCGATATCGATCGGCGACGAGGGCAGCAGCTGCGGGAAGGTCAGCGGGTTACGCGACCAGATCATCATCGCCAGGGTCTGCAGGATGATGGACACACCGATAGCGGTAATCAGCGGGGCTAGCCGGGGCGCGTTGCGCAACGGCCGGTAGGCGACCCGCTCGATGGTGTAGGCCAGCGCGGCGCAAACCGGCATGGCAATCAGCGTGGCAATCACCAGCGTGAGCCACTCCGGCAAGCCGGGGAAGAACTTCTGCAAGCCAAGAATGGCTGACAGGGCGGTCAGCGCGCCGATCATCAGCACGTCGCCGTGGGCGAAGTTGATGATCCCGAGAATGCCGTAGACCATGGTGTAGCCGAGTGCGATCAGCGCATAGATGCTGCCGAGCACCAGACCGTTCACGATCTGCTGGATAAAGATATCCATGAAAACTCCTTGCTTCCGTCCAAATTCCCTCGACATGGTGTGGATGTCGGGGGGACGTTGATATGTGGGTGGTTTGGTAGTGTCGATATTTGCTGGTAAGCGGCCTGCCTACTCCACCCATGGTAAGGATGCTGCACGTATGGCAAGGCTAAAAAAACGGCACCGCAACATACTCGCGGTGCCGTTCGGATGGGCCGGTAAGCCCGGTTTACATCTTCACGACGTCAAGGACGGTCTTCTTCTTGTCCTTGTACTCGTACAACGTGATGGTGCCTTCCTTCATGTCGCCCTTTTCATCGAAGGCGATGTTGCCGATCAGGCCCTTGTAGTTCGTCTTGGGCATCTCGGCCAGGATGGCCGCCGGCTCGGTCGAGTTGGCGCGCTTCATGGCGTCAACGATGACCATGACGGCGTCATAGGTGAACGGTGCGTAGATCTGCACCGGCGCATTGAAGCGAGCCTGGTAGCGCTTGTCGAAGTCCGCGCCCTGTTCCATCTTGGACAGCGCCAGACCGGCTTCCGAGCAGATGATGTTGGACACGGCGTCGCCGGCCAGCTCAGCCACCTTGTCGGTACAGACGCCGTCGCCGCCAACGATCTTGGAGCTGATGCCGAGTTCCTTGGCCTGCTTGGCGAACGGGCCGCCGGTGGCGTCCATGCCGCCGTACATGATCACGTCGGGCTTCTTGCCCTTGATCTTGGTCAGAATGGCCTTGAAGTCGGTAGCCTTGTCGTTGGTGGCTTCACGTGCCACCACGTTCACGCCCGAAGCCTTGGCGGTCTTCTCGAACTCGTCGGCCAGGCCCTTGCCGTAGGCAGTGGCATCGTCGACGATGGCCACGGTCTTGGCGTGCAGGCTCTTGGTGGCGTAGTTGGCCAGTGCCGGACCTTGCTGGGCGTCGGTGGCCACCACGCGGAACGTGGTCTTGAAGCCTTGCTTGGTGTAGTCGGGGTTGGTCGACGACGGCGAGATCTGCACGATGCCAGCATCGCTATAGATCTTGGAGGCCGGAATCGATACGCCCGAGTTCAGGTGGCCAACCACGGCCACGACCTTGGCGTCCACCAGCTTCTGCGCCACAGCCGTGCCCGTCTTCGGGTCGCCTGCGTCGTCTTCGCCGACCAGTTCGAGCTTGATCTTCTTGCCGTTGATCTCCAGGCCGGTCTTGTTGACCTCTTCCACGGCCAGGCGGGCGCCGTTTTCGTTGTCCTTGCCAAGGTGAGCGATGCCGCCGGTGAGCGGTGCCGCATGGCCGATCTTTACAACGACATCGCCACTGCCTGCTGCCGGCGCGGTGGCCGCCGCAGGAGCCGATGCTGCCGCATCAGCGGGCTTTTCTTCTTTCTTGCCACAAGCAGTAACCAGCGCCACTGCGGCTGCGATCGGCAGAATCTTGGCAAACGTGATTTGCATGAGTGATCTCCTAGGATTCACATGATCAGGGTAAACCAACGCCCCCCGGACGCTTCCCTGAACCGCCTTAGTTTAGTTTCAATTTGAAACGCGCGAATTGTATTCCCTTTTTATACGGATGCAATATGCGACGCAACAACCTGAAGGATTAACCCACCAAATGAGCTAGGGAATTTCCCCAATGCACACATTGGGGCAATTCCCACCTACATGGAGGCTAGCCGTTGATACTAACAAGATTCGTGCCTACCGCTTGCCACAGGTTGGCTTTGCAGCCTTTAAGTCACTTCACGGGGACGCGTATTAAATAGGTGTTTCATTTAATATCAACAGTCTCATTCAAATACAACGAACGAGTGCGCCGGCACCATAATAGGGAAATCCCCAATTACAGGGATTTCCCTTATTTGTCTTTTCAGACAGACAGGTATATGGCCGTTCATGCCGGGCTTGTGCATTATCCAAGGGATAGCAGGCAATATAGAGTGCTATATATTGGTGCAACCCTGGCGAGAGAATGGTGCGCGAAGGCGTGCAACCGGCGCGCGCGAGGTGCGCCTGCCAGGCAGAAGCGGCTGCGCAAAAAGCAACGGCCCGCTAGAGCGGGCCGTTTTGCCAGACGGTCAGGTGAAGCAGGCTGATCAGGCGGACGTGGCCTGTTGCAGGCCGCGTGGCAAGGGGAACGACATCTTCTCCTCGATCCCATCCAGCGCGCGCACGTTGCGCGCACCCAGAAGGTGCAGGCGCGCGACAATGGCCTGCGCCAGTGCCTCGGGGGCGGAGGCGCCGGCGGTCAGCCCGATGCGGCGCTTGCCCGCGATCCATTCCGGCTGGAGCTGATCGGGCGAATCGATCATGTAGGCCGGCACGCCCAGGCGCTCCGCGAGCTCGCGCAAGCGGTTGGAGTTGGAGCTGTTTGGGCTGCCCACCACGATCACCACCTCCACCTGGGGCGCCATGAACTTCACGGCATCCTGGCGGTTCTGGGTGGCGTAGCAGATGTCCTGCTTCTTGGGCTCGCGGATCAGCGGGAAGCGCGCCTTGAGCGCGGCGACGATCTCCAGCGTTTCGTCCACCGACAGCGTGGTCTGGGTCACGAATGCCAGGCGCTCGGGATCCGCTACGTGCAGCTTGGCGACATCCTCGGAAGACTCGACCAGCAGCATGCCGCCTTCGGCCTGCCCCATGGTGCCCTCGACTTCAGGATGGCCCTTGTGGCCGATCATGATGATCTCGCAGCCTTCGGTGCGCATCTTGCCGACTTCCACGTGCACCTTGGTCACCAGCGGGCAGGTCGCATCGAATACGTTCAGGCCGCGCACGGTGGCGTCGGCGCGCACTTCCTTGGATACGCCGTGGGCGCTGAAGATCACGGTCGAGCCGGGCGGCACTTCCTCGAGCTCCTGCACGAAGACCGCGCCCTTGCGGCGCAGGTCCTCCACCACATAGGCGTTGTGGACGATTTCGTGGCGCACGTAAATCGGCGCGCCGTAGCGCGCAAGGGCACGCTCGACGATCTCGATGGCGCGATCCACGCCGGCGCAAAAGCCGCGCGGCTGCGCCATCAGGATCTCGGCATCGGGGGCTGTAGTGGGTTCAGACATGCAAGGATTCGACTCAAGGGTGCCGGCACGACGGCCCGGCCGGTGGTCTGCTTAGAGAATGCCGATCAACTGGACATCGAACAGAATGGTCTGTCCGGCCAGCGGGTGGTTGAAATCGAACAGCGCCGACGTCGTGCCGATCTCCTTGAGCACACCGGCGTACTTTCCGCCGCCGGGCGCGTTGAATTCAACCAGGTCGCCCGGCGCGTAGTCCTCTTCAAACGACGAGTTCTCGCGCAGCGTCGCCAGCGAAACCCGTTGCAGCAGATCGGGGTTGCGCGGGCCGAAGGCGTGCTCCGGCGCCAGCCGGTAAGTCATGCGCTCGCCCTCCGGCATGCCCAGCAGCGCCTGCTCCAGTGTAGGCGCGAATTGGCCTTGCCCAAGCAGCAGCGTGGCCGGCTTCTCCGCGAAGGTACTGACGATCTCAGTGCCGTTCTCCATGGAGATGCTGTAGTGAAGGGTCAGGAAGGAGTCCGCCTGCACGGTCTTGCGGCCATCCACGGTGCCGTCCCCATCCGCCGGGCCGGAAGCAAAAGTTTGCAAAGTCATAGGTGCTCAACCAGTGTTGGGTAGGGACAGGTCCTTGCGGACCCATCCCCCCCTCAGAACCGTACGTGCGAGTTTCCTCGCATACGGCTCAAGCCTACACAAAAACACCTTCAGATCGAAGGTACCGGCTTCACAACAGAGAGGCCGTGGTTATGTACTTGAACATGACAGTTCGGATGCAGCAGCACGCGATTTCCTAGAGCATCCGATCCCCCGCTAACGCGGTAGACGATGTGGTGATCATGCCACCCAGTCTCTTTGGTCATCTTGCACTGACAGAGCGCACACAATCCTCGCTGGGACATGTAGAGCTTAATCCATCGCTTCCGGTGCGCCATGCTGTTGAGCATGCGTTCCTGCCGCAAGGCTTCGCCGTACATCTCCTGCGCCGGGTCAAAGGGGTTGAATTCGCCTTTGACTTTCTTGTGACGCTTGATGGCTGTTCCCGCAAGCGAGTACAACGCCATCAGCACCTCACTATCGTCGCTTTTCGTGACAGTGGTTCCAAACACCCAGTTCCGCTGACCCTCAGATACGAAATACTTAGCTCGTACCCAGTCGGCCCTCTTCCCCGGATGTCTCCGCTTTGCCCATCGCCAGATAGCACGAAATATGTCGTGCCCCAGACGATTGAACGCCGCCTTCGCAACAACAGGGCTGTGATACTGCGCCCAGCCCCTCAGCATCGGGTTCAACAGCCGAATTAGCTCCGACTGCTTCACCGTCTTGTGGCTACTTATGACCTCCTTCACCTTGCGATAGAACGCTTGCACATTCCTCTTGCTCGGCTTGATGAGCAGCGTTCCCGAGTACTTCCGGAAATTCCACCCTAAGAAGTCAAAACCTTCCGCAATGTTGACGATACGCGTTTTCTCCGTCGATAGCGTCAGTCCCCTTACCGCCAGGAACTGCTCCACCCATGGCTTCACTTCGCGCTCTAGTACTTCCGGCGTACTGCCGGTGATCACGAAGTCATCCGCATACCGCACTACATTCACTTTCAGCTTCTTCGTGTTGGCGACCCCCAGCTTTGTCCCTAAGAACTTCACTAGTTGCTCTTCCAACCCGTTTAGCGCCACGTTTGCCAGCGTTGGGGAGATGATGCCTCCCTGCGGCGTTCCAGCATCGGTTGCCTGAAACTGGCCCTGAAATACCACGCCAGCCTTCAACCACTTCCGGAGGATCACTCTGTCCATCAGGACATTGTTTTCCAGCCAGTCATGACTGATATGGTCGAAGCAGCCTTTGATATCCCCTTCCAGAATCCATTGGGCCGAGGCCTTTTTGGACAGGTTCAGGAACAGCTGGGACATGGCATCCGCCGTTGAACGATTGATTCGGAACCCATACGAGTTCGGATCGCTCGTCCCTTCGGACACCGGCTCCAGCGCCAGCAGGTATAGCGCCTGCATGGCTCGATCCAACATGGTCGGAATGCCTAGTGGGCGTTCCTTCCCATTGGCCTTAGGGATGTAGACCCGCCGCAATGGCATGGGCCGATACCCTCGGCGCTTCAACTTCCCGATGGCTTCCCACCGGGATTCAGGCGAATCCCACAGCACACGATCAACGCCTGCCGTTTTCTTCCCACGATTTTCCGTCACTCGCCGGACCGCCGATGCCTTGGCGGACCACGAGCGGGTCAGCGATCGTTGCAGAGCTTTCACCCTGCGCCAATCCCTGTCCTGCGTTGCCTTCGCAATTCGTATCTGCATCTCCCGAACGTTCCGTTCCACTCGGCGCCAATTGATGGCATCCCAGCATTGCGGTGCGCCGGAGAGCGCAGATTCATCCTCTCGGATCAACTCTTCCATGCTGCTCTCCTGTCTTGAGAATTCTTCCCAAAATCCAGAGACAACATGCCCCTGAGGGAATGTTGTCCCTCAGGGAAGAAACTTCGGTTTCAAGCGAGATCTGTCAGTCGTCCTGCGACGATAGACCCGTTGGAAGTCTGCCCGCTTTCGCGTGGGATGATGTCTCAACCCCTATCCGGACCATTACAGCCCGGCGTTCGCTTTTTCCAACCTCCCATACCCGCACAGTCAACAGCGTTCCTTGCGGTTCGCCTGCCTTAGCCCTACTGCACTTTGGCAACCATACGGGCTTACCACGTTCCCTGCACGCTACAAGACCGGGTTAGGGCCTGCCTATTCGCCGATGGTCGTTTTGACGACGTGCCCCGAATGTTGAGCGGGACAACCGACCAAACACCTTTTGGTTAGTGCCTATCAGCAGCTTTGGCACTGCAATACTCACGACGTTTATCAGCAGTTCACTTACGTTGCCCATACCAGCCAGCCTAGCTCCTCAACCCCGTTCTGCTCGGAGTCTCTACTGCCCCGCCTCACGGCTGGACAGCACCCTTGCGGGGGCTACATTGTCAGGAAAGCTTCACACCCCACCGTTACCAGTGACGCGTGTCTCCCTAGGCTACTGCTAGTCGCATAGCAGGTTCTCTATCTGGACATCCTCACGGACCGACCAGATCGAACCATAGCGTGCAGAGCTTTCGCTCCGCTCGATTCCTGCCTGCCAGTCCCAACGGACCGGACCTACAAATGCTATCGCCTTGTGGGCGAATGGCATCCGCCCACTGGCGTTTCGACGACCCATTCGGGCCGATTTCAAGAAACAATGTGTCGAAATCCGACACGAATTCAACGCCAAACAGACCCCATACTGCGGGTTGGATGGAACTTCCCGCCAATGGCGGGAAACAACCATCGGGGGGTGCTGACCGGTAAGCCAGCCTTGCAGAACAATGCCCAAGGGACGAACCCATGGGTATCAGCAGGTGCTAGCGGCGTCAGCTATGGTGGGCTGCGTTTCGCTAACTATTGAAGGACATCATGGGCCGGAAAACCGCCTGCCCACTGCCTTCTAGGGTCGATGCGTCTAACGCGACGCTTACGGACACGAGTGTGCGTGTCGCACCAACAACCCGTATTGTAAGCGACTCGACCGAGCGCCGCCTTGTCCGCGGTGCCATTGTTCCGAGGGGATCGTGCCATGCGCATTACCGATTGGCCCAGCAACGAGCGGCCACGCGAGAAACTGCTGAGCGGCGGGGCCGCCACGCTCTCAGACGCCGAACTGCTTGCCGTGTTCCTGCGCGTGGGTGTGGCGGGAAAAAGTGCAGTCGACATCGCCCGGGAGCTGCTGAACGATTTCGGCACGCTCAGCAGCCTGTTTGCGGCGGACGTCGGGCAACTGGCACGCGTCAAGGGCGTTGGCAGCGCCAAGTACGCGCAGTTGCAAGCGGCCCGCGAGCTGACCCGGCGCGCGCTGGGCGAGCAGCTGCAACTGCCCGGGGCACTGGATTCCCCCACGGCGGTGCGCGACTACCTGCGCCTGTCACTGGCGGGACTGACCTACGAAGCGTTCCTGTGCCTGTTCCTGGACGTGCGCAACCGCCTGCTCGCCAGCGAGGAGCTGTTTCGCGGCACGCTGACCCAAACCAGCGTCTATCCGCGCGAAGTTGCCCGCAAGGCACTTGCGTATAACGCCGCGGCGGTCATCGTGGCGCACAACCACCCGTCGGGGAACACCACGCCCAGCGCCGCCGACCTCACCATGACCCGCGCGCTGTCCCGCTCCCTGGCCCTGATCGACGTGCAAGTTCTTGACCATTTCATCGTCGCAGGTAGTAACATCCACTCCTTCGCCGAACACGGCCAGCTGTGATGCAAGATGCGATGCGTGTTGTGATGCGCACCGCACGGATGCACACCCCTGAACGGTAAACGAGAGAAGGCATTGATTCACCAGTGCTTTCCGGTCTATAATGCTCGTTTGCTGAAGTCTCAACCGCTGCAGTCCGGGCCAGCGCGCCTTTTGTTGATCTGTTGCGAACATTGTCCACGTAGAAGAGTTAGGAGTGCTTCATGGCACGCGTCTGTCAAGTGACCGGGAAAGCGCCGATGGTCGGCAACAACGTTTCCCACGCAAACAACAAGACCAAGCGTCGTTTTCTGCCCAACCTGCAGAATCGTCGTTTCTTTGTTGAATCGGAAAACCGCTGGGTGAGCCTGCGCGTCTCGAACGCCGGCCTGCGCCTGATCGACAAGAAAGGCATCGACACCGTGCTCGTGGATCTGCGCGCACGTGGCGAAGTCTAATTAGGAGCACATCATGGCCAGCAAGGGCGGACGCGATAAAATCAAGTTGGAGTCGACTGCAGGTACGGGTCACTTCTACACGACCACCAAGAACAAGCGCACGATGCCGGAAAAGATGGAGATCATGAAGTTCGATCCCGTCGCCCGCAAGCACGTGTCGTACAAGGAAACCAAGATCAAGTAATTGATCCTGTCTTCCGCATGCCGATCGCGCGGCATGTCTGTAGAAACCCCGCTCACGCGGGGTTTTTGCTTTTCCGGGCAGCATGCGCCGCATTGCGCGGCCAACGCCTCTCGGCACCCGGCTCACGCATGGCTTGCCTGCCCACGCAAGCACGCTGGCGGTGTACACTTTCCAGCTTTCCTGCCTCCCGACCGCGCGCCGCGCGCGTCTCTCGCACCATGAACTTCGATGTCGCCATTGTCGGCAGCGGACTGGCCGGTCTGACGGTCGCGCTGCAACTGGCCGACACCCATCGGGTTGTCATCATTTGCAAACGTGCCATGACGCAAGGCGCCAGTGACTGGGCCCAAGGCGGCATTGCCGCGGTCCTGGACTCAGGCGACAGCCACGATGAGCACACGCAGGACACCTTGGTGGCAGGTGCTGGCCTTTGCGATGACAGCGCCACGCGCTATATCGTCGAGCACGGGCGCGAAGCGATCCAGTGGCTGATCGACCGCGGCGTGCCGTTCACCCGCGATGACCAGGCGGAACTCGGCTACCACCTCACGCGTGAAGGCGGCCATAGCCGCCGGCGCATCATCCACGCGGCGGACGCCACCGGCCATGCCGTCGTGTCCACGTTGAGCGAGCAGGCGCGCCAGCACCCCAATATCACGATCATCGAGGACCACTTCGCGGTGGACCTGATCACCTCGAGCAAGCTTGGCCTGCCGGGCAACCGCTGTTACGGCCTCTACGTGCTGGAAGACGCCAGTGGCGAAGTGCGGACCATTACCGCCACCCACACCGTGCTGGCGACAGGCGGCGCGGGCAAGGTCTATCTCTACACCACCAACCCCGACACCGCCACCGGCGATGGCATCGCCATGGCCTGGCGTGCGGGCTGCCGGGTGTCGAACATGGAGTTCATCCAGTTCCACCCGACCTGCCTGTATCACCCCTACGCCAAGTCTTTCCTGATTTCGGAAGCGGTACGTGGCGAAGGCGGCCTGCTGAAGCTGCCCGACGGCACCCGCTTCATGCCAGAGCACGACGAACGCGCCGAACTGGCTCCGCGCGACGTGGTGGCGCGCGCAATCGACTTCGAGATGAAGAAGCGCGGCCTGGATTACGTGCATCTGGACATCAGCCACCAGCCCGAATCCTTCCTGCGCGAGCACTTCCCGACCATTCACGCAAGGTGCCTGGAACTTGGCATCGACATCGCCCGCGAGCCCATCCCCGTGGTACCGGCGGCGCACTATACCTGTGGCGGCGTGGTCACCGACACCGCGGGCCGCACCGATCTGGCCAATCTTTATGCCGTAGGCGAGACCGGCTGCACGGGCCTGCACGGCGCCAACCGCCTGGCCTCCAATTCGCTGCTCGAATGCATGGTGATCGGGCGCGCGGCAGCCCTCGACATTGCCGGCCAGGATAAGGCCGGCCAACCGGACATCGCCCTGCCCCAGTGGGATGAAAGCCGGGTTGCGGATGCCGACGAGGAAGTCGTGGTCTCGCACAACTGGGACGAGCTGCGCCGCATGATGTGGAATTACGTGGGCATCGTGCGCACCAGCAAGCGGCTCGAGCGCGCCCAGCACCGCATCACCCTGCTGCGCGAGGAGATCGCGGAGTACTACGCCAACTTCCGTGTCACCCGCGACCTGCTGGAGCTGCGCAACCTGGTGGAAGTCGCCTCGTTGATCGTGGATAGCGCGTATTCGCGCCACGAAAGCCGTGGTTTGCATTTCAGCCGTGACTATCCCGAGACGTTGCCGAAGGCGCTGCCCACGGTGATGCAGCCGGTGTTCAAGCGGGAACGGGTGAAGTAGGCCCGCGCCTGGATCTCGCCATGAAAAAAGCGCGCCTTGGGCGCGCTTTTTTCATGCTCCGACCGATCCCGATTATTCGATGATCCGCAACGAATAATCCGTCGCGCGCACGTCCTTGGTTAGCGCCCCCACCGAGATCCGGTCCACACCGGTCTCCGCAAAAGCACGGATCGTGTCTGCATTGACCCCGCCCGAGACCTCCAGCAAGGCACGCCCAGCGTTGATACGCACGGCATCGCGCATCATCGCCTCGGTAAAGTTATCGATCAGGATCGATTTTGCGCCAGCCGCCAATGCCTCTTCCAGCTCGGCCAGGCTTTCCACCTCGACCTGGACCGACACACCAGCATCCAGCGCGGCGGCTGCCTGCATGGCGGCGGTGATGCTGCCGGCCGCGGCAATGTGGTTTTCCTTGATCAGGATGCCGTCATACAACGCCAGGCGCTGGTTGTCGCCACCGCCGACCCTGACCGCGTACTTCTGCGCCAGGCGCAGGCCCGGCAACGTCTTGCGGGTATCGAGCACGCGCGCCCGGGTACCTTCGACCAGGTCGGCATAGCGGCGCGTGGCAGTCGCCACGCCGGACAACAACTGCAGGAAATTCAGCGACGGCCGCTCCGCGGTCAGCAGCGAACGAGCCGGGCCGGTGATCTCGCAGACCACCGAGTCCGGCGCCATGCGGGCACCCTCGGCCTGCTTCCAGACGACCTGTAGCGCGGGATCGACCGCGCGCATGCACGCCTCGAACCACGGCTGGCCGCACAGCACGGCTTGCTCGCGCACGATCACGCGTGCCCGCGCCGGCTTGCCGGCGGGCACCAGCATGCCGGTCAAGTCGCCGCCGCCGACATCTTCGGCAATGGCGGCGCTGACATTGGCCTGGAGCGCCTCGGCGAGCGCCGGGCCATAGCTGTCGAAAATAGCGTTGACGTTCGAATTCACGGAGTTCAGGTTTGGATTGCTGCTCATGCCGGGCCGATTCCCTTGAACAAGGCCTGCTCGCTGGCCAGGTCGGCCTTGGGCCGCACATTGGCCTTCTGCTGCGCGGCGAAGTCGAGCATGCGGTCGATGCAGGTCACGGCCTGGCGGCCGATATCCGCGTCGACATGGATTTCGTTATGACCCTTCTCCAGCACTTCAGCCAGATTGGTCAGTGCATTCATCGCCATCCAGGGGCAGTGCGCGCAACTCTTGCAGGTCGCGCTGTTGCCGGCAGTGGGGGCTTCGATGAAATGCTTGTCGGGTGCGGCCAGGCGCATCTTGTGCAGGATGCCGTTGTCGGTCGCAACGATGAACTCGCGCGCGTCCAGCTCCTTTACCGCCGCGATCAGTTGCGAAGTCGAGCCCACCACATCGGCCTGCTCAACCACATTGGCCGGCGACTCCGGATGCACCAGAATCTTGGCATTGGGAAACTCCCGGCGCAGCAGGTCAAGCTCGATGCCCTTGAACTCGTCGTGCACCAGGCAGGAACCCTGCCACAAGAGCATGTCGGCGCCGGTCTGCTTCTGGATATAGCCGCCCAGGTGCTTGTCCGGGGCCCACAGGATCTTTTCGCCGCGCGCGTGCAGGTGCTCGACGATCTTCAGGCCAATGCTCGAGGTCACCATCCAGTCGGCGCGCGCCTTCACGGCGGCGCTGGTGTTGGCATAGACCACCACCGTGCGATCGGGATGCGCGTCGCAGAACGCGGCGAATTCGTCGGACGGGCAGCCCAGGTCAAGCGAGCAGGTTGCGTCCAGGTCGGGCATCAGCACGGTCTTTTCCGGGCTGAGGATCTTTGCGGTCTCGCCCATGAATCGGACCCCCGCCACCACCAGCGTCTTGGCCGGATGATCGCGGCCAAAGCGCGCCATCTCCAGCGAGTCCGACACGCAGCCGCCGGTTTCCTCGGCCAGGTCCTGCAGGTCGGAATCCACGTAATAGTGCGCGACAAGCACCGCATTGCGTTGTTTCAGCAGGGTCTTGATGCGCGCTTTGAGCGCCGTGCGCTCCTGTGCCGACAGCACGGGAGGCACTTTGGCCCAGGCGTGGGCGACACAGCTGCCGCCTTCGGGGGACTCCGTCGAGAGGTTCGGCTTTTCGAACTCGACGGCTTTGATCGTTTGGGGGGTCATCTCCGATACTCCTCTTGGACAGCGTGCCTCGGAATTCCGCTTGGTATCCGCTTGTCGCCGCTGGCCCTGATATTGGGGGAGTTTAGCGAAAACAAAAGCCCCGCCAGAGGCGGGGCTTTTGGGCGAGCTAAATTGTATCAGGCCACGCCAGCTCGGGCATCAGCCCGCATCAGGCATAACGGCGCAGGCGCAGCGAGAAATCGTGCAGTGCCTGGATGCCGCTGGCCTCGGCGCGGTGGCACCAGGCCTGCAGCTGCGCCAGCAGCTGTTCGCGCGTCAGGTTGGAGCGGCCCCAGATCGCGGCCAGCTCGCGGCGCATTTCCACGAAGGTATGCAGCGACTTGTTCTGCTCCACGATGCTGGCCAGTTGCTGGCGCTGCGGATCGGCCAGCTTGGCTTCTTCGCGGTGGAACCACTTGCGAGCCGGCTTGAGGCTGCTGTACTCGGCCACGCGGGCTTCCTTCAGCTTTTCCAGTTCCTGCTTGTAGGCGCTCTTGACCGCCTTGGCATAGCGCGCCATCACATCATAGCGATTGGCAATGATGGCTTCCAGCGTGTTGTGGTCAACCGGGCGGGCATCCACCAGGCGCGCCTTCGGCGGGGTCTTCTTGACCTTGGCCAGGCCAACAGCCTGCATGGCGCGGATGTAGCCCCAGCCGATGTCGAACTCGTACCACTTGATCGAGAACTTGGCCGACGTCGGGTAGGTGTGGTGGTTGTTGTGCAGTTCTTCGCCGCCGATGATGATGCCCCACGGCGAGACATTGGTCGAAGCGTCCTCGCAATCGTAATTGCGATAACCCCACCAGTGGCCCAGGCCATTGATGATGCCGGCGGCGTGGATCGGGATCCACAGCATCTGCACGGCCCACACGCTCAGGCCGATCACGCCGAACAGGGCGACGTCGATGATCAGCATCAGGCCAACGCCTTGCCAGCCAAAGCGCGAGTAGACATTGCGCTCGACCCAGTCATTGGGCGTGCCATGACCGAACTTGGTGATGGTTTCCTTGTTCTTGGACTCGGCGCGATACAGCTCCGCGCCTTCCAGCAGCACCTTGCGGATGCCGCGGGTCTGCGGGCTGTGGGGATCGTCTTCGGTCTCGCACTTGGCGTGGTGCTTGCGGTGAATGGCGGTCCACTCTTTGGTGACCATGCCGGTGGTCAGCCACAGCCAGCCACGGAAGAAATGCGAAACGATAGGGTGCAGATCCAGCGACCGGTGCGCCATGCAGCGGTGCAGGTAGATGGTGACGCCCGCGATGGTGATGTGCGTCACCACGAGGGTGTAGATCACGATCTCCCACCAGGACCAGTTGGCGAGGCCATTAGCGGCCCAGTCAAGAATAGTGTCGAACAAACTGTTCTCCGTCGATTAAACAGGGGCATTCAGTGCGGCACGACAGGGCGAGCCGCAAACAAAGTGCAGAAAAAGGACTGCAAATTCAATGATTGCGTCATACGGCACCTGCCTGAAACCCCGGCATTCGCCGGAGCCCCCAAGGCACGCGCGCCTGGCGCCATGGGCAAAACTGCTGCCTGCCGGCGGACTGGACACGAGCCGCTGCAATCTGGCGGCTGTCTGGTGTGGGGCGGGAGGTCGAACAAACTCACCCGAACGAAACGTGCTTTCCGAATGAACCCGCAACTACCCTGGATTCTACCGGAACCGCATCGCACGGACATCCGCTTTTTCCCTCAGTTTGACGCTAAGCAACACGGATTGTTCCATAAGGTGGCCTAAACGCCCCGTGAACGCTCAGAATGCCAATCCCCTGCGGACACCCGGCAAATCGAGTTGTGCCCCTTGCACTTCTTTTACGGGGCCAGCATTGCTGTCGACTTCCACTTTCCCCAGCACCCGCACCTCTCGCTGCGGATACGGGATCGAGATGCCATGCTCCTTGAACTTCCGCCATATCGCCCGGTTCATCGCCGATTGCACGCTCAGCTTACCATTCTGAGGATCGGCGATATAGCCGGCAAGCTCGTATTCGATGCCATTGTCGCCGAACAACACCAGAAATGCCGACGGGCCCGGCTGCGGCATCAAGCGCGGGATATCCTGGGCGGCCTCTACGAGCAAGGCGAGCACCACTTCAGGATCCGCCGCGTAATCGGCCTGCACACGTGTCGCCACGCGCACATGGGTATTGGAGAACGAATGGTTCTGCACCGCCTGCGCCACCAGCTGCTCGTTCGGCACCAGGGTTTCGCCATCGCCGTTGCGCACCACGGTGTACCGCGTCCGGATCTGAGAAACGATCCCCGTGTACTTGTCGACGGTGATCTGGTCGCCCAGCTTGACCGACCGGTCCAGCAGGATGATGAATCCGGAGATGTAGTTGCTGGCGATCTTTTGCAAGCCCAGCCCCAGGCCAACGCCCAGCGCGCCACCGAACACGGACAGCACGGTGAGGTCGATGCCGACCAGCGACAGGCTCAGCAGCAGGGACACGAGCAGCAGCAGCGCCTTTGAAATCCGGCTCAGGACCACCTTCAGGTTGCTATCCAGCCCGGCCGACCGCATCAGGCGCTCTTCCAGCCATGAGCCGAACCACATCGCCACCAGGACGGTGACCAGGATCCAGACGATGGCCACCAGCGTGTCCGCCAGGCTGATCTTCTGCTTGCCGCCCAGCGAAAAACGGATGCCGTCCATCCAATTCACCACATCCCACAGCAAACCCAGCACATAAAGCGCCATCGCCGCCCAAACCAGGGTCGTCAGCACTTTTTCGACCAGTAGCAGCATGCCATGCAACTGGCCATTGCCCGACATGACGCGACGCAGGATGTAGAAGGCGAAATACAGGAAGGTAATGCCGGAAAGGGGCACCAATGCGAGCCGTAGCACGCTGATGGACATCATCGGCTCCAGCCCGAAGCGCGCACCCATCACCAGCAGCCAGCCGAACAACGGGAACATGGCGCGTTCCAGGCTGGCGGCGGCGAAACGCAGGGAGAAGCTGGATCCGGCGTAGCGGGCTTCGAGGCGCTTGACGATCAGTCTGGCCAATGGCCAGGCCACCGCCAGGCAAGCGGCGAGGACCGCCAATTGCCAGATGAAGCCAGGGCCACCCGCGTCGCGGATCAGATCATCGAGCATCTTGCCAAAGGCCGGATGCGCAACATGGAGTTCGTTCAAGGAAATGGGATTCATGCTCTGCCGTGGCTGGCAGGGTCCATCCGGTCAGGATCGGCGGTCCCTGGCAAGGTAAGCGGGACACTGCATGCGTGTTACTGCATGCCCCGCGGCCAAAAAGTCAGCCATTCTAGCCGCCCTGCTCCGCACGGCGCAGGATTGGCGCCGGGCCTGCCGGGCCTGCCGGGCCTGCCGGGCCTGCCGGGCCTGCCGGGCCTGCCGGGCCTGCCGGGCCTGCCGGGCAAACGGGCAAACGGGCAAACGGGCAAGCGGGCCTATGCGCCGACGCCGAGCACTGTCAGCCGCACGTTCGCCGGCAACCCGGGGGGCGACGCCACGGCTCGGCAATGCGTTGCAGCCGATCCCGAAGGTCCGCCCCGGGATGCAAGGGGCCGCATAACAGGTCGACGCAATAGTCGATCACCCGCGCCCGCCCGGGCGGGTTGAGCATGCCGTGGTCCAGGCCATCGATGGTCTCGATCTGCAACTGCGAGAAGCCGGCGAGGCCGGCCAGCGTCGGCCCGAAGAACCGCGCCAGCTCGAAAGGCCCGGGATCGTCCGGCCCGAACAGCAGGCGCAGCGCCGTGCCGCGCGCGTCGAGCGACTGGAGCAAGCCCTCGATCTCCTGCTGCTCGTGCGCGGCAGGCTTGGGCAGGACCGATGCCGCATCGATGCCGGGTGCGCCCTCTTCTGCCGTGGGTGCGCTGCGGCCATGGATCAGCCACCGGGGCCGGGTAAAGGTCTCCCGGCGCAGCAAGCGCTGCAGGTTGACCAGCACGGCGCCCACCACGCCCGGGTGCGCGCCCGCGGCGTGCAAGCTGACATTGGCGCCGTAGCTCACGCCGAAAGCCACCACCTCGCGATGGCCGTGAGCAAGCAGCCAGTCGCAGGCAGCGACAGCATCGCGGTACCCCTCCGGATCGGCCGGCACCGCCGCGATGGCCTGCGCGCCAACCGATGCGTCCCCGATGCCCCGCACATCGATGCGAAACGAGGCAACACCGCGTGCCGCCAGCCGGCGCGCCAGCATGACCCCGCAACGGCCGGCACCGACGTGATGCGTGCCGCCGGAATTGTTGATCAGCACGGCCGGCCGCTCGATGCGCGGCCCGCGCGGCTCGCACAACATGCCGAACAGGCCCTGGCCAAAGCGCACCGGCGTTTCCGCCCACTCGCCGGCGCGCAGGCACGAAACCGTCCCCGCTGCCATCGCGCGGCCAGCCGGAGCGGGCTCGCCAACTGGCGCCGCTGACGCCATGGCGGCAATCCAGCCGGCCACCTCCGCGAAGGTCGCGTCCGGCGGCGTGCCATGCAACGGGTCCTGCAGCCAGTCGATCAGGTCAGGGAAAGGCAACATCCGCACCTGCGCGCCCAGCGTGCCGTAGTGGCGCGCCAGCGGGGCCATCTGAGGCTCGCCGCCCGCGATCAGGATTTGTGGGGCGGGGGCGCACGGCGCATTGATCAGGTCGATGCCGCCAAGGCCATCGATCGCGGCATCGGTGAAATGGATGCCCAGGATGTCCATGCCCGATTGCTGGCCAGCGCCAGGCACCGGCCCCGGCTCCGGCTCCACAGCGCGGCAAGCAAGCGAGCGCCAGGTCTGCGCGATCATCTTCATCTCCCGCACCAGCAGCCTGCCGCTCGCCACGGGCGCGAGCAGGGCCAGCGCATCGACGCGCCGCCCGGCCACGCCGCGCCCGGCAGCCAGTGCCGCCAGCAAGGCGCCCCCGCGCACGCCCAGCAGCACGAGTTCCTGGGCACCGGACAAGCGCCTGAGCAACTTGCCAGCAGCATCGATCCCTGCAAGCCAGGCGTCGACACAGGACGCGCCCGGCACGCCGGCATGGTCAAGGTCGGCGGAGTCACCGGTGCCTGGATAGTCGAACCTGAGCACAGGCACGCCCTGGGCCGCGAGCCGCTCCGCCAGCCGCGCCAGGCCGGCATGCGTCCACAAGGCTTCGTGCCCGATCGCATTGCACAGCAGTACCGCGCGCTGACCCTGGGCCGGGTGGTACCAGCCAAAACATCCGTCGAAATGCAGCGGCGTCATGGCGCAAACGCCTTGCGGCTCGCCTGCCGTGCATCCCCGCCACCAACGGCCAGGCGCTCGCAGCGCGCCTGCAACTGGCCGCGATCGATCTTGCCGTTCACGTTCATGGGAAGGCCGTCGAGGCTGACAATGCGATCCGGCTGCGCGTAGACGGGCAGGCTCTGCCTGCACGCCTGGCGGATCCGCGCCAGGCGCGCGCCGAGCTCGCCCGGCGAGGCGTCGCCCGGTGCCTGCACAAAGGCGACCAGCCCCATCGGCTTGCCGGCGTTATCCAGTGGCCACGCCAGCACGGCGCACTGCGCGCTGCCGCTGGCAGCCTGCACCACCTGCTCGATCTCCTGCAATTCCACGCGGTTGCCGCGAATCTTCACCTGCGTGTCGATGCGGCCGTGATAGAGGAAGCCGTCGGGGGATTCGGCCACGGCATCGCCGGTGCGGTACCAGCGGCTGCACGCCCGCTCGGGATAGGCGCGGGTAAAGAAGCGCTGCGCGTCGAGCGGGTTGGCACCGAGATAGCCCTTGGCAAGCTGCGCGCCGCCAATCAGCAGTTCACCCTGCGCACCGGGCGGCACCGGCGCAAGCGCATCGTCGACGATCATCAGCTCGACCCCGGAATATGGCTTGCCGAGCGGCACCGCGGGGCGCGACGCATCGGCAAGAAACGCCTCGGTCAGCTCGAAGGTGAGCATGATCACCGTCGCCTCGGTGGGTCCGTAGCCGTTGACGATGCGGGTGTTCGGCGCCGCCCGCGACCATGCCCGCGCCAGCGTCTTGGGCAAGGCCTCGCCCCCCATCAAGGTCATCCGCACGCTGGGAAACGCGCAAGGCGTGAGCTTGCGAAACTGCTGCATCAGCGCCAGCACGGAGGGCACGCTGGCCCAATGGGTAATCCTGTGCTCCTGGATAAAGCCGGCCAGGTAAAGCGGGTCTTGCAGCGCGGGCACATAAAGGCAGCCCCCGTTCGCCCAGCAGACGTGCATGTCATGTACCGAGAAATCGAAGGTGAGATCGGCGAACTGGCTGAAGCGCGCCCCGGGCTCGCATGGAAAGCGCTGCATCTGTGCGCTGACATAGGCCACGGCGCTGGCATGCGGGATCATCACACCCTTGGGCGGCCCGCTGGTACCGGAGGTGAAGATCAGGTAGGCAAGATCGTCTCCCGAGACGGCGGCAAGCTGGCCGGGCGGGTCATGCACGAAAGGCGCCGGAGGCAGCGGGGCAAAGCGCGCGCTGCCTCCCGGACACCCGGTTTCCGGCAGCGACTCCGGATCCAGGAGGACGATGTGCAAATCCGGGGGCAGCAACGGCATCAGCGCCTCAAGCTGCGGTGCGCATGCGTGATCGACCAGCATCACCCGCGCACCCGAGCGCTCGACAATGGCGGCG
Organism: Cupriavidus sp. PET2-C1; assembly: GCF_054515855.1. NCBI lineage: Bacteria > Pseudomonadati > Pseudomonadota > Betaproteobacteria > Burkholderiales > Burkholderiaceae > Cupriavidus > Cupriavidus sp. PET2-C1. Next base: position 3,574,417 of record NZ_CM137259.1, read on the forward strand.
TTGCGTGCCAAGGGGAATTTGGGGTGCAACGGCACGTAGGCCATGCCCGCCGCGAGCACGCCGAGCAGACCGGTGTACGCCGAGACGCTGCGGTGCGCGAACAGGACGCAGTTGCGGCGCCCGTCCCCTGCATACGCCGCCAGCGCGGCACTCACGCGGCCCGCGCGTGCGCGCAGTTCCTCGTAAGCGTAAAAGCGGCCGTCGACCCACAAGGCGTGGTCGCCGGGCTGCCGCGCAGCTGTATCGAAGAAGAATGAATGCAACATCCCGCCTCCCAACCGAGCGGGCCGCCCCCCGTTGCGGGACCGGCGCGCTCTGAAACCCCATCCGAAAATTGTGCCGGCGCCGAGCCACCCGGCACGGTTGCGCGCCGATGTGCTTGCCTGGCGCGTGTTGTCTTGCCAACTTAGACGGCATTACCCGACAAGACAAGTTGCACCGCTTTAAATGTATTGAACTTGAGATCTTTTTCCATTCGTGCGAATGGGGGATGCGAATGGAGGCGGACTGCGCTCCACGATGGCGGCCTTCACGTAGCCGGGAGCGGGTGTGCGCCGGCCAGCCTTGCGCTGGCAACGTTCATGGCCGGTTTCCCCGCACCGTCGCGCGCCCTTGCGGGGTCCGTCCGCGCGCCACAATGGATGACGGGCCGCCCAGAAGGCTTAGTTCATCAAGCGCCGCGTATCTGGTATTGGCACGCACCGGACATCCTCGCGGCGTGCGCGCCGGACGAGCGGCGCAGGCGCAATGCGTGACGGCAGGGATCGCGGATGGGAAAGATCGTGGATGGGAAAGAAAGCGAGAACGGGAGAGGCGGCCGGGGCCGAACGGCCCCAGCGCGGAAACATTGCCAGTCGGCTGGCACCACGGGGATGCCTCCCCGGGCGCAGCCGACTGACCGATCGGGCCTTAGCTGACGCGCTCCAGCACGGCGGCGAAGAAGCCGTCGGTCTGGTGCAGGTGCGGGTAAAGCGCCAGCATCTCGGCATCTTCCGGCAAGCCGGGCACCGTGATCTTTTGCTCGGCCAGCACCTGTGCGGCGGGCACCAGGCGGAAGGCCGGGTGCGAGGCCAGGAAACCGCGCACGATGCCTTCGTTCTCGGCCTCCAGCACGCTGCAGGTTGCGTAGACTACGCGCCCGCCGACCTTTACCAGGCGCGCGGCGGACTCGAGAATGGCCGCCTGCTTGACGGTCAGCTCCAGCACCGATTGCGGCGACTGGCGCCACTTCAGGTCCGGATTGCGCCGCAGCGTGCCCAGGCCGCTGCAAGGCGCATCCACCAGCACGCGGTCGATCTTGCCGGCCAGGCGCTTGATCTTGGCGTCGTGCTCGGAGTCGATCAGCACGGGGTGCACATTGGACAATCCGCTGCGCGCCAGGCGCGGCTTGAGGTTGGACAGGCGCTTCTCGGACACGTCGAATGCATAGAGGCGGCCGGTGGAGCGCATCAGCGCGCCCAGGGCGAGCGTCTTGCCGCCCGCGCCCGCGCAGAAATCGACCACCATCTCGCCGCGCTTGGGCGCGACCAGGTTGCACAGCAGCTGGCTGCCTTCATCCTGCACTTCGACCAGGCCGTTGACGAACAGCGGCAGCTGGTTGAGCGCCGGCTTGCCGGCCAGGCGGATGCCGGACGGCGCCATCGGCGTCAACTCGGCCTTCAGCCCCGCGGTGGTCAGTTCGGCCAGCGCGGCCTCCTGCGTGGTCTTGACCAGGTTGGCACGCAGGTCCAGCGGCGCCGGGCGCAGCCAGGCATCGCCCAGCGCTTCGACAAAGGCTTCGTCGTGGCGCGCGGCCAGCTGGTCGAACAGCCATTCGGGCAGGTTGGCGCGCACGCGCGGCGCCAGGCTGGAACGCTCGATCGTGGTCAGGCGATCGAGCCATTCGCCCTCTTCCGGCAGCAAGAACGGCGTCAGTACGTCGCGGCCCAGCGTGGCGGCCAGGCCCAGCAAGGCCAGGCGGCGCTGCGAAGCACCCGTGCCGCTGGCGGCGAACTGCGCAAACTCCACGCGCCGGCGCAGCACGGCAAACACGGCTTCGGCGATGATGCCGCGCTCGCGATGGCCCAGCTTGGGGTTTTCGCGGAAGTAGTAGCTCACCACCACGTCGGACGGACGCGTGAACATCAGCACCTTGCCCAGCAGGCGGTCGATATGCTGGATATGGACAGCATGCAGGCCGCCATGCGGACCGCGGCCTTGCTGCGGGGCCTGGCCCTCGTTCGCATCGCGCGAGCGCGACAGGCGGATGGGCGTGCCCTTGTGATCCTTGTTCTTGTTGCGGACGGGCTGGCGGGCCCCTGCGGTATTGCGGCTCATGACTGCACCTCCGTAGCGGCAGCAAAGGCCGTAAACAGCTGGGATTCGGGTGGTTCGACCCGGACTACGCCGGCATGCACTTGCAGCCGGCCTTCGACATACCAGCGCACAGCGCGCGGGTAGATAACGTGTTCGCACGGCAACAGGCGCGTGGCCAGGCTCTCGGGCGTGTCGTCCGGCAGCACGTCAAGCGCGGCCTGGACGATGACGGGGCCGTGATCGAGCTCGGGCGTGACGAAATGCACGCTGGCGCCGTGGACCTTGACGCCCGCCTCAATGGCTTGCCGGTGCGTATGCAGCCCCGGAAAGCACGGCAGCAGCGACGGATGGATATTCAGCATGCGCCCGGCGTACTTGTCGACAAAGCCCGGCGTCAGGATACGCATGAATCCGGCCAGGACCACCAGGTCCGGCGCGAAAGCGTCGATGGCAGCGGCGAGCGCGGCATCAAAAGTGGCGCGATCATCATAAAGCTTGTGGTCCACCACGCCGGTAGCCACGCCGTGGTCGGCGGCATATTTCAGACCTTCGGCGTCTGGCCGGTTGGACAAGACCGCCGCTACGCGCGCCGGCCAGCCCTCGGCGGCGCAGGCGCTGACGATGGCTTCCATATTGGAGCCTCGCCCGGAAATCAGGATAACGATATTTTTCATCGCGCAATTCTACCAAGTCGGGGCCAGTACACGACCAAAGCGAGCGCATTAGGCACTTAAAACACGCGAAACCCTCGCCACAGCGCCATTTCGCATGGCCTATACGCAACGTGAACCCGCGTGCGGTGGATTGTGACGCCTCGCCCGCTCTGCTAGAGTGGCTGCTATCGTCCACGCGCAGTCCGTTAACACGGCTTCAAGTGACAACAAGGACGAACTGGGAAATTAGACGGGAAATCGCATGTCGAACGCTGCACCGACCTTGTTGGTGGTCGATGATCATCCTATGGCCTTGTCTGGCACAACCGCGTTTTTGGCGGAAGTGATGCCCGACATCGCCGTCCATGCTGCAGGAAGCGCCAAAGAAGCGTTGAATACCTTGCAGCAAGGACTCAGGCCTGACATCGTGCTGCTGGATATCTGGCTGACCGATGGTACCGGCTTCGACGCCATGCAGGCGCTCAAGACACTGGTACCTTCCGCTCGCTTTATTTTTATGTCGGCCGAGGCTACGCCTGAGATCGTGGGCCGCGCGCGCGCGCTCGCGGCCTGTGGCTTCGTCGGCAAGCACCTGGACGCCAACGCCTTCACCGCCGCCGTGCGCAAGGTGCTGGCCGGCGACACCTCCTTCCCGTCGGACGAAGCGCTCAGCGGCCGTGCTCAATCCTTCGGGCCCGCGCACGGTATTCCGGTCACGCCGGCGGAACTGGGCCTGACCCCGCGCCAGGGCTCGGTGCTGGCGCTGGTGCTGGAAGGCCTGCCCAACAAGGTCATCGCGCGCCGGCTGGGCCTGACGGAAAACACCGTCAAGGAACACGTCTCGGCCATCCTGCAGCGACTCGGCGTGCGCACCCGCATGCAGGTCATGTCGCGCATGGAGCGATTCCGCCTGCGCCAGTAACGCGCACCGGCGACGCCAGCGGCTCACGCTGACTGGGCAGGCGGCAAATAAAAAATGGGCCAGCGCGTCATGCGCCGGCCCATTTTCTTTATGCCTTCGCCGCTCAGGCGGGCCGCAGCCAGCGCCGCAGCAACAGTCTCAGCGCAGCCGGGTCGACCGGCTTGGGCAGCACGAAGTAGCCTGCCTCCTCGGCCGCTGCCAGCGCGGCGGATTTCAGGTCGCCCGACAAGAGCGCGCTGCGCGCCTGCGGCTGCGTGTTCTGCCAGCGTTCCAGCAGGTCCAGTCCGTTTTCGCTGCCAGGCAGGCGCAGGTCGCAGAAGATGATGTCCGGCTTGAGTCCCTGGAGGAACAGGCGGTCGGCATCCGCACCGTGCGCGGCGCAGGCTACCTGGATGCCCCACGCCTCCATCAGCGCAATCCATGCCTTGCGGATCTGGGTGTCGTCGTCGACCACCAGCACGGTGCCACGCAGGTGGTCGGGCTTGGCATCCTCGGCCTGCGCGTTGGCCCGCACGGTACGGATGGTTGCCACGGTCTCGGCCGCCACCGGCGCCAGCGAGAACCAGAACACCGATCCCCGGCCCGGCACGGAGCGCACGCCGTAGGTGCCGCGCATCAGCCGTACGCATTCCTTGAAGATCGCCAGCCCGAGTCCCAGGCCCTGGGACGGGTCGCGCTGCGGGTTGTGCACCTGGTAATACGGCGAGAAGATGTCCGGCAGATGCTCGGGCGTAATCCCGGCTCCGGTGTCCCACACCTCCACGCGGATATGCTTGCGGCGCTCGCGCGCGGTCACCAGCACGCCGCCGCGCCGGGTATAGCGCAGGGCGTTCTGCACAAGATTGAACAGCGCGCGGCGCAGCAGCACCGGCTCGGCCATGGCGTACAGCTCTTCGGGCACGCGCGGGGTCAGGGTCAGGCCGCTTTCTCGCGCGTCGGCGGCGAACTGGCTCATGACCTCGCTGATCAGATGGCTGAGCTCGCACGGCTCCAGCGTGGGCAGCACTTTGCGGCCCTCGAGCTTGGACAGGTCCAGCAGCGAGCGGAACAGCAGGTCGATGGTCTGGGTGCCGGCGGCCACCTGCTCCACCAGCGGATGGAGCGAGGATGACTTGTTGCGGGCGCGCAGCGCCTCCACCAGCATCACCAGCGCATGCACCGGCTGGCGAAGGTCATGGCTGGCGGCGGCCAGGAAGCGCGACTTTTCCTCGCTGGCATGCAGCGCCCTCTCCTTCTCCTCCTGGAATTGCTTGGCCAGCCTGCGGCTGTCGCTTTCCAGCTGGATGGCCCGCACCAGCGTGCGCTGCAGGTTCAGCGCATGGCGCGTGAGCATGATGGCGTACACCACCAGCAGCAATTGCACGTAGGTGCCATGGCCCGGGAAGGCGTACTCGGCCAGCAGGATATTGGGTACCAGGATCGGGATGCCGGCGTAGACCAGGTTGGAGGGCACCGGCGACTGCGCGGTAACGCCGCCCGCCAGCACGCCAAGCGCCAGCAGGTACAGCACGCTGGAAAAAACGGTGGAGCCGGTATAGAGATGCAGCAGCGCGGAGCTGCCCCAGGTCAGGCCGGTCAGGAAGGCCATCGCGCGCATATTGGCCCACCATTTGCGCGTGTGCGCCGAGCGGCTCATGGTGGCGCAGTCGCGCAGGTAGCCGAAGTAGAACCAGCTGGTGGCCGCGGTCAGCACCAGCATGACGCCGCACCAGCCCACCAGGGCACTGTGATCGGCGGCCGACCAGAAGGCGATCGCGGTCAATGCCGGAAGCACCACCGAGGCGACGATGGCGGTGGGGGAGACGCGATGGATGGTCGCCAGCAGCTTGGCCCGCGTTTCGGTATCGAGCGGAGGCCCTGGCGGCGGCAGGATTCGGTTTAGCAGCGCGTTCAAGGGAGGGCTGGGGGCAGCGAGTGCGATCCGCCGTATCATGCCGCCTTTTGGGGCACAACGCCATGACAATGGGTCGATCCGTGCACAAAAACGCCAGTCCGGGCACGCCGGCCACCGCCGCCAGGCCAAACTTGTCCACCATTCGCCTTATAATGCTCGCTTTACCCAAACGCTTGTTGCCGTCCTCGTGAAAGTCTTCCGTGGCCTGCCCAACGCCGAAAGCCGGGCGCCCTGCGCCCTCACCATCGGCAACTTTGACGGTGTGCACCGCGGCCACCAGTCTCTGCTCGCCCGCGCGCGCGCTGCGGCGGATGCACGCGGGCTGCCGCTATGCGTGATGACATTCGAGCCGCATCCGCGCGAATTCTTCACGCCGGAAAAGGCGCCAACGCGCATTGCGCTGCTGCGCGACAAGCTGGAAAGCCTGCGGCGCAACGGTGTCGACCGTGTTGTCGTTGAGCACTTCAATGCACACTTCGCGGCGCAGTCCCCGCAAGCATTCGTCGAAAACGTGCTCTGGCATGGCCTGCACACGCGCTGGCTGCTGGTCGGCGACGACTTCCGCTTTGGTGCCAGGCGCGCCGGCGATTTCGCCTATCTGCAACAAGCCGGCGTCCAGTTCGGCTTCGACGTGGAGCAGATGGGCTCGGTCTCCGAAGGCGGCGTGCGCATCTCCAGCTCCGCCGTGCGGCAGGCGCTGGGCGATGGTGATCTCGAACACGCGCGCCGCCTGCTTGGCCATGGCTATGCCATCAGCGGGCACGTGGTCCACGGCCGCAAGCTCGGTCGCGACCTGGGCTTTCCCACCATCAACCTGCGTATTTCCCACAAGCGGCCGGCGGTCAGCGGCATCTTCGTGGTGCAGGTGCACGGGCTGGCAGAGCACGCCATACCGGGTGTGGCCAGCATCGGCGTGCGCCCGACCATCGAAGATGCCGGCCGGGTGCTGCTGGAAGTGCACCTGTTCGACTTCAGTCAGAACGTCTACGGCAAGCTGGTGCGGGTCGAATTCATGAAGAAGCTGCGCGACGAAGCCCGTTTCGATGGCCTGGAGGCGCTGACCGCCGCCATTGCCAAGGACAGCGCGGACGCGCGCGCCTTCTTCGGCCTGACCGTGCCGGGCTCGCCCGAGGGCACGCCCCCGGCCGCGGGCAGCCGCGACTTCGCCACCTCCGCCACCGACCGAATTAGCTAGCGCCCCGTTCCCGCGCGGCGGGACCCGGGTCGCTACCCCAACCCGAAGCCAGCCCGCGGCACCCTCCGCAGCCGGTCCACGCTGTACCGCGCGCCCGCACCCAGCCGAGCTAGTGCCGCGCGCCAACCGAATTGCCCCGAGAATCGACATGTCCAACGACAAACGCGCCAAGCCCGAAAAAAGCAAGTACCCGGTCAACCTGCTCGAGACCCCCTTCCCGATGCGCGGCGACCTGCCCAAGCGCGAGCCGCTGTGGGTCAAGCAATGGCAAGACAAGCAGCTCTACAAGAAGATCCGGGCCGCTCGCAAGGGCGCCAAGAAGTTCATCCTGCACGACGGCCCCCCCTACGCCAACGGTGACATCCACATCGGCCATGCGGTCAACAAGGTCCTCAAGGACATGATCGTCAAGGCGCGCGGCCTGACCGGGCTGGATGCCGTTTATGTGCCGGGCTGGGACTGCCACGGCATGCCGATCGAGATCCAGATCGAAAAGCAGTTCGGCAAAGGCCTGCCGGTGCAGGAAGTGCAAGCGCGCGCCCGTACCTACGCCACCGAGCAGATCGCCCGCCAGAAGCTGGACTTCGAGCGCCTGGGCGTGCTGGGTGACTGGGAACATCCCTACCTGACCATGAACTACAGCAACGAAGCCGACGAGCTGCGCGCGCTGAGCAAGATCATGGAGAAGGGCTATGTGTTCCGCGGCCTGAAGCCAGTGAACTGGTGCTTCGACTGCGGCTCGGCGCTGGCCGAGGCCGAGGTCGAGTACAAGGACAAGACCGATCTGTCCATCGACGTAGGCTTCCCCTTCGCCGAAACCGACAAGCTGGCCCATGCCTTCAAGCTGCCGGCCGAGCAGCTCGCCGCCAAGCCGGGCTGGGTCGTGATCTGGACCACCACGCCCTGGACCATCCCGTCCAACCAGGCGCTGAACATGCACCCGGAAGTCGAATACGCGCTGGTCGATACCACGCGCGGCTTCCTGATCCTGGCCACCGAGCGCGTCGAAGAGCAGCTCAAGATCTATGAGCTGGAAGGCAAGGTGCTGGCCACCACCACCGGCGCAGCGCTGTCGGAGATCCGCTTCCACCACCCGCTGTCCAAGATGGACGCGGGCTACGACCGCCTGTCGCCGATCTACCTGGGCGACTACGTCACCACCGATACCGGCACCGGCATCGTGCACTCGGCGCCGGCCTACGGCGTGGAGGATTTCCAGTCGTGCAAGGCGCACGGCATGAACGACAGGGACATCATCAGCCCGGTCATGGGCGACGGCGTCTATGCCAGCACGCTGCCGCTGTTCGGCGGCGAGAAGATCTGGGACGCCAACCCCAAGATCGTCGAAGCGCTGAAAGCCTCGGGCAACCTGTTCAATTCGCACAAGTACACCCACAGCTATATGCACTGCTGGCGCCACAAGACGCCGATCATCTACCGCGCCACCTCGCAGTGGTTCGCGGGCATGGACGTGGATCCGGTCAACGAAGACGGCACCAACGGCGCGACCCTGCGCGAAACCGCGCTCGCCGGCATCGAGGCGACCGAGTTCTACCCGGCGTGGGGCAAGCAGCGCCTGCACAACATGATCGCCAACCGGCCCGACTGGACCCTGTCGCGCCAGCGCCAGTGGGGCGTGCCGATGGCCTTCTTCCTGCACAAGGAAACCGGCGCGCTGCACCCGCGCACGCCGGAGCTGCTGGAGGCAATCGCCAAGCGCGTGGAAGTGCACGGCATCGAGGCCTGGCAGACGCTCGACCCCAAGGAACTGCTGGGAGAAGAAGCCGCCATGTACGAGAAGAACCGCGACACGCTCGACGTGTGGTTCGACTCAGGCACCACGCACTGGACGGTGATCCGTGGCTCCCACCGCGAAGACCTGTACGACGCATCGGCCGACCTGCCCGACGGCCGCCTGGCCGACCTGTACCTGGAAGGCTCGGACCAGCACCGCGGCTGGTTCCATTCGTCGCTGCTGACCGCCTCGATGCTGTATGGCAAGCCGCCCTACAAGGCGCTGCTGACCCACGGCTTCACGGTGGACGGCGAAGGCCGCAAGATGTCGAAGTCGGTCGGCAACACGGTGTCGCCGCAGGACGTGTCGAACAAGATGGGCGCCGAGATCATTCGCCTGTGGGTGGCCTCGACCGATTACTCCGGCGAGCTGTCGATCTCCGACGAGATCCTGAAGCGCGTGGTGGAAGGCTATCGCCGCATCCGCAACACGCTGCGCTTCCTGCTGGCCAACCTGGCCGACTACGACCACGCACAGCACGCGCTGCCGGCGTCGGAATGGCTGGAAATCGACCGCTACGCGGTGGCCCTGACCGGGCGCCTGCAACAGGAAATCCTGTCGCACTACGACGGCTACGAGTTCCACCCGGTGGTCGCCAAGCTGCAGACCTTCTGCTCGGAAGACCTGGGCGGCTTCTACCTGGACGTGCTGAAGGACCGCCTCTACACCACTGCGGCCAACTCGAAGGAACGCCGCGCCGCGCAGAACGCCGTGTACCACATCACCCAGGCGATGCTGCACTGGATGGCACCGTTCCTGTCGTTCACCGCGGAAGAGGCCTGGCAGATCTTCGGCCATGGCACGGAGCACACCGACACCATCTTCACCAGCACCTACTACGACGTGCCGGCGATCGACCAGGCCGACGACCTGCTGCAGAAGTGGCACGTGATCCGCGAAGCCCGCGCCGAAGTCACCAAGCAGCTCGAGGCGGTGCGCGTGGACGGCGAGATCGGTTCCTCGCTGCAAGCCGAAGTCACCATCCAGGCCGGTGGCCCGGTGCTGGCCGCGCTGCAGAGCCTGTCCGACGACCTGCGCTTCGTGCTGCTGACTTCCGCTGCCAAGGTGGCCCCGGCGCCGGAAGGCGGCGACCTGCTGGTCACCGTGACGCCGTCGGTGCACGCCAAGTGTGAGCGCTGCTGGCACTACCGTGCCGACGTTGGCCGCGACCCGGCCCACCCCACCCTTTGCGGCCGCTGCGACAGCAACCTGTTCGGCGCCGGTGAACACAGGAGCCATGCCTGATGGCCGCCACCACCACGCGCACCGCGCGCGGCACCAAACGCGCCAGCAGCAAGGGCACCAAGGGCAGCAACACCACCCCGCTACTGTGGATGGCGTTCGCCCTGCTGGTGATCGTGCTGGACCAGTTCTTCAAGATCGTCATCGTGCGGACCTTCGCCTACGGCGAATCCCGTCCGGTAACGCGCTTCTTCAACCTGGTGCTGGTCTATAACAAAGGCGCCGCCTTCAGCTTCCTGGCGAATGCGGGCGGCTGGCAGCGCTGGTTCTTCACCGGTCTTGGCGTGGTGGTGGGGCTGTTCATCATCTGGATGCTGTACCGCCATACCGGGCAGCGCCTGTTCTGCTTCGCGATCTCGCTGATCCTGGGCGGCGCCATCGGCAATGTGGTGGACCGCGTGGTGTACGGCCATGTGGTCGACTTCCTCGACTTCTATGTGCGCAACTACCACTGGCCGGCCTTCAACGTGGCGGACTGCGCCATCACGGTGGGCGCTGTGCTGCTGATCGTCGACGAACTGCGTCGCGTTCGCCGGCACTGAGGCCACTCCAGCGTTCCGACCGCGCCCGCGTCATGCGGGCGTTTTTCATGGTGCCGGATGGCGACGCGCAAGGCGCGCCGGCAGCGCCGCCAACGCGCGCGCGGGCAAGCCGGTATTATTGACGCTTCTCCGGCGCGGGGGCAGCAGGCGCTGCCGCCTGCCGCGACAGCCGGACAACCACTTCAAGCGAAGAGCATATCCATGGATCTGCGAGGCAAGCATCTCGTCCTTGGCCTGACTGGCGGCATCGCCTGCTATAAGTCGGCCGAACTGGTCCGCCTGCTGACCAAGGCCGGCGCCACCGTGCAGGTGGTCATGACCGAAGGCGCCACCCAGTTCATCACGCCAGTGACCATGCAGGCACTCTCCGGGCGCACGGTCTTCACCTCCCAATGGGACGCGCGCGTGGGCAATAACATGGCCCATATCGATCTCTCGCGCGAAGCCGACGCCATCCTGGTCGCGCCCGCGTCCACCGATTTCCTCGCCAAGCTGACACACGGCCTGTGCGACGACCTGCTGACCACCCTGTGCATCGCCCGCAACTGTCCGTTGCTGGTGGCACCGGCCATGAACCTGCAGATGTGGCAGGCCCCCGCCACCCAGCGCAACGCCGCCCAGTTGCGCAAGGATGGCGTGACCCTGCTGGGCCCCGGCAGCGGCGATCAGGCGTGTGGCGAAGTCGGCGACGGCCGCATGCTGGAGCCATCGGAACTGCTTGCCGACATCATCGCGTTCTTCCAACCCAAGCCGCTGGCCGGGCGGCGCGTGGTCATCACGGCCGGGCCCACCTTTGAAGCCATCGACCCCGTGCGCGGCATTACCAACCGGTCCTCTGGCAAGATGGGCTTTGCCATCGCGCGCGCGGCCCGCGAGGCCGGCGCCGACGTGGTGCTGGTGGCGGGCCCGACGGGCCAGCCCACGCCGCGCGGCGTAGCCCGCACCGACGTGGAAAGCGCGCAGCAGATGCACGATGCGGTGATGGCGAGCCTGCCAGGCGCCGATGTGTTTATTGCGGTCGCGGCGGTGGCCGACTGGCGTCCCGCCGAAGTCGCCAGCCAGAAGCTGAAGAAGGCCAACGATAGCGACACGCCGACACTGCACTTCGTGCAGAACCCCGACATCCTTGCCGCCGTGGCCGCAAAGCCGAACGCGCCCTATTGCGTGGGCTTTGCCGCCGAGAGCGAAAAGCTCGAGCAATATGGCGAGCAAAAACGCCAGCGCAAGAACGTGCCCCTGCTGGTGGGCAATATCGGCCACCACACTTTCGGCATGGACGACAACGAGATCGTGCTGTTCGATGCCCAAGGCATGACCCGCCTGCCGCGCGCCGACAAGCTGACGCTGGCGCGCGACCTGGTCGCGGCCATCGCCCAGCGCCTGCCCGCGCGCCGTTGAATCGGCGCGCCCAGCCCCCGAACATCACCCGGCCCCGGCCCTGAACATGTCCGCAAGCAAACCCAAACTGCGCCTCTCGGTGCTCGACCAGAGCCCGGTCATCGCCGGCCACAACGCGCGCGATGCGCTGGCCGCCACCGTGGAGCTGGCGCAGGCCGCCGACGCGCTGGGCTACACCCGCTACTGGTGCGCCGAGCACCACGGGCTGCGCGGCGTGTGCAATCCGGCGCCGGAAGTCATGCTGGCGCGCCTGGGCAGCGTCACCAAGCGCATCCGGCTGGGCTCGGGCGGCGTCATGCTGCCTTACTACAGCCCCTTCAAGGTGGCGGAGCAGTTCCGCATGCTGGAGGGCCTGTTCCCGGGCCGCATCGATCTTGGCGTAGGACGCGCGCCGGGCGGCGACATGCGGACCGCACAGGCGGTGGCCATGGGCCAGTACAACCGGGGCGACCAGTTCGAGGAGCAGGTGCAGGACCTGTCCTGGCTGTTCCGTGGCGAGATGCCGCCCGGCCATATCGCCGAGGGCGTGGTGCTGCAGCCCGAGATCGACACGCGGCCGGAGCTGTGGGTGCTGGGATCGAGCGACTTCGGCGGTGCCCTGGCGGCACGCCTGGGGCTGCGCTTTGCCTTTGCTCACTTTATCAATCCGCATGCGGGGCACGCCGTCGCCCAGCAGTACCGCCGCGACTTCGAGGCGGGCTATGACGAGCGGCCTTATAGCGCGGCGGCGATCTTCGTGATCTGCGCCGACACCGAGGCCGAGGCGGCGGAGCTGGAGCGCGCCGTGGACCTGCGCCGGCTGCAGATGGCCTATGGCGTCAACGCGCCGATCCCCTCGCTCGCGCAGGCCGCGCAGCACGAGCTCAGCGAGCGCGACCGGCTGATCGTCGAGCGCGAGCGCCCGCGCACCATCTGCGGCACGCCCGAACAGGTGGCGCAGCGCATGCTGGCCCTGCGCGAGCGCTTCCTCGCCGACGAGCTGGTGGTGCTGAGCGTGGCCGCCAGCTACGCGGCGCGGCTGCGCACCTACGAACTGCTGGCGCAGGCGTTCGACCTGTCGGGCGATTAAGGGCGATTAAGGGCGATTAAGGGCGGCTAAGGGCGGCTGGGGGGCGACCAAGCTCGGCTATCATCTCGGGTTGCCAACGTTTTAGTTTTCCCGGGACCGACCAGCCATGACATTCGAAGCCAACCCCACCGTCGAAATCAAGGTGCTTGACGCACGCCTGCATGAATGGGGCCTGCCGGCTTACCAGAGCGATATGGCGGCGGCGATCGACCTGCACGCCTGCCTGGACGCCGCGCTCACCATCGAGCCGGGCAGCCCGGCGCAACTGGTGCCTGCCGGCATCTCCGTGCACATGGGCAACCCCTACATGGCGGCCACCATCGCGCCGCGCTCGGGCCTGGGCCACAAGAAAGGGCTGGTGCTGGGCAACTCGATCGGCGTGATCGACGCCGACTACCAGGGCCCGATCATGGTGAGCGTGTGGAACCGCAATGCGCCCGGCACCGAGCCGATCGTGATCCAGCCGGGCGAGCGCATCGCGCAGATGATGTTCGTGCCGGTGCTGCGGCCCGTGTTCAAGACCGTGGAAGTGTTCTCCGAAGACACCGTGCGGGGCGCGGGCGGCTTCGGCTCGACCGGCGTGCATCACGCCAAGAGCGGCAGCTAAGCGGGAAAGACGGCGCGTTTGACGATACGGCGTTAGCGCGCCTGCTCGAACAGCAGCGCCACGCCGCCGGCCAGCGCGGCCGGAATCAGGCTCTCATCGGGCCCCAGGTCGAGCGCTCCGACGCGCGCCTCGCGCCAGCCGCGGCGGGCCGCGGCCAGGTCGCTGGTGCGCAGCCGGATGGCGGCGTACCCCGGCACGGCGCGGCGCACATGCTCGGTGCCGGTCGCGGCGGCAAGCGCCTGCGGCGTGGTCACCACCAGCGTGGCACCATCCAGCGCCAGGCTGCAGATGTGATCGCTCAGTTGCGTCATCTCGCCGCCGGTCAGTTCGGCATAGGCACGCCCGGCAGCCTCGACCAGGGATGGCGCCACCACCAGGAACATCGTAGCGATGCCCAGGGCGCCGTTGGCATGCGTGGTCCATTCCGGACGCCACAGCAGCTCCGGCGTGCGGTGCTCGCAGATGAAGTAGCGCGCGCCCGGCGCATCGTCGATCGCGGCGACGCGGAAGGTCGCGGGATGCTCCGTGCCATCGTCCAGCCGCACCGGCCGCGAGAACTCGATCGGGTCCGAAGTGTGCCAGCCGCCACCGCGCAGCTGTGCCGCGTCGGTGAAGGTATCGCTGCTCTTGCAGGACAGCCCCGCGCAGCCACCCCCGGCCTCCTGCGCATCCCAGTAGTACTGCCGCGTCGGGCTGGGCGCGGTGACATGCAGCAGCTCAAGATAGTCGCGCGCCAGCATGACGCAATGATTCTGCGAGCCGAGCGTGTGGTAACCGCGCGGCGTCAGCGTGAAGCCAAACCCGCGCCAGGCTTGCGCCGCGGCGTCAAGGTCGGGACACACCATCACGGCGTGGTCTAGCGGTTCCATCGTCATCGCACCCTCTCGCTTCAATCGAACTGGATATTGGCCTTGCGCGCCACTGCCTGCCATTTGTCGTGCTCGTGGCGCACCAGGCTGGCCAGCTCGGCGGGGCTGCCGCCCACGATCTCGAAGCCCTGCATGGCCAGCGCATCCACCACGCGCTGCTGCCGCAACGACTGAACCAGGGCATCGTGCAGGCGCGCCACGGTCGGCTCCGGCAACCCGGCCGGGCCAAACACGCCGATCCATGAATAGGCTTCGAAACCGCGATAGCCTTGCTCGGCCACGGTTGGCAGCTGCGGGAACTGGCGCAGGCGGCTTGTGCCGGTCACGCCAAGCAGCTTGATCGTCTTGGCAGCCACATGCGCCTGCACCGCCGCATAACTGGAGAAAAACACGTCGACTTCATTGGACAGAACCGCCTGCACCGCCGGGCCGCCACCTTTGTACGGCACGTGGAGAAAGCGCACGCCGGCCTCGGTCGCCAGCGCCTCGGCGGCTAGCTGGTTAAGGCTGCCGATGCCGGAAGACGCATAGCGGACACTCTCCGGCTTCTGCCGCGCCATGGCGACCAGCTCCTTCACGTTGGACGCGGGCAACGACGGGTTGGCCGCGATCACCAGCGGAAAACGCACCAGTTGCGAGATCGGCGTGAAGTCGCGGAAGGTATCGTAGGGCAGGTTCTTGTAAGCAAACGGGTTGATGGCATGGGTGTCGAACGCCATCAACAGCGTGCTGCCGTCGGGCTTAGCCCGGGCCACGGTACTCGAAGCAACCAGGCCACCGGCGCCGGGCTTGTTGTCGATCACCACCGTCTGGCCGAGCCCGCTCTTCAGGCCGGGCTGCAGCTGGCGTGCGACGATATCGACGCTGCCTCCCGGAGGGAACGGCAACACCATGGCGATCGGACGGCCGGACGCGCCTGTCGTGGCATCGCCACCCAGGGCAGCCAGGCCAGGCACGGGAATCAGGGGCATCGCGCCAAATGGCAACGATTTGAGCAGCAGGCGGCGCAGCCGCGAGCGTTGGGATTGGGACATCGGGTACTCAGACGGATGGCGGGCATACAGCTGCGGTGCGCAGCCGCACCCGGCCAAAACAAAAAGGGCGGCATCGCTGCCGCCCTGTATTTTGCCCGAGGATAGCACGAATTGCAGGCAAGGTCCGCTCTGCCTGCCCTTCGCGCTTCGTCCTAGACTTCCGCTTTCTCGTTTTCCGGTGCTTCCGGCGGTTCCGCGGCAGCCTCGGCAAAGTCCAGCTTGATCTGGTCCTGCTCGTCGAGATCCACCACCACCCGGCCACCGGACACCAGCTTGCCGAACAAGAGTTCGTCAGCCAGCGCCTTGCGGATCAGGTCCTGGATCAGGCGCTGCATCGGCCGCGCGCCCATCAGCGGGTCGAAACCCTTCTTGGCGAGGAACTTGCGCAGGTGGTCGCTGAAGCTGGCTTCCACCTTCTTCTCATGAAGCTGCTCCTCAAGCTGCATCAGGAACTTGTCGACCACGCGGAGGATGATTTCCTCGTCGAGCGAACGGAAGCTGATGATGGCATCCAGCCGGTTACGGAACTCCGGCGTGAACATGCGCTTGATGTCGACCATCTCATCGCCCTGCTCGCGCGAAGACGTGAAGCCGATGGTGGCGCGGTTCATGGTTTCCGCTCCCGCGTTGGTGGTCATGATGATGATCACGTTGCGGAAGTCGGCGCGGCGGCCATTGTTGTCGGTCAGCGCGCCATGATCCATCACCTGCAGCAGGATATTGAAGATATCCGGATGCGCCTTCTCGATTTCGTCCAGCAGCAGCACGCAGTGCGGCTTCTTGGTGACGGCCTCGGTCAGCAGGCCGCCCTGGTCAAAGCCCACGTATCCCGGCGGCGCGCCGATCAGCCGGCTCACCGCATGGCGTTCCATGTATTCGGACATGTCGAAGCGCAGCAGCTCGATGCCCATGATGAAGGCAAGCTGCTTGGCCACTTCGGTCTTGCCCACCCCGGTCGGGCCGGAGAACAGGAAGGAGCCGATCGGCTTGTCCGTCTTGCCAAGGCCAGCGCGCGACATCTTGATGGCCGAAGCAAGCGCCTCGATGGCCGGCTCCTGGCCGAACACCACCGATTTCAGGTCGCGATCCAGGGTCTGCAGCTTGCTGCGGTCATCCTGGTTGACGCTCTGCGGCGGGATGCGCGCGATGCGCGAAACGATGTCCTCGATCTCGCCCTTGCCGATGGTCTTCTTCTGCTTGGACTTGGGCAGGATGCGCTGGGCTGCACCAGCCTCATCGATCACATCGATGGCCTTGTCCGGCAGGTGGCGGTCGGTGATGAAGCGCGCCGACAACTCGGCCGCCGCGGTCAGCGCCGCTGCCGCGTACTTGACGCCATGGTGCTCTTCGAAGCGCGACTTCAGGCCTCGCAGGATCTGCACGGTCTGGTCGACGGACGGCTCCACCACGTCGATCTTCTGGAAACGGCGCGACAGGGCCGCGTCCTTCTCGAAGATGCCTCGGTATTCGGTGAAGGTGGTCGCGCCGATGCACTTGAGCTGGCCCGACGACAATGCCGGCTTGAGCAAGTTGCTGGCGTCCAGCGTTCCGCCCGAAGCGGCGCCCGCGCCGATCAGCGTGTGGATCTCGTCGATGAACAGGATCGCGTTCGGATTGTCCTTGAGCGACTTGAGCACGCCCTTGAGGCGCTGCTCGAAGTCGCCGCGGTACTTGGTGCCGGCCAGCAGGGCGCCCATGTCGAGCGAGTACACGACCGCCTTCTCGAGGATGTCGGGCACTTCGTTCTTGGTGATGCGCCAGGCCAGGCCTTCGGCGATCGCGGTCTTGCCGACGCCCGCCTCGCCCACCAGCAGCGGGTTGTTCTTGCGCCGGCGGCACAGCACCTGGACCACCCGCTCGACTTCGCTCTCGCGGCCGATCAGCGGATCGATCTTGCCGGCCTTGGCCAGCGTGTTCAGGTTCTGGGTGAACTGCTCGAGCGGGCTCTCCTTGCCATCACCGCCTTCGCCCTCGGCCGTGCCGTCGCCGTGCTTGGCGGGCTCGGCCTGGTCCTTGCGGATGCCATGGCTGATGAAGTTGACCACATCCAGCCGGGTCACGCCCTGCTGCTGGAGGTAGTACACCGCGTGCGAGTCCTTCTCGCCAAAGATCGCCACCAGGACATTGGCCCCGGTCACTTCCTTCTTGCCGTTGGAAGTGGACTGGACATGCATGATGGCGCGCTGGATGACGCGCTGGAAGCCCAGCGTAGGCTGGGTATCCACCTCGTCGGTACCAGGCACCACGGGCGTGTTGTCCGCGATGAAGTTCTTCAGACTGGTGCGCAAATCCTCAATATTGGCTGCGCAGGCGCGCAAGACTTCCGCTGCCGTGGGGTTGTCAAGCAACGCCAGTAGCAGGTGCTCCACGGTTATAAACTCGTGGCGTGCCTGCCGGGCTTCAACAAACGCCATGTGCAGGCTGACTTCCAATTCTTGCGCAATCATGCTTCCTCCATCACGCACTGCAACGGATGACCCGCCTGCCGTGCGTGGGTTGACACCAGCTCGACCTTCGTTGCCGCGATATCCCTGGTATAGATGCCGCAGACCCCCTTACCCTCCCGGTGGACGGTCAACATGATCTGCGTTGCCGTCTCCCGGTCCCTGCTGAAATACTGCTGCAGGATCATCACGACGAACTCCATCGGGGTGAAGTCGTCATTCAGCAGCAACACCTTGTACATGGCGGGTGGTTTGAGCGCCTGCTCTTTCCGCTCCAGTACGGTGCCTGCTTCGCGTTGTGGGACATTTGCCAGCCGTGTAGCCATGGCTTTATTCTAACCCTTACGCACAACTCTGCAATTTGGGGAAAAGACACCGGATTCAAGAGGCCGATGCAGCGGCCATCCAGATTCCGTGGACGCCGAAGGCATCCGGGTTCACTCGTGGGTCACTTGAATGGGAAGGCGCACGCCATTGCGGTGCGCCCTTTCCCTCCAAAATACCATCTACAGCCGTTCCTTTCCCGCCACACCCTACCAGGAGTGGGGAATCTGCCAACTTGACAGTGCGCAGGTTTGACAGAAGAATCGTTCGCACATTCACGTCTGGTTACGCGAGCCAAGCAATAGTCCGGACTGAGTGATCCGTGAGCAGGGAGGCCCACGAATCCAGCGGCGGCGAGTCAGCACATCAAACTGGCCGCCACGCGGTGCCCGCACAGTCGTGCCTTTGCGCCCGACCCGGTTCCGTCCGGGCAGCGCGCAAGAACACTAGCCGGGCACCCACTGGCCGCGGCGCTTTCCCCCGCTCGTATCCTGCTTTTTTTGTTGGGGGAGTTTATGGCAAGCGGTATCGTCAAATGGTTCAATGACGCCAAGGGCTTTGGGTTCATCAAGCCGGACGACGGCGAAGAAGAACTGTTTGCGCACTTTTCGGCCATCCAGATGAATGGCTTCAAGACCCTGAAAGAGGGTCAGCGCGTATCCTTCGAAATCATCCAGGGCCCCAAGGGCAAACAAGCCACCAATATCCAGGATCACGCCTGAAGATTCGGTGCGCGGCCGCACCAGCCGGTAGAGCTTGAGGTGGCCACGACAGGATGCGGGGGGATCATCCCCGGAACGGGATCGGCCTGCCCTGCCCCAGAGCACGCAGGCTGAACAGCAGCACGTAACGCATCCGACAAAAAGCCCGGCCAGGTCAAT
This sequence comes from Cupriavidus sp. PET2-C1, assembly GCF_054515855.1. Lineage (NCBI taxonomy): Bacteria > Pseudomonadati > Pseudomonadota > Betaproteobacteria > Burkholderiales > Burkholderiaceae > Cupriavidus > Cupriavidus sp. PET2-C1. Next base: position 3,593,581 of record NZ_CM137259.1, read on the forward strand.
GCCGGGCTTTTTGTTTGGCTCGCTGGTCGCGCCTTTTAGCCTGCCACTTCGATTCCTCATTGATTTCCGGTCGTTTTTGTAGCTCTTGGGGGGCTTTTTGCATAATTTTGGCTGTTTCCGCACATTCGAACGCCCCAAAATGTACGTCATTAGGCGCAAAATATCTTGCCCTCCAGTGCCAGCACTATCCAGCCAGTAGATCAACAGGAAGTCGCCGCCAACGTGGCATTCGCGATGGTCGGCCCAGCCGCCCATGAGCGCATGGTCCAGCCACTCAGGCCCGAACGGCGCGCCGTCGGCCTGTGGAAAGATGGCTAAGCACTTACATCGAGATTGCCGACTATGGCGGCAGCGCTAGTCTGCCGTGGGGGTAGGTGACGGGCCGCCCAGGAATCCGCGAGTAGGAAGGTGCCGACGAAGAATGCCACCCCTACGCAATAGGAGGCAATGATGCGCCACCGCCCGGGAGCATGTAGAACAAGCGCTAGCAACACAAGCACCAGGCCAATCAGAGCCAGGAGACAAGCCAGAGCAAGTGCGGCGCCGGCAACCGCCACCATTGGGCCGGTCGTCACCTGGTCGATGGTTGTTATCGGCGTAGCCACTGTGTAGGCGCCAAAGGCCACGCCCAGGAGCGCTAGGCCGATACTGATGCAGTCCACGGCGCGTGCAAGCCCGCCACTGGCCCTTTTCATCGGAGCCCCTCGTCAGCGACTCGCTGCGCCAGGGCGGTCCAACGCCGCGGGCTGTCTGGTGTCACATGCGCATAGTAGAAATGCCCTTCCCCTTTGTCTGCAATCATTTGTTTGCCGAGCAGAGGTGCCGCCACAGCTGCCGACTATGGCGGCAGCGCTAGTCTGCCGTGGGGGTAGGTGATGCCCAACCCAGGAACCAGCTAGCACAAATGCCCCCACGAACAGCGCAAGCCCGACGCAATAGGCCGCAAGGCTTCGCCATCGGTCAGGAGAGCGCCGCATGAGCGCTAGCAGTACCAGAATCAAGCCAATCAGCGTCAGCAGACACGCAGTTGCAAGCACAACAGCAGTAACAACAACCAATGAGCCGGTAGTGACCTGCGCGCGAGTGATAGGAGTGAGAAAGGTAAAGACTGCAAAGGCCAAACCCAAGAGCGCAAGGCCAATGGCGATGCAATCCACCGCACTCCCAACCCTGCTCCTAGTTTGTATCATCTGAGCCCCTCGGCGGCCACTCGCTGCGCCAAGGCGGCCCAACGGCGCAGACTGTCTGGCACCACATGCGCATAGTAAAAATGCCCTTCTCCTTTGCCTGCGATCATTTGCTTGCCCAGCAGCGGAGCCGCCACAGCAAGCTCGGCCCACGGCATCCCCGCGTAGATTGGATCTCCATGTTCGGTCAGATTGATCACGGTGGTCTTGCGAATACTTTTGTGGCTACGCAGATCCGCTAGAAACCCGGCCTCGATGGGTGAACCCACCAGTACTAGATGGTCAATCACGTGCCCGGCCCGGGCATAAGACCATGCAGTCTGAGCGGCCAGGAGGGAGCCATAGCTATAGCCGATCAGATTGAATTGGGATGCCTCTGCTGCCATGCCACTCATAATTGTCCATTCCCCGTTATCGCGCGAGCGGATGGCCAGGCCGGATCGGATGGCATCGATCAGCGTGCCTACGAACTCATAGTCCTTGGGAAGATCGATAGTCGCCGAGTTTGTGATGCCTGCAAAGCAGTGGGCAATCCCTGCCCTCCGGAACGCCTCGAGTTGTGGCCGCACGTAGTCGCCATCCAGTCCGGCCCCACCCCAATACAGAGTCCCGCGAGGCCGCAGCAGATAGACTTTCACAGGCGCGCGCTTCTCAATCGGAGTCAATGGAATTTGTATCGTATTGATTGGTTGCATCAGGCATCCTCCCCAAAAATCTCCAGCGTCATGGTCGCCGCGGTATCGCTCGAAATGCGCTCGGTCATACCGCTGTCGTCCGTTCGCGCCTCAATCGATCCGCCATCGCCTGTGAGGCGGTAGCGCCGGCGTGCCAGGGGTTGGCCGGAGTTTTCGTCCAAAAGTTGCACCTGTTGGTCGTAGCGGGGATTAGAGGCCAAGAAGGGCGCCGCGGGGAAATCCGTTGTGCCCGCGATAACTTCCTGCGCGCTTGCCATTCCAGCACTCTCGGCTTCGTCGTCGCACCAAGTCTCGCCGGCGAGAGTGGCGATAATGCTCGGACGTGTCGGGCACCTGCAGAGCACGATATCGCCATCAGCCGCCGTCTCGCCCATGAAGCTAATACGGCGCGGTCCGCCAGCCTTTGCAATGATGCCGGTGGTCTTGCAGGCTTCGCAGTAGGCTTGCCCACCGATAAGCGCTACCTGGTGGCCGGCACCGTCGCCAATAGTGAAAACTGGCCCGTCATACGGGAGGATGACGCCATCTGGTGAAAGCCTGTCGCCCACACACGCAACTCTGCGCATCATGGTTTGGCCTCCCAGGTTGCGGTCAACTGCTTCACGTTGTGCATACGTTCTCCCATGGATTGATTGATCGGCGTTTGGCGCCTCCCTACTTATGCGCGATACAGCACCAAAATCAATCGGACATTTCTGCAAGTGCGGAGAGCGTTTTCCTTATGTGTCCTATTCGGTCTTTTTTTATGTCGACCTGGCTGCACACTTGCCGGGTAGTACCTCCTGATACGACGGGATGAAAAAAACCCCGGCGACCTTTGCGTCGCCGGGGTTTTCGGTTCAGGCTGAGACGGCCTGATCTGCGCTTACATGTTGTCGATCATCACCTGCCCAAAGCCCGAGCACGACACCTGCGTCGCGCCTTCGAGCAGGCGGGCGAAGTCATAGGTGACCTTCTTCGACAGGATGGACTTCTCCATCGAGGAGATGATCAGGTCGGCGGCTTCGGTCCAGCCCATGTGGCGCAGCATCATTTCCGCGGAGAGGATTTCGGAACCCGGGTTCACATAGTCCTTGCCGGCGTACTTTGGTGCGGTGCCGTGGGTGGCTTCGAACATGGCCACGGAATCCGACAGGTTGGCGCCCGGGGCAATGCCAATGCCGCCAACCTGGGCCGCCAGCGCGTCGGAGATGTAGTCGCCGTTCAGGTTCAGCGTGGCGATCACCGAATATTCGGCCGGGCGCAGCAGGATCTGCTGCAGGAAGGCGTCGGCGATGGCGTCCTTGATGACGATTTCGCGGCCGGTCTTCGGGTTCTTGAACTTGCACCACGGGCCGCAGTCGATCAGCTCGGCGCCGAATTCCTGCTGTGCCAGCTCGTAGGCCCAGTCACGGAAGCCACCTTCGGTGAACTTCATGATGTTGCCCTTGTGCACGATGGTCACCGACGGCTTGTCGTTGTCGATCGCGTACTGGATGGCCTTGCGCACCAGGCGCTTGGTGCCTTGCTTGGAGACCGGCTTGACGCCAATGCCCGAGGTATCCGGGAAACGGATCTTCTTCACGCCCATTTCGTTCTGCAGGAAGGCGATCAGTTTCTTGGCCTGGTCGCTTTCCGCTTCCCATTCGATGCCGGCGTAGATGTCTTCCGAGTTCTCGCGGAAGATCACCATGTCGATCTTTTGCGGCTCGCGCACCGGCGAGGGCACGCCCTTGAAGTACGCCACCGGGCGCAGGCAGACGTACAGGTCCAGTTGCTGGCGCAGGGCCACGTTGAGCGAGCGGATGCCGCCGCCAACCGGCGTGGTCAGCGGGCCCTTGATGGACACCACGTAGTCCTTGAGGACTTCCAGGGTTTCTTCAGGCAGCCACACGTCAGGGCCATACACCTTGGTCGACTTCTCGCCGGCGTAGATCTCCATCCAGGAAATCTTGCGCTTGCCACCGTAGGCCTTGGCCACGGCTGCATCGACCACCTTGATCATCACCGGGGTGATATCCAGGCCCGTACCGTCGCCTTCGATGAATGGAATGATCGGATTGTCCGGAACATTCAGCGAAAAATCCTGGTTGACCGTGATCTTTTCGCCGGCCGGAACCTTGATATGTTGATACATGACGTCTCCAGTACGGAACGGGGGGTTGCAACGAGCCGCCGGATTCGTGACCAGACGGCGAGATTTGGGTGGCGCGTGGGCATTCTAACGGCGATTGGCGCGCGGGCGAGCCGCTGCGCACCACACGCGGACTGCCCGGCTATGCGTCACACGTACACAGGTCTTATATAAGACATAAGACCATTTTGTATTATGCAACAAAATTTCATGATCCGCCATCCTGGCCGGACCCGCGCCGGGCGGCGCGGGCTACGGCATACTGACGCCCCATACTGACGCTATTCATGCGCCTATCCGCGCGCCAGGCCCCAATACTCTCGATGACGCTGATCGCACTGAACAAACCCTTCGGCACCATGAGCCAGTTCTCCGCGCACCCGTCGCGCCCGACTCTCGCCGACTGCGTGCAGCGGCCCGGCGTGTATCCGGCGGGAAGGCTCGACGCCGACAGCGAAGGCCTGCTGCTGCTGACCGATGACGGCATCTTGCAGGCGCGCATTGCCGATCCGCATCACAAACTGCCCAAGACATATCTGGCCCAGGTCGAAAACGTGCCCGGCGAAGCCGCCCTGGCGCACCTGCGCAATGGCGTCGACCTAGGAGACTTCCGCACGCTGCCGGCGCGAGCGCGCTGCGTCGACGAGCCAGGCTTTCTGTGGCCACGCAATCCGCCGGTGCGATTTCGCGCCGCCATCCCGACCCAATGGCTCGAACTCGAGATCCGCGAGGGCAAGAACCGCCAGGTGCGCCGAATGACCGCGGCAGTGGGATTTCCGACTTTGCGCCTGGTGCGCGTGCAAATTGGCATGCTCGACCTGCGTACGCTCGGACTCGCGCCAGGGCAATGGTGCGAGATCGATCCGAGCGCGCTCGGCCTGGAAGCCGTAGCCGCGCCACGTCCCCGCGCGATCGTGCGGGGGGACGGCTCGAGGGCGGCGACCAGCCCCGCGGAGCGGCGCCACGCACGCCCTCGCGCAAAAAGTTACAAATATTAACAAGTCGTGGGTCAACGGCTCACCGCCTCGTTTCGTTTTTGACACTGACGCGTCGCATACGAGTACGAGTCAACTCTTCCGAATCGATTTACCTTCGAGGTTGTTAAGCATGAACAAACTGATCGCTGCTCTGGTTGCCGGCCTGTTCGCCACCGGCGTTTTCGCCCAAGCCGCCGCACCCGCACCGGCAGCGCCGGCTGCTGCAGCGCCTGCCGCCGAAGCACCGGCTGCAAAGCCCGCGACGAAGAGCGCCAAGAAGTCCAAGAAGCACGCTCACCACAAGACCAAGGCTGCTCCGGTTGCCAAGGCTGACGCTGCTCCGGCTGCCAAGGCTGAAGCTGCTGCAACGAAGTAAGCGTTTGCAGGCAGGCCGGGCTTCGTGCCCGGCAAGCAAGGCAGGTCGCCCGCAAGGCGCCTGCCTTTTTTCTTGCTCGCGACAGTAGGGCCTGCTGCAACGAAGTGGAATATTTGTCCGTGCCGCTCGCGCGGTAGCTGCGCTATGCTGGCGGCTGTCCCGAACCCGTCATTCGCCGCTCCAACTCATGCGCCCTTTGCTCAAGAACCTGTTCGTCAGCGGCTGCGCGCTCGCCGCCATGGCCGCCGCCTGTGCCCAGTCCCCGGCCAGCTTGCCGGTCAGGCAACTCACCGCTGGGATGTACGCGATCAAGGCGGAAATCGCCGCCACGCCGGAAGCCCGCGAGCTTGGCCTGATGTACCGCAAGACCATGCCCGCCAACGAGGGCATGCTGTTCGTGTTCGAAGAGAAAGCCGGACACTGCTTCTGGATGAAGAATACCGACCTGCCCCTGTCGATCGCCTTCCTGGCCGATGACGGGTCCATCGTCAATATCGAAGACATGGCGCCCCAGACTGAGAACAACCATTGCCCGCGCGCGGCCGTGCGCTACGCGCTGGAGATGAACAAGGGCTGGTTTGCGCAGAAGGGCCTGAAGGCCGGCGCGAAGATCGGCGGCCTGCCGCAGGCGCGCTAAAGAAAGAGGAAAAAGCAGGCGTGCGGCAGCATGGCTGCCACGCCTGCCGGCAACAGGATCAGTCGCGGAAGTTGTTGAAGTCCAGCGGCGCTTCGGGGACGTCCTTGCGCAGCAGCGCGATCACGCTCTGGAGATCGTCGCGCTTGGTCCCCGTGACACGCACGGCGTCACCCTGGATGCTGGCCTGCACCTTGATCTTGCTGTCCTTGATCATCTTGACGATCTTCTTCGACAGATCGCCGGTGACGCCCTTCTTGATGGTGATGACCTGCTTGACCTTGTCACCGCCGATGCGCTCGGTCTTGCCGTAGTCGAGGAAGCGCACATCGACATTGCGCTTGGCCATCTTGCTGATCAGCACGTCCTTGACCTGGCCGAGCTTGAAATCGTCATCGGCGAACGCGGTGAGTTCGTTCTCCTTGTGCTCGACCCGTGAATCCGAACCCTTGAAGTCAAAGCGGTTCGTGATTTCCTTGTTGGCCTGCTCGACCGAGTTCTTCACCTCGATCATGTTCGCTTCGCACACTACGTCAAACGACGGCATTGCATTCTCCTTGTCTTGCTGCGTGTTGCTTGTTGCCTGTACCGGGCGCGCGCCGGCTGGCGGCGGCGCTTACGTATAATCCAGCCTACCCTGCAGTCCGGTGCCGTCGACCCCGGCGGGCCGCTTCACCTTTCCCTTGCATGGCAGATTTCCTCGAATTTTATCCCCTGCGCCGCCACAATACATTCGGATTCGACGTGCGCGCGCGCTTTGCGGTGCACGTGCGCAGCGAAGCCGACCTGCTGGCCGCCCTGGCCGATCCCCGCGCGCAAGGCCTGCCGCTGGTGGTGCTCGGCGGCGGCAGCAATGTGGTCCTTACGCAGGACCTTGACGCGCTGGTGCTGCTGATGGAGATTCCCGGCTACGCGGTGGCCTCGGCGGATGCCGCCCACCTGGTGACGGCCGGTGCTGGCGAGAACTGGCATGCGCTGGTCTGCCGCACGATCGCCGACGGCCTTCCGGGCCTGGAAAACCTGGCCCTGATCCCCGGCACCGCGGGCGCCGCGCCGATCCAGAACATCGGCGCCTACGGCGTGGAGCTGCGCGAGCGCTTCGACAGCCTGCGCGCGTTCGACCGCCATAGCGGCGAATTCGTCCACCTGACGCTGGAGCAGTGCCGGTTCGCCTACCGGGACAGCCTGTTCAAGCGTGAGGGGCGGGACCGCTACATCATCACCGCCGTCACCCTGCGCCTGCCGCTGCCGTGGCAGCCAGTGCTGGGCTATGCGGAACTGGCGCGCGAACTGGCGCAAGATCCTGCGGCGCATCCCACGGCAGACCGCGTCCGCGACGCTGTGATCGCGATCCGCTCGCGCAAGCTACCCGACCCGGCCCAGGTCGGCAATGCCGGCAGCTTCTTCAAGAACCCGGTGGTGGGCGCCGAACAGCGCGACGCGCTGCTGATGCGGTATCCCAACCTGGTCAGCCATGCCCAGCCTGACGGCAGCTACAAGCTGGCAGCCGGCTGGCTGATCGACCAGTGTGGATTCAAGGGGGTCAGCGACGGCCCGGTGGGCGTCTATGGCAAGCAGGCGCTGGTGCTGGTGCACCACGGCGGCGGCACCGGGCAGGCGCTGCTGGCGCTGGCGCACCGCATCGCCGATGCGGTACAGGCCCGCTTCGGCGTGCGGATCGAACCCGAGCCGGTGGTGCTTTAAGCCGTCCGGGCTGCCGTGATCAACCGAAGTGGCAGACGTAGTCCAGCGTTTCGGTCACTTCGATATCGAAGCTGCTGTCGCCGGGCACATTGAACTGCTGGCCGGCGCCATAGGTATGCCACTGGTCTTCGCCAGCCAGCTTGACGCGGCACACGCCGCCATTGATTTCCATGATTTCCGGGGCGCCGGTGTTGAAGGTCAGGGCGGCGGGGAAGATCACGCCCAGCGTCTTGCGGGTGCCGTCCGGGAACAGCACGGTGTGGCTCACGCACTTGCCGTCGAAGTACAGGTTGGCTTTCTTGACGACGGATACGTTGTCGAACTGGCTCACGCTATTTCTCCTTGATGCTCTTGGTTCTGGATGACTGAATCGGGAATACCGCAGGGCAAGGCGGCGCAAAAAAGGGGCCATGACGGCCCCTCTTCTGTTGCATGCCTGCAGCCGGCTTACTCGCCGCGCTGGCGGCGAGCGTTTTCGGCGATGCGCATGCGCAGCGCGTTCAGCTTGATGAAGCCGCCGGCGTCGGCCTGGTTGTAGGCGCCGCCGTCATCATCGAAGGTCGCGATGGTCTTGTCGAACAGCGTGTCCTTGGAGTCGCGGGCGACCACGATCACATTGCCCTTGTACAGCTTGACGCGGACCCAGCCGTTGACCTTGGCCTGGGTGTGGTCGATCAGCACCTGCAGCGCGCGGCGCTCCGGGCTCCACCAGTAGCCGTTGTAGATCAGGCTGGCGTAGCGCGGCATCAGGTCGTCCTTCAGGTGAGCCACTTCGCGGTCGAGCGTGATCGACTCGATAGCGCGGTGGGCCTTCAGGATGATGGTGCCGCCAGGGGTTTCGTAGCAGCCACGGCTCTTCATGCCGACGTAGCGGTTTTCCACCAGGTCGAGGCGGCCGATGCCGTGCTTGCCGCCCAGGCGGTTCAGCTCGGTCAGCACTTCAGCCGGGGTCATGCGCTTGCCGTTCAGGCCAACGATATCACCGCCCTCGAACTCGACGTCCAGGTACTCGGCCGCGTCCGGTGCGTTCTCCGGCGACACGGTCCAGCGCCACATGTCTTCCTCGGCCTCGGCCTTGGGGTCTTCCAGGTGGCGGCCTTCGAAGGAGATGTGCAGCAGGTTGGCGTCCATCGAGTACGGGGCGCCGCCCTTCTTGTGCTTCATGTCGATTTCGATGCCGGCCTTTTCAGCGTAGGCCAGCAGCTTCTCGCGCGACAGCAGGTCCCACTCGCGCCACGGGGCGATGACCTTCACGCCCGGCTCGAGGCCGTAGTAGCCCAGCTCGAAGCGAACCTGGTCGTTGCCCTTGCCGGTAGCGCCGTGCGACACAGCGTCGGCGCCGGTGCTGCGCAGGATTTCGATCTGGCGCTTGGCGATCAGCGGACGCGCGATCGAGGTGCCGAGCAGGTACTCGCCTTCATAGACGGCATTGGCGCGGAACATCGGGAAGACGAAATCGCGCACGAACTCTTCGCGCAGGTCGTCGATGAAGATGTTTTCCGGCTTGATGCCGAACTTGAGCGCCTTCTGGCGGGCAGGTTCGAGTTCCTCGCCCTGGCCGATGTCGGCGGTAAAGGTGACCACCTCGCACTGATAGGTGTCTTGCAGCCACTTCAGGATCACCGAAGTGTCCAGCCCGCCGGAGTAGGCGAGCACGACTTTCTTGATATCGCTCATGTTCGACTCGATGCGAAAAGTAAGCGCGGCCAGCCACAAAGCCAGTCACGCGAGAAAAAGGGATGCGGAAAGACCGCTATTTTGACACGTCCGCCCCGGCTTGGGCGGCACTTGGCGAGCCGGGCGAGCATGCGGGCACCGGATTGGCGCGCCGCATGTGCGCCAATCGTGGCGCCACCCCGCCAATGTTCAGTAACGCCCGCAGAGCAGGTATTCCATCAGCGCCTTCTGCACATGCAGGCGGTTCTCAGCCTCTTCCCAGACCACGCTCTTGGGGCCATCGATCACGGCGGCCTCGACTTCCTCGCCGCGGTGGGCAGGCAGGCAGTGCATGAACAGGGCATCGTCGCCGGCGCGATCCATCATGGCGGTAGTCACCATCCAGTTCTGGAAGGCGCGCTTGCGCGCGTCGTTCTCGGCCTCATAGCCCATGCTTGTCCACACGTCGGTGGTGACCAGGTCGGCACCCTGGCAGGCGGTCAGCGGATCGTCGAACACCTTGACCAGATGAGCGGCCGTTGCCGGCACCATGGCCGGATCGAGCTGGTAGCCGGGAGGCGCCGAGAAATGGAACGTGAAGCCGAGGCGCTCTGCGGCCTGGATCCACGTGTAGGCCATATTGTTGGCGTCACCGATCCATGCGACGGTCTTGCCGCGGATGCTGCCACGCTGCTCGATGTAAGTGAAGACATCGGCCAGCACCTGGCAGGGATGGTATTCGTTGGTCAGCCCGTTGATCACCGGCACGCGCGAATGCGCGGCGAAACGCTCGATGATTTCCTGGCCGAAGGTGCGGATCATGATGATGTCGACCATGCGCGAGATCACCTGCGCCGCGTCCTCGATCGGCTCGCCGCGCCCCAGCTGGGAGTCGCGGGTGTTGAGGAAGACGGCATGGCCACCGAGCTGGTGGATGCCGGCCTCGAACGACAAGCGCGTACGAGTCGAGTTTTTCTCGAAGATCATGGACAGCGTGCGGTCGTGCAGCGGATGCCATGTCTCGTAGTTCTTGAACTTGGTCTTCAGAATCCGTGCGCGGTCCAGCAGGTACTCGTACTCGTCGGGAGTCAGGTCGCTGAACTGGAGGTAATGCTTGATCGAAGTTGGGCTCATAAAACAAAGAAGGCGGCTCGGTGGTGGCATGCCGCCATGAAGGGTTCATGACCTGACCATGCCGCGGAGCCGCCTTTCGCGTCGCTTACGCAATTTAACTGTAAGAATCATAAGGGATTATTGTGGCTTTGGCGAGCGTGCACGGCACCTCGCCCGGCATGGAGGCTTATGCGCGAGTCTTATATAAGATATAATACTGGCTGATTCACGCGGGGCCCGGCATACCCATGCCACCGCCCGCTGCCGGCATCAAAAGTGCCCCCGCCGACACCGACGCCCCCGCCGCCACGGCCGGAATGAAACGAACTAATCGTTTCCTGGCCGCGTCAAACGGGCTTCCGTTTGGTCAGTCTGGCGGGTTTACCGTCGAGTCACCCGTCTTATCCCCGCAGTCTCATGAATCCCACAGTTCGCGAATACTTCATCCAAGGCATCACCAAGGAAGGCAAGACCTTCCGCCCAAGCGACTGGGCTGAACGACTGTGCGGCGTGATGGCGCAATTCCGCCCCGAAGGCGACACCGGCGACCCCCGCATCACTTACTCACCTTACGTGCGGCCAGTGATGGCCGGCGGGCTGAAGAGCGTGGTGGTCGATGCGCGGCTGCGCGATATCGAGCCCAAAGCGCTCGACTTCGTCCTCAACTTCGCGCGCGACAACAACCTGCAACTGGTCGAGGCCTGCTCACTGGAGTGAGCTCGCACTGAAGCAGCTGCGGCATGGCCGCAGCTAGCCGCACATACCCTCAGGACAGGTGTCAGCCCAAAGCACGAAGCAAAGTACAAAGCAAAAAAAGCTCGTCAAATGACGAGCTTTTTTATCGGCTGGACTACCCCGTAAGGCGATCCACCCTGCCGGCTGACAACCTGACCAGAACCCTGGCACACCGCCGAGGCGGCGCAGCCACGCAATGGCCGGCGAACAGCCGGAAGGTGCCTGGCTTGCGCCCGGCACCAGTGCCTATATCAGGCAGCCATCGACTTGATAGCCGACGACAGGCGCGACTTGTGGCGCGCAGCCTTGTTCTTGTGCACGATCTTCTTGTCGGCGATAGCGTCGATGATCGATTGCGAGTTCTTGAAGATCTCGGCAGCAGCAGCCTTGTCGCCGGCTTCGATTGCCTTGCGAACAGCCTTCACTGCGGTACGCAGACGCGAACGCAGGCTGGAGTTGTGGGCGTTCTGGGCGACGGCCTGGCGCGCGCGCTTGCGAGCTTGTGCGGAATTTGCCATTTAAGTAGATTTCCTGAATTCAGATGCGTGCCCGACGGGAGGACGGAGCAAACCGCGGACACAATTAAGTGCACATCAAGCGACCCGGGATGCACTGGCACACGAATCCGGAACGCAACTAGCCTTGTGAATCGGCAATTATACACACAAGAAAAAGCGGCTGGCAAGCCGAGCCACACCTCATCTCGAGCAGGGCGAAGCAAACGCCGATATACGTGCATATCCGGGCGCCTGCGGGGCCAAACCGTATAATACGCGCCACACCGGCCCCGCCCTCGCGTGGCCTCGATGCAACTTTGGCGCGCGCCCGGCGTCTGAACCCGGTTCGCACCGGCGGTCCGACCCACGCTGCCGCCGCCACCCCTTGCCGCCGAACCATCTTGAACCTGCTCAAAGCGCTCGCCACCATCAGCAGCCTGACGATGCTGTCGCGCATCACAGGCCTTATCCGCGAGATCCTGATCGCGCGTGCCTTTGGCGCCTCGGACATGACCGACGCCTTCAACGTGGCGTTCCGCATCCCCAACCTGCTGCGCCGGATCTTCGGCGAGGGCGCATTCTCGCAAGCCTTCGTGCCCATCCTGGGTGAATACCACAGCAAGCGCGGCGAGACCGAGACCCGCGCGCTGATCGATGCCGTTGCCACGGTCATGACCTGGGTCCTGATGGGCGTCTCGCTGCTTGGCGTGATCGGCGCGCCGGTGGTCATGATGGTGGTCGCCACCGGCTTTCGCCAGCATGGCGGAGAAACCTATGACGCGGCGGTCTTCATGACGCGCGTGATGTTTCCCTACATCGGCCTGATCTCGCTGGTGGCGCTGGCCTCCGGCATCCTGAACACCTGGCGCCGCTTTGCCATGCCGGCCTTCACCCCGGTGCTGCTCAATATCTGCCTGATCATCGCCGCGCTGTTTGTCGGCCCGCATATGGCGCAGCCGATCTACGCGCAGGCCTGGGGCGTGCTGGTGGGCGGCATCCTGCAGCTGGCGGTGCAGATTCCGGCGCTCCGGCGCCTGGGCGTAATGCCGCGCCTGCGCTTTAACCTGCGCGCGGCCTGGGCGGAGCCGGGCGTGCGCCGCGTCATGCGGCAGATGGCGCCGGCGCTGCTGGCGGTCTCGGTGGCCCAGATCAGCCTGATCATCAATACCAATATCGCCTCGCGCCTGGCCGCCGGCAGCGTGTCCTACCTGACCTATGCCGACCGCCTGATGGAATTCCCGACCGCGCTGCTGGGCGTGGCGCTGGGCACCATCTTGCTGCCAAGCCTGTCGAAAGCCAGCGCCGAGGAAAACCGGGCCGAATACTCCGGCCTGCTGGATTGGGGCCTGCGCCTGACCTTCCTGCTGGCCGTGCCGTGCGCGGTCGGGTTGTTCGTGTTCGGCGCGCCGCTCACGGCGGTGCTGTTCAACTATGGCAAGTTCGACGCCCATGCGGTGGAAATGACCCGCCAGGCGCTGGTCTCCTACGGCATCGGCCTGCTGGGACTGATCCTCATCAAGATCCTGGCGCCGGGCTTCTATGCCCGCCAGGACATCCGCACCCCAGTCAAGATCGCCCTGCTGGTGCTGGTGATCACGCAGTTGTCCAACTACGTCTTCGTGCCGCGCTTTGGCCATGCGGGCCTGGCGCTGTCGATCAGCTTCGGCGCCACCGTCAACGCGCTGCTGCTGTTCCTGGGCCTGCGCAAGCGCGGCTTTTACTCGCCGGCCAAGGGCTGGTGGCTGTTCCTGGCCCAGTTGCTGACCGCCGTCACGCTGCTGGCGGGCATGCTGTTGTGGTTCGCCCGCAACTTCGACTGGGTCGCCCTGGGTGCCACGCCATTGTTGCGTATCGCCCTGCTGGCCTCGTGCCTGGTACTTGCGGCAGTCGTCTACTTCGGTACACTGTGGCTCATGGGGCTGAGATACTCCGCTTTCAAGCGGAGAGCCGGCTAACAAGCCCCCGCCTGCCAAACCTGCCCTTTTCGCCAGCGCCAGACGGCGCCGGCCAAGGGTTGCGGCAGCGCGCGGTGCAGGGTCAAGGCTACTGAGGTTGTGTCAGAATGAGATGAAGCGGTTCTGCCCAGGCGCGCGACCGCGGACGGTACCAACACCCTACCGTCCGGGAAGGCACGCCACGCCGCCAGCATTCATCCGGAACAGCCGCCAGGCCGCATTCAGGAACGCCGCAATGACAACCACGAAAGTCCTGGAATACTTTGCCAGTCTCGTGGCAGACGAGAACGGTATCCCGCTGACAGAGACCGTGCTCTCGATCGCCCAGGATGCCTATCCGGACCTGGACCTGCAGGCCGAGCTCGCAGCGCTCGACATGCTCGCGGTACGCCTGAAACGCCGCGTCGCCGAAGGTACGCCGGCCATCCAGCGCATGCGCCTGCTCAATCATTTCTTCTACCGCGACCTGGGCTTCGGCGCCAACGCGAACGATTACTACGACCCCGACAACTCGTACCTGAACGTCGTGCTCAAGCAGCGGCGCGGCATCCCGATTTCGCTGGCGGTACTTTATATGGAGCTGGGCCAGCATATTGGGCTGCCGCTCAAGGGCGTGTCCTTCCCTAACCATTTCCTGGTGCGGATGTCGATTCCGGCCGGCGAGGTGGTGGTGGACCCGCTCACCGGCGAGACCTTGTCCAAGGAACAGTTGCAGGAGATGCTCGATCCGCACCTGGAGCGCGAGGGCATCGCGGATCCCAACGAGGTGCCGCTGGGCCTGTTCCTGCAGGTGGCCAGCCACCGCGAGATCGTGGCGCGCATGCTGCGCAATCTCAAGGCGATTTATCTGCAGGAGTCGCGCTGGCAGCGCTTGCTGGCGGTGCAGAACCGCCTGGTGATCCTGTTGCCCGGATCGATCGAGGAGGTGCGCGACCGCGGGCTGGCGTATGCCAACCTGGAGTGCTTCCGCCCGGCGCTTGCCGACCTGGAAGCCTATGTGATGGCGCGCCCGGATGCGGCCGACACCACCCAGATCCGCGACCGCATGCCGGCGCTGCGCATGATGAGCCGCAGCGTAAGCTGAAAGTAACTGACACTCAGGCGGGGGCAGGCCGAGGCCCGCCCCCGCTGGCTCAGGAAGGACGGCGCTTGCCGCCCCGCACCAGCTTCCACAGGCCACCCAGCACCAGCGGCACCACAGCCGCGCCGATGCCCGCCAGCACGATCAGGTTCAGGTACTGCTTGATGAACGGCAGGTTGCCGAAGAAGTAGCCGGCAAACACCAGGCCCAGCACCCAGGCCGCCGCGCCGATCACGTTGAACAGCTGGAACTTGGCAAAAGTCATCTGCGACACGCCGGCCACGAACGGCGCGAAGGTACGCACGATCGGCAGGAAACGGGCCATCACCAGCATCTTGCCGCCATGGCGCTCGTAGAAATCGTGCGTCTTGCGCAGCGCCTGCTGGTCCAGGAAGCGCCAATGGCCGTCGAACACTTTCGGCCCGACCCAGCTGCCGACAAAGTAGTTGACAGTATTGCCGCCAATCGCCGCCACCAGCAGCAGGCCGACCAGCGCCCATTCATTCATGGCGTGCGTGGCGCAGAAGGCGCCGGCGATAAACAACAGGGAATCGCCCGGGAGAAAAGGCAGCACCACAAGCCCGGTCTCCGCGAACACGATGGCGAAGAGGATGGCGTAGACCCACGCACCGTAGTTCTGGATGACGGTGCCTAGGTATTTGTCGACGTGCAGCAGCATGTCGATGAACTGCAATGCGATATCCAATTCGATCCCCGTTCGATAATTTGCCGACATCATACAAGACCGGACAGGCGCCAAAGTCACCTTGCCCAACCACTTTTCATCCATTGCACGCCCATGGGCCAGGCGGCGCACCCACGTATAATTCCGCCCATGCCTGCCCAAGCCCCGCACCCCGCCCAGCCGCTCCGTCCCATCCGCCCCCTGCCCGACCAGCTGATCAGCCAGATCGCGGCCGGCGAGGTGGTGGAGCGCCCCGCCTCCGTGGTCAAGGAACTGCTGGAGAACGCGCTGGACGCCGGCGCCACCCAGCTCAACCTCCGCCTGGAGGAAGGTGGCGTGCGCCGCATCGTGATTGCCGACAACGGCTGCGGCATTCCCGCCGATGAGCTGCCGGTCGCGCTCAAGCGCCACGCCACCAGCAAGATCGCCTCGCTGGACGAGCTTGAAGCGGTGCTGACGCTCGGCTTTCGCGGCGAAGCGCTGGCCTCGATCGCCTCGGTGTCCGAGCTGACCCTGACCAGCCGCACCGCCAGCGATACCCACGCGATGCAGGTGATCGCCGACACCGGCGTGGTACAGCCCGCATCCGGCGGCGTGGGCACCACCGTCGACGTGCAGCACCTTTACTTCAACACGCCAGCGCGCCGAAAGTTCCTGAAATCCGAACAAACCGAGTTTGGCCACTGCCTGGAAATGGTGCGGCGCGCGGCGCTGGCGCGCCCGGACGTGGCCATCTCGGTCCATCACAATGGCAAGCCGATGGAGCACTGGAACGCCGGCGACGTCGCCACGCGCACCGCCCAGGTGCTGGGCGCCGACTTCGCCAACGCCCGGCTGCCGCTGGATGAAGAGGCCGGCAGCTTGCACCTGTACGGCTTTGCCGGGCTGCCCACCGCCTCGCGCGGGCGCCCGGACCAGCAGTTCTTCTTCGTCAACGGCCGCTACGTGCGTGACAAGCTGCTGACCCACGCGGTGCGCAGCGCTTACCAGGACGTGCTGCACGGCGACCGCTTCCCCTCCTACGTGCTGTGCATGGACCTGCCGCCCGAGATGGTGGACGTGAATGTGCACCCGTCCAAGATCGAAGTGCGTTTCCGCGAATCGCGCTCGGTGCACCAGTTTGTCTACCACGCCGTGCAGCGTTGCCTGGCGCGGCAGGCCGGCGAGCAAGGCGACAGCCTGCATACGTCGGTCGGCGCGGACGATCCGGCGGCGGTCGAGCCGATTGGCGGTGCCGGCGGATTCCCGGGCGCGCGAAGCTTTGGCGGCGGCTCCAGCGGCTCCGGTAGCCTCGGCGGCTTCGGCGGATCGGGCAGAAGCGGCGGCATGGGCGGCGGCGCCAGCCCGCGCCCGTGGGTCGACTATACGGCCGCCGCACGGCAGACCGAGCTCGGCGTGGCCCAGCCCCGGCAGGCCTACCTCGGCATGGTGCGCGACGCGATCCAGCCGGGCGGCGGGTTTTCACGCGGCCCCGGCGCCTATGTCCCGCCGGCCGGCCCGGGCGCCACGCCCCCGGCCTGGCTGGCCGATGCGCAAGCCGCGCGCGAGAACGACCCGCCCGGCCTGCTGGACCAGATGGCCCGCCAGGAACTTCCCGAAGACGAGGCCAGCCCGCTGGGCTATGCCATCGCGCAGCTGCACGGCATCTATGTGCTGGCGCAAAACGCGCGCGGCCTGGTGCTGGTGGATATGCACGCTGCCCACGAGCGCATCCTCTACGAGCAGATCAAGACCGCGCTCGAAGCGCGCGAACTCGCGGTGCAGTCGCTGCTGATCCCGGTTACGCTCACAGCCAGCCCCGTGGAGATCGGCACGGCCGAAGAGCACCAGGAAACCCTCACCCTGCTCGGCTTCGACATCGCGCAGGTCTCGCCCACCACGCTGGCGATCCGCGCGATTCCCGCGCTGCTCAAGCAGGCCGACACCGAAGCCCTGGCGCGCGACGTGCTGCGCGACCTGCAAGCCTTCGGCGGCTCGCGCGTGCTGGTCGAACGCCAGAACGAGCTGCTGGCCACGCTGGCTTGCCACAGCGCGGTGCGCGCCAACCGCAAGCTCACGCTGGAAGAAATGAACGCGCTGCTGCGGCAGATGGAGCAGACCGAGCGCGCCGACCAGTGCAACCACGGCCGGCCCACCTGGGTGCAGCTGACCGTGGCGGAACTCGACCGCCTGTTCCTGCGCGGGCAGTAAGCCGCGTGCCCGACGACTTGATGACAACCGCCTCATCCAGCAGCACCGCCGCGGCCGCATCAGGCCACGCCCCGGTGGTCTGCCTGCTCGGCCCCACCGCCTCCGGCAAGACCGCCGCGGCGCTGGCGCTGGCCGCGCAGACACCGATCGAGATCATCAGCCTGGACTCGGCCCTGGTCTACCGCGAGATGGACATCGGCACCGCCAAGCCCTCGCCCGCCGAGCTGGCCGCGGTGCCGCACCACCTGATCGACATCATCGACCCTGCCGATAGCTACTCGGCCGCCCAGTTCGTCACCGACGCCGAGCGGCTGATCGTGGAGATCCGCGCGCGCGGCCGCGAGCCGCTGATCGTCGGCGGCACCATGCTGTACTACAAGGCGCTGACGCAGGGCCTGAACGACCTCCCACAAGCCGATCCGGCCCTGCGCGCCGAGCTGGACGCGCTGGCCGCCGAGCGCGGCTGGCCGGCGCTGCACGCCATGCTGGGCGAGGTCGATCCGGTCACCGCGGCCCGCCTCGCGCCCAACGATGCCCAGCGCATCCAGCGGGCGCTGGAGATCCACCGCCTGTCCGGCCAGCCCATGTCGGCGCTGCTGGCGCGGCAGGCCGACGAGCGTGCCTTTGCCGGCGCCGCCGACCGGCGCTATCGCGTGATCGCGCTGGAGCCGTCGGACCGCGCCGTGCTGCACGCGCGCATCGCCGCCCGCTACGACGCCATGTTGGCTGGCGGCTTTATCGAGGAAGTGCAACGGCTGCGCGCGCGCGGCGACCTGCAGCCCACGCTGCCCTCGATCCGCTGCGTCGGCTACCGGCAGGTGTGGGAATACCTCGACGGCGAGACCGATTTCGACACCATGCGCGAGCGCGGCCTGGCCGCCACCCGCCAGCTCTGCAAGCGCCAGCTGACCTGGCTGCGCAGCACGCCCGAGCGGGAGGTTGTGGACTGCCTGGCGCCGGACTACGTCGCGCAGGTAGCGCGGCTGGCGCGGATCGGGCAAGCGTAGCGTCACTGGGGGGCAGGTGTGACGGATAAGCGATAATCGTCGTTTGTATCTTGCCGATGACGTCAAATCCCGCCATGTCTGCCACCGATTTCGTACTGCGCCCCGCCACTTCCGATGATTGCGAAACCTTGCTCGCGCTGATCAAGGGACTGGCCGAATACGAGAAACTCTCCCACCTGGTCGAAGCCACGCCGGAAAAGCTGCGCGAGGCGCTGTTTGGCCCGCGCCCGCATGCCGAGGCTGTGCTCGTGGAGGTCCCCGGCACCCAGGGCCCGCAGGCCGTCGGCTTTGCCTTGTTCTTCCACAATTTCTCGACCTTCCTGGCCAAGCCCGGGCTGTATCTGGAAGACCTCTATGTCGACCCCGCCTGGCGCGGCCATGGGCTGGGCAAGGTTCTGCTCAAGCATCTTGCGGCGCTGGCGGTGGAACGCGGCTGCGGCCGCTTTGAATGGAGCGTGCTGGACTGGAACACGCCTTCCATTGATTTCTACCGGGCAATGGGCGCGGACGTGATGCCGGACTGGCGAATTTGCCGGGTGACCGGGGAGGCGCTGGCGAAGCTGGGCGCGGCGCAGTCACTCCGCAGACCGTAGATCGACGGTCTGCGCCCGACGGGCAAAAAAAACGGCGCATGCCTGAGCATGCGCCGTTTTTTTATTGGAGCGGGACCGCTCAGGCCACGATGGTCTGTGCCTGGCCTTCTTCGCGCTCGCGGATCTCGCCAATCTGCCATACGGCTTCGCCAGCGGCTTGCAGATGACGAATGGCGCGGTCGGCGTCTTCCTTGGCGACGATCACCACCATGCCGATGCCGCAGTTGAACACGCGGTGCATTTCGTCATCGGCAACGTTGCCCTGGGCTTGCAGCCACTGGAACAGCGGCGGCAGGGTCCAGGCGTCGCGCTGCAGCACGGCGGTCACGTTCTGCGCCAGCACGCGCGGCACGTTCTCGGTCAGGCCGCCGCCGGTGATGTGGGCCATGCCCTTGACCGGCAGGGTCTCGATCAGCGACAGCAGCGGCTTCACGTAGATGCGGGTGGGCGCCATGATGGCGTCCTGCAGGCGCTGGCCGTGGAAATCGCCGTTCAGGTCCGGCTTGGCCACTTCGATGATCTTGCGCACCAGCGAGTAGCCGTTGGAGTGCGCGCCCGACGAGGCCAGGCCCAGCACCACGTCGCCCGGCACGATGGTGGTACCGTCGATGATGCGGCTCTTCTCCACGGCGCCAACCGCGAAGCCGGCCAGGTCGTACTCGCCATCGGGGTACATGCTGGGCATTTCGGCGGTTTCGCCACCGATCAGCGCGCAGCCGGACAGCTCGCAGCCGTGGGCGATGCCTTTGATCACGGTCGCCGCGGTTTCCACGTCGAGCTTGCCGCAGGCGAAGTAGTCGAGGAAGAACAGCGGCTCGGCACCCTGCACCAGGATGTCGTTGACGCTCATGGCGACCAGGTCCTGGCCCACGGTGTCGTGGCGGTTCAGCTGGAAGGCCAGCTTGAGCTTGGTGCCCACGCCGTCGGTGCCGGAGACCAGCACCGGCTCCTTGTATTTCTTGGACAGCTCGAACAGCGCGCCAAAGCCCCCGATGCCGGCCATCACGCCTTCGCGCATGGTGCGCTTGGCGAACGGCTTGATGCGATCGACGAGCGCGTCGCCCGCGTCGATATCGACGCCGGCATCGCGGTAGGAGAGGCCTGCCTGGCCGGAAGTGGGGGATGCGCTCATGGGAACCTGCTTTTCCTGGAGTATGAAGTGAGGAATGCGGCGCTCACGACGGCGATTTGCGGCCGCGAGTCCAGTAGAATTGCAATTTTAACGGATACGGGCTTCCGGCTTCCAGTTTCCGGTGTTCCGTGTCATGAAGTATTGTCCGCAGCCATTCCCGATGAAGATGATTCCGGCAGCCACCGGCCGTTCTGCCCGCGCCCTACAGGCGGTCAGCGCCTGCCAGCCGCGACGCGTTTACCTGACAGATGATCCGTACCCAAAGTAACCGATAAGTCATGTTTCAGCGTCCCAAGCAGCTATCGCTTGAACTTGGCAGTCCGCCGCCCTCGACCTTCGAGAATTTTTTCGTTGCGGTCAACCGCGAGCCGGTGCAGCGCCTGCGCGACCTGGCCACAGCGGTGGCGCAGGAGCGGGCCGCCGACCGCCTGATCTACCTGTGGGGCGAAGTGGGCTCGGGCCGCACCCACCTGCTGCATGCGGTCTGCGACAGCGGCTACCAGGCCGGCATCCGTTGCCGCTACCTGAGCCCGCATCACGCCTTGTCGGACTTCATCTTCGACCCGAGCTGCCAGCTCTACACCGTGGACGATGTGGAGCTGCTCGACGAAGCGCGCCAGATCGCCGTGTTCTCGCTGTACAACGAGGTCCGGGCGCATGTGCGCACCGCCATCGTGGTGGCCGGCAGCCAGGCGCCGCTGGCCATGCCGGTGCGCGAGGACCTGCGCACGCGGCTGGGCTGGGGCCTGGTCTATCAGTTGGCACCGCTGTCGGACGAGGACAAGATGGCGGCGCTGGTGCAGGCCGCGCGCGAGCGCGGGCTGCAGCTTTCACCGGAAATCCCGCACTGGCTGGTCACGCGCAAATACCGCGACATGCCCAGCCTGATGGCCCTGCTGGACGCGCTGGACACCTATTCGCTGGAGCGCAAGCGCGCCGTCACGCTGCCCCTGCTGCGGGAAATGTTTGCCGAGTTGCGCGAGTGAGCCAGGGCCTGCGCGCCGGCGCGCGTGACCCATGGCATGCACCGTGCTTGCCTTTGTTTGCATCCAGAGACGTTAAGAAAGCTCTCACAGTCCCGTTAATGTAAAATCGCCGCCCATGAATCTGGCATTGTTCGACCTCGACCACACCTTGCTCCCGACCGACAGCGACCACGAATGGGGCCGCTTCCTGGTGCGCCTGGGCGTTGTCGACGAGGAATTCTACCGCCGCAGGAACGACGAGTTCTTCGGCCATTACAAGGCTGGCACCCTGGATATCCAGGCTTTCCTGCGTTTCGCGCTGGCGCCGCTGGCGGCCAATCCGCGCGACCGCCTGGAAGCGTTGCGCGGCCAGTTCATGCGTGAAGTGATCGATCCGGTCATCACCCCGCAGGCGCGCGCACTGGTCTACAAGCACCTCGACGCTGGCGACCTGTGCGCCGTGGTCACCGCCACCAATAGTTTCGTCACCGCCCCGATCACGGCGGCCTTCGGTATCAAGCACCTGATCGCCACCGAGCCGGCCACCGTCAACGGCAAGCCCGACGGCGCCTTCACCGGCGAAGTGGCTGGCATTCCCAGCTTCCGCGAGGGCAAGATAACCCGGGTGGAAGCCTGGCTAAAGAGCATGGGCACCCAATGGGATGCCTTCGAAAACACCACCTTCTACAGCGATTCGGCCAACGACCTGCCGCTGCTGGAGAAGGTCAGCGAGCCGATCGCCGCCAACCCGGACGATCGCCTGCGTCACCACGCCGCCGCGTCAGGCTGGCGCATCATGGACCTGTTCTGACGTGATCAAAAAGCTAATCAACCGGCTGCTAGGCAAGCCGGGCACCCAGCAGCGCCCCGTCAAACGCCGTGGCCAGCGCGCCCATGCGCCGAATATCGTTGCGCATGCCGAGCACCAGATCGACCAGTCGCTGATCTCGCGCAACGCCATCAAGGTCACCTCCACGCTGCAGCAGGCAGGCTACGAGGCGTTTATCGTCGGTGGCGCGGTGCGCGACCTGTTGCTAGGCATCAAGCCCAAGGACTTCGACGTCGCCACCAACGCCACGCCTGACCAGGTGCAGGCGCTGTTCCGCCGCTCGCGCATCATCGGCCGGCGCTTCCAGATCGTGCACGTGACGTTCTATGGCGGGCGCGAGCAGGAGATCATCGAAGTCTCCACCTTCCGCGCGCTGGTCGACGCGGTGGCCAGCGAGACCTTGCCCGAAGGGCGCCGCCTCAAGCGCGCCGAGCTCGACAGCAAGACCCACGCGATCGATGCCTCGGGCCGCGTGCTGCGCGACAACGTGTGGGGCTCGCAGGCCGAAGATGCGGAACGCCGCGACTTCACCATCAACGCGATGTACTACGACCCCGCCCAGCAACTGGTGTACGACTACCACCAGGGCATGGAGGACATCCGCGCGCGCACGCTGCGCATGATCGGCGATCCGGTCACGCGCTACCGCGAGGACCCCATCCGCATGCTGCGCGTGGTGCGCTTCGCCGCCAAGACCGGGTTCACGATCGACGAGGACACCCGCCAGCCGATCGCCGACCTGGCCTCGCTGATCCACAATGTGCCCAGCGCGCGCCTGTTCGACGAGATGCTCAAGCTGCTGATGTCGGGCCATGCCTGGGCGTCGCTGCAGGAGCTGCGCAAGGCCGGCCTGCACCGCGGCCTGCTGCCGCTGCTGGATGTCGCGCTGGAGCAGCCGATGGGCCAGCGCTTCGTGCAACTGGCGCTGGACAACACGGACCAGCGCGTGCAGGTCGGCAAGCCGGTCTCGCCGGGCTTCCTGTTTGCCGCGCTGCTATGGCACCACGTGCTGCAGCGCTGGACCACGCTGCGCGAGGAAGGCGAGCACGCCATTGCCGCGCTCAATATCGCCATGGACGACGTGCTGGAGCGCCAGACCGGCCAGCTCGCCATCCAGCGCCGCTTTGTCACCGATATGCGGGACATCTGGGGCATGCAGCCGCGCTTCGAGAAGCGCGTGGGCCGCATGCCGTTCCGCCTGATCGAATCGCCGCGCTTTCGCGCCGGCTTCGATTTCCTCTACCTGCGCTGCGAATCCGGCGAGCAGCCGGCCGAGCTGGCGAAATGGTGGCAAGACTTCCAGGATGCCGATAGCCACGGCCGCGAGGACCTGATCGAAGCGGTGCGCCCGGTGCGCGGCGCCGGCAAGCAAGGTGGCGGCAGCGGCGGCGCGGGCGATGCCGAAGGCTTTGAGCACGCCGGAGATGGCGATAGCGGCGACAGCGGCGGCCCGGCACGGAAGAAGCGCCGTCGGCGCAGTCCGCGGAAATCGGATAAAGTTTCTCCGCGGAGTGATATGGACGCGAGCCAGGAATCCGGCTCCACTGCAGACCGGAAAACCGGCAAGGTACGCGTCCAGCCGGAGGAATCGTAATGACACTTGCCTTTATCGGCATCGGAGCCAACCTGGGTGACGCCCGGCAGGCTCTGAAAGATGCCATCGTGTGCCTGGCCCAGCAGGTCGGCATCACGGTGCTGGCGAGATCGTCGCTCTATCGCACGGCCCCGGTCGATGCAACGGGCAACGACTATTACAACGCGGTGGTCAAGGTAGAGACCTCGTTCACCGCCGCCCAGCTATTGCGCATCTGTCACCACATCGAGGATCAGTTTGGCCGCGAGCGGCCTTTCCGCAACGCACCACGCACCCTCGACCTGGACCTGCTGGTCTTTGGCGATGAAATCCACCAGGACGAAAAGCTGGTGGTGCCGCATCCACGCCTGGCCGAACGCGCCTTCACGCTGGTACCGCTGCTTGAGCTGGATGCCGAACTGGTTGTCCCCGGCCTTGGCCGCGCGGCGGATTACTTGGCCGCGGTCAGCGCGCAGCGCGTCGAGAAGGTCTCCTTTTGCAAGTGCACGCGGCAACTGGACGCGCGCGGCGAGTCCTGAAGCCATGGCCGGCAGCGGCAAGCCGGCCCCGCTTTATCCGCCCTGTACTGTGTAGTTAGTTCCCCCCTAGCCGACCGGACCCGCCCATGCTCGAACACCTGCGCCGCATCGTGGTGGAAGGCCCCATCGGAGCCGGCAAGACCGCGCTCGCGCAACGCCTGGCGCAAACCCTGCGCACCGGCGAATTGCTCGATGCGGCACGTGAAAACCCCTTCCTGGAACGCTACTACCGCGAGCCCGCGCGATACGCGCTGCCGCTGCAGCTGTCGCTGATGAACCAGCGCGCGCAGCAGCTCAAGGCCTGGCAGGCGGCACTGCTGGCGGGCCAGCGCATGGTGGGCGATTTCCTGTACACCAGGGACCGCCTCTACGCCGGGCTGACCCTGCCCGAGGACGAACTGGCGCTGTACGACGCCCTCGCCGCGCGCCTGCCTGCCCAGGGCCAGCGCGTGGACCTCGTCATCGTGCTGCAGGCCTCGCCCGCCCTGCTGCGCGAGCGCATCACCCGGCGCAACGCGCCCGGTGAGTCCAATATCGACGATGCCTATCTGGAGCGGCTGTCGGATGCCTACGGTGAGCTGTTCCACCGCTACGACGAGGCGCCGGTCATGATCGTCGACACCGCCCACTTCAGTCCTGTAGACAACGACGCCGATTTCCGTACACTACTGTCGCGCATCGAAAACATGCGTGGCCGCAAGGCCTTTCTCAATCTCGCTGCGCCCTGACAGGTTCTCCCGCCTGCCAGCCTTCACCATAACGACAGCAGTCGCTGCCGCGAATCCAGTGGCCCCATCCCAGGGCCGAGCGCCTCGCGCAGTACGAACTGAAAGGGGCAAAGGCCTTGCCGCACGGATACAGATGCGTTGATGCACTGATCATGAACGCACTGCGGCATTGCGGCAGGCCCGGCTCCCGTCTCTCTACCGGCCCAACGTCATGAGTTATCTCCTCGATCCCTCCCGCAAGACCGTCACCATCCCCAAGCTGCAAGCGATGCGCGCCGCAGGCGAAAAAATCGCCATGCTAACCGCCTACGACTCCAGCTTCGCCGCGCTGCTCGATTACTGCGGGGTCGAGGTGCTGCTGGTCGGCGACTCCCTTGGCAATGTCATGCAAGGCCAGCAGACCACGCTGCCCGTGACGCTCGAACAAGTTGTCTACCACACCGAATGTGTGGCGCGCGGCAACCAGAGCGCGCTGCTGGTGGCGGACCTGCCTTTCGGCACCTATCCCACCCCGGAAGCCGCCTTCACCAGCGCCGTGGCGCTGATGCGGGCCGGCGCGCAAATGGTCAAGCTCGAGGGCGGCGACTGGCTCGCGCCCACCGTCAAGTTCCTGGTCGAGCGCAGCATTCCGGTGTGCGGCCACATTGGCCTGACGCCGCAGTCGGTGCACGCGCTGGGCGGCTTCAAGGTGCAGGGCAAGACCGATGAAAGCGCGGCGCAGCTCAAGCGCGACGCACTCGCGCTGCAAGCCGCGGGCGCCCAGCTGATCGTGATGGAAGCGGTGCCGGCGGCCGTGGCTGGCGTGGTGACCGGCCTGCTGACCATCCCGACCATCGGCATCGGCGCCGGCGCGGATTGCTCCGGCCAGGTGCTGGTGCTGCAGGACATGATCAACGTCTACCCGGGCCGCAAGGCCAAGTTCGTGCGCAACTTCATGGAGGGCGCCGGCTCGATCGAGGCCGCCGTGCGCGCCTACGTGGCGGCCGTGAAGGACGGCAGCTTCCCGGCCGTCGAGCACACCTTCTCGGCCTGAGCGCGCGCCGGCGATGGAGATCGGTGCCGCCACCGTCGCGGCCTTTGCGCTTCTGGCCAGCGGTGACGGCGCCATCTGGTTCATCGTCTGGACCTCGCTGGTGGTGGCCGTGCTCGGGCTGGCGATTGCCACCGTGCCGGCCATCGGCGCGGCCTACCTGATCGCCAGCCACGATTTTCCCGGGCGGCGTGTGGTGGTGGTGGCGGCGCAGGCCTTCCTCTCCTTCCCAACCGTGCTGGTCGGGCTGGTCCTCTACCTGCTGTTCACCCGCCACGGGCCGCTGGGCCATTTCTCCCTGCTGTTTACCCGCGGCGGCATGGTGCTCGGGCAAGCGGTGATTGGCTTCCCGGTGGTGCTGGCGTTTGCCCTGTCCACCTTGCAGGGGGCGGATGTGCGGTTGCGTGAAACCGCCTGGGTGCTGGGCGCCGGGCGCTGGCGGACCTTTTTCACCGTCCTGCGCGAGATGCGCTTCGGCCTGATGGCCGCGCTGGTGGCGGGCTTTGGGCGGGTCATCGCCGAGGTGGGTTCGGCGCTGATGATCGGCGGCAATATCGAAGGCGCCACCCGGACCATCACCACCGCCATCGCGCTGGAAACCAGCAAGGGAGAATTCGCCCAGGGTATCGCGCTGGGCGTTGTGCTGATCGCACTGGCAGTGCTCGTCAATGTGATGCTGGCGTGGCTGCAAGGCGCGGGAGGATTTCGCCGATGAGCACCCTGCCCGCGCGACGCACGCCTGACGGGCAGGCGCTGCCACCTTCCCAGCTGCCGCCGCTGCTGACGGTGCGCGGTTTGCAGCGCCAGGTGGGCGCGCGGCGGCTGTTCGATATTGCCGAGCTTGTCTTCCCACGCGCCGCTTTGGTCGTGCTGACCGGTGTCAATGGCGCGGGCAAGAGCACGCTGCTGCGCATGGTGGCGGGGCTGGAGCGCGCCCCCGGCGCGACCGTGGCCTGGACCGGCGAGGACGGCAAGCCGCGCGACGCCGCGCTGGATCCGATGCCCGCCGCGCTGCGCCAGCGCATTGCCTACCTGCATCAGCATCCCTACCTGTTTCGCACTTCGGTGCACGAGAACATCGCCTATGGCCTGAAGGCGCGCGGCATGCCCGACGACGAAGTCAGGCGGCGCGTGGGTGCCGCGCTGGGCTGGGCCGGCATCACGCACGTCCAGGACACCGCCCCGGATTGCCTGTCCGGCGGCGAGGTGCAGCGCGTGGCACTGGCCCGCGCCAAGGTGCTGGAGCCCGATTTGCTGTTGCTGGACGAGCCCACCTCCAGCCTGGACGGCCACGCACGCGAACAGGTGATCGGCCTGGTGCAGGGCCTGGCCGCCGAGGGCCGCAGCGTGGTGATGGTCTGCCACGACCGCGAGCTGATCAACCTGCCGGGCGTGGTGCGCTGGAAGCTCGGCGACGGACGGCTGGATACGCGCCATCCCTAACGCCTGGCTCAGGGTGTTGCCGACAACTCCGCCGATAGCACGCCCCGCAGCGAATTCGCCAGCGCTAGTGCCTCCGCGCTCAGCAGCATGGCCCGTGTGACAACCGCCTCGCGCACCGTCCCGCCGAGGTAGCGCGCACCATCGCCCAGCACCGCAGCGCGCATCACGCCGGGCAGGATATCGGCAGCCAGCGGCGGCGTCAGCCACTCGCCTTGCACCTTGACGAACACCGAGCTGCGGCCGCCTTCGAGCAGCTCGCCGCGGGCGTTGAAGAACAGGCTGTCGAAGGCGCCGGCGCGTTCGGCAGCTTGCCAGCCGGCGTCATAGACAGCACGCGCGCTGGTCTTGTGGCGGCGCAACGCGTCCGCGACCGGCAGCGCCTGCGCTGCCAGCACCACGCGCACCGGGGCCGCGGTGAGCGGCGCCACCGGGCCGTGGGCAACGGTGAAGCTGCCCGCCTTGTCCAGCGCCAGCCGCAGGCGCCAGGTGCCGGCACCGAGATCCGCCACGGCCGCCTGCACTAACGCCAACGCGCGAGCGTGCTCAAACCCAAAACCGAAGCACGCAGCGGAAGCCGCCAGCCGCGCCAGATGCTGGTCCAGGCGCTGGCACGCTCCGTCTTCCACCCGCATGGTTTCGAACAAGGTAAAGCCCGGATCGTGCGCGGTCAGGAAGCGTGCCTTCCAGCCGCACTCGGCAAATTCCCCCGCGGCGTCGCTGTCATGCACGATGCCGCCGCCCACGCCCATCTCGCCCGCGCGCAGTCCGTCGGCGCCCTGCGCGCCCAATACCAGTGTGCGGATGGCGACCGACAGCGCAAAGGTACCTGGCCATGCCTGCGCTTGCCCTTCGCCGGGCGCATCGATCCAGCCGAGCGAGCCGGTGTAAAGGCCGCGCGGCGCGCTCTCCAGCTCGCCGATGATCTCCATGGTGCGCCGCTTGGGCGCGCCGGTGATGGAGCCGCAGGGAAACAGCGCGCGCATCAGATCCGCCAGGCTGGTGCCAGCGCGCGCCTTGGCGGTCACGGTGGAGGTCATCTGCAGGACCTGGCCGAAGGGCTGCACCACGAAGCGATCGGGCACGGCCACCGTACCCGGCACCGCGACGCGGCCCAGGTCATTGCGCAGCAGGTCGACGATCATCACGTTCTCGGCGCGGTTCTTGGCGTCGGCCGCCAGCGCCAGCGCGGCCTCGGCATCGCGCGCGTCGTCGCCCGTACGCGGCGCCGTGCCCTTCATCGGGCGGGTGAGCAACTGGCCCTGGCCGTCATGCCGGACGAACAATTCCGGCGACAGCGACAGCACCCAGCCATCGCCCGGCAGCCGCACCAGCCCGCCGTAAGGCACTGGCTGGGCGGCACGCAAGGCGGCATAGAGCGCCAGGGGATCGCCAAACTCGGCAAAGCGCAGGCGCTGCGTGAAGTTGACCTGATAGGTGTCGCCAGCTTCGATCCACTGGTGGATGCGAGCGATGGCGGCATGGAAAGCCGGCTCCGGCGTGTCGGCCAGGACATCCATCAAGCCGGCCTGCTGTTCCGAGGACGGCGCCAGCCATTGCGCGACCTGCGCCTTGTCCATTCGATGCATCTCCCTGAACCACAGCAGGCGCAGCGCGCCATCGTGGAAAGGCAATGCGCAATCGACATGGACCGGCACGCCAATCAGCGGGCCGCCGAATTCGTAAGGCGCAAACAACGTGGCGTGCCAGCCCTGGCGCCAGCCATCGGCCAGCAAGGCATCGAGCGTGCCGAGCGCGGAGGCATCCGGCAGCACGTCTTCACGTGCAAAGCCGGTGTACAGGCGCGAGGATGCCTCGCCGGATATGGCGGTAGCGTCGTCGAGCAGGACGAAGGGCTGGGCGACGCTGGCCGGGCCGGATACGGGCGCTTGCGGGATTGAGGAAGAAGACGAGCGGGTCAGGGAGACAGCCACGGCAAATCACCAGCGTAAATTGAGGTCGCCAGAAGGCGGGCGATATCGCATTATCGCGCGCGCGCCCTCTCCCCGGCCCTCTCCCACAAGTGGGAGAGGGCCGGGGAGAGGGGTGGCTTAGCTAGGCGCCACTTGAAGCGAAGCCCACGGTTTGAGCGCGCCAAAAAACAAAAAAGCCGGCCACGCATCAAAGCGTGGCCGGCCGCATGCTCCCAGGCCGGATCAGCTGAAGAAGCTCTTCACCTTGTCGAGCCAGGATTGCTCCTGCGGGCTGTGGCGCGAGCCACCTTCATGCACCGAGCGGTCGAACTGGCGCAGGATGTCCTTCTGCGCCTCGGTCAGCTTGACCGGCGTTTCCACGTTCACGTGCACGTAGAGGTCGCCGGGATAACCCGAGCGCACACCCTTGATGCCCTTGCCGCGCAGGCGGAAGGTCTTGCCAGGCTGGGTGCCTTCGGGCACCGGGAAGCTGGCCTTGCCGCCCAGCGTGGGCACTTCCAGGTCGCCGCCCAGCGCCGCGGTGGCGAAGGAGATCGGCATCTGGCAGTGCAGGTCGTCGCCGTCGCGCTCGAACACCGCGTGCTGCTTGATGTGGACTTCCACATACAGGTCGCCCGGGGGGCCGCCGTTGATGCCCGGCTCGCCATTGCCCGAGGAGCGGATGCGCATGCCCTCGTCGATGCCGGCGGGAATCTTCACTTCCAGCGTCTTCTGCGACTTCAGCTTGCCCTGACCGTGGCACTTGGTGCACGGCTTGGGGATGTGCTTGCCGGTGCCGTGGCACTTGGGGCAAGTCTGCTGCATCGAGAAGAAGCCTTGCGACACGCGCACCTGGCCCGCGCCATGGCAGGTCGGGCAGGTTTCGACGTTGGTGCCGGGCTCGGCGCCATTGCCGTGGCAATGCTCGCACTCGTCCCAGTGGGGCACCCGGATCTGCGCGTCGTGGCCGTGGGCGGCCTGCTCCAGCGTGATTTCCATGCTGTAGCGCAGGTCGGCGCCGCGGTACACCTGCGGGCCGCCGCCGCGGCGTCCGCCGCCAGCCTGGCCGCCTTGCTGGCCAAAAATATCGCCGAAGATGTCGCCGAAGGCTTCGGCGAAACCGCCGTAGGCCTGGCCGCCGCCGCCGAAGCCGCCCGCCATGTTGGGGTCGACGCCGGCGTGGCCGTACTGGTCGTAGGCTGCCTTCTTCTCGGGGTCCGAAAGCATCTCGTAGGCCTCTTTGACCTCCTTGAACTTCTCTTCGGAATCCTTGCTGTCCGGATTGCGGTCCGGGTGGTGCTTCATCGCCAGCTTGCGATAGGCCTTCTTGATCTCGTCGTCGCCGGCGTTCTTGCCCACCCCGAGCACTTCGTAAAAGTCACGTTTTGCCATGGTGGCTGCTTACCTGATGGGCCCGGAAGCGTCCAAAGCCCGCCCGGGCGAAATAGCAAAAAAGCCGAGCGAGGCATTCGACGGCGGTAACCCGCTTGGTCCAATGTCCGTCGCCCGGCGTCGGGATGGGGGCTGGCGCTGGTGTTGCGCACCGCGCCCCCGCCCCGCTCTTCCATTACTTCTTGTCGTTGACTTCCTTGAACTCGGCGTCCACGACGTTATCGTCCTGCGGATGGGCTTGCTGATGGCCCGCACCGGCAGCACCGGCACCGGCTGCTGCGCCCGCGGCGCCCGCTTCGCCGGCCTGGGCCTGCATGTCCGCATAGACACGCTCGCCCAGCTTCTGGCTGGCTTCGGACAGCGCGCTGACCTTGGCATCGATCTCGGCCTTGTCGCCGCCGCGTGCGGCGTCTTCCAGTTCCTTGATCGCGGCTTCGATCTTTTCCTTCTCTCCCGCTTCCAGCTTGTCGCCGTATTCGGTGACAGCCTTCTTGGTCGAGTGGATCAGCGCGTCGGCCTGGTTGCGGGCATCCGCCAGCTCACGGGCCTTCTTGTCTTCCTCGGCGTTGGCCTCGGCGTCCTTCACCATGCGCTGGATCTCGTCTTCCGACAGGCCCGAGTTCGCCTTGATGGTGATGCGGTTTTCCTTGCCGGTCGCCTTGTCCTTGGCGCCCACGTGCAGGATGCCGTTGGCGTCGATGTCGAACGAGACTTCGATCTGCGGCGTGCCGCGTGCGGCCGGCGCGATGCCTTCGAGGTTGAATTCGCCCAGCAGCTTGTTGCCGGTGGCCATTTCACGCTCGCCCTGGAACACCTTGATGGTCACGGCCGGCTGGTTGTCGTCAGCGGTCGAGAACACCTGCGCATGCTTGGTCGGGATGGTGGTGTTCTTGGTGATCATCTTGGTCATCACGCCACCCAGCGTTTCGATGCCCAGCGACAGCGGCGTCACGTCCAGCAGCAGCAGGTCCTTGCGGTCGCCCGACAGCACGGAGCCCTGGATCGCGGCGCCAACGGCGACGGCTTCGTCCGGGTTCACGTCCTTGCGCGCTTCCTTGCCGAAGAACTCCTTGACCTGTTCCTGCACCTTGGGCATGCGGGTCATGCCGCCGACCAGGATCACGTCATCGATTTCGCTGACCTTGACGCCGGCATCCTTGATGGCGATGCGGCACGGCTCGATGGTGCGCAGGATCAGTTCCTCGACCAGCGATTCCAGCTTGGCGCGGGTCATCTTCAGGTTCAAGTGCTTAGGACCGGAGGCATCCGCCGTGATGTACGGCAGGTTGATTTCGGTCTGCTGCGAGCTCGACAGTTCGATCTTGGCCTTTTCAGCGGCTTCCTTCAGGCGTTGCAGCGCGAGTACGTCCTTGGACAGGTCGACGCCCTGGTCCTTCTTGAACTCACCGATGATGTAGTCGATGATGCGCTGGTCGAAGTCTTCGCCGCCCAGGAAGGTGTCGCCATTGGTCGACAGCACTTCGAACTGCTTCTCGCCGTCAACGTCGGCGATCTCGATGATCGAGATGTCGAACGTGCCGCCACCCAGGTCATACACGGCGATCTTGCGGTCGCCCTTTTCGTTCTTGTCCAGGCCAAAGGCCAGCGCGGCCGCGGTCGGCTCGTTGATGATGCGCTTGACGTCGAGGCCTGCGATGCGGCCAGCGTCCTTGGTGGCCTGGCGCTGCGAGTCGTTGAAGTAAGCCGGCACGGTAATCACGGCTTCGGTCACCGGCTCGCCGAGGTAGTCTTCGGCGGTCTTCTTCATCTTGCGCAGCACTTCGGCGGACACCTGCGGCGGTGCCAGCTTCTGGTCGCGCACGGACACCCATGCGTCGCCGTTGTCGGCCTTGACGATGGTGTACGGCATCAGGCCGATGTCCTTCTGCACTTCCTTTTCTTCGAACTTGCGGCCGATCAGGCGCTTCACCGCATACAGGGTGTTGCGCGGATTGGTCACCGCCTGGCGCTTGGCAGGCGCGCCCACCAGGATCTCGCCGTCTTCCATGTAGGCGATGATCGAAGGGGTGGTACGCGTGCCTTCGGCATTTTCGATCACCTTGGGCGTATTGCCTTCCATGATCGCGACGCAGCTGTTGGTGGTACCGAGGTCGATACCGATGATCTTACCCATTATTCTCTCCTCTTGAGCCCCGCTATCCGCGGGGACTGCAATTCATCCTGAGGCCGAAATGTGGCCGTCCGGGGCCATTTCAAGGGCCGGAAGTGCAATTCCGACTAAATTCCTCGGCTTCTCCCTCTGATCAACGGCAGGCTGGCGGGCCAAGTTGAAGGGTGTTAGGAGACGTTGCGCGCCAAGTGTGGTTTTTGTGCTTCTTAAGTCATTTAAAATGGGCGCGGCTAACGGCCTCGCTGCCATAGGACATCGCTGCCCCCGCCGGCCCGGTTGAGCACGCGCGACAGCACGAACAGCAGGTCGGACAAGCGGTTCAGGTACTGGCGGGGCGCCTCGTTCAGGGCTTCCTGCGCGCCCAGCGCCACCAGCGCGCGCTCGGCGCGCCGGCACACCGTGCGGCACACATGCGCCACCGCCGCGGCCCGGCTGCCGCCCGGCAGGATGAACTCGGCCAGGCGCGGCAGGTTGGCATTGTAGTGATCCAGCCATGCGTCCAGCTGCAGCACCTGCTCGGGCTTGACCAGCACGTAGCCGGGGATGGAGAGTTCGCCGCCAAGGTCGAACAGGTCGTGCTGGATATGCAGCAAGGCCGAGCGGACATCGTCGGGCAGCGTCTCGGTGAGCAGCACGCCAAGGTTCGAGTTGAGCTCGTCCACATCGCCGATGGCGGCAATGCGCAGGCTGTCCTTGCTGGTGCGGCTGCCGTCGCCAAGCCCGGTGGTGCCGGCATCTCCGGTGCGGGTGGCGATCTTGGAGAGGCGATGGCCCATGCGGGTCTCCTGCGTTGGCGAATCCAGCATTATGGCGCGCATCCGGCCCTTCGCGTTAGCGCGCTGCCCGGTGCCGGGTGGCGGTTGCGGCGCCCGCCCAACGAGCCGCCCCGGGTGCGGCGTAGAATAACGGGATTCGCTTGATACGCTACCGGGTGCGATTACCGGCGCCGTTCAGCGCGGCCTTGCCATGGCCGGCGCTGCGCGTCCCCGGCCCCCACAGACCCGCCGGAGACGCCATGAACCAACCCCTTGCCCACGCCACGCTGGTGCGCCAACCCCTGCCCGCCGCCGTGCGTGACGCCTTGCAGGCCCGCTTCGGCGAACGCTTCTCCACCTCCCCCGGCGTCTGCGACCACCACGGCCGCGACGAGTCGCCCTTCCCGCCGGCAGCGCCGGACGGCGTGGTCTTCGCCCACACCACCGAGGAAGTGGCCGAGGTGGCCCGCCTGTGCAACGAGCACCGTGTGCCGCTGATCGCCTACGGCGCCGGTTCCTCGCTCGAAGGCCACCTGCTGGCGGTGGCCGGCGGCATCAGCCTGGACCTGTCGCAGATGAACAAGGTGCTGTCGGTACAACCCGAAGACCTGAACGTGACGGTGCAACCGGGCGTGACCCGCAAGCAGCTGAACCAGGAAATCAAGGACTCCGGCCTGTTCTTCCCGATCGACCCGGGCGCCGATGCCTCGCTGGGCGGCATGTGCGCCACGCGCGCCTCCGGGACCAACGCGGTGCGCTACGGCACCATGCGCGAGAACGTGCTGGCGCTGACGGTGGTCACCGCCGACGGCCGCATCATCAAGACCGGCACCCACGCCCGCAAGTCCTCCGCCGGCTACGACCTGACCCGCCTGATGATCGGCAGCGAAGGCACGCTGGGCATCATCACCGAGGTGACGGTGCGGCTGTACCCGCAGCCCGAAGCCATCTCGGCGGCCATCTGCAGCTTCCCCAGCATGGGCAGCGCGGTGCAGGCAACCATCGAGACCATCCAGCTGGGCGTGCCCGTCGCGCGCGTGGAGTTCGTCGACGCACTGGCCATCCGCGCCATCAACCGCCACGACAACCTCTCCATGCCGGAGGCGCCACACCTGTTCTTCGAGTTCCATGGCACCGAGGCCGGCGTCAAGGAGCAGGCCGAGACCGTGCAGCAGATCGCCGCCGACAATGGTGGCCAAGGCTTCGAGTGGGCCACGCGGCCGGAAGACCGCAGCCGCCTGTGGAACGCGCGCCATACCGCTTACTTCGCCATGCTGCAGCTCAAGCCGGGCTGCAAGGCGGTCACCACCGACGTGTGCGTGCCGATCTCCCGCCTGGCCGATTGCGTGACCGAGACCGAGCGTGACCTCAACGCGTCCAGCCTGCCTTGCCCCATCGTGGGCCATGTGGGCGACGGCAATTTCCACGTCGCGATCCTCACCGACCCTGAAAAGCCCGAGGAA
Source organism: Cupriavidus sp. PET2-C1 (assembly GCF_054515855.1). Taxonomy (NCBI): domain Bacteria; kingdom Pseudomonadati; phylum Pseudomonadota; class Betaproteobacteria; order Burkholderiales; family Burkholderiaceae; genus Cupriavidus; species Cupriavidus sp. PET2-C1. Next base: position 3,628,669 of record NZ_CM137259.1, read on the forward strand.
CTCGCCGAGGCCGAAACCATCAACCAGCGCATCGTGGAACGCGCGCTGGCCATGGGCGGCACCTGCACCGGCGAGCACGGCGTGGGGCTGCACAAGATGGATTTCCTGGTCAGCGAGCACGGCGAAGACGCGCTCGACCTGATGCGCGCCATCAAGAACGCGCTCGATCCCAACCACATCCTCAACCCGGGCAAGATCTTCCGCCCGGTACGCTAAGGGCTCGCGCGGCATGGCATCCGTGTTCAACCGCGTCCCGCCGCTGCACCTGCTGATCGCGTTCGAAGCCGCCGCCCGGCTGGGCAGCTTCGCGCGCGCAGCCGAGGAGCTGTCGGTCACGCCCAGCGCGGTGTCGCACCGCATCAAGAACCTGGAAGAGCTGTGGGGCGAGGACCTGTTCGTGCGCGCCAATGCCGCGCTGCGGCTGACGGCCGCTGGCACGCGCTACCTGCGCAATGTGCAGGATGCCCTCAAGGCGCTCAACGAACTGGCCCGGCCCGAGTACAACAAGCTGCGCACCCGCCTGCGCGTGGCGATCCCGCCCACCTTCGGCCGCCAGCACCTGGTGCCGCGCCTGCCCGAGTTCACGGCGCTGTACCCCCACATCGACACCGAGCTGCACCTGGCCATCCCCTTCCTGGACGTGAAGGCGGAAGACACCGATGTGGAGATCCGCTACGGCACCGGGCGCTACCCCGACCTGAAGACCACCAAGCTGCTGGTCGAGCCCGTGTTCCCGGCCTGCGGGCGCGAGTACTACGAGCGCATCGACGGCCGCGCCATCACCAAACCCGAGCACCTGCACAACCTGGTGCTGCTGCGCAGCCCGCTGGAGCCCTGGAAGCCGTGGTTCGAGACCGCGGGCCTGGACTGGCCCGAGCCCCAGACCGGCCCGCAATTCAACGACATCGGCCTGATGCTCGAAGCCATCGCCTCCAACCAGGGCGTGGCGCTGGTGCGCCAGCGCATGGCCCGGCACTGGCTGTCGCTGGGCCAGATGGTGCGGCTGCTGGACATCGAATCGGTGTCGCCGCACGGCTACTACATCGTCGAGCGCGAACAGGCGCCGCTCAAGCCGGAGGCACGGTATTTCGTCGACTGGCTGCTCAGCCTTGACTGGTAAGACTGGCTAGCTGTCCGGCCAACCCCATTCGGAGACACTCCCCATGCAGATCCGTCTGCTCACCCCCGCCGATGCTGGAGCCTTCCAGGCGCTGCGCCTCGAAGGCTTGCTGGAAGCGCCCGCCGCCTTCGGTTCCAGCTTCGAGGAAGAGCGCGACCTGCCGCTGGCCACCATCGCCGGCCGCCTTGAGGCAACGCCCGAAAAGGCCGTGATCGGCGCCTTGGAAGCCACCGAGGGCGGCACCGCGCTGGCCGGCGTGGTCGGGGTGATGCGCGAGGACAAGGCCAAGCAGCGCCATAAGGCGTTTATCTGGGGCATGTATGTGGCACCGGGCTATCGCGGCCGGCGCCTCGGGCGGCAGCTGATGGAACAGGCGCTGGCGGTAGCCACCGCCATGCCCGGGCTGCGCCAGGTCACGCTCAGCGTCAACGTCATCAATGCGCCAGCGATTGCGCTCTATGAGGCCATGGGCTTCGTGCGCTACGGCGTGGAGCCGCAGGCGCTCTATGTGGCACCGGACTACCACGACAAGCTGGAAATGGTGCACATGCTGGCGCCGCGCGGACAATAAAGCGCCCTGTTGGCGCCTTGCGCCGCGCCGGTGCTAAGCTGGATTGATACCGGCCAGCCCACGTACGATCGTCCCTGCCACCGCCCGCATGGCACGTTCCGGGCCCATGCCGGCATGAGCGATTTTGATCGGCCCACCATGCGGAATTCACGTTGCCACGAGGCTGCGCAGCCACCTGGCTGCGCTATAGTCCTTGCTCCCCACCCGCGTCCGCCCTGCCATGGCGGGCGCCGGCGGCCATAACAGGAGTTGCCATGAACGCCCCGCACGAAGTCTCACTGGTCGCCGACGACGCACGCCGCAGCGCGTTGCTCGCCGGCCTGGCGAAAATCCTGCCCGATGCGGCGTTGTTGTGGAAACCCGAAGACACCGTGCCCTACGAGTGCGACGGCCTGGCGGCCTACCGCCAGGTGCCGATGGCCGTGGCGCTGCCCGATAGCGAGGACCAGGTCTGCGCCATCCTGCGCCTGTGCCATTCGCTGCAGGTGCCCGTGGTGCCGCGCGGCGCCGGCACCAGCTTGTCCGGCGGGGCCATGCCGATCGCCACCGGCCTGGTACTGTCGCTGGCCAAGTTCAAGCGCATTGTCAGCGTGGACGTGCGCTCGCGCACCGCGGTGGTCCAGCCCGGCGTGCGCAATCTCGCTATCTCAGAGGCGGCCGCGCAGTACAACCTCTATTACGCCCCCGATCCTTCCTCGCAGATCGCCTGCACCATCGGCGGCAACGTCAGCGAGAACTCGGGCGGCGTGCATTGCCTGAAGTACGGCCTGACCGTGCACAACGTGCTGCGCGTGCGCGCCGTCACCATGGAGGGCGAAGTGGTGGAGTTCGGCTCGGAAGCGCCCGATGCGCCGGGGCTGGACCTGCTGGCAGCCGTGATCGGCTCCGAAGGCATGCTGGCGGTAGTCACCGAGGTGACGGTCAAGCTGATCCCCAAGCCGCAGCTGGCGCAAGTGATCATGGCCAGCTTCGATGACGTGGCCAAGGGTGGCAACGCGGTGGCCGATGTGATCGGCGCCGGCATCATCCCGGCCGGGCTGGAGATGATGGACAAGCCCGCCACCGCCGCGGTCGAGGAATTCGTGCGCGCCGGCTATGACCTGGACGCCGCCGCCATCCTGCTGTGCGAGTCCGACGGCACGCCGGAAGAAGTGGCCGAGGAGGTGGAGCGCATGAGTGAAGTGCTGCGCGCTTCCGGCGCGAGCCGCATCCAGGTGTCGCAAAGCGAGGCCGAACGGCTGCGCTTCTGGAGCGGGCGCAAGAACGCCTTCCCCGCCGCCGGGCGCATCTCGCCGGATTACTACTGCATGGACGGCACCATCCCACGCAAGCATATCGGCACGCTGCTCAAGCGCATCGAGGAGATGGAGCGCAAGTACGGGCTGCGCTGCATGAACGTGTTCCATGCGGGCGACGGCAATATGCACCCGCTGATCCTGTTCGATGGCGCGGACCAGGACGAATGGCACCGCGCCGAGCTGTTCGGCTCCGACATCCTGGAGAGCTGCGTGGAGCTGGGCGGCACGGTGACCGGCGAGCACGGCGTGGGCGTGGAGAAGCTCAATTCCATGTGCGTGCAGTTCTCCGCGGAGGAGCGCGAGCTGTTCTTTGGCGTCAAGGCGGCCTTCGACCCGGCGCGCCTGCTCAACCCGGACAAGGCCATCCCCACGCTGGCGCGCTGCGCCGAGTATGGCCGCATGCATGTGAAGCGCGGCCTGCTGCCACACCCTGACCTGCCCCGATTCTGAACATGGCCGCTCAAAACGCCACGCAACGCACCCGCAGCAGCGCGCAAACCCGCCAGCGCCTCGGCAAGCCCGAATCCGGCTGGCGCGAGCGCTGGTACACCATCATCTTCGAGGCCGGCACGCGTAACGGGCAGCTGTTCGACATCACCCTGCTGCTGGCCATCGTGGCCAGCGTGCTGATTGTGATGTTCGACAGCCTGCCGGCGGTAAGCCTGCGGCTGGGCCGCGTGTTCACGGTGCTGGAGTGGCTGTTCACGCTGTTGTTCACCGCCGAATACCTGATGCGCATCGTGGTGGTGCGCCGCCCCTTGCGCTATGTGTTCAGCTTCTTCGGCGTGGTCGATTTCCTGTCGATCATCCCCACGTGGCTCGCCTTCTTCGTGCCCGAGCTGGCGTTCCTGATCGACGTGCGCCTGCTGCGGCTGCTGCGCGTGTTCCGGATCCTCAAGCTGACGGTGTATTTCGAGGAAGCGCAGATCCTGTACCGCGCGCTGGCCAACAGCCGGCGCAAGATCTTCGTCTTCCTTGGCACGGTGTTCATCATCACCGTGATCCTCGGCACCGTGATGTATGTGGTGGAAGGCCCGCAGCACGGCTTTACCAGCATCCCCGTGAGCATGTACTGGGCAGTGGTGACATTGACCACCACCGGCTTCGGCGACATGGTGCCCAAGACGCCGCTGGGCCAGTTCATCACCTCGCTGACCATCCTGCTGGGCTACGGCATCATCGCCTTCCCCACCGGCATCGTGGGCGCTGAGCTGGCCGCCAGCATCATGAAGCGGCCGCTGACCACGCGCACGTGCAACCATTGCCTGACGGAAGGCCACGAGCCCGATGCCGGCTACTGCAAGCATTGCGGCAACGAGCTGCCGCCTTACCAGGACGAGAGCGAACGCGAGCCGGCAGGGTCCCGCGCCAGCGCCGGGGCGCCACCTCGCCGTCCCACTCCTTCCGCCTGACTTAGTTCAAGCCGACACCCGCCAGCCACCATGCCAGCCATGCCAGTCGACCAGCAAGCCACCCTCACCGCCTTTCGCGATGCCATCCGGCATGCCACCGACACGCGCGCGCCGCTGCGCCTGCGCGGCGGCGGCAGCAAGGATTTCTACGGCCAGCACACGCATGGGGTGCTGCTCGACACGCGCGCCTACAGCGGCATCGTCGACTACGACCCGCCCGAGCTAGTGATCACCGCGCGCTGTGGCACGCCGCTGGTCGAGATCGAGGCGGCGCTGGCCGAGCGGCGCCAGATGCTGGCGTTCGAGCCGCCGCACTTCAGCACCGGCGCCAATGCCAGTGACGTGGCCACGATCGGCGGCGCGGTGGCCGCCGGCCTGTCCGGCCCGCGCCGGCAAGCGGTGGGCGCGTTGCGTGACTTTGTGCTGGGCACGCGAGTGATGGACGGCCGTGGCGACGTCCTGAGCTTCGGCGGCCAGGTCATGAAGAACGTGGCCGGCTATGACGTCTCGCGGCTGATGTCCGGATCGCTCGGCACGCTGGGGCTGATCCTGGAAGTCTCGCTCAAGGTGCTGCCGATGCCCTTCGACGACGCCACGCTGCGCTTTGCGCTGGACGAGGCCGCGGCGCTCGATCGCCTCAACGACTGGGGCGGCCAGCCCCTGCCGATTGCGGCCTCGGCCTGGCACGACGGCGTGCTGCACCTGCGCCTGTCGGGCGCGGCGGCCGCGCTGCGCGCCGCGCGCGAGCGGCTTGGCGGCGAAGCCGTGGACGCCGCGCAAGCCGATGCATTGTGGCGCGGGCTGCGCGAGCAGAGCCACGCCTTCTTTGCCCCGGTGCAAGCTGGCCGGGCACTGTGGCGCATTGCCGTGCCAACCACCGCCGCACCGCTGGCGCTGCCCGGCGGGCAGCTGATCGAATGGGGCGGCGGCCAGCGCTGGTGGCTGGGCGGCAGCGACACCGCGGCCGACAGTGCCATCGTGCGCGCCGCGGCCAAGGCGGCCGGCGGCCATGCCACGCTGTTTCGCAACGGCGACAAGGCCGTGGGCGTGTTCACGCCGCTGTCCGCGCCGGTGGCTGCCATCCATCAGCGGCTCAAGGCGACGTTCGACCCCGCCGGCATCTTCAACCCGCAGCGCATGTACGCCGGCTTCTGAGCCACGGGCCGCACCGCGCCACACCGCATCGATCCCCAGCCAAGGCACCGGAGAGTCCCCGAACCATGCAAACCACACTGGCCGAATTCCTGCGCGACACGCCCGACGGCGAAGAGGCCAAGTCCATCGTCGGCAAATGCGTGCATTGCGGCTTCTGTACCGCGACCTGCCCCACCTACCAGTTGCTCGGCGACGAGCTGGACGGCCCGCGTGGCCGCATCTACCTGATGAAGCAGGTGCTGGAGGGCCAGCCCGTCACGGAAAGCACACGCCTGCACCTGGACCGCTGCCTGACCTGCCGCAACTGCGAATCCACCTGCCCTTCGGGCGTGAAGTACGGCCGTCTGGTCGACATCGGCCGCAAGGTGGTGGACGACCGCCTTGCGGCCGAAGGCATCCAGCGCCCGGCGCGCGAGCGTTTCGCGCGGTGGGCACTGCGCGAGAGCATGACGCGCCCGGCGCTGTTCGGCACGGCCATGCGCATGGGCCAGCGCGTGCGCCCGCTGTTGCCGCAGGCGCTGCGCAACAAGGTGCCGCAGGCGGTCGACGCCGGCACATGGCCGCGCACCACGCATGCACGCAAGATGTTGTTGCTCGACGGGTGTGTGCAGCCCTCGATGTCGCCCAACATCAATGCCGCCACGGCACGCGTGTTCGACCGCCTTGGCGTGCAGCTGGTGGTGGCGCGCGAAGCCGGCTGTTGCGGCGCCGTGCGCTATCACACCGGCGACCACGACGGCGGCCTCGACAATATGCGGCGCAATATCGACGCCTGGTGGCCGGCGGTGCAAGCCGGCGCGGAGGCCATCGTGATGACGGCGTCGGGCTGCGGCGTGATGGTCAAGGAATACGGCCACCTGCTGCGCAACGATGCCCGCTATGCGGATCGTGCGCGCCAGATCTCGGCGCTGACCAAGGATCTGTCGGAGCTGCTGCCGAACTTCGCCGACGCCCTGCAAGACGCGGCCTCCGAGGCAAGGAGCAGCAAAGGCAGCGACGGCACCAGCGGCCGGCGCGTGGCCTATCATCCGCCCTGCACGCTGCAGCACGGCCAGCAGATCCGCGGCAAGGTGGAAGCCCTGCTGACGGGCCTGGGCGTGGACGTCAAGCTCTGTGCCGACAGCCACCTGTGCTGTGGCTCCGCAGGCACGTACTCGGTGCTGCAGCCCGATTTGTCCTATCGGCTGCGCGACGAGAAGCTCGCCAACCTGCAGGCCTCGAAGCCCGAGGCCATCGTCTCGGCGAATATCGGCTGCATCACGCACCTGCAAAGCGGCACCGGCACGCCGGTGATGCACTGGATCGAGCTGGTGGACCGCATGCTGGGGTAGGCTGGACGTGTAGTGCCGGGTTACCATGCAGTGGCATTCACCCTTGCCTCTTTTCGCCCCGCACCCGCATGCTCCAGACCTTCGCCATCCTGCTGGTTTTCCAATCCGTCGGGGAAGCGCTCAGTTATTCCCTGAGCCTGCCCGTGCCCGGGCCGGTGATCGGCATGATCCTGCTGTTCGGCTGGCTCACGTTCGACGACCGGCTGCTGCCGGTGATCCAGGGGACCACGTCCGAGCTGCTCAAGCACTTGTCGCTGTTGTTCGTGCCGGCGGGCGTCGGCATCATGGTGCATGCGCACCGCATCGGCGGCGAGTGGCTGCCGATCGTGGTGGCGCTGGTGGTGTCCACCTGGCTGGCGATCGCCACCACCGCGCTGGTGGCGCGCGCGCTGATGGGCAAGCCCCGCCCACCCGAGGATGCCGGCGCGCAAGCCGGTTCGGGAGAACAAGCATGACGCCGCGCCTGAACGAGATCTGGGTCTATCTGGCGGCCAGCCCGCTGCTCGGCCTGACCGCCACCTTGCTGGCCTATGTCTTCGCGTTCCGCGTCTATGAGCGCGCGCGCTTCTCGCCGCTAGCCAATCCCGTGATGATTGCGGTCGCGATCCTGGTCACGCTGCTGACAGTGACCGGCACGCCGTACAAGACCTATTTCGATGGCGCGCAGTTCGTCCACTTCCTGCTCGGGCCCGCTACCGTCGCGCTGGCGGTGCCGCTCTACATGCAGCTGCCCAAGTTGCGCAAGCACGTGTTCCCGCTGCTGGGCGGGCTGCTGGCGGGATCGCTGGTGGCGGTGGTATCGGCCGTGGGCATCGCCTGGCTGCTGGGCGCTTCGCCCGAGACCATGCGCTCGCTAGCGCCCAAGTCGGTCACGATCCCGATCGCCATGGGCGTGGCCGAGAAGATCGGCGGCCTGCCCTCGCTGACCGCCGTGCTGGTGATGGCCACCGGCATCATCGGCGCAGTCAGCGCCACCAAGCTGCTGAACCTGCTGCGCATTGCCGACTACACCGTGCGCGGCTTCGCCACCGGCGTGGCAGCGCACGGCATCGGCACCGCGCGCGCCTTCCAGGTCAACCAGGAGGCCGGCGCCTTCGCCGCGCTTGGCATGGGCCTGAACGGCGTGCTGACCGCGGTGATGGTGCCGATGCTGGCGGCATGGATGCCGCGCTGATCCCTGCTGACAGGACGTTGTCAGGAGCCCCCGCGCATGATCCGTCTCTCCATCACCCCTGAGAGAGACCATCATGAGCGGACTGATCAACTGGCTTGAAATTCCTGTCACGGACATGACCCGTGCCATCCGGTTCTACGAGCAGGCCTTCGAGACCACCCTCAAACGCGAAACCATGGCGCAGATCGACATGGCTGTCTTTGCCAACCATGAGCCTGGCGGCGCACTGGTAGCCGGGGAGGGCTTCCGCCCTTCGGCCGACGGCTGCCTGCCTTACCTGCACACGCAGCAGCTCACGGCGCTGCTGGCGCGTGTCACCGCCGCCGGCGGCAAGACCGTGTTCGGCCCGCTGCAGCTGCCTGGCGATATCGGCCATATCGCGCATATCATCGACAGCGAAGGCAATCGCATCGGCCTGCACCAGCCGCTGGTAGGATAGTCGGCTGCCGCGATCGTGTTACCAATACCCGCATAGAACCAAGATGAAGCCTCGATGAGCCGCCGCGCCGACCGCCTTTTCCAGATCGTCCAGGTACTGCGCGGGCGCCGCCTCACCACGGCGGCGCTGCTGGCGCAGCGGCTCGGGGTGTCCGAGCGCACGGTGTACCGGGATATCCAGGCGCTGTCGCTGTCGGGCGTGCCGGTCGAGGGCGAAGCGGGCATCGGCTACCGGTTGCGGGCCGACTATGACGTCCCTCCGCTGATGTTCACCGCGATCGAAGTCGAAGCGCTGGTAGCCGGGCTGCGGCTGCTCAAGGCCTGGGGCGGCGGTGCGCTGGCCGCCGCTGCCGATCCCGCGCTGGAGAAACTGGTGGCGGCGCTGCCGCCCGCGCGGCGTCATGCGGCGCAGCAAAGCCGCGTGTTCGCCCCCGAATTCGTCAACCTGCCGCAGGTGCGCGATGCCTTTGACGTAGTGCACAGCGCCATGAGCGCGCAACGCCTGCTGCGCCTGGACTACACCGACGCGCAACAGCGCGCCACCGACCGCATCGTGCAGCCGCTGGGCCTGTTCTTCTGGGGCAACAGCTGGCTGCTGGCCGCCTGGTGCACCACGCGTACCGACTATCGCAGCTTCCGCCTGGACCGCTGCCGCGGCATCGTCATGCTGGAAGACCGCTTCCACGAAACACCCGACCGCTCGCTCAACGGCTTCCTGCGTGCAGTGCAGCACACCAGCGGCTAGCCGGCTGATCGGGTGATCTGGTGATCGGCTGACTCGGGACGCGTCCTACGCCGGCTCGGCCAGCAGCGTCTCGATGTCGCGCTTGATATCCTCGGGCTTGGTGGTGGGCGCGTAGCGCTTGAACACCGTCCCGTTGCGGCGCAACAGGAACTTGGTGAAGTTCCACTTGATCGCTTCCAGGCCAAGCACGCCCGGCTTCTCCGAGGTCAGCCAGCGATACAGCGGATGCGCGTTATCGCCCTTGACGTCGATCTTGCCGAACATCGGGAAGGTGACGTGGAATCGCGACTCGCAAAACTGGCCGATCTGCGCGGCGTCGCCCGGCTCCTGCTTGCCGAACTGGTTACAGGGAAAACCCAGCACTGCAAGGCCGCTGGCCGCGTACTGGTCCTGCAGCGCCTGCAGGCCGGCATATTGCGGCGTAAAGCCGCACTCGCTGGCCGTGTTCACGATCAGCAGCACCTTGCCGCTGAATTGCGACAGCGGCACCGGCAGGCCGGCCAGGGAGCTGGCTTCGAACTGGTAGACATTGCTCATGACGGAATCCTCGGGTGACACGGCGGTGGACGGCGGTGGTCGGCGATGTGCGCCCGCCGCTGGACAGTGTACTTTGCAACGCTGCCGTGGGTGCTCAGATCACATTCAGGTGTTCGGTGCCAGCACCCAGGTCGGGCTCGCGGTCCATGGTACCGTGCAGCTTGATCATCAAGCGCAGGTCGTTGAGCGAGTCGGCATTGCGCAGCGCGTCTTCGTAGGTGATCTTGCCGGCCTCGTAGAGATCGAAGAGCGCCTGGTCAAACGACACCATGCCCTGCTCGCGCGATTTCTTGATGACTTCCTTGAGCGCATGGATCTCGCCCTTGAAGATCAGGTCGGCCACCAGCGGCGTGCCGAGCATGATCTCCACTGCCGGCACCCGGCCCTTCTGCCCCTTGCGCGGCAACAGGCGCTGCGACACCATCGCCTTCAGGTTGAGCGACAGGTCGATCAGCAGCTGCTGGCGCTTTTCCTCGGGGAAGAAGTTGACCACGCGGTCGATGGCCTGGTTGGCATTGTTGGCGTGCAGCGTGGCCAGGCACAGGTGTCCCGTCTCCGCGTACTGCATCGCGTATTCCATGGTTTCCCGATCGCGGATTTCGCCGATCAAGATCACGTCGGGCGCCTGGCGCAGCGTGTTCTTCAATGCCACGTGCCAGGAGTCGGTATCGATGCCGACCTCGCGCTGCGTGACGATGCAGTTCTGGTGCGCGTGCACGTATTCGATCGGGTCCTCGATGGTGATGATGTGCCCGTACGAATGCGCATTGCGATGATCGAGCATGGCCGCGAGCGAGGTCGACTTGCCCGAGCCGGTGGCCCCGGTGACGATCACCAGTCCGCGCTTTGACATCACGATGTCATGCAGCGCCAGCGGCAGGTCGAGGTCTTCCACCGAAGGAATGCGCGTATTGATGGTACGCACCACCATGCCCGCCTTGCCCTGCTGGATGAACGCGGAGACGCGGAAGCGCCCGGCGTTGGGCACGGAGATGGCGAAGTTGCACTCGCGGCTGCCGTCGAACTCGCCCGCCTGCCGCTCGTTCATGATGGAGCGCACCAGGCCGAGCGCCTGGGTGGGGTTGAGCGGCTGCTGCGAGACTGGCGTGATCTTGCCGTCGACCTTGATGGCCGGCGGAAAATCCGCGGTGATGAACAGGTCCGAGCCGCGGTTGCCCACCATCAGCTCGAGCAGGTCGTTGATGTACTTGGCGGCGGATTCGCGATCGAGCATGGCGGTGTCCTGGTTCGGATGCGGCGGACTCGCCTCAGCCCGTGAATGAGTCGGGGTTCTTGGCAATGGCGCGGGCATCGCTGTAGTTGATGATGCCGCGCTTGATCAGGTCCGACAGGCACTGGTCCAGCGTCTGCATGCCAAGGCCGCTGCTGGTCTGCATCATCGAGTACATCTGCGCGATCTTGTTCTCGCGGATCAGGTGACGGATCGCCGGCGTGGCGATCATGATCTCGTGCGCCGCTGTACGGCCGTTGCCGTCGCGCGTCTTGAGCAGCGTTTGCGAAATCACTGCTTCCAGCGATTCCGACAACATGGTGCGCACCATGTCTTTTTCTTCGGGCGGGAACACGTCGACAACCCGGTCGATGGTCTTGGCCGCCGAGCTCGTGTGCAGCGTGGCGAACACCAGGTGGCCGGTTTCGGCCGCGGTCAGCGCCAGGCGGATGGTTTCCAGGTCGCGCAGTTCGCCCACCAGCACCACGTCGGGATCCTCACGCAGCGCGGAGCGCAGCGCGTTGGCGAAGGAATGCGTGTGCGGCCCCAGCTCGCGCTGGTTGATCAGGCTCTTCTTGGACGTGTGCACGAACTCGATCGGGTCCTCCACCGTGAGGATGTGGCCCATGTCGTGATCGTTGCGGTGGTCCACCATCGCCGCCAGCGTGGTGGACTTGCCCGAGCCGGTCGGGCCGGTCACCAGCACCAGGCCGCGCGGCTTCATGCACAGGTCAGCGAATACCCCCGGCGCGCGCAGGTCTTCCAGCGTCAGTACCTTGGAAGGAATGGTCCGGAACACGGCGGCGGCGCCACGCTGCGTGTTGTAGGCATTGACCCGGAAACGCGAGAGGCTGGCGATCTCGAAAGAAAAATCGATTTCCAGCCGTTCCTCATATTGCTTGCGCTGGGTGTCGCTCATGATGTCGTACACCATGGCGTGGACATCCTTGTGGCCCATAGCGGCCACATTGATGCGGCGCATATCGCCGTGGATACGCACCATCGGCGGCATGTCTGCCGAGAGATGGAGATCGGACGCCTTGTTCTTGACGGCGAAAGCTAATAGCTGCGCGATGTCCATCTATAATGACCCCACCCTTTTTGTCGTACTTATTGTTGTACTTCTTGATATGTTCGCCGGATTATGTCTGTAATCGCCGCCAACTTGCAAGCCGTCAACCGGCGCGTCGCGGCAGCCGCACAACAGGCCGGGCGGCCGGCCGGTGAAGTCACGCTTCTGGCGGTTTCGAAGACCTTCCCCGCCGCCGCCGTGCAGGCTGCGTTCGACGCCGGCCAGCGCGCCTTTGGCGAGAACTACGTACAGGAAGGCGTGGACAAGATTGCGCAGCTTGGCGATTTGCGCGACCAGATAAGCTGGCACTTCATCGGCCCCCTGCAAAGCAACAAGACGCGTGCCGTGGCCGAGCAGTTCGACTGGGTCCATGCCATCGACCGCCTGCGCATCGCCGAGCGGCTGTCGGCGCAGCGGCCCGCCGGCATGCCGCCGTTGCAGGTCTGCCTGCAGGTCAATATCAGCGGCGAAGCCAGCAAGAGCGGTGTCGCGCCAGACGAAGTGCCCGCGCTGGCACGCGCCGTGGCGGCGCTGCCCGGGCTGCGGCTGCGTGGCCTGATGGCCATTCCGGAACCGCAGAGCGAGTTGGCGGCCCAGCGCCGGCCGTTTGCCGCGCTGCGCACCCTGGCCGAGGACTTGCGCGCCGCCGGGCTGGATGTGGACACGCTCTCGATGGGCATGTCCGCCGACATGGAGGCCGCCATTGCCGAGGGTGCTACCGTGGTGCGCATCGGCACCGCCATTTTCGGCGCGCGCGACCATGCCACGGCCCCCGAGGCGACACAGGCCAGGCCGGCCTGAACGCCGGCCCCCTTCTTCCCAGACGATTTCCAGCAAGAGACCGATATGCTCAAGACTCTCACCTTTGGTTTCCTCGGCGGCGGCAATATGGCCACCGCCCTGATCGGCGGCCTGATCGCCCGGGGCGTGCCAGCCACCTCGATCCGCGTGGTCGATCCGTTCGATGAAGCGCAGGCGCGCCTGCGGCGCGACCTCGGGGTGCATGCGGCAGGCGCGCCCGACGCCGCCTTTGGCAAGAGCGATGTGCTTGTGCTGGCGGTCAAGCCGCAGCAGTTCCGCGAAGCGGCGGCATCGCTGCTGCCGCACCTGGGCGACAACCTGATCGTGAGCGTGGCCGCCGGCATCCGCCTGGCCGACATGCAGCGCTGGTTCGGCGGGCGCACCCGCCTGGTGCGCGCCATGCCCAACACCCCGGCGCTGGCCGGCATGGGCATGACCGGCCTGGCAGCGGTAGCCGGGCTGGCGCAGCAAGACCGCGACATCGCCAGCGCGCTGGCCGAAGCGGTGGGCAAGTGCGAGTGGGTGGAAGGCGACGCACAGATCGACGCAGTCACCGCCATCTCCGGCAGCGGCCCGGCCTACGTCTTCTACTTCATCGAAGCCATGGAGAAAGCGGCCGTGGAGCTCGGCCTGAGCGCCCCGCAAGGGCGCGCGCTGGCAGTGGAAACCTTCCGCGGCGCCGCGGCCCTGGCGGCACAGTCGGAAGAGCCGGTCAGCCTGCTGCGCGAGCGCGTGACCTCAAAGGGCGGCACCACCTACGCCGCGCTCACCGCCATGCAGGCCGCCGGCATCGGCGAAGCCTTCGTCAAGGCCATGCACGCCGCGGCAGAACGCGCGACGGAAATGGGCGCGGAGTTCGGGAAGGACTGAGTGAAGGCTTTTCTGCCAGGGTGACCTCCCAGCGCGCTCGCCGGAGCCGGCCAAAAAGGCCAAAACCGCCTGGGATGACGACGGCTGTCTCTCCCTCGCCCCTCAGGGGGAGAGGGCCGGGGAGAGGGGTGGCTTAGCTAGGAGCCACTCAAAGCGAAGCCCGTGGTTTTTTCCAGCACGACGGCATGACGAGCGCCCGCCCTCTCCCACAAGTGGGAGAGGGGAGCAACCCGTCGGGAAGCTAGCGCTTGCCGCTATCTGACGTGCAACATCCTTCAGCGCAGCGCATAAGCCGCCGCCACCCCGGCAAACACACAAGCGCCCAGCCAGTTGTTGTGCCGGAACACGGCAAAGCACTTCATGCGATCCCGCTCGCGAAGCAACGTGTAGTGATACACCGCGCATCCCGCCGCCGCCGCCAGCCCGATCCAGTACGGCCAGCCCAGCCCGAACTGCGTACCAGCCCAGGCCATCAGCCCCAGGAACACCGCATAGCAGATCATGATGGCGGCGACATCAAAGCGCCCGAACGTGATGGCCGACGTCTTCATGCCGAGCAGCAAGTCATCGTCGCGGTCCACCATGGCATAGGCGGTATCGTAGGCCACCGCCCAGAACACATTGGCCAGCAGCATCACCCACGCCACCACCGGCACATGGTCCTGCACCGCGGCAAACGTCATCGGGATGCCAAAGCCGAAAGCAATGCCAAGGTAGGCCTGCGGGATGGCAAAGAACCGCTTGAAGAACGGATAGGTGGCAGCAAGGATCACGGCCACCACCGCCAGCCACTTCGTGAGCCCGTTGAGCGGAATAATCAGCAGGTAGGCCAGCAAAGTCAGCACCACCGCCACCATCACCGCTTCCCACGACTTGATCTTGCCCGCGGTCAGCGGCCGCTCCTTGGTGCGCTTGACGTGTTTGTCGAAGTCGCGGTCGGCCCAGTCGTTCATGGCGCAGCCGGCAGAGCGCATCAGGAAGGTGCCGATGACGAAGATCCAGAACAGGCTCCACACCGGCCGGCCGCCCGAGGCCATCCACAGTGCCCACAGCGTGGGCCACAGCAGCAGCAGCGTGCCGATGGGCTTGTCGAGGCGCACCAGGCGCGCGTACAGGGCTAAGCGTTCAAACATGGCGAGGGGCCCGCGGCACGGGGCCGGGCAAGGCAATGGCATTCAACGAAAAACGCGCCGCGACCCGGTCAGGGCGCGGCGCGCATGGCCGGCAGCACACGAAGGCCGACGGTGGTGTCGATTCAGGGCATCAGGCCAGCATCGAGCGCAGCATCCACGCGGTTTTTTCGTGCGTCTGCATGCGCTGGGTCAGCAGGTCGGCGGAGGGTTCGTCGCCTGCGGCGTCGATGGCCGGGAACAGCGAGCGCGCGGTGCGCACCACGGCTTCCTGGCCTTCGACCAGCTTGCGGATCATCTCGGTGGCTTCGGGCACGCCCTCTTCCTCCGGGATCGACGACAAGCGGGCGTATTCCTTGTAAGTGCCCGGCGCCGGGTAGCCCAGCGCACGGATACGCTCGGCGATCGAGTCCACGGCGAGCGCCAGCTCGGTGTATTGCGTCTCGAACATCAGGTGCAAGGTGTTGAACATCGGACCCGTGACGTTCCAGTGGAAGTTATGGGTCTTGAGATAGAGCGTGTAGGTATCCGCCAGCAACTTGGACAGGCCTTCCGCGATTTTCTTGCGTTCCTTGTCGGAAATGCCGATGTTCACGCTCATCTCATTCTTCTTTGCCATGATAGGTACGCTCCAGTCTGGGGTGGCTCTGACAACCGCCGCGCCACGGGGCGCGGCACAACCCGCACATTATGGCATCACCCGGTAAAGGCAGACAAACCCTTGGCCGCGTCCAGGAACATCGCGACCGCGCCCAGCGCGGTCGCCGCCAGCCCGATCTCCGTGCGCCACAGCTTGCGCTGCAGGCGCGCCGCGTCCGCGCGGCGGGGTCGATCGTGGGCGACGTGCTGCAATTGCTGAAACTCGCTGACGAACAGTCTGAACATGGCCATGATGGTTCTCCTTGCCGGGCTTTCAAGGTGGCCCCGGGCCGGGGCCACCCGCACTGCCCTATTTCATTGCTTGCGCATTACTTCAGGTTGAGCGCGCGCTTGACGCCCTCGCCATAAGCCGGATCGGCCTTGGTGAAGTGCTCCAGCTGCACCCGCACGATGTTTTCCGGCACGCCCTGCATGGCCGCCGCAATGTTCGCGTACAGACGCTGGCGCTGGGCCTCGTCGAACAGGCGGAACAGTGCGCCAGGCTGGCTGTAGTAATCGCTGTCGACACGGTGGTCGAAGCGGTCGGCCGCGCCATCCAGGGCCAGGGGCGGCTCGATGGCGCGCTCGCTGGCCGCGTAGGCGCCTTCGCGGTTCGGCTCGTAGTTGAGCTTGCCGCCCTGGTTGCCGTCCACGCGCATCGCGCCATCGCGGTGGAAGGTATTGTGGAACGGGCACTTGGGCGCGTTCACCGGGATCTGGTTGTGGTTCACGCCCAGGCGATAGCGCTGCGTGTCGCCATATGAGAACAGCCGGCCCTGCAGCATCTTGTCGGGCGAGAAGCCGATGCCCGGCACGATGTTGGACGGGTTCATCGCGACCTGCTCCACCTCGGCGAAGTAGTTGTCCGGGTTACGGTTGAGCTCCAACACGCCCACGTCGACCAGTGGATAGTCCTTGTGCGGCCACACCTTGGTGAGGTCGAACGGGTTGATGTGATACTTGGCCGCATCGGCTTCGGGCATGACCTGCACGCGCACGTTCCAGCGCGGGAAGTTGCCGCGCTCGATGTTCTCGAACAGGTCGCGCTGCGCGCTTTCGCGGTCGCCCGCCACCACCTTGGCCGCTTCCTCGTTGGTCCAGTTGGCGATGCCTTGCTGCGACTTGAAGTGGAACTTCACCCAGAACCGCTCGTTGGCCGCATTGATGAACGAGAAGGTATGCGAGCCGAAACCATGGATCTGGCGATAGTTCTGCGGCAGGCCACGGTCGCTCATCAGGATGGTGACCTGGTGCAGCGATTCCGGATGGCGCGACCAGAAATCCCACACGGCGATCGGATCGCGCAGGTTGGTGCGCGGATTGCGTTTCTGCGTGTGGATGAAATCCGGGAATTTCAGCGGGTCGCGCACGAAGAACACCGGCGTGTTGTTGCCCACCACGTCCCAGTTGCCTTCATCGGTATAGAACTTGACCGAGAAGCCGCGCACGTCGCGCTCGGCATCCGCCGCGCCACGCTCGCCCGCCACCGTGGAGAAGCGCATGAACATCGGCGTCTCTTTGCCAACGCGGGCAAAGATCGAGGCCTTGGTAAAACGCGAGATGTCATGGGTGACCGTGAACTTGCCGTGGGCGCCCGAGCCCTTGGCGTGCACGCGCCGCTCGGGGATGACTTCACGGTCGAAGTGAGCGAGCTTCTCCAGGAACCACACGTCCTGCAGCAGCATCGGGCCGTGCGGGCCGGCAGTCTGCGAATTCTGGTTGTCGGCTACCGGCGCGCCTGCGGCGGTGGTGAGAGTGTCCTTGTCCTTGCTCATCTTGGCCTCATTTTTCTTGGGTTGGAACGGGGGAATCTGGCTGGGGCGGGATGCGGCAGAGCCGCTGGGAAATATCAGTAATCAGTACACCGTGGCGTAACAGGCCAGGCAGTCGGCCATGCGGCCGGCCAGTGCGCTCAGGAGCTCGCCGGCGGCGGTCAAGCTGGGGTTTTCGCCTTTCATGTGCGACTCCTTGTCGGTTACAGCGTGTGGATTACAGCGCGCAATGCGTCGATGGAGGAAGTCTACGGAAGGGCTATTGAATTTGACATTCAATTATTTCTAACTATGAAATAGAGCAAGCCTATGCCATGCCTGCGCGCCAGCATGGCGTAGGCCAAAGACACAGTGAAGTCAGAAAAATCGAGGGGGGAGAAAAAACAAGGCGGGGAAAGCGTGCCGCCGGCGTTGAGCGCCGGCAGGCAGGGCGCGCTCAGGCGGCTTCAGCCAGTTCCTTGGCGGCGAGCATGCTGACGCCGGGCAAGTCGCAGGCAGCCACCGCGCGGCGCAGCGCTTCCATGGCCGGCAGGCGGGTAAAGCTCTTGCGCCAGGCCAGCACCACGCGCCGGTCGGGCACGGGATCGGTGAAAGGCACGTAGGCCAGCAGGTCGTTCTTGTTGGGTTTCAGGTCCGGCACCGAAGTCCGCGGCAACACCGTGATGCCTACGCCACTTGCCACCATATGGCGGATGGTTTCCAGCGAGGAGCCTTCGAAGGTCTTCTGGATGCCGTCGGCCGCCTGCGAGAAGCGCGACAGCTCCGGGCACACGCCCAGCACCTGGTCGCGGAAGCAATGCCCGCTGCCCAGCAGCAGCATGGTCTGCTGCTTGAGTTCGTCGGGATCCACCTTGCCGGCATGCTCCAGATGGTGGCCGCGCGGCACCGCCACCACGAAAGGCTCGTCATACAGCGGCTGCACGGTCAGCCCGGAATCGGCAAAGGGCTCGGCCATGATGGCGCAATCGATCTCGCCTTGCTTGAGCAGCTCGATCAGCTTGACCGTGTAGTTCTCCTGCAGCATCAGCGGCATCTGCGGCACGGTCTGGATCATTTCCTTGACCAGCGTGGGCAGCAGATAGGGCCCGATGGTGTAGATCACGCCAAGCCGCAACGGCCCGGCCAGCGGATCCTTGCCCTGCTTGGCGATCTCGCGGATGGCCATGGTCTGCTCCAGCACGCGCTGGGCCTGCGCCACGATCTGCTCGCCGATCGGCGTCACCGAGACCTCGGAGGTGCCGCGCTCGAAGATCTGCACATTGAGTTCGTCTTCCAGTTTCTTGATCGCCACCGACAGCGTCGGCTGCGACACGAAGCAGGCTTCGGCTGCCCGGCCGAAATGGCGCTCGCGCGCTACGGCGACGATGTACTTGAGTTCGGTGAGCGTCATGACTTATCAATTTTCGTTAAGCGATAGATTTTACCTTCGATTCGATGTTCTGTCAGAGATGACAAGCAAAGCGGCGCAGGCGATACCTGGCCGCCTGCGCCGGGTGAGTCCCCGCCATCACATCAGGCCTTCAGGTAATGCTCCCTGCCACCCAGCCAGCGCAGCAGGTGCGCCTCCACCGCCTCCGGGAAACGCGCCAGCATCAGCTCGGCGGCCTCCTGGGCATAATCGACCAGCCAGGCGTCGGTGTTCAGATCGGCGAAACGCAGCATTGCCTCGCCGGACTGGCGCGCGCCGAGGAATTCGCCGGGACCGCGTATCTGCAGGTCGCGCCGGGCGATCTCGAAGCCGTCGGTGGTCTCGCGCATGGTCGCCAGGCGCTCGCGCCCGGTGGGCGACAGCGGTGCCTGGTACATCAGCAGGCAGACCGATTCCGCACTGCCCCGCCCTACCCGGCCGCGCAACTGGTGCAACTGCGCCAGGCCAAAACGCTCGGCATGCTCGATCACCATCAGCGAGGCGTTGGGCACGTCCACCCCCACCTCGATCACGGTGGTGGCTACCAGCACCTGCAACCGGTTGGCGGTGAAGTCTTCCATCACCGCGGCCTTCTCCGCCGGCGGCAGGCGCCCGTGCACCAGTCCCACCTTGAGCTCGGGCAAGGCGGCGACCAGGGTTTCATAGGTTTCCACCGCGGTCTGCAGTTGCAGCGCCTCGCTCTCTTCGATCAGCGGGCAGACCCAGTAGACCTGGCGGCCATCGGCGGCGGCGTGGTGCACGCGCTCGATCACCTCGTCGCGGCGCGCGTCGTTGACCAGCCGGGTCACCACCGGAGTGCGCCCGGGCGGCAATTCGTCGATCACCGAGACGTCGAGGTCGGCGTAGTAGGTCATGGCCAGCGTGCGCGGGATCGGCGTGGCCGACATCATCAGCTGATGCGGCACGGTTTCCGCAACCTTGCCAGCCTTGCCCGGCGCGGCGGCTGCATCGGGGTCCGCCTTGCCGCGCAGCGCCAGCCGCTGGGCCACGCCGAAGCGATGCTGCTCATCGACCACGGACAAGCCCAGGCGGGCAAACTTGACGCTGTCCTGGATCAGCGCGTGGGTGCCGATGGCCAGCTTGGCCTCGCCGGACTCGACCTTGGCCGCGGCCTCGCGCTTGGCGCGCGTCTTCAGGCTGCCGGCCAGCCACACCACCGGCACGCCCAGCGGCTCCAGCCAGGCGGAGAGCTTGCGGTAATGCTGCTCGGCCAGGATTTCGGTGGGTGCCATCAACGCGGCCTGGTAACCGGCATCGATGGCCTGGCAGGCGGCCAGCGCCGCCACGATGGTCTTGCCACTGCCGACGTCGCCCTGCAGCAGGCGGTGCATCGGGTGGGGCGCGCCCATGTCCTTGGCAATCTCTTCCACCACGCGCTGCTGCGCGCCGGTCAGCTTGAACGGCAGCGCGGCCAGGAAGGCGGTCAGCAGGCCGCCCGCGCGGCGCGGCATGGGCGGCGCGCTCTTGTCGCGCCGCGCCGCCTGGGAGCGCTTGAGGGAGAGCTGCTGCGCCAGCAGCTCATCGAGCTTGATACGTTGCCAGGCCGGGTGCGAGCGCTCGATCAGCGCGTGCTCGTCCACGTCCTGGGGCGGTGTGTGCAGCAGGCGCAGGCACTCGGGCAAGGCTTGCAGCTTGAGCTGGGCTAGCGGGCCCTGCAGCACGGGCGCCGGCAGGGTCTCGGGCAGCGGCGTGCGTGACAGCGCGCCGCCGATGGCCTTGCGCAGGTAGCTCTGCGGGATGCCGGCGGTGCTCGGGTAGACCGGGGTCAGCCGCTCGGGCAGCGCCTCGCCGGGCGTTACCGAGCGCACCGTGGGATGGACCATCTCCGCGCCAAAGAAGCCGCCGCGCAGCTCGCCGCGCACCCGCAGGCAGGCGCCTTCGGCCATCAGCTGAGTCTGGCTGCCGTAGAAATTAATGAAACGCAGCGTCAGCTCGCCGGTATCGTCGGCGATCTTGACCACCATCTGGCGGCGCGGGCGCAGGCTGACCTCGTTGGAGGTGACCACGCCCTCGACCTGCACCGTCAGCCCCATGCCCGCGCGCCCGATGGCATCGGCGATCGGCAGCAGCGTGGTCTCGTCCTCGTAGCGCATCGGCAAGTGCAGCACCAGGTCGACATCGCGCTTGAGCCCGAGCTTATGCAGGCGGGCCATGGCCGAGGACGGCTTGCCGGCGGCAGCGCCCTTGGCCACCGCCTTGCCCGCGCGGCCCGGCTTGTCCCCGGCGCGCGCCGCGGGCGGGCTGTCGTTGGTTTCCGGGGTTCGGTCGGGAGCGGTTCCTGGCATCTGGGGCGTGGCTGGCGATTCGGGTCGGCGCGCGCGCCTGGTGGCACGCGCTGGTTGGCACAAATAGGCGATATCACGCGCGCCCGGGCGGCGCAGCCGCCCCAAGCCTTACAATATCGGATTCGCCGATTGTACCTATGCCGGCCGCGCCACCGCGCGGTCTGCGGCCGTTTTTGCCCCCATGATGCTGACGCTGTCCGATTTTGACTTTGCCCTCCCGCCCGAACTGATCGCCCAGACCGCCTTGCCGGAGCGCGGCGCGAGCCGTCTGCTGGTGGTGGAAACGGACGCCGGTGAGGGCACCACCCGCCTCACAGACCGCGCGTTTACCGACATCGTCGACTACCTGCGCCCCAACGATTTGCTGGTGTTCAATGACACCCGCGTCATCAAGGCGCGCTTCTTCGGGCAAAAGGGCAGCGGCGGCAAGGTCGAGGTGCTGGTCGAGCGGGTGCTGGACAGCCACACCGTGCTGGCCCAGGTGCGCGCGTCCAAGACGCCGCCGGAGGGCAGCAAGCTGCGCCTGGCGGATGCCTTCGACGTCACTGTGGGCCCGCGCGTGGACCAGTTCTTCACGCTCACCTTCCCCGAGCCGGCACTGGACCTGATCGAGCGCCACGGCCGCCTGCCGCTGCCGCCGTACATCACCCACGATCCCGACGCCTTCGACGAAACCCGCTACCAGACGGTCTACGCCCGCGCCCCCGGCGCGGTGGCCGCGCCCACCGCCGGCCTGCATTTCGACGAGGCCCTGTTCGCCCGGCTTGACGCGCTGGGCGTGCGCCGCGGCTTCCTGACCCTGCACGTGGGCGCCGGCACCTTCCAGCCGGTGCGCACCGAGAACCTGGCCGAGCACAAGATGCACGCCGAGTGGTACGAGGTGTCGGATGCGCTGGCCCAGGCCGTGCTCGACACGCGCGCCGCCGGAGGCCGGGTGATCGCGGTCGGCACCACGTCCCTGCGCGCGCTGGAGTCCGCCGGCGCCACCGATGGCACGCTGGCCGCCGGCCGCGGCGACACCGAGATCTTCATCACGCCCGGCTACCGCTTCCGCGTGGTCGATGCGCTGATCACCAATTTCCACCTGCCCAAATCGACCTTGCTGATGCTGGTGTCGGCGCTGGCCGGGGTGGAGCCCATCCGCGCCGCCTACCGCCATGCGGTGGCCGAGCGCTACCGTTTCTTCAGCTACGGCGACGCCATGCTGCTGACGCGCCAGCCCCAGCCCTGAGCGCGCCGCGCCAGCCCGAACCTGAATCCCGAATCCCGCCATGCTCAACTTCGAACTGCTCACCACCGACGGCAACGCCCGCCGCGGCCGCGTCACCCTCAACCACGGCGTGGTCGAGACCCCGATCTTCATGCCGGTCGGCACCTACGGCTCGGTCAAGGCGATGTCGCCACTCGAGCTCGGTGAAATCAACGCCCAGATCATCCTGGGCAATACCTTCCACCTCTGGCTGCGCCCCGGGCTGGACGTGGTGGAAAAGCACGGTGGCCTGCACCGCTTCATGGGCTGGGACAAGCCGATCCTGACCGACTCAGGCGGTTTCCAGGTGTTTTCGCTGGGCGCGCTGCGCAAGATCACCGAGGAGGGCGTGACCTTTGCCTCGCCGGTCAACGGCGACAAGCTGTTCCTGTCGCCCGAGATCTCGATGCAGATCCAGCGCACGCTGAACTCCGACATCGTGATGCAGTTCGACGAGTGCACGCCGTACGAAATCGATGGCCGCCCCGCCACCCACGCGGAAGCGGCCGCCTCCATGCGCATGAGCCTGCGCTGGGCCAAGCGCTCGATCGACGAGTTCAACAGCCTGGGCAACCCCAACGCGCTGTTCGGCATCGTCCAGGGCGGCATGTTCGAGGACCTGCGCGACGAGTCGCTGGCCGGCCTGGCGGAGCTGGACTTCCACGGCTACGCCATCGGCGGCCTGTCGGTCGGCGAGCCCAAGGAAGACATGATGCGCGTGCTGGAGCACGTGGGCCCGCGCCTGCCCGCGCACAAGCCGCACTACCTGATGGGCGTGGGCACACCCGAAGACCTGGTGGCCGGCGTGGCGTCGGGCGTGGACATGTTCGACTGCGTGATGCCGACCCGCAATGCCCGCAACGGCTGGCTGTTCACGCGCTTTGGCGACGTCAAGATCAAGAATGCCGTCCACCGCAACGACACCCGCCCGCTGGACGAGTCCTGCGGCTGCTATACCTGCCGCAACTTCTCGCGCTCCTACCTGCACCACCTGCACCGGGTTGGCGAGATTCTGGGCGCGCGCCTAAACACCATCCATAATCTGCATTACTACCTGGAACTGATGAGCGAGATGCGCGAAGCTATCGAGGAACACCGCTTCGAGGCCTTCCGCCTTCGGTTCGCCGCCGATCGCGCGCGCGGGGCGCAGTCGGCCACGCCCGCCCCGGCGTGAACTTTCTGCACGGCCCGGGTCGAATAGCGGTGCCCGCAGCTGCCAAGCGGCTCGCAAGGCGCACCGAACAAACCCGTACTACACCGTAAATGCCCGGATCGGGCATGGAATGCGGTTGCAAGCGGGTGGTAGAATGATCGACTAACTGATTGACTTTGTGACGGAGAAGCAACGTGCTGATTTCTAACGCATTTGCCCAGACTGCCGGTGTCACCGGCGGCGCGGCGGGTGGCCTGATGAGTTTCCTGCCTATTATCCTGATGTTCGCGGTGCTGTGGTTCATCATGATCCGCCCGCAGATGAAGCGCCAGAAGGAATCGAAGGCAATGCTGGAAGCCCTGGCCAAGAACGACGAAGTCGTGACCGCTGGCGGCATTCTCGGCCGTGTCACCAAGGTCAACGAACAATACGTGACCATCGAAATCGCCGCGGGCACCGAAATCACGGTGCAAAAGAGCGCGGTTACCACGGTGCTGCCCAAGGGCTCGCTGAAGTCGCTCTGAGCACCGCGGCCGCGGGCGTGGCGTCGCTTGACTCAGGCGCCGCCCAGCTTCTCCCGCACCGCCTGCCTGCTTTTTCGCCCTTCCCGGCACGCCTTTAGCGCGCGTGCCCCTGCAGCCGCCTGATCCAGCACGGGTTATCCGTGGATGCCAGGCGGCTGTTTGCCAACCGGTGCGGTGGTGCCAACTGCCCGCTGACGGTCTCGTCGGCGCCACCAACCGAAGAACGACTGGCCAAAGATGAATCGTTATCCGCTTTGGAAATACCTCGTGATCCTGGTGGCTCTGGCCATCGGCATCACCTATACGCTGCCGAACTTCTTCGGCGAGGCGCCTGCCGTGCAGGTCTCCTCCGCCAAGGCCACGGTCAAGGTCGACCTGGCCATGCAAAAGCAGATCGAGCAGGTGCTGGCGCAGAACAACCTGCAGCCCGACGGCATGTTCTTCGACCTGAACGGCCAGTCCGGCTCGGTCAAGGCGCGCTTCAAGACGCCCGACGAGCAGCTCAAGGCCAAGGACGTGCTGACCCGCGCGCTCAACCCCGACCCCAATGACGCCACCTACGTGGTCGCGCTGAACCTGCTGTCGGGCTCGCCGCGCTGGCTCACCGCCATGCACGCGCTGCCGATGTACCTGGGGCTGGACTTGCGCGGTGGCGTGCACTTCCTGCTGCAAGTGGACATGAAGGGCGCGGTCGACAAGAAGCTCGACAGCCTGGCCGGCGACGCCCGCACCCTGCTGCGCGACAAGGGCATCCGCCATGGCGGCATCGACCGCGACGGTGACCGCTTGACGGTGCGCTTCAACAATGCCGACGACGCCAGCAAGGCACGCGGCATCCTGGCCGACAACCTGCGCGAGCTGGCGTTCACCCCGGATGGCAACAACATTTCCGGCGTGTTCACCGATGCGGCACGCAAGACGGTGCAGGATGCGGCGGTCAAGCAGAACATCACCACCCTGCACAACCGGGTCAACGAGCTCGGCGTGGCCGAGCCGGTGATCCAGCAACAAGGCGCCGACCGCATCGTGGTGCAGTTGCCTGGCGTGCAGGACACCGCAAAGGCCAAGGACATCATCGGCCGCACCGCCACGCTGGAAGCCCGCCTGGCCGACCCCGACGCGCCGCGCAATCCGCGCCCGGGCGACCCGATCCCCTTCGGCAGCGAGCTGTTCACGCAAGGCAACGGCGCCCCGGTGGTGCTCAAGAAGCAGGTGATCTTCACCGGCGACCGCATCGAAAGCGCTTCGGCAGGCTTCGACCAGAACCAGCGCGCCTCGGTCAACATCAAGCTCGACGCTCAAGGTGGCCGCGTGCTGCGCGACGTCTCGCGCGAGAACATCGGCAAGCCGATGGGCATCGTGCTGTTCGAGAAGGGCAAGGGCGAAGTGCTGACGGTGGCAACGATCCAGTCCGAACTGGGCTCCAGCTTCCAGATCACCGGTTCGTACTCCACCGAAGCCGCCAACGACCTGGCCCTGCTGCTGCGCGCCGGCTCGCTGGCCGCGCCGATGGAAATCATCGAAGAACGCACCATCGGTCCGTCGCTGGGCGCGGACAACATCAAGAAGGGCTTTGACTCGGTGGCCTACGGCTTTGCCGCCATCGCCGTCTTCATGATGCTGTACTACATGCTGTTCGGCGTGTTCTCGGTGGCCGCGCTGGCCATCAACCTGCTGCTGCTGGTGGCGGTGCTGTCGATGCTGCAGGCTACGCTGACGCTGCCCGGCATCGCCGCTATCGCGCTGGTGCTCGGCATGGCCATTGACGCCAACGTGCTGATCAACGAGCGGATCCGCGAGGAACTGCGCGCGGGCGCTTCGCCGCAGATGGCGATCGCCGTCGGCTTCGACCGCGCCTGGGCCACCATCCTGGACTCCAACGTGACCACCCTGATCGCGGGCCTGGCGCTGCTGGCCTTCGGCTCCGGCCCGGTGCGCGGCTTTGCCGTGGTGCACTGCCTGGGCATCATGACCTCGATGTTCTCGGCGGTGTTCTTCAACCGCGGCCTGGTGAACCTCTGGTACGGCCGCAAGAAGAAGCTGCAAAGCGTGGCGATCGGCCAGATCTGGAAGCCGGGCTCGGACAGCCAGGGCACCGTCGCCAAGTAAGCATCATGGATGTCCGCGCGCACAGAACGCGCACGGACATCCAACCAGCATAGAACGGCAGCAGGCGCTGCCGTACAAAACAGGATTCAACATGGAATTCTTCCGCATCCGGCGCGATATTCCGTTCATGAAGCACGCGTTGATCTTCAACGTGATTTCCTTCCTGACGTTTGCCGCCGCCGTATTCTTCCTGGCACACAAGGGCCTGCACCTGTCGATCGAGTTCACCGGCGGCACGGTGATGGAGGTCAACTACCAGCAGACGGCCGACCTGGAGCGCATCCGCGGCCAGGTCAGCAAGCTTGGCTACACCGACGTGCAGGTGCAGAACTTCGGCACCTCGCGCGACGTGATGATCCGCCTGCCCCTGCAAAAGGGCCCGGACGGCAAGCCCGCCACCTCGGCCCAGCAGAGCGAGCAGGTCATGACGGCGCTGCAGACAGCCGCGCCTGACGTCAAGCTCCAGCGTGTCGAGTTCGTCGGCCCGCAGGTGGGCAAGGAACTGGCCACCGACGGGCTGCTGGCGCTGCTGTGCGTGGTGGCCGGCATCGTGATCTACCTGTCGTTCCGCTTCGAGTGGAAGTTCGCAGTGGCCGGCATCATCGCCAACCTGCACGACGTGGTGATCATCCTGGGCTTCTTCGCCTTCTTCCAGTGGGAATTCTCGCTGTCGGTGCTGGCGGCGATCCTGGCGGTGCTGGGTTACTCGGTGAACGAGTCGGTGGTGATTTTCGACCGGATTCGCGAGAACTTCCGCAAGTACCGCAAGATGACCACGCACGAGATCATCGACAACGCGATCACCAGCACCATCTCGCGGACCATCATCACCCACGGCTCGACCGAAATGATGGTGCTGTCGATGTTCTTCTTCGGCGGCCCTACCCTGCACTACTTCGCGCTGGCGCTGACCGTCGGCATCTTGTTCGGCATCTACTCCTCGGTGTTCGTCGCCGCGGCGCTGGCCATGTGGCTGGGCGTCAAGCGCGAGGACCTGGTCAAGGGCGAGAAGAAGCCGGGCGACGTCGACCGCGACGACCCGAACTTCGGCGCGCAGGCCTGACGGGCCGGCCGCGGATAGATTCAAAGGCAGCAAAAAAGGGCACCTTCGGGTGCCCTTTTTTTTTGTCATGCCGTTGCGACTCGGAACGCGCTCGGAGCGCGCTCGGGATTCGCTCAGAACTGCTCGATCCACACCGCCAGGCGATCCGCGGCAAACTCCGCGGTGCGATCGGTGGGGCGGTAGACGATGGAGTCGCCCTCCCGCACAGCCTTGAGCGCGCCGCCGGTTTCATCCAGCCACAGCAGCCCGGCCAGCCAGGTGACATGCTGCGCGGACACCTCCTTATCCACCGGTTCGCCCAGGTACTCGGCAAGCGCGGCGCCCTGGATCCACACCAGGGCATCGCCATCGCGGCGCACGTTGGCCGCACCTTCCGTTGCGGCCAGCGTCTCGGCCAGTGCCGCCACCGCATCGCCGGCTCCACGGCCGGCGAGCTGCGTGCGCAGCGCGGCGAGCTTGAGCGCCACGGCGTGGCCGAAGGTGCCGCTGCGGCGGCTTTCCGCCGCCACCAGGTCGGCGTAGTCCATCAACAGCCAGTCCGGCTCGGGATTCTGCACGCCAACCAGCGCGGCCGAGGCCAGGTAGGTGTCCACCGGCTGGAAGCGCTCCGGGCCGATCAGGCTGGCCGACAGCGTGCGGATCAGGCCGATGCGCGCGGCAATGGTCTGCCGCTGCAGCACGCTCAGCTTCTCGCGCAGCAACTGGTCGCGCTCCTTGCGCAGGCCAGCCATCTCAAGCGCCTGCTTGAGCTCCATGCGCAGCGAGGTGATATCCCACGGCTTCTTGATATAGCGATGGATCTGGCCCTCGTTGACGGCCGCGACCGTATGCTCGATCTCCGAGTAAGCGGTGGTCAGGATCCGCACGATATGCGGATAGCGCTCGCGCGCGTAGCGCAGCAGCTCGTTGCCGTACTCGCCCGGCATGCGCTGGTCGGAGACCAGGACCGCAAGGCTGTCCGCGTGCGCATCCAGCAGCGCCTTGCCCTCTTCGACCGAGCCACCGGTCACGACCGGCGCCAGGGCTCCGATGGCACGCTGGAAATACTTGACGGCCGTCGCCTCGTCATCGACGAACAGAATCGCCGGTGATGGTGCCTGCGTGGCATTCGGTTCGTTCATCGATCACTCCTATGCATTCGACTCTTGGTATTGGGGAAATCCAGCGTCACTGTGGTACCCGCACCGGACGTAGACTCGATCCGGATGCCGCCACCGAAAGACTGCATGACACGGTTGCAAAAAATCATGCCCAGTCCGTTGCCGCCGGTACTCGCATGGGTGGTGACCGGATCCACCAGAAGGCGCCCCATCACCTCAGGTGGTATGCCCGGGCCGTTGTCGCAGATGCGGATCGCGGCATCGGGCTCGGCCACCACCACGAAGCGCAGCGAAGGCGCGTCGACGCCGTCGAGCGCCCGCAGCGCATTGGACAACAGCGACGACAGCACCAGCGCCACGCAATTGGGCAGCGTGCGCACGGCAAAGTCGTCATGCATTTCGATCTTTACCCACTCACGCTGCGGCCCGGCAAAGGGGTAGGTGTCGAGCAGCGCGGCGATCAGGCCGCCGGCGGTCACTTCCCGGCTGGCGCCCGCTTGCGTGCTCGGCCGGCTGCCGCTGCTGCGCACCGACTGCAGGAACGACGAAATCACGGCCAGGCAATACTGCGCGTTGTCGTGCATCGACGTGGCCGCCTGGCCAATCTCGCTCTGGCGCAGCGGATTGTATTCCGCCGCGATACGGCTTTCGATACCGCGCGCAAAATTTGCGATCGCCGCCAGCGGCGTGTTCAGTTCGTGCGCCAGGAAGGCCAGCGTCTCGTCGATCGCCATCAGGCGCTGATGGCGGATCGAGCGTTCGCGATAGCGCTCGGCGGCCAGCCGCAGCGCTTCGCGCACCTGGCCCAGCTCGATGGGCTTCTCCAGGATGCGGAACACTTCGCCAGTGTTGACCGTCTGCAACAGCATGTCCTTGTCCGCGTAGGCGGTCACCAGGATGCGCACGATCTGCGGGTACTCAAGCGCAACCTGGCGCAGCAGGTCGCCGCCATCGCGCCCCGGCATGCGGAAATCCGTCACCAGCACGGCGATGCGCGCGCTCTCCCGGCGCAGGATGCGTACCGCTTCGTCGGCGCCGCTGGCGACCAGCACCTCGTACTCCGTGCCGACCGCGCGGGCGAAGTACTTGCATGCCATTTCCTCGTCATCGACGTAGAGCACGGTAAGCCGTGGTTGACGGGCGTCGCTCATGGCATTCTCAGTCGGCTCGGGGCAGGTCGAAGCTGAACGAGGCCCACTGGCCCAGTTCGCTCTCGGCAAACAGCACGCCGCCGTGACGCTCGATCACCGCGTAGCTGATCGACAGGCCAAGGCCCAGGCCCTGGCCGACTTCGCGCGTGGTGAAGAACGGCTCGAACACGCGCGCCAGGTGCTCTTGCGCTATGCCCGGCCCGTTGTCCTTCACGGTCACATGCAGCCGGCGCTCAACCCACTTCACCGTGGTATGGATGGCGGGGGCCTGCGTGCCGGCCTTGCGCATGGCCAGCGCGGCGTTGGAAAACAGGTTGATCAGGACGCCGATCACCGCGGCTTCGTCGCCCAGCACCAGCGTATCGGTCGGCAGCTCGCGCGTGACGGCCACCCCGCGCAGCTCATGCGCGGTCAGCCGGATCGAGGAATCGAGCGCCTTCTCGAACAGGAAGGGCGTGCCTTCCGCTTCAGCACCGGGCTTGCGATAAGCGAAGGTCTTCAGGTCCGACACGATATGCTGGATGCGTTGCATGCCCTGCTTGGCGTCGACCAGGCACTCCTGCAGCATCGGCTCGTTCTTGGCCACCGGTTCTTCCAGCGCGACCTCGATCGCCATCAGGCAGAAGTTGACCGGGTTGTTGACCTCGTGCAGCAGGCCCGCGGCCAGTGTACCGATGGCGGCCATCTTTTCCTGCTGCAGCATCTGGCCCTTGATGTCGACCAGCTTGCGGTTGATCACTTCGAGCTCGCCGTTCTTCTCCGCCACTTCGGCCTTCAGCCGGAACAGCATGAAGCGCGCCCGTTCATTGAAGAAGGTATAGACCGCGCTGGCCGCCGCGGCGAACAGCAGGAACAGCGAATTGACGATGAAGGTGCCAGCCGGCTCGATGCCGCCGGAATGCAGCACGCAGGCGAGCAGGTAAAACAGGTAGGACAGGATCCCGAAGACCAGGTTCTGCCACAGGCCGAACGGCAGCGCGATGCCAGACGCGAAGATCGCGAGATTCAGCCCGACGTAATACGGCGACTCCACGCCATCGGTATGCCAGATCATCCACGAGATCATGATCTGCGGCAGCAGCAGCCACGACAGCGTCAGCCATGGCGCAAAACGGCGCCCTGCCGTGCTGTACAACAGCATCACGATGCCGGCGATCAGCAGCGACACCAGCACGCGCGCCACGGCGAAGGGCGCCTGCAACTGCGGGTACTGGCCGTAGTCCAGCCCCACGCCGAGCAGCACCAGCACGATGGCGGTATAGGCGCCGCCGCGGCTGAAGGCCAGGCGGAAATCCGCCAGCTCGGTCTGGTAACCCGCGTAAAGTTGATTGGTGCTCATGGCTGGGCCGGCTACTGGCGTTTCAGAGGATGATCGCTTCCGCGAACACATTGACCCCGGTCTGGTCGACATAGAGCTTGTGATCACGGGATTGTTCGGGCAGCAGCATACTCATCCTGGCCTCGTCGCGATAGATCAGGTACCACTCCAGCAGGTGTTCCATGCCGAATTTCTCCGGATTGTCCGAATGGACGTTGGTTACCAGCAACTGGCCGCCCGGCCGCGTACGCGCAGCAAAATAGCTCAGCAGGCGGGAACACACCTTATCGGACAGGTAGTCGAACAACCCGGCGCAATACACCGCATCGAACTCGCGCAGCCCGGCGTCGTCCGGCGCGATCTTGCGCTTGAGCAGCTCATGTACCGATTGATGCACCATCTCCACCGACACCTTGTGCCCCGCCGAGGCGGCCGAGCTCTCGATGGAGGACTTGGTGTAAGCCAGGGTCTCCTCGCTGAAGTCGACCAGTTGGAACGACAGCAGCTCGGGCTGCGGATACTCGCGCACGAAGCGCTGGATCTCGAAGGCCGGGCCGCAGCCGACATTGAGGATGCGAAATGGCCTGCCGGCCGCGCGGGCGGCATCGGCCTGGCGCGACAGGAAATCGACCAGCAGGTCGATCCGGTTGCGGTGGGCGGTCGCCACGGCCGCCTTGAGGAAGGCCGTATTGACGATCTGGAAGTAGGTGGTCGGGCCCTGCTGCGGATCGTTCAGGATCTGGTTGACCATCTCATAGTCGCCCGCATAGCCCAGCGGCTTGGTGAAGGTGCGGTAGACAAAGGGAGCGCGCAGCAGCAGCGGATGCAGGGCCGATTGCGCGTATGTGCGGTGCACCGGCGCGATCTCCGCGTCCACCTGCTCGGCCTCGCCTTCAAGCCGGTCGAGGTAGGTCTTGACCTTGAGCATGATTGGCGTGGCGAGCTCATAGAACACGTCCTCGCGCAGCCGTCCGTCGGTCTTGGGCAGGTTCTCGGTCAGGTCGACCTGCTCGACCCAGCGCGAGACTTCCGAGAGAAACGCGCGCATTTCATTGACCACGATCTGGTAATCGCGCCGGATATTGAAGCGCGCATCCCAGTCGTTGATGAACAGTTCGGCCTCGCGCCCAACCGATTTTGGCTCATTGGGCAGGTCGCTCAGCTCGCGCCATTCGTCGATCAGCGTCAGCGATACCACCGCGGTGAGGCCGGTGTTCACCAGGCTCATCACCACCGCCTTGCCCAGGTAGGCGTTCTTGCTGCCCATGCGCACACTCAGCTCGCTCAGCACCTCGCTGACCTGGACGATCGAGTATGGATTGTAGATTTCCATCACCAGAGCTTTTCTCTGGAGATTGATAATTGTGCCCCGCACCTGCTCGCCCTGCGAGTTGCGGAAACTAACCACCGGATCGATTTGCGTTTGGGAGTACACGGTATTGCGCCAGAGAAATCCGAAAAACGCTGCCGGCCGCCCAGTTCAACATGCATCATTGACTGGCCGGGTACAGCTCGTAGGGCGATGGATCGCTACGCTAGGCCAGTATCAGGGGGTACTGCTGGGATACATGTCGGTAATCGGTTGCGGGCATGGGCGTCCTGATGTTGGCACGCGCGCGACTACACCCTGGTAACTGTGACTGAGACTGAAACTGCGTGAGGCTGTACTGGGTGAGACTGTAACTGAATCTTAGCGGATCATTGTACTGTGGGCGTCAAGTGCAGACAACACAACCTGCGCAAGCCCGCCCGCCGAGCCGGGAACGACGGAAACCGCCGGAAATAAAGCAAAAGGCCGGGAATGCTCCCGGCCTTTTGCCTTGCTGCTTGCATGCGCGGCGCCGCGGGACAAAGCCCGGGCATCGCGCAGCCTGTGCCGTCCGTCCTGGCCGGCCTTTTTAGTCGACGCTTGGCCGGCGCTTAGTCCGCCTTTACACCTTCGACCTGGATCGCCAGCTTGACCTCGGGCTTGAAGCCCATCTTCACGCCGTAGTCGATACCGAAATCGGCACGGCTGAAGGTGCCCACCGCGTCAGCACCACAGGCTTCGCGCTTGAGCATCGGATGCTGGATGCACTTGAAGTCGCGGATCTCCAGCTTGACCGGCTTGGACACGCCGTGCAGGGTCAGCACGCCATCGACTTCGGTCGGCACATCGCCGTTGAACTTGGAGAACTTGCCCTTGTAGGTGGCTTCGGGGAAGGCTTCGACGTTGAACATGTCAGGGCCCTTCACGTGCTGGTTCAGCTTGCTGTTGCCGAAGTCGACCGAGGCGGGATCGATCTTGATGTCCACCGAGCCGGTCTTCGCAGCACGGTCCAGCGTCACCACGCCGCTCGACTTTTCGAACTTGC
The DNA here is from genome assembly GCF_054515855.1 of Cupriavidus sp. PET2-C1. Taxonomy (NCBI): domain Bacteria; kingdom Pseudomonadati; phylum Pseudomonadota; class Betaproteobacteria; order Burkholderiales; family Burkholderiaceae; genus Cupriavidus; species Cupriavidus sp. PET2-C1. The sequence goes on from NZ_CM137259.1 coordinate 3,661,700, forward strand.
CGCGCCAGGTCGACAGGCCACCCAGGTGGTCGGCTTCGAAGCTCGGGTACGTGTGGGTGGGATCGAGGTTGTAGGTCACCGTGTTGGCGGATGCAACGCCGACGACGGACAGGGCCGCGACAGCGGCGAGGATGGTGCGCAATTTCATGAGAGCTCCCGGCAAAAAGTTGGGGATGAACAGCAAAAGGAATGGCAGGGAAGATGGGCGCCGCGCGCTTACTTCTTAGCCACGGTCACGATACGGAATTTGATCTGGACATCGTCGGCCACCACGGAAGTGTCCTTCCATTCGCCGTCGCCGATGTTGTACACGGTGCGCTTGATCGGCAGCACGCCTTCAAACACCTGGCCGCCGGCATCCTGGCGATAGCTTGCCGGAATCACGACGTCCTGGGTCTTGCCCTTGATGGTGAGCTTGCCCGTCACCTCATACTTGCCGGCGGCGCCGGCCTTGATGCTGGTCGACTGGAACAGCGCCTTGGGGTACTTGGCCGCGTCGAACCAGTCGCGCCCCTTGACCTCCTTGGTGGTCTCGGCGTCGCCGATCTCGAAGCTGGACACGTCGATCTCGACCTTGGCCGAGGACGTGGCCAGCTTGGCGGGATCGAACGCGACCGTGGCGTCGAACTTCTTGAACTTGCCCTCCATCGGCACGCCGATCTGGCGGGCCGTCGCGGTGACCGAGCTCTTGGCTGCGTCGACCTGGGCCCAGGCGTAGTTGGCTGCGATGCCGGCAGTGGCCAGCGTGGCTGCCATCAGGAGCGCGCTCGGGCGGGGAATGCGTTTCATTAAAAACTCCTGTCGCTAAGAGGGCCATGCGGCCCTCGGTCATTTATCAGTATGTCGGTATGTCGGTACGTCGGCTTACTTGAGGAACGGCAGCATGCGCGCCAGCGTGCCATCGCGCTCGATGAACTGATGCTTGATGGCAGCCGCCGCATGCACTACGACGATCACGGCCATCAGGTAGTTCAGCCAGATGTGGGCCAGCTTGAGGATTTCCTTGAGCTCATCGTTCTTCTCGATCAGCGCGGGCAGCTGCCAGATGCCGAGGTAGACCACGGGAACCCCTGAAGCCGAGCTGTACAGGTAGCCCGTGATGGGCACCACCACGATCAGCGCGTAGAGCAGCAGGTGAGCCGCGTGCGCGGCCTTGGCCTGCCAGGCCGGAGTGCCCGCGGCCGGTGCCGGCGCGCGGTGGGTGGCGCGCCACAGCACGCGCAGCACGGCGATGGCAAAGACGGTCACGCCGATCCACTTGTGCCAGGAAAACAGCTTGAGCTTGAGCATCGACAAGCCTGGGATGCTGGTCATGTACAGGCCCAGCCCGAAGGCGGCGAAGATCAGCAGCGCGATGATCCAGTGCAGGCCGATTGCCGTCGCCCCATAGGCGGAGGACGTCGGCTGCGGCGCTGCGGCAGCGCCAGCGTGGGCGCCAGCTTTGGCTTGGGAATGCATGGATAAGGACCCCTTCACTATCTTTTACTGAACGGCAATTACTGCTGCTCTTTGAATTCTCGCATTATTGTGCGGCGGGCAGGTTGCGGAACGGTCCGAAATTCATGAAATCATTCAAACCATTTGAAGTGACATTTCGCCGCAGCCGGCAAGCCGTGCCCGCGCCGGCCGCCCGTCAACAAAAAAGCCATCCCCGGGGATGGCTTTTTTTGCACCGCGCCGGCCCGCAGGCCGGGAGCATCACACGCGTTCGGCGAGGCTGACAGCGCGACCGATATAGGTGGCCGGGGTCATTTCCAGCAGCAGCTTCTTGGCATCGTCGGGGATCGCCAGGCCGGTGATAAAGGTTTGCAGCGCCTCGCGCGAGATGCCCTTGCCGCGCGTGAGTTCCTTGAGCTGCTCGTAGGGATTGGGCACGCCAAAGCGGCGCATGACCGTCTGCACCGGCTCGGCCAGCACTTCCCAGCAGTTGTCGAGGTCTTCGTCCAGGCGCTCGGGGTTGGTTTCCAGCTTGCCCAGGCCGCGCAGGCAGGCCTCATAGGCCAGCAGGCTGTAGCCGAAGGCCACGCCCATGTTGCGCAGCACGGTGGAGTCGGTCAGGTCGCGCTGCCAGCGCGACAGCGGCAGCTTTTCCGACAAGTGGCGCAGCACCGCGTTGGCCAGGCCCAGGTTGCCTTCCGAGTTCTCGAAATCGATCGGGTTGACCTTGTGCGGCATGGTCGACGAGCCGATTTCGCCGGCCTTGGTGCGCTGCTTGAAGTAGCCCAGCGAGATATAGCCCCAGATGTCGCGGTTCAGGTCGAGCAGGATGGTGTTGGCGCGGGCGATGGCGTCGAACAGCTCGGCCATGTAATCGTGCGGCTCGATCTGGATGGTGTAGGGATTGAAGGTCAGGCCCAGGCGCGTTTCGATCACCTGCTTGGAGAACGCCTCCCAGTCGAAGCTGGGGTACGCCGACAGGTGGGCGTTGTAGTTGCCGACCGCACCGTTCATCTTGCCCAGCAGCTCCACCCGCTGGATGCGCTCGATGGCGCGCGCCAGGCGTGCCGCCACGTTGGCCATTTCCTTGCCCAGCGTGGTCGGGCTGGCCGGCTGGCCGTGGGTGCGCGAGAGCATCGGCTGGCTCGCATTGGCATGCGCCAGCTCCACCAGGCGCGCGTGCACGCGTTGCAGCGTGGGCAGGATCACGCCTTCGCGGGCGCCCTTGAGCATCATGCCGTGCGAGGTGTTGTTGATGTCTTCCGAGGTGCAGGCGAAATGGATGAACTCGCTCGCGGCTTCCAGTTCGGCGTTGCCCTTGACCTGTTCCTTGAGCCAGTACTCCACGGCCTTCACGTCATGGTTGGTGACCGCCTCGATCTCCTTGATGCGCGATGCCTGGGCTTCGGTGAAGTTGTCCACCAGCGCCAGCAGGGCCGCTTCCGAGGCCGGCGAGAACTTCGGCATGTCGGGCAGGCCGGCTTGCGACAGCGCGATCAGCCAGTGCACTTCCACCTTGACGCGGTTGCGCATGAAGGCCGCTTCCGAGAGCCACTCGCGCAGCGCATCGGCCTTGGAGGCGTAGCGGCCATCGATGGGAGACAGGGCGGTGAGCGGGGAGAGCGAAGAAGAAGACATGCTGGGAGACCGGAGGGATGGAGGGAAGTGGTTACGCAAGCGTGGCCGGGCGGGCAGGTTGCGCGGGCAAATAGCCGGGCGAGGCCCGCGCGGGCCGAAGTGGCCGGCGACATGGCCGAAACCGCTCTAAAGAGGGGAAAAGACACAAAAACAGGTCCAATTCGCCTCAAAAAGTGAACAATTCGGCGCAAAAACCGACTGACGGCACGACGGAAAGCGGGCATTTTACCATCGCGGCCCGCCTTCTGTGGACGCGTTCGCGGGGCCGGGCAGCGCTCGCGTCTCGGCATGACGACACGGCGGGCGGGCGCCGCGCACGCCCGGCACATCCCGGACGGGGCACGGGTATACTCGCGCTCGCCGATCCGCTAGCCTGTTATGAAGTGCATCGGGCATGCCGGCCGCGCGAGGCGCGACCGATGCACTTCATAACAAGCTCGAGGGGAGTCCATGAAGCTGTATGCATCGCAAACCAGCCCTTACGCGCGCAAGGTGCGCGTAGTGATGGCGGAAAAGAAGATCGATTACCAGATGGTCGAGGTTGACGTGTGGTCGCCGGACACCACCATCTCCCAGTTCAATCCGCTGGGCAAGGTACCGTGCCTGGTCATGGAAGACGGCGGCGCGATTTTCGACTCGCGCGTGATCGTCGAATACGTCGACACCCTGACGCCCGTCAGCCGCATGATCCCGCAAGGCGCCCGCGAACGCGTCGAAGTGCGTTGCTGGGAAGCGCTGGCCGATGGCCTGCTCGACGCCGCCCTGCTGGCGCGCCTGGAACACACGCAACGCGAGCCCGAGCAGCGCAGCGAGCGCTGGGTCAAGCGCCAGCTCGGCAAGATCGACGCGGCGCTGGCGGCCATCGCCGACGGCCTGGCCGACCGGCCCTGGTGCTCGGGCAACCATTACTCGCTGGCCGACGTGGCCGTGGGCTGCGCGTTGTCGTACCTCGACTTCCGCTTCCCGGACATCGCCTGGCGTGAGCGCCACCCGCGCCTCGCCGTGTACCAGGACAAGCTCGCCAAGCGCCAGTCGTTCATCGACACGGAACCGCCGCGCGCCTGACGCGCCGGTCGACGAGAAGATAAAAAAACCGGCCATCGAGCCGGTTTTTATCTTCCCGCGCAGCGCGCAGCCGGCGAACTAGCGGATGATGCCGCCGCCCAGGCAGACATCGCCGTCGTACAGCACCGCCGACTGGCCCGGCGTAACCGCCCACTGCGCCTGCGCAAACGTCAGTTGCAGGGCATCGTCGCCCGCCCCCGTCACCGTGCACGGCGCATCGCTCTGCCGATACCGCGTCTTGGCCGACAGCGTGGTGCCCACCGCCGGGCCGGTGCCCGCCACCCACGACAAGTCGGCAGCGTCGAGCGTGGGCGTCAGCAGCCACGGATGCTCATGGCCCTGCACCACATACAGCGTGTTGCTGGCCATGTCCTTGCGCGCCACGTACCAGGCGTCGCCATTGCCCGCGCGGCTGCCGCCCAGGCCGATGCCCTTGCGCTGCCCCAGCGTGTAGAACGCCAGGCCGATATGCTGGCCGACTTCCTTGCCGTCCGGCGTCTTCATCGGCCCCGGCTTGGTCGGCAGGTAGCGGTTGAGAAAATCGCGGAACGGCCGCTCGCCGATAAAGCAGATGCCGGTGGAATCCTTCTTCTTGGCATTGGGCAGGCCAATCTCCGCAGCGATCTCGCGCACGCGCGTCTTGGGCATCTCGCCCAGCGGGAACAGCGTGCGCGACAACTGCGCCTGGTTCAGCCGGTGCAGGAAGTAGCTCTGGTCCTTGGTGTGGTCAAAGGCCTTGAGCAGCTCGAAGCGGCCCGTGCCGGCACCCACATCCGCCCCCGCTTCGCGCACGCGCGCGTAGTGGCCGGTGGCGATCGTGTCCGCGCCCAGCGACATGGCGTGGTCCAGGAAGGCCTTGAACTTGATCTCGGCATTGCACAGCACGTCGGGATTGGGCGTGCGGCCGGCCGAGTATTCGCGCAGGAAGTCCGCAAAGACGCGATCCTTGTACTCGGCGGCGAAATTGACCGCTTCCACGTCGACGCCGATGAGGTCGGCCACCGAGACCACGTCCAGCCAGTCCTGCCGGGTCGAGCAGTACTCGCTGTCGTCGTCGTCTTCCCAGTTCTTCATGAACAGGCCGATCACCTCATAGCCTTGCTGCTTGAGCAGCCAGGCTGTCACCGACGAATCCACGCCACCCGACATGCCCACCACCACGCGCTTGCCCTGGCTCATGACGGCACTCCGCCGCCCACCACGGAAGGATGGGTGTAGAGCGCGTCGAGCGCGAAGCGCTTGCCGGCCAGGTAATCCTCGATGCAGGCCAGCAGCAGCGGCGTGCGATGGCGCTCGGGACAAGCGCGGATTTCGTCGGCGCTCATCCACACGGTGCGCACGATGCCCACGTCGAGCTGGCGCCCGGCATCGAGCGCGCCCAGCTCGCCGGTAAAGGCGAAGCGCACATAGGTGATGTCTCCGCCCGGCCGCGCCACCGTGCCGGCCGAGTGCGGGCGGGCCATATAGCAGCCCAGCAGCGCGCGCGGCTCGAACGTGTGCGCGGTTTCTTCCAGCGTTTCGCGGATGACGGCGTGAATCAGGCTTTCGCCCGGGTCAAGATGGCCGGCAGGCTGGTTCAGCCGCAGGCCGTCGGGGGTTTCTTCTTCCACCAGCAGGAAGCGGCCGCCGCGTTCGATAACCGCGGCGACAGTGACGCTGGCCTTCCAGTCGTGTGACATGATGCACAAATTTTAGGCAATCCGGCATTCTACCGGTTGCTGCCCTTTCGCGCATCCCGCGCAACCGGCGCAGCCGGCGCAGCCGGCGCCGCGCCCGCGCCGACGCTAAGCTGGCAGCAAAGTGCGCTCCACGTCCTCCACCGCCGGCAGCGAAGCGATCACCTGGTCCAGCCGTTCGCGCAGCGCGCGGCTGGCCGGCGCCAGTGGCCGCCTGACCTCGGATCCTGCCAGCCCGCACAATGCCAGCGCGGTCTTGACCGGGGCCGGATTGGGCTCGGAGAACAGCAGCGAGATCAACGGCGCCAGGCTCGCAAACAACGCACGCGCTGCGGCAACATGGCCTTGCGCCACCAGTTGCAACAGCCGCACGAACAAATCCGGGCGAATGTGCGCGCAAGCCGGAACCACGCCGTCGCCACCCGCTAGCAGGTGGTCCAGCATGGCCGCGTCCTCGCCGCAGAAGACTGCGAGCCGATCGTTGCCGACCAGGGCGCGAAGACCGGCCGCGTCGCACTCTTTGACTGCGACGACGCGCGGATGCGCGGCCAGCCGCTGCACCAATGCCGGCGACATATTGCAACCGGTCCGCTTGGGCACGTTGTAGAGCATCAGCGGGCGCCAGGTGGCATCCGCCACGCGCTCGACATGCCAGGCAATGCCCTCGTCGCCGGGCCGCAGGTAGTACGGCGGCGGCACCAGGTAGCCCGCCAGGTCGAAGCGGTCGAGCTGGCGCACCTGCTCGCAAACCACGCGGGTATCCACGCCGCCAACGCCGGCCAGCACCGGCAGCGCACCGTCCACCGCCTCCAGCACCGCGGCGGTAAACATCAGCCGCTCATCCCGCGTGAGCAAGCCGCCCTCCCCGGTCGTGCCCAGGATGACCAGCCCATCCACGCCGCTGGCCGCATAGTGCGCGGCCAGCCGCTGCGCGCAGGCCAGGTCCAGCTCGCCGCCCTGCATCGGCGTCACCAGCGGCAGCCACAGCGTCGCGCGGCTGCCTTCGCGCAAGCCCGCCATCGTGTCAGTGCGCGGCATGGTCTTGTCCCAGTACCGTGGTGACGCCGAACTCGGCGGCCGGCAGGGCCATCATGATGGCGTGCATGGCAGCGTCGCGGCCGCCGCGCTCGACTTCCACATGCAGCGTGGTCTCGCCATGGCGGTGGTCCACTTCCACCACATAGATGCGCGCCAGCTGCCCGATCGCGCGGTGCAGCGACTGGCGCAGCGCGAAGACCTGGCTCGATGCCACCGCCAGGCGCAGGCGAATCCAGCTGTGCGCGGTATCCGCGCCAAGCGCTGGCACGGGGGCCAGCGCGGCGTCGATGCCGGACGCATCAAGGCGCGCGGTGCGGGGTTCGGTGCGGGAAAGACGGCGGCGTGGCACGCAAGCAAAGGCCACGGCAAGGCTCGACTGTCGCATTTGAGCGGGACCCGCGCTGGGCGGGTCGTCTGTTGGAGATGCAACCATGCTATGCAAGGCCGCCTCAAGTTGATGCAGTAATCGCCGCCGCCGCCATCAAAATGTCATCAAGATGGCGCGGCATGCTCAGAACGTCTTGGTGAGCGACGCGAAGGCAGCTGCCTTGCCGATATAGCGGCCGGGCACATTGGTGTAGACCGACTTGTTGGCGTTGGTGTCGATATAAGCGATCGCCAGCGCAAAGCCCTTGCCCAGGTCCTTGGTCAACCCCAGCTTCCAGTCCGTGTACGAGGCGTCCGTGACATTCCTCACCTTCTGGTAGCCGACGTGCGCATTGAGCGTCAGGTCCCAGACGTTCAGCGGCACATTGGCCGACAGGTCCACGTAGTAGCTGTTCTTGCTGTCGTTGAAGCCGAACAGGTTGGTCACTGCATGCGAGTATTTCAGGAACACCGGGCCGTAGCCGATGCCGCCGTACAGCTCCGTCGTGTACGGGCGTGTGTAGCCGGCCGGATAATCGCCGGGGTAGTAGTACTCCAGCACGCCGACGTCGTAATTCCATTCGAGCCCGCCCAGCGTGAAGGTGTTCTTGAAGCCGCCATAGAAATCCATCTCGATTGGCGCCGACACCTTGGCGTTGCTGTCGCCAAGCCAGCTGATGCTGGAGTTCCAGTTGCCCACGTAGAGGCCGCTTGCATGCGTGTAGTCGAACCCGCCCTGGATCGCCGGGCGGCGATTGGACTGCATCAGGCCCCGGTAGCGATATTCGCTGGCCAGTGTGACGTTGGCCGTGAACGTGTGCGGCGACGCGTCGGCGGCTGCGGCCGCATCGGGTGCGCCCTGCGCGAAGGTGGCCGGTGCGGCGAGAAGCGTGACGCAAGACAGGGTAGCGAGGCAGACGTGCGAAACGTGGAAGCGAAGAGCAGTCATGGATAACTTGGCAATTGGAAAAGACATCGATCGGTGGACAGCCATGCGTGAGGCGATGGCCGAAGCCACGGCGAGCGTCAGGACGACAGTGGCCGCGGCGCGACCGGAACAGTACGGGCACGCGCCTAAAATCGGTGTCAAGAAAATAGCGGCCCGCCAAGGGATGGCGTAAAAATCGTAAAGGGAACGTCCCGGCACGCCCTGGCATGAACCGGCAGTCCCTGCGAGGGGGGGATGCGAGGGTGATGCGGTTGCGCAAAAGCCGACCGGCCGGTCACCACATATCGTCAGATTCCTGTAAGCTGCGAAAAAATTGTGCGCTGCGTTCGGCTTGGCCGGGCGCATGGCAGACACAAAGGGCAGGCACAAAAGAGCCAAAGACGTCCGCCCGCCTAGCAGATCAGTGGCATTGTCAGAATGAGCCGAAGCGGTTCTGGTCGAGCGCGTTGCCATGTCGTAGCGGTCGTACGACAAGCTCGCGCGCCAACGCCAGAATCATTTTGACAGCGCCTCAAAGACGCCAGCAAAAGGAGAAATTGACGATGCACATCGGCATCCCGCAGGAGACGCGGGCAGGTGAGACTCGTGTCGCCGCCACCCCGGAGACGGTCAAGAAGTACGTGACCCAGGGCCATCAGGTCATCGTCCAGTCCGGAGCCGGCGTACGCGCCAGCGTGCCGGACTCGGCGTATGAGGCCGTCGGCGCCACCATTGGCACCGCGGCGCAAGCCTTCGGCGCGCAGTTGGTGCTCAAGGTCCGCGCCCCCGTCGATGCCGAGCTCGCGCTGATGAAGCCGGGCGCCGTGCTGGTCGGCATGCTCAATCCCTTCGACGCAGAGAACAACGCGCGCATGGCAGGCGCCACGCTGACAGCCTTCGCGCTGGAAGCCGCGCCGCGCACCACGCGCGCGCAGAGCATGGACGTGCTCTCCTCCCAGGCCAATATCGCCGGCTACAAGGCCGTGCTGGTCGCCGCGCATCATTACCAGCGTTTCATGCCCATGCTGATGACCGCCGCCGGCACCGTCAAGGCGGCCCGCGTGCTGATCCTCGGCGCCGGCGTGGCGGGCCTGCAGGCCATCGCCACCGCCAAGCGGCTGGGCGCTGTCATCGAAGCCTCCGACGTGCGCCCCGCCGTCAAGGAACAGATCGAATCGCTGGGCGCGAAATTCCTCGATGTGCCCTTCGTCACCGACGAAGAGCGCGAGATCGCGCAGGGCGTGGGCGGCTATGCCCGCCCCATGCCACCCGACTGGATGCGGCGCCAGGCCGAACTGGTGCACGAGCGCGCCAAGGCTGCCGACATCGTCATCACTACCGCGCTGATCCCGGGCCGCCAGGCGCCGGTGCTGCTCAAGGAAGAAACGGTGCAGGCGATGAAGCCGGGCTCGGTGGTGGTCGACCTCGCCGCGGCGCAGGGCGGCAACTGCCCGCTGACGGTGGCTGACGAAGTGGTGGAACGCCACGGCGTCACGCTGATCGGGCACACCAACCTGGCCAGCATGGTGGCGGCCGACGCGTCGGCGCTATATGCGCGCAACGTGCTCGACTTCCTCAAGCTCGTCATCGACAAGGAAGGCCAGTTCACGCTGAACCTGGAGGACGATATCGTCGCCGCCTGCCTGATGTGCAAGGATGGCCAGGTGGTCCGCGGCGCGTCCTGAAGCGGCAGCGGGCCCGCCGCGGCCCGGTCGCTTTAGAATGGGGCCAGGCGGTTCCGGCCAGGTGCACGGTAGCGCGCCTGCTGCTACCGGGCTGTACAGCCGGTACGGCTGGCCGATACCCAGGCCCCGGAACCATGCCAAATGGCCCGCCAGGACTCAACCCCAGGGGCCTCCCTACAAGCTCATCCAGCATCAACCAAGGACGTATCACCCATGCAACGCATCATGCTCCGCGCCAAGCTCCATCGTGTCACCGTGACACAGGCGGACCTCAACTATGAGGGGTCATGCGGCATCGACGAGAATCTGCTCGAAGCGGCCGACATGAAGGAGTTCGAGAAAATCGAGCTATACAACGTCAACAATGGCGAGCGCTTCTCCACCTACATCATCAAGGGCGTCCGCGGCAGCGGCGAGATCTCGCTCAACGGTGCTGCCGCGCGGCGCGCGCACCTGGGCGACCATCTCATCATCTGCACCTACGCGCCGATGAGCGATGAAGAGATCGCCACCTACAAGCCGAAGATCATCCTGGTGGACGACAACAACGCCATCAAGGAAATCAAGAAGGTGTAAGCGGATGAGGACATCGCGCCGGGAGCCAACGCCGGTGCGATGCCCGCATCCGGCATGCCATTTTCGGATTCAGCCGTACCGTCGCCCCTGGGGCGAGGGTACCGACGCGACAGACGACAACGCGGCACCAGGCGGGGCATCGATGCAGTAGGCGCTCACAGGCGCCTGGCCAGGCAAAAGAACACGGGACAACCGCGCAGCAAGGCATTCAAGCAACGGAGGAGAAGTCGATGGAAATGGTGAACCACACGGTGATCAACCTGATCATCTTCGTGCTGGCGATCTACGTGGGCTACCACGTGGTCTGGACGGTGACGCCCGCCCTGCACACCCCGCTGATGGCCGTGACCAATGCGATCTCGGCCATCATCATCGTCGGCGCCATGCTGGCTGCCGGCCTGACCGAGGGCCCCGTGGGCCGCACCATGGGCACGCTGGCAGTTGCGCTCGCCGCGGTCAACGTGTTCGGTGGCTTCCTGGTGACGCAGCGCATGCTGGAGATGTTCAAGAAAAAGGAACCCAAGGCCAAGGCCGGCAAGGGTCATGAGGAGGGCGCCAAGTGAGCATGAACCTCGTCACCCTGCTCTACCTGCTCGCCTCGGTCTGCTTCATCCAGGCGTTGAAGGGCCTGTCCCATCCCAGTTCCGCGCGGCGCGGCAACGCCTTCGGCATGATCGGCATGGCCATCGCCGCGGTGACCACGCTGGTGCTGATCGTCAAGCTCAAGAATGAGTTCCTGGCCATCGGCGCGGGCCAGTCGTCGGTTGCCGAAGGCATGGCGCTGATCTTTGGCGCGCTGGTGGTCGGCGGCGGCATCGGTGCCTTCGTGGCGCGACGGGTCGAGATGACCAAGATGCCCGAACTGGTAGCCGCCATGCACTCGCTGATCGGTATGGCCGCGGTCTGCATCGCGGTGGCCGTGGTGGCCGAGCCGTCGGCGTTCAGCATCACGCCGCCGGGCTCGCACGATATCCCGTTTGGCAACCGCATCGAGCTGTTCATCGGCTGCTTCGTGGGGGCCATCACCTTCTCCGGTTCGGTGATCGCCTTCGGCAAGCTGTCGGGCAAGTACAAGTTCCGCCTGTTCCAGGGCGCACCGGTGTCCTTCGCCGGGCAGCATCTGCTGAACCTGCTGCTGGCCGTGGCCATGATCGGCTTCGGCATCATCTTCTGCCTGTCGCAGGACTGGCTGCCCTTCCTGCTGATGCTGGCGATCGCCTTTGTACTGGGCGTGCTGATCATCATCCCGATCGGCGGCGCCGACATGCCGGTGGTGGTGTCGATGCTCAACTCGTACTCGGGCTGGGCGGCGGCGGGCATCGGCTTTTCGCTGAACAACCCGATGCTGATCATCGCCGGCTCGCTGGTGGGGTCAAGCGGCGCCATCCTCTCGTACATCATGTGCAAGGCGATGAACCGCTCGTTCTTCAATGTGCTGCTTGGCGGCTTTGGCGGCGCGCCCGCGGCGGCCGCTGCCGGCGGCCAGGCGCAGCGCAACGTGAAGTCCGGCTCGGCCGACGACGCGGCCTTCCTGATGGGCAATGCCGAGACCGTGATCATCGTCCCGGGCTATGGCCTGGCGGTGGCGCGCGCGCAGCATGCGCTCAAGGAACTGACCGAGAAGCTGGTCGAGAAAGGCGTGACGGTGAAGTACGCCATCCACCCGGTGGCGGGCCGCATGCCGGGCCACATGAACGTGCTGCTGGCCGAGGCCGAGGTGCCTTACGACCAGGTGTTCGAGATGGAGGACATCAACAGCGAGTTCGGCCAGGCGGATGTGGTGCTGGTGCTGGGCGCCAACGACGTGGTGAACCCGGCCGCCAAGACCGATCCCAACTCGCCGATTGCCGGCATGCCGATCCTGGAAGCCTACAAGGCCAAGACCATCATCGTGAACAAGCGTTCGATGGCCGCCGGCTACGCGGGCCTGGACAACGAACTGTTCTACATGGACAAGACCATGATGGTGTTCGGCGACGCCAAGAAGGTGGTGGAAGACATGGGCAAGGCGGTCGAGTAAGCACGCCGGAAGCACCGGAAACGGGCACCCGCCCGTTTCCGGTGCCGCGAGGAGAGCGACGAAGCGCGACGCTGTCGCGCTTTTTTCCACCCCGTCGAGGTCCGGTTGCGCGGGAGCGCTAGCGCGCTATACTGGTTTCCGGTCACCGGCCATGGCACACGCCGGTCATCCAAAAAGGGCCAGGTGTAGTCCAGCGCGGTGGGCCGCTCCGAACCGATCCGTCCGCTGGCCTTGCCGCGCCGGATCCCCAGCCGCGCCAAACCACCCGCCCGAAGTGTCTGCCGACACCGGAGCCGAACGCAACATGACATTCAACCCCCAGGACAGGAATCTGTCGGTCTTCCATCACCCGATCCTCACGGTGCTCGTCGACGACAGTAAATCGTTCATCGACAGCCTGGCGTTCCAGATGGATCCGTCGCGGCCGGTGGTGACCTTCACCGATCCCCGCGAAGCCCTGCAATGGATCCGCGAGACCTACACCACGCGCTCGACCGGCTTCCTGCCCGTGCGGGTCACGCACGACGACCTGACCTTCCTGACCGAGCGGCGCACCGTGCAGCTCGATATCGACCGTATCTACCGGCAAATCCACGACTACAACCGCTTTGTGCAGCCAGGCGTGATCGTGGTCGATTATTCGATGCCGCAGATGAACGGGCTGGAGTTCTGCCAGGCCCTGCAGGATCTGCCGTGCAAAACCATCCTGCTGACCGGCACCGCCGACGAAGGCATTGCCGTGCAGGGCTTCAACCATGGGCTGATCGACCGCTACGTGAAGAAGCATGACAGCAACATGGTCGAGCGGCTGGACCAGGAGATCGACGCACTCCAGCAGCAGTATTTCGCCACCCTGTCGCGCACGCTGCGCGACCTGCTGACGCGCCACTCGTTTTCCTTCCTGTCGGACCCCGCGATCTGCGAGCGGGTGCGCCAGGTCACCGCGCGCTACGGCTTTGTCGAGTACTACCTCTACCCCAACCCGGCCGGCATCCTGATGCTGACGGCGCAGGGCCAGGCCACGCTGATGGTGATCGAGACACGCGCCGGCCTGATCAACCAGGTGGAATCCGCAGAGGCTTACGATGCGCCGGCGGCCCTGATCGAGGGACTGCGCGAGGGCCGCATCGTGCCTTTCTTCTGGCCAGGCAACGGCATGTACACGCCGGCCTGCATCGATTGGGAGCAATATTGCCTGCCGGCCGAGCGCTGCGAAGGGCGTGAGGATTATTTCTACGCGCTGTTCGACCTGCCGCGCCATCTGCTGCAGGAGCCGGTGGTCAGCTTCCAGGGCTTCCTGGACGATTTCGCCCGTCACCCCGAGCGGGTCACCGGGCGCGCAGCGCGCTGAGCCATACAGCGCAGGAGAGGCTCGCTCTCCTGCGCGTGCCGCATCAGGCTGAAGGTTGCGCCGGGGCGTTGCGATTGCCGCCTCGCACCATGTCGAAACGGAACAGCCGGCACTCGATATTGCCGTTGTACAGCGGCGTGCGGCGCGACTCCTTGAGCCGCAGGCGGCGCGGCAGCGTCAGGTCGCCAGTAAACACCCATGCCTGCCAGCCGGCGAAATGCTGTTTGAGCGTGGTGGCAAAGGCGCTGGCGAACTGATTGGCGGCTTCGTCGTCGATCTCGTCGACCGGTGCTTCGTCCATCGGCCGCCGGCGTTCTCCCCGCACGGCAATCCGCTCGCCATACGGCGGATTCATCAGCATCAGGCCGGGTGCCGCGAACGGCGGCTGCGCAAAGCGCGCATCCACCTGCTTCAACCGCACTTCGCCGGGCAAGCCCGCGCGTTCCCAGTTGGCTTGCGACATCGACAGCAGGTCAGTGGAAATATCGCTGCCGGCGAGTTCCAGGGGCTCGGACGCGACGCGCTTGCGCGCGGCCTCCTCGTCATCCCGCGCAGCCGCCTTCAGCGCGTTCCACGTCTTGTTGTCGGCGCCCTTCAGGCGCTCGAAGCCAAAGCTGCGGTTGGCGCCAGGCGCAAGGCCAAGGGCCACCTGGGCCGCTTCCACCAGGAAGGTGCCGCTGCCGCACATCGGATCGTAGAACGGGCGTTCGGTCTGGCCTGGCACCCAGCCGGCCAGGCGCAGGATGCCGGCGGCCAGGTTTTCCTTCAGTGGCGCTTCGCCCTTCTCCAGGCGCCAGCCCCGCTTGAACAGCGGATCGCCCGAAGTGTCGAGGTAGAGCGTGCAATCGTGCTCGGTCAGGTGGGCATAGATCCGCACATCCGGATTTACGGTATCGACGCTGGGCCGCTCGCCCGAGCGCTCGCGCATGGCGTCGCAAACGCCGTCCTTGATACGCAGGGCGATGAAATTCAGGCTCTGCAGCGGCGAGCGATGCGACGTAACGTCCACCCGGAGCGTCTCATCCGGCGTGAACCAATGATCCCAGCGCTGAGCGCGCACCAGATCATAGATGTCGTCTTCGCGCCGGTAACCGCGGTTGGCGACCCGCATCAGCACCCGGCTGGCAATGCGCGAGTGCAGGTTGACTGCGTAGGCCGCGGCCATCTCGCCCGAGAAAGTGACGCCACCGGGCATTTCGCGATGGACCTGGATGGGGGCGAGCCTGGCCAGGCCGGGCCGGGCTGCGATCTCGTGCAACTCTTCGGCAAGTGCGCTCTCGAGGCCGCGCGGGCAGGAGGCAAAAAAGGCTTGGGACATGGCTTGGGAATTCCTGCAAACAAAAACGTCCGCCGTAGCGGACGGGGTCGGATAGCGCGCAGTGTACCGCGCTCCGGGGCTTCAGCCCGCCGCTAGGGCGCGATCGAGGAAGTCCAGGCGGTCCTGGCCCCAGAAAGGCTGGCCGTCATAGACGTACCACGGTGCGCCGAACACGCCGACGGAAACCGCGTCCTGGGTGTGCTGCGTATAGGCGGCCTGGACAGCCTGCGCGTCGCTCGCCTTGAGCAGCGCCGCGCCTTCCAGGCCGATGCTGTCGGCCAGCTGCGCCAGCGTGGCGGCGTCAGCGATATTGCGCTGCTCGGCCCACAGGGCGCGGCCAATGACGCCGATCAGCGCCATCGCGCGGGCGGTGCCATGGGCCAGCTGCACGGCGATGACCAGCTTGCTGGCGGCATCGCCGGAGACCGGGAAAAAGGTCGGCTGCGGGTTCAGCGGCAGGCCAAGAAACTCGCTCCAGCGGGCCAGCTCGACCAGGCGGTAGGCCTGGCGCTGCGGCGGACGCTGCGCCAGCGGCAAGCCCCCCGAAACAGAGAACACGCGGCCCAGGTCGCAGGGCTTGATATTGACTTGCACGCCATGCTTGGCCGCAATCGCGGTGAAGCGTTCGTGGCCAAGGTAGACGAAAGGCGATTGCGGGGTGAGGTAGTAGTCGACCTGCTTGCTCATCATGTCCTCTGGACGGAGTGGGGCGAGACAACCGCGCGGTGAATGCGGCAATGCTGCGTGAAACGAATTCAATACGATACGAGAAAAAACCCAAACCCGGCGGCCCGCGCAGGCGATGCGCGCGGCCGCCGGCCAACGCGCGTCAGAACGGCTTGACCACCACCAGGATCACCACCGCCAGCAGCACCAGCACCGGCAACTCATTGAACCAGCGATAGAAGGTGTGCGACCGCGTATTGCGCCCGCCCTCGAACTTCCTGAGCAGCACGCCGCAGCCATGGTGATAGCCGATCAGCACCACCACCAGCGCCAGCTTGGCATGCATCCAGCCCTGCCCCGGACCGCGCCCGATCCCGTAGCCGATATACAGCCACAGCCCGAACACCAGCGCCGGCACCGCCAGCATGGTCATGAAGCGGTAGAGCTTGCGCGCCATCAGCAGCAGGCGCTGCACGCTGGCCGGCTCGCGCTCCATGGCGAGGTTGACGAAGATGCGAGGCAGGTAGAACAGGCCGGCGAACCAGGAGACAACGAAAACGATGTGCAGCGCTTTAACCCAGAGCATCTGGCCTTTTTTCTGGTTGGGTTCCCATGGGAACGCATGGGAACGGTGAAATGGTGAAACGGTGGGGATGCGCAACGGGAGCTGGCACAGAACGCGTGCCGCCTCCCGCTCAGGTACGGATCTCGCCGTGGCCGAACACCACGTACTTCAGCGAGGTCAGGCCTTCCAGACCGACCGGGCCGCGCGCGTGCAGCTTGTCGTTGGAGATGCCGATCTCGGCGCCCAGGCCGTACTCGAAGCCATCGGCAAAGCGCGTCGACGCATTGATCATCACGCTGGCCGAGTCCACCTCGCGCAGGAAGCGCATGCCGGTGGTGTAGTCCTCGGTGATGATGGAATCGGTATGCGCCGAGCCGTAGGTGTTGATGTGCTCGATGGCCTCGTCCAGCCCGGCCACGGTGCGGATCGCCAGCACCGGCGCCAGGTACTCGAGCCGCCAGTCTTCTTCGGTGGCGTCGACCAGGCCGGTGAAACCGGCGGCTTCCAGCGTGGCGCGGGTGGCGGCGCACACGCGCAGCTCCACGCCCTTTTCCTGGTAGATGCGGCACAGCGGCGGCAGCGCCGCGGCGGCGACATCGCGCGCGACCAGCAGCGTTTCCATGGTGTTGCAGGGCGCGTAGCGCTGGGTCTTGGCGTTGTCGGCAACGCGCACTGCCTTGTCCAGGTCCGCGTCGACATCGATATAGACGTGGCAGATGCCGTCCAGGTGCTTGATCATGGGCACCCGCGCTTCTGCCATCAGGCGCGCGATCAGGCTCTTGCCGCCGCGCGGCACGATCACGTCGACATATTCGGTCATGGTGACGAGGCGGCCAACCGCGGCGCGGTCGGTGGTCGAGATCACCTGCACCGCTTCGGGCGGCAGGCCGGCGGCGGCCAGGCCCTCGGCCACCAGGGCGGCGAGCGCGGTATTGGAATCGATCGCCTCGGAGCCGCCGCGCAGGATGGTGGCGTTGCCCGACTTCAGGCACAGCGCGGCTGCGTCGATGGTCACGTTGGGACGCGACTCGTAGATGATGCCGATGACGCCCAGCGGCACCCGCATCTGGCCCACCTGGATGCCGGTGGGACGGAATTTCATGTTGCTGATCTCGCCGATCGGGTCTGCCAGCGCGGCGATCTGTTCCAGGCCGGCGGCCATGGTGTCGATCGCCTTGTCCGAGAGCGTCAGGCGGTCGATGAAAGCGGCGTCCTGGCCGTTGGCGCGGGCACGCTCCACATCGCCGGCGTTCACGGCCTTGAGGTGCGCGGCGTCGCGGCGGATGGCGGCGGCGATGGTCAGCAGGGCGCGGTTCTTGTCCGCGGTGGAGGCGCGCGCCATGGCGCGGGAGGCGGCGCGGGCCTGCTGGCCGACGCGGTCCATGTACTGCTTGAGATCGAGCTCGTTCATATTCCTGGCCAGGGGACCCGGCCCTCAATGCTTGGTTTTTTGTCGGCTACGGCTGGCTATGCGGGTCGCTGGCAGTGATCGCCAATGACCACGCTCAGGCTACGCGGGCTTACCGGGCGATGGACAGCGCCAGCTGCAGCAGGCCATCCCAGGGCTCCGCCGGCATGCCTTCGGCGCGCAGGCCCTTGACCTGCCGGTCCAGCTTGGCGGCCATGCCCAGCGCAGCTTCCAGCTGCGCCAGCGAGAGGCGCTGCGCGGCCTGCGGCACCAGCTTTTCGCGCGGGCCCCAGATACGCAGTTCACGCGTCAGGACACCGATCTGCTTGCCTGCCGCCAACCCTTGCCGGACCTTGGATAATACGCGAATTTCCTCGGTCAGCGCCCACAGCACCAGCACCGTGGCCTCGCCCTCCCCGCGCAGCCCTTCGAGCATGCGCACCAGGCGCGGCACGTCGCCGCTGAGCATGGCTTCGGAGAGCTTGAAGACGTCGTAGCGGGCCACGTTGAGCACCGCATCGTGCACCTGCTCGAAGGTCAGCGGACCAGCGGGGTACAGCAGCCCGAGCTTCTGGATTTCCTGGTGCGCGGCCAGCAGGTTGCCTTCGACCTTGTCGGCGATGAACTGCAGCGCGCGCCGCCCCGGTTCACCGGGCTCGACCCGCTGCTGCTGCAGCGCCAGCCGCTCGCCGACCCAGGCCGGCAGCCGGGTGCGGTCGACGGAATCGACCTTGATCGACACGCCGGCGGCGTCCAGCGCCTGGAACCAGGCCGACTTGGCCGTGGCGAAGTCCAGCCGCGGCAGCGTGATGAACATGACCACGTCCGGCGAGGGCTGGGCAGCCACCGCGCGCAGCGCCTCGCCGCCATCCTTGCCGGGCTTGCCGGAGGGAATCCGCAGCTCGACGATCTTGCGGTCGCCGAACAGCGACATCGATTGCTGCGCCTGGACCACGTGGCCCCAGTTGAAGCCGCGCTCGGAGGACAGCACCTCGCGCTCCGTGAAGCCGGCCTCGCGCGCAGCCTGGCGCAGGCGGTCGACCGCCTCGAGCACCAGCAGGTGCTCGTCGCCATGCACCACGTAGAGCGGTGCCAGGCCGCGTCCCTTGGCCTGGCGCAGGTGCGCTTCGAGTCCATCGAGCTTGAGCTGCATGCCGTGCGCTTCGTTCCTCTGTCCTTGCCGTATTGGGCTTGTCTGGCAGGCGCTTTCCGCGCCGCTCAGATGGCCTTGACCGCGCTCAGCCGGCGAATCAGCTGCTGCACGATGTCACGCTGCATGTCGCGATAGAGCTGCTGCTCTTCGTAGTCCTTGGCCAGCGTGTTGGCTTCGTTGTAGGTCAGGTCGCGCGTGAGCACCAGTTGCGACGGCGCGATCAGCTCCTGGCCGCCGGCGTCACGCAGGCGGAAGGTGAAGCGCTGCGTCAGGCGATACTCGCGCACCACGCCGGTGGTGGTGATCGACAGCACCGTCTTGGTACGCGTGTCCTGCAGCACATCGAGCAGGGCATCCGCTTCTTTCGGGTCGGTCACGATCTGCGTGTCCGACCCGTTGCGGATGGCGCGGCGCAAATCGGAGCCCATCAGCGTATTGGGCGGAATGCTCACATACAGCCGCTTGAATGCGAAGTCCGCGTTGCCGCGCATGTGAAACCCGCAGCCGCCCAGCAGGCCGGCCAGCAGCAGCGTGGCCAGGACCTTGCGGCGGCCCTGCAGCGGTCGATCCAGCTTCTGTCCATCCATTTGGGCAGCTCCCTTGTTGGCTTCTCTGGCGCTGGTTACAGCGTCGCGTTAAAGAACCACATTAACGAGGCGGCCCGGGACCACCACGATCTTCTTCGGCGCGGCGCCGTCAGCGAACTTGGCAACGATCTCGCTGGCGGCAGCCATGGCCTCGATGGCGGCGCGGTCGGCATCGGCCGGCACCTTCAGGCTGCCGCGCACCTTGCCGTTGATCTGCAGCACGAGGTCCAGCTCGCTTTGCACCAGCGCGGATTCGTCCACCTGCGGCCAGGCTGCGTCGAGCAAGTCGCCGTACTGCGTGGCGTAGCCGAGCGCTTGCCACAGCCCGTGGGTGACGTGCGGCACCACCGGGTACAGCACGCGCAGCAGGATGCCCAGGCCCTCGCGGCGCGCGGCGGGCGTGGCCTGCTTGGCGTCTTCCAGCGCGTTGAGCATCTTCATGGTGGCGGACACCACGGTGTTGTACTGGATGCGCTGATAGTCGTAGTTGGCCTGCTTGAGCACGCCGTGGATCTCGCGGCGCAGCGCTGCGTCGGCGTCGCCGGACGCCGCGGCATTGCCCGCCGCGGCAATCGCCTCGGCGTTGGCATAGCCGTAGTTCCACACCCGGCGCAGGAAGCGCGAAGCGCCCTCCACGCCCGAGCCGCTCCACTCGAGCTGCTGCTCGGGCGGCGCGGCGAACATGACGAACAGGCGCGCGGTGTCGGCGCCGTACTGGTCGATCAGGGCCTGCGGGTCAATGCCGTTGTTCTTGGACTTCGACATCTTCTCCACGCCGCCGATCACCACCGGCTGGCCATCCGCCTTGAGCACGGCGCCCAGCGGGCGGCCGCGCTCGTCGGTGCTGACGTCGACTTCGGCCGGGTTGAACCAGGTCTTCTTGCCGGCCGCGTCCTCGCGGTAGTAGGTATCGTTGAGCACCATGCCCTGCGTGAGCAGGTTGGAGAACGGCTCGTTGAACGTGACCAGGCCCATGTCGCGCATGACCTTGGTCCAGAAGCGGGCGTACAGCAGGTGAAGGATCGCGTGCTCGATGCCGCCGATGTACTGGTCCATCGGCATCCAGTAATCGTTGCGCGCATCGACCATGGTGGCCGCGTCCGGGCAGGTATAGCGCATGTAATACCAGCACGAATCGATGAAGGTATCCATGGTGTCGGTCTCGCGGCGCGCCGGCTTGCCGCACGACGGGCAGGTGCACGCGAGGAAACGCGGATCCTTGGCCAGCGGGTTGCCGGTGCCGTCCGGCACCAGGTCTTCCGGCAGCACCACCGGCAGGTCCTGCTCCGGCACCGGCACCACGCCGCAGTCGTCGCAATGGATCAGCGGGATCGGCGTGCCCCAGTAGCGCTGGCGCGAGATGCCCCAGTCGCGCAGGCGCCAGGTGATCTTCTTCTCGCCCAGGTCCTTGGCACCGAGATCGGCTGCGATGGCTTCCACCGCAGCCTTGTAGTCCAGTCCGTCGTATTTGCCGCTATGGATGCAGGTGCCGTGCTCCTTGTCGCCATACCACTCCTGCCAGGCTTCGGTGGAGAACGGCTGGCCCTTTTTCGCGTCAGCCATGTCGATCACTTGCTTGATCGGCAAGCCGTACTTGTTGGCAAAGGCAAAGTCGCGCTCGTCGTGTGCGGGCACGCCCATCACAGCGCCGTCGCCATAGCTCATCAGCACGTAGTTGCCAACCCACACCTCGACCTGCTCACCGGTAAGGGGGTGCAGCACCTTCAGGCCGGTGGGCATGCCCTTCTTTTCCATCGTCGCCATATCGGCTTCCATCACCGAGCCGTGCTTGCACTCGTTGATGAAGGCGGCCAGCTCAGGATTGGTCGCGGCGGCATGGGTGGCCAGCGGGTGCTCGGCGGCGACCGCGCAGAAAGTCACGCCCATGATGGTGTCGGCGCGCGTGGTGAACACATAGAGCTTGCCGTCGCCGATCAGCTTGCCGTCGTCACCGGCGATGGCATGCGGAAACCCGAAGCGCACGCCCACGCTCTTGCCGATCCAGTTCTGCTGCATGATCTTGACGCGCTCGGGCCAGCCCAGGCCGTCCAGATCGCCGAGCAGTTCCTCGGCGTAGTCGGTGATGCGCAGGTAGTACATCGGGATCTCGCGCTTTTCAACCAGCGCGCCCGAGCGCCAGCCGCGCCCGTCAATGACCTGCTCGTTGGCCAGCACGGTCTGGTCGACCGGATCCCAGTTCACCGTGCCAGTCTTGCGGTAGGCGATGCCCTTTTCCAGCATCTTGAGGAACAGCCACTGGTTCCAGCGGTAGTAGTCCGGGCTGCAGGTGGCGACTTCGCGCGACCAGTCGATGGCCAGGCCCATCGACTGCATCTGCCGCTTCATTTCAGCGATGTTGTTGTAGGTCCAGGCCGCCGGCGCCACGCCATTGTTGAGCGCGGCGTTTTCCGCCGGCATGCCGAACGCGTCCCAACCCATCGGCATCAGCACGTTGTGCCCGTTCATGCGCAGATGGCGCGCCATCATGTCGTTGATGGTGTAGTTGCGCACGTGGCCCATATGCAGCTTGCCCGACGGGTAAGGCAGCATCGAGCAGGCATAGAACTTCGGCTTCTCGCTGCCGTCGGCCAGCTTCGCCTCTTCCGATACGCGGTACGCATCGATGGCTTGCCAGTGTTGCTGGGCGGCTTGTTCAACGGCTGAGGGAAGGTATTTGTCTTGCATGTTCAGGACAACGGCGCGGTGCGTCGGCGTGCGAAAAGCGTGGAAAAGATAAGCGGCGGGCAAGCCTTGCGGCGCCCGCCTGCGCTGGAACGGCGAAAGTGCCGATTATAACCGTCGGCACTTGCGGCGCAGGGCGTGCCGGGGGCCTTACTTCAGGCCAAGCACGTCCTGCATGTCGAACAGCCCGGTGGGCTTGTCGGCGAGGAAGCGCGCTGCGCGTAGCGCGCCTTCGGCATATGACTGGCGGCTGGACGACTTGTGCGTGATCTCGATGCGCTCGCCGATGCCGGCGAACATCACGGTGTGGTCGCCCACGATATCGCCGCCGCGCACGGTGGCAAAGCCAATGGAATTGGGGTCGCGCGGGCCGGTGTGGCCTTCGCGGGCAAACACGCCGCAGGTCTTCAGATCGCGGCCCAGTGCCTTGGCCACCACCTCGCCCATCGCCAGCGCGGTGCCCGACGGGGCATCCACCTTATGGCGGTGGTGCGCCTCGATGACTTCGATGTCGTAGCCGGAAGACAGCAGCTTGGCGGCAACTTCCAGCAGTTTGAACGTGGCATTGACGCCCACGCTCATATTGGCGGAGAACACCACGCCAATGTGCTTGGCAGCCTCGGCGATGGCGGCACGGCCGGCGTCGTCAAACCCGGTGGTGCCGGTGACCACCTTGACGCCCAGGCGCCTGGCCGCTGCCAGGTGCACGAGCGTGCCCTCGGGCCGGGTGAAGTCGATCAGGCAGTCGGCGCCAGCGAGGGCGGTCTCGATATCCGAGGTGATCACCACGCCCGTGGCGCGGCCCAGCAGCAGCCCGGCATCCTGGCCCAGCGCCGGGGCGCCCGGCACATCCAGCGCGCCCGACAGGGTGACGCCTTCGGTGGCGAGTACGTGTTCGATCAGCATACGGCCCATGCGGCCGGAGGCACCTGCGATGGCGATATTCATGGCGTGTCAGCAGTCAAAATACAAGCCGGCCGCGTGACGCGGCCGGCATTCGGGCCTGAAGGCTCAGTTGGTCGGGCTGGCGGGGCCACCGGCCGCGCCGGACGAGGCGGCGGCAGCCGGCGCTGCCGGCGCAGGCGCTGCGGCGGGAGCCGCTTCCGGTGCTGCGGCCGGGGCTGCAGCCACTTCAGATGCCGCGGCAACGGTTTCGGCCGGTGCCTTAGGCGTCGGTGCCTTGCCCAACTGCATGGCCTTCATGCCGTCGATTTCGGCGATCAGCTCGTATTCGGACGGCAATTCGTCGCCACCGAACTTGACCAGCTTGTCGCCATCGAAGAACACGGTATAGCGGCGCTGCTGCACCACCGGCGTATTGCCGCGGCGGAACGAGAACACGTAGTCCCAGCGATTGCCGTGGAACACATCGGCCAGCAGCGGCGTGCCGAGCAGGAACTTGACCTGCTCGCGCGTCATGCCTTCACGCAACTGGGCGGCGGCTTCACGCGAGACAAAGTTGCCTTGCACGATATTGATACGGTACGGCGTGATCGCGTTGGCGACCTTGCGCGACGTATTGTCATAGGTGGAACACGCAGCCGTTAGCAGGGTAGCTGCAGCCAGCACAGTAGTAACCAGCGTCGGACGCATGGCGGACGAACGAAATGAACGCATGTATCTCGCTTCTAGAAGGGAGAGAAAAGTGCCGATTCAGGCCCTCACGGCGCGTGCCATGAGGCGGCAGCGGCGATGGATCATCGCGAGCGCAGCCTAGGGCAGGTGACCGAGCCCCGGGCAACCGCCGGGGCGACTTTTGCCGCCAAAACCCTTATGATTCAATTATCCAGACATTGTACTCTAGGGAGTCACGCCCATGCCGAGTCCGGCGGACCTCAAAAATATCGGTCTTAAAGCGACCGTACCCCGTCTGAAGATCCTCGAGATCTTCCAGACCAGCGAGCAGCGCCATCTCAGTGCGGAAGACGTTTACCGCATCCTGCTCAACGAACAGATGGATATCGGCCTTGCAACCGTCTATCGCGTGCTGACCCAGTTCGAGCAGGCTGGACTGCTGTCGCGCAACAACTTCGAATCCGGCAAAGCCATTTTCGAGCTGAATGAAGGCAAGCATCACGACCACCTGGTCTGCATCGATTGCGGCCGCGTGGAGGAATTCTACGACTCCGAGATCGAGCGTCGCCAGCAAAGCATCGCAAACGAGCGCGGCTTCGCCCTGCAAGAACACGCATTGTCGCTCTATGGCAGCTGCACCAAGCACGAGTGCCCCCACCGGCCCAAGCGCTAAGCCAGCCGCGGCTTGCCCCGCGAACATAAAAAAACCGGCGCCAGCGCCGGTTTTTTTATTTCAAGCCTGCTTCACGATTCCGAATGATCCTGCTCGGCAACGATGTGCAGGCCGCGCGCAACCGCCGGCACGCCGACGAATTCGCCCACGACCTGGCGGAACAGCCCGCGTGCCCACACCAGCATCGGGTGGGTGTTGCGGCTGCGGTGCCAGAACATGTTCAGGCCCAGCGTGGTGTTGAGTTCTGCCGGCAAGGGGAAGGCCTTGAGGCCGTAGGTCTCGCAAGCCATGTCCTTGGTCAGCGCATTGACCGTGAAGATCATGTCGGTCTGCGCGGCCAGCTCCGACTGTGCGCGCCAGGAATGCACCGTCAGCGTGGCATTGCGCTTTAGCCCGCGCTGCTGCAACGCGTAGTCCAGCGGGATCAGCGACGGTGCCGGACGGCCATTGCCGCCCGAATGCGCCATGAAGATGTGGCCGCAGTCGAGATACTGCTCGAGCGTGCAGGTGCCCTTGAGCACCGGATGGTTTTTACGCGCGCAAACCCAGAGGTTGAGCGACGTCACCATCTCTTCCACGATTTCGGGATGCCGGGTCGGGAATGGCGAGAACGCCAGGTCCAGCTCGTTGCCGCGCATGGCGGCCACATCCGACTCCCAGGAATGGGATTCGACCAGCTTGATATGCAACTCCGGCGCCAGTTGCTTGATGCGCAGGATAAAGCGGTTGAAGACCGTATCGCCCAGCTCGGCGGCAAAGCCGATGTTGAGGGTGCCGGTGGCGGTGGCGGGGTCGAAGTTATCGGCGTCGCCCTCGTTGATCGAGGACCACAGGTCCAGCATGTCGCGAATCTTCGGCCCCAGTTCCAAGGCTCGCGGCGTCGGCGTCAGGCCGTGCGGCACGCGGATGAAGAGGGGATCGTCGAAAATTTCGCGAAGGCGGCCCAGCGAATGCGAAACCGCAGGCGCGGTCATATGCATTTTCTCCGCGACATAGGTCGCGTTTCGCTTGCTGAGCAGCTCGGTAAAAATCACGAGCAGCTTGGTATCCACATTCACCATGATCTCACCCAGGTTGGATTGGGAATTGGGAATGACCGTATCGTCACTTGCATTGGCTGCACATCGGTGTTTCCAGCACTTTCACAGTGTAAGAGCAAAGCTGGGAACGGAACAGGAATTCCGCGCCAGCCCCCTGCACCGTGCCGGCCTCGTCCTTTTGCCAAGATCCTGGCAAAAGGACCCGCCCAGGCTTCCGATAGCTGGAGTTGCAAGCAGACGACAAGGCGGCATCCCAGGGAATGCCGCCTTGTTCCGTGCGCAAACCAACCTATCCCGGCAAACTTACTTGGCGACCACGCGAGCCATTTCCAGCACCTTGTTGGAATAGCCCCACTCGTTGTCGTACCAGCTCACGATCTTGACGAAGGTCGAGTCCAGCGCGATGCCGGCTTCAGCGTCGAAGATCGAGGTGCGTGCATCGCCGCGGAAATCCGTGGCAACCACCTTGTCTTCGGTGTAGCCCAGCACGCCCTTGAGCGCGCCCTGGCTCTGTGCCTTCATTTCGGCGCAGATCTCGGCGTAGGTGGCACCCTTTTCCAGCTCGACGGTCAGGTCGACCACCGACACGTCGGAGGTCGGCACGCGGAACGACATGCCGGTCAGCTTCTTGTTCAGCTCGGGAATCACCACGCCCACAGCCTTGGCAGCGCCAGTGCTCGACGGGATGATGTTTTCCAGGATGCCGCGGCCACCGCGCCAGTCCTTGTTGGACGGGCCGTCGACAGTCTTTTGCGTGGCGGTGGTAGCGTGCACGGTGGTCATCAGGCCGCGCTTGATGCCCCACTTGTCGTTCAGCACCTTGGCGACCGGCGCCAGGCAGTTGGTGGTGCAGCTGGCGTTGGAGATGATCGCCTCGCCCTTGTACGTGCCGTGGTTCACGCCGTACACGAACATCGGGGTGTCGTCCTTGGACGGTGCCGACATGATCACCTTCTTGGCGCCCGCGTCGATGTGCTTCTGCGCGCCTTCCTTGGTCAGGAAGATGCCGGTGGATTCGATCACCACGTCGGCGCCGATCTCGCCCCACTTCAGCTCGGCCGGATCCTTGACGGCGGTCAGGCGGATCTTCTTGCCATTGACGATCAGGGTGTTGCCGTCGACCGACACTTCGCCGTCAAAGCGGCCGTGCACCGAGTCGTACTTCAGCATGTAAGCCAGGTAGTCGGGTTCGAGCAGGTCGTTGATGCCGACGACTTCGATTTCCTTGAAGTTGGCGGCGGCTGCGCGGAACACCATGCGCCCGATGCGGCCGAAGCCGTTGATGCCGATCTTGATGGTCATGTTTATCTCCTGAGTAGGCTAACGATCGATGGATGCGGGAAAGCGTCTGCCGGCCCGCGCGGCCGAGTCGACCGCTGCGCGGGCCCGGGAATACCTGTTACTGACCGAGTGTGTCGCGCACGGTGCGCACGACGTTCTCGACCGTGAAGCCGAAGTGCTTGAACAATACGCCAGCGGGGGCCGATTCGCCGAAGGTGTCGATGCCCACCACGGCCTGGACCTGGTACTTCCACCAGAAATCCGTCACGCCGGCCTCGACCGCCACGCGCGGCACGCCGGCCGGCAGCACGGATGCCTTGTAGGCAGCGTCCTGCTTGTCGAATACCGTGGTTGCCGGCACCGAGACCACGCGCACGTGCACGCCGTCCGCAGCCAGTTGCTCGGCGGCGCCCACGGCCAGGCCCACTTCCGAGCCGGTGGCGATGATCACGGCATCCGGACGGCCGGTCTTGGGATTGTTGCCGGCGCGCAGCACGTAGCCGCCCCGCGCGATGTTGGCACGAGTGGCGTCGTCACGCGTCTGGAACGGCAGGTTCTGGCGGCTGAAAATCAAGCAGCTCGGGCCGTTCTCGCGGCGCACGGCCTGGGCCCAGGCCACAGCGGTTTCGGTGGTGTCGGCGGTACGCCACACGTCCATGTTGGGGATCAGGCGCAGGCTGGCAACGTGTTCGATCGACTGGTGGGTCGGGCCGTCTTCGCCCAGGCCGATGGAGTCGTGGGTGAACACGAACAGCGTGCGGATCTTCATCAGCGCCGCCATGCGCAGGGCATTGCGGCTGTAGTCGGAGAAGGTCAGGAAGGTGCCGCCGTAAGGGATGTAGCCACCATGCAGCGTGATGCCGTTCATGATGGCGCTCATGCCGAACTCGCGCACGCCGTAGTTGATGTGGTTGCCCCAGGCATCGCCGCGCACGGCCTTGCTGCCGGACCAGTTGGTCAGGTTGGAGCCGGTCAGGTCGGCCGAGCCACCCAGGAATTCCGGCAGCACCGGCGCGAGCGCCTCGATGGTGTTCTGGCTGGCCTTGCGGGTGGCGATGGTTTCTGCCTTTTCCTCGCACTTGGCCAGGAACGCGTCCACGGCGGCATCGAACGCGCCGGGCAGCTCACCGCGCATGCGGCGCTGGAATTCACCGGCTTCGTACGGGAAGCGCTCTGCATAAGCCTCGAACAGCGCGTTCCAGGCCTTTTCCAGCGAACCGCCACGGGCCTTGGCATCCCATGCCGTATAGACTTCGGCCGGCAGCTCGAACGGGGCGTGGGCCCAGCCCAGCGCTTCGCGCGTGGCCAGGATTTCAGCGCCACCAAGCGGCGCGCCGTGCACATCGTGGCCACCTTCCTTGTTGGGCGCGCCCTTGCCGATCAGGGTACGGCAGCAGATCAGGGTCGGACGGTCGCTGTGCTTGGCTTCGGCGATGGCGGCATCGACGGCGGCGGCGTCATGGCCGTCCACCGCGCGGATCACATTCCAGCCGTAGGCTTCAAAACGCTTCGGGGTGTCGTCGGCGAACCAGTGCACCACGTCACCGTCGATCGAGATGCCGTTGTCGTCCCAGAGCGCGACCAGCTTGTTCAGCTTGAGCGTGCCGGCCAGCGAGCAGGCCTCGTGGCTGATGCCTTCCATCAGGCAGCCGTCGCCCAGGAACACATAGGTGTGGTGGTTGACGATGTCGAAGCCCGGGCGGTTGAATTCCTCGCCCAGCAGGCGTTCAGCCAGCGCCATGCCGACCGCGTTGGTCAGGCCTTGGCCCAGCGGGCCGGTGGTGGTTTCCACGCCCGGGGTGATGCCATATTCCGGGTGGCCTGCCGTCTTGCTGTGCATCTGGCGGAAGTTCTTCAGCTCGCCCAAGGGCAGGTCATAGCCGGTCAGGTGCAGCAGCGCGTAAAGCAGCATCGAGCCGTGGCCGTTGGACAGCACGAAGCGGTCACGGTCAGCCCACTTGGGGTTGCTCGGGTTATGCTTCAGATGACGGCCCCACAGCGCAACCGCGATATCCGCCATGCCCATCGGCATGCCGGGGTGGCCTGAATTGGCCTGCTGGACGGCGTCCATGGCCAGGACGCGGATGGCGTTGGCCATGAGTTGGACGGGCTGCGAAGCGTGCGGACTGGCGGCGGGATGAGCGAGGTGAGACATGCGGCGGGAACCTGGCGGCGGGAAAAGCGCAATTTTACCAGATCAAAGGGGGGAGTTAGGCCACCCGGCGGCCCCGCCTGGCGGCCATCTGCAATGGACCGAATGGCTTTCCCCTGGCGTTGGCACCACCTTGGGCCAGATTCGGCTGCTCGCGGCAATGCGCTCGCCGTACCAGCAAATCGAGATTGGCGAGCATCCCCGCTTTGGCCGGATCTTCCGCCTCGATGGCCGCATCATGAGCGCGGAAGGGGACGCCTTCATCCAGCATGAACTGATGGTGCACCCCATGGCGGTGGCCCACGGCGCGGCGCGCTCCGCGCTGGTGGTGGGTGGCGGCGACGGCGGCTCGGCGCATGAATTGCTGCGCCTGCCGTTCATGCGCGAGGTGGTGGTGGCCGAACTCGACCCCGATGTCGTGACACTGGCGCGGGCCTGGCTGGACGGCATCCACCAGGGCGCCTTCGACGATCCACGCGTGCACCTCGCTATTGGTGATGCACTGGGCTTGATGGAAGCCTTTGGCCGCGCGGGGCGGCAGTTCGACCTGATCGTATTTGATTTAACCGAGGCCGACGACGGCAGCCCGGCGGCGGCGCTGTTCTCCGCCCACGGCCTGCAAACCGCACGGCGCTGCCTGGCGCCCGGCGGCGCGCTGTCCCTGCACCTTGGCCCGCCGGAACACCGGCCCGGCTCGGTCCGCGTGCTCGCCGCGCGCTTGCGGCAGTGCTTTGCGCAAGTCCATCCCATCACCACCTTTATCCCCGTCTACGGCGCGCAATGGGCCGTCGCGCTGGTCAGCGACACCCTCGATGTGCGCGGCGCCGATGCCGCGCAACTCGACGAGCGGCTGCGCGCGTGGAAGCTCGATCGCAAGCTGCGCTGCTACCACGCCGCGCTCCATCCAGCCTTGTTCGCCCTGCCCCTGCACCTGCAGGCGCTTTTCGACAGCGCCTGCGCTCCCGCGTAAGATGCTCACTCGCACCGCGGGTCTTGCCGCCCAGGCAAGCCCCGCGCGGCTTCCCGTAACCAGGAGACGATCATGACAAGACCGGCCAACACCCCCTGGCTCACCCCCTACCTGACGGTCGGCAACGGGCGCAGCGCGCTCGACTTCTACCACCGCGCCTTCGGTTTCAGCGCGGGGAACGTGGTCGACGAGAACGGTGTACCGACCCACGCCGAGATGCACTACCAGGGCGAGCTCATCGTGATGTTCGCGCCCGAAGGCGCCTGGGGCAGCACCGCGCGCTCGCCCCGCTCGCTCGGCGTCGAATGCCCGCAGACGTTCTACGTCTACTGCGATGATGTCGACGCCATGCACGCGCGTGCCGTCGCCGCCGGCGCGGTCAGCCTGATGGCGCCCGCCGACCAGTTCTGGGGCGACCGCTACTGCATGGTCGAGGATCCCGATGGCTACCGCTGGGGCTTCGGCAAGCCGGTGGACAAAGCCGCCGGCAAGAACGAGGACGGATCCGCCTGATGCCACCTCGCTTTTTCATCGATGCCGCGCTGGCTGCCGAGACCGACATGCCGCTGCCCGAAGCCGTGGTGCGCCATGTCCAGGTGCTGCGGCTCAACCCCGGCGACGACATCACCCTGTTCGACGGGCGCGGCGGCAGCCATGCGGCTACCCTGGTCGAGATCGGCAAGCGCCATGCGCTGGCGCGGATCGGCAGCCACGATCCGTTCGAGGCCGAGCCGCCGTTCCGCGTCACCCTGGCGCAGGGGCTGGCGGGCGGCGACAAGATGGACTGGCTGATCGAGAAATCCGTCGAGCTTGGCGTTGCCGCCATCCAGCCGCTGCAGGCGGCCCGCTCGGTGGTCCGGCTCTCGGGGGAACGGGCGCAGAAGCGCCATGCGCACTGGCAGGCGCTGGTCGAGGCCGCATGCGAGCAATGTGGGCGCAATCGCTTGCCGGAGGTCGCACCTGTCGCTAACTTGGAATCCTGGCTGGGCCTGCAGGCGAAGCCTGCAGCGGCCCAAGAAGGGGCACGGCTGCTGGTATCGCCGCGGGCCTCGCAGTCGCTGGTAGCGTTTGCCACCGAGCAGCGCAATGCATTGCTGGACCACGGCGTGACATTGCTGATCGGGCCCGAAGGCGGGCTGGCGCCGGACGAGGAAGCGGCGGCGCTGCGCGCCGGTTTCACCGGCGTGTCACTCGGGCCGCGCATCTTGCGTACAGAAACTGCCGGGCTTGCTTGCCTGGCCACGCTCAACGCGGTACTGGGCGGATTTTGACGGCACCCGGGCCATTCCGGCCCGGCGCCACACTCACCGGAAGGAGTCGATCATGGGACTACTCGATAGCGTGCTGGGCGGAGTGCTCGGGCAGCGCGGCAGCGGCGAAGCGGGAGCTGGCGGCCTGAACCCGAAGATGATGATGGCGCTGGGGCTGCTGGCCATGCTGGCCATGCGCCATAAGGGCGGGGACAGCAGCGGCGGCGCCGCGCAGGATCCGGCCTCGGCAGGTGCGGGGGGCCTCGGCGGCCTTGGCGGACTGCTCGGCGGGCTGATGGGTGGCGGCGCGGCCGGTGGCGCACCAGGCGGCCTCGATCTGGGCGGATTGCTCGGCGGCCTGCTGGGCGGCCAGGCCGGTGGCGCGCCCGAGCTGGGCGCGGCGGCCGCCGGCATCGGTGCCTTGCAGCAGGTCCTGGCCCAGGCCGGCCTGGGCGAACAGGTCAACTCGTGGATCGGCACCGGCGCCAACCAGCCGGTCTCGCCGTCCGCGCTGGCCAGCGCACTGGGTGGTACCGGCGCGCTGGAGAGCCTGGCCGAAAAGACGGGCCTGTCCCAGGACGATGTCGCGGCCCATCTCAGCGAAGGACTGCCAGAGCTGATCGACAAGCTGACGCCGCAAGGCCAGGTACCGCCGGCGGCGTAACCCCGCGCCCTGCCGGCAAAGCAAAAGGCCCGCTGCTAGCGGGCCTTTTTTGCTTGCTGTCTTCGCTACAGGCGGCTGGCGCTCACGCGAAAGAGTAGAACACGCGGAACTGCACCTTGCGCTCGGCCCAGAACTCCGCCGCGTCGCGGAACACATCGAGCAAGACCTCGCGCCCTTCCTTGTCGAACTTCTGGGCAATCGGCAGGCCTTCGAGCACGATCACGAAGCCGGGCTGCGGGCCCGCCTTGTAAATCAGGTCGGTCAGGCAATCGGCCAGCGCATCGAAATTCTTGCCGAAATGCTTGGGAAAGAGGAAGTTGGTGGCGATGGTTTCCAGCACTTCCGCCTTGCTCTGGCAGTGTGCGCAGTTCGCATACAGGAAATGCTGGCCCAGCTCCACCGCGGCCTGCGCGAGTTCGGGCACGCGGAACGCGCGGATCGACTGGACGATGTTTGGACGCACCGTCTTGAACAGGGTCATGGCTCCCTCTTGGCTGCCGTCAGTGCCGGCTGCGGGAACGGGTGCGAGCGGCGTTTGTTGCGAGAGCTCGTTGCGGGGCATCGTCAACACGTTGTCGTAAAGATTCCGGGCCTGGGTCTGGGCCCGCTGCCAGCCATCTCCGGCGCCGCGCTCTTCGCGGGCGGCAAGGGCGTCGCCCAGTCCGAAAATGTCAGTCATCATTTGGCTATCCGTTTGAAACTGTTGTAGTGGTCGTCCGTGTAGTAACAGTCGTTGGTGGCGCGTTGATCACCGCCACATACGATCCGTCGTGCTCCTCGATTTCGGCTGTTTGTCTTCACCGTGTATTCGCGGTAGTAATTGCGCGACCTTTGCGGCAAGGCGCGCTCGTAGTTGCCGAACCTCGAGCCATCCTTGGCGTAGGGAAACGGGCCACCCGCTTCGATCCGCTCCAACGTGGACTGTGCCTCGTTGGGCAACTGTTGTACTGCGATGGTTCCCGTGCCGTCATCGGCCGCCTGGCGTGCCAGCACCGGCTGCGCCAGCGCGCACGACAATGCCACGCCTGCCAGCACCCGGCTTGCCACTCGCGCCAGACCGGCGACTGAAATCCATTGTGATGCGCGCTGCGTCAAAGGAATCTGGGAACCCACGTTGCTTGTCTTGATTTGAGGACACCAACCAAACGATCCCGGCGCCGCTGCGCGGTTGCCGCGCCACCTAAACTGCCCATTTTGCCTGCGCCCCGGACTGCCTGCGCGTAAATCGACAGCTTCGTCGCGCGTGTAACGAGCGCGTACTTCAAAGGCATAAGGTTACGCCCATGCTAATAAATAATCAATCCCCGCCCCCGGGCAGAGTGGAAAACCTCAATTGTTTCAATATGTTAAGCAAATGTGTGTGCACACTGACGGGGTGCCGGTGGCAGTAAAAAGACAATAAAAAAGCCGGGCAAGCCCGGCTTTTCAAGACTAACAGCGGTTTAGCGCTTGGCTGCCGCGTCCACCACCACCAGCGACGTCATATTGACGATACGCCGCACCGTAGCCGAAGGCGTCAGGATGTGGACAGGCGCCTTGACGCCGAGCAGGATCGGCCCGATCGCCACATTGTTGCCCGCCGCGACCTTGAGCAGGTTGTAGGCAATGTTGGCGGCGTCGATATTCGGGCACACCAGCAAGTTGGCCTCGCCTTTGAGGGTGCCATCCGGCACCAATGTGTCGCGCAGCTTCGGGTCCAGCGCGCAATCGCCATGCATCTCGCCATCCACCTCGAGATCCGGGGCACGCTCGCGCAGGATCGCCAGGGTTTCGCGCATCTTCTGCGCCGACGGCGCTTCGGATGTGCCGAAGTTCGAATGCGACATCAGCGCCACCTTGGGGATGATGCCGAAGCGCTTGAGCTCTTCGGCGGCCATCAGGGTGATCTCGGCCAGCTGGCCAGCGGTCGGGTCGATGTTGACGTGGGTGTCGACCAGGAAGATCTGGCGGCCCGGCAGGACCAGCCCGTTCATCGCGGCGTACACCTCGTTGGTGCCACCCAGCACCTGGTCGATGTAGCGCAGGTGCGCGGCGGTGGTGCTGACCGTGCCGCAGACCATGCCGTCGGCCTCGCCCTGCTTGACCAGCATGGCGCCGATCAAGGTGGTGCGGCGGCGCATTTCCAGCTTGGCGTACTGTTGCGTGACGCCCTGGCGAGCCATCATCTTGAAGTACGCCTCGGAGTAGTCGCGGAAACGTGCGTCGTGCTCCGGGTTGACCACGGTAAAGTCGATGCCGCCGCGCAGGCGCAGGCCGAAGCGCTCGATGCGGTGGGCGATGACGGCAGGGCGGCCGACCAGGATCGGGTTGGCCAGCTTTTCGTCGACGATCACCTGCACCGCGCGCAGCACACGCTCTTCCTCGCCCTCGGCGAAGACGATGCGCTTCTTCTCCATGTCGACCTGGCGGGCAGCCGCGTAGATCGGCTTCATCAGGGTGCCGGAGTGGTACACGAACTGCTGCAGTTGCAGGCGGTACGCGTCCATGTCCTTGATCGGGCGCGCGGCCACGCCGGACTTCATGGCGGCCTCGGCCACCGCCGGCGCGATCTTGACGATCAGGCGCGGATCGAACGGCTTCGGAATCAGGTACTCAGGGCCAAAGGACAGGTCCTGGATGCCATAGGCGGTGGCGACGATGTCGCTCTGCTCCTGGCGCGCGAGTTCCGCGATGGCATGCGCCGCGGCGACTTCCATCTCACGCGTGATGGTGGTCGCGCCGCAGTCCAGCGCGCCGCGGAAGATGAAGGGGAAGCACAGGACGTTGTTGACCTGGTTCGGGTAGTCGGTACGGCCGGTGGCGATCACCGCGTCCGGGCGCACTTCCTTGACAAGCTCCGGCAGGATTTCCGGGTTGGGGTTGGCCAGGGCCAGCACCAGCGGCTTGTCGGCCATGCGCTGGACCATGTCCTGCTTGAGCACGCCGGCGGCGGACAGGCCCAGGAAAATATCGGCGCCGTCGATCACTTCAGCCAGCTTGCGCTTGTCGGTCTTTTGCGCGAAGCGGGCCTTTTCCGGATCCATCAGCTCGGCGCGGCCTTCATAGACCACGCCAGCCAGGTCGGTCACCCAGATGTTCTCGAGCTTCATGCCGAGGTCGAGCAGCAGGTCCAGGCAGGCCAGCGCCGCGGCACCCGCGCCGGAGGCCACCAGCTTGACCTTGCTGATATCTTTGCCGACCACGGTCAGGCCATTGACCACGGCCGCGCCGACCACGATGGCGGTGCCATGCTGGTCATCGTGGAAGACGGGAATCTTCATGCGCTCGCGCAGCTTGCGCTCGACGTAGAAGCACTCGGGCGCCTTGATGTCTTCCAGGTTGATGCCGCCGAAGGTGGGCTCGAGCGCGGCGATGATCTGCACCAGCTTCTCGGGGTCCTTCTCGTCGAGCTCGATGTCGAACACATCGATGCCGGCGAACTTCTTGAACAGGCCCGCCTTGCCTTCCATCACCGGCTTGGAAGCCGCCGGGCCGATATCGCCCAGGCCCAGCACCGCGGTGCCGTTGGTGATCACGCCGACCAGGTTGCCGCGCGCGGTGTAGCGGAATGCATTGAGCGGATCGGCGACGATTTCCTCGCACGCGTAGGCCACGCCCGGCGAGTACGCCAGGGCCAGGTCACGCTGGTTGGACAGCGGCTTGGTCGGCGTAACGGAAATCTTGCCCGGGGTCGGAAACTCGTGATATTCCAGGGCAGCTTTGCGCAGCGCCTCACGCTGCTGCTGCTTCAGGTCGTCTTGGGGCGTGGGCTGCTGGGGACTGGTCATCGGCGCATCTTCCGGTCGGTGGAGCCGTTAATCACGTATGGGACACGAAATGGCGGGTCGGCTCCACGTACCCGCAGTCTCTTCCTTTGGAACCTGGCATTTTATATTGTGAAATATTATTTCACAATAAGCGTTTTGCGCGAGGCACCTTTGCGTTTCGGTACAATATGCCGCATGCCGCCAGCGCTGAACAGCAGGGCGAAACCCGCAGCGGCCGCGTCCCGGCGAGGTTTCCCTGGCCCTTCGCAGAATCTCCGCCGCCCCGACCCCCTTCATGCCTGATTCCTCCAGCGCCCAGCTCTCCGAGTTCGACCTGATCCGCCGCTTCTTTACCCGGCCCGCACAGAAGGCGGTACTGGGCGTGGGCGACGATTGCGCACTGATCGAAGGGCGCCCCGGCCACAACCTTGCCATCAGCACCGACATGCTGGTCAGCGGACGGCACTTCTTTCCGGACGTGGCGCCGCGCTCACTTGGGCACAAGGCGCTGGCGGTCAACCTGTCCGACCTGGCGGCCATGGGTGCCGAGCCCCGCGCCTTCACACTAGCGCTGGCGCTGCCCGATGCGCAAGCCGCATGGCTGTCCGAACTGGCCGCCGGCATGCTGGAACTGGCAGACGCCCACGGCTGTGAGCTGATCGGCGGCGACACCACGCGCGGCCCGCTGACGCTGAGCCTGACAGTGTTCGGCGACGTACCTGTGCATAAGGCGCTGCGACGCGATGCCGCACGCCCTGGCGACGATATCTGGGTCTCCGGCACGCTTGGCGATGCCCGCCTGGCGCTTGGCGACTTCCGTGGCGAATGGCTGCTGCCCGAGCCGGATTTCAGCCAGGTGCGCCCGCGCATGGACACGCCAACGCCGCGCATCGCGCTGGGCATGGCACTTCGCGGCGTGGCGCATGCGGCACTCGACATTTCCGATGGCCTGGTCGGCGACCTCGGCCATATCCTGGAGCGCTCCCAGGTCGGTGCCCTGCTCGATGTCGACGCCCTGCCCCGCTCGACGGTGCTGGCCAGCCAGCCGGAGGCGCGCCAGCTGGAATGCACCCTGGCCGGCGGCGACGACTACGAACTGTGCTTTACCGCGCCCGTGGGGGAGCGCGACCACATTGCCGCCATCGGCGCGCGGCTCGGGCTGGCGCTGACGCGCGTCGGCGCCATCACGCCCGAGGCTGGCCTGCGCCTGGTTGACCGCGACGGCAATCCGAGCGCTTACAACGGCACCAGCTTCGACCACTTCGCGTCCCCCTGACAAGCTGGCGTCCGCCATGTCATCATGCAGCCATGCGGGGCACCAGACCCTGCCCGGACACGCCGTCCGGAATCATCCCATCCGAACCAGACGAGCCAACCCCTGATGTCCGCCTACCCGCCCGGGCCTACCGCGCACGATCCCGCCCTGACCCTGGAAGCCGGCCAGGCCGCCAAGGTCACGCGCCCCACGGCGCGTTTCATGCTCTCGCACCCTGCTCACCTGATCGCGCTGGGCTTCGGCTCTGGACTATCGCCAGTCGGGCCCGGCACGGTCGGCACGCTGTACGCCTGGCTGTCCTACGTGGTGATCTCGATGTGGGTGCAGCCGGAAACCTGGCTGTGGCTGATCGTCGGCGGCTTTGTGCTGGGGCTCTGGGCGTGCGCGCGCACGGCACGCGACATGGGCGTGTTCGACCACGGCAGCATGGTCTGGGACGAGATCGTGGCGTTCTGGCTGGTCATGGCCTTTGTCATGCCGACCGGGTTCTGGGGCCAGCTCGCGGCGTTCCTGTGGTTCCGCCTGTTCGATATCGTCAAGCCGGCGCCCATCGGGCATCTCGACCGTACGCTCAAGGGGCACGGCCTGCGCGGCGGCTTCGGCGTGATGTTCGACGACATCATGGCCGCCTTCTACACGCTGCTGGTGTTCGCCCTGTGGCGTTCGCTGTGATTGGCCACTCCCCCCAACCTATCTACTGAATCCGCCATCATGTCCGTCAGCCGCTTGCTCGACCAACTCGCCGTCCAGGTCGGAATCTCCCTGAACGAGAAGTCGCTGTTGCTCGCCACCGCGGAATCCTGCACGGGCGGCCTGGTGGCCGCGGCCGTTACCGATGTATCGGGTTCGTCAGGGTGGTTCGAGCGAGGCTTCGTCACGTACTCGAACGAGGCCAAGTCGACCATGCTGGGCGTGCCGGCCAAGCTGATTCGCGATCATGGCGCGGTCAGCGAGGAAGTGGCGCGCGCCATGGCCGAAGGGGCCTTGCTCAACAGCCGCGCGCAGGTGGCGTTGTCGATCACCGGCGTGGCCGGGCCGACCGGCGGCACGCCGGATAAGCCCGTGGGCATGGTGTGCTTCGGCTGGAGCAACCGCATCACCACCACGGTGGAAACGCAGCGCTTTCGCGGCGACCGGCAGCAAATCCGCCGCCAGGCCGCGGAATACGCGATTCGCGGCCTGATCGAGCTGGTCCGCAACGAGGCCTGAGGGCTCAGGCACGCGCGGCGGCCGGCAAGCCGCCGGCAATGCGGCGGTTCAGCCCTGGCGGAAGCGATTGATGGTTTCGCGCGTTTGCAGCGCGACGTTGCGCGCGGCGGCCGCGAAATCCTTCTCGCGGCTGGCGTAGAGGATGGCGCGCGACGAATTGATCATCATGCCGGCGCCAGCGCCGGTGCGCCCGGCCCGCACGGTAGCCTCGATGTCGCCGCCCTGGGCGCCGATGCCAGGAATCAGCAGCGGCATGTCGCCCACGATCTCGCGCACCTTGGCAATCTCCGCGGGGAAGGTCGCCCCCACCACCAGCGCCATCTGTCCATTGGTATTCCAGCGCGTGGCGGCCGCCTCGGCCACCACCTGGTACACCGGCTTGCCATCCACCGGCAGGAACTGCACGTCGGAGCCGCCCGGGTTGGAGGTGCGGCACAGCACGATCACACCGCGATCCGGATAGGCCAGGTACGGCTCCAGCGAATCCAGGCCCATATAGGGATTGACCGTGACCGCGTCCGCCCGGTAACGCTCGAAGGCTTCGATAGCGTACTGCTGCGCGGTCGAACCGATGTCGCCGCGCTTGGCGTCCAGGATCACGGGAATCCCGGGGTGGGCGTCATGGATATAGGCGATCAACTGCTCGAGCTGGTCTTCGGCGCGCTGCGCCGCGAAATAGGCGATCTGCGGCTTGAAGGCGCAGACCAGGTCGGCGGTGGCGTCGACGATCTCGCGGCAAAAGGAGAAGATCGCGCCGCCCGTGCCCGTCATGGACAGGGGCAGCTTGCCCGGGTCGGGGTCTAGCCCGACGCAGAGGAGGGAATCGTTGCGCTGCCAGGCTGCAGCCAGCTGCTCGGTGAAGGTCATGGGATGCTCGCTAATCTGGGTCGGCCGCGTCGGCTGCGCGCCGGGCTTGTCAAGCCGGGTCGGCGCTCCCCCGCGACAACAGTCGTTACCGCGATTTTACCCGCTGCGTGCTCTGTTCTGCCGTTCTTCCTCGATACAAAGAGCGGCGTCGCACACACAGGCCGGCCGGGGCCTGCGCACGCAAATGATGAAATGCAGCCAGATCGAGATGCCGGTCGGCGTGCCGACCTTCGGATGCTGGTGGCCACTCTGCCCTTCCTGCTGCTCGAACCGCTATTGTGGCGCTGGCGCCAAAGCGCGCGGGCGGCATAACAACGCACTGCGCGCCGGCGCCTCCCATTCACCCACATTTCACTTAACAATCCCCCCCTCGTTGGGCTACACTCGCGGCCATCATAATCCCGGAGAAACTACGTGGGCAGTAGCATCGGGTGTTCGTGTTGCCGCAGCCAGATTGCGATCGCACCGAATGCCATGTCACTGCGGGCTGCGTAACGACGACCGCCGGAGCCGGCTTTATCCCGCTCCACCGCCTCGTCGGACTCGCCCGCAGCACATACTGCGGGTGAGTGTTCTTCCGTGTCCCTGACGGCCGCTGCCGCGCGCCGCTTCGTTCCGGACTAATCCCTCCCCCGGCTTGCCAGCCATGAACGGCAAACGCCATCGCCTTGCGCGCCCTTCAAGCGCACAGCGCGATCACGCTTGCCAGCGGCCCTGTGCTTCGCCGTTTTCGCGCGAAGCATGGGCTCGCCCCATGGCCGGCGAGCCAAGCCTGCGCGTTTCTTCGCCAAACGCAACAAGGAAGCCCTGGGATGATCAACCTGTTCGTCCTGCAGAAAGGCCGGCTCGCACAGGAGCAGGTCGACGATCGCAATGAACTTCTGCAGCACAAGCCGATCTGGATCGATGTCATCAGCCCCGATGACGAGGAACTCGCCTGGATCAAGGAAGCCTACGGCGTAGCCTTGCCGGAGCTGGAAGACCTGGGCGACCTGGAAGCCTCGGCCCGCTACTTCGAGGGCGAGGACGAGAACATCCATATCCGCACCGACTTCCTGCTCGACGAGGAAGACATCTCGCGCAACGTGCGCGTGGCGTTCGTGCTCACGCGCGACGTGCTGTTCTCCATTCACGACGAAGACCTGCCGGTGTTCCGGCTGGTGCGGCTGCGCGCGCGCATGCGCCCGGGCTCGGTGCGCAACGCCAAGGACGTGCTGATGGACCTGTACGCCACCGACGCGGAATATTCGGCGGACTCCATCGAGGAAGTCTACGAGCGGCTGGAGGAAGCCAGCAAGCGCGTGCTGGCGGAGAACGTGACCGATGCCGCGGCGGCCGA
The DNA here is from genome assembly GCF_054515855.1 of Cupriavidus sp. PET2-C1. NCBI lineage: Bacteria > Pseudomonadati > Pseudomonadota > Betaproteobacteria > Burkholderiales > Burkholderiaceae > Cupriavidus > Cupriavidus sp. PET2-C1. Next base: position 3,701,901 of record NZ_CM137259.1, read on the forward strand.
CGTGCTGGAAACCATCGCCCGCGAAGAAGACTTGAACGGCCGCATTCGCCGCAACGTGATGGACACGCGCCGCGCGGTCTCCTTCCTGATGCGCAGCCAGCTGCTGTCGGCCGAGCAGCAGGACGAAGCCCGCCAGATCCTGCGCGACATCGACTCCATCGAGAACCACACCGCGTTCCTGTTCGACAAGATCAACTTCCTGATGGACGCCACGGTCGGTTTCATCAACATCAACCAGAACAAGATCATCAAGCTGTTCTCGGTGGTCTCGGTGGCGCTGATGCCACCCACGCTGATCGCCAGCATCTACGGCATGAACTTCAAGTTCATGCCGGAGCTGGACTGGGCCGCGGGTTATCCTTGGGCCATCGGGCTGATGGCCGTGTCGGCGGCGATCCCGCTGGTGTACTTCAAGCGCAAGGGCTGGCTAAGCTGAACGGCGCCTGATCGGCACCTGAACCGCGCTGCCCCGGACTCAGTCGGGCAGCGTGGCCGCGCCCATGCGGCGCGCGATGATGTTGGCCTTGACCTTGAAGTTCACGCGCACATTGGCGCAGTACTCCTTCTTGTCGAAGCACTTCGGCGCCGGCAGCGCCGCAGCCAGGCGCGCTGCCTGGCCCACGCTCAGCTTGGCGGCGCTGGTCCTGAAGTAATGCTGGGCGGCGGCCTCCACGCCGAACACGCCCTCGCCCCACTCCACCGAATTCAAATAGATCTCGTAGATGCGCTGCTTGTCGAGCCAGAACTCGAGCATCCAGGTAATGGCCAGCTCCTGGCCTTTGCGCAGGTAGTGCTGCTCGGACGAAAGGAAGAGGTTCTTGGCCAGTTGCTGCGTGATGGTGGAGCCGCCACGCACGATATGCCCGCGCTTCTTGTTGCGCTCCCAGGCATCGAGCATGGCATCGAGTTCGTAGCCGGGATGGTTGACGAAGTCGGCGTCCTCGCTGGCGATCACCGCGCGCTTGAGGTTGCGGGAGACATCGTCATAGCCGACCCAGCGGCGGTCCACCTGGCAGCTCCAGAACTTGAAGCCGCACAGACGCCACTGCTCGGCACGCATGAACGCCGTGGATGACGGGTTCACGGTTTGCCAGGCAGCGATCTGCAGGAAGAAATACACCTGCATGGCCAGCACGCCGGCGATCAGCGTGCCAAGCAGGTAGGCGAGCCAGCGCAGCAGGCTGAGGCCGCCGCCCCTGCCGTCTTGAGCCGCCCCGGGACGGGCGGTGCGCTTGCGCTCAGCCATGTTGGAGCCAGCCGGCCGGCGCTTTAGCGCGCGGCTTCGGCCTGCAGCGCCGCGCGCAGCGTTGCCAGCACGGGCGCGGTGGCGGGCCGCACGCCCCGCCAGTTGTAGAAGGCCTCGGCGGCCTGCTCGACCAGCATGCCCAGCCCGTCGCTGGTGCGCGCGCCACATTGGGCGGCGAACTTCAGGAATACGGTGGGCTCCGCGCCGTACATCATGTCGTAGGCGAGCACGTCCTTGCCCAGCAGTTCCGCCGGCACCGGCGGCAACTCGCCCTGCAGGCTGCTGCTGGTGGCGTTGATGACCACGTCGCAGGCGTCTTCATCGGTCAAACCCGCCAGCGCGTCAAAACCACCGCCCCACAGCTCCACGCCGTATTCGTCCGCTTGCTGGGCCACGTTTTCCAGGATATCGCTGGCGCGCTGGGGCGTGCGGTTGGCCACCACGATGCGATCCGGCCGGCAGGCGATCAGCGGCAGCATGGCGCCCATGGCCGCGCCGCCCGCGCCCAGCAGCAGGATGCGCTTGCCTTCGAGCAAGGTATCGAGATTGACCTCGATGTCGCGCGTGAGGCCGACGCCGTCGGTGTTGTCGCCGTGGATCACGCCGTCCTCGATCCACATGGTGTTGACCGCGCCCGCGCTCTCCGCGCGTGGCGTCAGGCGCTCGGCGAGGTCGTAGGCTTCGAGCTTGAACGGCACCGTCACGTTCAGGCCGTGGCCGCCGCCGTCGAAGAAGGCGCGCACGGTGGCAACGAACCCATCGAGCGGCGCCAGCAGGCGCTCGTACTCGATGGCCTCGCCGGTCTGCTGCGCGAACGCGGCATGGATGGCGGGCGAGCGGCTGTGCGCGATGGGGTTGCCGATCACGACGTAACGGTCGGCGGGAGTCTGGGATTGCATAGTGTCAGGTGATGGCGTCATCGGGACTGCAGGCGAGTTTCCAGCCCACTGCGCGAGAACTTGAATGTAGAGATCACTTCGAGAATATCCTGGCGCGCCTGCATCTGCGCCGTGAACCCGCCGAACGGCGCCGCCGCCCGCACGATGGCAACCGCCTGGCGGTCCAGCACGGGATCGCCCGAGCTCTTGACCACGTCGATGGCGTCGATGTTGTAGCCATCGCGGTTATAGCCAAGCCGCCCTTGCCGGTTAACGTTGATCACCAGGATCAGTTGCCCGTAGATCGGCTTGCCATTGCGTTGGGGGAAATCGATGGTGCCGCGCGCTTCGATCTTCTGGCGCAGGCGGTCGTAGTACTGCGCGTATTCCACTTCCTGCGCGCTGGTGGCGGTGAGCTGGTAGCGCTTGGGCCGCTTGGCGTATTGCTCGAGGTTGCGGCCAATCTCGGCTTCGAGCTTGGCCATCTCGTCGAGCGAGGTGCGTTCGTCCTGGCCGCGCAGCGGGTTTTCCAGGCGCTGCTGGCCGGGCTTGAGCGGCTGGCTGTGCACGGACGGCGCGGCTTCGCGCGACTGCGTCATCAGGCGCTGCTGCTCCTGCTCCATCTGCTCCACGCGGCGTTGCATCTGGCGCACCAGGTCGCCGTCCTTGGTGACGGTCTGGGCCGGCAGCGGCGTGGTGGCGCGCTGCTGGTCGTGCTCGCCACCGCCGTCGAGGTTGGCCTGGGCCAGCACGGTGGGGTTCTGCGGACGCTGCGCCGATTTGGAATTGACCAGCACCACATCGAGCGCGGCATCGGTGCGCTTGATCTCGAACGCCTCCGGCGCCACTACGCGCACGGTCAGCAGCAAGGCATGCGCCAGCAACGAGACGACCAGCGCCTTGGCCATCGTGCTGCTGGCGTTCCACCACTGGCGGGGAGAAAAAGCGGCTTTCACGATGGGCGGGACGTTGGCTGGGAAGCGTCGATCGGGCGAGACTGGGGCCGGGGTCCGTGGGACCCCGGGGTCAGACTGCGATTGTAAGGGAGCGCCTCGTTTTTTCCGAGGAACTCAGACCGCGCCGCCGGTGCCGGTGTCGCGTGTGTCCGACGCAGCGCCTTCGCTTGTGGCAGCTGCAGCACTCGCGGCTTCGTCGTCGCCGGTTTCCCCAGCCGCAGCGTCAACCTCACCTTCAGCTGCCGCTTCGGTTGCCCCTCCGGCCGCGCCCTCGGCAGCGGCTTCGGCGGCCTCCTCGGCCGCGGCTTCAGCGGCGGCTTGCGCCGACACTTCGCCGGCTTCGTCGTCCCGCTCCATCTCTTCCTGCGGCAGCTCGCCTTCGCCGGCAAACACTTCCAGGACCCGGCATGACACTTCCAGCGAGATCTCGTCGATCGCGCCGATCTCCAGCAGCACCTGGGTGCCGCGCGAAGCCTGCATCAGCTCCGGCACGCGCGTGACCAGCGGGATCTCGGCAAAGCGCACCGCGCCTTCCTTGAGCACCGAGCCCATCAGGCGCTCGCGCTTTTCCTGCTGCAGCCAGCGCAGGCACCAGTAGCGCTCCATGGTCGACTGGTGGTCGGCATAAGCGGCGTAGGTGCCTTCGAAATCCGCCACCGCGGCCAGCAGGTCCGAATCCTTGGGCTTGAACGGCGCCACCAGCTTGGCCGTGATGCCATGCTGGGCGACTGCCAGGATCTGCCATTGGTTGACCAGGTCGACGTAGCGGCGCAGCGGCGAGGTGCTCCACGCATATTGCGCCACGCCCAGCCCCTCGTGGGGCGCCGGGTAGGTCTGCATGCGGGTGCGGTTCATGCCCCAGGCCTTCTGCGTGCGGTAGATGCCCGGCACACCGTTGTCGGCAAGCAGCTTGCCCCAGGTGCTGTTGGCCAGGATCATCAGCTCGGCGACGATCTTGTCGAGCGGGGAGCCGCGGCGGCGCTGCTCGATGCGCACGCGTTCGCCGCCGTCTTCCAGCAGGTCGATGTAGAAGCTGTAGTCGGCGCGGTTGTGCGACTCGGGACGCAGCCCGCTGGCAAGACGCGCCTTCTGGCGTTCGTCGTGCAGCCAGCCGGAGAAATGGAACAGCTGGGTCAGCGCGTCGCGGAACGGGTAGTCGCCGGTGCCGGCGGCCAGCGCGGCCTCGGTCACCACATCCTCAAGCAGGTTGTGGCGCAGGTTGGCCGCGATCTTGACCAGCTCGGCGCGGGTTTCGCTGCTGATGATCATCTGCAGGGCCGGGTCGTAGACCACGTACAGCGACAGGGCCGGGCACTCGCGCCCTTCCTGCAGCGTGTAGCGCTCCACCACCGAATCCGGCAGCATGGTGATCTTGTCGCCGGGGAAATAGACCGTCGACAGGCGATGGCGCGCCACGGCATCGAGCGGCTCGCCACGGCGGATGCCCAGGCCGGGCGCCGCGATATGGATGCCCACGCGGATCTTGCCGCCTTCCAGCGGCGTGACCGACAGCGCATCGTCGATCTCGGTGGTGGTGACGTCATCGATGGAGAACGCCTCTACATCCGCACGCGGCAGGTCGCCGGCGGGTTCCGGCACGGCCACGTCGGGAAAGCCGGTGCCCTTGGGGAAGCACTCGGAGAGGAACTTGGCCTCATGCAGCGCGCGCGGGCTGGCAATGCCGCCCACCGCCACCATCAGCCGCATCGGCGACATGCCCAGCGCGGTGCAAGCGGCGTCCATCGCCTTGTATTCGAGGCTGTTCTTGTCGGGCTTGAACAGCAGTTGCAGTGCCTTGCCGCGGAACGCATCGGGCAGGGTCAGGGCCTTGAGCTGGTTCTCGTACTCGGCCTGCACCAGGGCTTGCTGCTTCTTGCGCTCGAGCGCGGCAAGCGCGGCCTTCAACTGGTCTTCCGGCGCGCGCTGGTAGCGCCCGCGGCCCTTGCGGCGGAAATAGACCGGATTGCCGTGCAGCGTCTGCGCCAGCGCGGCTTGCTGCACCACGCTCGCACCTGCGCCGTAGTACTCGGCAGCCAGGTCGACAAAGCCGAACTCGTCCTCCGATGCGCATTCCCACAGGAATTCCAGGTCAACCTCGCCGACCAGGTCGGCGGTCTGGCGCAACAGCTCGATCGCCGACGGCTGCGCGAACTGCAGCAATACGTCGCGCGACTTGACCTTGGTGCGCTTGCCCGCGGGCAGCTCCACCTGGTACGACTCGCCCTGCTGGGTCAGCACGGTGCCGGCGCGAATCTCGCCGCCTTCTTCGAACAGCAACTGCATGGATCGGTACTTTCAGAAATGCCGGGAACCGCACTTGGCAAACCAAGCACCCTGGCGCTTTGTCACGCCTGCGGGAACGGCCCGGTGAGAGAAATGGTGCAAGGCCGCCTTCAGGCAAGACGGCAACCGGACCTGAGATGATACCGCACCGCGCCGGCTGCAAGCCCGGCGCAGGGCGGGCTGTTACAGCGACATGCCGCCGCTGGCCTCGATCGCCACGCCATTGACGTAGCTGGCATCGTCGCTGGCGAGGAAGGTGTAGATGCTGGCGATTTCGGCCGGCTCCGCCAGACGGCGCAGCCAGCAAGACGATTTCATGCCGTCCAGCACCTTCTCCGGCACGGTCTGCAGGATCTCGGTGGCTACGAAACCCGGGCACACCGCGTTGACGCGCACGCCCTTGGGGCCCAGCTCGCGCGCCCACGTCTTGGTGAAGCCGATCACGCCGAACTTGCTCGCCGCATAGTTGGTCTGGCCGAAGTTGCCGTACAGGCCAACCACGCTGGAGGCATTGAGAATCACACCCTTGCCCTGCTCGGCCATGATGTCGGCCACGGCCTGGGCGCAGTTGAAGACGCCCTTGAGATTGACGTCGATCACCGCGTCGAACTGGACTTCGGTCATCTTGGTCAGGCGCGCATCCTTGGTGATGCCAGCGTTATTGACGAGGATGTCGATGCGGCCGTGCCTGGCCAGCGTGGCCGCCACCATGGCGTCGACCTCGTCGCGGCGCGTCACGTCGACCTTGTGGGCGCTCACGGTGGCGCCTGAAGCGGCGAGCGTCGCGGCGGCGGCGCGCACGCGTTCCTCCTGCACGTCGCAAAGCACCACCAGCGCACCTTCCGCGGCAAAGCGCTGCGCGGTGGCAAAACCGATCCCGGCGGCAGCGCCAGTGATGATGGCAACACGTCCCTGCAATTTCATGATGGTCGTCTCTTCTTCGTCGCGATTATCGATTTGGGGAAAGTTCTTGTTCTGGATGGCTACCTGGCGGCTTCTGGCTGGAACCGCTCAGTGCCGGCGCGGGCCGCGCCAGCAGGTCGGGCAGGAATACCTCGGTCACCAGCATGACGCCGTCGCCACGCCGGAAGGCCGAGCGCCGCGCGGGCAACGCCGATGACGCAGCGAGCTCCCGCATGGCCGGCACGGCTAGTTCCAGCCGGCGCCGCAGCGGGTGATGCGCAAGCAGGCGCGCAAAGGCAAACGGCTCGCGCCGCACGCGGGGATCGACGAACAGCGCGCCGCCCAGCGGGCGCTCGCCCAGGCCGCGCAGGAACGGCCAGTCGCGCCGGGCATGGTCAGGCTTCACCACGGTATGGGCAAAGATGGCCGGCACCCCGTCACAGATCAGCAGCACCTCGCGCGCCAGCGCGCGGCGGCGGGCAGGCAGCCCCAGCGCCTGCCATTCATCGGCAAGGGTGAGTTCCATGCGCTGCGCCAGGCGGCGCACCCGAAAAGCGTCCGACGCCGCCACCAGCCGGGCAGTGAGCGAGCCATCACCGGTCACCCAGCGGCGCAGGTTAGCGCTGATGGCGGGATCTTCGGGTAGATGGGCGTGCCAACCACTGCGGCGCAGATGCGCCCCGTTCATGCCGCGCTCATGCCCGTGGCTCCGGGCCGATGGGGTCGATGGCGTCGCCCTGGCCGATCTGGCCATCGGGTCCATAGCCGCAGAAAGCGAGGACTTCGTCGACGTAGCCGGCAAATTCGCTGATGCCGTGGTCGCTGCCCTCGATGACGCGCGTGTGCGCGCCGGGGAAGGCCGCCAGCATCTCGCGGTAGTCCAGCACCTCGTCGCCGGTCGCGGCCAGCAGGAAATAGCGCTCCGGCCGGGTGATGGGCTCGACCCGCAACGCCAGCAGTTCATCCAGGTGGTGGCGTTCCACCCGCACCGAGCCGCCGCCGTGCCAGAGCGGCTGGTCGCCCAGGTGGCGCTCCAGGTCGGTCCAGGGATGCACCGCCGGGTTAAGAAGCACGGCGCGGCAGCCGTGGCGCTCGGCCAGCCAGCGCGCATAGAAGCCGCCCAGCGAGGAGCCGATGATGGTGAGCGGCTGGGCGCCACCGGCCTGCGAGGCCGCGATGGCCGCTTCGGCCTGGGCGATAGCCTGGGCCGGCGACACATTCAGCACCGGACAGGCGTAATAGCGTCCCACGCCCCATTCACGCATGCGCTCCTGGACCAGGCGTGCCTTGAAGGACTGTGGCGATGAGCGGAAACCGTGCAGGTATAGCAGCATGCCAGGCCCCGCTCAGGCGGAAACACCTGCGGCAAAGGCATCCAGCAGCTTCTGGTGGACGCCGCCGAAGCCGCCGTTGCTCATGACCAGCACATGGTCGCCCGGGCGCGCGGCGGCTCGCACCGCGCGGACCAGCTCGGGAAGATCGCTGAACGCCGCCGCGCGCTCGCCCAGCGGCGCCAGCGATTCGGCCAGGTCCCAGCCCAGGGCATCCTTGCCGCTGGCCGCGCCATACCCGAACACCAGGTCGGCCGTCTCGAGGCTGGCCGGGAGCTGCGCCTTCATCACGCCCAGCTTCATGGTGTTGGAGCGCGGCTCCAGCACCGCCAGGATGCGCGCCGCGCCGACCCGCTTGCGCAGGCCGTCGAGCGTGGTCTGGATCGCCGTGGGATGGTGGGCAAAGTCGTCATAGACCGTGATGCCATTGACCACACCACGCACTTCCATGCGGCGCTTCACGTTAGCGAAGCGCGACAGGGAATCGATAGCCTGCGGCGCTGGCACGCCCACATGGCGGGCAGCCGCAATCGCAGCCAGCGCATTCATCCGGTTGTGCGTGCCTTGCAAGGCCCAGTTGAGCCGGCCTTGCAGCGCGTCGCCGAACCAGACATCGAAGCTGTCCTGGGTCACGCTATCGCTGGCGGCATCACCCTCGGCGGGCTCGCCCGCACGCCAGTCGCCGATGCCGAATTGCTCGGTCTCGCTCCAGCAGCCCCGCTCCAGCACGCGCGCCAGGCTTTCCTCAAAGCCATTGACGATCAGCCGGCCCTGCTCCGGCACCGTGCGCACCAGATGATGGAATTGCGTCTCGATGGCGGCTAGATCAGGGAAGATGTCGGCGTGGTCGTATTCCAGGTTGTTCAGGATGGCCGTGCGCGGACGGTAATGGACAAACTTGCTGCGCTTGTCGAAGAACGCCGTGTCGTATTCATCGGCCTCGATCACGAAGAAGTCAGAATCGGTCACCCGCGCCGACACGCCAAAATTCTGCGGTACGCCGCCCACCAGGAAGCCCGGCTGGTAGCCGGCATCTTCCAGGATCCAGGCCAGCATGGAGGTGGTGGTGGTCTTGCCGTGGGTACCCGCCACCGCCAGCGTCCATTTGCCGCGCAGCACATGCTCCCCGAGCCACTGCGGGCCGGAGACATAAGGCAGGTTGCGGTTGAGGATGGCCTCCATCAGCGGATTGCCGCGCGACACCACATTGCCGATGACGAACAGGTCCGGCTCCAGCGCCAGCTGGCCGGGATCGAAGCCCTCGATCAGTTCAATGCCCTGCGCCTCGAGCTGCGTGCTCATCGGCGGGTAGACATTGGCATCGCATCCGGTGACGCGGTGGCCAGCCTGTTTGGCAAGCACGGCGAGGCCGCCCATGAATGTGCCGCAGATACCGAGGATGTGAATATGCATGGGATTTAGGATTGGGCGGGCCAGGGCGGCCGGGCCGGGTTGCTTCTGGATGGAAAGAATTGTACCTGAGGGGGTGACGGCGACGCCGTGCGGGAAAGGCCAGCGGCCGGGCACGGCAGATTTCCGGGCCGGCGCCTTCGCCCCGAGGAATCTCCCCGTCACTGGCCACTCTAAAAAGCAAAACCCGACCCTAGCGCGCAGGCCGCTATCCCTCCGGTATCATCCCCCCATGCCCCGCCGCCCCACCCTCGACCCCATCCGCCTGCGCGAGGAAATCGCCCAGGCCGCCGCCCGCATGATCGCGGAAGATGGCACCGACTACGCCACGGCCAAGCGCAAGGCCGCGCGGCAGCTGCTGGGCGACGTGCGCGTGGCGGGCGAGTGGCTCCCCGACAACGAGGCCGTGGAAGCGGAGGTCCGTCTCTATCAGGCACTGTTCCACTCGGAGAGCCAGCCCCGCGTCTTGGCGCTGCTGCGCCGGCTGGCCGTGCTTGCCATGCGCGACCTCGCCGCATTCCGCCCGTACCTGGCCGGGGCCGTGCTCAATGGCACCGCCACCGAGCATTCCGACGTCTATCTGCAGTGCTTTTGCGATAGCCCCAAGGATCTCACCCTGCACCTGCTCAACGCTGGCGTGGATTTCGACACCAGCAAGACCCGGCACTTCGCCGGCCGCGGCGAGGTCGAGACCCTGAGTTTCCTCTGGAAGGGACAGTGGCCGGCCGTGCGCGATGCGCGCCTGCTGGCGGGAGAGATCCGCACGGAACTTGGCCAGCCCGTCGGCATCCATATAGCGCTGTATGATGCGGATGACGAACGCGGCGCAGTCCGGGCCGCGGCCAGCGGCCGGGTTGCCCGTGCCGATGTGGACGCCGTGCAGGCGCTGCTGGCGGCCGCCGAAGCGGCAGCCCCCCAGATGCCCGACGCGCCCGCAGCGGCCTGAGCGCCACCCTTGACCGGGAGCGCGGGCGAGGCCGGCCACAGGCCCTGCACCCCCTCCCCATGGAGCCCTCCGGGTTCTTACCTCTTCTATCAGCCGCTATCTTTCTTGCTGCCATGACCTCTTCCACCAGCACTCCTGTCCGCCGCAGCCGCCTCTGGGCCTGGCTTGCCGTTGCCGTCGTGGCCGCCGCCGCGGGCGCGCTGGCCGGGCACTATGTGTTTTCGCCCAAGCCGGCATCCGACGAGGCCGTCGAGACGTTCCTGCGCACGCAACTGCCAGATCCGGACGGCACCCAGATCAACTTCGCGCAACTTCGTGGAAAAACGGTGGTTGTGAACTTCTGGGCACCCTGGTGCGGTCCCTGCGTGGAAGAAATGCCCGACCTGAACGCGTTGCACAAGGAATACACGGGACGAAAAGTGGAATTTGTCGGCATCGGCATCGATTCCGCCAACAATATCCAGCAGTTCATCAAGAAGATCCCCGTCTCCTACCCACTGGCCGTGGCCGGATTTGCCGGTACGGAGCTTTCGCGCAATTTTGGCAATGCGGCCGGCGGCCTGCCCTATACAGTGATCATTGCGCCAGATGGCACGGTCAGCTACCGCAAAATGGGCAGGGTTTCCCCCGACGAGCTGCGCGCCGCGCTGCCTCGCAGCTAGCCATAAGATTCTTGATTTGGGGCGATTTTCTCCTAACCTTGTTCGATCATCACGCAATTTGATCGAAACGCGATTTCGCGACCCCAAAGTGCGGAATCGGGCCTGAAAACTCGCCTGCTTCGAAGCTGCCTATGTCTACGCTGCTAGACAAATCACTCTAAGCTACGGTAATCTCCGCGCAATTTCGTTGAAATGGTCGAGCCGCCGTGATCGATACGCCTCCCGAACGCCGCTCCCCCCGCTACCGCAAGGTGCTGGTCCTGCATGGACCGAACCTGAATTTGCTGGGCACGCGGGAGCCGGAAACTTATGGGTACACGAAACTAGCCGATATCGACCTGGCCCTCGCGCAGCGAGCCCGCCAGACCGGCATCACCCTGGCTACCTTTCAGTCCAACCATGAGGGCGCGCTGGTGGATCGTATCCATGCCGCGCGCGGCGAGGGCGTGGATTTCATCATCATCAACCCGGCCGCCTATACGCATACCAGCGTAGCGCTGCGCGATGCGCTGGCCGGGGTGGCGATTCCGTTTGTGGAAGTCCACTTGTCGAACGTGCATCGGCGCGAGAGCTTCCGTCATCACTCTTATTTCTCCGATGTGGCGATCGGAGTGATCTGCGGACTTGGCTGGCAGGGGTATCTGCTGGCGCTGGACTATGCCCTCGGGCAGGAGCGGGAACAGGCGCTGCCCAAGGCCTGATCCGCCCATTGATTTCTTAAACCGTTACAGCGCCCCCGGCGCCTGCCCCGCCGCCATGTTCGCGGCGGACCAAGGCAGCCCGCCGGAGGCGTCAGTTTTTCCCGGACGCAGCCACCAGAGCGGTGGCCGCCGGACAACCCGATTCAGGAGGATAGAAGATGGACCTGCGCAAGCTGAAGACGCTGATCGACCTGGTGGCCGAGTCCGGCATCTCCGAGCTGGAAGTCACCGAAGGCGAAGGCAAGGTGCGGATCGTCAAGGCGCCGCCGCAGGTCATCGCCGCGCCGATGGCCATGCAGCCGATGCAGGCACTGCCTCCGGCCGCCGCGCCGGTCGCGATGCCCGTCGCCGGTAGCGAGCCGGCCGCGCCGCAACTGCCGGTGGGCCACGTCGTGACCTCGCCGATGGTCGGTACCTTCTATCGCGCACCGTCGCCGGGCGCGGCGTCGTTCGTCAATGTGGGCGATACCGTCAAGGAAGGCCAGACGGTCTGCATCATCGAAGCGATGAAGCTGCTCAACGAGATCGAGTCGGACAAGGCTGGCGTGATCAAGGAAATCCTGGTCGAGAATGGCCAGGCGGTGGAATACGGCCAGCCGCTGTTCATCATCGGCTGAAACTGACCGGCATGCCGCGCCGCCCGCAGCCTGCGCCGGAATTCTCCGGCCAGCCACGGCGGCGACGGCCACCGGGCGTTCCTCGTCCCGGTGCCAGCACCCCCGCCCGCACTCCGGCTGCCCTCGCCGGAGACGCCACGATCCGCCGCGGTGGGACCGCCTTTCTCCTCGCAGAGAGTGACTATGTTTGAAAAAATTCTGATCGCGAATCGCGGTGAAATCGCCCTTCGCATCCAGCGCGCCTGCCGCGAGCTCGGCATCAAGACTGTGGTGGTGTATTCGGAAGCCGACAAGGAAGCCAAGTACGTCAAGCTGGCCGACGAAGCCGTCTGTATCGGCCCGGCCCCCTCGCCGCTGTCGTACCTCAACATGCCGGCCATCATCTCGGCCGCCGAGGTGACCGACGCGCAAGCCATCCACCCGGGCTACGGCTTCTTGTCGGAAAACGCCGACTTCGCCGAACGCGTGGAAAAGTCCGGTTTCGTCTTCATCGGCCCGACCTCCGAGAGCATCCGCCTGATGGGCGACAAGGTCTCGGCCAAACAGGCCATGATCAAGTCCGGCGTGCCGTGCGTGCCGGGTTCCGAAGGCGCCCTGCCCGACGACCCCAAGGAAATCCTGGCCACGGCGCGTGCCGTGGGCTATCCGGTCATCATCAAGGCAGCGGGCGGCGGCGGTGGCCGCGGCATGCGCGTGGTGCACACCGAGGCTGCCCTGGTCAATGCGGTCAACATGACGCGCGAGGAAGCCGGCCGTGCCTTCGGCAACCCGGAGGTCTACATGGAGAAATTCCTGGAGAACCCCCGGCACGTCGAGATCCAGATCCTGGCCGACCAGCATCGCCAGGCCATCTGGCTGGGCGAGCGCGACTGCTCGATGCAGCGCCGCCACCAGAAGGTCATCGAAGAAGCACCTGCGCCGCACATCCCGCGCCGCCTGATCGAGCGCATCGGCGACCGCTGCGCCGAGGCCTGCAAGAAGATCGGCTACCGTGGCGCCGGCACCTTCGAATTCCTGTACGAGAACAACGAGTTCTACTTCATCGAGATGAACACGCGCGTGCAGGTTGAGCACCCGGTCACCGAGATGATCACCGGCATCGACATCGTGCAGGAGCAGATCCGCATCGCCTTTGGCGAGAAGCTGCGCTGGCGCCAGAAGGACGTGCAGCTGCGCGGCCACTCGATCGAATGCCGCATCAACGCCGAGGACCCGTTCAAGTTCACGCCGTCGCCCGGGCGCATCACCGCGTGGCACATGCCCGGCGGTCCCGGCGTGCGGGTCGACTCGCACGCGTATGATGGCTACTTCGTGCCGCCCAACTACGATTCGATGATCGGCAAGATCATCACCTACGGCGCCACCCGCGAGCAGGCCATCGCCCGCATGCGGATCGCGCTGTCGGAAATGGTGGTGGACGGCATCCAGACCAACGTACCGCTGCACCGTGAGCTGATGCTCGATGCCAACTTCGTCGAAGGCGGCACCAGCATTCACTATCTCGAGCACCGCCTGGCCCAGAAGAACGTGGCCAAGGGCGGCAAGATCTGAAGCCCCGGCGCGGCCAGTCATAACTGATCGACAAGGATCGCCTGTGGCATTTCAGGAATGTGTGATCGAAATCGCACAAGATCAGGCCGAAGCCTGGTCTGACGCGCTGTTCGACCTCGGCGCGCTGTCGGTCTCGGTGGAAGACGCCGATGCCGATACGCCCGACGAGCAGCCGCTGTTCGGCGAGCCCGGCATGGAGCCGACCCGCCTGGCATGGAACCGCTCACGCGTGGTGGCGCTGTTTGACGACAGCGCCGACCCCGTGCTGGTGGTGGCCGCTGCCGCCAATGCGCTGGGCATCGACCCGGTGCCGGCTTACCAGCTGCGCCCCGTCGAAGACCAGGACTGGGTGCGCCTGACGCAATCCCAGTTCGCGCCGATCCGCATCGGCGAGCGCATCTGGGTGGTGCCGTCCTGGCACGACGCGCCGGACCCCGACGCGGTGGTGCTGGAGCTGGACCCGGGCCTAGCCTTCGGTACCGGCAGCCATCCCACCACGCGGCTGTGCATGCAGTGGCTGGAACAGAACATCAAGGCCGGCGAAACGGTGCTCGACTACGGCTGTGGCTCGGGCATCCTCGCCATCGTGGCGCGCAAGCTGGGCGCCGGCGACACGCTCGGCATCGATATCGACCCCAACGCGGTGGAAGCCTCGCGCTATAACGCCGAGCGCAATCGCGTGGAGGCCACCTTCGCGCTGCCGGAAACCGTCTCCGAGGCCAGCTACGACCTCGTCGTCGCCAATATCCTGTCCAACCCGCTGAAGCTGATGGCGGCCATGTTGAGCGCGCGGGTTCGCCCCGGCGGCCGGCTGGTGCTGTCGGGCGTGCTGGAGCGGCAGGCCGACGAAGTCGCCGCGGCCTACGCGCCCTGGCTGCCCATGTCGGTCTGGCGCAGCGAGGAAGGCTGGGTCTGCCTGCATGGCACCCGCGGTGAAGGCCCCGGCACCCAAAGCTGAGCCCAGCCCATGGCCGCCAAGCTCGTCACGCGTTGCCCGGCCTGTCGCACTGCCTTTCGGCTGGTGGCGGACCAGCTGCGGCTGCGCCAGGGACTGGTCCGCTGCGGCCAGTGCGACACCGTCTTCGATGCACGCGAGCACCTGATCGAGTTGCCGGCGCCCGAGCCGGCAGCCGGCCCTGAGACCGTCGCGCAGGCGGGGGAAGGCATTGCCGCCCCTGCCCCCGCCGCGCCCCCGGCACAGGAGGCGCCCGCCGGGCACGCGCACGAAGAAGCACACGAAGAAGCACACGAAGAAACACACGAAGAAGCACACAAGGCTGCCCGCGCACCGCGCGCCCCGCGCAAGCGGGCGCATGCCGTGGCGCACCCGGACGCGCAAGCGCACCCGGCCGAAGCCACCGCCGTGCCACACGAAGCAGCGCACGTCGACACGCCCCCCCAGCACGACCCCGACGACAGCCGCCCCGCCGCGCCCTTCGACCCCGGCTACGACCCTGGCTACGACGTGCCGGCGCTCGATGCGCCCACCGTCATGCTGTACCAGACGCAGGCGGAAGCGGACGAGGCCGTGCAGGCCGGCAACCATCGGATGGAGCCGGAAGCCGGCAACGCTGACCAGGACGAGGACGAGGACGAGCCTTCCGCGGTGTTCGTACCCGGCATCGTCGAGAGCGAGGAAGCCGGCCTTCCCGCCGAGGCCGAGGCAGAGCCAGAGGCATCGCGGGCAAGCGAAGCACCCGCGCCGGAAGCTGCACCCTGGCCGCGGCTCGATCCCAGCACGCTGGGCGACGACGATGCCACGCACACCGCGGACATCGCCGATACGGAAAGCGCTGCCAACACAGCGAAAGCGGCGAACGAAGCATCCGCCACCAGCCACGCCGCCACGAGTGCCGCCGCCAACACCGACGCCGACGCCGCGGCCATCCCGAGCGCAAGCGGCTACCTGCGCGCCGAAGCGCAGGACGACCTCCCCGAGATTCCCGAAGCGATCTCACGCGAACAGGCCGAGCGGCCGTGGATGCGCAGCGACACGCCTGCCACCCCGTCCTTCGCGCCCGACTTCCTGCGCCATGCGCGCGAGCGCGATCCTGGCCCGGCCAAGCGCAAGCGCATGCTGCAAAGGCTGGCGATCGGGTTCCTCGTGATTGCGGGCCTGGTGCAAGGCACCTACCTGGCGCGCAGCCAGTTGTCCGGCCGCTTCCCCGTATTGCGCCCTGCCCTCGAGGCGGCCTGCGCTGCGCTGGGTTGCGCGGTGGCGCCGTGGCGCGACATCGACGCCTTGCGCATCGAGAGCTCGCTGCTGCAAAAGCAGGATGACGAATCCGACGCCTACCTGCTCGCCGTGACGCTGCGCAACCAGGGCCGCGCCACCGTGGCGCTGCCCGCCATCGAGCTGGTCATGACGGATCTCCAGGACCAGCTCCTGCTGCGCAAGGTGCTCCAACCCGCCGACTACCTTGAAGCCGAGCAGCAGGCCTTTGCCACACATGGCCTGCGGGCAGGCACGGAGCTGCCGGTTCGGGTACGATTCCGGTCGCAGCAAGCGGCGGCAAACTACCGCGTGCTGATCTTCTATCCCTGACTTCCATCTGGGCTCGCCGCCAATCCCGAGCGCCCCCGATTTGCGAGCCCACATTTCACACAGGAGCACATATGAGCAACGTCACCCTCGGCGGCAACGCCATCGAAGTCGGCGGCAAGTTTCCGCAAGCCGGCGACAAGGCCCCCGCATTCTCGCTGGTCGGCAAGGACCTGAAGGATGTCACGCTGGCTGACTTCGCCGGCAAGCGCAAGGTGCTCAATATCGTCCCCAGCCTGGACACCCCGGTGTGCCAGGCTTCGGCGCGCAAGTTCAACGAAGCCGCCAGCGGCCTGGCCAACACCGTTGTGCTGACCGTCTCGGCCGACCTGCCGTTCGCCATGGGCCGCTTCTGCACCGCTGAAGGCCTGGCCAACGTGGTGCCGCTGTCGCTGATGCGCGGCGCCGACTTCAAGGGCAACTACGGCGTGGACATCAAGACCGGCCCGCTGGCCGGCGTGACCGCTCGCGCCGTGGTGGTGCTCGATGAGAACGACACCGTGAAGTACAGCGAACTGGTCTCGGAAATCAAGAACGAGCCGAACTACGACGCCGCACTGGCCGCACTGAAGTAAGCGCGCCACCTGCCAGGCGCGGCCACCCGGCAAAACGGGTGGCCGTTTTTGCATTCAGGGGCACCTGCATGACCCGGTGGCCCCATCAGCCCGCATTACGAGAATTGGAGAGAGCATGTCCAGCCTGATCTGTGGCTCCGTTGCCTACGACACCATCATGACGTTCGAGGGACATTTCCGCGAACATATCCTGCCCGACCAGATCCACATGCTGAACGTGTCCTTCCTGGTCCCGTCCATGCGCCGCGAGTTCGGCGGCTGCGCCGGCAATATCGCCTACACGCTGAAGCTGCTTGGCGGCAACCCGGTGATCATGGCTACCGTCGGCGTCGACGCCGGGCCCTACCTGCAACACCTGCGCGCGCTCGATATCGGCACCGAGCACATCCGTACCCTGCCTGACACCTTCACGGCGCAAGCGATGATCACGACCGACCTGGAGAACAACCAGATCACGGCATTCCACCCCGGCGCGATGAACCAGTCGCAGCTCTCGCAGGTGCAGGACGCGCTCGGCGGCAGCAACGCGCCCGGCCTGGGCATCGTCGCCCCCGACAGCCGCGAAGGCATGCTGCACCACGCGCGCCAGTTCGCCGACGCCGGCGTGCCGTTTATCTTCGACCTGGGCCAGGCCATGCCGCTGTTCAACGGCGACGATCTGCGCCAGTTCGTTGAACTCGCCAGCTACGTGACGGTCAATGACTACGAAGCCCAGGTTCTGCTGTCGCGTACCGGCTGGACCAGCGATGAAGTCGCCGCGCAGGTCAAGGCGTTCATCGTGACCCACGGCGAAAAGGGCGCCACCGTCTTCGCCGACAACCAGAAGTACAATATCGCCTCCGTGAAGGCAGATCGCGTCGTGGATCCGACGGGCTGCGGCGATGCCTTCCGCGGCGGCCTGCTTTACGGCATCGAACAGGGCTTCGACTGGGAAACAACGGGCCGGCTTGCCAGCCTGATGGGCTCCATCAAGATCGCGCACCAGGGTCCGCAGAACCACAAGCCGTCGCGCGACGAAATCGGTGAGCGCTTCCAGTCCGCTTTTGGCTACCGCTACGAGTAACACCTTTTCCGGGATTGATCCTATGCACACCCTGATTCGCACCAGCGCCATCGCGCTCGCCGCCGCAGCCACCCTGGTGGCTGGCTGCGCCGCGCAGTCGAATTCCGCCAGCATCTATAAGCCGGGCCAGGCGCAGCGCGAGCAGACCTTGCGCTACGGCGTGGTCGAGACGGTTCGCGAGGTGCTGATCCAGGGCGACCAGACCGGCGCCGGCACGATCGCCGGTGGCGCCATCGGCGGCATCGCCGCGGGCAGCACCATCGGCAACGGCGGCGGCTCGGTGGCAGCCGGCGTGCTGGGCGCCGTGCTCGGCGGCATCGCCGGCAGCATGGCCGAGAACAAGATCAGCCAGCGCCGTGGCCTGGAAATCACCGTGCGCCTGGACAACGGCGATATGCGCGCCATCGTCCAGGACGCCGACGAAGCCTTCCGTCCGGGCGAGCGCGTGCGCTTGCTGTCGTCGGGCGGCACGACCCGCGTCACGCACTAAGAGGGTACGCGGGACGGCATAGGGTGGCCCTGGGCGGCCCCGGATGGCCGCGCAGCGGGGGTGGCAGCCTAGGTTGCCGCCCCCGCTGCCCGATAGCTCCTGGCACGTTCTGGAGCGGTCTCAGGGACCGCGCCGCACACGCCGCAATACGACCCTGGCAAAGCGCTGCCCCCTT
The DNA here is from genome assembly GCF_054515855.1 of Cupriavidus sp. PET2-C1. Lineage (NCBI taxonomy): Bacteria > Pseudomonadati > Pseudomonadota > Betaproteobacteria > Burkholderiales > Burkholderiaceae > Cupriavidus > Cupriavidus sp. PET2-C1. The sequence continues at coordinate 3,720,230 of NZ_CM137259.1, forward strand.
CACCGGAGCAGCGCTTTTTCTTTGCTGCGTTCCCGGGCCGGGCTGCCTTGTCCCGTGTCCTGTGTCCCGCGTTCCGTGCTTCGCTTGCCGTCTTTCGAGCGCCCATGAAAAAACCCGCCGGGCTTGCACCATCGGCGGGTTGGCAAGACTAGCGTCTTGCGGACCGGATACGCGGTATCCGGTCAGTGCGGCACGCCCTGCGTGCCTTGGCAATTCCCAGCGGTGGCCGTTGCCGGCACGCTTACGGACGGGTGCCCGTGGGGAAAGGCCATGCCGCAGCCGGGTTCAGCGCGGTCTTGGCAGCTGCAGCGGGTGCAACAGCAGGTGCAGCGGCAGGCTTGGCAGGCGCGGCCTTCTTGGCAGCAGCCTTCTTGGCCGGTGCCTTCTTGGCAGCAGGCGCCTTCTTGGCCGGAGCAGCCTTCTTGGCAGCAGCAGCCTTCTTGGCGGGCGCGGCCTTCTTGGCAGCCGGTGCAGCCTTCTTGGCCGGTGCGGCCTTCTTGGCGGCGACCTTCTTGGCCGGTGCGGCCTTCTTCGCTACGACCTTCTTGGCGGCAGCTTTCTTGGCCGGTGCGGCCTTCTTGGCTACAACCTTCTTGGCGGCAGCCTTCTTTGCCGGTGCGGCTGCCTTCTTGGCCGGCGCTGCCTTCTTCGCTACGACCTTCTTGGCGGCGACCTTCTTCACTGCGGCCTTCTTGGCCGGTGCAGCTTTCTTGGCCGGTGCTGCCTTCTTGGCGGCGACCTTCTTCACAGCGGCTTTCTTGGCCGGGGCGGCTGCCTTCTTGGCGGCCGGCTTGGCGGCGACCTTCTTAGCCGCCGGTTTCTTCTTTGCAGTCGTTGCCATGGATAACTCCTTCACTAGAGAGTGAATATCGAATGACCTAAGTTGGCGACCCGACCGACCCGAGGCGCGATACAGCGGTGCGACCCCAATCGAGCGAGCGATTCATCGGCGCACGGCGCGCGTTGTGGCCGCACGCTAATGAATTCGGTGGCAGGGGCACCGCGGCGCGCGGTGCGAATGTGGCCAAGCGGAGCCCGCAGCCGGGCTTCTGACGCTTGCCGCGCCCTGGAATTTTCGATCTGCCCGCGCCATCCGCCGGATCGGCGCGCGACATGAAAAGAGAGATATCGGCCGGCATTTCCGTGATGCGGGCTAGGCCACGCACACCACGTACGGCATTTTTTCGGGGGTAGTTCGCCCATCCCGTTACTGGGCCAAAGGAGACTGCACGCGTTTTAGAAAACCAGTACGGCTTGGTCTGCGTCAAAGTTCTAGTGCTCCTGAGCTACCTGTTTCATTGCATCGAAGTGGGTGGCGCTCATCGTTGCGCATCACGTCCAACCTCATCGTTGCATCTTGCTGTCTTGCCTGCCACGCAGGCCATGCAATGAAGTGAGACTCTTGTCAAGGCGAATCATAATTCGTTTGTTGGGCGATGTTAAGAAAAAAGTGCAAAAAAACTTGCGCGCGAGCATGACAACTTCATCGTCTTCATCGTTGCGCTGCGCTGACCTCGTCTTTGCTTGCGCGCGCTGCGCTCTCATCGCGTCTCTCGCACGCTCGCGACGCTGCTCGCGACCCTGGTCGATGCTGCTTCGACACAGCGTCGCGCGAGCGTGAAGACGTCGCTGGCGTGCTCCGGATTTTCAGCGCGCGCATCGCGCTCGGCACCTCTTCCATGCCCTTCGGCGATGCCAATTCCCGATCATTGTGTAAAGCCGGAAACCCGCATGCACAAAGGCTTTTGGGGAAGCAGAAAAGATCCGCGCGACAACCGTCGGCACGCGTTGCGCGAGCGCTGGGACGCGTGTTGCCCGGATGCGAGCGAGCGCTGCGATGACATCGGCAGCGCTATCGCGAAGACGCGCATCCGCAACGCGGCACGCGGCGCGGACCGTGCGCGTCGCCTCGACTCGGCACATACGCTCACGCGCAGCGCGCGCAGTGATGCGCCGACGCAACGGTTTGAGAATCGTCACCGCGACACGCGCTCTCCAACGATGCTCGAACGATGTCGATCGCCCTCTCGCGCTTGCATCTCGCACTTGCATCTCGCAGGCGTCGTCGACGCGTGAGATGCCCTTCCGAGTCTCGCATCGCTGGTGCTGTCACTGGTGATCTCGCCGGTGGTCTCACGGTGGTGTCGGCATGCGTGCGCCAGCGGATGACTTCGCGCGTCGGCAGGACGGCAGATCGCGTGGCGAGGCATCGGCTCGCGCACCATCCGAATGGACGACTGCCAACGGCAGCAGGCGCGCAAGTGCGCGCAAGAAACGAGAGCGTGGATGGCCGCACGCGCCGGCGCCCCTGCGGCGGCAAGCGCGGCATGGCGCCCCCACCTGAAACGCACCGCTAGAGGATTGCTTCGAGTGCCGGGCAGCGGACAATTTGCTGCATGACAGAATCCGCCAGCTTCCAGACGCCAGGCCGGTCTGCGGCGGTTGCCGCGAAGGCTTTGGTGCGTACGCAAAGGCGGGCTGGCGATTGCAGCGCGAGCCCATCGCCAGTAGATTGGCGTACGCGCGCCGACGGGCTGGCCTTGTGCTGGCATCATGGCGCGCACCAACTCGAAGAGGAGATCCCGATGCACTTTACTGCCCCCCGCTCCGTCGCACGCGCCGCCGCCGTCGCGGCACGCACCGCCGTGCTCGCCGGCGCGCTGCTGGGTAGCGCCGCTGCGCTGGCCCAGGCCACCCCCGCCGGCTCATGGAAGACCATCGACGACGCCACCGGCAAGCCGCGCGGCCTGGTGGAGATCAGCGAACAGAACGGCGTCTACAGCGGCAAGCTGGTCAAGAGCTTCACCGAGAACGACGGCAAGACCAAGGTGTGCGACAAGTGCACCGACGCACGCCGCGACCAGCCCATCATGGGGATGACCATCATCACCGGCCTGCGCAAGACCGGCGACAACGAGTGGAGCGGCGGCGAGATCCTCGACCCCGAAAGCGGCAAGCTCTACAAGACCAAGATGTCGCTGGCGGATGACGGCAAGAAGCTCAACGTGCGCGGCTACATCGGCATCAGCCTGCTGGGCCGCACCCAGACCTGGGAGCGCGAACGCTAGCCTGCCACGACCGGCGATGCCGGTGCCACCGACGGCACCGGCATCGCCGCCAGCTTGGCCGCGCGCATCGCCGCCGCGCCACCTCCGCCGCACCCATCCCCGCCCGCCCCCGCCCGCCCCACCGATGCCGCCCGCGCTCCCTTGCGCGGCATGCGGCCCGTTGCCTGCCATGCGCTGCCCGCATGACGACATGCGCAGAATTCGTTTTCGGCCCGGCGGCGCTGCTCCTACCATCGGACTACCTGCCGTGCGCCGATTGATCCCCGACCGCACCGGGCGGCGCTGCCACGCCGACCCGGCATCGACGCGGTGCGCGCACCGGGCCCGCCAACCCAGGAGGATGTCATGCACGCAAGCGCCCACCCAGAAGCGCCATCGAAGCCACCAGGCGTCAGCGGCGCGCAACGCCGCCGCGCCATCGTCGCCACCGTGATCGGCAACGGTCTCGAGTGGTTCGATTTCACCGTCTACAGCTTCTTCGCCGTCATCATCGCGAAGCTCTTCTTTCCCACCGGCAATGACCTGTCGTCGTTGCTGCTCGCGGTTGCCACGTTTGGCGTGGGATTCTTCATGCGCCCGGTCGGCGGCATCATCCTCGGGGTATACGCCGACCGCGTGGGCCGCAAGGCGGCGCTGTCGCTGACCATCCTGCTGATGGCGCTGGGCACCACCATGATCGGCCTGGCGCCCACCTATGATCAGATCGGTGTCTTCGCACCGCTGCTGATCGTGGTGGCACGGCTGCTGCAGGGCTTCTCCGCCGGCGGCGAGATGGGCGGCGCCACCGCCTTCCTGACCGAGTACGCACCGGTGGAGCGCCGCGCCTACTACTCCAGCTGGATCCAGGCGAGCATCGGCGTGGCTGTGCTGCTGGGCGCCGCGGCCGGTACCTTCGTCACCTCCGCGCTGAGCACCGAGGCGCTCAATAGCTGGGGCTGGCGCCTGCCATTCCTGCTCGGCATCGTGATCGGGCCAGTGGGCTACTACATCCGCCATCACCTCGACGAGACGCCGGCCTTCCGCGATGCCACCGACAAGTCGGACTCGCCGCTGACCGAAGTGCTGCGCGACTACCCGCGCCAGACCGCGGCCAGCTTCTCGATGGTGATCCTGTGGACGGTCTGCACCTACGTGCTGCTGTTCTACATGCCGACGTACTCGGTCAAAGTGCTCCATGTGCCGCAGTCGACTGGCTTCATCGCCGGCATGGTGGGCGGCGTGGCGATCATGGTGTGTTCGCCGCTGGTCGGGCTGCTGGCCGATCGCATCGGGCGCCGCGTGCTGCTATCGAGTTCGGCGCTGCTGATCCTGCTGCTGGCTTACCCGATGTTCGCCTACATCAACCAGGCCCCGGGGCTGGCTTCGCTGGTGGTCTTCCAGCTGGTGTTCGGTGTCCTGATCGCCACCTACACCGGCCCGATCCTGGCGGCGTTCTCCGAGCTCTTCCCGGCCAAGGTGCTGTCGACCGGATTGTCGGTCGCCTACAACCTGGCGGTCACCATCTTCGGCGGCTTCGCGTCGTTCATCATCACCTGGCTGATCGCCAGCACGGGCAGCACCATGGCGCCTGCGTTCTACGTGATGTTCGCCGCCGCCATCAGCCTGGCCGGCACGCGCCTGGTGCGCGAGCCAGCCTACCTGCGCCCGGCGCGGGCTATCCAAGCCGCTCAACCCGTCTAATCACCGTCCCGCGCATGAAACAGATCCTACTCAAAGGCGGCAACGTCCTCGACCCTGCCCACGGCAGCCTCCTGCCGCGCCACGATGTGCTGATCGAGGGCGAACGCATCGCCGACGTATCGGCCACGCCGATCCACGCGCCCGCCGCGCACGTGATCGACCTCGCCGGCAAGACCGTGATGCCCGGGCTGATCGACTGCCACGTGCACGTGCTGGCGTCTCTGGCCAACCTCGGCCTGAATGTGGTGCAGCCTAATGTACTGGTGGCGTTGCGCGCCGTGCCGATCATGAAGGCCATGCTCGAGCGCGGCTTCACCACCGTGCGCGATGCGGGCGGCGCCGACTGGGGCTTGTCGCAGGCCATCGAGACCGGCCTGGTGCCGGGCCCGCGCATCTTCCCGTCCGGCAAGGCGCTGTCGCAAACCGGCGGGCACGGCGACTTCCGCCCGCGCGCCGATGTGCTGGAGCCATGCTCGTGCGCCTTCCGTGCCGGCGCCATCGCCCGTGTGGCCGATGGCGTGGATGCGGTGCGCCTGGCGGTGCGCGAAGAGATCCAGAAGGGCGCCACGCAGATCAAGATCATGGCATCCGGCGGCGTGGCGTCGCCCACCGACCCGATCGGCAACACGCAATACAGTGAAGACGAGATCCGCGCCATCGTGGCCGAGGCCGAGGCGGCCCAGACGTACGTGATGGCGCACGCCTATACCGGCCGCGCCATCGCGCGCGCGGTGCGCTGTGGCGTGCGCACCATCGAGCACGGCAACCTGGTCGACCGCGCAGCCGCGCGCGTGATGCGCGAGCATGGCGCGTTCGTGGTGCCTACCCTGGTCACTTACGAAGCGCTCGCGCGCGACGGCGCGCGCCTGGGCTTGCCGGCGGAATCGGTGGCCAAGATCGAAACCGTGCGCCAGGCCGGGCGCGACTCCCTCGCCATCTATGCGGAAGCCGGCGTGCCGATGGGCTTTGGCTCCGACCTGCTGGGCGAGATGCACCAGGACCAGTCGGATGAATTCCGCATCCGCGCGGCGCTGCTCGGCAACCTGGAGGCGATCCGCAGCGCCACCTCGATCGCCGCCGCGATCCTGCAGCGCGAAGGCGAGCTCGGCACCGTGCGCGCCGGCGCGCTGGCCGACCTGATCGCGGTCGATGGCAACCCGCTGGCGGACATCAGTGTGCTGTGCGGCCAGGGCGAACACCTGGCGCTGGTGATGCAGGCAGGACGGCTGCATCGCCAGCCCGCCTGAACGAAGCCAGCGGCCGGGCCAAAGCCCCGCGCTACGACGACGGCTGCCGCTCCCTCTCCCCTCACGGGGAGAGGGAAGCCAACCTGGCGCTGGCGACCAGCCTCTCGCCATCACCGCGGACTATCATGGCGGCTATACCGTTCCACTCGCCGCCATGCGTATCTCCCCCCTTCCGCCCCTGCCTTGCCTGGTCGCCTTCGAGTCGGCCATGCGGCATGGCAGCTTCACCCGCGCCGCCAGCGAACTTCACCTGACGCAAAGCGCCATCAGCCGCCAGGTGGCGCAGCTCGAACACTTCCTTGGCAAGAAGCTCTTCATCCGCGAGCCGCGCGCACTGCGCCTGACCGTAAGCGGCCAGGCTTATGCCGAAGAGGTGCAGCGCCTGCTGTCGGCCTGCGCCGAAGCCACCGAAGATGTGATGAAGCGCAAGGGGCATGCCGAGCTGACGGTGGCCTGCTCCTGCGGCGTCGCGGTGCTCTGGCTCACGCCCAGGCTGGCAGCCTTTCGCACCGCGCACCCCGACATCCACCTGCGCCTGCTGGTCAACGACAGCCTGGCCTCGCTCTCGCCCGCCGAGTTCGACGTGGGCATGTATTACCTGCGCGAGGGGCCGCCGGCGGGACTGGCATCGCGCCGGCTTTACGACGAAGACGTGTTTCCCGTCTGCGCGCCGCACTACCTGGCCGGCCGCCGGCTGGAGCTGGCGGACCTCCCTGGCGAGACCTTGCTGATGCTGGAAGACGGGCAGCGCCAATGGATGTCATGGCAGACCTGGCTGGCGCACAACGGGCTGGCGGACGCGCGGCCAGCGCACAAGCTGGTGGCGAACCAGTATCCGATCCTGCTGCAGCTCGCCATCGAAGGCCAGGGCATCGCCCTGGGGTGGCGCCACATGATCGACCGCTGCCTGCAGGAAGGGCTGCTGGTGCGCGCCTGCGAGGCGAGCGCGAGCCTGGGCGGAGGCTATTACGCGGTGTGGCCGCAAGACCGCGCGGAGGCCGCGGCAGCGCGGACGTTCCGCAACTGGCTGGCACAGCAGAGCGCGGAAAGCCAGTAACGGGGGGCATGCGGATTCAGCGAATTGACAGGTTCGCTGGTTATGATCCGTCGCAGCACCTGAGGACCTAGCACCCGTGCACCCAAAACAGCCAATGGAGACAACCATGCGTATTCCCGCCACCAGCCGCGCGCTGGCCCTCGCCGTTCCCGCCCTGTTCGCCGCCGCCGGCTTCGCCATGCCCGCGCAGGCCGCCGATGCCTGGCCGGCCCATGTGATCAAGTTCGTCGTGCCGTTTACCGCCGGCGGCGCCAATGACCTGGTGGCGCGCGCCGCCGCCGACGCGGTTGGCAAGCGCCTGGGCCAGACCGTGATGATCGAGAACCGCCCGGGCGCTGGCGGCGTGGTGGGTGCGGACTACGTGGCCAAGGCCAAGCCGGATGGCTACACCTTCCTGATCGGCGCTGTCGGCACGGTCACCAACAGCCTGATCCGCGCCAAGATGCCCTACGCGGCCGACGACCTGGTGCCGGTCTCGCTGGTCGCGGTGAGCCCATCCGTGATCGTGGTCTCGCCGTCCCTGCCGGTGAACAACCTGAAGGAGCTGGTCGAGTATTCCAAGAAGCAGGCTTCGGGCGCCAACTTCGCCACCGCCGGCAGTGGCAGCACGCCGCACTTTGTCGAAGAAATGCTCAAGGAGAAAGGCGCGGTGCTGACCGTGGTGCCTTATAAGAGCGGCTCGGAGAGCATCACCGCGGTGATCGGCAACCAGGTCACGGCTACCTCCGAGGCCAGCGTGGTGGTGCTGCCCAACATCAAGGCCGGCAAGCTCAAGGCGCTGGGCGCGACCTGGGACAAGCGCATGAGCGCGGCGCCGAACATCGCGACCACTGCCGAGCAAGGCATGCCGGACGTGCGCATCGGCCACTGGGCCGGCGTGTTCGCACCCAAGGGCACCGACCCCGCCATCCTCAAGAAGATGAACGCCGAAATGAGCGCCGCCATGCAGACACAGGAAACGCGCGACCGGCTGATTCCCAACGGCATCGAACCCGCCGGCGGCTCGCAGGAGAGCTTCATTGCCTTCATCAAGTCGGAGCGCGAGCGCCTTGGCCGTCTCGCAAAAAACGCCAACATGACGGCGGAATAAGAAATATTTTCAGCCGTCCCTTACAACAAGGACGGTGAATGTCTGTATCGGGCCCGTTACGTACGGGCCCGTTTCATTTTATAAATGTGTTTTATGCGCATCTTTACATAGGTCATGTGCGCAATTGAATCCACGAACATCAATTCATGTTTCTAAATTAGAACATTAGACACGGCAACATATTGTCTGTGATCAAAAGACAACGTGAATTGCAACGCAAATCATTCGCATTTATATTCCGGCTCGCCCAACCATCATTGCCTTCCGCCGTTGGCCGAACCGATCCAGACGCGCACCTTCTCGCCGCTGCCGGCCGGCTCGTACCCGCGGCCGCACCGGAACCGAGAAACGACATGAATCGCCGCACGCCGATCGCGACTGCCCTGCTCGCGCTGTTCGCCACGCCCGTTGCCACCCTGGCCCAGACGGCCGCCACCGTCTCCGCGGCGCAGCCTACGACGTTGCATGAAGTGGTGGTGCAAGGCAGCAGCGCCAACGACGACTACAGCGCGGTGAAGAGCTCGATCAGCAAGCTGCCCGCGGAACTGCGCGACATTCCGCAATCCGTCACGGTGGTCAACAAAGCGCTGATCGACGCGCAGGGCGGCACCTCGCTGGCGGATGCGCTGCGCAATGTCCCGGGCATCACCATCGGTGGCGCCGAGGGTGGCCAGATCGGCAACAACATCAACCTCAACGGTTTCTCCGCGCGTACCGACATCTACCTGGATGGCTTCCGTGATCGCGGCCAGTACTATCGCGACGTCTTCGCGCTGGATTCGGTGGAAGTGCTGATGGGTCCCTCGTCGATGCTGTTCGGGCGTGGATCCACCGGGGGCGTGATCAACCAGGTCACCAAGAAACCGTCGCTGAAGGCCGCCACCGAAGTCACCGGCTCGGTCACCACCAACGGCCTGGTGCGCGCCACCGCGGACTACAACACGCCCACCGGCGAGACCTCGGCCTTTCGCATCGCGGCGATGGCCCAGGACGGCTCGGCTAGCACGCGCGACCAGACCAAGGTGAAGGACTTCGGCCTGGCGCCGTCGTGGCGCCTGGGCATCGGCACCCCCACCGAGATCACGCTGTCGGCGCTGCTGCAGCATAACGAGGACCAGCCCGACTACGGCCTGCCGGCCATCAACGGGCACCCGGTCAACGTCGACCGCAAGACGGCCTATGGCTTCAACGACGACCGCACCATCCAGGATGTGGCCTCGCTGGGCGCCACCGTTGATCACAAGTTCTCGCCCAACCTGCGCCTGCGCAACCAGACCCAGTTCAACTACGTCAACACCAACGCGCGCGAAACCGCGCCGAACGCCGTCGGCACGGTCAGGGGCGGCACCTTCGCCCCGCTGACCACCACCACGCTGCCGCTCGATGCGCTGTTCGTGCGCCAGCAAAGCCATGACCGCCATATCCGCGACTACTCGATCTTCAACCAGACCGAGCTGACCGCCAAGTTCGACACCGGCCCGGTCAAGCACACCGTGCTGGTGGGTGCCGAGATCGGCCACGATGGCTATGACAACCAGAACTACTACCGCAACGGCACCTGCAACGGCGTGCCGCTGAACGCTCCGGCAAGCGCCACCGCGGCCGCTGGCACCAGCGGCTACGCGGCGTGCGAGCCGGTCGTCAACCCGACCTACAGCAACTCGCCGGCCACCGCGCCGAGCGTGACCGGCAACCGCCAGGGCGCGGCGGCCAACACGCTGGCGGCCTACATCAACGACTCGGTGGAATTCAGCAAGCAATGGAAGCTGGTGGGCGGGCTGCGCTACGACAAGTACATTGCCAGCATCACCAATTCCGTCAACTCGTCCAACACGCTGGGCAGCACTGTGCTGCCCAGCGCCAACCAGACCGTCAACTTCACCAGCGTGCGCGTGGGCGGCATCTGGCAGCCGACCGAGGCGCAGTCCTACTACCTGTCGTACGGCACGTCGTTCAACCCGTCGCTGGAGCAGCTGGTGGGCACCGTGGGCCAGCAGAACCTGGACCCGGAAAAGAACAAGTCCTATGAAGTGGGCGGCAAGTGGGACCTGCTGGGCGGCGACCTGTCGCTGAATTCGGCGCTGTTCCAGATCACCAAGGACAACGCCCGCAGCCAGATCGACGCCACCACGTACTCGCTGGCCGGCAAGATCCGCGTGCGCGGCTTCCGCGCCGGCGCGACCGGCCGCATCACCAGCAAGTGGCAGGTCTTTGCGGGCTACACCTATCTGGACGGCGAGATCGTCAACGGCATCGCCGCTGGCACCCAGGGCATGGTCCCGACCAATACGCCCAAGCACACCGCGACGGCATGGACCAGCTACCGCGTGCTGCAGGACTGGGAAGTGGGCGGCGGCGCCTTCTATATGTCGCAGCGCTTCGCCAACAACACCAACACCGTGCAGGTCGGTGGCTACGTGCGCTGGGATGGCATGATTGCCTACCATCAGCCGAAGTACGACGTGCGCCTGAACCTGTTCAACGTGTTCGACAAGAAGTACTACGACGCGCTGATCCAGTCGGACGGCGGCCGCTCGGTGCCCGGCACCGGCCGCACCGCGATGCTGTCCTTCATCTATCGCATGTAAGCTGAGGTAAAGTGGCGTGATGCCTTGTCACGCCACGCGGCAGGGCCGGAAACCTCCCGCGCGCTGCCGCCGAACCCTGTCGAGATCGTCATGCTTGTCTGCATTCCCAAGGTCCTCAACGCGGAGCAGCTTGCCGTGCTGCGCCAGCATCTCGACCAGGCCGGCACGGCCTGGGTGGATGGCCGCGTATCGGCTGGCTACTCCGGCGCGCCGGTCAAGTTCAACCAGCAGATCGACGAGCGCGCCGAAGTGGCACAGCAGTGCCAGCACCTGATCCTTGGCATGCTCGAGCGCAATCCGCTGTTCATCAGCGCGGCGCTGCCCAATATCGTCTACCCGCCGATGTTCAACCGCTACAGCGAGGGCATGACCTTCGGCGCCCACGTGGACGGCGGCGTGCGCATTCATCCGCACAATGGCCGCAAGCTGCGCACCGACATCTCGGCCACGCTGTTCCTCAGCGACCCCGCCAGCTATGATGGCGGCGAGCTGCAGGTGGAAGACACCTATGGCACCCACAGCGTCAAGCTGGAAGCCGGCGACATGGTGATCTATCCCGCCACCAGCCTGCACCAGGTCACGCCGATCACGCGCGGCACGCGCGTGGCGAGCTTCTTCTGGATCCAGAGCCTGGTGCGCGACGACGCGCAGCGCGCGCTGCTGTTCGACCTCGACAACGCCATCCAGAAACTCAACCAGACCGGCGCCGACGATGGTGCGCGGCGCTCGCTGGTGGGTTGCTACCACAATCTGCTGCGGCAGTGGACTGAAACCTGAGCGCCGGCGCGCGGTAGCGCGCACCGGCGCCATGCGCTATGCAAACTGCTCCGCCAGCGCCGACCTGACCTTCCCGACCAGCTCCGCCTCTCCGGCCCGTGCCGGCAGCAGGAAAAACTCCGCCGTGGGCAAGGCCGGCAGCTTGAGCCTGGCCAGCGTAGCCGCATCGATCCGCGCCACGCCCGGCCCGATCGCCGACTCGTTCAGGCACGAGATGCCAAGCCCGGCAGCCAGCGCCAGATGCAGGCCAGCCACGCCCGACGCGGAATGGGCGATCACGTGGTCCAGGCGCCGTCTGCGCAGCGTCTGCACCACGTACTGATGCAGCGAGCAGGTATCGGGCAGCAGCACCAGCGGCAGCGGGCCGCTCACGCGCTCCGCCTCGCCTGGCGCCGCGACCCAGGCCAGCGCCTCGCGGCGCAGCACGGTGCCGCGCGCGCCCTTGGCGCCAGCCTGCGGGCTTCCTCCCTTGCCCGGCAACCGCATCGACAAGCCGATATCGAAATCATCGGTGTGCATTCCCGCATCGATGACGCTGCTTTTCGTCACCTGTACGTGCAGCCGCAGGTAGGGATAGCGCTCGCGCAGCGCGCGCAGCATGCCGGCGATCTCGCCCGGCCGGAAGTAGTCCGTCACCGCGAGCCGCAACTCGCCATCCAGCGTGTGGCCGCGCAGGTCTTGCAGCGCCAGTTCGGACAGCGCGAGGATGCGCCGCGCATGCTCGAGCAAGCGCGTGCCGGCGGGTGTCGGCGCCGCGCCCTGCTTGCCGCGCGTGAGCAGCGGCACGCCGGCGCGCTCCTCCAGCTTGCGCAGTTGCTCGCTGACCGAGGACTGCGACAGGAACAGCCGAGGCGCCGCGGCGGACAGGCTGCCGGCGTCCGCCACGGTCACGAACGTGCGTAGCTGGTCGAGTTCAAGTGCGCGCATGGCGGGCTCCCGTCTTGTTTCGGCATGGGTTTATTTCGGCGTGGGTTAATTTCGGTATTAACGATGGATAGTATCGCAAATTCCCGTTTTTCCGATGGAAGGCAAAGACCTAAACTGGCATCACTGACCCGCTGGGCCAAACCCGGCCAACCGAGTGAAACCGCCACAACAAAGGAGTCCGTCATGCCCCACATCAACCTGCAGATCTCCGGCAAGCCCAACGCATCGCTGACCCGCCGCAGCGCCGCCGCCGTCGCCGAGCTGACCCAGCGCGTGCTCGGCAAGAAGCCGGAGGTCACCGTCGTTGCCGTGCAGTACATCGACCACGACGCCTGGATCATTGGCGGCGAGCCGCTCTCGGAGCTTGGCCGCAACGCCTTTCACCTCGACATCAGCGTCACGGACGAAACCAACACCAAGGCTGAGAAAGCGCAGTACCTGAAGGCCGTGTTCGAGGCCCTCTCGGAGCTGATCGGCAACGTGCATCCGGTCTCATACATCCACGTAGTGGATGCGCGCGCCGCCACCTACGGCTACGGCGGCCTGTCGCAGGAATACCGCTACCACCACGGCTGAGCCCGGGCCACGGACGACGGCAAAAAAGCGAGCCTTTGAGGCAGGACATTGTCGCAGCGCAGCAAGCTGTGGCAAAGTCGGCACCTGATCTGCCGCGCGCGGCGCCACGATCGCCGCGCGCGCGGAAGAACCACAAGGAGAACCGATGTCCTTCCTGATCGTCCTGGCCGCCCTGGCCTTCCTGATGTTTGCGGCCTACCGTGGCTACAGCGTCATCCTGTTCGCCCCGGTGGCCGCGCTCGGCGCCGTTCTGCTGACCGAGCCTGCCGCCGTGGCGCCGGTCTTCTCCGGCATCTTCATGGAGAAGATGGTCGGCTTCGTCAAACTGTATTTCCCGGTCTTCCTGCTCGGCGCCGTGTTTGGCAAGGTGATCGAACTGTCGGGCTTCTCGGAGTCCATCGTGGCCGCCGCCATCCGCTATATCGGCCGCTCGCGCGCCAATGCGGTGATCGTCACGGTTTGCGCGCTGCTGACCTACGGCGGCGTCTCGCTGTTCGTGGTGGTGTTTGCCGTCTATCCGTTCGCGGCGGAGCTTTACCGGCAGAGCAATATCCCCAAGCGGCTGATGCCGGGCGCCATCGCGCTGGGCGCGTTCTCGTTCACCATGGATTCGCTGCCGGGCACGCCGCAGATCCAGAACATCATCCCCACCACCTTCTTCAAGACCACGACCTGGGCGGCGCCGGTGCTGGGCCTGCTGGGCTCGCTGTTCATCATCGGGGTGGGCCTCTCCTACCTGGAGTGGCGCCGCCGCGCGGCCATGGCGCGTGGCGAGGGCTACGGCACAGCGTTGCGCAATGAGCCGGAGCGCAGCCAGACCGGCCACCTGCCGCATCCGGCACTGGCGCTGCTGCCGCTGGTGGTGGTGGGCGTGGCCAACTTCGTCTTCACGCGCATGATTCCGCAGTGGTACGGCAGCAGCTACAGCGTGTCGCTGCCCGGGCTGGCCAAGCCGGTGGAGACCCAGATCGCCACCGTGACCGCGATCTGGGCGGTGGAGGCGGCGCTGCTGCTGGGCATCGTGGTGGTGCTGGCGACGGCGTTCGGCGCGGTGCGCGAGCGCTTTGCCGAGGGCAGCAAGAGCGCCATCGGCGGCGCGCTGCTGGCCGCCATGAATACGGCCTCGGAGTATGGCTTCGGCGGCGTGATCGCCGCGCTGCCCGGCTTCCTGGTCGTCAGCGATGCGCTCAAGAGCATCCCCAACCCGCTGGTCAATGCCGCCGTGTCTGTCAGCACGCTGGCGGGCATCACCGGCTCGGCCTCGGGCGGCATGAGCATCGCGCTGGCCGCCATGTCGGACACCTTCATCCACGGCGCGCAGGCCGCCGGCATTCCGCTCGAGGTGCTGCACCGCGTGGTGTCCATGGCTAGCGGCGGCATGGATACGCTGCCGCACAACGGCGCCGTGATCACCCTGCTGGCGGTGACGGGCCTGACGCACCGGGAGTCCTACCGCGACATTTTCGCGGTGACCGTCATCAAGACGCTGGCCGTGTTCTTCGTGATCACGGTCTACTACGCGACCGGCCTGCTCTGAACGCGGCGGCGCGCGCCGCACCTTGTGGATCGCGCCGTCCTTACCTAGTGTGAGTGAGTAGCCGGCCGTGTGCGCGTGCTTTGCGCGCTACATGCCGGCTGCGCCACACTGCACTTCCCACCGGAACACCGCATGAAAACCGTGAGTCTGCCCGGCGGCGAAAGCGTTGCCGCGCTCGGCATGGGCACCTGGAACATGGGCGACCAGCCGGCCGCGCGCGCGGAAGAGCTTGCCACGCTGCGTCTCGGGCTGGACCTGGGCCTGACCCTGATCGACACCGCCGAGATGTACGGCGATGGCCGCTCCGAGGAACTGGTCGGCGAAGCCATCGCCGGCCGGCGCGATGAGGTCTTTCTGGTCAGCAAGGTGTACCCGCACAACGCGGGGCGCACCAGCGCGGTGGCCGCCTGCGAGCGCAGCCTGCGCCGCCTGGGCACCGACCGCCTCGACCTGTACCTGCTGCACTGGCGTGGCGGCGTGCCGCTGGCGGAGACCATGGAGGCCTTCATGGCGCTGCGCAAGGCGGGCAAGATCCGGCACTTCGGCGTCAGCAACCTCGACCTGGACGATATGCGCGCGCTGTGGCGCGTGCCCGGCGGCAAGGCGGTGGCGGCCAACCAGTTGCTCTACAACCTCACGCGGCGCGGCATCGAGTGGGACTTGCTGCCCTGGCTGCGCGAGCATGGCGTCGCCCTGATGGCTTACTCGCCGATCGAGCAGGCCACGCTGCTGCGCAATCCCCGGCTTGCCCACTTTGCCCAGAAGCATGGCATCAGCCCGGTGCAGGCGGCGCTGGGCTGGCTGCTGGCGCAGCAAGGCGTCATCGCGATTCCCAAGACCAGCCACCGCGAGCGCCTGCGCGAGAACCACGGCGCGCTCGCGCTGACCCTCTCCACGCAGCAACTGGCCGAGCTGGACGCGGCCTTCCCGCCACCGGACGGCCCGCACCCGCTGGCGATGCTGTGATGCTGTGATGCTGTGATGCCCAGGAGCCCCGGCCATGACACTCGACTACGACGCCATCATCATCGGCACCGGCCAGGCCGGCCCCCCGCTGGCGGCACGCCTGAGCGCGGCCGGCCAGAAGGTGGCCGTCATCGAGCGCCAGTCGTTCGGCGGGACCTGCGTGAACACCGGCTGCATCCCCACCAAGACCATGGTGGCGAGCGCCTACGCGGCTAACCTGGCCCGGCGCGGCGCCGAGTACGGCGTGGTGCCCACCGGGCCTGTGACGGTGGATATGGCGCGCGTCAAGGCGCGCAAGGACGGCGTCGTCGGCAAGTCCACGCACGGCGTGGAAACGTGGGTGCGCACGCTGGAACACGGCACCGTCCATCTCGGCCACGCGCGCTTCGAGGGCCCGGACACCGTGCGCGTGAACGACACCCTGCTGCGAGCCGGCAAGATCTTCATCAACGTTGGTGGGCGCGCCGCCGCGCCGCCGATGCCCGGGCTGGAACAGGTGGACTACCTGACCAACGCCGGGATGATGCGCGTGGACACCTTGCCGCGGCACCTGCTGGTGGTGGGTGGCAGCTATATCGGGCTGGAGTTCGGCCAGATGTTTCGCCGCTTCGGCAGCGAGGTCACCATCGTGCAGCGCGGCCCGCGCCTGATCGAGCGGGAGGATCCCGACGTGTCCGACGCCGTGCGCGGCATCCTCGCCGCCGAGGGCATCGGGCTGCGCCTCGACGCCGAGTGCATCGCGCTGGAGCAGCGCGCCGCCGAAGTCGTGGTGAAGATGGATTGCGCGCAAGGCGCGCCCGAGATCGTCGGCTCGCACGTGCTGCTGGCGGTGGGACGGCGGCCCAATACCGACGACCTTGGCCTGGACCGCGCCGGCGTCGCCGTGGATGCGCGCGGCTACATCCAGGTGGACGAACAGTTGCGCACCAATGTGCCCGGGATCTGGGCCATGGGCGACTGCAACGGGCGCGGCGCCTTTACCCATACCGCCTACAACGACTTCGAGATCGTCGCCGCCAACCTGCTGGACGCGGCATCCGGCGAGCCGCCCCGCACGCTCGGCGACCGCATCCCCGCCTATGCGCTCTACACCGACCCGCCGCTGGGGCGCGTCGGCATGAACGAGGCCGAGGCGCGCCAGTCCGGGCGCAAGGTGCTGGTTGGCATGCGGCCGATGACGCGGGTTGGCCGCGCGGTGGAAAAAGGCGAAACGCAAGGCTTCATGAAGATCCTGGTGGATGCCGACAGCCGCGAGATCCTTGGCGCGGCGGTGCTGGGCGTGGGCGGCGACGAGGTGATTCATTGCATCCTCGACGCGATGTATGCGCGCGCGCCGTACACGGTGGTCCAGCGCGCCATGCATATCCACCCAACGGTATCCGAGCTGATCCCGACCATGCTGGGCGAGCTGCATCCGCTGGAGCCGGCCGGCCCGGCGGCAGCGTGAAGGGCCCGCACAGCCAGCGCTGAACATGCCCACTACACCGCTGGCCCAGAGCCCGTGCGACGACGCAACGCTGCGGGCGGCCCCTGGCGGGCCGCCCTGTGCCAGGGCCGACGAACCGTGGGTGCTGGCCGCCACCATCCTGGCGTCCAGCATGGCCTTCATCGATGGCACCGTGGTCAACGTGGCGTTGCCCGCGCTGCAAAAGGATTTCGATGCGAGCTTGAGCGGCATGCAGTGGGCGGTGGAGGCCTATGCGTTGCTGCTGGCGGCCTTGCTGCTGGTGGGCGGCGCCTCCGGTGACCGCTTTGGGCGCCGTCGCGTGTTTGCGCTGGGCGTGGCGATTTTCGCGGCCAGCTCGGGTTGGTGCGGCCTGGCCGGCAACATCGGCCACCTGGTCGCCGCGCGGGCCGCGCAGGGCGTGGGCGCGGCGCTGCTGGTGCCGGGCAGCCTGGCGTTGCTGTCGGCCTCGTTCGATGCGAGCCGGCGCGGCAAGGCCATCGGCACCTGGTCCGGCGCTACCGCCATGACCACCGCGCTCGGGCCCGTGGTGGGCGGCTGGCTGATCGCGCATCTGTCGTGGCGCGCGGCCTTCCTGGTCAACCTGCCGCTGGCGGCGGCGGTGCTGGCCATCGTGTTCTGGCGCGTGCCGGAAAGCCGCGCGCCGCAGCATCCCGGTGGACTCGACTGGCCCGGCAGCCTGCTCGCAGCGTTGGGACTGGGGGGCGTGGTCTACGGCCTGATCGAGTCGCCGGCGCGGGGCTGGGGCCACCGGGCCGTGTGGATGCCGTTTGCCGCCGGCTTGGTTGCGCTCGGGCTGTTCGTGCTGGCGGAGGCCCGCGTGGCCAACCCGGTGATGCCGCCCGCGCTGTTCCGCTCGCGCGCTTTCCTGGGTGCCAACCTGCTCACCCTGCTGCTTTACGCGGCGCTGGGCGGTGGCCTGTTCTTCTTCCCGCTTAACCTGATCCAGGTGCAGGGCTATTCGTCGACGCAGGCCGGTGCCGCCTTGCTGCCCTTCATCCTGCTGATGTTCCTGCTGTCCGGCTGGGCCGGCGGGCTGGTGGACCGGCATGGCGCGCGCACGCCGCTGATCGTGGGCCCGCTGGTGGCGGCAGCGGGTTTCGCGCTGTTTGCATTGCCCGATGCCGCGGCCAGCGGCGGCAGCTACTGGCTGACCTACTTTCCCGCAGTGCTGGTGCTCGGCGCGGGCATGACAATCAGCGTGGCGCCGCTGACCACCACCGTCATGAACGCGGTGCCGCCGGGCTCGGCCGGCACCGCGTCCGGCATCAACAATGCGGCGGCACGCGTGGCCACGCTGCTGGCGATTGCCTTGCTGGGGATCGTGATGGTGCGCGTGTTCGACTACCGGCTGGATCGCTCGCTTGGCCAGTCGGTGGCCAGCGGCGCGGTGTCGGCGCAGGTGGCGCGGTCCGTGCAGGCGCAACATGCGAAGCTCGCTGCCATCGCGCTGCCGGCGGCCACGGACCCGCAGGTAAAAGCGGCCGTCCGGCAAGCGGTGGACGGCGCCTTCGTGGCCGGCTTTCGCTGGGTCATGCTGCTGTCGGCGCTGCTGGCGGCCGGCGGGGCAGCATGCGCCTGGGCGTTCCTGAGTCCGGCGCGCGGCAAGACCGGCGCCGGGCATGCCGGCGGCTAGCGCATCTAGCGCCGCGGCGCCGGCGCCGCGCGCTCGCCCAGGTACACCAGCAGCAGCGCCTCGACAGTGAGGCGCCGGAGCCTGGCTTCGCGGCCGATGGCGCGCTCCAGCTCCGAGAGCTGGAAGGCTTCCACGCTCATGCCGACGGCGTGCGCGTGGCGCGGGGTGATGACCTTGAGCAGCGCCACCACTTCGGGGTTGTCGGCGAGAAAACGCTCATGGGCAAGTTGCAAGCGTTCGGGGGAGAGAGTCATCGGGAAGGGACCGCAATAAGGTGTGGCAAGGTAGGCGGGGCACGACGGCCTGGTGAGCAGGTACGAGGCAGGAATGCGCGCCGGCGCCCGCGCATTACACCACAGCCGTGCCGGAGCCCCAAACCGGAGCCCCAAACCGAGCCATCAACCGGAGCCATCAACCGCCGCGCCATCGGAACGCAAGCGCAGGCCTCGCCGCGTTATTGCGCCTTGGCGGTATAGCGCTCCCGCTCGACATAGCGGACCAGGTAGTTGCGGGTCTTGGCTTCGGTATCCCGGCTCACTCGGTCGGCGGCCTGGCGGGCGCCGTCGCGGCCATGCGAGGACACCATCTGTGCATCCAGGTAATCGCGAAACGCCGCGTGCATGGCGTCGAGCCGGGGCCGGCAGGCCTTGAGCGCGGCACTGGTGAGATCCTGCGCAGACGCGCCGCTGGCCATGCCAGCATCGGCCTGGTCCTTGGCGCACGTGGTGTAAGCGGCACGCAGCGATTGCCATTGCTCGTTGGCTTCGGCGGAGGCTTGCGGATTGGCGGGCGCCTGCGAAGCGCAAGCCGCTGCCAGCAAGGTGACGGGGATGAGGGCGAGAACGGATTTCATGTGTCATGGACTTATCTAACCCGGCCGGGTTCCTGTCCAGATGAAACAGGTTGTTGCGAGGCGCCCGTGCGTGTAGGACGCCGCGCTCCAGAATGCAGCCTCCGTCCTACAGCCATCGGCAACATTGTTTTGTATATTTCTACAGAAACGGGGCGAGGCACGCCGGTTTTTCGGGAGTACCCGAGAATCAGGCTTGCGGCGAGATTTCAAGTTTCTACAAGTGCTGATTACGCCTATCCTTTATTGGGATGCGCAGAGTGGCTCCGGGGTATCCGGTGCCGTGAGAGGTAAAACAATCAGGAGAGTGAGCATGGAACGCAGATCGTTTCTGACGGTAGGGGCCGGACTGGTGGTGGCAAGTACAGGCCTGCTGGGCGCGTGTACGACCACGCCCGATGCCCCCACCGACAAGGTCGCCAAGCGCCGCGAGATCGATGGCGGCGTGGATGGTACGCTCAACAAGCTGTATGAAACGGCGAAGGGTTCGCGCGAACTCGCCAACCGCGCGCGCGGCATCCTGGTCTTCCCCAACGTGCTCTCGGCCGGCTTCGTCGTGGGTGGCGAATATGGCGATGGCGCACTGCGCGCGGGCGGCGCCAACCGTGGCTATTACCGCATCATCTCGGGTTCGGTCGGCTGGCAGATCGGTGCGCAATCCAAGGCCATCATCCTGATGTTCATTACACAGGATGCATTCGACAAGTTCGTCGCCAGCAGCGGCTGGACCGCTGGCGTGGACGCTACCGTGGCGCTGGCCAAGATTGGCGCCAATGGCACCCTGGACACCAATACCGCCCAGCAGCCCGTCGTTGGCTTCGTGGTCACCAACGCGGGCCTGATGGCCGGCGTGAGCCTGGAAGGCTCGAAGATCAGCAAGCTCGACATCTGAGACCTGGCAGCGTGCCGGCCTGGCGCCGGCCTGTATGCGGGGGGCCGGGCTGCGGGCAGTCCGGCCCCTGACTTTTTCCGGCCCTGCTGCCACGGCGCCGCCACACCGGCCAGACTCCCTCACGCATTGTTACCGCATGCGCCACGCTAACCGGCTAGAATCCGTCCCTTTGGCCGAATTCACATGTGGTTCAAGAATCTCCAGCTGCACCGTCTGTCCGCACCGTGGTCCCTCGCCGCCGAAGAGGTCGAGGAATGCCTGGCGCGCCACGCATTTTTCCCTGGCACCAGCCTGGAGATGCAAACCCAGGGCTGGGCCTCGCCGCGTGACAACGGCGCGCTCGTCCACCAGGTCGGCAAGCAGTTGCTGCTGACCATGCGCACCGAAAAAAAGCTGTTGCCGTCCACCGTGGTCAACCAGGTCACCAAGGCCCGCGCCGTGGAGCTGGAAGAGCAGCAAGGCTTCAAGCCCGGCCGCAAGCAGATGCGCGAACTCAAGGAACAGGTCACCGAAGAGCTGCTGCCGCGCGCGTTCAGCATCCGGCGCGACACCCGCGTGTGGATCGACCCGGTCAACGGCTGGCTCGCCATTGACGCCGCCGCCCCGGCCAAGGCCGATGAAGTGCGCGGGCTGCTGTTCAAGGCCATCGACCCGCTGCCGCTGGACAACCTGCATGTGAACCAGTCGCCGGTCACCGCCATGACCGACTGGCTGGCCACCGACACGGCCCCGGCCGGCTTTACCCTCGACCAGGAAATGGAGCTGCAATCCAGCGCCGAGAGCAAGGCCACGGTGCGCTATGTGCGCCATCCGCTGGATGCCGAGGACCTGCGCCGCCACATTGCCGCCGGCAAGCGCTGCACGCGCCTGGCAATGACCTGGAATGACCGCGTGTCCTTCGTGCTCACCGAGTCGCTGACCATCAAGCGCGTGGCCCCGCTGGACGTGATCAAGGAGCAGGCCGACCCGAGC
Source organism: Cupriavidus sp. PET2-C1 (assembly GCF_054515855.1). Taxonomy (NCBI): domain Bacteria; kingdom Pseudomonadati; phylum Pseudomonadota; class Betaproteobacteria; order Burkholderiales; family Burkholderiaceae; genus Cupriavidus; species Cupriavidus sp. PET2-C1. The sequence goes on from NZ_CM137259.1 coordinate 3,741,558, forward strand.
GCCCGCGACGACGAAGAACGCTTCGACGGCGACTTCACCATGATGGCCGGCGAACTGGCCAACCTGCTGTCGGACCTGACCGCCGCGCTCGGCGGCGAACGCAAGCTGTAAGCCAGTGCGTCGGGGGGCCGGCCAGGCCGGTTCAACCCGGATTCAGGCGCCGCCGCCCGGCGGCGCCGCGCCGTAGCCCAGCAACCCGCTGGCGACCCGCGCCTCATGGCGCACGGCCACGGCGATGGGCCCGTCCATCGACGCATCGAAGCCGCCGGTGGCGCCCAGCGCGGTAAGCACCGCGCAGATGCGGCCCGTGTAGTCGTACAGCGGCGCCGCCACGGCGCTGATGCCCTTCAGGTTGGTATCGCGCACCACCGCGCACCCGGCGGCCTGCACTTCGCGCCGCAGCGCGCCGATGGGATCGTCGCGATCCAGTTGCGCGCGCAGCTCCGCCGGCGCCGCCGCGAGCTCTTCTTCCGCCATCGCCCGCACGCGCGGCTCGTCCAGCAAGCCCAGCAGCGCGCGGCCCGTGGCCGACCACAGCATCGGCATCACCGAGCCCACCCGCACATTGACCGTCACGGGCAGCCCCGGCTCCTCGAAGCGCACGATGGTCGGACCCTTGTTGCCCATCACCGCCACAAAGCAGGTCACGTCCAGGCTCTCGCGCAGGCGGACCAGCGACGGCTCGGCGATGCGGATCGGATCGACCTGCCGCATCGCTGCCAGGCCGATCAGCATGGCCTCCACGCCCAGGAAATACTGCTGCGATGCCGACGCCTGCGCCACCAGCCCCTCGTCGATCAGGCTGGCCAGGTAGCGGTGCACCTTGGCCGGGCTCTCGCCAATATGCGCGGCCAGCGCGGTCAGGCTGGCGCGCCCGCCGAGGTTGGCCAGGCCCTTGAGCACCGTCATGCCGGTCTGCGCCGATTGCACGCGCTGGCGGCGCTCGCGCACCGGCGGCTCGGCGGGCATGGCGGCTTCGACCGGGTCAGCGGGATCGCCTGAGGTGCCTGAGGTGCCTGAGGTGCTCGATGCGCGTGCGGCGCGTGCGGCGCTTGGGTCGATTCTTGTCTTCATGGGCGGAGATTCTAGTGCCGTGCAAGGGGCGGCGGCATCAAACCCACGTTAACCCGCATCGCCATATTACGCAATGCGTATATCATTTACGCATAACAACGCCGGACCGCGCCACGCCTCGACCGGCACCCAAACGGGAACAGGAGACAACATGATCACCATCCGCAAATGCATCGCCGCAGGCCTTGGCCTGGCCGCCATCCCCGTGCTGGCGGCCACCGCTGCCGCCGAGCCAGCCTACCCCGCCAAGCCGGTGCGCTGGATCGTGCCGTACGCCGCCGGCGGCGGCTCGGACTTCCTGGCGCGCTCCATCGGCCAGGCCCTCTCGACCCGGCTTGGCCAGCCCGTGCTGGTGGACAACAAGCCGGGTGGCAATACCGCCATCGGCGCGGCGGAAACCGCGCGCGCGCCGGCAGACGGCTACACGGTGCTGTCGGCGGACAACGGCACGCTGGTGTTCAACCCGGCGCTGTACAAGACGCTTTCCTACAACCCGGTCAAGGACCTGGCGCCGGTCACCTTGCTGGGCCGCTTCCCGATGATCCTGGTGGTGGGCCCGGGCATGAACGTCAACACCGTGCAGGAGTTCGTCGCCCGCGCCAGATCCAAGCCGGGCGGCATCGACTACGCCTCTGCCGGCGCCGGCAGCCCGCACCATCTCGCCATGGAACTGCTCAAGGTGGAGGCCGGGCTGAACATGGTCCACGCGCCCTATCGCGGCGCCGCGCCCGCGCTGGCCGACGTGGCCGGCGGCCAGGTCCCGGCCATGATGGTCGACCTGGCCGCGGGCGCGGGTTTCATCAAGGGCGGCAAGGTCAAGGCGCTGGCCGTGGCCAACCCGACCCGCCTGCCCCAGTTGCCGGACGTACCGACCTTTGCCGAGGCAGGCTTCAAGAACGTGGAGGCCGCGGCGCTGGTGGGCATGGTGGTGCCGGCCGCCACGCCGCCGGAAATCGTCGCCACGCTGAACAAGCAGGTGGTGGCCGCGATCAAGGACCCGGCCGTCAACAAGCGGCTGGTGGACTTCGGCGTGGAGCCGGTCGGCAACACGCCGGCGCAGTACGCCGAACTGCTGCGCAGCGAGACCACGCGCTGGCACAAGCTGATCCGCGACCTGAAGATCACGCTGGAGTAGCCGCGGCGCACCGCACCCGCCCCCCGCCAACGAGAACACGGAGCAACAAGCATGGCCAACGCCACCCCCAATCCACACGCCTCGGGATGTCCCGTTGATCATCGCTTGCTGACAGCGCAGCGCTCGCCCACCGGCTGCCCGGTCAGCCCAGGCGCAGCCAGCTTCGATCCCTTCGAGGATGGCTACCAGCAGGACCCGCCCGAGTACGTGCGCTGGGCGCGCGAGCAGGAGCCGGTCTTCTACAGCCCCAAGCTGGGCTACTGGGTGGTGACGCGCTACGACGACATCAAGGCGGTCTTCCGCGACAACCTGACCTTCAGCCCCTCCATCGCGCTGGAGAAGATCACGCCGACCGGGCCGGAAGCCAACGCCGTGCTGGCGTCCTACGGCTACGCCATGAACCGCACGCTCGTCAACGAAGACGAGCCAGCGCACATGCCGCGCCGCCGCGTGCTGATGGCGCCGTTTACGCCCGAGGAACTCAAGCATCACGAACCCATGGTGCGCAAGCTCGCGCGCGAGTATGTCGACCGCTTCGTCGACGACGGCCGTGCCGACCTGGTCGACCAGATGCTGTGGGAAGTGCCGCTGACCGTGGCGCTGCATTTTCTCGGCGTGCCCGAGGAAGACATGGACCTGCTGCGCAAATACTCCATCGCGCATACCGTCAATACCTGGGGCCGGCCCAGGCCGGAGGAACAGGTCGAAGTCGCGCATGCCGTGGGCAACTTCTGGCAGCTTGCCGGCAAGATCCTCGACAAGATGCGGCAGGACCCGTCCGGCCCGGGATGGATGCGCTATGGCATCCGCAAGCAGGCGGAGTATCCGGAGATCGTCACCGACTCCTACCTGCACTCGATGATGATGGCCGGCATTGTCGCCGCGCATGAAACCACGGCCAACGCCACGGCCAATGCCATGAAGCTGCTGCTGCAGCATCCGCGCGCCTGGCAGGAGATCTGCGAAGACCCGGGCCTGATCCCGAACGCGGTGGAGGAATGCCTGCGGCACAACGGCTCGGTGGCGGCCTGGCGGCGCCTGGCCACGCGCGACGTGCAGGTAGGCGGCGTCGACATTCCCGCCGGGGCCAAGCTGCTGATCGTGACGTCCTCGGCCAACCACGACGAGCGGCACTTTGCCGATGCGGATCTCTTCGACATCCGCCGCGAGAACGCCAGCGACCAGCTCACCTTCGGCTACGGCTCGCACCAGTGCATGGGCAAGAACCTGGCGCGCATGGAGATGCAGGTCTTCCTGGAGGAACTCACGCGGCGCCTGCCCCATATGCGCCTGGCAGAGCAGCGATTCAGCTACGTGCCGAACACCTCGTTCCGCGGGCCCGAGCACGTGTGGGTGGAATGGGACCCGACGCAAAACCCCGAGCGCGCCAACCCCGCGTTGCTGGAGGTGCAAGTGCCGGTGCGCATTGGCGAGCCTCTGGGGCATGCAATCAGCCGGCCAGTGGTGGTAGCCAGCGCGACGCAAGCGGCCGAGGGCATCGTGCGGCTGCGGCTGGTGTCGCCCGATGGCAAGCCGATGCCGCGCTGGGCGCCGGGCTCGCACATCGACGTGGAATGCGGCGGCACCGGTCTGTCGCGGCAATACTCGCTGTGCGGCGACCCGGACGACAGCGGTGCGCTGGAGATCGCCGTGCTGCGCGAAGCGCAGGGCCGTGGCGGATCTGCTTGGGTGCATGACAGCGTCAAAGCCGGCGACCGGCTGAAGATCCGCGGCCCGCGCAACCACTTCCGGCTGGATGAGGCCGCGGGCAAGCTGATCCTGATCGCCGGGGGCATCGGCATCACGCCCGTCAGCGCCATGGCCCGGCGCGCGAAGGCGCTCGGCATGGACTACGCCTTGCACTACAGCGGGCGCTCGCGTGCGTCCATGGCGCTGCTCGACGAGCTCATCGCGCTGCACGGCGACCGCCTGCATGTCTACGCCAAGGATGAAGGCCAGCGCAACGATCTCGCCAGCCTGCTCGGGCAGCCCCGGGCGGATACGCAGATCTACGCCTGCGGCCCGGCGCGCATGCTCGCGGCATTGCAGGAACAGTGCGCCGGCTGGCCCGGCGATGCGCTGCGCATCGAGCATTTCGAGTCGGCGCTGGCCGCGCTGGATCCCGGCCAGGAGCAAGCGTTCGAAGCCGAGCTGAAGGACTCCGGCATTGTCGTCGCGGTCGCCCCGGGCCAGACGCTGCTGGCCGCGCTGCGCGCCGCCAACATCGACATGCAGAGCGATTGCGAGGAAGGCCTGTGCGGCTCCTGCGAGGTGCGCGTGCTGGCCGGCGAGATCGACCACCGCGACGTGGTGCTCACGCGCGCGGAGCGCGAGGCCAACACCAAGATGATGGCCTGCTGCTCGCGCGCGAAATGCCAGCGGATCGTGCTGGAGCTATAAGCGCGGCGGGTGCTCAGCCGCCCTGCTCTGCTGCCAGCTTCGCATCGATGGCACGCGCCCGCGCCACCGCCGGGCGCGCATTGACGCGGTCGATATAGGCCTGCACCACCGGCGTCGCTTCGACCAGCTTGAACATGGTGGTCCAGGTCAGCGCGGTGCCCCACAGCACGTCGGCCGCGGTGAAGGTGTCGCCCAGCAGGTAGGGGCCTTTCTCCAGCTGGCCCAGCAGCGTGCTGATGGTGGTGTCGTAATCGCCGTAAGGACACATGGCGCGCGGCGTCTCCCGATGCTGCGAGCGGTCCACCAGCGCCGGCTCGAAGCAGGAACCGTAGAACGCCATCCAGCGCAGGTAAGGCCCGCGCAGCGGATCGGTCAGCGCGGGCGCCAGCCTGGCCTGCGGGAACAGGTCGGCCAGGAAGATGAACACGGCCGCCTGCTCCGTCACCAGCGCATCGCCATAGCGGATGGCCGGCACCTTGCCCATCGGATTGATGGCCAGGTAAGCCGGCTCGCGCTGCTCGCCGGCCTTCATATTGAGCGGGTGGAGACGATACGGCACGCCGAGTTCCTCAAGCAGGGTCAGCGCGCCGGTGGAACGCGTGTTGGGCGAATGGAACAGGGTCAGTTCAGGCTGGGACATGGCATTGGCTCCGAGGGAAACATCGTGCAACTCAGGGCGAGGGGGGGCGGCGAAACCATCGCGGATCAAGCGCTGGCGCCGTCGACTTTCTTAGGCTGGAGCTGCGCCAGGTCGACGCCATCGAGGCACCGCACGTTGATCGCGGCCACAGCCGAGCCGTCCGGCATGCTGCCCAGCGCGTAGGCCTCCACGCCGCAGGTTTCGCAGAAGCGGTGGTCGATCACATGCTTGTTGAACTTGTACGTGCGCGTGGCCTGCGCGCCTTCGGTCAGCGTGAATCTATCTGCCGATGTGAACGACCAGATGAAGCCGCGCTTGCTGCACAACGAGCAATTGCACTCGATGGCGCCGGCCAGGTCGACATCCACTGCGTAGCGCACGGCGCCGCAATGGCAGCCGCCGGTGTAGTGGGTTACGGTCATGGTGGTCTCCGATAGAATTTCGTTCATCTTGCGCATCCTGCACATCTTGCGCGTCTTGCATGTCTGCCGCAGTCCGTAGTTTTACACCGATACCCCCATGCCCCGATTGGAAAAACGCGACACGCACGCGCGCGTCACCGCTGCACCCAAAGGCATTGTCGACCCGCTCGGCACGCAGCATCGCATCCGCCTCGGCCGTTACCTGCCGTCGGCGGCGCTGGCGCCCTTTGTCGAACATTACTGGATCGTCGAATGGAACCTGGCGGGACACCCGCCGCAGGTGCAGCGCGTGCTGCCCTATCCGAACGCCAACCTGGTATTCGACCGCGGCCAGACAGCGCTCTTCGGCGTAGTGCGCGGCGTGTTCGACCGCACGCTGGAAGGCGCCGGCCACGTGCTCGGCGTGCGCTTTCGCGTAGGCGGCCTGCGCCCCTTGCTGGACGAGCCTGTCTGCGCGCTGACCGACACCACGCGTCCGGCGCGCGCGCTGCTGTCATGCGACGCTGGCCGGGCCGAATTGCTGGTGCTGGATGCCGGCGATGACGAAGCCATGGTGCGCGCCGCCGAAGCCCTGTTGGGCGGCGCCCTGCCGCCGCCCGACCCCGTCGTGGATCAACTGCAGGCCATCGTCGCGCATGCCGCCAGCGCCGAAGGCCCCGCCAGCGTGGAGTCGCTGGCGCAGCATGCCGGCATGGGCGTGCGCGCCTTGCAACGGCTGTTCCAGGACTACGTGGGCGTATCGCCCAAGTGGGTGCTGCGCCGCTACCGCCTGCAAGAGGCCGCATGGCGGCTCGCGCGCGGCGAGCCGGTCGGGCTGGCGCAGCTCGCCGCCGAGCTCGGCTACTTCGACCAGGCCCACCTGACGCGGGATTTCACCAGGCTGGTGGGCGTGTCCCCGGGCGACTACCAGCGCTCGCAGCAAGGGCCGGCCGGCGCGCGCTGAGCGGCAAGTCAGCCCGCGCTGCCGATCTGCGCGGCCAGGTAATCGATCAATGCCCGCACCTTGGGCGGCAGGAAGCGGTTGGGCGGGTAGAGCAGCCACACCGTCCCCACGTAGGCGCGTGCCTGCAATTCCCAGTCTGGCAACACCTGCACCAGTTCGCCGGCCTGCAAGGCAAGGGCCGCGGTGAACTCCGGCAGGCTGGCGATGCCAAGATCCTGCTGCGCCGCCTCCAGCCGCGCGCCGGCGTGGTTGGCGACATAGCGCCCGCTCACCGTCACGGTCTGCGTCTCGGTGTCGCGACGCAAGCGCCAGCGGTTGTCGTCGGCGGTCTCCCCCAGGTACAGGCAATCGTGCTGCGCGAGATCGCGCGGCTGTGCGGGTGTGCCGCGCGCGCGCAGGTAGGCGGGCGAGGCGCACAGCACCCAGCGCACCGCGCCCAGGCGGCGCCCGGCCAGGCCGGGCGGCGGGTGCTCGGTCAGCCTGATCACCAGGTCGAGGTCGTCGGCAAGAGGATCGGCCTCGTGATCGGTAAACAGCAACTGCAGGTCCACCTCCGGATACGCCTGCAGGAAAGCCGGTACCAGCGGATGGATCACCGTCTTGGCAAACGCGGTCGGCGCGCTGACGCTGACCCTGCCCTGCGGCCGGCCCACCACATGGCCGGCGGCGTCCATCGCCCCCGCCGCGGCGCTCACCACGTCGCGGCAATAGCGGTACACCTCGGCGCCCGATTCCGTCATGCGCACCTTGCGGGTCGAGCGCTCCAGCAAGCGCGTGGCCAGAGCCTCCTCCAGACGCTTGATCTGGCGGCTGACCGTGGACGGCGTGCTGCCAAGCTGGCGCGCGGCAACAGAAAAATTGCCCGCGTCGACCACGCGCGCGAACACCGCCATGTCGGGCAGCAAGGCAAAGAGATCAGCTTGGTTCATGAGGCGGCTCGCGGCAAGCAGGGGCGGATTAATGCGTTTGCGGCATAAAGGCTTTGCGTTTCGACCCGATTATCGCCGTGGATGCAAAGCGGCACAATGCAGGACCGAATGCACAAGGTCCGCCATGCCCGCGCCAAAAAACCTGTTACTGCTGTCCGACCTGATGCTGCTCGCGGTCGCCGTGGTCTGGGGCAGCAGCTACGGCATCGTCAAGAGCGCGCTGGTCTTCTACCCGGTACTCGGCCTGCTGACGCTACGCTTTGGCATCACCTTCGTGGTGCTCTCGCCCACGCTGGCCGGGCTGCGCCGCACCGACGCCGCCACCCTGCGCGGGGTGCTGGGCACCGGCGTGCTGCTGCTCGGCATCTTCCTGTGCGAAACCTTCGGCGTGCTGCTAACGCGCGCCTCCAACGCCGCCTTCCTGATCAGCCTGTGCGTGGTGCTGACACCGCTGGCAGAGTGGCTGCTGCTCAAGCGCCGTCCAAGCCGCATCGAATGGGCGGCGGTGGCGCTCTCCCTGCTAGGCGCGTGGCTGCTGGCGGGCCACGGCGAACTGGGCTTCAACCTTGGCGACGGGCTGATCCTCGCCGCCGCCGTACTGCGCGCGCTGATGGTCTGCGCGACCAAACGGCTGGTGCGGGGCCGGTCCATGCCGGCGCTGACGATGACGGCGGTGCAGTCCGGCGTGGTCGCCGTCGGCAGCGCGGCCGTGGCACTGGCGCTGGTGCCCGCGCAGTGGCAGCCCCTGCCGCCGTTCTCCGGCCACGCTGCGTTCTGGGGCTGCGTGCTGTGGCTGGTGGCCGCCTGCACGCTGTTCGCCTTCTTCGCCCAGAACTACGCCATCCGGCGCAGCAGCCCCACGCGGGTGGCGCTGCTGATGGGCAGCGAGCCCGCCTTCGGCGCGTTGTTCGCCAGCCTGTGGCTGGCAGAGAGCATCTCCGCCACGGCGTGGATCGGCGGGGGGCTGATCGTGGCGGCATCGTTGCTGGCCACGGTGCGCTGGGGCAAGCCCGCAGCCCCCGAGATACCGCAGGGCTCGCAGGCCTGATAACAGGATCCGTCGCAACCAGCGCGGTCATACAATCCGTGCATGCCCATTTGGACAGGCGAGAGGATTCCCTATGACGATGACCGACGTGTACGGCCTGCGCGAGCCGGCCCGGGCCGAAATCGACGCCATCAACGGCCCGGCCGTGATCGAGTTCGGCGCGCCCTGGTGCGGCTACTGCATGCGGGCGCAGCCCCACCTGGCCAGCGCCATGGCCAGCCATCCGCAGGTCGCCCACATCAAGGTCGAGGACGGCAGCGGCAAGCCGCTCGGCCGCTCGTTCCGGGTCAAGCTATGGCCCACGCTGGTGTTCATGCGCGACGGCGTGGAGGTGGCGCGGCTGGTGCGGCCGAGCGAGACGCGGGCGATCGAGGAGGCGTTGAGGCGGATTGCGGGCTGATGCTGGCCCACGATTGAAGATGAAGCTCCACCGCTAACACCGCTAAAACTGACCAACAATGCGCATGCCACGCTCATCTTTCACGGCATAAATCTTCTCTTTTTCGAATGAGAATATGAAATAGGCATCATATTTCTCGTTCAACCTAGCCAAGAATTCATGCATGTCAGCGCTACACTCGTCATAGTTGCTCATGACGTAATAGAAGTTCGCCCTGACTCCAATCTTCCATGTCGCGGCAAAATCAGCTCCCTCCGTTCTTGGAGCCATCTCGTTGGGATCAGACACCCATTTCGCAACCGCAAAAATATTCGAGCGCGGAAAATTTCCACGAACACCATCCGTGTCTTCCTGAGAGATTTCGAACCGCATCTCGCGAAGTAGGTCGAGTACTTCGTCCTTGCTGATTCGATCATCAATCTCAAGATCAAGAGAGAAAGACACCTTAGCCTCCCAATGAAACAACCCGACCATCCTTGATCAGGATAACTGAATTGGCTGCGCCTACAGGATTTCGCTGCAGGTATTGCGTCACCTCTGAGATCGACAACGGCGAATCTGCAAGATTGATGACAACATTTGGGGCCTGCTCCGCGGTCTTCTCCACCACCTTGTCCCGGATAGACTGCAGATTTCCAGATGTTGGAGAATAGACATCCGCAATTTGACCATTGACTTTCAAATCTGGGTTTTTCCTACCCTTCCCGACATTCGGTAGATTCTCCACTGCAAGACCATGATCAGCCAGTATCCTTGCTGCTTCATTCTGTCGATCAATGGAGCGAATCATTTCATCATTGGCATTCTTCGGCGGCATTTCCGGTGGCCCCGAAAGGCTGCCTTGTTTGGGCTTCAGCTCTCGCTCTGCCAGTAAGAATCGCGTCTCGTCAGCCGCAGTGTCGGCCCCCTTGTACTGACCTAAATTCGGACCGCGTTGGCTGTTCGCAGCACTTGCATCCGCCGCCGTGCCTTTGCCGAGCACGGTCGCCGCCTGCTTTGCCAGCGCCGCGTCCGCCACAATCCCCGCCGTGCCGCCTGCCAGACCATACAGCAACTCCGCGGCATGAGGCGAGATGCCGAACACCTGCTGCAACACGATGCCACCCACGGTCGCTTGCGGCTGACCGCTGATCATCGTGCCCACGCCCGCCTTTGCCTGATCCAGCCCCCAGAAACTCAGCGCTACGCCACCAGCTGCAACCAGACAGCTTGCGCCGGCAGTCGGACCACACGCTGCGGCACCTCCGGCCGTAATGGATCCCCCAGCCATGGCCGTCGCTGCGCCGCCCACCGCCTGCACGCCGCCAAGGGCTCGCGTGCTGAGTTGATAGGTGTTGTCGACGCGCGTCGCAGCATCCCCCGCCTTGTCGCTCCAGTCATAGGTGAACAGCAGCTGAATAGGGATTCTGGGCACCACACCCGCCTTGGTCTGGAAACCTGCCTGAGCGGCCAACAAGGTCCGCTCGTCCTTCAAGGCATCGCTTGATCCGATATCCGACAGGTTCTTGTAGAACTTGTATGCCTCGCTGCCCTCCGGATACTCTCGCTCGCAGTGGATCAGGGAGCACGCCGCCGCCGTCAGGCGCGCCTCCTTCTTCGGGTCACCCTGAGAGAGTTGGTGGATGCGCTTGACCTCGGCTGCTGTCGCGAGCCGGTTGTTCTCGGTTTCGATCCGCGCGGCATTGGCGGCTATCGCCGCATTCCCGCCGGCTGCGGCAGTGATACCCGCAACCAGGGTGCTCACCAGATTCGAACGAGCCTCCTTCTCCTCCGGCGTAAGGCTGCCCTTATTGATCTAAGGGCAATGCTCCCGTCGACGGCTTTTTCGCCTCGAGACGAGGCCTCTTCATCCCTCAGGTTCGTGCTGCCCTTCCGGAAGGCGTCGTGTAGCCATCGCTCTACCTGTCCGGAGTCCCACCGGCGAAGGCGCCCCAATTGATGTGCGGCGGCACAAGGTCTCGCGCGATAAGATCCTCCAGCGTTCGAAGACTGATGCCGAGCCTGTCAGCCAATTGCTTTGCGCTAATGAGCTGTGCCATTGGTCGGCCCCCATAATTTCAGTGCAAGTTCGTGCAGTTGAGCGACCTCCGCACCCATTGGCAAAATAATCAATTTTTTAATTCTAACTGCACTACCCCTCACATTAAACGTGAGGCGCATAATAACTTTTGCCAGATAATAACGACTTACGATAATCAGTCGAAAGTCGATAATTTAATCTATTGTAAGTCGACACAGCTGGAATCGTTTGGGGTCGACCCGCCTGATCCTTTGGTAACTATGGTGAACCATGAGAGACATTGACCAAATCTTGGCGATGGACACGCTTGACGCGTTGCCGCCCAAAGACGGATTGCAAGCGATTGCGCAGCTTGTCGATCACGCACTCGACCACGGAGACATCGCGCTGAACTATCGGGCACTGGCCTGGTGCGAGCAGATCGAGTCGCGACTGGCCTCCGAGAAGCAACGTGTCCTTCTCGACTACTTCCGAGCCAATGCGTGGGCAAACCGGCAGAGTGCACATCAATCGAACCGTGCGGCAGCGTGGGCATGGGATCAGGAAGAGTTGCAGCAGCAGGTGTTCTTCCTTCGCCGAGCCCGTAACAGCCCAGCGTTCGAGGAGATCCACGTAGTTCGAAGGTGCCAGATTCTCACGAACCTAGCGAACCAACTTGACACCGCGGGCCGCTTCATTGAATCGAGGGCGCTGTGGAGCGAAGCGCTCCAAGAGCAGCCCACGTTCTGGATGGCACGTGGCAATCGGGGCCGGGGGCTTATGCACTACGCCCATGCTCTCTACGACCCTGGGCACGCGGCGGTATTTGCTCTCGCGGCGCACAAAGACCTGGCAGACGCGATCCAACACATCGATGAACATCCGGAGTTTGGGGACCCAGGACTGCGCGCCTACTTCGCGGACGCCGCTAGTGCCATTGGACGTCATTTTGACCTGCCGAAGATCGCAGCCGACTATCGACCCGAGCAGTTCACTCTGCCGGAAGGCGGAGAGGAGCGTGCGTATCGTAGATGGTGCTTGCAAGAGACTCTGTTTTTGAATCCACTGAACGATCTCGGACCTCAGCCGATCGCCGCCAGAGATGTGCTTACGCTCCCAGATTTCGTCACCTCGCTTGGCGAGCCTCCAGTCCTCGTTGGCTTTTTCAACCAACTCAAGCAAGAATTTGTTTCGGCGCGATGGCTTTACTTTGATGGCATCAACGCCAATGCGCTCCATCTGTCCGACCGCGAGGTGCTGCTATACAACACGCTTGACTATCCGGCTCTTGGCCTCGACGTCGAGAAGGTAAAGATAGCCTTCCGAATGAGTTACTCCCTGCTGGACAAGATCGCATACTTCCTGAATCGCTACCTGAAGCTTGGCATTCCTGAAAAGAGGATCAGCTTCCGGCACGTTTGGCGTGAGAAGGAAAATGGGCCTGTGCGACCAGAGTTCTTATCCTCCGAGAACTGGCCGTTTCGAGGACTCTATTGGCTGAGCAAGGATCTATTTGAGAAGGGCTTCAAGAACATGACCGAGCCTGATGCACGGGAGCTTCACGAACTGCGCAATCACTTGGAACATAAGTACGTCAAAGTCCACGCGATGATGACACCTTCACCACCCCCAGAGGGCTCTGCAACAGATCTGTTCTTCGACAGCTTCGCTCACTCAGTGTCTCGCGACGACCTCGAGCGCAGGACCTTGCGGATCCTCAAGCTCGCGCGATCAGCGTTGATCTACCTCTCGCTCGGCATGCACAAGGAGGAAGGCCGTCGCCGCACGAGCTCCGACCCGGATTCCATCCTGGCCCCGATGCCTCTAACCGAAATAGACGATGAATGGAAGCGCCGGTGGTGACAGTACGGGCGGTAGCCAACGTTGCACCGCAAGCGGACACGAGCCCCTTGTCATTATGTTCATTACGGCAGTAACTCGTTATGGGCTTGGGGTCAGAAGCGTGGCGATGGCGGTGAAGTCCTCAATCAGTCCATCATAGACACTATCGACAGCTCGTCCCCAGCCTGCGGCCTGCGCGGCCGGTACAATGCCGAAAGCCTCTAGGTCACCGGCGAGTGAGTTGGAAAATCCAGCGCCGGTTCGATGGGCGGCCTTCTGTCGCAGCTGATTCACTGCAAACAAGCGGCGCAGGCTGGGAATGCGTAGCTCCTTGTCCCACGCTGCCACTGTTTGCGCTGAGTCGTCTGGCCACCGATAGCCCGCGCTCTTGCCGGCCGTCGCCAGTTGACATAGGCTCGCCAGCAACTTCATGCTTCTGAGATTCGCCAGATGCTGTTTGTCGATCCCCAGTCGAAGAAGGGTGTTCCGAAGCGGTGCCTGTTGCAACGATTCCCAGAAGATGACGACGTCGACAGCGCGATCCAGGAATCCATCTCGTGTGATCCCCAGAGGCACCACATTGGCGAGTGATGAGAGCCCGTCAATAGCCCACCAGCCGCGGTACTCCACGTCCTGCGAACGGTATCCGCCAATTTCGCTCTGGTCGAAGCTCAACCCCAGGCGTTCGATGACCTGAGCAAGAGCACTGGTCATCGCGAGATAGGCGCGCACGAGCTCTTGCGCCCGGATCCCGATGTGCCGGTCACCGTTCGTAGCTCGATCGGCGTCTGCCGCCGCCCGCGGTACCGCAAATCTATGCCAGTGCTCAATGACTGCGTTTCTTGATCCTTCGTACAGCTTCTTGATCTCGACGGCTATGTGATCACGTCCGACACGGTGGCAATAGCTAACTGACCACTGGTTGCGATAAGACACACCGCCCGACAAAGGATAGATCTCGAATTCAGAACGCCCCTCGTACTCCTGAAGAACCTTGTCACTCACATAGGCCATCAAGTGCTCGTGGCCTGCGCGCTCCATGGTCATGGTTCCGGGATGGCCAGGCCATACGAGGTCCGGGTCGCCCACCGCAATGACTCTGGGCTCGCCCCGCGGAAGCACCATCCGCCGCCCCCAAACCTGAGCGAACTGGCGGCCTCGGTCGTTACCGCGGTGATGGTGAGTCTGGAGATTGAGCAGCCGCCCCGGTAGATTGAAGTCCACATTGTCGTGAACTCCGATGACACGATCGAAGACCACGTCGTCCTCCGACCACCGTTGCTCATAGAAGAACGCGACCGCGGCGCAGTGCTTGATGCGGCAATACTCCAACAGATAGTCGCGACGGATCTCTACGTAAGCGCGTTGTCGGAGTTCCTTGGGCCGCTGGTGATCGGAGATCGTCGAGGCGCGCACGACATCATAAACGGGACCGTGAGGGTCATCCCAGGACACCTCGGATTCGCCAGTCTGGCGCGGCACGAGCCCAAACACCATTAGCATGCTGTTGTCGGGAACGACCACATCCGTGTCGCTCCCGCGCCAGCTATTGACGACAGGTTCGAATCGGGTGCCTCTCTCGATGCCCTCGATCCAAAAGCCGCTCCTATGCGGGGCATCGTTATCATCGACGATCGGCAATGGCCCTTGTGCTCGCACTTCATAGCCCGTTGCGGCCGTCGACTGAAGCACCTGTTCGACTAGCGCGTGGGGTACGAGTGCGACGCTGGCTGTCCTGTACCCCACGAACCCGGCCACAGGCGCCTCGGAGATTTCGGCAATCGTCACGTAGTCGGATCCGGCGTTGTCATAGGGAAGCGCCAAGTGAGCCAGTGACGCGGGCCAATACGTGGTTGGGTCATCAACCCCGGCAAGTGTCGCGAGAGGCGGCGCCTCAGCTTCCTCGCGGAGGATGGTTTTGGGCGCCACCGGGGATTGTGGCATCGGCCCCGGACCTGACAGAGAAGCAAAGAGGCGCGAACACCAATGTCTCAAAGATTGCATAAGATCAAGGTAGTGACGGATTGATTAGCTACCTACAGTCAACGGTTGCTGGGAGCCATCTCGGAAATCCCTTGGCTTGTTTCCGTAGCTTGCGGGCACTCGCTCAAGGTATTTCTTCAAGACCCAACCCGTTCGATACTCTTCGTGCAGCCAGTGGTAGTACTCGACCTCAACCCACTTGCCTTGTCGGTCGATAGCTCGCACCACTTCGCTCGGTAGGAGCCGTCCCTCCACAGCAGCACCATGTGCCGGCTTCGAACGGACAGCTGCGGTTCGCTCACGTACGACGAATCGCTCTTCGGGCTCCGTGGCAGCTTGTACCAAAGCCTCCTCGATGAGGGTGTTTAAGCTTTGGATCTGCTGCAACTGCACTTGAAGCGCTGCGATCGTCTGGGCCTGGAACGCCTCGGTCTTCGATTGCTGCTGGGCGCTTGAATACTCCTGATAGGCGAAGATCAAGATCGTCAACAGCAGTCCAATGAGGGACGTGAGGTCTTGCTGCTTTCGACTGAGGATGCCCTTCTCTTGGCCTTGGATCCTTTCAGGGTTCAATGAACCATCAGACTCAATGCCAAGGTGCGAAAGCTGGTCCCGGATTCCATCTTGGCCCAGAAGCTTTGCAAGGACTGCAGCTGAGCCCCAGTCGATGGTGGGTAGAGCTACCTTGCCCAAATGCTCTTGAAGCTCTCGTAGGGCCCCCACCACTCCGAACACTTCGCTTGGAACAACCCACCTCTTGTTGATCTTCTCGAAGTCTTTGAGATAGCTGCGAATGCTGCTACCGACTTGAAGGTCTTCAACGATCTTCCTGGTCTGGGTCCTGACATCCTCCCTCTGCTGGGCCCAATGCTTGGCAGCAGAGCCAATGCCTGCGGCCTGATCCAAGATGTCCTTGAACTGATGACGGATCGAGTTGCCTTTAGCAAGCTCTTTGATGAGATCTTGAGTCGAAGAATCCAGCAGGAGGCTCTTTCTTAAATCCGCAATGGGTTCGAGCATCTTACGGATGCTCTCTTGCTGGGTCCTCTGCGACTCGTGCCATTGCCTGATGGCATGCATGGCAGCAGACCTCTCCCCAATAAGCTCTTTGTACTGCTGGCCGATGGTCAGAACGGCTGGCTGCAAAACCTTCAAGTCCCTCGCAATCTGAGCAACTGCAGAGCCAACCTGTGTGAACTCCCTGACTTGCTGGGCAATGCTGTTGCTTTGCGCCAAAGTCTGGCGCCAGGACGCACGTTCTACTTCGATCCTTGCCACTTTACTCGCAAGGGTGGTGCTCGCTGCCATGGATGCTTTGAGTTTTTCTAAGTCAAGACTCACGGTCTAGCCCCCACTTTGTGTGGCGGTGAAGGGCCTTAGAACGAAACAGGCGACGCTCGTTGCGTCGCCTGTTTTAGGCTTTCAAGCTTTGACTTCAGGAAGTTTCAACCTCTGGCTTGAAACCTTCAAGCTTTCGGAGAGCTAACACCAACCCTGCTCAATCCCAGGACAACGCCCCGCCGGTCTGATACTCGATGACACGCGTCTCGAAGAAGTTACGTTCCTTCTTCAGGTCGATCATCTCGCTCATCCACGGGAACGGGTTTTCCTCGTTCGGGAACAGCTGCTCCAGGCCGATCTGCTGGCAGCGGCGGTTGCAGATGAAGCGCAGGTAGCCCTTGAACATCGGTGCGTTCAGGCCCAGCACGCCGCGCGGCATGGTGTCCTCGGCGTAGCGGTATTCGAGGTCCACGGCCTTCTTGAACAGCGCGGTGATCTCTTCCTTGAACTCGGCGGTCCACAGGTGCGGGTTCTCGAGCTTGATCTGGTTGATCAGGTCGATGCCGAAATTGCAGTGCAGGGACTCGTCGCGCAGGATGTACTGGTACTGCTCGGCGGCGCCGGTCATCTTGTTCTGGCGGCCCATGGCCAGGATCTGCGTGAAGCCCACGTAGAAGAACAGGCCTTCCATGATGCAGGCGAACACGATCAGCGACTTGAGCAGCTTCTGGTCGTTCTCCGGCGTGCCGGTCTTGAAGGCCGGGTCGGTCAGCGTGTCGATGAACGGGATCAGGAACTCATCCTTGTCGCGGATCGACTGCACTTCGTGGTACGCATTGAAGATCTCGGCTTCATTGAGGCCGAGCGACTCCACGATGTACTGGTAGGCGTGCGTGTGGATCGCTTCTTCGAAGGCCTGGCGCAGCAGGTACTGGCGGCATTCCGGCGCGGTGATCTGGCGGTAGGTGCCCAGCACGATGTTGTTGGCGGCCAGCGAGTCGGCGGTCACGAAGAAGCCGAGGTTGCGCTTGATCACGCGGCGCTCGTCTTCGGTCAGGCCGTTCGGGTCCTTCCACAGCGCGATGTCGCGCGACATGTTGATTTCCTGCGGCATCCAGTGGTTGGCGCAGCCGGCCAGGTATTTTTCCCAGGCCCACTTGTACTTGAACGGCACCAGCTGGTTGACGTCGGTCGAGCCATTGATGACGCGCTTGTCGGCGGCGTTCACGCGGCGGTCCGTCGGTGCGTCGGACGCCGGCAGGTTGCCGAGGATACCCGTGCCTGCCGGCTGCGTGGCGGCCGGCGGCAGCACGCCGTGCTGGTCGACAGAGCGTGCGGCAGCAGGCGTGGCGGTGGGATTCGGCGCGGGCTGCGGGGCAGCCTGCGGGGTGGCTTGAACGTCGTCGTCCCAGCTCAGCATGGTGTGGTTCTCCGTGGAATGCTTTGGTTTGCCGCCGTCCTCGCCGCGCGAGCGGCGCGGCGAGGATCAGGGCAGGTAATGACTGACTGGCAGGCGGCTTACTGGCAGGCTTCGCACTCGTCGAAACCGGCGTCGCCCGGGCGCATCGTGCAGACCGCGCCTTCGGCTTCCGGCATGGCCGGTGCGGAGGCGGCGGCCTGGTCGATGCCGGCGGCGCTGATGCCGCCGTCGCTACCCGACGACACGGCGTTGAGCGAGCCGCGCGACACGGTGGACTTCTCCACGTGGGTGGCTGCCATCGTGCGCAGGTAGTACGTGGTCTTCAGGCCGCGCAGCCAGGCCAGCTTGTAGGTGTCGTCCAGCTTCTTGCCCGAGGCGCCGGCCATGTAGATGTTCAGCGACTGGGCCTGGTCGATCCACTTCTGGCGGCGGCTGGCGGCTTCCACCAGCCAGCTCGGCTCGACTTCGAAGGCCGTCGCGTAGATGTCGCGCAGGTCTTGCGGAATGCGGTCGATGCGGGCCAGCTTGCCGTCGAAATACTTCAGGTCGGCGACCATCACTTCGTCCCACAGGCCGCGCGCCTTCAGGTCGCGCACCAGGTAGTCGTTGACCACCGTGAACTCGCCCGACAGGTTGGACTTGACGTACAGGTTCTGGAAGGTCGGTTCGATGCAGGCCGACACGCCGATGATGTTCGAGATCGTTGCCGTCGGCGCGATCGCGATGCAGTTCGAGTTGCGCATGCCGTGCTGCTTGATGCGCGCGCGCAGGCTGTCCCAGTCCATGGTCGAGGAATGATCCACTTCCAGGTAGCCGCCGCGTTCCTCGGCCAGCAGCTTGAGCGAGTCCTGCGGCAGGATGCCACGATCCCACAGCGAGCCTTCATAGGTGCTGTAGCGGCCGCGTTCTTCCGCCAGCTCGCTGGAGGCACGGTAGGCGTAGTAGCACACCGCTTCCATCGAGGTGTCGGCAAACTGCACCGCGGCGTCGCTGGCGTACGGCAGGCGCAGCATGTGCAGGCAGTCCTGGAAGCCCATGATGCCCATGCCGACCGGGCGATGGCGCAGGTTGGAGTTGCGTGCCTTCTCGACCGCGTAGTAGTTGATGTCGATCACGTTGTCGAGCATGCGCATCGCGGTGCGGATGGTCTTCTCGAGCTTGGCGTGATCGAGCACCTGGGTGCCGTCGGCCTGCTGCTTCAGGTGAGCGACCAGGTTCACCGAACCCAGGTTGCAAACGGCGATCTCGCTGTCGTTGGTGTTGAGCGTGATTTCCGTGCACAGGTTGGAGCTGTGCACCACGCCCACGTGCTGCTGCGGGCTGCGGATGTTGCACGGATCCTTGAAGGTGATCCAGGGATGGCCGGTCTCGAACAGCATGCCCAGCATCTTGCGCCACAGCTGCATGGCGGGGATCTTCTTGAACAGCTTGAGCTCGCCGCGGGCGGCCTTGGCTTCGTAGCCCAGGTAGGCTTCCTCGAATGCCTTGCCGACCAGGTCATGCAGGTCCGGGCAGGTGGCGGGCGAGAACAGGGTCCATTCGCCGGCTTCCATCACACGCTTCATGAACAGGTCGGGAATCCAGTTCGCCGTGTTCATGTCGTGGGTGCGGCGGCGATCGTCGCCGGTGTTCTTGCGCAGCTCGAGGAATTCCTCGATGTCCAGGTGCCAGGTTTCCAGGTAGGCGCAGACCGCGCCCTTGCGCTTGCCGCCCTGGTTGACCGCCACGGCGGTGTCGTTCACCACCTTCAGGAACGGCACCACGCCTTGCGACTTGCCGTTGGTGCCCTTGATGTGCGAGCCGAGGGCGCGCACATTGGTCCAGTCGTTGCCCAGGCCGCCGGCGAACTTGGACAGCAGCGCGTTTTCCTTCAGCGCCTCGTAGATGCCTTCCAGGTCGTCCGACACGGTGGTCAGGTAGCACGACGACAACTGCGAGCGGCGGGTGCCCGAGTTGAACAGGGTCGGCGTGGACGACATGAAGTCGAACGACGACAGCAGCTGGTAGAACTCGATGGCACGGGCTTCGCGGTCCTTCTCGCCCAGCGCCAGGCCCATCGCCACGCGCATGAAGAATGCCTGCGGCATTTCGATGCGGGTCTCGTCGATGTGCAGGAAGTAGCGGTCGTACAGGGTCTGCAGGCCCAGGTAGTTGAACTGGAAGTCGCGCTGGGCGTCCAGTGCCGCACCCAGGCGGACCAGGTCATAGGTGGCCAGCTTCTCGTCCAGCAGCTCGGCTTCGATGCCGCGCGCGATGAACTTGGGGAAGTAGTCGGCGTAGCGCGACACCATCTCGGTCTGGGTCACTTCGGCGCCCAGGATTTCCTTGCGGATGGTGTGCAGCAGGATACGCGCGGTGACCTGGCTGTAGGCCGGGTCCTTCTCGATCAGGGTACGCGCGGCCAGGATGGCGGAGTCGTAGACCTGGGTCATCGGCACGCCGTCGTACAGGTTCTTCAGCGTTTCCTTGAGGATCGGCTCGGCGCTGACGGCGTCGCCAAGGCCCGAGCAGGCGTTGTCGATCAGGCCATGCAGCGCGCCCAGGTCCAGCACGCGGGCCACGCCCGCATCGGTCACGTTGAACGTGGCGCCGCCTTCCTGCACGCGGGCCACCGCCTGGGCGTTTGCCTGGGCGCGTTCCTGGGTGCGCTTCTCGCGGTACAGCACGTAGGCACGGGCCACTTCATGCTCGCCCGAGCGCATCAGCGCAAGCTCAACGTGATCCTGCACGTCTTCGATATGGAAGGTGCCGCCGTTAGGGCGGCTGCGCAGCAGCGCGCGGACCACATTCTGGGTCACTTGCTCGACCACTTCGCGCACACGCGCCGAAGCGGCGCCCTGCCCGCCGTTGACGGCGAGGAAGGCCTTGGTCACCGCCACCGAGATCTTGCTCGGCTCGAACGCCACGACGGCGCCGTTACGTCGGATGATCTTGTAGTCCTGGTAGCTGCCAGCGGCGGCAGTAGCGGGGCTCGACTGCGCGTTCGCTGCCGCACCGGCGGCGCTTGCGCCGGTGGAGATTTCGTTCTGGGCTGTCTGCATGAGGAACTCCTGTTCTGACCCGTGTTTTATGAGTGACAAAGAGTCCCGGGCAAAATGCGCAAAAAGGCTCAGACACGCCGGCCGGTCTTACCCGGGAGGGCGCGCTGCTATTGCTGGATTCTGCTGGGACTCTTGTGATGCGCCGGCCCTTCGGCGGACCGCAGCCATTGCTGCGGCGGTAACTGCACACCTAGGCCGGCTCCCCGAAAGCACCACTAGATCTAGTGGTCGATGCGAAAAACTGGACTAAGTATAGTGAAACGGGGCGGATTCACCAGTCTTGACAAGCGCTTTTTTGGCGCGAATTCCAGTGCTGGCGCAGCATGCGGCGCTGCGCCATACCCGCTAGCCCAAGAGACGCAAGGGAATCCGCCCGGCGGTTCGTTACCGCACCATGACGCGAAATTTTTTTGATTGACCTGACCTCTTCGATAGGCGCGGACTTTATCAGGGTTTTCCCCAGATCACGGCTATCCCCCTAGACCTGGCTTGTTGCCCTTGCCTCAGGGCTGTTCTTTGCGGTAAGGCAGTTGCGCGGGCGCCACGCCGGCCGCGGCGGCAAAGCCCGCCCAGTCGAAATGTGGCCCCGGATCCGTCTTGCGCCCTGGCGCGATATCGCTGTGCCCCGCCACGGCCCGCACCGGATAGGTGCCTAGCAGGGCATGCACCAGCGCCGCGGTGGTGTGGTATTGGGCCAACGTGAACGGCTGGTCGTCGCTGCCTTCGACCTCAATGCCGATGGAGAAGTCGTTGCACCGGGGCCGGCCGAAGAACTCGGACTGGCCTGCGTGCCAGGCACGGTCCAGGCAAGACACGAACTGGACCAGCTCGCCCTCTCGCGTCACCAAGAAATGCGCCGACACCTGCACTTGATGGATTGTCTCGAAAAACGGATGGCGGGACGGGTCGAGACGGTTCAGGAAAAAGGCTTCGATATCGCCGCTGCCGAACTGTCCGGGTGGCAGGCTGATGTTGTGGATCACCACCAGGTCCACCGGCGTGTGCGCGGGCCGGGCGTCGAAATTAGGCGACGGCACGCGCCGCGCCGCGGGCACCCAGCCTGCCGGGTCGGGGACGAATGACGAGTTTGGCGCCAACCTGGCGGCCGGGTCGTGGTCAGGCATCGCGATCTCCATCCGCCGCCAGCAGCCCGTCGCGCATCGCTTCGCTGGTTTCGGCGGCACCGTCGGCCGGGTCGTCCCGGCCCTCGCGGATGCCAAGCTGCTGGATGCGGTAGCGCAGCTGGCGAAAGCTCAAGCCCAGCAGCGGCGCGGCGGCTGTCCGGTTGAAGCCGGTCTGCTGCAGCGCCTGCAGGATCAGGTCGCGCTCTAGCGCTTCGAGCCGGCCTGGCAGGTCGATCGGGAAGGTGGCACGGCAAGCGTCCGCGGGCGGCGCAAACAGATCGGGCTGCGCGCCGCGCCGGGATTCGGCCCGCGCATCGTACGCAAGCTCCTGCATGGTGTCGGGCCGCAAGCCGGACGATGCCGGCGCGGCGGCCGGCGCAGCCGTCGTAGCCAGGTAGGCGTGCGGCGCGGGCGGGCGTGGCATGGCCGTATGGCCCATGCCCGCATCCATCTGGCCCAGGTCGTCCACCTCGATGGTATTGCCCTCGGCGAAGGCATAGGCGCGCTCGAGCAGGTTCTCCAGCTCGCGCACATTGCCCGGGAACGGATAGTCGGACAGCCGCTGCAGCGCGGCCGCCGCCAGCCGCTTGGGATGGGGATCGCCATAGCGCACCGCCAGGTGCTCCAGGATGGCGCTGGCCAGCACCGGGATATCCTCGCGCCGCTCGCGCAGCGTGGGCATGCGCAGCGCCAGCACATTGAGGCGGTAGAACAGGTCCTGGCGGAACTGGCCGGAGGCGACCATCGCGGAAAGATCCTTGTGGCTGGCACACAGCACCCGCACGTCCACGCTCTCCTCGCGGCTCGCGCCGATCTTGCGCACGCGCCGCTCCTGCAGCACGCGCAGCAGCTTGACCTGCATCGCCAGCGGCAGGTCCGCCACCTCGTCGAGCAGCAGCGTGCCGCCGTTCGCTGCCTGGAAAAAGCCGCCGCGCTCGGCGTCGGCCCCGGTGAAGGCGCCTTTCACATGGCCAAAGAACTCCGATTCCATCAGGGTCTCGGGGATGGCGCCGCAATTGACCGCGATAAAGGGATGCGCTGCGCGCGCGCTGACCGCGTGGATGGCGCGCGCCGCGCGCTCCTTGCCACTGCCGGACTCGCCGCTGATGACGATCGGCGCCATGCTGCGCGCCAGCCGCGAGAGCGAGCGGCGCACCTCATGCATGGCAGGGGAATGGCCGGGCAGCAGGTTGACGGCGCGGTCCACGGTTTCGTGCGCCCCGCTGCCGCCGTCACCGCCCTCGGCACCCTCGGCGCCGTCACGCTGCTGGCGCCCCAGCGCATTCAGGATCAGGCTGCGCAGCTGGTCCAGCGAGACCGGCTTGGCGATGTAGTCGAAGGCGCCCGCCTTGAGCGCCTCCACGGCATTGTCGGCGCTGCCGTAGGCGGTGATCACGGCCACCGGCACCCGCTCCGGCGCGCTCGAGAGCTGGCGCACGATATCGATGCCAAGCCCGTCGCCCAGCCGCATGTCGGTCAGTACCAGGCTATAGCGGCGCGCGGCGAGCTGCTGGCGCGCCTCGGCCAGCGAGCCGGCCAGCACCACATCGTGGCCCATGCGGCGGATCGAGATATCGAGCAGTTCTCGCAGGTCGGCCTCGTCGTCGATGACGAGAATCGGATCGGGGCCTGGCGTCTTGAGGGGCATGGGTCTGCGTCTGGCGATCTGGCGAAGTGACGAAATGGCGAAGTGGCGAAATGGGGCCGGGACGGCTACCGAACGCGGTGCTGATCGGGTGGCCGGGCACGCCGGCGCGGCTCAGCCACCCGCGCTGTCCGGCGCTTCGATGCGCAAGGTCAGGACAAAGGCCTTGGCCGGCAGTGTATCGCGTGCGGCGGGCGCCAGCATGCCGGTCTGCGCCAGCAGCGCGTCGATGGAAATGGTGCCGTAGCGCACCTGGGCGTCGTTGGCGCCGCATAGCTCGCGCGCCATGAACAGCCCGAGGCCGGTGCCCTGGGCGTTGCTGGTAAAGAAGGGCTCAAACAAGGTGCGCTGGTGCTCGCGCGACACCTCGACGCCATCGTTCCAGACGATCAGCTCGGCATGGTGCTGGTCCAGCGCATGGGCCAGCAGGCGGATCGCCCCGGGCAGGCGGCTGCAATAGCGCCAGGCGTTGTCGAGCAGGTTGCCAAGCACCTGCTGCAACTGGGAGGCATCGAAGATGACCGGGCGTGCCACGTCCACCGTGAGCCGGATGGCATTGGCGTTGATCTCGGCCGGACGCGGCACGCGCCGCGCGCCAACCGGGTCGTCGCTGGCGGAGCGGGCGCGCATCTCCAGCCGCCAGCGGCCGACGATCTCCGGCAGCGCCTGGTTCAGGTCCACCGTGGTGCGCTCGGTGCGCGGGCGGCGCGACATCTGCAGCACATCCGAGACCACCTGGTCGAGCCGGCCCACATTGTCGTGAATGATGCGCAGCAGCCGCGCATCCACATCGCCCTCCGCGCGCCCCGCCTCGCCCGGGCGCGCGGCCCGGCGGCTGGTTTCGGCCAGCAGCTCGCTGGCCTGGCTGATGGCCGCCAGCGGATTGCGGATCTGGTGCGCCACGCTGGCCACCAGGCGCCCCATGGCGGCCAGCTTCTCCTGTTGCACCTGCTCGGCGATGCGCTCCCAGCTTTCGATATGGACCAGCACCGTATCGCGCATCTCGCTGCGCAGCAGGGCCTCGTCCTCCGGGCGCCACGCCATGGCCTCGCTCTGCGCGATGGCTAGGCGCAGCCGGGCCGCCGCCTCGGGCGACAACTCGTTCCAGGCGCCGGTGTTCATGGCGTTCTGCGCACTGAGCGAGACCGACATCGAGGACGCGAAGGTAGAGCGCAGACTGGCCAGCCCCGGCAGCAAGAAGCGCAGCCGCAGCCGCGTATGCAAGATGGGGCCACGCCCCGAGGATGGCCGCGACGGCAGCGGCAGCAATTGCAGGATGCGGGGCGCATCGTCCTTGCTGCGCACCCAGTCGCGCAGCATCTCCATCAACGGCTGCAGGCGGGGGATCTGGCGCAGGTCGAACAGCGCATCGCGCCCATTGGCGGGCGTGTCCGTGGGCTTGCCCCGCTCGGCCGGCTGCACGCCCAGCAGCACCACCGCGGCCGGGTTGGCCGCCACCACCGCGCCGTTGGCACGCAGCAGCATCACCCCGTCCTGCATGTCGTTGACCATCAGGCGGTTGACCAGCTGCTGCAGGCGCAGCTCCTGCTCGCGCGCCAGCGCCAGCCGCTCCTGCGCAAGCTGGCGGTTGGCCAGCAGGTACATCAGCGAGGCCGCGATCATGAAGACCAGCCCATACAGCCCCGAGCCCAGCAAACCCGCGTCGGCCTGGCGCAACAGCAAGGTCTGCGCAAAGGGGGCGCTCATCACCAGCAGCGCCGAAGCTGCCGCGGCAAACAGCGCGAACAGCAGGCTGGTAAGCGCGCCGGCCTGCAGCGCGGGCAGCAGGAAGATCATGGCGAGCCCCTCGCCGCGATGGCCCTGCGCGTGAAAAATCAGGCCCAGCAGGGCGAGGTCGGCCAGCACCTGGAAGCGCACCCGCAGGTGAAAGCCGCGGCGCCACCAGAGCGTGGCGACCACCATCACCAGCGCCACTACGGCATAGGGCACGGCCAGCGGCAGCGCGGCCAGGCCGCTGCCGAACCCGCCGCCCATTCCGCTGGCCAGCGCCTGCGCCGCCCGCTCGGCCTCGGCGCGCTGCGCCGGCAGCCAGGCGTAGCCCAGCAGCAGCGCGGCTACCGCCAGCCGGGTCCAGCAGAAATAGCGCAGCAAGCGCCAGTGGAATTCAGGAGGCTCGGGCTGCCGCCACATCGCCGCGAGGGCGCGCCAGGCATTCAGGCGGGACCAGAACGAGGCAGGCCCGTTCATGCGGCAGGGCTATCCGGATCGCTATCGGCCGGCAGGTGGGCACGCCGGCAGTAATGCAAGCCGCGGAAGGCGATCGCTTCGCCCTGCGGCAGGTGCACCCCGCAGCGCGCGCACTGCACCATGGCTTCCTGCGGGGGGGCAGGCTGGTTGCGCACCGGCGAGCCTTGCGCGGGACCGTGCCGGGCGGCGCGGTCCTCCCGCAGGCGCGCCTCGGCGCGCTGGCGAAGCCACCAGAAACAGGCCAGCACGACAGCCAGGACAAGGAAGATGCGTGCCATGCCGGCCTCAGATTCGGTGCAGTATGACTTCGATGACGAAGCGGCTGCCAACATAGGCCAGCAGCAGGATGCCGAAGGACGCAATCACCCAGCGCAGCGCGGTGCGCCCGCGCCAGCCGTAGAAGGTGCGCCCGGCCAGGATGCCGGCGAACATCGCCCACGACAGCAGCGCGAACACGGTCTTGTGGTCGAGCCGGAAGGCCCGGCCGAACAGTTGCTCGGAGAACAGCAGGCCCGACAGGATCGTCAGCGTCAGCAGCACGAAGCCGGCGCCAATCAAACGGAACAGCAGCTTCTCCAGAGTCAGCAGCGGCGGCAGTAGGTCGAGCCAGCGGCCCACCCACTGGGCCGGCTCGCTGGTCTTGCCCACCTGGGGCGAACGGTTGAAGCCATGCAGGCGGCGCTCGGCCAGCAGCATCAGGAAGGCATGGAAGGCCGCCAGCGTGAACAGGCCATAGGCCACGTTGGCAATGATGAAGTGCAGCTTGAACAGCGGCCGTGCCGCATAGCCCAGGATCTGCGCGCCGGGAAACGCCAGCGGCATCAGGCTCGCGAGCATCGCCACCGGGACCACGATCAGCCCGAGGCCGGCCAGCGAGAAGAAGAAGCTCTCGATCCAGTAGATGCCCACGCCCAGCCAAAGCATGGCCGACAGCGCAAAGGCAAAGCCGAACACCATGCGGTCGGCCGGGAAGATGGTCTCGTGCAGCAGCAGGCCGTGGCTGGCCACCGCGGCCAGCATCAGCGCGTGCCACCAGGCCGGGCGGCCCTCGCCGCGCCCGCCGGCCCCACCGCCGCCGCCGTGCAGCAACGCGGTGGTCGCCGCGCCCCCAATGGCACCGCCGGTGCCGGCAGCCGATAGCTGCGGGTTGCGCGTCGCCCAGCCGTGATAGGCCAGGCCGCAATAGAGAAGTGCCGTCAAGGCATACAGTACAATGGCCATTTGCACAGTTTACCTTAGCGCCCCGTCCCGGTGGCGCCCCGCTTGAGCCGGGCCAAGAGCCAGCCTCAAGCCTCGATCAAGCTCTATCCCCCGGACTTCTGCCATGCTGGACAATCTCACTCAACGCCTGGCGCGGGTCGTCAAGACCATGCGCGGCGAGGCTCGCCTGACCGAAGCCAATACCGCCGAAATGCTGCGCGAAGTGCGCCTGGCCATGCTGGAGGCCGACGTCGCCTTGCCGGTGGTGCGGGAATTCATCGCCCGCGTGAAGGAAAAGGCACTGGGCGAGGACGTGGTGTCCAGCCTGACGCCGGGCCAGGCGCTGGTGGGCGTGGTGCAGCGCGAGCTGACCGCCGTCATCGGCGGCGAGGAAAGCCTGTCCGCCGACAACAAGAGCGGCGAGCTGAACCTGGCGGTGCAGCCGCCCGCGATCATCCTGATGGCCGGCCTGCAGGGCGCCGGCAAGACCACCACCGTCGGCAAGCTGGCCAAGTGGCTGAAAGAAAACAAGAAGAAAAAGGTGCTGACGGTCTCGTGCGACGTCTACCGCCCCGCCGCTATCGCCCAGCTCAAGACCGTATCCGAGCAGGTCGGCGCCGATTTCTTCCCCTCCGAGCCTGACCAGAAACCGGTGGACATCGCGCGCGCCGCGGTGGACTGGGCCCGCAAGCATTATCACGATGTGCTGATTGTCGACACGGCTGGCCGCCTGGGTATCGACGAAGCCATGATGCAGGAAATCGCCGCGCTGCACGCCGAGATCAAGCCGGTCGAAACCCTGTTCGTGGTCGACGCCATGCTGGGCCAGGACGCGGTCAACACCGCGCGCGCCTTCAATGACGCCCTGCCCCTGACCGGCGTGGTGCTGACCAAGCTGGACGGCGATGCGCGCGGCGGTGCCGCGCTGTCGGTGCGCCACATCACCGGCCGCCCGATCAAGTTCGTCGGTGTTGGCGAAAAGCTGGACGGCCTCGAGCCCTTCTACCCCGATCGCATGGCCCAGCGGATCCTGGGCATGGGCGACATCCTCGCGCTGGTCGAGGAAGCCCAGCGCGGCGTGGACATGGAAGCGGCCGAGAAGCTGGCCAAGAAGATCAAGAAGACGGGCGACTTCGACCTGGAAGACTTCAAGGCGCAGATCGGCCAGATGAAGAAGATGGGCGGCCTGGGCAGCCTGGTCGACAAGCTGCCGGCGCAGTTCGCCCAGCAGGCGCAGGGCGCCAATATGGACGTGGCCGAGAAGCAGGTGCGCCGCATGGAAGGCATCATCAACAGCATGACGGCCGCCGAGCGCGCCAAGCCCGACCTGATCAAGGCCAGCCGCAAGCGCCGCATCGCCACCGGCGCCGGCGTGCCGGTGCAGGAAGTCAACCGCCTGCTCAACCAGTTCGACCAGATGCAGAGCATGATGAAGAAGCTCAAGGGCGGCGGCATGATGAAAATGATGCGCTCGATGGGCGCGATGAAGGGCGGCATGAAGGGACTCTTCAACCGCTAGGCCGTCTGGCACGGCGGTGCCCGCTCCCCGGGCGCCGCGTCACCCGCAAAAGACAAAGACTGAGACAGGATCCACATCATGATGACCGCCGAACAGGCCCGCGAACTGTGGGCCAACTCCGAGGAAATCGTCAGCGCCGAGGCCGTCCAGGCGTCGCTGGACCGCATGGCGGGCGAGATCACGGAAAAGATGGGCGATACGTTCCCGCTGGTGCTGTCGGTGATGGGCGGCGCAGTCGTCTTCACCGGCATGCTGCTGCCCAAGCTGGCGTTCCCGCTGGAGTTCGACTACATCCACCTCTCGCGCTACAACAACAAGACGGTTGGCGGCGAGATGCAATGGCGCGTGGCGCCGCGCGAATCGGTCAAGGGCCGCACGGTGCTGGTACTGGATGACATCCTGGACGAAGGCGAGACCATGGCGGCCATCCGCGAGCGCATCATGGACATGGGCGCGACCAATGTCTACGCCGCCGTGCTGTGCGAAAAAGTGCTGCAAAAGGCAAAACCCATGCACCCGGACTTCTGCGGCTTCACCGTGCCCGAGCGCTATGTCTTCGGCTGCGGCATGGACGCCCATGGCTACTGGCGCAACCTGCCCGCCATCCGGGCCTTGCGCTAAGGCCTTGTAAGGCCTTGTATGGCCTTGCGCCCAGGCCTCGCGCCCGGTCTGCGCGTTACGGCCTGGCGCTGACGATCGGCCACAGCGAGGCCAGCAGCAACAGCGCCATCGCCACGTTGAACAGGCGCAGCACCCGGGGCTGCGCCAGCCAGCGCCGCATGGCCGAGCCGAACACGGCCCACATCGCCACGCTGGGCAGGTTGATCACGGCGAACAGGCCGGACAGCAGCAACACATTGAGCCAGACATTGCCGTGCAGCACGTAGGTACTGCACGCGCCCACCGCCATCACCCAAGCCTTGGGATTGACCCACTGGAACGCGGCGGCCGCCAGGAAGCCCATGGGCTTGCCCACCTCCTGGTCCTGGATGCCGCCAGCGGTCGCCAGCTTCCACGCCAGCCAGGTGAGATAGACCACCGCCACCACGCGCAGCGCCTGCCAGGTCCACGGAAACACCGCGAACAGCGAGCCCAGCCCGAGGCCGACCACCGCCACCATCAGGCCGAAGCCGATGCTGATGCCCAGCACATGGGGCACGGTGCGGGCAAAGCCGAAATTCACGCCCGAAGCCAGCACCATGGTGTTGTTGGGCCCCGGGGTGATCGACGACACGAGGGCAAACGCGCAGAACGCGGCAAACACGCCGGATCCGGCAACAAGCTCGGGCACTGCCATGACTGGCTCCATCGAATACGAAAAGGAATGGAGCTAGTCTAGCCATGCAGAACTGTACAGTACCGGTACAGTTGACCAGAAAACTGGCGATACGGCTTGGCGAGTAGCAGCCGCATCATGCCGCGTCATGCCGCCTTATGCCGCCTTATGTCGCATTGAGCGCGTTCGCCGCCACCACCAGCGCGATGCCCCACAGCACCACACCGGTAGCCCGCTCCACGCCGCGAACCGAGCGGGCAAAACGCGTGCGTACCAGCGGATGGCGCACGCCCCAGGCCACCAGCATGTCCCAGGCGAACACCATGGCAAACATCCAGGCGCCGTAGCCCAGCTGTGCTGCCAGCGGCGTGCGGGTGCCGGCCAGCACCGAGAACAGGCTGGCGTAGAACAATGCATTCTTGGGATTGAGCACGGCAGACAGGAAGCCCGTCACCAGTTGCGCCGCGTACGCCGAGCGGCCGGTGCCCTGCACTTGCTGGCTACCTGTGCCGTTTGCCCCATCTGCGCCATCTGCACCATCGGCGCCGGGCAGCGTCGTCTCGCCGCTGGCACGCAGCAGCCGCCAGCCCAGCCACGCCAGGTACAGGCAACCCGCCCACTGCAGCAGCATGAACACGCCTTGGCTGGCGCGGGTAGCAGCCAGCCCGGTGATGGCCAGCCCGATGAACACGCCGTTTCCCAGCGCGATGCCCAGGCAGACGGCGCTGGCGCGGCCCACGCCATGTACCAGCGCGCTGCGCACTACCAGGAAAAAGTCGGGGCCCGGGCTGAGCAGGGCAAGAAAATGCGCGCCCGCCACCATGGCAAATTGGCCGAGGCCGGAATCAACAGGGAAATCCACGCCAGTCCTTTCGTGTCTTCGGATGAAGCACGAAGTCTGGGCCGCGAGGGGGTGGCTAGTATTGGAGAAAATTGCGCGCGGCGGCTCAGCCGCTGCGCCGCTGATAACTGCGCGGCGTCAACGCCACGCGCTGCTTGAAGGCGCGCTGGAAGTGGCTTTGGTCGGAAAAGCCCAGCGCCTGGGCGATCTCCGCCGGCGCCCCGCCCGCGCGCAGCAGCTGGCGCGCGTGGTTGATGCGCAGATCCAGCTGGTAGGCATGCGGGGTCATGCCGAGGTCGGCCCGGAAGGCGCGGATCAACTGGTAGCGGCTCATGCCGGCGCCGCGCGCCAGTTCCGCCAGCGGCAGTGGCTCCGCGTGATGCGCATGCAGGAGCGCGACCAGGCCGGCTAGCCGCGCCTCCGGCGTGACTGGCTGGCGCGGCGCGCGCACCGCCTGGCGCTGGTCGGCACCGCCGAGCAGCGCGGCCACGAAGCCGCCTAGCGCCGCTTCCTTGGTGGCCTGCGGGGCTGCGGAGAACAGCACATCGTTCAGCCGGCACAGGCCGGCATAGGTATCTGGCGCGCTGGTGACGCGCACCCGCGCCAGCGCCGCGGGCAACACCGCCACGCCACGCGCCTCCAGCACCGTGCCCACCCATGCCGGGTCCAGGTGCAGCATCTGGTAGCTCCAGCGCGCGTCGGGCTCCGGATTGCAGGCGTGCACCTGCCCGGCCGGGATCACCACCACGTCGCCGGGCGCCAGCCGTACCGACTCGGTCTCGGTGCCAAACAGGCTGTGGCCGCCATCGACAGCGCCAATCGACAAGGTGGGATGGGTATGCGGCAGGTAGGCCGCGCCGCTGTCGCTGGCGCAGCGGCTCTCGACGTACGGCATGGCGGGATCGAACCAGTAGCGTGCCTGCCCTGCGGTGTTGCCGGCGCGCATCAGTCGGTCCGGTACGGACGTTCGCGCAGCCACTTGGTGGCGATCCATTTCTCGCCCGCTGCAACGGGCAGGCCCGCATGCAGGGTGCGCTCGTCCAGCGCGCCGTCGGACTTGCGATAGCTGAAATAGACCGCGTTGCCCTTGACCGGCGCCACCTCCAGGCCAAGCCTGGGGAAGGCCGTGGCGCCACCCGCCGGCGGGCTGTTCAGGTAGATCACCAAGGTGGCGACGCGTTGCCCGCCGACCTTGAGCTGGCGCGCCTCGCCGGGGCGCTGCGGGTTAAAGAAATCGTAGTGCGGCTGGTACTCGCCGCCAGGCTTGTAGTTGAGGATCTGCAGGCCTTCACCGCGGTCCGCGGCAATCCCGGTCACGGCGGCGATGCAGTCCTCGATGCGCTCGATCAGCGCATGCTCGCCGACCTGGAACATCGCGCCCAGGCTGGTGCGCGCCTCGATCAGGTTCTCGTCGCCGGTGTCGGGGTTGATCACGGGTGAGCGCACCAGGCGGCCGCGCGCCAGCTCCACCAGGGCGTCGCACTCGGCATCGGTCAGGAGTTGCTGGTACAGGGTCACGCGCGGTGCCGCGAGCGTGAACAAGATGGGAATCTCGCGGCCGGCAAAATGCGCTGCGTTGCGCCTGCCTTGCGCGCCAGTCTGGTCACGGCCACCAG
This sequence comes from Cupriavidus sp. PET2-C1, assembly GCF_054515855.1. NCBI lineage: Bacteria > Pseudomonadati > Pseudomonadota > Betaproteobacteria > Burkholderiales > Burkholderiaceae > Cupriavidus > Cupriavidus sp. PET2-C1. The sequence continues at coordinate 3,773,544 of NZ_CM137259.1, forward strand.
CCTGGTCCCCTGCGCGCCCGGCCGGCTTGCCGATGCCCAGCTCCGCGGCCATCTCCGCGGCGTTGTCCGGCGGCGCCCCCCGCACCTCAGCCCGTGCCGCGGCGGACAACGCCGCGGCCACGGTGGCTTGCGCGAAGGCCTGCTCGTAGCCGGACTGGCACATCGACTGCACCAGCGCCTCGGCGCCAAAGCCCTGTCCGATATGGCGCCGCAGCCAGCGCTCCAGGTCCGCCGAGGAACTGGTGTAGCCCGCCTTGCCGGCGGTGTCGCCAGTGGCGCTGGTGGCGCGGGTGTTGCTCATGATGGATTGGCCAGCCGCTGCGGCGAAAACGGGTTGCGCGCCGGCGCTTCGGGCGGCACCACGCGGCTGCGGGTGCCCGTGCCGGCTTCGGGGTCGCCGGCGACGGTGACCGTGGCTTCGGAATACTGCCAGCGCTTCCACGCTGCCAGCACCGCATTGGGATAGTCGGGGCGGCCGCGGCTGCCGTTATACCGGCCCAGCGCCAGGAACAGGTCGCCCTGCTCGCGGTCCAGGTAGTAGCGCAGGATGGTGCAGCCGTAGCGCAGGTTGCTCTGCAGGTGGAACAGCTTGCGGCTGTCGCTGTCGCCGATGCTGCGCACCCAGAAGGGCATCACCTGCATCAGCCCGCGGGCACCGGCCGAGCTGATCGCGTATTTGCGGAAATTGCTCTCGACCTGCACCAGGCCTAGCACCAGCGCCGGTTCCAGCCCGGCGCGCTTGGCCTCGTAGTAAGCGGTCTCGATCAGTTCGATGCGCACCTGCGGCTCGGGGATGCGCCCCGCGAGCCGGTGCGACATTTCTTCCAGCCACTTGAGGTAGGCCAGCTGCTCGCCGCCAGTGGCAAAGGCCGGGCGCAGCGGGCGGCTGTCGGCGATGGCCGCGGCCAGCGCGCCGCGCACCGAGTCGGCCAGGTCCTCTTCCTTCTGGGCCCCGGCGTGGGCGGCGGCGCTGAGCACCAGCAGCAAGCCGGCACTGGCCCGCGCCACGCCAAGGCGGCCCGGGAACAGGCCCGGCAGACGCAGCGGGTCCAGGAGACGCATGGCGCTCAGGCGGACAACAGCCCGCGCACGTGGGCGACCACGTCCGCGACCGCCAGCTGGGTGGCTTCGGCGTCGCGCCGGCCCTGGTACTCCACGCGGCCTTCCTTCAGGCCACGGTCGCCCACCACCACGCGGTGCGGCACGCCAATCAGCTCCCAGTCGGCAAACATGGCGCCGGGGCGCTCGCCGCGGTTGTCCAGGATCACATCGACGCCGGCCGCCAGCAGCTCAGCATGGATACGGTCGGCCTCGGCCTTGACGGCCTCGGAGCGATCGTAGCCAACCGGGCAGACCACCACCGCGAACGGGGCGATCGAAGCGGGCCAGATGATGCCGCGCTCGTCGAAGTTCTGCTCGATGGCGGCGCCCAGGATACGGGTCACGCCGATGCCATAGCAGCCCATCTGCATGGGCTGGGTCTTGCCGTTCTCGTCCAGGAAGGTGGCGCCCATCGATTCCGAATAGCGCGTGCCGAGCATGAACACGTGGCCGACTTCGATGCCGCGGCAGATGGCGAGCGTGCCCTTGCCGTCCGGCGAAACGTCGCCCTCCACCACATTGCGCAGGTCAGCCACCACGGGCTCGGGCAGGTCGCGGCCCCAGTTCACGCCAGTCAGGTGGTAGTCGCGTTCGTTGGCGCCGCAGACGAAGTCGCTCATGTTGGCGACCGTGCGGTCCGCCACCACGTTGACAGGCTTCTTGGCGCCGATGGGGCCCAGGTAGCCCGGGGGCGTGCCGAACGTCTCGACGATCTCGGACTCGGTCGCGAAGCGGAACTCGGCCAGGCCGGCCACCTTGGACGCCTTGATCTCGTTGAGCTCATGGTCGCCACGCAGCAGCAGCAGCCAGATCTGCACGCCGGCCTCGCCTTCGGTGGCCAGCACGATCGACTTGACCGTGCGCGCCAGCGGGATGCCAAGCAGCTCAGCCACGTGCTCGCACTTGGCCTTGCCCGGGGTGGGCGTGTTGACCATGGCTTCAGCCGGCGCGGCGCGCTGGGCCAGCAGCGGCAGGGCCTCAGCCGCTTCCATGTTGGCGGCGTAGTCCGAGTCGGGGCAGTAGACGATGGCGTCTTCGCCGGTCTCGGCGATCACGTGGAACTCGTGCGAGCCGGAGCCGCCGATGGCGCCGTTGTCGGCCGCGACGGCACGGAATTCCAGGCCGAAACGCTGGAAGATGCGCACGTAGGCGTCGAACATCTTGTCGTAGGACACCTTCAGGCCAGCGGTGTCACGATCGAAGGAGTAAGCGTCCTTCATGGTGAACTCGCGCCCGCGCATGATGCCAAAGCGCGGCCGGCGCTCGTCGCGGAACTTGGTCTGGATCTGATAGAAATTGATCGGCAGTTGCTTGTAGCTGCGGATTTCGCTGCGGGCGATGTCCGTCACCACCTCTTCGGAGGTGGGCTGCACGGCAAAGTCGCGCTCGTGGCGGTCCTTCAGGCGCAGCAGCTCGGGGCCCATCTTGTCCCAGCGGCCGGTTTCCTGCCACAGCTCGGCGGGCTGAATCACCGGCATCGACAGCTCGACCGCGCCGGCGCGGTTCATTTCCTCGCGCACGATGGCTTCCACCTTGCGGATCACCCGCAGGCCGACCGGCATGTAGTTATAGATGCCGGCGCCAAGCTTCTTGATCATGCCGGCTCGCATCATCAACTTGTGCGACACGATTTCCGCGTCGGAAGGGGCTTCCTTTTGGGTGGAAATGAAGAATTGCGAGGCTTTCATCCGTTGCTTTCTCGTGAGGCCATGCACGCCCTGGCAGGTGCCGGGGGCGAGATGGCGCGAATCCGTGGCGCGCGTGCATTATGCGACGCTTTTTGCTCGGGGAAAACCAGCACCCCGTTGCATAAAGCCCCATTACGCGCTTCCTTTATAATCAACCTAATTCTAAAGGATTCGAGGTGCAGTCATGCTCGATCGTGAAGGCTTTCGCCCGAACGTCGGCATCATCCTCATCAACGCACGGAACGAGGTGTTCTGGGGCAAGCGCATCGGCGAACATTCGTGGCAGTTTCCTCAAGGCGGCATCAAATACGGCGAAACGCCGGAACAGGCGATGTACCGCGAGCTACATGAAGAAGTCGGTCTGCTGCCCGAGCATGTCAGGATTGTCGGTCGCACACGCGACTGGCTGCGTTATGAGGTGCCGGACAAGTTCATCCGCCGCGAAATCCGCGGCCATTACAGGGGACAGAAGCAGATTTGGTTCCTGTTGCGCATGGCGGGCCGCGATTGCGACATCCGCCTGCGCGCCACCGACCACCCGGAGTTCGATGCCTGGCGCTGGAGCCATTACTGGGTCCCGCTAGACGCTGTCATCGAGTTCAAGCGCGATGTCTACCAACTCGCGCTGACCGAGTTGTCCCGCTTCCTGCAGCGCAATACCCGTGCGCCGCTGAGCCCCTACGGCACCCATGGCCGGCACGGTTCGGTGCGCGCAGGTTATGCTCGCGCGGGGCTGGACGAGCATCCCGACAGCGTTCCGGACCTGGTGCATCAGGACCTGGCCCACGATCCGGGCCCAATTTCGCCGGCCCAGCCGGCGTCCACAGAACGGAGTACCGATGATTGATTTTGCCGGCCGCGGCTTGCGCCCGAGCCTGCCCGCCGCCTGCTTGCTGGCTGCAACCCTTTGCCTTGGCCTGGCCGGCTGCGGCAGCACGTCCAAGCCGCAGCATGTGCCCATGCCGGACGAATCCGAGGATTACACGCCGAAGAAGGAGTTCAGCATCCTCGATCCGTTCGCTGCGAAGGAATTCAAGGAAGTGGAGACAGCGCTGCCTGCGCTGCCGCGGGATGCGGACCTGATCCCGTTCGAAGTCAGCCCCGCCGGCAACTTTACCTTTGCCGTCGACGGCAAGTCTGTGGCCGTGGGCGCGGACGGCGCGGTGCGTTATACGGTGGTCATCACCGGTGCCGGCGGCATGCGCAATGTGAGCTTCGAGGCCGTGCGCTGCGACACCTTCGAGCGCAAGATGTACGCCACCTTGCCCAGGGGCGCGACCGAGTGGGTCCGCAACCGCTCCGACGACCGCGCTGGCTGGGTCCAGCTGGCAGGCATCGCGCGCAATAACTATGGCGCGGCGCTGGCCAAGGATTTCCTGTGCGAGGGCCGCTCCGCGGCAGGCAAGGCGCAGGACATCGTCAAGGAATTGCGTGGCGAAGCGCCGCGCAAGAGCGCGATCACGCGTTGATGGCGGCAACGGCGCGGTAGTACGGCGCCGGACGATGCAAAAAAGCCCGCGAGCGATCGCGGGCTTTTTTGCATCGTGCCTCGGGACAATCTGTCCGCTCAGACCAGTACCAGGTTGTCCCGGTGGATCAGCTCGTGCTCGTTCTGGTGGCCAAGCACCCGCTCGATCTCGGACGAGGGCTTGCGTGCGATCAGCTTGGCTTCCGAGCTGGCGTAGTTGGTGATGCCGCGCGCCACCTCATGGCCCGCCGCGTCGATGCAGGCAATGACCTCGCCGCGCGCGAACTCGCCCTGCACTTCCACCACGCCGATCGGCAGCAGCGACTTGCCGCCGCTGGTGAGCTTGTCCACCGCGCCGGCATCGATCACCACCCGCCCGCGCAACTGCAGGTGGTCGGCCATCCATTGCTTGCGCGCGGTCAGGCGGCCAGTGGGGGCCAGCAGTTGCGTGCCGATGCCTTCCCCCCCGGCCAGCCGCTCCAGCACATTGGCTTCGCGCCCGGATGCGATCACGGTATGCGCGCCCGACTTGGCGGCGCGCTTGGCGGCCAGAATCTTGGTCAGCATGCCGCCGCGGCCAATCGACGTGCCGGCGCCGCCGGCCATGGCCTCGAGCTCCACCGCGCCAGCCAGCGCCTCGTCCACGAACTGGGCCTGCGGGTTGCTGCGGGGGTCGGCGGTATAGAGGCCCCGCTGGTCGGTCAGGATCACCAGCGCGTCGCCCTCAATCAGGTTGGTGACGAGCGCGCCCAGGGTGTCGTTGTCGCCGAACTTGATTTCGTCGGTGACCACGGTGTCGTTCTCGTTGATGATGGGCACGACACCCAGCGACAGCAGGGTCAGCAGGGTCGAGCGCGCATTGAGGTAGCGCTCGCGGTCGGCCAGGTCGGCATGGGTCAGCAGCACCTGGGCGGTGCGGATGCCGTAGCGGCCGAACTGGCTTTCGTAGACCTGGGCCAGGCCCATCTGGCCCACCGCCGCGGCGGCCTGCAGTTCGTGGATTTCCTTGGGGCGGCGCACCCAGCCGAGGCGCTGCATGCCCTCGGCGATGGCGCCGGAGCTGACCAGCACGACTTCCTTGCCGGCCATGCGCAGCTTGGCGATCTGTGCCGCCCAACGGGCGATGGCCTCGTGATCGAGGCCCTTGCCGTCGTTGGTCACCAGGCTGGACCCAACCTTCACGACGATACGTTTTGCCTGGGCGATGACCGATTGCATGGCGGGAATCCTGTCTGCTGGGTGCTGCTGTTCTTGTCGTTAATTCTGCTCGCCGCCGGACTGGTCGACGTTGTGCAGGCGGTCATCCAGGCGGATGTCCGGCTCCGCCAGCGCGGCGACTTCCTCGGCCTTGATCGCGGCCAGGTGATCCTTGATCGCGTAGATCAGTTCGCGGCAGCCTTCGCCGGTCAGGGCGGAGATGCGGAACACCGGGCCCTTCCACTTGTAGCGCTTGACGAAGTCCTTGACGCGCGCATCGCGCTCTTCCTCGGGCACCACGTCCAACTTGTTCAATACCAGCCAGCGCGGCTTTTCGTACAGGCTTTCGTCATACTTCTTCAGCTCGTTGACGATGGCGCGGGCTTCGGCCACCGGATCCACGGCTTCATCGAACGGCGCCAGGTCGACGATATGCAGCAACAGCCCCGTGCGCTGCAAATGGCGCAGGAACTGATGGCCCAGCCCGGCGCCTTCCGCAGCGCCTTCGATCAGGCCGGGGATGTCAGCCACCACGAAGGACTGCTCGTGATCGACCCGCACCACGCCCAGGTTGGGATGCAGGGTGGTGAAGGGATAATCGGCCACCTTCGGGCGCGCATTGGAAATGTGCGAGATAAAGGTCGACTTGCCGGCGTTCGGCATGCCCAGCAGGCCCACGTCGGCCAGCACCTTGAGCTCCAGCTTGATCATGCGGCGCTCGCCCGGCTTGCCGTCCACCTGCTGGCGGGGCGCGCGGTTGGTACTGGACTTGAAGTGCAGGTTACCCCAGCCGCCCAGGCCACCCTCGGCCAGGCAGACGGTCTGGCCGTGTTCGGTCAGGTCGGCGATCAGCTCGCCGGAATCCATGTCGAGGATCTGCGTGCCGACCGGCATGCGCAGGTTCACATCTTCGCCGCCCGCGCCATAGCAATCGGCGCCCCGGCCATTCTCGCCGTTGCGCGCCACGTGCTTCTTGGCGTAGCGGAAGTCGATGAGCGTGTTGATGTTGCGGTCGGCCACCGCGTAGACGCTGCCGCCGCTGCCGCCGTCGCCACCGTCGGGGCCACCGAAGGGCACAAATTTCTCGCGCCGCATCGATGCGCTGCCATTGCCGCCGTTGCCGGCGATGACTTCAATTCTGGCTTCGTCGATGAACTTCATGATGACCTTCCGTGGTGTAGCGGCCGCAAAGCGCGCGCCCGGCCAGGATGGCAAGGCCGCGGGCGCGGCGAATGGCAACAATGACATTGTCGCCAGAAAAGAAAAAGCCCCGCAAGTACTGCGGGGCCTTCATGCTGCAAAGGCTGTGATCAGACTGCCGGAACGACGCTGACCTGCTGCTTCTTGGCAGCGCCCTTGACGGCGAACTGCACGTGGCCGTCGACGAGAGCAAAGAGGGTGTGATCCTTGCCAATGCCAACGTTATCGCCCGGGTGCACGCGGGTACCGCGCTGACGCACGATGATGCTGCCGGCGTTGATGGCTTGACCACCAAACACCTTGACGCCCAGACGCTTCGATTCGGAATCGCGGCCGTTCCGTGTGGAACCGCCGCCCTTTTTCTGTGCCATGACTAACTCCTGTCGCTTTACTTTACCTAGTTACGCTTGAATTCGATTTCGACGATGACTGAGCGCTGGCTCAGCCAATGATCTCTTCGATGCGCAGCTCGGTGTAATTTTGACGATGGCCTTGACGCTTTTGATAGTGCTTGCGACGGCGCATCTTGAAGATCTTCACCTTATCGTGACGACCTTGGGAGATAACGGTAGCCTTGACGGAAGCCCCGCTAACCAGCGGCGTACCAAACTTGAGTTGGTCGCCTGCGCCCACTGCGAGCACCTGGTCGAGCGTGATTTCTGCGCCAATGTCTGCCGGTATCTGTTCTACTTTAAGTTTTTCGCCAGCAGCAACCTTATATTGCTTGCCGCCGGTTTTTACGACCGCGTACATTGTCGAACCTCTCGATGTGAAATAAAACGCCGAAAGCCAACGCCGGCGCGCCCTTGCGTCCGTTTCATCCCGATCCAGGCAACAACCAGGACAGGGAAAACAGACAAGCCGGACGGCCCAATTGGCCCGGTTATCTCCCACCAGCGCATCTGCAGACAACACAAAGCTGCCGGAGGAAACCCACGATTCTATACCAAAGCCGGGAAAAGTACAAAGAAAACAGACACATAGCCTGCCCGGCGCCGCGTGGCGCCGCCTGAAGCACTTCTCCGCCCACCCGGGTCAGATCAGATCCGCGAGCAGGAAACCCGCCAGGGCGGCGAAAGCTGCCCACAGTGCGGTGCGCCGGAGCTGGCGGCGCGAGGAGGAAGGTGGCTGGGTCATGGCGGCATTATAGGTGCACGGGACCGCCACACCCGCTTTGCGCGTGCAGCGTCCGGGCGCCTTGCCACACCCCCCGTTCAGGGGACATACATACACCCGCATCGCTTATAATCGACGGGTTTTGCGTAACGGTGAACATCTTGTCCCAGTCTTCCGCCACTGCCTTGCTTGCCCCGGTCGCTGCCGACATGCGCGCCGTTGATTCGGTTATCCGCCAGCGCCTCGCTTCGGAAGTGCCCCTGATCGAGCAGATCGGCGAGTACATCATCAGTGCGGGCGGCAAGCGCCTGCGCCCGGTGATCCTGCTGCTGTCCGCACGGGCCTTCGGTTACGACGGCAACCGGCACCACGAACTGGCCGCGGTGGTCGAGTTCATCCATACCGCCACGCTGCTGCACGACGACGTCGTCGACGAGTCGGAGCTGCGCCGCGGCCGCCAGACCGCCAACGCGGTCTTCGGCAACGCCGCGAGCGTGCTGGTAGGCGACTTCCTCTATTCCCGCGCCTTCCAGATGATGGTGGACGCCGGCAGCATGCGCATTATGGAGATCCTCTCCAATGCCACCAATGTGATCGCCGAAGGCGAAGTGCTGCAGTTGCTGAACATGCACGATCCCGAGGTCACGGTGGAGCGCTACCTGCAAGTGATCCGCTACAAGACCGCCAAGCTCTTCGAAGCCTCGGCCCAGCTCGGCGCTGTGCTGGCCGGTGCGGACGCGGCCACCGAAGAAGCTGCCGCGGAATACGGACGGCGCATCGGCACCGCGTTCCAGCTGATTGACGACATGCTGGACTACACCGCCAGCGCCGAGCAGATGGGCAAGAATGCCGGCGATGACCTGCGTGAAGGCAAGCCCACCCTGCCGCTGCTGCACCTGCTCGAGCACGGCACTGTGGAACAACGCACACTGGCTCGCGAAGCCATCGTGCAAGGCGGCACCGAGCATTTCGATGCGGTGTTCACCGCGATCCACGCCAGCGGCGCGCTCGAGGTCACCTTCCAGGCAGCCCAGCGCGAAGCCGAAGCTGCGGAGAAAGCCGCCCAGCAGTTCCCCGACTCCCCACTGAAGCAAACGCTGATCGACCTGTGCGCGTTCTCGCTGCAACGGCAGTCCTGATGCCGAGGCGCGCCGTGCCGGCGCCCTCTTCCATTCCGGAAAAAAGGCTGCTACACTTGTGTGCTTTCGCGCTGCAGCAGTAATTAGGCAGGCAACGCAGAGAAAAACAAACGGGGTGTAGCTTAGCCTGGTAGAGCGCTACGTTCGGGACGTAGAGGCCGGAGGTTCGAATCCTCTCACCCCGACCAGTTTCACGGTCCCCGAGACCGTACAAGAAAGGCCGCACAGCAATGTGCGGCCTTTTTTCATTGGCGTGCCCGGCTCGCCAATCCTGATTCCCACCCCTTCCCCATCCCCCCGCGCAAGTAGGGTTGCGCCCGTGTCGTGCAAACGCCAACACCCTGTCCGGTGCGCCTTTACAAAAAGTGACCCCGGCGGCAAACTGCCCCGATTCGGGGTCCTCGGCCGCTTGCGGCCAATCGTTTTTTGCCATGACACTTGGTCTAGCTCTTGCACAGAGCCGGCGTATCGCGCCGGCCCTGCTCGCCCAGCTTGAACAGTCGGCACGAGAAAAAAAGTCGCAGCTGATCGACGAGATCATCGCCAGCGGCACCATGACTGCACATGATGTGGCGATCTTCGCGGCTGATAAGTATCAGCTGCCGCTGGTCGATCTGAATCAGTACAACCTCAACAAGGTGCCGCCGGCACTGGCGGGCAATCGCGAGTTCCACGCGCACCGCCTGCTGCCGCTGGGCCGGCGCGAGAACCGCCTGGTGCTGGCGTTGTCCGACCCGGGCAACCAGGCCGGGCTGGACGCCATCAAGCAGAAATACAACCTGCCGGTGGAACCCGTCGTGGTCGAGCACGACAAGCTGATGCAATACGTGCGCTCGGCTTCCGACGACAGCGGCGGCACGATCAAGTCGATCGGCCCGGGCCATGTCGAGCGCAAGATGATCGACTACGACCCGGTGGCATCCGCCGGGGCGCTGCGCAACAAGACCGCGGCCGACATCGACGACGCGCCCGTGGTTCGCTTCCTGCACAAGCTGCTGACCGAAGCCTTCCATCGCGGCGCCTCCGATCTTCACTTCGAGCCGTTCGAGACCTTCTACCGCATCCGCTTCCGGGTGGATGGCGTGCTGCAGGAAGTGGCACGGCCGCCGGTGGACATCCGCGACAAGATCTCCACCCGGATCAAGGTGCTGTCGCGCCTGGACATCTCGGAAAAGCGCGTGCCGCAAGACGGCCGCATGAAGCTGCTGATCGCGCTGCCCAAGGAAAAGGGCGGCGACAAGGACGGCAAGGACAGCAAGGAGCCCAAGGAAACCGTGGAGAAGGCGATCGATTTCCGCGTCTCCACGCTGCCGACGCTGTTCGGCGAGAAGATCGTGATCCGGATCCTGGAGTCGTCGTCCGACAAGCTCGACATCGACCAGCTCGGCTACGAGCCGGCGCAAAAGGCGCTGTTGCTGGACGTGATCAAGCGCCCCTACGGCATGGTGCTGGTGACCGGCCCCACCGGCAGCGGCAAGACGGTGTCGCTGTACACCTTCCTGAACCGGCTGAACCAGGGCGACATCAATATCTCGACCGCCGAGGATCCCGCGGAAATCCAATTGCCCGGCATCAACCAGGTCAACGTCAACGAAAAGGCCGGCCTGACTTTCTCCGCCGCGCTGCGCTCCTTCCTGCGCCAGGATCCCGACATCATCATGGTCGGCGAAATCCGCGACCTGGAAACCGCCGACATCTCGATCAAGGCGGCGCAGACTGGCCACCTGGTGTTCTCGACGCTGCATACCAACGACGCGCCGACCACGCTCACGCGCCTGATGAACATGGGTGTCGCGCCCTTCAATATCGCGTCGAGCGTGCTGCTGATCACCGCGCAGCGGCTTGCGCGGCGGCTGTGCACCTGCAAGCGCCCCGGAGAGCTGGCGCGCGAGGTGCTGGCCGACGCCGGCTTCCAGGACGAGGATCTCGACGGCAGCTGGCAGCCTTACCATCCGGTCGGGTGCGAGCGCTGCAACGGCAGCGGCTACAAGGGCCGCTGCGGCATCTACCAGGTGATGCCGATCACCGAGCCGATGCAACAGATCATCCTCGCGCATGGCACGGCACTGGAAATCGCCGAACAAGCGCGTAAAGATGGCGTGCTATCGTTGCGCGAAGCTGGCCTGGCCAAGGTGAAGCAGGGTCTCACCTCGCTCGAAGAAGTGCTGGCCACAACAAATATGTAAAACAACAAAAGATGTCATTAGGGGTCAATCATGGCGACACGCGCACCAGCCGCAGCCGCTCGCAAGGCGGCCGCGCCCAAGGGGAAACCAGGGCGTAAAGCGCCCACGCAGTACCTGTTCGAGTGGGAAGGCAAGGACCGCAAGGGCAAGGCGTTCTCGGGCGAGCTGCGCGCGGAGAGCCAGGCCGAGGTCAATGCCACGCTGCGAAAGCAGGGGCTGACGGTCGTCAAGCTGAAAAAGCGGCGGGCCGCGCGCGGGCGGAAGATTACCCAGAAGGACATCGCGTACTTCACGCGCCAGCTCTCCACCATGCTCAAGGCGGGCATCCCGCTGCTGCAATCGATCGACATCATCGCGCGCGGGCATGCCAACCCCAACTTCACCCAGCTGCTGTCCGAGATCCGCTTTGACATCGAATCCGGCAGCAGCATGGCGCAGGCCTTCCGCCGCCATCCGCGCTACTTCGACACGCTCTACTGCAACCTGATCGATGCCGGCGAGCAGGGCGGTATCCTGGACTCCCTGCTGGAGCGCTTGTCGCTCTATATGGAAAAGACCATCGCGCTGAAGAGCCAGATCAAGTCGGCCATGATCTACCCGATCGCCGTGCTGACCGTGGCCTTCGCGGTGACGGTCATCCTGATGATCTTCGTGATCCCCGCGTTCAAGGGCGTGTTCTCCAGCTTCGGCGCCAACCTGCCGGCGCCGACCCTGGTCGTGATCGCCATGTCGGACTTCTTCGTCGACAATTGGTACCTGATCATCGGCGCGCCGATCATCGGCATCACGATGTATTTACGCGGGCTAAAACGCTCGGAGAAGGTCCAGCGCGCCAGCGACCGCCTGCTGCTCAAGCTGCCGATCTTCGGCTCGCTGTTCCGCAAGGCGGTGATTGCCCGCTGGACCCGCACGCTTGCCACCATGTTCGCCGCCGGCACGCCGCTGGTGGAGTCGATGGAATCGGTCGCCGGCGCCGCCGGCAACTGGGTCTACTACGACGCCACCAAGGAAATCGAGCAATCGGTGCGCATCGGTACCAGCCTGACCAACGCCATGCAGGCCACCCATGTCTTCGACAGCATGGTGTTGCAGATGACGCAGATCGGCGAGGAGTCCGGCGCGCTGGACAATATGCTGCTGAAGGTGGCGGAGTTCTACGAGCGCGAGGTGGATGACGCTGTCGCCGCCATTTCCAGCCTGATCGAGCCGCTGATCATCGTGATCCTGGGCGTGCTGATTGGCGGCATGGTGGTGGCAATGTATCTTCCGATCTTCAAACTGGGACAGGTGGTGTAAGGCATGTGGCTGTTTTCCGCGGATGGCGCCAGTGGCGCGATTTCTTCACTGGCTGCCCCCGCGCAGACCATTGCCGAGCTGGCGGCGCTGCCGCCCTGGTTCCTGGTCGCCGCCGCCGCGCTGATCGGCTTGCTGGTCGGCAGCTTCCTCAACGTGGTGGTGCACCGCCTGCCGCGCATGATGGAGCATGACGAAGCCAACTACATCGCGTCGCTGCGCGACGACCCGATCCCCCACCCCGAGCCCTACAACCTGATGGTGCCGCGCTCGGCGTGCCCGCACTGCGGACACGCCATCGGCGCGCTGGAGAACATCCCGGTACTGAGCTACTTGTTCCTGCGCGGGCGCTGTTCATCGTGCGCCGCGCCCATCGGCACGCGCTATCCGCTGGTGGAAGCGGGCACCGCACTGCTCACCGCGCTGGCCGCCGCGCACTTCGGCCCGACCTGGCAGGCTCTCGCGGCCATCGCCCTGATCTGGGCCCTGATCGCCCTCACCCTGATCGACGCCGACACACAGCTACTGCCCGACCAGATCACGCTGCCGCTGGTATGGCTGGGCCTGCTGCTCAATCTCGGCGGGCTGTTCGCACCGCTGGCGGATGCCGTGATCGGCGCGGCCGCTGGCTACCTCCTGCTGTGGTCGGTGTACTGGATCTTCAAGCTGGTGCGGGGCAAGGAAGGCATGGGCTATGGCGACTTCAAGCTGATGGGCGCGCTGGGCGCCTGGTTCGGCTGGCAGGCCCTGCCGGCGCTGGTGCTGCTCTCCTCCGTGGTGGGGCTGGTTTTCGCGCTTGCCAATATCGCGCTGCGCCGTCAGGATCGCGATACGCACTTCGCCTTCGGCCCCTATATCGCCGGAGCCGGGCTGCTTGTGCTGTTCTTTGGGCCCAATGTGCTGCCGCTGGGCATTGCGGGCTGAACGGGCGCCGGCCGCCGGGCGCCGCAAGGCTGCCCTTATCACACCCACAGCAAGCTTCGAGACCTACATGCTGCAAATCGGACTGACCGGGGGCATCGGCTCTGGCAAGACCCGCGTGGCGGACCTGTTCGCCGCGCGCGGCGCCGCCCTGATCGACACCGACCTGCTCGCGCACGAGATCACCGCGCCGGGCGGGCTGGCCATCCCTGCCCTGCTGGAAGCCTTTGGCCCCGCCTGCCTGCGCGCGGACGGCGCCATGGACCGCAATGCCATGCGCGAGCTGGTGTTCTCGGACCCGGCGGCCAAGGCCCGGCTGGAAGGCATCACCCACCCCCTGATCCGCCAGTTGACCGAGGCGCGCGCCGCGGCGATCCGCGCCTCCGGGCTGCATCCCTACCTGATCTACGTGGTCCCGCTGCTGGTCGAATCGGGCTCATGGCGCGCGCGGGTAGACCGGGTGCTGGTGGTGGATTGCAGCGAGGCCACGCAGATTGCACGGGTCATGGCACGCAACGGCTTTTCCCAGGGCCAGGTCGAGGCCATCATGGCCAGGCAGGCCAGGCGCAGCGAACGCCTGGCCGCTGCCGACGATGTGGTCGACAACGAGGGCCCGCCGGAGGCCCTGCCCGCGCAGGTGGATCGCCTGGACCAGTTGTACCGCACGCTGGCTGGCGCCCGGGCAGTCACGGACTGAGCGACTGGCCGCATTCGCACCAACTTTGTGCAGTGCTGCATGCGGCACCGCAAGTCGGACGTTTCATTGTCCTGTTTGGCGGTCTCGCATAGAATGCGCTGGAATCACGCGGGAAATGGCCGCATACTGCCGATATTGCGGGCCCGGGCCGATTCGCATCGCGCAGGCCCGGATACACCGGAAGCCTCGCCGCTCCGGCAATGCCGCCCGGGTCAGATTGCCCACCCGCCAACCCGCCCTGTTGCACGGATACACCCATTGATTCTGTACGAATATCCTTTTAACGAACGCATCAGGACTCTCCTGCGCCTGGAAGACCTGTTCGATCGGCTGGATTATTTTCTCGGCCAGGATCACGCCCTGCAGCATCACGTGGCGTTGACGACGCTGTTCGAGATCATCGACGTCGCCGGCCGCGCAGACCTGAAGACCGACCTGCTCAAGGAACTGGAACGCCAGCGCCAGGCGCTTGCCGCGCTGCGCGCCAATCCGCAGATCGACCAGGGCGCGCTGGATAGCGTCATCAGCGAGATCGAGCAGGCGATCACCCAGCTTAACCAGTCGGTTGGCAAGGCCGGCCAGCTGCTGACCGACAACGAGTGGCTGACCAGCATCCGCAGCCGCGCCATCATCCCTGGCGGCACCTGCGAGTTCGACCTGCCGGCCTACTACGCCTGGCAACACCGTCCCGTCGAAGACCGCCGCGCGGACATCCTCAAGTGGGCGCGCCCGCTGGTGCCCCTGCGCCTTGGCACCAACACCGTGTTGCGCCTGCTGCGCGAGTCCGGCCAGAGCGGCAAGGTCATCGCCACCGGCGGCAGCTACCAGCAGATGCTGTCCGGTCGCAGCTACCAGCTGATGCAGGTACTGCTGGATGAATCGCTGCTGGCCTTCATCCCCGAGATGAGCGCCAACAAGTACATGCTGTGGGTCCGTTTCACGCAGCAGGATGGCGACTTGCGTCCCCGTTCGGTCGACGCCGACATCCCCTTCCTGCTCAAGCTCTGTAATTTCTGAAGCAATGACAACCGTAGTCAAATGCCCCACCTGCGGCACGGACGTGGCCTGGGTACCCGAGAGTAAATTCCGTCCCTTCTGCTCGAACCGCTGCAAGCAGATCGACCTGGGCGCGTGGGCGTCCGAGAAATACGTGATTGGCGGCAAACCCGGCGAGGAGCCCTCGCCGGACGAGCAAGACGAGGACTAAGCACCGCGCGGCCGTTGCGGCCCCGGTGACCCCGACGACGGCCCCGACGGTTCAGGCGGTGCCGCTCTCGGCAGCCAGCCAGTCCACCACGGGGATCGTAGCCGGCAGCAAGGGGCCCACGTCCACCGGCGCCGATTGCCACGAGAAGGCCTGGCCCTCACGGCCGACCAGCTCGCCCGTCCACGCGGTGACCTTGCAGAAATGCAGGCGCACATAGGCATGCGGATAGTCATGCTCCAGCACGTGCCAGCGCACGCTGGCGCCCACCTCGATGCCGAGCTCCTCATGCAGCTCGCGCGCCAGCGCTTCTTCGACGGATTCGCCCGGTTCCAGCTTGCCGCCCGGGAACTCCCAGTAGCCTTCATAGGGCTTGCCCGCCGGCCGCTGGGCCAGCAGGAAGCGCCCGTCGGGCTGCACCAGCACGCCAACGGCAACCTCGGTCACCTTGCGCGCCGGCGCCGCTGCATCGGTTACCTGCGATGCCTCGCTCATGCCTGGCCGTCCTGCGCCGAGGCCATATAAGGCTTGCCATGCTTGCCGCCCCAGTCGCGGGCGAACTGCCAGGCCACCCGCCCCGAGCGCGAGCCGCGCTCCAGCGCCCACACCAGCGCATCGCCACGTGCTGCGGCGATGTCTTCGGCGCTGCAGCCAAAGTGCCCGAGCCAGTGGCCGACGATGGTCAGGTACTCGTCCTGCTTGGGCGGATAGAACGACAGCCACAGCCCGAAACGCTCGGACAGCGAGATCTTTTCCTCCACCACTTCGCCGGGATGGATCTCGCCATCGTCGGTGTGCCGGTAGGTCTCGTTGTCCTTCATGTACTCGGGCAGCAGATGGCGGCGGTTGGAAGTGGCATAGATCAGCACATTGTCCGACTGCGCGGCCACGGAGCCGTCCAGCGCCGACTTCAGCGACTTGTAGCCCGATTCGCCTTCTTCGAACGACAGGTCGTCGCAAAAGATGGCGAAACGCTCGGGACGCGCCGACAACTGCTCGACGATATCGCCGAGGTCGCCCAGGTCATCCTTGTCCACTTCCACCAGGCGCAGGCCATCCTTGACGAAGGCATTGAGGCAGGCCTTGATCAGCGAGGACTTGCCGGTGCCGCGCGCGCCCGTCAGCAACACGTTGTTGGCCGGCAGGTGCTGCACGAACTGGCGCGTATTGGCCACGATGGCATCCTTCTGCCGCTCGATGTTCTTCAGGTCGTCGAGATGGATCGGCGGCAGCTGGCGGATCGCCTGCAGGTAGCCGATGTTGCCGAACAGGCTCTGCCGCTTGCGCCAGCGGAAGGCGACGGCCTGCTCCCAGTCAGCGTCGGTCAGCTGGGGCGGCAGCCATTGTTCAAGGCGGGCGAGGAAACTATCGAGGCGGGCAGCAAGGTCTGACATGGCGGCTTGGGGGAAAAGCGGATCGTTGGCAGGAAGGCTGGCGGGCGGGCGGGCAGCTGGCGTGCCGCGCCCGCGCTGGCGGGAGCGGCACGCACGCAATGCGTGCCTGGCTGGTGCTTACGAACGATAGTCCGCGTTGATCGAAACGTAGTCGTGCGAGAGGTCGCAGGTCCAGACCGTGGCGGCGGCGTCGCCGCGGCCCAGCGCGATGCGCACCGTGATTTCGGCCTGCTTCATCACACGCTGGCCGTCTTCCTCACGATACTCGGGGTTGCGGCCACCGTCGCGCGCGACCAGGACATCGTCCAGCCACAGATTGACGCGCTCCACTTCGAGATCGTCCACGCCGGCATAGCCCACCGCGGCCAGGATGCGGCCCAGGTTGGGGTCCGAGGCGTAGAAGGCGGTCTTGACCAGCGGCGAATGCGCCACCGCGTAGGCGATCAGCCGGCATTCGGCCACGTCCTTGCCGCCCTCGACCTGGATGGTCATCAGCTTGGTGGCGCCTTCGCCATCGCGCACGATCATCTGCGCCAGTTCCTGCGACAGGTCGGTCAGCGCGGCTCGCAGCGCCTCGAAGTCCGCACCGTCGGCACGCTCGATGGCCGGCGCGCCGGCCTTGCCGCTGGCGATCAGCACGAAGGAGTCATTGGTCGACGTGTCGCCGTCGATGGTGATGCTGTTAAAGGAGTGATCCGCCGCGTACGACACCAGCGCCTGCAGCACATCCTGCGACACGGTGGCATCGGTGGCGACGAAGCCGAGCATGGTGGCCATGTTGGGGCGGATCATGCCCGCGCCCTTGCTGATGCCGGACAGCGTCACGGTCTTGCCGCCGATCTGCACGGTGCGCGAGGCGGCCTTGGGCTGGGTGTCGGTGGTCATGATCGACTCTGCCGCGGCCAGCCAGTTGTCGGGCTTGGCATTGGCGATGGCAGCCGGCAGCGCGGCGGTGATGCGGTCCACCGGCAGCGGCTCGAGAATCACGCCGGTCGAGAACGGCAGCACCTGCTCGGGTGCAATGCCGAGCTGCGCGGCCAGCGCATCACAGGTGGCGCGCGCATTGGCCAGGCCCGGCTCGCCCGTGCCGGCATTGGCGTTGCCGGTGTTGACCACGATCGCACGGATGCCCTTGCCGGCGGCCAGGTGCTCGCGGCAGACCTGCACCGGCGCGGCGCAGAAGCGGTTGCGGGTGAACACGCCCGCCACGGTGCTGCCTTGGGCAACGCGCACCACCAGCACGTCCTTGCGGTTGGCCTTGCGGACACCCGCTTCGGCCCAGCCGAGCTCGACGCCGGCGACAGGTTTCAGGTTTTCTGCCAGCGGCAGGGGCAGGTTGACGGCCATGTGCGTTCCTCTATGCGTTCGACGTTGCTGGTTTTGCTCGTGCCAGACGGCGGCGCTTTCTACTGAATGCACCGCCCCTGACGAACATGCCCGCTTGCGCGGGCATGTTTGCTGACTTCACGGTGCGCGGCTTAGCTGAGCTTGCCGTGGCACTGCTTGAACTTCTTGCCGGAGCCGCATGGGCAGGGATCGTTGCGCCCCACCTTGGCCATGCCCGCAGCTTCCGCCGCGGCGGCGTAGGCAATGCCGGCGCGCTCGGGCGCGCTGCTGCCCACGCTCTCCGCGCCCTGCGTGGCCTCGTCGAACTCCTCGTGCTTGTACTGCACGTTGGCGAGGTGCGACAGGCCTTCCTCGATCTGCTCCGAGGCTTGCTCGAGCTCTTCCGGCGACTGGATCTGCACGTTGAAGATCACGCGGGTGACTTCCACCTTGATCACGTCCAGCAGGCGGGCGAACAGCTCGAACGACTCGCGCTTGTACTCCTGCTTGGGATCCTTCTGCGCATAGCCGCGCAGGTGGATGCCCTGGCGCAGGTGATCCAGCGCGGCCAAGTGCTCACGCCAGTGCGTATCGATGCTTTGCAGCATCACCGAGCGCTCGAAGCCAGCAAACGATTCGCGGCCAACCTGGTTGACCTTGGCGTCGTAGCGCTCGTCGGCCGCGTGCATGATCTTGTCCAGCAGCACTTCGTCCTCGATGCTCTGGGCGGCCTCGATGGTCGCGGCCAGCGGCACGTCCAGGGACCATTCCTCGCGCAGCTTGGTCTCCAGGCCCTTGATGTCCCACTGCTCTTCCATGGTGTCGGCCGGCACGTGGTCGCGGAACATCTCGACCAGCACGCTCTGGCGCAGGTTCTTCACCATCTCGCCCACGTCTTGCGACTCGAGCACTTCGTTGCGCAGCTTGTAGATTTCCTTGCGCTGGTCGTTGGCCACGTCGTCGTACTGCAGCAGCTGCTTGCGGATATCGAAGTTGCGGCCCTCCACCTTGCGCTGGGCGGATTCGATCGAGCGCGTGACGATGCCCGCTTCGATCGGCTCGCCTTCCGGCATCTTCAGGCGTTCCATGATGGCGCGCACGCGGTCGCCGGCGAAGATGCGCAGCAACTGGTCGTCCAGCGACAGATAGAAGCGCGAGGAGCCCGGATCGCCCTGGCGGCCGGCACGGCCGCGCAGCTGGTTGTCGATACGGCGCGACTCATGGCGCTCGGTGCCCACGATATGCAGGCCGCCAGCGGCCTTGACCTGCTCGTGCAGCGACTGCCATTCGCCTTCCAGATGGGCAATGCGCGCGGCCTTGTCGGCGTCGGCGAGGCTTTCGTCGGCTTCGATGAAGCCAGCCTGCTTCTCCACGTTGCCGCCCAGCACGATGTCGGTGCCACGGCCCGCCATGTTGGTGGCGATGGTGATCATCTTGGGGCGGCCGGCCTGCGCCACGATCTCGGCTTCGCGCTCGTGCTGCTTGGCGTTAAGCACCTGGTGCGGCAGCTTGGCCTTGTCGAGCAGGCCGGACAGGTATTCCGAGGTCTCGATCGAGGTGGTGCCCACCAGCACGGGCTGGCCGCGCTCGTAGCAGTCGCGGATATCGCGTACCACGGCGTCGTAGCGCTCGTTCGAGGTCTTGTAGATCTGGTCCTGGAAGTCCTTGCGCTGGGCGCCACGGTTGGTGGGGATGACCACCACTTCCAGGCCGTAGATCTCCTGGAATTCGTAGGCTTCCGTATCGGCCGTGCCGGTCATGCCGGACAGCTTCTCGTACATGCGGAAGTAATTCTGGAAGGTGATCGTCGCCAGCGTCTGGTTTTCCTGCTGGATCGTCACGCCTTCCTTGGCTTCCACGGCCTGGTGCAGGCCGTCGGACCAGCGCCGTCCGGTCATCAGGCGGCCGGTGAACTCGTCGACGATGACGACCTCGTCGTTCTGCACCACATAGTGCTGGTCGCGATGGAACAGGCTCTGCGCGCGCAGCGCGGCGTAGAGGTGATGCATCAGCGTGATGTTCTGCGGCGCGTAGAGCGATTCGCCCTCGCCGATCAGGCCTTGCTGCATCAGGATCTCTTCGGCCTTCTCGTGGCCCGCCTCGGTCAGGTAGACCTGGTGGCCCTTTTCGTCGACGAAGTAGTCGCCCGGCTTCTCGACGCCGGTGCCGTCGGCCTTTTCCTCGCCGATCTGGCGCACCAGCAGCTTGGGCACGCCGTTCATGCGCTGGTACAGGTCGGTCTGGTTCTCCGCCTGGCCCGAGATGATCAGCGGCGTGCGCGCTTCGTCGATCAGGATCGAGTCCACCTCGTCGACGATGGCGTAGTTCAGCGGACGTTGCACGCGCTGGCCAGGGTCATAGACCATGTTGTCGCGCAGGTAGTCGAAGCCGAACTCGTTGTTGGTGCCGTACGTGATGTCGGACGCATAGGCAGCGGCCTTCTGGTCGTGCGGCATCTGCGACAGGTTCACGCCGACCGACAGGCCGAGGAAGTTGTACAGGCGCCCCATCCACTCGGCGTCACGCTGTGCCAGGTAGTCGTTGACCGTGACAACGTGCACGCCGCGGCCGGTAATGGCATTGAGGTACACCGGCAGCGTCGCGGTAAGGGTTTTGCCCTCGCCGGTGCGCATTTCAGCGATCTTGTTGTCGTTGAGCACCATGCCGCCGATCAGCTGGACGTCAAAGTGGCGCATCTTCATGATCCGCTTGCTGGCCTCGCGGCACACCGCGAAAGCCTCGGGCAGCAACGCCTCGAGCGACTCCCCGGCGGCATGGCGCTGCCGGAAAATCTCGGTCATGCCACGCAGGTCGTCATCCGAAAGTGCCTCGAACTTCGGTTCCAGCGCATTGATCTGCGCGACGGTCCTGCCATATTGTTTGATCAGCCGTTCATTACGGCTGCCGAAGACTTTCTTGAGAAGGCCCGTGATCATCGATTGCTTTCACCTACGCGAGTGGTACGCCGCCGTGGTACGCACTAGGGCGGCCTAGCCGCCGGCTTGGCCGGCTGCCCAGGGCGGACCGCGCGAGGAAATAGGAAGATTGGCGCAAAACGCCGAGTTTATCATGCGCGCGGGTCACGACCGGAACCAAGCGGCAGGTGAAACGCTGTGCAAACCACACCACGCGTCCCCCGCCACTTGACGGCCCGGACACAACCCGCACATCCAATCCTTCCGACATCGGGGCGGCGCCCTGGTTCTTCAACGGATGAGATTGCGATCGGTGGGGTCCGGCGCCTGGGCGACCTGGGCCGGCGCAGGCTTGGCGATGGCCAGGAAGCGATTCGGGTTTTGCGGCACACCGTCCACATGCACCTCGAAATGCAGGTGCGCGCCGGTGGAGCGCCCGGTGGAGCCCACCAGGGCGATCTGCTGGCCAGGCTTGACGAGGTCGCCGGCCTTCACCTGCAGCTTGGACGCGTGCGCATAGCGGGTCTTGAGGCCGTTGCCGTGGTCGATGTCGATCAGGTTGCCATATTCTGGATGCCATTCCGCCGCCACCACCACGCCGCCGGCCGCCGCCACGATCGGGGTACCCGTGGGTGCCGAAAAATCCACACCATCATGCGGGGTGCGGCGTCCGCTGAACGGGTCGAAACGCCAGCCGAAGCCGGATGCATCGTAGCCGCTCGCCACCGGCAGCACGCGCGGGACACGGCGGCTCTCGCTCTGGCGGTCCAGCAAGGTGCTCGCCACCACGTCGAAATAGTCCGCGTGCTGCTCGGCCTGGTCCGACAGGCGTGCCAGCGCGAGCTGCAGCTCCGGCAGGCTCGAGGTGCGCGACTGCGCGGATGCAGCCAGGCCGCCGCGCCCGGGTGGCTGCTGGAAGTTGAATTCCTTGGGCGCGATGCCGGCAAGCCCCGAGACCCGCTCGCCAAGCGCGTCCAGCCGCACCATCCGGGCCTGGATCTCACCCACACGGGTCGCGAGCACATTGAGGTTGGCCCGCAGGTAAGCATCGTCGCCCGGCGCGCGGGCCGGCGCTGTCATGCCCGAGCGCGCCACGATCCAGGTCAGGGCCGACGACACCAGCGCAACGACGAGGCACAGCAACGCGATGCCGGCAAGGACCTTGCCCCGCGACAGGGTGAAATGGCGAACACGCGGTAGGCGTGGATGAAGCACGATGATCTGCATGGCGCAACTCCTTCTCATGCCCGGCCGGCGCCGGCCGGGCAGCCGCGGCGCATAAGCCGCCGCACTGACGCGAACGGCACGCTAGAATGCGCGCATGCGCATGTTTACCCATTACGCCCTCCAGACGCCCGCCGCCAAGCCGCTTAACGACTGGCTGGACAAGGCAGGCCCGGTCTCGGCCCTGATGCAGACGGCACGGGAACTGGCGGTACTGGAAGCTGAGGTGCTATCGCTCCTGCCACGCGGACTGCAGGATGGCATCGCTGTAGCCGGCGTCAAGCAAGACGCCCGCGGCATCGGGCAAGGCCAGTCGGAGCGAACTTTGCTGTTGCTTGCAGCCCATGGGGCCGCAGCGGCACGAGTCCGGCAAGTGGTCCCGACACTACTTTCGAGACTGCAACAGCGGGGATCGCAGATTACCGCAATCCGGGTGAGGGTACAACCGGAGGTCGGGCGGCAGAGCGATTGGGACACCGGGCCGGTGGTGAAGCCCAAGGTGGCGCGGATGTCGGCGACCGGCTTGTCCAGCCTGACCCAGCTGGCCCAGGAACTACCCGAATCGCCGTTGCGCGATGCGCTGAATACGCTGTTGTCCCACCATCGGTGAAAGCGTCGGCGGGCGCCGATTCGACGCCCAAACGTGAAAAAGCCGGCCTGGCGGCCGGCTTTTTCATGGGACCGTGCAGCGGCCCTGGATTCCCTTCCCGCGCTACGCGAACGCCGGCGCCAACTGCGGCAGGAAGGCTGGCGGCGCATCCTCAACGCGCTCGAACGTCACCATCTCGTAGGCTTCCTGATCGGCCAGCAACGCGCGCAACAGCTGGTTGTTGAGCCCGTGCCCGGACTTGTTGGCGATATACGCGCCAATCAGCGGATGCCCGACTACGTACAGGTCGCCAATCGCATCCAGGATCTTGTGGCGCACGAACTCGTCGCCGTAGCGCAGTTCTTCGTTGTTCAGCATGCGGTGCTCGTCGAGCACGATCGCATTGTCCAGGCTGCCGCCGCGCGCCAGGCCCATCTCGCGCAGGGCTTCCACTTCATGGGCGAAGCCGAAGGTGCGGGCGCGGGCGATTTCGCGCACGTAGCTGGTGTCGGCGAAGTCGATGGCGAAGGTCTGGCCCGTCTTGTCCACCGCAGGATGGCGGAAATCGATGGTGAACGCCAGCTTGAAGCCAAAGAAGGGCTCCAGCCGCGCCAGCTTGTCGCCTTCACGCACTTCCACGGCTTTCTTCACGCGGATGAAACGCTTGGGAGCCGATTGCTGCTCGATCTCGGCCGACTGCAGCAGGAAGACGAACGACGCGGCGCTGCCATCCATGATGGGGATTTCTTCAGCGTCGACATCCACATACAGGTTGTCGATGCCAAGGCCCGCGCAGGCGGACATCAAATGCTCCACGGTCGAGACGCGTGCGCCGTCCTTCTGCAGGACCGACGCCAGGCGCGTGTCACCGATGGCCGACGCGCTCGCGACGATTTCGACCGTTTCGGGCAGGTCGACGCGAGTGAATACGATGCCGGTATCCACCGGGGCCGGGCGCAGCGTCAGCGTCACTTTACGGCCCGAGTGCAAACCAATGCCAACGGTCTTGACCAGGGATTTGATGGTGCGCTGTTTTAGCATGACAGTCTCAGCTATTATTAAAATCTATCAAGTACACTTTCTAATATAGCGATTTTACCACTGCTTCGTTTGCTGCGCTGCGTCACTTTGTTTCGGTGTGTTATCAAGAAGAAATAAATCGCCATAAGTGCACAATACGTCATTTTTGTGCCGTGTACTGACACACTCTCGTATTACGCGCGCAACGCGGCCAGCACGGCTTCGGCGCTGCTGACCTTGAACTCGCCGGGCGCCTCAAGCCACAGATGGGACACTACGCCATCGTCAAGCACCATGGCATAGCGCTTGGAGCGCACGCCCATGCCGCGCGCGGTCAGGTCTTGCTCCAGGCCCAGCCGGCAGGTCCATTCGGCACTGCCGTCGGCCATCATGCGCACACGGTCGCCGGTCTTCTGCTCGCGGCCCCAGGCGCCCATGACAAAGGCGTCGTTGACCGATACACACCAGATCTCGTCCACGCCGGCTGCGCGCAGCGCGTCTGCCTGCGCGACAAAGCCCGGCACATGCTTGGCCGAACAGGTCGGCGTAAAGGCGCCGGGCAGGCCGAACACCACAATCTTGCGGCCACGCGCAAGTTCCGCCACCGAGAAGGCATTGGGCCCAAGGGCGCAGCCGCCGGTTTCGACCTCGAAGAATTCATTCAGCGTGGCGTCCGGCACACGCGCTCCAATAGCGATCATGCTGTGTCTTCCTGTCTCGGTAAAAACCCTGTTTAGCATCATAGTGCGCCCACCGCGGGTGCCCAAGGCGGTTCACCGCCCGCTGCGTCGTCGGCATCCTCCGACAAGGCGGCGCACAGGCTCTTGCGCACTCTTGCGCAGGGAACATCAGGCGCCTCGCGCCATGTGGCGCACGACGATTACATCACTGCAAGGCGGCTTTTCATGCTGCGGGCCGCACTGTTCTTGAAATAAATCCGCGCGCCGATCTTGCGATCGGCGCGCGGACGACGGCACATCCCGGCCGGGAGGGGCGGGAGACCAGTCCGGGGAGGCGGCCGGAGGCACGCCTGTCCCGGCGACGGGATGCAGCCTGAGGGTCAGCGAAAGGACAACCTGGCGGGTTGCCGCTCAGTCCGAAACCACCGGGCGGAACACGCGCGTAGGGAGCGCTTGCGTGTTTCGCTGGTCCGGGGTCGCGGCCTGCTGGCAACCGGCCCTGCCGGCACCTTGCCGAGCCAACTCAGTCCGCCTGCTTGCGCAGGAAGGCCGGGATGTCGTACGTATCCACACCCTTTTCCTGCAGCGCAGCCACGTGGGCGGACGCAGACTCGCGCGAGCTGCGCCATACCGCCGGCGTGTCCAGATTGCTATAGTCCGGCGCGCTGCTGTGGCTTACGCCCACGTTGCTGGTCATGTTGCCCATCATCTGCACCGGCATGTTGTCGGTACCGGTCTTGAGCAGGGTCATCGGCTGTTGCTTCTTGGCCGAACGGCCCAGGCCCGTCGCCACCACCGTCACGCGCAGTGCATCGCCCATGGCGTCGTCATACACCGTGCCGAAGATCACGGTGGCATCTTCCGCGGCGTAGCTGCGGATGGTGTTCATGACTTCCTTGGTTTCCGACAGCTTGAGCGAGCGGCTGGCCGTGATGTTGACCAGCACGCCGCGTGCGCCCGACAGGTCCACGCCTTCCAGCAGCGGGCTGGCGACAGCCTGCTCGGCAGCCAGGCGGGCGCGGTCAACGCCCGACACCGTGGCCGTGCCCATCATGGCCTTGCCCTGCTCGCCCATGACCGTCTTCACGTCTTCGAAGTCGACGTTCACCAGGCCATCGACATTGATGATCTCGGCAATGCCGGCAACCGCGTTGTGCAGCACGTCGTCAGCGCACTGGAAGCACTTGTCCATCTCGGCGTCATCGCCCATCACTTCGAACAGCTTTTCGTTGAGCACAACGATCAGCGAATCGACGCAGGACTCCAGCTCGCCCGAGCCAGCTTCCGCCACCTTGGCGCGGCGCGCGCCTTCGAACTCGAAGGGCTTGCTGACCACGCCCACGGTCAGGATGCCCATTTCCTTGGCAACCTGGGCCACGACCGGGGCAGCGCCGGTACCGGTGCCGCCGCCCATGCCGGCAGTGATGAAGACCATGTGCGCACCACGCAGCGAGTCGGCGATCTGCTCGCGCGCCTGGTCTGCGCAATTGCGGCCGACCTCCGGCTTGGCACCGGCCCCCAGGCCGGTGTTGCCGAGCTGCAGCACGCGCGAAGCGCTGGAGCGCTTAAGCGCCTGCGCATCGGTGTTCATGCAGATAAATTCGACGCCTTGCACGCCACGGCTGATCATGTGCTGCACAGCGTTGCCGCCCGCGCCGCCCACGCCGATCACCTTGATGATGGTGCCGTCCTGCAATTCCGTTTCGATCATGTCAAAGTCCATCACTGCCTCCAAGAAGAATCAGCCGCCAAACGCTGCAGCCTCCCCGCCGCAACCCTTGGTTACTGAACAAGAAACCATCAAAAAACTGCGTGTTCAACGGCCTGCCCGCCATTCGGTGGACAGGCCAGCCATTCAAACCAGTGCAATCCAGTCGCCTGCAACGTTCAGAAGTTGCCGACGAACCATTCCTTCATGCGGGTCCACACCTGCTTGACCGAGCCGCTCTGCACCGCTACCTTGCGCCCGCGCATGCGCTGCACGCGGCCTTCGAGCAGTAGTCCCATTACGGTCGAATAGCGCGGACTCTTTACTACTTCGTGCAAATTTCCGCGATATTCCGGCACGCCGACCCGAACCGGCTTGAGGAAGATGTCCTCGCCCAGTTCCACCATGCCCGGCATCATCGCCGTGCCGCCGGTGATCACGACCCCCGACGACAGCAATTCTTCATAGCCCGACTCGCGCACCACCTGGTGCACCAGCGAGTACAGCTCCTCGATACGCGGCTCGATCACGGCCGCCAGCGCCTGGCGCGAAAGCGAGCGCGTGCCGCGGTCGCCAACGCCGGGGACCTCGATCATGTCTTCCGGGTCGGCGATGGCCTGCTTGGCGATGCCGTACTGGATCTTGACGTCCTCGGCATCGGGCGTGGGCGTGCGCAGCGCCATGGCGATGTCGTTGGTGATCTGGTCGCCGGCGATGGGAATCACGGCCGTATGCCGGATCGCGCCTTCGCTGAAGATGGCGATATCGGTGGTGCCGCCACCGATGTCGACCAGCACCACGCCGAGTTCCTTCTCGTCCTCGGTCAGCACCGCCAGGCTGGAAGCCAGCGGCTGCAGGATCAGGTCGTGCACCTCCAGGCCGCAGCGGCGCACGCACTTGACGATGTTCTGCGCCGCGCTGACCGCGCCGGTGACGATATGCACCTTCACTTCCAGCCGGATGCCGCTCATGCCGATCGGCTCGCGCACGTCTTCCTGGCCGTCGATGATGAATTCCTGCGTGAGGATGTGCAGGATCTGCTGGTCGGTCGGGATATTGACCGCCTTGGCGGTCTCGATCACCCGGGCCACATCGGTCTGGGTGACCTCCTTGTCCTTGATCGCCACCATGCCGCTGGAATTGAAGCTGCGGATATGGCTGCCGGCAATGCCGGTAAACACCTCGGAGATCTTGCAGTCGGCCATCAGTTCAGCCTCCTCCAGCGCACGCTGGATGGACTGCACGGTGGCCTCGATATTGACCACAACCCCTTTCTTCAGACCCTTGGACTCTGACTGGCCCATCCCGATCACTTCGTAGCTGCCGTCGGGGCGCAACTCCGCCACTACCGCGGCCACTTTGGAAGTGCCGATATCGAGACCGACCAGTAGGTCCTTGTATTCCTTGCTCATCGGTTTTTCTCCGCGTTCTTGCTCTTGAGTCGCGTCGGATTGTTGTTCGGATTGCTGCTGGCGTTCGTGTTCGCGCTGGTGCTCGTGCTGGAACCGGCAGCTCTCGCCTTGGCCGCCGCCGCTGCCTGGGCATCGGTGAGGAAGCGCACGTTAGCCGCGCGAATCGCGAACCCGTTGGGGTATCGCAGGTCCGCATACTCGATCTGCTTGCCCCACTGCTCCGTGACCTGGGGCCAGGCCACCACGAACCGCTTGACGCGCTGGCCCATGGCGTCGCGCTCCTCGTCGTTCTGTTCACGGCCAAGCTCCACCACCATGCCGTTGGAGAGCTTGGCGCGCCAGGCGTAGCGGGACGACAGCGTGACCGCCAGCGGCTCCACCTTCAGCGGCTTGAACCACTCGCGCATGACTTCGAGCTTGTCCACCACGTCGCCCTCGCTGTCCGGCGGGCCATCGAGTGCGAGCAACTGGGCATCTTCCTCGGCTTCGGCCGGATTGGCGACGAAAACTTCGCCATAAGTGTTGATCAGGCGGCCACTGTCGGCATTGCCCCACGTACCGAGGGCTTCGTGCTCCTCGACCTCGACCGCCAGCCCGTTGGGCCATTCGCGCCGCACGCTGGCACGGCGCACCCAGGGCACCGACTCGAAGATCTGGCGCGCCTCGTTCAGGTCGAGCGTGAAAAAGCTCCCCGACAGCTTGCCCAGCGCGTTGGCGCGCACGCTCGGCGCATTGACATGGCGCAGGGTGCCGCCTTCCATCGACACCAGCTCGACGTGGGTAATGGCAAACACCGGCCGCTGCGCCAGCCATAGCAAGCCGGCCGCGAACGCCATCATCGCCACCAGCGCATAGAGCGTGGAGGCGATCAGGTTAAGCAGGCGAGTGTTGTGCCACATGGCGTTGGGTTGTCCCGGTTCCGGTCAGTCAGGGTTCAGTGTTGGCTCGGTCTATGCTCAATCGGGCTTCCAGGCCGCGCTGGGATGCAGGTCCAGCGTGGCCGCGGCAATCACCTGCATGACGAAGTCCTCGTAGCTGATGCCCACCGCGCGCGCCGCCATCGGCACCAGCGAATGGCCGGTCATGCCGGGCGAGGTATTCATCTCGAGCAGGTAAGGCTTGTTGTCGGCGCTGAGCATCACGTCGGCGCGCGCCCAGCCGCGGCAACCCAGCACGCGGAAGGATTGCACCGCCAGGCGCCGGACTTCGGCTTCCACATCGGCCGGCAGGCCCGACGGGCACAGATACTGGGTATCGTCAGTAAAGTACTTGTTTTGATAGTCGTAGTTCGCGCCGGGGGCGACGATGCGGATCACCGGCAGCGCTTCGGCGGTGGCGCCCTCCCCCACGATCGGGCAGGTCAGCTCCGCGCCGTCGATAAAGGTTTCGGCGATCACGTCGTTGTCCAGCGCCGCGGCCTTCTCGAAGGCGGCACGCATCTGGCCGGCTTCGGTCACCTTGGACAGGCCGATGGACGAGCCCTCGCGCGCCGGCTTGACGATCAGGGGCAGGCCCAGGTCGGCCACCACGGCGTCGAAATCGGTATCGGCGTGCAGCATGGCGAAGCGCGGCGTCGGCAGGCCGTGCGTGGTCCACAGGCGCTTGGTGGCCTGCTTGTCCATGGCCAGCGCCGAGGCCAGCACGCCGCTGCCGGTATAGGGCACGCCGAGCTGCTCGAGCAGGCCCTGGATGGTGCCGTCCTCGCCGTAGCGGCCATGCAGGGCAATAAAGACGCGGTCGAAGCCAGCCGTGGCCAGCTCCGCCACCGACTGCAGGCCGGGATCGAAGGCATGGGCATCGACGCCGCGCGAGCGCAGCGCTGCCAGCACGCCGTTGCCCGACAGCAGCGAGATCTCGCGTTCGGCCGAACGGCCGCCGAGCAGCACGCCAACCTTGCCCAGCGCTTTGGGATCGATATTGGGATGGGCGACGAAGCTCATGCCTGCCCCCCGGCTTGCTGCGAAACCAGTTGTCCGGGCACGGTACCAATCGTGCCCGCGCCCATCGTCACCACCACATCGCCGGGACGCACGGCGTTCAGGATAGCCTGCGGCATTTCGTCGATCTGCTCCACAAAAACGGGTTCAACCTTGCCTGCCACGCGCAGCGCGCGCGTCAGCGCGCGGCCATCGGCGGCCACGATCGGGGCTTCGCCGGCGGCATAGACCTCCGCCAGCAGCAGCGCATCCACGGTGCCCAGCACCTTGACGAAGTCCTCGAAGCAGTCGCGCGTGCGGGTATAGCGGTGCGGCTGGAACGCCAGCACCAGCCGGCGCCCCGGGAACGCACCGCGCGCGGCGGCCAGCGTCGCGGCCATCTCGACCGGATGGTGGCCGTAGTCGTCGACCAGCGTGAAGGTGCCTGCGCCCTTGGCCGCGCCCTGCTCGTTGGTGCCGGCGCAGGCCACTTCGCCATAGCGCTGGAAGCGGCGTCCCACCCCGTGGAACTCGCGCAGCGCCTTGACGATGGCGGCGTCCGGCACCTCCAGCTCGGTCGCGATGGCAATCGCCGCCAGCGCGTTCTGGATGTTGTGCATGCCCGGCAGGTTCAGCACCACCTCCAGCGGCGCCTCGGCGTGTCCGTTCAACTGGCGCAGCACGGTGAAATGCATCTGGCCGTCGACGGCGCGGGCATTGACCGCGCGCACCTGCGCATCTTCGGCAAAGCCGTAGCGCACGATTGGCTTGGACACGAACGGCATGATCTCGCGCACGTTGGGGTCGTCCACGCACAGCACGGCGATGCCGTAGAACGGCAGGCGCTGGGTGAACTCCACGAACGCCTGCTTGAGCCGGGCAAAGTCATGCCCGTAGGTGTCCATGTGGTCGGCGTCGATGTTGGTGATGACCTCGATCACAGGGAACAGGTTCAGGAACGAGGCATCCGACTCGTCGGCCTCGGCCACGATGAAGTCGCCCGTACCCAGGCGCGCGTTGGCGCCCGCCGAGTTGAGCCGGCCGCCGATCACGAAGGTGGGATCGAGCCCGCCTTCGGCCAGCACCGACGCCACCAGGCTGGTGGTAGTGGTCTTGCCATGCGTGCCGGCGATCGCCACGCCCTGCTTCAGGCGCATCAGCTCGGCCAGCATCACCGCGCGCGGCACCACCGGGATACGCTTGGCGCGCGCAGCCAGCACCTCGGGGTTGTCGTTGGTCACGGCGGTGGACACCACCACGGCGTTGGCGCCGTTGACGTTGGCGGCATCATGCCCGTGCATCACGGCCGCGCCGAGCGACGCGAGGCGCCGCGTGGCGGCATTGCTGCCCACGTCGGACCCTGAGACCTTGTAGCCCAGGTTCAATAGGACCTCGGCGATGCCGCTCATGCCGGCGCCGCCGATGCCTACGAAATGGATGTTCTTGACGATGTGCTTCATGAATCCGTTGGTTCAATCCCTGGCCATCTGGCTGCAGATCTCCGCCACGCGCCGGGTCGCTTCGGGCTTGGCAAGACCGCGCGCCTGATGCGCCATCTCTCTGAGTCGGGGCCGCGACAGCGAGGCCAGCGTCTGCGCCAGCCCGCTCGCGGTCAGTTCGTTCTGTTGGACCAGCAAGGCGGCATCCTGGGTCGAGAGGAATTCCGCATTGGTGGTCTGGTGGTCATCGACCGCATGCGGGAACGGCACGAACAGTGCCGCCACGCCTGCCGCCGCCACCTCCGACACGGTCATTGCGCCCGCGCGGCAGATCACCAGATCCGCCTCTGCGTATGCCGCCGCCATGTCGTCGATAAAGGGCAAGGCTTCCGCCGCCACGCCGGCAGCCTGGTAGTTGGCGCGCAGCGTGTCGATCTGCTTCGCGCCGGCCTGGTGCTTGACCAGCGGGCGCTCGCCTTGCGGCAGCAGCGCCAGCGCCTTGGGCACGACCTCGTTGAGTGCCGCCGCGCCCAGGCTGCCGCCCACCACCAGCAGCCGCAACGGGCCGGTGCGGCCGTCGTAGCGCGCTTCGGGCGCCGGCATGTGCGCCACTTCGTCTCGCACCGGGTTGCCGGTCCACTCGCTGTCCGGCAGGGCATTCGGGAAGGCGCACAGAACCCGGTCCGCGACCTTGGCCAGCACCTTGTTGGCCAGCCCGGCAATCGAGTTCTGCTCGTGCAGCACCAGCGGGCGCCCCAGCAGCGAGGCCATCATGCCGGCGGGGAACGTGATATAGCCACCCATGCCCAGCACCACATTGGGCCGCACCCGGCGCAGCGCCTGCAGGCTCTGCCAGAAGGCGCGCAACAGGTTCAGCGGCAGCATCAGCTTGGTCAGCGGGCCCTTGCCGCGCAGGCCGCCAAACTGGATAAACTCCATCGGGATGTCGTACTTGGGCACCAGCGTGGCTTCCATGCCGGTGCGATTGCCCAGCCATACCACCCGCCAGCCCTGCTCACGCAGCGCGCGCGCGACCGCCAGCCCGGGGAAGACATGCCCCCCGGTGCCGCCAGCCATCACGAGCAAGGTGCGCGGTGCGCTCATACCTTGCCCCCGCGCATCATGACCCGGTTCTCGTAGTCGATGCGCAGCAGGATCGCCAGCGCTACGCAATTCATCAAAATGCCCGAGCCGCCGTAGCTCACCAGCGGCAAGGTCAGCCCCTTGGTCGGCAGCAGGCCAAGGTTCACGCCCATATTGATAAAGGTCTGCCAGCCAACCCAGATGCCGATGCCCTTGGCCACCAGGCCGGCAAAGGTACGGTCGAGCTGCAGCGCGGTGCGGCCGATGCCAAAGGCGCGGCGCACCATCCAGTAGAACAATACGATCACCACCAGCACACCCACAAAGCCGAACTCCTCGCCAATCACGGCGAGGATGAAGTCGGTATGCGCCTCGGGCAGGTAGTGCAGCTTCTCGATGCTGCCGCCCAGCCCCACCCCGGTCCACTCGCCGCGGCCGAAGGCGATCAGCGAATGGGTGAGCTGGTAAGCCTTGCCCAGCGCGTTGGCTTCTTCCCACGGGTTGAGATAAGCGAAGATCCGCTCGCGCCGCCAGGGCGACGCCGTGATCAGCAGCGCGAACGCGCCCACCGCCACGCCAACCAGGCCGGCGAACAGCTTGCCGTTGATGCCGCCGAGGAAGAGGATGCCCATGGCGACGGTGGCCACCACCAGGAAGGCGCCCATGTCGGGCTCCAGCAGCAGCAGCATGCCGACCACCACCACGGCCACGCCCATCGGCAGGAAGCCCTTGCCCACGTTCTGCATCCACTCCTGCTTGCGCACGGTGTAGTTGGCGGTGTACAGCACCACCGCCAGCTTCATGAGCTCGGAGGGCTGGAAGTTCATGATGCCCAGCGGAATCCAGCGCCGCGCGCCATTCACGCCCTTGCCCACGAACGGCACCAGCACGACGATCAGCATCAACAGCGCGATCACGAACAGCTTGGGCGCGTACTTATCCCAGAACTTGACCGGGATCTGGAAGGCCAGCAGGCCCATCGACAGGCCGATGAACAGCGCAAACGCGTGGCGCGCGAGGAAGTGGCTCTCGCGGTAGTTGGCATAGCGCGGCGAGTCAGGCAGCGCGATCGAGGCCGAATAGACCATCACCAGGCCAAGCGCGAGCAGCACGATCGCCACCCACAGCAGTGGCTGGTCGTACTCCATCATGCGCGAGCGCGTCGGCTTGACGCCGGACACCGCATCGCGCAGGCCGCCCCAGGCGTTGCCGATGGTGGCCCCGATAAAGCCGCTACGCTTGACCTGTGCGTCGCTCATGGCACGATCCCCCTGGACATCGCCAGTTCTTCCACCGCGGCGCGAAAGACTTCGGCACGGTGCACATAATTACGGAACATGTCGAGGCTGGCGCACGCCGGCGACAGCAGCACGGCGTCGCCGCCCTGCGCCGCACCGGCTGCCAGCGTGACGGCCTGCTCCAGCGTGGCGGCATCGGCCAGCGTGACGCCGGTATCCTGGAGCGCGCGGCGCAGCTCGCCGGCATCCTTGCCGATCAGCACCACGGCGCGCGCGTACTGTGCCACCGGCGCGGCAAGCGGCGAGAAATCCTGCCCCTTGCCTTCCCCGCCGGCAATCAGCACCACCCGCTTGTCCAGGCCGGACAACGCGGCGACGGTGGCGCCCACATTGGTGCCCTTGCTGTCATCGAAGAACTCGACATCATCCACCGTGGCGACCCACTCCACGCGGTGCGGCTCGCCGCGGTACTCGCGCAGGCCATGCAGCAACGCGTTCATCGGCAGGTCGATGGCGCGGCACAGCGCCAGCGCGGCCATGGCGTTGGTGGCGTTGTGCATGCCACGGATATGCAGCGCGTCGGCAGGCATCAGGCGCTTGTGGCGCACCGGCACGGCTTCCACGGTCTCGGCGGCCGCGGCCTTGCGGCGGCGCGGCTTGTTCTCGCCTTCGGCTTCGCTATCGGGCTCGGCCACCACCAGCCAGGGCATGCCGCCCTCGCGCTGGACGCCGAAGCAGCCCGGGAACTCGGGCAGATCGGTGCCGAAGGTCACCAGTGCGCCTGCCGGGCGGGCCATATCCAGGCTGAGACGGTCGTTGCGGTTCAGGATCTGCAGGCAGCCGGCTTCGCCGGGCGCCGGCGCCGGGCCGAAGATCCGAGCCTTGGCGGCGGCATAGGCTTCCATGCTGCCGTGCCAGTCCAGATGGTCCTGGGTGATGTTGAGCACCGTGGCCGCGTGCGGCGCCAGCGTGTGCGTGGTCTCCAGCTGGAAGCTCGACAGTTCCAGCACCCAGACCTCGGGCAGCGTGGCCGAGGCGATGCAGGCGGACAGCTTGTCCAGCGCCGACGGACTGATATTTCCCGCCACCGCCACGCTCTTGCCGGCGCGCTCCACCAGGCGGCCGGTCAACGCGGTAGTGGTGGTCTTGCCGTTGGTGCCGGTGATGGCCAGCAGCTTCGGCGCGTAGCCGGACTCTGCCCGCAGATGCGCGAGCGCGCGCGCGAACAGCTCGATTTCGCCCCAGACTGGAATGCCACGCTCGCGCGCCACCGCCAGCAGCGCGGCGGTACCCGTCTCCAGCGGCGACAGGCCAGGGCTGATCGTTACCAGTTCGATGCCGTCCAGCAGCGTTTCGGCCAGGGCGCCGCCATGAAACTCGGCCGAGGGCAGCTCGGCCTGCAGGAAGACCAGGTTGGCGGGAGCCTCGCGCGTGTCGGCAACGCGCACGGGGGCACCATACAGGCCGCACCAGCGCGCCATCGCCAGCCCCGATTCGCCGAGGCCCAGCACCAGCACATGAGGTTTTTGCAACTCGCCAAACACTTCGATTCCCGCCTTTATTGCGTTACTGCGTTAGTAGATACGCGCTGGTTTCAGCGCAGCTTGAGCGACGACAGCCCAATCAGCACCAGCAACATGGTGATGATCCAGAAGCGCACCGTCACCTGCGTTTCCTTCCAGCCCGACAATTCGAAGTGGTGGTGCAGCGGCGCCATCTTGAACAACCGCCTGCCCTCGCCGTAGCGCCGCTTGGTGATCTTGAACCAGCCCACCTGCAGCATCACCGACAGCGTTTCCACCACGAAGATGCCGCCCATCACGAACAGCACAATCTCCTGGCGCACGATCACCGCCACGGTGCCCAGCGCGCCGCCCAGCGCCAGCGCGCCAACGTCGCCCATGAAGACCTGGGCCGGGTGCGCGTTGAACCAGAGGAAGGCCAGGCCCGCCCCCGCCAGCGCCGAACAAAAGATCAGCAACTCGCCAGCCCCGGGAATATGCGGGAACAGCAGGTACTTGCTGTAGACCGAACTGCCCATCACGTAGGCAAACACGCCCAGCCCGCTGCCAACCAGCA
Organism: Cupriavidus sp. PET2-C1; assembly: GCF_054515855.1. Lineage (NCBI taxonomy): Bacteria > Pseudomonadati > Pseudomonadota > Betaproteobacteria > Burkholderiales > Burkholderiaceae > Cupriavidus > Cupriavidus sp. PET2-C1. The sequence goes on from NZ_CM137259.1 coordinate 3,808,777, forward strand.
CCACCGGCATGATCACCAGGCCGTCCAGGCCATCGGTCAGGTTCACCGCATTGCTCGAACCCACAATCACCAGATAGGTCAGCACGATGAAGCCGGCCACGCCCAACGGATAGCTCACTTCCTTGAAGAAAGGCACGATCAGGTTGGACTTGTAAGGCATGTCGAGCGACAAACCGCCTTCGACCCAGCCCAGGAACAGGTCCCACACCCGCACATTGCTGCTTTCCGATACCGAGAACGCCAGGTAGACCGCGGCCACCAGGCCGATCAGGGTCTGCCAGAAAAACTTCTCGCGGCTCGACATGCCGCGCGGATCGCGATAGACCACCTTGCGGTAGTCATCCACCCAGCCAATCGCGCCGTAGCCCAGGGTCACCAGCATCACGACCCAGATGAAGCGGTTGCCCCAGTCGCACCACAGCAACGTGGAGATGGCGATCGACACCAGCACCAGCACGCCGCCCATGGTGGGCGTGCCGGCCTTGACCAGGTGCGACTGCGGGCCGATGGTGCGCACCGCCTGGCCGATCTTGAGTTCGGTCAGCTTGCGGATCACCCACGGCCCAAGGCCGAGCCCGATCAAAAGCGCGGTGAGGTTAGCCATCACCGCGCGGAAGGTCAGGTAGTTGAAGACCCGCAGGAAGCTGTAGTCGTTTTGCAGCCACTGGGCCAGAGCCAATAACATCGTGTGTCCGTATTCCTTTCGACAACCGCCCGGTCGGGCCGGGCTATCAGATTGATTCGTTAATTACTGTTGATGACGATTAATGCGTGGGAGTGTTTGCGACCAGCGCATCGACCATCCGTTCCATCCGCATGAACCGAGATCCCTTCACCAGTACCGCGCTTGCCGCCGCCACGGTACCGTCCTTGTCTTGCGCCAACGCCTGGGCGAGGTCCTCGGCCCGTTCAAAATACCGGGCTGTGGCGCCAAATGCCTGCACGGCGTGCACCATGGCCTCGCCGGTTGCCCACAGCGCCTCGATGCCGCGCGCGTTCGCATAGGCGCCGATCTCCGTATGGAAGGCCGGCCCCTGGTCGCCCACTTCCGCCATGTCGCCCAGCACCAGCAGGCGCGGCGCGGCAAATCCCGCCAGCACGTCGATGGCCGCTCGTACCGAATCGGGATTGGCGTTGTAGCTGTCATCGATCACCAGCGTGCCGCCGGCGGCATGCTTGACCTGCAGCCGGCCCTTGACCGCGGCAAACCCGGCCAGCCCTGCCTGGATCGCCTCGATGCCGATGCCGGCGCCCAGCGCGCAGGCGATCGCCGCCAGCGCGTTGCGCACGTTGTGAGTGCCAAGCACCGACAGGCGGACCTCGAACGCAGCACCGGGCGCGCTGACCTGCATCACTTGCACGCCGTCGTCCAAAGCCACATCGGCGCGGACATCGGCGCTGGCATCCAGGCCAAACGACAGCACGCGGCGCGCACCGGCTGCCTGGCGCCAGATGCCCGCATGCGTGCCGCCGCCTTCGGCGTCGAGCGGGAATACCGCCACGCCGTCTGCGGGCAACGCAGCGATCGCCGCGGCGTGTTCATGCGCCACGGCCTCGACGTTCACCATGAACTCCTGGTGCTCGCGCTGCGCGTTGGTCACCACCGCCACGGTAGGCTGGGCGATGCTGGCCAGGTAGACGGTCTCACCCGGGTGGTTCATGCCGAGCTCGAGCACGGCGAGCCGGTGCGCGGCGGACAGCCGCAGCACGGTCAGCGGCAAGCCGATATCGTTGTTCAGGTTGCCGCCCGTTGCCAGGCGGGCGCCCTCCCCTACCGCCGCCGCGAAGATCGCGGCGATCATCTCCTTGACGGTGGTCTTGCCGTTACTGCCCGTCACCGCGACCGCGGGCAGGCTGAAACGGCAGCGCCAGCCGGCGGCCAGCTGGCCCAGTGCCAGGCGGGTATCGGGCACCACGATGGCGGGAATACCAAGCGCGGCGTCGGGCTCACGGTCCACCAGCACCGCGGCGGCGCCACGCGCCACCACGTCGGCCAGGAAATCGTGCGCGTCGAAGCGCTCGCCCTTGAGCGCGACGAACAGGTCGCCCGGCTGAACCGTGCGGCTGTCGGTCAGCACGCGCGAGAACGCCCGGCTGGCTGCGCCATCGGGCCCGGAAAGACGCGCGCCGGCGATCCAGCCGGCGGCTTGCTGCAAATCGGTCATGGTGTATTGCGTCATGCTGACACCCCACGCGTGCCCAGCGTCAGCCGGACATGCTCGCGGTCGGAGAAAGGCCGCTTGCGGCCCTGCACCTCCTGGGTAGCTTCATGCCCCTTGCCGGCCACCAGCACCACATCGGCTACGGTGGCGTGCTTGATGGCGTACAGGATGGCGGCTGCGCGGTCCTCGATCAGGTGCGCGCGGCTGCGGTCGGCCATGCCGTCGGCAATGGCGTTCAGGATGTCTTGCGGGTCTTCGCTACGCGGGTTGTCGCTGGTCAGCACCACCTCGTCGGCAAGCCGCTCGGCCACTTCGCCCATCAGCGGGCGCTTGATCGGGTCGCGGTCGCCGCCACAGCCGAACACGCACCACAGCCGGCCCCGGCGGGCCTGTGCCACTGGGCGCAGCGCGTCCAGCGTCTTTTCCAGTGCATCCGGGGTATGGGCGTAATCGACCACCGCCAGCGGCCCGTCCTGGCCGCCATGGCTGCCGCCGAACAACTCCATGCGGCCGTCGACCGGCTTGAGCGTGCGCAGCGCGTCGAGGGCAGCGTCCCAGGCAATGCCGTTGGCCAGCGTGGCGCCCAGCACGGCGAGCAGGTTGCTGACATTGAAGGCGGCGATCATCGGCGTGCTGACATCGGCGCTGCCGAAGCTGCCATCCACATGGAAGGCGGTACCTGCCGCGGTGGCGCGCACGTTGGTCGCGCGCAGCCACTGGCCGGTCTTGCGGGTCGGGGCGGCCGCGCCATCGATGCCGTATTCGATCACCTGCGCGGCGAGCGCGGGGCTGGCCAGCAGGCGGCCACCCATGGCATCGTCGCGGTTGATCACGGCGGCACGCAGGCCGGGCCATTGGAACAGCAGGGCCTTGGCCGCCTCGTACTCGGCCATGGTGCCGTGGTAGTCGAGATGGTCCTGGGTCAGGTTGGTCAGCACCGCCACCGCAAAGTGGGTGCCGTCCACGCGGCCTTGCTCCAGGCCGTGCGAGGACACTTCCATGGCGACCGCGCGCGCACCGGCGCCATGCAGCGCGGCCAGGCTGTCCTGCAGCTGGACGGCGTCGGGCGTGGTGAAGCCGGTCGCCGTGAGCGCGTCAGGAAAACCGGTGCCAAGCGTGCCGATGGTGGCGCAGCGCTTGCCCGTGGCCTGCAGCACGCGCGCCAGCCACTGGCTGCACGACGTCTTGCCATTGGTGCCGGTGATGCCGGTCACAGCGAGATCGCGCGCGGCGTTGTCATACCAGCCGGCGGCAATCGGGCCGGCGAGCTGGTGCAGGCCCGACACGCCAAGGTGCGGCACGCCTTCGCCATGCGGCCAGGCGAAGCCATCGGCCTCAAAGACCACGGCGCTGGCGCCGCGGGCGATCGCCTGGGCGATATGCGGGCGCCCATCGGTCGACAGGCGCGCATTGCCCAGCACATAAGCAAAGAACACGTCGCCCTGGGCCAGCCGGCGCGTGTCGCCGGTCAGCTTGGCGCCGGCGGGGGCGTGCTGGCGCAGCCAGGCCAGCGCGTCGGCGGCCTGGGCGGCGATCTCGAGGGGAAGCAGCGTCCGGGTCATTGCGTCGCGCTCCACGGTTCGCTTTCCTGCACCTTGTCGCTCACGACCAACTGGCGGATCGGCGAATCCGGTTGCACATTGAGTGCACGCAGCGCGCCGCCGGTAATCGCGGAGAAGGCCGGGCCCGCCGCGGCGCCACCGTAGTGGCTGCCCGAAGTAGGCTCATCCACGCTCACGGCCACGATCACGCGCGGGTTGGACATCGGCGCCAGGCCGATGAAGGAAGCCCGGTACTTGCTGCGGTCGTAGCCGCGGCCCACGTGCTTGTACGCCGTGCCCGTCTTGCCGCCGACCCGGTAGCCCATCACCTGGGCTTCGGGGGCAGTGCCGCCGGGCGCCGTCACCGTCTCCAGCATGGCCCGCACCTGGCGCGCCACCTCGGGCGACAGCACGCGCTCGCCAGTGACCGGGCCCTGGTTCCGGAACATGGTGACCGGGATCAGTTCGCCATCATGGGCGAAGATGGTGTAAGCGTGGGCGATCTGGAACAGCGACACCGACAGGCCGTAGCCATAGGACATGGTCGCCTGCTCGATGGGCCGCCAGCTCTTGTACGGGCGCACCCGTCCGGCCACGGCGCCGGGGAAGCCGATCTTGGGCGCCTGGCCCAGGCCCACGCTCATATACATATCCCACATTTCCTGCGGCTTGAGCAGCATCGAAATCTTGGTCGTGCCGATGTTGCTGGACTTCTGGATGATGCCGGCCACGGTCAGCGCCCCGTAGTTATGGGTGTCGCTGATGGTGGCGCCTTCGTAGGTGAACTTGCCGGTCGTGGCAAATACCGTCGACGGCGTGACCCGCTTGAGCTGCAGCGCCAGGCCGATCGTGATCGGCTTCATCATCGAGCCCGGCTCGAAGGTGTCGGTCAGGACCCGGTTGCGCAGCTGCTCGCCCGACAGGCGGGTGCGGTCGTTGGGGTTGTAGGTCGGCCAGTTGGCCAGCGCCAGCACCTCGCCGGTCTGCGCGTCGAGCACCACGGCGCTGGCCGCCTTGGCCTTGCTGCGCTCGACGATGGCCTTGACCTCGTTGTAGGCCAGGTACTGGATCTTGGCGTCGATGGAGAGCTGCTGGTCCTCGCCGTCGCGCGGCGTCTTGAGGATGCCCACATCCTCCACCACGCGGCCAAGGCGGTCCTTGATCACCTGGCGCGCGCCGGACTTGCCGGCCAGCACGCCCTCGCGCGCCAGCTCCACGCCTTCCTGGCCGCGGTCTTCGACATTGGTAAAGCCGACGATGTGCGCCATCGCCTCGCCTTCCGGATAGAAGCGCTTGTATTCGCGGGTCTGGTGAATGCCTTCGATCTTGAGCGCGGCGATCTTGTCGGCGACATCCGGCAGCACCTGGCGCTTCAGGTAAACGAAGCTCTTGTCTTCCGTGAATTTGCGGCGCAGCTCCTTGTCGCTCATGTCGAGCAGCTTGCTCAACTGGCGGATCTTGTCAGCGTCGATCTCGTCGGGCACATCCTCCGGGACCGCCCAGATGGCCTTCACGGGCAAGCTGGTCGCCAGCACCAGCCCATTGCGGTCGAGGATCTTGCCGCGCGTTGCGGGCAGCTCGAGCGTGCGCTGGAAGCGCTTCTTGCCTTCGGCCTCGTAGAACTGGTTGCCCGGGCCCTGGATCCAGAGCGCGCGCCCGGCCAGGGCGACGAAGGCGGCGAACATCATGAACACCACCAGCTTCGAGCGCCACATCGGCAGGCGCAGGCCAAGCACGGGGCTAGCGGCGAACTGGCCGGTGCGCGGGCGCGAAGGGTTGCCGCGCTGGGCGTTTTGCGAGGGCCGGGCGATGGTCATGGCTTACTCCCCTCGGGTGCTGCAGCCGCGGGCGCGCTGGCGGGCGGCGCGTCCAGCACCACGCCGGCCAGGTATTGGGTCCTGCCGGGAAGCACCGGCGTCATCTTCAGCTGTGTCCGCGCTGCATCCGCTATGCGCGCGCTCTTGCCGAGCGAGCTCTGCTGGTACTGCAAGCGGGACCAGTCGATGTCGAGCTGCTTTTCTTCCGCCTGCGCGCGCTCGTGGGCGACGAACAGGGTGCGGGCCTGGTGCTGCGCGCTCACCAGCGAGAGCGCGCACAGCATCAGGGCAGCCAGCAGGAAGAAAGTCAGGCGGTTCATGGGCGGCCCGCCTTCTGGGTGGAGGCGGACGAAGGGGACGCCGGGGACGGCAGCTTCTCGGCCACGCGCATCACTGCGGAGCGGGCACGCGGATTGGCGGCGACCTCGTCGGCGCCCGGCTTGACCCGGCCGAGCAGCTTCAGCGTGGGCTGCGGCAGCTGGTCCGCGCGCAGTGGCGCGCGGCGCATGGCGGGATCGGCATTCTGCTGCGGACGGGCGTGCGCCTGCATGAACCGCTTGACGATGCGGTCCTCAAGCGAATGAAAACTGATGACCACCAGCCGCCCGCCTTCCTGCAACAAGTCGTAAGCGGCGCTCAGGCCGCTTTCGAGGTCCGCAAGCTCTTGATTGACGTGAATCCGTAGAGCCTGAAAGGTGCGGGTCGCAGGGTCCTGACCCTTCTCGCGTGTTTTGACGGCTTTCGCCACGAGCGCGGCAAGCTCGGCAGTAGTGGTAAGCGGTCCGCCATGGCCGGGTTCGCTCCGGCGAGCAACAACCGCCTTTGCAATCTGTACAGCAAACCGTTCTTCCCCATAGTCCCGTATCACCCTCGCGATGTCTTGCTCATCCGCTTGCGCCAGCCACTGCGCGGCGGTCATGCCGCGCGTGGTGTCCATGCGCATGTCCAGCGGTCCCTCGAAGCGAAAGGAAAACCCCCGCTCCGCGTCGTCGATCTGGGGTGAGCTGATGCCCAGGTCAAGCAATATCCCGGCGACCTTTCCCCGGCCCGCCAGCGCCGCCGGCATCTCGGCGAAGCTGGTGTGCTCAATGGAGAAGCGGGCATCCTTGATGGTGCCCGCCTCTGCGATTGCTGCCGGATCCTTGTCGAAGGCCACCAGTGCCCCGGCCGGGCCCAGCCGGGCCAGAATTGCCCGGCTGTGCCCCCCTCTGCCGAAGGTGCCGTCCACATAGACGCCATCGGGCCGCCAGACCAGGGCTTCGACAGCCTCGTCCAGCAACACGGTGCGATGGCGCAGGGCGGTGGTCCCCGGCGTTTGGGTTGAGCTCATGACCTCGTCAAAAAGAGAAATTCTTTAATGCTTCCGGCATGCCCTGCGCCATCGCCTGCTGTTCCTTGGCGGCGTAGGTTGCGGCATCCCAGACTTCGAAATGGCTGCCCATACCGAGCAGCATGACTTCCTTGTCGAGCAAGGCGGCGCTACGCAGCTCGGGCGCGATCAGCACCCGGCCCGCGCCGTCCATGTCGACATCAGCGGCATTGCCCAGGAAGATGCGCTTCCACCAGTGCGCGTCCATCGGCAAAGCCGCAATGCGACCACGGAAGTTTTCCCATTCAGGGCGCGGAAACAGCAGCAGGCAGCCGTCCGGGTGCTTGGTCAGCGTTACCCGGCCCTCGGCCTGCTGTTGTAGCGCTTCACGGTGCCGCGCCGGAATCGACATCCGGCCCTTGGCATCCAGTGACAGCGCCGATGCGCCCTGAAACAAGCTAGCTCCCCGGTCCGCGCCGGCATGCTTGCCACCGGCTGGCGCGTGAATCCTTTAAATCCGACGTTGGGCGATGATCCCATAGCCAGACTGCGTTTTCACACAAAATCACACTTCCTCACACTATTTCCCACTTTAGAGGAAGCGATTTCACGGGTCAAGGCTCGTTATGGGGCAACAATCCGGGTTTTTTTAATTAGAACAATGACTTAGCGCGCACACCTCGCGCACCGAAAAAGTGAATTCCCAATGAAATGAAGATCTTATGGAAGAAAGCAGAGAAACCACCTGAGAACAACTGAGGAAGGAACTGCCTGCAGCAGGAAAAACGGCCGAGCCGGACCGATGGAAGGATACAACGTTTTCACGTCTACCCCGCGTGCGGGGGGTACCTGACTTGCCGGCGCGCGAGGCGATGATGGGGCGGGGCTTCCCGCTCCGGCGCCGTCCCTCAGATCCGATACGCGGCGGTGGTCATCACCTTGGAGGCCGCCCGCATCATCGCGCGCACCGGCGAGGGCAACGGCATGCCGCCCGCCTCGCGTGCGGCAGCGCCGTGCCTCACCTCGTCATCGCGCATCTGCTCCAGGATCGCGCGCGACCGGTCGTCGGCAACGGGGATCTGCTCGAGATGGCCATTCAGGTGCTGCTCGACCTGGTACTCGGTCTCGGAGACGAATCCCAGGCTGACCCGGTCGCCCGCTCGCCCCGCCGCCCAGCCAATGGCAAACGCGCCGGCGTACCAGAGCGGGTTGAGCAGGCTGGGACGCGAGCCGAGCTCGCGCAGGCGTTCGGCGCACCAGCCGAGGTGGTCTTCTTCCTCGCGCGCGGCCTCATCCATCTGTGCGCGAACCTGCGGCGTGCGCGCGGTCAGCTTCTGCGCCTGGTAAAGGGCCTGCGCGCAGACCTCACCCACGTGGTTGATGCGCATGAGCCCGGCGACGTGGCGGCGTTGCGTCTCGTCGAGGCTCTGCGCATCGGGCGCAAGCGCCTCGGCGGGATTGGCACGACTGGCGCGGGTGACGCCTGCGATCGCGCGCAAGGCCACATCGAATTCGCGAATCAAGGTATCCATGGATGCATGCGCTGGTGGTTGCTCGGAGCGGTTCCGCGTCCCACGCCCTGGCGAAGGGGAGATGGACCGATGAATACGCTCTCGGGATTTCCCGCATTGTACCGTGGCCGACTTGCCGGGCCTCTCCCGCCCGGCCTGCGTTGGCAAGGGCCGGATACTCCAAAACCCTGAGTTGTGAAAAGCTGACAAGGGCAGTGAACCCGATTGTGAATCAAGGGCGGTTTGTTACAGTAGTTGGCAGCTTCTGACGAAGTTGGGTAAGCGGAAAATGGAGACTCAGGAGGTTTCTCCGCTGGCCACCAATAATTCTTACACGGAGATCATCGAGCATGAAAAAATCGCTTCTCGCGCTGGCTGCGTTGGGTGCATTCGCGGGTGCCGCACAGGCCCAGTCCAGCGTGACGCTGTACGGCGTTGCGGATATGAACCTCGAATACGTCAGTCACCTCGGCGTTGCACCGGCGGCCACCAACGGCTTCAGTACCGGCCGCGGCAACTCCGTCTTTCGCATGTCCTCCGGTGGCCTGTCCGGCTCGCGTTGGGGCCTGCGCGGCGTGGAAGACCTGGGCGGCGGCTTGAAGGCGCTGTTCGTGCTCGAAAACGGCTTCGCCCTCGACACCGGCTCGCTGCAGCAAGGCGGCCGCCTGTTCGGTCGTCAAGCGTACGTGGGGATCGAAAGCGCCCAGGTTGGCCGCTTCACCTTTGGTCGCCAGTACACCACGCTGTTCGACCTGCTCGCCAACTTCTCGCCCAGCGGCTACGCCACCCAGTATGAGCCGGTGGTCGCCCAGCTCGGCCTGAACTTCCGCTCCGACAACACCGCCAAGTACACGGGCGTATTCGGTCCGGTGACCGCGATCGCGCACTGGTCCTTCGGCAACGGCGTGGCAGGCAACGGCGAAGTCCCGGGCCAGTTCCGCCGCGACACCGGCTATGGCGCCGGCGTGGCCTACGCTGCCGGTCCGTTCGGCGCGACCATCGCCTACGACCAATACAACCCGACCCTGAGCGCGACCGGCGACACCGGCACGTTCAAGAAGGCGGCAGTGGCAGGCAGCTACGCCTTCGGCCCGGCCAAGATCATGGGCGGCTATCGCTGGGGCCAGGCCAAGGCACAGAACGGCGCGTCCATTCTGCGCGACAACTACTACTGGATCGGTGCCAACTACCAGGTCACCGCACCGCTGGGCCTGACGCTGCAGTACAACTATGACGACGTCAAGAGCCTCGGCGGCGTCAACGTCAAGAACCCGTGGCAGGTTTCGTTCATCGCCGACTACAACCTGTCCAAGCGCACCGACGTTTATCTGACCGCTGCGTTCGCGAAGAACGCAGGCCTGAACCTCGACACGTCGGCGATCAGCTTCGCCAATACCTACTTCCTCGGCAGCAACAACAACAACATGCTGGGCGCCGGCGTGGGTATCCGCCACAAGTTCTAAGCGCATCCGCGCGACACGGCAAAGGCACCTTCGGGTGCCTTTTTTTCATGGCGCGGCCTCGCCTCTCGGTCCTAGGGCATCACCTCATCGGCAGATTGTTATGCCGACACTACAATGCAGCAGCCTTCCGGATGCATCGGCGATACGTACCGCGTCATTGCGCCATCGCGCCGTCCGGCAAAACGCAGGCACCCATAAGGAGACCCCATGCACCGCACCCGCCGCCGCGCGACCCTCAGGCTGCTTGCCACCATCGCCGGTGCCTGCCTTGGCCCCCTTGCCTGGCAAGCGCCCGCGCAAGCCGCGGACCCCTACCCCAACAAGCCGATCCGCCTGGTGGTGCCGTTCCCTGCCGGCGGCACGACGGACATCCTGGCGCGCGCAGTGGCCGCCGAGCTATCGAAGCTCCAGGGCTGGAACGTAGTCGTCGACAACCGGCCGGGCGCAGGCGGCAACATCGGCGCCGACATGGTCGCCAAGGCCGCGCCGGACGGCTACACGCTGCTGATGGGCACGGTGGGCACGCATGGCATCAACCAGTCTCTGTACGGCAAGCTGCCGTTCGACCCGGTCAAGGACTTCGCCCCCATCACCGAGGTGGCCTCGGTGCCCAATGTGCTGGTGGTCAACCCCGCCTTCGCGCAGCAAAACCGCATCAACAACGTCACGGACCTGATCGCCTATGCGCGCGCCAACCCCGGCAAGCTCAATATGGCGTCGAGCGGCAACGGTACCTCGATCCACCTGGCAGGCGAGCTGTTCAAGACCCAGACCCGTACCTTCATGGTGCACTTCCCCTACAAGGGCAGCGGCCCGGCCCTGACCGACCTGGCGGGCGGCACCATGCAGCTGATGTTCGACAACCTGCCCTCGTCGATGGCGCTGATCAAGAGCGGCAAGCTCAAGGCGCTGGCGGTCACCAGCGCCAAACCCTCGCCGGCGCTGCCGGGCGTGCCAACGGTGGCAGAGACGGCCCGCCTGCCGGGCTTCGAGGCCAGTTCCTGGTTCGGCTTGCTGGCGCCCGCCGGCACGCCGCACGACATCGTCGCGCGCGTCCAGCAGGAAGTCGCGCGCGCGCTGGCCACGCCGGCCATGCGCGAAAAGATGCTGGCCCAGGGTGCCGACCCGGTCGGCAACACGCCGGAGCAGTTCGCCGCCGTTATCCGCGCCGAGCTCGCCAAGTGGGCCAAGGTGGTCAAGGACTCGGGCGCCAAGGTCGATTGAGGCGCGGGCCGGCCCGTGGCGGCGTGCGAGCGCATATACTTGAGGCATCAAACAACCAGCGTGCCGCGATGCCCATCCCACCTGCCGCCGAGGCCCCGCCCAAGGCCGGCGCCGAAGAAGCGCCGGTCGATCTCGAAACCAGCGCCGACGATAACGCCCACGACGCCCTGCGCCTGTGGCTGCGTCTGCTGACCTGCACCAATCTGGTCGAGGCCGACATCCGCTCCCGGCTGCGCCAGGATTTCGCCTGCACCCTGCCGCGCTTCGACCTGATGTCCCAGCTCGACCGCCATCCGGAAGGCCTGAAGATGGGCGAGCTATCGCGCCGCATGATGGTCACCGGCGGCAACGTCACCGGCATCACGGACCAGCTCCAGCAGGAAGGCCTGGTCTCGCGCGAGGCATTGCCAAGCGATCGCCGCGCTTACCTGATCCGGCTCACGCCGGCGGGGCGCACCGCATTCTCCAAGATGGCGCGGGCGCACGAAGACTGGATCGAGCAATTGTTCGGCGGCCTGCCCCAGACCGATCGGCGCGCCCTGTTCCGCTTGCTGGGCCGGCTCAAGACCGGGCTGGTAAGCGCATGAACGCGACCCGTTCGGCAGCGGGCACGCTTTGCGCCTCGCTGCTGACGCTACTCCTCGTGGCTTGCCAGAGCACGCCGCCGGGACCCAAGGTGTCACCGCTCAACGTCAGCATCAAGCTTGGGCGCATCGGCGCGAAGACGCTGGTGGGCCAGGTCGACATGCCGGGCAACGGTGCGGCGAGCACCGCCGTGGGCGTTGGCGGCGGCGCATGGAACGGCGGTGGCTGGAGCGGCGCAGGCGTTGGCTTTTCCGTCGACCTGAATACGTTGCTACGCCCGCGGCCGCGCATGGACCTGTTTCAGTACACGGTGGCGCCACTGGATGGCAGCGGCGGCAACGTCATCGTCAATGGCCCCGCGGCGCCTGGCCTGGAACCCGGCGCCTGCGTGCGGATGGTCTATCCCGACGGCGCCCCCGAGCCGCTGCTCGTGCCCTCCCGGGAATGCTGACGCGCCCCGCTGAATGAAGAACGGCCTCCCTTGCGGGAGGCCGTTCTTGCTGCGGCGTGCGTGGCTGGCTTGCGCCCTTCGCTCAGGCCGCCTTGCGGCTGTCGCGCAGCTCGCGGCGCAGGATCTTGCCCACATTGGTCTTGGGCAACTCGCTGCGGAACTCCACGAACTTGGGCCGCTTGTAGCCGGTCAGGCGCTCCTTGCAGAAGGCGATCAGCTCGGCTTCCGTCAGCGCGGGATCCTTGCGGACCACGTACAGCTTGACCACTTCGCCCGAATGCTCGTCGGGCACGCCCACCGCTGCCACCTCCAGCACGCCCGGGCACTCTGCGGCCACGCCTTCGACCTCGTTCGGGTACACGTTGAAGCCGGACACCAGGATCATGTCCTTCTTGCGGTCGACGATCTTGGTGTAGCCGCGCGCGTCCATCACGCCGATGTCGCCGGACTTGAAGAAGCCGTCAGCCGTCATGACCTTGGCGGTCTCGTCCGGGCGGTTCCAGTAGCCAGCCATCACCTGCGGGCCACGGATGCAGATCTCGCCAGCCTGGCCGAGCGGCACGTCCGCGCCGTCGTCGTCACGAATGGCGATGTCGGTCGACGGCAGCGGCAGGCCGATGGTGCCGGAGAACGCGTCGGAATCAGTCGGGTTGCAGGTAGCCGAAGGCGAGGTCTCCGACAGGCCGTAGCCCTCGATGACCGGGCAGCCCGTCCTGGCCAGCCACTTCTTGGCCACCGCCTCCTGCACCGCCATGCCCCCGCCGTTGGCCACTCGCAAGCCGGAGAAGTCGACCTTGTCGATATCCGGGCTGTTGATCAGCGCGTTGTACAGCGTATTGACCGCCGGGAACATGTTGAACTTGTACTTCTGCAGCTCCTTGATGAAGCCGGGGATATCGCGCGGATTGGGGATCAGCACGCTCAGGCCGCCGCTGCGCATGCCCAGCAGGCAGCAGACCGTCAGCGCGAAGATGTGGTACAGCGGCAGCGCCGTGATGGTGATCACCTGGTCGATCGGTGCGCCCTTGGCCAGCGCCGGCTGCATCCAGGCTTCGGACTGCAGCACGTTGGAGACGATGTTCCGGTGCAGCAGCACGGCGCCCTTGGACACGCCAGTGGTGCCACCGGTGTATTGCAGGAAGGCGATGTCGTCCGGGCCCGTAGTGGCGGGCTGCAGCTGCATGCCGCGCCCCTCTGCCAGCACCGCGTTGAAGCGCACGCAGTTGGGCAGTTCCCAGGCCGGCACCATCTTCTTGACGTTGCGCACCACGAAATTGACGATCGCGCCCTTGAGGCCGCCCAGCAGGTCACCCATGCTGGCCACCACCACATGCTTGACCGGCGTGGCGGGCAGCACTTGCTGCAGCGTGGTAGCGAAGTTCTCGAGGATGACGATGGCCTCGGCGCCGCTGTCCTTGAGCTGATGCTCGAGTTCGCGCGGGGTGTAGAGCGGATTGACGTTGACCACGACAAAGCCGGCACGCAGCACGGCGGCCAGCACCACCGGATACTGCAGCACGTTGGGCATCATGATAGCCACGCGCGCGCCCGGCTTGAGCCCGCGCGACTGCAGCCACGCCGCGAACTGCCGCGACATGCGGTCGAGCTCGCCGTAGGTGATCGACTTGTCCATGCACACAAAGGCACGGCGATCAGCGTAGGTGCGGAAGGACGCCTCGAGCAATTCGGCCAGCGAGCGGAACTGACTGCTATCGATCTCGGCAGGCACGCCGGCCGGGTAATGCTTCAGCCACAGTCTTTCCATGCACCGTCTCCTGATTTTCTGAATGGTCGTTCGATTTTCGACAGATGCTAAACGCGCGACCCGGTTAAGACAACACGTTAGATGAAGTCCTCTGGACCCGATCCACCGTCTGACGTGAAGTTTAGCGCACAGTTCAATCCGGACTGGGGAATTCCCCTAGCGGCTTGCGCCAGGCCGCAACGAAAAGCCTTGCCGAAGTCAGGCGTTCACCGGCAACACCATCTTCATCATGCTCGTGGCCAGCTCTTCCGCCAGCGCCTGCGCCTCCATGCGCTCGGGCTGGTGCCAGGTGTACATGAAGCCAACCACGCTGCCGATCGCATGGGCGGTCACGCGCGCGTCGCCATAGCTGAACACGCCCGCTCGCTTGCCTTCCTCCAGCAGCGCATAGAGGTCGCGGTAGAAGGCGCGCGCCATATTGCCCAGCCACGTCACCGTTTCCGGCCGCAGGTACTGGTTGTCGCGAAAGCTGAGCGTGGCGGGCACGTAGCAGGCAATGCAACGCCGCGCCATTTCCAGCAGGCAGGCATGCAGGCGCTCGCGCACCGGCAAGGCCGGGTCGGCGGTCTCGCGGATGACCGGCAGGCAGGTCTGCGCGGACTCGCGGCACAGGATGTCGAAGATCTCGTACTTGTCGGTGAAGTAGTAGTACACCGCCGGCTTGGTCACGCCCAGCGCGCGGCACAGGTCGTTCATCGTCATGCCAGGATAGCCCTTGGTATAGAACAGCTGGGCAGCGGCATCGAGGATCTGGCGGCGGCGCGCTTCCTGCCGCTCGGCGATATGCGAGCGGGCGGGTACGGCGTCCGGAGCGATCTCCGGTGCGGCCTCGGCGGCGGGAGCGGTTTTCTGTGCAGTCGGCATGTCGCGATTCTCGCATGGCGCCGCGGCTGGAAGGCCCGGCAGTCCGTTTTGGCGTTGACCCGCTCCCCATGAACCATGGATTCACGCGGGCGGCACCTGGCTTGACGCATGACGGCAATGCCAATACGATCATACCGAAGGGTAAACAAATATACCAAAGAGTAAATTTCGCCAACCCAAGCCGGCTTGGCGGCCCACCAGCAAGGAGACACCGCCAATGGACGAGACCACCTACCTGGCCGACATGCATGCGCGCTGGCAGCGCGCATGGCCCGAGCGCACCCCGCGCACGCCGCAATATCCGCTGGGGCGCCTGCCGCTCACAGATATGCTGCGCCACTGGGGCCGCACCCGGCCGGATCGCCCCGCGGTGATCTTCTACGGCCACGAAACCACCTACGCGGAGCTGGACGCGCAGAGCGACCGCTGCGCCGCGCTGCTGGCAGCACACGGCATCGGCGCCGGCGACCGCGTGGCGGTGCTGATGCCGAATTGCCCGCAGTTCCACATCGTGTTCTTCGGCATCCTCAAGCTAGGCGCCGTGTACGTGCCGATCAGCCCGCTCTCGCAGCGCGCCGAGCTGCAGCACGCACTCGCCGACAGCACGCCGCGCGCGCTGATCGCGCTCGACCAGCTGGTGCCGCTGGTGCGCGAAACGCGCGCCGCGCTGGGCGCGCAGGATCCGCTCGCCCTGCTGTTTTCAACCAGCTTTGCCGATGTGATTCCCGCCGAGCCCACACTGCCGCTGCCGCCCATGGTGCAGGCGCCGCGCCATGACTGCGAAGCCGACGACCACGCCATCGACCTGCTGTGCGCGATGGCGGCGTGCACGCTCGCAGCCCCTGCCACACCGGCCTCGCTCGATGCCGTGGCCGCGCTCAACTACACCGGCGGCACCACGGGCCTGCCCAAGGGCTGCATCCACACCCAGGGCGATATGGTGGACATGGCGGCCGCGTTCGGCGCGGTCTCGCTCGACATCGCCGACGACAGCGTCATGCTGGGCTTCTTCCCCGAGTTCTGGATCGCGGGCGAAAACCTCTGCCTGATCTTCCCCGCCTTCTTCGGCATCCCGCTGGTACTGCTGGCGCGCTGGGATCCCGAGACCTTCATGGCGGCGGTGCAGCGCTACCAAGTCACCAACGCGTCGATGCTGGTGGACAACGCGGTGGAGGTGATGGAGCACCCGCGCGCGGCGCAGTACGCATTGCGCTCGCTGCGCTACGTGGGCGTATCGTCCTTCGTCAAGAAGCTCAACCTGCCTTACCGCCGCGCGTGGCAGGCGCTGACCGGCTCAGTCATCGCCGAGACCGCCTGGGGCATGACCGAGACGCAAACTTGCAACACCTTTGCCTACGGCATGCAGGACGATGACCTGGACCTGCGCGCCCAGCCCATCTTTGTCGGCCTGCCCGTGCCCGGCACCGAGTTCAAGATCTGCGACTTCGCCAGCGGCGAGCTGCTGCCGCCGGGCGCCGAGGGCGAGCTGTGCGTGCGCACGCCGACCCTGCTCAAAGGCTACTGGAACAAACCCGACGCGACGCGCGAATCGCTGCGCAACGGCTGGTTCCACACCGGCGACATCGGCCTGATCGACGAGCACGGCTACCTGCACTACCTGGGGCGGCGCAAGGAGATGCTCAAGGTCAACGGCATGAGCGTGTTCCCGGCCGAGATCGAGGCGCTGCTGGGCCAGCATCCGGCCATTCTCGGCTCGGCGGTGCTGGGCCGCGCGGATGAGGACCGCGGCCAGTTGCCCGTGGCCTTTGTCATGCTCAAGCCCGAGGCCATCGGCACGGTGGACGACGCCGCGCTGGTGCAATGGTGCCGCGCCAACATGGCCGTCTACAAGGTGCCGCTGGTGCATATTGTCGACGCCCTGCCGCTGACCGCCACGGGCAAGGTGCGCAAGCAGGACCTCGCGCCGCTGGCCGAGCAGCTTGGCTGATCCCGCGATGCCCTTCCCGATGAAATCCGCCACATTCACCTTCTTCGCATCATGACGTTCCGCAAGCTACTGATCGCCAATCGCGGTGAAATCGCCATCCGCATCGCCCGCGCCGCCGCGGCAATGGGCCTGGAAAGCGTGGCGCTGTACAGCGAGGACGATCGCGACGCCCTCCACGTGCGCAAGGCCGATGGCGCGGTAGCGCTGCCCGGCACCGGCCCGCGCGCCTACCTCGATATCGCGCAGGTAGTGGAGGCTGCGCGCCGCAGTGGCTGCGACGTGGTCCACCCGGGTTACGGCCTGCTGTCCGAGAACGCCGAGTTTGCCCAGGCCTGCCTGGATGCCGGCCTGGCCTTCGTCGGCCCCGCACCCGATGTGCTGCGCCTGTTCGGCGACAAGGCGCGCGCGCGCGCGCTGGCGCGCGAGTGCGACGTGCCGGTGGTGCCGGGCTCCACCGGGCCGACGACGCTGCAGGCTACGCACGCGTTCTTTGCCTCGCTGCAAGCGCCAGGCAAGGCGGCCGGCATGATGATCAAGGCGCTGGCCGGCGGCGGCGGGCGCGGCATGCGCGCGGTGCACGCGGCAGCGGACATCGACGAGGCTTATGCCCGCTGCGTTTCCGAAGCCACGGCTGCGTTCGGCAACGGCGCCGTCTACGTGGAGCGCATCGTGCATGCGCCGCGCCATATCGAGATCCAGGTGGTGGCAGACGCGGCCGGCGGCGTGATCGCCCTGGGCGAGCGCGAATGCAGCCTGCAGCGCAGGCACCAGAAGCTGGTTGAAGTGGCGCCCAGCCCTTCGCTCGATGCAGGCATGCGTGCGCGCCTGGCCCAGGCCGCGATCACGCTGGCGCGCGCCAGCGCCTATCGCGGCATTGGCACCTTCGAGTTCCTGCTGGGTGCGGATGGTGCGGATGGTGCGGATGGCGAGTTCTGGTTCATGGAGGCCAACCCGCGCCTGCAGGTGGAGCACACCGTCACGGAAATGGTGACCGGCGTGGACCTGGTCCAGGTGCAGCTGGCCATTGCCGCCGGGCAGGATCTCGGCCACCTCGGGCTGGCGCAAGCGCCCGCGCCGCGCGGCATTGCAGTGCAGTTGCGCATCAACGCCGAGCACCTCGACGCGCAAGGCCAGTTGCGCCCCGCCAGCGGCCGCATCGATGCCTACGAGCCGCCCAGCGGCCCCGGCGTGCGCGTCGATGGCGCGGGCCATGCCGGCATGACGGTCAACCCGCGCTTCGACTCGCTGCTGGCCAAGCTGATCGTGCACGAGCCCGGCGGCAACTACGCGCGCGCGCTGGCCCAGGCCTATCGGGCGCTGTGCGAGTTCCGCATCGAGGGCATCGACACCAACCGCAGGCTGCTGCAGGACCTGCTGCTGCGCGACGATGTGCGGCGCAATGCAGTCCACACGCAGTACCTGGACGCGGCGCTACCGGCCCTCGCGGCGCAGTCGCTGGGCAGCGATCCCGGCCATCCGGCGCTGCATGCGGTGACCGCGGCCAGCAGCGCGCAAGCGCTCGCATCCACGCTGCCGGACGACCTGCCCAACGATGCGGCGCTGCTCAGCGCACCCATGGACGGCGCGCTGGCAGCGGTGCAGGTGCGCCCCGGCGAGCGCGTGCGGCGCGGGCAATCGCTGGCCATCATCGAAGCCATGAAGATGGAGCACCCGCTGGAAGCGCCGGGGGCGGGCGAAGTGCTGCGCGTGCTGGCCGCGCCCGGCGACGTGCTGCGCGCGGGCGCGCCGGTGATCGTGCTGTCGCTGGACGAAGACGGCCATCATGGGGCACAGGCCGGCGCCGCCGTGGATCCCGCCCATATCCGGGCTGACCTGCGCGACGCCCTGGCCCGCCACGCGCTCACGCAGGACGCGGCCCGCCCGCAAGCGGTGGACAAGCACCATGCCAGGGGCGGGCGCACCGCGCGCGAGAACATCGCCCAGCTGTGCGATGCCAGCTCATTCATCGAGTACGGCGCGCTCGCCATCGCCGCGCAACGCCAGCGCCGCAGCGTGGAGGACCTGGAGCGCGCGACGCCGGCCGACGGCATCGTCACCGGCATTGGCACCGTCAATGCCGGGCACTTCCCGGCAACGGATGCGCGCTGCATGGTGCTGGCGTACGACTACACGGTGCTGGCCGGCACCCAGGGCTTCTACGGCCACAAGAAGCTGGACCGCATGCTGGCGCTGGCGCGCCAGTGGCGCCTGCCGGTGGTGCTGTTCGCCGAAGGCGGCGGCGGGCGGCCCGGAGACACCGACACCCCGGTGGTGGCCGGGCTGGATTGCACGTCCTTCATCCAGTTCGCGCGCCTGTCCGGCCAGGTGCCGCTGGTGGGCATCGTCTCCGGGCGCTGCTTTGCCGGCAATGCCGCGCTGCTAGGCTGCGCCGACGTGATCATCGCCACGCGCAACGCCACCATCGGCATGGGCGGCCCGGCCATGATCGAAGGCGGCGGGCTCGGTGTGTTCGCTCCCGAGGAAGTCGGCCCGGTGAGCGTGCAAGCACCCAACGGCGTGATCGATGTGCTGGTCGACGACGAGATAGCGGCGGTGGAGACGGCGCGCCGCTACCTGTCCTATTTCCAGGGCGACCTCACCGGCTGGGAGGCCGGCGATGCGCGCGCGCTGCGCCACCTGATCCCCGAGAACCGCCTGCGCAGCTACGACATGCGCGGCGTGCTCGCGGCGCTGGCCGATCACGACTCCGTGCTGGAGCTGCGCGCGGCCTTTGGCGCGGGCATCATCACCGCGCTGATCCGCATCGAAGGGCGCGCCTTCGGCTGCATCGCCAACAACCCGCGGCACCTGGGCGGCGCCATCGATGCCGCGGCCGCCGACAAGGCCGCGCGCTTCATGCAGCTATGCGATGCGCACGGCTTGCCCATCGTCTCGCTGTGCGACACGCCCGGCTTCATGGTGGGACCGGAGGCGGAGAAGACCGCCACGGTGCGCCACGTCTCGCGCCTGTTCGTCACCGCCGGCGCACTGCGCGTGCCCTTCTTCACGGTGGTGCTGCGCAAGGGCTATGGCCTGGGCGCGCAAGCCATGGCCGGCGGCAGCTTCGGCGCGCCGTTCTTTACCGTAGCCTGGCCCAGCGGCGAGTTCGGCGCGATGGGCATCGAGGGCTCGATCCGGCTGGGCTTTCGCAAGGAACTGGAAGCGGTGGCCGACCCGGACGAGCGCGAAGCCTTGTTTGCGCGCATGATCGAGGGCGCCTACCAGCGCGGCCGAGCGCTTAATATGGCTAGCCACCTGGAAATCGACGCCGTCATCGACCCGGCCGACACACGCCACTGGCTGCTGCGCGGCCTGGCTTCGGCGCTCCCGGCATCGGCCGCGCCCGATACGCCGGCGGCCGGATCGCGCCGTTTCATCGACACGTGGTGACAAGCAGAAGGAGAGGATCGATGTCCCATGATTTGAGGCGCGCGCCACGCGCCACCGCCAGGGCCGCCGCGCTGGCGCGTGGCGTGTTCACGCGCTGCGTTGCCGTTGCCGCACTCGCGCTGGTCGGCGCGCTGCCGCTACAGGCCCAGGAAAACGCGCAGGAAAAAACACAAGACAACGCCGCCGCGCCCATCAAGGTGGCGTTCATCGACCAGTTGTCCGGGCCGCTGGCCAACGTGGGCCAGATCTTCCAGGCCAACCTGAAGTTCGCGCTCGATGACGCCAACGCACAGGGCGGCGTGCTCGGGCGCAACTACGCGCTGGTGAGCTTTGACAACAAGCTCTCTGCACAGGAAAGCCTCATCGCGCTGCAAAGCGCGATCGACGCCGGCGTGCGCGTGGTGTTCACCGGCGCATCTGGCTCGCCGGTGGTCACGGCGCTGGTGGAGGCCGTCAACCGGCACAACGAGCGCAACCCCGGGCAGCGCGTGCTGATCATGAACTACGCCTCGCTCGACCCCGACCTGACGGGCGCGCGCTGCAGCTTCTGGCATTTCGCCACCGAGGCGAACACGGCGATGAAAATGCGCGCGCTGGCCAATTTCGCGCGCGAGCAAAAGGGCATGCACAAGGTCTACCTGCTTAACCAGGATTACACCCAGGGCCGCATCTGGGCAGCACTGGGCCGGCAGATGATCGCGGGAGCGCGGCCCGACGTGCAGTTCGTCGGCGAGGCGCTGCACCCGCTGGCGCGAGTCAAGGACTTCGCGCCGTACATGAGCCGGATCAAGGAAAGCGGCGCCGATACCGTGGTCACGGGCAACTGGGGCCAGGACCTCAGCCTGCTGATCAAGGCCGGCGGCGAGGCCGGCTACGAACTGAACTACCTGAACCATAGCGGCGGCGGCGCTCCCGGCACCGTGCTGGCCGTGTCGCAGGCAAAGAACGCGCACCTGACCTGGGTGGCCGAGTACCTGCCCAACGGCGACGATCCGGTGCTGGCTGCACTGGCGGCGCGGGTCAGGCAAACCCCGGCGGGCGAGTACTTCGCCCCGCGCGTGCTGATCGCCGTGCAAATGCTCAGCGAGGCGATTCGCCGCGCCAGATCCGACGACCCGACCAGCATCGCGTTCGCGCTCGAGGGCATGCAGTACCGCTCGCCCGTTGGCGACGTGCTGATGCGCAAGAGCGATCACCAGTTGCTGCTGCCGCAGGTGGTCTCGACCATCGCGCCGGTGGACGGCAAGACCGTCAAGGTTGGCGTGGAAGGCACGCAGTACGGCTTCCGCCTCGACAGCACGACGGCAGGGGGCGATCTGAACCTGCCGTCGGTCTGCCGGATGAAGCGCCCATCGGGCACCTAGTCAGCTCATCAAGGCCTGGCACCCGGCACAGGCGCGGATGGCGTGTCAGGTGCGCCGCTGGCGCGTGCCGCGCCGATCGCCGCCCCTACCGCGGTCCCGCTCTCGCCGGCGGTCAGCGCGTCGCCGCCACTGGCCGGTGGCGCCAGCTGGCGCAGGCGGGCATCGCGTTCGGCGCGCGGCAGATCGCCGATGCGCCGGACCTCGGCATAGAACGCCGTCCAGTCGCCACCGTTTTGCGCCAGGAGCACCATAAAAGCCGGCACCCATTGCTGGTAGGTCGCCACCGCGGCAAGCTGCGCATTGGTCAGCGGCCGCTCGAACCAGCGATCGTAGCCGCTGTAGCCGCCCCACCCTTGCTTGAGCTTCGCATAGCGCGCACGCAGGCCGGCGAAGATTTCCGCCTTGCCCGCACGCTTGGCATCGTCTGGCAGGGGCGAGTGATAGAGCGCATCGAGCCGATCGCGCGCGTCCAGCAGCATCGCGCGAAATTGCTGGCGGCGCAGGTCGTACTGGCGGTAGCTGGCGCGGGCATCGGGCGACGCCGCCAGCGCCAGCCAGCGCTCCACCCCGGCCGTTTCCACCGCGGTGGCGAAAGACTCGTTGAAGGTGGTGTCATTGCGCACATAGACCACCTGGTGCGCCAGTTCGTGGAAGATCAGCCGTGCCAGCTCGCCTTCGGGCTGGTAGACGAAGGTATTGAGCAGCGGGTCGTCAAAATAGCCCAGCGTGGAATACGCCGGGATGCCGGCGACATAGGGCTCCAGGCCCTCCTTGCGCAGGCCCTGCGCATAGCCGTCGGCATCCGCCTGCGCGTAATAGCCGCGGTAGCTGATGCAGCCCACCACCAGGAAGCACCACTTGTGCAGTTCCATCGACAGCTCGGGGGTGGCGAACACGCTCCACACCACATACGACCGGTGCAGGTTGGCGTAGCGCCGGTAGCTGCCGTTGTCCGGCAGCTTCAGCTCATGCGAGGCAAAGTCGCGGATGGTGCCGGCGAGAGCCAGGCGCTGAGCCAGCCGCGTGTCCTTGGCTTGCTGCGCCGCGGCAATGGCGTCGGGCAATGGCCGAGCGTCCGCCATCACCCCAAGGTGGCCACCGATCGACTGCGCGTAGTAGCCGACCGTGTCGCAGCCGGACAGCAGCGCGGCAAGCCCCAGTGCAGCCAGGGCTTGAAGCGTGCGTGCCGGGCGCAGGTTCATGGTGGCTAGGCGGTGGCGGTGGCGGTGGCGGTGGCGGTGGCGGTGGCGGTGGCGGTGGCCGGCGCAGCTTCCACTTGCACCAGGCAATCGTAGAACACCGGCGCACGGCCCAGGTCGGTCAGCCGCTGGCTGGTGAGCTCGTTGGCGTTCTTGCCATCCGGCGCCAGCTTTTTCCACCAGATCGACAGCCCCACCACCAGCCCGCGCCGGGCCCGGTCGGTCACGCGGGCCCGCGCCAGCATGCTGCCGCGGTCGTTGAAGGCCCGCACCATGCTGCCGCTGGCGATGCCGCGCGGGGCGGCGTCCTCAGGATGGATGTCCAGGTGCGGCTCGCCTTCGGTGGCGCGCAGGCTATCGACGTTGACGAACGAGCTGTTGAGGAAATTGCGCGCCGGCGGCGAGATCATCGCCAGCGGATAGCGCGCAGCCAGTTCCGGCGCGGTCGCGGGGGTCTCGTACGGGGGCACGTAGTCAGGCAAGGGATCGAGGCCGTCGCGGCGCATGATCTCCGAGTAGAACTCGCACTTGCCGGACGCCGTGGCAAAGCCGCCTTCGGCGAGCGGCGCCGCCGGCAGGTTGAGCTTTTGCCAGCCCTGTGCCTTGAGGGACTCCCAACTGATGCCTGCCGCGCGCGGGTCCGTGGCCACGATGGCCTGGGCGGCGATATCTTCGTCGCTATCCGCAAAGCACGGCTCGGCAAAGCCCATGCGCTGGGCCAGGCGGCGGAAGATCTCGGTGTTGGGCACGGCCTCGCCCAGCGGCGCGATGGCCTGGTTGTTGGCCAGGAAGTACGTATGGCCGTAGGCCTTGTGCACATCCACGTGCTCGAGCTGGGTGGTGGCCGGCAGCAGGATGTCGGCGTAGTCAGCCGTATCGGTGCGGAACTGCTCCAGCACCACGGTGAAGAGGTCCTCACGCGCGAAGCCTTCGGCCACCTTGGCCGACTGCGGCGCCACCGCCACCGGGTTGCTGTTGTAGACCACCAGCGCCTCGATCTTCGGGTTGCCCGCGCCGTCGCCGGCATCCAGCAGCGCGTCGCCGATGGTGCTCATGTTGACCGTGCGCGGCAGCGCCGGCAGGCCCGGCAGCAGGTCCGGGCGCTGCAGCGCCAGGTTGTCCACCGGGAAGAAGCCCGATGTGGACAGCTGCAGGCCCCCGGCCGCGTGGCGCCAGGCACCCACGAGCGACGGCAGGCAAGCCACCGCGCGCACCGCCTGGCCGCCGCCGTGCGAACGCTGCATGCCATAGTTCAGGCGGATCGCCACCGGCTGGCGCTCGCGCACCGCGAGTTGCCCGTAGAGGCCGGCCAGCCATTCGATGTCGTCCACGCTGACGCCGCAAATCTCGGCCGCGCGCTGCGGCGTGTAAGCCTGGGCACGCTCGCGCAGCGCCTCGAAGCCCACCGTGTGGTTCGCGATGTACTCGAAGTCGAGCAGGCCGTCGCGCATCAGCACGTGCATCATCGCCAGCGCCAGCGCGCCGTCGGTGCCGGGCATCAAGGCGATGTGGCGATGGCATTTCTCGGCGGTCAGCGAGCGGTACGGGTCGATCGCCACCAGGGTGGCGCCGCGCCGCTTGGCTTGCTGCACCCGCGTCCAGAAATGCAGGTTGGAGGCGATGGGGTTGCCGCCCCAGATGATGATGAGCTTGGCATCGGGCACATGCTCGATATCCATGCCGATGCTGGCGCCGTAGGTGTAGCGCAGCGCGGTGGCACCGGCGCTGGCGCAGATCGTGCGGTCAAGCAGCGAGGCGCCCAGCTTGTGAAAGAAGCGCGCCGCCATGCTCTCGCCCTGCACCAGCCCCATGGTGCCGGCATAGCTGTACGGCAGGATGGCCTGCGGGTCGCGCGCGGCGATGGCGGACAAGCGGGTGGCCACGGTGTCCAGCGCCTCGTCCCAGGAAATCGGCTCGAACTTGCCTTCGCCCTTGCGGCCGACCCGCTTCATCGGCGTCAGCAGGCGGTCGGGGTGGTAAGTGCGGTCCGTGTAGCGCGAGACCTTGGTGCACAGCACGCCCTGGGTGCCAGGATGATCGGGATCTCCCGCCACCTTGGTCGCGCGGCCGTCCTCGACGGTGACGAGCAAGGCACAGGTATCGGGACAATCGTGCGGGCAAGCGGCACGGACGATGCGGGAAGCCATGGATTCTCCTGGCAAGCAATTGGGAGCGGGCGGCGCGACTGCCATGGGGCAACATGCATTGGGGCGGCTGAGCGGCCACACGCGGCGGGACCTGGTCACCGTGCAGGAAAGGCCGTTGCCGGACTAGCCTGGCGGCGTCGCGTGTTGTATGCCGGCGTCGCCCCGACGGGCGCCGCCGGGGGAAATTGTTAGGCTCCGATTGTATTCGATTATGATAGCCCGACGCTGCGCCAGGGGATGGCGCCAGGGCAGCGCCGGCACAGACCGGCAAGGCATTCACGGGTAAAGAACACACCGTTTTTCACGGGGAAACCATGCAAGTGCATTCTGGGGTCAGGGGCTGGCGCATTGCCGGCCTGCTGGTGGCATGCGCCATCGGCTCATTCGTTGCCAATGCCAGCGCCGAGAACGGCGTCAGCGCGGACACCATCCTGCTGGGCCAGTCGGCTGCGCTCACCGGGCCAACCGCCATGCTAGGCAAGCAGCTCAATTCCGGCGCGCAGCTCTACTTCGACTACATCAACCAGCACGGCGGCATCTACGGCCGCAAGATCGAGCTCAAGGTGCTGGACGACTTCAACGAGCCGGAATCCGCCGCCAAGAACACCCGCGCGCTGATCGACGAGGACCACGCCTTCGCGCTGTTCGGCTACGTCGGCACGGAGACCGGCGAGGCCTCGCTGCCGCTGGCCACCCAGGCCAGGGTGCCGTTCTTCGCCCCCTACAGCGGCGCCCAGTCGCTGCGCGAGCCGTTCAACCGCTATGCCTTCCACGTGCGCGCCGGCTTCAACGAGGAAGCCGCGGCCATCCTGCGCCAGGTCCGTGTCACTGGCCTCAAGCGGGTCGCCGTGGTCTACAACGAGGACGCCTACGGCAAGGCCGGCCTGGAAGCGCTCGAACGCGCCCTCAAGGCCGCGCCCGACAGCGGCGTGCAGATCGTCGCCCGCGAGGGCGTGGTGCGCAATACGGTGGAGATCGGCGACGCCATGCAGGGCTCCATGAAGTCCAAGCCCGACGCGGTGGTGATGATCAACGCGTACCGGACCACTGGCGCATTCGTGAAGGAAGCGCTGCGCCGCGGCTTCAATGGCCAGTTCTATAACGTCTCGTTCGTCGGCACCCAGGCACTCGCCAAGGAAGTCGGCGCCAAGGGCAGCGGCGTGATCATCTCGCAAGTCATGCCCCACCCTGGCAACGCCACGCTGCCGGTGGTGCGCGAATACCTGCGCCTGCTGCAGGCGGCAGGCAAGCCCAACGAGTTCGACTACGCCAGCATCGAAGGCTTCATCGCCGCCAAGGCCTTTGTCGAAGGCACGCGCCGCGCCGGCAAGGACCTCACCCGCGAAAAGCTGATCACCGCGCTGGAAAGCATGAGAAACGTCGACCTCGGCGGCTACATCATCAACTTCAGCCCGGACAGCCACGTTGGTTCGAAATTTGTCGAGATGACCATCATCAACTCGCGGGGGCAGGTCATCCGCTGATGGGCACATGGCCCGTCTCGCGCACGCGTGAGACGGGCACGATGCTGAGCGCACCTACGCCATGTCGTTCAGGTGGCAAGCCGAAAACCGCATCGGCGCGATTTCCTTCAACAGCGGCTGCTCCTCCCGGCAACGCGGCATCGCATGCGGGCAGCGCGGATGAAAATGGCAGCCCGGTGGCGGGTTCAGCGGCGAGGGAATCTCGCCTTTGATCGCCACGAAGGTCTTCTTGCCCACCTCCAGCTTCGGGGCCTCGGCCAGCAGCGCCTGCGTGTAGGGATGGTTGGGGCTGGCGAAGACATCTTCCGCCGGCGCCGACTCCACCACCCGCCCCAGGTACATGATCACCACCCGGTCGCTGATGTGCTTGACCACGCCCAGGTCGTGGCTGATGAACAGGTAGGTCAGGTTCAAGTCCTGCCGCAGGCGCATGAAGAGATTCAGCACCTGCGCCTGGATCGAGACATCCAGCGCCGCCACCGACTCATCGCACACCAGGAATTCCGGCTTGACCGCCAGCGCCCGCGCAATGCCGATGCGCGCGCGCTGCCCGCCCGAGAACTGGTGCGGAAAACGGCGCAGCACGGTGGGATCCATGCCCACGCGCACCAGCATGTCTTCCACGTAGCGCTTCTGCTCGCTGGCCGGCACCATGCCGTGCACGACCGGCGCCTCGCCAACGATATCCATCACGCGCAGGCGCGGATTCAGCGATGCATAGGGATCCTGGAAGATCATCTGGATCGCCAGCTGCTTCTCGCGCTTCTTTTCCGGCGGCAGGCGGTCCAGGTCAACGCCCCGCCACAGGCGGGAGCCTTCGGTCAGCGAATGCAAGCCCACCGCCATGCGGCCCAGCGTGGACTTGCCACAGCCAGACTCGCCGACGAGGCCCACCACCTCGCCCGCGCGAATGGACAGGTCGACCCGGTCGACCGCATGCACCACCTCCTCCTTCGCCCCTGCGCCGAAGAGGTTGGCGATCCTGGCTGCGGCGTCGAGCGATTTGACGAAGCGCTTGGACACGCCTTGCAATTCGAGGATGGGCGCGCTGGGCGTGGGTTCGGCGCTGGGATCAGTCGTCATGGCGGCGAGGGCGGGATCAACAACGGCGGCGCTCATGCGGCCTCCTGCTGGGAGAGAACCGGATGAAAGCAGCGCAGGCGGCGCCCGTCTGCCGCGGTGTCGAGCGGCGGCGTGGTCTTGCACACATCGGTGGCGTAGGCGCAGCGCTCGCGGAAAGCGCAGCCGGCCGGCAGGTTCAGCAACGATGGCGTCATGCCGGGAATCTGCCGCAGCGGCGCGCCACGCGGGTTGCGCGACGGCGCGGAGCTGATCAGGCCGTGCGTATAGGGATGCTCGGGCCGCTCCAGCACCTGGCGCACATCGCCGGCTTCGACGATCTTGCCTGCGTACATCACGCACACGGTATCGGCCAGGCCGGCCACCACGGACAGGTCGTGGGTGATCCAGATCAGCGCGGTGCCGGACTCGCGGCACAGCTTCTGCATCTCGTACAGGATCTGGCCCTGGATGGTTACGTCCAGCGCGGTGGTGGGCTCGTCGGCGATGATCAGGTCGGGCTTGTTCAGCAGCGCGATGGCAATCGCCACGCGCTGGCGCATGCCGCCCGAGAACTGATGGGGATAGGCGCGCAGGCGCTCGTCCGGCGAAGGAATCCCGACGCGTGCCAGCGCATTGCGGGAGCGCTCGCGCGCCACCGCCTTGTCGACCTTCTCATGCGCCAGCACGGCCTCGATCATCTGCGTGTCGATGCGCAGGACCGGGTTCAGCGTCATCATCGGATCCTGGAAGATCATCGCGATGCGGTTGCCGCGCACATCGCGCATCTGCGCCGGCGTGAGGTTGCGCAGGTCGCGCGTGACGCCGTCGCGGCTGGTCAGCTCGATACGGCCATCCACCACTTTGCCGGGCGGATCGATCAGGCCCATGATCGAGTAGCCGGTCATCGACTTGCCCGATCCGGACTCGCCCACCAGGCCCATGATCTCGCCGCGGCCAACCGAGAACGAGACATCGTCGACTGCGCGCGCGACACCGCCGCGCGTGGAAAACTGGGTTTTGAGGCCTTCCACCACTAGGGTCGGTTTGCTCATATTCGCTCCTGTCGTGCTGCGTTACTGCGTTTGCAGGCGCGGATTGAGTACATCGCGAAGCTGGTCGGCGACCAGGTTCATGGCCACGATGGTGACCACCAGCGCAATGCCCGGGAAGAAGCTGATCCAGTACTTGCCGGACAACATGTATTGCTGTCCGTTGGCGATCAGCGAGCCCAGCGACGGCTCGGTAATGGGCACGCCCAGGCCGAGGAAGGACAACGTGGCCTCCAGCGTGATGGCGGACGCCACCTGCAGCGCCGCGATCACGATCAGCGGCGGCAGGCAGTTGGGCAGCAGGTGGCGGAACATGATCCGCCCCGGCGGCAGGCCCAGGCAGGTGGCGGCCTCGATATATTCCTTGCGCCGCTCCACCAGCGCCGCGCTGCGGGTGGTGCGGGCGTAGTAAGCCCACTGCACCGCCACCAGCGCGATCACGATATTGCCGATGCCGGGCCGCAGGAATGCCAGCAGGATCAGCGCCAGCAGGATGGGCGGGAACGACAGCTGCAGGTCGGCCACGCGCATGATGATGGCCTCGACGCGGCCGCCGAGGAAACCGGCGATCAGGCCGAGCGTGGCGCCCAGCAGCAGCGCGATCACGGTGCTGACCACGCCCACGCCGATGCTGATGCGCAGGCCGTACATCACGGCCGAAAGAATGTCGCGGCCCTGCTCGTCCGAGCCAAGCAGGAAGGTCATGCCACTGCCGGACTGCTCGCCCGGGGCCATGCGCGCATCAAGCACATCGAGCGTAGCGAGGTCATATGGGTTCTGCGGCGACAGCCAGGGCGCCAACAGCGCGATCAGCAGGATGATGATCAGCAAGGTCAGGCCGGTCACGGCGATCTTGCTCGAGAAAAACTGGCTGGCGAAGCGCCGCAGCGGGGTCTGCTCGGCTAGCGGCGGCGGGGCCGCGGTGGTTTCGGTTGCGGTTGTCATGAGCTCAGCCCTTGTTGTCGGCGATACGCACGCGCGGATCGAGCACGCTGTAGATGATGTCCACCAGCAGGTTGATCAGGATGAACAGCGTCACGATCACCATCAGGTAGGCCACGATAACCGGCCGGTCGAGCAACTGGATGGAATCGATGATCAGCTTGCCCATGCCGGGCCAGGCGAAGATCGATTCGGTCACGATGGCGAAGGCGATGATCGAGCCGAACTGCAGCGCAATCACCGTGACGATCGGAATCATGATGTTCTTGAGCACGTGCACGCCGACGATGCGGGTATTGGACAGGCCCTTGGCCCGCGCGAACTTTACGTAGTCCATCAGCATCGCTTCCTGCGTGCCGGCCCGCGTGAGACGGATCACCATGGCGATATTGAGCAGCGACAGCGTCACCGCCGGCAGCAGCAGGTGGCGCAGGCCATCCACCGTCATGAAGCTGACGGGGATGCCGAGCAACGAGGTGGTTTCACCGCGCCCGTTGGACGGCAGCCAGCCCAGTTGCACCGCGAACACCATGATCAGCATCAGCCCGACCCAGAAGGTGGGCAGCGAAAAGCCGAGGATGGAAACGCCCATGATGGTCTTGCCAGCCACGCCGCCAGGACGCAGGCCCGCCCACAGCCCGAGCGGGATGCCGAGCAGCACGGCCAGCAGGATGGCGCATACGGCCAGCTCCATGGTGGCCGGCATGCGCTCGAAGATCAGCTTGAGCGCGGGTGTGCCATGCGCGAACGAGGTGCCGAGGTCCCCGTGCAGCGCGTTGCGCAGGAAGATCCAGTATTGTTCCCAGAGGGGCTTGTCGAGCCCGAGCGCCGCGATGGTGCGCTTGATGTCCTCCTGGTCGGCCTGAGGATTGATCAGGATATCGACCGGGTTGCCGATGGCAAAGACGCCCAGGAAAACCAATAGCGACATGACGAAGAGCACGACTACGCTCTGCATCAGGCGCCGAATAATGAAAACCAGCATGTTCGGAAGCTTTCCTTCGCCGATGACAGGCCGCGGCGCCTGTGGGCGCCGCCTGGCTGCACCGGCAGTCGGCTCGTGGCTAGGCCCGGCTACCGTCCGGGGATGATTCGCCGGGAAGCGGCCACCCAGACCGCGGACGCTTCCCGCTTTTACCTGCAGATGATCTTGTGCCCGGGGGGCGCGGCGTTGTGGTCGCGCTCCCCGGCCTCACCTCTAACCTCTAACCTCTGACCTCTACTGCCCAGGCCTTCGTTTCACTGCGGCTTGAAATTGTGCGCGTAGGTCCGTTCGTCGGTACGCGGCACATAGGTGATGCCCTTCTGGGTGGCCCAGGTGGTCACCTGCTGGTGGATCGGGATGATACCGCCATCGTTGATGGCAATCGCGGTAGCTTCCTGCAGCAGCTTGGAACGCTCGCCGTCATCCACGGTGGCCAGCGCCTTTTCCAGCACTACGTCCATCTTGGGATTGCAGTACTCGCCCCAATTGGTCGTGCCAAAGCCCTTCTTCGGATCCTCGCACGCCAGCAGCGCGCGCAGCGGCGAGCTCACTTCGCCGGTTTGCGCGCCCCAGCCCAGCAAGCCGAACGAGAATTCGTGCTTGATACCCTTGGAAGAATAGGTTGCCATCGGCATCCCCTCTACCTTGGTCGCAATGCCGATGCGGGTCAGGTTCTGCGCGATGGTCTGGGTGATCTTCTCGTCGTTGACGTAGCGGTTGTTCGGCGTGTGCAGCGTAATGCCGAAACCGTTCGGATAGCCCGCCTCGGCCAGCAGCTTCTTGGCGCCTTCCGGGTCGTACTTGACCGTCTTCAGGTTCGGGTTGTAGCCGAACAGCGTGGGTGGCACCAGGTTGTTGGTCGGCTCGGCGAGGCCTTCCATCAGGCGGTCCTTGATGCCCTGGCGGTTGATGGCCATGCTGATGGCATTGCGCACGCGCGCATCCTTCAGCGGATTCTTGTCCATCGGCGCGCCTTCCTTGGTGGTGACAAAAGGCGACTTGTCTTTCTTGTCATCGGTGTACAGGTAGATCACGCGGTGCGAGATCTTGGAGAAGAAGGACAGCTTCGGATCCTTGCGCACCTGCGGCAGGTCCGGCGTCGGCACGTTCTCGATGGCCTGCACGTCCCCGGACAGCAACGCCGCCATGCGGGTGGCCGGGTTCGGGATGAAGCGCAGCGTCACCTTGTCCCAGGCGGGCTTGGGGCCCCAGTAGTCGGGGTTCTTCGTCAGCTCGACCCGGTCGTCGCGCGCGTAGCTGACGAACTTGAAGGGGCCGGTGCCGATCATGCCCTTGCCTTGCGCGAAGTCGTCCGAGGTCAGGCCCTGCGTGGCCTTCTTCTGCACGATGAAGATCGACGTCAGGTCGTTCAGCATCAGCGGGTACGGCGTGTTGGTGGTGAGCTGGATGGTGTACTTGTCGATCACCTTCTTGTTGATGATCGCCTTGGTGTAGACGTCGAACTTGCCCGGGCTGTTCTGGATGGTGGACGGACGCTCGAGCGACCAGACGATATCGTCGGTGGTGAGCTCCGAGCCGTCGTGGAACTTCACGCCCTTGCGGATCTTGAATTCCCAGGTCAGGTTGTTCACCAGCTTCCAGGACTCGGCCAGGCCGGGAATGATCTTGCTGTCCGCATCCATCTTCACCAGGCACTCGAACATGTGCTCGGAGACGTTGATGTTGGAGAACAGGTTGTAGAAGTGCGGATCCATCGAGGTCGGGGGCGAACTCATGGCCAGCTTGAAATCGACCGCGTGGGCCTGGCTGGCAAAACCGAAGCTCATGGCCGCGGTTACCACCATGGCACCGAATGCCTTCTTGCATGTGCGAAGGGACATTGCGCAACTCTCCAGGGAAGAAATGTAGCAAATGACTACTAAGGGCAGCGCAGGCAAATCGGGCCAAGCGCCGCAATTTGGTGCGGCTACGTACGCGGCAGGCAGCAACGTTGCCAGGCAAGCACATCAAGCATGAACTGTTCCAGCACAGCACCATGCGGGGCAATGCGGGG
Organism: Cupriavidus sp. PET2-C1; assembly: GCF_054515855.1. Taxonomy (NCBI): domain Bacteria; kingdom Pseudomonadati; phylum Pseudomonadota; class Betaproteobacteria; order Burkholderiales; family Burkholderiaceae; genus Cupriavidus; species Cupriavidus sp. PET2-C1. The sequence goes on from NZ_CM137259.1 coordinate 3,841,053, forward strand.
AAACCCCCGCGCTGGTTGGCGGTGATGCGCTGCGGGAGCGGTGGTGAAAGTGGCGGAAGTGTCGTGCCGGGCGCCTGTTTTGGCGCTTTGGACTAAGGCGTCGTATGATCGGGGTATCCAACGCCCTCACTGGCATCATGACACTCATCCCCGAAATTCTTCAGGCGCAGCCTGAAATCCGCAGCATCCGACGCGACATCCATGCCCATCCGGAGCTTTGCTTCAAGGAAGAACGGACTTCCGACGTGGTGGCGCAGAACCTCGCTGCCTGGGGCATCGAGGTCCATCGCGGCCTTGGCACCACTGGCCTGGTCGGCGTGATTCGCAATGGCAGCGGCAAGCGCAGCATCGGCCTTCGCGCCGACATGGATGCCCTGCCGCTACAGGAGGCCAACACCTTCGGCCACCGCTCGCAGCACGACGGGCGCATGCATGCCTGCGGCCATGACGGCCACACCGCGATGCTGCTGGGTGCGGCACGCTATCTGGCCGAGCACCGGAATTTCGATGGCACCATCAACCTGATCTTCCAGCCGGCCGAAGAAGGCGGAGGCGGCGCGCGCGAGATGATCAAGGATGGCCTGTTCGAGCGCTTCCCGTGCGATGCCGTGTTTGGCATGCACAACTGGCCCGGCATGCCGGCCGGCAGCTTCGGCACCACCGCCGGCCCGCTGATGGCGTCGAGCAATGAATTCCGCATTGTCGTGCGCGGCAAGGGCGCGCATGCTGCGCTGCCGCACAACGGCAACGACCCGGTTTTCACCGGTGCGCAGATCGTGTCCGCGCTGCAGGGCATCATTACCCGCAACAAGCGCCCGATCGATGCTGCCGTGATCTCGGTCACGCAGTTCCATGGTGGCGATGCCACCAATATCGTGCCGGACCAGGTCTGGATCGGTGGCACCGTGCGCACCTTCACGCTGCCGGTGCTGGACCTGATCGAGCGCCGCATGGAAGAAGTGTCCAAGGCGGTTGCGAGCGCCTTCGATTGCACCGTGGAATTCGAGTTTCACCGCAACTATCCGCCCACCGTCAACAGCGCAGCAGAAACCGCGTTCGCCGTCGAAGTGGCGAGCGAGCTGGTGGGCGCGGGCAATGTCGACGGCAAGATCGAGCCGACCATGGGCGCCGAGGACTTCTCCTTCATGTTGCTGGAAAAGCCCGGTTGCTACCTGTTCATCGGCAATGGCGAAGGGGTGCACCGCGAAGCCGGCCACGGCCTTGGTCCCTGCATGCTGCACAACCCCAGCTACGACTTCAACGATGAGATCCTGCCGGTCGGCTCGACCTTCTTCGTGAAGCTGGCGGAGAAGTGGCTGGCGCCGGCTTGAGCGCGCGTCAGTCCAGCGCGATGTCGCCGTACCAGCTTTCGGCGCGGCTCCTGGTGTTGTCGGTATCGGTCATGAGGCCGATCGCCACCACCTTGCCCGGATCGGCCCCGAAGGCCTTGCGATAGTCGGCGCGCAGGTCGCGCCGGTGGCAACGCCATTCGCCGGTATGCCGGGTACCGGAGTCGACCACGATCATCCGCACACGTTCGGTGTGCGGATTCGACACCACGGATCCTTCAGGCTTGCGCCCGCCCCAGATGTACATCAGCGTGGCATAGGGCATGTCGCGCCCGGTTGTCAGCCGCGCCATTTCGTACATCAGCTGATCCTTTAGGGAGAGGCTGCCTTTGTCGCCATCGAAGGCGACGAAGATGCGCAGCGGCGAGTCTTCGCGCGGGGCCAGTGAATTGTCAGCGCTACGGATGACGTCGCGCGTCTTCCATGCCCAGTTCAGCATGCCCGGCTCGCGCCCGACCAGTGGTACGTACAGGCCGGATGCCGAACTGTCGGCTTCGGCATGCAACACCATGCGTTGGTCGACTTCTGTCAGGGTATATCGCGTGGGAATTTTGTTGCGATTGACGGTCCAGGGCTGCCAGCCTGCCGGCTTGCTAAGCCCGCTTGGCGTCGCGGAGAACAAGGGCAGGTGCTTCAGCGTGGGGTGCTCTTCCGGCTCGCTGGGCCCACTGGCATGATCAGCTTCCGCTGAATTCTGGCTCGTTGCGATCAGGCCCGCTGTCACGCTCTCGGCGGACACCGGCATCTGCGCCGGTTCGGCTAACCTGATTTGCTCAATGTGCGCGGCAAAGCTGCCGCAGTCGTTTGACGAGAGCGCAGCCATGGCGCCGGGCCCCGACAGCGGGATCGGTCCCCGCGGCATGGACGCCGTTCCGAGTGTGCCGCAACCCGTCAAAACAAGCGCACCTACCACGCTGGTCAGCGCCAACAGGCAAAATCTGGCCGCCATTCATCCCCCAAACCTGGATGCCACCACCTGGTCGCGCCTGCTGGCGCGCACCGGCCCGGACTTTTTTTCAATCTTTCGAACTGCGTCAATGCATCGAATTGCGTCACGCCGGGCCAAGCCGGGGCTTGAGGCAAACGGTAACAGAAGGATATGGGGGAAGGAAGGCTCCGGTACCCTGACGCTGGGATTCCGGGTGTGGCGGCAGCGCAAAACCGCAGCCATAAATCGTCACCACAAAAGCAAAACCCCCCAGTACTTTCGTACTGGGGGGTTTCAAGGGAGAGCCTGGCGATTACCTACTTTCACACGGGTATCCGCACTATCATCGGCGTGGAGTCGTTTCACGGTCCTGTTCGGGATGGGAAGGGGTGGTTCCAACTCGCTATGGTCACCAGGCATAAACGGTGGCCGCGCTGAGGTTTGCTCAACGCAGCGAATAGGGATGTAGTAGGGGTTGTGCGTATCGGCCTAGCTGCTGGGCAGCGGCACGCGACACTCACACCAGGTAGAAACACACTGGTTATAGGATCAAGCCTTACGGGCAATTAGTACTGGTTAGCTTAACGCATTACTGCGCTTCCACACCCAGCCTATCAACGTCCTGGTCTCGAACGACCCTTCAAGGAGCTCAAGGCTCCAGGGAATCCTCATCTTCAGGCGAGTTTCCCGCTTAGATGCTTTCAGCGGTTATCTCTTCCGTACATAGCTACCCTGCGATGCCTCTGGCGAGACAACAGGTACACCAGCGGTACGTCCACTCCGGTCCTCTCGTACTAGGAGCAGCCCCCGTCAAGATTCCAACGCCCACGGCAGATAGGGACCAAACTGTCTCACGACGTTTTAAACCCAGCTCACGTACCTCTTTAAATGGCGAACAGCCATACCCTTGGGACCGGCTACAGCCCCAGGATGAGATGAGCCGACATCGAGGTGCCAAACACCGCCGTCGATATGAACTCTTGGGCGGTATCAGCCTGTTATCCCCAGAGTACCTTTTATCCGTTGAGCGATGGCCCTTCCATTCAGAACCACCGGATCACTATGTCCTGCTTTCGCACCTGCTCGACTTGTCGGTCTCGCAGTTAAGCACGCTTTTGCCATTGCACTTTAGGTACGATGTCCGACCGTACCAAGCGTACCTTCGAACTCCTCCGTTACACTTTGGGAGGAGACCGCCCCAGTCAAACTGCCTACCATGCACTGTCCCCGATCCGGATTCACGGACCAAGGTTAGAACCTCAAACAAACCAGGGTGGTATTTCAAGGACGGCTCCACGCAGACTAGCGTCCACGCTTCAAAGCCTCCCACCTATCCTACACAGATCGGTTCAAAGTCCAATGCAAAGCTACAGTAAAGGTTCATGGGGTCTTTCCGTCTAGCCGCGGGGAGATTGCATCATCACAAACACTTCAACTTCGCTGAGTCTCGGGAGGAGACAGTGTGGCCATCGTTACGCCATTCGTGCAGGTCGGAACTTACCCGACAAGGAATTTCGCTACCTTAGGACCGTTATAGTTACGGCCGCCGTTTACCGGGACTTCAATCAAGAGCTTGCACCCCATCATTTAATCTTCCGGCACCGGGCAGGCGTCACACCCTATACGTCCACTTTCGTGTTTGCAGAGTGCTGTGTTTTTATTAAACAGTCGCAGCCACCATTTTATTGCAACCCCTTCACCCTCCTGGCGCAGGCCAGTCAAGCTACAAGGGCGTACCTTATCCCGAAGTTACGGTACCAATTTGCCGAGTTCCTTCTCCCGAGTTCTCTCAAGCGCCTTAGAATACTCATCTCGCCCACCTGTGTCGGTTTGCGGTACGGTCTCGTATGACTGAAGCTTAGAGGCTTTTCTTGGAACCACTTCCAATTGCTTCGCAGCACTAGGCCGCTCGCCCCATATCCTTGAATTCCGCGCCCGGATTTGCCTAAGCGCCTTCTCCAATACAGGGACCGGGACTTCCAACACCCGGACAACCTTCCGCGATCCGTCCCCCCATCGCATCATACGACGGTGCAGGAATATTAACCTGCTTCCCATCAGCTACGCATCTCTGCCTCGCCTTAGGGGCCGACTCACCCTACGCCGATGAACGTTGCGTAGGAAACCTTGGGCTTACGGCGAGGGGGCTTTTCACCCCCTTTATCGCTACTCATGTCAGCATTCGCACTTCTGATACCTCCAGCATCCTTTACAAGACACCTTCACAGGCTTACAGAACGCTCTCCTACCATGCACTTACGTGCATCCGCAGCTTCGGTGACTGGCTTAGCCCCGTTACATCTTCCGCGCAGGACGACTCGATCAGTGAGCTATTACGCTTTCTTTAAAGGATGGCTGCTTCTAAGCCAACCTCCTGACTGTTTTAGCCTTCCCACTTCGTTTCCCACTTAGCCAATCTTAGGGACCTTAGCTGGCGGTCTGGGTTGTTTCCCTCTTGACACCGGACGTTAGCACCCGATGTCTGTCTCCCGTGATTGCACTCTTCGGTATTCGGAGTTTGCTATGGCGGGGTAATCAGCAATAGACCCCCCAACCATGACAGTGCTCTACCCCCGAAGGTGAGACACGAGGCACTACCTAAATAGTTTTCGGAGAGAACCAGCTATTTCCAGACTTGTTTAGCCTTTCACCCCTATCCACAGCTCATCCCCTAACTTTTCAACGTTAGTGGGTTCGGTCCTCCAGTACGTGTTACCGCACCTTCAACCTGGCCATGGATAGATCGTCTGGTTTCGGGTCTACACCCAGCGACTGAACGCCCTATTCGGACTCGCTTTCGCTACGCCTTCCCTAATCGGTTAAGCTTGCCACTGAATGTAAGTCGCTGACCCATTATACAAAAGGTACGCCGTCACCCGTTTCCAGGCTCCGACTGTTTGTATGCATGCGGTTTCAGGATCTATTTCACTCCCCTCCCGGGGTTCTTTTCGCCTTTCCCTCACGGTACTGGTTCACTATCGGTCGATCACGAGTATTTAGCCTTGGAGGATGGTCCCCCCATCTTCAGACAGGATTTCACGTGTCCCGCCCTACTTGTCGTACACCTAGTTCCACAACGCTGTTTTCGCATACAGGGCTATCACCTGCTATGGCCGGGCTTTCCATCCCGTTCTGCTAACAATGCTGCTAAAGAGTACAAGGCTCTTCCCATTTCGTTCGCCACTACTCTGGGAATCTCGGTTGATTTCTGTTCCTGCAGCTACTTAGATGTTTCAGTTCGCCGCGTTCGCTTCCCTGACCTATGTATTCAGTCAGGGATGACCCATTCGGGCCGGGTTTCCCCATTCGGACATCTCCGGATCAAAGCTTGTTTGCCAGCTCCCCGAAGCTTTTCGCAGGCTACCGCGTCCTTCATCGCCTGTGATCGCCAAGGCATCCACCACATGCACTTGTTCGCTTGACCCTATAACGAGTGTGTCTCAAACTTGCGTTCAAGCCGTGCTCGCTACAGGATGAGTTCTCGCATTTGTGCCGTATTCCAAGTCATCTTTCGATCACTTAAATACATTTCGGTTGATACAATCACAACCCGGTATCGTGTTTTTACTACAGCGTCTCATCAACGCTCACGACACCTTTACTACATCCCATATTGTTAAAGAACAGCCGTGCGAGACTTGGTCTCGCAACGTCTTGGCCAAGGCCAAAGGCAAACGCTCAATCCTAAGCGCTTGCCTTTGACGACCAATCCAAGGTACCAGGTAATTGGTGGAGGATGACGGGATCGAACCGACGACCCCCTGCTTGCAAAGCAGGTGCTCTCCCAGCTGAGCTAATCCCCCAAATACTACTGACGCCGGAAGCTCAACATCGAACCACCGTCTATAACTTGGTGGGTCTGGTAGGACTTGAACCTACGACCCCCGCCTTATCAAGACGGTGCTCTAACCACCTGAGCTACAGACCCTTGGCTGTAACAGCAAACAAACCGATAAGTGTGAACGCTCGACTTAAGATGCACGCTCTTGAAAGGAGGTGATCCAGCCGCACCTTCCGATACGGCTACCTTGTTACGACTTCACCCCAGTCATGAACCCTGCCGTGGTAATCGCCCTCCTTGCGGTTAGGCTAACTACTTCTGGCAAAACCCACTCCCATGGTGTGACGGGCGGTGTGTACAAGACCCGGGAACGTATTCACCGCGGCATGCTGATCCGCGATTACTAGCGATTCCAGCTTCACGTAGTCGAGTTGCAGACTACGATCCGGACTACGATGCGTTTTCTGGGATTAGCTCCCCCTCGCGGGTTGGCAACCCTCTGTACGCACCATTGTATGACGTGTGAAGCCCTACCCATAAGGGCCATGAGGACTTGACGTCATCCCCACCTTCCTCCGGTTTGTCACCGGCAGTCTCTCTAGAGTGCTCTTGCGTAGCAACTAAAGACAAGGGTTGCGCTCGTTGCGGGACTTAACCCAACATCTCACGACACGAGCTGACGACAGCCATGCAGCACCTGTGTCCACTTTCCCTTTCGGGCACCTGATGCATCTCTGCTTCGTTAGTGGCATGTCAAGGGTAGGTAAGGTTTTTCGCGTTGCATCGAATTAATCCACATCATCCACCGCTTGTGCGGGTCCCCGTCAATTCCTTTGAGTTTTAATCTTGCGACCGTACTCCCCAGGCGGTCAACTTCACGCGTTAGCTACGTTACTGAAGAAATGAATCCCCAACAACTAGTTGACATCGTTTAGGGCGTGGACTACCAGGGTATCTAATCCTGTTTGCTCCCCACGCTTTCGTGCATGAGCGTCAGTGACGTCCCAGGGGGCTGCCTTCGCCATCGGTATTCCTCCACATCTCTACGCATTTCACTGCTACACGTGGAATTCTACCCCCCTCTGACATACTCTAGCCTTGCAGTCACAAGCGCCATTCCCAAGTTGAGCTCGGGGATTTCACGCCTGTCTTACAAAACCGCCTGCGCACGCTTTACGCCCAGTAATTCCGATTAACGCTCGCACCCTACGTATTACCGCGGCTGCTGGCACGTAGTTAGCCGGTGCTTATTCTTCCGGTACCGTCATCCCCCCGCCGTATTAGGGCAAGGGATTTCTTTCCGGACAAAAGTGCTTTACAACCCGAAGGCCTTCTTCACACACGCGGCATTGCTGGATCAGGGTTGCCCCCATTGTCCAAAATTCCCCACTGCTGCCTCCCGTAGGAGTCTGGGCCGTGTCTCAGTCCCAGTGTGGCTGATCGTCCTCTCAGACCAGCTACTGATCGTCGCCTTGGTGGGCCTTTACCCCACCAACTAGCTAATCAGACATCGGCCGCTCCTATCGCGCGAGGCCTTACGGTCCCCCGCTTTCACCCTCAGGTCGTATGCGGTATTAGCTAATCTTTCGACTAGTTATCCCCCACGACAGGGCACGTTCCGATGTATTACTCACCCGTTCGCCACTCGCCACCAGGATTGCTCCCGTGCTGCCGTTCGACTTGCATGTGTAAGGCATGCCGCCAGCGTTCAATCTGAGCCAGGATCAAACTCTTCAGTTTAATACCTGTGTGGTTCCGCGCAGTTGCCTGCTGAAACCTCGCTCTTTCGAGCGGTCGCTCACTCTCAGAAAACTGACTGGTTACATCCGAAGACATAACCAACATGTTTTACTGTGCGAGCACTTTATAACTTGTAAGCTAAAAGACCGAAGTCTTCCGCATCCGCTATCAAGCGCCCACACTTATCGGTTGTTTGTTTGTTTGTTAAAGAACTTGCCACGGTTCGCTTTGCTTACCGCGTCGCTGCGTTTGCTGCAGCAGAGAAACGAGATTATGAAGCGTGATCATCGTTTCGTCAACAGGTTTTTTTCCTTCAGCTCGCTGCGCCATCCGCGCCGCCAACCACCCTGCCGACCCCGCAACCCTTGTCCCGTCTGCTTTGCAGCGGTGTTTCGTGTTGCGAGGGGGCGAATCATATGCGCCTCCCCGGACCTTGGCAATCGTTTTGTCACATGAGTATGCGAGGCATGCCGAAGGCGCTGGAACAACCCATTGATCTATAAAGAAAATACAGCCCGCTTAACCCGCACCGGAAGGTGAATACCCGATGAAGTTGCTCGGGTATTCACCTATCAAGTTTTAGCGATGCTTGAAATCGGGCGCCCTCTTCTCCACAAAAGCAGCCATCCCTTCCTTCTGGTCTTCCGTCGCAAAGGTGGAGTGGAACAAACGGCGCTCCAGGTGCACGCCCTCGGAAAGGCTGGTTTCGTAAGCCGCGTTGATCGACTCCTTGATCATCATCACCACCGGCAGCGAGAAACCGGCGATGGTCTCGGCAGCGGCCAGCGCATCGTCGAGCAGCTTGTCGGCGGCAACCACGCGCGACACGAGGCCGGCGCGTTCGGCTTCCGCCGCGTCCATCATGCGTGAGGTCAGGCACAGGTCCATGGCCTTGGCCTTGGAGACCGCGCGCGGCAGGCGTTGGGTGCCGCCGGCGCCGGGCATCGTGCCCAGCTTGACCTCGGGCTGGCCGAAACGGGCGGTATCGGCGGCGATGATGATGTCGCACATCATCGCCAGCTCGCAGCCGCCGCCGAGCGCGTAGCCGGCCACGGCCGCGATCACCGGCTTGCGGATGCGGCGGATCGTTTCCCAGTTGCGCGTGATGTAGTCGCCCTTGTACACATCCATGTAGGAGTACTTGGCCATCATGCCGATATCGGCGCCCGCGGCAAAAGCGCGTTCGCTGCCGGTGATCACGATGCTGCCGATGGCTTCATCGGCGTCGAATGCGAGCAGCGCCGCGCCCAGTTCATCCATCAGGGCGTCATTGAGCGCGTTCAGGGCCTTGGGGCGATTCAGCGTCACCAGGCCGACGCGCCCGCGCGTTTCCACCAGAATGTTCTCGTACGGCATGTGTTCTCCTCTTGCTTGGAATGGGAAGTCGGAAAGCGGAAAGTGGATCGATTCGTTACCCTGCGAGACGATACTCGCGTGCGCAAATTAGTGCTACCATTTGCCGACCGACTGGTCGGTTAATTTAAACGGCGATCCGGACCCTCCTATAAATAAGAGTGACCGCGTGCCGCCAGACATTGCCTCCACTGACATGGCAGGAGACGAAAGATGCCAGATACGCCCCCACAGACCAGCCTGACTACCGGCCCGATACTGCTCGCCTGGCATGGCCAGGTTGCGGTCATCACGCTGAATCGCCCCGACAAGCTCAATAGTTTTACCCGCGAAATGCACGCCGTGCTGCAGCAGGCACTCGACCATGTGGAGGCCGGCGGCGCCCGCGCCCTGCTGTTGACGGGTGCCGGGCGCGGCTTCTGCGCGGGGCAGGACCTGGCCGACCTGGATTTCACGCCCGGCGCCATGACCGACCTTGGCGAGTTGATCGACGTGTGGTTCAACCGGCTGGTCCGGCGCCTGCAAAAGCTGCCGCTGCCGGTGATTGCCGCCGTCAACGGCACGGCGGCCGGCGCGGGGGCCAACCTGGCGCTGGCTTGCGACATGGTGCTGGCGGCGCGCTCGGCCAGCTTTATCCAGGCCTTCGTCAAGATCGGGCTGGTGCCGGATTCTGGCGGCACCTGGCTGCTGCCCAAGCGCATCGGCATGGCCCGCGCCATGGGCCTGGCCATGACGGGCGACAAGCTCAGCGCCGACGAGGCCGAGAAGTGGGGGCTGATCTGGGAGGCGATGGACGATCCGCTGCTGCCCGTGCAGGCGTTGGCGCTGGCCACGCACCTGGCGGCCCAGCCGACGCGCGCCCTGGCCGCCATCAAGCAAGCCATGTACGCCGGCGCGAGCCAGGGGCTCGATGCCCAGCTTGACCTGGAACGCGACCTGCAGCGCGAGCTGGGCGCGTCGCCCGACTATGCCGAGGGCGTGAACGCCTTCCTGGAAAAACGCGCACCGCGCTTCACCGGGCGATAGGATCGCCAATACCGCAGCGCAGCCAACAGCACGAACAGGAGACCAGCTTGACCCACGATCCCCAGGCCCTCGCGGAAGCGGCCGCCGCCAGCATGTACGAAGCCGACGCCTGCAGCCGCTGGCTGGGCATCATCGTCGAGGCCGTGCGGCCCGGCTACGCGCGCTTGTCCATGCCGGTGCGCCGGGAATTCCTCAACGGCCACGGCATCTGCCACGGCGGCCTGATGTTCACGCTGGCCGACTCGACCTTTGCCTTCGCCTGCAACAGCCACAATATCAACACGGTGGCGGCAGGCTGCAGCATCGAGTTCCTCAAACCCGTGCACGGCGACGACGTGCTGACGGCAGAAGCCACGGAGCAGGTCCTGTCGGGCCGGCATGGCATCTACGATATCCGGGTGACCAACCGCGCCGGCGAGCCGGTAGCGATGTTCCGCGGCAAGTCCGCGCAGATCAAGGGGCATGTGGTCGCCCCGCCGGGCGCGGCGCAGTGATGCCTGGCCCAGACGAATATAAATACAAAGACAAGCAAACATAAGCCCCGCGCAGGAGACACCATGACGCGCCTGACAGATCTGCCGCTCGAGCCGATCGAGACCGCCAGCCGCGATGCATTGCAGGCGTTGCAACTGGAACGCCTGCAATGGTCGCTCAACCACGCCTATCAGAACTCGCCGGTCTACCGCCGCAAGTTCGATGCCGCCGGCGTCCACCCGAACCAGATCCGTACGCTGGCCGACCTCGCCCGCTTTCCGTTCACCACCAAGCAGGACTTGCGCGATAGCTACCCATTCGGGATGTTCGCCGTGCCGCAGGACCGCGTGGCACGCATCCATGCCTCGTCGGGCACAACCGGCAAGCCCACGGTGGTGGGCTACACCTTGAAGGACATCGACACCTGGGCCACGGTGGTGGCCCGCTCGATCCGCGCGGCCGGTGCGCGGCGCGGCGACAAGGTGCATATCAGCTACGGCTACGGGCTCTTTACCGGTGGACTCGGCGCGCACTATGGCGTGGAAAAGGCAGGGCTGACGGCGATCCCGTTCGGTGGCGGCCAGACCGAGCGGCAGGTGCAGCTGATCCAGGACTTCAAGCCGGAAGTGATCATGGTCACGCCCAGCTACATGCTGGCCATCGCCGACGAGTTCGAGCGCCAGGGCATCGACCCGACCTCCAGTTCCCTCAAAGTCGGTATCTTCGGCGCGGAGCCGTGGACGCCTGAGATGCGCCTGGCCATCGAGAAGCGCATGGACATCTCGGCGGTGGATATCTACGGGCTGTCGGAAGTCATGGGGCCGGGCGTGGCCAGCGAGTGCGCAGAGACCAAGGATGGCCCGACCATCTGGGAGGATCATTTCTACCCCGAGGTGATCGATCCCATCACCGGCGAGGTGCTGCCCGACGGTGAATTCGGCGAGCTGGTCTTTACGTCGCTGTCCAAGGAGGCCCTGCCGATTGTCCGTTACCGGACCCGGGATCTCACCCGGCTGCTGCCCGGCAGCGCCCGCGGCGCCTTCCGCCGCATGGAGAAGGTGACCGGCCGCACAGACGACATGATGATCATCCGCGGCGTCAACGTGTTCCCCTCGCAGATCGAGGAGCTGATCCTCAAGCACGCCGAACTGGCGCCGCACTACCAGTGCGTGCTGACCAAGGATGGCCATCTCGATGTGCTGACCGTGCGCGTGGAATGCGCGCATGGCGTCGACCCGGCGGCCACGCAGCAGGCCAGCGCCCAGCTGACCTACGACATCAAGGCGTTTATCGGCGTGACCGTTGGCATCGAGATCCTGCCTAGCGGCGGCGTGGAGCGCTCGGTGGGCAAGGCGAGGCGCATCGTCGACCAGCGCCCGCGCTGAAGCGCCGAAGGTGGAGAGGTAATAACAAGGGCCGGCCAGGAATGGCCGGCCCTTGTTTTCATGCCTTAGCTGCGCGGCATCAGCACCCACATGCGCCCGCCCTGCTTCATCCGTCCGGCGGTCTCGCCAGCTGCATCGCCAGCCCCCCAGAAGAAGTCAGCCCGCACCCCGCCCTTGATGGCGGAGCCCGTATCCTGCGCGAACATCAGGCGCTGGATCGGCTCGGACGACAGCGGCCGCGTGGTCGAGAGGAAGACCGGCACGCCCAGCGGGATGGTCGCGGGATCGACCGCGATGGAGCGCTCGGCAGTCAGCGGCACGCCCAGCGCGCCAACCGGGCCATCGTTATTAGGCGGCAGCTCGCGGAAGAACACGAAGCGCGGGTTCACGTTGAGCATCTCATCCACGCGCCCCGGGTTGGCCCGCGCCCAGGCCTTGATGCCTTGCATGGTGGCCTGCGCCGGCGTGATCTCGCCGCGGTCGAGCAGCCACTTGCCGAAGGAACGGAACGGCTGGTCGTTGGTGCCGCCGAAGCCCACCCGCATGACGCTGCCGTCCTGCAGGCGGATCCGGCCGGAGCCCTGGATCTGCAGGAACGCCGCTTCCACGGGATCATCCACCCAGACCAGTTCCTGGCCGCGCAGGGCCGGGTTCTGCAGCAGTTCGCCGCGCGCCGGCAGCGGCCGGTTGCCCCACTGGGGCGGCTTGCGATACAGCGGGACCTGGTACTGTCCCTGGCGCATGCGTGCGCCGTGCAGGATCGGCTCGTAGTAGCCGGTGATCAGCCCGCTGTCTGTGCCATCGCCGTTGACCACGCGGAAGGGCTGGAAGTTGGACTCGAAGTAGGCGCGCATCGCGCCCAGGTCGCCGGCGTCGACCATCAGGCCGAGCGCGCAGACGCGGTTCCACTCGGCGCGCTTCTTCAGGGCCTGGCAACTGGCCTGCAGCGCCGGCCAGGCGGCGCGCATGTCGTCCTGGCTCCAGCCGCCGATCTCGCCCCAGCTGGCGGCTTGCAGCACGCCCTTCTGGGTGGAACCGGTGGGCGGCGTCACGGGCCGGGTGCCCGGGCCTTCAATGCGGGGCGGCGGGCCGCTCATGCAGCCGGCCAGCAGCGTGGCGGCGGCGGCAAGCCCGAGCCAGCCAAGCCGGCGGCCGCTGGCAGCGGTACTTGCCTGTCCCGACGAGGAGCGGGAAGACGAAATAGGAAAGCGGAAAAGGGAATGCAGGTGTGCCATCTTGATTGGGTGAAAACTCAGCGTATCGCGGCCGGACGCATCTGCCGATGGCCTACAATGCCCACCGTCGCCTCCACGTAGCCCTGTCATGAGCAAGTTCTTTGAAGCCCATCCCATGCTGCTCTTCGCCCTCGAGGCCGGACTGGCGCTCTTCCTGCTGATCTTCATCGTGGTCTGGACCATGGGCACGGCCAAGAAGAACCCGCGCCCCAGCCGCGCTCCGGACGATCATCCGTCGCGTGCTGGACATGGAGGAAATGCGGGACAAGGCACGGCGCGTACCCAACAGGATCAGGACAGCACTTCGGGCCAATAGGTTCCGCCGCGTTCAGTACAACGTCTCAGTGCAGCATGCGCGGCAGGACCAGCGCAAACTCGGGGATCGGCACCTCGAAGCGATGGCCATCCTCGGCCACGCAGAAATACTCGCCCTTCATCGAGCCCACCGGGGTCGAGATGGTGGCCCAGCTGGTGTACTCGAAATGCTCGCCCGGCTTGAGCAGGGGCTGGTGCCCGACCACGCCAAGGCCAGCCACTTCTTGGGTACCGTTGTCGCTATCGGTGATGACCCAGTGCCGGGAGATCAGCTGCGCAGCCACCTCGCCGGTATTGTGGATCGTGATGGTGTAGGCGAAGGCATGGCGCCCGCGCTCAGGGTCGGACTGGTCGGCCAGGTACTGGGTACGTACGGCCACGGAAAACGCGTATTCGCTCATTGTCGACACATCAGGGCGGGATCAGGGTAGCCGCATTGTGCGGCATGGCTCCGGGGGCGGCAAGCTAAGCCGCCGCAAGCTGCCTGTCGGACGGCAGCGGCGCCCCGCGCGGGGAGGGTAAAATACCGGCTTCCCCCTTGAAGCACCCTCCTTTCGAGCCCCGCCATGAGCACGCCCACCTACCGCATCGCCCCGTCCATCCTGTCCGCCGACTTTGCCCGCCTGGGCGAGGAAGTGCGGCGCGTGACCGCGGACGGCGCCGACTGGATCCATTTCGACGTGATGGACAACCACTACGTGCCGAACCTGACGGTGGGCCCGCTGGTGTGCGAGGCGATCCGCCCCCACGTAACCGCCCCGATCGACGTGCACCTGATGGTGCGCCCGGTGGACCGCATCATTCCGGACTTCGCCAAGGCAGGCGCCAATATCATCACCTTCCACCCGGAAGCCAGCGAGCATATCGACCGCTCCCTGGCGCTGATCCGCGAACACGGCTGCCAGGCCGGCCTGGTGTTCAACCCGGCCACGCCGCTGCACCACCTGGACCACGTGATGGACCGGATCGACGTGATCCTGCTGATGTCGGTCAACCCCGGCTTTGGCGGCCAGTCCTTCATTCCCGAGACGCTCAACAAGCTGCGCGCGGCCCGCAAGCGCATCGACGCGTACGCCGAGCGCACCGGACGCCGCATCCTGCTGGAAGTGGACGGTGGCGTGAAGATCGACAACATCGCCGAGATCGCCGCGGCCGGGGCCGACACCTTTGTCGCCGGTTCCGCCGTGTTCAGCAAGCCGGACGCCGACGGCGGCTACAAGGGCGTGCTGTCGGCCATGCGCAGCGAGCTGGCCAAGGTCGGCAAGGCAGGCCAATGAGCTCGGCGCAGATGAAGCGCACCGACTGGCGCGGCATCCGCGGTGTCATCGTGGACCTGGACGGCACCATGGTGGACACCGCCGGCGACTTCCACGCGGCGGTCAATGCCATGTTGAAGGCGCTGGTCCACCTGCATCCGCAGCTTGGCAACGCCGCGCCGATGAGCAAGGAAGAGATCGTCAGCTTTGTCGGCAAGGGCTCGGAGAACCTGATCCGGCGCGTGCTGGATGCGCGCTTCTCGCCGGCCCACGCCAACGGCATGTTTGCCGATGCGCTGGCGCTGTACGACCGCGAATACCTGCGCATCAACGGTCAGTTCTCGCAGGTCTACCCCGGCGTCGCCGAAGGCCTGGCGGCCCTGAAGGCAGCTGGCCTCCGGATGGCCTGCGTGACCAACAAGCCGCATAGCTTCACCGAGCCGCTGCTGGCCAAGACCGGCCTGGGCCGGTTCTTCGAGCTGGTCTACGGCGGCGACGCCTTCGCCCTGCGCAAGCCGGATCCCCTTCCGCTGCTCAAGGTAGCGGAGGTGTTCCACCTGGAGCCAGCCGAAATGGCCGCGATCGGCGACTCGGAAAACGATGCGCAGGCGGCCCGCGCGGCGGGCATGGGAGTGCTGCTTGTGCCCTACGGCTACAACCACGGCAATCCTGTACAAGGCGTTGACGCCGATGGTATAGTCGATTCCATTGTTCGCGTTGCCGAGCTGTTGGCGGCACACCGGGCATGACCCCGGCGGCCGCAAGGCCGCCGAAGCCAAGGCACCACCCAACATCCAAACCATAAATCGCTGAACACGATTTCATGTTTCTGAACCGCAAACGCATCTCTTCTGGCAGTGATCGGCAGGCCTGGCCCTGGCGTCGCTGGCGCGCCTCCCAACAGGCGTAAAGTGCGTTCGCGAGTCTCCTGACCGCCCCTTTCCCGCATCCCCGCGATGCATCCGCACCAGGAAAGGGCCGGCCAGACCGGCAGGTTGCCGGACCTTCCCTGATTTTCCAGCCGCCCGACATCCAGCCCTTGCGCCGGTGTCTTCCGAACGCGCTGCACGCCCACCCCGGCCGTGCGTGGACACTCGTCCGCGCCATGGTCTCTCCGGGGCGGGTCTGACGACCTTCCAGCCCCAAGTTGCCGACACCGCGGCGTGCGCCATACTGATACGCAGGCGCCGCAGCACAAGAGGATCGACATGACCGAACTGGAATTCAAATCGCTGGCCGAGCAGGGCTACAACCGTATCCCCCTGATCACCGAAGCCTTCGCCGACCTGGAAACGCCGCTGTCGCTGTACCTGAAGCTGGCGCAATCGCAAACGCGCGGGGTCAACACCTTCTTGCTGGAATCCGTGGTGGGCGGCGAGCGCTTCGGACGCTACTCGTTCATCGGCCTGCACGCCCGCACCCTGCTGCGCGCCTCGGGCATGCGCACCGAAGTGGTCACGGATGGCCGCGTGGTGGAAACCCACGAAGGCAACCCGCTCGACTTCATCGCCGACTTCGAGAAGCGCTTCAAGGTGGCGCTGCGCCCCGGCCTGCCGCGCTTTTGCGGTGGCCTGGCCGGCTACTTCGGCTACGACGCGGTGCGTTATATCGAGAAGAAGCTCGCCAACACGCAAAAGCCGGACGACCTGAACCTGCCCGACATCCAGCTGCTGCTGTGCGAAGAGCTGGCCGTGATCGACAACCTGTCCGGCAAGCTTTACCTGATCGTCTACGCTGACCCGACCACGCCGGAAGCCTACGCCCGCGCCCGCCAGCGCCTGCGCGAACTGCGCATGAAGCTGCGCCAGCCGGTGGATGTGCCCATCACCAGCCCCTCGGTGCAAACCGACGTCTACCGCGAATTCGAGAAGGCCGACTACCTCGCCGCCGTGCACAAGGCCAAGGAATACATCATGGCTGGCGACATGATGCAGGTGCAGATCGGCCAGCGCCTGGTCAAGCCGTACCGCGACTCCCCGCTGACGCTGTACCGCGCGCTGCGCTCGCTGAACCCGTCGCCATACATGTACTTCTACAACTTCGGCGACTTCCAGATCGTGGGCGCCTCGCCCGAGATCCTGGTGCGCCAGGAAACCCGCCGTGTGGGCAGCAACGGCGACCAGCGCGAGGATCACATCGTCACCATCCGCCCGCTGGCCGGTACCCGTCCGCGCGGCAACACGCCAGAGAAGGACGCGCAACTGGCCACCGAGCTGCTCAACGATCCCAAGGAAATCGCCGAGCACGTGATGCTGATCGACCTGGCGCGCAACGACATCGGCCGCATCGCCGAGATCGGCTCGGTCAAGGTCACCGACCAGATGGTGATCGAAAAATACTCCCACGTGCAGCACATCGTCAGCTCGGTGGAAGGCACGCTCAAGCCCGGCATGAGCAACCTCGACGTGCTGCGCGCCACCTTCCCGGCCGGCACGCTGTCGGGTGCGCCCAAGGTGCACGCGATGGAGATCATCGACGAGCTGGAGCCGCGCAAGCGCGGCATCTACGGCGGCGCGGTGGGCTACCTGTCCTTCGGCGGCGAGATGGACCTGGCCATTGCGATCCGTACCGGCATCGTCAAGGACGGCAATCTCTATGTGCAGGCTGCCGCCGGCATCGTTGCCGACTCGGACCCCGAAGCCGAATGGAGGGAAACCGAAGCCAAGGCGCGCGCCGTGATCCGCGCCGCCGAGCAGGTCCAGGACGGCCTGGACTCGGATATTTAAGGTAAAGGGAACAGGGGAACCGCCATGCTGCTGATGATCGACAACTACGATTCGTTTACCTACAACATCGTCCAATACTTCGGCGAACTCGGCGCCGACGTGCGCACCTATCGCAACGACGAAATCACGCTGGAAGACATCGAGGCGCTCAAGCCCGACCATATCTGCGTTTCGCCCGGCCCGTGCAGCCCGCGTGAAGCCGGCATTTCCGTGGCAGTGCTGCAGCACTTTGCCGGCCGCATCCCGATGCTGGGCGTGTGCCTGGGCCACCAGGCCATCGGCGAAGCCTTCGGCGGCAAGGTGATCCGCGCCAAGCAGGTCATGCACGGCAAGGTCAGCCGCATCGAGACCACGCAGGAAGGCGTGTTCGCCGGCCTGCCCAAGCACTTCGACGTGACGCGCTATCATTCCCTGGCGATCGAGCGCGAGACCTTGCCGGATTGCCTGGAAGTGACGGCCTGGACACCGGATGGCGAAATCATGGGCGTGCGCCACAAGACGCTCGCCATCGAGGGGGTGCAGTTCCACCCCGAGTCCATCCTGTCCGAGCACGGCCATGCGCTGCTGGCCAACTTCGTCAAGGCGCCCCGATGAGACTGCTCGATACGCCTAGCGCGCCGGTCCCCGGCGCGGCCCACACCAACGCAAAGACCGAGACCGCCATGTCCATCACGCCCCAGGAAGCCCTCACCCGCTGCATCGAACACCGCGAGATCTTCCATGACGAGATGCTGCACCTGATGCGGCAGATCATGCAGGGCCAGATGTCGCCGGTGATGGCCGCGGCCATCCTGACCGGCCTGCGGGTCAAGAAGGAGACCATCGGCGAGATCTCGGCGGCGGCGCAGGTGATGCGCGAGTTCGCCAACAAGGTGCCAGTCAAGGACCGCGAGAACTTCGTCGACATCGTCGGCACCGGCGGCGACGGCTCGCATACGTTCAATATTTCCACCGCGTCGATGTTCGTGGCGTCCGCCGCCGGCGCGCGCATTGCCAAGCACGGCAACCGTGGCGTGAGCTCCAAGTCGGGCAGCGCCGATGTGCTGGAGGCGCTGGGCGTGAACATCATGCTGACGCCGGAGCAGGTCGGGCACTGCATCGAGCAGACCGGCATCGGCTTCATGTTCGCCCCTACCCATCACCCGGCCATGAAGAACGTCGCCCCGATCCGCAAGGAAATGGGCGTGCGCACCATCTTCAATATCCTGGGCCCGCTGACCAACCCGGCCGACGCGCCCAATATCCTGATGGGCGTGTTCCACCCCGACCTGGTCGGCATCCAGGTACGCGTGATGCAGCGCCTGGGCGCGCGCCATGCGCTGGTGGTCTACGGCAAGGACGGCATGGATGAGGTCTCGCTGGGCGCCGCCACGCTGGTGGGCGAACTCAAGGACGGCGAAGTGCGCGAGTACGAAGTCCACCCCGAGGATTTCGGCCTGCAGATGATCTCCAACCGCGGCCTGAAGGTGGCCGATGCCGCCGAGTCGAAGGAAATGCTGCTGGAAGCGCTCACCGATGTGCCCGGCACCCCGCGCGAGATCGTCACGCTCAACGCCGGCACGGCGCTGTATGCGGCCAATGTGGCCAGCTCGATCGAGGACGGCATCCAGCGCGCGCGCGAGGCCATCGCCAGCGGCGCGGCGCGCGAGAAGCTCGACCAGTTCGTGCGCGCCACGCAGCAGTTCAAGTAAGCCCGAGCCATCCAGCCCCGCGAGAGAATTACCGCATGTCCGATATCCTGCAGAAAATCCTGGCCGTGAAGGCCGACGAAGTGAACGCGGCGCGCAAGAAGCGCGCCCTGCCGAGCCTGCGCGCCGAGGCCGAGAGCCTGCGCGCCGAACCGGGCCTGGCGCCGCGCGGCTTCGAACGCGCGCTGCGCGAGAAGATCGCCGCCGGCAACGCCGGGGTGATCGCCGAGGTGAAGAAGGCCTCGCCCTCCAAGGGCGTGTTGCGCGCGAACTTCGTGCCGGAAGCCATCGCCGAGAGCTACGCCACGCATGGCGCGGCCTGCCTTTCCGTCCTGACGGACGTGAACTTCTTCCAGGGCCACGCTGACTTCCTCAAGCGCGCCCGCGGCGCCTGCCCGTTGCCGGCCTTGCGCAAGGACTTCATGATCGACCTGTACCAGGTCTATGAAGCGCGCTGCTGGGGCGCCGACGCCATCCTGCTGATCGTGTCCGCGCTGGACCCGGGCCTGATGGCCGAACTGGAAGCCTGCGCGCATGAGCTCGGCATGGACGTGCTGGTGGAAGTGCACGGCGGCGAAGAGCTCGACGCCGCGCTGCGCCTGAAAACGCCGCTGCTGGGCGTGAACAACCGCAACCTGCGGACCTTCGAGGTATCGCTCGACAACACGCTGGACCTGCTTGCGCGCATCCCCGACGACCGCCTGGTGGTGACCGAATCCGGCATCATCGGCCCGGACGACGTGCACCGCATGCGTGACGCCAATGTGCACGCCTTCCTGGTGGGCGAGGCCTTCATGCGCGCACCCGACCCGGGTGTCGAGCTGGCCCGCCTGTTCGCCTGAACGGAAACATAAAACCACAATGGCCCAGGAAATCGAACTCAAGCTGGCGGTGCCGGACGGTGCCATGCCGGCGCTGGCGGCCTGGCTGGATGGACAAGGACAGGCGCGCGGCGAGCACACGCTGCTCAACGTCTACCTTGACACGCCCGCGCGCGACCTCGCCAGCGCACGCGCCGCCCTGCGGCTGCGCCGCCGCGGCGAGCAATGGCTGCAGACGCTGAAGACCGCGGGCAAGAGCGAAGCCGGGCTGGCCGCCCGTCACGAGTGGGAAACCAGGGTGGCGGCCGAAGCCATCGAGCTGGACGCCTTCCCGCCCGAGGCGCGCGCCCTGCTCGCGCCACTGGCCGCCACTCTGGCACCGGTATTCCGCACCGATTTCACGCGGCGCACCTGGCTGGTCGAGCAGGACGGCGTAAGCATCGAGGCCGCGCTCGACGTCGGAACCATTTCAGCGCCCGCCAGCGCCGCGCAAGAGACGATCCAGGAACTGGAGCTTGAGTGGCTGCCCGGCGACACCGGACAGGCGGCGCCCACCCAAGCACAGGCTGAAGCCGCGCTGCGCGCGCTGGCGCTGCGGCTGCAGCACGTTGCGCCCCTCAAGCCGTCCGACCAGAGCAAGGCCGCGCGCGGCTATCGGCTCGCCGCCGGTGCCGGCCACGCCTGAGCTGGCGCGCCCGCGCCCTCTCGCCCCTCCCTAAAAGAACAGGTACTCCTCCAGCATGACCAAGCACAACAGCGCACAGGCCGACCTGTTCGCAGCCCCGGCCGTTGCCGCGGCCGAAACCGAAAACGCCGCCGTGCCTGCCCCGGCCGCCGCCAGCCTGTCGGAGCAAGCCGCCGCGCTGCCTGCGGCCTGGCGCGCATTGCTGGCCCCCTGCATGAACACCGCCGGCTGGCAGGAACTGGCCGCCTTCGTCGACGGCGAGCGCGCGAGCGGCAAGCCGGTCTTTCCGCATGACGTGTTCCACGCCTTGCACCTGACGCCGCCCGAGACCGTGAAGGTAGTCATCCTCGGCCAGGACCCGTATCACGGCACCGGCGTGGTCAACGGCAGCGAGGTTCCGCAGGCGCATGGCCTGGCCTTCTCGGTGCCGGACGGCGTGCGCGTGCCGCCCAGCCTGCGCAACATCTTCAAGGAAATCGCCGCGGAGTATGAAGGCGGCGCTGCACCGGCTTCCGGCAATCTCGAAGGCTGGGCGCGCCAGGGCGTGCTGCTGCTCAACACCGTGCTGACGGTGGAGCAAGGCCAGGCCGCCAGCCACGCCAAGCGCGGCTGGGAAGCGGTGACCGATTGCCTGATCCAGGCCTTGTCGGCCGCGCGCCCGCACCTGGTCTTCCTGCTGTGGGGCAGCCATGCACAGGCCAAGAAGCCCTTGCTGGCCGGCACGCACTGCGTGCTGGAAGCGCCGCATCCGTCACCGCTGTCGGCACACCGGGGTTTCCTGGGCTGCGGGCACTTCCGGCTGGCCAACGATTGGCTGCAACAGCACGGCACCGCGCCGGTGGACTGGCGCGCCACCTGAGCCGCCGCGCAGCCGCCCCCTTGCCGGGCACGCCTCAAGCGGTCGGCAGGCAGTCGAAATCCTCGAACTCACCCGCGCCGGGCAACGCCACCAGCGCGTTGACCTGCGCGTCCGGCGGCCCGCGCCGCATCCAGTTGCAAAGGGCCTCCAGCCGATCCGGCGGCCCATAGGCCATGACCTCGACCGAGCCGTCGTGCCGGTTGCGCACCCAGCCGTTGATGCCAAGCGCCCCGGCCTGCCCCGCGCAGGCCACGCGGTAGCCCACGCCCTGCACCCTCCCCTTGACCACGATGTGCCATGTTTCCATCTGGCTTCCCCTTGCCGCGCGCGAGCGCTGAAACATCCGTTGAAACGGTTACGACACGCATAACAGGTAAACTAGACCGCCATGCAAAGCGTTACCAGTAAGGGCAGGCCAATACAGGTAACGTCCGCAGCACAACGACGCGCAAGGTGCGCCCTGTCGACAACCCGAAAGCCCTGTTCCTAACCTGAGCCAGCGCAGCGCAAGGCGCCCACGCCCTGGCTGGCACCACCGATCCGATCCATCCCGGCCCCCGGACCGCCCGGCCCCACCCGGCCCATACGGCAACCGCAGCCAACGTTTCCACTGCCAAGATAATGCAGCAAGCCGAATACGACCAGGCCAGCTCGGTCACTTCCCGTGGCTACGCCAGCCAGTTGCTGACCGCGCCGCCGAACCGCTTCGACCTGGCGCTGCTGCCCATCATCCTGGCGGTGATCGTGCTGGTGGCCTTTGCCGCCCGCCAGATGAACGTGCCCTACCAGCCCGGCGAACCGCTGGACGTGCACCTGGACATCGCCTACCTGCCCTACTACCTCATGCGCACCAGCATCCGCATGATGATTGCGCTGGGCGCCTCGCTGCTGTTCTCCTTCGCCTTCGCGGCGCTCGCCTCCAAGAACCGCATCGCCGAGAAAGTGATGGTACCGGCGCTGGACATCCTGCAGTCGATCCCGGTGCTGGGCTTCCTGTCGATCACCGTGACCGGCTTTATCGCGCTGTTCCCCGGGAGCCTGGTCGGGGTGGAATGCGCCGCCATCTTCGCCATCTTTACCTCGCAGGCCTGGAACATGGCGTTCAGCCTGTACCAGTCGATCCGCACCATCCCGACCGACCTGGTGGAAGCGGCAGCCATGTTCCGGCTCTCGCCGTGGCAGAAGTTCTGGCGCCTCGAAGTGCCTTTCGCCATGCCGGGCCTGCTGTGGAACATGATGATGTCGATGTCCGGCGGCTGGTTCTTCGTGGTGGCGTCGGAAGCCATCTCGGTATCGGGCAACGACATCCGGCTGCCGGGTATCGGCTCCTACATCTCGCTGGCGATCCAGCAGCAGAACCTGGCGGCGATCGGCTGGGCCATCCTGGCCATGCTGATCGGCATCATCCTCTATGACCAGTTGCTGTTCCGGCCGTTGATTGCCTGGGCCGACCGCTTCCGCTTCGAGATCATGGCGCAGGAGACCGAGCCGCAATCGTGGCTGCTCAACCTGCTGCGCCGCTCGGAATGGGTACGCGTGCTGCTGGGCCGCACGGCGGCGCTGGCCGAGCGCACGCTGGCCTGGGGATCCGGGCGCAAGGCGGTAGCGCCGAAGGCCAACGATGGCCGGCGCGCCATGTGGATCGAGCGCGCCGGCAACATCATCATCATCGCGATTGCCATGCTGGCCCTGTATCGCGTGATGCACTTCGTGCGCACCGAGGTGGGTTGGGCGGAAGTTGGCCATGTGCTGTGGCTGGGCACCCTGACCATGGTGCGGGTGATCGTGCTGATCGCGCTGGCCGCGGTGATCTGGGTGCCGATTGGCATCCGCATCGGCCTGAACCCCAACGTGGCGCGCGTCGCCCAGCCGGTGGCGCAGTTCCTGGCCGCCTTCCCGGCCAACCTGATGTTCCCGCTGGTGGTGATGCTGATCGTGCGCTTCGGGCTGAACCCGGAGGTCTGGCTCAGCCCGCTGATGATTTTCGGCACGCAGTGGTACATCCTGTTCAACGTGATCGCCGGTGCTTCCGGCATCCCCACCGAACTCAAGCTGGCCGCGCGCAACTTTGGCCTGCGCGGCTGGCTGCTGTGGAAACGCTTCCTGATCCCCGCCGTGTTTCCCAGCCTGCTGACCGGCCTGGTGACCGCGGCCGGCGGCTCTTGGAATGCGAGCATCGTGTCCGAGTACGTCACCTGGGGCGACCGCACGCTGGTCGCCACGGGTCTTGGCAGCTATATCGCGGAGATGACCTCCAAGGGCGACTTCCCCCGCATCGCGCTAGGCATCGGCGTGATGGCGGTGTTTGTGGTGGGCTTCAACCGCCTGCTGTGGAACCGCCTCTACCTGCTAGCGCAGGAACGCACGCGCCTTTGAACCGCCATGCGCAGCCAATACACTGCCAATACGCCGCCCATTTGAAGCCCTGAATCTGAACGGAATTCCATCATGGCAAGCCCCACCGCAGACGCAGCCGAATCCGTAGTCGAACTGCGCGGCGTCTCAAAAATCTTCCGCACCGCGGACCGCTCCGACCGCGCCGTGCTCGAAGGCGTGGACCTGACCCTCAAGCGCGGCGAGATCGTCGCCATGCTGGGCAAGTCCGGCTCTGGCAAGTCCACCCTGCTGCGCATCATGGCCGGTCTGGTCGGCGCCGATCGCGGCGAGGTGTGCTTTCGCGGCGAGCCGCTGCGCGGCACCGCCGAAGGCATCGCCATGGTGTTCCAGTCGTTCGCGCTGTTTCCCTGGCTCACCGTGCAGCAAAACGTGGAGCTCGGGCTGGAAGCCCAGGGCGTGCACAAGGAAGAGCGCGCGCGCCGGGCCGAGGCGGCGATCGACATGATCGGGCTGTCGGGCTTCAACAGCGCGCTGCCGCGCGAGCTCTCCGGCGGCATGCGCCAGCGCGTGGGCATTGCCCGTGCGCTGGTGACCGAGCCCGACCTGCTGCTGATGGACGAGGCCTTCTCCGCGCTCGACGTGCTGACCGGCGAGACCCTGCGCGACGAAATGCTCGACCTGTGGGAAGACGGCCGCACCAACATCAAATGCATCCTGATCGTCTCGCACAATATCGAAGAAGCGGTGATGATGGCCGACCGCATCGTGATCCTGTCGAGCGATCCGGGCCGTATCCGCGCCGAGGTGAAGATCCCGTTCCCGCGCCCGCGCAACCGCGACTCTTCCCAGGTACGCGGGCTGATCGACGAGGTCTACACACTGATGACGTCGCCCGCCGCGATGGGCCCGCGCGTCACCGCGCTGGCGGCCGCGCGCGATATCGGCTACCGCCTGCCGGATGCCGACATCAGCCAGATGGAGGCCATTCTCGACCTGCTGTGCGAAGCACCCTTTTTCGGCAGGGCCGACCTGCCGCACCTGGCCGAGGAAGCCGGGCTCACCGACGATGACCTGCTCCCCGCCTGCGAAGCGCTGCACCTGCTGCAACTGGCCACCATCGAGCGCGGCGACATCAGCGCCACCGGCCTGGGCCGCGCGTACTACGAGACGGAGCCGCCCGAGCGCAAGGTGCTGTTCGGCAAGCAATTGCTGCAACACGTGGCACTGGCCGCGCAAATCCGCCGCGAGCTGGAGCAGTCCGAGGACGGCGAGATCCGCGAGGAACACGTGCTGCGCGAGCTCGAAGCCTTCCTCAAGCCAGACGAAGCCGAGCGCGTGCTGACCCTGGCAATCGAATGGGGCCGCTATGGCGAGGTGTATGAATACAGCTACAACAGCGGCATGCTGACGCTGCCCCGCGAGGAGCAGCCGGCGCCAGGCACGGGCACGCAGGCCTGACTGGGCACAGCCTGGGATTCTGGTTCTTCAGGTTCCTAGCGCTCGCGCATGGCCCGGCCGATCGCGCCGGTACGCAGGGCGATCTTGGCGGTGTCCTCGCGCAGCGCGCGCAGGCGGCGCTCCAGGATGGCATTGGCGGTGCGCCCGGTGGAGCTCGCCGTGCTGGCGGTGCCGCCGGCCTCGCCGGCAGCCCGGGTCAGCTCGCCCGAGGCCGCGGCCTGTACCAGCACATCGGCGCGGCGGCGGTCGGCGGAATCGGCCAGGCGGGCGCGACGCTCGCTGGCGTCTTCGGCCGCGGGCGGCGCGGCGAGCGCTTCCGTGCCGATGGCAGCATCGGCGGCGCGCACGGCCTGGGTATCGGACACCGCCACAACATTGGCACCATCGGCGCCATCGGCACCATCATCGGCAACACCAACGGCGGCCGCCACGTTGGCACCAACGCTAGCGTGCACCAGCCCTGCTGTCTCCGTGGCTTTCACCGGCGCCTTCGCCTTCGCCGGGTCCTTCACCGCGCGGATGAAACCCGCACCCCGCCCACCGGCACGATCGTCCTCGGCCAGCCGTTCGCTGGCCAGCTGCAGGCTGTTGGCTGCGGCATCGGTGGCCTGGCGGATGGCGGCTTCGGCGGCCGGCAGGTCCAGCTCGCCGTAGTGTTCGCGCACCTGGATGCGCGCCGCGGCCACGTGCGCCGCCACCAGATAGTTCTGCACGATGAAGCGGTTCAGGTTGTCCACCGCGCGATGCCGGCTCTTAGGCTCGTCGAGCATGCGCTGGAACGACCCGATCAGCGCGGACAGGCTGTCCATGAACTGCTTGCGCTGCACCCGGTAGGCAAAATCGTCCTTGGCCACGCGCAGCAGCAGGTCGCGCGTGGCGGCAATGTAGCGGCGGTTGGCCTGCAGCACGTTTTCCACCAGCGCGGGCAGCGCGCGATATTCCCAGCTGGGCAGCACAAAGCTGAACACCGTGGCGATCACGCCGCCGATCACGGTATCGATCAGCCGCTCGCCCGCTACCGTGGAACTGCCCGGCACCAGCAGGTTGATCTGGATCAGCACCTGCACGCAGGCGGCAACGGCCGTGTAGCGGTACTTGATCGTGGAGAACGCCGTGCTGGCCACCAGCGCCAGGAACAGCACGCCCAGCAGGATCAGCGGCTGGTGCACGACCTTGAGCACGCCCACCGCGATCACGCAGCCGATCAGCGTGCCGATCAGGCGGTCGTTGTAGCGCTGCTTGGTCATGCTGAAATTGGGCTTCAGGATGACGATGATGGTCAGCAGGATCCAGTAGCTGTGCGACACATACGGCAGGTGCTCGGCAATCCACAGCCCCGCGCCCACCGCCATGGTGATGCGCAGCGCAAAGCGGAACGCCGGCGACTTCCAGTTCAGATTGTCGCGCAGCACCTTGAGCTCGTAGCGCTGGCGCGTCAGGAACGGCGTCATGTCCGGCCCGGGCAGCACCTTGCTGGGCTCCACCGGCGTGCGCGATGCTTCGTGCAGCTGCTCCACCAGCACGATGGCGCCCTTGATCATGTCGAGCGTTTCCACCGCCGCCGTCATCGCCGCCGGGTTGATGTGGTGGTACCGCAATTGCGCGATCTCGTGCGCGACGGCGCGCAGCTCGTCCCGGTAATCCACGGAAGCGTAGGAAGGCCGGCCGCGGGTGATGTCGTAGGCGATCCCCTCCACGTCCTTGCACATCAACTGCACCAGGCGGCGCAAGTGATCGAGTACCGGCGTGCTGCCAAAGGTCTGGCGCAGCAGCGGGTAATCGGTATTGGTGGAGAGGATGTACTCGTACAGGTCCAGCATGCGCATGTGGACCTGCACCAGCAGCCCGTCATGCGTCGTGCGGTTGCCGCGCAGCACCAGGTCGCGCGCGGCCTGCTGGCGCTCCGCCACCACGATCTGCTGGCGCACCAGCTGGTTGAACAGCACCTCGTAGTCGTTGCCGGCATCGTAGAAGCCTGCCTTGATCTCGAGGTACCCGGCCATCTCGTACAGCGACTCGGCCAGCACCTGCTGCTTGGTACGCCGCTGCGTGGCCCAGCTCACCGCCATCGCGTACGCCATATAGGCCACCGCGCCGATACCGAACAGCAAGGAATGCTCGAGCGCGCGCCGCACCACGAAGTCCTCGTTGATGGTGAGCGTCATGACGAACAAGGCCGAGAACTGCAATGGCAAGGTCTTGTTGCCATACACAGTCATCATGCCCGCCATGAAGGTCACCAGCACCAGCACCAGCGGCATCACGCGCGGGAACGGCGTGGCCATGGCCACCAGCAAGGTCACCGCCGTGCACAGCAGCACGCTGGCCAGCATCTCGTTGAACTTGTGGTTGAACGGGCTGGGCAGATCCATCAGGCTGGTGCACAGCGCGCCCATCGACACCACCATGGCGGTGGGCAGGTCCGCGAACTGCAAGGCGATCAGCGTGGCGCCGATCACCCCGGTCGCGGAGCGCAGCCCGCGATACACGTAATGCGAATAAACGAAGGTGCGGGCGTCGTGCGCGTATTGCATGTGGTGGCGATCGGCGGCGTTGGGGGCTAATCGGCCTACAGGCCCAGCCAGCGCGCACGCATGGCCTGGCGGCCGCCTTCGGCCGTCACGGTGTACTGCGCCGCCGGCTCGCGCGCGAAGGTCAGCGGCAGCACATGCAGCTCATCGCGGCGGAACACATGGCACTCGGCGCTATCGCCGTCGCGGTAGCGCGCCAGCAGCTTGTCGAGCTGGCCAGGGGCGACACGCAGGCCGTCCACCGCGGCCAGCAGGTCGCCCGCCGAGATCCCGGCCGCCTGGGCCGCGCCGCCGTCGAGCACCTGGGTCACGCGCACCCAGCCATCCTCGGTCTTGGTCTTGATGCCAAGCGCGGCGTTGCGCTCTGGCTTGGTCGGCACCGCCTTGATGCCGAAGGGCTTGAGGAGCGCGGCGAGTTGCAGCTCGCTGGTGCCTTCGGTAAGCGAGCGCAGCAGCGCACCCAGGCGCAAGCCGCTGACCTCATCGAACAAGGCGTGCACCTCGGCCTCGGTCACGCCGCGCTGCTGCGCGCCTGGCGCGTAGAAGCCGCTGCCGTAGCGCTGCCACAGCGCGCGCATGATGTCGTCGAGCGAGCGGCGGTTGCGGGTCTTGGTGCGGATGGTGAGATCCAGCGCCAGGGCAACGAGCGAGCCCTTGGTGTAGTAGCTGACGATGGCGTTGGGCGCGTTTTCGTCCTGGCGGTAGTACTTGGTCCAGGCATCGAACGAGCTATCGGCCACGCTCTGCTTGGTGCGGCCGTTGCCGCGCAGCACGCCGTTCCAGGTCTTGGCCAGCAGCTCCACGTACTGCTTCTCGGTGATGCGGCCGCTGCGCACCAGCATCAGGTCATCGTAATAGCTGGTGAAACCCTCGAACAGCCACAGCAACGGCGTGTAGGTTTCCTCGCGCAGCCGGTAGGGCACGAACGCTGCGGGCTTGATGCGCTTGACGTTCCAGGTATGGAAATACTCGTGGCTGCACAAGCCGAGGAAGGTGCGGTAACCCTCGGTGGCGTCAGCCTTGCCGCGCGCCGGCAGGTCAGCGCGCGCGCACATCAGCGCGGTGCTGGCGCGATGCTCCAGGCCGCCGTAGCCGTCCGTCGTGACCATGGTCATGAACACGTAGCGGCGGTTGCTGTCGAGGAACGGCGCGGCCTCGGTCTTGGGCTCGAACAGCCGGATCTGCGCTTCGCAGATCTGCTTCAGGTCGCGGCAGACGCGCTCCAGATCGAGCTGCGGCACGCGGCCCGTGAACACCACGTCGTGCTGGGCGCCGCAGGCGCGGAAGCTGCCCATGGTGAAGTTGCCCATCTCAACCGGGTGATCGACCAGTTCGTCGTAGTCGGCCACCTGGTAGCGGCCGAAGCCGTAGCGCTTGGCGCCACCGCGGCCGGGCGCTTCGCGCATGGCCGTGGCGACCCGCCACCCGGCATAAGCCTCGCCGGCGGGTGCATGGATATCGACTGTGCAGGGCTGGTCTTCCTGCCCTTCGGCGCAGAGGAAGACCGAGCTGCCGTTGAAGAAGCCGTGCGTGGCGTCCAGGTGCGCGGCGCGCACCGACAAGTCCCAGGCGTAGACCTCATAGCTGAGCGTAAGCGGCCCGTCCACCGGGGCCGCCTGCCAGCTCTGCTTATCCAGCTTGGTCAGCGCCACCGGCTTGCCGCCGGCCTGCGCGCGGATGCGCACGATATTGCGCGCGAAGTCACGGATCATGTAGCTGCCGGGAATCCACGCCGGCAGGTAGAACTGCTGGCCGGCGGGATGGGGGGCGTCTACCGTGACGGTGACGGCGAACAGGTGCGCTTCCGGTTGAAGCGGGGCAATGGCGTAATGGATCGGCTTCATGAGCGTGATTGTAGCGCCATGCCCGCCCCGGACTACGCGCCGGCTCAGGCGTTGACGTTCACCACCACGCGGCCGCGCATGCCACCGTCGACGATCTTGCGCCCGGCCTCGATCGCCTCCGACAAGCCGATCTCGCGGGTGATCGCGCGCAGGCGATCCGGCTCCAGGTCCTGCGACAGCCGCTGCCAGGCCTGCTCGCGCAAGGCCATCGGGGCCATCACGCTATCGATGCCGTAGAGCGTGATGCCACGCAAGATGAAGGGCGCCACCGAAGCCGGGAAATCCAGCCCTTGCGCCAGCCCGCACGCGGTGACCGCGCCGCCGTAGCGCACCTGCGCGCAGGCATTGACCAGCGTGTGCGAGCCAACCGAGTCCACCACCGCGGCCCAGCGCTCCTTCTGCATCGGCTTATTGGGCTTGCCCAGTTCCGTTCGGTCGATCACCTCGGCCGCGCCCAGCGCTTTGAGGAAATCCGCCTCGGCCGTCTTGCCGGTGGAGGCCACCACGCGATAGCCCAGCTTCGACAGGATGGCGATGGCCACCGAGCCCACGCCGCCCGAGGCGCCGGTCACCAGCACCTCGCCATCGCCCGGCTTGATGCCAGCGCGCTCCAGCGCCAGCACTGACAGCATGGCGGTATAACCGGCAGTGCCGATGGCCATGGCCTGCTGCGTGGTGAAGGCAGGCGGCAGCGCCACCAGCCAGTCGCCCTTGAGGCGGGCGCGCTGCGCCAGGCAGCCCCAATGCGTCTCGCCCACGCCATAGCCGTTGAGCACGACCTTGTCGCCGGCCTTCCAGCGCGCATGGGTGGATTCCAGCACCGTGCCGGCACCGTCGATGCCCGCCACCATCGGCCACTTGCGCACCACCGGCGAGCGGCCGGTAATGGCCAGCCCGTCCTTGAAATTGATGGTGGAGTAGTCGATGGCCACCAGCACATCGCCCTCGGCGGGCAGGCTGGATTCGTCGAGCGCGGTAACGGCGGCCTGGGTCGCGCCGTCGGCCTGGGTCAGCAGCAATGCCTGGAACGTCATGGAGTCTCCATCCGGTTTTTGATTGTTAACCAAAGACGACCGGCCGGCTCCGGCACGGCAGCGCCGGGAAGGCCGCCGGCGCGACGTGCTTACTTCTTGAGGCTGGCGAGCTTGCGCTCGAGCGTGGCGGCGTCGGCGGCGCCGGGAATGCGGGTGCCGTCCATGAAGAACACGGCCGGGGTGCCGGTGATGTTCAGGCTCTGGCCGAGCGCCAGGTTGTCATCCACCGGCGTCTTGCAGCTGCCGTTGCCGGTCAGCGCCACGTGGCTGATCATCCAGTCGCGCCAGGCCTTGGTGCGGTCGGCCGCGCACCAGACTTGCTTGGCTTTTACCGACGAATCCGGCGACAGCACCGGGTACAGGAAGGTGTAGACCGTGATGTTGTCCATCTGCTGGAACGTCTGCTCGATGCGCTTGCAGTAACCGCAGTTGGGGTCGGAGAACACCGCCACCTGGCGGCTGCCATCGCCCTTGCTCCACTTGATCGCGCGCGCCAGCGGCAGGTCCGACCACTTGATGCGGTTGATGTCGGCCAGCCGCTCCTCGGTCAGGTTGGTGCCGGTCTTGGAGTCCACCATCTCGCCGTTGATGATGTAGCGGCCGGTGGCATCGGTGTAGACCACCTGGCCACCGATGTTGACCTCGAACAGGCCGGGTACGGGAGTCTTGGCCACGCTCTTCACTTCAGCGCGCCCGCCCAGCATCTTTTGCACCGATTCCTTGATGCGGTCGGTGCCGGGCTCGCCCGCCGCCATGGCGTGCAGCGCGAAGCCGGCAGCCGCAATGCCGCCAACGATGGTGGCGGACAGGGCGGGACGGCGGCGCAGGAAATGCAACATGATGACTCCAGTAATTCGATGATTCGGTTCGCGCGAGCGAGCTCGGGATTCAAGGTTCAAGGGTTGAGCGCTCAGCCCAGCGCGCGGCCGATAAGAAAACGCTTGAGCAGCGACTGGCCGCCCACGACCCGCATGCCGGCATTGCGCACCGTGCGCGCCACGCCGCCAGGCAGGGAAAACAGCCGATGCAGGCCATCGGTAGCCGCGGTCAGCGACAACAAATCGGTGGCGCGCGCGCGCTCGTAGCGGCGCAGCAAGCGCAAGTCGCCTTCTGCGCGGAAAGACTCTTTGGCGGCCATCACGCGGCCAAGTTCCGCCACATCGCGCAAACCCAGGTTCATGCCCTGCCCCGCCAAGGGGTGCACCACGTGGGCGGCGTCGCCCACCAGCGCCACATGCGGCTGCACAAACTGATCGGCGCGCTGCAGCACCAGGGGGAAGCCCTGCGCCGGCGTCACGCAGCGCAGCGCGCCAAACTGGCGCCCCACGGCACCGCTGGCGGCCTGCATCACGGTATCGGCCAGCGCCTCGGGCGACAGCGCCAGCAGTTCGCTCGCATGGGCATCGTCGGCCGACCACACCATCGACACGCGCCGGCCCGGCAACGGCAGCAACGCCAGGATCTCGCCGTTGGCCGGCTCCTCGTCCGCCATCAGCTTGGGCGGCGTGCCCAGGAACCACTGCCAGGCCGTGTCCTGGTGCGGCAGCTCGCATTCAAAATTCGCCACGACGCCAAGCTGGCGATAGTGCCGCTTGGTGACCGGAATGTGGCATTGCTCGCGCACCCACGAGCGCGCGCCGTCGGCGCCCACCACGCAAGCCGCGCGCACCTTGTCGCCGCCGGCCAGGGTCAGCGTCACGCCATCATGGTCGCGCGCGAACGCCGCAGCGGTATCGTCGAGCCAGTGCACCTGGGGCTGGAAGCGCAGCGCGGTATCGAGCACGCGCTCCACATGGCCGGATTCGATGATCCACGCCAGTTGCGCAACGGTGGCCGCGTAGGCCGAGAAATGGAGATCGGCGGTAGCCGAGGCATTGGCCTGCGCCGCGCTCGCATCGCCGAACACGCGCATGTCGCACACCGGCTGCATCCGCGCCGGGTCCAGCGCCTCCCACACGCGCAACTGCTCCAGCAAGGCTTGCGAGCTTGCCGAGAAGGCGTAGATGCGGCTGTCCCACTGGCCAGGATCCGCCGTAGCGGCAGAAGCAGGAGAGCGCGGCGCAACCAGCGCCACCTGCATACCCTGCTGGGCCAGCAGCAACGCACAAGCCTTGCCGACGATGCCGCCGCCAACCACGGCAACCTGGAAACGGGAGGGAGATGGACGAGTCATGCGTGGATTATAGCCACCCCGGCACGATGGCTTTGGTGCGCTCTCGCGCGCATGAGGCGGCGCCCAGGCGCCTGCGGCAAAGGGGCGCACGCCCTCGATGCGCACAAATTGAGCAGGCGGCAGGCGCGGCCAGCCGGTTCAGCGCAACGTCCGGCGAGGTTACAATAGCCATCTTTCTGATGGCACCCCAGCACAAAACCGGTGAGCAACGCCCCGCTTTGGCTGTGTTGTCTCGTGCTGAACCCTCCCCTCTGCGTCCCCATCGCTGCGCCATTCCAGTGCGCCGGACGCACCCAGGGTGAACCGCAACCCATTGATTTTTAAAGGTTTCCCATGAGCCTCAAATGCGGCATCGTCGGCCTGCCCAACGTCGGCAAGTCCACGCTGTTCAACGCCCTGACCAAGGCCGGCATCGCCGCCGAGAACTACCCGTTCTGCACCATCGAGCCCAATGTGGGCGTGGTGGAAGTGCCGGATACGAGGCTCGCCAAGCTGGCCGAGATCGTCAAGCCCGAGCGCATCCTGCCGGCCGTGGTCGAATTCGTCGACATCGCCGGCCTGGTGGCGGGCGCCTCCAAGGGTGAAGGCCTGGGCAACCAGTTCCTGGCCAACATCCGCGAAACCGACGCCATCACCCACGTGGTGCGCTGCTTCGAAGACGAGAACGTGATCCACGTCGCCGGCCGGGTCGACCCGCTGTCCGACATCGAGGTGATCAACACTGAACTGGCGCTGGCCGACCTCTCCACCGTCGAAAAAGCCCACGCCCGGTACATCAAGCCCGCCCGCGCCGGCGACAAGGAAGCGCTGCGCCTGGTGGCCGTGCTGGAAAAAGCCCAGGCCGTGCTCAACGAAGCCAAGGCCGTGCGCACGCTCGACCTGTCCGATGAAGAATGGGCCGCCATCAAGCCGCTGTGCCTGATCACCGCCAAGCCCACCATGTACGTAGCCAACGTGCGTGAAGACGGCTTCGAGA
The DNA here is from genome assembly GCF_054515855.1 of Cupriavidus sp. PET2-C1. Taxonomy (NCBI): domain Bacteria; kingdom Pseudomonadati; phylum Pseudomonadota; class Betaproteobacteria; order Burkholderiales; family Burkholderiaceae; genus Cupriavidus; species Cupriavidus sp. PET2-C1. The sequence goes on from NZ_CM137259.1 coordinate 3,875,027, forward strand.
ACAACCCCCACCTGGACGCCGTGCGCGCCCACGCCGCCAAGACCAAGTCGCCGGTCGTGGCCGTCTGCGCCGCCATCGAAGCCGAAATCGCCGACCTCGACGACGAAGACAAGGCCGTGTTCCTGGCCGACCTCGGCATGGAAGAACCCGGCCTGGACCGCGTGATCCGCGCCGGCTTCACCCTGCTCGGCCTGCAGACCTACTTCACCGCCGGCGTGAAGGAAGTCCGCGCCTGGACCATCCACGTGGGCGACACCGCCCCGCAGGCGGCCGGCGTGATCCACACCGACTTCGAACGCGGCTTCATCCGCGCCCAGACCATCGCCTATGAGGACTTCATTACCTTCAAGGGTGAGCAAGGCGCGAAGGAAGCCGGCAAGATGCGCGCGGAAGGGAAAGAGTATGTGGTGAAGGATGGCGACGTGATGAACTTCTTGTTCAACGTCTAAGCCGTACGCAAGGGTTCACGAGACCCCAGCCGACTTCACGATTGCCCTACAGCCCGCATCCCAGCGGGCTTTTTTACGTCAGGAGGCATCGGAAGGGTTCACACCAGCCCAGCAAAAAGCGGGTATAAGAGCGGGTACGACGAGCCGGAACTCATCAACCGGCCAGAACACCGTACCCGCTTTTTCCCGCAAAACCTTACTACAGGCCGCTTTCCGCCGCCTACAGGCCATGCTGACCGATACCCAGTGCCGTACCGCCAAGCCGAAGGACAAGCCATACAAGTTGACCGATGGCCAGGGGCTATATCTGGAAGTGAAGCCAAACGGCGCCAAGGCCTGGCGCTACCGCTTCCGAATGGGAGCTGGCGCCGACGCCAAGGAAAACGTGTTCGCCATCGGCAACTATGGTGCAGCGCCTGCGGGCGAAGCACCCGAGCAAACCGAGCTACGCCGTCATGGCGGTAACCTGACGCTGGCCGAGGCCCGCGAGGAACGCGCCAAGGCCCGCAGCCTGGTGGCACAGGGGATCAACCCCGCCGACCATCGAAAGCTAGAGCGCATCCGACGCGAGCAAGCGAGAGCCATCACCTTCCGTGCCGTCGCGCTGGAATGGCTCGCCCTCAAGGACTGGCAGGAGAGCACCAGGGCGCGGCGGCTCGACATGCTGGAGCGTATCGTCTTCCCGAAGGTTGGAGCGCTGCCGATCAACACCATCAAGCCAGCCCACGCCCTAGACGTGCTCCAGACTGCCGCCAAGGACAACGGTCCCACCGTCGCGGCCGAGGCCAAGCGCACCATGTCGGGGGTGTTCGAGCTGGCCGTCTCGACGCTGCGTGCCGACACCGACCCGGTATATCCGGTGCGCCGCGCACTGCCACCGAACAAGACGCAGCACAAGCGCCCCTTGGAACCCGGGGAAATTGGCCAGCTCTTGCGCGACCTGGAGGGATATGACCGCAACCGCCTGACGGTGGCCGCCTTTCGCCTCATGTGGTGGACCCTTCGCCGCCCCGGCGAGATCACGGGCGCACGCTGGAGTGAAATCGACCTAGACGCCGGCACCTGGTGCACGCCGGCCGAGCGCATGAAAATGCGGAAGGCCCATACCGTGCCGCTACCTCGCCAAGCGGTGGCCGAGCTGCGCACGTTGCACGCACTGACCGGACGGCATGAGCACGTCTTTCCCCATCGTGACGACTTGATGATGCCAATGACGGACGCGGCGCTGCGCCAGGCCTTGAAGTCTCTCGGCTGGGCAGGCACGTACAGCCCGCACGCGACCCGCACCACGGGCAGCACGCGCCTCAATGAGATGGGCTTCCCTGCGGATTGGATTGAGCGCCAGCTCGCCCACACCGAGCCGAACGCCGTGCGCCGTACCTACAACCATGCCGACCACCTGGCGGACCGGACCACGATGATGCAGCAGTGGGCCGACTACCTTGACGCATTGAAGCAGGGGGCCAAAATCGTGCCAATTGGGAGGCAGCTTTCAGCTTCTGGCGCGACATAAACAAGCCCAGCAGTGAACGCGCAAGGCCGGACGGCGAAATAGTGCGCAATTGCGCGTTAGAGTCACTTGTACCCCTCGGTGTAAGGTGTTGTTGTGGCCGGCTTCCCACGGCAACATCTCTGTTGTCCTTCCACGTTGGTCAATCACCTCGAAAAAACATATGGGTCCGATTGCGCTCTTCGACAAATCATTCCTTCAATCGCTATCGATCGATGAGTCTGTTTGGTTCGACCGCTTCTTCTATCCCAACATCTGCCCATTGTTTTACGTTGAAACGCTTGCCGACCTGACAAAGAGCACAACTTCGTCAGGCCGCACCGCAGAAGACGAAGTCAGGATAATTGCGGACAAGACACCGGAGCTGTCTGGCGGACCTTGCATCCATCATCGGGAGCTTTGCATTTCGAATCTCATGGGAATCCGACTGCCCATGGATGGCCAGATTCCCGTCGCCGGCGCTCGCCCGGTGCAATCCGAAGAAGGACACAAGGGCGTTGTGTACGACTCAACTCCCGAGGCGCAGGCGTTCACTCGATGGCAGCATGGCGACTTCAAAGAGGTCGAGCGCCGCTTTGCAAAAGGCTGGCGCACGATGCTGACGACGCTTGATCTAGCGGGAACAGCGAAGCGTATGCAGGCACTTGGGGTCGACTCAAAATTCTGTAAGACCGTCGACCAGGCGCATCAGATTGCAACGACCCTAGTTCACTCAAATTCCCGCCCCTTTGAGCTGATGGGACTGCTCTTCACATTCGTCGATATACCGCACCAGCTACATCGACCGATACTCGAGCGCTGGTCAATCGATCAATACCGCCCGCTCGCTCAATACGCCCCATACGCAGCGCATGTGCTGTCGGTCGAACTCTTCTTTCAGATTTGCATAGCGGCTAATCTCATTTCAACAGAACGGGCATCGAATCGCATAGACATCGGGTATTTGTTCTACTTGCCATTTTGTATGCTATTCACGTCATCCGATAAGCTCCATAGAAAATGCGCCGCACCGTTTCTGCGCCCAAACCAGACCTTCGTTTGGGGCCAGGACCTCAAAGCGGAGCTAGGTCGTCAGAACAGGCACTTTGCCCAACTGCCCCAGAGCGAGCGTGAGCGCGGCATCATGAATTTTGCGCGGTCTCCGGTCGGCGACGATGACGCATTGATCATTCAGTTGTGGGATAAACACGTTCCCGGCTGGCGAGAGCGTGACAAACGACCACCTGAGGTTGATTCCGAAGCGACTAGGAAGCTTGTCGAGAGCCTTCGTAGCTTCACGAACGCTCCGACCGTCACGCCGGACCCAGAAGACCCACATTTTGCTGATCCTGACCGGCTTGCCATCGAACGCTTCGTCCGGAAGAAAAAGGGAAATTGGTGGGTTCTTCCGGAAGATCTAAAGGGCGAAGATGACTGATAAGCAGGAAGGTGACTAAGACGCCCTCCGAGGGTCGGGCCGCGTGGCTCAACGCTGCTTTCAGCGTTAGATGCGCGCCAACAGTCCAATCCCCCATCTATCTACCAGTCGGTAATTAACTAACCCTAGGAGGCATTTCGTCTAGAAAACGAATGCGGTGCGAATGACCCCCATGAGATCGGACCCCGGAAGGACCCGCGTGCCCCTGGCTGCACCCGAAGGGGTGCCCCCGGCCTAACCGGGGAGGCGCCCCCCCCTCTTGCACGGGGTACTAGATGCCATTCATATTTTCTGATTGATCCGACCACATCCCCACGCACTTCCGTCGATCAACTTGGAAGTCGTTTTCAAAACATGGTGACAGTGGTGACACCCTGTGGATAAGTACCGCTAGCCGCTCTAAATCAACGGTTTGCGCGTCACCAAAAGCGGCTGGTGACGCGGGTCCCGAGCTGGTGACACTGGTGACAAGTGGCACCAGGCCTGACAGTAAATCAACGGCCTCCGGGCGACTGCAAGCACCAACAGGCGGCGCAAACCCGCCTCCGCGATTATTCAGATATTTTCAATAAATTACCCTCTAAAACCTCGCCGCTGCCCCTTCCACCTATTGGGGCTAGGTTCAATCAGCCCATTTTGTCGCGCGAATAGAGCCCCCACCAGGCCACCACCGCCGCACCGCCAGGCGCTCACGCTACAGGCCATCACGGCACGCCTGAGCGGGACGCAGGGCGTCACCACCTGGTCCGCATCGAGCTGCGAGCCTTGCGGCCCGCTGCGGGCGTTACCGTTCCTTCAGCGTGCTGCTCAGCGACTCGGATCGGCCAGTTGCAGTCATTCGACATCTGTACCTAGATCGGTGACAATCCGACGCACATTTGCGTCAGTCTTTCGTCTTTCATTCATAAAGAATGTCCAACGGAGATATCAGCGATGGACTCGAAAAGCATCCGCCGGGCAACGGCAGAGGATGTCCCGGTGCTCACACAGATCCGCAACGAAGCACACGCATGGAAGGTAGCGCACCGCGACTACGCGTGGGGCAAGGAAGGAGACGGCGTTTCCGAGCGATGGATGCGAAACACTGTCGATCAAAAGGAAGTGTATGTCGCTGAGCTGGACGGCACTCCGGCGGGCATGTTTTCGCTCGAACTGGACGATGAGCAGCGCTGGGGGCCTCAGGAGCCGATCGCGGCTTACGTGCACGGGCTGAGTGTACGCACTGGCTTTAACGGACGAGGACTCGGCGGCTTCATGCTTGACGGCTGCGCTAGCAAAGTGCGCGGCTTGAACCGGCGCTATGTCCGGCTTGACTGCCCCACTCACAACGCAAAGCTATGCGCCTGGTATGAGTCGCTTGGTTTCATCCGCGCAGGACTGTGGCAGGAGCCCGGTCCCGGTGGCTATGTCTGGTCACTGTACGAAAAACCAGCTCATTAACGTTGCAGGACAAGATCATGAAAATCGAAGTCACTGACCTGCGGAATGATCGGGATGACTCATTCGTGGCATCGCAACTCGGTACCTACAACGCCACCTTCACAGTTAGAGATTTTAGGTTGTTGCGCGTATTTGCACGCGACGCGGACGGCAGCATCATTGGCGGCTTGTTGGCGGATACCTACTGGCAATACCTCGAAGTCCACAAGCTTTGGGTAAGCGAGGCACATCGAAACAAGGGGCATGCTTCTCGATTAATGAACGCCGCAGAAGACGAAGCAAGTTTGCGCGGCTGCAAGCACGCCTTTCTCGATACATTCAGTTTTCAGGCGCTCGGCTTTTATCAACAGCTCGGCTATACGGAGTTCGGTCGGCTTGAGGCGTTCAGCGGCAAACATGAACGGCATTACATGCATAAAAGGCTCGATGACATGCACCGGTAGTGCGTGCCCCGGCGTGGCGCTCAAGGCGCACGCAACATTCGACCAGTGGGCTGAAGGTCCGCTTTCCTGTGGGTCAAACGGCCGAAACGGCAACGGCCTGTCGGGAGGAGGTCTTGTCCATACGGCGTACCTTGTGGTGTTCGCGTCCATGGGCTGCGCACCTTACCGTTTGCTGGCCACTGGCATTGAGACATGGGCACGTCGCCGGCACGCGTGGCTTGGAACTGGCCAACAGCTCGCCGGCTGCGGCGCGAATAGCGCCTCCACCAGGCCGCCACCGCCGCACCGCCAGGCTCTCACGCTACAGGCCACCACGGCCCGCCTGAGCGGACGCCGGGCACCACCACCTCGTCGGCATCGAGCGGCGAGCCTGCGGCCCGCTGCAGGCCCTGCCGGCGCGTCACCGTTGAGAGGGTAGTTCCAAAGGCAGGGGGCGAGCTGCAAGCCACCGGTAAGAGCCCACTCAATAGGGAATATCGATGCCCTCACGCCAGTCATCCAGACGGATCGACACCGGCCGCAACAGCGGGTCTTGCCGGGCCGCCTGACGGGCGAGCTGCAGAAAGGGATATTGGCACTCGATCTGCTCCACTCGGGCACGATAAGCGCCCCCCGATTCCCACAGCTCAAACGCAGCGCAGATCCTTACGCGATAGCGTAGCCATCGCAGGCGGAGACGCGTCCGCCGATAGTCATCCTCGGTGCGAACAGGTTTCATACATCCAGCTCGAAAAGCCCGGCCGAGACGCAGTACACGCGCGCTCGCGCCACACCGGGTATGCGCATCAGCTTGTCCGGCCGGCCGCTCGATTCTTCGTGCTGCAGCACGCCCATCGCCATCAACAGCGCGGCCACCGCCTTCGGGTCATAACCCTTACACACCTCCCTGCGCCAGACCTCGGGCTGGATGAAGTACTCGCACGCAGATGCCTCGGCCGCTTCCGGGCTCATCTTGTCGCCAAACTCGCGTAGGTAGTCAGTATTCGTGTTTATCGGTGTACCGCTGCCCGTTACCAGGCGCTTGTATCCCGCCCGATTCATCGTATTGGGCTTGTGATCATCCGCCGCACGATTCACCCAGGTAAAGCGCGCATCCCCGTGCAGTTCCAGAAAGCTGCGTACCTGCCGAACCATTGACTTATGCTCGCCGCTGCCTGCCCCGCCGCGTTCAGTCAGCCACGCATCAAAGCAAGCCCGCGCCGCCGATGTGGCCCAGCCCGCCGGCCAGCCAGTTAGGCCGGCACTGGTGGACAGTTCGCCGGCTACCCCCACCAGTGCAAATCGCGATGCCACGCGAAATACCTGGCCGTGAGCGCTGCCCGCCACCCAATCACTCACCAGGGCGCTAACCCCCTCCCGCAAGACCTCCGCAAGCTCGGCTTGGTTGGCCACCGCCCACTCAATGAAGCCCATGCCCGCCGTGCCGTAGTAGCTTCGCGTGGCCTCCTGCAGGTGATCGGACAAGGCCTTGCCCGAGACGAACCCGCAAAGGTCTTCAAACACGCCCAGGCCCTTACCGGCATCGGCCGGGATGTTGGCTAAGCGGATCTCTTGTCCCGACTTGGCCACCTTGCCGGCCTCGGCCATGTGATCGGATAGTTTGATTTCGCCATCGGACAAGAACAGCAGCCGCCACGTGAGCGCCGGCCGTGCTGTGGCGGTGCGAGTGGCGCGACCCTTGCCGGCCTCATTGGCCAGCATATAGACCGTATCCCCGATGATTTTTGGATCGACCTGGCCAATCTCATCCAGAATGAGTAGCGCGTCCGAATGCTGCGCAGCGGTCAGTTCTAAGGCGTTGTCAGTTGCCCGCCAGCTCCGCGCATAGTCACGTCCGCCAAACACTGAGGCCGCGACGCGTAGGCCCGTTGTCTTGCCGCTGGAGCTATCCCCTACCAGGTGAAAGCCGCCCGACTGCAAGCCCGCATGATGCAGGAGCGGCGCCGCGAATGCCGCAGAGGCACAGAAGGTCAACCGCGTGTTACCAACGCACGCCGCCGCAACCTGCGTTTTCCACTCATCGAGCGTGCCACGTTGCTTGAACTGCGACACAACGCCCGCAGCCGACTGGAACAGCACGCGCTCACCCTCCGCCTCCCCTATGGTGCGATCCGGCAACACAAACGCGCTCCCATGCCAGCCGATGCGATCCGTACAGCGCGCCCGCGTTTCCGTCGCGGCCGTCTGGATGTACGTTGTCAGCAGGTTCTTTGCCTTCGAACCAGGTGCGATGTTGACGCCCATGGAAAGCAACGTCGCCCGGTATTCCGTGCCATCGCCAGCCAACATGCGCGCAGGCATCGCCCATTGCTTCGGGTGGCCGTCTGCATCGTTGGCCACCAGGAGAAAACCCCACTCGCCATTGTGTTCGTCGCGGGTCTTGGCCTCGACATCGAGCCGCGAACAGACCCAGTATGGCGGCAACGGGTCGCCCTGATCGCTAAAGCCGTGATACCAAACCCCTTTGCTGTCCACATCGAACCATGGGCGGCCAGCCGGCCGGGCCGATTTAGCGGCCTTAGGCGCTTTCGCTTTGGTGGCGGCCACCTCACCCCCGCCCTGCACCTTTACGTCGCGCGTAGCGGCTGCCTGCTGGCTTGCCGCAGCTCTATCGATGCTCTCCGCTGCAGGCACTGCCGAAAGCTCCGGCCGCATAGCTGCCTCAAGCTGCAGGCGCACCTGCTCAGTTCCAGAAGCCCGAGCCAGGTCGTTAAAGTCGCTGCCATCGTCTGGCAAGCCTGCCGGCGCCACCATCTGACCACGTGCCCGCCGCGCGGCGTCCTTGGCCGCCAGCAGCCCCGGATTCTTGCCCGTCTCCGCTTCGGTGGCCCGGTCATCATCGGCGCAGATAAGCAGTTGCACATCCGGGAAGAGCCGCCGCATGGTTTCTGCCACGTGCCGCAGGTTCGACGCATTGAAGGCCACCACCACCGGCAAGCCGCACACCTGGTGCAACGTCGCGGCCGTGGCATATCCCTCGGCCACCAGCAGCCATCCGGTTGCATCCGGTGTGCCAATCACGTGATAGCAGCCCGACACGCGCCCACCCTTCAAAAAGATCTTGTCATTGCCACCGGCCAGGGGTCTGCCATAGATCCGCTGCAGGTTCCACAGTTGGCCGGCAGCGTCACGCACCGGCACCAGGATGCAGCCTTTGCCAAAGCGCACGCCGTGGGCCTCCACGCCCTTGCGCTTGAGATAGGGCGAGTTGCCTGACTCGGCCGCCGCCCCCCACAGCTCAGCAGCCTTGGCGGCAGCCTCGCGCTGCCCGTCCTCCTGTTTTGCCTTGTCACTCAACTCACGTTGTTTGCGCTCGGCATTGCGGCGCGCCGTCTCTTCTTTCGACAAGGCCGGCACCGGCCCAAACCGCTTAGGATCGAAGCCGCGCCCCATGGCTTCGCGCCACAGCGTGCCAAGGCCCACGCCTCCCGAAGCCTTGCAGCTCTTCCAGGTAGCAGCAGCGGCCGCCGCATCGTAGTTCGCCGCGGATGCGCTCCACTCGTTGAAGAGAGGCCAACCATCGTCGCCGTACTCGTTTTTGAGGGCCATGCCCATCCGCAGCCACAATTCCCGGTCGTCAGCCGGGATACAGGCCAGTGCGGCGCGTATCTTTTCCGGGGTGTGCTCTCGTTGCATCAAGCTTCCTCTACAGATTCCGGGCGCGAGTGCGCCCCGCCAGCTCCTAGTGGAGCCAGCACGGGTTTGCATTTCATCGGTATTGGCGCTTAGTGGACGCTGGGTGCGTCCTGCGCTTCCTCGTCGGTGGGAAGGCCCATGCCCGCAATGAGGTGCTGCTGAAGCCGTCCGACCAAGCCAGCCATGTACGCATCTACGGACGCCGCTATCAGCCGCTCGTCGGGCGGCTCCGGCACCAACTTGGCACCACTGAGCAAGGCTCGCTTAAGTTGCTGCGCCGAGTCGCGCATGAGCTCATGCAATCGCAATCGGCCCAGGTAGGGCAGCATTTCTTCCGCTGCGCCAACGCCAAGATCGACGGCCCATTGCAGTTCCAAAGGAAAGGCGACGCAGAAGCTAGGGGCGCGCTTGATGGCCGGCACAGTGGCCGTCTTCGTTCGAGTCGTAGTGGTCACGCCTTATCCTCCGCGTTGGTGATCCTGGCTGTAGACCAGGGAAACAGATCATTCAGACAGCGGCCAACAACATCAGAGTTGACGCGCATGGTCGCCCTCCCTGTTCGCGGGCGCAAAATAGCCAATAGGCGTGCCACCCAATGCGCTGTGCACCGTCTCCAGTTCCGCGCCGACGTGGGGTAGCACAGCATCGATCAAGCACAGGAAGGCGTCTATATCGTCCTCAGAATGGGCATGGCCGGCCGCCCAGCGAATCCCGTGCAGGGCACTGATCGCATTCGACACCTTTCCCTTGGCTACGTCTCCCAAGGCGGCCTGAGCCTGACTCACTCGCTCGCGCGCCTGGCACGTGCGGCATTCGCATGACTTACACATGGCACGCCTCCCCTCTTGGCGCGGATTGCAGTTCGCTCAAGAGCTGAACCTCTAGCGCTAGGCCAGAGGCAAGGGTCAGCAACGCCTCTTGCAGGGGCTTGTCCAGCCTGGTGAAGTATTCGAAGCCCTCGCCACGAGTCATCGTCAGGAGCGCGTGAAGCTGCTCAGCCCTGCCTACGGCCATATCCACGGGCTCCGAAAGCACCGCGCGGTTTGAAAGTATTGTGTCGTCTCCCGCACGATGCGCCGTAACGCCATATCGCGTGATCGAGAGGTGGTGGAGCGCTTCCGATGATTCAGACATGGCTCGGCTCTCCAACAAGCCTGCGCCACCGCGCCTGGAACTCGTCCCGGCGCAGGTCTACGTCATTGTGAGTCTCGTCGGCCATACGCGCGCCTAGGCGGGCAAGCCCTTCGATAGCATCCAAGTTGTCGGGCTTGTGTTTGACGGACGCCAGACGAATGATGGCCTCGCAGATCGCTGTCAGGCCTGTGAAGCAATCCATAGCTACGATGCAGACGTGCTCTGCCGTCTCCGCAGTTTCGCGCAGACCCTCGCGGGTGGCTTGCTGCTTACACATGGCGCGCCTCCCCTTGCATGGCACGCACACGCTCAGCAACAGCCACCAGGGCGGCGCCGGCCACGTCGAGCGATTCGCGGTCTGTGGACGCGGAAACGGCATCACGCAACGCGGTGCGGACGATAGCGAGGATTTCGGGAAGGGGTGATTGCCCAGTATGGGCGAGCGGAGATTGGCGCATTGTGCGGCCTCCTTCTTGGGCGGTTCGAACCCCGCTCCCCGACGCCAATCGGGGTGGGCGGGCGCAAGGCAGGGTTGGCGTACCGGCAAGAAGGAACCGGCGAGCCCGAAGGCTCCCCCGCCCAGGCCCGCCCAATGAAGGCGCGCAAAGGCATGACGGACGTAAAAATACCGCCTGGCGGCGGTCGTCCGCCTTCTTGTTCGGGACGCCAATCCCGGCCGCTGTGGTTGCAGCGACAGGCACAGTATAGCGCGAGCTAGCCGCCGTGGCGAAAGCCCACGCTGGCGAAGCCTGCGAGGCCAGTACCAAGGCAAGGGGCTCGGGGCCGCAGCGGGCGAGCGTCAGGGCGGCGGAGATGGCCACCAGGCGCAGGCGGGAACACATCATGCCCCGCCCTCCAGCGCATATACCGCCACCTTGTGTCGCTTGCCATCCGACGTAACGCGCCACTCCAGGTGCGTCGTAATTTTGTAGCCTTGCGCCCGCAGCTCAAGCACGCGACGCGGTACGTCCTGGATGCAATGGACGCGAGCTGCAGCGAGGCTATCCAGCGCCCCCCGGCGCAGGCCGGCGAGCAGGCGGGCGCGCTCGGCTTCTGCACGTCTGCCGCCCTCAATGCTCTTGCACATCATCCGACGATCCGCCGGCACTTTCACCTGGTACGGGGCATTGCCCAGGTAGGCGCTCACGTGACGCAGGCGGACATTTCCATAGCGGTCCACTTCCCCCGGGCGCAGCGTAGCAATCGAACGCTGGGCGGCATCAGGCTTTCCGTTATTTCCGTTACGCGCCATCATGGTCCGCCTCACCCTCACCAGAAACGGCCGCAGCACCCGCCGCCCAATCGCACGCCCGATTGGATGCGGCTGCGATCATTTCGGGGTTTTCATGTCCACCGCCCGCCAAGCGGCCAGCCTTTTGGCCGCGCAGCTCGGCGCCATAAGCACGAAGCGCTGCCTTGCGCTCTTCGTAGGCGACATCACGTGCCAGAAAGAACGTATTGCGCTGCTCAAGTAAGGTGAGCTGCTGCAGTTGCTTTTCCGCCGATGCGCTGCGATCCAACGTGGCAAACTGCCCAGTGAGCGCCCAGCAGACCAAGCGCGCTTCGTTGCTGTAGTGGTGATGTCGGGTCTCTTTTCCATCGAGCTGGCGGGCGAAGAAAACGGCATCCGTCATCACTCGAAACGTGGCCGATGCGTCAGCACGCCAAGTGCACCAATCATCGAGGCCCGGGCCGCGCAACAGGTCATCAATGCGCGCATCGCACCAGACGGCAAAACGCACGTCGAGCCAGCGTGCGAATACCACCCCCAACTTCGGGTGCAGCCAGGTTCCGCCGTTGTGGCCCCGGCGCGTACGAACCAAATCCCCGGGATTCCGGGTATTTAGTATCGCCGCCAGCGCGGATAGGTACTTCTGCGTTTCGGCATTGGCAAGCCAGTGATCGAGTCGCTTGCCGAATGAGGCAGCTACCGCTGTAGCGTTGATCCAGCCATCTGCGGTAAAGCTCACCGCCTCGCCCTGATAGTCGAAAGGAACGACGCGTGTCATGGTCACTCCGGCACCGAAAGCGAAGCCATCCATGCTGATATGTCTGCGGAGCGCCAAGCGACCGTTCTGGTGCCCAACTTGAGGGGGGCGGGAAACTCCCCTTTCTTGATCTTGCGATCAATCGTGGATGACGAAAGGCCAGTGATCGCGCTGATCGTGGCCTTTCGGTAGAGCTGCCCACCGAGAACGCCCACGGCAATTTCCACCGCAGCGGCTGCATGGGGGCGCCGAGGCTCTTCCTTCGTTCCCGGCAATGGGTGGTGGGCGACTGATGCCGTCGCAGTCATGGGCGACGGGAGATGCGCTTTCATGTTGGGACCTCTTGGCTTGAGTGGCGCGGCATGCGCCGCAAGAGGCTTCACAATAAAGAACAACAGCCAAACAAAACATTACGCCCGGCAACCCAAACTAGGTTTCAGCTACAAACCTATATTTATTTTCCTCCCGCTTTCCCTTTTTTGTCATTGAGGTTGTGCAGGCGCGCTCTCTGGATCCTCGAAGGTGGACGGCCTGTCTTCAGCGTGAAGTCTGGCTCGATCTTTTGCATAGCACCGAGATACCAATCTTTCAATGTGCCTAAGATTGGCCAGTCGGATGGCTCGCCAAGGCAAGCCCTTAGATCATCTTCATAAGGTTGAGCATCCAGTTCTACGATCCATTCAAGTCGCGGCTGCCTCAATGTCACCCACGTATAGAAGGCCTCTTGCTGGGGCCTACTTGCATGACTCAGCTTCGCAATATCAGACCGCAGTTTTCGGAGCGCTTTAGGGGAGTCCTCCCGCATCTGGCGGTCTATGTCTTCGCGGGTTTCCTGTTCCGCATCCCAACCGGCAAGCTGTCTCTCGCGCTGCACAAATCGTCGCAAAAATGCGGCGCTGATCGATCCGGATGCCAGCCTCTCATTAATCTCCGGGTCAGCATTCTCGGAGCGCAAAAGCAAATCGGCAAAGGCTTCGCACTGCTGGTTCTCGATCATTGCCCGAGCAAAAATCAACGCCATGTCCGCTTCCCGAACGAGTGCAATAGCATTCGCATCACGCGTCATGACAGGACCCCAAGTTCCATGCGGGCATAGCTCGCCTAAGGTCTCCTCAAGACGCGCAACAACCTCCGGCTGCAAGGGGCGCAACCTGAGCTTGAGCGTGTCATCCCGCAGCGCCTCTAGCAATGCTGGTGCGCGATCCAGGCGTTGCCGGTGCTCATCGGCCATCGCAGCTCGCTGCGCATCCTGCTGCGCCAACCCCTGCTTCACCGCGAGGCCTCGCCCACCCGCCTTGAGCTCAAGCGCTTGCTGCTCAGGTGCCAACGACTCCCACCACTCTATATCCGCCATCCATTGACTGAATACCAACACGCTTGCCTCCTAGCGACCTTCAGAGGGATGCGAGGCCAACCGGTGAAGGTATCCGGCTTTCGGGTGGCCGCCCTAGGCCTCACCGGGGCGATTCTACCGCCATAGAAACCCACCGCCCCCCGTTCCGACCTAGGCTCTGTGCGGGCCACTGGAAGCCCAGCTACCCATTGCAAGCCGTCACCGCCCGGCACGCATAAGCGGCGAGCCCACGGCCTGGTAGCGGCCCCGCTGGCCGGCTACACGCGATCTACCGTGAAGGTGGATCGACTCCGGCAGCGCTAGGTGACAGACCACGTCACCACGCCAGCATCGCCCTGGTGCTAGCCGGCTGCCCACCAGGTGCAGCGCGAATGGAACCTCTGCCACACCGCTACCGACACCGCCAGGTGCTAACGCTGGCCGCCACGACACGCATGAGCAGGGCATAGGGCGCACCACCTGGTCGGCATCGAGGGGCGAGCCTGCAGCCCGCTGCGAGCGCTGCAGCGGCACCACCGCCCGATCTATCGTGATGGTGGACGGCGTTGCCACGCTGGATGGCTGGCCGCACGCATCGAGTGTGGGCACGTCGCCGGCACGCATGTCTTGGGGCTGGTCAGCAGCTCGCCGGCCGCCGCGTGAATAGGGCCTCCACCAGGCCGCCACCGCCGCACCGCCAGGCTCTCACGCTACAGGCCACCACGGCCCGCCTGAGCGGACGCCGGGCACCACCACCTCGTCGGCATCGAGCGGCAAGCGTGCGGCCCGCTGGATGCCTCACCGGTGTGTCACGGCCGATCTACACGGAGAACCTGGGCGCAGCCATCCTGCGGGGGGCACGGGTGGCGCGGGGAGATTCCCTCCGCGCTGCTCTTCGGCCGGCGTCAGGCAACACCAGCTCCAGTAAGGGGGAGAAATCTACCCAGCGCCATTACCATCAACCATATTGAAAGGCAAATATCACGACGCCAAGCGGGTTTGCGGGAAGAAACGGCCCGCAAAGCCTTATTCCACCGTGGCCGATTTAGCGCTGTCACCAACTTTGTCACCAAAATATATGTGTGTCACCAAAAAACACAAAGATAGTTGGTGACACTGAAACCGTTGACTGGCATGGCTTTCCGGACGATTCCATAGCTTGTCACCAATGTCACCAAGCACTTTTGCCGCTAGCTTTTCCTGGCACTCCTTCCATGCCTGCCTTAGCACGGGCCAGCAGGCTGGCACCAGGGTCGGCGCTGGCTCGCCCGAGGGGGACACTTTTCAAAAAGCGGGTATAAAAGCGGGTACGAAATGGGGATCAAGCCCACCACTCCTAGCACCGGCGCTGGTTTCTGGCATCTATTGCGGTTTAACGTCTAAGCCGAATATCGGCCGTCGGAGAACTTCCTCCGACAACAAAAACCCCCGCCACCCCTTGAGGTGGCGGGGGTTTTTGTTTTTGCCCGTGGCGTCGGTTAGTTATGCGTGAGCGTCCGGCACTGTCGTGAGCTTCACGCCGAGCGCGTGCAGGAGTTTCATGATGGTGTCGAAGCGAGGCTTTGCGCCCGGAACGAGTGCTTTGTAAAGGCTCTCACGGCCAAGTCCAGAGTCGGCAGCCACTCTGGTCATACCACGTGCCTTGGCAATGTCCGCAATAGCGGCAAGCAGCACTGCAGTGTCGTCCTCATCCAAGGCTGCATTGAGGTACTCAGAGATCATTTCTTCGCTGTCGAGATAGTCCGAGGCATCGAAGCGCGCCACTTCGATCTTGTTCATGATGACTCCTTCTTGATCGTTTTCCGCATTTCCTTAGCTCGCTTGATGTCGGCTTTCTGAGTCGACTTATCGTCGCCTGAAGTGCGAAGTGGGCGAATAGGCGAAAAAATGGCTCGGCGGCAGGGTGAGAATCCATTCGCATGTAAACAAACAGAAGCCCCGCGAGACCAAACGCCTGCGGGGCTTCTTATTTCACGAGACTGCTGACGCAGCCCGCTCGCACAAGCCCGCCACAAGCTCACCCATCACGTGTCCCCTCCGAGTCCCGCAAGACCGCGAGTTCGCTCAACACCAGCGCTTCGTTAGCGAGTGTCGCCGCCAGCGAGAGCAGATGGCCCTGGGTCTCCTCCGTCAAGTTGGCAAGGGTGCCACCGGCAGCGTTCTCGATGGCGACCGACAGCAGCGCGTTGAGTTGCGCAGCCTTTTCGGCGGCGAGGCTAAGCGGGCTTTCGGATGCAGCGTGCGCGGTCACGAAGATATCGCGGCCTGTCTGTTCGGCGCTGATGTTGTAGTGGGGGTGCTTACACATCGAACGCCCTCCGTTGGGAAGCGCGCTCGCGCTGACCGGGAGGAGTTTGGGGAAATACAGATTGCCCGAAATGGGCGTACGAAGACTGGGGCATGCAGATGCCTCCTACGTTGCGGTTTCAACTCCGCTCCCCGACGCCAATCGGGGTGGGCGGGCGCAAGGCAGGGTTGGCGTACCAGAACGTAGGAACCGGCGAGCCCGAAGGCTCCCCCGCCCAGGCCCGCCCATAGGGACGTGCGAAGGCGCGACGGAAAAAACCGCCTGGCGGCGGTTATCCGCCTACGTTTTCGGGACGCCAATCCCGGTCGCTGTGGTTGCAGCGACTCGTCTAGTATAGCGCTGCCAGCCATGCTCTTGTGCATTCCTGAGGCATGGCGGCTGCAGACTCCAAGAGGACGCGCAAACAAAGCTTGGGGTTTCTTCCCAATAGACTTACGCGAGTCAGGCACCCGAGCGTGTTAACGAAAACATGACAACTGCACGCCCGCGAAGCCACTAAAATATCCAGATTCGCCGCCGGCATTTAGCTGGCAGGACACTACGTGGAAGGAGGGGCAATGATGACGTTGACTGGCATTGGCCTATACACCTTCCATGAAGCTGCGAGGCTCACCGGCATCCCCGTGCGCGACCTGCGGCGCTGGCTAGACGGCTATGCATATCGGGACAAGACGACCCGGCATGCGGTCCCGGTTGCTCCACTTTGGGAGACCGAACTGGCGGAAGCGGACGTGGATGGGATCAGTTTTCATGATCTGCTGGAAGTCCGATTCGTCCGAGCGTTTCGCCAGCACGGCGTCAGCCTGCAAACGATACGCCTCGCCAGCCGCAAGGCACGCGAGCTTTTTGCACTGCTACATCCCTTTACGTCCCGCCGTTTTCAGACGGACGGCCGCACAATCTTCGCGTCGACCATACAAGAATCTGGTGAGACCGAACTGCTGGACTTGGTGAGAAGCCAGTATGCGTTTCAGAAGATCATCGAGCCCTCTTTGTATCGTGGCATCGAATTTGGTGCTGACGATGCCGCCGCGCGCTGGTACCCGACGCTGCGCAGCAAGGCCGTGGTCTTAGATCCTGAAATCGCCTTCGGTAAGCCCATTGTCACCGATGGCGCCATCAGGACTTCGATCCTCGCCGAGGCATTCCAGGCCGAAGGCGACAAACAGCTTGTTGCCAGGTTGTATGAAGTGCCTGTTGCCTCGGTGGAGGCAGCAGTCGCCTTTGAAGAACGCCTGGTAGCGTGAAGTTCTTCGCTGACAACAATCTCTCTCCAGCGCTGGCACGGGCGCTCCACTCGCTATCCGAACCATACGGGCACTCCGTCGCTCCCTTGCGAGACCGCTTCCCACAAGACACAACGGATGCGGCCTGGATCAACGCGCTCTCGCAAGAAGGCGGATGGGCTGTCATCACGCACGACAAGCTGAACAAGGGCCTCGACCGAGAAGCACTGCGCCGTGCGGGGCTAATTGTCTTCTTTCTCGACAAGGGCTGGTCAAACCATAGGTTCTGGGATATCGCGCACAATCTGGTGCGGTGGTGGCCACGGATCATCGAGCAATCTGAAGGTATCAAAGGCGGAGCCGCCTTCAAGGTTCCATTCAACTTCTCTGGCAAAGGCCAGTTCGAGCAAGTCAAGCTCTAGGACAGGCGCAAAGCGGCGTCTCACGACGCCCTATGCCAATGGCTGATCTCTACCTGAACAGCCCACCCCACTCACAGCGCCCCCAAATCCTCCCCTCGCAGCCCCACCAGCAGCGCCTGCCCATCCGGCCCGACACGGAACTCGCCATACCGCGCCTTCTCGAACCGCGCCCCCTGCCCTTCCTGGAAGAAGTACGCATCGGTGGACACCTGCGCCTGCACGCCGCCCCAGCGGGCCGGCACGTTCTGGAAGCGCAGCAGTTGCTCGCCGGCGGCCAGTGCCTCGCCCGTGTACAGGCGCACGAAGGTAGCTTCGCCGCGTGCATCGCGGCGGATCACGGCCACTTGCTCGCGGGTGGGCTCGATGCCTTGCAGCTTGCCCGCCTGGCGGATGGACTCGGCGATGGCGAAATTCAGCGCCATGTAGTCGCCTTGCATGAGCGAGCGCGGATCGACGGGCGCCAGGCGCAGGTAGACGGTGTCGCCATGCGCCAGCAGCCGTTCCTTGCCGGTGATGGCGAAGGCGGCCAGCCCGAGTGTGAGCACCCATGCCAACAGTATCCAGCGTTTCATGCTTGTCTCCTTGCATCGTCGCGACGCAGCGCCATGCGCAGCAGCAGCACGGCGATGCCGGCGCCGGCGAGCGTGGCGGACTTGATCAGCAGCGTCCAGTGCAGCGCGCTGTAGTACCAGATAAAGCCGCTGCCGAGCGCGGCGACGGCCAGGCCCAGCCACGGCAGCGAGCCGCGGCGCAGCGCCAGGCCGAGCGCGAGGGCCGCGGCGACGACCGCCGGCGCACCGGCGAGCAAGGCGCTGAACAGCACCGCGCCGACAAGCGCGGTGCCCCGCACCGCCGGGCTTAGCTGCAGCCGGCCTGCTTCGGCAAGGACAAACGCGGCGAGCACCGCGCCAAACAGCGCGCCGGCCATCCAGTAGTTGCCGGCGTGGCGCCCGGTGTCGGCGTCGAACAGCAGCGCCTGAGGCTGGCTGAGGCCGGTCACCACCAGGGCCGCGCCCAGTGCGAACAGCAGCGTGGCATCCGCGGCCGGCTCGATCCAGCTGTGCAGCCCGGCGGCGCAGAGCCGCCCTTCCGCCAGCACGAAGCCGGTGAGCAGGGTCATGGCAAAGGGCGCGAGCCAGCCTAGCGAGAAGCTCATGGCTTGCCAGACGTGGCGCAGGCCGGGCGTCATGGCCAGGTGGAGCGCCAGGGCTACGCCGGTCCATATGCCAAGCGCGGCCAGGAAGCGATGGAGACGGTTGCTGACCAGTACATAGAGCACGGCCTCCAGCAGCGCGAGCGCGCCCCAGAAGGCAGCCGATTCGAGCAGGCGGCTGCCGCCGTAGGCCTGGCTCGCGCCGTAGACGAGCAGGCCCTGGCCGCTGAGGCTGACGGCCAGCGCGAATTGCTCGAGCGCGGTGGCACCCGCGCGGCGCCGGTACAGCACTGCCGCCAGCGCGATCATGGCGGCGCCGCAGAGCGCCATTGCCGTGGCGTTGTCGCGCGCGGCCACAAAGACCGAGCCGAGCAGGAAGGCGAGGAAGAACACGGCGCCGAGCCAGCCCGCGAGGCCCATCAGCAGCCTGACGGCCCATGGCGTGCGCCCTTGTGCGGCTTGCGGCTGCCCGTGCACCAAGCCGCGCGCGGCCAGGTCCTGCCACAACCTTTGTACTACGTGAACGTGACGGTCGCTGGTCATGCCGGCTCTCCGTTGGGCGCGCCGCTTTGGGCTTGCCCGTGGTGTCGATAGGCGCGCAGCAGCCAAGCCGCCGCCGCGGCGGACAGGCCGATGGTCAGCAGCCCAAGGATGAGGAAGGCGCCGAACGCGTCCCGGTTGCCCTCCAGCAGTAGCCGGGCAACCCCGGTCACCAGCAGCACGATGACCGAGAAGCTGGCCAGGCTGAGCGCCACCACATCGAACGCCCGCAGCCGGAACCACGCAAGCAGCCCGCCCAGCGTGAGCATGGCCACGCCGAACATGGCGGGATCGAAGTGGTTGTGCAGGAGGCTGGCAAGGCCGAGCCAGCCAGCGTAGGCGCACGCCAGCGTGGCAAGGATGCGCGCGCCGGCCAGCCCGCGAAAGCCGTAGGCCGGCGCCAAAGCGCGCAGCGCGAACCACAGCACCAGTTGCAACAGCGTGGCCGCCAGCAGCGAGAGCGTGGTGGCCCGCTCGCCAGCCGCGCCAAACAGCAGGTCGAACATGCCGCCCACGCCAAGGCGCACGCTGAAATACCGCAGCAGCGCCACATTGGCCAGCACGATCACCACCCACCAGTGCGGCGCCGCGCGCGCGGCCAGCGCCCATGGGATCGCCAGCAGTGCCCACAGGGCGAACAGCTGCCACGCGTCGGCGCCGGTCTGGTAGACCTGCCCGATCACGGCCAGCAGCACGCCGGCCACCACCTGGGCGCCGCAGAGCGCCGCCAGCCCCGCCATGTCGGTGGCCGGGCGCAGCCAGGCGAATCCCGCCAGCAGGGTCAGCGCGCCGGCCAGCAGGCCAAACTTGGCGAACTTGTGCAGGTCCTGCCAGTTGAAGGCGAAGAACACGATCACACCGGCGCAGAGCAGCGCGGCGCCCAGCATCAGCAACGTGCGATCGAGCCAGGTCCGCCACTGCGCCGCGTCGGGCTCGGTCCCTGGCCAGCTGGCGGCCACGCCGTCGGCGCCGAGCACGCCCTGCTCGCGCCAGTCTGCCAGCGCCTGGCGCGCTGCCCGCCGGTCTTGAAAGCCCTGCGTTGTGGTTGCCTGCATCTAAGCCCCATGTGATGGATACGCCAGCGCACTGTAGCAAAGGCGCCGCCATCTGCGCAGCTTTCCTTGCGTGCGCGGGAGCATGCAACAGCGCTGCTTTGCCGCCTTGCCCCGGCCCGGTATGCTGTGCGTTTCTCCCATCCAGCCACACCCCGCCATGACCCTTGGTATCCTCGCCGCCATCCACGATGAAGTCGACGGCCTGATCGCCGCCATGCGCCACGATGATGCCCGCGCCACCGTGCAGACAATCGGCATGCGCGACTATCACGTTGGCCATCTCTACGGCCAGCGCTGCGTGCTGGTGCTAGCGCGCATGGGCAAGGTGGCGGCGGCGGCCACCACGGTCACCCTGGTGCGCGAGTTCGGCGTGGATGAGATCGTCTTCACCGGCCTGGCCGGCGGCATCGGGGCCGAGACGCGGGTCGGGGATGTGGTGGTGGCGGACCGCACGCTGCAGCACGACCTGGACGCGCGGCCGTTTTTTGCCCGGCACGAGGTGCCGCTGCTGGAGCGCGCTGAATTCCCCACCGATCCGACGCTTACCGCTGCGCTGCGCGAGGCCGCGGCAGGCTACCTGCGGGATGACCTGCCGGCCTCCGTCCCGTCCGAGGTGCTGGCGCGCTTCGGGGTCAGCGCGCCCAGGCTGCATATGGGGATGATCGCCAGCGGCGACCAGTTCATCGGCTCCCCCGCCGCCGCGGCCGATTTGCGCGAGCGCTTGCCTGGCGTGCTGGCGGTGGAAATGGAAGGCGCCGCGGTGGCGCAGGTTTGCCATGAGTATGGCGTGCGGCATGCGGTGATGCGCACGCTATCGGATCGGGCCGACGATACCGCGCACGTGGATTTTGCGGCGTTTCTGACCGACGTGGCCAGCCATTATTCGAGCGGCGTTTTGAAACGGTTCCTGGAGCAGCGCGGGTAACCAGACCAAAGCGGCATTGGCGTTAATTCGAGATTCGAGATTGGGAGGCATGCATTCAATCTCACCGCCCCCTGGCCACGCCCCCGACCCCAACCAGCACGGCCGCGCCCAGGATGGCCGCGAACCAGCCCGCCATCTGCCCGTCGACAAACCAGTGCAGCCCACGGCCGCCGTAAAACGCGGCCAGCGCGCCCAGTGCACCGAACACCACGGCGGCCAGCAGGCTAACCCGGCCCACGGGGTGCAGCCACCGCGCCGCCAGTCCAACCAGCACCCCTACCACCAGCATACCCAACATCACATTCCCCCGATTATCTGAATCTGGCGCGCTGCCTGGGAAGGCCCGCCAGGCACCGCGCGTGGCTGTAGCAATATGGTAAACCCGACCGCGCTCCGGCAAGATCCGCGCCGGGCGGTATAATGTAGCCCGGTTCGGCGGCGCTTTGCGCCGGAATCCGCGCTTGAATTCATGCCCGGATTGCACCTGACTCCCGCGCTGCGGCCAGCAAAGCCGCCGCCCGGAGCCCGGCCAGAGAGACATGCTCCCCACCATGCAACTGCTCGCGATCGGTATCAATCACACCACGGCGCCCGTCTCGCTGCGCGAGCGAGTGGCGTTTCCGCTTGAGCAGATCAAACCCGCCCTGGGCGCCTTGCGCACCCACCTGGCCGGCAAGAATGGCACCGAAGCCGCCATCCTTTCCACTTGCAACCGCACCGAGATCTATTGCGCCACCGATGTGCTGTTGTCGGGTTCGGAAGGCTTCGAGCACACGCTGCGCTGGCTGGCGCAGCACCATAACGTGCCGGCCGGCGAACTCGCTCCCCACCTGTACTCGTTGCCGCAGTCCGAAGCCGTGCGCCATGCCTTCCGCGTGGCCAGCGGGCTGGACTCGATGGTGCTGGGCGAAACCCAGATCCTGGGCCAGTTGAAGGATGCCGTGCGCACCGCCGGTGAAGCCGGCGCGCTGGGCACCTACCTGAACCAATTGTTCCAGCGCACGTTCGCGGTGGCCAAGGAAGTCCGCGGCCAGACCGAGATTGGCGCGCATTCGGTATCCATGGCCGCTGCCGCGGTGCGCCTGGCCCAGCGGATTTTTGAAAGCGTCTCGACCCAGCGCGTGCTGTTCATCGGCGCGGGCGAGATGATCGAGCTGTGCGCCACGCACTTCGCGGCGCAAACGCCCCGCCAGATCGTGGTGGCCAACCGCACCGTGGAGCGTGGCGAGCGGCTGGCCGAGCAGCTCGCCGGCCAGGGCCTGACCACCGAGGCCATCCGCCTGTCGGACCTGGGCGCGCGCCTGCATGAGTTCGACATCGTGGTGTCATGCACCGCCAGCTCCCTGCCCATCATCGGGCTGGGCGCGGTGGAACGCGCCGTCAAGCTGCGCCGCCACCGCCCCATCATGATGGTGGACCTGGCCGTGCCGCGCGACGTGGAGCCCGAAGTCGCGCGTCTGGACGACGTCTTCCTGTACACCGTGGACGACCTCGGCGCCATCGTGCGCGAGGGCAATGCCATGCGCCAGGCCGCCGTTGCCCAGGCGGAAGCCATCATCGAAAGCCGCGTGCAGAATTTCATGCATTGGCTGGAAACCCGCAGCGTGGTGCCTGTCATCCGCGAACTGCAGGTGCAGGGCGAGGCCATGCGCCAGGCTGAGCTGGAGCGCGCGCGCCGCATGCTGGCGCGCGGCGACGACCCGCAAGCCGTGCTCGAAGCCCTGTCCGGCGCGCTCACCCGCAAATTCCTGCACGGCCCGACCCATGCCCTGAACCACACCCAGGGCGAAGACCGCGAGACCTTGCTGCGCCTGGTGCCGGGCTTGTTCCGCCACAGCAGCCACTCCGAGCGCTAGCCGCGCTCGCCTCGGCCGTGCGTGTCCTGCGCGCGGCCAGCTTTGCGTTGCCTGCGGCCATTGGCCCGCACGCATCCCGGCAGCAACATCCGTCTCCACCCGTTTCACCGCGCCCCTTCGGACCCCCATGAAAGCCAGCATGCTTGCCAAGCTCGACCAATTGTCCGAGCGACTCGACGAAGTCAACGCCCTGCTTGCGCGCGAAGATGCCACCGCCAAGATCGACCAGTACCGCAAGCTCACGCGCGAACACGCCGAGCTGACGCCGGTGGCCGATCAATATGCGCAGTACTGCCAGGCACAGGAAGACCTGTCCACCGCGCAAGCGCTGCTGGACGATCCCGAGATGAAGGAGTTCGCGGCCGATGAGATCACCGCGGCCCGAGAGCGGCTGGAAACACTGGAAGGCAGCCTGCAGACGTTGCTGCTGCCCAAGGATCCCAATGACGACCGCAACCTGCTGCTGGAAATCCGCGCGGGTGCCGGCGGCGAGGAGAGCGCCCTGTTCGCCGCCAATTTGCTGCGGATGTACACACGCTATGCCGAGCGCCAGCGCTGGCAGGTGGAGGTGATGAGCGAATCGGCGTCCGACCTGGGCGGCTACAAGGAAGTGATCATCCGGATCGCCGGGGATGCGGCCTTTTCCCGGCTGAAGTTCGAATCCGGCGGCCATCGCGTGCAGCGCGTGCCAGCCACCGAGGCCCAGGGGCGCATCCACACTTCGGCCTGCACGGTGGCAGTCATGCCCGAGGCCGACGAGGTGACCGAGGTGGAAATCAATCCATCGGACCTGCGTGTGGATACCTTCCGCGCCTCCGGCGCCGGCGGCCAGCACGTGAACAAGACTGACTCGGCCGTGCGCCTGACCCACCTGCCCACCGGCATCGTGGTGGAGTGCCAGGACGACCGCAGCCAGCATCGCAACAAGGACAAGGCCATGAAGGTCCTAGCGGCCCGGTTGATGGACGCGAAGCTGCGCGCGGCCCAGGCGAAAGAAGCCAGCACCCGGCGCAACCTGATCGGCACCGGCGACAGAAGTGACCGTATCCGCACCTACAATTTCCCGCAGGGGCGCGTGACGGATCACCGCATCAACCTGACGCTCTACAAGATCGACATGATCATGGACGGCGATCTCGACGAGCTCCTGTCCGCCTTGTCCGCGGAACACCAGGCAGATCAACTGGCGGCGCTGAGCGAGGCGCATTAATCGCTTGGCAATAGCAGGTTATTGCGACGAATTACCTGTCATTAAGGCAAATTTTTGGATCGCACTGCATAAATCGTGATTTCTGAACGAAAACCTTTGTATCTGTTGTAAATGCTTGCAACAGCACTGGCGTGCCATTTTTCGCTGTCTATAATCGATTTCGACTGAGCCGCCATAAGAGGTCGGCGTGTCGCCACTCGAATACGGACAAAAGGACGAAATCATGAAGAAATTGCTCGCGCTGTTGATGATCACCGCCGCCATGGCTGCCTGCAGCAAGAAGGAAGAAGCCCCCGCCACGCCGAGCGCCAACAGCGCCATGCAAAGCGCCGCTGAATCCGCCAAGGCCGCCGCCAGCGATGCAGCATCCGCCGCCAGCAACGCCGCCGATGCTGCCAAGGCCGCTGCCAGCAGCGCGGCTTCCGACGTTTCCGCTGCCGCCGAAAAGGCCAAGGTCGACGCCGGCAATGCCATGGAAAAGGCTAAGGACGCCGCCAAGGATGCTGTCAACGCCAGCGCGGACAAGGCCAAGGACGCCGTCAACAAGTAATCCGCACGCCACGGCGGCAAGAGGCTGGCGCATTGCGGCCAGGCACCGCCGCACAAGCAAGCGCGTTACACTGCAAACCCCGTCAGGGACCTCCCGGCGGGGTTTTGTTTTTTGCCTTCACCATGCCCAGCACCACGTCCACCGCCACCTCCCCCAGCCCCAATGCCACCACGCCGGTCTCACTGCCTGAGACGGCTACGGTACGCGACGCCCTGGCCGTGGCTGCGGCAGCCGGCTTGCCGGCGCTGGAGGCGCGCCTGCTGCTCAGCCATGTCACCGGGCTCACCCGCACCCAGCTGATCACGCGCGACCACGAAACGCTTGCCCCGGCCCAGCGCGACAGCGTGGCCGCCTTGCTTGGGCGCCGCCTGGGCGGCGAACCGGTGGCCTACTTGCTGGGGGAGCGGGAATTCTTCGGGCGCGCCTTCCGCGTGACCCCGGATGTGCTGATTCCGCGCCCGGACACCGAAATCGCCGTGGAAGCGGCCCTGAAGCTGCTGGCGCCGCTGGCTGCCCCCCGCGTGCTCGACATGGGCACCGGCTCGGGCGCGCTGGCCGTCACGCTGGCCTGCGAACGGCCCGACGCCGAGGTCTGGGCGACCGATATCTCGCCCGGCGCGCTGCAGGTGGCGCAAGATAACGCGCGCGCCCTGGGCGCCGGCAATGTGCGCTTTCTTGCCTCCGACTGGTACGCCGCGCTGCCGGCAGGCCTGCGCTTCGACCTGATCGTGAGCAATCCGCCCTATATTGCCGCCGCGGACCCGCACCTGGGCCAGGGCGACCTGCGCTTCGAGCCGATCGATGCGCTGACCGATCATGGCGATGGCTTGTCGGACCTGGGTGCGATCGTGGCCGGGGCCGCCGCGCGCCTGCATGCGGGCGGCTGGCTGCTGATGGAGCACGGCTACGACCAAGGCCAGGCTGCCCGCGACCTGCTGGCCGCCGCCGGCATGGCCGAGATCTTTACCGCGCGCGACCTGGCCGGCCATGAACGCTGCAGCGCGGCTCGCCTGCCAGCGCAGTCCGGGGCAGCCGCCTGAAGCCGGCAGCCGATTCCGGTAAAATCAAATACTTGATTGCATCAAGGCGCGCGCATCACGCTCGCCCTTTCCGATTTCCCGATAGCGGCGCCGGCCAGTGCCTGCACCGCGAGCAACTGAAAAGAGACATCATGAGTGACGTGCAGCAAAAGATCGACCAGATCGTCAAGGGCAGCCCGGTGGTCCTGTTCATGAAGGGCACCGCCCAGTTCCCGATGTGCGGCTTCTCCGGCCGTGCGATCCAGATCCTGAAGGCCTGCGGCGTCGACGCACCGACCACGGTCAATGTGCTGGAAGACGACGGCATCCGCCAAGGCATCAAGACTTACGCCAACTGGCCGACCATTCCGCAGCTTTACGTGAACGGCGAGTTCGTCGGCGGCTCGGACATCATGATGGAGATGTACCAGAACGGCGAGCTGCAATCGCTGCTCAAGGCCTGAGCGCGACATGACCGCAGCGGGTGCAGCGGATGCAGCGGGTGAAGGCAAGCCGCGGCGCATCGTCGTTGCGATCACCGGCGCCACCGGCGCGGTCTATGGGGTCCGCCTGGTACAGATACTGGGCGCCGCGCCTGGCGTGGAGGCCCATCTGCTGATCTCGGCGGCGGGCGTGATGAACCTGCAGCACGAACTCGACATCAGCAAGGCCGAGGTGGAAGCCTTTGCCCAGGTGGTCCACAACGTGCGCGATATCGGCGCCACCATTGCCAGCGGCTCCTTTGCTGCCCATGCGATGGTGGTGGCGCCCTGCTCCATGCGCACGCTCGCGGCCGTCGCGCATGGCCTGTCCGACAATCTCATCACCCGCGCCGCGGATGTCACGCTCAAGGAGCGCCGCAAGCTGGTGCTCATGGTGCGCGAAACGCCGTTGAACCTCGCGCACCTGCGCAACATGACCGCCGTCACCGAGATGGGCGGCATCATCTTTCCCCCGGTGCCCGGCTTCTATCAGAAGCCGCAAAGCGTGGCGGAACTGGTCGACCATACGGTTGGCCGCGTGCTGGACCTGATCGACGTGCCGCAAACGCTGGCGCCGAGCTGGGCCGGACTCAACGGCCAGGCCTGACGAACGCGGTTAACCTCGTTCTGTCCCGTGTCAGCCCGTGTCAGCCCGTGCTACCGCTCTCGCTTCAACGCCAGTAGCGATAGCGGCGGCCGCCGCCATAGTAGCCGCCGCGATAGCCATAGTAGCCACCGTAGAAGCCAGGGGCTACCACCACCGGCGGCGCAGCATAGACCGGCGCCGGCGCCACTGCGACCTCTCCGCCCCCATAGCCATAGCCGGGATAAGCCGGGTAGACCGCACAACCGCCAAGCATGGCGGCGCCAACCATCGCGAGTCCCAACGTCAACGTCTTCATCTCATCGTCCTTGTGGCTTGTTTAGCCTTGGTTTAGCCATAAGAACGTTATACGGGGCGGTTTAGTAATACAGGGTCAACCTGCTGTAACCCTTGTTACGAATCGCAACGTTTGGATGAACGTAAAGGACTCGGGCCTCAAACCTCAAAACGTCAAACCTCAAACCGCACCCCCTGCGCCAACGGCAGCGTATCCCCATAGTTCACGGTATTGGTAGCGCGCCGCATATACCCCTTCCAGGCGTCCGAGCCGGATTCACGCCCGCCGCCAGTCGCCTTCTCACCACCGAACGCACCGCCAATCTCCGCCCCGCTGGTGCCGATATTCACATTGGCAATGCCGCAATCGCTGCCGCTTGCCGACATGAAGCGTTCCGCCTCGCGCAGCGACTCGGTGAAGATGCAGGACGACAAGCCATGCTCCGACGCATTGTTCAGCGCGATGGCTTCGTCCAGCTTGGTGTACGGCATCACGTAGAGAATCGGCGCAAAGGTTTCGCTCAGCATCGTCTCGTGCTGGCGATCGGTCAGCACCAGCGCGGGCCGCACGTACTCGGCATTGGGGTACTTTTCGGCCAGCACGCGCTCGCCGCCGTGCACGGTGTTGCCATGCCCGCGGCAGCGCAGCAGCGCGGCGGCCATGGCGGCACCCGCGGCGCCATCGATCAGCGGACCGACCAGCGTTGTCTCGGCCAGCGGATCGCCCACCGGCAGGCGGCCGAACACCTGGATCAGGCGCGTGGTGACGGCCTCCAGCACATCGACATGCACGAAGGCGCGGCGCAGCGACGTGCAGCGCTGCCCGGCCGTGCCCGCCGCCGAGAAGGTCATGGCGCGCACGGCGAGTTCGAGATCGGCCGAGGGCGCGATGATCGCGGCGTTGTTGCCACCGAGTTCCAGGATGGCGCGCTTGAACCGCTCGGCGCAAGCGATGCCCACGGCGCGGCCCATGCGGGTGGAGCCGGTGGCGCTCACCAGCCGCACAGCGGCGTGTTCCACCAGATGCTGGCCCAGCGCCGGGCCGCCCGCGAGCACGGTGGCGATGCCAACGTGCTGTGGCGCGGCAATCTCCAGCACGCCGTCAAGCAAGCTCTGCATGGCCAGCGCGGTGAGGGGCGTTTTCTCCGACGGTTTCCAGATCACGCCATTGCCGCACACCAGCGCCAGCGCCGCATTCCAGGCCCAGACCGCCACGGGAAAGTTGAAGGCCGAGATCACGCCGCACAGGCCATAGGGATGCCAGGTCTCGCGCATCGCATGCTGTGGCCGCTCGGAGGCAATGGTAAGGCCATGCAACTGGCGCGACAGGCCGACGGCGAAGTCGCAGATGTCGATCATCTCCTGCACCTCGCCTAGCCCTTCCTGCAGGATCTTGCCGGCCTCCAGCGAAACCAGCTCACCAAGATGCTTCTTGTGTTCGCGCAACACTTCGCCAAAGCGCCGCACCACCTCGCCACGCACTGGTGCGGGCACCAGCGCCCAGCTGGCTTGCGCCACGCGGGCGCGCTCGATGCGCGCATCGGCCTCGGCAAGGCTGCAGGCGGGCAGGTGCCCGAATGCCTCGCCGTCGATCGGCGAGCGCACCGGCAAGGCGCCGGTGGGGCCTTCGCCGCCGCGCCACGGCGGCGTCAGCCCGATGGCCTGCCAGCAGGCCGCGAATTCCTTTGCTTTCATACCGTTGCCTCTTGAAGCGGATGACGGGTGTAGTGTCGGCCAAAACGGTTGGCCAGGAAAACGTCCAGCGGCATCGCCTCTTGCGCAATGAAGCCGGCCTGTGGCAGCTCGCCATTGGCAACCAGGTCCAGCGCGGTGCAGATGCCAGCCGCCGTGGTGAGCTGGATCGCATTGACATGGCCGTCAGCCGTTTGCGCGCCACCGATGCGCACCGAGAACGACGCCTGGGTCAGCGGGCCGCGCCCGCCCTTGCCATCGCCGGCAGCATAGCCGGTGGCGTTGGCGAACACGATCACCACGTCCTGCTGCGTGGCGGGAATCGCGCTCTCGAAGATCTCCCGCATCCAGTCGCGGCGCTCGCGCAGGCGCAGATCGTTGAGCAGCAGCTTCATCACCGCGCAGTGGCCGGGATAGCGTATCGACTTGTAGTCCACGTCGCGCGCCCGGCCCGCCAGCGTCTCGGGCAAGGTGCCAAGCCCTCCTGAAGTATTAAAGGCCTCGTACTCGATGCCGTCCAGCGCGAAGCTCTCCAGCCCCTCCAGCGCCGGCACTTCCACGCGGCGGCCGTTGACGATGGCCTCGCAAGGGTTGCAGTATTCGTTGATCAGGCCTTCGGTGCTCCAGGTCAGGTTGTACTTGAGCGCATTGCTCGGGTAGCGCGGCAGCGCGCCAACGCGCATCTTCAGGTCGAGCAGTTCGCCGCCGCCGCGCAGGAAGCGCTGGGCGAGGTCATTGCCGACCACGCCGATAAAGCCGGGCGCCAGCCCGCATTGCGGCATCAGCACAGAGCGCGCGCCCTCGGCCACGCGGCGAATGGCGTGGGTGGCGGCAACGTCTTCGGTCAGGTCGAAGTAATGCACGCCGAGCTTGGCCGCTACCGTGGCCACGCCGACCGCGGCATGGAATGGCAGTGCGTTGAGCACGGCCTGCGCGCCGCCGAGCAGCCCGGCGCAATCCTCGGTCTGGCCCGGGTCGCCGACGCGCACGGCGATGCCCTCCGGCACGCCCTCGAGATGGGTGGGTTCACGGTCGACCAGGGTCACGCGGTAGTCGCCGCTGTCATGCAGCATGACGGCGATGGTGCGGCCGATCTTGCCCGCGCCCAGCACGACCACGTGCATCGGCGTCTGCCTGCCTTGACGAACCGGGGTGGCGGGCGGCCCGGCTTGGGTGTTCCGTCCAGTTTGGTCGAGATGGCCGGTTGGCGTGATGCAGGTCATGATGTCCCTCGTGGAAGTGGTTCAGCGGAGTGCGGCCATGACTGAAGTATGGTTGCGGGCACAGTCAGAATGAAGGAACAAGATTGACGAAAAGGCCTCACAATCAAACGATTCGGCAAGATAAACGGTCGAATCGACGAACCCCATGCTTTTGACCTGCCCGCCGCCCCTAGCCCGCCACTAGCCTGTCCATGACCGAACTCGACCAGACCGACCGCCACCTGCTCTCCCTGCTGCAGGCCAACGCGCGCGAGAATGCCGCCAATCTCGCGCGTAAGCTCGGCATTGCCCGCACCACCGTGGTGGCGCGCATTGCGCGGCTGGAGCGCGATGGCGTGATCGCCGGCTACGGCGTGCGGCTGGGCAAGGAAATGGAAGACAACGCTATCCTGGCGTTCTGCGGCCTGTCGGTGATGCCCAAGAGCGCGCCCGCGGTGGTGCGGGCGCTGCAGCGCTTTCCTGAAATCGAGGAGCTGAACTCGGTCAGCGGCCCGGTGGACTACATGGCGGTGATCCGCTGCGACACCCATGCCCGGCTGGACAAGCTGCTGGACGAAATCGGCGCGCTGGATGGCGTCAACCACACCACCACCTCGATCGTGCTGGCGCGCAAGATCGACCGGCGCCGCGCCGCGGGCTGAGCCAGCGGCGCGCGCGCAAAAGGCTTATGCTGCACAACCTGGCAGCCAGCCCGGCGCAGTTGGGCACCCCGAAATCCATCCAGATCAGGAGAGCAAGACGATGAGCAATCGCATTCGAGTCGCCGTAGGCGGCGTGACCGGCTGGGCCGGCGGCGAACTGGCGCGCGGCGTGGCGCACGCGGACGACATGACGCTGGTGGCCGGGCTGTCGCGCGGCGCGGCCGGCCAGGCCTTGGCGGCGCTGACCGCGCACAAGGGCACGCCCGGCGTGGCGGTGGCCAGCATCGACGAGCTGGCGCAAGGCGCCTTCGACGTTTATGTGGAATACACCAAGCCGGACATTGCCAAGCGCAACATCCTGCAAGCGCTGGCCAAGGGCGCGCACGTGGTGGTGGGCACCTCCGGGCTATCCGACGAGGACTATGCCGAGATCGATGCCGCCGCGCGCCAGGCCGGGCGCGGCGTGCTGGCCTGTGGCAACTTTGCCATTACCGTGGTGCTGCTGCAGAAGTTCGCAGAGATGGCCGCACGCCACCTGGAACACTGGGAAATCATCGACTACGCCAAGGCCGGCAAGATCGACGTGCCCTCCGGCACCGTGCGCGAGCTGGCTTATCGGCTGGGACAGGTCCGCGAGGCCAAGCAGGTGGTGCCCATCGACCAGGTCAAGGGCCCGAAGGAGGCGCGTGGCGCGACGATGTCCGGCAGCCAGGTGCACGCCGTGCGCCTGCCGGGCTATCAGTTGGGCGTGGAGGTGATCTTCGGCGCCGACGGGCAGCGCCTGCACCTGAAGCATGAGTCCGGCGACGGCTCCAAGCCCTATGTCTCGGGCGCCCTGCTGGCGATCCGCAAGGTGCAGACCTTGACCGGGCTGGTGCGCGGGCTGGACAAGGTGATGGAAGGGCTTTGAGGGCTTTGAGGGCTCTTGCGGCGCGCGGCGCACCGCATCGCCACAAACACTACCAGCCGCCTTCCTTGCCCTTCTTCTCCGCGGCCTTGCCGCCGGGCGCCGCTTGCGGGGCGGATGCCGCCTTGGGGTTGAGCTGTTGCGCCATCGCGTTGTCCTGGTTGGCCATCAGGACGCGGGCCTGGGGCAGCAGCAGTTCGATGGTGCCGGTATTGGGATCCTCCGGAATGGCGTAGAGCTCCACGGTCAGGGGCTTTTTCATCCAGCCGGCGTGGACACTGGTGATGGGCTGGCCGGCCTTGTCCTTCATCTTCACCTGCTCGGAACGAAAGGGCTTGCCATAGCGCGCGGTCAGGCTGTCCAACGCGGCTTTCTCGGAGCGGATGCCGTCGGTCGGCACGATCAGCCCGACCAGGGCACTGCGGTCGACAAAGGCCACCACGTGGGGACCGTCCATGAAGGCCGGCCGCTTGTCGCGCGGCACGCCAACCTGGCGCATCACGCCGTCGCCACGCACTTCGACGCACAGGCCGGTCACGTCGCGGCCGTCAGGGGTGCGCTTGTCGGCGCAATCGGGCAGCGTGGGCAGCGGGCTGCCGATCTCCAGGCTATCCATCATCGGCGCCAGTTTGTCGGCGGCACCATCGTTGGGGGCAGCGCCAGCCCAAGGCGAAATCAGCAGCAGGCTGGCAACAGCCAGCCCGGCGAGGGGGTATTTCATCCAGACTCCTGAGATAAGCTCCGGATTGGAGCGCCCCCTATGCGCGTGGTTCCTGCCACCTGCCACAAGATGGCATGCAAGCACACTGCCGGGGGTTAATGCGTCATATTCATCACCGCGCGGGCCATCACCGCCAGCACCATCAGCAGCAAGCCCCACAGCAGCAGGCGCGGCACCCGGCTGGGCGGCAACGGCCGCCGTGGCGATCGTGCCGACGACGGTAGCGGCGCGCGCTGGCGGGTATGGCCATGCAGGCCACGCGTGTGCCAGACGGTGTCCGGCCCGAGGTCGCGCAAGGCAGTGCCTTCCTTGCCCTGCGGCTTGCGCGGAATCTGCGACTGCGACTGCGACTGCGGGCGTGGTACGCCGTCACTGCCTGGCGGTCGTTTTGTGGCCATCTGTGCTCCCCGGTTCGTCGTGCCGGCGCGGATCCTCATGTGCCGCCGGTACACAGCGCCGGGTGCATGGCCCGGGCGCCGCCCATGGTAAGACAAAGCGGCACCGGGCACCATGGCCACGGCCTCTCCTTATGAGGCGGGAGCCACTTTCCGCGTGGCTGCAAGCGCCTCGCGCCGGAAAGCATGGCCCACTTGGTGATAGAACGGGTGCGGGCAGAACTGGCGAGCCAGGAACGAGGCCAGCAGCGACGACGCCAGCAGGAACAAGGTGAGGTCCTGCGAGCGCGTCATCTCCATCACGATCACGCTGGCGGTGATGGGCGCCTGGGTGGCGGCGGCCAGGAAGGCGGCCATCGACACCAGTGCCAGCACGCGTGGCTCGGCCATGCCGCCGAAGAGGTGGCCGACCCAGTCCGCCACATTGGCGCCGATGCCGGCACCGATGGCCAGCGACGGCGTAAAAATGCCACCGGGAATGCCGGCGAAATACGAGACCACGGTCGCCGCCAGCTTGGCCAGGCCGAACCACAGCGTGGCGTGCGGCTCACCGTTGATCAGGCCTGCGGCCTGCCCGTAGCCGGTGCCGAAGGTGGCGCCCCCGGTGGACCAGCCGATCGCCGCGGCCACCAGGCCGCACAGGAACGCCACCTGCACGGGATGCTGCGTTGGCCAGGCGCGCAGCCGTGCCGGCATCAGCGCGGGCACGCCGCCGGTCAGCAGCTTGGCAAACAGGCCGCCCAGCGTACCGTTGACGAGGGCGCACAGCAGTACCGGCCCCCAGGCATCATGCAGCGCGAGGATCGGCGTCTTGACGCTGAAATAGGGATTGTTGCCAAGGATCGCCAGCGAGAGAAAGCCGGCGGTCAGCACCCCTGACAGCACCAGCCGGTCCCAGCGCACGGCGGTGCCGCGGCCGAGCTCCTCGATGGCGAACACCACGCCCGCCAGCGGCGTATTGAAGGCGGCGGCAAGGCCCCCGGCAGCGCCGGCGGCGATCAGCGCGTTAGGATGAAAGCCGATGCGAAAGCGCAGCTTCTCCTGGCACCAGCGCCCCCAGGCGAGCATGGCCGCGGCGCCTACCTGCACCGATGGCCCTTCGCGCCCGATGGAGGCGCCCGCCAGCAGCCCGCCGGTGGTCAGCAGCACTTTCCACATGGACTGGCGGAACGACACCAGCAGGGTCTGCGCCGGCCCCGCCGGGGGCAGGCCGAATGAGGCAATCACCTGCGGGATGCCGCTGCCGCGCGCCTGCGGCGCCAGGCGAATAGTGAGCCAGCGCAGCGCGGCCAGCCCGAACGGCAGCAGCACGAAGGCCAGCCAGGGCGTGGCCGCTGTCAGGTGCGCGTTCCAGCGCAGGGCCACCTCGGCAATCCAGGCGAAGATCAGGGAGAACAGCGCTACGCACCCGGCGCCGCACATGAAGACGGCGTAGCGCAGCGTGGTGCGGGAGATACGCCACATCTGGCGCGATTTGCGGCCCGCGGCCATGTGAGCGCGGCGGCGCAGCGCGCGCAGCCGGTTGCGCTCGGCGGCCCGCCCGGGAACGTTGTCAGGATCGGACGGCTCGGGATCTTGGCTGCGATTTGGCGTGACTTCGTTCATGGAGCGGCAGGCGTGGGCGAAGAAACGCCGTGACAAGCCCGAGGGCCGGATTCATCACGGCGTGATGGAACTATACGCCGATCGCCGCCAGGCATGCCGCGCGCAACGTGCGCGCCAGAGGCCCCTGGCTCAGTCCAGGCTGATGTTGTTGGCGCGAATGACCTTGCCCCAATGCTCGCGATCCGCCTCGATGTAGCGGTCGATCTCGGCCTGGGTGCGCGGCGGCTGGATCACCAGTCCCAGTGCGCTGAAGGTCGCCCGGAAATGCGGATCCTTGAGGACCTGCGCGGCCGCGGCCTGCAGCTTTTCCACCACGTCCGGCGGTGTCTGCGCCGGCACGGCGAGCCCGAACCAGGTTGCGGCCTGGAAGTTGGGATAGCCGCTTTCGGCCACGGTCGGCACGTTGGGCAGCACTTCCAGCCGGGTGCGGCCGGTGACCGCCAGCGCGCGCAGCTTGCCGCCCTTGATGTGGGGCAGCGAGGTGCTGACCACGTCCACCATCAGTTGCACATCGTTGGCGAGCAGCGCCGAAAGCGCCGGCGCGCTGCCGTTGTACGGCACATGGGTGACCGAAATCCCGAGTTCGGTCTTGAGCATTTCGGTAGCGAGCTGCAGCGCGTTGCCCAGGCCGACCGAGGCGTAGTTGAGCTTGCCGCCGCTGGCCTTGGCGTAGGCAGCGAACTCGCGGATATTGGTGGCCGGCACCTGGCTGTTGGTCACCACCACCAGCGGCGCCTCGGCGCCAACGGTGAAGATCCGGAAATCGCGCGGCGGATCGTAGGCGATCTTCTTGTAGAGCATGGGATTGAGCACCATGCTGCCGTTGGTGGCAAGCACCATGGTGTAGCCATCGGCGGGTGCGCGCGCCACGCTTTGCGTGCCGATCATGGTAGCGGCGCCGGGGCGGTTCTCCACCACCACCGTCTGCTTGAGCACGCGGCTCATGCCATCGGCCAGCCCGCGCCCGAACTGGTCGGTGGAGCCGCCCGGCGTGTAGGGCACCACCAGCTTGATGGGGCGGTCGGGGTAGGCGGCAGCGGCCAGTTGCGAGCAGGCGAAGACGGCGGCGCCGGCCCAGGCGCGCCATCCGGTTTTCCAGCAATGCATTGCGTAGTCTCCTTGGGTTTTCTTGACGTCTGGTGTTCGGTACTCAGTACTCGGTGCCCGGTGCGGCTCAAACCCGCCGCGTGCGCCCTTCCCAGTACTTGTCGCGCAGGCGGCGCTTGGCCAGCTTGCCGGTATCGTCGCGCGGCAGCAGCGCCTCCACCACGATGGTGCGCGGCACCTTGAAGCCGGACAGGCGCTGGCGCAGCCAGTCGATGATGGCACCCTCTTCCAGCGTGGCGCCCGCCACCGGTTGCACCATGGCCAGCAGCCGCTCGCCGTATTCGTCGTCGGGTACGCCGAACACCACGCAGTCGGCCACGCCGGGATAGCGCACCAGTTCGTGCTCGATCTCGGCCGGGTAGATGTTCACGCCGCCGGAGATCACCATGTCGGAGGCGCGGTCGCAGATGAAGAGGTAGCCGTCGGCGTCCAGGTAGCCCATGTCGCCCAGGCTGACCAGGCCGTCGCGATCGATAGCGCGGCGGGCTGCCTCGTTGTTGCGATAGGTGAAGTCCGGGTAGGCGGGCTGGCGCACATAGACCAGGCCGATCTCGCCGGGGGCGCAGGCAACGCCCTGCTCATCCAGGATGCGCACCTCGCCCTGGTCAACCGGGCGCCCCGCCGTGCCGGGCTTGGCCACGGCGTCGGCCGGCGTGGCCACGGTAATCATGCCTGCCTCGCTCGAAGCATAGGTTTCGTGGATCACCGGGCCGAACCAGTCCAGCATGGCGCGCTTGACCTCGGGCGCGCACGGCGCCCCGGTCGAGGCGACAAAGCGCAGCGAGGACAAGTCATAACGGGCGCGCACTTCGGGCGGCACCTTGAGCATGCGCACATACATGATCGGCACCAGGTACAGCACGTCGATGCGGTGCTTCTCCACCAGCGCCAGCACCTGCTCCGGATCGAAGCGCGCGCACAGCACCAGGCGCTCCCCGAGCTGCAGCGCATTCTGGATGAACACGCCCGGCGCGCTGTGGTACAGCGGCGCGGCCATCAACGCGCGCGTGCCTTGCACGATGCCCATGGTCTGCGCCACCACCGAGCGCATGCGCGCAAGCTGCTCGTCCAGCATGGCCAGCGGCGGCGCGGCGCGCAGCACGCCCTTGGGGCGGCCGGTGGTGCCGGAGGTGTAGGCCATGTGGCCGCGCGGCGCGACCCGCGGGCCGTCGTAGGGCTGCTGCTCGGCAAGCCAGCGCTCGTAGCCGGTCGCGCCCGCGGGGCTGTCCTTGCCGGGCGCCGTCACCGCCAGCACCTGTACGCCTGCGGGCACCACCGCGCGCACGCCGTCCAGCAGGTCGGCGCTGACGATCAAGGCCCGGGCGCCGCTGTCGGTCAGCAGGAAGCGGATTTCTTCCGCGGTGAAGTGCCAGTTGATCGGGCAGTAATAAGTGCCGGCCGTGCGGCAGGCATGGACGATATCGGCAAAGACCGGGTCATTGCGCAGCAGCACCGCGACCACGTCGCCTTCGCCCAGGCCAAGCGCGCGCAAGCCGCCGGCCAGGCGCGCGCCACGCTCGCTCAGTTCGGCCCCGGTACGGTGGATGTCTTCAAACAAGAGGTCAGCGGCCATCAGTTGTCTCCAGCCTGGCTAGGCTTGGTGGTAGAGCGTGTCGGGGCCGGTGCGTTGACGGTGCGCCCGGCACGATCGGCGGCGTTCCTGGCCGCGATGCGCTCGCGCGCGGCTTGCCATTCGGCATCGCCCCAATCCAGGTACTGCTTGAAATAAGCGCCGTTGGCAAGGTAATCGCCGCCATCCAGCGCAATGGTCTGTCCGTTGATCCAGGAGTTGTCGCGAGCCAGCAGGAAGGCGGCCAGGTTGCCGATGTCCTGCGGCTGGCCGATGCGGCCCGTGGGGTTCTGGCCGCTCATCGCGTCTTGCTGCGCATCCTGCGGACGCAGGCGCGAGCCCGCGCCTTCGGTGGGGATCACGCCCGGCGCGATGGCGTTGCAGCGGATGCCGTGGCGGCCCCACTCCACGGCCAAAGACTTGGTCATGGCATCCACGCCCGCCTTGGACATGGCGGACGGCACCACGAACGGCGAGCCGGTCCAGACCCAGGTCACGACGATGGACAGGACCGAGCCGGGATGGCCATCGCGGATCCAGCGCTTGCCCACGGCCTGCGTGGTGTAGAAGGTGCCCCGGAAGACGATGTCGGAGATGGCGTGAAAGCCGTTGGGCGACAGGTCCTCGGTGCGGCTGATGAAATTGCCCGCGGCGTTGTTGACCAGGCAATCGAGCGGGCCGTGCCGGGTCCAGATGGTCTCGATCATGGCGTCGACGGCAGCCGCGTCGCGGATGTCCACCGCGTGGGTCACGACCTTGGTGCCGTGCTGGTGGCGCAGCATCTCGGCGGCCTCGTCCAGCACCGCCAGCCGGCGCCCGCACAGGTGCAGCTCCGCCCCCAGCCCCGCCAGGCGCTCGGCCATGATCAGGCCCAGCCCGGTGCCGCCACCGGTGATCAACACGCGCTGGCCGGCGAAAAGATCGTTCTTGAACATGGTGTCTCCTGCTTGTTTTAGGGCGGCGTCGCGCCTGCCTGGCCCCGCCTTGGCGATCCGGCAGGACATGGCCACTGTAGCCCCGGTTCCCGGCATCGACAATTCCCTTGCAGCGACTCACAATGTTGCGCCATACGCGACAATTCTCCATGGATTCCCGGATGGACCTCAACCTGATCCAGGCCTTCGTCGACATCGTCGAAGCCGGCAATTTGTCCGAGGCGGGGCGGCGGCGCGGCGTCACGCGCTCGCAGGTCAGCCGCCAGCTGCGCGAACTGGAGCACCAGACTGGCGCGCAGTTGCTGCGCCGTACCACGCGCCGGCTGGAGCTGACCGAGGCGGGCCGCTCGCTGTACCAGCACGGCCTGCGCATCCTGCAGGAAGTGGCGTCCGCCCAGGCGGAGATCGACAGCCTGGGCACCACCCTGCGCGGCCACGTGCGCGTGAGCGTGCCCACCGGGCTGGGCGACACCTTCCTCGCGCCGCTGCTGCTGGAATTCACCGGGCAGCATCCCGGCATCTCGCTGCGGGTGTTCTTTGCCAACCGCGTGGTGGACCTGATCGCCGCGGAGATCGACGTGGCGCTCAAGGTGACTTCGCAGCCTCCGCTGGACCACGTAGCGCGCGACATCTGCGCCATCGACTGGCAGCTCTGCGCCTCGCCCGGCTACCTGGCCCGCCACGGCCCGCTGCAAACCCCGGCCGACCTGGCGCGCTGCCAGTTCCTGTGCCCGCCCTACCCCGCACGGCGCTTCATGCTCACGCTCGACCGTGGCGAACAGCGCGAGGAGGTGGAACTGAGCCCGCACCTGCAGTCCGAGCATTTCCCCTTCCTGATGCGCGCGGTACGCGACGGCCACGGCGTCGGCCTGCTGCCCGTCTACGCCGGCTGGGACGATGTGCGCGAAGGCCGCCTGGTGCCGGTGCTGACCGAATGGAAACCGGAAGGATTGGGCAGCCGGCTCTACATCATCACCACGCCCAACCTGCATCCGTCGATGGCCACGCGCGCCTTGATCGACTTCCTGCGCGAGCGGATTCCGGCGCTGGATGTCTTCAGCGCCCCGGGCGGTACCACTTTGTGCGCACCGTAGTCCCCGCATGCCGCTTGCAGCGCGCCAGCAAACTTTCAAATTGCAAGTTAAGATGCGCCGAAACCCCTGGCTTGCAAAACGAAAGTAAAAATCCGAGCCAACCCCGCAAGCCGCGCGAGAGGAGACCATGGGACATACCGACTTTGCCAGCATGCCTTGCCCGATTGCCCGCTCGATGGCGGTGCTGGGCGAGCGCTG
Source organism: Cupriavidus sp. PET2-C1 (assembly GCF_054515855.1). Taxonomy (NCBI): domain Bacteria; kingdom Pseudomonadati; phylum Pseudomonadota; class Betaproteobacteria; order Burkholderiales; family Burkholderiaceae; genus Cupriavidus; species Cupriavidus sp. PET2-C1. The sequence goes on from NZ_CM137259.1 coordinate 3,914,091, forward strand.
GGCCATTCTTTTGCTGCGCGAGGCCTTCTACGGCAGCACTCGCTTTGACGAATTCCAGCGCCACCTCGGCATTGCGCCCAACATCCTCAGCGCGCGCCTGAAGACGCTGGTGGAACACGGCATGCTGGAGCGCGTGCCGGTGCCCGACGGTGCGCGGCATGTCTACCACCTCACCGAGAAAGGCCGCGACTTCTTCCCCGCCTTCGTGGCACTGAAGGCCTGGGCCGACCGCTGGATGACCGACGAGCGCGGCCCGCTCACCTTGCTGCAAGACAAGCACACCGGCGCGGAGATCGCCGCGCCGGCGCTGGCCCGCCCGGACGGCAGCCCGCTGACGCTGGACGACCTGCACGTGGCTCCGGGCCCCGGCGCGGGCAGCTATCTGCGGCGGCGCTTTGGCGCCGCTGGCGGCCAGCAGGCCGCGGACGAACCGCTGTCAGGCAAAACGGAGTCCAGCCATGAATGAGCCGCAAGCCAATCCCATGGCCGGAGCCGCGATGGCGCCAGCCACAGCCGCACCCATTGCCACCCCCACGCACCCGCTGATGCGCGAACTGATGCGCCGCATCCTGCTGCTGGCCGCGCCCACCAGCCTGATCGCCTTCCTGCAGGCAGGCGCGCAACTCATCGAGACCTGGCTGGCGGCGCGCCAGGGCACGGCGGCGCTGGCAGGCTGGGCGGTAGTGCTGCCGTTTGCCTTGCTGCTGCAGCAGATGTCCACCGGCGCCATGGGCGGTGGCGTGGTGGCGGCCATCGCCCGCGCGCTGGGCGCCAACAAGCGCGAGGAGGCCTCGTCGCTGGTGCTGCACGCGCTCATCATCGCGGTCACGGCGGGGCTGGCGTTTGCCGTGGCGATGGCCGGCTTCCCGCGTGGCATCCTGGGCGCGGTGGCAGGGCAGACCGCGGCGGACGCGGCCGCCACGTATGCCATCTGGCTGTTCGGCGCCGGCGCGGTGCCGGCCTGGCTGGCCAACACGCTGGCTTCGGTGCTGCGCGGCGGTGGCCGCCATGCGCTGGCGGCGCGGGTGCTCTCGCTGATGTGGATCGCCTTCCCGGTGCTGGCCTGGACGCTGGCCGAGCCGGTGGGCATGGGCCTGGCCGGCATTGGCGCGTCGCTGGCGGTGGTGTCGTGGGCGGCGGCGCTGGCCATGGCCTGGGTGGTGCTGCGGGGCGGCGCGGGGTTCGTGCCGATGCTGCGGATCCGTCCGTCACGCGCGCTGTTCACACGCATCCTGTCGGTGGGGCTGGTGGCCTGCGCGCTGGCCTCGGTGGCCAACCTGTCCACGATCCTCGTGACCACCCAGCTGCGCCACTATGGCACTGCCGCGGTGGCCGCGTACGGCATCTCGGCGCGGCTGGAGTTCCTGATGATCCCGCTGGCGTTCGGCGTGGGCTCCGCGCTCACCGCGCTGGTGGGGCGAGCGGTCGGCGCCGGCGACTGGGCCACCGCACGCCGCACGGCTTGGGCCGGCGCGCTGATGGCGCTGGCGGTGGCCGGCGCGGTGGGTGCGGTGGTGGGGCTGGTGCCGGATGCCTTTGCCGGGTTCTTCACCAAGGATGCCGAAGTGGCGAGCATCGCCGCGCGCGCGCTGTCCTGGGTTGCGCCGGCCTTCGGCGGCTTCGGACTGGGCATGGCGCTGTATTTCGCGTCGATGGGCGCGGGCCGCATGGGCTGGCCGATCGCGGCCGGCATCTCGCGCATCGCGCTGGCCGCTGGCGGCGGCTGGCTGCTGGCGAACGTCGGGGGCATGGGCCTGGACGGGCACTTCCTGGGCGTGGCGCTGGGCATCACCGCTTACGGCGTAGTGACGGCGGTCGGCGTGCGCGGCGCCAACTGGTCGGCGCGCTGAGCCTGAGCGGGCGGCGCACGCGGCCCGCTCAGCGCATCACGGCGCGCGCGTTGCCGCCCAGCCCGGCATCGCCGGCCATCCACCGCCCAGCGACTTGTACAGGGCTGCCGTGCCGCTCAACACATCGACCTGCCCCTGGATCGCGGCGAGCTGCGCATCGAACACGGTCTTGCCCCTTGAATCTGCGGGCCGGGGGCCTCACGTACGCCACCGATGCGCAAAGCGGAAAAGCGGCTCGGAGCCGACAATTCCAGGATGCCCGCCACACTGTCACAGCGTCGCGGCATCGCGGCGTCGCCGGAATGCTCTAAAACAATATCAATGCTGGAAGCATCCGGCCCCGACTCTCACACCCTGGAGGTGGCATGCCCCCTCGCACCACCGTTTTCGCCGCCGCCCTCGTGGTTGGCCTGCTGCACGGCTATATCGGGTTGCGCCTGTTACCCGACATGCCGGTGTCTTTCGCCTTCAAGGCGCTGGCCGTAGCGTGGCTGGCGATGTCGTGGCCGCTGATCCCCGCAGGACTGCTGGCGCGGCGCCTGGACCAGCCATGGTCCGATGCGCTGACCTGGGTGGGCATGCTGGCCATGGGTTTCTTCTCTTCCTTGCTGATCCTGACGCTGGCGCGCGACGTCGCGCTGCTGGCGAGCGCGCTGGCCGGCTGGCACCCGGCATGGCTGCTGCCCCGCTCCGCCGCCGCGGTGCCGGTGCTGGCGCTGCTGGTCACCGTGATGGGATTCTTCAATGCGCGGCGGCTGGCGCAGGTGGTCGAGGTGGAAGTCCCCATCGCCGGCCTGCCTGACTCGCTGCACGACTTCACCATCGTGCAGATCAGCGACATCCACGTTGGCCCCACCATCAAGCGCGCCTACCTGGAACGCATCGTCGCCCGCGTCAACGGGCTGGCCCCGGACGCCATCGCCATCACCGGCGACCTCGTCGACGGCACCGTGCGCGAGCTGTCCCGGCACACCGCGCCGCTAGGCAACCTGAAGGCGCGCCATGGCACCTACTTTGTCACCGGCAACCATGAGTACTATGCTGGCGCCGAGCCATGGATCGCGGAGCTGAACAGACTGGGCCTGCGCGTGCTGATGAACGAGCATGTGGTGATCGGGGAGGAGGAGGAAGCGCTGGTGCTGGCAGGCGTGACCGATTTTTCCGCCCACCGTTTCGACGAGAGCCATCGCAGCGACCCGGCGCGCGCGCTGCATGGCGCCCCGGCAGTGGTAGCCGCGCGCGTGCTGCTGGCGCACCAGCCGCGCACGGCGCCGGCGGCATCCACCGCGGGCTTCGACCTGCAGCTTTCCGGACATACGCATGGCGGCCAGTTCTGGCCCTGGAACCTGTTCGTGCCGATGCAGCAGCCTTATACCGCCGGTTTGAACCGGCATGAAGCGATGTGGGTGTATGTGAGCAGGGGGACCGGGTATTGGGGGCCGCCCAAGCGGTTTGGGGCGCCGTCGGAGATTACTAAGTTGAGGTTGGTGAGGAAGTGAGTGATGGGGGGGATTGGGGGGACTGAGCAACATCAGCTGCAACTGCAGCTACAACCGCAGAATCAGCTTCAAATTCAAGGGCTTAACGTCAAAATCAACCGCAACTGCAGTTTCACCTCCCCTGCGGGGCGGCGACCTACTTTTTTGTCTTGCCAAAAAAGTAGGCAAAAAAGGCGCGCCGGATGGGGCGACTACCCCCTCGGGATTTCACGAAAAGAGCGGCCGGGACCCAAACTCGCATCGCCTTAAGGCGATACTCAGACATGGGTCCCTCTTTTCCGCTCTTTTCGTGAAATCCCGAGGCGCCCCATACGGCCTTGGCACACCTTCACGGCTCGCTTCGCATCGCGCACGGGTGTTTCCCGCCCCCAGGCGGGAAACACGGCTTACCACAGAGGGATCAAATTTCGATTCGGTGTGGCCGTGATTGCCGCCCCCAGGCGGCAATCACCCACCCGCGATGCGCAGCGAGCCGTCTGCCTTTCATCTCCCGTTATGGGGCGCCTCGTCGTCGGGCGAAAAGAGCGGAAACGAGGAGGCCATGTTTGAGTATCGCCTTAAGGCGATGCGAGTTTGGCCTCCGGCCGCTCTTTTCGCCCGACGACGAGGGGGGGTCGCCCCATCCGGGTCGCTTCTTTGCCTACTTTCTTGGCGAGCCAAGAAAGTAGGTCGCCGCCCCGCAGGGGAGGTGAAACTGCAGTTGAAGTTAAGCAGTTGCAGCTGAATTTGCAGTTGCAGTTGCAGTTCAAAGCCCCCCCTTTCCCTTTACCGAACAATAGGCTTATACCGAATCCGCTTAGGCTTAGCCCCCTCCTCACCCAGGCGGCGCTTCTTGTCCGCCTCATATTCCTGGTAGTTGCCCGGGAAGAATTCCACATGCGACTCGCCTTCGAAGGCCAGGATGTGGGTGGCGATCCGGTCCAGGAACCAGCGATCGTGGGAGATCACCATCACGCAACCGGCGAACTCCAGCAGCGCGTCTTCCAGCGCGCGCAGCGTTTCCACGTCGAGGTCGTTGGACGGTTCATCGAGCAGCAGCACATTGCCGCCGGAGATCAGCGTCTTGGCCAGGTGCAGGCGTCCGCGCTCGCCGCCCGAGAGCGTGCCCACGTGCTTCTGCTGGTCCGAGCCCTTGAAGTTGAAGCGGCCGATATAAGCACGCGACGGCGTTTCGTAGCGGCCGACCGTCAGCACGTCGGCGCCGCCGGAGATCTCTTCGAACACGGTCTTGCTGCCGTCGAGCGCATCGCGGCTCTGGTCCACGTAGGCCATCTTCACGGTGGGGCCGACCTTGATCTCGCCGCTGTCCGGGGTTTCCTTTCCGGTGAGCATGCGGAAGAAGGTCGACTTGCCGGCGCCGTTGGGGCCGATGATGCCGACGATGGCGCCGGGCGGCACCTTGAAGCTGAGGTCATCGATCAGCAGGCGGTCGCCGTAGGCCTTGCTCACGCCGCTGAACTCGATCACCTCGTTGCCCAGGCGCTCACCCGCGGGGATGAAGATTTCCTGGGTTTCGTTGCGCTTCTGGTATTCCTGGCTGTTCAGTTCGTCAAAGCGCGCGAGACGTGCCTTGGACTTGGCCTGGCGCCCCTTGGGGTTCTGCCGCACCCATTCCAGTTCCTTGTGCAGCGCCTTCTGGCGGGCCGACTCGCTCGACTCTTCCTGCTTCAGGCGGGCTTCCTTCTGGTCCAGCCAGGAGCTGTAGTTGCCCTTCCAGGGGATGCCGTGGCCACGGTCAAGTTCCAGGATCCACTCGGCCGCGTTGTCGAGGAAGTAGCGGTCGTGGGTCACCGCCACCACGGTGCCGGGGAAGCGCGTGAGGAACTGCTCCAGCCATTCCACCGATTCCGCATCCAGGTGGTTGGTGGGTTCGTCGAGCAGCAGCATGTCGGGGCGCGACAGCAGCAGGCGGCACAGCGCCACGCGGCGCTTCTCGCCACCCGACAGGTTGCCCACCTTGGCGTCCCAGGCCGGCAGGCGCAGCGCATCGGCCGCGATCTCCAGCTGCAGCTCGGCGTTGTTGCCGTCGCTGGCCGCCAGGATGGCTTCGTACTTGGCCTGGTCCGCTGCCAGCGCGTCGAAATCCGCGTCCGGCTCGGCATAGGCCGCATAGATCTCGTCGAGCTTCTGGCGGGCTTCGAACACACCGCCCAGCGCGGCTTCCACCGACTCGCGCACGGTTTGCTCGGGATCGAGCTGCGGCTCCTGCGGCAGGTAGCCAATGTTCAGGTTGGGCATGGGCGTGGCTTCGCCCTCGATTTCCTTGTCGAGGCCCGCCATGATCTTCAGGACGGTCGACTTGCCCGAGCCGTTCAGGCCCAGCACGCCGATCTTGGCGCCCGGGAAGAAGGACAGGGAAATGTCCTTGAGAATGTGACGCTTGGGCGGGACGATCTTGCCCACGCGGTTCATGGTGAAAACGTACTGTGCCATGCGGATCCGGGTGAAATTGGGGGGAATCGGCCAAGTGTAGCAAAGCCGGTCCGCACAAGGCCCGTCAGGACGCCTTCCTTGCGCGTGGCGCGGCGCCCGGCGTGCCGGCTGCGCGCTTGCGCGCACGGGTCAGGCTGGAGGTCAGGCGGCGGTAAGCGATGTCCATATGCCGCTGCATGACCGTGCGCGCCAGCTCCGGGTCCTTGCCGCGCAGCGCCGCCAGGACTTCGCGATGCTCGGCGATGGCCTGGGCCCAGACCTCGGGCGTCTCGAAGTGGCTGTTCAGCTGATCGAACAGCGGCCCGAGGCGCAAGTCGAAGAGCCGGCGCACCACGCCCACCAGCACGCTGTTGCCGGTGGCTTGCGCCACCCGCACATGGAACAAGCGATCCGCATCGAGCGGCTTGATGCCGGCGGCGGCTTCGGCGGCCATCTGCGCGATGGCTTCCTCGATTGCATCGAACTGAGCCTTGCGCCCGCTCCGGGCTGCCAGCGCGGCGACCTCGCCTTCCACCAGGGCACGTGCGCGGATCAGCTCGAGCGGCCCTTCCTCGCCGGACAGGTCAAAGCCCGCGTCGACGGAAGACGGCGGCTCGCACACATAGATGCCGGAGCCCATCCGCACTTCGATATAGCCCTCAACCTCGAGCGCGATCAACGCCTCGCGCAGCGATGGGCGGCTCACGCCGAGCTGCACCGACAAATCCCGCTCCGCCGGCAGGCGCGAGCCCACCGGAAATTCGCCGGCCTGGATCAGCGTGCGCAGCTGGGCGCTGATCTGGCGGTACAGGCGTTGCGGTTCGATCGAATGGATAGGCATGTGCAGCCCGAGCGTCTGGCGAAATTGGTTTGACCATTTGTCCAGCCGGCTGGAGTCTAGGCAGCGCGCCAGCGAATGTCCAGGCGGATTCATCGCGCGCTGCAGCATACGCAGCGGCATCGGTAAAGACCACTAATTGGTAATACCAGTTTACCTGTCCAGACTCGTGAACTAGACTCCGCTCACTCGGCATGCATGCGGCAAGGCAGTGCAATTGGTCGTGGGCATCCGTATCTGCAGCGCACAAAAAAGCGGGCATCAGCACACGTAGCGCCTACGCGCCAGCCGTCGCTGCATGGCCCCCGCAATGACGCAGGAGACCCGAGTGAACGACGACAAGCCGACGCCCCCCACGCGCCGCAGCCAGGCCTGGTTTGGCCGCCTCGACCGCGATGGCTTCATCTATCGCTCGTGGCTCAAGAACCGCGGCATTCCTCACGACCAGTTCGATGGCCGCCCGGTCATCGGCATCTGCAACACCTACTCCGAACTCACGCCCTGCAACTCGCATTTCCGCACACTGGCCGAACAGGTCAAGATCGGCGTGTGGGAAGCCGGCGGCTTTCCGCTTGAATTCCCGGTGATGTCGCTGGGCGAGACCATGCTGCGCCCCACCGCCATGCTGTTCCGGAACCTGGCCAGCATGGACGTGGAAGAATCGATTCGCGGCAACCCGATCGATGGCGTGGTGCTGCTGATGGGCTGCGACAAGACCACGCCCGCGCTGATGATGGGCGCAGCCTCGTGCGACCTGCCCACCATCGGCGTCTCCGGCGGCCCCATGCTGAGCGGCAAGTTCCGCGGCGGCGAGCTGGGCTCCGGCACCGACGTGTGGAAGATGTCGGAGGAAGTGCGGGCCGGCCAGATGTCGCAGGAAGACTTCTTCGAAGCCGAGAGCTGCATGCACCGCTCGCACGGCCACTGCATGACGATGGGCACCGCGTCGACCATGGCCAGCATGGTGGAAGCGCTGGGCATGAGCTTGCCCGGCAACGCGGCGATTCCCGCCGTGGACGGCCGCCGCAATGTGCTGGCGCGAGCGTCGGGGCGCCGCATCGTGGAGATGGTGAAGGACAACCTGGTGATGTCGAAGATCCTGACCCGCGATGCGTTCGAGAACGCCATCCGCGTCAACGCGGCCATCGGCGGCTCGACCAATGCCGTGATCCACCTGCTAGCCATCGCCGGGCGCATCGGCGTCGAGCTCAAACTGCAAGACTGGGATGCGCTGGGCCACGAGCTGCCGTGCCTGCTCGACCTGCAGCCATCCGGGCGCCACCTGATGGAAGACTTCTACTACGCTGGCGGCCTGCCCGCGGTGATTCGCGAACTGGAATCGGTGCTTGCGCGCGACACACCCACCGTCAACGGCAAGACGTTGTGGGACAACTGCAAGGACGCGCCCAACTGGAACCGCGAAGTCATCCACGCCTTCGGCGCGCCCTTCAAGGCCAGCGCCGGCATCGCTGTGCTGCGCGGCAACCTGTGCCCCGATGGCGCGGTGATCAAGCCGTCGGCCGCCACGCCGGCGCTGCTCAAGCACACCGGCCGCGCGGTGGTATTCGAGAACAGCGAGCACATGCACCAGCGGCTCGACGATGAATCGCTCGATGTCGACGAGACCTGCGTGCTGGTGCTGAAGAACTGCGGCCCGCGCGGCTACCCCGGCATGGCCGAAGCCGGCAATATGCCGCTGCCGCCCAAGGTGCTGCGCAAGGGCATCACCGACATGGTCCGTGTATCGGATGCGCGCATGAGCGGCACGGCCTACGGCACGGTGGTGCTGCATGTGGCGCCCGAGGCCGCGGCCGGCGGCCCGCTGGCGCTGGTGAAGGACGGCGACATGGTGGAGCTCGACGTGGCCGCGCGCAAGCTGCACCTGCATGTCGATGAGGCGGAGCTGCAGCGTCGCCGCGCCGCGTGGCAGGCGCCCGCGCTGCCGATGGAGCGCGGCTGGACGCGCCTGTATGTCGAGCATGTGCAGCAGGCCAACCTGGGCGCCGACATGGATTTCCTGGTGGGCAAGAGCGGCGCCGCGGTGCCCAAGGACAACCACTGAGACACCCTGCCGCCCAACGAATCACCACGGCAATCCAATCGCGACGAACTGCCGCCCCCGGCACGAACGGGCATAAGCGGCTCACGGAGACACCACGCATGGCATCGGTCCAGATTCGCGGCATCCAGAAATACTTCGGCAGCACGCAGGTCATCCGCGGCGTGGACATCGATATTGCCGATGGCCAGTTCACCGTGCTGGTGGGGCCATCGGGCTGCGGCAAGTCCACGCTGCTGCGCATGATCGCCGGACTGGAGGAGATCACCACCGGCGAGATCGCCATCGGTAACCGCGTGGTCAACCGACTGCCGCCAAAGGAGCGCGATATCGCCATGGTGTTCCAGAACTATGCGCTCTACCCGCATATGACGGTCTACGACAACATGGCCTTCTCGCTCAAGCTCGCCAAGGGCGACAAGGACGAGATCCGGCGCAAAGTGGCCAAGGCATCCGCCATCCTCGGCCTGGACAATTTGCTGGAACGCTACCCGCGCCAGCTCTCGGGCGGCCAGCGCCAGCGCGTGGCCATGGGCCGCGCCATCGTGCGCGATCCGCAGGTGTTCCTGTTCGACGAGCCGCTCTCCAACCTGGACGCCAAGCTGCGTGTGCAGATGCGCGCGGAGATCAAGGAGCTGCACCAGCGCCTGCGCACCACCTCGGTCTATGTCACGCACGACCAGATCGAGGCCATGACCATGGGCGACCTGATCGTGGTGATGCGCGACGGCCGCGTGGAGCAGCGCGGCAAGCCGCTGGAGCTTTACGACCATCCCGACAACCTCTTCGTGGCTGGCTTTATCGGCTCCCCGGCGATGAACTTCCTGCCCGGCGTGCTGCGCCGCAGTGGCGGCGATGCCGCAGTCGAGTTTCCCGATGGCACGCGCCTGCCAGTGCCTGCGCGCTTCGATGCCACTGCCGGCACTGACGGCCAGCGCGTGATCTACGGCGTGCGGCCCGAGCACCTGATCCTGGGCGTGCCGGGCCAGGGCCTGCAAACGCGCGTGTCGGTGGTCGAGCCCACCGGCGCCAACACCGAGATCTATTCCCGCTTCTGCGAGGCGGAGTTCATCTCGATCTTCCGCGAGCGCCATGACTTCGCCGCGGGCGACATCCTGAACCTGGTGCCCGACCACCAGCACACGCATCTGTTCGATGCCGACTCGGGCCAGACGCTATTGCAGCGCGGCCCGGCGGCACTGGCGGACGATCCGGGAAGCAGGCATGACCAGCACGGGGCGGAGCCCCTGACCACGGAGGAGACAAAGCGATGAGCACACCGAGCAACTTCACGAGACGCGATTTCCTGGTGTCCACGGCGGCCGTTGCCGCCACCACGGCGATCGGCGGCCATGCCTTCGCCGCACCGGCTGCCCTGCAATACAAGCCGGAAGCCGGCGCCAAGCTGCGCGTGCTGCGCTGGAAGCGTTTCGTGCAGGGCGACGAAGACCTGTGGAACGCCAACACGAAGAAGTTCACCGAGCTGACCGGCGTCGAGGTACGCGTCGACAACGAAGGCTGGGAAGACGTGCGGCCCAAGGCCGCCGTCGCGGCTAGCGTCGGCAGCGGGCCGGACGTCATCGTTGGCTGGTTCGATGACCCGCAGCAGTACCCCGACAAGCTGGTCGACCTGACCGACCTGGCCACCTACCTGGGTGGCAAATACGGCGGCTGGTACGACGTGTGCCGCAAGTACGGCACGCACAACGGCAAGTGGATCGGCCTGCCGCTGGGCGTGGTCGGCAATGCGCTGGTCTATCGCGAAAGCCACGTCAAAGCCGCTGGCTTCGACACCATCCCCAAGGACCTTTCCGGCTTCCTCAAACTGTGCCAGGGCCTCAAGGCCAAGAACACGCCCTGCGGATTCGCGCTCGGCAAGGCCGTGGGCGACGGCAACAACTGGGCACACTGGCTGCTGTGGTCGCACGGCGGCATGCTGGTCGACACCAAGGGCAAGGTGGTGGTCAACTCGCCCGAGACGTGGGCCGCGCTGGAATATGCCAAACAGCTCTACGCCACCTTCGTGCCCGGCACGCTGTCGTGGCAAGACCCGTCCAACAACAAGGCCTTCCTCGACGGCCAGATCAGCCTGACCGCCAATGGCATCTCGGTCTACTACGCGGCCAAGAATTCGAAGGAACCCAAGCTGCAGGAAATGGCGCGCGACATCCAGCACGCGCACTTCCCCATCGGCACGCCCGGCAGGCCCACCGAGCTGATGCAGATCACGCAGATGATGCTGTTCAGGTATTCCAAGTTCCCGAACGCGGCCAAGGCCTACCTGCAGTTCATGATGGAGCCGGAGCAGTACAACCCGTGGATGGAAGCCGCCATCGGTTACGTCAGCCAGCCGCTCAAGGCCTATGAGGCCAACCCGATCTGGACGGCCGACCCCAAGCACACCGTGTATCGCGACTCCGCCGCGCTGATGCTCGACAACGGCCACGCCGGGCCGCTGGGCACGGCCTCGGCCGCGGCCATGGCGGACTACATCGTGGTCGACATGGTGGCCGAAGCGGCAAGCGGCTCCAAGACACCGAAGGAAGCGGCGGCGCGCGCGGCGGAGCGGGCGCAGCGGTACTACAAGACGTAGTGGCCAACTAATGGCCAATTAATGGCCAACGCCTGAAGCGAGATGAGGGCGCGGCGCCACCGCCGCGCCCGCCGAGCCGAACCCTGCGAGGTGCGCCATGCGAGGTGAACCATGATTTCCCGCCTGTTGAACAACCGCCATGCGCTGGGGCTGCTGTTCATGCTGCCCACCGCGCTCTTGCTGCTGGTTTTCCTGACGTACCCGCTCGGCCTCGGCGTATGGCTCGGCTTCACCAACACCAAGATCGGCGGCACCGGCGAATGGATCGGGCTGTCCAACTACAGCTACCTGGCGGGCGACTCGCTGACGCAGCTGGCGCTGTTCAATACGATCTTCTACACCGTGGTGGCCAGCGTGGTGAAATTCGCGCTGGGCCTGTGGCTGGCGCTGCTGCTCAACAAGAACCTGCCGTTCAAATCCTTCTTCCGCGCCATCGTGCTGCTGCCATGGATCGTGCCGACCGCGCTGTCGGCACTGGCATTCTGGTGGATCTACGACGCGCAGTTCTCCATCATCAGCTGGACGCTGGTCAAGCTAGGGCTGATCGATCGCTATATCGACTTCCTGGGCGACCCGTGGCTGGCGCGCTTGTCTACCATCGCGGCCAATGTCTGGCGCGGCATTCCCTTTGTCGCCATCTCTCTGCTGGCTGGCTTGCAGACGATCTCGCCCACGTTGTACGAGGCCGCATCCATCGACGGCGTGACGCCATGGCAGCAGTTCCGCTATGTCACGCTGCCGCTGCTGACGCCGATCATCGCGGTGGTGATGACCTTCTCGGTGCTGTTCACGTTCACCGACTTCCAGCTGATCTATGTGCTCACGCGCGGCGGCCCGCTCAACGCCACGCACCTGATGGCCACGCTGTCGTTCCAGCGCGCGATTCCCGGCGGCTCGCTGGGCGAAGGCGCGGCGATCGCCACGATGATGGTGCCCTTCCTTCTGGCCGCCATCCTGTTCTCATACTTCGGCCTGCAGCGGCGCGGCTGGCAACAAGGAGGCGACAAATGAAAGCGACGGCCGCAGCGGAGCAGCAAGACACCGCGCAGGGAATGGACTACCTGCAATCGATGCCGCGGCGCTGGGTGACCATCTACATCCCGCTGGGCATCTTCGTCTTCGTGCTGCTGTTCCCCTTCTACTGGATGGCGATCACTGCCTTCAAGCCGGACGGCGAACTCCTGATGCGCAGCGCCAACCCGTTCTGGGTGATGGCGCCCACGCTCGCCCACTTCAAGAAGCTGCTGTTCGACACCCCCTACCCGGAGTGGCTGCTCAATACCGTGATCGTCTCCACGATCTCCACCTTTGCCTCGCTGGCCGCCAGCGTGCTGGCCGCGTACGCCATCGAGCGGCTGCGCTTCCAGGGCGCGAAGCAGGTAGGCCTGGCCATCTTCCTGGCCTACCTGATCCCGCCCTCGATCCTGTTCATCCCGCTGGCATCGATCGTGTTCCAGCTCGGCCTGTTCGATACGCGCTGGGCGCTGATCCTCACCTACCCCACCTTCCTGATCCCGTTCTGCACCTGGCTGCTGATGGGCTACTTCCGCTCCATCCCCTACGAGCTGGAAGAATGCGCGCTGATCGACGGCGCCACGCGCTGGGAGATCCTGGTCAAGATCATCCTGCCGCTGGCCGTGCCGGGGCTGATCTCGGCCGGCATCTTTGCCTTCACGCTCTCGTGGAACGAGTTCATCTACGCGCTGACCTTCATCTCCTCATCGGAGGTGAAGACGGTGCCGGTGGGAATCGTCACCGAACTGATCGAAGGCGACGTCTACCACTGGGGCGCGCTGATGGCGGGTGCCTTGCTGGGTTCGCTGCCGGTGGCGCTGGTGTACTCGTTCTTTGTGGAGTACTACGTGTCGGGCATGACGGGCGCGGTGAAGGAGTAGCCGCATGGCGGCAGCCAGGACGCGTGGGGCCATGGCAGGCTAAAATGCGAAGTTATCCTGCCGTGAGCCCGCGCGCCCGGTAATGTCGCATTCGAACCACTCCGCCTCCAAGCCCGATCCCATGAGCAAACCCGCCCGCACCCTCACCTTCAAGTGCAAGAAGTGCACCAAGCCCGTCACGCTATTCCTGCAGAAGGTGTCCGCCTGCTCGCACATCACCCCGTACCAGGGCTTTTGCAAGTGCGGTGAAATGGTGCGCCACGCCACCGGCGACAAGGACGCCGTGGAGTCCTTCGTCAGCTCGGTCGACGGCAGCTGGGCCCACCATCACCACCATCACCACCATCACCATTGAGCACCCGTAGCACCCCCGCGCCCACCAGCGAGACCTGGCGCCCCGGCGTGAAGGATCCCCTGCGCTTCCTCGCCGCATATCCCGACGGCGTGCTCGACCAGGTGCGCCAGATGGTGGCCGCCAATCGCCTGGGCGAGCACCTGGCGAAGAAATATCCCGCGCGGCACACCGTACAGACCGACCGCGCGCTGTACGACTTCACCGCCGAGCTGAAGCAGGAATTCCTGCGCACCGCGCCGCCGATCCATAAGGTCGCGTTCGACGCCAAGATCGACGTGGTCCATCGCGCGCTCGGGCTGCACACCGCCATCTCGCGCGTGCAAGGCGGCAAGCTCAAGGCCAAGAAGGAAATCCGCGTGGCGTCGCTGTTCAAGGAAGCACCGCCCGAGTTCCTGCGCATGATCGTGGTGCACGAGCTCGCTCACCTGAAGGAAAGCGATCACAACAAGGCGTTCTACCGCCTGTGCGAATACATGGAGCCGGCGTACCACCAGCTGGAGTTCGATACGCGCCTGTTTTTGGCGTGGCGCGAACTGGAGCCGGCGCAGGGCTAAGCCAGGCTCCCTCACGCGCAGCCTGCTGGCTTTACCTGCGCCGCCAGGCGATGCCAGCCGGCGAAGACCCGGGCGAAGATCGATCCGAGCGGCCTGGCGGCCTTCCCATTCCGCGTACGTCAATCCGGCGATTCCGCCCCCGCAAAAATACCGAAAACGCCAAGACGCGCAAAAAATCTATATTTTCGATTCTATTGTATTTACAATCGGCCCAGATCAATGCCTGCAGCATCTTGTGGCCGCACTGGGTCCGCGGCGGTACGTAGCAAGACGCGCAGCTTTCCACAGACAAAAACAAGAAGGCTATGGCAACGCTGATTCCCGCGCTTGGCTCGGTCACGTCGCGCATGACAGGTGGGGAAAGACGCTTCGCAGAGCGGCTCGAGGCCAAGCTGGAAGACGACTATCTGTGCTGGTACGACGTCGCCATCGGTGAGAAGACCCGCCACCCTGACTTCATCGTCTTCCACCCTAGCCGGGGCCTGCTGGTGCTTGAGGTCAAGGACTGGAAGCTCAGCACGATCCAGCGCATGGACCAGCGCACCGCCGCATTGATCACCGAGCGCGGCGTGGTGCATGAAATGAATCCGCTGGAGCAGGCGCGGCAGTTCATGTTCTATGTGCTGGACCTGCTGCAGCGGGATCCGCAACTTGTCTGGCCCACCGGCTCGCTCAAGGGCAAGCCATTCTTTCCGTATGGCGCAGGCATCGTCCTCGCCAACATCACGCGTGCGCAGTTCGAGCAGACCAACCTTGGCGAAGTACTGCCCGCGCACCTGGTGATCTGCAAGGATGAAATGGCGCCCGAGGCGGAACCCGAGGCGTTCCAGAAACGGCTCTGGGAGATGTTCCCGGTCAAGTTCACGTTCAAGCTGTCGCTGCCGCAGATCGACCGTATCCGCTGGCATCTTTTCCCGCAGATACGCATGCCGGAACAGCGCGCGCTGTTCCCGGAAGACACACACGATCCGCAGGACATTCCCGACATCCTCCGGGTGATGGACCTCCAGCAGGAACAACTCGCCCGAAGCCTGGGCGAAGGCCATCGCGTCATTCACGGTGTAGCCGGGTCCGGCAAGACGCTGATACTCGGCTACCGGGCCGAATACCTCGCCAGGGCGGCAACGCGGCCCATCCTGGTGCTCTGCTTCAACAAGACGCTGGCGGCCAAGCTATCCGCGACGATGGCGGAGAAAGGCATTGAAGACAAAGTGCATGTGCACAACTTCCATGCCTGGTGTTCGCGGCAGTTGCAGGCATTCAACATTGATCTGCCCAAGGGCAGGGCCGACGACGCACTCTTCGAGTCCTTTGTGTCGCGGGTCATTGAAGGCGTCGAGCGCAAGGCCATTCCCGGTGGGCAGTACGACGCGGTGCTCATCGACGAAGGTCACGACTTCCGGCCGGAATGGTTCAAGCTCATCGTGCAGATGGTCAATCCGGATAGCAACTCGCTGCTCGTTCTGTACGACGACGCGCAATCCATCTATGGCGGCGCAAAGAAGCGCAAATTCAGCTTCGCCAGCGTCGGCGTGCAGGCAAAAGGCCGCACCACCATCCTGAAGATCAACTACCGCAATACACAAGAGATCCTGGCGGTGGCGCGCGCCTTCGCCGACGACCTGCTACGGCCGAATGACAATGGAGAAGACGAAGCGCCAACCGTACAGCCGATCGGGGCAGGCCGGCGCGGACAAAAACCGCTACTGATCGCGCTCCCCACCATCGAAGCTGAAGCGGAGCGCATCGCGCAGGTCCTGCTCGAAGAAAATCGCACGGGGACGGCGTGGGCGGAGATGGCGATCATCTATCGGCATTGGGAAATGGCAGGCCAGGTCACCAGCGTACTCGCACGCAAGGGCATTCCATTCGAATGCCCGCAGATCACCAAACGCTTTACGCCGGGTGGCGACAGCGTCAAGGTGGTGACCATGCACAGCAGCAAGGGGCTGGAGTTTCCCCTGGTCTGCATTCCAGGTGTCGGCGCGCCGCACAAGAAAGAAGAAGCCATCGAGGATGAGGCCCGCCTGCTTTACGTCGCCATGACGCGCGCCACACGCCAGCTGGTGATGACGCATGGCGAGACATCGCACTTCTCCGCGCGGCTGCGGGGGGCATTGGACAAACTGGCTTGATCGCAGGCAAGCCGCCGGCGATCATGTGACGGCGGCTTGGACCGCCGTGCTACTTCGCCACCACCCGCCAGACCACATTGCCAACATCGTCCGCCACCAGCAACGCGCCGCGCTTCTCGATGGCAACGCCCACCGGCCGGCCTTGTGCGTCGCCGTCCTGCGTCAGGAAGCCGGTCAGCACGTCGAGCGGCTCGCCGGCCGGCTTGCCGTTGGCGAACGGCACGAAGATCACCTTGTAGCCGCTGCGCGGATTGCGGTTCCACGAGCCGTGCTGGCCGACGAACATGCCGCTCCTGAAGCGCGAAGGCAGCGCGTTGCCTTGCGCCGATGCCAGGCCGAGTGACGCGGTATGCGGGCCGACGGCGTAATCGGGCGCAATGGCCTTGGCCACCATCTCCGGCCGCTGCGGCTTCACACGCGCATCGACATGCTGGCCGTAGTAGCTGAAGGGCCAGCCGTAGAAGGCGCCGTCTTTGACCGAAGTGATGTAGTCCGGCACGAGATCGCTGCCGATCTCGTCGCGTTCGTTCACCGCGGTCCATAGCGCGCCACTGTCCGGATCCCAGGCCATGCCGTTGGGATTGCGCAGGCCGCTGGCAAACACGCGGTGCACGCCGGTCTTGGGGTCGACCTCCCAGATGGCGGCCCGCCCCTCTTCCTTGTCGAGGCCATTCTCGCCGACGTTGCTGTTGGAGCCGACGGTGACGTAGAGCTTGCTGCCGTCCTTGCTGGCGATGATGTTCTTGGTCCAGTGGTGATTGATGGCGCCGGCCGGCAGGTCCACCACCTTCACGCCGGGCGCGGTGATCTCGGTCTGCCCCGGTTGATACGGGAAGCGCAGCACCGCATCGGTGTCCGCCACGTAGAAATCATTGCCCACCAGCACCATGCCGAAAGGCGAATGCAAGTCCTTGAGAAATACGGAGCGCGCGTCCGCGACGCCGTCGCCATTGGTGTCGCGCAGCAGCGTGATGCGATTGGCGCTGGGCACGCCGGCGCCCGCGCGCTTCATCACCCGCTTCATCACCCAGCCCCTGATGCCCATGCCATCTTCCGGCTTCGGCGGCGCATTGGTCTCGGCGACCAGCACGTCGCCATTGGGCAGTACGTAGAGCCAGCGTGGATGGTCCAGCTTGTCCGCGAAAGCCACGGCGACGAGGCCATCCGCTGCCGTTGGCTTGGCGCCGTCGGCCCAGCCAATGGCAGGCGCAATGCGCACCGTCGGCAGCAAGGTCTTGATTGGCGCCGGCAACGCCGGGTTGAAGCCTGTACCGGCGGACACTGGCAGGGTCGCGGTGTCGCCGCATGCCGTGAGGCCGGCCGCCATCGGCAGGCAAAGCGCCAGGACAGTTAAAAGAACTGTTAGACGCTGCACCGGCATGATCGGCTCTCCGCGGTAACACGCTTGATCGCTAGATAAAGGCGTCGCTGCGCCCTGCTGCGTCCACTATAGGACGCGCGCCCGGCAGCCGCTGTCAGCAGACTGGCATCGCGCTGTAGGACAGAGGCGATGCGCGGCAGGCACAGGCCGGGCAAGCTGGAGGGAAGGCTTCAGGCGGGGAACCCCGCCCGGGAGGACCGGCGCCGGCCTGTGGCCAGCGCCGCCTATTCGTCGTGGCCGCTCAATCGCAAGCGTAGCGGAACGCATCATCCAGGTTCAGCGGGAGCACCAGTGTACGAAGGTGTGCTGCCTGGGCCGAAGCGCACAGCGCGGCGCGCGTCGATGCGGTCTTGTACTTCGACGCGTACTCCACGTTGAATACCGCCTTGCCCTGCGCCGTGAACGGCTTGTAGCTCGCGCACTCGTTGTATTGGAAGCACTGCTCGTTCACCGCGAAATCAAAGTCAGTCGCCAGCTGCGAAACCTGGTCCACATCATTCTTCAAGCCCACGGCCAGGCCGCGCGCATGTGCCTGCGCCGCCAGGAAGCGGTTGTAGTCCAGCTGCGTGGCCGCCGTCAGCGCAAAGCCCGGCTGATTGGTATAGCCATCCACGTTATCCGCGTCCACGCCATCGCAGCCCTTGGACTTCGCCAGATCCATGCGCGCCTGCATGATTTGGCGCACGTTGGCCGAGCGCGTATCGAGCCAACGCTCGCCCGCCCAGCCCGACAACGCGTTGCCCATATCCGCCGCGGCAAACTGTTTGAAATCCGGCCGCCAGTTCTCCGAGCTACCCGCCGAGAAATAGCAGACCACACGCTTGCCCTGCGCCTTCAGAGCATGGATGGTCGCCTGCGGCGTATCCACCAGGTCGATGTCGAAGACCTGCGCCGGGTAGCTCGTGTTGACCGTACCCGTCAGCTGCAATTGCCATGTATCGGCCGCCGTCGGCACCCAGCGCGAGACTGCCAGCGTTTGCGCCGGCGGCGTCAGGGTCGCAGACGACGCATTCACCGCCGGCACGGACTTGACGGAAGCATCCGACTCCGCCGACGAGCCATCCCCTCCGCAGGCCGACAGACAGGCGATCGAGGCCATCCATGCCATGCGTGCGAGTTTCCGATTCACGGATGTGTTCCTTTTGGTTTGCTGCGGTCGGGGTGACGAAACCGGGAGAGCCAGGGCTCTGTAAGGTTGTCGGCTGGTGTGGGTAGACCTTGCAGGGTTTCGCGACAGGGTAAGGTATTCGGGTTGGATGACGGGCGCAAGGCGGGCGCAGGAACCGTTGTATTCGAGGCAGCGCGAAAGGTGTCCGGCCCAAAAAACAAAACGGGCTACGCGAATTGCGTAGCCCGTTCTTAAATTCTGGTGCCGGCTGCAGGACTCGAACCCGCCACCTGATGATTACAAATCAACTGCTCTACCTGATGAGCTAAGCCGGCATGTTTGGTGCAGACCGCGATTCTACTGCATGCGGCGCAAATTGACGATGCCTTCCTGTGCTTACTTCACTACCTTCAGCGAAGGTTTCTTCGCGCCAATGCGCGACACGGGCGGGGGCGTGGGTTCGTCGTCGCCGCTGTGGTCTTCGTTGGCTTCCGCGGTGACCAACGGCTCGCTTTCCACCGAGGACAGCTTGGGTGGCGGGTTGTTCTCGCGCTCGGTTGCTGCCTGGGTCTCGGGCACGCTGCGTTCCACGGGGAAGGCCATGCCCTGGCCGTTTTCGCGCGCGTAGATGGCGAGCACGTTTTCGATGGGCACGTCGATCTTGCGCGAGATGCCGCCAAAGCGGGCGCTGAAGCCGATCCACTCGTTGCCCATGTCCAGGCCGCTGGTGGCGTCGAAGCTGACGTTAAGCACGATCTCGTTGTTCTTGACGAACTCGCGCGGCACGCTGGTGTTGGCGTCGACGAAGACGGCGATGTACGGCGTGAAGCCGTTATCCGTGCACCACTCGTAGATGGCGCGGATCAGGTAGGGCTTGGTGGAGGTTTCAGGCATTGTGCTTCCAGTGGCGCAGTCCGGCGGCCCGAAGCGAGATTGTCGCTTCGGGCCAGAGCCGGTTTAGCGGCGCATCACCTTTTCAGACGGGGTGAGCGCTTCGATGTAGGCCGGGCGGCTGAAGATGCGTTCGGCGTACTTGAGCAGCGGCGCGGCGTTCTTCGACAGTTCGATACCGTAGTGGTCCAGGCGCCACAGCAGCGGGGCGATGGCAACGTCGAGCATCGAGAACTCTTCGCCAAGCATGTACTTGTTCTTGACGAAGATCGGCGCGAGCTGGGTCAGACGGTCGCGGATGGCGGAGCGGGCGCGCTCGTGGTTCTTCTCGGCGGCCTTGCCCTTTTCGTTTTCGAGGGCGTAGACGTGCGTGAAGAGTTCCTTTTCGAAGTTGAACAGGAACAGGCGGGCGCGGGCGCGCTGCACCGGGTCGGCCGGCATCAGCTGCGGGTGCGGGAAGCGCTCGTCGATGTACTCGTTGATGATGTTCGACTCGTACAGGATCAGGTCGCGCTCGACCAGGATGGGCACCTGGCCGTAGGGGTTCATGACCGAAATGTCTTCCGGCTTGTTGAACAGGTCGACGTCACGGATCTCGAAATCCATGCCCTTTTCGAACAGGACGAGGCGGCAACGTTGGGAGAACGGGCAGGTGGTGCCCGAATACAACACCATCATGGTTGGATTCCTTTGATGCGGGGTCGATTGGCTGGATCGGTATTCTGGCAGAACCGATATAGAGAAAGCAAATTAGAGATTCTTGCTGCACATTTAAGTGCATTCGATGCGCAATAAAGACGGCTTTGACGCACATTCATCCAGCATTGCGCCTGCAGCCTATAAAGCAAAAGGGCTGGCGCGGGGTTGCTCTGCACAACACCCGCCCCAGCCCTTCTCCCCCATCAGACCCGCGGGTCTTCCAGGGCTTTACCGCGTTTTACTTGATGTCTTTCCAGTACGAAGCGTTCAGGCGCCAGGCGAAGATGGTGAACACGCCGAGGAACATCAACACCCAGACGCCCAGGCGCTTGCGCTGGTTCTGCGCGGGTTCCGCCATCCAGTCCAGGAAGCCAACCAGGTCGCTCGTGGCCTGGTCATACTCGAGCGTGCTCATCTTGCCCGGAGTGAGCTGCTCGAAGCCGGCAAACTTGTGCACCTTCTCGCCGTGCTCTTCCACCTCGACGAACTTGGCGGCGCGCTGGCCTTGCAGCTCCCACAGCACGTGCGGCATGCCGACGCTCGGGAACACCAGGTTGTTCCAGCCCGTGGCGCGGTTGTCGTCACGGTAGAAGGTACGCAGGTAGGTGTACAGCCAGTCGTCGCCGCGGGCGCGGGCGATCACCGACAGGTCCGGCGGCGTGGCGCCAAAGAAAGCCTTGGCATCCTTCGGCGGCATGGCGATGGTCATCATGTCGCCCACCTTCTCACCGGAGAACAGCAGGTTCTGGCGGATCTGGTCGTCGGTCAGGCCGATGTCCTTGAGGCGGTTGTACCGCATCATGGACGCGCCGTGGCAGTTCAGGCAGTAGTTGACGAACAGCTTGGCGCCGCGCTGCAGCGAGGAAAGATCGCTGGTTTGCACGGGCGCCGGCTCGAGGGGGTAGCCCCCTTCGTTGGCCATGGCGGGCGCGGCGGCAAAGCAGGCGCCGGCCAGCGCGAGAATCGAAAGCAGCTTTTTCATCTTTTGTCCTTGTGCTCTTGTCGGGGTAAGTCCGGGCTCAGTGCGGGTGGAACGTGACACGTTCCGGCACTTGCTTGAACTGGCCGACTCGGCTCCACAGCGGCATGGTCAGGAAGAAGGCGAAGTACAGCAGGGTTCCCAGCTGCGACACCTTTTCACCCACCGGCGACGGAGGCTGTACGCCAAGGTAGCCCAGCACGATGAACACCACCACGAACACGACGAGAATGCTCTTGTGGAAGGACGGGCGATAGCGGATCGATTTCACCGGCGAGTGGTCCAGCCACGGCAGGAAGAACAGGATCACGACCGAGCCGCCCATCACCAGCACGCCCCAGAACTTCGCGTCGATGAAGTAGAAGCCCACGGCCAGGATCACGGCGATGGCAAGCGCGCCAACCTTGATGCGGGCGTCCTTGCTACG
This sequence comes from Cupriavidus sp. PET2-C1, assembly GCF_054515855.1. Taxonomy (NCBI): domain Bacteria; kingdom Pseudomonadati; phylum Pseudomonadota; class Betaproteobacteria; order Burkholderiales; family Burkholderiaceae; genus Cupriavidus; species Cupriavidus sp. PET2-C1. Next base: position 3,935,766 of record NZ_CM137259.1, read on the forward strand.
CAGGAACACCAGGCCAAGCAGCACCGCGAAGAACACCCACAGGATCGGCAGGAAGTTCGAGGTGGTGGCGCGCAGCATCGAGTAAAACGGCGTGAAGTACCAGACCGGCGCGATATGCGGCGGGGTCTTGAGCGGATCGGCCGGGACGAAGTTGTTCGACTCCAGGAAGTAACCGCCCATCTCCGGGAAGAAGAAGATCACCGCGGAGAAGATCATCAGGAAGCCGCCCACGCCCATCAGGTCGTGCACCGAGTAGTACGGGTGGAAGGGGATGCCGTCCAGCGGCACGCCGTTCTCGTCCTTCTTGGCCTTGATCTCGACGCCATCCGGGTTGTTCGAGCCCACTTCGTGCAGCGCGATGATGTGCGCGACCACCAGGCCCAGCAGCACCAGCGGCACGGCGATGACGTGGAAGGAGAAGAAGCGGTTCAGGGTCGCGTCGCTCACCACATAGTCGCCGCGGATGAACAGCGACAGGTCGCCGCCGATCACGGGGATGGCCGAGAACAGGTTCACGATCACCTGGGCGCCCCAGTACGACATCTGGCCCCAGGGCAGCAGGTAGCCCATGAAGGCTTCTGCCATCAGGCACAGGAAGATCAGGCAGCCGAAGACCCAGACCAGCTCACGCGGCTTGCGGTACGAGCCGTACAGCAGGCCACGGAACATATGCAGGTACACCACCACGAAGAAGGCCGAAGCGCCGGTGGAGTGCATGTAGCGCACCAGCCAGCCCCAGGGCACCTCGCGCATGATGTACTCCACGCTGGCGTAAGCCACGGGAATGCCGGCGGCGTTGAGCGTGCCGTCCGGCTTGTAGTTCATCACCAGGAAGATGCCCGTGACGATCTGGATGACCAGCACCAGCAGGGCGAGCGAGCCGAAGAAGTACCAGAAGTTGAAGTTCTTCGGTGCGTAGTACTTGGAAAGATGATCTTCCCAAAGTTGGGTTGCGGGAAAGCGTGCGTCGATCCAGCCAAGCAGGCCGGTCGTCTTTACTTGTTTTTCGGCCGCCATGGTCAAGCGTCTCCTTTTTCATCCTTGCCGATCACGATCTTGGTGTCGGACAGGAACTGGTACGGGGGTACGTCGAGGTTTTGCGGAGCCGGCTTGTTCTTGAACACGCGGCCAGCGAGGTCGAACGTCGAGCCGTGGCAGGGACAGAGGAAACCGGGATCGGAGCCGAGCTGGGGATTGGAGCCGGAGCCGAAGGGGCCGGAGGGCGAGCAGCCCAGGTGGGAGCAGATGCCCACCACGACCAGCAAATCTTTGTGTTCTGCGCGGGAACGGGTTTCGTTCTTGCAGTACTCGGGCGTCTTCATGGTGAAGGGAACGTCCGAGTTGGGGTCGGCGACTTCGGCATCGGTTTTCTTCAGCGACGCGAGCATTTCCTCGGTGCGCTTCAGGATCCAGACTGGTTTGCCGCGCCATTCAACGGTCATCATCTCGCCCGATTTCAGGGCACTGATGTCGGCTTCTACCGGGGCTCCGGCGGCCTTTGCCTTCTCTGACGGCGCAAACGTACTGACGAACGGAACCGCTACCGCCACGCCTCCGATGCCGCCAGCGACTGACGTCGCAATCAACCAATTGCGGCGACCCTTATCCACGTTCTTCACGTTTTGCTGGTCACTCATTCCAAACCCCAGGGGATGTCAAATTAGATTTTGCGTCAACCGTAAATTGTACCTTAGGCACATGTGGCATTGAAAGGCGCACGGTGATTGCGCGACGTACGATAATCGGCCACAAAAAGGGCGATGTGGCCTGTACGCTTGCGTTACAGGCGGTGATGGGGCAGGCTTTTATCCTGACGACCGTTCAACGAAAGCAACACTGGGAGAAAAGCATGGGGATGATGTCGGAGTTCAAGGCCTTCGCAATGCGGGGCAATGTGGTCGACCTGGCAGTCGGTGTGATTATCGGCGCCGCGTTTGGCAAGATTGTCGATTCCGTGGTGAATGACCTGATCATGCCGGTGGTGGGCCGCATTATTGGCAAACTCGACTTCTCTAACCTTTTCGTGGTGCTATCCGAGCCGCCGGCGGGCGTGCCGCACACGCTCGACGCCCTTAAGAAAGCCGGCGTTCCCGTATTTGCCTATGGGAATTTCCTGACTATTCTGGTCAATTTCGTCATTCTGGCTTTCATCATCTTCATGATGGTGCGCGCCATCATGAAGATGCGTGCCGCCGAACCGCCGCCGGCACCGGCCGCCACGCCCGAGGACGTGGTGCTGCTGCGCGAGATCCGCGACAGCCTGAAGGCACGCCAGCCCTGAGGCAATGCCAGGCGGGGCCCGCCACCACGCCGGGCTCGCGGCATCCGCCCGGAATCAAACCGGGTTGGGAATATCGATAAAGGTATGGCGCAGGCCGAATTGCTGCGCCAGGTGTTCGCCGAGCGACTGGATGCCATAGCGCTCGGTGGCGTGATGCCCCGCCGCCAGGTAGGCCACACCGCTCTCGCGCGCCAGATGGGTGGTCTGCTCCGAGACCTCGCCGCTCAGGTAGGCATCCACGCCGGCTGCCACCGCCGCGTCGAAGTAGCCCTGGGCGCCGCCGGTGCACCAGCCCACGGTGCGGATCATCTGCTCAGGGTCGCCGATGGCAAGCGGCTCGCGGTTGAGCACGCCACCCACATGGGCGGCCAGCGCGGCTAGCGGCATGGATTGCGGCAAAGTGCCGGTCCAGCCAAGCTGGCCGTCTCCGAAGCGCCCGGTGGGGGTGAAGCCGAGCTGCAAGCCTAGCTGCGCGTTGTTGCCAAACTCGGGATGGTCGTCGAGCGGCAGGTGATAGGCGAGCAGGTTCACGTCAGCGCCCAGCAACCGCTTCAAACGCGCGTGCTTTTGCCCGATCACTCGGGCATCCTCGTTTTTCCAGAAGTAGCCGTGATGGACCAGGATGGCATCGGCGCCGGCCTCGATGGCGGCTTCGACCAGGGCCAGGCTCGCGGTCACGCCGGTGGCGATGTGCTCCACCTCGGGGCGGCCTTGCACTTGCCATCCGTTCGGGCAATAGTCTTTGTATCGAGGCACTTGAAGCAGGTCGTTCAAGTACAATTCAAGATCTTTTGTTTTCATATCCTGCCCAAAATCCAATATGTTGCGCCGCTTTTGGCTGTTCTTTGCTCAGGCTGTCACCGTTGTGCTGGCAGTGTGGTTCGTCGTGGCCACGCTCAAACCCGAATGGCTGCAGCGCGGCCGGGTGGCCGTGCAATCCGGTTCGCCCATCGTTGCGCTGAAGGAAGTCGTCCCCAATGTGGCCGGCTCCTCCGCGCCGGGCTCCTACAGCGAGGCGGCCCAGCAGGCGATGCCCGCGGTGGTCAACATCTTCACCAGCAAGAACGGCAATAAGCAAACGCCCAATCCGCAGGCAGAAGACCCCTGGTTCCGCTTCTTCTTTGGCGATCGCCTGCCGGAGCGGCAGGAGCCGGTGTCCAGCCTTGGCTCGGGCGTCATCGTCAGCGCGGAAGGCTACATTCTAACCAACCACCACGTGGTGGACGGCGCCGATGAGATCGAGGTCGCCCTGACCGATGGCCGCAAGGCCAACGCCAAGGTCGTGGGATCGGACCCGGAAACCGACCTGGCCGTGCTCAAGATCACGCTCAAGGACCTGCCGGCGATCACGCTGGGGCGTATCGAGAACGTCAAGGTAGGCGACGTGGTGCTGGCCATCGGCAACCCCTTCGGCGTCGGCCAGACCGTCACCATGGGCATTGTCTCGGCGCTGGGCCGCAGCCACCTGGGCATCAACACCTTCGAGAACTTCATCCAGACCGACGCGGCGATCAACCCAGGTAACTCTGGCGGCGCACTGGTCGACGCGCAGGGCAACCTGCTGGGCGTCAACACGGCCATTTATTCGCGCTCCGGCGGCTCGCTGGGCATCGGCTTCGCCATTCCGGTGTCCACGGCCAAGCAAGTGATGGAATCCATCATCTCGACCGGCTCCGTGACGCGCGGCTGGATCGGCGTGGAGCCCCAGGACATGACCCCCGAGATTGCCGAGTCATTCGGCCTCGAGGCCAAGGAAGGCGCGCTGATTGCGGCCGTGGTCCAAGGCGGCCCGGCGGACAAGGCCGGCGTGAAGCCGGGCGACGTGCTGGTGTCAGTGGGTGGACAGAGCATTACTGACACCACCGCCCTGCTCAACGCCATCGCCCAGCTCAAGCCAGGCGCCGAGGCAAAGATGAAGGTTGTGCGCCGAGGCAAGCCCACCGAGCTGACGGTGATGATCGGCAAGCGGCCACCGCCGCCGCGCCGTGCCCTGCCGCTGGATGAGGAAGAGTAGCCAGCATTGCATTCCCGGACAACACGCTGCCTAACCCGACCCCGCCCTTTGTGGCGGGGTTTTTGTTGCCAATAAAACACCGGCGTGCTCAGTGCTGCGCAAGGCAATCCCGCAACATGGTTCGGCGCCCAGCCGAGCCAGGACGAGCCGCTCGGATGAAGGAACAAGCAACGCGAGAGATGAACGCCATGACGGCCTCGGGCCAGCATGGCTGGCGCGTGCGCTGACGGCGCAAGGCAAGACCGACCGCCTCGACGTCCACCGCAGCGGTCCGTGCGGCGTCGGAACGGATGGCGACGCCGCAAATCACGACTGAGACGATACTGCGCCATGACTTGAAACGCCAAGTCACGAACACCCTAGTTGCCCCATGGCGAAGCCGCCGCCAGCCGCACAAAACAAAGCGCCGGCATCCTTACGGATGCCGGCGCTTTGAGTTCAAGCCAATCTGGAGCAGGCTTACGCCTGCGCTAAATTAGAACTTGTGGCGAACACCAACCACGCCGCCGAACTGATTGCCACCAGTTTGGACGAGCGGACCGGACGTGAGCGTGTCGTTGAAACCATTCACGCTCAGAGCCGAGTTGGCACCCTTGTTCAGGATGTACGTAGCCGATGCGTACACGTCGGTACGCTTCGACAGCGCGTAGTCGGCGGTCGTCACGAACTGCCACGGGTTAGCCTTGGCGTTACGCAGGTTCTGGTAGTAAGCGGAGCCCGACAGCGACAGAGCCGGGGTCAGCTGGTAGCCGAGACCAACCCAACCCAGGTTCGAGGCAGTGTTCTGCGCGCCAGCAGCACCCGGCAGGCTCGCGTTGTTGAATGCCTTGGCATAACGGTAACCAGCGTAGAGCTTGGCCGGACCGAAAGCGTAGGTACCAGCGATGGTAGCGCGACGGATCAGCTGATTGTCGGTGAGCACGCCTGCCGACGACTTGTTCGACTGGTCATAAGCAGCACCAACCGAGAACGGGCCTGCGGCGTAGCTTGCCAGGAAGCCGTACTCGCGACCGTTGGTGAAGTTGCCAGCAACTTCTTGGTTGTTGTTGTTGAAGCTGTAGAAGGCCGAAGTGGTCAGGCCACCGAACGTGCCGGTGTACTTGATCGCATTGTCAGCACGCGAAGCGAATTCCGTACCCTGTGCGGTGATCGAGTAACGGGTCGAAATGGCCATCGGGTCATACAGCAGGCCGAAGTCATAGAACGTGGTCTGCTGACGGCCCAGGGTCAGGGTGCCGTACTGGTTCTGCAGGCCAACGTAGGCGTTACGGCCAAACAGGCGGTTGCCTTGACCCGACGTACCGTTGTCAACGTTGAAGCCGCTTTCCAGGACAAAAATGCCCTTCAGACCGCCGCCCAGATCTTCGACGCCACGCAGGCCCCAACGCGAACCGGACTGGTTGCCCGACTGCAAGGCAAACAGGTTGTGGTTGCCGGTAGTGCTTTGGTTCTTGTTGGTGTATTCAATACCAGCGTCAACCACGCCGTACAGGGTCACGCTCGATTGGGCATACGCACCACCAGCGGCCAGGGCAGCTACAGCGGCTGCAAACAGTTTCATCTTCATATCGACACTTTCCTTGTCAACTGATTGGGAAATCTTGGCTTGCCCAAGTGCTTGGGCGACGCATTTACCTTCACGTCTGTTGCGTATTATGGGTCAGCGCCCCCGGCCGCTAGAAGGCTTTTTCATCGTTAACCATGGTTACGGACACATTTTGTTGTGATGTCGCAACAGCATGGACGACGTTTTTCACCATTTTGGTGCAAAAGTTACGGCGCCAAGCCTTGTTCTCGCCATTCTGTCCGGCCGTCAATCCGGCTGGGCTTCGCTGGCTGCGGCGTCCGCTGCAACGGGCTTTGTGGTGAATCGCGCCATGATCAGCCCCAGTTCATAGAGCGCAATCAAAGGCACCGCCAGCAGCAGCTGGGACAGCACATCGGGGGGCGTCACCACGGCGGCAATCACGAAGGCGCCGACGATCACATAGGGGCGAATCTGCTTGAGCTTCTCCAGCTCGACCACGCCGAAGCGCACCAGCACGATCACGACCACCGGCACCTCGAAGGTAATGCCGAAGGCCAGGAACATGGTCATGGCGAAGCTGAGGTATTTGTCGATGTCGGTCGACATCTCGGCCCCCAGCGGCGCGTTGTAGTGCGCCATGAAATGGAACACCGTGGGAAACACGAGGAAATAAGCAAACGCCACGCCGCAGATAAACAGGATGTAGCTGCTGCTCACCAGCGGCACGATCAATCGCTTCTCATGCTGGTACAAGCCGGGCGCGACGAACTGCCATATCTGGTAGAGCACCCAGGGCAGCGCTATCAGGAAGGCTACCAGCAGCGTCACCTTCATCGGCACGAAGAAGGAGCCGGTGACGTCGGTGACGATCATCCTGCCGCCCTTGGGCAGGGACTCCATCAGCGGCCTGGCAAAGAGGTTGTAAATGTTCGGCGCCCAGTAGACCAGGCTGACGAACACCAGGATCACCCCCGATGCGGCCTTGACGATACGCGAGCGCAACTCCACCAGGTGAGAGATGAAGGTTTCCTGCGGACCATCGTCTTGCGGGTCTTGGGGATCTTGGGAACGAGAGTCGCTCATGGCGTGGACCGCTCAGCCGGGATGGCTGGCATCGAGGAATCAGTGGCGATACAACGGCACGGCGCGCAAGTCGGAACGCACGACAGCGGTGGCCGGCCGGATACCGGCGTGTGGACAAGCCCCTTCATGCTCACTCGAAGAAAGAGCGAGCGGGACCGGTGGCGGGACGGTGGCGCTTGACGCGCGCGGCGCCGGATTGCGCCCAAACGCGTACATTGTGCTGGCGCTTGTACCACAGGGGCTGCGCGCCTTGCTTGACGCGCCAGCTCTTGCGGCCGTTGCGGGGCTTGTGCGCCGCGTCCCAGGAAGGCACGTAGCCGCCGGCCGGGCTTGCCCCTGCCTGCGTGCCGGAATCGGTGCCGGTCAGCGCATCGTTCAGGGCCTGGCCGTGCTCGTGCACTTCCTTGTGGATGGTGCGCTCGACATCGCGCGCGGCATCCTCGAACTCCGTGCGCATCTTGCGCAGTTCGTCGAGCTCGACCTCGCGGCTGACTTCTGCCTTCACATCATTGATATAGCGCTGCGCGCGGCCGACCAGTGCGCCGACCGTGCGCGCCACCTTCGGCAGCCGCTCGGGACCGATCACCACCAGCGCCACCGCGCCGATCAGTGCAAGCTTGGAAATGCCGAGATCGATCATGCGAGGTTCGAGAGGATGAGGCCGTAACAACGGCCGCCCCGGCCAGCGCGCAGATCGTCACGCAGGCAAGCGTGGCAAAGCGAACGTGGCCGGCAAGGCATTGCTGCCAGGAGGAAAGACATCGGGCGTGCTGACAAGGATGGAATCGCGCTTACTGCTGGCGCGACTTTTCCTTGGCTTCGACGTCGATGGTGGTGGTGTCGCGCAACTCCTTGGCGGGCGCGTCCGGCGCGTCAGCGGGGTTCCCGTTGGCATCCTTCATGCCGTCCTTGAAGCCCTTCACGGCGCCACCGAGGTCCTGGCCGATATTGCGCAGCTTCTTGGTGCCAAAGACCAGCATGACGATCACCAGCACGATGAGCCAGTGCCAAATGCTAAACGAACCCATTTTCTGCTCCTGATGAAGCCTGGGGCGGCGCCTTGCCATCCCGGCTTGTTGTTCCGTCACTGAAGGCCATGCCGGGCGACGGTTGCCGGCACGGCATCTGACCGAAGGCCACGTGGCCCGCGGTCCTGCATGGGCTGGCTGCCAGGCTGGCTTGAAGCCAGTTTTAAGGCAGCGGCACCTTCCACTGGCTGCGCGGGCCGCCAAGCACATGCAGATGGAGGTGGTACACCTCCTGTCCGCCATCCGGGCCGGTATTGATTACCGTCCGGAAACCATTGCCACAGCCTTCCGCGCGCGCCAACTCCGGCACTTTCAACATCATTTTAGCAAGCACCGCGCCTTCGCCGGGTCCGCAATCGGCCAGCGAATCGACATGCACCTTGGGAATGAGCAGGAAGTGTACCGGGGCTTTCGGGTGGATATCGTGGAAAGCCAGCATTTCGTCGTCTTCATACACCTTGCGCGACGGCAGCTGGCCGGCCACGATCCGGCAGAAGAGGCAATTGTGCGGTGAATTCATGAAAATTTCATTGCGCGCAGCAAATCAGGCTGCGATTTCGCCGCGAACCCGTCGGGGTCCCGCCGGGATCCCGTCAGAAACATCAGAAACGCTGATCCGGGTACATCGGCTTGCTGTCGTTCAGGTAGAGCCAGCCCTTGACGATACGATACAACATCCACAGGGACAGCACGCCCCATACCGCAAAGGCCAGCGGTATCAAGAACACCGTGGCAAACAGCGCGCCGCCCAGAACGGCCCACGCCACCGACCACCAGAAGGAGCGGATCTGCCAGGCAAAGTGGGAGGCGTAGAGGGTGCCCCGGGTGTCGTCGCGCTTGACGTACCCGACCACGATGGCGATCAGCGCGGTGATGCCGCCAGTCAGCCAGAAAATGGCGTACAGGGCATAAAGAATGTGCGTCAGCTTGCGCAGGCTAGCGAGCCGGTCGTTGTCAGCGGTGATCACATCCCCCATCGTCGTTGCTCCTGAAAGCGGCTCGTAGTTGCGGGTTGCCGGCGGGGCCGGCGCGGTCATTCAACTGCCGTCGGCCTTGCGCTGGGCTTTTTCCTCGAGGCCAGACAGGCCTTCGCGGCGAGCCAGCTCGTTGACCACGTCGGCCGGCTTCAGGCCGAAACGGGCGAGCAGCACCATGCTGTGGAACCAGAGATCGGCCACCTCGTACACCACCTTGCCAATCGCCTCCGGACCCAGGCCGGCAGCGCGCGCATCCTTGGCGGCCATCACGGTCTCGGTGGCTTCCTCGCCGATCTTCTTCAGGATGGCGTCGTCACCCTTGTGGAACAGGCGTGCCACGTAAGACTTGTCAGGGTCGCCGCCGTTCTCCGGCTTGCGCGACTCCAGCACGGCGGCCAGGCGGGCCAGCACGTCCGCGCTGCTCAAGTGTTGTTCGCTCATGGCTTGGCCGCGTAGATGGTGGACGGATCCTTGAGCACGGGCTCGACGGTCTGCCAGTCTCCGCTCTCGGCGTCGCCCTCGAACTTCTGGAAGAAGCAGGAGTGGCGCCCGGTGTGGCAGGCGATGCCGTCGTTCTGGGTGACCTTGAGCAGGACCACGTCTTCGTCGCAATCCAGGCGCATCTCGTGCACCTTCTGCACGTGGCCGGATTCCTCGCCTTTGTGCCACAGGCGCTTGCGCGAGCGCGACCAGAACACGGCCTCGCCGATCTCCGCAGTGCGCTGCAGCGCTTCGCGGTTCATGAACGCGAACATCAGCACGTCGTTCGAGCCGACTTCCTGGACGATCACCGGCACCAGGCCGTTGTCGTCCCACTTAACCTTGTTGAGCCACTTCTTTGCCATGTCGGTTCGCCGTGTTCAGATTCGCACCGGAATGCCCTCGCGGGCCATGAATGCCTTTGCTTCGCCAACGGTGTGCTCGCCGTAGTGGAAGATGCTGGCGGCCAGCACCGCGTCGGCGTGCCCCAGCTTGATGCCGTCGGCCAGGTCCTTCAGGCCGCCCACGCCACCCGAGGCGATCACCGGCACGGACACCGCGTCGCTGACAGCCCGCGTGAGCTCGAGGTCGAAGCCGCTTTTGGTGCCGTCGCGGTCCATGCTGGTTAGCAGCAGCTCGCCGGCGCCGCGCGCGGCCATCTCGCGCGCCCATGCCACGGCGTCCAGGCCAGTGGCCTTGCGCCCGCCATGGGTGAAGACTTCCCAGCGCGCCGGCTCGCCGGGCGCGGAACTGCGTTTGGCGTCGATCGCGACCACAATGCACTGCGACCCGTAGCGCGCGGTGGCGTCCGACACCAGTTGCGGGTTCGCAATGGCCGAGGAGTTGACGCTGATCTTGTCCGCGCCGGCATTGAGCAGGCGCCGCACGTCTTCCACGGCGCGCACGCCGCCACCCACCGTCAGCGGGATGAAGACCTGGGAGGCCACCGCCTCGATGATGTGCAGGATCAGGTCGCGGCCGTCGCTGGTCGCGGTGATGTCAAGAAAAGTGATTTCATCGGCACCCTGTTCGTCGTAACGGCGGGCGATCTCGACCGGGTCGCCCGCGTCGCGCAATTCGACGAAGTTGACACCCTTGACCACCCGCCCGTTGGTCACGTCGAGGCAGGGGATGATACGTTTGGCTAGCATGAGATTCCTTGCCCGCCACGGCGCTGCGCGCATGCGCGGCGCCGGTGGCTGCAATTGTCGCGCGCGAGGCGCGTTGTCTTACTGCTCGGCGCCGAGCTTGTCGGCAAGCGCCTGGGCTTCGGCGAAATTGAGGTCGCCCGAATAGATCGCGCGGCCGCAGATGACGCCCTCGACACCATCCTTTTGCACACTGCACAGGCGTTCGATATCGGCCAGGTTGGACAGCCCGCCGCTGGCGATCACCGGAATCGTCGCCGACTGTGCCAGCTTGACGGTGGCATCGATATTGATGCCCTGCAGCATGCCGTCGCGGCCGATGTCGGTGTAGATGATGGCTTCCACGCCGTAGTCCTCGTACTTGCGCGCGAGATCTGCGACTTCGTGGCCGGTCAGCTTGCTCCAGCCGTCGGTGGCAACCTTGCCTTCGCGAGCGTCCAGGCCGACGATGATATGGCCGCCGAACGCCGTGCAGGCATCCTTGAGGAACCCGGGATTCTTGACCGCGGCCGTGCCGATGATCACGTACGACAGGCCGCCGTCGAGCCAGCGCTCGATGGTGTTCAGGTCGCGGATGCCGCCGCCGAGCTGGATCGGGATCTCATCGCCCACCTCGGCGATGATGGCCTTGATGGCAGCTTCATTGCGGGGCTTGCCCACGAACGCACCATTGAGGTCGACCAGGTGCAGGCGCCGTGCGCCCTGCTCCACCCAGTGACGTGCCATGGCGGCGGGATCTTCGGAAAAGACGGTGGCCTGGTCCATGTCGCCTTGTTTAAGGCGTACACATTGACCGTCCTTCAGGTCGATGGCCGGAATGAGCAACATAAGTGTGACGAGCGTGATTGAGTGAAAGAGAAAATTGAGCTAGCCACCGTGGCCGGCCAACTCGGTCCCGAAAAAGCCGCTATCGAGGTTCAGGGATTCCAATGCACGAAGTTCCGGTACAACTGCAAGCCCATGGCGGCGCTCTTTTCCGGGTGGAACTGCGTGGCAAAAATATTATCGCGCGCTACCGCGCTCGTAAATAAGACACCGTAGTCGGTTTCGCCGGCGATATGCGCCGGATCCTGCGCATGCACGTAGTAACTATGCACGAAATAGAACCAGCTTTCATCGGGGATGCCAGCCCACAGCGGATGGGAGCGCGCCTGCCGCACCCGGTTCCAGCCCATCTGCGGCACCTTGTAACGTGAGCCATCCGGCTGGGTCATGCCCTCCAGCTCGAAGCGGATCACCTCGCCGGGCAACAGCCCCAGGCAAGGCGTGCTGCCGTCCTGCGCCCTACTTTCCTTGCTGAAGTCGAACAGCATCTGTTCGCCAACGCACACGCCCATCATCGGCTTGCTGGCAGCGGCCTCGATCACCGCCTGCTGCAAGCCGGACGCGCCCAGCGCGCCCATGCAGTCGGGCATCGCCCCCTGGCCGGGCAGCACCACGCGGTCCGCCGCGCGGATCGCCTCGGGCTGGTCCACCACCTGCACGTCCGCCTCGGGCGCCGCCGCACGCAGGGCCTGCGCCACCGAGCGCAGGTTGCCCATGCCGTAATCCACAATTGCTATGGTAGTCATGATTTCAAAACAGGCAACAATGTCTTAAGCCCGTCCACAATGAATTCCACGGCCAGCGCCGATAGGATCAGTCCCATCAGGCGCGTGCCGATATTGATGCCAGTGCGGCCGATCACGCGCGCGATCGGGTCCGCCGCGCGGAATACTATATATACCACTGCGCCAAGCGCGATCCCAATTCCGACCAAAATCAGCAACTGGTACCAGTGCTGGGTCTTGCCGGCATAGACGATGACCGTGCTGATCGAGCCGGGCCCGGTCAGCAAGGGCAGCGCCAGCGGCACCACCGCGATGCTGGCCTTGGCTTCCGCCTCGTCCTCTTCCTCGGGCGTCGCCTTGGTACGGCCGGTCTGGGCGTTCAGCATGTTCATCGCCATCATGATCATGATGAGGCCACCGCCGACCTGGAGCGAGGCCACCGAGATATTGAAGAACTCAATGATCTGCTGGCCCAGCAAGGCGGAAATGCCCACTACCGTCGCCACCGAGATCGACGCGATCTTGATGGTATGCCGCTTTTCTTCTTCGGTCTGCTGGGTAGTCAGGCTGATGAAGAACGGGATGGCCCCGATCGGGTTGATCAGCGCCAGCAGCGAGATGAACGACTTAAGCGTATCCATCGGGTTGGGCTAATGTCGCGCTAATGCCGCGTTGGTGCCGCATCGGCACCACATTGATCGGAAATTTGCCGCCGGCGGCGCAGAACGCGCCGCCATGCGAGGCTGGTGGACGCCGCTAAGGCTCAGCCGACGAGGGTGCCCTTGGTCGACGGAATCGTGTTGCCGGCGCGCGGATCCATTTCCACCGCCATGCGCAGCGCGCGGCCGAAGGCCTTGAACACGGTTTCGCATTGATGGTGGGCATTGATGCCGCGCAGGTTGTCGATATGCAGCGTCACCGCGGCATGGTTGACGAACCCGCGGAAGAACTCGATGGTCAGGTCCACGTCGAAGCTGCCCACCCGCGCGCGGGTAAACGGCACGTGGAACTCCAGGCCCGGGCGGCCGGAGAAGTCGATCACGACGCGCGACAGGCATTCGTCCAGCGGCACATAGCTGTGGCCGTAGCGGGTGATGCCCTTCTTGTCGCCAATGGCCTTGGCAACGGCCTGGCCGAGCGCGATGCCAACGTCTTCCACCGTGTGGTGGTCATCGATATGGGTGTCGCCGCTGGCTTCGACCTCGAGGTCGAACATGCCATGGCGGGCGATCTGGTCCAGCATGTGGTCGAGGAACGGCACGCCGGAGGCCAGTTTCTGGCGGCCGGTGCCATCGAGATTCAGCGAAACGCGAATTTGCGTTTCCGAAGTATTGCGGGTGACCTCTGCAACACGCATGGTGTTAATCCTGCAACGCCGCCTGGAAGGCAGCGAGAAATTGCGCGTTCTCTTCGGGAGTGCTGACCGTGACGCGCAGACAGTTGGCCAGCAATGGGTGCATTTTACCCACGTTCTTGATCAAAACCTTGCGCGCGAGCACCCCGTCGAACACACGAGCGGAATCGTCGACACGCACCAGCAGGAAATTGGCGGCGCTCGGGTAGACCGTCACGCCCGGCAAGGCAGCCAGGGCGCTGGCCACGGTGGTGCGCTCGGCGCGCAGTTGCGCAGCCTGCTGGTCCAGCACGTCGACATGCTCCAGCACGAACAGCGCGGTGGCTTCGGTCAGCACATTGACGTTGTACGGCGGGCGCACCTTGTCGATCTGCGAAAGCCAGGCCGGCGCGCCGGCCAGGTAGCCCAGCCGGATGCCGGCCAGGCCCAGCTTGGACACGGTGCGCATCACCAGCAGGTTGCCGAACTCGGCCAGGCGCGGCATCCAGGTGTCCTGGGCGAACGGCTGGTAGGCCTCGTCGACCACCACCAGGCTCTGGCAGGCCTCGCCCTGGGCGGCGCGCACGATGGCTTCCATGTCATCCGCATCGAACAGGTTGCCGGTGGGATTGTTGGGGTAGGCCAGGTAAATGATGGCCGGCTGGTGCTCTGCCATGGACGCGAGCATGGCAGCCCGGTCAAGCGTGAAATCCGCCTTGAGCGGCACGCCGACGAATTCCAGCCCGGCGAACTGGGCGGACATGGCGTACATGACGAAGCCCGGCACCGGTGCCAGCACCTTGGCGCCCGGCTTGGCGGCGGCCAGCGACAACATGCTGATGATCTCGTCCGAGCCGTTGCCCAGCAGCACGTCCATGCCCGCTGGCACGTCCATGACCGTCTTCAGGCGCGCGCGCAGCACTTCGCTGCTCGGCACCGGATAACGGTTCAGCGCCACCTCGGCCAGCCGCGCGGCCAGCTTGGCGCGCAGGGCGTCGGGCAGCTGGTAGGGGTTCTCCATCGCGTCCAGCTTCACCAGACCGTGCGAATCCGGCACATGGTAGGCGCCCATGGCGCGTACGTCGTCACGGATGATGCGTTCGATCAGGGAAGCTTGCACTACGGACATTGGATTACCTCTTTGGTCGGTGGTTGTCGGTGCTGATTGCTGCAATCCGGCCGGGCGCCGAGAAAACCGGAACCCGGCCGCTGTGCCTCAGTTACGCCTGAGGCGATACTCGGCGCTGCGGGCGTGGGCCTGCAAACCCTCGCCGTAGGCCAGCTCGGCGGCGATCTGGCCCAGCATCTGGGCGCCCTGCTCGCTCACTTCGATCAGGCTGGAGCGCTTCTGGAAGTCGTACACGCCCAGCGGCGACGAGAAGCGCGCGGTGCGCGAGGTCGGCAGCACGTGGTTGGGCCCGGCACAGTAGTCGCCCAGCGACTCGCTGGTATAGCGGCCCAGGAAGATCGCGCCGGCGTGGCGGATCTTCTCGGCCCAGTGGCGCGGGTTTTCGGCGGAAATCTCCAGGTGCTCCGGCGCGATCGCGTTGGCGATCTCGCAGGCCTCGTCCATGTCGCGTACCCGGATCAGCGCGCCGCGCCCGGACAGCGAGGCACGGATGACATCGCGGCGAGGCATGGAGTCAAGCTGGCGGTGGATGCTTTCTTCCACCTGGGCCAGGTAATTCGAGTCCGGGCACAGCAGGATGGATTGCGCGAGCTCATCGTGCTCGGCCTGCGAGAACAGGTCCATCGCCACCCAGTCCGGATCGGTGGTGCCGTCGCAGATCACCAGGATCTCGGACGGGCCGGCGATCATGTCGATGCCGACGGTGCCGAACACGCGGCGCTTGGCCGCCGCCACGTAGGCGTTGCCCGGGCCGACGATCTTGTCGACCTGGGGCAGCGAGCCCGTGCCGTAAGCCAGCGCGCCAACCGCCTGCGCGCCGCCAATGGTGAACACGCGGTCCACGCCGGCGATCTGCGCCGCGGCCAGCACCAGTTCATTGCGCACGCCGCCCGGCGTGGGCACGACCATGATGACTTCCTTGACGCCGGCCACGCGCGCGGGGATGGCGTTCATCAGCACGGACGACGGATACGCCGCCTTGCCGCCCGGCACATAGATGCCGACGCGGTCCAGCGGAGTCACCTTCTGTCCCAGCACGGTGCCGTCGGACTCGGTGTATTCCCAGCTGTGGCTGCCGCACTCGATCTTTTGCTTCTCGTGGTAGGCGCGCACGCGCGCCGCCGCGGTTTCCAGCGCGGCGCGGCGCTTGGGCTCGAGCTCGTCGAGCGCGGCTTCGAGCTTGGCCGGCGAGATCTCCAGCGCGGCCATGGAGCTGGCGTCGACGCGGTCGAAGCGCTGCGTGTACTCCAGCACCGCGGCGTCGCCGCGCGCTTTCACATCGGCAAGGATCTGCGCCACGGCGCGATCGATGGCATCGTCTTCACCGGCTTCGAACGCCAGCACCTTGCGCAGCTCGGCGGCAAAGCCCTGCTCGGTTGAATCCAGCCGGCGGATTTCGAGGTTTTCCATAGAATTTTCGTTCATGACTCCATTCCCCAGGCTCTTTCTCGCGCGGCGTCAGGCCAGCGCGGCGGAGGCCCGTTCAAACGCGTCGAGAATCGGGGCAAGCCGCTCACGCTTGAGTTTGAGGGCAGCCTGGTTGACCACCAGGCGCGACGATATCTGCACGATCTCTTCCACTTCGACCAGGTTGTTGGCGCGCAAGGTCCCGCCGGTGCTGACCAGGTCGACGATGGCGTCGGCCAGGCCCACCAGCGGCCCGAGTTCCATCGAGCCGTACAGCTTGATCAGGTCCACGTGCACGCCCTTCTTGGCGAAGTGCTCGCGCGCGGTCTGCACATATTTGGTAGCCACGGCCAGCCGCGCGCCCTGGCGCACCGCGCTGGCGTAGTCGAAGCCCGCCGAGGTCGCAACCGACATGCGGCATTTGGCGATATTCAGGTCGATCGGCGCGTAGAGCCCGGCCATGCCGTGTTCCATCAGCACGTCCTTGCCGGCCACGCCGAAGTCGGCCGCGCCGTATTGCACGTAGGTCGGCACATCGGAGGCGCGCACGATGATGACGCGCACGTCCGGATCGGAGGTGGGCAGGATCAGCTTGCGCGAGGTTTCCGGATCCTCGGTGACATGGATGCCGGCCGCCTCGAGCAGCGGCATGGTTTCGGTGAAGATCCGGCCCTTGGAGAGGGCCAGCGTCAACTGGGTCGGGGAGGGGCTCATCTGCGTCCTTTTATCTTTTCGTGCGCTCAGGCGATGCGGCGGATCTTGGCGCCCACGGCCGACAGCTTGTCTTCCATGCGGTCATAGCCACGGTCAAGGTGATAGATGCGGTCGATCACGGTTTCGCCCTCGGCCACCAGGCCGGCGATCACCAGGCTGGCGGAGGCGCGCAGGTCGGTCGCCATCACCTTGGCGCCCGACAGCCGGGGCACGCCGGTGACCACCGCGGTATTGCCTTCGACCGTGATGTCGGCGCCCAGCCGGCTCAGCTCCTGCACGTGCATGAAGCGGTTCTCGAAGATGGTTTCGGTAATGCGGGCCACGCCGCCGGCCACACTGTTCAGCGCCATGAACTGCGCCTGCATGTCGGTCGGGAAAGCCGGGTATTCGGAGGTACGGAAGCTCACCGACTGCGCGCGCTGGGCCATCGTCAGGTGGATCCAGTCTTCGCCGGCCTCGATGGCGGCGCCGGCTTCGCGCAGCTTGTCGAGCACCGTGTCCAGGATGTGCGGCGACACGCCGCGCAGCACCACATCGCCCAGCGTCGCGGCGGCCGCGCACAGGAAGGTGCCGGCCTCGATGCGGTCGGCGATCACGGCATGGCTGGCGCCATGCAGGCGATCCACGCCCTGGATGACAAGACGGTCGGTGCCGATGCCCTCGATGCGGGCCCCCATCTTGACCAGCAGGTTGGCCAGGTCGGTCACTTCGGGCTCACGCGCGGCGTTCTCGAGCACGGTCTCGCCGTCGGCCAGCGTGGCGGCCATCAGCAGGTTCTCGGTGCCGGTCACGGTGATCATGTCGGTCACCACGCGCGCGCCCTTCAGGCGCTTGGCGCGGGCATGGATGAAGCCGTGCTCGATGCTGATCTCGGCGCCCATGGCCTGCAGGCCCTTGATGTGCTGGTCGACCGGGCGCGCGCCAATGGCGCAGCCGCCGGGCAACGACACGCGCGCTTCGCCAAAGCGTGCCACCAGCGGGCCCAGCACCAGGATGGATGCGCGCATGGTCTTGACCAGCTCGTAGGGAGCCTCGGGCGAGTTGACGTCGGCGCCGTTGAGCGTCACGCGCGTGCCGTCCTGCTCGGCCTTCATGCCCATCTGGCGCAGCAGCTTGAGCGTGGTATCCACGTCCTGCAACCTGGGAACGTTGTCGAGCGAGATGGTGTCGGCGCTAAGCAGCCCCGCGCACAGGATCGGCAGCGCGGCGTTCTTGGCGCCGGATACGCGGATCTCGCCTCGCAGCGGGCCATTGCCCTGGATCTCGAGTTTGTCCATGTTCTTTCAATTCCGGCCGGCCGCCCGCTGGCGTCCGGCATGTTTCATTACGGTCCGTGGCAGTGCGTCAAGGCGCGCCGCCGCAGCATCTGATACCCGTGGGCCGCCGCGCGCGTGGCGCGAACCCTGATTGTCATGTCCGGCCTGTCGGGCGGCCAGCTTGTTGGTCCGTATTTATTCGTGCGAGTCCGCCTTGTCCTGGCGCTTAGCTTACTGCTTGCCCTCGCCCGCCTGCGCCTGCCATTCGGCCGGCGTCAGCGTCTTCATCGACAGTGCGTGGATCTCGGCGCGCATGCGGTCGCCCAGCGCGGCATAGACCTGCTGGTGCCGCTGGATCAGGCGCTTGCCGTCGAACTGGGCGCTGACGATGGTGGCAAAGAAGTGCTGGCCGTCGCCCTCCACTTCCAGGTGTTCGCAGGACAGCCCTTGGGCGATGTAGTCACTGACTTGTTGGGGTGTAGGCAGCATGGTGGTCTTTTCGCGTTGATTCGCTTGCGGTTCCGGATCCAGATAGATGGGCTCTTGGCGTTCTGCTCTTTCTTGTGGGTAGCGTTCAGTGGCGCAGCTTGTAGCCGCTCTTGAGCAGCTGCAGCGCGACCGTGGCAAGCACCACGAAGGCCGTACCCACGACTGCGAGGCTGAAGGCCGGCGCCACGTCGGAGACGCCAAAAAAGCCATAGCGGAAGCCGTCGATCATGTAGAAGAACGGATTGGCGTGCGACACCGCCTGCCAGAAGGGAGGCAGCGAGTGGATCGAATAAAACACGCCGGACAAGAAGGTGGCCGGCATGATCAGGAAGTTCTGGAAGGCCGCGAGCTGGTCGAATTTCTCGGCCCAGATCCCGGCGATCAGCCCCAGCGTGCCAAGGATCGCCGCCCCCAGCACGGCAAACACCAGGATCCACGCAATGTTGGCGAAATGCAGGTTGGCGAACCAGGCCGTCACCAGCAACACGCCCAGGCCCACGGCCAGGCCGCGCACGATGGACGCCACCACATAGGCGCCGAACATTTCCCAGTGCGACAGCGGCGGCAGCATGATGAACACCAGGTTGCCGGTGATTTTGGACTGGATCAGCGACGACGAACTATTGGCGAAGGCGTTCTGCAGCACGCTCATCATCACCAGCCCCGGCACCAGGAACGCGGTATAGCTGATCTGGTCGTACACCTTCACCCGGTTCTCAAGCACGTGGCCGAAGATCAGCAGGTACAGGATCGCGGTGAGCACCGGTGCCGCCACGGTCTGGAAGCTGACCTTCCAGAAACGCAGCACTTCCTTGTAGAGCAGCGTGCGAAAGCCCACCAGCCCCCCCACCGCCATCGGCGCAAGGTGGGTGTTGATGGCGTCTTGCGTAGCGTCGAATTCGGTCGGCATCTTCATGCTGCAGCCCCTATCGCCGTATCCGGCAGCGCGCCAGGCATATGGCCTTCGCGCCGCATGATCTGCACGAACACGTCCTCCAGGTCTGCCTTGTTGATTTCCATGTCTTCGATCTCGCAGCCGGCCTCGCGGCAGGCGGCCAGGATCGGCTCCACCGCCGGGTAGCCCGACAGCCGCAGCCGCACCGCGCGTTCGCCCGGGTTGGAGGAAGGCATGCGCAGCGGCTCAAGCGTGGCCGGCAAGGTACCACGGGAAAATGTCAGCGCCAGCTGCAGCCCGGCGAACTGGCTCAGCAGGTTGCTGGTGCGGTCCAGCGCCACCACCTCGCCGAACTTGAGCATGGCGATGCGGTCACACAGCGCCTCGGCCTCTTCCAGGTAGTGGGTGGTCAGGATGATGGTGTGGCCCTCGCGATTCAGGCGCGAAATGAACTTCCACAGCGTTTGGCGCAACTCCACGTCAACCCCGGCGGTGGGCTCGTCGAGCACGATGACCGGCGGCCGGTGCACCAGCGCCTGGGCCACCAGCACGCGGCGCTTCATGCCGCCGGAGAGCTGGCGCATGTTGGCGTCGGCCTTGTTGGTGAGATCGAGGTTGGCCATGATCTCGTCGATCCAGTCGTCATTGCGGGTCAGGCCGAAGTAGCCGGACTGCAGGCGCAGCGTCTCGCGCACCGTGAAGAAGGGATCGAAGACCAATTCCTGCGGCACCACGCCCAACATGCGCCGCGCCAGCCGGTAATCGGACACCACGTCGTGACCGAGCACGCTGACGCTGCCGGAATCGGCACGGTTCAGGCCCGCCAGGATGGAGATCAGCGTGGTCTTGCCTGCACCGTTGGGGCCGAGCAGGCCGAAGAATTCTCCCCGCTCGACGGTGAAGCTGACGCCCTTGAGCGCCTGCAAATTGCGGTAGCGCTTGCGAACGTCTTTGAGTTCGATGGCTTTCATGGCCGGATACTGTTTGGCAGGCGCGTAGGGCTCTGGTGGGCTCGCACGCCGGCCTCCTTGAAATGGCGGGGACCGCCTGGGTGCTTCGACCGTGTCTTGTCCGTGCCTTATATGCCGGAACGGTCGAACAACCCGGAATTATAGGGGATGCGGGAGCAGTCCCGCTTTGAGCGCGAGGCGTGGCGTGAGCCATCGCCCGGGCATCGCGGTAGCAAGCGCAGATCAGCAGCTTGCCACGGATGCCGGTTCAATGTCGGTGGGAAACGGTGTCTTGCGCGCCCCGCGCGCCCGTGGCGCCTGCCTGGGCGCCGAGTTGCAGCAGGGAATCGACGCCGTACAGCGCGGCCAGCTCAGCCAGCTGGGCCGGTACGCCGACGAACACGAGCGGCTGGCCGCGGCTGGCGGCATCGCGCTGCCAGGCCAGCAGCACCGCGACGGCGGCGGAGTCGACCTGGGTCAGCTTGCCGCAATCCACCTGGGCTTCGCCCTGGGCCAGGCGTGCCAAGCCGTCACGCAGCACGGTGGCGGCGTTGCGGTTGGTCAGCGAGGTGTCGAGCGAAAGCATCTGGCAGCGGTCCGGGGATGCGGGTCTGTAAAAAAGCACTCCCACGGGTGCGGGAGCGCTCATTGTAGAACACTTCGGCCAGCCATGCTGGGCCGCGGCCTGCCGCTCAGGCAGGCTCGCAGGCTCAGTTCTTGGCGTTGGCGAGCTGGCGGTTGCGGTCCTGCAGCGTCTTGATCACGCCGTCCACGCCCTGCTGGCCCACGATGGTGTTGAAACTGCCCTTGTAGGCCTCGGTCAGCCAGGCGCCCAGCACGTTGATGTCATAGACCTTCCAGCCTTGCGGGGTCTTCTCGAGGCGGTAATCGAGCTGGATCGGCTCGCCCTTGTTGATGACCTGGGTGCGAATGGTGGCATCGGTATCGTCCGGGCTGCCGCGGTACGGGCGGAACTGCACGCTCTGGTCGCGAATCTGCGCGATGGCGCCCGAATAGGTGCGGATCAGCAGGGTCTTGAACTCGTCGGTGATCTGCTTTTGCTGCTCGGGCGTGGCCTTGGACCAGTTGCGGCCCATGGCGATCTGCGTGGTCTTCTGGAAATTCGCGTTGGGCAGGATCTTCTGCTCCACCAGCGCCGAGATCTTGCCGATGTTCCCGGCCTGCATGTCCTTGTCCGCCTTGACCGAAGTCATCACGTCGCCGACCACCGCCTTGACCAGCCCGTCGGGCGTGCTGGCATCCTGCGATTGGGCGTGGGCGGCACCGGAAAAGGCAACCACGGTAAGAAAAGGCAGCAACAGTCGCTTCAGCATATTTCGTCCTTATCAATTCGATAACGCAGGGACACCGAGGTACGGCATCCTAGCGCGTCCCGGCACCAAGGCCGGCAATAGTCTTGCGCCGAGTTGGAGTTCGGGCAAGGCCTGGGAGTTCGCGGTGCCGGAGCTTCCGGCACCACATTTTCATACTTTGTTGCACCACTCACAGCCGCGACACGAGCCGCGGCAAATCCCACTCAGCGCAAGCGGAAATTGCCGATATTGCCGGGCATCTGCACGGGTGGCGTGGGCAGCGCCTGGTTTTCCTGCGTGGCATCCGGCGGTGGGCTGGTCGGCACGGTATCGTCGCTCTCCGGCGGGTTGCCGTCATGGATCTGGTACTCGCGGCGCTGCAGGTACGCATCGCGCATGAAGGCGTACTTGTCGAGCGCCGCCATCTCGATCAGGCTCGTGGCGCCAAGCAGCGAAGCCCGGGTGTTGACGACACGCACCCCGAACAGCGAGTTGCGCAGCCACACGGGCTCGATATACGCCGATGGATCGATCTGGCGGTCGACCAGCATGCCAGTGGTATCGCGCACCGTGCTAGGCCCGAACAGCGGCAGCACCAGGTACGGACCGGCCGGCACACCCCATACGCCCAAGGTCTGGCCGAAGTCTTCCTTGTACTTCGGCAAGCCCGCCGGCGTGGCGATGTCGATCAGCCCGCCGATGCCCAGCACGCTGTTGATGGCCACGCGCATGGTGTCTTCCGCGGCGCGGGTGGGCTTGCCCTGAAGCAGGTTGTTGACGGCCGAGTAGACATCGCTGACGTTGGAGAATGCGTTGTCGATCGCGGTGCGGATCGGCGACGGAACGTAATCTGCATACACCTGGGCTACCGGGCGCAGCACGGTCCTGTCGACGGCGTCGTTGACCTTGAAGACTTCCCGGTTGAAGGGCTCGATCGGATCCTTCGGGTTGGCGGTCGGGCCAGTGGCGCAACCTGCCGCCAGCCATGCAACCGATGCTGCCAGCAAGCAGTTTCGTCCCACGCGCCAGCGCGCGGCAGCACGCCTGCCGGTCATTTCACCACCCCCGCTGCGCCGCTGGCGGCTCCAGCAGCAGCGCCGCCGGCATTGTTGCCGCCCGCCCCCGCATCGGCGGCCTTGTTATACAGGAACTGCCCGATCAGGTTTTCCAGCACCACGGCCGACTGCGTCATGGTGATGCGCGAGCCTTCCGCCAGCATGGCGGTGTCGCCACCCGCCTCAAGGCCCAGGTACTGCTCCCCGAGCAAGCCCGAGGTCAGGATCTTGGCCGAGGTGTCCTTGGGAAACTGGTAGCGCTTTTCCAGGTTGAGCGTCACGGTCGCCTGGTAGGTCTTGTCGTCGAAGCGGATATCCGCCACGCGGCCCACCACCACGCCGGCGCTCTTCACCGGGGCGCGCGGCTTCAGGCCGCCGATATTATCGAAGCGCGCCTGCACCGAGTAGGTGTCCTGGAACGACAGGGCGCTCATGTTGCCGGCCTTGAGCGCCAGGAACAGCAGCGCCACGAAACCCGCCACCACAAACAGCCCAACCCAGAAATCGAGTGTATTTCTTTTCATCTGCGTCTCTTCTTCAAGTACTCCGGCTCCGGCGACCGCACCGGCCAAGTCAGCTGAACATCAGCGCGGTCAGCAGGAAATCCAGTGCCAGCACCGCCAGCGAGGCAATCACCACGGTGCGCGTGGTGGCACGCGACACGCCTTCCGGCGTCGGCTTGGCCTGATAGCCCTGGTACAACGCTATAAACGTCACCGCGACGCCAAAAATGAAGCTCTTTATGACGCCATTGAGCACGTCATTGCGAACATCCACCCCGTTTTGCATCTGCGACCAGAACGCGCCCGCGTCCACGCCGATCATCTGCACCCCGACCACATAGCCGCCCAGGATGCCAACGGCGCTGAAAATCGCCGCCAGCACCGGCATGGCGACCACGCCAGCCCAGAAGCGCGGCGCGATCACGCGCTGCAGCGGATTGACCGCCATCATTTCCATGGCGGTGAGTTGCTCACCCGCCTTCATCAGGCCGATCTCGGCGGTCAGTGACGTGCCGGCGCGGCCGGCGAACAGCAGCGCCGTCACCACCGGGCCCAGTTCGCGCACCAGCGACAGCGCCACCAGCAGCCCCAGCGCCTGCTCGGAGCCGTAGCGATTTAGCGTGTAATAGCCCTGCAAACCCAGCACAAAGCCGACAAACAGGCCTGAAACCGCAATGATCACCAGCGAGAGGTTGCCGACAAAGAAAATCTGGTCGCTCACCAGCCGGAAGCGGCGCAGCAGCGCCGGAGACATCGCCAGTACCGTGAAAAACATGCGCGTGGCATGACCCAGGCCGCTGACCGACTGCCGCACCGCGGAGCCGATGCTCGTGAAAAATCCCATCATTGTCCGGCCCCGCTCACGAAGTCCTCGGCCAGCGACGGCCCCGGATAATGGAACGGGACCGGGCCGTCAGGCTCGGCATGGACGAACTGGTGCACGAAGGGATCCGTCGAGGCACGCAGGGCCTCGGGCTCGCCTTCGGCGGCAATGCGGCCATTGGCAATGAAATAGACGTAGTCGGCGATGAGAAAGGTCTCGTTGACGTCGTGCGACACGATGATGGTAGTGGCCCCCAGCGCGTCGTTCAGGCTGCGGATCAGGCGCGCGGTCAGGCCCAGCGAGATCGGGTCGAGGCCGGCAAAAGGCTCGTCGTACATCAGCAGGGCCGGATCGAGCGCGATCGCGCGGGCCAGCGCCACCCGGCGCGCCATGCCGCCGGAGATCTCCGCCGGCATCAGCTCGCGCGCGCCGCGCAGGCCGACGGCGTTGAGCTTCATCAGCACCAGGTCGCGGATCATCGACTCGGGCAAGTCGGTATGTTCGCGCAACGGGAAGGCAACGTTGTCGAACACGGAGAGATCGGTGAACAACGCACCGAACTGGAACAGCATGCCCATCTGCCGCCGCACGGCGTACAGGTCATTGCGGTCGAGGGCCGGGATATTGGCGCCGTTGAAGAGCACCTGGCCGCTCTGCGGCCTGACCTGGCCGCCGATCAGGCGCATCACGGTGGTCTTGCCGCAGCCGGAGCCGCCCATGACGGCCACCACCTTGCCACGCGGGAAGCGCATGCTAAGGCCCGAAAGGATTGGCTTGCCGCCCGCCGTATAGGCGAAATCGACAGATTGGAGCTCGACGAGGTTTGAGGCGGAATCGGTCACGTTGGCACCGTGTTAGGCAGTCCGCCATTATAAGGGCTACTACCTAGCGCTGCCCGAGGCAGTGTGGCGCAATCCACATCCACTCAACGCAAATAATTGTTTCATCACATTTGAGTTGCGGACTTCGGACATCTCTGCCAAAAAGCGAAGCTTAAGGCTCAGTTGGCCCACCAGTTTGCCGCAAGATGACCTGCCACTGGATCGACTCCGACCGGATCGCCGTCGCAAAGGCTTCCGGCGAATCGCGCAACGGCGTCAGGCCCGCCGCCAGCAGGCGATCCCGCACCTCGCGCTCACCCATGACGCCGTCCAGCTCGCTGGCGATCCGCGCCACGATGACATGCGGGGTCTTGGCCGGGGCAATGACGCCGTACCAGGCTCCCGCGCCATAGCCATCCACCCCCGACTCCTGCAGCGTGGGCACCGTGGGCGCCAGTTGCGAACGCGCCACACCAGTCACGCCGAGCAGGCGCAAATTGCCGCTCTTGACCTGGGCCTGCACGGATGCAAACGCGCAGAAGCAAGCGCTGACGCGCCCGGCCAGCATCTCCTGCACCACCGCCGCCTCGCCCTTGGCCGTAACCAGCGGCACTCCGTTCGGTACACCATGCACAGCGTATTGGGCATAAAGGTGCGAGGGGCTGCCGGCCTGGCCGGAGCCGTAGCTGTAGGATCCCGGACTGGCATTGACCGCAGCGAGCCATTGCTGCGGCGTGCGCATCGGCAGGCGCGCATCGATCACCAGGAACAGCGGCATGGTCGCGACCCGCGCCACCGGCGTGAAGTCGCGCACTACGTCATAAGGCACCGGCTCCAGGCCCGGCTGGATCAGCATGGTGGCCTGGTGGAACAGCAAGGTATGCCCGTCGGAACTGGCCTTGGCCACCACGTCTCCCGCCGTGGTGCCGCCCGCACCGGGCCGGTTGTCGACGTCGACCGGCACGCCCAGACGTACCGCCAGGCGCTCGGCCAGCAGGCGCGCCACGGCATCCGGCACGCCGCCGGCCGGAAAAGGCACGATCAGGCGAATGGGGCGGACGGGAAACGATATTGGGCGCGCAAACGCTGCCGACGCCGGGGTAGCCGGCACGGAGGCCGGCCGGGCCAGGCCGGGCCCGCTCGCGGCAAGCAGCAGGGCAGCGAGGCACAGCGGCTGCCAGACGTGCAGAAACAACTGCCGACAAGCCGGCATGGCAGCGGGGTGAAGCAACTTCGCCTTACCTCGCCAAAGCCGCGAAACAATGCGCACTTCGGACATCAATTCCTCCGGGCCACTGGCATCGCCGTGGCGTCTTGATCGGCTGAAAAGGGATTAGCGAGGCAGTCTTTGTGTACTTTGTTTTAATTGTCAGGTCATTCTACGAAGAATGCCCAGAACCGCACAGACCACGTTAACCATAGCCGGGACAACCCTGTGAGCACGGCTGGACGCGGGTCTCCGGGCATCCAGGGCACCCCGGGCCAGACGCCGCCTATAATCGCCCGTCATGCGTGAATACACTCCTCGGCCCATGCTGGCCACCGACCTGCCCGCCGTGCTGGAAATCCAGGCCCAGTGCTATCGCGGCATGCTGCTCGAGTCCGCCGCGGCCCTCGGCAGCCGCCTGGCGCTGTCGCCCGCCACTTGCTGGGTGGCCGCCGGCCCGGATGGCGAGCTGGCAGCCTATCTGTTTACCCACATGTGGCCCCAGGACAGCCTGCCGGCACTCGACGGCGTGCTGGAGCGGCATTGGGTCCGCGATGGTGAGCCGGCCAGCATACTGACCTGGTTCGTGCACGATATGGCGGTGGCGCCCGCCGGTCAGGGCCGCGGCCTGGCGCCAATGCTCTACGCCGCGGCCCATGCAGCCGCGCTCGATGCCGGATTGCGCTCATCGCGGCTGGTCGCCGTGCAATCGGCTGCGGCATGGTGGCGCAGACTCGGGTACGCGAATCTGACGCCTGCCAGCGCTGCCCTGTCCGCCAAACTGTCGGCTTACGGCGACGACGCCGTGCTGATGGGCCGTACGCTGCAGCCAGGCTGAGCGCGCCGCTATAAAAAAACCCGCCCGGCTTGCGCGGGGCGGGTCTTGTGGCGCGAGCAACGCGTCACGGCATCAGCAAAGCCATGGCGCAGATCAGCGCGGCAGCTCGGAATGCCCCATCAGGAAGGCATCGACCGAACGCGCGGCCTGGCGGCCTTCGCGGATCGCCCACACCACCAGCGACTGGCCGCGGCGTACGTCGCCAGCGGCGAACACCTTGGGCACGTTGGTGTGATAAGCGCGATCGCCTTCGGTGCTGGCACGGGCGTTCTTGCGCGCATCGGTATCCACGCCGAAAGCGGAGAGCAGCGAGCCCACCGGGTTGGTGAAGCCCATGGCCAGCAGCACGAGGTCCGCCTTGAGGATGAACTCGCTGTCCGGCACTTCCTGCATCTTGCCGTCCTTCCATTCGACGCGGCAGGCCTTGAGCGCGGTGATCTTGCCGTTCTCGCCAATGAACTCCTTGGTGGCGACCGACCAGTCGCGGTTGCAGCCTTCGTCGTGCGAGGACGAGGTGCGCAGCTTGATCGGCCAGTACGGCCACACCAGCGCCTTGTTCTCTTCTTCCGGCGGCTGCGGCAACAACTCGAACTGGATGATCGATTCCGCGCCGTGGCGGTTCGACGTACCTACGCAGTCGGAGCCGGTATCGCCGCCACCGATCACGATCACGTGCTTGCCGTCGGCGCGCAGCGCGTTGGGCTCGTCGCCGGCCACTTCCTTGTTCTGCGGGATCAGGAATTCCAGCGCGTAATGGATGCCGTCGAGGTCGCGCCCCGGGACCGGCAGGTCGCGCGGCACTTCCGAGCCACCCGCCAGCACCACGGCGTCGAACTGGTCTTGCAGAGCCTGCGCCGAAATGGTTTCACGCGCATAGTTCTTGATGCCGGCCGGCAGTTCGCCGTCGGTCACCATCACGCCGGCACGGAAGGTCACGCCCTCGGCCTGCATCTGTTCCATGCGGCGGTCGATCAGCCACTTCTCAAGCTTGAAATCGGGGATGCCATAGCGCAGCAGGCCACCGATGCGGTCGTTCTTCTCGAACACGGTCACGTCGTGCCCGGCGCGCGCCAGCTGCTGGGCGACGGCCATGCCGGCGGGGCCGGAGCCGACCACGGCAACGGTCTTGCCGGTCTTGTGCTTGGGCGGCTGCGGGGCAACCCAGCCTTCTTCCCAGGCCTTGTCGATGATGGCGTGCTCGATCGACTTGATGCCGACCGGTGCTTCATTGATGCCCAGCGTACAGGCAGCTTCGCACGGTGCCGGGCAGATGCGGCCGGTGAACTCGGGGAAGTTGTTGGTCTGGTGCAGCACCTCGATCGCCGACTTCCAGTCCTGGCGATACACCAGGTCGTTGAAGTCAGGGATGATGTTGTTGACCGGGCAACCGTTATTGCAGAACGGGATGCCGCAGTCCATGCAGCGCGCGCCCTGGATCTTCGCTTCGCTGTCGGACAGCGCGAATACGAATTCCTTGTAGTGCTTCACGCGCTTGGTTACGGGCTCGTAACCTTCGTTCTGGCGCGGAAATTCGAGAAAGCCAGTCGCCTTACCCATGTTGCGTCCTTGGTCATGCTGAGCGGCACCGGCGCATGCGCCGGCCCCGCTGTGAGGTCAGTATCTTGTGAGGCCGTCGCAAATCCGCGACAGCGCTCATGCTTGGTCGGGCTCGCTGCCCTGCCCTTGGGGCTCAGGCGGCGATGGCTTCCCGGTCGCTGTCTTTCGCTTCCTGCTCCTTAGCGTACATCTCGCCCAGTGCGCGCTTGTACTCGGTCGGGAAGACCTTGACGAACCTGCGGCGTGCCGTGGTCCAGTCGGCCAGCAATGCCTTGGCGCGCTCTGAGCCCGTGAAGCGGAAATGCTGCTCGATCAAGCCCTTGAGGATGATTTCGTCAAGCTGGCGCTGCCCGCCCATCTTGTGCCAGGAAGCGGGCGACTGGCCCTTCTCCTGGTCGGCCGCGGCCAGCACCGTTTCCAGTGCCACCATCGAGGTGTTGCAGCGCTTGTCGAACAGGCCGTCCTCGTCGTAGACATAGGCCATGCCGCCCGACATGCCGGCCGCGAAGTTGCGCCCGGTGCCGCCCAGCACCACCACGGTGCCGCCGGTCATGTACTCGCAGCCATGGTCGCCCGTGCCTTCCACCACCGCGGCCGCGCCGGAGTTGCGCACCGCGAAGCGCTCGCCTGCCACGCCGTTGAAGAAGGCTTCGCCGGCAATCGCGCCGTACAGCACGGTGTTGCCCACGATGATGTTCCGTGTCGGGTCGCCGCGGAACTCATGCGGAGCGCGCACGATCACGCGGCCGCCGGACAGGCCCTTGCCCACGTAGTCGTTGCCGTCGCCCACCAGGTCCAGCGTGACGCCATGCGCCAGGAACGCGCCGAAGGACTGGCCGGCGGTGCCTTGCAACTGGATGTGGATGGTGTCGTCAGGCAGGCCTTCATGGCCGTACTGCTTGGCCACCACGCCCGAGAGCATCGCGCCGACGGTACGGTTGACGTTCTTCACCGGCTGGATGAACGACACGCGCTCACCCTTGTCGATGGCCAGGCGAGCCTTGGCGATCAGCACGTGGTCCAGCGCCTTGCCGGCTTCCAGCGACAGGCCATGGTCCTGCACGTCGGTGTGGAAGCGCGGCAGTTCGGCGGGGAACGGAGCCTGGTAGAACACGCGGGTGAAATCGAGGCCGCGCGCCTTCCAGTGCTCGATGCCGGGCTTGGTGTCGAGCAGGTCGGCGCGGCCGATCAGCTCGTCGAACGTGCGGATGCCCAGTTGCGCCATGATCTCGCGGGCTTCTTCGGCGATGAAGAAGAAGAAGTTCACCACGTGCTCAGGCTTGCCCTGGAATTTCGCGCGCAGCGCCGGATCCTGCGTGGCCACGCCCACCGGGCAGGTGTTCAGGTGGCACTTGCGCATCATGATGCAGCCTTCGGCCACCAGCGGTGCGGTAGCGAAGCCGAACTCGTCGGCGCCCAGCAGCGCACCGATGACAACGTCGCGGCCGGTCTTCATCTGGCCGTCGGCCTGCACGCGGATACGGTTGCGCAAGCCGTTGAGCATCAGCGTCTGCTGCGTCTCGGCCAGGCCCAGCTCCCACGGCGTGCCGGCGTGCTTGATCGACGACAGCGGCGAAGCGCCGGTGCCGCCATCATGGCCGGCGATCACCACGTGATCGGCCTTGGCCTTGGCCACGCCCGCGGCCACGGTGCCCACGCCCACTTCGGACACGAGCTTGACCGAGATATCGGAGGCCGGGTTGACGTTCTTCAGGTCGTGGATCAGCTGCGCCAGATCCTCGATCGAGTAGATGTCATGGTGCGGAGGCGGCGAGATCAGGCCCACGCCCGGCACCGAGTAACGCAGCTTGCCGATGTAGTCCGAAACCTTGTGGCCGGGCAGCTGGCCGCCTTCGCCGGGCTTGGCGCCCTGTGCCATCTTGATCTGGATCTGGTCGGCGGACGCCAGGTATTCGGCGGTCACGCCGAAACGGCCCGAGGCCACCTGCTTGATCTTCGAGCGCAGCGAGTCGCCAGCCTGCAGTTCCTGGTCGCGCACCACGGCTTCGGTGCCCAGCAGGCCCTGCAGCGTGTCGCCTTGCTTGATGGGAATGCCGCGCAGCTCGTTGCGGTAGCGGTTCGCGTCCTCGCCACCTTCACCGGTGTTGGACTTGCCGCCGATGCGGTTCATCGCGACCGCCAGCGTGGCGTGGGCTTCGGTGGAGATCGAGCCCAGCGACATGGCGCCGGTGGCAAAGCGCTTGACGATCTCCTTGGCCGGCTCCACTTCTTCCAGCGCAATGGCGCGGGCCGGATCGACCTTGAACTCGAACAGGCCGCGCAGCGTCATGTGACGGCGGCTCTGGTCGTTGATGATGTTGGCGTATTCCTTGTACGTCTGGTACGCGCCCTTGCCGTCGTCGGCGCGCACGGCGTGCTGCAGCTTGGCCACCGAATCCGGGGTCCACATATGCGCTTCGCCGCGAACGCGGTAGGCGTACTCGCCGCCGGTCTCCAGCATGGTGTCCAGCACCGGGTTGTCGCCGAAGGCGTCCTGGTGCAGGCGCAGCGCTTCCTCGGCCACCTCGAAGATGCCGATGCCTTCGACGTTCGTTGCGGTGCCGTGGAAGTACTTCTGCACCAGCTCGCGCGACAGGCCGATGGCTTCGAAGATCTGCGCACCGGTGTACGACATGTAGGTGGAGATGCCCATCTTGGACATCACCTTCTGCAGGCCCTTGCCGATCGCCTTGACGAAGTTCTTGACCGCCTTCTCGGGCGACAGGTCGCCGGACAGGCCTTGTGCCATGTCGGCCAGCGTTTCCATCGCCAGGTACGGGTGCACGGCTTCGGCGCCATAGCCGGCCAGCAGCGCAAAGTGATGCACCTCGCGCGCCGTGCCGGTTTCCACCACCAGGCCGGCCGAGGTACGCAGGCCCTTGTCCACCAGGTGGTGGTGGATGGCGGACGTTGCCAGCAGCGCGGGGATGGCCACGTGCTCCGCATCGACGCGGCGGTCCGACACGATCAGGATGTTGTAGCCCGAGCGCACGGCATCCACGGCTTCCGCGCACAGCGAGGCCAGGCGGGCTTCGATGCCTTCCTTGCCCCAAGCCTGCGGGTAGCAGATGTTCAGTTCATACGAACGGAACTTGCCGCCGGTGTAGTGCTCGATATTGCGGATCTTGGCGATGTCCTTGAAGTCCAGCACGGGCTGGGACACTTCGAGGCGCATCGGCGGGTTGATGTTGTTCAGCTCGAGCAGGTTGGGCTTGGGTCCGATGAAGGACACCAGCGACATCACCATGTTCTCGCGGATCGGGTCGATCGGCGGGTTGGTGACCTGGGCGAAGAGCTGCTTGAAGTAGTGGTACAGCGTC
This sequence comes from Cupriavidus sp. PET2-C1, assembly GCF_054515855.1. NCBI lineage: Bacteria > Pseudomonadati > Pseudomonadota > Betaproteobacteria > Burkholderiales > Burkholderiaceae > Cupriavidus > Cupriavidus sp. PET2-C1. The sequence goes on from NZ_CM137259.1 coordinate 3,967,465, forward strand.
TTGTTCTTGGACGACAGCACGGCCAGCGGGCTGTCATTGCCCATCGAGCCGGTGGCTTCCTCGCCGGCCAGCGCCATCGGCGCCATCAGGAACTTGACGTCTTCCTGCGTATAGCCGAAGGCTTGCTGGCGATCCAGCAGGCGGGCGTCCGGCTTCTTCTCGGCAGCCACGTCCTCGGGCTTGGCATCCAGCTCGTCGAGCTTGATGCGCACGGCGTCGATCCAGCTCTTGTAGGGCTTGGCGTTGGCCAGGTTGTCCTTGAGTTCCTTGTCGTCGATGATGCGGCCTTGCTCCATGTCGATCAGGAACATCTTGCCCGGCTGGAGGCGCCATTTCTGCACGATGCGCGACTCGGGGAACGGCAGCACGCCGGCTTCCGAAGCCAGCACCACGATGTCGTCCTCGGTCACGTAGAAACGTGCCGGGCGCAGGCCGTTACGGTCCAGCGTGGCGCCGATCTGGCGGCCATCGGTGAAGCAGATCGCGGCAGGGCCGTCCCACGGCTCCATCATGGCAGCGTGGTATTCGTAGAAGGCACGGCGATTGTCGTCCATCATGGTGTGCTGTTCCCAGGCTTCCGGGATCATCATCATCATGGCGTGGACGAGCGGGTAGCCGGCCATCGTCAGCAGTTCGAGGCAGTTGTCGAACGATGCCGTGTCCGACTGGCCGGGATAGATCAGCGGCCACAGCTTGGGCAGGTCGTCGCCCAGCACCGGCGACGAGATCGCGCCGGTCCGCGCGTTGACCCAGTTCACGTTGCCCTTGACCGTGTTGATTTCGCCGTTATGGGCGACCATGCGGTACGGGTGGGCCAGTTCCCAGGCCGGGAAGGTGTTGGTGGAGAAGCGCTGGTGCACCAGGGCCAGGGCCGAGACGGCGCGCGGGTCCTGCAGGTCCAGGTAGTACTCGCCGACTTGCGTTGCCAGCAGCAGGCCCTTGTACACGACCGTGCGTGCCGACATCGACGGCACGAAATATTCCTTGCCGTGCTTGAGCTTGAGCGCCTGGATGGCGTGGCTGGCGGTCTTGCGGATCACGTAGAGCTTACGTTCCAGCGCGTCCGTGGTCATGATGTCGCGGCCACGACCAATGAAGATCTGGCGGATCACCGGCTCGGTGGTGCGCACCGTCGGCGACATCGGCATGGCGGCATCCACCGGCACGTCGCGCCAGCCCAGCACGACCTGGCCTTCCAGGCGTACGGTGCGCTCGAGTTCTTGCTCGCAGGCCAGGCGGGAGGCGTGCTCCTTCGGCAGGAAGATCATGCCCACGCCGTACTCGCCGGACGGCGGCAGGGTCACGCCCTGCTTGGCCATGTCTTCGCGGTAGAACTGGTCCGGGATCTGGATCAGGATACCGGCACCGTCGCCCATCAGCGCATCGGCGCCGACCGCGCCGCGGTGATCCAGGTTTTCCAGGATCTTCAGCCCTTGCTGGACGATCTCATGGCTCTTCTTGCCCTTGATATGGGCAACCATGCCAACGCCGCAGGCGTCTTTTTCATTGGCGGGGTCGTACATGCCCTGGGCTTGCGGACGCGAGGCAGGCACGTGCGTGGCGGCGGCAGACTCTGCGGCCTGCGCTTGGGCCATCGTTTGCTTTGATTGGGATTGCGATTGGTCCACGGGCTTGATTCCGGTGAGGGCTGCGAGCCAGCAAGGCAGACCGGAACGGGAACCGCACTCTTCCACCGGGGCCGGTTGGAAACCGGGGACGGGGAACCAGAGAGACAGCGGGGCCGCAGCGGCGTACACAGGCGTGACGCGCCGCACAATGAATGTGGGTGGAGCAACTATAAAAGAATCGTACGCGTCCCGCAAAATTTTTAAATGGGGTCAGATCATATTTAATCTCGCACCACAACGGGGATGGTCTTTATTTGGGGACAGATAAAAAATGGTGCATCGCGGGGCGTGCTTCATTGATCTCGCCGCAGTCAGGCGCGCAACGCTTCACACACCCGGCCCGAGGCTAGACGGTGTCCGGCTCGGACTCCCTGTCCATTGCGGACCGGCCCGCCGGGCGGCCCTTGGGCAACGGCTGCACGCGCCGCCCACCCTGTCGCTCCAGTTGCGCAAGGAAGGCCGCGTCACCCAGAGGCCAGCCGCTATGCGCATGGCTGCGAAGCGTGGCCAGGGTCATCGACGACAGCCCCTCCGCGGTGACGGCGCGGTAGTTGGATTGTCGCTCGAACGGCGTGTTACCTAGCGCCCAGTACGCAGAGTGATCGCTCACAAAGGGGCTGGCCTCGATGCCGGCATGGTGGCGATAGCTGCTCCATCGATCCCCTTCGGCCGAAATCACCTCGCCGGCACGCACGGCGTTGCCCTCCACGTACTGCATGGCCGGCAGCATCCAGGTGGCGGGATCGAACACCGCCGAGCGAAAGCGGCCATCCCACAGCGTGCCGGTACGGCCCGCGACCCGGTTGAAATAGCGCGCGTAGCGGCGCCCCACCGCTTGCATGGTGAGACTGAGCGAATCGGCATGCCGGGGGGTCGCCACGAGATGGACATGATTCGGCCGCAGGGCGTAGGCGTGGATCGCCAGGTCGTGCTCCCGCGCGGCCATGCGCAGGCAGTCCAGGTAGTGGAGGTAGTCATCGGCGCCATGGAAGACGGGCTGACGATTGTTGCCGCGTTGCAACACCAGTGCCGGCAGCGAAGCCGGGGAGAAACGAGGAAGTCGGGCCATGATGGGCGAGGAGGTTCGGCGATACGTGCTTGCCGGTCGGATGGCATCAAACGAATGCGATATCCGATGATAGCCTAGCCGCAGCCTGATCCGTCCCCAATTTTCCCGCTGGCCGCGCTGGCCGTGTTGGCCTAGCTGCCCTAACTGCCCTCGTCGACCGCAAAGATGCGGCGGTGCTCCCGGATCGCATAGCGGTCGGTCATGCCGGCGATGTAGTGCGAGATCAGCCGGGACGGGTCGCGGCCCTGCCCGGCCTGGTACTGCGGCGGCAGCAGGCGCGGATCCGCCATGAATACGTCGAACAGGTCGGTGATGATGCGCTGGGCCTTGGAGGACATGCGCATCACCAGGTAATGGCGATAGAGATGGCGGAACAGGAAACGCTTGAGCGCTGCTGCTTCCTCGCGCACCGGCGCGCTGAAGGCCACCAGCGGGCCTGCAGCCCGCACGGCCTCGATATTGCGCGGGTTGGCTGCGGCAATGTTCTGGCTGGTGGTTTCGATCAGGTCGACGATCAGCGTGTTGATCATGCGGCGCACGGTTTCGTTGATCACGCGCCGCCCGTTGATGCCGGGAAACGCTGCCATCGCCTCGGCGCGGTGGCGGCCCCACATCGGCACTTCGTCCATCTGCTCAAGCGTGAGCAGCCCGGAGCGCAGGCCGTCGTCGATATCGTGGTTGTTGTAGGCGATCTCGTCGGCCAGGTTGGCCAGCTGGGCCTCCAGCGATGGCTGCGTCCCCTCCAGAAAGCGCCGGCCCAGCTCGCCAAGCGCAGAGGCATTGACGCGCGAGCAATGCTTGAGCACGCCCTCACGCGTCTCGAACGTCAGGTTGAGCCCGTTGAAGCCGCCATAGCGCTCCTCCAGCTCATCCACCACCAGCAGGCTCTGCAGGTTGTGCTCGAAGCCCCCGTGGTTCTTCATGCAGTTGTTCAGCGCATCCTGGCCGGCATGGCCAAAGGGCGTGTGGCCGAGGTCGTGCGCCAGCGAGATGGCTTCGACCAGGTCCTCGTTCAGGCGCAGGTTGCGGGCGATGGAGCGGGCGATCTGCGCCACTTCCAGGCTATGGGTGAGCCTGGTGCGGAACAGGTCGCCTTCATGATTGACGAAGACCTGGGTCTTGTACTCGAGCCGCCGGAAGGCCGTGCTGTGGATGACGCGGTCGCGGTCGCGCTGGAATTCCGTGCGCGAGGACGAGGCCGGTTCGGCATGCACCCGCCCAAGGGTCTGCGCGGAGCGGGCGGCATAGGGAGCGAGATGGCTTTCGAGGTCGGTCATGCGGCAATCCGGTCAGGCGTCCGGCCGGGTGGCGGTGCGCCGCCCGGCCGGCGTTGCAAGGCACAACCGATCGCCTCAGGCGACCGGCGCCTCGGTAGGCGGCCTGAGCACCGCGTGCTGCAAGGTAGCGCGCAGGTCAGGGTCTGGCACGGTGGTGATGAAGGCTTCACCCAGCTTCCTGAGAAGGATGAACTTGATGCTGCCGGCTTCTGCCTTCTTGTCCACTTTCATCAGTTCGATGTAGCGGTCGGTGCCCAGTTCCGGCGCGACCACCGGCAGCATGGCGGCGCGGATAAGGTGCACCACGCGCGCGCGCGTTTCGGTATCGATGAAGCCGAGCCGGTGCGACAGGTCCGCCGCCATCACCATGCCGCAACCCACGGCCTCGCCGTGCAGCCACTCGCCGTAGCCCATGCCAGCCTCGATCGCGTGGCCGAAGGTGTGGCCAAAATTAAGCATGGCGCGCAGGCCGCCCTCGCGCTCGTCCTGGGCCACCACGGCGGCCTTGATCTCGCAGGAGCGCTTGACCGCCAGCGCCATGATGTCCGGGTCGCAGGCGTTGAGCGCGCGGATATTGCGCTCGATCCAGCCGAAATACTCGGCATCGGCCATGGCGCCGTGCTTGATCACCTCGGCCAGGCCCGCCGCGAGCTCGCGCTCCGGCAGCGTGCGCAGGGTGTCGATATCGGCAATCACCGCATTAGGCTGGTGGAAGGCGCCGATCATGTTCTTGCCGAGCGGGTGATTGATGCCAGTCTTGCCGCCCACCGACGAATCCACCTGCGAGAGCAGGGTCGTGGGCACCTGCACGAACGGCACGCCGCGCATGTAGCAGGCAGCGGCAAACCCGGTCATGTCGCCCACCACGCCGCCGCCCAGGGCGATCAGCGTGGTCTTGCGGTCGGCGCCCGCGCTGAGCAGCGCGTCGAAGATCAGGTTGAGCGTTTCCCACTGCTTGAAGGCCTCGCCGTCGGGCAAGGTCACAGTGCGCACGGTCTTGCCGAGCGCCGCCAGGCTAGCCTGGACGCGGGCGGCGTACAGCGGCCCTACGGTCTCATTGGTGACGATGACGGCGTGCTGGCCACGCACATGGGGGCGGAACAACTCGGTCTGGTCGAGCAGGCCGGTGCCGATATGGATGGGGTAGCTGCGCTCCCCAAGGCTGACTTCAAGGGTGATCATTGTGATTCTGGTCCTGCGCCGGAAGGTTGTCCGCGCCCTCGCCGTCGGCCCCTTCGGGTTCTTCGGCGGCAACGGTGAAACCGGCCATTTCAAGTTGCATCAACACCATATTAGCAAGCTGCGCTACCGAAGGCTTGCCGGTTTCGATGATGAAATCCGCCACCTCGCGGTAAAGCGGGTCGCGCTCGCCATAGAGCGTTTCCAGCCGTCCCTTGGGGTCTTCGGTCTGCAGCAGCGGGCGATTGCGGTCGTGGCGGGTGCGCAGCCACAGGTCGTGCGGGCTGGCGCGCAGGTAGACCACGGTGCCGCGCGCCTTCAGGTGCGCGCGATTCTCCGGGCGCAGCACGGCGCCGCCGCCGGTGGCCAGCACGATGCCGCGGCGCTGGGTGAGCTCGTCGATCGCCTGCGCCTCGCGGTCGCGAAAGCCCGCTTCGCCCTCGTGCTCGAAGATGATCGGGATACGCACGCCGCAACGCGCCTCGAGTTCGTGATCCGAATCGAAGAACGGGTAATTCAGGCGCCGGGCCACGGTGCGGCCGACGGTGGTCTTGCCGGCACCCATCAGGCCGACAAAGAAAAGGTTCGGGCGGGTGACTGTCACTGGCGTGTCGGGCGGGAGCCGGGTCTCTGGCCGGCCCTCGCGGTGGAAAACTGCATCATCTTCTTATGTTGGGACGATCCGGGCAAGTGGCGAGGCGCAATCGGCACAAGGCAACCCGCCTCGCGACACGCCTTGCGCGCCTGCCACATGCACCCTCGCCCAATCTCTCTAGCCCGCCTGGACAATAAAAAAAGCCGCATCGGAACGATGCGGCCTGTCAGTCTACTGCATCCGGCGCGAGCGGGCGCTATTTCAGCGACACGCTGTCGTTGAGCACGCGCGGCGTCAGGAACACCAGCAGCTCGGTCCGGTTGTTGACCTTGGCGTTGTCCTTGAACAGGTTGCCGAGGATCGGGATATCCCCCAGAAATGGCACCTTGTTCACATTGGTGGACTCGGTCTGGCTATAGATGCCGCCAATCACCACCGTGCCACCGTTCTCCACCAGCACCTGCGTCTGCACGTGCTTGGTGTCGATGGCGAAGCCCGAGGTGGTCTGGATACCCACGCTGTCCTTGTTGACGTCGACATCCAGCAGCACATTGCCTTCCGGCGTGATCTGCGGCGTGACTTCCAGCTTCAGGTTGGCCTTGCGGAACTGCACCGAGGTGGCGCCACTGGAGGTGGCTGCCTGGTAGGGCAACTCCGTGCCTTGCTCGATCAGCGCCTTGATATTGTTGGCGGTCACCACGCGCGGGCTGGAGATGATCTTGCCCCGCCCGTCCGCTTCCAGCGCGGACAGCTCGAGCGCCAGGAAACGGCCGGCCGTGTTGCTGAACAGGCTGACCGCGACCGAGCCCGGGTTGACACCGTTGATCGCCGCAGCCGGCAGGCTTAGCGCCGGGCCGTTGTCCCAGGTTGCGTTCTGCGTCACCGGGCTGACCACATTGGTGTAGGTGTTGCCGTAGCCGGCGCCCGCCGTCTTGGAGGCAAAGCCCAGCTTGACGCCCAGGTTGCGGCTGAAGGTATCGTTGGCCTCGACGATGCGCGCCTCGATGATGACCTGGCGCACCGGGATATCGATCTTGCCGAGGAAGCTCTGCACCTCTTCGAGCTTGGTCGCGATATCGGACACGAACAGCTGGTTGGTACGGGGATCCGCCGTCAGCGAGCCGCGCTTGGACAGCATGCGGGTATTGCTGGCCGCCGCGCCGCCTATGCCGCCCACCGCCGGGAGCGCGCCCACGCTGCCCGGCGCGCCCGCGCCGCCGACGCCCGCCGCGGCCAGCCCGAGCAGCATGCGCCGCACGTCTTCGGCACGCTGGTAGTTGAGCTGGAACACCTGGCTGCGGATCGGCTCGAGGTCATTGATCTGCTGCTGCGATTCGAGCTCGAGCTTTTCCTTGGTGGCCAGCTCGGCCTTGGGCGCCACCCACAGCACATTGCCGTTGCGGCGCGAGGCCAGTCCCTTGGCATCGAGCACGATCTGCAGCGCCTGGTCCCAGGGGACATCCTTCAGGCGCAGCGTCAAATTGCCCTGCACGCTTTCGCTGGTGATGATGTTGAGGTTGGTGAAATCGGCAAACACCTGCAGCAGCGAGCGGATGTCGATGTTCTGGAAGTTCAGCGAGAGCCGCTCGCCGCGGAAGCCTGCTCCGCTGATCAGCTTGGCCGGATCTTCCTTGACCGGGCGCACCTCCACCACGAACTGCGTATCGGTCTGGTAGGAGCTGTACTCCCAGTTGCCGCGCGGCTCGATGGTGAGGCGGGTGCTGCCGTTGTTGTCGCTCGCGCGCATGCCCTGCACCGGCGTGCCGAAATCCGTCACGTCAAAGCGCCTGCGCATGCCATCGGGCAGCGATGTATTGAGGAAATCGACCACCACGTTCTGGCCCTGCTGCGCGATATTGATGCCGGAGTCGCGCGAGGAAAGATCCACCACGATGCGGCCTGCGCCATCCTGGCCGCGGCGGAAATCGATATTGCGCACGGTCGGCCGCGTCGCCGGCATTGCCGGCGCCTGCGCCGAGCTGGGCGCGAACGTCGGCACTGCCGCACGGGCGGTCGGGGCGACATTGTCGAGCAGCACCACGAACTGGTTGCCGCGCACCTCGGTGCGGTAGCTGGCGACGCGGGTCAGGTCGAGGATCACACGGGTGCGATCGCCGATCTGGACCACATTGGCGCTCTTGAGCAGCTTGCCGCCGAAGTCATATTGCGCCCGCCCGGCCGCGAAGCCGGTATCGAGAAAATCGATGGCGAGCTTGGGCGGATTCTGCGTGGTGAAGTCGGCCGGCTTTTGCGCCGGCGGCCCCTGCATCTCGACCGTGAATACGGTCTGCTCGCCCACCGTGGTGGCGTCGACACGCTTGATGGCGTTGCCCGGCGTTGGTTGCGCCAACGCAGCCGGCGTGGCCAATACCAGCGTCATCATTGCGGCGCCCGCAAGCGCCCGGTACCAGCGACCCATGATCATGCCGACCCCTCCAGCTTCAGGCTGGTCATTTTCTCTTTCCACTCGGCTACCCCTTCCCGGACCAATTCGCGCAACACGATCTCCTGATCGTTGATGCGGACCACCCGGCCGTAGTTCTGGCCGAGATACTGCCCCACCTTGACGTGGTGGATCTTGTTATCTACCTGCACGACGCCGTAGGTCTCGCCACTCTTCTTCATGGCGCCCAGCATCTTGAAGTTCTCCAGCGGGAAATCCTCCAGCGGCTCGCGCCGGCGGCCGGATTCCGGCGACTCGGACAGGACCCGGTTCAGGTCGCCGATCTTGTTCTGGGCAAAGGGCTCGGGCGCGCTGCGGCCCTCGTAGTCGCGCGGCACGTAAGGCTTGGGCTCGGGCAGCGGCGCCGGCGGCGGCGCCTTGGCAGCCTGGGCTTGCGCCATCCACTGGCGCAGGCCGTCTTCCTCGCTGCCCCCGCAGGCTGCCAACATCGCGGCGCCGATCAGCGCGCAAGCGCAGGCACACAGGCGCGAAGCGTGGATCGCTGGCATCATTTCTTTGCTCCCGCAGCCGTATTGGCCGCCGCGGCTTCCGCCTTGCGCTGCGCCGCCTGTTCGTCAGGGTCCAGCGCGCGGTAGGCCATGGCCGTGGCTTCCATCGTCAGCCCGCCATCCTTGCCTGTGGTGAACTGCAGCCCCTGCATCGAGACAATGCGCGAAAGCGCAGCAACATCGGCGTTGAACTGGGCCACGTCGTGGTAACGGCCGGTGACCTTCAGGTTGACCGGGATCTCGGCAAAGTAGGACTTGATCACGGCGGGTTGCGGCTTGAACAACTCGAACTGCAGGCCGCGCGCCACGCCGGCGTGATTGACGTCTGCCAGCAGCGCGTCCATCTCGGTCTTGTTGGGCAACTGGCGCTCGACCAGCGCCACGCGCTGCTCCACTTCCGCCTTTTGCTTGCGCAGCGCATCCAGGTTGGCCACCTGCGCCACCTTGCTCATGTAGGACTGCTTCAGGGTATCCTGCTCGACATGCCGGCGATCGAGATCCTCGAGCTTGCCGCTCCAGTAGAACTGCCAGCCCAGCAGCAGCACCAGCACCGCAGCCAGCACCGCGAAGAGCACGCGCGGGGCGGCCGGCCAGGTTTCCGGCTCATTGAAGTTCAGGCCACGGAACTGCGCGGTGAGATCGTTCAGCGTGGCGAGCGAGATTTCGCTATTGAGTGCCATGGTCAGCCCTTTCCGCCTGCTGGCGCGCTCGCGCCGGCGGGGCCGGCCTTGCCCTTCTTGCCATCCCCCGGCGCTTCCGGCGCACGGTAGGCGAAGCGCATGGAGAAATCGAACAGGCGCCGCTGCTCGCGCAGGTTGTTGGTCATCATCACGGCCTTGGATTCGCCCAGCTCGGCCTTGTCCAGCCACTGCACCTGGCTAAGGTTGCGCAGCAACTCCGATACGCGCTCGTTCGACTGCGCGATGCCGGTCACGGTAAAGGCGTCGCCGGTCTGCTTGAGGGTGGTCAGGTACACGCCTTCGGGCACTTGGCGCACCAGTTCCTCCAGCAGTTGCACGGGACGGTTGCGCTCGTTCTGCAGGCCCTCGATGGCCTTCTGCCGCTGCAGCAGCCCTTCGATATCCTTGCGCAGCGTATTGACCTCGCGGATCTGCCCGTCCATGCGGTTGTTCTCCGCCAGGAGCACCTGGTTCAGGCGGGACACGGCATCGACGCGGTGATCGATATACATGCCGCCCAGCAGCACCACCAGCGCGCCGGCGCCGGCCGCGCCGCCCAGCAGGGCGTAGACCTTCTTGCGCCGCGAGGCCCTGCGGGCTTCGTGGTAAGGCAGCAGATTGACTGTCGGGATCGAATTGGTAGTCATGCGGCTTCCCTCGCTGGCTTACTGCAGGCCGCGCAGCGCAAGCCCGGCGCTCACGATGTAGGCCGGCAGGTCGCGCTGCAGATAGCGCTCGTTGACCTTGACGGCTGTCATCATGTTGGCAAAGGGGTTGGCCAGCGTGGTGGTGATCTCGGTTTGCTGCTCGATCGCGCCTTGCACGCCGATCAGCGATGCATGGCCGCCGGAGAGCAGGATCTCGTCGACCCTGCCGATGCTCGAAGCCGACAGGAAGTTGCGCACGGCGCCTTGCACCTCCACCGCCAGCGCCTCCAGGGAGGGCTTGAGCAACTGGGTGCGCCAGGCTTCAGGCAGCGTATTCTTGCGCTTCTTGATCTCGGCCTTGAGCGCGTCCAGCGTAAACATGCGCGCCGCGCTCTGGGTGAGCTGGTCGCCGTAGCTGTTGAGCGGCTGCTCGTAGAGCTCTTTCCAGCCTTGGTAGAAGATGGCCTTGGAGCGGCTGCCGCCAAGGTGGATCACGGCCACCACGGGCAGTTCCTTGGCGTCGGTGGCGCTGATGTCGGCGGACACGCCCAGCATCTGCACCACGGAGCGCTGCACCGCGTATTCCTCGACGTCCATCACGTGCGGCTTGAGTCCGGCCATTTCGGCGGCGGTCACGCGCTCCTGCACACGGTCGCTGTTAGCCGCGGTAACGCGCACGCCGATGCCGCCCTCGGTTTCGCTGGGGCCGATCACGGCAAAGTCGAAATTGACGGCCTGCGATGGCGGATAGAGGCGATGCGCCTCGGATTCCACCTGGACGTAAAGCTCGTCCTCGGACAGGTTGTCCGGCAGGCTGACGGTCTGCGATTCGGTCAGCATCGAAGGCACGCCGAGCACCACCTCCTTGGTGCGGATGCCGGCTTTGCCGAGGGCGCGCTTCAGAGCGATGCCAACGGCTTCGATATTGACCACGTTGCCATCGGCAACGGCATTACGGTCCAGCAGTTCGCTGGCACATTTTTCCAGCCGATAGTCGTTGTTGCCACTGCCCACGGACAGCTCGACTACCTTAACGCTGGACGACCCGATGTCAACGCCGACCGTCGTACGGCGCAACAACCCCGACAAGATGCCTCGCCGCAAGGTGACCCCCTGACCGTTGAACTCGCCTTGGCTTGGTTGCTCTAATTTGGCGAGTCTGTATTGTTTCTTGGATGAAACGTTTTGCTCTTTTAGTTGGTGGATTCTCACCAAAAAACGGGGCGCTGGCAATGTGCCGGTTTGACCACGATTGCTTTTCATCAACACCCCTCGCAAAGCGTTGCCAAAATCCCACGGTGCCCCTCGCCCTACCCACCTCGCCCATCTTTTCGTTTCATGCAGATCTCAATCCCATTACATCTTGTAACAGCACGATAGCGGCGTGCGCGCCACAACGCGCAGGGAGCGGAGTATCCCGGGAGATATAATCCCGGCACCTCTAACTAGGTATTTCCCTTATGGCCACAGCACAACAGAAGCCGTCCCTACCTGCCCGACGTCCGATCTGGATGCGGCTGACCTTTTGGGCCCTGGGCCTGCTGGTGGCCGGGATCGTGGCGGTGGCACTGCTGGTGGGATACGCGCTGCTGGTGGCCGCGCCCAACCTGCCGTCGCTCGACACCATCACGGATTACCGCCCCAAGATCCCATTGCGGATCTACACGGCGGACAACGTGCTCATCGGTGAGTTCGGCGAGGAGCGGCGCAATTTTGTGCCGATCGCGGAAATACCGGACGTGATGAAGAAGGCCGTGCTGGCCATCGAGGACGATCGCTTCTACGAACACGGCGGCGTCGACTTCGTCGGCGTGCTGCGCGCCGGGCTGGCCAACCTGCGCGGCGGCCTGTCGCAGGGCGCCTCCACCATCACCATGCAGGTGGCGCGCAATTTCTTCCTCTCCAGCGAGAAGACGTACACCCGCAAGCTGTATGAAATGCTGCTGGCCTACAAGATCGAGGCCAACCTGTCCAAGGACCAGATCCTCGAGCTGTACATGAACCAGATCTACCTGGGGCAGCGCGCCTATGGCTTTGCCAGCGCGGCCCGGGTGTATTTCGGCAAGTCGATCAAGGACGTGACGCCGGCCGAGGCCGCCATGCTGGCCGGCCTGCCCAAGGCGCCGTCGGCCTACAACCCGGTGGTCAACCCCAAGCGCGCCAAGGTGCGCCAGGAGTACATCCTGCAGCGCATGCGCGACCTGCGCTACCTCACGCCCGAGCAATACGACCAGGCCATCCACGAAGAACTGAAGGTGCGCGGCGAGGGCAATGAGTTCTCCACCCACGCCGAGTACGTGGCCGAGATCGTGCGCCAGTTGATGTACGCGCAATACCGCGAGGAAACCTACACCCGCGGCCTGACCGTCTACACCACGCTTAACAAGCCCGACCAGGACGCCGCCTATGAGTCGGTGCGCTCGGGCATCATGAATTACGAGCGCCGCCACGGCTACCGTGGACCCGAGGCCTTTATCGACCTGCCCCCCGGCGCGGACGAGCGCGAGCAGGCCATCGACGACGCGCTGCTGGAGCACCCGGGCAGCGACGACCTTCGCTCGGCCGTGGTCACCAGCGTGACGGCCAAGCAGGTCACCGCCACGCTGCTGTCCGGCGAAGTTGCCACCATCGAAGGCCAGGCGCTGCGCTTCATTGCGCCGTCGCTGGCGGCCAATGCGCAGCCCAAGGCCAAGATCCGGCCGGGCGCGATCATCCGCGTGACGCAGGACGAAAAAGGCGCATGGACGGTCACGCAGCTGCCGGAAGTATCCGCCGCCTTTATCTCGCTCAACCCGGAAAACGGCGAGATCCGCTCGATGGTTGGCGGCTTCGATTTCAACCGCAACAAGTTCAACCACGTGACGCAGGCATGGCGCCAGCCCGGCTCCAGCTTCAAGCCGTTCATCTACTCCGCAGCGCTGGAAAAAGGCTTCTCCCCCGCCACGGTGATCAATGACGCGCCGATTTCGATCAGCGACAACGGCGGGCAGGTCTGGGAGCCGAAGAACTACGACGGCAAGTTCGAAGGCCCGATGACCATGCGCCGCGCGCTGGCCAAGTCCAAGAACCTGGTGTCGGTGCGCATCCTGCGCGCCATCGGCACCCAGTACGCCCAGGACTACATCACGCGCTTCGGCTTCGACGCCGACAAGCACCCGGCTTACCTGCCGATGGCGCTGGGCGCGGGCAGCGTCACCCCGCTGCAGATGGCGGGCGCCTATTCGGTGTTTGCCAACGGCGGCTTCCGCGTCAATCCCTACCTGATCCAGAAGGTGGTCGATGCCCGCGGCAACGTGATTTCCGAGACCAAGCCCCAGCGCGCCGGCGAGGATGCAGTGCGCGTACTCGACGCCCGCACCGCCTTCATCGCCGATAGCATGCTGCGTGAGGTCGTGCGCAGCGGCACGGCAAACAGCGCCAAGCAGCGTCTGGGCCGCAATGACCTGGCCGGCAAGACCGGCACCACCAACGACGCCGTCGACGCCTGGTTCGCCGGGTACACGCCCAAGCTGGTGGCCATCGCCTGGATGGGCTACGACCAGCCCAAGAGCCTGGGCGTGCGCGAGACCGGTGGCGGCCTGGCCTTGCCGATCTGGGTGGGCTACATGGGCAAGATGCTCAAAGGCGCGCCGGAAATCCCCGAACGCCAGGCTCCGGAAGGCGTGGTCATGGTGGGCGGCGACTGGACCTTCGAGGAAAACGCGGGCGGCGCCGGCGTGGCTTCGGTTGGCCTGGGCGATCCATGGCCGGGCAAGCCGGACGAAAGCACGCAATCGCCCGCCGACGTCGAGGCAGAGAAGAAGCGCATCCTGGAGATGTTCGGCGGCGGCTGAGGCCCCGCCGGGACAGCTTCCCGCCAATGAAAAAGCCGGCTTCGCGCCGGCTTTTTCGTGCCTGGGCGAGAGCGCTCAGGCCAGTTTCAGCGTCACCCCCGCCTGCTGGCTCACGTAGCCGGACAGCGCCGCATACAGCTCGCCGCCGCCGCGCGTATCGACCCAGCGCTGGCCATCATGGCGAAAATGGAAACCGCCCGAGCGCGCCGCCACCCACAGTTCCTGCATGGGCGCCTGGCTGTTGACGATGATCTTGGAGCCGTCTTCGAATTCGAGCTCCATGAGATTGCCGGCACGGTTGATTTCGATGTCGGCGTCGGCCGCGTCGGCGGCGGTTTCCACCGCACTTTCCAGCCGGTCCAGCTCTTGCTGGGCCAGCGCCAGGAACTCACTTTCACTCATGGGGGGCATGCTAAACTCCAAGACCGCCGGTCAGCGCCGCTATAGCGATGTAGTGCCGCAGCCGGCAGCGTATTGAAAAGTACTTCGTATTTCCGGTGGTCCCGCCGCGCTCCGCTTGAGGGACACTCCGGGACGATCGGGGACGACCCTGGACGACATTTTAAGGACCACCCGATGTTGCGTCGTGTTGCGATTGTATCGGCGTTTGCCGCCAGCCTTGCGATGCCCCTGCTGTCGGGATGCGGCATCCGCGGCCCGCTGACGATGCCCAAGCAGCCTCCCGCACCGGCGCAGCCGGGCGTACCGGATCCCGGCCTGGGCAACCCGGCCGTGCCGAATCCGGCGGCCCCCAAGGGCTCCGCCGCCACAACGGCACCCGCCACGGCTCCGGACGCAATGCCGGCTGCCACTCCCACCGCCAAATAACCATGACCGCCTTCTTTCATCGCCACGACGGCGCCCTGTGCGTCGAGCATGTGCCGCTCGCGCGCATTGCCGCCGAATACGGCACCCCTACCTACGTCTACTCACGCGCAGCGCTGACCGCCGCCTACCAGGCCTACGCCGCTGCGTGCCAGGGGCGCCGCGCGCGCGTGCAGTACGCCATGAAGGCCAATTCGAACCTGGCGATCCTGCAGGTCTTTGCCAGGCTCGGCGCGGGCTTCGACATCGTGTCGGGCGGCGAGCTGCAGCGCGTGCTGGCGGTGGGCGGCGATCCGCGCAAGGTCGTGTTCTCGGGCGTGGGCAAAACCACCGCCGAGATGGAACTGGCGCTCCAGCACGATGTGCTGTCGTTCAACGTGGAGTCGATCCCCGAGCTGGACCGCCTCAATGCCGTGGCCGGCCGCCTGGGCAAGCGCGCGCGCGTGTCGCTGCGCATCAACCCGGATGTGGACGCCAAGACCCACCCGTATATCTCCACCGGCCTGAAGGGCAACAAGTTCGGCATCGCCTTCGAGGACGTGCTGCCGACCTACCGCGCCGCCGCCGCGCTGCCGCACCTGGATGTCGCGGGCATCGACTGCCATATCGGCTCGCAGATCACCGAGGTCGCCCCTTACCTGGAAGCGCTGGACAAGGTGCTGGACGTGGTGGAAGCGCTGGAACGCGAAGGCATCAACCTTGAACACATCGACGTGGGCGGTGGGCTCGGCATCACCTACGACGACGAAACCCCGCCGGACATCACCGGCTTTGCCCGCACGCTGCTGGACCGCGTGGCCGAGCGTGGCCATGGCCATCGCGAGGTGCTGTTCGAGCCGGGCCGCTCGCTGGTAGGCAACGCCGGCGTGCTGCTGACGCAGGTTGAGTTCCTCAAGCCGGGCGCCGCCAAGAACTTCTGCATCGTCGACGCGGCCATGAACGACCTGGCCCGTCCGGCCATGTACGAGGCCTACCACCGCATCGAGCCCGTGCAACTGCGCAAGGCCGCGCAGGCCACCGCCCTGACGTACGACGTGGTCGGCCCGGTATGCGAATCCGGCGACTGGCTCGGCCGCGACCGCGCCCTGGCGGTGCAGCCGGGCGACCTGCTGGCCGTGATGTCCGCCGGCGCCTATGGCTTCGTCATGAGCTCCAACTACAACACCCGCCCGCGCGCGGCCGAAGTCATGGTCGACGGCAACGACGTGCACCTGGTGCGCGGCCGCGAACACGTGGCTGACCTGTTCCGCGACGAACGCCTGCTGCAAGGCTAAGCTGCCGCCCCCCCTGCGCAACTGCAACCACTCGCACGCCAATGGCCCCCAGCACCCTGATCCTGGGCGGCCGCGGCGATGCGATATCGACAGAGCTGGATCTGGTCCGGGGGGCATCTTGAAGCGCTATGGCTCCCCCACGCGGGGCAGCCGCCCCGCGCCGCCGTGCGCGAGATTACGCTCTACCCCTGAGCCCTACCGCTGTGCATAGAGGCCAGTTGCGGGCTTGCGCCACCACCACCAGACCCGCATTGCCAGCAATCCGAACACCACGGCGGCGTAGATCGATACCGTGCCGAAGTCGTGCTTGCCGGCCTTATGCCACCAGTAGTGCAGGATCGCCAGCACGGCGATGGCGTACACGGCCCGGTGCAGCCCTTGCCAGCGCTTGCCACCCAGCCGCTTGACCATGGCGTTGGCCGAGGTAGCCGCCAGCGGCGCCATCAGCACGAAGGCGGCAAACCCCACCGTGATGAAGGGGCGCTTGGCGATGTCCTTGATCATGTAGGCCACATCGAAGCCCCGGTCCACGGCAAGCCATAACAGGAAATGCTGCAGCGCGTAGAAGAAGGCAAAGAGCCCGAGCATGCGGCGCAGCCGGATCAGCCAGTTCCAGCCCGTGAGCCGGCGCAGCGGCGTCACCGCCAGCGTGACGCACAGCATGACCAGCGTCCAGGTGCCGGTCGAGCGCGTGACGAACTCCAGCGGATTGGCGCCGAACTGATCGGCAAAGCCGAGATAAAGCAGCCGCAGGAAAGGCAGCATGGCAAGCAGCCACACCGCTATCTTCACCGTGCGCACGCGTTCCGGCGCAAGCGTAGCGAACCCGGGCTGCCCGGCCGCCCGCGACGGGCGCACCGCCTCGCGCGACGGGGACATATCCGGGGGCGCCATCAGAAGAACTTCCGCAGGTCCATGCCCTGGTACAGCGACGCCACCTGCTGCGCGTAGCCGTTGAATGGCAGCGTCTTGCGCTTGGGCGCGAACAGCGCGCCAAAGCCGCTGCCTTTGTCCTCGCCGATGCGGCGCTCCGTGGCCTGGCTCCAGCGCGGGTGATCCACATCCGGATTCACGTTGGAGTAAAAACCGTACTCCTGCGCGGCGGCCAGGTTCCAGCTGGTGGCGGGCTGCTTGTCGACGAAGCGGATCTTGACGATGGACTTGGCACTCTTGAAGCCGTACTTCCAGGGCACCACCACGCGCACGGGCGCGCCGTTCTGGTTGGGCAGCACCTCTCCGTACAGACCAAAGGCCAGCAAGGTCAGCGGGTGCATCGCCTCATCCATGCGCAGGCCTTCGGTGTAGGGCCAGTCCAGCACGCGAGCGCTAACGCCCGGCATCTGCTTCTTGTCGTTGAGGGTGATGAACTCCACGTACTTCGCGCCCGGCTGCGGCTCGACGCGGCGGACCAGTTCGGCCAGCGCGTAGCCGCTCCACGGAATCACCATCGACCAGCCCTCGACGCAGCGCAGCCGGTAGACCCGCTCTTCCATCGGCATCAGGCGCATGAGTTCGTCGATGTCGTAGACCTTGGGCTTCTTGACCAGGCCTTCGACCGCGACCTGCCACGGCCGGGTCCGCAGCGTGCCGGCGTTGTGCGCCGGGTCCGCCTTGTCGGTGCCGAATTCGTAGTAGTTGTTGTACGTGGTGACGTCCTCGTAAGGCGTGCGCTTCTCGGGCACCACGTAGGCATTGTTAGGCGTGGCCGGCAGTTTCTGCCCGCGCGGCGCCTGGGCGTGCGCATCGCGTGCGAACCATGGCGCCAGCGTGCTCCCCGTGGCGCCCGCGGCAGCCAGCGCCAGCAAGCGGCGACGCGCATCGAAAACACCGCGGGGCGTGATCTCGCTGGCGGCAATGTCGTCGCCGCGCAGCCATTTCGGAGAGGGGATCAGCATCGTTGTTCCTCGTTGCGTGCCATATGCAAAATGCGGTTCACCGTTCGTGCCTGGCCCGGGCGGGGCCCGCCGGCACGATTGGACTTGCGCTTGAGTCGGTTGGAGCGAGGGAATCCTGACATCTATTTTCAGGCCCGTCGTCGCCGTCACCGCCGCCTCGCCCGGCCTTAAGCATGCATTGTGGCCGGGAAACGGATGCAGGGTGCCCCGCGCAACGCATGACTGTGGCTCAACCGCCCTGATACTGCCGGTAAACGGCCTCCGCCAGGGCCAGCAAGGGGGCGCGTTCCAGCGGCCCGGCCAGCGCGAAGCCAAGATCCCGGTCTACCCAGTAAAAGGCCATGGTACGCGCCGCAGCGGCGGGACGCTCACTTGGCCCCGGAGCCATGCGCTCCAGCCGGAAGCCCGTATCGGGCGTGTCGCGCGCCATGTGCCGCAGTTGCAGCGACAGCCGGGTGCCGTCGTCGGCCTCGTACATCAGGATGGCCGACGGACCGCCCTCGGCCACGCCGAGACGGCCCCCAATCAGGTGGAATCCCTGGGCGCGCAGGTCCGGCACGCGCAGCGGCGCCCCCAGGCGCTTGGACAGCCAGGCAACAAGATGGGCTTCATCGGTGGCCGCCACTTCGACCGGATGGCGTACCTCCGGCGCGTAGACGACATGGCTGGCCAGCGCCTCGCGCGCGAAGCGCTCCACCGACGGCGCCCCAGCCGCCAGCGTGTCCGCGCGATCATGCGCAACCCACCCGATCGCGCCGCCTACCGCCAAGGAGGCAAGGCTGCCGGCCAGCGCCATGCCCCAGCCAGCGGGTCGCCGCGCCGCGTCGCGGCGGCTGCCCCGCAGCCTTGGCGGAAGTGCCGCCAGCGGCACGGATTCATTGAGCACGCCGTCGAATGCCGCGTGCAATTCTTCCGTCTGCCGCCGCCAGCCTCCCACGCGCTCCCCGGCCTCGGGATGGGCGGCCAGGTACGCCTCCACCTCGGCGCGTCGAGCGGGATCGAGCTGGCCATCGGCATAGGCGTGGAGATCGGCTTCGTTGACTGGAGACATCATTTGACTCGCTGCAGTCCGGCCGCGCGGCCGGTGGCCTGCGGGTTCGCTTCGGCTGCCTTGGCTGGCGCGCCGTCCATCAGCATGCGCATCTGCTCCCGAGCCCGCGACAGCCGGGACATCACGGTGCCCACCGGCACCGCGAGCACCTGCGCCGCCTCGGCATAGCTGAGCTGCTCCAGGCCGACCAGCAGCATCACCGCGCGCTGCGCCTCGGGCAAGCGGGCCAACGCCCGCGCCAAGTCCAGCTGCAGGCCGGGCTCAGGCGCAGCACCGGGTACGTCGGGCAGCGTGTCGGTATAGGTCACCAGGTCGGAGCGACGGTACGCGTTCACGCGCAGCCGGTGCATCATGGTCAGCAGCCAGGACAGCAGTCCGTCCGCGCCATCGCCCCACCAGGCGCCCGCGCGCAGGCGAAAGCGCCAGCGGTAGCGCAGCGCGCGCTCCAGCGTGTCCTGCACCAGGTCGTCGGCGGATGCCGCGTCGCCGGTCAGGCCCCGGGCGTGGCGCCGCAAGCGCGGCGCCAGTGCCACCAGTTGGCGGTCGAAGCCGTCCATGCCGTCAGGCTGCCCTCACCCGTATCAGGGCGTTGCCGCGTGCCAGGCGTTGTTGAAGTTGTCGCCCGTGCGGTCGCCCGGCTTGGCATCCTTGGAGAAACGGTAAAGCGGCTTGCCGCGATAGGCCCATTGCTTGCCGCCATCTTCGCGCGTGATCACGCTGTAGTCGCCCGTGGCGCTGGTGCCAGGCGCGGCCATCAGGGGCGGCCAGTTGGTGGCGCAGCCGCCATTGCAAGCGCTCTTGCCGGCCGTGTCACGGTCGAACGTGTAGAGCGTCAGGCCCTGGGGATCGGTCAACGTGCCACCGGCAACTTTCACCGTGGGCGGCATATTGCCGGCGCCGCCACCCATGCCACCCATGCTGCCCATGCCCGAACAGGCGGACAGCAGGACCGCGGCAGAAGCGAGCGCGAGCACGGCGGGACGGGACAACGATGCGAGGGAAGCGACTGCGTTGGGACGGGAAAGGGCCATGATGTCGATCTCCATGCGATGCGGCACCGCCAGCCGGCGCCGTCCCTTCAGTAAACACCGGATGTGACGGCTTTATTCCATTCGGGCGAAAAAAAACCTGCCGCATCGGAGCGATGGGCAGGTTTTTTCGTTGCGGCGCAACACCCAGATCAGAGTTCGCCGTAGCTATGCAAGCCGGAAAGGAACATGTTGACGCCCAGGAAGGCGAAGGTCGTGACCAGCAAACCCACCAGCGCCCACCAGGCCGCCATGGTGCCGCGCAGGCCTTTCATCAGCCGCATATGCAGCCAGGCCGCATAGTTCAACCAGACGATCAGCGCCCAGGTTTCCTTGGGGTCCCAGCTCCAGTAGCCGCCCCAGGCCTCCGCCGCCCACAGCGCGCCCAGGATGGTGGCGATGGTGAAGAAGGCAAAGCCCACTGCGATCGACTTGTACATCACATCGTCGAGCACTTCGAGCGAGGGCAGACGCTCGGCGAGAATGCCGTGCTGCTTGAGCAGGTAGGCCACCGACACCATGGCGGCCAGGGCGAAGGTGCCGTAGCCAATGAAATTGGCCGGCACGTGGATCTTCATCCACCAGCTCTGCAGCGCGGGCACCAGCGGCTGGATTTCGCTCGCGTCGCGGCTGACCGTATACCACAGCAGGAAACCGACGGCCGCCGATACCACCAGCATCACGAACGGCCCCAGCGCACGGGTCTTGTAGCGGCCTTCGTAATACAGGTGGAACAACGAGGTGATCAGCGTGAACAGCACGAACACTTCGTACAGATTGGAGATGGGGATGTGGCCGATGTCGGCGCCGATCAGGTAGGACTCGTACCAGCGCACCAGCATGCCGGTAAAGCCCAGCACCACTGCCGCCCAAACCATCTTGCTGCCGATCTGCAGCCCGGTCTCCGAGCGCGCCAGCAAGCCGCCCCAATAGAACAGGGTGGACAGGAACACCAGGGCGCTCATCCACAAGATGGCGGACTGGCTCGACAGGAAGTATTTGAGGAAGAAGGCCTGCTCGGCGCGCGGCAACTGGCCCTGGTAGAGCTGGATCGCGAACAGCGACAACACCGTCAGCGTCACCATCAGCAGCCGCACCGGCTTCCAGTGCCACCCCAGCAGCGCGAAGGTAGGCACCGCGGCGATCAGCACGCCCTTGTCGTAGACATTCATCCACTGGCCGTAGCGCGCCAGCGCGAAGCCCGCGCCCACTGCCAGCATCAAGGCAAAGAGCCAGTCGACCCAACCCAGCCGGCGCAGGAACGACGGCTCCAGGTAGGCCTGCTCGGCGTCACTCGCGGCAACGCCCGCCGGACTCTCGTGCACGCCCGGCCGGGCCTGATTCACATTCGAAGACATAGTGGTTCCTGCTTAATTGCGGGCGCCGGTCGTGTCGATGCTGCCGGCGGCGCGGCCTACATCGTCGCGCAGCGCGACAAACTCTTTCTCGAAATCCAGTGTACGGCGCTGCGTGGACATGGCCATCAGCACATGGCTGGCGGCGCCCTGCCCGCTGGCGGTTCCCACGGCATCTGCGGGATCTGCGGGATCCTTCACCCAGAGCCAGACGCGGCGCTCGCGGATGTAGAACATCGAGAACACGCCCAGCACCAAGAGCAGACAGCCAAGATACACGATGTTCTTCCCTGGTGCACGGGTCATCTGGAACACGCTGGCCTTCACTTCCGTGAAGTCGTCGAGCTGCAGGAAAACCGGCGCGGTGTAGAAGAAACTGTCGGACAGCGCATTGATGGCTTGCTGCATGAAAGCGCCGCTCTGGGCACTATTTGGCACCACCGGCAGCTTGTCCTGCGCGCGCGCCAACTGCCAGAGCTCCCACATCGACCCATTGAGGATCTTCAGCAGCACATCCGCGGCTTTCTGCTGCTCGGCCGGCGGCACGGACTTTTCCAGGAAGGCGGCAATCGCGGTGAAACCGCCCGGCGGGGCTTGCGGGTTGCTGCGCGAAGCGCCTGCAAAAAGATCGAGCGCGCGAAGGGCACTTTCGGCCAACTGGCCGCGCAATACTTCGCGGCCCTCGCCCGGCATCGAGGCAAGTGCGAAGCGGCGCGCGGCTTCGCTGCGCATCGCGCGGTCCTGGAGCGCGGCACGCAAGCGCATCCAGTCCGCCACGCTGTTTTGCTCGTCGGCCGGGATGCGCAGGTAGCGGAACGGCTCGCTAGGCGTATCCCGCATGCCGGCAAGGAAGACCGACTGGCCATCGAGTTGCACCGGCACCATGTAGTTGTTGAATTCGCGGGCCTGGCCGTTGCGGTCGCGCAACTTGTACTGCACCGAAGGGCCAACGTTGCGCAACTCCTTTGCACGGTCAGGATTGACCGCCGAGCCCAGGTGGGACTCGAGCTTCTCGTTGAGCGACTTGCGCGCAACGCCACGCGCGTCCGGCTTGCCCGACGCATCGGTGACGTTCTCGATATTCATCAGGCGGAAATCGCTGAACTCGACCGTCAACCCCTCGGCATCGGCCGCGTTGCCCGTGCCGGTCAGTGGCGTGTTGGCGCCCACGGTGCCGGCGAAGGCAAAGGTCTTGTCGCCGATACCCTGCATCGGGTAGCCAACGAACTTCAGCTTGGAGCCCCCATCCTCGAAGCTGGACTGGTAGATGGCCACGCCATTCACCACCAGCGGCTCGTTGACCTTGATGGTGGCCTCGGTCTTGCGGCCGGTGACGCGGTCCGTAATGACCACGTCGGAGGCGAACAGCTTGGGCATGCCGGTCGAGTAATGCTCGACGGTGAATTTCTTCAACGTGATATTGAACGGCAGGTCCTGCACCAGCGCGCCGTCCGAGATATTCAGGATGGCGGTGGACACCGTCGAGCCTTCCGGCACGAAGGCGTTGCCGCGAAAGCCCGGATTGCTGACCGACAAACGATGCTCGGGCGGGATGTCGTTGATCACGGCGTTGCCGCTGATCGGGCTCTTTCCGCCAAACCACATCTGCGCGCGGATCAGCATGTCGCCATCGAGCAGGCCGCCGACGCAGATCACCACGATAGCGGTGTGCGCGAGGATGTAGCCTAGCTTGTTGGCCGCGCCCGCCTTGGCGGCCAGCAAGGTGGCGCCCTCATGCGCAACGCTCTTGATACGGTAGCCGCGATTGGCCAGCAGCGCGGTGAGGCGCGTCACCGCATCGGCGCGGGGGCGGCCCGAATCGAACTCGGCGTGATGGTGGAAGGACCGCAGGCTGCGCTCGCGCACGTGGTCCTTCCACGAGCGCATATCCTTGATCATCTTTGGCGCGTTGCGGGTCAGGCACAGCGAGGTGGAAATCACCAGGAAGGTCAGGATCAGCAGGAACCACCAGGAGCTGTAAACCTTTTGCAGCGACAGCGCGTGGAACAGGTCAGCCCAGAAGGGACCGAACTGGTTCACATAGTTGGGATAGGGCTCGTTCTGCTTGAGGACGGTGCCGACCACACTGGCAATCGCAATCACCGTCAGCAGCGCGATAGCGAAACGCATCGAGGACAGCAACTCAACCGCGTCGCGTAGCAGGCGGTGAGAAGTCTTCAGGTGCAGTCCTGACGTGGAAGCGGTGGACATGTGCAGTGGGGCCCTCGGCCTTGAAATGAAAAAGGGTGGACTTGCTCGCGCAGGCCACCCTCTTCGATTGTTGCCGGGCTGCTTGGTTGCACCTGGGCGTGGTGCCTCGCGAGTGGCGAGGCCCGCTGCGGTGCTCCGGCTACCCGGCGCGGAACGACTTAGCGAATCCCTGCGACGTAATCAGCCACAGCCTTGATCTCGGCGTCCGACATCTTGGCGGCGATGGTCGTCATCACGGGATTGTTCTTGCGGGTGCCCTGGCGGAACGCAACCAGTTGTGCTTCGGTGTACTCGGACCATTGACCGCCGATGCGCGGATACTGGGCCGGAATGCCGGCGCCGGTGGGACCGTGGCAAGCCGCGCAGGCCGGCACGCCCTTGGCCGCGATGCCACCGCGATAGATCTTCTGGCCGGCTTCGATGGTGTCCTTGTTCTTGGCGGTGGCAGGCTTGAGGGTCTGCTTGGCCAGGTAGGCGCCGACGTCCTTCATTTCCTGCTCGGACAAGGCGGCCGCATACGGCGACATGATGGCGTTGCTGCGAGCCTTGGCTTTGAAGTCGTCGAGCTGCTTGTGCACGTATTCCGGCTGCTGGGCGGCCAGCTTCGGATTGGCGGCGCCGCCGCTGTTGCCGTTGGCGCCATGGCAGCTCAGGCAAGCCGGGACATTGCGATCAGGGGCACCTTGCGTGTAGAGGGTTTCGCCCTTGGCCGGATCAGCCTTTGCGGCGGCCTGCTCTGCGGCAGATGCCAGACCGGTCATGGCAGTTGCCGGCAGAGCCAGCGCCACAACAGCCAGAAGTTTCGCAATGCGGTTCATTCGCACACCTTGTCTGAATTGTTTTGAATTCCATGGGGCACGCCGTTCAGCACACTGCCCGCGGTGAGGACGCGATGGACAGGCACTTTGACATCGGAAATTCATCACGACGGACCGCCGGCTCGCCTGAAGCCAGAAAACGCCCAGGCGAAGGCCGGATGGCACCGCCCCCATGCGAACGAGAGCGGCAGACCGTGCGAATATCCCGGTAGCAGGCCCAGACCCCCGGTTGGCCCTCTTGCGCCGGCGCCAGGCTTCGGCGCCAAAACAGGGACTAGACCAACAGGCTTGCTACCACGATGGAACGGACACGCAAGACTTCCCTGCCAGATAAATGCGCGACCAAGGATGCCGCGCGTCACCTAATCGGGAGGCCGTTAACCGCGTTATTGTACAATAAATCGTGTGCCGGATAGAGGATGTGCGCGCCGCGACGCGGCCAGACGCCAGCCCCGGCCATCCAGGCGGCCACATGTGCCGCCCACCTCACTCACATCGGCGCGGTGACGCCGGCGAACCCGCCTGAATCCAGGCGGCAGCCCGCCCCCACCCGCCCCATCGCCCAAGCGCATGTCCCTCCTACATCAGGCCCGCTTTTTCGTTACCGTCAATCATCTGCGCGACCTGCCTGCCACGGCCGTGCCGGAAGTGGCGTTCGCCGGCCGCTCCAACGCCGGCAAATCCACCGCCATCAATATCCTGTGCAACCAGAAGCGGCTGGCTTTCTCGTCGCGCACGCCGGGCCGCACCCAGCACATCAACTTCTTCGGCGTGGCCCCGGTCAAGGCGCCGGACCCGCTCGCCTTCCTCGTCGACTTGCCCGGCTACGGCTATGCGCAGGTCTCGGGATCGGCCAAGTTCCATTGGCAAGCGTTGCTGAGCGACTACGTGCAGACCCGCTCGCAGCTGTCCGGCCTGGTGCTGATGATGGACGCGCGCCGCCCCTTTACCGACCTGGATTGCCAGATGGTCGAGTGGTTCCTGCCCACGGGCCGGCCCATTCACGTGCTGCTGACCAAGGCTGACAAGCTGACCAACAGCGAGAACGCCCTGGCCTTGCGCGAAACCCGCAAGGTGCTGGCCGGCTACGCGGAACAGCTCGACACGCCGGTACCCCTGACCGCACAGCTGTTCTCCAGCCTGAAGCGCCGCGGCATCGAGGAAGCCCAGCGCGTGGTGGCGGGCTGGCTGTCCCTGCCCGAGGCCCTGCCGCCCGCAGCCCAGGACAGCAAGGCCGCAGCTACGCGGCAAGCCCAAGCGGAACCAGATACGGCTGCGGACGATGCGCCTCCCGACGCGCCCGCAAACTGATCCTTTGGTGCCGCAAAGCGTACCTGCCCCTGCGCCCGCCCTGTTGTCGAATCGACCAGTCAATCGGTGAATGAGCCGGCAAAAAAAAACCCCGTTGCAAGCAACGGGGGCGAACTTTCCCACCGGTTAAGGGCGGGTACCCGCTCAGGGAGGAGTAGCGGGGGACGCTGCATCACGCAAGCGCAACGCAGAGTGTCCGCGAGTATGATAGCGGGCGAGATCAAAAGTTTAGTTTTTCTTTCGCAAGCGGCCTGGTCAGGCACTCGCCAGCCACATCGCGCCAGCCGCCCGGCAGACTCCCCCACTTCTTTTCCGACTCCTCTCTCAAGCCATGTCCACTTTTCCCGAGTACCGTCCGCGCCGCATGCGCCGTGATGATTTCTCACGCAGGCTGATGCGCGAGAACCGCTTGTCGCCAGATAACCTGATCTATCCGGTATTCATCGTCGACGGCCATCACCAGCGCGAGACCGTGGCGTCCATGCCCGGCGTGGAGCGTTTGTCGATTGACCTGTTGCTGCCGGTGGCGGAAGACTGCGTGAAACTCGGCATCCCGGTCATCGCGCTGTTCCCGGTCATCGATCCGGCCTTGAAAACGCCCGACGGCATCGAGGCGACCAACGCCGAAGGCCTGATCCCGCGCGCCGTGCGCGCGCTCAAGGACCGCTTCCCGGAACTGGGCGTGCTGACCGACGTGGCGCTGGATCCGTACACCAGCCACGGCCAGGACGGCGTGCTGGACGACGACGGCTACGTGATCAATGACGTCACCGTGGAGATCCTGGTCAAGCAGGCGCTGACGCAGGCTGCGGCCGGCGTCGATATCGTGGCGCCCTCGGACATGATGGACGGGCGCATCGGCGCCGTGCGCGCGGCGCTGGAAGACGGCGGCTATATCCATACCCGGATCATGGCGTACTCGGCCAAGTTCGCCTCAGCCTTCTACGGCCCGTTCCGCGATGCGGTGGGCTCGGCGGCCAACCTGGGCAAGGGCAACAAGATGACCTACCAGATGGACCCGGCCAACTCCGACGAAGCCCTGCGCGAAGTGGCGCAGGACATCATGGAAGGCGCTGACATGGTGATGGTCAAGCCCGGCATGCCCTACCTCGACATCCTGCGGCGCGTGAAGGACGAGTTCCGTTTCCCCACCTACGTCTACCAGGTCAGCGGCGAGTACGCGATGCTCAAGGCCGCAGCCCAGAATGGCTGGCTGGATCACGACAAGGTCATGATGGAATCGCTGCTGGCCTTCCGCCGCGCCGGCGCCGATGGCATCCTGACCTATTTCGCACGCGACGCCGCTCGCCTGCTCACGCGCTGAACCGGCCCGGATGCAGCTGCTAGGCTTTTCCGCCAGCCAGGTCCATCCGCTCGCCTCGCTCGACGCGGCGCGCGACTTCCTCGCCGGCAATGCAGCGGCCCGTTTCGTCTGGGTCGACACGCCGATCGAGGAAATCAGCGCCGCGCCGACGGCCTGGCGCGACAGCGTCCAGGCGCTGACGGGCGCCGCGGTGCTGGACCTGCATCTCATCGATGCCACCAACCCGTCGCATCCGTCGTATTTCGATACGACGCATGCCTACGACATGGTGATCTTCCGCAAGCTTACCTTCGAGACCAGCCGGCTGATCGCCGAGGCTGGCGCAGAGGGGGCGGCGGCATCCGGAACGAGTACGAGTACGGCTGCAACAGCGGCGGCCTCGGCCACCGCCGCGATAGACATGCCGACGATGCCGGGCCAGCCCGTGGCTTCGGCCACGGCCTCCGCGACAGCCGGCCCGCAGTCCGCGGCAAAACCCAGTGCCCCGGCCAAGCCGCGCCGCTACCCGCCGGGTTTCCTGCCCGCGCTGGCCAAGATCGATACCCAGCCGGTCACGTTCTTCGTCTTTGACAACGTGCTGCTGACGGTACGGCCCGCGCAATCGCGCACGCTGGACCAGGTGCGCCAGCGCCTGCTTGAGCTGTGCCAGGCGCCGCGGCCGCAAGCGGCGTCAAAGACACGGGCCAACGGCCACGCCGCGCTGGTGCATGGCATCCGCCCGCCAACGCGCCCGGAAGACCTGATGCTGCGGCTGCTCAACGCCATGGTCGACCGCTACCTGGACCTGCGTGCGCCGCTGACGCGCCAGCTCGACCGGTGGCAGCGCGCGCTGCTTAACGCGCGGCGCAGCTTTTCCAGCTGGGAGGGCTTGCTCAATGCCCGCATCGAGCTGCGGCGGCTGGAGCACTTGTGCGAGGAGCAGCACGACGCGCTGCAGGAGTTCCGCGACAGCCTGCTCGACAACAGCTACAGCATCGCGAGTGAAGGCCCCGCCGCAGGCTCGCCAGGTACGCCAGGTACGCCAGGCACGGCGGGCCGCGACGATGCGCTGCTGGTGCGGATCAACGACGTGATGGAGCACATCTCGCGCGTGCTCGCGCATGCGCGCCGGCTGGAGGACTCGATCGAGTCCGCGGTGCAGATTCACTTCTCGTCGGTGGCGCACCGCACCAATCGCACCATGCGCACGCTGACGCTGATCACCGCGCTGTTCATGCCGCTCACGCTGATCACCGGCATCTTCGGCATGAACTTCGACCGCATGCCATGGCTGCGCGAGCCCCAGGGCTTCTGGTGGTCGCTGGGGCTGATGGGAGCGGTGGTGGTGGTACTGGCCGCGGTCTGGGCGCTGGGGCGCCGGCTGGAGCAGAGCTAGCCGACGCTCGCCGAAGCTGGCGCTTCGGGTATTTCAGGTACGTCTCAGGTACTAGCCTTGGTATCGAGCGCGCGCGACAACGTGTCGAGAAACCGCTTGGCCGGCTGGTAGCCGATCGCGCGGACCGGCCGCTCGCGCCCGTCGGCGCCGTACAGGATGATGCCCGGGGGGCCGAACAGGCCGAAGCGCTTGAGCAGCGCGCGGTCATCGGCGTTGTTCCGGGTGACATCCGCCTGCAGCATCACGACCTCGGACAGCCGCGCCCGCACGCGCTCATCGGTAAATGTGAAGCGCTCCATCTCCTTGCAGCTCACGCACCAGTCCGCATAAAAATCGAGCAGCACCGGCTTGCCGGCGGCAGCCGCCTGCGCCACGCGTGCATCGAGCTCCGCAACCGAGCGCACGCGCTCGAACCGCACGTCGGAAGCGCCGCCAGTCGCCGCCTCCGGCGCCAGGCGCGCGGCGCTCAGGTGTGCCAGCGGCTGCAGGGGATCCCGGCCGCCGGATGCCAACCCGACCAGGAGGATGGCGCCTGCCAGCGCCGCCAGCAGGCCCAGGCCCTTGCCTACCCTGGCCAGCCCATGCGCATCGGGGCCGAGTGAATCGAAGGCGCTCAGGAAGACCGCGCCAACCAGCAGCAGCGCAGCCCAGCCCGCCATCAGCGCCCACGCAGGCAGCACCGGGCTCACCATCCAGAGCGCCACGCCCAGCAGCAGGAAGCCAAAGAAGCGCTTGGTCGTCTCCATCCAGCGTCCGGCGCGCGGCAGCAGGTTGCCCGCCCCCACGCCCACCAGCACCAGCGGCACGCCCATGCCGAGCGCCATGGCAAACAACGCGCCGCCGCCGACCACGGCATCGCCGGTGCGCGCGATATAGGCCAGCGCGCCGGCCAGTGGCGCCGTCACGCACGGCCCGACGATCAGTGCGGAGATCGCGCCCATGGCTGCGGCACCAGCAAGCTGCCCGCCCTGGCGGCGGTTGGACGATGCCGTCAGCCGGGTCTGCCAGTGCTGCGGCAGCTGCAGCTCATAGAGACCGAACATGGACAGCGACAGCGCCACCATCAGCAGTGCAAAGGCAACCAGCACCCACGGCGCCTGCAGCGCCGCCGAGAGGCCCTCACCAAGCAGCCCCGCCGCCACGCCGATCCCCGTGTACACCACTGCCATGCCGAGCACATAAGACAGCGATACCAGCAAGGCGCGCTTGCGCGTAACGTGCTCGCCCACCACGATCGACGACAGGATGGGCACCATCGGCAACACGCATGGCGTGAAGGTCAGCAGCAGGCCCAGGCCGAAGAACAGCGCGGCGATCACGCCAAGGTTGCGGCTGGCCAGGGCGCCGGCGATGCGGTCGTTCTCGTCGGCCGTGGGAGCCGGCAGGGCGGGGGAGGGGCCGGCTGCGTCGCCGCTTGCTGCGGCCGGGCTGTTGCCGATGCTGCTGGAATCCGCCGGTACCCGCTTGCCGAACAGTCCGTCAAGCGCACCACCGCCGACCTTGAACACGCTTTCCTGCGGCGGATAGCACAGGCCTTTGTCGGCACAGCCCTGGGAAGTCACCACCAGCGACCATTTGCCGTCGGCCGGCGCGGACTCCACCGGCACGCGGATGGTCAGCCCGCCGTGATAGGTTTCCATCTCCTTGCCGAACGTCTCGTCGAACTTGACCTTGCCGGGCGGGAACACCGGCGCACCCAGCTTGACGGACGCAGGCTGCGCCGCAAAGGCAAAGCGATCGCGGTAGAGGTAATAGCCATCCGCCACGTCGAAGCGAACCTCGATCGTCTTCGCATCGACCTGATGGGCAGCAAACCGGAAGGCCTGTTCCGGCGGCAAGAAGTCGTCGTCGGCGGCATGCGCCATGCCGCCGAGGCACAGCCAGAGTGAGGCCAGCAGCATGATCAGCAGCCGCACTGCGGCACTATGCCGCACGGCTTGCCCAGCCCCCCAACCGTCCGAGGCGTTCGCGCCCGCACCGAAACTCATGCCCAGCCTTTGAAATGTCATTCGTCGTATCCGCATTGCGCTCGCATCATAGCGCCGGTCCCCGGCCGCAGTGCTGTATTGCCAGCATCAGTGTAAGTCGGCGCAGCGACCGCCATCCTTACGCACTGTCGTCTTCGTCTGTGGCCGTTCGGGTTTCGTGCGCCACCCAGGCCAGATAAGGCGCGAATCCCGCAACCAGCGGCATCGCGACGATCTCGGGCACCTCGTAGGGGTGCGCGAGCCGAATCGCAGCCTCCAGCGCGGCGTAACGCTCCTGGGTGGTCTTGATCATCAGCGGCCACTCGCGTGCGCTTTCGATCTCACCTTGCCACCAATACTCGGACTCGCACGGCGCCAGCCGGTTCACGCATGCCGCCAACCTCGACTCCAGCACGGCCCTAGCAACACGCCCCGCGGACTCGGCGTCCGGCAGCGATGTCATCACCAATATTGCTTCGCTCATCAGATCGTCCTCCCAGGCCACAGGCTGCCCGGCGGCCAGACTCCGGCGTACCGGCCCCGGAAAACAAAAGAGCCAGGCATATAGCCTGGCTCGATTGTAAGCGGTGTCCGCGCAGCTCGCCGCGACCAAAAGTCGCAAGCGGGCCGGGACGGAATCAACCTTATTCGCCTGCTTCTTCAGCCGGCGCTTCGGTGATTTCCGGGCGGTCAACCAGTTCGACCAGCGCCATCGGCGCATTGTCGCCCTGACGGAAACCGAACTTCAGGATACGGGTGTAGCCACCCGGACGTGCGTTGTAACGCGGGCCGAGTTCGTTGAACAGCTTGGTGACCATGTCGCGGTCGCGCAGACGGGCGAAAGCCAGGCGGCGGTTGGCAACGGTGTCCTTCTTGGCCAGCGTGATCAGGGGCTCGACAACCTTGCGCAGTTCCTTGGCCTTGGGCAGGGTGGTCTTGATCAGCTCGTGCTGGAACAGCGAGTTGGACATGTTGCGCAGCATCGCGAGGCGGTGCGACGAGGTGCGGTTCAGTTTCCGCAAACCATGACGGTGACGCATGATGATTCCTTTATTGCAATGTTTGACCAGCTCTTCTATCGCTTGGCCGGAGCAATCTCCGGTTCGGCGCGGGCCGGTAGTCTATTAAGGCAGCCGGCACATGCCGGTCGCCGCGATGACCTGGCGCGGCGGCTGGACAAGCCCGCCACCGCGCCCGGCTATTACTTCTCCAGCCCTGCGGGCGGCCAGTTCTCGAGCTTCATGCCGAGGGTCAGGCCGCGCGAAGCCAGCACTTCCTTGATTTCGTTGAGCGACTTGCGACCCAGGTTCGGGGTCTTGAGCAGCTCATTCTCGGTGCGCTGGATCAGGTCGCCGATGTAGTAGATGTTTTCGGCCTTCAGGCAGTTGGCCGAACGCACGGTCAGCTCCAGGTCGTCGACCGGGCGCAGCAGGATCGGATCGATCTGCGGCGTACGGCTCGAAGCGGCTTCCGCCGACGACTCGGTGCCTTCCAGCGCGGCGAACACCGACAGCTGGTCGACCAGGATGCGCGCCGATTGACGAATCGCTTCTTCGGGCGAAATCACGCCGTCGGTTTCGATGTTCATCACCAGCTTGTCGAGGTCGGTACGCTGTTCCACACGAGCCGATTCGACTGCGTACGAAACGCGGCGCACCGGCGAGAACGAAGCGTCCAGCACGATGCGGCCAATGACCTTGCCTGCTTCGTCGCCGAACTTGCGCACGTTGCCCGGCACATAACCACGGCCTTGTTCGACCTTGATCTGCATATCGAGCTTGCCGCCGGCCGACAGGTGAGCGATCACGTGGCCGGGGTTGATGATCTCGACATCGTGGGGCAGCTCGATATCCGCGGCCGTCACAACGCCTTCGCCTTCCTTGCGCAGCGAGACCGTGACTTCGTCGCGGTTGTGCAGCTTGAAGACCACACCCTTCAGATTCAGCAGCAGGTTGACTACGTCTTCCTGCACGCCATCGATGGTGGAGTACTCATGGACCACCCCAGCGATCGTGACTTCGGTCGGGGCATAACCGACCATCGACGACAGCAGCACGCGACGCAGGGCGTTACCGAGCGTATGGCCATAGCCACGCTCGAACGGCTCCATCACGACCTTCGCGTGATGGTCGCCGAGCGGCTCCACGGCAATAATTTTAGGCTTGAGTAGTGCTGTTTGCATTAGGTTGTCCTTTTCAATACCCTCGGCTCGTTACACCGATAAGGCTGACGTTTGGAACCTGAAAATCCCATCGCACGATGGGCAATAAGCCCGACGCGCGGCAGCGCGTCGGGCTGAATGTGAAGCTTGGCGGGAAACGCAAGCCTCTGGCCGTTCGATGGTGTCGGTCAGAATTCGAGTGATTAACGCGAATACAATTCGACGATCAGGCTTTCGTTGATGTCACCCGAGATATCGGCGCGATCCGGCACTTGCTTGAAGGTGCCTTCGAACTTCTTCGCGTCCACGGCAACCCATGCCGGGAAACCCGATTGCTCAGCCAGCGACAGCGCTTCGGCGATACGGACTTGCTTCTTCGACTGCTCGCGGATGGTGATGACGTCACCAGCCTTGACTTGCGCCGACGGCACGTTCAGGGCTTGACCGTTCAGCAGGATCGCCTTGTGCGACACCAGCTGGCGCGCTTCAGCGCGGGTCGAGCCAAAGCCCATGCGGTACACGACGTTGTCCAGGCGCGATTCCAGCAGTTGCAGCAGCTTCTCGCCGGTGTTGCCCTTGCGGCGGTCGGCTTCAGCGAAGTAGCGGCGGAACTGGCGCTCGAGCACGCCATAGATACGCTTGACCTTCTGCTTTTCGCGCAGTTGGTTGCCGTAGTCGGAGGTGCGTGCACCCGAGGTGCGGCCGTGCTGGCCCGGCTTGCTGTCCAGCTTGCACTTGTCTGCAAGCGAGCGGCGTGCGCTCTTCAGGAACAGGTCGGTACCTTCACGGCGGGAGAGTTTGGCCTTCGGGCCGATATAACGTGCCACTTTATCTTCCTTCCTGATCGATCGCGGCGCCTTGTTTGACGCGCCGCGAGTCCGCCTTCTCCGTCCGTTCGAGGGACGCGTGAGTGGCAGACGGTGGGCTTATCCAGCGCATTCCCATAAGGGCACGCGCAAAAGCATTTGACTGACTACTTGCACCAGGCGACAGACCAGCAGGCCAATCGCCAGACACAAAAACGCAAAACGAAAACCTGCCGCAAAGCATATGCAGCAGGTCAACGTGCGATGTTACCACACCGGGCAGAGGGCGAGGAAGACCTCACCCGCGGCCCGGGTATCACACCGGCGCTTAGATCCGACGACGCTTGGGCGGACGGCAGCCGTTGTGCGGCACTGGCGTCACGTCTTCGATAATCGAGATCTTGATGCCGAGCGCGTTCAACGCGCGCACAGCCGATTCACGGCCAGGGCCGGGGCCCTTGATGCGCACGTCCAGGTTCTTGATACCCTGGTCTTGCGCCACGCGGCCGGCGTTCTCTGCAGCAACCTGAGCTGCGAAGGGCGTCGACTTACGCGAACCCTTGAAGCCCTGGCCACCCGAGGTTGCCCATGCCAGGGCGTTGCCCTGACGGTCGGTGATCGTGATGATGGTGTTGTTGAACGAAGCGTGGACGTGCGCAATGCCGTCGGCAACGTTCTTCTTGACCTTCTTACGCGCGCGCTGGGCGGCGTTATTCGGACCTTTTGCCATTAGTTTCTTCCTCTGCCTTCGGCTTTACTTCTTCAGAGCCACGCCGGCCTTACGCGGACCCTTGCGGGTACGGGCGTTGGTGCGGGTGCGCTGACCGCGCATCGGGAGACCCCTGCGGTGACGGACGCCACGATAGCAACCAAGGTCCATGAGACGCTTGATGTTCATCGTGGTTTCACGACGCAGGTCACCCTCAACCGTGGCCTTGGCTACTTCGTCACGAAGCTTTTCCAGGTCGCCGTCGGTCAGGTCCTTGACCTTCTTGTCAAAGGGAACGCCGGTGGCCACGCAAATCTTGCGGGCGCGCGAGCGGCCGATACCGTAAATAGCCGTCAGGCCAATCTCGGTATGCTTATGGTTCGGGATGTTAACCCCTGCGATACGTGCCATTCGTCAATCCTCTTTCCGATTAGCCTTGGCGTTGCTTGTGGCGGGGATCCGACGAGCAGATCACGCGCACGACACCGTTGCGCTTGATAACTTTGCAGTTGCGGCAAATGCGCTTAACAGAAGCCAGCACTTTCATGATTTTCCTCTTCCTTCAATTCCTGTTCGCTTCACTTCGTCCGAAAGACGATGCGCGCGCGTGACAGATCATATGGGGTCAGTTCAACCGTCACCCGATCACCCGGAAGAATCCGGATGTAGTTCATTCGCATCTTGCCGGAGATATGGCCCAGCACCACATGGCCGTTTTCCAGTTTGACGCGGAACGTCGCGTTGGGGAGGTTTTCCAGGACCTCCCCCTGCATCTGGATGACGTCGTCTTTTGCCATACCTAGCCTGTACCGACCCGGCTTCAGCGCAAGGTCAGATTACCCTTGAAATTCGCTTTCTTCAGCAGGGACTCATATTGCTGCGACATGACATAGGACTGGACCTGGGCCATGAAGTCCATCGTGACGACCACGATGATCAGCAACGAGGTTCCGCCAAAATAGAACGGAACGTTCCAGCGCAGTACCAGGAATTCCGGCAACAGGCAGACCAGTGTGATGTAGATCGCACCAGCCAGCGTCAGACGGACAAGAATCTTGTCGATGTAGCGCGTCGTCTGCTCGCCCGGACGAATGCCCGGAATGAAGGCACCGCTTTTCTTCAGGTTGTCCGCGACTTCCCGGCTGTTGTACACAAGAGCCGTATAGAAGAAGCAGAAAAATATAATTGCAGCAGCGTACAGCAGGATGTAGACCGGCTGTCCCGGCGAGAGCGTCGCAGCCAGGTCCTTGATGAACCGACCGGCAGCGCTCGTCGAGTCAGACGTGAACCAGCCCGCGATGGTCGCCGGGAACAAGATGATCGACGATGCGAAGATCGGCGGAATCACCCCTGCCATGTTCAGCTTCAGCGGCAGGTGCGACGATTGACCGCCATACACCTTGTTGCCGACCTGACGCTTGGCATAGTTCACCAGGATCTTGCGCTGGCCACGCTCGACAAACACCACGGCGAAGGTAACACCGGCGATGATTGCCACGATCAGGATCGAAGCAATGATGCTCATGGAACCGGTACGAACCAGTTCGAAGAGCCCGCCGATCGCGTTGGGCAAGCCCGCTGCGATACCGCCGAAGATGATGATCGAGATACCGTTGCCCAGACCCCGCTCGGTGATCTGCTCACCCAGCCACATCAGGAACATCGTACCGGTCACCAGCGTGATCACTGCCGTAGCCCGGAACATCAGGCCCGGATCGATCACCAGACCAGGCTGAGATTCCAGCGCGACTGCAATCGACAGCGCCTGGAAAGTGGCCAGAACCACCGTGCCGTAGCGCGTGTACTGCGTGATCTTGCGTTGACCCGCCTGCCCTTCCTTCTTCAACGACTCCAGCTGCGGCAGCACGATCGTCAGCAATTGCATGATGATCGACGCCGAGATGTACGGCATGATGCCGAGCGCGAAGACGGTAAAGCGCGACAGTGCACCGCCCGAGAACAGGTTGAACATCCCGAGGATGCCACCTGACTGACTCTGGAAAAGCTTCGCAAGCTGTTCCGGATCGATTCCCGGCACCGGAATATGCGCTCCGATGCGGTACACGATCAGGGCCAGCACCAGGAACATCAGCCGGCGCTTCAGGTCGCCGTACTTCGCCGTGTTCTTGGCTTGCGTGCTTGCATTGGGTTTCGCCGTGGCCAAACGATGCTCCGACTGTGACTCGCCTATGCTGCGAAATCTGCTGCTAAATTACGCCGCGATCTGACCGCCGGCGGCTTCGATCGCAGCCTTGGCGCCAGCGGTGGCGCCCAGACCCTTG
Source organism: Cupriavidus sp. PET2-C1 (assembly GCF_054515855.1). Classification (NCBI taxonomy): domain Bacteria; kingdom Pseudomonadati; phylum Pseudomonadota; class Betaproteobacteria; order Burkholderiales; family Burkholderiaceae; genus Cupriavidus; species Cupriavidus sp. PET2-C1. The sequence goes on from NZ_CM137259.1 coordinate 4,003,717, forward strand.
ATCGTAACCTTGCGGGTCAGTTCACCAGCCTTGATGACCTTGGCGCTCTTGGCCAGCTCAGCCACCAGGCCAGCCTGCTTCAGAACCAGCAGGTCCACCTCGGTAGCTTCCAGGCGCTCGATATCACGCAGGGTCACTTCGGCGTTGAAGGCCTTCGTCAGCGACGTGAAGCCACGCTTCGGCAGGCGACGATACAGCGGCATTTGACCGCCTTCGAAGCCGACCTTGTGGAAGCCGCCCGAACGCGACTTCTGACCCTTGTGACCACGACCGGCAGTCTTGCCCAGGCCGGAGCCGATACCGCGGCCGACGCGACGCTTGGCGTGCTTCGAACCGTCGGCCGGTTTCAGGTTGTTGAGTTGCATCTTGCTCTCCGTGTCCCGGGACTCAGGCCAGAACCTTGACCAGGTACGAGACCTTGTTGATCATGCCGCGCACGGCGGGCGTGTCCTGCAGCTCCGACACCGAATTGATGCGGCGCAGGCCCAGGCCACGGACGGTGGCGCGATGATCCTCACGCGTGCCGATCAGGCTGCGCACGAGTTGCACTTTTACGGTTTGTTGCGACATTTCGTCCGACTCCTTAACCGAGGATGTCTTCAACAGACTTGCCACGCTTTGCGGCGATCTCGCCCGGCGTGCTCATCTTTTGAAGACCGTCCAGCGTGGCGCGAACCATGTTGTACGGATTGGTCGAGCCGTGCGACTTGGTCACGACGTTGGTCACGCCCATCACTTCGAAAATCGCGCGCATCGGGCCACCAGCGATCACGCCGGTACCTTCCTTGGCGGGCATCATCAGCACCTTGGCGGCGCCGTGCTTGCCAACGACTTCGTGTTGCAGCGTGCCGTTCTTCAGCGAGACCTTGACCATCTTGCGACGGGCTTCGTCCATTGCCTTCTGAACTGCAACCGGCACTTCCTTAGCCTTGCCCTTGCCCATGCCGATGCGGCCATCGCCGTCACCAACCACGGTCAGCGCAGCGAAACCGAGAATCCGGCCACCCTTCACCACCTTGGTGACACGGTTGACCGAGATCATCTTCTCGCGGAGGCCGTCGTCGCGTTCGTCCTGCTGGACTTTTGCTTGCATTTTTGCCATGACGTATCTCTCTGTGTGCGCTTAGAACTTAAGGCCGGCTTCGCGTGCTGCGTCAGCCAGTGCCTTCACGCGACCATGGAAGCGGAAGCCGCCGCGATCGAACGCAACGGTTTCCACGCCAGCTGCCTTCGCCTTTTCGGCGATGCGCTTGCCAATCAGGGTCGCGGCGGCTGCGGTAGCACCGCTGCCAGTCAGTTCCTTGCGCACTTCTGCCTCGGCGGTCGAAGCCGATGCCAGCACTTGCGTGCCGCACGGCGAGTAGACCTGGGCGTAAATATGCGAATTCGTACGGAACACGGTCAGACGATTGATCTTCAACTCCGCGATTTTGGCGCGGGTCTGACGTGCACGGCGCAAACGAGCGTCTTTCTTGTTCATGATTGCACCCCTTACTTCTTCTTGGTTTCCTTCAGGATGACGCGCTCGTCCGAGTAGCGAACGCCCTTGCCCTTATAGGGCTCAGGCGGACGGTACGCGCGGACTTCCGCAGCCACCTGACCGACTTTCTGCTTGTCCGCACCCTTGATGATGATCTCGGTCTGCGTGGGCGTTGCCGCCGTCACGCCTTCCGGCATCGCATGGATCACGTCGTGCGAGAAACCAAGCTGGAGCTTCAGCGCAGTACCTTGCAGCTGGGCACGGTAGCCCACGCCGACCAGGTTAAGCTTGCGCTCGAAACCGGCGGTTACACCCTTGACCATATTGGCCACCAGGGCGCGCATGGTGCCCTGCAGTGCGTTTGCTTCGCGCGATTCATCGACCGGAGCAAAGGTCAGCGTGTCGTTTTCGACATTGACCTTGACCAGGCTGTGAATCGGCTGCGTCAGCGTGCCGAGCGGGCCCTTAACGGAGAGCACGCCAGCCGCCACATTGACTTCTGCGCCTTTGGGCAGCGCGATGGGAGCCTTACCTACACGGGACATGGTCTACTCCTTACGCGACGTAGCAAAGAACTTCGCCGCCCACGCCAGTGGCACGTGCCTTGCGATCGGTCATCAGACCCTGGGGGGTCGAGATGATTGCGACGCCGAGGCCGTTCATCACTTGGGGGATGTCGCTGCGGCCCTTGTACACGCGCAGACCAGGCTTCGAGACGCGTTCAATGCGCTCGATGACCGGACGGCCGGCGTAGTACTTCAGACCGATGCTCAGTTGTGCCTTGCCGCCTTCTTCTTTCACGGCGTAGTCGTCGATGTAGCCTTCGTCCTTAAGGACCTTGGCGATTGCCACTTTCAGCTTCGACGACGGCATGACAACCGACACTTTCTGCACGCCTTGGGCGTTGCGGATGCGCGTCAGCATATCGGCGATAGGATCGCTCATGCTCATACTGTTTCTCCTGTAGCCTGTGCGTAATTACCAGCTGGCTTTCGTCAGACCCGGGATTTCGCCACGGAAGGCGATTTCACGGATCTTATTACGCGCCAGGCCAAACTTGCGGAAGGTACCGCGGGGACGACCGGTGATCGCGCAGCGGTTACGCTGGCGAGTCGGGTTCGCGTTGCGCGGGAGCTGCTGCAGCTCGAGACGCGCGCTATAACGCTCTTCTTCCGACTTCTCTTGGTCGTCGATAATGGCCTTGAGGGTCGCACGCTTGTCGGCATACTTTGCCACGAGCCTAGCGCGCTTCTTCTCACGTTCAATCAGAGCCAATTTAGCCACGGTTACCCCTTAATTACGGAACGGGAACTTGAATGCTGCGAGGAGTGCCTTGGCTTCCTCGTCATTCTTCGCCGTCGTCGTGATGCTGATGTTCAGACCACGCAGTGCGTCGATCTTGTCGTACTCAATTTCGGGGAAAATGATCTGCTCTTTCACACCGATGTTGTAGTTGCCACGACCATCGAACGAGCGGCCCGAAACACCACGGAAGTCACGCACGCGCGGCAGGGCCACGGTCACGAGACGATCCAGGAATTCGAACATGCGTTCGCCGCGCAGCGTCACCATCGCGCCGATGGGATAGCCCTGGCGGATCTTGAAGCCGGCGATTGCCTTCTTGGCCTTGGTCACCACCGGCTTTTGGCCGGCGATCTTGGTCAGGTCGCCCACGGCCAGCTCAATGACCTTCTTGTCATTGATGGCTTCGCCAAGGCCCATGTTCAGGGTGATCTTGGTGATGCGCGGCACTTCCATGACCGACTTGAAGCCGAACTGTTCGATCAGCTTCGGTACTACTTGTTCTTTGTAAAACTCTTGCAGACGTGCAGTCATGCTCAACTCCTATCTGTGCCCAGAATCAAGCTGCCACGACGGCACCGGTGGTCTTCAGCACGCGTACACGCTTGCCGTCTTCCACCTTGATACCGACGCGCGACGGCTTGCCATTGGCATCCACGAGCGCAACGTTAGAAATATGCAGCGGCATGACCTTGTCGACCACACCACCGGTGGTGCCCAGCATCGGGTTCGGGCGTGCGTGCTTCTTAGCAACGTTGACGCCTTCCACCACAACCTTCTCGCCGAGCATGGCTTGCACGGTGCCGCGCTTGCCCTTGTCTTTTCCGGTCAGGACGATGACTTCGTCGCCTTTACGAATCTTGTTCATGGCGGCTCCTTACAGCACTTCCGGCGCGAGCGACACGATCTTCATGAAGCGCTCGGTACGGAGTTCACGAGTCACCGGCCCGAAAATACGGGTGCCGATCGGCTCGAGCTTGGTGTTCAGCAAGACAGCGGCATTGCTGTCGAACTTGACGAGCGAACCATCAGCGCGACGCACGCCCTTGGCGGTGCGCACGACGACGGCGTTGTAAATATCGCCCTTCTTCACGCGACCGCGCGGCGCTGCGTCCTTAACGGTCACCTTGATGATGTCGCCCACGCTCGCATAGCGGCGCTTGGACCCACCCAGCACTTTGATGCACAGAACTTCGCGCGCACCAGTGTTATCGGCTACTTCGAGCCGGCTTTCTGTCTGAATCATGGTGTTATCTTCCCAACTTAATCCACCGGGCAACGCCCGCCGGTCAGTCTTGGTCCCGTCAGCCCCTGGCTTTGCGCCAGCAACCGTTTGGGTTGATCAACTTTGAAGTCGGTAGTTACCAGGCGGCCTGAACATGGTTAATCAGGAGCCGCTCGGCTAGGTTCGCTTCACCGATTCGCCGGGGTGATACAACTAAGGCGAATGCAACAAAGCGGAAGTCCAGGATTATAGCACATAACCCTGGACTCGCAAGTCAACCGAAAACCGTGTGGTTTTTTAGATGACGCGCGCAGCTTCGACCAGACGGGAAACCACCCAGGACTTGGTCCGCGACAGCGGACGCGTTTCCTGGATCTCGACCTTGTCGCCTTCCTTGTACTGGTTGGCTTCGTCGTGTGCGTGGTACTTCTTGGAACGCAGCACGTACTTGCCGTACAGAGGATGCTTGACGCGGTTTTCGATCAAGACCGTGACGGTCTTGTCCATCTTGTCGCTAACTACCCGACCGACCAGCGTGCGGCGAAGCGACGATTCCGTTTGTGCAGTTTCAGTCATTTCGAGGTCGCCTTTTCGTTCAGCACGGTTTGCACCCGCGCGATGTCCTTGCGCACCTTCTTCAGCTGGCTGGTGTTCTGCAGCTGTTGGGTGGCCTTTTGCATGCGCAGGCTAAATTGGGCCTTCAGCAGCTCGGAGAGCTCCTGGTTCAGCCCTGCGGCATCTTTGCCGCGAAGTTCGGATGCTTTCATCCCTGCTCTCCTTACGTCCCGACCTGGCGCACCACGAAATTGGTGGCGATCGGCAGCTTGGCGGCCGCGAGGCGGAACGCCTCACGAGCCAGCTCTTCCGTCACGCCATCCATTTCGTACAGCATCTTGCCCGGCTGGATTTCTGCCACGTAGTATTCCGGATTACCCTTACCGTTACCCATACGGACTTCGGCGGGCTTCTTCGAGATCGGCTTGTCCGGGAAAATCCGGATCCAGATGCGGCCGCCACGCTTGATGTGACGGGTCATCGCACGACGTGCCGACTCGATCTGACGAGCCGTCAGACGACCACGGCCCATCGCCTTCAGGCCGAATTCGCCGAAAGACACGGCGTTGCCACGGGTAGCCTTACCCGTGTTGCGGCCTTTCTGCTCCTTGCGGTATTTTCTGCGCTTAGGTTGCAGCATCGTTATTCTCCACTCTTCGCATCTGCGCCAGGAGCGCGGCGACCTGCACCGGCACCCGCGCCACCGCGGCGGTTGCCACCCGGACGGCCGCCTTCGCCTTCACGGCGACGACCATCAGGACGACCACCCGGGCGACGACGACGATCGTCTTGCGGCTCTTCCACCACCGGCGCATCGTTGCGGCCGAGGTGATCACCCTTGTAGACCCACACCTTGACACCGATGATGCCGTAGGTGGTTTCTGCTTCGGAGAAGCCGTAGTCGATGTCGGCGCGCAGGGTGTGCAGGGGCACACGACCTTCGCGATACCACTCGGTACGAGCGATTTCGATGCCGTTCAGACGACCGGCGCTCATGATCTTGATGCCCTGGGCACCGAGGCGCATCGCGTTCTGCATCGCGCGCTTCATTGCGCGGCGGAACATGATACGGCGCTCGAGCTGCTGGGTGATCGAGTCGGCGATCAGCTGCGCATCGGTTTCCGGCTTGCGGATTTCCTCGATGTTCACGTGCACGGGCACACCCATGCGGCGTTGCAGCTCGGCCTTGAGCAGTTCGATGTCCTCACCCTTCTTGCCGATCACCACGCCCGGACGCGAGCTATAAATGGTGAGACGTGCATTGCGGGCGGGGCGCTCGATCACGACGCGGCCAACCGAAGCGTTCTTGAGCTTCTTCTTCAGAAACTCGCGAACTTCGATGTCTTCCTTCAGCATGCCGGCGAACTTCGTGTTGTTGGCGTACCAACGCGAAGCCCAGTTACGGCTGACGGCCAGACGGAAGCCAGTCGGATGAATCTTCTGTCCCATCGTGACTCCTTAGTTGCCGAGCGTCACAGTGATGTGACAAGTTTGTTTCTCGATGCGGTTGCCGCGGCCCTTTGCTCGTGCCGTGAAACGCTTGAGCGAGGTTGCCTTGTCGACGAAGATGGTCTTGACCTTCAGTTCGTCGATGTCGGCGCCTTCGTTGTGCTCGGCGTTGGCGATGGCCGATTCGACCACCTTCTTCACGATGACGGCCGCCTTTTTCGGGCTGAACGTCAGGACGTTGAGCGCGCGTTCGATCGGCAGACCGCGGATCTGGTCAGCGACCAGGCGCGTTTTCTGGGCGGAGATGCGGGCACCGCGATGAATCGCTTTCACTTCCATGATGGCACCTTACCTCTTCGCTTTCTTGTCAGCCGCGTGGCCCTTGAACGTACGCGTGAGCGCAAATTCACCGAGCTTGTGGCCAACCATGTTTTCCGAAACATACACCGGCACGTGTTGACGGCCGTTATGTACGGCGATCGTCAGGCCGATGAAGTCCGGCAGAATGGTCGAGCGACGCGACCAAGTCTTGATGGGCTTCTTGTCCTTGCCGGCTGAGGCCGCTTCCACCTTTTTCAGCAGGTGGGCGTCACAGAACGGACCCTTTTTTGCGGAACGTGTCATGTCTAGGCTCCTACCTACCGATTAACGCTTGTGGCGGCGCTGCACGATCATGCTGGCAGTGCGCTTGTTGCTGCGGGTACGGTAACCCTTAGCCGGGGTACCCCACGGCGAAACGGGGTCACGACCAGCAGCGGTCTTGCCTTCACCACCACCGTGCGGGTGGTCCACCGGGTTCATCACAACGCCGCGAACCGTCGGGCGGATACCGCGCCAACGATTTGCACCGGCCTTGCCGATGACGCGCAGGCTATGCTCTTCGTTACCGACTTCACCGATGGTGGCGCGGCATTCGATGTGAACGCGACGCACTTCACCGGAGCGCAGGCGAACCTGAGCGTAGATGCCTTCACGAGCCAGCAGCACAGCGGAACCGCCAGCGGCGCGAGCGATCTGAGCGCCCTTGCCCGGCAGCATTTCCACGCAGTGGATGGTGGTACCAACCGGAATGTTGCGGATCGGCAGGTTGTTACCCGACTTGATCGCAGCTTCCGAGCCGTTCATCAACGCTTGGCCAACTACCATGCCCTTGGTGGCAATGATGTAGCGGCGCTCGCCGTCGGCGAACAGCACCAGCGCGATATTGGCGCTGCGGTTCGGATCGTATTCCAGGCGCTCGACCTTGGCGGCGATGCCGTCCTTGTCGTTGCGCTTGAAGTCGACCACACGGTAATGGTGCTTATGACCACCGCCCTTGTGGCGGGTGGTGATGTGACCGTTGTTGTTACGGCCCGACTTCTGGAATTGCTTTTCCAGCAGCGGAGCGTGGGGCGCGCCCTTGTGCAGGTTGTGGTTAACAACCTTTACCATGGAGCGACGGCCCGGGGACGTCGGCTTGGTCTTGACGAGTGCCATGATTACTTGGCCTCCGCTTCAAAATTGATTTCCTGACCCGGCTTGAGCGAAACGTAAGCCTTCTTCACGTGGTTGCGACGCCCCATGAAACGGCCAAAACGCTTTTGCTTGCCCTTTTGGTTCAGGATCTGAACGGACTGCACCTCGACCTTGAACAGCAGTTCGACTGCCGCCTTCACGTCTGCCTTGTTGGCATCGCGAGCGACTTCGAACACGACTTGTTCGTTCTTGTCGGCGACCAGGGTTGCCTTTTCGGAAACCACCGGCGCGAGCAGCACCTGCATCAAACGATGATCGTTCTTGGCTACTTGCGTCATTTCAGCAACTCCTCGATCTGCGCGACGGCTGCCTTGGTCACCAGCACCTTCTTGTAGTGCACGAGCGACAGCGGGTCAGCCTGGCGCGGCTCGACAACCGCCACGTGCGGCAGATTGCGCGAAGCCAGGTAGAGGTTTTCGTCGAGGCTGTCGGTGATGATCAGCACCGAGTCCAGGCCCATGGCCTTGAACTTGTCGGCCAAGAGCTTGGTCTTGGGCGCATCGACGGTGAAACCGTCCACCACGTTGATACGACCTTCACGTGCGAGCTGCGAGTAAATCGAGCGCATGCCGGCACGGAACATCTTCTTGTTGACCTTCTGCGTGAAGTTCTCTTCCGGCGAATTCGGGAAGATGCGGCCGCCCCCGCGCCACAGCGGCGAGGAAGACATACCGGCACGGGCGCGACCCGTACCCTTCTGGCGCCAAGGCTTCTTGGTCGTGTGCTTGACCTCTTCACGGTCCTTCTGCTTACGGTTACCGCTGCGAGCGTTAGCCTGGTAAGCGACGACGACCTGGTGAACGAGGGCTTCGTTGTAGTCACGGCCGAAGACTTCGGGCGAGGCGTCAACGCCTGCACCGATCTGGCCATTGTCCTGGAGGAGCTTGAGTTCCATTGATTCGCTCCTTAAGCTTTGGCTTTGGCCTTGACGGCCGGGGTAACGATAACCTTGCCGCCCTTGGAGCCGGGAATGGCGCCCTTGACCAGCAGCAGCTTGCGCTCTGCGTCGATCTTGGCGATTTCCAGGTTCTGGACGGTGCGGGTGACGTCACCCAGATGGCCAGTCATGCGCTTGCCGGGGAACACACGGCCCGGATCCTGCGCCATACCGATGGAACCCGGCACGTTGTGCGAACGCGAGTTACCGTGGGTGGCACGACCCGATGCGAAATGGTGACGCTTGATGGTACCGGCGTAGCCCTTACCGATGGTCACGCCCTGGACGTCGATCTTTTGACCGACTTCGAACAGGTCAACCGACAGCGTGCCGCCGGGTTGCAGTTCGCCAGCCTTAGCGGCATCGATGCGGAATTCGCGGATGATTTCACCAGCTTCAACACCAGCTTTGGCAAGGTGACCTGCCAGGGGCTTGGTGACGCGGCTAGCGCGGCGTGCGCCGAAAGTGACTTGAACCGAGGTATAACCGTCGGTCTCGTCCGTCTTGATTTGTGTCACGCGGTTGTCGCCGACCTCGACCACGGTAACGGGAATTGAATCGCCGTCGTCCGTGAAAATACGGGTCATGCCAACCTTGCGACCTACAAGGCCAAGGCTCATGGTTTGCTCCATTCCCAGCTGCGATTGGCCGGGGCTGATTGATACACGAAAACAGTGTTTGCAGTGCGGGGCTTGCGCTGAAGAAGACTGCGCGCGGCCAATCTGGCCAGCCCACTACCCATAGACAAACGGGTAGCCTTACACTATATCGCGTAGATTTGGAAAGAGCAAGCGTGGATTGACAAGTATGAGGTGGCGTACGGGGCGGTGTTGTTTTGCAGCGTTTCCGCGTGATTCTATCGCCCCAGTTGCACAAATTCCCCGCCAAAGAACACCAGCGGCTCGCCCTCCCCTACCTCAAACCCCTCCACCTGACCCACGATCAGCAAGTGATCCCCGACAGCGTCGGCGCGTTCCACCCGGCACGCCAGGGTGGCGAGGGCATCATCGAGATAAGGCACGCCACGCTGGCATCGCCAATGGGCGACTCCGGCAAACTTGTCGTCAGCGGGTTTCGCAAAGCGCCGGGCGAGCTCGCCATGCCCCGCCCGCAGAATACTCACGCCGAAGGGGTTCCCTGGCGTGAAACGCGCCGCGTTCGGCGAACGCAAGGCGAGGCTCCACAGAATCAGCGGCGGCGCCAGCGATAGCGAGGCAAAGGAGTTGATGGTCAGGCCAATGGGGCGGTCATCGGCACCGCAGGCCCCGATGACCGCCACGCCGGTGGCGTAACGGCCACAAGCGTGACGCAGTGCCTTGGGGTCGAGCACAGCACAGGCGGCGTCCATCTCAGGCTGCCTGCGGCAGATGCCGGTCGATCAACTGCTGGCAGGCGGTGGGGTCGGCCCACCAGGGGAAGAAGTCTGGCGGGTTGTCGAAGCCGTTGGCGATGCGTGCGGCCAGCGCCGGCGCCTGCCCGGCCGCGCCCAGCAATGCCAGGATATGTGGCGGAGGTGGCGTGAGCAGCGAGTTGGTCCAGTTCACGACGTCGCCTGCGTACTGCCAGTAGCTGGCGAAGGTCTGCGTCATCCAGGCGGCATCGAAGGCACGATCGCCGCGCGCGACGATCGCCTCCAGATAGACCTTGCAGCATTTGGCGGCGTTGTTCGAGCCCTGTCCGGTAATGGGGTCGTTGACCACGACCGCGTCCGCCATGCCGAACACCAGCCGGCCGGACGGCAGCGTCATGACCGGATGCCGCACGGTTGGCGTGAACCGGCCCGCGAGGATGCCCTGCTCATCGGTCAGTGTGATGTTTTCACAACGTTGCGCTTCCCACGGCAGCCACGTGCGGAGGATGCGCAGGCTTTCCGCCAGGTGCTGCTCGGGCGTACGCGCCTCGGCCCATCGGTCCATGGGTCCGCCGGGGATGCCCTCGAACACCATGATCTCGCAAGGCCCGCTCAAGGTGAGCGCGGGGAAGACAAAGTACTCGCCGATGCCAGGAATCAGGTTGAAGCAAACCCGCGAATACGGCGTGCGCGGCGTCATGCCGTTCACATAGGTCAAGGCCAGCGCGCGTTGCGGTGCGCTAAACGGACTGCGCGCGGCGTCACGCTCGAAGCGGCTCACGATTTCACCTTTGCCGGCGGCGAGCAGGACCAGATCGTGCTCGAGCGTCAGCGCTTCGAGCTCATCGATGCCGGCATCGGCGATGCGCAGGTCACCGCCACGCTCGGCGAAGGCCTCCATCCAGGCTGGCATCTTGAGGCGCTGGTCCACGGCCTGCGCCCGGCGCTCGAGCCGGGCGGCCCAGTCGATCAGCCTGGCGCCAGCCTGCTCCGGATGCGGAATCGCCAAGCCAATGCCTTCTACAGGGGGACAGAGATCGTCCCACCAGTTCAGTCCAAGCTCTCGCTCGGCCTGCAACGCGCGATCGAACATGCATTGGCTGGACATGACCTTGCCCGCCCTGACCTGGTCCGGCGTTCGGTTGGTCAGCAGTGTGACCCGATAGCCCTTGGCTTGCAGCCCGAGGGCCATCTGCAGGCCGGACTGGCCCGCCCCGACGATGGCAATGCGTTGGCTCATGGCAATCTCCTACTGGGTGTTCAGGATGAAAATCGAAGCCCCGGATTTGGTGGGGGGATGCTCGATGCCAGCTTCAATCGGCCAGCCTGGGAATGGCGGGCACGTTCTGCTCGGGTCCCATTGCCGAGTAGCCGCCGTCCACCGCATAGTCCGCGCCGGTGACAAAGCTGGCGTGGTCGGAACAGAGGAACAACACGACCTGGGCCACTTCGTCGGGCTCGCCAACGCGGCCAAGGAGGTGGAAGTCCGCAGCCACGCGATCGGTGCGCTCACGGTTGCCGCCGCTGACCTCGTCCATCAGCCGGCACCAGGTCCAGCCGGGAGAAACGGCGTTGACCCGGATACCATCGGGCGCAAGATCCATCGCCATGCTGCGGGTGAGCTGCCGGATGGCGGCCTTCGAAGCCGGATAGAGCCAGCGGCCGGTCTGCCCCACATTGGCGGAGATGCTGGTGAAGTTGACAATGGCGCCACCGCCGCGAGCCCGCATGGCCGGGTGCACGGCCTGCGCCAGCATCACCCCGGAAACCACGTTGACGTCCAGCGCCGCAAGCCAGTCGCGCCGTCCTGATTTGAAACCGTCGTCAAGATAGGTGCACGCCAGGTTGACCAGGTAGTCAACGCCACCGAAATGCTGGCTCACCCGGGCTACCGCCGCAGCCACCTGGGCATCGTCGGTGATGTCCGTGTGGACAAACAACGCCCGCTCGCCCAACGCGGCAGCCGCGCGCTCGCCGCCGCCGGCATCGATGTCGAGAATGGCCACTCGCGTGCCGGCCTCGACGAAGGCGCTGGCCACGCCCGCGCCGATCAATGTAGCGCCACCGCTGATGATGGCCACTTTGTCCCGCAGTCCTTTCATGACGCTGTCTCCTGGTTGTCTTGGACGCTGCCCGGCTGCCGCCTTGCGACTGCACGTGCCGGGTGCGGCCTTTTGCTTTTCTTTGATGACGTGGTACTTGCCCGTACGGGTCCTTACTTGCCTTCGCTCTCCTGCCAGCGCGCCATCAGCGTGTTGGAGGGCAGCGTTTCGTCGAGCAGCTTGCGCGCGGTCTCCACACCGGCCACGGGCAGGCCGGCCGGATCGAGCATGCCGATCTGCACCAGCACGCTCGCCTGGTCCCAGTAGATATGCTCGTGGTAGAGCTTGTCGCCGCGGAACTTGACGATGGCGATGAGGGGGATCTCCACCCGCTTGCCGGTAGGCGCTACGCCAGGCAGCATCCAATCGACCTCGCAGGTATGCGTGAAGCAGAACAGCATCTCGTCGACGATCTGGCTGGCGCCCACGGTGCGCGACAGCGGAATCAGGCTGGTATCGGGCGGATTGCTGTTGACGAAATGGTTCTGGTAGAAACGCTTGAGCTGCCGGTGGCCGACGCCGCCAGTCATGGTCGGGATATGGTTCACGTAGGGCTCCGACACCATCGTCGCCATCGTGGCGTCGACGTCGCGGGTGGCGAACTCGTATTCGCAGTGCTTGTCCCAGAGCGCCGAGAAATCGTAGTGCGGGCCCATCTCTGCGCGCAGCGCGGCTATCGAGCGCTGATGCGCCATCAGCGCCGATGGGTGGTCGAAATGCTCGCCGCCGGTGCGCGCGAACGCGTGGTCCACGCCCGGATAGACGTACAACTCAATGCCGTCCTTGCCGCCCAGGGCTGCGCGGATCTGCGCCTGCGCCTCGGGTGGGCAGAAGCCGTCGCGCTCAGCCACATGCAGCACCAGCCGCCCCTGGATATTGGCCGCCTCGTCCAGCGCGCGCTCGATGCCAACGCCGTAGTACGCTACGGCACAGGCCACGCCGTCCAGGCGGCAGGCAGCCAGATAGGCGAGCTTTCCACCCAGGCAAAAACCGAGCACCCCGGTCTGGCCCACGCATTCAGGCCGGGCGCGTAGCGCGTCCAGCGCCGCACCAACGTCCTTGACGCCGAGGGCCTCATCGAAGCGCTGGTACAAGCCCAAGGCGCGCTGGAAGTCCTCGCCGCGATCGCCCAGTTCGATGCCGGGGGCGATACGCCAGAACAGGTCCGGCACCAGTACCGTGTAGCCTTCCTCTGCGTAGTAGTCCGCCACGGCTCGCATGGTGGCATTGACGCCGAAGATTTCCTGGCACAACACGATGCCGGGTCCCTTGCCCGATGCGGGCGTGGCCAGGTAGGCGTTGAATGCGCCGTCGGCGGCGTGGATCTGGATAGTCTGGCCCATGGGCTGCGCTCCTTTGTTTTGGGGGTTGGGGCTGCCGTGCTGGATTCCATCATGGGCGATCCGCACCGCAGCAAACTAGCCGCGTGCTGCAGCGGCTATCCGATTAGTGCAGGAAAATGCCGGCGCGGACAAGGGGCGCCGGGAAGCGATCCACTATAGTGGTGTGAAGGAATCCGTCCGCAGGCTGGCCGGGCCCAACGTACTAAGTACCAAGCGGCGCGCCAATGACGCCGAGGAGCGAGACAATGCCGCAGCCCCCCGCGGCCACGGCCACCGAGCCGCTGGCAGGCGCCCTGCTATCCGACCCCACCCGGCTGGTCTTCGCCTCGACCGACCAGGCCCAGACGCGCGCAGCGGTGGGTACGGTTTTCAAGCCGCACAAACTCACCATCGGCGGCACGACGCTGGCTGCCCGCATGCATCATGCGCCGCTTGGCGCCGTGTCCTTCAACCGGCTGGCTTACGGCGCGGAGGTCCAGATCGAGCCGGGGCCGCTCGATGATTTCCTGCTGGTGCAGATGCCGCTGGCGGGCCATGCCCAGATCCATTGCGGCCAGCAGCAGATCCTCTCCGACCGCGACATGGCCTCGGTGCTCACGCCGAGCGACCCCGTGCGGATGCGCTGGAGCCACGATAGCGACCAGTTGATCGTGCGCGTGGAGCGCGGTGCGCTGGAGCGGGTATGTGCTGCGCACCTCGGCCATCGGTCACAGGCGCCGCTGCGCTTTGAGCTTGGGATGGGCTGGCGCCGCCTGGCGGCCTGGTATCAGTTGATGCACTACGTGGCGGACTTGCTGGCGCTGGCGCCGGACGCGGCGCGGCATCCGCTGACTGCCTGCCAGCTGGAGCAGCTGGTGATCGGGACGTTGTTGACTGTGCAGCCCCACAGCCTGGCCGAGGCGATGCGGGCACGGGGCAAACCGCTGGCGCCGCGCCACGTGAAGCAGGTCGAGGAGTACATCCATGCCCACGCGCAGGCGCCGCTGACCCCCGCCCTGCTGGCGGAAATCGCCGGTGTGAGCCTGCGTGGACTCTATGCAGGCTTTCGGGAGCATCGCGGCATCAGCCCGATGGCCTACCTGCGCGCGGTGCGGCTGGAACGTGTTCGCCATGACCTGCTGAACGACCCGGCGATCGACTCGGTCACGGCTGCGGCCCTGCGCTGGGGCTTCAGCCACCTGGGACGCTTTAGCGTGGAATACCGCAAGAGTTTCGGCGAACCGCCGGGGCAAACACTGCGCCGGCGCGGGCCGGCGTAGGCCGCATTCGTTCAGGTGGGAACGCAAAAACAAAAACGGCGAACCGAAGTTCGCCGTTTTTGTTTGCGCAAAACCGCTTGGGGCGGTCTTGTGCTGAATACCTTACACCTTGATTTCGACGTCGACGCCGGCCGGCAGGTCGAGCTTCATCAGTGCGTCAACGGTCTTGTCGGTAGGATCGACGATGTCCATCAGGCGCTGGTGAGTACGGATCTCGAACTGATCACGGCTCGTCTTGTTGACGTGCGGCGAACGCAGGATGTCGAAGCGCTGGATACGGGTCGGCAGGGGCACCGGGCCCTTGACGATCGCGCCGGTGCGCTTGGCGGTATCCACGATTTCGGCTGCCGACTGGTCGATCAGGCGATAGTCGAAAGCCTTCAGGCGGATACGGATCTTCTGGTTCTGCATGATATTTCCTTAAAAGAGCGATGGGCGGCGTGCGCCCTGGAACATGGGAACAAGCCGACGGTATTGTACCGCCAGCCTGCTCCAGGAAGTTTGCTTAGTCGAGGATCTTTGCCACGACGCCGGCGCCGACGGTACGACCGCCTTCACGGATGGCGAAACGCAGGCCTTCTTCCATGGCGATCGGGGCAATCAGCTTGACCGTGATCGACACGTTGTCACCCGGCATGACCATTTCCTTGTCCTTCGGCAGCTCGATCGAGCCAGTCACGTCGGTCGTACGGAAGTAGAACTGCGGGCGGTAGTTGTTGAAGAACGGGGTGTGACGGCCGCCTTCGTCCTTCGACAAGATGTAGACCTCGCCGGTGAAGTGCGTGTGCGGCTTGATCGAACCCGGCTTGCACAGCACTTGGCCGCGCTCGACGTCTTCGCGCTTCGTGCCGCGCAGCAGCAGACCCACGTTGTCGCCAGCTTGACCTTGGTCCAGCAGCTTGCGGAACATTTCCACGCCAGTGCAGATGGTCTTGACCGTCGGCTTGATACCAACGATTTCGATTTCTTCACCAACCTTGATGATGCCGCGCTCGATACGACCGGTCACAACCGTGCCACGGCCCGAGATCGAGAACACGTCTTCCACCGGCATCAGGAAGGTACCGTCGATGGCACGTTCCGGCGTCGGGATGTAGCTGTCCAGCTGCTCGGCCAGGGCCAGAATGGCTTGCTCGCCCAGTTCGCCCTTGTCGCCTTCCAGTGCCAGCTTGGCCGAACCCTTGATGATCGGGGTGTCGTCGCCGGGGAATTCGTACTTGGACAAGAGCTCGCGCACTTCCATTTCGACCAGCTCGAGCAGCTCGGCGTCGTCGACCATGTCGCACTTGTTCAGGAACACGATGATGTAAGGCACGCCAACCTGGCGGGCCAGCAGGATGTGTTCGCGGGTCTGGGGCATGGGGCCGTCAGCGGCCGAGCACACCAGGATCGCGCCGTCCATCTGCGCAGCGCCCGTGATCATGTTCTTCACATAGTCAGCGTGGCCCGGGCAGTCAACGTGGGCGTAGTGGCGGTTAGCCGTTTCGTACTCGACGTGTGCGGTGTTGATGGTAATACCGCGTGCCTTTTCTTCCGGCGCTGCATCGATTTCGTCGTACTTCTTGGCCGAACCGCCAAACTTGGCTGCCAGCACCGTAGCAATTGCTGCCGTCAGGGTGGTCTTACCATGGTCAACGTGACCGATCGTACCAACGTTCACGTGCGGCTTAGTCCGCGAGAACTTTTCCTTTGCCATTTTTCAGCTCCTAATCGAAACCAGTATGTCGTGTTCATAGTGCCGCCGCGCACAACGCGCGGCGGCGGATTTTTTACTTACTTGCCACGTGCCGTGATCACGGCGTCGGCTACGTTCTTCGGAGCTTCAGCGTAGTGCTTGAACTCCATCGTGTACGTAGCACGGCCTTGCGTGGCCGAACGCAGCGAGGTCGAGTAGCCGAACATCTCTGCCAGCGGAACTTCCGCGCGCAGGATCTTGCCACCGCCGACCATGTCGTCCATGCCCTGGATAATGCCGCGACGCGACGACAGATCGCCCATCACGTTGCCCATGAAGTCTTCGGGCGTTTCCACTTCCACGGCCATCATCGGCTCGAGCAGCACGGGGCTTGCGCGGCGCATGCCTTCCTTGAAGCCCATGGAGCCGGCCATCTTGAACGCGTTTTCGTTCGAGTCCACATCGTGGTACGAACCGAAGAACAGCGTGACCTTGACGTCGACCACCGGGAAGCCTGCCAGAACGCCGGCGTTCAGGGTGTCCTGAATGCCCTTGTCCACTGCAGGGATGTATTCGCGCGGAACCACGCCGCCCTTGATGGCGTCGACGAATTCGTAGCCCTTGCCCGGTTCTTGCGGCTCGAGCTTCAGTACCACGTGACCGTACTGGCCACGGCCGCCCGACTGCTTGACGAACTTGCCTTCCACTTCGTCGCAGGTCTTGCGGATGGTTTCGCGGTACGCAACCTGGGGCTTGCCCACGGTGGCTTCCACGCCGAATTCGCGCTTCATGCGGTCAACCAGAATTTCGAGGTGGAGCTCGCCCATGCCCGAAATGATGGTCTGGCCGGATTCTTCGTCGGTCTTCACGCGGAACGACGGATCTTCCTGTGCCAGGCGGTTCAGGGCGATGCCCATCTTTTCCTGGTCAGCCTTGGTCTTCGGCTCGACAGCCTGCGAAATCACCGGCTCCGGGAACACCATGCGTTCCAGGATGATGATGTGGTCCGGATCGCACAGCGTGTCGCCCGTGGTGGCTTCTTTCAGGCCAACCGCGGCGGCGATGTCGCCTGCCAGCACTTCCTTGATTTCTTCGCGCTGGTTGGCGTGCATCTGCAGAATCCGGCCCAGGCGCTCCTTCTTGCTCTTGACCGGGTTGTAGATGGTGTCGCCCGAATTGACCTTGCCCGAATAGACGCGGAAGAAGATCAGCTGGCCGACGAACGGGTCGGTCATGATCTTGAACGCCAGAGCGGAGAACTTTTCGTCGTCCGCGGCACGGCGCGACGTTTCCTTGTCGTCGTCGTCCACGCCGGTGACCGGCGGGATGTCGACCGGCGACGGCAGGAAGTCGATCACGGCGTCCAGCATACGCTGCACGCCCTTGTTCTTGAACGCGGTGCCGCACAGCATCGGCTGGATTTCGCAGGCGATGGTACGGTCGCGCAGGCCCTTGATGATCTCGGCTTCGGACAGTTCGCCCTCTTCCAGATACTTGTTCATCAGCTCTTCGTTCGACTCGGCAGCTGCCTCGACCATCTTCTCGCGCCATTCGTTGCACGAGTCGGCCAGTTCAGCCGGGATGTCCACGTAGTCGAACTTGGTGCCTTGGCTGGCCTCGTCCCAGATGATCGCTTTCATCTTGATGAGGTCGACCACACCCTTGAAGGTGTCTTCGGCGCCGATGGGCACAACGACGGGAACCGGGCTAGCCTTCAGGCGGGTCTTCAGCTGGTCGTAGACCTTGAAGAAGTTCGCGCCGGTACGGTCCATCTTGTTGACGAAGGCCAAGCGCGGCACGCCGTACTTGTTAGCCTGGCGCCAGACGGTTTCCGACTGGGGCTGCACGCCACCCACTGCGCAGTAGACCATGCATGCGCCGTCCAGCACGCGCATGGAGCGCTCCACCTCGATGGTGAAGTCCACGTGGCCCGGGGTGTCGATGATGTTGATGCGGTGTTCCGGGTAATTGCCGGCCATGCCCTTCCAGAAGGCGGTGGTCGCAGCGGAGGTGATCGTGATGCCACGCTCCTGTTCCTGCTCCATCCAGTCCATCGTGGCGGCGCCATCGTGCACTTCACCGATCTTGTGATTCACACCGGTGTAGAACAGGATACGCTCGGTCGTGGTGGTTTTACCCGCGTCAATGTGAGCCGAGATACCGATATTGCGGTAGCGCTCAATGGGAGTCTTACGAGCCACTTTAATCCTCTATTCGTCCGTGAGACGCCGGCATCTCATTGCCAACGCCCGTAACACAAACGGGCGAGCGTGTGAAAACACAGCCCGCCCGGCAACCAACCGCGTATAACTCGCGCGCTTTAGAAGCGGAAGTGCGAGAACGCCTTGTTGGCTTCGGCCATGCGGTGCACTTCGTCGCGCTTCTTCATCGCGCCGCCGCGGCCTTCCGCAGCTTCCAGCAGCTCACCTGCCAGGCGCAGCGCCATCGACTTCTCGCTGCGTTTTTTCGCGGCCTCGCGCAACCAACGCATCGCCAATGCCAAACGACGCGACGGACGGACTTCGACCGGAACCTGATAGTTGGCGCCGCCCACGCGACGGCTCTTCACTTCGACCACCGGCTTCACGTTGTTGATCGCAACGGAAAACACTTCAACGGGGGCCTTGCCTGCCTTCTTTTCGATCTGGTCGAACGCGCCATAAACGATACGTTCGGCAACCGACTTCTTGCCGTCCAGCATCAGGACGTTCATGAACTTGGCAACTTCAACGTTACCGAACTTCGGATCGGGCAGGATATCCCGCTTGGGGACTTCACGACGACGTGGCATCTTCTTTCCTTTAGATTCAGTTGAGAGCGCGGCAATGATTTCCCGCTCTCCGGCCACCAACTAGCTTGCCTTCCATTGAGGCAAATTCGCCGGGTGACCACTTACTCGACGGCACGGCGCATAAACGCTCCGTTGTACCGCCGCCTGGTGACAGCACCATGACGCAACCGCCACAGGCCATCGTTTGTTGCTTCGGGCTTTGTGCCCGGCTTGCCTGGCGTTAGCCTTAAGCAGCCTTCGGACGCTTCGCGCCGTACTTCGAACGTGCCTGGCGACGATCCTTCACGCCTTGCAAGTCCAGCGAGCCACGGACGATGTGGTAACGCACACCCGGCAAGTCCTTCACACGGCCGCCGCGGATCAGCACGACCGAGTGTTCTTGCAGGTTGTGGCCTTCACCGCCGATGTACGAGATGACCTCGAAACCGTTGGTCAGGCGCACCTTGGCGACCTTACGCAGTGCCGAGTTCGGCTTCTTCGGCGTCGTGGTGTACACACGGGTGCACACGCCGCGACGCTGGGGGCAGTTCTCAAGCGCCGGGCTCTTGCTCTTGACGACTTCAGAGACACGCGGCTTGCGAACCAGTTGGTTGATAGTTGGCATTGTTCAATCCAGCTTGGTTTTACGGAAAAACACCCCTGGGGCCACAAGCAATGGGCCGAAGAGGCAACGACGGGTTTTGGGCGGGAAAAGTGAGCGAGCGCTCTTGAGACGGACCTGTGGAGGAACAGACTGGCCAAAGAGCGCGAGCTCGCCTGGGATCCCGCTGCGACCACACCACCAGAGCATCACACGATCCCCTGGCGGGCTTGCCGATTGCGAACCGAGGGCCACAATTACGACAGGCGAGCGAAATCCAAAGCCAAAAACTCGAATCTGACATGCTAGCAGCGACTACGTAAACCGTCAAGCAGCTTCTGACAGAAGCGCACTGGTCGGCTTAGGCCCGGGCAAGGCCTCAAAAGTCCTCCACGGCGCCCAGCGCTTCCAGGATGGCATCGCCGTAGCGCTCCAGCTTGGCGGCGCCGATGCCGGGGACTTCGGCCATTGCCGTCAACGAATCCGGCGCGCTGCGTGCCAGCTCGGCCAGCGTGGCGTCATGGAAGATCACATAGGCCGGCACGCCGTGCTCGCGTGCCGTCTCGGTGCGCCACTTGCGCAGCGCTTCCCAGTTGGCCAATGCCTCGCTGTCCATGCCGGCGGTATGGTCAGTGCGTGTGCCGGCGGAGCCGCGCGCGCCACGCTCGCCGCTCTTGGCTGGCTTGCTGACCTGGCGGCGCAGGGTGATCGGCATCTCGCCCTTGAGCACCGCGCGGGCAGCGTCGCCCAGCAGCAGGGCACCGTGACCGCCATGGTCGATCACCAGCAGGCCGTGGGCGATCAACTGGCGGAAAATGGCGTGCCACTCGGAGACCGAACGGTCCGCGCCGATGCCAAACGTGGAGACCTTGTCATGGCCCCATTGACGGATTTTTTCCGACGCGTTGCCGCGCAGGACGTCGACCATATGGGTCGCGCCGAAATGTACGCGGCTGGCCTGCGCCGTGCGGTAGACGCAGGACAGCGCCATCTGCGCTTCACGCGTGCCGTCCCAGGTGGCGGGCGGCTCCAGGCAGGTGTCGCAGTTGCCACAGGGTTCGCTGGCTTCGTCGAAATAGCCAAGAATGCGCACGCGGCGGCAGCCGGCCGTCTCGCACAGCCCGAGCAGGGCATCGAGCTTGGCGGACGAGACCCGCTTGTGCGCATCGTCTGCCTCGGACTCGTCGATCATGCGCTTTTGCTGAACCACGTCGCCGAGGCCGTAGGCCATCCAGGCGTTGGCCGGCAGCCCGTCGCGGCCGGCACGGCCGGTTTCCTGATAGTAGCCCTCCATGCTCTTGGGCAAGTCCAGGTGCGCCACAAAGCGCACGTCCGGCTTGTCGATGCCCATGCCAAAAGCGATGGTGGCCACCATGATCACGCCCTCTTCCTCGCGGAAACGCGCCTGGTGGTGCTGGCGCACGCCCGCATCCATGCCGGCGTGGTACGCCAGCGCGTTGAGGCCCTGGGCACTGAGGTAGCTGGCGGTGTCCTCCACCTTCTTGCGCGACAGGCAATAGACGATACCGCTGTCGTGCGTGCCGTCGGTGGCCAGGTGCTCGGCCTTGATAAAGGCCAACAGCTGCTGGCGCGCATTGTCCTTCTCGACGATGCGATAGCGGATATTGGGGCGGTCGAAGCTGGAGACGAAGACGCGGGCGTCGTGCAGCGCGAGGCGCTCGACGATTTCCTCGCGCGTGACGGAATCCGCCGTGGCCGTCAGGGCAATGCGCGGCACTTCCGGGAAGCGCTCGTGCAGCACCGAAAGCTGGATGTACTCGGGTCGGAAGTCATGGCCCCACTGCGATACACAGTGCGCCTCGTCGATGGCGAACACGCCGATACGGGTACGCTGGAGCAGGTCTTGGAAGCGTGGCGTCATCAGCCGCTCGGGCGCCACATAGAGGATTTCCAGCCGGCCGGCGAGCAGATCGCGCTCCACCGCAGAAGCCTCGGCCCCGCTGAGCGTCGAGTTCAGCACTGCCGCGCGCACGCCCGCCTCGGACAGCGCCGCGACCTGGTCCTGCATCAGCGCGATCAGCGGCGACACCACGATGCCGGTGCCCTGCCCGGCCCGCTGCCGCAGCAGCGCGGGGATCTGGTAGCACAGCGACTTGCCGCCGCCGGTCGGCATCAGGACCAGGCAATCTCCGCCATCGGCCACATGGTCGATGATTTCCCCCTGCCGGCCGCGGAAGGCGTGGTAGCCAAAAACATCCTTGAGAATCGCCAGGGCGCGCGACATAGCAACAGCTTAAAAAAGGGGTGGGACCGCGAAAGGCGTAACCATACCACCAAGGGCGCGGCTAACTACTTCGGCCTGTGACGAATGTTCCCGGATTTCTTTCGCCTGGCGGCGCATGGTGCACCGGTCCGTGCGCCTGCGGCAAAACATAAGCATGACGAATAAAAGTGGCCGACAAAGATCAAAATAAATAAAACCAGCGGTATAGCTACAGGCGAAAAAAAACCCGGCCACCAGGGCCGGGCTTTCTCATGCAGCTTGCTTGCAGGTTCAGGCAGGCAGTCTTAGACCGCGTCGCCCTCGCCTTCGGTCGTCGCCGGCACCACCGGCGGCTCGATGAAGAGCGATTGCTCTTCATCGGAGATCGCCTGGGCACGTTCGCGCTCGGCCGCCTCGCGCGCCTTGCGGGCACGGTGGTAGGCCAGACCCGTACCAGCGGGGATCAGTCGACCAACGATCACGTTTTCCTTCAGACCACGCAGGTCGTCGGTCTTGCCCATGATCGCGGCTTCCGTCAGCACGCGGGTGGTTTCCTGGAACGATGCCGCCGAGATGAAGCTGTCGGTAGACAGCGACGCCTTGGTGATACCGAGCAGCAGGTTTTCGTACGTGGCCGGACGCTTGCCTTCGGCGATCACGCGATCGTTCTCGTCGAGCAGTTCCGAACGCTCCACCTGTTCACCCGGGATGAACTTGGTGTCGCCCACATCCGCGATCTGCACGCGGCGCAGCATCTGGCGCACGATCACTTCGATGTGCTTGTCGTTGATCTTCACGCCCTGCAGACGGTACACGTCCTGCACTTCGTCGACGATGTAGTGCGCCAGCTCCTCGATGCCCTTCAGGCGCAGGATGTCGTGCGGGTCCGCCGGACCTTCCACGATCATTTCGCCCTTGTTCACCACCTGGCCATCGTGCACCAGGACTTGCTTTTCCTTGGTGATCAGGAACTCGTGGGCGTTGCCGTCCAGGTCCGTAATCACCAGGCGTTGCTTGCCCTTGGTGTCCTTGCCGAACGACGTGGTGCCGGTGACTTCCGCCAGCACGGCGGCATCCTTCGGCGAACGCGCTTCGAACAGCTCGGCCACACGCGGCAGACCCCCGGTAATGTCGCGGGTCTTTTGCGATTCGGTCGGGATACGTGCAAGCACTTCGCCCACGTGCACCTGCTGGCCGTCCTTCACGGTGATCAGCGCGCCGACCTGGAAGCCGATGGTCACGGAGTGGTCCGTGCCCGGGATCTTCACTTCCTGGCCGTTGGCGTCGAGCAGCTTCACCTGCGGGCGCAGGCCCTTGGTGGCAGCCGTACGGCGCTTGGCATCAATCACCACGAGGGTCGACAGGCCGGTGACCTCGTCCATCTGCTTGGCGACAGTCACGCCTTCTTCGACGTTCTCGAACTTGGTCGTGCCGGTGTACTCCGACACGATCGGGCGCGTCAGTGCGTCCCACGTGGCCAGTTGCGTGCCAGCCTTGATGGCCTGGCCGTCCTGCACCAGCAGCGTGGCGCCGTACGGGATCTTGTGGCGCTCGCGCTCGCGGCCGTGGTCGTCGGTGATCAGCGCTTCGCCCGAACGCGAGATGACGATCAGCTCGCCCTTCGCATTGGTGACGTAACGCATGGTCGCCGTGAAACGCACGGTACCGGTTGCCTTCGCTTCCACGCTGGATGCCACGGCCGAACGCGATGCCGCGCCGCCGATGTGGAACGTACGCATGGTCAGCTGGGTGCCCGGCTCGCCAATCGACTGGGCGGCGATCACGCCAACCGCTTCGCCGGAGTTCACCAGCACGCCGCGGCCGAGGTCGCGGCCATAGCACATGCCGCACAGGCCGTAGCGCGTGTCGCACGACAGCGGCGTGCGCACCTTCACTTCGTCCACGCCGATGGCGTCGATCATGTCGACCAGGTCTTCGTCCAGCAGGGTGCCGGCCTCGATCGCGGTTTCCTGGGTTTCAGGGTTCACCACGTCGGACACCGTCACACGGCCGAGAATCCGGTCGCGCAGGGCTTCGATCACTTCACCGCCTTCGACCAGGGCCTTCATGGCCACGCCGTTGGTCGTGCCGCAATCGTCTTCCACCACCACCAGATCCTGCGTCACGTCGACCAGACGACGGGTCAGGTAACCCGAGTTCGCGGTCTTCAGTGCCGTATCCGCCAGGCCCTTACGCGCGCCGTGGGTGGAGATGAAGTACTGCAGAACGTTCAGGCCTTCACGGAAGTTCGCCGTAATCGGCGTTTCAATGATCGAGCCATCCGGCTTGGCCATCAGGCCACGCATGCCAGCCAGCTGACGGATCTGCGCTGCGGAACCGCGCGCGCCCGAGTCGGCCATCATGTAAATCGAGTTGAAGGAGTCTTGCTTCACGGTGTTGCCGTGACGGTCGACCACGTCTTCGTGCTGGAGCTGCTCCATCATCGCCTTGCCCACCTGGTCGCCGGCGGCGCCCCAGATGTCCACGACGTTGTTGTAGCGTTCCTGATCGGTCACCAGACCCGACATGTACTGCTTGTCGTATTCCTTCACCTTGGCAGCCGCGTCGGAAATGATCTTTTCCTTTTGCGGCGGCACCAGCATGTCGTCGATGGCGATCGAGATGCCAGCGCGCGTTGCCAGGCGGAAGCCCGACTGCAGCAGCTTGTCAGCGAAGATCACGGTTTCGCGCAGGCCGCACTTGCGGAACGCGGTGTTGATCAGGCGCGAGATTTCCTTCTTCTTCAGCGGCTTGTTCAGCACCGAGAAAGGCAGGCCCTTCGGCAGGATCTCGGACATGATCGCGCGGCCGACCGTGGTGGCCTGCAGCGTGATCTTGGGCGCAAAGCGGGCGTCGCCCACTGCGTCCTTGTCGACCAGTTCATACTCGGTGATACGCACGTTCACGCGCGAAGCCAGTTCGACTTCCTTGTTCTCGTAGGCGCGGATCACTTCGCTGATGTCGGCGAACGTCAGGCCTTCGCCCTTGCCGTTGATCTTGTCGCGGGTCGTGTAGTACAGACCCAGCACCACGTCTTGCGACGGGACGATCGACGGATCGCCGTTGGCCGGGAACAGCACGTTGTTGGAGGCCAGCATCAGCGTGCGGGCTTCCATCTGCGCTTCCAGCGACAGCGGGACGTGAACAGCCATCTGGTCACCGTCGAAGTCGGCGTTGAACGCCGCGCAGACCAGCGGGTGCAGCTGGATGGCCTTGCCTTCGATCAGCACCGGCTCGAACGCCTGGATGCCCAGGCGGTGCAGCGTCGGCGCGCGGTTCAGCATGACCGGATGCTCGCGGATCACCTCTTCGAGGATGTCCCACACCACCGCGGTCTGGCTTTCCACTTCCTTCTTCGCCGCCTTGATGGTGGTGGCGATGCCCATCGTTTCCAGCTTGTGGAAAATGAAGGGCTTGAACAGCTCGAGCGCCATCAGCTTGGGCAGGCCGCACTGGTGCAGCTTGAGGGTCGGGCCCACCACAATGACCGAACGGCCGGAGTAGTCGACGCGCTTGCCCAGCAAGTTCTGACGGAAACGGCCGCCCTTGCCCTTGATCATTTCGGCCAGCGACTTCAGCGGACGCTTGTTGGCGCCCGTCATGGCCTTGCCGCGACGACCGTTGTCCAGCAGCGAGTCAACCGCTTCCTGCAGCATGCGCTTTTCGTTGCGCACGATGATTTCAGGCGCCTTCAGTTCGAGCAGGCGCTTCAGGCGGTTGTTACGGTTGATGACGCGGCGATACAGGTCGTTCAGGTCCGAGGTGGCGAAACGGCCACCATCCAGCGGGACCAGCGGACGCAGTTCGGGCGGCAGCACCGGCAGCACTTCCAGGATCATCCATTCCGGCTTGATGCCCGAACGCTGGAACGCCTCGAGCACCTTCAGGCGCTTGGCGAACTTCTTGATCTTGGCTTCGGAGCCGGTGGTCTGCAGCTCGGCGCGGATCGTTTCGATCTGCTTTTCGATGTCGATGCCGCGCAGCAATTCACGGATGCCTTCGGCACCCATCATGGCCACGAACTCGCCTTCGCCATACTCTTCGCACTTGGCGATGTAGTCGTCCTCGGACATGATCTGGCTCTTCTTGAGCGGGGTCATGCCGGGTTCGAGCACCACAAATGCTTCGAAGTACAGGACGCGTTCGATATCGCGCAGCGTCATGTCGAGCACCATGCCCAGACGCGACGGCAGCGACTTCAGGAACCAGATGTGCGCGGTCGGCGCAGCCAGTTCGATGTGGCCCATGCGCTCGCGGCGCACCTTGGCCAGCGTCACTTCAACGCCGCACTTCTCGCAGATCACGCCGCGATGCTTCAGGCGCTTGTACTTGCCGCACAGGCACTCGTAGTCCTTGATCGGGCCAAAGATCTTGGCGCAGAACAGACCATCGCGCTCGGGCTTGAACGTCCGATAGTTGATGGTTTCCGGCTTCTTCACTTCACCGTACGACCACGAACGGATCTTCTCTGGCGATGCCAGGCCGATCTTGATCGCGTCGAACTGCTCTTCCTGCTGAACCTGCTTAAAGAGATCGAGCAATGCTTTCATTGCAACTCCTTGTTTCGCCGCCAGCCCGACAGCATGTCGGGCCCGCGGCATTCATCCTGTGGGAAAACCGTAGCGGGCATTCGGCGGCAGGCGGGCCATTTACGGCCGGCCTGCCGCGCACTCTCGATCCGAATCAATAGCGATCGAGGTCGATGTCGATACCCAGCGAACGGATTTCCTTCACCAGCACGTTGAACGATTCCGGCATGCCGGCATCGATCGAGTGCTCGCCCTTGACGATGTTCTCGTAGACCTTGGTCCGGCCGTTCACGTCATCGGACTTGACCGTCAGCATTTCCTGCAGCACGTAGGAGGCGCCATATGCTTCCAGCGCCCACACTTCCATTTCACCGAAACGCTGGCCACCGAACTGCGCCTTACCACCCAGCGGCTGCTGGGTCACCAGCGAGTACGGGCCGGTCGAACGCGCGTGCATCTTGTCGTCGACCAAGTGGTGCAGCTTCAGCATGTGCATCACGCCCAGCGTCACCGGACGCTCGAACGCTTCGCCGGTACGGCCATCGTGCAGCGTGACCTGTTGCTTGGAAGCGGTCAGGCCCATGTCCTTGGCGATCTCTTCCGGGTACGCCAGGTCCAGCATGCGGCGGATTTCGTCTTCGTGCGCACCGTCGAACACCGGCGTGGCGAACGGGACACCCTTCTTCAGGTTGGTCGCCAGTTCCAGCACTTCAGCGTCCGACAGGCTGTCGAGGTCTTCCGGCTTGCCGCTCTCGTTGTAGATCTGGGCGAGCAACGGACGCAGTTCCTGCGCCTTCGCCTGTGCCTTGAGCATGGAGCCGATACGCTGGCCCAGGCCGCGTGCGGCCCAGCCCAGGTGGGTTTCCAGAATCTGGCCCACGTTCATCCGCGACGGCACGCCGAGCGGGTTCAGCACGATGTCGGCGGGCGTGCCGTCGGCCATGTAGGGCATGTCTTCGATCGGAACGATCTTGGACACAACGCCCTTGTTGCCGTGACGGCCTGCCATCTTGTCGCCAGGCTGCAGGCGGCGCTTGACGGCCAGGTACACCTTGACCATCTTGATCACGCCCGGCGGCAGTTCGTCGCCTTGCGTGAGCTTCTTGCGCTTTTCTTCAAAGGCCAGATCGAACTCGTGACGCTTCTGCTCGATGGCTTCCTTGACGGCTTCCAGCTGGGCAGCCACTTCTTCGTCGGCCGGGCGGATGTCGAACCAGTGGTACTTGTCCAGATCGGCCAGGTACTCGCGGGTCAGCTTGGCGCCCTTGGACAGCTTCTTCGGACCGCCATTGACGGTCTTGTCGAGCAGCAGGCGTTCCAGACGCTGGAAGGCATCGCCTTCCACGATACGCAGCTGGTCGTTCAGGTCCAGGCGGTAGCGCTTGAGTTCATCGTCGATGATGGACTGGGCACGCTTGTCGCGGGTCACGCCTTCGCGGGTAAAGACCTGGACGTCGATCACGATACCGCTCATCCCCGAGGGGACGCGCAGCGAGGTGTCCTTCACGTCCGAAGCCTTCTCGCCGAAGATCGCGCGCAGCAGCTTTTCTTCCGGGGTCAGCTGGGTCTCGCCCTTGGGCGTGACCTTGCCGACCAGCACGTCGCCGGCTTCCACTTCGGCACCGATGTAGGTGATGCCGGACTCGTCCAGACGCGCGAGTTGCGCCTCGGCGAGGTTGGAGATGTCGCGGGTGATTTCTTCCGGTCCCAGCTTGGTGTCACGGGCGACGACCGACAGTTCCTCGATGTGGATCGAGGTGTAGCGGTCTTCGGCCACCACGCGTTCGGAGATCAGGATCGAATCTTCGAAGTTGTAGCCGTTCCACGGCATGAACGCCACCAGCATGTTCTGGCCGAGCGCGAGCTCGCCCAGGTCGGTCGATGCGCCGTCGGCGATCACGTCGCCACGGGCGACGAAATCCCCAACCTTGACCATCGGACGCTGGTTGATGTTGGTGTTCTGGTTCGAGCGGGTGTACTTGATCAGGTTGTAGATGTCGACGCCGACTTCACCGGCGACAGCTTCCTCATCGTTCACGCGAATCACGATACGCATGGCGTCGACGTAGTCCACCACGCCGCCACGGGTCGCCTGGACGGCAGTACCCGAGTCGACCGCAACGGTACGCTCGATGCCGGTACCCACCAGCGGCTTGTCCGGACGCAGGCAAGGCACGGCCTGACGCTGCATGTTGGCGCCCATCAGTGCACGGTTCGCATCATCGTGCTCGAGGAACGGCACCAGCGATGCCGCGGCCGAGACGATCTGCGAAGGCGCCACGTCGATGTACTGGACGCGGTCCGGCGTGACCATACGGGTTTCCCGCTCGCTACCTTCACGCGACGACACCAGTTCGTCGATCAGGGTACCGTCGGTGTCAACCGTCGCGTTGGCCTGCGCCACCACGTACTTGCCTTCTTCGATGGCGGACAGGTAGTCGACCTGGTCGGTCAGCTTGCTGTCGACCACCTTGCGGTACGGCGTTTCCAGGAAGCCGTACTCGTTCAGGCGTGCATACAGTGCCAGCGAGTTGATCAGGCCAATGTTCGGGCCTTCCGGCGTTTCGATCGGGCACACGCGGCCGTAGTGGGTCGGGTGCACGTCACGCACTTCAAAGCCTGCGCGTTCACGGGTCAAACCGCCCGGGCCCAGTGCGGAGACGCGACGCTTGTGCGTGATCTCGGACAGCGGGTTGGTCTGGTCCATGAACTGCGACAGCTGCGACGAACCGAAGAACTCGCGGATGGCCGACGAAATCGGCTTCGAGTTGATCAGGTCGTGCGGCATCAGGTTTTCAGTCTCGGCCTGGCCCAGACGTTCCTTGACGGCGCGCTCGACGCGCGACAAGCCGGCACGGAACTGGTTTTCGGCCAGCTCGCCAACGCAGCGGACGCGACGATTGCCCAGGTGATCGATGTCATCGACCTCACCCTTGCCGTTGCGCAGGTTGACCAGGATCTTGATGGTCTCGAGGATGTCCTCGTCCTGCAGCACCATGCTGCCTTCACCGCTCGGGCGGCCCAGGCGGCTGTTGACCTTCATGCGGCCAACGCGCGACAGGTCGTACGACTCTTCGCTGTAGAACAGGCGCTGGAACAGGGCTTCCACCGCGTCTTCGGTCGGCGGCTCGCCGGGACGCATCATGCGGTAGATCGCGATACGCGCAGCGGTCTGGTCCGCGGTGTCGTCCACGCGCAGCGTCTGCGACATGTACGGACCTTGGTCCAGATCGTTGGTGTACAGGGTCTGGATCTGCTTGACACCGGCTTCGCGCAGGTTTTCCAGCACGGTTTCGGTCAGCTCGTCGTTGGCGTTGGCAATCACCTCACCGGTATCCGGGTCGATGATGTTCTTCGCCAGCACGCGGCCGAGCAGGTAGTCTTCCGGCACGCTGATCAGCTTGGTACCGGCGGAATCCAGGTCGCGGATATGCTTTGCGTTGATCCGCTTGTCCTTCTCCACGACGACACGGCCGTCCTTGTCGGCGATGTCGAAGCGCGCGACTTCACCGCGCAGACGTTCGGGCACGAATTCCATCTGCGCGCCTTCCGACTGCAGGGTGAAATTGTCGAACACGAAGAAGTGCGCGAGGATTTGCTCGGGCGTCAGGCCGATCGACTTCAGCAGGATCGTGACCGGCATCTTGCGGCGACGGTCAACGCGGAAGTACAGGATGTCCTTCGGGTCGAACTCGAAATCGAGCCACGAGCCGCGGTAAGGAATAATCCGTGCCGAGAACAGCAGCTTGCCCGAGCTGTGGGTCTTGCCCTTGTCGTGTTCGAAGAACACGCCAGGCGAACGGTGGAGCTGCGAAACGATCACACGCTCGGTACCGTTGATGACGAAGGAGCCGGTCGACGTCATGAGCGGAATTTCGCCCATGTAGACTTCCTGTTCCTTGACTTCCTTGACCTTGCCCGGATTTTCCCGATCGTTGATGATCAGGCGTACCTTGGCGCGCAGCGCCGAATGGAAGGTCAGGCCACGCTGTTGACATTCCTTGACGTCGAACGGCGGGTTGGAGAGGTGGTAGGAGACGAACTCCATACGGGCGAGCCCGTTGTGCGACACAATCGGGAAGATTGCACTGAAAGCCGCTTGCAGGCCCTCGGTTTTGCGACGCGAGGGTGGCGCACCCTCTTGCAGAAACTGAGCGTAGGATTCAATCTGGGTGGCAAGCAGGAAAGGAACCTGATGAACCGTCGCGCGCTTCGCAAAACTTTTGCGAATGCGCTTCTTTTCGGTGAAGCTGTACGCCATGGGATCTCCGAATCATCGCAGGGCTGGCTGGACCTGGCGCAGCACCTGAGGTGTTCAGCGACTGGGAGGGGATTTGGCGGTTGGCCGCTACCAACCTCTGGCTGACGGTGTCCGCACGCTGCGAGCCGGCAGAAACGACGCAATGCGTCATACCGGCCCGGGGGACACCCGACCAAACTTGTCTTCTGCAGTCGGTTCAGAAGACAAACATCAGCAACCACCTAGTGTGCCACTGATGTTTGGCCTCTGCTCAAGCTTAGGCATACACCCAGCTCGCAAGCATCGTTTGCGCCATTTATTCACGCTTCCGAGTGCACAGTAAAACACACATCGCAGAAGCGCAAAAAGGCTGGCGCCGGGAATCTCCCTTTGCCAGCCCCATTCGCGTGCCAAAAGGCACGCGAGTACAGCTTACTTGACTTCGACCTTTGCGCCGGCGTCTTCCAGCTTCTTCTTGGCGTCGGCTGCAGCAGCCTTGTCCACGCCTTCCTTGACAGCCTTCGGTGCGCCGTCAACCAGATCCTTGGCTTCCTTCAGGCCCAGGCCGGTGATTTCGCGAACAGCCTTAATCACGCCAACCTTGTTTGCGCCGATTTCCGACAGGATAACGTTGAACTCGGTTTGCTCTTCAGCGGCAGCAGCGCCTGCGCCCGGGGCAGCAGCCACGGCCATCGAAGCGGCGGACACGCCAAACTTTTCTTCGAACGCCTTGACCAGGTCGTTCAGTTCCATCACGGACATCGAGCCTACGGCTTCGAGGATGTCGTCTTTGCTGATTGCCATTTGGAATACTCCTGCTAAATGTGATTCGGTATCGGTAATGCGATCTTGATGAGCCAGGCTACGAAAGGCTTACGCCTTAAGCAGCTGCGCCTTCGCTCTCGGCGGCGGCAGCAGCGCCTTCGCCTTCGGCAGGGGCGCCTTCGCTCTTCTTGGCGGCCAGTGCAGCCAGCAGACGGGCGAAGCCCGACACCGGTGCCTGCATCACGCCAAGCAGCTGAGCAATCAGTTCGTCACGGCTCGGGATCGAGGCCAGTGCCTTGACGGCAGCAGCATCGAGCACATTGCCGTCGTACGACGCTGCGCGCAGAACCAACTTGTCGTTGGTCTTGGCAAAGTCGTTCAGAACCTTGGCCGACGACACTGCATCTTCGGAAATACCGTAGATCAGCGGACCGGTCATTTGCTCTGCGAGGCCGGCAAACGGCGTGCCTTCCACGGCGCGGCGGGCCAGCGTGTTCTTCAGAACACGCAGGTACACGCCTTGCTCGCGGGCCTTGGCGCGCAGCTTGGTCAGATCGCCAACCGCAATGCCGCGATATTCGGCTACGACGATGGTCTGGGCTTTAGCGACTTGCGCCGAAACCTCAGCAACGACGGCCTTCTTATCTTCAATATTAAGTGGCACGGTTAAGCTCCAAAACGATGCTTGTTCCCCGGATCGTCCGGGGCACGCACATCAGTCCAAACGAACGGCGTCCGATTTGGCCCGAATCACCCGGGTCATTGCCCGGATTCTTCAATCCCTCGGGTGCGCCATCTGCGCTGGTGGGCCGGGAGGCGTCGCGGCAGGCCAAAGCCACGCTGCGTACGTTCCGTCCGATTAAGGCGAGGCAGCCAACCTACGGCCGCGCCCGCCACCAGCGGTCTTTGATAACCAGCGGTGCCTGCTCCGCGCTTGCGCGCCGGCGGGCACCACTGCCCAAAGCCTTGCTCCTTCATCCTGCGGTGTCCTATCGGGCAGCGCCTGACTCGGGAGACGATCCCGGCCTGGGCCGGGATCCTCAATTCTTTACGCCGGGCGACGTTATCGGGTCCGCCCTGCGATTGCCGCCAGCCTTAGGCCGACAGCGAAGCCTGTTCCACGCGAACGCCAACGCCCATGGTGGACGAAACAGCGATCTTGCGCAGGTACACGCCCTTGCTGGTAGCCGGCTTCGACTTCACCAGGGCTTCGATCAGCGCGCTCAGGTTGCGCTTCAGATCGGCGTCCTGGAACGAACGGCGGCCAATGGTGGCGTGGATGATACCGGCCTTGTCGACACGGTATTGCACCTGACCGGCCTTGGCGTTCTTCACGGCCTGGGCGACGTCGGGGGTAACCGTACCGACCTTCGGGTTCGGCATCAGGCCGCGCGGGCCCAGGATCTGGCCCAGCGTACCAACGATACGCATCGTGTCCGGCGAGGCGATCACGACGTCGAAGTTCAGGTTGCCGGCCTTGACTTGTTCAGCCAGGTCTTCCATACCGACGATTTCGGCGCCAGCTGCCTTGGCGGCTTCAGCCTTTTCACCTTGGGCGAACACAGCCACGCGAACCGACTTGCCGGTACCGGCAGGCAGCACGACGGAGCCACGAACCACCTGGTCCGACTTCTTCGCATCGATGCCGAGTTGCACGGCCACGTCGATGGACTCGTCGAACTTGGCCGATGCGCAGCCCTTCACCAGGCCCAGGGCCTCGTCGATCGGGTAGAACTTGGTGCGCTCGATCTTCGCCTTGTTCGCGGCGGTGCGCTTGGAAACCTTAGCCATTTACAGACCCTCCACGGTGATGCCCATCGAGCGAGCCGAACCGGCGATCGTACGGACAGCAGCGTCCAGATCGGCTGCGGTCAGGTCAGCGTTCTTTGCCTTGGCGATTTCTTCAGCCTGGGCACGCGTGATCTTGCCAACCTTGTCGGTGTGCGGCTTGGCCGAACCCTTGGTCAGGCCAGCTGCCTTCTTGATCAGAACGGTCGCCGGGGGCGACTTCATCACGAAGGTGAAGCTCTTGTCGGCGAAGGCGGTAATCACCACCGGCACCGGCAGGCCGGGTTCCATGCCTTGGGTCTGCGCGTTGAACGCCTTGCAGAACTCCATGATGTTCAGACCGCGTTGACCCAGTGCGGGGCCCACGGGCGGGGAGGGATTTGCCTTACCAGCCGGAATTTGCAGCTTGATAAAGCCAATGATCTTCTTGGCCATATTTACTCCAATCCGGACCGCTTCCTGGCGGAATGCGATCCTGTTGAGTCGTAGCGCGCTATCGCTGCAGGAATGGTTCATCCACCCCAGCCAGCCTCACGCTCCTCTTGTGGCCAGCCCCTTTCGAGACTGGCCGCTGCATTTTTCGCTGACCTTGCAGCCAGCATAAAACGCGAAAACCTGAACCGCTAAAACTGCTTAAACCACTCAGACCACTTAGACTTTCTCGACCTGGCCGAACTCGAGCTCGACCGGGGTGGCACGCCCGAAGATGGTGACCGAGACGCGCAAGCGCGATTTCTCGTAGTTCACTTCCTCGACGTTGCCGTTGAAGTCGGTGAAAGGGCCGTCCTTGACGCGAACCATTTCGCCCACTTCGAAGAGCGTCTTGGGACGCGGCTTCTCGACCCCTTCCTGCATCTGGGTCATGATCTTGTCGACTTCCTTCTGGGAAATCGGGCTCGGGCGATTGCGCGCACCGCCGACGAAGCCAGTGACCTTGCTGGTGTTCTTCACCAGGTGCCAGGTCTCGTCGGTCATTTCCATCTCGACCAGCACGTACCCCGGGAAGAAGCGACGCTCGGTGACAGACTTCTGCCCACCCTTGATTTCAACGACTTCTTCGGACGGGACCAGGATGCGGCCAAACTTGTCCTGCATTTCGGCGCGCTCAATGCGTTCCTGCAGCGCGCGCTGCACACTCTTTTCCATGCCGGAATAGGCGTGCACCACATACCAGCGCTTCTTCGACGAAGGCGATTCAGCTGCGGGGACTTCCTGTTGTGCGTTATCCGTCATGTTCTATCCTTCATTTCCAGCCCAGCACGAGCGAAAAGATGACCCACTCGATGAGCTTGTCCGCAGACCACAGGAACACGGCCATGATCACGACAAAGACAAACACCAGGCCCGTCATCTGCCCGGCTTCCTTGCGGGTGGGCCAAACGACCTTGCGGACTTCGCGATACGATTCCTTGGAGAAACCGATGAAATCCTTGCCTGGCGCCGATACCAGCGCGACCACCACGCCCAGCGCAATGCCGCCGAACAGCGCAGCGCCACGCACGTAGGACGGTTGCTGTGCCAGAGCATAGAAACCGATGACGCCGGCAACCACCAGTAGCACCGCGGCGCCAAGCAACCACTTACCACTGGCGGCGTTGACGGTTTCGACGTTGGGATTGGCCATGTTTCGCAAACGAGACTAAGCCGCGTCACGATACTCTCTATCGCGACGCGGCTGATTGAATTGGCAGGGGCAGAGGGAATCGAACCCCCAACCTTCGGTTTTGGAGACCGACGCTCTGCCAGTTGAGCTATACCCCTAAAACAACTGTGGGGTCGGCGATTAGGCCAACCCCTCTGGCAACGAATACGGCCGGTTGGTGCCGTATCCGCTGTTCGACTTTATCAGTCGAGGATCTTTGCCACGACGCCGGCGCCGACGGTACGACCGCCTTCACGGATGGCGAAACGCAGGCCTTCTTCCATGGCGATCGGGGCAATCAGCTTGACCGTGATCGACACGTTGTCACCCGGCATGACCATTTCCTTGTCCTTCGGCAGCTCGATCGAGCCAGTCACGTCGGTCGTACGGAAGTAGAACTGCGGGCGGTAGTTGTTGAAGAACGGGGTGTGACGGCCGCCTTCGTCCTTCGACAAGATGTAGACCTCGCCGGTGAAGTGCGTGTGCGGCTTGATCGAACCCGGCTTGCACAGCACTTGGCCGCGCTCGACGTCTTCGCGCTTCGTGCCGCGCAGCAGCAGACCCACGTTGTCGCCAGCTTGACCTTGGTCCAGCAGCTTGCGGAACATTTCCACGCCAGTGCAGATGGTCTTGACCGTCGGCTTGATACCAACGATTTCGATTTCTTCACCAACCTTGATGATGCCGCGCTCGATACGACCGGTCACAACCGTGCCACGGCCCGAGATCGAGAACACGTCTTCCACCGGCATCAGGAAGGTACCGTCGATGGCACGTTCCGGCGTCGGGATGTAGCTGTCCAGCTGCTCGGCCAGGGCCAGAATGGCTTGCTCGCCCAGTTCGCCCTTGTCGCCTTCCAGTGCCAGCTTGGCCGAACCCTTGATGATCGGGGTGTCGTCGCCGGGGAATTCGTACTTGGACAAGAGCTCGCGCACTTCCATTTCGACCAGCTCGAGCAGCTCGGCGTCGTCGACCATGTCGCACTTGTTCAGGAACACGATGATGTAAGGCACGCCAACCTGGCGGGCCAGCAGGATGTGTTCGCGGGTCTGGGGCATGGGGCCGTCAGCGGCCGAGCACACCAGGATCGCGCCGTCCATCTGCGCAGCGCCCGTGATCATGTTCTTCACATAGTCAGCGTGGCCCGGGCAGTCAACGTGGGCGTAGTGGCGGTTAGCCGTTTCGTACTCGACGTGTGCGGTGTTGATGGTAATACCGCGTGCCTTTTCTTCCGGCGCTGCATCGATTTCGTCGTACTTCTTGGCCGAACCGCCAAACTTGGCTGCCAGCACCGTAGCAATTGCTGCCGTCAGGGTGGTCTTACCATGGTCAACGTGACCGATCGTACCAACGTTCACGTGCGGTTTAGTCCGCGAGAACTTTTCCTTTGCCATTTCGCGACTCCTGTGTCGGTAGCGATATTGCTAGTGCGGTATTTGGTGCCCATGGGCAGGATCGAACTGCCGACCTCTCCCTTACCAAGGGAGTGCTCTACCACTGAGCCACATGGGCGAAACTTGAATGCTGCTTTTTAGAACTGCAAGAACCCGGGCAATCTGGAGCGGGTGAAGGGAATCGAACCCTCGTCGTAAGCTTGGAAGGCTTCTGCTCTACCATTGAGCTACACCCGCCGGGTTACCACGCTTTCTGCTTCACCGACACCTGCCGGGTACTCACTACTGCTTTGCAATTCTTGGTGGAGAGGGTTGGATTCGAACCAACGTAGGCGTAAGCCAACAGATTTACAGTCTGCCCCCTTTAGCCACTCGGGCACCTCTCCGCAGTGAACTTCTGATTATGGTGTAACTCTCCTTGGCTGTCAAGCACTTTCCGTACTATGCAAAGTAGGGAAGGACAGACTTCGGAGCGTTGACCTGGCACCAGCTAGGCTGCCCGATCGCACCATCATCGTCGGCATTCAATAAAGAACACCTTCACCCTATAGGGGCTCGCCAGAGGCTCTAAAACAACTTCTGGCGGCCTCTCGGGCCTTGCTTGAGCGAGGAGCTGGCTCGCCAGGCTGACGAGCCAGCGCGCTGTCGGCAGCGCTGATCGCGCAAACCGCAGCCACAAAAGCAAAACCCCCCAGTACTTTCGTACTGAGGGGTTTCAAGGGAGAGCCTGGCGATTACCTACTTTCACACGGGTATCCGCACTATCATCGGCGTGGAGTCGTTTCACGGTCCTGTTCGGGATGGGAAGGGGTGGTTCCAACTCGCTATGGTCACCAGGCATAAACGGTGGCCGCGCTGAGGGATGCTCAACGCAGCGAATAGGGATGTAGTAGGGGTTGTGCGTATCGGCCTAGCTGCTGGGCAGCGGCACGCGACACTCACACCAGGTAGAAACACACTGGTTATAGGATCAAGCCTTACGGGCAATTAGTACTGGTTAGCTTAACGCATTACTGCGCTTCCACACCCAGCCTATCAACGTCCTGGTCTCGAACGACCCTTCAAGGAGCTCAAGGCTCCAGGGAATCCTCATCTTCAGGCGAGTTTCCCGCTTAGATGCTTTCAGCGGTTATCTCTTCCGTACATAGCTACCCTGCGATGCCTCTGGCGAGACAACAGGTACACCAGCGGTACGTCCACTCCGGTCCTCTCGTACTAGGAGCAGCCCCCGTCAAGATTCCAACGCCCACGGCAGATAGGGACCAAACTGTCTCACGACGTTTTAAACCCAGCTCACGTACCTCTTTAAATGGCGAACAGCCATACCCTTGGGACCGGCTACAGCCCCAGGATGAGATGAGCCGACATCGAGGTGCCAAACACCGCCGTCGATATGAACTCTTGGGCGGTATCAGCCTGTTATCCCCAGAGTACCTTTTATCCGTTGAGCGATGGCCCTTCCATTCAGAACCACCGGATCACTATGTCCTGCTTTCGCACCTGCTCGACTTGTCGGTCTCGCAGTTAAGCACGCTTTTGCCATTGCACTTTAGGTACGATGTCCGACCGTACCAAGCGTACCTTCGAACTCCTCCGTTACACTTTGGGAGGAGACCGCCCCAGTCAAACTGCCTACCATGCACTGTCCCCGATCCGGATTCACGGACCAAGGTTAGAACCTCAAACAAACCAGGGTGGTATTTCAAGGACGGCTCCACGCAGACTAGCGTCCACGCTTCAAAGCCTCCCACCTATCCTACACAGATCGGTTCAAAGTCCAATGCAAAGCTACAGTAAAGGTTCATGGGGTCTTTCCGTCTAGCCGCGGGGAGATTGCATCATCACAAACACTTCAACTTCGCTGAGTCTCGGGAGGAGACAGTGTGGCCATCGTTACGCCATTCGTGCAGGTCGGAACTTACCCGACAAGGAATTTCGCTACCTTAGGACCGTTATAGTTACGGCCGCCGTTTACCGGGACTTCAATCAAGAGCTTGCACCCCATCATTTAATCTTCCGGCACCGGGCAGGCGTCACACCCTATACGTCCACTTTCGTGTTTGCAGAGTGCTGTGTTTTTATTAAACAGTCGCAGCCACCATTTTATTGCAACCCCTTCACCCTCCTGGCGCAGGCCAGTCAAGCTACAAGGGCGTACCTTATCCCGAAGTTACGGTACCAATTTGCCGAGTTCCTTCTCCCGAGTTCTCTCAAGCGCCTTAGAATACTCATCTCGCCCACCTGTGTCGGTTTGCGGTACGGTCTCGTATGACTGAAGCTTAGAGGCTTTTCTTGGAACCACTTCCAATTGCTTCGCAGCACTAGGCCGCTCGCCCCACATCCTTGAATTCCGCGCCCGGATTTGCCTAAGCGCCTTCTCCAATGCAGGGACCGGGACTTCCAACACCCGGACAACCTTCCGCGATCCGTCCCCCCATCGCATCATACGACGGTGCAGGAATATTAACCTGCTTCCCATCAGCTACGCATCTCTGCCTCGCCTTAGGGGCCGACTCACCCTACGCCGATGAACGTTGCGTAGGAAACCTTGGGCTTACGGCGAGGGGGCTTTTCACCCCCTTTATCGCTACTCATGTCAGCATTCGCACTTCTGATACCTCCAGCATCCTTTACAAGACACCTTCACAGGCTTACAGAACGCTCTCCTACCATGCACTTACGTGCATCCGCAGCTTCGGTGACTGGCTTAGCCCCGTTACATCTTCCGCGCAGGACGACTCGATCAGTGAGCTATTACGCTTTCTTTAAAGGATGGCTGCTTCTAAGCCAACCTCCTGACTGTTTTAGCCTTCCCACTTCGTTTCCCACTTAGCCAATCTTAGGGACCTTAGCTGGCGGTCTGGGTTGTTTCCCTCTTGACACCGGACGTTAGCACCCGATGTCTGTCTCCCGTGATTGCACTCTTCGGTATTCGGAGTTTGCTATGGCGGGGTAATCAGCAATAGACCCCCCAACCATGACAGTGCTCTACCCCCGAAGGTGAGACACGAGGCACTACCTAAATAGTTTTCGGAGAGAACCAGCTATTTCCAGACTTGTTTAGCCTTTCACCCCTATCCACAGCTCATCCCCTAACTTTTCAACGTTAGTGGGTTCGGTCCTCCAGTACGTGTTACCGCACCTTCAACCTGGCCATGGATAGATCGTCTGGTTTCGGGTCTACACCCAGCGACTGAACGCCCTATTCGGACTCGCTTTCGCTACGCCTTCCCTAATCGGTTAAGCTTGCCACTGAATGTAAGTCGCTGACCCATTATACAAAAGGTACGCCGTCACCCGTTTCCAGGCTCCGACTGTTTGTATGCATGCGGTTTCAGGATCTATTTCACTCCCCTCCCGGGGTTCTTTTCGCCTTTCCCTCACGGTACTGGTTCACTATCGGTCGATCACGAGTATTTAGCCTTGGAGGATGGTCCCCCCATCTTCAGACAGGATTTCACGTGTCCCGCCCTACTTGTCGTACACCTAGTTCCACAACGCTGTTTTCGCATACAGGGCTATCACCTGCTAGGGCCGGGCTTTCCATCCCGTTCTGCTAACAATGCTGCTAAAGAGTACAAGGCTCTTCCCATTTCGTTCGCCACTACTCTGGGAATCTCGGTTGATTTCTGTTCCTGCAGCTACTTAGATGTTTCAGTTCGCCGCGTTCGCTTCC
This sequence comes from Cupriavidus sp. PET2-C1, assembly GCF_054515855.1. NCBI lineage: Bacteria > Pseudomonadati > Pseudomonadota > Betaproteobacteria > Burkholderiales > Burkholderiaceae > Cupriavidus > Cupriavidus sp. PET2-C1. The sequence continues at coordinate 4,043,539 of NZ_CM137259.1, forward strand.
CTGACCTATGTATTCAGTCAGGGATGACCCATTCGGGCCGGGTTTCCCCATTCGGACATCTCCGGATCAAAGCTTGTTTGCCAGCTCCCCGAAGCTTTTCGCAGGCTACCGCGTCCTTCATCGCCTGTGATCGCCAAGGCATCCACCACATGCACTTGTTCGCTTGACCCTATAACGAGTGTGTCTCAAACTTGCGTTCAAGCCGTGCTCGCTACAGGATGAGTTCTCGCATTTGTGCCGTATTCCAAGTCATCTTTCGATCACTTAAATACATTTCGGTTGATACAATCACAACCCGGTATCGTGTTTTACTGCAGCGTCTCATCAACGCTCACGACACCTTTACTACATCCCATATTGTTAAAGAACAGCCGTGCGAGACTTGGTCTCGCAACGTCTTGGCCAAGGCCAAAGGCAAACGCTCAATCCTAAGCGCTTGCCTTTGACGACCAATCCAAGGTACCAGGTAATTGGTGGAGGATGACGGGATCGAACCGACGACCCCCTGCTTGCAAAGCAGGTGCTCTCCCAGCTGAGCTAATCCCCCAAATACTACTGACGCCGGAAGCTCAACATCGAACCACCGTCTATAACTTGGTGGGTCTGGTAGGACTTGAACCTACGACCCCCGCCTTATCAAGACGGTGCTCTAACCACCTGAGCTACAGACCCTTGGCTGTAACAGCAAACAAACCGATAAGTGTGAACGCTCGACTTAAGATGCACGCTCTTGAAAGGAGGTGATCCAGCCGCACCTTCCGATACGGCTACCTTGTTACGACTTCACCCCAGTCATGAACCCTGCCGTGGTAATCGCCCTCCTTGCGGTTAGGCTAACTACTTCTGGCAAAACCCACTCCCATGGTGTGACGGGCGGTGTGTACAAGACCCGGGAACGTATTCACCGCGGCATGCTGATCCGCGATTACTAGCGATTCCAGCTTCACGTAGTCGAGTTGCAGACTACGATCCGGACTACGATGCGTTTTCTGGGATTAGCTCCCCCTCGCGGGTTGGCAACCCTCTGTACGCACCATTGTATGACGTGTGAAGCCCTACCCATAAGGGCCATGAGGACTTGACGTCATCCCCACCTTCCTCCGGTTTGTCACCGGCAGTCTCTCTAGAGTGCTCTTGCGTAGCAACTAAAGACAAGGGTTGCGCTCGTTGCGGGACTTAACCCAACATCTCACGACACGAGCTGACGACAGCCATGCAGCACCTGTGTCCACTTTCTCTTTCGAGCACCTAATGCATCTCTGCTTCGTTAGTGGCATGTCAAGGGTAGGTAAGGTTTTTCGCGTTGCATCGAATTAATCCACATCATCCACCGCTTGTGCGGGTCCCCGTCAATTCCTTTGAGTTTTAATCTTGCGACCGTACTCCCCAGGCGGTCAACTTCACGCGTTAGCTACGTTACTGAAGAAATGAATCCCCAACAACTAGTTGACATCGTTTAGGGCGTGGACTACCAGGGTATCTAATCCTGTTTGCTCCCCACGCTTTCGTGCATGAGCGTCAGTGACGTCCCAGGGGGCTGCCTTCGCCATCGGTATTCCTCCACATCTCTACGCATTTCACTGCTACACGTGGAATTCTACCCCCCTCTGACATACTCTAGCCTTGCAGTCACAAGCGCCATTCCCAAGTTGAGCTCGGGGATTTCACGCCTGTCTTACAAAACCGCCTGCGCACGCTTTACGCCCAGTAATTCCGATTAACGCTCGCACCCTACGTATTACCGCGGCTGCTGGCACGTAGTTAGCCGGTGCTTATTCTTCCGGTACCGTCATCCCCCCGCCGTATTAGGGCAAGGGATTTCTTTCCGGACAAAAGTGCTTTACAACCCGAAGGCCTTCTTCACACACGCGGCATTGCTGGATCAGGGTTGCCCCCATTGTCCAAAATTCCCCACTGCTGCCTCCCGTAGGAGTCTGGGCCGTGTCTCAGTCCCAGTGTGGCTGATCGTCCTCTCAGACCAGCTACTGATCGTCGCCTTGGTGGGCCTTTACCCCACCAACTAGCTAATCAGACATCGGCCGCTCCTATCGCGCGAGGCCTTGCGGTCCCCCGCTTTCACCCTCAGGTCGTATGCGGTATTAGCTAATCTTTCGACTAGTTATCCCCCACGACAGGGCACGTTCCGATGTATTACTCACCCGTTCGCCACTCGCCACCAGGATTGCTCCCGTGCTGCCGTTCGACTTGCATGTGTAAGGCATGCCGCCAGCGTTCAATCTGAGCCAGGATCAAACTCTTCAGTTTAATACCTGTGTGGTTCCGAAGAACCTCGCTCCTTCGAGCGGTCGCTCACTCTCAGAAAACTGACTGGTTACGTCCGAAGACATAACCAACATGTTTTACTGTGCGAGCACTTTATAACTTGTAAGCTAAAAGACCGAAGTCTTCCGCATCCGCTATCAAGCGCCCACACTTATCGGTTGTTTGTTTGTTAAAGAACTGGCCGCGGTTCGCTTTGCTTACCGCGTCGCTGCGTTTGCTGCAGCAGAGAAACGAGATTATGAAGCGTGATCATCGTTTCGTCAACAGGTTTTTTTCTTCAGCTCGCTGCGCCATCCGCGCCGCCAACCACCCCTGCTGACCCCGCAACCCTTGTCCCGTCTGCTTTGCAGCGGTGTTTCGTGTTGCGAGGGGGCGAATCATAGGCGCCGCCCTCGGCCTTGGCAAGCGTTTTCTGAAATGATTCTGGCATCAACAGAAAAGCGCCGCAAAAGGCTTGTGGAGGCTGACCGGCACCACCAAGCCGCGGCGCTAGCCGGCAGCCATCTGATTACGGCAAACTATGGCCGCCGGCCTAGCCTGGGTGGCACACGATGAAGTCCGCCGCCGCGCCCGCGGGTCACTCTATTTAGAAGGAGGAACTTGCATGACCATCCGCATCGTGAAGCTGGGTTCGCCCCGAGAGCCTGACGAGGGAATCCGCATCGGCACCGTACGCCGGCCGCCCCGGGGCGTGCCGAAAACCGAGTTTGCTAAGCGGGACTACTACGATGTGTGGTTTCCGAACCTCTCGCCCTCCGCCGAACTGGTTGCACAGGCCTTGGACATACAGGCCGGAGGGGACGAAAAGGCATGGCGGGCATTCGAGCGGCACTTTCGTGCGGAAATGGCACGCCCGGAAGCCAGCAGGACACTGGATCTGCTGGCCGCGATGTCACAGCAAACGAATTTCTCGATTGGCTGTTACTGCGAGCACGAGGAAAGATGCCACCGCTCTATATTGCGCGCCCTGCTGGCGGCGCGCGGCGCCGCCTTATCCTAGGCCGTGCGCTCAAACCGCCTTTTGGCCGCGCACGCACTGGCGGCGGACCAAGGAGCGCAGGCTAGGCCAGCGGATAGGCAGGAGCGGGGTGCAATGGCGCACAGCGTCGCGCTCGGCATAGTGGGCCAGCAGTTGCTCGCCAACCGACTGCCGGAAATAGGCGGGCGTCGGGTAGTCCATGGTCAATCCCTATTGTGGTTCATCAGGATTGACAGTATACCGAATTTTGGTGCACCGCGTCATTCCGAGGCTCGCAAACGCCCCATTCCCGGGCATTGGGTAGCTGCGAGAGCGGCCAAAATGCCAATGGAATCAACGAAAAGCAGCGCTACGGCGGCGACAGGTGCTGACTTGACCCGGTGCGGAATCGCTTTCGTATATCGAATACTATCTACCAGCGCTCAAGAACCCGCAGCGCCGGCCTCGGCCACATCTTCGGCTGCCTTGGCAGCGCTGTAGACGTGCCGCGTCGCCAACAGCGCCGCCAGATCCGCATCGCCGGCGATGACGGCCTGCAGGATCTGCGCGTGCTCTTCCCAGTTCTGCCGGGCACGCGTCACGTTGGCCGGCGCGAACAGCAGGCCCGTGCGCTCCCGGAGCGTACGCACCATATCCTGCAGCACGCTATTGGCCGCGATATTGCCCAGCACCTCATGGAAGCGGGTGTTCAATTCGATGAAGCGCTCCGAGCGTCCGCTCGCGGCGGCCTCGGTGCCCTGGCGCAGCACTTCGCTGAGCTCGGCGATCAGGGCAGGATCACGGCGCTGGGCAGCCAGCTTGGCGTTTAGCCCCTCCAGGGTTGCCCGCACTTCGACCATTTCCTTGGCGATGTTCGGCGACAGCGTCGCCACCGAGGCGCCCCGCCGGGGCTCGATGCGCACCAGGCCTTCGGCGGCAAGCGCGCGCAGCGCTTCCCGCACGGGGATGCGCGACACGCCGAGTTCAGTGGAAAGCTTGTTTTCGACCAGGCGCTCGCCTTGGTTGTATTGCCCGCCGAGGATGCGCTCACGCAACGTATCGGTCACCAGGGCAAACAATGGGGAGTGCTGGGCGCCAAGGCTGGCGCCGGCGGAATCCGAACCAGGAAGTGCGTGTTCGGTACCATGGGCGTCGGACATAGGTTCTGGCTTGGTCAGCGAGACACTGTCCTCGGGTGTGGCGCGCGGGCGAGCCATCGCGGACAGGTGTCATAGGGATCAGGGACCGCGGCGCTGGCCCGGAAGGCTGAGGGGCAATGCGACCGCGGCGGTATTGTCCGCATTGTATACCGGCGCACTACGGTTTTTGCGCAACACATTGCCAGTGCCAAGGCTCACGCCGGGGCGCGCCGGCCCTGGCAGCACGCGCCACCCATGTGCCGGGGGCACGGGTCCGGCAGGCTATGATGCGTAGCCTCTCCCAAACCCCGCCTGCGATTCGCCGATGGCTCTTAACCTGGTCTGGCTCTCCTTCTTCCTGCTCGCCTTCGTCGTCGCCTGCATTCGTGTGGCGACAGGCGATACCGCAGTGTTTCCGGCGATGCTCGCAAGCCTGTTCGACAACGCACGCACCGCGTTCGAGATTTCGCTTGGCCTGGCGGGCGTCATGAGCTTGTGGCTGGGCATCATGCGCATTGGCGAACGCGCCGGCGTCGTCGACGTCTTCGCGCGCGCGGTCAATCCGCTTTTGCGCCACTTCTTCCCTGGCGTTCCCCAGGGCCACCCGGCCCAGGGCGCGATGATGATGAATGTATCGGCCAATATGCTGGGGCTCGACAACGCGGCGACGCCGCTCGGCCTCAATGCCATGCGGGAGCTGCAGTCGCTCAATCCGCACGCTGACACGGCCAGCAACGCGCAGATCATGTTCATCGTGCTGAACACGGCTGGCTTGACGTTGATCCCGACTTCGGTGATCGCCATGCGGCAGGCGATCGCGGTCAAGCAAGGCCTGGTCGGGTTCAATGCCGCGGATATCTTCCTTCCAACCCTGCTCGCCACCTGCGCGTCCTGCGTTGCCGGCTTGCTGGCGGTGGCCTGGGCGCAGCGGCTCAACCTGCTCAAGCCTGCCGTGCTGGCCGCCTTCGGGCTGCTGGCGGCGGCTGTCGGCGGACTCTTCCTCTGGCTGCGGCACGCGCCCCCGGAACAGGTGAGCACCGCCACCGCCCTGGCTGGCAGCGGCTTCATCCTCACATTGATCGTGGTCTTCCTGATTTGCGGTGCCGTGCGCGGCATCAATGTCTACGAGGCCTTCGTCGACGGCGCCAAGGAAGGCTTTGGCGTGGCTGTACAGATCATTCCCTATCTGGTGGCAATCCTGGTGGCGATCGGGCTGTTTCGGGTGACCGGCTGCATGGATGTCTTGATGCAGGGCCTGAGCACCGCTTTTGCCTGGCTGGGCCTGGACACCGCCTTCGTCCCCGCGTTGCCGGTCGGGTTGATGAAAATCCTGTCTGGCGCGGGCGCACGCGGGCTGATGATCGACGTCATGAGCACCTATGGCGTCGACTCGTTCCAAGGCAAGCTCGCCGCGATCATCCAGGGCTCGACCGAAACCACCTTCTATGTGCTCGCCGTGTACTTCGGCAGCGTCAACGTCCGCAACACACGGCACGCGCTTGCCTGTGCCTTGTTCGCCGATCTTGTGGGATTGTGCGCCGCGGTCGGCATCGCCTACCTGTTCTTCCGCTGAAACGGGCACGCCGTGCCGCGATAAACCAGACGAATTGCTGACAAACACTCGACGAAAAAAGGGCAAAAGATGAGAAAAAACGAGCTTCCGATGTATTAGGTCGCCACTTTGTTGCTCATATACAACATGTTTGTGAAGCCAGACACGCTTGGCCTATATGCCGCTTGGTGCGACGCAGCAAATCATATATAGTGGAGTCTGTCTCCTCCACCACCTCGGTGGATTCCAGCCCGCGCACGAAACTGCGCGGGTTTTTTTTGCCCGCGTTTTGCCAATCGCCATGGTTTGCCCTTGCTGTGGCGGCTCACGGCACCGGCCGCAGCCGATCCTGCCCAGCGCACCAAAGAAGCTCAGCCGCTGCACCAAGAGAAGGCCAGGCCGCACCGCTCCGGGGTGAAACCTCGAATTTCGCGCAGAATGTTGCGACGCAACATTCGATCCCGTAGAGTCAACCTATCTCTTGCGCCTGGCAGGGCGAATCTCCGCCTCGCAGCGCCCACCCTTCTTGCCGACATGATTTCCGCGCTGCGCCTGCCCCGCCCCGATGCTTCGATGTTGCAAAGAGGCCTGGTCTACGCCTTCTCGTTCCTGGTCCTGGCCGGCACGGGATGGCTTACCGGGGAAGCTGGCTATCTGTGGGCGGCAACGGCTTCTATCTGGACCTGCCTGGCCGATCGCCGCGGCACCGCCGCCGAACGGCTGGCCGCACTGGGCTCCGTCGGCATTGGCGGTGCGGCCGCATGTGCCCTGGGCACCGCTGCAGCGGTGACGCCGTGGACAGCGCTGGCCGTGGTGCTTTTCGCTGGGCTGGCCGCCGGGCTGGCCGAGACCCGCGGCCCCGTGCCCGCGCTGTCGGCCAAGCTGCTCTACGTGGTGCTGATCGCCTCCTGCCTGCAACCGGCGGGCGAGGCCGAGCTGGCTGTGCGTGTGCTGGCCCGCAGCCAGGAATTCCTGCTCGGCGGCATCTTCGCCTGCGTCGTCAGCCTAGCCCTCATCCGATCCGCTCGCGACACGCGGCCGCGCGCCGAGATACTGGCGGTGTTCGATGCGTTGCTGCGTTTTGCTTCCGATCTGGCGGCCGATGCGCCCGTGGGCGATGCGACGGCCATCAAGCGCGACATCCGCGAACGTATCGAGGCTGCGCATCAGGCGATCAACATGCGGCGCAGCCTGAGGGACCCGCTTGGGCTGATGCACTATGCCTATGTGGTGAGCTTGGCCGATGCCATGTTCGCCCTGTTGATCGTTGCCGCCGAATTGCGCAGCCGGGCCGATGACGCAGGCCCCAAAGCCGGTGACACGGGCAGTGCGGAGCACCTGCCGCTGCGCCACTTGCTGCGCTGCGTCACCGATGTCCGGGAGCAGGCCTGCGAAAGTCTGGCCCATCACGCGCCTGACCTGCCGTCGTTATGCGCGGCGCTGGCCGGCGAACTGCGCCGCCTGCATGCACCGCTGGCCAATGCCGGGGCGCCGCCGTTGTACCAGGCTGCGTTGAGCGCACTGGCCCGGTATCCGGCCTTCAGCGACTGGCGCCGCGAGTACCGTTGGCCACGGCGCACCATGCGCCGGACATGGCAACGCTGGCGCGCCGTGGTTGCGGAGCACACCGCCCGCGATGCCCGCGTGGCCCGCCATGCGGTGCGGCTGGCACTGGCTGGCAGCCTGAGCCTGATGCCAGCGCAGTTCTGGAGAGTCGATCACGGATACTGGGTGGCGGTCACCGTCATCATGGTGCTTAGCCCCCAGTTGCAAACCACGCGCAGGATCTCGTTCCTGCGCTTCGCGGGATCCCTGGCCGGCGCGCTGCTCGCCTGTGCCATCGGCCTGGCTCACCCGCCGGCGCCGCTGGCCCTGGCAATCAGCGCGGCCTGCCTGGCGGCCGCCTACACGTGCCGGCTCGCCGGCAGTCCCGGTGCCTTCGCGATGTGCCTGACACCCGCGGTAATCCTGTTCTCGTGGGTCGGGGCCCCAGCGGCGGACAGCAGCCACTTTGCCGCGCTGCGGGGCATCGACACGGCGCTGGGCTGCCTGATCGCCCTGGCCAGCTACTACGTGCTGGCGCCGCGGGCCGAGCTGTCGCGGGTGTATCGCCATAGCCTCGACGCCCTGGTGGCAAACGCAGCGTACCTGCGGGCAGCATTTGCCGGCGCCAGCGCGTTCACTGCCTCGCCCACGCGCTCGCCCGCACCGACGCAGACACGGCTGGAAACCTTGCGCATGGCGGCCGGACGTACTTCCAGCCGGGCGGATCAAACCTTGCAGCAGGGCGCGGCAGAGCTCGCTCCAGAGCTGGCCCGCGAGTACGCCCAGCTGCACCTGGCCTTGCGGCGCATGGCAGCGCTGGCTGGCTTGGTGCGCGCCGGGCTAGAGGGCCAAGCGGGCAAAAGCCAGCCGGAACCGGCCACGCAGGCAGTCCTGCAAGGCCTCGCCGCGCAGCTGTCGGACCTGGCAGCCAACCCCGGCGCAGGCGTGACTTCGCTTGCAAGCGGGTTCCTGCCTGATTCCGCGGCGCCGCTGGACCGGTTTCTGGTTGAACAGGCCGGCTTCGCCTCGGCCCAGCTCAACGCCGCCCACGCAGCCGTGGCCGCCGTGCACCGGCTGGCTGGCAGCCAGCCCAAACCCAACGGCCCGCGTTTGCCATATCCGGGTTGATGACGGTCAAAGCCCAGCACTCCACGTTCATCGCGGATCGGAACGATCTCCTAGAATGGTTCCATCCCTCAGTGACCGGTGTGAGCACGCCATGCCCGAAATATCCTTTCCCCGCAGCGTTCCCACCTACTGTGCGGCTAGCCTGACCCTCTCCTGCCCCGCCACTGTCAACGGGCAACCCACCTTGTATTCGATCACGGCCGAGGCGCTCGAGACCCATTTCGGCGCCCGCTCCCCGCGCGAGGAGGACCTGGTGCGGGCGTTCACCAGCCATCGGCAGCGCATCGAACGCATTGCCGAAGGCCTGTTCGAACTCACCCAGGCCCGGGAAATCCTGTTACGCAGCGGGCACGTCCGATTCGCGGGCTGAAGGCTCAGCCTTCCGCCGCCTGGCCGCGCACCAGGAGCACCGGCACGCTGGCCTGCCGGATCACGGACTCGGCCACGCTGCCCAGGACCAGCCTGCGCACGCCACGCCGGCCGTGGGTGCCGATCACGATAAGGTCTGCACCCCACTCGGCGGCGGCATCGTTTACCGCACTGGCAATGTCCCCCCCCACGGCCTGCTGGGTGACCAGCCGCGTTTCGTGGCGCACGCCCTGCGCGCCGAGGCGTTGCGCGGCAGCCGCCAGCGCGCGTTCGCCGCTGTCAGCCAGCGCTTGCAGCACAGGCGTTGGGTCGTAATACGCAACATCGAACATAAGCTGGCCGTTGTCCACGACATACAAGGCGAGGACTTGCGCGCCCCCGGTGCCCGCGATCCGGATTGCCTCGGCAAGTGCCAGGTCGGAAGTTGCACTGCCGTCCACTGCCACCACAATCTTCTTATAAGCCGCATTCGTCATTGCCATTTTCTCCAGAAAAACAACGGATAGTGGCGGAAGCGGCATCGCATTCCGCCGGATTCGATACTACTCACCCCCGTGCGACGCGGGCGTTGCGTGCGCGCCCGAGTCCACGATCACGAGGTAGCGCCCGGGCCGGGCTACCGGCGCCCGGCCCGGCGCCAGGACCCAAAGCGAGTCACCGCGCTGCGCGGCGGCCAGGTAGTCGGCATCCAGCAGCCCATAGTGGTCAAGGAGGCGATTCAGGGTGGCGGGGATCCGCACGCATCCCTTGGACGCCGGGTGGCCCAGCCGAGATTCAAGCCGGTCCGGATCGGTGGCATGCATCTGCAAGCGCATCTGGCTCTCCCCGCCCTTGCCCCAGCCACGTTGGGCATCGACCCAGCCGAAGTCATAGATGCGCATCCCGCTGACGCCGTAGCCGCGGATGCCTTTTTCGTTGTAGGTACCCTCGGCGCGGAAATCCATGTTGTCCATGCTGTGGCTGAATACACCGGTCGGGGTGATGAAATGATCGAAAGTGCCTGGCTTGCCTGTCGAGACGGGCGCGGCGCCCACCCACTGCCAGGGCGCATCGTCGGCGGGCCGCGCGAACAGCATGGCGGCCTGGACGCGCGGGTTGCGATCGACCAGCACAGCCCAGTCACCCGCATCGGCCTCCCGCCCGTCTGCCTGCAGCGCGGACGCCAGCAAGCCGGCATACCGCACGGCGACGGCCGCCGGGAGGCTGAGATGGCGGGACACCTGTTGCGCAAATGCTTGCCGGACCATGCTGAGCTCATTGGCGGCGGCGAGTGGTGGCTGGAACGCCACCAGCGCGGCTAGCGCCAATGGCGCCAGACGTCTGAAGCGAGCGAGCCAGCGCCGAAACCCTTTGACGCGGGCCCGCCCAAGGCGAGCGCACGGCATGATTGCCTCCTTAAGACAGGCGTTGCGGCTAAACGCCATGGTTGACGTTTAGCCGGCGCGGCGCCTTGCGCAGGATCAAGCTCCACGCATGGAATCGCTCCGACGGCGCCGCCGCCGTCCCGAAACGGTGGACGGTCTACTTATATAGACCGCGAAGGCAACGACTATTTCCGTTGTGTATGCCAGACGCCGCTTCCCGGGGACGAAGGATCGCCAGCGCACCGGGCGTTGCGGCTCAGCCGCCGCGTTTCGTGCCTTACGCAGGTCGCATCCATATACAATCACGCCCATGCAATACATCCATGTCGTCAACGGCGACGTAGCGGGCAACACGCTACGGCAAGCCCTCGCCCAGGCCGCCAGGCCCGACCCGGTCGTCGTGCTTCGCGACGACCTCGCCGTCGGGCCGCTGGCCGACGTCGATAGCAGCGGGCTGATCCGCTCCGGTTTCTGGCAGCGCGTGGCGCCGCACAGCGACATCGACTTCGCCGCCGAAATGCATCAGGCGCTGGACCAGCTGCATGGCCTGCGCAAGGATGAGCTGGAAGTTGCCATCTGGCATGGCCAGAGCGCTTCCGACCAGCTGATGCTGCGCCGGGTGGTGTTTCACCTCTACCAGTCGCCCCAGCGCATCAATGAAGTGGCCATGGACCTGCGCGAGCTGGAAGTGCCCGCGCGCGGCAACCTGGCCGCTATCGGCATGTATCCCGCGGCCCGGCTGGCGCGGCGCTTCTCCACCATCGCCCCGGTCTCGGTCCTGCGCCTGGGCCGCCTGGGCTATGAGTGGCAGCAGAACGTCAAGGAAAACGCCGACGTGCGCCTGTGGAAGGGCAATACGCTGGTGCCAGCGGCCTACCACACGGTCGACGAAGTGATCCTGGAGCGCGCCCCGCTGGAATGGGCACCGGCCGCGCAATTGGTGGGCGGCGTGATGGGCGCCATCGAAGGCCTGCTGGCCAGCGACTGGTTTGTGTTCTGGCGCTGCCGCGAGCTGATCGGCGCCGGCCAGCTGGTGCTGCGCGGCAATGCCGAATCCCTGCAGACCTGCGAGCTGCGCCGCAACCTGTCCGCCGGCGGCGAGTAAAAAGAAAAAAGGCGAAGGTCTCCATGGCCCGTACCAAGGCACCCGATTTCGAGGCGCAGCGCGAGCAGATCCTGGACCTGGCTGCCGCCGCCTTTGCCGCCAGCAGCTACCCCAGCACCTCGATGGCCGACCTGGCTGCCGCCTGCGGCACCTCCAAGGCCCGGCTGTACCACTATTACGAGAGCAAGGAGGCGATCCTGTTCGATCTGCTCGACCGCTACACGCGCCGGCTGATGCTGATCGTGACCGAGGTCGAGGCGGAGGCGGAACGCCAGGGACACAGCGAGCTGGATAGCTTCTCCAACCTGATCCGGGCCTTCCTGGCCGAGTACGAGACCTCGCAGACCCGGCATGTCGCCCTGATCAACGACGTCAAGTTCCTCGCCGAGGAGCAGCGCGACCAGATCCTCAAGCGCGAGCGCGACGTGGTGGCCGCCTTCTCCCGCCAGCTGCGCCGGGCCTATCCCGAGCGCGTCAACCGCGACAACCAGGCCGCGCTGACGATGACGGTGTTCGGCATGATCAACTGGACCTTCACCTGGCTCAAGCCGGGCGGCAAGCTGTCGTACGCGGAGTTCGCCGAGATGGTGATCGACCTGCTGGCGGGCGGATTGCCTGGCGCCCGCGCAGAGCCCGCGGCGCGGCTGCGCGGTGTCGAGTAACACATATTCATAGGCAATGCCGGCGCCATTGCAGCGCCGGCGCGGCACTCAGGACCAGTCTTCCTCTTCCCGCTGGCGGCGCTGATCGCGGTCCTGACGGAACATTTCCTCCAGTTCGTCACGCGCCTGGCGCGCCAGCGAGACCAGCTTCTTCTGGTCCGTGTAATGCGGGTAGAAGCGCTCGATCGCCGCGATGTTATGCCGGCGAAAGCGCAGCGCGACCGAGCGGGCCTGCACGGGATCGTAGCCCAGCCCCTCCAGCACGCGACGGCCCAGCAACAGCGAGCCCTCGAACACTTCGCGCTCGAACAGATGCACGCCGCGGTCCTTGAGCTGGTAGACGTGCGACACATGGCGCGCCCGCGCGTAGATCTGCAGGTGCGGGAAACGCGCTCGCACGCTGTCGATCAGCGCAAGGCTGTCCTCCATGCCATCGATCGCCACCACCAGGATGCGGGCCCGCTCCGCGCCCGCGGATTCAAGCAGGTCCATGCGCGTGGCGTCCCCGTAGAACACCTTGAAATCGTACTGGCGCAGAAACTCGATCTGGTCGGGATCGTGGTCCAGCACGGTCACGCCGATCCCTTGCGCATAGAGCAGGCGGCCGATGATCTGGCCAAAGCGGCCAAAGCCGGCGATCAGCACGGGGTTGTCCTGCGGCGCGATCACGTCGTCCGGGCGCCGCGCCAGGCGGGCCAGCCGGGGCGCCACCAGCCGGTCGAAGGCCAACAGGAGCAGCGGCGTGGCCACCATCGACAGCGCCACCACCAGCACCAGCAGCGCCTCGATGCGCGCCGGCAGCAAGCCGGCGCCGCCCGCCACGCCAAACACCACGAAGGCGAACTCGCCGCCCTGTGAAATCAGCAGCGCAAACAATAACCACTGGCCGCGCGCGATGCCAAAGCGCGGCGCCAGCAGGGCAAGCACCACCGTCTTGAGCAGCACGAAGCCAACCACCAAGGCCGCCACCTGCACTGGCGCCTGCATCAGCACGCCGAAGTCGATCGACATGCCTACCGCCATGAAGAACAAGCCCAGCAACAGGCCCTTGAAGGGCTCAAGGTCGGCTTCCAGCGCATGACGGTACTCCGAGTCCGCCAGCAGCACACCGGCCAAGAAGGTGCCCAGCGCCATCGACAATCCCACCGCGTCCATCATCAGCGCGATGCCCACCACGAGCAGCAGCGCGAAGGCGGTAAACATCTCGCGCATGTCGGTGCGCGCGATAAAGCGCAGCGCGGGGCGGACCAGATAGCGCCCGCCCACCACCACGGCGCCGATCACCCCGACCGCCTTTGCCGCCCCAAGCCAGCCCGCCGCGCCGGACGCGCCGGCGTCGGCGCCACCGGCAGCCAGCAGCGGCAACAGCGCGATCATCGGGATCGCGGCGATGTCCTGGAACAGCAGGATGCCGAAGCTGGCGGCGCCCGCCGGCGTGCCAAAGAGATTGCGTTCGGTCAGCGTGGCCAGCGCGATTGCGGTGGACGACAGCGCCAACCCCAGGCCCGCCACCAGTGCGACCTGCCACGAGGCCCCGACCAGCGCAGCGACGCCGCCGAGCAGGATCGCGCAGGCCGCCATCTGGGCGCCGCCATAGCCGAAGATCACGCGGCGCAGCGCCCACAGCTTCTTGGGCTCGAGTTCCAGGCCGATCACGAACATCATCAGCACCACGCCAAACTCGGAAAAATGCAGGATGGATTCGACGTTGGTCACCAGCCGCAGGGCCCACGGGCCGATCGCCACGCCGGCCAGCAGGTAGCCGAGCACCGCGCCCAGGCCAAAGCGGCGCGCCACCGGCACCGCCACTACCGCGGCCACCAGGAAAACCACCAGGGCCACCAGGAAATCATGTTGTTCCATGGCGCGCTCCTCAGCTTGCGGCGGCGTTGAAGGCAACGCCACGGGCGCCGTCCGCAATGCCGCCCAGCACACCGGTGACCCGGCCGATATGGTCGGCCAGCGCCTGGGCATCAGCCTGGTTGGCATCGTGCAGCACCAGCGGCGAGAGCCAACTCATGCCGCACAGCACGGCGGTCTGCTCCAGCGGCAGCATGTATTCCTCGATGCTGTGGCCGTGCGTGCCGTCGGGCCCGTAGGAGTCGGCGTGGCCACCGGTGCTGGCCACCACGAGCATGGACTTGCCACGCAGCGCCGTACCGCCGGGGCCGTAAGCCCAACCACTCTCCAGCACTTCGTCCACCCACAGCTTGAGCAGCGCCGGCATGCTGTACCACTGCACCGGGAACTGCAGCACCAGCGTGCCGGCCCGCGCGAGGGCGCGCTGCTCAGCGACCACGTCGATGTCGTAGTCGGTATAGCTGGTGTAGAGATCGTGCACGGTCACGCCGGGCAGGCTTTCCAGTGCCGCCGCCAGCGGACGATTGACGCGCGACAGTTGCGGCCTGGGGTGGGCGTAGATAACGAGAATCGGGGGCTCGGCCTTGGGGTCCACGAAAAATCCTGAGAAATCGGCTGCGCAATGGTAGCCGTGAGGCACAAAAAGATGTGCATAAAGCACTTATATCTGTGAATAACTGGGACTGCATCACCGCGAGGCAGGGCCAATCCCGTGCCCCGGCCTGGCGAAAGCTGATATGCGGCGTTGCAGCAAACCCACATCATCGGGCAGAAAGCGCCCTTCAAGCATCACACAACTCATTGATTTATATAGATTTAGTTGGAATTTACAAAATCGAACAAGGTTGATGCGATGCTCACCTTACGTGGAACTGACAAATCCACTACAATACTTTTTGCATTGCAGCAAGATAGTGTTTGCCCTTGTAGCCCGACCCATTTGTCGAAAGTGCATGGCTGAACACCCGCTGAGTGCTATTTTTATACCTGATTACGTCGCAAGGAAAACAAAGTGAATCCGCTCGAACTGAGCAAGGCCGTCGGGGCCGTATCCGACGAAGATCTCCGCCGTGCAGCCGCAGCAGCGCAAGCCTCGCATCGCCCCACCACCTTGGTGCGCGAGCTGGCTGCGCATCATCGCTCGCGCCTGCTGAAGCATTTCCTCGCCCTGGGCGAGGAGGATCGCCTGCTCCGTTTCGGCCAGTCGGTTGGCGATCATGTGATCGAAGCCTACGTCGACAGCATCGATTTCGACCACGACACCGTGTTCGGCGTGTACGACGAGCACCTGGAACTGATCGGCGTGGGCCACTTTGCCAACCTGCGCGACAACACGCAGGGCCGCGTTGCCGAGTTCGGCGTCTCCGTGTCGCAGAGCGCACGTGGCCGCGGCATTGGCAGCTCGCTATTCGAGCGTGCGGCCATGCACGGCCGCAACAGCAATGTGCGCACCCTGTACATGCACTGCCTGTCGCGCAATGCCGCCATGATGCACATTGCCAAGAAGGCCGGCATGAAGGTGCAGTATGCGTACGGCGAGGCCGATGCCTACCTTGAGCTGCCGCCTGCCGATACCGTCAGCCGCCTGACCGAGGCGCTCGACGAGCAGGTTGCCGACCTCGACTACATGCTGCGCCGCAACCTGCGCGATGCGCGCCGTTTCGGCCTGCGCTTCTGGCGCTCGATGGTGCCGCAAAAGCACACCGCCTGAGCGAAGCCTGCCGGCATCGTACCGATGGCGCGCCCGCCCGGCGCGCCATTTTCTTTGGCGCCGGCGATGGCCGCGAGGCCCTCAGCCTCCTGGCACCGGCAAGGCCGTGGTGTCCTTGATGCATTCGAGGGCAAAGCTCGATCGTACGTCGATGACCGCCGGATGGGCCAGCAAGTGGTCCTTCATGAAGCGTGCGAAATGCTCCATGTCTTCCACGTAGACCTTGAGCAGCAGGTCCATCTCCCCGGTCATGGCGTGACAGGCGGCCACTTCCGGCCAGATCTCGATGGCAGCTCGGAACAAGTCCAGCGGCGCCTTGCCTTTGGGCGCGCCCCCGTGCTTCTCGAGCCGTACGTTGATATAGGCCAGCAGCCCCAGCCCGATCCGGCCGGGTTCCAGCAGCGCCGCGTACTGGCGAATCACGCCAACCTCCTCCAGCCGGCGGATGCGCCGCAGGCACGGGCTGGGCGACAGGTTCACGCGCTCGGCCACTTCCAGGTTGGTCAGCCTCCCGTTGGTCTGCAGCACCTCCAGGATCTTCCTGTCGATCTTGTCCAGCTCCACCTTGCTCACGATATTGTTGCTCCGCAATATGTTTGTCGGCAATTTTTTTGCGCAAATTTAGCAAACCGTGCACAAGTACGCAATTTTTTATGGTGACCTGTCTCCTGCGGCGTCCTTTCGCCCTGCGCGATCGCCTTCCGGGTGCAAGATGCCGCCGCGACGTACAGCCATGCACAGGAACGGGGCGTCGGAGACTGCCATGGCAAATGCGACCCGATCGCCCCGGACGTGCCGGCCTTCAGGGGCGTGGACTATCCGCTGACCCGGCAGGTCGAGGGTTCCGAAGGCAAGGATGGTGCCAACGCTGGCCGGTGCCGCCAGCCACGGCGCAAAAAAAAAGCGCGGCCGGCAACGGTCGCGCTTTTTTCATCTGCCCACGGCGCGGCGCGCCGTGGATCCTGCCTCAATCAGTCACCGCGATCAGCCACCGCTGCTCGACGGCGCTGCCGGGTTGGACTGGCTACCGCGGGGCATCCGCTGCATCCGCTGCTCGTGCATCTTCTGCATGCCAGCGTGGATCTCGTCCAGCGTCAGCTTGCCATCGTGGTTGGTGTCGAACTGGTCGAAGTACCTGGCCAGGTGAGGCATCCCGGCTTGCACCTCTGCCTTGGTCAGCGCACCGTCGCCATTCTTGTCGGCCGCCTTGAAGCGGGCATCGAGCTCGGCCCGCATCTCGGCACGGCGCTGCTCCATCATCGTCTTGCGATAAGCAGCCAGCTCGCTCTTGTCGAGCTTGCCGTCGTGATTGGTGTCGATCTTGTTGAACAGCGCGTCGGCCTCCGCCTTGGAGATCGTGCCATCGCCGTCGGTATCGACCGATTTGAACCACATGCCGCCGCCATGCTCCATATGGTGGCGTTCCGGGGCCGGCGCGGCGGGGGCAGTGGTCTGGGCGAAAGCTGCGCCGCCCATCGCCAGGAACACGGCCGAAGCGGCCATGAAATTCCGGATCGAACGTGCCTTGAGATTGCCTTGCATGTCTTTGCTCCTTTTTCGTCTCGGTGGACTGGTAGGGATTAGAGCGCACGCCAGGCTGGAAAGTTGGTCCACCTAATACGTTGTTACGCGGCTCACAGTTAAGCACCGCCGGCGTAAACCACTGAAAGTAAAGTAAACAAGTTGGCGCAGCGCTGTTACAAGTCAGTCTTTGGCAGAGATAGGTTCGCTGCCGCCCTGGGACTGCTGCTGCGGCAAGGACTGCGGCGGGGGTGCGGGGATGGGCGTGGCGGGCACCGGCATCGGCGTGGATAGCGGCGCCGCCGCGCCTGCCGGCAAAGCCGGCTGCGCGGCCGCCGCGGGACCGCGCGTGACGATGGCCGGGACCGGCAGCGCAATTTCCTGGCGCACGCCATTGCGCTCGATCACGACCCCGCGATCGCGGATTTCCGTCAGCCGGAGCTGCGGCGACAGCGCGGTGCCCGCGCGCACCGCCTTGGGCGGGCCGCCATCCAGCGAGACAATGGCCGCCCCGGCACCGCTGCCAATGTCGGCAACCACACCGATCAACTGCACATCGCGCACGCCGGACTGCGCGTTGCCGCCAAACAGCGTGCCGGCCGCGCCGGTCTCCACCGCCTCGGTCTGCGCCACGCGGGCCGCGTTCGGCACGGCAATGGTCTGCATCGCGCTGAAGGTCAGCGCCCAGCGGGTGGCCAGGGCGCATAGCGCGACGAACAGCACGAGCGCGGCCAGTCGCGGCAGCCAGAGGCTGGAGGGGTTGAAGCGAAGGGCGGGCCGCAAGGAGAGTTGCACGGAAGTGGGCTGGTAGACATCAAAACGCCAAGCCTACCAGAGCCGCATGACAGCTGTCTGCCTCCGTCAGGCCCGCGACGCATCGGCACGCCAAGGCAAAACGATGCGTTGCGCGCATCCCGCGCCGTTTCGCCGCGGGTGAACATGCAAGCACTCGCTCGCAAAGTCGTCATGAAGTGGCGGTTATACTGTTTGACCACTGGATCGCCACCACGCGGATGCAACGCGGATGTAAGCAGGCGCTCCGCCAGATATTCCATAAGGCTAACCATGATGCGCAGGAACGTTGCCACCCTTCCCGACTCTTCCCCCCGCCTCGGCCGCCGCCGTGTCCGCGGCTTTACCCTGATCGAAATCATGGTCGTGATCGTGATCCTCGGCGTGCTGGCCGCGCTGGTGGTCCCGAAGATCATGAGCCGCCCGGACGAAGCCCGTATCGTCGCTGCGCGCCAGGACATCTCCTCGATCATGCAGGCGCTCAAGCTGTACCGCCTGGACAACAGCCGCTATCCCACCACGGAGCAAGGCCTCGCGGCACTGGTGGCCAAGCCCACCACCGAGCCCGTGCCCAACAACTGGAAAGGTGGCGGCTACCTGGAAAAGCTGCCCAAGGACCCCTGGGGCCATCCGTACCAGTACCTGAACCCGGGCGTGCGCGGCGAGATCGACGTGTTCAGCTTCGGCGCCGACGGCCAGGCGGGCGGCAGTGGCAACGACGCCGATATCGGCAACTGGGAATAAGGAACCACTGCCATGATCCGGGCCAGGCGCGCAGCCATGAGCACCTGGCCACAGGCAGGGCAAGCTCACGGCCATCGCGGCCGCGGCTTCACCTTGCTGGAACTGCTGGTGGTGATGGTGATTGCCGGCATCGTGATCTCGCTGGTAGCCGTCAATGCCGCGCCCAATGAGCGCGGCCGCGTGCTCGACGACGGACAGCGCATTGCGCGGCTGTTCGAGCTCGCCCAGGAAGAAGCCCAGCTGCGCGCCCGGCCGATCGCCTGGGAGGCCGATACGGTCGGCTGGCGTTTCCTGCAAGCCACGCCGGCCGGCTGGGCCCCGCTCGCCGGGGACGTGTTCGCGCCGACCAAATGGCGCCTGCAGCTCGACAGCGTGGCCGTCACCGAAGGCGGGCGCGGCAACGGCGGCGCGCGCCTGGTGTTCGGGCGCGAGCTGATCGAAGGTCCCCAGCATGTCGTGCTGGTGCGCGGCGGCATCCGTATCGACGTGGCCAGCGACGGTGCCGGCCGCTACTTTGCCAGCACGCCATGACGCGCCACCCAAAATCGCCGCCCTGTGCGCGCAGCGCCCGGTGCATGCCGGTGCGCGGCTTCACCCTGATCGAAGTGCTGGTCGCCCTGACCATCCTGGCCGTGGCGCTGACCGCCGCCATGCGCGCGATGGGATCGATGATCGAGGCGGGCTCGGCCTTGCAGTCCCGCATGCTGGCCGAGTGGAGCGCCGAGAACCACCTCGCCACCCTGCGCCTGTCCAAGACCTGGCCCGAGCCTGGCACGCGCGGCTACGCCTGCCCGCAAGGCGGCGTGGAGCTGTACTGCGAAGAAACCATCTCGGGCACGCCCAACCCCTCTTTCCGCCGCGTCGAGATCGCGGTCTACCCGTCCGGCGCCGACAAATCCGTGCGCCTGGCCTGGCTGGTCACCATCGTTCCCAATGAAACGCGCAACCTGCTTTAAACGCGTTAAGCGCCCTAAGGGCCTCCAGGGCCTTCAGTGCCTTGGGCGGCCACGCCAGGCCGTGGCCATGCGCGGCTTCACGCTGCTGGAAATGCTGGTGGCGATCACCTTGCTGGCGGTGATCGCCGTGATCGCGTGGCGCGGCCTGGACGCGATGACGCGCGGCCGCGAGCGCCTGACCGACCACGACAACCGCCTCAATTCGCTCAAGCTGCTGTACGGCCAGTTCCAGTCCGACTGCGAGCACCTGACCAGCCCGACCCTGCTCCAGGGCAGCCCGGTAGAGCTCGGCAACGGCCAGCTGTTGATGGTGCGCGACCGCCGCGAGGAGGGTCGCCCCAGCCAGTGGCAAGTCGTCGTCTATCGCCTTAACGGCAACACGGTGGTGCGCGCGGCCAGCCCGCCGGCGGACAACCGCAGCGCCGTGCAGGCGGCGATGATCACGCTGCGCCAGGCGGGCGGCGGCGGCAACCTGGCACGGCCGCTGGTTGGCGATGCCGACAGCCTGTCGGCGCGCGTCTGGGTCGAACCCGGCGGCTGGCAGGCCGAGAACGGCCGCGTCGCCGCCGCGCTGCTCAGCGGCAACGCTAGCGCCAGCGCGGTAGCCGCCTCCGGCGTGAGCGCCAGCCTGGGCGTCGCCACCACGGCGGTGCGCGCGATCGAGCTCAACCTCACGGCGCGCATGGGCGACGGCGACACGCCGCGGCGCTTCCAGAAAATCTGCATGACCGGCCTATGAGCAAACGCCCCGCTCCCCTTGTGCCGGCCGGCCGCCGCCAGCGCGGCGCCGCCGTGGTCACGGCCCTGCTGGTGGTCACGCTGGCGGTTGTGGTGGTATCCGGCATGCTCTGGCGCCAGCAGGTGCAGATCCGCTCCATCGAGAACCAGCGCCTGCTGGCCCAGGCCAGCTGGATCGAGCGCGCGGCCGTCGACTGGGCCCGCCTGATCCTGCGCGACGACCAGCGCCGCACCAGCGTGGACCAGCTCGGCGAGCCCTGGGCAGTGCCGATCGCCGAGACCCGTCTGTCGGACTTCCTCGGCGCCGGCCTGCGCACCGACCAGGAAGGCGAAACCTCCTTCCTGTCGGGCCGGATCCTCGACGCCCAGGCCCGCTTCAACCTCTCCAACCTCGTGCTGTGGACAGCCAGCGAGTCCCAAGGCCAGATCGCCACCATCGACGCCCCCAGCCTGGCGATCTATCGCCGCCTGCTGCAGACGCTGGGCCTGAACGCCTCGCTCGCCGAGCCGACTGCCCGCTACCTGGTCAGCGCCGCGGGCGCCAGCAACGCCGGCAGCAGCGACAGGCAGCGCGGGCTGCGCCCGCCCGACGACGTCAACGACCTGCTCGCCATTCCGGGCTACACGCCGGAGATCGTGGCAGTGCTGGCGCCCTTCGTCGACGTGCTGCCCGAGCGCACGCTCGTCAATGCCAATACCGCCGAGGCCGAAGTGCTGGCCGCCGTGATCGACAAGCTGCCGCTGGACCGCGCCCGCGAAGTGGTGCGCCAGCGCGACCGCGCCTATTTCAACAACATTGGCGACCTGCAGACGCAATTGCGCACGCTGGCGCCGCAGGCCGACCCCAATGCGGCCACCAGCACGCTCGACGTACGCACCCACTATTTCCTGATCTACGGGCTGATCCGCCACGAGCGCGCCAGCCGCATGCAGGTCTCGCTGGTCTACCGCGGCGAAGCGCTGGGCAATGCCAACACCACCCGGGTGGTCTGGGTGCGCGATATCGACCGGATGCCGGAGCAGCGCTGATGCGTGCAACCCCTCGTCCGTGTGGCCGTCGTGGCTGGCGGATTTTGGGATCATGCTGTCGGATCGCCCGGGGCGAAGAGGGTTACCGCAGGTGGCCACAAGGGGCAGGCCCGGGCCTCCCAGGCGCCCCGCGAAACGCCTGCCGGCGCCCTTCCCGGACCTTCGGCCAGCAGCATCAGACAGATACGTATTGACGCCAATTCGTCACACAGGCAAGGTATGCTCCGGCCCGGCGGAAGCGGTAGTCCATGGCTCCGGTCGCCCGCCTGTCCTGTGCCGCCGGCAGTATCGCAGCCGGCATCAGCCATGCAAGCAGCGCCGTCCGCTGCATGGGCCGCATGCCCCCGCTATCGTTCATTGACGCCACGATCGGCGCTGTAGCAAGGAAATCTTGAGCACCACCCTGTACGTCCGCCTGCCGCATCGGCCGCACGACCAGCCGCAACCCTGGCACTTCGGTGCCGTGCCGTTTGCCCTGGTCCGCACGGCCGTGGCCGACCGTAGCCACCGGCAAGGCCCCCAGGCGGCAGGGCAGCTGTTGCGCGAAGGCCACGCCACCATCGCCGAACTGCCGCCCGCCGAGCGCCTGGTCCTGATCATGGCCGCCAGCGATGTGCTGCTTACCGGAGCCACGGTGCCGCCGCTCGCGCCGGCGCGGCTCAAGCTGGCGCTGCCGAACCTGGTCGAGGAAGTGCTGGCCACCGATGCCCAGCCTTGCCATATCGCCGTGGGCCCGGCCCTCGACGCGCTGCAGGGCAAGGCGGCTAGCGGCTCGCGCCGGCGCTTGCTGATGGTGACGGACCGCGCCTGGCTGCGCGCCGTGCTGGACGCCTTTGCCGAGCATCGCCACCGCCGCCGCCACGTGTTGCCGGCGCAGTTGTGCCTGCCCCAGCAGCCCGTGGCGCAGCCCGCCGAGCCCGGCGCGGATTCCGCCGCCCCCCCCTTAGCGGCCAGCGCGGCCCTGGCCACGCTGGCGCTCGAAGCCGCGTCGCTGACCAGCGCATCGCCCTTGTTTGAAACGGAAGGCGTACCTGCGCCAGCCGAGCTTTCGCGCTATTGGCAACTGACCGTGCGCAGCAGTGAGTACGCCGGCTACGGCCTGCTGCTAGGCTCCGAGGCGCTCGCCGCCTGGCAGGGACTCGCCCCCGCCGGTGACTGGTACGCATCAAAGGACGCCTTGGCGCAGGTGGCGCCGCCGGGCGCGCACCCGCTGGACTGGCGGGTATGGATCGAAGGGGCGCAGGCCAGCCTGCGCGAGCCCGCGCTCGACCTGGCCCAGTTCGAATTCGCCCAGGGCCGTGCCGACCGCTGGAACCTCAAGGCCTGGCGCCTGCCGCTGGCGCTGGCTGCCGGCCTGGTGCTGGTCCAGTTGATCGGCATGAACGTGCATTGGCTGCTGCTGCGCCAGGAGGCGCAGCGCCTCGCGGCCGGCCAGGAACAGACGTTGCGCAGCGCCTTTCCGCAGATCCCCGTGGTCATCGATCCGCCGCTGCAGATGCGCCGCCAGGTCGAGCAGCTGCGCCTGGCGAGCGGGCGCAGCACGCCAGACGATTTCCTGCCGCTGGCCGACCGCTTCGGCCAGGCCGCGCGCCAGCTTGCGCCGGACGCGCTGCTGGCGCTCGAATACCGCGGGCATACCTTGTTCGCCACGCTCAAGCCTGGCACCGACACCAACGCGCTGCGCAGCGCGGCGCGCCAGTCCGGGCTGGCCATGGAAGCCGACAATAGCCCGCCCGACGCCGCGCGCGCCAACGCACCGGCCGGCACGCGCTGGTCGATCAAGCCCAGCCTGTGAGCGCGGAGCGCCAAGTGAAACCGATGAAAGACACCGCATCCAAGCCCGGCCCCCGCGCCACCCAGCGCAGCCCGGCTGGCCGCGCGCGCGCCGCGGACCGGCTGGCACGCCTGCGCCCGCGCGTGCCGCAGCGCTGGCAGGAACGATTCGACGCCTTCTGGTCGGCGCGCAACCCGCGTGAGCAAGCCATCCTGGCCGGCGGCAGCGCCGTGCTGGCGCTGGTGATCGGCTACACCGTCCTCTGGGAACCCGCCGCCGATGGCCGCGACAAGCTGCTGCGCAGCCTGCCGCAACTGCGCAGCGACTCGGCGGAGATGGAAACGCTGGCGCAGGAAGCGCGCGGCCTGGCGGCCAGCCCGGCCCCGTCGCTGCGCGGCGAGGCGCTCAACCAGGCCTTGCAGGAGAGCCTTGCCCAGCACGGCCTGAAGGCCACCCGCCTCAATGGCACCGGCGACAACAGCGTGCAGGTGCAGCTCGACAAGGTGCCGTTCGGCTCCGTGGCAAGCTGGCTGCAGGACGTGCGCCAGCAACAGCGCCTCAAGGTGATCGATACCCGCATCGTCTACGTGGGCGCCACCGCCATGGTGAACGTCACCGCCACCCTGCAAGGCCCCGCGGCAAATCCGGGCGGGCGCGGCTGATGGCGCGCCTGGAAGCCCTGAGGCTCGCCCGCCGCCGCGTTGCCAGCCCCCGTGGCTGGCAACGCGCGGGCTGGCTGGCGCTTGGCTGCGTCACCGTGGCGCTGACCGTGCTGGCGGCATTTCCCGCGGCATGGATCGCCGATGGCATCGCCAGCCAGAGCCAGCGCCGCGTGCTGCTGGCCGATGCCGATGGCTCGCTGTGGAACGGCAGCGCCACCCTGGCCCTGTCGGCCGGCGCTGGCAGCGAAACCGCCACGGTACTGCCCGGGCGGCTGCAATGGTCGGTGGCCTTCTGGCCGTTGCTGACCGGCACGCTGCGCATGGTGGTCAGCCACACCGAGGCCATGAGCGGCCCGGTCGCCGTGACGGTGACCCCGTTCGGCTGGACCGCCCAGGCCGGCGCGGTCCGCATGCCGGCAGCGCTGCTCGAGGGTGTCGGCGCTCCGTTCAATACCCTGCGCCCCGACGGGCTGATGCGCATTGACTGGTCCGGCCTGCAAGGCCGGTTCTTTGCCCATACCGGCGAGCCGGGCGAACCGGGCAGCGTGGGCGGCATGACCGGCCACCTGACCGTGCGCCTTGACCAAGTATCATCGGCCGTCAGCCGGGTGCGCCCGCTTGGCAGCTACCGCGCCGAGATCGACTGGTCGGGCGCCGACGGCAAGCTGCAACTGACTACCCTCGCCGGGCCACTGCACCTGCAGGGCAGCGGCACCCTAGGCCGCCAGGCGCGCTTCGAGGGCACGGCCGACGCCGACCCCGACGCCGCTACGCAATTGGTAGGCCTGTTGAGCCTGCTGGGACGACGTGAGGACAATGTGACACGGCTGCGCTTCTGATCCCGGCATCGGCGCGAAACCTTCGCGCCGATGCCCGCAGCCCGGAACCGAATATGAAAACCCAAGCCCTTCGACCTTCGCTCAAGACCCGCTGCGCCCGCGCCACCGCGCTGCTTTGCGGCCTCTCCCTGCTGGCACCCGCGCCGCTGTGGGCCCAGCAACCGAGCCAGCCGGCGGCCCAGCCAGGCCAGCCGCCCGACCTGACCCCGCGCAACCGCGACCAGGTCGTGCTCAACTTCGTCAATGCCGACCTGGAATCGGTGGTGAAAGCGGTGGGGCAGGCGACCGGCAAGAACTTCGTCATCGACCCGCGCGTGAAGGGCTCGGTAAACCTGGTGACCGAGCAGCCGGTGTCGCGCTCGCAGGCGCTGGAAACGCTGGGCTCGGTGCTGCGCATGCAAGGCTATGCGATGGTCGAGAGCAACGGCTTCACCAAGGTGGTGCCGGAAGCCGACGCCAAGCTGCAGGGCTCGCCCATCGTGGTCGGCAGCGGCAGGTCCCGCGGCGACCAGGTGGTGACCCAGGTGTTCCGCCTCAACTATGAGTCGGCCAACAACCTGGTGCCGGTGCTGCGCCCGATGATCGCGCCGAACAACACCATCACCGCCTACCCGGCCAACAATACGCTGGTCATTACCGACTACGCCGAGAACCTGCAGCGCCTGGGCCGCATCATCGCCGCCATCGACGCGCCGGCCTCGGGCGAGGTCGAGCTCGTGCCGCTCAAGAATGCCATCGCCAGCGACACCGCGCTGGTGCTGCAAAAGCTGCTGGACCCGGGTTCCGCCGGCGCTGCTGGCGGGGCCGTGGCAGGCGCCGACGCCAGCCTGCGCACCTCGGTGGTGGCGGAGCCGCGCAGCAATTCGCTGATGATCCGTGCCTCCAGCCGGGCACGGCTGCAGCAGGCGCGCCAGTTGATCGAGAAGCTCGACCAGCCCTATGCGCGCCCCGGCAATATCTGGGTGGTGCCCCTGAAGAACGCGGAAGCTACCAAGCTGGCGCAGACGTTGCGCGCCATCGTCGCGGCCGACAGCTCCTTTAACACCAACCAGTCCGGCACGCAGGGCGCAACCGGCGCGGTGGGCGTCGCCGGCGGCACCGGCCTGCTCAACACCTCGACGCCCAACACCGGCCAGTACACGGGCGGCAGCACCGGCAGCACGCGCAGCGGCTCGGGATCCGGCGGCGGCAGTTCGGCCTTCGCGAACTCCTTCGCCACCAACACGCTGCCGACCACCGGGGGCATCATCCAGGCCGACCCGGCCACCAACTCGCTGATCATCACGGCCAGCGAGCCCGTCTACCGCAACCTGCGCGCGGTGATCGAAGACCTCGACATGCGCCGCGCGCAGGTCTATATCGAGTCGATGATCGTGGAAGTGTCTTCCACCCAGACCGGCCAGCTGGGCATCCAGTGGCAGGGCCTGCTCAACTCGCGCAACAGCAACACCAACGCCTTTGCCGGCACCAACTTCGGCACGGGCGGCCAGAACATCATCAACCTGACGGGTGCCGCCGCCGCGATCAACGCGAACGGCGCCGCCGCCATTCCGAGCGTCTCGGGCCTGGTGCCCGACCTGGCCGGTCTGAACCTCGGCATCGTCAACCGGGCGATGGGCCTGGGCGCGCTGCTGCATGCGCTTGGCGCCGACGGCAGCGTCAACCTGCTGTCCACGCCCAACCTGATCACGCTGGAGAACGAGGAAGCCAAGATCCTGATCGGGCAGAACATCCCGGTCACCACCGGCTCCTACGCGCAGACCGGCAGTTCGGCGTCTGTCACGCCATTCCAGACCTTCGACCGCAAGGACGTCGGCATCACGTTGCGGGTCAAGCCGCAGATCACCGATGGCGGCCTGGTGAAGATGCAGATCTACCAGGAATCGTCGTCCGTGGTGCAGGGCACTGCCGCCCTCACCCAGGGCCCGACCACCAATGTGCGCTCGATCGAAACCAACGTGCTGGTGGACGACGGCCAGATCATCGTGCTGGGCGGCCTGATCGAGGACACCTACGGCGACGGCGTGCAGAAGGTGCCGGGACTGGGTGACCTGCCATGGATCGGCGGGCTGTTCCGCTACGAAAACAAGAACCGCGGCAAGACCAACCTGCTGGTGTTCCTGCGCCCGTACGTGATGCGCACCGCCGGCGCCACCGACCGCCTGACGCAGGACCGCTACGACTATATGCGCGGCCTGCAGCAAGGCTTCGCCTCGCCGAACATCATGGTGCGCGACGGCAATACGCCGATCCTGCCGCCGGCGGACGCGCCCATGGCACCGTTCGTCGATCCGCGCTCGCGCGGGCCGGTGCCGGGTCCGCTGCCGCTGGAGCAGACGCTGCCGCAATCGCAGCAGCAACAGCAAAGACAGCCGCAAGCCCAGGCGCCCGCGGCCAACGGCACGCCGCTGCCGCCGGGCGTCAATCTTGGCAACGCCACGGTGGGCGCCGTCCGCCCGGTGAACTGAGACTCGCCATGGCCACAAGCATCGCCCCCGCCGCCGTGCCCGACGAGCCGCTGGAGCCGCCGTCGACCATCGCCGCGCGCCTCGTCACGTACGGCTTCGCGCGCGAGGCCCGCCTGCTGATCGCGCACCAGCGCACCGACGGCCTGGAGGTGTGGGTCAGCCGCGCCACCTCGCCCGCAGCGCTGGCCGAAGTGGCGCGCGTGCACGGGCCGCTGCGCCTGCGCGTGCTGGAGCCCGATGCGCTGGAGCTCGCCATGTCCGAGGCCTACAACCGCCAGGACAGCGGCAGCGCCGCGCAGGTGGTTGGCGAGGTGGAGGGCGAAGTCGATCTGTCGCGGCTGATGCAGGACATTCCCGCCGTGGAAGACCTGCTGGAGTCCGAGGACGACGCCCCCATCATCCGCATGATCAACGCGCTGCTCACCCAGGCCGCGCGCGAAGGCGCCTCCGATATCCACATCGAGCCGTTCGAGTCATCCTCGGTGGTGCGCTTTCGCGTGGACGGCACGCTGCGCGACGTGGTGCGCCCGAAGAAGGCGTTGCACGGCGCGCTGATCTCGCGCATCAAGATCATGGCGCAGCTCGACATCGCGGAAAAACGCCTGCCGCAGGATGGCCGCATCACGCTGCGCGTGGGCGGGCGTCCCGTGGACGTGCGCGTCTCCACGCTGCCCACCGGCCACGGCGAGCGCGCGGTGCTGCGTCTGCTCGACAAGGAGGCCGGCCGACTGGATCTCGCCAAGCTCGGCATGGCGCCGGGCACTCTGGGCGGCTTCGATCACCTGATCCGCCAGCCGCACGGCATCGTGCTGGTGACCGGGCCGACCGGCTCGGGCAAGACCACCACGCTGTACGCCGCGCTGTCGCGGCTCGATTCGCGCACCACCAACATCATGACGGTGGAAGACCCGATCGAGTACGACCTCGACGGCATCGGCCAGACCCAGGTCAACCCGCGCATCGACATGACCTTCGGCAAGGCGCTGCGGGCCATTCTGCGCCAGGATCCGGACGTGGTGATGATCGGCGAAATCCGCGACCTGGAAACCGCGCAGATCGCGGTGCAAGCCTCGCTGACGGGCCACCTTGTGCTGGCCACGCTGCACACCAACGACTCGGCTTCGGCGGTGACGCGGCTGGTCGACATGGGCATCGAGCCCTTCCTGCTGTCGTCGTCGCTGCTCGGCGTGCTGGCGCAGCGGCTGGTACGCCGGCTGTGCCAGCACTGCAAGCGCGAGGAAGTGATCGAAGTCACACCTGACGAAGCCGACGTGCTGCTGGCGCAAGGCAAACCGTTGCAACGCGTGTGGCATGCGGTGGGCTGCGACAAATGCGGCCACTCGGGCTACCAGGGGCGCATGGGCGTGTATGAGCTGCTCAGCGTGGATGACGAGATCCGCACCATGATCCACCGCCAGTCGGCCGAATCCGAGATCAAGAAGCTGGCCCTGGAGCGCGGCATGCACACCATGCGCCGCGATGCGCAGCGCTGGATCGACTCGGGCGCGACCGCGCTGGAAGAAGTCTTGCGCGTCACGCGCGACTAAGGGCGAGCCCAGAGACATGCCAGCCTATCGTTACGAGGCCGTCGACGCCGCCGGCAAGACCGATCGCGGCGTCATCGAAGCCGACAGCCCCAAGCAGGCCCGCGGCCAGTTGCGCGCGCGCGGCCTGACACCGCTCAATGTGGATCCGCTGGCAGGCGTCGGCGGCGTGCAGAAAAGCAGCACCGCTGCCTTCGTGCGCCGGCTCTCCACGCAAGAGCAAGCGCTGTTCACGCGCCAGCTCGCCAGCCTGATCGTGGCTGGCCTGCCGCTGGACGAAGCACTGGCGGCGCTGGCCGATCAGGCCGAGCGCAGCTATGTGCACGAGCTGCTGGCCGGCATCCGCGCGGACGTGGTCGGCGGCAGCTCGCTCTCGGTGGCGCTGTTGCACCATCCGCGCGATTTTCCGGATATCTACCGCGCGCTGGTTTCCGCCGGCGAGCACTCTGGCCACCTCGGCCTGGTGCTGGAAAAGCTGGCGGACTATATCGAGACGCGCAACTCGCTCACCGCCAAGATCCGGCTGGCCTTTACCTACCCCGCCATCGTCACCGTGGTGGCGTTCGCCATCGTGATCTTCCTGCTGTCCTATGTGGTGCCGCAGGTGGTGAGCGTCTTCGCCAACACCAAGCAGAAGCTGCCGACGCTGACCATCATCATGCTGGCGCTGTCGGATTTCGTGCGCAACTGGTGGTGGGCCGCGCTGGCGTTCATCGTGGCGGTGAGCCTGGGAATACGCAGCCTGCTGCGCCAGCCCGGCGTGCGCCTGGAGTGGCACCGCTGGCTGCTGACCGCGCCGCTGGTCGGCAAGCTGATCCGCGGCTATAACACCGCGCGCTTCGCCAGCACGCTCGCCATCCTGGTATCCGCCGGCGTGCCCATCCTGCGCAGCCTGCAGGCAGCCGGGGAAACGCTGACCAACGAGGCGCTCAAAGCCAATGTGGATGACGCCACCACGCGGGTGCGCGAAGGCGCCTCGCTGGCGCGCGCGCTGGCGGCGCAGAACCAGTTTCCTTCCGTGCTGGTGCATTTGATCCGCTCCGGCGAAGCCACCGGCAACCTGCCGATCATGCTGGAGCGCGCGGCGCAGGGCGAAGGCGCGGAGCTGGAGCGCCGCACGCTGTTCCTCACCAGCCTGCTGGAGCCGCTGCTGATCCTCAGCATGGGCGTGGTGGTGCTGCTGATCGTGCTGGCGGTGCTGATGCCAATCATCGAAATCAACCAGTTGGTACGGTAGTCCCGTAGACGCGGTAGTCATGCGGCTGGCGGCCCAAGCCGGCTGGAATGCAAAACGGCGCCTTGCGGCGCCGTTTTGCGTTCTGGCGAGTGCGGCTTATTCGGCAGCCTTCGCCGTCTTCTTCGGTGCGCGCTTGGCCGGTGCGGCGGCGGCTGCCTTCTTGGCTGCGGGCGCAGCCTTTTTGGCGGGAGCGGCAGCCTTCTTGGCCGGCGCAGCAGCCTTCTTGGCGGCTACAGCGGTCTTTTTGGCCGGTGCTTCCGCTTTCTTGGCGGATGCGTCTGCCTTTTTGGCCGGTGCGGCAACCTTCTTGGCGGGTGCGGCGGTCTTCTTCGCACGGGCCGGGGCCTTGGCTTTAGCCTTGACGTCAACCACAGGCTCGACCGGCTCGGCAACCTCGACCACCTCGGCGATTTCCACAACCGGAGCGACTTCGACGACTTCAACGACCTCGGCAACCTCGACCGCTTCCACAACCGGCGCCACCTCGGCAATCTCGATGACTTCAGCGGCTTCGACAACCGCCGCCACCACGGTGGACGACGGCGCCACGAAGATCGAGCTGTCGATCGGCCACGGGATCTCGCTCAGCGTGACCTCAGGCTTGGGCGGCTTGCGGCGGCGGCCACCGTTCGATTCGCCGTTTTCGCCAGCATCGGCGTCGTCCTGCTCGTCCTCGGACTCGGCGCCGTTGTAAGCCTGCTCCACGCGCTCCAGCACGTCCATCGGATCGACCACGAACGTCGGGGCGGTTTCGCTAGCGGGAGCCGGGGCGGCAAATTCGGGGACCGGCGCGGGCTGCACAGGCAGTGCGGCCTGCTGCGCACGCTCCGGCCGTGAGCCTTGTTGCTGCGGGAAAGGCTGGCGATCACCACCACGCCGCTTGTTGCGGCGATTCTCGCGCCGCTCGCGGTTGTCACGGTTCTCGCGGTTCTCAGCCTGAGGGCTTTCTGCCTGGGCGTTCTCGCCCTGACGGTTCTCGGGCTGGCGGTTCTCGCCTTGGCGGATCTCGCTCTGGCGGTTCTCGCCCTGGCGGTTCTCACCTTGGCGGCTCTCGCCCTGACGGTTCTCGCCCTGACGGTTCTCGCCCTGGCGGTTCTCGCCCTGGCGGTTCTCGCCCTGACGGTTCTCGCCCTGACGGTTCTCGGGCTGGCGGCTCTCGGCCTGGCGCTCGTCGCCCTGGCGGGGCTCGGCTTCGCCGGACTTCGAACGGCGCTTCAGGCGCACCCACAGCGTCTTGTTGTTGTTGCCGTTGCGGGTCTCGACTTCGAACAGGCCCGTCGCGGCTACCAGCTCGGAGAGCTTGCCGTAGCCGTAGTTGCGCGAGTCGAACTCGGGTGCCTGCTTGGCGATGTGGTTACCCATGCCGCCGAGCGTGGCCCAGCCTTCTTCGTCGGAGACCGCTTGTGAGGCGCTTTGCAGCAAGCGCACCAGGCGCGAATCCTGGCGCAGCTCACCGCTGTTGCGCTTGCGCGCGGGCGCGGCGGCGCCGTCGCCGTCGGCTTCCGTATCGGTGTCGGTATCGGCATCGCTGCGCAGCACGTCGGCAAAGATGAACTTGTCGCAGGCCGTGACGAAGGGCTTGGGCGTCTTGCGTTCGCCAAAGCCGTACACGGTCAGGCCCTGCTCGCGGATGCGCGAGGCCAGACGGGTGAAGTCGCTATCGCTGGAGACGATGCAGAAGCCGTCGAAGCGGCCCGTGTACAGCAGGTCCATCGCGTCGATGATCATCGCGCTGTCGGTGGCGTTCTTGCCGACCGTGTAGCGGAACTGCTGGATCGGCTGGATGGAGTGCGACAGGAGGCGCTCCTTCCAGCCGGCCAGGTTGGGCTTGGTCCAGTCGCCGTAGATCCGCTTGACGGCGGCTACGCCGTACTTGGCGACTTCGGCCAGCAGGCCTTCGACGATGGCGGGCGCCGCATTGTCGGCGTCGATCAGCACGGCCAGGGTCGCAGTGCCCTGGCGGGAGGAAATAGTCATGTTGGGTCCTGGAGGCCGGTCGGCCTCGGATGGGGCGGGTTGCACCGGGGCACAATCCCTGGAGATATGGCGCACGGTCCGCATCTGCCCGTTTGTTGCGTAAACCTGTTTGCAACGCAGTGTACACGCGAAGCGTGTCCATTCGGGAAAGCACGCCTGTGGCGGGCGCGCTTTTTGCTGCGTCGCAAGGTGCCGCCCCCTTGGGGGCGGTGCTACCATGCTGCAACGAGACACGGCCGTTTTCCGCCTTCACAAGAGGCGGCGTACGGTCGCCCACAACTGAAGTGAGTCGGCGATCCCGACTGCATGCCCCATAGAGGAGCACCTATGAATGCCCCCCTGACCCCTCCGGTCAGCGACGCCATCCGCCGCGCGCTCGCAAACGTTTCCCTGGAAGACAAATACACGCTGGAGCGTGGCCGCGTTTATATCAGCGGCACGCAGGCGCTGGTACGCCTGCCGATGCTGCAGCGCGAGCGCGACCGCGCCGCCGGCCTGAACACGGCCGGCTTTATCTCTGGTTACCGCGGCTCGCCGCTAGGCGCGCTGGACCAGGCGCTATGGAAGGCCAAGCAGCACCTGGCCACGCACGACATCGCGTTCCAGGCGGGATTGAATGAAGACCTGGCTGCCACCTCGGTATGGGGCTCGCAGCAGGTGAATATGTATCCGGACGCCAAGTTCGAGGGCGTGTTCGGCATGTGGTACGGCAAGGGCCCGGGCGTGGACCGCACGAGCGACGTCTTCAAGCACGCCAACTCGGCCGGCTCCTCGAAGCACGGCGGCGTGCTGGTGCTGGCGGGCGACGACCACGCCGCCAAATCGTCCACGCTGGCGCACCAGTCCGAGCATATCTTCAAGGCCTGCGGCCTGCCGGTGCTCTATCCCTCGAACGTGCAGGAGTACCTCGACTACGGCCTGCATGCCTGGGCCATGAGCCGCTACTCCGGCCTGTGGGTGTCGATGAAATGCGTGACCGATGTGGTGGAGTCGTCGGCATCGGTGGAGCTGGATCCGCATCGCGTGGAAATCGTGCTGCCGCAGGATTTCATCCTGCCGCCGGGCGGCCTGAATATCCGCTGGCCCGATCCGCCCCTGGAACAGGAAGCGCGCCTGCTCGACTACAAGTGGTACGCCGGCCTGGCCTATGTGCGCGCCAACAAGATCGACCGCATCGAGATCGATTCGCCGCATGCGCGCTTCGGCATCATGACCGGCGGCAAGGCCTATCTCGACACGCGCCAGGCGCTGGCCAACCTGGGCCTGGACGATGAGACCTGCGCGCGCATCGGCATCCGCCTGTACAAGGTGGGCTGCGTGTGGCCGCTGGAAGCGCATGGCGCGCGCGCCTTTGCCGAAGGCCTGCAGGAGATCCTGGTGGTCGAGGAGAAGCGCCAGATCATGGAGTACGCGCTCAAGGAAGAGCTCTACAACTGGCGCGACGATGTGCGCCCCAAGGTCTACGGCAAGTTCGACGAAAAAGACAACGCAGGCGGCGAATGGTCGATCCCGCAGAGCAACTGGCTGCTGCCGGCGCACTATGAGCTG
The DNA here is from genome assembly GCF_054515855.1 of Cupriavidus sp. PET2-C1. Taxonomy (NCBI): domain Bacteria; kingdom Pseudomonadati; phylum Pseudomonadota; class Betaproteobacteria; order Burkholderiales; family Burkholderiaceae; genus Cupriavidus; species Cupriavidus sp. PET2-C1. Next base: position 4,077,044 of record NZ_CM137259.1, read on the forward strand.
TCGCCGGCCATCATCGCCCGCGCCATCGCCACGCGGCTCGACAAGTTCGAGCTGCCCGCCGACGTACGCGCGCGCATTGCCGCGCGCATCGCGGTGATCGAGGCCAAGGAAAAAGCCATGGCCGTGCCGCGCGTGGCGGCAGAGCGCAAGCCCTGGTTCTGTTCGGGCTGCCCGCACAACACCTCCACCAACGTGCCCGAAGGCTCGCGCGCGCTGGCCGGCATCGGCTGCCACTACATGACGGTGTGGATGGACCGCAGCACCAGCACCTTCAGCCAGATGGGCGGCGAAGGCGTGGCATGGATCGGGCAAGCGCCTTTCGCCGGTGACAAGCATGTGTTCGCCAACCTGGGCGACGGCACCTACTTCCACTCCGGCCTGCTGGCGATTCGCGCATCGATCGCGGCAGGCGTCAACATCACCTACAAGATCCTTTACAACGACGCAGTCGCCATGACCGGCGGCCAGCCGATCGACGGCAAGCTGTCGGTACAGGACGTGGCCAACCAGGTTGCGGCCGAGGGCGCCAGGAAAATCGTCGTCGTCACAGACGAGCCGGAAAAATACAGCGCCGCCATCAGGCTGCCGCAAGGCGTGGAAGTACACCACCGCGACGAGCTCGACAAGATCCAGCGCGAGCTGCGCGAGGTGCCCGGCGCCACCATCCTGATCTACGACCAGACCTGCGCCACCGAAAAGCGCCGGCGCCGCAAGCGCGGCACCTACCCCGATCCGGCCAAGCGCGCCTTCATCAACGACGCGGTCTGCGAAGGCTGCGGCGACTGCTCGGTGAAGTCGAACTGCCTGTCGGTGGAGCCGCTGGAAACGGAGCTTGGCACCAAGCGGCAGATCAACCAGTCGTCCTGCAACAAGGACTTCTCGTGCGTCAACGGCTTCTGCCCGAGCTTCGTCACGGCCGAAGGCGCGCAGGTGAAGAAGCCCGAGCGCCACGGCGTGTCGATGGACAACCTGCCGGCCTTGCCGCAACCGGCGCTGCCCGGCCTTGAACATCCCTACGGCGTGCTGGTCACGGGCGTGGGCGGCACCGGCGTGGTCACCATCGGCGGCCTGCTCGGCATGGCCGCGCACCTGGAAAACAAGGGCGTGACCGTGCTCGACATGGCCGGCCTGGCGCAAAAGGGCGGCGCGGTGCTCTCGCACGTGCAGATTGCCGCGCACCCGGACCAGCTCCACGCCACCCGCATCGCCATGGGCGAAGCGGATCTGGTGATTGGCTGCGACGCCATCGTCAGCGCCACCGACGATGTCATCTCCAAGACCCAGGTAGGACGCACGCGCGCCATCGTCAACACGGCACAGACGCCCACCGCCGAGTTCATCAAGAATCCCAAGTGGCAATTCCCCGGCCTGTCGGCGGAACAGGATGTGCGCAATGCAGTGGGCGAAGCCTGCGACTTCATCAACGCCAGCGGCCTGGCCGTGGCGCTGATCGGCGACGCCATCTTCACCAACCCGCTGGTGCTGGGCTACGCCTGGCAAAAGGGCTGGCTGCCGCTATCGCTGGACGCGCTGGTGCGCGCCATCGAGCTCAACGGCACGGCGGTGGAAAAGAACAAGGCCGCCTTCGACTGGGGCCGCCACATGGCGCACGACCCCGAGCACGTGCTGTCGCTCACCGGCAAGCTGCGCAACACCGCCGAAGGCGCGGAAGTGGTCAAGCTGCCCACCTCCTCCGGCGCCCTGCTGGAAAAGCTGATCGCGCACCGCGCCGAGCACCTGACTGCCTATCAGGATGCCGCCTACGCGCAGGCCTTCCGCGACGCGGTGAGCCGTGTGCGCGCCGCGGAAAGCGCACTGGTCGGCAGTGGCAAGCCGCTGCCGCTGACCGAAGCGGCGGTGCGCAACTTGTCCAAGCTGATGGCCTACAAGGACGAGTACGAAGTCGCGCGCCTTTATACCGATCCGGTCTTCCTCGACAAGCTGCGCAACCAGTTCGAAGGCGAGCCCGGCCGCGACTACCAGCTCAATTTCTGGCTGGCGCCGCCGCTGATGGCCAAGCGCGACGAAAAGGGCCATCTGGTGAAGCGCCGCTTCGGCCCGTCCACCATGAAGCTCTTCGGCGTGCTGGCCAAGCTCAAAGGCCTGCGCGGCGGCGTGTTCGATGTGTTCGGCAAGACCGCCGAGCGCCGCACCGAGCGCGCGCTGATCGGCGAGTATCGTGCGTTGCTGGAGGAGCTGACGCGTGGTTTGAGCGCAGCCAATCACGCGACTGCGGTCACGCTGGCCAGCCTGCCCGACGACATTCGCGGCTTCGGGCACGTCAAGGACGACAACCTGGCGAAGGTGCGTACGCGCTGGACGGCGTTGCTTGAGCAGTTCCGGCATCCGGAGACGGCGCAGCGGGTGGCTTGAGTTTTAGTTTTAGCTTGAACGGAGCGCCGCCGCGAAGGGGCGCTCCGGTTACTGTCGGACCCCACATTTTTTGGAAATGTGGGGTCCTTTTGTTTCTGGCGTGGTTGCTGTTGTAGCCGCTACCTGCTTCGCACGGCAACATGGCACTACGCATCTCGTTATACGGAACTCAGTGACTCGCATCCCGCAGCGCCTGAATCGCATCGGACGACTTCTTCGTCCGCTGACTGTCAAACTTGGCCCTTATTGGTGGGCGATGCCACCATCCTCTGGCATCGGCAGCCCGGTGAACTTCACCCTATGCGTAGGCATGTCGCAACAGACATGTGGGCACGCAGGAAGAAAATCTACCCCTACCGCGCGACCTGACTCCCCCATTGCGGGATCATCCAGGAACGTTGCCCGTACGCTGGTATGAATCCTTGTGGGATTGAATCCCCGGCTGACAAGAAAGTGACGAACTGTCTCGGCGCGCGCGCTGACAAGTCGCCTCCCACCGGTATCGCCACCGACCAGATATGCCGCAATGAAGAAATAGTCGTAGTTCGGGTAGTGAACCCGCAGGTCCGCGAGCCAAGTCCCAAGCTTGAGTGCCGCACTGGCATTCAGCGTGTGTACATTCTTCGGGAACTGAAGGTCTACTCCCTTCACGCGTGGACTGCAAGCGAAGGCCACGCTATTCGACAGGCACATCGCCAGCATGGCGCATCCGACCCACCGCCGATACGAACTCGCCGATCCTGGTCTATTTCCGTTGGTCATGACTCCCCCGATCAGCTTGTTTCGCATCAATTGGTTGTGGTCCAGGACAGCACGGATGGGGGCAGCGCGGGTTGATGGATATATACGCCGTACTTGCCAGCCTCCGTGCTTCGGCGCTTGGTGGCGCATCGTATCCATAGTTCTTTATTTCTGTATCAAATATATCCGAATCCTCAACACCAAAATTCAATAGCAGAGTCTTCAAATTGCGCAACCGAATCTTCGCCAGATGCACCGATACCCCAACTCGTGGATTCTCCTGAACAGAAATGTAGTATTGACCGCTATTTGGGAACGCCAGTCGAGTCTTGCTCCTCCAATCCGCCATCCGATGTATCTCGCTGGCGGAAAGATTGGTGCGACCAGGCTCATAAATTGGCTCGTACTCAATATATGGAGGATGGCAAGCGAGGACAGGCGAAACAAAGGCAATCAAAGCGAAGCCGAAGATAATTCTCATCATGGTCTCCACACAGGATATTTCCCAGACCAATTCGGGATATTTGACACGTAGTACGCAATGTTATCCGCATTTACGATACAAAATTCATCCCTTGCCGCCGCCCTTTCTTTTGACATCTTCAAGCTAGACCAGTCGTCCACGCTATTCATTGCCAGCGGAAAGTGCGACACTTCATGCATCAGAATGCTGAGTTTTGATTCCTTGTCGAACGGAACACCATGAATACTGTTCGCCTCAGCATCGGTTCGGCAGAATATGTCCCCAATAAAGATTGTATAGGTTCCATCAGGCTTGCAGACGGCTGCAGCCGGGGGCAACTCCCCATCCTTCGCCCGCGGCACGCACCCAGCCCGCGCAAGCCCCTCTACCGTATAACGCTCATAGTTCCTGTCAGTCAGCCCACGCATGATCTCCCGCATCCGAGCCAACCCATCACGCAATGTCTCGCGCGTATCCTCCCTCGCATTGCCGAACCAAAGCCTGACCTTGTCCTGATCCGCCCGATTCCACCGCTCCAGTTCGACCAGTCGGTCACCTAGCAGCCGCACAGCCTTGTCGCGCAACCGGCTCATCGTGGCGTAGAACTCCGCGTTGCTCATGTTCTGGCAGATCAGCGTGGGATCGTTTTCAGACGTTTCCCTGGGCACCCCCGCCACCAGCTTGTTCGATGCCTCCACCGGCGCGCCAGCAGCGCTATCCGCCCGCAAATGCGTGTGACCGCCACGGGTCACCTGAATCGTGAAGGTGTTCTGCGAGGCGATGACGAACGGCCTGGCGGCACACTTGCAGTTGACGCGTGCGCCTTCCACCAGGATCTGCTTGTCCATCAGGTCAAAGGCCGGATAGCAATCGTTGGTGACAACGCCACCGCTCTTGCACACCGGGCAGGTGGCAAAGTCCCCCTCGACGCCGAGCTGCACGCCGTCTTGCGTCATCTCACCGGTGCCGATCAGCACGCCGTTGTTACTGGTGCGGTCTCCATTGCGAAGCGCACATCGAATATCCATCATAGGAAGTCTCCACGTATCGTGTGTTCTTGCGGTGGCTACGGTAATCAACCTGAAGCCGACCGTTCAGGCATTCACCTTTTGGACCGGTTCTCCGAAGAAAACCTCGATGGGCACGAAGTGCCATTGCGCGGCTTCGGGGTCGTAAAGGGCAACCTGGTTGATCTGCGCCCCCACGCAGACCGTTCCCGGCATGCGCTGTATGGCCAGCGCCACGGCCTGATGCCGTTGCTGTTCCGTCCAGGTTTCCAGCAGGCAATGCGAATCCGCGTGCGCGAACAGCCCGGCGTGTTCGCGCAGGCGTTCGTACCTGGCAATGCCTTGCTGGTCGATCTCGAGCTCGATGGCATCGTGCCGCGCTGGCGGGATCTCGTCGGTCTGCATCATGCAAACGCTGGCGAGCGCCCCTTTGCGCCGGACCACGATCCGGCCGTCGCTCGCAGCCCAGCCGCAGTGCAGGTTGATATGGAGCTTTCCGCCGCTATCCCGGATCAACGTGCGGGGATCGAAGGCCGCCGCATGCGCGACGTGATACGGCTTGCCCGGGCTAGACACGAACGCCGCGTTCAGCAGTGCGTCAAAGGGCGAGATATGGACGGCCAGTGCCGAGCCGGCATGGGCATTGCCCTCCTCCACGAATTCGCAAGAGGCGTTGCACCAGTCCGGCTGGCCGTCCCCTGGTGCGTAGTTGATCAGCACGAACAGGGCTGGCCGGGTATGCAGAACAGGCCCGCATGGGCGAAAGGGCGTGTTGGGCAGCGCCATAAAAGTGCACCTCCTATAGGTTACATTCGGGGTGCCTCAACCTATACCCAACACGGTGCGATGAAAGAATAGGAAATTTCTGCTTTTGCCTGGGAATTGCGCGAAGGCAGAACAATGCCGAGCGATGGAAAGGGTTAAGGCATTGCTGACGCAGCTAACTCACACAGCTAACTCAGCGGTCCCGATGCTTCAACGCGAACAGGGTCATCCCCCAGAACGGCACCCACCAGATCAGGTCGCTGCACAGCACGAACAAGCCACTGCGCCATGCGAACACGCCGGTCAGCGCGCCATGCAAGAACCCCAGCGGCCCCAGCGTCTTGCCCACCAGGCCCACCACCACCAGCGGCCAGTAGCGCAGCATGTCCTGCGCCGCGATCCAGTAGCCCAGCGCGTAGACGCCCACCATCATGCCGATGCAGCGGATCATGGCGTCGGGCGTGGCCGGCATGCCCAGCCAGTCGAAGATCTGCGACGGCCACAGGCTCAGCGCAATCGCATAGAGCAGGTTATAGAGCGCTGCCAGCCGCAGTACGGCGGGCATCCACGCCGGTACGCGGGGCAGGCTGACGGACGCATTGCGCCCGATGGTTGGATTGGACTTCATGCCACATTCTCCAGGTTAGGTTCAGACTCAAGTTCAGGTTCAGATTCAGGTTCAAGTTCAGGCTCGCGGATGGTCAGCACGCCGTCATAGCGCAGCAGGTAGCCCAGGCGTGGCGCCCATATGCGTACGTCGCAGCGATAGCTGTGCGCATCCCGTGCGCGTTCACTGGCCAGCACGTGCAGCCACGGCACGGTCAGGCCGAACAGGCTGACGCCGCGGCTGGCCTGCCACAGCCGGCCGGTGCCATCGACACGCGTTGCCAGCACGATTGCCAGCGGCCCCATGCGCTCCGTCACCTGCCCTGCCCGCGCGAGCCGCATGCGGCTCGCCATGATGTGCCCGCCGATGCTGCGGTGCCAGCGCTCGCCGGCGGGCTCCGGCGAGATACTCACAAGGGCCGCCGCCGCCGCCGCGGGCCGGGGCAGCGCCGACAGCCGCATCAGCGCGCGCAGCCAGCGCCGCGCGCTCCAGCGCACTCTTAGCGTGCCGCGCAGGTGCACGCCCTCGGCACGATGCACGCGCTGCAGCACCGGCGGCAGGCTGGCAAGGGCGGCACCCAGCATGGTCCCGTACAGGCTTTGCGGACCAGCATCCGTGCCATACGCGGCTGATGTGTTCATCGACGTGCCCGCCCGTTGCCGAGCAGGTCCTCCAGCGCCAGTTGCAGGGTCGGGAAACGGAAGGCATAGCCCTCCTGCTGCAAGCGCGCGGGCGCCACGCGCAGCCCGTCGAGCAGCAGCGTGGCCTGCTCGCCCAACGCCAGTCGCATCGGCCATGCGGGCGTCGGCATGAAGGCGGGCCGGCGCAGCAGTGCAGCCGCCGCGCGCACAAACCCGGCCTGGCTCGGGGTATCCGGCGCAACCAGGTTATAGATGGCGGCAGCCGCCGGGGCGGCTTGCGCGGCGTCGCCCCGGCAGAGCCAGGCGATCACGCCGAGCACGTCGTGGATGTGTACCCAGCTCTGCGCTTGCCGGCCGCTGCCCATCGGGCCGCCGAAGCCGAGCCACACCGGCATCAGCATGGCGGGCAGCGCGCCTTGATGGCCATAGACCACGCCGAGGCGCAGGATGGCTAGCGGGATGCCGAGCGGCGTCACGGCGCGGGCCGCGTCCTCCCACTGCTGGCACAACTGCGAGGCAAAGATGTCCTGCGGCGCGCTGGCCTCCGTACGCTGGCTCAGGTCGTCGTCACCCTGGATGCCGTAGAAGCCCACCGCCGAGCCGTTGATCATCAGGCGCGGCCGGTGCGCCGCAGCGGCCAGCCACGCCGCCAGCGCGCGCGTGGTGGCCACGCGGCTTTGCACCAGGCTGTGCTTGCGTGCGGCACTCCAGCGCGGGCCGAGGATGGGCGCGCCGGCAAGGTTGATCACCACATCGAAGCGCACAGCCGGATCGATCTGCGCCAGCGAGCCGACGCATGCGGCGCGGCCGTCGAACAACTGCGCCGCCACGCGCGGGTTGCGCGCCCAGATCGTCACGCGATGGCCATCGGCCAGCAGCGAGCGCACCAGCGCCTGCCCGATAAAGCCGGTGCCGCCGGTCAGCAGGAACGATTGCGCGCGCCGGGAGGGATCGGCACCGGCGAAATCGAACGACGGCGTAGCACCGGCGCGGGCCGCCAGCGAGCGGCTGGCGAACGCATCGCGCACGCCCGAGGCGGCCACGCCGAGCGCGAACACGCTCAGCACCCAGCTTTGCCAGCCTTGCGGATTGAGGTGCAGGCCCGATGGCAGGTCCCACCAGGCTTGCGAATGCCAGGCCAGCAGGCCAAAGATCACGCCGCCGTTGATGGCCAGCACGGTATGCGTCACCCGCTCGCTCGGCGGCAGGCTGCGGGTCTGGTCTTCCACCACGAAGTCGCGCAGCGTGAGCAGGATCTCGATGGCGACGATGGCCCATAGCGGCACCAGCCAGGCGCCGCCCCAGGCAAACCACGCCAGGCCGCCAAACAGCACCCCATACAGCACCGCCCGGATCGCGTGCAGGCGCAGCTCCGGCGCGGCGTTGTGCTGCTGCGGCAAGGCGCAGCGCAGTTCGTGATGCCAGACGGTATCGAAGGCACCCATCAATCCCTGCACGATCAGCAGGTTGAGGATGACGGTGTAGAGCGTGCCGCTGGTGGGGTCCATCTCAAGCATCCTTATTTACATTAATTTCTGTCTTAAGAGAAATATCTGGTCAAAAAAAGCGGCCACCACGGCGGCCTGCTTTTCATGCCTGTGCTACTTGCCGGCTTCGCGGGCGCGCTGGTCGCCACGCACCAGCTTCTGGATACGCGCGCCGAGCTTCATCACCTTGACCAGGGTATCGGGCGAGAGGCGCAGCATTTCATCGCCCCAGCTGCCCAGCGTTTCCATCAGCTGCAAGGTGGCGATGATGCGCTTTTGCACTTCCTTGCTCTCCTTGGCGAACGCGGGATTGTTCACGCATTCGTGCAAGGCGTCGATGGTGGGATCGAACTCGCGTTGCTTGCGCTCGCGCACCACGGTGCGGAACAGGTCCCACACATCGGTGATGGTCTCGAAGTGATCGCGCCGGTCGCCCATCATGTGCACGGTGCGGATCAGCTTCCAGTTCTGCAACTCCTTGAGGCTGTTGCTGACGTTGGAGCGTGCGACGTTGAGCGTGTCGGCGATTTCCTCGGCCGGCAGCGGGTGCTCGGCAAGGAACAGCAGGGCGTGAATCTGCGCGACGGTGCGATTGACGCCCCACTTAGAGCCCATTTCGCCCCAGTGCAGGACAAAGCGTTGTGCGACCGGTTGAAGTTCCATGCCTGACAGTTTATCTGTTCGGAAATTTCCGTCAAGACAGAAATTCAACTTCCTGCGGCCGGGTTCAGGCCGGCTGCGCCAGCGTGCTCTCGTTTTCCTTCACGTACATGGAGTTGCGCGGGCGGGCGAACACGCGCCGCACCATCGGCTCGAAGAACGACAGCGGCAAGGTGTCGTAGTCCTGCATGAAGGCCGCGCCGTCGTACTTGGCGCAGAATTCCGCGGTGCGCTCGAACAGCGCGGGCTGGTCGCGGAATTGCTCGCGCAGGTTGCGATCCAGGCCCAGGTGATGAAAGAAGTAGTAGCCCTGGAACACGCCGTGCTTCTCCACCATCCACAGATTCTCCGGGCTGACGAAGGGCTTGAGGATGGCGGCGGCGATGTCGGGATGGTTGAAGCTGCCAAGCGTGTCACCGATATCGTGCAGCAGCGCGCATACCACGTACTCCTCGTCGCGCCCGTCGCGGTGGGCCAGCGTGGCGGTCTGCAGGCAGTGGGTCAGGCGGTCGATGGGAAAGCCGCCGCAGTCGCCGTCGAGCAGCCGGAGGTGATCGAGCACGCGGTCGGCCAGCGCCTGCGCGAAGGGCATGAACTCGGCGGATATCGCCGCCCAGTCATCGCGCGTGCCTTGTTCCATGTGGCTGAAGGTGGCGCGGGCGGGCGTGGTCGTTTCGCTCATTGCGGGGTCTCCGTGCAGGGTGATCCTGCTTGTTTTGTTTGTGATGAACAACGATTGAACAAACATCGAGCAACGATTCTGGCACAGGTTTGGCGGCTACACTGTCAAGGACTTAACATTGCCGCCGCCTGCCGCGGCGCATCGATCCGCATGCAGATCCGCCCTTACCTGGCCGCCGACGAAGCCGCCATCATCGACCTCTGGCAAGCCTGCGGCCTGACCCGGCCATGGAATGACCCGAAGAAAGACATTGCCCGCAAGCTGACCGAGCAGCCCGAGCTGTTCCTGGTGGGCGAAGTGGAGGGCCGCCCGGTGGCATCGGCCATGGTCGGCTTCGACGGCCATCGCGGCTGGGTCTACTACCTGGCGGTGCACCCGGATCACCAGCGCCGCGACCACGGCCGCCGCCTGATGGCGCACGCCGAGCAGTTGCTGATCGAGCGGGGCTGCCCCAAGATCAACCTGCTGGTGCGCAGCGGCAACAGCAAGGTCATCGACTTTTACCGCAGCCTCGGGTACGCGCAGGACGAGGCGGTCAGCCTGGGCAAGCGGCTGATTCCGGATATCTGAGCGCTGGGAGCGCTGGGAGTTTTGGCCATGTTCCGCATCCTCGGCATCGATCACCTCGTCCTGCGTACCGGCAACGTGACAGCGCTCATGCGTTTCTATGTGGACGTGCTTGGCTGCAACGTCGAACGCGTGCAGGCGGAATTCGGCCTGATCCAGTTACGTGCGGGCAGCGGGCTGATCGACCTGGTAGCGCTGGACGGCCCGCTGGGCCGTGCCGGCGGCGCCGGGCCGGGCAGGGAAGGCCGCAATCTCGACCACTTCTGCCTGCGCCTCGATCCGTTCGATGCCGATGCGATCGGCGCCCACTTGCGCGCGCACGGCGTGGAACCGGGTCCTGTGGAGATGCGCTTCGGCGCCGAAGGCAAAGGCCCGTCGATCTACGTGCACGACCCGGACGGCAATATGGTTGAGCTCAAAGGGCCGCCCACGGGTGAGCAATAGCCGCCAGCCCATGTGACTCAAGGTGGGCATTCCGCCTGGATGCCCGCTACAATTCCCGCTCACCCCCTCGCCGCCAAGCGCGCCATCCGCCTCCTCGCGGCGGCCATTGCGCGGCGGTACATACCGCGTCCAGGCGCGCCATGACACGACAAGACGCCCCACCCGGCCCACGCGCCATCTCGCCACGCCAGCTGGTCTGGACCCTTGGCATCACCGAAACGATTTCCTGGGGCACGCTGTATTTCGCCTTCACCGTGTTCATCGGGCCGATGAGCGCGACGCTGGGCTACTCCAAGCCCTTCCTTGCCGGCGGCTATTCGCTCGGGCTGCTGGTCTGGGCGATGTGCTCGTTCGCGGTGGGCCGCCTGCTCGACCGCGTGCCGGCGCGCGCCGTGATGTGCACGGGTTCCGTGCTGGCCGGCTCCGGCCTGCTGCTGTGGGCGTGGAGTCCGAACCAGGCGGCCTTCCTGCTGATGTGGATACCCATCGGGCTGGCCATGGCGACCACGCTGTACGAACCCGCCTTCGTCGTGCTGCGCCAGGCCTTTGGCGATGGCTACCAGAAGTCCATCGTCACCGTGACGCTGATGGCGGGCTTTGCCAGCACCATCTTCGTGCCGCTGGCGCAATGGCTGGTGCTGCACCTGGGCTGGCGCGAGACGCTGCTGTGCTTCGCCGGGCTCAACCTCTTCGTTTGCGCGCCCTTGCACGCCCGCCTGCGCTATGCGGCGCATGCCACCTACGCGGCCGCGCCGGCGCCGGCGCCGGCGCCGCTGGCGGATGCCGCGCAACCGGGCATCGCCGGGATCGCGCTGCGCCAGCCGGTGTTCTGGGCGGTGGTGCTGGCCTTCACCGCGCTGGCGGTGATTGCCTCGCTGCTGGGCGCCCACCTGATCCCGATGCTGACCGAAAAGGGCTTGCCGCTGGGCGAGCAACTGGTGGTGGCGGCGCTGATCGGCCCGGCGCAAGTGGTCGGCCGCCTGGTGATGATGCGTTTTCCCGTGCGCCACCCGCTGCGGCTGTCGCTGCCGGTCTATCTGGTGATGAGCCTGGGCCTGCTGTGCTTTGCGCTCGGCTATGGCAATTGGCTGATGCTGGCGGCGGTGCTGTACGGCTGCGCCAACGGCATCAACACCATGCTGCGCGCCATGGCCATGCCGGAACTGATCTCGCGCCACCATTACGCCACCCTCAACGGCCTGATGATGACGCCGGTGCTGCTGATGCAGGCCGCCGCGCCCTGGCTGGGCGCCTTGCTGTGGCGCGCCGCGGGCGGTTACTGGCTGATGCTGTGGGTGATGGTGGCGCTGGCGCTGACGGCGCTGGCGGCTTTCGGCTTTGCCCTGCACCAGCGCGGGCTGCTGCGCGCGTCCAGCCACGCGGCGGCGGCGTAGCCGGCCACGCTGGCTGGCCGGCTGCGCTGCCGGTCATGCGCCCGACGCACCGATATGCGACGATGCAGGGCTCGATTACCCTGCAGCGCCCGCCAGGGCACCTCCCGCGCCGCCCGGCGCGGCTGGCCGTGCCCGCCGCCAATATGCCTGATTCTGCTTCCCCCGACCTGACCCAGCCGCCCTCCCCCTCCTGCGCAACGCCCGCCGCCGCGCCAGTCAGCGCGCGGCGCGTGGAGCACGCCGCGCGCGCCACCATGGCGCTGTTTTTTGTCAACGGCGCTACCTTTGCCACCTGGGGCGTGCACATCCCGACCATCAAGGCGCGCTTCGGCTTGTCGGATGCGGTGCTGTCGCTGGCCATGCTGGCCGTGGCCGGGGGCGCCATCGCGGCGATGGGTCCGGTAGGGCGCTGGGTGGGGCGCGTGGGCAGCGCGGCCGCTTGCCGGCGCAGCGGGCTGGTCTACGCCCTGGCTACCGTGGCCATCCTGGCCATGCCGGAGTTTGCCTTGCTGATCCTGGCGCTGATCGCCTTCGGCATGGCCAACGCGGCCTTCGACGTGGGCATGAACGCGCAGGCCGCCACCGTTGAGGCCAGCCGCGCGCGGCCCATCATGTCCGCGCTGCACGGCATGTTCAGCCTGGGCGGCATGGCAGGCGCGGCGGTTGGCGGCTTGCTGCTGGGCCTGGGCGTGCCGCCGCTGGCGCACGCACTCGGCATGGCGGTGCTGACCGCTGCGGTCACGGCGGGCGTGGCGCCCTGGCTGCTGGACGACCATCCCGTGGCGGCACCTTCCGCGCATCACCGCGCGCATGCGGTGCGCGCGCTCTGGCTGCTGGGCCTGATGGCGTTCCTGGGCCTGGTTGGCGAGGGTGCGATGTATGACTGGTCCAGCGTCTACATGCGCGAGGTGGCGCTGGCGCCGGACGCCTGGATCAGCGCCGGCTATGCCGCCTTCTCCGGTGGGATGGCCTGCGGCCGCTTTGGCGGCGACCGCCTGCGCGCGCGCTGGTCGGATGCGCGCACGCTCGGCGCCAGCGCCTGGGTAGCGTTCGCGGGGATCCTGCTGGCGCTGTTGTGGCCAGCGCCGGCGGCGTCCCTGGTCGGCTTCGCGCTGATGGGCCTGGGCGCGGCAAACATGGTGCCGATCTTCTTCGTGGCGGCTTCGCGCCTGCCGGGTGTGGCGCCGGCGGAAGCCATCTCGCGCGTGGCGCGCTTTGCCTATATCGGCTTGCTGATGGGGCCGGTGATGATTGGCGGCGTGGCCCATGTCAGCAGCTTGCAATACGGACTGGGGGTGGTTGCCCTCACCATGGGCTGGATCGCCGCGGCGGGCGCGCGCCTGGCGCGCCCTTACCTATTGGCCCGCAAGGCCTGATGCCAAGGGGGGCTGGCTCAGGCAGCCTCGCTCCACGCCGGGGCAGGGTGCGTGCCGGCCCCTTCGAACACGAATGTATCCATCGCCAGTACGCCATAAGTGACCTCATCGGCCACGCGTGCCACGCGCGCCACGCCGGCCGGCGCCTGCTCGGCGGGCACGCCTTCATGCGGGCCCAGCGCCGCGCCCAGCGCCACGAAGAACGGCAGCAAATGCTCGTCGGCGGGATGGGCGCGGCGCGCATAGGGGGCCTGCGCGCGATAGTCCGCTATGCGCGTGGTGTCACCGGTGGCGAGCGCATCGTCCAGTGCCTGGATCATCCAGCCGCGGAATGCCTCCACATAGGGCTCGACGGGCGAGCCGTGCTGCTCGCGCCGGCCCCCGGCACCGAAGACTTCCTGAAGGTTATGGGTAAAGCTGCCCGAGCCGAGCACCAGCACGCCCTCGTCGCGCAGCGGCGCCAGCGCCCGGCCGATCTCGATCTGGGCTGCGGGGGGGAGATAGGGGTTCAAGGCCAGCTGCACCACCGGGATGTCGGCATCCGGGAAGAGATGTCGCATCGGCATCCAGGCGCCGTGGTCCAGCGGGCGCTCATCGTCCTGCAGCACCACCGCGGCGCCGGGGACTTGCGCGGCCTCGACCAGCGCCTTGACGCGAGCGGCCAGCGCCGGCGAGCCCGGGGCGTCGTAGCGCAGTTCGTACAGCGCGCGCGGGAAGCCGCCGAAGTCGTGCCAGGCCTCCTGCCGCTCGCGGGTGCCGACCACCAGGGTGCTGTAGATCCAGTGCGCCGAGACGACCAGCACGGCGCGCGGCTTGCGCGCCCTGAGCACTTGGCCGAGGGCGTCGAAGGCGGCGCCGCTCGGGCCCGGCTCGAGGGCAAGCATGGGCGAACCGTGGGAGATGTAGATGGCGGGAAGCATGATGGCGGCCTTCAAATCCTTTTGATAGCAGTGTTTAGTTTGACAAAACTGCCCTGCCCCAGCGCCACCCATTTGCGGACACCTCCATCAAAAAACTTGAATTCACGCGGCGCCACCGCACTTCCCACCACCGCATGCGCACCCTGCCCACCCCGCGAGCGTGGGGTGCACCACACAACGCTTTAAAGATTCGGACACACGGCGGGCAATCGGCTTATGATTCCAGCACGGGGTCCGGTCCAGCTTTGCGCGGCGCAATGCGTCGTCCGCGCGGGCCCGGGCAAACCCCGCATGACTGGATACGACGCGCCATGAAGCGTGTCAGGCTGGAGAACACCGTGGTCAAGCGCACAGCCCACAGGCCCTTGCTGCCCCATGCGAACTGGTGGCAGCCAGGCGTGTATGCCAGCGGACCGGCTGTGCTCCTATGGATCGCCGCCCGCCTGCCCGCCCCCCTGCTGGTGGATATATTCAACGCGCCTGGCGCCCCGGCGCTGCTCAACCATGTGGGCGATTCCGTCTTCGTGGCCGGGTGGGTCGGCAGCGCCCTGTGGCTCTGGCTCACGCGCCAGCGGCCGGATACGCCAGAACCGCAACAGGAAGCCGGCCCGGGCGAGGTGCCCAACGCCCGCAGCGCGCGCCAGCATCACGCCAGCCAGCCCTGAATCCCCGCCATCGCGCCACCAGGATGCGGGCACGCGCAAGTGTGCTTCACGTGGAACATTCCATGGGGCGCTGGCCGCCCAGCCGGCCATGCGGACCTGACTCCACACGCTGCCATCCTGCTGGCCAATTAAAGAATCGCTTACTATTCTGCCTTTCAGAACGCATGCCCGGTTTCGGGGCAGGCCTCCCGCCGATTTCCCACCGCATCAAACGCCACATGCAAGCCAACGCTGCAATACCTCAAATCCACGAAATATCCAAAGCCCAACGACGAAAGGCCATCCTCGCCGCCACCATCGGCAACGGCCTGGAGTGGTTCGACTTCACCGTCTACAGCTTCTTTGCGCTGATCATTGCCAAGCTGTTCTTCCCCACCGGCAATGACCTCACGTCTTTCCTGCTGACCGTCGCCACCTTCGGCGTGGGTTTCTTCATGCGCCCGGTCGGCGCCATCGTGCTCGGCGTCTACGCCGACCGCGTCGGCCGCAAGGCAGCGCTGACCCTGACCATCCTGATGATGGCGCTCGGCACCGCCATCATCGGCCTGGCGCCCACTTATTCGTCGATCGGCCTGTGGGCACCGGCGCTGATCGTGGTAGCCCGGCTGATCCAGGGCTTCTCGGCCGGCGGCGAGGTTGGCGGCGCCACCGCCTTCCTGATCGAGCACGCCCCCGACGAGGAGCGCGGCGCCTACGCGAGCTGGCAGCAGGCCAGCCAGGGCATTTCCTTCATGCTGGGCGCTGCCATGGGCGCGCTGGTGATCAACGGCCTGGAGCCGGAGCAGATCGACGCCTGGGGCTGGCGCATCCCGTTCCTGTTCGGCCTGCTGATCGGCCCGGTCGGGATGTATATCCGCTCGCACCTGGAAGAGCCGCCTGCCTTTGAAGCCCGCCGCGCCGAACGCGCTGCCAGCAAGGTCAAGTTCTCGCCGCTCACGCAGGTGCTGCGCGACCATCCGCGCGAAGTGCTGGCCGGCCTGGGCGTGACCATCCTGTGGACGGTCTGCACCTATGTGCTGGTGTTCTACATGCCGTCGTACGCCAAGCAGCAGCTCGGCCTGCCGCTGGGCGCCACCTTCCAGTCGACCGCACTGTGCGGCGCCATCATCCTGGTGCTGTGCCCGCTGATGGGCATGCTGTCCGACCGCGTGGGCCGCAAGCGCATGCTGGGCACCGTGGCGCTGATCATCGGCGTGCTGGCTTATCCGCTGTTCCACTGGCTCAACGTCTCGCCGACCACCCAGACCCTGCTGATGGTCCAGGTGATCCTGGGCATCCTGCTGGCGGCCTTCACCGGCCCGGCGCCGGCCGTGCTGGCCGAGCAGTTCCCCACCGAGGTCCGCTCCACCGGCCTGTCGCTGGCCTACAACTTCGCCGTGACCATCTTCGGCGGCTTTGCCCCGCTGATCGTGACCTGGCTGATCGCATCGAGCGGCAGCAAGCTGGCGCCGGCCTACTACGTGATTGCCGCGGCTGCGATCAGCTTTATCGCGCTGCTGTTCATGCACGACCGTACCGGCAAGCCCTTGCAGTAATACCGCCCTACGTCGCATTGGATTGGAAAAGGCCAGCCGCAAGGTTGGCCTTTTTCTTTGCGCTCAGTCCGGCGGCGCCTGCGGCGCGCCCAGTACCCGCAGCAGCCGCCAGGCCATCAAGCCCAGCACGCCGACCGCCAGCAGCAGCGCACCCCACAGGATAAAGCGCCGTTGGCGCTGGGTGTCCGAAGGCACGGCCACCGGCGGCGATGCCGTCATGCCTGCGATCCGGGCGTCGGCGATCACCGGTGCGGGCCCGGCCAGCAGTTCAGCCCGGGCGAGCGCCCCGGGTTCTTGCGCCGCGCCCGCCGGCTCCCCCACCGCCAGCGAAAACGGCCGCGCGCCGCGCGCGACAAAGGTCACCACGGCGGGGCGCCAGCCAAGTGCCAGCACCGGCATGCCGGCGCCAAGCCCACCGGCGCGGGCATCCACGCTCAGGCGCCACAGGCGATCCGTGTTGCGCCCGATCGCCAGCTGCGCGCTTTCCTGCTCGGTGCCCGCCGCCCCGGAAAGACGGTAGAGCTGTGCGCTGCTGACCATGCGCCAGGATGCCTGCGCATCGGGCCGCGACCACAGCGTGGCCTGCACCACCGTGTTGGTCTGCGGCAGGCGAACGCGCACGCGCTCGGCCGGAAAGCGTCCGCCGCTGTCGAACAGGTATTCGCCCCCAGGCTTGGCCTGCGTGGCAACGATGCCATCGCGCCATTGCAGCGCCAGCGGCGAAGGCTGGCTGGCCGCCACTGTTTCCACCTGCACGCGCGCCGGCACGGGCGGCGCGCCCTGCCACTGCAGCCGCAGGTAACGCGCCCGCAGGCGCCCCAGCGTAATGCGGTCCTGGCTCAGCGTGCTGCCCTCGCGGCTCAGCCGCAACAGCTGCGCGCCGCCCGCGGCCTGCCAGTGCTGCAGGTCGTCGCTGCTGGCAACGTCCACCCTGCCCAGGTAATCGCCATCCGGCAGGCCGATCACCACCGCGCTGGCGTCGTCGCGCAACTGGCTCAGGTCGATCAGCCATGCCCCGGCGGTGCCGGCTGCCGGCGGGGCGCTGGCGGCGCGCAGCGCGCCGTCGGTCCCGATCACCACGCCCAGGGGCGCGGACTGCCGCGACTGCGCGGCCGGCAGCGCGAACCACGGCACCTCGCGCAGCGTGCGTACCTCAGCCGCTGGCTCGGGCGGCAGATCCAGCGCGTAAGGCAGCATTTCGCCTGTTGCGTTGCGTACGCGCAGGTCAGCCAGCCCGGGGCGCGTGCTATGGGCGTAGACATCGGCGTCCAGGGTCACGGCGTAGTACGCCGCGTCGCGCTCGGTCGCCAGCGCGAACCGCTCAGCCCGCGCGGGCAGCGGCAGCAACAGCGATGACAGCAGCGATGGCAGCAGCGCGGCCATCAGCATCGGCAGCACCCGCCCGCCTGCGGTTCGGAAAACCGCCATCACGTCGCCTCCTCCTGCTTTGGCGGCAGGGGCGAGAAGTAGCCGATCAACAGCAGCAGCACGCCCACGCCGATAAACGAGATGATCCGCTCGATGCCCTTGACGAAGGACAGGTCGAACAGGAACAGCTTGACCACCGTCACGCCAAGCAGCGCGCCCCCCACAAACCACAGCGCGCGCGAGCCGCGGCGGGTGGCCGCGACCATGGTGATCAGCGCCAGCACGGTCCAGAACATCGACAGCGAGGCCTGTACCAGCGTGGAGCCGCCCAGGCCCTCCAGCGTGTAGGGCACGCCGGCCCAGTGGTGCAGGGTGCGCAGGAGCACGGCGTTTAGCCACAGCAACACCGTGGCGCTCGCGGCGTACCCGAGCACGCGCGGCCGCGTGGCCAGGCCCGCGGCGGCAAGCCGGTGCTGCCACAGCGCCACCGCCAGCATGGCAAGCAGCTGGGCAACATCGAGCGGGTTGAGCAGCGGCAGGTAGGAAAGCGGCGCGGCATCGCCGTCGCTGGACACGCTGGCAATGCTCCACAGCCACAGCAGCGCCACCAGCGGCAGCGCGCCATATAGCAGGTAGGCACGCTGGAAACGCCCCACCGGCCAACGCAGGCGCCAGCCCCAGGCCGAGAGCAGCGCCAGCAGCCCGCCATAGCCATAGGCCCAGGCGCTCCAGCTCCAGGCGCCCTCCGGCACATAGGCGCGCAGCCGCCAGTAAGCCTCGGTGGACAGCAGCACGCACACGGTCCAGAACAACAGGGCATGCATGGGCGCCAGCAAGGCATCGCGCTCATCATCCTGTTGCCGCCACAGCAGCAGCCAGGCCGCGCCAAACACGGCCAGCCAGGCGAGCGCGCCAAAGCCGAGCAAGGGCGACGCCGACTGCACGATGCAGCTAAGCACGGCCAGGACCGCCAGCAGCGGCGCCATGCCCTGCGCCGGCACGCTGGCCAGCGGCCACGCCAGGACGCGCCGCGCCAGGTGCGCCAGCCACGCGCTCAGCACCACGAACAGCGCCAGCATGTCGAGCAGCGCGCGCACTTGCCAGCCCCGCACGCTGTACCAGTGCAGGATTTCGGTCACGCCGCCGCCCAGCCACCAGAGCAGCCCCCACAACGCCGCCCCCTGGCCAAGCGGCGCGCATGGCGCGGACCAGGCACGCGCCTCGAGCCGCCCGTGCAGGCGCCAGCCGCTGAAGACACCGGCCACCGCCAGCAGCAGCGTGCCCACGTAGCGGCTGTTCAGCACCGGCCACGCCAGTTGCGTGGCCTCGAACAAGCTGCCCGCGGCAAACGCCGCACCGGCCGCCAGCTGCAGCAGCAGCCCGCTGGCCAGCGCAAGGCGCCGCTGCTGGCGCACCCCCACCCACACCACGGCAGCGCCTTCCACGGCCCATACGGCGCTTGTGGTGCGCCCGTCGAACGCCAGCGGCACCGCCAGCG
Organism: Cupriavidus sp. PET2-C1; assembly: GCF_054515855.1. Classification (NCBI taxonomy): domain Bacteria; kingdom Pseudomonadati; phylum Pseudomonadota; class Betaproteobacteria; order Burkholderiales; family Burkholderiaceae; genus Cupriavidus; species Cupriavidus sp. PET2-C1. The sequence goes on from NZ_CM137259.1 coordinate 4,096,237, forward strand.
ACGCAAAGATGACGCCCAGCGCCAGCACGGCTTCAAACAACAGCCCCAGGCGATCGCGGCGCGCCGCTAGCCACGCCGCCAGGCCGAGATAGAACGCCGCGAGCGCCACCGCGCTCCATGCCATGGCAAAAGGAATGTTGCGCACCAGCGCGGCCTGCAGCCCCATGGCCAGCAGCGGCGTGCCAAACACTAGCGTGCCGTCTACGTAGTCCTTCAGGCTGACCTGCCGGCGCAGCGCATAGCGCAGGGCGATGCCCGTATACATCAGGAAAAACAGGATCAGGAACGGCTCCGTGGTGGCGAGCAGTTCGGGCCGGTAGTTCAGCGCGCCCCAGGCCGTGCCAATGCCAAAGGTAAACGCAAAGCCGAGCAGGTTGAGCTGGCGCCAGGCCCGGAACCAGGCGATGGCAAAGATGCCGGCATTGAGCAGCGCGTAGTAGCCAAACAGCATCACATGGCTGCCGCCGCCCGTCGCGATCAGCACCGGGGCAAGGAAGCCGCCGGCGCTGCCGGTAAAGGCCAGCGCCGGGGCGTTCTGCAGCACCGCGAGGCCGCCAGCGAGCGCGCAGATGGCCACCATCAGCGGGAACGCGGCCGCGGCCGGCAGCAGGCCGTAGAGCTTGGTGGCGGCGAAGACGGTGAGATACAGCACGCCCACGCCACCGCCCTGCAACACCAGCGCATAGGCGGCGCGCCGCTCGCGCAGGCGCCAGCCCGCCATCAGCAGCACCACCGCGCCAGCCGCCACGCCAGCCAGCCGGAACTCGACCGGCAGCATGGCGTTGTCGGAGGCGTACTTGAGCAGGAACGCCACGCCAAAGAACAGGATCAGGATGCCCACCCGCACCACGCTGTTGCCGCCAAGCAGCCAGCCGCGCGCGGCGGATATCGCACGCTCGACGAAGTCGGGTTCGCGCGGCCCGAGCGTGGACGAAAGCGGTGGTTCAATGTGGCGCGCGCTTGCCGGTGCGGGAGCAGGCGCCATTGCCGGAGCTGGCGCGGAGATCGGCGCGGGCGCCGCCGCAACCGGGATCGGGATCGCCGCCGGGGGGAACGGCGCTGGCACGGCGGCGCTGGCAGCCGGCTCGAAGGACGGGAATTCGCTGGCTGCCACCGTACCCGGCGCTGCGCCAGGGGCCGATGTGCCCGATGGCGTGTCCACGCTCTCGCCGCGCAGGCTCGCCAGCTCGCGCTTCAGCGTGGACAGCTCCTGCTCGAGCCGCAGCACGCGGGCTTCGAGCGGAGCCGCCGCCGTGCCCTGCACTTCGCCGTCACCAGGAGGCCGGGTGGGCCGGTCGCTGACCATCCAGCCAAAACCGAAGCCCAGGACCGCGCCCGTCAGCGCACCGCCAAACCCGGCCGCCACCATGCCGAGCACCAAGCCAATCACCCCGAATATCCAGCGCATCAGATGAGGTTTCGCCTAAGAAGGTTGGGGAAGGCGGCGGCCGCTGGTGCGGATACTGCGTTTGCCGGCACCAGTAACCGCCTGCACCATGCGCGCCCAGTGTAACGCCAGACCGACATTTCCAGGCGATATGCGCCGGCTGGGCGCTTAGCCGGGGTGGTTATTCTTCTTCGCCCTCTTTATGGATATTGATCACATGCCGCGCCTCGAACCAGAGCGGCATGCCGGGCGCCATTTCCTCTGTGCAATAGGGCTGGTTGTCCAGCTCGCCACTGTAGAGATCGCCCTCGCGGCCGGTCACGATCACCCACATGCGCTCCACATGCTGCTCCTCGCGGTCCTGCTCGTCGGCGGTGACGATGCGAAAGATCAGCTTCACCAGTTGGCCGGCCTGCAGAGCCTGGCGCTCCGCCAGCGCCGGCACCCAGAACGTCTCGGGGTGCGCTTCGCCGATGACCTCGCCGTCGTCGAGCTGCCAGCCGTCTTCTTCGATGGTCGCCAGTCGTTTTTCCATGTCAGTCCTCATCATAAATTCGTCCTTTACGGGCGGCATCGTAGCAAATGCGCCCCGAGGCCGCGCGGCCGCGACATGCCGCGCGAGTCGCTTTAAGATGGCAGATCGAAGGAGAACGCACCCATGGCAGCAGATAGCAACGTGACAAAAAAAGTGGCGACGAAGGTGCCGAAGACGGTGGCGAAGACGACGCCGAAGAAAGCAGCGAAGAAAGCGGCGCCACCGGCGACAAACATCGTGGCGGACACGGAGCGCCAGCGCTGCAGCTGGTGCGGCACGCTGGAAGACTACTGCCACTACCACGACAACGAATGGGGCTTTCCCGTCGACGACGACCGGCGCCTGTTCGAGAAGCTATGCCTGGAAGGCTTCCAGGCCGGCCTGAGCTGGCTCACCATCCTGCGCAAGCGCGAGGCGTTTCGCCGCGCCTTCGCCAACTTCGAGATTGAAAAGGTGGCCCGCTTCGGCGAACGCGATATCCAGCGGCTGTTGGGCGACGCCGGCATCGTGCGGCACCGCGGCAAGATCGAGGCCGCCATCAACAACGCGCAGCGCGCCCGCGAGCTGCTGGAGACGGAGCCGTCGCTGGCCGCGTACTTCTGGCGCTTCGAACCCGATCCGGCCAGCCGCCCCAAGCTGCTGACGCCGGAAGTGCTGCGCACCATGGCCGTCTCGCCGGAATCCACCGCGCTGTCCAAGGACCTGAAGAAGCGCGGCTGGCGCTTTGTCGGCCCCACCACGATGTACGCGCTGATGCAGGCGATGGGCCTGGTCAACGATCACCGGGAGGGCTGCGAGACGCGCGAGGAAGTCTTGCGGGCAAGGAAAGCATTCAAGGTGCCGCGTTGAGCTGAGGTGAGGTAAACGCGGCGGCGGCAGGCGGACGTCAGACGGTCAGATGTATACGTGGCGACCAAAGTTTCAACGCAGATATACGTGCGGGGCGCTGCGCCAAATGCAGGCAACGTATACGTCCGCCGCAATGGTGGCCCTATGTCTTTCTTTATTGTTTACGTATACCAATATAGTAGTAGTAGGTAAACGGCCTCATTTTCCGTGGATAAGCCGGTTTTTCCTTTTCCACTCAATGACTTGCGAATAAGATAAGTCCAAGGGAATACCCTGATCTCGCGGGATATCTGGCGGGCGTATACGTGGCGCGCAAAAACCGCCCGAAAGTTGTTCGTATACGCCCCACAACCCACCCCCAGCCGGGACACAGCTTTCCTGCCTGCTTATCCCCAGGGTTTTGCGTAGTTATCCACAACCGGGCCGGGCATTCGCCCCTCGTCGTCCCTAGCCTTCATCGATCGCATGTTGCCGCCCGACCAACCGCGGCCAGCCTGCGTGTCTGTCGTTCTCCAACAGGTTTACCCGGAAAAGTGGCGACGCATCCGCTAATAGCATCGCCAGGCGGATGGCATGGTCCATGCGGTTAAGGGTTCAGAGCGCGGCGCCGATGCTCGTTTCCTTCCACGTTCCCACCTTCCGACCTGGAGCTATCGCTCCTTTGGAGAACCGTCATGAAGATCAACCGCCATGCACCACGAGAGAGCCGGCCCTGTTCGCGCATGCAGGCAGCGATGCGAACGCTGCGCCGAGGTGTCCTGCTGATGCGCGTGCTCGCGTTGTGCGCGAACAGCATCGCCCATGCCCAGCCCGCCGCACCGGCCCAGTCATTGGTCACGCCCGAGCAGACGTTTGCGCGGGGTTACCTCGAAGCCGTCTCCACCGGCTATGACAACGGCCAGGCGCTGCTGGGATCCGAGGGCATCGCCCCCGTGCGGCTGCCGCACTCGCCTGCCCTGCAGATCAGGCCGTCCCCGGCGCCGTCCGCACCGGCACCCACGGCCGCAAATCCGTCGGTGGTCCCGGTTTCGCAGAAGACGCGCCGCGAGTAACCGCAGTGAGCCGTGAGAACGATGGGCGCGTTGCGCCGTCACGCCGTCATGCCCGCCGCCGCGTCGGCATGCGCATCAGGAAACGCCGTACGCCAAAACAAAAAGCGCACTACGTTGTTAAACGTAGTGCGCTGTCTTGTACTGCGAATCTGGTGGACCGAAGGAGGATCGAACTCCCGACCTCTGCATTGCGAACGCAGCGCTCTCCCAGCTGAGCTATCGGCCCGTGACGAACGATTGTAGCTCAGTTTTTCGCGGCTGTTCAATCACGTTGCCATGCCCGCGTTGCCGGTCATGCCGCGCACCGTCGGCAGATTCAACGGGCGGGCGGTGACCTCGCCGGAGGCGCGCAGCCACTGGGCCATCAGGTCCCAGATCGGCGGGCTGCCGCTCTGGCGGGCTTCTTCCGAGACGGGGGCCCAGCCGGCTACCTTGTAGGTCTTGGCGGCGTCGATGGGCTGGCCCTTGAGGCGCATCTCGGTGATGCGTTTTCCCATCGACGCGGTGGGGTCGATGGTGTATTGCAGGCCGCCCACGCGCACCATGTCGCCGCCTTGCTGGTAGTAGGGATCGGGGTTGAACAGGTTGTCGGCCACGTCTTCGAGGATGGTCTTGATGGTCTCGCCGCTCATCGCGGTGACGGTGGTGTGGGGATACGTGATGGCGGTCTGGTCCATCAGGTGTTCCATGGTGATGGCCTGCCCGGGCAACAGCGTGGTGCCCCAGCGAAAGCCCGGCGAGAAGGCGATCTCGGCGCCCTGCACGTCCATCAGGCCGTCCAGGATCAACTGGTCGAACGTGCCGTTGAAATTGCCGCGGCGATATAGCAGGCCGCTGTTGCGCGCCAGCACTTCGCCGAGTTGCTTCTCATACGGCGCGCGGACCTTGGCGATGAGCGCGTCCATGGCGGGATCGGCGGCGAGGTAGTTGGCAAAGACCGGCAACAGGCGGTAGCGGAAACCGCTGACCTTGCCGCCCTTGACGTCGAAGTCGAGCACGCCGAGGAACTTGCCGTTGGAGCCGGCGTTGGTGACCAGCGTGGTGCCCCCGGCGTTGCTGACCGGCACCGGCGCCGGCATGCCGTCGTGCGTGTGGCCGCCCAGGATAGCGTCGAGCCCGCGCACGCGCGAGGCCAGCTTGAGGTCCACGTCCATGCCGTTGTGCGACAGCAGCACGACCACCTGCGCGCCCTTGCCGCGCGCCTGGTCGATGACCTGCTGCAGGTTTTCTTCCTGGATGCCGAAGGTCCAGTCGGGCGTGAAGTAGCGCGGGTTGGCGATCGGCGTGTAGGGGAAAGCCTGGCCGATGATGGCCACCGGCACGCCGTTCATCTCGCGGATCACATAGGGGTCGAAGACGGGATCGCCGAAGTCGTTGGTCTTGATGTTCTGCGCGAGAAAGGCGACCTTGCCCTTGAAGTCGCGCTCGACGATCTCGGTGACGCGCTCGGCGCCGAGGGTCATTTCCCAGTGCGGCGTCATCACGTCCACGCCCAGCGCCAGCGCGGCGTCGACCATGTCTTGCCCGCGCGTCCACAGCGCGGTGGCGGAGCCCTGCCAGGTGTCGCCGCCGTCGAGCAGCAACGCGCCGGGCCGGCTGGCCTTGAGCTGCTTGACCAGCGTGGCGAGGTGGGCGAAGCCGCCAACCTTGCCATAGCGGCGCGCCGCTTCGGTGAAATCGAGATAGGTGAAGGCGTGGGCCTGCGCGCTGCCGGGGGCGATGCCGTAGTGGCGCAGGAAGGCCTGCCCGACGAGGTGCGGCGGCTTGCCCGCGTAGCCGCCCACGCCGAGGTTGACGTTGGGCTCACGAAAATGCAGCGGGCGCAGCTGTGCGTGGCAATCGGTGAAGTGCAGCAGGTGCACATTGCCGAAGCGTGGCACGTCATAGAGCTTGCCGGCGGCCTGCGCGGCTTGCGCGTCGGTGGCGGGAAAGGTCATGCCGCCGGCGCCGGCGATAGCCAGCACCTGCAGGAACTCGCGTCGGTTCATTGTCTCGTCCTGTGCATGTCATGCGCCGGTGTCTGGCTCTTGCGACCCGGCATCTTGTGGGCCATGTGGCCGGTGTGGCCGATGTGGCTACTTCTGCGTTGGCGTGGCGTACCTGGCCAGCGCCGCGACTTCCTCTTCCAGCATCTCGCCGACCTCCTTCTGCACGACCTTGCCGTGGGCGTCGATCACGTACAGCTCGGGCAGGCCGCGGCGCTTGCCGAGCGCGGCGCGCAGCGCGGGCGTGTCCATCGCGGCCGGGAAGGTGTAGCTGTGCTTGGCGATGTAGGCGGTGGCGTCGCGAGGGTCCTTGTCGAGGCTGACCGCCAGCACCTGCAGCCCGCCGCGCGCGCCGCCGGTGCTCTCAAAGAGTTTTTGCAGGCGCGGGTTCTGCAGTGCGCAGAAGGGACACCACGATGCCCAGACTTCCACCACCAGCGGCCTGCCAGCCAGGTCGGCGGGTGTCAGGACCCGGCCGTCGAGCAACTGCACCGGCGGCAGGCGCACGGTGTCGCCTACCTCCAGCGCGGTGGCCGCGCCGCTCCAGGCCAGTGCGGCAAGCAGCAGCACGCGCGCGCGCCGGAGGGAGCCTGCCATGCGGCTGGGTGTCATCGCGCAGCCTTACTGGTTGACCGGCGAGGCCGGGTCCAGCAGCAGCGCCATCACGTCGCGGATCTGCTGCTCGGTGAGGATGCCCTTGTGCCCGAAGCGCGGCATGTTGGAGCAGGCCGAGAACGCGCTGGAATCCCAGATCTTGCCCCAGGTGTACTTGAGCACCGCCTCGGAGTCGCCGCGCAGCTTGCCGTACTGGTACAGCGACGGGCCGATATTGCCAAACGAGATCTCGGCCTTGGTCATCTGGTGGCAGGCGTAGCAGTTGGCGCCGTTGGGGCTGCCGACTGCGTCGGAGAACTGCATGCCGCGGCCGTTCTGGGCGGTCTTCTCGCCTTCCTTCCAGTCGCCCAGCCATTGCTTGTCGGCGGGGTACTTGATCTGCTTGAATTCGGCGGCCTCGATCTTCCTGGCCACCGCGGCCGGCACCTTGGAGCGGTCCGGATAATCGCTGCATGCCTTCTGCATGGCGTCGCGATCGAGCACGCCTTCGACCGTGGCGGGGCCCTTGGAGGTGAAGGAGCTTTCGATCAGCTTCTTCATGTCGGCGTCGCTGACGGCGGCGACCTTGGCGGTGACGTTCGCAGGCTTTGTGGCCTTGGCCGGCTTGGCGCTGTCCTCCGCGTGAGCCATGCCACCCATGCAGGCCAGCATGGCGAACGCGACCAGCGTGCCTTGTGCGTATTTATGCGCTTGTTTCATCTCTGCTCTCCCTTCGCTCAGCGCTTCATGGCCGGACCGTCATACGTGCCGCCGTTCGCGTTCCTGGCAAGGAACAGGCTCAGCGCGGTGATCACGTCGGAGCCATAGGCGGGTTCGGGAAAGCGCTGCTGGCGCAGGCAGTCGTAGAGGCGGTGCTGCATCGAGCGTACCTCGCCCTGCGAGACGCGATAGGCGGGCCACGTGGTGTAGGCGGCTTGCGCGCCTTGCTTGGTCAGCAGGTTGGGCAATTCTTGCAGTCGGATGCGCTGGCCGTCCACGGCGTGGCAGGTGGCGCAGGCGAAGTCGTAGGCGCCGCCACGGTAGAAGAACATCTTCTGGCCGAGGGCGTACACGCGCTTTTCTTCGGGATGGTTCAGCTCCACGTTCATCTTGACGCCGCGCGACTCGCCGGCCACGAAGGCCACCAGGCGCTCGATGTCGGATGGCTTGCCAGTGGAGGCGAAGGGATTTTTCAGGGCCTCTTCCTGGGTCAGGCCCTGCAGCGTCACGCGGCAGTAGGCCAGGCGTTGCTCCAGGTCCATCACGCGCCCGGTGTCCTTGAACAGGCGCGGCAGCTCGGCGTAGGCACCCTTGGTCACGCCGGGGCCCTTGCCCAGGTCGCATTGCTCGAGCGAGGCGTTCTTGGGGCCGGCGGGTTTTTTCCAGAGTTCTTCGCCGGCGGCCTCCCACAGTTCTGCGGGGTTGCCCTCGGCGAGCATCTGCCGGTACTTGGCGATTTCCTCGGCGGTGCTGCCCTGGGCGTGCACCGCCGCGGCGGCGAGCGCCACGGTGCCGGCCAGCGCCAGCGCGGCGCCGGTGTGGCGGCGTCTGATCGTTTTCATGGGGCTTCTCCTCGGGGCCTCGGGAGCCTGCCGCCGTGTGGCGCCAGGCCGTGCGGGCCCATCTTATGGCTTGTCTTCCCGTTATCGGCGCCCGGTGCGGGCCGGCTCTTGCGCGGGTGCTGCTTACAACCTGTCTGCTTACAACCTGTATTTACGGCTTGCGTATTTACGGCTTGATGTAGGCATAGCCTTCATCGAACTGCAGTTTGGCCACTTCCACCACGCCAGCCTGTACCACCTTGGCTTCCATCAACAGGCTGGACTCGGGAATCTTGCGCGCCATGAGCGTATTGCGGCAAACGCGGAACTCGACGCCGGAACTGGCCAGCGCGCCCACTGCGGCCTCGAAGGTGTTGCCGCGCGCGTCGCGCGCGCCTTCCACGATGAAGTCCACGCCGTAGCCAAACGCCACCACCACGATCTTGGTATCCGGCGCGGCGTTCAAGTGGTTGCGCAGGTTGGCCATGGCGCGCACCGCCTGGTCCGTGCCTTCGGACAGCTGGTAGACCACCTTGACGCGCCCGCCCTTGCCGGCAGCCGCCGGCGCCGCTTGCGCTGACGCCTTGGCGGCCAGGCCGATCGCCGCCAGCGCCGCCGTTGCTCGAATAAATGCTCGCCGCATGATTGCTATCCTTCCGGTCGCGCCCCCGCGCGCACCATGCGCCGGCCCGGGCCCGACATTCGACCTGAACCATAGCAGAGGATGCAGCCGTCCGCTCGCTCAGGCCGGTACCTGCCCATCACTTCACCGGAGCAGGCCGGATCAGGAAATGGTCGCTTCGTCGGTCCGCTTGTCGCCGCGGTTGTCGACCCAGGTCACCGTGACCTTGTCGCCCTTGGCGCCGCCCTTGAACTTGAAGTTCAGGAAGGGATCCTTGGATACCGCCGGGCCGAACTGGGCCTGGAATACGTCCTTGCCTTTGCACTGCGCCGTCACGCTCTGGATATGCCAGGCGGGAATGGTCTTGCCGGACGCATCCTTGCGCTGGCCGGTTTCCATGTCGTGCTTCATCAGGATCTTGACGTCGACCACACCGCCGCTCTCGGCGGCACGTACGCGCATCGGGTCTGCCATGTTCTTTCCTCTTTCAGGTAATGGTGGGGCGGGAAACCCGCCTGGATGAATGAGCGCGTGGCCTCAGCCGCCGCAGCCACCCAGCGTCACCTTGATTTCCTTGGACGCCACATACCATTTGCCGCCGGCCTTGACGGCGGCGTACACCATCGAGGTCTGGCCCATCTTCACCCGCGTGGAGACGAAGGGCTCGGTGCCGGCCGGGATGATGAAATCCGCTGCCAGCGTGTTGGGGTTCTTTTCCACCAGGATGGCGATCTGCTCGGTGCCAGGGATGTTGCTGGTCACGGCGACCGGCACCACGGCGCCGTTCTCGGCGATGTCAGGGGCGGTAAAGACAATGGCGGTGCTCTTCTCGGTGCCGCTGCCGCCAAACGCCTTGATGACGTCGGCCACGCTCTTGCCGTCGAAGGCGGTCTTGTTCCACTCCGCCGCCTGCGCCTTGCTGATCAGGCCGGTGGCGGCCATCAGTGCGAGCACGGAGGTGACCCGCAATACGTCTCGTCGTTTTGAATGCATTGTTTCCTCTTCTCCTGCGTTTTCCGTTCCGGCTTGGTTTTCTGTTGGCCTGCCGCGCCTTTTTCGCGCCGCAGCGGGCGGTGCATTGCCGCCCTCGCACAGGGGCGCCGTCGGCGCCCCTTTGGTCCCGAAGCCGTAACCGGTCCGGGCAGGGCTTGCCCTGGCGTGCTTACTTGGCCGGGGCGCCTGCCAGCACCCACTCCACGACCGTCTTCAGGTCGGCGTCGCTCAACGCGGCATTGGCAGGCATCGGCACCGGGCCCCAGACGCCAGCACCGCCGCTCTTGACCTTCTTGGTCAGCGTTGCCAGCGCGTTCTTGTCGCCCTTGTACTTGGCCGCCACGTCCTTGTAGGCCGGGCCAACCAGCTTCTTGTCGACCTGGTGGCAGCCCATGCAGGCGTTCTTGTTGGCGATTTCCTGGGCCTTGGCGGCATCGACTGCAGCGTTGGCCGAGGCGGCGCAAGCCAGCATCAGCGTTGCGATGACAAACTGCTTCATGGATATGCTCCGAACTTTGAAGAGCCGTGGGGACGGCGAAAAGCCCGCTCGCTGCCAGTGTTGCCTGTCGGCACGGCCGGCGCGGCGGCGCGCTGGCCGCGCCACGGGGCGGCCAGTCCGCTATTTTGCCTCAAGAATCCACCCCACCACGGTGCGCAGGTCGGAATCGGGAATCTGTGCCTGGGGCGGCATCGGCATGCTGCCCCAGGTGCCCTGCCCGCCTGCCCGGATCTTGTGGGCGAGCGCGTCCTGTGCATCCTGCCCCTTGTACTTGCGCGCGACCTCGGCAAAGCTCGGGCCGACCAGCTTGCGATCGGTGGCGTGGCAGGCCATGCACTGGTACTGGCTGGCCAGTTTCGCACCCGCCGTCTCGCCGGGTGTGGCCGGGATTGTGGCCGCGGGTGCGCTGGCGCCGGCAGCCCAGCCGCGCGTAGGCCCCACGGTGCGCTGTTGCGCCGCCAGGTCACCGTGCGCATCGCGGGCATAGGCCGGCATGGTCGACACGATCTTGACCGTAGGCGTGCAATCCTTCATGCACGCCGTATTGCGCGTATCCGCCTGGCCCCGCCCGGGCCACAGGCCGTGCTGCAGGGTCATGCCATTGCGGTTCGGCATTTTTTGCTGCACTTCGGCGATATTGCCATCCGACAGCGTGAAGTCCGCCGGCACGATATCGCCCAGGTTGAGCAGGTAGGCCGTGACTGCGTAGACGTCGTCGGCGGACAAGCTCCGGGGCGCGTTCCATGGCATCGCACGGTGGATGTAGTCCCACAGGGTGCTGACCGTGCTGACCTTCATCAGCGTGGTGCGGTACGGCTGGTTGCCGGTCAGCGAGGCCACCCGGCCACGCTGGATATCCTCGGCGCTGGTGCCGCCGACGATGGGCGAGAACACCTCGTTGGACTCACCGAAGTCGCCATGGCAGGAGGCGCATTTGCCGTCCCAGATTTTTTGTCCCTGCGACACCGTGCCGCTGCCCTTGGGCAGGCCCTGGAAATCGGGGCGCACATCGATATCCCAGGCCTTGACCTCGGCCGGCGTGGCAGTGCGGCCGAGCGCCGCACGCGCGCTGGCGTCCGGCGCGGCGGCCATCGCCGCTTGCCCGCACAGCGCGGCGGCGATGGCGATCAGTGCCGCGCGCCCGGCGCTAGTCAACGTGGACATTGGATACCTCGCCGCCATCGGCCACCTGCCAGCTCTGGATGGCGTTGTTGTGATAGATCGAGCGCGCACCCCGCACCGCGCGCAGTTGCGCCAGGCGTGGCTGCACATAGCCGGTCTCGTCGATGGCGCGGCTCTGCAGGATGGCCGGGGAGCCGTCCCACACCCAGTCCAGGTTGAAGCGCGTCAGGCATTTGGACAGCACCGGCGTTTCCAGCCTTGCGGTGCGCCAGTTGCGCCCGCCGTCGACCGAGACGTCGACGCGCTTCACGCGCCCGCGCCCGGACCACGCCAGGCCGCTGATGTTGTAGAAGCCGCGCCCCACCAGCTGCTGCCCGCCGGAGGGGGTGGTGATGACGGACTTGCACTCCTGGATCGAGGTGTACTGGCGCAGCATGCCGTCGGGCATCATGTCCACGTAGTGCACGGTCTCGTCCTTGGTGTTCCACGGCTGGTCGCCGAGCTCCAGCCGGCGCAGCCACTTGACCCATGACACGCCCTGCACGCCGGGCACCACCAGCCGCAGCGGGTAGCCGTTTTCGGGGCGCAGCATCTCGCCGTTCATGCCCCAGGCGACGATGATCTCGTCGGCCAGCGCCATCGGGATGGTGCGGGTCATGCCTGAACCGTCGCCGCCCTCGGCCAGCAGATAGCGCCCGCGCTTGAAGTCCGCGCCGGCATCATCGAGCAGGACCTTGAGCGGCACGCCGGTGAACTCGCAGCACGACAGCATGCCGTGGGTGTATTGCACCGTGGGCACCGCCACGTTGCCCCATTCCATGCCGGTATTGGCGCCGCACTCGATGAAGTGCATGCGCGACACCGCGGGCAGGCGCATCAGGTCGTCCATGGTGTAGACGCGTGGCGCCTTCACCAGGCCGTTGATCATCAGGCGGTGGCGGGCCGGATCGATGTCCTGCCAGCCTTGATGATGGCGCTCGAAGTGCAGGCCGTTGGGCGTGATGATGCCGAAGAAGCCTTGCAGCGGGGCAAAAGAGACCGAGGCCGCCGATACCCGGGTCAGGCCCGGCGACTCGCGGCGCACCAGGTTTTTCTCGAACGATGACGGCTGGCCGTAGGGATGCGCGGCAACCGGCTGGCCGAGCGTGGTGGCCCAGGGTTGCGGGGTGAGGATGGCGTCGTCGCCGGCAACGCCATCCGCTGCGCGGGCCCGGCTGGCGACGCCAGCGGCCAGCGCGGCTGCGGCGCCCAGGAAGCTCTTGCGCAGGAAGTCGCGGCGAGGGCTGTCGGACGCACCTACGCCATGCTGCGTGATGTCTTGCTGCAGCGAGGCGCTGACGAAATGCTCCGGCGCACGCACGATGCGCCCGGGGCGGCTCTGTTCCGGCACTGCGGTCTCCTCCGGCTCGCGCGCGGTGCCAGCGGCGCCGTCGGCGAACCTGTTGTGGGTCAGCGCCCGCGCAAGCGGACGGCTGCCGTCGAACCTTGGCGCGAGCGCTGCTGCCCTGGCGCCCGGCGCATTGCCTAGCGGCTGCGCCGGCGCGGTGCCGGGGTGGCCTGCGGCATGAAGCGATCGACCATGCTTGCTGGCAAAGCGTTGTCTTCCAGCCGGCTGGCGACCTGCACGCAGACCGTGCGGCACAGCTCGATCACGCTCTCGTCCTCGATGGCGTAGAAGACAAGGTTGGCCTCCTTGCGGCGCGACAGCACGCCCGCGCGGTACATCGCGGTGAGATGGCGCGACACATTGGTCTGCGACGATCCCACCGTCTCCACCACAGTGCCCACCGGCTTCTCGCCATCGCACAGGGCGTGCAGGATCTTCAGCCTGGTGGGCTCTGCCAGCAGGCTGAAATACCCCGACACTTTCTCGAACACGCGATCCATCTCATCCATGCCGTTCAATATATTCGTATATGCGTAATTGCGCATATAGTGTTTACCCCTTTGTGCAGTGCTTCCAGATTCAGGCTGCGCTGCAACCTCGAGGGCATAAGCAAAGCGCACCGTTGCCGCTGCGCGCCGTGACTGCCTTGGACTGCCGCGGACTGCCTTCAGCCCAGCATGTCGGCCCAGATGGCATCCGCCCACGCCTGCGCATAGGTGCCTTCCAGCGCGTTGGGCGCCGCCGACAGCCCGCCCGATCCGGGCACCGTGACCATGGTCTTCTGCGCGGCATCGTAGCGATGCACGCTGGCGATATGGATGGCTTCGCGCTCTGAGGTGAAGCTGTAGCAGGTGTTGTTGTACAGCGGCTCGGGATTGGGCGCGTGGCCCGCTAGCAGCGACACGATGGCGGCGGCCGCCACCTTGCCATGCTGGTTGGCCATATGGCCCGATTTGGGCATCAGCGGCGCAATCTGGATGGCATCGCCCAGCACGTGGATATTGGGCGCGGCCTTGGATTCGAAGGTGAGGAAATCGACCTCGCACCAACGGCCGTTGGCGGTGGCCAGCCCGCTTGCAACGGCGATGGCCCCGGCCCGCTGCGGCGGCAGCAGGTTGAGCACGTCGGCGCGCTCGTCGTCCTGCACCTCGAACTTGAGCGTGCGGGTGACAGGGTCCACATCGACGGCGTTGTACTGCGGCCGGTACTCGACCATGCCCTTGTAGCGCGTGGCCCAGACCTGCTTGAACAGCGCTGCCTTGGAGGTGACGTCGGGATTGGCGTCAAGGATCAGCACCTTGCTGCGCGGCTTGGCCCGGGTGAAGTAGTCTGCGACCAGGCAGGCGCGCTCATAAGGACCGGGCGGGCAGCGATACGGCGCCAGGGGAATGCTGATGGCGAAGGTGCCGCCGTCGCGCATGGCCTCGAGCTGGCGGCGCAGGCCCACCGTTTGCGGCCCGGCCTTCCAGGCGTGCAGGATCTGGTCGCCGCCGGGCTGGGCAAGGCCCGGGATCTCGGCGCAGAGCACGTCCACGCCGGGTGAGAGCACCAGCTTGTCGTAGGCCAGCGTGCCGCCGCCTGCCAGGCGTACCTCGCGGCGCGCGGCGTCGATCGCGCTGACATGGTCGCGCACGACCTTGACGCCGTGGCGCTTTGCCAGCGCATCGTAGGACAAGGTGATGTCGCCGATGCGCTTGCTGCCGGCGAGCACCAGGTTGGATAGCGGGCAGGACACAAAGCTGGCGTTGGGCTCGACCAGCGTGACCTCGATGCCCTGGGCGCTCCATTCGCGCAGGTAGCGCGCGGCGGTGGCGCCGCCATAGCCGCCGCCTACCACCACCACCTTTGCCTTGCGGGTCGCGGCCTGCGCGCCGAGCGTGCCGAACATGGCCGTGCCGGCCAGCGCGCCGAGAAATTCACGTCGTTGCATCTGGAAATCTCCTTGCCGGGTTGCAGGGTTAGCGCACGGCGGCGAACCAGCCCGCGATGGCCTCGATCTGCTGGTCGCTGTAGCCCTTGGCGATCTGCTGCATCACGGTGGCCTCGCGCTTGCCTTGCTTGAAGTCCTGCATCTGGCGGACCAGCTCGGACTGGTCGCGCCCGGCGAGTGCCGGCACCACGCTGCCCGCGGGCGCGCGGCCGGCCGGGCCGTGGCAGCCGGCGCAGGCGGCGGCCCAGTTGCGCGCCTGCTGCGCGGTGGCGTCGGGCGCCTGCGCGCGCGCGCTGGCTGGCAAGGCCAGCAGCGTCAGCGCCATTAGCGCCGTCAGCGCTGTCAGGGCAGCCGGTGTGGGGGTCTGATTCATGGTGTTCGCTCCGGGGTCGCGCCGCGAGGGCGTGCCAACCCTAGCACAGCGCGGCGCGCGCATGTGATGCGAAATCCGCAGATCGAACTGCGCCGGCTGCTGCCAGGCGCGCGCAGCGGCCGGCAGCGTTGGCTGAATCGGGATCGGAGTGAGCGCGGGCGCTGCGCGAAAGGCGGGAGCCTGGCGGGCCGCCTTTCGCGCGTGGCCGGTCAGGGCAGGTTACGGCCGGGCGGCAATGCCACCGGCGAGGCGACGGGCGATGCCACCGGGCTGGTCGTGGCGCCGCTGGTGCCGTTGGGCGCAGCTTGCGCAGGCGCCGACTGCACCGGTGCGGGCGTACCAGATGCAGCGGGCGCTGCGTCCGGCGGCACGGTCCGCCCGGTGGCGGCGGCGTCGAGCCTGCCCGCCTCGGCTTCGGTCACATAGTCGAATGCCTTGACCACCTTGACCACGCCGCTGGCATTGCGCGCCACATCGGTGGCGCGCTCGCCCTCGGGCGGCGTGACCACGCCGAGCAGGTAGACGACGCCCTTCTCGGTGACGATCTTGATCGAGTTCGAGGGCACGCCATCGGCGGTGACCAGCATGGTCTTGACCTTGCTGGTGATGAAGGTGTCCTCGCTCCTGGTGACGAACGACGGCGACGAGATGATCTCGAGCTCGTCGACCACCTCGCGCGCATTGGGCAGGCCCTTTACGTATTGCTCGATCTGCTGCTTGACCGTGTTGTCCTTGGCTTCGCCGGTCAGCAGCACCTTGCGGTTGAAGACCGACACGCTCACGCGGGCCTGGCCGTTGTAGCGCGAGTTCAGCGTGTTCTCGGCTTCGAGCTGCAGGCCGCGGTCGATGGTCTGGGTAGCGGTGGGCCGGCGGTCGGTGGCCATGGTCACGCCGCTGGCCATGCCGGCGGCGATGACCGGAAAGCAGCCGGCGAGCTGCGTGGCGGCGACCGTCAGGGCAGCCACCATGGTGGCGGTGCGGGCCAGGCGCGGCAGGTGCCCGGTCAGCCGGGCGGCGCGGGATTCACGCGGGTTGGGCAGAGTCGTCATGCGGTCCTTGCTGAAAGCGGTGAGGCAAAAATGGGCTGAGATAGCAAAAGGCGGCAGCACCGCGCGCGGCAGGCTCGGGTGGGCACAGGCCTTACCCCTCGCCCAGCAGCGCTTCGTCGATGCCGTCGCACAGGCAATGCAGGGTCAACAGGTGCACTTCCTGGATGCGCGCCGCGCGCTCGCTGGGCACGCACAGGTGGACGTCGAATTCGTCGAGCAGGCCGGCGAGCTCGCCGCCGCCCTGGCCGGTCAGCGCCACCACGCTCATGTCGCGCTGCTTGGCGGCCAGCACCGCGGCGATCACGTTGGCGGCGTTGCCGGAGGCGGACATGGCGAGCAGCACGTCGCCCGGCTGGCCGAGCGCTTCCACCTGCTTGGAGAACACCACGCTGAAATCGTAGTCATTGCCGATGGCGGTGAGGATGGAGCTGTCGGTGGTCAGCGCAATCGCCGCCAGGCCCGGGCGCTCGCGCTCGAAGCGGCCGATCAGGTCGGCCGCGAAATGCTGGGCATCGGCGGCGGAACCGCCGTTGCCGCAGGCCAGGATCTTGTTGCCGCTGGTGAGCGCGCCAACCAGGCGCTCGATCGCCGCGGCGATGTGCGGCGCCATCACCGTGGCGGCCTGGCGCTTGGTCTCCGCGCTGTCGAAGAAATGCTGCTGGATGCTATCGATATGCATGGCTCGATCGGCCTTCTTGTTTTCAAACGCTTTTCAAATACGGCATGCGCCGCAAGATACCGCGCATTATGACGCAGGCGCCTGGGCTGCCTGCCGCTTCATTGCGCCGCGCCGGCATCGAACGCGTCGCGGATCCATTCGAGGCGGCCCGGCTCCAGCGCGACCACATCCAGCCGGCAGCGCGGCTCCAGGCCCTGCCCTGCCTGCGCCGCCAGGTAATGCGCCGCCGCCAGCAGGATGCGCCGCTGCTTGGCCGGCGTGACGCTGGCCGCCGCACCGCCAAAGGCGCGGCTGGCGCGCTGGCGCACCTCGACAAACACCAGCATGCCGTCGGCCGCGCGCATGATCAGGTCGATCTCGCCGCCTTTGCAGCGATAATTGCGAACCACGAGCGCCAGGCCCTGCCTTTCCAGGTAGTCCAGCGCGCGCGACTCGGCCCGTGCTCCCCGCGCCTGCGTCGGCGACATCGTGGATTTGAATGATGGTTTCAACGGAAGTTCTCAAGCATGACTGACTGGATCTCCCTGGCGGCCGGCCAGTCCTACCCGTCCGGCACCCTGTATGTGGTGGCCACCCCGATCGGCAACCTGGCCGATCTCTCGCTGCGGGCGCTGCACGTGCTCGGCCTGGTCGACGCCGTGGCCTGCGAGGACACCCGCAACACCGGGCAACTGCTCACGCGTGTAGGCCTGCACCGCCCGTTGCTGGCGGTGCACGAGCACAACGAGCGCGAAGCGGCCGAGCGCATCAACGCACGGCTGGCGGCCGGAGAGCGCATCGCCTATGTGTCCGATGCGGGTACGCCCGGCATCTCGGATCCGGGCGCGCGGCTGGTGGAAGCGGCGCGCGCCGCGGGCCACGCTGTGGTGCCGCTGCCTGGCCCGAGCGCGACGGTGGCAGCGTTGTCGGTGGCGGGCGCGATGCTCGACAGCGGTGACGGCCGCTTCACCTTTGCCGGTTTCCTGCCGCCCAAGGCGCGTGCGCGCGCCGATGCCATCGCCAAGCTGGCCACGCTGGACCACGCCTGGGTGGTGTATGAGGCGCCGCACCGCATCGCCGACACGCTGGCGGCGCTGGCCGCCGCGCTGCCCCCCGGCCGGCGGCTGCTGATCGGCCGTGAGCTGACCAAGCTGTTCGAGGAAATCAAGGTCCTGCCCGTGAGCGAGGCGCCGGCCTGGCTGGCCGCCGATCCGTCGCGCGCCAAGGGCGAGTTCGTGCTGGTGGTGGAAGGGGCAGCACCCGCGGCGGCGGATGCCGGCCTGCCGGACGCCCGCGCCCAGCAGGTGTTGGGCCTGCTGCTGGCCGAGTTGCCGGCCAAGCGGGCCGCCAAGCTTGCCGCCGCCATTACGGGCGCGCCAACGGATGCGCTGTACCGGCTGGCGCTGGCCCAGCGCGCCGAGGGTGGCGCGGACGGCGCGGACGGTTCGGACGACGAAGCCACGGAGTAAGCCGGAGGAAAGCGCGAGGCGGGCGCCGGCGGTGTCACGGACCTGGCTTGGCTGCATGGTCCGCGCCCTGGCTCAGCGGCTCTTGCGCTTGGTGGTCGCCGGCTTGCGCGTCTTGCGGGCCGTGCGCACTGGCTTGGCGGGATTCTCGGCCATCTCGGAACCGGTGGAGGCATCGTCGCCGCCATCGCCCGCATCGTCATCGCCCGGCGCGATCTGCGGCCCCAGCGCTGCCACCTCGGAGCGCGACAGGCGCCGGATCTCCACCTGGGTCGAGCCGTGTTCGGTAAAGCCGAGACGCTTGGCGGCGCCATAGGAGACATCGAGGACGCGGTTGCTGTGATACGGCCCGCGATCGTTGATGCGAACCACCGCGACCTTGCCGTTGCGCAGGTTGCGTACCAGCACCCAGCTGTCGAGCGGCAGCGAGGGATGCGCGGCGGTCATCGCGCGCATGTCGAAGCGCTCGCCATTGGCGGTCTTGCGGCCATGGAACCCCTTGCCATACCAGGACGCCATGCCGCGCTGCTCAAAGGAGCCCAGATCGGGCCGCAAGCCTTCCAGCGAGCCCTGGCCGACGCCCTCGCCCAGCGCATCGTTGCCGCCGCCCCAGCGGAACAGGCCCCAGCCGTTACCGTTGTCCTTCTGGGCATGATCGGTCGCCTCGCCCCTGGTGGCGTCATCGGCCTTGCCCTTCTTGCCGCCGTTTTTGTCGCCCTTTGCCGTCTTGCCTGGCTTGGCAGTCTTGGCACTTCCCGGGGTGGCGGCAGTGGGCATGCCCTCCTGCGCTTCATCCGCCGGCGGGATCGCACAGGCGGCCAGCGCCAGCGCGCACGTGGCGTGCAGGCACAGGCGGACGATCCGCCCGGGGCGGGAAAAAAAGGGGGGTAACCAAGACATCGCGGGAGTCTAGCACCACGCAGTTACACCTATGGCCTTGATTATGTTACGAAATGTCTGTAACACACGGCAAAAACCGTACCCGATTCGGCGGCGGGCGGGCGCAATGCCAGTCCTGGCAAGGCTTTCACGGTGTGATGCCCGCACGGCTTCATGTCTAGGTCGCGCGGCCGGGTGCAGCACGTTCCAGTGTGCCCGACGCTACAATGCGAGGACGATTCCAATCGCGGGCCGTCCCGGCGGTTGCGCCGGTTGTGGCGCATCAGGCGCCCACGGCTTCCGTGGCCTTCCGTGATATCCCGCGTTCCCCCTCCTGAATTCCGCTCCATGCAAGTCCTATTGATTCCCGTGACGCCCTTCCAGCAGAACTGCGCGCTGCTGATCGACGAGACCACCGGCCGCGCCGCGGTGACCGATCCCGGCGGCGACCTTGACCGCATCCATGCCGCGGTCAAGGAGCACGGCGTGACGCTGGAGAAGATCTTCCTCACCCACGGCCATGTGGACCATTGCGCGGGCGCCGCGTCACTCGCGCGCGAGCTTGGGATCCCGATCGAGGGGCCGCACGAGGACGAGCGCTTCTGGATCGAGCAATTGCCCGAGCAGACGCGCCGCTTCGGCTTTGGCCACGCCGAGATCTTCGAGCCGCAGCGCTGGCTCGACACGGGCGACACCGTGCAGTTCGGCAGCGAGACGCTGGAGGTCTACCACTGCCCGGGCCACACGCCCGGCCACGTGGTGTTTTTCTCGCGCGCCAACCGCCTTGCCATCGTGGGCGATGTGTTGTTCGCCGGCTCGATCGGCCGCACCGACTTTCCGCGCGGCAACCACGCCGACCTGATCCGCTCGATCCGCACCCACCTGTGGCCGCTGGGCGAAGACGTCACCTTCGTGCCCGGCCACGGGCCCGTCTCCACCTTTGGCGAGGAGCGCAAGCACAACCCGTACGTGGCTGACCACCTGATCGATGCGGCCTAGTGGCCTGGCAGGCTAGTGGGCCAAAGCCCGCCGCCCGCTTTTCTCGAACCTCATTCCCAAGGCAGGCCATGGCCAAGCGACAGGCACCCGACACCCGCCCCGAGATCTATGTCAGCACCGACGTGGAGGCCGACGGCCCCATCCCCGGGCCGCACTCCATGCTGTCGTTCGCCTCTGCCGCGATGCTGGCGGACAAGACCGTGGTGAGCACCTTCTCGGCCAACCTGGAAACGCTGCCGGGCGCGGCCGGGCATCCGGCGCAGATGCAGTGGTGGCAAACCCAGCCGGAAGCCTGGGCCGCCTGCCGGCGGGACCTGGAGCCGCCCGAGCGGGCCATGGTGCGCTATGTGGAGTGGGTGGAAAGCCTGCCCGGCAAGCCGGTCTTCGTGGCCTTTCCGGCTGGCTTCGACTTCACCTGGATGTTCTGGTACATGATGCGTTTTGCCGGCCGCTCGCCGTTTGGCTGGGCCGCGCTCGACATCAAGACGCTGGGCTTCGCCATGACCGGGCTGCCCTACCGCAAGACCGTCAAGCCGGCGCTGCCCGCCGAGTGGAAGGACCCACTGCCGCACACCCATGTGGCGCTGGACGATGCGCTGGAGCAAGGCGCGCTGTTCTGCAACATGCTCACCGAGCTGCGCGCGCGCGAGGCCGCGCTGGCCGCCGCGCAAGCCTTGCCCGAAAGCGACGGCGCGCCTCCGGCTCCCACGGCCTGAGCAGGCTGGCCTGCGGATTGCCCGCGCCGTGCGCCGGCCTCGCATCCTGGGCCACGCCAACTATAGTTAAGACGTATATGGCATCCGAACCCACCGCGTTTCAGGGCTGCCGCGGCGCCACGCCATATACGGCTTGCACGGCATCGCGAGCCACGCCCAGGAGGTGTCGCCCATGCGTTTCCATCCCAACCTGCACTTGCGCCATATGGCCGGCCGGTTGCACTGGCCGCACGTGACCTCATCCTCGCGCGAGTCCACCCGCTTGCATTCCCTGGAGGACGACGCCGACGTCGCCAAGGCCACGGTCTACGTGAGCGCGGTGACGCTGGTGATCCTGCTGGTGGTCCTGGCGGCAATCGCTTTCGGCCAGGAGGCCATGCACTGGCTGGGTGTTCCTTAGACGACCCGCCTGAAGCAGTTCAGCCTCCCTGACCGGGCCGGCCCCCACCTAGGTGGGGGCCGGTTTTATTCCGGGGCCAAGGTTTGCCGGCGCCGGCTCAGGCCAGCAAGGGGGCGACGTTCTCGGGCGGGCGGCCGATGGCGGCGCGGCGGTTGCGCACCACCAGCGGGCGTTGCAGCAGGATGGGGTGGTCGGCCACCGCGCCCAGCACCTCGGCATCGGTCAGGCCCGGATCGGCCAGGCCCAGCTCCTTGTAGGGCGCTTCGTTGTCGCGCACCATCTCGCGCACCGGCACGCCCAGCATGGTGTGGAGCTGCTTGAGCGTGGACAACGTGGGCGGCGTCTTCAGGTATTCCACGATCTCCACGGGCTCGCCCAGCCGGCCAGCGGCTGCCTCGACCAGCGCAAGGGTTTCGCGCGACTTCGAGCAACGGGGGTTGTGATAGATGGTGATCATGGTGGCACTCCTGGTTCGACCGATGCCCCGGCGCCGGGGCTGAAACCCGCACTATACAAGCGGCGTTGCCCGCCCGCACGCCCCCGAGAGGTGGCATATCGGCTCAGGCCGGGCTTTGCCTTTCCGGCGCCAGCCGCAGCAGGGCCGCCACGGTGGCGCGCAGCCCGGCGCGCAGCGGCTTGTCGTGGCGCAGCACCAGCGCCAGCGTGCGCGCCAGCGGCGGGGCCAGCGGGCGCACGGCGATCCGCGCGCGCGGCTGGCCCGGCGGCAGCGCCATGCCCGGCAGCACCGAATAGCCTAGCCCGGCACCCACCAGCTCCTTGATCGCCTCGACACTGTCGAGCTCCATCACCGGGCGTGCGCTGATGCCGGCGCGCAGGAACCATTCGTCCACCAGCCGGCGCGTATTGCCACCGGGCGAGAACAGCACCAGCGGCCGGCCGGCCAGGTCGGCGGGCGTCACGGTAGCGGGCAACGGCTCATCGTCGGCGGGGCCAATGGCCACGAACGGGTCTTCCAGCACAGGCGTGATGTCGAACATCCGGCCAGAGGCGGGCAGCGTCACGAAGGCCAGGTCGAGGGCGTTGTCCTCCACCCCTTTGAGCGCCTCGCCGGTGTTCTCCGTGCTGACCACGATCTCCAGCGCCGGCATGGCGCGGCGCAGGTCGCGCAGCACGGCTGGCAGCAGGTAGATGCAGGCGGTGGCGCCGGTGCCCAGCCGCACCCGGCCGACCACCCCACCGGCGTGGCGCGCCATGCTGTCGTCCGCGGCGGCCAGCGCGCCGGCCACGCCGCGCGCGTGCGCCAGCAAGTCTTCGCCGGCAGCGGTGGGCAGCACATGGCGCCCCACCCGTTCGAGCAGGCGCAGGCCATAGCGCTGCTCCAGCTGGCGCACCTGCAGGCTGACGGCCGGCTGGCTCAAGCCGAGGCGCTCGGCCGCCGCCGAAAAGCTGCCGAGATCGCAAACCAGCGAAAAGGCCTGCAGGAAGTCGGGATTGAGATGCCGCATGCCAAAGAATTTCTTATGCGCTGCATAAGTCAGCGAAGCTTCCTTTATAGCATCGGCGCAAGTTAAGGTAGCAGCGTGCCTTGGCCCTGCCACCGCCGGGCAGCTTGCTGCAACACGGCTCTCATCCACGTATCGCTTTTCCTCCGGCATCGACTACGCTCGAACCGGTTCACCCGCCCAGACCGCTCGCCGCGCCAGCATCATGAAAGCCCCTCTCGCCACACTCAGCGCCGCCTCCGCCACGCCGATGGCGGTGGCCAATGCCACCGCCGCCGTCCAGGCCTGCGCCAGCCCGTCGATCCGCGATGCCACCGCTGCCGACATCCCCGCCATCCAGGCTATCTACGCGCACCACGTGCGTCACGGCCGCGCGTCGTTCGAAGAAGTCGAGCCGGGCGTGGACGACATCCGCCTGCGTCACGCCGAGGTGAAACGCCAAGGCCTGCCCTACCTGGTGGCCGAGCGCGGTGGCGAGGTGCTGGGCTATGCCTACGCCAGCGCCTACCGCACGCGCAGTGCTTACCGTTTTGCCATTGAGGATTCGGTCTATATCGACGAGCGCTACCGGGGCCAGGGCCTTGGCCTGGCGCTGCTTGCCGCACTGGTGTCGCGCTGCGAGAGCGGCCCGTGGCGGCAGATGGTGGCGGTGGTGGCCTGCACCGCCAGTGGCGAAGGCGCCGGCTCGCTGGCCTTGCACGAGCGGGTGGGCTTTCGCACCATCGGCCGGCTACAGTCCGTCGGGTTCAAGCACGGGCAGTGGATCGATACGGTGCTGATGCAGCGGTCGCTGGGAGATGGGGACGAAACGCCGCCGCTGGAGCGCGCGGCCAGGCCGTAAGACCTGGCCGGCTCTAAGCCGGCAAACAGCCAATCCTCCTTGAATAATTCCTTCTAGGAATTTTAAGTGGATCTGGCTGGGTGTATATATTCGTCATGCGCATGATCTTGCGATCAAGGCTGACGAGGGGGCGCTGCGAGCGCCTGCCCCTTCTTCTAGTCCCAGGGCTGATATCAGCCCCGGGACCATGACCGATCAGCCGATCAGATCCGACAGCGCCAGCGCCACCACCTTGGTGGCACGGTTCAGGTCGTTCAGGCGCAGGTTCTCGTCCGAGTTGTGGCCGCGCGCTTCCATCAGCGTGCGCGGGCCGGCGCCGTACAGCACCGTGGGGATGCCGTACTTGGTGTAGTGGCGGGCATCGGTGTAGAGCGGCACGCCTTGCACCGGGATATCCACGCCGAACACTTCCTCGGCACGGCCTTTCAGGGCGCCGATCAGCTTTTCCACGCCAGGCAGTTCCGACAGCGGCTCGGCCAGGATGATGCGCTCGACCTTGACCTCGATGCCCGGACGGTCCTTGGCGGCTTTCTCGACCACGGCGCGCAGCTCTCCTTCTGCGTCGAAGCCGATTTCCTCGGGGATCATGCGGCGGTCGACGCGGAAGGTCACCAGGTCAGGCACGACGTTGGTGTTGATGCCGCCCTTGATCAGGCCGACGTTCAGCGTGGCGGTATCGATGCCCAGCGTCTTCGACTTGCGCGTGGCCAGCTCGGCGCGCAGGCCGTAGATGCCTTGCAGGATGTGGGTGGCAGCTTCGATCGCGTCCACGCCGGTGTGCGGCATGGCGGCGTGGCCTTGCTTGCCCTTGACCGTTACTTCCACGTGCAGGCAGCCGTTGTGGGCCGAGGTGATGCCGTAGGAGAAGCCGGCCGAGATGGCGTAGTCGGGCTTGCTCAGGCCTTGGTCGAGCAGGAACTTGGGACCGATGTCGCCGCCGGTTTCCTCGTCGTACGTGAATTGCAGTTCCAGCGTGCCGTTGAGCTTGGCGCCTTGCTTTTCGGCTTCCATCAGCGCCAGCACGGCGTACGTGTAGGTGGCGAAGTCCGACTTGGACACCGCCACGCCGCGGCCGTACATGACCGGGCCGTGCTCGCTGTCGGCGATCTCGCCGCCGTACGGGTCCTTGGTCCAGCCCAGGCCCGGAGGCACCACGTCGCCGTGGGCGTTCATGGCGATGGTGGGGCCGCCCGTGCCGAAGGTCTTGCGCACCAGCAGGTTGGTGGCGCTGATCATGCCAGCGGCCTTGACCAGCTCGTCCGGCACCTTGTGCGCTTCGACCTTGAAGCCCAGGCCTTCGAGCAGCACCTTGGCGCGCGCGCCGTGCGCGTCGCAATCGCCCGGCGGGTTATCCGACGGCACCTTGACCAGTTCGGCGAGGAAGGCCTCCTGCGCGGGACGCTGGGCGTCGATGTAGTTGGTGAGCGTGGTCTGCAGCGGGTTCACGTTGTCTCTTGCGGTCATGTTGATTCTCGAGAAGTCTTTCAGGATGACGGATGCGGGCGCTTTACGGCTGCCGCGCGGAATGCTTGTCGAAATGCTCGACGAAATCGCTGAACACGGCAGCCGCGCTGGCGGCGTCCTCCGCGGTCATGATCTCGGTGGGGTGATGGCTGATGCCACCGTTGCCGCAGCGCACAAACAGCATCGCGACATCGGCAATGGCCGCGATCGCCATGGCGTCGTGGCCGGCGCCGGAAGGCAGGTGCCGCACCGGCAGCCCCTGGCGGGCGATGGCATCCGCCCATTGCTGTTGCAGCCAGGGCGCGCACGGCACGCTGACGGCCTCGTGGGTCTTGCGCAGCTGCACGCGCACATTGCGCCGGGCGCACACGCGCTCGATTTCCGCCAGCACGTCGTTCACGGCCGCCTGGCGGATGGCGTCTTCGCCAGCGCGGATGTCGATGGAGAAGACCGCGCGGCCCGGCACCACATTGGCGGCGCCGTTAGGCACGTTGAACTGGCCGATCGTGCCGACCAGGCCCGGCAGGCCGCCGCAGCGCCGCTCGATATACAGGCCGATCTCGGCGCCGGCCATGGCGGCGTCGCGGCGCATGTCCATCGGCACGGTGCCGGCGTGGCCGGCCAGCCCTTCGAGCTCCACGATAAAGCGGGTGGCGCCGGAGATCGCGGTCACGACACCCAGCGGCAGCCCTTCGTTGAGCAGCACCGGGCCTTGCTCGATATGGACTTCCACGAACGCCAGCACCTGCTCGCGCGCATGCGCGGCGGCGGGCAGGCCGGCGGGATCGAAACCTGCCGCGCGCATCACGTCGCGCATGGTCTTGCCCGAGTCGTCCACGTTGTCGAGCACATTGGTGTCGAAGGTGCCGGCGATGGCGCGGCTGCCCAGCAGCGTGGCCTTGAAGCGCACGCCCTCTTCCTCGGCAAAGCCGACCACCTCGATGGCGAACGGGAAGCGCTTGCCCTGGCGGTTCCACTGCGCCACGCAGGCAACCGGGAGGATCACGCCGAGGTTGCCGTCATAGCGGCCGCCATCGCGCACGGTGTCGAAATGCGAGCCGGTGAGCAGCGCGGGCGCATCGGGCGCGGTGCCTTCGTAGCGGCCGATCACGTTGCCGGCCGCGTCGCGGCGCACCGTCATGCCGGCAGCCTGCATCCACTCGGTGAGCTGTGCGGCGGCGCCGTGGTGAGCCTCGGTGAGATAGGTGCGGGTGAGCATGCCGGGCTGCTCGGTGTGGACGGCCAGGGTATCGGCCCAGGCCATGATGCGCGCCCCGGTTTCGGTAGCGGGCGTGAGGGTTGCTGCCATGCGTGTCTCCTGCTGGTAATGCGCGAATGCGGGTGGCGCCGGATCATGCAAGCCCCGCGCCAGCGGTGCCTCGGGTGCCGGGCCGGCGCCGCCGGACCATCCCGGTGCGCCGTGACTCTCGTGCGAGAGCTCTATTTTGTGCGATTCATGGTAGCACAGTGAATTCAAAAATTGCATACAAAAATGATATGCACTATATTGGCTTCCACGTTCCGACAATTCGCTGCGGACAATCCGTTCCGGACAGCGAGTTGCGTGGATTCCGCTCCAACAAGAGGGCGAGTCCGCGATGCGGCGCAGCCCTCACCCGGCAACGCGCACGGCACGTCAGGCCGGCTGTCCCGCCACGCGGGCGACCGGTAATTCCTGCAGCAATGACAGGATGCGCCAGCCAAAGTCCAGGACGCGTCCGCATGGAGACAACGATGCACCCAGCAGTCCAGCAACGGCCGGATTCCGGCCGCCCGCAAGCCGCCTTCTCCCGCTTCTCTCGCTTTTTCCGATCCCTGTTTGGCCAGGTCCTTGTCGCCCTGGTGCTCGGGACTGCGCTCGGGCTGTTCTTCCCCGAGTTTGCCGCCAAGCTCAAGCCGCTCGGCGACGCCTTTATCAAGCTGATCAAGATGCTGATCGGCCCGATCGTGTTCTGCGTGGTGGTGGCGGGCATCTGCGGCGCCGGCGAGCTCAAGAAAGTGGGCCGGGTCGGCATCAAGGCCGTGCTCTATTTCGAGGTGGTCACCACCATCGCGCTGGCGCTGGGCATCGCGCTGGCCTACATCTTCCACCCGGGCACCGGCATGAACGTGAACCCGGCCACGCTCGACGCCTCGGCCATGTCCGCCTACGTGGACACCGCCGCGAAGGTCAAGAGCGCGGGCATGGTGGACTTCCTGCTCAAGCTGATCCCCAGCACGGTGATGGGCGCGTTCGCCAGCGGCGACGTGCTGCAGGTGCTGCTGGTATCGATCCTGTTCGGTTGCGCGCTGTCGCTGGTGGGTGAGCGCGGCCAGCCGCTGGTGACAATCATCGATACCTTCTCGCATACGCTGTTCAAGATGATGGGCTTCATCATCAAGCTGGCGCCGCTGGGCGTGCTGGGCGCGGTGGCCTTCACCGTGGGCAAGTACGGCATCGGCTCGCTCAAGCAGCTGGGCTACCTGGTGCTGGTGTTCTACGGCGCGGTGGCCTTGTTCGTGATGGTGGT
Organism: Cupriavidus sp. PET2-C1; assembly: GCF_054515855.1. NCBI lineage: Bacteria > Pseudomonadati > Pseudomonadota > Betaproteobacteria > Burkholderiales > Burkholderiaceae > Cupriavidus > Cupriavidus sp. PET2-C1. Next base: position 4,123,551 of record NZ_CM137259.1, read on the forward strand.
GCTGGGCACGGTGATGCGCCTGTGCGGCTTTTCCGTCTTCAAGCTGATCCGCTACCTGCGCGCCGAACTGCTGGTGGTGCTGGGCACCGCATCGTCCGACAGCGTGCTGCCGCAGGTGATGAAGAAGCTGGAATTCCTCGGCATCAAGAAATCGGTGGTGGGCCTGGTGATCCCCACGGGCTACTCGTTCAACCTGGATGCCTTTTCGATCTACCTGACGCTGGCTGCCGTGTTCATCGCCCAGGCCACCAATACGCCGCTGGCGCTGGGCGACCTGCTCGGCATCCTGGCGGTGGCGCTGGTCACCTCCAAGGGCGCGCACGGCATCCCCGGCTCGGCCATCGTGATCCTGGCGGCCACGCTGTCGGCGCATCCGGCCATTCCCGCCATCGGGCTGGTGCTGGTGCTGTCTGTGGATTGGTTCATCGGCATTGCCCGCGCGGTCGGCAACCTGATCGGCAACTGCGTCGCCACCGTCGTGGTCGCCGCCTGGGAAAAGGATATCGACCGCACGCGCGCCCACGACGTGCTCAACGGCAGGATCGACGCCAGCGACCTCGACGCGGGCTTTGCCCCGGCGCCGCACGAGGCCGCCCTGGCCACCCCCGGGGCATCCCCGCTGCCCGGCACGGCCGCGGGGCGCTAGAATCTCGGGATTCCTCCTACCGAGACGCTGCGCAAGTGCGCAACCATGCCTGAGCATATCGACCCTGCCATGACCGCCGAAGCGATCGCCGAAGACATCGTCGCGGCGATCGTCTCGCACCGCCTGCCGCCTGGCACCAAGCTGCGCGAAGAGGCCCTGGCCAGCGTCTACCGCGTCAGCCGCACCAAGGTGCGCGCCGCGCTGCTGATGCTGTCCAAGGACAAGCTCATCCAGATCGTGCCGGACAAGGGCGCCTTCGTGGCCAAGCCCAGCGCCGAGGAGGCGCGCGAAGTGTTTGCGGTGCGCCGCATCCTGGAGGCGGCCCTGGCGCGTGAATTCGTGGCGCGCGCCACCGCCGCCGACTACAAGCGCATCGACCGGCACCTCGTCGCCGAGAAAAAAGCGCTGGGCGGCAGCGATGCGCATGTGCGCACCCGCCTGCTGAGCGATTTCCACATCATGCTGGCGGACGTGGTGGGCAATGGCGTGCTGACCGGCATGCTGCAGGAGTTGTCGTTGCGCAGCGCGGTGATCACCATGCTCTACCAGTCCCGCCGCGACGCCGCCTGCTCCTCGGACGAGCATCGCGACTTCATCGAGGCCGCCCGCGCGGGCGACACCGAGCGCGCGGTGACGCTGATGGTGGAGCACCTGAACCACGTCGAGGCGGCGCTGCATTTCGAGCAGGTGCCCGCCGCCCGCAGCAAGGACCTGGTGACGGCGCTGCTGGCCTGAGCCCGGCATGCTGCCGCGCGCTTGACCCAGGTCAATGCGCGCCACGCGTCTTTGCAGCATCATCGACCTCGTCATGAAGCTGCGGGGGCGCGCTTCATGACACACTGGCCCGTCCATCGCGGACGGCAGCCCGCACGCCGGCTTGGGTGCGGGCTTTTTCTTTTGCGCGCCGCGCGCGCCGTCATTGCCAGATCCGCGCGTGATCGAATCACGGCTTCGGAGTAGGATGTCGGAGGCCCAAGTCAGAGGCCGCTTAAAAGATAAATGGCAAAAGATAAAAGCCAGGAGACAGACATGATCCGTTCCAGCCGTCCGGTGGCGATGCCCGAGGCATCGCCAGAGCCAGCCCGCGCCATCCTGCCCCCCGATTTGCCGTTCCTGGCGGCCCCGCCATCCATGCGCCCGCGCGGGCGCGGCTGAGCTTCCCGCCCGACTCCCGTGCCGGGCCATCCGCTTTCATCGTCCAACCCATCCTGGTGAGGGAAACCCATGTCCAACGCGTTCAAAGATGACGTCCTGGCCGGCAAGGTCGTGTTTATCGCCGGCGCCTCGTCCGGCATCAACCTGGGCATCGCCCGGCACTTTGCCAAGGCGGGCGCCAGGCTGGCACTGGTCAGCCGCGACCCCGAGCGCATCGCCGCGGCGGCGGCCAGCATCAACGATGCTGGCGGCAGCGCCATCGGCATGGCGGCCGATGTGCGCGACTACGCCGCGGTGGAGGCGGCGCTCGCGCGCACGCGCGACGAGCTTGGCCCGATCGATATCGTGATCTCGGGCGCGGCCGGCAATTTTGTGGCGCCGGCGCTGGGCATGTCCGCCAACGGCTTCAAGACCGTGGTGGACATCGACCTGATCGGCACCTTCAATGTCTTCCGCGCCTGCTTTGCCTTTCTCAATGCGCCGGGCGCCTCGCTGATCGCCATCACCGCGCCGCAGGCGGTCAACGCGATGATGTTCCAGGCCCACGTATGCGCCGCCAAGGCCGGCATCAACATGCTGGTGAAATGCCTGGCCATGGAATGGGGCCCGGCCGGCGTGCGCGTCAACGCCATCTCGCCCGGCCCCATCGCCGGCACCGAGGGCATGGCGCGGCTCGCGCCCACGCCGGAAATGGAGGCGCGCTTCAAGGCACGCCTGGCGCTGCGCGACTACGGCGACAAGGACGATATCGCCAATACCGCGCTGTTCCTGTCCACCGACAACGCTCGCTATATCACCGGCACCATCGTCGACTGCGATGGTGGCAGCAAGCTGGGCGACGCGTCGGCCGACGCACTGCATCCGCCCAAGGCGCCGGGCAAGGCGGCCTGAGCCGCGCGGCGCTCCACACGCTCAAGCATTTGTGCATCAGAACACCTACGACAAGGAGACACCTATGACTTCACCCGTGCTCTATCACGCCGCCGAGGGCGTGGCCACCATCACCCTGAACCGCCCCGACGTGCTCAACGCCCTCAACAGCGCGCTGATGCTCGAGCTGCGCGCCGCCGTCGAGCGCGCCGCGCAGGACGAGGCGGTGCGCGCGGTGGTGCTGACCGCCAATGGCCGCGGCTTTTGCGCGGGCGCCGACCTGGCCGGGCGTGAGCCCGGGCTGCAGGATTCGGGCGCGCTGCTGCGCGAGCGCTATCACCCGATCATCCTGGCGCTGCGCAATATGCCCAAGCCCGTCATCACCTCGGTCAACGGCGTGGCGGCCGGCGCCGGCATGAGCCTGGCGCTGGCCGGCGACGTGGTGCTGGCCGCGCGCTCGGCATCGTTCCTGCAGGCGTTCTCCAAGATCGGGCTGGTGCCGGATGCCGGCAGCACGTACTTCCTTCCCCGCTACGCGGGCGAGATGCGGGCGCGCGCATTGGCGATCCTGGCCGAGAAGATCGATGCCGAGGAAGCGCATCGCATCGGCCTGGTGTGGAAGGTGCATGAGGACGACGCCCTGCCGGCCGAGACCGCCAAGCTGGCCGCCCACCTGGCGCAGATGCCCACCTTTGCCTACGGCCTGATCAAGGAGGCACTCAACGCCAGCCTGGAGAGCGACCTGCCGGCGCAACTCGAACGAGAAGCCACGCTGCAGTCGCGCGCATCGAAGAGCGAGGACTTCAAGGAAGGCGTGGCGGCGTTCCTGGAAAAGCGCAAGCCCGCGTTCAAGGGCCGCTGACCGCCTGGCGCCCCTCTCCTGCTTGTGCGAGAGGGGCCGGGGGAGAGGGCCGGCCCTCACAGAATCGATCCGCCGCCAACCACCGGCAACCACCGCTGACCACGCACCGCACCACCAATTCGAAACCGGGAGACGCGCATCATGCTAGGCCTCATGCAAGACCGTCCGTTGCTGATTTCCTCACTGATCGAGTACGCCGCGCAGTACCACCCGCTGCAGGAGATCGTGTCGCGCACGATCGATGGCGGCACGGTGCGCTCCGACTACGCGGAGGTGCACCGCCGCGCAAAGCGGGTCGCCAGCGCACTCGTCGGCCCTGGCGGACTTGGCGGGCTTGACGGACTTGACATTAAGCAAGGCGACCGCGTCGGCACGCTGGCGTGGAACACACACCGGCACCTGGAGCTGTACTTTGGCGTGTCGGGCGCGGGTGTGGTGCTGCATACCGTCAATCCCCGTTTGTTTCCCGAGCAGATCGACTACATCATCAATCATGCGGAAGACCGCGTGCTCTTCTTCGACCCCTGCTTCGCGCCGCTGGTGGCGCAGCTCGCGCCGCGCCTGTCCAGCGTCGAGCACTACGTGGCAATGACCGATCGCGCCGGCACCGATGCGCTCGGCCTCGCCGGCAAGCTGCCCAGCCTGCTGTGCTATGAAGACCTGGTCGAGGCCGGCAGCGAGGACTATGCATGGCCGCAGTTCGACGAGCGCACCGCGTCGTCGCTTTGCTACACATCGGGCACCACCGGCAACCCTAAAGGCGTGCTGTATTCGCATCGCTCCACCGTGCTGCACAGCCTCAAGGCCTGTGCGTTCGACACCTTTGGCGTGAGCGCGGACAGTGCGATCCTGCTGGTCGTGCCGCTGTTCCACGCCAATGCCTGGGGCATGCCCTACGCATGCGCCATGACGGGCGCCAAGATGGTGCTGCCCGCCCAGCACCTGGACGGCGAAAACGTCTACCGCATGCTGCGCGACGAACGCGTGACCTTTTCCACCGCCGTGCCCACGGTGTGGCTGATGTTGTTCCAGTACCTGGATGCGCATCCCGAGATCGATCCGCGCGCGCTCGGGCTGAAGCTGGCCGGCGTGGGCGGCTCCGCCGCGCCGGCGGCGATGATCGAGCGCTTCGAGCAGCAGTTCGGCGCGCGCTTCGTCCAGGGCTGGGGCATGACGGAGACCAGCCCGATCGGCGTGATCAGCACGCTTTTGCCCAAGCATCAAGCGCTGGGCACGCAGGAGCAATTGAAGATCAAGCTCAAGCAAGGCCGCGCGCTGTGGGGCGTGGACCTGCGCATCGAGGACGACCAGGGCAACGTGCTGCCACACGACGGCCAGGCCTTTGGCCGGCTCAAGGTGCGCGGGCCGTGGATCGCCTCGGCGTACTTCAAGGCAGAGCACGACGCGCTCGACGCCGACGGCTGGTTCGACACCGGCGACGTCGCCAATATCGATGCCGACGGCTATGTGCAGCTGGTGGATCGCGCCAAGGATGTGATCAAGTCCGGCGGCGAGTGGATTTCTTCCATCGACCTGGAGAATGCCACCATGGGCCATCCCGCCGTGGCCGAAGCCGCCGTCGTGGGCGTGCCACATCCCAAGTGGCAAGAGCGCCCGCTGCTGGTGGTGGTGCGCCGCGCGGGCAAGGACGTGAGCGCCGCCGAACTGCTCGAGTTTCTCGCCGCGCGCGTCGCCAGATGGTGGGTGCCCGACGACGTCGCCTTTGTCGACTCGCTGCCCCACACCGCCACGGGCAAGCTGCTCAAGGTAAAGCTGCGCGAACAATTCAAGGACTATGTCCTGCCCACGGCGCAGGCCCCAATTCCAGCAAGGAGCAATGCAATATGAGCACCAGCAGCGAACGCATCATCCTGACCATTGAAGACGGCGTGGCCGAGGTCAGGCTCAACCGGCCCGACAAGATGAACGCGCTCGACCCCGCCATGTTCGAGGCGCTGATCGAGACCGGCCAGCGCCTCGCGCGCGAACCGGACTTGCGCGCCGTTGTGCTGTCGGGCGCAGGCCGCGCGTTTTGCGCCGGGCTCGATATGCAGAGCGTGGCCGGGCTGGGCGATGGCCAGGGCGACGCCATCGCCGCGGGCCGCCTCGCGGCGCGCAGCCATGGCATCGCCAACCGTCCGCAGTTCGCCTGCATGGTGTGGCGCGAACTGCCGGTGCCGGTGATCGCCGCGGTGCACGGCGTGGCGTTCGGCGGCGGCTTGCAGGTCGCGCTCGGCGCGGACCTGCGCTATGTCACCGCGGACACGCGCATGTCGGTGATGGAGATCAAGTGGGGGCTGGTGCCCGACATGGCCGGCATGCTGCTGATGCGCGGCCTGGTGCGCCCCGACCGCCTGCGCGAGCTGATCTACAGCGGCCGCATCGTCACCGGCGAAGAAGCCTGCGCGCTGGGCCTGGCCACCACCGTGGTGGACGACCCGCGCGCCGCCGCGCTAGCCACCGCGCGCGACATCGCCAACCGCAGCCCGGACGCAATTCGCGCCGCCAAGCGCCTGATGCAGGTGAGCGAGGACGGCGACGGCGCCGCCATCCTGCTGGCCGAATCGGTCGAGCAGGACCAGCTGATCGGCGGCGCCAACCAGCGCGAAGCGGTGATCGCCAATATGGAAAAGCGGGCAGCGGTGTTCAAGCCGGCGTCGTAGTGCTGCGTGGCGCCGGCTGCGGTGTTCAGCGATCTGCAATCTGCGATCTGCGATTTGCGCGCTCAGGCGTGCTGACGCGTTCGCTGGCGCCGCATCCGGCGATAGAGCGCCACGTACACCGCCAAGTTGAGCGCCAGCACCACGGCGCCAAGCACCATCTGGATCTCGCGCGTGAGGCCCTCGGGATAGATCAGCGCCAGCACGTAGTGCTGCACGAAATCCCCGCCATAGGCTTGCTGCCCCGCGCGCTGGCGCAGCGCATTTTCCAGCGGCGTGAGCGGGCAGATCCATCCGCTCCACTCCACCACCACGCCCCAGGCCGCTGCCGGCAGATGCAGCCAGGCCATGCGCGGCCAGCGCAGCACCAGCAAACCGCCCAGCATGACGAAGACAATAAAGGCGAGGTGAAAAAGGACGACCGCGTCCGCGAGCCACGCCGCCATCATCGTCCTTGCCGCCCGGTCCAGTAGCCAGGCACCGCGAACGCCGCCTTCAGGTGCTCGATAAAAAAACGGATCTTTGCCGGCACCGGCCGCTGCTGCGGGTACACCGCAAGGATGTCGTAATCGGGCAGCGCGTACTCATCCAGCACCGTGATCAGCTCGCCGCTCTCCAGCTGCGGCAGGATTTCCCAGGTGGAGCGCCAGCCCAGCCCCAGGCTCTCGCCCGTCCAGCGATGCAGCAACTCGCCGTCGTTGCAATCCAGGTTGCCATTGACGCGCACCGTCACCGTCTTGCCGTCCTGCTGGAAATACCAGCCGCGCTGCTGGCCGCCCTGCAGGTTGAACGCCAGGCAGTTGTGCTGCGCCAGGTCGTCCAGCGTCTGCGGCACACCGTGGCGCGCGAAGTAAGCCGGCGTGCCGCACACCACGCGCTTGTTGGTCGCCAGCTTGATCGCGACAAAGTTCGGATCGATGGCCCCGCCGATGCGGATGCCCACGTCATAGCCCTCGCGCACGAGGTCCACCACGCGGTCGGTCAGGTTGAAGGAAATCTGCACCTCGGGGTTCGCCGCCAGGAACGCCGGCGCATGCGGCGCCACATGCTTGCGCCCGAACGCCGCCGGGGCCGACACGATCAGGTGGCCGGTCGCCTTGTGCTTGCCCTCGGCGATCAGCATCTCGGCCCGGTCCAGGTCCGCCAGGGCCTTCTTGCACTGCTCCATGAACGCCGCGCCCTGCTCCGTCACCACGATGCGCCGGGTTGAGCGGTGCAGCAGCTTCACGCCGATGCGCGCTTCCAGCGCATTGATGCGGCGCCCGATCATCACCGGCGTCACCCCCTGCGTCAGCGCGGCGGCGGCCATGCTGCCGTGTTCGATGACGGCGATAAAGGCTTCGATCTGTTTTAGCTTGTCCATGCTGTGTGTCTCCTGGGCATCATTGTGGCGCATTTGACGACGGCGGGCATGTGCTGGGGGCTATGGGGGCGATTTGGGTGGGGGTATGAGGCATAAGGCATGAGGCATGAGGCGGGAGGCCCGGACTTGAGCGCCGCCATCGGGCCATTCGTATCCGATCAAGCGCTCGGGCGCTCGGGCAATGCATCACTGCACTCACCTGCCCGCACGCACCGCGGGCCGTCCTCGCGGCATCGTTTGCGCGCAGCGCCGTACCTCCTTGCTGAATTCGGCGCAGGCGTGAGTCATCAGGTCTTCCGAGCGGTAGACGAGGAACACGCGGAACTCGGGTAGTTCGTCGCTGATCGGCAGGCGAACCAAGGTCGAAGGATCGAGCCGCAGCGGGCCGGTGCCGTCGAAGACGAAGTCGGACCACATGCTGATCAGGTCGGTGCGCGTGGCCAGCTGCAGGCCGAGCAGGTTGGAGGCGCTCTGCACCACGCGCTTGGGCATGTCGAGGCGGTGCAGCCGCATCACGCTGGCGAGCGGGCTGCCGGGGTCGTCGAGCGGGTCGAGGACGAGCCAGTCGGCGTCGAGCAGCGGCCGCAGCCGGCGTACCCGCCGCAGCGGATGGCCAGCGCGCACGGCCAGCGACATTCCGGTGGAAAACAGCGGTTCCCACTGGAAGGCGCCGGTGCCGGGGCCGCTGTTGGTGGAGATCAGGCCGAGGTCGAGCCGGCCTTCGCGCAGGCCTTCGAGGATCTGTTGCGGGCGCAGCTCGGAGCCGCGCAGCGCGACGTTGGGAAAGCCCTTGCGGAACGCGGCCATGGCGTCGGGCAGCGGGCCGCTGGAGGCCACGGCGGTGAAGCCGATGTTGAGCTGCGCGTCGGCGTGGCCGCGGATGGCTTCGATGTCTTCCAGCGCATGCCGCAGTTCCTGCTCCACCAGGCTGGCGCGCTTGACCAGCGCCACGCCGTAGGCGGTCAGGCTGACGCCGCGCACGGAGCGCGACATCAGGGTGACGCCGAGTTCGCGTTCCAGCTCGGCGATGGCTTTGGACAGCGCCGGCTGCGACACATGGAGGCTGCGCGAGGCTTCGTGGATGCTGCCGTGCTGGGCCACTGCCAGCAGGATGCGTAGTTGCTGCAGCTTCATTTTGGCTCTTCCTCCTTTGTGTTTTCCCTGGCGCCCCACAACGGTGCGCGCCGCCCCGCGGCCGTGCGCCGAGCGCCGTTGGCGGCACTACGGCGCGCACCCGGTGCTGCGCCGCGAATGCCCCATGGCACAAGGCTTCTCGGTACTTGTACCGATAGCGGTGCGACGGTGGTTATGACGGCGATGCCATTTGGTTATCAGGATGAAAATATATGATTTTTGGCTTGCCGTGTTTGCCTCAATACTTCATCGCCAGGGAGTCCCCACATTCCCGCGATGGATGCCCGGCAGCCGCCGGCCTCCACGCCCCCCCTCAACCAGTTCGTGGAGATCCGACATGAACGATGCCACCCTGCCTGCGGCGCCCTCGCTGGCCCCTTCCCAGGCCACGCCCGCAAGCCCGGCGCGCCAGAGCCAGTCCCGCCTGATCGCCGCATGCTCGATCGGCAATGCGCTGGAGATGTACGACTTCACCGTCTACAGCTTCTTCGCGCTGCTGATCGGCAAGCTGTTCTTTCCGTCCGATAGCGCATACGGCTCGCTGCTGCTGGCGGTGGCGACCTTCGGCATCGGCTTCGTGATGCGGCCGCTGGGCGGCTTCGTGATCGGCAACTACGCGGACCGCCGTGGCCGCAAGGCGGCGATGACGCTGACCATCGGGCTGATGGTGGTTGGCACGATGTGCCTGGCGTTCGCCCCGACCTACGCGTTCGCTGGCTGGTTCGGGCCGGTGATGATCGTGGCCGGACGCCTGCTGCAGGGCTTTTCGCTGGGCGGCGAGATTGGCGCTTCCACCGCCATGCTGATGGAGTCCGGCGGCGTCAAGGGGCGCGGCTTTCGCGTCAGCTGGCAACTCGGCAGCCAGGGCATCGCGGCGACGCTGGGCGCGCTCACGGCCGCCATTCTTTATGGCGTGCTGCCACAGGCTTCGCTGGAAAGCTGGGGCTGGCGCGTGCCCTTCGTGCTGGGCCTGCTGATTGCGCCCGTGGGGCTGTATATCCGCGCTCACCTGGACGAGACGCACACGGCCGAGGCGCACGCGCCCAGCCCGCTCGGCACGCTGTTCCGCGAGCATGGCGGCATTGTGGTCAAGGGCATCCTGACCATCATCGGCGGCACGGTCGCCACCTATCTGGTGGTGTACTTCATGCCCACCTACATGATCCGCGAACTGCATCTGCCGCCGTCGCTGTCGCTGCTGTCGGGCTGCGTGACGGGTGTGGTTTGCCTGGTGATGTCGCTGGTAGCCGGCACGCTGGCCGACCGCCTGCCGCGACGCAAGCCGCTGGTGCTGGGCTCGATGGCCTTTACGCTGGTGTGCCTCTATCCCGCGTTCTGGCTGATGACCCATTACCCGAGCGTGCCGCTGGTGCTGTCGCTGTCCGCCTTGCTGACCGCCAGCGTCTACCTGGGCTCCACGCCGATGCTGCTGATGATGATGGAACTCCTGCCGGCCCGTGTGCGCGCCAGCGGCCTGTCGGTGATCTATGCGGTTGGCGTGACGGTGTTCGGCGGCTCCTGCCAGTTCATCGTCACCTGGATGCTGGCCAAGACCGGCAACCCGATGGCGCCTGCCTTCTACATGATGGCCTGTGGCGCGGTGACCATCCTCACGGTGCTGACCATCCGCGAAAACGCCCAGGCGCATTGAGCGCTTCGCTCCTCTACCGGCCAGGCTGGCCAACTTGCAGAAAAGGATAAACACATGACCCGCGAACCGACCCTGACGCCCTTCCAGCTGCTGCCGCACCTGCTGCCGGCGATTCAGATCGATGCCGAGACCTTTATCGGCATCCGCCGCCAGATCCACGCCCAGCCTGAGCTCGGCTTCGAGGTTGGCGCCACCAGCAAGCTGGTGGCCACCTTGCTGGAGAGCTGGGGCTACGAGGTACACACGGGCATCGGCAAGAGCGGCGTGGTGGGGCAGTTGAAGCTGGGCAACGGCAAGCGCCGCCTGGGCATTCGCGCCGACATGGATGCGTTGCCGGTCGTCGAGGCCACGGGCCTGCCGTATGCCAGCAAGATCCCGGGCAAGATGCACGCGTGCGGCCACGACGGCCACACCGCCATCCTGCTGGCCGCCGCCAAGGCGCTGGCGGATAGCCGCGATTTCGATGGCACCCTCAACCTGATCTTCCAGCCCGACGAGGAGAACCTCTGCGGCGCGCGCGCGATGATCGAGGATGGCCTGTTCGCGCGTTTCCCGTGCGATGCCGTGTTCGCCTTGCACAATATGCCAGGCGTGCCCGCCGGCACCTTCCGCGTGCTGCCCGGCCCGGTGAGCTTGTCCTCCGACGTGGCCGACGTGACCATCAAGGGCGTGGGCGGGCACGGCGCCATGCCGCACCGCGCGCGTGACCCGATCGCGGCGTCGGCAGCCATCGTCACCGCGCTGCAGACGGTGGTGGCGCGCAATGTGGCGCCGGACGATACGGCCGTGCTATCGGTGGGCTTTATCCGTGGCGGCGCCACGCACAACGTGATTCCGGAATCGGTCACGCTGGGCCTGAACGTGCGCGCGGCGCGCCCGGAGACGCGCGCGCTGGTGGAGCAGCGCATTCGCGAGATCGTCAGCCTGACCGCGCAGGCGCACGGCGTGGAAGCGCACATCGACTATCGCCAGCTCACGCCGCCGATGGTCAACACGGTGGCCGAAACAACGCTGGCGCAGCAGGTTTGCGCCGAACTGGTCGGCACGGACAACGTCGTGACGCAAGCCCCCAAGGGCCTGAACGGCAGCGAGGACTTTGCGTGGATGCTGAACGAGGTGCCGGGCTGCTACCTGATCCTCGGCAACGGCGAAGGCGAGTTTGGCGGCTGCATGGTGCACAACCCGGGCTACGACTTCAACGACCAGGTGCTGCCGCTGGGCGCGGCTTGCTGGGTCCGGCTGGCCCAGACTTACCTGGCGGGCTGAGGCAGTGGAGGCAGCGTGGGCGGACCCGCTGCTGCGTGGTCCGCGGCATCCTCCTCAGGCGAGGTGGCGGCTGCATCCCCGGGCGCGCTTGCCTGGAGGACTTCGGGCGGTACCGGCGCCGGAGATGGGACTGCGGATGCGGGCGCTGCAATGGGTACGGCGGCGGCCACTTCCGGTGCCGCCGGGCGCCGCGCCGGCGCTTTATTGCCCAACTGCGCGCTGATCTCCGCCGCTTCGCCCAGCACGTAGGCAAGCCGGCGCAACGGCCGGCTGACCTGCAATTGCAGGAAGACCGCCAGCGCCGCGCCCGACACGAAGACAAGGCCGTAGAGCGACAGCAGCGGCAGCAGGCTGCCGCCCTTGCGCGGCAGCTCGAACAGGCCCGTGACCAGCACCAGGGCTGCCGGGCTCACCGCGATCAGCAAGCCGATCGTCTTCGCCATGCCCTCCCACATCCGTAACTGCACGTCCACCCGCCGCGCCCTGGCACGCAGCGCCTGGGCCGGGACGCGCGCCAGCGAGCGCAGCAGCGCGCTCTCCGCCTCATCGTGCCGGTCGACCTGATCGGCCAATGCCCCGAGCGGATCGCGCAGTCTGCGCGCGAGCGCCGGCAGGTGCGTGAGCAGCAGCGCCGCCAGCCCCGCCACGCTGCCGCCCAGCAGGCTATAGACCAGCCGCGCCAGCCATGGCGCCGGCGTCTGCTTGATCTGGTACTTGGTGTACAGCACCGCGCCGGCCACTAGCAGCGCAGCCACCGAACAAGCCCAGAACAGCGCCAGCAGGCCCCGTTGCAGCCGCATCAGGTTCATGGCGGCCGCGGGCGAACCGGCGGTATCGGATGCGGCGGGCGGCTTGCGCTTGAGCGCGTCAAGCAGCTCGCGGGTGGGAGGGAGCCTGGTAAGCATGGCAGTCTGGTTGGCAATAGGTGGTTCCCGCGCCATGCCCTGGCACTGATACTGGCACTGGCGCAATACCCGCACATTGTCGCCATTTAGCCGGTGCGCAGGGTGCGCGCCGGGGCCGTCGGGCGGCCTTTTCCCGCAAATTCCCACGTATCGTTGCCGTCACACAACGTCGTTCGATGACACTCGCCAGACCGCGTCGGGCGGCCGTGTTTTCTGCCTCGGGCGTCCTGATTCGATATCACGAGTATCGAATCAACTGATCTCCCTTCCCTTTATCCCAACCCGCTTGCGGGAATAGCATGGGCTCCAACAGTGATTCGCAGCCATCCATAGCCATTCACAAAACATCGCATCAACGATTGGAGACAGACATGCCGAAGATGAGAGCAGTTGACGCGGCCATCGCCGTGCTGGAAAAAGAAGGTATCACCACCGCGTTCGGCGTGCCCGGCGCCGCCATCAACCCGTTCTACTCGGCCATGCGCCGGGCCGGCACCATCGACCATTTCCTGGCGCGCCACGTGGAAGGCGCCTCGCACATGGCCGAAGGCTACACCCGTGCCGAAGCCGGCAATATCGGCGTGTGCATCGGCACCTCGGGCCCCGCCGGCACCGACATGATCACCGGCCTGTACTCGGCCTGGGCTGACTCCATCCCCATCCTCTGCATCACCGGCCAGGCGCCGCGTGCGCGCCTGTACAAGGAAGACTTCCAGGCCGTCGACATCGAATCGATCGCCAAGCCGGTGACCAAGTGGGCGGTGACCGTGCGCGAGCCGGCGCTGGTGCCGCAAGTGTTCCAGCAAGCCTTCCACCTGATGCGCTCGGGCCGCCCGGGCCCGGTGCTGATCGACCTGCCGTTCGACGTGCAGGTTGCCGAGATCGAGTTCGATCCGGAAACCTATCAGCCGCTCGCCCCGTACAAGCCGGTTGCCTCACGCCCGCAGATCGAGAAGGCCATCGCCATGCTCAACGCGGCCGAGCGCCCGCTGATCGTGTGCGGCGGCGGCGTGATCAACGCCGACGCGGCCGAGCTGCTGGTTGAGTTCGCCGAGCTGGTCAACGTGCCGGTAGTCCCCACGCTGATGGGCTGGGGCGTGCTGGCCGACGACCACCCACTGCAAGCCGGCATGGTTGGCCTGCAGACGTCGCACCGCTACGGCAACGCCACGATGCTGGCATCGGACTTCGTGCTTGGCATCGGCAATCGCTGGGCCAACCGCCACACCGGCAGCGTCGAGGTCTACACCAAGGGCCGCAAGTTCGTGCACGTGGATATCGAGCCTACCCAGATCGGCCGCGTGTTTGGCCCGGACCTGGGCATCGTCTCCGACGCCAAGGCCGCGCTGGAACAGTTCGTGGAAGTGGCGCGCGAGATGAAGATGGCCGGCCGCCTGCCGTGCCGCAAGAGCTGGGTGGCGGACGTGCAAAAGCGCCGCCGCACCATGCAGCGCAAGAGCGATTTCGACAACGTGCCGGTCAAGCCGCAGCGTGTGTACCGCGAGATGAACCAGTACTTCCCGCGCGATGTGCGTTACGTGTCCACCATCGGCCTGTCGCAGATCGCCGCCGCGCAGTTCCTGTCGGTCAACGAGCCGCGCCACTGGATCAACTGCGGCCAGGCCGGCCCGCTGGGCTGGACCATTCCTGCCGCGATCGGCGTGAAGGTGGCCTCGCCGGAATCGGACGTGGTGGCCATCTCTGGCGACTACGACTTCCAGTTCATGATCGAAGAACTGGCCGTGGCCGCGCAGTTCAAGGTGCCGTACATCCACCTGGTGGTGAACAACTCCTACCTCGGCCTGATCCGCCAGGCGCAGCGCAATTTCGAGATGGACTACTGCGTGCAGCTGGCCTTCGACAACGTCAACTCGCCTGAGCTCAACGGCTACGGCGTGGACCACGTGAAGGTGGTGGAAGGCCTGGGCTGCAAGGCGATCCGTGTGTTCAAGCCGGAAGACATCGCGCCGGCCTTTGCCGAAGCGCGCGACCTGATGGCCGAATTCTCGGTGCCGGTGGTGGTGGAAGTGATCCTGGAGCGCGTGACCAATATCGCGATGGGCACCGAGATCGACAACATCAACGAGTTCGAGCCGATCGAAGACATCGAGGAAGCCATCCTCAAGGAAGAAGTGGAAACGGCGTAAGCACAGCAGGCTGACAAGCGCGGGCCACGAGCCCGCGCGCAGCGCTGCATCCCCGCTGTATCCCTTGATGCGCCCCCCAATCACCGCATCCGCGCGAGCGGAATCACAAGACAAGTCATCCGGAGACATCCATGCCAAAACTTGCCGCCAACCTGACCATGCTGTTCAACGAAGTGGCCTTTCTCGACCGCTTTGAAGCCGCCGCGCGCGCGGGCTTCCGCGGCGTGGAGTTCCTCTTCCCCTACGCCTTCCACGCCGACCAGATCGCCGACCGGCTCAACCGCTTCCAGCTCGACCTGGTGCTGCACAACCTGCCGGCGGGCAAGTGGGAAGCGGGCGAGCGCGGCATTGCCTGCCACCCGGACCGCGTGAGCGAATTCCAGGACGGCGTGGGCGAGGCAATCAAGTACGCCAAGGTGTTGGGCGTGCGCCAGCTGAACTGCCTGGTCGGCATCCAGCCGCAGAACGTCAAGCAGGATCAGGCACAGGAAACGCTGGTGGAAAACCTGCGCTTCGCGTCGCGTGCGCTCGCCGCCGAGCAGATCGACCTGCTGGTCGAGCCGATCAACACGTTCGACATCCCCGGCTTCTTCCTGTCGCGCACGCAGCAGGCGCTGGACCTGATCGCGCAGGTCAACGCGCCCAACCTCTACGTGCAGTACGACATCTATCACATGCAGCGCATGGAAGGCGAAATCGCCGCCACGCTCAAAGCCAACCTGCCGAAGATCAAGCACGTGCAACTGGCCGACAACCCGGGGCGCAATGAGCCGGGCACCGGCGAGCTGAACTACCACTTCCTGTTCAAGTGGCTGGATGAGATCGGCTACGGCGGCTGGGTCGGCTGCGAGTACAAGCCGCGCACGACCACCGTCGAAGGCCTGGGCTGGCGCACGGAACACGGCGTGCAGTAATTGTTGCTCATGCTGCGAGCGCGCGGCGCAGGTTTGCTCCCCTCTCCCGCGCGGCGGGAGAGGGGCCGGGGGAGAGGGCGGGCGGTTGTTACGACGGCGTGCTGGAAAAAACCATTGGTTTCGGTTCCAGTGGCTCCTAGCTAAGCCACCCCTCTCCCCAACCCTCTCCCCCTGAGGGGAGAGGGAGTAAACACCGTCGTCGGCTCAAGCGGCATTGGCGCATCCTGTCGGCTTCGGCGAGCGCCTCGACTCGCGCAGCGGGACCGAAACGAACCATCGCATCACCAAAACAGATTTCAACATCCCATCAAGGAGACATCACATGGCAAACCAACGCAACGTCGGCTTTATCGGCCTGGGCATCATGGGCGCACCGATGGCGGGCCACCTGCGCGCGGCCGGCCACACGCTGTTCGTGCATGACGTGAACCCCGCACCGCAAGCGCTGGTCGATGCCGGCGTCACGGTCTGCACCAGCGCCGAGGAAGTCGCCAAGCGCGCGGACATCATCGTGATCATGGTGCCGGACACCCCGCACGTGGAAGCCGTGCTGTTCGCCGACAAGGGCGTTGCCGCCGCGCTCAAGGGCGCCGGCAAGGAAGCCGCGCACGGCAAGATCGTGGTCGACATGAGCTCGATCTCGCCGATCGCCACCAAGGACTTCGCTGCCCGCGTCAACAAGCTCGGCGCGGCCTACCTGGATGCACCGGTGTCCGGCGGCGAAGTGGGCGCGAAGGCCGCATCGCTGACCATCATGGTCGGCGGCCCGCAAGAATCGTTCGACGAGGTCAAGCCGCTGTTCGACCTGTTGGGCAAGAACGTGACGCTGGTCGGCGGCAACGGCGACGGCCAGACCACCAAGGTGGCCAACCAGATCATCGTGGCGCTGAACATCCAGGCCGTGTCCGAAGCGCTGCTGTTCGCCTCCAAGGCCGGCGCCGATCCGGCGCGCGTGCGCCAGGCGCTGATGGGCGGCTTCGCGGCTTCGCGCATCCTGGAAGTGCATGGCGAGCGCATGGTCAAGCGTACCTTCGATCCGGGCTTCCGCATCGAGCTGCACCAGAAGGACCTGAACCTCGCGCTGCAAGGCGCGAAGGCGCTGGGCGTGGCACTGCCCAACACCGCCACCGCGCAAGAGCTGTTCAACACCTGCGCCGCCAACGGTCTGGGCAAGCAGGACCACTCTGCCCTGTGCCGCGCCATCGAGATCATGTCCAACCATGAGATCGCCAAGGGCGGCGCCAAGTAAGCCAGCAGCACCATCATGGCCTGCCTCGGCAGGCCAGCATCACTCCCGGCCGCTCGCGGCCGGGAACGCAGCACTTCCGGATCCCGTCATGCTCGCCACCGATTCCTACCCTACCCTGCTGGCGCCCCAGCGCCCTGCCGGCCTCACCGATCCGCGCGCCCTGCTGCGCGACCTGTTCGATACCGCGGTTGCCGCCGTCAGCGCCAGCCATTGCCTGCCGCCCCAACTGCCCACGCCGCCCAAGGGCCGCACGGTGGTGATCGGTGCCGGCAAGGCCGCCGCCGCCATGGCGCAGGCTGTCGAGGCGCACTGGCAAGGCGAGATTTCCGGACTGGTTGTGACCCGCTACGGACATGGCGCGCCGTGCCAGCGCATCGAGGTGGTGGAAGCCGCGCACCCGGTGCCCGACGAGGCCGGCCAGCGCGCCGCGCAGCGCATGGTGGCACTGGTCAAGGACCTGACCGCCGACGACCTGGTGCTGTGCCTGATCTCCGGCGGCGGCTCCGCGCTGCTGGCCGCGCCGGCCGACGGCATCACGCTTGCCGACAAGCAAGCCGTGAACAAGGCGCTGCTAAAGAGCGGCGCCAACATCGGCGAGATGAATTGCGTGCGCAAGCACCTGTCGGCGCTCAAGGGCGGCCGGCTGGCATTGCACTGTGCGCCCGCACGCGTCGAGACCCTGTTGATTTCCGATATTCCCGGTGACGATCCCACGCTGATCGCCAGCGGCCCGACCCTGCCCGACGCCACCACCTGCGCCGACGCGCTGGCGGTGATCGCCAAGTACGGCATCGAAGTGCCCGCCAATGTGCGTGCCCACCTGGAGAGCGGCGCGGGCGAAACACCCAAGCCCGGCGATGCGCGCTTCGACGGCCATCGCAGCGTCACGCTGGCCACCGCGCAGCAATCGCTGGAAGCCGCGGCGGCGCGCGCGCGCGAACTGGGCGTTGAAGCCCACATCCTGTCCGACAGCATCGAGGGCGAATCCCGCGATGTGGCGCTGGTGCATGCCGCCATCGCGCGGCAGGTTGCACAGCATGGCCAGCCGTTCAGCAAGCCCTGCGTGATCCTGTCCGGCGGCGAGACCACGGTGACGGTGCGCGGCAGCGGCCGCGGCGGGCGCAATGCCGAATTCCTGCTCGCGCTCGCGGTCGCACTGGACGGCCTGCCGGGCGTGCATGCCATTGCCTGCGACACCGACGGCATCGATGGTTCCGAAGACAACGCCGGTGCGTTGCTCGCCCCCGATACGCTGACCCGTGCCGAGGCACGCGGGCTGTCCGCGCGCGCGCACCTTGGCAACAACGACGGCTACGGCTTCTTCGCCGGCCTGGACGACCTGATCGTCACCGGCCCGACCCGTACCAATGTG
The DNA here is from genome assembly GCF_054515855.1 of Cupriavidus sp. PET2-C1. Classification (NCBI taxonomy): domain Bacteria; kingdom Pseudomonadati; phylum Pseudomonadota; class Betaproteobacteria; order Burkholderiales; family Burkholderiaceae; genus Cupriavidus; species Cupriavidus sp. PET2-C1. Next base: position 4,141,745 of record NZ_CM137259.1, read on the forward strand.
AATGATTTCCGCGCCATCCTGATTGTGTAGGCGAGCAAGCGGGTATGCCACGTGTTTGAACAACGGCGCGCCCATCGCGGCGCGCCGCCCGAGATTGGAAGAGGAGACAAAATGAGACGCCAGCGCAAAGCCAAGATCGTTGCCACGCTCGGACCGGCCAGCACCGACATCGATGTGATCCGCCAGTTGTTCGAAGCCGGGGCGGATGTATTCCGCCTGAACTTCAGCCACGGCTCGCACGACGACCACAAGCGCCGCTACGATGCCGTGCGCCAGGTGGAGGCCGAGACCGGCCGCCCCATCGCGGTGCTGGCCGACCTGCAAGGCCCCAAGCTGCGCATCGGCACCTTCGCCGCGGGCAAGGTGGCGGTCAAGGCCGGCGACGCATTCGTGCTCGACAGCGATCCCAGCCCGGGCGACGCCACTCGCGTGCACCTGCCGCATCCGGAACTGTTCCGGGTGGCCGCGCCGGGCCAGTCGCTGCTGATCGACGACGGCAAGGTGCAGTTGAAGATCGAGGCGGTGGCCAGCGGCAGCATTGCCACGCGCGTGGTCAACCATGGCACGCTGTCCGACCGCAAGGGCGTGAACGTGCCGGACGCCGTGATCCCGATCCCCGCCCTGACCGAGAAGGACCGCAAGGACCTCGACTTCGCACTGGCGCTGGGCGCTGACTGGATCGCGCTGTCGTTCGTGCAGCGCCCGGCCGACATCGTGGAAGCGCGCGAGATCATCGGCACCCGTGCCGGCGTGCTGTCCAAGATCGAGAAGCCCGCCGCGCTGCAGCAGCTCGAAGAAATCGTGCGCGTGTCCGACGCGGTGATGGTGGCGCGCGGCGACCTGGGCGTGGAACTGCCGCCGGAACGCGTGCCGGGCGTGCAGAAGCGCATCTTGCGCATCTGCCGCCAGCACGGCAAACCCATCGTCATCGCCACGCAGATGCTGGAATCGATGATCGATTCGCCGGTGCCCACGCGCGCCGAGGCGTCGGATGTGGCCAGCGCCATCTATGACGGCGCCGATGCGGTGATGCTGTCGGCCGAGTCGGCCAACGGCCGCCACCCCGTGCCGGCGGTGGCCATCATGAACCGCATCATCACCGAGGTCGAGCGCGATCCGCTGTACCGCAACCTGCTGGACGCGGGGCACGAGGCGCCGCTGTCCACCCGCCAGGATGCGATCTGCGCGGCGCTGCGCGAGGTCACGCAGATCATCGGCGCGGTGGCCACCGTGACCTACACCTCGTCGGGCTCCACCGCGCTGCGCGCCGCACGCGAGCGGCCGTGCGCGCCCATCGTCAGCATCACGCCGAACCTGGAAATCGCGCGGCGGCTGGCGCTTGCGTGGGGCGTGCATTCCACCGTGAGCCCGGACGTGCAAAGCGTGGACGAGATGGTGAATGCGGCAACCCGCGCGGCGCTGGCGGAGGGCTATGCCGAACCCGGCGACCAGATCACCATCGCGGCAGGCATGCCGTTTGGCCAGGGCGGCACCACCAACCTGCTGCGCGTGGCCGAAATCGGTGGCGCGGAGCCGGGCAAGGCGCAAGGACAAGCGGCTGCCAGCACGGCACCGGCGGTTACTGCCTGATACACGGCACGCATGCGCTGGCGGCATCGCCGTTGCTATACTGATCGACACGCTGCGGCCACCTTTTTGCCGCGGCGATCAACCAGTAATGCGGAGCCACCATGCGTCTCGACGACGAAGCCGAAAGCCAGAATGTAGAAGACCGCCGGGGTGAAGGCTCCGGCGGTTTCGGCGGCTTTGGCGCGGGGCCCAAGACGCTCGGCATCGGTACCATCCTGGTGGCGCTGGCGGCGTCTTATTTCTTTGGCATCGACCCCTCCGTGATCATGCAGGGCGCCTCGGTGCTGCAGGGCTCGCAGCAGCAAGCGCCGCAACAGCAGCATGTGCCCAGCCATCCCCCCGCCAAGGACCAGATGACGGTCTTCGTGCGCAAGGTGCTCGGTAACACCGAACGCACCTGGTCGCATATTTTCGAGACCGATCTCAACCGCCGCTATGCGCCGCCCACGCTGGTGATCTTCTCGAACGCCACGCCTACCGCCTGCGGCACGGGCCAGTCGGCCATGGGGCCGTTCTACTGCCCGGGCGACCAGAAGGTTTATATCGACCTGGCCTTTTACGATGAATTGCGCCAGCGCTTTGGTGCCGGCGGCGATTTTGCGCAGGCCTACGTGATTGCCCACGAAATCGGCCATCATGTGCAGAACCTGCTCGGCGTGTCGGGCAAGGTCGACGCCGCGCGCCGCCGCATGGGCGAGGCGCAGGCCAACCAGCTGTCGGTGCGCGTGGAACTGCAGGCCGATTGCCTGGCCGGCGTATGGGCCGCCACTGCGGAGCGCATGAACCAGCAGCTGCTGGAGCCCGGCGATATCGAAGAAGGCCTCAAGGCTGCCGCCGCCATCGGCGACGACCGCCTGCAAAAGCAAGCCCAGGGCTATGTGGTGCCGGAGGCGTTCACCCACGGCACCAGCGAGCAGCGCACGCGCTGGCTGCGCCAGGGCCTGACCAGCGGCGACATCCGCAAGTGCGACACCTTCGCGGCCAAGCAACTCTGAGCTACGCATCCGGCTGACTGCGCAGCGCCCGGCCCCCTCCCCCGGGGGCAGAGCCCCCCTCGCTGGTGGGGCTTTTTTTTGTGCTGAATTCGGCATGTAAACGTTGTTTACAAAGTGAGCGGCGTTTATAATCGCGGCCATGTCCGCCACCGCCCACCGCAATCCAGCCTGTCGGCCCCGCCCGTGAACGTGCCCGCCACGCCGGTTGCCGCAGCTGATGCGCCCGTCGCGGGGCCCAGCGGTGCCAAGTTGCGGCGCGAAAGTGTGCGCGAAGCCTTTTTCAATGCTGCCCGCGCGTTGTTTGCCGAGGCGGGATTTGGCGGCGTCACGCTGCGCCGCATCGGCGAGCGCTGCGGCTATAGCGCGGCCGCCATCTACCGGCATTTCGAAGACAAAACCGCACTGCTGTTCGAGCTGTGCGCGCAGGACTGGGTACACCTCGCGGCGGCGCTGGCCGACGCGCGCGCCGCCGCGGGCACACCGGCACTGGCGTTGCCGGCCGTGCTCGATGCCTATGTGGCGTGGGCCCTGGCCAACCGCCACAGCTATCACCTGTTGATGATGATGGGCCTGCCGGCCGACGCCGAGCGCGCGATCGACCTGCGCTGGAGCGAGCGTTTCCCGGAAGACCCGGTGAACGCGGTGATGATGGCCTGTGTGCATGACCAGCAAGCCACCGCGCTGATCAATTCGATGTACGACCCCGGCGATGTCGCCAACGCGCTGTGGACTGCCGTGCACGGGCTGGCCGCGCTCGATATCACGTTCGAGCACCTGCCCCACGAGGACTGGCAACCGCTGGCGCATCGGCAGCAGGTGCTGCTCGCGGCGCTGCTGCGCGGCTTCTCCCGACCGTCCCGCTAGAGCGACGGCCAGACACACTTCCCCCACAGCGTTTCTGCCACGCTGCCCGGCGCGTTTCACCGCTCGCATCTCGCGGTGCCCGCGCGCCGGATCCGTTCCACCGCGCGAGCGCGGCGGCTAGCTGCCGCGCCCTCGCAACACAATCCAATGTGCCATGGCGTCCTTTTTTCTTCGCCGGCCCGCGTTCGCGTGGGTTATTGCCATCCTCACCATGGTGGCGGGCCTGATCGCCCTCACCCGCATTCCCATCGCGCAGTATCCGGCGGTGGCGCCGCCCACCGTGATCGTCTACGCGGACTATGCCGGCGCGTCGGCGCGCACCGTGGAAGATGCGGTGACCGCCGTGCTGGAGCAGCAGATGCACGGCATTCCCGGGCTGCTCTACCTGGATGCCAGCAGCGAGGGCGGCGCCGCCACCATCACGCTGGGCTTCCGCCAGGGCACCGATGCGCAGCTGGCGCAGGTCAACGTGCGCAACCGCGTCATGCAAGCCGAGCCGCTGTTGCCGGAGGCGGTGCGCCGCGGCGGCATCTTCGTCGACCAGGCCGGCAGCAGCCCCTTCATGTATGTCTCGCTGGTGTCGCAGAACAGCCGGCTCGACGAAACCGCGCTTGGCGACTTTGCCGCCGCTTCGGTGCTGCCGATGCTGCGCCGCCTGCCCGGCATCGGCAAGGCGGAGCCCTACGGGGCCGAGTACGCACTGCGCATCTGGTTCGATCCCGACAAGCTCAATGCCTACGGCCTGACAACCGCGGACGTCGAGCAGGCCATCAAGGCGCGCAACGGCCGCGTCACCCCGGGCCAGCTCGGCGGCGCGCCGGCGGTGCCGGGCCAGCCCTACCAGGCACTGGTGCGCCCGCCCCGGCCGCTCGCCGAGCCGGAGGCCTTCGGCCAGATCGTGGTGCGCGCCGGCGGCGACGCCTCGCTGGTACGGCTGCGCGACGTGGCCCGGGTGGAGCTGGGCGCCAGCGACTACCGCTACAGCTCGCGCCACGACGGCCAGGTGGCCGCCTCGATCGGCCTCAAGCTGGCAGACGGCGCCAACGTGCTGGCCACCTCGCGCGCGGTGCGCGCCGCGCTCGACGAAGCCGCGCGCGGCTTCCCCGCAGGCATGCGCTACGAGATCTCATCCGACAACGCGCAGTTCGTCGAACGCTCGATCTGGCGCGTGCTGACCACGCTGGGCGAAGCCACGGCGCTGGTCTTCCTGATCCTCTACCTGTTCCTCGGCAACCTGCGCGCCACGCTGATCCCGGTGATCGTGGTGCCGGTCTCGCTGCTTGGCACGGTGGCCTGCCTGTACGCGTTCGGCCTGTCTCTTAACGTGATCACGCTGTTCGGCGTGGTGCTGGCGATCGGCATCCTGGTCGACGACGCCATCGTGGTGGTAGAGAACGTCGAGCGGATCATGCGCGAAGATGGCGTGGGCGCCATGGAGGCGGCGACCCGCTCGATGCGCGAAGTGTCCGGCGCGCTGGTGGGTGTGACGCTGGTGCTGTGCGCGGTGTTTGTGCCGATGGCGTTCCTGGACAGTGCGGTGGGCGTGATCTATCGGCACTTCGCCATCACGCTGGCGATCTCCATCGCCTTCTCGCTGTTCTTCGCGCTATCGCTGGCGCCGGCCATGTGCGCCAGCCTGCTGCGCCATGCCCCGCACCCGCAGCGCGGCCCGCTGGCCTGGTTCGAGCGCGGCTTCACGGCGCTCACCGCGCGCTATGCCGGCTGGGTACTGGCATTGCAGCGGCGCCGCCTGCGCTGGCTGGGCATTTACCTGGCGCTGGCGGTGGCCGGCGGCGTGCTGATGTGGCAGATCCCCGCCGGCTTCCTGCCGGAGGAGGACACCGGCGAACTGGTGATCGATATGGAGCTGCCCGCGGGCGCCACGCAGGCGCAGACGCGCGCCACCGTGGCGGCGCTGGAGGCGTGGCTGAGGGCAGGCAAGTATCCCGTGCGCTCGACCTTCGCCGTGCTGGGCTGGAGCAATGCCGGCAACGGCGAGCAGCGCGCCAGCATGTACCTGGCGCTGCGGGACTGGTCGGAGCGCGGCGCCGACGAACGCGCGGACGCCGTGCTGGCCAGGCTCCAGGCCGGGCTGGAAGCGTGGCCCGGGCGGGGACAAGCGCAGCTGCACGCGTATAACGGCGCGGCCTTGCCCGAGCTGGGCAGCACCGGCGGGCTCGACATGCGGCTGGTGGCGCAGGCCGGCTCCGGGCGCGAAGCGCTGTTTGCCGCCCGCGACAAGCTGCTTGCCGCTGTCAAGGATGAGCCGTCGCTGGGCGAGGTGCGCGCCACCACCGGCCAGCCGGCGCCGGCGCTGGACCTGCACATCGACTACGAGCGCGCGCGCAGCTTTGGCGTGGAGCCGGAGGCCATCCACCATGCGCTGTCGGCCACGCTGGGCTCGCGCTATATCGACGAAGTGGCGCGCGAAGGCCGAATCCGCCGGGTGATCCTGCAAGCGGATGCGCCTTACCGCATGGACCCGGCCAAGCTGTCCCGCGTGCATGTGCGCAATGCCAGCGGTGGCATGGTGTCGCTGGGTGCCTTCGCCGAACTGGCCTGGGGCAAGGGCGAAGCGACGCTGGAGCGGTTCAACGGGCTTGCCTCGGTGCGCATCAACGCCGAAGTGGCGCCGGGCCACAGCACCGGCACTGCCATGGAACGCCTCACGGCCAGGGTGCGCGAGCTGGGCGGCGCCTACGACGTGCGCTGGACCGGACGCGCCTTCGAGCAGCAGCAAAGCGGCACGCAGGCGCCGTGGCTGTTCGCCTTGTCGATGTTGTTCATCTTCTTGTGCCTGGTGGCGCTCTATGAAAACTGGACCTTGCCGCTGGCAGTGCTGCTGATCGTGCCGGCGGGCCTCGTTGGCGCGCTGGTGGCGATCTGGCTGCGCGGCATGCCGAACGACGTCTACTTCAAGGTGGGCGGCGTGGTGATCATGGGGCTGGCGGCCAAGAACGCCATCCTGGTGGTGGAATACGCCGAGCAGTTGCGCCGCGGCGGCATGGACCTGCTGGAAGCCGCCAGCCAGGCCGCCCGCCAGCGGCTGCGCCCGGTGGTGATGACATCGCTGGCCTTTATCCTGGGCGTGGTGCCACTGGCGATCAGCACCGGCCCGGGTGCGGCCGCGCAGCGCGCGGTGGGCACCGGGGTGCTGGGCGGCATGCTGGGCGCCACTGTGATCGGCTCGCTGGCGGTGCCGCTGCTCTATGTCCTGATCGGGCGCAGGCGTGCCGGGCGCGAACGGGAATGACAAGGCGCGTGCCGGCCAGCGGCGTTCGGGTAGTACGGGGTAGTACGGTGTAGTCGGGGCGGGGATCTTGCGAGGCTGCCGGAGGAAATACGAAAGGCAGCTAGTGCGGGGAGCGGCGGGTAAAAATCACCCACCCGGCGGGAGAGAAAAGGAGGAGGAGGTCAGCCGGGCAGGTGGGAGATAAAACGGGGAGCAAAAGTGTCACCTGCCGGCCACCAGAGTGGCCGCCAGGCAACACGGGGTCGGTTTCAGACCCGGTAGCCGTACAGCGAGCCGTCGCCGCCGCGCGAGTTGTCCAGCGAGCTGGCTGCGATCTCGCCACGGAAAGCGCCGCGGGCGCCGTCGGTGAACGTGTCGAACTTGCCAGCCTTGGCACCGTCGGTGAACGTGTCGAACTTGCCGGCCTTGGCGCCGTCGGTGAACGTATCGAACTTGCCGGCCTTCGCGCCATCGGTGAACGTATCGAACTTGCCGGCGCGCAACGCGTCGGCGTACACGTCGAACTTGCCGACCTTGCTGTTGGCGGGGGCTGCCAGTGCCGCGGCCGACGAGGCCACCATCAGCACGGCGAGAGCGCTGCCAAGGATGCGTTTGGCATTCATTTGGGACTCCTTCAACTGATTGTGTCGTTCTTGTTTTTAATTTGCTGTACTAGCTGCCCCGGCAAATCTATGTTGCGCTGCAGGCACGGACTGAAGATTAGTGGCTAGGCGGGCAAGGAGAAATACCACTGCGACGAATGGTGCGTTGCGAGTCGTGAAACGCTGGAACGTCGGACGAATGGCGCGGATTGGCGGCCCGATGGCGTGACGGGAGGGCTTGCGAGGGGGTGCGGCAGGTGGCCGAAGCGATGCCTGACGGCCCGCCAGCCCAGGCCTGAGGCCGGTCCGCAGGCGAGCAGCCTGCTAGCGGGCTAGCGTTTGGCAGGATGGGCGGCGCCGATTGGCGCGCGCCGGGGCGCCGCGGCCGGCGCCCTGTATTGGCCTTGAATCGGCCTGAAAATGCCTGAAAAGTGCCGAATACGCCGGATGGGTTTTTGACCAGGCCTTAGACGGTGTACTGGCCGTTGGCTTCGGGCTGGAAAGACAACTCCACCACGGTGACGCTTTGCTCACGTCCGTCCGGCAGGCGGTAGCTCACGGTCTGCCCGGCGCGCGCGCCCAGCAGCACACGGCCGATCGGCGACAGCACCGACAGGCGGCCTTCCTCGAAATCGGCGGTATCCGGATAGACCAGCGTCCAGCGGCGCGGCGTGGCCTCGCCCTCCAGCGCGCACAGCAGGCTGGAGTTCATGGTGACCACATCCTTGGGAATCGCCTCGGCTGGCACGATGGCCGCGCGCTCGAGGATGCTGTCGAGCATTTCGGCCAGCGGCGCGGCGCCGGCGCGGCCTGCGATGCGCTCCAGGCGGGTCACGTCAAGCTCGGTCAGGTAAAGGGTCGGTTGTTGTTTGGACGATGCCGTCATGATGAATCCTCGCAAAGTGGCGATGCGGCGACCCGGAACGGGCTGGAGCGATCCGCCGGGGATCGGCTCCTGGCGTTGCCAAGGTCATGAAATAAGGTGGGCCGTTACCGGCGGTCAGTACCGGCGGGAAAACCGCGAACACGAACAGGGAGTGACTCGGCCCGGTTCAGCGTATGCCTGCGTTGGGGGGAACGTCAGGCTGGGAACCGGGCGGGATCAAGCGGTACGCTGATCCGGCGGCAGGCAATCGCCTGTTTGGCTTGTGCGCGCGGCGCCTGGACTGCGCGCGCGGTCGCGCCAGCCTGCCCGATAGGGGCAAGCTCGACAGCAATCGGCGACAGGCAGCAAGGCGTCATTGGGTGCGGCAGCAATTGGAATGGAAAATCGGGAAAGCGCGCCATGCGGCGAAACTGGCGAGAGCAATGGCTCACTCAAAGGCTTCGCCGCGGGCTCGGCCCGCCGCTTTTTCACCAGCTTGGTGCGCGGCAGGTAAAGGGATCGTAGCATAGCCGGCACCTTTCAGGCACCGGGGCGCAACCCTTACGCGTGGCTCTCCGGATGCGGATGGCATTCGCAGGCGGCGCCGGCAGCGGCCTGCTGCAGGTTCTGCAGGATGCCGCATTCGCTGGCCGGATGGGGCTGGTCGCAAGTATGGCGAAGTGCTCGCAACTGCCCTTCCAGCGCCTCCAGCGCCATGCGCTGGGCGTGGATCTGCTCGATCTGGCGATCCAGCAGGCTGTTGATGTCATCGCACGCCAGTGTCGGATCGCGCTCGAAATCGCGCAGCCGGCGCACGTCGGACAGGCTCATGCCGAGGGAGCGGCAGTGGCGCACGAAGTTCAGCTGCAGCAGATGGCCGTCGCCGTAGCGCCGATAGCCGTTGTCCTCGCGCTGGGGCGCGTCGAGCAAGCCTTCGCGCTCGTAATAGCGGATGGTTTCCACGTCGCAACTGCTGTGTTTTGCAAGCTCACCGATACGCATGCCGACTCCTGGTCACTCCCGACCGCACCAAATACCCTGTAGTAATTACGGGGTTAGCCTGCAGTGTAGACCATCGCGGCAAGCCTTGCCAGCTTCGTGCTCAGCCTGGCGCCGGGCCCCGCGCCTGGTCGCGCAGCGTGAGCGTGCGCGGCACGAAGGCCGCGCGCATCACCTCCACCGCCAGTTCGGGCCGGGCGGTGCCGCACATGAACACATCCACGGCGGCAAAGCCGTACTCGGGCCAGGTATGGATGCTGATGTGCGATTCCTTGAGCAGCAGCACCCCGGTCACGCCCAGCCCCGGTCCGAAATGCTGGAAGCGGGCGTCGACCACGGTGGCGCCGGCGGCCTGCGCCGCCTGGTAAAGCACGCGCTCGACCAGTGCGGCATCGGCCAGCAGATCGCTCGCCACGCCTTGCAGGTCGGCAAGCAGGTGGTGGCCGAGCACGGCCGGGCAAGGCAGGGCTGGCGCGTTCATGGCCACCGGCTCATTTGTGGCCGCCGCCGGAGGACCAGCCGCTGGAGCCGGAGGAACCGCCGCTCCAGCCACGCGAGCTCGCGTATCCGGACGAGCCTGAACCGGTGGATTCGCCGAGGTTGAAGAAGGTCGTGCCGAACAGCACGATGATGCCGTAGACGAGATAAAGCAGGCGCACGCTGACTCAATCCTTTCCGGCCCAGCGCTGGACCAGCCAGATCGGCACCCAAAGCAGCAGGAAGCCGATGACGATAGTGAACCAGCCCCGATCGGTGACGAGCGCCACCGGGACGTTGAGGATGGCGAGGAGGATGGCGTAGACCTTGGCGCTCTTGCGGCAAAAGGCGAGGTCAGCGCTATTGCCCGCACCCGAAGCGCGCGCTGCCTGGGGCGCGCGGGCGGCCTCGGCCAGCCCCGGGCTGGACTTGAACCACTGCGCCAGCTGCGCGCGCGCCACGGTGGTGGACAAAGTCCAGACGATCTCCGTGCCGGAGGTCTCGCGCGTAAGCCGGCGCGCCGGCTTGCCGAATTCGGTCAGGCGCGTGGTGTCGCCCACCTTGACGCGCCAGTTGAAGGTGCCGGCCGCGTACAGCACCTCGCTCTCGTAGTCGTAGCCTTGCTGGAAGGTCTGGCCCTGGTAGCTTGCGGCCGTGCCGGAGACCATGCGCGGCCAGGTATCCAGCACCTCGACCCGGTCCCAGCCGCTGTCCTGCTCCACCAGCCACATCAGGCCGCGCTGCTCGTTGAACAGCAGATACTCGACCCAGGTGGAGGCTTCTTCCTCGTCGTTGTCGGTGCACTGCATCAGGCCCAGCACCGTGTACGGCTTGCCGTCGATGTTGCCGATGTCGCCTGGCGCCAGGCTGGTCTTGAGCGCATCGAGCTCACGCTGCTTTTCCAGTACCAGCGCCGTGGAAGTGGAGCAATCGATCTCGCTGTGGCAACTCGGGCAGACCACGAAGCTGGCCACGCCCGCGCGGTAGGCGATCGGGCCGCCGCAGCCCGGGCAGGCCAGCGGCACGGCCTTGCCGCGGTAGCGGTCGGCGGTGCCGGCGATCTGGTCGGCCTCGCGCAGCAGCTGGCATTTGAGCTGGTCAAGCGTGACCGCCTGGCCGGTATAGATGGCAGGCGGATCGCCGTCGGCGTAGTCGAGTGTGAGGAAACGGCCCTCGTCGCGGAAGTCCGCAACCTGCGCGGTCCAGCCGGCGCCCACCGTGAACGGCAGCTCGCCCTGCCCGCCGGTGCAGCGCGCGCTGCGCACGTCGCTGGCCAGGTAGCGATGCTTGTCGAAGTACAGGGGCGTACCGGGCGTGAGCTGGTCGTAGCGCGGCAGCGCCACGCCGTTAAGCTGGGCGGCGGACTGCTCGGCCGTGACGCGCCGGGTCAGCATGTACTGGCCGGAGGCATCCGCCAGCCAGCCGTCGCTGCCGTCGTCGAACAGCACGTACCACTCGTTCCACAGCCCGGAGTCGTAGCGCAGCTGGATGCGGCCGACCAGGGTGAAGCCCTGCCCGTCCCACTGGCCCGAGGTGTGGATCTGCAGCGGCGTGTAGTCTTCCAGCACGGTGGACATCTTGCCGATGTCCTTGACCGTGTCGGCGTCCTTGAGCAGCGTGCTGTGGCAAAACTCGCACACTACCATCACCGCGGCAGACGAGCGGAAGGCCGCCGGCGCGCCGCAGCTTGGACAGTTGATTGCTTGCATGCTTAAGGGATAGGGGCGCGCTCAGCCGATCAGTTTCTTGAGGATCTCGGCCTTGGCGGTGTCGAACTCCGCCTGGGAGATCAGGCTCTTGTCGAGCAGGTCCTTGAGCTTTTGCAGGCGTGCGGCCGGATCGTCGGCGGGCGCGGCCACTGCGGCCGGCGCCGCTGCGGTGGCGGGTGCGGGTGCGGCAGGCTGGACGCCCGCGGCAGCGCCAAGCCCGCCCGCCATCGCCTGGCCCATCACCGCGCCCGCCGCCAGGCTGGCGCCAAGGCCGGCCACGCCGCCCTCGTTCTGCGCGGCCAGCGGGATCGAGGTGGCGACCTGGTACTGCGTGAACTTCGCCATATCGCCCATCATGCCCATGGAGATACGGGTGTCGATGGCTTTTTGCAGTTCTTCCGGCAGCGACACATTGGTCACCGCGAAGTTATCCAGCGCCACGCCATAGCGCTCGAACTCGGGCGCCAGCTTGTCGCGGATGGTCTGCGACATCAGCGCCTGGTTGGCAGCCATGTCCAGGAAGGGCACCGAGGCGCCGCCCAGCGTGGCGGTCATGGTGGCGATCAGCAGGTTGCGCAACTGCTCTTCCACCTCGTCGCGGGTGTACTCGGCGCGCGTGCCGCTGATCTCCGTATAGAACCTGGCGGCGTCGGCCACCTTGTACGAGTACAGGCCGAAGGCGCGCAGCCGCACCATGCCGAAATCGGCGTCGCGGATGGTAATCGGCTGGGCGGTGCCCCACTTGCGGCCGATCTGCAGGCGCGTGCTGAAGAAGTACACATCCGACTTGAAGGGCGACTCGAACAGCTTGTCCCAGTTCTTCAGGTAGGTCAGCACCGGCAGCGTCTGCGTGGTGAGCTTGTGCATGCCGGGCCCGAATACATCGGCGATCTTGCCTTCGTTGACGAACACCGCCATCTGCGACTCGCGCACGGTCAGGCTGCCACCGTACTGGATTTCCATATCCTCCATCGGATAGCGCCAGGCCAGCACGCCGTCCGTGTCCTCCGTCCACTGGAGGATGTCGATAAACTGCTTCTTGATGAACGATCCGATGCTCATGGCAATCCCCAGGTTCTCAGCGTTGTTCCGGCAGGTTCAGGAAGTCAGGACAGGCAGGCGGCATTGATCAAGCCGACCGTCACTGAAATAGCGCCCATCAGGCCGCCCATGCCGATATTGTTCGATTCGATCGCTGCATCCATGTCGGGCAGCGCGCGCGCCAGGCCCGCGTAGGCCAGCGCCTGTACCAGCATCGCCCCCACCGACCACACCAGGAACATCAGGAAGGTGTCGTTGTGCTGGATGCTGGACGACAGCGTAAAGCAGAAACCGATCATCGCCCCCGACAGCGAAAGCGCCGCCGCGAGGTTGCCCTGGCGGATCAGCGCGAACTCGCGAAACGGCGTGATCCTGGTGTAGACTCCGACGAACACCGCCAGCAGGGCAAGGCCGGCCAGCAGGTGCAGCACGTAGGCGTAGATGGCTTGCATCTTGGTTGTTCTCCGGCTGGTTCTACGACGGTGTTCCGGGCTGCGGCAACATGAAGCGAGCCGTGAATCGTGAAGCCATATTGGCGATATCAGCATTGTTGGCAGTTGGCGCCCAAGTATATCCGTTGTCCATTTCGGTTCATCACAACTTTTTGCGGTTTGCCAGGCGTGCGCGCATCGCGCGGCGGCTCGCCTGAGCGTCACGCCTGCCCATTCCGGCTTCCCTCCCGGCCTCCTATCTGATCCCCGATTCTCGATTCCCTAGTCCCGATGCGCGACCGTACCCTTGTTCTTTCGGTGTTGATCGTGGCGTCCTGCGGGCTCGGCTACGAGCTGATCGCCGGCGCCCTGTCCAGCTACCTGCTGGGCGACTCGATCCTCCAGTTCTCCTCCATCATCGGCTGCTACCTGTTCGCCATGGGCGTGGGCTCCTGGCTGTCGCGCTATGTGAAGGACGAGGACGTGCTGGCGCGCTTCATCGATATCGAGATCCTGATCGGCCTGCTCGGCGGCGTCTCCGCGGCGCTGCTGTTCGTGGTGTTCGCCTGGCTGTCGGCGCCTTTTCGCACCGCGCTCTACGCCATGGTGTTCGTGCTCGGCGTGCTGGTGGGCATGGAGATCCCGCTGGTCATGCGCGTGCTCAACACGCGCCGCACCGCCTTCAGCGAGCTGGTCAGCCGTGTGCTGACGTTCGACTATCTTGGCGCGCTGGCCGTCTCGCTGGTGTTCCCGCTGGTGCTGGCGCCGCGCCTGGGACTGTCGCGCACCGGCTTTTTGTTCGGCATGCTCAATGTGGGCGTAGCGCTTGTCACCATCCACATCTTCCGCGATGAACTCAAGCCGGTGATGTCGCGCATGCTGCGCGCCTCGCTGGTGCTGGTGCTGCTGGCGGGCGGCTTCCTGGCCTCGGGGCGGCTGACCCACTGGGCCGAGCGCGGCATGTTCGGCGACGAGATCATCCATAGCGAAAGCACGCCATACCAGCGCCTGGTGATCACGCGCTGGAAGGACGACATGCGCCTCTATATCAACGGCAACCTGCAGTTCTCCTCGCGCGACGAGCACCGCTACCACGAGGCGCTGGTGCATCCCGTGCTGCAGGCGCTGCCGTGGGCGCGCCGCGTGCTGGTGATCGGCGGCGGCGACGGGCTGGCGGTGCGCGAGATCCTGAAGCACAGGCACATCGAGCACGTGACGCTGGTCGACCTCGACCCCGCCATGACCACGCTGTTCTCGCGCAGCGAGCCGCTGGTGGCGCTGAACCAGGGCTCGCTCAAGGACGCGCGCGTGCAGGTGGTCAATGCCGATGCCGCGCAATGGATGGAGCAGCACAACGAGATGTTCGACGCCATCATCGTCGACCTGCCCGACCCGTCCAACTTCGGCCTGGGCAAGCTGTACTCGGTGCCGATGTACAAGCTGATGTCGCACCACCTCGCGGAAAAGGGCTATGCCGTGGTGCAGTCCACCTCGCCATACTTTGCGCCACGCTCGTTCTGGGATATCGACGCCACGCTGCGCGAGGCGGGCCTGCATACCTGGCCCTACCACGCCTACGTGCCGTCCTTTGGCGAGTGGGGCTTCATCCTTGCGGGCAAGCGCGGCGACTACACGCCGCCCACGCGCTACACCGTGCCGCTCAAGTTCCTCGACGCCGACAGCACCGCGCTGATGTTCCGCTTCCCCGCCGACATGGCGCCGCGCGAGGCGCGTGCCAACCGGCTCAACGAGCAGTCGCTGGTGCATGACTTCGAGCAGGACTGGCGCAATGTCATCCGCTGATCTGCATCACCCGCAATCGGAGCTGGCATGGACCGCCGCCGCTTCCTGATCGCCGGCGCTGGCGCGGGCGGCCTGGGCTTGCTGTCCGGCTGCGACCGCCTGGGCGGCGATGCCAGCCGCTTCCTGGCCGGCGTCGGCCTGCGCGAGCCCATGCCTGTCGTGCTGCGCCCCGGCATGGCCGAGGGCCACGCGCTGCGCGATGCCGCCAGCTGGCCGTCGACCGTTTCCGCGCAGGACGAGATTGTGACCGACGTCGCCATCCTCGGCGGTGGCGTGGCCGGGCTCAGCGCCGCGTGGCAGCTGGCGCGTGGCGGCCTCACGGACTTCCTGCTGGTGGACGGGCCGGAGTTCGGCGGCAACGCGGCGGCCGGAAGCTTCGGCGGCGACCTGGCCTTCCCGCGCGGCGCGCACTATCTGCCGCTGCCCTCGCCCGAATCCACGCACATCCGCGAGATGCTGGCCGACACCGGCGTGATCCAGCGCGACCCGTTCGCCGCGCGGCCCGAGTTCGACGAACGCGCGCTGGTGCATGCGCCGGACGAGCGCCTGTTCTTCGACGGCAAGTGGCACGACGGCCTGCTGCCTGGCGACGCAGCGCCGGACCAGGAAGCGGCGCAGCACGCGCGCTTTCTCGCGCGCGTCGAGCAGCTCAAGAGCGCGCGCGGCAGCGACGGCCGCAAGGCCTTTGCCATCCCGCTGGCGCTGGCCTCGCAAGACCCGGCCTGGACCCGGCTTGACCAGCAAAGCATGCGGCAGTGGATGCTGGCCGAAGGCTTTACCGCGCCCACCCTGCACACTTATGTGGACTACTGCTGCCGCGACGACTACGGCGCGGGGCACGACCTGATCTCGGCCTGGGCGGGCTTGTACTACTTCGCCAGCCGCGCGGGCCATGCAAGCGATGCGGCCGATGGCGCCGTGCTGACCTGGCCGGATGGATTGCACGCGCTGGTGACGCGGCTCTCGGCGCGGATCGATGCGCACCGCGGCGCCAAGCCTGGCGCCCTGCCCTGGCGCCGTCCCGGCATGGCGCTGCAAGTGCAGGAGCAGGGCCGTGGGGTGTCGGTGCTGTGCGCCTGGTGGCCGGATGGCGTTGGCGCCCGGCCACCGCGCATCTACCGCATCCGCGCGCGCCGCGTGATCTGCGCCATGCCCCTGCATGTGGCCGCCCGCGTGGCGCCGCTGCGCGAATTCGGCTTCGACCCGGCGCGCCACCTGCCGCCCACCGCGTCCTGGATGGTATCCAGCTTCCGCCTGCAGGGCTTCCCGCCGGAAGCGCCGGGCGTGCCGCTGGCGTGGGACAACGTGGTGCATGGCGGACGCGGGCTGGGTTATGTGGTGAGTACCCATCAACTGATCCGGCAGGCAAAGCCAGCAGCCACGGTCTTTACCGCGTACTGTCCGCTGGACTTGGCGGCCAGCCCCGGCGCGGCACCGCGCTCGCTCACCGACACCCGCCGCTGGCTGGCCGAGGCCAGCGCCGCCGAGCTGATGGACTACGCCACCACCGATCTGCGCACGGTCTACGGGCGCGCCTTCTGGCGCCACGCGGATGCGGTGGAAATCACGGTGCGCGGACACGCCATGGCTTCGCCGCGCACGGGCTTTCTGGGCAATGCCGGCGCCGCGGCCCTGCGCGCGGCCGATGGCCGCATCCTGTTTGCCCATGCGGACCTGTCCGGCGTGTCGGTGTTCGAGGAAGCGGCGTGGTGGGGTACGCGTGCCGCGCGCAATATCCTGGGCTGAGCGCTGTGGAGTGATGCTTTCGCCATAACCTGCCGCAGCGCCGCATCCTGTAGAATTCTTTGCTCGATTTCGTGTCGAACCGCCTGACACGCGATCCCAACCGAAATTTTTTGTGCGCGCAATCCGCTTCCTGCTGCTGCTCCTGATGCTTGCCGTCATGCCCGTCCAAAGCTGGGCAGGCGCACGCACGTGCGCAGTGGGCAACACGGTGCAGGCGGATTCGTGCAGCACCCTGGCACAAGACGCCGCTGCCGCCATGGCAGACGATGCGGCACATGATGCCCCTATCGATGCCGGCGGAGCCCCCGGCGCCGTTGACGTTGGCAGCGCCGGCGACGCCAAGGATCCGTCGCAGCCCGGCGCCGACCTTGCCGAATCCCTGTTGCCGGCCTCGCCCCCGCGCTTTACCGCAGGGCTTGCCCGCAGCGGCGCGCCCGCGCACCGCGCGGGCGCCATGCCCGACCCCGACCTCCCCCTTCAGCAGCGCCCTCCCAGCGCCTGAGTCTCCCCCGCGCGTGCGCTGGTCTTGCGTGCGCTCGTAGTCAGCGTAGTCAGGTTCCCGGTTTTCCTGTCGTTAGTCTCCTGCACGCGGCGCGCCTGGCCTGGCCTGGCGCTGCGCGTGCTTGCGACGCGCGCCCCTGTTTTCACCATGGCATTGATCACTTCCTCACACAAAAAATGAAACGCGTCCTGCTCTTCCTGGCGACCAACCTCGCCGTCATGCTTGTCCTCAGCTTCACCGCCAGCTTGCTGGGCGTGAACCGCTTCCTCACCGGCAACGGCCTCAACCTCGGCATGCTGCTGGCATTCGCCGCGCTGATGGGCTTCGGTGGCTCCTTCATCTCACTGCTGATGTCCAAGACCATCGCCAAGTGGTCGACCGGCGCGCAGGTCATCACCCAGCCCAGCAACGGCACCGAAGTCTGGCTGGTGCAGACCGTGCAGAAGCTGGCCGACCGCGCCGGCTTGCCGATGCCTGAAGTCGCCATCTATGAAGGCGAAGCCAATGCGTTTGCCACCGGCGCCACCAAGAAAAGCTCGCTGGTGGCCGTTTCCACCGGCTTGCTGCAAACCATGTCGCACGACGAAGTGGAGGCCGTGCTCGCGCACGAAGTCGCCCACATCGCCAATGGCGACATGGTCACGCTCACGCTGATCCAGGGGGTGGTCAACACCTTCGTGATCTTCCTGGCGCGGATCGTGGGCTACTTCGTGGATTCGATGCTGCGCAAGAACGATGAGGAATCGAGCGGCCCCGGCATCGGCTACATGATCACGGTGGTGGTGTGCGAGATCGTGTTCGGCATCCTGGCCAGCATCATCGTGGCCACCTTCTCGCGCCATCGCGAATACCGTGCCGATGCCGGCGCGGCCAAGCTGATGGGCAGCCCCACGCCAATGGTGGCGGCGCTGCGCCGGCTGGGCGGCCTGGACGCCGAAGGCCTGCCGCAGAACATGCAGGCGATGGGCATTGCCGGTGGCAAGTCGTGGCTGTCGCTGTTCTCCAGCCACCCGCCGATCGAGCAGCGCATTGCCGCGTTGCAAGCTAAGGCCTGAGGCCCTTGCCGGGCTCCTCTGGCCTCACCCGGAACGCGGCCCGATAGCGTTCCGGCGTGGTCTGTACATGCCGCTGGAAGGCCTGCCGCATCACGTCGGCGTTGGCAAATCCAGTCGCACGGGCGATGCCATCCAGGCGTCGCCCATCTTCTTCCAGCATCCTGCGCACCGCTTCCACACGTAGCCGTTCCACGTAGCGCGCCGGCGTCTCGCCGACCTGCCGCGCGAACACGCGCGCGAAGTTGCGCGGGCTCATCGCCACGCGCTCGGCCAGCACCTGCACCGACAGGTCGCGCGCCAGGTGCTCCGCCATCCAGGCCTGCAATTCACGCAACTCCGGGCTTTGCGCGCTCTGCGCCTGCAGCAGCGTGGAGAACTGCGCCTGGCTGCCGGGACGGCGCAGGAACAACACCAGCTCGCGCGCCACCGCCAGCGAGGCGGCATGGCCGAGATCGTCCTCCACCAAGGCCAGCGCCAGGTCCATGCCGGCGGTCACGCCGGCCGAGGTGTACAGATCGCCCGCGCGGATCCAGATCGGGTCCGGGTCCACCTGCACCAGCGGATGGCGCTCCGCCAGCCGCGCGGCATGGCGCCAGTGCGTGGTGGCGCGATGGCGGTCCAGCAGCCCGGTGCGCGCCAGCACGAACGCGCCGGTGCAGACCGCGCCGAGGCGGCGCACGCGCGGTGCCTGCGCGCGGATCCAGTCGATCAGGCGCGCGTCGCTGGCTGCCGCGGCGTGGCCTGAGCCGCCGGCGATCAACAAGGTATCGATCGGCCCGGGCAGCATGTCGCCGATGCGATGATAAGGCGCGTCGGCCAGCAGCCGGATCCCGCTTTCGGTACACACCAGGCCGTCGTCGCGCACGCTGGCAATGCGGATGTCGTAGGCGGGCGACGCCCGGCCTGGGAGCCGGTTGGCATGGCCGAAGACCGCGCTGGGCCCGGTCACGTCGAGTTCCTGCGCGGGGTCCGGCGCGACGAGCACGACGATGCGCGGCGGATCATTCGGCAAGGGATGGCTGGCAGGCATGGACGGTGACCCAGGGCGAGAGTGTGAGTGCGCGAGTGCGGTTGCCGCCGATCATACTGGCGCCAGCGCCTATCCGGCCAGCACCGCCGCGCGCGGCGTGCTGCGCCGCCAGCCTAGCGTGACCAGCAGCGCCACCGCCAGCGCCGGCAGCACGGCAAGGTTGACCGCCTGCCAGCCATAGCGGTACAGCACCTGCCCGGCAGCGAGCGTGGCCAGCGCGGTCAGCGCGGCGGCGCTGAATTCGGCCAGCGCCTGGGTCCGCGCGCGCTCGGCGGGCCGGTAGCTTTCCGCCAGCAGCGTGGTGCCGCCGACAAACATGAAATTCCAGCCGATGCCAAGGCACAACAAGGCGACATAAAAGGCCGGCAGCGCCGTCGAGGCCAGGGCCACGAGCGAACCCATTGCAGCGAGCGCGATGCCGCACATCAGCATCGGCCCGCGCCCAAAACGCTGCAGCAGCCAGCCGGAGAAAAAGGACGGCGCGTACATGCCCACCAGGTGCCACTCGATGATCTGCGCGCCCTGCGTGATGGTATGGCTGCACGCCACCGCGGCAATCGGCGTGGCGGTCATCACGAACATCATCACCGCATTGCCGATGCCGTTGTTGGCAAACGCCGCCAGGAACACCGGCTGGCGAGCGATCACGGCGAGCGGGCGCGCGGGCAGCGCCGCGGCGCCGTGACCGGCTGCCGCCGCGCCTGCATGCGCCTCTGGCTCGCGGTAGCCAAGCGCCAGCAGCAAGACCGTGGCCATCCCGAACACCGCGACCACCGCATACGAGCCGGCGAAGGGCTGCGCCACCATCAGGTCGCTGCTCCACGCGGCAATGGCGGGCCCGCACACGGCGGCCACCACGCCGCCGGTGAGCACGGTGGAAATGGCGCGCGGCTTATCCACAGGCGCGGCGGCGTCGGCGGCGGCCAGCCGGTAAAAGCGCGCGAACGCCTGGAACACGCCGACCAGCGCCGTGCCCACGCAGAACGCCACGAAGTCATGGTGCGAGATGGCCCACACCGACACCAGCCCGCCCGCGCAGCACGCGAGCCCGCCGAGCGAAAAAGCGATGCGGCGCCCCAGCCGCTCGATCAGGAAGGCGGCCGCGATGGCGGTGAGCGCCGACGCCACCGTGATCAGCGCGAACGGCAGCGTGGCCAGCGCCTTGTCGGGCGCGAGCGTGTAGCCAACCAGCCCGGTCAGGGTCAGGTCGACCGACAGCGCCGAGGTGAACAGGGCCTGGCAGATTGCCAGGACCCGGGCTTGGGACATCGCGGGACGTGCCATCGGGCGCTCCGGTGAGGAAGAGGCGGGGATGGCACTGAGCGTACGGAAAGCGGGACCGTGGCGGCTGACAATGATCCGCAGAATCCTGCCAACCGGCTCCTGGCTGGGTTAGTTGAACACGTCCTGGCGGTAACGTTCCTGCGCGACCATGCCCGCCAGCCAGCCGGAGGCCGCCGCCTCGCTCATGCCGCCCTGCTGCGCCGCGATCTCGATCAACGTGCGCCGCACCGCCGGCGCCATCTGCCGGCCGTCGCCGCACACATAGATCGTGGCGCCGTCCTGCAGCATCGCCCAGATAGCCTGGCGATCGCGCCATAGCAGATGCTGCACATAGCGCTGGTCCGCAGCGGCGGTAGTGGAGTAAGCCGCATGCGCCTGCACCACGCCCTCGGCCTGCCAGCGTGCGACGTCATCGCGGTAGAGCCAGTCGTGCCCGGGATGGCGGCAGCCGTAATAAAACTGGCTGGCGGCTACCGCCTGTCCGGCGGCCTTCTGCGCCGCGCGCTCTTCCAGGAAGCCGCGGAACGGCGCGATGCCTGTGCCGGGCCCGACCAGGATCATCGGCCGCGCCGGATCGGGATCGGGCGCGAAGGCCGGGTTGGGCGTGCGGATCGCCGCCGCCACCACCGCGCCCGGCACGAGTCCTTGCAGCCAGGTGGATGCCACGCCACGGAACATGCCGCGCCCCGAGAGCGCGGGTGACCACACGGTGCCGACCGTGATCGTCGCCACGTCCGGTGAAACCAGGGGCGACGACGCGATGGAATAAAAGCGCGGCCGCATCGGCACCGTGCAAGCCAGCAGGCCCGGCAGCGTGAGCTCGATGGCGGGGTGGCTGACCAGCACATCCACCAGCCCCAGCCGCTGCGAGGCCACGCGTGCCGCGTAGCCCTCTTGCGCGTGGTCCGAGCCGAGCCGCTCCAGCGCCGCGCGCGTGAACGGGCAACGCGTGTATTGCAGCAGCGTGCGCAGCGTCTGGCGCGACACCACATCTTGCAGCTCGATGAAATGCGTCAGCAGTTCGCGCAAGGGCAATGCCTCGTCCAGTGGCAGGCCGCGCGCGGCGCTGGTGGATGCGGCGGACAGCGTCACCATGGCGTCGGGATCGAGATCGAGCCGCTCGCACAGGTCCCGCACGGTGGCGGGATGGTTCTGCGGGTACACCGCAAGGTGATCGCCGGTCGCGTAGCTTGCGCCTTCCGGCAGGCGCAGCCGGATGTCGCGCGTGGAGGTGCGCGGCGCTTCCAGCGCGAAGTCCCACAGGCCCGCCGGATCGTTCACCAGCTCCGTGTTGGCCAGCACCGTGAAGGCTTGCGTCGACGGCGGCAGCGTGCTGGCACGGATGGTGGCGATATCGCGCAGCCGCACTTCGATCTGGCTGGTGCCCGCCGCATCTGGTGCCGCGCCCTGCGCCACGCGCAGCGCCTGCAGCGATTGCCATAGCGCGGCGAGCCACGACTCCGCAGCCTGGTCGAAGTCGCCATTGCCATCCGCCTCGCCGCGCGCGAGCAAAGGCGCCGCGCCAGCCGCGCTGAAGAAGTCGTGCAACCGCTTGGGAAATGCCTGGTACGTGGCCCATTGCGAATTGCCGCAGCCGAGCAACGCAAAGCGCAGGCCTTCTGCGCGGTAGCCGCCAGCATCGCCGCTATCGAGCATCGCTTCGAAGCGTCGCGCTGAATCGGGTGCGCGCCCGTTGTAGGTAGCCGCCACGATCACGGCGAGCCCATCGGTGGGCAACGCGCCCACGGCTTCGTCCAGGTCGCGCAGCGTGGCGGCAAAGCCGGCCGCCAGCGCGCCAGCGTGGATCTGCTCGGCCAGCTCGCGCGCGGTGCCCAGGCTGGAGCCGCACAGCACGGCAAGGGGCTGGCCGTTGCCGCGCACCGCCGGGGGTTGCGACTGCGCGCTGGCAGCGCCGGCCGCAGCCGCGGCGGCGATGCGCTCATGCGCACGGCGCCGCCGCGCGCGCAGCGTGAACGCATCCGGCTTCAGGGTCAGCGTTTCCTTGATGCGGAACTGGTAATCGTGCGGGTCGCTGAACTGGAAGTTGCGCAGCATCAGGGCCAGCGCGAGCTTGGCTTCGGTCAGCGCGAACTGGCGGCCGATGCAGGCGCGCTCGCCATTGCCGAACGGCTTGTAGGCGTGGGGATGGATCCTGGCCTCGTTCTCGGGCAGGAAGCGGTCGATGTCGAAGGTCTCCGGATCGGCCCACACTTTCGGGTCGCGGTGCAGCGCGGTGAGCACCACCGAGACGCGCCGATCCTTGCGGATCAGGTAGCGCCCGCCGATCACCGTGTCCTCGAACGGCGCCACCGCAAAGGCGGGCGCCGTGGGCCACAGGCGCAGCGTTTCCTTGAGCACGCGGTCAATCACCTGCAGCTTCGCCAGGTCGGCATAGACCGGTGGCGCGTCGCCCGGCAGCACTGCGTCCACCTCGGCATAGGCTTGCGCCAGCACGCCGGGATGGCGCAGCAGCTCATACAGCGCGAACGTGAGCAGGCCGCTGGTGGTCTCGTGCCCCGCGATCAGGAAGGTGATGACCTGGTTGCGGATGTTCACGTCGTCCAGGCGCTGGTCGGTGTCGGGGTCGCGCGCCTCCAGCATCAGGTTGAGCAGGTCGTGCGCGGGCGGCTGTCCGGCGTTCTTGCCCGCCGCGGCGCGGCGCTGCCGCACCACGTCATCCACCAGCGCTCGCATGTACTGGATATCGGCGGCGAACTTGCGGTGCGCCTTGTGCATGAACTTGTCCTGCAGCGCAAAGCGCGTGAGCTTGCCCATGGCCTCCTCGAGCGCGCCGACCATGGCGTCGATAAAGGGATGGAGCTGCTCGCGCGAGAACGAATCGAAGTCGTAGCCGAAGCCCGACAGCGCGATGGTGTCCAGCGTGAGCCGGGTCATGTCGTCGGCAATCGGGATGTCGGTGTCGGCGCCCTGGCGGTCCCACTTGTCGACCAGCCGGTTGGCCACGCGCAGCATCACGTCGAAGTAGCCCTTCATGGCGCGCTGGCTAAAGGCCGGCATCAGGATGCGGTGGGCACGGCCCCAGTTCTCTTCCTCGGCGTGCGCGGTGAACAGGCCGTCGCCAGCCAGGTCGCGCAGGTACGACAGCGGCGGCCCGACGATCTTGCGAAAGTGCTGCCCGTCCGACAGCTCGGCCACCAGCGCGGCGTCGCTCACGAATGCCACGTGGCGCCCGGCGAAATCGAGTTCGAAAATGCCATCGAAGGCGCGGCTGCGCGCCAGCAGGTGCTGCCCGACCTTGCCCGGCGTGACCTGCAACAAGTTGCCGACCAGCGGCCAGCCCGGGTCGCGCGGGATGGGTTCGAGCGAGCGTGCGGGCTGCGCCGGCGGATTGATTGCTGCGGTGGCTGCGGTTACTGCGGTTGCCGAGTTCGCGGCCGGAGCGGCGGAGGCGGAAGTGGAGGCGCGCTGCATATTCAGGTCACCAGATGGTAGTCGGCGGGCGAAACGCCGGGGTTGGGCCAAGGGGCTCAGCAGCCACCTTGTGTCTCTTGTTCGTTCTTCTGTTTTCTGCCGGCTGCATGGCGCACATGGCGTACATGGCGTACATGGCTATCCCTGCAAGTCGACGTAGACAACCGTCTACTTTTCCAGCAAAGTAGACGAATGTAGACCGAGTGTCAATTCCAAACCGGATTCGCTGAAGCCGGCGTATTCAAGCCGGCGTATCCCGGCCTTAACTTTTTTGCCTGACACCATGGAAGACATTGCCGGCGGCAAACGCAAACTGATCGACGCGGCGCTGCGCCTGGCCGCAGCCAGGCGCAGCTTCGCCGGCCTCGGCCTGCGCGAGCTGGCGCGCGAAGCGGGGCTGAACCCCAATACCTTCTATCGCCACTTCCGCGACATGGAAGACCTGGCGCTGACTGCCGTGGCCGAGGTCGGCAACGCGCTGCGGCCCATGCTGCGCGCGGTGCGCTGGGCGGTGGCGCAGGACAACCCCGGCGAGGTCGCCAACCGCGCCTGCGACGCCTTCTTCGCCTACGCCGATGCCCATCCCGACGCCTTCTTTGTCGGCGTGTGCGGCAGCACTGGCCCGCAGCCGGCGCTGCGCGAAGCGGTGCGCCAGGTGCTGGCGGATATCGCCGGCGAGATGGCGGAAGACATCGAGAGGCTGGAACTCTGCCCCGGCCTGTCGCGCCCCATCATCGACGACCTCTGCGGCTACGTGGTGTCCTACCTGTTCCACCTGTCGACGGACTATCTCGAAGATAACGCCAAGGGACGCCGCCTGCGCATCCAGCAATCCAAGCAGCTGATCAGCTGGCTGCTGCGCGGCGCTGCCGAACAGCAGCGGGCGCAGGATCAGCCGGCGCCCGTACCCGCACCTGCGCGCAAGCGTAAGCCGACGGAACGCCGGCCGCATTGAGCGCGCCGGTGGCTGCGGCAGCGTTCGCCATGCGGGTGACAAGCGGCTGAACGCCTGCCCCGCCGGGTCTCCTCGGTATTTTCCCTGAGCCAGCCGCGCAACGGCGGGAAAGCTGGATGAAGGCTTGCCATGCCTACGATGCAGGGGCTTCTCTCATGGCCGGGACATGCGTCCCGCCCGCGAGCAGCCGGAATCATCGACAAAACTAGCGAGCCCCGAGGAGATCAACTTGAAAGCCCAAACCAAAATCACAGCCCTCGCGCTGGCAATCGGCGCGGCCTTTGCCGGCCACGCCAACGCGCAATCGAACGTGACGCTGTATGGCCTCATCGACACCACCATCAGCACCATCAGCAACGCCGACGCCAAGGGCGACCGCCTCACCGGCTACCACCAGCCGGCGTGGTTCAGCGGCAACCGCTGGGGCCTGACCGGCGCGGAAGACATCGGTTTCGGCACCAAGGTGATCTTCAAGCTGGAGAGCGAATTCCAGAGCTACAACGGCGCGATGGACACCCCCGGCGTGCTGTTCAACCGCGACGCCTGGGTCGGCATCAACAGCGATGTCTTCGGCAAGCTGACCTTCGGCCGCCAGAATGCGCTCGGGCGCGACCCGATGGCCTCCGGCCTCTACGGCGACCCCTACGGCCCGGCGGCCATCACCACGGAAGAAGGCGGCTACACCAACAACAACAACTTCAAGCAGCTGGTGTTCTACGCGGGCAGCGCCACCGGCACGCGCATGGACAACGGCGTGGTGTGGAAGAAGCTGTTCGATAACGGCCTGACCGCCGGCGCGGGCTACCAGTTCGGCGAAGTGCCGGGCGCGCCGTCGCGCAACACCACGGAAACCGTCACCCTGGGCTACAACGGCGGCAATTTCCACGTCTCGAGCTTCTTCACGCAGGCCAACGTGAATGGCCAGCGCAACCGTACCTATTCGGCTGGCGGCAACTATGTGTGGGGCATCGTGCGCGCCAGCGCGGGCTATTTCCACTACACCGCGGAGCAGGGCGCGCTGGGCCAGCGCAAGGACGACGCCTACACCGTGTCGCTCAAGATCGACCCGGCAGGCGCCTTCGACTATGAGATCGGCTACCAGATGATGAAGGCCGGCCACGCCGCCCTGAATGCCGACGGCTTCACCATCAATGCTTACGGCAACACCGCTAACTCCACGGCGACCGACAGCGGCCGCAAGAACACCGTGTACGGCTCGATCTTCTATCACTTCTCGAAGCGTACCGAGGTCTACCTGGCCGCCGACTACATGTTCCTGCAGCACGGCTATCACGCCGCGCAATCGAACGGCTTCGCGCACCAGAGCGAATTCGCGGTGGGCATGCGCACGCGCTTCTGATCCCGTTGCATCGGCCTGCGCCTGGCGGCGCGGGCCTGGCTCCGAACTTTCCTTGTCCCGGCCACAAGCCGGGTTTTTTTTCGCCTGGCGGCTTCGTTGCGTGCGGCAGGTTTGCTGCCATCGCCCGCTTGTGGGAGATGGATGGGCCGGGGTGAGAGGGTGGGCGCTCGTCCCGCCTGCGTGCTGGGGAACACCACGGGCTTCGCTTCAAGCGGCTCCTAGCTAAGCCACCCCTCTCCCCGGCCCTCTCCCCATGAGGGGCGAGGGAGCGACAGCCGTCGTCATGGCGTGCGGTGCTGGCCCATCCGTCGGCTTCGTTCATTGCCACTGGTCTGCTCCCCTCTCCCACTTGTGGGAGAGGGGCCGGGGGAGAGGGCGGGCGCTCGCACGAAGTCCGGCGAACCAAGCAAAAAGGCCCACGCCGACGGGGAGTCGGGGTGGGCAAGGGAGATGGCTTCCCGGCGCGTGCGTAGCGCTATTGCGCTGTGCCGCCGCGACGTAAGCTCAGGCCAGGTTGCCCGGCTTCCATTTAAGCAGGCGGTTTTCCAGCGTGGTCAGCAGGAAATCGGCGGCAAGCGCCACCACCGCCAGCACGATCATGGCGGCGAACACGCCGCTGGCATTGAAGGCGCCCTGCGCCGTGGCGATCAGCAGGCCGATGCCCTGCTTGGAACCCAGGAACTCGCCCACCACGGCGCCGACCAGCGCGAAGCCGAAGCTGACGTGCAGGCTGGCCAGGATCCAGCTCAACGCCGACGGCACCACCACGGCGAAGGTCAGTTGCCGTTTGGAAGCGCCGAGGATCTGCGCATTGGCGATCAGGTAGCGGTCGGCTTCGCGCACGCCCTGGAAGGCATTGCCGAACACCACGAAGAACACCATCACCACCGCCAGCGCCACCTTGGAGGCCATGCCCAGGCCCAGCGCGATCACGAAGATCGAGCCCAGCACCACGCGTGGAATGGAGTTGGCAATCTGGATGTAGATGCTGAACACATCGGCCAGCAGCTTGTTGCGCCCGAGCACGATGCCGCAGATCACGCCGGCGACCGAGCCGATCAGGAAGCCGAGCCCGGTCTCTTCCAGCGTGACCGCCACCTGCTCCAGCAGCGGGCCCTGCGAGGTGCCGTTGACGAACCAGTCGTAGATCTGCTCCGCAATCAGCGAGGGCATGGAGAAGAAGAACGGGTCGATCCAGTGCAGCCGTCCTGCCAGCTCCCAGCCGCCCAGAGCCACCACCAGCAAGGCGATGCGCAGGGTGATGATCAGTTGGCGGCGCCGGCGCATGGCCAGCCTGGCTTCCCGTTCAAAGACGTCGAGTTCGTCGGCAAGGGCCGTGTTTGCTTCCATATTCATTGGTATTGGCATTGGCGTTGGCATTGGCTACGGTTGGCGGCGCGGCATCAGTCGATGTGGACTTCTTCGCGCAGATCGGCCCAGATCTCGCGCGACAGTTCGACAAAGTGCTTTTCGTAGCGGATCTCCGAAGTCACGCGCGGGCGCGGCAGGTCGATCTCATAGACACGCTTGAGGGTGGCCGGACGCGCGGTCAGCACGAAGACCCGGTCGGCCATGGCGATGGCTTCTTCCAGGTCGTGCGTGACAAACACCACCGAGCCTGCGTTCTGCGACCAGAGCTGCAGCAGCTCGTCCTGCATCAGCGTGCGGGTCTGCATGTCCAGCGCGCTGAATGGCTCGTCCATCAGCAGGATCTGCGGGTTGTTGATGAAGGTCTGCGCCAGCGCCACGCGCTTGCGCATGCCGCCCGACAACTGATGCGGATAGTGGTTGCTGAACTTTGCCAAGCCGACCTTGCGCACCCATTCCTCGGCCAGGCCATAGGCCTGGTCGCGGCCAGCGCCGCGGAACAGCGGCCCGGCCGCCACGTTGTGCAGCACCGAGCGCCACGGGAAGACCGCATCGGCCTGGAACACGAAGCCGATGCGCGGATCGATGCCGGCCACGCGTTTGCCCATCAGGCGCACCTCGCCGGTGCTTGGCTTGAGCAGGCCGGTGATCAGGCTCAGCGTGGTCGATTTGCCGCATCCCGTCGGCCCGACGATGGCGACGAACTCGCCCTTGCCCACGCTCATGGAGAAGTCGCGCAACGCCACGGTGGCAGTGCCATCGGGTGCGATGAAGCGGCAGGAGACGCGCTCGAATTCGATGGCCGGCGCATCTTGCGGCACGGTATTGGTCATGATGTTTCCTTGCAGTGCGCGCGCGCCGGCGGCGCGAACCGGTTGATCGCCTGGTGCCTCACTTGGCGGCGCGGTCGACGAACTCGTTGGTAAAGGTGCGGCCCAGTTCGATGTGCTTGCCCTTGACCGTCGGATCGAACGAGGCAAGCACCTTGAGCACCGTTTCGGGGCCGCCGGCGGGCATCCTGCCGTCGTCCGTGAACATGGGCAGCGAGGCGCCCAGTGCCTTGACGTAGAGCTCGCGGTTATTGCCGTAGTAGTCCTTGGGCATCTTCTGCGCGATCTCTTCGGCGCTGTGGGTCTTGATAAAGCGCATGGTCTTGACGAAGGCGCGCGCCAGCTTCTGCACCTGCTCCTTGTGGCCCTCCACCCAGGCGCGCTGCATGTAAAGGCTGGAGGCCGGATAGAGCCCGCCCAGCGCCTGGGTGGTGCCCTCGGCCGTGCGCATGTCGACCAGCACCTGCGCCTCGCCGGTCTTGAGCAATTGCGAGATGGTGGGCTCGGTGGTCATGCCGGCATCGATGCGGCTCTGGCGGATCGCGGCCATGAAACTGTTATCGGCGCCAACCGGCAGCACCGTGTACTGGCTGGGCGGCACACCCGCCTTGAAGGCCAGGTACTGCGTCAGGAAGTTGGTCGACGAGCCCAGGCCCGTCACGCCGAGCGTCTTGCCTTTCACATCGGCCATGCTCTTGATCTGGCCGGCGGCACGCGTGGCCACCATCTCCACCTCGCCCGGCACCTTGCCGAACACCACCACGGCCTCCACTTCCTTGCCCTTGCTTTGCAGATCGATGGTGTGATCGTAGAAGCCCACCACGCCCTGCACCGCGCCGGCCAGCAGTTCGTTTTCGGCGTCGACCCCGGCCGGTTGCGAGAGGATCTCGACGTCGAGCCCCTCCTCCTTGAAGTAGCCCAGCTGCTCGGTCAGCCTGGCTGGCAGGTAGATGATCTTGGTCGCGCCGCCCACCATGATCGACAGCTTTCCATCGGCCGCCTGCGCCGTGTGCGCAGGCGCAAGTGCTGCAAGTGCCGCAAGTGCTGCGCAGGCCACGGCAAGCGCGCCCTTCCTGTGTGCATTCATCTTTGTCTCCCTTGTTTTGCTGGCGCCAGGTTTTGGTGGCCGGGGCATGATTGGGCTCTGGTTACGGCGTGCCTCCGCGCTCGCCGGGGCCACAGCGCGGGGTTCGAAGCATTCTAGGCAGCGCAAACCTTCACGCAGCTTTCGCCGCGTCTCAGGGAATATCCCGATGCGGTGCTGTGTCTGCGGCGTGGCGGGCAGTGGTAAAAGGAGACCCCGGCAACAGTAGGTCCTCACCAGAGCGGTTCATGAAGGTATTGCTGATCGAAGACAACGCTTCGCTCATCCACTGGCTCGCGAGGCTGCTGAAGGAAGAGCGCTTCATGGTCGACACCGCGCTGGACGGCGAGTACGCCGATCAGTTGCTGCAGACGCAATGCTACGACGTGGTGCTGCTAGACCTGCAGATCCCGCGCCTGGCCGGCAAGAGCGTATTGCGCCGGCTGCGCGCGCGCCGCAACAACGTGCCGGTACTGGTGGTGACCGCAAGCGCGTCGATCGACGAAAAAGTGGAATGCCTGGGCCTGGGCGCCGACGACTACCTCGTCAAGCCCTTCGAGGTGCGGGAACTGGTCGCGCGCATCAAAGCCCTGGCGCGGCGGCAGACCGGGGAGAAGCAAGCCGAGCTGGCTTGCGGCGACCTCACCTACAACACCGACACGCGGCAGTTCTATGTCGCGGGCGAGCTGCTTTCGCTGCGCCTGAAAGAGCACACCGCGCTGGAAATCCTGATGATGCGGCTCGGCAAGACCGTGTCCAAGGCAAGCCTCATGTCGGGCGTGTACTCGCTCGACGAGGAGGCTAGCGAGGATGCCATCGAGATTTATATCCATCGCATCCGCAAGAAGCTCGAGGGCTGCCAGGCCACCATCATGACGCTGCGCGGCCTGGGCTACCTGCTGCAGCAAAAGCAATGATCCACAGCCTGCGCGTACGGTTGCTGCTATGGCTGCTGGTGCCGCTGGCGGGCTTTGTGGGCATCAGCAGCTATGCCGCCTACCTGAGTGCGGCCGATACCGCAAACCGCGTGCAAGACCGCGCGCTGCAAGCTTCGGCCGACGTCATCGCGGGCCACATCGCGTGGGCGGACGGACGCATCACGGTGCAGGTGCCACCGTCGGCGCTGTCCCTGTTCGACTCGCCCTATGGCGACCACGTTTTCTACAACGTGGTCGACGATCGGGGCCGGATCCTGGCCGGCAACCCGCGCTTCGAGCAGCCACCGATGGCGGGCGCCGCCAGCCCCGTGTTCTACTCTTCCCGTTTCCAGTCGCAGCCGGTGCGGGTAGTGCAAGCCACTCGCACGATGTTCGACTCCGGCGAGGCCCGCAAGGTCACCGTCACCGTGGGGCAGACACTGATCGGCAACCACGAACTGGTTCGCAGCCTGCGCATGCCGGCACTGCTGCGCGAAGTGGTGATGCTGGTGCTGGCCGTGGGGCTGGTGATGATCGGGCTCACGGTGGAGCTGAGCCCGCTGCTGCGGGTGAAAGACGAAGTGGCGGGACGCGACCCCATGGATCTGGTACCGGTGAGCGCAA
The DNA here is from genome assembly GCF_054515855.1 of Cupriavidus sp. PET2-C1. NCBI lineage: Bacteria > Pseudomonadati > Pseudomonadota > Betaproteobacteria > Burkholderiales > Burkholderiaceae > Cupriavidus > Cupriavidus sp. PET2-C1. Next base: position 4,172,540 of record NZ_CM137259.1, read on the forward strand.
TCGACCTGCCGCAGGAATTGCGGCCCATTGTCGAGGCGATCAACCAGTGCATCCAGCGCCTGAATGAATACGTGCGCCAGCAAAAGCGCTTTATTGCCGATGCCGCGCACCAGATCCGCACGCCGCTCGCGGTGCTGGGGGCGCAGCTGGAGTTTGCCGCGCGGGTGGACGATGAAGCCAGGCTGCGCGAGATCCTCGGCTCGATGGAGACCAGCACACAGGCCATGACCAACCTGGCCAACAAGCTGCTGCTGCTGTCGCAGGCCGAAGCCGCGCGCAGTGCCGGCGCCGCGCAACAAGGCGCGGACCTGGTGCCGCTGGTGACCAACGTGCTGGAAGACATGGTGGTGCTGGCGCAGCGCAAGGGCATCGACCTGGGGGCCGAGCTGGCGGTCGACAGTGCACGGGTGAGCGTCAACGAGTGGATGATGGCGGCCGTGGTATCGAACCTGGTCGACAACGCAATCCGCTATACGCCGGCGCAGGGCCAGGTCACCGTGGCCCTGACGCTCGAGGCAAAAAGTGCCGTCCTGGCAGTGAGCGACAACGGCCCCGGCATTCCCGCGGAAGCGCGGCCCAAGATATTCGATCGCTTCTATCGCAACGCGCTGCCGAACCAGGAAGGCAGCGGCCTGGGGCTTGCCATCGTCAAGGAGATCGTGCTGACGGCGCAAGGCCAGGTAAGCCTGAGCCCGGGCATCGGCGGGCGCGGCGTCACGCTGACGGTGCGCCTGCCTCTGGCCGCCTGAGTGTCGCGCCGATGTCAGGTGGCGGCGTGAGACAAAGGTACCAGCGCGCGCGCCGCCCTTAGTCCACCACCTTGCCGCGCTGCGCCTTGACCTGGCTGCGCTGGCTCTTGCCTTCGAGGCGCCGCATCTTCGAGCCGAAGGTAGGCCGCGTGGGGCGGCGCGTTCGTGGCGGCGTAGCCACGCTGCGCACCAGGTCGTGCAGGCGCTGCACTGCCTCCTCCCGATTCATCTCCAGGCTGCGGTGTTGTTGCGCCTTGATCACCACCACGCCATCGCGCGTGATGCGGTGGTCGTGCAGCTGCAGGAGCCGCGCCTTGTGCCCTTCTTCCAGCGACGAGGCGCGGACATCGAAACGCAGGTGGACCGCGTTGGACACCTTGTTGATGTTCTGCCCGCCCGCGCCTTGCGCGCGGATCGCGGTGATCTCGTATTCGGTGTGGAGGATGGTGATGTCGGGCAGCATGGCACGCATGATAGCAAGGGCGGGTGCGGCCCGCTCCCATGCGTTCCTATGCGCTAGCCATGCGCTACCCACGCGCTAGCGGGCCGACGGCAGCTCGCCCCAGGCCACCAGGATCCGCTGGATGCTGCGCGCGTAAGCGTCGCGCTGCCCCGGCGATTCGGAATGGTAGGCGCCAATGGCGCGCCAGGTGTTGCCATGCCTCACCATCTTTTGCTTTAGCAGCCAGGCGGCGACATAGATGTTGACGCACGAGTCGGTCAGCGCGCGGCTCGGCACCCCATGGCGTGCCAGGTCGTTGAAATGCACGGAGTTGATCTGCAACTGCCCAACGTCGATCGACCCGTTCGCATTGCGGTTCAGCGCGGCGGGATCGCCCTTCGACTCGAACCACGCGATGGCACGCAGCACCGAGGGATTGACGCCCTGGTAGGTGCCCGCTTGCTCGAAGCAATCCTGCGCGCGGGCCGCACCGTGGAACAGCAACAGCGACAGCGACAGCAGCAGCGAAGCCGCCAGCGAGCTGCCGGCCTGCCCGCGGTGCTGGCGCAGGCCGGCTGCCTTCGTATGGGCGTTAGCGGACACGACGGGTGCCCTCGCTTGCCAGGCGCTGGCGATGATCTTCAGCCGGCCCGGGCGGGGACGACTGCTGCAGGGCCAGGTCGAGCTGACGTCCGATCGTCTCCAGGTACGCACGCGAGGTGTCGGAAACCACCAGCCGCACCAATGGCGCGAGGCTCTTGCGTTCCGGCGCGGGGGGCGCTTTGATCCTGGCCCTGGCGGTGTGGCCTACGCGCGGCGCGCTGAGCTCGTCACTGCCGCTCGCGGGCGGCAACATGGCCAGGGTAGGCAGCGGTGGATAGACCTTGTCCGCGGCCGGTGCGGCCGCTGGCAAGGCAGGATGGACATCGGCGCCAGGCTCGGCGGCAAGGGCCGGCATGGCCAGCGCCAGGCTGACGGCAAACAGGGTGAGGCGGTGCATCGGCTGCGGCTCCTTGCTGCGGTGCTATTGCGATTGCGCCGTCTTGATGGCGACGCTGTACGGCTGGCTTGCGCCGGCCGTCAGGTTCTCGAGCTGGACTGCGGTGGTGCGCTGTGCCGGTACGCCTTTCCAGATCGCCTGGTTGAGGTAGGGCAAGTCCTGGCCGAGCGCGGTGACGACGATGGTCGCCGGCTGCTTCTGCCGGGCCGCCAGCGCGCCGGCCTTGGCCAGCACGGCCGCGAGCTGCGCATCGCGCGCGCCAAGCGCATCCGGCGGGATCACGAAGCTCGCAATCGTGCTTTGCGGCGCCGGTGCGTTCGCCGTCGCAGGCAGTTGGGCGCAACCCGCCAGCGCGAGCAGGGCTGCCGCGCCGGCCAGCGGCATCGCCAGGCGCTTTGCCCACGCGCCTGGCGGCCGAGAGTAAGCGACAGCCCGGCGCGTCCGTTCGCGGGGCACTTTGTCTGCGATATTGCACATAGAATGGCTTCCCGAGGCGTTGGATGCGCGCCATTTACGCATTGGGCCGATCGGGCGAAAGGGCGCAATTAAGGGGCGAAAATGCTTCTGTTTGCCGATTGACAGTGCCTCCCGCCGGGCAGCCGTAGCGCGCGCAGGCGCGGCTACGCGACGGCCATGACACTTTCCGGAAAGGCACGTGCGCAACAAGCCGCGCGGCGCCAAACCGAAATGCGCCACGCGCCATACCGTGAGCGCCGCCGGAAATCGCCGGCGGCGGTTCCGCCGCAGCCCGAAACCCGCCGAGGCGCGCGCAGCTGTATCAACGGCACAACGCGCACAGCGCCATGAATGCGCTCAAGGACCCTGCACCGCACCCTGGCTTGCCGGCCGCACCAGTAGCAGGCTTGCCACAGCCACGAGCACGCAACCGACCCCGGCCACCTGGGCCAGGCTGACCCGCTCGCCCAACAACACCGCCGCCAGGACGACCGCCGACACCGGCGCAAGCGCGGTAAACAGCGCTGCCTCGCTGCCGCTCGTGCGCGCCGAACCCGCGTACCACAGCAGGAATCCGCCGACCGTCGGCACGATTGCGTAGTAGATCACCGCCCCCACCGCCTGCGCGGAAAACGCCAACGTCCACGGCGCCTCGAACACAGCGAACAACGCAGATGCGACCAACCCGATGCCGCACATGACCGCCGATAGCGCGAGTGGCGCAATCGCCTGGTCCAGCCGCCGGTTGAGCAGGATGAACAGCCCTTCGCACACTACGGCTCCCAGGACGAGCGCGTTACCAAGCAAGGAACGCCCGCTGCCAGCGCCGGACGGAAAGGCAACCATGACAATCCCTGCCGTGGCCAGCCCGATCGCGAGCATCAGGAAACGATGGGGCCGCTCGCCAAGCAGCAGGATCGCGATCACCGCCGACACCACGGGCAGCGTACCAATGATGACGCCGGCATCCGCAGCCGAGGTCAGGCGCAGACCGGAGATCAACAGCGTCGTATAGCCCACGCTGCCCGCCGCGGCCTGCACCACCAGCGTGATCCGGTCGCGCCCGCGCGGCCTTGGCCACGATGTGCCGGTCAGTCGCAATGCGCCCAGCAAGCACGGCAAGGCAATCGCGAACCGCAGCGCGGTGGCCGTGAACGGTGGCAAGCCGGACGCAATGACTTTGCTGGCAATCACGGTGCTGCCAACCAGCACCATCGCAAGGGTCAGATAGAAATACCCCAGATAACTTCCCCGCTTGCCCGGCATGCGCAGCCCCCGCCATGGAAAAACAGCAGGCTAGCCGGGGCGGCGCATCGGGTCTTGAACGAAATTGCAGCTCAGGTCACCACGGCCGCGTAGGCGCGCGGCGACACGCCGTACTGGCGCACGAACATCCGCGTCATGTGGCTCTGGTCGGCGAAGCCGCTGGCGGCTGCCGCATCGGCCAGGGCCTTGCCCTGCGCAATCAGCGCGCGAGCCAGATGGATGCGTCGCTGCAAGAGGTACGCGTGCGGCGTCAGCCCGGTTGCCTTGGAGAACGCGCGCAGCAGCTGGAACCGGCTCAGCCCGGCAACCTCGGCGAGTTCGGCCAGCGAGACGGCCGCGGCCGGATCATCGTCGATCAGGCTGCGCGCCCGATCGATCGCCCCCGCCTGCGCGCCTGTGCTGCGCGCAAGGCCGGGCTCCGCCACCCGCGCCAGCAAAGTGAGCAGCATCGCCTCGCGCTGCAGATCCGAGCCAGCGCCGCCGCCGGCCGTGACGAGCAGATAGAGCTGCTGGAAGCTGGCCGCCACCGCGGCATCGCTGACGACCGGGCTAGGGAATTCGCACTGGCTCGTCCTGCCCTCGCTCAGGTCCAGGCTGGCCCGCGCGATGCATGCGGGATCGAAGTAAAGCATCCGCCACGTGCGCCCGGCGTCGCCGATGGGCATGCCATCGTGCACCTCGCCCGGGTTGACCATGATCATGTCGCCGGGGCCCGCCTCGACCATGCCGCGCCCGCTGTGCGACCTGTGCGCGCCCTGCCAGATCATGCCAATGCCAAATTGCTCGTGGGTATGCCGCGCAAAGGTGTGGCGCGTGCTTGCCTCGACGGCCTCCACGCCAGGCATCTCGCAGCGAAGCATCCTGAACTGTCCTGAGCGCATTCCGTGCTCCCTTTTTGCTCCCTTTGGCGCGACGATATACTCACCCTTCCGCTTTGCGCTACCCCCGGTTCTGACATGGAACACATCCTCTTCCGGTCAGCAGTCTTGGCCGATCTTCCCGCCATCGTGGCATTGCTGGCGGACGATGCGCTTGGCAGCCAGCGGGAGATTGCCGGCACGCCCGTGGACGAAAGGTACGTTACCGCGTTCCACGCCATCGCTGCGGACCCGAATCAGCGTCTCGTGGTAGCCGTGGATGGCGGCACGGTAATCGGCACGCTGCAACTGTCATTCATACCCGGCATCGCCCGCAGAGGTGCATGGCGGGGGCAGATCGAAGCGGTTCGCATCGCGGCGCCGTTTCGCAGCGCAGGGTTCGGCCAGCAGATGTTCGGCTGGGCGATCTCGGAATGCAGGTCACGCGGATGCGCCATCGTGCAACTCACCACCGACAAGGGCCGTCCGGATGCGCACCGGTTCTATGAAAAGCTTGGCTTCGTTGCCAGCCACGAAGGCTACAAGCTGATCCTCTAGGCTTGCTAAAGCCGGGCGGCAAGGCAACGGGGGAAGCTGGGGTGATGCGGCAAGAACTGCCAAGGAGAATCTTGGTGCGCCCGGCTGGGATCGAACCAGCAACCCCTGCCTTCGGAGTTTTGGTGACGAGCCAGGACGCTTTATAAATCAATGCCTTACGCAACTCGCAAATTGCAAAACCAAGGCTAATCAAGGTCAAACAAGGCCGATCCAGCCCGGCCTAGGTGAAATTTAGCTACAGAATGCAAGCGGCAAAATGTCGGTCAAACGGGCCCAGATCGCCGCTCTAGCCCGGTACATCCGACCCTACCGACATTCGAGATCCACTATCCCAAAGCGATTTGTTTACGACATTTCATACACACCTTATAAAAAGGTGTGTATGATTTTGGCGTCATGCAAGGGAGATAGCTATGGACGACAACAAGCACGGGGGGCCAGGTCGGCCTGCAGAGCTCACGGACGGGAAACGCCTGAATGTCTATCTTGACGGTCCTACACTAGAGCTTGCCGCCGCTCTGGGCGGCGGCAACGTTTCGCTAGGAATTCGGCGGGCGCTGGAGGATAGCCCTCCAAATACCCTCGCCGCACGGATTGCGGGGATCTGCAAACGCCACATTCTACTGGCGGCAGATAGGTTTGTAGATGATGTGCAGGAACTCCTTACGGCCGCGCCGTTGAGCTGCTTGAACGACCTCCAACTGGAGCGGGACGTGCTCGAGCAAATCCGAGAGCGCAAGAGTTTCGAGTTCGCTGCGGTGGAAGCTAGGCTGGAACTCTATCCCATCTATGACGAATACATCGTGACAAACTGGGCCGAGGTTAAGGACCACCTCGAATCCATCGGCTGGAAACTGGAGTATGACGGCATCTTTCACATATACGGCTCCGCCGGGGAAGAGTTTGAAGGAGCCGAGTTTGAAGATCTGCTCAAGGAATGGCTCGGCGGCGAGAACGACTTCTATCCAGTTCGCGGCGAGCCCGCTGAAGCATGGGAAGACGCTTGCACCCGGCATTCGCTCACACCCGTTTTACTTAAGCCCGTCCGCTTCTTCATTGTTAGCAATGCGCTCGCCACCGCTCTTTCCGAGGAGGGCGAGATTGTTAGCGATGACATAATGGGATATCGAATCTGGGGCTGCCTGACCGAAGTTCACAACTTTGCTGATGTACCCGTCCTCAAACGAATCGCGCTCGATCGACAAGTTGGAGACAAGCTCCTTGGCTTGCCGAAGAATCCTTAACCGAGGGTCGCGGCTCGGCCCATCAAACATATAAACCCGGCGTAGGCCGGGTTTTTCTTTGACTTTTATCGCTGCACGGATGCGCAGTTCGTCCCCATGTGTGTCTCGGACGGTCATCGCATACTTCGGCGACCGGTTCAGCCGGCCGCAGGATCGACGCTGAACGGTTCCTTATCCAGCCCAGCGCGCCTGCTGCCTGGCCCATCCTGCTGCAGGCAGGCTCCAGATCGAATTCTCGCACCATCGCCGCCCGGTCGGCCGGCAACATCTTCAGCGTGATGAAGTCATTCCGCATCACGCAGGCGCGCAAGCTCCCATCGCAATGCACGCCCCTCCGGGGACGGATTGCGCGTGTAGATGACGTGCGACTCGGCCGCGGTCAGCTGCCAGAAATCAGTTCGGCAACACAAGGATTTTCAAAACGTGCCGCAGATCCGAGGCCCGAGCCAGACACGGCCTTGCGGAAAGTCAGAAAGGGCAAAGCGGCCTGAATCTCGGCACACCCGCATTACTGAACAAGTGTCAAGTTCGGTGCTCGTCGGCCAGTTGACGCTGGGCCGCCCACAGGTGACGAGGTAAGTCCATTGGTGACTAGTCCGAACACCAAACCATCAATTTCTGCTGCACCAACGTGCATCTGCGCTGCTAGGTCAGCTTTGGTTTGACCGTCCTCACGCAGCGATGCAAGTACCCGAGGCCAGATCTGGGAGGTTTCCCTGGTTGGGCTACCGTTAGGCTCAGTTTTTCGATACCCCTGCTTGGAAAGGTCGATACAAAGCGTCCTATGGTGCCAATCCGAAATCATGCCGAGCGCGTGAAGGCGATAGACCAAGGCCGCAAGTGAGACGTTCCAATACTTCTTGAGCTGTATTAGCTGGTTCAGGGTTGCGAATCGAGGTGCGCGCGATACAACACTGCGCCTAGGCATTAGGAGTGCCGAGGCAAATGCATCGGCCTGTATTTCCGCCTCACGACCTTGAGGGCTGGCGTGGCGGTGTAACACAAGGTGGCCAAGCTCGTGTGCCGCATCGAACCGGCTGCGCTCGGCTGATTTTTGTGTGTTCAAGAACACGAACGGCGTCGATTCCTTCCACAGGGAAAAGGCGTCTGTCGCATCTCCCGCAACCGACAATGAGTAGACCCGTACGCCCTTGTGCTCAAGAAGGTGCACCATGTTGGAGATAGGCAGTTCGCCAAGGCCCCAATAATGGCGCAACGCGTACGCTGCAGCTTCCGGTTCTTGGTCTTCGCCCAGATCTGGGAGGTCCAAGCCTGGCAGCGAGAAAGTTTGTGTCAACCAGTCATTAAGAAGAAAGGCCAGCGCCCCTTGCCCTAGAGCAACGTCTCGCTGACTGGCAGTCATTTTGGACATCGCGCGGAAGCTAACGGCGTCCGGCGATGGTTCATCCGCGTCGTCCTGTACGAAGAACGACCCGGGAAAAGCCAAGGCTTGAGCGAGCTTATCGACGCTTTCTTCGCTGGGTAGGAACTCACCGGCTTCATAGCCGGTGATGGTTCGAAGATCCACCCCAACAGCTTGCGCTAGCTTCGTTTTCGTTAGGCCACGCCGCTTGCGAGCCAGCGTCAGCCGGCTCGCGTTAAACATCCCTGCCACTTTAGCCTCGCTTCCTGATATCTACGGGGAACTGATTGCCAGACGGCGAGTTAGGGCCGTCATCAATGAGCGAAACATCCGAGTCGCCATCGAAGGGCAGGTCGCTCAGAATGATGCGCTCCGCCCAGTCATTCACCTTGTTGTCCGTGTCGAGCCCAATTGGCCGAGAAAGCTCCATTCGCACAACAAGGGCGAACTCATCTCGATATACCAGCAGGACCCAGGTTTCGCATCCGTCTACATCCACCGGGACCTCTACTGGCTCAGTGTCCTCGAGGAACTCGAACAAAGACATCTGGCGGTCGCGATTGCTTGCGACAGCGCGGATGGTACGAGGACCTTTACCCGTCTTCGTGGCGGGATTTGCGTTGTGCCTACCGGTGTTCTCATCGCCAGACGACACTGCAATTGCGATTTGGGTCTCAGGATGTAACGCCAACGGCCAGTTTTCATCGTTGACAGGCTCGAAACCCTCGGGTGCCAACTCGTCACGGAGCGTGGCAACAGTTTCAGACCACGCGTGATAGCCGGGAGCCCCTGGTGGGTGATGGGGCGTGCATGCTGCCCAAGCGGCAAATCCTGCAGCAACCGCCGTGCGCAGGTGCGCTTCACTAACGCCGAGGGCGCGGAGCCGGTCTTCGACCTGAGCGGGCGCCTGATGGATGATTGGTTGAATCACGATTTGCAACCCAATTGATGCAGGCCCACGCCCACTTCCGGAAATCTTACCACGATTGAGGTGAAAAAATAGGAAGTGCGCTTTTTGTCGTTCCATCGAGACGCCGAATCTCAATTGGCTACGCGAGACCACATACTGTACAAAAACACAGTATATACGAAGGGGCCACTAAAGTTGGTGGGGCTTCCGGAAAAAGGTAACCAAGGTAACCGGACTGTCGAAATCCCCGGAAAGCCTTGCCAGACAAGGAAATCAGGGTTTCACGCAAAAGGTAACTTCGGGGTAACCGCGAGGTAACCGGTTACCTTTTTGTGGAGTAACTTTCCATTTTTGAAACTATCAATAAAATCAATAACTTGCGAACAAGTTACCTTTTGGGTTACCTCTGGTTACCTTTTGAAGGTAACCAGTTCTTTCCTTATAAATCAACGAGTTAGTATCATTTTTCGGGGGCGGTTACCAAGGTTACCTTTTTCCGGAGGTGCCCCCCCGTACCTTGAGTCTTCTGAGCCATCGGCAGCTCTCACCGCCGACACCGTCTGCCCGCCAGCCGTCTCCGACGGGTCGCGCATAGCCTTAGCTGCATAAATTCGCATAGAGATTTGCAGCCCGCAGGCAGCTCGCGACGCCTACTGGCGGGCCGCTTCCCGGGGTCCATGCACCTGCAAAAAAACCACTCAATGAAGCGCGCGGGCGAGGCGGGGTCCCAACCGCGCGCACGCGGTCTGCATTGCCTTTAATTGTAATTTTTCACAATGTGGGGTCATTCGCGGCTGCCGCTCGCCGCGTGGGATGGGAAGAACTGAACGAACAATCGAGACCGTCATGTTCTTAATGGGTTGCCAAAGGAGTAGGGATTTGGATGACTTGCGGGCCGACGAGGCAATCTGAGGCGATGCCTTGCGTGGGGTCGGCCAGCCTGCAATGCATAGGGATGGATCCGTTGGACCGGACCAGTTTCAGTGGTGCCTTGAGGCTGGGCGTGCCCCCCGAGCAAGAGCACCGCCATCAGTCGCTAAGCGGATCTCCACGAAAGTGCACGATATGCACCTTAGCCATCCGGACTACGGTGCGGGGAGCCTCCCAACCTAGTGCCAATCTACTTTTTTACCAGTAATAGAGCCACATCCAGTAGCATAGCGCCTTAATAGTCTCAGGAGAGCCAACGTGGCTGTATACGCAATCTGGAATAATAAGGGCGGGGTCGGGAAAAGCTACCTGACGTTTCAAATCGCCGCAGAATATGCAAGGCAAAATCAAGACAAGCGTGTGCTCGTCATTGATCTATGCCCTCAAGCGAACTCATCCTCAATGCTTCTGGGTGGAATGATTAATGGTGAGAATGTACTCACTCAGATTCATGCCGCAAATCCGCGGACAACGATATCCGGCTACATTGAGGATAGGATTCGCAGTCCGTATGTTAATCCAAATACCGGTGCAAATTTTATTGCGCAGGTGAGGCAATATAATAATCAAATCCCGGCAAATTTGTATTTGGTCGTCGGGGACGAGCAACTTGAAATACAAGCTTCACGGGTGACATCGGCGACTTCGCCTGGCCCACAGGATGCTTGGCGAATCGTGCACACATGGATCAGCGATTTGATCAATGATGTTGCAAATCGCTGGAATCAAGAAGAATATACGGTTTTTATTGATTGCAACCCCAGTTTCTCCATTTATACTGAACTAGCCCTTGCAGCAGCGGATCGCTTGATCATCCCGTTCTCTGCAGACGGATCGTCGAAGCGCGCTGTGCGTGCGGTTCTTTCCCTCGTTTATGGTTTAACTCGTCAACCTGGTCAGCAGCAATCGGAATACTATTTGAATTCGCAGCGATTCAGAATGACTTTCCCCGAAATATATATGTATGTCGGGAATAGGCTGACGCAAATGAACCAGACATCTGCTGCCGCGTTCAAGACGGTGGTTAATGAGATTGGGGACGAAATCTACGCTGTTTGGCAGCAGAGCGCGAACCTCTTTTGCCTCCACCCGAACGGTGCGCCCACCCCAGTAAATAAGCGGACATTTAAGTCGATGTTCCAGTTTGAAGTCAACGATGCCAACACCGCATCGGTTGTATCCGGCGCATGTGGAATACCGATTTCATCGCTAAATTCTGGCCTGGTGAATGTTGCCGGGCGACGAGTGACGGTTAATCAGTCTCAGCTTGATAAGCAGGTTCCCAATATTATCGGCCTGGTACAAGCTATTGAATGAGGTAGTTGGGTCGGGGCCGGATGGACTGCGGGGGCTCATAGCGGCCATGTCGTTCATGGCATGCTGGAGCCCCCGGCGCGAAGCTATCTTTCGGGTAGCAAGCCAGCACCGAGTGCATAAGGTCCGAATCGAACGATCTCTTCGCCCATCCACTCGTTAACCTCCATCAGCCGGTCCTGCAACGGTTTCACCTCGTTGCACGCAAACACCTCCGCCGCCTTCGCTGCATCCCCGAACCCACCGGTGTTGTGGGGAATAATCCCCATCAACTGCGGCGGCACGCGATGTGCCGACAACTGGTCATCGCGCGTGATGTTCTTCACGTTCCAGAATTCATCCTTGGCCGCCACCTCCGACACCGGCAACAGCTGGATGCCGTCCTTCTTCCCGTTGGGCGCGTACATGAACAGATTCCGGAAATTGCCCGGCCCCTTGCTGTCCTTGAGCGCCTGGCGCAGCGCATCGACGTCCTCCTGCTTCTGTGCGGCGTCCGTCATGTACAGGATGAAGCCGGCGTGGCTACCGTTCTTGTAGTAACGCCGGCGAAACAGCGTGGCGGATTCGTTCAGCCAGGTGGCATTGAGCGCTGAGAGATATTCGGGCAGCCCATACACCTCCTGGTTGATGTCAGGCTCGAGCAAGTGGAAGACGCTGCCCGGCTTGAACTCGTGCGGCTGTTGCCAGTTTTGCACCCACCAGTAGCTGGCCAGGTCAATGCCGCGGCGCATGTACTTCGCCAGCGCAGGCTCCAGGCTGACCGGTCGGCCCAGCACGTTGTCGCGCCGCTCGAGGTACGCGTTGCCGAAGATGAGGAAGTCCAGCACCCAGCGCGCGAACGCCGAGCGTGACAGCAGCTTGTGCGGCACGAAGGTGGACACCAGGATGTTGCGCTTCACATAGATCGGCGAGCTGTGATGCACGGCTGCGCGGAACGACCGCGCGAGGCCATCCCACGACATGGGTGGCTCGTACCATTGCCCCATGCGCTGGCACTCAACATAGTCCAGCAGCTCGCGCCGGTCGAGCACAGCGATGGGATCGCCAAAGCTGAACGCCTCAGCGGAGGCGGCAGCCGCTGCGTGCGCCCCGGCTGGGTTCGTTGCGCGCGCGCCGCGCGGCGACTTTCTTCGACTCATGACAGCTCCATGATGCTGGAATTGGTGGTGGTGACGCCTTCGATGGGTTCGTGCGAAAGCGCATGCATGCAGGCCCACGCGAGATCCGCGTGGCTGGTTTCCTCCGAGCGGCCGGCTTGGTACGTGACCCGGCCGCCGGCGGCGGTGGTGGTCTTCTTGATGGACATGAAGGACGCCGCGAAGTCAGTCCAGCCGGCGTCGTACTCGAGCCGGCCCTTGCTGATGACGTCGTGCGCCTTGAGCACCAGTCCGGTCTTCACGTCGACGGAATAGGTGAAGTCCTTGGCGGCAGGGTGGAACTTCGTCACCAGCTGGAAGACGGAGTCGCCGATGCCGGTCCGGTCAATGCCGATGAACTCCACGTTGTAGCGCTCCGTCACGCGCTTGATGGCGCCGGCCTGCTCTTCGTAGTCGATACCGCGGAACTGGTGCTTTTCCAATACGCGGAACTTGCCGCCGGGCACTAGCGGTGGTGCCACCACCACCAGCGCGGCGCTGTCGCCGCCGCCCCCGTTGGGGTCATAGCCGACCCACACCCGGCGGTTGCCAAATGGCCGCGGCGACCAGTGGCGGAAGTCCTCCCAGACCTCCCAGCTGTCCACCATGCCGCGCATCATCATCGAGAGCGGGAACACCGATTCGTGGTCATCCACGAACTGGCACATCAGCAGGTTCTCGAACTCCAATGCGCTGTACTCGAGCCGCAGCTGGTCGATGTTGAACAGGTTGCAACCACCTCGCGCGGCATCCTCCACGTTGACAATCTGGCGCCACTGGCCGTCGGCGCAACGCTTGCCTTCCCGCAGGCTGGCGTGGCTGATGTCGATCTTGACCTGCTCGGCCTTCGGGCGCCCGCGATTGAAGAGCGCACCGGACCAGAAGGCGTGGCCCTCATGTGCCAGGCTGGACGGCACAGAGAAATAGGTCTGCCGCCAGTTGGCATGGATGGCCATGCCGGACGCTACCTTGCGCAGTTCCTGGAAGCGTGGAATCCAGAAGTACTCATCCAGGTACAGGTTGCCGTGGTAGCTCTGTGCCGTGCGCGAGTTCGTGCCGAGGAAATAGAGCGTGGCGCCGTTGGGCAGCACGATGGGATCGCCCTTCAGCTCTACGCCGGCGGCGTCCTTGGCGAACTGGATGATGTAGTGCTTGAAGACGTGGGCCTGCGCCTTGCTGGCTGGCAGGAAAATCTGGTTGCGCCCGGTCGTGAGCGCATCCATGAACGCCTCGCGTGCGAAGTACCAGGTGGCGCCGATCTGCCGGCTCTTCAGGATGTTGCGAATGCGCTCAGTCAGCCCCGGCTGCTTCCCAAGCAGCGCCAGCCCGGCCACGTGGAAGCCGTTTTCGTCTACCGGGGCAAGCCGGTGCACCAGACGACGACGGCTGCCTGGAAAAAGGCTCTCGACCGTGCCTGCATTCGGGACTTCCGCTGGCATGACCTGCGGCACACTTGGGCGAGCTGGCACGTGCAACGCGGCACGCCCCTGCAGGTGCTCAAGGAGCTGGGGGGCTGGGAAACGATGGAAATGGTACAGCGGTATGCGCACCTGTCGGCCGACCACCTGGCGCAATGGGTGACGCCGCTGACAGAAGTGCCCGCGCCGAAGCTAGCTGCAATTTAGCTACAGTGGACGTTCAAGGTAGTGGGGGGAAGTGCTGCAATCCCTTGTCAGGATTGGTGCGCCCGGCTGGGATCGAACCAGCAACCCCTGCCTTCGGAGGGCAGTACTCTATCCATTGAGCTACGGGCGCACAGGGTATGACGGGGTACAACGCGGGCAGCGTGCGAGTGCCGCTGCCGGAAAGTCGCATAGCATACCGTGTTTGGCGAAAGACGTCCACGCCGGGCTGAAAAGTGCAGCCAGATGACGTCTCTTGGGAGCCGCTTTTGCCTCCATACGGTAGGTCTTTGAGGCTATAATCGCGAGTTATTTGTGTAAAAACGGGGCTGCGCAACGTCCACATCAGGTCCGGGGATGATGGTGCCGCGCCCTGCTGGCTGGCCCGTTTCGGGGCAGTTGGCACCGGATAATAGTCCGATGCGCGCAATTGGCCAGGGGGAATTGGCCACCGAGCAAGCGGCCACATAAGCAGCCGATCGCGAGCGGCCACAGGTTTCCTGCAAAATTGAGAGTTGAGTATGAGCGACGTCCACAACGCACAAGACGAACACGAGTCTCCCATCAAGACCCCCAAGCAGCTGATCGCTGTGGTGATTGCCGCCTTCCTGGTGCCAATCATCGTGATCATCCTGCTAGTCAACTTTGTCGGACACGGTGCCAAGGAAGGCGCGGGTTCTACCGCTACCGTGGAAGCTGTCAATGACCGCATCAAGCCGGTCGCCTCGCTCGAACTGAAGGACCCGAACGCACCGCGCGTCTACAAGACGGGCGAGCAGGTCTATAAGGAAGTCTGCGCTGCCTGCCACGCCACCGGTGCTGCCGGCGCGCCCAAGTACGGCACCGCCGGTGACTGGGCTCCGCGTATCGGCCAGGGCTTTGCCGGCCTGCTGAACTCCGTGCTGCATGGCAAGGGCGCCATGCAAGCCCGCGCCGGCACCACCGCCGACGATTACTCCGATTACGAACTCGGCCGCGCCGTGGTCTACATGGCCGACGCCGGTGGCGCCAAGTTCCCGGAACCCGCCGCGCCCGCCGCCGCTCCGGCTACGGCTGCTGCCTCGGAGGCCGCTGCGCCTGCCGCAGCCGCTGCGCCGGCCGCTCCCGCAGCGGCACCTGCAGCCGCAGCACCGGCTGCTGCTGCAGCAGCAGCGCCGGCTTCCGCCGAAGTGGGCAAGAAGGTCTACGAACAAGTCTGCGCCGCCTGCCACGCAGCCGGTGTTGCCGGTGCGCCGAAGTTCGGCGACAAGGCAGCCTGGGCGCCGCGCCTGAAGGAAGGCATGGACGCCGTGCACGCCTTCGCCCTGAAGGGCAAGGGCGTGATGCCGCCGAAGGGCGGCTACGCCGGCCCCGACGGCGACGTGATGGCCGCAGTGGACTACATGGCCAACGCTTCGAAGTAAGCGCAAGCAGCTCTCAACAAAAAAGCCCGCGGCATGCCGCGGGCTTTTTGCTTTCCGGTGTGGCTCAGACCACGCGCGAGTAGCGCGTTGGCATCGGCAAAGGCGTACCCGCATCAGCGCTCCGGACGGCAGCGGGCTCCGTGCGCCGGGCATCCTCGCGCAGGAAGCCGTCGAACACCATGGCCAGGCGGCGCACCAGCAAACGCCCCAGCGGAGTCACCTCGATGCGGCCAGGCTCACAGCGCACCAGCCCGTCTTCGGCCAGCCTCGCCAGCTCCGCAAGCTCGTGCGCGAAGTGCACGGCAAAATCGATGCCGTGGCGCGCTTCGACCGCCGCCATCTCCAACACGCCATTGCACATCAGCGCGCCAATCACATCGCGCCGCAAGTGATCTTCGTCGCGCATGGCGAAGCCGCGCATCACCGGCAGCACGCCGGCGTCGAGGCCACTGTAGTAGTCATCGAGCGTGCGGGCGTTCTGCACGTAACGGCCCGCCACCGCGCCGATTGACGAAACGCCGAAGCCGAGCTGGTCATGGCCGGCATGGGTGGAATAGCCCTGGAAGTTGCGCTGCAGCCGGCCCTCGCGCTGGGCCACGGCGAGTGCGTCGTCCGGCAGCGCGAAGTGGTCCATGCCAATGTAGACATAGCCCGCGCCGGTCAACTGCTCGATCGTGCCGACCAGGATGTCGAGTTTTTCGGCGGCGGCCGGCAGTGCGCTTTCGTCGATGCGCCGCTGCGGCTTGAACACGTGCGGCAGGTGCGCGTAGCTGTACACCGAGAGCCGGTCCGGGCGCATCGCCAGCACCTGTTCCACGGTGGCGGCAAAACGCGCCGTGGTCTGGTGCGGCAGGCCGTAGATCAGGTCCATGCTGACCGAGCGGAAACCCAGCCGGCGCGCGGCGTCGACGACCGCCTGCGTCTCTGCCAGCGATTGCACGCGGTGGATGGCGCGCTGGACCTCGGCGTCGAAATCCTGCACGCCCAGGCTGATGCGGTTGAAGCCGAGTTCCGCGAGCAGCGCCATCTGCGCGTCGCCGATGCGGCGCGGGTCGATCTCGATCGAGTGCTCGCCCTCGGGCAGCAGGTGAAAGTGCTGGTGCAGCGCGTCCATGACACGGCGCATCTCGGCGGGATCGAGGAAGGTCGGCGTGCCGCCGCCCCAGTGCGACTGCACCACCTCGCGCCGCGTGCCGAGCTGCTGCGCCACCAGTGCCATCTCGCGCGCCAGGTAGTCCACGTAGCGTGCGCTGCGGCGGTGGTCCTTGGTGATGATCTTGTTGCAGCCGCAGTAGTAGCAGATGTTCTCGCAAAACGGCACGTGCACGTACAGCGAGAGCGGCGCGGCGGCTTTGGCCGTGTTGGCGGCGTGGGTGGCGCTTGCAGCGCAATCGGCCAGCGCCTGCTGGTAGTCCCGCGCGCCGAAGCCGCCGTGGAAGCGGTCCGCCGTCGGGTATGAGGTGTAGCGCGGGCCGTTGATATCCATGCGGCCCGCCAGCGCGCGAAAGTCCGACAAGGCATGCCGGTCGGGCGCTGCCGCGCTCCGTCCCGCCGGCTTGCCGGTGCAGGCGGCGCCGCAATTGCCGGAGCAGGTGCGGGATTGGCTCGATACGGCAATGGGGACGGGCATTGCGTCGGGAAACGGGGCGGGGGCAGTCGCAGCCATGGGGCGGCCTTTGTCGTGGATTCGATGGCCCATCGTAGGGCGCGCCGCCCGCGCCCGCGTTGACCGGGGTCAAGCCGCGGCCCATGACATGCTGCGCGCCACGCACCGGAACATGCCCGGCGTCATGCCAGCGTCACCTGGGCCGTATAGGCTGCGCGGCGCTCTCCCCCAATCATGCAATTCCTGCGATTCCTGCGATTCCTGCAATTCCTGCAATTGCTCTGCACCTGGCCTGGCGGATTCCCATGCACGCTTCTTCCCTGATCGCCAACCCCGCACGGCCGCCGCGCCGCCGGGTCCTGGCCGCACTTGGCAGCGCCATGCTGGCGCCCGCCTCCTTGCTGGCGCAGGCGCCGCCGCGTCGCCCGCTGGTGATCGGCCACCTGGTGGACCGGGGCGGCGCCCAGGCCGATCTGGCGCGCGACTACCTGGCGGGGGCCAAAGTGATGTTCGATGCGGCCAACGCCGGCGCGCGCGAACCGCGCGTGGTGCATGTGGTGCGCGAGGTCGAAGCCGATCCGCGCGCGGCCACCGCGCAGGCGCTGTCGCTGGTCGACGGGGAGCGGGCTGAATTGCTGTTCGGCCCCAGCGATGCCCTGCTGCCGGTGCTGGCCGCCTCGCCCGAGCTGGCCCGGCGCGGCGTGCAGATCGTGGCGCCGTTGTCGGGGCTGTCGCTCGCGGCGGATCACGTCTGGTACACGCGGGCCGACTACCGCAGCGAGCTGGATGCGGCCATCCGGCAGTTGCGCAGCTATGGCCTCAAGCAGCTGGTGCTGGCCGTGGTGCCGGATTTCGCGGCCGGCAGCCTGGCCAGCGGCACGCCCTGGCGGCGCCAGGCCGAGCAGGAGGCGGGACTGCAGGCACTCACGCTGGATGCAGGCAGGGGCAGCGACGCCAGCGCGGTGGCGCTACGCATCGCGGCCGCGCGCCCCGCCGCGGTGATCGTGGCGGGCGATACGCTGGCCTACGGCAATCTTGGCCGCGCACTGGCGGCGCGGGGCTGGTATGGCTTCCTGGTGGGCTTGTCGGCGGTCAACTCGCTGGCGGCACGCGAGATTCTTGGCGCCGGCTACACCGGCGGCATCGTGCTGACGCAGATCGCCCCGGGGCCGCAGGACCTGACCCTGCGCGTGGTCAAGGAGCACGTGAGCCGGATGAAGCAGTTCCTGGACGAGCCCCCCTCGCCGGCCACGCTGGCCGGCTATATCGGCGCGGCCTGGCTGGTGCGCACGGCGCTGGCCGCGCCGCGCGGGACCACCCCGGCGGACCTGCGGCGCGCGCTGCAAGCCCGCGTCGACGTGGGCGATTTCGTGCTGGATTTCACGCACGGCTCGCGCGGCTCGCAGTATGTGCAGCTCGCGGCGATGGGTGGCGGCACGGCACGGTAAGCGGCAGCGCTGGCACCGGGCCGCCCGCGGCTCAGGCGCGCGGCAGCACGATGCGCACCCGCAGGCCGCCTTCCGCCCGGTTGGCCAGGCTGAGCTCGCCGCCGTGGCGCGAAACGATATCCGCGGCGATCGACAGGCCCATGCCGACCCCGCCGGTGGCACGGTTGCGCGAGGATTCGAGCCGGTAGAACGGCTCCAGCACGCGTGCCATTTCCTCCGGCGGAATGCCGGGGCCGTCGTCGCACACATCGATCACCACCCGCTCGGCGCTGTCGGACAGTTCGATGCGCGCGCTGCCGCCGTAGCGGTGCGCGTTCTCGACCAGGTTGACCACGGCCCGGCGCAGTTCGGCCGGATAGGCCAGCAGTGGCTCGGCGTCGCCGGACAGGGTGACGTCCTGGCCGATCTCCGTGGCGTCGTCCACCACGGCCTGCAGCAAGGCATGCACATCCACCCGCTGGCGCGGCGCGGCGGCGCCGTCACGCTCGCGCAGGTAATACAGGGTGGCATCGATCAGACCGTTCATCTCCGCCAGGTCCTGGCGCAGGCGATAGCGGACCTGGTTGTCGTCGACGCCTTCGATGCGCAGGCTCATGCGGGTAAGCGGAGTGCGCAAGTCGTGAGACACGGCAGCCAGGAAGCGCGATTGCTGCGCCAGCTGGGTGCGGATGCGCTGCTGCATGTGGTTGAAGGCCTTGGCCGCGGCGCGGGCCTCGGCCGGACCGCTGTCTTCGTCCAGCGGCGGGGCATGCACATCCTGCGCCAGCTGGCCGGCACTGCTGGCCAGGCGCTGGACGGGCCTGGCCAGCAGACGCGCGCCCACCCACGAGGCAGCCACGATGGCAGCGAGCTGGAACAGCAGCCCGAGGCGGGGCGGCCCGAGGCCATGGACCCGGCGCGGGCGGCGTGGCGGCACTGGAGCCTCAGCTGTGCCCTGGCCGTTGTCCGCGCGCGCCTCGGCATCCGGCGGCGGCGGGAACGCGCCCCGCTGCCCCTCTTCACCCGGAGGCGGGGGCGGCGGCATATCGTCGCCGGGGACGAAGGTGAACCCGGTATGCCCCGGGCGCGGGAACACGCTCTCGATGACCGTGACGCCGAGCAGGTGCACGGCCAGCATGATCGCGGCCATCACCAGGAACAGCCGGATGAACATGGAGTCGTGGCGGGCCACCCAGCCCGCGCGCTCAGGCTTCGACGGCGCCGGTGAAGACATAGCCCTCGCCTCGGACGGTACGGATCAGCGTCGGGTCGCGCGGATCGTCGCGCAGCTTCTGGCGCAGGCGCGAAACCAGCAGGTCGATGCTGCGATCGAAGACATCGAGATCGCGGCCGCGCGCCTGGTTGATCAGCAGCTCGCGATCCAGCACGCGGTTCGGATGCTCGATGAACGCCAGCAGCAGCCGGAATTCCGCATTGGACAACGGCACCACGGTTTCCTCGCCATCCACCAGCTGGCGCAGCGTGGTGTTCAGGCGCCAGCTGCCAAAGCGCAGTTCATGGCCGCCCGGCACCGCCGGGCGCTTCACGCCGCCGCCCCGGGCACGGCGCAGCACGGTGTGGATGCGCGCCACCAGCTCGCGCATCTCGAAGGGCTTGGTGACGTAGTCGTCGGCGCCCACCTCCAGCCCGACCACGCGGTCGGCCAGCTCGGTGCGCGCGGTGAGCATGATCACCGGCAGATCGCTGCGCTCGCGGATCTCGCGGCACAGCGTCAGGCCGTTTTCGCCACGCAAGGAGAGGTCGAGCACCACCAGGTCGTAGTCGCGCGTGGCCATGGCGGCGCGCATGGCGGCGCCGCCTTCGGCGCCGTCGGCTTCGATGCCAAAGGTGGATAGGTACTCGGCCAGCATGGAGCGGATCTGCGGATCGTCGTCGACGATCAGCAAATGAAGGGGCGAGGCGGGAGAATGGTCCATCGGGTTTCGTCGTGCTTTGCAGCGGTTCGCCGCGTCGTTCGCGGCAGGTTGGTGCGCCGGCAGGCCGGTATTGCTGCGGATTGGCGGGGCCGATCAGGGCGGCCCGGCAAGCCGCCGCCGCCAGGGATTCACTCTACCAGCCCGGCGCGGCGGCCTGATAGGCAGGGTGTGGCCGCTTTGTACCGGGCTTGATACAAAGCGGCGCGCCCGGCGGCCCGCTTTGTACGGCATTGCTTCCGCGCGCTGACCAAGCGCTCAAGCAACAGCGGGCGGGCCTTTCTACTATGGCATGTCGTTATCCCGCCGCTTTTGTGCGTGCCAGTTCCTGACCGGCAGGCCACGGCAGCCCGGCGCCCCCGCTATGCTTGAAACCATCGGCATCACGTTGGCAATCCCGGGCCTCTCCCCGCATGACCTCCATGGAGAATCCTTGTGACCCAGCCCCAAGCCTTGCTGCCCCGCATCCGCTCCTTGTTGTCCCTTGCCGTGCTGTGCGGCGCCAGCGCCTTGACGCTGCCGGCGCACGCGCTGCAGACCAGCCCGCAGACAATTGCCGGCCACGGCCGCCCGGCGGCACCCGCATCGCTGCGCGAAGCGCTGGCGCTCACGCCCGCCCAGGCCACCCTATGGCAAGCCGCCCTGGACGCGGCGCGGGAAGCGCATGCGCACGCGCTGGAACTGCAGGCGCGCTTTATCCGCGAAGGAGGCGGCCCCGGCCAGCCAGAGGGGCCCGAGTCGTCGCTGCGCGCCCGCGCGGAGCGGGAAGACCGCCTGCACGACGCGCTCGACAAGGATCGCCGCGCTGCGCGCGATCGCTGGATCGCATTTGAAGAAAGCCTGGATGCCGGCCAGCGCAAACGCCTGCGCGACATGCCGGAGGGCCGCCTGGCGGGTGCGCCGCGGGGCGCATTCGGCCCCGGCCCCCACCCTTTCCCCGGTGCCATGGCAGGCGCCATGCCCGGCCGTGGACCGGCGCCCATGCCCTGCGCCTTCGGCGCGAACGGCCCATTCGGCGTACCCGGCGCTGCGGGGCTTCACCAACAAGGAGCGCCAGATGCCCAGTAAGCCCCTCGACCTCGCAGGCCCGATCGCAGCTAGCGGCAGCCGCCGCCGCTTCCTCGGTGGTGTACTGGGAGGATCACTCGGTGCCGGGTTGATCGGGCTGGCGGGCGACGCCGCCGCGCAACCTGCCGCCTGCCTGCTCACGCCGGCCCTGACCGAGGGCCCGTTCTATATCGACCAGGCGCTGGTGCGCAGCGATATCCGCGATGGCCGGCCGGGCCAGTTGCTGCGGCTCCGGCTGCGCGTGGTGGACACCGACCGCGGCTGCACGCCCGTGGCCGGCGCGCTGGCCAGCATCTGGCATTGCGATGCCGGCGGCAGCTACAGCGGCTACGACCAGGGCAGCATGCCGCCGCCACCTGCGGACGGCCCTGGCCCGGGCCCGGACGGCGGCGGCATGCGCGCCCTGCCCGCCAGCCCCGCCCGCTTCCTGCGCGGCGTGCAACCCACCGGCGCCGATGGCGCCGCGCAGTTCCTGACGATCTACCCGGGCTGGTACGCGCCGCGCGCGGTGCATATCCACTTGAAGATCCATCTCGGCAAGACCGAGGTACTGACCAGCCAGCTGTTCTTTGACGATGCGCTCAGCCGCGAGGTGCATCTCCAGCATGCCGCGTATCGCGCGCGAGGCGCTTCGCCCGTGCAAAACGCGCAGGACGGCATTGCCGGCACGCGCCCCAACCTGCTGCGGGTACGCCGCCTGCGGGACGCGGCCGGCACGCTGGAAGGCGAATTCACCCTGGGCATCGCGCGCGCCTGACGGCCACGGGATCTGGCGGATGGATTCCCTAAAAAAACGCCCCCGTACCCAAGTGCGGAGGCGCTGAACAGGGAAGAAGTCGGGCGTGTTGCCCGGCCACGCCGCTCCGAAGGGACGAAACGGCGCGGCGCCTGGTCCATACGTCGGGCCAGGCACTGGCGATGTTAGACAGACATCGGGCGGGGGTCATGTCCCGCTTGTAGGCCAATGTATCGACTTTGTACGATTGGCACCGGGATGGGGCACGGAACGCCCGCCGAGGCCGGTCATGCCGAGGTCATGCCGAGGTCTTGCCGGGCGTTCCCAGCAAGGCCTTGAGCCCGGCCAGGCGGTCCTTGGGGCTCATGGCGGGCGTCTCGTCCTTGATCGCGGGCGCCTCTTCGAGCTTCATCTCGCCGATAAAGCGCGAGGGCTCGCAAGAGTAGGTATCGCGGGCGCGCTTGCGCTTCTTGCACCAGCTCAGGTGCAGGCTGCGCTGCGCACGCGTGATGCCGACATACATCAGGCGGCGCTCTTCCTCGATCTTTTCGTCGCTCATGTCTTCGTCTTCGCGGCAGTGGGGCAGGATGCCCTCTTCCACGCCGACCAGGAACACGTGCGGGTACTCCAGCCCCTTGGAGGCGTGCAGCGTTGACAGGCGCACCGCGTCGGGATCTTCCTCGCGGCCTTCGAGCATGCTCATCAGGGCCACGGTCTGGGTCAGCTCCAGCAGGTTCTTGCCTTCGTCGCCAAAGCCATCGGCGGTGTCGAAGCCGGTGGCCTCCTCGCCCTCGCCCGAGGCCTCGGGCTTGGTGCCCTTGCGCTTGAGCCAGTCGAGGAATTCCAGCGTGTTGGTCCAGCGCGATTGGGCCTGGCGCTCGTCGAAGGTGTCGTACAGGTAGGCCTCGTAGTGGATGCCTTCCATCATGTCGTCGAGCACCTGGGTGGCGGGATCGCTGGCCGCGCGCCCGGCCAGGCGCACCATGGCCTCGCAGAACACCCGCAGCGGCTCCAGCTGGCGCGGCTGGAGCTTGCCTTCGATGCCGCCCATCATGGCGGCCTCGAACAACGACACCTTGGCCTGGCCGGCGAAGGTGCCCAGCACTTCCAGCGTGGTGTTGCCCACGCCGCGCTTGGGCGTGGTGATGGCGCGGATGAAGGCCGGATCGTCGTCCGGGTTGGCGATCAGGCGCAGGTAGGCGCAGATGTCCTTGATCTCGGCCTTATCAAAAAAGCTCTGCCCGCCCGAGAGCACATAGGGAATGCGCTCGCGGCGCAGGATCTGCTCGAACAGGCGCGCCTGGTGGTTGCCGCGATACAGGATGGCGTAGTCGCGGAATTGCGCGCGCCGCTCGAACTTGTGGGCCGACAAGCGGAACACGACCGACTCCGCCTCGTGCTCCTCATCGTTCATCGGGTTGACGGCAATGGGGTCGCCCATGCCGTGCTCGCTCCACAGCTTCTTGTCGAACAGCTTGGGATTGTTGGAGATGACCGCGTTGGCCGCCTCCAGGATGCGCACGGTGGAGCGGTAGTTCTGCTCCAGCTTGACCACCTTCAGGTCGGGGAAATCGGTCTGCAGCAGCTTGAGGTTGTCCAGCGTGGCGCCGCGCCAGCCGTAGATGGCCTGGTCGTCGTCGCCCACCGCGGTGAAGGCCGGCGCGCGCAGGTGCGAGCCGCCGGCGAGCTGCTTGAGCAGTTGGTACTGGCAGGCGTTGGTGTCCTGGTACTCGTCCACCAGGAAGTAGCGCAGCCGGTTCTGCCAGCGCAGGCGCACCTCTTCGTTGCGCGCGAACAGCTCAGCCGGCAGGCGGATCAGGTCGTCGAAGTCCACCGCCTGGTAGGCATGCAGCGTAGCCACGTAGTTGCGGTAGATCAGCGCCGCCTGGTGATCGTCGGGGTTGTCGGCCTGGGCGATGGCGGTCTCGGGATCGACCATGCCGTTCTTCCACAGCGAGATGGTGCTCTGCACGCTGCGGATCAGCTTCTTGTCGGTGGAGGCGAGCTGCTCCTGCACCATGCCGAAGCAATCGTCCGAGTCCATGATGGAGAAGCGCGGCTTCAAGCCCACGTGCTCGGCCTCGGCGCGCAGGATCTGCACGCCCAGCGAGTGGAAGGTGCTCACCGTGATCTGCTTGATGGGGATGCGCTTGCCCTCGCGCGTGGTCTTGCCTTCCATCAGCTTGGCGATCCGCTCCTGCATCTCCTTGGCGGCCTTGTTGGTGAAGGTCACCGCTGCGATGTGCTTGGGCTGGAAACCCTTGTCCTCGATCAGGTGGGCGATCTTCTGCGTGATCACCCGGGTCTTGCCCGAGCCGGCGCCGGCGAGCACCAGGCAGGGGCCGTCGAGGTAGCGAACGGCTTCGGATTGGGCAGGGTTGAGTCCGTGGGTCATGCGTGGCGGGAAGTGACGGATGTGCAGCGTGGAGGCGCGCGCTGGCTGGGCGGAGGGTGGATGCTAACACGCGGCCGAGGCGCCTTTGCGGCAATGAAAGTGGCTCGGCAGGGAGGAGGTAACACTTCGTAAGGTCCGGATCCATGGGCATGCCGGCACCGTCTAACTTACATGTCCGCACGTGTGCGCTCCGTGCCGGATGCATGTCACGATACATTGGAGCGAATCATGAAAACCCTGCAATCCCTGGGCAAGGTCGCCTTGATCGGTATCGCGGTAGCGAGCATGGCCGGCTGTGCCGACATGACTCCCAAGCAACGTAACACCGCGATCGGCGCCGGCGTGGGCGCGGTCGGCGGCGCGGTGCTGACCGGCGGTGATGCACTGGGCACGCTCGGCGGCGCCGCGGTTGGCGGCGTGATCGGTAACGTCACGACCGACAACCCTCGCAGGAGGTAGGCGAGCCGCCCGGCCCTTGCGCCGTTCCGATGGCGCCGGGGTCGGCGCGGACCGCGTTGACAAAGCCTGGGAGCTCCCGTAAATTGCGCGCATCCGACCGGGAGAGCGCGCAGATCTTGCGCCGCCGAAGGGGTATCACCCGAAAACTCTCAGGCACCATGGACTGGTTGGATCGGCTTGCAACATGCACACGATGCACGCCGTACTCTGGAGAGCGGCACCCGCCACTGATCGATCCGTCGACGGCATTGGTGAGCGTGCCCACCGAAGGGGCGCGCAAGGCTAGGGTTTCCAGCAATTGGGATCCCGCCTTGTAATCTCTCAGGTATCGAGGACAGAGGGGTCATCCGCCGCAGCGGATCTGGCAGCGCTATGGCGCGCCGAATCCTGCGGCGGATGGCCCTTTTTCGTTTTCGAACCGAGATTTGCCTTCCCCCGAGGATTCCATGACGCTCCAGGCCACGCCCCTCAACGCCATCCACCGCGCACTCGGCGCCCGCATGGTCGACTTCGGCGGCTGGGACATGCCGGTCAACTACGGCTCCCAGATCGAGGAACACCATGCCGTGCGCAGCGATGCCGGCATGTTCGACGTCTCCCACATGTGCGTGGTCGACCTCAAGGGCGCCAATGTGCGCCCCTTCCTGCGCGGCCTTCTGGCCAACAACGTCGACAAGCTGCAAACGCCGGGCAAGGCGCTGTACTCCTGCATGCTGGATGAGAAGGGCGGCGTCATCGACGACCTGATCGTCTATTTCTTCGCCGAGGACGACTTCCGCCTGGTGGTCAACGCCGGTACGGCCAATGACGACATCCAGTGGATCGCGGCACGCAATGCCGCCACCGGCAGTGGCGTGGCCATCACCCCACGCCGCGGCGACAACGCGCCCGAAGGCGTGGAGCCGCTGGCTATCGTCGCCGTGCAAGGCCCGAACGCCCGCGCCAAGGTCTGGAGCGCCTTCCCCTCCACGCAACCCAGCGAAGCCCTGAAGCCGTTCAATGCGCTGGTCGTGCAGGATCCCGCGCTGGGCGAAGTCATGGTGGCGCGCACCGGTTACACCGGTGAAGACGGTTTCGAACTGGTGGTGCCCGCTGCGAATGTGGCTGGCCTGTGGGAAAAGCTGGTCGCCGAGGGCGTGCGCCCGGCGGGCCTGGGCGCGCGCGACACGCTGCGCCTGGAGGCCGGCATGAACCTGTACGGCCAGGACATGGATATCCACACCTCGCCGCTCAATGCCGGCCTGGCCTGGACCGTGGACCTGCAAAGCGAACGCGACTTCACCGGCAAGGCGGCCCTGGTCGCCGGCGGCCAGGCCCAGCAGTTCGTCGGGCTGATCCTGCGCGAAAAAGGCGGCGTGCTGCGCGCCCATCAGAAGGTCATCACCCCCGCTGGCGAAGGCGAAATCACCAGCGGCACCTTCAGCCCCTCGCTGTCCCAATCCATCGCTTTTGCCCGCCTGCCGCGCGACGTGGCCATCGGCGCCGAAGTGCAGGTCGAGATCCGCGACCGCAAACTCGCCGCGACTGTGGTTAAACTGCCGTTTGTGCGCAATGGCAAGGCACTCGTGAGCTGAACGCTCGCACCGGTCACAGCGCGCCCGCCGGCGGTTACCCCGTCGAACATCGACACCCCCCGGCTGGCGCTGAATAACAAATTGAATCTGGAGCAATCCCATGAATTTCCCCGCCGACCTGAAATACACCGAGTCCCATGAGTGGGTGCGCGTCGAAGCCGACGGCACGCTGACCATCGGCATCACCGACCACGCGCAGGACGCGCTGGGCGACATCGTCTTCCTGGAACTGCCGGAAGTGGGCAAGTCGGTCGGCGCCGGCGACGCGCTGGCCGTGGTGGAATCGGTCAAGGCCGCATCCGACATCTACGCGCCGGTGGCCGGCGAAGTGATCGCCATCAACGACGCCGCCGCCGCCTCGCCGGAAAGCGTCAATGCCGACGCGTTCGACGCCTGGCTGTTCAAGCTCAAGCCGGCCAACAGCGACGACGTGAACGGCCTGATGTCGGCCGACGCCTATAAGGCCAACGTCGGCGCCTGATGCCAAGTCGTCATTCCCGCGCCACGGGAATGACGGATAAAGACTGCCGCGACGCGGACCGGGCCGACCACCCGCCGCACGCTCCCACGAGATTCTTGCCATGAACGCCCCGCTGCCCATGACCGCCGCCCAAGTTGCCCGGCCCACGCTGGCCGAACTGGAGGCGCGCGACGCCTTCGCCTCCCGCCATATCGGCCCCGACGACGCCGAACAACAGCACATGCTCAAGGTGCTGGGCTATGACAGCCGCGCCGCACTGATCGACGCCGTCATCCCCGCCGCCATCCGCCGCCGCGACGGCATGCCGCTGGGCGAGTTCACCGCGCCGCTGACCGAAGAAGCCGCGCTGGCCAAGCTGCGTGGCCTGGCCAGCAAGAACCGCGTGCTCAAGAGCTTTATCGGCCAGGGCTACTACAACACGCTGACCCCGGGCGTGGTGCTGCGCAACATCTTCGAGAACCCGGCCTGGTACACCGCCTACACGCCCTACCAGCCCGAGATCTCCCAAGGCCGCCTGGAAGCCATGCTGAACTTCCAGCAAATGGTGACCGACCTGACCGGCCTGGACATCGCCAATGCGTCGATGCTGGATGAAGGCACGGCGGCTGCCGAAGCCATGACGCTGCTGCAGCGCGTCAACAAGCACGCCTCCACCACCTTCTATGTCGCGGACGACGTGCTGCCGCAAACGCTGGAAGTGGTACGCACCCGCGCGCTGCCGCTGGGCATCGAAGTCAAGGTTGGCCCCGCTGCCGAAGCGGCCGGCGCCCATGCCTTCGGCGTGCTGCTGCAGTACCCCGGCGTGAACGGCGATGTGGCCGACTACCGCGCCATCGCCGATGCGGTGCACGCTGCCGGCGGCCTCGTGGTGGCTGCCGCCGACCTGCTGGCGCTGACCCTGATCGCCGCGCCCGGCGAGTGGGGCGCCGACGTGGCGGTGGGCAACTCGCAACGCTTTGGCGTGCCGCTCGGCTTTGGCGGCCCGCACGCCGGCTACATGGCGGTCAAGGATGCCTTCAAGCGCTCCATGCCCGGCCGCCTGGTGGGCGTGACCATCGACGCGCAAGGCAACAAGGCATACCGCCTGGCCCTGCAAACGCGCGAGCAGCATATCCGCCGCGAGAAAGCGACGTCGAACATCTGCACGGCACAGGTACTGCTGGCTGTGATGGCCTCGATGTACGCCGTGTACCACGGCCCGCAAGGCCTCAAGCGCATCGCCCAGCGCGTGCACCGCCTGACGGCCACGCTGGCCGGCGGCCTGGAGCAACTGGGCTACGCGCGCACCAACGCCACCTTCTTCGATACGCTGACGGTGGAAACCGGCTTCAATACCGAAGCCCTGCATGCTTCGGCAACCGCGCGGGGCATCAACCTGCGCCACGCCGGCGCCACCCGCATCGGCATCTCGCTGGATGAGACCGCCTCGCGCGAGGACGTCATCGCCCTGCTGGAAATCTTCGCCCACGGCAAGCCGGTGCCCGGCTTCGATGCACTCGAAGCCGCCGCGCTAGATGCGTTCCCGGCCGGCCTGGCGCGCCAGAGCACCTACCTGACGCACCCGGTGTTCAACACGCACCACGCCGAGCACGAAATGCTGCGCTACCTGCGCATGCTGGCCGACAAGGACCTGGCGCTGGACCGCACCATGATCCCGCTGGGCTCGTGCACCATGAAGCTCAACGCCACCAGCGAGATGATCCCGGTGACGTGGCCCGAGTTCAGCAAGATCCACCCGTTCGCGCCGCTGGACCAGACGGTCGGCTACCGCGAGATGATCGACCAGCTCGAAGCCATGCTGTGCGCCGCCACCGGCTACGCCGCGGTCAGCCTGCAGCCCAATGCCGGCTCGCAAGGCGAATACGCCGGCCTGCTGATCATCCATGCGTACCACGCCAGCCGTGGCGAAAGCCACCGCGACATCTGCCTGATCCCCTCCTCCGCGCACGGCACCAACCCGGCGTCGGCACAGATGGCCGGCATGAAGGTGGTGGTGGTGGCCTGTGACGAGAACGGCAACGTCGACCTGGCAGACCTGGCGAAAAAGGCCGAGCAGCACAGCAAGAACCTCGCCGCGATCATGATCACCTATCCGTCTACGCACGGCGTATTCGAACAGGGCGTGCAGCAGATCTGCGACATCGTGCACCAGCACGGTGGCCAGGTCTATGTGGACGGCGCCAACATGAACGCCATGGTCGGCACCGCCGCGCCAGGCCAGTTCGGTGGCGACGTGTCCCACCTGAACCTGCACAAGACCTTCTGCATCCCCCACGGCGGTGGCGGCCCGGGCGTTGGCCCGGTGGCGGTCGGCGCGCATCTGGCTGACTTCCTGCCCAACCAGGACAGCGTGGGCTATCGCCGCGACGACCAGGGCATCGGCGGCGTGTCCGCCGCGCCGTTCGGCTCGGCCAGCATCCTGCCGATCTCGTGGATGTACATCGCCATGATGGGCTCGGCCGGCCTGACCGCCGCCACCGAAAACGCCATCCTGGCCGCCAACTACGTGGCGCGCCGCCTGTCGCCGCACTTCCCCGTGCTCTACACCGGCCAGCACGGCCTGGTGGCGCACGAGTGCATCCTGGACGTGCGCGCGCTGCAGAAGACCACCGGCATCTCCAACGAGGACGTGGCCAAGCGCCTGATGGACTACGGCTTCCACGCCCCCACCATGAGCTTCCCGGTGCCGGGCACGCTAATGATCGAGCCGACCGAGAGCGAAGCCCTGCACGAGCTGGACCGCTTTATCGACGCGATGATCGCCATCCGCGCCGAGATCGCCCGCGTGGAAGACGGCACCTTCGACCGCGAGGACAACCCGCTGAAGAACGCGCCGCACACCGCCGCGGTGATCACCGCCGACGTGTGGGAACACAAGTACACGCGCCAGGAAGCCGCCTACCCGGTGGCCGCGCTGCGCACGCAGAAGTACTGGCCGCCCGTTGGCCGTGCGGACAACGTGTACGGCGACCGCAACCTGTTCTGCGCCTGCGTGCCCATGAGCGAGTACGCTGAAGAGTAAGCGGGCATGAGGCCGGGGCCGCCGCGGGTCGCGGCTGCCCCGGCGCATCGCCCTCGCGCTATGCTCTGTGTGGATGCGCGGCCATCCGGCCGTGCCCGGAATGCGGAGCACGCATGTGGAATCTCAGCGCCCCATGGTGGGAATTCGTCCTGCGCGGACTGATCGTCTACGGCAGCCTGCTGGTGCTGCTGCGGCTGTCCGGCAAGCGCCAGATCGGGCAGCTCACCTCGCTCGACCTGGTGCTGCTGCTGGTGCTGTCCAACGCCGTGCAGAATTCCATGAACGCCGGGGACAACTCCGTCACGGCCGGGTTGATCCTGGCGGTGACGCTGGTCGGCGCCAACCTTGTGCTGGCGTGGCTGAGCTGGCGCAGCCGGCGCTTCGAGAACGTCGTCGAGGGGCGCCCGCAGATATTGATTCACGACGGCATGGTTTTCGGTGACGTGATGAAGCGCGCTTTCGTGACCCGCGACGACCTGCACAAGGCACTACGCCATGCAGGGTGCGAGCGCGTTGCCGATGTGCATTTCGCGATCCTCGAGAACGACGGCACCATCAGCGTGCTGGTAAAGAAAGACGCGCCGCCCACGCCGCCCAATGCGGCGGGTTCGCTGTGGCGCGCCCCCATTAATCAGGACATGGACGCGCCGGTCTGATCCCGGCGCTAGCCAACCCCAGGAGCCTACCGTGGCTGTCAGCGTCTTCGATCTGTTCAAGGTGGGCATTGGCCCATCGAGCTCGCACACCGTTGGTCCGATGCGCGCCGCGCTGATGTTCGCGCAGGGCCTGGCGCGCGACGGCCTGTTGCCGCAAGTGGCCAGCGTGCGCGTGGAGCTGTACGGCTCGCTCGGCGCCACCGGCCGCGGCCACGGCACCGACAAGGGCGTGATCCTCGGCTTGCTGGGCGAAGCGCCCGACACCATCGACCCCGACACCATCGACGGGCGGCTGGCCGCGCTGCGCGCCAGCCGCACGCTCTCGCTGCTGGGCACCCATCCCGTGCCCTTCGTGGAGAAGGAGCACATCGTCTTTTACCGCCGCGAGGCCATGGCCGAGCATCCCAACGGCATGAAGTTCCACGCCTTCAATGCTGGCGGCGAGCGCATCCGCGAAGGGCGCTACCTGTCGGTGGGGGGCGGCTTCATCATCTCCGCCGGCGCAGCCAATACGCATATCCTGGAGGCTGACCAGCAGTTGCCGCATCCGTTTCGCAGCGGGCGCGCGATGCTGGAGATGGCAGCCGCCAGCAAGAAGAGCATTGCGCGGCTGATGATGGAAAACGAATGCGTGTGGCGCAGCGAGGCCGAGGTCAACGCCGGCTTGCTGCAGATCTGGGCCGTGATGCAAGCCTGCGTGGCACGCGGCTGCCGCACCGACGGCGAGCTGCCCGGGCCGTTCAAGGTCAAGCGCCGCGCCCACGACCTGTTCCGCAATCTCACCGAGCACGCCGAGCGCTCGCTGGCCGATCCGCTCTCGGTGATCGACTGGGTCAACCTGTACGCGATCGCCGTCAACGAGGAAAACGCGGCCGGCGGCCGTGTGGTCACCGCGCCCACCAACGGCGCCGCCGGCATCATCCCGGCCGTGCTGCATTACTACGACCGCTTCGTGCCCGGCGCCAACCCGCAGGGCGTGATCGACTTCCTGCTGACAGCCGGCGCCATCGGCATGCTCTACAAGCTCAACGCATCGATCTCCGGCGCCGAAGTCGGCTGCCAGGGCGAGGTCGGCGTGGCCTGCTCGATGGCCGCCGGCGCTCTTGCCGCCGTGATGGGCGGCACGCCGGAGCAGGTGGAGAACGCGGCCGAGATCGGCATGGAGCACAACCTCGGGCTGACCTGCGACCCGGTCGGCGGGCTGGTGCAGATTCCTTGCATCGAGCGCAACGCCATGGCCTCGGTGAAGGCCGTGAACGCCGCGCGCATGGCGCTGCGCGGCGACGGCATGCACTATGTCTCGCTCGACTCCGTGATCAAGACCATGCGCGAGACCGGCGCCGACATGAAGACCAAGTACAAGGAAACGGCGCGTGGCGGCTTGGCGGTGAATATCGTGGAGTGCTGAGGCCGCGTCGCCGGCGCAAGCGAATGCGTGCTTTCTGCTACGCTTGCCGGGCATTCCCCCCAATCCCATTCAACTGGAGTCCGGCATGATCAAGGTCAGCTTTCTCTATCCGCACAGCAAGGGCGGCAAGTTCGACATGGATTACTACCTGCAGCGCCACATGCCGCGCGCCGTCGCGCTGTTCGGCGCGCACCCGGGCTATCGCGGCGTGGCGGTGGAACGCGGGCTGGGCGCCGGCGCGCCGGGTTCCGATCCGGCCTTCACGGTGATGTGCCATTTCCTGTTCGAGTCCGTGCCTGACTTCGTGGCCGCCGCCAAGGCAGCCGGCAACGAGCTGCAGCTCGATATCCCCAATTACACGGATGCGGCTCCCGTGATGCAGATCAGCGAAGTGCTGACGATTGGCTGATTGCGCCCGCTGGCGGCGCTATCATGTACGGTTTCCCCACTAGCGGGCATGGCCATGCAGACCTTCCATCAGCTGTTTGACGAGACTTCGTCCACCTACACCTACTTGCTGATCGATGCCGCCACGCGCCAGGCGCTGCTGATCGATCCGGTGGACCACCAGCTGGAGCGCGACATGGCGCTGCTGCAGGCCAGCGGTGTCACGCTGGCGTGGGTGGTCGAAACCCATGCCCACGCGGACCACATCACCTCGGCCGGCCATGTTGCACTGCAAACCGGCGCGCGCACCGCAGCCCCCTCGGGCTGCGACATCCAACCCGCGCAAAAGCAGCTGATCGACGCCGACACGCTGCAGTTCGGCACGCAGACGCTGCGCGCCATCCATACGCCGGGGCACACCGCCGGCAGCATGAGCTACCTGTGGGAGGAGGCCACGCCCGCCGGCCCGGTGCGCCGCGTCTTCACCGGCGACACGCTGCTGATCGACGGTTGCGGCCGCACCGACTTCCAGTCCGGCGACGCCGGCACGCTGTACGACAGCCTCACGCAGAAACTCTTCGCCCTGCCCGACGACACCGTGGTCTACCCGGCCCACGACTACAAGGGCCGCACCGCATCCACCATCGGCTTCGAGCGCGCCAACAACAGCCGTGTGGCCGGGCGCACGCGTACCCAGTTCATCGAGATGATGGGGCAGCTGAACCTGCCCAAGCCGAAGCTGATCGATGTGGCTGTCCCCGCCAACCAGCGGCTCGGGCTGCGGGATGGCGAAAGCGTGCCGCACGGGGCGTGACGCACGCGCGCGTGTGAAACGATAGGCATTCGGCAATCAACCATTAGCAATTAGCAATTGGCAATTGGCAATCGGCCCTGGCAGGCGCCTGAATGGAGAGAGAAGACATGGCCCAGTACACCGCAGAGATCCTCTGGCAACGTGGCGAGCAGGATTTCCTCGGCAACCGCTATAGCCGCAAGCACCTGCTGCGCTTCGACGGCGGCGTGGAAGTACCCGGATCCTCATCGCCCCATGTCGTGCCCTTGCCCATGTCGGACGCCGCCGCCGTCGATCCCGAAGAAGCCTTCGTTGCGTCACTCTCCAGTTGCCACATGCTGTGGTTCCTTTCCATCGCCGCCAAGCACAAGTTCTGCGTCGACCGTTACTTCGATGCAGCGGTCGGCATCATGGCGAAGAACGCGGAAGGCCGGATGGCCATGACGGTGGTCACGCTCAGGCCGGAGGTCACCTTCTCCGGCGAGCGCCAGCCGACCCGGGAGGAACTGGCGCACCTGCATCACACGGCGCACGAGGCCTGCTTCATTGCCAACTCGGTGAAGTCGGAGCTGCGCTGCGAGCCGGTGTACGTGGGCGCGCTGGCGTAGTCAGCCAGCCCAGCTGTCGCAGGTCTGCCGTACCGTTTCGCGCAGGCTGCGCGTGGTGCTTTCGATCTGGCGCACGCGCTCCGCGTCGCCATTGCGGCTTTGCGCCAGCGCGCGGATATTGGCCAGCGCATCGAGCGAGCCCAGCGCTTCGGCATGCGGCACCAGCGCGTCGCAGATCGAGATGATGTGGTCAGCGATCGGCCTCCGGGTCAGCTCGTTGGGGTGCACATACTCGCCTTCCAGCCCGAAGCGGCAAGCCTGGAAGCGGTTGAAGGTGTAGACCAGGTAGTCGTCTTCCTGCGGCATGAAAGGGCGCGACAGCAGCAGGTAGCGCGCGAGCGCCTGGATGTAGGCGGCGATATCGCAGGCGCGCCCGACGGTCAGCGGCGTGTCCATCACGCGGACCTCGATGGTGCCGAACTCCGGCTTGGGGCGGATATCCCAGTAGAAGTCCTTCATGCTCTCGATCACGCCCGTGTTGCGCATCTTGTTGAAGTACGCGGTAAAGGCGTCCCAGGTGAGCAGATACGGCGCGCGCCCGCTCATGGGGAAGGCGGCGACGGAATTCAGCCGTGCCGAGGCGAAGCCGGTGTCCACGCCTTGCACATAGGGCGAGGAGGCGGCCAGCGCGATGAAATGCGGCACGTAGCGGCCGATGGCGTGGAGCAGGAACAGCGACTCATCCGCGCTCGGGCAGCCGATGTGCACGTGCTGGCCAAACACCGTGAACTGCTTGGCCAGGTAGCCATAGAGCTCGGAAATGTACTGGTAGCGCGGCGAATCGGAAATAGTGCGGTCGGCCCATTGCTGGAACGGGTGCGTGCCGCCGCCGCAGATGCCGAGGTTGAGCGAGTGCGAGGCATCGACCATCAGGTCGCGCATGGTGCCCAGCTCGTCCAGCGCCTGTGCATAACTTTTGCAGATGCCGGTGCTGATCTCGATCATCGAGGGGCTGATCTCGGGCTTGATGTCGCCGGCGTGCTGCGCGCCTTTCAGCACACGCAGCAAATCCGGCGCGAACGGCGCCAGGTCGTAGTCATGCCGGTTGACGAGTTGCAGCTCCAGTTCCACGCCAAACGTCAGCGCCTCGGAATGCTTGAACGGTTCGAGTGACATCAGCGCCCTCCTCCATTGCTTCTGACCTCGCCCGCATAGCGAAGTGCCCAGCCCGCCAGCGTGGGCCCGAGCAACTGCTCGACCGCCAGCGTGCACAGGATGATGGCCGCCAGCGGCTCACCCGTGGCGGGGTATAACAGCGCGATATCGTTCATCAGCAAGTAC
The DNA here is from genome assembly GCF_054515855.1 of Cupriavidus sp. PET2-C1. NCBI lineage: Bacteria > Pseudomonadati > Pseudomonadota > Betaproteobacteria > Burkholderiales > Burkholderiaceae > Cupriavidus > Cupriavidus sp. PET2-C1. The sequence continues at coordinate 4,207,625 of NZ_CM137259.1, forward strand.
GCGAGGCCCGACATGGGTGCCAGCGCAAGCCCGAGGGCCACGCACTGCTTCATGCTCAGGCCCGAGAACGAACCCAGCGAGACGACGCCCACCAGCTTGGCAATGTGGCGCAGCAGTACCAGCACACAGGCGGCGCCACCACCGATGGCCCAGTCGTGCGCCGTCAGCGGCAGGCCGAGCGAGACCACCATCACGATGATCAGCAAGCTGCCCGCGCTGCCGAAGTGCGCCGGCCACACGCGCGGCTGGCTGTCCTGGTGCTTGAACACCACGCCGGCCAGCATCAGCGTAAGCGGCATCGACAGCTTGAGCACGCGCGTGAGCGCCAGCGTGAACAGAACCAACCCTACCAGCACGAGGAAGCTGTAGTGATCGTCCGTTTCCATGCGCGCATAGATCGCGTGGCCGAGCTTGCCGGCGCCCCAGGCCAGCAGGCAGGAACCCACCAGCAGGTAAAGCGGATGCAGCAGCGCCGCACCCAGGTTGCCGTATTCGGAATGCAGCCAGCCGGTGGCGACCTGGACAATGGCGGCGGCGTAGATACTGTTCAGCGCGGCCATGGCGAGCAGCCGCTCGGTCACCTGCCCTTCGGCGCGCAGCTCGTTCTTGAGCTGCAGCACGATGGTGGGCGAGGTGCTGACGGCAATGCCACCGGCCAGGATGGCGACCGCCGGGCTCACGCCGATCCATTGCAGCACGGCGGAGACCAGGCCCCAGGTCAGCAGGCTTTCAAAGGCGCTGGTGAAGAGCAGCCAGCGATTGGCCCGCAGCCAGGTGAGCGAGAGCCGGTGCCCGAGCTCGAACAGGGCGAGCGCCAGCGCCATGTCGATCAGGATGCGGGTCTGCGCGATCATGTCCTCGTCCACGATGCCGCGGCCGAGCATGCCAGCCGCGAGGCCCGTGGCCGCGTAGCCGACGATGCGGGGCAGCCGCAGGTACATGCGGCATGCCTCGCCCGCCAGGCCGGCGCCCACCAGCGCCAGCCCGACCCAGAAAAGCCCGCCCGGTACCAGGGGCAGGCTTGGAAACAATTGGCTCAGTCCATTCATGGGATATATGGTAGCGGAGCCACATGACATTCCATGTCGGCGTTTGTCCGACAGAGGCACGGAATCTGCCGTCAACGTGACGCGTTCACACGTAAAAAAACGCCATCTTACAGGGATGGCGTTCTTTTATCGTGACCGGGCCGAGGATGCGGCCCGCCTTGCCGGCTACACGCCCCAGAACTTCCACCCCGGACGCGTTGCACGCAGGCCGGTTTCCATGCGGGCATAGAGTGAGCGCGTCTTGCCCTGCGCGGCGCCGCTCGCGCGAGCCTTGTCGAAGTAGCCCAGCGCGGTCTCGCGCTGCTCCAGGCCCAGCGCGGCCTCGACGGCGCCGAGGTAGGCCTCGCCGTCCCAGCGGTCGCGCGCGGCAAATGCCGCCTCGAAATCCGTCAGTGCTTGCGCGTATTGCTTCTCGCCGTTGCGGATCAGCGCGCGCTGCAGGCGCGGGAAGGCCTGGTCCGCAGGATCGTCGGCGGTCAGGGCGATGGCTTGCTCGAACAGCGGCAGCGCGCGCTCCGGCGCGCCCAGGCCGCGCCAGATCATGCCGAACTGGTTGCAAAGCCACGCGTCCTCGATCAGCAGCGCGCGGCGCTGCAGGGCCTCGATCTCGGCCTGCGTGTCGATGCGGTCGTGCTGGTCCATGCTGTCCATGGCATTGCGCAGCAGCCCCGCGAAGTGCGCGCGGGCGTGGGCCAGCGCGTGCGCGGTCTGGCTGCGCTCCTCCACCGGCAAGGCATCGGCGCGCGCATCCATGTGCGCCAGCGCATCACGGGCCGCCGACGTCACTTCCGTGCCGCCGATGGCCTTCCAGGTGCTCATCAGCCGGCTGAAGATCCAGCCCACGTTGGCGGGATCGCGCTCCAGCGGATAGCGGTTGAGCACGTCGCCCGCGACTTCCACGGCTTTACCGTGCTGGCCGGCTGCCTCCAGGCATTCGAGCAGGTCGATCCAGTGCTCGATGAACTCGCTGACCGCGATGCCCTTCTCGTGCAGCGCGATGCGCTCCGCGCGGTTGCCGTCGCCTTCCAGCCGGGTGGCAAGGTTGTGGCACAGCAAGGAGTAGATATGGGGATCGGCGTCGTCGTAGCCGCCCTCGCCGGTGGCGAAGTAGGCTTCGAAGCGCGCCAGGCCAAGGCGATAGGCCTTGATCAGGTGCGGCATCAACGCCGCCTCGGCAGCCGGCACAGCGTCCATGAACTCAGCCAGCGCCACGCCAGCGTTGTAGTAACCGGTCGCATCCGTCGCGCCCTCGACAAAGGCAAAGCGCAGCCAAGGCTCGGCCTCGCCGGACTGGTGGCGCCATTCGAGCTCGCGCACCTGCGCCTTGGGGTCCGGCGCCTTGCGCTGGTAGGTGGCGAAGTCGTCCCAGGCACCCTCGAGCTCGCCCGCGCGGTAGCGCAGCGGCGCGCGGATGCGGCGGGCATGCGGGTGGTCCGGCTGGCTGGCCAGCACGATGGCCGCCTGCTCGGCGGCCAGGGCATCGCCCGCGGCTTCGTCGAGCTCCAACAGGTCGGGGTTGTCAAGGCCGATCCGCGCCAGGCACAGGCGCAGCATCGGCTCGGCCTCGTCGCCGGCGGCATTCACGTGGGCCAGCGCCTGGCCCAGGATGTCTTCGGCGCCAAGATCCGGCGCGCGATAAAGCAGGTCATACCAATAAGCGCCGGCCGCGGCGAAATTGCCCAGCCGGTAATGCACCAGCCCGGCATGCAGGCGGGCGCTCCACTCGCCGGAGGACAAGCCGTTGCGCAGCGCAGCTTCTTCCAGCCAGGGCAACGCCTCGGGCAAGCGCTCCATCCCCATCAGCAGCATGCCGTAGCGGTGCGCGATCACGCCGCGCGAGGACCAGCGGTGCGCCGGGTGCAGCGGCAGCCCGGGCAGCTTGGCCAGCGCCGCATCGAGCACGGCAAAGGCGGCCTGCGCGTCGCCGCGGTCGAAATGCAGGCGTGCCCGCAGGCAATCGAAATCCACCACTTGAGGCTGCGCCTGCGAAAGCTGGTCGAGAATGACCAGCGCTTCATCGTAGCGCTCTGCGTTGGCTAGCTCGATGGCGTGGTCGTAGCTGACTTCCTGCACGGACACGGACTGCTCCTTCGGGGTGGATGTGCGAGTGCGGGATTATGCGCCATCGTGGCCCCCTCCTGCTCGTGAGAAAAAGAGGCGATTCCCGTCGCAGCCGCAACGCTGGACAACGGCTTTGCACCGATGTATGCAGAAACGGCATCGCCGCCTGGAAGCCGCGTCTGCATCGAGCTCTCCAGCCGTCGCGCATCGCTTGGCGCAGCCATCTTGGCCATGCCCCCCCGGAGAGACCGTGTAGAACGCGGGCCAGTTGTGGGCGGGTGCACCAGGGCCAGCGGTCATATTCCCTGTGGATAACCTGCTGTGCACGGCGCGTTGAGAAATTTCCTGCCCTAATTTCAGAAATTGCCGATTGGGGTAACCCAGGCAACTCATCTACTTTGTACACATGGCGCCGATCCCGCCGGCACCGGCCAAGTTCGCGGCAAACGCCCATCAAGCTGTCTGGGGAAGTTTCAATGCGCATATTCGGATATCCGAAAACGCTGCTGCTTGCACTGTTGCCGAGCCTGATCATGGCCGCGGACGTCGCGCCCCCACAGCAAAGTGCTGTCGCGGAGCCAGTGTCAAATCAGGCCGCCCTCGGCGAGGGAGCCGATCTTGAAAGCCTTCAGCGCCATACGCAACGCATCATCTCGGATACAACCCTCACACCCGAGCAAAAATTCGATTGGCTTTGGCATGACTTCGAAGCCACTCGCCACAATCCGACAAGCGCCCAGTATTTGTTGGATACGATGAGATTGCTGCCACTTCCGCCTGGTGCCAGAACGGCGTTGCGGATTGAAGCCAGCTTGTACGGGACTGTCCACGCCGAGCAGGTCAAACGCGCTCTAGTCAACTTGCTGGCATCGCAATATGAAACCGACCTGGCCTTGTCTGCCGCCGAGCAATCTCGCCTCGGGGCTAATCCTCAGGTCGCAGCCATGCTCGCAAAGGCGGCCCGCTCGCCAGACACTGAAATTGCGCATCAGGCGGTCATGCAATATGCGCGACTAGGCTTGTTCCCCGATAGCATTCCCATCTTGAACGCCGCTCTGTCAGGCGGCACCATAAGCCGAGCCGAGTACGCGAAGGAACTGGGTTTCCTCCTACCCTTGATCCAGGAACCCAAGGCTCAGCGTCAGGCACTGCAGGCCATTGGGCATGCAGGTGTACCCAGTGGGCTCCTGGCTGAGGATCTTGCTGCCATGGTCCTGTTGCCGCATGCGCTTTCATCGCTCCACCTGGAGACCCTGCGCCCGCTCCAGGAGCTCCTCACGCAAGGCCAGCCGACCTTCGCCAACGACTCCGGCTTGATTGATTTTCTCGATTTAGCCCGCTACAACGACTGGTTGTCCGCCACCGCCGCGATCGAAGCAAGACTTTCAGGCGGAGGCGCGGCGGATCACATTCCTGACGAGTCCTGGCGAATTCGCCTGCCGCAAAACAAAAAACGCCATCCCACCGGGATGGCGTCAGATGCAGGACGCTAATGGTGCCCTGCCGGGGGCAATGGCTTACTTGCCGCCTACCGTCTCCAGCACGGTCCACTTGCCGCCAACTACCTTGTAGACGGTGATGCCGCCGTCCTTCAGGTCGCCGCGCGCGTCGTAGGCCAGGGTCTTGGTGGTCACGCCTTGCATGTTGGTGGCCGCCAGCACCGGCAGGTAGCGCGCCGGATCGGCCGAGCCCGCCTTGATCATGGCGGTCATCAAGGCGGTGGCGCCGTCATAGGCGTACGGCGAGTAGGTCTGCACCTTGCCGCCGAAGCGCTTCTCGTACTTCTTCTCGTAGGCGGTGCCACCGGGCATCTGCTCCAGCGGCAGGCCGGCCAGCGAGACGACCGTGCCCTCGGCGGCAGGGCCGGCCAGCTTGAGGAAGTTGTCGGTCTTCGACATTTCGCCCGACACCACCGGCGACTTCATGCCGAGTTCCTTGACCTGCTTGGCCATCGGCGCGGATTGCGTCTCGGCGCCGCCAAAGAAGATCACGTCCGGGTTGCTGCGCTTGATGTTGGTCAGCACGGCCTTGAAGTCCACCGCCTTGTCGTTGGTGAACTCGCGGCGCACGATCTTGCCGCCGGCGGCCTTGGCGGCCTTCTCGAACTCGTCGGCCAGGCCTTGGCCGTAGGCGGTGCGGTCGTCGACGATGGCGATGTTCTTGGCGCCCAGCTTCTTCACCACGAAGGCACCGATCACCGAGCCCTGCTGGGTGTCGGAGGTCATCATGCGGAAGGTGGTCTTGAAGCCCTGGCGGGTGTACTCAGGCGCCGTTGCCATGGCGATCTGGGGAATGCCAGCGCGGTTGTAGACCATCGACGCCGGGATGCTGGTGCCCGAGTTGAAGTGGCCCAGCATGCCCTGGATGCCATTGTCGACCAGCTTTTGCGCGACCACCGAGCCGGTCTTGGGGTCTGCCGCGTCGTCTTCAGAGAGCAGTACGAACTTGACGTCCTTGCCGCCGATCTTGGGCTTGGTCGCGTTCATTTCCTCGATGGCGAGGACGACGCCGTTCTGCATGTCCTTGCCGTATTGCGCCTGGCCGCCGGTCATCGGCGCGGCAAAGCCCAGCTTGATTTCCTGCGCCTGGGCGAAGGCGGCCGAGGTGGCGCACAGGCCAGCGACGGACAGGGCAACGGTGAGGGCCGTCTTGTGGAAAGTCGAGTTCATCTGTTCTCCTTGGTAGCTATTCTCTATAGCCTTTGCTGCGTTTTTGGACGCGTCCGGGTGTGGCGCGAAACGCTCCCCGATTTTCAAATACGCGAGGTTTGCGGGATCACCGCTGCCTCGCGTCGCTTCGATCGACGCCCGGCGGTTAGCCGATCGTCATCAAACTCGCATTGCCGCCCGCTGCCGCCGTATTGACGGACAGCGAACGCTCGATCAACAAACGCTCGATGGCGATATTCGGTTCACCATGTGCCAGGCCTTGCACCGAAATAATCGGGCCGGGGCGCGTGGCCAGCTGCTCGCACACAGCGCGCAGCTGGTCGGAATCGCCATGGTGGAGGACCGCGTCGAAGCCGGTGTCGCTGGCCGACCAGTCGGCCACCAGGCTGACGCGCGATTGTACTGCCTTGGGCAGGCGCGCAAACAGGGCCCGGGCCATCGGGCTTTCAACCCACACGGCCTGGCTGCCAGCCGCCAGTACCGCCGCCAGCTGCACGGCCAGGTCGGTCTCCTGCTGGGCCAGGCACAGCACGGCGGCGCGCGGCAGCAGCGTGTAGGTGTTGCGCTCGCCGGTGGGGCCGGGCAGCGTGACCGACAGGCCGGCCGCCGAGGCCGCGGCAAAGCGCTCGCACGCCGCCGCCAGTTCGGGCGGCGCCGCGCTCTCGCGCTGCGCCCATGCCTTGAGCGTACCCAGTGCCTCGGTCAGCGTGCGGCGCACCGGGCCGGTCTCGTCGGCGCCGCCGGCAGTGTCGGAGCCGCGCACCACGCGGGCCACGGCGTCCTGCGGGCAGACCGACAACAGGCGGTGCAGGTACAGCGGGCCGCCCGCCTTGGGGCCGGTGCCGGACAGGCCCTCGCCGCCGAAGGGCTGCACGCCCACCACCGCACCCACGATATTGCGGTTGACGTAGAGGTTGCCCACTTCCGCGCGCTCGACGATGTGCTCGATGGTTTCGTCGATGCGGGTGTGAATGCCCATGGTCAGGCCGTAGCCAGTGCCGTTGATCTGCGCAAGCAGCGTGTCGAGGCCAGCTCGCGGGTAGCGCACCACGTGCAGCACGGGGCCAAAGACTTCGCGCTGCAGCTCTTCGATGCTGTCGAGCTCGATCAGCGTTGGCGACACAAAGGTGCCATTGCGGCAGGCCGCGCTGGCCGCGCCGTTCGGGTCGGCCTGGTGGACGCGGCGGCCCTTGGCGCGCATGGCGTCGATATGGCGCACGATGTTGCCGCGCGCCTCTTCGTCAATGACCGGGCCGACGTCGGTGGACAAACGGTCCGGGTTGCCCATGGTGAGCTCGTCCATGGCGCCCTTGAGCATTTCCAGCACGCGGTCGGCCACGTCTTCCTGCAGGCACAGCACGCGCAGCGCGGAACAGCGCTGGCCGGCCGAGTCGAAGGCGGAGTTGACCACGTCGCCAACCACCTGCTCGGCCAGCGCGGAGGAGTCCACGATCATCGCGTTCTGGCCGCCGGTTTCGGCGATCAGCGGCACCGGGCGGCCAGCCGCGTCCAGCCGGCCGGCCACGCTGCGTTGCAGCAGGCGCGCCACTTCGGTGGAGCCGGTGAACATCACGCCCTTGACGCGAGCGTCGCCTACCAGCGCGGCGCCCACGGTTTCGCCGCGGCCCGGCAACAATTGCACGGCGCCAGCCGGCACGCCAGCCTCGCGCAGCAAGCGCACGGCCTGGGCAGCAATTAGCGGGGTCTGCTCGGCGGGCTTGGCCAGCACGGTGTTGCCGGCGGCCAGCGCGGCCGCGACCTGGCCGGTAAAGATGGCCAGCGGGAAATTCCACGGGCTGATGCAGACCACCGGCCCGAGCGGGCGGTGGGTGTCGCTGGAGAAGGTTTCACGCACTTGCGCGGCGTAATAGCGCAGGAAGTCCACCGCCTCGCGCACTTCGGCGATGGCATTGGAGAACGTCTTGCCGGCCTCGCGCACGATGATGCCCATCAGGGACTGCATCTGCGCTTCCATCAGTTCCGCGGCACGTTCCAGCGCGGCGGCGCGCACATCGGCCGGGGTCGCCTGCCAGATCGGCGCGGCGTTCACCGCGGCCTGCAGCGCGGCTTCCACCTCGGCCATGCTGGCTTCGGTGACATGGCCGACCACGTCGCGCAGGTCGGACGGGTTGCGCACGGGTGCGGGCTGGCCGGCATCCGCGCCAGCGGCGGCTTCCACGCCCAGCAGCGGCACGGCACTGACGGCCTCGCTGGTACCGGCCAGCAGCGCCGAAGACAGCGAAGCCAGGCGATGCTCGTTGGACAGGTCGATACCGGCGGAGTTGGCCCGCGATTCGCCATAAAGGTTGCGTGGCTGCGGAATGCGCGGATGCGGCAGGCCAAGCGCACCTTCCTCGGCGTGCATCTGCTCGACCACGGCCACCGGGTCGGCCACCAGTTCGTCCAGCGAGATGGTGTCGTCGGCGATGCGGTTCACGAAGGACGTATTGGCACCGTTTTCCAGCAGGCGGCGCACCAGGTAGGCGAGCAGCGTCTCATGCGTGCCGACCGGCGCGTAGATCCGGCACGGGCGGTTGAACTTGCCGTCGGCCAGCGGGCCGACCACCTGGTCGTACAGCGGCTCGCCCATGCCGTGCAGGCACTGGAACTCGTACTGGCCGGGGTAGTAGTTGTGGCCGGCGATCTGGTAGATGGCCGCCAGCGTGTGGGCGTTGTGGGTGGCGAACTGCGGGTAGATCACGTCCGGCACCGACAGCAGCTTGCGCGCGCAGGCCACGTAGGACACGTCGGTATAGACCTTGCGCGTGTAGACCGGATAGCCCTCCAGCCCGTCCACCTGGGCACGCTTGATCTCGCTGTCCCAGTATGCGCCCTTGACCAGGCGGATCATCAGGCGGTGGCGGCTGCGGCGGGCCAGGTCGATCAGGTAGTCGATCACGAAGGGGCAGCGCTTCTGGTAGCCCTGCACCACGAAGCCGATGCCGTTCCAGCCGGCCAGCTCGGGCTCGAAGCACAGGCGCTCCAGCAGGTCGAGCGAGATTTCCAGGCGGTCGGCTTCCTCGGCGTCGATGTTGATGCCGATGTCGTACTGGCGGGCAAGCAAGGTCAGCGACTTGAGGCGGCCGTAGAGCTCGCTGATGACGCGCTCATGCTGCGCGCGGCTGTAGCGCGGATGCAGCGCCGAGAGCTTGATCGAGATGCCGGGGCCTTCATAGATGCCGCGCCCGCGCGAAGCCTGGCCGATGGCGTTGATGGCCTGCTCGTAGGAGGCCAGGTAGCGCTGCGCGTCGGCCTCGGTCATGGCCGCTTCGCCCAGCATGTCGTAGGAGTAGCGGAAGCCCTCGGCCTCGTACTTGCGCGCATTGGCCAGCGCCTCGGAAATGGTCTCGCCGGTGACGAACTGTTCGCCCATCAGGCGCATCGCCATGTCCACGCCCTTGCGGATCAGCGGCTCGCCGCCCTTGCCGATGATGCGGGTCAGCGCCTTGGACAGGCCGGCTTCGGTATGCGTGGCCACCAGCTTGCCCGTAAACAGCAGGCCCCAGGTGGCGGCATTGACGAACACCGACGGGCTCTGGCCCAGGTGCGACTGCCAGTTGGCGCCGCTGATCTTGTCGCGGATCAGCGCGTCGCGGGTGGCCTTGTCGGGAATGCGCAGCAGCGCCTCGGCCAGGCACATCAGCGCCACGCCTTCCTGCGAGGACAACGAGAACTCCTGGATCAGGCCCTGCACCAGCCCTTCGCGGCCGGTGCCGACCTTGCGCTCGCGCAGCCGCGTGGCCAGGGTCCGGGCCATGGCGAGAGCGGCTTCGGCCTGCTGATGTGGCAGGCGAGCCTGCTCAAGCAGCACCGGCACGCACTCGGACTCGGGGCGGCGATAGCCAGCGGTGATGGCCGCGCGCAGCACCGATTGCGGCTGCACGCTCTGCGCGAACTCCAGGAACGGCTGCATCGCGCCGTCACCCGCCGCGCCGTCAAAGGCGTCGGCACCGTCCGCCGCACCCTCGCTCCCCGTACCGGCGGCGCTGGTCTCATGCGGGATGTTGCCCCGTTCGACTTGCTCCAGATACGTGAAGATCGCCTGCTTGATCAGCCAGTGCGGTGTGCGGTCGATCGACTGCGCAACGCGCTTGAGGCGCTCGCGGGAGGCGTCGTCGAGTTTGACGCCGAGGGTGGTGGTGGCCATGCGCTTGATTCTCCGTAAGACGCGGACGCCGGTTTCCTGACTGCGGGGAAACCGGCAGATTGGCGCGATCATACTCCCTGGCAAACCAAAGGTGCAACTAGGTACAACCACTCAGATACATCAGGAAAAGTGGTTGCACCGTACCTTGCGCTGCGCGGCCCGTGGCGCAACCGGACCCCACTCAGATGCGCAAGGGATCAATCTCCAACTGCCAGCGCACGCCCTTGGCATCGCCCAGCGCCTCGCCAAAAGTTTGCACCCACTCGCTGATAAATCTTTGCAGTGCAATGCGCGAGGTACTTTCCACCAACATTTGCGCGCGCTCCCGGTTAGCCACCCGCACCATCGACATCGGCACCGGGTCATGGAGTTGCACCTCCGGCGCCATCCGGCACGCATCGGCCCGATTCCGCGCGCTCTGGAGGAAGGCCAGCGCACGCTCCAGTTCGGCATGGTCGGCCGTGACGAGCACCTGGTAGGCAAACGGGGGCAACCCGGCCTGGCGGCGCTCGCGCAACTGGGTAGCCGCGAATCCATCATAGTCATGGCGTACCAATGCCTGCAATGCCGATGCATCGGGATAGCGGGTCTGGATCAGCACCTCGCCCGCCAGCCCTGCCCGCCCGGCCCGTCCGGCCACCTGCATCAGGGAGGCAAACAAATGCTCGGCCGCGCGGAAATCGTGGCTGAACATGGCGGCGTCCGGATGGACGATGCCGACCAGGGTCACGCGCTGGAAGTCGTGCCCCTTGGCCACCATCTGCGTGCCGACCAAGATGTCGACCTCGCCCGCGTGGACCTCATCGAACATGGCCTGCGCGCTGCCCTTGCGACGCGTGGAGTCGGCATCGATGCGGGCGATGCGCGCTTGCGGAAAGCGGGCTGCCAGGGCCTCCTCGATGCGCTGGGTGCCCCTGCCAAGTGGCGCAACATCCACATTACCACAATCCGGGCAATGATGGGGCACCGGGGATTCCAGCCCGCAATGGTGGCAGCGCAGGCGGCGCTCCGGCCGGTGCAGCACCATATAGGCCGAGCAGCGCGGGCATCCGGAGAGCCAGCCGCAGCTATCGCAGGCCAGCACCGGGGCGTAGCCGCGCCGATTCAGGAACAGCAGGCTTTGCTCGCCACGCTGCAGGCGGGCCTCGATGGCGTTTAGCAACGGCACCGACAGCCCTTCGTAGAGGGCGCGCTGGCGCTGGCGTTCCTGGTTGATGTCGATCAGCCGCACCGTGGGCAGCGTGGCATCGGTCTGGGCCCGCTCACGCAGCACCAGCTTGCGATAGGTGCCCTGCTCCGCACGCCACCAGGACTCCATGGACGGCGTGGCGGAGCCCAGCACCACGGCCGTGCCGAGCTGCTTGGCTCGCCATACGGCCAGGTCGCGTGCGGAGTAGCGCAGGCCTTCCTGCTGCTTGTAGGACGTGTCGTGCTCCTCGTCGACCACGATCAGCGCCAGGTGCGGCAGCGAAGCCAGCACCGCCAGCCGCGTGCCCAGCACGATGCGGGCCTCGCCGCGGTGCGCCGCCAGCCATTGCAGCGTGCGCTCCTGGTCGGCCAGGCCGCTATGCAGCACCGCCAGCGGCAGATGGGGAAAGCGCGAGGCAATGCGGCCCTGCAGCTGCGGCGTGAGGTTGATTTCGGGCACCAGCATCAGCACCTGCGCCTGCGTATCGCGCGCCAGCACTTCGGCCATGGCGTGCAGGTAGACTTCGGTCTTGCCGCTGCCGGTGACGCCGTGGAGCAGGAACGGCGCGAATCCCTTGGCCTGCGCGATCGCTTCCACGGCCACGCGCTGCTCTTCGTGCAGCGGCGGCGCGGTGGACGGCTCGGCAGCCGAGGGCGCGCCCAGCAAAGGCTGGTCGGCCCGCTCGGAGATCACCCAGCCGGCCTCGGCCCACTCCACCAGGCGCGAGGGCGCCGCGCTGCAGAGCGCACGCGCCTCGGCGGCGGATACCATCCGCTCTTCCCCGGCGGCAGCCACCAGCGCCCGAGCCAGCGCCAGCACGGTGCGGGCGCGCGGCGGCACCGCCGCCAACAGCGCCTCGCCCTGCCCCGGGGCCACGCGGTAGTGTTCGCTGCGGGCTCGCAGTGCCAGCCGCGCCCAGCCGTCGGCCTCGCGCAGGGCCGGAGGCAGCGCGGGCAGCATGACTTCGCCCAGGCAGCGGTGGTAATAGCGAGCGGCAAAGCCTGCCAGCGCGATCCAGTGGGCGCCAAGCGGTGGCAGCCAGTCCAGGCGCTGTGCGACAGAGCGCAGCTTGTCGGCGGGCACATCGGAGTGCGCGCAACGCGATACGGCCACGCCGACCAGCGTACGGCGGCCGAACGGCACCGTGACCAGTTCGCCGGGCTGGACTTCCGGGCCCGCAAGATAATCGAAGACATCGTCAGCCGGCGTATCGAGCGCCACCCGCACGACGGCCAGCGGTGCGCTGCCGGTAGGCTCCACGGCCAGCGCGGTTTGCTCGGAGATCCCCGGTGACGTCACACCGCGCCTCCCGGGCCGATCATCCAGCGCAGCGGTGGGTACGGTCCAGAATGGGGCGAGAACGCCCAAAGCATGTGCAGGCCGAGGCTGAGCCCCTTTCCAGACAAATTCAGTGTGCGGTGCAACATCAACTTAAAGTAACGCTTCAAATGTGCCCCTAAGTCGATGATAGATGGCTGGTTTTCCCGGCCCCGGGCACCGCCTGTGGATAACTTTGTTGAAAACTCGCCCGGAGTTCCCGCCAAGCCCCGTGAAACAAGGCTCCCACGGGCATTCCAGCCTGTGTGTGACCAGATGCAATGCCTTGTAAATCAAGGACTTGGCGACGTCCCTCAGATGAGTTAGGGACTAACCCGCTCTTGCACTGCGGAAAACCCATTGATGTGCATAAGTCAAGCCTTGACAAGCGCGAACCGGCACCGAAAGGGCGAAATATTGCAAAATAGTTTACTTGACAGCGCTTCGGGCAAGCCTCCCCCGGCACCTGCCCGTCCGGGTGCGGCGCGCGAGGCCGGCTCGCTGCGCCGCACAGGCGGTACCCCCTGAAGGGAGGGAAGACGTGCACCGGCTGTCACCTTGCCGCGGTGCGCAGCTGACGGCTGTAGCGATGCACTTCGTCCACCAGCACCGTCACATTCTCGGGCGGGGTGAACTGGGAGATGCCGTGGCCAAGGTTGAAGACGTGTCCGTCGCAGCCGCCGCCGGCGGCATAGCTGTCGAGCACGCCACGCACCTGCTCGCGAATCGCGGCTTCCGGCGCAAACAGCACATTGGGGTCGATATTGCCCTGCAGTGCCACCTTGCCGCCAGTGCGGCGGCGCGCCTGCGTCAAATTGACCGTCCAGTCCAGACCAAGCGCATCGGCGCCGATCTCGGTGAGCGCTTCCAGCCACAAGCCGCCGCCCTTGGTAAACACGATGGCCGGCACCTGCTCGCCGTTGTGCTCGCGCTTCAGTCCGGCCAGCACCTTGCGCATATAGGCCAGGGAGAACGTCTGGTACATGCCGTCGGCCAACGTGCCGCCCCAGGTGTCGAACAGCATCACGGCTTGCGCCCCTGCCTCGATCTGCGCATTCAGGTAGGCCGACACGGCCTGCGCGTTGATCTCCAGGATGCGGTGCATCAGGTCGGGGCGGCTGTACATCATGGCCTTGACCGTGCGGAAATCGGAGGAGCCCGCACCCTCGACCATGTAGCAGGCCAGCGTCCAGGGGCTGCCCGAGAAGCCGATCAGCGGCACGCGCTGGCGGCCGTCCTGCACCAGCGCCCGGCGGATCTCGCTGACCGCGTCGAACACGTAGGACAGCGAGGCCATGTCCGGCACCGCCAGCTTCTTGACGTCGCCTTCGGTGCGCAACGGGTGGGCAAAGCGCGGCCCCTCACCCTGGGCAAACGACAGCCCGAGGCCCATGGCATCGGGCACGGTCAGGATGTCGGAGAAAAGGATGGCCGCGTCGAGCGGATAGCGCTCGAGGGGCTGCAGGGTAACTTCGGTCGCGTAGGCCGGGTTCTTGGCCAGGCCCAGGAAGCTGCCGGCGCGAGCGCGCGTAGCATTGTATTCGGGCAGGTAGCGCCCCGCCTGACGCATCAGCCACAGCGGGGTGTACTCGGTCGGTTGCCGGCGCAGCGCGCGCAGGAAGGTATCGTTCTGCAATGCGGTCATGGTCATCCTCGTAAGACCGCCATTTTACGGGATGGCCGGCCGCCGCCGACAGCTTAGATATCCGCCGCCAGTTCCTTGAAGGCCTGCGCTGCGCGGCGCATCCATTCGCGCGCGCGCGGGGCATCGGGCTGCAGGCGGGCAAAGCCGTGCGTCATCCCGCTCGCCTCCAGCGTGATCACCGGCGCGCCATAGCGCACCAGGTAGTCAGCGTAGGCCAGGCCGTCGTCGCGCAGCACGTCGTGGGCGGCAACCACCACCACGCTGGCCGGAGGCAGGTGCTGTGGCGCGGCGCCCATCAGGTGGATGCGCGTATCTTCGATGGCGGCGCCGGCGGCAAGGCGCTCGGCGCCGATGAACTCCGTCCAGAACCAGGCCATCTCGTCGCGGGTAAGGCCGGGGCCATCCGCAAAGGCGCGATAGCTTTCGCTGGCCAGCACGGGCGCGGCCACGGGATAGATCAGCAACTGGGCGTTGACCAGGCCGGGGCGCCCATGCGCATTGGCCCAGCGCGCGGCCTGCGCGGCCAGGTGCCCGCCCGCGCTGTCGCCCGCCACGGCCAGGAAGCCTGCGTCCAGGCGCAACCGGACGCGTTGCTCGGCGAACCACAGCACCGCCTGCAGCGCGTCGTCGCACGGCGCGGGGAACGGATGCTCCGGTGCCAGCCGGTAGTCCACGCTGGCCACCGCGCAGCCGGTGTCGGCGGCGAGCAGCGCTGCCACGCTGTGATGCGTGTCATGCGAACCCACCACCCAGCCGCCGCCATGGAAATAGACAATCAGGCGCGGCTCGGCCACGCCTTCCGGGCGGAACAATCGCGCCGCCAGCGTGCGGCCGGGTAGCGCCAGCTCCATGTCGGTGGACTTGATGCCCTCCGGGTCGGGCACGACCGAGGTCGCCGCGATCTCGGCGAAGCGCGCGCGGCGGCCGGCGGCACCGGCCGGCTCGGGCTGCCCGGCGTAGCGTTCGGAGAGCCGGCGGTAGTAGTCGAGAAGCTGGGGATCGATGGCCATGGCTGCTTGAGGCGGGATTGAGGGTGGAATTGGGAACTAGATTCGGAGCTAAGATGACTAGTTTAGCGGGATCAGGCGGCCTGTCGCATCAGCTCGATCTTGCTGCAGCGGTCCTGCACCGACTGCAACCCGGCGGCGGCAGCCCGGGCAAAAGCCGCATCATTGACAATGCCGAGTTGCAGCCAGACGCCGCGGGCGCCGATCGCGATGGTATCCTCGACCACCGGCGGCACATCGGCGGCGCGGCGGAAGATATCGACCCAATCAATGCGCTGCCCGGATTTGGCCAAGGCCGCGGCGGCGTCGGCGAGGCTGGCGTAGCAGGTCTCGCCCAGGATGCGCTCACCCGCATGGCGCGGATTGACGGGGACAATGCGATAGCCGTGGCGCTGCAGGTAGGCGGCTACTTCATGGCTGGGGCGCTCCGGGTGCCCGGACAGGCCGGCCACGGCTACCGTCTTCATCGCCAGCATGCCGCGAATGGCTGTCTGCATCTCGCTCACGTCGATTCCTTCTCGTTGGGTTCCGGGGACTGGTCGCGGCCGGCACCGGCCGGGCGGGCACAACTGCCCAGCCGCGCGAACGGCACCGCTGCCTGGTAGGCGCCCTGCGCAAATGGGCCGACCGCGTAGGGGGCATAGTGCAGCACCACGCCGCCGCGGTACAGGGTAAACGGGACGCGCGATTCCTGCAGCGCTTGTGCATCAAGCGCGCCACGCGCGGGCTCGGCCGCGCCCTGCCGCTTCAGTGCGGCTTGTAGCTCGTCGTTGAGTTTTTGCAGGCAGGCCTCGCCCGGCTGCAGGACATCGGCTAGCCCGACCCGGCGATAGACCGGCTGGGCAGTTGGCGCGGAAGCCATTGCACCCGCCGGGCCGTGACGCCGCCACGTGCCACTCACGAAGTCGAGGCTGCCATGCGCGCCACCGCTGTAGCGCCAGGTGGTGCGCAGCAGGCTGACGTTGCCGGCATCCAGCCGCATGACCTCGATCGCGCTACGGCATTCCTGTTCGCCCTGGCCGCAGCCGCTGACACGCAGTGACGTAATGAGCGCATCCACATGCGGGCGGCCGGTTTCGGGATAGCGTTCGGTAAGACGTGCACCAGCCACATTCACGGTGCGCTCGCGATAGATTGCCTTGCGCGTGAGCGTCAACGCCTGGCGGCGGGACCCGTCGGTATTCATCCATTCCCCACTGACACTCAACCCATCGGAGGAGACGGTGCCCTCAAAACGTGCACCATCGCGGGCTTCGGGATACTCAACAGGCGCCTGGCCGGTGGCACGCTCGCGCACGCTAAGCCGTCCGTCGGATGTCAATTGGCCATCGAGTTGACGCGGTGCGGAGGCAAGCATTGAATCGTAACGGGCCGTGCCGTCGATCCCGCCAGTGCCCGCGCGCGGAAATATCGTCAGCGATACCTGTATGTGGCCGTCGAGCTCGCCTTGCCAGAGCGTACCGGCGGGGGCTTGCAGCTCGGCCGCGCCAACCTGGCCAGCCACCATGAAAGACGTGGCTAGCAACGCCGCCAGCCTATGCTGGACAAGGCCTCTCGCGATATTGGCGGGGGTCAGGGCAAAGCGGTAAAAAGGGGGAAAGGGGAAGGAAAGCGGCATGGCAGTGGATGGCCAGACCGCAAGGCGGATGGCAGGGTCGGCGAAAACTATCGGACCCGCGCCACGTGGTGATGTTCCCGCCGCCTGGCGGCGAGTACGGTGGCACGTGGTCTACCATGCCCATTTATGCCTATTTAGACGCTTATTCAGTTACCGCGCTTTCAACTTCTTGCAAACCGATACATTTTGTTACTGCCATCCCCAAAAGTTTCCCCCACAATGCTTCAACACAATCAGTTTTTGTGAAAGGCGTTCCCTCCCCCAAACAGAAAGGGAGGGCGTCATGGAAGAAAGCCTAAGGAAGCATTCCCACCCAGATTAACCGGATCACAGGCGATGCCTGTGATCGGTGTACCAGGTTGAGATGATGTTGGCGCTTGCCGGTTCCGGCTGGTTGGATCGTCTGAATGCGATCAATACCGCCTGACCGAGTGCTGGACCACCAAGAATGTGGTTAGCGCCTGTTGGTTGACCTGGACCTTACCCGTTCCTTCGAATTGACCCCTCGAAGGGATTTTCCCGTCCGCGCGGAGCCTCCCCGGCCCGCGCGCTTTTTTTTGTCCTGAGCCGACAGAATAGTCGTTGGCATAAAAAAAGGCAGCCTCGCAGCTGCCTTTTTTTTCGCCGCCGCCAAAAAAACAACAGCTGCGGCGGCCCTGCTTTTCTTACCGTTTCCGGCGCAGGCGCGCGATGGCGGCCAGCTGTGCTGCTGCCACGGCAAGCTCGCTCTGGGCACGTGCCAGGTCGAGATCGCTGCTCTGGTTCTGCATCAGCTCTTCGGCGGCGCGCTTGGCTTCCTGCGCCTTGGCTTCGTCGAGATCGCTGCCGCGGATAGCGGTGTCTGCCAGCACGGTGACGTGCTTGGGCTGGACTTCGAGAATCCCGCCGGCCACGAACACGAACTCTTCGCTGCCGTCTTCCTTCTCGATGCGCACCGCGCCCGGCTGGATACGCGTAATCAGCGGCGTATGGCCCGGCAGGATACCCAACTCGCCCGACTCGCCCGGCAGTGCCACGAACTTCGCCTGACCGGAGAAGATCGACGATTCGGCGCTGACGACGTCTACAAGAATGGTTGCCATGTGAATTCCTTTAGTCCCTGAAAGCTTCGGCTTCCCGTTGCCAGGAAGCAAGTATTCCGCTGCCGGGCTGAGCGCGGCCGCCCCGGACATCGCTGTCCGTGGCTAGGCCGCCACTACGGCGCTGGCAGCGAAAGACGCCGCTTACTGGAGCTTCTTGGCCTTCTCGAAGGCTTCGTCGATCGAGCCGACCATGTAGAACGCTTGCTCCGGCAGGTGATCGCACTCGCCGTCCACCAGCATCTTGAAGCCGCGGATGGTTTCCTTCAGCGTGACGTACTTGCCCGGCGAACCCGTGAACACTTCCGCAACGTGGAAGGGCTGCGACAGGAAACGCTGGATCTTACGAGCGCGCGACACCGACTGCTTGTCTTCCGGCGACAGTTCGTCCATGCCCAGAATCGCGATAATGTCGCGCAGTTCCTTGTAGCGTTGCAGCGTTTGCTGCACGCGACGGGCCACGTCGTAGTGCTCTTGACCCACGACTTGCGGGTCCAGCTGACGCGAGGTCGAGTCGAGCGGATCGACTGCCGGGTAGATACCCAGCGCGGCGATGTCACGCGACAGCACGACGGTCGAGTCCAGGTGCAGGAAGGTGGTAGCAGGCGACGGGTCGGTCAAGTCATCCGCAGGCACGTACACGGCCTGGATCGACGTGATCGAGCCAGTCTTGGTCGAGGTGATGCGCTCTTGCAGCTTGCCCATTTCCTCGGCCAGCGTCGGCTGGTAACCCACTGCGGAAGGCATACGGCCCAGCAGTGCGGACACTTCGGTACCGGCCAGCGTGTAGCGGTAGATGTTGTCGACGAAGAACAGGATGTCACGGCCTTCGTCGCGGAACTTCTCGGCCATGGTCAGGCCGGACAGTGCCACGCGCAGACGGTTGCCCGGCGGCTCGTTCATCTGGCCGAACACCATGGCCACCTTGTCGAGAACGTTCGAGTCCTTCATTTCGTGGTAGAAGTCGTTCCCTTCACGGGTACGCTCGCCCACGCCGGCGAACACCGACAAACCGCTGTGCTGCTTGGCGATGTTGTTGATGAGCTCCATCATGTTCACGGTCTTGCCGACGCCGGCGCCACCGAACAGACCCACCTTGCCGCCCTTTGCGAACGGGCACACCAGGTCGATCACCTTGATGCCGGTTTCGAGCAGGTCAACCGAAGGCGACAGTTCGTCGAACTTCGGGGCCTTCTGGTGGATCGAGCGCAGCTCGTCCGAAGCGATCGGGCCGGCTTCGTCGATGGGACGACCCAGCACGTCCATGATGCGGCCCAGCGTGCCGTGACCGACGGGCACCGAGATCGGGGCGCCAGTGCCCTTCACTGCCATGCCGCGGCGCAGGCCGTCCGACGAGCCGAGGGCAATGGTACGCACCACGCCGTCACCCAGCTGCTGCTGCACTTCGAAGGTCAGGCCCTTCTCGGCGAACGAGGCTTCGTTGCTGTCTTCCAGCACGAGCGCTTCGTAGACCTTAGGCAGCGCGTCGCGGGGGAACTCGATGTCCACCACGGCGCCAATACACTGCACAATATTTCCGATACTCATTTCGTATCTCCGATAGCTTGAATACTTGACGCCTTAGACGGCTGCGGCACCGCTGACGATTTCCGACAGTTCCTTGGTAATCGCTGCCTGACGGGTCTTGTTGTAGACCAGTTGCAGTTCGCCGATCACGTTCTTGGCATTGTCGGATGCCGCCTTCATGGCCACCATGCGCGCCGATTGCTCGGACGCCATGTTTTCGGCCACGGCCTGGTACACCAGCGCTTCGACGTAGCGGACCAACAGTTCTTCCACTACGGTCTGTGCGTCGGGCTCGTAGATGTAATCCCACGAGTAGGCGCGCTTTTCATCTTCGGTCTGGGCAAACTTGTCGGCGGGGAGCGGCAGCAGCTGCTCCACCATCGGCTCCTGCTTCATCGTATTGATGAACTTGGTGTAAGCCAGGTACACAGCATCGACTTCACCATTGGTGAAGGCGTCGAGCTGGACCTTGATGGCACCGATCAGTTTTTCCAGATGCGGGGTGTCACCGAGGTGCACCACGTGCGAGAGCACCTTGGCGCCGATGCGGCCCATGAACTGCAAGCCCTTGGAACCAATGGCGGTGCTCTGCACCTCCACGCCGCGGCTTTGCAGCTCACGCAGCTCATTGGTTACCGCACGCAGCACGTTCGTGTTCATGCCGCCGCACAGCCCCTTGTCCGTCGTTACCACGATCATGCCGGCGCGCTTGATGTCGCGTGCCACCATGAAGGGGTGCTTGAACTCGGGGTTGGCCGCAGCCAGGTGCGCCGCGATATTGCGCACTTTCTCAGCATAGGGACGGGCGTTGCGCATCCGTTCCTGCGCCTTGCGCATCTTGGACGCGGCGACCATCTCCATCGCCTTGGTGATCTTGCGCGTGTTTTGCACGCTCTTGATCTTGGTTCGAATTTCTTTCGTTCCGGCCATATCTTCCTCTCCATTCGTGCCGCACCGGCACCGTCATGGCAACGGTGCCGGCGCAGTTTCGTGGAATTGCGCGGTTAGAACGCGGCGGACTTCTTGAAATCCTCGATCGCGGCACGCAGGGTGGCTTCATCTTCCTTCGACAGATCCTTGGAATCTTCGATGCGGTTGACGAGGTCGGCGTACTTGGTCTTCAGATGGTCGTGCAGGCCCTTCTCGAACGGGAGAATGTCCTTCACTTCCACGTTGTCGAGGAAGCCGTTGTTGGCTGCATACAGCGACGCGGCCAGCTGCCACACCTGCAGCGGCAAGTATTGAGCCTGCTTGAGCAGTTCCGTCACGCGGCGGCCGCGCTCCAGCTGCTTGCGGGTGGCATCGTCCAGGTCGGAAGCGAACTGCGCGAACGCAGCCAGTTCACGGTACTGGGCCAGGTCGGTACGGATACCGCCGGACAGCTTCTTGACGACCTTGGTCTGGGCGGCACCACCAACGCGCGACACCGAGATACCGGCGTTGATTGCGGGGCGCACACCTGCGTTGAACAGGTCGGTTTCCAGGAAGATCTGGCCGTCGGTAATCGAGATCACGTTGGTCGGCACGAAAGCGGACACGTCGCCAGCTTGCGTTTCGATCACGGGCAGCGCGGTCAGCGAGCCGGTCTTGCCGGTCACTGCGCCCTTGGTGAACTTCTCGACGTAGTCGGCGTTCACGCGGGCTGCGCGCTCGAGCAGACGCGAGTGCAGGTAGAACACGTCGCCGGGGTAAGCTTCGCGGCCCGGCGGGCGGCGCAGCAGCAGCGACACCTGGCGGTAGGCCCAGGCTTGCTTGGTCAGGTCGTCATAGACGATCAGCGCGTCTTCGCCGCGGTCGCGGAAGTACTCGCCCATCGTGCAACCAGCGTAGGCAGCCAGGTACTGCATGGCGGCGGAGTCCGAAGCCGTAGCAGCAACGACGATGGTGTACTCCATCGCGCCCAGTTCTTCGAGCTTGCGCACCACGTTGTTCACGGTCGAAGCCTTCTGACCGATTGCCACGTAGACGCAGAAAACGCCCTTGCCCTTCTGGTTGATGATCGCGTCGACAGCAACGGCGGTCTTGCCGGTCTGGCGGTCACCAATGATCAGCTCGCGCTGGCCACGGCCGATCGGCACCATCGCGTCGATCGACTTCAGGCCGGTCTGCACCGGCTGGCTGACCGACTGACGTGCGATCACGCCAGGGGCAACCTTTTCGATCACGTCGGTTTCTTTGGCGTTGATCGGGCCCTTGCCATCGATCGGCTGACCCAGCGTGTTGACCACGCGGCCCAGCAGTTCCTTGCCAACCGGCACTTCCAGAATGCGGCCGGTGCACTTGACCGGGTCGCCTTCGGAAATGTGTTCGTAGTCGCCCAGCACCACGGCGCCGACAGAGTCGCGCTCGAGGTTCAGTGCCAGACCGAACGTGTTACCGGGGAATTCCAGCATCTCGCCCTGCATCACGCCAGACAGGCCGTGCACGCGGCAGATACCATCGGTCACGGAAATCACCGTGCCGGTGTTGCGCACTTCAGCGTCGGCGCCAAGACCCGAGATGCGGGACTTGATCAGCTCGCTGATTTCTGAGGGGTTCAGTTGCATCACAATGCTCCTAATTCTTCAATCCGTCGGCTGGTGCGCTTCTCGCGCATCATGCGGTCAGCGCCACTTGCATTGCTGCCAGGCGCGCACGCACGGAGGTGTCGAGCACTTCGTCGCCGACCTTGACGCGCACGCCGCCAATCAGCGACGGGTCCACCGCAACCGAGGGCTGCAGCTTGCGGCCGAACTTGCGTTCGAGCGCGGCGACGAGGTCGGTCAGGCTTGCGCCCTCAATGGGGAAGGCACTCGTGATCTCGACATCAGCCGACCCTTCACGGTCGTTCTTGAGCGCATGGAACTGCTCGGCGATTTCCGGCAATACCGACAGGCGGTGGTTATCCACCAGCAGGCTGACGAAGCGCTTGGCTTCGTCGTTGACCGGAGACTTCAGGGCCGACAGGAACAGTGCACCCAGCTTGTCGCCGTGCACGTTCGGATCGCCAGCCACCGCCTTCATGTCGGGATTGGCGGCAACTTGCCCCATTTCCGACACCAGCTCGGACCATGCATCCAGATTGCCGCTCGATTCGGTCGCGACGCGGAACAGCGCCTCGGCGTAGGGACGGGCAATGGTTGCGGTTTCAGCCATGATTAGAGCTCAGCCTTGAGTTGATTGAGCAGATCCGCGTGGACCTGCGCGTTCACTTCGCGCTTGAGGATCTGCTCGGCACCCTTGACGGCCAGCACGGCGACCTGGTCGCGCAATTGCTCGCGCGCGCGGGTAACTTGCTGTTCGGCTTCGGCCTTGGCCTGGGCAATGATGCGTGCGGCTTCTGCCTGGGCGTTTTGCTTGATCTCGTCAGCGGTCAGCTGAGCGCGCTTCTCGGCGTCAGCGACGCGTTGAGCGCCTTCGGTGCGGGCTTCGGCCAGGGCCTGGTCCACACGCTTGTTGGCGAGTTCGAGCTCAGCCTTGCCTTTTTCGGCGGCGGCGAGGCCATCGGCGATCTTCTTTGCGCGTTCGTCGAGCGCCTTCACCAGCGGCGGCCAAATGAATTTGGCAACTACCCACCACAGGATGAAGAACACGACCATCTGCGCAAAAAACGTTGCGTTCAGATTCATGGTGTGTTCCTTTCGGTAATCAAACTACAGATAAATGCGCAAGGGCGGCCAGGCTAAGTGGCCCGCGCCGCCCGTCAGCATCATGCAGACCGAAAAGAATTACTTGATGACAGCCAGCAGCGGGTTGGCGAATGCGAACAGCATTGCAACGCCCACGCCGATCAGGAATGCTGCGTCGATCAGGCCAGCCAGCAGGAACATCTTGGTTTGCAGCGGGTTCATCAGTTCAGGCTGACGTGCGCACGCTTCGATGTACTTGCCACCCATCAGGGCGATACCCAGGCAGGCGCCGATTGCGCCCAGACCGATGATGATGCCGATACCGATGGCGGTCAGACCCTGGATGTTGGCGAGATATGCTTGCATGACTACTCCTTTAATTGAGAAGAGACTTAGAACCAAAAAACCGAAAAACCGAAAAACTTAAATCAGTGGTGATCGTGTGCCTGGCCGATGTACACCAGCGTCAGCATCATGAAAATGAAAGCCTGGAGCAGAACGATCAGGATGTGGAAGATCGCCCATACCGTACCGGCCAGCACATGACCGACGAAGCCCAGCGCGGAGAGGTCCGCACCGAACGTCCAGATGGAACCCAGCAGCGCGATCAGCAGGAACACCAGTTCGCCGGCGTACATGTTGCCGAACAACCGCATGCCCAGCGAAACCGCCTTGGCCAGGAATTCAATCAGGTTCAGGATCAGGTTGAACGGGGCCAGGTACCACTTGGCGCCGAACGGGGCCGACAGCAGTTCATGGGCGAAGCCGCCCACGCCCTTGATCTTGAAGCTGTAATAGATCATCAGCACCAGCACTGCGCACGACATGCCCAGCGTACCGTTCAGGTCAGCCGTGGCAACCGCGCGGTGGTGCGGCAGATGGATGTGGAAGATGCCCAGCAGGCCATTCAGGCCGGTAACCCAGTCGACCGGGATCAAGTCGACGGCATTCATCACCGTGATCCAGCAGAACACCATCAGTGCCAGCGGCGCGATGAAGGAACGGTCGCCATGGATGATGCCCTTGGCCTGGTCGTCGACCATTTCGACGATCATTTCGACGAAAGCCTGGAAGCGGCCCGGCACGCCAGCGGTCGCGCGGCGCGCGGCGGCGTACAGGAAAATCACGGCGATGGCACCGCACAGCACCGACCAGAACACGGTGTCGTAGTTGAGGACGCTGAAGTCAACGACGGAGGCTTGCTTGCCGCCAACCGTGTTGAGGTTCTGCAAGTGTTCGGCGATATAGCCGGAGGGGGTGAGGGCCTGTTCGGCGCCTTGAGCAGCTGACATGTCGAAACGAACCGTAATATTGCGAAACCAGTTGCCGGCATTTTGCCGGTACGCTTCTTGCACCGCCTTCAGCACACTTTGCTGGTCACCGCGGGCAAGCTCGTTTGAACCTTATCCACGCCGCGCTTCACTGTTGTGACGCGCCACGCAAAAACATCTTGATATTCTGTTTTCGTGCCCCACTTCGACGAGAAGCACACTTATCCGACCTACCGCGCCTGGCCGGCCCACCCTGGGGCACAACCTCAGCGAATCGCCAGCGCGACCCAGTAAGTCTTGAGCACAAGCAGGAACGTGACCAGCATCGGTACCCAGCGCAACTCGCTGTACAGCACCACTACCAGGACAAACAACCCGGCGGTGGCAAACACCTTGATCGCCTCGCCGACCACCAGTCCGCTGATCGAGGGACGTTCGCGCGCCATCCAGAGTCGCAGCGCGAAGAAACCGCTGGGCACGAAACACACCGTGCCACCGAATAGTGCCGACCAACCCGCCGCACCGGCGTTGCCGCCAGCAAAAAGTCGCCAGGCAATGGCCGACAACAAAGTAACCGCAACCTGCGCCAGCACGACCCTGCCGGGCGTCATGCGCGAAGGGCGCAGCGCGCGCTCGCCGAACAGCGTTTCCGCCTCGACGCGCGACAGCGGATCGACCGCCTCTTCTTCGCGTTCTGCCTCGTCATCCCAGGCATCACGCGTCTGCCAGTCGGTTTTCCGGCCGGCATCCTGACGATCTGAAACCACCTGCTATTGCCTTTGCTCGTTGCTGCTTGTTGTTTAATCCGCCCCGGAACTTTTCTGGACCGGCCGGAATTCAAACCGCACGATTTTACGAGGAATGCACCATGCGAGTCAATCTGCTTACAGACGCCTTGCAACAGTCCGCATTTCACTTGCAATCGCCACGAACCCATAGTGCGTGCGCGGCCGACGCCCAACAATAACGCGCCAGGTAATTGAGCTGCGCAGGGCTGGCGGCGCACCATGGTCGTTTATCGGCCTTGCACAGACCTTACACAGGCGCGCGCACGCCGAGCCGGAACCGGCCGGCACCAGATTGCACCAAGCCGCTGCACGGCCGCACCGACCGTTAATCGCGCACTATTTTTGGGAAATCCCGCTCAGGCGGGTGACTGGCTTTCGCCGGGCTCGCGCAGGCGTGTCAGCACACCGTCGAGCGCATCATTGCTGGTGAAGTGAATGGTGAGCTGGCCTTTGCCCCGCACGCCCAGCTTGATCTGCACCGGCAGGCCAAGCACGTCGGATAGTTCTTCCTCAAGGCGTGCCACGTCGCGCGCCGGCGCGCCGTTGTTCGGCTTCTGCAACCTGAGGTCAAAGGGCTTGAGGGTGGAGGCTACCAGCTTTTCGGTCTCGCGCACCGATAAACGTTTGTTAACGATCTGATTGGCGAGCGTGATCTGGTTGGCGCCGTCAGCGGAGAGCAGCGCACGGGCGTGGCCCATGTCGAGGTCACCCGCCATCAGCATGGTCTGCACCGGCTGGGCCAGGTTCAGCAGACGCAGCAGGTTGGACACCGCGCTGCGCGAGCGCCCCACCGATTCCGCTGCCTGCTCGTGGGTGAAATTGAATTCGCGCACCAGGCGCATGATGCCTTGCGCTTCTTCCAGCGGGTTGAGGTCTTCACGCTGGATATTCTCGATGAGCGCCATCGCGGCCGCGGCTTCGTCGGCCACGTCCTTGACCAGTACCGGCACCTCTTCGAGCCCGGCGATCCTGGAGGCACGGAAGCGGCGCTCGCCAGCAATGATCTCGTAGCGGTCCGGCTCGGCAACGCGGCGCACCAGGATCGGCTGCATCAGGCCTTGGGCACGGATGCTCGCGGCCAGCTCCTGCAGCGCGCCTTCGTCCATGCGCGTGCGCGGCTGGTACTTGCCAGGCTGGAGCT
Organism: Cupriavidus sp. PET2-C1; assembly: GCF_054515855.1. Taxonomy (NCBI): domain Bacteria; kingdom Pseudomonadati; phylum Pseudomonadota; class Betaproteobacteria; order Burkholderiales; family Burkholderiaceae; genus Cupriavidus; species Cupriavidus sp. PET2-C1. Next base: position 4,233,741 of record NZ_CM137259.1, read on the forward strand.
GGTCCAGACGGAGCACAGAGGGCGCGCCCTCCTGCTTCACGGCGTCGACGATCTCGGCTGGCCCACCCAGCAGGGCTTCCAGTCCGCGGCCCAGGCCCTTCTTCTTCGCGGTGCTCATCTCGGTATCCTGTATTCGGTGACTCTCAACCCGGTGACTCTCAACCCGGCGTTCAGTCGAGTTGCTTGACGCGCGCGATCATCTCGGCGCCGAAATCGAGGTAGGCCTTGGCCCCCTTGGACGACGGATCGAACGCCACACCCGGCATGCCATAGGACGGTGCCTCTGCCAGCCGCACATTGCGCGGGATGACGGTCTTGAACACCTTCTCGCCAAAATGCGACTCAAGCTGGGCCGACACCTGTTGCTGCAAGGTAACACGTGGATCAAACATCACACGGAGCAAACCAATCACCTTCAGGTCGCGATTGAGGTTGGCATGCACCTGCTTGATGGTATTGACGAGATCGGACAGCCCTTCCAGCGCGAAGTACTCGCACTGCATCGGCACGATCACGCCGTTGGCCGCGCACAGCCCGTTGAGGGTCAGCAGCGACAGCGACGGCGGGCAATCGATCAGCACGAAATCGTATTCGGCGTCGACCTCGGCAATCGCGTTCTTGAGACGTTTCTCGCGCTGGTCCAGTTCGACCAGTTCCACTTCCGCGCCGGCCAGTTCGCGGTTGGCGGGCAGCACATCGTACTTGCCGGATTCGGAATGCTGGCGTGCCTGGCTCACCGTCGACAAGCCAACCAGCACCTGGTAGACGCTGTGCTCGAGCGACTGCTTGTCGATGCCGGAACCCATCGAGGCGTTGCCCTGGGGATCCAGGTCGATCAGCAACACACGCTGGTCCTGTGCCGCCAAGCCGGCGGCAAGGTTCACCGTGGTGGTGGTCTTGCCGACGCCGCCCTTCTGGTTTGCGATCACGAATACCTTGGCCATATGTTCCTGCTGCTCCTGCTTGATTTCTACCTGCCGGGGGTGGGCGCCGGCGACAACCACCGGCCGGGTCAGCGGCGCGACAGCACCACCAGGTGACGTTCTGCGTCCAGTTCCGGCACGGTCAGGCGTGGTATTGCCTCGACCTGCCACTCGGCCATCAAGCCGGCCGCTTCCATGCGATCGAGTTCGGGCTGAGGATAAACGCCCTTCATGGCAATCAGCTTGCCGCCCGGCGCCAGCAGGTGGCCGGCGAGCGATGCGAAATCGCTCAGTTCGGCAAACGCACGAGACGTGATGACTGCATACCCCTTGCCGTCTTCCAGCTTCTCGACCGGGCCCCAGTGGGCGGCGGCGTTGGACAGGCCGAGCTGTGCCCGGCACTGCGTGAGGAAAGCGGTTTTCTTTTGCACGATGTCGACCATCAGCACCGACAGGTCGGGACACGTGATGGCCAGCGGCAGACCAGGCATGCCGCCGCCCGAACCCACGTCCAGCACCCGGCCACGCGCGCCCTCCTCCACCGCCGCGGCGCGAGCCGCTTGGGCCAGCGCCGGCACGGCGGCCAGCGAGTCGAGCATGTGGTGGGTCAACATCTCGTCGGGATGACGGATGGCGGTCAGGTTATAGATGGCGTTCCATTTGCGCAGCAGTGCCAGGTAGGCAAACAACTGATCAATCTGGCTCGCGGAGACCGCCAGGCCGATGGCGGACAAGCCGGCCTCCAGGCGGCGGCGCTGGTCGGCGTCATCCACGGCCGCGTAACGTTGGTTCCTCACTCAGGCGGCCTCTTGGCTGGAGTCGGACTTGGTACGCCCCATGCCCTTCTTTTTCAGATGGACCAGCAGCAGCGAAATCGCAGCCGGCGTCACGCCGGAAATACGCGATGCCTGGCCGAGGGTCTCGGGCCGGTGCTGGTTCAGCTTCTGGCCCACCTCGATGCCAAGCCCGCGCACTTCCGTGTAGTCGAAATCTTCAGGCAGGCGGGTGGATTCGTTGGCTTCGAGCTTGTCCACCTCTGCGGCTTGGCGGGCGATGTAGCCGTGGTACTTGATACCAATCTCGATTTGCTCGCGAATCTGCCCGACCAGCAGCGGGTCGGCATCGAGTGCCTGGGCGGGTGCGAACTTGCCGTCCTGCAGCGCCATCAGCGCTTCGTACGTGACAGCGGGACGGCGCAGCAGATCGGCGAGGTTGTACTCGCGCTCGATCGCTTTGCCCAGCAGCGGCACGGCATCGGCTTCCGGCAGGATGCTCGGATTCACCCAGGTACCCTTCAGCCGCTCTGTTTCACGTGAAACAGCATCGCGTTTCCGGTTAAATGCATCCCAGCGCACATCATCGACCACGCCCAGCTCCCGACCGGCCTCGGTCAGTCGCATATCGGCATTATCTTCCCGCAGGCTCAAACGGAACTCGGCGCGGCTGGTGAACATTCGGTACGGTTCTGAGACCCCACGGGTGATCAGATCATCGACCAGAACCCCAAGATAGGCTTGGTCCCGCCGGGGAGTCCAGGCATCGCGCTCCCGTACGAAGCAGCCGGCATTGATCCCGGCCAGCAGGCCCTGGGCAGCGGCTTCTTCGTAGCCGGTGGTGCCGTTGATTTGCCCGGCGAAGAACAAGCCGCTGATGGCCTTGGACTCCAGCGAGGCCTTGAGGGCACGCGGATCGAAGTAATCGTACTCAATGGCGTAGCCGGGGCGCAGGATGTGCGCGTTTTCCATGCCACGGATCGAATGCACCAGGGCAAGTTGCACGTCGAACGGCAGGCTGGTGGAAATACCGTTGGGGTAGAACTCGTTGGTCGTCAGCCCTTCCGGTTCCAGGAAGATCTGGTGGCTGTCCTTGCTGGCAAAGCGGTGGATCTTGTCCTCGATGCTGGGACAGTACCGCGGCCCTACCCCTTCGATCACGCCGGTGTACATCGGCGAGCGATCCAGGCCGCCACGGATGATGTCGTGGGTCCGGCTATTGGTATGCGTGATCCAGCACGGCAGTTGCTGCGGGTGCTGCTCGGCACGGCCAAGGAAGGAGAACACCGGCACCGGATCGAGATCGCCGGGCTGCTCGTCCATAACTGAGAAGTCGATGGTGCGCCCGTCGATACGCGGCGGCGTACCCGTCTTCAGGCGGCCCTGCGGCAGCTTGAGCTCCTTCAGGCGCGCCGAAAGCGAGACCGAGGCTGGGTCGCCCGCGCGACCGCCGGTGTAGTTATCCAGCCCGACGTGAATCTTCCCATCGAGGAAGGTACCGGCGGTCAGCACCACGGCGCGAGCGCGGAAGGTGATGCCGACCTGCGTGACGGCGCCAACAACACGATCACCCTCCACTACCAGGTCATCCACGGCCTGCTGGAACAGCATCAGGTTGGGCTGATTCTCCAGCCGCGTGCGAATCGCCTTGCGATACAGCACGCGGTCCGCCTGAGCGCGGGTGGCACGTACGGCCGGGCCCTTGCTGGAATTCAGGATGCGGAATTGGATGCCCGACTCATCCGTGGCTGCCGCCATGGCGCCGCCCATTGCATCCACCTCCTTGACGAGATGGCCCTTGCCAATGCCGCCGATGGACGGATTGCAGCTCATCTGACCAAGGGTCTCGATGTTGTGGCTCAGCAGCAGCGTCTGGCAACCCATACGCGCCGCGGCGAGTGCAGCTTCCGTGCCGGCGTGGCCACCACCGACAACAATGACATCGAATTCTTTTGGGTAAAGCATGGAGGCACCTCCTCCGGGAGGCTAGCGGGAATAAATCGGGATGCCGAATTATAACGGCAATCTCCGTGGCGCCCCTGCGCCGCAGCATGTTTCACGTGAAACATGCTCCATGAAGAACTTGGGTGTGTTCCACGTGAAACAAAAAACCGGGCGCAATGGCCCGGTTTCTCATGTGCATGGCGGAAGGCCGCAGCACTTACGGTCTGCGCTGCTCGCTCAGATAAACGCCGATGCGCTCGACAAGTCGGCCAAGATTTGTCCGAAGTTCGTCGAAGCCACTGTTGCGCTCTCGCGTCACTTCATCCATGTACAAGGGCCGGCGGATCTCGATCTGCAAGCTGTTACGCCGTTCGGCCGGACGGCCGATCTGCGCGATCAGTTGCACGCCCTTATACGGATCATTGCGTGCCACGGTATATCCCAGCGCGCGCAACTCCGACGCCACCAGCCCGACAAAGCCAGCCTCGCAGGTGGCGCCATCGCGGTCGCCCAGCACAAAATCCGCCAGCGGATGCGGGCTCTGAATCTTGAGGCGCTCGTACGCATTGTTCGGCATCGAGTGCAGGTTCAGATGCCAGACCGCCCCGAAGCGCCGATAGGTATCCTCCACCGCTTCCGACAGCGCCTGATGGTAGGGGCGATAGTAGCGGTCGATCCGGTCGCGTACCTCTTGCAGCGAGAGCTTACGGTCGTAGATCGGCGTGGCCGCATCCATGTTGCGCCAGATCAGCCCGTAGCCGAGGCGAGTTTTCTCGCCTGGCGCCAGTGGCTCGGGCCAGGTGCCGTCCAGCAAGTCGGGGTCCAGATCATCTAGCGTGCGATTAGGATCGATGTAGACCCGCGGAAAATTGGCCGCGATCAGCGTACCGCCGACGCGCGGCACGGATTCCCAAAGCGCGTCGATGTGCGTGTCCTCGCCGGCACGCAGCCGCTGCGTGGGGATGGCCGCCCGGAAGTCCTGCGGGTAACGGGTGCCACTATGCGGCGAGTCGCACACCAGCGGCAGCGTCTGGGCCGAGGGCGAGAAGCGGACAAAGGGCTCGAAGTTGTCGCTCATCGCCATCAGTCCAGTTTGATATTGGCGGCCTTGGCCACACGTGCATAGCGCGCCATTGCCTGCTGGATCTGCACCTTGAAGCCGTCCGGTGTGGTCGGCACCAGCGTGCCGCCGGACTCCTCCACCTTGCGCTTGAACTCGGGATTCAGCATCGCCTTGTGGATGGCGTCGTTGAGCTTGGCCACAATGGCCGGCGGCGTGCCGGCGGGTGCGACGATGCCGAACCAGCCGCCATCGCCCATCTCCTTATAGCCCAGCTCCGCATAGGTCGGGACATTGGGCAGCTGCGGCGAACGGGCGGAACCGAGCACGGCCAGCGCGCGCAGCCGGCCCGATTTCACGTGGGGCAGCGTGGACGAAAGGTTGTCGGTAATGGCATTGACCTGCCCTGCCACCGCATCGTTGAGCGCCAGGCCCGCGCCCTTGTACGGCACGTGCAGCATGTCGATCTTGGCCAGCATCATGAAATTCTCGATGTTCACATGGCCAAGCGAGCCGGCGCCGGGAGAAGCGAAGCTGTACTTGCCGGGGTTGGCACGGACAAGCGCGACGAACTCCTGCATGGTCTTGGCCGGCACGCTGGGGTGCACAGCGAACACGCTCGGGATGGCCACCACGTTGGTGACTGGCGCGAAATCCTTGATCGGATCGTAGTTCAGCTTCGGATAGACAGCCGGGTTCGAGCCGTGCGTGCTGACCGTCGCCATGCCGATGGTGTAGCCGTCCGGCGCCGCGCGGGCGACTTGCTCCATGCCCAGTGAGCCACCGGCGCCACCCTTGTTCTCCACCACAATGGACTGGCCCAGCTCGCGCCCGCCGAACTCCGCGACCAGGCGTGCCGACAGGTCGGTCGAGCCGCCCGCGGCGAAGGGCACGATCAGGCGGATCGGCTTGTTCGGATAGTTGGCCTGCGCTTGCGCACCGCCGGCTGTGGTCAGGCTGGCGCATGCCGCCAGGCAAGACAAGACAAAATGCCGGCGCGGCAGTTGGGCTCGGATCATGCGGACTTCTCCTTGGATTTCTATGAGTTGACTCGCCAAGTGTCGGGAGTTTACCGAGTCCGCACAAACGACTATATTGCACGGTTGCATTACCAAAGATCATTCTCGGCACACCCACCCCCACCGCATGCGGCTACGCTCGCCCTCGATGTCCGAACTCCATGCCTTTGCCGCCGCCGCGCGGCTGGGCAGCTTCACGCGCGCGGCCGAAGACCTGTGCGTAACCCAGGGTGCGATCAGCCGTGCGATTGCCCGGCTGGAATCCCACTTTGGCCAACCTCTGCTCCAGCGCAACGCACATCGACTGACGCTGACGGATGCTGGCAAGCAGCTGCTGGAGGCCGTGGCCGGTCCGTTGGCAGCCATTGAGAGCGCCAGCGCCGCCCTCCTCGCCCGTGACCGCCAGCACCACCTGACGCTGTCGGCCGTGCCCACGCTGGCCAGCGTATGGCTGGTGCCCAGGCTGCCGGATTTCCACCGCCGCTACCCTGATGTCCGCCTGGACTTCGTGCCCTACCGGCGCGATGAAGACTTTTCAGGCCCCGCGCCCGATGCGGCCATCCTGCCGGGCACGCCGGATCGCTGGCCAGGCCTGCAATCCGACTACGTGATCGGCAGCGAGATGGTGCCCATCTGCCACCCCGACCGCGCTCGCGCCCGCCACGAGGCCGGCCGCTGGTCCGAGCCCGCCGAACTCCTCGATGAGCCCCTGCTCTATCACACCACCGCGCCGGCAAACTGGCAGCACTGGCTGTGCGCCGCCGGCGTACCCAGTGCTGCGCCCACGCTCTCGAAAGGCTTCGACCAGGTCTCGATCCTGGTGCAAGCGGTCAAGGCGGATATGGGCGTGGCGGTGCTGCAGCGCTGCCTGGTACGGGATGAGATCGCTGCGGGGCGCGTGGTGGCGCCGTTCGATTTGCCGATCCGGCTGACGCGCGGCTACTTCCTGTGCGCACCGCGGGAGCGGCGGGACCATCCGGCGTTTGCGCAGTTTCGCGCATGGTTGCTGGGCGTGGCGGCACAGGATCCGGATGTGCTTCAGCTCAATGAAGAAAATTCACCAGAAAAATAGAACTGACCTTCATTTGCCAAATGACATCCATCAGGCGCATATATCTCACCATCTAGCAGCTAGACCATCAGCATAATAAATACAGATATCAAGCTTCAAGATAGATGTATTCATATCGTGAATTTAAAGCGTACCCACTGCTGCGCTATCCAACTGACAATGTCGCCGACAAATCGGCCACATCAAAAAATGCACCACACAAATAATAACGGCGAACAATGTTCGCCGTTATTATTCTAGAGAATTCCAAAAAGCAGAAAAGCGCTAAGCCGCCTTCTTCGCCAACCCCAGATACGTCTCGATCACCTTCGGATTGGCCGCGAGCTCGGCAGCCGGCCCCTCCATCGCCATATCCCCGGTCTCGATCACGTACCCGTAGTCCGCCACCTGCAGCGCCGCCCGCGCGTTCTGCTCGATCAGCAGCGTCGCCACCCCCGTCTTGCGCAGGTCATTGATGATGTGAAAGATCTCCTTGACGATCAGCGGCGCCAGCCCCAGGCTCGGCTCGTCCAGCATCAGCAGTTGCGGCTTGGCCATCAGCGCGCGGCCCACCGCCAGCATCTGGCGCTCGCCCCCGGACAGCGTGCCGGCGTCCTGCTTCGCCCGCTCCTTCAGGCGCGGGAACAGGCCGTAGACCACTTCCATCTGGTCGAGGAAGTTCTTCTCACCCGCACGCTTGCGGCGATAGGCACCCAGCATCAGGTTGTCCGCCACGCTCATCGAGCCAAACAGCTCTCGCTTCTCCGGCACCAGGCACATCCCGCGCGCCACGCGCCCTTCCACCGGCAGCCCGGCGAGGTCGTGGCCGAGGTAGGTCACCGCACCGGTGGACGAACCGCTCACCGGCAGCGCGCCCATGATGGCGTTGAGCATGGTGGACTTGCCCGCGCCATTGGGGCCGATCACCGTGACGATCTTTCCCGCTTCCACTTTCAGGTTCGCGCCGTGCACGGCCTCGACCTTGCCGTAGCGCACGTGCAGGTCCTTCACTTCCAGGATCAGGCTCATTGTCGTTTCCTTACTCCACGCCGCCGAGGTAGGCCTCGAGCACCGCCGGGTCTTTCTGCACGTCCTCAGGCACGCCTTCCGCAATGCGCGTACCAAACTCCATCACCACCAGCCGGTCCGTCAGGTTCATCACGAAGTCCATGTCGTGCTCGACCAGCAGCACGCTCATGCCCTCGCCCTTGAGCTTCTTCAGCAGCTCAGCCAGTGCCTGCTTCTCCTTGTAGCGCAGCCCTGCCGCGGGCTCATCCAACAACAGCAGCGCGGGATCGCAGCACAGCGCGCGCGCGATCTCCAGGATGCGTTGCTGGCCCAGCGCGAGGCTGCCGGCCTCCATGTACATGCACTCGGCCAGGCCCACGCGCTCGAGCTGGCGCGCGGCCTCGTGCAGCAGCTTGGCCTCCTCGTTCTTGTTCATGCGCAGGATCGCTGCCGTCACGCCGCCTTGCGGCGCAAAGTCGCCGCGCAGGTGCGCGCCGATGGCCACGTTCTCCAGCACGGTCATGGTGGGCAGCAGATGCACGTGCTGGAAGGTGCGGCCGATGCCGCGCTTGACGATCTCGCGCGAAGGCAGCCCGGAGATCTGCTCGCCGCGATACAGCACCTCGCCGCGCGTGGCCGGCAGCACGCCGGTGACGAGGTTGAAGGTGGTGGACTTGCCCGCGCCATTAGGGCCGATCAGCCCGATGATCTCGCCGGCTCGGACCTGGAAGCTCACGTCGTTGACCGCCACCAGCCCGCCGAACTCCTTGCGCGCGGCTTTGACATCCAGGATCAGTTCGCCGGCCTGCGGCTTGGCGCGCAACGGCAGCGCGAGCGCTTGCGCCGGTGCCAGCACCGGCGGCCCGTTGGGGAACAGCTTCTTGACGAACGGCCAGATGCCATCGCGCGCGTATTGCAGCAGCAGCACCATCAGCACGCCGAACACGATGGTTTCGAAGTTGCCGTTGGCGCCCAGCAGCTTGGGCAGCACGCCTTGCAGCACGTCCTTCAGGATGGTGAGGATGCCGGCGCCGAGCACCGCGCCCCACACGTGGCCTACGCCGCCGACCACCGCCATGAACAGGTACTCGATGCCGTAGTTCAGCCCGAACGGCGTGGGGTTCACCGCGCGCTGCAGATGCGCATAGAGGAAGCCGGAGATGCAGGCCAGCATCGCCGCCACCACAAAGATCACCACCTTCATCCATGCGGTGTTCACCCCCATCGCCTCGGCCATGGTGCCGCCGCCCTTCAACGCGCGGATGGCGCGGCCCGGGCGCGAGTTGAGCAGGTTCTGCATGGCGATCACCGACACCAGCACCACGGCCCAGATCAGGTAGAACATCGAGCGCCCGGAAGCCAGTTCGATGCCAAGCACGTGCAGCACGGGAATGCCGTTGAGGCCGTCGTACTTGCCGAGGAATTCCAGGTTGCCGAACAGGAAAAACAGCGACAGGCCCCAGGCGATGGTGGCGAGCGGCAGGTAGTGGCCCGACATGCGCATGGTGATCAGGCCGATCACATAGGCCGAGGCCATCGTGATCACCAGCCCGACCAGCAGGCCGAGCCAGGGCGACAGCCCGAACTGCGTGGTGAGGTAGGCGGTGCTGTAAGCGCCGAGCCCGACGAAAGCGGCCTGGCCGAACGAGGTCATGCCGCCCACGCCGGTGAGCAGCACCAGGCCGATGGCGACGATGCTGTACAGGCCGATGTAGTTGCCCAGCGTGATCCAGAATTCGGGCGTGGGCAGCACAGGCAACAGCGCCAGCACTACCGCGAAGGCCAGCAGGAAGATTCGGTTCTTGAGGTTGGTATTCATGGCGTGTCCCTTATTCCTCTTCTTCCACATGCTTGCTGGTGAGCGAGCGCCACAGCAGCACGGGCAGGATCAGGGTGAACACGATGACCTCCTTGAACGCACTGGCCCAGAAGGACGAATACGATTCGAGCAGCCCCACCAGGATGGCACCGGCGGCCGCCACCGGGTAGCTCACCAGACCGCCCACGATGGCGCCGACGAAGCCCTTCAGGCCGATCAGGAAGCCCGACTCGTAGTACACCGTGGTCAGCGGCGCGATCAGGATTCCGCACAGCGCGCCCATTGCCGCTGCCAGCGTGAACGACAGGCGCCCGGCTTGCGTTGTGCCGATGCCGACCAGCCGCGCACCCAGGCGATTGACCGCCGTGGCACGCAGCGCCTTGCCGGCGATGGTGCGTTCGAAGTAGAAATACAGCCCCGCGATCATCAGTGCCGATACGCCGACCACCCAGAGGCTCTGCCCGGAGATCGTCAGGCTGCCCACTTCAAAGCGCGCCTCGGAGAAAGGCGCGGTGCGCGAGCCCTCAGCGCCGAACATCACCAGCCCCAGCCCCACCAGCGCAAAGTGCACGCCCACCGAGACGATCAGCAGCACCAGCGTGCTGGCCTCGGCCAGCGGCTGGTAGGCCAGGCGGTACAGCATGGGCCCGAGCGGAATCACGATCAGCAGCGTCAGCGCGATCTGCGCCAGCATGGGCATCGATTGCCCGTCGAAGTTCTGCGCCAGCAGATGCACGGCCAGCGGGAAGACCAGGTACTTGCCGGCCAGCACGGCGATCCGCCTGGGCGCCGTCCGGCGCAGTTCAGCGCTGCGCAGGACGGTGACCGTCTCGTAGACAAAGGTCAGCACGCCCATGACCAGCAGCAGCCAGCTGCTTTGCGGCGCATGGCCGGACTGGATCGCCGCCAGGGTCAGCGCGCCATAGGCGACGAACTCCCCTTGCGGAATGAAGATGACGCGGGTCACCGAGAACACCAGCACCAGGGCCAGCGCGAGCAGCGCATAGATGGCGCCCGAGGTGATGCCGTCCTGCGCCAGGATGGCGGCGATCGAGAGGTCCATTGTCTCCCCGTCTTGTTGGTGAGTCCGGCCGGCGGAGGGAGGCCGGCTGGCTTGTGAAATTACGAGTTACGAAATATGAAACAACTTACGCATAGCGGAAATCCCGACGAACCCTTAGATTGCGCAGTGCCGCATCGGCAATCTGGCACGGCAGACGGGAAGCTATGCAGATGCCGAGTGCAGCATATCCGCAGCGCACCATGGCCGTCTTGCCGTCTTGCTCGTCCCGGCAAACTTCAAATTCATTAACACGTTAAAGATCTCGCATGGCGGATGCGGTGTCAAGTGCGGGATTGCCAGTAGTCGCGCAATGGCGTGGGCCGGCATGAGCCAGCACCAACAAAAAGGGCGCATGGCTGGCCATGCGCCCTTTTTGCTTCAAATGCAGCCAGTCTTCGCCGCTTACTTGGTCTGCAGCTTCCACTTGCCGTCGACGATCTCCACCATCACGCGCGCGCGCTGGTCCAGGCCAAGGTGGTCGGTCGGCGTCATGTTCATGATGCCGTGGGAAATCGGCAGCTCCTTGGTCTGCTCCATGGCATCGCGCAGCGCCTTGCGGAACTCCTTGGTGCCCGGCTGGCCCTTCTTCAGCGCCTCGGGAATAGCTCGTTGCAGCAGCAGGCCGGCATCCCAGGCATGGCCGCCGAAGGTCGAGACCTGGCCGCCAAATGCCTTCTCGTAAGCCGTCTTGTAGGTGATGGCGGGCTTCTTCACCGGGTTGGTGTCGGGCAGTTGCTCGGCCACCAGCAGCGGGCCGGCCGGCAGGAAGGTGCCTTCGCAATCCTTGCCGCACACGCGCAGGAAGTCGGCGTTGGCCACGCCGTGGGTCTGGTAGATCTTGCCCTTCCAGCCGCGCTCCTTGAGCGCCTTGGCGGGCAGCGCCGCGGGCGTACCCGAGCCTGCGATCAGCACGGCGTCGGGGTTGCTGCCCATCATCTTGAGCACCTGGCCGGTGACCGAGGTGTCGGTGCGCGCAAAGCGTTCGTTGGCCACCACCTTGATCTTGCGCATCTCGCCGACCTTGGCGAACTCTTGCGCCCAGCTATCGCCATAGGCGTCCGCGAAGCCGATAAAGGCAACCGTCTTCACGTTGTGGTTGGTCATGTGCTCGGCAATGGCGGTGGCCATGTGCGAGTCGTTCTGCGGCGTCTTGAAGACCCAGGCGCGCTTGGCATCCATCGGCTCGATGATGCGGGCCGACGCGGCCAGCGTGATCATCGGCGTTTCGTTCTCGGCGACGACATCGACCATGGCCAGCGAGTTGGGCGTCACTGTTGAGCCGACAATCACGTCGACCTTGTCTTCGCTGATCAGCTTGCGCGTATTCTTGACCGCGGTGGTGGTGTCCGACGCATCGTCGAGCACGATGTACTCGATCTTCTTGCCAGCGATCTCCTTGGGCAGCAGCGAGATGGTGTTCTTCTCGGGAATGCCCAGCGAGGCGGCGGGCCCAGTGGCCGACAGCGTTACCCCGACTTTGACCTGTGCGCTGGCGGTGCCGGCGCACAGGCTGGCTGCGGCGAGAGCCAGCAGGCTGGCGCGCTTGAATGTCATCGTGTCTCCTTCCATTGCGGCAAACGGAAGAGGCACCCGTGCCGCCTTGCGGCCAGTCGGATGCCTCAATCTGGTCTTCTGGTCTGATTTGTCCTGGTGGATCTTATTGTGCCGGTGCCCTTTCGTCGCATTTTTTTGGCCCGTATCCAGGCGCAACGCCGGCGCCTGCCTGCTACCCCGGGGCGATGGGCGAATCCGAATCCGCCCTGCCCCATTTCCCGTCCTGCGCGTGATCCCCGGCGGCGCTCGGCAGGGCTCGCCAGGCAATGCCATGGCGCGCCGCGCCGGCCGCTCATTCACCGACCGCTTGGTCGGGAATGCGTAGCGAGTCTAGCAACAGGCATATCGCCGGGCTAGCGGGATTAACCCGCATCGCAGCATGCAAGCGACACGGCCGCAAACCGGCCCTCAGCGGCCGAACGCATCCCAGGCGGTTTTCACGATCAGCGCTGCCACTACCACGATGAACACGCGCCGCACGAAGGCGCTCCCATGCTTGAGCGCGAGGCGGCTGCCAATCTGGCTGCCGCCTACGTTAGCCAGCGCCATGACCAGCCCGAGCTGCCACCAGACGTGCCCCTTCGCCGCCAGCAGCAGCAGGGCCGCCAGGTTGGTGGCGAGGTTGACCACCTTGGTCGATGCCGAGGCGTGCAGGAAATCGTAGCCGAACACGCGCACGAACACGATCATCAGGAAGCTGCCGGTCCCCGGCCCGAACACACCATCGTAGAAGCCGATCACGGCCCCCGCCAGCAACGCCGCGGCGCGCTCCTTGCCGCCGGAGAGCGACGGTGCGTGCTCGGTGCCGAGGCTCTTCTTGGCCACCGTATAGACCAGCAGGGCCACCAGGATAAAGGGCAGCGACTTGCGCAGCGGCGCCGCGGGAATCAGCGTGAGCGCGTAAGCGCCCGCCATCGAGAAGGCAAAGGCCGACAGCATCGTCGGCAAGGTCGCGCCCCAGTAGATGCGCACGCTGCGGCCATAGCGCAGCGCCGCATTGGTGGTACCGGCCAGCGACGCCACCTTGCTGGTGCCGAGCAGCGTGGCCGGCGCCATGTTGGGATAGGCTGAAAACAGCGCGGGGATCTGCACCAGGCCACCACCGCCGGCAACAGCATCGATCAGGCCGGCAAGAAAAGCGGCAACAGCAAGAAACGCGAATTCCATGGACGCGGGGAGACGAAAGAAGAAAAAACGGAGGGAGCGAGGGAAGGAGGCGAACCCAGCGCGGCGGGCGCGCTCGAAGCGTCAGCCCAGCATCTTGGCGGCTGGCGACAAATTGAGATGCCACAGGCCGCTGGCATGCGGCACAAAACCCGCCGGTGCGGCCTGCGCCGCCGCCAGCAGCGCTGGCGCCAGCAACAGATGGCGCACGCCATGCGCGCTGCACCAGCCGGCCAGCAGGCCGCAGCAATCCAGCAGCAAGGCGGCACCCGTGTCCGCCGGCACGTCACCGGCCCACCATTCGGTGGCAAGCGCCGCAAGGCCGGCAAGTTCGAGATGCGGTATCAGCGTAACGGGCAGGCAACCGAGCAGATCCGTGCCGACGCTGGCCTGCGCCACCACGCAGGCCCCGCGCTCGGGCCGGGCAAGCAGGCCCTCCAGCAGCGCCTGCCGGGCGCGCGCCGCCGCTACGGGCAATGCGTGCCGCGATTGCAGCCAGGCGCCCAGGTTTTGCGCATCGCCAGCATCGGCCAGGCGTATCGAGGCCGGGGCATGGCGGATTCAGGCGGGGAAGGAATAAGAGAGGGGGAATCTGACGGCATGGCGGGCCCGATGGCAAGGCCACATTGTCGCATGCGCAATTGGTCGCTTTGACAACGATCCCGCATGGCGAACACATCACGCACCAGGAAGGGGCATTCAACCCGCAAATTAAAAAAGGCGTTGCCGAGGATCACCCAGCAACGCCCTTATCTTATATTGACACTGCAGCCTAGTGACTGCGCGCCTGTCGTCTCCTCGCTTCCGCCTCCATTTAACCTGCGAAAACCGTATATGGAATGTAACGAAGCGGTGCGTTTCGAGCAAGCTAGAAGAAACCCTAGCCCCAAAACCGGGCATGTTGCCCCACGATCACTCCCGGGCCTTCCCAAAGCGGGCAAGAAGCTCGCCCATGATGCCGCGGCGGAACGTCAAAACGCAGATCACGAAGATCACGCCGGTCACCATTGTGACGGATTCGCCCAGTGAGTTGAACCACTCGATACCCGTCGTCGAGGCCAGGAAGCTGCCGATATCGCCAAGCTTGTTTTCCAGCGCCACCACCACGAAAGCCCCGACCAGCGGGCCCGAAAGCGTGCCCAGGCCGCCAACCAGCGTCATCAGGATCACCGAGCCCGACATGGACCAGTGCACGTCGGTCAGGGTGGCAAAGCCCAGCACCAGCGCCTTGATCGAGCCGGCCAGCCCGGAAAGCGCCGCTGACAGCACAAACACCATCAGCTTGAAGCGGTCCGTATCGTAGCCCAGCGAGATGGTGCGCGGCTCGTTTTCCTTGATCGCCTTGAGGATCTGGCCGAACGGCGAATGCACGGTCCGCACGATCAGCGCGAAGGCCGCCACGATGATCGCCAGCGCCACGTAATACAGCGTCAGATCGTTGGCTAGCGACAACACACCGAACAGCTTGCCGCGCGGAATGCCCTGCAAGCCGTCCTCGCCCCCGGTGTACGGCACCTGCAGGCAGAAGAAGAACAGCATCTGCGCCAGCGCCAGCGTGATCATCGAGAAGTAGATGCCCTGCCGGCGAATCGCGATATACCCGACCACGTAGCCGATCAAGGCACCCGCCAGCGTGCCCAGCACCAGCCCGACCTCCGGCGTGACGCCCCACACTTTCATCGCATGCCCGGCCGTATAGGCCGCGCCGCCGAAGAAGGCCGCATGGCCGAACGACAGCAGCCCGGTATAGCCAATCAGCAGGTTGAAGGCGCATGCGAACAGCGCGAAGCACAGCACCTTGAGCACGAACACCGGATACGCCCCGGCCATCGGCGCCAGGACCAGAGCTGCCAGCAACAATCCGTACAACAGTTTCTTCTGCACGCCCCGCCCCTGTCTTGTCTGCCCCGCGGCCACTGCCGCGCCGGTTGGTTGGTTCATCACTTCTCCCTCCCGAACAGCCCGGCCGGGCGCAGCATCAGCACGATCACCATAATGAAGAACACGACCGTGGAGGAGGCCTCGGGATAGAACACCTTGGTCAGGCCCTCGATCACGCCCAGGCCGAGGCCGGTCAGGATCGAGCCCATGATCGAGCCCATCCCGCCGATCACCACCACCGCGAACACGATGATGATCAGGTTCTGCCCCATCAGCGGCGAGATCTGGATCACCGGCGCAGCCAGCACGCCGGCAAACGCCGCCAGCGCCACGCCGAACCCGTAGGTCAGCGTCACCATCAGCGGCACGTTGACGCCAAAGGCTTCAACCAGCTTGGGGTTCTCGGTGCCGGCACGCAAATAGGCGCCCAGCTTGGTCTTCTCGATCAGGTACCAGGTGGAGAAGCACACCACCAGCGAGGCGGCCACCACCCAGGCCCGGTAGTTCGGCAGGATCATGAAGCCGAGATCAGTGGCGCCGCTCAGCGCCTCGGGCGCCGAGTACGGCAGCCCCGACACCCCATAGATCGAGCGGAAAATGCCTTCGATCACCAGCGTGATGCCGAGCGTCAGCAGCAGGCCGTAGATATGGTCGAGCTTGTAGATCCAGCGCAGCATGGTGCGCTCGATCACGATGCCGATCAGCGCCACCGCCAGCGGCGACAGCACCAGCATCACCCAGTAGTTGAGCCCGGCGTACTCCATGCCCATCCAGGCCAGGACCGCGCCGAGCATGAACAGCGCCCCGTGGGCAAAATTGATGACGTTGAGCAGCCCGAAGATGACCGCAAGGCCGAGGCTCAACATCGCATAGAAGGCACCGTTGACCAGTCCCAGCAGTAACTGGGACAGCATGGCGGGCAGAGGAATACCGAAGATGTCCATCGCAGGCGTTACCGTTTGCGCACCAGCCGGGATTCGTCGTTCCCCGCCAGGCAGGCGCTGTCAAAATGAAGCGAAGAAAGACACTGGCCCCCGCTCCCGAACCCGGTCAACTTGCAACGGTCCCGGGCGGGGGCGCCATACCTCAATCAACTCAACGCAACTTAACTCAGTTCAGACGCTTACTTCTTCATCATCGCGCACTTCGATTCCGCCACCGTGGTGAAAGCCTGCTCACCCGGGATCGTGGCCACCACCTTCAGGTAGTCCCACGGCTTCTTCGATTCGGCCGGCGACTTCACCTGCATCAGGTACATGTCGTGGATGCCGCGGCCGTCCTGGCGAATGTAGCCCTTGGTGTAGAAGTCGTTGATCTTCATCTTCTTGAGCTCGGCCATGACCTTGTCCGGATCATCCGTCTTGGCTGCCTCGACCGCCTTCAGGTAGGTATGCGCGGCGGAGTAGTCGGCGGCCTGCAAGCTGCTCGGCATCTTCTTCATCTTGGTGAAGAAGCGCGCGGCGAACTTGCGCGTATCGTCGTTCATGTCCCAGTACCAGCTGTCGGTCATCAGCAGGCCTTCGGTGTTCTTCAAGCCCAGGCTGTGGATGTCGTTGATGAACATCAGCAGGCCGGCGATCTTCATCGTCTTGGTGATGCCGAATTCCTTGGCCGCCTTGATCGAGTTGATGGTGTCGCCGCCGGCATTGGCCAGGCCCAGGATCTGCGCCTTGGACGATTGCGCCTGCAGCAGGAACGACGAGAAGTCGGAGGCCGACAGCGGATGGCGCACCGAGCCCACCACCGTGCCACCGTTGGCCTTCACCACGGCCGCGGTATCGTTTTCCAGCGAGTGGCCGAAGGCGTAGTCGGCGGTCAGGAAGAACCACGACTTGCCACCCTGCTTGACCACCGCGCTGCCGGTACCCTTGGCGAGCGCCACCGTGTCATACGCATAGTGCACGGTGTACGGCGAGCACTCTTCGTTGGTCAGGCGCGCCGAGCCGGCACCGATATTGAAGTAGACCTTCTTCTTCTCCGAGGCCACCTTGTTCATGGCCAGGCCGGTAGCGGAATTGGTGCCGCCGATCAGCACGTCCAGGCCCTGCTGGTCCATCCACTCGCGCGCCTTCGAGGCAGCGATGTCGGCCTTGTTCTGGTGATCGGCCGAGACCAGCTCGATCGGCTTGCCCAGCACCTTGCCACCGTTGTCCTCGATTGCCATCTTGATGGCTTCGAGGCCGCCCGGGCCGTCGATGTCGGCGTACAAGCCGGACATGTCGGTGATGTAGCCGATCTTGACGGTATCGCCCGAGACCTGCGCCGATGCCGAACCCATTGCCACGCCCGTTGCGATAGCCGCCAGAGCGACCGCCAGCCGAGTCATCTTCATTGTCTGTCTCCTTAGTTTCGGCGGCACCTGACGCCACCCGTTCCTGCCCTAAAACAATGCCTGCGATTCATGACAGCGCCGCGCGCCGATTCGAATCAGACCCCAAGCAGCTCGTTCAGCACCGGCATCTTGGCCTGCAGCTCCGCAGCCGCGAAGCGCTCGACGATCGTGCCGTGTTCCATCACATAAAAACGGTCGGCCAGCGGCGCGGCAAAGCGGAAGTTCTGCTCCACCATCACCACCGTGTAGCCCTTTTTCTTGAGCATCAGGATCATGCGCGCCAGCGCTTGCACAATCACGGGCGCAAGGCCCTCCGAGATCTCGTCGAGCAGCAGCAGGTTGGCGCCGGTGCGCAGGATGCGCCCGACGGCAAGCATCTGCTGCTCGCCGCCCGACAGGCGCGTGCCCTGGCTCTGGCGGCGCTCCTTCAGGTTGGGGAACATCTCGTAGATCTCGGCCTCGCTCATGCCGGTGACCGCGCTGGTGCCCTGCCCTTTCAGCAGCGGCGGCAGCATCAGGTTTTCCTCACACGACAAGCTGGCGAAGATGCCCCGCTCTTCCGGGCAATAGCCGATGCCGCAGTGCGCGATCTTGTGCGTCGGCATGCCGATGGTCTCGGTGCCGTTGACGCGGATCGAGCCCTTGCGCTGGCCGGTCAGGCCCATGATGGCGCGCAACGTGGTGGTGCGCCCGGCGCCGTTGCGCCCCAGCAGCGTCACCACCTCGCCGGCATTCACGGTCAGGTCCACGCCATGCAGGATGTGCGATTCGCCGTACCAGGCGTGCAGGTCCTTGATTTCTAGTGCGGGCGTTGTGCTCATCCTGGCTCCTCAGTGCGCGCCCTGCAGTTCAGCCTCGACGGTGCCCATGTAGGCCTCCATCACGCGCGGGTCTTTCGATACCTCGGCGTACGGCCCCTCGGCCAGGATCGCGCCGCGCTGCAATACCGTGATCTTGTCGGCGATCGAGGAGACCACGTTCATGTTGTGCTCCACCATCAGGATGGTGCGCCCCACCGCCACCTTGCGGATCAGCTCGGTGACGCGCGCCACGTCTTCGTGGCCCATGCCCTGGGTCGGCTCGTCCAGCAGCATCATCTCCGGCTCCATCGCCAGCGTGGTGGCGATCTCGAGCGCGCGCTTGCGGCCGTACGGCAGGTTGACCGTTACCGTCTGCGCCACATCGGTCAGCCCGACCTGCTCCAGCAGTTCCATGCCGCGCGCGTTCAGCGCGTCGAGCGTGCCCTCGCTGCGCCAGAAATGATAGGAAGTGCCAAGTTGCCGCTGCAGCCCGATGCGCACGTTCTCCAGCACCGTCAGGTGCGGGAACACGGCAGAGATCTGGAACGACCGGATCACCCCGCGCCGGGCGATCTGCGCCGGCTTCTCGCGGGTGATGTCGATGCCGTTGAACAGGATCGTGCCCGTGGTCGGCTCGAGGAACTTGGTCAGCAGGTTGAAGCAGGTGGTCTTGCCGGCGCCGTTGGGGCCGATCAAGGCATGGATGGAGCCGCGCCGCACCTTGAGGTTGACGTCGCTTACCGCGGTGAACCCCTTGAACTCCTTGGTGAGGTTCCGCGTCTCCAGGATCGTTTCTTGCTGATTCATGGTCTCCTGCCCGCCCTCTTGCTGCGGCGCCGGCTTCTGGTCGGCACCGCCAAATGGTCAGAACTGTGGTGCCAGTCGCACCACCACCGCACAGGTCACGCCAATCCAGTTGCGCTCCCCGTGGCTGTTGCGGCTCTCGCGCCGCTTGGTTTTATTTACCGCTTTTATTGCTGCCTGGATGTCCGCCGCGCGCGCCCGTCCCGGAACGCGCGACGCGCCCTTGTGGGGGCGCGCCAATGTGAGCGGTGCTGCACGGCATCTCGGCGTCTATTGTGTGCGTCTGCTGCGTCGCAAAACATCCGGGTTTGCACTGATTATGAAACATGAACCAGATGTCAGGTTGGTGTCAGGTTTGCCACGTGTTTGCCGCGCGTCCGCGGCAGGCAGCGTACTCAAGCCTGGGTTGTGGCTCCCGTTTTGATGGCCGGCAAAGCCCCCGCAGGGGAAACAGCACCGTGGGCGGCCCCTTGCCCCACGCCGCTCGCGCGCCGGCGCCGGTCCTCGCGGATCAAGTCGCTGGCGCGCTCCGCGATCATGATGGTCGGGGAGTTGGTGTTGCCCGAGGTGATCAGCGGCATGATCGACGCATCGACCACGCGCAAGCCATCGATGCCGATCACGCGCAGGCGCTGGTCCACCACGGCCTGCGGGTCATCGGGACGGCCCATGCGGCAGGTGCCCACCGGATGGAAGATGGTGGTGCCGATCTCGCTCGCGGCCTGGGCCAGTTGCTCGTCGGTTTCGAACGCCGCGCCCGGCAGCCATTCCTGCGGCTTGTAGGGCGCGAGCGCGGGCGAGGCCACGATGCGCCGCGTCAGCCTCAGCGAATCCGCCGCGACCTTGCGGTCGGCGTCGGTCGTCAGATAGTTGGGCGCGATCACCGGCGCGTGGCGGAAATCCGGATCGGCGATGTGCACGCTGCCGCGCGAAGTCGGGCGCAGGTTGCACACGCTGGCCGTGAACGCATTGAAGCGATGCAACGGATCGCCGAACTTGTCGAGCGATAGCGGCTGCACGTGGTACTCCAGGTTGGGCCGCGCATACGATGCATCCGAGCGCGCGAAGGCGCCGAGCTGGGACGGCGCCATGCTCATCGGGCCGCTCTGGTTGACCGCGTACTGCAGGCCGATGCCAAGCTTGCCCCACCAGCTGCCCGCGCGCGTGTTGAGCGTGCGCACGCCCTCCACCTTGACCACGCTGCGCAGCTGCAGGTGGTCCTGCAGGTTTTCGCCCACGCCGGGCAAGGCATGGCGCACCGCGATGCCCGCCGCCTGCAGCCGCTCGGGCTGGCCGATGCCGGACAGTTCCAGCAACTGCGGCGTGTTGACCGCGCCCGCCGCCAGGATGACCTCCTCGCGCGCGGCCACCGTGAATGGATTGCCGCCGCCGAGATAGTCCACGCCGGTGCAGCGGCGTCCCTCGAACGTCAGCGCGCTCACCTGGGCGCCGGTGACGATCGTCAGGTTCGGCCGCTCCGCCGCACGGCGCAGGAACGCCTTCGCGGTATTCCAGCGGATGCCGCGGCGCTGGTTGACCTCGAAATAGCCCACGCCAAAGTTGTCGCCGCGATTGAAGTCATCAGTGCGTGGGATGCCGGCCTGCTCGGCGGCATCGATAAAGCGCTCCAGGATGTCCCAGCGCAAGCGCTGCCCTTCCACCCGCCATTCGCCACCCGCGCCGTGGAATTCGTCGCCGCCGCGATGATGGTCCTCGCTGCGCTTGAACAGCGGCAGCACATTGTCCCAGCGCCAGCCATCGTCGCCCGTCAGGCGCGCCCAGTCGTCATAGTCTTCGCGCTGCCCGCGCATATAGATCATGCCGTTGATCGACGACGAGCCACCCAGCACGCGGCCGCGCGGGTAGCCCAGCGAGCGGCCGCCCAGGCCGGCTTCCGCCACGGTGCGGTACATCCAGTCGGTGCGCGGGTTGCCGATGCAATACAGGTAGCCCACCGGGATGTGAATCCAGTGGTAGTCGTCGCGCCCGCCGGCTTCCAGCAGCAGCACGCTCACCTCGGGGTCCTGGGTCAGGCGGTTGGCCAGCACGCAGCCGGCCGATCCGGCGCCGACGATGATGTAGTCGTAAGTCTCCATGCTTTCTCTTGTCAGGCCTTGCGCCACGTTTGGAACGGTTGATGATGAGTCCGCGCGGGAACATCCCGCCAGGATGGCAAATGCATGCATCCATGCGCGGCATGCCGAGCTTGGGCCGTGGCTGCGTGCAATGGTTCAGTTGACGGCAGCCAGGCGCACATCATGCACGCTCACGTCGCCTGCGGCTGCAGATGCTTGCGCAGCCAGCCGGTGAGCGCGGCCAGCACCTCGCCGCGCAGCGGCTGTGCCTCGTTGAAGATCTCGTGGTAGCCGGTGTCGAACCAGAGCGCGTCGCGCAGGTCGGGCGGCGCGTTGTCGAAGAAGCGGCGGCTGCCGGCCGGGTCGACGATGCGATCGTCGCCCGCCACCAGCATCAGCATGGGCGCTTCCAGCATGGGCGCGTCGGTTTGCGCCTGCGCCATGCCGCGCACGAAGGTCTCCAGCACGCCGGCGCTGATGGTGCCCTGCACCAGCGGATCGGCGCGGTACTGCGCCACCACCGCGGCGTCGTGCGACAGGTAGCGCGCGTCGATCGGGTTAGGCACGCGCAGGCGCGGCACCAGCGTCAGCAGCATGCGGTGCAGGGCCAGCATCGGGGCCGACAGCCTCAAGGCCAGCGCCGGCGATGACAGCACGAGCGCGCGGATGGGCCGCACGCGCGCGGTGGCGAAGCGCGCGGCCACCAGCCCGCCCATGCTGTGCCCCAGCAGGAACGGCAGCTCCTGCCACTGGCCCACCGCGGCGTCGTGGATTTCGGTGAGGTCTTCAACGAACACATCCGGATGCTCCGCCACCATGCGCGGCCCGCCGCTGGCGCCGTGGCCGCGCTGGTCGTAGGCGCGCACACGCAAGCCCAGGCCGCACAGCAGCTCCGCCACGTGCTGGTAGCGGCCGCAATGCTCGGCCAGGCCGTGCACCAGCAATAGCGAACCGGCGGGCTCCGGGAACAACTCGGGATCGGGCTGCCAGGTGCGCAAGAACAGTTCGGTGCCGTCACGCATGCGCTGGCGGCTTTCGATAGGAGTGACGGGCCGCGCGGGGGCCTCCTCGGCAGGGCCGGCGCCATCGGCGCCGATGGCGGCCGGCTCGGCGCAAGCAGCGGTACTCGGTCGATCCATTCGGTTGATCTCCATCTGCGTTCCGCTACGATGCCGCCGGCCTTTCCTGGCTAGGAGGCCGCGGTGCTGTCCTCGCCGTGACGATGGCAGGCCGGCACCGCGCCATTGCTGCCGCCGCCCGTTTCCACTTCCTCCGCCGCCAGGCCAAATCCCGCCTGCGCCATATCGGCGAGGATCGGGCAGTCGGGCCGCGCATCGCCGCTGCACGCCTCGGCCAGCTGGCGCAGCGTGTCGCGCATGGCGGCAAGCTCGGCAATGCGCTGCTCCAGGTCCGCCACGTGGCGCAAGGTAAGCGCCTTGACGTCGGCGCTGGCCCGCGCGCGGTCGTGCCACAGCGACAGCAGCCCGCGTATCTCGTCCAGCGAGAACCCGAGATTACGGGCACGCCGCACGAAGCGCAAGGTGTGCACCGCGCGCTCGTCGTAGCGGCGGTAGCCGCCCTCGCTGCGCGGCGGTGGTGCCAGCAGGCCGATGGACTCGTAGTGCCGGATCATCTTGGCGGAGACGCCGGAGGCCTGTGCCGCATCGCCGATATTCTTGCCGATATTCATGCTTGCTCTCCCGCCGGCTTCCAGCGCCGCAGCAGCAGCGCATTGCCGACCACGCTCACGCTGGAGAATGCCATGGCCGCGCCGGCCACTACCGGGTTGAGCAGGCCGGCCGCCGCCAGCGGGATGCCGATCACATTGTAGAAGAAGGCCCAGAACAGGTTCTCGCGAATCTTGCGCACGGTGCGGTGCGAAATCGCCAGCGCGTCGGCCACCAGCGCCGGGTCCCCGCGCATCAGCGTGATGCCGGCGGCATGCATGGCCACATCGGTGCCGGTCGACATGGCGATGCCGACATCCGCCGCGGCCAGCGCCGGCGCATCGTTGATGCCGTCGCCCACCATCGCCACCACGGTGCCGCCCGCCTTGAGCCCGTTCACGCGCTCGGCCTTGTCGGCCGGCAGTACTTCCGCCTGCACCTCGTCCAGCCCCAGCGTCTGCGCCACGCGCGCGGCGGCGCCCTGGTTGTCGCCGGACAGCATCACCGTGCGCACGCCAGCGGCGCGCAGCCGCTCGATCGCGCGCCGCGCGCCAGGCTTGATGGCGTCGCCAAAGGCAACCAGCCCCACCACGCGGTTTTGCGCTGGCGACGCATCCCGCGCGCCGGTCTCGATCAGCCAGGACACCGTGCGGCCCGCTTGCTGCAGTGCCTGCGCCTGCGCTTCGAGCGTACCCGCCGCTGCGCCAAGCGAGGCACGCAGGCGCTCGCTGCCAAGCTGCAACGCCACGCCATCGACCTTGCCGGACAAGCCCATGCCGGGCAATGCACGCACATCGGTAGCCGTCGGCGCGTGGATGCCGCGCGCGCGCGCCGCTGCCAGCACCGCGTGCGCCAGCGGATGCTCGCTGCCGGCCTGCAGCGCGGCCAGGCTGGCCAGCAAGCGTGGCTCCGCATCGTCACCGGCACCCGCCGGCACCGCCAGCGCCACCACTTCCGGCTTGCCCACCGTGAGCGTGCCAGTCTTGTCGAAGGCCACCACCTTGACCCGGTGCGCCACTTCCAGCGCCTCGGCGTCCTTGATCAGGATGCCGGCGCGCGCACCCGCGCCGGTGCCTGCCATGATCGCGGTCGGCGTGGCCAGGCCGAGCGCACACGGGCAGGCGATCACCAGCACCGCCACCGCGTTGAGCAAGGCCGCCTCCCAGTTGCCGCCGAACAGGCCCCAGCCTAGCAACGTAACCAGCGCGATGCCCAGCACCACCGGCACGAACACCGCGCTCACACGGTCGACCATGCGCTGGATTGGCGCCTTGGCCGCTTGCGCGTGCTCGACCATGCGGATGATGCGCGCCAGCACCGTCTCCGCGCCCACCGCCACCGTGCGCGCCACCAGGCGGCCTTCGTAGTTGATGGCGCCGCCTGTGAGCAGCGCGCCGGGCTCCTTGGGCACCGGCAGGCTCTCGCCGGTCAGCATGGATTCGTCCGCATGGCTGCTGCCTTCGATCACCTTGGCATCCACGGGCACGCGTGCGCCCGGCAGCACCACGATCTCGTCGCCGACCCGCACCGCGCCCAGCGGCACGCTCACCTCGGCGCCGTCACGGCGCACGATCGCGCTATCGGGGCGCAGCGCGGCCAGCGCGCGGATGGCGTCCGCCGTCTGCCGCTTGGCGCGGGTTTCCAGCCACTTGCCCAGGCGCACCAGTGTGATGACCACCGCCGCGCTCTCGAAGTACAGGTGCGGCATATCGTCCGCGCCACGCCACATCAGCCACAAGGACAAGCCGTATGCCGCCGAGGTGCCGAGCGCGACCAGCAGATCCATATTGCCCGCGCCCGCGCGCACCGCCTTGAAGCCAGCCTTGTAGAAACGCCAGCCAAACACGAACTGCACCGGCGTGGCCAGCAGCCACTGCACCCAGGCCGGCAGCATCCAGTGCACGCCGAACCATTCGGCCACCATGGGCGCCACCAGCGGCAACGATAGCGCCGCCGAGATCGCCACCGGCCATGGCCCGGACCAGAAGCCTTCGCCAGGCACCGCCCCAGCCGGCAATTCGCCGGTGACCGGCACCGCGCCATAGCCGGCGCGCGCCACCGCAGCGGCCAGCGCATCGGCATCCACGGCACCGCGCAGCACGGTCACCTCAGCCTGCTCCGTCGCCAGGTTGACCTGCGCATCCACCACGCCGGGCACGGCTTTCAACGCCCGCTCGACACGGGCTACGCAGGAAGCGCACGTCATGTCGCTGATGGACAGCGTCATGGCCTGGTGCGGCACCTCGTAACCGGCAGCCCTCACGGCCTCGGCGGCGGCCGGCAGCACGGTTGCGCTATCGGCCTGCAGCGTGGCTTCTTCGGTGGCGAGATTGACGGCGACCTGGCGCACGCCAGGCACCTTGCCCAGCGCGGTCTCGACGCGCCGCACGCACGAGGCACACGTCATGCCGCCGATCGGCAGCCGCCATTCGGAGGCCGGCGCGCCTGCTGCGGCGCCGGGTACGGGAAGGAGTTGGGAGTGAGCGGGCATGGCAGGGATCGGGTCCACAGTGATGACAACCACATCATGGACCTTACCATGTTGGGAAGGTCAAGCCCGCACGCAAGCAATGCATTCATCACGTGCCGCGCGCGAGAACGTTCGGAAAAGGCCTTGCGCTTCCCACGGTGGGAAGGTGCAAACTTCAGGGGTAGACCGAAGTCCGGCCCGGCCAGCGCAGCGACAGGTACGCTTTTTGGACGGCCGGGCGCTCACCTTGATTCCGTACCCCAGGTACTAACAGGAGATTCCAGATGATCCAGTTCCAGGTTGAAGGCATGTCGTGCGGCCATTGCGTCGGCGCCATCACCCGCGCCGTGCAAGCGCTCGATCCCGCCGCGAAGGTGTCGGCCGACATCCCCGCGCAGGCAGTCACGGTAGAAGCCACCGCCAGCGGCCAAGCGCTGCGCGAAGCCATCGAGGCTGCCGGCTATCCCGTCAAGGGCAGCACCCAGGCCGCGGGCT
This sequence comes from Cupriavidus sp. PET2-C1, assembly GCF_054515855.1. Lineage (NCBI taxonomy): Bacteria > Pseudomonadati > Pseudomonadota > Betaproteobacteria > Burkholderiales > Burkholderiaceae > Cupriavidus > Cupriavidus sp. PET2-C1. The sequence goes on from NZ_CM137259.1 coordinate 4,259,643, forward strand.
GAGCCGGCAGCAGCACAAAGCAAAACGGGCGCCAGCAATGGCGCCCGTTTTGTCGTCTGGCGAGCCGCTTAGAAGCGGTAACCGACGTTCAGGTAGGTCACGACCGGATCGATCTTGATCTTGGTATGCGACACAACGGTAGCATTGCCTGCCGCACCCGCGTTCTGCGTGGTGAGCGTGGCCGTGCTGGACAGCGGCAGGTAGGACACCGACAGGCCAACGAACCAGTTATCGGTGACGGCGTAGGTCGCGCCGACATTGAACACCGGATTCCACGAGCTCTTGGCGCTCGCCGTCATCCTTGCGTTCGGACCAAACTCGGAGCGCACGAAAGTCTGGTTGTTGATGGTTTCGTCGGTGAACCACGTGTAGTTCACGCCAAGGCCCACGTAGGGGCGGAACTTGGTTTTCGCTTCCCCGAAGTAGTACTTCACCAGTACCGCCGGGCTCCATTGCTTCACATTGCCCAGCGTGCCGTATTTGGCAAACGTGCCAGCCCCCTCTACGTCGTGCTTCGGCGGGATCCCCGCCACGATTTCGCCCGCGATATTGTCGGTAAAGAAATGCGTGAACGCGATGCCAAGCGTATCCGCGGACTTGATCTTGGCACTCGTGCCGGCTTCGGTCCGGTTGACGGGGAAGCCACCGATGCTATCGACGACCAGCGCATCGGCCGAACTCGTCGGCATCACGCGGAACCAGCCCAGGCTGACAATATTGCTGCCGGCGCTCTGCGCTTGCGCGGCGCCAGCAATTAGCATGGCTACGCTGGCCAGCAGGATCTTCTTGGGGGACATGCCTCTTGCTCCTTATTAACTCTCTACCCGAGGCAGGCATTATCCCGTCTGGTGTGACCCGCCTGTTTCAAACGCTTAATACTTTTGTAGAAGCCCGCCCCTAAATCACGGGTTAACCATTAAAAACGCAGGCAAACGAGCCAAACCGGCCAGGCAAACCGTATGCAATTTGCGACGCTCGCCGTTCAAAAAACCTACTGCACGGTATAGGCCTACTCGCTGCAAGGGAATTACGCCGTGCCGGCACTCGCCAGCACGCATGCCGCGAGATCCCACAGGGCATAGCCGACGCTCTTGAAGACCAGTGGGCTGCCGCGGCGCGCGCGCAGTGCGTCCGCGGCGAGGATGGCGTGCTCGAACGGCTGCACGGTGGACCAGGCGATGCCCGCCTGCAGCAGGTCGCCCGCCTCCTCCTCGATGCCGAACAAGGTATCGGCCAGCAGCCGGCCGTGCGCCGAGGCCGCCTGGCAAAGCGCCGGGGGCAGCTCGCACATCTCCGGGCGGAACGCGCCCACCGCGGCGATGAAATGATCGTCGCGCCACAGGCCGCTATCCAGGTCCGGCAGCACCGGCACCAGGCTGGACGTCACCGTCACCACCATCGACACGCGCGGCAAGACGGCGCGCACGTCATCCACCGTCTGCGCCTCCACGCCCAGCGTGCGCGCATGCGCGGCGAGGGCTTCGGCCTTGGCGGCCGTGCGCGAATGCAGCCACACCCGGCGCGGCGAGAGGCCGGCGGCAAAGGCTTCCAGATGGGTCAGCGCCTGCACGCCGGCACCGATGATCAACAGCTCGCCAGCGGGATCCGGCGCGAAGCTCTGCGCCGCCAGCAGCGACACGGCGGCGGTGCGCCGGCCCGTCACGGTCGGCCCGTCCAGCAGCGCCAGCCGGCGTCCCGTATGGGCGTCGGCCACCACCACCTCGCCGAGGATGTTGGGCAAGCCGCGTTGCGGATTCCCGGGGTGCACGGTGATGTTCTTGGTCATCACCAGCTCCCGGTTGCGCGCCGGCATCACCAGCAGCGTGCCCTCTCCGCCGGCGGGGTCCCCCACAGGCAACGCAATGCGCGGCGGCGCCATGGCCGTGCCCGCGCGCAGCTCGGCCAGCATGGCGGCAATGGCGCGGGCCAGAGCGGGGTAAGGCAGGCGGGCCGCGGTCTGGGCGGCGTCTAGCAGGGCAACGGACATGGCGGGTGACTCCGGAGGCGGTTCGCGATGCTGGATTATCGGCGAACTCGCCGCCGGCCTCCCCCCACGCTCTACAGGTTCAGCCGATTCAGGCGGATCAGCGCGCCAGCAAGGACATCACCTGCCCGGGATAGCGCGTACCCGCTACTGCGTCCGCCGGGAACACGGCATCGATGGCCGCCATGTCGGCCGCGTCCAGCACCACATCCAGCGCGCCAAGGTTGTCGTCAAGGTTGGCCACGCGCCGCGTGCCGGGGATCGGCACCAGCATGTCGCCACGCGCCAGCACCCACGCCAGCGCCAGTTGCGCCGGGCTGCAGCCCTTGTCGCGCGCCAGCGCGTTCACCTTGTCCACCAGCATCAGGTTGCGCGCGAAGTTCTCGCCCATGAAACGCGGGCTGGTACGACGGTAATCGTCCTGCGCGAAATCCTCAGGGCTACGGATGGCACCGGTCAAGAAACCCCGGCCCAGCGGGCTGTACGGCACGAAGGCAATGCCGAGCCGCTGGCACGTAGCGAGAATGCTCTGGTCGCCACCCGCCTCCACGTCGCGCGTCCACAGCGAATACTCGCTTTGCAGCGCGGTGATGGGATGCACAGCATGCGCGCGCTCGATGGTCTGCGCACCGGCCTCCGACAGTCCCAGCCAGCGCACCTTGCCCGCCTTCACCAGTTCCGCCATCGCGCCCACGGTTTCCTCGATGGGCACCTGCGGATCGACCCGGTGCTGGTAGTACAGGTCGATATGCTCCACCCCGAGCCGCTTGAGGCTGGCGTCACAGCTGGCTCGCACATACTCGGGCCGGCCATCCACGCCGCGCGCCACCGGGTTGGCGGCGTCGCGCACGATGCCGAACTTGGTCGCCAGCACCACGCTGTCGCGGCGATCCGCGATGGCCCGGCCTACCAGGCTTTCGTTGGTGTACGGGCCATAAATATCAGCCGTATCAATAAAATTAACGCCTTTATCGATAGCGTGATTGATAGTGCGAATAGATTCGACGTCGTCATGCGCGCCGTAGAACTCGCTCATGCCCATGCAGCCCAGGCCAAGCGGGAATACCTGGGGGCCATGCCGGCCCAGCTTGCGTAGTGCGGTCATGCGGAACTCCTTGGTTGAGGAACCTCGGCAGTATCGCCAAGGCCGGGGCGCGGAAACAGCCGGCTGCGCTGCATGCGTCATGAAGCACAGCTTCACAATCCGGAGGCCCTTTTTAGCTGGACACAGTGGGTTCTGATCCCGGGTTCTCCCGGCGGGACAGGAAGTCAACCAGCACCCGCAGCTTAGGCAGCATGTGCCGGCTCGATGGCCACAGCATCCAGAATGTGCCTTGCACCACGTTGTACGTGTCCAGCGCCGTCACCAGGCGCTGGTCGCTCAACGCCTCCTGCGCGACGAAATCCGGCACGTAGCAAATGCCCAGGCCACCGATCGCCGCGGCCAGCACGCCTTCGATGTTGTTCAAGGCGAACGTGCCCGGCAAACGCACTTCCTCGTCGCCGGCACCTTGCGTCAATACCCAATCCTGGAGTTTCCCGCTGGAGGGAAAACGATAGCGCAGGCAAACATGCTGCTCCAGGTCCTTCGGCCGCGTGGGCATGCCGTGCCGCGCAAAGTAGTCCGGCGCAGCGCACACCACCTGGCGAAAAGGCCGCAGGCGCCGCGCCATCAGCTGGGAATCCGCCAGCGCGCCGCTGCGGATCACCAGGTCGAAGCCCTCCTCCACCACGTCCACCATGCGGTCGCTGAAATCCAGGTCAAACTCGATCTCCGGATAGGCGGCGCAAAACGCGGCCAGGTCGGGCAGCAGCAGGCGATAGCCGATCGCCGGCACGCTGATGCGCAGCCGGCCGCGCGGCGCCTCCTGCAACCGCGACAACTCCAGTTCCGCGTCGTCGATTTCCTCGAGGATGCGACGGCAGCGCTCGAAGAAAAGCGCGCCCTCATCCGTCAGCCGGATCTGCCGCGTGCTGCGGTGAAACAGCCGGATGCCGAGCCTGGCCTCGAGCCGCATCACGCTCTTGCCGATGGCCGATGGCGAGACACCAAGAAGCCGTCCCGCCGCGACGAAGCTCCGGGTCTGCGCCGCGCGCACAAAGGCGTACAGGCCACTAAGACTATCCATGACGATCCATGCCGCTTCATTAAAGAATTTTTGTCCATTAAGCACGGAAATCCAGGTGCTTTAAGACGTATTAAGGCCATCCTATCATCAGTCCACTTTCGCGAATGGCTATAGCCACGTGCCATCGGCGGCAGCAACATGCGACCCCCGCCCCGCCCTCCAAACCGGACTCCCGATGCCCAAACCTGCACCTGACGCCGCGCGCACCACGGCGCAAAAACTGTTGATCCTTGGCGCGGTCTGTCTCGCCGCGCTGGCCATGCCCCTGAGCTTCACCGGCCCGGCGGTAGCCCTGCCAGCGATCGCCGCCGATCTCGGCGGCAGCCCCATCGCACTGAACTGGGTCACCAACGCCTTCATGCTGTGTTTCGGCAGTTGCCTGATGGCAGCCGGCGCGCTGGCCGACCGCTTCGGGCGCAAGCGTGTCTTCCTCGCCGGCATGGCTGGCTTTGCGCTTAGCTCGCTGGCCCTCACGGCAGCGCCCGACATCGCCTGGCTGGATGGCCTGCGCGCAGTGCAAGGGGTGGCTGGCGCCGCCGCCTTTGCCGGGGGCATGGCAGCGCTGGCGCAGGAGTTCGAGGGGCAGGCCGCAACCCGCGCCTTCAGCTTGCTGGGCACCACGTTCGGCGTGGGGCTCGCCTTCGGGCCGGTGCTGGCGGGATGGCTGATCGGGCAAGCCGGCTGGCGCGGCGTCTTCCTCAGCGCGGGCGCGATCGCCGTTTGCGCCGTGGTGCTGGGCGCACGCTGCATGCGCGAGTCGCGCGACCCCGCCGCCAGCGGGCTCGACTGGCCGGGCGCGGCCACCTTTACCGGCGCGCTGACCTTGTTCACCTATGCGGTGCTGCGCGCGCCGGACAGCGGCTGGGGCAGCTTGCCGGTGGTCTTGCTGCTGGCCAGCGCTGCCGTGCTGATGCTGGCGTTCGTCATGATCGAGCAGCGCGTGCGCGCGCCTATGCTGGACCTGTCGCTATTTCGCTATCCGCGCTTTGTCGGCGTGCAATTCCTGGCGGCCGCGCCCGCGTATTCGTACGTGGTGTTGCAAGTGCTGCTGCCGGTCCGCCTGATCGGCATCGAAGGCTACAGCGCGATCGAAGCCGGCCGCATGATGATTGCACTGTCCGCACCCATGCTGGTGGTGCCGCTGCTGGCCGGCCATCTGACCCGCTGGCTCTCGGCCGGCCTCATCTGCGGCCTGGGCTTGCTGGTGTGCGCCGGCGGCCTGCTATGGCTGGCCCAATGCGCGCCGGGCCAGCCGAGCGCCGGGCTGGTGCTGCCCATGCTGGCGATTGGCCTTGGCATCAGCCTGCCCTGGGGCCTGATGGATGGCCTCGCCGTCAGCGTGGTGCCCAAGGAACGCGCGGGCATGGCCACCGGCATCTTCAGCACCACGCGGGTGGCGGGTGAAGGCATTGCCCTGGCCATCGTCGGCGCCATGCTTGCCGGGCTTGCCCAGTCCAGGCTGCACGCCATCGCCACTGCGCCCCCGGCCACGCTGGCGCAAGCCGCTCAGCGGCTCGCCATGGGCGACCTGCCCCGCGCCATGCGCCTGCTGCCGCAGGCGAGCGAGCAGGCGCTGGTGCAAGGCTATGACGATGCCTTCCGGCTCCTGCTGTATATCCTCGCCGCGATCACCGTTGCATCGGCGGCATTGGTATTCGGCTTGCTTAGCCATTCACGGTTGCCGCATCTGTCGGCATCCGCACCAGAAGCCTTGCGCTAGATCGGCCAGCCTGAGACGGTCGCAGTTTCACGCTCACGCCCGCCGGTGGCCAATAGGTGCCATCTGGCAACGCATTGCGAACGCCTGCCTTCAGCGATAATCGTCATTCGAGCGTCGCAAACTTCATGGATCGTGTCTGGCGGGACCGAAGAGTCTGCGCCTACGGCCCGAGGCGCCGGCTAAAGCTTGAGCGCGATCCGACAGAACAATAGATTGACAATGATCACAGGACACGTCTTTATTGCGACCAGCCTTGACGGCTTCATCGCCCGACCCGATGGGGACATCGACTGGCTTCTGAAACGGGATGAGCCGGCAGAAGACCATGGCTATCCGACCTTCATCGCCGACAAGGACGCGATCGTTATGGGCCGAGGCTGCTACGAAAAAGTCCTCACGCTGGGCGAATGGGCTTACGACAAGCCCGTTCTGGTGCTGTCCCGGCAATTGGCCGGCAAGCCCGTGCCGCAGAGGCTGCAGGGAAAGGTGCGGTTCTCGGATAGCACGCCCACGGATGCGATGAAGCAACTGGAGGCAGCAGGCGTGCGTCGCGTGTACGTCGATGGCGGTCAGTTGGTTCAGTCGTTTCTGCGCGACGGATTGATCGCTGATCTGGTGGTCACCACCGTGCCAGTGTTGATCGGGGCAGGCAGACCATTGTTCGGCGCCCTGCCGCGCGACGTCAGTCTGGCGCTCGAATCGAGCCGGCACTTTCCGTCCGGCCTAGTGCAGTCGACCTATCGCGTGCTGTGCTGATTTGCGAAGATACGATGATGAGGCTTGTACATCTGGCCTCGCCACACCATGAAGCCTGACGTCTCCCTTGACCCCGACCTGCTGCCCGCCATGGCCGCCTTCGTCCGCGTGGCGCGCCTGGGCAGCTTCACCGCCGCCGCCGCCGCGCTGGCGGTGAGCCCGTCGGCCATCTCGCAGACGATCCGCCAGCTTGAGCAGCGCCTGGGCGTACGCCTGTTGCAACGGACCACGCGCCGGGTCGGCCTGTCCGAAGCCGGCGCCGCGCTGCTGGCCCGCGTGGAGCCCGCGCTGACGGAGATCGGGGCCGCGGCCGACGACACGCGCCAGCAGCGCGAAATGCCCGCCGGCACGCTGCGCATCACCACTTCGTACTCGGCTGCGGCCACCGCGCTGCAACCGGTGCTGGTGGAGTTCATGCGGCTCTATCCGTCGATCTGCGTCGACGTGGCCGTCGACGACCGCTTGACCGACCTGATCGCGGAGGGCTTCGATGCTGGCCTGCGCCTGGGCGAAGCGCTGCAGCGCGACATGGTGGCGATTCCCATCACCGACCCGATGCGCATGGTGGTGGCCGGCGCGCCGGACTACTTCGCGCGCCGTGGCAAGCCCAAGCTGCCGCGCGACCTGCAGGCGCATGCCTGCCTGCACTACCGCTTCGGCCCCGCGGGCCAGGTCTATCGCTGGGAGTTCATGCACGCCGCGCGCCAGGCCACGGTCGATACCGGCGTCGCGCTGATCGCCAATGACAAGGCCCTGCTGCACCAGGCCGCGCTCGCCGGGCTCGGGCTGCTTTACGAGTTCGAGGTCTTGCTGCGCGCGCCTCTCGCCTCGGGCCAGCTGGTCACGGTGCTGGACGACTGGCTGCCGCCGTTCGATGGCTTCTACCTCTACTACCCGGGCCGCCTGCTGATGCCGGCCAAGCTGCGCGTGTTCGTCGACTTCCTCAAGGCGCGCGCACCGCTCGCGCCGGCGTAGTCAGCGGCGTAATCAGCGGCGCGGCGCCTTGGCTACGGCGCCGCGCACTTCGATGCCGATGCGGTCAACCACCTTGCCCGCGGCATCCAGCAACTCCACCTCATGCCGGCCCGGCCAGGGCAGCCAGGAAAGCTGTCCGCCGCGCCCCAGCGGCTTGCCGTCGATGCGCCAGCTCACGCGTTGCGCGGTCTGTCCGCTGACGCCCTCGGCATGAAACCAGACGCGCTGCGCCGCCGGCGGGATATCGGGATCCAGCGCGAACACAGTGCCGTCGGCAGGGCTGGCGATGGCGGTGACGCGATCCTTGGTGGCACGCACGCTATCCGCGCTGGCTATGTTGACAACGCGCATGGCGGTACCCGCGAGGAAGACCTCATCGCGCGCGGGCTCGAGATCATCGGCGAAGCGCAACGCCACACGCTCCACGCCGGCAGGCATGGCCGGCGCCACGCTCGGCACCGAGCGGTGCAGCGCCTCCATGATCTCGTGCCACACCGGCGCGGCGCCGGACACGCCCGAAACCTCATGCATGCTTGCGCCACTGGCGTTTCCCACCCACACGCCAACCGTGTAGCGCTGCGACCAGCCCACGCACCAATTGTCGCGCATGTCCTTCGACGTGCCCGTCTTGACCGCGGTCCAGAAGCGCGTGGTCAGCGGGCTGTCCAGGCCAAACGTGCGCGCCCGCGCATGGCGATCCGACAGCACGTCGGCAACCAGATAGCTTGCCGCGGGCGACATCACCGCGCGCATTGTCACGGGCGGCGCATCGGCGCGCAGCCGCACGCCCGCAAAACGCCCGCCGTTGGCGAACGCGCGATAGGCATTGGTGAGCGCGACCAGCGGCACATCGGCGCTACCCAGCGCAAGGCTGTAGCCGTAGTAATCGCCCGCCTGCGCCAGCGGCAAGCCGAGCGCGGTCAGCCGCTGGTGAAAGCGATACGGCGTGACCATCACCAGCGTGCGCACGGCCGGCACGTTCAACGACGACGCCAGCGCGGCCCGCATGCTCACCCAGCCCGCATATTGCCGGTCATAGTTCTGCGGCACATAGAGGCCCCCGCCGCCGCCCGTGGGCAGGTTGACCGGCCGGTCGTCCAGCAGCGACGCCGTGGTCAGCCGCCGCCCCTCCAGTGCCTGCTCATAGAGGAAAGGCTTGAGCGTGGATCCCGCCTGGCGCGGCGCCCCCGCGTGGTCGACTTGCGCGGCCGCCGACAACGCGCCCGACGAACCCACATAGGCCAGCACGTCGCCACTCGCGTTGTCGATCACCACCACCGCGCCGTCCTCCACATTGCGCCCGGCGAGCTCGCGCAGATGTCGATCCAGGCTTGCCGTGGCGAGGCGTTGCAGGCCGGCATCGAGCGTGGACGTGATGGTGGCGGGCATCGGGCCGGCGGCGCGGGCTTGCGATACCAGCAAGCGCGCCAGATGCGGCGCGAGGTTCGGCGTGAGGCCCGAGGTCGATGTTGTGCCCGCGGTGCCGCCGCTGCTGCGCAGCAGCGCCAGTTGCGCGAAGCCGTCCAGCCCATCGCATGCCTTGGGCAATTGCTGCTCGCGCAGGATGCCGCACGCGCGCTGCGCCACCTGCGGCGCACGCGCGTTGGGCGCACGCACCAGCGCCACCGCCAGCGCCGCCTCGCGTGCATCCAGGCCGCTCGGATACTTGCCGAACAGCGCCTGCGACAGCGCGGACAGGCCGACCAGCTCGCCGCGAAACGGCACCAGGTTGAGATACGCCTCGAGGATCTGGTCCTTGCTCCAGTTGCGCTCCAGTGCCGTCGCGCGCACGGCCTGCGCCATCTTCTGCCCCACGCTGCGGCCGCTGTCGGCTCGCCGCAGGTCCTCGTCGAGCAAGCCGGCGAGCTGCATGGTCAAGGTGGAGGCGCCGCGCGTGCGCGTGTTCCACAGGTTGGCCCACGCGGCGGCGGCAACGCCCTGCCAGTCCACGCCGCTGTGCGCATAAAAGCGGCGGTCCTCCGACAGCACGATAGCGGTGCGCACCGCGGGCGATATCTCCGCCAGCGTGACCCAGTCGCCGCGGCGCGCACGGAAATCGTCGCGCACGCGGGACAGGGTTTCGCCATGGCGGTCGAGCACCACCACATCCGCGCTGCGCCAGCTGGCGCGCACGCTGTCGAAGGACGCAAGCGCATACGCGGGCGCGCAGGCCACGCAGGCCGCGCAGACCAGTACGGCTACCGCGCGCTGGCCCGCGTTCATTTGTCCCGCCCGGCCGCCACGCCGGCCACCAGCAGCACTTGCGCGGCCGCGTAGGTCCACCAGATGCCGAGCGCAAAGGTATCGAACGGCACGAGAAACCGCGCGGTGCCGAGCAAGCCGTCGGACACGGCGAAACACAGCGCACCGATTGCCGCCAGCGGCGTCGGCAGTTTCGCCAGCAACGCGGCGCAGGCCATCGCCGCGAGCGCGCCGACATAGACCGAGACCGGCACCGCCAACGTGCCCAGATTGGGCCAGAAGCGCGCGAGCATCACGCCGGCCGCGCCCACGACCACACCGCAAGCAATCAGGCGATGCGCGCGTCCGTCGCCCGCCATGGGCACGAACAAGCCAAGGTAAGCAAAGTGCGCGATCAGGAAAGCCCCAAGGCCGCCGATGAAGGAGAACGACAGCCACGGCATCGCCAACAGAAAGTCCCCCAGCGCAGAGAACAGCAGCGCCGCCATCAGCCAGCGCCGCTCGCGGCGCAAGGGATGGAAGTGCGCGGCGCGTACCAGCAGCAGCGCCATGGCGGTCTTCCACAACGGCTGGAAGGCGATCTGCCCGTTCAACGGCGCGCCGGGCGGCGAGTCCATCGCGACGGTGACCAGCAGGCCGCCGTAGACCAGGCCGGCCATGGTGCCGGCCAGCCACCACTCGCGCACCCGCGCGGGCATCATCATTGCAAGCCAGCTCAAGGGCGTGCTCCTACGGTCAGTCTGGCATTGGGTTGCGCGCCGAATACATCCGGCGCGTACATCGCCTCTACCCGGGTGGGCGGCAAGGCGAACTCGCCGGCATTGTTCAGGCGCACGGTGTATTCCACCGTGGCAATGCCGCGCGGCATGTAGGCGTAATACTCACGGAAGGCCTGCGGCGTGCGCTCGGTGAACGCGGGCCATGCGCCCTTGCGCCGCTCGCCGCGCGTGGCGATCTCCGAGTCGCGCCCAAGGCCGCTGCCGAGGATGGTGGCGCCGGCGGGCACCGGGTCGCTCACCACCACCCAGGTCATGTCGGCCTGCGCATCGATCTCCAGCTTCACGCGATACGTGTCGCCGCGCGACCACTTGCCCGCCACCGCCTGCTCCACCGCCGTCACGCTGCGCGTGATGCGGTAGCCCGCCGAGAGCGGCGCGGCGAGCGGCACCGCCGCCAGCGCCCGCACCGTGGCCCAGGGTTTGCCCGCGCCTTGCTGCACGGCCTGCAGCGTGGCGGATTCGCCCGCGCGTGGCCACGGCAGGCTGATGCTGCCGCTTGCCACGCCATCCACCTTCACGGCGCGCGCCCAGTCGAAGCTGCGCGATGCATCGGCCACGCCTTCCAGCGTCACGCGCGTGGCGCCCGACACCGGCGTCTTCTCGAAGGCTTGCGCAAAACGCGTGATCGCCAGCGAGCCCCAGGCGTTGGCCGTGGTCGTGCCCCAGGCGCCGCGCATCTGCCGGCCGAGCAAGCCGGTAGCGAGTTGCGCGCTTTCGTCCTTCCAGCCGGGCAGGTCGAGCGACAGCGCCAGCAGGCGCGCGGCGTTGAGATCGCCGCCGCTCATCAGCCACCACCAGTTGTCGTCGCGCTCGGTCGAAAATGCCAGCCGCGTGCCTTGCACGGTCAGCCGCGAGCGCAGGATCTGCTGCGCTTGCGCGAGGCGCTCGTCGCGTTGCGGGATATCCTGCACGCGCGACAGCACGGCAATCCAGTCGAGCAGCGCGGAGGTGGGCCACTGCGCCGGCAGGATCTGGATCGAGCCCAGCATGCGCGCCTGCGCGTGCCCGCTGCGCGAGAGCGCCTCTAGCGCCGCCAGCTTGCGTACTTCCAGGTCTTGCGTCGGTGCCCAGCGTTCGCGCTTGATGCGGCCTTCGATAAACGCGGCCAATCCGCTTTCCATGCGGGCCCGCGATTCGTCGGGCAGGCGCAGCGGCAGCCCCGCGCGCACGGCTTCGTCGGACACGGCCAGCAGGTAGGCGGTCAGCACCTCACTGCCGGCATTGCCGTCGTTTTGCAGCGGGAAATACGAGGCCAGCCCGTCGTTGTCGAGATAGCCGGGCAGTTGCGTAGCCAGTGCATTCCATTGCGCCGCATCGCCCAGCCCGATCGCGCGCGAGGCACGCTGCTCCAGGCACGAGAACGGATAGTCGCGGAACCACGCGCGCACGCCCGGCATGCCGCCTGCCAGCGAGGCTTGCAGGTTCACCTGCAGGCCACCGCGAGGCTGGCCCGCACCATCGGCCAGCGCACCCTGCGGTGCGCGTACCGGCACCGACAGGTTTGGCGCGAGCTGCGCCAACGTGGCTTGCTGCACGGTAAGCGGCACCGCCGGCACCAGTTGCTGCGAGAGCTTGACGCGGTCGCTGGCGCCGCCCGTCTTGCCGGCCTCGGTCGCTTCCACCTCCCACTGCACCGTGCCGTCCTGGGCCGGCGAGCCCGCCGGCAACAGCGGCGCGGCCACATCCCAGCCGATCTCGCGCGATTCGCCCGCGGGAATCTCCACCGTCTGCGCAGCCAGCGCCTGCGGCTGCACGGATTGTCCCGGCGGGCTCACGCGCGCCACGGCCTGCACCGTCATCGCGCGCTGCGTGGTATTGCGCAGCGTGAACATCGCGCGATAGCGGTCTTCCTCGCGCACCAGCGGCGGCAGTCCCGAGATCAGCTGCAGGTCCTGCGTGGCAGCAATGGTGGCGCTGCCGTTGCCGAAGCGGCCCACGCCCAGGTCGGCCACGGCCACAATGCGGAATCGCGTGAGCGAATCGTTCAGGGGCACCGTCAGCGTGGCACGCCCTTCGCCGTCTAGCTGCACGCGCGGATTCCACAGCAGCAAGGTATCGAACAGCTCGCGCGTCGGGCTCTTGCCGCCGCCGCCGCCCGCCGGCACGGCCTTGCGGCCGTAGTGGCGCCGGCCGATGATTTCCATCTGCGCGGTAGCGGTCTCCACGCCATAACTGCGTCGGCGCAACATGGCGTCGAGCAGATCCCAGCTCGTGTTCGGCATCAGCTCCAGCAGTGCTTCATCCACCGCGGCAAGCGCGACTTCGCCATTGGCGGCAGGCTTGCCGTCGGGCAGCTTCACCTGCACGGCTACCTGCGCCTTGCCGCGCACGGGGTAGCTCGTCTTGTCAGGCGTGACCTTCACATCGAGCTTGTAGCCGTCGTTGCCCACGCGGATCTCCGCCAGCCCGAGGCGGAATGCCGGCTTGGACAGGTCCACCAGCGCGCTCGGCGCAGCATACTCGCGGCCCTCGCTGCGAAACGCCTGCCACCACTCAGTCGGCTGGCGCCAGCCCCAGATGAAGAACGAATACCAGGGCACCTCGCGCAGGCGCCCGCGCAACGCCAGCACCGACACATACACATTGGGGCCCCACTCCGGCCTTACCTTGACCCGCACCGTGGGATCGCGCCCGTTGAGCTCCACCACGCTGGTCTCCAGCACCCCCTCGCGCTCCACCGCCACCAGCGCGGTGGCATGGCGGAATGGCATGCGTACCTGAAACACGGCAGTCTCGCCCGGCGCGTAGGCCTTCTTCTCGGGCAGCAGGTCGATGCGGTCGTTGTTCTCGCCGCCGAACCACAGCTCGCCCTGGCGCGTCACCCAGACCGAGGTGGCAGCCTGCGATACGCGCCCCGCGTTATCCCGGGCCTGCGCGATCAGTTCCACCTGGCCGGCCTCGGGCAACGTCACGTCGCATTGCATACGGCCTTGCGCATCGGTACGGCCCTCGCACACGATGCCCAGATCCTTGTTCTCGTTGCGGTTGTCGTAGCGATAGAAGCCGCCCACCACACGCTTGCGCACCGAGGTGGTGATACGCACCTGCGCGCGCAGCGAGATCGGCACGTTGGCCTGCGGCCGCCCCTGCGGATCGAGCGCCACGGCATGCACGGGAAGCTTCTGCCTGACCGAGACCCAGCTCTCCGTGCGGATGCCAGCTATCACGCCCGCCGGCCACATCGGCACCGTCTGGCGCAGCGTCTGGATCTCGCCGTTGGGATCGGCAAAGCCCGACTCCACCACCAGGTCCTTGGGTGCGTCGAGCCTCGGCATGTTCTTGAGGGTGAGCGTGCCGCCGCCGTTCTTGTCGAGCTTCAGCGGCAGTTTGTCCGCCACCAGCTTCTGCGCATCGTCGCGCTGCGTATTGCCATCCTCGCCCTCGTCCTCATCGCCGCTGCTATCCTTTTGCGGCTTGCGCGGCGCGGCGAAGGCATAGCTGTCGTAGTCGGCAAAGCGCACGTACTTGTCGCGCAGCAGCGCCGACACCTGCACCGGCAAGCCTGCCGCGCCGCCACCCGAGACGTAGTGCACTTCCAGGTTGAGCGGCACCTCCGCCGGGGCTACCAGCGCCCCGCCGCTGCCGGCCTTGAGCGTGCCCGCGAGCACCGGCAGGCGGAAGGCCTCGACGCGGAAACTGCCGCTGTCCAGCACACGGTCCTTCGCATCGCTGAACGACACCGTATAGACGCCCAGCTTCGCCGCGGCGGGAATCGCGAACGTGCTTTCGGCGCTGCGCCCACCGGTAGCGGTGCTGCGCCATTGCACCGGCTGCTCGTAAGTCTGGCCGCTGCCTTCATGCTGGATGACCAGCTTCTCCGGCAAGGGATCGCCCGCGCCCGGCAAGGCGAAGCCATTCGCAGTCTCGGTGCGGATCATGTGCTTCATCGACACGGTCTCGCCGGCACGCAGCAAGGTACGGTCGAAGATGGTGTGGACGCGCACGTCCGGCACCGCGCTGGTGTCGGTCGGCACGTTGAAGCGCCAGCTCTCGATGCCCCGGTTCCAGTCGGACATCACGAAGGCCATGTCGGCCTGGCCGCGTGCCTGCGGATGGTCCGCGGCGATGCGTGCCGAAACGAAATAGCCGGACAGCCCGGTGTCGTCGCAACTGCGCTCGCGCACGTCGTCCAGGCCGTTGAAACGCGCCAGCCCGGCGGCATCGGTGCGGCCCGAGGCCAGCAGCTTGCCGCTGCAATCGCGCAGCGCCACTGCGGCGTTGGCCACCGGCTTGCCGTCGTCGAGCGTGGTGACCCATGCCAGCGCGGTCATCTTGCCGGGGCCTCGCGCGAGCTTGAAATGCACGCCGAGGTTGGTCACCAGCGCGGCGGTGCGCACGTACATGGGCGCCGGCTTGCCAAGCAGCGCCTCGCCCAGCATCGGCGAAGCGATCTCCACCACATGAAAGCCCGCTTCGGGCAGGGGAATGCCGACCACCTCGAACGGGCGTGGCGCCTTGCCGCCCGGCTCAACCAGTTGCGGGATGGCGAGCTTGCGCGCGCCGGCCACGCCATCGAGCAGCGAGATGGAGCGGGTCTCGATGGAAGGCGCATTACGCGGGTTGTTGACCGCGGACGGCGAGCGGCCGGCGAGAATGGCATCCAGCTCGCCGCGCGTCCAGCTGCCTTCGTGCAGCCGGCGAACCAGCCCGTACCAGCGCAGTACCGCGCCGTCGTCGTCCACCTTCAGGCGGCGTACCGTGCCGGCTTGCGCGCGCACGCCTTGCACCGGCAGGTCGGCCTCGACATTGCGCAGCGTCACCGGCAGCAGCGCCGGATAGTCGGCCGCTGGCTTGCCCTTGGGGAGCTCGCCAAAACGCTCGAGCACGCCGAACGGCGCGGCCGAGAATTTCGCCAGGGGCGGCATCGCGGCCATGCTCACCTTGAGCGGGAACAGCTCGGCATTGGACAGCACGCGGCCGCTGTCGTCCTTCAGGCCAGCGGGTACAGACAACGTGAACTCGGCCTTCTCGGCAAAGGGCGGCTTGAAGCTGACACTGCTGACGGGCGCGTCGCGCGCCGCTTCCGGCTCGAACTGCGGGGCGCGCGGGCCTTTCGGCGTATTGAGCAGGATATGCTCGGCGTCCTTGCGCGAAATCGGCGCGGAGAACGACAACGAGATCGGCCGCAATGGCGTGCAGGGCGACTGCGCGCGCTCTCGCTCGCAGGTAAAGCTCGCGGTGAAGGGCTCACGCACGGTGTAGTCGAAGCGCCGTTCGTCGCGCGTGGCCAGCCCCGAAGGCGTGGCGATGCCGCTGCCCAGCACCAGTTGCATGCGCGCGCCGGACGGCAGGCGCTGCTGGCAGGCCAGCAGGTGGACGGAATCCACCTCGTCGGCCTTCAGCTTCCAGTGCAGCGCGCCCAGCACGGCGTCACGCTCCTTGCCGGCAACGAGACGCACGGGGATGCGCTCGCCCAGGCCTTGCGCCTGGCACCAGGCGGCGTTGCGCACCGAGTCGGCGGTGGCCGGGCCGTTGAAGCGCAGCGCAAAGACCTGGTCCTCTTCGATCTCGCCGCCGCCGGGACGCGCGGAGACCACGGTGGGCCCGCCGGTCTCGAAGCGATACTCCGGCTTGCCGGTGTACGCCTTGCCGGCCTCGCTCTTGAGGCCGGCCGCCATGCGCACCGTGCAATTGACGCCTGGCGGCAGGTCGCGCGCAAAATCGAATGCCCAGTTCTTCGCGTCGATCCAGCGTGCCTGTCCGGTGATCGCGCTGCCTTTGCAGGACACCGTGGCGGGCGGGCTCGCCTGCAGGTCGCCCAGCGGCACCATGGCTTCGTCAAAGCGGATCGCCACCTGCCGCACGCGAGCGACCTCGCCCTCCGGCGAGAAACGGACCACCTGCGCGGCCTGGCCGGAACCCGGCATCGTCGCCAACATTGCCTGCAGGCAGGCCGCGGCGGCCCACCAGTACCCACGTCTCTCACGCTTGTCCATCCGCGCGACGATCTGCGTCATCCTGCCCCTCCCGATTACGGCACCCGGCGAGGGTGACATGCGCCGATGGCAAGCGCAAGTCCGCGCGCGCTGCGAGCGATCCGCAGGCTAGCGCAAATGCGACAGTGGCAACGGCCCGTCGCGCTTGAGCGCGGTCAGCACGATGTTGGAACGCACGCTTTCCACGCCCGGCACGCGCATGAGCTTCTTCATCGTGAATTCGGCCAGCGTCGGCAGGTCGGGCACCATGATGCGCAGCAGGTAGTCGGCCTCGCCCGCCACGGAGTAGCACTCCTGCACTTCTTCCAGCAGCAGGATGTCCTCGCGGAAGCGCTCGACAATGGTGTCGCCGTGATGGGCCAGCTTGACGCTGGTGAACACCAGCACGCCAAGCCCGAGCGATGGCGGCGACAGCACCACGCGGTAGCCGGTGATCACGCCGTCGGCCTCCAGCCGCGCGAGCCGGCGCCCGATCTGGCTGGGTGAAAGATGAATGCGCTCAGCAAGCTGCTGGTGGGTGGAGCGGCCGTCGGTCTGCAACGCCGCCAGCAGCGCGAGGTCGAATGGGTCGAGATTGATCATGGTCATGTCGCTTCGGTCGCGTTAGACGCGCTGGGTGCGTTAGGCGCGTTAGGCGCGTTGGTCGAGTCGGAATCGCTTCTTGTTGTGCACTGGGCCTGCGGGTAGGAATGCTACCCCGCCGCCGCCTGGCGGCGGGCCGATTGTCGCTGGCAGCGCACCCGCGCACATTTTCCGCAGACAATACCAAATTTTTGCGCACTTGATGCATCGCTTGACGAAACCAAGCCGTTTTTGCGGGCCATTTGCGTCACCTCCTCGCTAAACTGTGCGGTAAATCTGCAGGAGATAAAACATCATGGACGCAATGGCTACCGCCACTCACGCTGGCGACGCCCAGGCCAGCTTTTCCGGCACCCTGACCGACAAGCTCAAGGAACAATTCGACGCCGGCCTGCTGTCCGGCCAGGAATTGCGCCCCGATTTCACCATCGCGCAGCCGCTGGACCGCTATACGGACACCGACCACGCGGTGTGGGCCAAGCTCTATGACCGCCAGGCCTCGATGCTGCGCGGCCGCGTCTGCGATGAGTTCCTGCAAGGCCTGTCCACGCTGGGCATGGGGCGCGACCGCGTGCCCAGCTTCGACCAGCTCAACGAAACCCTGATGCGCGCCACCGGCTGGCAGGTGGTGGCGGTGCCCGGCCTGGTGCCGGATGCCGTGTTCTTCGAGCACCTGGCCAACCGCCGCTTTCCCGCCAGCTGGTGGATGCGCAAGCCCGAGCAGCTCGATTACCTGCAAGAGCCCGACTGCTTCCACGACGTCTTCGGTCATGTGCCGCTGCTGATCAACCCGGTCTTTGCCAATTACATGGAGGCGTACGGCAAGGGTGGGCTCAAGGCCGCCTCGCTGGGCGCGCTCGACATGCTGGCGCGGCTGTACTGGTACACCGTGGAGTTCGGCCTGATCCGCACGCCGGAAGGCCTTCGCATCTACGGCGCGGGCATCCTGTCGAGCCAGGGCGAATCGATCTACAGCCTGGACTCGGCCAGCCCCAACCGCATCGGCTTCGATGTGCGGCGCATCATGCGCACGCGCTACCGCATCGACACCTTCCAGAAGACGTACTTCGTGATCGACAGCTTCGATCAGCTGTTCGACGCCACCCGCCCCGACTTTGCGCCGCTGTATGAGGAACTGCGCACACAGCCCACGCTGGGCGCGGGCGACGTGGGGCAATCCGACCTCGTGCTCCAGCGCGGCTCGCGCGAAGGCTGGGCCGACAGCGACGACGTCTGACACGCGCTACCCGTGCGCGCCCTTTGTGAAACAATGACGGCGTGCCCGCTCCACCCCCGCCCCGATGCACATCGCAAGGGCCGGGAGGCCGAGCAGGCGGGCCGGCATTGACCTTGCCAACTTCCTTTTCGACCATCGAGCCCATCATGTCCCCTGCGCCTGTCGTTCCCCTAACGCTTGAAGAACGTGCACCGCTGCTGGCCAGCCTGCCCGGCTGGAGCACCGTCGATGACCGCGATGCGATCCACAAGCGCTTCACCTTCGCCGATTTCAACGCCGCCTTCGCCTTCATGACGCGCGTGGCGCTGGCCGCGGAGAAGGCCGACCACCATCCGGAGTGGTTCAACGTCTACAACCGGGTCGACGTCACCCTGTCCACCCATGACGCCAACGGCCTGACCCGGCGCGACACCGACCTGGCCGCCTTCATGGACCGCGCGGCTGCTACGCTGGCGAAAGCCTGAGCACGCGTGCGGCAAGCCAGGGCACGCTGGAGACCGCTGGGGACTGTAGGCAAACCGAAAGCTCGCTGATGGTCGTGCGCTGTACAATCGGTGGCTGACCGTTTGTAACTTTCGTTACTCTCCCGATCCCTTTCCAGCCTCCCAGCCTGCCACCATGCGTATCCTTCTGATCGAGGACGACCGTCAGATCGCCAGTGGCGTCGAAGCCGGCCTGGCCCAAGCCGGCCATCAGGTGCGCGTGGTGCACGATGGCGTCTACGCCACCGAGCACCTGCTGCGCGAACAACACGACCTGGTGATCCTCGACCTGGGCCTGCCCGGCATCGACGGCATGACCCTGCTGGCGCGCTACCGCGCCCGCAACCGCACCACGCCGGTCATCATCCTGACCGCGCGCGACGAGCTCGAAGACAAGCTCTCCGGCCTGAACGCCGGCGCCGACGACTATCTGGTCAAGCCCTTCGCCCTGCCCGAGCTGGAAGCGCGCGTGCGCGTCTTGCTGCGCCGCAGCCAGCACGGCGAGGCCGCGCCCGAGCGCGACGTGCGGCTCGGCCGGCTACGCCTGTCGGGCAACGACCGCCGCATGTTCATCGATGGCAAGCCGCTGGAGCTCTCGCCGCGCGAATTCGCCGTGCTGGAGTTGCTGCTGCAGCGCCAGGGCCGCGTGGTCAGCAAGGCGCAGCTGCAGGACCACCTCGCCACTTTCGCGCATCCCGCGGGGGAAGGCGGAGACACGGTCGGCGACACCGCCATCGAGGTCTACGTGCACCGCGTGCGCAAGAAGCTCGAAGAATGCGACGTGGAGATCGTAACCGTGCGCGGCTTCGGCTACCTGCTGCAGATCCGCGCCGGCACCTGACGCCGCGCCCAGGGAGAAGCCTGCCATGTGGCTGCGCACACGTCCTCCCCAGCCTCCCAAGGCCCTGACCGACGCCGCCGCCGGCGCGTCCGGCAAAGCCGCGACCGCCGCCGCGACGCCATCCGCGCGCTCGGCCTCCACGCAAAGCCTGCGCGTGCACTTGCTGCGCGCGCTGGCCACGCCGCTGTTCGCGCTGGTGCTGACCAGCGGCTCGCTCTCCTACTGGCTGGCGGCGCACTACACCACGCAGGTATTCGACCGCGCCCTGTATGGCGTGGCCAACAATATCGCCCAGCAGATCCGCATTGCCGGCCCCCGGCTGGAGCAAGACATCCCGATGATTGCGCAGACGCTGGTCGAGGCCGAAGGCACCGACCGCATCTACTGGCGCATCCACGGCCCCGACGGGCTGATCGGCGGCATGGACACCTGGCTGGGCTACGGCACCGGGCAAACCTCGCTGCACGATGCGCGGCTCTTCTACGCCTGGTTCAGCGGGCGCCAGGTGCGCGCCGTGCGGCTGCCGGTCAACCTGCCCAGCCCGGCCTCGGATGAACTGGCCACCAGCGAGGCCGGGCGCGTCCCGCGCGGGCCCATCGTGGTGGAAGTGGCCGAGCTGCTGGACCGGCGCGAGACCGCCGCCAACGAGATCCTGCTTTCGGTCTCCGTGCCGCTGATCCTGCTGCTGGTGGTGGGCAGCCTGATCCTCTCGCATGTGCTCAAGGAAGAGCTTGTGCCGCTGCAGATCCTCACCGACAAGCTCAATCGCCAGACGGCACGCTCGCTGGCGCCGCTCGATGAAACCCAGGTACCGGCCGAAGTGGAGCCACTGATCCGCGCGCTCAACGCGCTGCTGGCCCGGCTACGCGATGCGCTGGACGCGCAGCGCAAGTTCATCGCCGATGCCGCGCACCAGTTGCGCACGCCGCTCACCGCCGTCAAGCTGCATGCCGACCGCGCGGTGCAGTCGGCGGATCCCGCGGTGACGGACCACGCGCTGCGCGAGCTGCAATCGGCGGCCGACCGCGCGGTGCGCCTGTCCAACCAGCTACTCTCGCTGGCCCGCGCCGAGCCTGGCCTATCGCTGGAGCGGCTTGGCCCGATCGAGCATTTCGACCTGGCCACGCTGGCCTTCGAGACCGGCGCCGAGTGGGTGCCGCAGGCGCTGGCCCGCCAGATCGACCTGGGCTTCGAGACCTTGCCCGGCCCCACCTTTACCGGCGCGGCACCCTCCACGGTGCGCGGCAACCGCCTGCTGATGCGCGAGGCGCTCAGCAACCTGATCGACAATGCCGTGAAATATGTGCCGCCTGGCGGGCGCATCACCGTGCGCGCCGGCGGCGAGGCGCTCGGCCATCGCGGCATGGCGGTGGTGATGGTGGAAGACAACGGGCCTGGCATCGCGCTGGCGCGCCGCGAGGAAGTCTTCAAGCGCTTCTTCCGAGGCGACCATACGCCGGGGCCCAATGCGCCGGCGCAACCGCCCGGCGGCGCGGGCCTGGGTCTGGCGATCGTGCATGAAATCATCGGCCTGCATCACGGCACCATCCGCATCGAGGATGTGCCCGCCTCCGGGGAGGAGGCCGAGGTGCGCGGCATGCGCTTTGTGATCCGCATCCCGTGCGAGGCCGCCGGGGCGGTCTGAGGCGGGACAAGCCGCGGCGCGGCTCGCCCTTGTCTTTTCCAGTGTTCTACCTGGCCTTCTTTTCCTTCGGCGCCAGCATGGTGCCGCGGCATTTCGGGCTGCCGCAACGGCACTCGAACTCCTTCTTGAGCTTCTTGGTGTAGCGCGCGTCGATCACCAGCCCATAGTCATAGAACAGCTCCTCGCCGCCTGCGATGTCGCGCAGCGCGTGGATGAACACCCGCCCCTTTTTCTCGCGCGCCTCGCAATTGGGCTGGCAGGCGTGGTTGATCCAGCGCGCGCGGTTGCCGCCGAACTTGGCGTCGATCACGTCGCCGTCTTCCAGGCTGAAGTAGAAGGTATGGTTGGGATCCGCCGGATCGTGCGGATGGCGCTTGAGCGCCTCCTTCCAAGAAATGTGCTCGCCCTTGTATTCGATGATGCGCTCGCCCTCGGCAATCGGCGCGTTCGCATAAACGCCCTTGCCATGCACGCCCGAGCGGCGCACTTCGACGCGGTCGGACGCGGTCTTGCGCTTGCCTTCCTTCGGGCTCTTGACGCGCTTGGCGTCTTTCGCCTCAGTCCCTTCCTGCTTCAATTCCTCTTGCTTTGCCTGTTCCGCCATGTGCCATCCCGTATAGATCCGCCTGCCTGCCACCCCGCGTGGCTGCGCGCCGCCCCGGGCGCGATGGCGATGATACCTGCCCATATTGGCCGCGGCATCCCCTTGCCGGCAAATAGCCGCGTATACGGACAACGTGGGGCAACCCAGGGCAACCCGCATGAACCTGCACACGTCAAGCCAGGTATACGACGCACTGGTTTACGGGGGAGGCCCACCATCAAGAACAGCCTTAATCAGCGCTTCGGTGTTTACGTATACGACCGCGACCGCGTTGATCGCCTGTGGATAACCTGGCAAAAATCTGGGGATAAAGACATGCAATTCATGTGGGCTGCCTGGGGTTGGCATGGGGATGCATCAGGCATAAGTCGGAGGGTTTCACCCGACCCTCTCCGCCAAATGGCTAAGTCATCCACGTCCGCCAACACCGGGTCCCACCACTTCTGCTTCTTGCAACACACTGATTTGAAAAGCGTTTATAGAGTTATCCACAGAAAAGGCTGCCGTTTACCTACTACTACTATCTGTATACATTAAAGAAAGAAGTAAACAGAAAGGACTACGTCCTGCTATCGGTGAGCAAAGAGAACCAGGCAAAAAATAAAAGGCTGAAAAGCCGCTTCAGGCGTGGCTTCTTTTTTGAGCAGAAGGAATCCGCTGGCCACGGCACGGTTTACTGCCGTGCACCCATGGTTTTTTGATGAGAAGGATCGCGTATACGTCGCCCGTAGGCTGGACGCGGACGTATACGCGATCAGGGCTGTCTGGCAGCGGTATACGTCGGCCCCGCCAGGCGTGTAAACGCGCATCGTCTGCTGCGTTGGCCAGCGCATGCATGACGCGAATAGCCCCGGGATTCCGGCTGCGCCTGGCCATCGGTCGTCATGCACAATAGTGCATACGGCTTCCTGGCGGCCCCTTGAGCCTCGCTGCTACGCTGCAATGGGTACGCAGTCCCCGCAGCTCGGCTCCAGCGAAAGAATCGCCCACAGCGCCTGTCAGGCCCCTTTATGGGCAGGGATAGCCGCTGCGCGCCGGCCAACAGCCGTTGGCACGCGCCCAAGGCCCGGGCATCAGAGAGATTTCGCCCTGCACGCACCGGGCTGCGCTTCTGCGGTGCAATGCCCCTGAGAGGGCCTGCGGGGCGATTAGAGCCGTTTTTCAGGCGTGGATGCCCTCTGGGATACCTGGGCGCGTTAACTCGCCTGAGGCCCATCCTGACGCCGCCGAAGGCCCTGCTTATTTCCCCGAATCCCCACAAAGCCCCAGCCAGCGCGGCCTGGAGCGGGGTGCGCTGTAACAATCTGTTCCCGGTTGGCGTGGCCCGACACGGTATGATGTGGCCCGCGGCGCCTTTGCCGGCGCCGGTGCGCAGTGCGCCGGCCCAGCCAGGCGTCCTTGTTTTATCAACTCGACACGGAGTGAAGCATGACGAAAACCGAACTGATCGACGCCATCGCGGCCGGCGTGGACGGCCTGACCAAAGCCAAGGCAGAACAAGCGCTGAACGTGACGCTTGGCGCCATCATGGAAGCCGTGGCCAAGGGCGACACCCTGAGCCTGATCGGCTTTGGCACCTTCAGCCAGGGCGAGCGCGGCGAACGCATGGCGCGCAACCCGCGCACCGGCGAAGAAATCAAGGTCGAAGCCGCCAAGACCGTCAAGTTCAAGGCTGGCCAGAAGTTCAAGGACGCAGTGAACCAGTGAGTCCCGCGGGCGGTCTCGTGCCAGCCCAGTTGGATCAACCCCGCCGTGCCGCCACCAGTTGCCTGATGGCATGGGTGAGCGCCAGGCGGGGCGCGTTATCCACAGTGTTCGACCCGCGGTTATCCTGCCGCTTCGCGGTATACGCCGCATCCTCCGCCAGCCCGGTAAGATAGTGCCCTGTCGGCGCCTTCCCTCTGTAAATACAAGGGTCTAGAGCGTCCTGCTCAGTAGGCCTCTCATGCACCTTCGTTCGCCGCGCGGCAGATTTCCACAGCTTTATTCACAACGTTTCCCACAAAATTTTCCACAGGCACGAGGGCTTGGCCTGAGCCTGCTGATGACGCTCGCGCTGGTCTCGGGTTGCACCACGCCTTCTCCGCCCGCCCGGCCTCAGGCGACCCCCCTCCCCGATACGGAAAGACCCGTGACAACGCCCGGCGCCACGCAGCGCCAGCGCATCGTCGAGATCGCCTGGCAGGAATGGCAGCGCTGGGGTGGCCAGACCGTGCGCCTGGGCCGCGACGACACCGCGTGCGTGGCCGACAGCCCGCTGCCCGCGCCGGTATTGCCCGGAATGCCGGTGGCGGGGGCCAATGAGGAGGGAGTGGATGCCGCGGACCGCTCCGCCGATCGCGAGGAAGAAGACAGCAGCGAGTCAGCCTGCCTGCACTTTCCCGATGGCACCGGCATGGAGGCCACGCCCCAGGGCTGCAAGCTCGCCCAGCGCTATTGGGCCATCGTGGGCAAGACTGTCACCTGCCGCCAGATCACCCAGGGAAACTGGGCCTGGTCCGCGGTGTTTATTTCCTGGGTGATGCGCAAGGCCGGCCTGGACGACCGCCAGTTCCTGACCGGCGATTCGCACTCGATGTACGTGGTGGACGCGCGCGACGGCATTTTGCCCGCGCCGGCGTTCCGCATCGAACCATTGCCCGCCATGCCCCGCCCGGGCGATGTGATCTGCGCCGCGCGCGGGCGCGACAAGTACCTCGACAGCGCGGCCGAGATCGGCTTTGGCACCACGCCCATGCACTGCGACATCGTGGTCGAGGTCGACCCGGCGGCACGCCTGGTCAAGGCCATCGGCGGCAATGTCCAGCAATCGGTGTCGATGGAGCTGATCGAGCTCGGTGACTCCGGCATGATCGACAGCGTCACCAACTCGCACATGCCGTGGCTGCTGATCATGCGCAACACGCTGCCTTGAGCCTGAGGCGTTGCTGGATGGCCTGCGGTCAGGCCGGCGCACGCGGGTAGCCCCCGGCTTGACCAGTCCTGCAAAATCATTAACATGGTAATTAATCGGGCTGCGGCATGGTTTTTCCCGCGCTGGCATCCTGGCCCGACCCCACCTGAACCGCATTCCGATAGCGCGCGCACCGACGCCGCGAGCAACGCGAGAGGAGACCTGCATGGCTGTAGCCAACTGTCATCCGGCGGAATGGGAGGCGCGCGTCAAGCTCGCCGCCTGCTACCGCATCTTCGACCGGCTGGGCTGGACCGAGCTGATCTACAACCACATCACCTTGCGCCTGCCGCCGGAGGCTGGCGGCGGTGGTAGCAATCCCCATTTCCTGATCAATCCCTTCGGCCTGCGCTATGCGGAGGTGACCGCTTCCAACCTGGTGAAGATCGATCTGGCGGGACAGGTCATCGGCGAGAGCCGCTGGCCGGTCAACCCGGCCGGCTTCACTGTGCATGCGGCCATCCACGCCGGCATCCCGGGCGCGCACTGCGTCATGCATACGCATACCACGGCGGGCATGGCGGTCGCCTGTTCGGCGCAGGGCCTGTCGATGAGCAACTTTTACGCAGCGCAATTGTTCGGCAAGGTGGCCTACCATCCGTTTGAGGGCATCACCGTGCACGACGACGAAGGGCCGCGCCTGGTGCGCAATATCGGCGACAAGCCCGCCGTGATCCTGCGCAATCATGGCCTGCTGGCCTGGGGCGACAGCATTGCGCGTACCTTTTCCACGCTCTGGCTGCTCAACCGCGCCTGCGAGATCCAGCTGGCCACGCTGGCCATGGGGGCGGCGCTGCCGGTGCCCGAGGAGATCCAGCGCAAGTGCACGCGCGACTCGCTGCAGTTCAATCCCAAGTTCGGTGCGGGCGAAGATGTGTTCGCAGCACTGACCCGTGAAATTAACCACATCGATGAATCGTATCGTGATTAGCAATCATTGATTCGTCGTGGGAATAAATCTACAGGAACAAGGCAGTCATGACATCCCTATGCATCGTCGGCGCAGGCGCCGTCGGCGGCTTTATCGGCGCGCGGCTCGCCCGTTCCGGCCAGGCGCTGAACATACTGGCGCGCGGCCAGTCGCTGGAGGCGCTGCGCTCGCAAGGCCTGACCCTGATCGAGGGCGAGCGCACCGAGACGTTTCCGGTCAATGCGCAAGGCGATCCCGCAGCGCTAGGTACGCAAGATGTGGTGATCCTGGCGGTGAAAGCCCCGGCATTGCCACAACTGGCGCAGACCATCGGGCCGCTGATCGGCCCTGATACGGTGGTGGTGACAGCGATGAACGGCGTGCCGTGGTGGTTCTTCGAGCGGCCTGGCCCGCATGCCGGGTTGTCGCTGCGCACCGTGGATCCGCAAGGTGCCATTGCGCGCGCCATCCCGGCCGCGCAGGTGATCGGCTGCGTGGTGCACCTGACCGCCTCCACGCCGGCCCCGGCCACTGTGCGCCACGGCTTTGGCGCGCGCCTGATCCTGGGCGCCGCGGGTGGCGCTACCGGCATGGCAGCCGGCAAGCTCGAGGCCGTGGCCAGCCTGCTCGCCAGCGGTGGCCTGGAGGTCGAGCGCAGCGCCGCGATCCAGCAGGACATCTGGTTCAAGCTGTGGGGCAATATGACGATGAATCCGGTCTCCGTGCTGACCGGCGCCACCTGTGACCGCATCCTCGACGATCCGCTGGTCAATCGTTTCTGCCTGGCGGTGATGGAAGAAGCTGGCAAGATCGGCGCGGTCATCGGTTGCCCGATTGCGCAGAGCGGCGAGGAGCGCAGCCAGGTCACGCGCAAGCTGGGCGCCTTCAAGACTTCGATGCTGCAGGATGCGGAGGCCGGGCGGCCGGTGGAGATCGATGCGCTGGTGGCATCGGTGCGGGAAATCGGCGAGCACGTCGGGATCGCGACCCCCAGCATCGATGCGCTGCTAGGGCTGGTACGGCTGCATGCGCAAGTGCGCGGGCTTTACTGACCAAGTGTGCCCGGGTAACGGGGGGTCGTATTCTCGCTATAAATCAAGATGGCCTTTTTATTTTGTATTTGATAAATGTCGAGAATTATTTTGGCCTGGGTTGCCGATATTTGGCTCACTGCCCGTTGAGCGAACTGCCTCAAAGGCACGCAAACCATCCATGCCAAGAATACTTTCCACTAATGCTTGGCTTGATTCATTGTTATCACAAATATAAAGGGACCTCTATGAGGCCCCTTTTTCACCCTTGCGTCGCCAGCTTCGCGCGCTGGCGCCCCGCCCATATCCCCTCGACCGCATAAACAACCAGCGATATCCAGATCATCGCGAAGCCGATCTGCTTGCTGGCCGGGAACGGCTCGTTCCAGAGCCATACGCCGAGCAGCAGCTGCAGCGTCGGGCCGGTGTACTGCAGCAGCCCCAGCAAGGACAGCGGGATACGCCGCGCGCCGGCCGCGAACAGCAGCAGGGGGACGGCGGTGACCGGCCCGGCAAGCAGCGCCAGCAACTGCACCCCGCCGCCCACCTCGGTGAAGTCAGCCTGGCCCGTCGCGAACAGGTACGCCAGAGCGCTTGCCGCCAGCGGGAACAGCAGCATGGTCTCCAGCGAGAGGCCTTCCAGCGCGCCCAGCGTGGCCGTCTTGCGCAGCAGCCCGTAGCCGCCAAAGGTCGCGGCCAGCGCCAGCGCAATCCATGGTAACTGGCCCGCGGCTACGGTCAGCCAGACCACGCCTGCCGCAGCCAGCGCAATGGAGGCCCACTGGCCGGGACGCAGGCGCTCGTGCAGGAACAGCACGCCCAGCAGCACATTGAACAGCGGGTTGATGAAGTAGCCCAGGCTGGCGTCGACCACCCGGCCGTTCGATACCGACCAGATGTAGAGGAACCAGTTGCCGCTCAGCAGCAGCGCACTGGCGACGAAGCCGGCCAGCAGGCGCGGATTGGTCCGGACGCCGCGCAGCCAGCCCCAGTGGCGCCGCCAGGTCAGCACCAGCCCGAGGAACACCAGCGACCACACCATGCGGTGCAGCAGGATCTCCATCGGCGCGATGCCATGGAGGGATTTGATATAGAGCGGCAGCAAGCCCCAGATGATGTAGGCGAGCAGCGCGTAGATGATGCCGGTTTGCATGAAGAGTCCCAAGGAATCGGGGGATTCTACCGGCGTAAAAAAGCCCGTGCTGGGCACGGGCTTATGGCTGGCTTGCGCCACCTCGCACGGATGGCGGCAGCGCGCTTACAGCTTGCGCGCGAAGCTGAACTGCGAAAATGCTTGCTCGGCCACGTTGAACCACGCTGCTTCGTTGTTGCGGAACACGCGCCAGTCGTCGTAGATCTTCTTGAACGATGGGTTCTTGGCGGTTTCCTCGGCGTAGGCGTCCTGGGTGGCCTTGAAGCAGGCTTCCATGATTTCCTTGGAGAACGGACGCAGTTTCACGCCGTTTTCCAGCAGGCGGGCCAGCGCTTGCGGATTGACCGCGTCGTACTTGGCCATCATGTTGGTGTGGACTTCGATCGTGGCCGTTTCCAGCGCGCGCTTGTACAGCGCGGGCAGCTTCTCGTACTCGGTTGCCGACGAGTAGAAGGACAGCTGCGCGCTGCCTTCCCACCAGCCCGGGTAGTAGTAGTACGGGGCGACCTTGTAGAAGCCGAGCTTCTCGTCATCGTACGGGCCAACCCATTCCGCCGCATCGATGGTGCCCTTTTCCAGCGCGGGATAGATGTCGCCGCCAGCGATCTGCTGCGGCACCACGCCCAGGCGCGACAGCACCACGCCAGCGAAACCGGCGATCCGGTACTTCAGGCCCTGCAGGTCGGCAACCGTCTTGATCTCCTTGCGGAACCAGCCGCCCATCTGCGCGTTGGTATTGCCGCCCAGGAAGTTGACGACGTTGTATTCCTTGAAGAATTCGCGCATCAGCTTCATGCCGTTGCCCTGCAACATCCAGGCGTTTTGCTGGCGCGAGGTCAGGCCGAACGGGACGGTGGTGTCGAAGCACAACGTCGGGTTCTTGCCGAAGTAGTAGTAGCCGGCGGTGTGGCCGATCTGGACGGTGTTGTTCTGCACGGCGTCCAGCACCTGCAGGCCCGGCACGAGTTCGCCGGCGGCAAAGACCTTGATGTTGAATTTGCCGTCGGTCAGTTCCTTGACCCGTTGCGACAGCAGCTCGGCGCCACCGTAGATGGTGTCAAGCGACTTGGGGAAGCTCGAAGCCAGGCGCCATTCCACGGCCGGATTGCTGCCGATCACGGCCGGTGCGCTGGCACCGGCGGCGGCCGGCGCGGCGGCCTTTTCTTCCTTGCCGCACGCGGCCAGCGCACCCGTGGCGGCCACGGCCGATGCCTTCAACAGAAAGGAACGACGTTCCATGACTTCTCCTCTTTTATAGATTTTTAGTGCGGCAGCAGGGGATGGGCACGCCCGCGTCATGCGCGGGCATTCCGCTCTGCACCGAGACGCGCAAGCAGCCGGGGTAAAGCCACCGCGCAACAATGAGCCTGTTACGGAGACACGCCAGGAATGTGGCGTATCCTGGCATGCCTTCGTAACAGGCTCGGGGGCCGGTCCGTACCCGTTCGGACAGGCCAGATGATTATAGCGGTGGCCCTTTCGCCACGGGGGGCCGTGCAAGTGCGGGTTTTCGCTAGGAAAGTGCAGATTTAGCGGCTGCTGCACATCGTCCTGTCATCGCGCTCCGCTCCCATTGGCATGGCCGCACCGTCGCGTGCCAGATGGCGCAAGCGATGTATTCCATATGGTGAGAAGGACGCCTCGCCGCGGATTTTGTAACCCCGCTTGCGGTCCAATCGGTCGACTGTTAAAAAATCACGCCTTACTGGTCCTGCCCTATGTTGTTCGCCGTTTCGCCCGCTTCCGGCCGCCTGCCGGCGCTCCGCTTGCGTTGCCTCGCCGTTGCCGTGCTGGCCGCCTGGGGACTGAATGCGTGCGCGCAGACCGGGCCTGACCTGGCGGCAGCCGATGTGCCAGCCACACCCACGGTGCCGCAGCGTCCGGCTCCCCCGCCTGGCGCCGACCCGCTGGCAGCGCTGATTGCGGACGATCAAGCCGCTGCGGCATCGGTAGCCGGCGACACGCCGGCCGCGGCTGTCGCGCAGGAAGCGCCCAAAGCCGCCGCTGCGGATGGTGCTGCCCCCGCCCCCACCCCCGCCCTGCCAGAGCCGCCCCCGCCTGCTACCTGGGCCAATGCCGGCATGGATGACAACGGTAACGAGCTCGCCGGCCCGCCCGATCCACCCTTGCCCCCGGAGCCGGTTGTTGCGCCTCCCCCGCCCGTCGTGCTCTTTCCCAAGCGCCTTGGCGAGTTCGTGGCGGAGGCCGTGCCGAAGGTCGCCACGCCCGCCGAGGGCGAAGTCGCCGACACGCCGGCCAGCGCCGACGAAAGCTATGCGCTGGTGTCCCAGCTGCCCGCCGATGATCCTGCCGGCAACCAGGTCTGGCGCCTCAGCTACAGCGGGCGCGCCGCGTATGACGATCGCACCGCCGCCACCCGTGCCTGCGCTGGCGGCGGCACCTTGTCCACCGGCATCGGCGGCGGACTCGCGTGCCGCAGCACCGGCGAGGTCAAGGTCAAGGAGTCCCTGTTCTCGCTCGACGGCGGCGCGCAGGTGCAACTGGTGGCGCAGGCCAAGGGGACCGATGCCACTTCGATCAATGGCCGCCCGGCCGCGGTCGATCCCTATGCCCTGCTGCCGCAGATCTATACCTCGGTCAGCGGGCTGTCGGTGCTGGACGGCGCCACGATGTGGGCCGGCCGGCGCGAGAGCTCATCGTTCCTGATGTCGTCGGGGCTGCTGCCGCCTACGTCGCCGGCGATGCGTTTCGGCGTGGATAACGCCCGCTTTGGCGACATCGCGCTCAACTACCAGTACACCGCGCGCAATGACCTGAATGGCGCCAACCTGCCGAGCTATCACTCGTTGCGTACCGCGCCCATCGCCACCAATGAGAAAGGCTCGGTGCAACTGGGCTATACGCGGGTGGAAGCGCAGCCGCTGATCCAGCAGACCGGCAGTGCGTGGTGGGTGTCGGCCATGCACGAGCAGCAAGGCGTGCTCGCCGGCACCAACCGCTTCGGCATGCAGTTTGGCGAGGGCAGCCGTAACGCATTGACCGGCTACACCGGCATGGGGCCCGCCTTGTCGCGGGTACGCGTGGCCGAATCGATGGAGTGGAAGCAACGCTCGGGGCTGGGCCTGGCGGGCTCGGTCGAGTCCAGCATGCAGTTCGACCGCTCGCCGGTGGGCACGCTGCAATGGATGGCCACGCGTGTGCGCCCCGCCTATATCGCCAGCGACCAGTTCAAGCTGACCTTCGAAGTGGCGCACGACCAGATCTCTTCAGGCTTCGGCGCCAGTGGACAGCGCACTGCGGTGACCGTGGCGCCTACCTTCACGCTTGGCAAAGCGGCCGGCAACGCCAACCTGCGCGCCTTCTACACCTACAGCAGGGCCAACGACGTGGACGGCATTGCCTTTGCCTCACCCACCGATACCTGGGCTTCGCAGACCTCGGGCTCAATCTTCGGCGTGCAGCTCAATCGCCGCTGGTAGGCGCAATAGCGGCTGCGGCCCCTGCTCGCCATGGCGCCTTGCGCGTGAGCGGCGCGCGGCCCGGCAGCACCGCCGGTGCTCGCAGCAGCCAGTGGAAGACCAGCGTGGCGCTCAGCCCGCCCGCTAGCTGCGCCAGCACGAAGCCCGGCACGTCGATGGCGCGAATGCCGGTGAAGGTTGCCGTCAGCGCGCACGCAAGGGTCAGCGCCGGGTTGGCGAATGACGTCGATGCCGTGAACCAGTACCCCGCGGTGATATAGCCCGCCACCGCGAACGGCAGCAGCCCGGGCCGGCTGCGCCCGGTGCCGATTGCTATGCCGATGAGGCCAAAGGTGGCAACAAACTCGCTCCACCACATCGATGGCCCGGTACGGCTTTGCGCCGACCAGGCCAGCATCGGCTCGCCAAACATCGCATGCGCGCAGGCGACCCCTGCGATGGCGCCGCCCATCTGCACTAGCCCGTAGCGCCAGGCATCGCGCGCCGGCAGCGCGCCGCGCACCATCGCCGAGAGCGTGACGACTGGGTTGAAGTGTCCACCCGAGACCGGTCCCAGCGCGAGCAACAATGCAATCAGCCCGCCGCCCGTGGCCAGCGAGTTCGCCAGCAAGGCCAGCGCGATATTGCCGCCGGCCAGCTGCTGCGCGCGAATGCCCGAACCCACCACTATCGCTACCAGCAGTGCCGTGCCGAGTCCTTCCGCGACCAGGCGCTGGCAGAGCGTGCTCGCAGCCGCAGGTACGCTTGCGCTGTGCGACTCGGCAGCGTGGACCGGGTCGGCCATGGTATCGGGGGAAGGCGCGTGCATCGGGTTTGCAGTGATGGGCGGGAGCGCGCAGTGTTTCGTCTTTCGCCTTGCAGCGTCAATGCATGCTTGGGTAGTTTTGAATGAACCGGTGGTATCGAATGCTTGCGTGCTTTGCTGAATCGCGATCGGGATGGCATGGATGGTGACATGACATCGCGAAAATCGGAGGTCAGGACCAAATGCAAAGACCGGATTTTGGGGGTAATTTGCGCAATGCCGATAATCGCGGGCGCGATGGCACTGGACGGACGAATTCGTGCCTGAACATTAGGCGGTGACAGGTGATATTGCAAGGGTTTGCGCACGTGGGGCGAGGCCGCTGCAACGGAGGTGATAGACGCGTCCAGGCCGCGTTCCAAGCGGCCAAATGCGTGTGGATGAGGGCAGAACCAGCAGCCCAGGGCTGGGCCTCTCAGACGCGCCGGAAGAAGGCCCTGCAAGGCCGCGATGAAACGATGGCCACAATGGAAATGAAAAAAGCCCAAGACCTTTTCAGATCTTGGGCTTTTTCGTAATGCTGGTGGCCTGGGACGGAATCGAACCGCCGACACAAGGATTTTCAATCCTCTGCTCTACCGACTGAGCTACCGGGCCAAAGAAGCGAAACTATAGCAGCGCTTTTCGACCCGGTCAAGCGCTGCGTGCATCACCGCATCATTGTTCCGCAGGTTCCGGCTTGTTGCGGCCGAGTTCCACGCCAAGCTGCTTGAGCTTGCGGTACAAGTGGGTGCGTTCGAGGCCGGTTTTCTCGGCGACGCGGGTCATGCTGCCGTGCTCGCGCAGCAAGTGGTATTCGAAGTAAGCGCGCTCGAACAAGTCGCGTGCTTCGCGCAGCGGCATGTCGAACGAGAAATGCATCTCGGCTTCGGGCAAGCGTTGCGGGCTGCCATTGGCGGCCTCGGCGGCGCTTTCCGCGGCAATCGCCGCCGTGCCCTCGCCATTGCCGTTCGCGGCGAGTGCCGCGCCTGCGGCCACGCCCGAGCGCGGACGCTCGATGCCACGCGCCAGGCCCTGCTCGACTGCCGAGAGCAGCTTTTGCAGGGCAATTGGCTTCTCGAGGAAATTGAGCGCGCCAATCTTGGTTGCCTCCACCGCGGTATCGATGGTTGCGTGTCCCGACATCATGATGACGGGCATGGAGAGCAAGCCTTGCGCCGACCACTCCTTGAGCAGCGTGACGCCGTCGGTATCGGGCATCCAGATGTCAAGCAGCACCAGGTCTGGCGTATTGCCGGCACGGTACTCGCGCGCTTTCTGCGCGTTTTCTGCCACTTCGACCACATGGCCTTCGTCGCTGAGGATTTCCGAGAGCAACTCCCGGATACCCATTTCGTCGTCGACTACGAGGATGGTTGCCATACTTCCCCTCTTGACCCCACCGCGGCTTGCCGGGTTCGGGGCCGCACATTGACTATGCCAGTTTAACGAACAGGATGGAGATCTGCGCCCCGATGATGTCGGAGCCCTCCATGCGATTGCGCAACTCGATGCGTGCGCCGTGTTCGTCAATGATCTTCTTCACCATCGCAAGACCCAGGCCTGTTCCTTTGGCCTTGGTGGTCACATACGGCTCGAACGCGCGACTAAGGATACGCGGAGCGAAACCGGGACCGTTA
Source organism: Cupriavidus sp. PET2-C1 (assembly GCF_054515855.1). NCBI lineage: Bacteria > Pseudomonadati > Pseudomonadota > Betaproteobacteria > Burkholderiales > Burkholderiaceae > Cupriavidus > Cupriavidus sp. PET2-C1. The sequence goes on from NZ_CM137259.1 coordinate 4,293,426, forward strand.
TCCGCAATGGTGAGCTTGACGGCCTGCCGGTCTTCGCCGGCAGAATCTTTGTATTCTACAGTCTCGGTGTGCAGAGCGATATGGGGCACCGCCCTAGCCGCGCCGAGGTTGTCCGCCACCGCATCCTGCGCGTTTTGCAGCAGGTTGTGAATCACCTGGCGCAGCTGGGTCGGATCGCCCTTGATTTCGGGCAGGCAGGCGGCCAGCGCCGGATGGATCACGGCGTGCTCGTGCGCGCCGGTGTCGTCGATGCCGTAGAGATGCAGCACTTCGGCAACCAGGCCGTTGAGCTGCAGTGACTGCAACAACGCAGGCGGCGTGCGGGCGTAGTCGCGGAAGTCGTCGACCATGCGCTTCATGGCCTGCACCTGGTTGACGATGGTGGTGGCGCCGCGCTTGAGCACGTCGACGTCGGTGCCCTCCAGTTTGGGCGAGAGCTTCATCTGCAGGCGCTCGGCCGAGAGCTGGATCGGGGTCAGCGGGTTCTTGATCTCATGCGCGAGGCGCCGTGCCACTTCGCCCCACGCCACCGAGCGTTGAGCGGAAATCACATCGGAAATGTCGTCGAATACCACCACGTAGCCGGGTTCGTCGCGCTCGTCGCCGCGCCCGCCCGGCAGGCGCGCGCCGCGCACCAGCAGCGTGAGCGCTTGTTCCTCGTCGCTCTGCGGCAGCTCGATCTGCTTTTGCCAGTGCTGCGCGCCGCCCAGCATCTCACTGGTGCTCTGCTCGGAGAAGGCCTGCCGCACGATGTCGCCGAACTCGCCGAGGGCCGGGATGCTGTCGATGGGCTGGCCCAGCGCGCCGGAAAACGGCTGGCGGAAGATGCGCTCGGCCCCGGGATTGGCGGTGATCAGCACAAAGCGGCGATCGAACACGAACACGCCGGCGGTGAGGTTCTGCAGCACGCTCTCGAGATACGCCGTCGATTTCTCGAGCGCGCTGCGGTTCTGCTCCACCGCGATGCGCGCCTCAGACAGCTGGCGCGTCATCATGTTGAACTGCTGGGTCAGCATGCCGAGCTCGTCGCGGCTCTTGAGCTCGCGTTTGGGCGAGAGGTCGCCCTCGGCCACTTCCTTGGTCCCTTGCAGCAACATCAGCAGCGGCCGCGCCAGCTGCCCGCCGAGCAGCAGCGCCAGCATCACGGCAATGAACACCGCGAGGAACAGCGTGAGCGTCAGCGTGCCGATATACATCTTGCGCAGGCCGGTGCGGCCGAGCGCCTTTTCCTGGTACTCCTGGTAGGCGCGCTGGACTTCGTCGGCGTTGCGCGCCAACGCTGCCGGCACCGGATGCACGACCTGCAGGTAACGCTCCTCGCGCACGGTGTCGCCCACCAGCCCGAAGCCGGACGATGCGGCGTCCTCGGGGCGGCGCTCGACAGACAGCCCCGATCCGGCCCAGCGGCCGGCACCATTCACGCCCGGCTTGCCCGCGGGCCGGCTGGCGCTATCCGCGGTTGGGGGTGCGTCGGTTTGCGCGGTGGGCGCGGGACCTAGCGGCACGATGACGCGCAGCCGGTACAGGTGGGAGCCATCGGTACGCTCGGGCTGGTGATGGCTATCGACGGATGGATCGGTGCCCCCTTCCACCGCGGCATAGCCGCCGGCCAGCCGGGCCTGCTCGGCCAGCACGCCAGAGGGCAGGTCCGGCACCAGCGACGCATAGTTGCTCGACGCCGTGGCGATCACGCGGCCGCTGCCGGTAAAGATGGCGGCTTCCTGCACGCCGTATTGCTCGCGCAGCCGGTTGAGCTGCAGCGAGGTGGCGACATTGGGCGAGCTGGTGAGCTGGTCGGCCATCAGCCGCGCCTTGCCTTGCAGGTCCGACAGCGAGCTGTCGATGGTGGAGCGGCCAAGGTTGAGGCCGGCCTCGAGCGCGGTCTCGACGCGAACGTCGAACCAGGACTCGATGCTGCGCGAGACGAACTGCAGCGACACCAGGTAGATCAGCACGCCGGGCAGCACGCCCACCACGCCGAAGAACACGGCGAGCTTGGTCATCAGCCGCGTGCCGAACTTGCCGCGGCGGTAGCGCAGCCACAGCGTCAGCGCCAGCGCGCCGATGATCAGTACCAGCAGGATGCCGATCACCAGGTTGATCTTGAACAGCAGCGTGAAGTACCGATCGAAGAATTCGGTATTGGCCGAGGCGCCGGCGAGCAGTGCTACCAGCACCAGCGCCAGGAACACGATGATGCCCGCCACGACGCGGTAAAGCACGCGCCGGAACCGGCTGTCCCACAGGCTGGGGGGCGCGCTCATGGCTGGCCCGCGGCGGGCTGCACCAGGGTGGTGGGAGAGAGCACGGTCGATACGGTCTGCGCGAACGGCACCGCGCGCGTTTCGCCGGCCACCGCGGCGGACGCGGCAGACGCCGGCGCCGGCACAGGCACCAGTTGCGGCGCAGGCGTGGGCGTGGGCGCGGGCGGCGGCGGGAATTCGCTCGGCACGGTGAAGTTGAAGCGCCGCCATTCCGATGCCAGGTTCCACTCGCGGGTGTTGACGGCGTTGATCTGGAACGGCTTGGGCAGTTGCGTCAGGTCCAGGCGCATGCGCGCCTCGGCCTGGTAGGTCTCGCCCGGCTTGACCATGCTGCGCTCGAACACGCGCCAGCCCCGCACGCGCTGGATGAATTGCAGCGCGCCCTTCAGGCGCATGAACGGCAATTGCAGGCCGCCAGTCGACACACGGTACTGGCGCGTGAGCGGATGGTAGGACAGCCGCACGCTGCGGCTGGCATTGACGGGCTTTTCATCGAACCAGTACCAGCGTGGGCGGGTGAGCTGGAAATCGACGACGAAATACAGCGAGATGCCTTTGTTGAGCGCGTCTTCAAGCGGCGGCGGCAGATCGAAATCGAAACTCGCGGCCAGGTCGAAGCCTCCGTCCTGGTACTCGATGCGGGCCTCGTTGACTTCGATGCCGTCGGCGCGGGCCGTGCCCGGCAGCGCGACCAGCGTCATCAGGATACCGAGCACGATCGTCGCTGCGAGCCACCACGACGCCAGCCGCGCGCGCAAGCTGCATATCGGGCCGGCGCCGGCTACTGAAGCAGTTGCCCGAGCTGCAGCAAGGGGCACGCACGCACTGTCGTCTGGGACGCGAAGGACGAACAAGCGAAGCGGGTTCGGCATTGGGATCGATTGGGATCGGTCAGGGTCGTTTCTGGAAACGGGCGTAGAAGAAGCCATCGTGATCGGTGGGCAGGCCTTCCTGGCTGCCATTTCCGCCACCGGCCAACTGATCCTTGCTACCCGGCAGCATCTGGCCGGGCGCTTGCAATCGTATCGCATCTGGTAGCTGTGCACCAAACCAGCGCGCCTGCTCTTCGTTCTCCGTTGGGAAAATTGAACAGGTGACATAGACCAGGATGCCGCCCGGCTTGAGCAGATTCCAGAGCTGCGACACGATGCGCCGCTGCTCGGTGACCAGCCGGGGGATATCCACCTCGCGGCGCAGCCAGCGGATGTCCGGGTGGCGGCGCACGATGCCCGAGGCGGAGCACGGCACGTCGGCCAGGATGCGGTCGTACTGGCGGTTGTCCCACCAGTCCTGCGGGCGGCTTGCGTCGCCTACCACCACGGTGGCTTGCTGGCCCAGGCGCGCAAGGTTCTCGTCGATGCGGGTGGCGCGCTGCGCATCGCTCTCCAGCGCGGTGACTTCCACGTTGGCGAGTTCAAGGATGTGGCCGGTCTTGCCGCCGGGCGCGGCGCACGCATCGAGCACGCGCTGGCCGTCGGCCAGGTCCAGCAGCGCAGCGGCCAGTTGCGCGCCGGCGTCTTGCACCGAGACATCGCCCTCGGCAAACCCGGGGATCTGCGACACGGGAAACGCGCGCACCAGCCGCACGGCCTGCGGGCCGATGGCCACGCCCGCCATGCCGGCATTGAGCACGCGCTTGAGGTAGTCAGGCACCGAGACCCGCGCCGTATTGACGCGCAGGGTCATGGGCGGGCGCACATTGGCGCTCTCGGCCAGCGCGGTCCACTGGTCCGGGTACGCCTTGCGCAGCGCATCCAGCCACCATGCGGGCAGGTTCCAGCGCGCTTCGTCGTCCTGGCGCACCTCGGCCAGCAGTGCCTTGCGTTCACGCAGGAAACGGCGCAGCACGGCGTTCACCAGCCCGCGCGCGTGCGCGGTCTTGGGCTCGGAGGCTGCCGCACTGACGGCCTGGTCGACCACGGTGAACTCGGTATAGCCCCCTTCCCCCTGCTCGTCCTCGACCAGCAACGCCAGGGCCACGGCCAGCAGGGAGTCCACCAGCGCGCCAGGCGGCCGGGTCACCAGCTTGGTGACCAGCGCGCGCGCCGTGCCGAACTGGCGCATGGTGCGGTAGGCCAGGTCCTGCAGGGCGCCACGCGTGGCGGCGTCGCGCACGCGGTCCAGGCGGTACTGGGCGGCGGCGTTCTCGATGGCCAGTGGCAGCGCGCTGCCTTCGTTGACGCCGCGTACGGCAGCCGCGGCGGCGAGCATCTGGAAGGCGAGGGATTCGTGTTGCAGGCGCATGACAGTGGGGCAGTGAGACGGTAAAACGGGGTGGCAGGAGGCAAGCCGCAAGCGGCGAGGACTGGCGGCAAGGCCGGGCGAGGCCAAAAACACACTGCCCGCCGCTTCCGGGGAAGCACGGCGGGCAGTTTACCCTGTATGTGGCGGGGGCCGGCGTTTTTGCGCCTGGCCGGCCGCAGCGAGGGGGTAGCGCGGCGGCTTGGACCGCGCTTGGACCACGCTTGGACCGCGCCTACACCGGATAGACGCCGGTCTGTGCCATCTGCATCAGCCGCGCCACGCGTTCCTCGGTCGCCGGGTGGGTCGAGAACAGGTTGGCGATGCCGCCGCCCGAGAGCGGGTTCATGATCATCATCTGCGCCGTGGCTGGATGCTGTTCCGCGGTCTGGAACGGAATCCCTTGCGCATAGCGGTGGATCTTGTCGAGCGCCATCGCCAGCGCCTGCGGGTCGCCGCTGATGGTGGCGCCGCCGCGGTCCGCCTCGAACTCCCGGGCGCGGGAAATCGCCATCTGGATCAGCGAGGCCGCCAGCGGGGCCAGGATTGCCACCGCGATGCTGGCAATGGGGTTGGAGCGGTTGCCGTTCTCGTCGCGCCCGCCAAAGAACATGGCGAAGTTGGCCAGCGCGGCGATGGCGCCGGCCATGGTGGCGGCGATGGTCGAGATCAGGATATCGCGGTGCTGCACGTGAGCCAGCTCGTGGGCCATCACGCCGCGCAGTTCGCGCTCCGACAGCACCCGCAGGATGCCGGTGGTGGCCGCAACCGCGGCATGCTCCGGATCGCGGCCGGTGGCAAAGGCGTTGGGGGCATCCTCGTTGATCAGGTACACGCGCGGCATCGGCAGCTGGGCGCGCTGCGCCAGCTCCTGCACCATGCCGTAGAACTGCGGTGCCGTGCTCGCGTCGACTTCCTGCGCGTTGTACATGCGCAGGACCATCTTGTCCGAGAACCAGTAAGAGAAGAAGTTCATGCCCAGCGCCATGATCAGCGCGAACATCATGCCGCTGCGGCCGCCGATCATGCCGCCGATGACGATGAACAGCGCCGTGATGGCGGCCATCAGCATGAAGGTCTTGACCCAGTTGAACATTGTCGTGATCTCCGAAAAAATCATCCTCGCGCGCGCACCGGGTGGCCGGGCTGGCCGTGCTGCGCAAAGCGTGGCGCGGTGCTGTTTAGATAGTACCCCGGCCCGGAAATTCAACCGTCACCTGCCTAAAAAAAGGGCAGGCGGCGCCGGCAGCCGTTCGTTGCGCCAGCGGGTTTGGCAACCGTTCCTAGCGTTGGGCTAAGGCCAGGCGCGCGCCCAGCCCGATGAATGCCATGCCCACAATGCGGTCCATCCAGCACTTTAGGCGCGGCACCTTGCTGGCGCGGCGGGTCAGGGTGCCCGCCATCCATGCCACCAGGCTGTTCCATAGCGTCGACATCGCCACCATGATCCCGCCCAGGGCCAGGAATGCCAGGGCCTGGTGCTCGGCGTTGCGATCCACGAACTGCGGGAAGAAGGAAATGAAGAACAGGATCACCTTCGGATTCAGCACATTGGTGAGGAAGCCCTGCATGAACAAAGCGCGCAGGCCGCGCGTGCCCGGCTGGGCAGTGGGGGCCGCTTCCGCGCCGGGGGGCGCGGATCGCTGCCAGATCAGGCGCAGCCCAAGCCACACCAGATAGGCAGCGCCGGCAAACTTGATCAGGGTAAAGGCGGTGGCCGATGCCGCCAGCAAGGCAGTCAGGCCGAAGGCGATGGCCAGCGAGTGCACGCAGCATCCGGCACTGACCCCGAGTGCCGAGACCACGCCTGCCGCCCTGCCCTGCGCCACGCTGCGCCCGACGATATAGGCGGTATCCGGGCCAGGCGTCACATTGAGCAGGAACACCGCGCCGACGAACAAGGGAAGGTCAGTCATGCCGAGCATGGTTGGCTGCCGGTGGATGGGATGCGGAAATGGGTCGCGGAGCATGCTGCGGCAAGTTGGCCACCGTGGCTTTGCCGCAAGCGCAGGGCGATTATGCCGTGCCGCCAGGCACGGCGCAGCGGGTACCCGGCGGCAGCGGCATGCTTTGCAGGAACTGCTGGGCCGGCACGCGGCGCCCGCCCGGCTTCTGCAGCTCGGCCACACGCAGCGTGCCCTCGCCGCAGGCGATCACCACGCCATCGGCATCCGCCGCGAGCACGGTGCCCGGCGCCTGCGGGTGGCTGGCCGTGGACGCCAGGGCCTGGGCCTGCCAGCACTTGATGACGGTCTCGCCGACCTGCACGGTGGCGCCGGGGAACGGGTTGAAGGCGCGCACCTGGGCGGCCAGCGCCGCAGCCGGGCGGCGCAGGTCCAGCGGGGCTTCTTCCTTGGCGATCTTCTCGGCATAGGTCACGCCCTCGGCCGGCTGCGGCGTGCCGGTGAGCGGCTGGCCCGCGGCGAGGCGGCGCAGCGCCTCCACCACCATGCGCCCGCCCAGCGCGGCCAGCGTGTCGTGCAGGGTGGCGGTGGTGTCGCCGGGGCCGATCGGCACGGTTTCGCCCTGGATCATCGCGCCCGTATCCAGCCCTTCGTCCATCTGCATCAGCGTGATGCCGGTCTGCGCATCGCCGGCCTCGATGGCGCGGTGGATGGGCGCGGCGCCCCGCCAGCGCGGCAGCAGCGAGGCATGGATGTTCAGGCAGCCGTAGCGTGGCAACGCCAGCACCTCGGCCGGCAGGATCAGGCCGTAGGCGGCCACCACCATGACATCCGGGGCGATCTGCGCCAGCGTGTCCACGGCGGCGCCGGCCTCTTCGGGATACTTGCCGTTGCGGCGCAGCGAGCGTGGCTGCAGCACCGGGCCCAGGCTGCGCTCCAGCGCGTACTGCTTGACCGGGCTGGCCTGCAGCTGCAGGCCGCGGCCGGCTGGCCGGTCGGGCTGGCTGAGCACCGCCACCACCGGGAAACCGGCGGCGTGGATGGCTTCGAGCGCCACGCGGGCGAATTCGGGCGTGCCGGCAAAGGCAACGCGCAGCGCTTGGGATGGGCTTGCGGCTTGGGACATGGCACGCTCCGGCATAAAGCGGCACCGGCCGCATCAGCGGCCGGTAACTTGATTCATCGGGAAGGCAATACGATAGCAGACCGCTAGCTGGCCGGTAGCAGCCCAGCGCCGGCGCGCGGCCGGCCGCGGCGGCCTTACATACGGGTGCGTTCGCGCTTGTGCAGCTTGACCAGCTTGGACTTGATGCGCTGAAGCTTGAGTGGCGACAGGTACTCGACGAAGACCTTGCCCTTGAGGTGGTCCATCTCGTGCTGGATGCACACGGCCAGCAGCTCGTCGGCTTCGATCTCGAAGGGCTCGCCCTTCTCGTTCAGGGCACGTACGCGCACATGGTCCGGGCGCTCGACCCGGTCGTAGACCTCGGGCACCGACAGGCAGCCCTCTTCGGCCACCTTGCGGGTGTCGCTGGACCAGAGGATCTCCGGATTGATGAAGACCTGCAGTGCGTCACGGGTCTCGGAGATATCGATCACCACCACCTGTTCGTGCACGTCCACCTGGGTCGCGGCCAGGCCGATGCCGGGGGCTTCGTACATGGTCTCGGCCATGTCCTCTACCAGCTTGCGAATGCGGTCGTCCACCACGGCAACCGGTTTTGCCACGGTATGCAGGCGGGGATCGGGGTAGGTCAGGATGTCGAGTTTAGCCATGATGCTGGGGCGCAACGCCTGCCGCTCACACATGTGACCCGCGCGTTGCGGCTACGGGTGTTTACATGCAGAATCGGGGCGCAAGTACAAAAATTCAAGGCGCGCCGCAACAGGCACGCTCTCCAGGGTCAATCCGGCTGTTCTGCCAGCCGGTTCGAGAAAATGCGCGATCTTACCAAAGAACACCAGGCGGCGCCGGGCCGCAGGCCGTACGCGTTTGCCCGTTGGATATTGTGTGCGGCCGGAATCACCGCCGCCACAGGGGCGCCAGTACATGCCGCCGATCTTACCGTCACCCCGGCCCAGCGGGCCCAGGCCAGCGTTACCGCGCAGCAGGGCATCGCCGCCGCCGACCTGGCTTCGGACGCGCCCCAGCAGTATGTCGTGCGTAGCGGCGACACGCTTTGGGGGATCTCCGGGCGCTTCCTGCGCCAGCCCTGGCGCTGGCCCGAGCTGTGGGGGATGAACCAGCAGCAGATCCGCAATCCACACCTGATTTATCCCGGCCAGGTCCTGTACCTGATTCAGCGCGACGGCCGCGCCTGGCTTTCCACTCGCCCCGATGCCGGCGGCACGGTGCGGCTCACGCCAGCCGTGCGCAGCGAAGGCGGGCCCGATGGCGCCATCGCCAGCATTCCCGCCAAAGACATCGAGCCGTTCCTGATCCGCCCGCTGGTGGTGGACCAGGGCATGCTGGAGACCTCGGCGCGCATCATCGCCCTGCCCGAGTCGCGGGTCTACCTGGGCATCGGCGACATCGCCTATGCGCGCGGCATTTCCCCGCCCGAGGCGGTGGTCGGCAGCGACTGGCAGGCCTTCAAGCCGGTCAAGCCGGTCAAGGACCCGGTTACCGGCCGCGTGCTGGGCTATGAAGCCGAGTACCAGGGCAATGTCCGTGTGTCGCGCCCGCCGGAAGGCTTCGACGCGGTAACCACCGTCAAGGTCACGGCAGCCCAGCAGGAAATGGGCTCTGGCACCTTGCTGATGCCCCAGCCGGCGCGCGAACCGGTGCGCTATGTGCCCCGCGCGCCGGATGTCATGCTTGATGGCCGCATCGCGGCGGTCTATGGCGGCGTGCAGTTCGGCGGCGCCAAGCAGGTGGTCGTGCTCAATATCGGCACCGCCGCGGGCCTCGAGCCTGGCCACGTGCTCGCGCTGTCGCGCGCCGGCCAGGTGGTGCGCGATCGCACGGACGGCAACCGCGCCATCCAGCTGCCCGACGAGCGCTATGGCCTGGCTTTCGTGTTCCGCGTGTTCCCCGGCTTGGCCTATGCCCTGGTCACCGATGCCTCGAACGCAATCGAGGTGGGCGACCGCGTGACATCGCCGCGTTGACCGGGCTGGCAGCAACCGGCGCCAACCCGGCGCCCGTGCCCACCACCACCCGCAGCGCTGCCGATATCGAGGCGTGGCTGCGGCTGACCGGTGCCCGCGGCCTGGGCACCGGCGCTTTGCGCCAGTTGCTGGCCACCTTCGGGCTGCCGCACCAGCTGCTGGCGCAAACCGTCAGCGCACTGGCGGCGGTCATCCCCGAGAAGCACGCCCGGGCGCTGCTGGCGCCGCCCGATGCTGTCACGATGGCGCTGGTCGAGCGCACCGTGGCCTGGGCCGCCGAGCCCGGCAACCATGTGGTGACGCTGGCCGATGCCGCCTATCCCCGTGCCTTGCTGGACCTGTCCGACCCGCCGCTGGTGCTGTACGTCAAAGGCCGGCTGGGCGCGCTTGGCGGCCCGGCCATTGCCATGGTCGGTGCGCGCAGCGCCACCGTGCAGGGCGTGGAGGATGCGCGGCGTTTTGCCCGCGTGCTGTCCGGCGCCGGGCTGACGGTGGTGTCGGGGCTTGCGCTGGGCATCGATGGCGCAGCGCACGAGGGGGCTCTGGAAGGCGCTATGGAAGGGGCTGGCGGCACCGTGGCGGTGATCGGCACCGGCGCCGACCTGGTCTACCCCGCCCGCCATCGCGACCTGGCCCACCGCATCGCGGCCCATGGCGCCATCGTCAGCGAGTTCGCGCTCGGCTTGCCCGGGCGCAGCCACCACTTTCCCCAGCGCAACCGCATCATCGCGGCGCTCGCGCGCGGCGTGCTGGTGGTGGAGGCGGCCGCGCGCTCGGGCTCGCTCATCACCGCGCGGCTGGCAGCCGAGATGGGACGGGAGGTCTATGCCATTCCCGGCTCGATCCATGCGCCGCTGTCCAAAGGTTGCCACCTGCTGATCCGCCAGGGCGCCAAGCTGGTGGAGACCGCGCACGACGTGCTCGAGGAACTCGGCATGGCCGGGGATGCCGCCCGGCCGGTGGCGCCTGCGCCCATGCCGGCGCTGGACGATGTCCTCGGCCTGACGCTCACCCACGACCCCGTCACGCTGGACGCGCTGTGCGCGCGCACCGCCCTGCCGCCCGAGCAAGTGGTGGCCAGCCTGTTGACCCTGGAACTGGCGGGCGCGGTGGAGCGGCTGCCGGGCAATGTCTATCGCCGGATAAGCTAGTGAGCAACCCTGGTACCGCCGGCCGAAATACGGATTTCCTGGCGACCGCTACAATCAAACGATTTCCCGTGCCTGAAAAGGCTCATGTTTCCCCCATCATGACCGTTTACTTTCCGGAGCAGGACCCGGGCGCAATCGCCCAGGTGTTGGCAGCGCGACCGCAAGGCCGCCTGGTAGCCTGCCTGTGCGCAGCCTGGTGCGGCACCTGCGGGACCTACCAGGAGGCGTTCGCGGCGCTTGCTGCCCGGTTTCCGGGCGATTGCTTCGTCTGGATCGATATCGAAACCCATGCCGACCAGCTGGGCGACCTCGATATCGATAATTTTCCGACGCTGCTGGTGCAGCCGGCGGCGGGCGGCGCGCCGCAGTTCTACGGCACGTTGCTGCCGCATATTGAAGTGCTCGAACGCATGCTGGCGCGCGGCGCGGCGATGGTGCCAACGGCCGGCGCAGCGGTGCCGAACGTGCTGGAGTGGCTGGCGCCGCATGCTAACGGCGACTAACCCCGGTCATCGGCGCCCGGCGCAAGCCAGGAGCACGAGCGCCGGACTGCGGTCAAAAAACGAAGTGGGCGGCGGCTGTTCAGGGCCGGCCCGCATGCCAGCAGCGCCCGTTTGACGGCGACGGCGGAGGCAGCTTGCTTGCACCGCCGTCGGAACCGCGCTTATTATTGGCGCCTCAAAGCCCCAAGCTCGCTGTTTACATATAGTGCAGAGCCCTTAGTGGCAATAATTCGCAGGCCGCCAGAGTGCGGCCAGCAAGGATCCGATCCATGTCAAAAGCCCTCATCATCGCGGAAAAGCCATCGGTTGCTGCCGATATAGCCCGTGCCCTCGGGGGCTTTACCAAGCATGACGAATACTTCGAAAGTGACGATTACGTTATTTCGTCGGCCGTCGGCCACCTGGTTGAAATCGCCGCCCCGGACGAATACGAAGTCAAGCGAGGCAAGTGGAGCTTCGCCAACCTGCCGGTGATTCCCCCCCACTTCGACCTGCGCCCCATCGCCAAGACCGAGTCGCGGCTGAAGGTGCTCAACCGGCTGATCAAGCGCAAGGACGTTACCGGCCTGGTGAACGCCTGCGACGCGGGGCGCGAAGGGGAACTGATCTTCCGCCTGATCCAGCAGCACGCCAAGGCCAAGCAACCGGTGCAGCGCCTGTGGCTGCAGTCGATGACGCCGCAGGCGATCCGCGACGGCTTTGCCCGCCTGCGCGACGATGCCGACATGCTGCCGCTGGCGGACGCCGCGCGCTGCCGCTCGGAAGCCGACTGGCTGGTCGGCATCAACGGCACGCGCGCCATGACCGCGTTCAACAGCAAGGGCGGCGGCTTCTTCCTGACCACGGTTGGCCGGGTGCAGACCCCCACGCTGTCGATCGTCGTGGAGCGCGAAGAGAAGATCAAGAAGTTCGTCCCGCGTGACTACTGGGAAGTGCGCGCCGAGTTCATCGCCGCCGCCGGCCTGTACGAAGGCCGCTGGTTCGACCCCAAGTTCAAGAAGAGCGAGTTCGATCCCGAGACGCGCGAGTCGCGCCTGTGGAGCGAGGCCGAGGCCAAGAGCATCGTGGCGGCCTGCCGTGACAAGACCGGCACCGTCACCGAAGAGTCCAAGCCGTCCACGCAACAGTCGCCGGCGCTGTTCGACCTGACCACGCTGCAGCGCGAGGCCAACTCGCGTTTCGGCTTCTCGGCCAAGAACACCCTCGGCCTGGCCCAGGCGCTGTACGAAAAGCACAAGGTGCTGACTTACCCGCGTACCGACGCGCGCGCGCTGCCCGAGGACTACATGGACACGGTCAAGCAGACCATGGACATGCTGGCCGAGAGCTCGCCCAACTACCTGCCGCATGCCAAGAAGGTGCTGGCCAGCGGGTGGATCAAGCCCAACAAGAAGATCTTCGACAACAGCAAGATCAGCGATCACTTCGCAATCATCCCGACGCTGCAAGCCCCGAAGAACCTCTCGGAGCCGGAGCAGAAGCTGTATGACCTGGTGGTGCGCCGCTTCCTGGCGGTGTTCTTCCCGGCGGCCGAGTTCCAGGTCACCACCCGCGTCACCGAGGTGGCGGGCCATCATTTCAAGACCGAAGGCAAGGTTCTGGTCAATCCGGGCTGGCTGGTGGTCTACGGGCGTGAAGCCCAGGGCGATGATGCCAACCTGGTGGCAGTGGCCAAGGACGAGCGCGTCAAGGTCGACAAGGTCGACGGCGTGATGCTGACCACCAAGCCGCCCGCACGCTACAACGAAGCCACATTGCTGTCCGCCATGGAAGGCGCCGGCAAGCTGGTGGATGACGACGCGCTGCGCGAAGCCATGGCCGGCAAGGGCCTGGGCACGCCAGCCACGCGCGCGGCCATCATCGAAGGCCTGCTCGCCGAGAAATACCTGGTGCGCGAAGGCCGTGAGCTGATTCCCACCGCCAAGGCCTTCCAGCTGATGACGCTGCTGCGCGGGCTCGGTGTGCAGGAACTGACCCAGGCCGAGCTGACCGGCGAATGGGAGCACAAGCTGTCGCAGATCGAGCGCGGCGGCCTGAAGCGCGACGAGTTCATGCGCGAGATCGCGCAGATGACGCAGCAGATCGTCAAGCGCGCCAAGGAATACGACAGCGACACTATCCCGGGCGACTACGCCACGCTGGCCACGCCGTGCCCGCAGTGCGGCAGCCAGGTCAAGGAGAACTACCGCCGCTTTGCCTGCACCGCGTGCGAGTTCTCGATCAGCAAGATCCCGGGTGGGCGCCAGTTCGAGATCGACGAAGTCGAAGAACTGCTGCTGAAGAAGGAAATCGGTCCGCTGCAGGGTTTCCGCAGCAAGATGGGCCGGCCGTTTGCCGCCATCCTCAAGCTGGGCAAGGACGACGAAGGCCACTACAAGATGGAATTCGACTTCGGCCAGAATGACGACGACAACGACGGCGAGCCGGTCGATTTCACCGGCCAGGAAGCGGTTGGCGCTTGTCCGAAGTGCGGTGGCTCGGTCTACGAGCACGGCATGAAGTACGTGTGCGAGAACAGCGTGGCCGTGCCCAAGAGCTGTGACTTCACCACGGGCAAGATCATCCTGCAGCAGGAGATCTCGCGCGAGCAGATCGGCAAGCTGCTGGGCGCGGGCCGCACGGATCTGCTGACCGGCTTCAAGTCATCACGCACCGGGCGCAACTTCAAGGCCTTCCTGGCCAAGCAGCCGGACGGCAAGATCGGCTTCGAGTTCGAGGCACGCGAGCCCAAGGCGGGCGCCAAGACGGCGGCCAAGGGCGCTGCGGCCAAGACCGCATCCGCCAAGGCTGGCGACGAGGATAAGGCTGCGGAAACGGCGGGCAAGGCCAAGGCGCCGGCCAAGAAGGTGGCGGCCAAGAAGGCCCCCGCTGCCAAGAAGGCCCCCGCAGCGAAGAAAGCCGCGGCCAAGACGCCAGCAACCAAGCGTGCTGCCGGCAAGTCCCGCGCCGACGACGAAGCCACGGCCGACGCCGAGGAAGAGTGAGTCGCTCGCGGAGCCGGCGTCCTGCCGGCTCCGCGCTTCCCTTCCCCTTTATCTCTACTACCCCTCGATCCTGCGCTCTCCTTCCTGGTTGTCGCTGCGGATCTTGCCCTCTTCGAGCAGGAAATCGATAAAGGCGCGGACCTTGGTCGGCAGGAACTTGCGGCTCGGGTAGACCACGCTGATATCGCGCTTGGGCAACTGGTACTGCGGCAGGATGTGCGTCAGCCGCCCCGCCTCGATATTGGGGCGTGCCAGGTAGGACGACAGCATCGCCACGCCCATGTCGGCCAGCGCCGCCTGGTGCGCCAACTCGGCATTGCTGCACAGCAGGCCCGGGCGGATCGGCACCGTCACCTCGCCCTCCGGGCCCGACAGCGTCCATTCATGCTCAGCGGTGGGGATGCGCATCGCGATGCAGCGGTGGTTGGTCAGCTCGTGCGCGTGGCGCAGCGGCGGGTGCTGGCGCAGGTAGCCTGGCGAGGCGCACAGGATGATCTCGGCAGAGATCAGCGGGCGTGCCACCAGGTGCGAACCCAGCCCCAGGTCCGACAGCACCACGCCCACGTCGCGGCCCTCTTCCACGATATCGACGATACGGTCCGATAGCAGCACGTCGAACACCACTTCCGGGTACAGGGCCTGGAAGCGCGCCAGCGTGTCCGGCAGCAAGTGCAGCCCGAACATCACCGGCGTGACCAGCCGCAGCGTGCCGGAGAGCGACTGGCTGCGCGCCGTCACCACGGCCTCGGCCTCCTCCACGTCCTCCAGGATCTGCTGGCAACGCTGCAGGTAGGTCTCCCCGGCGTCGGTCAGCGACAGGCTGCGGGTGGTGCGGTTGAGCAACCGCGTGCCAAGGTGGCTCTCCAGGTCGGCCACATAGCGCGTGACTACCGCATTGGACATTTCCAATTGTTGCGCCGCACGAGCAAAGCTGCCCAGTTCGACCACTTTGGAAAAGACGCGCATCGATTGCAGCCGGTCCATGACATAGTCTCCAGTCTTGCCCGCGAATTTTTACGGAAAGTGGGTTATTTATTGTTGAAACTACAACTAATCATTGTCGCGGGCAATATTTATTCATATCAGGGAAATGCCTAATATGACGTCATCGGATGCCGCATTGCAGCGAAGGCTGCTGAGAAGACTAGGTGTCCTGCCTGTGGAAAGGATTCAATCATGAAAAGCCAACGTTTCGCCCTGATCGCCGCTGCCGCCACGCTCGCAGCCACCCTGACCGCCGCCCCCGCCTTTGCCAAGGCCGGCAAGTTCGACCCGTACACCGATGGCGCCCGCGCCACCCAGACCTCGGTCTACAGCAACGGCGGCAAGGCTGGCAAGTTCGACAGCTTCACCGACGGCGCCCGTGCCGGCAAGTTCGACGCGTTCACGGATGGCGCCCGCGTTGGCAAGTTCGACCCGTACACCGACGGCGCCAAGGCCAGCAAGTTCGACGTATTCAGCGACGGCGCCGCCACCCTGTAATTCAGGCGCCCTGTCGGCGGGAACCGCGTCTTTTGGCGGTTCCACCCCTTTCGGCTGATCTCCACAGGCCGACGGGGAGGGTGCGAAAGCGCCTTCTCCGTACTAACTGGAGGACACGCCCGTACCACGCCGGTACGGGCGTGTTTGTTTTAGGGCACCGCTTTTGTTGCGCACGCTTACGACCGTCGAGTGATGCATGATACCCCCGGCGAGGTTCTCCGGCTGCGTCGCCGCATCAATCAAGGCATAAAAAAACGGGCCAGTCATGGCCCGTTCTTGTTGCCGGCATCGCAGGCCGGCTGCCGGCGGGCGGGGGATGATCCCCGCCTGCGCCAGGCAGATCAGTCGTCGTGATGGTGGTGGCCACGGCCGTGCTTGCGCTTGTAGCCGCTGCGGTAGTAGCGGTCATCGCGGTAGCCGCGGCCGCGTTCTTCCGCGTAGGAGTTGCTGCGCGAGACGTTGCCGCCCAGCGCCGCGCCTGCACCGCCGCCAACCGCTGCCCCCAACAGGCCGCCGGTGCGCCCGCCCATGGCGTTGCCCGCTGCCGTGCCTGCGCCGCCGCCCAGCGCGCCGCCGATGATGGCGCCAGTGCGCTCGCGGCGGTTGGACGTGACCGCGCCGCCTGCGCCGCCGCCAACCGCGCCGCCGATCACCGCACCGGTCGAGCCGCCGAGCGCGCCACCGACCGCCGCGCCGGCGACACCGCCGAGTGCGCCGCCGAGGGCATTATTCATATCGCCCGCAAACACCGGCAGCGCGGATGCCGCCAGGGCGATGGCCAGGGTGAAACTGCGAACGGGATGCCGAGACATGTTCTTCTTCCTTGGGTTGAGCAACTGTGACGCAAGTGTAGAGATGTAGCCGCGAGCTTGCTGTAACCACGTGTAAGGCCCTGTAACCGCTGCAGAAACCAAAAACGGGCCGCCAGAATTGGCGGCCCGTTCTTTAACGGCGTGAAGCGCGGAGTTACTAAGAGGTTAGGACTGTTGTGCGGCTACGCGCACTCGCATTCTTCCCTGAGCGATCCGCGTGCCTCGTGCAGATCAACAACATTTTCCCTGCCCCCCGCCGTAGCGGGCCTCCTGCCGCTCGCGAAAGAACGCCTCGTAGGTCATGGGCTCGCGGTCGGGGTGGGTGGCCTCCATGTGCGCCACATAGGTCTGGTAATCCGGCAAACCCACCATCAGGCGCAGGGATTGGCCCAGGTAGCGTCCCATGGTTCCAAGTTGCTCAAGCATGCTGGATCTCCTGTTTCCAAATCCAAATCCAAATCCAAATCCAAATCCAAATCCAAACCCGATATCGGGGCAGCGCTGGCCGGTGGCCAGCGCACGCGCTCAATGCTGCGCCGAAGCCGAAGCCGGCATCGGTTCGAACGGTGTCTCGCGGTCGGTCGGCCGGTTTTCCGCACGGGCCTTCATCGCGATCTTGAAACCGTAGAACACGATCGACAGCACCACGAACATGAACAGCGCGCATAGCCCGGCATCCAGGTAGTCGTTGAAGACGATGCGGTGCATCTGCTCCATCGACTTGGCCGGGGCCAGCACCTTGCCCTGGGCGATGGCGTCGCTGAACTTGGCCGCGTGGGTCAGGAAGCTGACCTTGGGATCGGCGTCGAACAGCTTTTGCCAGCCGGCGGTCAGCGTGCAGATTAGCAGCCAGATGGTGGGCACCAGGGTGACCCAGGCGTACTGCCCGCGTTTCATCTTGACCAGCACGCAGGTACCGAGCACCAGCGCCACCGCGGCCAGCATCTGGTTGGAGATGCCGAACAGCGGCCACAGCGTGTTGATGCCGCCAAGCGGGTCAACCACGCCCTGGTACAGGAAGTAGCCCCAGAACGATACGGTCAGCGCGGTGGCGATCAGGTTGGCCGGCAGCGAGTCGGTGCGGCGGAACGAGGGCACGAAGCTGCCCAGCAGGTCCTGCAGCATGAAGCGCCCGGCGCGGGTGCCCGCGTCCACCGCGGTCAGGATGAACAGCGCCTCGAACAGGATGGCGAAGTGGTACCAGAAGGCCATCATGGCCTGGCCGCCCACCACCTGGTGCAGGATGTGGGCAATCCCCACCGCCAGCGTCGGAGCACCGCCGGCGCGCGAGATGATGGAGTTCTCGCCAACGTCCTTGGCGGTCTGGATCAGCACATCCGGCGTGATCACGAAGCCCCAGCCCGAAACCACCTGGGCCACCGATTCCGGCGAGGTGCCGATCACGGCTGCCGGGCTGTTCATGGCGAAGTACACGCCCGGCTCGATCACCGAGGCCGCGACCAGCGCCATGATGGCGACGAACGATTCGGCCAGCATCGCGCCGTAGCCGATAAAGCGCATATGCGCTTCGCTCTCAAGCAGCTTGGGCGTGGTGCCCGAGGAGATCAGCGCGTGGAAGCCCGACACCGCGCCGCAGGCGATGGTGATGAAGAGGAACGGGAACAGGTTGCCCGACCACACCGGGCCGCCGCCCTTGGCGAACTGGGTGAACGCCGGCATCTTCAACTCCGGCGCCACGATCAGGATGCCGATGGCCAGCGCGATGATGGTGCCGATCTTCAGGAAAGTGGAGAGATAGTCGCGTGGGGCCAGCAGCAGCCACACCGGCAGCACGGCAGCGATAAAGCCGTAGATGATCAGCATCCACGTCAGCGCCTTGCCGTCGTAGGTAAACAGCGGCGCGAGCACGGCGCTCTCATGCACGTACTGGCCACCGATGATGGCCAGCATCAGCAGCACGAAGCCGATCACCGACACCTCGCCGATGCGGCCCGGGCGGATGTAGCGCGTGTAGATGCCCATGAAGAGGGCGATAGGAATCGTCACCCCCACCGTGAACGTGCCCCAAGGCGAGCCCGCCAGCGCCTTCACCACGATCAGCGCCAGCACCGCCAGGATGATGATCATGATCATGAAGCAGCCGAACAACGCGATCATGCCTGGCACCGTGCCCATCTCGGACTTGATCAGGTCGCCCAGCGAGCGGCCGTCGCGGCGCGTGGAGATGAACAGCACCATGAAGTCCTGCACTGCCCCGGCAAACACCACGCCCGCCAGGATCCACAGCATGCCGGGCATATAGCCCATCTGCGCGGCCAGCACAGGACCCACCAGCGGGCCGGCGCCGGCAATGGCGGCGAAGTGGTGGCCGAACAGCACGGCCTTGTTGGTCGGCACGTAGTCCAGCCCGTCGTTATGCCGCCAGGCCGGCGTCATGCGCTTGGGGTCGAGCTGCATCACCTTCTCGGCGATGAACTTGCTGTAGTAGCGGTAGGCGATCAGATAGATACAGATCGCTGCGACCACGATCCACAAGGCACTGACGGCTTCGCCGCGAGACAGTGCAACGGTGGCAAAGGCGAAGGCGCCAAGGATGGCGACGGCCAGCCACACCAGGTGTTGCCCGATGCGATTCATGATGAGGGTCTCCTCAGACCATTTTTAGGAATGCCGGCGGCGGCAGGTGCCGGAAGCAAGGGGGGCACCTGGGCGGCGTCCCCTGGTGGCGGCGGGCGGAGGGGTGGGTGGCGGGATGGTCCCAGCCATGTCTCCGTCGACGCCCGGTATGTCTCGCAAGATCCGGATCTGGTCGTCGCAGGCGGGCGATGCAAACAGCATTGACGCTAGCCGCACCCACTGCGCAGGACGCATGCATGACGCCGCTTGAGCGGCGCGCGCGCGTCCGGCGTGTAGTATTGACACCCGTCCCTGGCGGCACAAGCGCGGAACTACGCAGCGATGCTGCGTGTTACTACGTAGATCGACGCTCGCATGCCGCTTGCGCGTCATCCGTGTTTACCCCGGTCCCGATGAAACTCCGTCAGAAAATCCTATTATTGGCCGTCGCGCCGCTCGCCGTGGCCATGTTCGGCATCGCGCTGGCCGTGCGTTACCAGGCCACCCAGCTGGCAAGCCACGAGCGCGCCCTGGTCGAGGCGGCCTACCTGCAGAGCAAGGAAGTCGAGCTGCGTCACTACGTAGAACTGGCACAAAGCGCGATCGCGCCGATGGTGCGCTCGGGCCACAACGATGCGGCCACCCGTGACGCCGCCATGCAGGCCTTGGCGCGCCTGGACTACGGCCCCGACGGCTACTTCTTCCTCTATGACCTGCAAGGCCGCAATCTGATGCACCCGCGCCAGCCCGAGCTGGTCGGACAGGATTTGTGGAGCCTGCGGGACCCGCAGGGCGCGCTCACCATCCAGAAGCTGATCGCCGCGGCCCGTTCCGGCGGCGGGTCGGTGCGCTATATGTGGAAAAAGCCCTCCTCGCGGCAACTGGCCCCCAAGCTGGGTTACGTGGTCGCCGTGCCGGAGTGGAACTGGATGCTGGGCACCGGCATCTATCTCGACGACGTGGAGCGCACCCTGCGCCAGCTCGATGCGCGGGCGGAGACCGATATCCGCGAAACCATGGCGTGGATCGGCGTGATTGCCGCGATCAGCATCCTGCTGGTGGCCGCCAGCGGACTGGCGCTCAATGTGAGCGAGCACCGCGAGGCCGACGCCAAGCTGCGGCAGCTGGCCCAGCGCGTGGTGCAGTCGCAGGAAGAGGAGCGCGCGCGGCTGTCGCGCGAGCTGCACGATGGCATCAGTCAGCTGCTGGTGTCGGTCAAGCTGCTGCTGGAGACGGCCGCCAACCGCCTGCGCATGGCCCCGGACCAGGGCCAGTCGGTTGCGCCCGTGCTCGGCACGGCGCTGGTCCGCCTGGATACGGTCTTCAACGAGGTGCGCCGGGTGGCGCGCAACCTGCGCCCCGCTCTGCTTGACGACCTTGGCCTGTTCGCCGCGCTGGAGCACCTGGCACGCGAGATGCAGGAAGGCAGCGGGCTGCAGATTTCCGTGTCGCACACGGGCAAGCCGCGCGAACTTGCCGACGAGCAGGCCACAGCCCTCTATCGCATCGCCCAGGAGGCCCTGACCAATGTGGAGCGGCATGCGCATGCGCGCCATGTCACGCTGGTGCTGGCGTTCGATGCCAACGCTACCCGGCTGACCGTGCAGGATGACGGCGCCGGCTTCGACGTAGCGCGCATGCAGCTCGATCCGAAGCGCGGCATCGGCCTGCGCAACCTGCGCGAGCGCATTGCCGCGCTGGGCGGCGAGTTCGATATCGTCTCCGGGCCGGGCTCGACCCGGCTGAGCGCCGCGGTGCCGGTGGTGCCGGCACAGTCGGCCGCACGCTACCACCCGGATGCGCCGGATTCGCCAGATTTACGAGGAAACCCCCACTCATGACCCCCGCCCCCGCCCGCGTCCTGTTGATCGACGACCATGCGCTGGTGCGCGACGGCATGCGCATGCGCCTTGCCCTGCAGCCCGAGCTTGCGGTGGTGGGCGAAGCCGACGACGGCGAGGCCGCGCTGGCCTGGCTGGCGCGGGCCAGCGCCGAGCACATGCCTGAGCTGGTCATCACCGATATCGGCATGCGAGGCATGGGCGGCATCGCGCTGGCCGGCGCGCTGCATGAGGACTATCCGGAGCTGGCCGTGCTGATCGTGTCGATGCACGACAACCTCGAATACGTGCGCCAGGCGATCCGCGCCGGCGCGCGCGGCTATGTGCTCAAGGATGCGCCCGCCGACGAGCTGATGGCTGCCATTGCCGCGGTGCTGGCCGGCCGCGTCTTCTACAGCGCCCGCATTGCCCGCAGCATGGCCGAGCAAACCCCGGCCGCCGGGCCGCTCGATGCGCTCACCCCGCGCGAGCGCGACATCTTCAACTGCATCGGCCGCGGCCAGTCCAACAAGGACATTGCCGCCGCGCTGGGCGTGTCGGTGCGCACCATCGAGACCCACCGGCTCAACCTGCGGCGCAAGCTGGGCATCGAAGGCCGCGCGGAGCTGGTGAAATTCGCCGTGGAGCAAGGGAGCACGGAGGGCGGCCCGGCCGGGTCCCAATGAAAAAAGCCCACCCCCGTTGACGGAGTGGGCTTTGTGGGCTTTGGAGATGGCTGAGAAAGCCGGATCCGCGTTGCCGCGTTCCCCTTTGCCGCGCGCGGAAGAGGGCGGGCGCTCGTCATGCCTGCGTGCTGGAAAACACCGCGGGCTTCGCTTCAAGTGGCCCCTAGCTAAGCCACCCCTCTCCCCGGCCCTCTCCCCCTGAGGGGAGAGGGAGAGACAGCCGTCGTCGTGGCGCTGGCTTTGGCCTGTTCCAGGGCTTCGGCTGGTGTGCCTGTTATTTAGGCAGCAAGACGCTTGGCCAGCGCGGCCTTGGCATCCACCAGGGCTTGCGGCAGGTTGTGCTTGAGTTGCGTGAACAGCTCCTCATGCAGCGCCAGTTCCTGTTGCCAGGCGGCGTGGTCGATCGAGGTGACCTGCTCGAACTGCTGCTTGGTGAAGTCCAGGCCTTCCCAGTTCAGGTCCTCGAAGCTGGGCGAGGTGCCGAACACGTGGTCGGTGCCCTTGCCACGGCCTTCGACGCGGTCGATCATCCACGACAGCACGCGCATGTTCTCGCCAAAGCCCGGCCACACGAAGTTGCCGGCCTCATCCTTGCGGAACCAGTTGACGCAGTAGATGCCCGGCAGTTTGGCGCCGGACGCTTCCAGCTTCTTGCCCAGCGCCAGCCAGTGGCCGAAGTAGTCGCTCATGTTGTAACCGCAGAACGGCAGCATGGCGAACGGGTCGCGGCGCACCACGCCTTGCTGGCCAGCAGCCGCGGCGGTGGTTTCCGAGCCCATGGTGGCGGCCATGTAGACGCCTTCGGTCCAGTTGCGCGCCTCGGTCACCAGCGGCACGGTGGTGGAGCGGCGGCCGCCGAAGATGAACGCATCGATGGCGACGCCAGCGGGGTTGTCCCAGTTATCGTCGATCGACGGGCACTGCACGGCCGGGGCGGTGAAGCGGGCGTTGGGGTGGGCAGCCTTGGCGCCGGTTTCCTTGGCGATGGCCGGGGTCCAGTCCTTGCCTTGCCAGTCGATCAGGTGCGCCGGGGCTTCCTTGCTCATGCCTTCCCACCACACGTCGCCGTCATCGGTCAGCGCCACGTTGGTGAAGATGACGTTTTCCTTCAGGGTAGCCATCGCGTTGAAGTTGGTCTTCTCGCTGGTGCCCGGGGCCACGCCGAAGTAGCCGGCTTCCGGGTTGATGGCGTACAGGCGGCCGTCCTGGCCCGGCTTGATCCAGGCGATGTCGTCGCCGATGGTGGTGACCTTCCAGCCTTCGAAGCCCTTGGGCGGGATCAGCATGGCGAAGTTGGTCTTGCCGCAGGCCGACGGGAACGCGGCGGCCACGTGGTACTTCTTGCCTTCCGGCGAGGTCACGCCCAGGATCAGCATGTGCTCGGCCAGCCAGCCCTCGTCGCGGCCCATGGTCGAGGCGATGCGCAGCGCGAAGCACTTCTTGCCCAGCAGGGCGTTGCCGCCGTAGCCCGAGCCGTACGACCAGATTTCGCGCGTTTCCGGGAAATGCACGATGTACTTGGTCGGGTTGCACGGCCAGGCCACGTCTTTCTCGCCGGCAGCCAGCGGCTTGCCCACGGTGTGCACGCACGGCACGAACTCGCCATCGGTGCCCAGCACGTCGAACACGGCGCGGCCCATGCGGGTCATGATGCGCATATTGACGGCAACGTACGGCGAATCCGACAGTTCCACGCCGATGTGGGCGATCGGCGAGCCCAGCGGGCCCATCGAGAACGGCACCACGTACAGCGTGCGGCCGCGCATGCAGCCATCGAACAGGCCGGACAGCGTCTGGCGCATCTCAGCCGGGGCGGTCCAGTTGTTGGTGGCGCCGGCGTCTTCCTTGTTCTGCGAGCAGATGAAGGTGCGGTCTTCCACGCGTGCCACGTCGGATGGGTCGGACAGCGCCAGGAACGAGTTCTTGCGCTTGGCCGGGTTCAGGCGCTTCATGGTGCCGGCGGCGACCATCTGCTCGCACAGGCGGTCGTACTCTTCCTGCGAGCCGTCGCACCAATAGATACTGTCGGGTTTGGCGAGGGCCGCGAACTCGGCCACCCAGGCGACCAGCTTCTGGTGCTTGACCCAGGCTGGTACGTTGAGTGCGGGCGTGCCCTGCATGGTGGGGTGGTTCATACTGCTACTCCAAAGCGTAAAGGAAATCTTGCAAAGCCAGGCCGGTTGCCGCGGCCGGGAGACGGCTGGCAGCGGCCCCATGACCTGGGCAGACCGCGGCAATTCGCCACTGGTTCCGCACCGGGCCGCGTAGGGCGGCTCTGACCAGGATCGTCACATCCCGTTACAACTGCACAGCGACCGGAACTGCGCAAAAGGTCGCGACAGGCCCCGCGGCTGCGCTACAGTTGCGCTTCGCCTTTGGCAGGGCCGGGCAGGCTTTGTCCGGCGCGGCCCGGGTGACGGGAGCATGGCTCGACCGACAATCTGGGGCGGCACCGGAACCGGCAAGGATACCACCGCCGCACGCCGCTGTTTTTTGCTCCGCAGCAATGTTTGTGCGCGATTCCGGGCCATGCCGTATTGTCTCGTCTGCCCGTCCGTCGGCTCACTTTCGTGTCGAGTGGGATTGTTCCCGCCGCGTGCGGCATTCGGTGCGGTGTCGGGCGGCAGATGCTAAAACTATAACGTTGATGGGTGCGCCTCAATGTGGGTGTGCGCACCTTGCGATAGCCAAAATAGAGTTTCCGATGAAGATTGCCGTACTCGACGACTATCAGGATGCCGTTCGCAAGCTGTCGTGCTTCAGCCTGCTCGATAGCCATGACGTCAAGGTGTTCAACAACACCGTCAAGGGCGTTGGCCAGCTGGCGGCACGCCTGTCTGACGTGGAAGCCGTGGTGCTTATCCGCGAACGGTCGCGCATCACCCGGCAACTGCTGGAAAAACTCCCCAAGCTCAAGATCATCAGCCAGACCGGGCGCGTTGGCGGCCATGTGGATGTCGAGGCCTGTACGGAGCGCGGCGTGGCGGTGCTGGAAGGCGCCGGCTCGCCCGTGGCCCCGGCCGAACTCACCTGGGCCTTGATCATGGCGGCCCAGCGCCGCATTCCCCAGTACGTGGCCAGCCTCAAGCACGGCGCCTGGCAGCAGTCCGGGCTCAAGTCCACCACCATGCCGCCCAACTTCGGCCTGGGCCAGGTGCTGCGCGGGCAGACGCTCGGGATCTGGGGCTACGGCAAGATCGGCAAGCTGCTGGCGGGCTACGGCCGCGCCTTTGGCATGAATGTGCTGGTATGGGGACGCGAGAACTCGCAGAACGCCGCGCGCGAGGACGGCCTGGCCGTGGCCGAGTCGCAGGAGCAATTGTTTACCGACAGCGATGTGCTGTCGCTGCACCTGCGCCTGAATGACGAGACCCGCGGGGTGGTCAAGCTGGCCGATTTCTCCCGCATGAAGCCCACCGCGCTGTTCGTCAACACCAGCCGCGCCGAGCTGGTCGAGGAAAACGCCCTGCTGGCCGCGCTCAACCGCGGACGCCCCGGCATGGCGGCGGTCGATGTGTTCGAGTCCGAGCCCATCCTGCAGGGCCACGCCCTGCTGCGCATGGAAAACTGCATCTGCACGCCGCACTTGGGCTATGTCGAACGCGAAAGCTATGAGATGTACTTCCGCATCGCCTTCCAGAACATTCTCGATGTGCTGAGCGGCAAGCATGACAGCATCGCCAATCCCAAGGCGCTGACCCCGGCGCTGTCGCGCTAAGCGCTGGCCCGCAGGCACCCACCCACCGGCACCCTCGCCGGCGAGTGCGCTACGCTCAACGCGAACCGGGCAAAACCGCTACACTCGGACTTCCCGCGCGGCCTCTGGCCGCGTTTTTCGTCCTCCCCCCTTCTCCGCCCTCGTCGCCATGGATCCCAGGCTCGTGATGCTGTGCCTTGGCAATTTTGTCATCGGTACCGGCGCGATGATCGTCACCGGCATGCTCAACGACATTGCCGGCGATTTCCAGCTCGGGGCAGGCACCGCAGGCCAGTTGATCTCCGTGTTCGCGCTGGCGACCTGCGTCGGCGCGCCCTTGTTCGCCACGCTCGGCTCGCGCATCGATCGCCGGCTGCTGCTGGCGGGCTCATTGCTGGTCTATGCCGCGATGCACCTGGCCGCGGCTTTTGCGCCGAGCTTTGCCAGCCTGATGGCGATCCGCTTCCTGACCGCGATCGGCGCGGCCATCTTCACCCCGCAGGCCGCCGCCACCCTGCCGTTGCTGGTCAACGCGCAGACGCGCGGGCGCGCCATCAGCTTTGTCTTCCTGGGCTGGAGCGTGGCCAGCGTGGTGGGCGTGCCAATGGGGACGTGGATCGCCAGCACGCTGGGCTGGCGTTTCAGCATGGGGCTGGTGGGTTTGCTGGCGCTGGGCGCGTCGGTGGGCGTGTGGCAGGCCTTGCCGGCGCGGCTGTATGTGGAACCGGTAGGCCGCGCGGCCTGGGGCGCGGTGCTGCGGCACACGCCGATGGTGCTGGTGGTGGCCACCACCATGATCCAGTCGGCCGGGATGTTCACGCTGTTTACTTATATTGCCCCGCTGCTGCGCGACGTGCATGGCATCAGCGGCGGCACGCTCAGCCTGATGTTCCTGGCTTACGGCGCCTGCGGCGTCAGCGGCAATGTGCTGGCGGCGTCGCGCATGGACCGTGCCACGCCCGCGCGCATCGTTCAGGCCGCCATGCTGACCTCGCTGGCGGCCATGCTGCTGTGGCCGCTGGCGACACTGGGGCCGGTGGCGCTGGTGCTGATCTTCATGCTGTGGGGTGTCGGCGGCTTTGCCACCAACAGCGCGCAGCAGGCGCGGCTGGTCGCGCTGGCGCCGGAGCGCGCGGCGGTATCGATCTCGCTCAACTCGTCTTCCATCTACCTCGGCCAGGCCCTGGGCGCGATGGGCGGCGCGGCGATCTACGGGACCGCTGGCGCCGATTCCCTGCACTGGGGGGCAGCGGGGCTGATGCTGCTGGCGCTGGTGGTGTCGCAGCGGGCGCGGGTGCTGGGGCAGCGCTGGTGCCTGCGCGAGACGGCGCGGCAGCAGGCCTGAGCCAACCGGCTCATCGCCCCACTGGACCGAGCAGACAAAGCACACAAAGCCGCCAGCCGTGCGGCGCCGCACACGCGGCGGCCGCTTGATACCTCTGTTTGGAAAATCCCGGCGCTAAGATAAAGGGCACAGGATCAAGGAGACGGCATGAGCACATCCAACGGCATGCGCCTCATCGCCATCAGCGTCGGCAAGGCGGTCCCGCTCGTCGTGGCGGCGGTGGGCACCGAGGCGGTGGTGATGTCCGGCATCCGCAAGCATCCGCTCAGCACCTTGCTGCACCCGCTGCCGGTGGCGGTGCGCCCGCTGGGGCTGGCGGGCGACGAGCAGGCCGACCTGAGCGTGCATGGCGGCCTGGACAAGGCGGTCTACGCCTACCCGGCCGAACACTACGCCTGGTGGAACGCGCGCCGCCGGGAAGCACGGCTGCCCGAGGCCGAGAAGCCGCTCGTGCCCGGCGCCATGGGCGAAAACCTGACCCTGGAGGGCGTGCTCGAGACCGATCTGTGGGTGGGCGATCTGCTGCGCATTGGCGACGTCGTGCTCCGGGTGGAGTCGCCGCGCCAGCCCTGCTACAAGTTCAACGCCGTGATGGGCTACCGCCATGCGATCAAGCATATGGTGCAAAGCGGCTATTCCGGCATTTACCTGAGCGTGGTCACCCCCGGCGAGCTCCAGGCCGGCACCGCGGTGATCATCGAGCCGGGACCGCGCGAGGTGTCGATAGAAAGCATCAACACCCGGCAACGCAATGGCCGCCTGAAGCTGCTTTTCTGATAATGTTTGGCTCTCGATACAAGCAGGCATCTATTCGCGCTGTAATAGTTTGTAATGGCGTGGATTGCGCGGGCACTGGCCTTCAACGCCCCTGATCCTGTACTACTAGCGGTTTTCCGCAGCGCGGCACCGGTTTCCCAGAAGACCGGGCCACCGGGGAGCGGGCGCATTTTGCGCGCACTGTAAGAGAGTCCTCACATGAAAACGAATGGGATCGACCAGGCCAAGGGCTTCGTCGACGCTAAGTGGAGTCCTTCCACGGGTACCGGCAAGGGTGTGTCGCCCTGGTGGCTCGGTGCGGTCTTGATCGCGCTGGCTGCTGGCGGATGGTTCGGCTGGCGTGCCTGGACGGCGCCCAAGCCGGCGGCCAAGGCGCCGCCCGTGGTGGTGGTGACCACTGCGGTGGTGCAGCAGGGCGACGTGCCGCTGCGGGTGACGGCCAACGGCACGGTGAGCGCGCTCGCCACGGTGGAGATCCGCCCGCAAGTGTCCAGCACCGTGCGCACCGTGCATATCAAGGAAGGCCAGACCGTCAAGCCGGGCGACCTGCTCTTCACGCTCGACACCCGCATGGACGAGGCCAACCTTGCCAAGGCCCAGGCCCAGCTGATGCGCGACCAGGCCGACCTCTCCGATGCCCGCCGCACGCTGGTGCGCAGCAATGAGTTGCTGCAGCGCAACTTCATCTCCAAGAGCGCGGTGGATACGGCCCAGGCCAAGGTCGACGGCTTCGAGGCCACCCTGCGCGCCGACCAGGCCGCCATCGAAGCCAGCCGCGTGGCGGTCAGCTACGGCGCCATCCGCGCCACCATCGGCGGGCGCACCGGCGTGATCAATATGTTCCCCGGTTCGCTGGTGATGCCCAACAGCGCCCTGCCGATGGTCACCATTGCCCAGGTGCAGCCGATTGCCGTCACCTTCACCCTGCCCGAGCGCCAGCTCGCCGCGCTGCGCGAGGCACTGCACGCCGGCCCTGTCGCCGTGACCGCGTTGCCCAACGACGGCAGCAAGACCCCCGTGACCGGCAAGATCAGCTTTGTGGACAACACGGTGGACCCGCAGTACGGCAGCATCCGCATCAAGGCGCAGTTCGACAACGACGAGCAGCGCTTGTGGCCGGGGACGTATGCCAACGTGGACGCCGTGGTGCAGACCCTGAAGAACGCGCTGTCGGTGCCGCCGCAGGCGGTGGTGACGGGGCCGGAGGGCCGCTTTGTCTACGCTGTGCAGGCGGACAACCGCGTCAAGCCGATGCCGGTGAAGGTGCAGGTCTCGACTGCTAGCGCCGCCGTGATCGACGGCGTGCCGCCCGGCACGCGCGTCGTGGTGGAAGGCGCGCAGAACCTGCGCGCCGGCAGCATGGTGCGGGAAGCGACGCCCGCGGCCAAGGCCGGTGCGGCAAGCGCTGCCGCCGCCGATGCCAACGCCAATGCCAAGCATTGAGCCCAGGGCACTGACACCATGACCCTGTCCGAGCTTTGTATCCGCCGCCCGGTGATGACGATCCTGCTGTGCCTGGCAGTCATCGTCACCGGCATTGCGCTCTACCCCACCATCCCGATCGCGGCGCTGCCGTCGTTCAACTCGCCGGTGATCCAGGTCACGGCCACCTTGCCCGGGGCCAGCCCCGAGACCATGGCGGCCTCGGTGGCGACCCAGCTGGAAAAGCAGTTCGCCACCATTCCCGGCGTGTCGGTGATCAGCTCATCGAACACGCTCGGCAACTCCAGCATCACCATCGAGTTCAACAACGACCGCGACATCGACGCCGCGGCCGTGGACGTGCAGGCGGCGCTGTTCCGCGCGCAGCGCGCGCTGCCGATCGAAATGACGGTGCCGCCGTCGTACCGCAAGGTCAACCCGGCCGATGCGCCGGTGCTGCTGCTGGCGATCAACTCGCCGGCCATGAGCCTGGCCGAGCTCAACGCCTTCGGCGACAACCTGATCTCGCCCAGCCTGGCCACCTTGCCGGGCGTGGCGCAGGTGCAGGTGTTCGGGCAAAAGCGCTTTGCCGTGCGCGTGCGCGCCCACCCGGACGCGCTTGCCGCGCGCGGCCTCACGCTGGATGAGCTGGCCACGGCGCTTAACCGCGCCAACGCCAACACGCCGGTGGGCACGCTGGACGGCGCGCGCCAGACGCTCACCATCCAGGCCAACCGCCAGCTTGCCAGCGCAGACGCGTTCCGCAACATCATCGTGGCCAGCCAGCCCAGCGGCGCGCTGGTACGGCTGTCTGACGTGGCCGATGTGGAAGACAGCGTCGAGACCATCAAGACCGGCAGCTGGCTTAACAACGAGCGCTCGATCGTGCTGGCCGTGCTGCGCCAGCCCGATGCCAATACGGTGGCGGTGGTGGACGCCATCAAGAACGCGCTGCCGCGCCTGATCCAGCAGATGCCGGATTCGGTCAACGTGGCCGTGGTCAACGACCGCTCGCAGTCGATCCGCGAATCCATCCACGATGTGCAGTTCACGCTGGCCCTGACCGTCGGGCTGGTGGTGATGGTGATTTTCCTGTTCCTGCGCCGCGCCGCCGCCACGCTGATTCCCACCGTGTCGCTGCCGATCTCGCTGATCGGCACGGTGGCGCTGATGAAGGCCTTCGGCTACAGCCTGGACAATGTGTCGCTGCTGGCCATCACGCTCGCCGTGGGTCTGGTGGTGGACGATGCCATCGTGATGCTGGAAAACATCGTGCGCCATATCGAGGAGGGTGTGCCGCCGCTCAAGGCCGCGCTGGTCGGCTCGCGCGAGATGGGTTTCACCATCCTCTCGATCTCGATCTCGCTGGTGGCGGTGTTCATCCCCATCTTCTTCATGCCGGGCGTGATCGGCTTGCTGTTCCACGAGTTCGCGGCGGTGGTGTCGCTGGCCATCCTGGTGTCCGCGCTGGTGTCGCTCACGCTGATCCCGATGTTATGCGCGCGTTTCCTGTCGGCCGAGAACGTGCCGATCGACGAGTCGCAACATGCCTATGGCGACCACGCGGATGCCGGCCATGCACCGGCCATCGTGCAGAAGCAGACCATCGGGCTGCGCTCCACCCAGTGGTTCGAGAACCTGTTCGAATTCACGCTCCACCGCTATGCGCGCGGGCTTGACTGGTGCCTGGCGCACCGCAAGTCGGTGCTGGCGGTGGCCGGCCTGACCTTCGTGCTGACCGCGGTGCTGTTCGTGATGATCCCCAAGGGCTTCTTCCCGGAAGAAGACATCGGGCAGATCCAGGTCAATGCCGAAGGCCCGCAAGACATTTCCTTCGACGCCATGGCCGAGCGCCTGCGCGATGCGGCCGAGCGCATGCGCAAGAACCCGGCGGTGCGCAGCATCGTGATCTCGATCGGTGGCGGGCCCTCCCCCGCCATCAACACGGGCCGCATGTTCGTCGAGCTCAAGCCGCTGGGCGAGCGCCCCAAGATGGCCAAGGTGGTGGAGTCCCTGCGCAAGGACGTGTCGGGCATCGCCGGCCTGGCGGTCTACTTCTCGCCGGTGCAGAACCTGCGCCTGGGCGGGCGCCAGAGCAAGAGCCGCTACCAGTACACGCTGCAAAGCGTGAAGGCCGGCCAGCTGCAGGAGTACTCCGACAAGCTGATGGGCAAGATGCGCGCCGATCCGCTGTTCCGCGATGTCACCAGCGATTCGCAGCAGTCGGGCCTGGAAGCGCAGTTGTCGATTGACCGCGACAAGGCCAACGCGCTGGGCGTGCAGATCCAGGACGTGCGCCAGGCGCTGTACTCCGCCTTTGGCGAGCGCCAGGTCTCCACCATCTACACGCCGATCGACAACTACTACGTGATCCTGCAGGCGGCCGACATCGACCGCGCCGACGAGACCGCGTTTTCCAAGATCTACGTGCGCAGCAAGACCGGGCAGATGGTGCCGATCTCCGCTTTCGCCACCACCGAGCGCCGGGTCGGGCCGATTGCCGTGAACCACCAGGGCCAGCTGCCCTCGGTGACGGTGTCGTTCAACCTTGCGCCGGGCGCGGCGCTGGGCGCGGCCTCGGCCAAGATCGATGCCTACAAGCAAGAGATCGCCATGCCCACCTCGATCTTCACGAGCTGGGGCGGCGACGCGGCGGTGTTCCAGTCGTCCCAGGCTACGCAGGTGCTGCTGCTGGTGGCGGCGCTTGCGGTGATCTACACGCTGCTGGGCGTGCTGTACGAGAGCTACATCCATCCGCTGACCATCCTGGCCGGGCTGCCGTCGGCTGCCGTCGGCGCGCTGCTGACGCTCTTCCTCTTCAACGTGGAGCTGTCGCTGATCGCCACCATCGGCGTGCTGATGCTGATCGGGATCGTCAAGAAGAACGCCATCATGATGATCGACTTCGCGCTGGCCGCGCAGCGCGAGCAGGGCATGGCCCCGGCGCGCGCGATCCGGCAGGCCTGCCTGCTGCGCTTCCGCCCGATCATGATGACGACCTTCGCCGCCGTGATGGGCGCGCTGCCGCTGGCGCTCGGCCTGGGCGCGGGCGCCGAGCTGCGCCAGCCGCTGGGCCTGGCGGTGGTGGGCGGCCTGCTGTTCTCGCAGGTGATCACGCTGTTCATCACCCCGGTGATCTACCTGGCGCTCGATCGGTTCTCGGGCACCGGCCCGCTGCAGATCGACGAAGAAGGCAATCGTCTGCCGGCCCTGGTGGGCGGGGAAGCTGCGCACTGAGCGTGCTGCCGTAGCAAATTGCGACGCCTCGGGGCGGTGCCGGATCGGTCGGCACCGCCCTTTTTGTTTCGACATCGTTTCGGCATCGTTGCGGCATCGCCACTAATTGCAGCGCTTCGTGCGCAGGGGCATGAATTGTGATGACTCATGCTTTACAAATAGTTACTTATTGATAATACTTCGCATTCTCAATAACGCGTGACCGGGTTCACCGAGCCACGCCTGACCACGCGAGCGAGCCACAGTTTTCGCACTAGCCAGCCAGCGTTTCGCTTTCTTTGGGGAAATTCCATGAAACGCCGCTGTCTGGCGCGCTTGCGCGCCTCCGTCCGAGTCACGCCTGTCGCTGCCGTGTGCGCTGCCCTTGGCGGTCCCGTCCTGGCTGCCGATCCAGCCGCCGATCTGGCCGCCGATCCGGCCCGCCACTTAAGCGAGGTGGTGGTCACCGCCACTCGCACCGAGGAGCGAGCCGACGCCGTTGCCTCCACCATCACCGCCATCGATGCCAGCCGGATCGAACGTGCCCAGCCCGTTGACGAGGCCGCCCTGTTCGCCGATGAGCCCGATATCGACGTGCCCCGCGACCGTCGCCGCTTTGGCGCCGGCAGCATCAATATCCGCGGCATCGAAGACAACCGGGTGCTGCTGATGGTCGACGGCGTGCGCCTGCCCGACTTCTACAACGGCGGCGGGCCCTCCAACCTGTCCAGCGCCACGCGCGACGCGCCCGAGTTCTCCTTCCTCAAGCGGATCGAGGTGCTGCGCGGGCCGGCTTCCAGCCTGTACGGCTCGGACGCCATCGGCGGCGTGGTGTCGTACGTCACCAAGGATCCCGAGGACATCATGCGCGGGCGCGCGGTGGGCGGCGAAGCCGGCCTGTCGTGGAACGGCATCGACCGCAGCTTCGGCCAGACCGCGGGCGTGGCCGGCGGCAACGAGACCATCAAGGGCTTGTTCATGTACGCGCACCGCAAGGGGCACGAAGTGCAGAGCATGGGTGGCAACGACACCACCTCGACTGGCCGTACCAAGGCCAATCCGCAGAACAGCGAAACCAACGCGTGGCTCGGCAAGATCGTGCTCGACCCCGCCGCGGGCCATCGCTTCAAGCTGACTTACGAGCATCGCGACAACGACACCTTTACCGATATCCGCCGGCTGTCCACCGCGCTGCCGCGCGTGACCTCCGCCAGCGGCACCGAGGACCTGTCGCGCAACCGCGTCAGCCTGGACTACGAATGGAAGCCGGCCAGCCGTGTCATCGATCGCCTGAGCGCGGCGGTGTTCTACCAGGAGAGCGAGTCCAACACCGTGACCAACCAGGTGCGCAGCCGCACCAGCTCGGGTTGCTCGGGCTCCACGGCTGGCAGCAGCCTGTGCGACGTCAACCTCCTGTTTGGCTTTCGCCAGCAGCAGACCGGCTTCAACGTGCAGGCCGACAAGTCGTTCAACACCGGCGTTGTTGGCCACCGCCTGATCACCGGCGTGGATTTCCTGCGTACCCAGACCAGCGAGATGCGCGACGGCACCACCTACAACCGCACCACCGGCGTGGTGTCCAAATCGCTGGCCGGGGACAATTTCCCGATCCACGATTTCCCCAAGGGCGAAACGCGCCAGACCGGCATCTTCGTGCAGGATGAACTGCAGTTCGCCGGCGGCCGCTTCACGCTCACGCCCGGCCTGCGCTTTGACCACTACTCGCTCGGCCCGGATGACGACAAGCTGTACAACAGCGTGGCTTCCAGGCCCGCCATCAGCAAGAGCGATTCGGCACTGTCGCCCAAGCTCTCCGCGCTGTGGCAAGCCACCGACCGCATCAACCTGTGGGCCCAGTACGTATTCGGATACCGCGCGCCCAACTACCAGGAGATCAACGGCAGCTTCCGCAACACCATCCAGAGTTACGGCGCCGCGCCCAATGGCGACCTGAACCCGGAGAAGAGCCGCTCGTTCGAAATCGGCGCGCGCTATACGGATGAGCGCGTGCAGACCAGCGTCGCGGTGTTCGACAACCGCTACAAGGACTTCATCGAGCAAGTCGCGCTGCGCTGCCCGTCGGACCCCGCTTGCCTTGCCGGGCTGCGCGCGACGTACCAGTACCGCAACCAGAGCAGCGTGCGCATCTACGGCGCCGAGTGGCGCGGCAGCTACCGCTTCCTGCCGCAATGGCGCGTGGACAGCGCTGTGGCCTACGCGCACGGCAACAACGAGCAGACCGGCCAGCCCCTCAACAGCGTCTCGCCGCTGCGCGCCAGCGCCGCGCTGACGTGGGAGCGCGGCAGCAGCAGCCAGGGCCAGGGCGCCAGCGTGCGCTGGCGCGGCGCGCGCGCCGTGACGCGCACCGACGACACTTCCTTCGCCTACTTCAAGCCGGGCGGCTATGGCGTGGCCGACATCCAGGGCTGGTGGCGCTTTAACCGCTACGCCAGCCTGGTGCTGTCGGTGAATAACGTGTTCGACAAGAAGTACTGGCTGTGGGGCGATGTGCGCCAAGGCAGCGTGGCCGCCAGCGAGCCGGGCCTGGATTTCTATACGCAGCCAGGACGGACCTTTGCCGCCAGCGTGAAGCTGTCGTTCTGAGCGGAGGCGAATCGACCCGACATGTCCCCACAAGATAAAACCCGGATGCGGTTTCTCCGCGCCCTGTGCCTGCTGTGGATAACCTGGCTGGTGCTCGGCATGCAGCCAGCGTCGGCCGCGCCGCGCATCGCGGTGCTGACCACCTCGCCGGTGCCCGCCGGCAAGTTCGAGCCGCTGCAGGCCATGGCGCGCGCGCACGGCATGACGCTGGACGCGCGCTACCTGGAGCGCATGAACGCGCAGGATATCGCGCCGTTTATCGACGGCGCCGGCCTGCTGATCGTGGACGCGCCGCGCGACCATATCGTCACCGAGATGCTGGCCAAGCTCGGCCCGCTTTGGACCAATGCGCGCGTGCCGCGCCTGCTGATTGCCACTGACCGCTTCGATGCGCATGGCATCGACAATGCGCTCGGCGCGCGGCTGCAGGCGTACTACGTCAACGGCGGCCGCGCCAACTTCGACGCGATGATGCGCACGCTGGCGGCGCAGCAGTTCAAGCTGCACGCGGACAACGCCATTCCCGCGCCGGTCGTTTTCCCCAAGGCCGCTTACTACCATCCGCGGCTTGCCAGCGTGGTCACCGCCTCGCCGGACGACGCGCTCAAGGTGTCAGGCCACGCCGGCGAACCGGTGATCGGTGTCGCCATACACCAGGCCTACGTGTCGGGTCTGGACAGCGCCTTCATCGACGACCTGATCACGCGCATCGAAGCGCGCGGCGCGCGTGCGCTGGTGTTCTACAGCGGCGTGATGGACGCGGACGGCGTGCTGCGCATGGCAGCACCCGGCGGCAGGCGCATCATCGACGTGCTCATCAACGGCCAGATCATGCTCAACGCGGCAGGCCGCAAGGCGGAGTTCGAAACGCTCGGCATCCCGGTGCTGCAGGTCATGCCCTATCGCAAGGGCGACGCACAGGACTGGGAGCGCGACCCGCACGGCATCAGCCTCACCGACACGCCCTTCTACCTCGTGCAGCCCGAGCTGGCCGGTGTGAGCGATCCCATGCTGGCCGCCGCCACTTCGCGCGAGGACGGCAGCATCGTCAGCCTGCCGGCGCAGCTCGATGCCGTGGCCGACAAGGCGCTGGCGCTCACGCGCCTGCAGCGCACACCGAATGCCGACAAGCGCGTGGCGATCCTGTTCTACAACTATCCGGCGGGCGAGAAGAATCTGTCGGCATCGTTCCTCAACCTGCCGCGCAGCCTGTCGTCCACGCTGGCTGCGCTGCATGCCGCGGGCTACCGCACCGAGGCCGCCGGCGAACTCGCGCTGCAGCGCGATCTTGGCGCGCTGCTAGCGCCTTTCTACCGCGAAGGCCAGCTCGGCGCGCTGCTCGATGCGGACCGCGCCGCGTGGATGCCGATGGCGCAATACCGCCGCTGGTACGATGCGCAACCCGCCGCGTTCCGCGCCGAGGTCAGCGCGCGCTGGGGCGAACCCGAAGCCTCGTCGATGGCGATCAGGCGCGACGGCGTGGCCGGCTTCGCCATCCCGCGCCTGCAGCTCGGCAACGTGGCGCTGATGCCGGTACCGCCACGCGGCGAGCGCGCAGACGCCGCCGAGAAAGCGCTCTATCACTCCACCAAGACGCCGCTCAACCATTTCTACATGGCGGCCTACCTGTGGGCGCGCGAAGGGCGCGAGGCGCTGGTGCACTACGGCACCCACGGCACGCAGGAATGGACGCCGGGCAAGGAGCGCGGCCTGTCCGTGACCGACCAGCCCTACATGGTGCTCGGCAGCGTGCCGGTGATCTATCCCTACATCGTCGATGACGTGGGCGAGGCGCTGCAGGCCAAGCGCCGTGGCCGCGCCACCATCGTCAGCCACCAGACGCCGCCGTTCAAGCCGGCGGGCCTGCACACCGATCTGTCGGCGCTGCACGACCAGTTGCACAACTACCTGCAGCAGGACGA
This sequence comes from Cupriavidus sp. PET2-C1, assembly GCF_054515855.1. Taxonomy (NCBI): domain Bacteria; kingdom Pseudomonadati; phylum Pseudomonadota; class Betaproteobacteria; order Burkholderiales; family Burkholderiaceae; genus Cupriavidus; species Cupriavidus sp. PET2-C1. The sequence goes on from NZ_CM137259.1 coordinate 4,329,944, forward strand.
CGGCGCAGTGAAGGACACGCTGCGCGAGGACATCCTCAAGCGCAGCGCGCGCATGCACCTGCTCGACGACATGGGCTGGCCGCAGGCCCGCGCGAGCGCGCAGTTTGCCCAATACCTCGATGCGCTGCACACGCATCTGCACGAGCTCGCCGGTGCATTGCAGCCCTACGGCCTGCACACGTTCGGCCAGTCGCAGGATCCCGGGCTGCGGCTGTACACGGTGATGGCCATGCTCGGGCAACCGTGGCTCAAGCGCGTGTTTCCCGATGAGCCGGAAGAACTGTTCGCGCTCGACTACAAGCAGCTCGCGCAGTCGGCGCCGTACGCCATGCTGCGCAACTACGTGATCGACGGTGCGCCGCTGGCCAGCCTTGCCGACGCCGTACAGCGCGAAGACATGCAGCGCGCCCGCACGCTGTACGCCAGCCTGGACGCCGCGCCGGAGAGCGAATCCATCCTCACCGCGCTGGCCGGGGGCTACGTGCTGGCCGGCACCGGCGGCGACCCGGTGCGCAATCCCGACGCGCTGCCGACCGGGCGCAACCTGTATGGCTTCGATCCCTCGAAGGTACCTAGCCGCGAAGCGTGGCAGGCCGGCCAGGCCGCGGCTGAGAGCATGATTGCCGACTGGCGCAAGCGCCACGGCAAATGGCCCGCCAAGCTGGCCTTCTCGCTGTGGAGCGTGGAGACCATGCGCCATCAGGGCATGCTCGAAGCGCAGGCGATGGCCGCCATGGGCATCCGCCCGAAGTGGGACAGCGGCGGCCGCGTGGCCGGGGTGGAAGCGATTCCCGCCGCCGAGCTCGGGCGGCCGCGCGTGGACGTGGTGCTGTCCGCCACCGGCCTCTATCGCGATCACTTCCCCAACCTGATCAAGTGGCTGGCCGAAGCGGTCAAGCTTGCCGCCGCGCAGCCCGAGTCCGACAACGCCGTTGCCGCCAGCACGCGCGCGGTCAGCGCGCGGCTGGCGCAGCTCAAGGCCGCGGACATGACCCCGGAGCGCATCGAGTCGCTGGCGCTCACGCGCATCTTCGCCAGCGAGAGCGGCAACTATGGCACGGGACTGAACGACGCTACGCTGGCCAGCGACAGCTTCGGCAGCGGCAAGGAAGCCGACGCCAAGCTGGCCAACCTTTATCTCGCGCGCATGCAATACGGCTATGGGCCCGACGAGAGGACGTGGGGCGAGAAACTGCCACAACTGAATCTCTACGCGGAGAACCTCAAGGGCGTGGAAGGCGCGCTGCTGGCGCGCAGCTCCAACCTGTACGGCATGCTGACCACCGATGATCCCTTCCAGTATCTCGGTGGCATCGGCCTGGCCGTGCGCCACCTGACGGGCAAGGCGCCGGAGCTGCTGATCGCCAACCTGCGCGATGCCAACAACGCGCGCACGCAGACGGCGGCATCGTTTCTCGCCACCGAGCTGCGCACGCGCTACTTCCATCCCGGCTGGATCGAAGGCATGAAGGCCGAGGGCTATAGCGGCGCGCTCAATGTGCTCGATACCGTCAACAACTTCTGGGGCTGGACCGCGGTCGCACCGGAGATCGTGCGCGACGACCAGTGGACCGAGTTCGCCGAGGTCTACGTCAAGGACAAGCACAAGCTCGGCCTGGACGCGTGGTTCGAGAAGAACGCGCCACAGGCCCAGGCACAGGTAATCGAGCGCATGCTGGAAGCCGCGCGCAAGGGCTACTGGCGGGCCGATCCCGAGATGCTCAAGACGCTGGCCGACAGGTGGCAGGCGCTGTCGCAGCGGCACGATATCCGCAGCGACAACCGCAGCTTCAATCGCTACGTGCAGCAGCAGGCCACGGCGTCCGGCGCCGCAGGCTATGGCACGCAGGATCGCGCGGCACCGCCCGCCGGCGCACCGGCGGCAGCCGCCCCGCAGGCGGCGCCGCGTCCCGCTCAGCAGCAAGCGCAGCCCAAGCCGCAACCACAGCCGCAGCCCGAGCCGCAGCCCGAGCCGCAGCCCCAGCCCCAGCCCAAGGCGCAGCCGCAAACGGTGCCGGTGCAAGGCATGCAACTGGTCGAGAAAACGCCGCCCACGGCGGCTCTCGTGCCCGTGCTGTCGTGGCTTGCCGCCGGCATCGCACTGGCCGGCGCCATGCTGGGCGGCGGCCTCAGCGCGCGCCGCCGCGCTGGCGCTGCGCCCTTCGTCCAAAAACAATCCGAAACCCGCTAAGGCATCATGACCCCTACCCTGCTTGAAACCCTGATGTACGACGTCGGCCAGTTGTTCCTGTTTCCGACGCTGGCCCTGATCGGGCTGCTGTTCCTGTACGCCTTCTGGGCGCTCGGCGAGTTCATCACGCAAGGCTGGCAACGCCGCCGCCACGGCATCGAGACGGGACGCGGCTATGTGCTGGTAGCGTTCGCGCTGCGCCACCGCATCAAGGACCCGGACACGCTCGACGTGGCCGCGCACCGGCTGCTGGAGTGGCCGCGCATTGCCACGCGCGTCGCGCCGATGCTGGGACTGGTGGCCACCATGATCCCGATGGGTCCCGCGCTCAAGGGCCTGTCCGGCGGCAACCTCGCCAACGTGGGCGAGAACCTCACCATCGCGTTTTCCGCGGTGATTCTCGCGCTGATCGCTGCCAGCATCACCTTCTGGGTGGTTAACGTGCGCCGCCGCTGGCTCGCCGAGGAGCTGGTGTGGCTGGGCAAGCATCAACCGCAGTGGGAGGCCGGCGCATGAGGTTCCTGGAGGAGAGCGAGGCCGACGATCCCATCCTGTCGGTGGTCAACCTGATCGACGTGTTCCTGGTGGTGATCGCCGCGTTGCTGGTGGCCATCGCGCAGAACCCGATGAACCCGTTTACACACGCGGACGTCACCATCATCACCAATCCCGGAAAGCCCAACATGGAGATCGTCTCCAAGCAGGGCGAGAAGGTCGTGCGCTACCAGGCCAGCGGCCAGGTAGGCAGCGGCGACGGCACCAAGGCCGGTGTGGCGTACCGGTTGCAGGATGGCTCGATGGTGTATGTGCCGGAAGCCGCGGCCGCGCAGTAAAACTGCGCAATAATGAGCACGAGCGAGCCATCGCAACCAGGATTACCTAGCCATGCAGATTCGTCACAGCGTTGCCAGCCTAGCCAGCTTTGTCCCTACCCGCGCCGCCGGACTGGCGCTCGCGGCCGCCATGTTCGCCGCGCTCGCCGGTTGCGCGGGCACGCCGCCTGCCGCCGTGGCTGGCGATGTCGCGCATCAGTTCACCGGCAAGACCTACGTGCTGCTGGGCGAGGTCCACGACAACGCCGATGGGCAAAAGCGGCGCCTGCTGGCGTTGTCGGACGCACTGGCAGCCGGTTGGCGCCCGGCCATTGCGATGGAGCAGTTCGACCGTGAGCGCCAGGCCGATATCGACCGCGCCCGCCGTGAGCGCCCCGGCGACGCGGCGTATGTCGTGGCGCAGGCGGGCGGCAAGAGCTGGCAGTGGGAGCTTTACACGCCGGTAGTGGCGCTGGCCTTGCGCTACGACCTGCCGCTGGTGGCGGCCAACCTGTCGCGCGCGGATGCGAGCAAGATCGTGCGCGGCGGGCTGGATGGCGTGTTCGATGCGACAGAGCGCAAGCGCCTCGGCCTTGCCGCGCCGTTGCCCGCGGACGTGGTGACCGAGCAGACCGCCGTGCTCGACCGTGGCCACTGCGGCAATTTCCCCAAGGCCATGCTGCCCGGCATGCTGGACGCGCAGGCCGCGCGCGATGCGGTAATGGCTGCCTCCATGCGTGAGTACGCCGACCGCGGCGCCGTGCTGATCGCCGGCAACGGCCACGTGCGGCGCGATGTGGGCGCGCCGCGCTGGCTCGCCGCCGAGCCGGGCGCGATCTACAGCGTGGGTTACCTGGAGCAGGCCAGCGGCCGCGAGATCGGTGCCTATGATCGCGTGGTGCTGGTGCCGGCGCACAAGCGGCCCGATCCGTGCGAGGGCGCCAAGCCGGCGGCGATGGCCGAGCCGGCCTGAATCCGGCGGCGCGCCTAGCCGAACAGCTCCTCGGCCACGGTGGGATGCAGCTGCACCGTGGTCTGCAGGTGTGACAGCTTCACCCCGAGCCGCACCGCCACGGCAAACGCCTGCATGATCTCGGCGGCGGCATTGTCCATCATGTGCGCGCCCAGCACGCGCCCGCTGCGCGCATTCACCACCAGCTTGACCATCGAGGCCTGCTCGCTGCCGGCAAAGCGATTCTCCAGCGAGACGAAGCGGCGCACCACGGTGTGGATGCGCTCCGGCTTGCCAGCTTCCTCGATGGCGGCATGCTCCGTCAGTCCCACGCTGCCGATGGCCGGCTCGCAGAACACCGCCGTTGGCACCAGGTCGAAATCCGCGCGGTCGCCGCGGCGGCCGAACAGGCGGTCGGCCAGCCAGCGGCCCTGAGCGCCGGCGACCGGCGTGAGGTGCAGGCCGTCGATGACATCGCCAATGGCATGGACCGAGCGCACCTTGGTGCGGAACGAGCGATCCACCTGGATGCCGCCCTTCTGCGTTTTCGCGATGCCCAGCGCCTCCAGGCCGAGCCCATCCCAATGCGGGTCGCGCCCGATAGCCGCCAGCGCCGCCTGCGCGCGCACGGTCTGGATGCGCTCCCGCCCGTTGCCATTGTTGCCGCCATTCGCGCCATTGCCATGCTGCCGGTAGCACACGTCAATGGCGCCGTTGGCCTGGTTCAGCAGCGTCACCTCGGCATTGAAATGCAGGCGCACGCCCTTGGCGGTGAGCGCCTCGGCCAGCGCCTCGGCCACTTCGTGGTCAAAGCGCGCCAGCAGGCGCGCCTCGCGCACCAGCATCTCCACCTTGACGCCATAGCGCGACAGGATCGAGGCTTGCTCCACCGCCACATAGCCGCCGCCGATCACCACCAGCGAGGCTGGCAGGCTTTGCCAGGTGAAGATGTCGTCGGAGGTGCAGGCCAACTCGCCACCCGGCACCGGCAACGCGCGCGGCCGTGCGCCGGTGGCAATCAGGATGCGTTTGGCGCGGATGGTCTCGGCGCCCACCTGTACCTGGTCGGCGGCGCTCACCGTGGCATCGCCGCGCAGCAGCTCCACGCCGGCTTGCTGCAGCCGGTGCGTGTAGGCCACGTGCAGCCGCGCCATCTCGGCGTTGACGCGCACAATGGCATCGCTCCAGTCTTCCTTGCCGCCGGTGTGCGAAAGGCAGCCAGACAGCACGGCCGCGAGGCTGGCGCCATACGAGAGCATTTTCTTGGGCACGCAGCCGCGGTTGATGCAGGTGCCGCCGATCTCGTCGCGCTCCACCAGCACCACGCGCGCGCCCAGCGTGGCCGCGCGCCGCGCAGCCGCCACGCCGCCCGAGCCGGCACCGATCACCACGAAATCCGCTTCGCGCTGCGCACCGGGCTTGCGCTTGCCACGGCGGGGGACTTGCTCGACAGCCTGCTCGGTGCTGGCCCTGCGGGCGCTCTGGCGCTCGGTCGTGGATCTTGCCTGGCGTTTCGTCATCAATGCCTCCAGTAGCGGCGCGAAGGCCGCATTGCACATCGTGATGACGGAGCCGCGAGCACGGCCGGCGCGCTGGAGCGCTACCCGGCGGTGCCAAGCTCCGTCTTCATGACAGACGGCCAATCGCGCAAAAAGGTTTCCCCGTCGCGCCGGCCGAGTTCGTAGGCACCGATCATCGCGCCGGGCTGGGTGTAGTCCCAGCTCGAGATCGGAACCCGTTGCGAAGGTTGCAGGTAGAGCCGGCGCTGCGCGCCGTGTTGCAGGACAAAGCGGCGCGGGCGCGGGTAGAGCCGCGTCACCAGCACCAGCACATTGCCGGGCGTTGCGTCGAGCGCGTCGACCGGCACATTGTCGACCATGCCGCCATCCAGCACGGGCCGGCCGTCGCGCCGCAGCACCGGCGTGAAGGGCGGGGTCGAGGACGATTGCAGCAGCAGGTCCGCCAGCTGCTCGGGCGAGCCGCAATCCTGCGCGCGCACGAACTCCGGATGGAAGCCCAGCTTGCGGCCCAGGCGCGGGTGCAAGGTCTTGAGCCAGTGCTTCTCGATGTTGTAGGCGACCAGCCCGGCCATCACCGCTAGCCGCGGGCCGCTCCAGCGCGGGATATGGGCCACGCCGATGCGGATCTCCGGTGCCGTCTTCAGGTTTGCCAGGCGGCCCTCGCCGAAGATGTTCAGCAATGCGGTGCGGTAGATGCCGTAGTGCGGAAACACGCGCTGCTTGCTCAGCAGGTTGCCCCAGTACGCATTGCGCCGGTTGCCGGCAAGCACCTCGCCGTAGTACGCCATCACTTGGCGGGAGTCGTGCGCATAGATCATGCACGCCGTGGCGGCTCCGGCCGAGATCCCCGTGATCACGCGCGGGCGCAGCCCCAGCTCGGGCGCCACCGTATCCCACCAGCCTGCCTGCCACCAGCAGCGGTTGCCGCCGCCGGCAAACACCACCTGGTCGAACGGCGAGGCGGCGGCGGGCTGGTTGGGGGCAGGCGTCAGGCTGCGGGGCTCATGCATGGAGATAGCTTGGGGGATTGCGTGCAATGTAGCGTGCAATTGGGTGATGCGCCGCTCACAGCAGCGCGTAAGTGGTGGTGGCCTGCACGGCCAGCTTGCCATCGGTGCCGGTCAGCTCGATCTCGCCGAACACCACGGTCTTGCCCAGGCGCAGCACCTTGGCGCGCACCAGCACATCACCCTCGATCACCGGGCGCATGAAGTTGGTGGTGAGCGTGACGGTGGTCATCGGCCTGAAGGCGCCGAGCGCATTGGCGACGGCCACGATCATGGCGGTATCGGCCGCGGACATCAGCACCTGGCCGCACACCACGCCACCCGCATGGCGAAATGATTCGTCAAAAGGCAGGCGCAGCGTTACGCCCTGTGCATCAACGTGCTCGGCACGCAGCCCGAGCTGGCGCACCCATGGCGCCAGCACCCGCTGCAGGGTGCGGTCGATATCGGCAAGCGTGAAGCCGGATTCCGGCGTTGGTTCTAGCGTTGGCTCTGGCATGGCACGCCCGTTTTGTCTGGGATGGGGCCGGGCCAGGTTGCTATTCCGTCTCCTGCGGCGCGGCACGATGTTTGAGCCAATGATACAGGGGGCCGGTGCACAGCACCACGAAGGCCATCCGGATCACGTGGAAGGCGGTGACCAGCGGCACGCCAAGCTCCAGCACCTTGGCCGTGATGCACATCTCGGCAATGCCGCCGGGCGTGGTGCCGAGGATGGCGGTGGCGGGATGCACGCCGGACAGCGCCGACAGGCCCCAGCCGAACAGCGCGGAGAGCACCAGCGCCGCCAGCGTGTACACCGCCACGCCGCCGAGAAAGCGCGGCGCGGTATGGAGGAAGTCGCGCGAGAAACGCGCGCCCAGCGACACGCCGATCATCAACTGGCCGGCGCGGCTCATCCACGTGGGGATGGCGGACAGCTCGAAGCCCGAAGCGGTCAGCACGGCGGCCGCCAGCAGCGTGCCGATCACGAAGGGATTGGGCAGGTTGAAGTGCTTGAGCACCAGCGCCACGCTGACCGTGATCGCGATCAGCACGGGCAGCCACAGGTAGTCCACCGTGCGTGGCCCGGGCACGTATGGGTCAAGCCCGTGGATGCCGCCGTACTGGAACAGCGCGGGCACGGCTACCACTACCATCAGCACGCGCAGCGAATGCGCGGCCGCCACCTGGTCGATGCGCGCGCCATTGCGCTCGGCCAGGTTCGCCATCTCCGACGCGCCGCCGATGGCGGTGGAGAAGTACGCCGTCTTGAACGCCACGCCGGTGGTCTTGCGCAGCAGCCAGGCGCCGCCGCAGCCGAGCAGCAGCGCAAACAGCGAGCCCGCGACGATATACGGCAGGAACTCGATCAGCCGCGCCACCACGTCGGACGTGAAGTAAAGCCCGAGCGAGGTGCCAATGGCCCACTGCCCGGCATTGCGCGCCTGCGTGGGCGCGCGCAGGTCGGCACCGCGCATGCGCGCGATGGCGACCGCCAGCAGCGGGCCGATCATCCATGGCAGCGGTGTGTGCAGCAGCGTGCAAACGAGCGCGGCGGCCAGGCCGAGCAGCAGCGTCAAGAGGACCGGACGCCAGCGGTGAAGGAGAGAGGGCATGTGGCAGCGGCCTGGCGATTGCGCCAAAGCCATCTGAATTGACGACGGTGTTTACTCCCTCTCCCCTCAGGGGGAGAGGGTTGGGGAGAGGGGTGGCCTAGCTAGGAGCCACGAGAAACGAAGCCCATGGTTTTTTCGAGCATGGCGGCGTATCCAGCGCCCGCCCTCTCCCCCGGCCCCTCTCCCACAAGTGGGAGAGGGGAGACCACATGCGCAGTGCCAGCCGGGTCAGCAGTCAACATTCAACAGGCAAAAGGCCCGGCACCCTGGAGTGCCGGGCCTTGCCCGCATTTTGCGCTAATCAACCTGTGGCGTCAGCCACTTTGCCACGCGCCGAGCGCCGGGCCAGCCAGCCCAGGATGCGCGGGATCAGCACCACCGCCACCGTCATGGCCAGGATGGTGGCCGAGATCGGCTGGGTCACGAAGATCGACCAGTCGCCCTGGCTGATCGACAGCGCATTGCGCAGCTGCTTCTCAGCGATGGGGCCAAGGATCATGCCCACGATCACCGGCGCGGTGGGGAAGTCGAAGCGGCGCATGGCCATGCCCAGCACGCCGATGATGAACAGCAGCAGCAGGTCGAACCACGACTGGCGGATGCCGTAGGCGCCCAGGCCCGCGAAGATCAGGATGCCGCCGTACAGCAGCGGCGTGGGGATGCGCAGCATGCGCACCCACAGGCCGATCGCCGGCAGGTTCAGCACCAGCAGCATCACGTTGCCGATGTACAGCGAAGCCAGCAGGCCCCACACCAGGTCGCCCGAGGTCTGGAACAGCATCGGGCCCGGCTGCAGGTTGTAGTTCTGGAACGCCGCCAGCAGGATCGCGGTGGTGTTCGAGGTGGGGATGCCCAGCGTCAGCAGCGGAGCCAGCGTGGCCGTCACGGCTGCGTTGTTGGCGGCCTCGGGGCCAGCCACGCCTTCGATCGCGCCCACCGTGCCGAACTCATCCTTGTGCTTGGACAGCTTCTTCTCGGTGGCGTAGGACAGGAAGGTCGGGATCTCCGCGCCGCCGGCCGGGATCAGGCCGAAGGGAAAGCCGATGATGGTGCCGCGGATCCACGCCGGCACCGAGCGCTTCCAGTCCGACTTGGTCATCATGACCGAGCTGAGCTTGTTGAAGCCGCCTGCGGGCTGCGGGAAGAAGGCGTTGAACAGCGCCTCGCCCACCGCGAACAGGCCGACCGCGACCACCACGATGTCGATGCCGTCGTACAGCTCCTGCACATTCATCGAGTAACGCGTCTGGCCCGACAGCGAGTCCATGCCGATCAAGCCGATGCCCAGGCCCAGGAACAAGCTGGTCATGCCGCGCAGCAGCGAAGAGCCCAGCACCGCCGACACCGTGGTGAAGGCCAGCAGCATGATCATGAAGTATTCGCCGGGCCCGAACTGCAGCGCCACGTCGGCCGCGACCGGCGCGAACATCGACAGCAGCACGGTGGCGATGGTGCCGGCGGCGAACGAGCCGATGGCCGCGGTGGCCAGCGCCGGGCCGGCGCGGCCGCTCTTGGCCATCAGGTTGCCTTCCATCGCCGTGACCATGGTCGACGATTCGCCCGGCGTGTTCATCAGGATGGAGGTCGTGGAGCCGCCGTACATGGCGCCGTAGTAGATGCCGGCGAACATGATCAGCGCGGCGGTGGGTTCCACCTTGGCGGTCAGCGGCAGCAGCATCGCTACCGTGAGCGCGGGGCCGATGCCCGGCAGCACGCCAATGGCGGTGCCCAGGAAGCAGCCCACCAGGGCCCACATCAGGTTGATTGGCGTGATGGCGATGGCAAAGCCATGCATCAGCAGGTTAAGAGTATCCATGGATCATCAGCTCCGTTCAGAACCCGGCGACGGGCAGCAACGGCAAATTGATGCCGAGCAGGAATTCAAACAGTGCCCACATCGGCAACGTAATGCACAGGCCAATCAGGGCATCGCGCAGGAAGCGCTTGCTGCCGTAGCCACGCGCCACGCAGACCATCAGCAGGGTCGACGCCAGCACAAAGCCCAGCGTGCCGATCAGCGCCATGTTGGCCACCAGGCCGGCAGCCACCCACAGGAAGCCGCGGAAATTGTGCGGGGCGTCGGGCAGTTCGGCGTCTTCTTCCGGCATATTGCGAAAGCCGCCGCGAATGCCTTGCCAGGTCAGCGCCGCGCCGCACGCGGCCAGGCCGATGGCGACCAGCGTGGGCATGAAGCGCGGCGACAGGCCGGCATAGCCTTCGTCGCCGGAGATGCCCGACAGGCCGACGAAGTAGAAGGCGGAGAGCAGCAATACGGCAATGCCGATCGCCAGGTGTGAGGGTTTCATGATTGGAAGTGGCTCCTTCAAGCGGTGCCTGCGGCCGTGTTGTCCGGCCCTTGGCGTCCCGCGGTTTGTCGTCCCCGCTTAAGGCGGGGGCCCGGCGATGTGTAGTTTGGTTTTTAGGTATCGCAGGTGGACACCGGACCCCCGCCTGCCGCATGCGCACCGAGCGTTACGGTGCGCCGCAGGCAGGGCCGACAGGTAAAACGCTGAAACGATATTGCGGTGAAACGCGCAGGCAGCGTGGCTTACTTCGCCACACCCAGCTCGCGCAGCGAACCGCCCAGGCGGGCCGACTCGCTGTCCACGAACTTGCCGAACTCGTCGCCGGTCAGCAGGAACGGGGTCCAGTCATTCTTGGCCAGCGTTTCCTTCCACAGCGGGGTTTCGGTTGCCTTGACCACCGCATCCACCAGCGCCTTGCGTTGCTCGGCGGTGATGCCCGGCGCGCCGTACACGCCGCGCCAGTTGTAGATTTCCACGTTGATGCCCTGCTCCTTGAGCGTCGGGATATCTGCGGTGCGTTCCTTGGAGGTCACGGCCAGCGCGCGCATCTTGCCGCTCTTGATGAAGGGCAGGAACTCGGACACGCCGGCCAGGCCGACGCTCACGTGGCCGCCCAGGATCGAGGCCGACGCTTCACCACCGCCCTGGAAGGGCACGTAGTTGATCTTCTTCGGGTCCACGCCGCTTTCCTTGGCCACCAGGCCCGCCAGGATGTGGTCGATCGAACCCTTGGAGCCACCACCCCAGCTCACGCTGCCCGGGTTGGCCTTGAGCTGCGCGGTCAGGTCCTTCATGGACTTCAGCGGCGAGTTCGCCGGCACGGTGATCACCATGGTGTCGGCGAACAGGCGCGCGATCGGGGTGGCGTTCTTCAGCGTGACCGGGGGATGGTTGGTTTCGATTGCGCCAACCATCACCGCGCCGGTGACGATCATCGCGTTGGGGTTGCCCTTGTCGGTATTGACGAACTGCGTCAGGCCGATGGTGCCGCCCGCGCCGCCCTTGTTGTCGTAAGAGGCCGTCTTGGCCACGCCGGCGGAAACCAGCGCCGCGCCCAGCGAGCGGCCGGTCTGGTCGAAGCCGCCGCCCGGGTTGGCGCCGATCATGAACTTCACGCTGTCGAGCGCGAACGCGGGCGCGGCAGCCACGGTGGCGGTGATCGCGGCCGAAGCCATGACGACGTGGGCAAAGCGATGAATCGAGCGACGCATTACGGTCTCCTGTTCTTTTTTCAGAGGATTGCCGGTGAGCGGTTGCCGGCGTTGCTGGCGAGGACCGACCCCGGAGGTGTCCGGCTGGCGGTGAAGCTGGCTGTCGGGGGCGGGAGAGTCGTGCGGTGCGCCGGCGCTGCGTGCGTTGACCGGGTGGCTAGGCGTTGTCTCCAGTCCCAGGCAGCGCTTGCATGCCGGACTTGTTCTTTGGCTTTCTGACTTGGTCTGGCCGGTACAGCGGCCATGGCGCGATTCTAGGGGGTAGAAACTGTCAAAAGGCTGTCAATTTGTCAGGCAATGGGGTGGGGTTTACGTGGGGTCGGATGTATGGACATTTGCTTTTTTTAGATTTTTTGGTCTTTTTAGCGGCCTCTCATGTCCTCTCATTCCCCGATCGGCAGCGTCAGGACCGCCCGAACCCCTTTGCCCTGCAGCGCAATCCCCAGCGCTACCGTTCCCCCGAAGCGCGCCGCCATTTCGCGGGAGATCGCCAGTCCCAGGCCGGAGCCCGGCTCCACATTCCCGACCCGGCGGTAAAACCGCGCAAATACTTTCTCGCGTTCCTCGGCGGGAATGCCCGGCCCATCGTCCTCCACCACCAGGCAGGCGGCGTCCCCGATGCGCGTGGCGGAAAGCGTGATGCGGCTGCCGCGCGGCGAATACTGGATCGCGTTGTGGGCAAGATTGGCAAAGGCTTCGCGCAATAGCGCGGCATCGGCCCGTACGGGCAGCGCCAGCCCCTGCGGCCGCTCCCAGCCAAAATCCTGCTGCTTGCCGCGCGCCAGCGGCAAGTAGTCCAGCGCCACCTGCTCGGCCACGGCGACGGCGTCGATCAGCTCCAGCGGCTCGGCTTCGCCTGGCGCGTCGCTGCCCGGGTGCTGCCGTACCCGCGCCAGCGCCAGCAGCTGGTTGGTCAGGCGCGCGGCCTGCTCCAGCTGCGTGACGATGCCGCCTACCGCCTCCCCGGCGGCATCCCGCGCCCGCGCGGGATCGGCGCTGGCGCAAAGCTGGCGCTGGGCGAATTCGGCTTGCGTCTTGAGGATGGCCAGCGGCGTGCGCAGCTGGTGCGCGGCGTCGGCGATGAATTGCGCCTGGGCCTGCGTCATGGCGGCCGAGCGCGACACGTGCAGGTTGACCGCATCGACCAGCGGGCGGACTTCCATGGGCACATGGTCGAAGGCCAGCGGTGTGAGGTCGTCGGCGGAGCGCGCCTGCACGTCGTCGCGCACGCGCGCCAGCGGGCGCAGCACATAGGTGATGCCGGCCACCAGGATGCCCGCGCTGATCAGGATCAGCAGCACGTCGCGCGCCAGCGCGCCGCGCCACACGGTGGCGATCAGCGCAAAGCGCGGCTCCGCGGTTTCGGCCACCTGCACGATCACGCGCATGTGGGCATTCGGGCGATACACCGGGTGCGCCAGCACGGCGATGCGCACCGGGTCGCCGTGATAGTCGGCGTCGTAGAAGCGCGGCTGGTTGCTGGCGATCTCCCCCTTGGGCAGCGGCAGGTCGTCGTAGCCGGTGACGGTTTCGATCTTGCCGTTGCGTTCCAGCGAGACGCGATAGAAGACATGGGTCTGCGCCGCGGTCTCGAACATCTCCATGGCGGCGTCAGGCAGCGCGATCTGCACGCTTTCCCCAGCCATGCCGATGGCGTTGTCGATGGCGCGCACCGAGCCGTACAGCGAGCGGTCGTACGCCGCGTTGGCGGCGTCGCGCAGCGTGCCATAGGTCAGCCACGTGTCGAGCGCCATCATGGCCGCCAGCGCGGGCACGAGCAGCAGCAGCAACTGGCGGCGCAGGCTGCCTTGCAGCCAGCGCCGCAACCAGTGCCGTGGCAGGCGGCGCAGCATCAGGGCTGTCCTTCCGGTTCCAGCAGGTAGCCGAAGCCGCGCAGCGTGACGATGGTCACGCCGTGGCCCGAGAGCTTCTTGCGCAGCCGGTAGACCAGCACTTCGATGGCATCGGGGCTGACGTCGGCATCGAGCGAGAAGACCTTGTCGAGCAGTTGTGCCTTGGTCAGCGGCTGGCCGCTCTTGGCCAGCAGCGCGCCCAGCAAGGTCGATTCACGCGGGGTCAGCGCGAGCGGCGCGCCTTCGAGCGTAAAGCTGCGCGTTTCGCCGTCGAACACCAGCGTGCCGCACTGCAGGCGCGGATGGGCGCGGCCGCGGCTACGCCGGATCAGCGCCAGGATGCGGGCTTCGAGCTCGGCAATGGCAAAGGGCTTGGGCAGGTAATCATCGGCGCCGAGGTTGAGGCCGCGCACGCGTTCGTCGAGCGTGTCTTGCGCGGTCAGGATCAGCACCGGGGTGCGGTCGTCGCGCCCGCGCATGGATTTGAGCACGGCCAGCCCGTCCTTGCCGGGCAGGCGCAGGTCCAGCACCACCACGTCGTACTCCTCGGCCATCAGCCGCGCCTCGGCCTGCAGGCCGTCGGCCACATGCTCGATGACAAAGCCGCCCTGCTCCAGGGCACGCGCAACCCAGCGCGCCAGTTCAATCTCGTCTTCCACCAGCAATAAGCGCACGGCGGTCCTCCCCTGCCAGGTAAGCGTCCGTTTGAAATCACGCGATGGCTTTGCCACCATGGCTGGCAAGGCCGCCGCCCCCCGCGAGGACACGCCGCGGGCGCTTATAATACCTCCGCCCCGGGCTGCGCGCGGCGAGTGCGCCATGGCCCCTTTTTGGCCACCGATGTCACCGCCGATGGTTCCCGCCTTGCGCAAGCTGCCCCCCTCCCCGTCCCCCTTGCCCTTCTCCTTCACGCGCCCCTTCACGCGCCCCTTCACGCCCCCCTCCATGGTTGCCGAACTACCAGAAAGCTGGCACCGGCGGCGCGTCCTGGCCGGCGCCGCCGCGGCCACGCTGGCGGGGCTGAGCCATGGCGTGCATGCCCAGGCCGTCGCGCCGGTGCCGGCGGGCTACCCGGCAAGCTACGCCGAGATCATCGCGCGGGGCGTGCAGGAAGGCTCGGTCAACCTGCATGCCTCCACCGACGTGGAGATCGCGCGGCCGTTGCTGGCCGCGTTCGAGGCGCGCTACCCTGGCATCAAGGTGCGCTATCAGGACCTCAACACGCTGGAGCTGAACGGCCGCTTCCTGGCCGATAGCGCCGCGCTGGGCGCGGGCCAGGTGGGCGGCCCCGACTACGCCGATGTGCTGTGGAGCACGGCGATGGACCTGCAGATCAAGCTCGTCAACGATGGCCATGCCCTGCGCTACCCCTCGCCCGAGCGGGCCGGCCTGCCGGCGTGGGCCGCCTGGCGCGACGAAGCCTGGGGCACCACCTTCGAGCCCGCCGTGATCGTCTACAACCGCCGCCATTTCGCCGGCATGCGCACGCCGCGCAGCCGCACCGGCCTGGCGCGCCTGCTGCAGGAAAACACGCCGCGCTGGCGCCAGCGGGTGGTGACCTACGATGTGGAAAAGTCCGGGGTGGGCTACCTGCTGGCGCAGCAGGACGCGCGCATGGGCGATGAGTTCTGGTACCTGGCCCAGGCGCTGGGGCGCTGCGGCGTGCAGTTGTCGGCGTCCACCGCGAACATGATCGAGCGCATCGCCTCCGGCGAATTCGTGTTGGGCTACAACCTGCTGGGTTCGTACGCGCTGTCGCTGATGGAGCGCGGGGCGGAGATCGATGTCATCGCGCCGCGCGACTACACGCTGGTGATGTCGCGCGTGGCCTTTATCGCGCGCCGCGCGCCGCATCCCAACGCGGCCCGGCTCTGGCTGGATTTCCTGCTTTCGCGTGCGGGCCAGACGCTGCTGGGGCAGAGCGCCTCGCAGCTCTACACGATCCGCACCGACACCGACAGCGAGCACACCGCCGCGGCGCTGTCGGAGCGGCTGGGCTACGCGCTCAAGCCGATCAGCGTCGGCCCCGGCCTGCTGGCGGCGCAGGACACCCTGCGCAAGCGCAACTTCCTGGCGCGCTGGCGCGAGGCCGTGCGGGGCTGAGCGGCGCAGGCGCCGCTGCGGCGATCAGCCGGGCAGCGCCTTGGCGGCGAGCGTTGGCGCAGCCCGCTTGGCCTCGCCCTCGGCCTCGGCCTTCTTCTTGGCCTCCTGGCACATCGAGGCAACTTCTTCCTCTAGCTTCGGCACTGGACGCGCCACATAACCCTGGCGCAAGGCTGGCGACAGCTTGAGGGTGTCGATGAAGGCGTCGGCCACTCGCTCGGCATTGCTCTCGAGATCGAAATCTTCAGGGGCGAACAGCCAGTGCGACAGCATGCCGCCAATCGAGGCGTGGAACACATTGACGGCAAGGTCCAGGTCGAGGTCGGCCGGCAACTGCCCGCGCTCCATCGCCATGCGCAGGTGCTCGCGCATCTTCACCGCGCCTTCCTGGTGCGACTGGCGCTGCCGCTCGAAGATGGCGCCGTTGTCCGCCACCATCTCGCACTTGTGGAAAACGATCTCGAACACGCGCCGCCACTGCGGGTTTTCCACGGTCTGGCGCAATACAAAGGCGCAGATGTCGCGGATGCTGGCAAGCGGGTCTTCCTGGCTCGCGATGCGTCCCGGCTCGCACAGTGCCTCAAGCGGCAGGTGGACGCGGTCGGACATCGCGGCGAAGACATCGCTCTTGTTCTTGAAATGCCAGTAGATGGCGCCGCGCGTCACGCCGGCCGCCTCCGCAATATCGGCTAGCGAAGGGCGGGCAACGCCGCGGGCGTGAAATACCGCCTCGGCCGCGTCGAGAATGCGATGGCGTGTTTCAAGCGCCTCTTCCTTGGTGCGTCTGACCATGATGTTCTCTGGTGCCGGCCACGAAAGACCGGTCTGGTTCTGTCTCCCTGAGTGCTGGCGGTGAAGCCCGCCTTGCACTGTGCGCGCCGCGCTGGCGCGTTAGGACGTGGATATATAGGGCGGCTATCGCCGCGTTGCAACAAGTTCTTACATACATGCTTGAATGTATATATAATACGCGTTCGCCTGACTTTCGGCCAGCCCATCGGCGTGATGGGCTGGCAGACGGCGGCGCGCACCTCTCCACGGTTCGCGCTGCCATGTCGGCATGTCGTTACTAATTTGCAACCTTTCGTCGCATGTGCCATGTCAGCGTTGCAAATTGTGGCTAGCATTACTCTTTTTGCCCGCCTCTGAGCCATCTGCCAGCGGTGGGCCGCGCCGTATCCGGATACGACACCGGGAGCGCATGCGGCCGATCTCAAATTGCCATCATGGGGTTATCGATGAGGAAGTCCCAACGTATCACTTGCGTTGCCGCTGCCGTGTTGTCGGCGCTTGCGCTGTCCGCCTGCGGCGAAAAGAAGCCGCAGGGCGGCGCCATGCCGCCGCCGGAAGTGGGTGTCGTTACCGTCACACCTACGACCGTTTCCGTTATCAATGAACTGCCGGGCCGCCTCGAAGGCGTGCGCACCGCCGAAGTGCGGGCGCGGGTTGCCGGCATCGTGCTGTCCCGTAACTACACGGAAGGCGGCGAGGTCAAGGCAGGCCAGCTGCTGTTCAAGATCGACCCCGCGCCCTACCAGGCACAGCTCGAGTCGGCCAAGGCCAGCCTTGCCCGCGCCGATGCCAACGCCGTGGCAGCCCGCCAGAAGGCCGAGCGCTACAAGCCGCTGGTCGCCGTCAATGCGGTGAGCAAGCAGGAATACGACGAAGCCGTGGCGGCCGCTGGCCAGGCCACCGCCGATATCGCCTCGGCCAAGGCTGCCGTCAGCACCGCCCAGATCAACCTCGGCTACACCGCCGTCACCGCGCCCATCAGCGGCCGCGTGGGCCGCGCGCTGGTGACCGAAGGCGCGCTGGTCGGCAGCGGCGAAGCCACCAAGCTGACCATGGTCGAGCAGGTCGACCCGATCTGGGTGACCTTCACCCAGCCCGCGAGCGAAGTGATGAAGCTGCGCCGCGCCATCGAGAGCGGCAAGGTCAAGGGTGTCGACGGCGGCGCGCGCGTCCATCTGTTCATCGAGGACGGCCGCGAATACGAGCAAACCGGCAAGCTGCTGTTCTCGGACATGACGGTTGACCCGACCACTGGCGCCATCACGCTGCGCGCGCAGTTCCCCAACGCCAAGCGCGAGCTGCTGTCGGGCACCTTCGTGCGCGTCAAGATCGAGCAGGGCGTGGACGAAAACGCGCTGACCGTGCCGCAGCGCGCGCTGATCCGCAATGCGCAAGGCGCATCGGTGATGGTGGTGGGCGGCGACGGCAACGTCGCGGCGGTGCCGGTCAAGGCGCCCCAGGCCATCGGCGAGAGCTGGATCGTCACCGAGGGCCTGAAGGGTGGCGAGAAGGTGATCGTCGAGGGCTTGCAGAAGGTCAAGGTCGGCGCGCCCGCCAAGGCCGTGCCGTTTGTCTCGAAGACCGCCGCCGCCTCGGCTCCCGCCACGCAGCCGGCCGCCAGCGGAGGAGCCTCGGCTCCTGCCGCGGTGACCGCTGACAAGGCCGACGCCAAGCAGGGCTAATCACAGCGCAATTCGAAGGGAGCCAGTGTTATGGCCAAGTTTTTTATTGACCGGCCGGTGTTCGCGTGGGTGCTTGCGCTGATCATCGTGCTGGGGGGCTTGTTGTCGGTGGTGCAACTGCCGATCGCCCAGTACCCCAACATCGCCCCGCCGACGATCTCGGTCACGGCGACCTATCCGGGCGCATCCGCCAAGACGCTTGAAGACTCGGTCACCACGGTGATCGAGCAAGAGCTCAACGGCATTCCCGGGCTGCTTTACTACAACTCCACCAGCGAAGCCACCGGCCTGTCGACGATCACGATCGCCTTCCAGCCGGGCTCCAACATCGACCTGAACTCGGTCGAGGTGCAGAACCGCCTCAAGCGCGTGGAAGCGCGCCTGCCGGCGGAAGTGCGCCAGCAGGGCGTGCGCGTGGACAAGGCCGGGAACAACTACATGATGTTCCTGACGGTCACGTCCAAGTCCGGGCAGGCCGACGCCATCCAGCTGGGCAACTACATCTCGTCCAGCGTGATCGATTCGATCCGCCGCGTGCCGGGCGTGGGCCAGGCCGACCTGTTCGGCACCGAGTACGCCATGCGCATCTGGGTGGACCCGGCCAAGCTGACCGGCTTCAACCTGACGCCGCAGGACGTCACCGCCGCCATCTCGGAGCAGAACGTACAGGTCGCCGTGGGCGAGCTGGGCGGCACGCCGTCGCCCAAGGGCACGGAGCTCAACGCCACCGTCACCACCGAGAGCCGCCTCACCACGCCGGAGCAGTTCGCCAACATCCTGCTGCGCACGAACCCGGACGGCTCCTCGGTACGCATCAAGGACATCGGCCGCGTCGAACTCGGCGGTGCCGACTACTCCACGCTGGCCCGTACCAACGGCAAGGCGTCGGCGGCCATCGCCATCAAGCTGGCCCCGAGCGGCAACGCCCTGGCCACCGCCACCGCGGTGCGCGCCAAGATGGAAGAGCTCTCCAAGTTCTTCCCGGCCGACTACCAGTACACCGTGCCTTACGACACCTCGGCCTTCGTCAAGATCTCGATCGAGGAAGTGATCAAGACCCTGGTCGAAGCCGTGGTGCTGGTGTTCCTGGTGATGTACCTGTTCCTGCAGAACATCCGCGCCACCATCATCCCGACGGTGGTGGTGCCGGTGGCCCTGCTGGGCACCACCGGCATGCTGCTGGCGTTCGGCTTCTCCATCAACGTGCTGACAATGTTCGGCATGGTGCTGGCGATCGGTATCCTGGTGGACGATGCGATCGTGGTGGTGGAAAACGTCGAGCGGATCATGAGCGAGGAAGGACTCTCGCCACGCGACGCCACGCGCAAGGCCATGGGCCAGATCACCGGCGCCATCGTCGGCATTACGCTGGTGCTGACCGCGGTGTTCATCCCGATGGCATTCTTCTCGGGCTCGGTGGGTAACATCTACCGTCAGTTCTCGCTGTCGCTGATCGCGTCGATCGCGTTCTCGGCGCTGCTGGCCTTGACGCTCACGCCGGCGCTGTGCGCCACGTTGCTCAAGCCGGTCGAGGCTGGCCACCACCACGAGAAGACGGGCTTCTTCGGCTGGTTCAACCGCACCTTCGCACGCGCCGCCACCGGCTACCAGAGCATGGTGGGCCGCATCCTGGCGCGCGCCGGACGCTACCTGATCATCTACGCGGTCATCGTCGTGGGCATGGTGGTGCTGTTCAAGCGCCTGCCCTCCTCCTTCCTCCCCGAGGAAGACCAGGGCTACATGATCACGGTGGTGCAGCTGCCCAACGGCGCCACGCAGGAACGTACCATCGGCGTGCTCAAGCAGATCGAGGACTACTACCTGCAGAAGGAATCCAAGGTGGTGGACCAGATGATCACCGTGGCGGGCTTTTCCTTCTTCGGCCGCGGCCAGAACGGCGGTATTGCGTTCGTGCGCCTGAAGGACTGGAAGGAACGCACCGGCAAGGACGAGACCGCGCAGGCACTGGTTGGCCGGGCCTTTGGTGCGCTGTCCTTCATCAAGGACGCCATCATCTTCCCGCTTAACCCGCCGGCGATCTCCGAGCTGGGCAACTCCTCGGGCTTCGACTTCCGCCTGCAGGACCGCACCGGCCAGGGTCACGCCAAGCTGATGGAAGCGCGCAACATGATGCTCGGCATGGCCGCGAAGAATCCTGCGCTGGTGGGCGTTCGCCCCGAAGGCCAGGAAGACGCGCCGCAGCTGCAGATCGACATCGACCGCGAGAAGGCACGCGCGCTGGGTGTTTCGGTGTCCAATATCAACGCGACGCTGGCCATCGCGTTCGGCTCTTCCTACGTCAACGACTTCATCTACGAAGGCCGTGTGCGCAAGGTGATCGCCCAGGCGCAAGGCAACGACCGCAAGCTGCCCGACGACCTGACCAAGCTGCGCGTGAAGAACAGCAATGGCGACATGGTTGCGTTTGCCGCCTTTGCCACGTCCAAGTGGATCATGGGCTCGCCGCGCCTGGAGCGTTACAACGGCTTGCCGGCGGTGAAGATCGCTGGCCAGGCCGCGCCGGGACGCAGTACCGGCGAAGCCATGAAGATCATGGAAGACAACTTCGCCAAGCTGCCGCCGGGCTTCGGCTTCGAGTGGTCGGGCCAGTCTTATGAAGAGCGCCTGGCCGGTTCGCAAGAGCCGATGCTGTACACGCTGTCGCTGATCATCGTGTTCCTGTGCCTGGCCGCGCTGTATGAGAGCTGGTCGATCCCGGTCGCGGTGCTGCTGGTGGTGCCGCTCGGCGTGCTCGGCGCGCTGCTCGGCGTGACCCTGCGCGGCATGCCCAACGACGTGTACTTCAAGGTGGGCCTGATCGCGACGATTGGCTTGTCGGCGAAGAACGCCATCCTGATCGTGGAATTCGCCAAGGATCTGCAGGCCCAGGGCCGCAGCGTCATCGACGCTACGCTCGAAGCCGTGCACCTGCGGTTCCGCCCGATCCTGATGACCTCGATGGCCTTTATCCTGGGCGTGCTGCCTCTGGCGATCGCCAGCGGCGCGGGCTCGGGTGGCCAGCGCGCCATCGGTACCAGCGTGATCGGCGGCATGATCACCGCCACGGTGCTGGCGATTTTCCTGGTGCCGGTGTTCTTCGTGGTGATCCGTAGCCGCTTCAAGGGCAGCAAGCGCGAGCAGATGCTGAACGAGCAAGGGCTCGAACCCAAGGAAGGAATCTGACATGACAAAGACACTGACCACGCTGTTGCTGGTGGCGGGCGTCCTCTCGGGTTGCACACTGGCACCCGTTTATGAACGCCCTGCCCCGCCGGTGGCCACCAGCTTCCCGGCCGCGCCGGAAGGCTACGCGGCCGCCGAAGTGAAGACCGGCGAAACCCGCCGGGCGAGCGAGATCGGCTGGCGCGAGTTCTTCCGCGACCCGCGCCTGCAAATGCTCATCGCGACCTCGCTGGAGAACAACCGCGACCTGCGCACTGCCGCGCTGCGCATCGAGGAAGCGCGCGCGCTGTACCAGGTGCAGCGCGCCGACCTGCTGCCCACGGTGAACGCCACCGGCGGTTTCAACCGTTCGCGCACCCCGGCCCTGCAGTCGGCTACCGGCAAGCCGTTTGTTTCCCAGTACTTCCAGGCGGGTGCGGGAGTGACTTCGTTCGAGCTGGACTTCTTCGGCCGCGTGCGCAGTCTGTCCAACGCGGCGCTGTCGCAGTACTTCGCCACCGAGGAAGCACGCCGTTCCGCGCAGATCTCGCTGGTCTCCGAAGTCGCTCAGGCCTACCTGTCCGAGCGCTCCTTCGCCGAGCAATACGAGCTCGCGCAGAACACGCTGAAGACGCGCGAATACACGCTGAGCCTGGCCAAGCAACGCTTCGATGCGGGCGCCACGTCGGCGCTGGACCTGCGCGACAACGAATCGCTGGTGGCGCAGGCCCGCGTTTCCGCCGCGCAGCTGGCGCGCCAGCGCGCGCAGGCGCAGAACGCGCTCGAGGTGCTGGTGGGCAAGCCGCTTGGCACCATCGAGAACCTGCCCGAACCGATGCGCTTGTCGGACGAGCGCATCATCAGCGACATCCCGGCAGGGCTGCCGTCGGACCTGCTCGAGCAGCGTCCCGACATCCGCCAGGCCGAACAGTTGCTGCGCTCCGCCAACGCCAATATTGGCGCGGCGCGTGCGGCGTTCTTCCCGCGCATTACGCTCACCGCCAACGCTGGCGCGATCAGCCCGACCTTCTCGAGCCTGTTCGACTCCGGTACCGGCGCGTGGTCGTTCGCACCGCAGCTGGTGCTGCCGATCTTCGACTACGGCCGGAACCTGTCCAACCTGGACCTGACCAACGTGCGCAAGAACATCCAGATCGCCAACTACGAGAAGACCATCCAGACGGCCTTTGCGGAAGTGGCGGATGCACTGGTGGCGCGCGGCACGCTGGAAGAGCAGGTGACCAGCCAGGAGCAGGTGCGCAACGCCGAGGCAGCGCGCTACGAGTTGTCGACGTTGCGCTTCACGAACGGCGTGGCCAGCCAGCTGGACCAGCTCGACTCGCAGCGTCAGCTGTTCGCTGCGGACCAGGCCCTGATCCAGGCGCGGCAACTGCGCCTGAACAATGCCATCGACCTGTACCGGTCGCTTGGCGGCGGCCTGAGCGAGACCGGACCGGTGGCCTCGGCGGACGTCAAGCCGGCGGTGACCACGCAGTAAGGTAGAAAGGTTCGTCCTGCCATCCGGTGCGGTCTGCCGGATGGCCTCGAAGCGAAGCGCCAACAGCGCTTCGCTTTTTTTATTTCCCGGCTTCGGGCCATGGTGCCGGTGGGAAGTTCTCCAAATCGCAAGGCACTGCGTTAGGATGGCGGTGCGCGCCGCGCAAACGCTCTCTCCCACACCCCGCGCAAGTCCCCAAGGAAGCCTGTCATGGAAGTCCGCCCGCTTGATGCCGATGATGTCGAGTTGGTCTGCCGCCATCGCGAATCCATGTTCCGCGAGGCCGGGCGCGGCGATGAGGTCCTGCAGGCCATGACGCAGCAGTTCCGGCCGTGGCTTGTGCCGCGCCTGCGCGATGGCAGCTACTTCGGCTTCGTGCTGGTGGACCAGGGCCAGCCGGTGGGCGGCATCGGCCTGATGGCGATCGACTGGCCCCCGCATCCGGCCCATCCCATGCAGGACAAGCGCGGCTACGTGCTGAACGTGTATGTGGAGGCAACGCATCGCAAGCAGGGGCTGGGGCGCCGCCTCATGCAGCTGGCGGAGGACGAGTTCGCCAGGCGCGACCTCCAGTACGCGATCCTGCATGCCACCGAGATGGGGCGGTCGCTGTATGTCGCGCTGGGCTGGCACGCCACGAGCGAGATGGAGAAAGCCATACGCGCGTAGCGCGCTAGCCGTTCCAGCGCAACGCCAGCGTATCGTCCGCCGCGCGGGTCGCGTGCGTGCCCTGCTTGCCGCTTTCCCGGTCCAGCGTGGCGCAGAGCCACGACACGCCTTGCGCCGGCGCGCGGCGCAGGCTGAAATGACGGATCTGCATCGGCACCGCGGACAACTGGCGCAATGCGCCGGTTGCGCCGTCGACAAGCGGGAAGTACATCAAGGCCAGGTCGGGCCGGTAGCGCTCGTATCCGCCGATGCCTTCGTAGTCGTTGAGGAAGTCACCGCAGCCATAGAGAATCAGGCGGCCGCGATACACCTCGGCACCCCTGATGTGATGGGACGAGTGCCCGTACACGATATCGGCGCCGCCCGCATCGATCAGCCGGTGCGCGAAGGCCTGCTCCTCGCGCGAAATGTCGAAGCCCCAGTTGCCGCCCCAATGCAGCGACACCACCAGGATATCGCCCGCGCCCTTCGCCGCTGCCGTCAGGCGGGCAACCCCATCGGCGGCGCGCACTGAAATGTCGGGCAGGAAATGGATGCCGGCGCGCCCGGGGGCCGCGGCCCAGTCCGCCGGCACGCCGCTCGCCGCGGTGGCATAGGCAAAGACGAGCACCCTTGCCCCTTGCGCGAGCGCGATCGCCGCAGGCGCGCTGGCTTGCGCCTCGTCGCGTCCGGCGCCCGCTGTCCGTATGCCAGCGCCGTGCAAGGTTGCCAGGGTTTCGTCGAGCCCGGCGCGCCCCCAGTCCAGCACGTGGTTGTTCGCCAGCACGCAGCAATCGAGCCGCGCGCTGCTCAGGCACGCCACATTGGCGGGGTGCATCCGGTAGTGGATGCCCTTGCCTGGCTGTGCGTCCTCGCTCGCGGTGACAGCGGTTTCCAGGTTGACGATGCGCACATCCGGCTGGAAGCGATCCAGCTGCGCGAGCGCGTCGCCCCACGGATAAGCAGGATCAACCGGCCGCTGTATCGCGCCTGTGGCACGCTCGGCCAGCTCGACGTAATCGACCGCTGAGCGTAGCCAGCCCTCGAACAGGTGCGGCTTGCCCGGATGCGGCAGGATCTGGTCGATGCCGCGGCCGGTCATCACATCGCCGCACAGGAACAGACGCACGCAGTCGCGCGCTGTCCGGGTCACGTCTTCCATGGCGCATTTCCCTCCTCCCGGCTGGCGCGGTCGCCCGCTCGCCGGATCGACGGATCGACGGATCGACGGATCGTCGGATCCGTCGCCCCTATTTTGCGCCGTCGAGCGCCCCATGTGCCGCCCGGCCAGGCAAAAGGTGGCATGCCTGTGGCGTTGCAGTGACTAGAATGAAGCAGGCCGGCGCCGACGGCCGGGCTCCCGCGCCCAGACGATTTCCAGGAGACAACGATGACCGTCACCAACGCCCGGTCGGGCACCAACGTCCACGAAATCGCGGACGGGATCTATCGGATCAATACCCCGGTCCACATCGACGGGGGCCCGGGCGGCTTCTCCTTCAACCAGTACCTGATCGTCGACGACGAGCCGCTGTTGTTCCATACGGGGCTGCGCAAGATGTTCCCGTTGGTGCATGAAGCCGTCGCCAGCGTGATCGCACCGGGCAGGCTGCGTCATATTGCTTTTTCGCACGTGGAAGCCGACGAGTGCGGCTCGCTCAATGAATGGCTTGCGGCGGCGCCCCACGCATCGCCGCTGTGCGGCACCGTTGCCGCCATGGTGTCCGTCAACGACCTGGCCGACCGGCCCGCGCAGGGCCTGGCGGACGGGCAAGCCGTGCCGCTTGGCCGCCATACCGTGCGCTGGTTCGATACGCCGCACTTGCCGCATGCCTGGGAGTGCGGGCTCATGATGGAGGAGCACACCGGCACGCTGCTCTGCAGCGACTTGTTCAGCCAGGGCGGTGCCGAACTCCCGCCTCTGACCGAGGCCGACATCCTCGGGCCGAGCGAAGCGTTCCGGCGCGGCATGGATTATTTTTCCCACACGCCGAGCGCCGGCGCCATGCTGGAACGCATGGCGCTGCTGCAGCCGACCACCCTGGCCTGCATGCATGGCAGCGCCTGGCGCGGCGACGGCGCCGGCCTGCTGCGCGCGCTTGCCCAGGCTCTAGCGCACTAAGCACGGCTGGCGCGCGACGGTGGATCAGGTCTGCGGTGTGTCCTTGAACACGGCAAGGCGTTCGGCCGCCGCGCTGAACGCCGCCAGCGCCGGATACGCCGACGCCTCGACGCATTCGGGCAGCATCAGCTGCGTGAAGCTCCACGCCACGGCGGCGCTCACCTCGGCCTGCGTGAGCAGGCGCTCGTCCGCGGGAAGCGCGGCCCCCGCCAGTTCCGTCTCCAGCGCCCCGTAGGCGGCATGCAACTGCCCCTGCACGCGCTCGATCCACGGCTCGTGCTGTTTTTCCGCCGGGCGCAGGTTGCGCTCATAGACGATCTGCACCGTTTTTTCGCAGGCGGCGAGCGCCAGGCCGATCACGCGCAAGGCGTGCTGGCGCTGCTCTTGCCGCGCGGGCATCAGGCTGCGCGCGGCCAGCGTCTCGGCATAGTCGAGGATCAGGCCGGACTCCATCAGCACCACGCCGTTGTCGCAAACCAGGGTGGGCGCCTTCACCACGGGATTGATCGCGCGAAACTGCTCGAACGTGCTGAACACCGAGACGGCCCGATGCTCGAACGGCAGGTCCAGCAGCCGCAGCGAGATCGCCACGCGGCGCACATAGGGTGAGTCGAGCATGCCGATGAGTTGCATATTGCCTCCGGAAGGGTATCGGGTTGCGCATTGAGCCGCGCGGAGTTCCAGCATAATCGCGGCACGCCATCGCCATGAATGGCAAGGCATCGGAAATCGGCACCGCGCACCGATGAATCATCGGCGGCGCACGGCAGGTGCCATAGGAGGATGGGATGGAACTGGACAAGAAAGACCGACTGATCCTGGCGGCGCTGCAGGCCGATGCCCGGCAGAGCCTGGCAGCACTGGGCAAACGCATTGGCTTGTCGCAGCCGGCCATGAGCGAGCGCGTGCGCAAGCTCGAAGACGCGGGCGTGATCGAGGGCTACGGTGCGCGGGTGAACCTGCGCGCGCTGGGTGTCGGCCTGCAGGCGATCATCCATATCGAGACCACGCACGCCTATATCCAGAAGTATGTGAAGCTGTTCGAGAGCATGCCCGAAGTGCTGAGCGCCGATCGCGTGACCGGGGCGCATTGCTTTATCGTGCGTTGCGCCATCGCCGATCCGGCCGACCTGGAGCACGTGGTCGACACGCTCGCGGCCCACGGCTCGGTGACCACATCGCTGGTGCTCTCAAGCCCGGTGCGCAAGACCGTGACGATTCATGCGGCCAGGGCGGCTTGAACCCGCTGTTTTTGCTCCCCTCTCCCACTTGTGGGAGAGGGAGTGACCGCCCTCGTCATCGCAAACGGCTTTGGCCCCTTCAGAACTTATACGTCGCCGCCACAAACATGATCAGCGGGTTCGGGCTGATGGTGGCCTTGGAGGTGGACAACACCGTGCCGTCGGACGCCTTGATGATCATCGATGACGTCGTCTTGAGCGGAATGTAGGTGACCGATGCGGTCAGGCCCCATTGGTCCGTGATCGCAAAGGAGCCGCCGATGTTGAACACCGGCGCGAACGAGTTCGACGCCTTGGCCTGCACGGAAGTCGGCCCCGGCTTGCCGGCGCCGGCGGCCAGCGTGGCGCCCAGGTTGTTGTTGACCGAAGCGGCGAACGCCGGGTTGAGCTCGATGTTGGTGAAGAAGTTGTACGACACACCGATGCCCAGGAAAGGACGCACGCGTGCGGCAGGCTCGAAGAAGTGGTACTGCACCATCGTCGCCGGGCTCCACTGGCGTGCGCTGGTGATGATCGGGTTCAGGCTGGGGTCGCCTAGCGGCTGCTGCCCCAGCGCGCCCGCCGGGCCCGGCGGAATCAGGTTGCCGTGGCCGTAGAGCTTGAACTTGGGCGGAACGCCGCCCACCGCCGTCAGCGCGATGTGGTCCGTGAAGAAGTGGCTGAAGGTCAGCCCCAGCGTGTCCGCGTTGGATGTGCTGATGCTGCTGCCCGGCGCCGTGAATGACGACGGCAAGCCCAGCGGGCCGTTGATGGGCACGTCGATCACGCTGGTGGTGAACGGGCTGCTGTTGCCGCTGGTGTTGATGTGGAACCAGCCGGCAGCGACGACGTTGTCACCGGCTTTCTGTGCATGGGCTCTGGGCATGCCGCCCAGCCAGGCGAGCGCGGCGATCAGCAATGGCGCTGCCAAACGAAGGGCATTCATCGTCATCTTGTCTTCCCGGAATAAGTTGGATCGCATGGCCGTCATTGCACGAAGGCGCCGATGGTGAAGTACGGGCTGCCACTGCGCGACTCCAGAAAGCCGAACACGCCGCCGGTGAAGATGAACTTGCCGGTGGGGCTGCCCGCCGCGCCATCCTTGCGCGTGGTGGTGACCACGCCGGCCAGCTGCTGCGAGAAGTCCAGCTTGAGCGCCGTGGCGAGCGAAGCATCGGACGGGTGGAACGGGTCGAGCATGGCCGCATCCGCCGCCACCAGCGCGGTGGTGCGGTAGTCGAAGTTGCTGTCCACGCCGACGTACTCGCCGTTGACCGTGCCCTGCGTCACGGCGATGGCCGGCGCCATCATGCCGATGCCGATCTCGTCGTCGGCGCCCAGCGGCATGCCGTTGGTGACCGAGCCGTTGGCGTAGCCCACGCGGATCATCACCGGGACCAACTGGCCGCGCAGCTTGCCCACGATCAGGTACGCGCGGCCCAGCGTGGCGCCGAGCGTGGGCGGATCGATCTCACCCTTGTAGTTGGCCGACATCAGGCTGCCGTTGGCTTGGGGCACGAAGTTCTTGCCCTTTTGCGAGCAGGTGCCGCCGGTCTTGTTGTCGCACACCTGGAACGAGCCGTCGGCCGCCAGCGCCATGCGGTAGTCCTGCGCCACCGTCTGGAAGTTCTTCGACGGCACCTCGTGAAAGCCATAGCCGTTGTACTGGCCGGCGATCTTGGTGAGGTCGGTTTCGGTCTGCGCGAAGCCGATGAACTGGAAATACGGGAAGGTGGTATCCGGCACCGCGCCCGCACCCAGGACACCATTGAACTGGATGCGCGCACCGGGAATGGTGCCGCCCGCCACGCCCTCGCCAACGAACAGCCGCGCCGGGCGCTTCGGGTCCAGGCTTGCGCCGTTGAGCTGGAACGCGCACTGGTTGAGCTTGTCGGTGGGCAGGCCCGTTTCCTGCGACAGCGTGCCCGTCATCACGTTCTGGCCGCCGGTGGTATCGCTGCGGGTCGGCAGCACCGTGCCCGTGGTGCGCGGCACCGAGGAGTCGAGGAAGGTCACTTGCCAGGTCTTCCTGGTGGTGTCGATCTGCACCTTGACCAGTTCGCCCGAGCCGGTGCCCCCGGTGAAAGTGGTGGTGTAGTCGAGCGTCGCGGGACACAGCCGCACCGGTATGGCCGGGGCAGAGCTGGTGCTCGCGGCGGTGCCGCCACCGCCGCTGCCGCCATCGCCGCCGCCGCATGCGGCAAGCATCGCGGCACCCAGCAGTGCCGCGCCGTAGCGCAGGATCCGCTGTCCATGATGACGCCTCCACGGCGTACGCTGCCGGTGCTGTCCGTGCTGCAAAGGATGCTGATGCATGATGCTGTCTCCTGAAGCGCTGTTTCGCGCGTGGTGCTTCTTTGTTTATTCTTCGTGGTCGGGGGGCCGACTCAGGGGGGGGGGCTCACTCAGGGGCCCACTCAGGGGTCCACTCAGGGGCTCGCGAATACGCTCACGCGGAACGTCGGGTTGCTGCCGGCAGCGCCGGCAAGGTGGGCGAACACATGGCCGGTCGAGATCAGCGCGCCGGGCGTGCCGCTGTTGTCCACCGTGGTCACCACGCCGGGCTTGGCCTGCGTGAGGTCGAGCTGGTAGCCACCCTTGGCATTCATGGTGAGCGGATCGATCAGCCCCACCGCATTGCCCTGCACGATCGACGAGGTGTAGGCCAGGTCGCTGCCCGAGCCCACGTAGCCGCCGTTGAGCTGCGCGTTGGTGAGGTTGGTGGTGGGCGCCAGCAGGGCCAGGCCGGACTCGTCGTCAACGTTGAGCTCGAAGTCGAGCGGGTTCAGGCTGATGCGCGCGTAGCCGGTGCGGATCAACAGCGGCACTTGCTGGCCGCCCAGCTTGCCGACGACCATGATCCCCTTGGCCTTGCTGCTATTGCCCGCCGTGAACGACGAGGTGTAGAAGTACGGGTACTGCTTGTTGGCGCCGTAGTTCGCGCTTTCGAATGCGCCGTCGTTCTGCGTGCGTGCTTTCCACGGGTTGCCGGTGGAGCGGCAACTGCCGCTGGCGGCGGTGCAGGTGCCGTCGGCGTTCAAGGTCTCGACCGCCTGCGCGGTGGCTGGCAGGAAGTTGCCGCTCGGGGTCAGGCTGCCGCCAGATGGCACCACGTGGTAGCCCAGCAGGTTGTACGTGCCCGCTACCTTGGTGAAGTCAGTCTCGGTCTGCGCGAACGCCAGCACCGGATAGATCGGGAACGTCTTCGCCGGAATCACGCCGAGCCCGGCGACGCCTTGATAAGAGATGGTGGCGCCGGGAATGCCACCGCCCGCCACGCCATTGCCGACAAAAATCACGGGCGGGTTGGCGGGGTCGATGAGGGCCTGCGAGGCATTGTCCGATGGCGTCGCGCTCTGCAATGCCAGCGCACAGCGATTCTGCTCCGCCGTGGGCAGCGACTTGAGGTTAGCGATCTTGCCGGTGAAGGTCACGCCGGCACGCGTTGGATAGACGCTGTTGGTGATCTTGGGCACTGGCGACTCGATGATCTGCAGCGTGTAGGTCATCGCGCTGGTATCGAACTGCATCTTGACGAGCTCGCCGCCGCCGGAGCCGCCGGTGAACACCGTCGCGTAGTCGAGCGAGGCGGGGCACAACGGCGTGGCGGCCGGGCCGGTAGTGGCCGGACCCGAAGCGGGGCAACTGCTGGTGCTGGCGCAGGACGCAACATCCGCCTTGGCCGGGTTGGGTACCCCATCGCCGCCGCATGCGGCGAGCATCAGTGCGAGGCTCGTGCCAGCCATCGCTGCAAGGCCATTGCATACATCCAGACGGGCCATGACTTGTCTCCTTCTTATCGGTCTTGTTGTTTTGCGTGCCGCCTTGCGCGGCAATGCACTGTCCTTTCCGTGCAGCGACTCTCGCTGCCGGGGCCAGCGAGCGTCAATAGAGCGTGCGTTCCAAACATGGCGTGCCGCGCCTGTGGCATGGCAGCGCAAGCGCTTGCGCTGCTTGTTCAAACCGCCGCGCACGTGCCCGCGCAAGCGGATTCAAACGCGCGCGGCGCTGCCTGGCGGGCACGGTGATGCAGCATCAGAATTTGTAGTCGCCGTTTTTCGCATCGAAGGCGCTGGCGTCGAAGGTCTTGCGCACCGCCTTCTCGAAGACAATCTTCTCGACCATGTTGCCCTCCGCGTCCCAGGCGGTTTCCACGCGCGGCCAGGGGTTCTTCAGGTCCAGCATCAGCTGCACCCGCTTGGCGTAATAGCGTGGCGCACCGGCCGGCAGGTCCCAGGTGAGCGCGACCATGCGCATGCCCTGCTCCTGCACGATGTCCGCGCGCGTGAACTTCTCCGTGAGCCCGGCGGCGCGTAGCGACCTGGCATCGCGATCCAGCATCGACACCACGTACTGGAAGCCCAGGTCGCGCACCGTGTGGTTGGACTGCGCGCGCGCGATGGTGCCGTCAAGCGCGATCCACATCGAGGTGAAGCCCAGCATGCCGCCGAGGTGGCCGTACATCTCATCCTTGCGCTGCGTCTCGTCGTAGATGATTTCCTGGCCGGCCTGGCTGCCGCCTGGCAGCCACTTCGCATAGAGCTGGCGCGGCGCGTGGCGGTAGCGGATCATCATGCGCGCGGGCTGGTCTTGCCACTGGCCGTTGAGGCGTTCCTGGCGCGTCATCCAGTACTCGTACTCGGGGTAGCGGTTCATCTCGGTCTTGGCCCACAGCAGCGCGGCCTCGGGCTGCAGTGCGTTGATGGCCGCAAGCAGCTGCTCATCGGGCAGCTTCGCCAGTTCGCCGCTGGCGATCTGCTTCGACAGCAGCGCGGCCTGCTGCTGCGCCGTGAGCCCGTCGTAGGCGGTGCCGGTGCCGGTGCCGGCACTGGCGGGGGACTGTGGCTGCGGTTGTGCGAGTGCCGGCAACGCGAGCGCGAACACGAACACGAACGCGAGCACGAACATGCAGGCCGCTGCGCGATGGCGCAGCAAGGGCAATGGGTTCTTCAATGCGGATACGGGTGCGCTCAGCGCATGGGAATACGGGGCTTTCACGATGCGGGTCTCCTGTTGTGGCGCTGGCCCGCGCAAAAAACGCGGGCGACAGCGGTCCACCGCGTGCGCCGGGCGTACGCGTGGTGTCGTTGAGAACGGAATGCCTGAGTGCGGATCGCCGCGGAAATGCCGGGCTAAGGGCGGCCGGATGCCTGGCTCAAGCGGGGCTCTCGCAACTCGGGTTCCTGGAGGCAGCCAGGCCTGCGCCGGCGGTTGGCCGGCGCCAGCGCGCCGCTAGGTTCTGGAGCGGGTACGCATCCAGTCGTCGAGCGGATTGCTCGGGAAGACGAAGGGGTGCTCGCGCGCGCCGCGCACCGTCATGCTGGTGACGGCGGCGCGTGTCGCGCCCTCGTTGCGTGCCGCGCGGCGTGTCTTGCGCACGGCAACGGAAAGGGTGTCGGCGCGTTGCGCCTGTTCTGCCGCCAGGGCAGCCAGCGCGGCCTGGCCGGCGTGCGCTTCAGCGTGCTGGGTCTTGCCGATCTGGAATACGTCCTGCAGCGCGCACAGTTGCTGGCTGGCGGGCACGGGTGCCTTGAGCGCGGCCACCACCATCGCGCTCAACTGGGCGAGCACGTGCGCGTCGCTCAGGTCCTTGCCTTGCGTAAAGGCCGGCAGCAGGTTGCCAAGCTCGTCGCCGGCCAGCACACCGGCCAGCGCCTTGAGCGCAAAATTCAGGCGCCAGCCCAGCTCTTGCGGCGGGATCTCGGGCAGCGCGCGGGCGAAGGCATCGGAGAAGCGGCCGAACACCGGCGCGTAATGGCCGAGCAGATAAGACTGGATGAATGGCGAGGTATCGGAATACACGCGCCCAAGCAGCCGCAGGAACGACGGGCCGCCCACGTCGGGCTCGCGCGCCATTTGCAGCGCGGGCACGAAGAGCGCGCCCATCACGTGTTCGCAGCGGATCTGCGCGCCCGGCCAGCGCGCCTCGCAGGCATCGAGCAGCGCCAGGCGGCGCATGTTGAGCGGATCGAGTCGGCGGCCCAGGACCGCCTGCATCATGATGTCTTTACTGCGGAAGTGGTAATTGACCGCGGCCAGATTGACGATCGCGCGCGATGTCACTTGCCGTAGCGAGGTGCCTTCGTAGCCGACCTCGATGAACAAGCGCTCGGTGGCGTCGAGAATGCGGGCCTTGGTGTCTCCTGCCGTGCCTTTTCCGGTCTTCATAGGGGGCGTCTCTCTTATGGTCATGCCGTACAACCCCAGCAAAACTCCACACACTGCAGCAGCTCCCTGCTCTGACGGCAAACGGATGCTTGAAACAGTTGTACGGAGCCTAGCGAGCGCTGCGCGCGTTTCACAAGTGCATTTTTGGAGCGTTGCCTCTAATTGGATTGGATTGTGCCTGCATGCCGCGCGTGCCTCGCCGGCTTTTGCTTCCCTGCCAAAGGGGGGCGTGGCCTTGCGGGCCAAGGCCCGCCGCCGCGCGCAGCGGCAAGCGGCGCTCATCGGGCCAGCTGCCCTGCCAGCGCCTGGGCGTTCTGCGCGCTGAGTGCGAAAACAGACAGTTGCGGGTTGGCCCCTATGCTGGTCGGAAACACGGAGCCGTCCAGCACCGACAGGTTGGCCAGCTGGTGATGGCGGCCATGGCTGTCGACCACCCCGCCCTGCGGCTGGTCGCTCATGGCGCAGCCGCCCATCAGGTGCGCGGTAAACAGCGCGGCGCGGAACTTGGCCAGCGGCAGCGTGGCGATGCCCTGCGTGGCTTGCGCCCAGCTTTCGTAGTACGGCGCGTCGAGGTGGGCCGGCCGCACCCGCAGCGCGCCCGCGGCGAACTGCGCCTCGGCCATGCTCAGCCAGGCGCGCCGCATGCCGTCCCAGACATAGTCGCTGATGTCGTAGTCGAGCACCGGGCTGCCATCGTCGGCAATGCGCACGCGCCCGCCTTCGCTCTGCGCAACAAAGCCATCGCGCAGCAGCGCCAGCATGGCGTTGGTATGCGGCAGCGCGGCCATGTCGGCGCGCAGCGCCTCGCCCACCTGGTTGAACACGCCAGCGCTGATGCCGGGGAACAAGGGCGGTACTTCCAGCTTGTAGCCCATCGGGCCGGTGGCGCCATCCTTCCACTGGAAGTGATCGGAGGCGATCGATTGCGGTGCGCCGTAGTACGGGTCGACCTGTTCGGGCATCACCGCCACGCTCAGGTTGACCGGATGGATGAAGGTGCGCACGCCAACGCGCTGATACGGGTCCGGCACGCGCGAGCGCAGCAACAGCGCCGGTGTGTTGATGGCGCCGCCGGCCGCCACGTAGTGCCGCGCGCGCACGGTCACCGCGATGCCAGTGGGCGTGCGGCCATCGGCACCCAGCGCTTCACCAGCAAGCGTGGTGACCGTCTTGCCGTCATGCTCCAGCGCGCGCACCCGTACGCGGTGGACCAGCGTGGCGCCCTTGGCCAGCGCGGCGGGAATGGTCGATACCAGCATCGATTGCTTGGCGTTGACCGGGCAGCCCAGCCCGCAATAGCCGGAGTTCCAGCAGCCTTTCACATTGCGCGGGATCACGTGCGACTCCCAGCCCAGCTTGTCGCAGCCGCGCTTGAGCACATCGTTGTTATTGTTCGGCGGCATGCCCCACGGCGCCACCGACAGCCGTGCCTCCATGCGCGCGAACCACGGTGCCATGTCCGCGGCGCCGTGGCCGCTTACCGCGTGGTGCGCGGCCCAGTGCGCCAGGGTTTCCTTTGGCGTGCGAAAGCTCGACGACCAGTTCACCGTCGTGCTGCCGCCCACCGAGCGCCCTTGCAGGATGGCGATGGCGCCATCGGAAGTGGCGCGCGCCGCGCCCTCCTGGTACAGCTCGCGATAGGCGCGGCCCTCGTCCATGTCCTTGAAGCTGTCGGAGGTGCGCAGCGCGCCTTCCTCCAGCAGCACCACGCGCAAACCGGCTTCGCTGAGGATCTCGGCGGCTACGCCGCCACCGGCGCCGCTGCCGACAATGACCACATCGGCGTCGAGCGAAACCGGCGCGGTGAGCGCGGCGCCGTCCACCACGTTCCAGCCGGCGGCGATGCCGGCACTATAGATATCGGGAATAGCCATGAGGGTTTCGCGTTTCGCGTATTAGGTATGGGTATTGGGTATGGGTTGGCTTCAGGCGTGCAGCGCACGAAAGACCGCGGGATTGGGGCCGGGATAGCCGCTGCCCGCCCACGCCGCCGGCAGCAGGTAGTAGCCCACGCTGCTGAGCTTGACCAGCACCACGGCGCCGGCATTCAAGGTGGCGAAGCGGCTGGCGCGCCAGCGCGCGAGAAAGCGGCGCGCCTGCTGCGTGTCGGTCTGCTTCCAGTCCTGGCCCACGCCGGCGAGTGCCCATCGCAACGGCCCGATGGCGAGCAGGTCGAGCAGCTTGCGCAACTCCGCGCGCGCGTTGGCATCCATTGCGGCGCATGTGGCGTCGACATTGCGCACGGCCTGGCCAAGCTGCAGTTCGCGCGGGCCGCGCTCGCGCTCGGCGAGCTCCGCCACCACGGCGGGCAGCAAGGCGGTGAACAACGCCACGTCGCCTTCGCGCAGAAACTGCATGCCGGTGGCGGGTTGCTTGTGCGCGGGCGAGCAGCCGGACAATGCCGGGACCAGGCCGGCGCACGCGAGTGCGGCGGACAGGCCAAAGCCAATCTTGAGAAAGCCGCGCCGCGAGAGCGCGGACGCGGGCGGCTCGGTGGCCGGGGTGTGCATGGTGTGTCTCCTGTTTTGCGCTTATCCGTCTGCTTGCGGGTGCATTGCGGGTGCATCGCGCGGGCCTTGCGATGCCCGTTGCCGATACCCCGCATTGACGCTCGCCGCAGTTTGGATAAAGATCAGGCCCCGGTCTTGATCCCGCATGACAGGTGATTTGATGCCACGCGCCAACGCGGCGCTCCCCGCCGCTGCTATCACCGACATCGCCCGCGCTGCTTACGTCGCCGAGACGCCCGGCACCGTGTCGCTGCCCTACCTGCGCACCGTGCTCGACTACGGCGAGGCCGCCGGCATCGCGCTGGCCGACCAGCTCGTGCTTGCGGGGCTCGATCCCGCCCTGCTCGACAGCGCGGCCGGCCCCGCCACGCGCATCGGCGTTGCGCACTACCTGACGCTGCTCGATGCGCTGGAGCGCGCCGCCGGCGATCCGCTGGCGGGCCTGCACGCGGGCGCGGCTTTCCGGCCGCGCCACTATGCCGAGATGGGTTATGTGGTGCTGACCACGCCCACGGTGCGCGAGGCCATCCTGCAGGGCATCCGCTACGAGGTGCTGGCCAACGATATCGGCCGCACCCGCCTGCATGAAACGGCGCAGGGCGCGTGGATGACGTGGGAGGCGCAGCACGGCCCGCTGTCGCGCCACGCGCACGAGCTGCACATGGCCACGTGGATCTGCTTTTCCCGCTGGCTGCTGGGCGACGGCTTTTTTGCCGAGCGCATCGAGTTTCCCCACGCGCCGCCACCCGGTGACCACGCCGGCGACTACACCCGGGTATTCGGCTGCCCGGTGGTCTTCAACGCCGGGCGCCACGCCATGCACATCGATCCCGCGCTGCTGGCGCGCCCTTCGATGCAGGCCGATGCAGAAATGCAGACGCAGATGACGCGTATCGCCCAGGCCCAGCTGCGCGCGCTGGAGGCGGACGGCGCGGGCGAGATCGCGCAGGCGCGCGCCTTTATCAGCGCGGCGCTGCATCGAGGCGATGTGCCGATCGCGGCGGTGGCGGCGCACCTGCGCTTGCCGGTGCGCACGCTGCAGCGGCGGCTGCAGGCGCAGGGGCTGAGCTACTCCGCGCTGGTCGACGGGTTGCGCCGCGCGCAGGCCGAGCACTACCTCGCCGACCCCGCTATCAGCCTCGCCCAGCTGGCCATGCTGCTTGGCTTTTCCGAGCAGAGCGCGTTCAGCCATGCGTTCAAACGCTGGACCCAAGAAACCCCGAATGCCTGGCGCAAGCGGTTGCTGGGCCGCGCGCCGGGATAGCCACCGTCGCCTTTTTGCCATGTCCGGCAGATCGGTGCCGGTTTCAAACGCAGCGGTGGGTACGCCCCTCAGTGCGGGAAAGCGCGCTTTCTTCCTGTTTTATGCGCTCAAAGAGCCGCTAAAATCCGCTAAAAATTAGAGTAGCGATTCAAATCTCCGTGTTGACCCGGGGCGCTGGCGTGCCTACGATGACATCCGTCAATGTCACAATCAAGGATGTTGCAACGCAATGCGGCATCCCGCCGTGCATGCCAGCGACACGAGAGACAGCTTATGAACGCGCCAGCAGACCTGCCCCCAGAGTTATCCACAGCCCAGCCATCACCGAAGGGGCCCGGCCCCGCCGAGCACATCGATATCGCCATCATCGGCACCGGCTTCGCCGGGCTGGGCATGGCGATCCGCCTCAAGCAGGCAGGCCTGCATGACTTCGCGCTGTTCGAGAAGGCCGCCTCGGTCGGGGGCACGTGGCGCGACAACCACTATCCGGGCTGCGCCTGCGATGTGCAGTCGCATCTGTACTCGTTTTCTTTCGCGCCCAACCCCAACTGGTCGCGCATGTTTTCGCCGCAGCCGGAGATCCGCGCTTACCTGGAGCGCTGCACCGACCAGTTCCGCCTGCGCCCCCACCTGCGCCTGAACCACGAACTGCGCCGCGCCGTGTGGGACGACGCCAGCGGCACGTGGCAGCTCGACATGGCCGATGGCAAGCGCGTGCGGGCTCGCGTGCTGGTGTCGGGCATGGGCGGCCTGAGCCGGCCGGCGTATCCCGATATTCCGGGCCTGGCGCGTTTTCGCGGCGAGGCGTTTCACTCGCAGCACTGGAACCATGACTACGCGCTGGCGGGCAAGCGCGTGGCGGTGATCGGCACTGGCGCCAGCGCCATCCAGTTCGTGCCGCAGATCGCGCCGCGGGTGGCGCACCTGGACCTGTTCCAGCGCACGCCGCCGTGGATCATGCCCAAGCCCGATCGCAAGGTGTCGGCTGCCGAGCGCTGGCTGTTCCGCCGCCTGCCGCTCACGCAAAAGCTGATGCGCACCGGCATCTACTGGGCGCTGGAGTCGCGCGTGCTTGGCTTTGTGGTGCATCCCAAGCTGATGACGGTGGTGGCGCGCATTGCGCGCCGCCATATCAAGCGGCAGATCGCCGATCCCGCGCTGCGTGCCACCGTCACGCCGGACTACACCATCGGCTGCAAGCGCGTGCTGATCTCCAACGACTATTACCCCGCGCTGGCGCGCGCCAATGTGGATGTGGTGACTCACGGCATCGACCACGTGGAGGAAGACGCCATCGTGATGCGCGACGGCACCCGCCGCAAGGCGGACTGCATCATCTTTGGCACCGGCTTTCACGCCACCGACCCGATTCCGCGCGGGGCCATCCTCGGCCGGCGCGGCGCCGACCTGCTCGACGCCTGGCGCGATGGCGCCGAGGCGTACCTGGGCACCACCGTGGCCGGCTTCCCCAACCTGTTCCTGGTGGTGGGGCCAAACACCGGGCTGGGGCATAGCTCGATGGTGTTCATGATCGAGTCGCAGGTGAACTACATCCTCGGCGCGCTCAAGGCCATGGGCCAGCAGCGTGTGCAGGCCATCGACGTGCGCCCGAGCGCGCAGCGCGACTACAACGCCGGGCTGCAGCGCAAGCTGGCGGGCGCGGTGTGGTCGGAGGGCGGCTGCGTGAGCTGGTACCTCGACCCCAAGACCGGCAAGAACACCACGCTGTGGCCCGGATTCACCTGGCAGTTCCGCCGCGCCACCGCACGCTTTCGCATGGCCGACTACGAAATCCGTCCGCTGATGCAGCACGCGCTCGCACCCAGCGCAGCCAACCACGCCATCGAGGCGTGAGCGCGTTGCGCGTCCGGCCGCGAACCTGACAAGAAGAACACCGAGGAGACACCGCATGAAGGATTTCAAGAACAAGGTGGCCGCCATTACCGGCGCGGGCTCCGGCATGGGCCGCGCGCTCGCGCTCGCGCTGGCGCGCGAAGGCTGCCAGCTGGCGCTGTCGGACCGCGATGAAAAAGGCCTGGCGCAGACGGTGGCCGAGGTCATGCGCGCGGCGCCGGGCCTGGTTTTCACGCAGCACTGCGTGGATGTATCGAACCGCGCCGCGATGTACGCCTGGGCCGAGCAGGCCGCGCGCACGCACGGGCGCATCAACCTGATTTTCAACAATGCCGGCGTGGCGCTGTCGAGCACCATCGAGGGCATGAGCTACGATGACCTCGAATGGATCATGGGCATCAACTTCTGGGGCGTGGTGCATGGCACCAAGGCGTTCCTGCCCTACCTGAAGGCCAGCGGCGAAGGCCACGTGATCAATACGTCGAGCATCTTCGGCATCTTCGCGCAGCCCGGCATGAGCGGCTACAACGCGAGCAAGTACGCGGTGCGTGGCTTCACGGAATCGCTGCGCCAGGAGCTCGACATGCAGGCGTGCGGCGTGTCCGCGACCTGCGTGCACCCGGGTGGCATCAAGACCAATATTGCGCAGGCCAGCCGCATCTCCGCCAACGTCACCGGCTTCCTGGTGCACGACGAGCAGCAGGGCCGCGACGACTTCGAGAAGTATTTCATCACCACGGCGGACAAGGCCGCGCGCGTGATCCTCGACGGCGTGCGCCACAACCGCCGCCGCGTGCTGATCGGCCCGGATGCGGTTGCCGCCGACATGATGGCGCGGCTGCTGCCCGCGGCTTACCAGAAGCTGGTGGTGTTCGACGCGCGCCGCAAAGGCCCGCTCGGCAAGCCCGCCGCGGACGTGCCCGACACGGTGCCGGCCAAGGCCAGCGGCAATGGCGGAGAGGCGCAATGAACCGCGTCGCCATGCCGGCGGACAGCCGCCTCTCGCAGCCACCCGGCGCGCTCACGCGCTGGTTCGGCCAGGGCCGCGTAGGGCTGTTCAGCCTGTCGCGTGAAACGCTTGCCAGACGCTACGCGCTGCCGGCCTCGCGCTGGGTGCAGGTCATGGGCACGCTCGTGCATTACACCGATGAAGGCGTGCCCGACGGCGAGCCGCTGCTGCTGATCCACGGCTTCGGCGCCTCGCTGCACACCTGGCAAGGCGTGCTGCCGGCACTCGCGCAACGCTATCGCGTGCTGCGCGTGGACCTGCCGCCCTTTGGCCTGACCGGGCCGTTGCGCGATGCGCGCGGGCGCATTCTCACCATGGATGTGGACACGTACCGCCGCTTCATCGACGCCTTTTGCGACGCCATCCACCTGCGGCGCGCCAGCGTCATCGGCAACTCGCTGGGCGGCCTGATCGCATGGGACATGGCCGTGCGCCATCCGGAGCGTGTCGACAAGATGGTGCTGATCGATGCCGCCGGTTTCCCGATGAAGCTGCCGCTCTATATCGCGCTGTTCAACCACGCGCCGGTGCGCTGGTCGGCGCCGTGGCTGCTGCCGGAGTGCGTGATCCGCGCCGCCACGCGCGATGTCTACGGCGATGCCTCGCGGGTGGACGAAGGCACCTTCCGCCGCTATGTCGATTTCTTCTACGCCGAGGGCAGCCGCGAAGCGGTCGGCCGCATGGTGCCCAAGCTGGATTTCGACGCGCTCGACACGCAAGCGCTCAATGGCATCCGCTCGCCCACGCTGGTGCTGTGGGGCGAGCGTGACCGCTGGATCCCGCCGGCGCATGCGCAAGCCTTTGCCGGGCGCATCCCGGGCGCGCGGCTGCAGCGCTACGCAGGCCTGGGCCATATCCCGATGGAAGAGGACCCCCAGCGCGTGGCGGCGGACCTGCTGCCTTTTCTCGACGGGCGCTGAGCCGCTGTTGCAACACCCGACGCACCCGACGCACCCGATGCACCCGACGCATTCCACGAATCGACAGGAGTACTCATCATGATGCCAGTCCGACGCGATGTGCATCCCCACTTGCCCGCCAGCCGCATCGGCGACTGGCACGTGCGGGGCCGCCATGTCACCCACTTCGTCAACGCGCTTTCGATTTTCTTCCCGGCAGGCGAGCGCTTCTTCATGGACAGCGTGCGCGCCTATCGCGACGACGTGACCGACCCCGAGCTCAAGCGTGCCATCGCGGGCTTCATCGGCCAGGAAGCCATGCACACGCGCGAGCATATTCTCTACAACCGGCTGATGACGGATGCGGGCCTGCCCGCCGAGCCGCTCGACCGCTTCGTCGGCAAACTGCTCAACGTGCTGCGCAAGATACTGCCCAAGTCATGGCAGCTTGCGCACACCATCGCGCTCGAGCACTACACCGCGATGCTTGCCGGCGGGCTGCTGGCGGACCCGGAGCAGATGGGCGGCTCCGAGCCCGGCTATCACCAGGTGTGGATCTGGCACGCGCTGGAAGAAACCGAGCACAAGGCGGTGGCCTACGACGTGTGGAATGCCGTGATGAAGCCGGGGCTGTATCGCTATCTGTTGCGCACCTTTACCATGCTCACCACCACGGTGACGTTCTGGGCGATGGTGTTCGTGTTCCACATCCGGCTGGTGATGGCGGATCGCGAGTGCCGCAACAAGCTCAGCGGCTTTGGCGGCGTGGTGCGTTTCCTGTGGGGCAAGCCCGGCGTGCTGCGCAAGATGATCCCGGAGTGGTTCGATTATTTCCGGCCGGGGTTTCATCCGTGGGATCACGACAACCGTGCGCAGCTGGCGCGCATCGAGCCGCTGATCGCGGAGATCGAGGCCACCTCCGCGCGGGCCGGCGTATCCAGCCGGGCGCCATCGGTGAGGGCCGCGGCATGAAGCTCTGGCAGTGTGAAATTTGCGGGCTTGTCTACGACGAAGCCGCTGGCATGCCGGAGCATGGCATCGCGCCCGGCACGGCATGGAGTGCGGTGCCGGAAGACTGGAGCTGCCCCGATTGCGGCATGCGCAAGGGCGATTTCCAGATGGTGGCGTTTTAGCTAGCGGGCTAGAGCGCTAGAGCGCTAGAGCGCGGGCACGTACCTGTATCAGCGCTTGGCCTTGCGCGGCCCACCCTTGGGCGGGTTGCCCGCGCCGCTGTCTTCCGGCGCATCGTGCAAGTGCTCGATGATGGCCGCCACGCGGTCGCCGAGGTATTTATTGGCCGACCGTTCCATGGCCCGCATCATTTCCGCTTCTACCGCCACCATCGCCAGCGGGCGGATGCGCCAGAGGATATCCACCAGCCGCGGCACGTCTTGCGGCGGTGGCAGCTTGCCTTCGCCGAAGCGGTCCAGTTCGCGCACCACCATGGCCACGATCCGGTCGGATACGGCTTCGAAGTGCCCGCGTGCGTGCTCGACGATGGACAGCACATCTTCCAGCGGAAATCCCGCGCGTGCGATCTCGGCGCCGGCGGCCAGCGTGCGCGGGCTGCGCGCGAGGTAGCCCATGCCGTCCGGCTCCAGCAGGCCGAGCGCGATGGCCTTGGCCAGCGCCGGGCGCGATATCGCGCGGCCGAACAGCTTGGCCAGCGTCAGGTAGGAATAGTGGCGCGGCACTTCGTCGGTCCACGGGCTGCCGATGGCGGATTCCAGCCCGAGGATGGAGCGCAGGTCATGCCCTTCCACGATGGCCTTGAGCAGTTCCTGGATATTGTTCAGCGTGTAGCCGCGCGCCAGCAGGTGGTTGATCAGCCGTAGCAGGCCCAGGTGCGTTTGCGTGTAGATGCCCACCCGGCCGCGCCGCTCGGGCGGATCGATCAGGCCGCGGTCCTGGTAGGAGCGCACATTGCGCACCGTGGTGCCGGCCGCCCGCGCGAGTTCGTCGATGGTGTATTCCGGCGGCGTGCCGTTGCCGGCGCCGGCGGCATCGTGGGCGGCGGACGCGGGTGACGAGGAGGAGGTGGGCGCAGCGCTGCGCTTGAAGAAGGCCATGGCAAAAATTCTACCCGAGTCGTGCGGCTGCCGTGTGTCGTATGCCGGGCGCCGCGCCCCGGGGCACGCACCGCTACAGCTACAATATTCGCAGCGCCGCGCTTCGCGACGGCGGCATTTGCCCGGATCGTCCCCATTCAACTTCTGCGCGCGCCCTGGCGCGAGTCCTTATGCATATCCGCTGGCTGGAGGATTTTGTGTGCCTGGCCCAGGCCGGCAGCCTGGCGCGCGCGGCGGAGCTGCGCAATGTCACGCCGCCCGCGTTCGGGCGCCGCATGCAGGCGCTGGAAGTCTGGGCGGGCGCGCCGCTGATCGATCGCAGCGTGTTCCCGGTGCGCCTCACCGATGAGGGGCGGCAGTTCCTGGAGGCCGCGCAGAGCGCGCTGCGCACGCTGGACGATACGCGCATGGCGCTGCGCGCGGCGCATCGGGCCGATGCCAGCACCGTGGTGATCGTCACCGGCAAGACGCTGGCGCGCTCGATGGTGCCGGCGTGGCTGGCCGGCCTGCGCCATGCGCTGCGCAACGACAAGGCGGCTGCGGGCTTTCGCACGCGGCTTTCCACCTTTCCCACGCACGACGCGCTGGCGATCTTCACCGAAGGCGACGCGGATTTCCTGCTTTGCTACAACTCGCCGGAGCAGCCGGTGACGCTGGACAGCGCGCGCTACCAGTACCATTTTGTGGGGGAGGAGCGCCTCGTTTGCGTGAGCGCGGCGGCGGATGGCGGCGGCCCACAGTACAAGTTGCTCGCACGCGGGCAGCGCGCCCCGGTGCCGATGATTGCGTACGCGCCAACGCTGACCCTGGGCCGCATGGTCAACGGCGAGATCGCCCGGCGCGGGCTGGCCAGCCGGCTCGACGTGATCGCGGTCAGCGACTTCGCCGAATCCGTGCATGAAATGGTGCGCCAGCGCATGGGCCTGGCGTGGCTGCCCGCGCGGCTGATCGCCGATGACCTGCACGCCGGTCGCCTGGTGCGCGCCGGGCTGGAGGTGGGCGGCGAAACGGACC
This sequence comes from Cupriavidus sp. PET2-C1, assembly GCF_054515855.1. Classification (NCBI taxonomy): domain Bacteria; kingdom Pseudomonadati; phylum Pseudomonadota; class Betaproteobacteria; order Burkholderiales; family Burkholderiaceae; genus Cupriavidus; species Cupriavidus sp. PET2-C1. The sequence continues at coordinate 4,373,408 of NZ_CM137259.1, forward strand.
TCGTGATGCAGATCCTGCTGTATCGCCCGCGCGCGCCCATGCGGGCGCTGGGCGAGGCCTTCTGGCATGCGGCGGTGGCGGGCTAGCTGTTCGGCGCCACGCGCCGGGCCCGCCTTGGTGCGGGCAGCGGCCTGATCCCGATCCCCGGTCCCCGATCCCCCACCCTTGCCAAAACGGCAAGCACCATTGCCAAAGCCGCACGTTGCTGCGGCCGCACGCTCTCTAAGATCGCCGCATGCCTGCCTACCTTGCCTGTCTGCATACGGCGCAAATCTAAAAACGGAGAGACCTGCCATGAACAAACTGCTGCGTGCGGCTGCTGCCGCATCCTTCTGCCTGCTTGCCGGCGGCGCCAGCGCCTCGGGCTGGCCGACCAAGCCGATTTCCCTGGTGGTGGGCTATACCGCGGGCGGCAGCGTCGACCTGGTGGCGCGCACCATCGCGCCGGAACTGGGCAAGCGCCTGGGCCAGAGCGTGGTGATCGAGAACCTGGGCGGCGCGGGCGGCACCATCGGCGCGTCCAAGGTGGTCAAGGCCGACGCCGACGGCTACACGCTGCTGATGGGCTCGGGCAGCGAGGTCTCGATCGCGCGCCTGACCAACCCCGCCGTGCGCTACGACGGCGAGCGCGACCTGGCGCCGATCACCTTCGTCGGCACCCAGCCGATGGTGCTGGTGGGCAAGTCCGCGCTGCCGGCCAAGAATGCCGACGAGCTGATCGCGCTGGCCAAGGCGCAGCCGGGCAAGCTGGCCTATGCGTCGTCCGGCGTGGGCACGCCGTTGAACCTGGCCGGCGAGCTGATCAAGCAGCAAGGCAAGGTCAACATCACCCATGTGCCCTATAAGGGTGCATCCGCCATGTCCACCGACCTGCTCGGCGGCCAGATCGACCTCGCCGTGATGGTGCTGTCGTCGGCGCTGCCGCATATCCAGGCTGGCCGGGTCAAGGCCTACGGCGTGACCGAAGGGCACCGCGCCCAGGTGGCGCCCAACGTGCCCGCGCTGGCGGAAAGCAGCGCGCTCAAGGGCGTGGACATGGGCGTGTGGTTTGGCCTGATGGCGCCGGCCAATACGCCGCGCGCCGTGGTCGATCGCCTGAACACCGAGATGCAGGCCGTGCTGGCCATGCCTGACGTGAAGAAGAAGCTGGCCGAGGCCGGCGTGGAAGTGGCGCCGGGCGGCCCGGGCCAGTTCGCCAGCTTTATCAAGCGCGAGACGGTGAAGTACAAGAGCATCGTCCAGACTGCCGGCATTCACGAATAAGGGGACGGCGGCAGGCGTACCATTTGCTTGTCGCAAGTGGCGGTGCCGGCGGTTGCCGCCCGCCTCCCTTCGCTTCCTTCGCTACTTTCGCTGTTCAGTCGCTATCACTGGCTCACTGGCAATCTTGCCGACCTGAAAACATGACGACCACTGCCCCCAGCTTCGACGCTTACCCGGTTGAAGTCGAATTCCCCGATATCTCCGCCTACGCCGCCGGCAACGCCGGCGTGCCCTACGTCCACACCTTCGACAGCGGCGTGCCCGGCCCGCACGTGATGGTCAATGCGCTGACCCACGGCAACGAGGTGTGCGGTGCCATCACCGTCAAGGCGCTGCTGGACCTGGGCCTGCGCCCGCGCCGCGGCCGCCTGACGCTGGCCTTTGCCAACGTCGACGCGTATCACAGCTTCGATGCCACCCGCCCGGATGCGTCGCGCTATGTCGACCAGGATTTCAACCGCGTGTGGACGGCGGCCGTGCTGGACGACACCACCCGTGACTCGTCCGAGCTGCGCCGCGCGCGCGCCATGCGCCCGGTCATCGATACCGTGGACCTGCTGCTCGACCTGCACTCCATGCACGAGAAGAGCCTGCCGCTGATCGTGTCCGGCCCGCTCGACAAGGGCATCGCCCTGTCGCGCGCCGTGGGCGCGCCCGCCAATGTGATCGTGGACGAAGGCCATCCGGAAGGACGGCGCATGCGCGACTACGAAGGCTTTGGCGATCCCGCCAGCGCCAGGAACGCGCTGCTGATCGAATGCGGCCAGCATTGGGAAACCGCTGCCGTGGGCGTGGCCCAGGACAGCACCGCGCGCTTCCTGCTCCATGCCGGCGTGATCGACGCGGGCGACGTGCCTGCAGGCTGGCTCCTGCCCGTGGCCCCGCAGCGGGTGGTACGCGTGACCGAGCCCGTGGTCGCCAGCAGCATGGATTTCCGCTTTGCCGGCCCATACACCGGGCTGGAGACCTTCGCCGAAGCCGGCACCGTGATCGGCTGGCGCGACGGCGAGCCGGTGGTCACGCCGTATCCGGATTGCGTGCTGGTGATGCCGTCGCTGCGGCAACTGCGCCCGGGCGTGACCGTGGTGCGGCTGGGGCAGCTGGTAGGCTGACCGGCTGATAAAGGTGCGCATTTACGCACCCAAAAAGAGGATGACGCAGCACTTCTAGCAGCGATGGGTACGCCGTCGTCAAGCCGGCGGAGGCGTTCAGGCTGGCGTAGCTGGCGATTGCGGGGCGGCCGGCGCACCTGGCGTGCCGGCCGTGGACGGCTTTGGCCGCATGCCGGGCAGCAATTGCTCGAACAGCTCGTCGATCTTCATCTCGGGCGGGACCAGGTTGCTCAGGTTGATGCCGCCGGCGCTGCGCAGGGCGTCGTAGTTCGCCTTGCCGGCGCGCTCGCCGTTGATATAGACGATGATCTCCGCCGTACTCAGGAAATCGCGCCAGTAGGTCTGGCGTTGCATGTAGACCGTGGCGGTATAAGGGCACGACGCCACCGACGAGCCGGGCGACAGCATCTTGAACTCAAAGCCGCGCTGCTGCACCGAGTCGCGGATGAATTCCGCATAGGCATTGCCGCCGCTGCCCGGGTTGGCGATCACGCAGAACAGCGTGCCGTCGGCGGGCTGCATGGAGGCGATACGGTCGCCGCGGTCGACCGGGACGACGGCCTGGTACGTGGCGCAGCCGGTGACCAGCAAGCCTAGGCTGGCGGCTAGCAATGCTTTTTTCATGATGTTCCTGGAAACGCTGGTGCAAGGGTGCCGAGCCGTGTTGTCGGCAAGCGCGCCCGCCAACTTTAGGCCATTGCGGCGGCGGCAATCGTTGGAACAGAGCGGGTAAACCGGCCCAGCGCTGGCCCAGCCCCGGCCCAGCGGCGCGCGCGGGCCGCCAAGGCAAAAAAACCGGCCAGCCGGAGAGGCTGGCCAGGCGAGGCGACTTCCCTCGGAAACTAGCGTTCAGGTTGGCTGCGCGGGGTTCGCCTCAGAGCACAATGGCCTGGCGGCAGCGTAGCGCCATCACCTGCGCCTCGAAGGCGCGGGCGGCGCGCTGCGTGAGCTGGTCGCGGTGGCCGCGCGGGCGGCCACGATCCACGGCGAGGTGACCGAGCCCGCTCACCTGCCACGCGCGGCGCGTGGTGGCGAGGATGTTGGCGAGAGCCTGGGCTTGCGGGGCAGGCAACGTGCCCCGGGAGAGATCTTCCATCATGATATTCGGCGTGGCCCTCGCTCCAGGGGAGCTTCGGACCATGTCCCGTCGTTGACGTTTATTCGTATCGTGATGGAAAGATACACAACGCCGGAACACGCCACTATCGATAGCGCACCGATCCTGCTGTGGGATGTGTCCTACAAGCAGTCGGGCTGGCGATTGGCGCGCGGCCTCAAGCCTTTGCCGCGCCCCCGCTGGCCATCGTGCCCACTACCATCAGGCAGATCGCGGCAAGGAACACCCCCACCAGCAGGATCTGCAGGCGCCCCACCGGGCGGCCCTTCAGGAAGGCGTTGCTGATGAACGGTGGCGAGACCAGGCCCACCACGGTGACGATCAAGATGGTCAGGGCGAGTACGGAAAGCAGGGTTTGCATGCTGGATGTTGATCTGGGTAAATCTGCGTAAGTCAGTGCTCGCGCTCAGTTGGCGCCGCCACGCACAAGGCAATCCTCAAGGACAGGCGAGCCTTCCACCTGGCCCGCGCCGGTGCATTCCACGGCCACCTTCTGCCCGCGCCGGACCATGGTGCCGCGCGCTTCCACCTCGCAGGTGCGCCCGGCGGGGCCGCAGATCTGGATCGGCAGGAGCTTGGCGCGCACCACCAGGGTCGGGCTATTGGAGCGGATATCCAGGAAGACCGTGTCGTTTCCCTCGCGTCGCACGCCGCTGGCCACGCCCTCCACGATGAAGTACTTGCCCAGGTAGCGGTCGTTGGCCGCGCCAGCGTTCTCCTGGTAGTCGTCGACAAGGGTGTCCGCCTGGTATTGCGGCAGGATGTCGGTGGAGCGGTTCGGGTCGATGCTGATCGGGTCCAGCGTGCCGTTCTTGGGCACGCCGCGCGCGCCGGCGTTGGGCTCCGGCACCGCCGCGGACGCTGCCGCGACCGGCTCGGGGGCCGGCTCTTCCTGCTGCGCTTCATGGTTGCCGGTGAGCCACAACATGCCAAGGACGGCAAGGGCGACAACGCCGATAAGGATTTGCTGGGTACGGTTCAACATCCGGGGTTTCCTGCAATAGAAATGGGCCATTGCGCCGGCAGGCACCGGCTGCGCGCATCGAGCGCGCGCGCTGCGTGCCGGCACGCTCGGCTCGGCTGCCAGCCCGCCTGTGGCAAGGCCTGGCGGTGCCAGGCCGGGCGCTCGGGCGGGGCTTGCCAAAAAAGTTGCCCACAGCTTTGCCCACAGGGTTGTTCGGTCTTCTCCACAGACTTGTCCACAGCCTGGGCGGGGTGTCGTGTGGGGGTCCGGGGGGGGCATGCGCATGGACTTCATGGCGATGGCGTGACGTAAGGCTGGCTTGCTACGGGGCTGCCGGGCTGCGCCGCATCGGGCCGCAACCGGCAGGCAGCGATCAGTATCAGTGCAGGTGCCGCAGCCCGGTTTCGTCGTCGTCTTCGTCCTCGTCTTCCCAGTCTTCATGCTCGACCGGGGTGTCCGGCGCCATGTCGAACACCATCGAGTGGTGCTGCACGGTGAACCAGTCACGGAACTGCTGCAGCGTCAGCGTTTGCGGCCACAGGCTTTCGTCGAACCACTCCCCCAGCATGAATTCGAACAAGGCGCGCCAGCGCTGTTCCACCCACTGCAGCGCTTCCGCCATGGTCGAGACATCGTCCGGCACCAGGAACACACTCTGGTCCTCGCGCACATGCTCAAGGGTCAGCGTGGCTACCGGGTCGATATCCACGGCCATGATCCATTCGAAGAAAGGCTGCTGCGGCACCAATACGACGAGCGAGCGATTGAGGGTAAAGCGGGGATGATCGGTCATGGCAGGGGCTCGTTCGCTGAAACGGCCCATTGTAGCGGTTGGCCGTGTCCGCATGCGATTCATCGGTGGGCAAGCGGCCCGGCATTGCCAGGCCGCCGCCCGCCGCGGATCAGCACGCCTAGATGATGGGCCGTCCGCGCCTGGCGGGGTCGCTGCCAAACGCGTCCCGCGCCGGCAAGGCGGCGGCTGGCGGGGGCGGCGCTGGTGTGGGAACCCGGTTGGGGAACAGCATGTCCTTGAGTCCCAGGAAGCGCTTTTCGATCAGGTGCCAGCTCAGCAAGGCCGCCGCGATGGAGGCGCACAGGCACGCCGCCGAAAAGCCCATCTGCCACGGGATCTGGCTGCCGAACAGCAGGCGTGGCTCGCCGAACACCTTGACCGCCACCACGCGGATGATCGGGTGGAACACGTACAGCGCGTAGCTGTACTTGCCCAGGAACACCAGGCACCGGTTGCTGAACACGGCGTGCCGGTCCGTGGCGCAGGCCGCGTAGATCAGGCCCACCGCCACCATGGCAACCACCGAGAAACCCACGGTGTAGATCACCGGGCTGGATTCCAGCCGGGAACCCATGGCCGCGAGCCCGCCCGCCAGCACCAGCAGCGCCAACGGCGCCGCCTTTACCAGCCAGGGCTTGAAGCGCAATCCGCGCCGGACCGCCATCGCCAGCAACGCGCCTGCCACCAGGCCATCCAGCCGGGCCGGCGTGAACACCGAAATGGCGTCCGCGCTGAAGCCTTGCAAGACCATGCCGACGCGCACCGCCAGCGTTCCCGCCAGCAGCACCAGGCAGAGCCGGCGCATGGCGGCCAACGGCAGCAGCAGCACCAGCAAGGGCCACACGGCGTAGAACTGCTCCTCGATGGCAAGCGACCACAAATGCCCCGCGCCCGCGCCGAAAAACGTGCCGGTCAGCGCCTGCTTGAGGTTGGACAGATACAGCACGAACCACGGCCAGCTGGCCTGCACCGCCCCCAGCTTGGCCTGCTCAAAGGCGCCGATCCGGTGCGAGATCAGCGGGAACAGCAGCAGAAACAGGACGGCCAGGTAGAAGTAGTACAGCGGAAAGATGCGCAGCACGCGGCGCCCGTAGAACGCGCGCAGGTAGTTGGGCGCGCCCTTGGTGCGCAGCAGGATGCCCGTGATCAGGAATCCCGACAGCGCAAAGAAGATATCCACGCCAATCCACCCCGTCATCGACAACTGGTAGAACAGGCGGTCGAGCGGCAGGTCCGACACCAGGCCCACGTGGGCAAAGTGATAGAGCATGACGATCAGGACCGCCAGGCCCCGCACACCGTCGAGCGCGGAAACGTGTGTACCGTCACGGTTCATGTTCACTCCCTGCCTGGGATGGCCACGCCCGGCGCGGGCGGGCCTTCCGGGCTGCCGTGGTGCAATGTCAAAAGGTACCGCGCGGCCTGGCCCGCGTTGGTGTGGCAGCCAACACAGGCCAACCCAGGCCGACCCAGGCCAGCAGCGCAACGCCCGCTTACAAGGCCTGCTGCGGCAAGTCCTGGAGCGGCTCGGCCTCGACGCCGGGCGCAGGCGAGCCGCCCTCCTGGCTCCCCGCCGCCAGGGCTGCTGCCCGCCCTCGCTTGCCAAGCCAGCTCCTGAGCCGCAGGAAAGGCGCTTCGACCAGCACGTAGCTCAGCGCCGCGGCTGCCAGTGCCTCCAGGATGCAAAAGGGGAAGCGCAGCGCCAGCGGCGACGCCGTGCTGGTAAACAGCTGCTGCCAGACGTACAAGCTGAACGAGATCGTGCCCACGAACACAAAGGCCTTGCTCCGGAGCAGGCGCGATATCCACAACTCGGGCCGCTCCACCACGGCGAGGATCAGCAGGCCCACCGCCGCTGCCAGCGCCACCGGGCCATAGGTCGCTGTCCAGATGCCGCCGGCCAGGGTGCCGATGACTGGCAGGCCAAGCAGCAGTACCAGGATCAGCGCCGGCAGCGCGAACGCGCCGGCGAAGCGCGCGTTCAATTGCGCCTTCAACCGCTCGCGGTCCAGGGCGATGTAGCAACCCATCAGCACCGGGTCCACGCCCGTGTGCAGCATCAACCCCAGTTGCCCGCGCAACGAAGGCGTCGTGAAATAACAGAGCACCCTCACCAGCGGCATCAGCAAGATCACCAGCATCAGCCAGCGCGGGTCCTTGCCGCGCAGCAGCAGCAACAGCATTGGCGGCCACAGCCAGTAAAACTGCTCGTCCAGCGCCAGCGTCCAGAAATGGCCGAGCAGCCACGCGCCGATGGGATGCACCATGTTGACGTTGCCCAGCCCGAGCATCTCGGAGTAATTCCAGAGGTGCGCGGCCGCAAACAGGAGCTGCCGCGCATCCACATCGATCAGCCCGACGATGCCGAACAGGCCCAGCGCGATCAGGTAGACATAGAAAGCCGGCCAGATGCGCAGCGCGCGGCGGCCATAGAAACGCATCAGCCTGATGGAGCCGCAGGCGCGCCACTCAGCCTGCAGCAGCTCCGTAATCAGAAAGCCGCTCAGCACGAACGAGATGAACACGCCGACGCCGCCATTCGCGAGATACCGCAATGGCGCAAGCAATCCCGTGTACCCCCCCTTGGCCATGTGCTCCGCATGGCTGATGACCACCAGCATGACCGCGACGCTGCGAAGCCCAGTCAGCTCTAGAACGCGACGGCTCATTTTTCCTACCCCTCAAGGTATCGGGGGGGCGCGGTACTCTGCCATGCCTCCCTAGCTTGCCGCCGCGCCACAACGCTCTGCGGCGTCGCGGTGGCCGCGCGCGGCGCGCGCAACCGGTGGGCATGCCGGATGAATCTAGCTTGCCCCGCCGGCACGCTCTGTGCGCCGGCATACCAAGTGCGTGCTAACGTGGAGAAATGACAAACGACAAACGCGCGGCTACCGGTTCGGCGGCAAGGAGGCAGGCGCCATGGGATTCAAGGTCGGCATGATGCTGGCGGTGGAGGGCCTGCTCTTTGCGGCCCTGCTGTTTGGCGCGGCGGGCACGCTGGCCTGGCCCGCCGCCTGGGCTTATCTCATCGTGTTTTTTGGCGGCGGCTATTGGCTCACGCAACGCCTGGCGCGGCACGATCCGGCGCTGCTCGCCGAGCGCATGAAGGTGCCGCTGCAACGCGGCCAGCCGTTCTGGGACAAGATCCTGCTGCCGTTCGTGCTCGTGGCGTGGATCGCATGGATGGTGCTGATGGGCCTGGATGCGGTGCGCTTTCACTGGTCCGCGATGCCGCTGTGGCTCCAGTGCCTGGGTGCAGTGCTGCTGGTGCTGTCATATCTCGTGATCGACCGCGTGTTTCACGAAAACACCTTCCTTGCGGCCGTGGTCAGGATCCAGGCCGAGCGCGGGCACCGGGTGGTGTCGAGCGGCCCCTACGCCGTGGTTCGCCACCCGCTCTACGCCACCATGCTGGTGTTCCTGCCGGCCAATGCGCTGATGCTCGGCTCCTGGTACGGCGTGGCCGCATCGCTGGTGCTCATCGGCGCCATCGTGTTTCGCACGGCAATGGAAGACCGCGAGCTGCAGCGCGGCCTCGAGGGTTACGCGGCCTATGCGGCCCGGGTGCGATACCGGCTGGTCCCGTTCGTCTGGTAGTTCGTCAGGCGTCAGGCAGCCGGTCTTTGCTACTTATCGCGGGGGATTGCCGACGATCAGCGCATCGCAGCCTCAATGAATCTGCATCCCGCGCATGGCGTGGATGCGATCGTGATGCCACTGTATGCCCTCGTACTGGCGCTGCACCACCGCGCGGATCTCGGGCGGCATGTCCTTCATCAGCGCGGACTGGTACTCGCGTTTCGCCGTTTCCTCATCGCGCTCGCAGAGTTGCAGCACCGCATCGTCGTTGTGCGGCGCGATCACGTGCAACACTTCCATCCAGCCGCGATGCAGCGTGCCGCCCATGCTGCCGCGATCCCGGGGTTCCGCGCCCAGCGACGTCACCAGTGCCTGCAACTCCATCACCGAGGCGCGGCACGATTCCGCCGTGCCCGCGAGGATCGCGCGTATCTCGGGGTTATGCACCTCGCGGGCGCCGGTCGTGCAGCTGAGCTCGCCGTCCTTGCCGACCTCGATCAGGTGGTTCAGGGTGCCGACGATTTGTCCTTGCGCGTTGGTCATGATGATCTCCTTGCCGGTCTTGCATGGACAGGAGCCCGTGCGAATTCTCGTGTGAACCCCTGCGTACATCCGCGCCGCATGCTACACGCCTGGCGTCGATGCCCGTGCGGGATTCAGGCCCCTGCTTCCTGTGCTTGCTTTGCCTGGTTGGATTGCCGCGCGGCACTTCTGCTATTGGCTCGCGCGCTGGCAGCCGCGTGGACCAGCGGCGGGCGAGATGGGGGTGGGATTTCAGTATAGGAGGGTGTGCGGACTCGTTGTGGCGAGGGCGGACCAGTCTGTGCGCTGCAGCTTGCCGCAACCGGCCCACAACCGACCCGCATGCGCTTATCTGCACTTCGCGCTAGCCAAGCCACAAAAAAACCGCAAAATCTGCAAATCGGCTGCCGGTAGATTGCACGCCATGGAGACCACATGAAACCCGAGACCCGAATCCAGTACGCCCAACGCATGGAGCCCGTCCTGCGGTGGCTGGCAAGCCACCCCGACGCCGACCCGGAGCTGTACCAACTGGCCGACCTGGCCTGCCTGTCGCCGTATCACTTTCATCGCGTCTATCGCGCCATGATCGGAGAAACGGTGAACGCCACGGTACAACGCCTGCGCATGCACCGTGCGGCAATCGCCCTGGCGGGTACCGAAGTTTCATTGCGTGATGTGGCGCTGCGGGCCGGCTACGAGTCGGACGCGGCCTTCAACCGGGCATTTGGCGCGGCCTTCGGCATATCGCCGGGGCGGTATCGCGCAGCCCGCTCCGGTCCCTTCAACCCTCAGGAGCTAGGCATGTATCCCATCAAGATCGAAACCTTTCCCGGCACCGTGCTGGCCGCGCTGCCCCATCGTGGCAGCTATCAGGAAATCGGCCCGGTGTTCACCCGCGCCTTCATGCTGGCGGCCAGCCGGGGCCTTGCCAGCCCGGACGCCATCGGTTTTGGCGTGTACTTCAGCGATCCCGAACAGGTGCCGGCAGAGCAATTGCGCTCGCTGGCCGGCATGCCGGTTGCGCCGGATGCCGACCTGGGCGACGAGCTAGAGCGATTCGAAATCCCGGCGGGCCGCTGCGCGATACTGACTTACACAGGCCCCTACAACGAGATGGGCAAGGCGTACAACTGGATGTTCTCGGAATGGCTGCCGACCAGCGGGGTCGTGCCGGCGGACTTTCCCATGTTCGAGCAGTACGTGAACGATCCCCGCACCACGCCGCCCGCGCAGTTGCAGACACGGATTTGCCTGCCGGTGAAGTAGGGCTGAAGCAGGGCGAGCGACCGCAACACATTGATTTACAAGAGTCGCTTGCCAGTTGACTTAGTCTTGTGTGCCATCTTGTGTGCCAAAACTTCGAAGTGCCCCAACTTATCCACAGCCTGGCGGCCAATCTGCCAGGCGGGAAATATCAGTCCGGACCCGGGCACGCCAGCGCGCGCAAACAGCCATCTCCGTGGTAACCAGCGTGAAAATCGCGCCTTGGTAACCGGCCTTCCCCCGTCGCTCACGCGCGTGTAGTGGAGGCACCGCCGCGCGCTGGACTAGGTGGGCGCATCCCAGCCCCTCCACCAGTGCCGCAAACTGTCGCGCCTGAGCAAGCCTAAGTGGGGCCGAAGGTATCATTGGCCTGACACGTCAAAGAGGAATGGACATATGAAGCGAGCGCTGGAGATGGCCGATTTCGTATTGAAGGTGTTGTCGTGCGGTGCATTGCTTGTTGGTGGGTCCTGGGCTTACTACCAATTCAACCTTGGCGGCGCCAAAGACTGGGTGAACAACATGTCGATCCAAACGGAAGTGCTGCCGTACCGAGAGGAACTCCGGCTGCTGGTTGTTCACGTCAAATCGAAGAATCCGCGGATTACGAAGTTCGAGTTCGACAAGGAGACCGGCTCCTATGAGCTACGAGTGCGTCGGGTGCCGGATGATCTAAAGTTCGCTTCGGTCATTCGGGAAGATGAAGGCGAACTGATTGGACGGGCGAACCTGTTACCCGCCGACGGCTACGAGCTGCTGCCCAATGCGGTATTTGACGACATGGCGGCGTTCGTCGTTAAGGCAGGGGAAACGGTGATGGTGACCGCTGACATGCAGATTGCAAACGGCACTCGCAACAAGGCCGGTAAGCCAGATAGGGACTATGTATCTGCCTCCGCCATTGTTCGAGTCCAGCCATAAGCACCCTGGCGGCCATTGCCGCCGCCTCTTTTTATAGCCGGGGAAAATGTCTTGGTGCTGGCCGCCGGCGGCGAAGAACAAAAGACGGAACTAGAGGAAACCGCATTGCCGCGCCTAGCATAGGGGATCGGGCAGTTGCCGACAAAGCGCTCCAATAGATTGGACCGTCTATCGCCCAGCGCTCTCCCCGCCGCACGCCATCCCATGTCATTCCGATCCGCCAGCGCCTTCTTCGCCAGACTCATTCCCTCGATCATCTCCGACCTGCGCAGGATTGCGAGTCGTTCCCGCGGCGAAACGACAGTTGAGGATTTACAGGCCGAGGCCTGGTTGGTGGCGGATGAGCTGAGCAGGGATCGTGACCCGCCTCCGGACGCCGGTGACAAGGGATTTCATCAACAGATCCTGGGGCGGCTGTACAACCGCTTCGTGAAGTTCGCTGACAAGCGATTTCGCTTTGCCGTGCGCCTGGACGAGCAGCGCGACGATGACGATGGCGGCACGTTCGAGAATCCTGTCTTGGCCGCACTTGAGGCGCCAGCGGCGTATGAACCCACTCAGGCGCTGGAGTTGCGAGAGGAAGAGCTCGCGCGTGAGATTCAGATGCGTGGTCGCTTTGCAGAAGCAGTAGCTTACCTGCGCGTCTTCGACGCCATGAAGCAAGATCGCCGCGCTATCGCGGATCGCCTGGCGATCGCGGTCTGCACCTTACGACGGCGCATGCATCGAGCGGCACGGATGGTGGAACAGCAACCTTCATTGTTCGACGGCGTGACGGTCATTTCTGGTGACTTCATTCCTCCGCAGAGAGCAAGGAAATGCTGCGGCGAAAGCACCTTACAAGATGGCAGCAAGAGCACCGTACAGGCACGCCTGTTTCCGCGGGCTTACGTTCCCCTACGTCGACTCTAAAGGCCCCGTGCGGCATCCATCTATGTCACCAGCACTCCAAGCCATGCCGATCCAGGAAGTTGCTGTAGCGCAGTACGTTGGAGGAAAAGAACGGGCTACGTGCCGTAATCGTGTCGCCGTGTCGATCTAGCAATATCTGCATTTCAAATTCGTCCCCGGTCCCCTTTTGCTTCAACACCGGGAAGTACTGCATCCCGACGTACGGTTGCCGGGTCTTAGGCTCAAAGGCGATCTGCGCCCAGTTGTATGGCGACAAGCGCTTGCTACACTTCGTCAGAAAGTCGAACAACGACTGCCCGTTTGCGAGCCGGATTAGCTTTGCGTAATAGAGGCCGCGGCGGAAATCCACTTGCATATATTCCACTTCCTCCTTGTCGAGCGGGGCATTTCGCGGTGGCAAGTAGCGTTTCTTTGCAATGTCAGGGTATTTGCTGGCAATGAACTTATCGAAGCGTTTTGGCCCGAAGCACGCGCTTTCGTCAACGCAGATCTGATCGCTCAAGAAGTGCCTTTCTTCCTGCGACATCGGCACAGTGAAGGATGCTGGCGATGGCCCGTTCGACGGAGCTGCGGCAGCGGATGCCATGAGCATCACGGACCAGACTGCAATTTTCCACATTGCTTCCCTCCTGCCTGCGCTGGATTAGTGAGAGCTACCACACGACTGGCAGACCCTACCAGCGGATCGCGCCCCCTCCAATCCCCCGCTGCGGGGGGCCGTCCCGCGAGAGGCTGCCGTTGACTCTCGTCTCGCATCGCACGACGCTCCCAGAAGGGCCGCGCGGGACAAGCACAATGTGGAGGCGATTCACTGGTCCACGGACAGATGCCTTTCCAGCTAGACGCACGCCATCCCTTGATTAGGGCCTGCAGGTGCACCGTATTTCGGCCCGTCGAGCTAGGCGCGGCTTAAACTATGCAGGCTTTCGTCTTATCAAGATTCTTCCGGTCTGGATTTTTCCGTGCCGTTCTGCAACTGTCTTTGTTCGCGCTCGATCTGCTTGATGCTTTTTTCCGGGGTCGGGAGTTTCTCGGGCATCGTTCCGCCAATCTCAGCGATGGTTTGACGTACCTTGGCCCCAACTTCTTGATGAGTCAGGTTTGCTTGGCGTTTTCCCTGAACGTTGTCGCGTCGCAGCTTCTCTTCCGTCTGGGTTGCTCGGAACAGGTTTGCTGCCAGTTCGGTGCTGCCCATATGGTCAAGGATCTTCTGGCTCTTCTTCAATCCTTTTGTCGCATGGATGTCCTTGGCGCCCAGGCCGCCGTATAGCCCCTTGTAGCCATGATCCTGGAAGACTGCATAGTCGATTGCGGTTTCGACGCCCGCAGTCTTCGCTGCTGCGGTCAGTGCCTTATTGTGCTCTGTCAGTTCACCGCGCAGCATAAGGCGTCGGTCATCCTCGGATAGCTTGCCAAAGCGGGCAGCATCGGCTAGTTCTTGGCGACGCGTCTGGAGTGCGAAATAAGTCTGCCCGTTTGCAATCACGGGCTTGGAGGGGTCCCCGTTTTGCACGATCAGGTAGCAGGCATAGCGGGACAGTTCGAAGTCTTCCACCGCCCGGCGAGCTCCGGAGCCGATAGAGACCATTTTCCTAACGTGGCGAAAATGGTCGTCCGTAGCTTGTCCGGATCGGGTGCAGGCCTCCATGGCCTTATCGATCACTCGTCGGAAACCCTCCCAGTTCGCGTAATCCAGCAACGGCTGCAGGTCTCGGGCAAACCAAAATTCCGTGTCGTCCTCGTTCACCTGCTTGACACTTTCAAATGTTCGGTCGTGGTTCACACGTACTTGCTTGTCGGTCATGTGCGCAACTCCGGGTGGTGAAATCTTTGGATTCTGTTGGCTACGATTAGCGACGATTGTACTGGATGGATGAACAGTGGCTACCAGCGGCGGGCGGAAGCTGTGCCTGTTACGCCGCTTGGCCGAATTGTCCAAGCGCCCCCCTTTTTTCCGTCGTCGATTTGCGTTGCTACAAACGATGCCCAGTGCTGAAGGATGCGGCGTACTCGGCCCGGTTGTTCACGCCCTTGATGCCTTTGATCTCGTGGAGCAGCGCCTTCTCGATGACGTCGGACGGCAAGCCCATCTCGTGCTGGTGGGTAAAAGCAGTGCGTCGGAGACTGTGCAAAACGAAGTGCTCCATCGCCAAACAAAGCGACTTCACTGCGGTATTCAGAGTCGGCTTCGCAATCGGCGCCTCAAGGCGCCCGCGAGTGGACGGGAAGACGTAGGTAGCCCCTCCGATCTCGCGCAACATTTCTACGGCCCGGGCAGACAGGTAGGCCCAATGCTTCTTGCGCATCTTCATTGCGTCAGCGGGGATGCGCCAGACTGCGGCGTCCAGGTCGAACTGGTCCCACTTCGCCTCAATCAGTTCGGGTCGTCCATTGCAGACGCTTGGCAACTAATTACTTGCCAATACAAAACCGCGTAAAAATCGTCCCCAGCAGATCATCGCTGCTGAACTCGCCGGTGATGCTGTTGAGATGGTCCTGCGCCAGGCGCAGTTCTTCGGCGAACAGGTCCAGCGCCTGCGCCTCTTGCGCTGCGCGCTCTTCGGCCAGGTCCAGGTGCGATTGCGCGTTGCGCAGCGCGGTGAGGTGCCGCTCGCGCGCGAGGAAGGTGCCTTCGTTGCCCGATTGCCAGCCCACCAGCCGCAGCAACTGGCTGCGCAGCAGGTCGATGCCGGCGCCGGTGCGCGCGGAGATCCATACCTCGGCCGGGTTCGGGCCGATGGCGGCCACCACGTGCGGGCGATCCGCGCCGAAGTGGTGCTCGCCCACCTTGGGCGCCAGGTCGATCTTGTTGACCACGCGCAGGATCGGCGAGCCCGGCGGCAGGTGGCCGGAGAGGCGGTCGTCGATGGCGTCGTCGATCTCCGACAAGCCGTGTTCCACGTAGTCGGCCGCGTCCACCAGGTGCAGCACCAGGTCGGCGCGGCCCACGGCGTCCCAGGTGCGCTCGATGCCGATGCGTTCGACTTCGTCGGTGGCGTCTTCGCGCAGGCCGGCGGTGTCGATGATATGCAGCGGGATGCCTTCGATCTGGATGGTCTCGCGCACGCGGTCGCGCGTGGTGCCGGGAATCGGCGTGACGATGGCGAGTTCCGCGCCGGCCAGCGCGTTGAGCAGCGACGACTTGCCCACATTGGGCTGGCCCGCCAGCACCACCGACAATCCTTCGCGCAGCAGCGAGCCTTGCTTGGCCTGCGCCAACACGCCGGCCAGCGCAGCACGGATATCGGCCAGCTGGCCGCGCGCGTTGGAGGCTTCGAGGAAGTCGATCTCTTCCTCGGGGAAATCCAGCGTGGCTTCCACCAGCATGCGCAGGTGGATCACCTGTTCCACCAGCGCGCGGATGGCGTCGGAGAACACACCCTCCATGGAGCGCGCGGCCGAGCGCGCGGCGGCTTCGGTGCTGGCCTCGATCAGGTCGGCCACGGCTTCCGCCTGGGCCAGGTCGAGCTTGTCATTCAGAAAGGCGCGGCGCGTGAACTCGCCGGGCTCGGCCAGGCGCAGGCCCATTTCGCGGCCGGCGTCCAGGCAGCGCGCCAGCAGCATCTGCATCACCACCGGGCCGCCGTGGCCCTGCAGCTCCAGCACTTCCTCGCCGGTGTACGAGTGCGGCGCGGGGAAGTACAGCGCCAGGCCGTGGTCGATCGCCTTGCCGTGTGCATCCAGGAACGGCAGGTAGGTGGCGTGGCGGGCTTTCAGCGCCTGGCCACACACGGCCTGCGCAATCGCGCTCACGTCGGGGCCGGACACGCGCACCACGCCGATGCCGCCGCGCCCGGGTGCGGTAGCAATGGCGGCGATGGGCGTGGTGCGAGCGGAACGAGGCTGGAGGGAGTGGGTTGCGGTCATGGCGGTCGTGGCAGTCATGGCGATATTGTCGCAGATCGATCCGGCGCAACCGTGGCCCCCGGCTCATCCTGCGCATGCGCTGTATGCGCTGCATCCGCTGCGGGCATGTTCAGGCACTCCATCATCAGGCGGCGTGCCACCGCGCCGTCGATCAGGTCGCCCAGGCTGCCTTGGCGCTTCACCAGCTTGCCGTGCAGGCGCTTGGCATAGCGCTTGGCCAGCACCGGCTTCAAGGCCTCGATCACATAGCGCAGCCGCTTGCTGCCAATGCGAAAACGATGCACGCGCGCCAGGTCTTGCGAGCGCGCTGCGCGCGCCAGCGACTTCACGCGCTTGCACGCGCGGCGCACCCGCCGGCGCGCGAACGCCGCCAGCCGGCCCTGCGCGGCAGCGCCCGCCCGTTGCGCGCCGCCATTGCCCAGGTGCGTGAGGTCGCGGTGCAGCACGGGCAGTGGCCAGTGCTGGTGTTCGGTGAGTTGCGCCAGCATGGTGGCGCGTGCGTAATGGCGGCGCGTGATCGCGGTGTCATGCACCGCCAGCAGCACCGGATCCTCAGGCTGCAAGTCCAGCGCCGGGCTCAAGGTCTGGCTGATGAACACGTCCCAGTCGCGCACATCGCTGGCGGCCTGCGCCAGCTTGCGCAGGCAATCATCCCAGCGCGCGCGGATGGCCTTGGGCAAGGCCGGGGCAAATGCCCAACACACGGCGCGCAGATGCCGCACCGCCACACGCAACGCATGCACATCATCGGGATGGTCGCGCCGGTGCAAGGCATCCAGCTGATCGGCAACCGCCACCAGGCCCGCATCGCCGAGCACGATGAAGGCATCGATGGCGCGCATGCGGGGGTGCAACTGGAGGGGAAGATTGGCGGCGCGCATGGCGTATCGGCGTAGGCGTATCTACCGGAACAGCCTGATCTTGCGGAGGCCAGCTTCAGGGCACGTTTCGCGGCACGTTTCAGGGCACGTCTAATCAGTGTAGGCCAGTGTAGGCGATTGTGCCGGTTGCGCCGCACTCCCTTGACAGCCTGCGCGCTTCGGGTTGCAATGCGTGCTGGCAACGCCAGCCGGTCTGCCATCACAAGGCCGTACCCGATCACCACCCGTGCGAGGAGCAGCGCCATGTCCACCGAACAAGAGCGGCTTTTGCTGCGCGACACCATCGAGGCCGGCTTTCGCCAGGCTGCCTTTGTCGCGGACGTAGGCATCCGGCTGGTGGATTGCGGGCCGGGCTGGTGCGAGAGCGAACTGCTGGTCACGCCCCGCCACCTGCAGCATGGCGGCATCGTGCATGCCGGCGTGCAAGCCACCATCGCCGACCACACCGCCGGCGCCGCCGCCAGCACCATGCTCGACGCCGGCCGCCACGTGGTCACCGCCGAATTCAAGATCAACCTGCTGCGCGCCGCCCGCAGCGATCGCCTGACCTGCCGCGCCGACGTATTGAAATCCGGCCGCACGATCATCGTGGTGGAGGCCGATGTCTTCGCCAGCGTGCACGGCGAGGCGGTGCTGGTCAGCCGCTTCAACGCCACCATGAGCGTGCTCGACCTGGCCTGAGACGGCGTCCGGTCGCAACTTCGAGGCGGCTCAGAACAACAGCGTCAGCAGATCGAACAACTCCCGGTCCGCCGGGGCGGCGGAACGGGCGCGTCGCCGGATCACTGCCCGCAGGCTATCCACGAAGCACTGCGCGGCCGCGCCACGCATCGCGCTGCGGCGCGCGATGATGCCGAGCTGGCTGGATTCGAAGCGCTCGGCCACCGGCACCGCCTGCACCCAGCCGCGCAGCGCGTCGGTGAACATCAGCGGCCGCGGGCAATAGGTGATCATGCCCGCATGCCGCACCATTTCCAGCAGCAACGAGGTGGAATGGGCGCGATGCAGATGGCGCGGTTCGATGTCGGCGCCATGTTGCCAGAACAGGTTCTGCATCATCGCGGGATAAGTGGCGGGCGTGTAGTTCACTACCCAGTCCTGGTCCAGCAGCTGATGCAGCGAGGTCTTGCCAGCGCAGGGGTGGCCGCGGCTGGCCACCACGCGGGAGTCGTAGGCGAGCAGGAGCTCGCAGTCGAACTCCTGGCCCGACATGGTCGGCGTGAACGGGCCCACCACAAAATCGAGCAGGCCCTCGCGCAGGCGCGGCAGCGCCACCGCCGTCAGGCCCTCGAACACCTCAAGCTGCACCCCCGGCATGCGCTCCCGGAAATGCAGTATCGCCTCGGACAGGAACGTCAGCATGACCCAGGGCGTGACGCCGATCGACAGCCGCCCGCCCACCTCGCCGCGTAGCTCCGCCAATTCCGCGTTGGCGCGGTCAAGCTGGCCGACCACCAGGCGGGCGTGGCCCAGCAGCCGGTGCCCCGTCTCCGTGAAGCCAACGCCGCCCGCGGTGCGCAGCAGCAGCGCCAGCCGCTGCTCCGCTTCCAGTTCGCGCAGCGCCTTGGTCACCGCCGCCTGGGAGTGGCCCAGCAGGCGCGCGGCGGCACGGATGCTGCCGGCGTCGGCAACGGCAACCAAGGCCTGCAATTGATGGAGTTTCATGGATCGCGCGAAGTAGGCGGCGGTGTGGACCGGCCAAAGAGAGACAACCAACGGTTGTCAGGATAACAAGATTGCGGCTTCCCGCGGCAGTTGGACGCTGCCTATGATCGGCTCCTGTTCCAAGGGGGCGCCGCCGGCATGGCTTGCGCCACCCGGCACCCACAAGGAGACCGTCATGCAGCAAACCACCCAATCGACCCAATCCCCTGTATTGCCTGGCATCCGGGCCATCGAAGCCGAGATGGTGGCCTTGCGCCACCGCATCCACTCGCATCCGGAGCTCGGCTTCGAGGAGTTCGTCACCAGCGACCTCGTGGCGGAGTGCCTGCAGGCCTGGGGCTACGCGGTGCATCGCGGCCTGGGCGGCACCGGCGTGGTCGGCACGCTGTGCAACGGCGAGGGCCGCACGCTGGGCCTGCGCGCCGACATGGATGCGTTGCCGATCCAGGAAGCCACTGGCCTGCCCTACGCCAGCAAGCTCGACGGCAAGATGCACGCCTGCGGGCACGACGGCCATACCGCCACCCTGCTCACCGCCGCCAGGTACCTGGCCGAGCACAAGCCCTTCAAAGGCACGCTGCACCTGATCTTCCAGCCCGCCGAGGAAGGCATGGGCGGCGCCCGTGAAATGATGAACGACGGCCTGTTCACGCTGTTCCCCTGCGACGCCGTGTTCGCCTTGCACAACATGCCCGGCCATCCGGTCGGCAAGTTCGGTTTCCTGTCCGGGCCCTTCATGGCCTCGTCCGATACCGTCACCATCCGCGTGAGCGGGCGCGGTGGCCATGGCGCGGTGCCACACAAGGCGATCGATCCGGTGGTGGTGTGCGCCTCCATGGTGATGGCGCTGCAAAGCGTGGTGGCCCGCAACGTCAACCCGCTCGACATGGCCATCGTCACGGTTGGCGCCATCCAGGCCGGCAAGGCGCCCAACGTGATTCCCGACACCGCCGAGATGCGGCTGTCCGTGCGCGCGCTCAAGGCCGAGGTGCGCGACCTGCTCCAGACCCGCATCACCGCGCTGGCGCACGCGCAGGCAGAGAGCTTCGGCGCGCGCGCCGAGGTCGATTACAACCGCCGCTATCCGGTGCTGGTCAATCATCCCGCCGAAACGGAACTGGCCCGCGACGTGGCGCGCCAATGGCTGGGCGACGAAGGCCTGATCGACAACATGGTGCCGCTCACCGGCAGCGAGGACTTCGCCTTCCTGCTGGAGCAGCGCCCCGGCTGCTACCTGATCATCGGCAACGGCGATGGCGAAGGCGGCTGCATGGTGCACAACCCCGGCTACGACTTCAACGACGCCTGCCTGCCGCTGGGCGCCACCTACTGGGTCAAGCTGGCCGAACGCTTCCTGGCCTGAGCCGCGCTGCGCACGCGCATGACCGGGCGGATGCCCGGCAATAAGCAAAACGATTAGCGATTCAAGGAGACCGGACCATGTCCACCACCGCACCGGCGCAGGCGCTTGCCGCCGCGCCCGCCCTGCCCGCGCCCACGCGCCGCGCGATCGCCGCCATCACCATCGGCAACGGGCTCGAGTTCTACGACTTCACCGTCTACAGCTTCTTTGCCGTGATGATCGGCCGGCTGTACTTCCCGGTGCAGGGTGCGCTCGGGCAGCTGATGCTGTCGCTGGCCACCTTCGGCGTGGGCTTTGTGGCGCGGCCGCTGGGTGGCGTGCTGATCGGCCTGTACGCCGACCGCGTTGGCCGCAAGCCGGCCATGACGCTGACGCTGTGGATGATGGGGCTGGGCTCCGCGCTGTTCGTGGTGGCGCCCACCTATGCCCAGGTGGGCCTCTTCGCGCCGGCGCTGATCGTGCTGGCGCGGCTGGTGCAGGGCTTTGCCATCGGCGGCGAGATGGGCGCATCCACCGCGCTGCTGATGGAATACGCCGATGACAACTCGCGCGGCTACTTCGGCAGCTGGCAATTGTTCAGCCAGGGCGTGAGCGTGCTGCTCGGCTCGCTGGTCGGCCTGGTGCTGACCAATGCGCTGCCACCCGCCGCGCTGGAGAGCTGGGGCTGGCGCCTGCCCTTCCTGCTCGGCATCCTGGTGATACCGGTTGGCCTCTATATCCGGCGGCATCTGGATGAGACCGGCGAGTCCGCCACGGCGGGCGCGCACGGCGCCACCAGCGAGCGCGCGGGCCTGTCGGAGGTGTTCGTCGGCCACGGCCGCGCGGTGGTGGCCGGGGTGCTGATCACCATCGGCGGTACTTCCGCCAACTACATCGTGCTGCACTACATGGCCAGCTACGCCGCAACGGTGCTCAAGCTGCCGCTGTCGGTCGGCATGGGCGCCGGTTGCCTCGCCGCGCTGGTGCAGGTGACGCTGTGCGCCTATGCCGGCCGCCTGTCGGACCGGGTCGGGCGCAAGCCCGCCATCCTGTGGTCGCGCGTGGCGATGTTGCTGCTGATCTACCCGGCCTTCCTGCTGATCAACGCGCACCCCACGCTCGCGGTGCTGCTAGCCGCGGTGGCCGTGCTGGCGCTGGCGCTGGTCTTTAACTCGGTGCCGTCGGTGGTGCTGCTGACGGAGCTCTTTCCGCGCCGGATTCGCGCCACGGGCCTGTCGGTGGTCTACTGCATCGGCGTGCTGGTGTTCGGCGGGTTTGCGCAGTTCCTGGCGACCTGGCTGATCGATCTCACCGGCAACCGCAACGCGCCGGCCTTGTATGTGATCGGCTGCGGGATAGCGTCGCTGGCGGGACTGGCGATGGTGCGGGAGACGGCGGGCAAGCGGCTGGATTGAGGACATTGGATTGCGCCGCTCCCCACTTGTGGGAGACGGCGGGCGCTCAATACGGCGGTGTGCTGGAAAACACCACGGGCTTCGCTGCAAGTGGCTCCTAGTTAAGCCACCCCTCTCCCCAACCCTCTCCCCCTGAGGGGAGAGGGAGTAACAGCCCTCGTCATTCCAAATGGCTTTGGCGCATCCAGTCGGCTTCGTTCAAGCGCGGCCGGTGAAGCAAAAAAAAGCCCGGTGCATCGCACCGGGCTTTTTTGTCGCCAGCGGGTTTGCCACCCGCTGGCATCGATTCACTGCAACTTCAACGTCAGCCCTTGGCCACCGCGGCGGTCTTCGCCTTGCTCTTGCCCAGCATCCGGTTGATCTGCCATTGCTGCGCGATCGACAAGACGTTGTTGGTGACCCAGTACATCACCAGGCCAGCCGGGAAGAAGAAGAACATGAACGAGAACACCAGCGGCATGATCATCATGACCTTGGCCTGCACGGGGTCCGGCGGGGTCGGGTTCAGCTTGGTCTGCACGAACATCGACACGGCCATCAGCACCGGCAGGATGTAGAACGGATCCGGCACCGACAGGTCATGGATCCAGCCCAGCCAAGGCGCACCGCGCATTTCCACCGACGACAGCAGCACCCAGTACAGCGCAATGAACACCGGGATCTGGATCACGATGGGCAGGCAGCCGCCCAGCGGGTTGACCTTCTCGGTGCGGTACAGCGCCATCATCTCCTGGTTCATCTTCTGCGGATCGCCCTTGTGGCGCTCGCGCATCGCGGTCATGCGGGGCTGCAGGTCCTTCATCTTGCCCATGGACTTGTAGCTAGCCGCGGACAGCGGGAAGAACACCAGCTTGATCAGCACGGTCAGCCCGATGATCGACCAGCCCCAGTTGCCCAGGAAGCCGTGGATCTTTTCCAGCAGCCAGAACAGCGGCTTGGCCAGGATGGTCAGCCATCCATAGTCCTTCACCAGTTCCAGGCCCGGGGTGATCTTCTCGAGCATGCGCTCTTCCTGCGGGCCGGCGAACAGGCGCGCATCGGTGCTCACCGTGGCGCCCGGGGCGATGGCGCCCAGCGGCTGCTGCACGCCCACGCGGAACAGGTTGTTGTCGATCTTCTCGACGTAGAAGCTGTGCTCCTTGCCCGATTGCGGAATCCACGCCGAGGCAAAGTAATGCTGCACCATCGCCACCCAGCCGCTGGTACCGGCCGCGGGGACCGAAGCCTTGCCCTTGCCGATGTCGTCGAAGGTGATCTTGTGGTACTTGTCGGCGTCGGTGTAGATGGCCGGGCCGGTGAAGGTGCTATAGAACTGCGACTGCTCGACCTTGCTGCCGTCGCGCGTCAGTTCCATGTACAGCGTCGGCGAGATCGGCTTGCCGCTGTCGTTGGTCACGGCAAATTTCGTGTCGACAACGTAGCTGCCCTTGTGGAAGGTATAGGTCTTGTCCAGCTTGACCCCGTCCTTCTCCGCCGTCAGCGTCAACGACACCTTGTCCGAGCCGGCCAGGTCGCGCGGGCCAGCCGAAGCGGTAAACACCGTGGTGTGGTTGGGCAGGTCGCCACCGATCAGGCCGGAACGGGCCATATAGGTGCGGGTCTGGTCACGCTCGAACAGCACGACCGGCTTGCCGTCATGCTCTTTGTGGTTCAGCAGTTCCAGGCGCGTCAGGATACCGCCGGCGGTATCGATCTGGGCACGCATCACGTCGGTGCTGACCACGATCTTCTCGCCGCTCGGCTGGGCCGCGGCTGCCGGGACGGACGCCGGAGCGCCTGCGGCGGTGCCGGCCGTTGCATTGGCCTTGGGCACGTCGCCTTGCGGGGCCGAAGCGCCGCCTGCGGTTGCCGGAGCCTGCTGCGTCGCGCTCGGGAAGAACATCGACTGGTGACCGTTGGCGCGCTGCCAGTTGTCGTAGAGCAGCACGAGGGCCATCGAGAAGATGACCCAGAGTATGGTGCGTTTGATATCCATGTCTCGCTGTGGTCGGGGGAAATCAGGGGCGGGGTAGCCGGATCGTGACTGGACGGCCAGTCGCGGGGCGAGCCCGGTCTTGCTTTGTTGCCGATGCCGGTGGCACCGGATCATACCCGCCATCCGTGAACGGATGGCAACGGCATAGCCGGCAAGCGGCCAGCCAGCTGCCGCGCCCTGCGCCGTGGCACAGGATCGCTTCGCGGGCGTAATCGGAACAGGTGGGCAGGAAGCGGCACTGCGAGCCAAAAAACGGGCTCAGGGCGATCTTGTAGATGCGCAGCAGGGCAAGCAGGATTCGCTTCATGGCAGCGGGCCGGTCAGGCAGGAGCGCCCGAGGGCGGGACTTCAGTGGGCGCAGCCTCGGCGGACTTTGGCGGCGACACCCCGGAAGGGGCAGCAGGGCGCGGGGCAAGCGGCTTGACCGCTACCTCGAACAAGCTGGTCAGCTCGGCCAGGCACACCCGGCGTATCGCGGTGCGGCTGGAAAACTCCGCGCGCGGAAACTTGGCTTGCAGGCGCAGCAACACATCGCGGCCCGCGAGTTTGTCCTGCCGTTGGCGGAACAGTTCCCGCACCATGCGCTTCACCAGGTTGCGCTCGGCGGCACGCGCTGCGAACTTCTTGCCAACCACTACGCCCAGGCGGGCTTGCGGCAGGCCGTTCTCGCCCACATACAGCACGAAATGCTGGCTGCGTCGGCGCGGACGCAATGCAAAAACGGATGAAAACTCATCCGTTTTTGTGAGCCTCGCGGCTTTAGGGTAGGCAAAGGTAGTCACGCTAGGCAAAGCGAGCGGAAAAGCTGTGCTTGGCTGCTGGCTACCGGCCGTCCAAAAGGCGAGGCGAGTGGCCAAGGCGGCGCAAGCTGCTGCACCGCCGTGGCCGGTCGCCAGGCCCTTAGACTGCCAGGCGCTTGCGGCCCTTGGCGCGACGCGCGTTGATGACGGCACGGCCGCCGCGGGTCTTCATGCGCACGCGGAAACCATGGGTACGCTTGCGGCGGGTAACGGAAGGTTGGTATGTACGTTTCATGTTGCACTCTCTGGTTGATCTGGGCTCGCCCGGCTTCCGGCGTTAAGCCGGGCGCCGCCGCGTATGGTTCGCATGGGGCTGCCGCGGTTTGCGGTGTTGCCGACTGCTGTGGTGATCTTGCTGCCGACCGTGTATCTCGCGAATCGATGGCACCGACGAATCGGACATCGACGCCGCGCGAAGCAGTTGTGGGAGGGAATCTTGCCGGAGCGGAAGCGTAAAACCAACCCATCCGTTCCAACCCCATCAGCCTGCCCGGCCCGCTGCCTGTTCCGGCCAATCCAGCTGTTTCCGGCGCGCTTCAGCTTAGTAAAAAACCAAGGATACGCACCGGTTTTGCACGGAACAGGTCAGACCCGGCGATGCGCATACGTGATCCCCTGCGGCATCGCAGAACCCGCCATTTAACTGAGTTTCGCGCGAAGTGTCAAGACTGCAGATGGATTAGAGCCTTGTGAGGCACCCCTGCCTTAAAAATACGCAACAGCCTGTTGTATTTCATTGTCCACAATCGCCAGTGGGTAAGTTTTTTTTCTTCGGGGGTGCCACCCGGGGTCGCTTGAGGTGAGCGAAGTCACTGTTTCGCATAGGTTTTCCTGCGTTTTGGCTACCCGGAAACCCGCGCCAGAACTGGGGTTGTGCACAACAATCCACTGCTTTTTCACAACTTATCCACAGACTTATCCTTTGTGGATAACTTGGGGCGGGGGGTACAATCCGGGTCCAAACACCACACGGGCTGCGTGGCGCAAGCGCAACCCGGGCTACACCCCTGGCATGCCGGACAACGGACGCGCAACGGGCAAGCGGCGATTTCGCCGCCTCGCTCGTCAGCGGCTCCCGCTTGTCGCGTCGATCACCATGGGGGCCCGGGCTGCGGGGTCATTTGCGGATCGCTTAGCGATCGCGTTCAGGTTGCATGAACCAACGGCAGGGATGCCTCACCGATCCTTGCCTGTCGTCCATTCGGCCGGGCCGTCCATGCACCGTGGCGAACACCGAACAACAAAACAATGCAAGATTTCTGGCAGGCAGCAGCCGCGCAACTCGAGCGCGAACTGACGCCGCAACAGTTCAAGACCTGGATCAAGCCGTTGGCGCCCGTGGGCTTCGACGAGCAAGCGCATGCGCTGCGCATCGCCGCGCCCAACCGCTTCAAGCTCGATTGGGTAAAAAGCCAGTTTTCCGGCCGCATCACCGCGCTCGCCTGCGAATACTGGGAAGCCAACGTTAGCGTTCACTTTGTCCTGGACCCCGCCGCCTCGGGCCGGGCTGCCGCCGGCTATCCGCAGCAGGCCGGCCAGCCGGGCCAGCCCGGCATGGCGCCGCAGCACGCCGGCCCCGGCTATCCGTCCGGCCAGCCGCTGTCGCAAAACTTCGGCCAGGCCGGCATGCAGCCGGGCCAGGGCGGCCAGGGTGGCCAAGGTTATGGCCCCATGAACCAGGCCGGCGGCCAGCGCGGCGGGCAAGCGCCCTACCCGGGCAATGGCGGCAATGGCGGTAATGGCGGCAACTATCCCGGCAGCGCCAACCAAGGCAGCATGGGCGGCATGGGTGGCGAGATCGTCGATATCGACGTGCCGCAGCTGGACCCGGCCGAAGCCAGCGCCCGCTCCTACCGCGTGCAGCCGTCGCAGCAGCCCATGCAGGGCGGCCACCCCGGTAACCAGGGCGGCCATCCGGGTCATCAAGGCCATCCGGGCCACCAGGGGCACCCGGGCCAGCAAGGCCATCAAGGCCACCCCGGCAACCAGCTCGGCGGCCAGCAGCAGAACGACTCG